>NZ_CP199934.1:0-4800000 GCF_052814115.1 Micromonospora sp. IBHARD004
GTGACCGGAGCGACCGACCTCGCCGCGGTGTGGGCTGCAACGACCGACGAACTCGCCGACGAGATCATCTCCGCGCAGCAACGGGCATACCTGCGCCTCACCCGGCTGCGGGCGATAGTCGAGGACACCGCCCTGCTCTCCGTGCCGGACGCCTTCACCCGGGACGTGATCGAGTCGCGGCTCCGCCCGGCCATCACCGAGGCGCTCAGCCGGCGGCTCGGCCGGTCCATCCAGGTCGCCGTCACCGTGCGCGTCGCCGAGGACCAGGCTGCCCGGCCCGCGGGCACCGTCTACCGGGCCAGCCCCGAACCGGCCGACCTCGAACCACCCCAGGACCTGCTTGCCGGCTTCGACCAGACCGGCCCCGCCCCGGACGGCACCGCCTTCCCCGGGCTCGGCTACCCGTCGCGGCCCGACGAACCCGGCTACCCCTCCCGGGGCGACGAACCCGGTTACCCGGAGGAGCGCCCGGAGCCGCAGGCCGAGGAGCCGGCGCCCCGGCAGCGCACCGCCGACAGCGGCCGGCCGCAGCTCATCCCGGCCAGCCGGGACGGCCAGGACACCCTGTTCGGCGCGGCCTTCGCCGAGCCGCTGCGCGCCGCTCGGCCCGCCGAGCGGCGGGGCTTCGACGAACGGGCCGCCCGGGTCGAGCCGCCGGCCGCCGACACCCGCGGGTACGAGCCCCGGTACCGGGAGAACGCCGCCGACCAGCAGCCGCTGCGCGGACTGCCCCGGGACGGCGGCACCGACAGCGGGCCGGGTCGCGGTGGCGTGGATCGTCGGCCGGGCGGCCGGGACGACCGCCGCCCCGGCGGCGCGGAGAGCGGCAACCGGCTCAACCCGAAGTACATGTTCGAGACGTTCGTCATCGGCTCGTCGAACCGATTCGCCCACGCGGCGAGCGTCGCAGTGGCCGAGTCGCCGGCAAAGGCGTACAACCCGCTCTTCATCTACGGCAGCTCCGGGCTGGGCAAGACCCACCTGCTGCACGCCATCGGGCACTACGCCACGACGCTGGGCAACGCCCGCTCGGTCCGGTACGTCTCGACCGAGGAGTTCACCAATGACTTCATCAACTCGCTCCGGGACGACAAGACCAGCGCGTTCCAGCGCCGCTACCGCGACGTCGACATCCTCCTGATCGACGACATCCAGTTCCTGGAGAACCGGGAGCGGACCCAGGAGGAGTTCTTCCACACCTTCAACACCCTGCACAACGCCAACAAGCAGATCGTCATCACCTCCGACCGCTCGCCCAAGCAGCTGGCGACGCTGGAGGACCGGCTGCGCACCCGGTTCGAGTGGGGCCTGCTCGCCGACATCCAGCCGCCGGACCTGGAGACCCGGATCGCGATCCTGCAGAAGAAGGCGGCACAGGAGCGGCTCTACGCCCCGCCGGACGTGCTGGAGTTCATCGCCTCCCGGGTGTCGAACTCGATCCGGGAACTCGAGGGCGCGCTGATCCGGGTCACCGCGTTCGCCAGCCTCACCCGGTCGAACGTGGAGCTGTCGCTGGCCGAGGAGGTGCTGCGGGACTTCATCCCGGACGGCGCCGGGCCGGAGATCACCGCCGACCAGATCATGGTCTCCACCGCGGACTACTTCGGGGTGAGCCTGGAGGACCTGCGCGGCCAGTCCCGCTCCCGGGTGCTGGTCAACGCCCGCCAGGTGGCCATGTACCTGTGCCGGGAGTTGACCGAGTTGTCGCTGCCCCGGATCGGCCAGGCCTTCGGCGGCCGGGACCACACCACCGTCATGCACGCCGACCGGAAGATCCGCCAGCAGATGGCCGAGCGGCGCTCGCTCTACAACCAGATCGCCGAGCTGACCAACCGGATCAAGCAGAGCACCTGAGTCGTACGCCACACCGGCCCCCGCCGGAGCTGGCACCAGGAACGCCCGGTCGAGCCTCGGCCGGGCGTTCTTCGCGTCTGTGGACGCCCCGGGGTTGACCCTGCACCGGCTTCAGGGCCCAGGATCGCTGTCATGTTCGTCCACAGGACCGCCCGGTTGTCCACATCCCCTGTTCCACAGACGGTGGATAACCACGCTCCGTCCCGGGACGGTTACCCACAGACTGTGGACAACTCCTGGGGACGAGGCTGTGGACGCCTGGGGACGACGGTCGAGTTGTCCACCGACGACGGTCGACCTGTGGACGGCCTGTTGAAGGTTCTGGGGACGACGTCGATCAACGCCGTCCGGCCTGTCCACAACGTTGGGGAGAAACCCCGTGGATTACCGGTGGACAACCGGTGGACAACCGTGGACAACCTGGGGGTCGACGGCGCCTGTGGATCCGGACACGGGTTTCGCCCCCGGTTCTCCACAGCCAAATCACCGGTGGATAACCTGTCTGACCTGGGCAGACGTCGGTTCTCCACAGTTTGCACAGGTGCGATGAAGACGATGAGTTATCTCTTCTAAACAACAAAAACCAATCATCACCGTTGGACTTCCTGTGGATCGGGCCGGAGCGCTGCCATCGGCAGTCGCCCGGGCACCTGGATCCACGGGGTCGGACGCACAGCCGATGCCCACGCGCCCTAAGGTGCGATGGGTACCCGCACGGTCGGGCGGGACGGTGGGCAGCGGTCGGCATGAGAGAGTTGTCGCTGACGTCGACGCGGAGGCATTGATGAAGTTCCGAGTGGAGCGCGACGCGCTCGCCGAGGCGGTCGCGTGGACCGCCAAGAGCCTGCCCAACCGACCTTCCGTACCGGTGCTGGCCGGGGTGATGCTCCGGGTCACCGACGGCAACCTCCAGGTCTCCGGCTTCGACTACGAGGTCTCCAGCCAGGTCACCGTCGAGGTGCAGGGAGACGCCGACGGCGCCGCCCTCGTCTCCGGCCGCCTCCTCGCCGAGATCACCAAGGCCCTGCCCGCCAAGCCGGTGGACATCGCCGCGGTCGGCGCCCACCTGGAATTGGTCTGCGGCAGCGCCCGTTTCACGCTGCCGACCATGCCGGTGGAGGACTACCCGGCCCTGCCGGAGATGCCGGAGAGCGCCGGCACCGTCGACGCCGCCGCGTTCGCGGCCGCCGTCGCCCAGGTCGCCGTCGCCGCCGGCCGCGACGAGACGCTGCCGATGATGACCGGCGTACGCATCGAGCTCTCCGGCGGCACGCTCGCCATGCTCGCCACCGACCGCTACCGGCTCGCGCTGCGCGAGATGGAGTGGAACCCGGACGACCCCGAGGTGAGCATCAACGCCCTGGTGCCAGCCCGGACCCTGAACGACACGGCGAAGGCGCTCGGCCCGCTCGGCGGCCAGGTCAACATGGCGCTCTCCAAGGGCGGCGCCGGCGAGGGCATGATCGGCTTCTCCGGCGGCACCCGCCGGACCACCAGCCGGCTGCTCGACGGCGCCAACTACCCGCCGGTCCGCTCGCTCTTCCCGGCCAGCCACAACGCCGAGGCGCGGGTTCCGGTGAGCACCCTGATCGAGGTGGTCAAGCGGGTCGCCCTGGTCGCCGAGCGGACCACGCCGGTGCTGCTGAGCTTCAGCGCCGACGGTCTGGTCGTCGAGGCCGGTGGCACCGAGGAGGCCCGGGCCAGCGAGGCGATGGACGCCACCTTCACCGGCGACCCGCTGACGATCGGCTTCAACCCGCAGTACCTGATCGACGGCCTGGCCAACCTGGGTGCCCAACACGCCCTGCTCTCGTTCGTCGACGCCTTCAAGCCGGCGGTGATTTCCCCCGCCGGCGAGGATGGCGAGGTCATCCCGGGGTACCGGTACCTCATCATGCCGATCCGCGTGTCCCGCTGATCGCGCCCCAGCAGACCCCAGACGCACGGAGGTAGGAGCAGATGCAGCTCGGCCTGGTAGGACTCGGCCGGATGGGCGGCAACATGCGCGAGCGGTTGCGCGCCGCCGGTCACGAGGTGGTCGGCTTCGACCGCAACGCGGAGCTGAGCGACGTCGCGAGCCTGGCGGAGCTGGCCGAGAAGCTGGAGTCGCCCCGCGCGGTGTGGGTGATGGTCCCGGCCGGCGTCACCGACGCCACCATCGACCAGATCGCCGGCGTGCTCGGCGAGGGCGACATCATCATCGACGGCGGCAACTCGCGCTTCAGCGACGACGCCCCGCGCGCCGAGCGGCTGAACGAGCAGGGTATCGGCTACGTCGACGTCGGCGTCTCCGGCGGCGTCTGGGGCAAGCAGAACGGGTACGCGCTGATGGTCGGCGGCGCCCAGGAGCACGTCGAGCGGCTGATGCCGATCTTCGAGTCGCTCAAGCCGGAGGGCGACTTCGGGTTCGTGCACGCCGGGCCGGTCGGCGCCGGGCACTACGCCAAGATGGTGCACAACGGCATCGAGTACGGCCTCATGCACGCCTACGCCGAGGGCTACGAGCTGCTCGCCGCCTCCGAGCTGGTGACCAACGTGCCGGGCGTCTTCAAGTCCTGGCGCGAGGGCACGGTGGTCCGGTCCTGGCTGCTCGACCTGCTCGACCGCGCGCTGGACGAGGACCCGGAGCTGGCCGAGCTGAGCGGCTACACCGAGGACACCGGCGAGGGCCGGTGGACCGTCGACGAGGCGGTCCGGCTCGCCGTGCCGCTGAATGTCATCACCGCCTCGCTCTTCGCCCGGTTCGCCTCCCGGCAGGAGGACTCGCCCGCGATGAAGGCCGTGGCCGCGCTGCGCCAGCAGTTCGGCGGCCACGCGGTCGTCCGCAAGAGCTGACCGGTATCCACAGCCTGTGTACGTCCGCCGGCTCGAACTGGTCGACTTCCGCTCGTACGAGCGGGTCGGCGTCGACCTGGAGCCCGGCCCGAACGTGCTGATCGGCGCGAACGGCGTCGGCAAGACCAACCTGGTCGAGGCGTTGGGCTACGTGGCGACCCTGGACTCGCACCGGGTCGCGACGGACGCCCCCCTGGTCCGGATGGGCGCCTCCTCTGCGGTGATCCGCTGTGCGGTGGTGCACGACGGGCGGGAACTCCTGATCGAGCTGGAGATCGTGCCCGGCAAGGCCAACCGGGCCCGGCTCGGCCGTTCGCCGGCCCGCCGCGCCCGGGACGTGCTCGGCGCGCTGCGGCTGGTGCTCTTCGCCCCGGAGGACCTGGAACTCGTCCGGGGCGACCCGGCCGAGCGCCGCCGCTACCTGGACGACCTGCTGGTCACCCGGCAGCCTCGGTACGCCGGGGTGCGCGCCGACTACGAGCGGGTGGTCAAGCAGCGCAACGCCCTGCTCCGGACGGCGTACCTGGCCCGCAAGACGGGCGGCTCGCGGGGCGGGGACCTCTCCACCCTCGCGGTGTGGGACACCCACCTGGCGCAGCACGGCGCGGAGCTGCTCGCCGGTCGGCTGGAGCTGGTCGCCGCGCTCGCGCCGCATGTGACCAAGGCGTACGACGCGGTGGCGGCGGGCAAGGGGGCGGCCGGGATCGCGTACCGGCCGTCGCTGGAGCTGCCCGACCCGACCGCGGACCGGGCCGCGCTCGCCGAGGCGCTGACCGTTGCGCTGGCCGAGTCGCGGTCGGCGGAGATCGAACGGGGCACCACGCTGGTCGGGCCGCACCGGGACGACCTGGCGCTGACCCTGGGGCCGCTGCCCGCGAAGGGGTACGCCAGCCACGGCGAGTCCTGGTCGTACGCGCTGGCCCTGCGGCTGGCCGGGTACGACCTGCTGCGCGCGGACGGCATCGAGCCGGTGCTGGTGCTCGACGACGTCTTCGCCGAGCTGGACGCCGGCCGCCGGGAGCGGCTGGCCGAGCTGGTCGGCGGGGCGAGCCAGCTCCTGGTGACCTGCGCGGTGGACGACGACGTGCCGGCGGCCCTGCGCGGCACCCGGTACGAGGTGGGCGAAGGGACGGTACGCCGTGTCGGATGAGCCGCAACTCCCACCGGCCCGGCTGGGGCCGGCGCGCGGTGGTCGTACCCCCGGAAGCGGAGCGGACGAGCGGGCCGGGCGTGGGCGTGGCGCGCGTCCGGCGGACGGGCGTGCCGACGACGCGGCCGCGGAGCGCGGCGCGGCGTCGGCCCGTGCGGAGGCCGCGTCGGACGGCGGGCCGGCGTCGACGGGCGCGACCGACGGTGCGGCCGGGCCGGATCTGGCCCGGGCGGTGCTGGACGCGGCGAAGGCCCGCCGGCAGGCGGCGGGCAGGCCGCGCGGGAGCGCGGCGGGCGGCGACGGCGGTGGTGGCGAGCGCCGGCTGCGCGGCTACTCCGGGCCCGGGCCGGACCCGCGTGACCCGCAACCGCTCGGCGCGGTGCTGGACCGGCTGGTGAAGGCGCGTGGCTGGCAGCAGCCGGCGGCCGAGGCGACGGTCTTCGGCGCCTGGGAGCGGGTGGTCGGGCCGGAGGTGGCCCAGCACAGCCGCCCGGTGAAGCTGGAGAACGGCGAGCTGACCGTGGAGGCCCGCTCCACCGCGTGGGCGACCCAGCTGCGGCTGCTCGCCGGCTCGCTGATCAAGCAGATCGCCAGCGAGGTCGGCCACAACGTGGTGCGCAAGCTGCACATCCACGGCCCGGCCGCGCCGTCCTGGGCCCGGGGCCCCCGCCGCGTCCGCGGCCGTGGCCCGCGCGACACCTACGGCTGATCCACCGACAGGCGGCAGGTCGCGGCTTCCCGTGCGCAGGAGACCGCGACCGGCTGCAGACCGTCGGCGACCGGCGGTCAGGCGTCGGCGTAGACGGCGAAGCCGCGGTCGGCGCAGCGGCGGTAGAAGGCGGCGAGCACGCTCAGCTCGGCGCAGGTGAAGTTCCACTGCGGCGGGTCGCCGTTCTCGTCGCGCAGGCCGTCGAGGCGGGTGTCGAGCCAGCGCAGCTGCTGCTCGGCGAGGCGACCGTCGGCCATGAACGAACGGAGCACCTCGCTGACCGACTCGAACGTCACCGCCTCGCCGAACGGCCGGTGCTGGGCGACGAACTTCTCCACCCCGCCGGCGATCCACGAGCACCCGTCGGGGTCGATCACCGGATCCTCGTCCTCGGCGGCGTTCTCAGTGGCGTAGAGCACATTTTCCAGCCCGAGGATCAGGTCGACCAGCTCGGTGTACGCGGTCGCCCGCACCGTGCCGGTCTTGGCGATCAGCTCGGCGAGCGCCGCGGTCGGGGCGGAGATCCGGGGCATGTCCACGATCTCGCCGAAGTCGACGAACTCGGCCGGCGCGACCGGGTCGTAGAAGCGGCCGGTCCGCGGCCAGTGCACCGCGACATTGTCCAGCCCCATCTGGCGTCACCTCTTACAAGCACGTTGTCGGACCGCTCGGGTCGATCGTCCCGGTTCCGTCCGGGAAAGATCAAGACCGCTGCGGCGGGCGCCGCAAAGGTACGGCACGTCCGGTTCGGCCGCGACCCCTGGGCGGTTACGCCCGAGTACCGATCCGGTGGCCGGTCGCGCCCCCGATCAGGGCCTGGCGTGTAGGGGGAGTCGCAGACAGCACGGTTCGGCCGGCTACGGAGGTCTCAGCCGCCCCGCAGGGGTGCCGAGTGGCGGTTTAGTCGTGTGCGCACAGTAAGATTGACGGCGAGACGAAGACCCGACCCGGAGCGACGGACACGGGCCCCCGAGGGCCCTTGATCATTGTCCCGGATCGGGTCGAGCCGATCGCGATCCGCGGGCAACCGCGGCGACCGGCGTACGCGATCCGTGACCTGGAGAACCCGGGGCCGGTCTGTGCGCCGACGTCGCGTCCTGTCCGCCGAACCCGCGCCCCCGCGCCCTGGCGCGGTCGGCGCGAGAAAGTGGCCGAGGGTGGCAGCGCAGGACAAGCAGGAGTACGGCGCCGAGTCGATCACCGTTCTCGAGGGGCTGGAGGCGGTCCGGAAGCGGCCCGGTATGTACATCGGGTCCACCGGTGAACGCGGTCTGCACCACCTCGTGTGGGAGGTCGTGGACAACGCGGTCGACGAGGCGCTGGCCGGGTACTGCGACACCATCGACGTGGTGCTGCTCGCCGACGGCGGCGTCCGGGTCACCGACAACGGCCGTGGCTTCCCGGTCGACCTGCACCCCAAGCTGAAGAAGCCGGGTGTCGAGGTCGCGCTGACCGTGCTGCACGCGGGTGGCAAGTTCGACGGCAAGGCGTACGCCGTCTCCGGCGGTCTGCACGGCGTCGGCGTCTCGGTGGTGAACGCGCTCTCCACGAAGATGGAAGTGGAGATCCACAAGTCCGGTTTCGTGTGGCGGCAGCAGTACACCAACTCCAAGCCGGGCCCGCTGGAGAAGGGCGAGACCACCAACCGCACCGGCTCGGCGGTCGCCTTCTGGCCGGATCCGGACGTCTTCGAGACGGTCGACTTCGACTTCCAGACCATCTACCGGCGCATCCAGGAGTACGCCTTCCTCAACCGCGGCCTCACCATCCACCTGGTCGACGAGCGGGTCCCGGACGGCGAGGAGGGCAAGCCGCGCGAGGTCACCTTCTGCTACAAGGGCGGCATCGCCGACTTCGTCCGGCACCTCAACGCCTCCAAGAACCCGATCCACAAGACGGTGGTCGAGTTCGGCGCCGAGGAGGAGGGCATGTCGGTCGAGATCGCCATGCAGTGGAACGAGTCGTACGGCGAGTCGGTCTACACCTTCGCCAACACGATCAACACGCACGAGGGCGGCACCCACGAGGAGGGCTTCCGGGCTGCGCTGACCAGCGTCGTCAACCGGTACGGCACGGAGAAGAAGCTGCTCAAGGGCGACGAGAAGCTCTCCGGCGAGGACATCCGCGAGGGCCTGGCCGCGATCATCTCGGTCAAGCTGACCAACCCGCAGTTCGAGGGCCAGACCAAGACCAAACTCGGCAACACCCCGGTGAAGAGCTTCGTGCAGCGGGTCTGCAACGAGTGGCTGGTCGACTGGTTCGACCGCAACCCGGCCGAGGCCAAGACGATCATCCAGAAGGCCTCGCAGGCGGCCCGGGCCCGGATCGCCGCGCAGCAGGCGCGCAAGCTGGCCCGGCGCAAGTCGCTGCTGGAGTCCGGCTCGATGCCGGGCAAGCTGGCCGACTGCCAGTCCACCGACCCGCGCGAGTCCGAGGTCTTCATCGTCGAGGGTGACTCGGCCGGCGGCTCGGCCAAGCAGGGGCGGGACCCGCGGACCCAGGCGATCCTGCCGATCCGCGGCAAGATCCTCAACGTGGAGAAGGCCCGGATCGACCGGGTGCTCAAGAACAACGAGGTCCAGGCGCTGATCACCGCGCTGGGCACCGGTATCCACGACGACTTCGACATGGAGAAGCTGCGCTATCACAAGGTCGTGCTGATGGCCGACGCGGACGTCGACGGTCAGCACATCCAGACGCTGCTGCTCACCCTGCTGTTCCGCTTCATGCGGCCGCTGGTCGAGCTGGGCCACGTCTACCTGGCCGCCCCGCCGCTCTACAAGATCAAGTGGAACAAGAAGGGCGACGACGCCCAGTACGCGTACTCGGACCGGGAGCGGGACGGGCTGATCGCGCTGCGCCAGCAGAAGAAGCCCAACGCCCGGCCGGATGACATCCAGCGGTTCAAGGGTCTCGGCGAGATGAACTACCCCGAGCTGTGGGAAACCACGATGAACCCGGCCACCCGTACGCTGCGTCAGGTGACGCTCGACGACGCCGCAACCGCCGACGAGCTGTTCAGCGTGCTGATGGGTGAGGACGTCGAGGCGCGCCGCTCGTTCATCCAGCGCAACGCCAAGGACGTGCGGTTCCTCGACATCTGACGGACCGCGCCGGGCCGGCCGGAGATCCACCGACCGGCCCGACGGTCCACAGGGTTATCCACAACTTGGCCGGTTTCCACAGCCGTTATCCACAGCACGAAAACGACTCTGAGTCTGATAAGGGTTAACAGTGACCGATACTCCCGAGTCCACCCCGAGCGAGCCGGAGATCCCGGAGACAGTCGCCGCCGTCGTGGCGCACGACCGGATCGAGCCGGTCGGCCTCGAGGTCGAGATGCAGCGCTCGTACCTCGACTACGCGATGAGCGTCATCGTGGGGCGGGCCCTGCCGGACGTCCGGGACGGGCTCAAGCCGGTCCACCGCAAGATCCTCTACGCCATGTTCGACTCCGGCTACCGGCCGGACCGCGGCTACGTGAAGTGCTCCCGCGTCGTCGGTGACGTGATGGGTCAGTTCCACCCGCACGGCGACTCGGCGATCTACGACGCCCTGGTCCGGATGGCCCAGCCCTGGTCCCTGCGCTACCCGCTGGTCGACGGCAACGGCAACTTCGGCTCGCCGGGCAACGACCCCGCCGCCGCCATGCGGTACACCGAGTGCAAGCTCGACCCGCTGGCGATGGAGATGCTGCGGGACATCGACGAGGACACCGTCGACCTGCAGGACAACTACGACGGCCGGGCCAAGGAGCCCACCATCCTGCCGTCGCGGATCCCCAACCTGCTGGTGAACGGCTCCGAGGGCATCGCGGTCGGCATGGCCACCAAGATCCCGCCGCACAACCTGCGCGAGATCGGCGCGGCGGTGCAGTGGTGCCTGGAGCACCCGGAGGAGGACGAGGCCACCACCCTCGACGCGCTGCTGGAGATCGTCAAGGGCCCGGACTTCCCGACCCACGGCCTGATCGTCGGCACCCAGGCCATCCAGGACGCGTACCGCACCGGTCGCGGTTCGATCCGGATGCGGGCCGTGGTGGAGGTCGAGGAGGACAAGCGCGGCCGTCCCTGCCTGGTGGTCAGCGAGCTGCCCTACCAGGTCAACCCGGACAACCTGGCCGAGCGGATCGCCGAGCTGATCAAGGAGGGCAAGCTCGCCGGCATCGCCGACATCCGGGACGAGTCCTCCGGGCGTACCGGCATGCGGATCGTGCTCGTGCTCAAGCGCGACGCGGTCGCCAAGGTGGTGCTGAACAACCTCTACAAGCACACCCAGCTCCAGGAGACCTTCGGCGCCAACATGCTGGCCCTGGTCGACGGGGTGCCGCGCACGCTCAACCTGGCCCAGTTCCTCCGCTACTACGTCGAGCACCAGATCGACGTGATCCGCCGGCGGACCGCGTTCCGGCTGCGCAAGGCCGAGGAGCGGGCGCACATCCTGCGCGGCCTGGCCAAGGCCCTCGACGCCCTCGACGAGGTGATCGCCCTGATCCGGCGTTCGCCCACCGTCGACGACGCCCGGCAGGGCCTGATCCGGTTGCTGGAGATCGACGAGATCCAGGCCACCGCGATCCTCGACATGCAGCTGCGCCGCCTGGCCGCCCTGGAGCGGCAGCGGATCGTGGACGACCTCACCAAGCTCGAGATCGAGATCGCCGACCTCAAGGACATCCTCGCCAAGCCGGAGCGGCAGCGGAAGATCGTCTCCGAGGAGCTCGGCGAGATCGTCGCGAAGTGGGGCGACGAGCGGCGCACGAAGATCATGCCGTTCGAGGGCGAGGTCTCGATGGAGGACCTGATTGCCCGCGAGGACGTGGTCGTCACGATCACCCGCACCGGGTACGCCAAGCGCACCAAGGCCGACCTCTACCGCTCCCAGCGCCGCGGTGGCAAGGGTGTCAGCGGCGCGACGCTGCGGCAGGACGACATCGTCAGCCACTTCTTCGTATGCTCCACCCACGACTGGATCCTGTTCTTCACGAACAAGGGCCGCGTCTACCGGGCCAAGGCGTACGAGCTTCCCGAAGCCAGTAGGGTGGCCAAGGGCCAGCACGTGGCCAACCTGCTCGCCTTCCAACCGGACGAGCAGATCGCGCAGATCATCGAAATTCCGAACTACCAGGTGGCTCCCTACCTGGTACTGGCCACGAAGAACGGCCTGGTGAAGAAGACGCGGCTCGAGGAGTTCGACTCCCCCCGTTCCGGCGGCATCATCGCGATCAACCTGCGCGATGAGGACGAGCTGGTCGGTGCTGCCCTGGTCGCGCCGGAGGACGACCTGCTGCTGGTCTCCAAGAACGCGCAGGCGATTCGCTTCAACGCCAGCGACGAGGCGTTGCGGCCGATGGGCCGGGCCACCTCGGGAGTGATCGGCATGCGGTTCAGCGAGGACGACGTCCTGCTGGCCATGGAGGTCGTCCGCGAGGGCCTGGACGTGCTGGTCGCGACGAACGGGGGATACGCGAAACGTACCCCGATCGAGGAATACCCGGTCCAGGGCCGGGGAGGTAAGGGCGTGCTGACTGCGAAGATCACCGAACGACGCGGTGGTCTGGTCGGTGCGGTGGTGATCGACCCGGACGACGAGCTGTTCGCGATCACCAGCAACGGTGGTGTCATCCGGACTCCGGTGAAGCCTGTACGCCGTACGCGTGACCGGAACACAATGGGGGTCAAGCTGATGGACCTCCCGGACGGCGTGACTATCGTGGCGATTGCTCGCAATGCCGACGAGCCTGACGAACAGGACTAGTTGAATGACGGAGACACAGGCGAAGTCGGGGAACACGGGGACCTCGGCCAACCCGGTCGACGAGGAGGCCGCCAAGGGCGGCACACCAGCGACCGGCCGCGCGGCCGTGGGCCGGGCCACCGTCCCCGCCGACGCGCCTGCCCCGAAATTCACCCGGGCCCCCGGTATGACACCGCCGCCGGAGACGCCCTCGGAGGACTCGGGGGCGAGCGACAAGACCGAGAAGGCCAAGGTCGACGCGCCGACCTCCGCCGACGGCCTAGCCGCCCCGGCGGCCCCCGCGGCGAAGCCGGCCGCGGCGCAGCCGGTCGCGGTGGCCCGGCCGTCGACCGGGGCCACCGGCACCCAGCCGCGGGTCGGGTCCGGCATCGGCACCGCCACCAGGCCGTCCCGGGACGGCGCCCGCCCGGGCACGCCCAACCGTCCGGCCAATGGAGGCGGCCTGCCGCCGGGCATCAGCGGCGCGGCGGCCGTCGGCGCCGCGCGCGTGGGTGAGGCGGTACGCGCGGCGCGTACCTCGGTCAGCTCGGCCGCGTCCCGCGGACCGCGCCGGGCCCGGCTGAACCTCAAGCGGATCGACCCGTGGTCCGTGATGAAGTTCGCCTTCGCCGTGTCGGTGGTGCTGTTCATCGTGGTGGTCGTCGCCACCTCGGTGCTGTACCTCGCCCTGGACGCCATGGGCGTCTTCCAGAGCGTCAACGACAGCCTGACCGACCTGGTCAACGCCGGCGGACAGAGCTCCGGCGGCTTCCAGATCACCGCCAAGGGTGTGATCCTCAGCTCGGCGCTGATCGGCCTGGTGAACGTCGTGCTGTTCACCGCGCTCGCCACGCTCGGCGCGTTCGTCTACAACGTCTGCGCCGACCTGGTCGGCGGGATCGAGCTGACGCTCGCCGAGCGGGACTGAACCGGCCGGGATGCCGGGGCGCCGCGTAAAGCGGTCGCCCCGGCATCGCGGATCCGGGTAGGTTCGAGCTGGCACGGATGAGAGCCGCGCCACGGGCACCCCGATTTGGGGCCGGCCGTGGCGATGGGTTAACCTTGCTCGTCGCTACGCGGGGCTATAGCTCAGTCGGTTAGAGCGCAGAGCTGATAACTCTGAGGTCGCTGGTTCGATTCCAGCTAGCCCCACCGCACACCGTCCGACGGTAGTCGAGCGCGAGGGGTCGCCCCATGTTCAAGAAGCTTCTGATCCTGGTCGGCGTCGTCGGCGTGGCCGCCGTCGTGGCCAAGAAGGTCAAGGCCTCGAACGACGAGCGCGCCCTGTGGCACGAGGCGACCACCGCGCCCGACCTGCGCTGAGCCTCCGCTCTCCGACTGCCAGCACCAGGCGGCTCCGCCCGCCCTCGGGGCCCTAGCTCAACTGGCAGAGCACTGCCTTTGCAAGGCAGGGGTTAGGGGTTCAAGTCCCCTGGGCTCCACAGCACTTTTCCGGTTGATCTCGGTCCCGAGTACAGCCATTCGTACAGCCAAGCGGTCACGCCGTGACCTCCTCGCCCAGCACCGGCCACGCTTGGGGATGACAAGACCCTGAAAGACCTCGGGGCTCCGCCCCGAACCCCGGCCCTCCTCAGAGATCCGGCGAGGCGGATCACCTCGCCGGGCACCACAAGGGCTGGACGGTCTACGACTGCCCGACGAGGAGACCCGCCATTCCAGTCCCGACTTTGCGACTTCCTCTAGCATCGTCGGCATGGCAACGCGGCTTGTTCAAATCAACATGAAGGCTCGGGACGACTCCGCGCTGGGCGGTTTCTGGGCGGAGGCGCTCGGCTGGGGAGTCTCCAGCGAGGGACCCGGCGTGACCAACCTCGAACCCGAGGGCTTCGTCTACCCCGATCCCGTCGCCGTCTGCCTCGACCTCATCGCCTCCCCGGAACCCAAGACGGTGAAGAACCGCGTGCACGTCGACCTCGCCACCACCTCGGCGGCCCATCAGGCGGAGGTGGTCACGCGCCTGAAGGATCTCGGCGCAACACCCGCCGACGTAGGCCAGGGCGACGTCCCATGGACGGTCATGGCCGACCCAGAGGGCAACGAGTTCTGCGTGCTGGACTGGCACGACCCGATCCGAGACACCGGACCGATCGCCGCGGTAGTGGTCGACTGCGTGGATCCGCGAGCCATGGCCCGCTTCTGGGGCAAGGCCATGGACTGGACCCTGCACAAGGTGACCGACCACAACGCGGTACTGCGCTCCGCCAAGGGTGTCGGCCCATATCTGCAGTTCCTCCGCACACCCGACGTGAAGACCGTGTGGAACCGCGTCCATCTCGACGTCCGCCCATACCCAGGTGACGACCTAGAGGCCGAGGCGGCCGGACTGCGGACTCTCGGCGCCACCGCCATCGACCTAGGCCAGAGCGATGTCCCGTGGACGGTCCTCGCCGACCCGGAAGGCAACGAGTTCTGCCTCCTCGCCCCAGGCTGACCCAAACTCGAGGTGCCGGCGCGCTTGCAGGGCGATGCGCGGACGACCTGTGCAGGAACGGTTGATCCATAGACTGTGTGGGTGGAAGACGCCGAGGCCAGCCTGAACCAGTTGCGGGCAGCGATTGCGCACGAGCTACGACTGAAGGGGCCGACACAACCTGGCCCTAGCGGCCTGACGATTCTCACTCCGCCATCAGACCGCGATCTCATCGATGAGGTACGTCGGCTTCGGGAACTGGTCGACCGGAGCGAAGGCATGAGGTAGCCGACGTGTGGGTGAGGTACAGCCATCGGTACAGCCAAGCCCACCGACGAGCGACGGGAGAGAGCGACGCCGGCCGATAATCGGTGCAGGTCAGCGGCAAGGAGCGACGCTGGCCGACAGAGCGCCTGATCTTTGCAAGGCAGGGGTTAGGGGTTCAAGTCTCCTGGGCTCCACCACACCGTATGGCCTGTTCACGGGCCACCCTCCCCCTTGATCGGGTTGCCTCCGAATTGAGGGATCAGCTATGGCAGTCAGCAGATCGTCAGCACATCCGCCGAAGACCCTGCGCACCGACTCGTGGAAATCCGCCGGGGTGTGCGTGTAGCGGCTGAGCGTGGTCGATGCCTGCTCGTGGCCCATCACAGCGTTCGATTCGGCCGGCTGCGGCGTGCCGGGCACACAAGGTGACCGAAGCCTTATCCGCAAAGGCTGAATGTCCACTTCTCCCGCCTGATGTGGACCGATCGTCGGATCTAGATCGGCCTCCGCGTCATTAGCATCGGCACGATTCGCGGCCAAGGAACGGAGACGCAGTGCAGCAGAAGCTTCAGACCCGTGCGTTCGAGCATGTGACGCCGATCCTGCAGTCCGGTGAGCAGCCGGTCGTGGCGACGCGGGCCATGGTCGGGAAGTTCTCGTCCGGTCGACTCGGGACGGTCGTCAGCCAGGCGATCAGGCTTGAGGGTGGCGGAGCGTTGTTGGGGGCGGCGCTGGCGTCGACCCGTAAGCAGTTCGTCGTGCTCACCAACCGTCGACTGATCTTCCTGCCGCAGACGTTTCTCGGGGGCCCCGGAAAAAAGGTCCTCGGTGAGGTGCCCCGCGAACAGGTCTCGCTGGCCGAGGCAAAGATGGGCGTCGTGAGCCTGCTGCGCCTCGCGTTTGGTACTCCGGGCGACGGCGTGGCTCTCACCTTCCCCCGGGTGGACAAGAAGAACGCCGAGGCGCTCGCGGAAGCCCTGCGGCAGGCTCCGGCCGCCTGATCACCGGGCCCGCTGCCGGCGTGTCGGCTGCCGGCTGCCGGCGTGTTGTTCAAAGTTTCTGCACGTCTTCAAGGCGGCCCGCAATGGGACCGCACGCGCCGCCGCCAGGGCGCGCGGCCTGCTCTCCGCCGCCGCTCCGCTCCGGCCACACAACACGCCCGGCGGCAGGCGCGGAGAGCGGAAAGCCCGGAGGGCCGCCACAGAACGACAGGCCCCTGAGGGTGCGGTGGTGGGCCGGCAGCCGGCCGGCCCGCGCGGCCAGGACCCACGCGGCGTGGGGGAGCGCACGCCGGCCGCGTCGGCGAGCTGGCGGCCCGTGCGGGGTTGCGGTTACTGCGCTTCCGGCGGGGGCGCTCCGGCTCCAGGATGGCCGAAGACCGTCGGCAGCCGCCGGGTCCGGCGGTGGTTGCGGAAGGGGAGCCATCCGCCTGTCATCGACCCGGGCGAGCCGAGCAGACCTCGACGTACAGCAGTCGCAAGCCCCGTGGAAGCATCGCCTGGGCCCTGAGCAGCTGCTCCAGCACACCTTTCCGCAGGTACGCGAAGGCACCTGCCGGGTCCTGCTTGCGTGTAGCGACCAGCAACGAGCCGCCGCGGCGGACGTCCACGAGACGTTCACCGCATTCCGCAACGGGTATAGCGGCGACCCTCGGATCCGACATCAAGACGATCTCACTCATCACGCGATCATCTCGCAGAGCTCAACCCGGCGAACCTTCCCCGTCGGCGAACTACAGAGGTTGAAGGGCTGACGTCTGCATCGTCATGGCGGTTCGGGGTCGAGGGTTATGCCGTACTGTGCGGTGATGCTCTCGCGAATGCTGACGGTGACCTTCGATGCGCACGACGCGGCTCGCCTGGCGCAGTTCTGGGCCGGCATGCTCGGCCGGGAAATCGTCGAGGACGCCGGTGGTGCGCTCCTGCCTGGCGAGGACACCCAGCTCAGCCTCCGGTTCGTCCCGAGCCGCGCGGAGAAGGTGGGGCCGAACCGCATGCACCTTCACCTGACCAGCGCCAGCCGCGCCGACCAGCAGCACACGGTGGCGACGGCGCTGGGGCTCGGCGCCGGCCACCTCGACGTCGGGCAGCGCCCCGAGGAGGGGCACGTCGTCCTGGCCGACCCCGAGGGCAACGAGTTCTGCGTGATCGAGCCGGGCAACGCCTTCCTCGCCGGGTGCGGCTTGCTCGGGGAGCTCGCCTGCGACGGCACCCGGGAGGTCGGCCTCTTCTGGAGCGAGGCGCTGGGCTGGCCGCTGGTGTGGGACCAGGACCAGGAGACGGCGATTCAGTCACCGCACGGCGGCACAAAGGTCGCGTGGGGAGGCCCGCCCGTGGCCCCGAAAGAGGTGAGGAACCGGCAGCGCTTCGACCTCGCCCCGGCCGGTGGCGACCAGCAAGCGGAGGTCGACCGGCTGGTCTCCCTCGGGGCCGCTCGGCTCGAGGTCGGTGAGGACGGCGCTGTCGTGCTGGCCGATCCCGACGGCAACGAGTTCTGCGTGAAAGGGAACTGACCACAGTGTCAGGGCGGCCTGCTGCCGGACCGCCTCCCTCCGCGTCCGGGCCGCCGCGTTCATCCCACCACCAGCCGGATACCGCAGTGCTTGAGGCAACCAATCCTGAACGCACTGCCCTCCGAACGGTGGTGGCGACACTGCTCGATGACCAAGACCATGCTGTCCGGAACGGCGCGAGGAGAGCAGGTAGGCGGACCGCCGCCCACCACTGATCGACAATTCCTAAACCGCGTGGGTGTACAGCCAAGCCGGCCGACGGGCGCAGGTGACGAGCGACCGTCGCCGACAAGTCGAGCAGGTCAGCCGCAATGGTCGACGCTGGCCGACAACAGTCTTGATCTTTGCAAGGCAGGGCCGATCTGGCTTCACGGAAGAGGCGCGACCCAGACGGGGAACGGCGGCGGGAACTCGTCCTCAGCGGTGAGAGAAGCCGCGGCGGACTCGACGGTTGCTAGCTCTGCCCATGGAACGAGTCCAGGGTTGGGGTCAGCGGCGACTAGGGCGACGACCTCCGCAGCATCGGTAGTCGAGCGATACGGCGCCGCAAATGGAAGCCGGTCGGAGGGTGCCGAAGTCAACGAGCACAGAAGTTGGCCAGCCTGTTCGTCGTACCAGGCGTAGAAGGTGCCCGGACTGGCCCACCGTTGCCCGAGTTCGCGGTGAACGAGCTGAAGCGCTGCGACCACGGCCGGCACGTCGGTTGCTCCCTCGGGCACCCCGTAGCACCAGGTGTTCACGCGACACTCGCGATCAGGGTCGTCGGGCAGCAACATCACCTCGTCGTCATCCAGGTACGAGCGCACCAGGGTCGCAAGGTCACTGTCGCTCACGGTCGGCTCCCCAAGAGAGATCAACTAGTACAACGCCAGTACAGATGATCGCCGCAAGAGCTGTGAAACGTGGAGATGGGTTGAGCGTCGTGACCGAGGTCAGGAGCTGCGATCGGTCCGTTAGCAGCGCCATCGGACCCGCGGGGACGAGTGCGGACGACAGGCGTACGACCAGCGGCCGAGCCGGATGAACCGTTCCGGATGACCCTGCCAAGCCTACGGACCACGAGGTTGCGGGCCCTCCGTTTGCAGTTCCGTCGGATACGGGCGGATGCTGCTCGTGCCGGTGGTGTCGGTCGCGCCGAACGCGTACGGAACGATCACGCAGGACCCCTCGTTCCAGACCGGCAGCCGCGCCGTGTGGCAGACGCTCGCGATCGTCGCGATCGTCTGGTCGGTCGTGGATGAACGGGTCACAATGTCATTCGGTCCTGCCTTCCTGTATGTCGTCATCAGCCGTGCCATGGGCGACCTGGTGGCGCTGGACAGTTGGTCGATGTGGCACTGGACGCTGGTCGACATGGGCGTCGCCGTCCGTCGCGCCCGCATCTGACCAGGGCCCGAGTCTGACCCAAGGCGGCCGGCAGTACCGATGAAGGGCTGCCGGCCGCCGCGCACCGAAACGTCAGGGCTCTCCTGCCCTTCGCCGGGATCGGACGAACGCGCTCTCCCGGCATCAGGCGGACATGCACCGGTAGAGTTCGTGGCTGGTCACGAATAGGTGACACGGGGGGCCGGCGATGTCCACACTCGACCACGTCGTACTCGCGCTGCCGTTTCGCGGCACGTGGCTCGGGCGAAACAGCCCTGCGCGGGGCGTGCCGAGCCACGGTACCCACCTGTTTGCCACGACGTACGCCATGGACTTCATCGCCGTAAGTGGAGGGCGCACGGCGACCACGCGGGACTGGCGCGCGCTGTTGTCCACGGAGCCGGTGGAGCGGTTCTTCGCGTTCGGTCAGCCCATCCTCGCGCCCGCGGCCGGCAGAGTGGTGTCGGTCCACGACGGCGAGGCGGACCACGTGGCGCGGCGGTCGCAGCTCGCGCTGGTGCCCTACGCCCTGACCCAGGCGGCCCGGGTTCGCGGGGGCGCGGGCGCCATCGCGGGCAACCATGTGATTCTCGAGCTGGAGGATCGTGGCGGGTATGTCGTGCTCGCCCACCTGCGCGCCGGTTCGATCCGGGTGGGTGAGGGCGAGTCGGTCGCGGCCGGCCGGGAGTTGGGCGCCTGTGGCAACTCGGGCAACTCCACTCAGCCGCACCTGCACATCCAGGTCATGGATGCAGCGGATCCGTTCACCGCGCGTGGCCTCCCCATGTCATTCCGGGAGTATCGGGTGTGGCGCCGACCCGGTGGGCCGCCGGTCGTGGTCGAGCAGGGCGTCCCCAACGAGTCCGAGGTCGTCGAACCGCTGTGACGGTTCGCCGGCCGGGCAGCGCGGTGGTGCGTTCAGGTCAGGATGACCGGGTTGGTGAGCGCCGCCACATTGCCTTCCGGATGGCGTACCTCGATGCGGACGAACGCCGACTCATTCGCGCTTGTGTGCCACTCCACGGAGCCCGATCCGTGGTCAGGCAACGATTCGCGGTACACCTTGCCCCGGTCGGTGTGGAAGCTGACCATGCCGGATGGCACACCGCGCACGTCCACCCTCACCACCGCCGGCTCCTCGGACATCTTCAGCCGTTCACCAATTCCGGCGCTGCGATCCCGAGCGGAGACAGTCAGCGACAGCTCGACGGCAGCGGACTCCGCGATCCAGCTCCGGCCGGCACGGATGCCGGCGAGGATCGCGTCAGTACTGAGCTCCTCGGCCAGCACGACGGTGTGCGGTATGCCGATCTGGTTCTCCAGATGAGTGTCGCTGTTACCCATCGCCGGCCGCCACCGCCCACCCTGGATGTCGGCGGCCAGGCTGCGACCCCACTCGGCCAGTGCCGCCTCGTTGTCGGTGTTCCAGGGCCGGCCGGAGGCCCACAGCCCGTTCCACACCTCAACCACGTCGAACCTCTGGTATGGGTACATGAACACGCCGGAGGCGTACGGCGCGTGCGGGTGGGCCGCTACGCACAGACCACCGGCTTGAAAGACCTGGTTCAGATGCTGGTCCACCACGTCGTCGCGTAGGCCATACCGCCATTCGATCACCTGTCCCGGGTCGATGCCGAGCGCCAGCCAGTGCCCGGTCCGGGTGGTGACCTCCTGGCCCAGGATCACCAGCAGATCGTTGGCGTGGGAACCCCAGGCGCTGTGCGCCTCGGAGGTGTTGTGCTCGGTGGTCGCGAGGAAGTCCAGCCCCGCCTCGCGGGCACCGGCCGCAAGCTGCTCCGGCGTCAGCTCTCCGCCGTTCGAGTAGACCGAATGGACGTGGCAGTCACCTCGGTACCAGGCACGCCCCCGGCCAGCCGCCTGCGTTGGCGGGAACTCCGACACCGACTCTGTCCCGTCGTGACCCGTAGCCATCCCGGCAGCGTAGTAACCGAGTTGGCGCGTCGCCGCCCCGCGTTGACAAGCAGGACCATGGTTTCGAGCTTCAAGGCCGAGCGGCAAGCCTCCCGGACGCTCGATACTGCCGCTCGGCACCGGACGCGTCGTCGGTGAGGACCAGGTCCCCGAGGATCCCCGCCGGTACCGGCCACCCGGCCATTTCGCGGCAGGCGGACTGTCAGCAGGTGGCGATAGCGTCGTCGCATGGCTGAATTCATTCGTGCCGATCTTCGTGGCTCGCGGTTCGGTCGCGTTGACCTGAGCGGCGCGCAGTTCCACGCCGTCGACCTGACCGACGCCCGTTTCCGCGGTGTCTATCTGCACAGGGTCCTGATGCGCGGTGTCGAGCTGGTCGACGTGGACATCCACGGCGAGGTCGAGAGCCTGACGATCAATGGCGTTGACGTCGGGCCCCTGGTCAACGCCGAGCTCAACAGGCGATACCCGGACCGGGCCAAGATGCGCCCGACAGACCCAGCCGGCTTCCGCGAGGGGTGGGACATCCTGGAGCGGCTCTGGGGCGAGACCGTCGAGCGGGCCCGCCGCCTGCGACCTGAGCTGCTGCACGAGTCGGTCGACGGCGAGTGGTCGTTCATCGAGACGCTGCGTCATCTGGTGTTCGCCACCGACTCCTGGATCAGGCGGGCGATCCTCGGCGATTCGGCGCCGTGGGACCCCCTGGACCTGCCCTGGGATGAGATGCCCGACACGCCGGGGGTGCCGCGCGACCGTGACGCACGACCCTCGCTCGACGCGGTGCTCGAGCTGCGCCACGACCGGATGTCCACCGTGCGCCAGGTCATCGACGGTTTGACCGACGAGTCGCTGGAGGGCCACACCAAACCGGTCGAGGCGCCCGGCTGGCCGGAGCCCCGCAGCTACCCGGTGCGCGAGTGCCTGTTGATCATCCTCAACGAAGAGTGGGAGCACCGGCTGTACGCCGAGCGAGACCTCGACGCCCTGGAGGCACACGGCACGTAGAGGGCGCGCCAGGAAACCTCCTCAGGGCCCAGCCGCATCGAGCGATGGAAGGCGTCCTGGTCCTGACTGCAACACCGTCGGGTCCAACCGGACGGGGATGGACGCGGACTGTCAGCAGCAAGATCCGAGGCCCCGGCGGGCCTCGGATAGTGCTTTACCCTCCCCGACCGGGTCGGATAGTGGCGCTCGCCGCGCTGCGGTACGGCTTCGACACCCTCAGGTTGCCCGAGATTCTGGCGATCACCACGAGGATGAACCTGCGCTCGCAGGCGGTGATGCGCCGGATCGGCATGACCACGGACTCGGCTGAGGACTTCGACGATCCAGAGGTGGCAGTGGGCCCACTGCGTCGGTGCGTCCTGTATCGCAAGCGCGCGGAACGGGTCGCTCGGAGGTAGAGGTTGCGCCCCGTCAACGGCCGGTGAGCAGCGGTTTTCCAAACTGGCGGTGCGGCTACGGGCTAACCCTCGTGCCACGCTGGCTCTCGCCACGGCTCGACATTGCGGCCGGTTGTGAGGGTGAGGACGAAGTCCGGCCCAGTACGCCCGTCGTCGTCCGGGAGGTCGCCATCCGGATCATCGAGCTGCACGATCTGACAGCCGTACGTTCCGGTAGGTAGCTCGAAATCCAGGTCCTGGAAGGTGCGGTTCGGGCAGGCGCACCTGACCGAACTGTGCGGCCATCGTCAGAGACTCGTAGTTGGTCAGGTGGAGCTGCCCGGCCGTCACGTGGATCGGCCCGATCGTTCGCCGAAACCCCGTTGGCGGCGCGAGTCCGTCGACCACGACGTCCACGGTCCACACGTCTTCCCGGCCGGTGCCCCACACCAGCAGAGATCGCTCTGTTATCGCAGCGCGAAAGTGGTCCAACAGCGTGTCGTACGTCCAGTCGGCGTGGACGAAGCCCTGGTAAGCGTGGTGGTCGACCAGAGCGAGAAAGCCCGAGTCGTCGGTCACCTCGAACGTGCGGCGCATGTGCATGTGGTTCCCCCGGTCGCCTCGTCCCGCGCATGGTCCCGAAGTGCTCTGCCCCGGTCAAGCAGGTGATCCCTGCGCCGGCTGTGCTCGGTCCGTTTGCGGGCGGGCTGCCGGCCACAGGCAGTTCAGGGTTCGAGCCCCGTCGCTTCCTCATACAGCTGGAACGCCGGCCCTCTTCTCTATCTCGCTGACAAACTCGCGCTTGTCGCTGGTGTAGCGGCCAGGATCGGCCGCGTGCCGGGCGGCGAGGTCGCGTTTGAGGATGAGGTACGAGCCGGCGTCTTCTGGATGCGAGCGGAGGTGGTCGCGGAAGGCGACAAGGCGACGCCAGTAGTGACTGCCATGCTCGGTGATGTGGAGGTGATGGGTTCGGAGACACGTGATGTCTTCGGGACCCTTCCGGAAGACCCGGCGGCGCGGATCGTCCGCCTCGGATTCGGGTGTGTAGATGTAGCCGATTCCTTGTAGGCGCTCAACGACCTGCGGAAAGCCGTCGAAGTTGCGGACCGCGGCCAGGATGTCGATGACCGGCTTCGCTGCCAGGCCAGGGATTGATGTGCTTCCGACGTGTTCGACCGCAACCAGGTGGTGCCGGAGTGTGTGAACCAACAGCTCGGCTTCCTCGGCATAACGCACTGGCCAGCCTGGGTCGTACGCCTCGAGACGAACCCGCGCCGCCCGATACCAAGTTGCTCCACCTGGCTGCCCGTTCACGTGCCTCTTCTTACCGAGCGGGTGCGACAGGCTTACTCCTGTCAGCGGGACGAGGCGGCGAGGACCTGGGAGAGCGCGTGTGACACCTGGCGGATGATGCCGGGATTGGTCTCCCAGTAGTAGGGCATGGCGATCACCGCCTGCAAGAGCGCCCAGCCCCGGCCGCGCAGCCAGGACGCCTCGTCGACGTCCAGTTCGGTGCGGAACCGCCGCCGGCTGCTCCCGGCGAACACGTTCCACGCCGGCTGCAGGTCACACGCCGGATCGCCCACGTTCAAGCCACCGAAGTCGATGACTGCGGAGAGGCGCCCGTCCAATACCAGCAGGTTGCCCGGCAGCAGGTCCCCGTGCACCCAGACCTCCGGCCCGTCCCACGCCGGCGCGTCCAGGGACTCCTGCCAGGAGCGGAGGGTGGCCGGACCGTCGATCCGGTCGCCGAGCTGCTCGACGGACCGGCGTACGCCGTCGTCGAATTCGGCCAGCGCCCCGCCCCGGGCGCGGGGTGCCCGGGGGAACGCGCCGGTGGTGTCGATCCGTCGCAGCGCGGTGATGAACGCGGCGAGGTCGACGGCGGCCCGGTCCAGGTCGTCGATGGTGCCGTTGGCGTTCTCGCCGGCCAGCCACTCGTACACGGACCAGGCGAAGGGGTAGCCCTCGGCGGGTCCGCCCATCGCCAGCGGGGCGGGAAGGGCGAGCGGGAGGTGCGGCGCGAGCCGGGGCAGCCACTCGGCTTCCTTCGCCGCCTGTCCGGTGGCCCAGCCGATCCGGGGCAGCCGAACGGAAAGCCGCTCACCAACCCGGTAGATGTCATGGTCGGTCCCGTACGAGGCGACCGGCTGGATCGGCAGGTCGGCCCAGTGCGGGAACTGACCGGCGAGCAGACGACGTACGAGCTCGACGTCGGTCTCGACCTCGTCGGCGTGCATCTTGACGGCACCCATCGGGTCATCCTCGGCGCACCGTCTCCGCACCAGCAACCGAGTTTCCCCCAGCAGGTTGCCCCCGGTGACCGCGATGCGAACGCATCAGTGCGGGCCGGCCGGCTTCTGGGCGAGCAGGTCCCGACGGTCACGGTCGCCGGATACCCGCCGACGCTTGTGAAACCGGCCCTCGTTCCCGTCCCGCCGCCGCCAGGTCGCCGTCATCAACAGGATCACCGCGCCGGCCGGTAGGGCGGCCACCAGCAGGCCCTGGTGTCGCTCCAGCCAGAGGCGGACGCCGAGCCGGGCGTCCGGCGCACTCGTCACCGCGTACTGCTGGCCGGGCGAGTCGGGGTCCAGCCGGCAGGAGAACGCGTACCTGCCGGCGGCCGGGCGTCGACGCTCGCCAGCCAGGACCAGAGGGTGTCGTCGGTGGCGACCTCGGTCCACTCGACGACCCGGCCCGGTTCGGTCGTCGGCACCGCCCGCCCGTCCGGACCGGTCGTCCCGCAGCGATCGCGGTCCGGCGCGGTGGTGGGCCGGGTGGCCCAGACGGCGTATCGGCCGGGCCGGTCGAGGTCGACGGTGAACCGGTCGTACCGGGAGCCGGTGACCTGCAGCGGGAGCGGCGCCGGTTCGGCCCGCGGCGAGATCGCCCGCCGCACCGCGGGGACGGTGGTGGTCAGGCCGAGGCAGCCGACCAGCGCGAGGACTCCCGCCACCGCGTACCAGAAGCGGCGCATCGTCAGTCGGGTTGCGGGGCGAGGGGGCGACGGGCGCGGCTGGCTCAGCTCCCAGTCGAGCGCTCCGGCCAGCGCCAGACCGAGCGCGATCCGGAGACGCGTCCGCATGGGGCGAAGGATAGATCGACGGCCACCGTCTCCGCCGACCCGTCGTACCGCGGGAAGGGCGGCAGGCTAGCGTCGGTGCGTGACCACCGGATCCCCGCGCGTCCTGCCGGCCGACAGCGGCATCGCCGAAGCCGCCGCCGTCCTCCGTGCCGGAGGGCTGGTCGCCTTCCCCACCGAGACGGTCTACGGGCTGGGCGCGAACGCCCTGGATGCCCGGGCGGCGGCGCGGATCTTCGAGGCGAAGGCCCGGCCGAGCTTCGACCCGCTGATCACCCACCTGGCCGACGCGGCCGACCTGCCGGCACTGGTCGGCGCGGTGCCGCCGGCGGTGGCCGCGCTGGTCGAGCGCTTCTGGCCGGGCCCGCTCACCCTCATCGTGGACCGGCCGGCGGCGATCCCGCCGATCGTCACGTCCGGGCTGGACACCATGGCGGTCCGGGTGCCGGACGAGCCGTCCGCCCGGGCGCTGATCGCCGCCGCCGGGGTGCCGGTGGCCGCCCCCAGCGCCAACCGGTTCGGGCAGCTCAGCCCGACCCGGGCCGAGCACGTGGTGGCCGGGCTGGGCGACGCGGTGGACGTGGTGCTGGACGGCGGACCGACCCGATGCGGCATCGAGTCGACCATCGTGGACGCGCGGGGCGACCGGCCGGTGGTGCTCCGGCTGGGCGCGCTGCCGGTGGAGGCGCTGGTCGAGGCGGTCGGGCCGGTCACCGTACGGCCGGGCAGCTCCGGCCAGCCGGTGGCGCCCGGGACGCTGGCCGCGCACTACGCGCCGCGTACCCCGTTGCGGATCGGGACGGCGGAGCAGGCAGCCGGCGGCGGTGGCCGGCGGGGTTTCCTCGCCTTCCGGGAGCGGCCGGTGGCGGGCGACTGGGCTGCCGTGGAGGTGCTGTCGCCGGAGGGTGACCTGACCGCGGCGGCCGCGCGGCTCTTCGAGGCGCTGCACCGGCTCGACGCGGCCGGGGTGACCGAGATCGTCGCCGAGCCGGTCTCGGACGTCGGGGTGGGACGGGCGATCAACGACCGGTTGCGGCGGGCCGCGGCCACCTGGCACTGACGCCCACAGGTCCAGACGCCGACCACCTTGGTCGCCGCGTGGGCTCCGGCGATCAGCTCGACAGTTTCATTCCGGGCCGGACGCGCGCCTACGGCAGCTCGGCCGCGATCCGGTCGACGTCCGCGCTGAGGGTGTCGTACCCGTCGGCGGTCAGCTTGCCGCCCCGCAGCAGCTCGGACAGCTTGTCGCGCAGCTTCTTGATCTGCTCCTCCGCCTGGTCCGCGTCGCCCTCGGTGATCTCCTTGGCGATCGCGTCCACCTTGGCGTGCAGGTCCTTGGCCGCGTCCGGGTTCAACTGGCCGGCCTCCACCTGCTCCTGGATCGACAGGCGCATGGCGACGATGGGGTCCGCGGGCGGGGTCGGGCTCGGCGTACGCGAGGTGGCCCGCGGGCTGGGCGTCCGGCTGGCCGGGGTGCGGGTCGCGGAGGCGAGCGACGGCCTGGTCGGCGCGACGGTGACCGGGACCGCTGGCCCGCTCGGCTGGGCGCCGGTGGTCGTGGCGGGGACGGAGGCGGGGGACACGGTGGGTTCGGCGAGGGACGAGTCGGTGTCCGGGGTCAGCTGCGCGACGGTGGCGAGCGCGAGCAGCGCGACACCCAGCACGGCGGCCGCCGCCAGCAGGAGGCGACGCCAGCGCCGGGTCGGAACCCGCCGGTTGCCGGGGCCGCGTTCCGCCGGAGCGGGTACGCCGGCGACGTCCCCGCCCGGAGCGTCCGGGCCCCGACCTGCCACCTCGGGACCGCCGGGGATCGGGTCGGCGCCGGCGAGACCGGCCGCGCCGGCCGCCACCACCGCGACCGGCGCGGCGGCCGCCGTCGCGGCATCGGACGAGGCCAGCAGCGCCGCGAGCCGGACCCGGACCGCAGCGGCGTCGGTCGGCCGGTCGGCCGGGTCCTTGGCGAGCAGCTCGGACACCAGGGCGTCCAGGTCGACCGCCACGTCGGGTCGGCGCGTGCGCAGCGGCGGGGGCGGCTCGTTGACGTGCTGGTGCAGGACGCTGAGCGGGTCCCCGAAGAACGGCGGGATGCCGGCGAGCATCGCGTAGAGCGTGCAGCCCAGACTGTAGAGGTCGGTACGGGGGTCGACCGGCCGGCCGAGCGCCTGCTCCGGCGACATGTAAGAGCTGGTCCCCAGCTTCGTCGCCGGACCGGTGAGGGTGTTCTGCCCGACCGCCTGCGGGAGCCGGGCGATGCCGAAGTCGCAGATCTTCACCGTGCCGGACGGAGTCACGATCAGGTTGCCGGGCTTGACGTCCCGATGCACCACCCCGGCCGCGTGCGCGGCGGCGATTCCGTCGCAGGCCTGCATCGCGATCGACACCGCCTGCTCGACAGGGAGCGGGCCGTCGGCGATCAGCGCCGCGACGGTTCGCCCCTCCACCAGCTCCATCACCAGGTAGGAGTCGTGCTCCTCGGTGCCGAAGTCGTACACGGCGACGATGTGGGGGTGGGTCAGCCGGGCCGCCGCACGGGCCTCGCGGTCGAAGCGTTCGGCGGCCATCGGCTCGTCGAGGCCGGCCGCGGTGAGCACCTTGATCGCCACCGGCCGGTCCAGCCGCAGGTCCCGCCCCCGCCACACCTCGCCCATGCCGCCGGTGCCCAGCAGCTCCTCGGACAGGTAGCGGCCATTCAGCAGACGTCTCAGCACCACGTCACTGTTTCCCAACCGCGGTCGCCGCTACACCGGGCGGCCGGTGGTGCGGCGGCCGGAATCGGGGTCTTCGGACGGGTCGTCAGGGCCTGCTCGTCGTGGACCATCCCCACAAGCTAGTCAACGCACCGTGCGCAGAGGGGCACTGACAGGCCGGCGAGCACCACGCGTCAGGCCGGCCGCGAGGTGCCGCTCGGGGCCGGCGAGATGCTCGTGAGGACCACACCGTCCTCAGACCTCCCGTTGGACGATCTCCAGGTTGACGTAGCGCGGTTCGCCCTTGGCCAGGCCGCGCATCCGGTCGGCGTACCGGCCGGTCTCGGGCTGGGCGCTGTGCGCCATGGCCTGCTCGTAGTTGTCGAACTCGGCGACCATCACGAAGTGTCCGGGCCGCTCCCGGTCCTCGGCGACGGTCAGCCGGGCCGGGGCGTTCGACAGTTGCTGCTGTCCCCACTCCTCGCTCAGTGCCCGCACGTCGGCGGGGCGGTCCGATTCGTACTCGATGACCTGGACGAACGCCATGCCGATCACCTCCGTGGCCTGCGTTCCCGCCAGGTCGCCGTCCATGTGCCGGCATGCATCCCGGCGGCGGGGGTAGGAAACAGGTAACAACCCCCCGAAAGTGAGGTGTGATGCCCATGCCGACCGCACGCGACATCATGACCAGCGACGTGAGCTGTGTCCGGGAACAGGACGATCTCAAGACCGCGGCCCGGCGGATGGCCCAGTTGGGCGTCGGTTCGCTGCCGATCTGCGGCGACGACAACCGGCTCAAGGGCATGCTGACCGACCGGGACATCGTGGTGAAGGTGCTCGCCGAGGGCCGCGACCCGGGCAGCGTGACCGCCGGCGAGCTGGCCCAGGGTGAGGCGGTGACCATCGGTGCGGACGACGACGCGGCCGAGATCCTGCGGACCATGGGCAAGCACAAGGTACGCCGGCTGCCGGTGATCGACGGGCACGAACTCGTCGGCATCGTGGCCGTCGCCGACGTGGCCCGCTCGCTGCCGGAGCGCCCGGTGGGCGACCTCATCGAGGCCATCTCCGAGCGTTCCTGACCGGTCGCACATGTCGCCGCCCCTCCGGCCCACGCCGGGGCGGGCGGCGATCCGCTGCCGGGCGGCGCCGTCAGGCCGGTGGGGTCAGCGGCGGACGCCGGGCTGTGGGAGGCGGTCGACGAGCCGGGTCAGCGCGCCGTTGGCGAAGGTGGCGCCGAGCGCCGACCCGGCGGCGATGGACCAGCCCACCGGCCCGAGCGGGGTGCAGCCGAAGAACTGGCTGACCCCGGGCGTCTGCACCACGGCGACCAGCACGCCGATCGACGCGACGGCGGACGCCAGCACGGTGGGGCTGGTCCCGCCGGCCAGCACCGTCTGCCCGAGCTGGGTGCCGACCAGGGAGGCGAGGGCGACCGTGCCGGCCCGCTGCGGTCGCCCGGTGTACCGCGCCAACGTCCAGCCGGCCGTCGCGCCCAGCGTGGTGGCGGCGGCCCGCAGCGCGATCTCCCGGGTCATCGTCTCGCCCAGCGAGGTGTCCGGCCCCTCCCGCAGCAGGTCTTCGGCTCCGTCGGCGGCGGGCGGCCGGACCGCGATGGCCAGCGCCGGGGCAAGGTCGGTGAGCAGGTTGACCAGGAGCAGTTGCCGGCCGGTCAGCGCGGACCGGCCGGTCGCCGCCGCGGTCAGCACGCTGAACCCGATCTCGCCGAGGTTTCCGCCGACCAGGATGCTCAGCGCGTGGCGGACCGAGGACCACATCGCCCGCCCCTCGACCAGGGTGGCGATGATCGTTTCCAGGCGGTCGTCGGTGACCACCAGGTCGGCCGCGGCGCGGGCCGCCGGTGTGCCCCGCTGGCCGAGGGCGATGCCCACGTCGGCGAGCCGGATCGCCGGCGCGTCGTTGGCGCCGTCCCCGGTCATCGCCACCGTCCGGCCGTGCCGCTGCAACGCCTGGATGATGCGTACCTTGTGGGCGGGGGTGCAGCGGGCGACCACGTCCGTGTTGGTGAGCCGGTCGGCCAGGGCCTCGTCGTTCAGTCGGTCCAGCTCGGTCGCGGTGACCACGCGCTGCTCGCCGTGGTCGGGGCTGATGATCGACGCGATCGCCTCGGCGGTGGCCGGGTGATCCCCGGTGATCATGATGGTGTGCACGCCGGCCTGCCGGATCCGCCGCACGGCGGGCGCGGCGCTCTCCCGGACCCCGTCGGCGAGCGCCAGGAAGCCGACGAAGACCAGTCCCTCGACCTGCTCGTCGGTCACCGTCTCCGCGCCGACCGCGCACTCGCCGACGGCGAGGATCCGGTGCCCGGCCCCGGCCCGTTCGGCGAGCATCCCGTGCAGCTCGGCCCGGCCCGCCTCGTCCAACGGCTCGTCCCCCGCGGCGGTACGCCGGGCCGTGCAGCGCGGCAGCACCGTCTCGGGTGCGCCCTTCACGCTCAGCAGCAGGTGGCCCCCGGTCCGCCCGACCGTGGCGTGGTAGCCCCGGGACGGCTCGAACGGCAGCCCGCCCACCGCCTCCCACCCCGCCGCGCCGGTCCGTTCGTCCACTCCAGCGGTGCCCGCGCCGCGGCGTACCGCCCGGTCGGTCTGCTGGGGCAGCTCGTCCGGGTCGGCCGCGGCGGGGGTGGCGCGCAGCGCCGTGGCCAGGGTCAGCCGCAGCGGCTCGTCCAGCCGGTCCGGCGGGGCGTACCGGCCGCCGCCGTCGCCCACCCCGGCGAGCAGCAGCTTCCCTTCGGTCAGCGTGCCGGTCTTGTCGAAGCAGAGCACGTCCACCCGGCCCAGCGCCTCGATGGTGCGCGGGTTGCGGACCAGGGCGCCGTGTTCGGCGAGCCGGCGGGCCGCCGCCAGCTGCGCGGCGCTGACCAGGAATGGCAATCCCTCCGGCACCGAGGCGACGGCCAGGTTCGCGGCGGTCGCCGCCGTCTCCGCCAGCGGTACGCCCCGGAGCAGCCCCGCCCCGGCCACCGCGATCGCCGAGCCGGCGGCCAGCGGCAGCGCGGCACTGGTGAGCGAGCCCAGCCGCGCCTCCACGCCGCTGGCCGGCGGTGCCTCGCGGGCGAGCGCGAGGCTGCGTCCCGCCTCGGTCTCGTCGCCGGTCGCCACCACCACGGCGGTGCCGTGCCCGGCGGCGACGGTGGTGCCCTCGTACAGCATCGACCGCCGGTCGGCGACGACGGCGGCCACCACCGGGTCCGCGGTCTTGCCCACCGGCAACGACTCCCCGGTCAGCGACGACTCGTCGGCCTCCAGCCCGTCGGAGGTGAGCACCCGGCAGTCGGCGGGGATCGCGTCGCCGGGGCCGACCGCGACCACGTCTCCCGGCACCAACTCCTCCGCCGCGACCACCTGCTCCGCGCCGTCGCGGAGGACCCGCGCGGTCACCGCCGCGCGGGTCAGCAGCTCGGCGAGGGAGCGTTCGGTGTTGCGCTGGTGCACCGCGCCGATCAGCGCCGACCCGCCCACCACCCCGCCGACCAGGGCGGCGTCGACCAGCGAGCCGAACGTGGCGGAGAGCACCGCCCCGGCGGCGAGCACCGGGGTGAGCGGGTTGGTCAGCTCGTCGACGAACGCCCGGAGCAGCCCGGACGGCCCGGCGGCCTCGCCGGTGACCGCTCCGCGCCGGCGGGCCGCCTCGGCCGTGCTGAGCCCGTCCGGGCCGGTGTCGAGTTGTCCCAGCACGGTTTCCACCGGCATCAGGTGCCAGGCGGACACCGTCGGTGCGGACCGGCCGGTCCGGTCCGGCAGCCGCCGGGCCCGCCACACGCCGTGCGCGAAGGCGAGCGCGGCGGCGCCGTTCACCGCGCCCATCGTGCGGCCGGGGAGCAGTTGCGGGTCGGCGGTGAACGCGCTGAGCGCGCCGAGGCCGCTGCCGGCCATCCCGATCCGGATGTTCTGCCCGACCATCCGCCGCGCCACCCCGGTCGCCTCGATCAGCAGCGCGGGGATCCGCAGGTCGGCACCGACCAGCAGGTGGGCGCCCCATGGCGGGAGGTCGTCCGGGTCGGCGACGCCCAGCCCGCAGTCGGCGGCACCGAGCGCCGAGCGTTCGCCGGAGACCAGCATGACCACCGCGCCGTCGCGCTGCAGGGCGCGTACCGACTCGGTGAGCCGTGGGCCGCCGGGCAGCACGGCGTCGGCGAAGTCGTGCCGGCCGTCGTCGTCACCGGCCACCACCAGCCGCAGTCCGGCCTGGCGGGTGGCGGTGGGGAGGGCGTCGACGCCGGGCGCCGGTGCGGGTTCCACCCGCAGCACCGCGGCGAGGGTGTCGCCCTCGGCGAGACCGAGCAGGGTGCCCCCGCCGTCCCGGAGCCGGCGGCTGTCGGGGGTGTCGCCGGGGTCGTCGGCGGCGATCCGGTCCAGTGGCCCGAGCCGCCACCCTTCGGCCTCCCGCACCTCGTCGGGGGCCTCCGGGTCGAAGAGTGCGAACGCCCGCGCGGCGACCTGACCGGTGTCCGCTCCGGGCAGCGGCGCCAGGTCGGCCAGCACGCCCCGGTCCGAGCCGAGGACCGCCGCGTCCAGCACCACCGTGTCGATCCGGTCGAGCTCGCGCAGCACACGCCGGTCCATCACGATCACACCGCGCCGGGCCAGCATCCGGCCGAGCTGGGCCGCATATCCTTCGCGGCCGTTCCCCGGGGCCTTGGGCAGCGCGGAGAGCGCCAGCGCGGCGGCCCGCTTCGGGCCGGCCACCGGCGCCGCGACCGCGCCGGCGGCGGCGCCCGCCGCGAGCGACCGGCTCACGTACCGTTCGGCCGGGCCCGGCGGCGCCGGACAGGGGCGTCCGCCGGCGGGTACCCGGGCGACCGCCCGCTCCGGGTCGCCGGTCAGCCTCGGCTCGGCCTTCGACCAGGCGGCTTGCTGGGCGCGTGCCTCACCCCACTGCACCACCCGCTGCGCGCCGTCCAGCACGATCCCGGCCCAGCCGCCGGCGAGCCCCTGGGCGACCGCCTCGGCGAGCGGGAAGAGCAGCTGGGCGCGGGGGTCCGCGCGCAGTCCCCGGTCGGCGAGGGCGTGCAGTTTCGGGTGCAGGTCGACCGCGGTGAGGAAGCCGGCGACCTCGCCGGGGACCGGGGTGAACGGCAGGATCCGGGTGGCCGCCGAGATGGTCAGGCCGAGCGCGTCGGAGGCCAGCGCGCCGAGGGTGCGGGGGGTACGCGGTCCCTCCTCGGGCGGTTGCGGCGGTGGAACGTCCGGGTCGAGCTCGTGCGGGCAGACCCGCTCGGTCCGGGCGATCGTGGCGATCAGGTCGCGCAGCTTCGGCTTCGGCTCCTCGACGGCCACCACCACCCGCCCGGAGGGGGCGTTCACCCGGGCCCAGGCCACCCCGGACATCTGCTCCAACGCCTGCTCGACCTGGCGGGCCAGCCGGTCTCCGCCGTCCTGGCAGACGCCGTGCACCTCGATGTGGTGCCGGCCGTCCCGGGACGAGACCCGGCGGCTGGTCAGCCCGGCCACCCGGGCCAGCCGGGCCGCGGCGTCGCCGACGCCGCGTGCGGTGCCGGCGACCGCCTCCGGCACGGCCTTACCGGCGGGCACCGCCGAGGTGGCGGCCCGGGCCGCGTCCGGCAGGGCGGACGCGACGCCGCGGGCCGCGTCCGGCAAGGCGGCGGCGACGGTACGGACCGCGTGCACGACGGTCTCCGGCACGCCGACCGGCGGTAGGAGCCGGCCGGCGACCCGGCCCAGCGGTGTCATCGAGCGGTACGGCCGAGTCGCCGGCCCTGCTCCCCGGTGCCGCAGCCGCGCTCGCCGTACGCCATCTCGCCTCCCACGCCTCGTCCCGGCGGCCTGGCTTCCCGGCGGAGAGTCCGTTATGCCCCCCGAGCAGGGGAAGTTTCCCGGCTGACCAGGGGCATGGACGGGGTTGCCGGTGGAATGCCGGTCGGACGCCGATGACGGCTGAACCGGGGGAGGCCGGATGAGCGCGCTGACACGAAACCTCAGTGGGGCGCAGGAGACGCTCCGCACGTACGGCCGGCGGGTGGAGATCCCGATGCTCGGCGAGGTGGCGGTGCCGCCGCCGGACAAGGTCGCCTATTACGCGGGGCTCGGGGTGCTGGCCGCGTTGCAGGTCATCGAGTGGCCGTTGGCGCTGGTGATCACCGCCGGGCACCTGCTGGCCGACCAGCACATGTCCGGGCTGGTGAAGGGGGTGGGCGAGGCGCTGGAGTCGGCGTGACGAGACCGGGCTCACGGTTGACCTCAACCCGGGTTGAGGGCCGAGGCTGAGGCCATGCCGATCACACCTCGCGCCGACCGCCGGTGACCGCCACCGCCGCTCCGGCCGCCCCGCCCGAGCATCTGTACGCCCCGCGCCTGCGGGCGATGACGGTGGGCAGCGTCGCCCTGGTGTCCCTGCTGGCGTTCGAGGCCCTGGCCGTCGGCACCGCCATGCCGACGGTCGCGCGCAGCCTGGACGGGCTGGCCCTGTATGCGCTCGCCTTCGGTGGCCCGTTCGCCTCCGGCGTGGTCGCGATGGTGGTCTCCGGCATCTGGTGCGACGCGCGTGGACCCCGGGGGCCGATGTGGCACGGGGTCGGCTGGTTCGTGGTGGGGGTGCTCGTCGCCGGTGCCGCGCCGGCGATGGGGGTGCTGGTCGTCGGTCGGGTGGTGCAGGGCTTCGGTTCGGGCCTGCTCTCGGTGGCGCTCTACGTGATCGTGGGTCAGGCGTACCCGGAGGAGCTGCGGCGGCGGGTCTTCGCCGCGTTCGCGGCGGCCTGGGTCGTACCGTCGCTGGTCGGTCCTGCGGTGGCCGGCCTGATCGTCGAGCACCTGGGCTGGCGGTGGGTCTTCCTGGCGGTGCCGGCGGTCGCGGTGCCGGCGGTGCTGCTGATCCAGCCGGGGCTGCGGGCGCTCGGCGCGTCGGCGTCGGTCCGGCCGTCGGCCGGCGCGTGGGCCCGGATCGGCTGGGCCTGCGGGGCGGGGGCGAGCGCCGCACTGCTGCACTACGGGGGGCAGCAGCGCGGTGTGCTCGCGGTCGGGCTGGTGGCGGTGGCCCTGGTGGGGCTGCTCGGCTGCGCGCCGCGGCTGCTGCCGGCGGGTTTCCTGCGGGCCCGGCGGGGGCTGCCGACGGTGATCGGCCTGCGTGGTCTCGCCTCGGCGGCGTTCGCCGGGGCGGAGGTGGTGATCCCGCTGATGCTCTCCCGGGAGCGGGGGTTCGCCCCGACCGCGGCGGGTCTGGTGCTGACCGTGGGCGCGGTCTCCTGGTCGGCCGGCTCCTGGCTGCAGGGGCGGCTGCGCGCCCCGCGCTCCGCCGCCACGCTGCCCCGGGCCGGGCTGGGCTGCATCACCGCCGGTACGGCCGTGGTGGCGCTGACCGTCGTGCCGGCCGTGCCGGTGCCCTTCGCGGTGCTCGGCTGGGCCACCGCCGGGCTCGGCATGGGGTTGCTCTACCCGTCCCTGTCGGTGCTCACCCTGGCTCTCTCCGCCCCCGGTGAGCAGGGCCTGAACAGCTCCTCGCTGCAGTTGGGCGACTCGTTGTTCGCCGCCACCGTGCTCGCGCTGACCGGCGCGGTGCTCGCCGCGGGTGCGGCACCCGGTCCGGCCGGGTATGCGGCCACCCTCGCGGTGGCGGCCGGCTGCGGGCTGCTCGGCGTGCTGCTCGCGGGCCGGGTCGTGCTGCCGGACACGTACGGGGGAACCGGGCGGAGATGAACGCGTCTGCGATTCACCTTCGCTCTACCGTGGCGGCATGCTGGTTCTCGTCACCACGGTGATCCTCTACATGTTCGGTTTCGTCTTCCTCTACGGCGTGATCCGGCTGGGTGTCCGGCACGGCCTGGAGGACGTGGAAGCGCAGCGGGCCCGGTTGGCCCGCGCGGAGCAGCTCGCCGCCCTGCAGGACCGCACCTTCGCCCGCGAGAACGCCTTCCTCACCGGGAGCTGATCGGGGTGGGGCCGGCCGGGCCCGCCGAGCGGATCCGGGGCGCGGGTGCGAGGATCGCACCCGTGATGGGGACGCTGAAGACCGAGCCGGCCCGCGCCCGGCTGGACCTGCTGGCGCGGCCGGTGGCCGCCGCGATCGAGCAGTGGCCGGCGGAGGCGCCGGTCGACGTGGACGACGTGCTGGTCGCGCCGATCGACGCCGAGCTGGCCGACACGGCCGCCTTCTGCGCGGCGTACGAGGTGGGCCTCGACGTGTCGGCCAACTGCGTGGTGGTCGCCGGCAAGCGGGAGGGCGAGATCCGGTACGCGGCCTGCATCGTGCTCGCCACCACCCGGGCCGACGTGAACGGCGTGGTCCGCCGGACGCTCGACGTCCGCAAGGCCAGCTTCGCGCCGATGGCCGACGCGGTGGAGCTGACCGGCATGGAGTACGGCGGCATCACGCCGATCGGTCTGCCGGAGCAGTGGCTGGTCCTGGTCGACTCGCGGGTGATCGCCGTGCCGCACGTGATCATCGGATCCGGCGTACGGCACAGCAAGATCGCGCTGCCCGGGCCGGCGCTCGGCGCGCTGCCCGGCGCGACGGTGGTGGAGGGGCTGGCCAGGCCGGCCTAGATCATCGCGGACGTCGATTCCGTTGCACGTGAAACATCACGATCGTCGATGGTGTCCGGGACGCCCGGCTGTCAGGCCGCCGACTCCCGCTGCGCCACCTCGCGGAGGGCGGCGAGCAGCGTCTCCGGCTCCTGCGCGCCGGTGACGGCGTACTTACCGGCCAGCACGAAGGTCGGCACGCTGGTCACCCCGAGCTGATGGGCGGCGGCCAGGTCGGCGGCGACCTCGCGCCGACCGACGTTCGAGTCCAGGTACTCCCGGGTCTCGGCCTCGTCCAGCCCGACCTCGGCGGCGAGCTTGACCAGCGCGTCCTTCGAGCCGACGTCGATCCCGTCGGTGAAGTGCGCCCGGTAGAGCGCGTCGATGGTCTCGGTGGCCCGGCCCCGCTCGGTGGCGAACCGGATCAGCCGGTGCGCCTCGAAGGTGTTCGAATGCACCGCCCGGTCGAAGCGCATCTCCAGGCCGACGCCGGCCGCGACCTGCGCCACCTGGGCGAACATCGCCTCGGCCCGCTGCCGGCCGCCGAACTTCGCGCCCATCGCCTCGACCAGCGGCTTCGGCTCGGTGACCGGCGTCGGGTCCAGCTGGAACGGCCGGTACCGGACGGTCACCTCACCGTCGTACGACTCGAGGGCCTGCTCCAGCCGGCGCTTGCCGATCCAGCACCAGGGGCAGACCACGTCGGCGTAGATTTCGATCTCCATGAACGGGGTGAACGCCCAGCTCAGCCGGCTTGTTCCCGCACCTGTCGCTTGAGCCGGGCCAGGATCGCGGTCCCGCCGCGCACCCGCAGCGGGCTGATCGCCTGGGCCAGCCCCATCCGCTGGTAGAGGTCGTCCGGCACGGCCAGCACCTGCTCGGCGTTCGCCCCGGCCAGCCCTTCGGCGAGGATGCCGGCGAAGGCGCGGGTGGTCGGCGCCTCCGGCGGGCAGTCGAACCAGGTGAGCACCGTCCCGTTCGGCTGGACCTGGGCGCGCAGGAAGAACGCCGTCTGGCACTCGGGCACCTGCTCCATGCCCTCCCGGTCGATCTCCGCGGGCAGCGGCGGGATGACGTCGGCGTACTCGAGGAGCATCTCCAGCACCAGGTCGCGGGGCGCGGCGGCGAACTCGTCGACGATCTCGGCCAGCTTGGTCGGCATCTCGGGCATCCCGTCAGGCTACCGCCGTCCGGGCGGCGCCCACCGGGGTCGGGCGGAGGGCGCCGCGTCGGCCGGGTCACATGTTCGGGGCGGCCTCGCTGATGTCGCCGAGCGCGGAGTTCGGGTCGAGCTGCATGGCCAGGTCGCCCAGCGAGACGATGCCGACCAGCTTGCGCTCGTTGTCGCAGACCAGCACCCGCCGGATGTTGCGCTCGCGCATCAGCGCGGCCGCCTCGCTCGCGGTGGAGTGCTGTTCGATCATCACCACCTCGCGGGTGATGATCGAGCCGATGGTGGTGCTGGCCGGGTCCGCGCGGTCGGCCACCGCCCGCACCACGATGTCGCGGTCGGTCAGCATGCCGGCGAGGGTGGCGCCGTCGGTGACCACCACGTCGCCGATGTCCGCCTCCTTCATCACCCTGGCCGCCTCGTCCAGCATGGTCTCCGCAGGGAGGTAGACCACCTGCTTCGTCATCACGTCGCTGACCCGGTACATGAGAGCCTCCGCAAACCTCGGTCGATGCCGCAGCGGTACCCCGTGGCGCGTTCGCTACACCCCGTCGCGGCGCGCCGCGCGCACCTCGTCGGCCAGCCGTTCGACCAGACCGTCCAGCGGCAGCTCGATCCGCTCGCCGCCGGCCCGGTCGCGCAGCTCGACGTACCCGTCGGCGAGCCGGCGACCGACCACGACGGCGCGCGGGATGCCGATCAGCTCCGCGTCGGTGAACTTCACCCCCGCCGAGACGTGCGTGCGGTCGTCGACCAGCACCCGCAGGCCCGCGGCGGAGAGGCGTCCGCCGAGGTCCAGCGCCGCGTCGAGCTGCGGCCCCTTCCCCGCCGCCACCAGGTGTACGTCGCACGGCGCGACCGCCGCCGGCCACACCAGACCCCGCTCGTCGTGGTGCTGCTCGGCGACCGCCGCCACCGCCCGGGACACCCCGATGCCGTAGCAGCCCATCGTCGGCCGGACCGGCTTGCCCGCCGGGCCGAGCACGTCGACGGCGAACGCGTCGGTGAACCGCCGGCCGAGCTGGAAGATGTGCCCGACCTCGATGCCCCGCCGCATGGTCAGCTCGCCGGCCTCGCACGCCGGGCACGGGTCGCCCGCGCGTACCTCGGCCGCCTCGATCGTGCCCGCCGGGGTGAAGTCCCGGCCGCAGACCACGTCGACCGCGTGCCGACCCGGCTCGTTGGCCCCGGTCAGCCAGGCGGTGCCGGTGACCACCCGGGGGTCGACCAGGTAGCGGACGCCGAGCTTCTCCAGGATCTGCGGCCCGATGTACCCGCGGACCAGCTCGGGGTGGGCCGGCCAGTCGTCGAAGACCGCGACCGCGGCCGGGTGCAGCGCCGCCTCGACCCGCTTGAGGTCCACCTCCCGGTCCCCGGGCACCCCGATCACCAGCAGCTCGGACTCCTCGGCGCCGGGCCGACGTACGGTCAGCACCACGTTCTTCAGGGTGTCCGCCGCGGTCCAGTCGCGCCGGCCGCCGAGGCCGCGCGCGTTCGCCAGCTCGACCAGCGAGGCGATGGTCGGGGTCTCCGGGGTGTCGTGCACCTCCAGCGCCGGGTGGGCGTCCGGGTCCCCGGCCGCCGGGGCGCGGGTCACCACCGCCTCGGTGTTGGCCGCGTAGTCGCAGGCGGTGCAGCCGACGAAGCTGTCCTCGCCGACCGGCGTGGCGGCCAGGAACTCCTCCGACGCCGAGCCGCCCATCGCCCCGGACATCGCGTGCACCACCGTGTAGTCCAGCCCGAGCCGGTCGAAGACCCTTGTGTAGGCCTCGCGGTGCCGGGCGTACGCCGCTTGCAGACCGGCCTCGTCCAGGTCGAACGAGTAGGCGTCCTTCATCAGGAACTCGCGCCCGCGCAGCAGGCCGGCCCGGGGCCGGGCCTCGTCCCGGAACTTCGTCTGGATCTGGAAGAGCGTCACCGGAAAGTCCCGGTACGAGGAGAAGAGGTCCTTGACCAGCAGCGCGGCCATCTCCTCGTGGGTCGGGGCGAGCAGGTGCTCGGCGCCCTTCCGGTCCGCGAGGGTGAAGATGTCGTCGCCGTACTCCGTCCACCGCCCGCTGGTCCGGTACGGCTCCGCCGGCAGCAGCGCCGGGAAGTGCACCTCCTGGTCACCGACGGCGGTCATCTCCGACCGGACGATCTCGGTCACCCGGTCCAGCACCAGCTTGCCCAGCGGCAGCCAGGTGTAGCCGCCCGGCGCGGCGCGGCGGACGTAGCCGGCGCGGATCAGGAGGCGGTGGCTCGGCACCTCCGCGTCCGCCGGGTCCTCGCGCAGGGTCCGGAGCAGCAGGGTCGACATGCGCAGCAGCATTGCCGCAGCTTACGACCGGTGTGCGGGAGGCCGCGATCCTATTCGGTCGCGGTCACGCCGCGCCTCATCGGCGACGTCGTCCCGGACGCTCGCTCGACCTGCGGCCAGTTGGATACGTCGATCAGACAGGTGACGCCCCGCTGGGCGGTCGCGCATCGATCCGATTGGGGGAGGGGGTGTGGATCCGAAGGTGGCGGGGTCGGCCGCGGGGGCCGGAATTGATGTCGAGCGGTCGATTTCCGACGGGCCTTCTTATCGCAGGCGGACACTCCCTCCTACGGTGACTCCGGCACGCCAGCGGGTGGACGTTGCCGGGGTCCGACCCGGTGGCGCGATTCCGGCGTCTATTGGGGGTTGTCTCGATGCACGTTCGGAGCCGCGCCATAGCGGGTCTGGTTGCCGGGGCGGTGGTGTTGACCGGCCTACCGGCGGCCGCGAGCACGGTGGCGGGCACGCTCGCCACGGGCGCTGTCGCCCGCACGGCCGCGGTCGCGGTCGCGTCCCAACCGGTGCCGGGGCACACCCGGCTGGTGCCGAGCACGCCGCGCACCGACGTACCGAGGATCACCAACGGTGAGATCACGGACATCGAGGTGGTCGGCAGCCGGGTCTTCATCGCCGGCACCTTCACGTCGATCGCCAACGTCGGCGCGACGCCGATCGCGCAGCGGTCGCTGGCTTCGTACAACATCGACACCGGCAAGATCGACACAGGCTTCCGGCCGACGTTCGACGGATCCGTCGAGGCCGTCGAGGCCTCGCCGGACGGCACGTCGCTCTACGTCGCGGGGTCGTTCAACACCGTCGGTGGGGTCACCAAGCGCAAGATCGCCAAGCTCAACCCACTCACCGGTGCGCCGATCGCGGCGTTCACCGCGACCGCGGACGCCCGCGCGACCGCGCTGGCCGTGAGCAGCACCGCGGTGTACGTGGGTGGCCAGTTCGCGAAGGTGAACGGCGTGAGTCGCCGCGGCCTGGCCGCGCTCAACCCGACCACGGGCGCGGTGGACAGCGGATTCAACCTGCCGCTGACCGGCGGCATCGGCGTCGGCGGCCTGCTCACCGTGCAGCAGCTCAAGCTGACGCACGACGACAGCAAGCTGCTGGTCGTCCACACCGGTCGCCAGATCGCCGGCCAGGACCGCTACGGCGTCGGTCTGATCAACACCGCCACCAAGGCTCTCCAGCCCTGGCGCACGCGCCTGTGGGAGGACAACCTCTCCTTCGTCGGCGGCATCCAACGGGTCTTCGCCGGTGACATCGCGCCGGACGACTCGTACTTCGTCGTCACCAGCGGCTCGGGCGGCGACCGCCCGCCGATCAACGACACCGCGATCGCGTTCCCGGTGACCGGCAACGACAACGTCGAGCCGATCTGGGTGTCCCGTCATTTCGACAGCATCTACTCGGTCGCCATCACCGAGAAGGCCGTGTACGTCGGCGGCCACTTCAGTTGGCAGGAATCGCCGACCTCCAACGTCCCGTGGCCGGGCCTGGACAACGTCGGGTACGGCACGGGCCAGGGCCTGAGCGGTTACGGCCTCGGCGACCAGGTGGTCCGCCGCGACCACCTGGGCGCTCTCGATCCGAAGACCGGCACGGCGCTCGAGTGGAACCCGGGCTCCAACTCGTACGAGGGGGAGAAGGCCATGCTGGCCACCTCGCGCGGTCTCTTCGTCGGTGGCGACGGCAACACCAAGGGCGGCAAGACGGTCGGGCGGGTCGGATTCTTCGACCTCACCCGGGAGCCGGCGCCCTCGGCGGTCGACACGACGATCGCGACGCCCATCGAGGGAGCGGTCAAGCCCGCCAACGCACCGTTCGTGATCGACGGGAAGGCGACCGCCCCGGCCGGCGTCAGCAGAGTCCAGGTCGAGATCCAGAACCGGAGCTCCAAGCAGTACCTCCAGGACGACCTCGCGACGTGGGGCGCCGCCAACAGCATCAACGCCGCACTCGCCGCGGTGAACACCCCCTCGACCTCGTGGTCCCTCTCGGTGTCGCTGCCCTCCGGCGAATACCAGGTCCAGGCGAAGACGTTCGGGCGCGACGGCTCGAGCGATGCCACGAAGGCCGTCAAGAAGATCGAGGCCTTCAGCTTCGACGACCTGCCGCCCTCGACGAGGATCACCGCGCCGACCGGCGGCCTGCTCACCACCAAGAGCTTCATCGCCACCGGCACCGCCAGCGACGACAAGGGCGTCAACGCGCTGACGTACTCGTTCCGCACCCCGAACAACCAGTACCTTCAGGACGACGGGACCGTCGCCTCGGTCTACAACACGTTCCGCAGCGAGCCGGATGTCATCGGCGCGCTGTCGACCACCTGGCAGGTCGAGGTGACCCTCCCGATCGAGGGCGACTGGAAGATGACCGCCACCGCCATCGACACCGCCGGTCAGAGTGACCTGCGCGGCGACACCCGGGACTGGACCATCTCGGCGACCGGTGTCCCGCCGGCGGTGTCCATCAGCAGCCCCGCACCGATGACACCGCCCACCGCTGCCGCACCGATCACCGTCGCGCCCGGCGGTTCCATCACCTTCTCGGGGACCGCCAGCGACGACGACACCGTGAAGTCGGTCGAGATCTACCTGCGCAACAACACCACGCGCGAGGCGCTGGCCGCCGACGGCACGTGGAGCGCCGACTCGATCGCGGCCTACCACCGGATCTCACCGACGAACCTCAGCGCCGCGTCGTACAACTGGTCCTACACCACCGTGCCGCTCACGCCCGGCGTGTACGACTTCCGGGTACGGGCCACCGACAACCTGGGCCTGACGACGGCGAGCGCCAACCAGGGCCGGCTCAGCGTCACCGCGCAGGTGCCCGGTGACGCGTTCCCGAACGGTCTGTTGAGCTTCACCGGGGTTGACCAGAACGTCGAGCAGCTGCATCTCAACCTGGCCGGCACGGCGACCGACGACAAGGGCGTGCAGGGCGTGCGGGTGGCGCTGCGCGACCTGGACACCGGTCGCTACGTGCAGCCGAACGGCACCATGGCGGCGAGCTTCGCCACGGTGAACGCCACGCTCGCCTCGCCCGGCGCGACGAGCACCACGTTCACCCTGCCGATCGACCTGCCGACCAAGGGTGAGTACAGCGTCGAGGCGTGGGCGGTCGACACGTCGGGCCAGCAGGACGGGTCGACCTCCGGCGCGACCGCCCGATACCTCGTGTACCCGGGCGACCTCGACCCACGGCTGGAACCGAGCCTCACCCCGCAGGACGGGCAGGTCTACACCGACTCGAGGATCGTGGTCACCGGACGTGCCGTGGACGACGTCGGGATGGCTCGAGTGGAGATCCAGATCGTCAACAGCGCGGGTCAGGGGATGAACTCCTCCGGTGTGTTCGGCGGCTCCCCCTGGATCGCGGCCTTCCTCACCAGCCCGGGTTCGCCGGGGTCGAACTTCGCGTACACGTCGCCGGTGATTCCGGCGGGCGCCTACACCGTGTCGATCAGAGCGGTCGACAACTACGGGCAGCTACAGCAGCCGCCGAAGACCATCCCCGTGACCGTCAACTGATGCGCTGAGACGATGGCCCCGGCACTCGGTGCCGGGGCCATCGCCGTACGGTCGGGTCAGTGCTGCTTGGCGAAGGCGACGAAGGCGCGCCAGGCCTGCGGGTCGAAGGTGAGGACCGGGCCGGTCGGGTCCTTGCTGTCGCGGACGCCGACGACGCCGGGCAGGTTGTCGGCCACCTCGACGCACTCGCCCTGGGTACCGCTGCGGGTGGACTTGCGCCAGATAGCGCCGATCAGCTCCATGACGTCATCACTTCCTTCATCAGCTCGACCGACTGCCGGCGAGACAGTGCCTCACTGCGGACGCTCTCCCACCTCGACAGCAGAATAGCTAGATCCTCGTCTCTGTCGACCACTACGCCGCCGAGCTGGGTCTCCAGATGACCAACCCATCCGCCGTCGATGCTCCGGCCTAGGACGAAGGGTCCGACCAGCCCGACATGCACGCTGACCTCGGTAGGGATGACGTGCACCGTGATGTGCGGATGTTCCGCGGACTCGATCAGATGGTCGATCTGCTGGACCATCAGTCCTCGGAATCCCTCATCGGCACGGCGAAGAACCGACTCCTCTATTACGGCTACAAACTTGGGTGGGTCGGGCTGAAGGAAGATGGACTTCCGATCCATCCGGACTGCCAGTCGTCGCTCCACCTCGTCATCGCTGATCGTGTCGTCGCAGCGAATCAGCGCCCGGGCGTAGTTCTCGGTCTGGAGCAGACCGGGCACCAGACTGGGCTGGTAGCAGCGCAGCTGGTGTGCCTGACGTTCCGCCTCCAGCCAGGGCCGGAACCAGCTCGGCTGCCCGTCCCGCTCGGCGAGCTTGAGCAGGGACGTCAACAGTCCGCCCGTGCCCAGCACCTCGTCGGCCCGCTTGAGAAAGAACCGGTCGAGCGGCCGTTGGCCCAGCTCGACGGCGGAGACCTGGGAGCCGGAAAAGTGGACCAGCCTCCCGAACTCCTCCTGGCTCAGCTCGGCGTTCACCCGCAGCCGGCGTAGCTGTGCCCGGATCAGCTCCGCGGTCGGCTCACCTTCCACGCTTCCTCCACGATCCTCCCGGCGTCTCCACGGCTCGCCCGCGCCGACGGAACAGCCGACCTGACCTCGCCACGGCCAGCGTCGATGCCTTCCGAGAGTAGTTCCGTCCTCAGCAGACTGTCACGCAGCGGGCCGCCTCCCGGCCCGCTGCGGGGCCGCCCGTGAATCCCCCCGATGCAGGGGCGGCCCCGGCCCGTACGTGCTGAAGGAGGTCGAGATGCGCAACGCGCTCCGCTGGTTCCGGTGCCGGACGGCCGTGCCGCCACCGCCCCTGCCCCGCCGGGTCCGGGGCATCAACCTGCCGAACTGGATGTGCGAGCCGACCCGGGTCTTCCCGATGATGCGGCCGGGGTGCCCCGGCCGGTTGACCCGGGCGCAGGAATGGCGGGCCAACGGAGGGCGCTGGTGATCCCCGGTCAGCTCCCGGTGCCCCGCCTCGGGCCGTACCCGGACCGGCCGCGGGCGTACCCGCCGGGCCACCCGCCGCACCTGCCGATCCGCCCGCTGTGGGTGTGCCGGGCGTGCGGGCTGCCGTGGCCGTGCGCCGAGGCCCGGCTGCTCCTCCGGGTCGAGTTCGACAACAGCCCCGTCGAGCTGGCCATCTACCTGTCCGGGCTCTACCACGAGGCGGCCCACGACCTGTTCCGGCTGAACCCGCACGACGGCCCGACCCCGCGCGAGCTGTTCCAGCGCTTCGTCGCCTGGGGTCCGTACCGGAAGGGGTTGGTCGACCCTCCGACCGGCGACCGATGATCGGCCGAAACTTCTCATCGAGGCACGGCAACCACCGCGGCTGAGGGCGACGTCTGGAGGTGCGTCAGGATGATGCACCACCTCACCCCAAGGATCGGCTCGTGTGGACCCTCTGCTGAGTGAGTTCGACTCGTTCGTCCGTCACCGGACCCCCGCGCTCCTGCGCTCGGCCTACCTGCTCACCGGCGACCAGCACCTGGCCGAGGACCTCGTCCAGTCGGCGCTGGCCCGGACCCACCGGTCCTGGAGCCGGCTGCACGACAGCGGCAACGCCGAGGCGTACACCCGCAAGATCATGTACCACCTCCAGGTCTCCTGGTGGCGGCGGCGCCGGGTTCCCGAGTCGATGCCGGGCGACCTGCCCGAGCCGCGCGGAGGCGACTGGGCCCCCGACCACGCCCAGCAGACCACCCTCCGGCTGACCCTGCGGGCCGCGCTGGCGAAGCTCTCCGCCAAGCAGCGGGCCGTGCTGGTCCTGCGGTTCTTCGAGGACCGCACCGAGGCCGAGGCCGCCGACCTGCTCGGCGTCACGATCGGCACCGTCAAGAGCCAGACCTCGAAGGCACTGGCGAAGCTGCGCACCGTCGCCCCGGAACTCGCCGAGCTGTACGTCCTGGAAGGAAGCGCCCGATGAACCACGACCGCCTCCGGCTCGACCTGGCCGGGCTGGCCGAGGAGGTCACCCCGGTCGACCTGCGGGACCGGGCCCTGCGTACCTCCCGCCGGCTCGGCATCCAGCGCGCGATCGCCACCTCCGCCGCCGCAGTCGTCATGCTTGGCGCGGCCACCGGCACCGCCTTCGCATTCATGCCCCGCAACGAGGGCCAGGCCCCCATGCCCGCCGACACCTCGTCGGTGACGGTGACCGCGTCGCCGTCAGGCGAGCCTTCTCCGAGCCCGACCGCCAGCGGCTCCCCGACGGCGACGCCGTCCAATACCGCAGAACCGTCCGACAAGCCGGCCTTGGTGCTCGGCCCCGACGGCCTCGGCGCCCTCACGCTGGGCATGTCGAAGAAGCAGGCAGAGGCCACGGGCATGATCAGCGATTTCGCGAACCTCGACAAGCAGGTCTTTCCGGGCTGTCCCGCCCGTGCCGAGATGAAGGGCGAAGGGGGCACCGTCTGGTGGTCAACCCGCCTGGGCGTCGCCGCGATCGTGCCGCCGGCGGGCGTCAAGACGGCCGAGGGCATCGGCGTCGGCTCCTCCCGCGCGAGCGTTCGTCAGGCGTACCCGAGTTGGCGGGGGATCGACGGGACGCCCCCTACCGACGAGGGCCGCGGGCTCGTTCCGGTGCCCGGCAATCCGGACGCGGTGTACCGGATCGAGGTCCAGAACGGCAAGGTGCGGTCCATCACCGTGCAGTTTGATCAGCAGGACTGCTACGAGTAGCTGCAGCCAACAAACGGCCGGACGAGCGCGAACCGCTCGTCCGGCCGCTGGGGCGTCTGCTTCGACCTGACCAGCCTCTCCCCGCATCCGCAACGCGATGCCCATCTGTTTCGGGCAAGTCGTTGACCATCACCTTCAGCGTGCGGTTCACCGGAAGTGGGCAGCCTGCCCCTGGCGTCGTCGAGGTCCTCACCGGCCAGGCGAAAAGGACCCAGAGCAACGACCGGGCGCGGTACACGCTGACGGCGAGCGGGGGCTGAATTCTTTCCCGGTGTGGACCATCGTTGCTCCACACCGACCTGAAATACGTCATGCGGCTGATTGAACAGCCGTCGAGCGGACCACCCCGATCCGGGTGGTCCGCTTTCGTTCGTGCCGCCGAAAAATTGTTTCGGCGGCGGCAACCCCGCACTGGAAAACCGACGTCTGGGAGGGTGCAAAAGCAATGACACCCCCACCTGAAGGGCCCGTTCCCGTGAAGGCTTTCGTCGCTGACTCCGTCACTCGTACCGCCCGTCGCCGCGCCCTCCGGCAGGCGTTGGCCCTGCCGCTGGTCGTGCTGGCGATGGCCGGCCTGACCGCCTGCAATGCCGGGAAGGCGGCGCCCAGCCACACCGCGGTTCCCGTAGCCGCCCACACCGCGACCGCCAGCGGCTCCCCGACGGCGACGCCGTCCAATACCGCAGAACCGTCCGACAAGCCGGCCTTGGTGCTCGGCCCCGACGGCCTCGGCGCCCTCACGCTGGGCATGTCGAAGAAGCAGGCAGAGGCCACGGGCATGATCAGCGATTTCGCGAACCTCGACAAGCAGGTCTTTCCGGGCTGTCCCGCCCGTGCCGAGATGAAGGGCGAAGGGGGCACCGTCTGGTGGTCAACCCGCCTGGGCGTCGCCGCGATCGTGCCGCCGGCGGGCGTCAAGACGGCCGAGGGCATCGGCGTCGGCTCCTCCCGCGCGAGCGTTCGTCAGGCGTACCCGAGTTGGCGGGGGATCGACGGGACGCCCCCTACCGACGAGGGCCGCGGGCTCGTTCCGGTGCCCGGCAATCCGGACGCGGTGTACCGGATCGAGGTCCAGAACGGCAAGGTGCGGTCCATCACCGTGCAGTTTGATCAGCAGGACTGCTACGAGTAGCTGCAGCCAACAAACGGCCGGACGAGCGCGAACCGCTCGTCCGGCCGCTGGCGCCCTCGGCGCCGGCCGACAGCGGCCCCCCTCTCTGCGGCCGGCGGCACCGTGGCCTTCCCGAGCGACGCACACAGCGCAAATGGCCGGTCCAAATTCTCTTTCGGGAGAGACAGCAACCATGGCCGGCCGGGGTGGCGTCTGGGGAGGTGTCACGCTGATGTCCCCCCTAACCCAAGGATCGGCTCGTGTGGACCCTCTGCTGAGTGAGTTCGACTCGTTCGTCCGTCACCGGACCCCCGCGCTCCTGCGCTCGGCCTACCTGCTCACCGGCGACCAGCACCTGGCCGAGGACCTCGTCCAGTCGGCGCTGGCCCGGACCCACCGGTCCTGGAGCCGGCTGCACGACAGCGGCAACGCCGAGGCGTACACCCGCAAGATCATGTACCACCTCCAGGTCTCCTGGTGGCGGCGGCGCCGGGTTCCCGAGTCGATGCCGGGCGACCTGCCCGAGCCGCGCGGAGGCGACTGGGCCCCCGACCACGCCCAGCAGACCACCCTCCGGCTGACCCTGCGGGCCGCGCTGGCGAAGCTCTCCGCCAAGCAGCGGGCCGTGCTGGTCCTGCGGTTCTTCGAGGACCGCACCGAGGCCGAGGCCGCCGACCTGCTCGGCGTCACGATCGGCACCGTCAAGAGCCAGACCTCGAAGGCACTGGCGAAGCTGCGCACCGTCGCCCCGGAACTCGCCGAGCTGTACGTCCTGGAAGGAAGCGCCCGATGAACCACGACCGCCTCCGGCTCGACCTGGCCGGGCTGGCCGAGGAGGTCACCCCGGTCGACCTGCGGGACCGGGCCCTGCGTACCTCCCGCCGGCTCGGCATCCAGCGGGCCGTGGCCACCTCGGCCACCGCCCTGGTGCTGGTCGCCGCCGCCACCGGCACCGCGTTCGCCATCCGCCCGGACGGCGGGGCACCCGCGCCCGCCCCCGCCGGCCCCTCCCTCACCGCGAGCTGGCCGCCGGTCGAGGTGACCCCGACGCCGGCGCCGACCGCGAGCCCCCCGGCGACCACCACCTCGGAACCGGCGGCGACCGCGACGATCGGCCGGGTCTTCTACGGCCCGGCAGCCGACCCCTCGTCTGCGACCACGGCGCGACTGCGCTCCTGGAAGCCGGGCGGCGTACCGGTGGACCTGCTCAGCGTCCCGCGCACGTCGGCGTTGGCCAACGCGGCCGTCTCGCCGGACGGCGAGCGGGTGGCCTGGGTGGACCGGGACGCCAACCTCTGGGTCGCGGACGTCAACGGTTCCGGCCGGCGCAAGGTGCGCGCCGGGGTGGAGGGCGACTGCTGGGGCCCCACCTGGTCCCCCGACTCGAAGCGGCTGGCGCTGGCGCTGGTCGACCCGGCCAACCCGGGCGCGGGCCGGCGGGGCGTACTGAACCTCGCCTCGAACACGTTCACCGAGGTGGGCAAGCTCCTCGGCTGCCACCCGCTCTGGTCCGCCAACGGGAAGGTGTTCGCCTTCCCGGACGGCTCGACCGGTCAGGTCACCATGACGACTCCGGACGGCGCGGGACAGTGGTTCATTCCGAAGCTCGGCGGGAACGCCAAGTACGACTGCTTCGACGTGGCCAGCCTCTCCCCGGACGGCTCCAGGATCGCGCTGTTCCGCAGAGGCCCGGGCGAGACCTCCGGGGATGTGGCGCGGGGGCTGGACGTGGATGCCGTGCTCGACACGCACACCGGGAAGCAGCTCGACCTGCCGATCGGCGCGCGCACCCTGCTGCAGGCGTTCTTCCAGGTGGACGGCACGCTGGTTGCGCGGGTTGGCGACCTGGACGGAAACATCCTGGTGTTGATCAGCGCGGACGGCCGCAAGATCAGCGAGTCCCGGGAGCCGGCCGCGTTCCGGGACATGCAGATCCTGCACGTCGCCGGTTGACCTGACGACTGGGGGCGGACCACCGGCGGTGGTCCGCCCCGCTCAGGCGGTGCTGTTTGGATCAGCGCAGCGCTCTGCCCGCGCTCAGCGCACCTTGGCCTTGAGATAGGCGAGCCAGGCCTTTTCGAAGTCCTCGTACGACACCCCGAGGATGTCCCGCGTCACCTCTCCGATCTTCCTGCTGCGGTAGTGCTCGGCCACGAGCTGGAACATCTTCTGCTCCCCGTACCGCTCGACCAGGTAGCCGATGGCCGAGTGGCCCAGCCAGTAGTGGTAGCCGACCCGGCCCTCCTGGTCCCAGGTCAGGCTGCCCGGTAGCGAGCGCGGCTGGCCGATCTCCCGAATCACCGCCCGGGAGTCGGCCGTACGCTCGCTGGTCAGCCATGGCTTCCGGCCGTGACCCAGGTACTCCGCGAACCCCTCGACCACCCATGTCTCCCGCTCGCCGAGCACATACGAGCCGGGGGCACGGGCGGTGAGGTTGCCGACCAGCGCGTGGCCGATCTCGTGCCGGAAGAGGTTCAGCTGCCGCTCCCGGGTGCCCCTGGTGAAGTGGTACGCGTCGCGGACGTCGATCACCACCCGGGTGGCCCCGACCACCGGCCCCTTCTCCTCGCTGTTGAGCACACCCTCTGGCGGCACCGGGATCGCGACCCCGGACTCGGTGGGCGTCTCCTTCGTGGTCCGGTAGAGGGAACCCAGCTCAGCACGACCCTTGACCAGGGAGATGACGAAGCCCGACGGTGCCGGGGCGCTCACCCCGCCGGCCTGCCAGGCGGCCAGGTCGTCCACCGCGGCCTGCTCGGCGATCGGGGCGTACCGCTGCGCCTCCGTTCGCAGCGACTCATCGACGAGCAGCACGGTGTGCGGGGTCCGCTCGACGTGGATGTTCCGCCACTTGTCCCAGGGGGCCGGGTAGTGGGTGACCGCGTTTCGCTTGCGCTCCTCCGGGAGGCCGCCGGCCCGGGTGACCTTCAGCGGGGCGTCCTTGTCGGCCTGGACGATCGTCCACCGGTACCACTCCTCGACCGGGCCGACGTCGAAGCCGTCGAACCGGTGCACGAACGCCAACGTCACGTCGACCTCATGCCCGCCGCCCACCGGGCGGAAGTCGCCCTTGGTGAGGTACTTGAAGCGGACGTCGGCCAGCGGCAGCTTGCTCAGGTTCCGGTACAGGCTGGTCTGCTCCGCGGCCAGGCCCTTCGCCGTCGGATCGAACGGCGCGACGAACGCCTTCTCGTCCCGTTCCGTGAGCGCCCTGGTGTGCGCGGCCAGCAGCGCCTCGATCTTCTCCTGCCTGATCGGGTTGTAGGTGTCGTCGAGCGCGGCGGCCGAGGCGTCGTTCCGCTCGTCGAGGTACGACCTCAGCCCGACGAGCGAGCCCACCGCGCACAGGGACAGGGCCAGCACCGCCGCGCCGAGCCCGATCCAGAGGCCGCGCCGGGACCGCCGGCCCGGTGCTGGCGGCGGAGCGTACGGCCCCGGTGGCGGATAGGGCGGCGGCCCGTACGGCCCGGGGAGTCCCGGTGGGGGAACGGAGGGCGGTCCCTCGGTCATGGCGTGCGTCCTCGCTCGGGTCCGGCGGATCGGGGGCTGCGTCCACTCCGGACCATCCCCGACTGGGATCGCGCGTCATTATTTCCGCCCGAGCGTCCGATTTTCTGCCCCGTGACACCCGTCGGCGGCGTGGGCCACGCCACGTCCGTACGCGGCCGGTGCCCGTCGACCACCTGCGGTGCCAGAATGGCCGGCACCGATGGGAACCCGGGAACCGGAGGGCAGCAGGTGCGCTGGCGCAGTTTCGTGGCGGTGGGCGACAGCTTCACCGAGGGCATGGACGACGCGTATCCGGACGGGACCTACCGCGGTTGGGCGGACCTGGTCGCCACCCGGCTCGCCGCCGAGGCCGGCCCGGACTTCGGGTACGCCAACCTGGCGATCCGGGGTCGGCTCTTCCCCAGCGTCGTGGCCGAGCAGGTGCCGGCCGCCCTGGCCATGAAGCCCGACCTGATCAGCTTCGCCGCCGGCGGCAACGACGTGCTGCGTCGGACGTTCGACCCGGACTCGTTCGTCGCCCGCTTCGACGACGTGGTGGGCGAGCTGCGCTCCGGCGGGGCGGACGTGATCCTCTTCCGGTTCGCCGACGTGATGGCCCGGCTACCCGGCCAGCGTCTCGTGGCACCCAGGGTGACCCTGCTCAACCGGGTGGTGGGTGAGGTCGCGGAGCGGCACGGCGCCATCCTGGTCGACCTGTACGCCGACGACACCTACCTCAACCCGATGCTCTGGAGCACCGACCGGCTGCACCTGTCGGCGGCCGGGCACCGGCGGGTCGCCGGGCAGGTGCTGACCGCCCTCGGCGTCGGCTGCGACGAGGACTGGTTGATGGTGCCGTTGCACCCGGCGCCGACCCCGTGGCTGGCCGCACGCGCCGCCGACCTGCGCTGGGCCGGCCAGCACCTGGCGCCCTGGATCAAGCGGCGGCTGACCGGCCGCTCCTCCGGCGACACCGTCACCGCGAAGCGGCCGATCCTCGGCCCGCTCACCGACTGACCGGTGCACACCCTGCACACGGCGCCGCTGCTGCGGCGCACCCTCGACGAGGAGCCGACCGCCGACGGGGCGGTCCTGGTCGACGGGGCCCGGATCGCCGCGATCGGGCCGCTCGACGAGCTGGTCGGGGCGTACCCGCAGGCGCGGGTGCGCCGCTGGCCCGGGACCCTCGGTCCGGCGCTGGTGCACGACGGGCCGCTGCCTGCCGCCCCCACCCTGCGCGAGCGGGTGCACGCCCTGTTCCGGCTCGGGGTCGCCGCGGTGCTCGCCGCGCACGTGACCGACCCGGGGCTTCGCGCCGCGGCCGTCCGCAGCGACGTCGCGGTGCTGGACGCCCTCCGACCGGCGGCGCTGGTCCCGAGCGGCCGGGCGGACCTGGCCGTCTTCGCCGACGACGGCACCTGCCTCGCCACGGTGGTGGCCGGCCGGCTGGTGCACCGCCGCGCCTGACCGTCGGTCGGGGCGGCCCGGCCTGCTGCCGTACGGTCATGGCGATCCCCTTTGGTCGGCGGGTTCCGGGACCGTCACGTGCGGCCCGCCACATCCGCTGCACCCGATTTCCGTTGGCGGGCCGCCGGCCCGGGATCGGGCGTACCTTGGGCATCATGCCTGTGCCGAGCGATCCGAATCCCCGCCTCCAGTCGTACGCCGACCCGCAGCGGCTGGTCACCACCGAGTGGCTGGCCGAGCACCTGGGCGACGAGGGCCTCGTCGTGGTGGAGTCCGACGAGGACGTGCTGCTCTACGACACCGGTCACATCCCGGGTGCGGTCAAGGTCGACTGGCACACCGAGCTGAACGACGAGATCACCCGGGACTACCTGGACGCGAAGAGGTTCGCCGAGCTCTGCGCCGCGAAGGGCATCGGGCGGAACGACACGGTGGTCTTCTACGGCGACAACTTCAACTGGTGGGCCGCGTACGCCCTCTGGGTCTTCTCCCTCTTCGGCCACCCGGACGTGCGGCTGGTCGACGGCGGCCGGCAGAAGTGGATCGCCGAGGGGCGGGAGCTGACCCGGGAGAAGGTGACCCGCCCGCGCGCCGAGTACCCGGTGCCGCAGCGGAACGACGCTCCGCTGCGGGCGTTCCGCGAGCAGGTGATGGCGCACATCGCGGCCGGTCGCCCGCTGGTCGACGTGCGCTCGCCGGGTGAGTACACCGGCGAGATGCTGCACATGCCGGACTACCCGCAGGAGGGCGCGCTGCGCGGCGGGCACATCCCGGGCGCGGTGAGCAAGCCGTGGAAGTCCGCCGCGAACGACGACGGCACCTTCAAGTCCGCCGACGAGCTGCGCGCGATCTACGCCGACCAGCTCGGGCTGAGCCCGTCGGACGACGTGGTGGCGTACTGCCGGATCGGCGAGCGGTCCAGCCACACCTGGTTCGTGCTGCACCACCTGCTGGGCTACCCGCAGGTGCGCAACTACGACGGCTCGTGGACCGAGTGGGGCAACCTGGTCCGGGCTCCCGTCGTGAAGGGCGACCAGCCGGGCGGTCTCGCCGGCTGACCTTCCCAGCGCCGCCGACGGCCGTGGTCACCCCCGGGTGGCCACGGCCGTCGGCGTTCGCGGGTGCCGGCTGCTCAGCGGGTACGCGGGTCCGGGGCCGGACCGGTCAGGTAGCGCTGGAGGGTCGGGGCGACCCAGCCGACCAGCTCGGCCGGCTCCGCGTCCACCATCGGCGGCAGGCCGACGATGTAGCGGGTGAAGGCCAGGCCGAGGATCTGGCTGGCCACCAGGCCGGCCCGGCGGGCGGTGGTCGCCGGGTCGGTGCCGAACCGGGCCACGACCGCGCCGAGCTGGTCGGCGAAGATGCCGCGCATCCGCTCGGCCGCGCCCGGGTTGGTGCTGGCCGCCCGGAGCAGCGCGGCGAGCGTCTCGTCGCCCTCCCACCGGTCCAGGAAGTGCCGGACCAGCACCTCGCCCAGCTGCCCGGAGGGCACCCCGGCCAGGTCGGGGAGGCGCAGGTCGAACTCGGCCGCCGCGGCGAAGAGCCCCTCCTTGCTGCCGTAGTAGCGCATCACCATCGACGGGTCGATGTGGGCGTCGGCGGCGATGGCCCGGATGGTGGCCCGGTCGTAGCCGTCGGCGGCGAACCGTTCCCGGGCCGCGCGGAGGATCGCGGCGCGGGTGGCGTCGGAGCGGCGGGCGCGGGGTGTGGCGTCGGTCATGCCCACGACTGTATGCCAACAAGCGTTGACATCGACGGCGCCCCGCGCCTAACGTTGCCAACAAGCGTTGGCAAACACTTGTTGGCAATGGAGGTGGGCCATGCTGCCCGAACGCACCGACGTCCTCGTGGTGGGGGCCGGACCGACCGGCCTGGCCGTGGCCGCGACCCTGGCCGGGCGCGGCGTCGACGTGACCGTGGTCGACCGGCTGGCGCAGCCTCCGGTCACCTCCCGCGCGGCCGTCGTGCACGCGTACACCCTGGAGGAGCTGGACCGGATCGGCGCCGCCGCGCCGCTGGTGGCCCGGGGGCTGCCCGCGCCGCGCTTCACCGTGCGGGACCGGGACCGGGTGCTGCTCAGCGTCCCCTTCGGCACGCTGCCGTCCCGCTACCCGTTCGCGCTGATGGTCTCCCAGTCCGAGACCGAGGCGGTGCTCGCCGAGCGGCTCACCGCGCTCGGCGGCCGGGTGCTGCGGCCGTCCACGATGACCGGCCTGACCTGCGACGAAGCCGGCGCGACGGCCGGCTTCGCCGACGGCGCCAGGGTCCGGGCCCGCTGGGTGGTCGGCGCCGACGGCATGCGCAGCACGGTGCGCGAGCTGGCCGGGATCGGGTTCGGCGGTTCCCCCGACCCCGGCGAGTCGTTCCTGCTCGCCGACGTGCGGGTGGAGAGCGCGCTCCCGCGCGACCAGGTCGCCCTCTTCCTGGCCCGGCCGGGGCCGCTGGTCTGGGCGCCGCTGCCCGGCGGTGTGGTCCGGCTGGTCGCCGCCGTGGCCGACGCGCCGCGCGAGCCGGACGCCGAGCGGTTCCAGGCCCTGCTCGACGAGCGGGGGCCGGCCCGCCGGCCGGACCGGGTGACCGAGGTGCTGTGGGCCTCGCGGTTCCGGGTCCACCACCGGATCGCCGCGACGTTCCGGGCCGGGCCGGTGCTCCTCGCCGGGGACGCCGCGCACGTGCACAGCCCCGCCGGCGGGCAGGGGATGAACCTCGGCATCTGCGAGGCGGTCGCCCTCGGTCACACCCTCGCCGACGTGCGCGACGGCGGACCGAACGCGCTCCTCGACCACTGGGCCGCCGCCCGCCGGCCGCTCGCCGAGGAGGTCGTCGGCTTCGCCGACCGGATCACCGGGCTCGCCACCGTGCCCCCGGCCGGCCGCCCCCTGCGCGACGTGCTGCTCCGCACCGCCTCCGTGCTGCCGCCGGCCCGGCAGCGGCTCGCCCTGCGGCTCTCCGGCCTGAACCACCGCCCCGGCTAGGCCGCCCCGGTGGGGCGGGCGGCGCGCGCCGACCTCGGCGCCCGCCACGCCGCGAGCGTGACCAGCGCGAAGACCGCCGCCGCCGCGCCGACCACCGGCGCCACCCCGTACGCGGCGCCGGCCAGCCCGGCGAGCGCCGCGCCGACCGGCGCGGTCAGCAGGGCGACGACCCGCTGCGCGGCGCCCACCCGACCGAGCAGGTCGGCCGGCACCCGGCCCTGGCCGTACGCGGCCCAGAGGCTGTTCCACACCGTGCTGCCGGCGGCGAAGACGGCCAGTGCTAGCGCGCCCGCCACCGGGTGCCGGACCAGCGCGAAGCCGGCCAGGGCGACGGTCTGCACCGCCAGCACCGCCCGCAGCGCCGGCACCGTGCCGAGCCGGCCGGCGATCCGCCCCGCCCCAACCGCGCCGCCCAGCCCGCCCGCCACCACGGCCGTCATGAAGAGCCCGTACCCCGCCGCCGGCACCCGCAGCACCTCCAGCGCATAGAGCACCAGCACCGCCATCAACCCACTGATCGCCAGATTCGTCCCCGCACTGAGCACCGCCACCCGCCACAACACCGGCTCCCCCCGAATGAACCGCACCCCCGCCCACACCCCACTCCTCGCGCCGATCTTGCAGTTGTGGCCCCTGACTCGCCCCTTTTCGCCAGTTTCGTCGGGGCCACAAGTGCAAGATCGCGGAGTCGGGGTGGGGGTGGGGGTGAGGGAGAGGACCAGGAGGGCCGCCGCGGCGAAGGTTAGGGCGTCGAGGGTGAAGGGGAGGGGGGCCGCCAGGGTGAAGAGGAGGCCGGCGAGGGGGGCGCCGAGGAAGCCGCCGGCCAGCGCCGTGCCGGCCTGGAGGCGGCCGTTGGCGGTGGGTAGGGCGGCCGGCGGGACCAGTGCCGGGAGCACCGCGAAGGAGGCGGCGTCGAAGAGCGTGCCGAGGGTCGCCAGCAGCACCGCCGTCGCCGCCAGCACGAGGACGCCGGCCCGGTCCGTGGCCACCAGGACGGCCAGGGCGGCCACCACGGCGGCCCGCAGGCCGTCCACCGCCGCCATCGTGCGGCGGCGGTCCCAGCGGTCGGCGTACACGCCGCCGAGCAGGCCGAAGAGCAGCGGCGGGAGCTGCCCCGCCACGGTCACCGCGGCGATCGAACGGGGATCGCGGGTCAGCGTCGCGGCCAGCAGGGCCAGCGCCGGTGTACGCAGGGAATCGCCGAACCGGGAGGCGACGGCGGCGGACCAGAGCAGCCGGTAATCGCGGCCGAGCGGGAGAGCGGTCATGCCGACGGACCCTGCGGCCTGCACCCGGTCGAGGGTCAAGCCGGCCGAAACGGGACGGACAGTGTCGGTGATCACCGGTACGGTGAGCGCCGGAATCGGACCGGGGAGCGCAAGTGGACCGCACCTTCCAGGTCGACCTCCGTGGCGTGGTCGACCTGCTCAGCCATCATCTCTACGGCAGCCCCCGGGTGTACGTCCGGGAGCTGCTCCAGAACGCCGTGGACGCGATCACCGCCCGCCGGGCGACCGAGCCGGACGCTCCCGGCCGGGTGCGGATCGAACCGCCCGAGCTGACCGGGGACGGCACCCTGCGGGTGCACGACACCGGCGTCGGCCTCACCGAGGCCCAGGTGCACGAGCTGCTGGCCACCATCGGCCGCAGCTCCAAGCGCGACGAGCTGGGCTTCTCCCGGCACGAGTTCCTCGGCCAGTTCGGCATCGGGCTGCTCTCCTGCTTCCTGGTCGCCGACGAGATCCGGGTCGTCACCCGGCACGGCGACCAGCCCACCGTGCACTGGACGGGCTGGTCCGACGGCCGGTACGCGGTCGAGGTCGCCCCGGCCGACCAGGCCCGGGCCGAGCCGGGCACGACGGTGACGCTGGTGCCCCGGCGGGACGCCGACCAGTGGTTCGGCCTGCCGACGGTGACCGAGCTGGCCCGCCTCTACGGCAGCCTGCTCCCGGTCGACGTCCGGGTCGGCGACACCCCCACGACCGCCGGGCCGCCGCCCTGGCCGATCACCCCGGGCGCCCCGGTGGACCGGGCCGCCCTGCACCGGTACGCCCAGGAGCTCCTCGGCTTCGTCCCGTTCGACGTGGTGCCGCTGTCCGTGCCGGAGGCCGGGTTGACCGGCGTCGCCTTCATCCTGCCCACCCCGGTGAACCCGGCGGCCCGGGCCGGTCACCGGGTGTACCTCAAGCGGATGCTGCTCACCGAGCACGCCGACGGGCTGCTGCCGGAGTGGGCCTTCTTCGCGCACTGCGTGGTGGACGCCAGCGAGCTGCGCCCCACCGCCAGCCGCGAGGCTCTCTACGAGGACGCCCTGCTCACCGCCGTCCGCGAGGCCCTCGGCGACCAGGTGCGCGGCTGGCTGGTCCGGCTCGCCAAGCACGACCCCCGGCGGCTCGGCGACTTCCTCCAGGTGCACCACCTCGGGGTCAAGGCACTCGCCCTGCACGACGACGAGATGCTCCGGCTGGTCGACCAGTGGTGGCCGATGGAGACCAACGTCGGCACCCTGACCCTCGCCGAGTTCCGCCAGCGGCACGGCCTGATCCGGTACGCCGCCAGCCTCGACGAGTTCCGCCAGCTCGCCGCGGTTGCCGCGGCGCAGGATCTGGCGCTGGTCAACGGCGGCTACACGTACGACACCGAGCTGATCGAGCGACTGCCCACCGTGGACCGGTCGGTGCTCATCGAGCGGCTGGAGCCGAGCGATCTGACCACCCGCTTCGACAGCCTGGACCCGCGGGACGAGCTGGCCCTGCGGCCGTTCCTGGCCGGCGGGCAGCGGGCCCTGGAACGGCTGGGCTGCGAGGTGGTGGTCCGGGCGTACGACCCGGTGTCGCTGCCGGCGCTCTACCTGGTCAGCCGCTCGGCGGCGTTCCACGACCAGCTCGCCGCCAGCCGGGACCGGGCCGACGAGCTGTGGGGTGGGGTGCTCGACGCGCTCGCCGCCTCCGCCCCGCCGGACCGGCCGCAGCTGGTGCTCAACCACCGCAACCCGCTGGTCCGCCGGGTCACCACGCTGACCGACCCGGAGCTGGTGGGGCTCGCCGTCGAGGCGCTCTACGGGCAGGCGCTGCTGCTCGGGCACCACCCCATCCGCGCGGTCGACGCCGCGCTGCTGAACAGTTCCTTCCTCGGCCTGCTCGGCCGGGCCGTACCGGGACGGGAGTGAGCCGACCGTGAGCGACGACGACCTCTGGCGGATGCTGCACGAGATCGACAACATGCCGTACGGCGCCGGGCAGATCGCCGCGCTGGAGCAGCTCCTCCGGCGGGCCGACGCCGGCGACGACCGGCACCTGGCCTTCGCCGCCCGGATCACCGGCACCACCGCGTACGTCTACGGCGGCGAGCCGGCGAAGTCCGTGGTGACCTTCTCCTGGTGCCTCGCCGAGTACGACCGCGACCCGCAGCCCTATCACCAGCGCTACACCCACCAGCTGCTCTGGTTCTTCAAGTACATGGTCAACGCCATGCTGAAGTTCCCGGAGCTGCCGCTGGACCGCACCTACGCGGTGCTCGACGACATGGAGCGGCGGTACCGGGAGTCCGGGCACAGCCTCCAGGCCGTTCACAAGCACCGCTACCTGGTCGCCGCCCACCTGGGCGCGGCGGAGGAGGCGGCCGAGTGGTACCGGCGCTGGATGACCACGCCCCGGGACGCGCTCTCCGACTGCGCCGGCTGCGACCCGACCACCCAGGTCGAGCACCTGGCCACGACCGGCCGGCACGACGAGGCGGTGGCGCTGGCCGAGCCGGTGCTCGCCGGGCGGCTGACCTGCACCGAGCAGCCGCAGGCGATCCTCACCGCGCTGCTCCGGCCCTACCTGGAGACCGGCCGGGCCGACGCCGCGCGGAACGCGCACCGGGAGGCGTACCGGCGGCTGCGGGGGCGCCTCTCCGACCTGTGGGAGATCGCCGACCACGTCGAGTTCTGCACCCTGACCGCCAACGAGGCCCGCGCGCTGGAGCTGGTCGAACGGCACCTCGACTGGCTGGACCGGGCGCCCACCCCCGCCGCCGCCATGCACTTCGCGGCCACCGCCTCGGCCGCGCTGCGGCAGGTGCCCGGCGAGCTGACCGTGCACCGGCGGGCGTTCGGCGACCGGCCGGCGACCGAGGTGCCGGTGGGCGCCCTGGCCGACGATCTGGCCGACACGGCGACCGCGCTGGCCGCCCGCTTCGACGCGCGCAACGGCACGTCGCACCAGTCCGGGCTGATCGCCCGGCGGCTCGCCGCCCAGCCCGTCGGCGAGCACCTGCCGCTCTCCGCCAGCCTGCGCCGCCCGGTCCGCGCGACGCCGCCGGCGGTCGCCCCGGGCGGTGCCCAGCCGGCTCCGACGGTCACGCCGGCCAAGGTCGTCGTACCGGCCGACGCGACCGCCGACGAGCTGCTCGAACTCGCCGACGAGTGCTGGCGTACCCACCGGCGGGACGGCCTGCTCGCCGCGCTGCGGGCGTACGACGAGCGGTTCGGCGGGGCCGAGTTGCCGGCCGCCATCCGGGCCCGGCGGCTGGAGCTGCGCGCGGGTGAGCTGGACGAGCGGGCCGCCGATCCGGCGACGGCGGTCGAGATGAACCGGGCCGCGCTGGCGGCCTGGCGGGCGGTGCCCGACCCGGTCCGCGCGCAGGTGGTGGCCGGCCGGCTGGGCGCGCTGCTCTGCCTCACCGACGAGGGCGCCGAGGAGGGGCTGGCCCTGGCCCGGGAGTCCGCCGACCACCTCGCCCGCCACGGCGACCAGCGGGAACGGGCCGCCGCGTGGGACCGGCTGGCCCAGGCGTACGTGCACCGGGAGCGCTGGACGGAGGCGCTCGACGCGAGCGACCGGGCGGCCGCGGAGGCGGACGTCGACCCGTGGCTGGCGGCCCGGGTGGCGCTGCACCGCACGCACGTCCTGGAGCAGATGGAGCGGGCCGACGAGTTCCGGGAGGCGGCCGACCGGGCCCGCCGGCTCAGCCGGGAGGTGGGCGACCCGGAGCTGCGCACCGCCGCCTGCCTGGCGTACGCCCGGTCTGCGGACGACCCGGCCGAGGCGGTCGCCGCCTGCGACGAGGTGCTGGGGGTGGTCCCGCCCGGCGGCCGGCTGCCGCTCCGGGTCACCCGGGGCCGGGCCCTGCTCGCCGCCGACCGGGCCGGCGAGGCGGTGGACGACCTCGCCGAGGCGGTCACCCTCTGCGTGGAGCAGGGCGCCCCGGGGGACGCGCTGCTGCGCTGGGAGCTGGCCGACGCCTACCGGCTGGCCGGCCGGCTCGGCGAGGCCGCGGAGGTGGCCGAGGAGGCGGTCATCGGGCTGGACCGGCTGGGCGCCCAGGCGGAGGCCGACCGGTGCCGGCACCTGCTGGCCGGCGTCTACGAGGGCCTCGGCGAGATCGAGCCCGCCCTCGCCCTGCTCGACCAGCTCGCGGAGAACCTCGACGGCCCGGACAACCTGCCGCACCGGGGTCAGGTGCTGGAGGAGGCGGGCGGCATCCTCTACGACGCGGACCGGGACGCCGTGGCGGCGCAGCGGTTCGCCGCCGCGGCGTCCGCGTACCGGCTGGCCGGGCATCCCGTGGACGAGCTGCGGGTGCGGCGGCGGGAGCTGCTGGCCCTGCACTGGTCCGGGGACCTGCCCGCGGCGATGGCCGCGATCGAGGTGCTGGACGCGGCCGCCGGGGCGCTCGCCGACCTGCCGGAGGAGCCGCCGGTGGTGACGTACGAGCGGGCGATGGCCGCCGACGCCGGCGCCCGGGTGCTGGCCGCCGAGGACCGGCTGACCGCCGCGCTGGACCGGGTGGCGGGCGTGCCCGGCCGGTTGCGCGGCATCGAGGCGTTCGGCGAGGCGGCGCAGGTCGAGCTCTTCACCGGGGAGCTGCTGCTCCGCGACGACCGGCCGGCCGAGGCGGAGCGGCTGCTGCGTGGGGTGCTCGGCGGGTTGCCCACCGGGTCCCGGCCGGCGGCCCAGGGCGCCTGGCTGCTGGCCCGCGCGCTGGACGAGCTGGGCCGCCCGGCGGAGGCGGCGAAGCTGCGCGCGGAGCACGGCATCGAGTAGGGCTGACCGGGGCAACGTGAGGCAACCGACGGGTAACCGAGACTCCACCGCGCGCTGCCCGCGGTCTAGGCTTGCCCGGTGGCGGTGGAACAGCAGGCGCGGGGTGCGGCGAACGGCGCGACGGGCGCGGGCCGGCGCCGGTCCCGGCGGGACGAGATCCTGGAGATCGCGGTCGGCCTCTTCGCCGCCCGCGGCTACCACGGCGTGTCGATGGACGACATCGGCGCCGCCGCCGGGGTGACCGGTCCGGCGCTGTACCACCACTTCGCCGGCAAGGAGGCGATGCTGGCCGCCGCGCTGATCCCGGTCAGCGAGGGGCTGCTCGCCGGTGGTCGGGAGCGGGCCGCCAACCACCCGGACGATCCGCGCGGCACGCTGGAGTCGCTGATCGACTTCCACGTCGAGTTCGCGCTGGCCAACCCGGCGGTGATCGCCCTGCACCTGCACGAGCTGGATCGGCTCCCAGACGAGCCGCGCCGCCGGATCCGCCGGCTCCAGCGGCTCTACGTCGAGGAGTGGGTGAGCGTGCTGACCGCGCTGCACCCGGGCCTGCCCGACGGTGAGGCGCGGGTGCTGGCCCACGCCGCCTTCGGCCTGATGAACTCGACCCCGTTCCTCGGGGGCGAGGTCGACCGCCGTCGCCGCGCCCAGCTGCTCCGGGCCGCCACCCTCGCCGCCCTCCTCGCCCCGACCACCCCCGCCTGATCCCACCCCACCCCGGTCACCGATCGGGTCACGGGCGCCTCGCGACTCGTGAGTAACCGGCGGCTCGTGGTTACCTGACAGCCGTCCCCACCCCTGGACGCTGGGAGGAAACATGATCGAGTCACTGCTGGTCGCCAACCGGGGCGAGATCGCCCGCCGGATCATCCGTACCGCCAAGCGGCTCGGCATCCGTGCGATCGCGGTGCACTCGGAGGCCGACGCCGGCCTGCCGTTCGTGACCGAGGCCGACGAGGCGGTCTCTGTCGGCCCGGCGAACCCGGCGCAGAGCTACCGGAACGTCGAGGCGATCCTCGCCGCCGCCAAGTCCACCGGCGCGCAGGCGATCCACCCCGGGTACGGCTTCCTGTCGGAGAACGCGGAGTTCGCCCGTACCGTCGAGGCCAGCGGCCTGATCTGGGTCGGACCCGGCGCGGACGCGATCACCGCGATGGGCGACAAGATCAACGCCCGGAACCTGATGGCGGCGGCCGGGGTCCCGGTCGCGCCCGGGACCACCGAGCCGGCGGCCGACCTGGACGCGGCGGTCGCGGCCGCCGCGGAGATCGGCTACCCGGTGATGGTCAAGGCCGCGGCCGGCGGCGGCGGCATGGGCATGGGCGTGGCGACGGACGAGGCCGCGCTGCGCACCGAGTACGACAAGGTGCGCTCGTTCGCGGAGCGGATGTTCGGCGACGGCTCGGTGCTGCTGGAGCGGTACTTCCCCCGGGTGCGCCACGTCGAGGTGCAGATCCTCGGCCTGGCCGACGGCCGGGTGGTGGCCCTCGGCGAGCGGGAGTGCTCGGTGCAGCGGCGCAACCAGAAGCTGGTCGAGGAGTCCCCGTCCCCGGCGGTCTCCCCGGAGCTGCGGGAACGCTTCCTGGCCGCCGCGGTCCGCGCCGGTGAGGCGGTCGGCTACCGGAACGCCGGCACGGTGGAGTGCTTGCTGGTCCCGCGCCCGCGGGACTTCCAGGGTGAGGGCCCCGCGTCCGAAGAATTTTTCTTCCTGGAGATGAACACCCGGCTCCAGGTGGAGCACCCGGTGACCGAGCTGGTCTACGGGGTGGACCTGGTGGAGGAGCAGCTGCGGGTGGCGGCGGGCCTGGCCCCGGCCTTCGACCCGGACGCGCTCGCCCCGCGCGGCCACGCCATCGAGCTGCGGATCAACGCCGAGGACCCGAAGCGCTTCCTGCCCGGCCCGGGCGCGATCGCCACCTGGAACGAGCCGACGGGCACCGGGGTCCGGGTCGACTCGGGCTACGTCGCCGGCAACACGGTCACCCCCTTCTACGACAGCCTGATGGCCAAGCTGATCGTCAGCGGCAAGGACCGGGCGGAGGCTGTCGACCGCGCGAAGGCCGCCGTCGCCCAGTTCGAGATCGCCGGCCCGAAGTGCAACCTGCCGTTCTTCGCGGAGCTGCTGGAGAACGAGGAGTTCCTCTCCGGCGACTACGACACCGGCATCGTGGGCCGGATGCGCTGACCTCCCACCCCCGGTGAGGGCGGGGTGGGGGCGGGCGGGTGCGGAGGGGTGGGGTGGGGTGGGAGGCTGGAGGCATCCACCACGTAACCCCGTCACAGTGAGGTGACCCCTTATGGCGGAACTGCCGGACTTCGTCTCCATCCGGGAGGTCGGGCCGCGGGACGGGCTCCAGAACGAGGAGCCCATTCCCACCGACGCCAAGGTGCGGCTGCTCGACGCGCTCTCCGGCACCGGCGTCAAGCGGATCGAGGCGGTCTCGTTCGTGCACCCGAAGGCGATCCCGCAGATGGCGGACGCCGACGAGGTGTGGCAACGGGCCACCAGGGCCGAGGGCGTGCGCTACTCGGCGCTGGTGCCGAACACCCGGGGCGCCCAGCGGGCCCTGGCCGCCGGCTTCACCGAGATCGAGGTGGTGGTCTCGGCCAGCGACACGCACAACCGGCGCAACGTCAACCGCTCGACCGAGGAGTCGCTCGACGACATCGCCGAGCTGATCGACCTGCTGCACGGCGCCGGCGCCCGGGCCGAGGTGATCGTGGCGACCAGCTTCGGCTGCCCCTACGAGGGGGACGTCGACCCGCAGCGGGTCGCCGGCATCGTGGACCGGGTGGTCCGCGACGGCGCGGACCGGGTGGCGTTCGGCGACACCACCGGCATGGGCACCCCGCGCCGGGTCCGCGAGCTGATCACCGCGGTACGCGACCGCAACGCGCACATCCCGGTGCTGCTGCACTTCCACAACACCCGGGGTACCGCGCTGGCCAACCTGCTGACCGCGCTGGAGCTGGGGATCACCGAGTTCGACGCCAGCGTCGGCGGCCTCGGCGGCTGCCCGTACGCCCCGGGGGCGAGCGGCAACCTGGCCACCGAGGAGGCCGTGCACATGCTGCACGACATGGGCATCGACACCGGCATCGACCTGGACGCCCTGATCGAGGCGGCCGAGCTGGCCGAGGAGCTGCTCGGCAAGAAGCTCCCCTCCGGCGTCCTCCGCGCCGGCCCCCGCACCCGCCTGACCCCCCGCCCCACCCCCTGACCCCCGGCCCCACTCACCCGGCCCGCTTCCGCCCGGTTGATCAAGAGGTTTGCGTCAGGATCCGGCCCTGGACCTGACGCAAACCTCTTGATCACTTCTGCGGTCCACCGCGCACGTGCACCGGGCGCTCCTGTGGTGGAACGGCATGGGTGTCTTCCGGCCCCGGATGCACCCGTGGTGTTCCACCAGTGGTCAGTCGTCCGTCGGTCCGGGCCGCTCTCCGAGGTGCTTGGCGGGTCGGTGGCGGTGGGTCGCCGGAGGGGTCGTCGATGCGCTAACCTAACGATCGTTCAGGTCGGTCGGCCCGCTCACGAGGCGGCCGGCCCAGGCGGCGAGGGAGTCGGCGTGACGCTCGACGGTGAGGCACTGGAGCAGCTGCGCAAGCGCGCCCGGGCCGGCGGTGCGGACAAGTACCACGCGGCGAACGCCGCCAAGGGCAAGCTCTTCGCCCGCGAGCGGGTCGCGCTCCTGGTCGACGAGGGCTCCTTCGTCGAGGACGGGCTCTACGCCAACGCGATGGCCGAGGGGCTGCCCGCCGACGGCGTGGTCACCGGCACCGCCACCATCGACGGCCGCCAGGTCTGCCTGATGGCCAACGACTCCACGGTCAAGGCCGGCAGCTGGGGCGCGCGTACCGTCGAGAAGATCATCCGGATCATCGAGCGGGCGTACTCGACCAGTGTGCCGATGGTCTACCTGGTCGACTCGGCCGGCGCCCGGATCACCGACCAGGTCGACCTCTTCCCCGGCCGGCGCGGCGCCGGCAAGATCTTCTGGAACCAGGTCCGCGCCTCCGGCTCGATCCCGCAGGTCTGCGCGCTGTTCGGGCCCAGCGCGGCCGGCGGGGCGTACATCCCGGCGTTCTGCGACGTGGTCGCCATGGTGGACGGCAACGCCAGCATGTACCTGGGCTCAGACCGGATGGTCGAGATGGTCACCGGCGAGAAGACCACGCTGGAGGCGATGGGCGGGGCGAAGGTGCACTGCGCCGAGTCCGGCGTGGGGCATTTCCTCTGCAAGACCGAGGCCGACGCGCTCGACGTGGTGAAGACCTACCTGTCGTACCTGCCGGCCAACTGGACGCAGCAGCCGCCCGCCGCCGAGGCCGTCCCCGCCTCCGACAAGGTGGACCTGGCCGCGCTGGTCCCGGCCAGCGAGCGGCAGGCGTTCGACATGCGCCGGTACGTCAAGGGCCTGCTCGACGACGGCTCGTTCTTCGAGATCCAGGCGCTCTGGGCCAAGGAGCTGACCATCGGCTTCGGCCGGCTGAACGGCGAGGTCGTCGGCGTGGTCGGCAACAACTCGATGTTCAAGGGCGGGGTGCTCTTCGTCGACTCGGCCGACAAGGCGACCCGGTTCGTGCAGCTCTGCGACGCGTTCAACGTGCCGCTGCTCTTCCTGAGCGACGTGCCCGGGTTCATGGTCGGCAGCGCGGTGGAGAAGCAGGGCATCATCCGGCACGGCGCCAAGATGATCACCGCGATCTCCGAGGCGACCGTACCCAAGATCTGCGTGGTGGTCCGCAAGGCGTACGGCGCCGGTCTCTACGCGATGGCCGGGCCCGGCTTCGAGCCGGACGCGACAATCGCCCTGCCCACCGCGAAGATCGCGGTGATGGGCGCGGAGGCTGCGGTCAACGCGGTCTACGCCAACAAGATCGCCGCCATCTCGGACGAGGCCGAGCGGGCCGCCTTCGTCGCCGCCAAGCGCGAGGAGTACGAGCGGGACATCGACGTCGTCCGGCTCGCCAGCGAGCTGGTGGTCGACGCGATCGTCGAACCGCACGAGCTCCGCGACGAGCTGGTCCGCCGGTTCGCCGCCGCCCGCACCAAGGAACGGCACTTCTCCCGGCGCCGGCACGGCGTCACCCCGGTCTGAGTCCCGGGCAACCCGCACGACCCGTCCCGGCGTCACGAGCGCCCGGCGGCCCGTCCCGTCCACACAGGAGGAACCGATGGACTTCCGGCTCAGCGAGGAACAGGAAGCGCTACGGGAGAGCGTGCGGGAGTTCGCCCGCGAGGTGATCGCCCCGACCATCGCGGAGCACTACGAGCAGCACACCTTCCCGTACGAGATCGTCCGGCAGATGGGCAAGATGGGGCTGTTCGGCCTGCCCTTCTCCGAGGAGCACGGCGGCATGGGCGGCGACTACTTCGCGCTCTGCCTGGCGCTGGAGGAGCTGGCCCGGGTCGACTCCAGCGTGGCGATCACCCTGGAGGCGGCGGTCTCCCTCGGCGCGATGCCGATCTACCGGTTCGGCACGGACGAGCAGAAGGCGCAGTGGCTGCCGAAGCTGCTCAGCGGTGAGGCCCTGGCCGGCTTCGGGCTGACCGAGCCGGGCACCGGCTCGGACGCCGGTGGCACCCAGACCCGGGCCGTGCTGGACGAGAGCACCGACGAGTGGGTGATCAACGGCTCGAAGGCGTTCATCACCAACTCCGGTACCGACATCACCTCGCTGGTCACCGTCACCGCGGTCACCGGCATCAAGTCGGACGGCTCGAAGGAGCTCTCCACCATCATCGTGCCGTCGGGGACGCCCGGCTTCACGGTCGCGCCGGCGTACTCCAAGGTCGGCTGGAACGCCTCGGACACCCACGAGCTGACCTTCGACGACTGCCGGGTGCCGGCGGCGAACCTGCTCGGCCAGCGCGGCCGGGGCTTCGCCCAGTTCCTGCGCATCCTCGACGAGGGGCGGATCGCCATCGCCGCCCTGGCCGTCGGCCTCGCCCAGGGCTGCGTCGACGAGTCGATCAAGTACGCGAAGGAGCGCCAGGCCTTCGGCCGACCGATCGGCAACTACCAGGCGATCCAGTTCAAGATCGCCGACATGGAGCTGAAGGCGCACACCGCCCGGCTGGCGTACTACGACGCCGCCGCCCGGATGCTGGCCGGCGAGCCGTTCAAGCGGCAGGCCGCGATCGCCAAGCTGCACGCCAGCACCATCGCGGTGGACAACGCCCGCGAGGCCACCCAGATCCACGGCGGCTACGGCTTCATGAACGAGTACCCGGTGGCCCGCTTCTGGCGGGACGCCAAGATCCTGGAGATCGGCGAAGGCACCAGCGAGGTGCAGCGGATGGTCATCGCCCGCGATCTGGGCATGTGAGGTGAAGCAGACCCGTCCGGGCCGGTCGAGGCCCGGACGGGTGCCGCCGCTGTCGGATATCCGCGGCGGACCGTCGGCTGGCCGACGATGACCTGCCGGCCGTCGCACCCGATCCGTACTCTTCGTGCCCATGACTCCGGATCATGATCGTTCACGGAGCCCGGCCGGTCGCACCGTGCTGTCGGATCTGCTGCGGGGGCACCGGCACGCCGCCGGCCTCACCCAGGCGGAGCTGGCGAGCCGGGCGGGCGTCGGGGTGCGGACCGTCCGTGACCTGGAGCGGGGCCGGTCCGCGCGACCCCAGCGCACCACCGTCGAGCTGCTCGCCGACGCGCTCCGGCTGACCGGCGCCGCCCGGACGACCTTCCTCGCCGCGGCCCGGCCGTCGCCCGCCGCCGGCACGACCGGTCCGGCACCGCGGCACCTCCCGGTCACCGGCCCCGGCGCCGCCCCCTCCGGTACGCCCATCGTGCTCCCGCAGCCGGTCCCGCTGATCGGCCGGGACCGGGACGTCGCCGAGATCGGCGCCCTGCTGAGCACCGACCATCCGGTGGTGAGCCTGGTCGGGCTGGCCGGCGTCGGCAAGACCGCGCTGGCCCTGGCCGTGGCCCACGCGGTCGCCGCCGACCACCCCGCCGGCGTCGCCGGGGTGCTGGTCGGTGAGGGCTCCGACACGGCGGACGTGCTGGCCGCCTCGGCCGGGGTCTTCGGCGTGAACCGGCTGGCCGACCTCGCCGCCCGGCTCGGCGGGCAACCCGCGTTGTTGCTGCTGGACGCGGCGGAGCGGGCACCCGATCCGGTGGCCGAGGCGTTGCGCCGGCTGGTCGCCGCGGCGCCGACCCTGCGGGTGCTGGTGACCGGTCGGCACCCGGTCGGCCTGCCGGGCGAGCTGGTCCGGCCGGTGGCGCCGCTCGACGTACCGCCGGCGGGGACCGTCCCGGCGGCACCGGCGGAGCTGGACCGCTGGCCGGCGGCGGCGCTCTTCATCGCCCGCCTCGCCCAGGTGCGCCGCGAGCCACCCACCCCGGCCGAGCTGCCGGCGCTGGCCGCGCTGGTCCGTCGGCTGGGTGGCCTGCCGCTGGCGATCGAGCTGATGGCCGCCCGCGGCCGGATCCTCGACGTCACCGAGCTGCTCGACCGGTACGGCGACCGGGTCCTCGACCTCGCCACCCCGCCCGGCGGCCGGCCCGGTTGGGACCCGGTGGACCGCGCGGTGACCCTGCGCGAGGCGGTGGCGACCAGCTACCGCCTGCTCGCGCCCGCCGAGCGGGCGGCGCTGCGCCGGCTCTCGGCGTTCCGCAACCGCTGGTCGGTCGAGCTGGCCGAGGAGCTGCTCGCCGACGGCGGCGAGCGGCGGGACGCGGTCCCCCTGCTGGACCGGCTGCGCGAGCTCGGCCTGCTCAGCGTCCGGGGCACGGGGCCGTTCCGGTTCCGCCTCCTCGACGCGGTACGCGACTTCGCCAGCGAGCAGGCGGCCGGCGAGGGGGAGCTGACCTGCGTCCGGCGCCGGCACGCGGAGGTGGTCACCGGCCTGGCGGTCCGGACCGCCCCCGATCTGGTCGGTCCGGACCTCACCGCCGCCGTGCACCTGCTCGACGAGGCGACCGGCGACATCATCGCCGCCCTGGCGCACGCCGCCGTCGACGATGCGGTCACCGCGCTGCGGCTGGCGGCCGCGCTGCCCCGCTGGTGGCGGTTCCGGGGGCGGGACGTCTCCGGGCGCCGCTGGCTGCACCGGTTGCTGGCCGATCCGCGTACCGCCGACGCCGATCCGGTGCTGCGGGCCTGGGCGCTGCTCGGGGTGGCCCAGCTGGCCGCCGAGCACGGCGCGGGGGCGGAGGAGCTGCCGGCGGCGCGCGCCGCGTTGGACGTCTTCCGGGACGCCGGCGAGGTGACCGGGGAGCTCTCCGCACGGTCGGTGCTCTGCGCGCTGCTGCACGCCACCGGCGGCCACGACGAGGCCAGGGACCACGCCGAGGCGGTGCTGGAGCTGGCCACCCGGCACGGCCGGGTGCGGGACATGGCGGTCGCCCAGAACAACCTGACCTGGCACGACATCCGGGTGGGCGACCTGGCCGGGGCGCGGCGTCGGCTGGCCACGGTGGATCGGCTGGCCGCCCAGTGCGGGGAGCGGCGGCTGCGGGTGCTCGCCCGCGCCAACCTGGCCGAGGTGATGCGCCTGGCAAGCCGGTACACCGAGGCGGTGGCGCAGGGGCGGCGGGTGGCGGCGACGCTGGCCGAGCTGGGCGACCCGGGGCACCGCCGCCGGGTGTTGGGCACGGTGGGGTTGGCGCTGGCCCAGGAGGGCCGGGCCGCCGAGGCGCTTGAGGTGGTGGCCGAGCTGCGGTCGGGGACGGCCGGTTCCCCGGTGCCCGGCCAGCGCCGTCCGCCTCTCGGCGCGGAGGGCGCCGCGGCCGGGCGACCGGAGGACGCGGTCTGCGCGCTGATCGAGGGCAACCTGGCCCTGTACCAGGGCGACCGGGAGTTGGCGGCCGAGTGGTTCGCCGCCGCAGCCGAGGCGGGCGTCGACGGCCAGGACCGGCGGGACGTGGTGGAGGCGCTGGTCGGGCTCGCGGCGAGTACGGCCGACGTGAGGGTGCTGAGTCGGCTGGACGAGGTCCGCCGGGCGGGCGGGGTCAGTCTGCTGCCGCAGGAGGAGGCCCTGCTGTACGCGTTGGTGGCGCGCCGCACGGCGGGCACCCGAAGGGGTGCGCCCGGCTGATCCTGGTGTTTGCCGCGCGGGGACCGACCCCGGACGGTCTCCCGCGGGTAAGGAGGCGCGGGGGTGGCGCGAGCGAAAAAGCCCCCTGGTGTTGCCCCTCGCTCCTCGCTCGCGCCGGCACCCCCCGGTGCGCCCCCGCTGAGCGAAGACTATCCGCACCTGCTGGGCGATTTGGTGGCTTTTACGCCCGATATAGACCGGCGGTAGGTCGGTTCTGCCGGTCTTTCTGCCGGTGGGCGGGCGGAACGGCGGATTCCGCTCAGGAGGCGGTCTCCGCCGGCGCCTCGGCCGGCGCGGACCCGGTGCTCCCCGCGGTCGCGCCCGGGTGCACCGCGTCCCGGATCCGGCGCAGGCTGTCGAGGAGGGCCGCCAGCGCGTCCGGTTCGAGCTGTCCGGTGAACCACTCCTCGATGATTCGCAGGTGCCCGGGGAGGGTCTCGTCCAGCCGGGCCAGGCCGGCGCCGGTGACCACCGCGTACGAGCTGCGCCGGTCGGAGGGGCAGGCGCTGCGGCAGAGCAGGCCGTCGCGCTCCATCCGGTCGACCACCCGGGTCACCCCGCTGGTGGAGAGGGAGGTCTGCGCCGCGAGGTCGGTCATCCGCAGCTGGTTGCCGGGCGAGCGGGCGAGGCGGGTCAGCACCTCGAACTCGACCGGGGAGAGGCCGTGCTCCTCGAACTGGGCGGCGAAGCGGGTCGTCAGGCCGGCGTGCACCTCGTAGAAAAGGCCGACGGCGGTGATCCGGGGGTCGGCGAACACGTTCTCGTCCACGTGGCCATCCTAGCAGTACTTGACACATGGAATATTGCTGTGCCTATAGTTGCTCAGTCAGTCGTTGGGTTACTAAACAATCTCCCCTGGAGGACAGCACCATGACCAGCAGCACCGAAGCGGTTACCCGCGACTGGGAGGGTCTGACCATCCCGGCTGCCGGCACCTACCTGCTGGACGCGGCTCACAAGCGGGTCGGGTTCGTCGCGCGGCACATGATGGTCAGCAAGGTGCGCGGCGAGTTCGCGGACGCGACCGCCACGATCACCATCGCGGAGGACCCGATGGAGTCCTCCGTCACCGCCACCATCCAGGCGGCCAGCATCCACACCGCAATGGCCGACCGTGACGCGCACCTGCGCAGCGGGGACTTCCTGGACGTGGAGAAGTTCCCGACGCTGGAGTTCCGCAGCACCGGTGTGAAGTCCCGGAACGGGAACGAGTTCATCCTCGCCGGCGAGCTGACCATCAAGGACGTCACCCGTCCGGTGGAGCTGGAGGTCGAGTTCGAGGGTGTCGGCCGCAGCCCGTTCGGTCAGGACATCTTCGGCTTCTCCGCGAGCACCGAGATCGACCGCGAGGCCTTCGGCCTCACCTGGAACGTCGCCCTGGAGACCGGCGGCGTCCTGGTCGGCAAGAAGATCAAGATCGAGATCGAGGGCGAGGCCGTCCGCCAGGCCTGATCCCCCCGTACGATCCGACGGGCCCGCGCTGTCTCACCGACGGCGCGGGCCCGTTCGCGTACGCCGGTGAGGGTGCGAATTGTCACGACTCATTCGTCTCCGGCCAACGGTGTTCGGGGCACCGGCTGGGTAGTGATGCCTCCGGGAGCGCATCGCGGGACCGGTCCCCCTGGTCCCGGCCATGCGCGTGCTCTTAACGTGAATGGTTCACAATGCGTTCCGGAACGGTACTGTTCCGTTGCGCCTCGCGCCGGGAGGACACATGGGCAGGGACGTCGAGCAGGGCGCCTTCTCCCGGGAGGACCGGGTCCGCTACCGGCAGAAGGTCCGGCGGTGCCTGGACGTCTTCGCGCTGATGCTGGACGACTTCGGGTTCGACGCCGACCGCCCGATGACCGGGCTGGAGATCGAACTCAACCTGGTCGACTCGGCCGCCGAGCCGGCCATGCGCAACGACCAGATCCTCGCCGACATCGCCGACCCGCTCTTCCAGACCGAGCTGGGGCAGTTCAACCTGGAGCTGAACGCCCCACCCCGGCTGATCGAGGGCGTCGGCTTCGCCGACTACGAGCAGGACCTGCGCAGCAGTCTCAGCCGTGCCGACGAGCGCGCGGCGAAGTCGGACGCCAAGATCGTCCTGGTGGGCATCCTGCCCACCCTCACCGAACGCCACCTGGTGGCCGACAACCTCTCCACCAACGAGCGCTACCGGGTGCTCAACGACCAGATCGTCGGCGCCCGGGGCGAGGACATCGAGCTGGACATCCGCGGGGTCGAGCGGCTCCGGACGCACACCGACTCGATCGCCCCCGAGGCCGCCTGCACCAGCCTCCAGTTCCACCTCCAGGTCGCGCCGGACAGCTTCGCGGACTACTGGAACGCCTCCCAGGCGATCGCCGGGGTGCAGGTCGCGATCGGCGCCAACTCGCCGTTCCTCTACGGCCGGCAGCTCTGGGCGGAGACCCGGATCGCCCTCTTCGGACAGGCCACCGACACCCGCCCGGACGAGCTCAAGGCGCAGGGCGTACGGCCCCGGGTGTGGTTCGGCGAGCGGTGGATCACCTCGATCTTCGACCTCTTCGAGGAGAACGTCCGGTACTTCCCGCCGCTGCTGCCGATCTGCGCGGACGAGGACCCGGTCGAGGTGCTGCACGCCGGCGGGGTGCCCGAGCTGAGCGAGCTGCGGCTGCACAACGGGACCGTCTACCGCTGGAACCGGCCGGTCTACGACATCATGAACGGCCGCCCGCACCTGCGGGTGGAGAACCGGGTGCTGCCGGCCGGCCCGACGGTCGTGGACATGCTGGCCAACGCCGCCTTCTACTTCGGGCTGGCCCGGGGGCTGGCCGAGTCGGACCGGCCGATCTGGAGCCAGCTCACCTTCAGCTCGGCCGAGGAGAACTTCCACGCCGCCGCCCGCCGCGGCATGGACGCCGTGCTGCACTGGCCCCGGCTGGGTGAGGTCCCGGTGACCAAACTGGTGCTGGACGTCCTGCTGCCGAAGGCCGCCCAGGGGCTGGACCGGTTCGGCGTCGCCCCGGCCGAGCGGGACCGGCTGCTCGGCATCATCGAGCAGCGCTGCCGTACCGGCCGCAACGGGGCGGTCTGGCAGACCGAGGCCGTCTGGGCGGCCGAGCGGCACCGGGGCATGGACCGGGACGCCGCGCTGCACGACATGCTCCAGCGCTACGCCGAGCTGCAGCGCGGCAACGAGCCGGTGCACACCTGGCCGGTCGACTGACCCGCCGGGTCCCCGCCACGCCAGCCTCTCCGCCGGTACGACCGACCGCGCCGGCCCGGCCGTGCCGACTCCACCGGAAAGGTCGCGGCGTCGACGCGCGGCCGGATCAGCGGTTGCGGCGGCCGGGCCTGGTCTTCGGGCCGGTGGTCGGCGGGGTCGTCGGGCCGCTCTTCGGCTGGCCGGTTCCGCTCGCCTCGCCCGCCGACGGCACGTCCGCCGCCGCCGGGTCCGGCGCGGGCGCCACGTCCGCCGCCGCCCCGTCGCGTGGCCGCGGGACGCTCCGGTCGGAAGCCGTGGCGGGACCGGGGGGCGTGCCCGGTTCCGCCACCGCCAGCCCTGCAGCGGTCTCCGGCGTCGGTCTGGCCGCCCCGGTGCCGCGGGTCGCTCCGGCGGGCCGCCGGCCCGATCGGCCGGTGCGGGCGGCGGCGGTCGGCTCACCGGTCCCCGCTGCCACGTCGGCGCTCCCCGCTGCCTCGTCGGCGGGCGGAAGGTCGAGGGCTTCCCGGTCGGTGCCGGTGGAGAGGTCGTCCGGCTCGGCGGTGCGCTGCCGGGGCAGGGTCACCCCGGCCGGCGCGGCGGTGCGGCGCTCCGCCCGCTGGGCCAGCGCGGCCACCAGCGCCGAGCCGCCCACCCCGGCGATCACCGCGTACGGGGCGATCAGGTGGGCCGAGACCTGCTCGGCGGCGATCGCGGCGAGCCTCGGCACGGCCAGCAGGTACGCCACCGCCACGAGCAGCGGTCCGGCCGCTCCCGACGCGACCGCCCCGACCCGCCGCTCCGGCAGCCGGGCGGTACGCCGCGCGGCCAGCGCGCCGATCACCAGCGCGGAGCCCATCGCGAGGAGCGCCCCCGGCCAGTAGAAGTAGTCCCGGATCCAGAACCGGTCGCTGTCCGCGCTGATCTGCCAGATGCCGAGCTGCGCGCTGGTCAGGCCCCGCCCGGCGAGCACGCTGTCGACCACCGAGACCACGGCGAGCAGCCAGAGCCACCCGGTCGTGGCGATCAGGTTGGTGGCGGCCGCCCGCGAGTGCAGCGCCCAGCTCGCCACCAGCACGCCGACCAGCAGTCCGACGGCGGCGTAGCCCGCGGCGACGGTCTGCGGGGAGAAGGTGTCCGGCACCCGCGCCGCGCGGGCCGGTACGGCGACCAGGAGCACCGTGATCAGCGCGCCGACCGCCCCGGCGACGGCGAGGGTGACCTTCCCCAGCGTCCCGCCCGGCTCCTCGTCCTCGCCGCCCCGCTCCCGCAGCCGCTGGGCGCAGACCGCGCCCGCGACCACGGAGGTGGCGGAGATCCAGGTGGCCCAGGCGAGGCTCGCCACCCACGCCGCCTCGACCGTCGCGGCCTCGGTCGGCGTCCAGTCGATGATGCCCAGGCCGTAGCCGAAGCCCAGTTGCGCCGCGCCCGCACCGGCAGCGACGCCGATCGCGGTGGCGACCGATCCTCCCCAGCCCAGTCTGGCCATGTCGGGGAGCGTAGCGTCCCAGCGTCGGCGCGGCGAGTCGTGGCGGGCAGCCGGGACCGGCTCGCGGCCGGGGGCTTGGTGGCGGCGGCTACGGTCGCCGGTGATGAGGCGGTGGACGCGATGACGGACGGGTACCCGGAGCGGCAGAGCTCACCCGGGCCGGCTGACCAGGGGCCGGACCGGGTCAGGCTGTTGCTCGGCGGCGGCCTCGCGGTGGTGCTGCTGGCCGTGATCGGCGCCAGCGGCGGCTGGATCCTCGCCAGTGGCGACTCCCGTCGGGCCGACCGGCCCGTCGCGGCGGCGACCACCGCGCCGGCCCCGACCGGGGCGACGCCGACCACCGAGGCGCCCCGCACCACGCCCCCGGTGACCCGGACGACCACCGGGGCCGGCGGGCTGACGGTGCCGGAGCTGGTCGGCGTCGACTTCGAGGACGCCCGCCGGCAGTTGCACGAGCGGAAGCTCGGTTGGCGGCTGGTCTTCGGCGCGGGCGCCGGCCGGAACGTCGAGCGCACCTCGCCGGAGCCCGGTACGACGGTGCGGCGGGGTGTCACCGTCACCCTCTGGGTGGCCGGGCCGGCGCCGGCCGTGGCCGTACCGGACCTGGTCGGCGACGACTGCGACGACGCCGCGGACGACCTGGTCGAGGCGGGCCTCTACCCGCGCTACCGCACCGGTCGGCGCGGCACCGTCACCGCGCAGGATCCGGCCGCCGGCGGCGCGGTCCGGTGGAACGACCCGGTCGCCCTCGTCTGCGGCGCCCCGCCGTCGACCCCGCCGGCCAGTCCCGCACCGACCCCCTGACCGGCGGCTCGCCGCGCTGATCCCCGCCGATGGCGGTCCGGACCGCTAACTTGGATGATCGAGGGCCAGGGCGCCCGCCCCGGTGGGGAAAGGACGTGCGATGAGCGACGACCGCCAGGAACCACCCGCCGGGGACGACGCCGACGCCACCCGCGCGCTGCCGCCCGATCGCGCCGCCGGTGGGGAGGACGCTGACGCCACGCGGAGGCTGTCGCCGACGGATGACCGGAGCGCGCGGCCGGAGCCCGGGGACGCCACCGCGCCGCAGCAGCCCGTCGACCGCACGGCGCCCATGCCGGCGGCCTGGTCCGGGCGGGCCGGGGTGCCGCCGCCCCGGCCGGTCGGCTACCAGGAGGCCGGCGCCGAGTGGTACACCGAGGAGCAGGCCGGCCGACGCTGGTGGATGCCGATCCTGCTGGGCATCCTCGCCCTGCTGCTGATCGCGCTGATCGGGGTGGGCGTCTGGCTGGCGCTGCGGGCGGCGGACCGGGGTCCGGCGCCGTCCCCCTCGCTCACGCCCGCGCCGACCACCGCCCCGGCGACCACCGCCGCGCCGACCTCGGCGGCGCCGAGCACCGAGCCGCCGACCACCCCGCCCGCCACCACCGCCGCGGCCCGGGTGCCGATGCCGCCGCTGGTGGGGTTGCCGGAGGCGGCCGCCCGGGCGGTCCTCGACCGGTTGGGTGTGGACTACCGGGTGGTGCGCCGGACGTCGGACCGACCGGCCGGCACGGTGATCGAGACCGACCCGAGCCCCGGCGAGGCGATCTCCGAGGGTGACCAGGTCACCGTCGTGGTCGCCGAGGCCGCGGCCCCGACGACCGGCGCCGGCACTCCCACGCCCGGCCCCTCGGCCACCGGAACCCCCTGACCCTCACCACTGCCGTCGTCTGGTGCCGACCAGGCCGAGCCCGGCCAGCGAGATGGCGAGCCCCAGGAGGCCCGAGTAGAACAGTGACCGGCTGAGCTCCTCCGCCGGCGTCCGTACGCCGGTCGGGCCGGCCGGCCCCTCGGCCACCGCTCCCTCCCCGGCCCCGCCGCCGGCCCGGTCCGGGGTCGTACGCGGCGGCGCGCCGGCTGGGTCGCCGGCGGCCCAGCCGGGCTCGTCCGGCTCGTCGGGCGGTGCGGAGCCCTCCCCGACCACGGTGATCTCCGGAGCCGGTACCGGCTCGCTGAGCTGCTGGGTGGAGGAGAGAGCGGGGTGGTTGACCGCGACCGCGATTGCGGTCGCTGCGCCAAGGAGCGCGAGGAGCCCGAAGGCGTAACCGACACGGGACCGGTGGTGCCGCCGCGCGGCGGGCAGATTGACCATGGCCATCCCAGGTTCAGGGTCCGGGACGCGCGGGATGGAGACTTTGCCGGGGTGGGCGTACCGATTCTATGGCGGCGGTAGGCCCCCCGACCTGGCAATCGTGGTGTCAGCCCACCTGAACCGGGGTCCGGGCGACCGGGCGCCGGGTGCGTACGGTGTGCGGGCGGGGCGCCGGCGCGGCCTGGACCTGACGCAGCCCCTCCGACTGTACGAAGATCGACCGCCGGTTGACCGCGTCCCCCGCCGCGTTCAACTCGTAGCCGTCGAGCCACAGCCAGCCGTCGTAGGTCGGCCAGTCGAGCACCCGGATCATCCGGAACATGATCGGTCGAAGGAACTGGACACTCGCCGCGCGAGTCACGTGCAGTACGTCACCGGAGCGGGGAAGCACATTGGCTCCTGGGAATGTCGGCCGGCGGGCGAGCCGGCGGGCGCTGATCGGGGGACAGTTCGGGGCCCGGCGACGGGGCCGTGCCTCGTGGACCGGCTGATCACGTTTCGGTGCTGGTCGGGCCGTACCCGCGGTGGCGCGCCGCCACCCGACCATCACCCGGCTGCTCCCGGTTACCGCTCCCACCGCCGCAGCCATCGGGCGTGCAGCGGCGGGGTCTTCAACCCGGGGCAGGTCTCGTTACCGCAGCCCGGGCCGGCTCACCCTCCGCCGGCCAGCGGCCGGTGGGATCACCACGTCGGGAGATCAAGTGGAGACGGTGAGTAACCCGTGCCATACCGACAGAGTGCACCAGCGACGTGCCATATGCAAGTTGCACGTCGACTTTTGCCGATACGGGAGCGGGACACGTGAACGGCATGCTTGATGACCTCGGTACCGGGACGGCACACTGGACGCCGGTTTCGCCCGTCGCGGCCGGTCGACGACCGCACCACCCCTGCCGCGAACGATCGCCCGCCGTACCACGGTCGCGTCCCAGGCGGGGGTCGAACCGGGCGCGATCGACCGGAGGTGGCCGGGTGGACGCGAGGGGCCGGGGTTCCCGCACCACGACCCGCGGGGCGGCGTCGTGAGCGAGCGGCGCAGCCCCACCATCCGGCGTCGTCGCCTGGGGGCGGAACTCCGCCGCCAGCGGGAGGCCGCCGGCATCACCATCGAGACGGTCGCCGAGCAGCTCGAGTGCTCGGCCTCCAAGATCTCCCGCATCGAGACCGGCCACACCACGGCCACCCCGCGCGACGTCCGGGACATGCTCCGGATCTACGGGGTGGTGGGCGCCGAGAGCGACGAGCTGGTGCAGATCGCCCGGGAGGCCCGGCAGAAGGGCTGGTGGCATCCGTACAGCACGGTGCTGGTCGGGGCGTACGTGGGGCTGGAGGCCGCGGCCAGCTCGATCCGGGCGTACGAGCAGCAGGTGGTGCCGGGCCTGCTGGAGACCGAGGAGTACGCGGGGGCGATGATCCGGGCCGCCCGGCCCGACTTCAGCCCCGACCAGGTCCACCAGCGGGTGCGTGTCCGTCTGGGCCGTCAGTCGTTGTTGACGCAGGACGATCCGGTCGATCTGTGGGTGGTGCTCGATGAGGCGGTGCTGAGCCGGCCGGTGGGCGGCGACGCGGTGATGCGTGGCCAGCTCAAGCGGCTGGTGGAGGTGGCCGAACTGCCGAACGTGACGTTGCAGGTCCTGCCCTTCGAGGTGGGCGCGCACGCCGGCATGGACGGGACCTTCACGATCCTCAGCTTCCCCGAACCGAGTGATCCCGATGTCGTGTACGCGGAGAACGCCACGGGTGGGCTCTTCCTGGAGAAGAGCGACGAACTGCAGAAGTACAGCTTCATCTTCGATCACATTCGAGCGGCGGCCATCCGCCCGGAGGAATCCATCGCACACATCGCGAAACTGGCAGAGGAGCCACTGTGGAAATGGCGACCAAGGAGTTCCCCGTGGACCTGACGCAGGCGACCTGGTTCAAGAGCTCCAAGAGCGGACCGAACTGTGACAACTGCGTGGAGGTCGCGTACGTGACCGGGGCGGTCGGCGTCCGGGACTCGAAGGACAGAACGGGCCCGGCCCTGGTCTTCGCCCCGGGTGACTGGCACGCCTTCGTCGCCGGTGCCAGGGACGGTGTGTTCGCCCGGGTCTGACCCGGCGACCCGGACTTGGAAAGCGTGGTCCCGCCCGGCAGAGTGGCCGGGCGGGACCATTCCGTCCATTCGGGCCCGCCCACGCACGGCCGGCGCGGGTCACCCGTCGCCACTTCCGCTCCGCCTCGTTGAACCGCACAGATCGGCAACCGAGCGAGGCAGGCGAGACGGATGACGACGATCGGTTCGGATAACCTCACCAACGGCCCGGGCAAGCCGGAGCGGTTCGGCGGCAAATACCGCGGCGCCCGCCGGGACACCGTGCTCACCGAGGTGGTCTCCGCCGACAGCGAGGTGGGCGGCCGGGACGCCGCCCCGCCGGAGCAGGCCGGTCCGCCGCTGTCCCTGCCGTCGTTGGACCCGAACCCGCTCACCGAGCCGTCGTTCCCGCCGGCTGGCTGGCCGCTGGAGCCCACCGAGTCCCTGGTGGACCATCCGCTGCTGCGCGGCCTGCTGATGGAGCTGCCGCCGAGGGGCAGCGTCCCGCCGCCCGGCTGGCTGGACCGCTGGTTCGACGCGACCCGGGCGATCCTCGAACTGCTATACGTGCAGGGGACCGGCCGCTCGCGGTGAGCTGACGGCCGCCGGCATCGCCCGCTCGGCGAGCCGGTTGTGCCGCAGCGCGTGGCGTACCCCGATCGCGGCGATCCCCAGGGTGCCGACGGTGACCGCGGCCCCGGTCGCGCCGCTTCCCCTGAAGAGGTCGAGGCCCGCGGCCGAGACCACGGCCGGGACGGCCGCCAGCGCGGTGACCTGCAACGGCAGCCCGATCAGCGGGTGCGCCGCGGCGGCCCGCAGGCCGTGCGGTGCCGGGGTCTCCGGCGCCCGGGCGAACGCCCCGGCGCCGGCCCGCAGCCGCCGGACCCGCCGGAGCGTGCAGACCGCGACCACCAGCGCCGGGACCGCCGCGAGGGCAAGGCTGCCGGCGGCTCGGTCGACCGGCGTGCCGCCCGCGCTCTGCAGGCCGGTGAGCAGCACTGCGGCGGTCAGCGCCAGGCCGGTGAGGATCAGGGCGGACAACCATCCGGTACGCCGCCGGAGGGCGCGGGCGCGGTCCAGCCGGGGGAGTCCGTCCGCGACGACGGCGGCGACCACCCAGACGGCGGCGACCGGGAGCAGCACGGCGAGATGGTCATCCATGTCGCCAGCCTTGCCCAGTTCGACGTTCACCGAATCCGGGGCCGTCCCCGGTCCGTCCCGTACGTCGTCCCGTAGGGGGCATCCCACCAGTGCTATTGCGGATTCGGCATGTTCCCGGCGGTGCCGTTCCGGCCTAGCCTCATGTCCAGACCGCGCAAGCGGTACCGAGCCAACCTTCCCACCGGCGTCCGGCGGTCACCCAGCACGGGTGACCGCCGCGCGTCGTGCCGGCGTCAGACGGCGAAGGTGGCGGGGCGCTCGGTGGCCGGGGGCGGCGGGGTGGCCTTCCACAGGCCGGTCTTCTGCGCCGCCAGGCGGGCCAGGTAGGCCGGGTTGAGGATGACGTACCGCCGCCAGAGCCGCTTCGGCTCCAGGCCGAGCCGCCAGAACCACTCCAGTCCGGCGCGCTGCATCCACGGCGGCGGGTTGCGCAGCAGGCCGGCGTGGTAGTCGAAGGCCGCGCCGACCGCCATCAGCGGCATGTCCAGCAGCGGCCGCATGGCGTACGCGAAGACCTCCTGCCGGGGGCAGCCGAGCCCGACCAGGACGAGCCGGGCGCCGCTGGCCCTGATCCGGTCGGCGATCTCGACATCCTCGCCGGGCTGCACCTGGCGGAACTTCGACGGCTCGACGCCGGCGATCTTCAGCGCCGGGAACTTCTCCTCCAGCGCCGGGATCAGCCGCGCCAGGGTCTCCTCGGTGGAGCCGTACAGGTAGACCGGCAGCCCCTCGTCGGCGCAGCGGGCGAGCACCCGGAGGGTGAGCTCCGGCCCGTACACCCGGTCGGTGAGGCCCGCCCCGTGCAGCAGGTTGAGCGCCCAGCGGACCGGCTGGCCGTCCGGCGTGACCACGTCGAACGAGTTGAGCCGGGCGTTGTGCGCCGGGTCGAGCACCCCGGTCATCACCCCGTGCACGGCCAGGGCGGTCAGCGCCATCCGCCGGCGCTCCCGCGCCGCGGTGACGACCGCCTCGGTGGCCGCGGCGTAGTCGGTCGCGTCGACGAGCACGCCGAGCACGTTCCGCTTGGTGCCGGTGGTCATGCCTGCGGTACCCACTTGTCCACGTTGGCCTCGTAGATCTCGCGCGCGATCATCGGCACGTCGTAGACCTGCTTCCACTCCGGGTAGTCGGCCTGGAACGCCTCGGTCGAGCCGATCCACCACTTGTGGTCGCCGATCCGGTTCGCCTCGACGTACTCGCTGATCATCTCGTGGCCGGTGATCTCCTCGGCCAGGGCGAAGACCTCGCGCATCGAGATGTTGGAGTGCCGGCCGCCGCCCAGGTTGTAGACCGCCGCGGAGCGCGGGTTGCGGAAGAACGCCTCGAACGCGGAGACCACGTCCGAGCTGTGGATGGCGTCCCGGACCTGCTTGCCCTGGTAGCCGAAGATCTTGTACGTCCGGCGCTCCATGTTCGCGCGCATCACGTACCCGAGGAAGCCGTGCAGCTCGGTGGCCGAGTGCGCCGGGCCGGTCAGCGTGCCGCCCCGGAAGCAGGCGGTCTTCATGCCGAAGTAGCGGCCGTACTCCTGGACCATCACGTCGGCCGCGACCTTGGAGGCGCCGAAGACCGAGTGCAGGCAGGCGTCGATCGACATGTCCTCGCGGATGCCCTGCTCGTACGGGTGCCCCGGCTCGATCTCCCAGCGGGTCTCCAGCTCCACCAGCGGCAGGCTGTTCGGCCGGTCGCCGTAGACCTTGTTGGTCGAGCAGTGGATCACCGGCGCCTCGATGCAGTGCTCGCGGACGTTCTGCAGCACGTTGAGGGTGCCGCCGGCGTTCACGTCGAAGTCGGTGAACGGGTCCCGGACGGCCCAGTCGTGCGACGGCTGCGCGGCGGTGTGGATCACCACGGCGATGTCCCGGCCGTAGCGGGCGAAGAGCTTCGCCAGCGCGTCCCGGTCCCGGATGTCGATGCTGTGGTGCGAGTACGCCGAGCCCAGCTCGTCGGTCAGCCGGCGGACGTTCCAGGCGGTCGACGCCTCGGCGCCGAAGAACTCCTGCCGCATGTCGTTGTCGATGCCGACCACCTCGAGACCGAGGCCGGCGAAGTGCCGGACCGCCTCGGAGCCGATCAGACCGCCCGAGCCGGTCACCAACGCGACAGTCACACGCCACTCCTGGTCAGTAGGAGGCAGGGAAACCATCGGAGCATAGCGTGACGTCCGGCACGCCCCGATACGGCGCGAGGGCCCCGCGGCCTGCGGAGCCCTCGTGATGGTGGGGAAGGGGGGAGTTGAACCCCCACGTCCTTTCGGACACACGGACCTGAACCGTGCGCGTCTGCCATTCCGCCACTTCCCCGTGGCTTGACCTGCAACACCGTATCCCATCGCGGGGCCCGCATCCTGCGGCGGGTGCCCGGACATATTACGCTGTCACCGGTCATCGCCACGAGCGATCACCGTTCGTGGCGGACGAAACTGTAGCACGATCCGAGGGGTCCGTTCGAACGGACCGCCGGCGGCCGGCCGAGCGGCATGTGAGCTGCGAGGGCGGTGTCCAGATACCATCATTGCCTCGGGACCCGAGGAGGAGCCGGTGAGCGTGCTGCAACGCTTCGAGAAGCGTCTGGAAGGCCTGGTAGAGGGAGCCTTCGCCAAGGTCTTCAAGGGGGTTGTCCACCCCGTGGAGATCCTCAACGCCATGCAGCGGGAGGCCGAGGCGCACAAGGCGATCCTGGCCGGTGGGCGCACGTTGGTGCCCAACCGCTACGTGATCGATCTCTCGCCCTACGACCACAGCAGGCTGGCGCCGTACGCCGCCGCGCTGGCCCAGGAGCTGGCCCAGTCGCAGGCGGAGTTCATCGGCGAGCAGGCCTGGACGGTCTACGGCGACGTGATCGTCGAGATCGAGCGCGGCGAGGGGCTGGACACCGGCATGTTCCGGGTCACCGCCGAGGTCTACACCGGCGGCGACGTCGCCCCGGTCTCCGCGCCCGGCGGCTACGACGCCGGCCCGCCGGCGTACCCGGCGTACGACCAGGGCGGCGGCTACGGCCCCCCGCCCGGCCACGGCGGCGGTCGCAACGTGCGGCTGGTCTCCGGCGACGGTCGCACCTACCCGCTCCAGATGGGTTCGACGGTGATCGGCCGCGGCGACCAGGCCAACCTGCGCCTGCCCGACGTCGGCATCTCCCGGCGACACGCCCGGCTGGATTTCGACGGCGGCCAGGTCGTGCTGACCGACCTCGGCTCCACCAACGGCACGATGGTCAACGGCCAGCGCGTCTCCGCCGTCGCCCTCAACCCCGGCGACATGATCCAGCTCGGCACGACCACCCTGACCTTCCGCGTGGACGGCTGACCCGCCTTGCCGGAACTCGTCATCACCGTCGCCCGGTTCGGGTTCCTCATCCTGCTGTGGATCTTCGTGTTCACGGTGGTCGGCGTCATCCGCCGGGACCTCTTCGCCGGGGCCCGGTCGGGGCGGTTGGTGGCCGCGCCGCGCGCGGTCGGCGCCTCGACCGGTCAGGCGGCGAAGCCGGCGAAGGTGAAGCGGGGCAGGGCCGCGCATCAGCTCGTGGTCACCGCCGGCCAGCTGGCCGGCACCCGGATCACCCTCGGTGAAGCCCAGATCACCATCGGGCGCGCCGAGGACTCCACCCTGGTGATCACCGATGACTACGCGTCAGCGCGGCACGCCCGGCTCGTGCCGCGCGACGGGCAGTGGTTCGTCGAGGACCTCGGCTCGACTAACGGCACCTATCTGGATCGCGCTAAGGTCACCGGACCAACCCCCGTCCCCCTCGGCGTGCCGATCCGGATCGGCCGCACTTCTCTCGAATTACGGCCATGACTCTGACCCTGCGCTATGCGGCCCACAGCGACCGCGGTCTGATCCGAGACGGTAACCAGGATTCCGTCTACGCCGGGCCGCGGCTTCTCGCCGTCGCCGACGGCATGGGCGGTATGGCCGCCGGTGACGTCGCCAGCAACATCGTCATCGGTGCCATGGCGCCCCTCGACGAGGACGTCCCAGGGGACGCCCTCGTCGACGCGTTGCGTTCGGCCGTGGGCACCGCCAACCAACAACTCCGCGACACCGTGGACGCCAACCCGCAGCTGGAGGGGATGGGCACGACGCTCACCGCGACCCTCTTCTCGGGCAGCAAGCTCGGCATGGTCCACATCGGTGACTCGCGGGCCTACCTGCTGCGCAACGGCGAGTTCGCGCAGATCACCAAGGACGACACGTACGTCCAGATGCTCGTCGACGAGGGTCGGATCAGCGCGGAGGAGGCGAGCAGTCACCCCCAGCGCTCGCTGCTCACCCGCGCGCTGGACGGCCGCGACATCGACCCGGAGTACAGCGTCCGCCAGGTCCTGCCGGGCGACCGCTACCTGATCTGCAGCGACGGGCTCTCCGGTGTGGTCAGCGCGGACACCATCGGCGACACCCTGCGGGAGTACACCGACCCGCAGCAGTGCGTCGAGCGCCTGGTGCAGCTCGCGCTGCGCGGCGGCGGCCCGGACAACATCACGGTGATCATCGCCGACGCCACCGACCAGGACATCGTCGAGGCCTCCCCGATCGTCGGCGGCGCCGCCGCCCGGGACCGCGGCATGGCCACCTCGGCCGACGTCACCACCCCGGCGGCCCGCGCCTCGGCCCTGTCGGCCCCGCGGCCGCCGGCCCCCGAGGAGCCGGCGGACAACCGGGACGACGAGTCGGAGCGCAGCGGGCACCGGCCGCTGCGCAGCGCGGCGATGCTGCTGGCGTTGCTGGTCATCCTCGGCGGCGGCCTCTTCGCCGGGTGGAGCTACACCCAGCGGCAGTACTACGTCGGCACCACCGAGCAGGGTCAGCTCGCCGTTTTCCGCGGCGTGCCGGGCCAGATCGCCGGCCTCGACCTGTCCAGCGTGCACTCCACCAGCGGAGCCAAGCTGGACGACCTCACGCTGGCCGCGCAGGAGCAGGTCAAGCAGGGCATCCAGGCCAAGAGCGAGCCGGACGCGCAGCGCCGGCTGGCCGAGCTGACCAGCGACGACCCGGCGAACCCGAACCTCAAGCCGATCTGCCCGCCGAGCCCGACGGCCGCCGCGGTCAGCCCGACGCCGGCCGTCACCGCCTCCGCGGTGGCCCCGGCCGTCAGCGCCAGCGGTCGGCCGCCGGTCACCGCCACCCCCGCGCCGACCACCACGCCCGACGCCGTCCCCTCCGACACCGTCCCGCCGGTCGACCCGGCGGGCTGCCGGTCGCCGGAGTGAGCGTCGGCTCGACACCGAGGACCCATCCGTGACCGCAGCGGCCGTACCGGCAGCCTCGCCCGCCTCGACGGGCGAGCAGCCCGGCGTACGCCTGGCCCGGTCCCGGCGCAACGCCGAGCTGTCGCTGCTCCTGCTCGCCATGGTCCTGGTGGCGGCGTACGCGGCGACGGTCGAGGCGAACGTGCTGGACACGGTCACTTCGGACTTCTGGATGCCGGCCGCCGCGCTGGGGCTGGTCTTCCTCGGCCTGCACCTGGTGATCCGCTGGCTGGCGCCGTTCGCCGACCCGGCGCTGCTGCCGGCGGTCGCCCTGCTCAACGGCATCGGCGTGGGCTTCCTGCGCCGGTACGACCTGGCCAAGGCGGCCCCGGCGGACCGGGAGACGCTGGCGATCTTCGCCGGTACGGGTGGCCGGCAGCTCGCCTGGACGCTGGGCGCGGTGATTCTCGCCGCCGGGCTGCTGGCCATCATGCGGGACCACCGCTCGCTCTCCCGGTACGCGTACACCCTGGGGCTGGCCGGCATCGTGCTGGTGATGATCCCGGCCGTGCTCCCGTCCCGGTTCTCCGAGATCAACAACGCCAAGCTGTGGATCCGGATCGGCGGCTTCTCGATCCAGCCGGGTGAGTTCGCCAAGCTCGCCCTGCTCGCCTTCTTCGCCTACTACCTGGTCCGCAAGCGCGAGGTGCTGTCGCTGGCCAGCCGGCGGGTGCTCGGCATCGACTTCCCGCGCGGGCGGGACCTCGGCCCGGTCCTCGTGGTCTGGATCATCAGCCTGCTGGTCCTGGTCTTCGAGAAGGACCTGGGCACCTCGCTGCTCTACTTCGGCATGTTCGTGGTGACGCTCTACATCGCCACCGAACGGGTGAGCTGGCTGCTCATCGGTCTGATCCTCTTCTTCGGCGGCGCCTACCTGGCGTACCTCCTGGGCAGCACGGTGGGCGGTCCGTTCCTCAACTTCTACGACCGGGCGCAGATCTGGCTGGACCCGTTCGCCGAGCCGTACGACCGGGGCTACCAGCTCGTCCAAGGCCTGCTCACCCTCGGCACCGGCGGCCTCTTCGGCGCCGGCCCGGGCGGCGGCCAGCCGACCCTGCTGCCCGAGGTGCAGACCGACTTCATCTTCGCCGGCATCGGCGAGGAGATCGGGCTCTTCGGCCTCTCCGCGCTGCTCGTGGTCTACCTGCTGGTCGTCGAGCGGGGCCTGCGGGCGGCGCTGGCGGTGCGGGACTCGTTCGGCAAGCTGCTCGCCGGCGGCCTCGCCTTCACCCTGGGCCTCCAGGTCTTCGTGATCGTCGGCGGGATCAGCAAGCTCATTCCGCTGACCGGCCAGACCACCCCGTTCCTCTCCGCCGGCGGCTCGTCGCTGATGGCGAACTGGCTGCTCATCGCGGTGCTGCTCCGGGTCTCCGACGGGGCCCGCCGGCCGATGACCGGGGGTGGCCCGGCGGCGCGGCCGTCCGGCGGTCCGCCGGAGCAGCTGCACGGGGCTCAGACGGAGGTGATCCGGCCGTGAACGCACCCCTGCGTCGCGTCGGCGTGGTCGTCATGATCCTCTTCGGCCTGCTCTTCGCGAACCTCAACTGGATCCAGGCCTACAAGGCCGACGAGTACCGCAACAGCGACTACAACGGCCGGGTCCAGGTGGCCGAGTACGAGCGCAAGCGCGGCAACATCGAGGTCGGCGGCACCGCGTTCGCGCTCAGCAAGGAGACCGGCGGCAAGCTGAAGTTCCTGCGCACCTACCCGGGCGAGGAGACGTACGCGCACGTCCTCGGCTACAAGCCGGTCAACCTGGCGGAGACCGGCATCGAGCGCACCGAGAACGACTTCCTCGCCGGCACCAGCGACCAGCTGATCGCCAACCGGGTGAAGGACATGTTCACCGGGGACGAGACCGGTGGCGGCAACGTGCTGCTCACCCTCTCCAAGCGGGCCCAGGAGACGGCGTTCAAGCAGCTCCAGGACAACCAGGTCGGGGCGAAGCGGGGCGCGGCCATCGCCATCGACCCGCGGACCGGGGCGGTGCAGGCGCTGGTCTCCATGCCCAGCTTCGACCCGAACCCGCTGGCCAGCCACGACTCCAACGAGGCGGCGGCGGCGTACAACGAGCTGGAGAAGGACCCGGACCGGCCGCTGGCCAACCGGGCGCTGTCGGAGACGCTGCCGCCTGGCTCCACCTTCAAGATCGTGGTGGCCGCGGCGGCGCTGGAGAGCGGGATCGGCCAGAGCACCGAGATCCCCGCCGGGACGAGCTACACCCCGCCGACCTCGGGCCAGCCGATCCGCAACGCCGCGCCCTCGATCTGCCCCGGGCCGCCCGGCACCACCGTGACGCTGAAGGAGGCGGTCACCGAGTCCTGCAACACCGGCTTCGCCCAGCTCGGCGTGAAGCTCGGCGCCGACAAGCTGAAGGATAAGGCCCGCCAGTTCGGCTTCGAGCAGGAGGACCTCACCGTCGGGCAGCTCGGCGAGGGCGGCCTCGGCGTGGCGGCCAGCCGGACCGGGGACATGGAGGCGCCGGGCGGCGCCACCGACCCGGCCGCCCTGGCCCAGTCCTCCATCGGGCAGCGGGACGTGCGGATGACCCCGCTGCAGGGCGCGCTGATCGCCGCCTCGGTCGCCAACGGCGGCAGCCAGATGCGGCCGTACCTGGTCAAGCAGCTGCTCGCCCCGGACCGCACCACCAGCTACTACACCGCCAAGCCGCGGGAGCTGCGGCGGCCGGTGAGCGGCCAGGTCGCCAGCGACCTGAGGGACATGATGGTCAGCGTGGTCAAGAGCGGCACCGGCCAGAAGGCGGATTTCTCCGGCTACACGGTCGGCGGCAAGACCGGCACCGCCCAGTCCGGGCCGAACACCCCCGACCACGGTTGGTTCATCGGCTTCGCCCTCGACAACAACGGCACCCCGGTCTCGGCGGTCTGCGTGGAGCTGGAGCAGGCCGGCAGCGGCGGCAGCGCCGAGGCGGCCCGGATCGCCGGCAAGATCATGCAGGCGGCCATCGCCGACTCCAGGAGCCGCTGACATGCTCAGCCCCGGCGTCCAGCTCGGCAACCGCTACCGCCTCGACGAGCGGATCGCCAGCGGTGGCATGGGCGACGTCTGGCGCGGCACCGACCAGGTGCTGGGCCGTACGGTCGCGGTGAAGAGCCTGCTCCCGGCGCTGCTCGACGACCCGGGCTTCGCCGAGCGGTTCCGCGGCGAGGCCCGCACCATGGCCACCATCAACCACCCCGGCGTGGTGGACGTCTACGACTTCGGCAGCGACCAGCACATCGCCTTCCTGGTGATGGAGTACGTCGAGGGCGACGCCCTCTCCGCCACGCTGAGCCGGGTCGGCCGGCTCACCCCGGCCCGGACGATGGCCCTGCTGGCCCAGGCCGCCGACGCGCTGCACGCCGCGCACGAGAAGGGCATCGTGCACCGCGACGTGAAGCCCGGCAACCTGCTGGTCCGCCCGAACGGCACGCTGGTGCTCACCGACTTCGGCATCGCCCGCTCCGACCTGGTCGGCCAGCTCACCGCCGCCGGCTCGGTGCTCGGCACGGCCTCCTACATCTCGCCCGAGCAGGCCACCGGCGCGGTCGCCACCCCCGCCTCCGACGTGTACGCGCTCGGCGTGGTCGCGTACCAGTGCCTCGCCGGTCGGCGTCCCTTCGAGGGGGACAACCCGCTCGAGATCGCCATGAGGCACGTCCGCGAGACGCCCCGACCGCTGCCCAACGACATCCCGCCGCAGGTCAAGGCGATCGTGGAGCGGGCCCTGGCGAAGGACCCGGCGGCCCGCTGGCCCAGCGCCGCCGCGCTGGCCGGGGTCGCCCGCCAGGCCAAGCTGGCGCTGTCGCAGCAGGCGCGGAGCGGTGGCCAGCCGGGTCCGATCTCCGGCGTACCGGCGTCGCCGGCCGGGCCGTCGGCCCGCGCCCAGGTCCCCACCGCGTCCCGGCAGCAGCCGCGTCCGTCCGCGGTCGCGCCGCGCCCGCCGGTCGCGGCCCGGCCGACGGCGGCGGCGCCGGTCGCCCCGCGTGGGGCGGCGCCGGTTCCGCCGCCCCGCCAGCACAATCCCCTGGCGTACGCCCGGCCGCCGGTCGCCCCGGCTCCGCCGCTGCCGGCGCCCCGCCGGTCCCGGGCCGGCCTGTGGTGGACCGCCATCCTGGTGGCCGCGCTGGTCCTGCTGTGCTCCGGCGTGATTTCCTACAACCTCCGGAAGGGCGCGGCGTCCGGTGACACCGGCGCGCTCGCTCCGGTGAGCGTGACCTCCGGCGCGGTGCGGGCCCACGGAGCCGACGATCCGGTCCGGACGTCGTACCGTCGTGGGGTACGGCTCCAGCCCGGTGGCGGCGAGACGACGACGAGCGAAGGACGAGAGACGCGATGACAGCGCAGGCCCGCCTGCTCGGTGGCAGGTACCAGGTCGGCGAGCTGCTCGGCTACGGCGGCATGGCGGAGGTGCACCGCGGTCGCGATCTCCGGCTCGGTCGGGATGTCGCGATCAAGATGCTCCGGACCGACCTCGCCCGGGACGCCACCTTCCAGATGCGGTTCCGCCGGGAGGCCCAGAACGCCGCCTCGCTCAACCACCCGGCGATCGTCGCCGTGTACGACACCGGCGAGGAGACCGCGCCGACCGGCGAGACGCTGCCGTTCATCGTGATGGAGTTCGTCAACGGGCGGACCCTCAAGGAGGTCCTCGGCGTCGAGGGGCGGCTCCAGCCGCGCCGGGCGCTGGAGATCTGCGCCGACATGTGCGCGGCGCTGGAGTTCAGCCACCGGCACGGCATCATCCACCGGGACATCAAGCCCGGCAACGTGATGCTCACCCAGACCGGCCAGGTCAAGGTGATGGACTTCGGTATCGCCCGCGCGCTGGCCAGCGGCGCCACCACGATGACCCAGACCAGCGCGGTCATCGGCACCGCGCAGTACCTTTCCCCCGAGCAGGCGCGCGGCGAGGCGGTCGACGCCCGCTCCGACGTGTACGCCGCCGGCTGCGTCCTCTTCGAACTGCTCTGCGGGCACCCGCCGTTCGTCGGGGACAGCCCGGTCAGCGTCGCGTACCAGCACGTCCGGGAGGCACCGCCCACCCCGAGCGACATCAACCCGGACGTCAACCCGGCGGTCGACGCGATCGTGCTCAAGGCGCTGTCGAAGAACCCGCTCAACCGCTACCAGAGCGCCGGCGAGATGCGCGCCGACCTGCTGCGGGCGGCCGCCGGCCGGCCGGTGATGGCCACCCCGGTGCTGCGCGAGGACGAGACCGCCCCGATGGCCCCGGCCGCGGCGGGCTACCAGACCCAGGTGATGAGGCCGCAGACCCGGCAGGTCCCGGCCCGGGTCGGCGACTCGGGCAAGCGCAAGAGCTCCTCCTGGGTGATCGCCACCTTCGCGGCGCTCGGCGTGCTCGCCGTGATCGCCCTGGTCGCCGCCCTCCTGCTGAACCAGGGCGGCAACGACAAGGTCGCCGTCCCGGACCTGAAGGGCCAGACGGAGGCCGCCGCCCGGGCCAAGATCCAGGAGGCCGGGCTCACCCCGCTGCTCGGTGATCCGGTTGCCGGCCACTGCACGAAGGGCACGGTGGTCAACCAGACCCCCACTTCCGGCAGCCCGCTGGAAAAGAACCGTGAGGTGACCTACCAGCTGTGCGCCGGCCCGCAGCAGGTGACCATCCCGCGCGGCCTGGTCGGCGGCACCTTCGAAAGCGTCAGGCAGCAGCTCGTGGATCTGAAGCTCAAGGTCACCAAGAAGCCCGTGGACAACGGTGCGCCCGAGGGGCAGGTCACCAGGGTGACGCCGGACTCGGGCACGAAGGTGCCGGAGAACTCCGAGGTCATCGTTGAGGTGTCCCTGGGCAATATCAACGAGGTGCCCGATGTTAACGGGTTCACCCGAGAGCTGGCCGTGAGGACCTTGAAGGCCGCCGGCTACGACGTGCGGGTCCTGGACGGCGACGAGGTGACAGAGCCGGATCAGGTCGGGAAGGTCAGCAGGCAGACCCCCGACGCCAAGTCCCCCCTGGCCAAGGGTAAGCGGGTGACGATCTACGTGGACTTCGCCGCGCCCCCGCCGACCGAGAGCCCCACGCCGACCCCCCCGACTCCCAGCGGCTCACCGACCACGCCGGGTGGCGGCGGTGGGTTCCCGGTGCCGACCACCCGGCCGCCCGGAGCGGCCACTCAGTAAGGGCCGCCCCTGATCCGCTCCTTGTCCCGCACGTTGCGGTATCTGACCGACCGGGATACCGCAACGTGGCGGAAAGTGGAGTGGATCAAGCGAATGCCCGCCGGCCGCCACGGGTGGTGGCGGGCATCGCCAGTTTGAGCGGGCCGCTCAGGCGGTGGCGAAGGCGGCCCGGCGGCGGGCATCGACCTCGGCGGCCAACTCCGGGGCCCGTTCCAGCGCCTCGGGGTAGCCGCAGACCGCCAGCCAGTTCGCCAGCATGAGGTGCCCGCCCTCGGTCAGCACCGACTCGGGGTGGAACTGGACTCCCTCGATCGGCAGCGTCCGGTGCCGCATCGCCATCACCACGCCGGACTCCGTCAGGCCGGTGACCTCCAGCTCGTCCGGCAGCGTCTCCGGCAGCACGGCCAGCGAGTGGTACCGGGTCGCGGTGAACGGGTCCGGCAGCCCGGCGAGCACCCCGACCCCCTGGTGGCGTACCTCGGAGGTCTTGCCGTGCAGCAGCTCGGGCGCCCGGGTGACGGTTGCGCCGAACGCCTCGCCGATGGCCTGGTGACCGAGGCAGACGCCGAAGAGGGGCAGCTTGCCGGCGTACTCCCGGATGACGTCCAGGCAGATGCCGGCGCGATCGGGACTGCCCGGCCCCGGGGAGAGCAGGACGCCGTCCGCGCCCACCCGACCGACCTCGGCGACGTCGATCTCGTCGTTGCGCCGGACCTCGCAGTCGACGCCGAGCTGGCCCAGGTACTGCACGAGGTTGAAGACGAACGAGTCGTAGTTGTCGATCACCAGGACGCGCATCGGCTCACCTGCTCGGGGTGGAGGGCGGGGCGTTGTTCGTTTCGGTGCTGTACGGCAGTTCCTCGTCGGTGGGCGCGCTGCTGGGCACGGTGAGGTCGCCCTCCTGACCCCCGGTGTCGCCGGAGTCCTGGGTGACCTGGACGTCGTCGAAGGGGAGCAGCGGCTCCGCCCACGGGAACACCACGAACCAGAGCAGCGCCACCGTCGCGGCGGTGAGCAGCACCGAGCCGACCAGCTTGCCGGCCAGCCCGAACGGGAGCTTGCGCCAGATCCACGCGTACATGGTCAGCCTCCCAGCTCCGCCGGGCGACCTGCGGACTTGGCCTGGGCGTGGTCAAGCCGGGCATGGATGATCAGGCGCTGGTAGTTGTCGAACTTGGGGTTGCAGGTGGTCAGGGTGAGCAGCTTCTCGGTCGGCTCGGCGTTCGGCTTCATCGGCACCGGCGCCACCACCTCGACCTGGTTCGGCTTCACGATGTGGCTCTGGTAGACCTTGTAGATGAACCACTCGGTCTTGCCCTCGACCACGATGTCGTCGCCGGCCTTCAGCTCGTCCAGCCGCCAGAAGGTGGCCCGGATGCGGTGCCCCGCCACGGCGAAGTTGCCCACCTCGCCGGGGAGCGCGCTCTTCGGGTAGTGGCCCGGGGCGTACCGGATGTCGTCCTGGCTGACCCCCTCCACCACCACCCAGTGCTTGTCGAACTTGGGGAGGTACAGGCCGGCGATCGGCTTGCCCTCCGCCAGCGGCCCGGGCTTCTCGCTGGGCGCGGTCGGCCCGACGGTCGGGTCGGGCGCCCACTCCTGCGCCAGTTGGCTGGTCAGGTCGTCCTGGTGGGCGCCGACGATGACCGACTTGCCCCAGATCTCGTAGCCGGCGAAGAGCAGCACCACCAGGCCGAAGGTGATCAGCACCTCGCCGGTGAGCCGGACACCGGTCCGCAGCCGGGACGCCAGGGAGGGGCGGGTCAGCTCGGAGTAGACGCTCTTGTAACCCTCGCCGGTCTGCTCGGGGCGGAGCTGCACGACCCGTTCGCCCCGGCGCGGGCGCGGCGGCTCGGCCGGGGTGTCGGTCTCGCCTTCGGATCCGTCGCCGGTGTCCCGGACGGGCGGTACGGCGCCCATCAGCGCGGTCGAGTCCAGCCCCGGGCGGCTGGCCGGTCGACCGGTGACGGCCGGGATCACGGCGGTGGCCGCCGGGTCCACCGGACCCGCACCGGCTCCGGGCCGCGTCGGGCCGCCGTCGGCCGGCGTGCCGGCGCGGGTGACGCCGTCGGTGGGCGTTCCACCCCGTCCGACGCCGACGCCCGGCGTTCCGCGGGCCACGCCGTCGGCCGGTGCTCCGGCCCGGGTGACGCCCTCGCCCGGCGCTCCGGCCCGCAGGACGCCGCCCGCCAGCGCTCCAGCTGCGGTTGCGTGCCCGGCCCGGGCGTCGGCGGGCGTTCCGGCACGAGATGCGCCGGGCGTCCGGCCGGCGTTCCCGGTGGCGGGTGAGCCGCCGTCCGGGGCCGCCGCGGATCGGTTCTCCGCCCGGCTGCTCACCTTGGGAATGATCGCGGTCGGCGCGTCGCCGACGGTCGCCGGACGTACGCCCGGGGTGGTCGGCTGGTCCGCGGTTGGATGGGCGGTGGGCTCGTCGGCGGTCCGGGCAGCCGCGGCGCGGGCCGGTGGCGCCTCGGCGGGGCCGGGGCCGGCCGGTCGGCGGTCCGGCTGCTCGACGAACGGGGTCGCGGCGCTGGGCATAACCGGCTCGCCCGGACGGCGTGGGGCCTGCTCGGCGGGCCCGCGCTCCGCCGGGTGGCCCGGGGCCAGATCCGCCCGGCGGGCCGGAACCTGGTCGGCGGGGTGGCGGGCGACCTGGTCGGCCGGCGGGGCGGTAGGAATCCGGGACGCGGGCTCGTCGGCGGGACGATGCCCGGTCTGTTCGGCGGCGACCTGCCAGGCAGGGGGAGCCGACCGGCGTGGCTCATGGGCAGGGGCGGCCGGCGCCGACGGTCGTGCCTGGGCATTTCCGGGCCAGGGGGGTGGCGGGGACCGGTACGGGTCGGCCGGGGCGGCGGGGCCGCCGGTCGGGCCCGGGGTGTCCGGCCGGTGCGCCGGCGCGGGGGCGGGCGCTGGTGGACGGGTCGCCGGGGAGTGGGGCCCGGTCGGCTCCGGCCAGGGCAGGTCGAGCGCGGGTCGGGGCGGGGTCGGGCGGTCAATCCTGGGGAGGAACGCGGTCGGGTCCTCGCTCTGGTCGCGGTGGCGCCCGTCCTGCCCCGCGGGGCGGCCGTCCTCGGTCACCGGGGCACCGTCGCGGACTGGAGTGCCGTCGAGTCCTCGAACGCCGGCACGGTCACCGTGGACACCTTCTCGGAGTAGCCGAGCTGGTAGTGGTTTGCCGCTTCCCTGAACCACCGGACTCCCTCGGACGCGGCGAGCGCCTGCTGGAGGGCAGCGGGATCGCCGATCGCAACGATCTTGAAAGGAGGGGAGTACACCCGGCCGTGCAGCAGCAGGGTGTTACCGACGCAGCGTACCGCGCTGGTGCTGAGCACGCGGACATTCATGATTGACATGGCCTCGGCCCCGCCCGCCCAGAGCGCGTTCACGACCGCCTGGACGTCGCCCTGGTGGACGACCAGGTCGTCGTTGCTGGCACCTTTGGGCAGCGCCTGGTCGTTACGCCGAGGCGCGTCGTTCAGCTCGACGGTGACCCCGGTGCCGGTGAGCGCGGTGAACCCGGCGGCCTGCCGGCTGGCGGCGGCCCGGTCCCGCTGGTCCTTGATCGGGCCGTCGGTGTCGGCGAGGGCGGCGGTCTGGCTCTCGACCTCGGCGCGCAGCCGCGCGGCGCGCTGCTCGCTCGCCTCGACCTGCTCGCGCCGGTCCTCGATCAGCTGGGTGAGCTGGGGTCGCCGGTCCTCCCGCAGCGCGGTGCCGCCGGCGGTGGTCGCGGTGGTGGTGAAGAGCAGTCCCGCTGCGGCGGCGATCAGCGGCACCCCGATCGACCAACCCGGTCGTCGCTGCCGTGGCCGCCGCGGCAGCAGTCCGGCAACGGCCCGCCGGAGGACCTTCTGCCAGGAGGCGGCGCCGGACGTGTACTCCACCGGGCGTTTCCTTCCCCGTCGTCTCGGGCCGGTCCGCGAGGGGCGGACCGCGCTGCTCGACCCGAAAAGTCCCACCCTTTTCGGTCACTCCGTGCACCGGCCTGACCCCATTCGTGGCCGGGACGGTCCGTCGGGACTACGCTAGCTGTCGAACATTATTGGCCATGGACCGTCGCCCCCGCGCCCGGTTGTCAGGCCGGACGAGGTCGTCACCCCCTCTGGAGAGCGTCGTGCCCAAGTCTCAGGTCCGCAAGAAGAAGGTGTACACCCCGCCGACGGACGTGCGTCCGACGGCGACGGCGGCGACGCGCAAGCCTAGCCCGGTCTGGCTGCCGATCACCGCCGTCGCGCTGATCGTCGCCGGGATCGGCTGGCTGGTCGTGTACTACCTCTCCGAGCAGGCGTACCCGGTCATGTCGTGGGGTTACTGGAACCTCGCGGTGGGCTTCGGCGCGATGGTCGCCTCGCTGATCCTGCTTTCCCGCTGGCGCTGACCGGCGCGACGTCCGGCCCGGTTCCCCGTCCGGGGGCCGGGCCGTCGGCGTGTGGTGCGCCGGGTCGGCCGCCGCCGGCCGGCCCCGCCGCCGCGTCGGCGCTGGATGTACGTCACGCCACGACGCCCCTGCCCGGCGCGCGCGGCCCGGTCCACCTAAGGTGTCCGCAGGGCGGCGTGGCCGGATGCGAGATGACTCACGTTACTGCTGGGTAACCTTGCGCGTAGGCTGCACTGCATGACCGAGCGGAGCGAGGTCATCGACCGGTCGGGTCGGGGCAGCGGGAGCGGCGCAACGCCACCCGCGCCGTGAGCCGTACCCGGTCGCCGAGCCGCTCGACAGGCAGCAGACCGGGAGGCCAACTCGATGGGCAGCGTCCAGATCGTCACCACGATCCTCGCGGCCGCCATCACCGCCGTGGCGGTGGGGCTTGCGGTACGCGCGGTCATGAAGATGGTGGCAGTCATCCGGCTGGGTCAACCGGCGCCGGAGCGGTTCACCGACAAGGGCGCCCGCGCGAAGACCATGCTGGTGGAGACCGCCGGTCACACCCGCATGCTGAAGTGGAGCGTGGTGGGCGCCGCGCACTGGTTCGTGATGGTCGGGTTCATCGTGCTGTCGCTGCTGGTGCTCGAGGCGTACTTCGAGGTGGTCAGCACCACCGGCGGGCTGCCGATCATCGGGCACTGGACGGTCTTCGGCCTGGCCACCGAGCTCATCGGCATCCTCGGCCTGGTCGGCATCCTGGTGCTGATGGCGATCCGGCTGCGAAACCGGCCCAACCGGCCCGGCAACCGGTCCCGGTTCACCGGCTCGACCATGTGGCAGGGCTACTTCGTCGAGTGGGTCGTGCTGCTGGTCCTGATCTTCGGCTTCGTGATCCGGGGCTTCAAGGTGGCCACCGACCACTTCGAGTACCCGGTCTGGGCCACCCCGCTCAGCCACGCGGTCGGCGCCGCGCTGCCGGCCTGGACGGCCGGTGTCAGCGTCGCCGCGCTGATCAAGATCGTCATCTCGATGACCTGGCTCATCGTGATCTCGCTGAACGTCACCATGGGTGTCGCCTGGCACCGCTTCCTGGCGTTCCCCAACATCTTCTTCAAGCGCGAGCCGGCCAAGCCCGCCGGGTCCGGCCTCGGCGCGCTGCGGCCGATGATGAGCGACGGCAAGCCGCTCGACTTCGAGGAGGCCGACCCGGAGAAGGACCAGTTCGGCGTCGCCCAGGTCGAGCAGTTCTCCTGGAAGGGCCTGCTGGACTTCAGCACCTGCACCGAGTGCGGTCGCTGCCAGTCGCAGTGCCCGGCCTGGAACACCGGCAAGCCGCTGTCGCCGAAGCTGCTCGTGCTGAGCCTGCGCGACCACGCGTACGCCAAGGCGCCGTACCTGCTGGCCGGCGGCGGCAAGGACCTGACCGGCGAGGAGAAGGCCACCGCCGCGCAGCTCGCCCACATGGACGTGCTGGCCCTCGCCGAGGCCGAGAAGCCGCTGATCGGCACCGCCGAGGAGGGCGGCGTCATCGACCCGGACGTGCTCTGGTCCTGCACCACCTGCGGCGCCTGCGTCGAGCAGTGCCCGGTCGACATCGAGCACGTCGACCACATCGTCGACATGCGCCGCTACCAGGTGCTGATCGAGTCGAGCTTCCCGTCCGAGGCCGGCGTCATGCTGCGCAACCTGGAGAACAAGGGCAACCCGTGGGGCGCCCCGCAGAACACCCGCGAGGACTGGACCAAGGGCCTCGACTTCGAGGTGCCGCGGGTCGGCGAGGTCGAGGACTTCGAGTACCTGTTCTGGGTCGGCTGCGCCGGCGCGTTCGAGGACCGGGCCAAGAAGACCACCCGGGCGGTCGCCACGCTGCTCAACGAGGCCGGCGTGAAGTTCGCGATCCTCGGCGAGGGCGAAACCTGCTCCGGCGACCCGGCCCGCCGGATCGGCAACGAGTTCGTCTTCCAGATGCTCGCCCAGCAGAACGTCGAGACCCTCAACGAGGCGTTCGAGGGTCGGGAGAAGGCCAAGCGCAAGATCGTGGCCACCTGCCCGCACTGCTTCAACACCCTGGGCAACGAGTACGGCCAGCTCGGCGGCGAGTTCGAGGTGGTCCACCACACCCAGCTCCTGGCTCACCTGGTCAGCACGGGCAAGCTCACCCCGGTGCAGCCGGTCGACGGCGGCGTGACCTACCACGACCCCTGCTACCTGGGCCGGCACAACCGCGTCTTCGCCGCGCCGCGTGAGGTGCTCGGCGACGCGATCCAGGGCGAGCTCACCGAGATGCCGCGCAACAGCGAGCGCTCCTTCTGCTGCGGCGCCGGCGGCGCCCGGATGTGGATGGAGGAGAAGATCGGCAAGCGGATCAACGTGGACCGGGTCGAGGAGGCCATGGCCACCGGGGCGAAGACGGTCGCCGTCGGCTGCCCGTTCTGCTCGACGATGCTCAACGACGGGGTCAACGGCAAGGGCGCCGGCGAGCAGGTCGAGGTCATCGACGTGGCCAGCGTGCTGCTCCGCTCGGTCAAGCCGGAGACCGCGCCGGGCGAGAAGGAGACCACGCCGGTCGCCGGCTGAGGTCGTACCCCCGCGACAGCTCACGCACGACGGCGGTGGCACCCACGAGGTGCCGCCGCCGTCGTCGTGTCAGGAGGCGCCCGCCACACGGCCCGGGCGCGAACTCGTGCCCCGGGCCGACCCGTGCCACAATCTCGCTCATCGACGGTTTGTTGCTCGGCACGCTGTTGCCCCTGGTCGGCTTCGTGCTGCTGACCGCCGGCAACGCGTTCTTCGTCGCGGCCGAATTCGCCCTGGTCACCGTCGACCGCGCCGAGATCGACCGGCGGGCCGCCGCCGGCGACGCCCGGGCCGTCACCGTACGCACGGCGCTGCGGGAGCTCTCCTTCCAGCTCTCCGGCGCGCAGCTCGGCATCACCATCACCGCGCTGCTCACCGGCTACCTGGCCGAACCGGCCCTGGCCCGGCTCTTCACCCCGCTGCTGCGACCCGTCGGCGGCGCCGACCGGTTCAGCCCGCTGCTCGCCCTGGCCCTCGCGACGCTGATCTCGATGCTCTTCGGCGAGCTGGTGCCGAAGAACCTGGCGCTGGCCCGGCCGATGCCGGCCGCGCTGGCCACCGCCGCGCCGATGCGCGGGTTCGCCCGGGCGTTCCGCTGGCTGATCCGGGGGCTGAACAACTCCGCGAACAGGCTGGTCCGCCAGCTCGGCGTGGAGCCGCAGGAGGAGCTGGCCAGCGCCCGGTCACCCGAGGAGCTGGGGCTGCTCGCGGCGATCTCCGCCCGGGCCGGCGCGCTGCCGTCGGACACCGCGATGCTGCTGCGCCGGACCATCCGCTTCGGCGACAAGCGGGCCGCCGAGGCGATGACCCCCCGGGTCGACGTGATCGCGTTGCGGGCCACCGCCACGGTGGCCGAGCTGCTGAGCCTCTCCCAGCAGACCGGGCGGACCAGGTTCCCGGTCTTCGAGGAGACCCTGGACCTGGTCACCGGGGTGGCCGGGGTGCCGGACGCGCTCGGCGTGCCGCTGGACCGCCGGGCATCCACCACCGTCGCCGCGGTCGCTCGGGAACCGGTGTACGTCCCGGAGAGCCTGGACCTGGACGGCGTCCTCGCCGCGCTGAAGGCGGCCGGCGCCGACCTCGCCATCGTGGTCGACGAGTACGGCGGCACGGACGGCGTGGTGACCATCGAGGACCTGGTCGAGGAGCTGGTCGGGGAGATCGCCGACGAGTTCGACCCGGATGCGGTCCACCACCTCGGGCCGGCCGAGCTGACCGTGCCGGGCGGCGAGCGGACCGTCCTGGTGGACGGTGTGCTGCGCGAGGACGAGCTGGCCGAGCAGACCGGCTTCCGGCTGCCCGAGGGCCCGTACGAGACCCTGGCGGGCTTCCTGATGGCCCGGCTCGGCCACATCCCGGTGCCCGGCGAGACGGTCGGGGAGGGCGGGTACGAGTTCACCGTGGTCGAGGTCGAGCGGCACCGGATCGAGCAGGTCCGGGTGCTCCGCCCGGAGGAGCCCGACGACGATGACTGAGCTGCTGCTCGCCATCCTGCTGCTGCTCGGCAACGCCTTCTTCGTGGGCAGCGAGTTCGCGCTGATCGCCTCCCGCCGTACGGTGCTCGAACCGCTCGCCGCCAGCTCCAAGCGGGCCCGGTGGGCGCTGTCGGCGATGAACCAGATCCCGCTGATGATCGCCGGGGCGCAGCTCGGCATCACCATCTGCTCGCTGGGGCTGGGCGCGATCGCCGAGCCGGCGCTGGCCCACCTGCTGGAGACGCCGTTCGAGGCGCTCGGGCTGCCCGTCGGCGTGGTGCACCCGCTGGCGTTCGTGATCGCCCTCGGGGTCGTGGTCTTCCTGCACACCGTGGTCGGCGAGATGGTGCCGAAGAACATCACCCTGGCCGGGCCGGAGCCGTCGGCGCTCTGGCTGGGGCCGGCGATGCTGGCTTTCTGCGTGGCCACCAAGCCGCTGCTGCTGGCGATGAAGTGGTCGGCCCGGCAGGTGCTGCGGCTGTGGCGGGTCGAGGCGACGGACGCGGTGAAGACGGTGTTCACGGCGGAGGAGTTGGCCGGGCTGGTCTCCCAGGCGCGTACCGAGGGGCTGCTCGACGCGGAGGAGCACGCCCGGATCACCGGCGCGCTCGCCCTGCACAGCCGGACGGCGGCGGACGCGTTGCAGCCGTGGTCGACGGTGACCACGGTGGCCGAGGACGTCTCACCCGCCTCGCTGGAGGTGCTGGCCACCGGCACCGGCCGGTCCCGCTTCCCGGTGGTCCAGCGCTCCACCCGCCGGGTGCTCGGCTTCGTGCACGTCAAGGACGTGCTCGGGTACGCCGGCGCGCGCCGGCGCGAGCCGGTGCCGGCGGAGGTCTACCGGCCGCTGGCGGTGGTGCCGCCGGACCGTACGCTGGCCGACCTGCTGCTGTCGATGCGGCGCGAGCGGCGGCACATGGTCCTGGTGAGCGACGGCCGCCGGCCGCTCGGTGTGGTGACCCTCGATGACGTATTGACGGCGATCGTTGGCAAGTGAATGAATACCCTTGGTGTGCAAGCGGTTGCTCAGACGTAATTGAACAAATGGCCGCCTTGATATCACCCCGTGCCTTCCCTAATGTGGGGCACCGACCGCTGTGGGTCGTCTGCCTCGATCTTCCCCCTCGCGAGGCGCCCGGCGGTCGGTTGCAAAAGGAGTCGGTGCCGGTGGCAACCATGCCCCCTCATCGTCACGCCCGGAGTCAGCCGCCCGTCCGACCGGTCGGTGCACGCCGGGTCGTACACCGTCTGCTCACCCTGGTCGCGGCCGTCGCCGTCGGCGCCGGACTCGTCGCCGCGCCGGCGCACGCCGCGCCGTCAGTGGACGAGATCGAGGCGCAGATCGACAAGCAGTGGGAGCAGCTGGAGCCCACCATCGAGGGCTACAACAAGATCCGCGCCCAGCTGAAGGTCAACAAGAAGAAGTCGGCGGACCTGCAGAAGAAGATGGCCCCGCTGGAGCTGGAGTCCGCGCTCGCCATGAACCGGGTCGGCGACCTGGCCTCCCGCTACTACATGCGGGGCCCGTCCCAGGAGGTCGGCGCCCTGCTGGTCGACGCCAAGCCCGGGACGCTCGCCGAGCAGCTCACCATCCTCGACCGGCTGGCCGCCCAGCAGCGCAAGCAGGTCGCCGGGATCCTCGCCGTCCGCGACAAGTACAACCGCGAGAAGCAGAAGCTCGACGCGCTGATCGCCACCCAGGTCAAGCAGGAAGCCGAGCTGAGGGCGAAGAAGAAGCAGATCGACGCCGAGATCAAGCGCCTCACCGCCTCGCTGCCGAAGACCACCGTGAAGGTGGCGGGCTGCCCGACCATCAACGGCGTGGTCAGCAGCGCCGCGCAGACCGCCATCCGGGTCGCCTGCCAGCAGGTCGGTGATCCGTACGTCTGGGGCGCCACCGGCCCGAACTCGTTCGACTGCTCCGGCCTCACCCAGTACGCCTACAAGGCGGCGGGCATCTACCTGACCCACTTCACCGGCGCCCAGTGGAACGAGGGCCGAGCGGTCTCCCGCTCCGACGCCCGCCCCGGTGACCTGGTCTTCTTCTACAGCGACCTGCACCACGTCGGCCTCTACCTCGGCAACGGCCTGATGGTGCACGCGCCCCGGACCGGCAAGCCGGTCCAGGTGACGCAGGTCAACTACATGCCGGTGGCCGGCTACCGCCGGGTCACCTGATCCGATCCGACGACGAAGGCCCCCGGTCAGCTCGACCGGGGGCCTTCGTCGTGTCCGGGTCGCGTCAGCCGGTCGCCCCCACCGAGGCCGGCAGGATCAGCACGTCGTCCAGGTTCGCGAACATCACCCGGTGGCCGAACTGGATCTGCACGTACCGGTTCTCGCCCCGGACCACCGTCCGGTCGCCGGGGGCGGAGCCGTCGAAGGAGACCGCCCGGTAGTACTCGCCCGGCAGGACGCCGCCGAGCGCGTACCGCTGGCCCGCCGCGAAGGTGTACTGCAGCGGCGAGATGGTCTGGTACGGGATGGTGGCCGGGTAGGCCGCCTGCTCGGGGTAGGCGCGGCCGTACACCGGGATGGTGGCCTTGCCCGGCTTGGGCGTCACCACGAAGCCCTGCGCCCACTTCGCGGTGGGTGCCGAGGCGGGGTTGAGGAACCAGGCCTTCTGGCCGAGGTACCAGATCGCGGTCCAGTCACCCTGGACGTCCGCGAGGGCGTACGTCTGGCCGGCCGAGGCGCGGGCGCCGTGGTCGGAGATGTACATGGTGTCCGGCGTGCCGTTCGGCCGCAGGCCGCGGTCGTTGACCAGCGGGGCGTCCGGACTCGGCGCGGTGCGCAGGACGACCGAGGAGGAGCCGCGCAGCGGGCACGGCACGGCCGGTGGGGTCGGCTTCGGCACGCCCGGCGGCTGCTGGTTGCAGCCGACGAAGGCCGGCTGGTTGGTGGCGACGTCCGGGTCGATGGTGACCAGGCCGGTCTGCGGCGTGCCGGTCGAGTGGAACGGCGCCTTCATCAGCTCGAAGTAGTGCGACCAGTCCCAGTAGGGGCCCGGGTCCCAGTGCATCCCGGCCACGGTCCCGGCGGTGGTGCCCGGAACGTTGTCGTGGCCGAGGATGTGCTGCCGGTCCAGCGGGATCTGGAACCGCAGCGCCAGGTGGCGGACCAGCTTGGCCGAGGTCCGGTACATCGCCTCGGTGTACCAGGTGCCGTGGCCGGCGAAGCCCTCGTGCTCGATGCCGATGGACTTGGCGTTGACGTACCAGTTGCCGGCGTGCCAGCCGACGTCCTTGGCCTTGATGTGCTGGGCCACGTAGCCGTCCACCGAGCGCAGCGTGTAGTGCCAGCCCAGGTAGGTCTTGGTCTGCACCAGCTTCACGCTCGGGCCGAAGTAGCCCTCGGTGTCGTGGATGACGATGTACTCGAGCTTCTGCTGGGCCGGCCGGTCGCCGAGGTCGTGGTTGCCGTAGTCGCCCGGGTTCGGGCCGTACTTCTCGTACGGCGCGGGGATCCACTCGCAGGCGAGGCGGACCGGGCATTCCAGGCCGTCGGGCCGCTCGGCGCGGCGCAGCCCGAGCCGGTGCAGCCCGGACTCGTCGGGGGTCACCTCGCGGGCGGCGAGGGTGACCCGCTGGCCGTCGTCGGTGGTCCGGGTGGCGCCGACGCTGATCTGGTCGTACACCTCGTCGGCGAAGGCCGCCGCGGCATCCTCGGTGTCCGCGCCGGAGTACCGGGCCACCGCGCCGTACCAGGCCGCCGGGTCGCTGCCGGCGCCGACCGGCGCGGCCAGTTCCCTCTGGTACGACGCGAGCAGCGCCGCCCCGCCGCGGATGTTGGCGGTGGCGTCGGTGCGCAGTGTCTCCTCGGGTACGCCGGTGAGCGCGGCGGCGGCGTCGAGGGTCTGCAGGGACGCCCGCGGCAGGAGGTCCCCGGTCGGCTCGGCCGCCGCGGTGGAATCGATGACCAGGGGCCGGGACTCGTCGCCCCGGGGGTCCTCGTTCTCGTCGACGTGCGAGCTGGAGGGCGTGGCGACGACCTGGTCGGCGTCGGTCAGGTGCATCGGCCCGTAGCCGCCGCTGGTGCTCGGCTGGCCGGGGTGGGTGTCCCAGCGGGACTCCAGGTACGACACGCCGAGCAGGACGCTCTCCGGCACGCCGTACTCGGCGGCGGCCGCGGCGTACTGCTGCTGGCGGTCGGTTGGCTCGGCGGACCCGGCGGCCAGGGGCTCGGCGGCGACGGGTCCGGTGCTGAGAAGGGCGGTCGCCGCAGCCACGGCGGTGGCGAGCAGAACTCGTCTGCTCGGCGGCAAGGGTGGACGGAGCATGGAACCTCCAGATCGGGCGGAAGTCACTGCGTGCTCACCCTCACCCCACGCATGGTGTTGGGTCAATACCTTTCCCCGCAGTGATGTTGAGTGAAAGAAACCTTCACCGCCGCGATCCCCGGAAATTTGGGTACGGAGTGTCACGGCGCCGTGGGTTGCGGATTGATAACGGCGATCTCTACTCTGGTCAATCGTCGGCCGGTGTGTGCATCGTCCAACCCGGGTGGTGACGGTCCGACACCGCCGAGTCGCCTCCGGGCGAGCCGGGAACCCAGGTACCTGGGGTGAATCCGCAGCACTGCGGTAGGGCGGCTCCCTTCCCGCCCGAACCCGTCAGCTAACCCGGTAGGCGGTCAGCGAAGAAGGAGTACGGAAGCCCGGTGGCACACCATGCCCCGCGGCGACCGTCCGTCCGGTCGGTCGACCGGATGACGGCTGCGCCGCGTCCACGCTGGTCCCGCTTCACCACCGCACTCGCCGCCCTGGCCGGCACCGCCGTCATCCTGACCGGCGGCGCCACGGCGGCCCACGCCGAACCGTCGGTCGCCGAGATCGAGCGCCAGATCGACCAGGACTGGAACAAGCTCGAACCGATCATCGAGCAGCACAACGCCACCCGCCAGGACCTCGCCGTCAAGCGGAAGCAGGCAGCGGCCCTGGCCAAGCAGATCACCCCGCTGCAGCTCCAGGTCGACCTCGCCATGGGCCAGGTCGGAGGTCTTGCCGCCGACGCGTACAAGGGCGACAACCTGTCGACCGTGAACGCGCTGCTGGGCAGCCGGTCGCCGAGCGACGTCGTCGCCGGCCTCGAACTGCTCGACCGCTTCGCCCACCGCCAGCAGCAGCAGGTGCGCAACGTCGTCGAACTCCGCGACCAGCTGGCCGCCAAGAAGAAGCCGCTGGACGAGATGGTCGCCCAGCTGACCCGGACCGAGGCCCAGCTCGCGGCGAAGAAGAAGCAGATCAACGCCGAGATCGCCCGCCTGGACAAGCTCCGGCTGAAGGTCTACGGCAGCGGTGGCGGCGGTCCGCTGCGGCCCGCGCCCTGTCCGTCCGGCTACCCGGGCGGCCCCGCCGGGGTCGCGGTCAAGTTCGCCTGCGCCCAGATCGGCAAGATCTACGTCTGGGGAGCCGCCGGCCCGGACCACTACGATTGCTCCGGCCTGACCATGGCCGCCTGGGCCAAGGCCGGCGTCTCGCTGCCGCACAACGCCCGCCAGCAGCACGACGTCACCCGCCGGGTCAGCCGGAGCGAGCTGCGCGCCGGGGACCTCGTCTTCTACTACAGCGACCTGCACCACGTCGCCATGTACGTCGGCGGCGGCTGGGTGGTGCACGCCTCCCAGTCCGGCAAGCCGATCACGATGAAACGCGTCGACGACGGCCAGATCAACAGCTACGGCCGACCGGGCTGATCCATCGGAAGGGGCTCCCGCGTGGCGGGGGCCCCTTCCGCCGTCAGCGGGTCGGCCAGGTGCGCCAGAGATGCCATGCGGGCTTGGCTGTCACTGGTGGCGGTGGTCATCGTGCCTCTCACCTGCGGCGGGAGTGGTGAGGCGTGGGGGACATCGGTGGCCGGTCGCGAACCTGTGACGGCCTGGAGACGGCCTGGCGGTCGCGGACACCGAACGCCAGGCCTGCTCCGCTGACCGGAATCGAAGCGCACTGTCAGCTTGGGAATCGCACAAGATCGCATCGTCCTGCAGCCCAGCCGCTGGTCGGTCCGGTCCTGGACGGCCTGACTTGGCCCCTGGTGGCACCCGCTTGTGGCCCGTGGATGGCCCGGCAGTTTCGACTGCCGTTGGCGGAAGTGGCTCAGCGACGGTTACGAGATCGGCGGACCGCCCAGACCCCGCCAACGATCGCCGCAGCAGTCGGCAAGAGGCAGCAGAGCGTCAGGACCAACAGGTGCCACGGCTTGAGAGCTCCCATGGCCGTGAGGATAGGCACCGCTCCCCAACACCGCTGTCCCTGCGGAGCCTCAGTTTGGAAGATGCTTGATCACCGGGTTGATGTCCGAAACGCCTGGTCGGTCAGGAGCGATGCTGTGGTGACCGCTCGCATTGTGGCCCGTGGATGGCCCGTCGGCCTCGCTCTCTGCCGGCCTACCTCAGAGAGCGGACCCGCTGGGGTGCTGGTCTGACGGCGTCGCTCGACGGTGCACGCGTGCTACCCGGATGGCCCAGGGGGCGATGAGGGTGCCGAGGATGCCGAGGTCTGCGGCGATACCGATCATGAAGGCTGGTAGCCCGCGCATCGCCGGAATGCTGACGACGAGCACGGCCGCGCCGATCAGACGCGACCAGTACACGCGGCCGAAAACCGGTTTTTCGAACAGCGCCCGCCCGGCGAGGAACAGGGCGGGCCCGCCGAGGATGACGAGCGTCCACGACAGCGGGGCGTGCTCGACGGGGTTGGCGATGACGAGTTCGGCGCCGACGCTGGTCACGATGACGCCCGCAACCATGAGGAAGTGGGTGTAGGTCACCGCAGCTGCGATCCGGCCAGGGTTCTTGGCGGAGGCGACAGCCTTGCCGAGTGAGTGGCCAGCCAGGTGGAAGTAGGCCCGCCACAGCAGGACGGTGGCGGCGAACGCGACAACAAATCCGATGATGTGTGTGCGGCCGAAGCCGACGCGGGTGAGCGTCTGACCACTGACGAGGACTATTTCGCCCGCGGAGCAGATGAGGATCTGCCGGTAACGCTCGGCGAGGTTGTCGGCGCTGATGCTCCAGTCAGCTGCGATGGAGCGGCCCAGGCCTGGGGTGGGGTAGTTGAGCCTGGCCACGCCGTAGTCCAGCGCGACTGCGAGGGCCCATAGTCCGGTTCGGCTCGTGCCGTGGACGGCTCCTCCGGCGATCCACAACACAGCGGAGACGGCGAACCAGAACAGCACTCGTGCCGCGTGGCGTCTCAACCCGCCGCCGGGCAACGCGAGTAGGACGTAGAAGGTCCGTCCGACCTGCAGGCTGACGTATCCGATCGCGAAGAGCAGGCCATGAGTCGTGAAGGCGTCCGGGAGTGCGGTGGACATGATCAGGCTGGCGAACATGGTCACGATGACCAGGGCCAGGACTTTCGGCAGCTTCGGGTCGTACTTGTCGGTGGCCCACGCGGTGAAGGCCCAGATCCACCACATGCCCAGCATCAGAATCAGTGTCTGGAGCGCGCCCAGCCAGGTCAGGTGCTCCAGCAACGTGGCCGACAGCCGAAGAAGCGCGTAAATGTAGGCCAGGTCGAAGAACAGCGAGAGGAAGGTCCTCACCTGCGGATCGACACGCGCCTCCGCCTCGACCCTCGCGCTCCGCGCCATCGGTCACTCCGTTCGATCCAGAGCCTGTCGGCCACCTGCCCACCTCCGGGTCGTGCGCCCGCCGGTCGCGTTCTCTGACGTAGTGCAGATCGTCGCCTGCGTGAGGCTCAGTGTGCTGTTCAGATAGAGGATCGGGTGGCGAAACGGCGGGCCGAATAGCGGATCTCCCCGTCCGGGGAGGCTGGTAGCCCTTGCGGTGCCCGGCGAGGGGATCTGCCCGGCTGATCTCTGAGGAGGGCCGGGGTTCGGGGCGGAGTCCCGAGGTCTTCTAGGTCCTGGTCGTCCGTCAATGTGGCCGGCCGGCCCGGCCGATGCCGGCCGGAGGTCGCCAGCAGGCCGGGGCCGGGCCGGCGCGGCCCGCTTTGCGGGCCGCCTTGATCCTAAAGAGGAGGATTCGGCAGTTGCGTTGGCCAACCGCGTGTCGTGTCCCGGCAGATGCTTGACCTTGCGTCCCACGTCCGCGGAGTATGTCGGCCACCACGATCCTGGATTCACGCTGCGTACGTACACGCATCTCATGCCGGAGAGCGAGGCGCGTACGAGGCGGGCGGTGGACGCGATCCTCGGCCGTGGCCTGATCGATGCTCACGGCCTGGGGACGGCCTGAGATGCGAGTGGATCTATTGCACAGCAGGTCAGCGCCTACTTGTCGGCCAGGTGCGCCAGTTCTGCCAGGATCGGCTCGGGGTCGGGCCGCGCTGCCCCTGGTAGCGGGAGCCGTAGACCGCCGAGCCGTACGGGTGCTCGGCCGGCGAGGAGAGCCGGAAGATGCAGAGCTGCCCGATCTTCATCCCCGGCCAGAGGGTGATCGGCAGGTTCGCCACGTTGGAGAGCTCCAGCGTGACGTGGCCGGAGAAGCCCGGGTCGATGAAGCCGGCGGTGGAGTGGGTGAGCAGCCCGAGCCGGCCCAGTGAGCTCTTCCCTTCGAGGCGCCCCGCGAGCTGGTCGCCCAGCGAGATCACCTCGAGCGTCGAGGCGAGCACGAACTCGCCCGGGTGCAGCACGAACGGCTCGCCCTCCGGCACCTCGACCATCGAGGTCAGGTCGTCCTGCTGGACCGACGGGTCGATGTGCGTGTAGAGGTGGTTGTTGAAGACCCGGAAGAGCTTGTCCAGGCGTACGTCGATGCTGGACGGTTGCACCAGCGTGGCCTCGAACGGCTCCAGCGCGAGCGTGCCCGCCTTGATCTCGGAGACCAGGTCGCGGTCGGAGAGCAGCATCGGAACACCATAGCGACCCGTACGGGTGACCTGCGTGTCGGACTGCGCGTTCGTACGTATGTTCGATAGAATGTCGCCATGGCTTCCTGGTCCGAATTCGCCGCCGACGAGCCGCGCCTCGCCGACGAGATCCGCCTTCTCATGCAGCAGTACGGGCCGGGCTTCGGCTATCTCGCCACGGTCCGCGCCGACGGCGGCCCCCGGGTCCACCCGGTCTCGCCGGTCATCACCGACGAGGGGCTCTTCTGCTTCGTCCTCGACTCGCCGAAACGCCGCGACCTCGAACGCGACGGCCGCTACGCGCTGCACTCGTTCCCGCCCGAGGAGAGCGACGACGAGGCGTACGTGGCGGGCCGCGCTCGCCCGGTCACCGACCAGGCCCGGGTGGCCCGGGTCGCCGAGATCGGTCGGGCCGCGCCGCAGGTCGACTGGCGGCTCTTCGAGTTCACCGTCGACGTGGCGATGCTGACCCGGCGCGACCAGGGTGGCGCGGCCGGTCCGGTCGAGGGTTCCGCCGGTCCGGCGGTGCAGGTCTGGCTCGATCCGCGGGCGAGCCATCCGGCGCGCCGGGTCGGCGCCGCCGCTGCCGAGGGGCGGCGCGGCCGGCACGGCTTCGACACCCGCCGCTCGGCCGCCTGAGGCCCTCGCAAACGCCGGTGCCGGCCCCGTCCGAGGACGGAGCCGGCACCGAGTCGTCGTACGGCTGCCTTACGCAGCGCGGTAGGCGTTCCACGCGGTCAGCATGCGGCTCGCCTGACCAGGGGTGAACTGGTACATGCACGAGTCGTAGGTGTAGTCCATGAAGTTGGTGATCGGGTCCAGGCCGGCCGTGCTGCAGGTGTCGCGGCCGGTCGGGCACTGGAACGCCGGCGACGACTCCGCCGGGGTGTCGCTGACGCTGTCGCCCGAGCCGGAGCAGCCGCCCTGGAAGGTGTGGTAGAGGTTCAGCCAGTGGCCGACCTCGTGCGTACCGGTGTCGCCCTGGTTGTAGTTGGTGGCGGTGCCGCCCGGCAGCGACTCGCTCAGCGCGACCACGCCGTCCATGCTGTCCAGCTTGCGCTTCGGGAAGGTCGCCCAGCCCAGCAGGTTGTCGCTGAGCTCGCCCAGGTAGATGTTGAGCGTGTTCTTGCCGCCCTCGCGCAGCGAGGTCTTCATCTGCCGCTCCGCGGAGGAGCCCTGCACGATCGGGTACCAGGCGGCGTTGGTCACGTGGTGGACCTTCTGCAGTTGGAAGCCGAACGCGGTCGGCGCGCCGCCGGTGGCGCCGCCGTAAGCCTTGTTGAGCACGTCGATCTGCGCGGTGACCATCGAGTCCGGAATGTTGCCGCCGGCCCGGGTGGTGTCGCGCTGGATGACGTGTACGACGACGGGGATGGTGACCGTGGCCAGGGTCGTCGCACCGGCGCCGGCGCGGAAGTTCGCCCGCTCGCGCAGCGCGGCGGCGAGGTCGGCCTCGCGGTCACGGACCTGCTTGGCGGTCAGCTCGTTCGGGTCCAGCTTGGCCGAGCCGCCCTTCTTGACCCGGGCGTCCGAGTGGACGTCGGTCGGCTCCGCGCAGGACGCGCCGGGGGCGGCCGAGAAGGCCGAAGCAGCGGGAACGACGCCCACGGCAGCGGTGCTGAGCAGCAGCGCGAGGGTCGTCGACGCGACACCGGCGGAACGCCGGGTCAGCAGGTTGGGACGAAGTCCCATGGGCCCACCTCTTTCTGGCGGCACGACAGGGGGTATGTCGTACCGTGGCTGAGAACGTGTGGGTGACGTTACAACCGATCGATTGATTTGAGAACGGGCATATGTTGCTGCACGGAAACTTTCTGCTGCATGCGAGCACGCCCGTGATTTCAAGATCGTGTCAGGCCGGTTTCGCCCTGGGCCGAGGGCGGGATAGGCGCGCCCGGGGGTACCTGGATGCACCGGCGCGGTGACCTCGGGTACAGTGGTGCCGCCTGCGGGTGTAGTTCAATGGCAGAACATCAGCTTCCCAAGCTGACAGTGCGGGTTCGATTCCCGTCACCCGCTCCAACGTGACGGCCCTGGTCAGGACGCAAGTCTCAGCCAGGGCCTTCGACGTTCCTCCGGCCAGGAGCACCCGGCGGGCCATCCACGGGCCACTAGGCACGCTTCTTGCCCGCCTTCTTGGCCTTTTGCGCTCCGCCTTCACCGCGTCGTTCACCGCCTGGGCGATGGCCCGGTCCGCCTCCGAGGTGGCGTGTTGGTAGATCATGGCCGCGTGGGACGAGTCATGGCCCATGCGCGCCATCAGTTCCCGTGTGCTCGCCCCGGTGCGCGCCGCGATCGTGTTACCGGTGTGCCGCGGATCGTGGAAGTGCAGACCCGGCACGCCGAGCTTGCCGATCGCCCCCGACCAGCCGATGACCTCGTCACGGTGCCAGCCCTCCCGGATCTGCTGCCGCCGTAGCTTCCGCGCCCGTCTCGCACAGGCCGGGCACTTGGCTTCCTGGGTGGCGCCGCATGGCATTTGCATCCCGCAGCACCTGGCCGTTTGAGTTGACTCGGCACGCGAAGTCAGCGCCTTCTGGCAGCCACAGCAATAGCCCACGTCCGTCGTCGGCGATGACCCTGGTGGCTTGCGCCCACGTCGGGTGCTGGCCACGGAGGTAACGGCGAACAGCGGTCTGGCCTGGTAGAAATCTGCCTTCGGCAATCATCACAGCGATCCTAATCGTCAATGACTCACACTCATCTGCCGCTGGTCGCGTGACTTTGTCGAGAGCCGGACGTTCACACCGGCCGGCAGGATTGGCCAGTGGTACGGGGCTTCTAGGTGCACTCAGGCGTCAGTGAGAACGTCCACGCCTGATCGCGTCGGCTGCCAGTTTGCCTATCCGGGGCTGAGGGTTGACTGCGATGTCGGCTGCCAATCGCCCGTGGCAAGATCTGCTAGGTGCAGATCGGGATGCTTGGACCATTCGAGGTTCGCGCGGACGACGGCGTCTTAGCCGACGTGCCGGGCGCCCGGTTGCGCGGGCTGTTGATCGCCCTCGCGCTCGAACCTGGTCGCGTGGTCCAGAAGGCGACGCTGGTCGACTGGATTTGGGGTGAGCGCCCGCCCGCCGACGCGGCGAATGCCTTGCAACGCTTGGTTTCCCGGTTGCGGAAGGCGCTGCCGGAGGGGTCGGTCGAGGGGCAGACGGACGGCTACCGGTTGACGGTGGAACCCGACGCTGTCGACGCCGTGCGGTTCGAACGCCTCGTCGGCCAGGCCCGCAATGACGAGGATCCACAGCGAGTACGGCTGCTGCGCGGGGCCCTCGCATTGTGGCGCGGTGCCGCCATGCAGGACGTCGGTCTGCCCGATAGTGCAGCGTTTGACGCGGCGGTCACCCGGCTCGAGGGGCTACGCCTGACCGCCATGGAGGATCGGTTCGACGCGGAGATCAGCCTCGGCCACGGTGTGAAGCTGGTCACCGAATTGACCGACCTGGTGGCCGCGCATCCGGTGCGAGAACGGCTGGTCGCTGCGCTGATGCGCGCCCTCGCCGCGGCCGGTCGCAACACCGACGCGCTGCTGGTGTACCAGCGCACGAGAGAAGCCCTGGCCGACGCGCTGGGCGTCGACCCCTCACCGGAGCTGTCCGCGTTGCACGTCGCGCTGCTGCGGGGCGAGTTGGGACGGCGGGAGGAGGAGCGGAAGACCAACCTGCGGGCCGAGCTGACCAGCTTCGTCGGCAAGGACGCTGATGTCGCCGCGGTCGGCGAACTCGTCGCCGACCATCGGCTCACCACTCTGATCGGGCCGGGCGGGTCGGGAAAGACCAGGCTGGCCACGGAAACCGCGCGCACGCTGCTCGGCGACCTGCCGGACGGGGCCTGGCTGGTGGAGCTGGCAGCCATCGGCGCGGACGGTGACGTGGCGCAGTCGACGCTCGCCGGGCTCGGCCTGCGGGATGCTCTGCTCGGCGGGGCACCGAACGCGGATCTGACGGATCGGCTCATCGCCGCGATCCGCGAGCGGGAGGCGCTGCTGATCCTGGACAACTGCGAGCACGTGATCGAGTCCGCGGCGGCGTTCGCCCATCGACTGCTCGGGCAGTGCCAGCGGCTGCGGATCCTGGCGACGAGCAGGGAACCGCTCGGCATCACCGGTGAGGCGCTGTGGCTGGTCGAGCCGCTGGCCGTGCCGGAGGGGGACGCCGGCCCCGGCGAGATCGAGTCCTCTCCGGCCGTCCGGTTGCTGCGGGACCGGGCGGGCGCGGTGCGCAGGGATCTCGCGATCGACGCCCACACGTTGTCGACGATGGTGCGCGTCTGCCGGGCGCTGGACGGGATGCCGCTGGCGATCGAATTGGCCGCGGCCAGGTTACGCACCATGTCCCTCGATCAGCTCGCCCACCGGCTCAACGACCGGTTCCGCCTGCTGACCAGCGGTAGCCGTACCGCGTTGCCGCGGCACAGGACGCTGCGCGCGGTGGTCGACTGGAGCTGGGAGTTGCTCACCGACGCCGAACGGATGGTCCTGCGCAGGCTCTCGGTGTTCTCGGGCGGGGCGAGCCTGGAAGCGGCCGAGCGGGTCTGTGCCTGCGATGCGGTCGAGCAGGAGCAGGTGCTCGAGTTGCTCACCTCGCTGGCCGAGAAATCGCTGCTGCTCACCGAGGGCGGCCGCGCACCGCGTTACCGGATGCTCGGCACGATCAAGGAGTACGCGGGCCACCGGCTCGCGGAGGCGGGGGAATCGGACCTGGCCCGCCAGGCGCATCTCGGCTACTTCACCGAACTCACCGAGACCGCGGAGCCGCATCTTCGCCGCGCCGAGCAATTGGAATGGCTCGCCACGCTCGAGGTCGAGCACGACAACATCGGTTCGGCGATGCGTGGTGCGCTCGCGGCTGGCGAGGCGCACGCGGCGATGCGGCTCGCGGCGGGCGCCGGCTGGTACTGGTGGCTCAGCGGGCACAAGGCCGAAGGCATCGAGCTGATCACCGCGGCCACCGAAACGCCCGGCGAGGTGGCCGATGAGATCCGGGCCATCGTGTATGCGCTCGTCGTGCTGTTCGCGAGCTCCGGGCGGGGCGACGAACACCAGGCGGCGGAGTGGATCCACAAGGCATACCGGTTCAGCCAGCGCAGTCAGTCCCGCAACCCGCTGCTGGGGTTGGTCGTCCCGCTGGAACGCATGTTGCAGGCGCCGGACGCGTTCTTGCCCGCGTGGGAACCATTGCTGGACGACGAGGACCCCTGGGTACGCGCACTTGCCCGGTTTCACCTCGGCAAGATGCGGATCGTGCTCGGCCAGGGCGGGCGGGATGCGGATGCGTATCTCGAGATGGCGCTCGCCGAGTTCCGGGCAATCGGCGAAAGGTATGGGATCTCGATGGCCCTGACCGAGCTGGCGGACCGAATCGCCGTGCGCGGCGAGTTCGCCGGTGCGCGGGAGCACTACGAACAGGCGATCGCGGTCGTCACCGAAGTCGGTGCTATCGAGGATGTCATCCGGATGCGGTCGCGACAGGCGCAGCTGTACTGGTTGCTAGGCGATGAGGAGTCTAGCGAGGCTTCTATAGCCGAGGCGCAACAGTGCGCGGAACGGGTCACCTGGCCGGATGCGCTGGCTGAGCTGGCCCTTGCGAAGGCGGAACTCGCCCGCTGGCGCGGCAACGCCGAGGAGGCATACCAGCAACTCGGCGTCGCGACAACCATGCTGGGCAACGACGCGGAGCAGGCAAACATCCGCGCGGTAACACACGACCTGCTCGGCTACCTCGCCGACGATCCCAGCGAGGCCCGTACGTACCACGCGGCGGCCTGCCAGGCGGCCTCCGAGGCGGGCCACGCACCCCTGATCGCGCAGGTACTCGTCGGGGTCGCGGACCTGGCCCTACGCAGCGAAGAGTACGAGCAGGCCGCGCGGCTGCTCGCGGCAAGCGCCGGCGTGCGCGGACTGCCGGATCGTTCCCACCCGGATGTGGCCCGGATCGAGCAGTCCGCGCGGAGCCGCCTCGGCGAAGCACGGTACGCCGAGGCGGCTCGGGAGGGCACGCAGACGAGCTGGTCTCAGTTGGTCACCGTCACGCTCGCCTCCTGAACGTGGCAAGCGCCCACAGGTACCCGACGAGCGCGATCCCGCCGCACCAGGCGATCGCGATGTCGGCTGACCCTGAACGCGACGGCGCCATGGCGGCGCCGTCGCGTTCAGGTCAGTTTGCTGCGGGTTGAATGATGATGTCGCCGTGCCGCGTGCGGGCGTGGACCGAGACCTTGGGGTCTGACGGGCCAGGGCTTGCCAGCGACGGAAGCCAGTTGCGCACCGACCCTCGCTCGCTGTTGACGTCGATGGAGGCCGCGGTGCCCTCGCTGATGCCGACCTCGATGTTCCCTGAGCCGTTCATCAGCTTCGCATGACCGTTCCTCATTCGTCCGATCCGAATGGCACCGCTGGCGGTCTTGGCGGTGACGCTGCCGTCGGCGCGGTCGATGTCGAAACCGCCGCTGCCACTGCTGAGATCGAGGTCGGCTGATGTGTGGCCGATCCAGATCTGCCCGCCCGAGCTCGAGAGCTTGACGGTGTCCTTGACCTCGCTGATCCGCATTGCGAACGCCGCACCGTCGATGTTGGCGCGCTCGGCGATGTGGCCGATCGTGACCTCACCGGCCGCGATGTTCGCCTGCAGCGCGTTGATGCGATCGAGCTGGACCCGACCCGATGCCATGTGCAGCTCGCACTCTCCAAGTGAGCCGTCAGCGTGAACATCCGAGTGCGCCAGGTACGAAACCAGGCTGGAGCCGGCGGGCAGGTCGATCGTGATGGCGACCGAACCGCTCTTGTCCCCGGAGGCGGTCGTCTTGACCGATAGCTGACCGCCGGCGAAGTCGACCTTGGTTTTGTTGGCCACCTTGACGTCCAACCGGCTCGCCTTGTTGATGGGTTCGACCAGCACCACGGTATCGGTCCGGTCGCTCGCGGTGACCCGCACCTGAGCACCGGCGACAACAACGGTGGCGACGATGGGTCCTGGCGTGGCGAATGTAGGCATGACAACTCTCCGCTTGTCTCATACTTGATCTGTTGGTGGGCGGCTCAGCCAAACCCAGCCTGTGAAGCATCGGTCCGCACGCCCGCGGCGCGCGCTCGTCGCCGGCGAGCGCGCGCCGTATCAGCTCGTCGCTCGCGGCTTCGGGGTCAGCCCGATCACGGTCCTCGGAAGGCCATCGCCCGGGAGGTCACGCGCGCCTCTTGAATGTGGAACGCGCCCACAGGTACCCGACGAGAGCGATGCCGACGCACCAGGCGATGGCGGTGATCGCGTCGCTGGAGGACGGTGCGCCGTTGAGCAACCCGCGCAAGGTTTCGATGATCGGCGTGAAGGGCTGGTACTCCGCGAACTGCCGGACGCCCGGACCCATCTTCTCCGCCGGTACGATCGCGCTGCTGAAGAACGGCAGCATGACCAGCGGCACGGCGGCCAGACCCGCCGTCTCCGGAGACTTCGCCGCCAATCCCAGGGCGACCGTGAGCCAGCCGGCCGCGAAACCGAGCAGCACGACGATGCCGACCACGCCGAGCCAATCGAGGGAACTCGCCGACGGGCTGAATCCCAGCAGGAAGGCCACCCCGATGAGCGCCCCGATGGCGATCAGATTGGTCAGCACACTGGCGACGACGTGACCGGTCAACACCGCACCACGGGAGACGTCCATGACCTTGAACCGGTTGATGATGCCCTTCGTCATGTCGGAGTTCACCGACGTCGCGGTGGCCCCCAGCCCGTAACAGACGGCCAACAGCATCAGTCCCGGCGTCGCGTAGTCGATGTAGTCGACACCGACGTTGAAAGCGTCTCCGAAGATGTACACGAACATCAACATGATCACGATCGGCATCAGGACGGCGTTGAACACCGAGGTCGGATTCCGGGCGGTGTGTTTGAAGTTGCGACGCAACATGACCATCGAATGGGACTTGGTGCTCATTTCGCGACCACCTCCGTGGTGTGGCCAGTCAGGGCGAGGAAAACGTCATCGAGGTCCGGTGTGTGGACGGAGAACTCTTCGGCGCTGATCGAGTACTCGTCGAGCCTGTCCAGCAGGGCCCGCAGCGATTTCGTCCCACCGTCGCTGGGAACCCGCAGGGCCAGTGCCTCGTCGTCCCGCGTGGAGTCGGTGAGGACCCGCGCGGCCGCGTCGAGTTCGACGACGTCGGTGAACCGAAGCCGGACATGACTGCCGGGGATCTGGCGTTTGAGGTCGTCGGGAGTGCCCTGGGCAACCAGGCGGCCCTGGTTGAGTACCGCGATCCGGTCGGCGAGCTGATCGGCTTCCTCGAGGTACTGGGTGGTGAGGAAAATGGTTACACCATCGGCCACCAACTCGCGGACGATGTCCCACATCGTGCGGCGGCTGCGCGGATCCAGTCCCGTCGTCGGCTCGTCCAGGAAAATGATTCGTGGCTTGCCGATTAGCGTCATCGCCAGATCCAGCTTCCGGCGCATACCCCCGGAATAGGTAGACACCAGCTTCTGCGCCGACTCCACCAGATCGAACCGCTCCAGCAACTCCGTGACAACCAGCTCGCCGGAGCCCACACGCTTCAGATCCGCCATCAACTGCAGGTTCTCCTGCCCCGTCAGCAGCTCATCCACCGCCGCGAACTGACCGGTGACCCCGATTGCCGCACGCACCGCCTTGGTCTCGGTCGCGACATCATGCCCGGCAACCCGTACCGTTCCACCGTCGGCCTTCATCAACGTGGTCAGCACGTTCACCGTCGTCGTCTTACCCGCCCCATTCGGGCCGAGCAGGGAAAAAACCGTACCCGCACGAACATCTAGATCGATGCCATCGAGCACGGCTTTGTCCCCGTATGCCTTCCGCAGCCCTGAAACTTCAATCGCCGAACTTGTCATGCGACCACTGTCGGCACCCGGCCTGACACGTCCCTGACACGCCCCTGACACGACCACTGACACGGCGTTCTACCTCGTCACGAGGGGCGGGCGCTCGCGGTGGCCGCCGGCCACCCGCTCGCCGGTCAGGCGTCGGTCTCCCTGGAGGTGCTCGCCGGCCATCCGGTGGTGCAGTACCCGGCTGTGACCTCGGCCGAGTTCAGACGCGACCGTACGCCGGAGCGGACGCCGTCGGGGCGGCCGGTGCCGAAGGGGCCGGTCGGCAACACCTTCTCCGAGATGCTCTCCCTCGTGGCGGGAGACCAACACCACCGCCCGGGTACGCGAGTTCGTTCGCGCCGCGGTCGACGCCAATCCGCAGCCGGCGGGCTGACAGCTGTCGTACCCGGCTGACAGCATCCGGGGCATGCGGGTGGAGGCGGAGATCCGGGACCTGGTCGAGGCGCTGACGCCGGTGGACGAGTTGGCGGCGCGGCACCGGGCGGAGTGCCTGGCCTGGCTGGCCGGGACCGACGACATCTTCCGCCGGGAGAAGCCCCGCACCCCCTCGCCGCACCTGGTGGCGTATTTCCTGCTCCACGACGCGGCGGACGGCAGCGTGCTGCTGGTCGACCACCGCAAGGCCGGCTTGTGGCTGCCCAGCGGCGGTCACGTCGAGCCGGGCGAGCATCCGGCCGAGACCGTGCGCCGGGAGGTGGTGGAGGAGCTGGGCGTGCCGGCCGTCTTCTCACCGCGCTTCGGCGAGCGCCCGGCCTTCCTCACCGTGACCGACACCGTCGGCGCGCCGGAGGAGCGGCACACCGACGTCAGCCTCTGGTTCGTGCTGAGCGGCAGCCGGGATCAGAAGCTGATCCCCGACCCGGGTGAGTTCCGCGGTGTCCGCTGGTGGACGCCGCAGGAGGTCGCCGCCGACCCGTCGAGGTGCGAACCCCACCTCGGTCGGATGCTGGCCCGCCTGGCCGCCTGATCCGGCCTGCGCCGGAACCTCAGCCGGCGGCGACCGCCAGCCCGAGCGTGACCGGTCCCTGGTCGCGACCTTGACCTTGACCTTGGGGCAAGCCACAGCCTGGTCCGTGCCGGTCATCCGGACCGGTACGAGGAGGATGCCGACGTGGAGTTGCTGACCATCGGGGCGTTCGCCCGGGCAGCGCGGCTGACGCCGAAGGCCCTGCGTCTCTACGACGAACTCGGGCTGCTGCCGCCGGCCGCCGTCGACCCGCAATCCGGGTACCGGCTGTACGAGCCGGGTCAGCTCGACCGAGCCCGGCTGATAGCCGCGCTGCGCCGGGCCGGGATGCCGCTGGCAAACGTCCGCGCCGTCTGCGGTCTCGACCGGGCCGCGGCCGCGAAGGCGATCGACGCCTACTGGCGACGGGTCAGCGCCGACACCGCTGCCCGCGCCCGCGTCGTCTCCGACCTCGTCGAACAGCTCTCCGGAGGGAGCAGCACCATGCCCGACACCAGACCCGCCCTCGGTTTCCGCCACGCCGTCCGCTGCGAGGCCGGCGCCGTCCGGGACAGCAACGAGGACACCGCGTACGCGAGCGGGAACCTGCTGGCCGTGGCGGACGGCCTGCGCGGTCCGGGCGGCGCCGCCGCCAGCGCCGCCGCCGTCGACGCGCTGAAGCCGCTGGAACTCGCCGACGCGCCGGCCGCCGAGCTGCTCGCCACGCTGGCCGGGGCGGTCCAGTCGGCCGAGCGCACGGTACGCGACGCGGCGACGGAGGAGCACCAGCCGATCACCACCCTGACGGCGCTCCTCCGGCGCGGATCGCAACTCGCGCTGGTGCACGTCGGGGACACCCGGGCGTACCTGCTGCGCGGGGGCGAGCTGTTCCGGCTGACCCAGGACCACACGTACGTGCAGTCGCTGGTCGACCAGGGTCGACTCGCGCCCGGGCAGGTCGCCGCGCACCCGCAGCGTGCCCTGCTGGTGCGGGCCCTCGGTGCCGGTGGCGACCAGGTCGAGGCGGATCTGGCGCTGCGGACCGCCCTGGCCGGGGACCGTTACCTGCTCTGCTCCGACGGAATCTCCGCCGTCGTCGGGCAGGAGGCGCTGCACCGTGCACTCGCCGGGGCCGACGACCCGGAGAGCGCAGTCGGGCGCCTGGTCGACCTCGCGTACGCCGAGGGCGCGCCGGACAACCTCGCCTGCGTGGTCGCCGACGTCGTGGCGGACTGACCCCGGCCTGGCCGGCCGGACCCGCTCGGGCCGGCCGGCCAGGCCGTAGGCTGGCGATCATGCGGATTGGCATCGTGATCCTCCCGGACCAGCGCTGGTCGGAATCGCAGCGCCGCTGGCGGCAGGCCGACGAGTGGGGCTTCGACCACGCCTGGACGTACGACCACCTGGGCTGGCGGGACCTGGTCGACGGGCCGTGGTTCGACTCGATGACCACGCTGACCGCCGCCGCGACGGTGACCTCGCGGATCCGGCTCGGCACGCTGGTCGCCTCGCCCAACTTCCGGCACCCGGCGGCCTTCGCCCGGCAGGTGACCGCGTTGGACGACGTCTCGAGCGGCCGGCTGCTGCTCGGTATCGGCGCCGGCGGGATCGGCTTCGACGCCACCGTGCTGGGCGGCGAGACGCTGCCGCCGCGGCAGCGGGTGGACCGGTTCGCCGAGTTCATCGAGCTGCTGGACCTGATCCTGCGGGAGGACGGGACGACCTGGCGCGGCGAGTGGTTCGCCGCCGTGGACGCCCGGAACAACCCGGGCTGCGTGCAGCAGCCCCGGGTGCCGTTCGTGCTCGCCGCGAACGGGCCGCGTTCGATGCGGCTGGTGGCCGGCTTCGGGCAGGGCTGGGTGACCACCGGCACGAGCGGTGACGATCTGGAGAGCTGGTGGTCCTCGGTCGCGGAGCTCTCCGCCCGGATGGACGAGACGTTGGAGAAGGCGGGCCGCGACCCGGCCACCCTCGACCGTCACCTGTCGCTCGACGCGGCGCCGGTCTTCTCGCTGAGCAGCGCGGACTTCTTCGCCGAGCAGGTCGGCCGGGCCGCCCGGCTGGGCTTCACCGACGTCGCCACGCACTGGCCGCGGGCCAGCAGCTGGTACGCCGGCGACGAGCAGGTCCTGGTCGACGTCGCCACCCGGCTCCTGCCGGAGCTGCGCCGCGCCTGAGGACAGGCCCGCTCAGGTGCTGAGGTCGCCGGTGCTGATGCCGCCGTCGCCGGCCGAGACCAGCCGGAAGCGGATGCAGACGATCTGCGTGTCGTCGGTGACCGGGGTGCCCTGCCGCGCCCAGTAGGCGCCATGGCCCTCCCGCCACTCCTCGATGGACCGGTCACCCTCCCCTTCGGAGCGGGCGAAGTCCCAGGGCACCTCGGCGAAGCGGACCACCTCGACGCCGGTGACCTCGACGACCCCGACCAGCGCATCGTGGTCGTCGACGAGGGCCAGCCGCTCGCCGACCTGCTCCAGCTCCTCATTCTCCTGCGCGTACTCGCTGATCAGGCCGGCGGTGGCGGTCTTCACGCCAGCCAGCACCAGGGTGTTGAGCGTGGCGCGCAGCTCGCCGGGCGTACCGAGGGCGAGCGAGCGCAGTCCACCGATGCGGGGCCACATCCTGCCGAGGCTAGTCGTCGGGTGATCTCTCGTCGCGCCCTTTCGCTTCCCCCACCTGCGTCCCCGTCAGCGCTAGCGTGAGGGCGGTCTGGACCACGAGGAGGCGACCATGGCGGACCGGCGCGCGGTGCTCATCCCGGGCCGGGGCTACGACACCCGGGCCCCGCTCTTCGTCCACGTCGGCGAGGCGCTGCGCCGGCTCGGTTTCGACACCCACGAGGTCACCTGGCAGGTGCCCCGGGACCTGGGCGGCGACCGGGCCGCGCCGTGGGTGGCCGAGCAGGTGACGCCCGCCCTCGGCGAGCCGACGGACCTCCTGGTCGGCAAGTCGCTCGGCACCTTCGCCGCCCCGCTCGCCGCGGACCGGGGGCTGCGGGCGGTCTGGCTCACCCCGCTGCTCAACCGGGCCGACGTGACCGCCGCGCTGAGCCGGGCGAGCGAGCCGTTCCTGCTGGTCGGCGGCACGGCGGATCAGCTCTGGGACGGCGAGGTGGCCCGCCGGCTCACCCCGCACGTGCTGGAGATCCCCGGCGCGGACCATTCGATGATGGTGCCCGGCCCGCTGGCCCGCTCCGCCGAGGTGCTGGGCCGGGTCTGCACCGCCGTCGAGGATTTCGTCAGATGAGCTGTCCGGCGTAGCCGGCCGCCGCGAGCACCCGGTCGTCGCCGGTCGCCGCGTGCGCGTCGAGCACCGCGTCGGCCAGCTTCACCACGTGCGCGTCGCCGTGCCGGGCCGCCCGGGCGAAGACCTCCGCCGGGCCGCCGGGCGCGACCGCCGGCGGCGGGACCGCCGCCGGTGCGGCGTACACCGAGGTGACGGCGGCCGTGGCCGACCAGGCCGCGGCGACGCTCGGCGCCCACAGCCCAGGGTCCAGGGCCGGCAGGGTACGCAGCACCGCGGTCGGCGCGGTCACCGCGTGCACCAGCATCACCGGGTTGCCGTGCCCGAACCGGAGGTAGTCCAGGCCCGCCCGGTGCACCAGGTCGGTGAGGGTCCGCTCGGCCTCCGCCGGGCTGGTCGGCGGGCGGAGCGCCGTCACCACGCCGGGCCACTGCGGTAGGTCGGGCAGCCGGCCCAGCCGCTCCCGGATGCCGCCGGTCTGCTCGGCGATCCGGGGCACCCCGGCCAGCGCGGCCGGCACGTCCGACCGGCCGGTGAGCGGTCCGGCCCCGGGCACCGGCTGCCACCGGGTGGCCCAGTAGCCGAGCGCCTGGCCCAGTTCGGCCAGCCGGTCCGGTCCGGCGCCGTCGTTGAGCAGCACCCGGACGGCGTGCCCGACCCGGATCACCCCGTGGGTGGCGCCGGCGGCGATGCCCGGCAGCAGCCGGGGCCACCAGGTGCCGAGCACCTCCCGCCAGGGACGGTCGCGCAGCTCGCGGTCGAAGTGGGTGAGCCAGTCGCCGGCCCGCTTCGGGTCGCCGAGCGCCGCCCGCCAGTCGTCGATCGGGCGCAGCCCACGGGGCAGCTCGTCGAGGCGGCGCAGGTAGTCGTCCAGCCAGCGGTGCACCCGCGTCCCGTGCCCGTGCCGGACAAGTGCCTCGACCGCCATCGGGCCGTGGTTGGAGAGCCAGCCCTCGAACTCCGGGCCGGTCCGGTGCAGCCGCTGGTACGCCTCGTTCAGGATGCCGTCGTCCATGCCGACGATCCTCGAACCTGAAGCGCGCTTGAAGTCAAGATCGGTCCCGTGCGGCGCACCTCGGGGTCGGGCGGGCGTCACCCGCTCAGGCGAGGAGGCGGGCGGCGTCGACCAGGGCGCGGACGCCCAGCTCGGCGGCGACCTCCGGCGGGCGGTCGGCGACCACGGCGGCGGTGCCGACCACCTCGGCGCCACGGGCCGCGCAGAGGTCGTGCAGGGCCCGCAGTTGGGCGCCGGTGGCCACCCAGTCGTCCACCAGCAGCACCCGGTCGCCCGGGCCGAGGTGGCGGTCCCGGACACCGAGGGTGACCCGCCGGCCCCGGAAGTCGGGTGGGCTCTGTGCCCAGCTGACCGCCCCGGCCGGGACCCGCCCGTCACCCACCTTGAACGCCGGCACGAAGCCCACCCCGAGCGCGGTCGCGGCGAGCGGTCCGAGCAGCAGCCCGGTCACCGCCGGGGCGAGCACCACGGTCGGGCCGGCCGGCCGGAAGGGCGCCACCAGGGCCGGACCGAGGGCGACCAGCACCTCCGGGTCCCGCCACCAGCCGGAGACGTCGCTGACCAGGTGGTCGCTCCCCGGGCCGGGGTCGACCCAGCGGAAGAGCTCGATCAGGCGTTCACTCAGCACCGTCCCATCCTCGGACACCGACGCCAGACGATGCCGGACAGGCCGTGGCCAGCGATCATTCCTCCGATCGGCCATCTGGGGCGGTCCGATCGGCCACACGTACCAGGGTAAATATGGGCATACCACCATGATCACGTTGACTTCGGAAGTACTTCTCTCGTTACGGTCCGAGCCGGCTTGTTCAGATGACGAAAGGACCGGGCCGGTGGCTGGTAGGCACTTCCGTACCCGCAAGTTCTCGCCCGCCGCCATCGCGGCCACCGCGGCGGTCGGCGTGGCGCTCGCCGTCGGCGGCACCGTCGGCGCGGTCCAGCTCACCTCCGGCTCGGCCGCTCCCGAGCCGGCCGGCGCCGAGGCCCTGCCCAGCACCCTGACGTCCAGCTCCGCGTCCCCCCCGCCCAGCGCGTCCGGCTCGCCGAGCCTGAGCCCCTCGCCGACGGCCACCCCCAGCCCGAAGGCCACCCGAACCCAGGCCGCCTCCCGGAGCAAGGCCCGCACCGCCAGCCCCAAGCCGACCGCCACGGCGAAGAAGACCGCCGCGGCCGCCAAGGTCCTCGACAGCGGCTCCTGCGGGGCCTCCTTCTACGACGAGGGTCAGCTGACCGCCAACGGGGAGACCTTCAACCCCGACGCGCTGACCGCCGCCCACAAGACGCTGCCCTTCAACACGAAGGTGCGGGTGACCAACCCGGCCAACGGCAAGTCGGTCACCGTCCGGATCAACGACCGTGGCCCGTACGTGGACGGGCGCTGCCTGGACCTCTCCCGGGCCGCCTTCGCGGCGATCGCCTCCGTCGATCTCGGCGAGGTCGACGTGAAGTACGAGGTGCTCGGCTGATCCGGTGACCGACGGCGATCGGCCCGGCGGGGCGATCCGGCCGGACAGAACGTCCTCGGACGACGGGTCAGGTTCATTCACCTGTTCACGTCCATCAGGCATGCTGTCCGGTGTACGCACGCAACCCTTTCAGTCGGGCCGCGGCCCGCTGAGCCCCGGATCCCGCGCCGGCCTCGGCGCGGCCCTCGCGCTGCTCGTACTCGTCTCCGCCGTGGAGCTGGCCGACGGCCGGTCGGCGCACTACGTGGCGCTGATGGTGGCCGCCCCGTTCCTCGCCGCCGCCCTGGCCTCCTGGCGGGTGGTGCTCGGAGTGGGTGTCCTCGCCACCGTCATCGGCGCCAGCTTCGCCCTCGCCGAGCGGACCATGTCGCTGGTCAGTGCGGTCAACGTCGCCGGGATCGCGCTGGCCACCGCGATCGCCGCCGCGGTCGCCTCGGTGCGCCAGCGGCAGGCCGAGCAGATCGCCGAGTTGTCGAAGCTGGCGGCGGTGGCCCAGCAGGCGGTGCTCCGGCCGCTCGGCCCGCAGGTGGGCACGCTCGCGGTGGCGGGGCGCTACATCTCCTCGACCGCCACCGCCGAGATCGGTGGCGACCTCTACGAGGCGATGGACACCCCGTACGGGGTCCGCATGATCATCGGGGACGTCCGGGGCAAGGGGCTGGACGCGGTCCGGCTGGCCAGCATCGTGCTCGGCTCGTACCGGCACGTCGCCTACGAGCGGGCGGACCTGCGGGCCGTGGTGACCGACCTGGATCGGGCGGTGGCCCGCAACGTGGGCGACGAGGACTTCGTCACCGCCGCGCTGGTCGAGGAGCGGGGCGGCACGCTCACCATCGTCAACTGTGGACACCCGCCGCCGCTGCTGCTGCGCCGGGGCGCGGTGATCCCGCTCGAACCGCCCGCCCCCGCGCCCCCGCTCGGCTTCATGCCGGTGGTCCGCCCCCGGGTGGAACGGCTCGAACCGGGCGACCGGCTGCTGCTCTTCACCGACGGCCTCGGCGAGGCCCGCCGGGACGGCGAGTTCTTCCCGACCGCCGACCGGGCCTGGCGGCTGCTCGGGCACGGCACGGTCGGCGACGGCCTGGCCTCGCTGGAGACCGCCCTGGTCGAGTGGGTGCACGGCCGGCTCGACGACGACATCGCGCTGGTGCTGATGGAGTACACCGGGCCGCGCAGCGGCGCGACCGCCGCCGTGCCGAGCTGGGAGGTCGGCGCGGCCGAGAGCTGACCCCGCCGTCAGTCCTCGGCCAGCTCGTCGGTGGCCCGCCGGCCCGCCTCGCCGGCGCGGCGGAGGAAGTCGGCGATCACCTCCAGCTGGCTCCCGTCGTACCCGGCGCAGATCTCGTCCATCGCGCTGTTCATGCCGGCGTACAGGCCGTACAGCTCCGCGTTGCGCTCACGCAGCGCCCGGACGGTGACCGAGCGGCGGTCCGTGGCGTCCGGGTCCCGCTCCCGGACGATCCAGCCGCCGCGCTGGAGCCGGTCGAGGATGCCGGTCACGGTCGCCGGGTGCAGCCCGGCCCGCCGGGCCAGCGCGCCGGGGCTGAGCGGTCCGTGCCGGGCGATCAGGTCGAGGCACTCCAGGTCCACGTCGCGCAGCGAGAGGCGTACGCCGACGTGGTGGTTGAGGAGCGCGAGCTGGTTGTTCAGCTCGCGCATCGTCTCCTTGATCCGGGTCGCCGTGCGCCGGCGGTGACGCGCGTCCTCAAGTTCTACGGAATCCATATTGTTTGGGCCTCGTATCAACTGTTACGGTTTCCATATCTTACGAGGCCCGGCCGCCGAACGCGGTCGATGGCGAGGAGGCGTTTTCATGAAGCTCACGATCGTCGGCGCCAGCGGCGGTATCGGCCGGCACCTCGTCGACCAGGCGGTCGCCGCCGGGGACGATGTCACCGCCGTGGTGCGCGACCCCGGGAAGCTGGCCGGGGCGCCGGTCCGGGTGGTCGCCGCCGACCTGGCGACGGCCGACCCGACGGCGCTGCGCGGCGCGGTCGAGGGCGCCGACGCGGTCCTGTCCGGCCTCGGCCCCCGCTCGTCGGCCGACGCCGGCATCGCCACCCGGGGCACCCGGGCCCTGGTCGAGGCGATGACCGCCGGCGGCGTACGCCGGATCGTCGTGGTCAGCGCGGCGCCGGTCGGCACGGTCCCGACCCCCGGCCGGCCGCACCCGCCGCGGCGCGACCCGGGCGACGGCCCGCTGATGCGGTACCTGCTCGGGCCGGCGATCAGGCGGGTGCTGCGCCGGCACTACGCCGACCTGGCGCTGATGGAGGAGGTGCTGCGGGACAGCGGCCTCGACTGGACGGCGGTGCGCCCGCCCCGGCTGACCGACCAGCCGCCGACCGGCGTCTACCGGACTGCGTACGGGCGCAACGTGCGGGGCGGGCTCACCGTCTCCCGGGCCGATGTCGCCCACGCCATGCGCCACCTGCTCGACCGGCCGGAGTCGGTCGGCCGGACCGTCGGCATCGCCAACTGAACGGAGCGCGTCGTGCACCTCGCGTACGTCGTCGTGACCGCCCTCGCCGTCGCCGCGACCGGGTTCTCCGGGATCGCGGCCCTGCTCCACCTCCGGCCGATCCTGCCCGGCATGGCGGCGGCGGGGGTGCCGGAATCCTGGCTGACCTTCCCCATCGGCACCCTGAAGACGGCGGGTGCGGTCGGGCTGCTGCTCGGGCTGCTCGGGGTCCCACTGGTCGGCGTGGCCGCGGCGGCCGGGCTGGTGCTCTTCTTCGCCTGCGCCGTGCACACCCACCTGCTGGCCCGCGACCGCTCGGCCCAGTTTGTGCTCGCGAACGGCTTCCTGGTGCTCTCCGGAGCCGCGTTGGCGCTGGGATTGGCCGGAAGCTGAACTGGAAGTGTGTAATCGCTGTCACTTCCTCGATCGGCTTGTCGTTGCCTACCGGTGAGTAATACAGTCGGGGTTACTGATCGGTAACACCTGTCCGGAAGCGGGGCCAGCGAGCATGACCCACTACAAGAGCAATCTTCGGGACCTCGAGTTCAACCTGTTCGAGGTCTTCGGGGCGGACCGGACGTTCGGCCAGGAGCCGTACACGGACCTGGACGTCGACACCGCCCGCAGCTTCCTCTCCGAGGTCGACCGCCTGGCCCGCGAGGACCTGGCCGCCAGCTACACGGACAGCGACCGCAACCCGCCGGTCTTCGACCCGGCGACGCACACCGCGCCGCTGCCGGAGTCGTTCAAGAAATCGTTCCAGGCGTTCATGGACTCCGAGTTCTGGCGGCTGGACCTCCCCGAGGCGCTCGGCGGCACCAACGCCCCGCGCGCCCTCTGGTGGTCGCTCGCCGAGATGGTGCTCGGTGCCAACGCCCCGATCTGGATGTACGCCTCCGGCCCGTCCTTCGCGCACGTGCTGCACGTCGAGGGCACCGAGCAGCAGAAGAAGTGGGCCCGGCTCTTCATCGACAAGCAGTGGGGCTCCACCATGGTGCTCACCGAGCCGGACGCCGGCTCGGACGTCGGCGCCGGTCGGACCCGGGCGGTCCAGCAGCCGGACGGCTCGTGGCACATCGAGGGCGTCAAGCGCTTCATCACCTCCGGTGAGCACGACCTGAGCGACAACATCGTCCACTACGTGCTGGCCCGTCCGGTCGGCGTCGAGGGCGTCGGCGGCCCGGGCACCAAGGGCCTCTCCCTCTTCGTGGTGCCGAAGTACCACTTCGACGAGGAGACCGGCGAGCTGGGCGAGCGCAACGGCGTCTTCGCCACCAACGTCGAGCACAAGATGGGCCTGAAGGTCTCCAACACCTGCGAGGTGACCTTCGGCGAGCACGGCGTACCGGCCAAGGGCTGGCTGCTCGGCGAGAAGCACGACGGCATCCGGCAGATGTTCATGATCATCGAGTACGCCCGGATGATGGTCGGTACCAAGGCGATCGCCACCCTCTCCACCGGCTACCTGAACGCCCTGGAGTACGCCAAGAACCGGGTGCAGGGCGCCGACCTGATCCAGCAGTCCGACAAGACCGCTCCCCGGGTGACCATCACCCACCACCCCGACGTGCGTCGCTCGCTGCTGCTGCAGAAGTCGTACGCCGAGGGCCTGCGGGCGCTGGTCTGCTACACCGCGTCCTGGCAGGACAAGGTCGCCATCGCCGAGGCGGCCGGCGACGAGAAGGCCACCAAGCTGGCGAAGCGGGTCAACGACCTGCTCCTTCCGCTGGTCAAGGGCGTCGGCTCGGAGCGGGCGTACGAGCTGCTCGGCCACGAGTCGCTGCAGACCTTCGGCGGTTCCGGCTTCCTCCAGGACTACCCGCTGGAGCAGTACGTCCGGGACGCCAAGATCGACACCCTGTACGAGGGCACCACGGCGATCCAGAGCCTCGACCTGATCTTCCGGAAGATCGTCCGGGACAACGGCAAGGCCCTGATGGCGGTCGCCGGCGAGATCCAGGAGTTCATCGCCTCCGAGGCCGGCAACGGCCAGCTCAAGGAGGAGCGGCAGGCGCTCGGCAAGGCGCTCGCCGAGATCCAGAACATCCTCGGCGTGATGACCGGCTGGCTGGGCGAGGCGCAGGCCGGCGACGCGCGCAGCCTCTACAAGGTCGGCCTGAGCAGCCGCCGGTTCCTGCTGGCGATCGGCGACCTGGTGGTCGGCTGGCTGCTGCAGAAGCAGGCGGACGTGGCGCTGAAGGCCCTGGCCGGCGAGGTCTCCGCCGCCGACAAGGCGTTCTACACCGGCAAGGTGGCCGCCGCCCGGTTCTTCGCCCGCGAGGTGCTGCCCCGCATCGGCGCCGACCGGCGGATCATCGAGGGCGCCGACCTGGAGATCATGGACCTCCCGGAGGAGGCCTTCTGATCCCCGACGGGACCCGGCAGTGACGACCGGCGGCCGGCGAGCACACGCTCGCCGGCCGCCGCCGTCTTCCCGCCCGGCCCGTCCGGGGCGGATTGCGGCGTGTCGCGGTGTCCGTCCCGTTCCCACACCCCCGCCCTGCCGCACGCCGGGCCGGTCGTCGGCCGGGGATTGGCGTGGGCCGGCCGGGTAGGGCCGCCAAGGGGCGGGTAACCGTCGCGGACGACGTCAGGGCACGCCCAAGGGCCACCGCACGGGGGAGTGCAGCGCACATGGGCATAGGTAGCGGCATCTTTCTCATCGCGCTCGGCGCGATCATGACCTTCGCCATCCGGGCCAACGTCTGGTGGATCGACCTGCGCGCCGTCGGCTGGGTGTTCATCCTGGCCGGGCTGGCCGTCCTGCTCACCACGCTCTGGTTCTGGCAGGACCGGCGTAAGCGGGCCCGCACGCTCATCGTGGAGGAGAACCGGCTCTCCCATCCGACCGCGATGATGCCGCCGCCGCCCGACCCGCCGCCGCCGACGGCCCCGCCGTCCTGATCCGGCCGGGAAGGGGCCCGTGGCCGGCCCCTTCCCCGCACCTCAGCCGCGTGCGGTGTGCCGGGCGGTGATGGGCGCGCCGCCCGGGGCGAGCTCCGCCCAGCGCGTCGTCGGACGGTGCACCACCAGGTCGGTGGTGCGCAGCCCGTCCGGATCCGCCCGCTGCGCGTCGAGCAGCGCCGAGAGCAGCGAGACGCCCGGGTTGTGGGCGATCAGCAGCACCGTGCCCGCACCGGGTTCCACCCCGCGGACCAACTCCAGCAGATCCTCCGGCTGCGCCTCGTAGGCCCCTGCCTCGTAACGCACCACCGGTGCCGACCCCGCCGGTCCGCCCTCCGGCGGTGATCCGGTCATGCCCATGGTCACGCCGTGCCAGGTCTGCCGGGTCCGCCGGGTGGTGGAGCAGAGCACCACGTCGGGGAGCAGCCCGTGCCGGGCCAGCCAGGCGCCGGCCGCTGACGCGTCGGCGTGCCCCCGGGCCGTCAGCGGCCGTTCCGCGTCCGGGGCGTCCTGGGACTGCTCGGCCTTGGCGTGCCGGAGCAAGACCAGCGTCCGCTCCTGGTTCCTGCCGTCCGTCATGGGCACAGCTTGCCTGATTGGCGATCTGAGCGCCTGGGTAAGTCGATGGATGCCGCTACCTCATCCATGGCTGCGGCGGGTAGGAAACGCCAGCTGAACGCCAAGGAGGCGACGTCATGGGCATCGGTGCCAGCATCTTCCTGATCGCGCTGGGCGCGATCTTCGCGTTCGCCATCAACGCCAACCTGGGATGGCTCGACCTGAACGTCGTCGGCTGGGTGCTGATGCTGGTCGGTCTCGTCGGCCTGATCACCACCCTCTACTTCTGGAACACCCGTCGCCGCACGGTGGTCGCCGCCCCGGTCCGCCAGCGGGTCGTGGCAGAGCCGGTGGTGCCGGTGCAGGACGACCGGGTCGTGCGCGAGGAGTACCGCGAGGTGCGCCGCCCGGGCTACCCGGCCTGAGCCGCATCGCAGAGTTTTCGAGGGCCCCGCAACGGCGCGGGGCCCTCGAACCGTCTCCGGGTCAGGAGAAGAGCGCGAAGTAGATCGCGATGTGGTGGCAGATCGCCGCGACCAGGGTGCAGGCGTGGAAGAACTCGTGGTGCCCGAAGACCGTGGGCCACGGGTTGGGCCGGCGCAGCGCGTAGAAGACCGCGCCGGCGCTGTAGATCGCGCCGCCGACGATCAGCAGCACCAGGGCGGTCACGCCGCCGGAGTGCAGGATCTCCGGCAGCATCGTCACGGCGACCCAGCCGAGCGCCAGGTAGAGCGGTGCCGAGACCCAGCGCGGGGCGTGCGGCCAGATCAGCTTCACCGCCACCCCGGCCACCGCCCCGCCCCAGACCAGGCCGAGCATGATGCCGGCATGCCGGGTGTCCAGCAGCAGGGCGCAGAACGGCGTGTACGTGCCGGCGATGAACAAGAAGATCATCGAGTGGTCCAACCGGCGCATGATCTGGTAGCCGCGCTCGGTCCAGACCCGCCGGTGGTAGAGGGCGCTGGTGCCGAAGAGGCCGCAGACGGTCAGGCTGTAGATGAGGCAGCTGACCAGCGGCGTCCAGCCGGGCCGGGCGGCCGCGATCGAGCAGAGCACGATGCCGCAGACGAGCGCGACGAAGAACGCGTAGGTGTGCAGCCAGCCGCGCATCCGGGGTTTACCGATGTCGACCGGCTTGAGCCGAAGCGGTGCGGAGGTGGTCACGCCCATCAGGCTACGGCACCGTAGGTTACTTTCAAGTAGTGTGGACCGTCACGCAACCTGACCGGCCGGTGGACCCTGGTCGCCAGGGCGGTCCGCGAGTATGGCGGGATGCGGATCCGACCCGTCGGCGCGCACGCCTTGCTGCTCGACTGCGACGACCCCGACCAGGTGCAGGCATGGCGGGCCGAGCTGTGGCGCCGCCGCGAGTCCGGCGAGCTGAGCGCCATCGAGATCGTCCCGGCCGCCGCCACCGTGCTGCTCGACGGCGTACCCGACGCGGCGGCCACCGCCGCGCTGATCGCCGGCTGGAGCCCGCGGCCGGTCACCACCACGGCCGCCGTCGACCCGGTCGAGGTCCCCACGGTGTACGACGGGGAGGACCTGCCCGTCGTCGCCGGCCACTGGGCGATGACCGTTCCGGAGGTGGTCGACCGGCTACGGCGCACCGAGTTCCGGGTGGCCTTCTGCGGCTTCGCGCCCGGCTTCGCGTACCTGACCGGGCTCCCCGCCGAGCTGGCCGTCCCCCGGCTGGCCACGCCACGGCCGCGGGTGCCGGCCGGCTCGGTGGCGCTCGCCGGCCCGTACGCCGGGATCTACCCGACCGCCTCGCCCGGCGGCTGGCTGCTGGTCGGCCGGACCGACCTCGTCCTCTTCGACGTGCACGCCGACCCGCCGGCCCGGCTCACCCCCGGCACCCGGGTACGGCTGGTGTCCCGTGAGCGCGAGGAGTGAGCCGGTCTTGCGAGCCCCGCAGTCGCGAACCGGCGTGCTCAGCGTGATCGAGGTGCTCCGGGCCGGCGCGCTCACCACCGTCCAGGACCAGGGCCGACCCGGCTTCGCCCACCTCGGCGTGCCCCGCTCCGGCGCGCTCGACCCGGCCGCGCTGCGGCTGGCCAACCGGCTCGTCGGCAACCCGGAGGGCGCCGCCGGGCTGGAGATCACGCTGACCGGCTGCGACCTGCGGTTCGATGGTGCCGCCTGCGTCGCGCTGACCGGGGCGGAGGTCGAGGTCCGGATCCACCGCGTGCCGGCCGACCAGCGGTCGCCCGACGTGGGTCGTCCGGGCGACGTCGGCCGGCCCCTCTCGCTGCCGGCCGGGGCGGTGCTGCGGATCGGCCCGCCCCGAGCCGGCCTGCGCACCTGGCTGGCCGTCTCCGGTGGCATCGACGTGCCGCCGGTGCTGGGCAGCCGCGCCACCGACACGCTCTCCGGACTCGGCCCGCCCCCGGTGCGCGACGGCGACCGGCTGCCCCTCGGCGAGCCGGTCGGGCACCCCGCGCCGGTCGACGTCACGGTCGCCCCGCCCGTCCCGGGCGAGCTGCGGCTGACCCTGCGCCCCGGCCCCCGGCACGACTGGTTCACCCCGGCCGCCCTGGACCTGCTCTTCGGCACCGCGTACCAGGTCAGCCCGGTGAGCAACCGGGTCGGCGCGCGACTGACCGGCGTGGCCCTGCCCCGCGCGGTGACCGGGGAACTGCCCAGCGAGGGGCTGGTCCTCGGGGCGGTGCAGGTGCCGGCCGACGGGCAGCCGTTGATCTTCCTCGCCGACCATCCGACCACCGGCGGCTACCCGGTCGTGGGTGTGGTGGACGACGTGACCCCGCTCGCGCAGGCCCGGCCAGGGACTACGGTGAGGTTCCATGGACCTCAACGCTGACCTCGGCGAGGGATTCGGCATCTGGCGGCTCGGCGACGACCACGCGCTGCTGGACCTGGTCACCTCCGCCAACGTCGCCTGCGGCTTCCACGGTGGCGACGCGTCCACCATGCGCCGGGTCTGCGCCGCCGCCGCCGAGCGCGGGGTCGCCGTCGGCGCCCAGGTCGGCTACCGGGACCTCGCCGGCTTCGGCCGCCGGCACATCGCGTACGACTTCGCCGAGCTCCGCGACGAGGTCACCTACCAGCTCGGCGCCCTGGAGGCGTTCTGCCGGCTGTTCCACACCCGGGTCCGCTACCTCAAGCCGCACGGCGCGCTCTACCACGCGGCGGCCCGCGACGAGGCCCAGGCCGCCGCCCTGGTCGCCGCGGTCAGCGGGTACGACCACGAGCTGCCCGTGCTCTGCGCGCCCGGCTCGGTGCTCGCCCAGCTCGCCGCCGGCGCCGGGCTGCGGGTCGTCGCCGAGGGCTTCGCCGACCGGAACTACCTGCCCAACGGCTCACTGGTGCCCCGGACCGCGGCGAACGCGCTGGTCACCGACCCGGACGAGGTAGCCGACCGGGCCGTCCGGATGGCCACCGAGCGCGCGGTGGTCGCGGTCGACGGCCGGGTGGTGCCCTGCCAGGTCGAGTCGATCTGCCTGCACGGCGACACCCCCGGCGCGGTGGCCTCCGCCGCCCTCGTCCGGGCCGCGTTGATCGACGCCGGGGTCACCCTCTCCCCGTTCGCCTGACCGCCCGGGGCCCGTGCCGCGCCCCGGGCGGGCCCGGCGCTCAGGCGTCCAGGCCGCGCAGGACGAGGGGGAGCCGGGTGGCGGCGCCGTCCACCACCCGGACCGGGACGCCCCAGTCCTGCCGGGTCAGGTGGCACGCGGCGTGCTCGACGTCCGCGTCGCAGGTGGCCGCCTGCGCGGTCACCTGGAGCACCCCGCCGGCCACCTCGCCGTTGACCACCAGCCGGCGGGACAGGTCCGTCGTCGTCCCCGCGCCCTCGATCAGCAGCTCCGGCGGCGACGCGGTGACCACCAGCCGGGTCGACGGCCCGTACGTCTCGTCGAGCTTCTGCCCCGGCGCGGGCGTGAAGATCACGTCGAGCGTGACCTCGCCGGCCGCCACGTCGGTCGGCTTCCGCTCGGCCCGGTGCCGGGGGCCGTCCACGGTGCTGGCACCCGCCGCGGAGAGCGCGCCCGGGGCCAGCCGGGTCAGCCGGTGCGCGGCGGACTCCACCACCAGCACCCCACCCTCGGCGGTGAGCACCAGGTCGCTCGGCTCGGCCAGCCCGTCCGCCACCGTGGCGACCTGGTCGGTCTCCGGGTCGAAGCGGCGGACCGCGCCGTTGTACGTGTCGGCGATCAGCACCGAGCCGTCCGGCAGCGCGCACACCCCCAGCGGATGCTGCAGCAGCGCCCGGTCGGCCGGCCCGTCGACGTGGCCGAAGTCGAAGAGACCCTGCCCCACCGAGGTGCCCATCACGCCGTTCTCGACGTACCGGAGGGCGCTGGTCTCGCTGTCCGCGATCCAGAGCCGGGCGCCGTCGGCCGAAACGGAGAGGCCGGAGGGCTGGGCCATCCAGACGTCCGGCAGCGGTCCGTCGCGCAGCGCCTCGACCGTGGTGCCCGCGTACATGCCGGCGGTCCGGCGGATCGGGTCGAACCACCAGAGCTGGTGGATGCCGGCCATGGCGATGACGACCTTGTCGTCGTACCAGGCCACGTCCCAGGGGGAGGAGAGTTCGACGGAGAGCGCGTCGTGCGCGTGGTCGTCAACGGTCGACCGCCACTGCCGGCCGGTGCCGGCGACCGTGACCACCTCGCCGGTGCCCAGCCGCACCCCGCGCAGCAGGTGGTTGACGGTGTCCGCGACGAGCACGTCGTAACCGGCCACCTCGGCGACGTGCGCCGGGAGCAGGCAGAGCCCCTGCGGCTCCGAGAAGGTGGCCGTCTCCGCCGGGCCGTCCGCGTGGCCCCGGGCACCGGCGCCGATCCGGCGGACCAGCTTCTCGCCGTCCGGAGCCAGCTCCACCAGCGAGTGCCGGGCCGAGTCCGAGACCAGCAGGTTGCCGCCGTCGAGCACCACGGCCTTGCCGGGGAAGCGCAGCGTGGTCTCCGGTTCGGCCGGCGGGACGTACGGGCCGTCGCCCCGGTGCAGGGTGCCCTTCGCCTCGTGGGTGGCGATCAGGTCGTCGACCAGCCGGGCCAGCCCCTCGGCGTGCCCCTCGCCGGCCATCGTGGCCACCACGTAACCCTCGGGGTCGACCACCGACAGCGTCGGCCAGGCCTTCGCCGCGTACTGCTGCCACATGTCCAGCTCGGGGTCGTCCAGCACCGGGTGGTGCACCCCGTACCGCTCGACGGCGGCGGCCAGCGCCTCCGCGTCCTTCTCGTGCTCGAACTTGGGCGAGTGCACGCCGATGACGACCAGCACGTCGCCGTACTTCTCCTCGAGCGGGCGCAGCTCGTCGAGCACGTGCAGGCAGTTGATGCAGCAGAAGGTCCAGAAGTCCAGCAGGACGATCTTGCCGCGGAGGTCGGCCAGCTCGAGGTCCCTGCCGCCGGTGTTCAGCCAGCCCCGGCCGCGCAGCTCGGGTGCCCGTACTCGTGCGCTCATGGCTCCAGTCTGCCGGACGCCGGACCGCTCATCGGCCGGGACCCGGGCGGGCTCGATCACACCCCGGGTACGACGGCGGGGCCACGGATCGCCGTGGCCCCGCCGTCGATGAGGTTGCCTACTTGCCGGCCGGCTTCAGGCAGAGCACCCGGTTGGTCCCCTCGCCCGGCAGCACCACGTGCGGCTGCGTCGGGTCGCCGCACTTGTCCTGCGCGTCGACCTTCGACACGACCGTGAAGGCGTCCTGCTCGCCGCAGTCGGCGGCCACCGCGCCCGCGCCGGACTGCTTCACGCAGGAGCCCACCGCCGGGTCGAAGCCCGCCGGCTTGTTGTCGTCGCCGCCGACCTTGCCGAGGAGCGTGAGCAGGCCGAGCGGAACGGCCAGGATCAGCACCGCCGCGATCAGCACGAGGGCCAGCACCCGCCCGTTGCGCACCTTCGGCGCCGGCGCCTCGGTCTTCGGCTCGGCGTCGGGCTTGAACGCGTCGAAGCGGCCCTGCTCCGACTCGCCGCCCAGGCCCTGCTGCCAGGCCGGCGGCGCCTGCTGGGGCGGCGGCGGGAAGGCCGGCGGGAACCCACCCGGCCCCTGCTCGTGCATCGCTCCCGGCCCCTGGCCCGGCACCCCGACCGACGCGCGGCCACCGGCCGGGCCACCCTGACCCCCGAACGGGTCACCGTGGCCGCCCTGGCCCCCGAAGGGGTCGTTGTGCCCCGGACCGCCGTACGGGTCACCCTGGCCGGGGCTGCCGTACGGGTCACCCGGACCGGCGTGGCCGCCGGGACCGCCGAACGGGTCGGGGCGCTCGCCGTTGTGCGGGTGCACCCCGTTGGCGGGACGGTGGTTGGCGGCCGGGTCCGCGAAGGACGGCACGCCGGGCGGGAACGGCGGCGGGCCCGCGGGCGACGACGGCGGCGCGGACTGCACCTCGGCGAAGCCGTGCGGCCCCGCCGGGCGACCCTGGTCGTCGTAGCCGGACTGCGGGCCCTGGTCGTCGTAGCGGGACTGCTGGCCGCGGTCGTCGGGGCGCTGGCCCTGGTCGTCGTAGCCGGACTGCTGGCCGGGCTCGTCGAAGCGCTGGCCGCCCTGCTCCGGGTAGCCGTTCGGGGCGTCCTGCCCGGCGGCCTCCTCCGGCTCCGGCCGGGTCGGGCGGCCGTACACCCGGGGCTGCGGGGCCGGCGAGCCGGCGGGCCGCACCGCCTGGTCGGTCGGGGGCATCACCCGGCTGGCCAGCGGCACCGACGCGCTGGCGGAGACGGCGCCGGCCTCCGGGGAGATACGCGGCGCGGGCACCACCGGCCCGGCCGGCGACTGCGGCTCCTGGTGCGACGCCTCGGCCGGGCCCCAGCCGGGCACCGCGCCCGACTGCTCCGACTCGTACGCCTGCGGGTCCCGGCCGACCGGCTCGGCGGACGCCTCGGTGCCCGGGGCGAACTGCGCCGGCGGCCGGTAGTCGGCCGGCGGCGACGCGGCCAGGCTGGCACCCGGCACCCGCTGCTCCTGCGGCGGCAGCGGTACGGCGTTCCCGGGTGAGATGCCCGGGCCCGGTGCCGGCTGGTAGGCCGCCGGCTCCTCGGCCCGGCCCGACTCCCAGCCGTGCGACTGGGGTGCGGCGGCTTCCGCCTCGGCGGACCGGCCCCACACCTCGCTGGCCGGCCACGGCTCGGCGTCCGGCACGGCCGGGCGGTCCCCGCGGGTCCACTGCGGCGCATCGTCCTGGTTGGCGCCCCAGGCCGGTGGGCCGTCCGGGGACGGCACCGAGGCGGTGGCACGGGCCGGCGAGGGCTCCGGCGGCGTCCAGCCGCCCGCCTCCGGCCGGTCGTCCTGCGCCGGGGCGGCGGCCGCGCCCCAGGAGCCGGCCTGCGCCGACTCCTCCGAGGCGGGCCGGTCCTGCTGCTGCGGTACGGCGGCGGCGCCGCTCCAGCCGGTGGCCGGACGCTGGTCGTCCGGCGCGCCCCAGCCGGGCTGCTGCGCGGGCTCGCCGTGCGTGGCGGCCCGTCCGGCGGCCCAGCCGCCGGAGCGGTCCGGGTCGCCGTCGCGCGGCCCGGTCTCCCAGCCGCCGGCGTTGTCCTGCTGCGGGGCGGACCAGCCGCGGGCCGGCTCCGCCTCGTCCTGCCGGGCCGGTACGCCCGCGGCCCAGCCGCCCGAGCGGGCGGGATCGTCCTGCTCCGGGTTGCCGGCCGGCCAGCCGCCGGAGCGGTTCGGGTCGTTCGGCGTGCCCCAGGCGTCGTTCGGCTGCCCGGCCGGGGCGGGCACCTGCGCGGCGGCGCGGGCGGTGGGCGCGGCGGAGGCCCAGGCGGGCGCGGACTGCTCGCCCTGCTGGCCCCAGGCCGGCTGGTCGTCCTGCGGCGGGCCGGCCCAGCCGCCCGAGCGGGCCGGGTCGTCCTGCTGCTGCGCCCCGGTCCCGACGGGCCAGCCGCCGGAGCGGTCGTCCTGAGCGGCGGGAGCCGTGTTCCAGCCTCCGGAGCGGGCGGGGTCGTCCTGCTGCTGCGTCGGCGTGGCCCAGCCGCCGGAGCGGGCCGGGTCGTCGTGCGGCTGCCCGGCGGGGGCGGGCACCTGCGCCGCGCCCCGGGCGCCCTGGTCGGCGGCCTGCGCCCAGGCCGGCTGGTCGCCGTGCGGCCCGGCGGCCCAGGCGGGGCCGGCCTGCTCGGGCGTCGCCCACGCGGGTGGGGCCTGCTCCGGGGGGTTGGTCGGGTTGGCGCCGGGCGCGGAAGCGGCGGCCCAGGCGGGGCCGGCCTGCTCCGGCGCGGCCCAGGCGGGCTGGGGCGAGCCGGCCCAGGCATCCGGTTCGGTCTGCTGCGGCACCTGGGCGGCCCCCCAGGCGGGGTTCGGTGGCTGGCCGCCCGGCTGCCCCCAGGCGGGGGCGGGCGACTGGTCGTCCTGCCCGGCCCAGGCGGGGGCGGGCTGACTCGGTCGACCGGCCGGCGGGGGCGGCGCCCAGCCGAGGTCGGGGGCGTTGGGGTACCCGTTGTCCTGCTGCGCCGGGTGGTCGCCGTACGGCGCCGGTCCGCCGGCGCCCGGCGACACCTCGCCCGGCTCCTGGCCGGGGCGGTGCGGGGCCTCGGACGTCATGGGTGCGCCTCCTCCATCACATGTCGGCCGCCGATGCCGATCGGGGACCGTCGGCATGGTTGCCGGCGTCGCCGGCGGGTACCGGCCGTGCGGGCTCCCCGCACCGTATCCGGTGGCCGCCCGGAGGTGCCCGGGGAGCACCGGCCGTCACTCACCGTTGCCGTACGGTGTCGATCGGCTTCTATCGGCGCGATCTGCTCCGGGGCGGATGGGTGGCGACCGAGCCCCACCGTACCGGGCGGTGCGGCGAGGTGGAATCCCGGTCTCAAGCACCCCCAAACGCCGAGGACCCGCCCGGCTGTGCCGGGCGGGTCCTCGAACTGGAGGAGGTGAGGAAAGTCGAGGAGCGTCAGCTCATGTGACGCTGGGCGATGGCGAGAAGCTCCTCGCGGACCGCGGGCGAGTTGGCGGAACGCAGCGCGTGCTCGATGGCGCGGGCACGGCGGTTGGCGTCGCGGCGGTTGCGGATTCGCTCGATCATGCTCATCTGGGTCTCTCCTCCTGGCTATTCGGTTGTCAGCCCCTTGATGTCTCTATTGAAGCGCATAACGCCGCCAACTTCCATCGATTATTAGGTGAGCTGAACCACGGACCTACGGATCGTAGGTCAACGGGTAGCTGAGCCGATGATTTCTTCCTCGAACGGCAACGGCCGGTGTGCCGGGCGTTAACCCGTGGCACACCGGCCGTGGCCTGGTGTCGAGGACCGTCAGGTCCAGGCGAGCAGCGCCGCCTCCGGATCGGCCAGGAAGTCCCCGATGTCGCGGAGGAACTTCGAACCCAGCTCACCGTCGATGATCCGGTGGTCGAACGACAGGCCGAGCGTGGTGACCAGGCGCGGCTTCACCTTGCCCTTGTGCACCCACGGCATCTCCCGGACCGCGCCGAAGGCCAGGATCGCCGACTCGCCCGGGGGCAGGATCGGCGTGCCGGTGTCGACGCCGAAGACACCGACGTTGGTGATCGTCAGCGTGCCACCGGACATGTCCGCCGGGGAGGTCTTCCCGGTCTTGGCCGTCTGCACCAGCGCCGTCATCGCGTCCGCCAGCTCGCGCAGCGAGAGCCGGCCGGCGTCCTTGATGTTCGGCACGATCAGGCCGCGCTCGGTGGCCGCCGCGATGCCCAGGTTGACGTAGTCCTTGACCACGATCTCGTCGCCGGCCCAGGTCGAGTTGACCATCGGGTGACGCTTGACCGCCAGCAGCACCGCCTTCGCCACCAGCAGCAGCGGCGAGACCCGCACGTCGCGCCACTCCCGCCGCTCCCGGAGCCGGTCCAGGGCCTTCATCGCCCGGGTCACGTCGACGGTCAGGAACTCCGTCACGTGCGGGGCGGTGAACGCCGAGCGGGACATGTTCTCGGCGGTGAGCTTGCGTACCCCCTTGACCGGGATGCGCTGCTCGCGGTCCGCGCCGAAGCTCGCGGCCACCGTGGCCGGCACCGCGACCGTCAGCGGCTCGGCCGCCGCCGGGGTCCCGCTCGCCGCCCGCTGTACGTCCTCCCGGGTGATCGAGCCCAGCGGCCCCGACCCGGTCAGCGTGGCCAGGTCGACGCCGAGGTCCTTGGCGAGCTTCCGCACCGGCGGCTTGGCCAGCACCGGTCCGCCGGTCCGGCCGTTGCCGTTGACCGCCGGAGCCGGCGACACCGGTGCGACCGGCGCCGGAGCCGGCGCGGCCTGGACCGGGGCGGCCGGCGCGGCCGACGCCTGGGCGGGAGCGCCGCCCTTGCGCGGCCGGCGCTTCGCCGCCGTGGTCCGCGGGCCGTAGCCGACCAGCACGGCGGTCCGCCCACCCGGGGCGGGACCGCCGATCAGGCCCGGCTCGACCGCGCCCTCGGCCGGGGCCACCTCGACCGCGGCCAGCGAGGCCGCCGACGGGGTGGGCAGCGCGGCGGCCGGCGCACCGGTCGTCGACTCCTCGATCGGGCCGGCGCCCGGGTCGGTGTCGATCGCGATGATCGGCGTGCCGACCTCGACCGTGGTCCCCTCCGGGTGGAAGATCGCCTGCACCTGGCCGGCCCACTTCGCCGGGATCTCGACCGCCGCCTTGGCCGTCTCCACCTCGACGATCGGCTGGTTCAGCTCGATGACGTCGCCCACCTTGACCAGCCAGGCGAGGATCTCGCCCTCGGTCAGGCCCTCACCCAGGTCGGGGAGGTTGAACTCCTTGATCCGTGACATGCCGCTCACCAGCCGAAGGTGCGGTCGACGGCGTCGAGCACCCGGTCGAGGTCGGGCAGGTACTCCTCCTCCACCCGGCTGGCCGGGTAGGGGGTGTCGAAGCCGGTGACGCGCAGCACCGGGGACTCCAGGGAGTAGAAGCACTCCTCGGTGATCCGGGCCGCGATCTCCGAGCCCAGGCCCAGGTTGCCCGGGGCCTCGTGGACGACCACGCAGCGGCCGGTGCGCCGCACCGACTCGTACGCGGCGGCCAGGTCCAGCGGGGAGAGCGAGCGCAGGTCGATGACCTCCAGCTCCCGGCCGTCCTCGGCGGCGGCGGTCGCCGCGTCCAGGCAGGTCCGCACCATCGGGCCGTACGCCAGCACGGTGGCGTCGGTGCCGGCGCGGACGACCCGGGCCGAGTGCAGCGGGTACGCCTCCGACAGCGGGGCGTCCAGCTCGACCGGACCCTTCTCCCAGTAACGCCGCTTCGGCTCCAGGAAGACGATCGGGTCGTCCGAGGCGATCGCCTGCTGGATCATCGAGTACGCGTCCTGCGGGTTCGCGCAGGTGACGACCTTCAGGCCGGCGGTGTGCGCGAAGTACGCCTCGGGCGACTCCGAGTGGTGCTCGACCGCGCCGATGCCACCGCCGTAGGGGATCCGGATGACCATCGGGATCCGCACCTTGCCCTGCGAGCGGTAGTGCATCTTCGCCACCTGCGACACGATCTGGTCGTACGCCGGGTAGACGAAGCCGTCGAACTGGATCTCGCAGACCGGGCGGAAGCCGCGGATGGCCAGGCCGACCGCGGTGCCGATGATGCCGGACTCGGCCAGCGGGGTGTCGATCACCCGCTGGTCGCCGAAGTCCTTCTGGAGCCCGTCGGTGATCCGGAAGACGCCGCCGAGCTTGCCGACGTCCTCGCCCATGATGACGACCTTCGGGTCGTTCTCCAGGGCCTTGCGCAGACCGGTGTTGAGGGCCTTGCCGAGGGTGAGCGTCTCCGTGGCCATCAGTGGGCGCTCCCCTCGAACGACTCCATGTACTTGCTGAACTGCGCCCGCTGCTCGTCGAGCTCGGGGGACCCGTTGGGGTAGACGTGGTCGAACATCGTCACCGGCTCCGGGTTGGGCATGGCGAGCACCCGCTCGCGCAGGTGCACCGACTCGGCGCGGGCCTGCTCGTCGACGGAGGTGAAGAAGTCCGCGTCGGCGAGCTGCTGCTTCTCCAGGAACGCCTTCATCCGGGCGATCGGGTCCTTGGCCTGCCAGGCCTCGACCTCGCTGGCGATCCGGTACCGGGTCGGGTCGTCGGAGGTGGTGTGCGCCCCCATCCGGTAGGTGTACGCCTCGATCAGGCTGGGGCCCTGGCCGAGCCGGGCGTTGTCCAGCGCGTGCCGGGTCACCGCGTACGACGCGAGCACGTCGTTGCCGTCCACCCGCACGCCGGGGAAGCCGAAGCCGCCCGCCCGCTGGTACAGCGGGACGCGGGTCTGCCGCTCCAGCGGCTCGGAGATGGCGTACTGGTTGTTCTGGCAGAAGAACACCAGCGGGGCGTTGAAGACGCTGGCCCAGACGAACGCCTCGTTGACGTCGCCCTGGCTGGTGGCGCCGTCGCCGAAGTAGGCGATCACCGCCTCGCCGTCCTCGGTGCCGGTCTTGCCGTCCATGTGGACGCCCATGGCGTATCCGGTCGCGTGCAGGGTCTGCGCCCCGATCACGATCGTGTACATGTTGAACTTGAACTCGTTGGGGTCCCAGCCGCCCTGGTCGACGCCGCGGAACAGGCCGAGCGGCATGATCGGGTCGATGCCCCGGCAGTAGAGGACGCCGTGCTCCCGGTAGGTCGGGAAGGCCATGTCCTGGGTGCGCAGCGCCCGGCCGGAGCCGACCTGCGCGGCCTCCTGACCCAGCAGGCTGGCCCAGAGGCCCAGCTCGCCCTGGCGCTGGAGCGCGGTCGCCTCGGCGTCGAGCTTGCGGACCAGCACGAGGTCGCGGTAGAGCCCGCGGTACTCCTCGTCGGTGAAGTCGACGCGGTACTCGGTCCCGTCCGGGCCGATCGCGCTGTCGATCCGCTCGCCCTCGGGCGTCAGCAGCTGTACGAGTTCCGGCTCGCCCGCCGTGGCGGGTCGCTTGGAACGGGGTGTGGCCCGCCGGCCGCGGGTGGTGACCCCGGGGTCGCCCTTTGCCATCCGTCTCTCCCTGTCGTGTCTGCGTCAGCGCCGGGGGGTGACCCGTGCCGCGCAACTCGTGCGCCGCCCGGCTGCTGCCGGGCTGGTCCCTGGCGGCCGCGCCTAGCCCGGGTGAGGGTTGCCGCGCGGCGTTGAGCCGGATTCGTGGGCGAACCCGGTTCGGGAGCGCCGGCGCCGTACCGCACCAGCCGCGGGGTGCGCGGAGGTAGCGGCTGCGTTGCCGTCGTGCCTGAATGATTGCAGAGGAGGTGAGCGGTCCCACAGTATGGCCCTCCACCTCGGTGGCGTTCCGTCGGCTACGCGACGGATATGCCTGTTTGTCCCGGGTGGACTACACCGTGACGGACAAATTGTGTGTCGACACGCGGTGGCCGCTGGTGAACTGAGCGTAACTGGTTCAAGCTGACTGGTGTCCGGTGAGCGTTAAGCGGCGTTTGTCCGCTTCGGGCCCGACGCCCGCGCCACCGACGGTCCCGCCGATGTCGACGACGAGGAGTGTGCCGGTGTCCGAGCCAGCCGAGGGTCCCGGAACTCCGCTCCTCGGCCGCCATGGCGCGGCCCCCGGCGCCGGCTACCGCCGGGTGGTCGGGGCGCACCGGGCGCCCGGACTGGGCGGCCCGAGCCGGGGTTACCTCTTCACGGTCGCGCTGCTCGCCGGCACCGCGTCGATGCCGATCCTCGCCGCCATCAGCACCGGGTCGGCCACCGTCGGCAGCACCGCACTCCCGGACAACAGCACGCCGTTCATTCCGACGCCCTCGGTCGGCCCGGTGGTGATCCCGCTGCCCGCGACCAGCCAGCCCGAGGTGACGTCCACCACCGGTCCCGCCCCGCTGGTCACCCGTCCCGGCGTGCCGGAGGTCGCCGCCGCCCCCGCCCCGCCGGTGGCGTCCGACTCGGCGTGGGGCATACGGCCCCGGCCACCGGTCCCCCAGGCACCTCCCACCGGAGCGACCCGCCCCACCCACTCCGCCAGCGGCGGAGAGCCGCCGGCGCCGAGCGCGTCGCCGAGCCCGGCACCGACCCCCTCACCCAGCCCGACGCCGACCCGCTCGTCGCGCCCGGACCGGTTGCCCCTGCCGCTGCCCACGATCATCCTCACCCCGCCGCCCCCGGTGCCGAGCCGAAGCGCCCCCCCGGCTCCCGGTGGCAGCGCTTCGCCGTCCGATCCGCCCGCGCCGCCCGGGCCGCCGCCCGCGCCGCCCGGGCCGCCCGAACCGCCCGCGTCGCCGTCCGGCCCGGCGTCCGGCCCGGCGGACTTCGGTGGCCTTCCGCCCGCCCGGCCCGCCCGCACCCCGGCTCTACCGGCCCCGCCGGCCAGCGGACCGCCGGTCGACGCCCCGCGCGTGCCGGTCCCGTCGCCGCGGTGCTCGCCGGTACCGGCCGGTTCCGGAGCTGCGCCGGCCGGCGTGGTGGCGGTCGACCCGCGCTGACGCCCCGCTGCGCCGAGCTGCTCCCCGCCCTCGGCTCCGATGTGGGCGGCGGAGTGGGCGTGGGGCGCTGAGCCGAATCGCGCCGCAGATCAGGCGTGGGAGGCGTCGGGCGGGGCGGTGCCGTCACTGTGGACGGAGCATCGGCCGGTGCAGCAGGGCGGCCGGACCGCGCCGGAAGAGCTGTGCGGGCCGGCCGCGCTCGTCCTCGGTGGCGCGACCGACCGGCTCGACGAAATTGGGTGTCCCGGTGACCTTGCGGTGGAAGTTGCGCTGGTCCAGGCGGATGCCCCAAACCGTCTCGTAGACCGTGCGCAGCTGCGCCACGGTGAACTCGGGCGGGCAGAACGCGCTGGCCAGCGGGGTGTACTCCAGCTTGGCCCGGGCCCGCTCCAGCCCGTCGGCGAGGATCCGGTCGTGGTCGAAGGCGAGCTGCCCGGGGGTGAGCCGGGAGACCGGCAGCCAGTCGGCGGAGGCGGCGTCGCTGCCGGCCACCGGGGTCGGCAGGTCCGGCAGCAGCGCCAGCCAGGCCACCGTGACCACCCGGCCGCGTGGGTCCCGGTCCGGCCGGCCGTGATCGGCAGCGGTACGGGGGCGACCGGCTGGTGCGCGTCCATCGCGCGCGACCGTCCGGGTGCGCCGCGGCCGCCCGCCCCGGAGGAGGAGGCGCTCTGCTGGTACGTCCGCGAGGCGTGGCCGTCCCCGGTGACGGGGTGAGCATCACCGCCGGCCGGCTCGCCGGCGCCGACCGGCTGGCCCTGAGCTGGGGGCAACGCCTCACCGTCGACGTCGCCCCCCGCCGCCTCGCCCTCGCCGAGCCCTGAGCGCGCCCCGGCGGGGCGGGGGTCAGGCGGGGTCGTCGGTGAGGCGGTGGCGGTTGGCCTCGATCCAGGCGTCCAGGGCGGCCGGGTCGTCCGGGTCGACGCCGTCGGCCATCAACTGGGCGACGGCGGCGGTGGCGGGGCTGCGCCGCTCCCCGGTGCTGTAGAGCCGGGCGAACTCGGGGACCATCTCCTCGATCGCCTCGTCCGTCCGGCCGGCCGCCGCCTCCGGGAGCCCCCGCTGCCGGGCCGCGTACGCCGCCCAGCCGCGGAGCACCCGCGGCAGCATGGCCGCGTCGTCCATGTCCAGCACGGCCCGCCGGTGCACCCAGTCGAGCAGGAACAGCTCGGCCACGGTCGGGCTCCACCGCATCGGGTCGGTGTCCGGGAAGCTCTGCGCGTGGTCGAGCAGCAGGCCCAGGCAGAAGTGCAGCGAGGCCAGCTCGGCGTCGGCCACCGCGTCCAGGCCGAACCGGGCGGCCTCGGGCGAGCCGAGGAAGCCCCGGACCAGCCGGGTCCGCTCCTGGTCGGTGAGCGGCGGAGCGGCCGGGTCGCCGCTCGGCCGGGCCGGTGCGGGGAGCACGGCCAGCCGCGCGCCGACCAGGGCCCGGTCGGTGGCGAGGGAGCCGGCGGCCGGCAGCTCGCCCAGATCGTCGGTGACCGCCAGGTGCCGGGCCACCTCCCCGCGCATCCGGGCCGGCTCCTCGGTGCGGAACCAGGTCAGCTCGTCCTCGGTGCACATCTGCCGGACCTGTTCGAGGATCCGCTCGGCCGGGCCGCCGACGAAGACGTCCTTGGTGATGCCGATGTTGTGGTCGACCAGGGCCACCAGGGCGTGCTCCGGGCCACCCTCCTCCTCGTCGTACGCGAAAGTGGCGAGGTAGGAGGTCTGGTCGCCGTACACGTCGCCGTAGGACCAGACGCCGGTGAGGTGGACCCGGCCGAGCTGGCCGGCCCAGGCCGGCGCCTGCGCGCCGGGGCGGATCCGGCCGGCGCCCTCGGCGCCCGGCACCAGGGCGGCGAAGACGGCGCGGATGGTGGTGGCGGCGGCGCTGCGGCGGCGGGAGGTGGCGGCGAGGAAGCCGGTGACGAACTCCCGGACGGCGTTCTCCCGGTCGGTCTCCGCGACGGCGTACACGCTGCCGAGCAGCGCGGCGCCGAGCATCTCCGCGTCGAGGGCGCAGTCGAGCCTCGTCACGTCGCGGGCGGCGTGCAGCACCGCCTCGTAGGGGGTCTGTGGCGTGGCCATGCACCGACCCTACGCCGCCGGCCCGGCCGGGACACCTGCCAGCGCGGCGCGCCTCGCCGTGACGGGCCGGGTCGTCGCCGAGGCGATCAGCGGCGGGCGGCGTCCCCGAGCGCCTCGCGGGCCTGCGCGTACCGGGCCAGCACGGACCGCACCGGGACCAGCACGTACTCCTCGCCGACCGTCCCCACCGAGCTGGTGAGCCGCTTCTCCGCCCGCTGGCGGGCCCGCCGCGCCGCCCACCTGACCACCGGTCTGGTCAGCGCCGCCACCAGCAGCCCGGCGAGCAGGCCGCCGAGGAGCAGCACCGTCGGCAGCGGGACCTCGCCCACCCTCGGGTACTCGGGTGACGGTAGGCCGAGCGCCCGCAGGGCGTAGCCGAGCGCGAGCCAGCCCAGCCCGGCCAGCGCGGCGACGGTGACCAGCCACTGGAGGGCCCCGACGACCCGCCACCAGGCCGGCCGCCGGTCCATCCCCAGGTCGGTGCCGGCCACCGCGCGGTCCAGCGCGTCGGGCAGGTCGCCGAGCCGGGACCGGGCCGCGGCGGTCACCGCGGTCGGCCAGGGCGCCGGCAGGTCGGCGCCGGACCGGTCGCCCACCGCGCGGATGGACAGGTTGAGCGCCGAGCGCTGCGCGGCGGTCGGATCCGGTACGGACGTCGCCGCGACCAGGCTCTCCGCGGGCGCGTCGGCGTCCGCGGGAGGTCCCGGCAGGTGCAGCCGGCGCAGCGGGTCCGGCCGCAGTCGGCGCCAGCCCTTGACCAGCGGCCAGCCGGTCGTCCCGCCGGCCCGGTGCCGGTACGCGCCCTCGACCGCCTCCGCCACCGAGGGCACCCCAGCCGCTCCGGCCATCGCGCGGGTGAGCTCCCGGGCCGACGCGTCGTCCGGCCCGGTACGCGGCGGCTCCACCCCGACCAGCGGCTCCAGCTCGGCCACCACGGCGTCCACGTCGCCGGCCAGCCGGCGCAGCGCTGCCTGCCGCTCGGCGACCGTACGCTCCAGCGCCTCGCGCAGACCGACCATCCCGGCCGGGTCGACCGCGACCGTGGGCAGCAGCGGCACCCCGTCCAGGCCGTCGGCGTCGAGCAGCCGGCGCAGGTCGGCCAGGACCCGGGGCAGCTCGGCCGGGGGCAGCCGGTCGGCCTGGTTGAGCACGACCACCGTGACGTCCTTGTGCCGGTGGAACTCGCGCAGGTAGCTGGTGTGGATCACCCGGTCCGCGTACTTCTGCGGGTCGACCACCCAGACCACGAGGTCGACCAGGCCGAGCAGCCGATCCACCTCCAGCCGGTGGGTCCGCTGCACCGAGTCGAAGTCGGGCAGGTCCAGCAGGACCAGGCCGTGCAGGCCGGACTCGTCGTCGCCGTCGAGCGCGCTCTCCCGGACGAACCGGTGCCGGGGCAGCACGCCGAGCCAGTCGAGCAGCCGACCGGCGCCGCCCAGCTGCCCCCAGACGCAGGCGTGCGCCACGCCGGTGGTCGGCCGCCGTACGCCGACCGGCGAGAGCTCCAACCGGGCGAGGGCGTTGAACAGGCTGGACTTGCCACTGCCGGTGGCGCCGGCCAGGGCGACCACGGTGTGGTCGCCGGAGAGGGCGAGTCGGGTGCCGGCCCGCTCGACGACGGTGTGCGCGGCGACCAGGCGGGCGTCCGGAACCTGGCCGTCCACCGCGCGGAGGAAGCGCTGCACGGCGTCCAGCCGGGCGATCAGCGCGTCCGGGTCGACCCGCTGGTCACCCCGGAACGCCTCGCGGACCCGGCCGACGAGGTTGCTCATCTGGCCTCACCGGTCCCGGTCGGCGGCAGCACCGGCCCGTCGCTCCGGGACAGGCCGCTGCGGTGCCGGGCCATCTCCACCTCGGCGGCGGCCCGGCGCAGGGTGGCGCCGGTCTCGGCGGCCGGGCGGGCCGCCGCCGTCCGGTCGAGGTAGCGGGCCGCCTCCTCCTCGAGCAGCGCGCCGACCCGGTCGAGCAGGTCCCCCCGCGCCTTGTTGGCCAGGTTGCGCACCGCCTGGTCGCCGAAGATCGCCTGGAGCACCGCCTGCGCGGCGACCGTGGTGCCGGCGCCGGTGGCCACCTCCAGACCGGTGGGGATGAAGGCGGTCGAGGCGAAGACCGCGATCATCACGGCCAGCCCGGTGGCGTTCACCGCGTACGCGGCCGTCCGGGCCACGAAGCGGCGGTCGCCGCCCTCCTCGCGGACCAGGTCCAGCACTCCGCGCTGCCAGTCGCGGACCAGCCGCTCGGCGCGTTCGGCCAGGTCGTCGGAGGCGTGGGCGAGCGGCGGGTCGAGCAGCGCCGCCCCCGCGGGATGCGCCTTCCACCCGGTGTACGCGTTCTCGGCCGCCTCCGAGGCGACCCCGCGCAGCAGGGTCACCAGCTGCGACTCGATCGCGTTGCGCAGCTCCGCGGCGGGCGCCGGGCGCCCGGTCACCGCCGCGACCAGCCGGTCCCGGAGCCGACCGATCCGCGCCTCCATGGTGCGGAAGAACTCGCCGGTGCCGACGAACTCCTGCCAGCGGGCCAGCACCTCGCCCCGGAGCAGCCGGCCGTCCTTGAGCCCCTGCTCGACGGTCCGTCGGGCCCCCCGGTACGCCGCCCGGACCCGCTCGTCGAGCGCGTCGGCGGCGGCCACCTGCTCGTCGGCGGCGTCGGCCAGCCCGTCGACGGCGGGGCGCAGGGCGGCGAGCGCCCCGTCGAGGGTCTGCCGGACCACGGCGGACCGGGTGTCGGCGTCGGCGGCGAGCCGGGAGAACCAGGCGCTCAGCGGGGCGGTGACCTTGTCGGGGAGCAGGCCCTGGCCGTCGACCCAGGTCTCCGGCAGCACGAAGAGCGGCGCCGCGCCGAGGTCCTGGGCGGCGAGCATCTCCGACAGGTGGGCGGCGATCTCGTCGGCCGCCTCCGGGGGCACCCGGTCGAGCACCATGGCGATCACCGCGCCCCGGGCGCGGGCGCTGCGCAGCAGCTCCCAGGGGACGGCGTCGGCGTACCGGGCGGCGGTGGTGACGAAGAGCCAGAGGTCGGCGGCGGCCAGGAGCTGGCCGGCGAGGGCCCGGTTGGCGTCGACCACCGAGTCGATGTCGGGCGCGTCGAGGAAGGCCAGCCCGGCGGGGAGCGCAGGCGCGGTGACCAGGTGCAGGGTGCCCGGGTTCTCGCTCGGCTCGTTGGTGCGGGTGAGGCCGGGCAGCAGCTCGCCCCGGCGGAACCAGGCGGAGTCGGTGGGGTTGCAGACCAGCACCGGGGAGCGGGTGGTGGGGCGGAGCACGCCGGCGGCGCTCACCCGCGCCTGGACCAGGCTGTTGACCAGGGTCGACTTGCCGGCCCCGGTGGAGCCACCGACCACCACCAGCAGCGGCGCGTCGAGCCGGGCCAGCCGGGGCAGCAGGTAGTCGTCGAGCTGGGCGGTGAGGCCGGCGGCAGCGTGCCGGGCCGGCTCGGCTGCGGGCAGGGCCAGCGGGAACCGGGCCGCGCCGATCGCGGCCCGCAGGTTGGCGAGATCGACGGACAGGCCGTCCCCGGTGGTGCCGGGCGGAGCCTCCCCGGCGTCCGGCGGTCCGGTGCGGGCTGCGACGGCGGGCGCGCCGGAATGGGTGGCGGGATCGCCATGCGTCGTCACCGCTAAAGCGTGCCCGACCGATGCAAGGGAAGACAACCGGACGGTAATAACGGTCGGGTTGCGTCGGGTTGACTCAACCTCGACTTGCGGTTTCCGGGGGGCGTGGCACTATTGAGTCCAGTTCACTCAACTTGTGGTGGGATCGCTGCTGGCGAGACCCGCCGGAACCCAACGGGCGATGCCCGTCATCTGCTCGACGTTACGAAGCGAGGAAGCGAACATGGCACGTGCGGTCGGCATCGACCTCGGCACGACGAACTCCTGCGTCAGCGTTCTCGAGGGCGGTGAGCCCACCGTCATCGCCAACGCTGAGGGCTCGCGGACGACCCCCTCTATCGTCGCGTTCGCCCGCAACGGCGAGGTGCTCGTCGGTGAGGTCGCCAAGCGCCAGGCGGTCACCAACCCGGACCGGACCATCCGTTCGGTCAAGCGGGAGATCGGCACCAACTGGACCGTCGACATCGACGGCAAGAAGTACACCCCGCAGGAGATCTCGGCCCGGACGCTGATGAAGCTCAAGCGGGACGCCGAGGCGTACCTGGGCGAGCAGATCACCGACGCGGTGATCACCGTCCCGGCCTACTTCAACGACGGCCAGCGCCAGGCCACCAAGGAGGCCGGTGAGATCGCCGGCTTCAACGTGCTGCGGATCGTCAACGAGCCGACCGCGGCCGCCCTGGCGTACGGGCTGGACAAGGGCTCCAAGGAGCAGACCGTCCTGGTCTTCGACCTGGGTGGCGGCACCTTCGACGTCTCCCTGCTGGAGCTGGCCGAGGGCGTCATCGAGGTCAAGTCGACCAGCGGTGACAACCACCTCGGTGGCGACGACTGGGACCAGCGGATCATCGACCACCTGGTGAAGACCTTCCGGGGCGAGCACGGCATCGACCTGGCCCAGGACAAGATGGCCCTCCAGCGGCTCCGCGAGGCGGCCGAGAAGGCCAAGATCGAGCTGTCCGCCGCCACCACCACCAACATCAACCTGCCGTACATCACCGCCGGCTCCGCCGGCCCGCTGCACCTGGACGTGACGCTCAGCCGCGCCGAGTTCCAGCGGATGACGCAGGACCTGCTGGACCGCTGCAAGGGCCCGTTCGAGCAGGCCGTGAAGGACGCCGGGATCAAGGTCTCCGACGTCGACCACGTCATCCTGGTCGGCGGCTCGACCCGGATGCCGGCCGTGACCGAGCTGGTCAAGCAGCTCACCGGCCGCGACCCGAACAAGGGCGTGAACCCGGACGAGGTCGTCGCCGTCGGCGCCGCCCTGCAGGCCGGCGTGCTCAAGGGTGAGGTCAAGGACGTCCTGCTGCTCGACGTGACCCCGCTGAGCCTGGGTATCGAGACCAAGGGCGGCATCTTCACCAAGCTGATCGAGCGCAACACCACCATCCCGACCAAGCGCTCCGAGGTCTTCACCACGGCGGACGACAACCAGCCGTCGGTGCTGATCCAGGTCTTCCAGGGCGAGCGGGAGATCGCGGCCTACAACAAGAAGCTCGGCACCTTCGAGCTGACCGGCCTCCCGCCGGCGCCGCGCGGTGTGCCCCAGATCGAGGTCACGTTCGACATCGACGCCAACGGCATCGTGAACGTGCACGCGAAGGACCTGGGCACCGGCAAGGAGCAGAAGATGACGATCACCGGCGGCTCCTCGCTGCCGAAGGACGACATCGAGCGGATGCGCCGGGACGCCGAGGAGCACGCCGACGACGACAAGCGGCGCCGCGAGGACGCGGAGACCCGCAACGTCGCCGAGGCCCTGCAGTGGCAGACCGAGAAGTTCCTCGCCGAGAGCGGCGACAAGCTGCCCAGCGAGAACCGGGAGCAGCTGAACGAGGCCCTCGGTGAGCTGCGCGGCGCGCTCGGCGGCCAGGACATCGAGAAGATCAAGGCGGCGCACGAGCGGCTGGCGCAGGTCTCCCAGCAGGCCGGTTCGTTGCTCTACTCGCAGCAGGCCGAGCAGGGCGAGCAGCCGGGTGCGGCCGGGCCGGGCGCGGGTGCGACCGGTGGCCCGCAGGCCGGCGGCGCCGACGACGTGGTCGACGCGGAGATCGTGGACGAGGACGGCAAGAAGTGACCTGCCGTTCCGGACACGTACTCACGGCAGAGGGATGAGGTAGCCGCATGACGGAGAAGCCACGAGCCGCCGACCCGGGCGCCACCGGGTCGGCGCCGGGTGGCTCCGCGACCGCCGGGCAGGCCGCCGGCGAGGAGCCGCGGGTCGTCATCCGTGACAAGCGCAAGATCCGCAAGACCGGGGAGTCGACGACCACCGCCACCGACGCCGCGGCCGACGCCCCGGCCGAGGGGCTGGTCGAGGAGGCCGAGGTCGTCGTCGACGAGATCGAGGCCGAGGCCGAGGTCTCGGGTCCGCCGGTGGTTGATTCCCCGGCCGAGCCGACGAAGGAGGCCGCCCCGGCGGGTGCGCCGCTCGGCGCCGAGCTGGAGTCGCTCCGCGCGGAGCTGGACGAGCGGACCCGGGATCTGCAGCGGGTGTCGGCGGAGTACGCCAACTACCGCAAGCGGGTGGACCGGGACCGCAGCCTGGTCCAGGAGCAGGCGACTGGCTCGGTGCTGGCCGCGCTGCTGCCGATCCTCGACGACCTGGACCGGGCCCGCGAGCACGGCGACCTGGTGGGCCCGTTCGGCACGGTGGCCGAGCAGCTCACCACCGCGCTGGGCAAGTTCGGCCTGACCGCGTTCGGCGAGCAGGGCGACCCGTTCGACCCGACCCGGCACGAGGCGGTGGCGCACCAGACCTCCGCCGACGTGACCGAACCGACCTGCGTGCAGGTCATGCGCCGGGGTTACCAGCTCGGCGAGCGGCTGCTGCGGCCCGCACTGGTCGCGGTGGCCGACCCGGAGTAAGTAGTGCCGACCCGCGCCGTCCCGCCCGCCCGTCAGGGGCGGGCGGGACGACCGGGGTACGTCCCGTGGAAGGGGGTGGACCGGTGAGTTCCAAGGACTGGATCGAGAAGGACTACTACGCCGTGCTGGGCGTGGAGAAGTCCGCCTCCTCGGACGAGATCAAGAAGTCGTACCGGAAGTTGGCCCGGGAGTCGCACCCGGACCACAACCCCGGTGACCCGAAGGCCGAGGAGCGGTTCAAGGCCGTCTCCGAGGCGTACGCGGTGCTCGGCGACGAGAAGAAGCGCCGCGAGTACGACGAGATGCGCTCGCTCTTCGGCTCGGGCGCGTTCCGCCGCAACGCCCGGGGTGGGGGCCAGCCCGGCGGGATGCCGTTCGACGTCTCCGACCTGTTCGGCGGCGGTGCGGCCGGCGGCGCTGACACCCGCTTCGGCGGGGGTGGCTTCACCGACCTGTTCAGCACGATCTTCTCCGGTGGCGCCGGCGCCGGCGGTCCGGCCCGCCCCCGGGGTCCGGCGCGCGGTCGGGACGTCGAGACCGAGGTCGCACTGGACTTCGGCGACGCGGTACGCGGGGTGACCCTGCCGCTCTCGCTGCGCGCGCCCGGCGTCTGCGACACCTGCCACGGCAACGGCGCGAAGCCCGGCACTCAGCCGGTGGCCTGCCCGGTCTGCCACGGCGCCGGGGTGACCACCCGCAACCAGGGGTCGTTCAGCTTCTCCGAGCCGTGCCGCAACTGTCAGGGCGTGGGCACGGTCGTCGAGGAGAAGTGCCCGGAGTGCCACGGCACCGGCGGGGTCACCAAGACCCGGACCCTGAACGTCCGCTTCCCCGCCGGGGTGGCCGACGGCCAGCGGATCCGGCTGGCGGGCCGGGGCGAGCCCGGCGAGCGGGGCGGCCCGGCGGGCGACCTCTTCGTCCAGGTGAAGGTCCGCCCGGACGAGCTCTTCGGGCGCTCCGGGGACGACCTGACCCTGACCGTGCCGATCACGTTCCCGGAGGCGGTGCTCGGCATCGACCTGCGGGTGCCGACCCTCGACGGCACGGTGACCCTGCGGGTGCCACCGGGTACGCCGAGCGGTCGGGTGCTGCGGGCCCGGGGCAAGGGTGTGGTGCGCAAGGACGATCGGGCCGGTGACCTGCTGGTCACCCTCGACGTGGTGGTGCCGGCGAAGCTGTCGGACGAGGCGCGGGCGGCGCTGGAGTCGTTCGCCGACCAGACCCCGCCCGCCGCGCGGGAACATCTCGACGCGCGGGTGCGTCGATTCAGTTGATCCGGTCGGGTGCTGCGGAGGTGAGCGGGCATGTCGGAGGAGTTCGTCGGCTCGGGTGACCCTGCCTACGAGGCCAAGGTGTTGATGATCTCGGTCGCGGCGCGGATGGCGGGGATGCACCCGCAGACCCTGCGCCAGTACGACCGGCTGGGCCTGGTGCAGCCGGGCCGGGCCGCCGGCGGCGGCCGCCGTTACAGCGTCCGGGACGTGGTGCTGCTCCGCGAGGTGCAGCGGCTCAGTCAGGACGACGGGATCAACCTGGCCGGGGTCAAGCGGATCATCGGCCTGGAGCGGCTGCTGGAGCAGGCGCAGCAGCGGGTGGCCCGGCTGGAGGCGGAGCTGGACGTCGCGTACCGGCGGATCGCCGAGCTGGAGGCGCTGGCCCGCTTCCCGGGCCGGGATCTCGTGCCCACCAACCGCACCTCGACGGCGCTGGTGGTCTGGCGTCCGCGCCGGAACCCGGAGCGCTGACCCACTCGCCGCTCGGCCCGCTGGTCCACACCGGCCCGGCTCGCAGTTCGGGGAATCCCCGGCGCGGGCCGGGCCGTCTTCGTTAGCCTGGAATCAGGTCCAACCAGCTCAATCCGGACTCCGAACTGGCGGGGGGAGCCATGGCGGAATCGGCGAAGAAGGTCGCCCAGCAGGTGGCCCAGCAGACGGAGGACCGGCTCGAGAAGGTGGCCGAGAACATCCGGGAGAAGTTCGACCAGGTCACCGGAGGCAAGTTCTCGGACAAGATCAAGGAAGGGCGCTTCACCGACCAGGTGGACCACGGCATCGACCGCGGCCGGGCCGACGTGAAACGCCGCAAGCAGGGCGGATCGACCTGACGGGTCCGCCGACGTGCGGGCCGGGACCCACGGGGGGTCCCGGCCCGTTCGCCCGTCCGGGCCGGGACGCGGGGACGCCGCGAGGGGGTCCCGGCCCGTTCGCCCGTCCTGACGTGCGGGCCGGGACGCGGGGACGCCGCGAGGGGGTCCCGGCCCGTTCGCCCGTCCCGACGTGCGGGCCGGGACGCGGGGACGCCGTGAGGGGGTCCCGGCCCGTTCGCCCGTCTCGGCCGGGACGCGAGGGCTGGCGGGGTTCAGCCGATGCGGCGGTTCTCCCGGACCAGGCCGCCCTCGCACCAGTCGCGGTAGATGAAGTGGTCCGGCCGGGCCAGCAGCACCCGGCTGTTGTGCGCCCAGTTGCGCATCAGCTCGTCGCCGGCCCGCTCGGCCTGCTCGACGAGCTTGCGGAAGCGGCGCTTCGGATGGGCCCGGAAGTTCGTCCGGATGCCGTCGGCGGCGTAGATGTAGAGGCAGTGCAGCGCGAACCGCCGGGCCGGGCAGGCCGGGTCCATCGCCAGCTCGAAGAGCGTCGTCACGAGGTGGTCGCCGGCGACCAGCAGGTCCCAGTCCGGGGGCATCGAGGCCAGCGGGACCGAATCCGGCTGGTACGCCCAGGCGCGCAGCTCCGCCGGGGACGGATCAACGGGGTTGGCAAAGCCGTGGAACGTCGACTCCTGCACGCTCACCGGCCAACCTTCCGCTACCGCTGGCGGGGGCACCGGCCACCCGCGGACCCTGGCTGCTGGGGCGACACGGTAACGCGCTTTCGCGCGGCGGCGGAAGACCTGTCCGGGACCGATTCGGCGACGGATGGCCGGGCCGGGTCCACCGTACGGCCGACCCGGCCCGATCCGTATCGACTGGCGTCAGTCGGCCGCCGGCACCGGCTCCGGCCGGCGGACCTGGCCGCGCCGGCGCAGCCAGCGCTTGAACCACGGGAAGTCGGGCAGCCGGGCCAGCATCGGCCCGGTCACCACGGTGATCAGCACGTACGCCGTGGCGAGCGCCGCCAGCCGGGGCTCCACCGGCTGGACGGCGGCGACCGCCAGCCCGGCGATGACGATGGAGAACTCGCCGCGCGGGGTGAGCGCGAAGCCGGCCCGCCAGCGCCCGGGCTCGGCGATCCCGGCCCGCCGGGCGGCCAGGTAGCCGGTGAGCAGCTTGGTCCCCATGGTCACCACGGCCAGCGCCAGCGCCGGCAGCAGCACCGGCGGCATGTCCTGTGGGTCCGTGACCAGCCCGAAGAAGACGAAGAAGACCGCGGCGAAGAGGTCCCGCAGCGGGGAGAGCAGTTGGGTCGCGTGGTGCGCCACCGGCCCGGAGAGCGCGATGCCGACCAGGAACGCGCCGACCGCGGCGGAGACCTGGAGCTTGGCGGCGGCGCCGGCGACCAGCAGGGTCAGGCCGAGCACCCCGAGCAGCAGGGCCTCCGGGTCCTTGGCGGAGAGCGCCGAGGAGATCAGGTGGCCGTACCGGATGGCGACCGCCAGCACGACCACCACCGTCAGCACCGCCACCGCCAGGGCGATCCCGCCCTTGACCAGGCCGACGCCGGCCAGCAGCGCGGTGACCAGCGGCAGGTAGAGGGCCATCGCCAGGTCCTCGATCACCAGCACGGAGAGGATCACCGGGGTCTCCCGGTTACCGACCCGGCCCAGGTCGCCGAGGACCTTGGCGATCACGCCGGACGAGGAGACCCAGGTGACGCCGGCGAGCACCACCGCGGCCACCCAGCCCCAGCCGAGCAGCAGCGCGAACGCGAAGCCGGGCAGGGCGTTGAGCGCCGCGTCGATCAGGCCGGCCGGGGCCGCCGAGCGGAGGTTGCCGACCAGCTCGTTGGCGCTGTACTCCAGGCCGAGCATGACCAGCAGCAGGATGACGCCGATCTCCGCGCCGACGGCGAAGAACTCCTCGCTGGCGTTCAGTGGCAGCAGGCCGCCGTGGCCGAAGGCGAGACCGGCGAGCAGGTAGAGGGGGATCGGGGAGACACCGAACCGGCGGCTGAGCCGGCCCAGGAGGCCGAGCAGGAGCAGCAGCGCGCCGACCTCGACGAGCAGCGTGGTGGTTTCGTGCATCCGCCTCAGCCGTCCGGGTCGGTGTCGGCGAGGATGGCGCTCACCCCGTCGAGACCCTGGCGGGTGCCGACCACGACCACCACGTCACCGGCCGCGAAGCGGAAGGTGGGGTCCGGCGAGACGTTGACCTCGCCGTCGCGGAGCACCGCCACGATGGACGCGCCGGTGCGGGTGCGCGCCTTGGTGTCGCCCAGCCGCTTGTTGACGTACTTGGCGCCGGCCGGGATGGCGATCTGCTCGGTGAGCAGCCCGGCGGCCTGCTCCCGCAGCCCGGAGAGCTGCCCGAGCATCAGCGACGCGCCGAGGATGTCGGCGAGCGCCTCCGCCTCGTCGTCGGTCAGCGGAATGTCGGCCTGGCAGGCGTCGGGATCGTCGGGGTCGTAGAGGACGAGGTCCCGGCGGCCGTTGCGGTGGGACACCACCCCCAACCGGCGGCCCGATTCGGTCACCAGGTCATGGCGTACGCCGATCCCCGGTAGGGCAGTCTGTTCGACACGTACTCGCACCTCGGCAAGGCTACCTTGGGAGGTGGGTCGATGATCGGTCGCGGAAGTCTCGCGGTGGTCGCGGTGCTGCTGGTGCCGGCCCTCGCCGCCTGTTCCATCGGCGACGTCCGGCGGCCCCCGCCGCACCGGGCGTCCGCGTCGCCCCGGCCGGCCCCGACCGCGCCGGTGCCGACCCGGGTCGTCGGCTTCGACGAGGTACGACAGGTCCGGCTCGCCGTTCCACCGCGCTACGACCAGCCGAACGTCGAGTTCGTCGACGCGGCGCACGGCTACGCGCTCTTCGCCGCCTGCGACGGGGTGCCGCCCGGTCGTGGCTGCGCCGCCCTGCTCTACGCCACCGTCGACGATGGACGCTCCTGGCGGGCGCTGCGGCATCCCCGTCCGGTGGCGGCGAACCAGCAGCTCTACGCCGTGCCGGGCGCACTGGTGCTGCTCTCCGAGCCGTACGGCTGGTACACCTCGACCGACGGCGGCGCCAGCTTCGCCCACACGACCGGCGGGGAGCCCGCGGCCCTGGTGGCCGCGTGGGGCCGCTACCAGATCGTCGAGGCTCGGGGCGTGGTCGGTGAGTGGGACGGCCGGCGGCTGGTGCCACTGGCCGCCCAGCCGTCCGTGCCGGGGCTGAACACGGTCGGCCACGACGGCGACCTGCTGGTGGCGGCGGGCGCGCGCGACGGCCGGCCGTACGCGGCAATCTCCCGGAACCGGGGGCGGAGCTGGCTGGCCACACCGGTGCCGGCGATCGACGGCGAGGTGGGTGTGCTGCGGGTGGTGCTCGCCCCCGACGGCGGCGTGTGGCTGGTCGGGGAGCGGTCCGACCGGACCGGCTTCCCGGCGCTCTGGCGCCTCGTGGGTACGCGGTCCTGGGAGCCGGCCCGCGCTGCCGGGCACCCGGCGCAGGCCCTGTCCGTGGCGCCGATCGGGGTCGGGCTGCTGGCGGTGACCGGCCCGGACGGGGTGGGTGTGGTGGCCGGGGGACGCTACTACCACGTCGACTGGCCACTGACCGGCGACCACAATCTGACCGTGCTCGCCGACGGCACGATAGCCGCCCACGGGCCCGACGACGTCATCCTCGGCACCGGATGGACCGCCAACCGGCGGTGGATCAAGGTGATCCTCGACGGCGACTGACCCGCCGGCTGCAGGTCCGTGACCACTGCGGAACCATCCCGCTCGTGCTAGCGGGCTGCTGGAGGGGTGCGCGCGGCCCGCGTACCCGATCAGGAGCGGACCCGGCAGCTGCGCCGCCGCCACCTCGCGGTGCTGCTGGCCGGCCTGGCCGCACCCCCTCTGGCTGATCAGGAAGGCGTTCGCCGCCAGGCTGCCGCCCTGCCCAGGCCCTCGGAGCTGATGATGCCATCACTGCGTAGGCGATCCAGCACGACGCGGATCGTCGGATCGCTGACGCCGGGCAGCGCGGTGCGGATGTCGGACATCCGGAAGACAGCGGGAGCGTGGTTCACCACGTAGTCACGGACCCGGTCCTGCTTCGAGCCGTCGGCCCGATCTGAGGCGGCCCGCTGCGCGAACGTCCGGTACGCGGTGGCCAGAATGTTGACGAAGTAGCTCAGCCACGGCCAAGGGTCGGCGCGGTCCTCGTGCCAACCATGGGTGGAGTCCAACACGGACTGGTAGTACTCGTCCGCCGTCTCGGCGATCCGCTGTTCCAGGCTGACGTACCGGGAAACGGTGTAGCCGGTCTCCATCAGCAGGGCGTTGGTGAGGGCGCGGGTCACCCGTCCGTTTCCGTCCTCGAAGGGATGGACCACGAGCAGATCGAGCGCGAAGAGCCCGACCAGGAGCACCGGGTGATGCCGTTGGCCCGACACTTCGACCAGGTAGCGGTCGATCAGCTCCGACACGTAGAAGGGCGTGTCGGACGCTCGGACGGGCCGGAAGCGGACGGTCACCTCTCCCGAGGCGGAGCGGTCGACGACCAGGTTGTCCTCGGTCTTGAACCGACCGCCGGCGGCTGCGGTGTGCGCGAAGAGCATCTTGTGCAGGTGGAGGAGGAGTCCGCTGTTGAGTGGGCGCCACGAACCTTGGAACAGGTGGTCCTGGGCGTCCCGGTAGCCGGCGAGCTCCTGCTCGCTCCTTGTCCTCAGGTGCGTGACCTTGCCGGAAAGGATCTTGTCCGTTCGAGCGTGGTCGGGGACGACGACACCCTCGATCGCCGAGGAGGCAGTGATGCTGGCGACGCGAGCCCGGTTGGCGAGCTGGCTCAGCAGGCCGGGAAGTTGATCCCGGTAGAGGGCCTCCGAGCCCCGACCGACGTCCACCGTGCCGAGCGCGGTGACGACCGGACCAGGAACCTGGCCGATCAACCGATCGAGATCGGCGAAACTCCGCATCACGTCATCCGCTCTAGAAAGTACCTAATGTAAGGCGCTGTTATTTAGTTTATGCAGTTCCATTGGGTAGATCCGCGTACGGCTGGCCGCGCGTAAAGTGAGCCAGGTCACATCCCCGGAGTTGAGCGGAATAGGCTCAACTCTGGTTGTGTCCTTCCTAGTGGACACGCCGATCCGGGGGAGCCCATGAACACGGAACGTCTCACCACCAAGAGCCGCGAGACCATCACCGGTGCCGTCGCGCTCGCGAACGAGCGCGGCCACGCCACGGTGGAGCCCTGGCACCTGCTGCTGTCACTGCTGGACACCGACGGCTCCACCGCCGCCGGCCTGCTGCGCGCCGTCGGGGCCGACCCCGCCGAGCTGCGCCGGGCCGCCCAGCGTGCGGTCGACGCGCTGCCCGCCGCGCGCGGCTCCAGCATCGCCGAGCCCACCCTGGCCCGCGAGTTCGTCAACGCCATCGGCGCCGCCGAGCAGATCGCCCGGCCGCTCGGCGACGAGTACACCTCCACCGAGCACCTGCTCGCCGGCCTGGCCCGGGTGGGCGGCGCGGTCTCCGGCGCGCTGAAGTCCGCCGGCGCCACCGAGGAGAACCTGGTCGCCGCGTTCCCGAGCGTCCGCGGCGGGGACCGGCGGGTCACCACCGCCGACCCCGAGCAGACCTACCAGGCCCTCGCCAAGTACGGCGTCGACCTGACCGCCAGCGCCCGCGACGGCAAGATCGACCCGGTGATCGGCCGGGACTCGGAGATCCGCCGGGTGATCCAGGTGCTGTCCCGGCGTACCAAGAACAACCCGGTGCTGATCGGCGAGCCCGGCGTCGGCAAGACCGCGATCGTCGAGGGCCTGGCCCAGCGGATCGTCGCCGGTGACGTGCCCGAGTCGCTGCGGGACAAGAAGCTCGTCTCGCTGGACCTCGGCGCGATGGTGGCCGGCGCGCAGTACCGCGGCCAGTTCGAGGAGCGGCTGAAGTCCGTCCTGGAGGAGATCAGGAACTCCAACGGCCAGGTCATCACCTTCCTCGACGAGCTGCACACCGTCGTCGGCGCCGGCAAGGGCGAGGGCTCGATGGACGCCGGCAACATGCTCAAGCCGATGCTGGCCCGCGGCGAGCTGCGGATGGTCGGCGCGACCACCCTGGACGAGTACCGCGAGCACATCGAGAAGGACCCGGCGCTGGAGCGCCGCTTCCAGCCGGTGCTGGTCGGCGAGCCGACCATCGAGGACACCATCGGCATCCTGCGCGGCCTCAAGGAGCGGTACGAGGTGCACCATGGCGTACGGATCACCGACGCCGCGCTGGTCGCCGCCGCCAGCCTCTCCGACCGGTACATCACCGACCGGTTCCTGCCGGACAAGGCGATCGACCTGGTCGACGAGTCCGCGTCCCGACTTCGCATGGAGATCGACTCCCGGCCGGTCGAGGTGGACGAGATCGAGCGGGCGGTGCGCCGGCTGGAGATCGAGGAGATGGCGCTGGCCAAGGAGCCGGACGCCGCCTCCGCCGAGCGGCTGGAACGGCTGCGCAAGGAGCTGGCCGACAAGCGCGAGCAGCTCACCGCGCTCTCCGAGCGCTGGCAGCTGGAGAAGAGCCACATCACCAGGCTCTCCACCGCCAAGGAGGAGCTGGAGCGGCTCAGCGGCGAGGCCGAGCGGGCCGAGCGCGACGGCGAGCTCGAACGCGCCGCCGAGCTGCGGTACGGCCGGATCCCCGCGCTGAAGGCCGACCTGGCCAGGGCGGAGGAGGAGCTGGCCCGGCTCCAGGCCGACGGCGCGATGCTCAAGGAGGAGGTCGGCGCGGACGACATCGCCGCCGTGGTCGCCTCCTGGACGGGCATCCCCGCCGGGCGGCTGCTGGAGGGCGAGACCGCCAAGCTGCTCCGGATGGAGGAGTCGCTGCGGGCCCGCGTGGTCGGCCAGTCCGAGGCGGTCGGCGCGGTCTCCGACGCGGTCCGCCGCGCCCGGGCCGGCGTCGCCGACCCGGACCGCCCGACCGGCAGCTTCCTCTTCCTCGGCCCGACCGGTGTCGGCAAGACGGAGCTGGCCAAGGCACTCGCCGAGTTCCTCTTCGACGACGAGCGCGCCATGGTCCGCATCGACATGAGCGAGTACGGCGAGAAGCACTCCGTCGCCCGCCTGGTCGGCGCCCCGCCCGGGTACGTCGGCTACGAGGAGGGCGGCCAGCTGACCGAGGCGGTGCGCCGCCGGCCGTACTCGGTGATCCTGCTGGACGAGGTGGAGAAGGCCCACCCGGACGTCTTCGACATCCTGCTCCAGGTGCTCGACGACGGCCGGCTCACCGACGGTCAGGGCCGTACGGTGGACTTCCGCAACGCGATCCTGATCCTCACCTCCAACCTCGGGTCGTCGGTGATCAGCGACCTGACGCTGGCCGAGGAGCAGCGCCGCGAGGGCGTCCTCGCGGTGGTCCGGTCGCACTTCAAGCCGGAGTTCCTCAACCGCCTCGACGACATCGTGGTCTTCGCCGCGCTGCGCGGTGACGACCTGCGCTCCATCGTCGACATCCAGCTCGACCGGATGCGGCGCCGGCTGGCCGACCGCCGGCTCGGCCTGGAGATCACCGAGGCGGCCCGCACCTGGCTCGCCGAGCATGGGTACGACCCGATCTACGGTGCCCGGCCGCTGCGCCGGCTGGTCCAGTCGGCCATCGGCGACCAGCTCGCCAGGGCGCTGCTCGCCGGCCAGATCCGCGACGGCGACACCGTCAAGGTCGACCTCGCGGAGAGCAGGGACTCCCTGGCGGTCACCGCCGCCTGACCCCGCCCCCACCCGGCCGGGTCCCGCCCCCCGCGGGACCCGGCCGCGCCTTACCCGCCGCTGTGATCAAGAAGTTTGTGTCGGGGGAGGCGGATTCGGAGACGCAAACTTCTTGGTCAACAGGGTCAGCGGCCGCCGTGCGGGGCAATAGTGAGGGCATGTTGGGGATCGGGAAGAAGGACCGCGAGCTGGACGCCGCCGTCAAGGAGCTGGCCAAGGCCGACACGCTCGCCTTCGGCGGGGTGGGCATCGCCTCCACGCTGCTGCCGGAGACCGAGGCGTTCCGGCACGTGGAGCGGGCGCTCGACGAGCACCCGGAGGCGCGCAAGAAGGTCGACTGGCTGCTCAAGCACGGCTCGCCGGCCGGCAGGGCGTACGCGGCCACGCTGCTGGACCGGGTCGACGCGGAGGCCGGCCGGGCGGCCTGGAAGCGGCTGCGCGACGATGAGCGCGAGTTCACCACGTTCAGCGGTTGCGTGATGGGCCGCGCGACACTGCGCGAGTACGCCACGGAGCGGCTCGCCGGTAATTGATCCACTCGCCGGTCGGCCCTGCCCGATCGGTTCTGCCGGCGCTGGCGGGTACGCCGTACCTTGCCAGCCATGATCCCGCCCGACGCCGCGCCGGTACGCCCCGCCCGGCCCGCCATCGTCACCGCCGCCTTCTGGGTGCAGCTCGCGACGGTCGTCGTCCTGCTCCTCCTGGTCGGACTGGTGGTCGTCCAGGCCGTGCGCTACGACGGCCAGATCGACCGGGCGCTTCGGCTGGTCCCCGACGCCGACCCGGTCGAGGTGTCGGACGAGCGGTCGGGCAACGTCTTCATGGCGCTGGCCATGAGCGTCCCGGCGCTGCTCCTGGCGGGCTGGCTCGCCGCCACCGCCCGGCCCCTGAGCCGGGGCAGCAACACCGCCCGGGTCCTGGTCTTCGTGGCCGCCGGCGCGCAACTGCTGCTCTGCCTCTTCCAGGGCTGCTCGGGGCTGCTCCTCATTCCCCTCGCGCTGGCCGCCGGCGCCGCCGATCCCGGCTTCGACCCGTCCGAGGGCGTGCCGCCCGACGGTCCCTACTGGGAGCAGTCGAAGTTCCTCGACACCCTCTACGCGCAGGGCAACCCGGCGGACGTGTTCTTCGGTGTCGGTGGGCTCGTCGTGCTGGCGGTTCTGGCGCTCACCACGGTCGTGGTGGTGCTGCTCCTGCTCCCCGAGGCCGGGCGCTGGTTCCGGCCCCCGCCCGCGGTCCCGGCCCGTGCCCACCCGATGGCGTTCTCGTACGGTTACCCGCCGGTCGGTGTGACGTTCCCGCCGGGCTACATGATCTGCCCCGACCCCGCGCTGCACCTGGCCCACCCGCCCACGGGGTCGGTCGCGTCCACCTCGCACGGTCCGGCGGAGGGGCGCCCGACCGCGGCGGGGAACCGGACGCCCGAAGGTCCGCAGGAGCCGCCCGCCGACCCCACCGCCGGCACCCTCCGTAGCTGAGCGTTGACTAAGCGAACTGGCTTTCCGGAAGCGTGCGTCGGGTTGTTACCGTCTCCGCCGACGCATGTGGAGAGGCGGTCGGCTTGAGCGAATCGGTGGCGTACCTGGTGACGGCACTGGGGTGTCTGATCGCGGTGGCCGGTGTGGTGATCGCCGTGGTGGCGCTGATCAGGGCCCGGTCCCGGCCACGGCCGCCGGCGCCCGGCGACCCGTTCCGCGACCGGGACGTCGACGCGCTGCGCGGTGACCCCCGCAGGCTCCGGCCCGGCGACATCGTGGAGATCCGCCAGGTGCCCTACACGGTCCGCGGCTCGGTGCACCTGGTCGAGGGCGGCTGGAGCTGGGCGGAACACCTGCTCGACGACGCCGGCGGGGTGAAGCGCTGGCTCTCCGTCGAGGCGGAACCGGATCTGGAGCTGGTGCTCTGGACCGCCGAGCCGTCCGCCACCGTCACCCCGGGCGCACCGACCCTCGACATCGCCGGCCGCCGGTACACCTGGGACGAGTCCGGCCAGGCCCGCTACACCGCCACCGACGGCACCGGCCTCGACCCGCGCGGCACCATGCGCTACTACGACTACCAGGCGCCCGGCGGCGCCCGGCTCTCCTTCGAGGCGTACGGGGAAGCCGGCTGGGAGGTGGCGCTCGGCGAGAAGCTGCACCGGGCCGAGGTGATGATCTACCCGCAGGGCGGCCCGGAGCGGGTGGCCTGAGTCGCTGGTGCACCCGGTGATGCGCGGGCCGCGCGGCGAGGTGCTGGTGCTCGGCGCCGGCGACGGGCTCGCCGTCCGGGAGATCCTCCGCTACCCGGACGTGCGTGACCGTGGTCGACCTCGACCCGGCCGTGGTGAAGATGGCCTGGACCGAGCCCCAGCTGCGCGAACTCAACCACGACTCGTTCGCCGACCCCCGGGTGCGGGTGCTCAACCTCGACGCGTTCGGCTGGCTGCGCACCGCCACGGAACGCTTCGACGTGGTGGTGGCCGACCTGCCCGACCCGGACGAGACCGCCACCGCGAAGCTCTACACCGTCGAGTTCTACGCGCTGATCCGCTCGGTGCTCGCCGGGGACGGGCGGCTGGTCGTGCAGTCCGGCTCGCCATACTTCGCCCCCCGGTCGTACTGGTCGATCGAGCGGTCGGTCCGCGAGGCCGGCTTCGCCACCACGCCGTACCACGTCGACGTGCCGAGCTTCGGCGACTGGGGGTTCGTGCTGGCCGCGCCGGGGACCACCCCGCCGGTGCTGGAGCTGCCCGCCGACGCCCCGCGGCTGCGTTTCCTCACCCCGGAGGTGCTGCGCGCGGCGGCGGCCTTCCCCGCCGACCGGGGTCGGATGGACGTGCCCGCCTCCACGTTGTCGCAGCCCAGGGTGCTGGAGTACGCCCGCGCGGAGTGGCGCGGCTACTAGGTTCGGGGCATGTCGCCCCGGTCGTCGCGTCGCCGCCGCACGCCACCGGGTGTCGAGTGGCTCCGCAACCGGGTGCCGACCCGGTCGGTGGCGGCGGCCACGTACCTCGAGGCGTTCGTGCTCTCCGGGGTGGTCACCGTGCTGGTCACCCGGGCGTATCTGCAGGCCACCGGGTATCCGCAGCTCGGCGGGGGTGGCCTGCACATCGCGCACGTGTTCTGGGGCGGCCTGTTGATGGCCGCCGGTCTCGGCATCGTGCTGGTCTTCCTCGGCGGTGGGCCCCGGACGGCCGGCGCGATCGTCGGCGGCATCGGCTTCGGCCTCTTCATCGACGAGGTGGGCAAGTTCGTCACCACCGGGACCGACTACTTCTACGCCCCCGCCGCCGGCATCATCTACGGCGCGTTCGCACTGCTGGTCGTGCTCACCCAGGCGGTCCGCGGCCGGATCCGGCTGACCCCCGCGGAGCGGACGGCCAACGCGCTGGACATGGTGCTCGGCGGGCTGCCCGGCGGGCTCACCGACCGGCGCCGGGATTCGGTGCGGCGGCTGATCCGGGGGTCGGGTCCGGCCGCCGAGGCGGCGTTGGCGCAGCTGCTCGACGCCATGCCCCGACGGGAGCCGCCACCGGTCCGGTTCTGGCAGCGGTGGTTGGCCTGGAGCCGCCGGGTGGTCGCCTGGCTGACCGCCCGCCGGTGGCTGGTCTACCCCGTGGTGGTCTATCTGGTGGTGGAGCCGACGGTCACCGTGGTCGCCGTGGTGATCGACGGGGTCACCGGTCAGCTGGACCAGCAGCGGGAGTGGGGCGCCGTTCTCGGGACCTCGGTCTCCGCGTTGATCACCGCCGTGCTCAGCGTACTGGCGGCGCTGCGGCTGCGCCGGGACCGGGCCGACGCGTTCCGACTGTTCAAGCTGGCGCTCCTGGTGGACCTGCTCTTCGGGCAGATCTTCAACTTCACCGTCAACCAGTTCGGGGCGGTCTCCGCCCTCGCCGTCGACCTCTTCCTCCTCGGCGTGGTCACCGCCGAGCACCGCCGGCTCTGCCGGGAGGCACCGCTCGCCGGCTGATCCACGCCCGGCTCCGGAGGTTTCCGCCCGGCGTACCGTGCCGCGATGGCCGGGGCTGGTTACGGTGTGCGGGTGATCTAGGGAAGGAGAATCATGGTCGATGCCCACGGCACGCCCACTCGCGCCCGGCCGGGCCTGGTGACGATATCCAGCTGGCTGCTCATTCTGTTCGCCGTCATTCAGGTGGTGAACCTGATCCTGACGATCTCCACCATCGGCACCGTCCGGGACGTCCTGCGGGACGCCTACCGCGGCACCGCCGCCGAGCAGGCCGGCGACTTCGCCTACGCGTTCGGCATCGGGTTGGCCGCGCTGACCCTGCTGCTCGCCGTCGGGATGGTCGTCCTCGCGCTGCTGAACAACCGTGGGAAGAACGGCGCCCGGATCACCACCTGGGTGCTGGGCGGCATCCTGATCTGCTGCACCGGCGGCAGCCTGGTGAACAACGCGGTCGGCGGGCTGACCGGCGGCGGGAACACCGGCGACATGCCGAGCGGCGAGGAGATCCAGCGCCGGCTGGAGGACGCGCTGCCCTCCTGGTACGGCCCGGTCACCACGCTGCTCGGCGTCCTCGGCCTGCTCGCCCTGCTGGCCGCCCTGATCATGCTGGCGCTGCCGAAGGCCAACGAGTTCTTCCGTAAGCCGCAGCAGGCCTGGGAGCCGCCGCTGCCCGGCGCCCCGTACCCGGGGCAGCCGTACCCGGGCGGCCAGCCCGGCTACCCGCCGGCCCCGGCCCATCCTGCCGAGCCCGGCCCCTGGCAGCCGCCGGCCCCGCCGGCTCCGGGCCAGCCGGGCTCGGACCAGCCGGGTGGTCGGGAGGGCGGGACCGAGGGCCCGGGAAGCCGGCCGCCATCCGGAAGTTGACGTCCGGATAAGAGCGACGCCGACGATCCCTCCGAGTAGGTTGCAAGCCGACGCCTACCGGAGGGATCTGTCGTGTCGTATCCCGATCAGGCGCCGCCCCGCCGTCCGGCGGCGGTGGTCGCGGCGGCGGCGGTGCTGGTGCTGATGGCCGTCGGCGCCGTGGTGTACGCCGTCGCGGGCCTGCTCGTCCTGGGCGGCACCGTCGACCGCTTCCGACTGGCGGCGACCGCGACCGGCGCCGGGTCCGGCGAGATCGACGGGGTGGTGTCGCTGCTGCGCGGCTCCACCGTGCTGTCGGCCGTGGTCGGCGTGCTGGTCGGCCTGGTGCTCGTCGGCCTCGCCCTCGGCCTGCTCGCCGGCCGGGCCGGCGCCCGGGTGGGCACCTGGGTGGTCTGCGGGCTGGGCCTGCTCTGCGGCTGCTGCGGGCTGGCCGTGCTGGTCGTCCAGCGGGCCGCGCCGCTGCGGTTGGGCGCCGACGAGCGGGTCACCGCCGACCTGCTCGCCCGGCTCGGCGACGCCTATCCGGGGTGGTGGATCCCGCTGAACGCGACCCTGTCGGTGGCCCAGGTCCTCGGCTACCTGGTGGTCGCCGCGCTGGTGTCCCTGCCCGCCACGAGCGCCTTCCTGCACCGCCGCCCGGCCCCCGCCGGCCCGACGCCACCGCGCGGCCCGATGCCTCCGGCCGCGCCGAACTACCCGCCCCCGCCCGGCTACGGCCCGCCCTCCGCCCCGCCGGCCTACGGCCCGCCGCCGGGCCCACCCACCTCCTGGTCGCCGCCGGCCGCGCCCGGAACGCCCCCATCCCCGCCGGCCGCGCCCGGAACGCCCCCATCCCCGCCGGCCGGCTCGGAGCCGCCCGGCCCGACTCCGCCCGAGGATCGCCCGTGAGCACCGAACCACCCCTCACCCCGGGACGTGCCCTGATCACCGGCGCCAGCGCCGGCATCGGGGCCGCCTTCGCGCACCGGCTCGCCGCCGACGGCTGGGACCTGGTCCTGGTCGCCCGGGACGCCGGCCGGCTGGACGCCACGGCCGCCGAGCTGACCGGCCGGTACGGCCGGGAGGTCGAGACGATCTCCGCCGATCTGTCCACCGACGACGGTTGCGCGGCGGTGGAGCGCCGGCTCGCCGCCGGCCCACCGGTCGAGCTGCTCGTCAACAACGCCGGGATCAGCCTGAACACCCCGTTCCTCCGGTCGACGGTGGAGGACGAGGCCCGGCTGCTGCGGCTCAACGTGCTGGCGGTGCTGCGGCTGACCCACGCCGCCCTCGCCCCGATGATCGAACGCGGGCGAGGGACAGTGATAAATGTCTCTTCGGTTGCGGGTTTCGGGGTGGTCATGCCCGGTTCGACGTACTCGGCGAGCAAGGCGTGGGTGACGAATTTCAGTGAATCGATCGCCCGCTCGGTGGCTCCGCTCGGCGTACGGGTGATGGCGCTCTGTCCCGGCTACACCCGCACCGGCTATCACGAGCGGGCCGGCATCGACATGTCCGCGACCCCGCGCTGGATGTGGCTCAAGGCCGACGACGTGGTCGCCGAAGGGTTGCGTGACCTGGGGAAAGGCAAGCTGGTCAGCGTTCCGAACTGGAAGTACAAGCTGGCGGTGGCGGGTCTGCGGCACGCGCCGCGGCGGCTGCTGCGCGGGGTCGCCCGGGACACCCGGGGCCGGGTGGAACGGGACGAGGGCTGAGCGTCCGCCGGCCGGGCGGCGGTCCCGCCGGCGGTGCCTGCCGGCGCCGACCGGGGTGGACAGTCGCGCAGAGTAGTCGGATATCGCCACTCATCGTCGCCCGCAGGGTTGACCCGGGTGGACCCCGCAGACGGCTCCCAGACTTGCGCAGTACCCTCTATCGCCATGGGGCACCACGACGACCTGCGTAAATTCATTACCGACCTGGCTGTGGTCCATGGACGGGTGGTGCTCTCCTCGGGTCGCGAGGCGGACTGGTACGTCGATCTGCGTCGCGTCACGCTCCATCACCGGGCGGCGCCGTTGGTCGGCCGGGTGCTGCGCGATCTGACCGCCGACTGGGAGTACGACGCCGTCGGCGGGCTGACCCTGGGGGCCGATCCGGTCGCCCTCTCGATGCTGCACGCGGCCGCCGCGACCGACTGCCCGCTGGACGCGTTCGTGGTCCGGAAGGCGGGCAAGGCGCACGGTCTGCAACGACGGATCGAGGGGCCGGAGGTCGCGGGTCGTCGGGTCCTGGCGGTGGAGGACACCTCGACCACGGGTGGCAGTGTGTTGACCGCCGTCGAGGCACTGCGCGAGGTCGGGGCCGAAGTGGTGGGCGTGGCGGTTATTGTTGATCGAGGTGCCGGCGACGCGGTGCGAGCCGCCGGACTGCCTTATCGGGCGGCCTATACGTTGGCTGACCTCGGCCTTGTGGCGTAAAAGTTTGCCGATTCGGATCTGCTGATATGCAGGCGGATCGATGCTGCTGGTGGAAGGATGGAATACGTGGGAACTGCGTTGGCTGAAATGACCATGCCTCAGATCTCGCCGCTTGCCGGCGAGCCGATCGAACGTGCCGATGCCGAGCGTCTCGCGGGGGTCCTGAAGGCCCTCGCCGATCCCGCCCGGCTGCGGCTGCTCAGCCTGATCCAGTCGGCCCCCGAGGGCGAGGCGTGCGTCTGTGACCTGACCGCGCCGCTCGGCCTCTCTCAGCCGACGGTCAGTCACCACCTGCGTATCCTCACCGAGGCCGGCTTGCTGGAGCGGGAGAAGCGCGGTGTCTGGGCGTACTACCGGCTGGTGCCGAGCGCGATCGCGACGATCGCGGATCTGCTGACCCCGCCGCGCAAGCGGGCCACCAAGAAGGCCCGCTGACACCGGACGTGTCCGACGGCCGGATGGTCATCCCTGCCCGGGGTGACGTCGGGTGGCGTGCCAGGGGTGGCGCCACCACCGGACGGTGACGGCTGCCCGTCATCCGTACCACCCGTAGGTCGACAGGTCGTTGCCGATGGCCGGCCCCCGCGAGGGGACCGGCCATCGGCGTGTCCGGGATCAGCTGCCGCGGTGGCCGTGCGGGCCGTGCCGCGGGTGGTCGTCGCCGTCGGCGGCGTCGCGGACCGCGTCGACCACGCCCGCCGCGCTGGCCGCGGCGACCATCGCCGCCGCCTCGCCGCGCTTGCGCGCCCGGCGGTCGCGGAGGAACTCGAAGAAGATCGGCAGCACCGAGACCACGATGATCAGGGCGACCACCGGCAGGATGTACCGGTCGATCTTGTCGCCGATCGCGTTGTAGATCTGGTCGGCGAGCAGGTAGCCGATCAGCAGGATGCCGTCCACCCAGAGGACCGCGCCGACGATGTTCCAGATCAGGAACTGCCGGGCCGGCATGCCGAGCACCCCGGCCACCGGGTTGAGGAAGGTCCGGACGATCGGGATGAAGCGGGCCAGCACCACGGCCTTCGCCGGGCCGAACTTCTGGAAGTAGTACTCCGCCTTCTCCACGTACTCCCGTTTGAAGAGGCGGGAGTTGGGGCGGTCGAACATCCGGCGGCCGTACCGGTGGCCCAGCCAGTGCCCGAGCTGCGCGCCGGCGATCGCGCAGAGCGGCCCGCCGATCAGCAGGCCGGCCAGCGAGAGCCGGGTGCCGCTGCCGAAGATCGCGTCGGCCACCGGCGACGCGGCCACGCCGGCCAGGAAGAGCAGCGAGTCGCCCGGGAAGAAGAAGCCGACCAGCAGGCCGGTCTCGGCGAAGAGGATCGCCCAGACGCCGATCAACCCGAAGGTGTGGATCAGGTCCTTCGGATCGAGCGGGTTCAGGGCGACGCTCTCGGAGAGCATCCGGGTCTTCTCAGCTGTGTCCACGGCCACACAGGTTACCGAAGCCCGGTCCGGCGTCGCGCCGGACCGGGCCACGCGGGTCAGAGGCGGGGGTCGACCGGCTCGGACTCGCACGCGAGGATGGCGAAGACCAGCTCGTGGCGGCGCCAGAGCGGGGCGTCCGCCGCCAGCGCGTCCAGGGCGGCCAGGCCGAGGGCGTGCTCGCGCAGGGCCAGGCCGCGCTTGCGGCCCAGCGACCGCCGGCGCAGCGCGGCGAGCTGACCCGGCTCGGTGTACCCGGGGCCGTAGATGATCCGCAGATACTCCCGGCCCCGGCACTTGATCCCGGGCTGGAGCAGCGAACCCCGCGCCGACCGGGCGGCCGGGCCGGCGTACGGCTTGACCACCATGCCCTCCCCGCCGGCCGCGGTCAGCGCCAGCCACCACTCGGTGGCCGCCGCCACCGCCGCGGCGTCGGTCAGGTCGACCGCCCGGCGGCGCGTCGGGGTGAAGAACTCCGGGTCGGCCGCGCAGAGCCGGTCCGCCAGGTCGAGGTGCCAGCCGTGGTCCCGGTCGGCGTAGCTCGCCCCGGCCCCGGCCAGCACGGCGAACGGCGCGAGGGTCACCCCGCGCAGCCCGTCGGTCGGCCCGACGTACGCCCGGTACGCCGCCGAGTACGCCTCGATCTCCGCCGCCCGGTCGGCCATCCGCCCGCGCAGCTCGTCGACCGGCAGCCCCCGCCCGGCCGCCGCGTCCAACGTGGCGAGCACCGCGGGCAGGGCGGCGCGGCCGGCGGCGCCGACGCCCGCGTACTGCTCCCGGATCAGCCCACCCGCCTTCGCCGACCAGGGCAGCAGCTCGCAGTCGAGCAGCAGCCAGTCGGTCCCCAGCTCGGTCCAGAGCCCGACCGTGGTCACCGCGGCCCGGACCCGGGCCAGCAGCTCCTCGTCGAGCGGCGGCCCGAAGAACGGCCGGCCTGTCCGGGTGTGCACCACCCCGCCGTCGAACCGGCCGGGCTCCCGCTCGACCAGCACCACCGCCCGCGAGCCCATGTGCTTCTCCTCGCAGACCACCCGCTCGACGCCCGCCGCCCGGTAGTCGGCGAACGCCTGCGCCGGGTGCTCCAGGAACCCGTCGACGGTCGAGGTCGAGCAGGGGGCCATGGTCGGCGGCAGCCAGACCAGCCGGCCCGGGTCGACGGCGAAGCGGCTCATCACCTCCAGCGCGGCGGCGGCGTTCTCCGCCGGCACGGTCAGCGACCCGTACGCGTGCTCGATGTGCCGGCGGCCGGTGACGTCGGCCAGGTCCAGCACGGTGCCCGGCCGGGTTGGCGTGGACGCCACCAGCGGGCGGACCGGCGGGTACCACTCCTTGACCGCCGGGACGGCGACCAGCTCCTGCTCCGGGTAGCGGAGCGCGGTGAGCTGCCCGCCGAAGACGCAGCCGGTGTCGATGCAGATGGTGTTGTTCACCCACTCCGGCTCCGGGGTGGGCGTGTGGCCGTACACGACCATGGCCGAGCCCCGGTAGTCGCGCGCCCACGGGTAGCGGACCGGCAGGCCGTACTCGTCGGTCTCGCCGGTGGTCTCCCCGAAGAGCGCGAACGCGCGGACCCGGCCCGAGGCGCGGCCCTGGTAGGCCTCCTTCAGCCCGGCGTGCGCGACCACCAGCCGGCCGCCGTCCAGCACGAAGTGGCTGACCAGGCCGTCGACGAAGGCCGCCACCTCCGCCACGAACGTCGGGTCCTCGGCGTCGAGCTGCGCCATCGTCTCGGCCAGGCCGTGGGTGAGCCGCACGTCCCGGCCGCGCAGCTTGCGCAGCAGCTTCTGCTCGTGGTTGCCGGGCACGCAGATCGCGTGCCCGGCCGCGAGCATGCCCATCACCAGGCGGAGCACGCCGGGGGAGTCCGGGCCGCGGTCCACCAGGTCACCCACGAAGACCGCGGTACGACCAGCCGGGTGCACGGCGTCCACCGGGCGGCCCGCGTCGTCGCGACGCAGCGTCCAGCCGAGCCGGAGCAGCAGCGCCTCCAGCTCCTCCCGGCAGCCGTGCACGTCGCCGACGATGTCGAACGGCCCGGTCAGCTCCCGCCGGTCGTTGAACAGCTTCTCGTACCGGATCTCGGCGGCGTCGATCTCCTCGGCCCCGCGCAGCACGTGCACCTTGCGGAAGCCCTCCCGGGCCAGCTGCCCGTACGACCGCCGCAGGTCGCGCTGCATCCGGGCCAGCACCTGCCGGCCGAAGGTCCGGTCGGCGCGCCCCTCGGTACGCTCCCAGGCCAGCGCCTCGGGCACGTCCAGCACGATCGCCACCGGCAGCACGTCGTGTTCCCGGGCCACCTTCACCAGCGCGGCGCGGGCGTGCGGCTGGAGGTTGGTCGCGTCGACCACGGTGAGCCGGCCGCGCCGCAGCCGGACCCCGGCGACGTGGTGCAGTGCGTCGAACGCGTCCGCCGAGGCCGACTGGTCGTTCTCGTCGTCGGCGACCATCGCCCGGAAGGCGTCCGAGGAGAGCACCTGGCTGGGCCGGAAGTGCCGGCGGGCGAAGGTGGACTTGCCCGAGCCGGAGACGCCGACCAGCGCCACCAGGGCGAGCTCGGGGATGTCGAGGGTGGTCATCGGCTCTCCTCCTGCCGGGTCAGCACGGCCAGCTGGGTCGGTGCGCCCACCCCGGGGTCGTCGTCGCCGATCCCGCTGATCGTGGCGGTGTAGCCGTACGACGCGGCGACCCGCCCGACCCAGGACGCGAACTCGGCCCGAGTCCACTCGAAGCGGTGGTCGGCGTGCCGGAACCGGCCCGCGCCGAGCCCCTCGTAGCGGACGTTGTACTCGACGTTGGGGGTGGTCACCACCACCGTGCCGGGCCGGGCGTGGCCGAGGACGGCGTCCTCCAGCGCGGGCAGCCGGGGCGGGTCGACGTGCTCGATCACCTCCATCAGCACCGCCGCGTCGTACCCACGCAGCCGGTCGTCCCGGTAGGTCAGCGCCGACTGCCACAGCCGGATCCGGTCCCGCTGCCGCTCCGGCAGCCGGTCCAGCCGGAGCCGGCGGGCGGCCAGGGTCAGCGCGTGGCTGGACACGTCGGTGCCGACGATCTCGGTGAACCGCCGGTCGGCGGCGAGCGCGGTGAGCAGCGCCCCTCCGCCGCAGCCCAGGTCCAGCACCCGGGTCGCCCCGCTGGCCCGCAGCGCGGCCAGCACCGCCTCCCGACGCCGCACGGCCAGCGAGGCGCGCGGAGCGCTCTCGGACGTCGGCTCGTCGGTCACGCTGTCGTCGGCCGAGGGCTCGTCGGCGAGGCGCAGCTCGGCCAGCCGGGCCAGGGCCTGGCCGGCCAGGGCCCGCCGGTGCGCCAGGTAGCGACGGGTGATCAGGGCCCGCTCCGGGTGGTCGGCCAGCCAGCCGGCGCCGGCCCGGAGCAGCTTGTCCACCTCGTCCGGCGCCACCCAGTAGTGCTTGGCGTCGTCCAGCACGGGCAGCAGGACGTACAGGTGGTTGAGCGCGTCGGCCACCCGGAACGTGCCGGCGAGGGTCAGCGCGACGTACCGGCTGTCCCCCCACTCGGGGTGCGTCTCGTCGAGCGGGATCGGGTCGGCCGTCGCGGTCCAGCCCAGCGGGGCGAAGACCCGTACGGCCAGTTCCGCGCCGCCCCGGCAGCGCAGCACCGGCACCCGGACCTCCAGCGGGATCGGGGTGGCGGCCAGCTCCGGCCGGTCCCGGGACTCGCCGCGCAGCGCGGACCGGAACACCTTGGCCAGCGCCGAGGAGAGCAGGCTGGACGCGGCGTACGGGCGGTCGTTGACGTACTGCCCGAGGGTGAAGTTCTCCGGGGTCGCCGCCTGCGCCTTCCCGCGGCCGCGACCGCCGCCCAGCCGGAGCGGGTCGACCTCGACCAGCAGCGCGGCCGTGCAGCGCTGCTCGCCCGCCTCCGGGTAGAGCACGTGCGCGGTGCCGGCCGGCAGGTCGAAGCTCTGCACGCGGTCCGGATGCTTGACCAGCAGGTGACCGAGGTCGGTCGCCGGCCGGTGGGTGGTCGTCAGGGTGAGCAGCACGCCGTCGATGGTGCCAGCAAGATCGATCTTGCGTCGTCCCGTTTTCCTACCGCGGCCGGTACGGCGATGCCCCGCCGACCGGGTGGTCGGCGGGGCACCGGGTGTCGCTGGGTGGTGCGGGATCCGTCAGGCGACGAAGCGGGTCTTGCGGCGGCGGGCCACCACGTAGCCGCCCGCGCCGGCGGCGAGCAGCAGCGCGCCGAGGCCGGCGATCAGCGCGGTCGAGCTACCGGTGATCGGCAGCGTGCCGCCGCCACCCTCGCCACCGCCGTTACCGCCGTTACCGCCGCCCGGGGCCGCGTTCACCACGAGCTTCGCGGTGTCGTTGGCCGGGTTGGTGTCGTCCTGGAAGCCCTCGCACTGGCACTTGGCGTTGATGGTGACCGTGCCGGTGGCGTTCGGGACGACCTTGTCGATCCGGAGGCCGAGCTCCACGGTCTGCTCCTCGCCGACACCGATGAAGATGTCCGGGAAGCACCGGTACGCCTTGGCGCCCGGCTTGCCGGGCTCCTCCCAGTCGGCGTCGTCACCCTTCATCGGCACGCAGTTGTCCGGCACCTGCACGGCGGTCGTGCCGGTCGGGACCGTCACGTCGATCTTCGTCACCGGCGCGCCGACGCGACCGAAGTCGAGCGACGCGGGGCCGTTGTTCCGGACGCCGACGGTGGCGGTGACGACGGCACCGGCCTTGCCGGTGAGTTCGTCGCCGATCGCGGCGAGGTCCACGCCGTTCTTGCCGGTGACCTTGACCTGCATGCCCGACCAGTTGTTCTCCGGGTTGGGGTCGGCCTGGAAGGACTGCGCCTGCGCGGCCGGCTGCTTGGTGAGCACCAGAGCCTCGTCCGTACCCGGCTCGCCGATGGAGATGCCCCGGCTGTCCAGGTAGGCGGTGAAGTCGTCGAACTCGTCGACGGTCATCCAGTTGTGGTAGCCGTACTGGGCGCCGGGGGCGTAGGTGTCCTTGGCCAGCGCGTACGGCACCGACGCGGCGAAGGTCTCGCCGGCCGCCACGATCGTGTCGGTGAAGCGGCAGGTGCGCAGCCAGTCGTCCGCGTAGGTGCAGTTGCTGTAGTGCTTGCTCGTGCGGATGCCGTAGTCCTGGTCGAAGATGACCACCGCGCCCTTCGCGGAGGTCTCACCGACGTTGCTGAGCGCGAGCGGCGCGGTGAACGTGCCGCCCGGGGCGGCGCTGCGGGTCACCTCGGGACCGCCGGCGAGGTCCACGCCTTCGCCGATCTTCACCTTGGCGGTGTGGCTGGCCGACTTCGCGCCGTCCGCGCTGACCGTGACCTTCAGGTCACCGGAGTCGCCGTCCTTCGCGCCGGCCGTCGGCGCGATGTTGACGGCGAGCAGGCCGGCGATACCCCAGTCGTCGATGCCGATCTCGAAGTGCTCCTGGCAAACCAGGACGTTCTCCTCCGGCGTGGTGCAGTCGCCCTCGATCTCCGGGGTGAGCTGCGCCTTGCCGGCGAGCCCGGAGTAGTCGTAGCGGACGGTGAGGTTGTTGACCACCACCGGCTCGCTGGCGTACACGATGGGCGACTCGATCTTGCCCTCGCTGCCGACGGCGATGGTGGTGTCGTTGAAGTAGAGACCCAGCGCGACAGCGGGTTCCTCGGCCGCGGCGGGGGTGGCGGAGGCGGCGATGAACGCGCCTGCGACGCCGAGCCCGGCCAGCCAGCGCCGGGTGGGGTGCGTGAACATTGGTGGGTTCCTCCCGTGGGGGTGCAGGTGGAGCTCGTGGATCTTAAAGAACCCTTAAGGCGCGCCGCTGCCCCTGGTCGCAGATCGATGCGGGAATGAGCCGAAAGGATGAGCGGCGCCGCCGCAACGTTTCGCCGGCCCGCACCCGTCAACAGGGCGGGACACCGGGAGGTGCAGTGACGTACGAGGAGTTCGCCGACTCGCGGCTGGGTGCTCTGCTGCGGTACGCGGTGATGCTGACCGGAGATCCGCACCAGGCCCAGGACCTGGTGCAGGACACCATGGTCCGGGTCCAGCTGAACTGGCGGCGGGTGGCGCGGACCGACTCGCCGGAGCGGTACGTCCGCCGGATGCTCACCAACCAGTACGTCGACTGGCGGCGTGGGTCGTGGGCGCGCCGGGTGCTGCTGCGCGGCGAGCCGGACGAGGGAGTGCCCGCACCGACCGACCACGCGCAGTCCGCGGTGGACCGGGACCAGGTCTGGTCCTGGCTGTCCCGGCTGCCCCGCCGGCAGCGGGCCACGCTGGTGCTGCGCTACTACGAGGACCTGCCGGACGCCGAGATCGCCGAGATCCTCGGCTGCGCCGTCGGCACCGTCCGCTCCTGCATCTCCCGGGCGCTGGCCACCCTCCGAGCCGAGTACGTGGAGGCCTGCTGATGATCGAGGACGACCTGCGGGCCGCCTTCGCGCGACACGAGACGCTGACCCCGCCCACCGGGCCGGTCCGCTCCGCCATCGAGCGGTCCGTGGTCCGGCGGCGGCGCCGCCGGTTCCGGCTCCGCCTCGGCGGTACGGCGTTGGCGCTGGTCGTGGCCGCCCTGGTCGGCGTGCCGGCGTTCACCCCGGACCGTCCGGCGCCCGCGGAGCTGCTGGTCGGCCCCGCGCCGTCGAAGCCCACCGGGGCGCTGAACGTGCTGTTGGTCGGGGCGGACGGGCCGGCGGACCGGCCCTACCGGTTCGCCGACTCGGTGCTGCTCGTGCACATACCGGCGGACCGCAGCCGGCTCTACCTGGTCTCGCTCCCGCGTGACCTGGAGGTGTCGATCCCCGGCCACGGCAGAAACAAGCTCAACGCGAGCCTGTCCTTCGGCGCCGGCACGCCGCGCCCGGACCTGGCCCGCGGCTACGCGCTGACCCGGCGGGTGGTCTCCGACACCACCGGCGTACGGATCGACGCGGGCGCCGTGCTGACGTACCCGGCGCTGCGCAAGCTGGCCGACGCGGTCGGCGGCGTGCCGGTTTGCCTGCCGGCGGAGGTCCGCTCCGTGCACACCCGCCGGGTGTTCCCCGCCGGCTGCCAGCAGCTCGACGGCGCCGCCTCGGTGGACCTGCTCCGCCAGCGGTACGGGATGCCCGACGGCTCCCTGGACCGCGACCGCAACGCGCAGCGGTACGCGGCCGGCCTGCTCCGCCGGGTCGACGAGCGGGGTGTGCTGACGAACCCGGTGCTGCTCTCCACGCTGCTCAGGCAGGTCGGCACCGGCCTGGTGACCGAGACGGGCGAGACGTCGCTGCCGGCGCTGCTCGCGGTGGCCGCGCAGGGGACCGGCGCCCCGCCGGTCGCGGTGGTCCTGCCGGTCAAGTACGTCGAGAAGCCCAGCTACCGGTTCCGGCTCGACCCCACGCTGAGCCCGGGGTTCCTCACCGCGCTGCGGGACGACCGGCTCGGTGAGTGGACGGCTGCCCACCCGGACCGGGTGACCGGCCTGGAGTGAGGGTCAGCGGTAGTCGTCCTCGTCGCCGGCGACCACCCGGGCCTGCTCCATCGCGTCCCAGTCGGCGACCTCCAGGCCGCGGTGCGGCTCGGTCTCGGCGTCGCTCGGGTCGGTGGAGATCGCCTGCTCGACGGCGTCGGCCGGTTCCGCCTCCAGATCCCGTTCCTCCGGAGCGAGGTGGTCGCTCGGGGCGAAGTCCTCGTCGGGCTGACCCATCGTCCCTCCCTGGATCTCGGTGCGGGCAGCTACCCACACACCGTACGGGCTGCGCACGCAGCCTGCTCGGAGCCGAGCGGAACCGGAGTCGGCGGATTGTTCCTCCGTACCCGGGACCCCGGTGCCAGGATGGGGACGTGGGCTTTCTGATCCGACTGGCGATCACCGCGATCGCGCTGTGGGTCACCACGCTCATCGTGCCCGGGGTCGAGGTGACCGGCCGCAACGGCGCCAACACCGCGCTCACCCTGGTCGTGGTGGCGCTCATCTTCGGCGTGGTCAACGCGGTGCTCAAGCCGGTCATCAAGGTGTTCGGCTGCGTGTTCTACCTGCTCACCCTCGGTCTGTTCGCGCTCGTGGTGAACGCGCTGCTGTTTCTGCTCACCGACTGGATCGCCCGGGGGCTGGATCTGCCGTTCCACGTGGACGGCTTCTGGGCGGCCTTCTGGGGCGCCATCGTGATGGCGGTGGTGAGCTGGCTGATCAGCGTCGTCGTGCCGGACCGCCTGGAGAGCCGGTGAGCGCGCCGGTGGGCTGGCCCCGGGTCGGTTGTGCCCGTCGCCACCTTCTACGGGATACTGCCCGCGGTGGACAGCGCGGTCCGGCGCACCCATGGAAGACAGCGGCCTGCACGGCCGAGAGCGGTAAGTAAGGAGCGTTAGACATGCCCATCGCTTCCCCCGAAACGTACGCGGAGATGCTGGACCGCGCCAAGGCCGGCCGGTACGCGTACCCCGCGATCAACGTGACCTCCTCGCAGACGCTGAACGCGGCGCTGAAGGGCTTCGCCGACGCGGAGAGCGACGGCATCATCCAGGTGTCCACCGGTGGCGCGGAGTACCTCTCCGGCCCGTCCGTGAAGGACATGGTCACCGGCGCGGTGGCGTTCGCGGCGTACGCCCGCGAGGTGGCCAAGAACTACCCGGTGAACATCGCGCTGCACACCGATCACTGCCCGAAGGACAAGCTGGACAAGTTCGTCCGGCCGCTGATGCAGATCTCCAAGGAGCGCGTCGCTGCCGGCCAGGAGCCGCTGTTCCAGTCGCACATGTGGGACGGCTCCGCGGTGCCGGTGGCGGAGAATATGCAGATCGCCGCCGAGCTGCTGGACCGGGCCGCCGAGGCCAAGATCGTCCTCGAGATCGAGGTCGGCGTGGTCGGCGGCGAGGAGGACGGCGTCGAGAACGCCATCAACGAGAAGCTCTACACCACCGTCGAGGACGGCCTGGCCATGGTCGAGGCGCTCGGCTTGGGCGAGAAGGGCCGCTACATGGCGGCGCTGACCTTCGGCAACGTGCACGGCGTCTACAAGCCGGGCAACGTCAAGCTCCGCCCCGAGGTGCTCGACCACATCCAGATGGCGGTCGGCGCCAAGTACGGCAAGGAGAAGCCGCTCAGCCTGGTCTTCCACGGCGGCTCCGGCTCGCTGCTCTCGGAGATCCGGGAGGCGCTGGACTACGGCGTGGTGAAGATGAACATCGACACCGACACCCAGTACACCTTCACCCGGCCGGTCGCGGACCACATGTTCCGCAACTACGACGGCGTGCTGAAGGTCGACGGCGAGGTCGGCAACAAGAAGATGTACGACCCGCGGGTCTGGGGAAAGGCCGCCGAGGCCGGCATGGCCGCCCGGGTCGTGGAGGCCTGCGAGCACCTGCGCTCCACCGGCACCAAGATGAAGTAACCAGCACGTACCCCGGAGGGGCCGGCTCCCGTGTGGGGGCCGGCCCTCGCCGTGTCAGGCCGCCGCGGTCAGCACCCGGACCGCCTCGCGGACGTCGTCGGTCAGGTGCACCGTCGCCGACAGGTCGCCGAAGTGCGAGGCGGCCAGCAGCGGCCGCAGCAGCGTCTCGACCGGCAGCTCCGTCGTCCAGTACGCCCGGTCGAGGAAGACGTACGCGCCGCTCGCCCCGTCGGTGCCGTAGTACGTCTTGGTGGCCGCCTGGAACACCTCCTGCACCGTCCCGGCCCGGCCGGGCGCGAAGACGATCCCGCCCCGGGCCAGCCGCAGGATGGTGTCCTCCCGGATCGCGTTGGAGAAGTACTTCGCGATCCGCCCGGCGAAGAGGTTCGCCGGCTCGTGCCCGTACAGCCAGGTGGGGATGGCCAGCCCGCCCGAGCGGGCCCACTCGGTGCCGGCCGCCGCTGGGCGCTGCGCGGGCAGCGCCGGCCCGGGCGCGTACCGCTGGCGTACCGCCAGGGCGGCGGAGGTGTACCGGTCGTGGTCGGTGAAGTCGGGGGCGGTGGCGAGCAGGTCGATCGCGGCGGTCAGCTCCTCCGCCGGCCGGGACGCGAGGAACGCGCCGAGGTTGGCCGCCTCCATCACGCCCGGACCGCCGCCGGTCACCACCAGCCGGTCGGCCCGGGCCAGCTCCCAGCCCAGCACCGCCGCCATCCGGTACGCGGCGCTGCCGCGCGGCACCGCGTGCCCGCCCATCACGCCCACCACGGACTGCGGCCCGTGCGCGGCCAGCCAGGCCCGGGTGGCGTCGGCCAGGGCGTTGTCCACCCCGTGGTCGTGCAGCCGCTGGCCGAGCGCCTCGCGGACGTCCGGCAGGGCCCCGCCGTGGGCGCGGAAGTGCTCGTACACCCGGGTGTCGTACATCCCGGCGAAGCCACCCTCGGCGAAGCCGGCGGCCAGGTCGTCCGGCGTGTAGAGGTGGGACGGCTGGGTCGGGTAGGGCAGCCCGGAGAAGGGCGGCACCACGTTCGCGCCGCGGCGGACCAGGTCGGCGCCGACCTCGCGGTCTGCGAACCGGCAGCCCACGAAGAGGGTGCCGGTGATCTCGGTGCCGGTCAGGTCGGGGACCGGGTCGAGGTCGAGCCGGAGGCCCTGCACGGTCATCCCGGCGAGGCTGCCGGTGGCCAGCCGCCGGTCGAAGTCGGCGCGGGTCTCGATCTCGTGGACGCTGGTGTCGTGCGGCTCGATGACGTCTGCGGGGGGTGGGGTCGGCACCAGGTCATCCTGCCCGGAGCGGGCAACCCGGCAAACCCCGGCAGGACGGGCAGGAGCCCGGCGGTCGGGCCGCCGGGCTCCTGCGTAACCGGGTCCTGGGGAGGCTCCGGACCAATAGTTGTAATGGAAAACATCGCTGCGGGGCATGGGCCGCGGGTACGTGCGCGGCGGGCCGCAGGCGTGACGAAGCCCTCATCCGTTCAGCCGACCGGGTTCGCCGGACCCCCTCGCGCGCCCCCGGGCGAAGCGGGTTGAATGGGGCGATGCAGAACCTGTTGCCTGAGCCACCGGCCACCCTCCTGCCCGCGCACGAGGAGGCCGACGCCGCCCTGGCCGACGCCGCCGAGCAGGACACCGACGAGGCGTACGCCGAGGTGGCGGCCCGTTTCCCGACCCACAGCGCGGCCTGGGCGGCGCTGGCCACTCGCGCGTTCGCCAAGGGCCAGGTCATTCCCGCGTACGCGTTCGCGCGCACCGGCTACCACCGCGGTCTGGACCAGCTGCGCCGCAGCGGCTGGAAGGGCCACGGCCCGGTGCCCTGGTCGCACAAGCCCAACCGGGGCTTCCTGCGCTGCCTCTACGTGCTCTCCCGGGCCGCCGGTGAGATCGGCGAGGCGGACGAGGCGGCCCGCTGCGCCCAGTTCCTCCGCGACTGCGACCCGGCCGCCGGCGACGCCCTGGCCAGCAACTGACCCGCGCCGACGGCCGGTCCGACACCTGGTCGGGCCGGCCGTCGTGCCTGTTCAGAGCCCTTCGGCGACCGCGGCGGCGATCTTCAACCAGGCGTCCCTGGTCGCCGAGGAGAGCTGCCCGTACCGGATCGGCTCCCCGGTGTCGATCAGTCGCTCGTACGGCGCGAGCAGCACGGCCCGGGTCCGGGCGGCGAAGTGCTCCTGGATCGCCGGCAGGTCGATCTCCTTGCGGGACGGCGGCATCGACACCACCGTCACCGCCTGCCGGACCAGCCGCTGCCGACCGCTCTGCTCCAGATGGTCGAGCATCCGGGCGGCGGTCTCCGCCGAGTCGTTCCGGGCCGACATGGTGACCACCAACTGGTCGGTGGCGTCCATCGCGGCCTGCCAGTTCTGCGCCCGGACGTTGTTCCCGGTGTCCACGAAGATCAGCTTGTAGAAGCGGCTGACCACCTCGCGGATCTCCGCGAACGCGGCCGCGGTCAGCATCTCCCCGCCGGTCGCCGACTCGTCCGAGGCGAGCACGTCGAACATCCCCTCGCCCTGCGAGCGGACGTACTGCGACAGGTCGCCGACCCGGCCGTGCGCGCCCTGGAACTGGCCCAGGTCGCGCAGCATGTCCCGGACCGTACGGGAGTGGAAGTCCTGCTGGGCCCGCATCCCCAGGGTGCCCTGGGTCTCGTTGTTGTCCCAGGCCAGCACGTAGCCGCCGCGCTTCTGCCCGAACGTCATGGCGAGCAGCAGGATCGCCACGGTCTTCCCGGCGCCGCCCTTCGGGTTGACCACCGTCACCTGCCGCAGCCCGCCGAAGTTGCGGCGGACCATCTCGATGTCGCGCTTGAGCTCCTGCTCGTGCCGCCCGGGCGCGAGCCGGACCAGCCCCATCCGGTTGACCACGGCCCGGACGCCCATGGTGGCCACCGGGTCCACCGGCCGGGCCTGCCGGCGGCGGGCGAAGTCCTCGGCGGTCGGGGTGGCGCCGGTCTCCGGCGTCCAGACCGGGTCCGGGTACGCCACGGGCGTCGGCTGCGGCGGGACCGGCAGTTGCGGCGGCGGGCCGGGCTGCTGCGGCCAGGCCGGCGGGTACCAGCCGGGCGGGGCGGCCGGGGTCGGCCCGGGCGCCTGCGGCGGCGGGTACGCGGACGTGCCGGGATAGCCGGGCTGGCCGTACGGCGGCGTTGGCGGGTACCTCGTGCCGTCGCCGTACGCCGGGACCGGTCCGGGTGCCGGCGGCTGCTGGTCGGGGCGGTGGACCGGTAGGCCGGGCGCGGGCGGGAACGGCCCGAGCCGGGGCGGGGCGGGCGCCTCGTCGGGCTGTTCGGGGTGGGGTGCTTCGGCGGCCGGCGGCGGGACCGCGTCGCCGGCTGCGGCGAGCGGGGTCGGGGCGGTCTCCGCCGGGCCGGTCGCGTTCCCGGGTGGCTCGGTCGGTGCGGTGGTCAGCCGCTGCGGCGGCTGGGCCCACGGCGACTCGCCCGGATTCCGGGGCACGCCCGCCGCCGGGCCGGCCTCGGTCCGGCCGTCTCCGCTGGCGTCATCCGCGTCGTCCTCGGGCCCGGCGGCGGGAAGGTCGGTCCCCGCTGCCGCCTCCGGCGTGGCGTCGGACCCGGCCGCCGGGTACCGCGCCGGGTCCGAGTCGCCGGTCGCCGGGTTTCCCACGGCGTCGGTCACCGGGTTCGAAACGGCGTCGGCACCGGAGGTCGCCGGGATGCCGGGTCCGATCGCCGTGGGCTGGTCGAGGGTGAACGGCAGGTCCAGGTCGACCGCCGGCTGCGTGGCGCGCCGCCCGGGCGTCCCGCCGTCGGGGATGGGCCCGGATTCGCCCAGGTCCGGTCGAGCGGCGGCCTGGTCGGCGGGGTGCTGCGGTGCCCAGGCCGGAGCGGGTGGCCAGGCGCCCGCGCCGGGCGGCGCGGTCAACGCCCAACCGGCCGGCGCGGATTCATCGGCGGGAGCCGGCGGGTTTCCGTTCGGCGGCGGGGTGGGCCAGGCGGGTGCGGCGGGCTGGGTCGGCACCGCCCACGGCTGGGCGGTGACCGGCTCGGCCGGGTCCGGCGGCCAGAGCGGTTCGATGTCCCGCTCGGGCACCGGCTGTTGGCCCGGCACGTGGGCCCGGTCGGCGTTCTCGTGCACCACGGTTCCTCCCCATTCCTCCCGCCGAGGATAGGCCGTCCGGATTTCCCGGGGGCCCGCCCACGGATCGACGGGGGGTCAGACCGTCCACACCGCCCAGGCGCCCGGCTCGATCCACCAGGACCGCTTCCGGCTCAGCTCGCCCTCGACGCCGTCGTCGAGGAAGGGCACCTTCTCGTCGCGCGGGACGACCGCCACCGCGCGACCCCGGGCCCGGCGCACCTCCAGCCGTACCCGCTTCCGGCCCAACGCCGTCCGGGTCACCACGGGAACGGCTACCGCCACCTCGACCCGGCCGTCGGTCGGGTCCGGGTCGGCCAGCAGCGCCACGTCGTCGAGGCGCGCGTACCCGCCGGCGTTGCCGACCGCGCAGGCCATGATCGGCTCGTCGCCGTCGGAGAGGACGGCGTCGTCCACCTCGACCCGGGCCCGCCAGTGCAGCGGCCGGCCGGCCTCGTCGGCCGCGCCGAGCAGCGCGCCGTCCAGTGTCACCGAGCCGCCGTCGTTGCGGAGCAGGTCGAGCCGCCGGGCGCTGCCGTCCAGCACCGCCGCGGCCACCGCCGCCGGGTCGCGGGGCAGCCCGAGCTGCGCGGCCAGGTCGCGGTGCGTGCCGCTCCGGGCCGGATCCAACGGGAGTACGCCGACCGTCGGCAGGTCCGGCACGGTCCGGTTCGCGGGCAGGTCGGCGGGGCGGCGACTGGGCGGCGGGGCGTACCGCCGGACGAGCCGGCGCACGACGGCGCGCAACTGACCGTCACTGGCCGTGGCGACCACGAGCCGGGTCTTCGAATCCGGGTCCGGCCAGGTCAGGCCGTCGGAGCGCGGCGGGCCGTCGAGCCGGGCCAGCACCTCGTCGATCTCCGCGTCCGAGCGGGCCGTGACCATCTCCACCCGGGCTCCGCGGGCGGTCAGCGCGTCCGCGCAGGCCAGCACCGGTACGCGCGGCGTCTCGCAGCGCTCCTCGGTCTTCTCCCCGGCGGCCTCGTCGGCGCCACCGCAGCAGGCTCCACCGCTGCCGCAGCCCCCACCGGGAGCGTCCCGCTCCGAGCCGAGGGTGAGCAGCACCACGTCGTACACCGGCCGAGCCTCCTGCCTCTCGCCGCGACCCCTGCCAGCCGCGCCGTCACTACTTGTTAGCCTGACACCCCGGGCTCGCCAACCGGTCGCCACCTGGCACCCGAGCCTTCTGGAGGCGGAAAAGATGCCAGCGATCGTGCTCCTTGGCGCTCAGTGGGGCGACGAGGGCAAGGGCAAGGTTACCGACCTGCTTGGTGAGCGGGTCGACTACGTGGTGCGCTACTCCGGCGGCAACAACGCCGGCCACACGGTGATCACCCCGGACGGCCAGAAGTACGCGTTGCACCTCATGCCCTCGGGTGCCCTCTCACCCAGCGCGATGATCATCATCGGCAACGGCGTGGTGGTCGACCCGAAGGTGCTGCTGCAGGAGATCGACGGCCTCGCCGAGCGGGGCGTGGACGTCTCGCGGCTGCGCATCTCCGGCGACGCGCACCTGATCATGCCGCACCACCGGGCGCTGGACCGGGTCGTCGAGCGCTACCTCGGCTCCGCCCGGATCGGCACCACCGGCCGCGGCATCGGCCCCGCGTACGGCGACAAGGTCGCCCGGATGGGCATCCGGCTGCAGGACCTGCTCGACCCGGGCATCCTGCGCAAGAAGCTGGAGCTGGCGCTGCGCGAGAAGAACCAGCTGCTGTTCAAGGTCTACAACCGCAAGGCGATCGACGTCGACGCGACGATCGAGGAGTACCTGGAGTACGCGGAGCGGCTCAGGCCGTACATCGCGGAGACCCGGGTGATGCTCTGGGACGCGCTGGACCGCGGCGAGACCGTGCTGCTGGAGGGCGCCCAGGCCACCATGCTCGACATGGACCACGGCACGTACCCCTTCGTCACCTCGTCGAACCCGACGGCCGGCGGGGCGTGCGTGGGCGCCGGCATCCCGCCGACCGCGATCACCAGGGTCATCGCGGTCAGCAAGGCGTACACCACCCGGGTGGGCGCCGGGCCGTTCCCGACCGAGCTCTTCGACGACAACGGCCGGCACCTGGTCAAGATCGGCCACGAGTACGGCACGACCACCGGCCGGGAGCGCCGCGCCGGCTGGTTCGACGCGGTCGTCGCCCGGTACGCGTCCCGCCTCAACGGCGTGACCGACCTGGTGGTCACCAAGCTGGACGTGCTCACCGGCCTGCCGAAGGTGCCGATCTGCGTCGGGTACGAGATCAACGGCGAGCGGGTCGACGACATGCCGATGACCCAGACCGAGTTCCACCACGCCACGCCGATCTACGAAGAGCTCGACGGCTGGTGGGAAGACATCACCAAGGCCCGCACCGAGGACGAGCTCCCCGAAAACGCGCGACGCTACATCGCCCGCATCGAAGAACTCACCGGCACCCGCGTCAGCGTCGTAGGCGTGGGCCCCGGCCGCGAAGAAAACGTAGTCCGCCACCCCCTCCTCCCTTGACCTCACCCGCCCGACTCTCCGCGTTAATCATGAAGCTGTTGCCCGTCGCCGCGGCGTTTCGAGACAACAACTTCATGATCAACGGGGGCGGGGGTGGGGTCAGTAGGATGCGGGGTCGTGCGGGTTCTTCTTGTGGGTGGTGGCGGGCGGGAGCATGCGCTCGCGCTCGGGTTGGCCGGGGATCCTTCCGTCGAGGCGCTGACCGCGGCACCGGGTAACCCGGGGATTGCCGGGGTGGCGGAGCTGCGGGCGGTCGAGGCGACCGATCCGGCGGCCGTCGCGGGGCTCGCGGTCGAGTTCGGCGCCGACCTGGTGGTGATCGGGCCGGAGGCGCCGCTGGTGGCCGGCGTCGCGGACGCGGTGCGCGCCAAGGGCATCCCCGCGTTCGGCCCGTCGGCGGAGGCGGCCCGGCTGGAGGGCTCCAAGGCGTTCGCGAAGGACGTCATGCTCGCCGCGCGTGTGCCCACCGCCCGCGCCTTCACCTGCGCCGACGCCGAGAGCGCCGGCCGGGCGCTGGACGAGTTCGGCCCGCCGTACGTGGTGAAGAACGACGGCCTGGCCGCCGGCAAGGGCGTCGTCGTCACCGAGGACCGGGCCGTGGCGCTCCAGCACGCCGGGGAGTGCGGCCGGGTGGTGATCGAGGAGTACCTCGCCGGCCCGGAGGTCTCGCTCTTCGTGGTCACCGACGGCGAGGCGGCGCTGCCGCTGCTGCCCGCGCAGGACTTCAAGCGGGCCGGCGACGGCGACACCGGCCCGAACACCGGCGGCATGGGGGCGTACGCGCCGCTGCCCTGGGCGCCGCCCGGCCTGGTCGACGAGGTGATGCGCGACGTGGTGCATCCGACGCTGGCGGAGATGCGCCGCCGGGGCACGCCCTTCGCCGGGCTGCTCTACGTCGGGCTGGCGATCACCGCCGCGGGGCCGCGGGTGATCGAGTTCAACGCCCGGTTCGGCGACCCGGAGACCCAGGTGGTCCTGGCGCTGCTGGAGACGCCGCTCGCCGGGCTGCTGCACGCCGCCGCGACCGGCACGCTGGCCGCGCACCCGCCGCTGCGCTGGCGGGACGGCGCGGCGGTCACCGTGGTCGTGGCCGCCGACGGCTACCCGGCCGCGCCGCGTACCGGCGACGTGATCACCGGCGCGGACCGCCCGGGGGTCATCCACGCCGGCACCGCCCGCCGGGCCTCCGACGGCGCGTTGCTCTCCGCCGGCGGCCGGGTCCTCTGCGGTACGGCCACCGGCCCCGACCTGGCCGCGGCGCGGGAGGCCGCCTACGCCCTGGTACGCGGCATCGAGCTGGCCGGCTCGCACCACCGCACCGACATCGCCGCCGCCGCGGTGGCGGGCCGGATCGCCCTGCCGGGCTGACCCCGCCGCTGCCCGCCGGGCCGGTCGGTTCCGCAGGTCGGGCCGGCCGGTCGGGCCGCCGCGAAACCAACCGTTCGGCGGCCGTCCGGCGTTGACTCCCCGTGTCACGATCAACCCTGCCGGTCGGGGGTGAGGCCTAGCCGGTGACGGGGAGGGGGTTCGCGGTGGCCGGGTTTCTGGATACGGCGCTCAGCTTCCCCACCGTGCTGTTCAGCTTCCTGCTGCTGGTGGTCGTCGGCTACTGGCTGCTGGTGCTGACGGGCGTGCTGGACTTCGGCGACGACCTCGACGTCGACGGTGCGCCGGGTGGTTTCCTGGCCGGCCTCGGGCTGGGCGGGCTGCCCGCCGCCATCGTGTTCTCCCTGCTCGTCGCGGTGGCCTGGTTCGTCAGCCTGGCCGGCACCGTGCTGCTCGACGGGCTCGGCCTCGGTGTCGGCGCCCGGGTCGCCCTGTCGGTGGGGGTGCTGCTGGTGGCCCTGCTGGGCGCCTGGCTGGTCACCCGGCTGGTCGCCGTGCCGCTGAGCCGCCTCCTCCCCACCGGTACGGAGGCCAGCCGGCACGCCTTCGTCGGCAGCCTCTGCACCATCCGCACCGGCCGGGTGACCGCCGACTTCGGGCAGGCGGAGGTGACGGCGGCGGACGGCTCCTCCGCGATCGTCCAGGTCCGCCAGCCCGGCGCCGAGCCACTGCGCGCCGGCAGCTCCGCGCTGATCTACGACTACGACGTCGACGGCGAGTTCTTCTGGGTCATGCCCGCCGGCATCGCCTTCGACCCCGACCCTTCGCGTCACGCACCGATGTAACCGCCGTCGGTGACCCTCTCCCGCGACGGCGGGTCACCCCGTTCAGCCTCGACCGGCCGGTCACCCCGCCGCCGGTTCGTCCCACGCTGCCACCGCACCCTTATCGAAAGGAGGATGCGCGGCACCCCCGGCCCGCCCCCACCGGACCGGCACCGCGCGCTCAGCCATGGATGTCCTCACCACCGGGATCGGCGTACTGCTCGCCGTCCTCCTGCTCGTCGCCCTCGGCGTGGTCTTCCTGGTCAGCCGCCTGTTCCGCAAGGTGGAACAGGGCAAGGCGTTGATCGTCTCCAAGGTCCGCCGGGTCGACGTCACGTTCACCGGGGCGGTCGTCATGCCGGTGCTGCACAAGGCCGAGATCATGGACATCTCGGTGAAGACCATCGACATCGAGCGGACCGGCAACGAGGGTCTGATCTGTCGGGACAACATCCGGGCCGACATCCGGATCACCTTCTTCGTCCGGGTCAACAAGACCACCGAGGACGTCATCAAGGTGGCGCAGGCCATCGGCACCGCCCGGGCCAGCGACCGGGAGACGCTCCAGGAGCTCTTCAACGCCAAGTTCTCGGAGGCGCTGAAGACGGTCGGCAAGCAGCTCGACTTCGTCGACCTCTACACCAAGCGCGACGAGTTCCGTGACCAGATCATCCGGGTGATCGGCACCGACCTCAACGGCTACAGCCTGGAGGACGCGGCGATCGACTTCCTCGAGCAGACCCCGATGTCCCAGTTGGACGCCAAGAACATCCTCGACGCTCAGGGCATTCGGAAGATCACCGAGCTGACCGCGATCGAACACGTGAAGACCAACGAGTTCCAGCGCAGCGAGGAAAAGGAGATCACCCGGCAGAACGTCGACGCCCGGGAGGCGATCCTGGAGCTGGAGCGGCGGCAGGCGGACGCCGAGGCCAAGCAGCGGCGTGAGATCGAGACGGTGCGGGCCCGCGAGGAGGCCGAGATCACCCGGGTCCGGGCGGAGGAGCGGCTGCGGGCGGAGACGGCGAACATCCGGACCGACGAGCAGTTGGGCGTCCAGCACGAGAACCGGACCCGGGAGATCGCGGTCGCCGAGAAGAACCGGGAGCGGGTCATCGCGATCGAGACCGAGCGGATCGAGAAGGACCGGCTGCTGGAGGTCATCGGGCGGCAGCGGGAGACGGAGCTCAGCACGATCGCCAAGGACAAGGAGGTCGAGGCGGAGAAGCGGGCCATCGCCGAGGTCGTCCGAGAGCGGATCGCGGTCGACAAGACCGTCGCCGAGCAGGAGGAGAACATCAAGCGGCTGCGGGTGGTCGAGGAGGCCGAGCGGACCCGTCAGGCGGTGGTCATCCAGGCCGAGGCCGAGGCGCAGGAGAACCTGGTCAAGGACATCAAGGCGGCGGAGGCCGCCGAGGCGGCGGCGAAGTTCAAGGCGCGTGAGGAACTGGTCCTCGCCGAGGCCCGGCAGCAGGCCGCCGAGCTGGACACCCGGGCGAAGATCCGGCTGGCCGAGGGCCTCCAGGCCGAGGCGGCGGCCGTCGGCCTGGCCGAGGTGCAGGTCCGCGAGCGGGGCGCCGAGGCGATCGAGAAGGTCGGTCGCGCGGAGGTCGCCGTCGAGCGCGACAAGGCCCTGCTGGCCGCGGAGGCGGTACGCGAGAAGCTGAAGGGCGAGGCCGAGGGCCTCACCGACAAGGCGGCGGCGATGGCCGCGCTGGACGACGCCACCCGCCAGCACGAGGAGTACCGGCTGCGGCTGGAGCTGGAGAAGGAGGTCCGGCTCGCCGGGCTGGACGCGCAGCGGCAGGTCGCCGAGGCGCAGGCGAGGCTGATCTCCACCGGCCTGGAGAAGGCGAACATCGACATCGTCGGCGGGGACAGCGTCTTCTTCGACCGGCTGCTCAGCTCGATCTCGTTCGGCAAGAGCGTGGACGGCTTCGTCGCGCACTCCGAGGTGGCCCGTGGGCTCACCCAGCCGTGGCTGGACGGCACCGCCAGCTTCACCGACGACCTGACCCGGATCCTCGGCTCGGTGAACACCGGTGACGTGCAGAACCTGACCCTCTCCGCCTTCCTGTTGCAGCAGATGCGGGCCGGCGGCGCGGACAAGGGCAAGCTCCAGGAGTTGCTGAACGCCGCGCAGCGCCTCGGCGTGGCCGACACCCCGCTGGCCGCCCTGGCCGGTCCGCGGCAGCGCGCCGGTGAGTGAGCCGGTGCCCGGTTCGACCGGCGGGAACGCGGCCGGGCCGACCGGGGCGGACGCGGGCGGCCCGGCCGGGCTGGACGCGGGCAGCTACGAGGTGCTGCGGAACCGGCTCGTCGGGCAGGCCGGCGAGCTGGCCCGGCGGGCGGAGCGGCTGAACGCCCGCCGGCTGGAGGTCTTCGGCAGCACCGAGCTGCGCCTGCTCAGCACCGAGCGGATCCGTACCGGGAACAACTGCGTGCCCCGGGACATCGTCCCGGTCGGCGGGTTGATGCTCTTCGGCTACAACGTCTTCATCGGACTGAAGCCGGAGACGACTGTCGACGACGTCTTCTCGCTGCACCGCTTCGAGCGGGAGCGTGACGCCGCCGGCGAAGAGGGCGGCGCCGACACGTTCCGGTTCGACCGGGCCGGCCCGGACGAGCTGCCCGGTCTGCTGCGCGACCCGGTGTTCCAGCGCGACTTCGCGGAGCTGTACCGCTACTACCGGCAGACCCGGCTGCTGCAACTTCGGCGGCTCGACGGGCGGCTGCTGGCGGTGTTCCAGACCGGCCCGCGGACCGACGACATCCGGGTGCTGCGCTGGCGGCTCGACGCCGACGGCGGCGTCGGGTACCTGGACAACCGGGGCGAGCGGGACCACGTCTTTCCGCCCTCGCACGACTTCGAGTGGATCGAGACGACCCGGGAGAACCACGTCCTCGGCCGGCACCCGCACATCTCCATCGCCGACGAGATCTTCGTGGAGACGGTCGGCGGCACGCTGACCGTCAAGCTGGAGAACAACACCGAGGTCGGCGAGGGCATCTACGACGAGCCGGTGGCCGAGCCGTTGCAGAGCCTGGCCGACGCCGACGTGAGCTGGGCCCGGGTCGGCCCGCTGATCCTGCTGCGGATGCGGCCGTACAAGGAGACCGAGTGGCGGCACCTGGTCTTCAACACGCTGACCAGGGAGGTGGTCCGGCTCGACGGCATCGGGCCGGCCTGCCAGCGGCTGCCGGAGGACCACGGCATCATCTTCCCGGGCGGCTACCACCTGGCCACCGGGGTCACCCGCACCTTCGACACCGACGTGTCCGGGCTGGAGTTCGAGCGGGTGGTCCGCTCCCCGAACGGGGAGGACGTCCTCTACGTCTTCCACGCCCGGGCCGACGGCCGCTCGCTGCTGCTGCCGTACAACGCCATCCGCAAGGAGGTGGCGGCACCGATCCCGTGCCACGGCTTCTCCCTCTTCGACGACGGCACGCTGGTGGTGTTCCGGGCGACCTCCGAGGAGCCGACCCGGGTCCACCCGATGCAGATCTGGCAGACGCCGTACGTCTCCGACGCGTACGCGGCGGCACAGCCGGCGGGCACCGGCCCGCTGGAGCGGATCGGCAACGCCGACCTGGTCCGGGGCATCTCCGACTGCCTGTCGGTGGCCCGGATGGTCGACGGCGCGGCGGCCACCACCGGGGTCTACGAGGCCCTGATCGCGGCCTGCGCCCGGATCGTCGACCACTACCACTGGCTCGGCGAGGCCGACCTCGGCGACCTGCTGGCGCCGCTGGCCGAGCTGCGGCGCACCGCCGTCGCGGTGCTCGACGAGTACGAGAAGGTCCGCGCCCTCACCGAGCAGGCCCGGACGGCGCTGGACGAGAGCGCGGAGCGGATCGCCTCGCTGGCCCGGCGGGCCCGCGGCGAGGCGCCGCTCACCGCCGACGACTGGGTGCGGCAGCTCGCCGGGCTGCGCCAGGCGCGCGGCCACCTGGAGACCCTGCGGGAGCTGCGGTACGTCGACCACGGGCGGATCGACGAGCTGGCGGCGCGGCTGGACGAGGAGTTGACGGCCGCCGGCCGGCGGGCGGTGGACTTCCTGCGCCGGGACGACGCGTTCACCGGTTACCAGGCCGAGGTGAACCGGCTGGCCGGGCAGGGCGCTGCGATCGGCACGGTGGCCGAGGCCGGGGCGGTCCGGGACGAGCTGGCCGGGCGCGCCGAGGGCCTGCAGACCATCACCGACGTGGTGGGCGGGCTGGAGATCGCCGACGCGACCGTACGCACCGGGATCCTGACCCGGGTCGGTGAGGTGCTCGGCGCGGTCAACCGGGCCCGGGCGGTGCTCGACAACCGCCGCCGGGAGCTGCTGGAGGTGGAGGGCCGGGCCGGCTTCGCGGCCGAGTTCGCGCTGCTCGGGCAGGCGGTGACCGGGGCGCTGGCGGCGGCGGACACTGCCGAGCGCTGCGACGAGCAGCTCGGCCGGCTGCTGCTGCGGGTGGAGGACCTGGAGTCCCGGTTCGGGGAGTTCGACGACTTCCTCGCCGAGCTGGGGACCCGGCGGACCGAGATCTACGAGGCGTTCTCCTCCCGGAAGCAGGCGCTGCTCGACGAGCGGGCCCGGCGGGCCGACCGGCTCGTCTCGTCGGCGGAGCGCATCCTGGTCAGCGTGCGGCGCCGGATCGGCACGCTCGGCTCGCTGGACGAGATCAACACCTACTTCGCGGCGGACCCGATGGTGGGCAAGCTGCGTGCGGTCGTCGACGAGCTGCGTACCCTCGGCGACCCGGTCCGGGCCGAGGAGCTGGACGGCCGGATCCGGGCCGCGCGCCAGGAGGCCGGTCGCGGCCTGCGCGACCGCCTGGACCTGTACGCCGACGGCGGCGAGACGATCCGGTTGGGCCGGCACCGGTTCGCGGTGAACACCCAGCCCGTCGACGTCACCGTGGTGCCGCACGACGGCGGGCTGGCGGTGGCGGTGACCGGCACCGACTACCGCGCCCCGGTCCGGGACGAGGAGTTCGCCCGCACCCGCCGGTTCTGGGACCAGCTGCTGGTCTCCGAGTCGCCGGAGGTGTACCGCGCGGAGTACCTGGCCACGTCGATCCTGACCGCCGCGGAGGCGGGCCGGGAGGGGCTGACCCTGGACGGGCTGCGGGCGGCGGCGGCCGACGCCGGTGACCTGCGCGAGCTGGTCCGCCGGTTCGCCGAGGCCCGCTACGACGAGGGCTACGAGCGGGGCGTGCACGACCACGACGCCACGGAGCTGCTGCGGGCGTTGCTGCGCCTGCACGCCGGGGCGGGCCTGCTCCGCTACCCGCCGGCCGCCCGGGCGGCCGCGCAGCTCTTCTGGCGGTTCGGCGCGGCCGAGCCGGACCGGGCCGGCTGGACCGCCCGGGCCACCTCGCTGGCCCGGGCCCGGGACCGCTTCGGCCGCCCCGACCGGGGTGCCGCGCCGGACGGCGACCGGGCCGAGGCGGGGGACGCGATCGACCGGCTGCACGCCGAGCTGGCCGCCGAGGTGGGCCGTTTCCTGACCGACGCCGGGCTGACCGGGCCGGCCGCGGAGGCCGCCCTGGCCGGGGAGTACCTGTTCGAGGAGCTGTCCCGACCGCCGGCGGGCTTCGTCACCGGCGCCGGGGCGCGGGCCATGCTGGACCGGTTCCGCCGCGCCCTCGGTGGCCCGCAGTCCCGCTCCGCCCGGGAGTTCAACGCCGACCTGCGGGCCCTCGACGGCGACCTGACCAGCCGCCACCAGCTGGTCGAGGCGTGGCTGACGGCGTTCCTCGCCGCCGACGACGGCGCGCTCTCCGGGTACGACCTGCCGGAGGCGGTCGCGGTGGAGCTGTGCGGCGCCGACCTGCCGCGCCACGAGGCGGCGGCGACGATGTCGGAGACCGTCGGCGGGCTGCTCGGCGCGCACTCCCGGATCGTCGGGTCGGCGCTCACCCTGCGGTTGGACGAGACGCTGGCCCGGACCCGCCGGTTCCGCACGGAGCTGGTGCCCGCGTACCGGGACTACCAGCGCCGGCGCAACGCGCTGGTGGCCGCGGAGCGGGACCGGCTGCGGCTGGAGGAGTACCGGCCGCGGGTGATGAGCGCGTTCGTCCGCAACCGACTGCTCGACGAGGTCTACCTGCCGCTGATCGGCGACAACCTGGCCCGCCAGGTCGGCGCGACCGGCGACGCCAAGCGGGTCGACCAGTCCGGCCTGCTGCTGTTGATCTCCCCGCCCGGCTACGGGAAGACCACCCTGATGGAGTACGTGGCCAGCCGGCTGGGCCTGGTCTTCGTCAAGGTCAACGGGCCGGCCCTGGGCTCCGGGGTCACCTCGCTCGACCCGGCGGACGCGCCCGACGCGACCGCCCGGCAGGAGGTGGAGAAGATCTCCTTCGCCCTGGAGCTGGGCAACAACGTCCTGCTCTACCTGGACGACATCCAGCACACCTCGCCGGAGCTGCTGCAGAAGTTCATCTCGCTCTGCGACGGGCAGCGCCGGATGGAGGGCGTCTGGGAGGGCCGGACCCGCACCTACGACCTGCGGGGCAAGCGGTTCGCGGTGTGCATGGCGGGCAACCCGTACACCGAGTCGGGGCAGCGGTTCCGGGTGCCGGACATGCTGGCCAACCGGGCCGACGTGTGGAACCTCGGGGACGTGCTCTCCGGCCGGGAGGAGGTCTTCGCGCTCAGCTACATCGAGAACGCGCTCACCTCGAACCCGGTGCTGGCGCCGCTCTCCGGCCGGGACCGCGGCGACGTCGAGCTGCTGGTCCGGATGGCGCGGGGCGACGAATCGGTCCGGGCCGACCAGCTCTCCCACCCGTACTCGCCGGTGGAGCTGGAGCAGATCGTCTCGGTGCTGCGCAAACTGCTGCGGGTGCAGCAGGTCGTGCTCGCCAACAACCAGGCGTACATCGCCTCGGCGGCGCAGTCCGACGCGTCCCGCACCGAGCCGCCCTTCCAGCTCCAGGGGTCGTACCGGAACATGAACAAGCTGGCCGAGCGGATCGTCCCGGTGCTCAGCGACGAGGAGCTGGAGGCGGTCATCGACGACCACTACCTCGGCGAGGCGCAGACCCTCGCCTCGGGCGCCGAGGCGAACCTGCTGAAGCTGGCCGAGCTGCGTGGCCGGCTCACGGCCGAGCAGGCCCGGCGGTGGGCCGAGGTGAAGGCCGGCTACCTGCGGGCCCGCGCGCTCGGTGGCGCCTCCGACGACCCGGTGGACCGGGCGGTGGGCGCGCTCGGACTGCTCGCCGACCGGGTCGGTGGGGTGGCGGCGGCGATCGGCCGCGCCGCCGACCGGGCCTGACGTCGGCGGCGGGGCGCTCTCCGGTACGCCGGTCCGCCCCCCGCCGCCGCCCCGGGCGCCCCGGGTGATCTCCCCGCACCCGCCCCGGAGCGTCGCCCTCAGGGTCAGCCGTAGTAGCGGCGCAGCTCGCGGCTGAGCACCTTGCCGGTGGCGTTGCGCGGCAGGTACTTCACGAAGATGACGTCCCGGGGCACGGAGAAGCGGGCCAGGTAGTGCCGGACGTACTCGCGGACCGCCTCCGGGTCGAGCGTCTCGCCGGGGTGCAGGGCGAGGAACGCGGCGAGGCGCTGGCCGTACTCGGGGTCCGGCACCCCGATCACGGCGGCCTCGCGGACCTGCGGCAGTTGGGCGAGCAGGTCCTCCAGCTCGGAGGGGAAGACGTTCTCGCCCCCGGAGACGATCATGTCATCGGCCCGGCCGTCGACGAAGAGCAGACCCTCGGGGTTGACCCGGCCCAGGTCGCCGGTGTCCAGCAGGCCGTCGTGGGTCTCCCGGCGGGCCCCCGAGGTGTACCCCTCGAAGAGCATCTCGTTGCCCACGAAGATCCGCCCGACCCGCCCGTCCCGGACCGGCTCACCGGCCTCGTCCAGGATCTCCAGCCGGGTGCCGTGCGGCGGGCGGCCGGCGGTGGTCGGGGCCTCGCGCAGGTCGGCCGGGCCGGCGATGGACGCCCAGGAGACCTCGGTCGAGCCGTACAGGTTGTAGAGGACGTCCCCGTAGACGTCCATGAACCTCCGGGCCAGCCCACCGGGCAGGGCGGAGCCGCTGACCGCGACCACCTTCAGCGGCGGTCGGGGGCTCGGCGGCGGCACCTCCAGCAGCCGTTGCAGCATCACCGGCACGGCGAAGAGCGCGTCGCACGGGTGGGCGGCCAGCGCGGCCAGCGTGGCGGCCGGGTCGAAGCGGCGGTGCAGCACGATGGTGGAGCGCAGGGCGAAGGCCACCTGCAGGGCCGCGTACCCCCAGGTGTGGAAGAGCGGCGCGGCGATCAGCACGGTGTCGCGGGCGTGCAGCGGGATCCGGTCGATGATGGAGACCAGCGGGCCGAAGCCGTGCGGGGTGGGCCGCCGGGCGCCCTTGGGCGTTCCGGTGGTGCCGGAGGTGAGCACGATGGTCCGGCCGTCCCGCTCGGGCGGCTGGAGCTGATCACCGGGGAGGGCGCCGGCGATGAGCTCCTCCTGGCCGCGCTCGTCGACCCGCTGCACCTCGGCGGGGAGGCCGAGGACCCGTTCGGCGAACTCGGCGTCGTGCACCAGCACCCGCAGCGACTGTTCCTCCGCGACGGTGGTCAGCTGCGCGGCGGAGAGCCCGGTGTTGACCAGGACGGCGTCCGCGCCGAGCAGCATCGCCGCGACGACCGCCTCGATCAGCCCGTGGTGGTTGCGGCAGAGCACCCCGATCCGGTCCCCGGCCTGGACGCCGAGTCCGGCGCGCATCGACCGGGCCAGCCGTTCGGCCCGGTCCAGCAGCTCCTGGTAGGTCAGCTCGACGCCCTGCTCGTCCACGACGGCCGTCCGGCCGGGGTCGCGGGCGGCGGCCTGGCGCAGCTCGCCGGCGAGGCTCCAGCCCCACTTGCGCAGCGCGCCGAGCTGGGAGGCGACCCGGATGGGGCGGCCGGGGGTGAGCAGCCCGCGCCGGGTCAGCGTGGCGACGATGAACGGCAGGTCCAAGCCGCAACCCTCCTTAAGGGGGCACGGAAGGGCCCCGAGGAGCCCTGCCACGCCGAGCGTGTCCTCTCGATCATGCACCCGCGGCGGCGGGGAGCCCAGCCGGCGTTCGCCCTGCCCACCCGGCGGACACCGTGGGTCGTCCGGGCCGGAACGGAAGGTGAGGACGGGGTCACCCGCGCCGGCGGCCGGGTCGGACCGTGGTCCGGACCCGGCCGCGGTCAGCGGATCTGCACCCCGGAGATCGCGCGGGAGATGACCAGCCGCTGGATCTCGGAGGTGCCTTCGAAGATGGTGTAGATCTTGGCGTCCCGGTACCAGCGTTCGACCGGGTGATCGCGGAGGAAGCCGGCGCCGCCGAGCAGCTGGACCGCCTTCTCGGTGACCGACACCGCCACCTCGCCGGCCTTCAGCTTGGACATCGAGCCCTCGCCCGCGGTGAACGGCCGGTTGTTGCGCCCCATCCAGGAGGCCCGCCAGACCAGCAGCCGGGCCGCGTCGATCTCCATCTTCATGTCGGCCAGCGCGAACGCGACCGCCTGGTTCTCGATGATCGCCCGTCCGAACTGGACCCGGTCCTTGGCGTAGTCGAGGGCGTACTCGTACGCCGCCCGGGCCACCCCGAGGGCCTGCGCGCCGACCGTGGGCCGGGACAGCTCGAACGTCCGCATCGCGGCCTGGCCGGAGGCGCGCTGGCCGGACCGGGCCCGGTCGAGCCGTTCCAGCAGGGCGTCCCGGCCGCCGAGGAGGCAGCGCCCGGGCACCCGTACGTCGTCGAGGAAGACGTCGGCGGTGTGCGACGCGCGCAACCCCAGCTTGCGCAGCTTGCGGGTGGCGCTGAGCCCCGCCGTGCCCGGCGGTACGACGAACGCGGCCTGGCCGCGGGAGCCGAGCGACGGGTCGACGGAGGCGGTGACCACGTGCACCCCGGCGATCCCGCCGTTGGTGGCGTACGCCTTCTGCCCGCGCAGCACCCACTCGTCGGTGGCCTCGTCGTAGACCGCCCGGGTGCGCATCGACCCGACGTCCGAGCCGGCCTCCGGTTCGCTGGTGCAGAACGCGGCGACGGCCGGGGAGTCGACGTCGCCGAAGCACTGCGGCACCCACTCGACGAGCTGGTCCGGGGTGCCCGCGCCGTAGATGGCGGCGACGGCGAGGCCGGTGCCGAAGATGCTGAGCCCGATGCCGGCGTCGCCCCAGAAGAGCTCCTCGCTGGCGATCGGCAGGGACAGGCCGGTGGGGTCGGCCCAGCAGGTGGCGAGGAACTCGAAGCCGTACAGGCCGACCTTCGCCGCCTCCTGGATGACCGGCCAGGGGGTCTCCTCGCGGGCGTCCCACTCGGCCGCGGCCGGGCGCACGACCTCGGCGGCGAAGCCGTGCACCCAGTCGCGCAGATCCCGCTGTTCCTCGTTCAGGTCGAGCGAGAACTCGGCCACGTCAGGCCTTCGGGATGTCGAACAGGTTGGCGATGTTGGCGGCCAGGCCCAGGTCGCCCTTGGCCTTCAGCTTGCCGGTCATGAACATCATGACCGGGTTGCCGCCACCGGAGACGATCTTCAGGAACTCGACCGGGCCCATGGTGAGGCTCAGCTTCGGGTCGCGGGTCGCGGACTCGTTGACCGTGCACGTGCCGTTCTCGATGACGATCTCGTAGGTGTCGGTGCCACCGTCGGGGCGTCCGGTGATGTTCCAGTGGATCACCGCGTTGGTGGAGCCGGCCCGGTCGGCGCGGAACAGCTCCGGCATCCGGCCGAAGACCGCGCTGAGGATCTTGCCGCGCAGGTCGCCCGACATCACCTCGGCGATCTTGTCGTCGGGGGTGGACTTGACCAGCTGCGCGAACTCCTTGGGGCCGACGTTCGCGAAGTTGGCCGGGTCGAAGTCAGTCATGGGGGGATGCACCTCTCGGAGCGGGCCGACTTTGGTTACTCTCGCGTAACCTTACGCACGAGTAGGTATGCTCGCAAGAGTGTCCAGCAACCCCACCTTCAAGCGCCTGCCCCGGGCCGTCCGCGAGCAGCAGATGCTCGACGCGGCGGTCAAGGTCTTCTCCCGCCGCGGCTTCCACGCCGCCAGCATGGACGAGATCGCCGAGGACGCCGGGATCTCCAAGCCGATGGTCTACGCGTACCTCGGCACCAAGGAGGAGCTCTTCGTCGCCTGCCTGCACCGCGAGGGCACCCGGATGATGAAGGCGATCGCCGGGGCCGCCGCCTCCGACCTCCCCGCCGACGAGCGGCTCTGGCGCGGCCTGCGCGCCTTCTTCGGCTTCGTCGGCGCGCACCGGGACGGCTGGGCGGTGCTCTACCGGCAGGCCCGCGGCGAGCAGCCCTTCGCCGGGGAGCTGGCCACCATGCGCGGCCGGCTGGTCGAGGTGGTCGCCGGCATGCTGGACCACGCGCTGCGCGCCGAGGGGCGCGAGGTGGGCCCGACCGACCTGGAGGTCGTCGCGTACGCCCTGGTCGGCGCGACCGAGTCGCTCGCGGACTGGCTCGCCGACCATCCCGAGGCGGACCCGGAGAAGACCGCCACCCGGATGATGAACGTCGCCTGGCTCGGCGCCGCCCAGCTCCTGCACGGCACCACCTGGCACCCACCCACCCCCTGACCGCCCACACTTCCGGGGCGGTGCGGGTCGGTCAGCGGCGGGCGGTGGCGCGGGCGCGGCGGCGGGACCAGCGGGCGACCTCCACCAGGCCGGTCACCGCGATCGACAGGCCGATGCCGACCAGCAGGCCCCTGACCGGGTCACGCGCGAAGGCCAGGCCGCCGAAGTAGCCGAGCAGCCCGCAGTAGACCGCCCAGCTGCCGCAGGCCAGGGCGTCGTACAGCACGAAGGAGCGCAGCGGATAGCGGACCGCGCCCATGGTCAGGGTGACCGCGGTGCGCCCGCCGGGCACGTACCGGGCGGTGGTCAGGATCATCCCGCCGCGCCGATCGACGGCCCGGCGGGCCCACTCGGAGCCGGCCCGCCGGCGGCTGTCGGCCGGCAGCCGGGCCACCCGGTGGGCGCCGCCGCCCCGGCCGATGCCGTAGGAGACGTGGTCGCCGGCGAGTGCGCCGAACGCGGCCACCGCGATGACCGCGACCACGTTCGGCTCGCCGCCCGCCGCGAAGACCGACGCGGTGATCACCACCGTCTCGCCGGGCACGGCGGGGAAGAACGCGTCGACCGCGGTGACCACGAAGACCACCAGGTACACCCACGGCGACGTGACCGTGTGATGCAGCAGGTCGAGCACGGACTCCATGCCCCCATGCTCGGGGGCCGGCGGGTGGCGAGGGGCTCCTTCCCGCACATGCGGGGCCCCTCGCTCAGCGGATCGTGCCGACCAGGTGCGGGCGGCCGGACCGGCCGTCGTGCAGCGCGAAGTCCCAGCCCGGCGTGGCGCTGAACGCCACCGTCGACGGCAGCGGCACCGGCAGCTTGAACGCCACATCCACCGTGTAGGCGTCCGGCAGCCGGCTCTCCAGCGCGGCCAGGCAGTGGGCCTTGCTCCACATCCCGTGCGCGATCGGCCGGCGGAAGCCGAACAGCCGCGCGCCCAGCCGGGAGGTGTGGATGGGGTTGTGGTCGCCGGAGACCCGTGCGTAGTCCGTACCGACCCGGGGGGTGAGCCGCCAGTGCGCGGAGGGGGTCGGCGGGGTCGGCCGGTCACCCCGGTCGCGCCGCTCACCGCCGCCGGCCGTGCGCTCCTTGCCGAGGTACGTCGAGACGCCGCGCCACACCTCCTCCCCGTCGATCGACCCGACGAGCACCACGTCGAGCTGCCGGCCCCGGTCGTGCGGGCGCAGGTTCTCCGCGTACGTCCGGAAGTCCAGCCGTTCGCCGGCCTCGACCGGTCGGTGCACGGTGATCCGGTTGGCCACGTGCACCACCCCGGTCAGCGGGATGGGGAACTCCGGCGCGGTCATCAGCCGCAACGCCAGCGGGAAGCCCATGACGTGCGGGTACGTCGCCGGCAGCCGGTCGGCGAGCCGGAAGCCGCAGACCCGGTCGTAGTCGGCGAGGTGCGCCCGGTCCACGGCGACGCCGGCCACGGCCAGTTCGACCGCCGGCAGCGTCTCGCTCCGCCGGCCGCCCACCCCCGGCAGCGCGCCGAGCAGGGCCCGCCGGTACAGCGCCCCGGCCGCCGGCATCCGGGGCAGCTCGACCAGGGCCCGGCCCGCCGGCCCGCCGCCCTCCGCGGTCGCCACCTGCCCGGCCGGGTCGAGACCGGAGAGGTCCTGGGTGGCGTGGACGCTGAGGTCGTGCGTGCCGAGCTCCTGGACCGCGTCGGGGGTGACGACGAGGCCGGAGAGGTTCTGGGTGGGGCCGTCGATCAGTTCGTGGACCGACAGGTCCTCGGTCGGGCCGTCCGCCGACCGGTCCTTCCGCCTGGCCATCACGCCCCCAGCAGACTCTGGCCGCAGACCCGGACCACGTTCCCGCTGACCGCGCCGCTCGCCGGCCAGGCCAGCCAGCCGATCGTCTCGGCCACGTCCACCGGCAGGCCGCCCTGGGACATGCTGTTCATCCGTCGGCCCGCCTCGCGGAGCATCAGCGGGATGCGCGCGGTCAGCCGGGTCTCGATGAAACCGGGGGCGACCGCGTTGACGCTGATGCCGCGTTCGCCCAGCGCCGGGGCGAGCGAGTCGACCAGGCCGATCACCCCGGCCTTGCTGGTGGCGTAGTTGGTCTGGCCCCGGTTGCCGGCGATGCCGGCGATCGAGGAGACCGAGACGATCCGGCCGCCGGTCGGGATCAGGGCGCGCTCCAGCAGCACGTCGTTGATCCGCTCCTGGCTGGAGAGGTTCACGTCGATGACGGAGTCCCAGCGGTCGGCGTCCATCCGGCCCAGCGTCTTGTCCCGGGTGATGCCGGCGTTGTGCACCACCACGTCGACCCGGCCGTGCCGGTCGGCGAGGTGCCGGGCGAGGCGGGTCGGGGCGTCCGGGGCGGTCAGGTCGAGCTGGACGGCGGTGCCGCCGATCTCGTTGGCGACCGCGGCCAACTCGTCCCCGGCGGCCGGGATGTCCAGCGCGACGACCTGGGCGCCGTCCCGGGCGAGCACCCGGGCCAGCGCGGCGCCGATGCCCCGGGCCGCGCCGGTGACCAGCACGACCTGTCCGTCCAGCGGCCGGTCCCAGTCGGCCGGTGGCTGGGCGGTGCCGGCGCCGACCCGGATCACCTGGCCCGAGACGTACGCGGAGCGCCCGGAGAGAAGAAACCGGAGGGTCGATTCGAGGCTGGCCAGCGTGCCAGGTGACAGGTCCTGGCCGTCCGGGCCATCACCGGCGGCCTTCGTCACGTACACCAGTTGGGCGGTGACGCCCCGGCCGAACTCCTTGCCGATGCTGCGGGTCAGCCCCTCCAGGGCGCGCTGCGCGGTCGCCTCGCGCGGCGAGTCGCACTCGCCGGGCGGGGTGCCGAGCACGATCACCCGACCGCTGCTCAGCAGCGCCCGGGCCTGCGGGTGGAAGAAGTCGTAGAGCTGCCGCAGCTCGGTGGAGTCGGTGATGCCGGTGGCGTCGTACACCAGGGCGGTGTAGCGCGCGGTGGCGTCGGTGGCGGCGGCCGGATCGCGCAGCTCGACCCCGGCGAAGGTCAGGATCTTGGTGACCGGCTCGGCGAGCCGGCCGTCGGCCGAGGAGCCGAGCAGGACGGGCCCGGGGACGAGCGGGTCGCCCGGCGTGTGCCGGCGCAGTCGAGGCGGGTCGGGCAGCCCGAGGCGCTTGACCAGCGCGCGACCGGCCCCCGATTGGACGAAGCTCGCGTACCTGTCGGTCATGGGCGTAGCCTACTGGCGAGTAGGGTTCGGGCAACAGCTTCGAGGAGGCCGATCGTGCAAAGTGTCCGGCGGGTCGCGGTCATCGGTGGCAACCGCATCCCCTTCGCCCGGTCCAACTCCCGGTACGCGCACGCGTCCAACGCGGACATGCTCGGCGCGGCCCTGGACGGGCTGGTCGCCCGGTTCGGCCTGGGCGGCCAGCGGGTCGGCGAGGTGGTCGCGGGCGCGGTGCTCAAGCATTCGAAGGACTTCAACCTCACCCGCGAGGTGGTGCTCGGCTCCCGGCTCGACGCGCACACCCCCGCGTACGACATCCAGCAGGCCTGCGGCACCGGGCTGGAGGCGGCCATCCTGGTCGCCAACAAGATCGCCCTCGGGCAGATCGACGTGGGCATCGCCGGTGGCGTGGACACCACCTCGGACGCGCCGCTCGCCGTCAACGAGGACCTGCGTCGCACACTGCTGCAGCTCAACTCCGCCCGCACCCTCGGCGAGCGGCTGAAGGTCGCCGCGAAGTTCCGCCCGCACCAGCCGTTCAAGCCGGAGATCCCGCGCAACGCCGAACCGCGTACCGGGCTGTCGATGGGGGAGCACGCCGCCCGGACGGCGCTGCGCTGGAACGTCGACCGGCAGGCCCAGGACGAGCTGGCGTTCCGCTCGCACCAGCGGCTCGCCGCCGCGTACGACAAGGGTTTCTTCGACGACCTGATGACCCCCTACCTCGGGCTGACCCGGGACCAGAACCTGCGCCCCGACACCAGCCTGGAGAAGCTCGGCTCGCTCAAGCCGGCCTTCGGTCACCGCGGCCCGGACGCCGAGCGGGCCACCATGACCGCGGGCAACTCGTCGCCGCTCACCGACGGCGCCTCGACCGTGCTGCTGGCGTCGGAGGAGTGGGCACGGGAGCACAGCATGCCGGTGCTGGCCTGGTTCAGCTGGTCCGAGACCGCCGCGGTCGACTTCGTGCACGGCGACGAGGGGCTGCTGATGGCCCCCGCGTACGCGGTGCCCCGGATGCTGGCCCGGGCCGGGCTGACGCTCCAGGACTTCGACTACTACGAGATCCACGAGGCGTTCGCCTCGCAGGTGCTGGCCACCCTGGCCGCCTGGGAGTCGGCGGAGTTCTGCAAGGAACGGCTGGGCCTGGACGCGCCGCTCGGGTCGATCGACCGGGACCGGCTCAACGTCAACGGCTCCTCGCTGGCGGCCGGGCACCCGTTCGCGGCCACCGGCGGCCGGATCGTCGCCACCCTGGCCAAGCTGCTCGCCGAGAAGGGGAGCGGGCGGGGCCTGATCTCGATCTGCGCCGCGGGCGGCCAGGGCGTCACGGCGATCCTGGAGCGCTGACCCGCGACCGGCTGCCGTGACGTACCTGGGCCGCCGCGTCGGCGGAGGTGCTCGGCGCGGCTGAACATGTCGACGCCCGCCCAGGGGTCCCCGGGCGGGCGTCGGACGCCTTGGTGCGGGATCAGCCGAGAGTGAACTTCTCCCAGGGGCCGATCTTGGTGCGGTTGGCGATGAGCGGCTTCGCTCCGGCGTTCTCCGCCGTCACGTAGCGGCCGTTGGCGGCGGCCTTGAGGCTCACCGTGCCGTCGCTGTTGCGGACGATGGTGAACCTCTCCCAGGCGCCGACGATGGTCCGGTTGGCGATCAGCGGCTTGGTGCCCGCTCCGTCGGCGCTGACGTAGCGGCCGTTCGCGCCGGCCTTCAGCGACCGGGCGGCGTCGGTGACCGCGACCTGGTGGAACTTCTCCCAGGCGCCGATGCTGGCTCGGTTGGCGATCAGGTACGGGAACGTCCTCGACAGGAGGCTGACGTAGCGGTTGCTGGCCACCGCCTTGAGGCTGACGGTGCGGTCGGCGTTGCGGACGATCGTGAATCGCTCCGTGGTGTCGATCCTGGTACGCGTCGTGCGGAGCAGGTCGATGCCGGCGAGGTCGGCCGAGACGTACTTGCCGGTCGCCCGGAACACCAGGGCGACCTGCCCGGAGCCCGCGTCCGCGAGGTCGAATTGTGCCGTCGTCGCCAGCCCCGCCTGGTTCGGCTCGAGTGCCCCTGCGGGGTCCGACGGAGCGACGTACCGGAGGTTGTACAGGGCGAGCAGGCCCACGGTGGCGGTCCGCCGTAGCACGCTGACCTGCTCCGACTTGCTGTCCGACCGGCCGTCGGTCCCGGTGACCTTGACGTTGACGGCGTACTCGCCCGGCGTCGCGTACTGGTGCGAGGCGGCCGGCGAGGTCTGGGTGACCACCGTTCCATCACCGAAGGTGAACTGGTAGGAGGCGATCGGGGCGAGGCCCGGCTTGGAGGCGGAGGCGTCGACTGTCACCGAGCGTGCGCTGAGGTCCAGGGTGGCATCGAGCCAGGCGGACGGGCTCCGGATCGTCTCGATCGCGCCGCGGTCGGCGTACGCGACGGGTCCGGCGCCGGTGTTCGGAAAGGCCGGGTCGTCGGCGCGCGCCGTGCCGATCCGGTCGGTGTCCTGGTAGCCGGGGGCCGCCGAGTTCGCCGAGTCGTAGTTGTCCCGGGGGTACGAGGTCTCCAGGTCGTGGGCCGCCTGACCGGACGCGGCCCGGAACGCGGCCAGGCCCATCCGGGCGCCGTCCCAGGCGTAGACCGCCGGGGACGGCGTCTGGTAGTCGTACACGTTGTTGTAGTCGACCACGGTGTTTCCGACGGCGCCGTCGTAGATCCCGATCTGCACCGCGTCACCCCCGGACGGGTCGCAGAAGCCCTTGTTGAAGTTGCCGCTCGCGGTCACCGCATTGTTCTGCACGGAGACCCCGGTGGAGACGCCGTCGACCCGGATGCCGTCGAGACAGCGGTCCCTGACCGTGTTGTTCGCGATCGCCGTGCCGGCGGTGCCGTGGTTGCGGATTCCGTAGCCGGCCCCGCCGTTGACCTGGTTGTTGGCCACCACCGTATCGGCCGCGCCGGCCTCGATGGCGACGGCCGCTCCCGTGAAGCCGTCGACGACGTTGTTGAGGATCGTGTTGCCGGGCCCGGCGACCCGGATGCCGACGCTGTGGTCGGCGAAGCCGTACGAGGTCCCGCTCGTGAGGGTCGTCGAGCTAACGGTCACGCCGGCGGTGGCGGCGTCCATCGTCAGGCCGCCGGCGAGCCGCAGCCCGGTAACGGTGAGGCGCTTCAGGGACGACCGGGTGACACCGGCCAGCCGGATGGTGGGTGCCGTCGTGCCCTCCGGCGTCCCGAAGGCACCGCCCTCGATGGCGATTCCGGAGGCATCGTGGAGGTCGAGCGAGGGCACGTCCACCGCCCCACTGGCCCGGAGCCCCTTGATGGTGATGTCGTGCTGACCGTCGATGACGAAGCCGGCCGTCGGTCCGATGAGGATCGGGCTGGCCGCCGAGCCAGCGCGGAAGGTGATCGGCTGGTCCGGCGTGCCGGAGTTGGCGATGGTGACGCGTTCGCGGTAGTTGCCACCGCCGACGTCGACCGTCTGCCCGGCGCTGACCACCGCGGCGGCCGCCCCGATCGTGCAGAACGGCTGCTCCGCAGTGCCTGGCCCGGTGTCCGAGCAGGCGGTGGCGTTCTGTTTGACGTAGAGGACGGTGGCGTCGGCGGCCTGGGCCGCGATTGGACTGCCCAACAGGGTGCCGCCGGTCAAGGCGAGAGCGGCGAGGCCGGCGAGAGAGCGTTTGCGCATGGCTGCCTCTGGTGGGGAAAGGATCCGGCTCGTACCGGAACTCAGATGGAAGTGATGGTCCCCTACCTGCCGGTACTTGCCTCCCCCCCTGCCGCATAACAGACAGCCGGCGGTGATTGTCGCAGCGGGCCCGAGCAGGCGGCGGACGCGCCGACGCCCGCCAGGGCGGTTGCCTGGCGGGCGTCGGTCGCTGTGGTGCGGATCAGCCGCCGAGGGTGAACTTCTCCCAGGGGCCGATGGTGGTGCGGTTGGCGATCAGCGGCTTGGTGCCGGCGCTCTCGGCGGTGACGTACCGGCTGTTGACCGCCGCCTTGAAGCTGACCGTACCGTCGGCGTTGCGGATCAGGGTGAACTTCTCCCAGGCGCCGACGCTGGTCCGGTTGGCGATCAGCGGCTTGGTGCCCGTGCCGTCTGCGCAGACGAAGAGGTTGTTCGCCCGGGCGAGGATGCCGATCTGCCCGTTGCCGAGATCGACCAGGTCGAACCGTTCCCAGGGGCCGACGCTGGTCCGGTTGGCGATCAGCGGCTTGCTGCCGCCGCTCTCGGCGGTGACGAAGCGGCTGTTGGCGCCGGCCTTGAACGAGCGGTCGGCGTCGGTGACCGTGACCCGGTAGAACTTCTCCCGGGTGCCGATCGTGGTGGCGGTGGCCGCCAGCGGCGCCGTGGCCGATGGGGTGCTCACGTACGTGCTTCCGCCCGACCGCAGGCTGACCGTGCCGTCCGCGTTCCGGAGCAGGTCGAACTTCTCGGTCACGGTGACCGCCGTGGTGAGCGGTCGCACCGATCCGCTGTTGCTCAGGTACCGGCGGATGGCCCGGGAGAAGAGGGCGACCTGGCCGTTGCCGGCGTCCGCCAGGTCGAGCTGGCCGGTGGCGCCCAGCGCCGTCTGGTTGGCCACCAGGCCCTGCCCGGCGACGGCCGAGGCCGCGTACCGCAGGTTGTACAGCGAGAGCAGCCCGATGGTGCCGGTACGCCGCAGCACGCTGACGCTCTGCGAGGCGCTGTTGCTCCGGTCGTCGCTGCCGGACACCGTCACCGAGACGGTGTAGGTGCCCTTGGCCGCGTAGGTGTGCGAGGCGACCGGCGTGCCCTGGGTGACCACGGTGCCGTCGCCGAAGTCGAACACGTACGAGGTGATCGGCACGAAGCCGGGGGTGGAGGTCGAGGCGTCGAGGGTGACCGAGCCGGCCCCGAGGTCCAGCGCGAAGTCGAACTTCGCGACCGGACTGCCGACGGTCTCGAGGGCGCCCCGGTCGGCATAGCTGACGGGACCGGCGCCGGTGTTCGGGACGGCCGGGTCGTCGGCCCGTGCGGTGCCGCTCTTGTCGGTGGTCTGGTAGCCCGGCGCCGCCGAGTTCGCTGAGTCTTCGTTGTCCTTGACGGAGGCCGTGTTCTTGTCGTGGGCGGCCTGCCCCGACTGGCTCCGGAAGGCCGCCAGGTCCATGCCGGTGCCGTTCCAGGAGTAGTTGGCGCCGGCCGACGTCGAACTGTGCTGGGTGTTGTTGTAGTCAATCACCGTGTTCCGGCCGGCGTCGTCGTAGACGCCGATCTCCGCGGTTGGGTCCGCCAGCGGATCGCAGTAGGTCTGCGTGGCAGGGCCGTTGCCGTAGAGCACGTTGTTCTGCACCGAGACCCCGGTTGACGCCCCGTCGACCCGGACGCCGTCGAGGCAGCGGTCCCGCACGGTGTTGTTGGTGATCGCCGTACCGGTGGCCCCGCGGTTGTAGATCCCGAGGCCGGCGCCACCGCCGACCTGGTTGTTGGCGACCACCGTGTCGGCCGCGCCCGGGCCGACCGCGATCGCCGCGCCCGTGAATCCGGCGATGGTGTTGTTCAGGACGGTGTTGCCCGGCCCGTCGACCTGGACGCCGACACTGTGGTCGGCGGTGCTGTAGGTCGCGACGGTCACCACGTTCGTGGAGCGGACCACGACACCGGTGGTCGCGGCGTCCAGGACCAGGCCCCCCACCAGCGCGTTCCCGCTGGCGGTGAGCTGCTTCAGGGTCGACCGGGTCACCCCGGTGAGCCGTACGGCGGGCGCCGTGGAGACGTCCGCCATGGCGTAGCTGCCGCCCTGGATCGTGATGCCGGTGGCGTTCTTGAGGTCAAGGGCGGGCACGTCGACGGCCTTGGTCACCCGGAGGTTCTGGAGCACGATGTCGTGCTGGCCGTCGATGACGAAACCCGCCGTCGCACCACTGAGCGTGGCGACGTTGCTGGCGAGGATGGTGATCGGCTGGTCGGGCGTGCCGGAGCTGCCGATGGTGACGCGTTCCGGATAGTTGCCCTGACCGACGTCGACGGTCTGGCCGGCGGTTACCCGCGCGACGGCCGGACCGATCGAGCAGAACGGCTGGGCGAGCGTGCCGGCTCCGGTGTCGGAGCAGGCGGTCGACATCTGCCGGACGTAGAGGACTGTCGCGTCGGCGGCCTGGGCGGGGGTGGCGAGGGACAGCAGGGAACCGCCGGTCAGCGCGACTGCGGTGAGGCCGGCGACGGAAGGTCTGCGCATGCGTGTCCTCGGTGGAGGAGGAAGGTCCCGGGGTGAGGGCCGGGAAGAAGGCTCAGTAGATCATCGCCCACCCGGCCGGTGTCCCGCTGCCCCGCCCCGCTTCGCAGACGCCGCCGTTCTCGGGTGACGAACACCCCGATCAGGTCGGGAAGGCGCCCATCACCCTGGACCCGACCCTCGCGCCGCCCTGACCCGCCGGTCACTTGATCGAGCCGGCCGGTGCCAACCAGCGCATCGGCTGCCCGGTCACCGCGCCGATCTGCTCGAAGTCCCGGTCGTAGTGCAGCACGGAGAGCCCCTGGTACTCGGCTACGGCGGCGATCAGCAGGTCCACCGCGCCCGCCGACCGGTGCGTGCCCCGCTCGGTCAGCTCCAGCTGTGTGTCGGCTGCCCGTTCGTAGATTCGGTCGGGCATCGCCACCCAGCCGAAGGCGGCGTGGAGTTGCTGCACGAGTAGGTCGCGATCGGCGCCGGACCGGGCCGTGTAGAGGAACTCCAGCTCGACGAGGGGACAGATGGCGACCAGTCCGGCGGTGATGCTGGGTTCCCACCGGGCCAGCACCTCCGCGTCCCGGAGCAACCGGACCAGGGCACTGGTGTCGATCAGGTAGTCGGCGAGCTTCACGACCGGTAGCTGGGCTTGTCGAGCAGTTCGTCGAAGTCGCCGGCCTGCCCGCGGCTGGCCAGCTCGGCGAGCGCCTGGGCCCGGCGCAGTCGCGCCGCTCCCTCGCGAAGCGCGACATTGACCGTGTCCTTCTTGGTCCGGGTGCCGAACGCCTTCGCCGCGTCGGCGAGCGCCTCGTCGTCGACGTCCACGAGGATCTTGGTCATCCGCGCCTCCTATATACGGCAACGGGCATCAGTATATCCGCCGATGACCCCGTCCGGGGGCGGACGCCACGTGCGGAAGAATGCTCTCGTGACGACGATCCCGAACGTGCTCGCCAACCGGTACGCCTCGCCCGAGCTGGTCGCCCTCTGGTCGCCGGAGGAGAAGGTACGGATGGAGCGCCGGCTCTGGCTGGCCGTGCTCCGGGCCCAGCGGGACCTGGGCGTGCCGGTGCCGGACGGGGTGGTCGAGGCGTACGAGCGGGTGGTCGACGACGTCGACCTGGCCTCGATCGCGGAGCGCGAGCGGGTCACCCGGCACGACGTGAAGGCCCGGATCGAGGAGTTCAGCGCGCTCGCCGGGCACGAGCACGTGCACAAGGGGATGACCTCCCGGGACCTCACCGAGAACGTCGAGCAGCTCCAGATCCGTGCCTCGCTGGAGCTGATCCGGGACCGGGTGGTGGCCACCCTGGTCCGGCTCGCCTGGCACGCGCACGAGTACTCCGGCCTGGTGATGACCGGCCGGTCGCACAACGTCGCGGCGCAGGCCACCACGCTGGGCAAGCGCTTCGCGTCGGCGGCGGAGGAGCTGTTGCTCGCGTACGAGCGGCTGGAAGACCTGATCAACTGGTATCCGCTGCGCGGGATCAAGGGCCCGGTCGGCACCGCCGCGGACCAGCTCGACCTCTTCGACGGCGACGCCGGCAAGGTGGCCGAGCTGGAGCGCCGGGTGGCCGAGCACCTCGGGTTCAGCCGGGTGCTGGACAGCGTCGGGCAGGTCTACCCGCGCTCGATCGACCTGGCGGTGCTCGCCGCGCTCTCCCAGGTGGCCGCCGCGCCGTCGTCGCTGGCCACCACGATCCGGCTGATGGTCGGCCAGGAGTTGGTCACCGAGGGCTTCAAGCCGGGTCAGGTCGGCTCCAGCGCGATGCCGCACAAGATGAACACCCGCTCCTCCGAGCGGGTGAACGGCTTCGCGGTGATCATCCGGGGTTACCTGTCGATGGTCGGTGAGCTGGCCGGCGACCAGTGGAACGAGGGGGACGTCTCCTGCTCGGTGGTCCGCCGGGTCGCCCTGCCGGACGCGTTCTTCGCCGCCGACGGGCTCTTCCAGACCTTCCTCACCGTGCTGGACGAGTTCGGGCCGTACCCGGCGGTGATCAACCGGGAGCTGGAGCGCTTCCTGCCGTTCCTGGCCACCACCAAGATCCTGGTCGCTGCGGTCCGCCGGGGCGTCGGCCGGGAGGTGGCGCACGAGGTGATCAAGGAGCACGCGGTCGCCGTCGCCCTCGCCATGCGGGAGAAGGGCGCCCCCGACAACGACCTCTTCGACCGCCTGGCGGCCGACGGTCGCCTGGGCCTCACCCGCGCCGAGATCGACGCCCTGGTGGCCGACCGCAATGCCTTCGTCGGCGCCGCCGCCGCCCAGGTGGACCGCGTCACCGCCCGCATCGCCGACGTGGTCGCCGCCCACCCCGAAGCCGCCGCCTACTCCCCACCCCCCATCCTCTGACCGCCCCTCCCCGGCTCTCGGGGAGCCGACGTTGATCACGAAGTTGCTGCCGCGACACGCCGACGGCGACGACAACAACCTCATGATCGACCCAGCTGGGCAGGTCCGGTCAGGAGTCGCGGGTGGGGGTTTCGGCGGCGGAGGAGAGGTTGGGAGCGCTCGCCGGTTCGGCGATGCCGCCGGGAGCCTCGACGATCCCCGGCTCGTGGGCGGACTCCGCGGCCACCATGGGCTGGTCGGCCGGCATGACGTCCGGCATCCTGGGTACGACGATCACCGCCGTGCCGTACGCGCAGATCTCCATCCACATCTCGCCGCAGTCCCGGCTGTCGAAGCGCATGCCGATCACCGCGTTCGCGCCGAGCCGCTCGGCTTCCTCGCCGAGCCGGGCCACCGAGTCGGTACGCCAGCGGGTGAGGTTGTCCGGCGCCATCGGGTCGTAGGCGCCACCACGCAGGTTCTTGACCCCCTCGCGGTACGGGTTCCGGGTCCTGGCCATCGAGGAAACCACTTCGCCGAGGATCTGGCGGATCTCGTAGCCGGGCAGTTGATCCGTCGTCACGACCAGCACGGTTCCGATGCTGTCAGCCGGAGAGCGGACCGTTCGTGAGGGTTGTTCACCTGATCGGATGCTGCAAAACCACCCGCCGGGGTCGGCCGGGCCGTGCCGGGCCGGTACGGCGGGAATTGTCGGAGATCGGCCAGTGGGGCGGTCGCCGGTCGCGGCGGCGGCGAGCGTGCGAGAAAGCATGATCCACCCCGAAAGCGGCCGGAGCCGACACCGCGGGACATGACTCGCCGGATTGGCGTCCGGCCCGGTCCGGGCCGGCCCTCCGCCGGGATCTCCCCGGCGGGCCCGCCGGCATGGAGGTCCGCCGATGCGCTCCGCCTGTTGTGGGGTGTGCTACATGCGGTAGTGGGACGACCGCCGATGTAACGATTTGGCCACCTGTCGCGGCGCGAATCGCCTGGTACGGGCAGCTTTCGCGGCCGACCGGACGGCGTGCCGGCCCGCTCCCCGCCGGTTATGTTGATCAGTGCCTGGACTGCGCCCGGCCGGTGCGGCCGGGGCGGTATCTGCCAGGTAGGCTGGCTGCGCTCGCCCGTTGTGGGTCGGCACCCAACTGCGTACACAGTCAGGAGTGCCCAGTGCCTCGCGTCGTCGTCGACGTCATGCTCAAGCCCGAGATCCTCGATCCCCAGGGCCAGGCCGTCGCAAACGCGCTGCCCCGGCTCGGCGTCAGCGACGTCGCCTCGGTCCGGATCGGCAGGCGGATCGAGATCGAGTTCACCGGTGAACCGGACCTGGACCGGGCCCGGGAGATCGCCGACAAGCTGCTCGCCAACCCGGTCATCGAGGACTTCACCGTCCGCCTGGTCGAGGCCGACGAGACCGTGGACGCGCACCAGTGACCGCCCGGGTCGGTGTGGTGACGTTCCCCGGCTCGCTCGACGACGGGGACGCGGCCCGTGCCGTCCGGATCGCCGGCGCCGAGCCGGTGCGCCTCTGGCACGGTGACCCGGCGCTGCACGGGGTGGACGCGGTCGTCCTCCCCGGCGGCTTCTCCTACGGTGACTACCTGCGCTGCGGCGCCATCGCCCGGTTCGCGCCGGTGATGGAGACGATCGTGGACGCGGCCCGGGGCGGCCTGCCGGTGCTCGGCATCTGCAACGGCTTCCAGATCCTCTGCGAGGCGCACCTGCTCCCCGGCGCGCTCACCCGCAACCAGCACCTGCACTTCCGCAACCGGGACCAGATCCTGCGGATCGAGTCCGCCGGCACCGCCTGGACGAACACGTTCCAGCCGGGCCAGGAGGTGCTGATCCCGGTCAAGAACGGCGAGGGCTGCTACGTCGCCGATACCGCGACGCTGGACCAGCTCGAGGCCGAGGGCCGGGTCGTCGCCCGCTACCTCGACGGCAACCCCAACGGTTCGCAGCGCGACATCGCCGCGATCACCAACCAGGCCGGCAACGTGGTCGGCATCATGCCGCATCCCGAGCACGCGGTGGAGGCGCTCACCGGCCCCTCCCTGGACGGTCTCGGCTTCTTCACCTCGGTGCTCAAGCACCTGGTGGGGGCGCCGGCGTGACCGTGCGTGGGATCATCGGTCGGCTCACCCGCCGGTACGGCGGCGAGCGCAGCGAGGAGAGGTCATGACCACCCATCCGGACCCGGCCGTTCGGGAGACACCGGGCGCCTTCCCGGCCGCCCCGGCGGAGCCGCGTGCGGCCGCCGTGGTGCCGCAGGCCGGCCCGGCCGACGCCGTCCGCACCGCCGACCCGGCCCCGTCCGGCGACTGGGCGCTCGGCGTGGACACCGTGCCCCGGGCCTCCGGCACCCCGGAGGAGCTCCAGCCGTACGCCGAGCTGGGCCTCCGGGACGACGAGTACGACCGGATCCGGCACATCCTCGGCCGCCGGCCCACGCAGGCCGAGCTGGCCATGTACTCGATCATGTGGAGCGAGCACTGCTCCTACAAGTCCAGCAAGGTGCACCTGCGCCAGTTCGGCGAGAAGGCCCCGCCGAGCGACCGGCTGCTCGCCGGCATCGGTGAGAACGCCGGCGTGGTCCAGGTCTCCGACGAGCTGGCCGTGACCTTCAAGGTCGAGTCGCACAACCACCCGAGCTTCGTCGAGCCGTACCAGGGCGCGGCGACCGGCGTCGGCGGCATCGTCCGGGACATCCTCGCCATGGGCGCCCGCCCGGTCGCGGTGATGGACCCGCTGCGCTTCGGCGCGGCCGACCACCCGGACACCGCCCGGGTGCTGCCCGGCGTGGTCGCCGGCGTCGGCGGTTACGGCAACTGCCTCGGCCTGCCGAACATCGGCGGCGAGGTCGTCTTCGACCCCTGCTACCAGGGCAACCCGCTGGTCAACGCGCTCTGCCTCGGCGTGCTGCCGGTCAACCGGCTGCAGAAGAAGGACGCCGCCGGCCCGGGCAACGTCGTGGTGCTGATGGGCGCCAAGACCGGCCGGGACGGTATCGGCGGCGTGTCGGTGCTGGCCAGCGCCACCTTCGACGAGGGCAGCGAGCAGCGCCGCCCGTCGGTCCAGGTGGGCGACCCGTTCACCGAGAAGCTGCTGATCGAGGCCTGCCTGGAGCTGTACGACGCCGAGCTGGTCGTCGGCATCCAGGACCTCGGCGGCGCCGGGCTGACCTGTGCGCTCACCGAGACCGCCGCGTCGGCCGGCACCGGCATGCGGGTCTGGCTGGAGCGGGTGCCGCTGCGCGAGCCCTCGATGGAGCCGCACGAGATCCTGGCCAGCGAGTCACAGGAGCGGATGCTGCTGGTCGTCACGCCGGAGAAGCTGGATGCGGTGCTCAAGACCGCCGACAAGTGGGGCGTGCTCGCCACCGCCATCGGTGAGGTCACCCCGCCGGCGCCGGACGGCCAGCCGGGCCGACTCCTGATCACCTGGCGCGACCAGCTCGTGGTCGATGTCCCGCCGGGTTCGCTGGTCGACGACGGGCCGGTCTACGCCCGCCCGATGCGCGAGCCGGCGGACCTGATCCTGCTCCAGGCGGACCGGGCCGAGACGCTGCCCCGGCCGAGCAACCCGGAGGCGCTGCGGGAGACCGTGCTGCGCATGATCGCGTCGCCGAACCTGGCCGACAAGACCTGGGTGACCGAGCAGTACGACCGGTACGTGCTGGGCAACACCGTGCTGGCCCAGCCGGAGGACTCCGGCGTGATCCGGATCGACGAGCGGACCGGCCTCGGCGTAGCCCTCTCCGTCGACGGCAACGGCCGGTACGCGCGTCTCGACCCGTACCACGGCACCAAGCTGGCGCTCGCCGAGGCGTACCGGAACGTGGCGGTGACCGGCGCGAAGCCGATCGCCGTGACGAACTGCCTCAACTTCGGCTCGCCGGAGGACCCGGGCGTGATGTGGCAGTTCGCCGAGGCCGTCCGCGGCCTGGCGGACGGCTGCCTCGAGCTGGGCATCCCGGTGACCGGCGGCAACGTCAGCTTCTACAACCAGACCGGCGCGGCGGCCATCCACCCGACCCCGGTGGTCGGCGTGCTGGGCGTGCTGGACAACGTCGCGGACCGGGTGCCGATGGGCTTCGTGCCGCGGCCGGCCGGCGACCACGACCAGCTCTTCCTGCTCGGTGAGACGCACGTGGAGCTCTCCGGCTCGGAGTGGGCCTGGGTGACCCACGAGCACCTGGGCGGCATCCCGCCGCAGGTCGACCTGGCGCGGGAGCGGCAGCTCGCCGAGCTGCTGGCCGAGGCGGCCCGGGTGGGGCACGTCAGCTCCGCGCACGACCTCTCCGACGGCGGTCTGGCCCAGAGCCTGGTCGAGTCCTGCCTGCGGCGGGGCGTCGGCGCCCGGATCGCGGTGCCGGAGCACTTCACCGGCGGTTCGATGCCGTTCGTCTACCTGTTCAGCGAGTCCGCCGGGCGCGTCCTGGTGTCGGTGCCGCGCGGCCACGAGAAGGCGTTCACCGGCCTCTGCGCCGAGCGCGGGGTGCCGTGGGAGTTCATCGGGGTCACCGACCCGGCCGGCGGCGCCCTCGAGGTGCGCGGCCAGTTCCGGATCGCCCTCGACGAGCTGCGCGCGGCGCACACCGAGACCCTGCCCCGGCTCTTCGGCGGCCAGGAGGCGGCCCAGGTGGAGGTGGAGGCGGCCCGCACCGGGGACGCGTCCGCCGAGCCGGCGGCCGAGGTGACCGACGCCGCCGCAGCCACCTCGGTCGAGCCGCTGGACCAGCCCACCGAGGGCACGGTGACCACGGCCGAGGCCGTCGCCGACGAGACGACGACCGACGGCGGCCCCGCCGCGACCGAGCCGGCCGGCACCGGTCCGGAAGGGTCCGCGACGGCTTCCTCCGGTGACCCGGACCAGCCCGCCGCGCCCGATCAGCGCTGACGCGTTGGCCGCGGCCGTCTACGCGCAGCCCGGTTCCGGCGTCCGGTTCGACTGGGGGCTGACCGGGGCGGCCGAACTCGGCCGGGTGTGTGCCGCCCTGGTGGTGGTGGACGTCCTCTCGTTCACCACCGCCGTGGAGGTGGCGGTCGGCCGCGGCATGCGGGTGTACCCGTTCCCCTGGGGGGACCAGGCGGCCGAGTACGCCCGCCGGGTGGGTGCCGTGGCGGCCGTCGGCCGCCGACGGATGACCCCGGAGCATCCGTGGTCGCTGTCACCGGCCGCGCTGCTCACCGCGCCGGTCGTCGCCGACCTGGTGCTGCCCTCGCCGAACGGCTCGGCGATCAGCGCCGCCGCCAGCGCCACCGGCCTGCCGGTGGTCGCGGCGTGTCTGCGCAACGCGCGCGCCGTCGGGCGATGGCTGCGCGCCCAGGGGTACGGCTCGACCGACGCCCCCGTCGGCGTGGTCGCCGCCGGCGAACGCTGGCCGGACGGCTCGCTGCGCCCCTCGGTGGAGGACCAGCTCGGGGCGGCCAGCGTGCTGGACGCCCTCGCCGGCGTGCCGGGCGGACTCTCGGTGGAGGCGGCGATGGCGCTGGCCGCGCTGGCCAGCACGCCGGACGTCCCGGCGGCGGTCCGGGGCTGCGTCTCCGGCCGGGAACTCGTCGAGGGCGGCTTCGCCGCCGACGTGGAGGTCGCGGTCCAGGTCGACGTCTCGAACGTCGTGCCGGTGCTGCGCCAGGACTTCTTCGCCGCCGCCTGACCGCGGGCCCGCCCCCTGGTCCTGCCTGGCCCTGGTCCGCGCTCGGCGGGCCGTCGACGGGGGACTGGTCGCTACCAACCTGATGACGTGAACGGCTCAGGCCGCGTCCCGAGGACGGCACGGGTCAATCAGCCTGGCATGGGTCAACCAGCATGGCCCGGACCGACAGGTGTGGATCTCGATCCGTTCACGACATCAGGTTCGTAGCGGTCCGGAGGCATGCCGGATCCACCGCTCCGTCCGGCTCGGCCGGGCCGGACGGAGCGGTGGCCGCCCGGGGAGTCCCGGACGGCCACCGTCGAGATGAGCGGGGCGGTCACGCCCCGACCGGTCAGTCGTCGAGCCAGTCCAGCCGACGACCGCCGCGCTCCTGCGGGGCGTCCGGACGGCCCCGACCGGCCTGCGCCGGGTCGGCGTAGTAGCCGCCCTGGTCGTATCCGCCCTGGTCGTAGCCACCGTTGCGCTGTTGCGGCGGGGGCTGCTCCTGGCCGTAGCCGCCCTGCTGGCCGTACCCACCCTGCTGGGGCTGCCCGTACCCGTCGCCGCGGTAGCCGCCGCGCTGGTCATAGCCGTCGTAGCCCTGCTGCTGGCCACTGTCGTAGCCGCCACCGGCCGGGGCGCTGTCGTAGCCGCCGGCGGGCGCGTTGTCATAGCCGCCACCGGCACCGGCGGGACCGTTGCCGTAACCGCCGGCGGGGGCGACGTACCCGGCGCCGGCGCCGTAGCCGTTGGTCGGCTCGGGCCCGCGGCTGTACTGGCCCGGGTCCGGCTGGCCGTAGCCTCGCCCCTGGTCCGCCGGGGGCTGGTAGGTGCTGGTCGGGTACGGGTCGGCCGGCGGGGCGTACGACTGCGTGCCGTCACCCGCGTAGCGGCCGGTCGGCTCGTCGTAGCGCTCGCCGTAGCCGCCGCCCTGGGCCGGCTCGCCGTAGCCACCGGTGCCCTGGGCCGGCGGGTAGCCGGCCGCCCCGGCGCCGTAGTCCCGGCTGCCGTAGCCGCCTCCAGAGGAGGGCGAGTTGCCGTAGCCGCCACCCGAGGAGGGGGCGTTGCCGTAGCCGTTGCCGGCGCCGTAGCCGCCCTGACCGGGCGCCTCCTCGCCGTAGCCGTTGCCGGCCCAGCCCGGCTGCCCACCGGGGCCGTACGAGGGCGGCGGAGCGCCGTACGGGTCCGGCGGGACGTCGTCGACGATCGGTCGGTGCATCATCGTCGGCGCGTCGCTGAGCGAGGCGCCGCCGACCATGGTGGGGGCCGGACCGGCGCCCATCCCGTTCACCACCCGGGTCTGGTCGTCCGCGCCGCGGTAGCCACCCCGGGCGCCCGGCACGGCGCCGGCGCCGGCGACGGGACCCGGGCCGCCCGGGCCGTCCCCGTCGACGTCGTCGCCATCGTTCTTGCGCCGCATGTAGAGCAGCACGATGGTGCCGACGCCCACGGCCACGAAGAGGCCGCCGAGCAGGATCAGCAGCCAGGAGGTGCCGGAGCCCTCGTTGGCGGCGGCCTGCTGCTGGCCGGCGGTGGCATCGGCGGCAGGCTCGTCGGTGGCGGCGTCGTCCGTCGCCTCGTCCGTCGGCGCGGCTTCCTCGCTCGCCGAGGGGCTGGCGCTCGGGCTCACCTCGACCTTGACCGCCAGGCTGATCCGCTGGCCGGTCACGCTCTGCCCGGCGTTCGCGTTGATCGTCTTGGTGGCGAAGTAGTCCTGGCCGCTCACGTTCTTGCTCGCACCCAGCTCGATCCGGCCCGGCGCGATCGGGTTGGTGGCGGAGCCGCTGAACCGGTAGTTGCCGCTGCTGTCGCTGGTGGTGGTCTGGCGGCGCTGCTGGGAGTCGAGCAGCATCACCGTGGCGTTCGGCACGGGTTCGCCGTTGGCGCTGACGACCACCTTGCCGGAGATCACCTTGACGGTCTGGGTCTCCGGCGGCGGAGCCGCCTTGGCCTTGACGCTCAGCGAGAAGCTCGCCGTGGCGGGGCTGGAGTTGTCCGGCTCCACCCGCACGGTGACCGAGGCGCCGTTCGCGTCCGGCGCGTTGTCGTTCGCCTTGAGGGTCAGCAGCTGCGTCTTGTTCGACAGCGGCGGGCCGGTGAACTGGAAGTCACCGCAGCCACTGGTGCAGCTGACGCCGGACGGCAGGCCGGTCAGGCTGATCCTGCCGCCCTTGTCGTCGGGGCCGGGAGTGATCTGCACGGTCACCGTGGTGTCGCTGCCGGCATTCACGGTGGTCGAACCGGGTGAGACGGTGATGCTGGCCGCGAGGGCTGGTGTGGCGGGGACGGCTAGCAGCGCGCCGGCAACCAGCGCTACGACCACACCGGCCCGATGCTTCCAGGCACGTCGGTGTGTTGACACGTCCACCGCCTTCCGGTCTGACTTCCCTGGCCGGCGGGCGCCGGGCCGGGGATCATCACGGTACGAATACGCCGTCGGCAACTATGCCTTGTCTGACGGGATCAGCGCGACCCAGGGCCAGCGTCGCGGCTGCCGATCCGAGGTCGTATCGTCCCGTCGTGTCCTCTCCGCACATTAAGTCCGCCGCAGTGGTCGCGGCATTGACGGCGCTGGACGAGGGGCGTACGCCCGAACGGCCGGTGTACCGGGAAGCGGTCCGTACGCTCTTGGCCGTCCTCGCGGAGCGCGCCCCCGGCCGATCGGTGGAGGTGCGTGTCCCACCCTATGGTGCCGTCCAGTGCGTGGCCGGCCCGCGACACACCCGCGGTACGCCACCGAATGTGGTCGAGATGGACCCGGCCACCTGGCTCGCGCTGGCCACCGGCCGCCTCGCATGGTCGGAGGCGGTCACCGAGGGTCGCGTACGCACCAGCGGAATCCGCGCGGACCTGTCCGGCCACCTTCCCCTCTAGCTGGGCGGACGTCCCCTCCGGTCACGATCCGAAGGCGAATCGTGACTATGGGTATCGACCATGGTTCGCGTACACTGTCAGGCGACGACGGTCCCCGGCCGACCGTGCGGAGCTGCCCCCCGACTCCGCCCAGGCCAGTCCAGACCAGCATGAGGGAGCGGCACGTGCCCCGAGGCGATGGCCGGCTGAGCCACGACCTTGACCCCCAGCGACCCGGCCCGCAGGACGCGTGTGGCGTCTTCGGCGTCTGGGCGCCGGGCGAGGAGGTCGCCAACCTCACCTACTTCGGGCTCTACGCCCTCCAGCACCGCGGCCAGGAGGCGGCCGGCATCGCGGTGAGCGACGGGTCGGGCGTGGTGGTCTACAAGGACCTCGGGCTGGTGGCCCAGGTCTTCGACGAGCCGACCCTGGCCAGCCTGCGCGGCCACCTCGCGATCGGCCACGCGCGTTACTCCACCACCGGCGGCTCGACCTGGGAGAACGCCCAGCCGACCATCCGTTCGACCAGCTCCGGCACGACCATCGCGCTGGCCCACAACGGCAACCTGGTCAACACCGCCGAGCTGCAGCGCGAGGTGGCTGACCGCGGGCTCGTCGCCGACGGCTCGACCAACGACACCTCGCTGGTCACCATGCTGCTGGCCAGCCGGCCGGATCTCTCGGTCGAGGCGGCCGCCCTGGAGGTGCTGCCGCAGCTGCGCGGCGCGTTCAGCTTCGTCTTCATGGACGAGTCGACGCTCTACGCGGCCCGCGACCCGCACGGTGTACGGCCCCTGGTGCTCGGCCGGCTGGAGCGCGGCTGGGTGGTGGCCAGCGAGACCGCCGCGCTGGACATCGTCGGCGCCAGCGTGGTCCGTGAGGTCGAGCCGGGTGAGCTGATCGCGATCGACGAGGACGGGCTGCGCTCGACCCGGTTCGCCCCGCCGGAGCCCAAGGGCTGCCTCTTCGAGTACGTCTACATCGCCCGTCCGGACGCCACCATCGCCGGTCGCAACGTGCACGCCGCGCGGGTCCAGATCGGCCGCCAGCTGGCCAAGGAGCACCCGGTCGAGGCCGACCTGGTGATCCCGGTGCCGGAGTCCGGCACGCCGGCCGCGATCGGGTACGCCGAGGAGTCGGGCATCACCTACGGCGCCGGACTGATGAAGAACCCGTACGTCGGGCGCACCTTCATCCAGCCGTCGCAGACCCTGCGCCAGCTCGGCATCCGGCTGAAGCTGAACCCGCTGCGGGAGAACGTCCGGGGCAAGCGGCTGGTGGTGGTGGACGACTCGATCGTCCGCGGCAACACCCAGCGGGCCATCGTCCGGATGCTGCGCGAGGCCGGTGCGCTGGAGGTGCATGTCCGGATCTCCTCGCCGCCGGTCAACTGGCCCTGTTTCTACGGCATCGACTTCGCCACCCGCGCCGAGCTGCTCGCCAACGGCCTGGACAACGAAGGCATCCGGCGTTCGATCGGCGCCGACACGCTGGGCTACGTCTCGCTCCCCGGCCTCATCGCCGCGACCGAGCAGCCGAAGACCCGGCTCTGCCGGGCGTGCTTCGACGGGGAGTACCCGATCGAGCTGCCGGCCGGAAACCTGATCGGCAAGCACGTGCTCGAAGGAGTCGGCCGCCGGGTCGCCGCCGAGGCGTCCGCCGCCGGCGGGCACACCACCCCTCCGCTCGTCGCCACTCCGGGCGGCGTTGCCACCCACCGCCCATAGCACCACCCGACGCGGAACCCGGCTACCGCAACGCCGGCCCCGCGAGAACCACAAAGGGGAGAACCGTGACGCACGTGTCCGAGCGCAGCGGCGCAGGAAGCAGCCCGACGGGCGCCGGCGGCGACCGCCAGCCCTGGACGGCCGGCACCAGCCGCTCGCCGCGCAAACGCTCGGTCTCGTACGCCGACGCCGGGGTGTCGATCGAGGCGGGTGACCGCGCGGTCGAGCTGCTGAAGTCCAAGGTCAAGCAGACCCGTCGCCCGGAGGTCATGGGCGACCTGGGCGGCTTCGCCGGCCTGTTCCGGCTGGACACGAAGAAGTACAAGAACCCGATCCTGGCCTCCTCCACCGACGGGGTCGGCACCAAGCTGGTCATCGCCCAGCAGCTCGACATCCACGACACGGTCGGCATCGACCTGGTCGCGATGGTCGTCGACGACCTGGTGGCCTGTGGCGCCGAGCCGCTCTTCCTGCTGGACTACATCGCCACCGGCGAGGTCGTGCCGGACAAGGTCGCCGAGATCGGCGCCGGCATCGCCGACGGCTGCCGGTACGCGGGCTGCGCGCTGCTCGGCGGGGAGACCGCCGAGCACCCCGGCGTGCTGCGCCCCGACGAGTACGACATCTCCGCCACCGGCGTCGGCGTGGTCGAGGAGAGCGAGATCCTCAGCCCGGAGCGGGTCGAGGTGGGCGACGTGGTGATCGCCATGCGCTCCTCGGGTCTGCACTCCAACGGGTACTCGCTGGTCCGGCACGTGCTGCTCGGCGCCGGCCGGATGCGGCTGGACGTGGTGATCGACGACTTCGGCCGGCAGCGGACCCTCGGCGAGGAGCTGCTCACCCCGACGAAGATCTACGCGCAGGACTGCCTCAAGCTGATCGCCGAGGCCGAGGTGCGGGTGCTCGCGCACGTCACCGGCGGCGGCATCCCGGGCAACCTGGTCCGCGTCCTGCCGGAGCACGTCGACGCGGTGGTGAACCGCTCCACCTGGAAGCCGCAGCCGATCTTCGACCTGATCCAGTCCAAGGGCCGGATCGAGGACCCGGAGATGGAGGCGACGTTCAACATGGGCGTCGGCATGTTCGCGATCGTCTCGGCCGAGGACGCCGACCGCGCGCTGGCCACCCTGACCGGCCGGGGCGTGGACGCCTGGCAGGCCGGCGAGATCATCGAGGGCTCGGGCAACGTGCAGATGATCGGGCAGCACACCCGGGGCTGATCACACTCTGGTGATCATCCGGGCACCTGATCGGGGGTTCACCCGAGTGGCCACCGCCGCCTAGCCTGAAGGGGCACTTCGGGCTAGACGGGGGAGGGTTGATGGCTGCTCGTACACCGAGCGGGATGCGCGGCATCGCCGCCGTCCCGTCGTACGTGGTGATGCAGCCGACGACTCTCTGCAACCTGGACTGCGTCTACTGCTACCTGCCGATGCGGGCGGCGGACCGGCGGATGCCGGTGGCGGTCGCCGAGGCGGTGGCGGCGTCGGTCAACCCGTGGGCGGCCGCCGGCCGCTTCTCGGTGGTCTGGCACGGCGGGGAGCCGCTGGCGGCCGGTAGGGAGCATCTGGCGGCGCTGCTGGCGCCGTTCGGGCCGGAGGTGGAGCACCACGTCCAGACAAACGCCACGCTGATCGACGAAGCCTGGTGCGCGTTCTTCGCCGAGCACGGCGTCCGGGTGAGCGTCAGCGTGGACGGGCCGCGGGAGCGCAACGGCGAGCGGGTCACCCGGGGCGGCCGGCCGGCGTACGACCGGATCCTGGCCGGGGTGGCGGCGCTCCGCCGGCACGGGGTGGCCTTCTCGGCGCTCGCGGTGGTCTCCCGGCCCGGCCCCGGGCTCGCCACCGAGCTGTACGACTACTTCCTCGACCTCGGCTGCGACGTGCTCGGCGTCAACATCGAGGAGACCGAGGGGGTCAACACACGGACGAACGCCCGGGACGCCGGCGCGGTCACGGCGTTCTGGGCGGAGCTGGTCGCTGCCTGGCGCCGGGATCCCCGGATCCACCTGCGGGAGGTGGAGTGGTCGCTCCGGTACGCCGGGGCGGTCCTGGCCGGCACGGCGGACGAGTTGCTGCCGCGGAGCCTGGACCCGATCCCCACCGTCGCCCACGACGGCTCGGTGGTGGTGCTCTCCCCGGAGCTGGCCGGCTTCACCGATCCCCGGTACGGCGACTTCAGCAGCGGCAACGTGCTGGCCACGCCGCTGGTCGAGATCCTGGCCGCCGCCGGCCGGACGCCCTGGGTGGGCGAGTTCCTCGCCGGGGTGGAGGCGTGCCGGTCGTCCTGCCCCTACTTCGGGTTCTGCGGGGGCGGTCACGCCGCCAACCGCTACTTCGAGCTGGGGCGTTTCGACGGTACGGAGACCGAGCACTGCCGCAACAGCAAGATCCGCCTACTGGAGGGAGTGTTGGAGCATGCCAGAGACCACGAGTCGCCGGCAGCCTGAGGGCGACGGGGGAACCGACCCGGATCCGGTCGGTGACCGGGTACGGGAAGCCGCCCCTGGACTGACCGCACTGCTCCACGAGGCCGAGGCCGCGCGTCGGCTGCGGGCGGAGGTGGCGGGCGGAGATGGTGCCAGCGCGGTCTGCGCGTGGAACCACTTCGAGAACATCCCGACGTTCTACAACTGGAACAACCGGCCCCGCTGAGGGGTACGCGTCCGAGATCAGGGACCCCGCCGACCAGCCGGAGAGGTTTCCGGCAGGGCGAGGTCCCTGATCGTCGGTTACGCCGCTTTGATGGGCACATGCGTGAGCACGCGGGGAGTTACCGCGTGCTCAGCTGCGTCCGGAGGTCAGCGGGTCGGACGGACCCAGGTGTCCGGGTCCTCGTCCGCGTGATCCTCATCATCGTCGTCGACATACTCTTTGTAGTCGTCGTCGAAGTGCTGCTCAGACTTCCCACCAGCACCCGCCAGTTCGCGCTGCAAGGCGGTGAGGTCGGTGTTCGGGGAGTGGTACTTCAACTCCCGGGCCACCTTCGTCTGCTTGGCCTTAGCACGGCCGCGCCCCATGGCTCGACCCCCTCGCACAGAATGCGGGGCAGCCCGAAGGCGGGCCCCGATGACGTCAGGCATCTCTCGTGGCTCTTACGGTACATGGGGATGCCGCCGTTCGGCACCTCGGGTTACCGTCAGCCGGCCCTGCGCTTCGCAGTGATCCGGCCGTCACAAAGTGTACCCGGTAAGGAGCGAACCCGGGACCGGCCGTGACAGCGGTCAAACCGGTACGAAGCTTCCCAATCTCCAGCTTAACGCCGCCGCCGCGCGATCCGTGGCCCGGGGGCGGACCCGACGGCCCGCCCCCGGGGTGACGTTCACCGCAGGTGGATCGTGCGCAGCCGGCCGACCTCGGCCATCCGCCGCTCGGCGAGCCGGTCCGCGGCGACCGCCGGCGGGACGCCCTCGTCGTCGGCGAGCCGGAGGATCTCCCGGGTGGTGTCGTAGATCCGGGTGGCCCGCAGCTTGGCCCGGTCGAAGTTGAAGCCCTCGATCTCGTCGGCGACCTGGATCACGCCGCCGGCGTTCACCACGTAGTCGGGGGCGTAGAGGATGCCGCGGTCGGCGAGGACCTTCTCGATGCCGGGGTGGGCGAGCTGGTTGTTCGCCGCGCCGGCGACCACCTTCGCCCGCAGCGCCGGCACGGTGTCGTCGTTCAGGGCGCCGCCCAGCGCGCACGGGGCGTACACGTCGATGTCGGCGGCGACGAGCGCGGCGGCGTCGTCGACCAGCGCGACCTGCGGGTGGGTGGCGCGCACCCACTCCAGCGCCTTCGGGTTGACGTCGGTCGCCACCACCTCGGCGCCGTCGTCCAGCAGGTGCCCGGTGAGGTACTTGCCGACCTTGCCCAGGCCGGCCACGCCGACCCGCTTGCCGGCGAGCGAGGGGGTGCCCCAGACGTGCTCGGCCGCGGCCCGCATGCCCTGGAAGACGCCCCAGGCGGTGAGGATCGAGGAGTCGCCCGCGCCGCCGTGCTCGACGCTGCGGCCGGTGACGTAGCTCGTCTCCCGGGCGATCACGTCCATGTCGGCGACGTAGGTGCCGACGTCGCAGGCGGTGTAGTAGCGCCCGGCCAGCGACTCCACGAAGCGGCCGTAGGCGCGCAGCAGCGCCTCGCTCTTGATCTGCTCCGGGTCACCCCAGATGACCGCCTTGCCGCCGCCGAGGTCGAGCCCGGCCAGGGCGTTCTTGTACGCCATGCCGCGGGAGAGGTCGAGCACGTCGGCGAGGGCGTCGTCCTCGCTGGCGTACGGGTAGAACCGGGTGCCGCCGAGCGCGGGGCCCAGCGCGGTGGAGTAGATCCCGATGATCGCCTTCAGGCCGGACTGCTTGTCCTGGCAGAAGACGACCTGTTCGTGACCGGTCGATCCCGGGTCGTCGGTGCTGGCGAATACGCCCATGGCTGACTCCTGTGACGGTGGGCGCCCTTGTGGGGCGCGGACCCTGGTGGCACGCCGGCGGGATGCTGCCGGTGCTGCTGAGCCTAATATCGGCCGAAGCCGTACCGCCGCCCGCGTCACGTGTCCCCGCCACGCTGACGGCGTGCGGGTTCCGTCTCGTGGGAGGATCGCGCCGTGCCGTCGCTCTTCGCTTCTTACCTGCGCGTGTACGAGCCGCTGACCGCCTTCGATCGGGACCGCCAGTCGTTCTGGCGCCGGTACGTCAACGAGGGTCGCGCGGTGGCCCCGTTGGAGGGGCCGGTCCGGCAGCGGACGGCGGTGATCGAGGCGCTGGGCGCGGGCTGGACCCGCCTGCCCGACCTGCCGGACGAGGCGTACGTGCTGGAGACCGACGACAGCCTGCTGGTCTGCCCGTGGAACCTGCGGATCCGGGTCGCTGAGGCGGCGCTGAGCGCCCGGGACGGGGTGCCGTCGGTGCTGGCCGACGCGTTCGTCCCGCCGATCCTGGCCGGGCAGGCCAAGGCGGTGGTGGAGGACTGGCGCAGCGGGGCGCGGGTGCTGGAGCACGGCGTGCCCCGGGTGCACGAGCAGATCGCCACCTGGGGGGTGCCGCTGCGCTGGTTCGTGCTCTTCGAATCGGCGGAGCGCCAGCTGGTCACCGACCCGGGTCGCCGGGCGCTGCGCTACCGGACCGAGATCTCCAAGGCCCGCCGCCGGTCGTCCCGGGCGCTGTCCGTGCTGCGCAAGTCGGTCGGCGAGGCGCCGATCACGGAGGCGGTCGAGGAGGCCGCCCGGTGGCTGGAGGAGTTCCACCCGCGTTCGGTGGTGGAGCTGGACTACGGCGGCCTGGTGCAGCTGCTCCCGGACGAGACCCTGGCGGCCGACGACTCGGCCGAGCTGGTGGCGACCGGGCTGGCCGGGCTCTCCCGGGGCGAGGCGGAGGAGGCCTCGGCGGCGTACGACAAGCTCGTCGCCCGGTGGCGCGCGGTGCAATTGTTGGAGCGGTGCAACTAACCGCAAATCCCCCATGAAGCGCTCCCAATTCGAGGGTTGCTCGTAGTTGACGCATCACGAACCGTGATCATGAGTCCGAATAAGGTACCTTCTGCGGTGTAAAAGTCGTAAAAATCGGGCATGGTTCATCCGTCCGTCTAGGGACCTTCATCCGTTCGGCCCATGTCGGACATCGGGGACTAGCCGGACCATGGGAGACGCGTCGGCCGGCGGGACCCCGGCCGATGTCTATACACGTGGAGGAGTGACCCGATGGCATCGCGAACGCACGAACCAGAGCCGCTACTCACGCCGGCCGAGGTGGCGTCGATGTTCCGTGTCGACCCGAAGACGGTGACCCGGTGGGCCAAGGCTGGCAAGCTCAGCGCCATCCGGACCCTGGGCGGCCACCGCCGCTACCGCGAGTCGGAGGTCAGGGCTCTGCTGCAGGGTCAGATCCCGCAGCAGCGTCAGGGAGACTGACGACCCGGACGTTTCACCAGGCGTTCCGATTCAGGGGCGGCCGGACGTACGCGACAGCGACGATCCGCCGCCCCTGAATCGCGTCCGGGGTCACTCGTCCAGGGTGATCCGGAGCCCGACCGAGCCCCGCTCGCCCCGACGCAGCCGGCTGCCGAGCAGGCCGAGTCGGCCCAGCAGCCGGTACTTCCCCTTCACCAGGTCGCGTACCCGGCGGGTGCCGGTGAGGTCGCAGATCGTCGCGTGCCCCGGCACCGCCTCGCCGCGCGGGTTGCCGCGCACGTCGCACGGGGCCACCGTCACCCGGCCGTCGCGCCGGATCCGCTTCACCTTGCCGGAGTCCGACGCCGTCCACACCGCCAGCGCGTCGCCGTCCCGGACCGCCCACACCGGGGTCGACACCGGCCGGCCGTCCTTTCGGAAGGTGGTCAGCAGGACGTACTTCTCCGCCGCGAGGCGGTCCAGGTCGGTCACGTCGCTCAGGATACGGCCGCGACAACCGTTCGCAGCCCGGATAGCGTGAGCGCCGTGACGGGGGAACCGACGATCGGCGACGTCTTCGGCGAGATGATCCGCGACGCGTACGCGGTCGCCACCGGGATCGGACCCCGGCCACTGGCCGGCGGGCGGCTGCCCCGACCGGTCATCGAGATCATCGAGCGGGACGACGGGCTGGTCAACGGCGCACCCGCCGCCCACTACCTGGACCCGCCGCAGGCGTGGCCGCCGCACGACCACCGGGCGGTGGACCGGGTCCGCGGCCGGACGCTCGACGTCGGCGTCGGCGCCGGCCGGATCGCGCTGCACCTCCAGGAGCGCGGGACGCCGGTCACCGGGCTGGACACCTCGGCGGGCGCGCTGCGGGTGTGCCGGCACCGGGGCGTACGGGACCTGGTGCTCGGCACCGTGGACGAGCACGTCGCCGACGGCCGCCGGTACGACACCTTCCTGCTGCTCGGCAACAACCTCGGCCTGATCGAGGGGCGGGAGCGGGCGCCCGGGTTCCTCGCCGCGCTCGCCGCGCTGGCCCGACCGGGCGCGCGGATCATCGCGCACGGCACCGACCCGTACGGCACCAGGGACCCGGTGCACACCGGCTACCACGAGCTCAACCGGCGGCGCGGCCGGCTCGGCGGGCAGCTACGGCTGCGGCTGCGGTACCGGGAGCTCGGCACCGAGTGGTTCGACTATCTGGTGTGCTCGGTCGACGAGCTGGCCGAGCTGGTCCACGGTTCGCCGTGGCGACTGGTCGACGTGGACGACGCCGACCGCCCCTACTACCTGGCCACCCTCGAGCTGACCGGGGCGTGACGAGGCCCCCGGGGCGTACCCGGGGGCCGGCGTCGTGGCTCAGACCTGGACGGTCGGGGAGTGCTCCTCCGGCGGGAGGCCGCCGTCGCCGTCGACCACCTCGTCCGGGGTGCCGTCCTCGTCGATGTCGACCATGGTGATGTCCACCTTGCCGTCGCCGTCCGTGTCGAACTGGAACAGGTCAGCCTTGCCGTCGCCGTCGGTGTCCACCACCCACACGTCGGTCTTCCCGTCGTTGTTGGTGTCCGCGCGCAGCAGGTCCACCCGCTCGTCGCCGCGGGTCTCCACCGTCCCGTTGTCCTCGGTGGCGGCGTTCTCCGGTGCCTGGCTCATGTCGGCTGGTCCTTCCCTCGGTTGACGGCCGTCTGTACCCGATCCGGCGCGCCCCCACGCATCCCCGACGAACCGGTGCCGCCTAGGGTCGCACCCAGGAACGAGCGGAGCGAGCGGTCGGGCGTGGCGGAGACCCCGCGCGTCGCCGCCCGCGGCGAGGGGACGTCATGAGTGGTCGTTTTGTGGTCGTCGGGGCCGGCACCATGGGGCTCGGCATCGCCTACGTGGCGGCCGGCGCCGGCTACGCGGTCGAGCTGGTCGAGGTGGACCCCGGGCGGGCGGCGGACGCGTCGGTCCGGCTCGCCGCACTGTGGGAGCGGGCGGTGCAGCGCGGCAAGCTCGGCGCGGAGGAGGCCGCCGGGCACCGGGAGCGGGTGGTCCTGCGCCCGGCGCTGAGCGAGGTGGCGCCCGAGCCCGACGTGATCGTGGAGGCGGTCCCGGAGCGGCTCGACCTGAAGCGGGCGGTGCTCCGCGAGGCCGCCGCCCGGCGCCCCGCCCTGCTCGGCAGCAACACCTCCAGCATCCCGATCGCCGAGCTGGCCACCGGCCTGGACCGGCCGGAGGGGTTCCTCGGCCTGCACTTCTTCAACCCGGTCTGGGCGATGGCGCTGCTGGAGATCGTGGTCGGCCCGGCCACCGCGCCGGAGACCACCGACGCGGCCGTCGCGCTCGCCGGCCGGCTGGGCAAGGACCCCGTCGTCGTACGCGACATGCCGGGCTTCGCCACCTCGCGGCTCGGGGTCACCCTCGGGCTCGAGGCGATCCGGATGGTCGCCGACGGGGTGGCCAGCCCCGCCGACATCGACAAGGCGATGGTGCTCGGCTACCGGCACCCGGTCGGCCCGCTGGAGCTGACCGACCTGGTCGGGCTGGACGTCCGGCTCGACATCGCCCGCACGCTCCAGGCCGCGTACGGGGACCGGTTCGCGCCGCCGCCGCTGCTCGAGGAGATGGTGGCCGCCGGCAAGCTCGGCAAGAAGTCCGGCCAGGGCTTCTACACCTGGGAAGGCGGCGCGAAGAAGTGAGCGGACTGAAGATCGAGGAGCTGCCGGACCGGCTGGTGGTGACGCTGGACCGGCCGGAGAAGCGCAACGCCATCGACGCCGACCTGATCGGCGAGCTGCACGCGGTCTGCGCCGAGCTGGAGGCCCGGCCCCGGCTGCTGCTGCTCACCGGCGGGGCCGACGGCATCTTCGCCGGCGGGGCGGACATCGGCCAGCTCCGCGAGCGGGGCCGCCTCGACGCCCTCGCCGCCATCAACTCGGCCGCGTTCGCCCGGATCCGGGCGCTGCCCATGCCGACCGTGGCGGCCGTGGACGGTCCGGCGCTGGGCGGCGGCGCCGAGCTGGCGTACGCCTGCGATCTGCGGGTGTGCACGGCCCGGGCGGTCTTCGGCCAGCCCGAGGTGCGGTTGGGCATCCTGGCCGGCGCGGGCGCGACGCACCGCCTGCCGGCGCTGATCGGCGAGGCCCGGGCCAAGGAGCTGCTCTTCACCGGCCGCCGGGTCGACGCCGACGAGGCGCTGCGGATCGGGCTGGTCAACCGGGTGGTGGCCGAGCCCGCCGAGCTGCTGCCCACCGCGCACGGGCTGCTGGACGAGATGGCCAAGGGTTCGGCGCTGGCGCTGCGGCTGACCAAGCTGGCCGTGGACGCCCCACCCGCCGCCCATCCGCAGCTCGACCTGGTCAGCCAGGCGGTGCTCTTCGAGGACGAGGAGAAGCACCGGCGGATGACCGAGTTCCTGGAGCGGCGGCGCTCCCGCTGACCCGGACACGACGAAGGCCGCACCGGTTCGCCCGGTGCGGCCTTCGTCGTCGGTCAGTGCCGGATCTGCACCCCGGCGTCGGCCAGCGCGGTCACCACGCGCGCCGACTCGCCGAAGCCGATGATCAGTACGGCGTCCGCCCCGTAGTCCTTGATCTCCTTTGCCCCGGCGCTGAAGTCCACCGGCGGCGGCTTCACGCCGGCCGGCGGCACGTAGGTCAGCAGCTTGACCTTGTCGGCGCCCATGCCGGCCCGCTCCAGCTCCGCCCGCACGTTCTCCTGGAGGCCCTCGCCGTAGGAGTCCTTCCGGGCCACGATGACGATCTTGTGCGGCCCGTCGCGCAGGATCACGTCCGCCAGGGCTCGGCCCTGCAGGCTGTCCGGCGGGGCCGTACGGAAGTACAGACCCTTGTCGTCCACCGTGGTCAGCCCGGCGTCGGTGTTCGACGGGGAGAAGAGCACCCGGCCGGCCGCGACCACGTCCGGCAGCACCTCGCGGGAGATGCCCGAGGCACCCGCGCCGATGAGGACCTGCACGCCCTTGGCGATGTGCGAGGCCACGGTCGCCTTCGCGACCGCGGGGTCGGTGCCGTCGTCGCCGTCGATCCAGACCACCGGCTCGCCGAGCGCCCCGCCGGCCGCGTTGACATCCTGGATGGCCAGCGCCGCGCCGGCCGCCATCGGCGGGTTGGCCAGCGCCAGGTCACCGGTCTGCGGCAGCAGCCCGCCGAGGACCAGCGGGGACCCGTCACTCTTGTCCGACTTGCCACCGCGCTGCTTCTTCGCCCGCGGCGGCGCCTTGGTGCTCGCCCCCGACTCGTCCCCGGCGCCGACGAACTCGGTCTTGCCGTCGTCGATCTTCTGATCGTCGAAGTGCAGGGTGGCGTAGCTGGCCGTGGCCGGCTCGCCGGCGTCGGTGAACCCGGCCCGGGTGAGCGACACCCCCCGGTACTCGATGTCCCGCCCCTCTCGGGCCAGCTCCAGGCAGGTCGCCGGGTCCTCGCAACGCTCACCGTCGGTCGTCACTCCGACGATCTGCTTCGCGATCGCGGCCGGGTCGGTACTGCCCGCGAGCTGAGCGGCCAGCGCACTGATCACCACCGCGTCGTACGTCTCGGCGGAGTAGAGGTAGTCGCTGAGCTTCGGGTCTACGGTGAGTAGCCGTTCCTTGAAGTTCTCGGGGAGCGGCGTCAGCGGGGTGGTGCCCTTCATCCCGTTCAGGAGATCGGCACGGTCCTTCAGCTCCGTCGCGTACGAGTTGAGCATGTTGCCGTCGGTGCCGTAGAGGCGCGCCTGGGTGGTGGTGGCGCCGTCTTCGGTCTTGTCGCTGCCGCAGGCGCTGGTGGCGAGCAGTAGCCCCGCACAGGCTGTGATCACGGCCGCGCGCGAACCGCGTGATACGAGCATGGTCGTCCTTCCTCCGCCAACGGTCCGGAGGCACATTAGCGTGCCGGCGGGGACGGCGGGACCGTGGAGGTCGGTGCGGTCGGGAGGCCGACCAATTGCCATACGGAGCGTGACGGTGGGACCGTGCCCTGGTCACCGCTTGACCGGCCGTCCTACTGTGCCGCACGTGACCGACGAAGCACAGCAGACGCTGGACGACGCGAGCGCCGTGCTCCGCTCGGCGCTCGCCGGGGACGGCGACGCGGTGGTGGGCACCTTCGACGCGGTGGTCGACCGGGCCGGACTCGCCGGTGCGTACGGGGTGGCCTGGTGCCTCGCCGGCACCATGGTCGGCGACGTTGCCCCCGCGGGGGCCTGCGCGCTCGACTTCCCCGGCATCGACCAGGCCGACTACGACACCCGCTGGGTGGCCCGCTTCGTCAGCGCGTACGCCAACGACGACGCCGACACCGGTGAGGCCCTCTTCGGCGCGGCGATGGCCGACGGGCTGCTGCCGGACTGCCTGCTCACCCTCGCCGGCTCGACCGTGGCGACGCTGCGCAGCCGGGCCGACTGACCACGCGGCGGCCGCCGGGGGGACGGGCGCCGCGCGCCGCCGGATCAGAACGCGTGGTGCGCGACCAGCGGCTCGTACTCGTGGCGCAGGTTGGAGAAGCGGACCCGGAAGTCGACGCCGTCGCGGACGTAGGTGCCGGCCTGGGCGGGGGGGCCGAGGGTCAGCAGCGAGAGCGCCGCCGTCGGGGCGAGCACGGACGACCGGGGACGTCGATCTCCGCGCCGCCTCATCCCGTTCGCGTCCTACCGCTGTGGTACCTCTGGTGCATGTCCGAGGCGATGCTCAGCAAGGTCCGCAAGCTGCTCGCCCAGGCGGAGGACCCGGCCTGCACGCCGGCCGAGTCGGCCGCCTTCACCGCCAAGGCCACCGAGCTGATCGCCCGCTACGGGGTGGACCGGGCGCTGCTCGCCGCCCGCGACCCGGCCACCGACCCGGTCGGTGACCGGGTGGTCGACGTGGTCGCCCCCTACGCCCGGGACAAGGCCGGCCTGCTCGCCGCGGTCGCCGACCCGCTGCGCTGCCGCTGCGTACGCCGCCGCCAGGGCGACGGCTTCGCCATGCACCTGTTCGGCTTCGCCAGCGACCTGGAACGGGTCGAGCTGCTCTTCACCTCGCTGCTGGTGCAGGCCGCGCACGGGCTGGCCGGCGCCGTCGTACCGGCCGGTGAGCATCCGGCCGCCTTCCGCCGTACCTGGCTGGCCGGCTTCGCCCACGTGGTCGGCGACCGGTTGCGGGCCGCCGAGGCCGGTGCGGTCGCCGGCTCCGGCGCACCCTCCATGGCGCTGGTGCTGGCCGACCGCTCCGACCGGGTGCGGCGCCGGCTCGCCGAGGCCTACCCGCGGCTGCGGACCGCGGCGCCCCGCCGGCTGGCCGGCACCGGCTTCGGCTCCGGGGTCGAGGCGGGCCGCCGGGCCGACCTCGGCGGCACCGGGGTGACCACCGGCCCGGCGTCGGCGCGGGGCATCGGACGGTGACCGTCGCGGGCTGAGCCCTCGCCGGTCGGATCAGGAGCCGGTGCGGGCCACCGTGGCCAGGTAGCGGCAGAGCAGCTCGTGCCAGCCGGCCGTCAACGCCTTGCGGTAGCCCTCGGCCGCCTCGCCGTGCCGGTCGAAGTGCCGGTGCTCGACCTCCACCCGGGTCTGCCCGTCGCCCTCGGGGACGAAGAGGACCTCGACCTCGCTGGCCCGCGCGGGATCGGGCACCGGCACCCGGTCGGGGCCGAGCTGCCAGGTGAAGACGAGCCGGCGGGGCGGGTCCCAGGTGAGCACCCGGCCCCAGTCGCCCCGGAAGCCGTACGGGCCGATCTCGTAGAGCATGCCGCCGGCGCGTGGCTCGATCCCCAGCTCGGCCAGCGCTTCCGGGCCGGACCAGGTGTACTCGCGCACCCACCAGTCGGTCAGCGCCCCGGTGAACACCGCGAACGCCCGCTCCGCGGAGGCTGGGGCGAGGAGGCTGCTGCGTAGCGAGAACCGAGCGACATCCTGGCGGACCTCATCCGGATCAGCCATCTCCTGTCCCATAGGCCCGGACCATACCGGCTGATGCCCGGGTGTGCAGCTTCGCGGTGTGCCCGCTTCCGGACACCGGGAGACCGCTCTCCCGGCCGGCCGTGGCCGGTGGGCTTCCGGACCCTTTCCCGCGTACGGCCGGGCCTGCACCGCCACGGGTGGCCGCCCGGAAAGCGGGTAACCGCGGCTGATCCGGCCCGGCGCACCGGGCCAGCTTGGAGCGGAGAGCATGACCGAGAGCGGAGCGAACGAACGGGAATCGGACCCGACCAGCGAGCGGCTGGCCCACCACCAGACCGGCTCGACCGAGCCGGACGTCCTGCTCGACATCCCGGAGGTGTCGGTCGACTCGATCCGGCTGGCGGTCGACGGGCTCGACGCCGACCTGTCGCTGCGCGCCCGGCTGGCCAACCTGCTCCAGATCGATGCGGGAGTCCGGGTGCACCTGGAGGGCGTGGAGCTGGACATCACCGGCGTGCACGCCGAGGCGATGCTCAAGGTGCGGCTGGAGAAGCTGGTGACGATCCTGGACCGGGCGCTCAGCACGATCGACCGCAATCCGCAGGTCCTCGAGGCACTGGCCCGGACGGTGCAGACCAGCATCGACGACGTCAACCGGTCCGCCCAGCAGCTCGCCGGGGCCGCGAGCCCGCTGCTCGGCCAGGCGGGGCAGCAGGTGGGCCAGGCGGTGCAGCAGGCGGGTCAGCAGGCCGGTCAGGCGGGGCAGCAGGTCGGCGCCGTCGGCGCGGTGGCGGACCGGCCGCTGCGGGAGCGCGCCGGCGAGCCCACGCCCACTCCACCGTCGCCGCCGTCCGGCGCCCGCCCGCCGCGGCCACCGACCGGGCCGCCCGCCGGCGGCCAGGCTGGGCCCTCTGGTGCCGGTGCGGGGCAGCAGCCGTCGGGGGGTCCGGCGGCCGGCGGACCGGCCGCGGGTGGGGCGGAGACCGGGGAGCCGTCGGGCGGCACCGGGGGCGAGGGCCCCGGGGGCGGACGGGCCGGTGCGCGGCCGCCGGGCGGCTCGGGAACGGCCCAGGTGGCGGGCCAGGCCGGCGAGACGCTGCGCCAGGCCGGCCGGAGCGTCTGGGAGGTGATCCAGAGCGGCATGGGCCATCCCCGGCAGCAGCAGCGCCCGAAGCGCTGAAGCCCTCGGGCCTCCGCCCCGAACCTCCGGCCCTCCTCGGAGGTCCGCTCAGGCAGCTAGTGCCGTGTCCACAAACGTTGGCCGGGTTGGTCGGGGTTGGGTAAGTGTCGTAGGGGTGGTGTTTGGCTTCGGTTCGTGCCTCGCCGTCGGGATCCCGCCGCTCCGCGGGTAGTGCATCGCACCGCACGGGTCGCGTTGCGGGTGACGCCGGGCCAGCGGCGCCGTTGTTTCGGGCTGCTGCGCTCCGCCGGTGACGTGTGGGCGTGCGTGTTGGAGGTCAACGCGTGGCGGCGGCGGCGCCACGACGCGCCGCTGGTCGGCTATCAGCAGCTGTGCCGTGAGTTGGCGGCATCCGGGCCGGGCACCTTCGCTGAACTCGATTCCGTCGGTGCGCGGTCGGTGTTGCGGCGGTTTTCCGATGCGTGGTTCGCGGCGGCGAAACGCCGCAGCGCCTGTGACGTGTCGGCGCGGTTCCCGCGCCGCCGGCGGGGGTTGGCGCCGGTCGCTGGCCGGTCCCGACGTGACCCCCGCCGCCCACCACCGGCGGCGCGAGGATCAGTTGGCCCGCGGAAGCCCGCCCCACCACCCGGTGGGGAGTCGCTCGCCCCCAAGGCGAGGATCCACAACACCCACCGCAAACCCGGTGAACGTTAGTGGACACCGCACTAGATCGAGGCGATGACCTCTTCCCCCTCGCCGTGCGGTGCCTCGGAGACGGCGGCCATCCAATCCAACGTCTCCGGCGAGATGACGCCGAATCGTGGATCCTCGTTGCGGGTGACGAGGCGGCGCTGCAGCTCGGCTTGATCGACCCGGAAGTACAGCAGCCGCCACTCAGCTCCGAGAGATTCAACAAGCTGCTTGTACTCGTCGCGCTCGCGGCGCTGCCCCAAGCCGTGATCCAGGACGACCGAGCGGCCGGTCCGGACGAGATCCACGAGCTGTCGTCGTACGTCTTCGACGACAGGACCGAGCAGGGACATGTGGCGATCGGCTGGATAGTCCTTCCCGAGCCGCCCATGTCGTGCCTGCACAGCGTCGTCAACGGAGAGCCTCACTACGCCAGTCGATTCCAGCGCCTCGGCATATGTCGATTTCCCCGAGCCTGGTAGACCCACGAGCAGATACACCACTGGTCTTGACTGGTCCATGGCGGCGCCGTACCGCTCGATCCACAGCCGGTTGAGTTCGTCGGTCTGGCGCTGATGCCGGGCGGTGATGGTGCATCCCTCCGGCACGTCGAGGCCGAGGAAGTCGAGGATGCGGTGGGTGGTGGCGACCATGTCCGCGTCGAGCTCCTCGTAGCGCACGACGTGCGGTCGGATCCCCCACGAGGCGAACCACGCCTCCCAGGCCGCGTTGTGCTCCCTGATCTTCCCGATGAAGTGCCTGATCTGGTCCGGGTCGAAGCGGGGCGGCCGCCCGTCGCCGGCGTTCCCGCCGATCTCGCCGTTGCCGCCGACGAACCAGGTGCCGGTCTGCTCGGCGCGCAACCAGGACACCGCCTGTGCCAGTACGTCGTCGCGGCGCAGCAGGACGAAGCGGGTCCGGCCGAACGCCCGGTTCAGCAGCGCGACCTGGTCGCCGGCAAGGTCGGGGTGGCGCGCGGCGAGCTTGCCCACCACCTCGTCCAGCGTGCCCCACATGAGCTTCGCGCCGAACACCCCGTTCTCCGTCCGGCCGCCGGCGAGCGCGGCTCGCACGTAGTCCGCGTAGTCGAAGCCACCCCCGGCGGTGCGGGAGAGCTGCCACCGGTCGGCCCACAGCGGCTCGTCAGGGGACCGGAAGTAGGCCTGGGGACGGCCGGCGACACCGGTGGACTCCAACAACCCGAGCAGCAGCGAGCTGCCGGTGCGCGGGGTGGCGCAGATGAAGTACGAGTCGACACGATCGGCGGGGTTTGTCGGCATGGCCGCAGGTAACCGCAGCGCAGGCGTGCCAGACAACCGAATTGACAGGGGTCGCTCCAGCTAACCGTGCCACTGCTCGGCGAGCAGTCCGTAGATCATGGTGCCCTCGCCCTTCGCCCAGTGGTCCTGGCGCAGGTGCGCTTCGTTGACCATGCCCACACGTCCGCACAGGCGCGCCGACGCCTCGTTCCGAGCATCGACTTGAGCGATCACCCGGTGCATGCCGCAGTGCTCGAAGGCCACGCCGATGAGCGCGCGAACTGCCTCCGTGGCAAACCCGCGGCCCGACACCGACGGGTGGAAGGCCCAGCCCATCTCTCCGCGGGACAGCGTCTCGTCGGCCGGCCACAGCACAACATCGCCGACGACCTCGCCCTCGTGCTCCACCACCAGCGCCAGACGGGACTCCGTCCCGGTGATGCCCGTGCTGTCGATGCGCCTGGCGACCACCTTGGCCGCGAACTCGCGCGACCACGGCTCCCACGGGATGTAGCGAGCAACGAGCGGGTCGCTGTAGTAGGCGAGCAAGGCATCCACGTCATCGACTCGGTACTTGCGAAGGAGCAGTCGCTCGGTACGGATCGGCAGTGGCGGCTCAGACATGTCCCCCAGTATCAGCTTCCCTGACTCGTGGCGTGACGGCGGATCTTGTGGCCACGCTTGACGCCATACGACGGCTCGCCCGCCAGCCGGCCACGCTGAGGGACCACAAGACCTGAAGACCTCGCGGCTCCGCCCCGAACCCCGGCCCTCCTCAGAGATCAGCCGCGGATCCCCTCGCCGGGCACCACAAGGGGGTGGACGGTCTACGACTGCCCGACGAGGAGATCAAAGTCCACGGACTCAGCTGCCGGCGCGGGCTACCCATGGAGCGTGGTGGACAGGACCTTCTCCAATTCGATCATGTCCCGCAGCCTTGCTGAGGCGGGCGTGAGCCGCTAGTCAATTCGACGGCGGCTCGCGCGGTGATCGCAGACCGATGCCAACGTGGCGCTCAAGCGCGGCAAGGTCAGCCGTGCGATCCCCGTGCGACAAGGGTGGGCCATCAGCGGGATTTTGGGGTCAACGGGGGTCAGACCGGACAGACGGGCTCCTGGGGCGCAAAGCAAGAGCGCCGACCGGCGTTTCCGCTGGTCGGCGCTCTAATAGCCCGGCGAAAGGCTATGTGGCCAGGGGCGGGGTCGAACCGCCGACCTTCCGATTTTCAGGCACCGACATTTCCCCAGGTCACAGGGCTGCCGCACTCCGCCGTGCAACCGCTCGCGCAGCTATGCAGCTAGTCGTCCGTCAGTGCCTTCACCAACGCGGGCGACAGGTCTTGATCCGCGTACAGCAGCCGCACGGCCTGCGGGTCGGGGTTGCCTGCATCCGGGCCACGCCAAACCAGGCGCAGCCCAGCTCGCTCGGTCGTTCGCTGCGATCGCGTGTTCCCCTCGAGCAGGTACGCGGTCAGCGGGAGGTCCCCACGCACGTCGCGAGCAGTGCTGACCGCAGCACGGATGATCTCCTGGGCGTACCCCTGGCCCCAGAAGATCGGGGAGAGGCGGAACCCGAGGTTCCAGGCCACGCCATAACGGATGAAGGTGCCACCGATCCCCACCAGCTGCCCGTGCGTTGCCGGCTCGGCACTGCGTGCCACCCACATGCCGAGACCGTCACGTAGCCAGGCCGCCTGCCAGCGATCGATCATGGCTTCCGTCTGGTCGCGGGTGGAGTGGCGGGTCATTGGGTCATCCCGCCACACCTGCGGATCCGCGTATAGCTGGTGCAGCTCCCCCAAGTCGCCTCGCTGCGGAACAGTCAGCACTAACCGGTCCGTGGGCTTGGTGATGACTCCGGGTGGTTTGACCTGCATGGCATCCTCACGCTGCTGGTCTGTGATCGCGGTTGATGTTACGGCGTCACGGTCCGGGCGCTACTGCCTTTTGTGTGGACTCCGCTGGCAGACGCTGGGTTCGAGGCGGCCCGCAAGCGGGCCGCGCCGGCCGGCCACGCTGACGGACGACAAGACCCTTAAAACCTCAGGGCTCCGCCCCGAACCCCGGCCCTCCTCAGAGATCAGCCGCGGATCCCCTCGCCGGGCACCACAAGGGCTACCAGCCGCAGCAAGCTCCGTCCGTGCAATCCCCGTGCAACAACGGTCGGCCATCAGCGGGATTCCGGGGTCAGCGAGGCTCAGACCGGACAGTCGGGATCCCGGGGCACAAAGCAAACGCCGACCGGCGTTTCCGCTGGTCGGCGCTGCTGTAGCCCGGCGCAAAGCTATGTGGCCAGGGGCGGGGTCGAACCGCCGACCTTCCGATTTTCAGGTCCAAGCGCCAGGGGTCGCAGGCATGCCGACGACGGGCGGCCGATCGCTCGATGCCGGGCCAGGTGTTCCGCGTCCGTTCCCGTTGCCGTCATGCTGCCGTCAGCGGGCAGGCCCGCCGCTATTCGAAGCTGCGGCGCAGGCACGAGCCAGACACCGCCCCGGCGGCTCCTGTCCGTGATGTCGGCTGGCCGTGCGTGTGCTCAAAGACAGCGAGCAGACCGGCACCTATGAGGATGGGCTCATCGTTCGGCAGTCTCACTGCGAGATCATCGATCGGAGCCGCACTCGCTTGCTACTGGAGACGTCAGATCATCGCTGCCAGGAACGGCGTGTCAGACCCCCGACACAGTGACGCGCCTTGGGTTTCCTGATGACGGCACCGGCACAATACTTCTCGGCATGGCTGAGTCCTTGACCCTTCTCGCCGCCCTGCTCAGCTCCGTTCCTCTGCTGCCGCGTGTCGTCTCTTACCGCCCGCTGCTGGTCCTCTCGCTGCCTCCTGGCTGCCTCTCCCACTTGAGGACCCGGAACGCCCCGCGACCGCTGTCGCTCCGGGCGTCGACATCACCAGCGAGCCGACCGAGCGCCCGTACGGGATCACTTCGGCATCCGCGACCCGCTCGGCAACAGATCCGCATCGGCCAGATGCACCTGCGGGGCTGAGGGGCGGACCGACCGCCGGGGCGCTAGGGACGACGTGGTGGGCCCGGTGGAGATCGCCCGGCCCCACCACGTCATCCGGTCAGGGGCTGACGACGCCCGCGTCGACCACTGTCTCGCCGCCCGCGGTCACCTCGACCACCGCACTCCGGGCGATCCGGTAGTACGAGTTGGTGTCCTCGGTGGCGATCACGTCCGAGTCGGCCGCGTCGTCGCCGACGTTCGGCGGGCTGAAGTCCTTCAGCTCGCCCTTGTCGACGGCCACTTCGAGCACGTACCGGCCGGGCTTCAGCGCGACCCGGTAGTCCCCGTCGTACTGCAGCGACACCGGGATCTCCTGCGGATCTCCGTCCGCCGGGTCCTGCGGCAGGATGGTGACCGATTCGGCCAGCATGTAGTCGCCTGAGTCGAAGCTGTCGCGTACCCCGTTCCGGTCGGTGTCCCCCCAGATCACACCGCTGAGGTGGCCGGCCTCGACGACGGTGATCGGCGAGGTCGCGGTGTTGTTCGTCGTCACCTGCTCCGCGCCGGACTCGTCGGCCGCGGTGGACGTGGCGGTGAGGGTGTCACCCGCCGCGGCGTTCTCCACCTGCAGGGTCAGGGTGAGCGGCCCCGCGCTGCCACCGGCCGGCACCGCGTTGTGCAGGCACAGGTACGACTGGATGTTGGTCACCGTGTCCGTGCCCCGGCTGCAGTCCCAGCCGTACGGGCCGCTGTAGGAGACGCCCCGCATGCCGGCCGGGACGAAGAGTTCCACCTTGACACTGCCGGTCGCCGCGCCGAGGTTGCGGACGTCGATCCAGTAGGTGACCTGGCCTCCGACGATCACCTGCGTCGGCTTCGCCGTCATGCTGATCGCCAGGTCCGGCGCGACGTAGCGCAGGGCCACCTGGCCGCTGTTGTTGCCGAGCAGGGGCTCCTGGCTGGAGGTGGTCGCCGCCGCACCGACCACCGCGGTGTCGCCGGCCTGCCCGGCCGGGAGGGAGAGGCGCAGCAGCAGCGGCCCGGCGACCGCGCCGGCGGCCAACGGCTCCCGCGTGCAGGTCCACTCGGCGCCGAAGTCGCAGTTCCAGCCGGGTGGGGACGGATTCTCGCCCCAGCCGCTGTAACCAGTGCCGTCGGGTCGGGAGATGGCGACGGTGACGCCGTTGGCCGTGCCGGTGCCGACGTTGCGCACGTCGATGGTGACGTCCGCTCGGCCGCCCACCGTGGAGATCTCCGTCCGGTCGGCGGTGACGGTGATCGCGAGGTCCGCCCGTCGTGGAGCGGCGTTGGCCGGGTTCGCGGGCGCCGCGAGGGCGGCGCCGAGACCCAGGGTGAGAAGGGCCGCCGCGGCTCTGACCGGACGTGTGGGGATGCGGTGCATACGGTCCTCTCGTCTGTCGGACAATGGTCGAGCGGATCTTGGCCCGCTCACAGCAGCAGCGTCGGCATCGTCCAAAGGGTTACATCCGTCCTTCCTGGACAGTGGATGACCAACCAGCTGGGCGAGCAACTGCTCCAACGTCACATCACCGTCGCTGAGCCGAACAGGCGGCGACGGATAGAGGACTGATCGGCCTCTAGCGTCGTCCGCGTGAAAACCGGCCGCCCGATTCCAGCCCACCCACCTCCGCATTCACCAGCCATGCCTCATGGTATGAATGCCTTAGGCGCGGGACAAAGCCGGCAGAACGGGCGGGATGATGACGACGAGCGGCGCCCGGTTCCTGCGGATGCCCGAGGAGCCGCGGCGGGCGAACTTCCTGGAGCTGTTCTTCGACCTGGTGTTCGTCGTCGCGCTCGCCCAGCTCTCCCAAGGGCTGCTCGAGGATCTCAGGTGGAGCGGCGCCTTCGAGACGCTGGTGCTGCTGTTGGCCATGTGGTGGATGTGGAGCATCACGGTGTGGGTCACCGACCTGTACGACCCGCAACAGCCGGCAATTCAGCTGGTGGTCACCGCGACCATGCTCGGCAGCCTGGTGATGGTGGTCGCGCTGCCCGACGCGTTCGGCGAGCGAGGTCTGGTCTTCGCTGGCACGTACGTCGCTATCCATGTCGGCCGCCAACTCGTCCTGGTCCTCGCCCTGCGTGGTCACGAGTTGCAGGGCAGAAGCATCCGGGTGCTGTCCTGGTTCGGTGTCTCGGCGGTGCCGTGGATCGCGGGTGCACTCGTGCCCGATACGGGGCGCGTGGTCCTGTGGACGCTGGCGGTTGCCATGGACTACACGGGCGCCGCCCTCCGCTACTCGACCCCGGGGCTGCGTCGCTCGCCCATATCGCGGTTTCCGATTGTGGCTGAGCACCTGGCCGAGCGGTACCAGCAAGTTTTCATCATCGCGCTCGGCGAGCTGATCCTGGTCACCACGATGACTCTCAGTGGCACCGGATTCGCGGCCGATCGGACGGCGGCGTTCGTGGCGTCGTTCGTCGGCACGGCCCTGTTCTGGCGGATCTACATCCACCGGGCCGGGAAGCTGTTGCCCGCCGCCATCGAAGCGGCCCGCAATCCGGACCGCGTTGCCCTAACGGCGGCGGCCGCTCATCTGATCATGCTGGCCGGCATCGTCGTCACCGCCGTCGGCGACAAACTCGTCATCGCTCATCCACTCGAACACACCCAAACAGCCTGGGTCGCCGTCATCCTCGGCGGACCCGCGCTGTTCCTGGTCGGTCGGGCCGGCTTCGAATACGTCATCTTCGCCCGTGTGTCCCGGAATCGGTGGATCGGCGTCCTCGCGTTGGCCGCCCTGGCACCGCCGATGCTCCTCGTGCCGCCGCTGGTGACTGCCACCGTCGCTATCGCAGTCCTCACCGGGATCGCCGTTGCCGACGCGACACGCGCCCACGGCCGCCCACCCGAGCCGCCGTCACCACCCGGCTAGCCGGAAAGTGCCACTCAGTCTTGAGACTGTTCTTGGCCCGGCTCGATGAGCGCATCGGCAAGGAGTCGTTGTCGTCAGACTGCAGTCAGCGCGGTGACGAAACGGACATCCGATGACACGCACGGATCTGCAAAGCAAAGCGCCGGCCGGCGTTTCCGCTGGTCGGCGCTGCTTAGCCCGGCGAAAGGCTATGTGGCCAGGCGCCCGTGCAACTAGCTGCGCATCGTGATGTGGCCGGGGCAACCGTGCGGCATCACCGTGTGCGGCTAGCTCCGAGAGCGCGTTGGCGATCTCACGATCACGCCCATCGACCGCGTGTAGGTACCGGCGAGCCGCCGCCATGGACGAGTGCCCGAGCCGCTTCATGAGGTCCGCCAGGTCCGCTCCCATGCAAACATCCGCTTCTGCCGCTGGTCGTGCCTCGACATCTGGCGCAGCCGGGCGTGATGGGTGACGTGATGGGTGGCCACTGCCGAATTCTTCTCTTAGAGCCTGGTAAATAAGGGTTTCAGGTGTTTTGGTGGCGGGCGAGGCGGCGGGTCATGACGATGATCATGGCCCATTGGACCATCGCGGCGTGGTGGTCGGGTAGCCGTTCGTAGTCGCGGACGGTGCGTCGGCACCGGTTGATCCAGGAGAATGTGCGCTCGACCGCCCATCTGCGGTGCAGCACGACGAAGGTGGTCTGCCCGGCGAGCTTGGCCACGATGCGCACGGTCAGGGCGAGGTGAGTGGCGGCCCAGTCGACGAGTTTGCCGGCGTAGCCGCTGTCGGCCCAGGTCAGGCGGATGGTGGGGAAGCATGCGCGTAGTGCCCACAGCAGCGGTTTGGCGGCGTCGCGGTCCTGCACGTTCGCGCCGGTGACCAGGACGACGAGGAGCAGTCCGCAGGTGTCGACGGCGATGTGGCGTTTCCGGCCGTTCATCTTCTTGCCGGCGTCGTAGCCGCGGCTGGGCCGGCCGACGGTCTCCGCGCCCCGTACCGACTGGGAGTCGACCAGCGCGGCCGACGGCTGTCGGTGACGCCCCTCGACGTGCTCGCGGACCTGTTCACGCAGGCTGTTGTGCATGCGGTTCAAGGTGCCGTCGCGGGTCCAGGTCTTGAAGTAGTGGTAGACGAGCTTGTGGTGCGGGAAGTCGGCAGGCAGCGCGTCCCATTGGCAGCCGGTCCGGTTGAGGTAGCGGATCGCGTCCACGACGTCGCGGCGGGGGTACGTGATTGGCCGGCCGCGCCCGGTCCCGGCCGGCACGTGCGGAGCCAGGACCTGCCATTCGGCATCCGAGGTGTCGGACGGATAGTGCCGTGGCCGGGCGGTGGGCAGGTGATCGTCAACGATAGCCGGGGTGGCGGATGCGGCGACGCCGGCGACAAGGTATACAGACAGGGTTGGGCCTTCGGTCGTGCTGGTTTAGTCGCCTTTGCTCGTACCGAAGGCCCTTCCCCATGTCACGCCGCCACGCCGGCGCCGTCACGATTGTCGATCTTCGCCAGGACCGGCGACCGCCCGAACCCCCTTATTTACCAGGCTCTTAGGAATCAAGGCGGCCCGGAAGCGGGCCGCGCCGGCCCGGCCCTGGCCTGCTGGCGACCTCCGGCCGGCATCGGCCGGGCCGGCCGGCCACGCTGAGGGACGACAAGAGACTGAAGACCCCGGGGCTCCGCCCCGAACCCCGGCCCTCCTCAGAGATCAGCCGGGAGCGGATCACCTCGCCGGGCACCACAAGGGCTGGACGGTCGGAGACTGAGGTGTCGGACGAGTTGCGGCGCCACAGATGGGCGGTAGAAGACGCCTAGCAGGTAGCAGCCGAAGGCAGCGGCTCGTACAGCCATCCGTACAGCCAAGCCCGCCCGCTGACACCGACGCTCGCCGACAACGACGGACCGGCTGACAGGTGTGCAGTCGCCTGACAAACCATCCCGGATCTTCTTCTAACCCCCAGGCCGCTCCTGGCCGCCGCCGCCCTTGACCGCCATTGAGACTCGTCCGGTAGGGCGCTCCACCTTGTCCCCGTCTGGCAAGGCTGGACGGTCTGCGACTGCCCCGAGGAGGTCCGCCAACCAAACGGCGGGGTGGCAGAAAGGAACGGGGAAAGGTCTACTGCCACAGTGATGATCAATCCAGGATGCTTCACCTGTGAGAACACCGGCCGGTTTGACGAGCTGCCACCGCGTGAGCGGATCGCGGCCGACGAGCGCTGGCGTGTGGCACATGCCGTAGGTACCAGGCTACCGGGCTGGCTCGTGCTCGTTCCGCGCCGTCATGTGCTCACCATCGCTGACCTGACCGATGCCGAGGCCGCCGGGTTGGGCTACTGGCAGGTCCGACTCTCGCGAGCGCTGCAAGCCGTGACGGGTTGCGTAAAAACGTACGTCGTGCAGTTCGCGGAGGCAGAGGGCTTCGGTCACGTCCACTTCCACGTGGTCCCACGGCCGGCTGATCTGCCAGCTGACCGGCGCGGACCGAACGTGTTCGGGTTCCTGGGACAGCCGGATGGCCAAGCGGTCAGCGCTGACCAGATGGACGTTGTGGCGAGCGCCTTGACACAGTGGCTGGCTCGTACAGCCGACACCGCTCAAGGCCGTCATGGGCCATCCACGGGCCAGTAACCGTGGCGTGCAGCGGTCATTCGCGGGCACGAGGGGTAGGTAGCTCTGCCGCCGGCCGCAGGCGTTTCGGGCATCACGGCCGGTTGAGCGCGCCCTTCCAAAACTGGCGGTGCGATCGGCCCTGGACTGTGACCTACTGCTTTGCGTTGTCGCCCTCAGCCTGCTCGCTTAGCCGCTGCCGCTTGAGGTCCACGCGCCATCGCTGGTGCTCCTGCAACACCGAACTCAAGCCAAGCAGGGCAACGCAGACGATGAAGCAGGCGAAGGCCACCAAGGCAAGGACTAATGAGCGCCCGCCATTGCCGGCAAGTAGCAGTATCAGCCCGCCGACGCCGGAAGTGACCATGAGGGCACCCAGGCCTCGGTTTTCCGGTGGGTCTGCCTGCATGCCGAGGTCTCCTCACTCGTGGTCGGCTCATACTGTCGGCCGCCAACGAGCGAGGCAAGAAGCAATGTCTGCTCCGGTGGCGATGCCAACCGACGCGCTGACCTTGACGACCGCTGGGGACTACAACCAGGGTCATGTCGGTCCGCATCTAGTCCGCAAGAGGACGACGGGCGGTGGGGGAGCGGTGTGAGATGTCGAGAGCCGTTTCCGCTGCTAGAGCGCGGTGCGCCCAGGTCATCGGAACCGGCATCTTGATCTCGTAATCCCTCGGTCGCGGAGCTACCGGGGGAGGTCATGCTCGCTCAGCTACTCCTTCAGGTATCCGGTGGCGGGGTCGATCTCAGCGAGGAAGTTGCGGATGGCCTCCTCCATCTCAGGCAGGGTCATTGCGGAGCCGTCAGCTCTGGTGATCCCGAAGCCGTAGTCGTGCGGCCCGCTCAGCCAGTCGAAGTCGTACTCGCCGGGCTTCTCAGCACGCTCACGAATGCGAAAGTCCTGCCCGTCGACGGTCATCATGATCGGATCATCCTTGGCATGGCGAGGTCTCGTGTGCTCGGGCGCGAGCCCCGGCTCCGGTTCGGTTGACATGCCTGCTCCTTTCCTCGGCCACCCGCCGGGCTTGCCACGGTCGGTATTCACGGTGCCGGGTTGTAGGCCACCACCTCGACTACGCGCACATCGTCCTTCACGTCGGTCACCGTAGCGGCCCGGTACAGCCATCCGTACAGCCAAGACCGCCGGCCAACGCACGACTTGACAGTGACGGACGGTCTGACCAGCGGCAGCCGCCCTGACCAGCGGACCGTGATCTTCTTCTAACCCCCAGGCCAGGGCCACATCAGCGGGATTCCGGGGCAGGCTCGATGCCTAGCAGTTGCGTAGTTCCGGTGACTGGTTCCGCAACTGCCCAGCGGGCGAGACGAACTCTCCGCCGGCCCTCTATGAGCCGGCAACTGGTGCAATTGGAACCCATTTTCATTAGGCTGCCAAGGAAGCCGCGGGCGTGTTGCGATGTCATTCACCCACTACCTAGCGGCGCATGATCGCCAACAGGCCGGATGGCCGCCAGTCCAGTCCACGACGACGGCGATCGTGCCGTTCGTCGTTGCGGTCGCGGTGCCGGAACCGCCCGTGCAACCGTCCGCGTCTACTCATATGGCTCGGCGGGGGCGGTGATCTTCTGCCACTCCTCCACTTGGAAGTAGGGGACGTCGGCGTCATTGACAGGATCCTTTGCGGTGTGCGGGATCCACCGGCCGGTGGTCTGCATCCATGTGTTGTCCGGGACGCCAGGAACGTCACCGCGTAGCCCGATCTTGATCGGGACGCCGTCGGCGGCGCAGCAGGACAGCACGATACGCACGAGCATAGGCTCGCCGTCCGGGCCGGTGGCGAGGAAGCCGGTGAGCTTGATGCGCCGGCCGCTCAGGGTGCGGCCCTCGTCGTAGACGGCGCGGTAGCCATAGTCGAGGAGAGTGAGCTCAGCCGGATCACCGGGCGGCAGCGGCGGGTAGGCGACGTCCCGATTCTCGGTCAGGGCGGAGCCGGCGCGTGACGCGGTGTCGGCGCCCAACGCCGGCGGAACGACAAACAGCAGCGCGATCGCCGGCAGTAGCAACAGCCAACCGACCACGGGGCCTGACCGGCCGTGTCCGTGCCCGTCGTCGTCCGGCTCGGCCTCGGGTCGGTTCAGATAGCGCAGCTCCTGCACGAGGGCCACGACCGCGGCGACGACCAGCACGACCCCGGCGACGATGAGGAACGGTCGCAGCCCCTGCTTGACGTAGCGCAGGTACAGGTCGGTGACGCTGGCGCGCAGGATCGCGCCGCCGAGGAAGACCAGCACGACCGCCTGGGTGCCGCGACTCACCAGATCACCGTTCCGACTGCGGCCGCGACGAGCACGGCGAGGGCGAAGGTGGCCGGGGCGAAGCGGGCGGCGAACCGCCGTCCGAAGATGCCGGCCTGCATGGACACGAGCTTCAGATCCACCATCGGGCCGACGACGAGGAAGGCCAGTCGAGCGGTCAGGGAGAACTGGGACAGCGATGCGGCGACGAACGCGTCGGCTTCGGAGCAGATGGACAGCAGCACGGCCAGCGCGGCGAGCGCGAGCACCGACAGTACCGGTCGCGCCGCCAGGTCGTGCAGGAATCGCTGGGGCACGGCGACGTTGATGGTGGCTGCGGCCATCGCGCCCAGGACGAGGAACCCGCCGGCGTGGATGACGTCCTGCCGGCAGGCGGTCCAGAACGCCGCCATCCGAGGCAGCCCATCGAGGTGGGCGCGGTGCGGCAACCGGATCCATTCGGTGCGGCCCAGGCGCAGCCACAACCAGCCCATCAGCAGGGCGACGACCAGGCTCGCGCCGCCGCGGGCCGCGACCATCTCCGGGTTGCGGGGGAAGGCCACGGCAGTGGCGGTGAGGACGATCGGGTTGATCGCCGGCGCGGCGAGCAGGAACGCCAGCGCCGCGGCCGGGGTGACCCCGCGCCGGATCAACGACCCGGCGATGGGCACCGACCCGCACTCGCAGCCGGGAAGCACCACCCCGGCCACGCCGGCGACCGGCACGGCCAGCGCCGGGTGCCGGGGCAGGACCCGGGCCCAGAATGCGCGGGGTACGAACACCGCGATGACGGCCGACAGGACCACGCCGAAGACCAGGAACGGCACCGCCTGCACCATGACCGACACGAACACGGTCAGCCAGGTCTGCAGACGCGGATCCGCCACGAGCGCGCCGACCTGCCGGTGCAGCACGCCGAGGAGGATGAGCAGGAAGCACAGCACCTCGGTCGAGCCGACCAGCCCTTGTCTGTCGTGGACGGCGGGCTCGTCGTCGGCGCTGGCCGGGCCGACTGGCGTGACAGAGGCTGCTGGATCAGTCGTGCTCAGGGCGGATCACCTTCTCCCAGTCAACGACAGCATCCTACTGTGACCAACTCGTCACACAGCGTCCGGAACGGGCGATGCCCGTCCCCGTGGGGAGCCGGGGACGGGCATCGCGATCGTGCGGTCAGTTCACAGTGCCGATGGAAACGGCGCCAGTCGCGGTGCACGGCCTGGATCTCGCCGACGTCGCAGACAGCGACCTCGCATGGGTGAATGACCCGACCCGACTCCTGCTACAGATCGGCGGTCGGCGGCCGCGCCCCGGCCGGCTGCCGGCCCACCGGTTCACCAACTACGGGGGCAAGACCCACCCTTCGTCGCTGGTCGGCTCATCCTTACCCTTCGCAACCTGGCAAAGGCCGCCGCCAGTGGTCGTCATTGGTGGGCATTGTTCGCCCTCTGACGGCCTGGCGACGGCCTGGCTGCCTCTTCGTCAGCGAGCCTGTGTGGCGCGGCGGTAGGCCAGCAGACTGGCGACGAGCCCAGCGGCACCCAGGACGAGACCGGCAACGCCGAGCCCGATAGCCGTTCCGTTGCTGGAGTCGTCGTTGGTGGTGTCAGCGGTGTTGGCGACGGGGGCGGCGGCAGCGGGCGTGGCGGCGTCCTTCTTCGTCAGCTTCAGCACGGGGGCCGGGTGCTCTGGCTCAGCGCCGCTGGTCGGTTCCTCGATCCACCACCACGTCACCGTCGGAGTAGGTCTGCAGGGCCTTGAACACGAGCTGGTCGGTTTCCGGCAGCGGGCCGAGGGAGACGTCGAACTCCTGGAACTGGCCCGACTTGATCGCCGAGTTGGCGTCAGCGGTCCAGGTGATCTTCGTACCGCCTCAGTCAACTCCGAGTCGTGGACCTTGATCGGCGTGGCGAGCTTCGACGTCTCGGTCTGCGCGGTCCACCCGGCCAGCTGCTTCAGCGACACCGACCCAATGGGCGAGCTGGCGGGAAGGTTCACCTCGACCTTGGCGCCTGCGATCCGACTCCTGCCGGACCGCTCCGGTGAGGTCACGCCACGCACCGGCCGAGGTCTTCATCATCCGGTCGACCATCGCCCGCTGTAAGCCACCGGGGCGAACGGAGCCGGACGAGCCCGGACCGATCCAGTTGCCGAGATCGCGGCGACCAGGGCGACGCGGACTTGCCGAACGGCTCCGGAGTGGTCTTGGGGATCTACGGATCAGATGGTCGCCGTACAGCCATCCGTACAGCCAAGCCGGCCGACCCAGCCGGTCATAGGCAGACGCAGGACGACTCGGCGAGCAGGTCAACGTCAGCCACCGACGGCCGCCGACAGCAGTCCCGATCTTTGCAAGGCAGGGGTCGGCGACGCTCTCCCGGCCGACCGGCATGACGAGGGGTCGTGCGATCTAGTGCGACAAGGGGCGGCCAACAGCGGGATTCCGGGGTCAACGAGGGTCAGACCGGACAGACGGGCTTCCGGGGCGCAAAGCAAGAGCGCCGACCGGCGTTTCCGCTGGTCGGCGCTCCTGTAGCCCGGCGAAAGGCTATGTGGCCAGGGGCGGGGTCGAACCGCCGACCTTCCGATTTTCAGGCACCCGCATTTCGGCAGGCCAGGGAGCCGCCGGAGGTCGCCGTGCAACTAGCGTGCAACTAGGCGCACGCCCCCTCGGTCGCCCGCTCCCGGTGCGTGGTTGCCGAGTCGCCCAACGGGCGCCCCGGCACCGCTATGCAGAACTGCCCAGGCTTGGCATTGCACACTGGGCAGTGGCGATATTCCGGTCTCTCGGGGCACGGCTGCCCCAGCTTTTCCAGCGCTCGGCTGATGCTTCCGGCCACCTCGTGCAGTTGGTCGTCCTGGTGCCTTACGGCAGCGCGGTGAATGATCAGCAGCGCATCCTGCATGTCGATGTTCATGTGCTGCTGTTGCTCGGTCACGAGGGAACCTCCTACAGCTCGCCCAGTGCGCCGTGTCCCCGTTCCAGGCTTCATGAAACACCCGGGAAAGCCTTCCATGGCACTCACCAACTAGTGCCGCATGGTGATGTGCCGGGGCAGCCGTGCAACATCACCGTGCGCGGCGAGTTCCGACAGGGCTTTGGCGATCTCACGATCACGCCCGTCGACGGCGTGCAGGTACCGGCGGGCCGCCGCCATGGACGAGTGCCCGAGTCGCTTCATCAGGTCGGCCAAGGTCGCGCCGGTCTGCGCGGCGAGGGTCTGCCCGGTGTGCCGCAGGTCGTGGAAGGTCAGATCGTTGAGACCCACCTTCTTCCGTGCCCGGACGAACGCTTGATACAAGGTGTTGCCTCGCAGCGGCGTGCCATCGCGGCTCACGAACAGCCGATCTTTACCCGCGTACTGATCCAGGTGCAGCCGGACCAGCGGCACGACGTGGGGCGGAATGGCGATCGTCCGCTTCCCTGCCTCTGACTTGGGATCCTTGTCGAACGCCTGCCCAAGAGCGTGCAGCGGTTCGACGCGAGCCTTCCGAACCGTGATCGTGTGCTCGGTCAGGTCCACGTCTGAGACACGCAGGCCGGCGATTTCACCGCGCCGCAGGCCGCACCACGCGGCGATGAGAACGGCGGTGCGGTAGCGCGGATTGATGGCGTCGACCAGGGCGACGACCTGAGCGGGCGTGGCGACTGGCCGCTCAGCGACGCGCACCGTACCGGCGCCGGGGATCTGGCACGGGTTGACTGGACGACTTAGCAAAGGCGGGACGGACAGCAGCGAGCAGCTTTGGTGAGTATCTTTCGCCGAGCACGATTCCTCGGAACAAGACACCTCTGCCGGACAGTGCGCCCCGACGACTGAGTCGGTCTGCACTGCCGAATTGGCCTCTATCAGATCAAGGCGGCCCGCAAGCGGGCCGCGCCGGCCCGGCCCCGGCCTGCTGGCGACCTCCGGCCGGCATCGGCCGGGCCGGCCGGCCACGCTTCGGGATTGCCAGACTTCGAAGACCTCGGGGCTCTGCCCCGAACCCCGGCCCTCCTCAGAGATCAGCCAGAGCGGATCACCTCGCCGGGCACCACGAGGGCTACCAGCCTTCCCGGACGGGGCCAAGGTCGTTCGTCCGGTAGGGCGCTCCACCTTGTCCCCGTCCGGGAAGGCTGGACGGTCTACGACTGCCCGACGAGGAGATCCTCTAGCGCAACTAAGCCTTCCGCAGCACACCCGTTGCGAGCCACTGAATCCGGAATACCGCCAGGTTGACCGCGGCCTCCGCCTCGTCCTGGTCCTGGCGTCGCGAGTTCGGTCCTCCACCGTGACGCGAGTGTTGGGCGCTCCAAAGCGCTTCCGTCATTGTCACGATGCCTCAGTGGTACGGGGATTGCCGCCGGCTCGTCGGCCCACATACGTTGCGGGTTGCTTTCGCAGCTGGCAGCACGCCTTCGGGCCGCGACGAACCGAGCCAAGCACAGCGCCGATCGCGCCCAGCCCGACGGAGCATCGAGCCGGGCGCGTCGAGCAGGCTATGCCACGAAGCGGGAACGGCGTCGGCGTCCGATCAGGTAGCCAGCGCCGCCGAGGAGCAGAAGCGCACCGCCGATGCCGGCCACGGTCGCGGTATCGTCACCGGTGACGGGCAGCCCACCGCCCTCGCCACCGCCGGGTGCGCCCAGGCTGGCGGAGGAAGCAGGCGCCGGTGCAACGGTCGTCGTGGCGCTGGGCGTGGCGCTCGGCGTCGGTGTGGGCTGAGACGTTGCTGTCGGCGCGGGCTGAGACGCGCAGTCAAGCGCACGTGCGGCATACAGGCCGTCGTTCAGGTAAGCCAGGTAGGCATCGATGGTCCCGTCGTCGAGCGCCTTCTGCGCGGCCGCCTTCACGTTGGTACCAGCGCCCGTCAACGTCCGGACCACCGTGACCCGCAGAGCCGTTGACCAGGCGTTCTGCACGTCCGCCTTGAGGAATGCACGCAGATCATCCGCGGTGCCGTCCAGGCGCTCCTGAATGGCGTCAGGCAGAACGGGCAACGAGTCGGCGTTCGCCGCGGCCAGGATCTGGTTGGCCAACACGCGCACCTCTACATTGGTGGCGGTATCCAGGTCGATGGTGACAAGCTCGCGGATATCCTTGTACACCTTGCGCTCGACCGTTTGGCAGGCCTCGTTCAGCACGGGTGGTTCGGTTTGAGCCATCGCCGGCGCCGCCGGAACCAGGAAGGCCAGCGCCATTAGGACGCCGGCCGGTAGCTTCCATCGCATGTGGGTCTTCCTCCCCGCTGCAGGCCAAAACGTGGAGATGTTACCCGTCGCTCAGGCCAGTCGTTGCCCCATCCGTGACCGGCCTCGCGTCGAGGCTACGGATCCGCGGGCTTAGCGGTCCGCGTCCAGTCCGCAAGAGGCCGGCGGACACCCTAGGAGCGTGCAGAGACCGCAGGGCCGGAACAGCGACGTACAGCCATTCGTACAGCCAAGCCCGTTGACTAGCGCCGTCATAGGCAGACCCAAGACGACGGGCCGAGCAGGTCAGCGGCAGTCACTGACACCCTCCGACACAAGTCTCGATCTTTGCAGAGCAGAGGTCGGCGACGCTCACCCGGCCGGGATGACGAGTGGCCGTGCGATCTACGTGCGACAAGGAGCGGCCAGCAGCGGGATTCCGGGGTCAACGAGGGTCAGACCGGACAGCCGGGTTTCCGGGGTGAAAAGCAGAACGCCGACCGGCGTTTCCGCTGGTCGGCGCTCCTGTAGCCCGGCGAAAGGCTATGTGGCCAGGGGCGGGGTCGAACCGCCGACCTTCCGATTTTCAGGCACCCGCATTTCGGCAGGCCAGGGAGCCGCCGGAGGTCGCCGTGCAACTAGCGTGCAACTAGGCGCACGCCCCCTCGGTCGCCCGCTCCCGGTGCGTGGTTGCCGAGTCGCCCAACGGGCGCCCCGGCACCGCTATGCAGAACTGCCCAGGCTTGGCATTGCACACTGGGCAGTGGCGGCTCTCCGATCGATCTCCCTCACGAAGCTCCCGCTTGTCCCTCGATTGTGTATCGTGCTCAGATGATTTTTGAGCGGGGGCAGACGATCATCCGCCGGCACCTCTACCCGGACGGCCGGGTCGGCTCGGTGCTGTGCGGGCGGGTGGCCAGCGACGACGAGCGCGGGCTGGCGCTGTGGATCGAGGCGGGCTCACAGGCCATGCGACGGGTTGATGGCGCTGGCCAGCCGACCCGGCAACTGTCACTGCTCACGTCGCTGCGGATGACCACGATGCTCAGCCTGAGTACGTGGCAGCCTTTCCGGACTCTGATGCTGATGCCGCCTGGTGCGGCCCACTCCGTCTGGTGGAGCTGGCGACCGGGCGGCGACTTCGAGGGCTGGTATGTCAACCTGGAGCGCCCGGTCACCCGGTGGGCCGGAGGGGTCGACGTCTACGACCAGGAACTTGACCTGCTCGTGTTCCCGGATGGTAAGTGGTCGTGGAAGGACGAGGACGCGTTCGCCGAGTACACCGGCGAGCCGGCGTTTTGGGACGAAGAAGAAGCCGCCGAGGTCCGGGCTGAGGGCGAACGACTGCTTACCCTGGCCCGCGCCGAAGCCGCACCCTTCGACGGCCAGTGGATGGACTTCCAACCGGATCCGGCGTGGGGGCCGACGTTGATGCCGCACTGGTGGGAGTTGCCGGCGGACGCGACCTGCTGGGGTCCCGACTACTTCCAGCCTGAGATGTCCGCAACCAGTTCCTAGACGTGCGGCTGTACAGCCAGTCGTACAGCCAAGACCACCGGCTGACGCCGACGCCATCCGACAACGACGGACGGGCTGACCAGGTGCGCAGCCACCCGACCAGCCTTCCGCGATCTTCTTCTAATCCCCAGGCCGCTTCCGGCCTTCGGCGGGAACATAGCCCTTTGGAGAGTGGACAAACAAGCGGAAGCCCATCGGCACCCGCTGGTGGCGAGGCAGGCCGAGCACGTCGTAGTCGACCGCGAGGTCATCGAAGAAGAGCCCTGCTCCGGGAGCCTGCTCCACGTCCGGGATCGTGACCGTTACGAAGACCGGCAGCTCCATGCCCGCTCCCACCCTGATCGACCGGAACGGTGCCGCCGTAGCCGGGTCGAACACGACGCCAGTGGACTCATCGACGGCATGGTTTGCCGCCAAGCCCGCGACCTTGAACACGTGCTGATCGGCAGGACCGTCATCGACCGCGATGCCGGTGATCGTGACCGGCGACGGACCGGGATTGCGGATGGACGCGCCGAACGTGATCTGCCCTCCGGGATTGAACGCGAACCGCACCTCCGTCCTCGGCCCTTCCGTGCGGGACTCCGCGTCAGCCCCGTGCCACCACGAACTGCCGTGATCGAGGCGATGGCCGAGGGTGGCCGACAGATACCCGGCGCACAGTGCGACAGCTAGCGTCGCGGCGACCAGGAGCCGCCGACGGCGCGTCACAGGGGCCTCCGCGTGGGGACGTGCACCGGCGTCAACGTCATGACAGCGCACGCTACAACGCGCATGCGCATGGCGCTGCCCGTGCCATCCACGTGCCAGTAGCCGGTGCCCCGGGCGGTCATCGGGGGCACGAACGGTCATGCGTTTCATGCACTGATCTGGCCCACCACGTGCTTCGCGGCCGTGATCTTCGACCTTCAAACTGTCGCTCGGTGACGCCCGACCCCGCAGTCCGCATCTAGTCCGCAAGAGGCCGACCGAAGGCGGGGGAGTGGTGTGAGATGTCGAGAGGTGTTTCCGCTGCTAGAGCCCCATGCGCCCAGGTCGGCGGGGCGGGCATTTTGATCTCATAATCCCTCGGTCGCCGTGCCCGTTGCGTGTCCGTTGACACGGGAGCCGAGGATCAACGGCGGTCAGCTCGTCTGCGCGAGATCGGGCTCATTGTGAGGGATAACGGGTTGCGTCCAGGGCCGATGTGACCGGTTCACCGGAGAGCGGCGTGCAGCGAACGTGCAACTAGCGGCGGCGATCAAGGGCCAAGAGCGGTCAACCACGGGCACCGGCGATCCAGCCGGCAAGGGCGCGCAAAGCAAGATCCCCACCGGCGTTTCCGCTGGTGGGGACCTCTGTAGCCCGGCGAAAGGCTATGTGGCCAGGGGCGGGGTCGAACCGCCGACCTTCCGATTTTCAGTCGGACGCTCGTACCAACTGAGCTACCTGGCCGTGCTGCTCGGCTCATGCTACCCGGAAGGCGGGTCGCCCGCCGAAGGGTCACATGCTCCGATACGCAGAACGCCGCGCAACCTTCGCGCGGCGTCAGCGCTTGCGGTCCTGACGGGACTTGAACCCGCGACCTCCGCCTTGACAGGGCGGCGAGCACTCCAACTGCTCCACAGGACCTAGCTCTGTTGCATCCGGCCGAAGCCGGACCGTGCCCCCAACGGGATTCGAACCCGTGCTACCGCCTTGAAAGGGCGGCGTCCTGGGCCGCTAGACGATGAGGGCGGCCCCGCCATCATTGCACATTCGCAACTTCAAGCGGACTTGCTCCCATCCGGCCCCGCCGGAGGCTTGGAAAGCATACGTGATGGCCGGCCGGTGGACCAAACCGGTATGGCGGGCGGCACACCCACGGGTAAAACGGCAGTTCACGGGCGGTGTCAGCGGAGCGGGGAGATCCCGTACCGGCGTTTCAGCTCGGGGATCAGGTGCCGGCAGGCGGCCAGCGTGGGTCGGCGGTCGCCGCCTCCGTCGTGCATCAGCACGATCGCGCCGGGGCGGACCGCGGACTCGACCCGCTTCGCGATCGTCTTCGCGGTCGGGTGGTCCCAGTCCTGCGGGTCGACGCTCCAGTGCAGTGAGCGCATCCCGAGCTTGCGGGCCACCGCCACCACCTCCGGGGTCCACCGGCCCCCCGGCTGCCGGTAGTACGGGATCCGGGCGTTCGGTACGGCCGCCTTGATCGCCCTGTCGGTGCGGATCAGGTCGGCCCGGATCTCCGCCACCGGTCGCCGCCCGAGGTTGATGTCGTGGCGCCAGCTGTGGTTGCAGAGCTGGTGCCCCTCCCGGGCGATCCGGGCCACCAGCTCCGGGTAGCGCTTCGCCCGGCTGCCGATCAGGCAGAAGGTCGCGGTGACGTGGTCGGCCTTCAGTTGATCGAGGAGCTGGGGCGTCCACCTCGGGTCCGGCCCGTCGTCGAAGGTCAGCGCTACCGCCTGGTCGCCGGTGCTCCGGTGCAGCCCGGCCGGGAGCGTGGTGGGCAGCGGCCGCAGCCGGGGCTTCGGCGGCGTGGTGCGGCTGGGCCGCGGCGAGGCGGTCGGCTTCGGCGCCGGCGGGGTCGCGGCGGCCGAGGGCATCGGGCCGGCAGCCTGGGACGGGTTGCGGGCGGGGTCGCCGCAACCGGCCAGGAACAGGGCCAGGCCGAGGCCGAACGCCAGCACGGCGCGTGAACGCATGTGTCGCTCCCGAGGGGGGGTCGGGCTAGGCGGACGCCCCGACGGTACGGGACGCGGCCCGGGAGCGGGAGGGGCGGTCAGTCCGTCGTCGACTGGTTCAGGCAGTCGCGTATCGCGAGTCCCAGCGAGAGCGCCTCGCCCAGGTCGACCGGACGGACCACCCCGGCGGGCAGCGTGTCGGCCCGCCAGCCCGGGCCGGCGGCGAGCACCAGCAGCGGCCGGCGGGGCGCCGCGAGCAGGTCGGAGAGCTGGCCGGGGTCGGCGGTGGCCAGGGTGTGCGACCACACCACGACGGCAGCCGGCCCGGTCCGGTTGACCGCCTCGACCAGCGCCGCCACCGGCACCCGGGCGCCGAGCATCCGGTAGCCCACCCCGACCTCGGCCAGGGCGGCGGCCAGCGCCTCCAGCGGCAGGGTGTGCTGCTCCTCGTCGGCGCAGGAGAGCAGGATCCGGGCCGGCCCGCTGACCGGGTGCGCCCGGGCGGTCGCCGCGAACGCCTCCGAGACGCACCGGGACATCAGGTGCTCCACGTCGATCAGCCCGGCGGTGGCGGCGTGCCGTTCACCGATTCCGGCGAGCACCGGGCGGAGCAGCCCGTCCCAGGTGGCGACCACGCCTTCGGCGGCGAGGGCGTGCGCGATGGTCTCGCCGATGGCCACCGAGTCCAGCCGCATGGCGGCCCGGGCCAGGCCACGGGCGACCGGCCCGGCCCGGCCGACCGGGATGGTCATCCCACCGCCGTCCCGGGTGGCGCCCGGCCGGGCCGGCGGCCCGGCGACGTCGAAGCCGCTCTCCGCCGGCGCCTGGCGGGCCCAGCGGGCCGCGTCGGCCGGGGTCACCCCCTCCGCGGTGAGCCGGCGCATGATCTCCAGGCGCGCGAGGTCGGCCGGCGTATAACGCCGGTGATGTCCCGGTACGTGCTCGCTGGGACCGAGACCGTAGCGCTGGTGCCAGGTGCGGAGCGTGGTGACCGCGACGCCCAACCGGCGCGCGACGGCCCCCGCGCTCAGTGCCTCATCGGCCACCTGACCGCTCCGACGCCTCATCCGCCGGAACGCCGGACGGGATCGCGGCGGCGCCGGGGGTGCCCGGCTCGGGGCGCGCGGAGCGCCGGAGCCGGTTCACCACCCCGCCCAGCCAGGGTGCGTACGCGCGGGGCTCGACGTCGAGGTCGGCCTCCAGCTCGGCGGGGTCGACCCAGCGCAGCTCGGCCACCTCGTCGGGGTCGGGCAGGGTGGGCAGCTCGGCCGGCACGTCGGCGCGCAGGACGTGGTCGTACTCGAATTCGACGCGGCCGGTCGCCGGGTCCTCGGCGTAGTAGACGTACACCCCGATCTCGGTGAGGGCGACCGGCTCGACGCCCAGCTCCTCGCGGAGTCGGCGGTTGGCGGCCTCGACCAGCGACTGGCCGGGCAGCGGGTGGCCGCAGCAGGAGTTGGCCCAGCGCAGCGGGAACCGGGTCTTGGTGGCGGCCCGGCGCTGGAGCAGCACCCGGCCGTCGGGGTCGACCAGCAGCACGGAGAAGGCGCGGTGCAGCCGACCGGGCGGCTGGTGGGCGGCGGACACGGTGGTCTCCCCGAGCGGGTGCCCGGTGTCGTCGACCAGCTCGACCAGGTGTCCCTCCCGGGCGGTCATGACGTGGCCCCGGTGATGCGGCCGGCGGCGAGCTTGCCGGAGATGAGGACCATCGGCACGCCCACGCCGGGCTGGGTGCCGGAGCCGACGAAGACCACGTTGTCCAGCGTGCGGTGCAGGTTCGACGGGCGGAACGGGCCGGTCTGGAACAGGCTGTGCGCGGCGGCGAACGGGGTGCCGGCGGCCATCCCCTGCTCCTCCCACTCGGCGGGGGTGATGGTGCGCAGCACCTCGACGCCCTCGCCGAAGCCGACGTAGCCGCGCTCCTCCAGGGTGTCGATGAGCTGGTCGGTGTAGCGGCGGCTGAGGGCGCCGCGCCAGTCGAACGGGGCCCGCTGGAGGTTCGGCACCGGGGCGAGCACGTAGTAGGTGTGCCGGCCGGCCGGGGCGACCGACGGGTCCGTCCGGCTGGGGTTCGTGACCAGCAGCGACGGGTCGGTCATCAGCTCGCCGCGCCGGATCACCTCGTCGAACGTGCCCTTCCAGGACCGTCCGAAGTGGATGTTGTGGTGGGCGATCTGGTCATAGCCCTGCTTGGAGCCCACGTGCAGCACGACGCAGGAGGGCGAGTAGGTGAGCTTCCGCGCCCGGGCCGGGGGGAGCAGGTCCCGGTAGGCGACCGGCAGGTCGGGGTTGAGCACCACCACGTCGGCCGGGACGAAGTCGCCGTCGGTGGTCACCACCCCGGTGGCCCGGCCGTGGGCGGTCTCCACCCGGCTCACCGTGGTGCCGTAGCGGATCTGCACGCCGTGCTTCTCGGCCGCGCCGGCCATCCCGCGGGAGACCGCGTGGATGCCGCCGCGCGGGAAGCACACGCCGGCCACCGAGTCGAGGTACGCGATGACCGCGTAGATGGCCAGCGCGTCGTGCGGCGCCAGGCCGGCGTACATCGCCTGGAAGGAGAAGATCCGCTGGGTACGCGGGTCCTGGAAGAACTGGTTGATCTTCGTCTGGAGCCGCCGGAACGCCCCGCCGGCGACCAGCTTCAGCAGGTTGCCGGTGAGCAGGTCGGTCGGCGCGTCCAGGTTGCGCTCGATGAAGTCGTTCCGTTCCAGCTCCCAGAGCCGGCGCGCGTAGTCGACGAAGCGCAGGTAGCCGTCGGCCTCCCGGGCGCCGCAGACCCGCGCGATCTCGGCCGCCATCCGGGGGGTGTCGGTGATCACGTCCAGCGTCGAGCCGTCCGGGTACCAGGCCCGGTAGGCCGGGTCGAGCGGGGTCAGGTCGAGCCAGTCGGACATCTCCTCGCCGACCGCGCCCAGTGCCTCGGCGATCAGGTCGGGCATGGTGAGCACGGTCGGGCCGGTGTCGAACTCGTACCCGTCGACGCTGAGCCGGCCCGCCCGGCCGCCGGGCACCGGCTCGCGTTCCAGGACGGTCACCTGCCGGCCGCTCCCGGCCAGGTGCAGCGCGCACGCCAGCCCGCCCAGGCCCGCGCCCACGACCACCACCCGGTCCGTACGTCCGTTCACGGTTCGCACGTGACCACCTCCTTCACAAAGTTGCCCATCATGCCCGCCGCGTGGTGGCGGCGATGGCGAGGCCCGTCAGCGCGGTGCGCGCGGTCTCGTCGATCGACGCGGTGCCGAGCGCGGTCAGCGCCTCGGCCACCCGGTCGGAGATCATCCGTTCGACCCGGGCGACCGCCCCGGTGTCGGCGACCGTCTCGGACAGCCGGGCCACCTCGCGCGGCCCGGCGACCGAGCCGGCCCGGTCCAGCGCCCGGCGCTGGGTCGGGGTGGCGAGCTGCCGGGCCAGCATGAGCAGCGCGGTCGGCTTGCCGGTGCGCAGGTCGTCACCGGCCGGCTTGCCGGTGGCGGCCGGGTCGCCGTAGACGCCGAGCAGGTCGTCGCGGAGCTGGAACGCCTCGCCCACGGCCAGGCCGTAGCGGGTGTACGCGGCGATCAGCGGCGCGTCGGCCGCGACGCCGGCCAGGCAGGCGCCGAAGAGCAGCGGTCGCTGCACGGTGTAGCTGGCGGTCTTGTAGCGGGCCACCCGCAGCGCCCGGTCCATCGACCAGTTCGCCGCGTCGTTCTCGCCGAGCACGTCGAGGTACTGCCCGGCGACGGTCTCGATCCGCATCTGGTCGTAGCAGCGCCGGACGTCCAGCAGCCGGGTCGGCGGCACGGTGGCGTGCGCCAGCAGCCGGTCGGCCCAGACCATGCAGAGGTCGCCGATGAGCACGGCGACCGCCTCGCCGAACCGGTCCGGGTCGCCCGCGTGGCCGGCCGCCCGGTGCCGGGCGGCGGCGGCCCGGTGCGCGGTGGGCAGGCCGCGTCGGGTGTCGGAAGCGTCCATCACGTCGTCGTGCACCAGCGCGAACGTGTGCAGCAGCTCCAGGGCGGCGAGCGCCGGCAGCACCGCCGGCAGCGGACCGTCCCCGCCGACCACCCCGCGCCAGCCCCAGTAGGCGAAGGTCGGGCGGACCCGCTTGCCGCCGGCCAGCACGCAGTCGCGTGCCGTCGCGGCGAAACCACCCATGGCTGCGTCGATCTCGGTGAGCGAGTCGACCTCGGCGGCCAGGAATGCCGCCAGCGTGTCGTCGACCCCCTTGATCAGGTCTTGGGTGAACGCGGCCAGCACGCCGCGGACCGGATCGTCAGTCGCTCCCGGCTGCGCCGGCGCGACGCGGAGCGCGTTCTCCGCAACTGCGTCGTTGGCCATGTCGGCGAGCGTACCCTAGGGTTTACGAGTTGCGTCGATTGCCGCGTCGAATCTCGAGGAGGGCCGGTGGACACTGATCTCACCGCTGCCTATGCCCGTTGCCGGGAGCTGCACAGACGACACGGGCGTACCTACTATCTCGCCACCCGTCTGCTCCCCGCCTGGAAACGGCGGCATGTGCACGCCCTGTACGGATTCACCCGGTACGCCGACGAGATCGTCGACCGGACCGAGGACCTGCCGCCGGCCGAGCGCGCCGCCCGGCTGGACGAGTGGTCGGCCCGCTTCGTCGCCGGGCTGCACGGCGAGCCGGTCGACGACCCCCTGCTCCCCGCCGTGCTGCACACCATCGCCGTCTTCGACCTGGACCGGGCCGACTTCGCGTCGTTTCTGATGAGCATGGCGATGGACCTGACGGTCATGTCGTACCAGAGCTACGACGACCTGCTCGACTACATGGAGGGGTCCGCCGCCGTCATCGGCACCATGATGCTGCCGATCCTCGGCAGCTCCGACCCGGCGGCCGCCCGCGAGCCGGCCCGGCAGCTCGGCTTCGCCTTCCAGCTCACCAACTTCATCCGGGACGTCGCCGAGGACCTGGACCGGGGCCGGACGTACCTGCCCGACGAGGACCTGGCCAAGTTCGACGTCACCCGCAACGACCTGCTCGCGGCGAAGGCGCAGGGCCGCACCACGCCGAGGATCCGGGAGCTGATCGAGTACGAGGTGACCCGCGCCCAGGCCCACTACGCGGCCGCCGCGCCGGGGATCACCCTGCTCGCCCCCGCCTCGCAGGCCTGCATGCGCACCGCGTACGCGCTCTACGGCGGGATCCTCGACGAGGTGGCCGCCCAGGGGTACGACGTCTTCACCCGGCGCGCCCTCGTACCCCAGCGGCGGCGGCTGGCGGTGGCCGCGCGGGCGCTGCTCACCCCGACCGGCACGCCGGTGGTGATCCCCAGACCGGCCCTGACCCCGGTCGCGGTGCACTGAACCGGGGAACCGGAGTGGACGGTCAGAGGCAGGAGTGCAGGGCCTCGACCAGTTCGTCCACCCGGTCGTGCTCGGCCAGCCGGGCGGTCGCGTACGCGAAGGTGTAGCCGCGCTCGGGGTCGGCCCAGGCGCTGCTGCCACCGATCCCGCCCATGCCCCAGCTGCCGTCCGGCTCCCACTGCATGCCCAACGTCCAGTACGCCCGCCGGTCCAGCACCAGGTCCGGGCCGTCGTACTGGACCCGGGTCGCCTCGGCGACCAGTTCCGGGCTGAACAGGCGTACCCCGTCCAGGGTGCCGCCGGCCAGCAGGCCCGCGTAGAGGCGGGCCAGGCCGGCGGCGGTGGCGTGCAGGTTCACCGCCGGCACCTCCGCGCCCCGCCAGAGCGGGCTGTTCACCACCGCGAGGTCCAGGCCGCCGGCCGGGTTGCCCAGCGCCCGGGCGCGCAGCGACCCCGGCTCGCCCAGCATCCGGGTCGGCCACCCCGGATCGCCGTACGACAGCTCCGCGCAGCGCCGTCGGTCCGCCGCGTCGAGGCCGAAGCCCAGGTCGAGGCCCCACGGCCCGGCGATCTCCTCGGCCAGGAACCGACCCACCGACCGGCCGTCCACCCGGCGGACCAGCTCGCCGACCAGGTGCCCGTACGTCCAGGCGTGCTCGCCCGCGACGGTGCCCGGCGCCCACTCCGGCTCGGCCGCGGCGAGGTCCGCGCAGAGCAGCGTCCAGTCGCCGATCGCCTCCGCCGGTCGGGGGACCGGGAACACCGGCAGCCCGGCGGTGTGGCTGAGCACCTGCCGGACCGTCGCCGGGGTGCGGAATCCCGGCCAGTGCGCGGCCACCGGGTCGTCCAGGTCGACCCGGCCCCGGTCGACCAGCTTCAGCAGGCAGAGCGCGGCCACCGGCTTGCCGACCGAGTAGACGTTGACCAGGGTGTCCGGCCGCCATCCCGGCCCGCCGAGCAGGTCGACCACCGGCGCGCCGTCGTACCAGATGGTCAGCGCCGCGCCGGTCTCCCGGCCGCCGGCGAAGAGGTCCTGGAAGCAGCCCCGGACCGGGGCGAAGCGTGGGTGCATCCGGCCACCGTAGGGGGTCCCAGGTGTTACGGGCGCGGGAAGTCCGGCGGGTGTGGTGGCCGAGCCTTCGCCGGTGCGGAATGCTGGCGGGATGGCGGAGCCGGAACTGGTGGACGTGGTCGTGGTCGGGCTCGGGGTCGGCGGCGAGGAGGTGGCCGAGCGACTCGCCGAGGCCGGTCTCGACGTCGTCGGGATCGAGCGGGACCTGGTCGGCGGGGAGTGCCCGTACTGGGGCTGCGTCCCGAGCAAGATGATGATCCGGGCGGCGAACGCGCTCGCCGAGGCGCGCCGGGTCAACGAGCTGGCCGGCGCGGCGCAGGTCCAGCCCGACTGGGCGCCGGTGGCGAAGCGGATCCGGGAGGAGGCCACCGACACCTGGGACGACAAGGTGGCGGTGGACCGCTTCGTCGGCAAGGGCGGCCGGTTCGTCCGGGGCAGCGGCCGGCTCGACGGGCCCGGCCGGGTCCGCGTCGGCGACCAGGTGTTCCAGGCCCGGTACGGCATCGTGCTGGGCACCGGCACCCGCCCCTCGATCCCGCCGATCGACGGGCTGGCCGACACGCCGTACTGGACGAACCACCAGGCCATCGAGGTGGAGGAGCTGCCAGAGTCGCTGCTCATCCTGGGCGGTGGCGCGATCGGGCTGGAACTGGCCCAGGTCTTCGCCCGGTTCGGCGTGCGGGTGACCGTGGTCGAGGCGGCGGACCGGGTCCTCGCCGTCGAGGAGCCGGAGGCGTCGGAGGTGGCCGCGGCGGCGCTGCAAGCCGACGGGGTGATCATCGCCACGGGGGTGAAGGCGGAGCGGGTCAGCCACGACGGACAGAGCTTCACCGTGCAGGGGGGCGGCGGCGCGGAGTTCACCGCCGAGCGGCTGCTGGTGGTGACCGGCCGCAAGGCGCACCTGGACGAGCTGGGGTTGGAGACCGTCGACGTAGACGCGTCCCAGCGCTACCTGCCGGTGGACGAGCGGATGCACGCGGCCGACGGCATCTGGGCGGTCGGCGACCTGACCGGTGAGGGCGCGTTCACCCACATCGCCATGTACCAGGCGGCCATCGTCGTCGCCGACGTCCTCGACCACATGCGGCGTAGCAAGGGCGGCCCGGACGCCAGCGGCACCGCCAGCGTCGTCGGCGGCGCGGCCGGGGTGGCCAGCGCGGTCGGCGGCGCGATGAGCGCCGGCGGGGCGATCGCCGCGCCGGGCAGCGTCCCGCGCGCCGACTACCGGGCGCTGCCCCGGGTCACCTTCACCGACCCCGAGGTCGGCGCGGTCGGGCTCACCGAGAAGCAGGCCCGCGAGCGCGGCATCAACATCCAGGTCGGCTTCACCGAGTTGTCGTCCTCGGCCCGGGGCTGGATCCACAAGGCCGGCAACCAGGGCTTCATCAAGCTGATCGCCGACGCCGACCAGGGCGTGCTGATCGGCGCGACCTCGGCCGGCCCCGCTGGCGGCGAGGTGCTGTCGGCGCTGGTGGTGGCGGTGCACGCGGCGGTGCCGCTGAGCCAGCTCCGGCACATGATCTACGCGTACCCGACCTTCCACCGCGCCATCGAGGACGCCCTCCGCCAGTTGAAGTGACTCGCTGTTTACTCCCGCGGCTCGCCGTGGCGGCCGGCGCCGGCGGTGAAGCGGGCGGCGCCCGGCATCGCGTCGATGATGAGGGACTCCATGCCGAAGGCCAGTTCGGTGGCCATCGCCTCCGGCTCCGGAAGGCCGGCGTTGGCGAGCAGCGCGGCCCGGTCGTTGCGCAGGCAGGTCTGCGGGTGCCGGGCGATCTCGGCGGCCAGCCGCTCGGCCTCCGCCCGGGCCGCACCCGGCGCGACCAGCCGGTTCACCAGGCCCATCGCGTACGCCTCCTCGGCGGGCACCGGGCGGCCGGTGAGAATCAGGTCCATCGCCCGGCTCTCGCCGATGAGTCGGGGCAACCGGACCGTGCCACCGTCGATCAGTGGGACGCCCCACCGCCGGCAGAACACCCCGAGCACCGCGTCGGACTCGGCGACCCGCAGGTCGCACCAGAGCGCCAGCTCCAGCCCGCCGGCCACCGCGTACCCGGAGATCGCGGCGAGCACCGGCTTGGACAGGCGCATCCTGGTGGGGCCCATCGGACCGTCGCCCTCCGGCTCGACCCGGTTGCCGCTCGGCGTGCCGATGGCCTTCAGGTCGGCGCCGGAGCAGAACGTGCCGCCGGCGCCCCAGAGCACGGCGACCGCCGCGTCCGAGTCGGCCTCGAAGGCGCGGAACGCGTCCGCGAGCGCCCGGGCGGTCGGTCCGTCGACGGCGTTCCGGGCCGCGGGCCGGTCCAGGATCACCGTGGTCACCGGCCCGTCGTGCTCCACGCGTACGCCCATCGGGTCAGCATGCCCGCCGACGGCACCGGCACGCCAGGTCTGAGCCGATGCCGTGCTGCCCCTCGCCGGGTCAGGCCGCTCCGCTCGTGGGCCGGCTGCCATCCTTCTCCTTCATCGGCCCCGCCAAGGCCCGTGCCCGCTACGAAGCTGATGACGTGAATGAATCGCTGGTGTCGGCCAGCCTCAGGCGCGCTCACGCAGCTCGGTGACGAATGCCCGCCAGGCCGTCGGGGTGAAGGTGAGGGCCGGGCCGGTCGGGTTCTTGGAGTCGCGGACCGCGACCAGGCCGGGGAGGTTGTCGGCGACCTCGACGCAGTCGCCCCCGTTGCCGCTGCTGCGGCTGCTCTTGCGCCACCGGGCGCCCGTCAGCTCCATGTCTCCGCCACTTCCCTGATAGGTCGACCGACTGCCAGTGGGACAACGCCTCGCCGCGCACGTTCTCCCAGGCGGCCATTATCGCCGCGATCTCATGGACGTCGTTAACCACTTGTCCCTGGAGCTGGTTGTCGAGGTAGCCGGCGAGCCGATGGTCCGGGCAGGCCGCGACCACGAAGGGACCGTTCAGGCCGGCGTAGGCACCGACCACGACGGCACGACGTGGATTCGGACGTGCGGTTCGGCGCAGGCGGCCACCAGGGCGTGGGCGACCCGGCCGACCGAGGTCTTTCCGACGAGCGACCCGGGTCGCGCGGGCAACCTCACTCCGGCGCAGCGCTGGCGGGCCGGCGGGTGGCGGCGCGACGGCGGCCGGAGGTGAGCCGCCCGTCCCGGCCGCACCTGCCGATGCGCCCGCTGTGGCGCTGCCGGGGCTGCGGCGCGGAGTGGCCCTGCCAGCCGGCGCGACTGTCCCTACTGGTCGAGTACCGCGAGGACCGGGCCGCGCTGCTGGTCTACCTCGGCACCCTGATGGCCGAGGCCGGCGCGCAGTTGTCCCAACTCAACGGCCACGTCGCTCCGGAGAATCTGACCGACCGGTTCCTGTCCTGGGCACGCGCCCGTTGACCAGCGCGACGGTGGCTCCCGGCGGCCCCCGCCGGCGGTCAGGCGCGGCGGGCCAGGGTGGCGCCGAGGGCGGCGCCCACCACGCAGCCCACCCCGAGCAGTTGCGGCCAGGCCAGCAGCTCGCCCAGGAGCAGCGCGCCGACCAGCGCCGCCACCGCCGGTTCCAGGCTGAGCAGGATCGCGAAGACCCGCGCCGGCAGCCGGCGCAGGGCGGCCAGCTCCGCCGAGTACGGCAGCACCGACGACAGCAGCGCCACCCCGAGCCCGAGCGCGAGGATCCGGGGGTCGAGCAGCTCCGCGCCGCCCGACGCCACCCCGAACGGCAGTACGCAGGCCGCGCCCACCGCCATCCCCAGCGCCAGCCCCCGGGGGCCCGGCACGTGCCCGCTCATCGCCTTGCCGAGCAGCACGTACCCGGCCCAGCCGACCGCGATCAGCGCGCAGAGCAGCAGGCCGACGGCGTCCACGCCGACCCCGCCCAGTCCGGCGAGCAGCAGCACGCCCGTGCCGGCCAGCGCCGCCCAGAGCACGTCGGTGAAGCGGCGGCTGCCCAGCAGCGACACCAGCAGCGGGCCGGCGAAGCCGACGGTGACCGCCACCCCGAGCGGCACCCGTTGCAGGGCGGCGTAGAAGGCGAGGTTCATCGCGGCCATGGCCACCCCGAACGCCCCGACCAGCCCGGCCGCCCGCCAGCCGAGCCGCAGCGTGGGCCGGCTGGCCGCGAGCAGGACGAGCGCGCCGAGGCCGAGCCGCAGGCTGGTGGTGCCGCCCGGGCTGGTCGAGGCGAAGAGCTGCTTGGCCACCGCCGCGCCGACCTGCGTGGAGACCATCCCGAGCAGCATCAGCAACGGCGGTGGTACGGCCTCCGGGCGGCCGAGCGCCGCCGTGAGCCGGACGGCCGGGTGGACCGGCAGGGGGCGGGAGGCGTGTGCGTACACCCCGGTCACGATGGTCGCGGACCGGGCCGGGCGCGACCGGATTTCCCGCTCCCCGGGCCGGCCCCGCCGATCGGGGCGGGCGCTAGCATCGGCGGCGGCACGATCATGTGAGGTGCCCCGCGCGAGCGGGGAGAATCGGGAAGCCGGTGCGAATCCGGCACGGGCCCGCCGCGGTGACCGGGGAGCCATCGTCCACGCGCGTCACGCGCAGCCACTGGCCGTACGGCTGGGAAGGCGGACGGCCAGGCGTCGATCCCGGCTGGCGCGCCGGCCGTCCGCTCGCCGACGCGCTGCACACCGACCGCTGGTCCGCCTGACCCTGCCCGCCCTCCGGCGGCGCCGGCAGGATCGCGCTGTCTCCTGAGGGCGGGCGCAGGCGTGGTGGTCCGGGTATCGGACGGGTGATTCGGCGCTGCCGCCCGGTTTGGGGCGGCCCCTGCCGGGAAGTCGGACCGCGTGCGCGAACTTCTGACGAAACTCGAACAGGCCTCCGCGCTGGACCGGGTGGGCGACCGGTTGCAGCGCGCCGTCCAGGCCACCCTGCGTCCCCAGCGGGTCCGGGACGCGCTGCACGGCGTCTGGCTCGGGCACCCGCTGCACCCGGCGATGGTGCAGGTGCCGGTCGGCGCCTGGATCTCCGCCGCCGTGGTCGATCTGCTGCCCGGGCAGCGCAGAGCCGCCACCGCGCTGGTCGGGCTCGGCACGGTCAGCGCGGTGCCCGCCGCCGTGGCCGGGATCAACGACTGGGCCACCCTGACCCGTGACCAGCGCCGGGTCGGGCTGGTGCACGCCGCCTCCAACGCCGTCGGGGTGGCCCTCTACGCCGGCTCGCTGGCCGCCCGGCTGAACGGCCGGCACGGGCTGGGCCGGGCGCTGGCGTACCTGGGGCTCTCCGCGGTGAGCGCCGGGGCGTACCTGGGCGGGCACCTGGCGTACAAGCAGGGGGCGCAGACCACGCAGAGCGTCTCGGAGCTGCACCGGATGAGTGACGGGTGGCACTCGCTGGCCGACCTGGCCACCCTGCCGCAGCGGCAGCTGGTCACCCGGGAGGTCGACGACGTCTCGGTGGTCCTCTACCGGCACGGCGACGACGTCACCGTGATGCTGGAACGCTGCCCGCACCAGAGCGGCCCGCTCGGCCAGGGCGAGGTGCAGGAGATCGACGGCCACGCCTGCGTGGTCTGCCCCTGGCACGGCAGCACGTTCCGGCTCAACGGTGGCGAGGTCGTGCACGGGCCGTCCGCGAACGACCAGCAGATCCTGCCGACCCGGGTGGTCGGCGGCGTCCTGGAGACCCGCCTGCCCTGACGGCGGCCGCCGGACCGCGCCGGTCGCCGGAGCGCCCGCCTGCCCGCGAGCGCCGGACCGGCGGCGGTCGGGCTCTGTCGGTCAGTCCTTGCGGTGCCGGCCGCTGGAGAGGGCCCGCCCGGCCGTCCGGACCACCGGCCGCCGCCGCAAATCGGCGGCCAGGCTGACCGAAACGACGGTGGGATCGGAAACGAGCGTGCCGGTACGCATCGCGCCGTGCTCCTTCGCCTCACGAATTGCCAGTCGCACCACGCTCGCCGGGTCGGGCCTCGCGCTCGGGTTCGCGGCGACCACCCTGCTGCTGGGCCGGCGCGGATTCGGGCTCGGCGTCGCCAAGCTGGCGCTGGGCGTGGGGGCGCTGCTCGGCTGGTACGGCTGGCCGGTCCTGCTGGCCGGGCTGGTGCTCGCCTTCGCCCTCTCCGCGCTGGTCGCCGTCACCCTGCTGGCGACCCGCCGGGCCCGCTGGTCCAGCCACCTCCCCTTCGGCCCGTTCCTGATCATCGCCGCCCCCTGACCCTCCTCCTCACCCCCTGACCGCCCGGCGGTGCCCGGTACGTCCGCTCTGGCGGCTCCCGTCCACGACCACAGCCCTCATGATCGACGACGGGGCGGGCGGCGGGGCGCGGCGTCAGCGGCGGGCGGGGTGGGTCAGGGGGCGGCGGGCCGCGCGGCGGACCCGCCAGCGCAGGGCCTCGGCGAGTGGGCGGGCCGCCAGTGGGGTGAGCAGCGTGCCGACCAGGGCGCCGAGGAGCAGGCCGGCGGCCACGTCGTGCGGGTAGTGCACGCCGATGAAGGTGCGGGAGAGCGCGGCCAGCAGCGCCAGCGGTACGGCGACCAGCCCGATCCGGCGGTGCAGCAGCAGGGTCGCGGCGGCCAGGGCGCCGGCCATGGTGGCGTGGTTGCTGGGGAAGGACCAGTCGCCCGCCGGCGGGCAGTGGGCGGCGACGATCACCAGGTCGGCGGGCCTGCGGCAGGGGCGGTCCTCGGCGACCAGGTCCTTGAGTCCCTCGCTGCCGCCGTACGCCATGAGCACCGACACCGGGGCGGCGAGGGCGAGCGCCCGCCCCCGGATGTCACCGCCGAGCAGCCGGGTCGCCGCGGCGAGCAGCAGCAGTACGCCGAGCAGCAGGACCGCCCCCTCGGTGAAGTGGGTGGCGAACCAGTGGACCGGTTGCGGCGTGCCGTCGGCGAAGTCGACGATGTCGCGGTACCACTCGACGCTGATGTCGGGAACATCGGTCATAACGGTGCCAGTCATGAATCACCTCACCAAATGTTCATACTCCGTTCACCTCCCCAGCACAGTAGGAATCGGCGGGTGCCCACACAGTGCGCGAAGGTCCGGCCCCTCACCTGACCTTCGTCCGGGGTTCCGCTCAGTCGGTGGTCGCAGGCCCGGCGGGCTGGCGCTGGCCCGGCTGGGCGGTCAGCCCGGACATCCGCTCGACCACCGCCTCCAGCGCCTCGAAGGCGTACGCCCAGTTGTGGCACTTGAAGCTGCGCAGCCCTTCGATGGGGGTGCGGCAGTCGGCGCAGTACACCCCGGGGATCGCCTCCGGCACCTCTGTGTTGACGTACTTGCGCTCGCCGAGGATCACCCGGGCGATCATCGCCCGGTCGTGCACGCCGTGCAGCGCCGACGCGACAATGTCGTACCAGTTGGCCCGCCGGCCGCACTTCGGGCAGTCCGGCTCGTCGCCGCTGACCCAGAGCGGCGCGCCGATGGTGCGGGCCGGCATCCCGAGCAGCTTCTCCAGCCGGCGTACGTCCGACTCCGGCGTCGTCCAGCGGTGCCGACCCGGCAGCGATGCGGGCGAGTCGTAGACGGCGCGGAACACGACCGGATCCACCTCCACGGTCTCGCGCTTGCTGGTCATGCGGTACCTCCTCGACGCTCGGTGGCATCACCGTCCTATCAGGTAAACGGGGCGCGCAGCCGGATCAAGGACATGAAACGACGGGTCAGCGGTGTGTCGCGCACGGTGCTACACATCAGGGCACGAGATCGTCCGGTCCCTCGCCGTGTCCCACCTGACCATGGACGGCGCCCCGCCGCTGCCGGCCCAGCAAGGGCAGGCGGTCTACCGGCAGAGCACCCGCCCCGCTGGGAGCGCGGCTACGGCGGGGTCGGCGTCCGCCGCTGACCGTCCTTGCCGCCGGTCGGTTTCGGGCGCCGGTCCAGCCGATCAGGCCCTGGTACGCCGATGCCGGCGTCGACTGGTCAGACGTCGACGGCCAGGCGGACCGTCACCATGTCGCCCACCTCAAGCCCTTCGGCCTTCCGCACCGACGCCCGCACCGGCACGATGTACCGCCCGTCTTTCGGGAACAGCGATGTCTGCCACCCGGTTCCCCCGATCTGCGCCCTGACCGGAACCATGCCCCAGCCGTAGGTCACCAACGCGGACGTCGCTGCCAGTTCACCGCACTCCTCTTCCGGAACCGTGATGAAGTGCCACGGCGCCGGGCCTTTCCAGAACCACATCTCGCCGGTGAACTCCAGGTTCATCCGATCACCCCGCCCACCTCGGGTTTCCCGTAACGGCGTTGAGCCACAGGACGCGCAGAAGGCGCTGAGGCACGCCAACACCCTGGAAACCTACGTGCCCTGGCTGCCGAAAGGGGCCCGTCGTCGCCGTCCAGCGCGCTTGCCGTCAGCGTCTCCGCCCACCTCCGCGGTCAGCCGGGGCACCCCCGCAGCATGGGCCGGGTCAACCGCCCACCCATGGCGTCCCCGACCACCACCCCGGTCAACACCAGCACGGCGAGGGTGGTGACCAGCACCGGGGGCCAGCCGCCCACCCACGGTGCCGCAGCCGCCAGCACCAGCAGCCAGAGCACCCGGTGCCACGGGACCATGCCGGCGATCCGGTAGGTGAACAGGGTGCGTCCGAGCAGGAACAGCGCGGGCCCGCCGAGGATCAGGGCGGTCCAGCGCGCCGGTGTGTCGCCGGTGGGCCGGTCGATGACCAGGTCGAAACCGGCGGCGGTGCAGACGATGCCGCCCAGCATCAGCAGGTGGGTGTACGGTGCCAGCCGTGTCGCCCGCCGGAGCAGCTGCGCGGACGACGTCCGCACGATGGAACCGGCCCCCAGGACGTAGATCTGCCAGAGCAGCAGCATGGTGACGAAGGCGGCCAGGAAGGCGGCCAGCCGTGCGCGGGTGAAGTCCGCGGTGTTGATCTCCAGGGTTGGTACCAGGATGACGTCGCCGAGCGCCAGGATGACGAACTGCTGGTACCGCTCGCCCAGGTGCTCGGTCGTCTTCTCGTACTGTCCGACCGGTACCCGGCCGAGCCAGGGTGTGGGGTAGCGGGCCGCAGCCGCGACGTAGTCGATCGCCACCGCGACGGTCCAGAGCGTCCATCGCGGCGCGTCCGGCAGCAGCGCCCCGACGATCCAGAAGACGCCGGAGACCAGGAACCAGAAAAGGAAGCGCGCCGCACGCTCCTCGGCCTGCTGCCGGTGCTGGTGCAACACGCTCACCAGCACCAGACCCCGCACCACGTGCGGGGTCACGTATCCGGCGGCGAAGATCAGCGCGTGCGTGTTGGCGGCCAGCGCCGCCGCCATCAACACGGCACCGAGCATGGTCACCATCAGGATGGCCTGGATCGGACGCTGGTCGGGGTCGTAGAAGTCGGTGGTGGTCGAGGTGATCGACCAGGTCCACCAGATGGCCATCAGCATGAGCACGACTTGCCCGACGCCGGTCCACGAGTCCCGCTCGGCGATCAGCATCGAGGTCAGCGCCAGGGCGGCCACGAAGACGACGTCGAAGAGCAGCTCCAGCAGGGTCGCCCGGGTCGACCCGTTCGGCCGGCGCACCAGCTCGGTGCTGCCTCCGGTCGTCATGCCCGGCCTCCCGCCGCCCGTCACACCCGGTGGCGGGCGACGCGGGTGCCGCGTTGCGCGCCGGCCGCCGGGCGTACGGCCCCGGGGCGCTGCATCCTCGAGGATTATCGGTGCCGTCGGGTTGGCCCGTCCCCGGATCGGCAATTCCGACCGGCGGCCGGATTACCAGCTCAAGCGCAGGCTTGACAACAGCGGCCACGAGCGCACGGACCGGCCCGGTGGCACTCGGTCTGGCTGGCGTTGCCGGCGCACCGGGTCACCACCGCCAGCGCAGGAACCGGCGGCGGTATCGCACCTTCAGACTCGAGGACTGAAGCCTGCCACGCACCACTATGTGCAGGCCGCCTGAGTCAGGCACCCTTGGCTTGGCCGAGCTGGACGACATCTCAACCTCGTGCAGCGAGGCAGACGCCCCGTGCGGCAGCACCAACGTCACCGAACTGGACCGGACGTTGAGCGTCACCTGCACCGCTCGTGAAGCGATCACCGCCTCGGTCAGGTCCAGCCGGATCTTCGACGACCGTGCCTCAACGACCACCTGGCGGGGCACGACCCACCGTCCGGCCCGCTTGAGCGACGAGGCGCGGGACCGCAACTCGAGCACCTCGGGCTCGACGGCCGCCGGCAGGTCCGCGGTGAAGGACGCCAGATCAGCATGGGTACGAGCGGCCAGCACGCCGCCGATCCGGTCCTCGAACTCGGCGAGCGTGAGCCGTCCCTCGCCTGCCGCCTGGTTCAGCTGCTCGACAACCCGGTTCCGTTCGGCATCGGATACTCGCATCTCGGGCCGTGGCATCAGCTCTCCCGTCACGCGCCCAACCTACGACGTACCGCGACCGAACGGCAGGCTGAATCGGGGACGGCGACCTGGGCTGGCCGCGAATCCGAGGCGCAGTGCCAGCGGCATAGCTCGGCCGCCCTGACCAGCGCGTCACACGCCGGCACGTCGGCCTGCCCAGGAGCGTCGGCCGATTCCGGGATCTCCCATCCCCCCTGTCTGTTCTGAACCGGGTCCGGGAAGTTGGGGTACCCGTTGGCCCGCGTGCATTTCGCGACGTCGAGCCAAGCTGCGGGGCCGTCCGCGCTGGACGACGCGGACGGCTGGGCGTTGGGGGCGTCGTGGCCGCACCCGGCAGCGACTCCCGCAGATCGAGCTAGGGCTGGCGTCGCGCGAAGAGGACGGCCCCTGGAACGCTCTCGTCCAGATCGAGCAGCATCTGAGCCTCGACCGTGAATCCGGCATCGCGCAGCCATGCTGCCACTTGGCCAGGCTGGCGGCGGTGGACGTAGACGTTCATCGGGTGGCCACCGTAGCCCTGTGTCTTCAGCCGCGATTCGTCGCCGACGTGAAAGCCGAGCAGCAGCGGTCCGCCGGGACGCAACGCCCGCCGGAAGTGGCCGAAAACCCTGGAGACAGCGTCGTCGGGCACGTGGATCAGCGACCACCAGGCGAGCAGGCCGGCAACCGAGGCGTCGGCGAGGTCCAGGTCCGTCATCGAGCCCACCTCGAACCGCAGGCCGGGGTGGTCACGCCGAGCCACGTCGACCATCGCGGGTGAAAGGTCGATACCGAAAGCGTCGACGCCCAACTTGCGCAGGTGGGCGGTGACGTGCCCTGGTCCGCAGCCCACGTCCGCCACCGACCCACCGCCGGCGGCGTGAACCATGTCGGCGAACAACGCCAGACTCGCTCGCAGGTAGGGCTCGCCAGCGAGAGCGTCGCGCACCTGGTCGGCATAGCTGACCGCGACTGTGTCATAGGAGGTTCGGGTGTCAGCCAACCAGCCTTGATCGCTCATCCCGGACAGGGTAGTGACTCGACGGAATGGCACGCATCAACCGGCTCGAATGGCCGTTCTCGACCTCGCGACAGCAGGCCTGCCGCTCCCAGGATCGCCGGGGCTCTGCCTGTTCGCGCCGCCTGGCGGAGCGTGCATCCGAACTGACATCGCCGCAGTTTGGCGACCGCGTCGGCGGGAAGCCCAGTGGGCTTGCGACCACAAGGAGGAGGAATTCTCGTGACATCGACCAGACTTCCCGGCGGGACGTTCGCCATGGCCGAGGATCTGACGGTCACTCGCATGGGATATGGCGCAATGCAGTTGGCTGGCCCGCACGTATTCGGCCCACCGGCCGACCCCGAGGCTGCCGTGGCCGTACTGCGCGAGGCCGTGCGCCTGGGCATCAATCACATCGATACTGCCGACTTCTACGGACCCGTCATCGTCAACGAGCTGATCAGGGAGGCCCTGCACCCCTACCCAGGCGACCTGCACATCGTGACGAAGGTCGGATCGCTGCGAGACGCCGAGGGGAACTGGCTGCCAGCGCTCGCTCCCGAGCAGCTGCGCCAAGCCGTGCACGACAACCTGGATCACCTCGGGCTGGACGTGCTCGACGTCGTCAACCTGCGTGTCGGCGGGTTCGACAGGCCCACTCCCGGCCCCATCTCCGAGCCGTTCACGGTGCTCGTGCAGCTGCAGCAGGAGGGACTGATCAAGCATCTCGGTCTCAGCACCGTCTCTGCCGAGCAGATCGCCGAGGCGCAGTCCATCGCGCCGGTCGTGTGCGTGCAGAACTTCTACAACATCGCAAACCGGGACGACGACGACCTGATCGACTCCCTCGCCGCACAGGGCATCGCCTATGTGCCCTACTTCCCGCTCGGCGGCTTCTCCCCACTCCAGTCCGAGGAACTGAACGCAGTCGCCACCCGTCTCGGCGCCACACCGATGGCCGTCGCGCTGGCGTGGCTGCTACAGCGCTCCCCGAACATCCTGCTCATCCCCGGCACCTCATCAGTTACGCACCTGCGCGAGAATGTCTCCGCTGCTGCCCTGGCCCTCCCCAAGGACGCGCTGACCGAGCTGAACCACATCGCGTCATGAGCGCCAGCACCGGGACTGGAAGCGAACGGTGTAATCCTGATCAACGGTCGAGATCGAGGTGCCCCGCGACCGTGGTGGCAGCCTCAGCTCACAGATCGTCAAGAGGCGCCAGCGCAGGCTGTCCGGGGTGGACGGCACGGTGATCTCCCTGTCCGCCAAAGGCTTCACGACCGGGGGGATCCAGGCCCATCTGGCCGAGGTCTTTCGGTACGACTCTGATGAGCAACGACTTCGAGCCACAGGACGTCCAGAAGGCGCTGAGGCACGCCAACCTGCGGATCACCCTGGAGACCTGCGTCCACTGGCTGCCGAAGAAGGACCGGCCGCGCGGCGTGGTGGGGGGAGCTGCTACGCCAGGCCGCCGACAACCGGCAGGGCATCCCCGCAGGCCAAGATCAGCGCTAGCTTGTGCCCTGGTTGTGCCCGATGATCTCTCCCAGCGTTGCCGCAGCTCAGAAGCGGTCTGTGGTGGGCCGCCAGGGACTCGAACCCTGAACCTATGGATTGCCGGCGAGCCGGCCGGATCGAGTGTTGTGCGAGGTCATCCGGCCTACTGGCCCGCTTCTCGGCCGGGTTCGGCTGGCACGGTTGCTGTACATCGCTGCTGTACTGCTGGCGTCGGCCGAGCGGCCTCCCTGGTCCAGCCGAGGAAGCGGCGGTGCAGCACGCCGGCCGGCGTCCAGAGCATGTCCTCGGTCGCCTGGACGAGGTAGGAGCCGAGGTAGAGGGCCAGCGACACCGGAGCATCCGCATACTCCGCCCGTAGCTTCCCGCTTGCGGGTGGGGCAGGGCCAGGGCAGGTCGCAGCCTCCGCAGCTCCAGATCGGCATGACCGGGCCGTGGGTGGTCACCGCACGCCCTCCAGAAAGCGAGCGGTGATCGTCCGGGCCTGCCGGCTGGTCGCCCATTCCACCTGCCAGCACGGGTACGGCGTCAGCCGTGACCACCAGGCGCGGCAGCCGGCGCACATGCCGTCGAGCCCTCGGACGTGTACGGCCAGGATCGCGTGCTCCTGGTCGTCTTTCACTGCGCCTCCTCTCCTGGCCAGTGGCCACGGTTGATGGGGATGCGGTGCCGGGCATGGCAGGGCAGATCGGCCCCGCAGCGACAGATCCACCGCCACTTCCGCCAGCACCAGACCGGCCGGTGCCGTCTTGCGAGAGACATCGCGGCGGCGAGCAGGTACTCCTCGTACGAGACACGCCGCACCGGATCTCCTCTCGGGCATGGGCGACGGCACGGCGGCCGGGCCTCAGCTGGTCATCCGACCGCCGCACCTGCTAGATCACCGTACAGACGTAGGACTGTAGATACAATAACCTGTAGAACTGTTGGACACGTAGCGTCACATTCGTGATCGACCCCAGCGCGGATCGGGCGGTGTTTCGGCAGCTCGCCGACCTGCTGCGTGACCGGATCACGTCCGGCGACCTTGCGCCCGGCGCGTCGCTGCCGAGTGAGCTGCGACTGGCTCAGGAGTATGGACTGAGTCGGACAAGCGTCCGGCAGGCCATCTCCCTACTCCGGTCGGAAGGGCTCGTGATCGTCCAACCGCCGCGCGGCACGTTCGTCCGCAGCATGGAGCCGACCGAGACGGTGACCCTGCTCAAGGGCGACACCGCCTCAGCTCGAATGCCGACCCCTGCGGAGCGCAAGGAGTTGGACATCGGCGAAGGCGTCCCAGTCCTGGTGGTCTTCCGCGCCGACGGATCCCGCGAGCTGTACCCCGCCGACCGCATCCGGGTCGGCCGCTAGCCATCCCAGCCGGTGAGCCCTCGCTTACAAGCTCTGTGCAGGTCGTCCGACGGCGTCCGGCCACGTTCGCAACCTCGGACGACGGTCCGTACTCGGCTGCCGGCGGGCACCCTCGTCCGGCGGGGTTGCTGTCGCCGTTGCTAATGAGAGTTGCCGGGTCAGTTACGGCAGACTCGGGTCCGGTAGCCGCTGGCGGGTGAGCACTCCCCGTTGCAGGACGCGTGGCAGTCCTATTGACAGATCGTGCCCCTGCCGGTGGTCGGGGGACGGAATCGCTGATGGGATGTCGTGCCCGCCGCAGGTGCGTGAGCACTTGATCATTAGCTTGCGGAGGGTCTCCCGGAGGCTGCCAGACAGCTCGCGCGACTGTGGACCTGCGGGAGGACGACGTGTTGTTCGTGGGAGACGACTGGGCCGAGGACCACCACGATGTCGAGATACAGGACGAGGCGGGCCGACGGCTGGGCAAGGCCAAACTTGAGGAAGGGATCGCCGGCATCGCCCGCCTGCACGCGCTGATCGGCCAGCAGTTGGGCGAGGACGGCGACCCGGTCCAGGTGGTGGTCGGCATCGAAACCGACCGGGGCCCGTGGGTGCAGGCGCTGATCGCGGCCGGCTATCAGGTGTATGCGATCAACCCGCTGCAGGTGGCCCGGTATCGGGAACGGCACGGTGTCTCAGGTGCGAAAAGCGACGCTGGTGACGCCCACGCCCTGGCCGACATGGTGCGTACCGACCGGCATCAGCTCCGCCCGGTCGCCGGCGACAGCGCTGCAGCCGAGGCGGTCAAGGTCGTGGCCCGGGCGCACCAGACGTTGATCTGGGAACGCACCCGTCACACGTTGCGGCTGCGGCAGACGCTGCGGGAGTTCTTCCCCGCCGCCCTGGTCGCGTTCGACGACCTCGCCGCCGCCGACGCCCTGCAGCTACTGGGCAAGGCTCCCGACCCGGCGTCGGCGGCCCGGCTGACCACTGCGCAGATCACCGCCGCGCTGAAACGGGCCCGCCGCCGTGATGTGCCGGCCAAGGCCGAGAAGGTGCAGGCAGCGTTACGCACCCAGCAGCTGGGCCAGCCGCCGCTCGTGACCGCCGCTTACGCAGCCACCGTCCGCGCCCAGGTAGCGATCCTGACCACGCTGCACACCCAGATCAAGGCAATGGAAGAGCAGGTCGAGGCGCATTTTGGGCAGCACCCGGACGCTGAGACCTACCTCAGCCAGCCCGGCCTGGGCCGAATCCTCGGCGCCCGGGTGCTAGCCGAATTCGGCGACGACACCACCCGCTACGCCGACGCCAAAGCCCGCCGCAACTACGCCGGAACCAGCCCCATCACCCGCCAGTCCGGCAAGAAGAAGATCGTGCTGGCCCGCTACGTGCACAACGACCGACTCATCGACGCCATCGGCCGGCAGGCCTTCGCCGCCCTCAAAGCCTCCCCCGGCGCCCGCGCCTACTACGACCAGCAACGCCACCGCGGCCTCGGCCACCACGCCGCACTACGCCAACTCGGCAACCGCCTCGTCGGCATCCTCCACGGCTGCCTCAAAACCGGCACCCACTACGACGAGAACACCGCCTGGCAACACCGCGAACAGCACCACCAAGACGCCGCTGCTTGACCGCAGCGCTCATGGGATGTCTGTCAACAGCCATCGTGACCTGGTCGCCGGACGCTGCCTTGCAAAGGCGGCTCCACACAGTTGATGCTTGCTGATCAATGCAGACGACTGGTGTTGTCGTCCGGGACTTTGCTGTCCCGTACCAACGGTTGACGGCTGTTGTCGCGCGTCTCGCTGACTTCCTGCTGACTGACGACCGTCAGCCCCGCCGGTCCTCACCTCGGGCCGGCGAGCGGTGCTGGGCTCAGCTCGACGGGCACCCTCGTCCAGCCCGCTCGCCTCGCCCGGTACGATCGCGAGCTTGTTCTCACTGCAGGGAGCCCATGAGATCCGCGTGCGGCCGCCCCGGCAGTTCCCATGCTGAGAGTAGGTTTCGTCAATGGCATGCCGTATCGGTGAGCTCGTGCTCAAGTGCCGCGACCCCGAGGTGCTGGCGCGGTTCTGGTGCGAGGTCCTGGACTTCATAGAGCTCGATCGCGAAGCGGAGGTCTACATCGAGATAGGCCCGCGCGAAGGGTTCGGCGGCCCGCAGCCGACGATCTTCCTCATCCGCAACGACGAGCCGAAGAACGGGCATGCCCGGCTGCACATCGACGTCAACCCCACCGACCGCGATCAGGACGCCGAGCTCGAGCGCCTCCTGGCCGCCGGGGCCAAACTCGTCGACATCGGTCAGCCTGCGGATGCGTCCTGGCACGTCCTCGCCGATCCAGAAGGCAACGAGTTTTGCCTGCTCAAGCGCCGCCTCGACCCACTCTGACGGCCCTCGCCCAAACGATCGACGCAGCCGCCACCCCGCAGCCGCCGACAAGATCTGGCGACCCCCATCAATAGCTGGGGGCCGGGTGGACGCTCGACCAGCCCCGTGTCGCATGCGTGTTGGTGAGGCATTGACCCAGCCAGCGGAACCTCGCCATCCCGTCGCCGTCGACCCGCCCTTGTGGGAGCGGGCCGCCGTCGGGGCCGCCACGTCAAGACGGCCTTGACGCACGGACGGACGCTGGCGGTCCCGGCGGCGGTCTGCTCGGCTCGCCCCGGGTCTTCGGCGGTGGGATGGCGCTACCGCAACCACCCACGGACCGCGACCCGCCGACGGAGCCCCGGCCATCCTGGAGCCGGAGCGCCCCCGCCGGAGGCGCACTAGCCGCAACCCCGCGACCGCCGGCAGTTCGCCGACGCGGCTGGCGTGCCCTCCCCTACGCCGCGCGGGCACGTGGCCGCGCGGCCCGGCCGGCTGCCGGCCCACCCCTCACTCGTCAACGGTCTGTCGTTCTGCGGCGGCCCCCGGGCTTCCCGCTGTCCGCGCCAGCCGCCGGGCGTCAGGCGTGACGGCCGCAGAGCGATAGCGGCAGCGGCCGGCGCGCGCCCAGGCGGCGGCGCGTGCGGCCCGTTGCGGGCCGCCTTGATAGACGTACAGAAAGTTCTCCCGCACTGGCTGGCAGCCGGCTGTCGTACTCCGCTTGATGCGTTACACGGTGACTTCAGTTGATGGGTTACACGGGCCTTGAGCATGCCGGATACGGACCGTGACGCCGACTGTCCACGACGGCTGGTGTGCCAGGCATCCGCTCCTGCCGATGTGCGTGTGGGGGGTTTGAGGGGTCGCAACGGCGATGAGTTTCGTTACGGTGTCCAGTCTGTATTCCCATACACCCGATCTCCCGACTCTCGAGGAGAGCGTCATGAGCGCTACGTACAGGAGGCAAGCGTGAAGCTTCTTCTCACGTCCGCGGGCGTCACGAACCCGAGCATCCGCGATGCGCTGGTCGACCTGCTGGGCAAGCCGATCGCCGACTCCAGTGCCCTCTGCATCCCTACGGCGGTGTACGGCAACCCCATGTCCGGGCCAGCCTCGGCCTGGCGCTTCATCACCGGTCAGACGCCGCTACCCATGTGCGGCCTGGGCTGGAAGTCGCTGGGCGTCCTCGAGCTGACAGCGCTGCCCAGCATCGGCGAGGAGCGGTGGGTCCCCTGGGTCCGGGAGGCTGACGTCATCCTCGTGGCCGGCGGCGATGCGACGTACCTGTGCCACTGGATGCGGCAATCCGGGCTGGCGGACCTCCTGCCGTCGCTGCGGGACACCGTCTGGGTGGGGTTGAGTGCTGGGAGCATGGTGCTGACCCCCCGGATCGGTGCGGACTTCGTCGAGTGGCAGTCCGCGCCCGACGACCGCACACTGGGGGTCGTCGACTTCTCGATCTTCCCGCACCTAGGTCTCGAGCCGGACAACACCATGGCTGGTGCCGAGAGATGGGCGGCCGAGATCGCGGGTCCGGCGTACGCAATCGACGACCAGACGGCCATCAAGGTGATCGACGGCACCGTCGAGGTCGTCTCCGAGGGGCACTGGAAGCGGTTCCCCTCGTAGCCGCGGCCATCAGTGATCGGCGTGGCGAAGCACCCGCTCATGCCGCTGATCGCGCGTCTCGACCGGCGTCGAGGATCGCATGCCCCAGCGATAGGCGGCACGCCAGTTACGCACCGGGACAGCCGACCGACATCTGCACCGTGGCCCTCGGCCGCCGCCGTGCCGCCCAGACCGCCGCCCGGGATGCCGCCGGCCCGGCCTGGCAGCCGTCCGACCTGATCTTCACCACCCGCTACGGCCGGCCGGTCGAGCCACGCAACTTCAACCGCTTCTGGGACCGCCGCTGTGACGCGGCCGGCGTCCGGCGGATCACCGTCAGGGACGCCCGGCGGACCTGTGCCTCGCTCCTGGCCGACCTGGATGTGCATCCCCGGGTGGCGATGCAGATCCTTCGGCACGCGCAGTTCGCCATCACCATGGAGATCTACACGGTGGTGTCCTCGGCGGCCACCCGCGACGCCCTCAAGCGGCTCGGCAGCGCACTGGGCCGGTAAGGCGCTACTGCTGTACTTCGCTGCTGTACGAGCCGTGCTGACAAAGACAGCGGCCCCGCAAGGGCCGCTGAGCTGCAACAGAGTGGGCCGCCAGGGACTCGAACCCTGAACCTATGGATTAAAAGTCCACAGCTCTGCCATTGAGCTAGCGGCCCGCCCGCTCAGGCTACCGGAACCCGCTCGCGCGAGCCTTCCGGCTTCCCGCCGCCCGTCGATGTCCGACGCCCGACGCCGAGACGCCCGCGCATGCGGGCGAGCCGCTCGACGATGGCCCGCGGCGCCGTGGCCCGCCACGCTGGGGGCCATGACACTGCTGCGTACGGCCGTGCTGGCCGGGGCGACGCTGGCGACCGGGCTGATGGCGGGACGCTTCTTCGCGTACTCGTGCTGGGTGATGCCGGGCCTGGCCGCGACCGACGACCGGAGCTTCGTCGGGACCATGCAGTGGATCAACCGGCGGATCCTGAACGGCTGGTTCCTGGCCGCCTTCCTCGGGGCGGTGCTGCTGTTCGCCCTGGCGGTGGCGCTGATCGGTGCCCTGCTGACCCGCCGCCCCTGAGCCGCCCGAGAGACCGCCAGATCGACGATCTGGTGAAGAGGCGCATGGGGCAGGCGGCCGGGGGAACCGGGACGAGCATGAGGATGAGCAGCACCCCCGCGGTGGCCGCGTCGAGTGAGGTGGTCGGCGCGGACGGCGTACGGCAGCCGGGCGGCGAGGTGCACGCCTGGCTGCCGGGGCAGAACCAGACGGTCTGCGGGCTCCCGCTCAGCCGTACCCGGCTGCGTCGCTTCCCCCATGTGCCGTTCGACTACGCCTCGACCGACGTGCTCACCCAGGCCGACCCGGTCGGCTTCATCTGCCCGCGCTGCCTGGCCGCCACGCAGGGGCGCCGCCGGCAGGAGAGGAGCTGGGTACGCCAGTCGCCCCGGCCGTGACCGGTCCGGGGTTGGAGTCCGGTTCAGCGGGTACGGCAGCCGGTATGCGGATCGTGATCGTCGGGGCGAGCGGCAACGTCGGGACGGCGGTGCTGCGCCGGCTGCGGCAGGAGTCCGGGCTGGAGCTGGCCGGGGTGGCCCGGCGGCTGCCCGGGCCGGACGCCGGTGAGCCGTACGACCGGGTGGAGTGGCACTCCTGCGACGTCGGGGCGCCCGGCGCCACCGAGCAGCTCGCGGCGATCTTCGCCGGGGCGGGGGCGGTGGTGCACCTGGCCTGGCAGATCCAGCCCAGCCACGACCAGCGCACCCTGCACCGGACCAACGTCGGGGGCAGCCGGGCCGTCATCGACGCGGTCGTCCGGGCCGGCGTTCCCGCCCTGGTGTACGCCTCCTCGGTCGGCACGTACGCGCCAGGCCCGAAGGACCACCCGGTCAGCGAGCACTGGCCGGCGACCGGGGTGCCCGGGTCGTCGTACAGCCGGGACAAGGCCGAGGTGGAGGCGCTGCTGGACACGGCCGAGCGGGAGCACCCGGAGCTCCGGGTGGTCCGGCTGCGCCCGGGGCTGACCTTCCAGCGGGACGCCGGCACCGAGATCACCCGCTACTTCCTCGGCCCGCTGGCCCCGGTGCGGCTGCTCCGGTACGGCCGGATCCCGCTGGTCCCGACCAACCGCCGGCTGCGGATGCAGGCGGTGCACGCCGACGACGTCGCTGACGCGTACGCGAAGGCTCTGCTGGGTGAGGCACGCGGCGCCTTCAACGTCGCCGCGGACCCGGTGCTGACCCCGGAGCTGGTGGCCCGGCACTTCCACGGCTGGACGGTGCCGGTGGCCGCCCCGGTGCTGCGGGTCGCGGCGGCGTTGACCTGGCGGGCGCGGCTGCAACCGGTCGACGCCGGCTGGGTGGAGCTGGGCCTGAACGCGCCGCTGATGTCCAGCCACCGCGCCGAGACCGAACTCGGCTGGACACCCAGGATGGACGCACTCACCACCCTCAAGGAACTCATCACCGGCATGGCCCGCACCGCCGGCACCAGCGCCCCACCCATGTCGAGGGACCCGGACCTCCCCGGCCGCCCCGCCGCCCTCCGCAAGGCCCGCACTCCCGGCCACGGCAACCCCTACTGAGGCTGGGCAGGGTCAGGAGAGGCGGGCGCCGAGGAAGAAGATGCCGGGGTGGCCCTTCGTCTCGAAGCCGTCGCTTGGGTTGCGGCGCAGGGTCGAGTTCTCGATCCGCAGCGTGCCGGTGCGGTTGTTGCTGACGAAGAAGATCGCGCCACCGCCCTCGTTGGCGTGGTTGTCCTCGATGATCGTGCCGGCGATCCGTACGGCGAACTCGTTGCCGTCGCAGTAGATCGCGCCGCCGCTGCCGCCGCCCGGGGTGCCGGCCCGCGCCGGGTTGGCGCCGTTGCCGACCGCCCGCCGCGCGGACGGGGGTCAGCTGTGGGAGAGGGCGAAGGCGGTCAGGAAACCGAGGACGGTGATCAGGCCGACCAGGAGGTGGGCGTCCTCGAACGCCTCCGGGACCATCGTGTCGGTGATCATCGCGAGGATCGCGCCGGCCGCCAGCGCGGTGATGGTGGCCAGCACCTCCGGCGGAGCGCCGCCGAGCAGCGTGTAGCCGGCCAGCGCCGCCGCCCCGCTGACCAGGGCGATCGCCGTCCAGAGCAGGAAGACGTACCGCCGGGAACGGCCCGCCAGGCGCATGCCGGCGGCGCTGGACAGGCCCTCCGGCACGTTGCTCAGGAAGACCGCGATCACGGTGACCAGGCTGACCGGGCCGCCGGTGAGCAGGCTCGCGCCGATCACCACCGACTCCGGTACGCCGTCGAGCAGCGCGCCGACCGCGATGGCCGTACCCGAGCCGGGCTGCTCCTGTTCGGAGGGCTGCACGTCGCCGGAGCGCTTGCGGTGCCGGGCCCCACGCCGGGCCAGCAGGACGTTCGCCCCGGTGTACGCCAGCGCGCCGACCGTCGCGCCGACCGCGGTGGCCAGCAGGCCACCCTGCTCGTGCGCCTCGGCGATCAGCTCGAAGGAGACCGCGCTGAGCAGCACCCCGGCGCCGAACGCCATGACCGACGCGATGACCTTCCGGGGCACCCGGGCGAAGAACCCGGTGACCGCGCCGATCAGCAGGGCCGAACCGGCCAGCAGACCCCACGACCCCGCTTGCAACCACTCCGGCATTCGCAGGACCGTACCCTGCCCGAGCGGCGGTGGAACCGTCAGAAGTCGGCGAAGAGGTACGGCACCTGCCGGGGGAAGATGCGGCGCAGCTCGGCCGCCGCGTCCGCCGGCACGTCACCCAGGTCCCGGATGTCGACCTCCGCCGGGTCGAGCACCCCGTACGCGAGGGCGGAGAGCCCGGCCGCGGTGAGCGTCGCGGCCGGGACACCGCCCCCGGCGGAGTCGCCGGGCCGCAGCTCCAGCCGGCCGGTGGCGCCGTCGAGCAGGTGCGACCCGGCCAGCCAGCGGTCGCCGACCAGGTCGACCCGGACCCGACCGGCTCCGGTCGGCAGGCCGGTCAGCGCATCCAGGGAGAGCAGCCGGGCCATCGGCGCCGGCGACCCGGGCCGGGACACCCGCGCCTCGACGTGCACGGCCAGGTCGGTGAGCCACAGCTCGGGCAGCTCGTCGGCGGGAAGCTGGACCCGGATCCGCTCGAGCTGGTCGACGTGCCGGGCGAAGAACTGCAGCAGCAACGCCCGGGCGTACGGGTCGGTGGCGAGCAGGTCGTCGGCGATCAACTCGCCGCCGTGGTCGTCGATCCGGTAGGTCACCGCGCCGACCGTGCTCCCGTCGACCACGGCGGTGAGCAGCCACCGGTCGTCCCGGTCGCGCAGCCCGACGGCCCGGAAGTCGGGGAAGACCGCGAAGCCGTGCCGCTCGTGCAGGCAGCGCTCGGTGAACGCGCGCCAGGTCGGGTAGCCCGCCCCGACCCGCTCCCAGACCACCTCGCCGGGCAGCTCGGCGCGGAGCAGCGGCCCGAGGTCGGCCGGGGAGAACGTCGCGGTACGCGCCCGGGGCAGCCCGACGTAGCCGAAGCGCTCGTAGAACGACGCCCGGAACGGGTACAGCGCGGTGAGCGGATGCCCCTCGTCGCGCATCTCGTCGAGGAGCTGGTGCAGCAGCGCCCGGACGTGGCCGCGCCGGCGGGCCAGCGGGTGGGTCGCCACCCCCGCGATGCCGGCCATCGGCAGGACGGCGCCGCGGAGGTTCTGCCGCATCGGGATCGCCGAGGCGGCGGCGACCGCCGTGCCGTCCTCGTCGGCGACCAGCGTCCGGTTGCCGGCGTTGTAGGGGAGGTAGTCGCGGAACTCCGCCACCCGGGACGCGGCCAGCGGCGACGCCTCGAAGGCGTACGCCTGGAGCGGGAAGCTGGTGGCCAGGCGGTCCTCGGCGGCCAACCGACGGATGATCACTCCTCATCCCAACCCGGGCCGGTGGCCGGCGCAACCGCTTTCGCCGGCTCGGGGGACCGGTCAGGCGGCGGCGACGTCGGAGACGACCACGGTGACGTTGTCCGGCGCGCCGGCCTGGTGGGCGAGCTTGACCAGCTGCTCGCCGCACTGCTGGCGGTCGCCGTAGGTGCCGAGCGCCGCGGCGATCGCCGGGTCCTCGACGTAGTCGGAGAGGCCGTCGCTGCAGAGCAGCAGCCGGTCGCCGGGGAAGACGGTGAGCACCCCGATCGCCGGGGGCGCGTCCGAGCCCTGCACGGCCCGGGTGACCAGGGACCGCTGCGGGTGGTGCCGGGCCTGGTCGGGGGCGAGGGCGCCCTGGTCGACCAGCGCCTGGACGAAGGTGTCGTCCCGGGTGAGCTGGGTCAGCTCCCCGTCCCGCAGCAGGTAGCAGCGGGAGTCGCCGACCTGGGCGAGGACCAGGGTGTCCCCGGCGAGCAGGGCGGCGGTGAGCGTGGTGCCCATGCCGTCGCGGGCCGGGTCCACCGTGATGGCGGCCCGGATCCGCTGGTTGGCGGTGCTCACCACGGCCCGCAGCGCGTCGGCGGCCTCGTCGGGGACGGTCGGCGGGGTCAGCTCGTCCAGGATCCGGATGACGATCTCGCTCGCCACCTCGCCGGCGGGGAGCCCGCCCATGCCGTCGGCCACCGCCATCAGGCGGTCACCGGCGAGGGCGGAGTCCTCGTTGTTGGTCCGGACGAGGCCGACGTCGTTGAGGATGGCCGAGCGGAGGATGAGCGTCATGGGTCCAGCTTGCCAAGAAGACCCTGCCGCCGTCTCTACGCACTACTGCGTAGGGTGTGAGAAATGATGCCGGTGTCCATGGTCGGGCGCGCCGGCGAGCTGGCCGAGCTCGACCGGGCCTGGGCCGCCGTGGCCTCCGGCCAACGGCCGGCGCCCACCGTCACGGTGATCACCGGGGACGCCGGAGTGGGCAAGAGCCTGCTGGTCGCGGCCGCCCTGGAGGGCTTCACCCCGCGGCCGGCGGTGGTCCTCACCGGTGCCGCGCGGGTGCACGACCCCGCCCCGTACGACTGGTTGGCGGCCGTGCTCAGCGGCCGGGACACCAGCGGCCTCGACCTGCCGCCGGACGCGCTGGCCTGGCTCGCCCAGCAACCCACCGCGCCGCGCGAGCGGTACGCCCCGGGCACGCTGCTGCGGCTCGCCGTCCGCACGGTCCGGCTGCTGGTCGGGGCCGGCCCGGCGGTGCTGGTGGTGGAGGACCTGCACGCCCTCGACCCGGCCAGCCTCAACCTGCTCGGCGAGCTGGCCGCCGCCCCGGAGCTGCCGGCCCTGCTGGTGGTGGCGAGCCGGCCGCCGGCCGACGCGGTGGCGCCGGACCTCACGGTCCGCGCGCTGGCCCGCCTCTGCGGGGTACGCGGCGCGGTGCGCCAGCACCTCGCGCCCCTCACCGCCGCCGAGGTGGCCGAGGTGCTGACCCAGGTGTACGACGGGACGCGCCCCGCCGAGGCGGTGGTGGCCGCGGTCCGGCGGCGCACCGGCGGCAACCCGTACGTGCTGACCGAGCTGCTCGCCGCGCACGCCGGCTCCGGGCCGGACGGCCTGGTCCACGAGCCGCTGCCGGAGCACCTGGTGCCCCGGCCGGCGGCGCCGCCGGACGCCGAGCTGACCGGCCGGGAGATCGAGGTGCTCGGCTGCCTGGTCGCCGGGATGTCCAACAAGCAGGCCGCTCGGGCGCTCGGCATCTCGGTGCGGACGGTCACCGTGCACGTCTCGAACCTGCTCCGCAAGACCGGCTCGGCGTCGCGGACGGAGGCGGCGCTCTGGGCCGTACGCCACCGGCTGCCGGTGGCCGCGCCGCACGGCTGACCGGTCAGCGGCGCGGGTAGCGCAGCAGCAGGCTCGCCCACACCTCCTCGTCGCCGACGGCGGCGTAGCTGTGCGGCACGTCGGAGGTCCAGCGCAGGTGCCCGCCGGCCGCCGCGGTCAGCGGGGCGTCCACCGGCCCGGCGCGCAGCACGCCGGCGAAGACGGTGACGTGCTCGGTGACCCCGGCCTGGTGGGCGGGGGAGAGCTGTCCCGGGCCGGGCGCGACCCGCATCCGGTACAGCTCGTACGTCGCGTCGCTGTCGGTGAAGACCTCCAGCAGGGTGGCGCTCACCGCCGCGCCGCGTACGGTCGGCGTCTCGGCGGGCCCGGAGAGCACGGCGGTGAGCGGCACGCCGAGCTGCGCGGTGACCGCGTACAGGGTCTCCAGGGTCGGGTTGCGGGTGCCGTTCTCCAGGCCGGAGAGGGTGGCCTTCCCGACGCCGGCCCGCCGGGCCAGGGTGGAGAGCGACATCCCCCGCTCCTCGCGCAGGGCGCGGACCCGCAGGCCGACCGCGCCGGGTGCGGGATCACGAGCTGGTGGGGGCGACGCCATGCCGCTATGGTGCTACAGGTCGCCGTTCCGTAAACGGAACGGCCAGCGGAGGGGGAGCGCGTGGCGGGCCGACTGCAACCGGTGCTGGCCGGCGTCGTGACGGCCCTGGTCGGCTTCGCCAGCTCGTTCACCGTGGTCCTCGCCGGGCTGCGGGCGGTCGGCGCCGACGACGCGCAGGCCGCCTCCGGGCTGCTGGTGCTCTGCGTGGCCGCCGGCCTCTGCGCGGTCTGGCTCGGGCTGCGGCACCGACTGCCGATGGCCGTCGCCTGGTCCACCCCGGGGGCGGCGCTGCTGGTCGCCACGGGCCCGGTGCCCGGCGGCTGGCCGGCGGCGGTCGGCGCGTTCCTGGTCGCCGGCGTGCTGATCGCGGCGGCCGGGCTGATCCCCGCGCTCGGCCGGGCGGTCGCCGCGATCCCGGGCCCGATCGCCAGCGCGATGCTCGCCGGGGTGCTCCTGCCGCTCTGCACCGCGCCGGTGCGGGCGCTGGTGGAGGTGCCCCGGCTGGCCGGTCCGGTGGTGCTCACCTGGCTCGTCCTGCACCGGTTCGCCCGCCGCTGGGCGGTGCCGGCCGCGCTGGCGGTGGCGGCGGTGGCCATCGCGTTCACCGCCCCCGCCGCCGGGCCCGGGCGGCTGCACCTGGCACCCACCGTCGAAGTGACCACGCCGGCCTGGACGCTCTCGGCGGTGGTCGGACTCGCGCTGCCGCTCTTCCTGGTCACCATGGCCGCGCAGAACGTCCCCGGGATGGCGGTGCTCGCCGGCTACGGCTACCGGGCGCCGCTCGGCTCCGCCCTCCGGGTGACCGGGCTGGCCAGCGCGCTCGGCGCGCCGGCCGGCGGGCATGCGGTGAACCTGGCGGCGATCACCGCCGCGCTGGCCGCCGGCCCGGACGCCCATCCGGATCCGGACCGCCGCTGGATCGCCTCGGTCACCGCCGGGATCGGCCTGGCGCTGCTCGGCCTGGGCGCCGGCGTGGCCACCGCCCTGGTGCTGCTCTCGCCGCCGGTCCTGGTGGAGGCGGTGGCCGGGCTAGCCCTGCTCGGCGCGCTGGCCGGCGCGGTCGCCGGGGCCGTCACCGCACCGGAGGCACGGGAGGCGGCCGTGGTGACCTTCGTGGTGACCGCCTCCGGGGTCAGCCTGCTCGGGGTGGGCGGCGCGTTCTGGGGCCTGGTCGCGGGCTGGCTGATGCTGCTGCTGTTCCGCCGCCGGCCGGCCGCCGCCGGGGCGCCGCCCGGGCAGGCGGAGGCCACGGACGGACGGTCGCTGTCGGTGCCGGTCCGCTGAGGGCCGGCAGGGGGCCTGGCCTCCTCCGGAGCTGAATCGTTCGCGTCATCACCCCACCCGGGCCGGGTCAGGCCGCCTCGGCGACCTCCACGCCGACCTCCATGGTCTGCAGGCGTACCCCGGTGACGTTCTCCTCCACCATCCGCCGCAACGCCCGGGCGTCGTCGAGCGTGTCGAGCAGCACCACGACGTGCGTGATGTCGGGGTCGACGTCGTCCGCCCCCCACCAGCCCCGGACGAAGCCGGAACTCTGCCGGGTCACCTCGGCCATGTGCGTGAACTGGGCCGACCGCTCGTCGGGATCCGCCGGCGTGCCGCGCTGTTCTCCGATCACCATCCACATCCGGTCCACGTTAGAGCGGTCGGCGCGGCTCGGCCGGCCCTTCGGGCGACCGGTCGTCAGGGATCCGGGAGCAGACGACCCGCCCCGGGAGCGGGCTCACTCCTCCGCGGGCAGCTCCGCGGCGGGGACGTCGAGGCGTACTTGGTCGTCGGTGACGGTGGCGATCCGGTCGGCGAGCACGTAGACGGCGCCCGTCCGGGCCAGCTCGGTGGCGACCTTCAGATAACCGCTGCGGAGCAGCCGGGCGGCCAGGTCGGCGGGCACGTCCGGCTCCTCCACCGCCGCCGACTCGATCAGCTCGTCGAGGCTGCTGCCCGGGTCGGCGGTGGGCGCCTGGACGGTCACCGCGGTCGGGTCGCCGCGTTGGACGAGATCGACCGTGCCGACCTCGACGCCGGTCGAGTCGACCACCCGCATGCCGGTGGTGACCCGGGAGAGGGTGGCCTGCTGCTGCGTACCCTGCTGGTTCATTCAGGCGCGGTTCCCGGGCCGCGCCTGCGCTAAACGGACGGGGTCCAGCCGCTCGGCGGGCGGGGGGAGAGCTCGCGCCAGCCGTCCGGTCCCTCCAGCAGCGCCCGGACCGTCTCCTCGGCCTCCTCGACGCTGGCGTACTCGTAGAACTGGGAGACCCCCTCGGCGCCGCCGGCCCGCTGCTCGACGTGCCAGCGGTCCCCGTCCACCCGGAGGAAGACGTCCCGCCGGGCCAGCCGCCCCCACTTCCCGTTCCACCAGTGCCTGCGCTGTTCCATGGCGGGACTCTATCGAACACCTGTACGACATAGGACGGCCCCTGCGGGATTCCCACAGGGGCCGATGTGCATGCGGTACGTCAGCGGGCGACCGGCGGCTCGTTCCGTCGCCCCAGCACGTCGTCCAGCGCCCCGCGCCGCTGCCCGGGCGTGGCGTGACCGCCCGCGACCAGGGCGTCCCGGATCTCGGTGAGCAGCTTGATCTCCTCGCTCGGCGCCTTCGGCGGCGGCTCCTCGCCGCGCCGACGGCGCTCGGCCAGCCGGTTCATCGGGTAGACCACCAGGAAGTACAGCGCCGCCGCGGTGAGCAGGAAGGTGATCACCGCGTTGACGAAGGCCACCCAGTCGAACGGGATCTCCCCGCGGAACTTCGGGATGGTCCCGCTGATGCCCTTGTCGCTGCCGGTGATCAGCAGGATCATCACGCGGACCAGTGGTTCCAGGAACGACTTGGTGAGTTGGGTGACCACGCCGGTGAAGGCGGCACCGATGACGACACCGACCGCCAGGTCGACGACGTTGCCGCGCATGATGAAGTCTTTGAAGCCCTTGAGCATCCGTACTCCCGTGCTGTCCGATTCTGGGTCCCGGACAACCTATGCCCCGGAGGGTGACTCCAGAAAAGCACCGGCCTCGATCGCCGCGCGCGCCGGATCGCCGGCCCGGATGGCGGCCACGAGTCGACCGTGGTCGACGTACCGCTCGGGCTCCAGCGCACCGCCCATGGCCTGCGCGACGGTGCTGCGCAGCGCGGCGCCGACCGAGGCGTACAGCTCGGCGAGCATGGCGTTGTGCGCGGCGGCGACCACCACGGTGTGCAGCGCCGCGTCGGCCTCGACGAACTCGTCCACCCGGCCGGAGCGCCACGCGGCCTCCCGGGCGGCGAGCGCGGCGTCGAGCGCCGCCAGGTCCTCCGGCGTACGCCGCAGCGCGGCGAGCCGGGCCGCCTCCACCTCGAAGGCGCGGCGCACCTCGACCACCTCGGCCATCCGGTCGTCGGTGAGTCGTCGGGCCACCACCGGGGCCAGTTCGTCGGTCGACACCACGTACGTCCCGGAGCCCTGACGGCACTCCAACACGCCGGCGTGGACCAGGGCGCGGACGGCCTCGCGGACGGTGTTCCGCCCCACCCCGAGCGCGGCGACCAGCTGCGGCTCGGTCGGGATCCGGCCGCCCACCGGCCACTCGCCGCCGAGGATGCGCTCCCGGAGCTGCGCGATGGTCTCCCGCACCCGCTGGCCACGCGGCGGCACGACGACGGAATCGACCGACGGTGTCACCGGTTACACCTCCTGCCGAAATTCATCCCATGATTGTAGGTTCGAGGTCATGACCCCGCCACCCACCGGCACCGCGGCCCCCTCCGCCGACCCGACCACCGCCGCCGTCGCGCCCACCGCCGACGTGGCGCCCGGCCCGGCGCCGGTCGCCGCGCCGGCCCGGACGCCCTCCCCGGCTACCGGGGGCGCGCTGGTGCTGGTCGGCATGCTGTTGGTCGCGCTCAACCTGCGCGCCGCGGTGACCAGCCTCGGTGCCCTGCTCGACGAGGTACGCGGCGGTCTGGCCCTCTCCGGCGCGATGGCCGGCTTCGTCACCACCCTGCCCACGATCGCCTTCGCCGGTCTCGGCGCGCTCACCCCGTGGCTGGTCCGCCGGTACGCGCCGGCCCGGGTCCTGGTCGTGGCCATGCTCGCGCTCACCGTCGGGCAGGTGCTCCGGGTGGCGACCGACTCCGCCGCGGTCTTCGTGCTCACCAGCGCGCTGGCGCTGGCCGGCATCGCGGTGGCGAACATCCTGCTGCCGATGCTGGTCAAGCAGCACTTCCCGCACCGCACCGGGCTGGTCACCGGCGCGTACACGATGGCGCTGACCATCGGCACGACGGTGGCCGCCGCGTCCGCCGTGCCGGTCGCGCACGCCTTCGGCTCCTGGCGGGCCGGGCTGGGCGTCTGGGCCGGGCTGGCCGCGGTGGCCGTGGTCCCGTGGGTGCCGCTGGCGCTGCGGGCCCGCGCCGCCCGGCGCGCGGCGGCCCCGACGGCGGCCGTCGCCACCCCGGGCCGGATCCGGCCCGGGCGCACCCGGCTGGGCTGGGCGATGGCGGTCTACTTCGGGGCGCAGTCGCTCAGCGGGTACGCGATCATGGGCTGGCTGGCGCAGCTCTTCCGGGACGCCGGCTACCGTCCCGAGGCCGCCGGGCTGCTGCTCGCCGGGGTGACCGCGCTCGGCGTGCCGGTCGCGCTGGTGATGCCGACCCTGGCCGGCCGGCTGCGCACGCTACGGCCGCTGGTGCTCACGCTGACCGCCGCGTCCACCGCGTCCTACGTCGGCCTGGCGCTCGCCCCGCACGGCCTCGCGCCGCTCTGGGTGCTGCTGCTCGCCCTCGGCCAGGGTGCCTTCCCGATGATCCTCACCACCATCGGGCTGCGCGCCCGCACCGCCGAGGGCACCGTGGCGCTCTCCGCGTTCGCGCAGAGCACCGGGTACGTGATCGCCGCGCTCGGCCCGCTGCTGGTCGGCATCCTCTACGAGGCCACCGGCGGCTGGACCGCGCCGATCGGGTTCCTACTGGTGGCGCTCGTCGTGCAGACGACGGCGGGCATGGTGATCGCCCGTCCCCGCTACATCGAGGACGAGCGCTGAGGAGGGTGGGTCAGGAGGAGGCCGGCGTGGGGTCGCCCGCGACGGCCTGCTCCACCGTCGGGTACGTGTGCAGCACCTCGACCAGGCCGCTGACCTCGAGGATGCGCAGCACCCCGCGCTGCGGGGCGGCCAGCCGGACCACGCCGCCGGCCTCGTCGCAGCTGTTCTTGGCGCGGACGAACACCGACAGCCCGGTGGAGTCGCAGAACGACACGTTCGCCAGGTCGAAGACGAGGCGGCTGCGTCCCTTGTCCAGCAGGTCCGTGATCTGGTCCTGCAGCTGCGGTGCCGTCGCCATGTCCAGCTCGCCCGCGACCGACACGACGACCACGTCGCCGCGCTGTTCCGTGTGCACCGTCAGGGACATTCGTCGACCTCCTGTGTTCGGTGGAACGGTATCCCACGGAGCGGGGGACCCGCAGAACGGGAGCCGTTACGGGTGCCGCCGATCATTCTTTGCCGCGCGGCAAGTAGCCTGGCCAGCTCCGGTGATAGAGTCCGGCCGGTTCGCCAGTCCAGGGAGGTCAGCATGGCGTTGAGCGCCGAGGAAAGTGGCCGGCTCGCCCGTCTGCTCAGGGAAAACGAAGAGCGGCTGATCCGACGTTGGGCGGAAGTCGTCGGCGCGTCGCTGCGCGGCCGCCTCAGCCAGGCCGAGCTCACCCGCCAGGTGCAGGAGCTGCACCGTAGCATGATCGACGCCGCCGAGAACGGCCTCACCGACCTCGCGTCCGAGCCGGGCGGCGAGCTGCGCGCCGTGCTCGCCGAGCTGTCCCGGGGCCGGGCCCGGCAGGGCTTCACCGCCACCGAGACCGCGTTCAGCGTCTTCTCGGTGAAGGACGTCCTGCTCGAGCTGATGGAGGAGGGCCAGGACGAGGCCCGTCTCCGCGACTTCGTGGCGTTCTCCGCCCTGATCGACCAGATGGGGCTCTTCACCTTCGAGAGCTACGTCCGCACTCGGGAGAGTCTGATCGCCGACCAGGCCGAGCAGCTGCTCGAACTCTCCACCCCGGTGGTCAAGATCTGGGAGGGCGTGGTCGCCGTCCCGCTGGTCGGCACGCTCGACTCGGCCCGCGCCCAGGTGGTGATGGAGCGGCTGCTCCAGACCCTGGTCGACACCGGCTCGCCGTACGCGATCATCGACATCACCGGTGTCCCGGCGGTCGACACCCAGGTCGCCCAGCACATCCTCAAGACCGTGGTGGCCGCCCGGCTGATGGGCGCCGACTGCATCATTTCCGGCATCCGCCCGCAGATCGCCCAGACGATCGTCGCTCTCGGCATCGAGTTCGGCGACATCGCCACCAAGGCGAGCCTCGCCGACGCCCTGCGCCACGTGCTGCGACTGACCGGCGTGGACAACGCCCGCCGCCACCAGCGCCGGGAGGCCTGATGGAGCGGGTCCCGGTCCTCAAGATCGGCGACATCCTGCTGGTCTCCATCCAGGTCGACATGTCCGACCAGACGGCCGTGATGCTCCAGGAGGACCTGGCCGAGCGGATCGTCGCCACCGGCTGCCACGGCGTGATCATCGACATCACGGCGCTGGACATCGTCGACTCGTTCGTCGGCCGGATGCTCTCCACCATCGCGTCCATCTCCAAGGTGCTGGACGCCGAGACGGTGGTGGTCGGGATGCGTCCCGCCGTCGCCATCACGCTGGTCGAGCTGGGTCTGTCGCTCAACGGCATCCGGACCGCGCTGAACGTCGAGCGCGGCATGGAGCTGATCGCGGCCGCCCGCGCCGACGAGTGGGTCATGGTCGACGGCGACGAGGACGCCGAGACGACGGCCACGACATGACCGCCGGTGTCGACCTGGGGGTGCCGCAGACCCAGGCGATCCGCAGCGACGACGACGTCGTCCGGGTGCGGCAGCTGGTGCGTACGGTCGCGGTGGCCGCCAAGCTCTCGCTGGTGGACCAGACCAAGCTGGTCACCGCCGCCAGCGAGCTGGCGCGCAACACCCTGATCTACGGCGGGGGTGGCACCGCCGACGTGGCAGGCGTCGAGGACGGCCGCCGCCGCGGGGTGCGGATCGTCTTCACCGACTCCGGGCCGGGGATCCCGGACCTCGACATGGCGCTGACCGACGGGTACACCACCGGCGGCGGCCTCGGCCTCGGGCTGAGCGGGGCCCGCCGCCTCGTGGACCACTTCGATATCGTCACCGCCGTCGGCGAGGGCACCCGGATCACCCTCGTCAAGTGGTCCCGATGATCGGGGACGTGGTCGCCGACCACGGTCTCTGGTTCCGGGTGGAGAGCAGCGGCGCGGGCAGCGGCGTACGCCGGGCGGCCGAGCGCCTCGGCATGCAGCTGCAGCTGGGCGAGCGCCGCGTCGCCGACCTGGCCATCGTCGCCGCCGAGCTGACCAGCAACCTGGTGAAGCACGCCCAGGAGGGGGTGCTGCTGCTCCGCCCGGTGCGCCGGGCCGGGCGGGCCGGCGTGGAGCTGGTGGCGATCGACTCCGGCCCCGGCATGGCCGACCTGACCGTCTCGTCGCGGGACGGGCACTCCACCACCGGCACGCTCGGCATCGGCCTGGGCGCGATCGCCCGGCAGGCGACCTGGTACGACGGCTACTCGCGGCCCGGTCGGGGCACCGTCCTCGCCGTGCAGATCTGGTCCGGCCCGGCGCCGGAGCCGTCCTGGGCGGGCGGGCTGGTCCGGCCGATCACCGGCGAGCAGGTCAGCGGCGACGGGTACGGCGTCCGGATCGCCGAGGGGCGCCGCCAGGTGCTGGTGTGTGACGGCCTCGGGCACGGCCCGCTGGCGGCGGCCGCCACGGAGGCGGCGCTCGCCGCGTTCCGGGCCGCGCCGGCCGCCCCACCGGCCACCGTGGTGCAGCACCTGCACCGCGCCATCGGGCACACCCGGGGGGCCGCGCTGGCCGTGGCCGAGCTGGATCCGGCCGTGGGCTTGCTCCGGTACGCCGGCCTCGGCAACATCTCAGCCATGATTGCGGTGGAGGGCGAGCGGCGTCGCGGGCTGGTCTCGCTGCCCGGCATCGCCGGCCACCACCGTCCCGCCGTGCGGGAGTACGAGTACCCGTTCGGGGCCGGCGCGACGCTGGTCATGCACAGCGACGGCGTGGTCGACCGCTGGGACCTCGCCGACTACCCCGGCCTGCTCGGGCGGTCTCCCCTGGTGACGGCCGCCACCCTGCTCCGGGACGCCGGCACCCGCCGCGACGACGCCTCCGTCCTGGTCGCCCGGGGCTGGTCGTGACCGGGGCGGTCGGCACGCCCCCGCTGCTCCAGATGGCGCTGCGGGTCGAACAGGACATCTTCGTCGTCCGGCAGCGCGGTCGGGAGGTCGCCGCGGCGGTCGGCCTGGAACACCAGGACCAGGTCCGGATCGCCACCGCGCTCAGCGAGGTCGCCCGGGATCTGCTGCGGACCGCAGACGGGGCGGATGTCACCTTCTTGATCGGGTTCGACGTCGTCGCCGGGCGGCACGTGCTGTACGTGGATCTCGCCCCGGTGCGCCCCCTGCCGAACGGCAGCTACCAACCGCAGTCCGGCGCGGTGGCGCGACTGGTGGACATGCTGGGCGTCGTGGCGGACGAGGGGGATACGGTCGTGAGGATGTCCCGACGTGTCCCCGCCAACTCCCCGGCGCTGACCCCCGAACGGCTGGCCGAGCTCCGCGCGGAGCTGGGCAGCACCGCTCCGGGCACCGCCCTGGACGAGCTGGCCGACCAGAACGGGCAGCTGATCGCCGCCCTGGACGAGGTACGCAGCCAGCGCGACGAGCTGGAGGTCCTCAACTCCGAGCTCCAGGAGACCAACCGGGGCGTGATGGCGCTCTACAACCAGCTCACCGAGGAGCTGGAGGAGACCAACCGCGGGGTGGTGGCCCTCTACGCCGAGCTGGACGAGAAGTCCGCCCAGCTGCGCGCGGCCAGCGAGTCGAAGAGCCGGTTCCTGGCCAACGTCAGCCACGAGCTGCGCGCCCCGGTCACCGCGATCATCGGGCTGTCCCGGCTGCTGGCCGACTCCGCCTCCGACCCGCTCACCGCCGAGCAGGCCCGCCAGGTGGGGCTGATCCGCTCCTCGGCCGCGGACCTGCTCGGGCTGGTCAACGAGCTGCTCGACCTGGCCAAGGCCGAGTCCGGCCGGATCGAGCCGAACTGGGCCGACGTGGACCTGCGGCCGCTCTACGGGCAGCTCCGGGGCACGCTGCGGGCGCTCGCCACCCGGCCGGAGGTCGAGCTGGTGGTGGAGGAGCCGCCGCACCCGGCCACCGTCCGCTCCGACGAGGTGCTGCTCGCCCAGGTGCTGCGCAACCTGCTGCACAACGGGCTGAAGTTCACCGAGCGGGGCGAGGTGCGGCTGCGCGCGGAGCGGCGGGACGACCGCTGGTCGCTGTCGGTCTCGGACACCGGCGTCGGCATCCCGCGCGAGCTGCACGAGCGGGTCTTCGAGGAGTTCTACCAGGTGCCCGGGGCGACCCGGGTCGGCGGCACCGGCCTCGGCCTGCCGTACGCGCGCCGGCTGGTGATGCTGCTCGGCGGGACGTTGGAGCTGTCCAGCGAGCTGGGCCGCGGCAGCACCTTCACGGTCACCCTGCCCGTGGGCGGAGCGTGACGGTGGAGGGCGGCGCGGCGACCGTGCTGGTGGTCGACGACAGTCGTGCCAAGCGCTACTTGCTGGTCAGCTGGCTGACCCGGGCCGGGTTCGCGACGATCGAGGCGGAGAACGGCGCTGAGGCGCTGGCCCGGGTGGAGACCGACCGGGTGGACCTGGTGGTGCTCGACGTCCGGCTGCCGGACCTGAGCGGCTTCGAGGTCTGCGAACGGATCAAGGACCGTCACCCGGCGATGCCGGTCATCCACGTCTCCGCGCACGCGGTCGACGTGGTGGACCGGGCGCAGGGGCTGACCCGGGGCGCCGACGCCTACCTGGCGGAGCCGATCGAGCCGGAGGAGCTGGCGGCCACCGCGCACGCGGTGCTCCGCTACTACCAGGCGCGGCAGCGGGCCGAGCTGCTCGCCGAGCGGCTGGCCGCGCTCGCCGACGCCACGGTGCAGATGCACGCCGCCCCGAACTTCGTCGGGCTGCTGGAGGCGGCGGCGGCCGGCGCGGCGCAGATCTTCAAGAGCCCGGCGGCCGTGGTCGCGGAGACCTTCGACGGTGACTGCCTGGCGGGCGTGGTGGCCGGGCCGGACGCCGAGCCGCGCATCGTCCCGTGGATGGTCGACGACACCGGGGTGCCGATCGGCACCACGGTCCGGGTCGACGAGCCCGCCGCATGGGGTCGGATCGACTGGCCGGCCGGCGACACGGTCACCGTGGCCGCCGCCAAGCTGCGCGAGGACCGGGCCCCGCTCTACGTGGTGGTGCCGACCGCGACCCAGACCGTACGGACGCCGGTGCTGGTGCAGCTCGCCCAGGCGGTCGCCTCGGCGGTGGAGGCGCAGCGCTCCTTCGACGAGGAGCACCGGATCGCGGTCACCCTCCAGCGCAGCCTGCTGCCCCGCCGGCTGCCCGAGGTCGCCGGCCTGGACCTGGCGGTCCGGTACGAGCCGGCCAGCGCCCAGACCGAGGTGGGCGGCGACTTCTACGAGCTGGTGATGCTCGACGGGCACCTGCTGGTGGCGATCGGTGACGTCGCCGGCCACTCGCTGCACGCCGCGACCGTGATGGCCGAGCTGCGGCACGCGGTGCGGGCGTACGCGGTGGAGGGGCACCAGCCGGGGGTGATCCTGGACCGGGTCAACGAGCTGATGCTCACCCTGCTGCCGAACGAGCTGGCCACCATCTGCTTGCTGCTGCTGCACCCGGGGAGCGGCCTGATCCGGCTGGCCAGCGCGGGGCACCTGCCGGCGCTGATCAGCATGGACGGCCGGGTGGAGTTCGTCGAGCAGTCCGCCCCGCTGCTCGGGGTCCGCGCGCCCCGTCCGCCGGACCTGGAGTTCGTGCTGCCGGCCGGCGCGACGCTGCTCCTCTACACCGACGGCCTGATCGAGCGGCGGGACGCCACCATCGACGAGGGGATGGCCGCGCTGGGCGCGGTCGCCGCCCGGGTGGACGACGACCTGGACCAGTTCTGCCAGCGGCTCCTGGTCGAGCTGGCCCCGCCGGAGATCAACGACGACGTCGCCGTGGTCGCCGTCCGCCGCCGCTGACCGCCCGCGCCAGCCCGGTCAGCTCAGGGAGCGGGCGTACGCGGCGGGGGAGACGCCGGTGACGGCGGTGAACTCGCGGACCAGGTGGGCCTGGTCGGCGTAGCCGAGGTCGGTGGCGAGCCCGGCCCAGTCGAGCGGCCCGCCGGCGGCCTGCTCGATCGCCTCCTGGAGCCGGTACCGCCGGATCACCCACTTCGGACCGACGCCGACGTGGTCGAGGAAGAGCCGCTGGAGCCGTCGGGTGGAGACGCCGTGCCGCCGGGCGAAGTCGTCCACCCGCAGGATGCCCCGGTCGGCGCGGATCTCCTCGACCAGCGCGGTCGCCTCGGCGGCCAGCGGGTCGGGCCCGGGCGCCCAGCCGGTGAGCAGCGCGTCCAGCCGCCGACACCGGTCGTCGTCGGTGCCGGGGCAGACCGGGCCGTCGGTGGGGAGGCCGACGGCGGCGAGCGGCCGACGCTCGCCGGTCAGCTCGGCGACCGGACGCCGCCAGAAGGGCCGGAAGCCGCCCGGCCGGAACTGGACGCCGCTGGCCCGGCCGGCGCCGTGCAGGGTGATGGCGAAGAGCTCGTTGGCGGGGCCGGCCACCTCGGCGGTCTCCGGGCCGTCTTCCTGGCCGTGGAAGACCACGTTGACCGCCGGGTGCGGCACCACCCGCTGTTCGAAGGGCTCGGTCAGCTCCCAGTCGATGAGCCAGTAGTGCTCGACGTACGGGTGCAGCGCCGGGTCGGGCAGCCGGCGGCGGAAGCGGACCTGTCGGAGCAGCCGGCCGGGGTCGAGGATGCCCCGACTGTCCCGCCGCGCTCGCTGTCGCATTTCTTCAAGACCGCCTTCATACGCTGGCCCTATGAGCACGAAGACTAGTGAGTTGCTGGCCGCCGCCGCACCCCGGACGGTGGCGGTGGTCCGCGGCATCTCCGACGACCAGCTCTCCCGGCCCACCCCGTGCCCCGACTACGCGGTGCGCGACCTGCTCAACCACCTGTACGACGTGGTGGTCAACTTCCAGGCGCTCGCGCGGCGACGGGAGGTGGACTGGTCGGCGAAGACCGACCACCTGACCGAGGGCTGGCGGGACCGGTTCGCGGCGGAGACCGGGCGGCTGATCGAGGCGTGGGCCGACCCGGCCGCGCTGGAGGGCGTCTCGCCCGGCATGGGCCTGCCGCAGGAGACGGTCGGCGAGATGGCCCTGACCGACCTGACGGTGCACGCCTGGGACCTCGCCCGGGCCACCGGCCAGCGCCTGGACGTCGAGCCGGAGGTCCTCGCCGCGCTGCACGGCTTCATGGACCGGATGGGCGACACCGGCCAGCAGATGGGTGCCTTCGCCGAACCCCGCCCCACCACCCCCCACGCCACCCCCCTGGACCGCCTCCTGGCCCGCACCGGCCGCAACCCCACCTGGCACCCCTGACCCCCGCTCTCCGCGATCTTGCACTTCGGGCCCGCGTTACGCGGCACATGCCCGCTATGTCCGGGCACCAACTGCAAGATCGCGCGGGAGGGGATTGACGGCGCTATTCGTTGAGTGAATAGTGGCGGGGTGTCCACACAGCACGTTCTGCTGGGGTTGCTGGCGGGCGGGGCGCGGCACGGGTACGAGCTGAAGCGGGCCCACGACGCGCGGCTGCCCCGGGCCCGGCCGCTCGCCTTCGGGCAGGTCTACGCCACCCTCGCCCGCCTCGAGCGCGACGGGCTGGTGGTGCCCGCCGGGCAGGAGCGCGACGGCGGTCCGGACCGCACCGCGTACGCGCTCACCGACGAGGGGCGGGCCGCGCTGGAGCATTGGCTCAGCACCGTCGAGCCACCCCTGCCGTACGTGGCCAGCACGCTCTTCGCCAAGGTGGTCGTCGCGCTCCTGGCCGCCGACGTCGACCGGGCCCGGGCGTACCTGACCGCCCAGCGCCGGGCGCACACCGCACGGCTGCGCGAGCTGACCGCGGTCAAGACCGCACCCTCGGCCACCCTGGACGACGTCGTCGCGGCCGACTTCGCCATCGCTCACCTCGACGCCGACCTGCGGTGGCTGCACACCACCCTGGACCGGGTCGCCGACTGGCACCGGGAGGTGCACTCGTGACACACCTGGAAGCTCGCGGCGTGGTCAAGGCGTACGGCAGGACGCCCGCGCTGGGCGGGGTGACCCTCGACGTCGCCGAGGGGGAGATCGTGGCGGTGACCGGCCCGAGCGGCTGCGGCAAGTCCACCCTGCTGCACTGCCTAGCCGGCATCCTGCGCCCCGACGCGGGCGAGGTCACCTGGCGCGGCGCGCGGATCGACACCTGGTCCGAGGCGGCCCGGTCCCGGCTGCGCCGCACGGAGTTCGGGGTGCTCTTCCAGTTCGGCCAGCTCGTCGCCGAGCTGACCGCGGCGGAGAACGTCGCCCTTCCGCTGCTGCTCGCTGGCACGGGGCGGCGGGAGGCGCGGACGGCGGCGCTGACCTGGCTGGAGCGGCTGGGGGTGGCCGAGGTCGCCGACGTCCGGCCGGGCGAGATGTCCGGCGGCCAGCAGCAGCGCTGCGCCACCGCCCGGGCGCTGGTCACCGAGCCCCGGGTGCTCTTCGCGGACGAGCCGACCGGTGCGCTGGACACGCTCGCCGGCGAGCAGGTGCTCACCCAGCTGGTCCGGCTCGCCCGCGAGCAGCGCACCACCGTCGTGCTGGTCACCCACGAGCCGCGGATCGCCGCGTACGCCGACCGGGAGGTGGTGCTCCGGGACGGCCGGGTCGACCACACCGGCCTGGGGCTGGACGCGCCGCTCGCGGGCGGCCACCGGTGAGGCCGTACACCCTGTCCCGCCTTGCCCTGGCCGGTACCCGCACCGACGCCGCCCGGGTGGCGCTGACCGCGCTGAGCGCCGCCCTGGCCACGCTCACCGGCATGGCCGCGCTGACCGTGCTGGCCATCCGCAAGCCGCCCGGTGACGCGTGGACCCAGTCCGAGCAGTACAGCAATGCACTGCTGCGCGAGCCCGGCCTCCGCGGCGGCACCGCGTTCGCGCTGCTGCTGCTCACTATCCCGGTGCTGGCGCTGGCCGGCCAGTGCGCCCGGCTCGGCGCCCCGGCCCGGGACCGGCGGCTGGCCGCGCTGCGGCTGGCCGGGGCCACCCCCGGCCAGGTCACCCGGATCGCGATGGCGGAGACCGGGCTCGCCAGCCTGTTCGGCACCCTGGCCGGTCTCGCGGTGTACCTGGCCGGCCACCGGCTGCTGCACCGGCCGGACGCCGACGGCCACCTCCCGCTGCCCACCGACGTCTATCCCTCGGCCGTCGGGACGGTTGCGGTGGTGCTCGGGCTGCCAGTGGTCGCCGCGCTGGCCACCGCGCTGATGCTCCGCCGGGTCACCACCACCCCGTTCGGCGTGGTGCGGAGGGTGCGGAACCGAGCCCCCTGGCCCTTGCCCGGCCTGCTGATCATCATGGGTCTGGCCGCCTTTGCGGCCTTCCGGCCGGTGCTGCTCTGGTACGAGCGGCGACACAGCGAGCCCCCGATCTGGCTGCTGCCGACGCTGCTGGTCGGCGGTGGCCTGCTCGCCATGATCGGGGTGGTCACCGGCACCGGCTGGATCTCGCACACCACGGGCCGCCTGCTGCACCGGCACGCCCGGCGACCGGCCACCCTGCTGGCCGCGCGCCGGCTCATGGCCGATCCGTGGGCGGGCAGCCGGACCTTCGCCGCGCTCCTCGCTGCGCTGATCTTCGGTGCGGGGGCAGCCGGCATGACTGCCTCGTTCGAGGCGCGGAATGCCGCTTACGAAGAGGGCCAGCGACGGTTCGACGACCTGGTCGGGCAGCCGCACGTGCCACTCGCCGAGCAGGAGGACTTCTACCTGCGGACCATGGATCTTGTGCACACCTCGGTGGTGGTCGCCCTGGTGATCGCGGCCCTCGGGCTGCTCGTCGCGCTCAGCGAGAGCGTCGTCAGTCGTCGCCGGGCGTACGCCGCGCTGGTGGCGACCGGGGTGCCGCGGGCCGTGCTCGGGCGGTCCATCGCCTGGCAGGCCGTGGCGCCGGCGGTGCCGGCGATCCTGACCGCGCTGACCGTGGGCACGCTGCTGGTCCTTGGCGTCTTCGGCCGTACGGCCGAGAGCGGCACGTCGTCGTACGGCGTCTGCGATGCCGGTCCAGAGGTGTGCGACAACCCGGTGACGGCGGCGCAGCACACCCGCGAGATCGTGGTCCCGGCGGTCGAGCGGGCGGTGCACATACCGGTCGACCTGCTCGCCCTCTATGGTGCGGGCGGCCTGGCCGCGGTGCTGATGACCGTCGGGGTCGGCCTGCTCTTCCTGCGGTCCAGCACGGCGGTAGAGGAGCTGCGGACGACTTGACCCGGCCGCCGGGCGGCGACGTCAGCCGGGCTGGTTGCCGAAGAGCCCGACGGACCAGGAGAGTGCCAGGCCGACCACGGCGGAGCAGCAGCAGATCAGCAGGGCGGCGGCGACCACGCCGAGGATCACCCAGGCCGTCCCGCGCCGGGCCGCGCCCGCTCTCGGCGGTACGTCCACTCCGGTCGGCACCTCCTCGGCGCTCACCGCGCGGCCCCGGTCACTCGGGCAGTCTAGGTGCGCGCGATCTTCGCGCGAGACGGGGACGACGGAGGTGAGTCGGTCGGGCAGGATGGGGTGATGGATCTTGTTTCGCTCGACGACGTCCGGGCCGCCGCCGACGACATCGCCGGGACGGTGGTGCGTACGCCGCTGCTGCCGACCCCGTGGGACGGCGAGCTGTGGCTCAAGCCGGAGAGCCTGCAACCCGTGGGGTCGTTCAAGCTGCGCGGGGCGACCCACGCGGTGGCCCGGCTCGACCCGGCGACCCGGCCCCGGGGCGTGGTGACCCACTCGTCCGGCAACCACGGCCAGGCGCTCGCGTACGCGGCGCGGGCCGCGGGCATCCCCTGCACGGTGGTCGTCCCGGAGGGAGCGCCGCCGGTCAAGGTGGACCGTATCCGGGCCCTCGGCGCCGAGGTTGTGCTGGTGCCGCCGACCCGCCGGCTCGCCGAGGCGGAACGGATCGCCGCCGACACCGGGGCCGCGCTGGTGCCGCCCTTCGACGACCGGCGGATCATCGCCGGGCAGGGCACCGTCGGGCTGGAGATCCTCGCGGACCTGCCGGACGTGGACGTGGTGCTGGTCCCGGTCGGCGGCGGCGGGCTGTCCTCGGGGGTGGCCACGGCGGTGAAGGCGCTCCGCCCGTCGACCGCGGTGATCGGGGTGGAGCCGGAGCTCGCCGCGGACGCCCGGGATTCGCTCGCCGTCGGCGAGGTGGTGGTCTGGGAGGTCGAGCGCACCTACCGGAGCAGCGCGGACGGTCTGCGTACCCACCTGTCGGAGCTGACCCTCGCCCATCTGCGTGAGCGGTTGGACGGCATCGTCACGGTGACCGAGGAGGAGATCCGGTCGGCGATGGGCCGCCTGGGCCGCGAGGCCCGGCTGGTGGTCGAGCCGAGTGGCGCGGTGGCGGTCGCCGCGCGCCTCTTCCGCCGTGACGAGCTGCCGTCCGGACGTACGGTCGCGGTGGTCACCGGCGGCAACGTCGACCCGGCGGTGCTCGCGTCGGCCCTGGCCTGACCGGTGGAGGGGCCCGTGCGGGCCCCTCCCGTCGGACTCAGGCCCGGCCGAGGCGGTCCAGGATCCAGGCGTTGATGAACGCCTCCTCCCGCCAGGCGTCGTACCGGCCGCTGGGGCCGCCGTGACCGGCGCCCATCTCCGTCTTGAGCAGGTAGTCGCCCTGCGGTGCCACCGCCCGCAGCCGGGCGATCCACTTCGCCGGCTCGTGGTAGAGCACCCGGGTGTCGTTGAGGCTGGTCACCGCGAGGATCGCCGGGTAGTCGACCGGGGCCACGTTCTCGTACGGGGTGTACGACTTCATGTACGCGTACACCTGGGGGTCGTCGAGCGGGTTGCCCCACTCCTCCCACTCGGTGACGGTCAGCGGCAGCGACGGGTCGAGGATCGAGGTGAGCGCGTCCACGAAGGGCACCTGCGCCACGATGCCGGTGAACGCGTCCGGAGCCAGGTTGGCCACCGCGCCCATCAGCAGGCCGCCGGCCGACGCGCCGCGGGCGACCAGCCGGTCGCTCGCCGTCCAGCCGGCCTTGACCAGGTGCCGGGCGCAGGCCACGAAGTCGGTGAAGGTGTTCTTCTTGGCCAGCAGCTTGCCCTGGTCGTACCAGCGCCGGCCCAGCTCGCCGCCGCCGCGGATGTGCGCCACCGCGAAGATCACGCCCCGGTCGAGCAGGGACAGCCGGGCGATGGAGAACCACGGGTCCATGCTCGCCTCGTACGACCCGTAGCCGTAGATGACGGCGGGGGCGGAGCCGTCGCGCGGGGTGCCCTTCCGGCAGACCAGCGAGATCGGCACCCGGGTGCCGTCGTCGGCGAGCGCCCAGTCCCGATGCTGCTCGTAGTCGGCCGGGTCGTACGGCCGGCCGTCCGGCCCGGGCCGCACCGGCTTCTGCTTGCGCAGCACCATCTGCCGGGTGACCAGGTCGTAGTCGTAGACCGAGTCGGGGGTGACCAGCGAGGTGTAGCGCAGCCGCACCGCGCTGGTGCGGTACTCCGGGTTGGCGTCCAGCCCGACGCTGTAGATCGGCTCGGGGAAGTCGATGTCGTACGCGTCGGCGCCGCCGACCGGCAGCACCCGCAGCCCGGTCAGGCCGCTGGTGCGCAGCGAGACGACCAGGTGGTTCTCGAACGCGTCGACCGACTCCAGCCGGGTGCCCGGGGAGTGCTCGATCAGCGGCGTCCAGCCGCCGGGCGCGTCCGCCGAGGTGAACGCCAGCGCGAAGTCCTCCGCGCCGTCGTTGTGCAGGATCAGGAACCGGTGCCCGTGGTGCTCCACCGCGTACTCGACGCCCTGCCGGCGGGGCGCGATGATCGCCGGCTCGCCCGTGGGGTTGGTCGCCGGGATCACCCGTACCTCGCTGGTGATCTTGCTGTGGATGTCGATGACCACGAACCGCTCGGAGCGGGTCAGCTCGACGCCGACCCAGAACCGCTCGTCGTCCTCCTGGTGGACCACCACGTCCTCGCCCGACGCGGTGCCGACGGTGTGCCGCCAGACCCGGTTCGGCCGCCACGCCTCGTCGACGGTGACGTAGAAGAGCGTGGAGGCGTCGGTGGACCAGGCGGTGCCGTAGAAGGTGTCGGGCACCTCGTCGGCGAGCACCTCGCCGGTGGTGAGGTCCTTGACCCGCAGGGTGAACCGCTCGTCGCCGGTGAAGTCCGTCGAGTACGCCAGCCAGCGGCCGTCCGGGCTGACGTCGAACGCGCCGAGCGAGAAGAAGTCGTGCCCCTCGGCGAGCTGGTTGCCGTCGAGCAGCACCTCCTCGCCGTCCAGCGGGGCGCCGTCGGCGCTGATCGGGGGCGCGGTCTCGCCGTCGCGGACGGCCCGGCGGCAGTGCACGCCGTACTGCTGCCCCTCGACGGTGCGGCTGTAGTACCAGTACCCGTCCTTGCGGGTCGGCACCGACAGGTCGGTCTCCTGGGTGCGGCGGCGGGTCTCCTCGAACAGCTCCGCGCGCAGCGCCTCCAGGTGCGCGGTGCGCGCCGCCGTGTACGCGTTCTCCGCGGTCAGGTGGGCGATCGTCTCCGGGTCGTCCTTGGCGGCGAGCCAGGCGTACTCGTCGACGACGGTGTCGCCGTGGTGGGTGCGCTCGGTCGGGACGCGCTTGGCGACGGGTACGGGGGTCTCGGTGGTCACGGCGGTCACGTTACCGGCCCGGCCAGCCAGATTTACCGGTACGCGGGCCGGTGCGGATCGCGCCGGGAGTCACCGGGATCGCCTGCCGGCTTCCCACGATCCGGTCTCCGGTCCGGTTCACAGCTCGGCGGCCGCCGCCGACAGTTCGGCGAGCATCCGGCTGACAGCTGGTGGACGGGTGCGTCCCGCGACGGTGGCGGCGTACACCCGTCGCACCGGGGCGTCGTCGGGGTGTAGCCGGAGCAGGGCCAGGTCGGCCGGGGCCGCGCGGATGGCGAGCGCCGGTACGAATGCGACCCCGAGGCCGGCGGCGACGCAGCCCAATTTGCCGGTCCAGTCGGCCGCGACGATGTCGGTCCGGGGTTGGAAGCCGGTGGGCATGGTGGCGCGCATCAGCCTGTCCTCGTCGTCGGCCGATCCGGTGATGAAGGAATCCTCGGCGAGTTCGGCCAGGCGCACGGTGGTGCGTCCGGCCAGCGGGTGGTCCCGGGGGACGGCGACCAGGAGGGCCTCGTCGAGCAGGTGGTGCAGGGCGAACCGACTGCCGTCCAGCGGCCGGTCGGGTGACGCGCTCACCACGGCCAGGTCGGCGTCACCGACGTGCAGCCGCTCCAGGAGGACCGGCGTCAAGCCCTCGACCAGCGACAGTGTCACCTCCGGATGTCGGGCCCGGAACGCGGCCAGGGCGCGGGGCACCAGGGCCGCGACCGCGGTCGGGAACGCGCCCACGCGGACCCGCCCGCCGCCCAACCCGCGGAGCGCGTCGAGTTCGCGTTCCGCGGTGGTGAGCCGGTCGAGCATCGCGTCGACGTGTGGCAGCAGGCAGCGTCCCTCCTGCGTCAGTGCCACCCCGCGGGGGAGCCGGTCGAACAGGACGACGCCGAGGTCCGCCTCGATGGCCGCGATCTGCCGGGAGATTGCCGACTGGGTGTAGCGGAGTTCGCGGGCCGCGGCGGTGATCGATCCATGTCTGGCCACGGTCCGGAAGACCTCCAACGCCTGCATCTGCACTCCGGGAACGCTAGCTCAAGGCATGCATAGCACGCATGGCAGCTCCCCGAAACATTCGTTGGTAGCATCTCGCCTTGCTGCCTAGTGTTGGCACCATGACGAAGATCGCCGTTCTCGGCACCGGCCGCATGGGCTCGTCGATCGCCCTGCGTCTGCTCGCCGTCGGTTACCGGGTGTCCGTATGGAACCGCACCACGTCGCGGGCCGGCCCGGCAGTTCAGGCCGGCGCCCGAATGGCCACGTCCCCTGCCGACGCCGTTCGTGACGCCGAGATCGTGATCACGATGCTGGCCGACGCGACTGCCGTGAACGCGGTCCTGTTCGGTCCCGGGGGCGCGGTGTCCGCGCTGACCCCGGAGGCCTGTCTGGTTGAGATGTCCACAATCGGCCCGACGGCGGTCCGCGACCTGGCAGGGCGTCTGCCCGAGGGTGTCGAGCTCGTCGACGCCCCGGTCGGCGGCAGTGTGGCCGCAGCGGAAGCCGGACACCTTCTCGTGCTCGCCGGCGGCGCTGCCCGGACCGTCGAGCGCGTCGCGCCGGTCCTGCGGACGCTCGGCACGGTGCGTCACTGTGGCGTGACTGGTTGCGGTGCCGCAATGAAGTTGGTCCTCAACACGGCGCTGGTCACGGCGATCACCGGACTCGCCGACACGGTCGCCGTCGCCCGCGCGGTCGGCGTCGACCTGGCCGACGCCCTGGACGTGCTCGCCTCCAGCGCGTTGGCCGGCGCCGTCCGGCGGGCCACCGCAACGGGCGCCTCGTTCTCCGTCGCGCTCGCCGCCAAGGACCTCGATCTCGCCCTCGTCGAGCTGGGCCGGAAGCCCGCCCCGGTCGCTCGGGCGGCCGCGCAGGGGCTGCGCGGCACCGTCGATCCGACCGCCGACATCGGTGTCCTCGTCACCAAGGAGCACTCATGGAACTGACGCTCGACAATCCCGCCACCGTCGCCGCCCCGTTCGGTGATCGCTTCGCTCACGTCGCGCGCCTCGACCTGGGTGGCGGCGCACTGCTCGTGCTCTCCGGGCAGGTCGCCGTCGACGACGCCGGCCAGGTGGTCGGTCGAGGCGACATCACCGTGCAGTCCGAGCGGATCTTCGAGATCATCCGCGGGATCCTCGCCGCGCACGGCGCCGGCTTCGAGGACGTGCTGCACATCCGCACGTTCATGACCGATCTCGACGACCTGCCCGGCTACGGCGCCGTCCGCCGTCGGTACTTCGCGGCCGCGCCGCCTCCGGCGAGCACGACGGTGGAGGTGAGCCGCCTGTTTCTGCCGGATGCGCTGATCGAGATCGAGATCACCGCCGCGACCTGGCCTGCGGACCGGGGCCTGCCGTCGCGGTGAGCCGAGCGGGTCCACCGGAGGACGGGTCGGTCTGACGTGGGGGTGTCTGCCCGTTCGACGGTGAGCTGCCGGACGACCAAACGCGTTTCCGCAGCTCATCCGTCGGGACGCGGATTTCTCCGCCATCGGTGTTCGAACACATGTACGATACCGGCATGGCGGCAGCAGCGCGTTCGACCGGTCGGTCCGGAGCCCTCGAGATCACCCATCGGCTGACGGAGATCTGCGGCCTGCCCTTCGCCCGCTTCGCCGGGCCGGCCGACGAGGTGGCCGGCCGGGCGGCCCGCTGGGTGGCGGTGCCGGGCGGCTCGCACGCCGCCGCCGAGGTGCTGCGGCTGGCCGCCGCGCACCAGCTCACCGTCGTGCCGCGCGGCGCGGGCACCAAGATCGACTGGGGTGCCGCCCCGGCGCAGGTCGACATCATGCTCGACACCGGCCGGCTCGCCGGGATCTGGCACGAGCCGCAGGGCTCGCCGGTCGCCGAGATCGGCGCGGGCACTCCGCTGCGGGCGGTCCAGGCGACCCTGGACCGCACCGGCCAGCGGCTGCCGATCGACGCGCCCTCGCCGGGGGCGACCCTGGGCGGGGTGCTCGCGGCCGACGAGGCCGGCCCGCTGCGGCACCGGCACGGCAGTCCGTGCGCCCAGCTGGTCGGGGTCCGTTACCTGGACGCCGACGGCGAGCTGGTCAGTCTGGGTGCGGCCGGCACCGCGCCGCCGGGCCGGGCCGGGCCGGCGAGCGGCGGCGCGGCGGCGCTGCTCGGCGCGGGGCAGGTGCCGGGGCTGGACGTGGCCCGGCTGCTCTGCGGCTCGCAGGGCGGGCTGGGCGTGCTGGTCTCGGCGACCATGCGGGTGCAGGCCGTCCCGGCCAGCCGGGTCTGGGTGACCCGGCCGGTCTGGACCCCGCTGGAGGTGCACGACCTCGTCCGCGCGATCCTGGCCGCCCGGCTCGACCCGGCGGCCGTCGAGCTGGACCTGCCCGTGCCGGTGCCGCTGCCCCGCCGCCGGGTCCACCCCGACCACCCGTCGGTCCTTCACCGGCCCGACCATCCCTCGGTGGCCCGGCGCGCCGGGGGGCCGGCCGCGGCGGGCAGCCTGGTGGTGCTGCTGGAGGGCGGCCCGGCCGACGTCGCCGAGCGGGCTGACCGCCTGGTCGCCGTGCTCGGCGGGGAGACCGTCGTCGGCCACGCCGCGCCGGAGTGGTGGGGGCACTACCCGTTCGGCCCGGGCGACACTGCGTTGCGGATCGAGGTGCCCATCAACGACCTGCACGCGGCGGTGTACGCGCTGCGCGACGCGGCCGGCACCCCGGTGCCGGTGCGCGGCTCGGCCGGGGTCGGCACGGTGCACGCCGCGCTGCCCGGGTCCCTGCCGCCCGACCGGGTGGCGTCGATCCTCGCCGCGGTGCGCGGGGTGCTGCTCGCCCGGCAGGGCCGCTGCGTCGTGGTGGCCGCGCCGGCCCCGGTCCGCCGGGTGGTCGACCTCTGGGGCGAACTGCCCACGCTGCCCCGCCTCCGCGCCGCCAAGGCACACCTCGACCCGCACCAGCGCCTGGCCCCCGGCCGCCTCCCCGGCGGCCTCTGACCCCCCACCCACCGCCCTGGCGCCCCACTTCGCCGTGTCGATCAAGAAGCTTCGGTCAGGAGACGAGCTCCGGCGGACGCGAACCTCTTGATCAACCGGCCGCGGTGGGGCCCGGGGTGGGGGCTAGAAAGCGTCGTTGCGGAGGACCAGGATCGCGATGTCGTCGCGGGGGGCCTCCACCGAGAAGCCGATCGCGGTGGCGCGCAGTCGGGCGGCCGTCACGTCCGCCGAGTAGCCGGCCAGCGGCGCCGCCGCGTCGCGCAGCCGCTCGGTGCCGAAGAGTTCCCGGCCGCGCCGCCGCTCGGTCACCCCGTCGGTGTAGAAGATCAGCGCGTCGCCCGGGCCGAGCGGGATCTCGGCGGTGGGCGTGGCGATCGAGTCGAGCAGCCCGAGCGCCGTGCCGCCGGTGCCGACGAAGGCGGCGCCGCCACCGCCGCGCAGCAGCACCGGCCGGTCGTGGCCCGCCAGGTGCAGGGCCACGTCGAGCTGGCCGTTTCCGCCGGGCCCGACCGCCGCCAGGGCCAGGGTGCAGTACCGGCCGCCGCCCCGCTCGACCAGCGTCTCGTTCAACCGGCCCAGCACCTCCGGCAGCGGCTTGCCGTCGCCGACCAGCACCCGGATCACGTCCCGGACCAGGCCGGTGACCGCCGCCGCCTGGACGCCCTTGCCGGAGACGTCGCCGATGACCACCAGCCACCGGCCGTCCGGCAGCGGCACCACGTCGTAGAAGTCGCCCCCGACCTCGGCGTCGTCGCCGGTCGGGACGTACTCGGCGGCGAAGCCGATGCCCTCCACCACCGGGAGCACCGGCGGCAGCAGCGACTGCTGGAGGGTCTGCGCGACCCGGCGACGCTCGGCGTGGATCCGGGCGTTCTCGATCGCCAGGGCGGCCCGGCGGGCCACGTCCTCCAGCACCGAGACCTCGTCCGGGTCGTGCCGGTGCCGCTGGTGCCGGCCGACGGCGAGGGTGCCGAGCCGCTGGCCACGGGCGATCAGCGGGACGGCGAAGCCCTCCATCGGGGCGCCGAGCGGGACCTGGGACGCGCTCCGCGACGCCTCGCGCAGCCGGGCCTGGACCGATTCCGGCCCGGTCTCCTGGAGCACCTTGTGCAGCTGTGGCAGCACCGACTCGTCTGCGTGGCTGGACGCGGCGAGCCGCAGCCGGCCCCACTCGTCGGTGGTGTGCACCGCGCACCACTGGCCGAGCCGGGGCACCACCAGCTGCGGGATGAGCGCCATGGTCAGCTCGACGTCCAGGGACTGGGCGAGCAGCTCGCTCGCCTCGGCGAGGAAGGTCAGCCAGGCCGACCGGCGGACGTCCGCCCGGCGCAGCCGGTCGTTCTCGAGGTGCAGCGAGAGCCGCTCGGCCGCCAGCAACGCGAGCGGCCGGGCGTACGCCGACGGCGCCGCGTCCAGCTCCAGCTCACCCGCGTACGGGCGGTGCACGGCCAGCGGCACCCGGATCAGCTCGTTGTCGTCCCGGGGCTGCCGCCCGTACCGGCCCAGGACCTGGGTGCCCTGTCCGTCGCCCCGGTCCAGCCGGATCACGCCACCGGCCGCGCCGACCATCTCCGCCAGCCGGGTCACCAGCCCGGTCGCGAACTCCGGCAGCGGGTCCTCCGCGTACGGGTCGGGGCTGGTCTGCATCAGCTCGCTCATCGCGGCCGCGCTCGGCGCGCCGTGCGCCGCGTCGTCGCCGTTGGAGACGGCGCCGGTGAGCGGGCTGTGCGCCTCCGCGGCCGCGGTCGGCCGCTCCGGCGGCGCGGCGTCGTGCCGGTCCAGCCGGAACCAGACGCCCTTCCCGGTGGGCAGGTAGGTGGTGCCCCAGCGGCTGGCGAAGTGGTCCACCAGCAGCAGCCCGCGTCCCCGCTCGGCGACCTCGGTGATCTCGTCGGAGTCGTTGCGCGCGCCGACCATCAGCTCGTCCACCGGGCCGACCGCGAAGTCGGAGACCGTCACGGTGAGCCCGGTCTGGTCCGCCGCGACCTCGATGTCCAGTTCGGTGCGGGCGTGTTCGACCGCGTTGGTGGAGAGTTCGGTGGTGAGCAGGAGCGCCTCGTTGAGCAGCTCCTCCAGGTCCGCCTCGGCGAGGACGGACCGGACCAGGGCTCGGGCGGCGGCGGGCGTACGCCGGTCAGCCGGGAGCCGGACATGTCGGACGTGTTCGTCCGACATGTCGGTCATGCCCGGCTCCGCCTCCGCTGACACCTCCGTATCCTCCACCGCCGTCGCCCCGGGTGCCAAACCTCCCGGTCGTTTGCGTGGCCGGATCCCCCGCGGGCGGGCGCCGGCGCGGGCGGGATCCGGGGTCCGGCGACGGGCGCACCGGGCCGGTCGGGACGACGCGCGGGCGTGGCGGCTGCTCGGCGGCCTTGGCCTCGACGGCGGCGCGGGCAGAATGGTGGGATGGCGTGTCGGCACGAGCCGCTGGCCCCGAGCTGAGCGAGGAATGATGACCACGGCGAGACAATCGACAGCCGCGGACCCGTCCGCCCCCGATCACGAGGTGCTGCTCGGCGAGCTGGTGGAGGCGCTGCGGCGGGTCCGCCGCGGCGACCTCAAGGTCCGGCTGCCCCGGCGGGCCGGCCTGGCCGCCGAGGTTGCCGACGCCTTCAACGACGTCGTGTCGCTCCAGGAGCGGCAGCACCTCGACCTGCGCCGGATCAGCCGGATCGTCGGGCGGGACGGCCGGCTCACCGAACGCCTCGACGACGAGGGCCTGGACGGCTCGTGGGCGGAGGGCCAGCGGGCGATCAACTCGCTGATCGACGACCTGGGCCGCCCCACCACGGAGATCGCCCGGGTGATCGTGGCGGTGGCCGACGGCGACCTCTCCCAGCACATGGCGCTGGAGATCGACGGTCGCCCGCTGCGCGGCGAGTACCTGCGCATCGGCCGCACGGTGAACACCATGGTCGACCAGCTCTCGTCCTTCTCGAACGAGGTGACCCGGGTGGCCCGTGAGGTGGGCACCGAGGGCAAGCTCGGCGGCCAGGCCGACGTCCGTGGGGTCGCCGGCACCTGGAAGGACCTCACCGACTCGGTGAACACCATGGCGTCGAACCTGACCGGGCAGGTGCGGTCGATCTCCCAGGTGGCGACGGCGGTGGCGAAGGGCGACCTGTCCCAGAAGATCACCGTGGGCGCCCGGGGCGAGGTCGCCGAGCTGGCCGACACGATGAACTCGCTCACCGACACGCTGCGGCTCTTCGCCGAGCAGGTGACCCGGGTGGCCCGGGAGGTGGGCACGGACGGCAAGCTCGGCGGTCAGGCGGAGGTGCCGAACGTCGCCGGCACCTGGAAGGACCTGACCGACAGCGTCAACTCGATGGCGTCGAACCTGACCGCGCAGGTGCGCAACATCGCCCAGGTCTCCACCGCGGTGGCCAAGGGCGACCTGTCGCAGAAGATCACGGTCGCCGCGCAGGGCGAGATCCTGGAGCTGAAGGACACCGTCAACACGATGGTGGATCAGCTGTCGTCGTTCGCGGACGAGGTGACCCGGGTGGCCCGCGAGGTGGGCATCGAGGGGAAGCTGGGCGGTCAGGCCCAGGTGCGGGGCGTCTCCGGCACCTGGCGCGACCTGACCGAGAACGTCAACCAGCTCGCCGGCAACCTGACCAGCCAGGTCCGCAACATCTCCCAGGTCTCCACCGCCGTCGCGAAGGGCGACCTGTCGCAGAAGATCACCGTCGACGCCCAGGGCGAGATCCTGGAGCTGAAGAACACGGTCAACACCATGGTCGACCAGCTCTCCTCGTTCGCCGACGAGGTGACCCGGGTGGCCCGCGAGGTGGGCACCGAGGGCAAGCTCGGCGGCCAGGCGCAGGTCAAGGGCGTCAGCGGTACGTGGCGGGACCTGACCGACAACGTGAACTCGATGGCGTCGAACCTGACCAGCCAGGTGCGGAACATCGCCTCGGTCACCACCGCCGTGGCGAAGGGTGACCTGTCGCAGAAGATCACGGTGGACGCCCGGGGCGAGATCCTGGAGCTGAAGTCGACGGTGAACACGATGGTGGATCAGCTGTCGTCGTTCGCGGACGAGGTGACCCGGGTGGCCCGCGAGGTGGGCACCGAGGGCAAGCTCGGCGGCCAGGCCCAGGTGCGCGGCGTCGCGGGCACCTGGCGGGACCTCACCGACAACGTGAACTCGATGGCGTCGAACCTGACCGCCCAGGTGCGGAACATCGCCCAGGTCTCCACGGCGGTGGCGAAGGGTGACCTGAGCCAGAAGATCACCGTGGACGCCCGGGGCGAGATCCTGGAGCTGAAGTCGACGGTGAACACGATGGTGGACCAGCTGTCGTCGTTCGCCGACGAGGTGACCCGGGTGGCCCGTGAGGTGGGCACCGAGGGCAAGCTCGGCGGCCAGGCGCAGGTCAAGGGCGTCAGCGGTACGTGGCGGGACCTGACCGACAACGTGAACTCGATGGCGTCGAACCTGACCAGCCAGGTGCGGAACATCGCCTCGGTCACCACCGCCGTGGCGAAGGGCGACCTCGGCCAGAAGATCACCGTGGACGCCCAGGGCGAGATCCTGGAGCTGAAGAACACGGTCAACACGATGGTCGACCAGCTCTCGTCGTTCGCCGACGAGGTGACCCGGGTGGCCCGCGAGGTGGGCACCGAGGGCAAGCTCGGCGGCCAGGCGCAGGTGAAGGGCGTCTCGGGCACCTGGCGGGACCTCACCGAGAACGTCAACCAGCTTGCCTCGACGCTGACCACTCAGCTCCGGGCGATCGCCCAGGTCTCCACCTCGGTGACCCGGGGCGACCTGACCCAGCGGATCGCGGTCAAGGCACAGGGCGAGGTCGCCGAGCTTAAGGACAACATCAACCAGATGATCGTCACCCTCCGGGAGACGACCAAGAAGAACGCCGAGCAGGGCTGGCTGGACTCCAACCTGGCCCGGATCGGCGGCCTGCTCCAGGGTCAGCGCGACCTCGGCGAGGTCTGCCGCATGATCATGATGGAGGTGACCCCGCTGGTCGACGCGCAGCTCGGCGCGTTCTTCCTGACGGACAGCTCCGACGGCAGTATGCGGCTGCGGCTGACCGCCTCGTACGGCTACGTGGCGCGCGGACACGACGTGACCTTCGGTCCGGGGGAGGGGCTGGTCGGGCAGGCCGCGCTCTCCCGCCGGACGATCCGGGTCAACGCCCAGCCCGACGGTCGGCTCGTCCTGCGCTCCGGGCTGGCCGAGACGCCGCCGGCCGACCTGGTGGTGCTGCCGGTGCTCTTCGAGGGCGAGCTGCTCGGCGTGATCGAGTTCGCCGGGGTGACCACCTTTTCCGAGCTGCACCTGTCGTTCCTGGAGCGGCTGGTGCTCACCATCGGCCTGGCGGTGAACACCATCCAGGCGAACCGGCGTACGGAGGAGCTGCTGGCCCAGTCCCAGCGGCTGGCCCACGAGCTGCAGGAGCAGTCGGCCGAGTTGCAGCGCACCAACGCCGAGCTGGAGGACAAGGCCCAGCTGCTCTCCGAGCAGAAGGGCAACATCGAGACGAAGAACCGGGAGATCGAGCTGGCCCGGCTCGGCCTGGAGGAGAAGGCGCAGCAGCTCACCCGGGCGTCGGCGTACAAGTCGGAGTTCCTGGCGAACATGAGCCACGAGCTGCGAACCCCGCTGAACTCGCTGCTGCTGCTGTCCCGGCTGCTGGCCGAGAACTCGGAGCAGAACCTCACCCGCAAGCAGATCGAGTTCGCCCGGACGATCCACAGCGCCGGCTCGGACCTGCTCTCGCTGATCGACGACATCCTCGACCTGTCCAAGATCGAGGCGGGCCGGATGGACGTCGAGCCGACCGAGGTCCGGTTCTCCGAGATCCGCGGTTACGTCGAGCAGGCGTTCGCCCCGCAGGCCGAGGAGAAGGGCCTGGACTTCCAGGTCCGCGTCGCCAAGGACCTGCCGCCGGCGCTGGTCACCGACGCCCAGCGGTTGCAGCAGATCCTGCGCAACCTGCTCTCCAACGCGGTCAAGTTCACCGACAACGGCGCGGTGACGCTGCGGATCGCCCCGGCCCCGGAGAACGCCGTCTTCGACGTGCCGGCGCTGACCAACGCCCGGCAGGTGATCGCGTTCACGGTGATCGACACGGGCATCGGGATCCCGGACGAGAAGCTGTCGCTGATCTTCGAGGCGTTCCAGCAGGCGGACGGCACCACCAGCCGCCGGTACGGCGGGACCGGGCTGGGCCTGTCGATCAGCCGGGACCTGGCCCGGCTGATCGGCGGGACGATCACCGTGTCGTCGGCGCCCGGGCAGGGCTCGACCTTCACCCTCTTCGTACCGGACGTGCTGGCGCCGGACGCGGTGGTGGCGCCGGCGCCACCGTCGCCGACCCGCGCGGGCCTGCCGTCGTCGCTGCTCGTGCCGATGGAGCTGCCCCAGCCGCCGGAGACCCCGGTGACCCGGCGGCTGGATGGGGCGACCGTGCTGATCGTCGACGACGACGTCCGCAACGTCTTCGCCCTGACCTCCGCATTGGAACTGCACGGGATGACCGTGCTGTACTCGGACAACGGGGCGGACGGGGTTCGCCTGCTGGCCGAGCATCCGGAGGTGGACATCGTGTTGATGGACGCGATGATGCCGGACCAGGACGGGTACGAGACGACCCGGCAGATCCGGCGCAACCACCGCTTCGCTGACCTGCCGATCGTCTTCCTGACGGCGAAGGCGATGCCGGGCGACCGTGAGTCGGCGCTCGCGGCCGGCGGCAGCGACTACATCACCAAGCCGGTCGACCTGGACGAGCTCATCGAGCTGATGGCGTCCTGGATCACCGGCAGCCGAGGCGAGGAGACTTCGTGACCCAGACGGCCAAGGCGCTACTGGTGGACGACCGACGGGAGAACCTGATGGCCCTGGAGGCGATCCTCCAGGGGCTCCCGGTGCAGTCGGTGGCGGTGGAGAGCGGCGAGGCGGCGCTGAAGCAGCTGCTGGTCGACGACTTCGCGGTGATCCTGCTGGACGCGCAGATGCCGGACATGGACGGGTTCGAGACTGCGAGCCACATCAAGCGCCGGGAGCGGACCCGGCACGTGCCGATCATCTTCCTCACCGCCGCGGACAAGGACGCCCAGCTCGCGCTGCGCGGCTACGCGGTCGGCGCGGTGGACTACCTGACCAAGCCGTTCGACCCGTGGGTGCTGCGGGCGAAGGTCTCGGTCTTCGTCGAGCTGTGGGTGAAGACCCGGCAGCTCGCCGCCCAGTCCGACGTGGTGCGCGAGCGGGACGCCCAGTGGCGGGTGCTCACCGACGCGGTGGACGACGCCACCGCCCTGCTGCGCGGCGACGACGGCCCGGAGTCCCGGGACCGCGCGGTGGACATCCTCGAACAGGCCCGCTGGGGCAACACCCCCTGACCGTCAGATGTCGGCCCGGCCGCCGTGTCCCGTCGCGGCGCGCCGGGCCCGCCACCGTTCGCCGAGCGAGTCGATCTCCTCCTGTACGAAGAGGAAGAAGTCCCGCATCTCGCTGACCCGCTCGCCGCCGGGGGTCTCCCGCCCGGCCAGGGCCTCCACCCCGCCCGAGGCGATGTCGATGAAGTTCTTGTAGAGCCCGGTCTTGGTCACCGTGGCCTCGTACCAGGGGTTGTCCGGCATCCGGTAACGGTCCCGCCGAGAGCCCTTCACCGGCTCGCGGACCAGCATGGCGAACTGGGTCAGGTAGCGGACCGCGCCGGAGACGGCCGCGGCGCTCACCCCCAGCCGCTCGCCGATCTCGGCGGCCGTGAGCGGCCCGTCGGCGCTCATCACGGTGAAGAGCACCCGGGCGGCCATCCGGGGGAAGCCGACGTCCGCGAAGGCCATCGCCATCCGTTCGACGAAGAGGTGGATCTCCTCCTCGTTCCGGGTCGGGCGGTGGTCGTCAGGCATCTGCGGGCGCTCCTCACTGCGTGTCGTGGACCCGATCGTGCCCCAGATCTCACAGCCTTCACAAGTTTGTGAAACAAGTGTAGCTTCCAAATCATGGAAACTCCGATTGAGGTGTCCGGCCTGGTGAAGACCTTCGGCCGGACCCGGGCGCTCGACGGACTCGACCTCACCGTCCGCGCCGGGGAGGTGCACGGCTTCCTGGGCCCCAACGGCTCCGGCAAGTCGACCACCATCCGGGTGCTGCTCGGTCTGCTCCGGGCGGACGCGGGGGCCGTCCGACTGCTCGGCGGCGACCCCTGGCGGGACGCCGTCGCCCTGCACCGCCGGCTGGCGTACGTCCCCGGCGACGTCACCCTCTGGCCCAACCTCTCCGGCGGCGAGGTGATCGACCTGCTCGGGCGGATGCGCGGCGGGCTGGACCCGAAGCGCCGGGCCGAGCTGCTGGACTCCTTCGAGCTGGACCCGCGCAAGAAGGGCCGGGCCTACTCCAAGGGCAACCGGCAGAAGGTCGGCCTGGTCGCCGCCCTCGCCTCCGACGTCGAGCTGCTCATCCTCGACGAGCCGACCTCCGGGCTGGACCCGCTGATGGAGGAGGTCTTCCAGCAGTGGGTGATCCGAGCCAAGTCCGACGGCCGGACCGTGCTGCTCTCCAGCCACATCCTGGCCGAGGTGGAGGCCCTCTGCGACCGGGTGACGATCATCCGCAACGGCCGGAACGTGGAGACGGGCACCCTCGGCGAGCTCCGCCACCTGCACCGCACCTCGATCGACGCCGAGCTCGCCGGCCCGCTGGACGGCCTCGCCACCCTGCCCGGCGTGCACGACCTGCGGGTCGAGGGCAACCGGGTGCGCTTCGACGTGGAGACCGTCGCGCTGGACGCCGCGCTGCGCCGGCTCACCGAGATCGGCGTACGCAGCCTGGTCAGCCAGCCGCCCACGCTGGAGGAGCTGTTCCTGCGGCACTACGAGTCGACCGGCGCCGAGGCGACCCGATGAGCACCCTCACCGGCACCCGTCACCTGGTCCGCCTGATCCTGCGCCGGGACCGCGTCCTGCTGCCGCTCTGGGTGCTGGTCCTCGCCGTGCTGCCGATGTCGTACGCGACCAGCTTCTTCGAGCTCTTCCCGACCGCCGCCGAGCGGGCCGCGTACGCCGCCGGCACCGCCCGCAACCCGTCGATCGTCGCGCTGCTCGGCCCGGTCTACGGCGAGAGCGTCGGCGCGCTCACCGCCCAGCGCGGCGGCTTCCTGCTGGTGATCATCGCGCTGGCCAGCCTGCTCACCGTCATCCGGCACACCCGGACCGAGGAGGAGGCCGGCCGCCGGGAGCTGCTCGGCGGCACGGTGCTCGGCCGGTACGCCGGGCTGACCGCCGCCCTGCTGGTGACGTACGCGGCCAACCTGCTGCTCGGCCTGCTCACCGCCGCGGGGCTGGTCGCCACCGGCCTGCCGGCGGCCGGTTCGCTGGCGTACGGGCTCGCCGGCGCGCTGGTCGGCGTCGTCTTCGCCACCGTCGGCGGGCTCGCCGCCCAGCTCACCGAGACGGCGGGCGGGGCACGGGGGATCGCCATCGCCGTCCTCGGGGCGGCCTTCGCGCTCCGCCTCGCCGGTGACGCGGCGGAGCGGGAGTGGCTGAGCTGGCTGTCCCCGTTGGGCTGGGGCCCGCGCATCCGGGCGTACGAGGGCGACCGGTGGTGGGTGCTGGCGCTGCCGGTGGTGCTGTCCGCGCTGCTCGCCGCCGTCGCGTACCCGCTGTCGGTGCGCCGCGACCTGGGCGCCGGGCTGCTGCCGCCGCGGCTCGGCCCGGCCACCGCCGGGGAGTCCCTGGCCGGGCCGTTCGGCCTGGCCTGGCGGCTGCACCGGGGGCAGATCCTCTGGTGGTCGGTCGGCTTCGGCCTGCTCGGGCTGATCCTCGGCGGGGCGGCGAAGGCCGCCGGCAGCTCGGTCGAGGGCAACCCCCAGCTGGAGCAGATCATGACCAGGATCGGTGGCGCCTCGGGGCTGGCCGAGGCCTACCTCGGGGCGACGTTGAGCCTGGCCGGGCTGGCCGCCGCCGGCTACGGCATCCAGGCCGCGCTGCGGATGCGGTCGGAGGAGACCGACGGGCGGGCCGAGCCGCTGCTGGCCACCGGGGTGACCCGGACCCGCTGGCTCCTGTCGCACGTGCTGTTCGCCCTGGTCGGACCGGCGGTGGTGCTCGCCGTCACCGGCTTCGCGACCGGCCTCACCTACGGGATCAGCGTCCACGACGTGCCGGGCGAGCTGCCCCGGATGGTCGGCGCCGGGCTGGCGCAGCTGCCGGCGGCCTGGGTGCTGGCCGGCCTCGCGGTGCTGCTGTACGGGCTGCTGCCGCGGCTCGCCGGGGTGGCCTGGGCGGTGCTCGCGGTCTGCGTGCTGCTCGGCCAGCTCGGCGCGGTGCTGGAGCTGAGCCAGTGGCTGCTGGACCTCTCGCCGTTCACCCACACGCCGCAGGTGCTGGGCGACCACTGGCACGCCACCCCGCTCTGGCTCCTGACCGCCGTCGCCCTCCTGCTGGCCACCACCGGCCTGACGGCCTTCCGCCGCCGCGACGTCCCCACCACCTGACCCGCCCCGCGTCGCACCCGGTCCAGGCCCGCGTTGATCAAGGAGTTTGCGTCAGGAATCCGCCTGCGGAAGACGCGAACTTCTTGATCAACAGGGCCGGACGGGGGTCAGGAGGCGGTCTCGTTGCGGATCATCAGGGCGGAGCGGAGGCCGGTGATGTCGAGGACGCGGAGCAGGAAGTCGCCGACGTTGCTCAGCACCAGCAGGCTCTGCGCGCGGCTGGCCTTGCGGCTGAGCACGACGAGGGTGCCGAGCCCCTGCGAGTCGCAGAAGCCGACCCCACCCAGGTCGAGCACGATGCGCGGCGGGGGGTCGGTCAGCACCTCATTGACGACGGTCGACAGCTGGGCGGCCGTGAGCATGTCGATCTCACCGGCCAGGCGAAGAACCACTTCATCGCCCGTCCGGTGTACCGTGATGGACAGTTCGGCACGATCCACCCGGTCACCCTATCGCGGTCTCGACCACCCGGCCCGCCGAGCGGCCCCCGGCTGGGCGTCCGACCGGGCCCGGCTGCCTTCCATGGCTGATCCCGCCCCGGCTCGGCGATCCGCGTGGCGGGTGAGCCCGGTAACCCCGGTGCGGGGTGGCTGCCGATTCGCCGGCCGGCGCTGACACAATGGCGGCATCGTGACCGATACCCTTTCCGCCGGATCCGGCCGCTACCCGGCCGACGCGCCGGCCTCCGAGGCCCTGTTCGACCGCGCCAAGGCCATCGTGCCCGGCGGGGTGAACTCCCCCGTGCGCGCGTTCCGTGCCGTCGGCGGCACCCCGCGCTTCATGGTCCGGGGGGAGGGTCCCTGGATGTTCGACGCGGACGGCCGGCGCTACGTCGACCTGGTCTGCTCCTGGGGGCCGCTGATCCTCGGCCACGCCCACCCCGAGGTGGTCGAGGCCGTGCAGACCGCCGCCGCGTACGGCACCAGCTTCGGCACGCCCACCCCGGGCGAGGTCGAGCTGGCCGCGGAGATCGTCGCGCGTACCCCGGTCGAGCAGGTCCGGCTGGTCAACTCGGGTACCGAGGCGACCATGTCGGCGATCCGGCTGGCCCGCGGCTTCACCGGGCGTGCCAAGATCATCAAGTTCGCCGGCTGCTACCACGGCCACTCCGACGCCCTGCTCGCCGCCGCCGGCTCCGGCGTCGCGACCTTGGGCCTGCCCGACTCGCCCGGCGTGACCGGCGCGGCGGCCGGCGACACCATCGTGCTGCCGTACAACGACATCACCGCGGTCGAGGAGGCCTTCGCCGCCGAGGGGCCGCACATCGCGGCGATCATCACCGAGGCGGCCGCCGGCAACATGGGCGTGGTCGCCCCCCGCGACGGCTTCAACCAGCAGCTCGCCCGGATCGCCCACGCGCACGGCGCGCTGCTCATCGTCGACGAGGTGATGACCGGGTTCCGGGTCTCCCGCGCCGGCTGGCACGGCCTCGACCCGTCCGACGCCGACCTGTGGACGTACGGGAAGGTCATGGGCGGTGGCCTGCCCGCCGCGGCCTTCGGCGGGCGCACGGAGATCATGGCGCGGCTCGCCCCGGCCGGCCCGGTCTACCAGGCCGGCACCCTCTCCGGTAACCCGCTCGCCTGCGCCGCCGGCCTGGCCACGCTGCGGCTCGCCGACGACGCGCTCTACCGGAAGCTCGACGAGACGGCCGCCGTCGTGGGCAAGCTCGCCGCCGACGCGCTGGCCGCCGCCGGGGTCCCGCACCGCCTGTCGTACGCGGGCAGCATGTTCTCCATCTTCTTCACCGACGCCGACGTGGTCGACTACGACAGCGCGCGGACCCAGCAGGTCCCCGCGTTCAAGGCGTTCTTCCACGCGATGCTCGCCGCCGGCATCTACCTGCCGCCGAGCGCGTTCGAGTCGTGGTTCGTGTCGGCGGCGCTGGACGACGCCGCCCTGGAGCAGATCGCCGCCGCCCTGCCGGGCGCGGCGACGGCGGCGGCAGCGGCGGGTCACGGGGGGTAGGGAACGTGAGCGAGACGGTGGTCCACGTGCTGCGGCACGGCGAGGTGTACAACCCGGGGGGCGTTCTCTACGGCCGGCTGCCCGGTTTCCGCCTCTCCGAGCTGGGCGTCCAGATGGCCAAGGCCGCCGCGCAGGGGCTCGCCGAGCGGAACGTGGTGCACGTGGTGGCCAGCCCGCTGGAGCGCGCCCAGCAGACCGCCGAGCCGATCGCGGCGCAGTTCGGCCTCCCCGTCGGGGTGGACGAGCGGCTGATCGAGAGCGCCAACTGGTTCGAGGGCAAGAAGGTCTCCCCGGGCGACGGCTCGTTCCGCGACCCGCGCAACTGGTGGGTGCTGCGCGACCCGGTCACCCCGTCCTGGGGGGAGGCGTACCAGGTCATCGCCGAGCGGATGTTCGCCGCTTTGCACGCCGCCCGGGTCGCCGCCGAGGGGCGCGAGGCCGTGCTGGTCTCCCACCAGCTGCCGATCTGGACGCTGCGCCGGTACGTCGAGCGCAAGCGGCTCTGGCACGACCCCCGCAAGCGGCAGTGCGGGCTGGCCAGCCTCACCTCGTTCCACTTCGACGGCGCCAAGGTCGTCGGCATCGGCTACTCCGAGCCGGCGGCCCACCTGGTCGCGATCTCGCCGACCGCCCGGACGGCCAAGGGGGCCTGATGCGTTCCCGGAGGCCCGTCGCCGCCCTGTTCACCGCCGTCGCCGTCGCGACGGCGCTGGTCGGCTGCTCCTCCGGCAGCGAGGAGAGCAAGTGCGCCAACAAGGCCGGCGTCATCGAGTGCGCCCCGGACCAGCGGTCGGCGGCCCCGAAGATCGCCGGTGAGCTGCTCACCGGCGGCAACTACGACGTCTCGCAGGCCCGCGGCCAGGTGGTGGTGCTCAACTTCTGGGGCTCCTGGTGCGCGCCCTGCCGGGCCGAGGCCGACGACCTGGAGGCCACCTACCAGGCCACCAAGGCCTCCGGGGTGACCTTCCTCGGCATCAACGTGCAGGACAGCAAGGACAAGGCGGTCGCGTTCGAGGAGGGCCGGGTCACCTACCCGAGCCTCTTCGACCCGGCCAGCCGGCTCGCGCTGGCCCTGGACATCCCGCCGAACACCATCCCGGCCACCGTGGTCCTGGACCGGGACGGCCGGATCGCCACGGTGATCCGGGCCGCGGTCACCCAGGACGGCCTGCGCCCCGTCGTCGAGCGGATCGCCGCCGAGCAAGCGGCCTCCGGAAACCGCTGATGGGCGAGACGTTCCGCGAGCTCGCCCAGTCCGGGCCGCTGCTGCTGGCGATCGGCGCGGCGGCGCTCGCCGGGCTGGTCAGCTTCCTCAGCCCGTGCGTCCTGCCGCTGATGCCGGGCTACCTGTCGTACGTCACCGGCCTGGCCGGCGCCGACCTCGAGGGCCGGGCGCGCACCGAGCCGGCGCCGGCCGGCGGGGACGCCCCGACCGGCGGCGGGGTCGCCGTGGCGACCGGCGGGGTGGCCGTCGCGGCCCGGCCGGCGGCCGCGGTCAAGGGGCGGGTGCTCGCCGGGACGCTGCTCTTCATCGCCGGCTTCACCGCCGTCTTCACCGCCACCGCGATCCTCTTCTCCGGCGTCGGCCGGGTCTTCTTCGAGCACGAGCGCGCGCTGGAGATCGTCATCGGCGGGCTGGTCGTGGTGCTCGGGCTCGGCTACCTCGGCCTGGTGCCGGGGATGCAGCGCGAGTTCCGGATCCACCGGCTACCCGCCGCCGGGCTGCTCGGCGCCCCGGTCCTCGGCGCGGTCTTCGCGCTGAGCTGGATGCCGTGCACCGGCCCCACGCTCGGCGCGGTGCTCGGCATGGCCGCCGTCGAGGGAAAGAGCGACCGGGCGGTGCTGCTCGCCGTGGCGTACTGCCTCGGGCTGGGGGCACCGTTCGTCGTCTTCGGGCTGGGCTTCCACCGCCTGCTCGGGGTCTTCCGCGCCGTCCGGCGCAACAGCCGCTGGGTGACCCGGATCGGCGGCGCCCTGCTGATCCTGATCGGCCTGGCGCTGGTCACCGGCGGCTGGCAGAACTTCGTGATCTGGCTGCAGACGCACGTCGGCGTGGGCGAGGTGAGCATCTGATGACGACCGTGGACGACCGGCCGGCGACGCCGCCCGCCGAGGCGCCCCGGCGGCGGGTCAACCCGGCGATCGCCCTGCTGCGCAACTCGTGGCGGCAGCTGACCAGCATGCGTACCGCGCTGATCCTGCTCTTCCTGCTCGCGGTCGCCGCCATCCCCGGCTCGGTGCTGCCCCAGCGCGGGGTCAACCCGGAGAACGTCAACCAGTACTTCCTCGACCACCCGGACCTGGCCCCGAAGCTCGACCGGATCGGCGCCTTCGAGGTCTTCGGCTCGATCTGGTTCTCCGCGATCTACCTGCTGCTGTTCACCTCGCTGGTCGGCTGCGTCCTGCCCCGGATGCGGGACCACCTGCGGGCGCTGCGCTCCCGGCCGCCGGCCGCCCCGAAGCGGCTGGAGCGGCTGCCCCAGCACGCGGTGCTGGAGGCCCCCGCCGCCGCCGACCCGGCGGCCATCGCCGCCTTGCTGCGCCGCCGCCGCTGGCGGGTCGAGGTCCGCGGCAACGAGATCTCCGCCGAGAAGGGCTACCTCAAGGAGACCGGCAACCTGCTCTTCCACACCTCGCTGGTCGCCGTGCTGCTCGGGGTCGCGCTCGGTTCCTGGTACGGCTGGCACGGCAACCGGCTGCTGGTGGCCGGCGCGGAGAACGCCTTCTGCAACACCCGCCAGCAGTACGCCGAGGCCACCCTCGGCCCCCGGGTGGACAGCGCCGACCTGCCGCCGTTCTGCCTCACCCTGGACAAGTTCGACGCGGCGTACCTGCCGTCCGGGCAGGCCTCGCACTACTGGGCCACGGTGACCGTGGACCATCTGGACGACGGGTCGACGCGGACCGCCGGCTTCTCGGTCAACTCGCCGTTGCGGCTCGGCTCGGCAAACGTCTACCTCCTCGGCAACGGGTACGCCCCGATCCTGAAGTACACCGACAAGTACGGCCGTACCCAGACCAGCACGGTGCCGTTCCTGCGGACCGGTGACCCGAACGCGACCGAGGAGGGCGTGGCCGCCTTCCCCGACGCGAACGTCGACCCGAAGACCGGCAAGCGGGCTGCCGACCAGCAGGTCGCCTTCGACGGGCTCTACCTGCCGACCGCCCCGGACACCGCGCCCTTCGTCGCGTCGCAGTACCCGACCGAGCGGAACCCGGCGGTGGTGCTGGTCGCGTACCGGGGCAACCTCGGGCTGGACGCCGGCATCCCCGGGTCGGTCTACAAGCTCGACCAGGGGCAGGTCGCCAACGGCAAGCTCAAGCAGGTCGGCGACAAGAAGCTCGGCGTCGGCGAGAAGTGGACCCTGGACGACGGCAGCACGCTGGAGTTCGTCGGGACGAAGCCGTACGTCACCCTCTCCGTCCGGTACGCCCCGGGGCAGACGCTGATGCTCGGCGCCTGCGTGGTGCTGCTCACCGGCCTGATGGGTTCCCTCTTCGGCCGGCGGCGGCGGGTCTGGTTCCGGGTGACGCCCCCCGACAGTGGATCTCCGACGAGCGGTAGTAGCTTGGTGGAGGCCGGTGGGCTGCCGCGCACCGAACATCCAGGGTTCGCCGACGAGTTCGCCCAGTTGGTCGCCGCGGTCAGCGCCGACGAGCGGGGCGACGAGCGGGCGCGAGAAGGAGTCGAGTGATGTCCGCACTCTCCGACCAGCTGGTGACCTTCGCGATCCTGGCGTACCTGGTCGCGATGATCAGCCACGCCGTCGAGTACGCGCTCGGCAACGCCCGCGCGGTGCCGGCGAGGGCCGCCGCCCCGGCCCGGGAGCTGGTCGGCGCGGGAGTCGGCGGCGCCGGCGGGACCGTCGAGGCCCCCGCCGCCCCGGCCGAGAACCGGCCCGGCCGGTCGGCGCAGCGGGCCCTCGTAGCCGGTCGGATCGCCGGCTGGGTCACCGCGCTCGCCGCCGCGCTCCACCTCGGGGCGCTGGTCACCCGGGGGCTCGCCGCCGAGCGCATGCCCTGGGGCAACATGTACGAGTTCGTGCTGACGGTCACGTTCATCGGGACCGCGGCCTGGCTGGCGGTGCTCTGGAGGCGCCCCTCGCTGCGCCAGCTCGGGCTCTTCCTGACCCTGGTCATGGTGCTGCTGCTGGCCTTCGCCGAGCTGAAGCTCTACGTCCAGGTCACGCCGCTGATGCCGGCGCTCCAGTCGTACTGGTTCGTCATCCACGTGTCGACGATCGTCTTCGCCTCCGGCATCTTCCTGCTGGGCGTGGTGCCGGCGGCGGCGTACCTGATGCGGGCCGGCTGGGAGCAGGGGCGGCGCAGCTTCCCGTACACCCTGGCCCGTCGGCTGCCGGCGGCGGCCGGGCTGGAGCGGATGACCTTCGCGCTGCACGCCTTCGCGTTCCCGATCTTCACCTTCGCGGTGATCGCCGGGGCGATCTGGGCCGAGGCGGCCTGGGGTCGGGCGTGGGGCTGGGACCCGAAGGAGACCTGGGCGTTCATCTCCTGGGTGGTCTACGCCGGCTACCTGCACGCCCGGGCCACCCCGAGCATCAAGCGGAACGTGGCCACCTGGATCGCCATCCTGGGCTTCCTGACCATGCTGATGAACCTGTTCGGGGTGAACTTCTTCTTCACCGGCCTGCACTCGTACGCTGGCGTCAGCTGACCTGCTTGCGCTGACCGCCGGGACCCGCGTGGCTCCCGGCGGTCGCGTCGTTTCCGGGTCAGCCCACGGTCACCGGGGCGGTGTCGTTCGCCGGGTCGTCGTCGACCCGTGGGTAGCCGTACGCGAGGCGGACCTCGCCCGGCGTGCCGAGCGGGCCGTCGACCCGCAGGTCGAAGTCGACGAGCCAGGTCTCGTCCGCCGGGAAGACCCCACCGGGCCTGGTGCAGTACCAGCCGGTCGGCACGGTCTCCTCGGTGGCCTCCTCCTCGCCCCCGATCGGCCAGCAGCCCGACGGGGACCTGGTCACCGCCGTGCCGGCCGGCGGCGTGAAGACGAGCCGGGCGGCGCTGTCACCGGAGATCGTGCCGTCCGGCACGCCGGGGCCATCATTGCGCAGCCCGACCCGGACCTGGACGCTGTCACCGGGCGCGCCGGCGGCCGCCGCGCCGAGGGCGACGACATCGAACGCCCCGTGGATCGCCCGCAGGAAGTACTGGCCGGACGGGGACTGGTGCTCGGCCCCGATCACGTCGAGCGGCTCGCCGACCTGACGCAGTCGCAGGGACTGGTCGGCGTCGCGGCGGGTGAAGACCACGCCCTCGGGCAGCGGCCCGGCGGTGTCGGCGGGCGCCACGGACTGGGTGATCCGCTTGTCGCCGACGGCGGCAGAACCCACCGTGGTCTCGAAGCCGCCGGGGACCTCGTACCGGGCGCCGGGGTTCAGCTCGCCCCCGACGGCGCAGACCACGATGGTGCTGAGCTGGTCGCCGGCGCCGTACCGGCAGTTGCGGTAGGCGGCCGGCTCCAGCCCGACCGGGAACCGGAACGTGATCCGGACGTCGTCCGCCGGCTGGTCGCCGGCGCTGATCACCGACACCGGCATGGCGAGCTGGTCGCCCGTGGCCGCGCCGCTGACGTACTCGTCGACCAGGTCGATCACGTCCGGCCCGGCGTGCACCGTTACCGTGGCCTGCTGGGCCCAGCCGTCGACGCCGTCGGCCAGCGCGGTGTAGCCGATCGTTCCGGTCGTGCCGTCGGCCGCACCGGTGACCGCCTTGAGCACGATCGGCAGGGTGCCGTTCAGGGTGCCGAACTCGTCGGGGGTGGCGGTCGGCGGCATCGGGCAGGTGACCGCGCCGACGTCGGTGACGCACCAGTCCGGGAAGGTGGCGGTGGCCACCCCGGTCAGGCCGCTCAGGTCGAAGGTCACCCGGGGGTTGGTCGCTCCGCCGCTGCTCAGGACGAGGCCGGCGGTCCGGCCAGGGGCGCCGGCCGCGCCGATGGTGGTGTCACCGAGCCAGCTGCTGACCCAGCCGGGGTCGGTCTCCGCCGCCGCCGGGCTGGCCACCGCGCCGACCGTGGTCGCCGCCGCGAGCGCCGCCGCGCCCACCCGGAACGCGCGGGAAACGCGCACAGATTTCATCGAACTCCCTTTGGGTAAATGGACCGGCCGGGCCCTCCGGCCCAGTCAGCGCGCCGATCCTAAGGGGAGCCGGTGACGGACGGCGTCCCGGTCGTCGGGCGACGCCGGCTCAACACGCCGTCGACGCGCAGGGTCACCTGGTACGCGACCTCCGGCAGGTCGGCGAGTTCGAGGCGGTCGGCCCGCAGGGCGAACTGCGCGTGCAGCTCCCGCGCCACCGCGTCCCGGATCTCCGCCAGCAGCGGGGACAGCCCGTCCGGGTCCCCCGACACGTACGCGTCATCCATTTTCGTATCGTCCCGCCACGAGCCGGACGTGTCGCCCCGCCTGCGCAATCCGTAGGACTACACTTCTAAGAACTGTAGTCCTACGAAATGCGGTGACCCGTGACCCTGCTGGCCAAGCCCGACCGGATCTTCGACCGGGACGTCGAGTGGGCTGAGCTGGCCCGCTTCGCCGCCGACGAGCGTCCCGGCGCGACCCTCGGCGTTGTCAGCGGTCGCCGTCGACAGGGCAAGACCCTGTTGCTCTACGAGCTTGCCCGGGCCAGCGGGGGCTTCTACTTCGGCGCAACGGAGGCCACGTCGGTCGATTCGCTGCGTCGGTTGGGTGAGGTGCTCGGCGCGTATGCGGGGTCGCCGGGCCCGGTGCAGCTGCCCGACTGGAGCGCGGCGATCGACGCCCTGCTCACCCTGGGGCGGGACCGGCCCGTGACCGTGGTCATCGACGAGTTCCCGTACCTGGTCCGAGCTGCCCGGGAGCTGCCGTCGATCATCCAGCACGCGCTTACGCCCGGCAGACCGGAACGGGCGGAATCGCGGACCCGGCTGCTGCTCTGCGGCTCGGCCCTGTCCTTCATGGGTGGCCTTCTCGCCGGCTCCGCCCCGTTGCGCGGGCGGGCCGGCCTGGAGCTACCGGTGCAGCCGCTGGACTACCGGGCCGCCGCGGCCTTCTGGGGATTCGACGATCCCCTGCTGGCCGTCAAGGTCTTCGCCATCGTCGGTGGCACGCCGGCCTACCGGCGCGAGTACGTCCAGGACGACGCCCCGACCGGGCCGGACGATTTCGACGCCTGGGTCGTCCGAGCGGTGCTCAACCCGGCGCGGCCGCTCTTCCGGGAGGCGCGCTACCTGCTCGCGGAGGACCCTGACCTGCGTGACGCCGCGCTCTACCACTCCGTGTTGGCGGCGGTCGCCGAGGGCAACGCCAGCCGTGGCGGGATCGCCGGCTACATCGGACGGAAGGCGACCGATCTGCAACATCCGCTCACCGTGTTGGAAGACGCCGGCCTGTTGCTGCGGGAGCCGGACCCGCTGCGGAGCGGACGCAGCAACTACCGGATCACCGAACCGCTGATCACGTTCTACCAGGCGGTCATGCGTCCGGCCTGGACGGCGCTGGAACAGCGCCGGGGCGCGGACGTCTGGCGCCGGTCGCAGCGCCGGTACGCCAGCGCGGTGCTTGGCCCCCGCTTCGAGGAGATCGTCCGGCAGTGGGCGGTCCGGTTCGCCGATCTCGGAGCCTTCGGCGGAATCGTTGCCGAGGCCTGCGCGGCCACCGTGACGGACCCGTCCACCCGAACCAGTCACGAGCTGGATCTCGTCGCGCTCGGCGAGCCGCCGCTCGGCGACGGGCCACGCCCGCTGCTCGCCATCGGAGAGGTCAAGTGGGGGCGCCGGCTGGGTCAGGCCGATCTGGAACGGTTGCGCCGGGTGCGGGAACTGCTACTGAGGCGTCCAGGATTCGACGCGACCGGGACGCGGCTGTTGCTGGCGAGCGCGGAAGGCTTCACCGACGACCTCGCCCGCGCGGCGTCGGCCCGGCAGGACGTCATCCTGGTGGACCGGGACCGGCTCTACGCGGGCTAGGTGCCAGCGCGGCACGGTCAGCCGCCGAACCAGCCGGGGACGTCGAGGCGGAAGAAGTTGGCCGAGGCGACCGAGCGCAGGTCATCCTCCATCGCGGCGACGCGGTCGGGGCCCAGCGTCGCCGCCCAGCGGTCGCGCAGCTCGTCGAAGACGATCGCCGAGCGGCGCAGCCCGTCCAGGCCCCGGTCCGTCATCCGGACCAGCTTGCGCCGGGCGTCGGCGGGGTCGTCGGCGCGTTCCAGGTAGCCGAGGGCGACCAGCCGGTCCACCGTCTTGCCGGCCGCCTGCTTGGAGACGCCGAGCCGCTGCCCCAACTCGGAGGCGGTGGTGCCGTCCGGGCCGACGGCCTGGAGGACGAAGCCGTGTGCGGGTCGCAGCTCCGGGTGCCCCTGCCGGGCCAGCTCGGCGTGCAGGTCGTCGATGAGCGTGCGGAAGCCGGCCAGCAGCAGCAGGGGAAGTACGAAGCCGGGGCGGTCAGACGTTGTCATAGTCGACAATCGCGTTTACTATTTGGTCAACCACGTTGACCATCTTATCCGAGAGGGGTCGGCATGTCCCGACCGGCCTTCACCGTCCACACGCCCGACACCGCGCCCGTCGCCGCGCGTCCGACCATGGCCGGCATCCACCGCAAGCTCGGCCACCTGCCCACCGGCGTCGGCCTGATGGCGGAGTCCCCCGAGCTGCTCAAGGGCTTCCTCACCGCCACCGCCATCTTCGAGTCCACCGACCTCGACCCGGTCGCCCGGGAGGTGGTCGTGCTCACCGTCGCCACCCGGAACGAATGCCACATCTGCGTGGCGATGCACACCGCCACGCTGGAGCGGCACGGCGCCGACCCCGAGCTGATCGCCGCCCTGCGCGACGGGACCGAGCCGCCCGAGGCCCGGCTCGCGGCGCTGCGCCGGTTCACCCTGGCCATCCTCGACCACCGCGGCGCCGTCCCGGACGCCGAGCTGGCCGCCTTCCTCGACGCCGGCTGGCAGCCCCGGCACGCCCTCGACGTGGTGCTCGGCGTCGGGACCTACACCATCTCGACCTTCGCGAACCGGCTCACCGACGCGCCGCTCGACCCGCCGCTGGCCGCGTACGCCTGGCAGCCGGCCGGGTGAGGCGTCAGCCCCGCAGGAAGGGCAGCAGCAGGGCGCTCAGCTCCGCCGGCCGCTCCTCGAAGAGCCAGTGGCCGCTGTCCTCGATCACCTCGCCGGTGACCGTGTCGGCGTACCGGCGGACCTGCTCGGCCACCTGCTCGCCCAGGCTGGCCCGGGCCCCGATCGCGAGGACCGGCATCGGCAGCTTCGTCGACCGGTACGCGGCGTTGTCCGCCACGTCCTGCCCGAACGCCCGGAACCAGTCGAAGCTGGCCCGCAGGTGGTCCGGGTCGCGCAGGTGCCGGGCGTACTCCTCGACGTCGTCCGGGCCGATACTGCCCTTGTTCACCATCATCGAGTCGCTGAAGCGGTCCACCCAGAGCGTCTCCCGGCCGCTGATCAGCTGCTCCGGCAGCCCGTTGTTGAGGTTGAAGAAGCCGAAGTTCCACACCGCCGGGCCGGCGGCGGTCAGGGCCGGGATCGCGTAGACACTCTCGTCCGGGATGGGTGCCTCGGTGAGCACCAGCCGGGACACCACGTCGGGGTGGGCGGCGGCGTAGGCGTACGCGACCATGGTGCCCAGGTCGTGGCCGACCAGCCGGATGTCCGCGGTCAGGCCGAGCCCGGTGAGCAGCCCGTGCAGGTCGGCGGCGACGCTCTTCTTGTCGTACCCGCCGGCCGGGGCGTCGCTCTCGCCGAAGCCGCGCAGGTCCGGCGCGACCACCTCGAACGAGCGCCCCAGCTCGGGCAGCAGGTGCCGCCACATGTACCAGCACTGCGGATAGCCGTGCAGCAGCACCAGCGGGGGACCGTCGCCGCCCCGCAGGTAGTTCATCGTGATCTCGCCGACCTGCGCCCGCTGCTCAGCGAACCCCGCCGGGACCCGTCCCGCACCCATTGCCGTCCCCTCCGCCGTCGGACGGCTCGACTACCCGCCGCCGGCCCGGCCATGCCCGGCCGGCGGCGGCATCGGCCGCGTCACACCACCCGGCTTGGGCGACCGGGAGGCAGGTGCGGGAGACTGGCTGACATGGCGGCTCGTGGCTTCCCGTACACCGATCTCAAGGACTTCCTCGCGGCGCTGGAGCGCGCGGGCGAGCTGCGGCGGGTGAGCGTCCCGGTCGACCCCACCCTGGAGATCAGCGAGGTGGTCACCCGGACCGTCCGGGCCGGCGGCCCGGCGCTGCTCTTCGAGCGCCCCACCCGGGGCGAGATGCCGGTCGCGATCAACCTCTTCGGCACCGAGAAGCGGATGGCGATGGCGCTCGGCGTCGACTCCCTCGACGAGATCGGCGAGCGGATCGGCGCGCTGATCAAGCCGGAGCTGCCGGTCGGCTGGTCCGGCATCCGCGAGGGCCTGGGCAAGGTCATGCAACTCAAGTCGGTGCCGCCGCGCAAGGTGAAGACCGCCCCCTGCCAGCAGGTGGTCTACCGGGGCGACGACGTCGACCTGAACCGGCTGCCCGGTCTCCAGGTCTGGCCCGGCGACGGCGGGATCTTCCACAACTACGGGCTGACCCACACCAAGCACCCGGAGACCGGCAAGCGCAACCTCGGCCTCTACCGGCTCCAGCAGCACGGCCGGAACACCCTCGGCATGCACTGGCAGATCCACAAGGACTCCACCGCCCACCACGCGGTCGCCGAGCGGCTCGGCCAGCGGCTGCCGGTCGCCATCGCGATCGGCTGCGACCCGGTGGTCAGCTATGCCGCCAGCGCGCCGCTCCCCGGCGACATCGACGAGTACCTGTTCGCCGGCTTCCTGCGCGGCGAGCGGGTCGAGATGGTCGACTGCCTCACCGTGCCGCTCCAGGTGCCGGCGCACGCCCAGATCGTGCTGGAGGGCTACCTGGAGCCCGGCGAGCGGCTGCCCGAGGGCCCGTTCGGCGACCACACCGGCTTCTACACCCCGGTCGAGCCGTTCCCGGTGCTGCACATCGAGGCCATGACCATGCAGCGCGACCCGGTCTACCACTCGATCGTCACCTCCAAGCCGCCGCAGGAGGACCACGGCCTCGGCAAGGCCACCGAGCGGATCTTCCAGCCGCTGCTCAAGCTGCTGATCCCGGACATCGTCGACTACGACCTGCCGGCCGCCGGGGTCTTCCACAACTGCGCGATCGTCTCGATCCGCAAGCGCTACCCGAAGCACGCGCAGAAGGTGATGAACGCGATCTGGGGCGCCCACCTGATGTCGCTGACCAAGCTGATCGTGATCGTCGACGAGGACTGCGACGTGCACGACTACAACGAGGTCGCCTTCCGCGCCTTCGGCAACGTCGACTACGCCCGCGACCTGCTCCTCACCGAGGGGCCCGTGGACCACCTCGACCACGCGTCGTACCAGCAGTTCTGGGGCGGCAAGGTGGGCGTCGACGCGACCCGCAAGCTGCCCACCGAGGGCTACACCCGGGGCTGGCCGGAGGAGATGTCGATGTCGCCCGAGGTGGTCTCGCTGGTCGACAAGCGCTGGAAGGAGTACGGGATCTGATGGCGGTCCTCGACGCGCCGGCCGAGAAGCCGGGCCGGGTGAAGTCCTTCCTCAAACTGGTCGCGATCGAGCACTCGGTCTTCGCGCTGCCGTTCGCGTACCTGTCCGCGCTGACCGCGATGCGGGTCGACGGCGGTCGGGTCCGCTGGCTCGACCTGCTGCTGATCACCGTCGCGATGGTCGGGGCGCGGACGTTCGCGATGGCCGCCAACCGGATCCTCGACCGGCGGATCGACGCGCGGAACCCGCGTACCGCGAAGCGGGAACTGGTCACCGGGGCGGTGAGCGTGCGGACGGCCTGGACCGGCGCGGCCGTCGCGCTGGTCGTCTTCCTCGCCGCCGCCGCCCTGCTCAACCCGCTCTGCCTGGTGCTCGCCCCGCTCGCGGTGATCCCGCTGGTCGTCTACCCGTACGGCAAGCGGTTCACCAACTGGCCGCACGCCATCCTGGCGATCGCCCAGGCGGTCGGCCCGGTCGGCGCCTGGCTCGCGGTCACCGGCACCCTCGCCGGCTCCTGGCCGGCCTGGCTGCTCGGCGCGGCCGTCGGCCTCTGGATCGGCGGCTTCGACCTGATCTACGCCTGCCAGGACGCCGACGTGGACCGGGAGATCGGCGTGCACAGCGTCCCCGCGCGCTACGGGCTGCGCTTCGCGCTGCACGCCTCCACCGTCGCCCACGTGGTCACCTTCGCGCTCTTCATCTGGTTCGGCGGCCTGGTCGGCTTCGGCTGGCTCTGGTGGATCGGGCTGGCGTTCACCGCGGTCGCCTTCGGCTACCAGCACCTGGTGGTCAGCCCCACCGACCTCAGCAAGGTCAACCGGGCGTTCTTCACCGCCAACGGCTTCGTCGGCATCGCGCTCTTCGTCTTCGCCCTGCTCGACCTGGTGGTCCGCCTCGACCTGCGACCCTGAGCGGCGGGGTCAGGACGCGGGGGCGACCGCCGGGTAGCGGCCGCTCTCCAACGTCCAGTCCACCGTGCCGCGCACCGCGTGGGCGACCCCGTCGAGGTGGGCGGTGACCGCCTCGTCCAGCGCCGGACCGAACGACGGCACCGCGGCGCGCAGCGCCACGAACCGGGCCATCCCCGCCCGCCAGCGCTCGGCCACCAGCTCCACCGCGGTCTCCACCGGCACCCCGTGCTCGGTCGCCACCGCCAGCACCAGATTGTGGCCACCGGCGCTGACCCGGTCCTGGTCCAGCGACGCCAGGTCGTTGAACCAGGAGAGCAGGTCGTTGCCGACCTCGGCGATCCGGCGCAGCGCGAGATGGTGGTAGACCGCGTCGGGCAGCGGCCGGCCGGTCGCGAACTCGATCAGCGGGTACGACACGTACGCCGCCGAGGTCGCCCGGCGCAGCTCCACGTACTCCGCGACCCCGGGGGCCCGGCCGGCGGCCTTCGCGACCGCCTCCCGCCAGGCGCCGTCCAGGTGGTGGGCGACCGCGTCGGTGAAGCGCAGCCGCCAGCGGGCCGGCATCCGCCGTCGGGGCTCCCGCCACGCCTGCACCAGCAGCCGCCGCAGCGGCCCCGAGAAGCCGGGATGACGCGCCCGAGGCCCGTCGCGCAGCAGGGCGAGCACCCCGTCGCGCAGCGCGCGGATCTGCGGCGGCGTCAGCCGGTCCGGCCGGTCGCACGCGTCGTCGACCAGGAAGAACCAGGTGAACAGGACGGTCAGCACGCGCAGGTCCGACTCGGCGGCGTCCGGGTAGAGCCGGCCGGCGTACCGGGCGAAGCCCGCCCGGCGCAGTCGGTCCAGGGCCACCGCGTCCAGGGGCAGGTCGAGGTCGACGAGCTGGTCGAGCAGCCACTGCTGGGTGCGGTCGGCATACGGGGAGAGCCGGGGCGCGAGTGGACAGTCGGAGCGCAGCGACCAGAGCACCGCCTCCGTCATCCCGATCCCTTCCGTGGCCGTGGATCGCCGACGGAAGCATGGCAGGTCGCCGGGACGGCCGTGGCCCGGCGGGACAACGGCGGTGGTCCCGGGACAAGGGGGACGCTCCGGACCGGTACGGCGGGGGTGCCCGCCGGTCCCCGCCGCCGACCAGGCAGGCTTGTCGTATGCGCGAACCATGGGTGGTCGGCGTCTCCGGGGCCTCCGGCACGCCGTACGCGGCAGCCGTCGTGCGGGGCCTGCTCGACGCCGGCGAGGCGGTGGACCTGATCGTCTCCCGGGCGGCCCGGCTGACCATCCTCGACGAGACCGGTCGTCCCTTCCGGGACGGGCACTGGGCCGACGACCTGGCCACCTGGCTGGGCCGCGAGCTGACCGGCGCGGACCTGCGGCACTGGCCGGCGGGCGACCTGGCCGCCGGCCCGAGCAGCGGCTCCTACCGGGTACGCGGCATGGCGGTGGTGCCGGCGAGCACGGCGGCCTGCGCGGGCATCGCGATCGGGCTCTCCAAGGACCTGCTGCAGCGGGCGGCCGAGGTCAACCTGAAGGAGCGGCGGCCGGTGGTGGTGGTGCCGCGGGAGACCCCGGTGACCCGCAGCCACCTGGAGCATCTCATCGCGCTGCACGACGCCGGCGCGGTCGTGCTGCCGGCCAGCCCGGGCTTCTACGGCGCGGGCGCCTCCGCCTCTGCGCAGCAGTTGGTCGACTTCGTGGCCGGGAAGGTGCTGGACGCGCTCGGCGTGCCGCACACGCTCTTCCGTCGCTGGTCGGGCGAGCTGGCCGCGGCGCAACGGAACGCGGACCGGACCTGACGGCCGGTCCGCGTGCCGATCCGCACTCAGTACATGCCGGCGTTGGCCGGTCCGGGGCCGGTCGAGGCGGTCGGGCCCATGTTGCGTGCCTTACCCATGTCCTCCGCCTCGTCCAGCATGCCCTCCCCCTCAAGCAGGGCCCGCACCTCGGATTCCCGAAACCGGCGATGCCCGCCTGGAGTCCGGATGCTGCCTATCCGGCCGGCCGCCGCCCATCTCGTCACAGTCTTCGGGTCAACCCGAAACAGCGCGGCGACCTCACCCGGTGTCAGCAGGCGATCTCCAGTGTCCACAGCCCCCTCCTCGCGTCGACGAAGCCCCCGGCTGAACACACTGCCCCCGGCCGGTGCGAGCCCAGAGCCGTCATGAGGGACGTATGGCAATTACAGCACCAGCGACCTGGCCTGTCCGCCAAACGCGAAAAACGCACGGCTTGAGAAGTTAGTAAATGGTACCGGCGAAGAACTCCCATGACCATCAGTTTGTGAATGGGTACATGTTGTCACGTTCAACTGATGCCGACCGTCGAGCGTTACGCCCGAACGGATAGGGTCACTCTCCGTGGACGCGATCGACCTGAGCCTCGTGGAGCTGCTGCGCGGCAACGCCCGCCTGTCGTACGCCGAGCTGGCCCGCCAGGTCGGCCTCTCCGCCCCCGCCGTGCACGAACGAGTCGGCAAGCTGGAGTCCAGCGGCGTGATCCGGGCGTACCGGGCCGAGGTGGAGCCGGAGGCGATCGGGCTCGGCGTGACCGCGCTGATCGGCATCGTCGAGGACTCCGGCGGGGACACCGACGACGTGCTGGAGGCGTTCCGGCGGATGCCGGAGATCGAGTCCTGCTACTTCATGGCCGGGGTGGAGTCGTTCCTGCTGAAGGCGCGGGTGGGCACGATCGCCGAGCTGGAGCAGCTGATCGTCCGGCTGAACCGCACCCCGGGCGTGGCCTCCACCCGCACCGGGATCGCCCTGTCGACGAAGTGGGAGAACCGCCCCCAGCCCATCGAGCCCCAGGCCCCCTGACCCGCCCCCCGGCACCTGACCCGTCCTCGTCGGCGGGCCGGGCCGCGCCCCGACGCGGCCCGCGAGTGTCAGGTGGCCATCCTGTGGAGCTGATGTCGCGGTCCGGGCCGCACCGCGTCCGCCCCGCCCGGCGCTCATGCCGGGCGCGCGGCCACCGGGCAAGGTCCGCGCGTCCCGAGGGCTGTGGCGCAGCGGCTCTGGCGCCGACGGGAGTCCGGCGATACCGTGCGCCGATGACGACGCCAGCGCCCGGAGCGGCCGTGGTGACCGGGGCGGCGGGCGGGCTCGGACGGGCGATCGCCGCCGCGCTGCACGCCGACGGCTGGGCCGTGCTCCTGACCGACCTGGACGCCGCTGCGGTGGCCGCCGCCGCCGAGCCGCTCGGTGGCTGGTCCCGGGCCCTGGACGTCCGCGACGAGGCGGCCTGCGCCGCGGTCGCCGCCGAGGCCGCGGGCGGGGCGGCCGGCGGGCTCGGGCTCTGGGTGAACAACGCCGGAATCCTGGTCACCGGGCCGTCCTGGACCCACGACGCGGCGACCCGCCGCCGGCTGGTCGAGGTGAACGCCCTCGGCGCGATGAACGGCACCCTGGCCGCGCTGGAGGTCATGCGGGCCCAGGGCCACGGGCACGTGCTCAACGTCGTCTCCCTCGCCGGGCTGATCGCCGCGCCCGGCGAGACGGTCTACGCCGCCAGCAAGCACGCCCTGCTCGCGTTCAGCCTGGGCACCCTGTCCGACCTGCGGATGGCCGGGCTTCGGGGCGTACACGTGTCCTGTCTCTGCCCGGACGGGATCTGGACGCCGATGCTGCACGACCGGCTCGACGACCCCGGCGCGCTGGCCTCCTTCACCGGGTCGATGCTGACGCCGGAGCGGGTGGCCGCGCGGGCCGCGCGGCTGGCCCGCCGGCCGCGTCCGGTGGTCAGCCTGCCGCGCTGGCGCGGCGCCCAGGTGCGGCTCCTCGACGCGCTGCCCCGGCTGGCGCTCGCACTGACCCCGGTGGTCCGGGCCACCGGCCGGGCCGGGCAGCGCCGGCAGCGCCGCCGGGTCGGCCCGAACCCGAGCTGACCTCGCTTGTAACGTTGCCGACGTGACACATCTGGACCGGTGCGACGAGGCCAGCCGGACGTGGGTGACCGAGGCGATCGCCACGGTCGAGGCCGACGCCAACCGGTCCGCCGACACCCACCTGCTGCCCTTCCCGCTGCCCCGCACGTGGGGCATCGGCCTCTACCTGAAGGACGAGTCGGTGCACCCCACCGGCTCGTTGAAGCACCGGCTCGCCCGGTCGCTCTTCCTCTACGGGCTCTGCAACGGCTGGATCGGCCCGGACACCACCATCCTCGAGGCCTCCTCCGGCTCGACCGCCGTCTCCGAGGCGTACTTCGCCCGGATGCTGGGGTTGCCGTTCATCGCGGTCATGCCCGCCACCACCTCGCCCGAGAAGATCGCCCAGATCGAGTTCCAGGGCGGCCGCTGCCACCTGGTCCAGGACCCGGCGAAGGTGGTGATCGAGGCGCGCTGGCTCGCCGAGGACTCCGGCGGGCACTTCATGGACCAGTTCACCTACGCCGAGCGGGCCACCGACTGGCGGGGCAACAACAACATCGCCGAGTCCATCTACGCGCAGCTCGCGCTGGAACGGCACCCCGTGCCGGCCTGGGTGGTGGTGGGCGCCGGGACCGGCGGCACCAGCGCCACCATCGGCCGGTACGCCCGCTACCGGCGGCTGCCCACCAAGCTCTGCGTGGTCGACCCGGAGAACTCCGCCTTCTACCCGGCCTGGCAGGCCGGCGACTGGTCGGTGCGGACCGACCGCGGCTCCCGGATCGAGGGCATCGGCCGGCCCTCCGTCGAGGCGTCCTTCCTGCCCTCGGTGGTGGACCGGATGGTCCAGGTGCCGGACGCCGCCTCGCTGGCCGCCATGCGGGCCGGCTCGACCGTGCTCGGCCGCCGGGTCGGCGGCTCGACCGGCACCAACCTGTGGGGCGCGTTCGGGCTGATCGCCGAGATGCTGGCGGTGGGGCGGACCGGGTCGGTGGTCACCCTCATCTGCGACGCCGGCGACCGCTACGCCGACACGTACTACGCCGACGAGTGGGTGGCCCGGCAGGGGCTGGACCTCGCCCCGCACCTGGCCACCATCGACCGCTTCCTGGCCACCGGCGCCTGGCCGGCCTGACCGGCCGGCCCGGGATCAGCGGGGATCGATCCGTTCGGCGAGGCCCGGGTAGCGCACCACGAAGCCGTCCGGGTCGACGTCCAGGTCCGCGGTGAAGGTGTCGCTGGCGAAGCGCGCCCGGCCGGGCCCGAGCGAGGTGTACACCTGCTCGGCGGGGACCACGGCCAGGCTCGGCACCAGCACCCAGGCGACGGCGATCCGCCGGGGCTGGTCCGCCGGCGCCCGGCTCAGCCCGAGGCGGCGTACGGGCAGGGTGTTGAAGAGCGCGGAGCCGCCCAGGTCGAGGTCGAGCGCGTCGGCCAGCCGGTCCGGGTCGTCCGTGCCCGGCAGCCCGGCCGGGGCGTGCCCGGCCGCGCGCAGCGCCGCGTCCAGGTCACCCTCCTCGCCGGTCCGCACCCGCCAGCCGTCCCCGGCGCGTTCCAGCCGTACGCTCCGCGACCAGCCGGCCCCCTCGGTCGCCGCCTCCAGCCGGGTCGCCGCCCAGTCCGCGCCGACGGTGAGTTGGTACCGGCAGGTGTAGGGGATCGGGTCCACCGCCAGCGCCACGCCCCGCGCGGCGAGTCCCTGCTGACCGTCGAGGACGACGTGCTCCGCCCCGGCGGTGTCCGTCCTGGTCCAGAAGAGCGACTTCGGCATGGTCGGCATGAACCGGACGTTACGCGACGGCATGGACACCGGCACGGAATGCGGAAACGCCGCCGCGGAGCGAATGCTCCACGGCGGCGTCCGGGCGTCAGGTCAGTGGGTACGCGCCGGCGGTCGCCCGCCGAAGCCCCGCCGGTCGTCGCGCGGCCGGTCGTCCCGGCCCCGCCCCTCGGGACGGAACCCGCCCCGGCGGTCCGCCGACCGGAAGTCGCCGCCCCGCTCGCCGGACGTGCGCTCGCCCCGGGCATCCCGGTCACCGAAGCGCCGCTCGGCGGTCGGGCGGTCCTCGAAGCGCCGCTCGCCGGTCGGCCGGTCGTCGAAGCGCCGCTCGCCGGTGGGGCGGTCGCCGAAGCGCCGGTCGTCCCGGCCCGCGCGGTCCCCGCCGCCCCGCGGGTCGCGCCCGCCGAAGCGCTGGTCGTCCCGGCCGGCGCGGTCGGCCGGACGCCGGTCGTCGCGGTCACCGAAGCGCCGTTCGCCGGTCGGCCGGTCGTCGAAGCGCCGCTCGCCGGTGGGGCGGTCGCTGAAGCGCCGCTCGCCGGTCGGGCGGTCCTCGAAGCGCCGCTCGCCGGACGGGCGGCCGAAGCGCTGGTCGCCCCGGTCGCCGAACCGGCGCTCGCCGCGGCCGTCCCGGTCGAAGGAGCCGCGGTCGCCGAAGCGCCGGCCGTCCCGATCGCCGAAGCGGCGCGGGCCGGACGGGCGGTCGCCGTAGCGGCGCTGCTCCTGCGGCTCCGCGCGGACCGGAACCCCGCTGGGCTCGCGCGCGCCGGTCAGCTCCGCGAGGGCCGGGTCGCCGGCCCGGACCCGGGCCTCCGCCGGAGCGACGCCGGCCTTCTCCAGCATGGCCAGGGTGGTCCGGCGCTGCTTCGGCAGCACCAGGGTGGCCACCGCGCCCGACTCGCCGGCCCGGGCGGTACGCCCCGCCCGGTGCAGGTAGTCCTTCGGGTCCTTCGGCGGGTCCACGTGCAGCACCAGCGAGACCCCGTCGACGTGGATGCCGCGGGCCGCCACGTCGGTGGCGACCAGCACGTTCATCCGACCCTCGCGGAACTCGGCCAGGGTCTTGGTACGCATCCGCTGGGTCTTGCCGCCGTGCAGCCCACCGGCGCGAACGCCCACCGCGGCGAGCTGCTCGACCAGCCGGTCGACGCCGAGCTGGGTACGCGCGAAGAGCATCGTCCGGCCGGAACGGGCCGCGATGGAGGCGGCCACCGCGAACTTGTCGTGCGGCGGGACCAGCAACAGGTGGTGGTCCATGGTGGACACGGACGCGGTCGACGGGGCGGTCGAGTGGGTGACCGGGTCGGTCATGAACCGCTTGACCAGCGAGTCGACGTCGCCGTCCAGGGTGGCGGAGAAGAGCAGCCGCTGGCCGCCCGCCGGGGTCTTCGCCAGCAGGTCGGTGACCTCCGGCAGGAAGCCCATGTCGGCCATCTGGTCGGCCTCGTCAAGCACGGTGATCTCGACGTCGTCCAGGTTGCAGACGCCGCGCGAGACCAGGTCGCCGAGGCGGCCCGGGGTGGCGACGATGATCTCCACACCCCGGCGGAGCGCGTCGATCTGCCGGTCGTACGGCACGCCGCCGACGGCGGTCTTGACGAAGATGCCGACGGCCTTGCCGAGCGGCATCAGCGCGTCGTTGACCTGCATGGCCAGTTCCCGGGTCGGCACCAGGACCAGGGCCCGGGGGTGCAGCGGGCGGGCCCGGTTGCGCTCGGCGAGCCGGGCGATCAGCGGCAGGCCGAAGGCGAGGGTCTTACCGGAGCCGGTCTGGCCCCGGCCGAGCACGTCGTGGCCGGCGAGGGCGTCCGGCAGGGTGGCCCGCTGGATCTCGAACGGGGTGGTGATGCCCTGGCGGGCCAGCGTGGCGACGAGCTGCCCGGGCAGTCCCAGTGCGGCGAAGTCGGGGGTGTCGACGTCGGCGGGGTTCTCCTGCGCCGGGGCGTCGTGGGCGGACGGGGACGTGCCGGGTTCAGCGAAGGTGGTCAAGAAATGCCTTTCGAGCGGGGCGCATCTTCGCGATGGCCCGCTGCGGCTGAATGCCGCCGAATCGCCCGCAAGATCGCCCATGGGCGCGTGACAGGCGCGCCAGGTCAGTGATCTACCCAAGTGTACGGCGGCGCGCCAGAGCCGCCACCGCACCGCGAGGCCGTAGTGGGCGGGCTCACCATGCTCCCGCCGACCCGTCACCCACCCGTCATCGGCCGGTCATCCCGCTCAACGCGTCGTTGGCCAGGAAGACCACCAGCAGGCTGATCGCGATCAGCAGACCCAGCGACGCGGCCAGCACGATCACCACCTTCGTGTTGCTGGACCGGGTCGTCGGGGCGTCCTCGGCCCAGCCCTGGGCCAGGATGTGCCCGGTCAGCGAGCCGGAATTCTCCAGCGGGTTGCCCGCCGGGAGCGACACGGTGGCGAAGCCGGGCCCCTCGGTGCTGCCGTAGGCCGTGCCGGCCAGGCCCGGGCCGCCCTGGTGGGGGAGCGGGCCGGACCACCCGGCGGCGGGCAGCGCGCTGACCGGGCGGTCCGCGGCCGGCGGCGCGCTGCTCGGGTACGGGTGGACGCCGACGCGGCCGGGCGCCGCGGTGCGGTGGTCGGTGGGGTTGGTCGGCGGTGGCCAGCTCGGCAGCGCGGGCGCCGGCACCACCGGTGGTGCGGAGACCGGCCCGCCCGCCGGGGTGGCCATGGCGGGCGGGGGCGGGAACGGCGGGGCGGGCATCGGGCCCGGGGGCGGCGGGGGCGCGGGCACCGGCGGGCCGGGCGGCGGCACCGGTGGCCCGGGAATCGGCGGTACCGGCCCGGGCGGCGTCGGTCTGGGCGGCGTCGGCCGGGGCGGCGGCGCGGGCACCGGCGGCGCCGGGGAGGGGGGCGTCGGTGCCGGCACGGGCGGCGCCGGGGAGGGTGGCGTCGGTCCCGGTACGGGCGTGGGGACCGGCTCGGGTTCCGGCGTGGGCGGCACCGGGGGCCGGGCCGGCTCCGGCGGCTGCGCCGGCTCGGGCGGCTCGGGATTGACGGGCCCGGCCCGGTAGATCGTGGTGCCGCCGGCCTTCGCCGCCACCGCGGCGCCGGCGGTGCCGGCCTCGTCGGCGGAGATCCGGCGCAGCCCCGGCACGGAGGCGCTGGCCCGGGCGGGTGCCGCCTCGGCCGCGTCGCGCTGCCCCGGCACCGCCGGGTCCGGCGTCGAGCCCTCCGGGGCGGGTGGGGCGGGTGGGGCGGCGGCCCGGGCGGATCCGGAGACCGTCGGGGCGGGTGCGGGGCCGGCCGGGGCGTCGTCCGGGGCGGCCGACCGGTCCGGGTCGGGGTCGGCGGGCCGCTCGGCGGCGGCGAAGCCGGACCAGGTCGAGGGTGGCGCGACGGAGGCGCCGGGCTGACGCCGGTCCAGCGGCGCCGCCTCAGCCGGGCTGCCCGCCCGGTATGTGGTGGCGGTTGCCGGTGCGGCCGGCCGTTCGCCGTCCGGCGGTGCGGCCGTGGCGGCCACGCTGACCCGGCCGCGAGCCACACCGGGGCTCGGTCCCGCCGAGCCCTCGTCGTCCGTCGGGTCGGCCGCCACCCGGCCCGGTGCGGGATCGGCCGGCCCGTCGCTGCGGGGCACGGATCCCGGATGGACCGTCCCCGCCGGAACCTCTAGCTCGCCCATGCTCGCCTCCGCGCCCACGCTCGCACCCGGACCGCGGCGGGCGGCCCGGGAGTGCCTGGATCTCACCGTGCCACAGATCGGCCCGACAGCACAGCCGGAGTGGACGGTTGCGGTCAGCCGCTCGTGCTCGGGCTGCTCGAGGTGGTGTCCGAGGTGCTGTCGGTCGGGGCGACGCTGCTCGTCGTCGGGGCGGGCTCGGTGCTCGTCGCCGGGCTGGGCGACTCGGACGGCGAGGGGGCCGTGGTCGGCGTCGGCGACGGGGACGTGCTCGGCGACGGCGAGGTCGACGGGCTGGTGCTGGGGCTCGGCTTCGTGGTCGTGGTCGTGGGCTTCGGCGTCGCCGTCCGGGTCGGCTTCGGGGTGGCCGTCCGGCTGGGCGTCGGGGTCGGGGTCGGCGTCGTGCCGGGCCTCGGCGGGGTGGTCGTCGCGGTGGGCAGCGGCACCGGGATGGCCGGGGCGGGCACCGCGCCGACGACCCGGGTCGCGGCGTAGAGCCGGGTCCACCGGACGACCGAGATCTTGACGACGTCGCCCGTGCGCGGCGCCTCGACCATCCTGCCGCCGCCGATGTACATCGCGACGTGGTGGATGCTCTGCCAGCTGCTGCCGGAGGCGAAGAAGAGCAGGTCACCCGGGAGCAGGGCGGCGGGATCCACGGTGCGGGAGCGGGTGGCGTAGTACTGGTCCCGGGAGACCCGGGGCAGGTCGTGGTACCCGGCCGACTGGTACGCGGCGAGCATCAGGCCGGAGCAGTCGAACCGGTTCGGTCCCTCCGCCGCCCAGAGGTAGGGGTCACCGAGCTGGGCCAGGGCGTACCGCACGGCGGCCTGCGCCCGCGGGTCGGCGACCAGCCCGCTCACGCTCTGGCTGTTGACGTACGACGCGCCGATCTGCTGCTCGGCGGCGTCCTCGCGCTTCTCGATCTCGACCAGCCGCGCGGCGTTGTCCCTGCGCAGCTTGAGCAGCGCGGCTTCCTGCCGGTGCAGGGCCGCCTCGGCCGTCGCGTACGCGGCGTTGCGCTCCTGGACCCGCGCCTCGGCGGCGGCGTGCGCCTCCCGGGCGATGTTCTCGGCGGCGGTGGCCCGGGCCACCTCGCCGGCCACCGCGGTGGTCGCGCCCTCGGCCTTGTCGCCGCGGGTGATCCGCTGCAGCATGCTGAAGTCGTGCAGGTCGGCGCCGAACTCGCCGGGGGGCAGCGCGGCGGCGGCCTTGACCGCGTCGGCGGCGGCGGCCTTGGCGCTCTGCTGGGCGGCCAGGAGCGCCTCGTGGGCCCGCTGGAGTTCGGTGGCGGCGAGGGCGAGCTGGGCCTGGGCCTCGTCCCGCTGGCCCTTGATCTGGAGCAGGTCGTCGCCGAGCTGACCGACCAGCGCGTCCGCCGCGTTGATCTGGGCGATGAGCGGGCCGTCGCCGGGGTTGGCGGTCGCCGCGCCGGGGGTCGTGCCTAAGGCACCCGGCAGGCCGGCGCCGGGCAGGCCCGGGACCGAGCCGGGCAGCCGCAGGCCGCCGGCGACGACCGGGCGGGACCCGGTGTCGGGGACCGTGTCGGACAGCGGTGGCTCGGCCCAGGCCGGGGTGGCCAGCGCGGCGGCGGCCACCGCGCCGAGCAGCGCGGACCAGAGCGCCGGACGCAGCACCGGCGAGATCACCGGGTTTCCGCGTCGCTGTCGTCGGCCCCGTGCGCTGTCGACCATTCCGCTCCCCGTCCGGTCTGGCGTGTTCCGCACCCTGTTGGGCGCGCTGATCGGGGACGGTACCAGTGGGTGTGTTCCGCCCCACCCTGTCTTACCTCACGGACGCAGGGATGTCGATGCACGGAGGGTGACGCTGGACTGGAAGTCCGGTGAAGAACGTCGCTGGGGTTGACCGGCCCGTTGGTTCGTCGGAGGGCCGACGTACGCTCGACCGGGACCGCAGGTGGAAGGGACGTGGCTTTCGATGGACGCCGGACTCAAGCGCGAGCTCGAAGCGAAGGTGTACGCGGGCGAGCGGCTGACCCGCGAGGACGGGATCGCCCTCTACGACAGCGACGACCTCGCCTGGCTGGGCCGGCTGGCCCACCACAAGCGCACCGAGATGAACGGCGACCGGGTGATGTTCAACGTCAACCGGCACCTCAACCTGACCAACGTCTGCTCCGCCTCGTGCGCGTACTGCTCCTTCCAGCGCAAGCCGGGCGAGAAGGACGCGTACACGATGCGGATCGACGAGGCGGTCCGCAAGGCCAAGGAGATGGAGGACGAGCAGCTCACCGAGCTGCACATCGTCAACGGCCTGCACCCGACCCTGCCCTGGCGCTACTACCCGAAGGTGCTGCGCGAGCTGAAGGCGGCGCTGCCGAACGTCAAGCTCAAGTGCTTCACCGCCACCGAGGTGCAGTGGTTCGAGAAGATCAGCGGCCTGAGCGCCGACGAGATCCTCGACGAGCTGATGGACGCCGGCCTGGAGTCGCTGACCGGTGGCGGCGCGGAGATCTTCGACTGGGAGGTCCGCCAGCACATCGTGGACCACGCCTGCCACTGGGAGGACTGGTCGCGGATCCACCGGCTGGCTCACTCGAAGGGCATGAAGACCCCGTCGACGATGCTCTACGGCCACATCGAGGAGCCCCGGCACCGGGTCGACCACGTGCTGCGGCTGCGCGAGCTGCAGGACGAGACCGGCGGCTTCGCGGTCTTCATCCCGCTGCGCTACCAGCACGACTTCGTGGACTCGGCGGACGGCAAGATCCGTAACCGGATCCAGGCACAGACCACGATGGCCTCGCCGGCCGAGTCGCTGAAGACCTTCGCGGTCTCCCGGCTGCTCTTCGACAACGTCCCGCACCTCAAGAACTTCTGGGTGATGCACGGCCTCTCGGTGGCCCAGCTGTCGCTGAACTTCGGCGTGGACGACCTGGACGGCTCGGTCGTGGAATACAAGATCACCCACGACGCCGACTCGTACGGCACCCCGAACACGATGCACCGGGACGACCTGCTGCACCTGATCTGGGACGCCGGTTTCCAGCCGGTCGAGCGGGACACCCGCTACAACGTGGTCCGGGAGTACGACAAGGCGCCGTCGCTGGCCGAGCGGCGCTCCGAGCCGCAGCAGGTCTGGGCCTGACCCCGGACCGATGACGGAGCAGCAGCAGCGCGCCTTTCCCCGGCGGGACGCCGAGGGACGCATCCTCACCCTGGGTGACCTGCTCGGGGTGAGTCTCGCCGGTCTGGTGATCGGGGTGCTGGCGCTGGTGCTCTTCGAGTGGGCGTTCGCCACGATGGGCGCCGCCGAGTTCGGCCGGACCAACGGCTGGCTGGCGGTGATCCTGCCGCTCTGGCTCTTCTGGGACGACTTCCGGGCCTGGGAGTTCGGCGCGGCCCGGGTGATCGCGGCGCTGGTCGCCGGCGTGGTCGGGGTGGTCGCCGGGTTGCTGGCGGCCGGGCTGGCCGCCGGGCTGCCGCCGCTGGTCTCCGGCGCGCTGGCCGCGGCGGTCTTCACCCTGGCGTACGCGGTGATCTGGTTTCATGGCGTCCACTGGCTGGCCCGCCGGACGGGCTGAACCTCCCGCACCGGGAGACCGGCGGCGGAGAACGGAGTGCGAACGTGAGCGCGGCGGTCAAGTACACGCTGGGCCGGATCGGGCTGTTCGTCGGCGTGCTGGCGGCCCTCTGGTTCGTCGAGATGAACATGTTCCTGCGGCTGATGCTGGCGCTGGTGTTCTCCGCCGCGCTCTCCTTCTTCCTGCTCCGCGGCTGGCGGGACGAGATGGCCGGCGAGATGGCCGAGTCGGCGGAGCGCCGCCGCGCGGAGAAGGAGCGCCTCCGCTCCGCGCTGGCCGGCGACGACCAGCCGGCCGAGGGCGAGCCCGGCGACCAGCACCGCTGACCCCGGGGCCACGGCGGCCGTCGGGCCGGAAACGGGGCAGCGGGACCATGGTGCGTCCGGCTAGGGTCGGTCACCGTGATTGAGAAGATCAGTAGCTGGCGGATGAAGTTCTTCCTCTGGGTCGGGCTTCCCGTCATCGCCATCATCGGTCTGGCCATGTCCGCGCCCGACGTCGCGCCGGCCTGGCAGGCGAAGTCCGGCGGCGGCACGGCGGGCACGTTCACCGCGGTCAGCGAGGAGTGCGGTCGCCGCAGTTGCACCTGGCACGGCGACTTCGAAGCCGCCGGGGGCGGCGCGCGCCGAGCGGACGTCATCCTCTACGACGCGCCCGACGGTCTGACCGCGGGTGGCACCGCAGCCGCGCGGGACACCGGGGCAGGCAAGGGGGTCTTCTCCGCCGAGGGCGGTTCCACCTGGCTGCTCGTCACGGGGATCACGCTGGCCGGTGCGCTCGCCGCGATCGCCTGGGTGGTCATCGTGGTCCGCACGATCGCCACCCGACGCCGCGACAAGGCCGCGATCGACCGGCTCGCCAGGACGCCGGTACAGGGCTGAGAACACGCGCCCGGCCCGGTCCTGAGCGGACCGGGCCGGGCGTGGTCGTCACTACCAGTTGGTGGAGCCCGCCACCTGGGGCCAGGCCACGTCGGTCGGCTTGATCAGGTAGGCGATGCCGCCCGAGCCGCTGCCGGTGCCGCCGCTGGCGGTGGTCCGCTTGGTACGCAGCCAGATCTGCTCGAACTGGTCGCGCTTGTAGACGTTCCGCACCGCCTCGTTGCTGGACGAGGCGGGGTCGTTGGCGATGACGTCGCCGTCGGCGGTGAAGCCGACCACCACCATCAGGTGGCCCGAGGTGCCGTAGCCCGCCCCGTCCAGCTCGCTGGAGAGGAAGGACTGGCTGGTCACCACGGGGATGCCGGCGGCGATGAAGTGCTCCAGCTCGTCCAGCGAGTGCAGCCGGGTCACCTTCGCCTCCAGCCCGGGGAAGCTGGCCGCGTACGCGGTGTTGAACGGCCAGTTGCCGGCGCCGTCGTACTGGTAGTCGTAGGTCATCCGGGCGGCGTGGTTGACCGTCGGGTCGGGGTAGGTCGGGTCCACCCAGGACGTGTCGGCCGCCGAGGGCTGCCGGCCCCAGTACTCGACCACCATCTCGGTGGAGGTCGGCGAGCACCAGGCCTCGCCGCCGCCGTCGTACTCGGGGTAGTGGCCGGCGTGGATGTTCTGTGAGTGGCGCGGGACGGCCAGTTCGGTGCCCCAGGCGATGTGGCCGGCGCTGGGGGTCACCGTGAACCGGTCCGGCACGTTCGAGCTCATCGCGCCGAGCGAGCGGACCACCGGCGAGGCGGTCTGCGCCGGGTCACGGTAGAGGGTCAGCCGCAGCTGGTACGCGTCGAGCAGCACGCCGGCGCTGGTGTCGTCGATGGAGAACGTGTCGGTCCAGATGCTGGACGTCTTGTCGCCCTGCTTGTCGACGCTGGTCCGCATGATGTCGCCGTCGCCGGAGGCCCAGCGACCCATCACGTACCAGGGGGTCTGGCCGCCGGTGGTGTAGGTGCCCTGGAGTTCGACCTGGATCCAGGTGCCGGCGGGGGTGTCGGCGTTCCAGGAGGCGACCAGCTCGCTGGCGCCGAAGCCGACCTCGGTCAGCGGGGTCGTCCAGGTGCCGTACGCCCAGGTCCGCTTGCTCTTGCCGTGCGGGTCCTTGTAGACGGTCGTGCCGACCGGGGTGCCGAGCGTGAGGCCGGCGGGGGTGACCAGCGTGCCGGCGGCCGTGCCGGCCTGCCAGCCGGCGTCGCCGGACCAGCCCTGCCAGGTGATCTGCTCGTCGTGGGTCACCGGCTCGGCGGTGACCTGGGTGACGGCCCCGGCGGGGGCGGTGGTGCCGAGGAGGGCGAGCACGGTCACGCCGGCGAGGGCGACCGTGCGCAGGGATGTCGTGGCCATGGCAGCTCCACAGGAGTGAGGCGTCGTTGCCGTTCACTGTCCCGCTTGGAAGGAACTTTCGCCAGGTGTTCACGGATGGAAAATCATTGCCGATATGCCCCCACCCACCCCGCCCGTCCGGACGATCTCCGCTGCTCGTGCGCTACCGTGACAGCGACCAACCCGCAGCGAAGCCGGTGTGAAACCGGTGCTGTCCCGCAACTGTGATGCCCCGCACGGCGTCGGCTCCGGCCGGCGCCGACGTGTGTGGGGACGAGCCAGGTCGCCTGCGGCACGGTCGCGACACGCGCTCTCGAGGAAGGGCGCCTCGCGGACGGGCACGCCAAGGCGGTCCCTGTCGGCGAAGCACCACACTCCTCGACCGACAGGAGGACCCATGTCCAGACGTACCCCCCGGCTCTTCGCCGCGACCCTCGCGGTGGCCGCGTTGGCCCTCGGCGCCTGCGCCGAGAAGACCTCGAACGACACCCCCGCCGCCGGCGGCAGCTCGGCGACCGCCGCCTTCCCGGTCACCGTCGGCAAGCTGACCCTGGAGAAGCGGCCGGAGAAGATCGTCTCGCTCTCACCGTCGGCGACCGAGATGCTCTTCGCCGTCGGCGCCGGCAGGCAGGTCGCCGCCGTCGACGACCAGTCGAACCACCCGGCCGACGCGCCGAAGAGCGACCTGTCCGGCTTCCAGCCGAACGCCGAGGCGATCGCCGGCAAGAGCCCCGACCTGGTGGTGCTCTCCAACGACACCAACAAGATCGTCGACCAGCTCACCACGCTGAAGATCCCGGTGCTGCTCACCCCCGCGGCGACCACGCTCGACGACACGTACCAGCAGATCACCGACCTGGGCGCGCTCACCGGCCACCCGACGGAGGCGGCCGACGTCACGAAGAAGATGAAGGACGACATCGCCGCGCTGACCAAGGACCTGCCGCAGCGGGCGAAGAAGCTGACCTACTACCACGAGCTGGGCCCGGAGCTGTACAGCGCGACCAGCAAGACGTTCATCGGCTCGATCTACGCCCTGGCCGGCCTGGAGAACATCGCCGACCCGTCGGACGCCGACGGCAAGAACGGCGGCTACCCGCAGCTGTCCCAGGAGGTCATCGTCAAGGCCAACCCGGACTTCGTCTTCCTGGCCGACACCAAGTGCTGCAAGCAGACCCCCGACACGGTCAAGGCGCGCAGCGGCTGGGCCGGCGTCACCGCGGTGAAGAACAACCAGATCGTCGCCCTCGACGACGACATCGCCTCGCGCTGGGGCCCGCGCGTCGTCGACCTGCTCAAGGCGATCGTCGACGCCACCGCCAAGGTGCCCGCGTGATCCGTCGGTGACCGTGCGACCAGCGGAATCCGCCGACCGGCCGGCCGGGACGCCCCACGCGTCCCGGCCGTCCGGCGTGCCCACGGCCGGACCGGGTGCGACGGTCCGGCCGGCCGGGCTGCGCAAACGGTGGCTGGCCGCCGGAGTCGTCGCCGTCCTCATCGCCCTGGTCGCCGGGGTGTCCCTCGGGCCGGTCAGCCTGCCGCCCGGCAGCGTCGCCGCCGAACTGCTCAACCTGCTGCCCGGGGTGCACCTGGAGAGCGGGCTGAGCGAACGCGAGATCGCCATCGTCACCGAGCTGCGGCTGCCCCGGGTGGTGCTCGGCCTGCTCGTCGGCGGGCTGCTCGCCCTCGCCGGCGGCTGCTACCAGGGGGTGTTCCGCAACCCGCTGGCCGACCCGTACCTGCTCGGCGTGGCGGCCGGCGCCGGGCTCGCGGTGACCGCGGTGATCGCCCTCGGCGCCGGGGCGGGCGGGGCGCTGACCGGGATGCCGGTCACCATCCCCCTCGCGGCCTTCGTCGGCTCGCTCGGGGCGGTCGCCATGACGTACCTGCTCGGCGCGGCCGGTGGGCGGGACCGGTCACCCGCCACGCTGATCCTGGCCGGGGTGGCGGTGTCGGCGTTCCTCGCCGCCGGGCAGACGTACCTGCTGCAACGCCACTCGGACAACATCCAGCAGGTCTACTCCTGGCTGCTCGGCCGGCTGGCCACCGCAGGCTGGCACGACGTCCGGCTGGTCCTGCCGTACTTCGTGCTGACCGCCGTGGTGGTGCTGCTGCACCGACGGGAGCTCGACGTCCTCTCCGTCGGCGACGACGAGGCGACCAGCCTCGGCCTGCACCCGCAGCGTTCCCGCTACCTGCTGATCGCCGCCGCCTCGCTCGGCACGGCCGCCGCGGTCTCCGCCTCCGGCCTGATCGGCTTCGTCGGCATCATCGTGCCGCACACCGTACGGCTGCTGGCCGGGTCCAGCTACCGGGTGATCCTGCCGCTGTCGATGCTCTTCGGCGGGGCGTTCCTGGCGCTGACCGACGTGGTCGCCCGGACCGCCGCCGCCCCCGCCGAGATCCCGATCGGCGTGGTCACCGCCCTGCTCGGCGGCCCGTTCTTCGTCCTGGTCCTGCGCACCGCCCGCCGGGTGTTCACATGAACGCGCCGGCGGTCGAGGTGCGTGACCTGCACGTGCGGCTGGGGGGCGCGCCGATCCTGGCCGGCGTCGACCTGACCGTCGCGGCCGGCGAGTGGGTCACCGTGATCGGCCCGAACGGCGCCGGCAAGTCGACCCTGCTGCGCGCCGTCGGCGGCCTGCTGCCCGCGCCGGGCGCGGTCGCCCTCTTCGGTACGCCGATCCAGGCGCTGCGCCGCCGGGACCGGGCCCGGGTGGTGGCCACCGTCGCCCAGTCCCCGGTGGTGCCGGCCGGCATGTCGGTACTCGACTACGTGCTGCTCGGCCGGACCCCGTACATCCCGCCGCTGGGCCGGGAGTCCGCCGCCGACCTGGTCGCCGTGCACGAGGTGCTGGACCGGCTGGATCTCGGCGCGTTCGGGCGCCGGGAGCTGGCCACCCTCTCCGGCGGCGAGCGGCAGCGCGTCTTCCTGGCCCGGGCGCTGGCCCAGGGCGCCACCCTGCTGCTGCTCGACGAGCCGACCAGCGCGCTGGACATCGGCCACCAGCAGGAGGTGCTGGAGCTGGTCGACCAGCTCCGCCGGGAGCACGGCCTGACCGTGCTCGCCACCATGCACGACCTCTCCGTCGCCGGCGAGTACGCCGACCGGATGGTCCTGCTCGCCGAGGGCCGCGTCGCCGCCTCCGGCCCACCCGGCGAGGTCCTCACCGAACCCCTGCTGGCGAAGCACTACCGCGCCCACGTCCGCGTCATCCCCGGCGACCACGGCCCCCTGGTGGTCCCCGTCCGCCCCCACTGAACCCCCTGCCGGATGCGAGATCGGCGCGTGGAGGGGGAGGGGGTCAGCGGAGGGTGGTGATGGAGAAGAGGGCGCCCTGGGGGTCGCGGAGCGCGGCGGTGCGGCCGGCCGGGATGTCGCGGGGCGGGACGAGGATGGTACCGCCGAGTTCGCCGGCGCGGGCGGCGGTGGCGTCGGCGTCCTCGACCGCGAAGTAGACCGACCAGTACGCCGGCAGGTCGGCCGGCAGCTCCTTCAGCGGCGGCATCATCCCGGCGACCACCCGAGCCCCGCAGCGCCAGCCGGTGTAGGTGACCGGGCCCATCGGCTGCTCCTCCGGCTGCCAGCCGAAGACCAGCGCGTAGAACTCCCGGGCCCCCTCCGGATCGGGGGTGACCAGTTCGTTCCAGCACATCGCGCCCGGAACGTTGAACAGCTCCGCGCCGCGCATCGCCATCGGCTGCCAGACGCTGAACACCGCGCCGGCCCGGTCGGCGAGGACCGCCATCCGGCCCTGGCCGAAGACGTCGAACGGGGTGACCACGACCTGCCCGCCGGCGGCCTCGACCCGGGTGGCGACCAGGTCGGCGTCGTCGGTCGCCACGTACGTCGACCAGATCGGCACCTGGTCGGGGGTGGCCGGCGGCCCCGCGCCGGCGACCGACCTGCCGTTCTTGAGGAAGACGGTGTACCCGCCCGCCTCCGGCTCGGGGGAGACCCGGCCGGTCCAGCCGAACAGCTCCGGGTAGAACCGCTTCGCGACCTCCAGGCCGGGCGTGGCCAGGTCGGCCCAGCAGGGCGTGCCGGGCTCGACGCCGTTCACGGTGACCCCTCTCGCCGTGGCGGCCCCGCTGGCACGCCCTGCCGGCATCGTGGCACCGTCCCCGGGCCCGCCGGGCCGGTTCCGGACAAAACGTCAGGTGAAGCGGCGTCCCTCGTCCCGCCGGTACGCCCATCCGGCGACCGCCGCCAGCACGACGATCCAGACGCCGAGCATCACCACCGAGACCCGGTCGGCCCGCCAGTCGGTGGTCGCCGCCCACATCAGCTCGACGGCGCCCCGGGTCGGCAGGTAGGGGGCGATCGCCTGGATGAAGCCGGGCGCGTCGTCCGGGCCGGAGAGCAGCCCGCCGCCGAAGGCGAGCGGGAAGAAGATGATCTGCGCGACCACGATCGCCGCCTTGCTCGGCAGCGAGTAGCCGACGGCCAGCCCCATCAGGGTGAACGGCACCGAGATCGCGGCGACCGTGGCCGCGCCGAGCAGGAGCTGCACCGGGGTGATCCGGGCCGCGGTGGCCACCGCGGCGATCACCACCACCGGCAGCATCGACAGGTACGTCAGCACCAGGCCGGCCAGGATCCGGCCGGCCAGACGCGGGGCCGTTCCGGCCGGCAGGGTCCGGGTGTACGGGTTCCAGGGCTGGTCGCGGTCCTCGGCGACGCCGACGCCGTACTGGAAGATGTTGGCGCTCATCACCGCGAAGGTGACCATGGCGCCGGTGGCGTAGGTGGCGCCGACCGCGTCGTCGGCGGCGAACGGCACCACGAAGAAGAGCATCGCGGCGGCGGGGAAGAACGCGCTGCCGAAGACCGCCACCGGGATCCGGAGGGTCTCCAGCAGCTGGTAGCGCGCGTGAACCAGGGCGAGCGGCACGGATGCTCCTAGACGGTGATGGTCGCGGGCCGGTCGTCGGCGGTGATGGCGAGGAACGCCTCCTCCAGCGAGGTGGGGCGTACCTCCAGGTCGTGGAACGCGACCCCGGCGGTGACCAGGTCGCGGACGAGCTGGTCGGCGTCGGTGGTGAGCAGGTGGGTACGCCCGTCGGACCGCTCGGTGGCGACCACGCCCGGCAGCGGCGGCAGGTCGTCGGCGACGAGGCTGACCCGGCGTACCCCGACGATGCCGCGGACGGCGTCCACCGTGTCGTCGGCGAGCACCCGGCCGTGGCCCACCACCACCACCCGGTGCGCGAGCGCCTCCACCTCTTCCAGGTAGTGGCTGCTCAGCAGGACCGTGCCGCCGTCGGCGTGGAAGCCCCGGATGGCCTCCCAGAGGGTGTGTCGCGCCTCGACGTCCAGCCCGGTGGTCGGCTCGTCGAGGATGACCAGCCGGGGCCGGCCGACGAAGGCGAGGGCGACCGCGAGCCGGCGGCGCTGGCCGCCGGAGAGGCCGCCGGTCTGCCGCCGCACCTGCTCGGTGAGGCCGAACCGGTCGAGCAGCTCGCCCCGGGGGACCGGGTCGGGGAAGTGCGCGGCGACGTAGTCCACCACCTCGCCGACCCGCAGCGTGCCGGGCAGCCCGGTCTCCTGCGGGGTCACCCCGATCAGCCGCCGGCTGGCCGGGTCACGGGGGTCGCCGCCGAAGAGCTCCACCCGGCCGGCGGTCGGGCGGCGCAGCCCGACCAGCAGGTTGAGCAGGGTGCTCTTGCCGGCGCCGTTCGGACCGAGCAGGCCGACCAGCTCGCCGGCGTGCACGGTCAGGTCGACCCGGTCCAGGGCGAGCACGTCGCCGTAGCGGCGGGTGGCCTGGTCGGCGCGGGCGAGCACGTCGCCGGGGATGGCCGCGGTTGCGGGCGCGATGTCGGGCACGACTCCTGTATAGCCGCTCCGGGCCACCCGCGGGTGCCGGTGGTATCGGTTGTCACCGATCTCCGGTTCCGGCGCATGCGGATGGGTGCGCTCACCTGTCTCGGCCGCCGCCGCCGTCGTCCGGCTGAGCTGGCGCTGACCGCTCAGCCGAGCGGGTCCGGCAGCGGCTCCCGGTGCAGCACCGAGAGCCGGGAGACCGCCCGGGTCAGCACCACGTAGAGGCGGTGCAGCCCGCGCGGCTCCGCCGCGACGATCGCGGCCGGCTCGACGACCACGACGTGGTCGTACTCCAGGCCCTTGACCAGGGTCGCGGGCACCACGGTGACGCGCGCCGCGGCCGCCACGTCGTCGGCGCTCGCGGTCTCGACGCCCGCGTCGGCGAGCGCCGCCCGGAGCCCGTCCACCACGTCGTCGGCGGCGATCACGCCGACCGAGCCGTCGTGCGCGAGCGCCGCCCGCACCTCGGCCACCGTCGCCACGGTCAGGTCGGCCACGGTACGCACGTCCAGGCCGCCGTCGCGGCGCAGCGACTCGGCCGGCGGTACGTCGACGGCGAGCGCCGGCAGCAGCCGGTTGGCGAACGCGACCACCGCCGCCGGCACCCGGAAGCCGACGCTCAGCGGCACCACCACCGCGTCCGGCTTGCCGAGGTGGGCCAGGGACTCCCGCCAGTCGGTGGCGGCCCACGGCGCGGTGCCCTGGGCCAGGTCGCCGAGGAGCGTGATCGAGCCGTGCTCGCTGCGCCGGGCGATGGCCCGGCACTGCATCGGGGAGAGGTCCTGCGCCTCGTCGACCACCACGTGGCCGAAGCCGGCCGGCCGCTCGATCAGCCCGGCCGCCTCGTCGATCAGCACCGCGTCGGCGGCCGTCCACTTCGTCGCCTTCGGCGTCCGGCCGAGCTTGGTCCCGGTCGCCGTCCGGCCACTCCGCCGCCCGGCTGCCCCGTCGGTGGCCGCGCCGTCGCCCGGCTGCCCCGCCGGTCCGCCGGTGACCGCCGGGCCGAGCAGCAGCGCCTGCTCCTCGGCGGTGAGCAGGCCGTCCGCGGCGGCGGCGAGCGCGTCCGGGTCGCCGAGCAGGCGGTGCGCCAGCCCCTCGGGGGTGAGCGCCGGCCAGACCGCGTCGAGGAAGGCGCTGACCGGCTTCGCCTTGGCCATCCGGCGCAGCCAGGCGTCGCTGGGTGACTCGGCGCGGCGCGCCTCGGACTGGCGTTGCAGCAGCCCGACCACGCGGGCCCGGACGCGTTCCCGGCCGGTGGCGTAGGGCAGCCCCTCCCGGCGGGTCTCCTCGACCACCCGGTGCAGCGGGTCGAGGCCGATTCGCCAGCGGAACGATCCGTCCGAGACCATGATCGGCTCGGTCGGCGTACCGATGTGCGCGTCGACGGCGCGGCGCAGCACCTCGGCCATCCGGACGTCGTGCTTGAGGGTGGCGACGGCCGGGTCGTCGACGGCCCGTACCGGCGCCCGGACGACCAGGTCCTCCACGGTCGCCTGCGCGACCTCGACCTCGCCGAGCGCCGGCAGCACCGCCGCGATGTACGACAGGAAGGCCCGGTTCGGCCCGACGATCAGCACCCCCGAGCGGCGCAGTCGCTCCCGGTGCAGGTAGAGCAGGTACGCGGCCCGGTGCAGCCCGACGGCGGTCTTGCCGGTGCCCGGCGCCCCCTGGACGCAGATCGAGTCGGTCAGGTCGGCGCGGACCAGCTCGTCCTGCTCCGGCTGGATGGTGGCGACGATGTCCCGCATCGGCCCGACGCGGGGACGCTCGATCTCGGCGGTGAGGATCCGGCTGGCCGTGCCGAGCTCCTCGCCCCGGTCCAGGTGCTCGTCCTCGAAGCTGGTGAGCAGGCCGCTGCTGAAGCCGAACCGCCGCCGGACGGCGACGCCCTGCGGGTCCCGGGCGCTGGCCCGGTAGAACGAGCGGGAGACCGGGGCCCGCCAGTCCAGCACCAGCGGCTCGCCCGCCTCGTCGGTGACGTGCCGCCGCCCGACGTGGTAGTCCCGCCCGGCGTGGTCCGGGTCGGTATCGCCGAAGTCGAGCCGGCCGAAGAAGAGCGGGGTGGTCGGGTCGTCGGCGAGTTCGGCGACCCGCCGGGCGAGGGTGCGGCCCAGCATCTCCGCCGCGTACGGGTCGCCGGCGACCTGCTCGCCGCCGGCGAAGAGGGCTTCGGCGCGTTCCCGCATCCGGCGCAGGGCGGCCCGGGAGGTGTCCAGGTGGGCGCGTTCGGCGGCGAGCTGGGTGTCCAGGTCGTCGCGGGGTGGGGTGTCGGGTCGGGCGGGCAGGCTGGTGCGGTGGGGTTCGGCGGCAAGGGTCATCCGAGGCGACCTTCCGGTGCGTTCGTGTGATCGGTTGACCTGGGCCGCCCGGCGCTCCGTCAGACGCGGTGCCGGCTGTGCCCGGTGGCGAGGTGGCGCGCGGCCTCGCGCGCGGCGCTCCACGTTACGCCTCGTCGTGGCCGTGGGCCAGGCATTTTCCGGTTGCGGCGGGGCGATGGTGGCTGGTCCCGCCCCTGTGCGCCCACGTCCGGGGCCCGGCCGGTCGGACCACGCGGAGCGGGAGCGGGATCATAGGGGGCATGACCGAGGCGCGCCCCGAGCAGCGCCGGGTGACGATCAGCGACCCGCAGGTGATGCGGGCGCTGGCCCATCCGGCCCGACTCGCGATCATGGAACACCTCAGCTCGCTGGAGGGCGGTGCCACCGCCACCGAGTGCGCCGAGATCGCCGGCCTGTCGCCGAGCGCGACCAGCTACCACCTGCGGGCGTTGGCGAAGTTCGGCCTGATCGAGCCGGCGCCGAGCCGGGGTGACGCCCGGGAGCGGGTGTGGCGGGCGTTCAGCCCGTCCTACTACATCGAGCCGGGACGGTCGGCCGGTTCGGACGCGCGGGCCGCCGAGCGGGCGCTGGTGGAGGCGCACACCGCCCGGGACGCGCAGCGGACCTTCGACTGGCTCGACCGGGCGGCGGGCGAGCCGGCGGAGTGGTACGACGCGGCCCGGCTCAGCGACACCCTGTTGCTGCTCACCGCCGAGGAGTTGGCGGCGCTGAACGAGGCCGTCCACGAGCTGTTGGCGCCGTACCGCCGGCGGATCCGCCGAGACCCGCCGGCGGGCGCGCGCCCCGTCGCGGTCCAGTACCGGGCGCTGCCCCTCGAGTGAGGGGGCTTGTGCCGACCAGATGTGAAGCATTATTTTCGAAGTATGTCCTTCACACCTGGTCCGTCGCGCTGGTCCGACGTCTGGCTCGCCACCGCCGCCCGGGGGATCTCCAGCTGCGGCGACTTCCTCGCCGCCAGCGCCCTCACGCTGGCCCTCCAGTCCGCCGGGGCGGGCGGGCTGGCCGTCTCCGGCCTGCTGCTCGCGGCCACCCTGCCGCTGGTGGCGCTCGCCCCGCTGACCGGACGGCTCGCCGACCGGGTGGACAGCCGGCTCCTGCTGGTGGTCGCCGGGCTCGCCCAGGCCGGGACCTGCCTCGCCCTCGCGTACGCCGGGCATCCGGCCCTGGTCATCGGCCTGGTGGCGCTGCTCGCCGCCGGTCTTGCGGTCACCCAGCCGGTGCTCGCCGCCCTGGTGCCCGCCATGGTCCGGGCCGACGACCTGCCCCGGGCCAGTGCCCTCAACCAGACCGCCGGCACCCTCGGGGCGCTCGCCGGGCCGGCGCTGGCCGGGCTGCTGGTCGGCGAGTTCGGTGCCCGCCTGCCGCTGCTCGTCGACGCCGGCAGCTACCTCGCGCTGGTGGCGGCCGGGCTGCTCATCCGGACCCGGCGGGGCGGCCGGCGGCGCCCCGAGCCCACCGCCGCCCACGGCGCGCACCCCACCTGGCGACTGCGCCGGGACCCGCTGCTGGTCGTGATGGTCGGCGCCCTCGCCGCGGTGGTCACCGCGGTCGGCGCGATCAACGTGGTCGAGGTCTTCTTCATCCGGGAGACCCTGGGCAGTTCCACCACCGTGTACGGGCTGGTTACCGGCTCCTGGACGCTCGGCATCGTGCTCGGCGGCTGGCTCTTCGCCCGACTCGCCCGGCGACTCACCGACGACGGCGTGCTGCTCGGCGCCGGCCTGGCCCTGCTCGGCGGCTGCTGCCTGGCGGTGCTGGCCTCGGCGGCGGTGCCCGCGGCGCTGCTGCTCGTGCCGATCTGGCTGGCCGGCGGGGTGGCCAACGGGGGCGACAACGTCTTCAACAACCTGCTGCTGGCCCGCCGGGTGCCCGCGGCGGACCGGGGCCGCGCGTTCGCCGTGTTCGGTGCCGCGGTCCAGGGCGCCGGGATGGGCGGTTTCCTGATCGGTGGGCTGCTGCTGGAGGTGGCCGAGCCACGACCGCTGGTCGCCGGCGCCGGGGTGGCCGGTCTGCTGGCGGTGGCCGCGGTCGCGCTGCCGGTGCGCCGCGCCGTCCGGGCCGAGCGGGTGGGCCGCCCGCGGGTCGGCGACCCCGACCCGGCCGGCGGCGGTGGGCGGGAGGCCGTCGCGGTGCCGGAGGCCGGTGCGGAGTTGGCCACTCCGGTGCCCTCCCGCTGAGCCGGGCGTCGGCGGCGGGGATACGGTCGGGGCATGGCTGACCGCATCGCCCGCCCCCGGGTCGGACACATCCAGTTCCTGAACTGCCTGCCGATCTACTGGGGGCTGATGCGGTCCGGCGCGCTGCTCGACGTCGACCTGCACAAGGACTCGCCGGACCGGCTGAACGCCGCGCTGGTCGCCGGCGACCTGGACATCGGGCCGATCTCGCAGGTGGAGTACCTGCGGCACGCCGACGAGCTGCTGCTCCTGCCGGACCTGGCGGTCGGCAGCGACGGCCCGGTGCTCTCGGTCAACGTGGTCTCCACCAAGCCCCTCGCCGAGCTGGACGGCGATCGGGTCGCCCTCGGCTCGACCTCCCGGACCGGCGTGCTCCTGGCCCGGATGCTGCTCGGCGAGCGGTACGGCGTCCGTCCCGAGTACTTCCGCTGCCCGCCGGACCTGACCCAGATGCTGCTGGAGGCCGACGCCGGGGTGCTGATCGGCGACGTGGCGCTGCGCGCCCTCTACGAGGCGCCCCGCCGGGGCCTGGCTGTCACCGACCTCGGCCAGGCCTGGCGGGAGTGGACCGGCCTGCCGATGGTCTTCGCCGTCTGGGCGGTCCGCCGCGACTTCGCCGCCGCCCACCCCGGCCTGGTCAAGGAGGTGCACGAGGCGTTCCTGCGCTCGCGCGACCTCTGCCTGGCCGAGCTGGACCAGGTCGCCGAGGCGGCCGCCCGGTGGGAGCCGTTCGACGCGGCGACCCTGGCGACCTACTTCCGCACCCTCGACTTCTCCCTCGGCGAGCGGCAGGTGGCCGGCGTGCGCGAGTTCGCCCGGCGGGCCGCCGCGCTCGGTGAGGCCCCGGCCCTGCCCGAGGGCGGCCCCGAGTTCTTCGCCGGCTGACCCTCGGGCGGGCGTGCCGGCTCGAGCCGGCCGGTTTCGGTGGAACGGCGACGTGGCGGCCTCCCGGGGACCGGGACACCGCCACGTCGGCGAAGCGGAGCAGATCGGCTCAGGTGGCCGGGCGGAGCAGCGCCTCGGTGATCTTCTGGCAGTTCTTCATGCCGTACTCGTAGCCCATGTTGATCGGGTAGCGGACCATCACGCCCATCGTCCAGGTATCGCCGATGGCGAGGCAGTTGATGTGCATCTCCTGCTCCCGGGTCCGGTCGATCCAGCCGTTCTTGATCGCGATGGTCTTCTGCTCGGCGGCCGGGAACGCCTTGCGGATGCCGAAGTCACCGGCGCCGCGGACCAACCGCATCTCGTTGAGCAGCCACTTCGTCCACTTCGGCCCGGCGGCCCGCCCGTCGGAGATGCAGAGCCCGAGCCGCGCGGTGTCCCGGGGCGACAGGTTCGTCCGGCTCCAGCCGCCGTCCGCGGCCACCTTGCTGTCGGTGAGCTTGCAGGTCGAGATCAGTCGCTTGATCGAGGCCGACCGGCCGACGTTGTTGTAGAACTGCTCGGCCCGGGTGTTGTCGCTGTCCCGGATGATCCGGGTGGCGTCGGCGAGCTTGGCGCCGCTCGGCGTCTGCCCGGCCTCGGCCGCCCGGCGCAGGTAGTCGGCGACGATCCACGACTTGATCATCGAGGCGGTGGTGCTGGTCTCGCCCATGTTCTTCGAGCCGATGATCTGGCCGGTCCGCTTGTCCAGCACGCTCCAGGCGTACCAGCCCTTGATGTCGAGGTCGAGCTCCTGGGCCTGGAACGGCAGGGGCTCCAGAGAGGGGGACGGCGACGGGGTCGGCTGGGGCCGGTCGCTGCGGTCGGTGGGCGCGTTGGTGGCCCGGCCGGCCGACCCGGCCGGGTGGGAGGCGGCCGTGGGGCGCAGCGGGGAGCCGGGGACCAGCCGGAGCGAGACGAGCACCAGGCCGACCAGCACGGCGGCGACGGCGGCGAACGTCAGCGGGCGGTGGTGGCTGCCCGGGCGGCGCCGGTTGCCGGCCATCAGAGCTTCCCGACCGGCTGCTGCGGCACCTTCAGGGCCGCGCCGGGCTGCGGGGTGACGAGCTGCGTGGCGACGCTGGCGCAGACCTTCGCGCCGTACGCGAGGCCGTTCTTCTGCGGATAGCGCATCATCACCGCGAGGGTCCACTTGTCGGTCACGGCGAGGCAGTTGACGTGCCACTGGACGTCCGCCCACAGCATGGTGAAGCCGTTCTTGATGCTGACCGGGCCCTGCGCCTTGATCTCGTCCGGCAGGCCGTCGATGATGCCCCAGCGGCCGCCACCCTGGGTGGCCTGCTGGTCCTCGACGCCACCGCGGACCTTGGTCATCTCGCTGAGGACGAACTTGGTCCACTTCTGTCCGGCGGCGGTGCCGTCACCGATGCAGTCGCCCATCCGCACCGCGTCCCGCGGCGACATCTGGGTGTACGCCCACTTCGCCCGGGTGGGCTCGATCTTCGTGTCGGTGAGCTTGCACATCTTGATCAGCCGCTCCAGGACCGGCCGCCGCCCGCCGGCGTTGTACAGCGACTCGGCGGACTTGTCGTTGCTGTCCCGGATGGCGGTGACGATCTCCTGCTTCCGCTTGGGGCTCAGCGGCTTGTCGCCGAGCTGCCGCAGGTAGTCGGAGACGATCCACGCCTTCATCATCGACTCGGTCGAGTTGGTCGCGGTCATGTTCTTCGCGCCGCTGATCTCCCCGGTCTTCCGGTCCATCAGCGCCCAGGAGAAGAACTTCCCCTTGAAGTCCACCGAGACCGGGCCGGCGGCGAGGGTGGGCGGGGGCGGTGTGGTGGGGGCGGGCGCGGGCACGTTCTGCCCGCCGCCGATGCCGCCGATGCCGCCGATGCTGGCGAGGGCGTTCCCGCCGGAGAGGCGGGTGTACGCGGCGGGCACCAGTATGACGCCACCGATGAGGACAGCCACGATGGCGAGCACCATGGTCACGCGAGGTCGCATGAGTGGGTGAGCTCCAGTTGTCTGGCCGGGGGGACCGGCTCTTTCCGAATGGGTACGGCATGATCGCCGAGGCCGGGGGAGTGGCCGTGAGCCGGTGGCGATCGCCAGCAGCCGATCGGTGTGCCGGGCGAAGTCTACTTCCGGGCAGGCCGGACGCCAGAACCTGACGCCTGGCAACTCGCCGCGAAGGCGGGGCAATCGACCGCTATGCCGTCCTTGAGAGGATTCATCTTCCCGGCGTGGCCCAACTCACAGTTTTGCCCAGGCCGGCGACGTTCACCTGAAGCGGTCATCCGGTGACGGAAGGTGTGGCGGGTTTCCTGTTACACCCTCTGGTGTCTTCGGTCGCGAGCTGTAACACTGGCCTCATGTATGGCAACGACTTCTCCGCGCCGGACGACGCGCCCGGCGGTGGCCTGCTGGGCGAGGTCGAGGCGGCGGAGGTGGCGCTGCGGGAGGCCGCCGCCCGGGCCCGGCGCGGCGGCCCGGCCCCCGACGAGGACCTCGAGGCGTACTTCGCGGACGTGATCGACGCCGATCAGAAGATCGAGCCGCGCGACTGGATGCCCGAGGCGTATCGGAAGACGCTGATCCGGCAGATCGCCCAGCACGCGCACTCCGAGATCATCGGCATGCAGCCGGAGGGCAACTGGATCAGCCGCGCCCCCTCGCTGAAGCGCAAGGCGATCCTGCTGGCCAAGGTGCAGGACGAGGCCGGCCACGGCCTCTACCTCTACGCGGCGGCGGAGACCCTCGGGATCAGCCGGGACGAGCTGGTCGAGCTGCTGATCAGCGGCCGGCAGAAGTACAGCTCGATCTTCAACTACCCGACGCTGACCTGGGCCGACATGGGCGCGATCGGCTGGCTGGTGGACGGCGCGGCGATCGTCAACCAGGTCCCGCTCTGCCGCTGCTCCTACGGGCCGTACGCCCGGGCGATGATCCGGGTCTGCAAGGAGGAGTCGTTCCACCAGCGCCAGGGGTACGAGATCCTGCACACCCTGTCGCACGGCACCCCGGGCCAGAAGGCGATGGCCCAGGACGCCATCGACCGCTGGTGGTACCCGTCGCTGGCCATGTTCGGCCCGCCGGACGGCGACTCCACCCACTCGGCGCAGTCCATGGCCTGGAAGATCAAGCGCTTCTCCAACGACGAGCTGCGCCAGCGCTTCGTGGACATGTGCGTGCAGCAGGCCGAGATCCTCGGCCTGCGCATCCCCGACCCGGACCTGCGCTGGAACGACGAGCGCCAGGCGTACGACTACACGCAGCCGGACTACGACGAGCTGATGCAGGTGATCAAGGGCAACGGGCCGTGCAACCGGCAGCGGATGGACCACCGCCGCCGCGCCCACGCCGACGGCGCCTGGGTACGCGAGGCCGCCGCGGCGTACGCCGCGAAGCGCGCGGAGAAGAACAAGGAGAAGGTGGCCGCGTGAGCGAGCGCAGCGAGCGAACCGGCAAGGCCGGCGCGAGGGAACAGTCGCCTCTTTGGGAGGTCTTCGTGCGGGCGCGGCGCGGGCTGGCGCACACCCACGTCGGCAGCCTGCACGCCCCCGACGCGGAGCTGGCCCTGCGCAACGCGCGGGACCTCTACACCCGCCGCCAGGAGGGCGTCTCCATCTGGGTGGTGCCGGCGGGCGCGATCACCGCGTCCAGCCCGGACGAGAAGGACGCCTTCTTCGACCCGGCGGCCGACAAGGTCTACCGCCACCCCACCTTCTACGAGGTGCCGGACGGGGTGGCCCACCTGTGAACGGCCCCTTCGACTTCGTCCTCTCCCTCGGCGACGACGCGCTGATCGCGGCGCAGCGGCTCGGCGAGTGGACCTCCCGCGCGCCGGAGATGGAGGAGGACATCGCGCTGGCCAACATCGCCCTCGACCAGCTCGGCGCGGCCCGTCTGCTGCTGACGTACGCGGGTGAGCTGGAGGGCGCCGGCCGGGACGAGGACGCGCTGGCGTTTCTCCGCGACGACCGGGAGTTCCGCAACTGCCTCCTGGTCGAGCTGCCCAACGGCGACTTCGCGGTGACCATGGCGAAGCTGTTCTTCCTCTCGGCGTACCAGCTTCCGCTATACACCGCGCTGGCCGGCTGCGCCGACGAGCGGCTGGCCGCGATCGGGGCCAAGGCGCGCAAGGAGTCCGCGTACCACCTGGACCACGCCTCGCTCTGGGTGAAGCGGCTCGGCGACGGCACCGAGGAGTCGCACCGTCGCATGCAGGCCGCGGTCGACGAGGTCTGGCCGTACACCCATGAGCTCTTCGCGGCGGACCCGGCGGCGCCGGTCGACCCGGCCACCCTGCGGGCCGATTTCGACGCCACTGTCTCCGCCGTGCTCGACGAGGCGACGCTGACCCGGCCGGCGGACGGCTGGATGCCCGGCGGCGGGCGGGACGGCGTGCACACCGAGCACCTCTCCTTCCTGCTGGCCGAGATGCAGGTGCTGCACCGGGCCCACCCGGGGGCGAAGTGGTGAATCCGAGGGAGGCCGCGGCGGCGGTGGTGGACCCGGAGATCCGGGTCATCACCATCGACGAGCTGGGCATCCTGCGGGCGGTCGAGGAGGATCCGGCCACCGGCCGGGTCGTCGTCACCATCACCCCCACCTACACCGGCTGTCCGGCGATGGACGTGATCCGGACGGACATCCGCCGGGCGCTCGCCGCCGCCGGCCACCCGGACGCCGAGGTCCGCACGGTCTACAGCCCGGCCTGGAGCACCGACTGGATCTCGGACAGCGGCCGGGCCAAGCTCGCCGCCGCCGGCATCGCCCCGCCCGCGCCGGTACGGGCCGGCACCGTCGTGCCGCTGACCCTCGCCGTCCGCTGCCCGCGCTGCGGCTCCGCGGAGACCGAGCAGGTCAGCCGCTTCGGCTCCACCGCGTGCAAGGCGCTGTGGCGCTGCCGCTCCTGCTCCGAACCCTTCGACCACCTGAAGGCGCTGTGACTGTCACCATCTCCCGACCGGTCCGTCGCCGGCCGGCCTTCCACCCGTTGCCCGTCGCCGCCGTCGACCGGCTCACCGACGACGCCGTGGCGATCACCTTCGCCGTGCCGGAGGAACTGCGGGAGACCTTCGCGTTCTCCGCCGGCCAGCACCTGACCGTGCGTCGTCCCGGCGGAGCCGGGCTCACCGGCTCCGCCGGGGCGGACGGCGAGGACGTGCGGCGGTCGTACTCGATCTGCTCCACCCCGGACGACCTGGCCCGGCGCGGCCGGCTGCGGATCGGCGTGCGGGAGATCCCCGGCGGCGCCTTCTCCGCGTTCGCCTGCGGGGCGCTGCGCGGTGGCGACACCGTCGAGGTGCTGCCCCCGCTCGGGCACTTCACCACCGCGTTCGCCTCCGACCGGGTCCGCCACTACGGCGCGGTGGTCGCCGGTTCCGGCGTCACCCCGGTGCTCGCGCTGGTCGCGACCGCGCTGGCCGTCGAGCCGGCCAGCACCTTCACCCTGGTGTACGGCAACCGCACGGCGAACACGGTGATGTTCGCCGAGGAGCTGGCCGACCTGAAGGACCGCTACCCGACCCGGCTGCACCTGGTGCACGTGCTCTCCCGGGAGCAGGGCGAGTCGCCGCTGCTGTCGGGGCGGATCGACGCCGACCGGCTGGGCCGGCTGCTCGACACCATCGTGCCGGGCGACGCGATCGAGGAGTGGTTCCTCTGCGGCCCGTACCAGATGGTGGTGGACGCGAAGGCGGTGCTGACCGGTCGGGGGGTGCCGGAGTCGGCGGTGCACACCGAGCTGTTCCACGTCGACGCGCCGCCGGAGCCGGTGCGCCGCCCGGCCGACGAGCCCGGCGCGGGCGCCGAGGTGACGATCATGCTGGACGGCCGCTCGTCGAGCTTCATCATGGGCCGCGACGAGCGGGTGCTGGACGCCGCGCTCAAGGTCCGCGGCGAGCTGCCGTACGCCTGCAAGGGCGGCGTCTGCTCGACCTGCAAGGCCAAGGTCGTCGACGGTGCGGTCACGATGGCCCGCAACTACGCCCTGGAGCCCGACGAGGTGGCGGCCGGCTACGTGCTCACCTGCCAGTCCAGCCCGGTGACCGACAAGCTGACGGTCGACTACGACGCGTGACCATCGGTCCCGGTGACGGGGTGGAATGGACAACAGAGGCGGGGCACCCCGGAGGGGACCTTCCAGGGGCGACGTAGGCTCGGGGGCGTGACGGTGAGCCGGGAGATCGACGACATCCTGCAGCGCGGCGCGGACGGCGGGCGGATCACGCCCGAGGAGGCCCTGCTGCTCTACACCGAGGCGCCCTTCCATGCCCTCGGCGAGGCGGCGGACGCGGTACGCCGGCGGCGCTACCCCGACAACATCGTCACGTACCTGATCGACCGCAACATCAACTACACCAACGTCTGCGTGACGGCGTGCAAGTTCTGCGCCTTCTACCGTGCTCCCAAGCACAAGGAGGGCTGGACCCACCCGACCGAGGAGATCCTGCGCCGCTGCGGCGAGGCGGTCGAGCTGGGCGCGACCCAGGTGATGCTCCAGGGTGGCCACCACCCGGACTACGGCGTCGAGTACTACGAGGAACTCTTCTCCTCGGTCAAGAAGGCGTACCCGCAGCTCGCCATCCACTCCATCGGGCCGAGCGAGATCCTGCACATGGCCAAGGTCTCCGGGGTGAGCCTGGACGAGGCGATCGCCCGGATCAAGGCGGCCGGCCTGGACTCGATCGCCGGGGCCGGCGCCGAGATGCTGCCGGACCGCCCGCGCAAGGCGATCGCCCCGCTGAAGGAGTCCGGGGCGCGCTGGCTCGAGGTGATGGAGTTGGCGCACCGACAGGGCGTCGAGTCCACCGCCACGATGATGATGGGCACCGGCGAGACCAGCGCCGAGCGGATCGAGCACCTGCGGATGATCCGCGACGTGCAGGACCGCACCCAGGGCTTCCGGGCGTTCATCCCGTGGACGTACCAGCCGGAGAACAACCACCTCAAGGGCCGCACCCAGGCCACCACCCTGGAATACCTGCGGCTGGTCGCGGTGGCCCGGCTCTTCTTCGAGACGGTGCCGCACCTGCAGGCCTCCTGGCTGACCACGGGCAAGGACGTCGGCCAGCTCGCCCTGCACATGGGTGTGGACGACCTCGGCTCGATCATGCTGGAGGAGAACGTCATCTCCTCCGCGGGCGCCCGGCACCGCTCCAACCTGCACGAGCTGATCGGGATGATCCGCTCCGCCGACCGGATCCCGGCGCAGCGGGACACCCTCTACAACCGGCTCGCCGTGCACCGGACGCCCGCCGACGACCCGAGCGACGACCGGGTGGTCTCGCACTTCTCCTCGATCGCCCTGCCGGGCGGCGGGGCCGGGAAGTCGCTCCCGCTCGTCGAGGTCAACTGACCCCTGCCATCGACGTCCCGCGACGTCGTGCTGCACCGTCGGTGACGTCACCGCTGGTGGGGCGGCCGGTCGAACGGCCAATGGTTGCCAGGCGGAGGGTCGGTTCGCGCTGACCGTTCGTACGACGGGTGTCGGGGGTCACGCGCAACAAGAACCATCAATTCGGACAGTCCTTAAGTGACCCTTAGCCGTGCAGGTGGTAAAGGTTCGGTGCGTGGGGTGGCGGGGGTGATCGCGTACCACTAACGTGCGCGCTCGTACCTTTCCTTCACCCCACGGGGGCACCTTCCATGATCTTCCGTAACCGGCCGCTGGTGCGGCTCGGTGCCGCCGCGCTGCTCGCCTCCGGTGTGTTCACCGCGGTCGGCTCGCCCGCCCAGGCCGCGGGCACCGAGACGGACCTCTCGCTCGACGTGGTGGGCACCAAGGTCGCCGACGGCGCCACCGGCAAGTACGCCTTCGCCAAGGTGACCAACAAGGGCGAGAACACCCCGTCCGAGCTGGGCGTCCGGATCGACGTGTCGAAGCTCGACTACTCGAAGGTCGCCGTGTATCCCTTCGTCGAGAAGGCCTGCGACGTGGAGGCGGAGCCCGGGAAGCCGCCGACCTCTGTCACCTGCTGGGCCACGGAGGAAGCACTTCCGGGTCCGGGCGAGACCATCGACCTCCCGGTCGTCCTGGTGAAGATGGTCGAGTCGCTGGACGAGGCGTACAGCGCCCCGGTGGGCTTCACGGTGTTGTCCAAGGACGACACGAACAAGGAGAACAACACCAAGTCCGCCACCATCGAGTTCACCAAGGAGAGCGGCGCGGACCTCGCCGTCCTGGCAGACGACGTGAAGAACGCCGTCACGGTCAAGAACGGCAAGATCCAGGCCGCCGGCGACCTGCACGCGGGTGGCACTGCCCAGCTCATCTACGACGTGTGGAACCAGGGCGACGTGGCCACCGCCGGTTTCAAGGTGACGGTCAAGCTGCCCAAGGGCGTGACCTTTACCGAGGCCGAGGACGAGTGCGAGTACGCCGCGGACAGGGCCTCGCTCGTCTGCACCTACCCTGACCTCCCGTTCATCCCGCTCGAGCAGTACACGGGCGACGGTGACGCCGTTCCCGGTGGGAGCTTCTACCACCTGCTCTCGGTGGGCGCCGACGTCACGGCGGGCGCCCTGACCGGCGGCACCGTCTCGGTCGAGCCGATCCTGCCGGCCAAGGGCCTCACGACCCAGTCCACCGAGATCAAGAACCTTCCGGACAACATGACCCCGATCGAGACTGACGACCTGGACGCCAGCGACAACTCCGACGGCTACGCTGTCGTCGTCGCCGCCGAGGGCGGTGGCGGCGGTGGCGGTGGCGGTGGCGGCGGTAACGGCAACGACGACGGTGGCCTGCCGGTGACCGGCGCCAAGGCCGGTCTGCTCGGCGGCGTCGGCGTGGCGGTGCTGGCCGCGGGTGGGGCGATGTTCCTGGTCGCCCGTCGGCGCCGGGTGGTCCTGGTGACCCCGGGCGACGAGAAGCCGACCGCCTGACGATCGTCCTCCATCGGCCCGCGAGGGCCGTTCACATAACGCACGGCAGCAGGGGCGGGATGGGTCACCATCCCGCCCCTGCTGTCATCGTCGGGCCCGCGGCCGGACCGGCACCCGTCGATCGTGGGTCGGGGACCGGCTGGCAGAGTGGGGGGGTGAGTCGTCCCCCGCAGGGCCAGCGCGCCAGCCTGGACAAGCAGCCGCACGAGGTCGCCGCGATGTTCGACGGCGTGGCGGCCCGCTACGACCTGACCAACACCGTGCTCTCCTTCGGGCAGGACCGGTTCTGGCGGCGGGCCACCCGGGCCGCGCTCGGCCTGCGCCCCGGCGAGCGGGTGCTGGACGTGGGCGCGGGCACCGGCGTCTCCACCGAGGAGCTGGCCCACTCCGGGGCGTACGCGGTCGGCGCGGACCTGTCGCTGGGCATGCTGCACGCCGGCAAGCGGACCCGCCCGCAGGTGCCGCTGCTGGCCGGGGACGCCCTCAAGCTGCCCTTCGCCGACGCCAGCTTCGACGCGGTGACCATCTCCTTCGCGCTGCGCAACGTCACCGACACCGATGCCGCGCTGCACGAGCTGGCCCGGGTGACCAGGCCGGGCGGCCGGCTGGTGGTCTGCGAGTTCAGCACCCCGGTCAACCCGGCCTTCCGGACCGTCTACCTGTCGTACCTGATGCGGTCCCTGCCGGCGGTGGCGCGCGCGGTCTCCAGCAACCCCGACGCGTACGTCTATCTCGCCGAGTCGATCCGCGCCTGGCCCGACCAGGCGGCTCTCGCGGCGCGGATCGGCGCGGCCGGTTGGGGCCGGGTGGCGTGGCGGAACCTCACCGGCGGCGTGGTGGCGCTGCACCGCGCGATCCGCGACTGACCCGACGCGGCGTCGCGGGGCTGCGCCGCCGCGTAAAGCGGTTGTTTCGTGAATATCCGTTTTTTGTCTACTTTGTCCCGTAGGCTCGCCCCATGACGGGACCAGACCAGGCGGCCGCGCGGGCGGCCACCGACGACGACGCCGCGGAACTCATCGCGCAGCTCAAGGAGCTGGCCGGCGCCGATCCCGCCGACGTCCGTCAGGTGGTCGCCGAGGTACTCGCCGCGCTGGACCGCGCCGCCGGGGGCGCGCTGCGGGACCACCTCCCCGAGACGATCCGGACGGATGCCGGTCTGGACGCCGCCGCCCCCACCCGCCCCTGACGCCGAGGTGGGCCCCCACCGGCCTGTTTCCGGCAAGTTAGGTACCCCTCACCGGCCCGGGGTGTAACGCCGGTCATAGACTCCAACCCGATCGGCTTGTGAAGCATTTCACGAGCATGCGGGAGGAGGCGCGGATGACCGCGGTGGAGAACGACGCCGACGTGATCGTCGTGGGCGCCGGTCCCGGAGGATCGGCAACCGCGTACCACCTGGCTCAGCACGGCGTGCGCGTGCTGCTGCTGGAGAAGACCGAGTTCCCCCGGGAGAAGGTCTGCGGCGACGGGCTCACCCCGCGCGCCGTGCGGCAGCTCATCCGGATGGGCGTGGACACCTCGCCCGAGGCCGGCTGGCTGCACAACAAGGGCCTGCGGGTGATCGGCGGCGGGGTACGCCTCGAACTGGACTGGCCCGATCTGGCCAGCTTCCCCAACTACGGCCTGGTCCGCACCCGGCTGGACTTCGACGACCTGCTCGCCCAGCGTGCCGTCTCGGCCGGGGCGAAGCTGCGCACCAGCGTGAACGTCATCGGCCCGGTGCTCGACGCCGACGACCGGGTGATCGGCGTGCAGGCCGAGGTCGGCCCGGAGAAGGAGCCGGCCACCTTCCACGCCCCGCTGGTGGTCGCCGCGGACGGCGTCTCCGGCCGCTTCCCGCTCGCCCTCGGGCTGGCCAAGCGGGAGGACCGGCCGATCGGGGTGGCCGTCCGGCGCTACTACCGCTCGCCCGCGAAGCACGACGACGACTACCTGGAGTCGTGGCTGGAGCTGCGCAGCAAGGACAGCGGCGACAACCTGCTCCCCGGGTACGGCTGGATCTTCGGCCTGGGCGACGGGCGGGTCAACGTCGGCCTCGGCGTACTGAACTCCTCCTCCGCCTTCGGTAAGACCAACTACCGGCGGCTGCTCACCGACTGGCTGGCCAACACCCCAGAGGACTGGGGGATGACCGACGAGGCGAACGCGGAGGGGCCGGTCCTCGGCGCCGCGCTGCCGATGGGCTTCAACCGGGTTCCGCACTACACCCGCGGGGTCATGCTGGTCGGCGACTCCGGCGGCATGGTCAACCCGTTCAACGGCGAGGGCATCGCGTACGCGATGGAGTCCGGCGAGCTGGCCGCCGAGGTCGCGGTCCAGGCGCTCGCCCGGCCGGCCGGCGCGGAGCGGGAGCGGGCCCTGATGGCGTACCCGCAGGAGCTGAAGGCCCGCTTCGGCGGCTACTACCGGCTCGGCGGGATCTTCGTGAAGCTGATCGGCCGTCCGGAGATCATGCGGATGGCCACCAAGCACGGCATGCCGCACCCGACGCTGATGCGCTTCGTGCTCAAGCTGCTGGCGAACCTCACCGACCCGCGCGGCGGCGACTCGATGGACCGGGTCATCAACGCGATGACGAAGGTGGCACCAGCCGTCTAGACCGCCACGTCCGGGGTCGGCGACGGCCCCGGACGAGGACAAAGATCGACCCCCCGCTGGCAGCCGTCACGGGGGACGTGAATAGTGTGATTTTCGCCAAGCACCAGGGGCAGGGGAAGGACGAGCAGGAGAAAAGATGTCGCTCTCGCCTTACGCACCGATCATCGGGCTGTTCGCCCTCGCCGCGGGGTTCTCGCTGTTCTCCGTGGCCGCCGCCCGCTTCGCCGGTCCCCGGCGCTTCAACAAAGCCAAGCTCGAGGCGTACGAGTGCGGCATCGAGCCGAGCCCGCAGCCGGTCGGCGGTGGCCGGTTCCCGGTCAAGTTCTATCTGACGGCGATGCTCTTCATCGTCTTCGACATCGAGATCATCTTCCTCTACCCCTGGGCGGTCTCCTTCGACGCCCTGCCGATCTTCGGCTTCGTGGAGATGGTCATGTTCATCGTCGCGGTCTTCGTCGCCTACGCCTACGTCTGGCGGCGCGGCGGCCTGGACTGGGACTGAGGGAGGCACGGCAGATGGGTATCGAGGAGAAGCTTCCCGCCGGCGTACTGCTCACCTCCGTGGAGAAGCTGGTCAACTGGTCGCGGAAGTCGTCCGTCTGGGGCGCCACCTTCGGCCTGGCCTGCTGCGCCATCGAGATGATGGCGGCCGGTGGTCCGCACTACGACATGGGTCGCTGGGGCATGGAGGTCTTCCGTGCCTCGCCCCGGCAGGCGGACCTGATGATCGTCGCCGGCCGGGTGAGCCAGAAGATGGCCCCGGTGCTGCGCCAGATCTACGACCAGATGGCCGAGCCCCGCTGGGTGCTCTCCATGGGCGTCTGCGCGAGCAGCGGCGGCATGTTCAACAACTACGCCATCGTCCAGGGCGTCGACCACGTGGTGCCGGTCGACATGTACCTCCCGGGCTGCCCGCCCCGGCCGGAGATGCTCATCGACGCGATCCTCAAGCTCCGCGAGAAGATCATGTACGAGCCGCTGGGCGCGAACGGCCGCAAGATGCTGGAGGCCCGCAAGGAGCGCGGTGACGTGCCCGTCGTGCCGTACGGCTCGATGCCGTCGTCGTACCGCAACGACAAGGCCCGGCGTGCCGAGTGGACGAAGGCGGTCCGCGAGGGGCGCGAGGAGCAGCTGCGGATCGAGAACTGGATGAACGCTCAGAACCACCTCCACCCGCACGAGGGCGTGAAGAAGTGACCGCACCAGACAACAAGGCGAACGGCGGCGTGCCGGTGCCGACCACGCCGGCCGGCGCCACCAGCGGAGCCCCGGCCGAATTCCCGCCGGCCAGCCCGGCCGGGCGCGGCATGTTCGGCATGCACGGCACCGGCGACGTCTCCGGCTACGGCGGCCTGGTCCGCCAGCGCAAGCCGGTCGAGGAGACCCCCCGGCCGTACGGCGGCTACTTCGACGAGGTCCGCGACGCGCTGGAGGAGGCGTACCCCGCCTTCGGCGACGCGATCGAGAAGGTCGTCGTCGACCGTGGCGAGCTGACCCTGCACGTCCGCCCCGAGCGGATCGCCGAGGTCTGCCAGGTGATGCGGGACGACCTGGCGCTCCGCTTCGAGCTCTGCTCCTCGGTGTCCGGGGTGGACTACCTGGGCGCGGACGAGCGCCGGCTGCACGTGGTCTACCAGCTCACCTCGATGACCTACCGGCGCCGGGTCCGGCTGGAGGCCGCGGTCTCCGTCGAGGACCCGCACCTGCCGAGCGTCACCGCCGTCTACCCGACCGCCGACTGGCAGGAGCGGGAGGCGTACGACATGTTCGGGATCGTCTTCGACGGCCACCCCAACCTGACCCGGATCCTCATGCCGGACGACTGGGAGGGGCACCCGCAGCGCAAGGACTACCCGCTCGGCGGCATCCCCGTCGAGTACAAGGGTGCGGAAATCCCCCCGCCGGACCGTAGGAGGTCCTACCAGTGACCACGTCGAACTACGCGACCGAGCGCGAGACCACCGAGGGCAAGGTCTTCACCGTCACCGGTGGGGACTGGGACCAGGTCGTCTCCGGCACCGACCCGATCAACGACGAGCGGATCGTCGTCAACATGGGTCCGCAGCACCCGTCCACGCACGGCGTGCTCCGGCTGATCCTGGAGCTGGAGGGCGAGACGGTCCGCGAGGCCCGCTCGGTCGTCGGCTACCTGCACACCGGCATCGAGAAGAACCTGGAATACCGCAACTGGGTCCAGGGCTCGACCTTCGTGACCCGGATGGACTACCTCGCGCCGCTGTTCAACGAGACGGCGTACGCGCTGGCGGTGGAGAAGCTGCTCGGCATCACCGACGAGGTGACCGAGCGGGCGAACACCATCCGGGTGCTGATGATGGAGCTGAACCGGATCTCCTCGCACCTGGTCTGGCTGGCCACCACCGGCATGGAGCTGGGCGCGATCTCGATCATGCTGTACGGCTTCCGCGAGCGGGAGCACATCCTCGACATCTTCGAGACCATCACCGGCCTGCGGATGAACCACGCGTACGTCCGGCCGGGCGGCGTGGCGCAGGACGTGCCGGACGACGCGATCGTCAAGATCCGAAACTTCCTCAAGATGATGCCGAAGAAGCTCAAGGAGTACGAGGACCTCCTCTCCGGCCAGCCGATCTGGACCGAGCGGACCAAGGGCGTCGCGGTGCTGGACGTGACCGGCTGCCTGGCGCTCGGCGTCACCGGCCCGGTGCTCCGCTCCGCCGGTCTCGCCTGGGACCTGCGCAAGACCATGCCGTACTGCGGCTACGAGACGTACGAGTTCGACGTGCCGACCCACCCGGACGGCGACGTCTGGGGCCGCTACCTGGTCCGGCTCGCCGAGATCCGGGAGTCGTTGAAGCTGGTCGAGCAGGCCCTCGACCGGTTGAAGCCGGGCCCGGTGATGGTCGCCGACCGCAAGATCGCCTGGCCGGCGCAGCTCGCCATCGGCGTCGACGGCATGGGTAACTCGCTGGAGCACGTCGCCAAGATCATGGGTCAGTCGATGGAGTCGCTGATCCACCACTTCAAGCTCGTCACCGAGGGCTTCCGGGTCCCGCCGGGCCAGGTGTACGTCGGCATCGAGTCGCCCCGCGGCGAGCTGGGCGTGCACGCGGTCTCCGACGGCGGCACCCGGCCCTACCGGGTGCACTACCGGGAGCCGAGCTTCGTCAACCTCCAGGCCCTCCCGGCGATGGCCGAGGGCGGCCTGATCGCCGACGTGATCGCCGGTGGCGCCTCGCTGGACCCCGTGATGGGTGGTTGTGACCGATGACCGTATTCACTGAAGAGACCCGGGAGCGGGCGCGGGAGATCATCGCCCGGTACCCGGCGGACCGGTCCCGCTCGGCGCTGCTGCCGCTGCTGCACCTGGTCCAGTCGGAGGAGGGCTACGTCTCCCCGGCCGGCGTCGAGTTCTGCGCCGAGGTGCTCGGGCTGAACAAGGCCCAGGTCGGCGCGGTGGCCACCTTCTACACCATGTACAAGCGCAAGCCGACCGGCGACTACCTGGTCAGCGTCTGCACCAACACGATGTGCAACGTGCTGGGCGGCCAGGAGGTCTACGACACCCTCGCCGAGCACCTCGGCGTCGGGCACGACGAGACCACCGCCGACGGGAAGATCACCCTGGAGCACGCCGAGTGCCTGGCGGCGTGCGACTACGGCCCGGTGATGACCGTCAACTACGACTTCTTCGACGGCGTCGACCCGCGGGGCGCGCTCGGCGTCGTCGAGGAGCTGCGCGCCGGCGGCCGGCCGATGCCGACCCGGGGCGCCCGGCTCTGCACCCTGAAGGAGATGGCGGTGCAGCTCGCCGGCTTCGCCGACGAGCGGGAGGGCGCGGTCGCCGACGGCGGCCCGGGCGAGGCGACCCTGCGCGGCCTGCGCCTGGCCGAGCAGCACGGCATCGCGGTGCCGGGCTTCGACCCGAACACCCCGATCCGGAGCAAGGCCGAGGCCGACCAGGCCGCGGCGAAGGCGAAGGCCGCGGAGGCCGCCAAGCCCGAGCCCGCGAAGGCCGCGAACGGCAACGGCGCCAAGCCCACCACGGGTACGGCCGGCAACGCGGGCACCGGCGAGCCGGCTCCCGCCGCCGCGGCGACCGGCAGCACCGCCCCGGACGTGAAGGCGCCGGACGGCAAGTCGCCGCAGGTGCGTACCGCCGAGACCCGGCAGCCGGACGCGCGGACCGCCGTGCCGGACGCGCCCGGCACCAAGGTCCCGGCGGACAGCACGCCGCCGGCGCCGCGCGACGCGCAGAAGGCGGAGGCCGCCGGCGCGGCGGCCAACCCGCCGGCCGGCGACGGCAAGCCCGCCGGCGACGAAGCGGGTGCGCAGGAGCGCAACCTCAAGGAAGCGGAGGCACAGAAGTGACGCCTCGACGGGAGACGCTGGCCAAGCTGACGCCGGTGCTGACCAAGCGCTGGCTGTCGCCGGACGCCTGGCGGATCGGCACCTACGAGAAGCTGGACGGCTACGCCGCCCTGCGCAAGGCGCTCAAGGCCCACCCGGACGACCTGATCCAGCTGATCAAGGATTCCGGGCTTCGCGGTCGCGGCGGCGCCGGCTTCCCGACCGGTCTCAAGTGGGGGTTCATCCCGCAGGGCGACGGCAAGCCGCACTACCTGGTGGTCAACGCCGACGAGGGCGAGCCGGGCACCTGCAAGGACCTGCCGCTGATGACCCACGACCCGCACTCGCTGGTCGAGGGCGTGATCATCGCGTCGTACGCGATCCGGGCCAACCGCGCCTACATCTACATCCGGGGCGAGGCGGTGCACGCCGCGCGCCGGCTGCGCAACGCCGTCCAGGAGGCGTACGCCAAGGGCTACCTCGGCCGGAACATCCAGGGCAGCGGCTTCGACCTGGAGCTGGTCGTGCACTCCGGCGCCGGGGCGTACATCTGCGGTGAGGAGACCGCGCTGCTGGACTCGCTGGAGGGCTTCCGGGGCCAGCCCCGGCTCCGCCCGCCGTTCCCGGCGACCCACGGCCTGTACGCCAGCCCGACCGTGGTCAACAACGTCGGCACCATCGCCAGCGTGCCGTACATCGTGCTGGGCGGCGCGGACTGGTGGAAGACCATGGGCACGGAGAAGTCCTCCGGGCCGATGATCTACTCGCTGTCGGGCCGGATCGCCAACCCCGGGCAGTACGAGTGCTCGATGGGGATCACGCTGCGCGAGCTGATCGAGCTGGCCGGCGGCATGCAGCCCGGGCACGAGCTGAAGTTCTGGACCCCGGGCGGGTCGTCGACCCCGCTGCTCACCGCCGAGCACCTGGACGTCCCGCTGGACTTCGAGGGGGTGGCGGCGGCCGGCTCGATCCTGGGCACCACGGCCACCCAGATCTTCTCCGACCAGGACTGCCCGGTCTACGCGACCTACCGGTGGCTGGAGTTCTACCACCACGAGTCGTGCGGCAAGTGCACCCCGTGCCGCGAGGGCAACTACTGGATGGTCCGGGTCTACCGGCGGATCCTCGCCGGCCAGGGCACCCACGAGGACCTGGACACGCTGCTCGACACCTGCGACAACATCCTCGGCCGCTCGTTCTGCGGCCTGGGTGACGGTGCGACCAGCTCGGTGACCTCGTCGCTGAAGTACTTCAAGCAGGACTACCTCGACTACATCGAGGGACGTACCGCGCCGAAGCTCTCCGACAAGCAGCTGGTTGGAGCCCACTGATGACGGACGTAGCAAAGCAGACCGAGACCGTCACCCTCACCATCGACGGCGTCGAGGTCACCGCCCCCAAGGGTGCGCTGCTGATCCGGGTGGCCGAGCAGCTCGGCACCGAGATCCCGCGCTTCTGCGACCACCCGCTGCTGGCCCCGGCCGGCGCCTGCCGGCAGTGCCTGGTGGAGGTGGAGGGCCAGCGCAAGCCGGTCGCCTCCTGCACCCAGACGGTCGCCGACGGCATGGTGGTCCGCACCCAGCTCACCTCCCCGGTCGCGAAGAAGGCCCAGGAGGGGGTGATGGAGCTGCTGCTCCTGAACCACCCCCTGGACTGCCCGATGTGTGACAAGGGCGGCGAGTGCCCGCTGCAGAACCAGGCGATGTCCACCGGCCGGACAGACTCGCGCTTCCACGAGCACAAGCGGGAGTACGAGAAGCCGATGGCGATCAGCACCCAGGTGCTGCTCGACCGCGAGCGCTGCGTGCTCTGCCAGCGCTGCACACGGTTCTCCGAGGAGATCGCCGGCGACAAGTTCATCGACCTGATGGGCCGGTCGTCCGCCGAGGAGATCAACATCTACCGGGACGACGCGTACGGCGTGGAGTCCGGGGACGACAGCGGTGACGTGCCGTTCAACTCGTACTTCTCCGGGAACACGGTGCAGATCTGCCCGGTGGGCGCGCTGACCGGCGCGCAGTACCGGTTCCGGGCCCGCCCGTTCGACCTGGTCTCCAGCCCCAGCGTGTGCGAGCACTGCTCCGCCGGGTGCGCCCAGCGCACCGACTGGCGGCGCGGCAAGGTGCTGCGCCGGCTGGCCGGCGACGACCCGGCGGTGAACGAGGAGTGGAACTGCGACAAGGGGCGGTGGGGCTTCCAGTACACCCGCGCCTTCGACCGGATCACCACCCCGATGGTCCGCGACGAGCGGACCGGTGAGCTGCGCGAGGCCTCCTGGAGCGAGGCGCTGACCCGCGCCGCCGAGGGGCTGCGCGCCGCCCGGGACGGCGGTCAGGGCACGGCGGTGCTCACCGGCGGCCGGCTGACCGTCGAGGACGCCTACGCGTACGCGAAGTTCGCCCGTGTCGCGCTGAACACCAACGACATCGACTTCCGGGCCCGGCCGGTCTCCCGCGAGGAGGCCGACTTCCTGGCCAGCAACGTCGCCGGGGTCACCGAGGTCAGCTACGCGGACGTGGAGAACGCGCCTGCGGTGGTGCTGGTCGGCCTGGAGCCGGAGGAGGAGTGCCCGATCCTCTTCCTGCGGCTGCGCAAGGCGTACCTGAAGAAGAAACTCACGGTCTACGCGATCGCGCCGTTCGCGACCCGCGGCTTGGAGAAGCTCGGGGCCAAGCTGGCCCGGGTGGTGCCGGGCGAGGAGGCCAGCGTGCTGGCCGAGCACGCCACGGTCGCCGAGGCGCTGAGCACGCCGGGCGCCATCCTGATCGTCGGCGAGCGGCTGGGCGCGGTGCCGGGCGGGCTCTCCGCCGCGGCGGGCGTCGCCCGGCGTACCGGGGCGAAGCTGGCCTGGGTGCCGCGACGCGCGGGTGACCGCGGCGCGGTCGACGCGGGCTGCCTGCCCAACCTGCTCCCCGGCGGCCGCCTGGTCACCGAGCCGGCCGCCCGGGCCGAGCTCGGCGAGGCGTGGGACATCGCGGCCGGGGTGATCCCGAGCCAGGCCGGCCGGGACACCGACGGCATCCTCACCGCCGCCGCGAACAGCCAGCTCGGCGCGCTGGTGGTGGCCGGCGTCGACCCGGCCGACCTGGCCGACCCGCGGCTGGCCGAGCGGGCCCTCGACGCGGTGCCGTTCCTGGTCAGCCTGGAGCTCCGGATGAGCGCGGTGGCCCGCCGGGCCGACGTGGTCTTCCCGGTCGCCCCGGTGGTCGAGAAGGCCGGCAGCTTCCTGGACTGGGAGGGCCGGCTGCGCACCTTCGAGGCGGTGCTGGAGACCGCCGCGATGACCGACGGCCGGGTGCTCGACGCGCTCGCCGCGCAGCTCGACGTCCGGCTCGGCACCGGCGACGTGATGAGCGTCCGCCGGGAGCTGGGTGCGCTGCCGCCGACCCGGGTGGACCGCCCGGCCGCCCCGTCCGTCGAGCCGGCCACGGTGCCGCAGCCCGGCCCGGGCGAGGCGGTGCTGGCCACCTGGCACCAGCTGATCGACCTGGGCAGCCTGACCGACGGAGACGAGCACCTCGCCGGCACCGCCCGCCCGCCGGTGGTCCGGCTGGGCAAGGGCACCGCCGAGGCGATCGGCGTCGCCGACGGTGACCCGGTCACGGTGGGCACCGACCGCGGCGCGGTCACCCTGCCGGCGGAGCTCACCGAGATGCCGGACGGCGTCGTCTGGCTGCCGACCAACTCACCCGGCTCGACCGTGCGGCGCAGCCTCGGCGCGACGTCCGGCACGGTCGTACGGCTCAGCGCGCCCGCCGCGACCGGTCCGGTCGCCGCGGACGTGGCGGGTCAGCCGGGTCCGCTCCTCAACACCGGGAGTGCCCAGTGAGCGCGAGGAGTGAACGAGCGCAGCGGGTGAGCCCCGCAGGCGCGGACGAAAGGTGGGCGCAGTGAACCTCTACCTCGCGGCGCAGGACCCGACCCTGGCCGACTTCGGCAAGGACCCGTGGTGGCTGGTCCTCGGCAAGATCGTCTTCGCCTTCGTCTTCGCTCTGCTGGCCACGCTGCTCGGCGTCTGGTTCGAGCGCCGGGTCGTCGGCTACATGCAGGTCCGGCCGGGCCCCAACCAGGTCGGCCCGTTCGGCCTGCTGCAGACGCTCGCCGACGGTCTGAAGATGGCCTTCAAGGAGGACATCCTCCCGCGGACGGCCGACAAGGTGGTCTTCTTCTTCGCGCCGACCATCTCGGTGATCTGCGCGGTCACCGCGCTGTCGGTGGTGCCGTTCGGCCCGATGGTGAGCATCTTCGGCCACCACACGCCGCTACAGGTCACCGACGTGTCGGTGGCGGTGCTGGTGATCCTCGCCTGCTCCTCGATGGGCATCTACGGCATCGTGCTCGGCGGTTGGGCCTCCGGCTCGACGTACCCGCTGCTCGGTGGCCTGCGGTCCAGCGCCCAGATGATCTCGTACGAGGTCGCGATGGGGCTGAGCATCGTGGCGGTGTTCATGACCGCCGGCACGATGTCCACCAGCGGGATCGTCGCCGCCCAGGCGCACGGCACGCGGCTGAGCCTCGGCGGCTGGGAGGTCGCCGCCCCCGGCTGGTACGCGATCCTGCTGCTGCCCAGCTTCATCATCTTCTTCATCGCCACCGTCGGTGAGACCAACCGGGCGCCGTTCGACCTGCCCGAGGCGGAGTCGGAGCTGGTCGCGGGCTTCATGACCGAGTACAGCTCGCTGAAGTTCGCGCTCTTCATGCTCTCCGAGTACGTCGCGATGGTGACCATGTCCGCGGTCACCACCACGCTCTTCCTCGGCGGGTGGCGGGCGCCGGCGCCGATCACCACCTTCTGGGCCGGCGCCAACTCGGGTTGGTGGCCGATGCTCTGGTTCTTCGGCAAGGTGCTGATCCTGGTCTTCGTCTTCGTCTGGCTGCGGGGCACGCTGCCCCGGCTACGCTACGACCAGTTCATGCGCTTCGGCTGGAAGGTCCTGCTCCCGATCAACCTGGTCTGGATCCTGGTCCTGTCCGGGCTGCGCTCGATCGAGGACTGGCAGGCCCGGGACCGGCTGCTCGCCACCGCGATCGGCGCGGGCGTGCTGCTGCTGGCCACGCTCCTCTGGCCGAGCCGCAAGCGGGAGCCGAAGCCGACGCTCCAGGAACAGGTGAACAGCCGCCCGCACGGCAGCTTCCCGCTGCCCCCGATGGACCTGCAGGTACCACCGAGCCCGCGCACCAAGCGCGTGGTCGCCGAGCGGGAGCCGGCCAACGTCGCCGCCGGCTCGGACTCCAGGGAGGTGTGACGTGGGCGCGATCACCGGAACGTTCAAGGGATTCGGTGTCACCTTCTCGCACATGTTCAGGAAGGTCGTCACCACCGACTACCCGTTCAAGCCGCCGGTCTCGGCGCCGCGCTACCACGGGCGGCACATCCTGAACCGGCACCCGGACGGGCTGGAGAAGTGCATCGGCTGCGAGCTGTGCGCCTGGGCCTGCCCGGCGGACGCGATCTACGTGGAGGGTGGCGACAACACCGAGGAGCAGCGCTTCTCCCCGGGTGAGCGGTACGCCAGCGTCTACCAGATCAACTACGCCCGGTGCATCTTCTGCGGGCTCTGCATCGAGGCCTGCCCGACCCGTTCGCTCACCATGAGCAACGAGTACGAGCTGGCCCGGGACAACCGGCAGGATCTGATCTTCACGAAGGAGCAGCTGCTCGCGCCGCTGCTGCCGGGGATGGAGCAGCCGCCGCACCCGATGCGACTGGGTGAAAGCGAGAAGGACTACTACATCGGTTCGCTGACCAACCCGGGCACCTCGGCCGGCGCCGAGCACTCGCCGATGGGCCCCGGCCGGTACCAGGTGGAGGAGCACCCGGGCGTGACCTTCCCCGGCGCCGAGCAGGCGGCCCAGCGGGCAGCGGCAGGCAAGGGAGGCGGCGCATGACCACGCAGACGGTGCTCGCCGAGGCGACCTCGGTCTCCGGCGGCGAGGCGGTGACCTTCTGGATCCTGGCCCCGCTGGCGCTGATCGGCGCGATCGGCATGGTCTGGGCCCGCAACGCGGTGCACTCCGCGCTCTGGCTGGTGCTGACCATGCTCTGCCTGGGCGTCTTCTACGTGCTCCAGGCGGGCCCGTTCATCGGCATGGTGCAGATCATCGTCTACACCGGCGCGATCATGATGCTCTTCCTGTTCGTGCTGATGCTGGTCGGCCGGGACGCCTCGGACTCGCTGATCGAGACGCTGCGCGGGCAGCGGACCGCCGCGGTGGTGCTCGGACTCGGCTTCGCCGGCCTGGTCGGCAGCGGCCTCTACCGGGCCCTCCACGGCGTCCGGGCGGTCGGCCTCGAACAGGCCAACGCCGAGGGGAACGTGCAGGGCATCGCCCGGCTGCTCTTCACCAAGTACGTCTTCGCGTTCGAGCTGACCTCGGCGCTGCTGATCACGGCGGCCGTCGGCGCGATGGTGCTGGCGCACGTGGAGCGGCGCAAGGAGGACAAGATGGACCAGGTCGCCACCATGAAGGCCCGGTTCCGCCCCGGCAGCTACCCCGGCCCGAAGCCCGGCCCGGGCGTCTTCGCCACCTCCTCCTCGGTGGCCACCCCGGCCCGCCTGCCCGACGGCCGGCTGACCGAGCGCAGCACCCCGGACATCCTGCCGGTCCGTGAGCTGACCGCCGAGGAGACCTCGCTGAAGGGGACGGACAAGAAGTGAGCCCCGCAGTCGCGAACGAAAGGCAGGCACAGCATGACGCCTGATTACTACCTGATCCTCGCCGCGGTGCTGTTCACCATCGGCGCCGTCGGGGTGCTGGTCCGGCGCAACGCCATCGTGCTGTTCATGTGCGTCGAGCTGATGCTCAACGCGGCCAACCTGACCCTGGTCACCTTCAGCCGGATCAACGGTGACCTGAACGGCCAGATCATGGCGTTCTTCGTGATGGTGGTGGCGGCGGCCGAGGTCGTGGTCGGGCTCGCGATCATCATGTCGATCTTCCGGACTCGACGCTCGGCGAGCGTCGACGACGCCAACCTGCTCAAGTACTAAGGGGCAAGCAAGTGGAAGAGACTGTGCGGTACGCAGAGGCCACGGGCTTGCTGGGCAGCGTCTGGCTGCTGGTGGCGATCCCGCTGGTCAGCGCGGCGATCCTGCTGCTGCTCGGCCGGCGGGCCGACCGCTGGGGGCACTGGCTGGGGGTGGCCGCCGTCGGCACCGCCTTCGTGCTCGGCCTGACCTACTTCTTCCAGCTGCGCGGCTTGGAGAACAAGTCGGTCGAGCAGAGCCTCTGGCAGTTCATCTCGGTCGGCGACTTCAAGGTGGACTTCGGCCTGCTGTTCGACCCGCTGGCCGCGGTCTTCGTGCTGCTGATCACCGGGGTGGGCTTCCTGATCCACCTCTACGCGGTCGAGTACATGGCGCACGACGAGGGCCGCCGGCGGTTCTTCGCGTACTTCAACCTCTTTGTCGCCGCGATGCTCCTGCTGGTGCTCGGCAACAACTACGTGATGCTCTACTTCGGCTGGGAGGGCGTCGGTCTGGCGTCGTACCTGCTGATCTCCTTCTGGTACGGGCGGCCGAGCGCGGCCACCGCCGGCAAGAAGGCGTTCCTGATGAACCGGGTCGGCGACGCCGGCCTGGCCATCGGCATCTTCGTCATGTTCGCCACTCTCGGCACCACCCAGTACGACGAGGTCTTCAACGGCGTGGGCGCGCTGACCGGCACCACGGTGCTGGTCCTCGGCCTGCTGCTGCTGCTCGGCGCGGCCGGCAAGTCCGGCCAGTTCCCGCTCCAGGCGTGGCTGCCGGACGCGATGGAGGGCCCGACCCCGGTGTCGGCGCTCATCCACGCTGCCACCATGGTCACCGCGGGCGTCTACCTGATCGCCCGCTCCAACCCGATCTTCTCGGCCAACACCACCCTGCAGCTCGTGGTGGTCAGCGTCGGCGCGCTGACCCTGCTGCTCGGCTGCGTCATCGGCGCGGCCAAGGACGACATCAAGCGGGTGCTGGCCTGGTCGACGGTGAGCCAGATCGGCTACATGTTCCTCGGCGTCGGGCTCGGCGGCGGGGCGTACGCGCTGGCGATCATCCACCTGCTGGCGCACGGCTTCTTCAAGGCCAACATGTTCCTCGGCGCCGGGTCGGTCATGCACGGCATGAACGACCAGGTGGACATCCGCCGCTTCGGCAACCTGTCGAAGTACATGAAGGTCACCTGGCTGACCTTCATGATGGGCTGGCTCGCCATCATCGGCATCCCGCCGCTGTCCGGCTACTTCTCCAAGGAGCCGATCATCGCCGCGGCCTTCGAGCGGGACGACTGGACCGCCTGGCTCTTCGGCGGGGCGGCGCTGCTCGGCGCCGGGCTCACCGCCTTCTACATGACCCGGCTCTTCGTGCTCACCTTCCACGGCCCGGCCCGCTGGACCGAGGACATCGAGCACCCGCACGAGTCGCCGAAGCTGATGACGATCCCGCTGATCCTGCTCGCGGCCGGTTCGGTGCTGGCCGGTGGCCTGATGGCGTGGAACGGCGGCGTGACCTCCTGGCTGACCCCGGTGCTCGGCGAGGAGGCGGGTGGTGAGGCGCACGCCGTGCTGCCGCACGCCGTGATCACCATCCTGTCGATCCTGGTCACCGTGCTCGGCGCCGGGCTGGCCTGGGCGCTGTTCCGCAACGGCACGGCCACCGAGCCGCAGCCGGCCGGCGTGCTGGTCACCGCCGCCCGCCGCAACCTCTACACCGACGCCGTCAACGAGGCGGTCTTCGAGAAGCCGGGCATCTTCCTCACCCGGGCGCTGGTCTTCCTCGACAACCGGGGCGTCGACGGGCTGGTCAACGGCCTCGCCGCCGCGGTGGGCGGTGGCTCGGGCCGGCTCCGGCGGCTGCAGACCGGTTTCGTGCGGTCGTACGCGACCTCGATCCTGACCGGCGCGCTGCTCGTGGTGGCGGCGTTCCTGGCGGTGCAGGCGGGGTGGCTGGCGTGATCGACCTCTTCCCGGCCGCCCCCGCCGGCGGGCCACGCAGTCACGACGGAGGTAAGGCCGAATAATGTCCAACTTCCCGTTCCTCTCGGTGCTGACCGTGGCACCGCTGGTCGGCGCCCTGATCGTGGCCCTGCTGCCGCGCCGCTCGCCCGAGCTGGCGAAGCAGGTGGCGTTCGGCTGGTCGCTGCTGGTGCTGGTGCTGTCGGTGATCATGTGGATCACCTTCCAGGCCGACGGTGACCGGTTCCAGTTCCGCGAGTCGTACGCCTGGATTCCGAACTGGGGCGTCAACTTCACCTTCGCCGCCGACGGCATCGCGCTGGTCATGCTGATGCTGATCGCGATCCTGGTGCCGCTGGTGATCCTGGCGTCCTGGCACGACGCCGAGTCGTCCAAGCGGTCCGTGCCGGTCTACTTCGCCCTGCTGCTCGTCCTCGAGTGCACGATGATCGGCGTCTTCGCCGCCGCCGACGTCTTCCTGTTCTACGTGTTCTTCGAGGTCATGCTCGTCCCGATGTACTTCCTCATCGGCAGCTACGGCGGCCACCAGCGGCAGTACGCCGCGGTGAAGTTCTTCCTCTACTCGCTCGTCGGCGGTCTGTTCATGCTCGCCGCGGTGATCGGCCTCTGGGTGGTCGGCGGGAAGACCTTCGACTGGCAGGCGCTGAGCCAGGTGGACATCTCCACCGGCACCGCCCGCTGGCTCTTCCTCGGCTTCTTCCTCGCGTTCGCGATCAAGGCGCCGTTCTTCCCGTTCCACACCTGGCTGCCGGACGCCGGTGGCGCGGCCCCGGCCGGCGCGGCGGCGCTGCTGGTCGGCGTGCTGGACAAGGTCGGCACCTTCGGCATCCTGCGGTACTGCCTGCCGCTCTTCCCCGAGGCGTCCCGGTGGTTCGCCCCGTGGGCGCTGGCGCTGGGCCTGATCGGCATCATCTACGCCGCGCTGCTGGCGGTCGGCCAGAACGACCTCAAGCGGCTCGTGTCGTACACCTCGATCGCGCACTTCGGCTTCATCGGGGTGGGCATCTTCGCCTTCACCACCCAGGCGGGCACCGGCGCGGTGCTCTACATGCTCAACCACGGCCTCGCCACCGGCCTGCTCTTCCTGGTGGTGGGCATGCTGATCGCGCGTCGCGGCTCGGCCCTGATCAGCGACTTCGGCGGCGCGGGCAAGCTCGTCCCGCTGCTGGCCGGGGTGCTCTTCTTCGCCGGTCTCGCCTCGCTGGCGCTGCCCGGCACCGCGCCGTTCGTCTCCGAGTTCCTGGTGCTGATCGGCACGTTCACCACCAACAAGCCGGTCGCGGTGATCGCCACGCTCGGCATCATCCTGGCCGCCGCGTACGTGCTGTGGATGGTGCAGCGCACCACTCAGGGCACCCTCAACCCGGCCCTCACCGAGGTCGACGGCATGCGCCGGGACCTCAGCCTGCGCGAGAAGGTCGTGGTCGCCCCGCTGATCGCGCTGATCGTGCTGCTCGGCTTCTACCCCAAGCCGGTCACCGATGTCATCAACCCCGCCGTCCGGGCGACCATGCAGGACGTCGGCAAGACCGATCCCGCCCCTGAGGTCGGCAGCGTCCAGGAGGCCGCGAAGTGACCGAGCTCAAGTTGCCGTCGATCGACTACGCGGCGCTCGCTCCGATCCTGATCATGCTGGGCGCCGCCCTGGTCGGCGTCCTGGTCGAGGCGTTCGTGCCCCGGCGCCTGCGCAACGGGGTGCAGCTCGCGCTCGCCCTGGTGGCGGTGCTCGGCGCGCTCACCATGGTCATCCTCAACTCCGACGACCGGCTGCTCACCGCCGGCCAGGCGATCGCGGTGGACGGGCCGACGCTCTTCCTCCAGGGCGCGATCCTGATCCTCGCCGCGATGGCGCTGCTGCTCATCGGCGAGCGCTCGGTCGAGCGGGGCGGGGCGTTCGTCGCCCACGCCGCGGTCACCGCCGAGTCGCCCGACGACCAGCGGCAGGCCGACGGCGTCGGCGGCACCACCGAGGTGTACCCGCTGGCCACCTTCGCGATCGGCGGCATGCTGATCTTCGTGGCGGCGAACGACCTGCTGACCATGTTCATCGCGCTCGAGGTCTTCTCGCTGCCGCTCTACCTGCTCTGCGCCCTGGCCCGCCGCCGGCGGCTGCTCAGCCAGGAGGCGGCGATGAAGTACTTCATGCTCGGCGCGTACGCCTCGGCGTTCTTCCTCTTCGGCGTGGCGCTGATCTACGGCTTCACCTCCGGCATCCCGGGCCGGGTGGCCGGGGTCGACTTCGCCACCGTGCACGCCGCGGTCACCGACTCCCCGGCCAGCCCGGTGCTGCTCTTCGCCGGCATGGCGCTGCTCGCCATCGGCCTGCTCTTCAAGGCCGCCGCCGCGCCGTTCCACGTCTGGACGCCGGACGTCTACCAGGGCGCCCCGACGCCGGTCACCGGGTTCATGGCGGCCTGCACGAAGGTCGCCGCGTTCGGTGCCCTGCTGCGGGTCTTCCACGTCGCGTTCTCCGGGGCGGCCTGGGACTTCACCCCGGTCCTCGGCGCGGTGGCGGTGCTGACCATGCTGGTCGGCGCGGTGCTGGCGGTCACCCAGACCGACATCAAGCGGCTGCTGGCGTACTCGTCGATCGCGAACGCCGGCTACCTGCTGGTGGGCGTGCTGGCGCCCAGCCGGGACGGGCTCTCCGGCACGATGTTCTACCTGGTCGCGTACGGCTTCTCGGTGCTCGCCGCGTTCGCCGTGGTGACCCTGGTCCGGGACGCGGACGGGGAGGCCACCCACCTGTCCCGCTGGGCCGGGCTGGGCCGGCGTTCGCCGTTCTTCGCGGCGATCTTCACCTTCATCCTGCTCGCCTTCGCCGGTATCCCGCTGACCAGCGGCTTCACCAGCAAGTTCGCCGTCTTCGCCCCGGCGCTGGACGCCAACCAGGCCTGGCTGGTGATCGCCGGCGTGCTGACCAGCATGGTGCTGGCCTTCCCGTACCTGCGGGTCGTGGTGATGATGTGGCTCTCCGAGCCGGGCGACGCCACCCCGACGGTGATCGTGCCGGGCGCGCTCACCTCGGCGGCCCTGGTGATCGGCGTGCTGGCCACCCTGGTCCTGGGGGTCGCCCCGGCGCCGCTGCTCGACCTGGCCAACGGCGCCGCCGAATTCGTGCGATGACCGACGTCGTTCCACCGGGGGCCGGTACGCCGTGGCGTACCGGCCCCCGGTCCGTATCCCCCTGTCCGGGGCAGGTCGAGCGGGTGTGGCATGGTTGAAGACGTGGTGATTCCGGCTGGCGAGCGTTCAGGTGCCACCGGCTCCGGCGGTCGTCGGGGTCCGGAGGGCACGGGTCAGTTCGGCGCGCTCGGCCTGCACCTCGCCGATCCCCGCGTCGAGGCCTCCGTGCTGGGCCTGCTGGAGGACGTCGAGGGTGAGCTGCGGGCCAGCGTGGCCAGCGCCGACCCGCTCGTGACCGAGGCTGCCCGGCACCTGGTGGAGGCCGGCGGCAAGCGGTTCCGCCCGCTGCTGGTGGCGCTGAGCGCGCAGTTCGGCGATCCGGCCGACGCGCAGGTCGTACCGGCCGCCGTGGTGATGGAGCTCACTCACCTGGCGACGCTGTACCACGACGACGTGATGGACGAGGCGGCCGTGCGGCGGGGCGCCCCGAGCGCCAACTCGCGCTGGACCAACTCGGTGGCCATCCTGGTCGGCGACTACCTCTTCGCCCGCGCCGCGGACATCGCGGCCGACCTGGGCCCCGAGGCGGTACGCCTGCAGGCGCGCACCTTCGCCCGGCTGGTCCACGGTCAGATCGCGGAGACCGTCGGCCCGCGCGGCGGCGAGGATCCGGTCGCCCACTATCTGCACGTCATCGCCGAGAAGACCGGCTCGCTGATCGCCACCTCGGCGCGCTTCGGCGGCATGTTCGGCGGGGCGTCCCCCGAGCACATCGAGGCCCTGGGCGGGTACGGCGAGACGATCGGGGTGGCCTTCCAGCTCTCCGACGACCTGCTCGACATCGCCTCCGAATCGAGGCAGTCCGGCAAGACCCCCGGCACCGACCTGCGCGAGGGCGTACCGACCCTGCCGGTGCTCTACGCGCTCGCCGCGGACGACTCCGACGCCGCCTCCGTCCGGCTGCGGGAGATCCTGTCCACCGGCCCGCTGGTCGACGACGCGCTCCACGCCGAGGCGCTCGGCCTGCTCCGCGAGTCCCCGGCGCTCAAGCGCGCGCGGGAGACCGTCCGCAGCTACGCCGAGGATGCGCGGGCCCAGCTCGCCCCCCTCCCCGAGGGCCCGGCCCGCCGCGCCCTCGAATCCCTCTGCGACTACATCGCCGACCGCACCAGCTGACCCCCCGGCCCCCGGCCCCATCCCGCCCGACCGGGGCGGGCGTCAGGGGTGGGTGAGGAGGCGGCTGCCGGTGAGCATGAGGGTGGCGGCGACGAGCATCGACGCCGCCGCGACGGCCCACATGACGGGGTAGCCGAGGTGGGCGGCGACGGTGCCGAGGGCGAGCGGGCCGAGGCAGCCGCCCGCGTACACCCCGGTCTGGGTGATCGAGGTGGCGGCGGCCGGGGCCTGCGGGTGCAGCCTGACCACCGCGAAGTTCATCAGCCCGGGCCAGGCCCAGCCGAGGCCGAAGCCGAGCACGACGCCGGCGATCAGCGGCACCGGGCCGGCCAGCGCGAGCAGGCCCAGCCCGCCGGCGCCGACCACCAGCATCCCGGCGATCAGGGCGACGTGCCCGCCGGCCCGGCGGTCGGCGAGCCAGCCCGCGCCCACCCGGGCCGCCACGCACACGGCGCTGCCCAGGGTCAGGGTGAGGCCGGCCAGGCCGGGCGACAGCCCCCGGCCGACCGAGGAGTCCACCACGAAGGTGCCCAGGGCGTTGGCCGCCGCCGCGGCCAACGTCGCCGCCAGTCCGACCACCACCAGGGCCCACGTCGCCCGGCCGGCGCGGGTGGCGGCGGCCCGCGCCGGCCGCCCGCCCTCCTGCCGGGGTACGGCCGGCAGCGCGGCCAGCGCGGCCACGGCCGCCGCCACGAACGCCCACCGCCAGCCGGCGGTCAGCGCGATGGTGGGCACCGCCGCGCCGGCCAGCAGCGTGGAGACCGGGATCGCGGCCTGCTTCACCCCGAACGACAGCCCCTGCCGGTGCGCCGGGACGTGCCGGGCCAGCGCGGCGTTGCTGGCGAGCTGGCCGAGGGCGTTCGCGGCGGCGCTGAGCCCGAGCAGCGCGACCAGCACCGGGTACGACCGCGCCAGCGTCGCCACGGCCAGCAGCGAGCCGGCGGAGAGCAGGATGCCGGCGCGGGCGACCACGGCCGGGCCGTACCGCTCGACCAGCGCCCCGGAGGGTACGGAGGCGAGGGCGCTGATCCCGAAGTAGACCGACACGGCGAGGCCCAGCCCGGCGGGGGAGAAGTGGAGGTCGTGGCCCATCTGCACGGCGAGGCCGCCGACCAGGAAGACGGGCAGCACGCAGGCGATGGTGGTGGCGATGGCGCCCGCGCTGGCCCGGACGGTCCGGCGGGGCGCGGGAGGCGCCGGGTCGAGAACGGTGTCGGTCATGGTCAGGCAAACCTACGCCGGTCACGTTTTGGCAGCGGATCGTGTCTGTCGGTGCACGGGCTGTGCCTGGTGATCTGGCATCCTCGATCCGAACAGGCATTCCACACTCGGCCTGTTTTTCATATGGTGTAAGTCCCCGGCGGCGGAGGTGGTTGTGCGCGACCCCTTGGCGGAACCTTCGGACCTGATCCGGAGCGTGTCCCGCGCGCTTCGAGTGCTCGAGTCGGTCGGCCGTGCGCCGAAGGGCCTGACCGTCAAGCAGATCGCCCGCCGCTGCGAGCTGACCGTGGCCACGACCTACCACCTGGTGCGCACCCTGGCGTACGAGGGCTACGTGATCCGCCGCGAGGACGGGACGTACATCGTCGGGCTGGAGGTGGCCGACCGCTACCGCGAGCTGGTGACCGCCTTCCGTGGGCCGCCGGCCGTCGGTGAGTCCCTGCGCCGGGCGGCGGTCGACACCGGGTACAGCCACTACCTTGGGCGCTTCGTCGGCGGCCAGGTGGCCGTCACGGCGGTCGCCGAGGGGTCGCGCTCGCCGTACCTGGAGGACCTGGTGCCCGGCTTCGACGAGGGCGCGCACGCCACCGCGCTCGGCAAGAGCCTGCTCGCCACCCTCACCGCCGAGCAGCGCTTCCGCTACCTGCGCGAGTACGGCATGCGGCCGTTCACCAGCGCCACCCTGACCACCACCGAGGCGTTCGAGGCCGACCTGGCCGCCGGGGACCGGCGCGGCATGCAGCTGGAGCTGGGGCAGTTCCGGCAGGGCGTGGCCTGCGCCGCCGTGCTCATCACCCCGGACAAGGACATCGAGCGCCGGTTGGTGCTCGCATGCGCGCTGCCGGCCAGCGAGATGATGACCTCCGCCCGGGTGGTCCGGGCCAAGCTGCTCACCGTCGCCCGGGCCGTCGCCGACGGCATCGCCGCGGAGGGCTGACCGGCACCGCCGGTCGCGGCCGGTCGCGGCGTCAGCTCGCCGGGACATCGCGCCCTGCCGCACCTCGGCCCGGTCGGGGCGACGGCGAAGGGCCCCGTCCCTGGCGGGGAGCGGGGCCCTTCGGGTGGCGGTCCAGCGCCGGGCCGCCACGGGGAACGTCAGCTGCCGATCGGGCCGCCGTCGAGGCGCCAGGTGACCACCACGCCGGGCTTGGCGAAGTCGCCGTCCGGCCAGGTGGACGCCGGCTTCTCCACCGACGCGCCGGTGATCTCACCCGGGTGCTGCACGGCCACGAAGACCGAACGGTTGTCCTTGGTGATGAACGGGCCGCAGGTCTCCGCGCCGAGCGGCACGGTGAGGAACTGCTTCAGATGCCCCCGCTCCGGGCCCTCCACGGCGGTGGCGAAGAGGCCGTCGTTGCTGCCCAGCGCGTTGCCGTCGGTGGAGATCCAGAGGTTGCCGGTGGCGTCGAAGGCGACGTTGTCCGGGCAGGAGATCGGCGAGACCTGCGACTTGTCGTAGCCGGCGAAGTGGGTGGCCGGGTCGGTCGGGTCGCCGCAGACGATCGGCAGCGACCAGGCGAAGGTCTCGGCGGTGTTGTCGCCGCGGTCCTCGACCAGCTCCAGGATCTGGCCGTGCTTGTTCAGGTTGCGCGGGTTCGCCTCGTCGGCGGGCGCCTTGCCGGCCTTGCCCCGGTCGGTGTTGTTGGTCAGCGCCACGTACACCTTGCCGGTCAGCAGGCTCGGCTCGACGTCCTCCGGCCGGTCCATCTTGGTGGCGCCGACCTTGTCGGCGGCGAGCCGGGTGAAGGTGAGCACGTCGGCGGCGGTCATCCCGTCCACGTACGACCGGTTGCCGCTGACCAGCTTGATCCACTCGCCGCGGCCGTCGAACGCCCCGTCGGTCGGCAGCTTCCCGGAACCGTCGATCTCGGCGGCGCTGTTCCCCGCCAGCCGGGCGACGTAGAGCGTGCCGGACTCCAGCAGGGTCAGGTTGTGCTTGCGGGCCACCCACGAGTTGCCCGGCATGAACTTCTTGTCCGAGACGAACTTGTACAGGTAGTCGAACCGCTCGTCGTCGCCCATGTACGCGACCACGTGCCCGTCCTGCGCCACGATGACGTTGGCGCCCTCGTGCTTCAACCGGCCCAGCGCGGTGTGCTTGCGCGGCCGGCTCTCCGGGTCGAACGGGTCGATCTCGACGACCCAGCCGAACCGGTGCGCCTCGTTCGGGTGCTTCGCCAGGTCGAAGCGCTCGTCGGCGCGGTCCCACTTGCGGCTGCCGCTCGGGTAGCGCACGTCGGTGGGGATGCCGTACCGGGCCAGCTTCGGCTTCAGCTCCTCCGGCGCGCCGTCGCCGCCGACGAAGTACTGGTTGAAGTTCTCCTCGCCGGACAGGACGGTGCCCCACGGGGTGACCCCGCCGGAGCAGTTGTTCAGCGTGCCGATCACCGTACGACCCTTCGGGTCGGCGGCGGTGCGCAGCCAGGCCGAGCCGGCGGCCGGGCCGGTCACCTCGAACTTCGTGGCCAGCGCGGTGACCCGCCGGTTGTACGGCCGCCGGCCGTGGTCGACCGGCCGCCACCGCCCGGTGCCGTCGGCCCGCTCCAGCTCCACCACGGACATGCCGTGCGCCGCCATCGCGATGCGCAGCTGCTCGACCGAGAGGGCGTCGATCCCGGTGAAGCCGGGGAACATCAGGTCCTCGTTGGTGTACTCGTGGTTGACCACGAGCAGCGCCCGCTTCCGGTCGATCGGCAGCACGCCGACGAAGTCGTTGTTGTAGCCGAACTGCATCGCCTGCGCGGCGGCGGTCTGCGCGTGCACGCCGAACGCGGGCGCGCCGGGCACCACCGCGTCGCCCCACTTGATCACGACGGCGTGGTCGTACCCGTTCGGCACCACCAGGGCGTCGAGCTTGTTCGGCGGGATCGGCTTGAAGGTCAGCGCGCCGCTGCCCACGCCGACCGGCGCGGCGGCCGCCTCGGCCGCGTCCGGCACGGCGGGCGCGGTCGGGGCGGCGGCGGCCGGAGCGGCGCCGGCCAGCGCGCCCACGGCCGCGCCCCCGAAGCCGAGGACCAGCGCGCCCACGGCGCCGGCCCGGACCACGCCGCGCCGGGAGACCTCGGCGTCGACCAGATCCCCGAAGTACGGGTTGTCGGAGGAGTTGGGTACCGGGTGGTCACAGGCGTTGCCGCAGCGGTACAAACAAGTCATCGCGTCGCGGCTGCCGTGGCGGTTGGCGCCCAGCAGCGGGAGCAGCCGGGGACGGTCGCTCATGGGGAGAGGCCTCCTGAGAAGACGTCGTGGCACGCTGGGATCACCCGCGCGCGTACCGGTCGGACGCTGCCAGGGCGCGGTGAGCGTGGGTCGGCCCGGATGTGAACCGGGTGTGAACACCTGCGGCCCGAGCTGCGCTGAACCGATCGGGGGCACCGCACGTATGCACGGACGAACCCGCCTGCCGGACTCGCCGTCGAAAGGGAGGAGAGCGCCATCAGCGACCACGACGCCCAACTGCTGCGCGCGTTGCACGACGAGCACGCCGACGCGCTCTTCGCGCACGCCCTCCGGCTGGTCAACGGCGACCGGTCGCGGGCCGAGGACCTGGTGCAGGAGACGCTGCTGCGGGCGTGGCGGCACCCGGAGGCGCTGGACCCCACCCGCGGCTCGGTCCGCGCCTGGCTCTTCACCACCGCCCGGAACCTGGCGATCGACGCCTGGCGGCGCCGGTCCACGCGGGTCGGCGAGGTCTACACCGACGAGCTGCCCGAGCCCGCCGACACGGTCGACGAAGCGGAGCGCGCGGTGGAGGCGTGGACCGTGGCCGAGGCGTTGAACCAGCTCAGCCCGACCCACCGTGAGGTGCTGGTCGAGTGCTTCTACCAGGGGCGGTCGGTGGCCGAGGCGGCCGCCCGGCTGGGCGTGCCGCCGGGCACGGTGAAGTCGCGCACCCACTACGCGCTGCGCTCACTACGGTTGGTCCTGGCCGAGATGGGGGTGACCCGATGACCCGGTGCGAGTTCGCGCACGACGACGGCGCGTACGTGCTGGGCGCTCTCGCTCCCGCCGAGCGCGCCGCCTACGAGCGGCACCTGGCCGGCTGCGCGGCCTGCCGGGAGGCGGTCGCCGAGATCGCCGTCCTGCCCGGGCTCCTCGGTCGGCTCGACCCGGCCGGGCTGGAGCAGTTCCTCCCGGCCGCGTCCGAGACCTCCCGGGTGCCCGCGCTGCTCGACGCCGCGCGGGAGCGCCGGCGCCGCGAGCGGTCTCGGTCCCGCCAACGGTACGCGTTGACCGCGCTCGCCGCCGCCGTGCTCGCCGTGCTGGTGGGGGTCGGGGTGACCCTGGCCCGTCCGGACGCCGCCACCCCTGCGGAGGTGCCGATGGTGGCCATGCGGCCGGTCGCCGGCGCGGTGCCCGTGCACGCCGAGATCGGGCTGACCCGCACCGACTGGGGGACCCAGGTCACCATGCACTGCGGCTACGACCAGTGGGGCGGGCACCGCCAGGCGTGGACCTTCCGGCTGGTGGCGCACGGCCCGGACGGCGCGACGGAGCAGATCGGCTCCTGGCTGGCCGCCCCCGGCGAGGACGTCCGCCTGACCGGCGCCACCCGCTTCACCGGCGGCGAGCTGGTCCGGCTGGAACTGCTCCGTGGGGACAACACCCCCGTGCTGGCCTACGACGCCCGCTGATCCGCGATCAGCGGGCGCCGGCGGCGACCGGGGCCGGCGTCCGCGCCTCGGCGCGGGTACGGCGGGAGTGGCGGACGGCGTCGGCGGTGAAGACGATCAGCGCGAGCCAGACCAGGGCGAAGCCGGCCAGCCGGGCCGGCGGCATCGGCTCGTGGAAGATCAGCACCCCGCAGCCGAGCTGCAGGATCGGGGCGAGGTACTGCAGCATGCCCAGCGTGGAGAGCGGCAGCCGGTTCGCCGCGCCGGCGAAGAGCAGCAGCGGGATGGCGGTCGCCGCCCCGGCCAGCACCAACAGCACCGTGTGCCCGGTCGAGACGTGTCCGAACGTCGAGTCGCCCCGCAGGCTCAGCCACCCCAGGTACGCCAGTGCCGGCAGCGCCAGCACCGCCGACTCCACGAAGAGGCCCTCCGCGGCCGGCAGCCCCAGCCGCTTCTTCACGAACCCGTAGCAGGCGAAACTGAAGGCCAGGGTGAGCGCCAGATAGGGCAGTCGGCCGTAGTCGACGGTGAGCACGGCCACCGCCAGCGCGCCGACGCCCAGCGCCGCCCACTGCGCCGGCCGCAGCCGCTCCCGCAGCACGAGCACCCCGAGCAGCACCGAGACGAGCGGGTTGATGAAGTAGCCGAGGGCGGTCTCCACCACCCGGTCCGAGTTCACCCCGTAGATGTAGGTGCCCCAGTTGACCGCGATCAGCGCGGCGGCGGCGGCGATGCCGGCCAGCGCCCGGGGCCGGCGCAGCAGCGCCCGCAGGAAGCCGACGTTGCGCATCGCGGCGAGCAGCAGCGCCACGAAGGCCACCGACCAGACGATCCGGTGGGCGAGGATCTCCATCGGCCCGGCCGGGCGCAGCAGCTTCAGGTAGAGCGGGAAGAAGCCCCAGAGCAGGTACGCGCCGAGCCCGTAGAGGTAGCCGAGGCGGATCGGGTTCACGCCTCCACCGTAAGTGGCGAAGCGGCCTGCTGATCCTTTCCGGTGACCGGGTTCACCCGCTGGTCGAGCTGCATCCACCGGTCGGGTTCGACCGGGGCGAAGCCGACCTTGGCGTACACCTCGTGCGCGTCGGCGGTGGCCAGCACGATCCGGCGTACGCCCAGCCCGGCCAGGTGGTCGCGGGCCGCGCCGGCCAGCCAGGTGCCCAGCCCGCGCCCGCGCTCCGCCGGGTCGACGTAGACGTCGCAGAGCCAGGCGAACGTCGCCCGGTCGGTGACCACCCGGGCCACCGCCACCTGGCGCCCGTCACCGGGCCGGTAGACGCCGAAGCCGACCGAGCCGGCGAAGGCGCGCGCGACGATCTCCCGGTCCCGCCCGAGCGCCCAGTACGCGTCGGTGGAGAGCCACCGGTGCACGAGGTCGAGGTCGATCCGGTCCGGGTCGGTGCTGAGCTGGTAACCGTCAGGGCGGGTCAGGGTGAACACCCCGGTGACGCTAGTCCCGGCCCATCCGGTCCTCACCAGCCAATTCCCGCCCGCTGGACTGGCCGGCGGGCGGGAATCGGATGGGTCGGGTGGTCAGTCGCGGTCGAGGACGGCGCCGAGGATCCAGGTGACGATGCCGACGAAGAGCGCGCCGAGCACCGCGGCCGGCCAGAAGCCGTCCACGTGGAACGGCAGCCCGGCCTGGTCGGCGATCCAGCTCGTGAGCAGGAAGAGCAGCCCGTTGACGACCAGGGCGATCAGGCCGAGGGTGAACAGGTAGAAGCCACAGCCGACGGTCTTGATGATCGGCTGGAGCACGGCGTTGACCACCCCGAAGATCACCGCGACCAGCACGAGGGTGGTGATCGTCTCGGTGACCGAGTCGGAATTCAGCGAGATGCCCGGGATGAGCAGCGTGGCCAGCCAGAAGGCCACCGCCGTCGAGCCCAGCCGGATCAGAAGACCCTTCAGAAAACCCATGGCGGGGATCGTGCCACGGACCGTCCACCGGCGGAAGCCGTGAAGATCGACGAATCCGCCGTTCGGCGGCCGGGTCGTCAGCGGCGGGCGGGGCGGCCGACCAGTTGCGACTCGATCGGCGTCGGGGAGAGCAGCGCCCAGCGCAGCGCCCGCCGGTTGACCACCGCGACCATGTCGTCCCGGATCCGGGTCAGCCACTCCGCCGAGCCGCCCAGCCCCAGGGCGCCCCCGGCCAGGGTCGCCTCACCCGGGTCCAGTGGTTGCAGGATCGCCAGGTCCGCCCGGGCCAGTGCGTCCACGTCCGCCGGGGTGAGCCCGTCCCGGACGACCAGGGTGGACTGCCAGGCCGCCTCGGGCCCGGCCCCGTCCGGCGCCGCGCCGGCGTCGACCACGAGCAGCAGCGGCTGCAACGGCGATCCCGGTGGCCCGCCCACCGGCCGCCCGGGCGGGATCACCGGCACCGCCCCGCCGGGCGCGCCGACCCCCCGGACGAACGGCTCCCAGGCCCGCGGTCGGGCGGTCTGCACGACCACCCGGGCGCCCAGGGCCAGCGCCCGCAGCACGAGCAGCTGCGCGACCCGTACCCCGCCGACGAGCAGCACCCGGGTCGGCTCGGGACGGAACAGCCGGACGGTGACCGCCCCGCCGTGCCGGTTCGCGCCCACCATCAGCCCCGCCTCGCCAAGACTCAGCTCCAGCGCGTCCAGGGCCGGCCCGCCCACCGTGCCGTCGGCTCGCGCCGACGCCAGCGGCAGGGTGCCGGCCAGCCCGCCCAGCTGCTCGCCGTCGAGCCGGCGGACCTCGCCGCCGAGGTCGGCGACGAGCCGACGCAGCGCCCGGTCGGCGACCGCCAACTCCGCGGCCGTCCAGGCGGCCAGTCGTACGGTGAGCTCGGCCGGCACCGGCGCGGGGTCGGCGCCGGCGCGCGGGCCGACGCAGAGCGAGACGGTGGTGGCGGTGGCCGGCAGCGCGAGCAGCCGGGACACCAGCCGCCGCCCGGCGTCGGTACGCGGATCCGGCCACCGACGCAGCCGGAACGCGGCCTGCAGCAGCCCACCGGCCCCCACGGTCTGCCAGGACTCGCGGGTGGGCGCGCCGGCATCGTGGTGGGCCAGCTCGGCGAGCACCCGCAGCGCGGCCGGCCCGCCCAGCGGCCGGCCGGTCAGCGGCCCGAGCCGGCGGACGATCCGCCGGACCGTGCCGGAGAGCGCGCGGCGCAGCTCCTCGTCCGACCAGCCGTCCACGCGCAGCACCCGGACGGCGAGCACGGCCCGGTCCCGCGCGGCCAGCCGCCCGTCGGTGAGCTGCCGGTACGACGTGCCGGCGGTGCCGGCACCGGTGGCCGGGGCCGGCGACGCGGAGAGCAGGAGCTGGACCCGCACCGGTGGGCTCTCCGCGCTCGGGGCCGGCAGCAGGGACAGCGGCGGCGGCAGGGTGCGCCGACCGTCGCCGAGCAGGTCGGCCGGGTCGCCGATCTCCAGCAGCGCGGTCAGCCCGGCGGCGTCGTCGACCACGGCGGCCGGGCCGCCGGCCAGCTCGGCGGAGCGCACCTCGGCACCGGGGGACACCAGATCCACCAGGGCGGCCGGGCCGGCGGCCGGTGGCAGGGAGCGCCGGCGGGTGAGGTGGGCCAGGCCGACGACCAGCCACTCGAAGAGCCAGCGGCCGCGGACCCGGACCCAGGCGGCGGGCAGCAGCAGGGCGGCCAGCAGCAGGGCGGCGGCGGTGACGGCCACCCCCCGGCCGACGGCGGCGACGAGCACCGCCACGGCCAGCTGTGCCGCCACGATCTGACCGGCCCGCAGGCCGGAGAGCGGTCGCGCGCCGGCCGGCATCCACTGTGGTGGCAGGGGCTGGCGGGTCGCCGGAGCCGGGAGTGCGGTCCTGGTCGCAGTCACCGCTCCTCCTCCGCCGATCCTCGGGTGACGATGGCGTGGCTCATCGTAAGGGTTCACTGTTACGGCCGTTGTCCACAGGGGATGCCGAGGGGGTGGCACAACCGCAGTCGGGCGGCTACCGTCAGCGACGAGTTCCGTCGAGCGCGCAGCCGTCCCGCCCCACGACGCCGGCCCCGCGCCACGGACCGTCCACGGTGGTCGTTCCACGACCAGCCCGACCGAGGAGACGAGGTGACGTCCGGGTGTCCCAGACCCAGGCAGAAGCCGCGGTGATGCAGCAGACCGCCGCGAAGTTCGAGCAGGTGGACCAGTCGTTGCAGACCATGCTGAGCGGCCTGATGGCCGAGCTGGAGGTGTTGCAGCAAGCCTGGCGGGGCGCCGGCGGGCGTTCGTTCGAGCAGGTCAAGCAGCAGTGGTCGCAGGACCAGGCGGCGCTGCAGCGGGCCCTGCGGGAGACCGCCGCCGCGATCCGCACCGCCGGCCAGCAGTACGACGTCTCGGACACCGAGGCCGCCAGCCGGGTCGCCGGCACCAACCGCGGCATCCAGTTGCCGCTCTGACCCACCGGGAGGGAATCCGATGGACCACGGTGTGCTGGTCGTCAACTTCGCCGCGTTGCAGCAGGCCGGCGCGGACATCCAGAAGGCGCTGAACACGCTCGACAGCCAGCTCGGGCAGCTCGAACGGGACGCCGCGCCGCTGGTGGCGAGCTGGAACGGTGCGGCCCGGGAGGCGTACGAGCAGAGGCAGGCGAGATGGCGGTCCGCCTCGCAGGACCTGCAGGCGATGCTGCGCGACATCAAGCTGGCGGTGGACGACTCCGCCGCCGACTATCTCGACACCGAGAAGCGGAACGTCAACCTGTTCCAGTGACGGCCGCGCGGCGGCGGCGTCGGGCAGCCCGCCCGATCCCGCCGCCGTCCGGGTCGCCGACCGGCTCCGCCACGTCCCCGACCGGCTCCGGCCCTGCTTCCGCTGCAGGGTCAGGCCGGGCCGGCCGGGCGCCAGCGGCGGCGGGCGCCGCGGGGCAGCACCACCGCCAGCAGCACCAGCGCCGTCGCCGTCGCCCCGGCCACGCCGGCCACCAGCAGCGCCCGGTGCCGTGCCGCCGCCCGCCGGGCCCGGTGCGACGCGGCCGCCGGATCGGGGCCGCCCACCGGGAGCGCGGCGGCCTCTCCGGGCCGGCCCGCCACCGGCCCGGATGTCTCGGTGACCGCGCGGTACGGATTCAGCACCCCGGCGCCGTAGCCGTCGCCGCGCCCCGGGGCCGGGTCGGTGCTGTCGACGATCCGGCGGGCCACCTCCGTCGCGGTCAGCTCCGGGCGGTACTGCCGCAGCAGCGCCGCGGTGGCCGCCACGAACGGCGCCGCGTAGCTCGTCCCCGCCGCCCGGTGGTGCCCCTGCCCGGGGACGGCCATCAGCACGTCGCCGCCGGGCGCGACCAGGTCCACGTACGGGCCGGCCTGGGAGAAGGCCGCCCGCACGCCGTCCGCCCCGATCGCGCCCACCCCGAGCACCCCGTCGTAAGTGGCCGGGTAGGGGCGGGGGTCCCCGCTGTCGTGGAGGTTGCCCGCGGCGGCCACCACGACCACGTTCCGGCGGACCGCGTACGCGATCGCCGAGCGGACCGCCGGATTGTCGGCGTAGAGCACGACGGAGAGATTGAGCACGTCGGCGTCGTGGTCGACCGCCCAACGGATCGCCCGGGCGAAGTCGGCCGCGCCGACCGTCCGCCCCGACTCCCGCCCGTCGACCACCTGCTGCTCGCTGACCCGCACCGGCAGGATGCGGGTGTCCGGCGCCAGCCCGCGGAACGCCACCCCCGGGCGGGGCGCCGCCGCGACGATGCTCGCCACCCCGGTGCCGTGGCCGGCACAGTCCCGGGTGCCGTCGCCGCCGGGGTCGAGGAAGTCGACGCCGTCGAGCACCCGGCCGGCCAGCTGCGGGTGCCGCCGGTCCACCCCCGAGTCGACCACCGCGACGACCACGCCGGCGCCGGTCGCCAACGGGATGAGCCGGTCCGGGGCGTACCGTTGTTGGGGCCACGGCTGGTCGACCACCGGGCGGACCGGCGCGGGCGGCGCGGAGCAGGCCGGCGCGGCCCGGGCGGTGGCCGGCGCGGCCGGCAGGACGGTGGTGACGACCGCCGCCAGGACGGCCAGGGCCGGGCACGCGATGGGCCGGGACATCGACCGCCTCCGTATCGTGGCGACTCCGGAACGCGATGTTAACGCCTCCGCGCCGGGCCGGTGGACCGACGATGGCCAGCCATTGTGATCTTGTTACTACCTTGTAGGTTGTACGCGATACCTATGGCCTGTTCGCGGGAGGAGAGGTGGCCGTGACCGGATGGGAACCGGCTACCGAGGCCGAGGTGGCGATGCGGGACGCCTTGCGCGCCCAGGACCAGGAGCTCTACTTCCGCATTCTGACCCGCGTCGACCTGCTGCTGCCGGTCTCTGCGGAGGGGCCCGCCGGACAGGCGCCGATGGGGTGGGGGACCTGGACCACCGGTGGCCGGACGCACGTGCTGGCATTTACGTCGGTCACCGCGTTGCGGTCCTGCCTGGGCGAGAACCCGGGCACCACCCGGCGCGTCCCGTACGCCGCCCTCGCGGCGGACTGGCCGAACCATGAGTGGTGGCTGGCGGTGAACCCCGGGCTGCCGATTGAGGGCTATCTGCCCGCGTGGTTCGTCGCGCAGCTCTCCCGGGGGGACGTCCGGCTGCCCGGCCGGACCATGGGCGCCCGGGCCCGCCTCGAACGGGTCGAGACGGCCGTCCGCGCCCGGGCCAGCGCCACCGTGCCGGGTCGGGACGCGCCGGTCTCCCCGGCCGCCCCCGGCACGCCGGTCTCCCCGGCCTTCGGCGGGTCCGCTCCGGCTCCGCCGCCCGCTGCGCCGGAGCCGTCGACCGTGCCGATCCCGACCGCGCCGGCCCGGCCCCCGGTTCCGCCGGCGGCCGCCGCGCCCGGCGTTCCCCAGGTGACCCGGCAGCCGGCGGCACCGGACGCCCGACCGGCGGCCGCCCACCCGACATCGCCCGGGCGGGCCGGCGGCGAGCCGGCCCGCTCCTCGGTCGACACCGGTGACCGGCGCTCCGGCGACCGGCCGGGGGACGGCGCACCCACCGGCCGGAACGGCGCCGAGCCGACCGAACCGGTCGACCGTGCCCACCTCGCCCCGCCCGCGGCGGGGACGCAGAACGGTGCCGAAGGCCTCTCCGGCTGGCTCAACGACCTCCGGCGCCGCCCCGACGACCAGGACCCGTTCGGCTCCGGCCCGACCTCCGGCCGGCCCGGGGCGGCGGCCGTGAACGGCGGGAGTCACGACCCGGCGCCCACCCCCGCCCGGTCCTTCTTCGAGCCCGCGTCCGGGCGGGTGTCCCGGCGGTCGTCGCCGCTGGACCAGTCGCACCGCACGGGTGACCCGCCCGTGCCGCCGTCCCGCCTCGGTCGGGGCGGCCAGCCGTTCCCGCGTCGCCGACCCCTCGCCGAGCCGGTGCCGGAGGAGGCGACCCGCGCGTTCCGGGTCGACGCGCCCGCCGAGCCCGCGCCGGGGCTTCCGCGCCCGCGGCCCGAGTCGCCCGCTGCGTCGCCGACCATGGCTTTCCGCCCGGCCGACCCGGCCGCCGGCGGGGACCCCACCGAGGCCCTGCCCCGTCGTCGCCCGACGCCCGCCGGAGGGTCCGGGGCGGACGAGCAGACCCAGCCGATCCTCGCCCCCGCCGGCCGCACCGGCCCGGCCGCCCAGCCGTTCGTCGCCGGGGCGGAGGCCGAGGAGCCGCCCCCGTCGGTCGCCGAGCCGGTCTCGGCTCCGCCCGCGCCCCGGCGGACCTTCTCGCCGATCGTCATCGAGGGCACCGTCATCGAGTCCCGCGACCTCACCGAGCCGGCGGGCGGTCAACCGGCGGGGTGGGCCGACCACCGTCCGGCCGGGACGGAGCCGGCGGAGACCGCACGACGGGAGCCGTACGAGGTGCCGAGCGGCCCCGTCGCCCCGGCTGCGGTGGTCTCCGCCGAGGCTAACCGGTCGGCCGAGCCCTGGGCCGGCGCCGCCGATCCCACTGTCTCGTTCGCCGTCGAACCGCGGACCGGACCGACCACGCCCGCGACCGAGCCGACCGCGTCGCTGTTCGCGCCGACCACGCCGCCGGCCGAGGCGACCGTACCGCTTTACGCGCAGACCGCGCCGCCGGCCGAACTCGCCGCACCACCGGCTGAGGCGACCCCGTTCGCGGCAGAACGGACCGCGCCGCTTGAGGCGACCCCGCCGCCCGCGCAGCCGGCCACCGCGCCCGGGGAGCCTGACGTCCGGTCGGTCGAGACCGCCAGACCGACCACGCGACCGGCCGAGCCGGCGGCGACCGGGGCCGCGGCGGGCGCCGGACCGCTCGTCGACCAGCCCATCGCAGCCGGCACGCCGCGGCGCGAGGAGCCGGCGCCGGTCGACTTCGTGCCGGCGAACGACGTCGAGGAGGACCTGCTCGGCGCGGCGGGCAGCGGCAGCACGGACACCTTCCTCTCCACCCTGCTGCTGGCCCGGGTGCTGCTGCCCGCCGCACCGGACTCGGCGCCGGGCAGCCGTCCGGGTGACCCGGGCTTCGTCTGGCGGACCGAGGAACTGGACGGCGAGACGTACGTGGTGGTCTACACCTCGCCGGAGCGGCTCGCGGCCCGGGCCGACGGGCCGGTCGAGACGGTACGGGTCAAGTTCGTCCAGCTCATCCGCCGCTGGCCGGACGAGAGCTGGTCGTTCGCGGTCAACCCCGGGACCCCGGTCGGGGCGAAGTACCCCGGCGAGCAGGTCCTCGGGCTGGCCAACTGGGCCGCCGAGGTGGGGCTCGGCGACGACCTGGAGAGCGAGCCGGAGCAGCCCGCCGCCGAGCCGGCGCCGGTGACCTCGACCCGGCACGCCCCGCCGGCCCAGGACCCCACCCGCCCGGTGAGCATGCAGAAGGCGGTCGCCGCGAGTCAGCTCGCCTACTACCTGGAGCGGGGCTACGACCGGGTCTCCGGCTTCGTGCACCGGGCCAACGAGCTGGCCCACCTGACCACCCCGGCGCAGCTGTACGACGCGCTCGGCCTCGGCCACCCGGACTCGCCCTTCTCCCGCGACGCCGAGGAGATCTACGTGCTCCGCTGGCCGGCGTACCGGCCGAGCCTCTACCGTATCCCGTACGGTGGGCAGAACGAGGCCGCGATGCGGGCGATGGAGGGCTGGGTGATCGAGCGACCGCCGTTCCGGGGCAACGGGTTCGCGCCCGGGGAGAGCAGCGACGTGGTCGCCGAGTTCAAGGTGGACAGCGCGCGACTGCCGCACGGCGCGCAGCTCTGGCGGATCGGCGCGGACGGCACCGAGCGGGTGGTCGCCATCCTGGACGGCGACGCGTTGCTCTGGCGACGGGTCGGTGAGTCGTGACCCGCGACGGCTACGTGGCCCGCTGGCAGGGCCGGGAGTACCAGGCCAGCCCGGACGGCGACGACGTCCGGCTCTACCAGCCGGAGCCGCGTGAGGGCTTCGACGAGGTGCGCCCCGGCCGGTACGTCCGGGTGGTCCCGGTCGCCGAGGTCGACGACCTGGCGTACGTCCGGACCACCTGCACCTGGCAGGGGCAGCCGTTCATCGTGCTGGCCGAGCACGACGGCTGGCTGCGGGTGGAGTACACCGGCGGACGCTGGCCGGTGGCCCGGGCGATGGGGTTGGAGGCCTTCGACTTCGGGGTCTACCAGGGGTGGGCGCCGGCGAACGAGGTGGCCGACCTGCGCGAGCAGCGGGTCTGAGTCAGGACTTCGTCCAGCGCAGGATCTCCCCGAGCACCACGTCCTTCGCCTCCACATGCGGGAAGTGGCCGACCCCGTCGAGCAGCCGCCACTCGTACGGGGCGGTGACATACCGGCCGGAGCCCTGCGCGGTGCGCGGCAGGGAGGCGGGGTCCAGCGCGCCGTGCAGTTGCAGGGTCGGCGTGACCAGCGGCTTCTGCATCAGCCGGACGAACCGGTAGCCGTGCAGCCGGAGCACCGACCGGAACGCCCAGCGGTAGCCCTCCAGCGCGCAGAAGGCGGCCTGCGGGATCTGCATCGCCTCGCGGCAGCACCGGGCGTACGCCGCGAAGTCCGGGCCGTCCACCCACTGTGGGCCGCCCCAGCGCCGCAGAATCGCCTCGACCTCGGCGGCGTCGTCCCTGGTGAGCACGTGTTCGTACCGGGGGAGCTGGAACTTCAGCGCCGGGGTGGCGGCGGCGAACTGGCCGCGCGGGTCGGCGAAGATCGCGGCGCGCAGCCGGAGCGGGTGCGGGGCGCCGAGCACCACCAGCCGCCGGACCAGGGTGGGGTGGAACGAGGCGACCGTCCAGGCGATCAGCCCGCCGGCCCCGGCGCCGACCAGGGTCGCCGACCGTTCGCCCAGCGCCCGGATCAGCCCGGCCACGTCGGCGGCGAGGGTGTAGCCGTCGTACCCCCGGGGTGGCTTGTCGCTCGCGCCGTAACCGCGTAGGTCGACCGCGACCGCCCGGAACCCCGCGTCGGCCACCGCCGGCAGCAGGTCCCGCCAGGCCAGCCAGTACTCGGGGAAGCCGTGCAGGAAGAGCACCATCGGGCCGGTGCCGGCCTCGACGACGTGGAAGCGGCTGCCGTTGGCGCCGACGAACCGGTGCGTCCACGGCCCCTCGGGCAGGACGCAGGACTCGTCGACGGGCCCGCCACGCTGCTCGGTCATGTGCCACAGCCTAGGGCCCGGCGTCCTGGCGACGATTCCGCAGGTGGTGAGGATCAGGGGATTGTCCGGGACGCGGGTCACGGTCGAGCGGGGCCGGAAGCGGCGATGCCCGGGCAGGAGGCCTGCCCGGGCACCACGTGCTGCTGAGATGACCTGCAAGGGTCAGGAGAAGCGGACCTTCACCGAGGTGCCGCTCTGCTCCAGCACCCGGACCTTGGTGCCGGTGGCCGGGAGCTTGACGCCGTGGTTCGGCAGCTCCGGGTACCAGTACTGCTTGGTGTCGTCGAACAGCGGCTGCGCGGCCTGACCCCGGATGTACTGCGGCTGGCTGTTGATGTGCAGCGTGAACGAGTCCGCCTTCTTCAGGCTGAACGGCGCGTCGTAGACCTGGACCCGGGCCCGCCAGGGGTTGCCGGTCAGGTTGTAGATCGGCTGCGGGTGCGCGTCGATGATCATGTTTCGACCCTCACCCGGGTGTGCGAACGTGTCGTTGTCCGCCCACCGCAGGTTCCAGTAGGAGATCAGCAGACCCTGCTGGTACGCGTAGTGGTCGACCCAGTCCGGCCGGGTGTTCGCGTAGCCGAAGTAGTACGGGCCGGTCTTCAGGTACTGGTCGTACGAGACGTACGTGCGGTTGCCGGCGATGTAGTAGTTGTCGAAGAGCCTGGTGTAGGTCTCCTCGGCGATGCTCCAGCCCTTGAGCGCCCAGTCACCGGCGCCGTTCTCCGCGCCGTCGCTGAGCAGGGCCTGCCCGTCGGCGGTCACGGTGATCGCGTCACCGAAGAAACCGCCCGCGGAGAGCCCGCCGTCGGTGACGTAGTGGAACCGGAACTGGACCACCTTCCCGGCCGCCACGTCCATCGGAATGTTGATGTCGACCCACTTGCCGCCGCTGCTGCCGCTCAGGGCGGGCCGGGGGTCGCTGCCCGAGATGGGCGGGAGCGCCTTGCCGTTCGCCGTGCCGGGCAGCGCCGACCAGGTCTGGCCGCCGTCGAGCGACGCCTCGAAGAAGAGGTAGTCGAAGCCGGACTCGATGGAGTAGCGGCCCTTCATGGACAGCGCGGCCGTCGACTTCCCGGTGAAGTCGAGCGTCCTGGTCATGGTGTTGTCCAGGTCGTCGTCGTTACCGGAGAAGTACTGCTTGGTGCCCTCGAACGGCTTGCCGTTGTCGAAGGTGTACTCCCGCTGCGGGAGCACCACCACGGCGGCCTGCGGCTTGGCGGAGTTGTACTCCTGCGGGCCGAGCGTCATGGTGCGCTTCTGCCCGGCCTTGACCACCTCGTAGTCGAGCCAGCCGAGCTGGAGCTTGTTCCAGGCGCCCAGGTCGCCACCGCGCTCGCCGATGCCGCCGTCGTTTTTGGCGCTGAGCCGGCTCTGGGCCATCAGGGTCCAGTGCTCGTTGTTGTTGTCGCCACCGCTGAGGACGTTGTAGTCGTCCGGCAGACCGAGGTCGTGGCCGTACTCGTGGTAGAAGACGCTGCGGCCACCGTTCTCCGGCTGGATCGTGTAGTCACGGATCCAGACGCCGGTGTCGCCGATCTGGGTGCCGCCGATCGGGAAGTTCGCCGGACCGGTCTGCGACGTGTTGTAGGCCGCCCAGCGGTGGCTCCAGATGGCGTCCTCGCCCTGGTGCGGGTCGCCGTCGGCCTGGTCGCCGCCGGAGTGGACGATCTGGAAGTGGTCGATGTAGCCGTCCGGCTCGTTGAAGTTGCCGTCCTGGTCGTAGTCGAACCGGTCCCACTGGTCGAACGACTGCATGTCGGCCTTGATCTGGGCGGCGGTGCGGCCCTTGGCCTTCTGGTCGGCGACCCACTGGTTGGCGGCGTCCCGGACCAGGTCCCAGGTGTTCTGGCAGACGCTGCTGTCGCAGACCGCCGGGTCGTTGGCCGGGTTGTCGGTGTCGTCGTCCGCGATCGGGTCGTCCGAACGGCCGTACCGCGCGGCGTTGTACTTGACCTTCACCCAGTCGGTGACCGTGCCGTCCACGCTGTACCGCCCGGACGACTGGGCCTCGTAGTACTGCTTGAGCGACTCGTCTCCCGGCTCGGTCCCGAAGTAGAGCTGGCGGAAGTGCTCCGGGCTGAAGTCGGGCTGCCACACGGTCGAGTTGTCGACCGCCCGGTTGGGCGCGGGGATCTCGTTGGGCCGCGGCCCGTCGAACCGGGTCGGACCCGGGATGTCGGAGTTCTCGTCCTTGTCCGGGTAGGCGGGGTCCCGCTCGTCGCCGAACTCGGCGAGGATCACGAAGATCTTGTCGGTCCGCTTCCGGGCCAGCTCGACGTACTGGTCCTTCATGCCGTTTCGGCCCGGTGCTGCGGTCCGGGCGCCGGCCGCCGCCGCCGCGCCGCCGGCGGTCTCGCCGACCTTGACGACGGTGCTTCCGTTGATGTTCTGCGGCTTCGCCCGGCCGGAGAGGACCTCGCTCAGGCCCTCCTGCCGCAGGGCGCGGCGCTTGTCCTCGAGCTTGTCCGGCAGATCGTGATCGGCTGGGGCCTTCTGCTCGCCAATCGACGGGGCGGCCGCGGGCACCTTCGGCTGCGGCGCGGCGCTGGCGGACGTGCCCGCCACCAGACCTGCCGCCGTCAGCGAAAGCCCGAGCAGACCCACTGCGACTTTGCGCACGTGGTACCTCCGGTGTGAGGGAACCGGCCCAACGGGGGTACGGGCCGGTGAAGTCGTCCCACGAGTGGGACCAATGGTGAACATAGACATTCCCGTGACGGGTGGGAAGACAGGTCCGTCGATTTGTAGCGACTTTTTGTTGGGAATGCTTTTCACCGTCACATCGGATCCGGCCATCGAGGGTGATGAGCAGGGGAAACGGCGCTATGTCGAAGTGCAGTGACGCCCTTCGATCGCCGGATATGCGGAAGGGGCCGGTGGCGTCGCCGCCACCGGCCCCTCCGGACGTGCTACCCGATCAGTTGGTGACCTTGACGATCATGTCGCTGGTCGGGGTGGTGCCCTGCTGCAGGATCTCGATCTTGGTGCCGGTGCCGGCCACCTTCACCGAGTTCCACGGGTTGCTGGTGTTCCAGTACTTGTTCGCCCCGCTGTCGGTGAAGAGCGGGTTCGGGTCGAGCGCCGGGACCGTGACCGCCACGCCGTTCTTGTGGAAGGTCTGGGCCGGCTTGCCGTACAGACTGAACGTGGCGTCGTAGCCGTTGCGGCGGTTGCTGATGGTGCCCTGGTTGCCGGCCTTGATCTGACCCGGACGGACGTCCACCGGCAGGTTCAGGCCGTAGCCCGGGTGCGCCGAGGTGTTGTTGTCGCCGTACGCGTAGTTCACGTACCAGACCAGCAGGCCAGGCTGGTTCGCGTACCGCTCCACGAAGTCCGGCCGGGTGTTGCCGTAACCGAAGTTGTACCCACCGGTCCGCAGGGTGTCGTCGTAACCGAAGTAGGTCCGGTTCTCGGCGATGTAGAAGCGGGGGTACGTGGCGGTGACCGAGCCGGTCATCCGGGTGAAGCCCTTGGCGGTCCACTCCGCGGCGAGGGCCTCCGCGTCGTCGGTCCACGCGACGGTGCCGTTCTTGGTCAGCGAGATGTTGTCCAGGAACGGACCCGCCAGGTGCACGCCGCCGTCGGTGGCGTAGCGGTAGCGGAACTGCACGGTCTGCCCGGCGTACGCCGACAGGTCGTAGGTCAGGTCGACCCAGTTACCGCTGGTGGAGCCGTCGACACCGGTCTCGCCGGCGTCGATGAGCGAGTTGCTCAGCGCGTGCCAGCTGGCCCCACCGTCGGTGGAGACCTCGGCGTAGAGGTAGTCGTAGTCCTCTTCGATGTCCCACTGGGCCTTGGCGGTGATCGACGCGGACGTCGAGCCGGCGAGGTCCAGGGTGCGGGTCAGCGAGGTGTTCAGGTCGTCCGCGCTGCCGCCCCACCACTCGTACGCCCCGCCGAACGGCGTGTTGTAGCTCGTGGTCTGGGTCTGCGAGGGCAGGTTGACCACGACAGCCTGGGCCTTCGGCCCGTCGCTGTCACCGGCCGGGCCCAGGGTCACCTGGGTGCTGCCCTTGCCGTAGTCGACTGTGGTGTGGTTCAGCCAGCCGAGGAAGAGCTTCGACCACGGGTCCATGTAACCCGGGGTCGAACCGATGTCGTCGGTGCCGTGGCTCAGCCACGAACCCGAGGACATCAGGCTCCAGAAGCCGACGCCGTTGTCGCCGCCGGCGGTGTCGTACAGGTCCGGCAGACCGAGGTCGTGACCGTACTCGTGGGTGAAGACACCCAGACCACCGTTCTCCGGCTCCGTGGTGTAGTCACGGATCCACATCCCGGTGTCGCCGATCTGTACACCACCGGCGAGGTTGCCGGCGGGGCCGGCCTTGCCCTCGAGGTTGGGGAACGCGGCCCAGCGGTGCGACCAGATGGCGTCCTCGCCCTGGGCGCCGCCGCCGGCCTCCTCGCCCTCGCCGGCGTGCACCGCCTGGAAGTGGTCGAGGTAGCCGTCGGGCTCGTTGAAGTTGCCGTCGCCGTCGAAGTCGTACCGGTCCCAGATGTCGAACTGGGCCAGGTAGTCCTTGATCTGCTGGGGCGTCTTGCCGGCCTTGATCTGGGTGTCATACCAGGACGTGGCGCTGTCCTTGACAAAGTTCCAGGAGCCGTCGGCGTCGGAGATGGCGTTGCTGCCGTACCGCGCCTCGTTGTAGGGAACGGTGACCCAGTCGCTCACGTCACCGCTGACGGTGTACCGGCCGCCGGACTGCTTGAGGTAGAAGTCCTTGAACGACTCGCCCTCGCCGTAGAACATGTCCAGGTAGTGCTCGCGGTGGAAGTCGGAGCGCCACAGGGTGCTGTTGTTGTCGGTGGCGCTGCCGTCCCAGTTGCGGTCCGGCTCCGGGATCTGGTTGACCACGGGGCCGGCGGTGCCGCCGGTACGGGGGTCGGTCTTGTCGCCGAAGTTGACCAGCATCGTGAAGATGGGGTCGGTCTTCGGCGCCTGCTGGTACTCGACGAACAGGTCGTCCTTGACCTGGATGACCTTCGAGCCGTTGCGCGTCTGAAGCTTGGCCTTGCCCGTCAGCAGGTCGGCGATCGCCTGCTTCTTGACCTCCCGCTGCTGATCCGCCTTCGGATCGGGGAGGCTGTCCTTGCCGTGCTTCGCCTTGTCGGCGCCGGGGGTGGGCTCCGCCGCCGGGGCGGCGGAAGCCGGGGCCGTGACGACACCGGCTGCCAGCAGCGTGGCCGCGGCCGAAGCCAGGCCCGCCGTGACTCGTCTCCTCAAAGGTCCTCCTCCTTTGTGGAACTGTTACATGACAGCGGCAGCCAAGGCCATCACTGTCATGTCATGCGTCACTCACAATGACAGAGGTTTGCATCGTTGTCACGCGGCAATTACCCGACGTGCCGCCATCTTTCACGGGCAAATCAGGACCAAAGGGCAAGGCCATTCGGCGCCCGTTCACATTACGTTTCGGCCACGACCACCCAGCGTGACGGTGATTATGGGGTCCCCGTAGGGGAGCGCTGGAGGGCTCGAAAATGTCACACCAGGAGTCGACCGGATGTCGGGCGGCGTAAGAAGAAAGCGGGGCCCGTCCGGAGCAGTGTGCTCCAGCCGGGCCCCGCCGTGTGTCCCGTCGGTCGACGGGCCGCCCAGGTCAGGGAGTCGCGGCGGTGACGTGCACCGTGGCGTACGAGTTGTCCTTCGCGGTCTTCAGGATGGTGATCGAGACGCCGTAGCTCACGCCCTGGTCACCGGGGTTGCCGGTACCCAGCACGATCGCGCCGCCGCCCAGGGTCGCCCCGTAGTACGCCGGTGCCGGCGTGCCGTCGGGGTTGGTGACCCGGGTGGTGTACTTCGCGTTGCCCTTCGACGGGATGACCACCGAGGCGTCGCTGTCCCGGGCGAAGGGCGAGCCGTTCCGGATCTCGATGCCCGGGTACCAGCCCTTGGCGTCGGTGAAGGCCGGCACGGCCGGCTGGGCGCCGAAGTTGGTGCAGTACTCGCTGTACAGCTCGTCCGCCGCCTCCAGGCACTCTTTGAACGGGTACGTCTTGTTCAGCGAGAAGGCCGCGTTGGCCGACTGCGGACGGCTGGGCAGGTTGTCCAGCGCCGACGGGTCCTTGGCGGCCGCCTCACCCTGGCGACGGAACGGGTCGAAGTGCGAGTCGACGATCAGCAGGCCACCCTTGGCGCCGTAGCTCGGCAGCGCGGTCAGCTGCGCGGTGGCGTGGTTGACGTTGCCCCACGTGGTGTCCCGGTACCAGACCAGCATGCCGGGAGCGTTGTAGGAGAGCTTGTCGACCTTCCACGCCTCGTGCGAGTACACCGTGTCGTACGCGTACTTCAGGCCGTTGTCGAAGCCGTCGAAGTTGCGCCACTCGGCCAGGTAGTAGTGCGCCTTGACCTGGGTGCCCGAGTCCGTGTGCCAGCCCGCGCCGGTGGTGTCGGTCCAGGTGCCGCCGGTCTGGGTCCAGCCGTTGGCGCCGTTCTCGACGTCGTCGCTCCAGGTCGTGGCGCCGCCGCCGGTGGCCGAGAAGTCGTCGGCGAACCAGCCGCGCTCCAGGAACCCGGCGTCGGTCGCCTGGCGCAGTCGCAGCTGCACGGTCTGCCCGGCGTACGCCGACAGGTCGACGTAGTCGTGCCGCCAGCCGTGGCTGTCACCGGTCAGGCCGTACTTCTTGCCGCCGTAGTCGGCCAGCCGGCCGTTCGGGTCGGGGTCGCCGTCGTCGGTGGAGACCAGCTTGCCGCTGGCGTCGTAGACCTTCAGCTCGGACCAGCTCGCCCCGCCGTTGGTCGAGACCTCGACGAAGCCGTAGTCCCAGTCCTCTTCGATGACGTAGTTGTTCCACATCCAGAACTTGGCGTCGGCCGCCGCTGGAACGCTGACCTGGCGGGTCAGCTTCACGTCGGCCCAGTCCTGGTCGGCGCCGCTGTACCACATGTTGCCGCCGCTGTGCGGCTGCGCGATGGTGATCACCTTGTTCGGCAGGTTGACCTTGATGCCGTCCTTGGTGCCGACCGGGGTACGCGAGGTCTGGCCCAGCTGCACGTCCTTCGGGTCGGCACCCGGGGTGACGGTCAGCGGGTCGGCCCAGCCGAGCACCCACTTGTCCCAGAGGCCCATGTGGGTCGGGAGCGCCTGGAAGATCTCCCCGGAGTGCGATCCCGAGGCCATCAGGTCCCAGAAGTCGACATCCGAGTCGGCGTTGCCGGAGGTGTCGTAGAGGTCCGGCAGGCCGAGGTCGTGCCCGAACTCGTGGGCGAACACACCGACGCCGGCGTCCTCCGGCTGCACGATGTAGTTCGACACCTTGAGCTGGGTGCCCGGGATGGTGTAGCCGCCGGCCACCGCCGAGGAGTGCGCCCAGACGGCGTAGACGCCCTGGTCGCCGCCGCCACGGGACTTGCCCTGGCCGGCGTGCACCAGCACCAGGTGATCGATCACGCCGTCCGGCTCGTTGAAGTTGCCGTCGCCGTCGCGGTCGCCCTGGTCCTCGATGTCGTAGTCGGCCCACGGGAAGGTCGGGTCCATCTTGGCCAGCGTGTCGATGGCGTCGGTGGCCAGCTTGCCCGCGCCGAGCGGGTTGTCCGGGTGCCCGTTCATCGACTGCTGGCGTCCGGCCACCCAGTTGCCGTTCTCGTCCTGGAAGCAGCGGGAGGCGGCGTACCAGCCCTCCGAGTGCGGCACCTTGATCCACGGGCTGGCCTGCCCGTCGACCGTGTACGCACCCTTGGACATCTCCAGGTACATGTTGTGCATGGTCCGGCCGGCCAGGCTGATGCCCGGCTTGCCGTCCGGCCCGGTCAGGTCGGTGCGGACCCGCTCGGTGATGCCCTCCTTGGTGTAGAGCATCTTGTCGTAGTGCTCGGGCGAGAAGTCCTTGACCCACATCGAGTTGTTGTCCTCGTGGGGCAGGGACGCCGGGTCCGGGATGCCGTTGTGCAGCGGGCCGTTCTGCACCGTGCCCGGGACACAGGTGCGGTCCTCGAAGACCGTCTTCGGCACCATGACGCCGGTGAAGTCGTCGTTGGCGTGGTCGTTGAACTCCACCAGCAGGGTCAGCAGCTTGGCGGTCTGGGTGCCCTTGGCCTGCTTGATCTGACGCGGGTTCTGCCCGGTCTTGATCGCCTTGGCCTCCAGCTTGGCCAGCTCCCGCGCGGCCACCGGGTTGCCCCCGGCGAACTTGCGGTCGTAGGTCCGGGCCTCGTCCGCCGCCGACGTGAAGATGCCGTCCTTCCCCTTGAGCTCCTTGCCGGCCGTGTCCGGTTGCACCTCCGGCTCGGCGTAGTTGATGTAGAAGTCGTCCGCCCCGATCGTGGCTCGGGCCTGGCCGGACGTCTGGGCCGCCGCGCTGCCGGTCACGGTCAGTGACGTGGCGGCGAGTGCGATGGCGGGCAGCGCGACGAGTATGCGTCGCCGCCGCCGATGAGGTGTGGTGTTCATGCCGCTCCAAATCCTGGGGGCGTGAGGGAGGGATGATCGGAGAGTCCGATGTAGTGGCGCCCGCCACAGTCGGCCCGATCCGGGCGAACATAGACAGAAAGATTGCCGAACAGCAAGTAATGAAGCGACGGTCCATCCGTCCGGGCGGGTCGAAGTCGACCGATCGGCCGTCGTCGTGAGCCGATCACATGTGTCACCCCGATGCGATCGATGCGCGGCGGTGTGGAACAGCGGACGTCGGAGAACCGGCGCTGAAGACGGTGCGGCCCGGCGAAACAGGGGTTGTCCTGCGGCGCCCGGCTCCTGACCCTTGATCTGTCTGTGTGACGGTCCGTCGTGCCCGTGGACGATGGCGGCTCGCCAGCGACCCCACGGTTCGCGGCCGCGACGACGGCCCGCCGGAGCCCTTCCGTTCGGCAGGGCCGACACGGAAGCGGGCGGGGACGGCACGCCGTGCCGCCCCCGCCCACGAGATGATCCCGAGAGTCGGGCCTCAGTCCTCGTCGGACTTGCCGCCCTGCATGCCGGAGGAGATCAGCTCCATCACCGAGGAGTCCTGGAGCGTGGTGACGTCGCCCAGTGACCGGTTCTCCGCCACGTCCCGCAGCAGCCGGCGCATGATCTTGCCGGAGCGGGTCTTCGGCAGCTCCGGCACCAGCATGATCTGCCGCGGCTTGGCGATCGGGCCGAGCGTCTTCGCCACGTGGTTGCGCAGCTCGGCGATGAGCTGCTCGCCGGCTTCGCCAGCGGTGTCCACGGTGCCACGCGGGATGGCGAACGCGACGATCGCCTGCCCGGTGGTCGGGTCGGTCGCGCCGACCACCGCCGCCTCCGCCACCGACGGGTGGCTGACCAGCGCCGACTCCACCTCGGTGGTGGAGATGTTGTGCCCGGACACCAGCATCACGTCGTCGACCCTGCCGAGCAGCCAGATGTGCCCGTCGTCGTCCTTCTTCGCCCCGTCGCCGGCGAAGTACAGGCCCGCGAACCGGCTCCAGTAGGTCTCGATGAACCGGTTGTCGTCGCCCCAGATGGTCCGCAGCATCGACGGCCACGGCTCGCGCAGCACCAGGTAGCCACCGCCGCCGTTCGGCACCGACCGGCCCTGGTCGTCCACCACGTCGGCGACGATGCCGGGCAGCGGGGTCATCGCCGAGCCGGGCTTGGCCGCGGTGACGCCGGGCAGCGGCGAGATCATGATCGCGCCGGTCTCGGTCTGCCACCAGGTGTCCACGATCGGCAGCTCACCTCGGCCGACGTGCTGGCGGTACCAGATCCACGCCTCCGGGTTGATCGGCTCGCCGACGCTGCCGAGCAGCCGCAGCGACGCCAGGTCGTAGCCGGCGGGGATGTCCTCGCCCCACTTCATCATGGTCCGGATCAGCGTCGGCGCGGTGTACAGGATGGTGACCTTGTACTTGTCGACGATCTCCCAGAACCGGCCCTTGTGCGGAGTGTCCGGGGTGCCCTCGTACATGACCTGGGTGGCGCCGTTGGAGAGCGGGCCGTACACGATGTAGGAGTGCCCGGTCACCCAGCCGATGTCGGCGGTGCACCAGTAGACGTCCGTCTCCGGCTTCAGGTCGAAGACCGCGTCCGTGGTGTACGACGTCTGGGTGAGGTAGCCGCCCGTGGTGTGCAGGATGCCCTTCGGGCGGGCGGTGGTGCCGCTGGTGTAGAGGATGAAGAGCGGGTGCTCGGCGTCGAACGGCTGCGCGGTGTGCTCCGGCGCGGCGGTCTCCACCGTCTCGTGCCACCAGTGGTCCTTCGCCGACCAGGCGACGTCCTCGCCGGTGCGGCGGACCACCAGCACGTGCTCCACCGACGGGCACTTCGCCACCGCCTCGTCCACCGTCGGCTTCAGCGCCGAGGGCTTGCCCCGCCGGTAGCCGCCGTCGGCGGTGATCACCACCTTGGCGGTGGCGTCCTGGATGCGGTTGGTCAGCGCGTCGGCGGAGAAGCCGCCGAAGACCACGCTGTGGGTGGCGCCGATCCGGGCGCAGGCGAGCATCGCCACCGCCGCCTCCGGGATCATCGGCAGGTAGATCGCCACCCGGTCGCCGGCGGTGACGCCCAGCTCGGTCAGGGCGTTCGCCGCCTGGCAGGTGAGCTTGTACAGGTCGGCGTAGGTGACCGTGCGGGTGTCGCCCGGCTCGCCCTCCCAGTGGATCGCCACCTTGTCACCCAGGCCGGCCTCCACGTGCCGGTCCAGGCAGTTGTACGCCACGTTCAGCTGCCCGCCGACGAACCACTTCGCGAACGGCGGGTTCGACCAGTCGAGCACCTGGTCCCACTGCTTCGCCCAGGCCAGCCGCCCGGCCTGGCGCGCCCAGAAGCCGAGCCGGTCCTCCGCCGCCTCGGCGTACGCCTCGGCGGTGACGTTGGCGTTCGCGGCGAGCTCGGCCGGCGGCGGGAACTGGCGCGTCTCGTTCAACAAGTTGGCCAATGCCTCGCTCATGCGGTGACTCCTTCGTCGCGTGACCTGCATCTCCTATCCGCCTGAGGTTAGTCGTGGCGCCGCGCGCCCGCGACAGCCCGGTTACCCCTCGCGCGCCCAGCGGCCTGCACCGCGCGCCCGGCGGCCCGCCCGGTCCGCGGGCGTGTCGCCGCCCGGTTTTCGGCCCGTTGCGGTGTTCGGGCCGCTGATCACCGCGGCGTTCACCAGAGCCGGCTTGATCATCGGGCCGGGCACGGCCGCGGGTGGTCCGGGTCGCCCGGTCGGCGGGTGACGGCCGGCCGGGCCGGGCGGGTCGCTAGCGTGGCGGGGTGACCACCGATCCGCTCGCCCCGCTGCTCGCGCTCGCCGACATCGCGCCCGCCGTCGAGCGCGCCCGCGACCGGGTCGACCAGGCGCACCGGCACCGCGCGCTGCGCCGGCACGGCGGCCAGGTCGCGGCCGAGGTCAGCCTCCGGTCCGCGGTGGCCAGCGCCGCCCTGGAGGGGCGTACGCACGAGCGCGAGGCGGTCCGGGCCGGCACGGTCACCGACCCTGTGCTCCAGGGCGCGTTGCGGGTCGCCGGGGCGCTGCCGGGGCTCAGCGAGCTCTGGCCGAAGGCGCCGCGCCAGGCCCTCGCCAAGCTGCACGTCCTCGCCGCCCGCGACGTCGTCGCGGAGCCCGAGCTGGGGCGGCCGGTGGCCGACCCGGTGGTCGCGGCGCGTCTCGACGGGCTGGCCGGCCTGGTCGCCGGGGGCACGAAGGTCTCCCCGCTGGCGCTGGCCGCTGTCGTGCACGGCGAGCTGCTGAACCTGCGCCCCTTCGCCGGGCCGTCCGGGGTGGTGGCCCGGGCCGCCGCCCGGCTGGTGCTGCTCGCCAGCGGCCTCGACCCGCGCGGGCTGGTCGCCGTCGACGTCGGGCACCAGGAGCGGGAACCGGAGTACGTCGGCGCGGCCGGCGCATTCGCCACCGGCACCCCGGACGGGCTCCGCTCCTGGCTCCGCCACTACATGAGCGCCGTGGAGATCGGCGCGGACCAGATCGAGCTCATCGGCGACGAGGTGCTCGCCGCGTCCTGATCTTGAACCCGCCGCCGCGGTTGCCCGCAGGATCCGCGGCGCGTGGTGCTCGGCGCCTCGATCCGCGCGGATCGGTCAGGCGACCGGGGCGACCTTGGCCCGGCGGTGCCGGCCGTACCAGGCGATGCCGATGGCCACCCCGACGCCCACGCCGAGCGCCGCCGCGGCGACCGGCACGGCGGGCCGATCGCGCAGCCGCCGGCCCAGCGGCACCGGGTGCCGGAACTCCAGCACCGGCCACGAGTTCTCCACCGCCAGCTTGCGCAGCGCCCGGTCCGGATTGACGACGCTGGGATGCCCGACGCACTCCAGCAGCGGCCGGTCGCTGTACGAGTCGGAGTAGGCGTACGAGTCGGCCAGGTCGTAGCCGCGCTCCGTGGCCAGCTCGCCGACCGCGTCGACCTTGCTCGGGCCGGCCGCGTAGAACTCGACCTGGCCGCTGTACCGGCCGTCCTCGACCGCCATCCGGGTGGCGATCACGTCGGTCACCCCGAGCAGCTCACCGATCGGGCGGACCATCTCCTCGCCGGAGGCGGAGACCAGCACGACGTCCCGCCCGGCGGCCTGGTGCTCCTCGATGAGGGCGGCCGCCTCGGCGTACACGTAGGGGTTGATCAGCTCGTGGAGCGTCTCCGCGACGATCTGGCGGACCTGTTCCACCTGCCAGCCCTTGCAGAGCGTGGCCAGGTAGTCCCGGGTCCGGGCCATGGTCTGCTCGTCGGTGCCGCCCAGCCGGAACATCAGCTGCGCGTACGCCGACTTGACCACGTCACGCCGGGTGATCAGGCCGTCCCGGTAGAACGGCCGACCGAACGCCAGGGCGCTCGACTTGGCGATGACGGTCTTGTCCAGATCGAAGAAAGCGGCACCTCGGCCCACGGCGCGAAAGTCTAGCCCGACGCTCCGCCGTCGGCGGGTGCCCGGGGCCTCCCGGCCCGGTCGGGACGCACCGATCTCTGCTGAGAGTGACGACGGTCACACTCTCCGATCACAAATTGGCGACGAGTGCAGCGCACGCCACTCGACGTATACCGGTCCATTGCGGCATGCTTGTGCTCGCGACGAGAGTTCGCGTCTCGTGACCCAAGCCCTCGGCGGTTGCACCCCCCGTGACCGCTGAGTGGGTTCGGCTCGACCCCCCCGGAGCCGAACCTCCGACGACCCCCGTCTCCCCCCGACGGGGGTCGTCCCTTCTCTGGCTGAGCGCTCCGCCGCAGGTCACAGCTCCTCTCCGTCCCCGTCGAGGGTGCTCTCCGAGGGCGTTTCCCCGGCGGGAGGCAGCAGGGAGGCAGCAGAGCTGTCGAAGGCGGCCAGGACGCGGGCCGCGTATTCGTCCGGCGTGTGCGTATAACGATTGAGCGTCGTGGACGCCTGCTCGTGGCCCATCACCCGCTGCACCAGGTCGATCGGGACGCCGTCGGTGACCAGCCAGGTGGCGTAGGCGTGCCATCCGGCCCCACACGTAGAACTTCCCACGGAACGGCGTCGGGCTGCGCCCTCAAATGCCCTGACCGCGGCCAAGCTGTTCGCCTGCCCGAAGACTCCATTGGCGCTGTCACATCCATGGGGACTTCGAGGGTTTTGTAGTTTTTTGGGTATTTTGGGCGAGAGCTGGTTGAGGATGGGCGCAGGCCAGCCGAGGGCACAGGAACCGAAGGCGTTGATGCGTCGCTGCCATCGCAGGGAGAGGAGCCGACAGCGTGGACATGAAGCTGGAATTCATCGTGCTGCCCGTCGCCGATGTGGACCGGGCCAAGAACTTCTACAAGGCGCTGGGTTGGCGGGAGGATATCGACATCGGCGAGGGGGATGCCCGGGTGGTGCAGATGACACCGCCCAGGTCGGACTGCTCGATCATGTTGGGCCCCAGCCTCACCACGGCCGCGCCCGGCTCCGTCCAGGGCCTGTGCCTCGTGGTGAACGACATCGAGGCGGCCCGGGCCGAGCTGGCTGGCCGCGACGTCGACGTGAGCGAGGTATTCCATGACGCGGGCGGTGGCATGCCCCGCGCGAACGCCCAAGGACGGGTCCCTGGCCTGGCTCCGGACCGGCAGAGTTATTTCTCGTTCGCCTCGTTCAACGACCCGGACGGCAATGGCTGGTTCCTCCAAGAGGTCACCACGCGCTTTCCGGGCCGGCTGTGGTGAGTGCCGGACCGGCGCTTCTCGCGGAGGAGGAGTAGTCGCATGCAGGCGACCTATGATTCGGTGGCCGAGCTGGCAGCCGCGCTGCGGCGTGCAGAGACTGCGCACGGCCGTTACGAGGAAGAGACCGGGCGCCCTGACCCGGACTGGCCGGCCTGGTACGCCCAGTACATGGTGGACGAGCAGGCAGGGCGCACCGGCCCGGCCGGGCCGGGAGCGAGCACCTGAGTCGATCTGTCATCACGCAGGTCCCGAGACCAGGCAGCCGGCTGCCGGCGGTGTCGGGTCTCAGGACGTCCGTGACAGATCTGTCTCGGGACGTGCGTGACACGTCCGGCTAGACGATCTCGGTTTGCCTTGCCACAGGCCCTCAGCGTTGCATGGTCGATGGCCCTGGGACGCTGTGGGGGTGGAACAGTCTGCGTGGGTCGAGGCTTCGTCGGGGGTGGGAGCAGCTCCCGATCGGGTGGAGGTGTTGCCGGTCGACTCTGAGCGGGCGGCCGCGCGTCTGACGGTCCTGGGAGTTACGACCAGGTCATGGCTTGGCTCGGTGGTTGCCAACAGCGGTGGTTTGGTGGTCGGCCACGGCTGGCTTCGGGTGCTCGGCGCTGGGCACGAGGGGCTGTCGGATGTGGCTGCCGAGTTGGATGCCAGGGCTGGTCGTCTGATCGTCGCCTTCGACGTGATGGGCGGGCAGTTTGGTTGGGGCGCCTTCTCGACCGGCCTGACTCCTACCAATGAGCGGTCGGCAGTCGATGAGTGAGTTCGAGATCCTGGTGGGCCGCACGGAGGATTTCCTCGGCCTTGAGCGGCTGCTGCGGGATGTGCGAGACGTTCTGGGGATGCACCTGCGAGAGATGCCAGAGGGGAGTCGCCGTTTCTGGGGGGAGTTGGGTGACCACCGGATCTATGTGAACGACGAGTTCGCAGTGAACGGTATCGACAATCCCACGGAGCCGTTCAAGAGTCACCCCTGCGAGGTCATCGTCGATGCGGTCGATGATGCGGAGGGGAGGGCGCTCGCCGACCGCCTTTACGAGGCGCTGAAGCGGTCCGGTGACTATCGGCTGATCCTGCTTGAGGAGGGATCGTTCGTCAGGTCAACGCACTTCCCGGAGGGGGAGTGGTGATGCTCCGAACCGACTCGGCGATTCCGGCGCGTGGGGGGCTCTGGTTTGCGGGCTTTGAATCTAGCGATGTTCTTCGTCGTGGTGCGGGCGACTTCGGTGAGAACCTGGTTGCCGTCGTGGACGCGGAAGGTGGTGTCGGCGGCTTCGACGGTGAGGGTTGCGCCGGCGTGGCGGATGCCGACGTGGATGCGTTGGCCGGCAATGACGAGGGCTCCGCGGCTGCTAACGCGGCGTTCGACCCGCAGCGGTTCGGTGTCCGGAGTGGGTGGTGGTCCGGCGGGACGGGCGTCGCGGATGGTCGCGACCTCGGCGACGGTGAGCGGATTGGGCAGGCTGCGCAGCAGGACGGCGGTCAGCAACAAGTCAGCAAGACGCGCGACAAGAACCGACGACGGCTGGTACAGGACGACAAGGTCCTTGAGTTCGGCGCTAGTCCTCGACATTGGCCGGCGAGCGTCCACTGCTTCGAGCCGCCTTTGCATAAGGCGTCCGGGGTTCACACCACCTCCGGTGGGCGGGGCCGCTGTTGCAGGTACCTCCGGGCGTGTGGCAGCGGGTCGTGCGCGTACTGCTTGGCGCGCAGCAGCTCGGGCAGGGGCGTCCAGCCATCGTGGTCGAAGGCCCAGCGGCCGTTGCTGATGATCACGTGACTGACGTAGGGCTCACCGAGCTGACGTAGGCCCATGATGCCGAAACCGGCTGAGGCGTACCGCTCGACGGCGACCCAGGCGAGCACATGGCATGCGCCGACGGCGAAGAACGCTTGGTCCGACCGCTTCCATGACAGCAGTTGATCGACGCGTTCAGCTTGAGTGCGGCGGAACCTGGCCGCAGGAGTGTAGGGCGTCCCCATGCCGGAAGTATCCAGCAAGCACATATGGCCATTGAGCGCAGCGGCGCCGAGTGGGTATCAGAAGATCATCGGGCACAGATTCGGCACAGCCGACAGCGAAAACGTGTGCGAAACGTCGAGAGGCACCGGTTCATTGCTGAGATCACCTCATTGCACGCGGCTCGCGAGGAGCCGGTTTCGTTGGTGCCATGCTGATGACGTGTTACGCAACGCGAATGAAATCCCTAAAGAACAGCCCGTCACTGGATCACCGCTTCCATCGCTACTTCGCCCGTCAGGATCTTCCCTACTAGGTCGACCCGCTCCGGGTGGAAATGGTCCTTCAGAGGGTGACCGGGCGTGCTAAGGCAGAGCTGGCCGGGCGCGGAACCGCACACCGGACACCGGAGGAACCGCCCGCCCTGCGGCACCGGCTCGATGCCCTGGGACACCGCCGCCTTTCCGATCTTGCGCAGCGCATCGAACAGCTCCTCGTCCCGGTGTCGCGTGGCAGCCTCAGCCACTTCCTGCATTCCTTCCCAGAACAGCGACTGGGCCTGCTCACTGGGCATGTCGATGAGGGGCATGCGCCCGTCTCCCCGCCCTCGCGTGGGTCAAACGTGGCTGAGGGTCCAGGGTCCCTGGTGTGACCGAGCCGCTTGAGCCGGATCTTGATGCCGTTCGGGGTCAAGGGGGCCGTGCCGCGCTCGGCCAGCCACAGCTGAGGCAGTGCGGCGCCCTTGTGCTTGTCCCCGGGCCCGTAGATAGCGGCTGAGGGCCCATGCGGTCTTGGGCGCGAACCGTACCCGTCGGTCCTTGGCGCCCTTGCGTGGAAGTGCACCGATTCGGTGGTCAGGTCGACATAGGCCACGAGGAGGTTACCCACCTCGGACAGGCGGGCGCCGCTGTTAAGGGGGCGCCGGTATCCAGTTGTGAAACCCGCGCTCACGGGTAAACAGCAACCCACTGGACCCAGCAGGCGAGGCGAGGCTCAACCCTGCCGGTTGACGTCGCACGCGATCTGAAGCAGCCCCTCTGCCATGAGCTATAGACGAACAGGTCAAGGAGCTATAGACGAACAGGTCAAGCTCTGCCGGCGAGATGTGGCAGCCACTGGTAGACCCAGGGCGGCCCGGCTCCAGCTATCGACTCGCGTGCATAGATGCCTTTCACGTCCGTGTTCAGCAGCTCGCCGCCGTACTCCACCCACAGCCCAAGTTTGATCGAGTTCGTCAGGCGGGAACCCGTCGTCGTTGACCGGCACAGTGAGGTCTCGGCCGTCCACTGGACCGCCGACAGCGGGTACGTTGACGTGGCCCCACGCGCTTCGATGATTCGCCGGGTGGGGTGGTGGATGGGCGAGTTTGCCGCACACCGACCCGGGTTGCTGGAGGCAGCAGAAAGGCAGCGAACGCTACAACAACGGCTGCGGCTGGGTTTCACCGGACGGCCGACACGGTGCACGTATCGGCAGTCGCTGACTTTCAGCCGTAGCCGTCGGTACGCCCTACCCGGCTCCCCCCGACGGGGGTCGTCCCTTCTCTGGCTGAGCGCTCCGCCGCAGGTCACGGCCGCTCTCCCATGCTGTCGGGCAGGCTCTCGCTGGGCGGCTCAGCCGCTTTCGTCAGCAAATCGTCAGCAGGCAGCGTGAAGGCATCCAAGATCCGAGCGGCGTAGTCGGCCGGAGTGTGCGTATAGCGATTCAGCGTCGTGGACGCCTGCTCGTGGCCCATGACCCGCTGCACCAGGTTGATCGGGACGCCGTCGGTGACCAGCCATGTGGCATACGCGTGCCGCAGGTCGTGGAAGCGCATCCCTCCGACGGCCTTGGCCGCCACGTAGGCAACTGCCTCTCGCTCGGTGGTGAACTCGGCCGACCTCTCGACGCCCTCCCGATCCGGCCAGACAACGCGGAACCGGTGCGGGCCGGTGTTGACGACTTGGCCGAGCATGCCGGCGCGGACCAGCGAGGGCAGCCAGACGCGTCGGCGGAAGTTCGACCGGCGCAGCGGGCGCCCGACCCGGTCGCGGAAGACCAGCGTTCGCGGGTCCTGGTCGCTGGTCTCGGTGCGCAGCTGGCGCAGCGCGGACACCAGGAAGCTCGGCAGCGGAACAGTCCGTACTCCGGCCCGACTCTTCGGGTATGGGCGGAGCAGGATCCCGCCGTGGGTTTCCTCGGCGACCTGGACCACGCGCAGCAGGGCGCGATCGAGGTCAACTGACGACCAGGCCAACCCGGCGCACTCTCCCCAGCGCAGGCCCGCCCCGGCGGCAGCGCAGACGATCGCGCGGTGGCGGGCTGGCACGGCCGGGAGGAGCTTGCCGAAGAAGTCCTTCCGGCTGATTGTGACCGGCTTGACGTCACGTGCTCGGCGACACGACCGTGGTGGTCGAGACCACCGATGGCATCGAGGTCTTCAACGATGACCGGGTCGACACCACCGCCCAGGCCGAACGAGCCGAGGCCAACCGATACCCGTTCGGCTCCGCACAGAAGCAGGCAGCCCTACTGCGGATGAAGCACGCCGAGCTGGCGCTGAGGAACCAGCCAGGAGGCTTCTGGGTCGCTGCCGCAGATCCCACCGTCGTCACGCACGCGATCACCGGGCAGATCCCGCTGGCGGCCGTTCGGCGGGTGGCGGTGTTGACCGATGGCGCCGCACGCCTGGTCACGATGTTCGACCTGCTCGACTGGCGAGGAGTGCTGGACGTCCTGGACGAACATGGCCCGACCGGGCTGATTCGACGGGTCCGAGCGATAGAGGCAGCCGACCCGAACGGCACCAAGTGGCCCCGCAACAAGGGCAGCGACGACGCCACGGCGGTCTACGCGAACTGAGCCGGCCGGCCGCCGGCGATGTCGGGTCTCAGGACGTCCGTGACAGATCTGTCTCGGGACGTGGGTGACAGGTCCGGCTAGAGATCTTGCTCGGTCGGGGCGATCTACAGTGAGGTCGATGAAGCTAGCCGAGATCCGCCGGTATCCGATCAAGTCACTGCTCGGTGAGCAGCTCGCAACAGTCGAGGTCGACGAGCGCGGACTGGTTGGTGACCGCTTGTGGGCGGTGCGTGACGCCGACGGGAAGTTGGGCAGCGGGAAGAACACGCGTCGCTTCCGTCGGATGCCTGGCCTGTTCACGCTGCGCGGGCATTCTGGCGATTCAGCGCCGGTCGTGGAGCTGCCCGACGGACGTCGCTTCGCTGCGGATGAGCCCGCGGGGCACGAGGCTGTAAGCGAAGTACTGGCCCGTCGCGTGACGATCGAGCGGGAAGCGGAGGTCATGCACCACGACGAGGGCCCGGTAAGCCTGATCAGCACCGCCGCCCTACAGCGACTCCATGACCTGGTGGGGGAACCCGTCGACCCAGTGCGGTTCCGGGCCAACCTGCTCGTCGACGTTCCAGGCAGCGACTTCCCAGAGGATGGCTGGCTCGGGCGAGCCGTCCGCATCGGTTCCGACGTGGTGTTGCGGCCACGCGGCCGGCTAACCCGATGCGTCATGATCGACCTTGCGCAAGAGGGCGCCCCGGAGCATGGCCACCTCCTGAGGACGGTTGCCGAACACCACGACCTGACGTTCGGCGTGTGGGCAACAGTCGAACGCCCTGGTCGTATCGGACTGCATGATGCCGTCGAACTCGTGACGGCCTGAGAACCGGGCGGGTGTCACGCACGTCCTGAGACCGATCTGCGATGCAGGTCCTGAGACCGGCCAGCCGGCCGCCGGCGAATTGGTTCAAAGTTTCTGTACGTCTTCAAGGCGGCCCGCAACGGGCCGCACGCGCCGTCGCCAGGGCGCGCGCCAGCCGCTGCCGCTGCCGCTCTGCGGCCGTCACGCCTGACGCCCGGCGGCTGGCGCGAAGCGCGGGGGAGCCCGGAGGGCCGCCGCAGAACGACAGGCCGTTGACCGGTGGTGTGGTGGGCCGGCAGCCGGCCGGGCCGCGCGGCCAAGAGCCCGCGCGGCGTAGGGGAGCGCACGCCGGCCGCGTCGGCGAGCTGGCGGCGGTCGCAGGGTTGCGGTTAGGGCGCCTCCGGCGGGGGCGCTCCGGCTTCAGGATGGCCGGGGCTCCGCCGGCGGGTCGCGGTCCGTGGGTGGTTGCGGTAGGCCATCCCGCCTGCCGTCGACCCGGGCGAGCCGAGCAGACCACCGCCCGACCCGCCAGCGCCCGTACGAGCTGTCAAGGTCCGTTTGACGTGGCGGGCCGGGCGGCGGCCCGCTCCCCAGGAGGGCGGGTCGATGGCAGACAGTGAGGATGGTGGGGTGGGTCGCCGGGCTGGTCTGACTCACCGGCAGACCGACGATTGCTGTCCTCATCTCGATTCGTCGGCCAGCTCGGTGGCCTCGCGAGCTGCATGTCACCGGTCAGGCGTCGTGACCTGATAGGAGCCTGTGCGAGAGGCGCCCACCACTGTGTTGTCCGTCTGCCTGACCGGTGACGTGTCCACAGATTCTCGACGCAGACGAGAAAGGCGGACCTCACCAGCATGGCAGCAAAGAAGCGATCAATTATGGGTGGTGTAGACACCCACCGCGACACGCACCACGCCGCCGTAATCGACAGCACCGGCGGGCTCCTGGCCGACGCCGAGTTCCCGGCGACCACCGCGGGATACGCGGATCTGCTGGCGTGGATGCGCTCGTTCGGCCGGGTAACGGCCGTGGGCGTGGAGGGCACCGGAAGTTACGGCGCTGGCCTGGCCCGCTATCTGACCAGCAAGAAGATCACTGTCAGGGAAGTGGACCGACCCGATCGCCGCGCCCGCCGCGCACAGGGCAAGTCCGACCCGATCGACGGCATCGCCGCCGCCCGGGCAACCCTCGCCGGAACCGCCAAGGGCGCCCCGAAAACCCGCACCGGACCGGTCGAGGCCATCCGCGCCCTGCGGGTCGCCCGACGAGGAGCCGTCAAGGCCCGCACCGCCGCCCTGAATCAGATGCGCGGCCTGGTCGCCGCCGCCCCCGAATCCCTGCGAGCGCAGCTGACCAAGCTCAGCGCCGCCGTGCTGGTCAACCGGTGCACGAGCCTGACCTACGACCCGGCCAAACTCCACCAGCCGGAACACGCCACCGCCGCCGCGCTGGCCGGACTCGCCCGCCGCGTCACCGCCCTCACCGACGAGATCACCACCCTCGACCGGCAGCTGACACCCATCGTCCGCAAGGCGGCACCCCGCACCACGGCCTTGTTCGGCGTCGGCCCCGACGTCGCCGCTCAACTGCTCACCACCGCCGGCGACAACCCCGACCGGCTGCACTCCGAAGCCGCCCTCGCCCACCTCTGCGGCGCAGCACCCATCCCCGCCAGCTCAGGACGCGTGCGCCGCCACCGCCTCCACCGCGGAGGCGACCGCGGCGCCAACCACGCCCTGCACACCATCGCACTGTGCCGCATGCGCTACGACCAGCGAACACAGGCCTACGTCCACAGACGCATCACCGAAGGCCTCAGCAAGCAAGAGATCCTCCGCTGCCTCAAGCGCTACATCGTCCGCGACATCTACACCGCCCTGCTCGCCGACTTCACCGCCCTGACCACTTGACCTCCATAGGAGCATCGGGATAGCCCAAAAAGCCAGGCTGCTATATTGCGTCAGTGACCCCCAAATCTCAGTGCGGCGCCTCATAGAGCTCGGTGCATTGAAGGCAAAGTGCCACTAAGATGCATCACTCTTTTTGTAATTGACGGACGTACCGCAATTGCGCGCCGGGTGAATAAATGCAAACAGTAATCTTGACGCGGTCGATTCGGCCTACCAGGTTCGAGTCGCCAAACGTGAAGCCGAAGTGCTTCTTTTCGGATTCGGGGGGGTGCGGGTCCCAAACTGCCGTCCGGGTCTGACTCTCAATCTTCGTTGAGCCGGCAAAGGCCCCTCCTCTGCCTTCTCGGCCGCAGAGTGGTGCGATTTGGTGCCGGCTGTCGGGTTTCGGGGCAGGCCGGGGCCGGAATGCGGGCCGGCCTGGTGGGCGTTGCACATCCATACGGCCGAATGGCCTGCCGCCCGGTGGAATGATCCCGGCCGGCCGGTCGTCAGACAGGGTCCCGCCAGGGGCCCGGAATGCGGGCCGGCCTGGTGGGCGTTGCACATCCGTACGGCCGAATGGCCTGCCGCCCGGTGGAATGACCCTGGCCGGCCGGTCGTTACACATGGTCCCGCCAGCGTGCGAGGCGGTGGCCCCGCGACCCGGTGAGGTCCTTCCCCCATTTTCGGTTGAGCGCCGAACGGTGCTCGCGCTTCCAGCCCTGCCCGCGTTGCGGGGTTGGTGGCGTCGACCCCGAATGGAGCTAGATCATGAACCTGAATACGATTCTGCGTAAGAGTGTCCTGGCCGTTGCCGGGCTGGGTGTGGCCGCTGGAGTAGCCGCCAGTCCGGCCACCAGCGCGCTGGCCGCGCCGCACACCGGCGCTCACACCGCCGCAGTGCAGGCCGACAAGTCGGGCGCGCACAAGCCGCGTAAGAGCAGCGCGAAGCTGATCCCGCACGGCACGCAGGGTAAGCAGTCGCGGATCGCCCTGAGCAATGCGCAGGAGGCCAACGCGCAGGAGATCATCGCGGCGACGAAGAAGTCCGGCATGGGCAAGCGGGCCGCAGTGATCGCGGTGGCTACCGATGCAGGAGTCGAAGTTGAAGAACCTGGGCAACCTGGGTGACGCCAACGACCACGACTCGCTGGGCCTGTTCCAGCAGCGCCCGTCCGCGGGGTGGGGTAGCCCCGACGAGATCACCGACCCGCAGTACGCGACCACCGCGTTCCTGAAGGGCCTCAAGCAGGTCGACGGGTGGCGGGACATGCCGCTGACCAAGGCCGCCCAGACGGTGCAGGTCTCGGCGTACCCGTTCGCCTACGCCCAGTGGGAGAAGCAGGCCGCCCACATCGTCGCCAACAACTGGTGACCTCATAACCATCCGACCGCTGGCCGGGTCCCTACCACGGGGACCCGGCCAGCCGCGTTCCCAGGGAAGAGTGACGGCAGTCAGGGATGGCAGGGCCGACCGGGGAGAGCTCCGGTGCGAAGACGCTCAACGCCCGCGTTGGCTCTGTTGCGCGACGATGCCGGACGCAGCGTTCTGGCAGACGCCTAGCTAGGGGAAGCGGGGATCGGAACAAAGAGGTTAGCGCCGTGCCTCCTCTGTTACCGGTGACGTCGGCGGGGCGATAAGGGAAGGCGGGCCGACCACTCGTTGAACGTCGTGGTTTGTTCGTGCTGTGTGACCTGCACCTAGTACGGCAGCCCGGGTTCGTTATGTAGATGCTGGTTGATGGATCGGCTGGGTGCGGCGGCGGTGGTGGCTGGTCCGGGCGCGTGCTTCACCGCTTGGTTTAGCCACCACGGCTGCCAGGTCTGGAATAAATTGACCCATTATGAACAGATCACGGACGGCCAAGGCGGGGCGCGCGCCCGAGGGGACGCTGCAGAACAAGGTCCCTGAGGTCATCATCTGGTTCTGGATCATCAAGGTCCTGTCCACCACGGTGGGTGAGAGCTTCGCGGACTGGATCAACTTCGAGCTCGGCGTCGGCCTGAAAGCCACCTCGCTGATCTTCACCGTTGTCCTGGCCGCGGTCCTGGTCTGGCAGCTGCGGCTGAGCCGGTACCGGCCGCCGGTCTACTGGCTGACGGTCGTGGTGGTCAGCGTCACGGGCACGCTGTATACCGACCTCCTCACCGACGAACTGCAGGTCCCGCTCGCGCTGAGCACGAGCGTGTTCGCGGCGGTCCTCGCCGTGGTGTTCGGTGTCTGGTACGCCCGGGAACGGACCCTGTCGATCCACAGTATCGTCACCCTGCGCCGGGAGGCGTTCTACTGGCTCGCTGTTCTGGTCACCTTCGCGCTGGGCACCGCGGTCGGCGACTGGACGATCGAGCTGACCGGATGGGCTCCGGGCACCGCGGTGCTGCTGCCCGCCGGGCTGATCGGCTTGATCTTCATCGGGTGGCGCCTGGGGGCCAACCCGGTGCTGTCGTTCTGGCTGGCCTTCATCCTGACCCGGCCGCTGGGCGCGAACCTGGGCGACTGGCTGGCATCGCCGAGCGCCGACGGCGGACTTGGTCTCGGTACGGCGACGACAAGCGTGATCTTCCTGGCCGCGATCCTGGCCACCGTGATCTACCTGACCGTCACGCACAAGGACGTCATCGAGGAGTACGACGCGTCGCACACCCCGACCGTCACCACCCGTCCGCGCAGGGAACACGTCATGCTCGGCTACTTCGCCATCGTCGCGCTCGCCACCGCGCTGCTGCTCGGCTGGGCGGCCGCCCAACCACACACGCGCACCAGCGCGGAGGAGGAGGCGCCCGAACCCGCGTCCACGGTCTCACTCGCCCCGGGGCAGGCCACCCGACACTTCCCACCGTCGGAGATCGCCAAGTTCCGTAGCATCACCCAGGACACCCTCGACAAGGTCCGCGCCGGCGACCAGGCCGGCGCGACCAAACGGATCACTGACCTGGAGACCGCCTGGGACGACGACCAGCCCACCCTCGAGCCCAAGGACCCGACCGCCTGGCAATTCCTCGACGGCCGCATCGACACGGCTCTCAAGGCGGTACGCGCCCGCCACCCCAACCAGACCACCGAGCAGCAGGCCCTGACCGCCCTGCTCGACTCCCTGGCCTGATCTGGTACCGGGTCGACGCTCCCCACGTCGACGCCGCGTACTCGGCGCTCATCACGTGGGCGAGGGTCGCACACGGTGATGGCCACCAAGCCTCACAACCGGTCCGGCAGGGCCAGCGCGACCGGCCCGGACGCCGGCCGGGTCGGGTCGAGTTTCCAGTTTCCGAACCGGCGGATCTTGCTGGTGATAATCGGTGTGACCACGGCCAAGTCGTCCGGGTCGACCCGGCGGCCAGCCGCGATCAGCGCGTTGACCTCTGCCATCAGGTCCAGGGCGGTGCTCTACACGGCGCTGTTGGCCAGCAGCTCGTTGAACTTGACGGTTTTCTCGAGGTGGACCGGGTCGTTGTGCGCCAGGATCTCCCGGCCGAACATCAGCCAGTCGGCGAAGCCGTGGGTCATCCGCCGGGTTGGGCCGAGGCAGATCCCGTCGCGGCGAGTCCGGCGCAGGCGCGTAGGTTGTTGTACTTCTGGGAGATCCGGGTCGCGTCTTTCCCATGGGCCAGCTCTGGTTGTCCGGTTTGTCGGGAGATCAGCGCCGGCGCCAGTTCTGCCTTTTCGACCGCCGAGCCGTGTAGGGTCACCCTTAGCACGCCGGTATCGTTGCTGTACGCGTCGTCGCTGCGCCACAGGAAGTTGCCCAGTCCATACTGGACGAAGGTGTTGCCGATCCGACCGTCGCCGAGTAACAGGTGGGCATGGGCACCGACAATGATATTGGCGCCCGCCTTCGCCAACTCACCGGCGAGTGCGCGCGCCTCGTCGGTCGGACACGAGTCGCCCTCCTGGCCCCAGTGCATGTAGACGACGACAACGTCGGCCTGCTTCCGCGCGGCCCGCACTGCCGCGACCGCGCGTGGTAGGTCCCGTGCCATCGCGATGCCGGCCTGGTTGTCGGTTGCCTTCCACGACGTCCACAGTTCGAAGACCTGGCTGAAGCCGAGGAACGCGATCTTCGTACCGCGTATCTCGGTGATCCACGGAGCGAACGCCGCTGCCGCGTTGTCGCCCGCTCCAACGGTCGGAAACCGGGCGGCCTTGGCCGCATCCACGGTGTCGGCCAGCCCGACCCGTCCGTAGTCCAGCGTGTGATTGTTCGCGATCGTCACCACGTCGATCCCGGCCGCCTTCAGCGCGTCGTACGCGCTCACTGGCGCCCGAAAGTGAAATCGTTTCGGCTCCGGGGTGCCGCGCGTCGTGACCGCGGTCTCCAGGTTGACCATCGCGACGTCTGCGGCGGACAGCGTCGACGAGATCGACCCGAACGCGGTCGCCGGGTTACTCAGGAGGCGAGCCGTACGGTCGGCGAATTGCACGTCGCCCGCGAAGGCCAACGTGATCTCGGCAGGTCCGGCCGGCGGTCGGGACGGCGCAACCGTGGCGGAGTGGGCGGGCGGTGTTGACGCGGTAACGCACGCGGTCAGCGTCAGGATAGCCCCCAGCGCAACGAGGAGTCGTGACCACTTCACTCTCGGGAGCGTACGGCTGACCCGCCTGATCCGGGTCTGCTTGGCTGAGATCGGCTGACAATTCCGCACGCTGGGGCATTACGGGTACTGCCGGACGTCAGCTTCTCGATCGGCGAGGCTGCGGTGGCTGGACCTGCGCAGCTTTTGCGGCGGACCCCGCCGGACGAAGCGCCTAGAACTTACAAACGAGGGGTTTGATGCCCCATGCTCTACTGGCTGACATGCCTTGGCAGCGACTCGCGGTACCTTCTCTCGGCGATAGTTGGCGCGCTGATGGGGGACGCTGCTCTGGTCGTGGTCCTGGACGTGGTCGAGACCGCTTGGCTCTCGTGGGCCCTTCCGCTGTGCCCCGTCGGCGGAGGGCTTCTCGGCGTCGGCATCCGCGGGATCAAGAGAAACCCGGGGGCACACAGGGGGCACAAGACACCGTGAAACGTCGTCAAACAGCGAACAGCCATGGCAGTCCCAGACGCCGCCTGAGCAGGTGTCCAGGGGCGTTCCCGTTGGTTGACGGGCAGTGGCTCTAAGTTCCGCTTCAACGTGCGAGTGGCGCTACCGGCGGTCGGTAGCCTCATCTCATGCAGATGCAGCTTGGTAGGGCATGAGCGATAGCCAACGCACAAATTTAAAAATGGCCGGGCTTTCCGACCGGCCATGTCTTTACCGACTCACACATTCCCAAGTGGAAGCGATAAGTCAGGTTCGAACGATAATACGTCCATGGTGGCGGTTCTTCCAGGATTTCGATGGAGGGTGCCACGGACCACCACCGGGCCTCGCTTATGGGTCGATCTAGCCGTCTCATAGTCGTTCTCGTTCAAGTCGAGGCGGACAAGACGCTTAGCGCCGTCTACGAGTGTTTCGATTTCAACGCGACCGCCTTCATCGCCGCTCCGACTCCTCAGTCCAACCACGACGCCGTAAATAACCTCATGGCTGTCGACACGGTCCCGCCGGAGGACTGTAGCGATTTCCTTCAACCTATCGGAGCATTCCCTTGGGAAGTCGGACGCGTGCGCTACGCCTCTTGGGGCCGACACGCCGGGGGCCCATGCGATCGGCACCGAAACCTCATGCACCACTTCGTCCTGCAGTGGCCGGGACATCGCCCGACACATTTCAAAAGAAAGCCCTTCGCCAACCGCCTCATTAATGTCACGGACGGACGGCCTGTTCGTCTGTATAGCCATTGCTTCGAGCACGCCTAGAGCACGCGCGAGATTCGTTGTGACGCGCCGCTCAAAAGCCGCCTCTTCCACGGATTCCACCAATCGCGGCTGATCTGAGTCCCAGGGCGCTTCGGGCTGGCGAGCCTGGTTGATGATAGGAATAACGTACGACCCAGGTCGAGTGTGCCCGACAACGGTCCTCTTGGCTTGCTCACGAGCCTTCCTCGGGATCGACCGCCCGTAGTATCCCCGTCGGTGCAAGGTCGACGCGGCAGCCGATACGACTAGTCCTTCGCAGTAGTGAACAACTTGTGTCCGGCATCAAGCGGTATGCATTGCTCCCCATACTCGTGATCCGCTCTGACATCTGTGATATCTAGGAATTGACGGCTGATTTCGTTTTCGATTTCCTCGGTTGACCGCTCTTCGACTTGCTGCAAGTCGTTCGCAAGAATATCGATTCGCTTACCGAAATCTGGAGCGCGTGGGCTTCTCGGCACCAAAACCTCAACTTGGTCCTTGACCCAGAATTCGGCAAGCTCACTGCCGGCGGAGCGCCGCCAGCCTGCGTTCCGCAAGTAACTTGCAATATGTGGGTGGTCAATAACCATATCAATCATGCGACCAGCCCGCCTGCCTGCGCCCCGAGGATCCGCCGCCAACGTGACCATGGCGAGGCCGCCGGGCACACACGTCCATACTGCTGACGTTTATGCGACAAAACGCTTGACGGGCAGCTCTATCGCTCGAACTTGGCGCGGCGCGGCTCGATGGAGGAAATGTGGGGGGCGGATGGACACCCTGACACGCAGGGACGTACCAGCCCGTGTCCAACCGTTCTGCCATGAGCTATGGACCAGAAGGCGCCGCGTCAGCAGAAAATCAGCGAACGCTGTGGTGCGCGACCGACTCCAATGGTCACAGCCGGCATGACACCGAGGGTGGGACCACAGGCAACGACACCCGCTGACACTGGCCGACAACATCGACCAGGCTCCCCCCGACGGGGGTCGTCTCTTCTCTGGCTGAGCGCTCCACCGCAGGCCACGGCAGGTCTCCCACGCACAGGCTCTCGGCGGGCGGCTCGGCCGCTGGAGTCAGCAGGTCGTCGGCAGGCAGCGTGAAGGCATCCAAGATCCGAGCGGCATAGTCAGCCGGAGTGTGCGTATAACGATCCAGCGTCGTTGACGCCTGCTCGTGGCCAATGATTCGCTGGACCAGATTGACCGGGACACCGTCAGGGACCAGCCAGGTGGCGTAGGCGTGCCGCAGGTCGTGGAAGCGCATCCCGCCGACGGCCTTGGCCGCCACGCAGGCGACCACTTCCCGCTCGGTGGTGAACTCGGCCGACCACTCGACGCCCTCCCGGTCGGGCCAGACAGCGCGGTACCGGTGCGGGCCGGTGTTGGCGACCTGGCCGAGGAGCAGTTGCGGAGTCCGGCTCACCTCACGTGTCGCCACCGTTGAGGCGTGAGCTTTTCGCCCCTCTGCGCGGCCCGGCGGCACTCAGCTGGGCACCCAGCTCCACCCGCTGAGACGAGCGGCGGTTGGTCATGCAACCTTTTCGGGTCACAGCCGGTACTACCTCGTGACCGACTGGGCAGAAGGGCGAGCACGTGATCACACCGGAGGGCTTCGACGACTTCGTCGTGACCCGGTCACCGCGGCTGTTGCGCACCGCGTTCCTGCTCACCCGCGATTGGGCGTTGGCCGAGGACCTGCTGCAGACCGCGCTGGCGCGGGCGTGGGAGGCGTGGCGGCGCATTGACGGTGACCCGGAGCCGTACGTGCGTCGGATCATCGTCAACGCGTACGCCTCGTCGTGGCGGCGCAGGTGGTGGGGTGAGCTACCCACGGCCGATCTCCCCGAGGCGGCTGCCGAGGCTGACCCGCACGCCGGCCTCGACGACCGGGACCGCCTCTGGCGGGCATTGGGCCGGCTGCCCCGCCGGCAGCGCGCCGTGCTCGTGCTGCGCTACTTCGAGGACCTCTCGGAGGTCGAGATCTCCGAGGTCCTGGACTGTTCGGTCGGCACGGTCAAGAGCCAGGCCAGCCGGGCCGTGGCAAAGCTCCGCCTCGACGAGACGCTGACGCCGGAAGGGATGCTGGGATGAATCTGAGCGATCTCAAGCAGGTGCTCGACGAGCGTTCCGGCGACTCGGCCGACCAGCTCGTGCACCACATGCGGCTGCAGGGCGTACAGGCCAAGGTGGTGGCGCGCCGGCGCCGCCGGATCGCGACCTGGGCCACCTGCGCGGTGGTCGCCCTGGCCGGCATCGCCGCGGCCGCCGTCGTGCCCGGGCTCCGCACGGACGTCACCCCCACCCCGGCGGACAGCCCGTCGCCGGTACGCACCATCGAAGGGTTTCCGGAGTACGCCAACGGCGCGCGTGTCGTGGCTGCGGAGTCCGCCGCGCTGCCGGAGCGCCGCATCGAGCTGACCATCGTGCCCACCACGCTCGATCTCGTCATCTTCAGCCGCTGCGACGGCACCGGAGAGAAGGTCGAACCCTGGGAGAAGCTGAGTGTCAACGGCCATGACCTCGGCGGGGGCAGCTGCAGTGGCGTCGGCGCTTCTCGACAGCACGGCTGGGAGCGCCTGGAGGTGGCGGTCGGCAAGCCCGCCACGTTCGTCATGACGATCACCGGAGCCCACCGGGTCGAAGAGACGGGCTACGTCCCGGTGGCGATCCCGGACAGCGGCACGTTCGGGCTCGCGATCGGTGTGCGGATCCCGTTCGACCAGTACCCGCTGCCGCCCCGGCCATCAGGACCACTCGACCCGTTGCACCAGACGCTCATGGCCGGCTGCACCGAGAGGCTCTGCCCGGACGCCGTCATCGTCCGATCGGATCCGGCCGACCCGACGCGTCCGGTCCAGCGGACCCTGACCTGGAAGACGATCGACTCGGTCGACATGCTCGCCCAGACGCCGGGGCTCCTCCACGTCCGCGTCAACGGCGTGGAGATCACGACCGGCGAGTGGTGGGACTACCAGATGAGCGCCGTCGGCATGTTCGGCGACAGGAGAGGCGCGTGGAAGCGTGAGTTCGGCCTCGACCTGAACCCCGGCGACTCAGTGACCATCGAGATCGTGCCCGAGCACATCACCGGAGCCTGGCAGGTCGTCTTCTCACCAGCCTGAGTGGGCGAAGGTGAGTAGCGCCGTCGCCAGGGTTGACGGTCAGGTCGCGCTGGAATTGCCAGCGGACAGCCGCCGTCACGCCAACGTCACGCGAAAAGCGAGACCCGCTCATCGCCTACAAGCGGATAGTCGGGACGTTCGCATCTCGCCCAAGCCGCTGATCTTGTTTGCCTTGCAGCAGGCCCTCAGCGTCGCACGGTTGCTGCCCCTGGGAGGCTGACGGGGTGGGACAGTCTGCGTGGGCCGAGATTTCGGCGTTGGTGGCAGCGGCTCCGTATCCGGTGGAGGTGCTGGCGGCCGATCCCGAGCGGGCGGCGGCCTGCTTGACAGCACTAGAAATCACGACCAGGTCGTGGCTCGGGGCGGTGGTCGCCAATAGCGGCGGGCTGGTGATTGACCACGGTTGGCTTCGGGTGCTCGGCGGTGGGCATGACGGGCTGCCGGATGTGACTGCCGAGATGGTCCCCGGGGCTGGTCGTCTGGTCGTCGCTTTCGATGTGATGGGCGGGCAGTTTGTGTGGTTGCAGGCGGGGCCGGGCGCGAGGCCGACTGTGCACTATTTCGGCCCGGAGGATCTCGCTTGGCAGGATCTTGAGCTTGGCTATGGCGACTGGCTGGAGGCGATGCTTGCCGGTGCAGTGACTGGGTTTTATGAGGGCCTGCGTTGGCCGGGGTGGGAAGCCGAGGTGGCCAGCGTTGCCCTGGATCAGGGGATCAGCGCGTGGCCACCGCCGTGGACCAGGGAGGGCAAGGATCTCCCGGCGGTGTCCCGCAAGCCGATCCGGCTTGCCGAGCTCGTTTCGGTTCACCAGGATGCGGCGCGTCAGCTCGGCTTCCTCTAGGAGGCTGATGCCTTTCCGGTCGGCGGGCGGTCGATGGCCAGGACACGTCATCCTGGCGTCCTCAGGGGAGGCTCGGGTTTACGGACCTTGAACCGGGCGATGTCCTTGGTGGTGGTGCGCGCGACCTCAATGAGGAGGTGGTCGCCGTCGTGGACGCGGAAGGTGGTGTCGGTGGCTTCGACGGTGAGGGTTGCTCCGGCGTGGCCGATACCGACGTGGCCATGATCAGCACGAGGCTCTTTCGGCGCGAGCAGCCAGCGAGCAGCCAAACAGGCGAGCAAGAGAGGACGACCGCGACGCAGACATCACGCCGGGCACGAGGACCAGGCGGTGGACCAGCGCCGGGGTACCGACTCGTAATGCGCAGATCAGGGCGACACCCTCCACTCTGGGCAACGGCACGCCACAATCGGGAGGGAGGTGGTTGCTGTGGCCAGGCGAACGAAGGCACCTCCTCGCGGCTGGCAGTTCTGGCGCCGAGCGTTCTGGACACGGCCGGCGCTCCTCGTGCTTTACGGCTTGCTGGCGGGCGTGGTCGGACTGTTGGCGCTGGCCGACGTCCCAGACGGCATCCGCGACGCGGTCGCGATGCGGCGAGCCGTGGAGTGCCCCGCGTGGACCGTGCGGGTGGAGCCGGATGTCGATCCGCCGAAGGGCTGTCTCGAGCGGATCCCGGTCACCTTGTCCGGCCCCTGGCATAGCCGTGGCCCCGGCAGCGACTGGCACCTGATGGTGGAGCAGGACGGTGAGTTCGTGTTCTTTGCCGAGACCGACGTCCCCTCCTCGGGCAGCCGCAAACTCGGCGATGACGAAGAGGCAGAGGCGTTGCTGTGGGAGGGCAGCCCGGTCGCGATCGAACTGCCGGCCGGCGATCGGGTCGAAACCGAGGCCTGGGGCCACCGCGGCTGGTTGCAGACGCTGTTCCTTGGGATGTTTGCCGTTTCCGGCCTGCTCATGCTGTTCGAGGCTGCGCGGCTCAAGCGCCGTACTGCAAACGGTTGCTGGTCAGTCCGGGGCGAAAAGGTGGGACTGATGGTGTTGAGTCCGCTGATGGGGACCGCGTGCCTGCTGGCGGTCCCGTCGATGCTTGGGCTCGTGCCGCTGATGCTTGGTTTGCGCCTGCAATGGGTGGCCGTCGTCGCCCTTCTCAGTCTCGGTCTCGCCGTATTCGCCGTGATCAGAGGCGCGGGAGCAGTGCGTGGCCGTCCGAACGGCGAGGGTTGATCCGCTGGCGGGGGCTGGCGAGCGCTGACTGGTGCCTCGTACGGGGGTTCGGGACTTGTCGGCTCACTGTCGGGGGTGGGCCGAGGCGGGCCAACGCATGAGAGCCCACCGACGAGTGACGACAAGATCCGGAAAATGTGCGGAATGATCACAGACAGAGCGAGCATGCCAGCTGGCGTTCGCGCAGCTAGCGGAGCCCGGCGGCGGGTGAGGGGCTAGCTCCTTCCTAAACCCTGTGTCGTTCAGTCCACGAGTCCCGCGTGGCCTTGCCATCGCGTGCTCCCCGCGTGCCCATGCTTCTCAGCGCTTCTCTAGTGGCCAGCGGGCGTCGATCTTCTGGGCGGTAGCGACACAGGCGGTGCATGCGTTCGGCCGGGCTGGGTCGAAGTGGTGCCGGTATACCGTCATATGGTCTCGTGAAAGACCGCAGAGCGTTCCATCCCCGATGGCGTGGAGCTGGCCCCCGCACATTTCACACGTCACCCGGTCGGAATTCCACAAGGGGCTGACCGGTTGGCATCGCACCAGTGCTTGCCGACGATGGACCAGGGCAGCTTCGTGACCTTGCCGGTCGCCGCCGGCTCCGGCAGCGACGCCGCGATCTCTGCGTTCCGGCCGCTCTCGACTGCTGCGCGGTGGCAGGTTGCGAGGCAGCAACACGTACGAGTCGGTCCAGCGACGGCCGATGCTGGCCGACAAGATCAGGCCGTCTCCAGGCCGTCCGAGGTGAACCAGCGGCGACCACCGATGGCCATCGATGACCGGTCCCGGCCCAGGTCACATCACCTCTCGTCCGGTTTGATCGACTACGCATAGGCCCGCGATCAATACCGCTGGAAGTAAGAATCTCGGCCTGCCGTGAGCCGACCGGTTTGTCGCCCGAGGGGGGCGGAGCTGCCGATTTCTCGCCCCGGGCCTCGAGTGATGACGCGAAAATAGTTCATATGAGGAGAATGTCGTCTGGCCTGCTTCTGTCGGTCGTACTCGTGGCCGCCTGTGGCGGCCCACCCGGCCGTGCGGACACCAAGCCGCCCGGGGGAGCTTCGACCGCCAGCCAGTCGCCTGCGCCGAAAACCCAGATCACCGTCGTCGCCGCCGGTGACCTCTTGGTACATCCCGAGTTGACGGCCCAGGCCGCGACCGACGCCCGCGCCGCCGGACGCGCCGGCCACGATTTCACCCAGGTCCTGGCCGCGGTACGGCCGGTGGTGAGCCGGGCCGACCTGGCGATCTGCCACATGGAGACCCCACTGGCGGAGCCGTCCGGCCCGTTCACCGGTTACCCGATCTTCAGCGTGCCCCCCGAACTGGCCGATGCCGCAGCATGGGCTGGTTTCGACACCTGCTCGACAGCGTCCAACCACTCCCTCGACACGGGTCTACCGGGTATCCGCCGCACCCTGGACAGGCTGGACCGGGTCGGATTACGCCATGCCGGGACCGCGCGCAGCGCGCAGGAGGCAGCGCGGCCCAACGTCCTCGACGTGGCCGGGGTGAAGGTGGCCCAGTTGTCGTACACCTTCGGTTTCAACGGCATCCCTCGGCCTGCCGGCCAGGACTGGGTCGCGAACCTCACCGACCGCAACGCCGTCCTAGCCGAGGCACGGCGGGCCCGCGACCAGGGTGCGGAGATTGTCATCCTGTCGATGCACTGGGGCACGGAGTACCAGAACAAGCCGAACGACGACCAGCTCCAGCTCGCCCGGGATCTCCTCGCCTCACCCGACATCGACCTCATCGTCGGTCACCACGTACACGTGGTACAGCCGTTTGAAAAGATCGGCACGAAGTGGGTGGCGTACGGGCTGGGCAACTTGACCACGTACGGCTCTGAGGAGAGCACCCAGCAGGCGGTGGTGCCAGAGTTCACCTTCACCCGTTCGGCGTCGGGCCGATGGGAGGTGAGCGGCGTCGAGGTGCACGCCACCTGGATGCAGTACCAGCCGGCGGCCCGGGTGGTCGACCTGGCCAGCGCTGTAAACGACGTCCGGGCGCCCGAGGAGCGCCGGGCCGACCTGGCCCGCGTCCAGCAGCAGATCATTCGGTATGTCGACATGCGGGGTGCCCTGACCGCCGGGCTACGGATGCGGCGCTGACCGTCACCGCTGCCACACTCAGGGGTATCGACACGGACATGGCGCGGAAGAACGACCAAGCGTTGAAGGTCCGATCGTCACGGACGATCGCCAGTTGGTAGATCAGGAAGCCCAGGCCGACCACGCAGAAGAAGAACAGCACCATCGACACCGGTGCCACGCTCTTGCGAAAAGTCATGCCACTGATCCAGCTTCTCCGGCACTGCCGTCACCGCATCCGTATGGGCGCCATGGATCTGGTGCGGGCGCGCGTCAGCCGTGACGAGATCACCGTGCATCTGACCGAGGTGCTCGACGAGAGGACCCCGTCCTGGGGCATCAAGGTGATCCGGGTGGAGATCAAGGCGATCGAAGCCGGCTCTCGGCTGGGATGTACCTGATAGCCCTGCTCGCGATGCCTGGTCAGGGGGACGCGGTGGTCATGGCGTTGGCCGCCTGCTGCCAGATGTTCCCGTCGTACGTGGCGGTGAAGGTGGTCGGCCCGGTGATCGGGTACGACACCACCAGCGGCCCGTCCGTCGGTACGGACGCGCTGGTCACCGGCACGGTGCCCGCGCCTGTGGTGGCGGTGACGGTCACCAACCGGTGCCCGACGGTCGGCCCCAGCGTGACGACCACCGACCCGTAATTGGTGTGACGCCGGGTCTTGCCGGTCTGGTATGTGACCGACAGCGACGTGGGCAACTTGTCGACCTGCAGGCTGTACGCCCCGTCGGTCCACGTGTAGTTCTGATTACCGGCGAAGTGCGCCCGGTACGACCAGGCGCCGCTGCTGGGCGGCGCGTCGGTGAAGATCACCGTGCCGGTGCTGTCGGTGGGGAAGGTGCCCAGGAGCGTGCTGTTGTACGGCTGCTCGCGGTAGATGGACAGGGGCGTGCCGGCCGGCGCGGGCACCCCGCCCAGCAGCAGTTTGGCCGTGAACGAGGCGGTGCGGGTGCAGGTGGCGGTCGCGGGGCCGGTCACCGTGGCCGCGGCCGGCCGCAGGCCGACCCGGTCCACGTAGTGCATCGGCCCTTCCTCCTCGGCGCGGCTCGCGACGATGGCGCGTCCGGCGTCGCTATCAAGGACGAGGTCGCGGTAGTCCGGGGCCCGCCGCGGTCCGAGTTCCAGTCTCGCGGTGGTCACCGGATCGGAATTGCCGCGGTCGTACAGCAGCACCTTGGTGTCGGGGAGGTTGCAGCTGGCGGCGAGCCTGCTGCTGTCAGCGGACCAGGCGACCGCCCGGGTGGGGCAGGGGGCCTGGTAGCTGGTGCTCGGGCTGAGATCGGAGGTGGCGAACGTCGCGACGGTCGCGTGCTCGGCTCCGGAAACCGCTACGAGACTGCCGTCCGGCGACACAGCCAGGTCCGTCGGATCCGCCATGCCCAACTTTCGGTAGTGCGTCAACTGGAGGCTGCCGCTACTCAGGTCGAGCAGGTCCAGGGTCACCTCGTGCATGAGGTACTGGGTAACGAAGACCCGCCCCGGTACTGCGGAGGAGGCAGCGACGATGGCCTTCCAAGGGTCGCCCGGCGCCCGCAGCACCACGCCGGTTCGCGTGTCCAGCACGCCGACGCCGCTGGGCAGCGGCGTCGACTCGTCGTTGTAGAGAATGCAGGAGAACGAGAACGCAACGTACGGCCCGGTCTGGGCGACGTCACCCGGGCACAGGTCGGATCCCACGTCGTACCGGGCGCGGACGGTCAGGGTGGTCGTGTCCACCGCCGCGATCTGGCGGTCCCGTGGCAGCCCCACCCAAACCGTGCGGCCGTCGGCTCCCATTTCCACACCCATCGCCCGCCCGATGCCGTCGACGTGGCGCGGGGCCGTGGCGTCGGCGTCCACGACGAACAGTCCGTCGTCGCCGGCCGCGAGGAAGACCCGGGAGTTGTCGGGTGTCTGCGCCATCGTCCAGATCGTCGCCACGTCCAGGGGTATCGCCGAACCGGCGGATTCCGTGCCGCGTGCCGGTGACGCGCCGGCGAGCGTGGCCGCCAGGATGAGCGTGACGGATGTCGCGATGCGAGTGAGTGTGCTCGTCCGGGCCCCCATGATCCGCCCCTTTCCACGGCGCTCCCTCATCGACCAGCATGAGTCATCGGTGAGGTGTCCTCAACCCGAAGGCGTTCAGGTACGTACGCGAACCAACTGATAGCGGCACCTGCCCACCGGCCTGGCACGACACGGCCCGCGTTCGCTGGTGCGGGTTCCCCATCTCGGTTCGCAGCCAGCGCAGTGCGGACAGCGGGAAGGCGGGCAGTGGCAGAGTCCGGATCCGGGCTCGGGGCGGCATTCGTCGGCATGACGACTCACTTCGGGGCCGCTACCAGTCAGACTCGTCCTACGCCGGGATTCGCGTTGCTCCAGGAAGGTTCGCCATGGGCGTGCAGGTCGCTGGGCTTGAGTTGTATGCGGGGCCGACGGTGCTGGGCGGCCCGGACGACCTGGATGGGGTCATCCGATCCTTCATCGACGGTGCCGTCGAGTCGCTGCTGATCGCCGTGCAGGAGATCGACTCCGAGTCGATCGCTCGGGCGATCCTGGCGGCGAAGGTCCGCAAGGTGCGGGTGCAGATCATCCTGGAGGGCGGTTACCTGAGTGAGGAGAAACCTCCGGTCGATCCGTGGCCGGCCGGCGGCGAGAACGAGACCAACCGGAGCATCCACTCGGCGTTCCTGCGCGCCGGGATCGACGTCATCACGGACCTGAATCCGGCGATCTTCCATCAGAAGTTCATCGTCCGGGACCATGGCGAGCCCACGGCGGCGGTGCTGACCGGGTCGACGAACTTCACCCGGACGGACACCGGCACCAACGACGGCGCCGGCCCGGGCGCCGGGAACAACCTCAACCACGTCCTGGTCCTGCACGGGCAGAAGGCGGCCGGCCAGTACCGTGCCGAGTTCCTGCGGATGCGGGCCGGGACCTTCGGCGAGTTGCATGAACGCCATGAGTCGAGGCCGGCGGAGTTCCGCCTGGCCGGGGTGCGGATCAAGCCGCTCTTCGCGCCGCGGCACGGGCCCGAGATGGAGATCATGAAGCAGATGCTGAAGGCCGAGGTCAGCATCGATTTCGCCATGTTCACGTTTGCGCAGTCCTCCGGCATCGACGACACCATGGTCCGGCTCGTCGGGGCCGACCTGCCGATCCGTGGTGTGCTCGACCGCGGGCAGGGGGCACAGAAGTGGGCGGCGACCACGGGGCTGCGGGAAGCGGGTGTGCAGTTGTGGGAGAACAAGCCCGGCACCGGGGTCCGCAAGCTGCACCACAAGCTGATGGTGATCGACGAGCGGATCGTCATCGCGGGGAGCTTCAACTACACCGGCCCCGCGACCACCCTCAACGACGAGAACATCGTCGTCCTCGGCGACCTGGAGGAGACCGATCCGCAGGCCGAGGCCACCCAGCGCGACATCGCGGCGTTCGCCGTCGCCGAGATCCGGCGCATCATCGCCGCCCTCGCCCGCCCCGTCGCCTGAGCATCCCCCGGCCAGGGTCGCCGTTGCGCCGAAGCGCTCCAGTCCCCTACCTGACCACCGCCCGGAGCGTCTGGTCCGCGGGAAGGAGACACACCAGTCCGTTGCCCTGGGCGTCGGTGACCACTCACGGATGGCCGACGTAGGTCTGCTGCCGGTACGACTGGCCCGACTGCAGCACGGCGTACTGCTGACGCTGGCCGTCGTAGTCCAGCCAGTGCAGGGCGACCGGCTCCGGGCGGGGAGTCGGCTTCGGCGGGCGGGTGGGCATCGACGCGCGGGTGGAGAGGGAGACCGGCGCCGGGGAGAAGGCGGCGGTCGGCGGCGGCTCCGGCTCCCTCGCCTCAGACGGACCGACCTCGATCGCCTCCTCGGCGATCGGGGGCGGCAGTTCTGGCCGGCGCGGCGGAGAGAACGCCAGCGCCCCGATCACCATGACGGCTCTCAGAGCGACGGCCATGAACGTGAGCGTCACGGGGGAGAGGTCCCGCAGCCAGGCCTCGCTCGGCTCACCGGCGACGCGGCCGGTCCCTAGCAGATCCAGATCAGTTCCGGGCGTTGTCCACAGCGGCCGAAGTTGTCCACAGGCGACCAGTGCGGAGCGGCGGGCCGGCCCGGCCGGCAGCAGGCTCGACGGCAGCACGTCCGAGCCCGACCGCTGGAGGCCGCCATGCCGCCCCGTACCCCGCTTCCACCGCACCGCCGCCTTCCCCTGCTGGTCACCGCCGACGGCGACCTGCTCGACGAGCTGCTCCGACTCGCCGCAGCGGGTGGCACCGAGGTCGAACTCGCCGCCGACCCCGCCGCCGCCCGCGCCCGCTGGCTGCCGGCCCCGCTCGTGCTGATCGGCAGTGACCAGGCACAGGCCTGCCTGCGGGCCCGGCTGCCGCGCCGGCCCCGGACGGTGCTGGTGGGCCGCTCCGGTCACCTCGACCCGGGGGCGGAGATCGCCGAGCTGATCGGGGCCGAGCACGTGGCCACGCTGCCCGCCGCCGAGCCGTGGCTGATCGACCGGTTCGCCGAGAGTGCGCGGGACCCGGCCGCCGGCGGCGCGGCACGGATGGTCGCGGTGCTCGGCGGCCGGGGCGGCGCGGGCGCCAGCGTGCTCGCCGGCGGCCTCGCCGTCACCGCCGCCCGGGCCCGGCTGCGCACCCTGCTGGTGGACGCCGACCCGCTCGGCGGGGGGCTCGACCTGGTGCTCGGCTGGGAACAGCTGGAAGGCCTGCGCTGGCCCGGCCTCACCGGCACCGACGGGCGGGTCGACCCACCCTCGCTCGTCCGGGCCCTGCCCAGCCGGGGCGACCTGGTCGTGCTCTCCTGGGATCGCGGCGACCTGCTGCACCTGCCCGCCGAGGCGATGGCCGCCACGGTCGACGCCGCACGTCGAGGCCGGGACGTCGTGGTCGTCGACCTGCCCCGGCAGCTGGACGACGCGTCGGTCGTGGCGTTGCAGGCGGCAGACCGGACCCTGGTGGTCGTACCGGCCGAGCTGCGGGCCACCGCCGCCGCGGCCCGGGTGGTCGCCACGGCCGCCCCGCACTGCGCCGACCTGGGGGTGATCGTGCGCGGCCCGGCCCCGGGCCGGCTCAAGGCCACCGAGGTGGCCCGGGCGCTCGGCCTGCCGCTCGCCGGCACCCTCCGCCCCGAGCCCGGGCTCTGCCGGGGGCTGGAGCGGGGCGAGGCCCCCGCGGCCGGCGGGAAGGGGCCGCTCGCCGCGCTCTGCCAGCGGATCGTCGGCGAGCTGACCGGCGTGCCGGCCACGGGTGCGGCATGACCGGCCCCGTCGACTCCGGAGCGCTGGCGGCCCGCGTCCGGCGCCGGTTCGCCGCCGCGGCCACCCCGGTCACCCCCGCCGCCATCGTCTCCGCCGTGCGCGCCGAGCCGAGCGCCGCCGTGCTCGGCGATACCGCCCTGCTGCGCATCGCCGACCGGGTGCACGACGACCTGGTCGGCGCCGGCCCACTCGCTCCGTTGCTGGCCGACCCGGAGGTGACCGACGTGCTGGTGAACGGCACCCGGGTCTGGGTCGACCGGGGGCAAGGGCTGCGTCAGGTGGCGGTGCCGGTCGGCTCGGTCGAGGACGTACGCCGGCTCGCGCAGCGCCTCACCGCGGCCGCCGGGCGCCGGCTCGACGACGCCTCCCCGTACGCGGACGCCCGACTGCCCGACGGCACCCGGCTGCACGCCGTGCTGCCACCCGTGGCGACCGACGGGCCGTACCTCTCCCTGCGGACCTTCCGGCAACGGCCGTTCACCCTCGAGGAGCTGGTCCGGCAGGGCACCGTGCCCCGGCCGGTGGCGCCGGTGCTCGCCGCCGTCGTGGCGGCCCGGCTGGCGTACCTGGTCACCGGTGGCACCGGTTCCGGCAAGACCACCCTGCTCAACACGCTGCTCGGGCTGGTGCCGGCGACGGAGCGGATCGTGCTGGTCGAGGACGCCGCCGAACTGCGCCCGGTGCACCCGCACGTGATCGGCCTCCAGGCGCGCACCTCCAACGTGGAGGGGACGGGCGCGGTCCGGCTGAGTGACCTGGTCCGGCAGGCGTTGCGGATGCGCCCGGACCGGCTGGTGGTGGGCGAGTGCCGGGGCGGTGAGGTGGTCGACCTGCTCGCTGCCCTGAACACCGGCCACGACGGCGGGGCGGGGACGTTGCACGCCAACGCCCCGACGGACGTACCGGCCCGGTTGGAGGCGCTCGGGCTGCTGGGCGGCCTGCCCCGGGCCGCGCTGCACGCCCAGGTCGCGGCGGCGCTGCAGGTGCTGCTCCAGGTCCGTCGCGGCAGTGCGGGCCGCATCCTGGAGTCGATCAGCCTGCTGGTGCCCGAGGGGCCGGACCGACTGGTGACCGTGGTGCCGGCCTGGGTACGCGGTCGCGGCCTCGGCCTCGCCGCCCGGGCGCTCGGGGCGCTGCTGCGGGAGCGTGGCGTCGACGTACCGCCGATCCTCTGCGCCGTCTGGCCTGGCTCGGCGGGCCCGTCGTGACCGGTCCGGCCTGGCTGGTGACCGCGTTCCTGCTAGCGGCGGCGACGGCGGTCGCCTGGCCGCTGCGCAGCGGTAGAGCCCGCCGCCGCGTCGTCCTCGGCCCGCCGCCCCGGACGGCTCCCGGTGGCCCGCCGACGATGGCCGCGCCCCACGCTCCGGTCGCCGGGTGCCGGTCGAACCGCGGGCGGCTGCCGACGGGCACCGTGGTGGTTCGTCGCGGTGACTCGGCCGCGGTCGCCGGGCGGTCGTACCCGACCAGGCCGCCGGGCCGCCGAGACCCCCGCCGTCCGGCCGGCGCCACACTCCCCGACGACCTCCGCCACGCCGCGACGCCCGTCCGGCGGGCGGTGGCCCGATCCGCCGGAGCCGGCGGGGGGCCTCGTCCCCGCCGGGTCGGGGCATCCGCACCGGGACGAACGGTCCTGCTGGCCGCCGTGGTGGGCGGCGGGATCGGTGGTGGGGCGGCCGGCCCGGTGGCCGCGGTGGTTCTCGCCGCCTACGGCGCGTTGGGAGTGCGTGCCGTGCTGCGCCGTCATGCCGGACGGCACGCTCGGCGGGCCCGTCGGCGGAGTCTGGACCAGCTCGGCGGTCTCGCCGCCGACCTACGGGCCGGGTTGCCGGCGACGGCCGCGCTCGGCGGTCCGGTGCCCGGGCGACCGGTGCTCGGTGGGCCAGCGTCCGCGCCGCCGGCGCTCGGTGGCGCGATGCGGGCGACGGCCGCGGGAGCGCTCGCGGGCGGGGACCTGGTCGCGGGCGCCCCGCCTCCCGTGGACGGCCTGGCACCTGCCCCTCCCGGCAGCCCCGGTCGCCGCTTCGCACCCGATGGCGGCTCGCCGAAAGGCGCGGTCCTGGACGGGTCGGAGCGGGTCGCCGAGCTGGCCCGGGCCGCCGTGCGGCTGGCCGACCGCACCGGCGCTCCCCTCGCCGAACTGCTGGAACGGATCGAGGCTGATGCCCGGGCCGCGGACCGTGGGCTCGCCGCGGCTGCCGCCCAGGCCGCCGGCGCGCGAGCCACCGCCTGGCTGCTCGCCGCTCTGCCGCTCGGCGGCATCGGGCTCGGCTACGCCATCGGGGTCGACCCCGTCGCGGTGCTGCTGCACACGCCGGTCGGTGGCGCCAGCGCGGTCGGGGCCGTCGCGCTGCAGATCGGCGGGCTGCTCTGGGCGGAACGGCTCGGCGCGGCCCCGGGGCGGGCCGGCTGATGCCCCGGCAGGCGTTCGCGGCGAGCTGCCTGGTCGGGGCGGCGCTGCTCGTGATCGTGGCCGGCTCGCCGGCCGTCCGACCAGGCCGACGTCTCCGCCGGCTGGGCTCGTCGGAGGGCGGGGCCGGGCGGGCCCGGCCGCTCTGGTGGCCGGACCGGACCCGGCTCGGCGCCGGGCTGGCCGGAGTGGCGGCCGCGATCGTCGTCGCCGGCTGGGCGGGCCTGCTCGTCGGGGTGCTGGTCGGGCTCGCGGCGGATCGCCTGCTCCGCCGGATCGAACCGCGCGCCGCCCGGGACCGGCGACTACGCGAGACCGCCGACCTGCCGCTCGCCGCCGACCTGCTCGCGGCGGCCCTCCGCGCCGGAGCGCCGCTCGACCGGTCGGTGCTGGCGGTCGCCGAGGCGCTGGGCGGGCCGATGGCCGACCGGCTCGGCCGGGTCGGTCGGACGCTGCTGCTCGGTGGCGAGCCGGCGGAGGCCTGGTCGCAGCTGCTCCCCGTGCCCGGCGCGGAGAGTCTGGTGGCCGCCGCGCTCCGCTCGTCCAACAGCGGCGCCGCGCTGGCCGGCGCCCTGACCCGGCTCGCCGACGATCTGCGGTCCGACCGCTCCACCGCGGCCGAGGCGGCGGCCCGCCGAGCGGGCGTGCTCATCGTGCTGCCGCTCGGGCTCTGCTTCCTGCCCGCCTTCATTCTCGCCGGTCTGGTGCCGGTGATCGTCGCCGTCCTCGGCGACGTGCTCTGACCCTACGAGGAAGGGAAACAACATGCGGAAACTCTTCGCCCGCCTGCGCGGCGACGCCGGGATGAACACCGCCGAGTACGCCGTGGGCACCCTCGCCGCGGTGGCCTTCGCCGGCATCCTGCTCAAGGTGCTCACCTCCGGCAACGTGCAGTCCGCGCTCACCGCCGTCATCGACCGGGCACTGAAGTGACCGGGCGCCGGCCGGCCGGCCACCGATCGTGGGCCCGGCAGCGGACGGCCGGGTCGGACCGGGGCTCGTTCACCGCCGAGCTGGCGGCCGGCCTGCCGGCGCTGGTCCTGCTGCTCCTCGCCGGCCTCACCGCGGTCAACGCGGTGACCACCAGGGGCGGTTGCCTGGACGCGGCCCGGGAAGCGGCGCTGGCCGCGGCCAGAGGTGAGCCTGGAACGACAGCCGGCGCGCGGTACGCGCCACCCGGCGCCGACGTGACGGTCACCGTCACCGGTGACCGCGTCACCGCCACGGGCCACGCTCCGGTCCGCGCCCTGGGGGCGCGGCTGCCCCGGCTCACCGTGTCCGCCACCGCGGTCGCCGCCGTCGAACCCGGCGCCCCGGCAGCACGACCGTGACGGCGGGAGACAGCCTGCGGGCGAACCGGGCCAGCGCGGCCACGGAGCGCGGCGGCGCGACGGTCTGCCTGCTCGCCGTGGGGCTGGTGTTCGTGCTGGTCGGCCTCTTCGGCGCGGCGCTCGGCGCCGCCCGGACGGCACGGCAGCAGGCCCGGGTCGCGGCGGACTTCGGGGCGCTCGCCGGCGCCGGTCGGGCGCTCGACGGCGAGGCGGCGGCCTGCGGGAGGGCCGGGGAACTGGTCGGCGCCAACGCCGCACGACTCTCCGCCTGCCGCCTCGACGGGCTGGACGTGCTGGTCACGGCGGAGGTCACGGTCACGCCGCTGCCCTGGCTGACCCGCACCGCCACCGCGACCTCCCGGGCCGGCCCGATCCGAGGCTGACCCCGCCGAGCCGGGCTGACGGGCCGATTTGCCGACCGGGCCGGTCAGCTGAGCGGCTTTGCCGGCCGGGTCGGTCGGGGCGCGGTGAGCTGCCGTGCCCCGACCGGTGACGGCTCAGCGGGCCTGGAGGGCGTCCAGGCCGACCGCCATGGCGATGACGAGTCGCCGGTCGATCTGCGGGTTCTGGATCTCCACCACGTACCGGTCGCGCAGGCCCCACTTCTTGACCACCGAGAACACCGGCTGGCCCCCGGCGACGAAGTCGAAGTGGTACGGCAGCCAGGACAGCGAGTCGACGAAGCGGCGCAGCAGCGCCACCGGCAGGCTCCGCTCCTGGCCCGTGATCTGCGGCAGGCCGGCCTGCTCGACGTGCCACGTCGACCGCAGCAGCGACTGGGCGAAGTCCTTGCGGAACAGCCCGATCGGGTTGCCGGCGTGGTCGGTCACGTCGTACGTGGCACCGAGGTCGAGCCGCTGACGGGCCTTGAAGCCGAGCAGCGGGGTCTGCTTGGAGTCGTCCGTGTAGATGGTCACCTGCTCCTTGAAGGCGAGCCGCTTCTGCTGCGCGAACGCGAGCAGCTCGCCCTCCGAACCGTCCGGCGCCACCGCGCGGACCTCGTACTGGTTGACCATCATCCGGATCCGCTGGCGGATGAAGAACTGGTGCTGGGTCTGCAAGGCATCGAGCTGCATGCGATCTCCTTCGAGGGGTAACGCCGGAGTCTCGCACAGCCGAGCCCTCAACGTCCGCCCTCGATGGTCGCCTTCACCGCCCAGGCGTTCGGCACCTGGTGGATGCCGCGCAGTCGTTCGTTGATCTGCTCCAGGCGTTCCGCCCGCGCCAGGCCGGCCAGCGCGGCGCCCAGCGCGATCTGCTGGTCGGGGGTGAGCTCAGGGCGTTTCGGTCGCCGCGCCGGGGCGGTCCGGGATCCGCTCGTCCTGGCGCGGCAGGGCCGGGGCCGGGCCTGCGGGAGCGTTGCCGTCCGGCGGCATCGGCGGGACGGGGGCCGCCGGGGCGGCGTCCTCGGGCGGCAGGTTGGCGAGGACCACGTCGAGGACCTTCACCGCGTCGGACTTGGACAGCGGGTTGTTGCCGTTGCCGCACTTCGGGGACTGCACGCAGGACGGGCAGCCCGACTCGCAGCCGCACTCGGCGATCGCGTCGCGGGTGGCCCGCAGCCAGGCCGCCGCCGTCCCGTACGCCCGCTCGGCGAAGCCCGCTCCGCCGGGGTGCCCGTCGTAGACGAAGACGGTCGGCGCCTCGGTGTCCGGGTGCACGGCGGTGGAGAGCCCGCCGATGTCCCACCGGTCGCAGGTGGCCATCAGTGGCAGCAGGCCGATCGCGGCGTGCTCGGCGGCGTGCAGCGCCCCCGGGATGTCCGCCGCCTCGATCCCGGCGGAGGCCAGCGACTCCGGTGAGACGGTGAACCAGACCGCGACGGTGCGCAGCTCGCGGGCCGGCAGGTCCAGCGGCCGGGTGTCGATCACCTCGCCGGAGGCGATCCGGCGCCGCTGGTACGACACGACCTGGCTGGTCACGTCCACCTCGCCGAGGAAGAGCCCGACCGGCCCGGCGTCCACGTACGACCGGACCGACACCACGGACAGCGAGGTGACGTCCCGCGCGTGGGTGGACCAGTCCGGCTCCTCGGCGTGCACCAGTGCGCAGCCGTCGGCCAGGTCGAGCGAGTCGACCACGTAGGAGACGCCCTGGTGCAGGTAGACCGCGCCGGAGTGGATGAGGAAGTGCGACGAGCCGCCGTCGACGGTGCCGAGCAGCCGTCCGGTGGACGCCTCCACCACGCAGACCGGTGCGCCGCCCTCGCCGCGCAGGTCGACCTCGGGGCGCTCCCGGTGCCGCCAGTACCAGCCGGTGGGCCGTTGCCGCAACGCGCCGGCCGCGACGAGCGAGTCGACCGCCTCCTTCGCGCCGTCGCCGAACAGCTCCAGGTCGGCGGGGGTGAGCGGGGCCTCCGCCGCGGCGCAGGCGAGCTGCGGGGCGAGCACGTACGGGTTGGCCGGGTCGAGCACGGTCGCCTCGACGGGCCGCCCGAACAGCGCCTCCGGGTGGTGCACCAGGTAGGTGTCGAGCGGGTCGTCCCGGGCCACCAGCACGGCCAGGGCCTCGTCGCCGGAGCGGCCGGCCCGGCCGGCCTGCTGCCAGAGCGACGCCCGGGTGCCCGGCCAGCCGCAGATCAGCACCGCGTCCAACCCGACCAGGTCGACGCCGAGTTCGAGGGCGTTGGTGGAGGCGAGGCCGAGCAGGTCGCCGTGGAGCAGCGCGCGTTCCAGCTCGCGCCGCTCCTCGCGCAGGTAGCCGGCCCGGTAGGCGGCCACCCGGTCGCCGAGCCCGGGGACCGCCTCGTCCAGGGCGCGCCGGGCGTTCGCCGCGACCACCTCGGCGCCCTTGCGGGAGCGGACGAAGGCCAGCGTGCGTACCCCCTCGGCGACCGTGTCGGCGAGCAGGTCCGCGGTCTCCCGCAGCGCCGACCGGCGGACCTGGATGAGGTCGGCCTCCGGGGCGTCGGCGGCGGCGGGGAGCAGCGGCGGCTCCCAGAGCGCGAAGGTCACCCCGCCGCGCGGGGAGGTGTCCTCCGTGACGGCGGCCACCGGCAGGCCGGTGAGCCGCCCGGCCGCCGTCGCCGGGTCGCCCGACGTCGCGGAGGCCAGCACGAAGACGGGGGTACGACCGAAGCGGGCGCACTGCCGGCGCAGCCGGCGCAGCACGTGCGCGACGTGCGAGCCGAACACGCCCCGGTAGGTGTGGCACTCGTCGATCACCACGTAGGCGAGCCGGCGCAGGAAGCCGGACCAGTGCGCGTGCCCGGGCAGGATGCCGTGGTGCAGCATGTCGGGGTTGGTCAGCACGAACCGGGAGTGCCGGCGGATCCACTCCCGCTCGGCGCGCGGGGTGTCCCCGTCGTAGCAGGCGGGGCGTACCCCGTCGAGCTCCAGGCCGGCGACGGCGCGCAACTGGTCGGCGGCGAGCGCCTTGGTCGGCGCCAGGTAGAGCACGGTGGCGCGCGGGTCGGCGAGGAGCGTGCTCAAGGCGGGGAGCTGGTACGCCAGCGACTTGCCGGACGCGGTGCCGGTGGCCACCACGACGTGCTCTCCGGCGTACGCCAGCTCGGCGGCCTCGGCCTGGTGCCGCCAGGGGGCGACGACGCCGCGGCGGGCGAACGCCGCCCGCAGCTCCTCCGGGGCCCACGCCGGCCACGGCGCCGGCTCGCCGGGGCGGGCCGGCACCCGCTCGACGTGGGTGACCGGGTCGGCGGTGTGCCGGGTGCGCAGCCGACGCAGCAGCTCGGCCGACGGTCGCCCGGGGCCGGTGCCTGCGGATACGGTGGCGGCGGAGGTCACGTCCTGCACTCTCGCACTGGTGTTCGGAATTGGGAACCCGGGGCCGTGGGTATGGGGGAGCCTCCGCCGGTGACCCCGCCAGGGCCCGGGGGCGGGATGGTTAGATGCCCAGGAGAGTCTACGAGGAGGACCGATGGAGCTGTCGCTGGCGACCCGCACCGTGGGGGAGCACACGGTGCTCGAGGTCGGCGGTGAGGTGGACGTCTACACCGCGCCGCGGCTGCGGGAACGGCTCCTGGAGTTGATCGACGGCGGGGCCCGCCGGGTGGTGGTGGACCTGGGCCGGGTGGACTTCCTCGACTCGACCGGTCTCGGCGTGCTGGTCGGCGCCCTCAAGCGGCTCCGCTCGGCCGGTGGCTCGTTCGCCCTGGTCTGCGACAAGGAGCCGCTGCTCAAGATCTTCCGGATCACCGCGCTGGACCAGGTCTTTCCCCTGCACCCCACGGTCGACGCGGCGATCAGCGCCGACCCGACCGGCGCCGGCGCGTGATGGCGACCGTCAAGCTCTCCTTCTCGCCCGCCCCGGTGCACGTGCGCACCGCCCGTCTGGTCGGGGTCGCGGTGGCCCGCCGGGCCGGGGTACGCGAGGACCTGCTCGACGAGGTGCGCCTGGCGATCGGTGAGGCGTGCACCCGGGCGGTGGCCCTGCACCGCCAGTACGGCCTGGCCGACCCGGTGCTGGTGGAGATGTCCGACTCCGGGGCCTACACGGTGCGGGTGGTGGACCGCGCCCCGATCGAGGCCGGCATCGGCCTGGCCGCGCTGCCCCCGGACGAGTTGGCCAAGGAGTCGCTCAGCGAGGACGCGCTGACCACCGGCGTCGGCTTCGCCCTGCTCGCCGGCTTCGTCGAGGATCTCCAGGTCCGCCCGGTCGAGGAGGGCATCGGCACCGAGGTCCGGATGGTGTGGCCGGTCGGCCGCTGACCTGACAGTTCGTCCCCACCGGCCGCGTTCCCGCTCGGGAGCGTGGCCTCGTCGTGCTGGCCGGCCTATATATCAGATATTTCCTCTTAACACAGTTACGAAGATCATCGAGACACGGCGCCCCCTCGGTGTGACCTCCAACACTGTGGAGGGCTACAGTACCCGGGTTGTCAGCAAGTGACCCGTCCCGCAGCCAGCGGGAATGGGTGTTCATCGCTGGTCCGCGGTGGTGGGTTGGCGTGCGCTGGCGAGTTCGCATCCAGGCGTCGGCCCGTGCGTCTCCACGGCCGGCGCGAGTGTTCGGTACAGGAGGACATAGATGTCCGGGACCTTGGCCGCCGACGGCGGCGCACTGTCCCTTACCGGAGCCAACGTGACGTACGTCGTCATCGCCGCGGTCATCGCGCTGGTGGCGCTCGTCTTCGCCGCCGCCTTGACCAAGGCGGTGCTGGCAGCCGGTAAGGGCACCACCAACATGCAGGAGATCTCCGGGGCGGTGCAGGAGGGCGCGTCCGCGTACCTGTTGCGCCAGTTCAGGACCCTGGCGATCTTCGTGGTGATCGCCGTCGTGCTGCTCTTCCTGCTGCCGGTGCACGACACCGACGGCAACGAGACCCTGGTGAAGATCGGCCGGTCGGCCTTCTTCGTGGTGGGCGCCCTGTTCAGCGCCTTCATCGGCGGCGCCGGCATGTGGCTGGCCACCCGCGCCAACCTGCGGGTCGCCGCGGCGGCCCGGGAGCGTGAAGGCGGCCGCGAGGGCGCCATGAAGATCGCCTTCCGGACCGGCGGCGTGGTCGGCTTCCTCACCGTCGGGCTCGGCCTCTTCGGCGCGGCGCTGGTCGTCATCCTCTTCCGGGGCGACGCCCCGACCGTGCTGGAGGGCTTCGGCTTCGGCGCCGCGCTGCTCGCCATGTTCATGCGGGTCGGCGGCGGCATCTTCACCAAGGCCGCCGACGTCGGCGCCGACCTGGTCGGCAAGGTCGAGCAGGGCATCCCCGAGGACGATCCGCGCAACGCCGCCACCATCGCCGACAACGTCGGCGACAACGTGGGCGACTGCGCCGGCATGGCCGCCGACCTCTTCGAGTCGTACGCGGTCACCCTGGTCGCCGCGCTGATCCTGGGCCGCGCCGCGTTCGGCGAGGACGGCCTGGTCTTCCCGCTGATCATCTCCACCGTCGGCGTGCTCGTCGCGATCGTCGGCGTCTTCATCACCCGGCTGCGCGCCTCCGACCGCAACGGTCTGACCGCGATCAACCGGGCCTTCTACATCTCCGCGGTGCTCTCCGCGGTGCTGGTGGCGATCGCCGCCTACGCCTACCTGCCGGCGACCTTCGCCGAGCTGGAGGGTGGGCTCACCGACGTCGACCGCAACCCGCGGCTGGTGGCCATCGGCGCCGTGATCATCGGTATCGTCCTGGCCGCCGCGATCCAGGCGCTGACCGGCTACTTCACGGAGACCAACCGGCGCCCGGTGCAGGACATCGGCAAGAGCTCGCAGACCGGCGCGGCCACCGTCATCCTCGCCGGCATCAGCGTCGGCCTGGAGTCGGCGGTCTACTCGGCGCTGCTGATCGGCGCCGGCGTCTTCGGCGCGTTCCTGCTCGGCGGCAGCTCCATCACACTCTCGCTCTTCGCGGTCGCGCTGGCCGGCACCGGCCTGCTCACCACCGTCGGCGTGATCGTCGCGATGGACACCTTCGGCCCGATCTCCGACAACGCCCAGGGCATCGCGGAGATGTCCGGCGACATCGACGAGCACGGCGCCCGGACGCTCACCGAACTGGACGCGGTCGGCAACACCACCAAGGCGATCACCAAGGGCATCGCGATCGCCACCGCGGTGCTCGCCGCGACCGCGTTGTTCGGGTCTTACACCGACACGCTGCGCAGCTCGTACGAGGATGCCGGGGTCGGTGACGCCGCGGCGGAGATCCTGAACGCGCTGAACGTGGCCAACCCGCGCAACCTGGTCGGCCTGATCATCGGCGCGGCGGTGGTCTTCCTCTTCTCCGGCCTGGCCATCAACGCGGTCTCCCGCTCGGCCGGCGCCGTGGTGATGGAGGTCCGCCGGCAGTTCCGCGAGCTGCCCGGGATCATGGACCGCACCCAGCGCCCCGAGTACGGCAAGGTGGTCGACATCTGCACCCGGGACGCGCAGCGCGAGCTGATGACCCCCGGTCTGCTCGCCATCCTGGCGCCGATCGCGGTCGGCTTCGGCCTCGGCCCGGGCGCGCTGGCGTCCTACCTGGCCGGCGCGATCGGGGCGGGCACGCTGATGGCGGTCTTCCTGGCCAACTCCGGTGGCGCCTGGGACAACGCGAAGAAGCTGGTCGAAGACGGCGCGTACGGCGGCAAGGGCTCCGACTCGCACGCCGCCACGGTCATCGGCGACACCGTCGGCGACCCGTTCAAGGACACCGCCGGCCCGGCGATCAACCCGCTGATCAAGGTGATGAACCTGGTCTCGCTGCTGATCGCGCCGGCCGTGGTGGCCTGGAGCGTGGGCGACGACCGGAACACCCCGCTGCGGGTGACGATCGCCCTGGTCGCCGCGCTGATCATCGCCGCGGCGGTGGTGTTCAGCAAGCGCAAGGGCGTCGCGATGGCGGACTCCGGCACCGGCACCGACGCCGGCGCGGGCAGCGCGGAGGAGCGTCCCGAGCCGGTCAACGCCTGAGGGCCCTGACGGGCAGCGGTTCCCGGTCGGCGGAGGCCGGCCGGGAACCGTCCTTCTCCGGTCCGATCGGTGAAACCTGACCGGTGGCAGTTCCATCGGAAGGCCGTACGCTGCTTCGCATGCGTACGCGCCGGGCGGCAACCGCCGGAAAGCTCACGGTGGTCCTGGCCACGCTCGCCCTCGTCCTCGCCGGCTGCGGCGGCCCCAGCCCCCGGGCCTGGGCCGCCTCGGTCTGCGAGGCGCTCACCCCCTGGCGCGCCGAGATCAACAAGCTGACCAGCAGCACCCAGGAGCAGATGACCGCGCAGACCACCCCGGCCCAGGCCAAGGAGAACCTGGTCCGGCTCTTCGCCGGCGCCGAGCAGGCCAGCGAGACCGCCCGCCGCAAGGTCGAGCAGGCCGGGGTGCCGGAGACCGACCACGGCGAGGAGATCTCCGCCGGCTTCCGGGCCTCGCTGAGCAAGATGCGGGACGCCTACGGTCGGGCCCGGGACACCATCGACGGGCTGGACACCGGGGAGGCCACCGCCTTCTACAACGGGGTCCGGGCCGCGGTGGAGACGCTCAACAAGGAGTACGACGCGAGCGCGCTGGACACCGGCAAGCTCAGCTCCACCGAACTCAAACAGGCCTTCGACGAGGTCCCGGAGTGTCGCTGACGCCACCTTTCCCCGACCCGGTCCGCCAGCTCTCGCTGTTTTCCACCGAGGCGGCCGACCCCTCCCTGGCGGACCTGGCCGGCCTGCTCGCCGGGCCGGGGGAGGTGGTCCGGATGGGCGGCACGGCCCGGCTGTCGGTCGTGGTCGACGCCGCCTGGCGGGTGCACGTGCTGGTGGCCGAGCTGGCCGCGCGCGGGGTGCCGGCGAGCTGGGAGCCGACCGAGGACGGCCGGCACCTGGTCCGCACCGCGTACGCCAGCACCCTGGCCCCGCTCGCCGTGGCCTGGCTGCGCGGCGCCGTGAAGCGACCGCCCGCCGGGTTCCACCTCAACGGTCGCCGGCTGCGGCTCTGGCTCGCCGCCGCCGGGGCCGCCGACCCACCCGGCTTCCTGCTCCGGCTCGGCGCCGGGGACCAGTCCTGCTGGCCGCAGGTGCGGGCGGCGCTGGCCGCGGTCGGCCTGCCCGGAGCGCTCCTCGATCCGGGGGCGGGCGGGCCGGCGTACCGGATCACCGGGCGCCGGCGGCTGGCCCGGCTGGCCGAGCTGGTGGGTGACCGCCCGCCCGCCGCGCCGGCGGCCGACTGGCCCGGCGCCCCCGCCTGAGCCCGGCGCGACCTCCACGCCCGCGGGGCCCGGGTGGCCGGTCGCCGCGGGCCGCAACCCCGTCGGCTGTCCGATCACGGACACCGCCCGGGTGGCGGTTTGTCCAGGAAAACGGACGGGTGACTCCTCGGCCGAGGGTCCGTGATCGTCACAGTGGCCCGCTCGGTGGCCTGGCCGCGGTGTACGGTGGCGCCGTCCGGCGGGAGTGTCCGCGCGGCCGGGCCGGTGGCCGCCACGTACCGACCGGTTTACCGCCCGCGAAACCCGAAACGCGGCCGGCGCGTTACGTTGGACGTCCGGGCCGCCGGTGGTCCGGCCGGTGCAACACGGCCCGAAACGGGGCATGGAGCAGGAGTGAGGTCGGAGAGAGACGTGCCGAGCAACGCTGGAACCACCCGTCTGGTCATCGTCGAGTCACCGGCGAAGGCCAAGACGATCTCGGGCTACCTCGGCCCGGGATACGTCGTGGAGGCCAGCTTCGGCCACGTCCGGGACCTCCCGCGCAACGCCGCCGACGTGCCGGCCAAGTACAAGGGCGAGCCCTGGGCCCGGCTCGGGGTGGACGTCGACAACGGCTTCCAGGCCCTCTACGTGGTCTCCGCCGACCGCAAGCAGCAGATCAGCAAGCTGGTGAAGCTGGCCAAGGAGGTCGACGAGATCTTCCTGGCGACGGATGAGGACCGCGAGGGCGAGGCGATCGCCTGGCACCTGGTGGAGACCCTCAAGCCCAAGGTGCCGGTCAAGCGGATGGTCTTCCACGAGATCACCAAGCCGGCGATCCAGGCCGCGGTGGCCAACCCGCGCGAGATCGACCGGGACCTGGTCGACGCCCAGGAGGCCCGGCGCATCCTCGACCGGCTGTACGGCTACGAGGTCTCCCCGGTGCTGTGGAAGAAGGTCATGCCGAAGCTCTCGGCGGGCCGGGTGCAGTCCGTGGCGACCCGGATCGTGGTCGAGCGGGAGCGCCAGCGGATGGCCTTCCGCACCGCCGAGTACTGGGACATCCTGGCCACCCTGGCCGTCGCGAACGTCGGCGAGGGGCCGCGCGCCTTCAACGCCACCCTGATCGCGCTGAACGGCGACCGGATCGCCACCGGCAAGGACTTCGAGCCGACCACGGGTCGGGTGCGGGCCGGGGCCGGCGTCGTGCACCTCGACGAGGGCGGGGCCAGGGGTCTCGCCGCCCGGCTGGAGGGGCGGCCGTTCACGGTCACCCGGGTCGAGGAGAAGCCCTACCGCCGCCGCCCGTACGCGCCGTTCATCACCTCCACGTTGCAGCAGGAGGCGGCCCGCAAGCTGCGGTTCTCGTCGCAGCAGACGATGCGCACCGCGCAGCGCCTCTACGAGAACGGCTACATCACCTACATGCGTACCGACTCGGTGAACCTGTCGGAGACCGCCATCTCGGCGGCCCGCCGGCAGATCGTCGAGCTGTACGGCGAGCGCAGCGTGCCGCCGGAGCCCCGCCGCTACACCGGCAAGGTGAAGAACGCGCAGGAGGCGCACGAGGCGATCCGCCCGGCGGGGGACAACTTCCGCACCCCGGGCGACGTGGCCAAGGAGCTGTCGGCCGAGGAGTTCAAGCTCTACGAGCTGATCTGGCGGCGCACCATCGCCTCGCAGATGACCGACGCGGTCGGGTCCAGCGTCTCGGTGCGGATCCGCGCGGTCTCCTCGTCGAGCGAGGAGGCCGACTTCGGCGCGACCGGCAAGACCATCACCGACCCGGGCTTCCTCCGCGCCTACGTCGAGTCCAGCGACGACGAGAACGCCGAGGCCGAAGACGCCGAGCGCCGGCTGCCCGCCCTGGTCAAGGACCAGCCGCTGACCGCCGACGAGCTGGCCGCGCAGGGGCACCACACCCAGCCGCCGTCGCGCTACACCGAGGCGTCCCTGGTCAAGGCCCTCGAGGAGCTGGGCATCGGCCGCCCGTCGACGTACGCGTCGATCATGCAGACCATCCAGGACCGCGGCTACGTGACCAAGCGCGGCCAGGCGATGATCCCCACCTTCCTGGCGTTCGCGGTGATCGGGCTGCTGGAGCGGCACTACCCGCACCTGATCGACTACGACTTCACCGCCAGCATGGAGAACGAGCTGGACGAGATCGCCGGCGGGGAACACGCCGCCGTCGACTTCCTCACCTCCTTCTACTTCGGCAGCACCAACGGCACCGGCGACCGGGCCATCGCCCACGCCGGCGGGCTGAAGAAGCTGGTCACCGAGAACGTCAGCGAGATCGACGCGCGCAGCGTCAACTCGATCCCGCTCTTCACCGACGACGAGGGGCGCGAGGTCGTCGTCCGGGTCGGCCGGTACGGGCCGTACCTCCAGCGGGCGGTGCCCGGCGAGCAGCCGGCGGCCCCGGCGGAGGGCGAGGAGGGCGGCGGCCAGGGCGACCGGGCCCCGATCCCCGAGGGCCTGGCCCCGGACGAGCTGACCCCGGAGAAGGTGCACGAGCTCTTCCTCGGCGGCGGGGGCGAGCGCAAGCTCGGCGACGACCCGGCGACCGGCGAGCCGATCGTGCTCAAGTCCGGCCGGTTTGGCCCGTACGTGGCCAGCGGCGAGCGGAAGTCGTCGCTGCTGCGCTCGCAGACGCCGGACTCGCTCACCTTCGACGAGGCGCTGAAGCTGCTCAGCCTGCCCCGGCTGGTCGGCGTCGCCCCGGACGGCGTCGAGGTCTTCGCCAACAACGGCCGCTACGGCCCGTACGTCAAGCGCGGTGACGAGTTCCGCTCGCTGGACTCCGAAGAGAAGATGTTCACCGTCACGCTGGACGAGGCGCTCGCTCTGCTGGCCGCCCCGAAGGCGCGCCAGCGTCGGGCCGCCGCACCCCCGCTGCGCGAGATGGGCAACGACCCGCTCACCGAGCTGCCGCTGGTCATCAAGGACGGCCGGTTCGGGCCGTACGTCACCGACGGGGAGACCAACGCGTCCCTGCGGCGCGCCCAGACCCCGGAGGCGCTGACCCTGGAAGAGGCCTCCGAGATGCTTGCCGAGAAGCGGGCCAAGGGGCCGGCGCCGAAGAAGAAGGCGGCGGCGAAGAAGGCCGCCCCGGCCAAGAAGACGGCGGCCAAGAAGACCGCCGCCGCCACCAGGTCGACGGCCGCCAAGAAGACCACCACCGCCAAGGCGACCACGGCGAAGAAGGCCCCGGCCAGGAAGGCGGCCCCGAAGAAGGCGGCCGCCGCCAGCCCCATCGAGGAGTGACGGTCGCCGACCGCTGCCCCTAACGGCTGAAATGCCCTGTTTGGCCGCAGGGCTCTGGCGGACGCTCCCTAACGTGAGGGAATGGTCGCAGCTGTCGCCACGCGCCGCCGGGTGCTCCTCGGCGCGGCGGCGGGAGCGCTGCCGCTCGCCGTCGCCGTCGTCGGCTCCCAGGCGGGGGACGCCGGCGGACCCGCGCCGACGGACACCGTCGAGTCACCGGTCCAGCGGCGGACCCTCGCCCCCGGGTCGTCCACCGTGCCGGCCCGGGATCCCGCCGGCCGGCGGATCGTGCGGATCGTCGCCGCCGGCGACGTCCTGGTCCATCCGGAGGTGACCGCCCAGGCGCGCCGGGACGCCGCCCGGACCGGGCGCCCCGGAGGCCTGGACTTCGCGCCGATGTTCGCCGGGGTCGCCCCGGCCGTCGGCGGAGCCGACCTCGCGCTGTGCCACCTCGAGACGCCACTGGCCGATCCCGCCGGCCCGTTCTCCGGCTATCCGTCGTTCAACGCGCCCCCGCAGGTGCTCGACGGGGTGCGCTCCGCCGGCTTCGACGGCTGCTCGACCGCCTCCAACCACACCCTCGACCAGGGCGCCGACGGGGTGGCCCGGACCGTCCGGGCGCTCGACGCCGCCGGGCTGGGCCACACCGGCAGCGCCCGGGGCGCCGCCGACGCGGCCACCCCCCGGATCTACCGGGTGGGCGACGTCCGCGTCGCCCACCTGGCGTACAGCCTGAACTTCAACGGGCTGAGCCGCCCACCGGGCCAGCCGTGGCTGGCCAACCTCATCGACCCGCCCGAGATCCTTGCCGCCGCCCACCGGGCGCGGGCCGCCGGCGCCGACATCGTCGTGCTCAGCCTGCACTGGGGTACGGAGTACCAGCACCTGCCGGACGCCGACCAGCAGGCCTGGGCGCGGCGGTTGATCTCCTCGCCCGACGTCGACCTCATCCTGGGGCACCACGCCCACGCGGTGCAGCCGTTCCAGCGCTTCGGCGACAAGTGGGTGGTCTTCGGGATGGGGAACGAGCTGGCCCGGCATGCCGAGCCGGTCAACGACAACCGCGAGGGTGTGATGGCCCGGGCCACCTTCACCGAGACCGCCCCCGGGCGCTGGACGGTGACCCGGATGGAGGCCCTGCCCACCTGGACCGACCTCGCACCGGACCTCCGACTGGTCGATCTCACCGCGGCGTTGGCCGACCCCGCCACCCCGGCGGGCGTGCGGGGCGACTACCGGGCGGCGTACGAGCGGGTGCTCGGCTATGTCCGGGCCCTCGGCGCCGGCCGGGATCAGGTGGTGGCGCCGGGCGGCTGAGCGCCGTCGCCGAGGACCCGGTCGAGGTAGTCGTTGGCGAAGCGGCGATCGGGGTCCAGGCGGTCGCGGACCGCGAGGAAGTCCCGGAACCTCGGGTAGGCGGGGGCCAGGCTGGCCGCGTCGCGCCAGTGCAGCTTGCCCCAGTGCGGCCGACCACCCAGCTCCGTGGCCACCTCCTCGAACGCCCGGAAGTACGGCTCGTAGGGCGCGCCGACGTACTGGTGGATGGCGAGGTACGCCGAGTCGCGGCCGTACCCGTGCGACAGCCAGATGTCGTCGGCGGCGGTGAACCGGACCTCGACGGGGAAGAGCACCTTGAACGGGAGCCCGTCGACGATCCGCCGGAGCGCGTCGAGCGCGGTGGGCAGGACGGCGCGGGGCAGGGCGTACTCCATCTCGACGAAGCGGACCCGGCGCGGCGTGCAGAAGACCTGGTCGGAGCGGCCGGTGTAGGTGCGCTCGGTGAGCGCCCGGGCGGAGACCGCGCTGATGCCGGGGGCCAGCGCCGGCACGGCGCGGCCGAGCCGGCAGGCCCCGGCGAAGACGGTGTTGGCCAGGAGCTCGTCGTCGAGCCAGCCGCGCCACCGGGGCAGCGGCCGGTCGTCGGCCGGCACCCGGTCGTTGGTCTTGACCTGCACCCGGGAGGTGTACGGGAACCAGTAGAACTCGACGTGGTCGTGCCCCTCGATCAGGGCGGGCAGCTCGGCGAGGACCGCGTCCAGCGGCGCCGGCCGTTCGTGCGCGCGGAGCACGAAGGCGTCGACGCAGCGCAGGGTGACCTCGACCAGCACCCCGACCGCGCCGAGGCCGACCCGGGCGGCGGCGAAGACGTCCCGGTGCTCGTCGGCGGAGCAGCGCAGCACCTCGCCGGTGCCGGTGACCAGGGTCAGCGCCGTGACGAAGGTGGAGAGGCAGCCGAGGCGGGCGCCGGTGCCGTGGGTGCCGGTGGAGAGCGCCCCGGCGACGGTCTGGGCGTCGATGTCGCCGAGGTTCGGCAGCGCCAGGCCGTGCCGGGCGAGCAGGTCGTTGAGGGCGTGCAGGGTCATCCCGGCCGGCACGGTGACCAGCCGCCGGGCGGTGTCGACGGTGACGCCGGTATCCAATTCGGTCAGCTCGAGGCGGTCCCCCTCGGTGAGGGCGGCACCGGTGAACGAGTGCCCGCTGCCCACCGCCCGGATCCGCCGGCCCGCCGCGGCCGCGGCCCGGACGGCCTCGGTGACCTCCTCGACACTTCGGGGGCGCAGGATGGCGGTGGCGGTGCTGTGCTGGTTGCCGGCCCAGTTGGACCAGACGGGTGGCGTACCGGCCATGGACGCTCCTCGACATGAATATGAACTGACTTCATATCAGGAACGTTGTACCTGGTAAATACCGCAACCGGGGCCCGTTCGTTGTACCGGTAGTCACGGTCTCGTGACGTGCAGATATGTTCATCCGTCGAAGGGGGGTGGCGAGTGTCCACACCAGCCGCCACGACCGGGCCGCTGCGCCGCGTACCGGTGCAGGGTCGAAGTGTCGCGCGGGTCCAGCGAATGCTGGACGCCTGTGCCGAGCTCGTCGACGAGGTGGGGTACGAGGGACTGACCACGACCCTGCTCGCCGAGCGCGCCGAGGTGGCGATCGGGTCGGTCTACCAGTTCTTTCCGGACAAGCGGGCGATCGTGCAGGCGTTGACCCTGCGCACGATGGAGTCCTACCTCCAGCGGCTCGACGAGCGCTTCGCCTCCGACGACCTGACCCACTGGTGGGACGGCGTCGACGCGGGCATCGACGAGTACATCACGATGCACCGCACGGTTCCCGGGTTCCGTACCCTGCACTTCGGCGACGTGGTCGACCTGCACCTGCTCGATGAGCAGCGGGACAACAACGGCGTGATCGCCGACCAGTTGGCCAGGGTGCTGACCGAGCGCTTCGGCCTCGACGCTCCCGATCTCCATTTCCACCTGGAGATCGCGGTCGAGGCCGCCGACGCCCTGATCAAGCTGGCGTTCCGTCGCCTGCCCGAGGGCGACGAGCGGGTGCTGGTGGAGGCCAAGGCGCTGATCCGGGAGTACCTGCACGGCCAGGTCGACGCCCGGGCCGAGGTCGCGCAGCCGAACTGAGCACGGCACCGCCGTCCGTGGTGCGTCGGCCGGTGGCAGGAAGCGTGGAGCCCGGGGTGCGACCGGGTGGTTCGACGAAAATCCTTCCCGGGGGCGACCGGGAGGTTCGGCGACAACCCGTCCGGGGTGCGACCGGGATGGGAAGAGCGACAGAACGGCCCGGGGTGCGCCGGGCGACACGACCGGCACCGAGGGTCGGGTGGCAGCTCAGAGGAACGCCCGACCCTCGCCCCGGTAGGTGGGGACGGTCGCGACCACCACGTCGCCGTCCACCAGGTGCAGTTCGTTGACGTGCTCGCAGAGCTCGCCGGCCTTGGCGTGCCGGAACCAGATCCGGTCGCCGACCCGCAGGGTTGCCGCCGCGGCGCCGGCCAGCGGGGTCTGCACCTCGCCGGCCCCCTCGGGGCCGAGCAGCTTCAGCCCCGCCGGCAGCCACGGGCGGGGCAGCCGGCTGTCGGCGGCGGGGCCGGAGGCGATCCAGCCGCCGCCGAGCACCGTCGCCAGGCCGGGTGCCGGCCGGCGGACCACCGCGCAGGCGAAGAAGGCCGCCGGGGTGGGCCGCCAGGCGCGGTACGCGTCGAAGAGCGTCGGCCCGTACAGGCCCGATCCCGCGGTGACCTCGGTGACCGCGGGATCGGCGCTCGTCGCGGCCACGCTGCCGGTGCCGCCGCCGTTGACGAATTCCAGGTCGGCGTGGTCGCGTACCGCGGCGACCGCCGCCGCGCGCCGGGCCAGCAGCTCGCGGTACGACCCGCGCTGGGCGACCCGGATCGCCGTACCCAGCACGGCCTGGCCGGGCGGCGCGTCGCCGAGGCCGGCGATCTGCGCCTCGTACGACATCAGGCCGACCAGCCGGAAGCCCGGCCGGCCGGCGACGGCGGCCGCGAGCGCGCCGGCGGCCCGGGCGCTGTGCACCGGGGAACGGCGGACGCCGACGTGCACCCGCCCGCCGAGTGGTCGCCAGGAGGCGTCCAGGTCGAGGCAGACCCGCAGCGCCGGCCGGCGCCCGGGCGGGCACACCGCGTCGACCAGGTCGAGCTGTTCGGTGCCGTCCACCATCAGCGTCACCGTCTCGGCGAGCGCCGGGTCGGCGGCCAGCTCGGCGAGGCCGCCCCGGTCCGCGGTGGGGTACGCCACCAGCACGTCGGTCGAGACGCCGGTCCGGGCCAGCCAGATCGCCTCGGGCACGGTGAACGCCATCACCCCCCGCCAGCCGGGCCGGTCCAGCGCCCGGGTCAGCAGGTCCCGGGAGCGGACCGACTTGCTGGCGACCCGGACCGGCTTGCCGCCCGCCCGGTCGACCAGCGCGGTCGCGTTGGCGTCGAAGGCCGCGAGGTCGACCACGGCGTACGGCGGGTCGAGGTGGGCGGTCGCCCGATCCAGGCGGTCGCGAAGTTTGTCACTTTCGGTGGCCACGTCTGCACGCTAACTGTCTGGGCGTCAATGCGAAATACCCTCGCGTCTGTCCGGGCTGCGGTCGGTGGTGGCCGCGGCCTAGGCTCGGCGAGCAGGCGAATGTCGCGGGTGGGGTCGTTACCCACCGGGACTAGAGTGTTCCACCGGGGATGCCCAGCTCTGGGCCGGCACGTGGAGGTACGGCCATCGAAAGCCAGAAGAACGGCGAGTCGCCCGGCGTGTCGTCGCCCGGTAGCCAGGCCGACCGGTCCGGCGCCGCCGCGATCCGCTCGGTGCTGCGCATCCGGCCGTTCCGCCGGCTGTGGATCGTGCTCGGCGCGGCCTCCTTCGGCGACTGGCTCGGCCTGCTCGCCACGTCGGTCTTCGCCGCCGCGCAGGTCTCCGGCAGCACCGCGAAGGGCGCCGCCTTCGGCAGCCTGATCGCCGTCCGGCTGCTGCCGGCGCTGCTGCTCGGCCCGGTGGCCGGCGTCTTCGCCGACCGGTTCGACCGGCGCTGGACGATGGTCATCTGCGACCTGCTGCGCTTCCTGCTCTTCGCCTCGATCCCGCTGCTCGCGCTCACCGGCGCCAGCGGCGGCGTGGTGGTCAGCTGGGCGGCGGTCGCCACCTTCCTGATCGAGACGATCACCCTGCTCTGGATCCCGGCCAAGGAGGCCGCGGTCCCGAACCTGATCCCGCGGGCCCGGCTGGAGACAGCCAACCAGCTCACCCTGATCACCACGTACGGCCTGACCCCGGTCGCGGCCGCGATCGGCCTGGCGGTGCTCGACCGCAGCGTGCGGGGCCTCGCCGACGGGGAGATCCCCGGCTGGGCCGAGCCGGCCCAGCTCGCGCTCTGGTTCAACGCCTTCTCCCGGCTGGCCACCGCGCTGGTGGTGGCGTTCGGCATCAAGGAGATCAGCCAGGCCCGGTCCGGCGAGCCGGAACGCACCGAGCAGAGCATGATGAGCCAGTTCACCGAGGGCTGGCAGTTCATCAAGCAGACCCCGCTGGTCCGCGGCCTGGTGCTCGGCATCTTCGGCGCGTTCGCCGGCGGCGGCATCGTCATCGGCACGGCCAAGTTCTTCGCCGCCTCGCTCGGCGCCGGTGACGCCGCCTTCTACATGCTCTTCGGCGCCATCTTCATCGGCCTGGCCGTCGGCATCGGGCTCGGCCCGATGATCGTCCGGGAGATGTCCCGGCGCCGCTGGTTCGGCATGAGCATCGTGCTGGCCAGCGCCTCCGTGCTGGTGCTCGCCTTCGCCATCCACCTGTCGATGGCGATCCTCGGCGCGATCCTGGTTGGCGCGGGCGCCGGGATGGCCTTCCTCGCCGGCACCACCCTGCTGGGCGGCGAGGTCGCCGACGAGGTGCGCGGACGGGTCTTCGCGGTGGTGCAGATCGGCACCCGGCTGGTGCTGATCCTGGCCATCGCGCTGAGCAGCCTCCTGGTCGGCGTCGGCGGCTCGCGCAAGCTGACCATCGCCGACCTGGGCGTCTCCGTCTCCTCGACCCGGCTGCTGCTGCTCGCCGCCGGCGCCGCCGGCATCTTCGCCGGGATCAGCGCCTTCGGCCAGATGGACGACAAGAAGGGCGTGCCCGTCCTGGCCGACCTCTGGGGTTCGATCCGGGGTCGTCCGCTGATGCCGACCGAGCCCTTCGTCTCCAGCGGCCTGTTCGTGGTCTTCGAGGGGGGCGAGGGCGCCGGCAAGTCCACCCAGCTCCTCGCGCTCGCCGAGCGGCTGCGCGAGCAGGGCCGGGACGTGGTGGTGACCCGCGAGCCGGGCGCCACCGGCGTCGGCGAGCGGATCCGCTCGCTGGTGCTCGACAACGCCGGCGCGGAGGCGCCGTCGCCGCGCGCCGAGGCGCTGCTCTACGCCGCGGACCGGGCCCACCACGTCGCCACCGTGGTCCGCCCGGCGCTGGTCCGGGGCGCGGTGGTGATCAGCGACCGGTACGTCGACTCGTCCCTGGCGTACCAGGGCGCCGGCCGTACGTTGCCGGTGCAGGAGGTCTCCTGGCTCTCCTCGTGGGCCACCGGCGGGCTCAAGCCCGACCTGGTGGTGCTCCTCGACGTCGACCCGCGCACCGGCCTGTCCCGGGTCGAGTCGCGCAGCCAGGCCGCCGACCGGCTGGAGACCGAGTCGATCGCCTTCCACGAGCGGGTCCGGTACGCCTTCCTCGACCTGGCCGCCGCCGACCCGAAGCGCTACCTGGTGCTCGACGCGTCCCGCCCGGTCGAGGAGATCGCCGACGCGGTGACCCGGCGGGTGGCGGAGTTCCTGGTCAACCCGACCGCCATCGTGCACCCGCGCCCGGCGCACGGGCCGGACACCACGGTCCAGCCGGAGTTATCCGACGCGGAAATGGTGACCATGGAGCATCCCACCTGATGCCGGACGTCTTCGCCGACCTGGTCGGACAGGACGAGGCCGTCGACACGCTGCGCCGCGCCGCCGCCTCGGCCGCCGCGCTGTTGCGCGCCTCCACCGTCCCGGCGCCGGACCGGCCGGCCGGCGGTGACCCGGGCGCCGGGATGACGCACGCCTGGATCTTCACCGGTCCGCCGGGCTCCGGCCGCTCGGTGGCCGCCCGCGCGTTCGCCGCCGCCCTCCAGTGCGTGCACGGCACCGGCTGCGGTGAGTGCCCCGGCTGCCACACCACCCTGACCGGGACCCACGCCGACGTCCGGCTCGTGGTGCCCGACGGGCTCTCCATCGGCGTCAACGAGATGCGCGCCCTGGTGCTCCGGGCGGCCAGCACGCCCTCCGGCGGGCGGTGGCAGATCGTCATCATCGAGGACGCCGACCGGCTCACCGAGGCGGCCGGGAACGCCCTGCTCAAGGCCATCGAGGAGCCGCCGCCGCGAACGGTCTTCCTGCTCTGCGCCCCGTCCACCCACCCGGACGACATCTCGGTGACCATCCGCTCGCGCTGCCGGGTCGTACCGCTGCGGCAGCCGTCGGCGGCGGCGGTCGCCGCGGTGCTCGTACGCCGGGACGGGATCGCGCCCGACGTGGCGGAGTGGGCAGCAGCGGCCGCGCAGGGGCACGTGGGCCGGGCCCGGCGGCTGGCCCGCGACCCGGAGGCGCGGCAGCGCCGCGACGCCGTGCTCGCGGTGCCGCGCCGGCTGACCGGGGTGGGCGCGGCATTCGACGCCGCCTCCGCGCTGATCGAGGCGGCCGAGGCGGAGGCCGCGGCGTCGGTCACCGAGATCGACGAGACGGAACGGTCGGCGTTGCAGACCGCGCTCGGCGCGGGTGGCACCGGCCGCGGTGCGGCCGGTGCGATGCGCGGCGCCGCCGGCCAGCTCAAGGACCTGGAGAAGCGGCAGAAGTCGCGGGCCACCCGGGCCCAGCGGGACGCCCTGGACCGGGCCCTGGTCGACCTGGCCGGTTTCTACCGGGACGCGCTCACCATGGCGCTGCGGGCACCGGTCGCGCCGGTGCACACCGACACCGCCGCGCTGGCCGGAGCGGGCGCCCAGAAGTGGGACGCCGAGGGGGCGCTGCGCCGGCTGGAGGCCGTGCTGGAGTGCCGGGCGGCGATCGAGGTGAACGTGAAGCCGCGGATCGCGGTGGAGGCGATGATGCTCGCCCTCTGGAAGGGCTGATCCACCCCCACCGACCGTCGTCCACAGGGCATCGACAGTCGCGATTGGTGTGCGGTACGGTCCGGTGTGCCGTGGTGACGGTGGCGGCACGTTCAGTGAGGGGTCTGCCGGGAGGAGTCCGCCGATGCCACGCGGGGAGATCGACGAGGCCTGGATCGAGGAGGCGGTGCGGCGCTACCGGCGCATCGAGTCCCTGCAGGCCGAGTTCGACCAGGCGGTGGCGACGGTCGAGGTCACCGTCCGCTCGCCCGACGGGCTGGTCGAGGTGGTGGTGACCGCCGGCGGGCGGATCACCGACGTGCGCTTCCTCGGCCCGCTGCACGCCCGCAACCCGCGGGACGTCGCCGGCTCCGTGCAGGCCGCGGTGACCGCCGCCGCCGACGCCGCGCAGTGGGCCCGGGAGAAGCTGCACAACGAGACCTTCGCGGCGTACCGGCCGCTCGCGGGGGCGTGACGTGGAGACCCTGCACGCCCTGGCCGCCCGCCTGGACGAGGCGAGCGCCACCCTGGCCAGCCTCGCCCATGCCGTCACCGCCAGCGACCCGGCCCACCCGGCCTTCGGCGCCCAGGCGTCCGGGCGGCCCGGCGAGATCGGCCGTGCCCTGCACCGGCGGTGGACCGACGCCACCGACGACCGGGCCCGGGAGGCCGGCGATGCCGCCGCCCGGCTGGCCGCCGCCGCGGCCGCGCTGCGCAGCGCCGCCGACCGGTACGCAGCCGCCGACGACACCGCCCGGCGGCGGCTGACCGGGGAGGCCTGATGGACGCCCTGGACCGAATCGCCGCGCCGGGCCTCGACCTGCTCGCCCGGGTGGACGCGCTGCTCGCCGCCGGCGCGCCGGAGGGGCACCGGCTCTGGCCGCTGCTGCGCCGCATGCAGGTGCTCCCCGGCGACGCCGTGCGCGACTTCCTCGACCTGCAATCCGCGCCGCTGGCGACCGCCGGCCACGCGGTCCGCCGGCTCGTCCGGGCGTACGACGACGCCTGCGCCGCCCTCACCGATCCGGTGGCCTGGTCCGGGCCGGCCGCTTCCGCGTACGACGAGGCGCGCGGGGCCCTGCTCCGCCACCTCGACGAGGGGCCGGAGAGCCTGGTGGGGCGGCTGGAGTCGACCGCCGGTTACGCCGACGCGCTGGCCGAGTGGGTGGAGGGGAGCCGGCTCGCCCTGGCCCGGGCGCTGGCCGACGTGCTGGGCTCCGCCGAGGCGGTCACCGTGCTCGCGGCCACCCGGTCCGGTGGCGCCGCCGACCCCGCCGGCGCGTACGCGGCGGCCGAGATCGCGACCCGGGTGCTGGCGGTGCTCGGCGTGGCGTACGACGGCGCGGAGACGCTGCTGCGGCAGTGGTCGCCGAGCCTGGCCGAGACGAGCTGGCGGGAGGGTACGGCCGCCACGCCCCGGTACGGCGGGACCACCCGGATCGGGCGCTGAGAAGGGTCGACGGGCGGCCGGGGCGCCGCACGGGCCACGGCGTCGCGCACCGGGCCGGCGTGACCGGGCTCCGGCGGCGACGCCGTGGCCTTCCTTCCCCTGCACCCCCCGCAGGTCTGCCTTCACTCAACGCTCTTGGTCGCGGTTTGTCCCCCGTGTCCGTCGTGATTCAGCCGTCCGGGCGAGGATCAACGGCACGAGGGGGTGGGGGTCGGTCGGTCGAGTCGACGATCGTGGATCGCTGCGCGCCGTGACCGTCCGGCGACGCCCGGCCGGGCCGGCGCGCCCGCCGCGTCGTAGGGTGAGGGGCATGGGCATGCTCTGCGCGGTCAGCTTCAACCGGTACGGGCGCCTCTACTACCTGGACCCGGGCGAGCTGCGCCCGCAGGTGGGCGATCGGGTGCTGGTGCCCACCGACGACGGGCCCGAGGTGGCCGAGTGCGTCTGGGCCGCGCAGTGGGTCACCGAGGACACCGACGGCTTCCCCAAGCTGGCCGGGGCGGCCCAGGAGGAGGATCTGCGCCGCGACGAGCTGCTGCGCCGGCGCAAGGCGGAGGCGAAGGTCGCCGCGAAGCGGCTCATCCGGGAGCACGGCCTGCCGATGAAGGTGGTGGCGGTCGACCACGTGCTGGGCGCGCCGGAGACCGGCAGCGACCGGACCACCATCTACTTCACCGCCCCGCACCGGGTGGACTTCCGCTCGCTGGTCCGCGACCTCGGGGCGACCCTGCGCTGCCGGGTCGAGCTGCGGCAGCTCTCCGCCCGGGACTCGGCGCGGGTGCAGGGCGGGATCGGCTCCTGCGGCCGTGACCTGTGCTGCGCGACCTTCCTCAACGACTTCGAGCCGGTCACCATCCGGATGGCCAAGGACCAGGACCTGCCGCTCAACCCGCTCCGGATCTCCGGCGCGTGCGGTCGGCTGATGTGCTGCCTCAAGTACGAGCACCCGCTCTACCAGCGGTTCCAGGAGTCAGCACCGGCGATCGGCAGCCGCGTCACCACGCCGGAGGGGGACGGCAAGGTCGTCGGCCACAGCGTCCCTCGCGACTCGGTCACGGTCCGCCTGGACGCCGACGGATCCCGCTGCTCCTGCAGCCGAGCCTCCGTCTGCGCCCCCCGCCAAGCCCACGACCAGCACTACACCCCCTGACCGCACCCGCTCCCTCGCTGCATTGAGCAAGACGTTTTCGTCACCCAGGGTCGCCTTCCGGAGTGGGCGTCAGGTGAGGGTGATGGGGGGCTCGGCGAGGCGGGGGGTCAGGGGCGTCCTGGGGGTCAGCCAGGAGGCGGTGGGGGACTGCTCCTGGTTGAGCTGCCAGGTGTGGGAGACCTTGTCCAGGGCGATGGGGTAGAGCGTGAGGGTGCCGTCGGGGTCGATGCGCATCCGGAGGAAGGACTTCGAGTCCTCGATGCCCTGGCCGGCGAAGAGCTCGTTGACGTTCACCCCGAACGCCCCCGCGACCAGCAGGTAGAGCGCCACCACCTGGCTGGAGACCAGACCGATCACCGGACCGTAGACGACCGCCGCGGCGACCGCGGGCAGCGGCCACGGCCAGTCGTACAGGGGCAGCTCCAGCCAGGCCCAGGTGCCCGCGGCGGCCAGCGCGACGTGCGCCAGACCGTGGCCGACGCCGAGGATCCAGTGCCGGGCGTGCCGTTTCCCGCCCGCGCTGGGCGGCTTGGCGAAGAACGCCGCGCTCAGCAGCGTCACCACCAGCATGATCACCAGCGGTACGCTGAGCAGCCGCTGCTCCGTGGTGCCCACCCGGTTCGCCGTCACCCCGGCCATCGCCAGCATCAGCAGCGTGTGCAGCGTGCCGAGCAGGGTGGTGAAGCCCGGGTTGCGGAACGGCAGCCGGGCGAAGATGCCCCAGCCGTAGCGCCGGGAACGGCCCTTGTCGGGGTAGCGGGCCTCCAGGTCGTACTCCTGGGTGCGGCTGGCGCGGCGGGCGAGCGTGTCCCGCGGCGGCACCTCCAGCCGCTCCGGCAGCTTGTGGGTGGGGTACAGGTAGGCGCCGCCGCCACCGCAGGTGATCAGCTGCCGGTCCGGGCCGGTGTAGCGGGCGTAGTGGTGCAGGTCGCCGGAGACCAGCAGCCGCACCTGGGCCCCGGTCGGGGCGATGATCGTACGGATGAAGTAGTCGATCGAGTCGTACGCCGTGGGGTGGTCCGCGGCCTTGACCCAGGTCGGCGCCGGCACGGCCAGGATCACCCGGGACCGCGGGGTGAGCTTGCGCGCCACCTCGTCGAAGTAGGTGAGCTGCGGGTCGTCCAGGTACGACCCGGACTGGTCGTCGAGGCCGAGCAGCCACCAGCCGGCGGGCAACTCCACCGCGAAGTACGACCGGGACTGGCCGGTGCCCCAGCCGGCGAAGTGCCGGTCCCGGGAGCGGACGAAGAGCCGCAGGAAGGCGGTCAGGCCGTCGTACCAGTCGTGGTTGCCGGGGACCGCGAAGAGCGTGGGCCGCTCGGGCGGCGACACCGGCAGCGCGGCCTGGTAGGGACCCTTGCACCGGTCCTCGTACGCCTCGTAGGACGCCGACGGGTAGACCTGGTCGCCACCCATCACCAGGGTCTGCGCCCGGGGCAGCCGGTGCCCGTCCACCGTCAGCTCCGGCTGGGCGAGCAGGTAGGCGACCGAGTAGGTGGCGTCGAAGCCGTCGCCCAGGTCGGCCACGTAGTCCAGCCAGAGCCCGCCGTCCGGCCCGACCTGGCGGAAGATCCCGTCGCCGAACGCGTTCTGCAACTCCCGTTTGTCCAGGTACGCCCCGAAGAGCATCGCCAGCAGCGTCCGGATGCCGGTGCTGATCAGCAGGAACGGCGCCAGCCACGGCACCGGCTTGCGCGGGGTGAAGCCCAGCTCCAGCGGATCGCTGCTGAGCGGCCGGCGCGCCGCCCGCTCGCCCGGGTGCGCCTCGGGGATCGGCTGCTGCTCCGGCCCGTGATCGTCGCTCACCCGCCGCAGGGTAGTCCGGACCGCTTGCGAGCGCTGTCCGGCGAACGACCGACGTTTCGTCGATGTCCGGATCCCGGTCCCGGGGGATCCCGTTCGGCCCGGGGCGGGGGTGTGCCGTACACTTGACGATCGTTGCCGCCTTAGCTCAGTCGGCTAGAGCGACGCACTCGTAATGCGTAGGTCGACGGTTCGATTCCGTCAGGCGGCTCGGTACAGAAGCCCAGGTCAACGGCCTGGGCTTCGCCGTTTCCCAAGGTCGACCACGCCACCGCTGGCGGGTCGAGTCCTTAGATAGTCCTTGTCCCGTGCGGCGACCGCCTCGTCTAGGCGGTTGGCGACCGCGTCCAGGTCGTCACCGAACAGAGATGCCGTCGCGGCTCACCTCGCCGGGCACCACAAGGGCTACCAGCCTCCCCGGACGGGGCCAAGGTCGTTCGTCCGGTAGGGCGCTCCACCTTGTCCCCGTCCGGGGAGGCTGGACGGTCTGGCGACTGCCCGACGAGGAGATCCGCCGAGCCGCAACAGGTGGGAAAGCCACTCGCTTTCCCGGAACGGTGCTTGCCATCATGTCCGGGTGAATTCCCGCGTGGTCACCCTGCGCCCGATGCGTCAAGACGAGTACGAGAACTACACGACGCGACGGGACATGGAGTACGTCGAGTCCCTCGCCGAGACCATGCCGGCCGAGGCCGCGATGGAGAAGGCGCGACAGGATCGCGCCCAGTTTCTGCCCGACGGCTTGGCGACGGAACGCCACCGCCTTCTGGTAGCCGAGAACACCACGGGCCAGGTCGTCGGCTACGCGTGGGTCGGGTTGGAGGAGCCACGAAGCAAGACGACCGATACAGCGTGGCTCTACGACATCAGCGTGGAAGAGCCCTACCGGCGATCGGGCTATGGAAGAGCGATCCTCGCGGCCGTAGAGGCGGTGGCACGGGAAGCGGGTGCGACTCGGCTTGGGCTTAACGTGTTCGGCCACAACGCGCCCGCGATCTCGCTGTACCAGACATGCGGCTACGACGTCACGGCCCAACAGATGGCGAAACGCCTGTAGTGGATAGGGCGGCCGCACCCAGGCCGCGCCGGGCCATCCACGGGCCACAACCTGGTGTCACCGGGGGTCACACCAGGCCGCGCGAGAGCGTATCGATCAGGCATAGGACAGCACTCATAGCCGGTCTTGTGCGATTCCCAAGATGACAGTGCGGGTTCGATTCCCTGGCCGACCTCGACGACAACCCGATCGAGTGGGGGCAGCGCCCGTAGGTCGGGGCTCACCCGGGGAACGAGCCGACCGGCACGCGCTCGCGCAGCTCGGCGGCGAAGGCGGTGAGCAGCCGGCGCAGCTCGTCCCGGATGCCGTCGCGGACGAGCAGCCCGTCCGGCCCCACGGCGTCGTGGGGCACGGTCAGCCGCACGCTGGCGACCTCGCTGATCTCCGCCGACACGTAGCCGAGGACGACGCGGAGGGTGGCCTGCGCCCCGTCACCCCGGCCCGGCGCCGCGACGTTCAGGATCGCCACCGGCTTGCCGTACAGCTGTCCGCCGCCGACGGTCCAGTCGAGCACGTTCTTGAAGCTGCCGGGCAGCGTGCCGGCGTACTCGGGAGTGCACAGCAGCATGCCGTCAGCCGCGTCGATCCGTTCCCGCAGCCGGGCGACGGCCGTCGGCAGCGGGCCCGACTCCTGGTCGAGGTCGGGGTTGAACGCCGGCAGGTCCGCCAGCCCGTCGTACAGCTCGGTGGCGACGCCGGGCGGCGCGACGGCGGCGGCGGCCAGCAGGGCGGCGGTGTTCGTGGACGCCTGGCGGGTGCTGCCGGAGACCAGCAGGATCGACACCGGCGGGTCGACCGCCGCGTACCGCACCTCGTCGCCGTCCTGGCCGGTGACGGTGAAGCCGGCGCGCTCCAGGACCCGACGGCTCGGCTGGTTGTCCTGCTCGGTGCCCGCGACGATCTGCCGGATGCCGGGCCGGGACAGCAGGTGGCGGGTGATCGCGGCGACCACCTCGGTGCCGTAGCCGCGGCCCCGGAACGGCGCGGCCAACCCGTACCCGATTTCGATGTCCCCCCGTTCGTCGGCAGCGGTGTGCACGCCGCAGTCACCGACGACCACCCCGTCGAGGGTCACCAGCCAGCCGAACGCGCGACCGGCGGCGATCCCGTGCAGGCCGTCGAGGGTGTCCGCATGTGGCCATCCGTCGCCGGGGGTGAGGCCGCTCAGATCGCCAACCCGTACCGCCTCGGCGGTGCCGGCGTCCAGCGGGACGAGGACGAGGTGGGCCGTGGTGAGCCGAGGTGCGGCGAGAGCCGAGTCAGCGGGCATGACACCCAGTTCTAGCCGCCTGATGCGACCAGGACCAACGAATTTCCGTGCCCTGCGGCATCACACCCCCGCCAGTGGTGGCTACCTAAAGGCCTTTCCCCTGCTAGGTCCCGGTCCGTGCAGGTGGTCCGGGGTAGGCAACTTTTTCTCATAATCCGTAGGTCACCCAGTCTCGGCCTGCTTGTGTCCACCGCCGCGGATCTCGGCCCAGCAGTGCTCGCACCAGATGTAGTCCGCCTGCTCCACCAGGTGCACCTTTTCGCCGAGTGGTAGACCCTGAAGAACCTGGAAATCAATCGGCCTGCACCCACGGTCCCCGGTCGGTTTCGATGCCGACCACCACTTGGACCGGGTCGCCGTCCTCGCCCAACTGCTGGCCGATCAGCGCGTGCAGGCCGGCGATCCCCGCGATCCCTTCCTCGAGTTTCGCCTTGCCCAGCCGTCGGCCCGCCTCGTTCTGTATCTCGACATCGTGGTGGTCCTCGGCCCAGTCGTCTCCCACGAACAGCACGTCGTCCTCCCGCAGGTCCACAGCTGCAACGGGGAGTGCTCACCCGCCAGCGGCTACCGGACCCGAGTCTGCCGTAGCTGACCCGGTAACTCTCATTAGCAACGCCGCCGGACGGGTGAGGACGAGCGCGGACGGCCGCAGGCGTCGGACCACTGGCCGAAGTCTGCGCTGAACCGCTCTGGACGGCCTAGCCAAGGCTACGGATCAGAGGGTGAGCGGTCTGCATCTAGTCCGCAAGAGGTCGACGGACGGCGGGGGAGTGGTGCGAGATGTTGAGAGGTGTTTCCGCTGCTAAGCCCCCATACGCCCAGGTCGTCGGCGCCGGCAATTTGATCTCGTAATGCGTTGGTCGACGGTTCGATTCCGTCAGGCGGCTCGGCACAGAAGCCCAGGTCATCGGCCTGGACTTCGCCGTTTCCCGAGGTCGATCACGCCGCTGCTGGCAGGTCGAGTCCTTAGATAGTCCTTGTCCCGTGCGGCCCGCCTCGTCTAGGCGGTTGGCGACCGCGTCCAGGTCGTCACCGAACAGCCCCGCGTACACGTCCAGGGTCATCGACGCCGAGGCGTGCCCGAGCATCCGCTGCGCCGCCTTGACGTTGGCGCCCGCAAGGTCGTTCGCCCGGTAGGGCGCTCCACCTTGTCCCCGTCCGGGGAGGCTGGACGGTCTGGCGACTGCCCGACGAGGAGATCCGCCTCCCCTGGCGGCCGGGTTATATGTTCTCTCGGTCGCCCTACAGATGGCGGCATGGCAGCCGGTCGGGAGGCTTCTGTGGGTGTTCTATACGACTACTTCCGCGCTTCTGACGAGGAGGCTGTCGCAAAGCTGATGGCCGCTACGGACGGCGGCCCTGTGGTGCGAGAGGGAGACTCTCCTGCCGTGGATGGCGTGGATGGCGTGGATGGCGTGGATGGCGTGGATGGCGTGGATGCCGTGGACGCCAAGGGCATCGATCCGCCCGTAGTCCTCGGCAAGGTCGTCTCGTTCGCTCTCGACGTGCCATGGGCCGCCGACCTGATCGGGGACCGACTCATCTGGCCCGATGGCGCTGGTGAGGACCCTGAGTACGAAGGACCCTGGGTAGTTGAACTGAGCGAGCGCGCCCGGGATGCGCTTGCCGAAATCCCGGACGACCGGTTGCCGGGCCTGGCCGATCGGTGGTCACACATCGAGGAGCTGTCCTACTACAGCGACATGCAGCCGGAGATCATGCTGTCGCTCTTACGGGAATTTGTTGGGCTGGCACGCAGAGCACGCACGAGCGGGGAAACCATCTACTGCTGGATCTGCCTCTAACAGCGGTCGACAGCAAGGTTGCAGATCATGAGGGGCCGCCTTGCCTGTACAGCCATCCGTACAGCCAAGGCCGCGCACTGAGGCCGACATCGCCCGACAACCACGGACGGGCTGACCAGGGGCGCAGCCGCCCGACCAGCCATCCCTGATCTTCTTCTAATCCCAAGGCCGCTGCGGGCCGCCCACGCCGACGCCTGACAAACGTCATGGAGACTCGTCCGGTAGGGCGCTCCACCTTGTCCCCATCTGGGGAGGCTGGAAGGTCTACGACTGCCCGACGAGGAGATCCGCTGAGCGGCGGACACCGCTGGACGACTGTCTGCGCAGCTTGATGGTTCGCTCAACTCCGGCGGAGCGATTCCACCGATTGGCCAGGACGCCAGCTACCTGCGGGCGCTGGTCGATGGTTCGTTGCTGGCTCGCTCGGTAACGAGCCGCCTCCCGTTCTTGGCGGCCCAAGCAGGGCGACGACTGCTGCCACGATCGTCTCGATGGCCGGAGCTTCATCGTCTGAGGTGTCGATCTCAACGACGGCGTCGACGCCCTCCGGCGGTTCGAAAAGCGACCGCTTCATCTCGCCCCGCTGAAACAGGGACAGGAGCTGCTGGTCGATGGCCCCGCCTTCGGCCGCCCGAGCGCCAAGTCGCCGGTCGATGACCGCCCCCTGGGCGACGACGTGAACAGCCAGCACTCGGGTGCCACACGCGAGCAGCACACCTAGCAGCTCGTGGGACAACACCGAGGACTCCACGACGAAGCTCACCCCTGAGGCCGCGAGCAGCCGGACTGCGTCGACCATCACGGCCTCAGCCCGGAGGCTGACGGGACCGCCGGCAACGTGGAAGTCCCGGTCGAGCCGGACCCGGCCGTCCTCGGCGACGGAGGCGGAGGACAGCCCAAGACCAGTCTTGATCTCGTCGCGGGTCAGGAACGGGATACCGAAGCGGCCAGCCGTTGCAGAGGCAATGGTGGTCTTCCCAGCCCCCGGACACCCGCATACAGCGACCACCACCGGCCGTTCCCTCACCAACATCCGCCGATCCTGGCAGAACCGCAGACGTGCTGTCGACGTGCCGAGCGTGAACACCAAGGCGTCACGGGCCATCCATGGGCCAGTAGCAGCGGCCCGCAGCGGTCATGAGCGGGCACCAGGGGCAAGTAGCTCCGCCGTTGGCCGCAGGCGTTTCGGGCATCACGACCGGTTGAGCACGCGCGTCCAAACTGAGGTTCCCGCATCAAGACCAGGGCGTCGCCCGGCGACGGGCGAGGCGACCCGCAAGTCGGGATCAGCTCTGCACGGTCCGCATGACGATGGTCTGGCGGCCACCTTCCACACCGTAGAACCACCACGTCCCCTTCGGGGCGGGCGGAAGAGTCTCTCGGAGCAGCTGCGAGATGCCCTGACCAAGCTCGACCACCGGCGCCGTATCCAGGACCTCTTGGACTGGTGCCGCGAGGGCGAGGCCCGCGTGCTCATGCTGGAGAGCGAGGGGGTGACCGGTTACATCGTCACCGTTGCCGTCGGGTGGTGCGAAGGCGTGTTGTCGGACCTGCAGCCGTCGTTCTTCAACAGGTTCAGCGCGTACGACCCGGTGTGGCCGGCCAAGCCGCTCACCGGAGTCGGCGGTGGGTTCGACATTGCCTCTCCGCAGGAGGTGGCGGAGGCGTTCCTCGCCGGTCTGCCGGAGGGCGTACGCCGGGAGCGGTACCGCTACGTGCACCTGCTCACGGCGGTGACCGAGCAGGACGACCGCCGGAGCCGGCACAACCTGGGCCTCTTCCTCACCGACACGGACCCCGAGGAGGCGAAGCGGCTGGTCCGGCTCCAGCCTTGTCACGCCCGCACCTCCACCGTGGCCAGTTCCACACCCACCTGGGGGAGACCCGCGGAGCTTGGCACTGACGTCCGCGGTCGCGTCCGACCGCACACGCTGTCGCTCACGCGGCAATTCGGGTGGGCCTGGACGGTGACGGGCGCAACGGCCGGCCGGCTGTGCTGGTGCCGGCTTGAAGCCGAGGACCGCTTCTTCATCCATGTCGGCTGGGACCAGTAACCGGCCGACAGCGGTTTCTGGGACGAGGTTGCCGCTGTCGCCGCAGAGCGCGGCGCCGTGCTTCTAGCAGAGGTTTACGTCTACAACGCCGCCCGCTGGCACCGCATTACGCCCAGCAACCTCGATGCTGTCCGGACACGGTTCGCCCCCCCCCGAGCCCGGCTACTGGTCTGGCCTGACCTGCAGACTGACGTCGGCGCTGCGCTGGCGAGCCTGCCTGACGAAGGTGTTAGCGAGATCATCTGGCCGGACCACAACTGTCAGCTCAACGGCCAATGCCTTGATGAGGCGGACCACGCGGCACTGCGTATCCGGTTGACCGACGCCCATGGCGCCATGGTCCTTTCCATGTTCCTGGCCGAACGTCACCCACTGCTGAGTGCCGTCTTACCCGATCCGGACGGCGTCCTGCGCCTGGCGGCGCCGGCCAGCTTCCACGCGGGCAGCTTCTCGCTGACCTCGCCGAACTGATCCGCCCCCCACTCGATAGAAGCGCGGGATAAGGTCAGCGGCCATGGCCAACACGAGTCGACACCTGGGGTTGGGGCACGGTAGCGCGTTCGGCGAGCGCGGTATCGCCAAACGGCTGGGCACGCTTGGCCGCCGTACCGCGCTCACCGGCCGGCGGCTGCTCGACATCGGATGCGGTGACGGCACCTACACGATGCGATTGGCCGGCGCGTTCGAGCAGATCGAGGCGATCGACATCCAGCGCGATCGGTTGGAGCTGTTCCGGGAGCGGCTGGCTACCGACCCGGCGGCGGCGGACAAGATCGCCGTTCGCGAGCTGTCGGTGAGCGAGCTCGACTATCCGGACCGGAGCTTCGACCTGGTCACCGCGATCGAGGTAGTGGAGCACGTGGACGATCTCGACCGTGCCCTCCGGCAGGTGCACCGGGTACTGACTCCGGGCGGCCGGTTCGCGCTGACCACGCCGAACCGCTGGTTCCCGTTCGAGACGCATGGCTTCCTGGTGCGCGGAAGGCGGTATCGACCCTCTCGCGGCCCGTTCCTGCCGTGGCTGGTGCCACTACACCGGCGGCTGGCCGATGCCCGCTCGTTCACCGCGCGCGGCCTGACCGGACAGCTGCGCCGGGCCGGGCTCGAACCGGTGGCGGTAGACTACATCATGCCGCCGTTCGACCGGTCGGGGCTCGGCCGGCGGATCCGCCCAGTCACCGACGCGATCGAGCGGTCACCGCTGAAGTTCTTCGGGATGGCGCTGGTCGTGGTCGCCCGCAGGCCTGGCTAGCGAGCGGGCCGGCTTCGCGTACCGGCACGAGGATGTCGCCCGCGCGGCCCGCGAGCGGGCGGAGATCGGCAGACAGCGCCAACCTGCTGGCGATGGTCAGGGGGGTTGCCCCTGGAGCGTGGGCACATGTTGCCTTGCGGCTCTGGCTAGGGCAGCGGATTGCGCTGTGGCTCAGCCGGCTTGGAACAGCTCGGACAGCGCGCTCGCCAGCGGCTCCAGCACGGCCGGTGTGTAGGGCGGTCGCAGGTATACGATCGCGAGTTCAGCGCCGGCTGCGCCGAGGGCCGCGGCGGTTGCGGCCGTCTCGGCCGGGTCGCCGGTGAATTGCACCTGGCTGGACAGCAGGATCTCCGCCGGGTCGCGACCGATATCCGCGCAGCGCTGGTACAGCACGTCCCGCGCCCGGCTGAATTGCTCGACCGTGCCGCTGTCGAAATTCCAGTGCTGGGCGAAGCGGGCGACCGTGCGCAGCGTGCGCTTCTCGCCGCTGCCGCTGCCGCTGCCGCCGATGCAGATGGGCGGGTGCGGCTGCTGCACGGGCTTGGGGTTGCACCGCGCGTCGGACAGCTCGTAGTAACTGCCCTTGAACGTGGTGGTCTGGGGCCGGACGGGGGAGCGGGAGCGCCTGCAAAAAGGGACGGTGGACGGTCACGGCGGCGGACGGTGAGGCGCTGGGACGCTCCCGGGGCGGGCCGACCACGAAGATCCATATCGCCGTCGATCGGCGGGGCCGGCCGTTGGCGATCCTGCTCACGCCTGGTCAGGCCGGCGACAACCCGCAGCTGTTCAACGTCCTGGACGCGATCAGCGTCAACCTCCCGGGCCCGGGTCGGCCGCGCAAGCGTCCGGACATGCTCATCGCTGCCAAGGTGTACCCACGAGTCCACCCGCGCCGCGCTGCGTCGGCGCGGCATTGCCCACACCATCCCCGAGCGATCCGACCAGATCGCGGGCCGCGCGACCATGGGCAGTCGTGGCGGACGCCCCCCCCCGCCTTCGACAGAGGCATCTACCGCGAACGCAACCAGGTCGAACGCTGCTTCAACCGGCTCAAACAATGGCGCGACCTGGCCACCCGCCACGCCAAACGCGCAGCCACTACCGCGCCTGCCTCGTCCTCATCGCCGCGCTGCTCTGGCCTCGATGACCGGAGGGCCCGCGTCATGCGCCCTTGAGGTGCAAAGACAGGACCAGCGCAGAGGAGACCGCCAGCTCACGGTCGAGTAGCTCATCTCGGGGGACGAACACCATGGCTCCTCCCTCGCCGAGTACTACGTCCTCCTGCCGCGCCCTGGTGGTGCCACAGAACACGTGGACCGTCACAGTGTGAGGGAAGGCGGCCTCATACGGACGCGGACCACTCCACAGCGGGTGCAGCTCACCCGCTGTCAAACCCGTCTCTTCCCGCAGTTCCCGGCGGGCTGCCTCCTCAGGCGACTCGCCGGGCTCGACGTGGCCGCCTGGCAGGCTCCACTGGTTTGGCGAGGCGGCCACGTCTTCATCGCGGTGCTGCAGAAGCACTGCGCCTGAGGGATCGATAAGCAGCACGAGCGCGACGTCATAGGTGGCCACTGCGAGATCGTGCCATGCCCGATACACGCGGAGAGGACCTCACAGAAGCTTCCCGTGGCCGTTCTGGCTGCGAGCCGGCCAGCTTGGTCCTCCTCGCGGTCATTCTGGTGGTGCCGCCACCCAGCCGACCAGGCGGGAGGCTAGCCCGCGTCCTGGGCGCAGATCGCGGTCATCTCGGCCATGTAGTCGGCCAGCGGATCGAGTCCCGCCGCTGCCCGTCGGTGCTCGACTCCCGCCTCGTCCTTGATCGGCGTTGCGAAGGCGGGGCCCTTCGGGCCGCATTGGATCTGCGTCCCGTACACCTGTGGCTGCCCGTGGGCGACCGCCACCCGATCCTCGAGATAGGCGAGGTTGCCCGGCGAGGCCTGGCCGTCAGCCACGGCATCGCGCAGCATCTCGAGCGCCTTCTGCTGGAATGCGGGGTCGAAATCGGAGTGCTGGGCGATCGTCCACGCGGCGTCCCCACCGTCCTTGCCGACGAGATCGACGGTGGGCCAGCCGTGTCCATCGATGATTTCCTTCAAGCGGGCGGTGCGCGCCTCATCACCCTCGCCTTGGGGCCCGCCGGTGCGTTCGGCCTGGTCGCGCTTGAGCATCCCGACCAACTCGTCGTGCAGCGCCTGGTTGAACTGCACGATGGCTGCTGATTCCCGCGGCTCGGAAGGCTCCGGAGAAGCGGAGCACCCCGCGGAAGCCAGGAGGGCGGCCAGCGACAACAGGACTCGTAGCAGAGCTCTCATGGGCACCCTTCCGTCCGCCGATTGTCGTGTGCCGTGATGCCGGGTCTCAAGGGGCCGTCCGAGGCTGGGCCGATGCTGTTGTGCTGGTCAGGCGCTGATGCAGGGGCGTACGGGTGCTGTGGTCCCTGGACTTGTCAGCGGGCGGCGAGGAAGTCGAGCACGCGCTGGGTGAGCAGCTTGGCGGCGTCGGCGTCGTAGGACGGCAGGCTGGGGTCGGCGAACAGGTGCCGGTCGCTGGGGTAGACGAACAGCTCCGCGTCCTCGGCCGACTCGACGAGCGCGCGGGCGGCGTCGATGTCACCCTCGCCGGCGAAAAAGGGATCGGCGTCCGCGCCGTGGATCTGTACCGGCACGCCCGCCGGCCAGGCGGTCCCGAACTCCGAGACGGGGAGGCAGGACTCGAACAGCAGGGCCCCGCGCGCGCCGGCCCGGGTCTGCGCGAGCTTCTGCGCCGGCAGCACGCCGAGTGAGAAGCCCGCGTAGACGAGCTCTTCGGACAGCCCGTCCGCCGCTCCCACGCCTCGATCGAGCAGGTTGTCGAAGCCCACCTCCCGGGCGTACGCCAGGCCGTCGTCCAGCGTCGCGAAGGTGCGGCCGTCGTACAGGTCCGGCGTGTGCACGGTGTGCCCGGCTCGGTGGAGCTCGTCGGCGAAGGCGAGGACGCCCGTCGTCTGACCCTGCGCGTGATGGAACAACAACACCTCAGCCATGCGGTCTCCCCGGTCTCGGATGGGATCTTGCCACGAACACTCCAAAAGTTTAGACTGTTCGACAAATGTCGAGCAATACCCAAATCCCGGATTACGACCTGCCCGACACGGTCGAGGTGTCCACACCTGCGCAGTTGCGCGCGATCGCCGACCCGCTGCGGGCCACGATCCTCGACCTGGTGCTCGAGCGGGCCGCCACCGTGGCCGAGCTGGCCACGGCCGTCGACCGACCAAAGAGTACGGTCGCCCATCACGTCAACGTGCTGCTCAAGGCCGGGATGCTCCGCGTCGTCCGCACCCGGCGGGTGCGCGCCATCGACGAGCGGTACTACGGACGCACGGGCCGCACCATCCACGTGGGCGTGGTCCGGCGCCCGGGCGACACGACGACGCCCGTGTGCGTCAACGGCCTGTCCGTCGCGGCGGCCGAGTCGGTGCCGGCCCACGAGGCGGACACGCTCTACACGACGGTGCGCCACGCCCGCATCCCCAAGGAGAGCGCGGCGCAGTTCTGGCGGCGCGTCGAGGCGCTCATCCGGGAGTTCACCGAGCTGCCGCGCTCCGGCGACACGGTCTACGGCTTCGTCGCCGGCCTCTACCCGACCGGCCACCCCATCTTGCCCGACCCGGACCACGCGCCGGCCGTGGACTCGGACTGAGGACGTCCGCCGTCATTCGGCTCGTCGGCGCGATCCTGGCCGACCTGGTGCCCTGGTCAACGGCTGCTGCGGAGCGCCCGTCGAGCTACCGGTTCACTGCTCCGGCCGAGTCGAGTGATGGTCCTCCTGGCTTCCGCTGGCGGCAACACCGACCAGGTCCCGCCCGCACGCATCCCCCGGGGTCACTCCTGACCGCCACCGCCGCGCCGACGCTTCACCCTTGCGATCTCCCCCGGGATCGGTAGCCAGTAGAAGGGGATCAGCGCGGTGATCACGGCCACGCCGAGGACGGGCAGGAGGGCGCCGAGCAGGATTCCGGCGGCGATCCAGAGGGGAGCGAGCCGGAAGCGCCTGCCGATGGCTCGGGCAGCGGCGGGATCGACGGTGGTGCCGAGCAGCCGGCGACCGCGGCTCGCGTACCCCCAGATCGCGTTGAACAGAGAGGCTGCCAGCCCGAGCGCGAGGCCGTAGAAGACCACGGCAGTCCGCTGCCCGTGTCCGCCGCGGAACGCGGCCGCCAGAACGGAGGCGGCGAATGGCAGGAACGCGATGCTCATCAACAGCAGGGTGTTGAGCAACAGCACCACCCAGTCGGTGCCGCGGAGGTGATCGAACATGACGTGGTGGTTGGCCCACACCTGCCCGATGAGAAGGAAGGTGAGGGCGTACGACAGGTAGGACGGCCACAGCGTGGCGAGGCCGTGGGCCAGGTGCCGGGTGTCCTCCGGCGGGCTGATCTCCAGAACGAGCAGGGTGATGGAGATGGCGAAGACCGCATCGCTGAAGGCGACGAGCCGCGCGGGATTGCGTTCCGCGCCGAACGTCGTTGACCTTGCCGGTCCACGAACAGGTTCTGCCACCGCCCAAGACTGGGACACGAACCGGCGCTGGGCGCGGAGCCGAGCGGCGTGTCACCCAACGCCGCGAGCTTTGTGGTCATGGTACGGGTCAGTGGGCGCCGCCGGCCCTGCCGACGTAGGCGTGAGGGCGTGGTGGGCCATGTTTGGGGCTGCCGCCGTCGGATCGACCGGTACGGAGTGACCAATCAGGATCGTGCCCACCACGAGCGCGATGACGCCTGCGACCCAACCGATCAGCAGGCCCAGGCCGAGGCCCCGGTCCCCGTTCAGGACCAGCACACCGCCAGGCACGGCACAGCAGGCGAACAGCGCCAGCTGGAGGAGTATCACCAGGCAATCCACCATGAATAACGAGTCGGGACTCGCGGAGTAGACGAACGTGTAGAACGAATAGAGCCACAGGCCACTTGCGGGCACGTGGCCGGCGACGGCGATGCCGATACCGGCGGCGATCCGGCCACGTCGGGCCGACGGCGGGCGGCGCGGCAGCTCAGCCGGTATCGGTGGGGCCGGTGGGAGCCCTGCCCATTCGGGATCGGGCGATGGAGGCGCTGTGGCCATCACCACCCCCGTTGACGGTCGTCGTCCGTCATCGGGTCGAATTCGCCGAGCGTCTCCGGCGGACGCCCCCGAGCGGCCCCCAGGCGCTGGGCGTAGTCGGGCATGAGAATTTCGACCAGCGCCTGGTCGTGGCTCAGCTTGAGGACGACCGCTCCGCGGCTCATGCCGACGAACGTAACGCAGCCGGACAGACGCATGGCCCACTCCTGTCGTCCACCCCGGGACGACGAGCACCCGCTGGCCTGACCGGGGCCTCCCGGTCCGCGGTGGCCGAGCGTGTGTAGGGTGACGGCCGTCAGCGACGAGGGGAGGTGAGCCCGGTGAACACCCAATGTCACGTCTGGGCGCTCCACCCGGCCATTCCTTTCAGCTGACCTCGCGTCGGGGAGCGTCCTCCAACCGGAGGAACAATGACCTTCACCCCGTTCAGCATCGACGTATCCGACGAGGTACTCGATGATCTGCGGGCCCGTGTGGCCCGTACCCGCTTCACGGACCGCAGTGGCGACCGGCCCTGGCAGGGTGGCGCCGATCCCGACTACCTGCGGGACCTGGTCTCCTACTGGCTCGACGGGTTCGACTGGCGGGCTCGCGAGGCCGAGCTCAACGCACTGCCGCACTACCGGGCCGAGATCGGCGGCCGGCACCTGCACTTCCTTCGGGTCGCCGGGAAGCGTCCGGCGGGCGCGCCCGCTCCACTGCCGCTGATCCTGAGCCACGGCTGGCCCAGCAGCTTCGTGGAGATGCTGCCGCTGGTCGACCGCCTGACCGACCCCGCCCGCTACGGGGGTGACCCGGCGGCGGCGTTCGACGTGGTGGTGCCCTCGCTGCCCGGGTTCCTCTGGTCGGAGCTGCCGGAGGGTCCGCTCACCCGGGCCACGATGGCGCGGACCCTGCACCTGCTGATGACGGATGTCCTCGGCCACCAGCGGTACGGCGCCTTCGGCGGTGACGTCGGCGGCGTGGTCACCGGTTGGCTGGGCGCGCTGTACCCCGCGCAGGTGGCCGGCATCCACATGATCCACCCACCGTTCCCGGCCAGCTTCGACGCGCATCCGCTCTCCCCGGCCGAGCAGGCGTATCTCGACGCGGAGGTGGCGTACGACCTGACCGACGGGGGTTACAGCGCCATCATGGGCACCCGACCGGACACCATCGCCGCGGCGCTGATCGACTCCCCGGTGGGGCTGGCCGCCTGGCTCGTCGACAAGTACCGGGACTGGAGCGACAACCACGGGGACCTGGAGAGCCGCTTCGACCGGGACACCCTCCTGACGATCATCACCCTGTACTGGGCGAGCGGCTCGATCGGCTCGTCGTTCCGGCAGTACTTCGACTTCGACCACAACAGCCCACGACCCGACATCACGGTGCCCGCCGCGTTCACGGTGAGCACCGAGCCCTCGCAGGCCAACTTCCCCCGGGAGATCGCCGAACGCGCCTGCACCGACATCCGGCACTGGAGTGAGCCGGGCCGGGGCGGGCACTTCATGCCGCTGGAGGAGCCGGACCTGCTCGCCGGTGAACTGACGCGGTTCTTCACCTCGCTCCACCGGCCCTGATCGGTGGCGGAGCCGGGTCACCGATCCGGCTCCGCCCCCCGGGGGACGGCCCGCCGCGGGATGCTGCTCAGCGGGCCGGGCGCAGCTGTTCGGCCAGGAAGTCCTCCCAGGTCCGTGCGCCCAGGTCGGCGCCGTCGAGCGTCAGGTTCTCGCCCGCCCGGTACGCCCGGCCGGCCTTCCCCGGCATCCGTACCGGCATCATCGGGCGGCGCTTGCCGCGGGCCCGCAGGTAGCCGCGGGCCAGCTCGGCCATCCCGTACACCCGGGGCCCGGCCAGGTCGGGCACCAGGCCGGCGGGCTTGTCGAGCGTCAGCTCCACGAGCCGGGCCGCCACGTCCCGCGCGTCGACCGGCTGGAGCCGGAGCCCGCCCGGGACCGGTATCACCGGCAGCTTCGCCATCTTCTGCATCATGGTGAGGACCAGGCCGTGGAACTGGGCGGCCCGCAGCGTCGTCCACGGCAGGCCGGAGTCGGCGATCGCCCGCTCCGCGTCCAGCTTCGACCGGAGCCAGCTCAGGGGGACCCGGTCCGCGCCGATGACGGAGATGTACACCAGGTGCCGTACTTCGGCGCGGGAGGCGGCCCGGACCAGGTTGCGGGTCGCCTCGTCATCGCCCTTGGGGCCTCCCGCGAGGTGCAGGACGGTCTCGGTCCCGGCGACCGCGGACTCGACGCCCGCGCCGGTGAGCAGGTCGCCGGTGACGTGCTCGATGCCGTTTCCGGGCTGGTGGTGGCCCCGGCTGAGCACCCGCACGTCGTGGCCGGCGTCCCGCAGGAGCGGTACGGCGAGGCGGCCGAGGGTGCCGGTACCACCGGTGACCAGGATGGGTGACGTCATGGTTGCTCCAAACTCATTCGGTCCGGGAGTCGGTCTCCCGGTCACATCGGCGGTGTTTCGTGGGTCTACCGCTGTGACACCCGGCGAGAAGGGAATGTGACCGGTGAACGAGCGCGAATGGCTGACCGGGCAGTTCGAGGAGCAGCGGCCCAGGCTGCGGGCGGTGGCGTACCGGATGCTCGGTTCGGTGAGCGAGGCGGACGACGCCGTGCAGGACGCCTGGCTGCGGGTCAACCGGGACGCTGACGGCGGCCGAGCGGCTGGCGTTCGTGCTGCACGACATGTTCGCCGTGCCGTTCGAGGAGATCGCCCCGATGATCGAGCGGACCCCGACCGCGGCCCGGCAGTTGGCGAGCCGGGCCCGCCGCCGGGTACGCGGGCAGGCCCCGGAGTCCGACCCCGACGCCAGCCGTCAGCGGGCGGTCGTCAGCGCGTTCTTCGCCGCCGCCCGCGACGGCGACTTCGACGCGCTCGTCGCGGTGCTCCACCCCGACGTGGTGCTGCGGGCCGACGGGGGGCTCACGCGGGCCCGGCACACGGTGGTGCTCACCGGCGCGCACACGGTGGCCGGCCAGGCGCTCACCTTCGGGCGGCTCTCCCCGTTCGCGCGCCCGGCGCTGGTCAACGGCGCCGCCGGCGTCGTGGTCGTCGTACAGGGACGGCCGGTCTCGGTCATGGGCTTCACCGTCACGGCCGGGAAGATCGTCGCCATCGACGTGCTCTCCGACCCCGAGCGGCTGGGCCGGCTCGACCTGTCGGTCCTCGACGGCTGACCGCCGTCGCGGGCCGGCCGGGTGGCCGGCTGGATTCCGTGGACCCGGATCAGTGCCCGCGTCGCGCCTCGCGCTCGGCGCGCTTGCGCTCGCGCTGCTCCCGGCTCCACTGCTTGCGCTTCTCCAGGTCCCGCTTCCACTGCTCCCGTGCCTCCTGAGAGCCGCCGTGGATGGCGTTGTCGACCGTTGCGGGGCCGGCAAGGTTCCGGTAGACCCAGTCCAGGACCCGGCCGCCCTTGCCCTGGTCCGGAGTCTTGTTCTCCTCCGTCACGTGTCCCACCCCTCGCCAGTGGTACTCCAACGATTGGTACACCAACTATTGGTACGGTAACAGCGAGAGGGAGGGACCGATCGGGATGGGTGACCTGAGCGACATCGATGATCCGCTGGCGCTGGAACAGCAGGTCTGTTTCGCCCTCTCCGTCGCGGCCCGTGGGGTGGTGGCCGTCTACCGCCCGCTGCTCGAACCGATGGGACTCACCCACCCGCAGTATCTGGTGATGCTGGCCCTCTGGCAGCACGCGCCCCTGTCCGTACGCGAGCTGAGCCGCCTCCTGCAACTCGACCCGGGCACCCTGTCGCCCCTGCTCAAGCGGCTGGAGGCGACCGGCTACCTCCGGCGCGAGCGTGACCCGGCCGACGAGCGCAGCCTCGCCGTGACGCTCACCGCCAAGGGTCGGGCGTTGCGGAGCCGGGCCGAGCGCATCCCCCCGGCCATCGTCGAGCGGCTGGGCATGCCGATCGAGGACCTCAAGCGCCTGCACGCCACGCTGACCGACGTCATCGAGGCGGCGCGGCAGGCGTCGAAGGCGCCGCCCGCCAACGACGGCGTGGGTTGAGGCCGGCCGCTGGTGAAACCCGTTGCCGTGGCTGTCGCCCCCGCGCAGAATGTGGCGTGCTGATCGACCACTGGCCCCTGCTCGGGCTGCGCGTCCGGACCGACCGGCTGGAACTGCGTCCGCCGACCGACGAGGAGCTGGCCGAGCTGGCTGAGCTCGCCGCGCGGGGGGTCCACGAGCCGGGCCAGCGGCCGTTCCTCACGCCGTGGACCGACCTGCCGCCCGTCGAGCGGGCCCGCCACCTGGTGCAGTCCCACGGGCACTGTCGCGGCTCCTGGACGCCACAGGACTGGGCGCTGGAGCTGGCGGTGTTCTCGGCCGGCCGCCCGGTGGGCGTACAGAGCATGCGGGCCCGGGATTTCGCGACCACGCGGGAGGTGCGGAGCGGGTCGTGGGTGGGCCTCGACTACCAGGGGCGGGGCGTCGGCCGAGAGATGCGCGCGGCGATGCTGCACCTGGCCTTCGCCGGCCTCGGCGCCGCGCACGCCACGACGGCCTCGTTCGTCGACAACGTCGCGCCGCTGGCGATCTCCCGGCGGCTGGGCTACCGGCCGGACGGCATCACCCGTGATGTCCTGCACGGCCAGGCGGTCGTCTCCCAGCGGCTGCGGTTGAGCCGGGAGGACTGGGAGCGGACCGAGCGACCGGCGGTCACCGTGAGCGGGCTGGAGCCGTGCCTGCCGCCCTTCGGTCTCGCGGCGGCGGAGTGAGCCGGCCGGGCCGGACGGGGTAGCTGTCCGGAACCGGCCCGGTCGATCGTCACCCCGGTGAAGCCGAGCGGTGGTGCCGTCACCACGCTCCCGACGGATGAGCCCGGCGAGCTCGGCTCGAAGCCGGCCCGCCGGGCTCATCCGGCAGGGAGGACGTGCGTCAGAGGTTGCGGCGCGGATCGGCCGGATCGGCCGGGAAGGCGCCCGTCCGGGGCGTCGGGACGTCGGTCACCACGTACTCGGTCTCGGTCTCCGGCGTGGTGGTGTCGTCGTCGCCCGACCGGTGCTTCGCCAGCGCCGCCGCGCCGGCCCCGGCCGCGCCCGCCAGGGCGGCGCCGGCCGCCACGGCCTTGCCGGAGACGCCGGCCTTGCCGTCGTCGCCCCGCGAGGCCGCGGCGTGCTCCACGCCGGGCGTGCCGAGGTTACGGCCGTCGTCGATCGTGCCGCGCCAGGCGCCGGTCTCGGTGCCCCGGGCCTCGATGTACGACTTGAACTTCTCCAGGTCCGCCTCGGCCCGCTTCTCGACGATGTGCAGCTTGTCGCCGGCCTTCTCGACCAGCCCCTCGGGCTCGTACTCGAGGGAGAGCCGGACCTGGGTGCGGTCGGTGCCGACCGGCTGGAAGTAGACGGCGCCGGCGTTGGTCGCGCCCTCGGTGGCGGCCCAGGCCACCTTGCGGTCCGGGACCTGCTCCAGGACCTTGGCGTCCCACTCGCGCTTCACGCCCGCGATCTCGGCGACCCAGTGCATCCGCTTGTCGTCGAGCTGGCGTACCTCCTGGACACCCCCCATGAAGCGGGGGAACTCCTCGAACTGGGTCCACTGGTTGTAGGCGGTGCTGACCGGAACGTTGACTTCGATGGACTTCTCGACCTTCGTGGTCATGGGTACTCCTTGTCGGTGAGTCGTCTTCTCGCGTCCACCGAACTTCCTACCCGCGAAAAAGACGCTCAACCGGGATGAACGGCGTGCACAAGGGACGGGCCCGCGACGCTCTGCTGGCGATCTCCGTCAGTCGTCCGCCGCCGGTTCGGGCAGCTCACGCAGCGCGCGGACCGGCGAGAAGACCACCCAGAGCAGACCGGCGAGGGCGCCGGCGGTGGCGATCCAGAGCGCCGGTCGTACGCCGAGGGCCTGGCCGAGCGCGCCGCCGAGCAGTGCGCCGATCGGCCGGATGCCGTAGTTGACCGTGCGCCAGACCCCCGACACCCGGGCGAGCAGCCGCCGCGGGGTGAGCGCGGTCTGCACCGAGCCGACGGCGATGTCCAGCACCATCACCCCGGCGGCGGCGAGGAACTCGGCGACGAAGAGCATGCCCAGCACCAGCGGCATGGGACCGTCGGCCAGCGGGACGAGCAGCAGCGGGGCGGGAAAGAGCAGGTAGCTGGCCACCACTGTCGGGCCGACGCCGAAGCGGCGGGCGAGCCGGCCGGTCAGCGCCGCGCCGATCAGCCCGCCCACCGCGCCCGCGCCGAGCACCGCACCGAGCACGCCGGGCGCGATGCCCAGCTCGCGGGTGGCGTACAGCACGAAGAGCGCGATGAACATGAAGTTGAACAGGTTGAGCGTGGTGGACCCGAGCAGGAGCGCGCGCATCATCGGCGAGCGGACCAGCACCCGCAGTCCTTCGCCGATGCCGAGGCCGGCGCCGCGCGCGGGCGCCGGCTCCGTCGGCCGGATCCGCCCCAGGAAGCACGCCGAGACGAGGTACGACAGGGCGTCGGTGACCAGCGCGACCGGCGCGCTGAGCACCTGCACCAGCACGCCGGCGAGACCCGGGCCGGCCACCGTCGACATCGCCCGGCTGCCGTTGAGCAGCGTGTTGGCCTCGACGTAGTCCCGGCGGTCGACCAGGGAGACGAAGAGCGTGCTGCGGGACACCTCGAAGAGGACGGCCAGCGTGCCGATCGCGAAGGCGACGACGTAGAGCTGGGTGAGGGCCAGCACGCCGAACAGGTACGCCACCGGCACGGTCGCCATCAGCAGCGCCCGGCCGACGTCGGTGAGCACCATGATCCGGCGCTTGTGCGGGTACCGGTCCACCCAGGCGCCGACCAGGAGCGGGAAGAGCAGGTTCGGGGCCAGCCCGGCGGCGGTCAGGTAGCCCATCTCGGCGGGCCCGGCCGCGGTGCCGAGGACGGCGAGCAGCGGCAGGGCGAGCGTGGAGACCTCGTCGCCGAAGAGGGAGACGGTCGTCGCCGACCAGTACCGCCGGAACGCCCGCTCGCGCAGCAGTCGGGGCAGCCGGGCGCGGCGCGCCCGGCGGGGCGGCGCGGCCGCCGGGGGCGGGCTGTCGACGACCCTCGCCGCGGACCGCTCAGTCATCGGCCCGGGCGTGGTCGTCCGGACTCGGGTCGTCCTCGCCCGGTCGCCCGCGGCCGGCCGCCGGGGGAGCGGCGGGCGCCGCGGCCGGCCCGTCCTCGATCGGCATGAGCATCTGGAAGAGCGCGACCGGCCGGGTGCCGTCGGGTCGGGCGGCCGGGTCGGTGCGGTCGTCGTACTCGGCGAGGAGGGCGTCCATCCGGCGGGTCAGCTCGGCCAGCTCGTCGGGGGTCACGTGCAGCAGCGCGTCGCTGAAGCCGGTGACCGCGCGCCAGGCCGTCGGCTCCTGCGCGCGCCGGGCCAGGAAGTCCTCGGCCCGTCGCACGTACCGGGCGAGCAGCACCGCGCTGAGCTGGTCGGTGGCCGCCCGCATCTCCGGGTCCTCGGTGCCCTCGTCCCAGGTGGTCACCGCGGCGGTGGCCCGCCAGGGCCGTTCCCGGCCGTCCGCGCCCGGCACCCGCTCGGCCAGCCCGTACTTGGCGAGCTGACGCAGGTGGAACGAGCAGCTCGGCACGCTCTCCCCGAGGTGCTCGGCGGCCCGGGTGGCGGTCATCGGGCCCTGCCGGCGGAGCAGCCCGATCAGGGCCATTCGCAGCGGGTGGGCGTAGCCGCGCAGCGAGACGGGGTCGGAGAGGTTCACCCGGGACAACGGCATATGCTAAAGCTATCTTTATAAAGATGTCTTTAGCAATGCCCCGAGCGGGATCCGGCCCGGGGTCGGCCGGTCGCTCAGGAGTAGATGCGCGCGGCGTACTCCGGGCCGTAGTGGCGCTCCAGGTCGGCGAGGCTCTCCGCCGGGGCCTCCACCTCCTTGATCAGCCGGGGCCGGGACGGCAGCGCCTCCGGCTGCCAGGTCTCCGGCTGCCACAGCTTCGAGCGGAGGAACGCCTTCGCGCAGTGGTAGAAGATCTGCTCGATCTCCACCACCACGGCCAGCACCGGACGGTGGCCCTTCACCACCATGTCGTCGAAGAACGGCGCGTCCCGGACCAGCCGGGCCCGGCCGTTGATCCGCAGCGTGTCGGTGCGCCCCGGGATCAGGTAGATCAGCCCGACGTGCGGGTTGTCCAGGATGTTGCGGTAGCCGTCCGCCCGGCGGTTGCCCGGTCGCTCCGGGATCGCGATCGTCGCCTCGTCGAGCACCAGCGTGAAGCCCGGCGGGTCGCCCTTCGGCGAGACGTCGCAGCTGCCGTCCGCGCCTGCCGTGGCGACCAGGCAGAACGGCGAGGCCGCCAGCCACTGCCGGTCCCGCTCGTGCAGCACCGCCCGCTCCTTGGCGACCGCCCGCGGCATCGGCGCCCCCAGCAGCTCGCGCAGCTCCCCGGGTGAAGTGATCTCCACCGTCACGTGTGCCTCCCCCGTCCGTTGACCCGGGTGGCGGGCCGGCGGAACGGCCGGTCCCCACGCCGCCAGCCTAGGCGAGCGCGTCGAACGCGAGGTTTGCCCGGGATCCCGACGGGTACCGCCTAAGCCGCAGCGCGCCCGGACGCGACCGATGGAGGCCCCATGGAGAGCCGACTGAAGGTGCTCGGTCACCCCGTGCACCCGATGCTGGTGATGTTTCCGGTGGCGCTCCTGGTCACCGCGGTGATCTTCGACGTGGTCGACACCGTCGGCGGGCCCGACTTCCTCGGCGAGGTGGCGTACTGGAACATCACCGTCGGCCTGGTCGGCGGCCTGCTGGCCGCGGCGGCCGGGACGGTCGACCTGCTCGCCCTGCCCACCGGCACCCGGGCCAAGCGCGTGGGTCTCGCCCACGCCGCCGCCAACGTCGCGGTGATCCTGTTGTTCGCCGCGGTCTGGGTGGTCCGGCTCAACGCCGACTCCCGCGCCGCCGGCGGCGCCCTGATCGCCATCGAGGTGGTGGCGGTGGCGATCCTCGGCGTCAGCGCCTGGCTCGGTGGTGAGCTGGTCGACCGGCTCGGCGTCGGGGTCGACGCGCAGGCCGACCTGAACGCCCCGAGCTCGCTGCGATCCCCCACGGCCAACCAGCGGATCGGAGACGTGCGATGACCGAACAGTCGAGCGGCCGGGGCTGGCGCGGCCGGCAACAGGGGTGGGACCCGATGGGCGAGCTGCAGTCGCTGCGTTCCGAGCTGAGCCGCCTGGTCGGCGGCCGGTCCGGCCCGCCCGAGGTCGAGCTGACCGAGACCGCCGACGGGTGGCAGGTCGTCGTCCGGCTGCCCGGGGTGGCGCCGGAGGAGGTGGCCGTCGAGCTGGACGACCGGGAGCTCTGCGTCCGGGCCCGCTCGGAGGCCGAGGTCAACGCCGACCAGGGCATCCCGGGGGGCTTCGAGACGCGCGGCTTCGAGTACCGGGTCGACCTGCCGGCCCGGGTGGATCCCGACCGGATCGACGCGGTGATGGACCACGGCCTGCTCCGGGTCCGACTGCCCCGGGCGTCCCGGCCCGCGCCGCGCACCATCACCGTCGGGCGCACCGGCTCCCGTCCCGCCCGCACCGGTACGACCGCCCTGGCCGACCCGGCCGCGGACCGGGAGATGCACCACCCGGACACCACGGTCGACGAGATCGACCGGCTGTAGCGGCACACGTGGACACCCCGTCCCTGCTCGGGCCGGTCGGCGAGTGGGTGCCCGACGTCCAGCGGATCGGCGTGCTCCGGGCCAACGCGCTCGGCGACTTCATCTTCACCCTGCCCGCGCTGGAGGCGCTGCGGGCCGCGTACCCGTCGGCGGAGATCGTGCTGCTCGGCGCGCCCTGGCACGCGACGCTCTGGCGCGACCGGACCGGCCCGGTGGACCGGGTGCTGGTGGTCCCGCCCGCGCCCGGCATCCGCGACCCCGGCCCCGACGAGGCCGGGCCCGCCATGGACGACTTCCTCGCCGCAGCCCGTGAGGAGCGCTTCGACCTGGCGGTGCAGCTGCACGGCGGCGGCGGCAACTCCAACCCCCTCGTCGCCGCGCTGGGCGCCCGGGTCACCGCCGGCCTGCGCGCCGAGGACGCCCCGCCGCTGGACCGCTGGATCCGGTACGTCTACTACCAGCACGAGGTGATCCGCTACCTGGAGGTCGTCGGCCTGGTCGGGGCGCCGGCCACCACGATCATCCCGGCCCTCGCGGTGACCGACGCGGACCGGGCGGAGGCCCGGCAGGTGCTCGGCGAGCCGGCGCGGCCCCGGGTGGCGCTGCACCCGGGGGCCACCGACACCCGGCGGCGCTGGCCGCCGGAGCGCTTCGGCGAGGTCGCCCGTGCCCTGGTCGGCGACGGGTACGAGGTGCTGGTCACCGGCACGCCGGCCGAGCGCGAGGTGGTCGAGGCGGTGGTCGCGGCGGCCGGGGTGCCGGTGCGCCCGCAGGTCGGCACGCTCAGCCTCGGCGGGCTGGCCGCCGGCTACGCGGGCTGCGCGCTGGTGGTCTCCAACGACACCGGCCCGCTGCACCTGGCCGCCGCGGTCGGCGCCCCGACGGTGGGCGTCTACTGGATCGGCAACCTGATCAACGGAGCCACCCCGCTGCGCGCCCGGCACCGGCCGATCGCCTCCTGGACGACCCACTGCCCGGTCTGCGGCGTCGACTGCACCCCCGGGATCTACCCGCACCGCCCCGGCGACGGCGACTGTCCGCACCGGGACTCCTTCGTCGCCGACGTGCCCACCGTCGAGGTGGTCGAGGCGGCCCGCGAGCTGCTCGGCGGCTGACCGGGCGCTCAGGCGGGCTGTGGGGTGTCGGACTCGGTGAGGACGACCTCCCACGCCTCCACGTCCCGCTCGGTCACCGTGGTCGGCGACTCCAGGTGGTACGCGCCGCTGGGCAGGACGCCCGCGCCGCCGTGCCGGGCCATCACCGCGAGCTGCGCGGCGACGTCCTCGCCCTGGTGCCGCTCGTGCAGCCGGCGCCAGAACTCGAAGCCGCCGGCGTCGACCAGCTTGGCCCGGTCGTAGAGCACGCAGCCGCCGATCCAGGAGATCTTGTACGCGCGCCACGCGCCCGCCGGCAGCCGCAGCTTCTCGGTGACGTGCAGCAGGTTCGCCGCCGGGTGGATCCGCGCCCGGTTCCAGGCCGGGGTGCCGGGGCGTACCCGTTCGGGGGTCGGGGCGTCCTGCCATTCCTCGTAGTGCCCGTGCGTCTCCGGCCGCACGTCGTCGACGTAGGACAGGCCGTGCACGGCGTTGCCGACGAAACCGCAGCCCAGTTCGCGGATCGCGGTGACCAGCCGGGACAACGTGCCCGGCTCCAGCCAGACGTCGTCGTCGAGGCAGAGGACGTACCGGGCGACGGACCGGTCCAGCAGGTAGGCGCGGTGTTCGGCCAGGCCGCGCCGGGGCAGCCGGCGGGTCAGCAGCACCGGGTGGCCCCGGTGGCGCAGCGCCCGGACCATGGTCGCCGCCGCCGGTTCGAGGTACGCCGGCTCGCCGTCGGACTGGTCGCTGACCACCACCCCGAAGTCCGGCACGCCCTCCTGGGCGGCCAGTCCGGCGAGGGTGACCGCCAGCTCGGCCGGGCGGTCGCGGGTCGGGATCAGCACGTCGAGCTGCCGCTGCCGGCGGAATTCCGCGGGCGCGCCGAGGTCGAGCGGTCGGTTCACGTCGGCCTGCCGGGCGCGCCGTCGGTGACGGTCGAGGGGCGCGGCGCGGCACCGTTGCCGGCGACGGACTGCGCCCGGATCCGGTCGATGATCGCCGAGGTGGACCGGTCCGGCACGTAGCCGAGGGTGCGCACCTGGCCGCCCAGCCGGCGGACCAGCGGCGCCTCCGGGACCATCTCCGGCGGGTAGTCGCCGCCCTTGACGTAGACGTCCGGGCGGACCGCCTCGATCAGCGGCGCCGGGGAGTCCTCCTCGAAGACCACCACGTGGTCGACGCACTCCAGCGCGGCGAGCAGCGTGGTCCGGTCCTCGACCGGGTTCACCGGCCGGTCCGGCCCCTTGAGCCGGCGTACGCTGCCGTCCGAGTTGACCGCCACGATCAGCAGGTCGCCGAGCGCGCGGGCCTGGGTCAGGTAGCGGACGTGCCCCGGGTGCAGCACGTCGAAGCAGCCGTTGGTGAAGACCACCGAGCGGCCGGAGCGGCGGTGGTCCTCGACGATCGAGGTCAGCTCGTCGGCGTCGACCAGGGCCGGGTGGCCGGTCTCGTCCGGCCCGGTGCCCAGCGCCTCCAGCAGGTCCTCCCGCCGGCACACGCAGGTGCCGGTGTCGGAGACCGTGATGGTCGCGGCGAGCTGGGCGAGCTGGGCGGCGGTGGGCAGCGTCGCGTCGGCCGCCAGCGCCAGCGTCATCGCCGCCAGGTACGCGTCCCCGGCGCCGACCGCGTGGCTGGCCGGTACCGGGGTGCTGTGGCTGCGCCGGGGCTCCCCGTCGGCCCCGCCGACCACCGCGCCCTCGGTGTCCAGGGTCACCGCCACCACGTCGGCGCCGGTGTGCGCGCGCAGCTCGGCCAGGCGCGACTCGGCGAGCACCGCCCGGTCGACCCCCTCGCCGGCCGCCGCGTTCACGGTGACGCCGGTGCCGGTCACGCTGAGCCCGTCGCCGGTCATCGCCACCCGGTCCTCGCCGGGCGTCGGCTCCCCCGTGGGCCCGCCGCCCGGGTGGAGACCCGGGCCGGGTCCGGCCGGGCCGAAGTTGGCGCCCCGGCCCGCCGCGGGCGGGTGGCGGTCCGCCGACCCGGCCGGGCGTTCGCCCGCCCCGCCGGGGGCCGCGCCGACGCTGAGCTCGGAGGGGCCGTCCGCCGGGTCGGCGACCGGGTGGTCCAGGTGCAGGTCGGGACCGGCGTGCTCGCGGGTCGCGGGGCGCGGGTCGGCGTTGAAGCCGGCCGCGGCGCGGGCCAGCAGCCGGGCGGCCTCGGCGAAGCTCGGGGTCACCACCGTCGGGTTGAGGCCGCGCCAGTCGGCCAGGTCGTGCGCGTCGAGGGCCACCGTGGCGTAGCCGTCCCGGTTGGCCACCAGCCAGGCGCGTACCGCCGCCGGCAGCGCGCCCAGGCCGTAGTCGCAGACCACCAGCGTCGGCGGTTGACCGCCCGCGGCGGCCTTCAGCTCCTCGGTCGCGCAGTCGAGCGCGGTCAGCAGCCGCGCCACGCCGTCGTCCTCGAGCGTGTCCTCCGGGTCGCCGGAGTCCTCGCGCAGCAGGATCTGGTTCCCGGCGAGCATCCGCCGCTTCACCGGGGTCGGCCGGCCGGGCTGGTTGACCGTCCGGTCCCAGACGCCCGCGCGGTCGAGGCAGTCGTGCAGTTCGTCGCCGGCCACGTCGGCGCCGACCGGGGCCACCAGTACGGCCCGGCCGCCGAGGGTGGCGACGTTGACCGCGGTGTTCGCCGCCCCGCCGGCCGCGGAGATGCGCCGCCGCAGGGTGAGGACCGGGGCGGGCGCCTCGCGGCAGAGCCGCTCGGACTCCGCGAACCGCCACTCGTCCAGCATGGCGTCGCCGACGACCAGCACGGGACGCCCCTGCCAACCCGCCACGACGGTGGCGAGCCGGCGCTCTTCCGCTGCTGCTCCTGCCATGCCTTCCGGGGTCCCCCCAGGCCTGCCGGTCAAACCTGGGTCGCGCGCCACCGGGCGGGAACCACGCATCGTCGACCCGCCGTGCCGGCACTGACCTGCTGATTTCCCCCGCCGTCCGGGCATGTTCCGGGAGGCGGGGGGGAGAAGGCGGGATGACCACGGAAGCTCACGCCCGGCCGGTGCTGCACGCCCGCCAGATCCGACTGCTGATGTTCGGTCTGATGACCGGGATGCTGCTGGCCGCGCTGGACCAGACCATCGTCGGTACGGCGTTGCCCACCATCGTCGGCGAGCTGGGCGGGATCAACCACTACTCGTGGGTGGTGACCGCGTACCTGCTCGCCTCCACCGCCTCGACCCCGCTGTACGGCAAGATGGCCGACCTGTACGGGCGCCGTCCGGTCTTTCTCTTCTCGATCGGCACCTTCCTGCTGGGCTCGCTGCTGGCCGGCCTGTCGCAGGACATGACCCAGCTGATCGTCACCCGGGGCGTGCAGGGGCTGGGCGCGGGTGGCCTGATGACGCTGGCGTTCACCATCATCTCGGACGTGGTGTCGCCCCGGGAGCGCGGCCGCTACCAGGGGCTCTTCGGCGCGGTCTTCGGAGTGTCGTCGGTGGCCGGGCCGTTGGTCGGTGGGTACTTCGCGGAGACCAACTGGCGCTGGATCTTCTACATCAACGTGCCGCTGGCGATCCTGGCGATCGTGGTCTGCTACCACGTCATGCGGTTGATCCCGTTCGAGCGGCGGGAGCACGCCATCGACTGGCTCGGCGCGGCGCTGCTGGTCGCCGGGGTCAGCTGCCTGCTGCTCGCGCTGAGCTGGGGCGGCAGCCAGTACGCCTGGGACTCGGGCGTGATCATCGGGCTCTTCGTGGCCGGCGCGGTGCTCGGGGTGCTCTTCGTGCTCCAGGAGGCCCGGGTCGCCGAGCCGATCCTGCCGCTGCGGCTGTTCCGCACCGCCACCTTCGCGCTGGCCAACTCGGCGGGTTTCGTGCTCGGTCTGGTGATGTTCGGGTCGATCATCTTCATCCCGCTCTACCTGCAGATCGTCAAGGGCGCCTCGCCGACCCGCAGCGGTCTGCTGATGCTGCCGATGATGGCGGGCATCATCATCACCTCGGTGCTGACCGGCCGGGCGATGAGTCGGATCGGCCGGTACAAGTGGTTCCCGGTGGCGGGCTCGGCGGTGCTGCTCACCGGCATGCTGCTCTTCACCCGGCTGCAGGTGGACACGTCGCTCTGGGTGGCGTTCGGGTTCATGGTGGTGATCGGCGTCGGGCTGGGCCTCTGCATGCAGTCGCTGATCCTGGCCGTGCAGAACGCGGTGGACGTCCGGGACCTGGGCGCCGGCACCTCGTCGGCGACGTTCTTCCGGTCGCTGGGCGGGTCGTTCGGGGTGGCCATCCTGGGGGCGGTGCTGTCGTCGCAGCTCACCCGTCACCTCGCCGACCGGCTGCCGGCGGCGATCGCGCAGCTCCCGCCGGACCAGCGGGCCGCGGTGGCGGCCAGCGGCGGCGCCAACATCTCGATCAACGCCCCGTCGACCATCCTCGCCCTGCCCGGCCCGGTCCGCGCCGCAATCCAGGCCGCGTTCGTCGACTCGCTGCACCTGGTCTTCCTGACCACCGGGCTGATCGCGATCCTGGCCGTGCTGGTCACCCTGGCCCTGCCCGACCAGGAGCTGCGCGGCACCGGCCCGCAGGGCGCCACCGGCGGCGCCGACCCGCTCGGCGGCAAGGCCGCCGCCCCCGGCGGCAAGCCCCTGACCAGGGAGTCCCGGGAGGAAGCCGCCGCCGAGATGGAGGCCAAGTCCCAGACCATGCTGTGACCCGCCGGCCAACCCGGCCCGGGGGTCACTTCAGGATGAGGCGGTTGGTCTGTTCGAAGACGTCCAGGTCGGCGAGGGTCTCCGTGACGCTGGCGGAGAGCGGGGCGGGGAGCTCCTCCGGGTGGAAGAAGCCGGCGTCGTTGGTCTCGTCGGTGATCCTGAGCAGCTCGCCGTCCCACTCGTCGACCCGGAACGCGGTGGTGAAGATCTGGTACGTGTGGCCGTACATGTTGGTGTGGGTGCGGTCCGGGCCGGTGTAGAGGGCGAACGCGCTGACCCGCAGGGCACGCAGCCCGGTCTCCTCGCGTACCTCGCGGACGGCGCAGTCGGCGATCGACTCGCCCAGCTCCATGGCGCCGGCCGGCATCGCCCACTGGCCGTTGTCCGAGCGCTGGATCAGCAGTACCCGGGCGGCGTTGTCGCGGACCACCGCGCGGGCGCCGACGAACATCAGGGTGCGGTCACCGGCCAGGGCGCGAAGTTGCCCCACGTACGAATCGGCCCACGAGATGCTCACCCGGACAATTTACGGGCGTTCGCCGAGGCGGACCGGTTTTCCAGGGTTCCCAAGGTGTGACCGCCGACACTAGCTTGTTACCCATGCGTAGCACGATGATGGACGCCCCTCTCCAGGTCGCCCGGATCCTCGAACACGGCTCCACCGTGCACGGCACGGCGGAGGTCGTGACATGGACCGGCGGCGAACCCCGACGGATGTCGTACGCGGAGGTCGGGCGGACCGCCGCCCGGCTGGCCCACGCGCTGCGCGACGAGTGCGGGGTGACCGGTGACGAGCGGGTCGCCACGTTCATGTGGAACAACAACGAGCACCTGGTGGCGTACTTCGCCGTGCCCAGCATGGGCGCGGTGCTGCACACCCTCAACCTCCGGCTCTTCCCCGACCAGGTCGTCTACATCGCCAACCACGCCGAGGACCGGGTGGTGCTGGTCGACTCGACGCTGATCCCGCTGCTCGCCCGGGTGATCGGCGAGCTGACCACGGTGCGACACGTGGTGGTGGTCGGCGGGGGAGACCCGGCACCGCTGGTCGCCGCGGCCGGCGACCGGATCGCCGTTCACCACTGGGACGCCCTGCTGGCCGACCGCCCGGACTCCTACGACTGGCCGGAGGTGGACGAGCGCGACGCAGCCGCCCTCTGCTACACCTCCGGCACCACAGGCAACCCCAAGGGGGTCGCCTACTCGCACCGTTCGATGTACCTGCACTCACTGCAGATCTGCATGCCGGAGGGCTTCGGTCTCGGGCCGACCGACCGCGAGCTGGCCATCGTGCCGATGTTCCACGCGATGTCGTGGGGGCTGCCCTACGCGGCGTTCCTCTCCGGCGCGTCGCTGATCATGCCGGACCGGTTCCTCCAGGCCGCCCCGATCGCCGAGATGATCGCCGCCGAGCGGCCGACCCTGGCGGGCGCGGTGCCGACCATCTGGACGGATCTGCTGGGGTACCTGGACAGCCACGACGTGGACACCTCGTCGCTCAAGGAGGTGATCGTCGGCGGGTCGGCCTGCCCCCCGGCGCTGATGCACGCCTTCCACGAGCGGCACCACATCGAGGTCATCCACGCCTGGGGGATGACCGAGATGTCCCCGCTCGGCTCGGTCTCCCGGCCGCCGGCCGGCGCGACCGGCGAGGAGGCCTGGCGCTACCGCTACACCCAGGGCCGGGTGCCGGCCGGGGTCGCCGCGCGGATCGTCGGACCGCTCGGCGAGCCGCTGCCCGCCGACGGGACGTCCGTCGGCGAGCTGGAGGTCCGCGGGCCGTGGGTGACCGCCCGGTACGTCGGGGACGAGACCCCGGACGAGGAGAAGTTCCGCGACGGCTGGCTGCGGACGGGTGACGTCGGCACGCTCTCGCCGGACGGCTACATCACCCTCACCGACCGGGCCAAGGACGTGATCAAGTCGGGCGGGGAGTGGATCTCCTCTGTCGAGCTGGAGAACGTCCTGATGGCGCACCCGGCGGTGCTGGAGGCGTGCGTGGTGGGCGTGCCGGACGAGCGCTGGGACGAGCGGCCGCTGGCGACCGTGGTGGTCCGGGAGGGCGCGTCGGTGACGGCCGAGGAGCTGCGTGACTTCCTGGCGAAGTCGGTGGCCCGCTGGCAGTTGCCCGAGCGGTGGGCGTTCATCGACGCGGTGCCGAAGACGAGCGTCGGCAAGTTCGACAAGAAGGTGGTCCGCTCCCGGTACGCCGACGGGGGCCTGGAGGTGCGTGAACTGACCGCGCCGTAACACATTCCGGCGTACCGTCGCCTGCACGGGTAGGGACGTGATTCGCAGAGAAGGCATCCCTCCCCAGGGGCGGCCCCGGCGTTCGCACCGCGCCGGGGCCGCCCGTCCTTGGGGCGACCGCAGGACAATTGTCGCGAAACTTGTTCGCCTCTGTCTCGATGACGGAGAAATCCGTTTCGTGGTCCTACGTCTCGCTCGTGGTGATGAGCACCTTGCCGACCACCGAACCCTCGACCGCCTTGTGGGCCGCCGCCGTCGCCGCCAGCGAGTAGTGGTGCAGCGGCAGGCCGGCCTCCTCGCCCACCCGGATCGCGCCCTGGGCAGCCGCCGCCGACACGTCCACCACCGCCTGCGCCTTGGCGGCCTTCGGCGCGGTGTAGATCAGGACGAACTGCCACCGCGCGTTCGGCACCATCAGCGGCCGGATCGGCAGGGTCACCTCCGCGCCGCCGTCGTCGGCGTACACGCAGACCGCGCCGCCGCTCCGGAGGACCTGGACGTCGGCGGCGGCGTTGCGCGCGGCGGAGACCTCGACGATGGTGTGCACCCCGTCGGGGGCGATCTTGCGGACCTCCTCGACCACGTCCTCCTCGCGGTAGTTGATCACAAAGGAGGCACCGGCCGCCGCCGCGAGCTGCGCCTTCTCCGGGCTGCTCACCGTGGTGATGACGCAGGCGTCCGCCCACCGGGCGAGCTGGATCGCCGCGTTGCCCACCGCGCCCGCCCCGCCCTGCACCAGCACCACGTGGTCGCTCAGCGCCCCGGCGTGCAGCCGGTCCGGCATGAACTCCCCGGCGGTCAGGCACCGGTGCGCCGTCATGAACGGGATGCCCAGCGCGGCCCCCACGTCGAAGGAGGCGTCGCCGAGGAGTGCCGCGTGCCGGACCGGCACCACGGTGTACTCGGCGGCGGTGCCCCAGGGGCGCTGCCAGGCCGCCTCCCAGATCCAGACCCGCTCGCCGATCAGGTTCTGGTCGACCCCCTCGCCGACCGCCTCGATCACCCCGGCGCCGTCCTGGTCGGGGATCTGCCAGCCCTGGACCGGCCAGGTGCGCCGGGCCTTCCAGTCCGTCGGGTTCACCCCCGACACGGCCATCCGCACCAGCACCTCGCCGGGGGCCGGCTCCGGTACCGGCCGGTCGACCAGCTGGAGCACCGAGGTGTCCCCGTTGCGTTCGTACACGATCGCCTTCATCGCCGTCTCCTCCCCGCCGGACGCCGGCACCGCGGCCTGCGGTACCCGGACGATCCCGGATCACTCCGATCCGGGCCGCCCCGGAAACCGTACAACCAGGTAGTCGGCGGCAGGAGGGGTGACATGCGGGACGTGCCGGTGGTGGAGCCGCCGCCTGCCCCGACGTGGGCCGGCACGGAGGCCGGCGGCCCCGAGCGGCCCGCGGACCAGCCGGCCCGGCCGCCCGGCCCGGCGCCCCGGCGGTTCCTGCCGAGGTCCAGCCGGAGCCGGGCGGTCTGAGCGCGGGCGCGGGTGCCGGCCGGGTCCCGTCGCGGCCGGCACCCGGCGGCTCACCCCGCCGCGACCGACCGCTTGACGTAGTCGATCAGCTCCGGCGTCGGGCCGCCGTACTGCTGGCTGATCCGCTCGCTGTTCTCCGCATGCATGCGGTAGAGCGAGTCGCGCAGGCCCGGGTCCCCGCCGTGGAACGCCTCCAGCAGCTCCATCCACCGGCGGGCCAGCGCCCGGACCCGCGGGTCGGCGGGGTCGGTCCCGGCGTCCAGCTCCGCCTGCATCCGGGCGATCAGCCCCGGCCACTCGTCCTGCGCGCTGCGGATGGTCTCCTCGCCGAGCCGCGCCCGTCGCTCGTCGAGCGCGGCGAGCTGTTCCTCGGTGAAGTACTTCCGAATCGTCTCGTCCACCCTGGTCACCTCCTCGATCACCGCGAGCAGGTCGATGGGCGTGGCGCCCCGGACGGACCGGACCAGCGGCACCAGCGCGGCCAGCCGGTCCCGCAGGCCGCTCAGCGCGGCGAGCTGCCGGTCCACGTGCGCCAGCTGGTCCCGGAGCAGCTCGGCCAGCTCCGGCCCGTCCGTCGTACGGTCGTCCAGCAGGCCGCCGATCGTCTCCAGCGGCAGGCCCAGCTCGCGCAGCGCGACGATCCGGTACAGCCGGTCCACGTCCCGCTCGTCGTAGAGCCGGTGCCCGGCCGACGTCCGCGCGGACGGCCGTAGCAGCCCGACGTGGTCCCAGTGGTGCAACGTACGGACGGTCAGCCCGCTACGCCGGCCCAACTCGCCGATCCGCCAGGTGGACGCCACGTCCCACTCCCTCTCGCGTATCACCACGCCCTGCGGTGACGCGACCGACGCTAGGACCTGACGTCGCGTCAGGAGCAAGCCCGCTCAGCCGAGCCGCTCCACGACCTCCGGGGTGAGCGCGTCGACCGAGGGCAGCAGCACGGCCGCGAGCGCCGCCGCGTCCGGGTCCAGCGGGTAGGAGCCGTGCGGGATCGCCACCACCCGCATGCCGGCGGCGGCCGCGGAGCGCACCCCGTTCGAGGAGTCCTCGATCGCCACGCAGCGGGTCGGGTCGACGCCGAGCCGTGCGGCGACGGCGAGCCAGACGTCCGGCGCCGGCTTGCCCCGGGCGGTCTCCTCGGTCGACAGCGTCGCGCCGAAGGCGTCGGCCAGGCCGGTGGCGGCCAGCGCCGCCGCGATCAGCCGGGTGGGGGAGGAGCTGGCCAGCCCCAGCCGCCACCGCGCGGCCATCCGGCGCACCACCGCGTCGGCGTCGTCGATCAGCGGTACGCGGTCCGCGTACCGCCGGGTCATCTCCGCGATCACCTCGGTGGCGACCTGCTCGGCGCTCCGGTCGACGCCCAGCTCGTCACTGAGGTAGGCGGCCCACTCGCCGGTGCTCATCCCCATCAGCCGGCGCTGGGTGTCGGGCTGCCAGGTGCCGCCGTGCGCGGCCACGTACGCCCGCCGGACCTCCTCCCAGACCGGCTCGGAGTCCACGATCACGCCGTCCAGGTCGAAGAGCACCGCGTCCACCATGAGCCCATCCTGCCCGAACCGGCCGCTGCCCTCCCGGCGGCGGGTCGGCTCAGGTCAGGAAGGGCGCCCACTCCCGGATCCGGACGATCTCGACGCCGGGCGTGGTGTAGTACGGGTCGGCGGCCAGCAGCCGGTCCAGTGCCGGCCGGTCCGGCACGTCGAAGACCAGCACGGCGCCCGAGTCGTCGGCCAGCGGCCCGGAGATCCGTATCTTGCCCTCGGCGTGCAGGGCGGTGATCCGCTCCCGGTGGGCCGGTCGGGCGGCGAACCGATCCGGGGCGTCGGTGAAGGCGAGTTCCACGATCCACATGCCGGGGACGCTACGCCTTCCGGCGCCGGGTGGACCGGCCGGTGGTCAGCTCGGCTGGGCCGCGGGCAGGCCGATCGGGCTCTGCCTGGGGATGATGGTGCGGCAGCGGCTGGCGATGGGTTGGAGCAGTTCGCGCAGCCGCTCCGTACGCTCGGCGCCGAGCGCCCGCCACGGGCCGGCGGCGGCCCGATCGGTGGCCTCCTCGACCGCGCGGAACGCGTCAGTGCCGTACGCGGTCGGCTCCCGCCCGGCGGTCAGCCAGCCGCGGGTCACCAGCCGCTCCTCGGCGGCGGCCCACTCCTCGTCGGTCCACCCCCGGGCCGGCTGGTGGAACTCCCGGGACTGGTCGACCCGGCAGCGCCAGGCCAGCACCTCGACCGGGTCCAGCCCGGTGGTGACCAGGGCGGCGACGTGCCCGTCGCCCCGGTGCTCGCGCAGCGTGGTCGCGGCCTGCCAGAGCCGGGCCAGCGGGTACTCGCCGGCCGGCAGGGCGGCGTTGACCGCGCCGAGCACCCGGCCGGCGGTCTCCACCTGCCCGGCGGCCGCCTCCAGCAGCTCGGCGGCCTCGACGAGATGGGCCTCCGGCAGCTCGTAGGTGAACTCGGCGAGCGCCTGGACGGCGCCGGTGAGCCGGGCCCGCAGCGCCTCCTCCGGGGTGGCCAGCCGCCACACCGAGGGCAGCGCCCGGGCCACCATCCGGGGCGCGAAGCTGAAGAACGCGGCGATCACCGGCGGGGCGGGCGTCGGGCCGAGCGGGGCGGCCCGGCCGGCGAAGTAGCCCCGCCAGTAGCCGCGCAGCCCGACCGCCTCGTACGCGGCCCGGGCGCGCGGGTGGAAGTAGGTCACCGCGTGGACCGGCTCGAAGTGCGTCCACATCACCCGGGCCAGCCCGGGATCGTCCAGCGCCGCCACGTGCACCTCCCCCTCGGTGGCAAGTCACCGTGGGCGGATGGTGCCGCCCACGGTGACCATGAACCTACTGCCGGTAGGTGACCGGACGGAAGACCGGGGTGATCTACTGCGCGGCGAGGACGTCAACGACGAAGCGCAGCGGGCCGGCCGGGCGGCCACCCGCGGAGTCGTTGCCGTACGCCAGGTCGGCGGGGATGTCCAGCTGCACCCGGCTGCCCACGGTCACCCCGACCAGGCCCTGGTCCCAGCCCTTGATGACCTGGCCGACGCCGATCGGGAAGCTGGCCGGCTGCCCGTTGTTCCAGGAGGCGTCGAACTCCTTGCCGTCCTTGTAGAACACGCCCACGTAGTTGGTGGTGATGGTCTGGCCGGCCTTGACCGCCGGGCCCTTGCCCTTGATCAGCGGGGTGACGGTGAGCTTGGTCAGCTCGCCCTTGCCCGGGACGACCTGCGGCTTGGTGGCCAGCGCCGGATCCACGCCCTCCGGGAGCTGCTGCGGCGGCGCGGCGGGCGCGGTGGCGTCGGGAGCCGGGGCGGTGGCGCTGGCCGAGGGGGTGCCGGCAGCCTCCTGCTTGTCGTCGTCCCCGCCGTTGACGACGACGAAGACACCGATCAGCACCGCGACGACGGCGACACCGGCGAGCGCGCCGAGCAGCGACTGCCGGCGGCGCTTCGCCTCGGCCGCCTTCTTCGCCGCCAGCTGGGCGGCCAGCCGCCGCTCCGCCTTGGTGCCCGGGCCCTGGCCCGCCGACCGGTTCTGCACACGCTCGCTCACGTCGAACTCCCCTGCTGGGTGGTGGGTGCGGCCCGGCGGCCGCTGCCGAGACCAGCGCACACGGTACCCGCCGCGACGCCCTCGGTGTCCCCTCGCCCATGGCCGGATCGGACAGCAGGCCCGTCGATGCCGGTTTACGGGAGTAGGTTCACGAGCATGGCGATCCTCACCGAAGAAGACCTGGCCCTGCTCTCCGAGCCGCAGCTCGCCCACGTGGCCACCGTCGAGGCCGACGGCTCTCCGCACGTGACCCCGGTCTGGGTGGACACCGACGGCGAGCACATCGTGTTCAACACCGCCAAGGGCCGGCAGAAGTACGTCAACATCTCACGCAACCCGGTGGTCGCGGTCTCGGTCGTGGACAAGGCGAACGACTTCCGCACCCTCTGGGTGAAGGGCACGGCCGAGTTCGTCGCGGAGGGCGCCGACGAGCACATCGACCGGATGGCGAAGAAGTACCTCGGCCAGGACACCTACCCGTTCCGCCAGCCGGGCGAGGAGCGGGTCATCGTCCGGATCACCCCGACCGGCAAGCTCGGCCGCGGCTGACGGCGGGTTCCCCCTGCCTGCCGGCTGGGCAGGGGGCCGGCCGCAGGTCAGGCGGTCTTCCGGGGCGCGGCCTTCTTCTCGGCGGCCTTCTTCGCCGGGGCCTTGGCCGCCTTCTTCTCCGCGGTCTTCTTCGCCCCCGCCTTCTTGGCCGGCTCGGCCTTCTTGGCAGCGGCGGCCTTCTTCGCCGGGGCCTTCTTCGCGGCCGCCTTCTTCGCCGGCGCCTTGGCGGCCTTCTGCGCCGAGCGGGCGGCCGAGATCGGGGTCGGCTCGGCGGCCCCGCCGGCGGGCTCCTCGCCGCGGGCGGCCCGGGCCCGCTCCACCGAGGCCTTCAGGGCGGCCATCAGGTCGACCGCGGCGGCCGGCGCGGCCTCCACCTCCTCCGGCTGGACCACCTCGCGGCCCTCGATCTTCGCGTCGATGACCTCCTGCAACGCCGCCCGGTAGTCGTCGGTGAAGGCGTCCGGCTGGAACTCCCCGGCCATCGAGTCGATCAGCGAGCTGGCCATCGCCAGCTCCGGCGGCCGGACCTTGAGATCCTCGTCCAGGAAACCGAAGTCGGGGGTACGCACCTCGTCCGGCCAGAGCATCGTGTTGAGCAGCAGCACGCCCTCGCGTACCCGCAGGGTGGCGAGCTGTTCGCGCTGGCGCAGCGCCACCTTGACGATGGCCACCCGTTCGGAGTCGGCGAGCGCGTCCCGCAGCAGCACGTACGGCTTGGTCGCGGCCCCCTCCGGCTCCAGGAAGTACGCCTTGTTGTAGAGGATCGGGTCGACCTGCTCGGCCGGGACGAACTCCAGCACGTCGATCGCGTGCGAGGTGGTCAGCGGCAGCTCGGCGAAGTCGTCGTCGGTGAGGATGACCATCTCGCCGCCGCCGATGTCGTACCCCTTGGCGATGTCGTCGTAGGTGACCTCCTCCCCGCAGACCTGGCAGGTGCGCTTGTAGCGGATGCGACCGCCGTCATCGCGGTGCACCTGGTGGAAGCGGATGTCCTTCTCCTCGGTGGCCGAGTAGAGCTTGACCCCGATCGACACCAGCCCGAACGACACGGCTCCTTTCCAGATCGCCCGCATCACGCGCTCCTCTCCCCGGTTCTGCTCAGGATCGCAAACGATCGAACGGGACGCACGCTCTTCGCTGTGCAACTACAGTCAGAAGGTGCCCGGCGCGCCGCTGAAGCCGATGCTCGCGATGACCGGGCAGCTCCCGGCCGCTGCCGGCTGGGCGTACGAGTTCAAGTGGGACGGGGTCCGCGCGCTCGCCGACATCTCCTACGGCGACCACCACCTGTACGCCCGCTCCGGCGTGGAGATCACCGTCGCGTACCCCGAACTGATCACGCTGGCCGAGCAGGTCGACGACGCGCTGCTGGACGGCGAGGTGGTGCTGTTCAACGAGCTCGGGCAGCCCTCGTTCACCGCGTTGGCCGAGCGGATGCACGTCCGGAACCCGGCCAAGGCGGCCCGGCTGGCCGCGGCGGCGCCGGTGACGTACATGATCTTCGACCTGCTGCGGCTGCGCGGCGAGAACCTGGCCGGCCGGCCCTACCGGGAGCGGCGGGCGGCGCTGGAGTCGCTCGGGTTGGGGGCCGCGCGGTGGGCGGTCCCGCCGACCTTCGACGACGGCCCGGCCACCTACGAGGCGGCCGGCGAGCACGGGCTGGAGGGGGTGATGGCCAAGCGGGTCGACTCGGTCTACCGGCCCGGGGTGCGCTCGACGGACTGGCTGAAGGTCAAGCTGGAGGTGACCGGCGACTTCGTGGTGGGCGGCTGGCGGCCCGGCGCCCGGAAGATCGGTGGCCTGCTGGTGGGGGTGCCCCGCCCGGACGGCCGGCTCACCTACCGGGGCCGGGTCGGCGGCGGGATCGGCGCGGCCCTGGAACGGGAGCTGCTGCGCGAGCTGGAGCCGCTGCGCACGGCGGCGTCGCCGTTCGCCGGGGACGTGCCGCGCGAGGATGCGCGGAGCGCGATCTGGGTAACCCCCCAGATCGTGGTGGAGGTGAAGTACGGCCAGCGCACCCCGGACGGACGGCTGCGCTTCCCCCGGATCCTGCGCCTGCGCCCCGACAAGCCGCCCGAGGAGGTCGAGGATGCCAGCTGACCGGTTGAAGGTGGACGTCGAGGGGCGCTCGCTGGAACTGTCCAACCTGGACAAGGTGCTCTACCCCGAGGCCGGGTTCACCAAGGGCGAGGTGATCGACTACTACACCCGGATCGCCCCGGTGCTCCTGCCCCATCTGGCCGACCGGGCGCTCACCCGGATCCGGTTCCCCAACGGCGTCGGCGGTGGCTCGTTCTTCGAGAAGAACGCCCCGGCCGCCACCCCCGCCTGGGTGCGCACCGAGACGCTGCCCGCCCCCGGGTCGAGCAAGGGCCGGGAGACCATCGACTACGTGGTCGCCGACGACCTGCCCACCCTGGTCTGGCTGGCCAACCTCGCCGCCCTGGAGCTGCACACGCCGCAGTGGAAGATCGGCGCGCACCCGGACATGATGGTCGTCGACCTGGACCCGGGCGCGCCGGCGGCGCTGAAGCAGTGCTGCCAGGTGGCGCTGCTGATGCGGGACCGGCTGGCGGCCGACGGCGTCGAGGCGTACCCGAAGACCTCCGGCAAGAAGGGCATGCAGCTCTGCTGCCCGATCGCCGGCACCCAGGATTCCGATTTCGTCTCGGGTTACGCCAAGCGGATCGCCCAGGAGCTGGAGAAGGCGCAGCCGAAGCTGATCGTGTCGAAGATGGCGAAGAACCTGCGGCCGGGGAAGGTCTTCATCGACTGGAGCCAGAACAACGCGGCGAAGACGACGGTGGCGCCGTACTCGCTGCGCGCCCAGGCGGTGCCGTCGGTGTCCACCCCGCTGACCTGGGACGAAGTCGAGGCGGGCGCGGCGGGGAAGCGGCCATCGACGAAGCCGTACACGGCGGGTGAGGTGCTCAAGCGCGTCGAGAAGCAAGGCGACCTGCTCGCCCCGCTGCTGGACGGCGGCCCGGAGCTGCCCACCGCGTGACGATGCCGTGCCCGCGCCCCGGCCGCTCGTCGGTCGGCATCTCCGGAAACGTCCGCAGCCCGTGACAACCTTCTGCGACACGGCCACGTGTTAGAGGCGTGACCGACCAAACGCAACCACTGTCCGCGGCGGACCGGTCGTACGTCGCATTCGTCGAGGTGGCCTGGCAGCGACATATCCGGCTGGCCATGCTGCTGACCGGTGACCGGTGACCGGTGACCGGTGGCGGGCCGAGGAACTGCTCCAGGACAGCCTGGTCAAGGTGTACGAGCGGTGGCGGCGGCTGTCCCGGCTCGACGAACCGCACGCCTACCTGCGCCGCGCCCTGGTCAACAACCACACGTCCGGTTGGCGACGGCGTCGCCGCGAGAGCCTCGTCGCGGACGTCCCCGAACGGGCCGCCCCGGCCGGCGACGTCGGCCCCGATGCCGTCGTCCTGCGCCGGGCGCTGATGTCGCTACCGACGAAGCAGCGTGCGGTGGTGGTGCTCCGCCATTACGAGGACCTGACCGAGCGTGAGGTGGCTCAGCTGCTGGGTTGCTCGGTGGGCACCGTCAAGAGCCAGAACGCTCGGGCGCTGGACAAGCTTCGCCACTTTCTCGATGAACCCTCCTACCCAGTGAGCAGGTGATCAGTCATGAACACACTTGATGAGCGTCTCGCCAACCGGCTGCACGACATCGTCGACGGCGAGTCGGCCTCCGTACCCCCGGTGGGGGCGCTGCTCGATCGCGGCCGGCGGGCCCGCCGGCGCCGGACGACCACGATGGTCGGTGCGACCTGCGCGCTGCTGGCGCTGGGCGTCGCCACCGTGGCGACCGTGGCGACGACGCCGACGCCGGGCCGTCCCGGCGTCACCGCCGAGGCGTCGCAGCCGGGGCCGGCCTCGCCGGCGATGGAGCTGGTCTCGGCCGTCACCGCCAGCGAGAACCTCAGTTACCGGATGCGGCTGACCAACTCGGCTCCGGGCGGGCTGACGTACGAGGGCGCGTTCGACCCGAGGACCGCCACCGGGTACGTCCGTGCGCCGCAGGACGACGCGGTCATGACCGAGCTGCTGATCAACGGCACCCGGTACGTCGGCGGGGAACGACCGCTGGGCAAGCTGCCGGCCGACAAGGGTCCGGGCGAGACGTACGGCCGATACGGCCAGTACCCGGGCAGGTACGACCGGCTGTCCCTCTACGACGAGGGGAGCGTGGTCCTGGGTGCCGTGTCGCCCGACCCGGCGGCCCTGTTCACGGCGCTGAAGAGCGCGAACGCCACCATCACCGAGAACCGGGACGGCGCCCTGCATTTCGCGTACACCACGATGGAGGAGATCGGGTCGACCAGCGCGGCCGGTGATGTCACGCTGGACCGCGACGGTCGGATCGCGAAGGTGGCGCTCACCGTAACGTGGCAGACGACGGCGAAGGGCCGGCTCGACCAGGGGACGTCCACCTTGACGCTCGAACTGTTCGACTACGGCGTCGCGGTGACCGCGAAGCGCCCGACCGACGTCGTCATGTTCAACAAGTAGTCCCATGCCCCGGGACGAGCGCCAACCGGTTGGTGGTCTCCCAGCCAGTGACGATGGGCCCGAACTGCCCGGCTCCTGAGCGGCCCGGGCGGTTCGGGCCCGGGGGTCAACGGCGGGCGGCGTCCCAGGTGGGGCTGCTACTGAAGTACGTGTCGTACAGCTCCTGCACCTCCAGCAGGCTCTCTGCCTGGTCACGCTCATGCGCAGCGGCCGGCTCCGGCGTACGGACCAGGAGCGGCGGCTGGCACTCCTGGTGGACCGGTTCGCCCGCTGAACCCTCCGGCCTGCCGCAGCCGTCGGGCGGCTGGTCGCTGGCTAGGGTGGACGGACCGGCAGGAGGAGTGTCCCCATGGCTGTCCACACGCCCGTCGCCGTTGCGGCCGACGCGCCGAGCGAGGGCGGGTTTCCGCTGCTCACCTACTACGACGACGCGACCGGCGAGCGGACCGAGCTGACCGCGCGCCAGCTCGGCGGCTGGGCGGCGCGCAGCGCGGGCCTGCTGCGGGACGGCTGCGGACTCGACCCGGGAAGCCGGGTCGCGGTGCTGCTGCCGCCGCACTGGCGGACCGCCGCGATGCTGATCGGCGCCTGGTCGGTCGGGATGGCGGTCTCGTTCCGGCCCCGGGCCACCGCCGGGCTGCCGGTCCTCGAACCCGGCGCGGACCGGCCGTACGACGCGGTCTTCGTGACCCCGGATCGGCTCGACGACTGGCTGGAGGATGTGCCCGACGGGACCCACCGCTACCTCGTCGGCACCGGGTCCGGCCCGCTGGCCGACGTGCCGGTGGGCTGGCTCGACTGGTCCGCCGAGGTGCTCCGGCACACCGACACCCCGCCCGACTACACCACCATTCGCCCGTCCGACCAGGCGAGCCCGGACGGCACCAGCTACGGCGAGTGGGCCGGGGTGGCGCGGGGGCTCGCCGAGCAGTTCGACCTGCGCGCCGGGGACCGGCTGCTGGTCGACACGGCCGAGCACGAGCAGCCGCTCAAGTGGCTGCTCGCGCCACTCGCCGCCGGCGCGTCGGTGGTGCTCTGCGCCAACCTGGACCGGGCGCGGCTGGACGCCCGGACCGCCGCCGAGCAGGTCACCCGCGTCCTCTGAGCCCTTGTACCCCGGGGAAACCGCGTTGACAGGGTCGGTGGCTGGGACGCCTACTGGGACGCCGGAGCAGGACGACGGAGGACGACGGTGGACCGGACGTACCCGGGCGTGGACGCCCTCACCTGGAAGGAATTCGGCGAGGAGTACCTCGCCGGGTTGGCCGAGCTGGCCGAGGCGTGCCTGGCCGTCGACGGCGGGCTGCCGTTGTTCGCTGGTCCGCCGCTGCTGCGGGCGCGACTGCTCCAGACCCGTACCCTCGGCGCCTGGCACGACGGCACGCTCGTCGCGGCCGTCGGCGCCGGCACCGACCGCCGGCCGGCCACCGGCACCGGGCTGGTGCATCCGGCGTGGCGCGGGCGGGGCCTCGGCGGCCGGCTGCTGAGCTGGGCGGACGAGCAGGCCGGCGACGCGGACCTGTTGCTGACCACCGAGTCGTGGAGTGCCGACGCGGACGCGCTGTTCACCGCGCGCGGCTTCGACCAGACCTTCCTGGAGTGGGTGCTGCGGCACGACCTCGACGCGATCCCCGACGTGGCCGCGCCGGACGGCGTGCGAACCGAACCGATCACCTGGGAGATCGGCCCCGACCTGTTCGAGACCTACCGCGCGTCGTTCGCCGACCGGCCCGGCTTCGTGGAGCCGGAGGCCGACGAGTGGCTGGGCGAGCTGCGGGAGGACGACGGATACCGGCCGGACCTGTCGCTCATCGCCCGAGGTCCCGACGGCACCGCCGTGGGCTTCCTCAACGTCATCGACAACTGGATCGACCAGGTGGGCGTCGTCCCCGGCTGGCGGCACCGACGGGTCGGGGCGTACCTGGTGGCGAGCGCGCTGCGGGCACTGGCCGCCGACGGCGCCGGCGAGGCGTGGCTTTGCGTCAACGACAACAACCCGGCCGCCGCACTGTACCGGCGGCTCGGGTTCCACGACGCCGGCCGCCGCGCCCGCTACCTGCGCCGCCGCCCGTGACCGCCGCCGGCGGTGTTCCACCTCGACTGATCGTCGGGGCAGCGGCACGAGATTGCCGTGCGTTATCCTCCGGCGCCTGACCAATTCTCGGGGGTTACTTGTGGTGATGCTGCAACGCGTCGGTCTCGCGGCCGTGGCCGGTACGGCACTGCTTCTGGCGGCCTGCGCCAGCCAGGACACCCCACCGACAGCGGGAGCGGCACCCGCCACCACGGCGGCCACGGCGGCCGCGAAGCCCGCCGCGTCCCCGACCGCCCCGAAGGTGACGCTGCCGGATCGGTACGACCCGAAGCGGAACCCGGCCGCCGACCTGAAGGCTGCCCTCGCGCTGGCCAAGGCGGACGGCAAGGCGGTGCTGATCGATTTCGGCGCGGACTGGTGCCCGGACTGCCACGTCCTGCACGAGCTGTTCCAGTCGGCGGAGACCAAGCCGCTCCTGGAGCGGAACTACCACCTGCTGGCGGTGGACGTCGGCGAGTTCGACCACAACCTGAAGTTCACCGCGAAGTACCTGAACCTGAAAGGCAGCGGCATCCCCGCGCTGGTGGTGCTGACACCCGAGGGCAAGGTCCGGGTGGCTACCAACGACGGCTCCTTCGCCAACGCCCGGGACATGGACAGCGAGCAGGTCAACGCGTTCCTCACCAAGTGGGCACCGAAGCGTTGACCGGTCGCGGTGCGCTGCTGGTCGCGGCGCTGGCCGGCGTACTCCTCGCCGGGGGATGCGCCCGCTCCGCCGGGCCGTCGCCGGCGGCCGACCGCAGCGGCCGGCTGGAGGCCGGCGGGGTGAGCGTCGAGGCGGCCCTCACGGACGGGCAGGTGCGGGCGACCTTTCGCCCGCAGCGGCCCGGCTTCCACCTCTACAGCATCGACCTGCCGCCGGACGGGGTGCAGGGGCTCGGCATCCCGACGGTCGTCGCCGTGCGCGGCAGCCTCGGCGCGACCGGTGCGCCCAGCTCCGACAAGCCGGTCAACGAGCTGCGGATCGAGGAGCTGAACGTGACGCTGCCCGTCTACCCGGACGGCCCGGTCACCGTGACGCTGCCGGTCCGGTCCACGGGGGACGGTCCGGCCGAGGTGGTGGTCACGTACGGCGCATGCAGCGCGAGCACCTGCCTGCCACCCGTACGCGAGCGTGTGATCGCACTGACCTAGCTCCGGCCACCTGCCCGAACATCTCTGCCCGGCCGTCTTCACCGGCGGCTGACCCATGGCGCGCGCCGCGCGCAGGGCGTGGTGTGGTCGATCGGCAGCGCGCATCGTGCGCCGCCGGGCAGCAGCCGGTCGCAGAAGACCCAGTGTCGTACGTTCTGCTGGTCCTCGGCCGAGACGGTCACCCCGCCCGGCTCGACGCGGGCGCTGAGCCGGGCCAGCACCCGGGCGGCGGTACGGGCGAAAATCCGGGCCCGGAGCAGGTCGGGCGCGGTGATCGGCAGGTGGATCACCCAGCGATCGGTCATCGGTAGCGGTTGTTCGCCGACTGGGCGCTCTGCCACGCGCGCAGGGCGTTCTTGATCCGTACATTCTCCTCCTGCACCGCGACCAGGGCGGTCTGCGCGACCGCGAGTTCGTCGGCCACGCGGTGCAGGAAGGCGCGGATCTCGACGGGGTCGAGGCCACGCCGGCGGACGTTGAAGCACCGGTCGCGGATCTGCCAGGGCCGCAGCGGAAGCCGACCCTGGACCGGGCCGGCGTTTTCCGTCGGACGTCGTTGGTCGTGTCGGCTCGCCAGCCGACGGATCAGGTTGCGCACGGTGACCGCCCATCGTCGGATCGCGTCGAAGTGGAGGGGACGGCCTCCGCCGGTAGCGCTCGGCGGAGACCGCCCCGCCCTGCCGCCGCAGCCTCGATCGGCGGTGCGACAGCAGGGCCGCGCCGGGGGAGCGCGGAGGGTGAGGTCTCGGCGGCGATGCGAGACCGGTACGAGAGGCGCCAACCGACCGCAGCAGGACCGCATCACCGAGAGCGACGCTACCGATGCAGCATCACCTACGTCAAGTACCGCTCCATCCTCTTATGCCGAACCATCATCACTGTCAGCTATGTCAGCACCATCACCTCTTTCAGTAGATGCGTTGCCTACGTCGAGGGCGTGGATCAATACTGGGTGGGCCAACCGACTGCAAGGGGCCGCATCGTGCCTATCCCGCCCACCATGGACGAGCTGCTAGACGACCTGCGAAGCAAGATCAAGGACGGAACCTATCCGCCGGGCAGCCAGTTGCCCGCAGGTCGCGCTCTCGCCGCCTCCTACGACGTCTCGCACTCGACCATCCAGCGAGCGATCGCCGCTCTGAGGGAGCAGGGTGTGCTGGTCGGCCGTCCGGGTCGCGGCGTCTTCGTCGCGGAGTCCACCCGACGCTGACCCTCGACGGCTGGCGCGAGCAGGCCCAACGCAGACGGTCCGGCCTCTTGACCTCGCCAAGTCACCGCACTCGAAGGCCGCCAGACGGACCGACCGTTGACCTACGCATTACGAGATCAAACTGCCCGTCCCGCCGACCTGGGCGCATACCGGCCTAGCAGCGGAAATACCTTCCGGCATCTCTCACCGCTCCCCCACTGTCAGTGGACCTCTTGCGGACTAGATGCGGACCGTTCACCGCCAGGGGGGCACTCCTCCGATCGCTGCCTTACTGATCCGTACGCTCGTTGTCCCAGAAGATCTCAAGCTCGATGTCGTCGGGACCACTCCCCTGTAGCCAACAGGAGAGAGCCTGCTCCCAGCCAAGCCGGAACACTTCCGTAGTCGAGATCCCTTAGCCAATCGATCACCCTGCTGAACCACATGCGGCGGTTGTGCCCGCCCGAGTCGACACCCCTCTATCCAAGCCTTCCCGTCCACCGTCGACCCAGACACCGTGGAGCGGGCCTCCCTCAGGGTGACAAGGTGGAGCGCCCAACCGGACGAGTCTCAATGGCGGTCGTCAAGCGCTGGTGTGGACGGCCGGCCGCGGCCTGAGGATTAGAAGAAGATCAGGGGTGGCTGGTCCCGGCTTCGCACGCCTGGTCAGCCTGTCCGTCGTTGTCGGGCTTGGTCGGCGTCTGCGGATGGCCTTGGCTGTACGGATGGCTGTACGGCCGGGCGGCGCGCCGGTGGGGAGAGACCCTAGGCTGACGCGCATGTCGCGGAGCACGCAGTGATCGACCTGGACGAGCAGAATCACCAGCCGGCGAAGTCGGGTACCACCACCCCTGACCGCCTCATGGCCAGAAAGAAGATGACCCTGCGGCTCGTCGCTGCGTTCGTGATCGGCGTTGTGCTTGGCGGTTTCGGCGTCAGCCAGCTGCGAGACTCGCGTGATCAGCGGGAGCGGAACGCCGTGGTCGCACTCGTGGCCTTACCTCAATCGGCCAACTTGGGAGGCTCGTTCTCCGAGGGATCGGTCCAACTGCCTGGGCAGTTGATGTTGATCAACGCCGGCCCCGCGCCGATCACGGTTCGCGCGGTTCAAGCAGAGCGGCCGGGCGTCGTGGTACGCAGCACGGGGCAACTCCGGCTGTTACCCCCTGGTGGCACCGGTCAGGTCCTGGTCGAGCTGCGGTTCGAGTGCTCGATCGCCTTCCAGCCAGAGCCATTGTCGCTACGGCTTTCGGTTGAGACCGATGACAAGCGTGTCAGAGAGGTCACCTACCCCGTCGCTCTCGTAGGAAGCGACTGGGAGCGCGATGCCCTGGGCATGTGCCCCCGCGGATAGCCACGGCGGGCCGAGGCGTAACAGAACAAGGCCAAGCGCTGAAGCGGACCTCCTCGTCGGGCAGTCGTAGACCGCTCAGCCTCCCCGGACGGGGACAAGGTGGAGCGCCCTACCGGACGAACGACCTTGGCCCCGTCCGGGGAGGCTGGTAGCCCTTGTGGTGCCCGGCGAGGTGAGCCGCGGCGGCATCTCTGAGGAGGGCCGGGGTTCGGGGCGGAGCCCCGAGGTCTTCGTGGTCCTGTCGTCCCAAAGCGTGGCCGGCCGGCCCGGCCGATGCCGGCCGGAGGTCGCCAGCAGGCCGGGGCCGGGCTGGCGCGGCCCGCTCTGCGGGCCGCCTTGATCGTAAAGAGGCCAATTCGGCAGTCCAGGATCCCCTATCGAGAGAGCTTGGAAGCGCGCGCAGGGCCCGGACACATGTCTCGTGTAAACCGGTGGCGGACCGGGGCGCGTCTGTGCGGCCTACTCAACACTGTCGTGCACACCTCGTACCATGCGGCTTGGATTGCCGAGGACAGCAGCGCCCCCGCCGCTCTGTTGGCGGTTTAAGGCCGAGAGGAACCACTCCCACATGTCTGAAGATTCATCGCCAACGCCAGTTCCGCCCGCTCGGCCCTGGCCCTTGCGGCTACATGCTGCCCCGGCGCTACCCGGCGCCGTAGACGAGTGGATCCCCGCTCTCCGCGCAGTGTTGCCTGGACTGCCCGGGTTGCAGCTCACCGCTGACGGAACGACTCGGTGGGAGGCGGCGGAGTCGACCGTCGTGTCAGGCGAGTGGTTGCTGAGGCGCCTTGGTCCGATGGGCCTCGTGCGGAAGACCGATGCCGGCATCGTAGAGCTGACGCCTGAAGCGGACGCTTGGATAGCGAACGATGACAGCCGCTACCTGGTCGGACTGATCCATAGCCGTATCCGCTTCGTCGGTGAAGCTCTCGCGGCAATCTGTGCCGGAGTCCGCACTCACGAGGAGCTTCTTGAGGCGGCGATCTCCAAGTATGGGGTTAGCTGGTCATCGCTGGACCAGGTGCGGCGACGGACCAACTGGCTCCGGGCGGGCGGCTTCCTAGAGAAGTGGTCGCATCTGGAGGTCGTGCCGACCGATGAAGGGCGCAAGTTTCTGGCGTTGCTTGACGTGGTTGATCCAACCTCGCTACCTCACCGCGGTGGGCAGGGGGACTCCCCGGTAGACCTACCGGAACCCGAGTCGTTTATCGCGGATCTCCTAGAGTCGCTTGATGATGAGAAGCTTAGTGCGCGCAAGAGGGTAATTGGTTTCCTGCCAGCCGGCCGTGAAGGCGAGACCGTCTACGAAAGCGTGCGGCGCATAACAAACTTTTGCAGTCCCCGGATCGAGAAGGAAGAATTTCGAAGGATCTGCGCGTCGGAGCTAGGTCTGTCTAGGTCCTCAACGGATACGGCGCTGGCCGCCCTGAGATCCCTAGGGCTAATTCAGCCGGCAGGGTTTGACATATTCGAGCCGACACCTTGGGCTCAGCAGTGGCTGGAGAGCTCCGAGCCAATCGACTTTGCCAGGATTGCTCATTGTCATGTAATTATGTTTGCGGAGCTGATCCACTTGCTACCTGCTCCTACAGAGGTAGGGGATCTCATGACGGCTGTACAGCGAGTCCTTGGAGACGACGCCCCTCAACGCTCCGAGATCGCCATCCGTTTGCGCCTCCTGGCTGCGTGCGGTCTGCTTGTTCGCGTTTCGCATACCAGCTACATGGCAAGCCCGCTCGGGAAGGCATTCGCCCAAAACGCTCCTAGCCTCCAACCTATGGCTGGCCCTTCTGATGCGGTCGAGGTTCGAGCCGAGGCAGAAGCTTCTGCAACTCGGGCGGTGGTGCTTGAGTTGGAGGCTGCGGCGGTGGACTCGCGAGAGCCAACTCGTTTCGAACATGCCGTATTCGAGGCACTGAGGCTTCTCGGTCTGAATGCTCGCCATCTGGGGGGCCCTGGTCGAACCGATATTTTAGTATCGATCTGGCTGGCGCCAGGGCAGCAACGGCGCGTGACAGTGGACGCCAAGTCCTCTAGTTCCGGCCAGGTGCTGGAGGGAGCTATTAGCTTTGATGCGATTGAGGAACATAGAGTTCGTCATGATGCAGAGAAAGCTGTGATTGTTGGCCCATCGTTCCCCGACGGCCGCTTGCGAAAGTGGGCCCGCACGAGGAACGTCCGCCTAATCGATGTGGCTACTCTAACCCGGTACCTCGAACTGAACGAGCTCTCACCCCTCTCGCCTGCGGCGATTGCCGGAGTGTTCGACGTGGACATGGCGGCACCAGAAACAATCTGGGAGGGGGTCGCGCGTCGGCAAGATCTCATGAATGAGGTAATCGCAACCTTGTGGCGGGAGGCTAATGACGATCGAGAGATTGCGCGGTCCGGAGGGATGCTCGACGTTACGGCGATAAGGTACTTGCTGAGAGAGAAACTGGACCCTGATCCCGAAGAGATTCAGGAGGTTCTGGCGTTCCTTGCGTCCCCGCTGCTTGGATCCGTGCGTCGTAAAGGGGACAAGTATTTTCCCGTTGAGCCGCCTGAAATCACGAGTGCGAAGCTTAGCGCTCTGGGCGTTGGCCGAGCGTCGGGTGTTGGCTCGCTTGGGTCGCCTTCCATTGCGGTCGAGCCTAGGAATGCGGCCCTCCCACAGATGAGGGGATCAGAGGATACGGACGGGATGCATACGCTTGGGACCGATGATCCTGGACGGCAACCGCGCGTAGATGCTGCTGCGGTCAGGCTGTGGGCGGCGGCGCGCGGCATCCACGTCCGCGACAAGGGGCGGCTTCCTTCTAGTGTCGTACAGAGGTACATGGCAGAGGAGGGAAGCTAGTTGTAGTTCTGGCTGTGCGGAGCTCGGGGCGCTGCCTCGCTGGTGGTGGCATGTGGGGGCAGTGGCGGCTAGGGTGCAACAGCTGGGATCTGTGCAATGGATCGTCCGGCACTCCGGCATCTGTCCTGGTGCTGGGACCTGTCGCTGCGGACCGTGCCCGCCCCGGCCAGTACCAGGTCGCGTCGTCCGAGGCGATCTTCACCTCGCCCTGATCGGCGGCCATAGCGCTAGGGCAGGTGCCTGTTCGTCGTCGCCGAGTCGAGGAACGCTGATGGCTGAGTCGTTTACGACATCAGGTCTGTAGCGAGCACGAGGGACTGCGGGCCTGGGCGAGGTCCCCCGAGGCTCAATGATCCGGCTCCGTTGCGGGACATGGGGGTGTCGGGGTGACCCGGACACCGCAACATTCAGAAGCGGAGTCGGCCAGCGTGGGATCAGTCGACGCTGGGCAGCTTCGGGCCGAGGACGTCGTCGGCGTCGACGATGGTGTAGGCGTACCCCTGCTCGGCGAGGAAGCGCTGCCGGTGGGCGGCGTACTCGGTGTCGATGGTGTCCCGGGAGACCACCGTGTAGAAGTGCGCCTGCCGGCCGTCGGCTTTCGGCCGGAGCACCCGGCCGAGGCGCTGCGCCTCCTCCTGCCGGGAGCCGAAGGTGCCCGACACCTGGATCGCCACCGCCGCCTCCGGCAGGTCGATGGAGAAGTTGCCGACCTTGGAGATGACCAGGGTGCGGATCTCCCCGGAGCGGAACGCGTCGAAGAGCCGTTCCCGCTCCTTGTTGGTCGTCGAACCCTGGATGATCGGCGCGTCGAGGTACTCCCCGAGCTGGTGCAGCTGGTCGATGTACGCGCCGATGACCAGCACCTGGTCGTCCGGGTGCCGGTCCACCAGCGCGCGAACCACCGGCAGCTTGGTGCGGGCGGTCGCCGCCATCCGGTACCGCTCCTCGGCCTCCGCCGTCGCGTACGTCATCCGCTCCGCGTCGGTCAGCGTGACCCGTACCTCGGTGCACTCGGCCGGGGCGATCCAGCCCTGCGACTCGATGTCCTTCCACGGCGCGTCGTACCGCTTGGGGCCGATCAGGCTGAACACGTCGCCCTCCCGGCCGTCCTCGCGGACCAGCGTCGCCGTCAGCCCTAGCCGGCGACGGGCCTGGAGGTCCGCGGTGAACCGGAAGATCGGCGCGGGCAGCAGGTGCACCTCGTCGTAGACGACCAGGCCCCAGTCGCGGGCGCCGAACAGGTCCAGGTGGGTGAACGCGCCGCCGCGCCGCGAGGTGAGCACCTGGTACGTGGCGATGGTGACCGGGCGAATCTCCTTGCGCTCGCCCGAGTACTCGCCGATCTCCTCCTCGGTCAGCGAGGTGCGGGCGATCAGCTCCCGCTTCCACTGCCGGCCGGCAACGGTGTTGGTGACCAGGATCAGCGTGGTCGCCTTCGCCTCGGCCATCGCCGCCGCCCCGACCAGCGTCTTGCCCGCGCCGCAGGGGAGCACGACCACGCCCGACCCGCCGGCCCAGAACGCCTCCACGGCCTCCCGCTGGTACGACCGCAGCGTCCACGGCTTACGCCCGTCCTTGCCGGCCTCGGCCAGCTCGATCGGGTGCGCCTCGCCGTCGACGTACCCGGCCAGGTCCTCCGCCGGCCAGCCCAGCTTCAGCAGCGCCTGCTTGAGCCGGCCCCGCTCGGACGGGTGCACCTGGATCGTGTCGTCATCGATCCTGTCGCCGAGCATGCCGGCGAGCTTCTTGCTCTTGGCGACCTCGATCAGCACCAGCCGGTCCAGCGCGCGCAGCACCAGGCCGTGCGCCGGGTCGTTGGCGAGCTGGAGCCGGCCGTACCGGTCCATCGTCTCGGCCACGTCCACCAGCAGCCCGTGCGGCACCGGGTAGCGGGAGTACTTGATCAGCGTGTCCACCACGCCCTCGGCGTCGTGGCCGGCGGCCCGGGCGTTCCACAGCCCCAGCGGCGTCAGCCGGTAGGTGTGCACGTGCTCGGGGGAGCGCTCCAGCTCGGCGAAGGGCGCGATCGCCATCCGGCACGCCTGCGCGTCCGGGTGGTCGATCTCCAGCAGCAGGGTCTTGTCCGACTGCACGATCAGTGGTCCACCGCTCACGCCAGTGCCCTCTCCCTTGCCGGATTTCCTCGCCCGTCGGCCGGCTGACCTGCCGAAGGCGGACCATCCAGTGTTGCACGCGGGAAGGTGTCCGGAAAAAGTCACGGCCGGGAGGCAACGTGACGGTCTTCCCGTACGTCTAGCAAGCGGGACAACTGTCCAGGGGAGGGCCCATGCAGCATGTCCGGTTGGTTGCCCGGGTCGTCGCCCTGGCAGCGGTCGTGTTGGTCGGCGTCGGTGCGTGCGCGCTCGATCCGCAGGGCGACGGATCCGGCGCGGGGGCGCCGGCCCCCGTCGGCGTGACGGAACGGGCATCGGGGGCGAGCGCGGCGCCCACGCCGGGCCAACCGACCGGGTCCCCGCCGGCGCAGCCGAGCCGGACGGCCACGCCGAAGCCCAGCCGCACGGCGACACCGAAGCCGAGCGCCACGCCGAAGCCGAGCAGCTCCGGCTTCACCGGCTGCCCGCAGGGCGAGCACCAGCGGGCCGTGGAGACGTACCTGGCCCGGTTGGGCGGGTTCGGGAAGCTGACCGTGGACGGGAAGCAGTCCGCCGCCGACTGCGCCGCCATCAAGCGATTCCAGCGCCGCTACGGCATCAGCCCGGCCGCGGGCCGCGCCGGCGCCACCACGTACGACGTGGCGAAGCGGCTCGCCGGCACCGACGTCCGCCGCTGCCGGGCGGGTGCGGGGCTCACCTTCTGCGTCGACCTGACCCGGCAGACCGTCTGGGCGATGCGCGGCGGCACGGTGGTCATGGGGCCCACCGTCACCCGCACCGGCATGGCCGGGTACGCGACCCCGACCGGCACCTACCACGTCGGCGGGCGGAACCTCCGGGAGTGGTCCAACCCGTACGAGGTGTGGCTGCCGTACTGGCAGCAGTTCAACGGCGGGATCGGCTTCCACGGGACCACGACGTACCTGCACAACGGGGCGATCGGCTCGCACGGCTGCGTGAACCTGCTGCACGCCGACGCGGTCCGGCTCTGGGAGCTGGGCTCCATCGGCACCCGGGTGGTCGTCTTCGGCCGCCGCCCCGGCACCTGACCGGGCCGACCGCCGGATCGGGGTTTTGTCCCCTGTCACCGCCGCCCGCCGGGTGACACGCTGGAGGTCAGGTCCGGACGGGACGGGGGCGGGAGATGACGGTCGACCACGACGCGATCCCCGACGACGATCGGGCACCGGCCCACGAGGTCTCCACGGCCGCCCTGGTCGGCTACACGGCGGCCGCCGTCGGCCTGGTGGGCTGGTTCCTCTTCGGGCTGCTGGTGCAGCGGCAGGGCTTCGTCGACTCGGTCGGCGAGTCGGCCGGCGCCGGGTTCGCGCTGCTGCTGGCCGTCTCGGTGATCGGCACGGTCCGGCGCAACGGGCGCTGACCCGGCCGGCTCAGTCCTCCAGCACCGCCGCGGTGATCCGGTGCAGCGCGAAGGTGTGCAGCATCTCCGTCCGCTCGTCCTCGGCGCGCAGGTAGCCCGCCCCGATCGACACCGGCCGGAGCAGCCGGGACGCGGTCGCCCCGTGCGCGTCGACGTACCCGACCCAGACCAGCGCCTTGTCGCGGACCGCCTGCTGGAGCACGGCGAGGGCCTCGCTGTGCCCGTGCGCCGGCGCCGGCCCGGTGCGCGCCGCGCCGCCGCGGACCACCGCCGGGGCCCGCCGGGCCGCCCGCGCCGCCGCCTCGCCGCGCCGGATCTGCTCCACCACGCCGAGCAGCCGGGGCAGCGCCAGCTTCGGCGCCGCCAGCGGATCGAGGGTCCGGCTGGACACCGGCACCCGGGCCGGGGCCCGCCGGGTCTTCGGCCGGGCCAGCACCGCCGCGCCGGTGGCGTCCTCCGGCACCGGCGCGTAGCCGGCGTCGCGCAGCGCGATCAGCATCCGCCCCACCTGGTACGGGGTGGAGAGCACCGTCGGGGCCAGCCGGCGGAACGCCAGCGGCTCCAGCCGCCGGTCGCTCAGCACCTCGGTGAGCAGCGCCTCGTCGTCGCTGCGGACGTAGCCCCCGGCGGAGCCGACCCGCAGCCCGCCGTGCTTGCGCGCCACGTCGTCCACCAGGTAGGTCAGCCCCTGCGGCACCGGGGTCCGGGACCGGCGGCGGAACAGGCTGTGCAGGTCGCCGGCCGAGTAGCCGGCGTCCAGGGCACGCCGGACGCTGGCCGTGGTGACCCGGTGCACGCTGGCCCCGCCCGCCGACTCGTGCTCGGCCACCACCTCCAGCTCGGCGGCGAGCGCCGGGTCGGGCGGGCCGGGCACCACCACGGTCAGGTCGGCCTGCACCAGGAAATGGTCGACCGGGGCGGGGAGCAGGGCGTCCAGCGCGCGCACGGCGGTGGACGGCTCGCCCGACTCGGCGTCGGAGCGCAGCCCGAGCGGGTCGTCGGCGCCCCGCTCGTCGGCCTCGGCCACGTCGGAGAGCAGCAGCCGCCCGTACGAGGTGAGCGCGCCGAGCCCGGTCACGCCGAGCTGGGCCGCCTCGGCCAGCACCTCCCGGTGCGCGGTCTCCCGGCCCCGGGCGCGCCGGGGCGCCCGCCAGTCCAGCAGCTCCAGCACCTCGTCCGGGGAAGGCGCGGTCGCCGGTTCCAGGTCGGCCAGCACCCCCAGCACAGCCCGGCGGGCGGCCGGCGCGCCGGCCCGTTCCGCCTCGGCGGAGAGCACCGAGATCGGCCGGTCCCGGTCGTCCCGCTGGCCGACCAGGCCCACCTGACGGGTCATGGTCAGCCAGGCCCGGGCCAGCTGCTCCCAGCGCTGCGCGAGCGAACTGGCCCGCCACACCTCGTACCCGCCGGTGGGCAGGACCTGCTGGTCGCCGCCGTACCGGGTGGTGGCGCTGCCGGTCAGGTCGAGCTCCCCGAGCAGCCCGGCCGCGTACGCCACCTCGAAGAGCAGCGCGGTGGTCGGGTCGTCCAGGCCGAGCCCCCGGGCCAGCCGGCGCAGGTCGCGGACGCCGACGCCGCCGGAGCGGAGCACGGTGGCCGGTTCGGCGGCGAGCGCCTCCAGCAGCGCCTCGGTGTGGCGTACCACCTCCATGGTCTGCCCGGCGCCGGCGGAGTCGGCGGCCTTCGGTTCCCGCGTCGGGCTCGCCAGCCGGGGTGGGCTGGTGCGCAGCGGGCCGAGCGGGCCGCTGTCCCGACGCAGCAGCAGGCCCACCTCGCGGGGGAGTTCGACGGTGCCGCCGTCCTTGCCGCCCGACACCCGCACGAGCAGCCGGTGGTCGACCAGCCAGCGGATCGGGGAGCCGGTCGGGGCGCCGCCGTTGGTGGCGTCCGGGGGCAGGATGTCCTCCGCGCCGACGGCGGGGGCCTGCAGCGCGCCCGGGGGCACGCTGCCCACCGGCGGGCCGGCCGCGAGCCGGTCCAGGATCGCCCGGGCCGACGGGGGAGCGGCCAGCAGCGTCCGGCGCAGCTTCGCCGGGTCCGCGCAGAGGGCCGCCGTGCGTGGGTCCAGGTCCGCCGCCGGTCGGCCCAGTCCTGCCGGGTACGGGGAGACCTCGTCGACGCCGGCCACCACGTGCAGGTCGTGCTCGGGGCCGTAGAGCAGGAACAGCGCGCGGAGCCTGCTCACCGCGGCGCGGACGGCGGTCGGGGCGGGCGGGTGCGGGCCGGCGGTGGCCATCGCCAGGATCGCCTCGGTGGCGGTGCCCCCGGACCCGGGGTCGCGGGTGAGCCGGGCGGCGTCGAGGATCTGGAGGGTGAACTGGTCCAGCCCGTCGAGGGCGCGGGCCACGGAGACCCGGGACTGGGCGCGGATGGCCAGGGCGGAGATGTCGGCCGGCACCGGCACGACGAGGTCCGGCCGCAGTTGGAGCAGGGCGGCGAGGGACTCGTCGGGGAGCGTCCGCAGTTGGTCGGCGAGTGAGGTGGTCATCGTCGTTCCACGCTAGCCCGGCCGGGGGCCGTCCCGCCCCTCGGACGTCCGGCTCGCCGGGGTTGGGCGGGTACGTTCTCGGCATGCCTGCTCTGATGGTCGGTTTCGACCTCGACATGACCCTGGTCGACTCGCGTCCCGGGATCGCGGCGGCCTACCGGGCCCTGACCGCGCGGACCGGTGTGTACGTGGACGCCGACGCGGCGGTGTCCCGGCTGGGCCCGCCGCTGCGTACCGAGATCGCCCGGTGGTTCCCGCCGGAGCGGGTGGAGGAGACGGTGACCGCATTCCGCGAGCTCTACCCGGCGTACGCGATCACCCCGACCCTGCCGATGCCCGGCGCGGCGGCGGCGATCGGGGCGGTGCACGCGCGCGGCGGCCGGGTCATGGTGGTGACCTCGAAGATCGGCCGGCTGGCGAAGCTGCACCTGGACCACCTGGGGCTGGCGGTCGACGAGCTGGCCGGGGACCTGTTCGCGGAGGAGAAGGCGACCGCGCTGCGGGAGCACGCGGCCACCCTCTACGTCGGGGACCACGTGGCGGACATGGTCGCGGCGGAGGCGGCGGGCATCCCGGGCGTGGGGGTGGCGACCGGGCCCTGCTCGCCGGCGGAGTTGTCGGCCGCCGGGGCGCACCTGGTGCTGGGTGATCTCACCGGATTCCCGGCGGCGCTAAACCGGATCATCGGGCTAGCCTGGGAGCAGTAGACGTCTCGAGCGAAGCAGGGGTTCTCAGGTGCCGACGGGTCGAGTGAAGTGGTATGACGCGGCCAAGGGATACGGGTTCGTCACCAGTGACGAGGGTGGCGACGTGTTCCTGCCCAAGGGCGCGCTACCGGCGGGCGTCACCGACCTGAAGGGTGGGCAGCGGGTCGACTTCAGCGTGGTCGACAGCCGCCGGGGCGCCCAGGCGATGGGGGTCAAGCTGCTGGAGGCGCCGCCGTCCGTGGCGGAGCTGCGCCGCCGGCCGGCCGAGGAGCTGCACGGCCTGGTCGAGGACATGATCAAGGTGCTGGAGGCGAAGGTCCAGCCGGACCTGCGCCGGGGCCGCTTCCCCGACCGGAAGACCTCGCAGAAGATCGCTCAGCTGGTCCACGCCGTCGCCCGCGAGCTGGAGGTCTGAGGGACGAGCCCGGCGTCGGTGGCCCGGCCCAGCAGCGCCTCGACGGCGGCGAAGCCGGCCTCTCCCAGGTCGGCGGTGAACTCGTTGACGTAGAGGCCGATGTGCCGGTCCACCACGTCGGGCTCCATCTCCTGCGCGTGGGAGAGCACGTACTCCCGGCTGGCCTCCGGGTCGGCCCACGCCTGGCGTACGGACTCGCGGATCCAGGCGGCGGCCTCGACCGGGTCGACGGCGCCCTTGCGGGCCAGGATCGCGCCGAGCGGGATCGGCAGGCCGGTGTCGCCCTCCCACCACTCACCGAGGTCGACCAGGGCGGTCAGCCCGTGCCGCGGGTAGGTGAACCGGGCCTCGTGGATCACCAGGCCGGCGTCGTACCGGCCGGCGGCGACCCCCGGCATGATCTCGTGGAACGGCACCACCTCGATCCGCGCCGGCGGCCGCTCCGCCGACCAGAGCCGGAAGAGCAGGTACGCCGTGGTCCGCTCGCCGGGCACCGCCACCGTCGCGCCGGAGAGGTCGGTCCGGTCGCCCCGGGTGAGCACGAGCGGGCCGCAGCCGCGGCCGAGCGCCCCGCCGCAGGGCAGCAGGTGGTAGTCGTCCAGCAGCCACGGCAGCGCCGCGTAACTCACCTTGACCAGGTCGAACGCCCCGCGCTCGGCGGCCGTGTTGGTGACGTCCACGTCGGCGTAGGTCACCTCGACCGGCGGGGCGCCGGGCACCCGACCGTGCACCAGGGCGTCGAAGACGAACGTGTCGTTGGGGCAGGGCGAGATCGCCAGAGAGAGCGCCACGCCCCCACGTTAGCCCCGCTCCCGTCCCGGCCTCCGGCCCGCCCGTCCCGCTGTGAGCCCGCCCGCCGCCGAGCTGGCCGTCGGCGTCGTCGGCCGGCTCTCGAATGCGGCGGACCGGCAACATCGGTGTCAGGTGCTACGAAGCTGATGACGTAAATGGATCAGGCACCTCGGCCGCCGGTCGGGCCGGACGGCGGGTGAGGTGAGTCATCCACGTCATCAGCTTCGTAGTAGCTGGTCACCCCATCCTCGTCCCCAGCGTCAGCCGTTTTCCACAGGCTTTTCCACAGCCGCCCCGAGGGTGTTGAAGGCGGGTGGGGCGGGGCGGAGCATGGCGGGGTGACGGAGTCCGGGCCACGGGTCGACCTCGGTGTGACGCTCCGGGCGCTCCGCCGCCAGGCCGACCTGAGCCAGCGACAACTGGCCGAGCGGTCCGGGGTGCCGCAGGCGACGATCGCCCGGATCGAGTCGGGCCGGACGGCCGATCCCAGCTTCCGCACCGTCGAACGGCTCGTCGAGGCGGTCGGCGGCCACGTCGTGATCTCCGTCGTCGGGGCCGCCTCAGCCGCCCTCACGGGGGCCGGCGCGGCCCGGTCGCTGCCGGTCGTGCCGCACGAGGAGTTGCGGGACGCGGCCGGCCGGCACTGCCCGGCCCACCTGGACGCCCGGGAGGTACGCCAGCCACGGGACTGGCCGGGCGCCTGGTGGGCGCACTGGCAGGACCTTCCCCCTCAGCGCTGGCCGATCTTCCTGCCGGCCGTCACCTACGTCCAGGATCGGGGCGAGCGGGATCGGCAGCGGCGGGGCGACCGGGTCCGGCGGGAGGCCCGGGTGCGGCGGTTCACGGGCGATGGCCTCCCCGCGACCTCGTGGCGGTTCCTCGCCGAGCTGCCCGACGGCGAGCTCGTCGGCGAGCTGCGGGCACACGAGCGCAGCGTGGACCTGCTGCTCGGGTACGACCTGGACGACCGGCGGGAGCTGGTCCTCGACGGCGTGCTGGTCGCCCCCGAACACCGGCTGCTCGGCATCGGGCGCCGGCTGGTGGAGGCGCTCCGCGCCGAGATGGACCGCGCCGGTGTCGCCACCGTCCACGCCGTCGCCGAGTTCGGCGGTGTCGGATTCCTGCGGGCCTGCGGTTTCCGGGTCGAGTGGCGCCGACCTTCGGCGCTCCGGCTGGACGGGGCGGTCAGCGCAGGGCGGCGGCCGCCTCGGTGAGGGCGGCGAAGGCTTCCTTCATCCGCCAGGCCCCCCGGTCCCGCGGTCCGATCGGGTTCGACACCGTCCGTAGCTCCGCGAAGGGCAGGCCGGCCTGAGCGGCGGCGACGGCGACGCCGTACCCCTCCATGGCCTCGGCCACCGCGTCGGGGTGCCGGTCGGCCAGCGCCTCGGTGCTCGCGACCGTGCCCGTCACCGTGCTGACCGTGAGCACCGCGCCGAGCGTCGCCGCCGGCAGCGCCGTCCGGAGCGCCCCGAGCAGCCCGGGATCGGCGGGGACGGACACGCCGCCGCCCAGCAGTTCCGCCGGCATGCCCAGCTCGTCGACCGGGATGAAGCCCTCCGGCGACTCGGCGCCCAGGTCCGCCGCGACGCTGCGGGTCGCCAGCACGGTCCCGCCGACCGCGACCCGGCCGGCGAAGCCGCCGGCGATTCCCGCGCTCACCACCGCCCGGTACGGCCGGCCGGCCGCCTCGGCGAGCGCGAGCAGCCGGGCGGTGGCGGCGCCGGCGACCGCCGGGCCCACCCCGACCGGGGTGACGGTGACGGTGGGGTCGGTGAGGCCCGCCTGGAGCGCCGCCGCCTCGGCGGGCACGGCGGTCACCACCAGCAGGCCGGTCACGCGACCGGTCCGCGCGGTTCCCGCCGGTTCTCCTCCTCGGCCCCGCCCGGCCGGCCGACCGAGGAGGAGGGGCGGTAGATGTGGTAGCCCGGCGGCGCCAGACCCTCGTCGTCGACCGGGGCCGGCGCACCGGCCTGGGAGGGGGCCGGCGAGGTGGGCGTCGGATCGGCGAAGCCGGCCTGCTCGGCGGCCAGTTCGTCGTCGCCGAGCGGCCGCCCGAGCAGCCGCTCGTTGCGCAGTCGGCCGGCCACCACCAGGCCGCGCGCGGCCACCAGCGCCGCGACGCCGGCCACCACCGCGACCCCGATCCGGCCGGTGAAGGGCACGAGCCCGAGCCCGCCGCCGGCCACGAAGGCGAGCATCAGCGCGGTCTCCGAGTGGGCGAACGAGCTCGCCCGCAGCCGCTCCGGGATCCGCTCCTGGATCGACGCGTCGACCGCGAGCTTGGCGGTCCCGCTGATCAGGGCGGCCACCAGGCAGAGCAGCGCCACCATGGGCAGCGAGAACTTCAGCGCGGCGAGGACCGCGACGCCGGCCACGATGATCGTGCCGCTGGACTGGATCGCGGCCGGTCGGTGGATGCGCAACCGGGTGCCGACCGCGGTGGCCAGGAAACTCCCCACGGCCAGCGCGCCGCCGACCACGCCCAGCGCGACCTCGGCGCCCAGCGTGCGACCGAAGAAGTCGGTGGTCAGGTCGCCCGCCTTGATCGCGAAGGCGAGGAAGAGCAGCAGGAAGCCGTACACCCCGCGCAGCGCCGCCGCCCCGATCAGCGTGGCGATCACCAGCCGCCCGGCCGGGCGGCCCCGGCCCAGCGGCCGTTCCCCGTCCCGCCGGCGCAGCGCCCGCAGCGGCCGGGGCACCCGCTCCGGCGGCTCCGAGTCGGCGCGCGGCGGCAGCCGCAGCGAGATCACCATGCCGACCAGGAAGATCACCGAGGCGACCCGGAGCGGCCACTGCGCCCCGAACCAGAACGCGGCCAGCCCGATCGGGGCGACCAGCGCCCCGGCCACCGTGCCGTAGACGCTGGCCCGGGCGCCGACCTGGGAGAGCCCGATCCCCTCCGGCAGCAGCCGGGGCACGGCCGCCGAGCGGGCCACCCCGTACGCGCGGGAGAGGGCGAGCACGCCGAACGCGGCCGGGTACAGGCCGAAGCTGCCGATGTAGTCGGAGATCAACCAGGCGAGGAAGGCCCGGCCCAGCATGGTCGCCGCCAGGGCGTACCGGCGGCCGTGCCGGAAGTGGTCGAGCAGCGGCCCGACCACCGGGGCGAGCATGGCGAACGGCACCATCGTCACGAGCAGGTAGAGCGCGACCTTGTTGCGGGCCTCGCCGAGCGGCACGTCGAAGAAGATCGTCCCGGCCAGGCCGATCGCGATCAGGGTGTCCCCGGCGCAGGAGATGGCGTGCAGGTCGAAGAGGCGGACCATGCCGACCTCGTTGCCGGCGCTGCGCGCCCGGGCCGACCCGGCCCGGCGGGTCATCCAGCGTCCGCCGGAGACCGAACCGCGGAGCAGCAGGCGGGTGGCGCGGATGCCCGTGCCGACGGTCCGCCCGAGGACGGACCGCCCGGAGCGGGAGGACAGCGGCATGTGCACCATCCTCGCCCATCTGATCCACGTGTGCCGCACCACCTGGTGAGAACGACTCCGGCGGGTGCCTGTCACTCGACCGCGGGCATGGGGAACAATGGGCGGGTGACCAGGCCCGCCTCCGCCCGTGCCGCCCGCCTCGACCAGGTCTGCGCCGCCGCCGTCGAGGTGGCCCGCGCCGGCATCACCGAGGTGGAGCCCTCCGACGTCGGCGACCACCTGCAGGCCGTCGCCGAGGGCGACCGGCTCGTCACGCACTACTTCGAGTGCCGCCTCGCCGACTACCGCGGCTGGCGCTGGGCCGTCACGGTGACCCGGGTGCCGCGCAGCCGCGACGTCACCATCTGCGAGACGGTCCTGCTGCCCGGCCCGGACGCGCTGCTCGCCCCGGGCTGGCTGCCCTGGCAGGAGCGGCTCAAGCCGGGCGACCTCGGCCCCGGCGACCTGCTGCCCACCCCGGCCGACGACGAGCGGCTGGCCCCGGGCTACCTGCTCTCCGACGACCCGGCCGTGGAGGAGACCGCCTGGGAGCTGGGCCTGGGCCGGCCCCGGGTGCTCTCCCGCGAGGGCCGCACCGAGGCCGCCCAGCGCTGGTACGACGGCGACCACGGCCCCTCCGCCGCGATCTCGGTGGCCGCGCCCGCCGCCGCCCGCTGCGGCACCTGCGGGTTCTACCTGCCGCTCGCCGGTGCGCTCCGGCAGTCCTTCGGCGCCTGCGGCAACTTCTACGCCCCGGACGACGGCCGGGTGGTGAGCGCCGACCACGGCTGCGGCGCCCACTCGGAGACGCTGGTGGAGGCGGCCGAGACCCCGGTCGACGAGCTGCCCACCGTCTACGACGACAGCGCGGTCGAGGCCGTGTCGGTCAGCCGCGCCCCGGGCTCGGTGGAGTCCGCCGAGCCGGCGGAGCCGTACGGCCACTCCTGAGCGTCAGTCCTGACGGGCCGCCGCCCGGCGGCGGCGCCGGTTGGCGTCGTGCCGCATCATCACCGCGAGACCGGGAAAGCCCCACAGGAATCCGGCCAGGCAGGTCCAGAGCCAGTTCTGGTGCCCGTGCTCGGTGAGCCAGCCGCGGCAGAAGACCAGCAGGACCAGCCCGACCACCGCCCAGACGACCAGCCCGGCGACGGCGATCGGCACCATCGGGGGGTCGAGGGGTTCGGGCCGCGGCGGTTGCTCTTCTGGCACGGGGAAAGGGTACGCGATCGGTGGCGTTCGAGATCGCGCCGGAGATGACCTGGGCGGACGCCATCGGCGCCGGCCTTCCTGCGCGGGCCGATCGAGTCCGCGGTGCTATAACTCATATTCCTCCTGGTGAGCATGGTCATATCGCATGTCGTTAGCCAGGCTCATTAGTTAAGCTAACGATTGTGACGGAGCGGACGGTGACGGCGAAACGCGTGCCACCGGCGCAGCTGGCCCCTCAGCTGCGTGATGCGATCACCCGGTTCAACCGGCGGGTCCGACGGGCCCGGCCGGTCGGCGACCTCACGGTCACCCAGCTCTCCGCGCTCACCAGCCTCAAGCTGGCGGGCGCGCTGACGCCGCGGGAACTGGCCGACATCGAGCGGGTGCAGCCGCCGACGATGACCAAGATCGTCGCGAAGTTGGAGGAGCGCGGCCTCGTGCAGCGCACCCCCCATCCGACCGACGGTCGACAGGTCATCCTGGCGGCGACCGAGGGGGGACGGGCCGTGCTCGAGCAGTTCGAGCGGGCCCGCAACGAGTGGCTGGCCAGCCGACTGGCCGCGCTCACGGAGGACGAACGCGACACGCTGCGGCGGGCCGCCGAGATCCTCCAGCAGCTCGCTCGCGCCTGACTCGAGCGCCCCGCGGTCCGCGCCGTCCACGCTGGATGACGCGTACGACCGCAAGGAGGCGCACCAAGAGTGCAGGCCAAGCTGAGCACGATGTTCCAGTCCCTACGAGTCCGTAACTACCGACTCTTCGCCACCGGACAGCTGATCAAACTGATCGGCGTCTGGATGATGTTCATCGCCCAGGACTGGCTCGTCCTCGAGCTCTCCGACAACTCCGCCACCGCGCTCGGCGTGGTCACCGCGCTCCAGTTCACCCCCGTACTGCTGCTCACCCTGCTCTCCGGCCGCCTCGCCGACCGGTACGACAAGCGGCTGCTGCTCTTCGTCGCCAACGCCTTCTGGACCGTGCTGGCGCTGGGGATGAGCCTCCTGGTGCTCACCGGGCTGGTGCAGCTCTGGCACGTCTTCGCGTTCGCCGCCCTGCTCGGCGTGGCCAACGCGGTGGAGACCCCGGTCCGGCAGGCGTTCGTCTCCGAACTGGTCGGCATGCCGCTGCTGCCGAACGCGCTCTCGCTCAACGCGGCGGTGTTCAACTCCGCCCGGATCGTCGGCCCGGCCGTCGCCGGCCTGGCCATCGCCGCCTTCGACGTCGGGCCGGTCTTCTTCTTCACCGCGCTCAGCTCGATCGCCCCACTGGTCAACGTGGTCCGGATGCGCCCGGCCGAGCTGCACCGCAAGGACCTCCCGCCGGTCGGCGAGCGGGACCAGGCGAAGGTGGTCGACGGGCTGCGCTACGTCTGGCGCCGGGCCGACCTGCTGCTGCCGATGGCCCTGATGTCCGTGGTCGGGATGAGCCTGTTCAACTTCCAGCTCACCCTCGCCGCGCTGGCCAAGACCGTGTTCAACACCGGCGCCGCCTCGTTCGGCCTGTTCAGCACCGCCCTGGCCTGCGGCGCGCTGACCGGCGCGCTGGCCGGCACCGGGCGACGCAGCCGCCCCTCGGTCTGGCTGGTGCTCGGCGCGGCGATCGGCTGCGCCAGCTTCGGCACCCTGGTCGGGCTCGCGGGAGCGTACTGGCTGGTGGTGGCGCTGCTGCTGCCCACCGGGTTCTTCATGGTCTTCTTCGCCCAGGCCGCCAACCAGCGGGTCCAGCTCGGCGTCGACGCCGCCTTCCGCGGCCGGGTCATGGCGCTCTGGGTGCTGGTGTTCCTGGGCACCAACCCGGTGGGTGCGCCGGTGATCGGCTGGGTGGCCGAGACCTTCGGCGCCGGGGCGAGCATCTGGATCGGCGGCCTGATCTCGCTGGCCGCCGCGCTGCTCGCGCTCACCTGGCAGCTGCGCCGCTCCGGCGCCCGGCTCCGGATGCGGGTGCTGCCCATGCCGCGCTTCTACGTGGTGTCGCCCACCGGCGAGTGACGCCGGAGATCGCCCTCGAAAGACCGGTTCCCGTCCCGGGGACCGGTCTCTGAGCGTTCATTCGCGTCCGGATACCGGCAATCGGGTGGCGGGCGGTCACGGCGGCGCTTAGCGTCGATGCATGGGAGTAGGGCGGGGTCTGCTGCTGATGCTGGCGATCCTCGCCGTCTGCTGCCTGCCCGCCGCCCTCGCGCTGCTCTTCTGCGCCGACGAGATCATCGACCGGGTGGCCTGCCGGTGGGCCGAGTGGCGAGAGCAGCGGCGCGAACGCCGCACCATCGCCCGGCTGGACCGGGCCATCGAGGCGGACGCCCTCACCCGCGACATCGACCTGACCGAGTTCGACCGGAACGGCCGCCGTCCGTTGGAGCAGATCGCCGCCGACCTGCGCCGCTTCGGCGGGCACCGGCTCGCCGCCGCCGACCGCTCGGTGGTCTGGCACGGCGCGGTCATCGAGGCGTACGACGAGCGACTACGGGCCGCCTGCCGGGCGCTGGGCATCACCGAGCACCTGGCCGAGCTGGAGGGTGTGGACCGGGAGATCGAACGGGTCCGGGTGGAGGGGCTGCTGCACGCCGCCGGGATCACCCTGCCGACCGCCCGGGCCGGGCACCGCCAGCGGCACCGCTGACCGGGATCCCGCGTGCGGCTCTTCGTCGCGGTCTACCCGCCCCAGCCGGCGGTCGACGACCTGACCGCCCAGGTGGCCGGGCTCCGGGTGGGCGCCGCCTCCACCGCCGGCACCAACGTCCGGCTGGCCGACCCGGCCCACGCCCACCTCACCCTCGCCTTCCTCGGCGACGTCGAGGAGGGGAGGCTGGTGGAGGTGGAGAGCACGCTGGGCCTGGCCGCGGAGACGTTCCGGGACGGACGGGACAGCTCGCCCCGGCTGCGCCTCGGCGGCGGCGGGAGCTTCGGGCGGGGCGCGTTCACCGTGCTCTGGGTGGACCTCCGGGGTGACGTCGAGGCGCTGGCGACGCTGGCCCGGCTGATCCGGTTCGGGCTGCGCCGGGCCCGGCTGCCGCACGACGAGAAGCCGTTCCGGGCGCACCTGACCATCGCCCGCCCGGGCGACCGGATCGACCGCGCCGACGTGCTCGCCGACCGGGAGACCCTCGCCGGCTACCTGGGGCCGGAGTGGCCGGCGAGCGAGCTGGTCCTGGTCCGCAGCCACCCGGGCCCGCGCCCCACGTACGACCGCCTCGCCACGTGGCCGATCTGACCGCATTTTTCCGGCATGTCGCGGTCATCCCCCTGCGGGAGACCGCGACATGCCGCAAACGAGACGGGCGTTACCAGGCCCAGGCCTCCGGGCCGGGGCCGCCGTTGCCGACCGGGGGGAAGAGCTCGTCGAGGCGCTTCAGCGTCGCCTCGTCGAGGTCCACCTCCAGCGCGCCGAGGGTCCGGTCGAGCTGGTCGAGGGTGCGCGGGCCGATGATCGGAGCGGTCACCCCGGTGCGGGAGAGCAGCCAGGCCAGCGCCACGTCGGCCGGGTCGTGGCCCAGGTCGGCGCAGAGCTTCTCGTACGCCTCGACGGTGGGCCGGTGCTCGGCGAGCGCGTCGGCGGCCCGACCGCTGGTGCCGCGCGCCGCGCCGCCCTCGGCCATCTTCCGCAGCACCCCGGCGAGCAGCCCGCCGTGCAGCGGCGACCAGGGGATGATGCCCAGCCCGTAGTGCTGGGCGGCGGGGACCACCTCCAGCTCGACGTGCCGGGTCATCAGGTTGTAGATGCACTGCTCGGAGACGAGGCCGAGGAAGTTGCGCCGGCCCGCCGCCGCCTGCGCCTGGGCGATGTGCCAACCGGCGAAGTTGGACGATCCGACGTAGATGACCTTGCCCTGGGCGACCAGGGTCTCCATCGCCTGCCAGATCTCCTCCCACGGCGTGGTCCGGGAGACGTGGTGCATCTGGTAGAGGTCGATGGTGTCGGTCTGCAACCGGCGCAGCGACTCCTCGCAGGCCCGGATGATGTGCCGGGCGCTCAGGCCCTGGTCGTTGGGCCAGTCGCCCATCTTGCCGTAGACCTTGGTGGCCAGCACCACCTTGTCGCGCCGACCGCCGCCCTGGGCGAACCAGCGGCCGATGATCTGCTCGGTGATGCCCTCACCGAGTTGCCAGCCGTAGACGTTCGCGGTGTCGAAGAAGTTGATCCCGTGTTCCAGCGCCCGGTCCATGATGGCGAAGCTGTCCGGCTCGGTGGTCTGCGGCCCGAAGTTCATGGTGCCGAGGCAGAGCCGGCTCACCGAGAGACCGGTGCGTCCCAGGTTCGTGTACTCCATGGGTCCACCCTGGCACGCGGCCACTTCGAGTGCCTCGCGTTGGCCGGTGGATCAGGAGGACTCGCGTGCCGCCGGACCGGTGCCGAAGAGAACGTCGTCCCAGCTCGGCAGCCGCTTGCGCGGCTTGCCGGAGGCGTCCGTGGACTCGCCGCCAGCGGCGGCCGCCGCCGCGCCCGTCCGGCGCGGTCGGAGCACCGCCAGCGACGGTACGGCCGGGATCTCCTTCGGCGCGTCCGAGTCGTCGTCGAACGCCGAGCCCTGACCGCCGCCGAGCAGGGCCGCGGCGCCGCCGCCGACCGCCCGCTGTCGGGGCGCGTCCTGCGCGGCCGGCGAACGCGGGTCGAGCCCGCGCCCCGAGGTCGAGCCGAGCGGCCGGTCCAGCGAGGCGAGCAGCGCGTCCCGCCCGGCCCGGATCGGGTCCCGACCCGGACGGGCGTGCTCGCCCGCCGACGGCAGGCCGTGCCCGCCCCGGCTGGGCTCGCCGCGCGACGGGCCGGGCAGCGCGTGACCGCCCCGCTCCGGAGCCGGCTCCTGGCCGAGGATCGGGGTGGGGCGCTCGGCGCAGAGGTACTGCGCCATGTCGTCGTGCGGGGTGACGTTCTGCCGGAGCTTGTCGAGATCCCAGACCGCCTGCGCGGTCGCCTTGCCCGACGGCCAGGTGGCGATGATGCGCCAGGTGCCGTCGTCGCGCCGGTACGCGTCCCAGGAGATCTTCTCGGTGTCGATGCCGTGCTGGGCCAGCCGGCCGTTGACCACCTCGGCCAGCGGGGTCGGCTTCTCCGCGCCCTTGAGCCGGGTGCGCCGGGCGTGCTGGGCGAGCATGGCCCGCTCCTGGAGCACCGGGCCGGCGTAGCGCAGGACGCGGTCGACCGGGACGCCGGCGATCCGGGCGACGTCCTCGGCGGACTCGCCGGAGCGGATCTTCGCCTGGATGTCCCGGGGGGAGAGCGACGGCATCGGATCGGCGGCGGTCGGCACCACCGCGAGGGGGGCCGCGCCGGGCTCGGCGTGCAGCGCCGAGGCGATGCGTTCGTCGATGGGGAGGGCGAGCAGGCGCCCGACCTCGTCGGCGAGCACCATAGCCTGGCCGTCCTCCGAGAGGGCGACGAAGCGTACTGGGCGCATGGCGTTGCCTCCGTCCCGCTTCGCTGGCCGTCACGCCACGAGCCGGCCACCCGGGCGTCTCGAACCACCGTACGCGCATCTACCCGGAGGTGGGGGATGCGACACCCGGCATGTCGTGACTGAGCTGCGGCGATGATCACGGTGGGTGGCCGCCGGGGCCCGGACGGCCACCCACCGTGACGGCCTGTTAGAGCCGCTCCACCACGTGGTCGATGGCGGCGGTCAGCGCCTCCACATCGGCCGGCTCGACGGCCGGGAAGAGCGCGACCCGCAGCTGGTTGCGGCCCAGCTTCCGGTACGGCTCGGTGTCCACGATGCCGTTGGCGCGCAGCACCTTGGCGATCGCCGAGGCGTCCACCCCGTCGGCGAAGTCGATGGTGGCGACCACGTTGGAGCGCAGCGCCGGGTCGGCCACGAACGGGGTGGCCACCGCCGAGCGCTCGGCCCAGCCGTACACGATGCCGGCGCTCTCGGCCGTCCGCTTCGCCGCCCAGGTCAGGCCGCCCTGCGAGTTCATCCAGTCGGTCTGCTCGGCGGCCAGGAAGATGGTGGCCAGCGCGGGCGTGTTGTACGTCTGCTCCAGCCGCGAGTTGTCGATCGCGGTGACCAGGTCGAGGAAGGCCGGGATGTACCGGCCCGACGCCTTGATCTCGGTGGCCCGCTCCAGCGCGGCCGGCGACATCAGCGCCAGCCAGAGGCCGCCGTCCGAGCCGAAGCACTTCTGCGGGGCGAAGTAGTAGACGTCGGTCTCGCCGACGTTGACGTCCAGGCCGCCGGCCCCGGAGGTGGCGTCGACCAGCAGCAGCGAGCCCTCGTCGACGCCGGCCACCCTGCTGATCGGCACCGCCACGCCGGTGGAGGTCTCGTTGTGCGGCGTGGCGTAGACGTCCACGCCGGCCTCGGCGACCAGGGTCGGCGCGCTGCCCGGCTCGGCCTTGCGGACGGTCGGCTCACCCAGGAACGGCGCGTCCTTGACCGACTTGGCGAACTTGGCGCCGAACTCGCCGAAGCTGGCGAACTGGGCCCGGTCCCGGACCAGGCCGAAGGTGGCGACCTCCCAGAAGGCGGTGGTGCCGCCGTTGCCGATCACCACCTCGTACCCCTCGGGCAGGGCGAAGAACTCGGCGAGGCCCCGGCGGAGCCGGGCCACCTGGTCGCGGACGGTCTGCTGCCGGTGCGAGGTGCCCAGGTAGCTGGTGGCCACGTCGGCAAGTGCGGAGACCGCCGCCGGACGGACCTTGGACGGTCCGCAGCCGAACCGCCCGTCGGCGGGCTTGATGTCGTCGGGAATCCGGATGGTCGGTGCGTCAGCCACGGTGGTCGAGATCCTTCCGCAAGGGCGAGGGCGGGCCCGTTCAGCGGGCGCGGATCGACGGCCGGGGCGCACGGGGCGCGACGCGACCGGGATCCGGGCCCGGTCCGGCGACACTGCCGGCCTTCATCCTCGCACCCTGGGCGGGTCGTCCGGCGGCTGGTCCCAGCCGGCGGGGTGAGGCGTGCGCCACAGGATGCGCGAGGGGGCCCCGTCCGCGCGGACGGGGCCCCTCGACGTACGCGGATCAGACGCCGTGCGGGATGGCGTCCCAGCCCTCGACCTGCTGCGGCTTGCGGCTGCCCGGGCCGACGTAGCGGGCCGACGGGCGGACCAGCCGCTGGAGCTTCTTCTGCTCCAGGATGTGCGCGGACCAGCCGCCCATCCGGGCGCAGGTGAACATCGAGGTGAACATGTGCGCCGGCACCTCGGCGAAGTCCAGCACCACGGCCGACCAGAACTCGACGTTGGTGGCCAGCACCCGGTCCGGGCGACGGGCCTGGAGCTCGGCCAGGGCGGCCTTCTCCAGCGCCTCGGCGACCTCGAAGCGCGGCGCGCCCAGCTCCTTGGCGGTGCGGCGCAGCACGCGGGCGCGCGGGTCCTCGGCCCGGTAGACCCGGTGGCCGAAGCCCATCAGCCGCTCGCCCCGGTCGAGGACGCCCTTGACGTACCCCTCGGCGTCGCCGCTGCGCTCGACGGCCTCCAGCATGGTGAGCACCCGGGACGGCGCGCCGCCGTGCAGCGGGCCGGAGAGGGCGCCGATGCCGGAGGAGATGCAGGCCGCGGCGTCGGCGCCGGTGGAGGCGACGATCCGGGCGGTGAACGTGGAGGCGTTCAGGCCGTGCTCGGCGGCCGAGATGAAGTACGCGTCGACGGCCTTGACGTGCCGCGGGTCGGGCTCACCCCGCCAGCGCTTCATGAACCGCTCGACGATCGTCTCCGCCTTGTCGATCTCCTTCTGCGGCACCGCCGGCAGGCCCAGGCCGCGGGCGGACTGGGCGACGAAGGAGAGCGCGGTGACCGACACCCGGGCGAGGTCCTCGCGGGCCTGCTCGTCGGAGATGTCGAGGAGCTGGCTGAGCCCCCAGTACGGGGCGAGCATGGCGACGGCGGACTGCACGTCGACCCGGATGTCGCCGGAGTGCACCGGCACGGGGAACGGCTCGGCCGGCGGCAGGCCCGGGCCGAACCGCCCGTCGACCAGCAGCGCCCAGACGTTGCCGAAGGAGACCTGACCGATCAGATCCTCGATGTCGACGCCGCGATAGCGCAGCGCGCCGCCCTCGCGGTCCGGTTCGGCGATCTCGGTCTCGAAGGCTACGACGCCCTCCAGGCCCGGTTTGAAATCGGACATGTCGTCTCCTGGCTTCCGGCTCGGTGCGCCCGAGCGGGCCGATCCGGCCCGGCACCTTAGGCGACCCTCAGGGATGTGTTCGTGCCATCTTGCCTGCTGGGTAACCGACTGCGCGACCCGCCGCGACTGTGCCGCACGCGACATCCCCGGCGGTGGACAAGCTCACGCTCTCGGCCAGACTTGGCGGTGGGGCCTGGCCAGCGTCTCCCGGACGCGGGCGGCCCGGCGAGGGGGCGGAACAACGTGACGGGCGACACAGTGGTCCCGGCGGCCATGCGTAACGAGTACGCCGCCGACCTGGGCCTTTCCGAGGCGGATCTGGCGCCGGACTGGCACACCCAGTTCGACCGCTGGTTCGCCGACGCGGTCGCGTTCCCGCTCCCGGAGCCGAACGCCATGGTCGTCGCCACCGCCGACGCCGCCGGGCGCCCCAGCGGCCGGACCGTCCTGCTCAAGGGGTACGACCCGGAGGGCTTCGTCTTCTACACCAACTACGGCTCGCGCAAGGGCGCCGAGGCGGCCGCCAACCCGTGGGCCAGCCTGGTCTTCCCCTGGTTCGCGATGCAGCGCCAGGTGGTCGTCACCGGGTGGGTGGAGCGGGTCGACCGGGCGGAGACCGAGGCGTACTTCGCGAGCCGGCCGCGCGGCTCCCAGCTCGGGGCCTGGGCGAGCGCCCAGTCCCGGGTGATCCCCGACCGGGCCGCGCTGGACGACGCGTTCGAGGCGGTGGTCGAGCGCTTCGCCGGGGTCGAGTCGATCCCGGCGCCACCGCACTGGGGTGGGCTGCGGGTCCACCCCGAATCGGTGGAGTTCTGGCAGGGGCGGGCCAGCCGGCTGCACGACCGGCTGCGGTTCCGGCGTACCGACGGCGGCGACTGGGTCACCGAGCGGTTGGCGCCGTGACCGGGGTCACGGAGGCCCGGCCGCGCGGGGCGCGCCGCTGGGCGATCGACCTGCGCCCGCTGCGGGTGCCCGCGTACCGGCGGGTGTGGCTCGGCAACGGTGTCGCGATGTTCGGTTTCCAGTTCACCGCCGTGGCCGTACCGGTGGAGATGTTCGCGCTGACCGGCGGCTCGCTCTGGGTCGGGCTGCTCGGCATCGCCGGGTTCCTGCCGCTGCTGGTCTTCGGGCTCTGGGGCGGCGCCGTGGCCGACGCCCGGGACCGGCGGCGGGTGCTGCTCGTCGGCGGCGGGCTGCTCTGGGTGTCGACGCTGGCGCTGCTGGTGCAGGCGCTGTTCCGGGTGGGCAACCCGGTGCTTCTCCTCGTGCTGGTGGCGGTGCAGTCGATCGCGTTCGCGATCACGTCGCCGGCCCGCAGCGCGATCCTGCCCCGCCTGGTGCCCGCCGAGCTGGTGCCGGCGGCGAGCACCTTGAACTTCACCACCTTCACGGCCACCTCGGTCTTCGGGCCGCTGGCCGCCGGCCTGATCTTCGCCACCTGGCGGACCGACGTCGGGCTGCCGATCGCGTACGCGGTGGACGCGCTGCTGTTCACCGTCTCGTTCTGGGCCACCCTGCGGTTGCCCGCGATGCCGCCCGAGCCGGATCCGGACGGGGCCGCGACCCCGCGCCGGGCCGGCCTCGCCAGCATCGTCGACGGGTTCCACTACCTGGCCACCACGCCGGTGCTGCTGCTCTCGTTCGCCATCGACCTGATCGCGATGGTCCTGGCCATGCCCCGGGCGCTCTTCCCCGAGGTGGCGCACGAGCGCTTCGGCGGCGGTGCGGCGGTCGGTTGGCTCTACAGCGCGATCGCCATCGGGTCGATGCTCGGCGGGCTCACCTCCGGCTGGATCGGCCGGCTGCGCCGGCAGGGGCTGGCGCTGGTGGTGGCGGTGGCCGGCTGGGGGCTGGCCGTCGCCGCCGCCGGGCTGGCCGGCCAGCTCTGGCTGATGGTGGTGCTGCTCGGCGTGGCCGGCGCGGCCGACCTGGTCAGCTCGGTGCTCCGGCAGTCGATGCTGCTGATCTATGCGCCGGACCGGATGCGCGGCCGGCTCCAGGGGGTCAACACCGTCGTCGTCGCCGGTGGTCCACGCCTGGGCGACCTGCGGGCCGGCGGGGTGGCGGCCGGCTTCGGCGTCGGCGTCGCCTGGGTCGGCGGCGGCCTCGCCGCGACCGCCCTCGCGGTGCTGCTGGTGGTGGCCTTCCCGGCCCTGCTCCGGTACAGGGCCGCCGCCGCGCCGGCCGCCGACCGGGACTGACCCGGCCGGCTGGGACGGTGGTCGCGGGGTTCAGCGCGGGCCGGGGCCGAGCGACTAAGGTCGCCGGCATGGGGAACGCCGCGAACCAGCCACCGTCCGGCGCACAGTGGACAATTGCCGCCGACGGCCACGAGGCGGTCATCGTCGAGGTCGGCGGTGGGCTGCGGGCGTACCGGCATGACGGGGTGGACTACGTCGACGGGTACGCGGCGGACGAGCTCTGCCCCGGCGCGGCCGGGCAGGTGCTGGCGCCCTGGCCGAACCGGATCCGGGACGGGGCGTACACCTTCGGCGAGCGGTCGTTGCAGCTCGACCTCAGCGAGCCGGCCACGCACAACGCCATGCACGGCCTGGTCAACTGGGTCTCCTGGCACCTGGTCGAGCAGTCCGCGGACGCGGTGACGGTCGGCTACGACCTGCCGCCGAGCCCGGGCTACCCGTGGCCGCTGCGGCTGCGGACCCGGTGGAGCGTGGGGCCGGCGGGGCTGCGGGTGGAGCATGAGACCACCAACCTCGGCGGCGAGCCCTGCCCGTTCGGCTACTCCATGCACCCCTACCTGCGGCTGCCCGGGGTCGCGGTGGACGAGCTGACGCTGCGGGTGCCGGGGCGTACCAGGGTGCTGCTGGACCGCCGGCTGCTGCCGATCGGCGTCACCGCGGTCGCCGGCACCGAGTACGACTTCACCGAGCCCCGCGCGATCGGCGACGCGGTGCTGGACGTGGCCTTCGGCGACATCGTCCGGGACGACGACGGCGGCTCGGCGGTGACCCTCGCCGCGCCGGACGGCTCGGCCGCGGTGCACGTCTGGGCGGACCGGGAGTTCGGCTGGTGGCAGGTCTTCACCGGGGACACCCTCAGCGGGGAGCGGCACCGCCGTTCGGTCGCGGTCGAGCCGATGACCTGCCCGGCGGACGCGTTCCGCTCCGGGAAGGACGTCATCGTCCTGGCCCCCGGGCAGACCTGGCGGGGCGCCTGGGGCGTCCGGCCCGGGGCCTGAGCGGCGCGGGGGAGCGGCATGGAGTTCGCCGAGGTGGTCCGGCGTCGCCGGATGGTGCGCAACTACGACCCGGACCGCCCGGTCCCGCCCGACGTGGTGGACCGGCTGCTGGACCAGGCGGTGCGGGCGCCGTCGGCGGGCTTCGCGCAGGGCTGGGGCTTCCTGGTGCTGGAGACGCCGGAGGACCGGGACCGGTTCTGGACGGCGGCCACCCCGGGCGGCGGTGGCCGGGAACGCTGGCTGGCCGGGATGCGCCGGGCGCCGCTGATCGTGGTGCCGCACGCGAACCGCTCGGCGTACCTGGAGCGGTACGCCGAGCCGGACAAGGGCTGGGCGGACCGCTCGGCCGAGCGCTGGCCGGTGCCCTACTGGTACGTGGACACCGGCTTCGCCGCCCTGCTGATGCTGCTCACCGCGGTGGACGAGGGGCTGGGCGCGTGCTTCTTCGGCATCCCGCCGGACCGGCTCGACGCCTACCGGGAGGCGTTCGGGGTGCCCGCGGAGTACCAGCCGATCGGCGCGGTGACGGTGGGTTACCAGGCACCCGACCACCGGTCGCCGTCGCTGCGCCGGGGCCGGCGCCCGGTCGGCGAGGTGGTCCGCCGGGGTCGGTGGAGTTGAAGGTGATTCGTCCGGTCGAGCGAGGGTACGGGCGGTAGCGAACCCGACATGAGGGAGTAAAACGCGGTGTGGCGGGGGCGGCTAGGCTGGCACGGACATCAGCGCCACGCCGTCCGGTGCCCCGCCGTTCACCGGCGCGGCGCCGGGGGCCGGCCGGACCAGGGGGAGGGGAGCGTGCCGTGATCTTCAGGGCGGTCCGGGACGGGCGTCCCTACCCGGAGCACAACCTCACGCTCAAGCAGTGGGCGGAGATCCCGCCGCGTCCGCTGCGGCTCGACCAGCTCATCACCACCAAGCGGGAGCTGGCGCTGGACAAGCTCCTCGCCGAGGACTCGACCTTCTACGGCGACCTCTTCCCGCACGTGGTGCAGTGGAACGGCGGCCTCTACCTGGAGGACGGCCTGCACCGGGCGCTGCGCGCGGCGCTCCAGCAGCGCAACCAGATCCACGCCCGGGTGCTGGTGCTCGGCGGCCAGGCCGAGTGACGCCTCCCTGAAGACTCGTTAAGGTGACGGCATGAGCCCTCTCGATCTGCTGGACGTCGACGCGTCGCTGGGCGAGGAGGAGCGGCAGATCCGGGCCGTCGTGCGCCAGCTCGTCGACGACCGGGTACGCCCGCACGTCGCCGGCTGGTACGAGGACGGCCAGGTGCCCGCCCGCGAGCTGGCGCGGGAGTTCGGCAAGCTCGGCCTGCTCGGCATGCACCTGACCGGGTACGGCTGCGCCGGCGCCTCGGCCGTCGCGTACGGGCTGGCCTGCCTGGAGCTGGAGGCCGGCGACTCCGGCGTCCGCTCGCTGGTCTCGGTGCAGGGTTCGCTGGCCATGTACGCCATCTGGCGCTTCGGCAGCGAGGAGCAGAAGCAGCGCTGGCTGCCCGCGATGGCGGCCGGCGAGGCGATCGGCTGCTTCGGGCTGACCGAGCCGGACCACGGCTCCGACCCGGCGTCGATGACCACCCGGGCCCGCCGCGACGGGGACGACTGGATCCTCAACGGCGCCAAGATGTGGATCACCAACGCGCCGATCGCCGACGTCGGGGTGGTCTGGGCGCGCACCGACGAGGGGGTGCGGGGTTTCGCCGTACCGATGGACACGCCCGGGGTGACGGCGCGGGAGATCCGGCGCAAGATGTCGCTGCGCGCGTCGCTGACCGGCGAGATCGCCCTCGACGACGTCCGGCTGCCGGCGGACGCGCGGCTGCCCGAGGCGATCGGGCTCAAGGCGCCGCTGAGCTGCCTGACCGAGGCCCGGCACGGCATCGTCTGGGGCGCGCTCGGCGCGGCCCGTGACTGCCTGGAGACGGCCCTGTCGTACGCGACCACCCGGACCCAGTTCGGCCGCCCGCTGGCGGGCTTCCAGCTCACCCAGGCCAAGCTCGCCGACATGGCGGTCGAGTGGAACAAGGGCCTGCTGCTCGCGCTGCACCTGGGCCGGCTCGCCGACGCCGGGAAGCTGCGCCCCGAGCAGGTCAGCGTCGGCAAGCTGAACAACGTGCGGGAGGCGCTGGCGATCGCCCGGGAGTGCCGGACGATCCTCGGCGCCAACGGCGTCTCCGGCGAGTACCCGGTGATGCGGCACGCCAACAACCTGGAGAGCGTGCTGACCTACGAGGGCACCTCGGAGATCCACCAGCTGGTCATCGGCCAGCGGCTGACCGGGCTCTCCGCGTTCGCCTGACCTGCTCCTTCGTCGTTCCGGGCCGCTCGACGAGCGGGTGTCGTACCGGGGACGTACCGTCATCATCAGTCGATTTGTCTGACGAGGACGGTGAGGGCGATGGCCCGCGACGGTGACATCAACGAGCCCACCAGGGAGTTCCCCGGTTACCCGACCGGCGACGCCCTCCGGGCCCGGTCGGACGTCACAACCGAGCCGGCGCCCGGCGCCCCGGCCTCGTCCGGTGGGCCGGCCGGGGGTCTGCTCTGGGTGCTCGGCGCGGCCGCGCTGGCGGTGGTGGTGCTGCTCGGCGTGCAGGCCACCGGGATCCTGCCCGACTTCCGCAACCCGTTCGCCAAGGAGCAGACCGACCGCAGCCAGCCGCCGCTGCTGAAGTCGATCCGCGACCTCAGCCGGTACGTGGCCGCCGAGGGCAACTTCCAGGTGGTCGTCGACCTGCAGAACGACCGGCAGAACGTGCCGGAGTTCCTGCTCAACGAGCGCACGCTCTTCGTCGGGGCGGGCAGCGTCGAGGCGTACGTCGACTTCGCCAAGATCGCCGACGGGGCGGTGGTCGAGTCCCCCGACGGGAAGTCGGTGGAGATCAAGCTCCCCGCGCCGCAGCTCGGCGAGACCAACCTCGACCTGGAGAAGAGCTACGTCTTCGCCGAGCAGCGTGGCCTGCTCAACCGGCTCAACGACCTGGTGCAGGGCGACCCCAACCGGCAGCAGCAGGTGTACAAACTGGCCGAGGACCGGATCACCGCCGCCGCCCGGGACAGCGGGCTGACCGCCCGCGCCGAGGAGAACACCCGCAAGATGCTGGAAGGCCTGCTGCGCTCGCTGGGCTACGGGAAGGTGACGGTCACCTACACCGCCCCCTGACCGGGTACGCCGACGCGCCCGTCCCGGGAACGGGGCGGGCGCGTCGGCGTTCGCGGGGGATCAGCGGCGGGTGGCGGCGTAGCGGTCCTCGTTCGGCATCAGGATCCAGAGCACCAGGTAGACGATCACCTGGGTGCCGGGCAGCAGCAGCGACAGCAGGAACAGCAGCCGGATCATGCCGGCCGACATGCCGAACCGCTGCGCGAGGCCGGCGCAGACACCGGCGAGCATGCGCCCCTCACGGGGCCGGACCAGTTTGCGACTCATCGTCGTACTCCCACTCTGCGGCGATCCGCCGCGCTGTCTTCCACGCTAGGAAGCGGTGGCCGTCCCGCCCTCGGCCGTGAGGAGGATCGGCGTCCCCGCCACCCGTAGGTACTTACCCCGCCGGGTCGACGCCGACGCGCCGTGCCGGATCGTGCGGTTGCCGGCGGTCGCGGCCCCGGCTCGGGGCGGGAGGTGACCTGGGCGGGTAGGCTCGCCGGTCGGGCGCCCACACCCCGGGCACCCACCAGCCGCCCCGGACCGGGGTCGGCACGACCGGGCCGGACTCCGCACGACGGGTACGACGGCGAGGAAAGTGCAGCCATGATCAGTGTTTTCGACCTCTTCAGCGTCGGCATCGGGCCGTCCAGCTCGCACACCGTCGGGCCGATGCGAGCCGCCCGGACGTTCGTGTCCGGGCTCAAGGCGGACGGGCTCCTCGCCGACACCGCGCGGGTGCAGGCCGAGCTCTTCGGCTCGCTCGGCGCCACCGGGCACGGCCACGGCAGCGACCGGGCGGTGCTGCTCGGGCTGGAGGGCGAGGCCCCGGAGACGGTCGACACCGACACGGTCGGGCCGCGGGTGGACCGGATCCGCGCCGAGCGGCGGCTCAGCCTGCTCGGCGCCCAGGAGATCGACTTCGACCCGGACCGGGACCTGGTGCTGCACCGGCGCCGGTCGCTGCCGTACCACCCGAACGGGATGACCTTCGTCGCGTACGACGCGGCGGGCGCGGAGCTGCGCGGCCGAACGTACTACTCGGTGGGCGGCGGGTTCGTGGTCGACGAGGCGGCGGCCGGGGCGGACCGGATCACCCCGGACACCACCCGGGTGCCCTACCCCTTCCTCACCGGCGCGGAGCTGCTGGCGGTCACCACCCGCACCGGCCTGTCGATCAGCGAGGTGATGCTCGCCAACGAGCTGTCCTGGCGTACCGAGGGGGAGGTGCGGGCCGGGCTGTTGGAGATCTGGCGGGTGATGCGCGAGTGCGTCGAGCGCGGCTGCGAGCGGGACGGCACCCTGCCGGGCGGGCTGAAGGTGCGGCGCCGGGCGGCCGAGCTGCGCCGCAGCCTGGAGGCGGAGACCGACTCCACCGACCCGCTGCGGGCAATGGACTGGGTCACCCTCTTCGCTCTGGCGGTGAACGAGGAGAACGCGGCCGGCGGCCGGGTGGTCACCGCGCCGACCAACGGCGCGGCCGGCATCATCCCGGCGGTGCTGCACTACTACACCCGGTTCGTGCCGGACGCCACCGACGACGGCGTGGTCCGTTTCCTGCTGGCCGCCGGCGCGATCGGGGTGCTGTTCAAGGAGAACGCCTCGATCTCCGGCGCCGAGGTCGGCTGCCAGGGCGAGGTCGGCTCGGCCTGCTCGATGGCGGCCGGCGGGCTCGCCGAGGCGCTGGGCGGCACCCCGGAGCAGGTGGAGAACGCGGCCGAGATCGGCATGGAGCACAACCTCGGGCTCACCTGCGACCCGGTCGGGGGCCTGGTACAGATCCCCTGCATCGAGCGGAACGCGGTGGCTAGCATCAAGGCGATCACGGCCGCCCGGCTTGCGCTGCGCGGCGACGGGGTGCACGCCGTCTCGCTGGACAAGGTCATCAAGACCATGCGGGAGACGGGCGCCGACATGAAGGTCAAGTACAAGGAGACGGCGCGGGGCGGCCTGGCCGTCAACGTGATCGAGTGCTGAGCCCGGCGGGGTGACCCGGGCCGACCCCGCCGATGTCGGCGACGAGCGGCGGGAAGCGAGGAGGGGCCGGTGACGTCAGGCGTCGGTGCGCTCTGGTCGGCCCGTGACTCGCTGCGGATCCTGGTGAAGCGGGATCTCGCGGTCAAGTACCAGCAGTCGGTCCTGGGCTACCTCTGGTCGCTGATCGAGCCGCTCGGCATGGGCGCGATCTACTGGTTCGTGTTCGGGGTGCTCTACTCCGGGGCCACCCGCCGGCACCTGGGCGACGCGGCGGGGTCGTACCCGCTCTTCCTGGTCACCGGCATCTTCGCCTGGATGTGGGCCAGTTCGGCGATCAACGAGGCGACGAACGCGCTGACCGGTCAGGCCCGGCTGATCACCACCATGAACCTGCCCCGCCAGGTCTTCCCGATCGGCCGGGTCACCGGCCGCTTCGCCGAGTACGCCGCCGGCCTGCCCATCCTCATCGGCATCGCCGCGGTCTACGCGGCGCACGGGAAGATCCACCCCGGCTGGTCGCTGCTCGCCCTGCCGCTGGCGGTGGCCGTGCAGCTCGTCCTGCTGGTGGGGATCGCGCTGCTGCTGTCGGCGTGGAACGTGCTGATGCGGGACATCGAGCGGTTCATGCGGCTGATCATCCGGGTGCTCTTCTACGCCACCCCGATCATCTACCCGCTCAGCCTGGTCCGGGACTCCGGCATGCCCACCTGGGTGAAGCTGGCCTACGAGCTGAACCCGCTGGTCGGCATCTTCCAGCTGCACCACGCGATCTGGTACCCGGACGAGTTCCCGGACGCCCGGCTGCTCGCCACCACCGTGCTGGGCAGCCTGCTGGTGCTGGCGTTCGGCTGGTGGTCGTTCCGCCGGCTCGAACCGGCCGTGCTCAAGGAACTGTGAATGGCGATCATCGAGGCGGAGGGCCTCGGCATCCGCTTCGTCCGCAACCGGCGCCGCCAGCTCCGGCTGCGGGAGCTGCTCATCCACCGGGGCGGGCGGAACGCGGCCACCGGTCAGTTCTGGCCGCTGCGCGACGTGTCGTTCCGGATCGAGCCGGGTGAGACGGTCGGCGTGGTGGGGCGCAACGGCACCGGGAAGAGCACGCTGCTCCGGCTGATCGCCGGGGTGCTGATCCCGGACGAGGGCCGGATCCGGGTCCACGGGGACGTGGCGCCGCTGCTGGAACTCTCCGCCGGGTTCTCCAACGACCTGACCGGCCGGGAGAACCTCTACCTGGTCGGCGGCCTGCACGGGCTCTCCACCGGTTACCTGCGCCGGCACTTCGACGAGATCGTCTCGTTCGCCGGCGAGCAGGTCGAGCGCTCGATCGACACCTCGGTGCGCCACTACTCGTCGGGGATGAAGGTCCGGCTCGGTTTCGCGGTGATCGCGCACCTGCCGCACCCTGTCCTGCTGGTGGACGAGGTGACCGCGGTCGGGGACGCGGAGTTCCGCGCCAAGTGCTATGCGACCATCGAGCGACTTCTCGCGGAAGGGCGCACGCTGGTGCTGGTGTCACACAACGAAAAGGACCTCACCCGGTTCTGTCGTCGGGGGCTCTACCTCGACGCGGGCCGGTTGACCGTCGACGGAACGATCGACGAGGCGCTCGCCGCCTACGCCAGCGCGGCACCGCGGTGACGCTCGCGATCGTGCTCGCCGCCGAGGCGGCGGGCGGGGCGGACGACGCCGGGGAGCGCCTGGCCGGGCAGTGGCGGCGGGCCGGCGCGACCGAGGTGCGGGTTGTCGCCGACCTGTCCGAGCTGGCCGCGCTGGTGGCCGCCGCCACCGGCCCGGTGCTGGTCAGCGGCGCGGACCTGGTGGCGCACACCGCCGTACTCAAGCACCTGGCGACCAGCCCGGTCGGGCCGACGGTGGCGTTGGTGCTCACCGACCCGCCCGCGCCCGGGCAGGTCGCGGTCCGGGAGGAGCGCGGCCAGGTGGTCGCGGTGGGCGCCCCCGGCGAGCTGGCCGACGCGACCGGCGTCTTCGGCGGCGCGCTGCGGGTCGGCGCCGACGACCTGCCGGCCCTGGTCGACGCCGCCCGGTCCGCCGGGAGCGCGCCGGCCGGATCCGCGGTGGACCGGCTCTTCGCCGACCTCGCGGCCTGCGGCACCCTGACTTTCGCCCACCGGGTACGCCTGCTCGTCGCGCACCGGGTCGTCGATCCGGCCGGCCGGGCCGCCGCCGAGGCGGCGGTCGCCGCGGTCGACGAGGACAAAGCCGAGCTGCGCCTGTCGGTGAAGGAGCGGGACGACTTCTTCACCACCTTCTTCGTCAGCACCTGGTCGACGTACGTGACGAAGGCGGCGGCCCGGATCGGGCTGGGCCCGACCGCGGTCACCATGATCTCGGTGGCCTTCGCGGTGGCGGCGGCGGTGCTCTTCGGCGTCGGCGGGCGGCCCGCGCTGGTCGCCGGGGCGGTCCTGCTCTACCTGGGCTTCGTGCTGGACTGCGTGGACGGCCAGCTGGCCCGCTACACCCGGCACTTCAGCGCCTGGGGCGGCTGGCTGGACACCATGGCCGACCGGGCCAAGGAGTACCTGGTCTACGCCGGTCTCGGCTACGGCGCCACGCACGCCGGCTTCCGCTACGGCTGGGCCCTCGCCATCGCCGCGATGACCCTGCAGACGGTCCGGCACATGACCGACACCTGGTACGGCGTCCTGCACGACGAGGCCGCCCGCCGGCCCCGCCCGGCCACCGGGGACGCCGGCGGCATCGGCGGGAAGCTGAACGCCGCCTCGACGAAGGTGCAGGCGGACACCGGCTCGGTGTCGTACTGGCTGAAGCGGACGGTGGTCTTCCCGATCGGCGAGCGGTGGGCGCTGATGGCGCTGGCCGCCGCGCTCTTCGGTCCGCTGGTGGCGCTCTGCGCGGTGCTGGTCTGGGGGACGTTGGCGTTCGCGTACACCGGGGCGTTGCGGACGCTGCGGGCCCGCTGGATGCGGGTGCCGGTGCTGACCACGGTCGACGCCACCCTGCACCGCGACGACGGCCCGCTGGCCCGGACGCTGCCGGCGTCGCGCGGGCCGCTGGCGCTGGCGGTGTTCGGTGCGCTGGGCGCGGCGGCCCTGCTGGTCTGGGCGTTGCTGACGGTGCACGCCGACGACCGGCTGCCGGGTTGGGCGGTGCCGGTGGGCCTGCTGGTGCTGCTGGCCGGCGGGTTCGGCGCGCGCGCCGCGCACGACGGGCCGCTGGACTGGCTGGTGCCGGCCGCGCTGCGGGCCGGGGAGTACCTGTTCGCGATCGCCGTCGGGGTGGCCGGCCGTGCCCCGGCCTGGCTGATCTTCGGGTACGTCTTCGTGCTCACCCTGCACCACTACGACCTGACCGCCCGGCTGGAGAAGCGGCAGGCGGCCCCGCCGCTGCACGCCGCCACGCTGGGCTGGGACGGTCGGTCGGCGGTGCTGGCTGTCGCGTCAATCGCCGGAGTTGTGAGTATCGCTCTGGCTACACTCGGTACGTACCTTCTCGTGGTTTTCGTCGCGAGTGTGGTCCTCGCCTGGGTGGTCCAGCCGGCCCGCGCCCGCCGGACGCCGGTCCCGGTGGGCGGAGGTGACCGCTCGCCGGGCTGACGGAGGGCCAGGCCGGGATGACTCTGATCAGCTTCGTCGTACCGGCCTTCAAGGTGCAGGGCTACCTGCGGGAATGCCTCGACTCGATCCTCGACCAGCCGTACGCCGACCTGGAGGTGATCGGGGTCGACGACGCCTCCCCGGACGACAGCGGCGAGATCCTGGCCGAGTACGCGGCCCGCGACCCCCGGGTCCACCCGGTCCGCCTCACCGAGAACGTCGGCCTCGGTCCGGCCCGCAACATCGGGCTGGACCGGGCCGTCGGCGAGCACGTCTGGTTCGTCGACGGCGACGACTGGCTGGTCGCCGGCTGCCTGCCGCACGTCGTCGACCGGCTCCTCGCCACCCGACCCGACGTGCTGATCGTCGACCACGTCCGGGCGCACTGGAACAACGTCGGCACCCGCAGCGCGATGCGCGACGTCTTCCCGGAGCCGCCCGGCGAGGCGACGTTCCGGCTGCGCGACCGACCGGAGACCATGCGGCTGCTGCACACCGCCTGGAACCGGGTGGTCCGCCGGCGGTTCCTCCTCGACCGGGAGCTGCAGTTCGCCCCGGGCTGGTACGAGGACGTCTCGTTCAGCTACCCGGCGCTGATGGCCGCCGAGCGGATCGGGGTGCTGGACCGGGTCTGCCTCAACTACCGCCAGCGACGGACCGGCGCGATCACCCGGACCCGGGGCGACCGGCACTTCGAGGTCTTCGCCCAGTGGCACCGGGTGTTCCGGCTGATGGACCGGTGGGGGCCGGCGGTCGAGGAGCTGCGGCCCGCCGTCTTCGAACGGATGATCTGGCACTACCTGACGGTGCTCGGCAACGGCGACCGGATCGCCCCGGAGCTGCGCCCGGCGTTCTTCGCCCAGATCCACGCCGATCACACCCGGTTCCGGCCGCCCGGCGGGTACCCGGTCCCGGGCGGCGTCGAGGGGTTGAAGCATCGGCTGGTGGCGGCCGGCCGGTGGCGTACCTTCAGCGGGCTGCGCGCCGCCAACCAGGCCGGGGACGCCGCCCGGCGCTCGGTGCGGCAGGTCCGCCGCCGGGTGCTGCCGGTGGCCCGGCGGACCGCGCGGGTGACCCGGGCGGCGGCGCTGCGCGAGTACTACCGGGCCGAGCTGCGCCGGCCGCTGGACCCGACCCTCGCCCTCTTCGCCGCCTACTGGTACCGGGGGTACGCCTGCAACCCGGCCGCCGTGTACGCCGCGGCCCGCCAGCTCGCCCCCCAGGTCCGTGGGGTGTGGATCGTCCGGCGGGACCGGGTCGACACGCTCCCGTCCGGGGTGGAGTACGTCGTCGCCGGGACCCCGGCCTACTACCGGGCGCTGGCCCGGGCCCGCTGGCTGGTCAACAACGTCAACTTCCCGGACTTCGTCCGCAAGCGGCCCGGCTCGGTGCACCTGCAGACCCACCACGGCACGCCGGTGAAGGTGATGGGGCTGGACCAGCAGCGGTACCCGGTCGGCGCGAGGGGGATGGACTTCGCGAAGCTGCTGCGCCGGGTGGACCGCTGGGACTACAGCGTCACCTCGAACAGCTTCTCCACTCAGATGTGGGAGCGGGCGTACCCGGCCGCGTACACCACGTTGGAGGTCGGCTACCCGCGCAACGACCGGCTGGCGCTGGCCACCCCGGAGGAGATCCGCAAGCTCCGGGCGGAGCTGGGCATCGGCCCGGACGAGTGGGTCGTGCTCTACGCGCCGACCCACCGGGAGCACCTGCCGGGCTGGCGACCGCCGTTCGACCCGGACCGGCTGCTCGACGTGCTGGGTCCGGCCGGCCGGCTGCTGATGCGCAGCCACTACTTCCACGACCGGGACCGGCGGCCCCGGGGGCCGGCGGCGGGCGGGCTGCTCGACGTCAGCTCCCACGACCGGGTGGAGGACCTCTACCTCGTCGCCGACGTGCTGGTCACCGACTACTCGTCGGCGATGTTCGACTACGCCGTCCTGGACCGGCCGATCGTCGTCTACGCGCCGGACTGGGAGGCGTACCGGGTGGCCCGGGGTGTCTACTTCGACCTGCTGGCGGAGCCGCCGGGCGCGGTGGCGGTGGACTTCCCCGGACTGCTCGAACTGTTCCGCTCCGACGCGGTGCGGTCGACGGCCGCCGAGCAGGCCCGGCAACGGTTCCGGGCCCGGTTCTGCGCGCTGGACGACGGGCACGCCGCCGAGCGGGTGGTCCGCCGGGTCTTCCTCGACGACCGGCCCGAGCGCCCGACCGGCGACGTGGAGCGATCCGGCGGGGTCGATGCGCCGTAATAGGTCTGTCACGAGCTGAACATGGCACGTTTACCCGATGTGCGAATCGGATGATCCTGGTCACAGTCATTCCCGGGTTCGGCCGACGAGCTGGGGAGGAGACGGTGACCACCGTCACACTCAAGGACGTGACCAAGGTGTTCCAGGACGGGACAGTCGCGGTCGACACCATCAATCTGGACGTCAACGACGGCGAGTTCATGGTGCTGCTCGGCCCGTCCGGCTGCGGCAAGTCCACCGTGCTGCGGATGGTCGCCGGCCTGGAGGATCCGACCACCGGCGCGGTGATGCTCGACGGCGAGCTGGCCAACGACCTGCCACCCCGGGAGCGGAAGATCGCCATGGTCTTCCAGGACTTCGCGCTGTACCCGCACATGACGGTGGGCGACAACATCGCGTTCCCGCTGCGACTGGCCGGGGTGGAGCCGGCGCCCCGCGGCGAGCGGGTCACCGACGTGGCCAGCGCCCTGGGCATCGGCGACGTGCTGGGCCGCAAGCCGAGCCAGCTCTCCGGCGGCCAGCGGCAGCGGGTGGCGATGGGGCGGGCGATCGTCCGCCGCCCGGGGCTGTTCCTGATGGACGAGCCGCTGTCCAACCTGGACAGCGGGCTCCGCGCGGAGCTGCGGGCGGAGATCTCCGGTCTCACCCGGGAGCTGGGCGTCACCACCATCTACGTCACCCACGACCAGGCCGAGGCGCTCACCATGGCCGACCGGGTCGCCATCATGCGCAAGGGCGTGCTCCAGGACGTCGGCACCCCCACCCAGGTGTACGGCCGCCCGGCCACGCTCTACGTCGCCGCGTTCCTGGGCAGCCCGCGGATGAACCTGCTGGAGGCGTTGGTCCACGTCCACCTCGACCGGTACGTGACGCTGAACTTCGGCGAGCAGTCGCTCTACCTGCCCTGGGACGACATCCGCAGCCGGGTGGTGGCGCACTACCACGGCGAGCGGATCGTGGTGGGAATGCGGGCCGAGGCGCTCACCCCGGTCGCCCCGGACACGCCGGGCGACGTGCTCCAGGGCCGGATCCGCTACCTGGAGCACCACGGGCACGAGTCGCTGGCCTTCCTCGACATCGGCGCCACCGCGATCATGGTGGACGAGATGGGCGGCCCGGTGGAGTCCGGCGAGAACGGCCAGCGCGGCCCGCGCCGGTTCGGCCAGGTCATGCAGCGGCTGACCGGCCGGGCCGCCGAGGCGCCGGTCTCCGCGCCGAGCGGTGGGGGCAACCGGACCAGTGTGCTCAACGACCCGGGCCGGCACCACCGCCGCCCGGCCGAGCTGGGGGTGCGGCTCGCCCCGTACCCGGCCGTGTCGGCGGGTCATCCGCTGGCCGTGCAGGTGCGGATGGACGCGCTGCACTTCTTCGACGAGCGCGGCGGCCGGATCGACGTCGGTTGGCGGTGAGCGTGACCCGCGGCCGGGCGACCCTTGCCGGAAAAGTTACCGACGAGTAGCGTCTGGGCATGTCCATCGACTCTCGCCAGGTGGCGGCCGGTCTGCTGGAGGCCGTGCCGTTCGCCCGCACGCTCGGAATCGAATTCGTCGAGGTCGCGCCCGAGGCGGAGGGCGGCGTCCGCGCCGTCGTCCGACTCCCCGACTCGCCGGCCACCCACAACCACGTCGGCGGCCCGCACGCCGGGGCGATGTTCACCCTCGGGGAGACCGCCTCCGGCGCGGTGGTGCTCGCCGCGTTCGGCCCGGTGCTCGACCGGGCGGTGCCGCTGGCCGTCCGCGCGGAGATCGCGTACAAGAAAGTGGCCCTGGGCCCGGTGCTCGCCACCGCCCGGCTCGGCCGCCCGCCGGCCGAGGTGATCGCCGAGCTGGACGCCGGCAAGCGGCCCGAGTTCCCGGTCGAGATCGAGATCGGCACCGAGGACGGGACGGTCACCTCCGTGCTGACCGTGGTCTGGACGCTGCGCCCGAACCGCTGACGGGCGGGACGAATCGGGTTTGCCCGGCCGGTTCGATGGATAGATTCGGACTGTGCTGGGCCTACCCGCTCATGTGACCGCCTGTCTCTTCGATCTCGACGGTGTGCTGACGCAGACCGCCAAGGTGCACAACGCCGCCTGGACCGAGACCTTCAACGCGTTCCTGCGGGACCGCGCGACGGCCACCGGCGAGCCGTACCGACCGTTCGACCCGGGACCGGACTACAACCGGTACGTGGACGGCAAGCCGCGCGCCGACGGGGTGCGCTCCTTCCTGGGCTCCCGCGGGATCACCCTCCCGGAGGGCTCGCCGGACGACCCGCCCGAGGCGGACACGGTCAACGGGGTGGGCAACCGCAAGAACGTCATCCTGCTCAAGCGGATCCGCACCGACGGCGTCGACGTCTACCCCGGCTCGGTGGCCTACCTCGAGGCGGCGGCCGCCGCCGGCCTGCGCCGGGCCGTGGTCTCGGCGAGCGCCAACTGCCGGGCCGTGGTCGCCGCCGCCGGGCTGGACCGGCTGCTGGAGGCCGGGGTCGACGGGGTGGTCGCCCGCGAGCGCGGGCTGCGCGGCAAGCCGCACCCGGACACCTTCCTGGCCGGCGCCGAACTGCTCGGCGTGGCCCCGGCGAACGCCGCCGTCTTCGAGGACGCGCTGGCCGGGGTGGCCGCCGGCCGGGCCGGCGGCTTCGGGTACGTGATCGGCGTCGACCGGGTCGGCCAGGCCGACGACCTGCGCGCCCACGGCGCCGACGTGGTGGTCACCGACCTCGCCGATCTGCTGAAGGAGCCGGCGGCATGATCCGCGAACGCGCCTATCCGGTCGAACCGTGGCACGTCCGCGAGGTCCGCCTCGACATGGACGTGCTGGCCCAGTCCGAGTCGGTCTTCGCCCTCTCCAACGGGCACGTCGGGCTGCGCGGCAACCTCGACGAGGGCGAGCCGCACGGCCTGCCCGGCACCTACCTCAACTCCTTCTACGAGCTGCGCCCGCTGCCGTACGCGGAGGCCGGGTTCGGCTTCCCCGAGTCGGGCCAGACCATCGTCAACGTCACCAACGGCAAGCTGATCCGGCTGCTCGTCGACGACGAGCCGCTCGACGTCCGGTACGGCGAACTCCTCTCCCACGAGCGGATCCTCGACCTGCGCGCCGGCACCCTGCACCGGGAGCTGCACTGGCGCTCGCCGGCCGGGCAGCAGGTCAAGGTCCGCAGCACCCGGCTGGTGTCGTTCACCCAGCGGTCGGTCGCCGTGATCCACTACGAGGTGGAGGCGGTCGACGCGCCGATCCGGCTGATCCTCCAGTCCGAGCTGGTCGCCAACGAGAACCTGCCGGCGCAGAGCCGCGACCCGCGGGTGGCCGCGGTGCTGGAGTCGCCGCTGCAGGCCGAGGAGGAGCTGACCACCGACGACGGCGGGCTGCTGATCCACAGCACCAAGGTCAGCGGGCTCCGGGTCGCCGCCGCCATGGCGCACGACGTGCACGGCCCCGAGCGCACGACCATCGAGTCCGAGGGGTACGAGGACTGGGTCCGGACCACCATCGGCTGCATAATCAAGCCCGGCCAGGTGCTGCGGGTGGTCAAGTACCTGACGTACGGCTGGTCCAGCCGGCGGTCCCTGCCGGCGCTGCGCGACCAGGTCGGCGCGGCCCTCGCCGCCGCCCGCCTGGACGGCTGGGACGGGCTGCGCCGGGCGCAGCGGGAGTACCTCGACGAGTTCTGGGACGCCGCCGACGTCCGGGTGGAGGGCGACCCGGAGGTCCAGCAGGCGGTTCGCTTCGGGCTGTTCCACGTGCTCCAGGCCGGCGCCCGGGCCGAGCGGCGGCCGATCTCCGCGAAGGGGCTGACCGGCCCGGGCTACGACGGGCACGCGTTCTGGGACACCGAGATGTTCGTCCTGCCGGTGCTCACCTACACCCAGCCGAGCGCGGCCCGGGACGCGCTGTACTGGCGGCACTCGACCCTGGCCCAGGCGCACGAGCGCGCCCGGACCCTGAACCTGAAGGGCGCCGCCTTCCCGTGGCGGACCATCGACGGCCCCGAGTCGTCGGCGTACTGGCCGGCGGGCACGGCCGCGTTCCACATCGCCGCCGACATCGCCGACGCGCTGCGGCGGTACATCCTGGTCACCGGGGACGAGGTGCTGGAACAGGAGATCGGCCTGGAGCTGCTGGTGGAGACCGCCCGGCTGTGGCGCTCGCTGGGTCACCACGACCGCGACGGGCAGTTCCACATCGACGGGGTGACCGGCCCGGACGAGTACACCGCGGTGAAGAACGACAACATCTACACCAACCTGATGGCGCAGCGGAACCTGCTCACCGCCGCCGAGTGCGCGATGCACTACCGGGACCAGGCGGCTGACCTCGGGGTGAGTGAGGAGGAGGCGGCCGCCTGGCGGGACGCCGCGCACGCCATGCACGTCCCGTACGACGACGACCTCGACGTGCACGAGCAGGTCGAGGGCTTCACCCGGTTGCAGGAGTGGGACTTCGAGCACACCCCGCCCGAGAAGTACCCGCTGCTGCTGCACTACCCGTACTTCGACCTGTACCGCAAGCAGGTGATCAAGCAGGCCGACCTGGTGCTCGCCATGCACTGGCGGGGGGACGCCTTCACCGGCGAGCAGAAGCTGCGTAACTTCCTCTACTACGAGCGCCGCACCGTGCGGGACTCGTCGCTGTCGGCCTGCACCCAGGCGGTGATGGCGGCCGAGGTGGGTCACCCGGAGCTGGCCCACCGCTACCTGCGCGAGGCCGCCCTGATGGACCTGCACGACCTGAGCGAGAACACCCGCGACGGCGTGCACATGGCCTCGCTGGCCGGCGCCTGGATGGCCCTGGTCGCCGGTTTCGGCGGCCTGCGCGACCACGACGGGACGCTCTCCTTCTCACCGCGGCTCTCCAGCCGGCTCAGCCGACTCGAGTTCTCGCTCCAGTGGCGGTCGATGCACCTGCGAGTGGATGTCCGGCCGCACCAGACGACGTACGCGCTGCGGCACGCCGCGCCGGACGCCGTGCTGGAGCTGCGCCACCACGGCGAGGCGATCCGGATCACCCGGGACCGGCCGGTCACCGTGCCGGTGCCGGCGGCCCACGCGTCCGGTCCGCAGCCGGAGCAGCCGCCCGGCCGGGCGCCGCTGCTGCACCTGCCGGAGGACGCCAGCTGAGGGACGCGGCGCGCCCCCGCCCGGGCGGGGCGCGGACGCGCCGGCGCGGTCAGAACTGGCGGCCGTTGGACGGGCGACCGCCCGCGTCCCGGGGCGCCACCGCCCGCGGGTCCTCCGGTGTCCGGGCCTCGGCCGCTTCGTCCCCGAAGTTCCGGGCGTGCTCGGCGTCCCTTTCCTGCCGTTCAAGCTCGGCGATCTGCTTCCGGGACCTTTCCTGCTGCTGGGCCATGACGATCCTCGCGATCCGTCGGGGCGCGGCTGCGCCGATCTACGGTCCCTCCGCGCCTTCCCGCTCGACCCGGCGGCAAACGACTGCTCACCCCTCCAGGTGTCGCGCGAAGCTCAGCCGGAGGTGGTTCTTCGGGCGGGCGCCGACGATCGAGCCGACCACTTCGCCGTGCCGGAAGACCAGCAGCGTCGGCATGGACATCACCCCGTACGCCCGGGTGGTGGCCGGATTCTCGTCCGAGTCGAGCGCGGCGAAGAGCAGCGCGTCGCCGAACTCCGCGGCCAGCTCCGCCAGGTGCTTCGAGACCACCCGGCAGGGCGGGCACCACTCCGCCCAGAAGTCCACCACCACCGGCCGGGTGCTGGCCAGCACCGTGGCGGCGAACGTCTCGTCGGTGACCGTGGTCAGTCGGGCCTGTTCCGTGTCCTGAGGCATGTCTTCTCCCGGTGGGCGATAGCGCTGGCCAACTGGTCGTGCAGCTGCCGCCGTACCGTGCCGAGCCGGTCGAGGTAGTCGTCCACCTCGGCGAGCTTGCGTCGCAGCACGGCGACCGAGTCCGGGCAGACGTCGCCGGAGCTGTTGCCGGCCCGCAGGCAGGCCACGAACGGTCGGATGTCGTCGAGGTCGAAGCCCACCGCCAACAGCGCCCGGATCTCGTGTACGACGCGCAGCTCCGCCTCGTCGTAGATCCGGTAGCCGTTGGCCGACCGGCGTGGTCGGACCAGCCCCCGGGTCTCGTAGTACCGCAGGGTGCGGGTGCTCGTGCCGGCGCGCTCCGCCAGCTCACCGATCAGCATCCGACCTCCCTCGCCCGCCCTCGACGCCACGCTAAACCTTGTCGTCAGCGTCAACGCAACAGGTGAAAAGGGGCGTCACCGGGGTATGCGCGCGATCGGCAACGTGTGGAGGTCGCAGATGCGGACGCGTGAGGTGACGATCCCGGTGGTCGAGGACGGCCTGCCGGCCGACCTGATCGTCCCGGAGGGGGCAGGAGGGGTGGTGCTCTTCGCCCACGGCAGCGGCAGTTCCCGGCACAGCCCACGCAACACGGCGGTGGCGCACGTGCTCAACGACCGGTCGCTGGCCACCGTGCTGGTCGACCTGCTCACGCCGGCGGAGGACGCGGTGGACGCCCGCACCGCCGAGCTGCGCTTCGACATCGGGATGCTGGCCGACCGGTTGGCCGCGATCGTGGACTGGATGGCCACCGACCCGGACCTCGGCCCGCTGCCGGTCGGCCTCTTCGGCGCGAGCACCGGCGCGGCGGCCGCCCTGGTGGCCGCGGCAGCCCGGCCGGACCGGGTCCGGGCGGTGGTCTCCCGGGGTGGCCGGCCGGACCTGGCCGGCCCCGCCCTGTCGGCGGTCCGGGCGCCGACGTTGCTGCTGGTGGGCGGGCTGGACGAGCAGGTGATCGTGCTCAACGAGCAGGCGCAGGCCCAGCTGGGTGACGTCGCGGAGCTGCGGATCGTCCCCGGCGCCACCCACCTCTTCGAGGAACCCGGCACCCTCGACCAGGTCGCCGACCACGCCGCCGGATGGTTCGCCAGCCGGCTCGCCGTCCCCGCCTGACCGGCGCCCCCGCGTCCTTGCGGGCACGGCCGGCCGGCTCAGGCGGCGGTGGGGTGCGGGGGCGACGCGGCGGCCGACTCGCGGTGGCGCTGGACGGTGTCGATGATCCGCCAGGTGACGGCGGCGATGGGGACCGAGACGAAGGCGCCGGCGATGCCGGCGATCAGGGTGCCGGCGGTGACCACGATCAGGATGACCGCGGGATGCAGCTGCACCTGACGCTTCATGATCAGCGGTTCCAGCAGATTGCCCTCGATCTGCTGGACGGCGATCACCGCGGCCAGCGTGAGCAGCGCGGTGGTCGGGCCGTTCGCGGCGAGGGCGACCAGCACCGCCACCGCGCCCGCGACCGTCGCGCCGATGATCGGCACGAACCCGCCGAGGAAGGTGATCAGCGCCAGCGGCAGGGCGAGCGGCACCCCGAGCAGCACCAGCGCCAGGCCGATGCCGGTCGCGTCGATCGCCGCGATGATCATCGTGCCCCGGCTGTACGAGCCGAGCGTCCGCCAGCCGACCCGCCCGGCCTCCGCGGTGACCGCCCGGTTCGGGCCGGTCATCCGGCGCAGCACCCAGCGCCACATGGACCGGCCGTCCTTGAGCAGGAAGAAGAGCAGCACCAGCGACAGCAGCACGGATCCGGCCACCTCGGCGGCGGTGCGCGCCCCGCCGACCGGGTCCGGGGCGCTGCCGCTCAGCCCCTCCCGCGTCTGCCGGATCAGCCGGTCCAACTGGGCGTCGGTGATCGGCAGGGTGGAGGTGACGAAGTCGCGGCTGCGTTCCAGGCCCTGGTCGAGCTGCTGGCTCAGCTCACCGAACTGGCTCGCGGTCAGGTTCCACACCAGCACGCCCACCCCGACCAGGATCCCGAGCAGCAGCAGGATGGTGAGCAGGGCGGCGAGCGCCGCCGGCACCCGGAGCAGGCGCAGCCGGAGCAGCACCGGGTCGAGCAGCGCGGTGAGGAAGAGCGTCCCGGCCAGCGCGATGGCCAGCGGCGCCAGCAGCACGGCGATCTTCCCCAGCAGCCACAGCCCGGCGATCACCACCACCAGGCAGGCGCTCCACGTCACCGCGGTCCGGACCGGCCAGGGCAGGCCCGCCCAGGCCTGCCGGGGTCCCACCGCGCGGCTGTGCTCCGCCGTCTCCTCGGGCGTCCGCCCGGTACCGTCCTCGACCACGTCGGACCTCCTCGATCGTGGCCGCTCGGTACCCGCCCGGCCCCGATCCGACACCCCGGCCGGGCCCGCCCGCCGGCGGCCACGCCGCGTACCGGGCCGACGCGGTCTTCCGTGCCGACCGTCCACAGGGTACTCCGCCGCACCGTGAGCGGCGTCGCAAGAGAGCGGTGGCCCTATCCGCAGGAGTCGCAGCGGATCCCACGGCCCTCCGCCGGGGCCGGATCCGGGCGCGTTTGCGCCCCCGGCGCGTGGGAAGGCACGAGGGCGACGAAGGGAGTTCCACGCATGAGTGACTTCATGGACAAGGCAGAGGACTTCGCCGACCAGCACGACAAGCAGGTCGACCAGGGGCTGGACAAGGCCGGCGAGAAGGCCGACCAGCGCACCGGCGGCAAGCACGACGAGCAGATCGACAAGGGCGTCGACATGGCGCAGCAGCGGACCGGCCAGGGCGACACCGACCGCCGCTGACCTCGCGCGCTCCCGGAGCTGCGCCCCCGCACTCGTGGTGTCCGACGTGGAGAGTTTCCGCCGGATCGTGCCGGAGGGGTGACGGGTCACCAGCCCGGGTAGCGGGCCCCGTTGACGTTCACCCGCAGGCTGAACAGCGAGCTGGAGGCGCAGATGTAGAGCTGGTTGCGCTTCGGGCCGCCGAAGGTGAAGTTGGCGACCACCTCGGGCAGGTGCAGCTTGCCCAGCAGGGTGCCGTCCGGGTCGAAGCAGTGCAGCCCGTCGTGCGCGGCCACCCAGACCCGTCCCGCCTCGTCGAGCCGTACGCCGTCGAAGGAGCCCGCGTCGCAGGTGGCGAAGACATCGCCGCCGCGCAGCGTGCCGCCCTCGGTCACCGCGAACCGGCGCAGGTGCCTGGCCCGGGTGTCGACCACGTAGAGGGTCGACTCGTCGGCGCTGAAGGCGAGGCCGTTGGGCTGCCCGAAGTCGTCGGCGACGATCCGCACCTCGCCGTCGTGCGGGTCGACCCGGTAGACGTGGTTGCCGCCGATCTCGCTCTCGCCGCGGTGCCCCTCGTAGTCGCTGTCGATGCCGTAGCTTGGGTCGGTGAACCAGATCGACCCGTCGGAGTGCTCCACCACGTCGTTGGGGCTGTTGAGCCGGCGGCCCCGCCAGCGCTCGGCGAGCACGGTGTCGGTGCCGTCCGCCTCGGTCCGGGTGACCCGTCGGTTGCCCTGCTCGCAGCTCACCAGCCGGCCCCGCCGGTCGACGGTGTGGCCGTTGGCGTAGCCGGCGGGCTGACGAAACACCCCGACCTGGCCGGTGGTCTCGTCCCAGCGCAGCAGCCGGTCGTTGGGGATGTCGCTGAAGACCAGGTAGCGGCCGGCGGGGAACCAGGCCGGGCCCTCCAGCCAGCGACCCCCTGTCCAGAGGCACTCCGTCCACTCGTCGCCGTTGACCCGACGGAACCGCTCGTCGAGCACCTCGAACCGTGTTCTGAACCGGTCCATGACCGCCTCCGCTCGTGACTGCAGTTCGGCGTCAAGGTAACATCACCGAACGAGAATCGGCACCTGGAAAATCAGTCGGACAGTTTTCAGTCAGGGGGCGGCAGTGGACGATCTGGACCGAGGCCTGCTGGCCGCTCTGCAGCGGGACGCCACCCAGTCGTACGCCGCGCTGGCCCAGGCCGTCGGGCTCTCGACCGGGGCCGCGCACGAGCGGGTACGCAAGCTGCGCGAGCAGGGAGTGATCCGCCGGACGACGGTGGACGTCGACCCCGCCGCGGTCGGCCGGGGCGTGCTCGCGTTCGTGCTGGTCGAGGCGAACGCCTGGATGGGCGACCGGCCCACCCACGAGGCACTGGCCGCGCTGCCCGAGGTGGAGGAGGCGCACGTCATCGCCGGCCCCGCCTCGCTCCTGGTCAAGCTCCGGGTCGGTACGCCCGAGCAGCTCCAGGCCAGCCTGCGCCGGCTGTTCCAGCTGGACGGCGTCACCGGTACGCGAACGATCGTGGTGCTGGAGACCTTCTTCGACCGCCCGCTGGACCCGTACCCACCGAACCCGTGACCCCGCACCACCCACGTGCACGACGTGCTGGCGCGAATCCACACCCGCTGACGACCCGACCGCGGCCTCCCGTCCCGACCCGGGGCGGGAGGCCGCGGCGTCTCCGGCGGGGGAGGCCTCAGCCGCGCAGCAGGGCGGGCAGGTCGGCCAGGGAGGTGAGCGCCGGGCCGTCCCAGGCCGGGTCGGTGTCGTTGTGCTCGGTGGTCCGCAGCACGGTCATGCCGACCGCCGCCGCTCCGGCCAGCTCACCGTCGGCGCCGTCGCCGACGTAGACACAGTCGGCGGGTGCGACGCCCAACCGGTCGGCGGCGGCGAGGTAGCTCGCCGGGTCCGGCTTGGCCACGCCGACCTCGCAGGAGAAGACCACCGCGTCCAGTCGCCGGGCCAGGCCGCTCTCCGGCCACGCCTCGGCGGTCTCCGAGGTGGCGTTGCTGACCAGGGCGAGCGGGTGGCCGGCGGCCCGCAGCGCGTCGAGCGCGGCCAGCGTGGCCGGTGACACCGAGGCCAACACCCGGCGGGCCAGCGCGCGCCGGTGCGCGGCGGCCCGGGCCACCGCCTCCTCCGAGGGTGTGCCGCCGAGCCGCCCGGCCAGGATCCGGACGGTCTCCGCCACGTCCCAGCGGACGAGCCGGTCGCGCCAGGAAGCGTGGTACGCGGCGACCAGCGCCGGCGGGTCGACGCCGACCATCACGGCCATTTCGCCGACCACCCGGTCGCGTTCGTCGTCAGCGCCCTGGACCAGGGTGTGGAAGAGGTCGAAGATCACCGGCCGCGGCACGCCCACATGCTATCCAGCCCCCTCACAGCAGACGAAGGGCCGGTCTCCCGCTCGGGGAGACCGGCCCTTCATCGGTCGTGCTCGGGGATCAGGAGCTGTAACCGCGGCCCGCGATCCAGTTGGCCAGGTCGGTCACGTCCATCCAGTACTCCGGCTCGGCCGGGTTGGCCGGGTCGGCGATCAGCACGGTGTTGCCGTCGTCCTTGTACTCCACCACGGTCAGGTAGTGACCGGGGTAGTTGTGCTCCACCCCGTCGACGTCGAGCGCGCCGCCGAGGATGTTGGCCACCACCGGGCGACCCTGGTCGACCGCGGCCTTCACGTCGGCCCGCAGGTGCTCGACCTGCTCCTTGGTGGCCACGTCGTCACGGATCTCGGTGGTCTTGTACTTGCCGCCGGTGTACTCGTTGAGCACCCGGGTGATGTCGAAGGCCGAGGCGGTGCCGTTCTCGGTCGTGCCGAGCTTCTGCGCCAGCTCGTCCTGGCTGACCGCCTTGCCCTCGGCGGACAGCGCGATCCGGGTCGACGCCGGGCCGCAGTAGTAGAAGTTCGGCTGCGCCTGGTACTCGTACCCGGCACGGCGCTCGCTCTTGCCGGTGCTCTTGTCGACGGTCACCGAACTGGCCGGCTCGGCCGACGCCGGGGCCGCCTGCGCGGCCACGGCGGGACCGACGATGACGCCACCGGACATGATCAGACCGGCGACGGAGAGCATGCTGTTACGGAAGATCGTGTTCATTGTCGACGCTCCATTCGGGGGTTGGCGCCTCCGGGGAACGGAGACGCAGCACCGGAAGTGGCGTTCGGCCTGGCCAGGGGATCGGCGGGCCGGGGCGCGAAGCCCCGCTCGCCCACCGGCGGTGCAACGACCGGCTGCCCCAGGGCATTCCGCCTGCTCGGCCGTCCTGCTCGGCTGTACGCGGGATGTAACGGCCCGGGACCGGCCGCGATTCCGGCCGGGGTGCGCCACCGGTCGCTCCCGGTGCCGGTTGTGCCGGACGCTACCGACCTGATGACGCCGACGGATCAAAGACCTCGCAGTCAACCCCTGGCGGCACCGAAGCGCATGATCCGGACAAAAAGCTCACCACGATCCGTCCGGGTCATCAGGTCCGTAGCGGTCGTGGGGTGACCGGATCCCCCGCCGGGTCAACCCGCGACGGCGTGGTCCGTGCCGGGCAGGCTGCCCAGCAGGCGGGTGACCGCGATCTCGATGACCACCCGGGCCGGATTCGGACGGGGCGGCCGATACCGCTCGGCGTACCGGCGCTCGGCCTCGGCCACGGAATCCGCGTCGCGGCGGAGCACCGCCCGACCCTCCACGGTCAGCCACCACCGTCCGTCGACGTGGCAGACCGCCACCGGGGTGCCGTCCGGCCCGGCCGTCGCCACGTGCCGGGCCTTGGCCGAATCCCCGGAGGTGATCACGCGGGCCAGCCCGGCGTCCGCGTCGAAGGTGACCCCGACCGGTACGACGTGCGGGGTGCCGTCCGCACGCAGCGTGGTCAGCGTGGCGAGGTGCCGCTCCCGGAAGAACGCGCCGACCCGTTCGTCCCGCGGGTCCAACCGGTGATCGCCCGGCATCCCTGCCCCCCTGTCTCCCGTCCGGCCCCGATCATGACACGTGGGCGGAGCGCCGCTCTGATCGCGAACCCCCACCGGGGGCCACGGGGTCCTGTATGTACGAACGTCCATGGTCGGCTCCGACCCCCCGGTCGCAGCCGACGGCAGTGTCGCGGGTCACCGCCGGGAGCAGGGGGCGCCCCGGGGTCAGGCGTGGCCGGGGTCAGGGCCGGGGTCGAGAACGGTCCCGGGGGTCCGGGGACCGCCCGGACAGCTCGGCCGGGCCCGGCAGCGGCATCCGGGACGCCGCTCGATGCTTGTGGGCCAGCCGGGTGAGATAGATCAGGGCGCCGGCCAGGACACCCATGTCGTCCAGGTAGATCGGGTCGGGGAGCACGTCCACCGGAAAGATCGCGTAGATCAGCGCGCCGTAGAAGGCGACCTTGCCGCCCACCCCGAGCGCGCCGAGCAGCCGGCGGGCGCGCACCAACCGGACGGCGAGCAGCACGGCCCCGACCAGCATCGCCAGCGCGACGACGACGGCGAGCACGACCAGGATCCAGGTCTCGCGGGACACCCGGTCACGCTAACCCAGCGGCCCGGCCGGACCCCCGGCCTCAGTACGCCGGCACGGCCGCCCGACCCCGGGCCACGGTCGCGGTCTCCCGGGTGGCGGTCGCATCGGCCACGTCCACGGTGGAGAGCAGCGACTGCGCCGCGGGTGCCCGGCCGGTCGCCGTGTACGCCTCGTCGCGGAGGCTGCGGGCGGCGGCCGCGGCCAGCTCGGCGGCCTGCCAGGCGGCCTGCTCCCGCTCCCGGGCGGCCTGCTGCCGGGTGAGCAGGTTCTCCCGGACCAGCCGGCGCAGCAGCAGCTCCTGCTCCACCGGATGCCGGCTCGGGTCCCAGCCGCGGTGGCCGAGGATGTCACTGAGCTGCTGCACCGTGATCTCCTGCCGCCACTGCGCGTCGAGCGCCGCCCGGTGCAGCCAGCGCTCCCGGTCGGCGTACTCGGCGGGCGTCCTGGGGGTACGCGGCAGCGGCAGCGCGGCGGCGGCCGCCAACCGGCGGACGTCCTCCTCCGCCGCCTCGTACGCCCGCCAGGCCTCCTCGGCCTCCTCCTGGGCGGCCAGCCACTCGGCGCGGCGCCGCCCGGCGGTGGTCGCCGAGCGTTCCGCGGCCACCGCGACCTCCTGCGCGTAGCGGGCCCGTTCCCGGGCCTCCTCGGCCAGCTCGAAGCTGCTCGGCATCGCGGCCTCGCTGATCCGGTCGCCGAATGCCGACCGGAACCGGCCCGGGCGGACGAACAGCGCGGCGACGGCGACCGCCGCCACGGCGAGCAGGGCCAGCCAGATCCCGGCGGCCTGGGGGACGTCGGGCAGGACGGTGGAGAAGACGGTCTGCATCACCAGCACCTCGTGGTGGATCGTTAGGAACGGACGGTCGTGGCCCGGCCGGCGGGCGGAGGTCGCCGCGGGGAGCGACGGCGGCGGAACGGTCCGCGTGGCCGTACCCGATCGGGACGGCGGGCAATCAGCAGGGCACCGCACGACGGCGGAGGTTCGCCGGACCTCCGGGGGCGGCCGGCCGGATCAGCCGCGCGGCGGACCGCGCCGGCCGACGGCGTCCCGGCCCGGATCGGCGAAGGCCGGGCTGGGCGAGGGTGCGGGAGCGCACCGGGCCGGCCGCGCGGAAACGGCCCCGGCCGGGCGTTCGCTCGGCGTGCCGGTGACCCGCTCGACGGCGGAGGCCCCGGTCGGGGCGGCGACCCATTCGACGGCGGAGCCGGCGCTCCAGCCGGTGGTCGCCGAGCCGGCGGTCACGGAGGCGGTGACCGGAGCTGTGGGGACCTGGAACGTGGCGACCTGGCCGGGCTCGGCGGTCGGCCGGGCAGCCTCGGCGGGGGCAGGGGCGGCGGTGCCGCCGAGCCCGACGACGAGCACCAGGGCCGTCACCGCCATGCGGGTCAGTCTCCGGACGGTGCGCAGCGTCGCGGCCCAGAGGGGCGGGGCGAACGCTACGAGCAGCACCACCTCAACCTATCGGTCAGGTCCGCCTCCTGCAGCTCGACGATCTTCCGGGCCGTCGTGACCCGCCCCACCATGCGCTGTGGACGGAGGCTCCCCTACCGGTCCGACCGGGTCGGCACGGCGTCGTCGCGTCACTCGGCGGGCAGCCCGTCGGGACGGGGGCGAGACCAGACACAACCCCGTAGGTGGACCCGGTCCCGCGGACACGAAACGGCGCGACGCCCCTCGGTGAGGGACGCCGCGCCGCGGCAGTGGTCGGATCAGTTGGTGCCGAGCACCGGGGGCGGGGCCGCCCCACCGTCGCCCCAGACCATCTCGTCCTCGGTCAGCCAGGTCAGCCGCTCGTCCGACTCGTCCGTGTCGGGCTCGCCGCGCCCGCCGAGGACGCCGTTGCGGCTGGCGGCCATGGCGGACCGCCCGGTGGCGCCGCGGCCCCCGCCGGCGCGGCCCTCCCCGTCGACCGCGCCCGCCCGGCCCGACGCCAGTCGACCGGTGCCGGCCGCCGACCGGCTCTCCGCCGTGGCGCCGCCCGCCCGGGCGGAGGTCGGCGTGCCCTGCCCCGACCCGGCCAGCGAACCGGTGCCGACCACGCCCCCGGCCGGCGTGCCGGCGGGGAACCCGAAGAGCTGACCGGCACCGCCGGTCGAGGTCGTCGCGGTCGCGCCGGCCATCCCGCCCCCGGCGAGGCCGCCGGCCAGCAGGCCGCCGCCGAGCAGCGGAGCGGCGCCGGCGAGCGAGGTGCCGGCGTCCGGATCCATGACCCCGGGGGTGCCGTCGGGGTGGCCCGTCGTGCCGGCGCCCACCGTGGTGCCGTCGGGCCCGGTCGTGCCCGGGCCCGCGGAGCCGCTGGACGGTGCGGTGTGGTGCACGCCGGAGGTGGTCGCGGTGGCGCCGGCGGTACGGGTGAACGTGCCGGAGTGCGGCGCGGCCGACGGGGTGCCGACGGACGGTCCACCGCTCGTCGTCGCGGTCGACCGGTCGGTGTGGCCCGGCAGGTCCGGATCCGGCGTCGGGGCGGTGACGACCCGCCCGTACGCGGAGAAGTCGTACCCCTCGGCCAGCGCGGCCACCACCTGCACCATCCGCTGGTGCGCCTTCTCCTGCTCGGCCTTGTCCTGCTCGTGGCCGATGAACCCGCCGACGAGGGCGCCGGGGACACCGCCGAGGAGGAAGCCCTTGCCGGCGCCGGAGAGCGCCTTGTCGTTGTCGTCGGTCGCTTCCGGGCTCTCCGCCTTCGCCTGGGCGGTCCGCAGCTCCTCGGCCATCATGGTGAGCGCCCGGCGGACGTCGGTCATCCCCTGGGCCAGGTCGCCCGAGTAGCCGACCACCAGGTCCAGCCGGCGCTGGAACTCCCGGGAGGCGTCGCCCGTCCAGGACCGGGCCAGCGCGTCCAGGTCACCGGTGAGATCCCGGCCGAGGCCCTCCAGGGTGTCCTTCAGCGAGCTCCACTGCGCGCTCAGCCCGTCCACCTGGCGGGGGTCGCCGGACTTGACACCGTCGTACAGCTCCTGGTGGCTGACGTGCTGGTAGCGCTGGGTGTACTCAGACACGGGGGTCCCCCTCCGCCGGCTTCAGCGCCTCGTCGACGCCCGCGAGGGCGGCGAGGATGTCGGCCGCGGTCGCCGCGTTGCGCGCCTCGGCGGTCCGGTAGTTCGCCATGATCGTGCTGGTCGCCGTCCGAGCCGCGATGATCGCCTTGCGCAGCCGCTCGACCTGCGCCACGTAGCTGGCGTGGGTGTCGTTGTAGCGACGGGCGTTCTCGGTGGCGTGGGCGAACGCGCCGAGCGCCGGCGGCCGGCACTGCAGCTCGGTGTTGAGCTTCCGCAGCACCGACTCGACCTCGGTCAGCCGGCCCGCCAACCGCTGGTGGAAATCCTCCAAGGACAGTACGTCGACTGTCGTGCGCCCGGTCATGGCTGCATCCCCGTCGTCATCGTCGATAACCGTTGCCCACGCCCAGGTTAGTCGACCGGGGCCAGCCAGGGCGACCCGTCGACCGGGGCAGGTTCACTCCACATCGGACAAGGTCGCTCAGCCGCCCTGAGCCGGCGTCGCGTCCGGGCTTTCCGCCGCCGGTCCCGCCGTGGCGGGGGTCGGGCCGTCGGCCGCCGGCTCGTAGTAGGCCAGCGCGTCGGACCGCTCCAACGCCGGACCGGTCGGGATGAGCGCCAGCAGCGACGCGGGCACCGCCAGCGGGGTCACGCCGCCGTACCCGAGCGCGGTCAGCGCGTCTCCGGAGCGGGTGCCCAGCGGGTAGCGGACGCCCTGGCCGCTGACCAGGTAGACGGCCGAGCCGGCCGCGGCGGCGCCACCCTCGCCCGACCCGGCCGCCGCCTGGACCAGGACACCCTTCCCGCCGGGCAGCAGCACGCTCTCCGCGGTGCGGACCGCGTCCCGGGCGCCCTGGCGCACGGCGACCCCGGCGTCCCCGGTCAACTCGGCCGGCGCCCGGTCGAGGACCTCCAGCGTGGTGGTCGGCGGCCCGCCGGCGGCGCCGGCCCGGTAGCTGGCGCAGACCACGGTCTGGCCAGCGCGGACCTCGTGCAGGGCGGGCAGCCGCGGCGGCGTGCCCTCGGCCTCCAGCCGCTGGTCGGTGAGGAGCTGACCGGCCTGGTCCGGGGTGATGTCGGTGATCTGGCCGCCGTCGCCGAGCAGCAGCAGCGCGGTGACCTCGCCGATCGAGGCGAGCCCCTGCCGGGTGAGCACGTAGTGCCGGCCGGCGGCCCGGAACACCTGGCCGATCTTCGCCGGGCGGTCCGCCACCGCCAGGCCGCTGGGGCTCCCGTCGCCGTCGATGGTCGGCTTGCGCAGCGGCGGCCCGACCGGCACCGCGTTGAGCAGCTGCTGCCCGACCGTCAGGGTGACCGCGCCGGCCATCTTGAGCGCGACCAGCGCCTGTTCGTCGCCGGTGATGCGCAGCTGCGAGCCGGCGGTGAGCAGGTACCGGGCGTCGTCGGTCCGGACCAGCACGGCCTGGTCGGTGAGCGGGGTGCCGCCGGGCAGCGGGTGGTCGATCACCACCCGGGTGCGGGACCGCCGCGGGTCCGCCGGGTCGGGCACGTCGCAGACCGACCAGGGGAGACCCACCAGCGACTTGCGGTCCGGCAGGTCGTCGGGGGCGCCGACGATGCCGACGGTACGACCCCGCGGCCGGTCCTTGATGGACGCCTGCGACATGGTCCGCACCGGCGGGTCGGCCTCGTTGAGGATGAGCCGGGCGGAGGCGTAGTTGAGCGTCGGGTGCAGCAGCCCGTCGGCGAAGACGTAGGTGGCGCCGGTCTCCCGCTCGATCACCAGGGTGTTCGCCTCCAGCGGTGCGGCGTTGCCGGTGAGCTGGCCGTACGCGCCGGCGCCGCCGAGCACGATGGCCGCCACCAGCACGCTGCCGAAGACCGCCATGCCGAGCCGCCGCATCGGCAGGTCGTTGGTCTCCGGGTCGCCGGAGAGCAGCGCGGAGACGATGCGGCGGGTGACGAAGCGGTACGCCTGCACCTGGTCGCGGCGGGTCCGCATGACTAACCTCCGGCGGGGGTGGGTCCGCGACGATCAGGTCCGAACTCCGCCGCGGGCTTCCCTACGATAAGGGGCCGTCGGCGGTTCACCGGGACCACCGCCCGTCCTCCGGCGGCACACCGCAGCGGCGGATGCCCAGGATGTCCAGAAGGGACGCTCACCGATGACGCAGGTCCAGGCGCCACCCGGTCGTACGGCCGCCGTCCCCGCCGTGCCGGCGGACCGACCGGTCACCCCGGTCGACCGGCGGCGGCGCGGCCGGCTCGGGCCGGTGGTCGTCGGTCAGCTGGTGGTGCTGGAGTGCGCCGCGCTCGCTGTCTGGCTCGCCACGGGCGGCCCCGGCTGGCTGCTCGGGCTCGTCGGCGGGCTGGCCGTGCTGGCCGTCGGCGCGGCCTTCGCCCGGCGCGGCGGCCGCTGGTGGTACGAGGACCTGATGCTCCGCCGCCGGCTGCGGCGTCGCCGGCAGCGGTCCCGGGCGGCGGTGCCCGCCGGGGATCCGCGGCTGACCGCGATCGCCCCGGAGCTGACCGTCGTCGAGCTGACCGAGCGGAACACCCGGCTCGGCATCGGCCAGGACGACCGGGGCTGGTTCGCCGCGGTCGCGCTGACCGGGCGGGCCGGCGCGCCGGCCGGGTCCGTCGAGGCGGCGGTCGTGGACCGGGCGCTCGCGGTGCTCGCCGACTTCACCGGGCCGGTCACCCAGACCCAGGTCGTCTCGCACACCCTGGTCTGGTACCCGGCGCCGGGCGCGCCGCCGGCCGCGCACCGGAGCGTCTGGGTGGCGCTGCGGCTCTCGGTCTCCGACGCCCGCGCCGAGACGGTCAGCCGGGGCGGCGGGATGCGCGGCGTGCACCGTACGGTCGCGGCCGGCGTCGGCCGGCTCGGCAAGGCGCTGAACGCCGCCGGCCTCAGCCACCGGGTCCTCGGCCGGGACGAGCTGTACGCGGCGGTGGTCTCCGCCGCCGGGCTGGACCTGGCGCCGGAGTCCCCCGCGGAGAGCTGGACCAGCCTGCGCGGTGGCGGCTGGACCCAGCGCTGCCTGGCCCTGCGCCCAAGGCCGAACGGCTCGCTCGGCGTGCTGGTCGACGCGGTGACCGCGACCTCCGCGCCGTCGCACACGGTGGCCGCGGTGGTGCTGCCCGGCGGGCGCCGGGTGCCCCCGCTGCTGCGGGTGGCGGCGATGGACAGCCACGCGGCGGCGCTGGTGAAGGCCGTCCGGGACGTCGCGAAGCGCTGCGGCGTGCCCGCCCGCCCGCTGGACGGCCAGCACGGTCCGGGCGTCTACTCCACCGCGCCGGTCGGCACCGCGATGGGCACGGTCACGGTCGAAGGTTGACGATCCAGCCGTAGAGGCCGCACACCCAGGCCGCCAGCGGCACCAGGGCGATGATCAGCAGCACCTCGACGATGTCGAGGGTCCGTCCCCACACCGGCGAGATCCGCTTGCCGGCCACGGTCAACCCGTAGATCAGGCTGATCACCGCGGCCAGCAGCAGCCCGCCCAGGATCAGGCCCAGCCGGACCGGCAGCGATCCGGCGCCGAAGGTGGCCGCGGCGGCCAGCCCGAGGCCGGCGGTGCCCGCGAAGAGCACCGGCGTGCGCTGGGCCCGGCCGATGAACGGCCGCGCCCGCAGCAGCGACAGCAGCGCCAGCACGAGGCAGAGCAGCACCGCCGGCAGCCGGCCGTTGCCGGCGAGGACGACCTGCCCGCCGAGGACGAGCAGCGCGACGGTCCACAGCAGCCCGGTGAGGAACTGGTCGGCGCGCTCGCTGTCGCGCAGCACCTGCCGGCCGTCGACGCTCTCCGCGTCGGTCTTCAGGTCCTCCGGGCCGGTGGGGATCGACGGCACGGGCAGCCGGGCCAGCCGGTAGGCGATCATCGGCAGGGCCGGCAGGACGGCGAACGCGACGGTGGCGACCACCGCGGCTGCGGCGGCCGCGCCGATGCCGAAGGCCAGGCAGAGCACGGCGCCCAGATCGACGCCCGCGCCGACCGCGGTCGCGCCGAAGAAGAGCGGCAGCCGGTCGCCGACGGCCAGCGCCGCGATCGCCCCGAAGAGCACCACCGCGGTCGCGGCCAGCAGCAGGTGCGGGCTGGCCAGGTCCGCCAGCTTCCGGTCGCCGGCCAGGACCAGCAGCCCGCCGACCGCCGCGTACCCGAGGGCGCCCACGGCCAGCACCGCGCCGGTCCGGCTGTCACCGCCCGCCCGGGACACCACCGCGGCGCTCACCAGCAGGGCGACCGCGACCACCAGCGCGGCCAGCGCGCCGGGCAGCTGGGGTGGGCCGGCGAAGAGCGCGGCCAGCGCGCCGGCCGACAGGGCCGCCCCGGCGAAGAGCACCGCGAAGGACCGGGTGGTGCCGACCTGCCAGGTGCCGGGCCGCTGGTTGGTGGCGGTGGCCACCGCGTCCACCACGTCGTCGAAGACGATCTCCGGGGCGGCGGAGGCGCGCGGACTGAAGTAGAGCACCTCGCCGTCGCGGACGCCGAGCTGCGCGGCGGTACGGCCACCGTCCAGCGGCTGCCCGCCGAGCCGGGACAGGCTCCACCCGCCGTGCCGGACCCCCTCGTCGGCGAGGTCCTCGCCGGCGTACCGGAGCAGGGTGGGCAGCAGGTCGGCCAGGGGCACGTCGGACGGCAGGGCGAGATCCATCCTGGTCCGCGGCGCCACGATGGTGATCCGGCTCAGCCCGCCGGTCGCCGTCTTCGTCGCCACTGTGGCCTCCTCGTGCTCGCCTACGATCCACCTTGGCCGGTGGCCTCGCCCGTAGTGGGTCCACGGCGCCCACGGGAGATTACCTACGATGGCGGGCGCATAGGATGCCCACCCGACGACTCCGGTCGGTCGCGAACCGCATCAGGGCCGCTCTTGGGGAGGTGACTGCCGTGAGCACCGTGGTGTTCCGCCGGCTTCCGCGTCAACCGGGGCCCGCGCTGCCGCGCGGCGAGGTGCTGCTGGAGTCTCCGCCGGAGCTGCCCGAGCCGCAGCCGCGCGGGATGGGCCAGCTGCTGATGATCCTGCCGATGATCTGCGGTGTCGGCGCGATGGCCTTCCTCTACGCCGGCCGCGGCGGCGGCATGATGACGTACGTCGCGGGCGGCCTGTTCGGCGTGTCCATGTTGGGCATGGCCATCGGGACGATGTCCAACGGCGGCAACGACAAGGCCGAGCTGAACGCCGAGCGACGCGACTACATGCGCTACCTGGCCCAGATGCGCAAGCGCACCCGGCGGGCCGCCGAGCAGCAGCGCGCCGCGATGTCCTGGCGGCACCCCGAGCCGGACGCGCTCTGGTCGATCGCCTCGTCCCGCCGGCTCTGGGAGCGGCGGATCACCGAGGACGACTTCGGCGAGGCGCGGATCGCGCTCGGCCCGCAGCGGCTGGCGGTGGAGATCGTGCCGCCGGAGACGAAGCCGGTGGAGGATCTGGAGCCGATGAGCGCGATCGCGCTGCGGCGCTTCGTCCGCGCCCACTCCACGGTGCCGGACCTGCCTACCGCGCTGTCGCTGCGCGCGTTCAGCCGGATCGTGCTGCGCGGCGACCGGGAGCCGGTGCTCGACCTGGCCCGGGCCGCACTGGGCCAGCTGGTCACCTTCCACGCCCCGGACGACCTGATCGTCGCCGTGGTGGCCGCGCCCGACCGGCAGCCGGTGTGGGACTGGGTGAAGTGGCTGCCGCACACCCAGCACCACGGGCGTACCGACGCCGCGGGCCCCCGCCGGCTGGTCTTCGCCAGCCTCGCCGAGGCCGAGTCGGCCCTCGCCGACGAGCTGGCCGGCCGGCCCCGGTTCGCCCCGGAGGCGAAGCCGCTCACCACCGCCCCGCACGTCGTCGTGGTGGTCGACGGTGGTGAGATCTCGCCGACCTGCCACCTGATGGGGCCGGGCCTGCTCGGCGCCACCGTCATCGACCTCTCCGGGACGGTGCCGCGGGACGCGGGCCGCTGGCTGCTCTGCCTCGACGCCGGCGACGGCAGCGGGCTGGACCTGGTCCGCGGCTCGTCGACGTCCCGGCTGGGCCGGCCGGACCGGTTGAGCGAGGCGGCCGCCGAGGGGCTGGCCCGGCTGATCGCCCCCTACCGGCTCTCCCAGCAGCAGGCCAGCTCCGAGGAGCCGCTGGCCCGCAGCACGGAGCTGCCGGACCTGCTCGGCGTCGGCGACGCCGCCGCGGTGGACGTGCGGCAGAGCTGGCGGCCGCGCAGCCACCGGGACCGGCTGCGCATCCCGCTCGGCGTCGGGCCGGACGGCAACGTGGTGGAGCTGGACTTCAAGGAGTCCGCGCACGAGGGCATGGGCCCGCACGGCCTGGTCATCGGCGCGACCGGTTCCGGCAAGAGCGAGCTGCTGCGTACGGTGGTCGCCGCGCTGGCGGTGACGCACTCGTCGGAGGAGCTCAACTTCGTCCTGGTCGACTTCAAGGGCGGCGCCACCTTCGCCTCGCTGGACGCGTTGCCGCACACCAGCGCGGTGATCACCAACCTCTCCGACGAGCTGCCGCTGGTCGACCGGATGCGGGACGCCCTGGCCGGTGAGATGAACCGCCGGCAGGAGGTGCTGCGGGCCGCCGGCAACTACGTCTCCCGGTACGACTACGAGCAGGCCCGGGCCGCCGGCGAGCAGCTGGAGCCGATGCCCAGCCTGCTCATCATCTGCGACGAGTTCAGCGAGCTGCTCGCCGCGAAGCCGGACTTCATCGACCTCTTCGTGATGATCGGCCGGCTCGGCCGGTCGCTCGGCGTGCACCTGCTGCTGGCCAGCCAGCGGTTGGAGGAGGGGAAGCTGCGGGGGCTCGACACCCACCTGTCGTACCGGATCGGTCTGCGCACCTTCTCCGCCGTGGAGAGCCGGATCGTGCTGGGTGTGCCCGACGCGTACGAGCTGCCCAGCGCCCCGGGCCACGGCTACCTGAAGACCGACACCAGCACCATGCTGCGGTTCCGGGCGGCGTACGTCTCCGGTCCGTACCGGGCGCCGGGGCAGGTGCAGCGGTCGACCCGGGCGCAGGTGCAGCGCCGGATCGTGCCGTACGGGGTGGACTTCGTGCCGGTGCCGGTCGCCCAGACCGCGGTGGAGGCGACGCCGGAGCCGGAGCAGCCGACGGACGGCAAGGCGGTCGCCATGCTGGACGTGCTGATCGACCGGCTCAAGGGCCAGGGCCGGCCGGCGCACCAGGTCTGGCTGCCGCCGCTGGCCGAGCCGCCGGGCCTGGGCGAGCTGCTGCCGCCGCTGGGCGTGCACCCGACCTTCGGGCTGTGCACCGCGAACTGGCCCGGCCGGGGCCGGCTCACGGTGCCGGTGGGCGTGGTGGACCGCCCGTACGAGCAGCGCCGCGACCCGATGCTGGTCGAGCTGGCCGGCGCGGGCGGCAACGTGGTCATCGTGGGCGCCTCGCTGAGCGGCAAGAGCACCATGCTGCGGTCGATGATCGCGTCGCTGGCGCTCACCCACACCCCGCGCGAGGTGCAGTTCTTCTGCCTCGACTTCGGCGGTGGGGCGCTGCGCAGCCTGGCGGGGCTGCCGCACGTGGCCGGGGTGGCCGGCCGGCGGGACACCGAGGCGGTCCGCCGGACGGTGGCCGAGGTGGTCGCCGTGCTCGACGACCGGGAGACCCGGTTCGCCCAGCACGGCATCGACTCGGTGGCCAGCTACCGGCGGCGACGGGCGGCGGGCGAGTTCACCGACGACCCGTTCGGTGACGTGTTCCTGGTGATCGACGGCTGGAACACGCTGCGCCAGGAGTACGAGGAGCTGGAGCAGACCATCACCAACCTGGCCAACCGCGGGCTGGGTTTCGGCGTGCACGTGGTCATCACGGCCGTGCGCTGGGCGGAGATCCGGATCAACATGCGGGACCTGCTCGGTACGAAGCTGGAGCTGCGGCTCGGCGACGCGGCCGAGTCGGAGATCGACCGGCGCGCGGCGCAGAACGTCCCGGTCGGCTCGCCCGGTCGCGGCCTGACCCGCGACAAGCTGCACTTCCTGACCGCCGTCTCGCGGATCGACGGCAAGCGGGACGTGGACGACCTGACCGAGGCGTCGGTCGCCCTGGCCGAGCACGTGGCGGCGAACTGGCCGGGCCGCCCGGCCCCGAAGGTGCGGCTGCTGCCGCGCAAGCTGCCGGTCGCCGAGCTGGCCAAGGTCGTCGACCGGTCGGCGCCGGGCCTGCCGATCGGGGTCAACGAGGCCGCGCTCGCCCCGGTCCACCTGGACCTGGCGAACGAGCCGCACCTGACCGTCTTCGGTGACGCCGAGTGCGGCAAGACCAACGTGCTGCGGCTGATCGCCCGGGGCATCGTCGAGCGGTACACCCCGGCCCAGGCCCGGCTGGTGATCGCCGACTACCGCCGCGGCCTGCTCGGCGCGGTGGAGGGCGACCACCTGCTCGACTACGCGCCGTCCAACCAGGTGTTCAGCCAGGGGCTCGGGTCGATCCGCAGCGCGCTGCAGAACCGGCTGCCGGGGCCGGACGTGACCACCGCGCAGCTGCGGGACCGGAGCTGGTGGAAGGGGCCGGATCTCTACATCCTGGTCGACGACTACGACCTGGTCGCCTCCGGCGGCAGCAACCCGCTCAGCGCGCTGCACGAGCTGCTGCCGCAGGCCCGGGACATCGGCCTGCACCTGATCGTCACGCGCCGGGTCGGCGGCGTGGCCCGGGCGCTCTACGAGCCGGTGCTGCAGCGCCTGCGGGAGCTGGACTCGCCGGGTCTGCTGATGTCGGGCAACCGGGAGGAGGGCGCCGTCTTCGGCACCCTGCGACCGAGCCCGCAGCCGCCGGGCCGGGGCACCCTGGTGCGCCGGCGCGACGGTCAGCAGCTCATCCAGACCGCCTGGGCCGAACCGTCCTGATCCGGGTTCATCGATATCCCTTGTGGACGGTCGGGAGCCGGCCGATGTCGGCAACTCCACTGCGGACTCGCGTCATTTGCCGCTTTGGCGGGCTGCCACCGCTTGCCGCTGTGGGTTACCGTCTGAGCGAGGATGTCCGTCGGTGGGGTTGGTTCGCCTTGCCGCGGGGGGCGCGGCAGATCCGCCGCCACGAAGATGACGGAAGGGTGTGAAGCATGGCGTTCGAGGTCGAAGCTGCGACTCTCCATACCGCCGCGAGTGACGTGCGGTCCACGCGCAGCGAGGTCGACGGCGAGCTGAAGAAGCTCTGGAACGTGGTCGACGACCTGGCCATCGCCTGGAAGGGTCAGGCGTCCACGGGCTTCCAGCAGCTCATGAATCGCTGGAACGAGGACACCGTCAAGCTGCTGACGGCGATGGACAGCATCGCCGACCTGCTCGACAAGTCGGGTACGACGCACCAGGTCAACGACGAAGAGCAGCAGCAGATGCTGGACAAGTTCCACTCTGCTCTCAACCCGTGATCCGCGCAGGCGAGCAGAGGAGGAACTCATGAGCATCAAGGTTGACTACGCAGTCCTCGAGAGCAGCAACCAGCAGATGCAGGCCATCTCGCGGACCATCGACGAGAAGCTCGACACGCTGCGCTCGATGCTGTCCAAGCTGGAGTGGGACGGTCAGGACCGCGCCGCGTACGAGCAGCACCAGGCCCAGTGGGACGCCGCCGTGCGGGACATCAACAAGGTCCTGAACGACATCGGCGCGGCCGTGGGCATCGCGCGCGAGAACTACGTCTCCACCGAGATGAGCAACGCCAAGGTCTGGCAGTGAGATAATCGGCCGCTGCGGCTCCGGTCCGGCTAGACCGGACCGGAGCCGCTGTGCGTCACGTGTCGACCGAGGTCCTGGGAGTGCCATGGGTACGGGCAAGCGCCGACAACTGCTGAGTTCCGCCGCCGCGATGCTGACGCTGGTCGCCACGGCCGGCGCCGGCCTCGGGCCAGCCCCGGCCCGCGCCGCCGACACCGTACGCGGTCTCCAGTGGTACCTCGACCCGCTGAAGATCCCCCAGGCGCACAAGCTCTCCAAGGGCCGGGGCGTGGTGGTGGCGGTCGTCGACTCCGGCGTCTACGCCGCCCACCCCGACCTGAAGGGCCAGGTGCTGCCGGGCAAGGGACTCAGCGCCGACGTGGCCGCCGACGGCCGGAGCGACCCGGACGGGCAGAAGGGCCACGGCACCGGGATGGCCGGCGTGATCGCGGGCCGCGGCGGCGGTGCGATGCACGAGCTGGGGATCGCCCCGGAGGCGAAGATCCTCCCGGTCGGCCTCGGCGCGGACGACCGCAACGCCGACATCGCCGCGGGCATCCGGTGGGCGGCGGACCACGGCGCGGACGTGATCAACGTGTCGCTGGTGAACGACTCCCGCAAGCGCGAGCTCGCCGAGGCGGTCCGGTACGCGCTGAGCAAGGACGCGGTCGTGGTGGCCGGGGCCGGCAACGTCGAGCAGGGCATGGTCGGGGTGCAGGCGCCCGCCAGCATCCCGGGCGTCGTCGCGGCCGGCGGCACCGGCCGCTCGGGTGGCCCGTGGAGCGGTTCGGCGACCGGCCCGGAGCTGGTGCTGGCCGCGCCGGGGGAACGGATCATCGCCCCGGCCCCGCCGACGGTCTCGCCCAACGGCTACGTGGTGAACGACGGCACCAGCCTCTCCACCGCCATCGTCTCCGGGGTGGCCGCCCTGGTCCGGTCGCGCTATCCGGACCTCGACGCGGCCAACGTGGTCAACCGCCTGATCCGCACCGCGCGGGACGAGGGGCCGTCGGGGCGGGACCCGCGATTCGGGTTCGGCGTCGTCGACCCGCTCGCGGCGCTGACCCGGTCGGTGCCCCCGGTCTCCGCCAACCCGCTGCTCGAGGCCGCGCCGGAGCCGACCGCCAGCAGCAGCCGGGACGGCCGCGACGACGAGCCGATGGTCAGCTTCGGGCTGGCCAAGGGCGCGGGTCCGGCCGTCGCGACCGCGCTCTGCCTGCTGGTCGCGGCGGCCCTGGTCGTGCTGCTGGTCTGGCTCACCCGGCGCGGCGTGCGGCGCCGTGCGGCGTCCGGCCCGCACCCGCCGTTCGGCCCGCCGCCAGGTCACCGACCGCCCGGCTTCGGCCCGCCGCCCGGGTACGCCCCGCCGCCCGGCCCGGGTCAGCCACCCGGCTACCCGCCGCCGGGCAACGGCCAGCCGGCGGGCTTCGGTCCGCCGCCCGGGCCGGCGACGCCGCACCCGTACCAGCCCCGGCCGGTGAGCCAGCCGACGGCGCCGCACCCGTACCCGCCGGCGACCGGGCCGGTTCCACCACCTACCGGCCCTGAGCAGGGCTGACGCCGGGCACCGCGAGCACCGCCAGGGGGAGGACAGGTATGAGCTGGGACAACATCCACAACGTCAGCAAGGACCCGGACCGGGTCGAGCAGCGGTTCGACGTCCCGATGCCGCTCAATCCGGGCATGCCGCTCGTCGGTGACCTGCGGGGTGTCAACTTCGACCGGGTCGGGGTCGACCAGGCGCACACGCCGAGCAAGCTGGTCGCCGGCGACGGCGAGCGGGGCGTGGAGACCGAGTGGGACGCCGGCAGCCTCGACTCGGCCGTGACCTGGCTGGAGACGCACGCCAGCTACGTGCACCGGCTCTCCTACGACATGTCCACCATCAAGGACGAGCTCGCCCCGAACGAGTGGGCGGAGCCGGGTCAGGGCGCGCTGGGCGGGTTCCCGAACGCCCAGGAGCTCACCAAGAACCATGACGCCCTCTTCTCGTCCACCCAGCAGGGCCTGCGCACCCTCTCCGACGGGCTCTGGGCGGCCGCCGAGGCGCTGCGCGAGGTCAAGCGGAAGTACGAGGACGCGGAGCACGCCAACGCCATGTCGGCGCAGGAGATGCAGCAGGCGTTCAACGATGCCGCCAGCGGCGGCAACGGCTAGGCGGGGGAGCGGGGAGATGGCCGACTGGGAGCAGATGGCCCGCGAGGTGCTCGTGGCGGGCCGGCCGGACAAGGTGCAGAGCGCCGCGCTCGGCTGGAAGGAACTGCTCAAGAACATCGGGCAGGTCCAGGAGAGCCTTCAGCAGAACGTCAAGGACCTCGGCGTGGTCTGGAAGGGGCCGGCGTACGAGGCGTTCAAGTCGCACGTCGAGGCCCTGGCCAAGCAGGCCGGCGGCCTGGTCGACGCGGCCGAGAAGCCGGGCCGGGACCGGGTCAGCATCGTCACCAACCTGGAGACCGCCGCCCGGCAGCTCCAGGCGGCCCAGGACGGCATGCCCATCCCGTCCGCCTGTGTCGGAGACGTGCTGGCGGCCCGCAACGGCGAGGTCGTGATCGGCGCGGGGCTCTTCGAGACCCGGGTCAAGGCGGACCTGATGGGCAGCTGGCCGATGGAGAAGATCGGTGAGCTGGGCGACTGGGTGTCCGGCTGGTTCTCCGATCAGGAGGAGGACGCCCGCAAGGTCTACAACGGGGTCAACGGCGACTACCAGGACCGCGTCCTGGAGTCGCCGAGCGGCGGCCCGAGCGGCAGCGTCGCCAGCCCTCGCCCGGACATCCCGAACCTGGGCACCGGCCCCGGCACCGGCGGTGGCGGCGGCGTGCCAGGGATCGGCGGGACGCCCTCGGCCGGCGGCCTGGGCGGCCCGTCGGCTTCCGCGGGCACGATGCCCGACCTCGGCTCGGGCGGCCCGAGCGTCGGGTCGAGCGCGCACCCCGACCTCACCTCCGGCGGCGGCTACACCCCGTCGACCGGTACCGGCTACACCCCCTCCACCGGGTACCCGTCCACGGGCGCCGGCGGGGACTACGGCACCGGGCTGGCCGGCGCGGGCACCGCGACCGCGCCAGGACTCGGCTCCGGCTTCGGCTCGGGCGGCGGGCTGCCCGGCAGCACCGGCCTCGGCGGCAGCGCCGGTGGGCTCGGCGGTGGCGGGCTGGGCGGCGGCGGCATCGGCCGGGCGGTGAGCCCCGGCCTGCCGCCGATGATGGGCGGCGGCGGCATGGCCGGCGCCGGCGGTCGCGGCGCCGGTGGCCGCGCGGGTGCCGGGAAGCTGGGGGCGGGCGGCAAGCTCGGCGCGGGCGGCATGGCGCCCGGCATGGGCGGCGGCATGGCCGGGGGCGGTGGCCGGGGCGCGGCCCGGGGCGGCGCGGCCGGTGCCGCCGGCGGTGCGCGGGGCGCGGGCGCCCGGGGCGGCATGGCCGGCATGGGGCACGGAGGCGGCGCCGGGTACGGCGAGGAGGACAACTCCCGCAACACCTGGCTGGAGGAGGACGAGGACATCTGGGGCGCCGACAGCGGCGGCACGTCGGGCATCCTGCGCTGATCACCGACCGGCGCCGGCCACGGTGACGTGGCCGGCGCCGTCGCGCGTTCCGATATGGACGGTCAGGCGTCGAGCGGCGTCGAGCGGCGTCCGGGACGCCAGCCCCGCCGGCGGCCGAGGGCCAGGACGGGCCGGACCGCCAGCAGGACGCCCGCCAGGAGGGCGCCGACCGCGGCCACCCAGACCGCCACGGTCCGCTGCCAGTCCAGCGGGTCGGCCGGCGGGGCCGGCTCCGCCATCGCGCCGGGCGGCGGGTCCGTCCGCGTCCCCAGCAGGCTGGTCACCGCCCGGTACGGGTTCACCACCCCGTACCCGACCTCGGCGTTGTGCCCGTCGGGCGGGTTGTCGGCCGTCCGGGTCAGCCGGAAGGCGACGTCGGCCGGGGTGAGCTCCGGATGGGCGGCGCGGACCAGCGCGGCCACCCCGGAGACGTACGCGGCGGCGAAGCTGGTGCCGCCCTGCGGTTCGGCGAGGTAGCCCGCTCCCTGCGGGGCGGGGCCGACGATGTCCAGTCCGGGCGCGGCGATGTCGACGTAGTCGCCCGCGACCGAGGTGCCGACGTGGCCGCCCAGCGCGTCGACTCCCGCCACGGCGATCACGCCGGGGTACGCGGCCGGGTACGCCGCCTGGTCCTGCTGGTTCTCCTGCCGGTTGCCGGCGGCGGCCACCACGACGACCCGCTTGCCGAGCGCGTAGTCGATCGCGTCCTTCAACTCGGGCCGGTCCAGCGTCACGAGGGAGAGGTTGACCACGTCGGCGTCGTGGTCCACCGACCACCGGATCGCCTCGGCGATCTCGCCGGGGAGCGCCTCGTCGGTGGTGCGCTCGGTGGAGGCCAGCACCCGTACCGGCAGGATCCGGGCCTCGGGCGCGATGCCGCTGTACGGCGCGCCGGTGCCCTCCTGGCCCGCGATGATGCCCGCCACGATGGTGCCGTGGCCGGCCAGGTCGCACTGCCCCCGGAGCGGGGCCAGGCCGTTGAAGTCGCCACCCGCGAGCACCCGGCCCTTGAGCAGGGGGTGGGTGGGCGAGACGCCGGAGTCCACCACCGCCACGGTCACGCCCTCGCCCCGGGTGATCCGCCACGCCGACGACGGGTCGAGCCGGCGCAGCGCCCACGGGGCCTCGGTCGGGCCGGGACCGCCGGGCCGGCCGCAGTTCGGCGCCGCCGCCGCGGGCGGCGGCGCCACCAGCAGTGTGCCGAGCAGCGCCGCGACCGCTCCACAGAGGACGGATCGGGACCGGTGCCCGGTACGGGCGCGCAAGGTCGTCCCGTCCGGCCGCAAGCTGTCGCGCACGCGGTGAGATTACCGCCGTCGCGCCTGTCGCGCGGTCACGGGAGCGCCCGGGCCGACCGTGGGCCGCCGCCGTTCCGGTTCAGGACTCGGTGGCGGCTTCGGCGGTGAAGAGGGCGAGCAGGGCGCCGACCTGCTGGTCGGCCTCGGCCGGGTGGCGGAAGTGGCCGCTCGGGTTGATCGTGTACTCGTTGCGCCGGCCCACCCGGGTCCGGCGCAGGTAGCCGCCCGCCTCGAGGTCGGCGACGATGGCCTGGGCGGCCCGCTCGGTCACCCCCACCTCGTCGGCGACGTCGCGCAGCCGGGCGGTGGGGTTGCGCGCGATGGCCAGCAGCACATGCCCGTGGTTGGTGAGGAACGTCCAGTTCCGGCTGCTCCCGTTCTGGCCTGCTGTCGTCGCCATGTGCGTCATCGTATGGCCCCTCGTTCAGGTTTCGGGCCCCTGCCCTCGCCGGGCGGCCCCGGGCCGCCGCTGCCGTGGTGGCCGCACTCGGGCCGCGGTCAAGTCCCACTCAATGTATGAAATCCGTATCACGTAAAGCTTGACGTACCTTTGGTTGCGTGTGACGGTGGGCGCTGAGGCCGCCTCCGCCGCCGGCCCGGCCGACCAGGTCGTTTCGCGCGAGGACGAGGTGAGGGAATTGACCCCGACCACTCCACAGCAGGCGCTCGCCGAGCTGCACGCCGGGAACCGACGGTTCGTCACCGGCGTTCCGCGCCACCCCAACCAGGACGCCGGCCACCGGACGGCCGTCGCCGACGGCCAGCACCCCTTCGCCGTGATCGTCGGCTGCTCCGACTCCCGCCTCGCCGCCGAGATCATCTTCGACCGCGGCCTGGGCGACCTCTTCGTGGTCCGGACCGCCGGCCACACCGCGGGCCCCGAGGTGCTCGGCAGCGTCGAGTACGCCGTGACGGTGCTCGGCACGCCGCTGGTGCTGGTGCTCGGGCACGACTCCTGCGGCGCGGTGCAGGCCGCCCGGGAGGCGCTCACCACCGGCAGGACCCCGGCCGGGCACCTCGGCGCGCTGGTCGACGCCGTGGTGCCCAGCCTGCGCCGGGCGGCGGCGGAGGGCGTCGAGGAGATCGACGGGATCGTCGACATCCACATCGCGCAGACCGTCGAGGCGCTGCTGGCCGGCTCCTCCGTCCTGGCCGCTGAGGTGGCCGCCGGGCGGTGCGCGGTGGTCGGCATGTCGTACCAGCTCAGCGCCGGCGAGGTGCGGACGGTGGCCACGGTCCCGGCGGGTGCGGCGACCACGCCGCTCCCCGCGCAGGTCGAGCGCGTCGCGCCCACCGCCGTCGGTGGCTGACGCCCCGCCCCACGACAACGGCCGAGGGGCCGTCCCGCATCGGCGGGACGGCCCCTCCTGGCACGTCGTCGATCAGAGCAGCGACATGTGCACGTGGTCGGTGTGGTTGGAGGGCCCGCTGTAGGACTTCCAGCCGGTTGCCGGGAACCAGATCTGCCGGTTCCAGATCACGTAGTAGATGCCGAGCCGGTCCGCGTTGCGGATCAGGAACGCGGCGACGTTGTTGCCGTACATCCGGGTGTCGTTGTTGTGCCAGGGGGCGAACCCGCTGTTCTGCAGCGACCAGTCGCAGGCCCGGCCCTTCGGGTGCTCCCACGGCCCGCCCGGCCGGTAGCAGCCGACGAAGCGGTTGAAGCCGGCCCGCTTGACCTCCTTGTACGCATGCAGCGTGCGTGGCGTGATGCAGCCGGAGGTGGTGGGGTCGTTCTCGCTGCACGACTCGGGCTTCCAGTCCCCGTCGGCGGTGCGGCCGGGACCGATCCGGGCGACCGGCGAGGTGGCCGAGACCAGGCCGCCGGTGAAGCCCTTCCCGCCGACCAGGGCGAGCGCCTTCTCCGTCTCGATCTTCTCCCGGGCCATCGCGTTCGCCTGCTTCTGCTGCTCGCGCACCTCGGCGTCGAGCGCCAGCTTGGCCTGCTCGGCGCGGGTCTTGGCGGCGTTGACCGCGGCGAGCTTCTGCGCGTTGACCATGTTCAACTCGTCGAGCGCGGCGGCCCGCCGGACGAACGAGTCCGGGGTGTTGCTCTCCAGCAGCATGGCCACCGCGCCGATCCGCCCGGTCCGGTACGACTGCGCCGCGAGCTGGCTCACCTGCGGACGCAGGGCGTCCAGTTGGTTCTGTGCCGCGCGCACCTCCAGGGCCAGCTGGAGTTGGCGCTGCTTCGACTTCGCCAGCTTGGTCTTCGCCTGGACGTAGTTGCGGTTGGCGGCCTCGATGGCATCGGTGATGAGCGGCTGCTCGGCGTCCTCCTCATGCCCCGAGGGGGTGGGAGGCGTCGTGGGCGCCGCGATCGCCGGTGCCGGGCCGGCGACGATGACGAACGCGGTGAGCACGGCCACCACGGATGTCAACCAGCGGCGCAGGGGTGCCGTCACAGTGTTCCCTTCCATCGACCGCCGACCGGGTTAGCTGACGGGTTCGGGACGGAAGTGGCCCCTACCGCTGGCGCGGATTCACCCCATGTACCTGGTTCCCCGGCTCGCCGTACGGCGATTGGGCGGCGGCACCGCAGGCGCCGCTGCGCGCCTTCGGCGGTGACCGGCAGCGAGGTTACCCGAGAGTCGTCCCGAGGATCTACGTCCGGAAGCCGGCTAAAAGCGGTAATTCGGCGGGCAGCTCCGTGACCAGCATCGCGTTTGGCGCGCGCGGTCACGCTCCGCAGCGTCACCATACGGCCTCCGTGCTCCCGTGCGGTCCGGTCCCGCCGCCGGTGGCGCCCGGGGCGGCGCCGGTGCGTGGTGCGCTCAGCGCCGCCAGCGCGGCGTCCGGCTCCGCGGGGGGACGGTACGCCGGCGCGGTGGGCCCGTCGGCCCCGCCCCGACCGGCGGTGGTCACCACGGCCGCCAGGCCGGTGGTGAGCGGCACGGCGGCGATCAGGCCGATCGTGGCGACCGCGCTCCGGACGATCTCCTGCGCCATGAACTCGCTGGTGAGGATCTCGCTCACCGCCCGCGAGTCGGCGACGAGCAGGAGCAGCAGGGGCAGCGAGGCGCCCGCGTACGCCAGCACGATGGTGTTGACCGTGGAGGCGATGTGCGCGCGGCCCACGCGGGTGGCCGCCCGGTAGAGCTGCAACCGGGACAGCCCCGGATTCGCGTGCGCCAGCTCGGTGACGGTGGCCGCCTGGGTGACCGTCACGTCGTCCAGCACGCCCAGCGAGCCGATGACGATCCCGGCCAGCAGCAGCCCGTGCAGGTCGACGTCGCGCTGGAACATCGACAGGGTGGTGGCGTCCTCGCTGCCGAAGCCGGTCAGGTGGGTGGCCGCGGTGGCGAGCGTGCCGAGGACGCCGGTCAGCACCAGGCTACCGAGGGTGCCGAGGACCGCCACCGAGGTCTGCGCGGTGATCCCGTGCGTCAGGTACAGCACCACGAACATGATCAGCGCCGAGCCGACGATCGCCACCAGCAGCGGCGGCTGGCCGCCGCCGATCCCCGGCAGCACGAAGCCCAGCAGGATGGCGAAGCTCGCGGCCAGCCCGCCCAGCGCGGCCAGCCCCCGCCAGCGGCCGAACGCGACGATGGCGACGGCGAAGAGCGCCGCCAGCCAGACCAGCGGCCTGCCCCGCTGGTGCTCGGCGATGTTGTAGCTCTTCGTCGTGGGATCGGCCGGATCCACCAGCTCGACCAGGATGATCCGGTCGCCGACCTCGACCCTGGGCGCGCCGGGGCCGGCGGGGATCGGCGTCTCCACCTGGCGGCCGGCGTCCGGGCCCTGCTCGACCGCGACGCCGACCGTCCCGCAGGGCCCCGCCGAGCCGCCCGGGACGCCCTCCGGCACCTCCGCCGCAGGCGGGCACGGGACGGTCACCACCCGGGTCACCGTGCCGTGGTACCGGGGCACGTCCGCGGCCCGCTCCGGTGCCGGGGTGTCCCCCGGCCAGAGCGCCAGCGCGGCGAGCACGGTGAGAACGAAGAGTGGGACCACCGTCGCGACGAGGATCCGTCGTACCCGGGGCGGGGCGGACGGGGCGGCACGGGTGTGGTCGGCGCCCATGGTGAGTCTCCCAACGATTCTCAGGCGAGGTACGTGTCACCGGGCCGGTCGGTTCACCGGGCCGGGTGAGGCGTCCGCCGGTGCGGCGGTCGCCGGGCCGTCGACGGGAATGCTAGTCAGGCCGGCGCGCGCCCCCGCCGGGCGGCGCGGCGCGCGTCCGGCCCGTGGACCCGGGCGGTTTCTCCCGACCGGTACGACCCGGCACGCTAGCGTGTTCGTCGTGCGTACGGGGGCGGCGGTGACGACCGGGCGGTGGGTCCGGCTCCTGCTGCTGCTCAGCACGCTGGTCGGGCTGGCCGCCATGCACACCCTGGGCCACGGCGCGCACGCCTCGGGCGGGCACCGGGCGGGTCATCCGACGCAGCCCGCCGGGCACCATCTCGCCCTGCCGGCGGTCGTCGCCGAGCCGGCCGCGACCGTCGCCGCGGCGGTCGGCGCGGTCGCCGACTGCCCGGGTGCCGGCTGCCACGCCCGCGCGCTCCCGCTGACCGATCCCGGCGCGGACCGGTCCGGGTGGAGTGTCTGCCTGGCCGTGCTGGGCGCGTTCGCCGTGGCGCTGCTCGTCGCCGTGCTGCTGCGGTCCGGGTCGTGGACCGTCGGACGGGCCGCCCGTGGGTCGCGGCGACCCGCCTGCGCACCGCGGGCCCCGCCGCCCCGACCGTGGGGACTGCGCGTGGCGACGGTGTCGGTGCTGCGCGGATAGGAGGCCCGATGCGGGTGACCGTCCGGTGACCCGCGTCCCGCTGTCCGCTGCGTACGTTCCGACACCGAAAGGTCTTTCCCTTGTCCACTCGTATCATCGCGCGTCGTGCCGCCGTGGCCGGCGCGACGGCCCTCGCCGCCCTCGCCCTGGTCGCCTGCGGCGACGCCGACCACTCGACGTCCGGCTCCGGCCACGGCATGCCGGGCATGGGCGGCACGCCCGACCCGGCGGCCTCCGTGTCCGTCGGCGACGCGGATGTGATGTTCGCCCGGATGATGATTCCGCACCACGAGCAGGCGGTGCGGATGGCCGAACTCGCCGACAGCCGGGCCACCGACCCGGAGGTGAAAAAGCTGGCCGGGCAGATCAAGGCAGCCCAGGCGCCGGAGATCGCCACCATGACCGGCTGGCTCGCCGCCTGGGGCGTGCCCGCCCCGTCTGCGAGCGCGGGGCACGGTACGAGCATGCCGGGGATGGATCACGGCATGCCCGGCATGATATCCGAGGCCGACCTGGCGAAGCTCGCGGCGGCGTCCGGGGTCGACTTCGACCGGCAGTTCCTGACCATGATGATCGCCCATCACGAGGGCGCCGTCACCATGGCCCAGGAGGAGATCGCGAGCGGCGCCAACCCGGAGGCCAAGGCCCTCGCCCAGCGGATCGTCACCGCCCAGCGGGGTGAGATCGACACCATGAACAAGATCCTCGACCGGCTCTGAGCCGCAGCTGCCGGGTGCCTGGTCCGCCGCGCGGCCCGGGCACCCGGTGGGGATCGGCCGGAGCGCGCTCCTCAGGGGCGGGCCGGCCGGCTCAGGTCAGGCCGGCGCGACGACGGCGGTACTCCTCCTCGTCGATCTCGCCGCGGGCGTACCGCTCGTCGAGGATGCGCCGCGCCGAGGAGGGCATGGCCCCGCCCAGTTGACCGCCGGCCAGCCGCACCGCCAGCCAGAACAGGGCTACCAGGACCGCCAGCCCCAGCAGCGACCAGATCCACATCCAGCTCATCATCGGGCCGTTCCACATCATGGCTGCCCTCCCGCGGTGCCGAGGGTCGGCCGGTGCGGCGCGCCGAGGGCACCGGTACCGGTCACCACCTCGACCCTACGGCGGACCGGGTGCGGCGGAGCCGGGTCGGGCGACCCCGGCGTACGGGTCGGAGGTCCCGGGTCAGCCGCGCTTCATCAGCCGGCCGACGGCGGCCATCATCTCGCTGGCCATCTCGTCGGCCCGTCCCTCGGCGGCGCCCTCGTGCATGCAGTGCCGGGCGTGCCCGTCGAGCAGGCCGAGCGCCACCTTGTCGAGGGCGGCCTGGATGGCGGAGATCTGGGTGAGCACGTCGATGCAGTACCGGTCGTCGTCGACCATCTTCTCGATGCCGCGGACCTGGCCCTCGATGCGGCGGAGCCGCGCGAGGAGCTGGTCCTTGGTGGCGGTGTAGCCCCGGGTCGGGGTCGTCGGTGCGGTCATGACGTCCAGGATAGCGTACCCCTCGGGGGTATGGTACGGTCCTGATCAGTTACAGATACCCCAAGGGGGTAGAGGTAACGTGAGCTAGCATGGAAACGGCGGAAGGGGAGTTGCGATGGCCACCACCACCTACCAGGTCCAGGGCATGACCTGCGGGCACTGCGTCAGCTCGGTCGGCGCCGAGGTCGGCGCGATCGCGGGCGTCAGCGACGTCCAGGTGGACCTGGCCTCCGGCCGGGTCACCGTCACCAGCGAGAGCCCGTTGGACACGGACACCGTCCGCGCCGCCGTGGACGAGGCCGGTTACGACCTCGTCGGGGCGTGACGGATCCGCGGACCTGGAGAACCGAGGTATCACGATGAACACGGCGACGAAGCTGAGCGGCTTCGCCCTCGGCCTCGCGGCGGTGTTCGGCGCGGCGTACGGGGTCGGCCAGGTGGCCGGCCCCGACACCCCCGCCGTCGCGACCCGCCACGACCCCACCGACGCCGGTCACGCCGACGGCGACCACCCGACCGGTGCCGCACCCACCAACCACCTGCCCGGCGGACTGCTCGTCTCCGACCGCGGCTACACGATGCAACCTATGACCGCACCGGCCGGCGAGTTCGCCTTCCGGATCACCGGCCCGGACGGCCGACCGGTCACCCGCTACGACGTGGCGCACGACAAGCGGATGCACCTGATCGTCGCACGCCGCGACCTCTCCGGCTTCCGGCACGTCCACCCGGAGCTGGCCGCGGACGGCACCTGGCGGGTCGCCTCGCCGCTCGCCGGCCCCGGCGTCTGGCGGGCGTTCGCCGACTTCACGCCGACCGGCGGGGAGCCGCTGACCCTCGGGGTCGACGTCACCGTGCCCGGCGCGCTGCCGGCCCGGCCGCTGCCCGCGCCGGCGACCAGCACCAACGTCGACGGCTACACCGTCACGCTCACCGGCACCCCGCAGCCCGGCCGCACCGCCGAGCTGACCCTGACCGTCAGCCGGGACGGGCAGCCGGTCACCGACCTCCAGCCCTACCTCGGGGCGTACGGGCACCTGGTCGCGCTGCGGCAGGGCGACCTGGCGTACCTGCACGTGCACCCGGACGGCGCACCCGGCGACGGGCGCACCCCGGCGGGGCCGGCGGCGACCTTCTACGCCGAGGTGCCCTCGGCCGGCAGCTACCGCCTCTACCTGGACTTCCGGCACGGGGACGCCGTGCACACCGCCGAGTTCACCGTGGTGGCCGGTGACCCGGGCGTCCCGGCGACCACAGCGCCGGCCGCCACGACCACCCCGACCGCCGACGCCGGCCACGGCGCCCCCGGTCACGGGCACAATTGACAGGAGGTGCCGCGATGACATCGACCGCCAAGTCCCTGCCGGTCGCCCCGAATCTGATCGAGCTCGCGATCGGCGGCATGACCTGCGCGTCCTGCGCCGCCCGGATCGAGAAGAAGCTCAACCGGATGGACGGCGTCGAGGCCACGGTCAACTACGCCACCGAGAAGGCCACCGTCCGGTACCCCGACGAGGTCTCGGCGGCCGACCTGATCGCCACCGTGGAGAAGACCGGGTACACCGCCGTCGTACCGCCGTCGCCGGCGCCGGCCGGGGCGGAGACCGCCGCCGAGCCGGTGGACGAGCTGCGCGGACTGCGTACCCGGCTGTGGGTGTCGGTGGCCCTGGCCGTGCCGGTGATCCTGCTGGCGATGGTCCCGGCCTGGCAGTTCGACTACTGGCAGTGGCTCTCGCTGACCCTGGCCGCCCCGGTCGTGGTCTACGGCGGGCTGCCGTTCCACCGGGCCGCCTGGATCAACCTGCGGCACGGCGCGGCGACCATGGACACCCTGGTCTCGCTCGGCACCCTGGCCGCGTTCGGCTGGTCGCTCTGGGCGCTCTTCCTCGGCGACGCCGGCATGCCCGGGATGACCCACCCGTTCCGCTTCGACATCACCCGCACCGACGGCGCCGGCAACATCTACCTGGAGGCGGCGGCCGGGGTCACCGTCTTCATCCTCGCCGGCCGCTACTTCGAGGCCCGCTCCAAGCGGACCGCCGGCGCCGCCCTGCGCGCCCTGCTGGAGCTGGGCGCCAAGGACGTGGCGGTGCTCCGGGGCGGCCAGGAGGTCCGCGTCCCGGTCGACCAGCTCGCGGTGGGGGACCGGTTCGTGGTCCGGCCCGGCGAGAAGGTCGCCACCGACGGCGTCGTGGAGGAGGGCTCCTCCGCGGTCGACGCCAGCATGCTCACCGGTGAGTCGGTGCCGGTCGAGGTGCGGCCGGGCGACACCGTGGCCGGCGCGACCGTCAACGCGGGCGGCCGGCTGGTCGTCCGGGCCACCCGGGTCGGCGGGGACACCCAGCTCGCCCAGATGGCGAAGCTGGTCGAGGCGGCGCAGACCGGCAAGGCGGCGGTGCAGCGGCTCGCCGACCGGATCTCCGGAGTCTTCGTGCCGATCGTGATCGCCCTCGCCGTCGGCACGCTGGGCTGGTGGCTCGGCACCGGCGCTGGGACGACCGCCGCCTTCACCGCGGCGGTGGCCGTGCTGATCATCGCCTGCCCGTGTGCCCTCGGCCTGGCGACGCCGACCGCGCTGCTGGTCGGCACCGGGCGAGGCGCCCAGCTCGGCATCCTGATCAAGGGTCCGGAGGTGCTGGAGTCGACCCGCCAGGTCGACACCGTGGTGCTGGACAAGACCGGCACCGTCACCACCGGCAAGATGACCCTGGTCGACGTGCTCCCCGCCGCCGGTCAGGACGCCGACGAGCTGCTCCGGCTGGCCGGCGCGCTGGAGGCCGCCAGCGAGCACCCGATCGCCCGGGCCGTCGCCGCCGGCGCCGTCGACGCGGGCGCCCTGCCGGCGGTGACCGGGTTCGCCAACGTCGAGGGGCTCGGCGTGACCGGGTCGGTCGACGGCCGCGAGCTGGTGGTCGGGCGGCTCCGGCTGCTGCGGGAGCGGGGTCTGGACGTACCGGAGGAGGTCGTGCGGACGGTGACCGACGCGGAGGCCGCCGGACGGACGGCGATCCTCGCCGGCTGGGACGGTCGGGCCCGTGGGGTCCTCGCGGTGGCCGACGTGGTCAAGCCGACCAGCCGGACGGCGGTCGCCCGGCTGCGCGGGCTGGGGCTCACCCCGGTGCTGCTGACCGGCGACAACGCCACCGTCGCGAAGGCGGTGGCCGCCGAGGTCGGCGTCGATGAGGTGATCGCCGAGGTGCTGCCGGCCGACAAGGTGGACGTGGTCAAGCGCCTCCAGGGCGAGGGCCGGACGGTGGCGATGGTCGGTGACGGGATCAACGACGCCGCCGCGCTCGCCCAGGCCGACCTGGGGCTGGCCATGGGCACCGGCACCGATGTCGCGATCGAGGCGTCCGACCTGACCCTGGTCCGGGGTGACCTGACGGCCGCCGTGGACGCGATCCAGCTCTCCCGGCGGACCCTCGGCATCATCAAGGGCAACCTGTTCTGGGCCTTCGCCTACAACGTGGCCGCCCTGCCGCTCGCCGCCGCCGGCCTGCTCAACCCCATGATCGCCGGTGCGGCGATGGCCTTCTCGTCGGTCTTCGTGGTGGCCAACAGCCTGCGGCTGCGCCGGTTCCGCCCGGTCGGCTGACGTCGGCTCCGGCGGGCCTGCCTCCTCACCGTCGGTGAGCGCCGCCGGTGACGGAGGGTTGAGCAACCGGACGCGGGGGTACTTCGGGGGCATAGCGAAAACCGCTGAGTGGAGGTTCGCATGGGTATCGACGACAAGATCGACAACGCGTCCGAGAACACCGCGGGCAAGGTCAAGGAAGGCGTCGGTCGGGCCACCGACGACGAGCGCCTCGAGGCCGAGGGTCGCAACGAGCAGGCCAACGCCAACCTCAAGCAGGCCGGCGAGAAGATCAAGGACGCCTTCAAGAGCTGACGCACGGCTTTCGCACGCCGGGCCGGCAACCGCCGTGCCCGGCGTGCTGCGCGCCCGGGTTGACGTCCCGGCCGGGGCGCGTCCTGCCGAGGCGTCGCCGCGTTGGCAGGATGGTCTGTCGCCGCTCGATCTGATCGGGGCGCGGGCGGCAGCACGACAGTGAGCCCCGGTTGACCGAGGACCGTCCGTGGGACGGCCACCGACCGTACGGGGAGAACCATGACCGGTACCACCGCGATCCGTACCGCCGCCCTGGTGACGCTGACCGCGCTCGCCGGGGCCTGCCAGTCCACCGGGGAGGAGAGCGCGGCCCCGGCCGGCACCACGGCCGCCGCGCCCAGCGCCTCCGCCGTGGAAACGGGGACCCCCGCCGCCACCACCGCGCCCTCCCCGGTGACGGCGGCGAACACCGCGGCGGTGTGCGCCAGCGTCGACAAGCTGATCATCGCCGGCAGCCGGGAGATCGCCGACGACTCCGCGGCGGCGACCCGCCGCGAGCTCACCCCGGAGCAGGTGAGCGCGGAGCTCAAGGCCAACCTCACCGACCTGGCCGACGACGTGCGTGGGCAGGCCGCCCGGGCGCAGGACCCCGAGATCAAGGTCCTGATCACCGACACCGCCGACCGGATCGACGCCGGCGCCAGGTCGGCCGCGCCGGCGAAGTGGCTCACCTCGACCTTCGTCGGCATCCCGCGGCGCCTCACCGAGGAGTGCCACGCCTGACCGTCCGTCCACTCTGATCAGGGGCAGCACCCCGCCGACCCCTTGCGCCGGCCCGGCCAGCGCATACCGCCGTCCATATCGGAATGTCGACTCCCGCTCACCGACGGTCATCGCGGTTCGCGTCCGGGACCTAGGATGCGAGGCGACCCCGACCACGGAGGGAGCCGCGCCATGGCAGACCCGATCGATCCGTCCGGTCTCGGCCGCCTGCTGTCCGAGACCATGTCCGCGCTCGGTCAGTTCGGCGGTGGCCCGCAGGACGACGTGGTGCCGCCCGAGGGCGTGGGAGAAGCCGCCGACGGCATGGTCCGGGCGACCGTGGCGCCGCCCGGTCGGGTCACCGCGCTCGCCCTCGACCCCCGGGTCATGCGAATGGCGAGCGAGTCGCTCGCCGAGGAGATCACCCGGGCGGTCAACGAGGCGCTCGCCGACCTCCAGGAGAAGGCGGCCGGCGCGGTGCCGGGGCAGGTCGACCTCGGTGGGCTCGGCGACCAGCTGCGGCGGATCCAGGAGGACGCCGGCCGGCAGCTCACCAAGTTCACCGACTCCCTGATCGAGGCCCAGGATCGGCTCGCCCGCCAGGGCGGGAAGTGATGGCCCTCCAGATCGACCCGGAGGGGCTGAGCGGCTCGGGGCGGGCGCTGGAGGGCGCCGCCACCCGCTTCACCGAGGCGCTGGCGGCGTTCCGCGCGGAGCTGGAGAGCTTCGGCCGGCCCTGGGGGTCGGACGATATCGGCTCGCTGATCGGCGCGGCCCACGACGAGGTGTCCGCCTTCGCCTTCGACTGCTTCGACAGCGCGTTGCAGGAGATCGCCGCCGCCGGCACCGACCTCACCGGCATGGCCACCCGGTACGCGCAGGTCGAGGCCGCCATCACGAAAGGCTTCGACGGCCTCCAGCAGGGCCTGGGAGGCTGAGCGGTGGGCCTCGAACTTCCCGGCGAGCTGCGCTCGCTGCTGGGCGTCCTCGGCTACACCTGGCCCGAGGCGGACGAGACCCGGCTCTTCGAGATGGGGAACGCCTGGATCGGCTTCTCCGGCACTCTCGCCGGGGTGGTCGCCGAGGCGGACACCGGCGCGAGCGCGGTCTGGACCACCCACGCCGGGCAGGACATCAGCGCCTTCCAGGCCTGGTGGACCAAGGAGGACAGCCCCGCCGACAGCCTCCGGGACGGCGTGACCGCCGCCGTGCTCACCGGAACCGGCCTGATCATCTGCGGCGCGATCGTCCTCGCGCTGAAGATCGCGGTGATCGTGCAACTGGTGGTCCTCGCCATCCAGATCGCCCAGGCGGTCGCCACGGCCGCGGTCACCTTCGGCGCCTCGTTGCTGGAGATCCCGGTCTTCCAGCAACTCGCCCGGACCATCGTCGGGAACCTCATCCAGGAGGTCATCTGGAAGCTGATCGACGGGTGACCGGGGGATGAGCGGAGGTAGGGCCGGCGGGCGGTTGATGCGGGCCGCGCTGCGCTTCCTGAAGAAGACCAAGGGGCGCAACCGGCCGGGCCGGATGAAGCCGCACTTCGTCGACCACGTCTTCGGCGGGCATGTCCGACCCGGCCTCACCAAGGGCTCCGGCTATCACTATCGACCCGGCGGTCAGGACTTTCCCGGCCGCAGAATCAGGCCCGGCACGGTCAACCGGCACCCGACGAACGGCGCGTACGAGGCGGAACCCGAGTTCTTCGACCCGACCCGCAATCCGCCGCACGGTGAGTGGAAGCCCAAGGCCGGCAACGGCGGGGTCAGCACCTTCTTCCCGGACGACTGGACCCCCGCGCAGGTGGACAATGCCATCAGCGGGGCCTTCCAGAATGCCGTCCGACAGCCGGACGGGACCTGGATCGGCACGTACCGAGAGGTGACCATCCAGGGCTTCTACGATGGCCCCGACGGCTTCACGCACGGGTGGCCCGTCCTCTGATCCTCGGAAGGCTTGCCTTGACCTTCATCACCTTCTCCCTCAACCAGTTCAACCTTCCGGCCTACCAGGTGAAGGACGACCGGTACACGACCCTCGGGGTCTGGCTGATCACCGACATCTCGCGCCAGTTCCTGGTCTGCCTCGACGGCCTGGCCATGATCGATGATGTCGCGGCTGGGCGGGCGCCGTTCGAGGAGTGGAGCAGTGACAAGTTCGAGGTGGAGTTCACCCAGCAGGGCGTCTTGCTGCAGAACCAGTGGCTCGAGCACCAGCGCGGGGAATACACGGTCGACGAGGTCCGGGACGCCCTGGAGAGCTACTGGCGCTACCTGGTGAGCCTGCCGGAGCGGGAGCTGATCCGTGAGTACCGTCCCGACCTTCCGGAATGGCAGGCGGCCCTGCTGCGGTGGGAGGAGAAGTGGGGCCTCACCCACCCGTACCGGGGTCGGCTGTTCTGATCAGCGCAACACCCGGTACGTGACGTGGGTGACGGTTGGCGCGGCGACCACCCGCACCGGCTCCAGCCGGGCGTCGTTTGCCCCGCGAAGAGCGGCGTGCCGCCGCGCATCACCAGCGACTCGCGGGGATGGTGGGTCAGCACGAAGACCAGTACGCGGAGCGGCGGGTCGTCACCCCACCAGCCGGTCTGGCCCGGCGCGGCCACGTATCCGTCCAGGGAGATGGAGATCTGACTGGTCACGTTTCCCAGGTCCGGTGGACCCCCCTCGGCGCGAGAACTCATCGGTCGGCGGCGAGCCGGGCGGCCCGTACCTCCAGGTAACGCCGCTCCGGGAGGCTGGTGGTGCCCCGGGCGGCGGCCCGGTACGCCGCCCGCGCCGCCGCCCGCTCGCCGGCCAGCTCCAGCAGGTGGGCGCGGACGGCGGCGAGGCGGTGGTGCCCGGCCGTCCGCTCGTCGGCGTCCAGCGGCGCCAGCAGGGCGAGCCCGGCGCGCGGGCCGTCCACCATGGCCACCGCGGCGGCCTGGTTGAGAGTGACCATCGGGTTCGGCGCGATCCGCGCGAGCAGCCGGTAGAGCGCGACGATCTGCCGCCAGTCGGTCTCCGCCGCCGACGGTGCCTCGGCGTGCACCGCGGCGATCGCCGCCTGGAGCTGGTACGGCCCGGGCGGCGACCAGGTCAGCGCCTCGGTGACCAGGGCCACCCCCTCCTCGATCGCGGCCCGGTCCCAGCGGCTGCGGTCCTGCTCGGCCAGCGGGACCAGCTCACCCGCCGGCCCGGTCCGGGCGGCCCGGTGCGCGTCGGTGAGCAGCATCAGCGCCAGCAGCCCGGTGACCTCGCCGTCGTCCGGGAGCAGCCGGCGCAGCTCCCGGGTCAGCCGGATCGCCTCCCCGGTCAGCTCCGCCCGCTGCAGGTCGGGCCCGGTGGAGGCGGTGTAGCCCTCGTTGAAGACCAGGTAGAGCACGTGCAGCACGGCGCGCAGCCGCTCGTCGCGATCGGCGGCCGAGGGCAGGACGAAGCGGGACCCGGTCGCCTCGATCCGCTGCTTGGCCCGGCGGATCCGCTGGCTCATGGTCGCCTCCGGCACCAGGTACGCCCCGGCGATCTGCGCGGTGGTCAGGCCGCCGACCGCCCGCAGCGTCAACGCCACCTGCGCCGGGACGGTGAGCGCCAGATGGCAGCAGAGGAAGAGCAGCTTCAGCGTGTCGTCCCCGGTCGGCGGCTCCTCGTCGGCGGGCGGCGCGACCGCCGCGTACCCGGGCTCGCGGAGCGCCACCGCGACCTCGCGGTCGCGGCGGGCCCGCTCGCTGCGCCACTCGTCGGTGAGCCGGCGGGTCGCCACGGTGACCAGCCAGGCGCGGGGGTGCTCGGGCACGCCCTGCGCGGGCCACTGCACGGCGGCGGCGAGCAGCGCCTCCTGCACGGCGTCCTCGCAGGCGTAGAACTGGCCGTGCCGCCGGACGAGGACGGCGAGGACCTGCGGCGCCAGGGTGCGCAGCAGGTCCCCGACGGCGTGGTCGGCAGCGGTCACATCTCCGTCCCGGCCTCGTCCATCACCGGCCGCACCTCCAGCACGCCGACGCCCCGTCGGACGTCCGGCCAGCTCGCGGCGATCTCGGCGGCCCGCTCCGGGCTCTCGCAGTCGACCATCAGGTAGCCGGCGAACTGCTCCTTGCTCTCCATGAACGGGCCGTCGGTGATCTCCGCGCGGCCGCCGACGGACCGGACCGTCCGGGTCTGCGACGGGTCGGCGAGCGCCTGCCCGCCGACCAGCTCACCCGACTCGGTCAGCTCCTTCATGATCACGTCGACCTCGCCGAAGATGGCGTTCCGCTCCTGCTCGGAGAGCTCCTCCAGAAAGCCGGGGCGGTTCCAGATCAGCAGCATGTACTTCACGGTGCACTCCTCGGGTACGGGCCACAGGTGTGGGCGCCTCTCGGTGAGGGGTCGGAGCCGAGGCGCCGTACCCGACATCCTCACCCGGGGAAATTCCGGAAGGGGTCAGCGCCGCCCGCGTACCGCCCGGCGGGCCGGGGCGCCGGCGTCGAGCGAGGCCCGGTCGGCGGCCGACGTCCCGGAGGACCAGCCCTCCGCGTCCCGCACCTGGAGGCGGTGCCGGGTGACCCCGGGGAAGAGGGTGTCCAGCCGTTCCCGCACGGCGTCCGAGCGGGCCGCGAGGACCGGAAGCAGCCGGTCGTCGCCCCGCTCCTCGACCGCCTCCCGGTTCGCCGACTCGGTGGCCGCCCGCAGCCGCTCCCCGATCCGCAGCGCGAACGCGTTGAGGAACGACTCGTCGTAGCCCTTGGTCCGCCGGCTGCCGGTCTTCGTCCGCCGCTCACCCCTGCCGCGCAGCATCGCGGCGGTGGCCTGCACCAGCAGCGAGGTGTGCAGCAGCTCGACCGCCGCCAGGTCCGCCGGGAAGCCGAGCACGGTGGCGAAGCCGAGGTCGTCGGACCAGACCGACTCGCACCGGTTGGCCGCCGCCACCTCCTGCACCAGCAGCGCCTTCGCGGCCGCGTACGGGGCGTCGGTGCTCAGCCGTATCCCACCCGGCTGGTCCGGCCGTTCGGCGGTCGCGTCAAGCAGGGCGGCGTCGATGCTGTGCCGGGCCATCAGCTCCTGGGCCTTGCCGGTCAGCGCCTCCGCCTCGGCCGGAAAGGTGGTCGACTCGGCCTTGGCCAGCAGCGCGCGTACCCGGTCCAGCATCCGCGACCCGGAGACCGGGGCGGACACCCGCGGGGTGGCGGCCGCTCTACCCGGCGGTGGGCGGAGCAGCGCGATCGGGGGCAGCCCCTCGACCAGGCCGAGCGCGTCCACCGCGTCGCGCAGCGCGGTGATCCGGTCCACGCCCACCCGGGCCGCCCACCGGTTCAGCCAGTCGACCTCGGTCTCCCACCCGGCGTCGAGCTCGGCCACCTGCTCGTCGAACCACTGCGGAACGGCCCCGGGCAGGGCGGCGCGCTGGGCGGCGACCGCCGCCCGGACCAGCCGGGCGGCACCCGGGTCGAGCCGCCGGGCGGCGATCCGGTCCAGGTCGACCGGCTGCCAGCCACGCGGCCAGAGCCGGCCGACGCCGCGGCGCAGCCGGGCGAGGAGCGCCGCGTCCACCGCGGGGCCGTCGCCGACCACCAGCCGGTCCAGGGCGCGTTCCGCCTCGCGTACGTCGGTGCCGCGCGCCGCCACGAGGGCGGCAGCGACCAGGTTGTCGGCGTCCGGCACGGGTTGACCCCTTCTCCACGGTCGTTCCGGTGCGGGCGACCACGGGTGGCGAGGTGCGCACCCGCCCCGAACGGTACCGGCGCCCCGGGCGCCGCGACCCGTGAGCGACCTCACCATCGACCGCCGGCGCGCGGATTCTCCCGCCGACGGTCAACCGACCGGGCCGCTCGTCCGTACTCCTGGGCGGACCAGGGGCGGCGACGGACGGAGATCGATGTGGGCGGGCGTACCACGCGGGACGGCGGCCTGCACCGGCGACGTCGGGCGTCCCGCGCCGGCTCGGTGACCCTGCTGGCGCTGGTGGTGGTGGCGGTCGGGCTGGCCGCCGGTGGCGCGTACGCCGCCCGGCGCGGCGGCCCCGACCTGCTGGCCACGGCCGGCGCCCGGCCCGCCACCGGCCCGGCCCCGGCGCGCCCGGCGGCGCCCGCGCCCGTGCCGGAGAAGCCGGCGGCGGGCCGGATCGCCCCGCCACGGGAGCCGACCGTCAGCTACCCGCCCCGGGGCACCGGGAGCTTTCGCACCGCCACCGCCCTCGGCGCCGTGGCGTCCCGCACTTCGACGATCTGGGCAGCTACCGGCAGTACCTGCTCAACCACGAGGTCGGCCACCGCCTGGGCCGGGGCCACGAGCTGTGCCCACGGGCCGGCGGGCCGGCGCCGGTGATGGAGCAGCAGACGCTCGGCCTGCACGGCTGCACGCCGAACGCCTGGCCCCGGGTGGACGACGCCCTGCACACCGGCCCGACCGGCCAGTACGACGACCCGGTCCCCGCCGAGGACTGACGGGGGCCGCCGGGCGGCGACCCGCCCCCGACCGGCGCCGCGCGGCCGGCGGTGGTGAGATGGACCGCGGACACGTGGCGCGCGGCAGGGGCCCAGGGCCCCGGGGAGGGGACGCGGATGAGTCGGGTCGTGGTCACCGGAGGCAGCGGAAAGCTCGGCCGGGCGGTCGTGGACGAGCTGCTCGCCCACTCGTACGACGTGGTGAACCTGGACCTGGTCGCGCCGGCCGAGCCGCGCTGCCCGTTCACCCGGATCGACCTGACCGACCAGGGTCAGGTGCTGGAGGCGTTCACCGGCATCGATGAGCGCTACTCGGGGGTGGACGCGGTGGTGCACCTGGCCGCCATCCCGGGGCCGGGCGTCGCCGGGAACGCGGTGACCTTCCGCAACAACATCACCGCCAGCTACCACGTCTTCTCCGCCGCCCGGGCGGTCGGCATCACCAACGTGGTCTGGGCGTCCAGCGAGACGCTGCTCGGCCTGCCGTTCGGGACCCCGCCGCCGTACCTGCCGGTGGACGAGGAGTACCCGGCCCGGCCGGAGACGTCGTACGCGCTGGCGAAGCACCTGGAGGAGCAGATGGTCGCCCAGTTCTGCCGCTGGGAGCCCCGGCTCAAGGCGATCGGGTTGCGGTTCTCCAACGTGATGGAGCCGGCCGACTACGCCGCCTTCCCCGGGTACGACGCCGATCCGTCGCTGCGCTCCTGGAACCTCTGGGGCTACATCGACGCCCGGGACGGGGCGCAGGCGGTCCGCCGGGCGCTGGAGCACGACGCGACCGGGATGGACGTCTTCATCATCGCCAACGCCGACACGGTGATGAGCCGCCCCACCGCCGAGCTGGCCGCGGAGGTCTTCCCGGGGGTTCCGGTGCGCCGGGAGCTGACCGGCAACGAGACGCTGCTCTCGATCGACAAGGCCCGGCGGGTGCTCGGCTACGAGCCGAAGCACGGCTGGCGCTGAGGAGGAGGTCCGCGTGGAGTACGTGAAGTTCGGGGCGACCGGCCTGGAGGTGTCCCGGCTCTGCCTGGGCTGCATGAGCTACGGCGACCCCGCCCGCGGCCCGCACCCGTGGTCGCTGCCGGAGGAGGAGAGCCGGCCGTTCATCCGGCAGGCGGTGGAGCTGGGGGTCAACTTCTTCGACACCGCCAACGTCTACTCCGACGGCACCAGCGAGGAGATCGTCGGCCGGGCGCTGAAGGACTTCGCCCGCCGCGACGAGGTGGTCATCGCGACCAAGGTGCACGGCCGGATGGGTCCGGGGCCGAACCGGGGCGGGTTGTCCCGCAAGCACATCATGAGCGAGATCGACGCCAGCCTGCGCCGGCTCGGCACCGACTACGTGGACCTCTACCAGATCCACCGGCTGGACCCGGGAACGCCGATCGAGGAGACCCTGGAGGCGCTGCACGACCTGGTCCGCGCCGGAAAGGTCCGCTACCTCGGCGCCTCCTCGATGTACGCCTGGCAGTTCGCCAAGGCGCTCTGGGCCGCGGAGCGGCACGGCTGGACCCGCTTCGTCTCCATGCAGAACCACTACAACCTGCTCTACCGCGAGGAGGAGCGGGAGATGCTGCCGCTCTGCGTGGACCAGGGGATCGCGGTGATCCCGTGGAGCCCGCTGGCGCGGGGGCGGCTGACCCGGGACTGGGGGGAGCGCACCGCGCGGGCGGAGACCGACGAGTTCGGCCGGAGGCTCTACGCGCGTACCGAGGAGCCGGACCGGCGGGTCGTCGAGGCGGTGGCCCGGATCGCCGAGGCGCGGGGCGTACCGCGGGCGCAGGTGGCACTGGCCTGGGTGGCGCGCAACCCGGCGGTGACCGCGCCGATCGTCGGCGCGACGAAGCCGGAGCACCTGACCGACGCGGTGGCCGCGCTGGAGCTGGAGCTGACCGACCAGGAGGTGGCGGCGCTGGAGGCGTCGTACGTCCCGCACCCGTTGGCGGGCTTCTAGCCGGCCGTCGAGCCGGGGCGCTGCCCGGGCCGGCCCGCCCTCAGCGGGGGAAGGAGGCCCAGATGTTCTTGGTGTCGTCCGTCGCGTACCAGCCGACGGCGAGGGAGACCGACTGCGCCAGCAGCAGCCCGCGTCCGCCCGAGTCGAGCGGGTGGGTTTCGGCCAGCTCGGGCACGCTGGCCAGGTCGTGGTCGGCGACGTCGAGGATGAAGCAGTCGTCGGCGGCGAGCAGCGTGACGATGGTCGGCGGGATGCCGTGCCGCAGCGCGTTGCTCGCCAGCTCGGTGGCGACCAGCACGACCAGGCCGGGCACCTCGTCGAGCTCCTCCCCCTGGGCCAGGCCGTAGCGGGTCAGCGCCGCGCACAGCGACGCCCTCAGCTGGCGCAGTTCCGCGGCCGTGCCGAGGTCCCACCGCTCGAGTTCGGTGGCCCGCGGCGGCGGCGGCGACGTGCGCAACTGTCCCATGATCCTGGTTTACCCTGCGTAGCCGTCCGCTAAGCGGGTGAGCGTGGACTCATCGGCGGCGTCGTCGCGCTCCGCTATGTCTCGCCGGGGCCCGGTCGGACCGGCCCCCTCGCCACCGGGATCGAGGGGGCGCCGGTCCGGCCGTCAGTGCCGGAGCAGCGCGAAGACGCCCCAGCCCAGGTACTCCCGCCGGTAGCGGACGTGGCGGACCGGGTCCTCGGTCAGCTCCCGCCGCAGCTCCCCTGCGAGCTCGTCGTCCGGGTTGTCGTCCAGCCAGCGGCGCAGGTTGAGCCAGTGCGCGGCGGCGTACCGGTCCCAGCCCGGCAGGTCCCGGAACTGCTCTTTCGACTCCGCGTGGCACTGCGGTGGCAGACTCCGGGCTCCCGGCCGGCTCCCCGAAATGGCATGATGTCCGGCGTGTCCGCCCCCCGTGACCAGTACGGCGCCGACGTGGCCCCGCCCACGAGCGTGCTGCCGCTGGTCCGGCCGGCCGGCAGCCGCCACCGCGCCCCCGACGATGGACGTCGGCTGATGTGGCTGGCGGTGGGGGGAGCTGGCGTCGCGATGGTGGCCGCCATGCTCATGGTGGCCTTCGCCGGCGATGAGGACGCCGGTCCCGCCACCGGTTCCACCGTGGCGATCGGCACGTCCGCCCCCGCCGACCCCACCGAGCCGGTGACCGAGGAAGCCTCGCCCACGCCCACCAGCTCCCCGTCCTCGTCGTCCCCCGCCCCACGGCGGGCGGCCAGCCCGGCGGAACTCGTGGCGGGGCTGGGGACCACCGTGGAAGGGCTCGTGCAGCAGGGGCAGCTACGCCCCCGAGTCGGCAACGAGCTGGGGAAACGGTTGCGCGAGGTGGAGGAGAAGATCGCCGACGGCGAGACGGACGAGGCGCGGGAGCAGCTGCGCGAGTTCGCCGAGAAGCTCATCGACCTGCGCCAGGATGGCAAGATCAGCGCCAGCGGGTACGAGGTCCTCGTCGCCGGGACGACGCAGCTCGGCCAGGCGCTGCCCGACCGCTGACGCCGGTCATCCACCCCGGCGGCCCGCCGTCCGGTGTTTCCCCGGACGGCGGCCGGGGCACTTTCAGATCGTGAACGTCGGGTCGATGCTGGACGGCCGTTACCGGCTGCTGGACCGGCTGGGTGCCGGCGGCATGTCGGTGGTCTGGCGTGCCCACGACGAGGTGCTCGGGCGGGACGTGGCGGTGAAGGTGCTCTCCCCGGAGCTGGCGGCCGACCCCCAGCTGCTGCACCGGATCCGGACCGAGGCCCGCTCTGCCGCCCGGCTCCGCCACCCGAACATCGGCCACCCCCGCGGCAACGGAGACGGCCACGTTGAGCACGTAGTCCACCACCAGCGAGGCCGCCGCCACCAGGCTGGTCCGCCGGGACAGGTGCCGCTTCGCCACCGCGTAGGCGCCGCCGCCGTCGGGGAAGGCCCCGATGACCTGCTGGTACGACAGGACGAGGACCGCGAGCAGCCCGGCGATGGCCAGGGTGACCGGCAGCGTGAACCCCAGCCCGATCCCGCCGGCGGCAGCCAGCACCAGGACGATGGCCTCGGGGCCGTACGCCACCGACGCCACCGACGCCATCGCGTCCAGCGACAGGGCGGCGAGGCCGCCGAGGCCGCTCAACTGGTCGCGACCGGCCGCACTGCGGCTGCCTGATCGGACGGGCCGCCAGGGCCGCCGGCGTAGGAGGCCGGTCTGGTCGGTCAGGCGTTGGTCGGGGTCGGAATCGACCAACGTCGCGGCATCGGGCATGAGCCCGAATATGCCCGGCCTGACCTGGGTCGGGCGGGCTCCGATACAAGATGCTGATGCCGCGGGCCGCACTTTTCACGCGCTTTTCCCGCCACCGGGAAGGACAAGTCGGAACGGCTTTGAACGTGGCTGCCGGCGGACCGTCAAAGCGATGTCAAAAATCCTCCGCCGGGCGTAGCGAACGTGTGAAAGCCATCGACGGCGGCTGCGGGCCGGGACTGGTATGGCCAGAGGCGGGCCTGAGGTGCGGGCCCTCGCTGTCGCCGGAGGCGTGCTGTGGCTGTCGATCGAGATCGGAACACCGGGACGTACGGGGAGTCGACACCGACGGGGATCAGCGTCGCGGTCGGCTGGGCGGCGATGGTCGGGGCGGTGCTGCTGGCTGCTGCCGTGTTCCCGCCGGTGGACCTGGCGGCCCGGGCGCTCCTCGTCGCCGTCGCCGCCGGGGCGTACGCGGCGTTGGTGGCGGACCTGCGGGCGGTCGCCGCGGTGACGGCCCTGGCGATGGCCACGTTCGTCGGGTTCCTCGCGCACCGGTTCGGTGAGCTGACCGGTGGCGGTGACGCCTGGACCTACGCGGCGTTGATTGCGTTCGCCGCGGTCCTCGGCGCCGGCTACCGGCGCCTGCGCGCGATGGCCTCGGCCGACGGCGAGGAGGCAGCTCGGTACCCGTCGGTGGTGAGGCCCCGTACCAGCGTCGTCGCGCCCCCGGACGACGCGCCGGGCGGTCCCCGTGCGGCGTGACCGCGCCGAAGCCGAGCAGGACGGGACGCCCGGCGGGGTCGGCGGCACCCTGTCGATCGCGGTGGAGTTGGTGACCGGGCGTGGCCAGGACTGGTGGCCACGCCCGGGTCGCGTCTTCGCGGCAAGTTCGGCGCACACCTTCGCCGACCTCGCGGAGGCGATCGACGTCGCCTTCGGCCGCCGGGACCTGGATCACCTGCGGATGTTCGTGCTGCCCGTCGGGATCGAGGTGAGCTGGTCGGCGTGGCGGGACGGACCAGCCTTTCCCGGCACCCTGGACGGCCGGTCCCGCCGGCTCGACCTCCTGCACCCCGGCGCCTCATTCGCCTACCTGTTCGACCTTGGCGAGGACTGGACCCACCTGTGCACCGCCCGTCGCGCCGAAGACCGCTGGGCGGAGCCGCCGTCGCGGAAGCCGTACCCGCTGCACGGCTGGGGAGCTGTTCCGGACCAGTACGGGCGGACCCTCCCCGACGACCACGCCCTGATCCGCCCGGCCCGGCGGACGACGGCGATTCGGGCGGACCTGCCACCCATCCTGCCGTCGTGGGGCACGCGCCGCTGACCGCCGACGTGCGGTGACCGGGGTCACCCGATCAGGGGCCTGCGTCAAAAGCGCGTCAAGAATCGGCAGCTACCCGTCATGGTCGCGTTATAGCCCCTGTCCTTCTAAAGGGTGTGGCGTTTTGATTGCCCGGCGCGACCGGAAGGCGGTCGTGACGAATGAATCCGCGATGAGGAGTCAGCTGTGTCTGACGTGGTGTTCGTGCTCGTGACGGTGGCGCTGTTCGCAGCGCTCGCCCTGGTGGTACGGGCGGTGGAGAAGCTGTGAGCGCCGTCAACGCCGTCGGCCTGGTGCTGGCGATCGGCCTGGGTGTGTTCCTGGTCGTGGCCCTGCTGTTCCCGGAGCGCTTCTGATGACCATGACAACAGCCGGCGTCATCTTCATCCTCTCCCTGATCGCGGCGATCGTCGCGGTCTACAAACCCTTCGGCGACTACATGTACCGGGTGGTCTCCGGTACCCGGCAGTCCCGGGTCGAGCGCGGGATCTACCGGCTGGTCGGGGTCAACCCGGCCGCCGAGCAGTCCTGGGGCGTGTACGCCCGCAGCGTGCTCGCCTTCTCCGCCCTCTCGATCCTGTTCCTCTACCTGTTCCAGCGGGTGCAGAATCACCTCTGGCTGTCGCTCGGCTTCGACCCGGTGGTGCCGCACGGCGCCTGGAACACCGCGGTGTCGTTCGTGACCAACACGAACTGGCAGTCCTACTCCGGTGAGTCGACGATGGGCCACCTGGTGCAGATGGCCGGGCTGGCGGTGCAGAACTTCGTCTCCGCCGCCGTGGGCATCGCGGTCGCGGTCGCGCTGGTGCGCGGCTTCGCCCGCAGCCGCACCGGCGAGCTGGGCAACTTCTGGGTGGACCTGACCCGGATCACGCTGCGGATCCTGCTGCCGGTCGCGGTGCTGGCCACGCTCGCCCTGATGATCGGTGGCGCGGTGCAGAACCTCTCCGCCGGCACCGACCTGACCACGTTGACCGGTGGCAGCCAGACCGTCACCGGCGGACCGGTGGCCAGCCAGGAGGTGATCAAGGAGCTCGGCACCAACGGTGGCGGCTTCTACAACGTCAACAGCGCCCACCCGTTCGAGAACCCGACCGCGTGGACCAACTGGTTGCAGCTCTTCCTGATCCTGCTGATCCCGTTCAGCCTGCCCCGGGTGTTCGGCCGGATGGTCGGGCAGAACCGGCAGGGCTACGCGATCGCCGCCGTGATGGGGATCCTGGCGTTCGTCAGCATCGCCCTGACCAACGTCTTCGAGCTCGCCGGGCACGGGACCGTGCCGCAGGCGGTCGGCGCGGCCCTGGAGGGCAAGGAGGTGCGGTTCGACGTGTCGAACTCGGCCACCTTCGCCGCCGCCACCACGCTGACCTCGACCGGTGCGGTGAACTCGTTCCACGACTCGTTCACCTCACTCGGCGGCATGATGACGATGGTCAACATGATGCTCGGCGAGGTCGCGCCCGGCGGCACCGGTTCCGGCCTCTACGGCCTGCTCATCCTCGCGGTGATCACCGTCTTCGTCGCCGGCCTGATGGTCGGCCGGACCCCCGAGTACCTGGGCAAGAAGATCGGCTCGCGAGAGATCAAGTTCGCCTCGCTGTACTTCCTGATCACCCCGGCGCTGGTGCTGGTCGGCACCGCGGCCGCGTTCGCCACCGGCAACAACTCGACGGCGCTCAACGTCGGCCCGCACGGGCTGTCCGAGGTGCTCTACGCGTTCACTTCGGCGAGCAACAACAACGGCTCCGCCTTCGCAGGCATCACGGTCAACACCACCTGGTGGGACACCGCGCTGGGCCTGTGCATGCTGCTCGGCCGGTTCCTGCCGATCATCTTCGTGCTCGCGCTGGCCGGCTCGCTGGCCCGCCAGGCACCCACCCCCGCCTCCGAGGGCACCCTGCCGACCCACCGACCGCTGTTCATCGGAATGGTCGTCGGCGTCACGGTGATCCTCGTCGCGCTGACCTTCCTGCCCGCGCTCGCGCTCGGCCCCCTCGCTGAGGGGCTGTGACAATCATGAGGAACAAGGACATGTCCGTCACACCAGTGACATCCGGGGCCGGCCAGGAGCCGACCGCCGGCACCCCGGCCATCCATGGCAACCGGGTCGGCGGGGGCCTGCTCGACCCCAAGCAGTTGCTCCGGTCCCTGCCGGACGCGCTGCGCAAGCTCGACCCGCGCACCCTGTGGCGCAACCCGGTGATGCTGATCGTCGAGATCGGCGCCGCGTTCACCACCGTCCTGGCGGTGGCCGACCCGTCGGTGTTCGCCTGGGCGATCACCGTCTGGCTCTGGCTGACCGTGCTCTTCGCCAACCTGGCGGAGGCGGTCGCCGAGGGCCGGGGCAAGGCCCAGGCCGCCGCCCTGCGCCAGGCGAAGAGGGACACCATCGCCACCCGCCTGATCGGCTGGACGCCCGGCGCCGCGGCGAACACCTACCGCGACGAGGCCGTGCCGGCCCCCGCGCTCAAGCAGGGCGACGTCGTCCTGGTCGAGGCGGGCGGGATCATCCCGGGCGACGGCGACGTGGTCGAGGGCATCGCCAGCGTGGACGAGTCCGCCATCACCGGCGAGTCGGCCCCGGTGATCCGGGAGTCCGGCGGCGACCGCAGCGCGGTCACCGGCGGTACGAAGGTGCTCTCCGACCGGATCGTCGTCAAGATCACCCAGAAGCCGGGGGAGAGCTTCATCGACCGGATGATCGCCCTGGTGGAGGGCGCGAACCGGCAGAAGACCCCGAACGAGATCGCGCTGAACATCCTGCTCGCCGCGCTCACCATCATCTTCCTGCTGGCCGTGGTCACCCTCCAGCCCCTGGCGATCTTCTCCAAGGGGTACCAGGCGGCCGCGTCGGACAGCGGCGCGATCACCGACGCGGGCGTCAGCGGCGTCGTCCTGGTGTCGCTGCTGGTCTGCCTGATCCCCACCACGATCGGCGCGCTGCTCTCGGCCATCGGCATCGCCGGCATGGACCGGCTGGTGCAGCGCAACGTCCTGGCGATGAGCGGCCGGGCCGTCGAGGCCGCCGGCGACGTCAACACGTTGCTGCTCGACAAGACCGGCACGATCACCCTGGGCAACCGGCAGGCCGCCGAGTTCCTGCCCGTCGAGGGGGTGACCGCCGAGCAGGTCGCCGACGCCGCCCAGCTGTCCAGCCTCGCCGACGAGACCCCCGAGGGCCGCTCGGTCGTCGTGCTCGCCAAGAACGCCTTCGGGCTGCGGGAGCGCGAGCCGGGCGTCATCCCGCACGCCACCTTCGTGCCGTTCACCGCGCAGACCCGGATGAGCGGCGTGGACCTCGGCGCGGAGAGCGTCGCCGGCGGGGTCCGTCGGATCCGCAAGGGCGCCGCCGCCGCGGTGATGAAGTGGGTACGCGAGAACGGCGGTCACCCGACCGAGCAGGTCGGCCAACTCGTCGACGAGATCAGCGGCATCGGCGGCACCCCGCTGGTGGTCGCCGAGCACCTCGACGGGGAGCCGGCCCGCACCCTGGGCGTCATCCACCTCAAGGACGTGGTCAAGACCGGCATGCGGGAGCGGTTCGACGAGATGCGCCGGATGGGCATCCGGACCGTGATGATCACCGGTGACAACCCGCGTACGGCGAAGGCGATCGCCGACGAGGCCGGCGTGGACGACTTCCTCGCCGAGGCCACCCCGGAGGACAAGCTCGCCCTGATCCGTAAGGAGCAGGAGGGCGGCCGGCTGGTCGCGATGACGGGCGACGGCACCAACGACGCCCCCGCCCTGGCCCAGGCCGACGTCGGCGTCGCGATGAACACCGGCACGTCGGCCGCCAAGGAGGCCGGCAACATGGTCGACCTCGACTCCGACCCGACCAAGCTGATCGAGATCGTGGAGATCGGCAAGCAGTTGCTGATCACCCGGGGGGCGCTGACCACCTTCAGCATCGCCAACGACATCGCGAAGTACTTCGCGATCATCCCGGCCATGTTCGCGGGGCTCTACCCGAGCCTGGACGCCCTGAACGTCATGCGGCTGGCCAGCCCCGAGTCGGCGATTCTTTCGGCGGTCATCTTCAACGCCCTGGTGATCATCGCGCTCATTCCGCTCGCCCTGCGCGGTGTCCGCTACCGGCCCGCCGCCGCGTCGAAGCTGCTCAGCCGCAACCTCTGGCTTTACGGCCTCGGCGGCATCATCGTGCCGTTCATCGGCATCAAGCTCATCGACCTGCTCATCCAGTTCATCCCAGGGATCTCGTGATGCGCCTACCCACCTGGCTCGCCCAACACCTCGCCGCCCTGCGCGCGCTGCTCGTCTTCACCGTCCTGCTGGGGCTGGCGTACCCGCTCGCCCTGGTCGCGGTGGGCCGGCTGCCCGGCCTCAATGACAAGGCGGACGGCTCGCTGCTCACCGCCAACGGCAAGACCGTCGGCAGCGCACTGATCGGGCAGTCCTTCACCGACGCCGACGGCAACCCCGTCCCGCGTTACTTCCAGTCCCGCCCGTCCGCCGCCGGCGACGGCTACGACCCGACGTCGACCGCGGCCAGCAACCTCGGCCCGGAGAGCGTCGTCGACACCATCGCCACCGACCCGGCCGAGTCGACCCCGAGCCTGCTCAGCCTTGTCTGCGCCCGCAGCAAGGCGATCGGGGAACTCGAGGGCGTCGACGGGCGGCGCCCGTACTGCACGCCCGACGGCGTCGGTGCCGTGCTCGCGGTGTTCCGCGCCGACGGACTGACCGGCCGGATCACCCGCGTGGTCAGCGTCAACCAGACCGCCCCGGCCACGCCGTTCGTGGGCTCGTACCAGGGCGTGCCGGTCGAGCTGGCCAAGCCGGGCGAGGACTACGTGGCGGCCGGCGGCGTGATCACCCCGATCCGTGGTGACGCGCCCGCCGACCCGGCGGTGCCGTCCGACGCGGTGACCGCCAGCGGCAGCGGCCTCGACCCGCAGATCTCCCCGGCGTACGCGAAGTTGCAGGTCAACCGGGTCGCTCGCGAGCGGGGCGCGGACCCGGCGGCGGTCCGCCGCCTGGTCGAGCAGCACACCACCGGACGGTCGCTGGGCTTCATGGGCGAACCGGGCGTGAACGTCCTGGAGCTCAACGTCGCCCTCGACCGGCAGTTCCCGGCTCGCTGATCCACCGCCACGGGCGAGGCCGGACCCGACCGGTCTCGCCCGTGCCACCGGCCCCCCACGCCACGACACCGACCGAGGTCGGTGTCGTGGCGGCTCCCGAGCAGGAAGGATGTTCTGCGTGCCACGAGGAGAACTCCGGATCTACCTGGGGGCCGCCCCCGGCGTCGGCAAGACGTACGCGATGCTGGAGGAGGCCCAGCGTCGCGCCGGACGCGGCACCGACGTGGTGGTCGGCCTGGTCGAGACCCACGGCCGCGCGCACACCGACGCGATGATCGGCGACCTGGAGGTCGTGCCGCGGCGTGAGATCACCTACCGCGGCACCGGATTCACCGAGATGGACCTGGACGCCCTGCTGGCCCGCCGGCCCGAGGTCGCCGTCGTCGACGAACTGGCCCACACCAACGTCCCCGGCTCCCGGCACGAGAAGCGCTGGCAGGACATCCAGGAGCTCCTCGACGCCGGCATCAGCGTCCTCTCCACCGTCAACGTCCAACACCTGGAATCGGTCAACGACGTCGTCGCCCAGATCACCGGCACCACCCAGCGGGAGACCGTCCCCGACGAGATCGTCCGCGCCGCCGAACAGGTGGAACTGGTCGACATGACGCCGGAGGCGCTGCGCCGCCGGATGGCCCACGGCAACATCTACCGGCCCGACAAGATCGACGCGGCGCTGGGCAACTACTTCCGGGTCGGCAACCTCACCGCGCTGCGTGAGCTGGCGCTGCTCTGGCTCGCCGACAAGGTCGACGACCAGCTCGACCGGTACCGCGCCCAGCAGGGCATCTCCGCCACCTGGGAAGCCCGCGAGCGGGTCGTCGTCGCACTCACCGGTGGGCCGGAGGGCGACACCCTGATCCGCCGGGCCGCCCGGATCGCCGACCGCAGCAAGGGCGCCGACCTGCTCGCCGTGCACGTCGCCCGCAGCGACGGGCTGGCCGACGCCGACCCCGCCCGACTCGCCCGGCAGCGGGTGCTGGTGGAAAGCCTCGGCGGCACCTACCACCAGGTCCTCGGCACCGACGTACCCGCCGCGCTGCTCGACTTCGCCCGCGGCGTCAACGCCACCCAGCTCGTTCTCGGCGCCAGCCGGCGCGGCCGCTTCGCGCAACTGCTCTCGCGCGGCGTCGGGATGACCACCACCGCGCTGTCCGGGCCGATCGACGTCCACCTGGTCACCCACCCGGAGGCCGGGCGGGGCCGGCGCGCCGCCGCGGTGCCGGCGGCGCTGTCACGGCGACGCCGGCTGCTCGGCTTCGCGCTCGCCGGGCTCGGCATGCCGCTGCTCACCCTGCTGCTGCTGGCCCTGCCCGACCTGAACCTCACCAACGACATCCTGCTCTTCCTCGCCGGCGTCGTCGGCGTGGCGCTGGTCGGCGGGATGTGGCCCGCCCTGGTCGCCGCGCTCGGCGGGTCGCTGCTGCTGAACTGGTTCTTCACCCCGCCCTTCTACACGCTGACCATCGCCGAGGCGGACAACCTGCTCGCCCTCGGCGTCTTCGTCGGCGTCGCCGTCGCGGTCAGCTGGGTCGTCGACGTCGCCGCGCGACGGACCCGGGAGGCCGCGCGCGCGTCCGCCGACGCACAGACCCTGGCCACTGTCGCCGGCGGCGTGCTGCGCGGCGAACGGCCGCTGCCGGCCCTGCTCGACCGGCTCCGGGAGACGTTCGGGCTGCGCGCGGTCAGCGTGCTGGAACTCGCCGCGGACGCCGAGGGGCGACCCGACCGCGCCCGCGACGAGGGCGCCTGGCGGGTGGTCGCCAGCGTCGGTGACCAGCCGGCGTGCAGCCCGAGTGCGGGGGAGACCACGGTGCCGGTCGACGACCGGCTCACCGTGGTGCTCAGCGGCCGGCGGCTCGAGGCCGCCGACCGGCGCATCGTCGAGGCCTTCGCCGCCCAGGCCGCCGTCGCCCTGAAGCAGGAGCGCCTCGCCGAGGAGGCGGCCACCGCCCGCCCGCTCGCCGAGGCCGACCGGATGCGCACCGCGCTGCTCGCCGCGGTCAGCCACGACCTGCGTACGCCCCTGGCCTCGGCGAAGGCCGCGGTGAGCAGCCTGCGCAGCCCCGACATCGAGTTCGACGCCGATGACCGAGAGGAACTGCTGGCCACCGCCGACGAGTCCCTCGACCGGCTCAGCCGGCTGGTGGCGAACCTGCTCGACATGAGTCGCCTGCAGGCCGGTGCGCTGGGCGTGACCCACGCCGCGATCGGACTGGAGGACGCCGTACCCCGTGCCCTGGACGAACTCGGCCCGGCGGCGGCCGACGTCAGCACCGACATCCCCGCCGACCTGCCCGCCGCCACCGCCGATCCGGGCCTGCTGGAGCGGGTGCTGGTCAACCTCGTCGCGAACGCGCTGCGGCACAGCCCGCCCGGGCAGCCGCCCACCGTCACCGCGAGCGCCCACGCCGGGCAGGTCGAGCTGCGGGTCATCGACACCGGCCCCGGCATCCCCGAGGACCAGTGGGAGCACGTCTTCCTGCCGTTCCAGCGCCTCGGCGACCGGGACAACCAGACCGGCGTCGGGCTCGGCCTCGCCCTGTCCCGCGGCCTCGCCGAGGCGATGGGTGGCAGCATCACCCCGGAGACCACGCCCGGTGGCGGCCTCACCATGGTCCTGCGGCTGCCGGCGGCCACCGACACCACGACGGAGGGACCGCAGGAATGACCCGCATCCTGGTCGTCGACGACGAACCGCAGATCCTGCGCGCCCTGCGGATCAACCTGCGCGCCCGCGGCTACGACGTCCAGGTCGCCGACACCGGCACCGCGGCGCTCAAGGCCGCCGCCGCCCACCCACCGGACCTGGTGGTGCTCGACCTGGGGCTGCCCGACCTCGACGGCGTTGACGTCATCCGCGGCCTGCGCGGCTGGACCGCCGTGCCGATCATCGTGCTCTCCGGCCGGGCGGGCAGCGAGGACAAGGTCGCCGCGCTGGACGCCGGGGCCGACGACTACGTCACCAAACCCTTCGGCGTCGACGAACTCCTCGCCCGGATACGGGCGGTGACCCGCCGGCTCACCGCCACGCCGGCCGACGCCGCCGCGCCCTCGGCGCTCCGGGTCGGTCGACACACGGTCAACCTCGCCGACCGGACCGTCACCCGCGACGACGGTACGGAGGTCAAGCTCACCCCCACCCAGTGGGCCATGCTGGAGAAGCTGCTGCGCCACCCGGGCAAGCTCATCAGTCAGCGCCAGCTGCTGCACGACGTGTGGGGCCCGGAGTACCAGCAGGAGACCAACTACCTACGCCAGTACATGGCCCAACTGCGGCGCAAGCTCGAGGACGACCCTGCCCGCCCCCGCCACCTCATCACCGAACCGGGCATGGGCTACCGGTACCGGCCCTGACCGCCCGGAAGGCGGAGATACCACCGGCAACGAGCCCCACGACGGGTGTTGCGGCCGGTCCGCCACCCCTCCCGGTCAGTCGGTAGCCTGCGGCGACAGGTCGACCGCCAGGAGTTGGTCGTTCGGCCCGACCCGCACCGCGTGCCGCCGGACGTAGATATCCGCCGCCGCGCCGAACGCCGGATCCGGGGGCGTGAGGATTCGGCCGAGCCCGGTGCGGCACCGACCGCCTCGACGCACCTCGACCGGACCGGGTCGCCGGAAGTGGCGCCACCAGCGCTTGTCGGAGGCGTCGCCGACCAGCACCACGTACCGGTCGTCGGTAGCGGCGTACAGCACCGGCAGGCTGATGTCCCGACCGTCGTTGGCCCGGTAGCGCAACTCGCAGAGCTGAGCGTCCAACAGCCGGTGCCAGCGTGGGGAGCGCAGGATCGCCAACGTCGCCCGGTTGACCAGCGCCGGCGGCCGGTGGGCATGACGGTGACGTCGGCCCGTACCCCGGTTCGGGTCCACCGCTCTCCGCCTCCTCGTCGCGCGCGCCCACGTGACGGCACATCTCCGCGCACACCCTCATCCTCGCGCGGTCGCCCGTGCCGGCGCAGGGCCATCCGGCCCGTCCGGCCGGGCAGGGTCAGCCGGCGTGCACGTGCGGCCGGCGCGACCGGTCCGGCTCCTGCTGGCGCAGGATCTCCCGGGTGACCGGGGCGATCTCGCCCTGGCCGAAGATCAGGTAGCGCAGGAAGTTGCCGGCCGGGTTGCCCTCGGTCCACTCGAAGTAGATGTGCGGGCGGCGGTGGGTGAGATCGCGGATGTGCAGCAGCAGCGCGGCGAGCGCGTTGGGCACCGACGAGCTGGACAGGCGCAGCACCCGGTACTTGCCGTGCAGGACCGCCCCGGTGACCCGCAGCTCGGTCTCGAAGTCCGAGGGGTCGGTGACGGTCACCTCGACGAAGATGACGTCGCTGTCGGCGGGGAAGTCATTGTCGGCCACGATCTGGGCCAGCTTGGCGCGGTACTCGGCGGCGTCCCGGCTGGCCGACTCGTGGGCGATGAGCCGGATGCGTCGCCGTGCGCAGTCGGTGATGAACTGCCGCGCGGTCGGGTCCAGTTCGACGGTGTTGACCCGCAGCTCGAACGCCCGGAACAGGCGGGACAACAGCGACACCCCGATGATCCCGGCGATGAAGCAGGCGGCGATCTTCACGCCGTCGGGGCGTTCCACCACGTTGGCGATGGTGGTGTAGACGAAGATCACGGCGATGATGCCGAAGGCGATCGTGAGGCCGTGCTGGCGGCGGTGCCGCGCGGACAGCGTGACGGCGGTGGCGGCCGAGGTGATCAGCACCAGCACACCAGTGGCGTACGCGCCGCCCTGGGCGTCGACGCTGGCCTTGAAGATGACGGTGATGAGGAACGCCACGGCGGTGAACACCAGCACCAGCGGTCGCACCGCCCGCGCCCAGGTGGGGGCCATGCCGTAGCGGGGCAGGTAGCGGGGGACGAGGTTCAGCAGGCCGGCCAGGGCGGACGCGCCGGCGAACCAGAGGATGGCGATGGTCGACAGGTCGTAGACGGTGCCGAACGCCTCGCCGAGGTTCTGGTGGGCCAGGAAGGCCAGCGCCCGCCCGTTGGCGGGCCCGCCCGGCTCGAACGCCTCGGCGGGGATCAGCACGGTGGTGGCGATGCTGCTGGTGACCAGGAAGATGCTCATGATGACCGCGGCGGTGGTGAGCAGCCGCCGCGTGCCGCGGATCCGTCCGGTCGGCTTCTCCTCCGTGTCGTCCGGATCGCCCTTCACATGTGGCATCACCGCGACACCGGTCTCGAAGCCGGAAAGGCCGAGCGCGAGCTTGGGAAAGACCAGCAGCGCGATCGCGACCATGAGCAACGGGTCGCCGTGCTGGGTGGTCAACGCCGTCGTCCAGTCGCCGACCGCGCTCGGATGGGTGAGCACCCGCCACAGCGCGTCGGACACCACCACCGCGTTCAGCGCCAGGTAGACCCCGACGAGCCCGACGGCGATGCCGATCGCCTCGCCGAAGCCTTTGAGGAACACCGCTCCCAGCAGCGCCACCAGCAGCAGCGTGATGATCACCTCGTGGCCCTTGAGGCTGTCGGGCCAGAATGGGTTCTCGTCGATGTGCGCGGTGGCGTCCGCCGCGGACAGGGTGATGGTGATGATGAAGTCGGTGGCGGCGAAGCCGAGCAGGACGAGGACGAACAGCTTGCCCTGCCAGTACGTCAGGAGCTTCACCAGCATGGCGATGGAGCCCTCACCGTGCGGACTGTCGTGCGCGACCCGCCGGTAGACCGGCAGCGCGCCCAGCAGGGTGACCAGCACCAGCACCAGGGTGGCGATCGGGGAGAGCACCCCGGCGGCCAGTGCGGCGATGCCGGGCTGGTAGCCCAGGGTGGAGAAGTAGTCCACGCCGGTGAGGCACATGACCTTCCACCAGGTGTGGTGGCGCTGCTCGGGCGGCCGGGCGTACGGGCCTTCCGTCTGGGCGGGCCGGGCGGACATGTCCGACAGCAGCCAGTCGCGCAGCGGACGTTTATCCCGGGTCCGCGCCCGATCACGCGTGCCGACGCTCATCGTGCCTCCCCAACTCGCCATCGTCGTCGGGAGTATGCGCTGCGCGAGCGTCGGGCCAGCAGCCAGTACCCGACACGCGTCTCCCGACGCCTCTGCGGGCCTGGCCGGCGCCGCCGGGGCCGGGTTTCACCCCGATCGGGTGGGGGAACCGGCGGCAGGACCAGCGCCGCGTGACGGCGTTGTGCTCGGTGGACGACTTCCGGGAGGGCGATGGGCGACAAGGAGTGGCCTCCCCGAACGGGAGGCTTCGGACGCCGCCTGGACGAGCATGAGCCGGATGACGCGCGGCCGGAGCCGACCCGGAGCCGAGTGGTCGACAGCGCCGTCTACGCCCGGGGCCGCCGCCACGCCTCCCCGGGCACTCTCGCCGACACCTACCGCTGCCTCCAGGAACTCGATCGGGCGATGGCCTGGATCGGCCTCTACCGGCCCGGCACCGGACAGCTCCAATCTCTGGCCCGGGAGTTCCAGCTGCACGACCTGGCTGTCGAGGACGCCATCAACGCCCACCAGCGGCCCAAGCTGGAACGCTACGGCGACACCCTGTTCGTGGTCCTGCGCGCCGCGCGCTACCTCGACGACCGCGAGGAGGTCGAGTTCAGCGAGCTGCACCTGTTCATCGGACCCGGCTTCGTCATCACCGTCCGCCACGGCGAGGCGCCCGACCTCCCCGCCGTCCGCCGCCGGCTGGAGGCCGACCCGCAGGTCCTGGCACTCGGGCCCGAAGCTGTCCTGTACGCGGTCCTCGACCAGGTTGTCGACGGCTACGCCCCCGTCGTCGCCGGACTGGAGAACGACATCGACGAGATCGAGACCCAAGTCTTCGGTGGCGACCCCAACGCCAGCCGTCGCATCTACGCACTCAGCCGCGAGGTCATCCAGTTCCAGCGAGCCGCCCGCCCGCTGGTCAAGGTGCTCGACGCGCTCACCGCCGGGTTCGACACCTACGGTACGGACGAGGAACTGCGCCGCCGACTGCGCGATGTGGCCGACCACCTCACCCAGGTCGTCGAACGTGTCGACGGGTTCCGGCACCTGCTGCAGAACATCCTCACCGTGAACACCACCCTCGTGACCCAGGCGCAGAACGAGGAGATGCGCAGCCTCACGGCCGCCAGCTACGCCCAGAACGAAGAGATCAAGAAGATTTCCTCCTGGGCGGCGATCCTGTTCGCGCCGACCCTGATCGGCACCGTCTACGGCATGAACTTCACCCACATGCCGGAACTCGACTGGCGCTACGGGTACCTGTTCGCCCTCGCCCTGATGGCCCTGGTCTGCGGCACTCTCTATCTGATCTTCAAACGCCGCGGATGGCTGTGACCCGGCGCCGAAGGCCGGCGCGGGTGGACATCGCGCTCAGCCTCCGGCTGCTGTCGTGCTGGCTCCTGCCAGGTCGAGGGGCCGCAGGATGCCGTGCACGGCCACCACCTCCGCTCCGCCACGCAGCCGCAGATCCCCTTCACGCCGTCTGACCAATCCCGACGTCATGCCGTCCATGCTCACGCCTCCCAGCGGTGTCGCCGGCGGCCGTTACGCCGAATTGACGGCCCGGGCCGACATTTTCACGTCTCCTTGACACCCGACGGGGGCCGGCCGAACCAGCCGGGTGGCGGATGCCGCCGAGGCGGGCCAGCGCCCGGTGCCGTACCGCCACCGGTACGTATCGAGCAGGTGAACCTCCGTGGTCCCGGCGCGTCACCGTGGAGCCAGCCGACGATCTTCTGACTCCGCGACTCCGCGCCCGCGAAGGGACGGACGCCTGGCGGAGGATTGGTCGGCCGCCGACCGGGTACGAGCCGCCATGGTCGGTGACGGTCCGCCGAGGCGAGGCAGCCGGCGGGCACCGGCCGACCGGGCCGCCGACGGCCGCGGGGCGGTAGCGGTGGCGCAGCTGCGGCGTCGGTCCGCGCAGTCGGTGCGTGATCGGCTGCGTCGGGTCCGGGCCGGCACCGGCCTGGCGGCGCAGGCGGGGCTGGCGGCGGGACTGGCCTGGTGGGTGGCCAGCGACCTGCTGCACATCCCGCTTCCGTTGTTCGCGCCGATCTCCGCCGTCGTGGCGCTGGCCGCGTCCGTCGGCCAGCGGCTGCGCCGGATCGTCGAGCTGATCATCGGGGTGTCGATCGGCGTGCTGGTCGGCGACCTGCTGATCTACCTCATCGGGGCCGGGCCGTGGCAGCTTGGTCTGATCGTGGTGCTGGCCGTCGTCGTCTCGGTGTTCATCGGCGGCAGCCCGGCGCTGGTGGTCCAGTCCGCCGCCACGGCCGTGCTCATCGGCACCCTCACCCCGTCGGTGCCGAACCTGGAGATCCCCCGGTTCGTCGCCGCTCTCGTCGGCGGCGCGGTGACATTGGTGGTGACCGCGGTGTTGCTGCCGCTGAACCCGCTCCGGGTGGTCAACCGGGCGGCTAAACCCGCGTTGGACCTGCTCATCGACCAGTTGGAGGCCACCGACGAGGCGATGAGAAGTCGGGACGCCGACCGCGCCCAGGCCGCCCTGGACCGGCTGCGCGACAACAAGAAGCAGCTGGGCGCGTTCAGCGAGGCGGCACAGGGGGCCCGGGAGGCGAACACCCTGTCCCCGCTGCACTGGGGCAACCGGCACGGCCCCATCGAGCGGTACGTGCAGTCGGTGGAGCCGGTAGACCGGGCCATGCGCAACAGCGGAACCCTGATCCGCCGCGCAGTGACGATGATCGAGGACGGCGAACCGATCCCCGAGGCGATGCCCGCGGCGGTGGCCGCACTGGCCCAGGCCGTACGGGTCCTGCGGCGCGAGTTCACCGCCGGCGACGATCCCACCGGGGCCCGCCAACAGGCGTTGCGGGCGGTGTGCGAGGCGGGCCGCGCCTACCGGGCGGGGGTGGGGTTCTCCGGTGAGGTGGTGGTCGCGCAGGTCCGCACGGCCGTCAGCGACCTGCTTGTGGCCACCGGGACCAGTCAGGGCGAGGCGAATCGCCTGGTCCGGCACACGTTCGGCCAACTCACGCCGCCGCCCGCCCCCCTTGCGGCCAGGGCAGGCAGCGACCGGCCGGGCGGAGCCGACGGAGCCGGATCCGCCTCAGGTGTCGGGTGAGTCGACGAGGGCAGGGTGGCAGCATCTCGGCGAGTCAGACTGGCGCGACGGCGACGAGCGCCGCGATGTCCCCAGCCGCCTCCATGTGAGGGAAGTGCCCGGAGCCCGGCAGCGCGGTCACCGTGTGCGGCGCGCGGAAGAAGTTCTCCTGACTCTCAGCCATCTTCGGGGGCAGACAACCGTCCAGGGCGCCCAGGACGCGGTGCAGCCGGCGGGTAGGGAGGCGGAGCGGCCAGAGCCGCGGCATTCACCCGAGCGGGCTGCGCACCTCCAGCCCCACCATCCGCGCACTGAGCTGCCACAGCCGTTCCACCGCCGCCAAGTCGCCCACCAGCGGGGCTGGCGCCGCAGGCAGGCAGCCCTCGTAGTAGCCCCCGTTGACCGGCGTCGCGTCCCCGGTCGCCGCGCGCAGCACCGCCAACGCGCCGTCGACCACCGGCGCGCCGCTGCGGCCGTAGATGGACATCAGGCCCGTCCGCACCACCCCGGGATGGACACTCACCGCGGTCAGCCCCCGGTCACCGTGCCGGACCAGCGCCACGCCGAACATGGTCAGCGCGAGCTTCGCCTGCGCGTACACGGCGACCGGGGCGTAGCGTCCGGTGCGGTTGAGGTCGTCCCAGGCCAGATCGCCCATCCGGTGCAGGCTTGACGAGAGGTTCACCACACGCGACCCGCCGGGGCTGAACGCCGGCAACAGGGACCGGGTCAGCAGGTAGTGCGCCAGGTAGTTGACCTGCCACGACAGCTCGTTACCGTCGGCGGTCTCCGCCCGCTGCGCGGCACCCCGCACAGCCGCGTTGTTCACCAGGAGGTCCAGCCGGTGGGGTCGAGCGGCGACCGCGCTGGCGAGGTCGCGCACCGCGGCGAGCCGGGCGAAGTCGGCGACGACCAGCTCTACCCGTCGCGGGTCCGCGCCGCCACGCACCAGGCGGTCGACCGCCCGCCTGCCGTCGGCGTCGTCGCGGGCGTGCAGCAGCACGTGCCAGCCGGTGGCGGCCAGCTGTCGGGTGACCTCGAGGCCGATGCCGGTGGTGGCGCCGGTGACGAGGGCGGTCCTGGCCGGGTCGGACCTCAGGTCCCTCGGTGCCGGTGGACGGGCGACTTCAGTGGTTGCGGTTCTTGCCATGGTTGACCCTCTTCTTACGGTGTTGCTTCGTGGGGCTGCCGCGCTGTTGAGATCAGCTGTCCTTCAGACCCCAGAAGGCCCGCCCCGGATGGGACCGCACCGAGTCCGCGCGCTCGATCGCCTCGAGGCACGCGCCGGCCAGCTCTCCCGCGGTCAGGTCGTACATGGCATGGGGGTCGATCCGAAGTGCCGTCAGGCGGCCGTCCCGCCGCATGGTGACCTCCACGTACCCGGCGGGGTCGGCGCCGGTGACGGCGCCGGCAACGTTGTCGTCGTGCATGGCTGCGCTCTCTCAACGAAGGGCACGCGGCGGGCCAGGGCCGTACAAACCCTGACCCGCCGCGTGGTGGAAGGGGCGGGGCTAGCGGCGTCCGTGGCCCGGATGCGAGGGACGGGCACGCCCTGTCTGGACCGCACCGACCGCCCATCGACCGCGCCGGATCACGCGTCTGCGTACCGGAACGCGCCGGGTCGACCTGACCACCCTCGTCCTTCCCACCTGGTCGGGATCCGTCGTCCCGACCAACCCAGCACACTCCACCCAGCCGACCCCGGACAAGGCCGTTGACGCCGTCTATACGCGTGACACCCTCGATTTCACGCCGTCTATACGGCGCCTGGGGACCGGAACGGCTGCCCGTGTCGGCGGACAGCCGCTGTGGGAGCTTGGACCGGGGGCGGCAGCAGAGTTCCGGCGTCAGGCCGGCCCGACGCGACTGCTTCGCGCTACGCGGGCGTAGTGCTCCGGTGCGCCGCGGCGCGGGTGGTAGACCCGCTCACAGGCTCGCCCCGACACCGGATCAACCAGGCCCGGCACGGGCGACCGGTACCGGCCTGGACGCCCCGCATCCCGCGCCGGCGACAGATCAGCCCGTCGTCACCCGCAGCCGGTCGCCGGCGTCCAGGCGGTAGCCGACGCCGTGCACCGTCGTGATGACGGGGCCGCGTCCGGCCAGCTTCTGCCGGATCCGGCGCACGTGCCCATCGACCGTGCGGGCACACCGGCACGCCTCGTACCCCCAGACCTCGCGGAGCAGTTGTCCACGGGTGAGCACCTGGTGGGGATGGCGGGCCAGGTGAAGCAGGAGATCGTATTCCCGCCGGGTGAACGACACCGGAGCGCCGTCGAGGTGGGCGGTCCGGCTCACTGGTCGCAGCAGCAGCTCGGCTGGTCGGGGCGGCCGGGTCCCGCCCACCACCGGCGCGGTGCCGTCCCGCCGCCGACGGCGGGTGCCGAGGCCACGTCGGGTACGGCGACCGGGCCACCTGGCAGCAGCCTGCCCTGGCGAACAACGCCGGCGGCGATCGTGGAAAGCCGCTCGGCCAGCTCCGCCGCGGTTTCCATGGCGGCCGCACCACACCGGACCACGATCGAGATCTCGATGGTGACGGCGTGCTGATCGACGTCGGGGTCGGGTGGCGCCCAGCGCGACACGGCCGGCAGCACGGTGACCGGGGACGGCATGCGAAGAGTTCCGGGGATGAGTGAGGGGCGGTCAGCCCGGTTGGGTACCGACGAGCGCGGGCGCGCCCGGGTACGGCATGGGCAGGGTCGGCCGGACCCTGATGTCCGGGCCGACGGCGGGTGCCACCAGGAGGGGATCGACCTGGATACGGTCGATGCCGAGCGGGCGCAACATGGACCGCAGTGCCGACTCGCAGAGCTCCACCCATGGCTGCTCGGCGCCCATCGCGGCGGCGAGCAGGTCCGGTCGGGTGAAGGCGATCCCTACCCGCCGACCCTGCGGAGATCGGCCGGTCCGCACGGTCTGCAGCTGCCGTCCCGGCACGGTGCGGACCGGAACGGCGAAGACTCTCGGGCCCTCGTCCATGGTCGTCGCGATCCTTCCAGTTCAGGCAGCCGTGCTGGCGGCGGATCCGACGCTACGGTGTGCGAGGCGGCCGGCTGCTGGTCAGCTACGCGATTATCACGGCGACGCTGCGAATCGCTACGCGTCCTTGACGTCACCGTGCCGACCGGTCCGGGCGTGGGCAATCACCGAACCGGGGATGGGCTACCGCTACCGAACGTAGTGGCCCCTTCGACGGCGCGTCCGATCTGCTCTCTCGTCGGGGTGGCGTTCGCCGTCCGTGCTGGGCCGCCACCGCGGCTTCTGTCCGGTACGACGTCCGGGCCCGGCGGCGGCCAGGTCCCGATCCGGCAACCGGGCGGTGCGGTCCGGCCACCTGTTGAGATACCGTCGCGATGTGATCGTCGAGGAGCACTGGTGGAACGGGGACGCGACGGCACGTGGGCGTCGCGATGTGTACATCCGCACTGATGGGCAGCGGTGGGAGGTCCAGGCGCAGATCGGCGGCGCCCTGGGCCGGTCGAAGGTGCAGGAGTGCCCCAGCCGTGGCTCGGCCAGCATTCTCGCCGGGGCGTGGCGCGGGGGCGACCCGGCCTGGCGCGAACTGCCGGCTGACCGCGTCGGGCGCGCCTGACGTCGGCTCCCGGCCGCCGTCGTCGGCGGCCGGTGGTTCAGCCGGCCGGCTGACCGTGGGTGCCCGCGTGCGGGAAGTGCAACCGGACGCTGGTGCGGCTCTCGCCGCAGTGCACGGTCACCACGTCGGCGAGCTGTCTGGCCAGCCAGAGACCCCGCCCGCCGACCCGGTCCGCGCTGCCGGGCCGGTGGAAGCCGGCCGCCGGCGGGATCCGGTGGCCACCCGGGTCGTCGACCTGGACGACGAGCATGTCCCCGTGGTGCCAGCCCCGCAGGCGTACCGGGAGCGCGCCGTGGACCAGGCCGTTCGTGGCCACCTCGGTGACCGCGACGACCACGTCACCCGTCGCGTCCGCGTCGAACGATCTCGCCTCGGCCCAGCCGCGCAGCGCGCCGCGGAGCGGGGTGAGCTGATCGAGGTCCACGAGGCGGACGTCGAGGTCCACCACCGGCGGCACCGCGTCGAGCGGGATCTCGCTGCGCCGCCGCAGGTAGTCGGCCGATGCGACGTGGCCGGAGTTGGGCTCGCGGCCGTTCTCGGTGAACTCGTGGTTGTGCAGGGTCCGGACGCTCTCGATGAGGACACCGGGGTGCCGCCGGCTGTCCCAGAGGCAGGTGACCGCGCAGCCGTAGTCGGCGTACGCGTCGCCGCAAGCCGACTCGTACGACAGGTGGGCGGTGGCGCGGTCCACCGGGGCGTCCGACCCGGGTTCGGCCGACACGTCGGCTTCGGTGATCACGTGGACGCTGCTGCCGGCGGCGTGCTGGGCGGCGAGATACCGACGGAGCCGCTCGTACGCGAAGCCCAGCCGCGTCGGGAAGGTGGCCCGCTCGCCCCATTCGAGCCGGTCGGCCAGCGAACCGAGGGCGTCGCGGACGACCCGTTCGACGTGCGCGCCGACCAGCAGGTAGACCCGTTCGTGCGCGGCGACCGACCGCCGCAGCGCGGGGACGAGCCGGGAGCGCAGGGTGTCGTCCGAGTCGACGATCAGGGCGGCGTGCACGAAGTCCCGCGCGGCGGGCGAGGTGGGAGCCGTCACGGCGCCTGCTCCGGCGCGGCCGTGCCGGGGGAGCCGGCGGGGCCACCGATCCACCCCGTGGCGTCGGGGACGCCGACGAGGGTCGGAGGTCGGTCCGCCATCTGGCACCACGCCTTCCGGGAGTTGGGGAAAGCCGGGGCGGTACGACGTCGGCGCGGGCGTCGGTTCGGTGATCTCCGCCGGGGTAGGTCCGTGGGACGAGCCTAGCGCGGTCCCCGGACCCCCGCTGAGCGCCACGGTCACCGGTTCCGCCTGCTCACCGCGCTGTCGAAGATCCCTCAGGAAACCGACAGCCGTGGCCGAAGTCTTCGGGCACGAGGCCACTCGGGTGTTTGGTCGGGCGGTTGACCGATACGTTATTCACCGGTGTGCCGGGAAGTCTGGTCGGCGATGGATGACGCGACCCCTGCCGACGAGGAGACCCCGTGACCGACGCCGACCGGCGCCGCGCCAACCTGTTCGCCCGCCGCTCGTGGGGCGAGACCAGTCGCATCCTGGCCATCCTCCGCAAGGAGACGGTCGGCGGGGCGCTGCTGCTCGCCGGCGCGCTGCTGGCCCTGGTCTGGTCGAACTCGCCCTGGTCGGAGGGGTACCAGGCGCTGCGCGACCTCCGCCTCGGTCCGGCTTCGCTGCACCTGGACCTCGGCATGGCCACCTGGGCCGCCGACGGACTGCTGGCGATCTTCTTCTTCGTCGCCGGGCTGGAGCTCAAGCGCGAGTTCGTCGCCGGTGACCTGCGGGACCCGCGCCGGGCCGCGGTGCCGGTGGCGGCGGCGGCGGGTGGGGTGGTCGTACCGGCCGTGCTCTACCTCCTGATCGCGGGCGGCGCCGGCGCGAAGGGATGGGCGATCCCGACCGCGACCGACATCGCCTTCGCCCTCGCCGTGCTGGCCGTGGTGGGCCGCTTCCTGCCGTCGGCGCTGCGCACCTTCCTGCTCACCCTGGCGGTCGTCGACGACCTGCTCGCGATCGTGATCATCGCTGTCTTCTACACCGCACACCTGTCCGTCGTCCCGCTGCTCGGCGCGCTGGTTCCGCTCGCGATCTTCGCCGTGCTGGTGCAGCGGCGGGTCCGGTCCTGGTGGCTGCTGCTGCCGCTGGCGGCCGTGACCTGGGCGTTGGTGCACGCGTCCGGAGTGCACGCCACCGTGGCCGGCGTCCTGCTGGCCTTCACCGTCCCGGTGATCCGCAGTCAGGCCGCGGGCGGTCCCGACGCCGGCCCGGGCCTGGCCGAGCACTTCGAGCACCGGTTCCGGCCGATCTCCGCCGGCATCGCGGTGCCGGTCTTCGCGTTCCTCTCCGCCGGGGTCACCATCGGCGGTGTCGCCGGCCTGGCCACCGCGCTGACCGACCGGGTCGCGCTCGGAATCGTCGTCGGCCTGATCGTCGGCAAACCGGTCGGCATCATGACCGCCACCTGGCTGGTCTCCCGCTTCACCCGGGCGGATCTGGACGAGGGCCTCAACTGGCTCGACGTGCTCGGCCTGGCTCTGCTCGGCGGCATCGGGTTCACCGTGTCGCTGCTGATCGGCGAGCTGGCGTTCGGCCTGGGCAGTGAACGCGACGGGCATGTCAAGGTCGCCGTGCTCGCCGGGTCGCTGCTCGCCGCGACGGTGGCCACGGTCATCCTGCGCGCCCGCGGCCGCCTCTACCGCCGGCTGTACGAGGCGGAGACCGTCGACCGTGACCACGACGGCGTGCCGGACATCTACCAGCCGGAGTCCGACCGGCCGACCGGCTGACGCGGGCCCGCTCCGGCGGCCGGTCACGCCTCTCTCCACGGCAGGAACGGGAGGGGCCGCTTCAAGCTGTCGGTCGTGCCTCAGCGGCCCGACGGCGCGAGCGTCGCCTCGGGTCCGGTGACCGGCGGGGACGGTGGCCGTTGCCCGAGGCGGGTCATCGCGACGCCGGCGAGCACGATGATCATCCCCGCGATGACGCGTGGCCCGATCTCCTCGTGGAGTACGAGCGCTCCCAGCGCCACCGAGACGATCGGCAGGAGATATCCGACGGTGGCCGCGCTGGTCGCCCCTTCCTCGGCGATGAGCCGGTAGCTGAGGTAGAAGGTGAACCCCGTGCTGAAGACGCCGAGGACGACGACCGCGAAGACCGCCGTCAGTCGGAGATCGACGGACGCGGTGCCGCCGGCCGGCAGGGCGAGCGCGCTCAGCCCGGTGGCGGCGACGAGCTGGGCCGCGGACAGGGCGATGGGGGCGGTGCCCTGCCCGGCGAGTGCCCGGCCCATGTAGGCGAAGGCGACGGCGTAGCTCGCCGCGGCCCCGAGCAGGGCGAGGGCGCCGGTGCTGAGGAGGCCGGTCTCGTGCCAGGGGGCGAAGATCAGCACGGTGCCGGCGAATCCGAGCAGCAGCCCGCCCAGCCGGACGGGGCGGAGTCCGCGCTCCGTGCCGATGGCGAGGCCGATCAGCAGGGACCACAGCGGGGTGGTGCCATTCAGCACGCCGGCCACCCCGGATTCGACGCCCTGCTCCCCGAAGCTGAACAGGAAGAACGGCAGGGCGTTGCAGAAGAAGGCGGCCACCGTCAGGCGGCCCCAGACCCGGCGACCCCGCGGCAGGCGCTGGCGGGCCGCGCCGGCGAGCGCGAGCAGGACGGCGGCCCCGAGTGCGGAGCGGGTGACGGTGATCTGGAGCGGGGTCAGGCCGTTGTTCAGCGCCAGCTTGATCCAGAAGAAGCCGGACCCCCACAACAGGGCCAGGATGGCCATCCGTACCACCGCGCCACGTCCGTAACTCGTCATCCCAGCCCTCCCCGGTCGGTCCGGCTTGCACGTTGCCGGAGGCCACCGGTAAGGACAAGCGCAAAGTTCTTGCCTAACCTTTAAGCTGGCCTACATGCTCGACGTACGACGGATGCAGGTGCTCCGCGCGGTGGTGACCAGCGGTTCCGTGACCGCTGCGGCGGCCGCGCTGGGTTACACCCCGTCGGCCGTGAGCCAGCAGGTCGCGGCCCTGGAGAAGCAGGCCGGGATCGTGCTGCTCGAACGGGTCGGCCGGGGGGTGCGACCGACTGCGGCCGGCCGGCTGCTCACCGAGCACGCCGCCGTCATCGACCGGCAGGTGGCGGAGGCGGAGGCGGCGCTGTCGGACCTGCGCGCCGGACGCACCGGGCGGCTGGTGGTCCGCTACTTCGCCACCGCGGGCGCCGCCCTGATGGCACCCGCCCTCGCCCGGCTGCGCGACCAGCATCCCGGAGTGCACGTCGACCTCAACCTCGCCGACGCCGGAGATCCGCTGCCCGAGGTGGCCCAGGGCCGGGCCGACCTGGCCATCGTGGTCCGACCCCATGACCGGCCCCACGGCGGCATCCGTCTCGTGCACCTGCTGGACGACCCGTACCGCGTCGTCCTGCACCGGGGGCACCGGCTCGCCTCGGCGCGGATCGTCGACCTGGCCGACCTGGCAGACGAGCCGTGGGTTGGCAGCGAGTGGCCTGGACCCTGCCTCGACGTCATCCTCGAGGCCTGCGCCACGGCCGGCTTCCGCCCGAAGGTCGTGGCGCAGAGCGAGGACTACGGCACGGCCCAGGCGTTCGTCGCCGCCGGCCTGGGGATCAGCCTCGTCCCCGGCATGGGACTCGAGAACCGCCATCCCGATGTCGTCGTGCGTCGGCTCCGCAATCCGGAGCCCGTACGGGCGATCCATGCCGGCGTTCGGGAGACCCCGACCACCCAGCCGGCACTCGCCGCCCTGCTCACCGCGCTGCAATCCGCGACGGTGCGATGAGCCGGGACGCGACGCGTCGGCGACCGGCCCGCTCGACGACGGCGCGGGGCACTGGTCCTACCGTCCCGAGGGCAGTTTCGCCACGAAATGGTCCTACCTGCCGGATGCGCTCGTGCTTCCGACGATCTTCACCACGGCGACCGGCGGCGTGGCCGTGACCGACGCGTTGGCCCTGGAGCCGGACGCGCGGGGGCCACGCGGTCGGCCAGCATTCGCCGAGGGTGCTCGCTCGGCTGGTGGTAGGGCTCTCCCGCGAGGGTGGCCCTGTTTCCTGAGCGGGGACCCGGACCTGCGCCGTTCGCACCCCTGCCGGGTGCGCCTTGGGCAGAACCCCTCAGCCTGCCCGGGTGGACGGACCGTGGAGGTCGTGGAGAAGGGAACGGAAGCCGCCCTGGGACGGCCGACACCAACGGGGGTCAGCCGCAGGCCGACAACAAGATCATTAAAGGGGTAGGTGTGATCGTCGTCCGGCCGGGGCCAGGCGCGACGACGCAGGCCAACGCGTGCCACTCCCTGCCACCCCGGGTCGCCCCGCAGGTCGCTAGACTGGGCCCTCGCGCCCTCGTAGCTCAGGGGATAGAGCATCGGTTTCCTAAACCGTGTGTCGCAGGTTCGAATCCTGCCGGGGGCACCTCGAAGATCAGCGAAAACGCCATCTGAGCTGGCAATACGCACACTGTTCGATCGATCGGCGTGTGCAGCCGTAGGCCACTGAAAGCCGCTGTTTGTCGCAGGTCGCGGACTATACGCGGAATGATCTTGAAGGCGTCTGCCCAGGTTAGCCGGGTGTCCGGGGCAAGATCCGGAATGGTGGCCATCATACGGGCCAAGCCACACCGGTCAACGCCTCATCGATCCGGCCGTTGACGGTGGCCTCTTCCCCATCGATGCACTTGGCGTAGACCTTGAGCAGCACATCCACGGAGTGCCCGGCTCGCTCGGCGACCTCGGTTGCGGGAACGCCAGCGTTTAGCCACAACGAGACGGCAGCGTGCCGCAGGTCGTACGGCCGACCAGCGAGCGGTGAGTCAACCTGACGCGGAGTCAGCGCCAGACGCCGGGCCTCATCCCAGACGCGAGAGTACGTCGAGGCAGCAACGACGTTGCCGCGCTCGCTGTGGTCGCGGTTCGGCGGGTGGCTCTCGTATGTGGAACCGGCGGGATGGGTCAGGCGCGGCGGCGGCTCGTCGGCACGGGCCGACAGACCGGGCGGCGCGGCGAGGGGTGCGGCTCGCCCAGCTCATCGGCCACCCATGCGCAGAGGGCGTTGATGAGGTCGGCGGGCCAGCGGGGCGGCGTCGGGTCGTCTCCTTCGTGGGCGCTCATAGGGCCTGAGATTACGCCGAGGGCTCGTGCCCGGGCTTGCACCCGCGAGCGAGCCTGCCGGCGGCTGGACTCCTGCCGGATGGCGTCGGTGAGATCCCGCCAGGTGCCGGCCGAGGTCTTCATCATCCGGTCGACCATCGAGCGGGCGGACGCTTCGTCGGTGAAGTCGTACAAGACTTCCTGCCCACCGTCACCGCCGAGGCGACCACGGACCCGCCAGAGCCGGCCGTTGAAGACCAGCCAGATGTCGCGCCGGGCCATGCGGCCCCATGCCCCGTTCCACCAGCGCCCGCGTACCTCCACCGGCGCGAACCGGCGCTCGGACATCGCGGGCAGCACGACGAACACGGGTGTCCTCGTGTCCGTGGCGGGGGTTCAGCTGCAGGAGACGTGGGAGATCGAGAACTGTGCACGCCGGTCCGTGATGATCCGACTCACGTCGCCTACCGAATTTCCGTAGAGACCGGCTCAAGGAAGAACAGGCACTGGTCCGGGTTGTACTCGCCAACCCGAGCAACGACGTGTAGAAGGTCGCCGGTACCTACGGAATCCGGGATGTTCGCGCCAGTGAGATGCAGGTCAGGGACGTTGACGTCTTCGAACTTGAATGCGGGCCCAACCACAGATTTCGGGCCCTTATCTCCGGGAGAGACGAGGATGTCGTAGCGAGTGTTGTAATCGCCGTGATTTGGCATCGATGCGATGGAACCATCGAACTCGATGGTCCTGCCCTCGTACTTGGCCGCGAACGTTCCGATCGTCTCGTTGCAGTAGTCCGGCACCGCCAAGAGCGCCGCGAGATCCTTGCTGTTCTTGACCGTCAGGACCCGGTCCGCGTCGGACTCATCTGAAGCCGATTCTTCGGGCTTCGGCGTCTCCGAGGGCTTTCCGCTGGCCACGACCGTCGTCTCGCTCGGCGACTTGGTCGGCTTGGGGTCCTTGTCGTCTCCGCCTTGGAGCGCGCTGGCGATTCCGCCGACGATGGCCAGGAGCAGGACGACACCGGCCGCCACGGCAATGAGTACCCACGGGACCTTCGGCTTCGGGCGGCGGAAGTTCAACGTTGTCCGCAACGTCCCCTGGTTCTGGTCGACGAACTCCCAACCAGCCTTCTGCCACTTCGCGATCGACCTGGCCTCGGTGCCGCGGATTGCCTGCACAGACTTGAACTCGTACTGCACGTCGTCGTCAGCCATGCGGCTCCCAGACCCCCGAATCGGATTCATCGCTCATGGACTCCTCGCGAGGATAGGGGCTCAGCGAAGTTAGCGGGGGTCGAGGTGGCCTCGGGCTCGTCGGGTTGTGGCGCAGCGGGTTCGGAGCCGTTGGTTGACGGGGTTGCGGAAGCCGTAGGCGTCGCGGGCGACGGTCTTGATCACGCGGTTGGTGCCTTCGGAGCCGGCGTTGGTGATACCGGTATGGATGAACGCGAGGATCTCCGGCCACCAGGTCTGCACCGTGGTCGCCAGGCGTTCGAGTCCGAGCAGGCAGGAGCCTACTCGAACACACGTACGAACCGGCTGGCTGCCGGCGAAGTTGTTCAAAGTTTCTGTACGTCTTCAAGGCGGCCCTTAACGGGCCGCACGCGCCGCCGCCTGGGCGCGCGTCCGTCGCTCCGCTGGCGCTCCGACTCCGGCCGCGCAACACGCCCGTCGGCTGGCGCGGTCAGCGGAAGCCCACGGGGCCGCCGCAGACGGCAGCGCCGAGGATGGTTGGGGTTCGCGGGCCGGCAGCCGGCCTGGGCGCGGCGGCCGTCGCCCCGCCGCGCCCGATGGGCGAGTCACCGTCCGGCCGTGGTGGGGATGCGGCGCGGAGGATGCGGGGCCGCCCCTCCGGCCTCAAGGGTGCTTCGCATCGCTACGCGACGGCCCTGCGGGCCGCCCTTGACCCCGGAGCCTCTGCGACCCCTCGGGCCGGCGTTGCCGGCAGGCGGGGGCCTGCCCGGGTTGCTCGCGCCGCATCCCCACCACGGCCTCGTCGCGCGACGAGGCGTTCCGGCGCTCGAACGAGTCGTCAAGGTGAGCTTGACGCGGTAGGGCGTGGCGGTTCGCTCACCGGGGCGGATCGACGTTAGAACTCGGCGTCCAGCAGATCGGCTGCTTCCTCGACGGTGGCCACGAACTCTTCCGGTGGGATCCTGGCAACGAAGACCTTGCCCAGGTCATCCGGAAAGGGATGGTCTGGCCGCCAGAACGCGAAGACGATCACTAGGTCGTCGTCCAGGTAGGCGTACTTGGAGACGTTGTCGACGGTCTCGCCCCACTGCATGAACCAGAACTGCTCCCGGAACTCCGTCTCGTCCGCGTGGAGCAGCCGGAAGATCTCCTCCGGTGTGCGGCCCGGGAAGGGACAGGGCTTGACGTCGCGTCGGCGCACCTGCGCCGCGCTTGACCGCATAACGCGGATGAAGAACGGGAGGAATGCCCAGTTGTCGCCGGTGGTCAGCCTCGTGCCAGCCGCCCACAGGTCGACGACGCGGAGTTGGTGCGGCTCGACCTCGCCGATCTCCACCGCGAACGTGGCCCGGTCACCGAAGCGTCGTGTCATCAGCCCACGGGCGCAGTCATATGGAAGGCCGTGCCTGGCTGGGTAGGTTGCCATCCCTCGGCCAATGCCTTCCGGACAATCGCAGCGACCGCCGACGGGAGAACGGGCACTGCCGACCCGCCAATCCAGTTGCTTGGATGGTCCTGAGGCATGCTGACCAGCAACACCGTGCCCTTGCAGTCGATCTGTTCTACAGCGATAGCGAGCGGTCGCTCACACAGCCCTTGGGCATAGGTTGGTCTGCCGCGCACTCGCCACCTGTAGGTGACCCGGTCAACCGTGATGAGCCGAGAGCCCTTCTTGACCAACGCCATGACGACCCTCCTCGACGTCAGATGACCGTGCCCGTGGCGTGCCCGATGCAGCGGTCAGTATGGGGCAGCGCGGGACGCCCGATTGGCGAGGCAGACACACTGCGTGCCGCCTGACCTCAGAATGTCGCTATGCGGCGTGGAGATCAACACGATTCCCAAGCTCACAGTGCAGTTTCGATTCCGGTTACCACCTTCACGCGAAGGCCCAGACCAGGGCGTTAGTCTCCGTCGAGGCCCCGGTACGTGCCGGAGCTGTCGGCGGCGTCAGCGAACTCATCAAAGTCCAGATTCGCGATGGTGAGGTTGGCCGAGACGTCCGCGAACCAGCGGGGCGGCACCCGGAAGGTGCGGCCGGGCTCGTGGGCCAGATCGACGGCGAGCAGCGGGCGTCCGACGTCGGTCATCGTGGTCGCATCGGCGAGGAAGAGGTAGATCAGCTTATCTTCGTGGCTCGCGGCGTTTTCCGCGTCGACCAGCTCTTGGAGGCTCAGGCTCGCGTAGTTCGGATCGCTAACGAAGGTTGCGCTGTCGTGGCCCTCCCAGGTGCGCAAGGCCGTCTTCAGGGCTTCCCACGCAGCGTCGTCGGTGAAGTCCGTACGGAGAACCAGCGACGTGAGGTCGTCGGGCTGAGGTAGAGATATCACGACGAGGATGCTTTCAGCCCTCCGCCCGGCCGACCACGCTCTGGGGCACACATGGGGCACACGACACCGTGAAACGACGTCAAGTAACCCTGAATGATGGCAGCCTGAGACGCCGTGCGAGCAGGCGCTGCGCGCCGTTCCCGCTGGTGGCGGGACAGCCGCTCTAAGTTCCGCTTCAACGTAGGAGCGGCTCTCCCAGTGATCTGTAACCTCACCTCAAGCAGATGCAGCTTGGTCCGGGAGATGACTCGACTGGAGCCGTTCGGACCAACGCTGTGCCTGTTACGCGGTTGACCCTCGTGACCATGGTTGAGGCCGGTGACTGGGCAGTGGAACTTCCGCGCCCCATACTGCTGCACGTGGGCGAGCAGCTTTGGGTCCAGGGCTCGACGATCTGCGTCCGTCATCTGGGTGGAGGCGTGACGGTCTACGAGGGGGAGGGCTTCTGGCTCTGCCGGTAGGGACCGCCCACAGGCCCGGTAGCCGCAAGCCTCGACGCAAGGAGCGGGGGCGCGACCAAGGGCGGGTGACTAACCGGGTGACGACGGGCATGCGCGGCGGCGTACAACCGCGGACGTCGCTGGACACCCGCCGCAGCTAGAAGGCCATGACTGCCCAGGTTGGGGAGCCGTGTTGGTTGCCTGGGGGTCAAGTTCCGGTTGGTTCAGTGATGCCATGGCAGCTGGACCGGCCGTTGAGAAATGTGATTGGCCAGCAGGTCTGTTAACAGTGGGGCGAGCCCGTATGGGTAGACGGTTTCGGTGGTTGAGGTCAGTCCGTTGAGGGTCCACCACTGGTGTCCAGCGTGGTTCGCAAGTTCGAGTGCTTCCATCCCGCTGGTGTCGACATCGTGAGCGTCGATGCGGTGGTAGAAGAAGTCGTCACGGAACTGGCCGGTGGCCCAGCCAAGGTCGGCGTAGCCAGTGGAGTAGGCGATAGGTTGACCGAGTTCGTGCGGGGCGACCTTCAGGCCAATCTCTTCACGTAGTTCTCGTGCGCCGGCTTGCTGTAGCGATTCGCCGTCGTTGACGCCGCCGCCTGGGGTGACCCAGCCGTGGCCGAGCGCTGGATTGGCCGGGTCTTGGAAGAACCTCAGCAGCAGGATCCGGCCGTTGCCGTCAAGAAGCAGGATCCGGGCGGATCTGCGTCGGTACCGTGGTTGGTCGTGCATGCAATCAGGCTAGGTGGCTAGCGGTCGAGCGGGCCAGATCCGTGGCGGGGAGAGCCGGGGTGCCTGGCGAAGGGTCAGGGCAAGCGCGGGCCAGGAAGTTCGGAGATTCCCCTGGCAGTGCGCGAGTCCAGCAGCGACTGTCGACAGCTACGGCGACGGCAACGCACCTGGACGACGGCAGTCGCCGGCCGCCGTGTGCGAACAATCGCCCGAGGCCGTGAACGTGGGCAGACGATGCTGGACCATTCGCACAGGACTTGCAAGCGGATCTCGCCGGCCCTCGTCAGCAAGAAGTCAGCGAGACGCACGACAACAACCGACAACCGTTGGTAGACGACAACAGCGCCCTTGCACCCAACCATCATCAACGACAGCGATCGGCGGTGATCCATTACATCGAGCCGCCTTTGCAAGGCAGGGGTTAGGGGGTTCAGTCCACGCGCCGCCGTGCCCGACCCGTGCCCGATGGAGCGGTCAGCAGGGGTCAACAACGGCCTGTCGCATGACATCGACCGGTCCCTTCCGTGCTCGGCAGCCAGGTGGCACGACCACTCACCACCGTGATCAATCCGATTCCCAAGCTGAGCGTCGACCTGCGTCAGCTCGTTGACGCGATGGCCGCTTCACAGAACTCAGGTGGTGGTAGGTACTCGTGAGCGGCCACGTAGTGGGTCAGTAGCTGAGGTACGGCGTACACGACGCCGTGGCCCCTCACCCGGAACTCGGCGCTTTCGCGGGCGATTAAGCCCTGCCGGATGACTTCTCTGGCGTCGTCACCCATGTCCCGGATGCAGAGTTCGCAGTGGTGGTAGCCGCGTGTTTGGCGGACGCGCACCTTGGCCAGCTTCGTCAGAGCAGGCATCAACTCGTCAGGGGGAGCGCCGATCTGGAACGGATGCGAGGCGTCCAGCCAGCCGACATTGAGCAGAGGCAGGCCCGGCCACGGCTCGTCGGGTGCCCACCGCCCGTTCCTGTCGTGTGGCTCCCAGTACGTGTAGGGCGTCAGATCGACGAAGAAGGCCACGAGCCATGCCTACCATCCGTCTGTCCCGGGTGGCGGCCCGGTCGCCGTACAGCGCAGAAGTACAGCAAGCGACCCGACCGCTAGGGCCTCAAGCCAGCCGGTTAAGGCCCGTGACCTGCCCACGGCACCGTCAGCAACCGGTCGCCGGCAATCCATACGTTCAGGGCCACCAGACAAGATCCGGAACATGCGCGGAATGATCAAGCGCGTCGCTTGGGAGCCGTCGGGGCTATGTCCTGGTAGGGCGAGGGGTCGCCCGGCAGGCGCTACACCCTTCCTAAACCGTGTGTCGCAGGTTCGAATCCTGCCGGGGGCACCAGGTCAGGTCCTTGATCATTGATCACTGTCCCGCCTTCCGGGCTTTCGTGCCCGCTGCGTGCCCGATCGCTTCGCCACCTTGGCCCTGCTCGCGTCCAGGTGCTGGGCAACCTCGGCGTCCCGGCCGTCGACGGCGCGGGCGTAGTGGCGGGTGGTCACGCTGGCGTTGGCGTGCCCGAGCCGACGAGCGGCCACCAGGACCCCATGCGAATCCGCGACCCAGCTCGCGTGTGTGGCCCGCAGATCGTGAGGCGTGACGTCGGCCAGCCCAGCCGGACCGCACCGCTGCGAGGAACCGGCGCCGGAAACCGTGGTAGCTCTGCTGCCGCTCGCTGGTGTGCGCTTGTCGCCCCGGGAAGACGAACGCGTCCGGCCCCTCGGGCAGAGTCGCCAGGTGCTCCCGGAGCAGTTGCACGACGAACCCCGGCACGGCCAGCTCCCGCCGCTGGTGGTTCTTCGGGGTGTCGATGACCGGGCCGCCGGGCAGCTGTGCCACCGCCTGGGCGACGGTCACCCGGCCCGCCCGGATGTCGACGTGGCGGCGGCGCAGCGCCAGCGCTTCCCCGATCCGCAGACCGCCGCGCGCTCCTAGGGCATGGCCTATGCCGCCGCCCGGCCGCCCCTCATGACAAGGCAACATGGCGCGTATGTCCTTGCCCACCCCCACGCTGCACACCGCTCGCCTGCTACTGCGCCCCGTGACCAGCGCAGACGCGGACGCCCTCTTCGCGATGCACAGCAGCGCCTACGTGCTGCGCTACTGGGACGCGCCGCCCTGGAGCGAACGAGCGCGCGCCGAACGCTTCATCACGGCTTGCCAGCAAATGGCGGACGAAGGCAGCGGGGCGCGGCTGGCCATCGACCGTGTTTCCGACAGGGCATTTATCGGCTGGTGCAGTCTGACCCGATGGAACCCCGACTATCGCAGCGCGTCGATGGGCTACTGCCTCGACGATGCGGCATGGGGCCACGGCTACGCGACGGAGGCCGCGCGCGCCTTGCTGCAGTGGGCATTCGACACGCTGGACCTGAATCGAGTCCAGGCCGAGACCGATACGCGCAACACGGCATCTGCTCGCGTCCTGGAAAAGCTCGGATTCGTGCGTGAAGGGACGTTGCGGGAAGACTGCGTCGTGAACGGCGAGGTGTCGGACTCGTGGGTGTACGGGCTGATCAGGCGGCAGTGGCGCCCGTCGTCCGGGTCGGATCCTGGCCGCTGAATGCTTTTTCGCCAGCGAGAGAGCGCCCAGCCTCTTGACAAGCGGACGTCGGCCGCGGGCTTCACGGTTGACGGCCTGTGGAGCGTGGCAGGCGAGGGACCTTCAGCCCAGAATGGGGCCGGGCGCACCGCGCCGGGATCGTCGACTCCGGGACGTCGACCGCTTCCGGCGCAGAACTTCCGCATCTTCCGCCGATCGTGCGCGCCGACAACCTGCGAGGCGTCTGGGCCTGGTGCGGGCAAGTGCGGACGCGGTGGCGAGACTCGGCCGAGCCGGCGGGCTGTCGGTCGCCGAAGCTGCAGGTTCGACGACCGGGGTCTAGCTCGGGCCGCGGCCCAACGCACGGTCAACCCAAGGGGTGAGAGCAGATCAAGGTCGCTCCTCGTGGCCGTTCGCGTTACGGGGCAGTTGTCGTGGCGCGATCGAGCGCAGTCCGGGATAGCCTTGGCGGATATGGCTACCTATCGCAGCGCCTCAGTGCTTCTCTCCTCGGACGGCAGCAGGACCCCCGGCACCGCCGCGCTCTTCGCCGAGCCCGCCCGCAAGGGTGGGACCCCGCCGTGGGCAGGCGACTTCCGACCCGCCAACAGCGCCGGCAATGGCCCCAAAAACGCGGTCGGGAAGACCTTTACGTTGGAGCTGCCCGACGGCAGCACCGGCAAGGTCGTGGTCCAGAGCCTCAAGAGCGGGAAGGGAGGCGTCGTGCTGGCGTTGATGGGCGAGGACGCACCCCCCTTCTGATCAGGAAACTGATCGCCGCCGACGCCACCGGCTGGAGACGGCCGGTATGCGACCCTGCCGATGTCAATGCGTTCGGATAGCTGCCGGGCGCATTGCCTCACCCGTGGCTGGGCGTCGACGAAGGTCAGGTGTACTGATCTGCCGCGATGCGCGCCCCTGTCGCGGACCGTGAGGGCCTCCGCTACTCCTCTTGAGGATCATGTCGGGCATCAGGTGGGACGCGAGCTGTCAAGCATGTCCCGTGACAGGACAACGGGCATGGTGGACCCACTGCCGAATTGGCCTCTTCTGAATCAAGGCGGCCCGCAAAGCGGGCCGCGCCGGCCCGGCCGGCCACGCTGACTGACGACCAGGACCACGAAGACCTCGGGGCTCCGCCCCGAACCCCGGCCCTCCTCAGAGATGCCGCCACGGATCACCTCGCCGGGCACCACAAGGGCTACCAGCCTCCCCGGACGGGGCCAAGGTCGTTCGTCCGGTAGGGCGCTCCATCGGGTCCCGTCCGGGGAGGCTGGACGGTCTACGACTGCCCGACGAGGAGATCCGCTTCTAGGTACCAGCAGCGATGCGGGACCAGGTGACTAGCTCGGCCAGCCAATAGCGTCGAGGAACTCCTCCACGGCGACCACGACTTGACTGAGCACCGTGATCGACTCGGTAAGCGGGCCGGGTACGTACATACCGTGGTCCGCGCCTTCCACCTCTAGCACATGGGGCGACAGCCGGCGGGCGATGTCACCGTCCCATAGCTTGTCGGCAGTGCCACCCACGAGCAGGAACGGCGCGGTTGCGCGGCCCAACGCATCAGCCACCCACGGCAGGGTGAGCAAGGGCGTGAGCCACACGGCGGGCAAGGATCTTTCGGCGGCAATCGCTGCCGCGTTCGTGCCGAGCGACTTGCCGATCAGCAGTGGGCGACCGCTAATGGTGTCGATCAGTGGAACGATCTCACCGCCAACCCAGCTCTCGATTTCTGGCTGATCAGGATTCGGAAACTCCTGGGACCACGAGTATCGATGTACTGTTGCGCCCCGCTGCTCCGCCACATCGCCGGCATACATCAGCAGGGGAGCGCCCGGTCCGAACCAGGCGCCGGGAATCACGACAGCGTCAGCCATGCGGACGACCTTACCTACCGGTCAAGACAGGTCCAGCGTGCAGTCCACGTGCGACAGGGGCGGCATCGTCGGGCCATTCACGGGCCACAACGCGGTGTCAGCAGGGGGCACACCAGGCCAGGTGAGACCATGCCGGCAAGGGGAAACGCTGGTCCAAGGTCCAACGTTGTCCAATTCCCAAGCTCACAGTCGACCGTGCCCCGCGTGCCCCTTGCGTGCCCGTTGGGATGGGCGACGACGGTCAACGGCGGTCGGCTCCTGGACGTGGCGGCCACCGTGGGGACGCAGGTCAAGCCTGGCAACTGCCGAGCGGATTCCGGCCGTGTCCACACGTCCTAAACCGTGTGTCGCAGGTTCGAATCCTGCCGGGGGCACCAGGTCAGACCACTGATCAACGACCGGTCAGTGGTATTGGCTGTCGGCGCCAGGTGAGGCGAACCAGTCAAGGACGTCCGTCGCAGGTACGTCGTACCCCACCGCACGCCCACCGCTCCAGTTGACGCCGACCAGCACGGACTGCTCCGCCAGCCACGGCAACAGCTCGGTGAGCCAAGGCTCCAACGCAAACGACGCGATCGTCAGCCCGCGGTGGGCCGCGACCTGATCGACGACCAGCTTCGCCCGGGACCCCTTCGACCAGAACGGCATCGCTCGCGTGCCGTCCGGCTTGTGCGGAGCAATGTACGAGTCGTCTTCCAGCAGCGTCCAGACCTGCCGATCCGCCGACACCTCCCGCCTGAAGGCGGCTGCATGTGCACCGGCGATACTCATCGGCCCTCCGCATCCCTTCGCCTCGCGAGGCGGAGGCCCATCCTGCCCGACGGCTCTGACCGGACACAGCCAGCCGCGGGACACCATTGTCGAGCAGGAGGATCAGACGGCCGATCCGGGGGGCCGTTCACGGGAGCGGCTGAACGTGTACCCACCGGCGTACTGCCAGCCGCCACCGCAGGGTGCCTCGGTGGCCGAAGCTGCCCCGTTCAACGACGTCCGCGTCGACCGTGACGGCGAACTTCGCAAAGTAGCCTCGACCGGCGTCGGCGGTCCGCAGGATCTCCGCCGGCCACGGCACGGCGTCACTCATCAGCTGGCACAGCACGAGCCGGCGTCGCCAGCGTCCGGCAACCTCCATCTCGAACCGGCTCCATTCCCAGTGCGGGTAGTAGACGCCGGGGAACCGGCCTGACGCACCAACCGTCAGCACGTGTCCCGGCCCGTCGGCGTCTGTCACGGTCTCGATGGAACCAGAAGGCCGGGTTCAGCACGAGGACCGGGACCGCCCTGCCCGTTGCGTGCCGGATCCGAGGGTGACGACGGACCGGGAAGGTGCCGAACGGGCGCGGGATCCCCATCCGGGCCTGGCGGAAGGCGGGTGCCGGCCGACGGGCGACTGTTACCCTCCGGGGAGCGCGGAGCGTGACGAACGGGCCTCGCGGGCCCCGGAACGTCACTGTCGGTACGCTGCTGGTCCTGGCCTGCCCGCGACGACATGGTGGTACTTGATGAACGATCTTCGAGTGGTGGCGTTCGACCTGGACGACACCCTGGCTGTCTCCAAGTCCCAGATCGATCGTCGCATGGCGGAACTGCTCGGCCACCTGCTCACCGAGGTCGACGTGCTCATCATCTCCGGCGGGCGGTTCGAGCAGTTCGAGTCGCAGGTGCTCGCGCACCTGGACCTCACCGAGGAGCAGCGCGGGCGGTTGCACCTGATGCCCACCTGCGGCACCCGCTACTACCGCTGGCAGAACGGGGACTGGCGGCAGGTCTACGCGGAGGACCTGAGCGCCGAGGACAAGGCCCGGGTGATCGAGGTGCTCACCGAGTCGGCGAAGGCGCTGGACCTCTGGGAGACGAAGACCTGGGGTGACGTGATCGAGGACCGGGGCAGCCAGATCACCTTCTCCGCGCTGGGCCAGTCCGCCCCGCCGGCCGAGAAGTACGGCTGGGACCCGGACGGCGACAAGAAGAAGCGGCTCCGGGACGCGGTGGCCGCCAAGCTGCCCGACCTGGAGGTCCGCGGCGGCGGCTCCACGTCGATCGACGTCACCCGCAAGGGCGTGGACAAGGCGTACGGCATGCGGAAGCTGCTGGAGTGCCTGGACCTGAAGATCGACAACGTGCTCTTCGTCGGGGACCGGCTGGACCACGGCGGCAACGACTACCCAATCAAGGCCATGGGCATCCGGACGGTCGCCGTCACCCGCTGGGAGGAGACGGCCGACTACGTCGAGGCCCTCGTCGACGACCTGGTCAAGCTGCGCGTGGACCGCGCGTAGCCGCTGAGCGCAGAGCGCCGCCCCGGATCAAAGACCCGGGGCGGCGGTGTCGGCGGCGTCAGAGCGCGGCGCGGACCGCCTCGGCGAGCGTCGTCGGCGTACGGCCGAGCAGCTTCGCCAGGTCGTCCCCGACCTCCAGCTCGCCCTGGGCGAGACCCCGGTCGCCGTCGGCGAGCACGGCCGCGTACCCCTCGGGCACGCCGGCCGCGACCAGCAGCTCGGTGTACTTGTCGACCGGCAGGTCGATGTACGAGACCGCGGTGCCGGTCTGCCGGGAGATCTCGGTGGCCAGATCGGTCAGGGTGAAGGGGGCGGCGCCCAGCTCGTACGCCTTGTTGGTGTGGCCCTCGGTGGTGAGCACCGCCGCGGCCGCCTCGGCGTAGTCGGCGCGGGTGGCCGCGCTGACCCGGCCGTCATCCGCCGCGCCCGCGACGCCGTGCTGGAGGTACGTCGGGAGCTGGGCGGTGTAGTTCTCCAGGTACCAGCTGTTGCGCAGGAAGACGTAAGGCAGGCCCGAGTCTCGGATCAGCTGCTCGGTCGCCTTGTGCTCGGCGGCGAGCACGAGGCTGGAAGTGTCCGCCTTCGCGATGCTGGTGTAGACCACCTGCTCGACGCCGGCCTCCTTCGCGGCGGTGACGACGTTGCCGTGCTGCACCACGCGTCGGCCGACCTCACTGCCGGAGACGAACATCAGCTTCTCGGCGCCCGCGAAGGCGGCCTGCAGCGACTCGGCGTCGTCGTAGTCGGCCAACTGGGTGACCACCCCGCGCCCGGCCAGGTCGGCCAGGCGGTCGGTGTCGCGACCGACCGCCACGATCTGGTCGGCCGGTACGCCCCGGCTGAGCAGCGACTCGATGATCAGGCGGCCGAGCTGGCCCGTGGCGCCGGTGACGACGATGGACATGGAAACTCCCTGCGGTTGCGATAAGGACTTCTTCCCACAGGAACGGGAAGAGCGCAGGCTTACTTCCCGTTGGAGAGTAGGCACCTTGAAGTTCGGTACGCACCGAAGGAGAGTAATGGCGTGAACCCGGATCCCTTCAACCGGAACTGCGGCAGCCGGAAGGTCATCGACCGGATCGGCGACCGCTGGAGCGTGCTCGTCGTCCTCGCCCTCGCCGACGGCGACAAGCGCTACGGCGAGCTGGCCGAGCGGATCGACGGGATCAGCCAGAAGATGCTCACCCAGACCCTGCGCGGCCTGGAGCGGGACGGCCTGGTCACCCGCACGGTGCACGCCAGCGTCCCGCCCCGGGTGGACTACGCGCTGACCGACCTGGGTCGCAGCGTGCTCGACCTGGTCGCCGGGCTGGAGGCCTGGGCCACCACCCATCTCGCCGAGGTGGAGGCCGCCCGGGCCCGCTACGACGCCCGCTGAAGTTCCGGAACCGGCGCGGTCTGGCGCGGCCGGCGTCGACGGGGTAGAAACAGGACGTCCCGGTAGTGAGAGCGCTCTCCGCGCCGCGGCCGATCCCGTACCCCACCGACAGGCAGGCCGATGAGACCACTCGACCCCTCCCGCCGCCGTTTCCTCACCCTCACCGCCGCCTCGGCGGCGTCTCTCACCGCCCTCGGGCTCCCGGCGCTGCCGGCCGCCGCCGCCCCCGCCGGCACCGGCGACGCGGAGCCCGACTTCGGCCCGAACGTCTTCGTGTACGACCCGTCGACCCCGACCGCGGAGATCCAGTCCACCCTGGACCGGCTCTTCGCCGCCCAGGAGCACAACGAGATGGGCGCCGACCGGTACGCCGTGCTCTTCAAGCCCGGCCGGTACGAGGTCAACGCCAAGCTGGGTTACTACACCACCGTCGCCGGCCTCGGCGGTCACCCCGACGACGTCGAGATCCACGGCGCGGTACGGGTCGTCGGCCAGCCCGACCCGAACTCGCCGGCCGGCATCTCCGCCCTGACCAACTTCTGGCGCTCGGCGGAGAACCTCTCCGTCACGCCCACCGACTGGTCGAACCAGTGGGCGGTCTCCCAGGCCTCCCCGATGCGCCGCGTCCACATCAAGGGCATCCTCTGGCTGGAGCCCGGCAACGGCGGCTACTCCAGCGGCGGCTACATCGCCGACTCCAAGGTGGACGGCATCACCATCAACGGCTCGCAGCAGCAGTGGCTGACCCGGGACAGCGAGCTCGGCGGCGACTGGACCAACGGGGTCTGGAACCAGGTCTTCTCCGGGGTGCTCGGCGCGCCCGCGCAGGGCTTCCCGAACCCGCCGTACACCACGCTGCCGACCAGCCCGGTGACCCGGGAGAAGCCGTACCTCTTCGTCGCCGCCGACGGTGGCTGGCGGGTGGCCGTACCCGGGCTGCGGCACGACACCGCCGGCACCACCTGGGGCGAGGGTGCCCGGCCGGTCCCCTCGCTGCCACTGTGCGACTTCTTCATCGCCAAGCCCACCGACTCCGCCCAGCGGATCAACCAGGAGTTGTCCCGGGGCCGGCACCTGCTGCTCACCCCGGGCGTCTACCACCTGGACCGGGCGCTGCGGGTCAAGCACCCGGACACCGTCGTGCTCGGCCTCGGCATGCCGAGCCTCGCCCCGACCACCGGCGACGCCGCCCTGCGGATCGAGGACGTGGACGGCGTTCGGATCGCCGGCGTGCTGGTCGACGCCGGGCCGGAGCAGTCGGAGGTGCTGGTCGAGGTCGGCAAGCGGCACAGCCACCGCAGCCACGCGACCAACCCCATCTCGCTCCAGGACGTGTTCTTCCGGATCGGCGGTCCCGGCGTCGGCCGGGCGGTGACCAGCCTGGTGGTGAACAGCCGGCACGCCATCATCGACAACATCTGGGCCTGGCGCGGCGACCACGGCAACGGCATCGGCTGGACCTCGAACACCGCCGACACCGGCGTGGTGGTCAACGGCGACGACGTGACGGCGTACGGGCTCTTCGTCGAGCACTACCAGCGGTACCAGACGATCTGGAACGGCGAGCGCGGGCGCACCGTCTTCTACCAGAGCGAGCTGCCCTACGACCCGCCGAGCCAGGCCGCCTGGAGCAGCCCGACCGGCCGGGGCTGGGCCTCGTACAAGGTCGCCGACCAGGTACGCGAGCACGAGGCGTGGGGGCTGGGCGTCTACTCCTACTTCAACCAGGGCGTCGACATCCGCTGCGACCGGGCGATCGAGAGCCCGAGGCGGGCGGGCGTGCGCTTCCACGACGCGGTGACCGTCTTCCTCGACGGCAGCGGCGGCATCGAGCGCACCATCAACGAGGCGGGCACCCCGGTCGTCGGCTCGTACGGCACCAGCCCGGTGGTCAGCTACCCGTGATCCGGCGACGGGCGCGGCGCACCGGCGATGTAACAAGAATTCGCCGGAACGCGCTGCGCCCGCCACATTGTGCGAAGGGGCCCCGCCGGTCATAGGCTCCGGCGTATATCGAGGACCGGCGTGTCGCGGCCGCCCGTCGGGAACGGGTGACGGACGCGATCGAGGGGGCGTGTCCGCCGCAGGCTGCCGTCGGCGCCTCGACCACCGCTCTGTGAACCGGAGGGCCCATTGCGTCGTTCCGTACTGCTCGCCGCACTGACCAGCACGGCGGTCGCCGCCGTCATGGTCGGTGCCACGCCAGCATCCGCCATCAACACCTACAACGCCCAGCCCGCCCCGGAGCGCCACGAGGTGGGCGCCCTGCTGGTCCTGTGGGACCGGGACCTCAATCCCGCCACGCCGGACGTCATCGACTGGTACTGCTCCGGCACGATGATCGACGAGGACACCTTCCTCACCGCCGCGCACTGCACCACCGACTGGGCGCCCGGCGCCCGGTTCTTCGTCTCGCTCGAGCAGGACGTGCAGGGCGAGCTCGACAAGGCCAAGGCCGACGGGCTCACCCCGGAGCAGATCGCGGTCACCGTCGGGGTCGAGGGGACCGAGCACACCAGCTCCGACTACCCGGGCAACTCGGCCGACGCGCACGACATCGCGGTCATCGAGTTCGACCCCGGCCAGGCCGCCGCACTCGCCGACAACTGGAACTTCACCCCGGCCACCCTGCCGACCGCCGGCCAGTTCGACGTGATGGGCCCGCGGCAGCTGGACGCGGCCACCTGGCAGGTCATGGGGTACGGCACGGAGGAGGCCCTGAACGGCCCCGGCGGCCAGACCCACCCGGGTGGCGGCGTCCGGATGAAGGCCGAGGTCGGCTTCGACGCGCTCAACAAGACCTGGGTCCGGCTGGCGATGAACGAGAGCCGGGGTTACGGCGGCGCCTGCTACGGCGACTCCGGCGGCCCGAACTTCGTCACCGTCGACGGGGAGCTGGTGCTCGCCGCCACCACCATCACCGGGGACGGCCCCTGCTACGCGACGAACGTGTCGTACCGGCTGGACACCCCGAGCGCCCGGGGCTTCCTCGACGAGTTCGTCGACCTGCCCTGACCATCCGCGCCACCGGCGGCCGGCGGGGTCACCCCGCCGGCCGCCCCCGTGCCGGGCGGCGGGTGGGGGCCGTCAGGCGGGCAGCTGCTCGGCGCGGCTGAGCACCCGGTCGACCAGGCCGTACTCGCGGGCCTGCTCGGCGGTGAACCAGCGGTCCCGGTCCCAGTCGCGTTGGATCTCGTCCAGCGTCCGTCCGCTGTGCTCGGCGATCAGCTGCTGCATGGTGCGCTTGACGTGCAGCATGTTCTCCGCCTGGATGGTGATGTCCGCGGCCGTGCCGCCCATCCCGCCCGAGGGCTGGTGCATCATGATCCGCGAGTGGGGGAGCGCGAACCGCTTCCCGGCCGCCCCCGCGCAGAGCAGGAACTGCCCCATCGAGCCGGCCATGCCGAGGGCCAGGGTGGCCACGTCGTTCTGCACGTAGCGCATGGTGTCGTAGACGGCCATCCCGGCGCTGACCGAACCGCCCGGCGAGTTGATGTAGAGGTAGATGTCCCGGTCCGGGTCCTCGGCGGCCAGCAGCAGGATCTGCGCGCAGATCTGGTTCGCCGACTCGTCGGTGACCTCGGTGCCGAGGAAGACGATCCGTTCCCGGAGCAGCCGCTCGAAGACCTGGTCGCCGAAGGACGGCTTGCCGCCGTCCAGCATCCACACGCCGTACCCCATGATCTGACCGCCCTCCGCGCCGCCGGCGGGCGACGGACCGCCCGGGGAACCGGCGGTCTCCAGCCTCCGGCGGCCCGGCCACCGGGGCCCAACGATTCTGCCCGGGGCAGATCGGCCGTGGGCAGAACCGGGCCGGCCTAGCCGGCGGTCAGCCGCCGCCGGCCCGCCCGGGCCCGCCGGCGAGCCAGCACGCCGGAGGTACGCGGACCGGGGCGCCCGGCCGGCGCGGAGGCGATCAGCCGGACGCGCAGGCCCGTGCCGCCGACGGTTGACCCGACGTGCCCGGTCGACCCGCCCGCGAAGAGTCCGCCGCCGCCGAGCGAGCGCTCGTACGAGCCGGTGATGCCCAGGTGCGGGACCCCCCGCGCCGAACCGACGGACGAGGTCGGCCCGTCCGGGTGCGGCACCTCGGGGTGGAAGCCGATCCGCAGCCGGGGGCCGGTGTCGTGGCGGGCGGCGGGCACCCGGTCGAGTCGGGCCAGGCCCGTCCCGGACGCGGCGGGAACCCGCCGCTCGACCCGGCGCAGCTCGTCCCGGGCCTCCTCGAGCAGGTCGGAGAGGTTGATCCCGAGCGCCCGGCAGATCGCCGCCAGCACCTCCGAGGAGGCCTCCTTACGCCCGCGTTCGACCTCGGAGAGGTAGGGCAGCGACACCCCGGCCGCCAGGGCGACCTCGCGCAACGTGCGGCCCTGCCGCAGCCGCACCCGGCGCAGCACCCCGCCGATCACCCGTCGTAGCAACGACATGCGGGCCTCCTCGCGGTCGTCGTCCCGGGACACCCCCATCATGCCCGTTGGCCGACGTCACCGGTGGCCCGGGTGGGCCGGGCACCCTCCCGGTCCGGCCCGGACATCGATAGCGGCCACCCGGGAGGCCGACGGACGTGGTACCCGCTATGTTGTGGGCGTGCGAGCGACGGTGGCGGGGCAGGACCGACGGTGATCCATTTTCCCGCGCAACGGCGGGGGCCGCTCAGCGCGCTCAGCCTGCGCCTGCTCGCCGCCCTGGGCCTGGTCCTCGCCGTGGTCACCGCGGTCTACCTCGACCGGGACGGCTACCGCGACGTCAACGAGGACGGGCTCACCCTCCTCGACTGCTTCTACTACGCGGTGGTCTCGCTCTCCACCACCGGGTACGGCGACATCACCCCGGCGGCGCCCTCGGCGCGCCTGGTCAACGTCCTGTTCGTCACGCCGGCCCGGGTGCTCTTCCTGATCATCCTGGTCGGCACCACCCTGGAAGTCCTGACCGAGCAGTACCGGACCGGCCGTCGCCTGTCGCGGTGGAGGAGGACCGTGAAGGACCACGTCATCATCTGCGGCTACGGCACCAAGGGCCGCAGCGCCGTCTCCGCCCTGCTCGAGAACGGGCTGGACCGCTCCCGGATCGTGGTGGTGGAACGCAGTGGCCCGGCCCTGCGCCAGGCCACCTCGGCCGGGCTGGTGGCCATCGAGGGCTCGGCCACCCGCTCGTCGGTGCTGGAGGAGGCGCACGTCCGGACCGCCAAGTCGGTGATCATCGCGACCGACAGCGACGACGCCTCGGTGCTGGTGGCGCTGACCGTCCGGCAGCTCACCGCCGGCCAGGTCCGGATCATCGCGGCGGTCCGCGAGGCCGAGAACGCGCCGCTGCTCAAGCAGAGCGGCGCGCACCACGTGATCGTCTCCTCGGCCACCGCCGGCCGGCTGCTCGGCCTCTCCACCTCCGCCCCGCCGCTGATCGACGTGGTGGAGGACCTGCTCACCCCGGGGCAGGGCATGGCGCTGGCCATGCGCTCCGCCGAGCGCGACGAGGTGGGCCGGTCGCCGCGCGAGCTGGAGTCCCTGGTCATCGCCCTGGTCCGCCGGGGCAAGGTGGTCACGCTGAGCGACCGGGCCGGCGCGGTGATCGAGACCGGCGACATGCTGGTCCACGTCCGCGACGACCGCCCCCAGGCCGCCACCTCCGCTCCCTGACCAACGAAAGAAGGAGGCCGTTCCCCGGGCGGGGAGCGGCCTCCTTCGACGTCGTGCCGTCAGCGGGTCAGAGGATCGTCCAGGTGTCGCCGCTGCCGAGCAGGCCGGCGAGCTGCTGCTCCGGGGTCTCGGTGACCTTCGCCTTCGCCGCGGCGACCTGCTCCTGGACCGCGCTGTCGTAGGACGGGCGGCTGACCGAGCGGAACACGCCGATCGGGGTGTTCCGCAGGTCCAGCCCGGGCAGCCGGGACAGCGCGAAGGCGTACGCCGGGTCGGTGACCGTCGCGTCGTGCACGACGATCTCCTCGGGGCGTACCGAGGCGGTCTCCCGCACCTCCAGGCCGAAGCCGCCCGGCGGGTGGACGACACAGAACTGCCCGTCCCTGCCACCGACCTGGCTGTTCGGCTTGCCGGCTGCGCCGAAGATGATCGGCTGCCCGTGCTCCAGCCGGATCAGGTAGTCGTCCCGGGTGCCCGGCTCCTTGAGCTGGTCGAACGCGCCGTCGTTGAAGATGTTGCAGTTCTGGTAGATCTCCACGAAGGCCGAGCCCTCGTGCTCCGCTGCGGCCCGCAGCACCGACTGGAGGTGCTTGCGGTCCGAGTCGATGGTGCGGCCGACGAAGGTGGCCTCCGCGCCGAGCGCCAGCGACAGCGGGTTGAACGGGGCGTCCGCCGAGCCGACCGGGGTCGACTTGGTGATCTTGCCGACCTCGGAGGTCGGGGAGTACTGCCCCTTGGTCAGGCCGTAGATCCGGTTGTTGAAGAGCAGGATCTTCAGGTTGACGTTGCGGCGCAGCGCGTGGATCAGGTGGTTGCCGCCGATGGAGAGCGCGTCGCCGTCACCGGTGACCACCCAGACCGACAGGTCCGGGCGGGACACCGACAGGCCGGTGGCGATCGCCGGGGCGCGGCCGTGGATCGAGTGCATCCCGTACGTGTTCATGTAGTACGGGAAGCGCGACGAGCAGCCGATCCCGGAGACGAAGACGATGTTCTCCCGGGGGATGTTCAGCTCCGGCATGAACTGCTGGACGGCGGCCAGGATCGCGTAGTCGCCGCAGCCGGGGCACCAGCGCACCTCCTGGTCGGACTTGAAGTCCTTGGCGGTGAGCTTGAGGGCGACGGGCTCAGACATTCTTCAGGACCTCTTCCAGCATCGTCTCCAGCTCGGCGGCCGTGAACGGCAGGCCGCGGACCTGGTTGTAGCCGATCGCGTCGACCAGGTACTTCGCCCGGATCACGTGGGCGAGCTGGCCGAGGTTCATCTCGGGGATGATGACCCGGTCGTAGGCGCGCAGCACCTCGCCGAGGTTGGCCGGCATCGGGGCCAGGTGGCGCAGGTGCGCCTGGGCGATGGAAAGCCCGCGCTGCCGCAGGCCCCGGCAGGCCGCCCCGATCGGCCCGTACGTCGAGCCCCAGCCGAGCACCAGCACCCGGGCGTCGCCGTCCGGGTCCTCCACCTCGATGTCCGGCACCGGGATCGTCTCGATCCGGGCCGCCCGGGTCCGCACCATGAAGTCGTGGTTCGCCGGGTCGTACGAGATGTCGCCGGTCTTGTCGGCCTTCTCCAGGCCGCCGATCCGGTGCTCCAGGCCCGGCGTGCCCGGGATGGCCCACGGTCGGGCCAGGGTCTCCGGGTCACGCAGGTACGGCAGGAAGGTGGTGCCGTCCTCGCCGTTGGGCGCGGTGGCGAACTCCACCCGCAGGTCGGGCAGGGACTCCACATCGGGCAGCAGCCACGGCTCGGAGCCGTTCGCGACGTAGTTGTCCGACAGCAGCAGCACCGGCGTGCGGTAGGTGAGCGCGATCCGGGCCGCCTCCAGAGCCGCGTGGAAGCAGTCCGACGGCGACTTCGGGGCGATCACCGCGACCGGGGCCTCGCCGTGCCGGCCGTACAGCGCCATGTTGAGGTCGGCCTGCTCGGTCTTGGTGGGCATGCCGGTGGACGGCCCGGCCCGCTGCACGTCGACGATGACCAGCGGCAGCTCCAGCGCCACCGCGAGGGAGATCGTCTCGCTCTTCAGGGCCACGCCGGGGCCGCTGGTGGTGGTGACGCCGAGCGAGCCGCCGTACGACGCGCCGAGCGCGGCCCCCACCGCGGCGATCTCGTCCTCGGCCTGCATGGTGATCACGCCGAACCGCTTGTGCTTGCTCAGCTCGTGCAGGATGTCCGAGGCCGGGGTGATCGGGTACGCCCCGAGGAAGACCGGCAGCCCGGAGCGGACCCCGGCGGCCACCAGGCCGAGCGAGAGCGCCGCGTTGCCGGTGATGTTCCGGTAGGTGCCCGGCAGCATCTTCGCCGGCTTCACCTCGTACCGGACCGAGAAGTCCTCGGTGGTCTCGCCGAAGTTCCAGCCGGCCCGGAAGGCGGCCACGTTCGCCGCGACCAGCTCGGGCCGGGCGGCGAACTTGCGCTCCAGGAAGCGCAGCGTCGACTCGTACGGCCGGGAGTACATCCAGCTCAGCAGGCCCAGGGCGAACATGTTCTTGGCCCGCTCGGCGTCCTTCTTGGACACCTCCTGCGCGGCCAGCGCGCCGACCGTCATCGAGGTCAGCGCCACCGGGTGCACGACGTAGCCGGCGAGCGAGTCGTCGTCCAGCGGGCTGACCTGGTACCCCACCTTGGCGAGGTTGCGCTTGGTGAACTCGTCGGTGTTGACGATGATGTCCGCGCCGCGCGGCAGGTCGGCCAGGTTGGCCTTGAGCGCCGCCGGGTTCATCGCGACCAGGACGTTCGGGGCGTCGCCCGGCGTCAGGATGTCGTAGTCGGCGAAGTGCACCTGGAAGCTCGACACGCCCGGGAGGGTGCCGGCGGGCGCCCGGATCTCGGCCGGGAAGTTCGGCAACGTCGAAATGTCGTTGCCGAGCTGCGCCGTCTCGGAGGTGAACCGGTCGCCGGTGAGCTGCATGCCGTCGCCGGAGTCGCCGGCGAATCGGATGACCACCCGGTCGAGTTGACGGATCTGCTTGGTCACGCCCGCACCTCGCTTCGCTCAGCGCCGTCGCACGGGCGGCTGAACATGTTGGTGACCCCGCCTTGCCCCGCCACGTGACCTCCTTGACGCGCTGCTGTCGCCGACCGTCCGAAGCTGTCCGGCCCGCTCCGTTCCTCACGTCAGAGCCTACGTCGGTTCCTTAGGGCCACCTTGGTGGAGGTCCGACGTATGGGACCTGACCGGCCCGCTGTATGCCCGGCTTTGCGGTGTTTAGTACCGGCATCCGTAATCGAGATCACCGCATCCCGGTCGATCCGGCCGGGGCGCACCCCGGCCGGCGGCGCTCACTCGGCGGCGGCGGGGGCGACCGTCGGGTCGGCCGGCGGCGCGGTCATCCGCCGACGCAGCGAGGTGGTGGCCAGGACCAGGGCGAGCACCACCAGCAGCCCGGAGACCGCGATCAGGGTGATCGCCGTCCGCTGCACCGAGCCGAAGCCGCCCCCGTCGGCGGCCGGCTCGGCGGCGGCGAGCACGCCCTGGGAGCCGGTCGGCGCTGGGGTGGCGACCGGCGTGGACACGGCGGCCGCGGCGTTGATCCGGAAGCTCATCTGCACCTGCCGGCTCCGGCCGCTGCGCGGGTCGAGCCGGCCGACGACCGCGCCGGCCAGCGGAGCCCGGCGCTGCGCCGCCGGCGTGGCGGTCACCGGCAGCCGGAGGGTGGCCGTGCGGCCGGCGGGCACCATGCCCAGGTCGCACCGCGTCCGGGTCGGCGCCAGCGGAACGCAGCCGGCCGGCGGGCCGGACGCGGTCACCCCGTCGGGCAGGATCACCTCGACCCGGCCGGCGGCGTCGACCCGGCCGGTGTTGCCGAGCCGGACGGTCAGGACGCTCGGGGCGCCGCTGATGTCGAAGAGCACCTCGTCGGCGCGGAGCGAGATGCCGGGTACCGGCGGGCCGGGCGGGAAGAGCACCGCGAAGCCCTCGTCGTCCGCGGCCGCGCCGGTCACGCCCGGGGCGGTGGCGGTCACCCCGACCGAGCCGCTGAGCGGCATCGAGCGCCAGGCCGCACCGTCCACCCGGACCCGGATCGAACTGCTGAACCGGGCGCCGGGCGCGGTGGTCCATCCGCCGCAGCGGTAGCTGCCGCCGCCGGCGGGCGCGCACCCCGTGGTCCCCGCGTCGGTGAGCCCGGCCGGCAGCCGGTAGGCGAGCCGGATCAGCTCCGGCACGCTGCCGGTGTTCGTGACGGTCACCCGCAGCGTGGTCACCGTGCTGTCGGCGTTCCAGTAGGCCGGGCTGAGCGCGACGTCCTCGGTGGTCACCCGGACCCCGAGCTGGGCGGGGGCCGGCTGGCCGGGGCCGGGCGGGGCCGGGGGCTGCGCCGGAGGCACGACGGGCGGGGGCGGCGGGGCCGGGGCGGTGGTGGGCGCCGTGGTGGTCGGCGCCGGGTCGCCCGGGGCGGTGGTCGCCGGCACGGGCTCGGTCGTGGTCGGGGCCGGCGGGGTGGTCTCCGGTGGCGCGCTCTCGGTCGGCGGCGCCTCGGTCGACGTGGGGTCCGTCGCGGTCGGCTCGGCCGGGGGAGTGCTGTCCGTCGGGTCGGCGGCGGGCTCGCCCCCCGGATCGGTGGCCGCGGTGACCACAGCCGTCGCCGTCGGTGACGCGGTCGCCCACGCGGGAGCGACCGCGACCGCCGTCGCCAGGCCGACCGCGAGCGAGGCCGCCAGCAGTGCGGAGGTCCGTCGCTGGGCAACCCGCCGGTCGGGGCGTACGGGCAGGTCGGCCATCTGTCCTCCGGACACTCAGTGAGGTTTCATTATTCGGTAATAGTTGCCGAGGGGCACTAGTTCTCCAGGGAAACAAATCCGTAACATGCTCGGTAAGCGCGGGCGGCGGGCACGGTAGGGTCGTCCTCCGTGACCGGTTACCTCGGCTCGTACGCCACGCTCGGTCTCCTGCTGCTCGCCAGCGTCCTCTTCTTCGTTACGGCGTTTTCGGCCAATCGGGTGTTACGTCCCAGCCGTCCGGCCGATCCATGGGGCAAGCGAACCAGCTATGAGTGCGGACTCGACCCGGTCGGCGGCGACTGGGCGCAGATGCAGATCCGCTACTACGTCTACGCGTACCTCTACGTGCTCTTCGCGGTCGAGGCGGTCTTCCTCTTCCCCTGGGCGCTGGTCTTCGACCGGCCCGGGTTCGGCGTGACGACCGTGGTCGAGATGGGGATCTTCGTCGCCGTGGTCGCGCTCGGCATCCTCTACGCCTGGCGGAAGAACATCCTGCGCTGGACCTGACCCCCGCCGGCCCGGCCGAGCCCGGTCAGGCCAGGCCGCGTCGGGTCAGGGTGGGCGGCCGGTCGCCCCGGATCGAGGCGACCATGTCCAGCACCCGACGGGTCTGGAGCACCTGGTGGGCGCGGAACACCCGGGCCCCCAGCCACGCCGAGACCGCGGTCGCGGCCAGCGTGCCCTCCAGCCGGTCCGGCACCGGCAGGTCCAGCGTCTCGCCGATGAAGTCCTTGTTCGACAGGGCCACCAGCAGCGGCCAGCCGGTGCCGGAGAGCTCCGCGAGCCGCCGGGTGATCTCCAGTGAGTGCCGGGTGTTCTTGCCGAAGTCGTGCGCCGGGTCGATCAGGATGCCGTCGGGGCGTACGCCGAGGGCGACCGCCCGCTCGGCGAGCCCGGTCACCGTCGCGACCACGTCGGCCACCACGTCGTCGAAGGCGGCCCGGTGCGGCCGGGTACGCGGGCTGAGCCCGCCCGCGTGCGAGCAGACCAGCCCGGCGCCGGTGGCCGCGGCGACCCGGGCCAGCGCCGGGTCCGCCCCCGACCAGGTGTCGTTCAGCAGGTCGGCGCCGGCCGCCACCGCCTCCACCGCCACCTCGGCCCGCCAGGTGTCGATCGAGATGACCACCTCGGGGAAGGCGGTCCGGACCGCGGCGATGGTGTCCACCGTCCGGCGGATCTCCTCGGCGACGTCGACCTCCTCGCCCGGCCCGGCCTTCACCCCGCCGATGTCGATGATCTCCGCGCCCTCGGTGACCGCGCGCTCCACGCCGCGCAGCGCGCTGTCGGCCGCGAAGGTGGCGCCCCGGTCGAAGAACGAGTCCGGCGTGCGGTTGACGATCGCCATCACCACCAGTTCCCCGGGGGCGAACGCCCGCCCACCGAGCCGCAGCGTCCCGGCCATCCCGCCTCCTGGTCTCCGCCCGCCGTCGGACGTACCGCCGGCCGCCCCCGACGCTATCCGGTCCGCCGCCGACCGCCCCGCCCGGTACGTCCCGGGATTGCGAATCATGATCTGAGCGGGTGGAGGGCTCGCCCGGGGCCAGCCCGCGTGCCACGATCTCCCCATGGGTCAGGTTCTGCTCCTCTTGGTCGTCGCGCTGACCGTCGCGGCGGTGGTGTTCGGGGTGACGGTGCTGGTCTCCGGGCGCGACCCGGGCCTGGCGCCGGCCGAGCCGGACGGGCGGGCCGTGCCCCTACCGGGGAGCCGCCCGCTGCACGAGTCGGACGTCGCCGAGGCCCGCTTCGACACCGTCCTGCGCGGCTACCGGATGGCCCAGGTCGACCAGGCGATGCGCCGGGCGGCCTACGACATCGGCTACAAGTCCGAACTGATCGGCGTGCTGGAGGCGGAGGTCGCCGCGCTGCGCGAGGGGCGCACGGCCGACGCCGACGCGCTGCGCCGTGCCCGGGAGGAGTCCGCCGGCGCGAGCCCCGCCGCCGCCCCGACCGACGCCGTGAGCTCGGCCGGCGACACCCTGGCTGACGCGTCGGACGCGGAGGCCGGGGTGGCGGCCGCGCCCGCCGCGGCTGCCGTCGAGGACGAGGCGGTGCTCCCCACGCCCGCCCCGGCGACGCCCGCCGGTGGGGTCGTCCCGGTCGCGGCGCCTGTCGACCAGGAGCCGGCCGACCGCGAGGTCCCGGTCCGGCCGCCGGCCGACCCCACCTCCTCCCCTGCCGCCAGCGCCCCGGCCACCGACCCCGCCGGGAAGGTCGGCCGGACGGCGCAGGGCCCGGCCGCCGCCGACGACAGCGACAGCGACGGTGAGCGGGAGCGTGGCGCGGTGGTCCGGTCGGAGCGGGCGTGACCGGGCCCGAAGGCGCCGACGGGCTGGCCGAGGCCGCCCAGCCCGGCGCCGGTGAGGTGACGGCCACGGTGATCGTCGACGCCCCCGTCGAGCGGGTCTTCGCGGCGCTGACCGCCTGGGAACGGCAGTCCGACTGGGTCCCCTTCACCACCGTCCGGGTGGTCGAGGGGGACGGTGGCGAGGGCAGCCTGGTCGAGGCGGTCACCGCGCTCGGCCCGGCGGTGCTCCGCGACGAGATGCGGGTGGTCCGGGTCGACGCGCCGTACGAGGTCGGGGTGGTGCACTGCGGCCGGCTGCTGCGCGGGCCGGGCGTGCTGCGCTGCACCCCGGTGGAGCGGGACCGGACCCAGGTGGTCTGGCACGAGTGGTTCCACCTGCCCGGCGGGGCCGCCGGCCGGGTCGCCCGGCCGGTGCTCTGGCCCGGCTCGAAGTTCGGCCTGACCCAGGCGCTGAAGAAGTTCGCCCGGCTGGTGGAGCAGGGCCGGCTGCCCTGACCGCCGCCCGTTGTCGGGGGGCTGGCCTAGCGTGTAGGCCGTGACTGACCTGGTGACCGGCGCGGACGGGCTGTCCCGCTGCGCCTGGGGCGCGAGCACCCCGGACTACGCCTTCTACCACGACACCGAGTGGGGCCGGCCGCTGCGCGGCGATGACCCGCTCTACGAGCGGCTGACCCTGGAGGCGTTCCAGTCCGGCCTTTCCTGGCTGACCATCCTGCGCAAGCGACCCGCGTTCCGGCTCGCCTTCGACGAGTTCCGCATCGACAAGGTCGCCGGCTACGGCGAGGCGGACGTCGCCCGCCTGCTCGCCGACACCGGCATCGTGCGCAACCGCGCCAAGGTCGAGGCGGCGATCGCCAACGCCCGGGCCGCCCTGGAGCTGCCCGACGGGCTCTCCGCGCTGCTCTGGTCGTTCGCGCCGCCGCCCCGGGCCGGCCGGCCGCGGTCCTTCGCCGAGGTGCCGGCGCTCACCCCCGAGTCCACCGCCCTGGCCAAGGCGCTCAAGAAGCGCGGCTTCCGCTTCGTCGGCCCGACCACCGCGTACGCGCTGATGCAGGCCACCGGGATGGTCGACGACCACCTCGCCGGCTGTCACGTGCCCGTCGACCGGGCCGGGACCGCCGGCCCGGCGTGACGGCGACGGGTCCGGCCGACGTGACGGCGCCGGCGCCGACCCGGCGTGATGGGATTGGACCATGACCGACACCGAGGTCCGCGCGGGCGGAACGATCGACGGCGGCAGCGGGCCCGGCGCCTGGGCGGTGCTGCTGCCCGCCGAACGGTACGAGGCCGAGCGGCTCGTGCACCACGACACCCTGGAGCTGACCGGGCTGGACGGGCCGGCCCGGCCCCGGCCCGGCGACCCGGTCGCGGTGCTGGTCGACGCGCCGCTCCGGCTGGTGGCCCTCGGTCGGGTCGCCGCGGCCACCGCCGAGACCCGCGAGGATCCGGACGACCCGCAGTCCGAGGCCGTTCCGGGCGCGCTCGTGGTGACGTACACCCGGCGGGTCTTCGACGAGCCGGTGCCGGCGGGCGGCCTGGCCCTCGACGGGCCGGTGACCGGGCTGGACGAGGCCACCTGGCGGGCGCTGGCCGACCGGCTCGGCCCGCCGCCGGCGCGCCGCTCCTGGCTGGTCAGCCTGGACCTGCCGATCGAGGCGGCCTCGCCCGCCGAAGCGGTGCGGCTCTTCTGGGCCTACGTGCAGGAGCTGGGGCCGCGCGAGCTGCCCGCCTTCGTCTCGCCGGCCGGCGACGAGCTGGCCATGCAGGCGTTCGTGCTCGGCGTGGAGGCCAACCAGGATCCCGAAGCGGACGACTGACCCACCGGCGCGCGGTTACGGTGCCGGGGAGGGCCGGCGCCGGCCGGTCGCGCGAGGGGGGCGGATGCGGTTCCAGGACAGGGTCGCGCTGGTCACCGGCGGGGCGTCCGGGCTCGGCGAGGCGGCCGCCCGCCGGTTCGCCGCCGAGGGCGCCAAGGTGGTGATCGCCGACATCGACGCCGAGGGCGCCGAGCGGGTCGCCGCCGGTCTGCCGGACGGCTACCCGGTGACCATGGACACCGGCGAGGCCACCTCCGTCGAGCAGGGCATCGCCGACGCCATGCAGCGGTACGGCCGGATCGACGTCATCTTCAACAACGCCGGCGTCGACGGCCAGCAGCAGCCGCTGCACGAGATGGACGTGACGAACTGGGAGCGGGTGCGCCGGGTCAACGGCGACGGCGTCTTCTTCGTCCTGAGGTACGGCATCGAGGCGATGCTGCGCGGCGGCGGTGGCGCGATCGTGAACACCTCCTCCACCACCGCGCTGGCCGCCCAGGAGAACATCTCCCCGTACACCTTCACCAAGGCCGGCATCGTCGGCCTGACCCGTTCGGCGGCGATCGAGTACGCGGCCCGCGGCATCCGCGTCAACGCGGTCGCCCCGACGGTGGTGATGACCCCGCTGGTGGAGCACTTCATCGACAGCGCGCCGGACCCGGGGCAGATGCGCCGGCAGATGGAGTCGTTCAACCCGAAGCCCGGCATCCCCACCGCGGACGACGTGGCCGGGGTGGTCGCCTTCCTCGCCTCGGACGAGGCCGCCTGGATCACCGGCCACACCGTCCCGGTCGACGGCGGCTACGTCGCCCGCTGACCGCCGCCCGGTCGCGAGCGACGCCGGGTCGGCGACGTGGGGTGGCGCGCGGGCCGGGACACCGCCACGTCGGCGACGTCAAGCGGGTCAGTGTCCCTCGAAGACCGGTTTCTGCTTGTTCACGAAGGCCATCGTGGCCGCCTTGTGGTCGCTGGTGGCGCCGCAGATCGACTGGGCCTGCGCCTCGGCGGCGAGGGCGTCGGCGAGGGTGCCGGCGTCGGCGATGGAGAGCTGCCGCTTGATCGCCCCGTAGGCCACGGTCGGGCCGGCGGCGAGCCGGGCGGCCAGCTCCTGCGCGGTGGGCAGCACCTGCTCGTCGTCATCCACCAGCTTGTTCAGCAGGCCCAGCCGGCAGGCCTCCTCGGCGCCCACCGGCTCGGCGAGCATCAGCAGCTCGACGGCCTTGGCGTGGCCGACCAGCCGGGGCAGCGTCCAGGAGGCGCCGGTGTCGGCGGCGAGCCCCACCCCGGCGAAGGCCATCAGGAAGCGCGTCTTCGGGCCGCCGATCCGGAAGTCGGCGAGGAAGGCCAGCGAGGCGCCGGCCCCGGCCGCCATCCCGCGGACCGCGGCGACCACCGGCTTGGGCAGGTTGGCCAGCCGGGCGGCGATCGGGTTGTAGTGGGCCCGCACGGTGGCCAGCGGGTCGGCGTCGGCCGCTTCCAGGGTCTGCACGTGCTCGCGGAGGTCCTGCCCGGCGCTGAACGACCCGCCCGCCCCGGCCAGCACGACCGCCCGGCACGAGCGGTCGGTCTCCAGTTCGGCGAGGGTGTCCCGGAGCGCCTCCTTGAGCGCCACGTCGAGCGAGTTCATCGCCGTCGGGCGGTTCAGCGTCAGGGTGACGACGGCGTCGGTGCGGTCGACGAGCAGTGGCTCGGTCACGTTCTCAACGACCCTTCTGTCGGGCGAGGCGGTTGTTGCCGTCGAGGCACTGCTCGACGTACCGGTCGGCGGCCGGCCGGAGCCGGGCCGCGTGCCGGTCGAAGAAACTGGCCGCGCTGGTGCCCGGCCAGCGCTCGGGGAGCAGCGCCGGAGGGAGCTGCGGGTCCCGGAAGAGGAAGGTACGCCACGCGTGCACCAGCCGGAACCGGGCCGCGTACGCCTCCTCGTCGCTGCTGCGCACGGTCACGCCCGCCAGCAGGGGCTTCTGCTCCGCGACGAACCGCTCGTACGCCCGGCCGATCTCGGTGAGGTCCCAGGCGCGGCGGACCACGCCCATCGCCCCCGGGGTGCCGGCGGCGTGCGCGGCGGTGAACCGCTCGTAGCGGACGCCCGCCTCGGCGAGCAGGAGGTCCACGTCCTCGCCGGGGCGGGTGGCCACCCAGGTGCAGTCGTCGAGCGTGCCGTAGCCGAGGAAGGTCAGGTTGGCGGCGAGCCGCTGGCGTTCCCGGCGGGACGCGGGGGCCTCCAGGACCAGCAGATCGAACCGACCGTCCCAGCTGACCCGCCCGGTCCGGTAGATCCGGACGGCCGCCTCGTCGAGTCGGCGGGCCGCCTTGGGTGTGATCGAATATCCCGGTCCGGAGGCCAGCCGGAGGGGGTCGAGCCAGCCCTGACGGACCATCCGGGAGACCGCGGTGCGCACGGCCGGAGGGGCGATCCCGAGCGGCGCCAGCAGCTTGACCAGGGCGGCGACGGGTGCGCGACCACCCCTCGCCCGGAGGTGGTCGCCGTACAGGTCGAAGAGTGCCGACCGTGCCTGCATGACCGCACATTGTGACAGGCCTATCCAAGATAAGCTAGATGCTGTTACATCAATGCTGCTTCGGTTTGGGTCCGGCGGTGTTCATCAGGGAAAATCATTGGTCGACACCCCGCGAAGGCTGCGGCGGTGATGACGAAGTGGCTGTGGGGCAACCCACCGACCCTGGTGTAGGTCTGAGGGGAGACAACATGGCGGCGATGAAGCCGCGGACGGGCGACGGTCCGCTGGAAGTCACCAAGGAGGGCCGGGGCATCGTCATGCGGGTCCCGCTGGAGGGTGGTGGCCGGCTCGTCGTCGAGATGACTCCCGACGAGGCCAACGCGCTCGGTGATGCGCTGAAGGCAGCCGCCGGCTGATCGAGGAGCGGTCCGCGCGGCGCACGCCGTGCGGACGGTTCATCCTGCCCTGAGCCACCGGCTCCGCCGGTGGCTCAGGGTCTTCGCAGGCCGGTGACCGGCGGTCTGTCCCGCTTCGTGAACTTTCTGGAGGTACGGTCCAGCGTGCTGGCGATTCGTCTGGTGAGCGGGCCCGCGCGGCTCGACACCCTCGTCCTGCCCATTCGTCCCGTCGGGCCGGCCGAGGGCCCGGACGCCCCGGCCGCGCTGGCCACGACCGCGTCGCCGCCTCCCGGCGACGTGCTGGCTGAGGCGGCGGCCCTGCTGCCCGCCGCGCGGCTGACCGGGCGCGCCGGCGAGCTGCGGGAGCACCTGCGACCCGGCGCGACGCCGCAGCGGCTCGTGTTGCTCGGCGTCGGCGAGGGCGACGAGCGGGACTGGCGGACCGCCGGCGCGGCGCTCGCCCGGGCCGCCCGGGATGAGACGCACATCACGGTGATGCTTCCGGGCGACGCCTCGACGGCGCTGCGCGGCCTGGCCGAGGGGCTGCTGCTGGGGTCGTACCGGTTCCGGATGACCGAGGCCGGCGGGGCACCCGCGCTCGCCGAGGTGGACGTCGTGGTGGCTGACCCCGACGCGCTCGCCCCGACCCTGACGGCAGCCCGGACCACCGCCGAGATGACCCGGCTGGCCCGGGACCTGACCAACACCCCCTCCTCGCTGAAGAACCCGCAGTGGTTCGTCGAGCAGATCGCGGCGGCCGTGGCCGGCCTGCCCGACCTGCGCCTGCGGGTACGGGAGCCGGGGGAGCTCGCCGCCGAGGGCTTCGGCGGGATCCTCGCCGTCGGCCAGGGCTCGGCCAGCGGTCCCCGCCTGGTCGAGCTGGACTGGCACCCGGTGGAAGCGCGTACCCACGTCGTGCTGGTGGGCAAGGGGATCACCTTCGACAGCGGCGGCATCTCGATCAAGCCGGTGCCGGCGATGAAGCTGATGCGCAAGGACATGGCCGGCGCCGCCGCCGTGCTCGCCGCGACCCTGGGCGCCGCCGCGCTCCGGCTGCCGGTGCGGATCACCACGCTGGCGCCGCTGGCGGAGAACATGGTCAGCGGGTCCGCGTTCCGCCCCGGCGACATCGTCCGCCACTACGGCGGCCTGACCAGCGAGACCACCAACTCCGACGCCGAGGGGCGGCTGGTGCTCGCCGACGCGATGGCGTACGCGGTCCAGGAGCTCGCCCCCGACCTGCTGGTCGACCTCGCCACGCTGACCGGCGCGAACGCGGTGGCCCTCGGCAAGCGGCACGGCGCCCTCTACAGCGAGAACGACCAGCTCGCCGCCGACCTGCTGGCCGCGATCGACGCCGCCGGTGAGGCCGCCTGGCGGATGCCGCTGCCCGCCGACTACGTCGAGTACCTGGGCAGCGAGCTGGCCGACCTGCACAGCTCCCCGGCCCGCGGTGCCGGCTCGGTGACCGCCGCGCTCTTCCTCCGCGAGTTCACCGGTGACCTGCGGGACCGCTGGGTGCACGTCGACATGTCCGCCCCCTCCTGGGCGGAGGAGGACGACGCCGAGCTGACCCGGGGCGCCACCGGCTGGGGCGTACGCGGGCTGCTGCGCTGGCTGCCCACGCTGGGCTGAGGGCCCGGTCCGCCCCCGCGCCCGGCGGACCCGGCGGTGCGCCGGACGCGGGGTCGGCTCAGCACTTCACGGCGGCGAGCAGGCCGTGCCCGACCGGCAGCAGCGCGGGGATCCAGTGCTCCGACTCCCGGATCGCCTTGATCGTCTCCCGGACGGTGACCGTCTCAAGGTCGCGGGCGGCCGGGTCGCCGATCCGCCCGCCGGCCAGCGTGCCGTTGAGGGCGAGCACCCCGCCGGGCCGCAGCAGCCGCAGCGCCGCGTCCACGCAGGCGGTGAAGCCGGTCGCCTCGGCGTCGACGAAGACCAGGTCGTAGGCGCCGTCCGCGAGCCGCGGCAGCACGTCGAGGGCCCGGCCGGTGATGATCCGGGTACGCCCCGACGGGAACCCCGCCTCGACGAAGATCCGTCGGGCGATCCGCTGGTGCTCCACCTCCACGTCGATGGTGGTGAGCACCCCGTCGGCCCGCATGCCGCGCAGCAGCCAGACGCCGCTGACCCCGGTGCCGGTGCCGATCTCCACCACCGCCCGGGCGTTGCCGGCGGCGGCGAGCAGCCGCAGCGCGGCGCCGGCGCCCGGCGTCACCGCCTCGACACCCACCTCGTGGGCGAGGCTGCGGGCGGTCCGCAGCACCAGATCCTCGGTGACGTAGGACTCGGCGAACTGCAGGGCCTGGGCCGTCGAGTTGCCGGAACTGGCGACCGTGGCGATGGGACACCTCCGGGCGGCGGGAGTGGTGCGGGGGCGGGTTGGCGGTATGAGCCTAGAGGCGGGACCCGACGGGCGCAGCCGCGAGTCGGCCGCTTGACGATCACGGGCGGCAACCGCTGACTCCACCCGGGGCATCCGTGCAATCCTGGACGGTATCCCGCGTGGCGTTGCCGGACGGCTCCGCCGGATCGCGGCGCGGGATGCGGGACGGACTGGGAGGCACCGACGTGACCGACGGCTGGGACTGGCGCCAGCCCGGCGGAACTCCGGCACCGGCGGGACGGCCGGCGTCCGGGTCCCCGCCGGGGCCGTACGGGGGTGGCCAGACGTCGCCCTGGTGGTCCGACGCGCTCACCGACCCGTGGCGCGACCCGCACGCACCGGCCGCGGTGGTGGTGCCGGCCGCTCCCGCCGACGGCGGCGAGCCGGAGCCGGTCACCGACCCGGACGCCCCCAACCGGCCGAGGCTGCGCCAGGTCGTGCTGATCTCGCTGATCACCGCGTTGCTGGCCGGCTCGCTCGGCAGCGCCCTGACCTACGCCTTCCTGCGCGGCGGTGGCCCCGCCACCGTGCTCGGCGCCCGTCCCGCCGAGGCCCCGGCCCTGGCCCAGCGCAAGCCGGAGTCACTGGCCCGCGTCGCCGAGAAGGTCCTGCCCAGCGTGGTCACCGTCCGGGTGGCCAGCCTCGGCGGGATCAGCGAGGGTTCCGGCTTCATCGTCAGCGCCGACGGGCACGTGATCACCAACGACCACGTGGTCGCGGGCGGCACCGGCAAGGCCACGGTGGTCTTCAACGACGGCAGTACGACCCCGGCAAGCGTCGTCGGGCAGGACCCGGAGTCGGACATCGCGGTGATCAAGGTGTCCCGGAGCGGGCTCAGGCCGGTGGAGTTCGGTGACTCCGACGCGCTGGCCGTCGGTGACCCGGTGCTCGCCATCGGCTCGCCGCTCTCGCTGGCCAACACGGTCACCGCAGGGATCGTCAGCGCCCTGGACCGGACCATGCAGGCCGGCGAGCCGGGCGGCCCGGTGCGCTACTACGCGGCGATCCAGACCGACGCGGCGGTCAACCACGGCAACTCCGGCGGCCCGCTGGTCGACGGGGCCGGCCGGGTGGTCGGGGTGAACTCGACGATCAAGTCACTGGTTGCCGACGGGCAGGAGGCCGGCAACATCGGGCTCGCCTTCGCCATCCCGATCAACCAGGCCAAGCGGGTCACCCAGGAGATCATCGGCACCGGCAGGGCCCGGCGTACGGTGATCGGCGCCCAGGTGGGCGGCACGGGCGCGGCGGCCGGCAACGGCGTACGCCTCAACGCGGTGGAGCCGTCCGGCCCGGCGGCGGCGGCGGGGCTGAAGGCCGGCGACGTGATCCTGCGGCTGAACGGCCGGCCGTTGACCGAGCCGACGGACCTGGTCGCGCTGGTCCGCAAGTACGCGCCCGGGTCGGTGGTGACGGTCGAGTACCGGCGGGGATCCACCCGGCAGAACGCCTCGGTGACGCTCGCCGCAGATGCGAAGTGAGCACCGGTCACCCCCTCCCGGAGCGGCCCCCGACGTGCGTAGTCTTGCCCTGACACGGACGAGGAGGCCGGAGTGCTCGACAACCTGAACTGGTGGGAGATCGGCGCGCTGCTGCTCCTGGCGCTGCTGATCTTCGGGGACCGGCTGCCCACCGTGATCAACGACGGCCTCCGGATGGTCCGCAACCTGCGCAACATGGCCCGCAACGCCACCGGCGACCTGAGCCGCGAGCTGGGCACCGACATCCAGCTGGAGGATCTGCACCCGAAGGCGTTTATCCGGAAGCACCTGCTCAGCGAGGACGACGAGCAGGCGATCCGGAAGCCCCTGCAGAGCATGTACGACAACCTGCGCTCGGACGTCACCGGCGTGCACAACGAGCTGAAGGACGTCGCCAACGCGGCGGACCTGCGCGGCAACGGCACCCGCCCGGCCACGGCCACCGGCGGCGCCGTCCCCGCCCCGGCTCCCCGCCCCAGCTACGACGACGCCACCTGACCCGGGGGCAGCCGACACGCGAAGGGGCACCCCGCCACGGGGTGCCCCTTCGTCGTCAGGCAGCGGTCAGCGGCCGGCGGGCTTGAGGCCGAGCGGCTTGCCGAGGAGGGACTCGCGTCGGACCGCCAGCCGGTCGGCGATCTGGTTGAGCGCCCTGGCGGCCGGGGCGTCCGGCTCGGCCAGCACGATCGGGTTGCCGGCGTCGCCGCCCTCGCGGACCCGGGTGTCGAGCGGGATCTGACCCAGCAGCGGCACCTGCGCGCCGATGGTCCGGCTCAGCGACGCGGAGACCGCCTCGCCGCCGCCGGCGCCGAAGACCTCCACCCGCGAGCCGTCCGGCAGCTCCATCCAGGACATGTTCTCGATGACCCCGACCACCCGCTGGTGGGTCTGCAGCGCGATCGCGCCGGCCCGCTCGGCGACCTCGGCGGCCGCGGTCTGCGGGGTGGTGACCACCAGAATCTCGGCGTTGGGGAGCAGTTGGGCCACCGAGATGGCGATGTCGCCGGTGCCCGGGGGCAGGTCCAGCAGCAGGACGTCCAGGTCGCCCCAGTACACGTCGGCGAGGAACTGCTGCAACGCCCGGTGCAGCATCGGGCCGCGCCAGACCACCGCCGCGTTGCCCGGGGTGAACATGCCGATCGAGATGACCTTCACGCCGTGCGCCTGCGGCGGCATGATCATGTCCTCGACCCGGGTCGGGCTGCCCTCGGCGCCGAGCATCCGGGGCACCGAGTGGCCGTAGATGTCGGCGTCGACCACACCGACGGCGAGGCCGCGGGAGGCCAGCGCGGCGGCCAGGTTGACCGTGACGCTGGACTTGCCGACGCCGCCCTTGCCGCTGGCCACGGCGTACACCCGGGTGCGCGAGCCGGGCTGGGCGAACGGGATCACCGGCTCCTGGCTGGCGCCGCCGCCGCGCAGCTTCGACTGGAGCTCCTGGCGCTGCTCGGGGCTCATCACGCCGAACTCGATCTCGACACCCGTCACACCCGCCACCGCGGCCACGGCCGCGGTGATGTCGCTGCGCAGCTTGTCCTTCAGCGGGCAGCCGGCCACGGTGAGCAGCAGCTCGACCCGGACGACGCCGTCGTCGCCCACCACCGCGGAACGGACCATGCCCAGCTCGGTGATCGGCCGACGGATCTCCGGGTCGTTGACGGTGGCCAGGGCGGCCTGGATCGCGTCGGAGACGGTGCTGACGGGTGCTGACATGCCGGCAATGTTACGTCGGTGGTCATCGGCGGTCGCCGCTGGCGGGGGGCGGTGTGAGCGAATCGATGGCTCCGTCCGAGGCCCGGGCCGGTGGACCGGCGCCCGTCGGGCTCAGCCCTCCGGGCGGCCGTCCCGGGTCGCGAAGTCGCCGTCCAGGTCGTCGCGGGGCTCGTCGAGCGACTCGCCGCCGCCGCGTGCGGCGCGCTCCTGCTTCCGGCGTTCCAGCTTCTGCCGGCGCTGCGCCGCCTCGTCCAGCTCCTCGGCGAGCCGGGCCAGCTCGGAGCGGACGAAGTCCCGGGTGGCCACCTCGCCCATCGCGATCCGCAGCGCGGCGATCTCCCGGGCCAGGTACTCGGTGTCCGCCTTCTGCAGGGTCGCCCGCCGCCGGTCCTCCTCCAGCGCCACCCGGTCCCGGTCCGCCTGCCGGTTCTGCGCGAGCAGGATCAGCGGCGCCGCGTACGAGGCCTGCAACGACAGCACCAGGGTCAGGAACGTGAAGGTGTACGGGTCGAACTGCAGGTTCGTCGGGGCCAGCGTGTTCCAGACGAACCAGATGGCGATGACCACCGTCATGTAGACGATGAAGTTCGCCGTGCCCATGCCCCGGGCGATGCCCTCGGACCACCGGCCGAACGCCTCCGGGTCGAACCGGGGCAGCTTGACGCCGCGGGGCTCGCGCGGCTGGTCCAGCCGCTCGGCCCGGCGCTGCTCACTCATCGGTGTCGCCCGGCTCCGCCTCGGCGGCGGACGGGGCCGGTACGGCGTCCCGGTCCCGCCAGTCGCGGGGCAGCGAGTGGTCCAGCACGTCGTCGACGGTGACCGCCCCGACCAGCCGCATGCTGCGGTCCACCACCGGCATGGCGACCAGGTCGTAGGTGGCCATCCGGCGGGTGATCTCGGGCAGCGGCGTGGTCGGCCGGAGCGGGTCGATGTCGTTGACCACCACCCCGCCGAGCAGGTCCGCCGGGGGCTCGCGGAGCAGCCGCTGGAAGTGGACCATCCCCAGGTACCGGCCGGTGGGGGTGGTCATCGGCGCCCGGGTCACGAAGACCTGCGCGGCCACCGCGGGGGAGAGCTGCTCCTCCCGGATCCGGGCGAGCGCCTCCGCGACGGTGGCGTCCGGCGGCAGGATCACCGGCTCCGACGTCATCACGCTGCCGGCCGTGCCGGAGGCGTAGCGCAGCAGCTGACGGACCGGGTCGGCCTCGTCCGGCTCCATCAGGTCGAGCAGCACGTCCTGCTCCGGCGGGGGCAGCTCGTTGAGCAGGTCGGCGGCGTCGTCCGGGTCCATCTCCTCCAGCACGTCCGCGGCGCGTTCCCGGTCCAGCGCGGCCAGGATCTCCACCTGGTCGTGCTCGGGCAGCTCGCTGAGCACGTCGGCCAGCCGCTCGTCGTCCAGCGCGGCCGCCACCTCGTTGCGCCGGGCGTCGGGCAGGTCCTGCAGGGCGTTCGCCAGGTCGGCTGGGCGCATGTCCTCCAGCACGGCGAGCAGGTTCGCCGTACCCCGGTTGGCGGCGATGTCGCTCAGGCCGCGGACCCGGTCCCACTCGACCTGGTGCAGGTGGCCGCGGCGGGTGAGCCGGCCGGTCTGCTCGCGGACCGCGACCCGGGTCAGCGACCACTCGCCGCCCCGGCTGTGCTCCATCGCCACGTCGACCACCGTGCCCGGCTGGCCGCCCGGCTCCAACTGCACCCGCCGGTCGAGCAGCTCCTGGAGCACCAGCAGCTCGTTCGGGCGCTTCTCGAAGCGGCGCAGGTTGAGGGTGCCGCTGCCGAGCACGACGGCGTCCGCGTCGATGGAGGTGATCCGGTTGATGGAGAGGAAGATCCGCCGCCGCATCGGCATCTCGGCGACCAGCCCCACCACCTCCGGCGGGCGTTGGGTCGGCCGGAGCCGGGCCACCGCGTCACGCACCCGACCCACCTGGTCACCGTTCGGGTCGAAGACGGCGACTCCGGCGAGTCGGGCGATGTAGACCCGGTTCGGCATGCTCACGGGCACCAGCCTAAAGGCCTAGTGTTTATCAACATGTCGACCTTGGCCTACGAGATCGTGGACGTCTTCACCGACCGCCCCTTCGCCGGCAACCCGCTGGCCGTGGTGTTCGGCGCCGAAGGGCTGGCCGCCGAGCAGATGCAGGCGCTCGCGCTGGAGTTCAACCTGTCCGAGACGGTGTTCGTGCTGCCGCCCACACAGGTCGGGGCGACCTACCGCGCGCGGATCTTCACCCCGGCCGAGGAGTTGCCGTTCGCCGGGCACCCGAGCGTCGGCGCCGCGGTCACCGCCAGCCGCCGGGGGATGTTCGACGTGGGCCGGGTCACCCAGGAGTGCGGCGCCGGCGTGCTGCCGATCGAGGTGACCGCGACGGGCGCGACGCTCACCGGCGGTTCGCCCACCCTCGGCCCCGAGCTGGACCCGGAGCCGCTGCTGGAGATGGCCGGCCTCACCGCCGCCGACCACGCCGGCCCCCCGCCGCGGGTGGCCGGCTGCGGCCTGGAGTTCCCCTACCTTCCGGTACGCCCGGACGCGGTGGCCCGCGCCCGGGTGAACGCGGCGGCGGCGAAGCGGTACGGCGTGGAGCACGTCAGCGTCTTCTCCTGGGACCCCGACACCCAAACCGCGCACGCCCGGGTCTTCGTGCCGGGCCTCGGCGTGCCGGAGGACCCGGCGACCGGCTCGGCGGCCCTCGGGCTGGGCGTCTGGCTGGTCGCCACCGGGCTGCTCCCCGGCGAGGGGCGCTCGGAGTACGCCGTGCGCCAGGGCGTCGAGATCCACCGGCCGTCCGCGCTGGCCTGCACCGTCACGGCGGCGGGCGGGGTGGCCGTGGGGGCGACCGTCGCCGGCCAGGTGATGCCGGTGGCGCGGGGCGAGATCGCCGTCCCACCCTTCGTGGGCTGACCGACCCCGCCGAGGTACCGCCACGACGCCGTGCCGGGCGATACCGTGCGGCTGACGGTCCCCGCCGGCCCGGCCGGCGGCGTACGAGAGGATGTCCGGGTGACGGACGAGCTGGACGGCCGGGAGACGACGCCGCTGGTCGACGAGGCGATGAAGAAGGCGGCCGTCTGCTGGGTGAGCGTCGGGGACGGGCCGGCGTACGCGCTGTGGTGCCTGCCGTTCGAGGGCGCGCTCCTCGTCGTCACCGGGCCCGGCGAGCAGTCCGCGCCCGGCCTGGCCGACGCCACCGAGGCCCGGGTCAGCCTCCGCGGCGACCACGGCGGACGGATCGTCACCTGGCCGGCCCGGGTGACCCGGCTGCGACCGGGCACCGAGGAGTGGACCACGGCCGCGCCGCTGGTCGCGGCGAAGCGGCTGAACGCGCCCGGTCCCTCGGCCGCCCTGGTCGACCGCTGGGCGGCCGAGGGCTGCGCGCTGAGCCGGCTGGCGCCGGCGGGTGCGCCCGTCGCGGGCGCCGACCTGCCGGCGGAGTCCCTGGCGGAGGAGCCGCGGCCGGCCCCGGTGGTGCGGGCCACCCGCAAGCCGTTCCGGCTGCACAAGGTCCGCCGCCGCTGACCCGCCGCCCTACGCACCCCCGGACGCGTCGCCGGCGTCGGCCGGGTCAGGGGACGGCGCAGGCGACCGGCTCGACGGCGGCGTCGACCAGTTCGAGGACCTCGGTCAGCGAGGTCAGCGCCCGTCCCGTCCAGCCCCGTTCGGCGTTGAAGACCATGTGTTCGGCCAGGTCCGGCGCGGCCAGCCGGACCGCCGTCATCCCGGCCCGCTCGGCGCCGGTGAGTTCCTGACTGCCGCCGTCGCCCACGTAGAGGCAGTCGGCCGGGGCCAGTTCGAGCCGCCGGCACGCGGCCAGGTAGAGCGCCTGGTCCGGCTTGCAGCGTCCCACCTGCACGGAGAAGACCCGGACGTCCAGCAGCGGGGCGATCGCCAGCCGGGGCAGGAACACCGGCAGCTCGTGCGTGCAGTCGCTGATCAGCCCGGTGCGTACGCCCCGCTGGCGCAGCCCGGCGAGCACCGGCACCGCCTCGTCCCGCAGCCGGGTGTCGGCGCGTACGGCCCGGTGACGGGACGCGACGGCGGCCCGGACGGCCGCGTCCGACGGGTGCACGCCGGCCTGGTCGCAGACCCAGCGCAGGGTCGCCTCGGCGTTGCCGAGCAGCCCGCTGGCCCGCTGGTAGTAGGTGCGGTCGAGCACCTCCACCAGGGTGTCACTCGGGCAGCCGAGCAGCTCGGCGGTGGAGCGGTGGGCCGCGCCGCGCTGGACGGACCGGGTGAGCGTGCCGAAGAAATCGAACAACACCGCCTGGAACCTGGGCATGGGGGAGCGCCTCCGGGCGTCGAGGGGTCGCCGGCGCGGACGCGCTGATCGTAACGGAGTACTGACGGTCCGTGCTGTCCCGTGCCGTGTGAGGATTGCTCTCCGTGTCCTCCGATCCGCACCGCCCGCCCCTGGACCCGCTGACCGTCGGCGTGGTCGTGGTCGCCGTCGCGGCCGTCTCGTCCTCCGCCCCGCTGGTCGCCTTCGCGGCCGCTCCCGCCCTCGCCATCGCGTTCTGGCGCAACCTGCTCTCGGTGGCCGTGCTCGGCCCGTTCTCGCTGGTGAAGCGGCGTGGGGAGTTCCGCGCGCTGGCCGTCGGCGCCGGCCGGCGGGAGGGCCTGTACTGCGTGCTGTCCGGGGTGGCGCTGGCCGCGCACTTCGCCACCTGGATGCCGAGCGCGCAGCTCACCTCGGTCGCCGCGGCCACCGCGCTGGGCGCGACGCAGCCGGTGTGGCAGGGGCTGATTGCCCGCTGGCAGGGCCGGCGCCTGCCGGTGGCGGTCTGGGCGGGCATCGCGGTGGCGGTGGTCGGCGCGGCGCTGGCCACCGGCGCCGACTTCGGCGCCTCCGGCCGGGCCTTCGCCGGTGACCTGCTCGCCGTGACGGGCGGGATGTTCGCCGCCGTCTACACCGCCTTCGGCGAGCGGGCCCGGGCCACCATCAGCACCACCACGTACACCACCATCTGCTACGGCGTCTGCGCGGCGATCCTGCTGGTGGTATGCCTGCTCGGCGGGGTACGCCTGCACGGCTACGACTGCGCCACCTGGCTGGCCATTCTCGGCCTGGTGGCCGGCGCCCAGCTGCTCGGCCACTCGATGTTCAACTACGCCCTGCACCGGATCTCCGCCACCACGGTCAGCGTGCTGATCCTGCTGGAGGCGCCCGGGGCGGCCCTGATCGCCTGGGTGTGGCTGGGTCAGCTGCCCCGCCCGCTCGCCCTGCCCGGTCTGGGCCTGCTCCTGGCCGGCGTGGTCGTGGTCGTGCTCGCCGGCGCCCGTGCCCCCCGCCGCCCCGCCCCGGTGCCCCTGCCCGCCGATCCCGCACCCCTCGGCGACTGAGCCACCGCCGCCCTTCCCCTGACCCGGCTCCACGGATTCCCGTGAAGAGTGGCCATTCCCCAGCCGGCGGGGCGGCTTTCCGTGAAAGTGCGGGGGTGGGGATGGCGCGGGAGCAGGCGGACGACGACGAGGCCGGGCGCGGCACCGTCGTCACGCCCTCGGCCGAGTTTCCCCCGCTGGCGCCGGACGAGCGCGCGGCGCTGCGCCGGATCGGCGAACGCTGGCGCGGCGCCCGCCGGCCGGATGAGCTGCCCGTCGACCCGACGCTGGGTCGCAACGGGCGCCGGCCGGCGCCGAGCCGCTTCGGCCGGTTGGCGCCGATCGAGATGTTCACCGTCGAAAAGCCGGACGAGCTGGTCGCCACCGAGCCGGCGCAGCTGCCCGGCTCGCGGCTGGGGCGCGGGCTGACCCGACTCCGGCAGGCGCTGTTCGGCCCGCCGTTGCGCAGCTCCGCCGTGCTGTACGAGCGGATGCGGAAGCTGGTCGCCCTGCCGGTCCTCTCCTCGGACCTGCTCAGTTCGGTCGCGTACGGACCGGAGGCGATGCTGACCGTGCTGGTGCTGGCCGGCGGCGGGGCGCTCGGGCTCTCCCTGCCGCTGGCCGCCCTGCTGGTCGTGCTGATGATCGCGGTGGGGTTGTCGTACCGGCAGACCATCCCGGCCTATCCGCACGGCGCCGGCTCCTACATCGTGGCCGGTGACAACCTCGGCGCCACCGCCGGGCTCATCGCAGCAGCCGGGTTGATGCTCGACTACGTGCTGACCGTCTCGGTGTCGGTGGCGGCCGGGATGAACGCGGTCACCTCGGCGCTGCCCGGGCTGAGCCCGGTCGCCGTGCCCCTCGGCGTGCTGGTGATCGCGGTGCTGCTGGCCGGGAACCTGCGCGGGGTGCGGACCGCCGGCAACATCTTCGTGCTGCCCACGTACGCCTTCGTGGCCACCCTGGTGGCGCTGCTGGTGGTCGGCTACCTGCGCGCGGCGGGCCGGGGGTTCGCGCCGGCGCCCCCACCGGCGGTGCCGGCGGCCGAGGGGTTGGGTCTGCTGCTGGTGTTGCGCGCGTTCGCCTCCGGCGCGGTGTCGATGACCGGCATCGAGGCGGTGTCGAACGCGGTGCCGGCGTTCCGGCCCACCGAGTGGCGCAACGCCCGCACCACCCTGGGCTGGATGGTCGGCATGCTGGTGGTGCTCTTCGCCGGGCTGGTCGTCCTGATCCACCTGGCCGGCCTGGTGCCCCGGCCGGGGGAGACCCTGCTCTCCCAGCTCGGCCGGGTCACCTTCCCCACCGGCCCCTGGTACGCCCTGCTCCAGGCCACCACCGCGCTGATCCTGCTGCTGGCGGCGAACACCGCGTTCAACGACTTCCCCCGGCTGCTCTTCTTCATGGCCCGGGCCGGCCACGCCCCCCGCCGGTTCCTGCACCTGGGTGACCGGCTGGAGTTCAGCAACGGGCTGGTCGCGCTCGCCCTCACGGCGACGGTGATCTTCGTGGTGTTCGGCGGGCACACCGAGTCGCTGATCCCGCTCTACGCGGTCGGGGTCTTCCTCGCGTTCACCCTCTCCCAGGCCGGCATGGTGGTGCACTGGCGGCGCCGGCACGGCCGGGGCTGGCGGCATCGCCTGGCGTTGAACGCGGTCGGTGCCGCGCTCTCCGGGCTGGTGCTGCTGACGGCCGCGGTCGCCAAGTTCGCCGAGGGTGCCTGGGTGGTGGTGATCGCCGTGCCCCTGCTGGTGCTGCTCTTCCGCCGGATCCACGGGCACTACGCCACGCTGGACCGGGCGCTGGCGCTGCATCCGCCGCCAGCGGACGGGTCCGTGGCACGCGCCGGGCCCGCCGAGGGCGAGGAGCTGCCCCAGGAGGTACGCCACCTGGTGATCGTGCCGGTCGCCCGGTTGAACCGGGCGTCGCTGCGCGCGCTGGCGTACGCGGCGTCGCTGGGCCAGCCGACGCTGGCCGTGCACATCGCGCCGGAGGACGCCGAGGCGGACCGGTTCCGGGAGCAGTGGCGGGCCTGGGGTGACCATGTGCGGCTGGAGACGATCGTCTCGCCGTACCGGGCGGTGATCGGGCCGCTGGCGCACTACCTGGAGGCGCTGCACGCCGCCCGGGCCGAGCTGACGCTGACCGTGATCGTGCCGGAGGTGGTGCTGCGCCGCCGCTGGCACCGGCTGCTGCACAGCCGGGCCGAGCAGCGGCTGCGGTCCGCCCTGCGGGCGCTGCCGGGGGTGGTGGTCACCAGCATCCCGGTGCACATCTCCGAGTGAGGCTCACAGGTACGCCGCGAAGTGCTCCGCGACCAGCCCGCTGACCGCCTCGGCGTCCCGGCCGCCGTCCACTTCGATCACCCGTACGCCCAGCTCCCGGGCCCGGGCGGCGGCGTCCGCCGCGACCAGTTCGTCCCGGGCCAGCCGGTTGCGCAGCGCGCGCTCCGGGTCGCTGACCCCCGGGTGCCGCGCGGTCGCCCGGGGCAGCCGTCCGGCCTGGTACGCCCGGAACTCCGGCGTCGGCACCAGCACCACCATCTGCCCGGTCGACTCGACGACCGGGGCGACCAGCTCCGGCCGCAGCCCCCACCCCTCGACGACCACCCGCCGGCCGCTGACCAGGGCGCTGAGGTCGTCCAGCACCCATTCGAAGCGGCGCGGGAAGCCGGCCAGGGTGTCGGCGGCCATCCGTCCGGGATCGGTGTGCACCCAGACCGCGTCCGGGTCGGGGCCGGTGGCCGGCTCACCGCGCCGGACCCGTTCGGCAAACCGCCGGTCCTCGTGCCCCCGGGCGTCGTGCCGGTCGTAGAGGTACGCGGTCAGCCCGTACCGCAGGGCCAGGGTGACGGCGAGGTGGTCTTGCCGGCCCACTGGGCGCCGCCGATCCAGAGCGCCCGCCGGGCGGTGGCCAGGGGATCGAAGTCCATGCCGATGAGGGTGCGCGCCGCCAGCACCAAGATCAAGTCTTGTTCTGGCCGGTCCCGCGTGGTGAAGTGGAGGAGAGCGAGGTCGGTCAGACCTCGTTGACCTCCAGCACCTGGGTGACCGGCGCGGCCTCGCCGAGCCCGTCGCGCAACGCGACCCGCTCCGGGTCGGCCAGGAACGACTCGTAGCCGGACCGGCCGGCGAACCGGATCACGTGCGTCTCGCGCCGCCCGTCGCCGGTACGCAGCCGCCGTTCCAGCCGCCCACCGTGCCGCCCGAGCAGCGCGAGCACCCGGTCCTCGTACCGCTGGCCGGCCTCGACCGCGTCGGCGGCGAAGTCGACCAGCGCGACCAGGCGCACGACGCCGGCGGGGTTCTCCACCAGCGGCTTCCAGAAGTGGTGGCCGACGTGCCCGCCCGGGATGCCGTCCCGGATGCCGGTGTCCGAGTAGCCGTGCCGCCGGTAGAAGCCCGGCGCCTGGAAGGAGAACGACGACAGGGAGATCTCCGTGCAGCCCCGGCGCCGGGCCTCCTCCTCGGCGGCCCGCAGCATCCGGCCGCCCCAGCCCTGGTGCCGGCGGTCCGCCCGGACCCACAGCATGTTGACGCCCGCCCGACCACCCCAGGTCCAGCCGGCCAGCCCGCCGAGCAGTTCCCCGTCCGGGCCGGTCACCCGCACCGACAGCTCGGCCTCGTCGTCCGCGCCGGTCGCCGCGTTGTTGTACGCGGTCAGCTCCCGTTCGAGCCGGGCCGACAGCTCCGCGTCCTCGCCGCCCACCCGCAACTCCCCGGCCGGTCCGCCGGCCTCCGTGGCGCTCGTCGACCGGCCGGCGTCGGTGCTCCGCGCACCGGTGTGGTTCCCCGTCATGCGGCGGAGTATCGCAGCGGGAGGGCCCGCTCCGACACCGGAAAACCTGTCAGCCGTCGATGCCGACGGCCTTGGCGCTGGCCTTCCAGAGCCGGGCGGCGAGCCGCGGGTCGGCCGCCTTGGCGAGCGGCCGGCGCGGTCGCCGGTCGTGGTAGTAGCCGCCGTCGATCAGCCGGGACGGGTCCTGGTTGGCCAGCCAGACCAGCGTCTCCGCGCCCTTCTCCGGGCTGCGGAACGGCAGCAGCCGCATGCCCAGCGCGACCAGCCGGCTCTCGTTGCCGAACCGGGTCCGCACCACGCCCGGGTGGAACGAGTACGCCGGCACGTCCGGCCAGCGCCGGGCCGCCTCGGCGGTGAAGAGGATGTTCGCCTGCTTGCTGGTCCCGTACGCCTGCATCGGGCGGTAGCGGCGCAGCGCGGCGTTGAGGTCGTCGGGGTCCAGCGCCCCGCTGCGGTGCGCGCCGGAGGCGGTCACCACCATCCGCCCGATCCGGTCGGCGAGCAGGTTGCTGAGCAGGAACGGGGCCAGATGGTTGGCCTGCATGGTCAACTCGAAACCGTCGACCGTGGTCGCCGGCTGGAGCACGATGGCACCGGCGTTGTTGGCCAGCACGTCGATCCGGTCGTACGACTCCCGCAGCCGCTCGGCGAGCCGGCGGACGTCGTCGAGGACGGCGAAGTCGGCGCGGAACAGCTCCGGGCGCTCGCCGCAGGACTCGCGGACCCGGTCCCCGGCCGACTGCAGCCGGGCCGGGTCCCGGCCGACCAGCACCACCCGGTCGCCCCGGCGGGACAGGTCGACGGCGGCGGCCAGTCCGATGCCGGAGCTGGCGCCCGTCACCACCACGGTCCGACGCCCAGTGAGATCTTCCACAGGTCCATTCACCCCGGTCACGGCACGAGGTTACCGTGACGTCACCACGCCCTTTGGGATCGTTAAGTTTTCGGCTTTTCACTCATCGGCGTCGGCGTGCCCGCCGGACGCCGGAAGGAGCGCATCCATGGCCGCTGTCGGTCGCCCCCGCCGGTCCTGCCTCGCGGTACCCGGTTCCAGCGTCAAGATGCTCGGCAAGGCCCAGGGCCTGCCGGCCGACCAGGTCTTCCTGGACCTGGAGGACGCGGTCGCCCCGCTGGCCAAGCCGGACGCCCGGAAGAACATCGTCGCCGCCCTGAACGAGGGCGACTGGGCCGGCAAGACCCGGGTGGTCCGGGTGAACGACCTGACCACGCCGTGGACCTACCGGGACGTCATCGAGGTGGTCGAGGGCGCCGGCGCGAACCTGGACTGCATCATGCTGCCGAAGGTGCAGAACGCCGCCCAGGTGCAGTGGCTGGACCTGACGCTCACCCAGATCGAGAAGACGCTCGGCCTGGAGGTCGGCCGGATCGGCATCGAGGCGCAGATCGAGAACGCCGCCGGCCTGGTCAACGTCGACGCCATCGCGGCCGCCTCGCCCCGGGTGGAGACCATCATCTTCGGCCCGGCCGACTTCATGGCCTCGATCAACATGAAGTCGCTGGTGGTCGGCGCGCTGATCCCGGACTACCCGGGCGACCCGTACCACTACATCCTGATGCGGATCCTGATGGCCGCCAGGATGCACGACAAGCAGGCCATCGACGGCCCGTTCCTGCAGATCCGGGACGTCGACGCGTTCCGCGAGGTGGCCAAGCGCTCGGCCGCGCTGGGCTTCGACGGCAAGTGGGTGCTGCACCCGGGCCAGATCGACGCGGCCAACGAGGTCTACTCCCCGGCCCAGGCCGACTACGACCACGCGGAGCTGATCCTCGACGCGTACGACCACTACACCTCGGAGGCGGGCGGCAAGCTCGGCGCGGTGATGCTCGGCGACGAGATGATCGACGAGGCGTCCCGCAAGATGGCCCTGGTGATCGCCGCCAAGGGGCGCGCGGCCGGGATGACCCGTACGTCGAGCTTCACCCCGCCGTCGGAGTGAGCGCAGGCCGCCCCCGTCGGGGCGGCGCGGGGGGCCGTCCCGGCCGACCGGGACGGCCCTTCCCTCGTCAGTAGCGGCTGCTGCTCGTGTCGCCGTTGGCGACCGCGATCACGATCACCACGACGTAGAAGGCGATCAGCAGCACCAGCAGGCCGGTGAGGATCCAGCCGACGATGATGGCGGCCTTGGCCATCCCCTCGCCCTGCTCGCCGGTCTCGCGGATCTGCTTGCGGGCCACGTGGCCGAGGATCGCGCCGATCGGCGCGGTGATGCAGGAGGCGAAGCCGACCAGCGAGAGCACCAGCGCCACGATGGCCATGGTGTTGGTCTTCGCCGCGGCCGGGTAGCCGTACCCCGGGTAGGCCGGCGGCGGGTAGGCCGGCGGCGGGTAGCCGGCCGCGGCGTACGGGTCGGCCGTCGGCTGCCCGCCCGGCGTCCCGGCGTACGGGTTGGCCGGGGCGTACGGGTCGGCGGAGGTGGGCTGGGCGGGGATCGGGCTGCCGCCCATCGGAAGGGTCGGGTCGGCGGGCGGCGTGGACTGCTGCCCGGGCGCGGACGGGTCGTGCCAACCACCGGATGGCGGGGGATAACTCATCAGGTTTCATCTCCGTTGGGTGCGGGTGCGCCGTCAGGGTAGCCAGCCCGACCCAAAACCGAGCACCCCCTTTCCGGGTGCCGCGTTGCCCGGAAGGTCCACAGCGGGCAGGATCGCGGCATGGCACTTGACGCGCGTGGCGGCCGACCGAGACGGGACGTGAGCCGTCCGGGCCTGGCCCGGCGCAGCCGAGGCAGCACCCCGGCGGGCTCCGCCGACCAGGACCAGCCGGCGCCGCTCGCCGAACCGGTCACCATGCGCCTCGACGGCCGGGTCGCCCTGGTCACCGGGGCGGGCAGCCCGGACGGCATCGGCTACGCCACTGCCCGCCGGCTGGCCGACCTGGGGGCCCGGGTCGCGATCGTCTCCACCACCCGGCGGATCCACGAGCGGGCCGGCGAGCTGGGCGTGACCGGCTTCGTCGCCGACCTGACCGACGAGTCGGAGGTGGGCGCGCTCGCCGACGCGGTGGCCGAGCAGCTCGGCGACGTCGAGGTGCTGGTCAACAACGCCGGCCTGGCCAGCCGGGCCAGCCCCGAGGTGCTGCGGCCGGTGGCCCAGCTCAGCTACGACGAGTGGCGCGGCGAGATCGACCGGAACCTGACCACCGCGTTCCTGTGCAGCCGGGCGTTCATCAGCGGGATGGCCGAGCGCGGCTGGGGTCGGATCGTCAACCTGGCGGCGACCGCCGGCGCGGTCAACGCGCTCCCCACCGAGGCCGCGTACGCGGCGGCGAAGGCGGGCGTGGTCGGGCTGACCCGGGCCCTGGCGATGGAGATGATCGCCGACGGGGTGACCGTCAACGCGGTCGCCCCCGGCACCATCTACACGGCGGCGTCCACCATGGCCGAGATCAAGCAGGGGCTGGGCACGCCGGTCGGCCGCCCGGGCACCCCGGACGAGGTGGCCGCGGCCATCGCCTTCCTCTGCTCGCCGGCCGCGTCGTACATCACCGGTCAGATGCTCGTCGTCGACGGCGGCAACAGCGTCCGCGAGGCGGAGTTCCGCTGAGGCCGGCTCAGCTGTAGGAGCCGCCGCTGTCGGAGTTCGCCCAGATGGTGATGGCGATCCAGCCGCAGCAGGCGAGCAGCCCGATGGCGGTGAAGACGTAGCTGAGGATCAGGCCCCAGGTGGCGAGCTGGTCGCCCTCCTCGCCGGTCTGCCGGATCTGCCGCTTGGCCAGGTGGCCGAGGACGATGCCGGCCGGGGCGAAGACGAAGGCGAAGACCAGCGACAGGACCGCCATGACGTTGGTGCCACCGCCGCCCCCGCCGGGCGGTCCGTACTGGCCGTACGGCGGCTGCGGTGCGTACGGGGGCTGTTGCCCCCACTGCGGCTGCTGCCCGTACGGGTCGTGGTGTGGCGGCTGGCCGTAGGACGGCGGCTCGTACGGCGACGGGGGCTGCTCCGGCTCCCCGGGTGGTGGATGGCTCACCCTCGCTCGCCCCCCTTTCGTCCCAGCTCAACCGCCTTCTCTCTTGCGGACGCTACCCGCAGCGGTGAACCTTTTCACAGCGGTTGTGTGGACTGGTCACCTTGGCCTCGCCGGTCGCGGGACCGATACTGACCGAGCGTTCAGTTACCCACGAGTAATGCGCCGATCCCCCGGAGGCTGACATGGCCCGACTCGCCCAGACGCCCGGCCTGACCGATGTGCAGCGGTCGATCCTGGAAACCGTCCGGGAGTTCGCGGACAAGGAGATCATTCCGCACGCCCAGCGGCTGGAGCACGCCGACGAGTACCCGACCGACATCCTGGACGGGATGCGCGAGATGGGGCTGTTCGGCCTCACCATCGACGAGGAGTTCGGCGGGCTCGGCGAGTCCCTGCTGACCTACGCCCTGGTGGTCGAGGAGCTGTCCCGCGGCTGGATGTCGATCTCCGGCATCGTCAACACCCACTTCATCGTGGCGTACCTGATCTCCCAGCACGGCTCGGCCGAGCAGAAGGCCCGGCTGCTGCCGAAGATGGCCACCGGCGAGGTGCGCGGCGCCTTCTCGATGTCCGAGCCGGAGTGCGGCTCCGACGTCTCGGCGATCAAGTCGAAGGCCGTCCGGGACGGCGACCGCTTCGTGCTCAACGGCCAGAAGATGTGGCTGACCAACGGGGCGTACTCGTCGGTGGTGGCCACCCTGGTCAAGACCGACACCGGCGCCGACTCCGTCTACGGCAACATGAGCACCTTCCTGCTGGAGAAGGAGCCGGGCTTCGGCGAGACCGCCCCCGGGCTGACCATCCCCGGCAAGATCGACAAGATGGGCTACAAGGGCGTCGAGACCACCGAGATGGTGCTCGACGGGGTCACCGTCCCCGAGTCGGCGGTCCTCGGCGGGGCCGACAAGGTGGGCCGCGGCTTCTACCAGATGATGGACGGCATCGAGGTCGGCCGGGTCAACGTCGCCGCCCGCGCCTGCGGCATCTCCATCCGCGCCTTCGAGCTGGCCGTCGCGTACGCCCAGCAGCGCCGCACCTTCGGCCAGCCGCTCGCCAAGCACCAGGCCATCGCGTTCAAGCTCGCCGAGATGGGTACCAAGATCGAGGCCGCCCACTCGCTGATGGTCAACGCGGCCCGGCTCAAGGACGCCGGCCAGCGCAACGACGTCGAGGCCGGCATGGCCAAGCTGCTCGCCTCCGAGTACTGCGCCGAGGTCGTCCAGGAGGCCTTCCGCATCCACGGCGGCTACGGCTACTCCAAGGAGTACGAGATCGAGCGGCTGATGCGGGAGGCCCCCTTCCTGCTCATCGGCGAGGGCACCTCAGAGATCCAGAAGACGATCATCTCCCGCGGCCTGCTCAAGGAGTACAAGCTCTGACGGGTGCGCCGGTCACCCGCCGGCTCCGGCGCGGTGACCGGCCGTCGTCGTCTCCGTCGGCCGCCCGCTGACAGGCCCCGGACCTGGTCGGCCGGCGGGACAGCGGGGTCGGGCGTCGGACCCGTACGGTACGCCGGTGTCGATCACGCGCCGCCGTTCCCGTGAGGCACGGCATCGGCGTGGTCGATGCCGTGCCTAGCTGTCCGAGCCGCGGAATGAGAGCGCCAGGTGTTGGCGGGCCCGGGCGACCAGTGCCGCCGGGTCGTCGGCGTAGAGCCGGATCTCGGTGACCGGTTCGCTCGGTCCCTTGGGCAGCGGGACGGAGAGCGGCTCGTGCAGCGCGACGTCGACGCTGGTCTGGCTGCCGGTGCCGACGTTCAGGATCGTCGCCGTGTCGTCGTGCTCGACCTGGATGGTCCGGCTGGACGGCAGCGATCGGTAGCGGGCGTCGACCCGGGCGACGGCCGTCCAGGGCACCAGGAAGTCCACCGAGAAGCTGTTGCGGACGCGCAGCCCGCCGGTGTCGGCGACGTGCGGGTGGATCCGCAGGCTGGCGAAGAGGCCGATCATCCAGAGCAGACCCCAGACGCCGAGCGCGAGAGCGGTGTGCCGCACCGACGGCCACGGCACGGTGTGCCGCATGATCAGGTCGAAGATCGGGATCTCGATCGCGGAGAGCCCGATGAAGACACCGAGGATCGGCTTCACCACCCCGACGTAGCTGAACGCCTCGGCCCCCGGCGCGAGCACGAGGGGCCGGCGCAGCAGCCAGCGGCCGAGGCTGCGCCACATGTTCACCTCGTAGACGACCGCGCGCCGCAGCAGCGCGACGGGACGACTCTGCTTCGGCACGGCCACCTCGCCCTCCAGGTCTTTTACGTTGCAGTTGCAACGTAACCAACGGGCGGCGGCGTGTCAATGCAGTCGTATTGTGAAAACATGGGGGCATGCCGAAACGGGTCGACCACCGGGAGCGCCGCAAGCTGATCGCCGACGCGCTGATGCGGGTCGCCGCCGAACACGGGCTGGAAGCGGTCAGCCTGCGGCACGTGGCGACCGAGGCGGGCGTCTCCTCCGGGATGGTGCAGCACTACTTCCGCACCAAGGACGAGATGATGACCTTCGCGCTGTCGGTGGTCCACGAACGCTCCGAGGCGCGGGTGACCGGGGCGGTCGCCGCGCTCGGCGATGACCCCTCCCCGCGTACGCTGCTGCGGACCATGCTGGCCGAGCTGCTGCCGCTCGACGAGTCGCGCCGGGCGGACGGGCGGGTGGCGCTGGCGTTCCTGGCCTACACGGCGGTCCGCCCTACCGTCGCCGCCGCGCTGCATGAGGAGACCGCCGGGCTGCTGGCCTTCGTCGCCGGGCAGATCCGCGTCGCACAGGCGGCCGGGACGGCCGACCGCCGCGTCGACCCGGACCGCGCCGCGGTCGGGCTGCTGGCGATCATGGAAGGGCTGGGGGTCTACCTGCTCGGCGGCCACTATCCGCCGGAGACGGCGCTCACCGCCTTCGACGCCCAGCTGGACCTGGTCTTCGGGCCAGACGAGCCGGGGGAATGAGCGGCGCGGGCCCGGTCCGCTCAGTCGAGCCGGGTCAGCCCGCCGGCAGCCCGTTCCACGATGAGGCACCGGTCCTCGACGTAGTCGATGCCGGCCTCCTCGGCGATCCGCCGCGCCTCGGCCGACACGATGCCGAGCTGCAACCACACTGCTGGGGCGCCGATCGCCACCGCCTGCCGCACCACGTCGACCGCGTCCCGGGCGGGGCGGAACACGTCGACCAGGTCGACCGGGTGCGGGATGTCGGCCAGCGACGGGTACGCTTTCTCGCCGAAGAGCTCGTCCACCGTCGGGTTCACCGGGATGATCCGCCAGCCGTACCGCTGCATCTGCAACGGCACGCTGTGCGCGGCCTTGCCGGGGTCGCGGGACGCGCCCACGACGGCGATCACGGCGGAGTCGGCGAGGATCTGCTGAGCGGTACGCACCCCGCGACTGTAGCGCCGGGCCGCCCTCAGAGCAGGGTGAGCTGTTCGGACGGTGTCGCCGGAGCGGGCTCGGGCAGCCGCCGGGTGTCGCCGACCTCGGCCCGGTGCAGCCCGTGCCGGCGCGCCGCGATCCGCACCCGCGCGGTCAGTTCCCGCTGGTACGCCTGCGGCGCGTAGGCGCCCGCCTGGTAGAGCTGACGGTAGCGGGGGACCAGGTGCGGGAACTCCCGGGCCAGCCAGTGCGCGTACCACTCGCGGGCGCCGGGGCGCAGGTGCAGGGCGAGCGGCGTCACGCTGGTCGCCCCGGCGGCGGCGACCGCCGCCACCGTCGCCTCGACCGACACGTCGTCGTCGCTGAGCCCGGGCAGGATCGGCGCCATCAGCACCCCCACCTCGAACCCGGCGTCGGTGAGCTGGCGGACGGCATCCAGCCGACGCTGCGGGCTCGGGGTGCCCGGCTCCACCTTGCGCCACAGCTCCTCGTCGACGAAGCCCACGGAGAAGGAGAGGCCGACCCGGGTCACCTCGGCGGCCTGGCGCAGCAGCGGCAGGTCCCGCAGGATCAGCGTGCCCTTGGTGAGGATCGAGAACGGGTTGGCGAAGTCGCGCAGCGCCTCGATGACCGGCGGCATCAGCCGGTAGCGCCCCTCGGCCCGCTGGTAGCAATCCACGTTGGTGCCCATCGCGATGTGCGCGCCGCGCCAGCGCGGGGCCGCCAGCTCGCGGCGGACCAGCTCACCCGCGTTGACCTTGACGATCACCTTCCGGTCGAAGTCCGCCCCGGCATCCAGGTCGAGGAAGGTGTGGGTGTTGCGGGCGAAGCAGTTGTGGCTGACCACCCCGTTGGCGATGAAGTCGCCGGTGCCCGTGGTGATGTCCCACAGCGGGAGCTCAAGCCCGAGCGACTCGATGCTCACCACCCGCAGGGCTGCTTGGCACTTGAGCGCCGCGCCCTCGATCGACCGTTTGCGGGTGATCGCCGGATCGGTCAGATGGAAGAAGCGCAGCCTTTCCGGCAGACCACCGGTCAGCCGGATCTGGCGCACCCGGTTCGGTCGGTCCGGATCCTCGAGCACCGAGGTGAACCCGAAGTGGCTAAGGGCGTCCGCGGTGTAGTCGAGGATGTCGTCGTCGCCGTTGCTGATCCGGAAGATGCCCGTGCTGCAACTGCCCTGGGCGTCGAAGATGCCGGCGAGGAAGCCCAGTCGCCAGTCGTCGGTCGGCTCCTCCGGCCAGCGGATCAGCTCGGTGATCGCCTCGACGTCGCGTTGCTTCGAGGTGCGGATGGCGGTGATCGCCCGTCTAGTGGCGCTGACCGCACTGAAGGAGAAGCGCCGCGTTTCGACCCCCGCATCGGAGAGGAAACGCTCCGTACGGCGCAGCGCCTCGTCGTCGGCCAGGGCCAACCGGAACCGGTGCACCTTCCCGGACGGATATGAATAGCTGCCGAGGTGAGCGTCGCCCCGGACCATGCCGCAGAGATAGCCCTGCCGGTAGTCGGCCGAGTCCTTGGGGCCAGCGGCGAAGCGGCCGGTGCCGATCAGCCGGTTGCTGGTCGTCAGGTAGGGGCGCTGTCCGGCGCCGGCCATGGTGCCGGTCACGTACTTCCAGCCCCGCTCGGAGAGGAAGCGGTGGTCGCCGCTGGCGACCAGGGTGGTGCCGTCCTCAAGGGTCACCCGGTAGGCCGGTTTCACCGTGGACCACTTGTCGAGGACGGTGGTGACGACGTATCGACGGTAGGCACCCCGGCGCTCGGTCCCGTAGATCCGGTCGCCCGGCGCCAGTTCGCTGATCGGCTTCGTGCGGCCGTCCGCCATCAGGATCGGGGTATCACCAGACATACAGTAACGGCACGCATGCGAGCAGCCCCGGTACGGGTTGATCGTCCACTCGAACGGGACGCGGGACTCCCCGGGCACCCGGTTGATGATCGACTTGGCCCGCACCTCGTAGAAGGTCATCCCGGCGAAGCCCGGGGTGTCGAACGTGCGGGCGATCGCGCCGGGGAGCGCCAGCGGCAGGGGTGGAGCCGCTGGCGCTGCCCCGTCGGGAATCCCCTCGTCCGGGGGAGCGGAGAGGTTCTCCCAGCGCATGAACCTCATTCGAACACGCGTACGAACGATGTGCAAGTGACTCGCCGGACACCGGTGCCCGATGCGCGCCGGGCGGGTGGAGGATGGGGGGCATGGAGACGTCGACCTTCGTCTACGACGGCGACTGCGCCTTCTGCAGCCGCTGCGCCGAGTTCATCGAGCGCCGCATCCCGACCGGCGTCCGCGTGCTGCCCTGGCAGTTCGCGGACCTCGCCGCGCTCGGCCTGACGGAGGCCGAGTGCGAGGAGGCGGTGCAGTGGGTCGGCGCCGACGGCTCCCGCGCGTCGGGCCCCGACGCCATCGCCAGGCTGCTGGGCGACAGCGCGCCGCTCTGGCGGGCCGCCGGGGCCGGCCTGCGCTTCCCGCCGGTGCGGGCCGCCGCCTGGCCGGCGTACCGCTGGGTGGCCCGCAACCGGCACCGGCTGCCCGGCGGCACCGCGGCGTGCTCCCTGCCGCAGGAGGCCCGGGAACGCCTCTACGGCCCGACCGGCCGGCCCACCGCCGGCTCCTGACCGAACTGGCCGTCGACCTCCGGACGGCGCCGCGGGCGGTGCACGCTACGGCGTGGCCGGGCCGACCGCCGGCTCCGGGCCGGTCAGGGCGGTCGACGGTGAGGCGTCGTCGTCCGGGTCGGCGGGCCGGCCTCGGCGGGCGAGGAGCTGACGCGCCCACACCGCCGGGCGGACCTTCTCCAGCGGCAGGAAGCTGGTCATCGCCACCAGGTGCGGGGCGAACGAGATGGTGATCGTCGCGACGGTGACCAGGTGGAACGAGTAGAAGAAGCCCACGGTCGCCAGCCGCCACCGTGCGGGCAGCACGAAGACCACCGGGCTGAGCAGCTCGAAGGCGAGGATGCCGAACTGGGCGACGATCAGCAGGTGCGGGACCTGGGCGATCAGGTCCGCCAGGTCGGTGCCGCGTCGGATGATCGCGCGCGCCAGCACCGACCCGGTCGCCCAGTCCAGCCCGCCGAAACGGAACTTGGCCCAGGCCGCCAGGAAGTACGTGCAGATCACCGCGATCTGGGTGACCCGCAGCGCCCAGCCGCCGGCCTCGGTGCGGGTGGGGTCGCCGTGCCGGGCCCGGCCGGCGGTGGGGAGCGCGGCCAGCGCGACGAGCAGCCCGACCCGGTCGTGGTCGACCTTGCCGTAGCTCATCGCGACGATCATCCACTCGAAGTAGAGCGCGAAGACCGTCCAGCCGAGCAGCCGGGGCGCCCGTCCGGTCGCGGCGAGCAGGGCCAGCACCAGCAGCGCCCAGAAGATCGCGCCGACCAGCGCGGGGGTGGGGGTGGGCAGCGGGAGCAGCCGGCCGATCAGCAGCGGGTGGTACAGCTCGCCGGGCACGTCGACCCGGGTGCGTACCCAGGGGGTGAAGACGACCAGGTCCGCGGCGACGAAGAGGTAGACCAGGGTGCGGAAGGCGGCCACCCGGCCGCGGGGGACCGCCTCGGTCAGCCAGCCGCTCACCGGTCGGCCTGCCAGCGCACGGCGGTCTCGTCGGTCCACCGGCCGGTCGGGCGGCCGTCCCGGATGCCGTACCAGCGGATCACGATCCGTACCTCGACCAGCGCGGGCGCGGCGGGGTGTCGTTCGGCGTACGCGTCGGCGACCTGGCGCAGCAGCGCGGGGTCGGCGGCGTAGCGGCCCTGCTGGCCCTCGATCTCGGCGCGGCGGATGCCGGTGGCGCCCTGGCCCAGCTCGACCACCGCGCCGGTGCGGTCGACGCCCTCCACCCGGGTGTCCGGGGCGGGGGCGTCCGGCGGGTCCGAGGTGGAGTACATCCGGAACGGCCCGAACGGGAAGTCGTCGTCGGTGCCCCGGACGGTGCCGACCAGGAGCAGTGCCAGCCCGAGCGCGGTCACGCCCAGCCGGACCGCGCGCCCGCGGGTGGTCAAGGTCTCCATCGGTTCGGGACGATACGGGATCGGGGCACCCGGAAGGCGTCCTTCCGTCGTCCACTCCTCGCTGACCATGTCGGCGGCCGAGGGCGTCCGGAGGGTGGCAGGGAACCTGCGGAAACGGCGCCGGCCGGGCCCCCTGGCGGGGACCCGGCCGGCGCCGGCGCGGTGGTGGATCAGTGCTTGTGCTCGGCCATCTGCTTGCGGACCTCGTCCATGTCGAGCTGCTCGACCTGCTCGATCAGGTTCTCCAGCGCGGACTCCGGCAGGGCGCCCGGCTGGTTGTAGACGATCACGCCGTCCTTGATCGCCATCACCGTCGGGATCGAGCGGATGTTGAACTTGGCGCCCAACTCCTGCTGCGCCTCGGTGTCGACCTTGCCGAAGACGATGTCGGAGTGCTTCTCCGACGAGCGCTCGTAGACGGGGGCGAACCGCTTGCACGGGCCGCACCAGTCGGCCCAGAAGTCGAGCAGGACGATGCCGTCGCTCTCGGTCACCTCGTCGAAGTTGGCCGTGGTCAGCTCAACCGTTGCCATTGCACTCTCCGATCAGCGCGGATTACCTACGTCCACTGGAACCAGGGTGGGTGTCGTCGAATTCCCGGCGTTGGCGTGCCGAAACGCCGGGTGACGGAACGGTGACCGGCAGGGGTATCGAACGATATCCGTGTCTCCCGATCTGCGGAGCGCAAGTGCACCAGACACTTGCGTGACGAGCCGTGATGGGAGCGCTCCCAGGGAGATCCATCCGACTCAACGCTACGAAGCGGTAACTTGAGCCTTGACATGGAGCGATTAGGCCTCCGGAGATCGCTCCCGCAGGCGACCCAGATGACTCTGAGTAGTGTTACAAAAGGATAAATGTGACGCCCGTCTCTGTCCGGCGGGTATCGGCGTACGGCAGAATCTGTCGCATCAGAGCGTGGGCGGCGGGTGCCGGGGAGGGCCCCGCCGCTCATTGCGTCTCCCCCCGGTTGTGGTCGATGTGACATTTCCTCGCCACCAGCGCCCCGGTCGTCGCCTTAACAAGCGGTAAGGCATGCTGTGCCGAACTCCATCGCCGCCCGTCGAAGGGGACAAGGATGCAGTTCGGCCGCTACTACGAGGAGTTCGAGGTCGGCGCGGTCTACCGGCACTGGCCGGGCAAGACGGTCACCGAGTACGACGACCACCTCTTCTGCCTGCTCACCATGAACCACCACCCGCTGCACATGGACGCCCACTACGCCGAGACGGCGAGCCAGTTCAAGCGCAACGTGGTGGTCGGCAACTACATCTACTCGCTGCTCCTCGGCATGTCCGTGCCGGACGTCAGCGGCAAGGCGATCGCCAACCTGGAGATCGAGTCGCTGCGGCACGTGGCCCCCACCTTCCACGGGGACACCATCTACGGCGAGACGACCGTGCTGGACAAGCGCGAGTCCTCCTCGAAGCCGGACCGGGGCGTGGTCGCGGTGGAGACCCGCGGCTACAACCAGGACGGCACGCTGGTCTGCGTCTTCCGCCGCAAGGTCATGGTCCCCAAGAAGGAGCACGCGGCCGCCGCCGTGCCCGAGGGCGTCGACCCGGAGCGGCCGAGCTTCCCCGAGCCGCGCTGACCTCCGTACGACCCAGGGGCCCCTTGCCCACCGCGTTCCGGTGGGGAAGGGGCCCTTTCCGCGGCCCGGGGCATATGCTGACGCCGGAGGTCCCCATGAGCCACTCCGTCGCCGGAGAGCCGCCCTCTGCCGGACGCCGTGCCGCACCGCTGACCACCGCCGTCTACTCCGCAGTGGAGTGGGACCTGTTGACCGGCCTGCCGGGCCGGGTCCTCGTCGCCGCCGCCTCGCCGGGCCCCGGGCGTCCGCCCCGGGGGGTCGCCGCCGGGCTCGCCGGTCTGGACGCCGTGGCCGCCGGGCGGGCCTTCGACAGCGACCTGGTCCGGGCCGTGGTGGCCGCGATCTACGCCCGCCACGACGGAACCTCCGCCGCGGCCGAGCGGCTCACCGACGTGGTCGACCTGCTGGCCGCCTGCCGGGCGGCGGTACGCGTGCTGGAACGCCGCGCCGATCCGGCGGACTCGGCGGCGTACCGGCAGTGGGTGGAGTCGGTCGCGGCGCGGGTCTGCCGGGCCGCCGCTGGCGAGTCGAGCCCGGCCGACCGGCGGTTCCTCGACCGGCTCGGCGGCGCGCTGGGGCTGCGCTGAGCCCTGGCCGACCACGCCCGGGCCGCCGGGACCCGATCGGCACCGGCTGGGCGCGGCCGCACCGACCGCCGGGCGGGTCAGCCGTCCTCCCGCTGAGTGAACTGCGGCTCGGCGAGCACCAGCCGGCCGAGCACCTTGCCCGCCTGGTCGTAGAGGACGCAGACGGCACGCTGCCCGGCGGGCGCGTCCGCCACCATCGACCGACCGGGGCGGGCCGCCCAGAACAGGGTTGTGCCGGGGTCCCCGCCCCAGGGCGCCACGGTGAGCGTGGCCGTCGGATAGCCCGGTTGGACGATGGTCGCCCGCGCCACCCGGGCCGAGGCGAACCCGAAGGTGATCAGCCGGCCGTCCGGGGCGGGCCGCTCGCGTACCTCGAAGAAGGGTAGTGAACGGTCGTCTCCGTAGGCCGAGCGGAAGTTCTCGTCCTCGGGCAGGGGGTGGTAGCGGCCGGTGCGGGTGTCGAACCAGGCGGTGTCGATGATGTGGCTGGTGGACGGGCTGAGCATCAGCTCGTCGTCGCCGATCCGCATGCCCGTGCGCAGCACCCGGTCCATCGGCCGGGCGCTCGGATTCGGCCACGGTCCGGGGGTCGGGCCAGCCGCGGTGATGGCGCTCGTCGCCCGGTCGGCGGCGGCCGTGCTCGCCGTGCCGCCCGGCCCGGCCGCGTCGGTGACCGGGCCGCAGCCCGCCGTCGCCAGGCCAGCGAGCAGAGCCGTCGTCGTGATCCGTACCCGTGCGTTCATCCCGCACCCCCGTCCGTGGCCGAAGCCTAGGTGGCGGAGGGCCGGGCCTGGGCCCCGCGCGGTGACGGAGACCCGACACCGGCCGGCCAGGGGCGGAACCCTCGGCGCGGGGGCGGCCGGCGGGGGCCGTACCCTCTGGAAACCGTGACCGGTGACCAGCTCGACGTGGGTGTGGGGCCGTGGCCCGGCGACCTGCCGGACGACCCGCGGTACGACCCCGAGCTGCTCGCCGAGGGCGACCGACGCAACGTCGTCGACCGCTACCGGTACTGGCGGCGGGAGGCCGTGGTGGCCGACCTGGGCCGGCGTCGGCACGACTTCCACGTGGCCATCGAGAACTGGCAGCACGACTTCAACATCGGCACGGTGGTCCGCAACGCCAACGCCTTCCTCGCCGCCGAGGTGCACATCGTCGGCCGGCGGCGGTGGAACCGGCGGGGCGCCATGGTGACCGACCGCTACCAACATGTCCGGCACCACCCGACGATCGAGGAGTTCGTCGACTGGGCGGCGGCCGAGCGGCTGCCGATCGTCGGCATCGACAACCTGCCGGGCTCGAAGCCGCTGGAGAGCACCACCCTGCCACGTCGCTGCGTCCTCCTCTTCGGCCAGGAGGGCCCCGGCCTCTCCGACGCCGCCCGGTCCGCCTGCGACCAGCTCTTCTCCATCGCCCAGTACGGCTCGACCCGCTCGATCAACGCCGGGGTGGCCAGCGGCATCGCCATGCACGCCTGGATCCGCTCGTACGCCGGCCCGCCGCCGGACTGACCAGCGGGTCTCCGGCCGCCCGTCGGGCTGAATCCCCCGGCCGGCCCGCCGGCCCCACCGTCGGGCTGAATCCCCTCGCCAACCGTCCGCTCCGCTTGACGGGCCGGCCGTGCGGGGTGACGGTGGGGGTGTGAGTGTCGCGGTGAGTTGTCCGAGATGTGCGGGGCCGGTGCGGGAGCCGGACCTGATGCACGGTGAGTCACGCTGCCTGCGGTGCGGACCGGTGTCCCCGCTGCACGTGCCCGAGCACATCGGCGCCGAGATCGTGGCGAGCGTGGTCGAGCAGCTGGTGGCGGCCGCCGACCCGCCCGACCGGCCGGGCGTACCGCTCTGGTGCCCCTGGCCGCTCCCGACCGGCTGGACGCTGACCGGGGTGGCGTGGGCCGGGGACGAGCGGAGCGGCGTACGGGCCACGGCGGTGGCCTGCGCCGGTCCGGCCCCCCTGGACGGTGGACCGGCCGACCTGCTCTTCGTGGCGGAGGAGCCGGGCGTCGGCCTGGGCACCCGGTTCGCCGGCATGCCCGGGCCGGACCCGGGTCCCGAGCTGGCGGCGGCCTTGACCGACCCCGGCCCTGGTCACGCCGAACGCGTGCCGCACGCCAAGATCCGGGTGGGCGGCCATCCCACTCCACTGTGGCTGGTGAATTCCCCGACAGATCGAAGCGCGTACGCCGGCGAGGCTCGGGGTATGTGGCTGCATGCGATAGCCTGGCCGGCGAGTGCGGGTCACCTCCTCGCGGAAGAAGTCGTGCTGCACGACCTCGCCGAGTGGACTCCGCCTGAACTCGTGTACGGCGCACCATCTCCGTACCTGCACGGAGCGGCCTGACCGGCCGGTCCGGGCGAGTCGGAGTGCGAACGCAGATATTCACTGTACGACATCATGCTGATACTCTGGGTGCCACTGCGGTAAACGGACCCGGCGCCGCGCGAGAGGATGGCCCACCATGGTCAAGAAGGTCCTCACCTGGGCCCTGGTCGCATTCTTGATCTTCTTCATCGCCTACCGCCCGAACTCCGCCGCGGACGTCGCCAAGTCGCTCGGCGGCGGCATCATGGACATCGCTCAGGGCTTCGGCGACTTCTTCACCAGCCTCGTCGCCTAGCCGCCGATGGGAAGCCCCTCCGGTCCACCCTTCGATCCCGACGATCCCGACCGGGAGCGCCGGGAGCGCGACACTGAGCCGATCCCCCGGATCGGGCCCGACGACGGTCCCGGCTACGGCGCCGGCCCGAGCCTCGGCGACGGTCCCTCCCTTTCGGACGACGCCGGCTTCGGCGACGGGCCGGGCTACGCCGGTGAGGGCCGCTCCGGCCGGGCCTGGATCCGGGATCCGGAGGCCGGCTACCAGCCGCCGCAGATCTCCGAGGACGAGCTGGCCGGGCTGCGCGCCGACGCCGCCGGCATGGCCCCCCGCCGGGTGCTGCCGCTCGAGGACGAGCCCAGCTCGCTGGTCGCCCGCTACCTCTTCCCCACCGAGCGGTACCGGGGCGAGTGGAAGCGGCACTGGATCCACCTCTCCACCCCGATCATCGTCGGCATCGTGGCGACCTTCGTGCTCGGCTACCTCTCCGGCTTCCTCGCCGGGCGGGACGTGGGCGCGCTGACCACGGTCGCGGTGCTGCTCTGGTTCGCGGTGATGGGCTGGGTCGCCTGGCGGGTCGCCGACTGGTGGTACGACCGCTTCATCCTCACCAACAAGCGGGTGATGGTGGTCAACGGGATCATCACCCGGCGGGTCGCGATGATGCCGCTGGTCCGGGTCACCGACATGAAGTACGAGCAGACGCCGAGCGGCCGGGCGCTCAACTACGGCACCTTCGTGCTGGAGTCCGCCGGCCAGGAGCAGGCTCTCCGCGAGATCAAGAACCTGCCCAACCCGAACGAGCTCTACCTGCGTGTGGTCGAGGAGATGTACGAGCCGCAGGCGGTCGAGGCGCGGTTGGGCAAGGAGGCGGACGAGGCCAAGGCCGACGACGGGGCGTGAAACTTTTCGTCCGAACATCGGATGAACAGCGCACCCATTTGCCGTCGACCCGACCACCCCGGTCGTGGCAGCCTGCCATGAAGGACGGGGCGCGGAGGTGAGCGGTGGCGAGCAGGGATCCGCTGGAGGAGGAGTTCCGCGAGTTCGTCGCGGCCCGCTCCGGCGCCCTGCTGCGCACCGCCTACCTGCTCGCCGGGGACTGGGCGACCGCCGAGGACCTGCTCCAGACCGCCCTGACCAAGACCTACCTCGCCTGGAAGCGGCTCGGCGGAATCGACGCCATCGAGCCGTACGCCCGCCGGGTCCTGGTCAACACCTCCACCAGCTGGTGGCGGCGGCGCTGGCACGGTGAACGCCCCACCGACGTGCTGCCCGAGCGGGCCGGGGTCGACGAGATCGAGCAGCAGCTCGACCGCGACGCGCTCTGGCGGCACCTGAGCGCACTGCCCGCCCGGCAACGGGCCGTGCTGGTGCTCCGCTTCTACGAGGACATGTCCGAGGCGCAGACCGCCGCGTTGCTGGAGATCTCGCCGGGCACCGTCAAGAGCCAGACCTCGCGGGCGCTCTCCACCCTGCGTCGCCGGCTCGGCTCCCAGGCCGCCCTCGGTCTGCCGGCCGAGGACGCGACGCCGCCCGCCCGGCCGGCACCGCGTACCCCGGAACGCCCCCGACCCGCGGCGGCCCGGACCCCCGCCGCGGCCCGGACCCCCGCCGCTGCCCGGACCCCCGCCGCGACCCGGACCCCCGCGACCGCTCCGGCCGCGCCCGCCGTCCGGCCGGCCGCCCTCTCCGGCCGCGCGGCCGCCGTCCGGCCCGCCACCGTCCCGGCGGAGACCCGATGAGCCGGACGCCGAACCCCTGCGACAACCAGACCGAGGGTCCGGAGCGTCCATTCGCCGTGACGCAGGACGAGCTGGAGCGGGCGCTGCGGGAGACCTTCGCCCGCCGGGTCGCCGCGCCGGGGCCGCTCGCCGTCGACCCGGCCGCCCTCGCCATCCGCCGGGCCAACCGAACGGTACGGCGGCGTGCCCTGACCGGTCTCGCTCTGGCGGGGGCGGTCACGGTGCTGGTCACCACGGGCATGGCCCAGCTCGGTGACCGGCCCGGCCACCAGGGCATCCCGGCCGTGGTGCTCGGCGACCCCCGCAACGTGCCGGCGTCGCCGCTGCCGACCGCGTCGCCGCGCACGCCGCCGCCGGAGGGGCCGGTCCGGGCCGAGCTGGATCTCATCATCGGCTCCTGGCTGGAGGGCAACGGCGGCGAGCGGCGGGAGCTGACCGGGGTGGGCCCGGTCGAGCGGGCGCAGCGGGTCGCCGACCACGGCGGCTGGCTGGTCACGTCGGTGGCCACCGCCGCCGGTCGTACCCTCTGGTGGGTGCCGCCCAACGGCAGCGCGCCGCAGGTGCTGCTGGCCGGCGCGGACGCGGTCGCGCTGGCCCCCGACGGACGGCAGGTTGCCTGGCGCGACGGCCGGGACGTGTTCGCCGCCGGCCTGGTCGGTGGCCAGCTCCTCGCGACCACCCGCACGCCAGCCCCGGACGGCGCGGTGCCGGTCGGCTTCGCCGGTGACGCGGTCCTGGTCCGCCAGCCCGGGCAGGGCGGCTTCGCCGTCTGGCCCCGGTTGGCCGGCGCACTGCCGTCCACCGCCGAGCGGAGGGTGCTGAACGTCTACGGCGTGCTGCCCGACGGCCGGGTGGTCGGCCAGGTCTCCGCCGGTACGCCCCGGCGGCCCTGCCTCGCCCTGCTCGACCCGGCCCGCGGCCTCGCCCCAATACGCACCGGCTGCGGTCCGGAGCTGGGCACCGACGGCCGGGGCGGGGTCTCCGCCGACGGGCGGTGGCTGCTGGTGAACGGGGCCGGCAAGGGTGCGCTCCTGGTCGACCTGGGCACGCTCGGCTCGACGGTGTCGGCCCGGGCCGCCGGGCCGGCGGTGACCGACGTCGTGGCCTGGACGCCGACCGGGACCGCGCTGCACGTCGACGGCGCCGGCGGGCTCGTCCGGGTGCGGGTCGAGCGGGTGCTCGCCGGTGAGCGGCCCGGCGCGGCGCCGGTCGACGGCGTTCCGTCCGGCGACCGGCCGGTCCTGGTCGGCGACACCGTCTCCTGACCCTCCGGGCGGACCGGCGGCGCCCCGGCCGGGACCGGTAGCGTCAGCGGATGACCGCGGCGCCCCGGATCGACCTGCACACCCATTCCACCGCCAGCGACGGCACGCTCAGCCCCGCCGAGCTGGTCCGGGCCGCCGCCGACGCCGGGCTCGACGTCGTGGCCGTCACCGATCACGACACCACCGCCGGCTGGGAGGCCGCGGTAGGCGCGCTGCCGCCCGGGCTCACCCTGATCCGCGGCGCGGAACTCTCCTGCCGCTGGTTCGGCGTCGAGCCGGCGATCCCGCTGCACCTGCTGGCGTACCTCTTCGACCCGGCCGAGCCGGAGCTCGTCGCCGAGCTGGCCCGGGTGCGGCTGGCCCGGGAGGAACGCGGTGAACGGATCGTACGGCTGCTGCAGGCCGACGGCATCGACGTGAGCTGGCCCGAGATCCTGGCCGGTGCGGCCGGCGGGACGGTCGGCCGGCCGCACATCGCCCAGGCGCTGATCCGGGCCGGGCTGGTGGCGACCACCACCGAGGCGTTCGGGCCGGACTGGCTGGGGGAGCGGTACCGACTGCCCAAGGAGGACATCGACGTCTTCCGGGCGGTGGCGCTGGTCCGGGCGGCCGGCGGGGTACCGGTCTTCGCCCACCCTCGGGCCACCCGCCGGGGGCGGATCGTGTCGGACGAGCTGATCGTGGAGCTGGCGGCGGCTGGGCTGGCCGGACTGGAGGCCGACCATGAGGACCACTCGCCGGCCGAGCGGGCCCACGTCCGCGGGCTCGCCGCCGAGCTCGGCCTGCTGGTCACCGGGTCGTCGGACTTCCACGGCACGCACAAGACGGTCCGGCTCGGCGCGCACACCACCGACCCCGAGGCGTACGAGCGGATCGTCGCCGCGGCGAGCGGGGTGACCCCGGTCGCTTCGGGCTGAACCCTCTGGACGCTGCCGCTACCGTGTCCGGGTGGATCTCAAGCTCTTCGGAGAGGTCTTCGTGACCCTGCTGGTGATCACCGATCCGCCGGGCATGATGCCGATCTTCCTCGCGCTGACCGGGCCGCTGCCGGCCCGGGACCGGAACCGGGCGGCCTGGCAGGCGGTCGCGCTGGCGCTCGGGGTGATCGTGATCTTCGCGGTGGCCGGGCAGACGCTGCTCGCCTACCTGCACGTCGAACTGCCGGCGTTGCAGGCCGCCGGAGGGCTGCTGCTGATCCTGGTCGCCCTGGAGCTGCTGACCGGCAAGGCGGACGACCCCAGCCAGCAGGTGACGTCCAACATCGCCCTGGTGCCGCTGGGCACCCCGCTGCTGGCCGGGCCGGGCGCCATCGTCGCCACCATGCTCTTCGTCCAGCGGGCCGGCGGCCTGGCCGACTACACCGCGATCGCCGCCGCGATCGTCGCGGTCATGGTGGCCGTCTGGGTCGTGCTGCGCTTCTCCGGCGTGATCGTCAAGATCCTCCGGCCGGGCGGGATCGAGGTGCTGACCCGGATCGCCGGCCTGCTGCTGGCCGCCATCGCGGTGCAGCTCATCGCCGACGCCATCGCCGCCTTCGTGACCCAGTACCTCACCATGCGCTGACCGCGCCGGCCCGCCGCGGCCCGGTGTCGTACCGGGGTGGCAGGATCTCAGGCGTGCGACGACCCTCCCCGACCGGACGACCGGGCACCGGCGGCCGGGCCCCCCGGCCCCGCGCCGAGCAGGCCGAGCAGCTCGGCTTCGAGGGCATGCCGGAGCGGCTCTTCGTCTGCACCCCCAGCAAGCTCGGCGCGTACGCCGACTGCCCGCGCCGCTACCGCTACTCCTACGTCGACCGTCCGGCGCCGCCGAAGGGTCCGCCGTGGGCGCACAACTCGCTCGGCGCCAGCGTGCACACCGCCCTGAAGAACTGGTACGCGCTCGCCCCGGAGCGCCGCCGGCCGGAGGCCCTGGCCACCCTGCTCCGGGGCACCTGGGTGCGCGAGGGCTACCGCGACGACGAGCAGGAGCGGGACGCCTACCGCCGGGCGCTGGCCTGGCTGGAGTCGTACGTCGCCGGCCTGGACCCCGGCGACGAGCCGGTCGGCGTGGAGCGGGTGGTGGCGGTGAAGACCGGGGTGCTGGCCTTCAACGGCCGCGCCGACCGGATCGACTCCCGGCCCGGCGCGGACGGCCCGGAACTGGTCATCGTCGACTACAAGACCGGCCGGACCGGCCTGGACGCCGACGACGCCCGCGGCTCGCAGGCCCTCGCCCTCTACGCGTACGCGGCCGAGCGGGTGTTCCGCCGGCCCTGCCGCCGGGTCGAACTGCACCACCTGCCCACCGGCACGGTCGCCGCGCACGACCACACCCCCGAGTCGCTGGCCCGCCAGCTCGGCCGGGCCGAGGAGACGGCCCGGGACATCATGGCCGCCGAGCGGGCGGTCGCCGAGGGCGCCGACCCGGACGAGGCCTTCCCCACCACCCCGGGGCCGCGCTGCGGCTGGTGCGACTTCCGCCGCACCTGCCCGACCGGCGCGCAGACGCCGGGCAAGGACCCGTGGGCGGCCGTGGAGCGCTCCGCCGACCAGGACTGACCCGGCTCAGGCGGCCTCGGTGGTGGCGGTCAGCCGGGCCGCCCGCTCCTTGGCGGCCTGCTGCAACGGCCCCTCCCGGTAGCGGCGGGGCAGCGCGGCGAGGGCGAGCCGGAGCGCGCGGACGCTCAGGTCCGCCGAGAGCGCGGTGGTCGGCAGCCCCAGGCCGCCGTACATCCGGCGGGCCCAGGCCGGGAGCAGCCCCAGCGCGGTGCCGGCGATCCCGAGGTACGCCCACCGGGGCGGACCGAGGTGCAGGCCGAGCTTGACCGGCAGGCTGAGCTTCCACGGAATCGGCGGGGCGGTCAGGAAGAGGGCGGTCTTGGCCGCCTCCCTCGTCATCCGCAGCTCGCCCCGGATCCGCCGGTAGTAGTCGTCCACCTCGGCAGCGGTGCCGGGCACGTCCGCCGGGTCCAGCCCGACCAGGGCCGCCGCCCGCCGCTGCTCGGTGTAGTAGCCGTCGACCTCGTCGTCGGTCAGGGCCAGCCCGGCGCGGCGGGCCGTGCTGACGAAGGACTCGACCTCGGTGACGTGCACCCAGCGCAGCAGCTCCGGGTCGTCGATCCGGAACTCCTCGCCGGTGAACGGGTCGCGGGCCCGCAGCCGGGCGTGCAGCGTACGCAGCCGGCGGCCGGCCGCCTCCGCCGCGGCGGTGGTGCCGTAGACCGTGGTCGCCACGTAGGTGGCGGTGCGGACCAGGCGACCCCACGCGTCGGTCTGGTAGCGGCTGTTCGCAGCCACCCCCGCCATGGCCCGGGGGTGCAGCGCCTGCAGGTAGAGCGAACGCAGGCCGGCGACGATCAGGATCGGCTCCTCGTGCACCTTCCACGTGACCGATCCCGGTCCGAAGAGGCCGAGGTCATCGGAGTCCACCGCCCAAGAGTGCCACGCGGCGGCATCGCCCGGCCCGGCCCGGTTCGTGCGCGGCCCGGCGCGGACGACCTCAGTCGTCGGCGGAGCGGCGGGCCTGGCAGGTGGGGCAGAGACCCCAGAAGGTCACTTCCGCCTCGTCCACCTCGAAGCCGTGGGCGGTGTTCGGGTCGAGGCAGGGGGCGCTGCCGGTCGCGCAGTCGACGTCGGCGATCTCCCCGCAGCCCCGACACACCACATGGTGGTGGTTGTCCCCGACCCGGGCCTCGTAACGGGCGGGACTGCCGGCCGGCTCGATCCGCCGGGACAGCCCGGCCCGGGACAGCGCGCCGAGCACGTCGTAGACCGCCTGGGTGGAGACCGAGTCCAGCCGTTCGCGGACCCGGCGGGTGATCTCGTCGACCTCCAGGTGGCCCCCTCCGGCGAGCACGTCCAGCACGGCGAGGCGCGGTCGGGTCACCCGCAGGCCCCTCGACCGGAGCAGCTCCTCACCAGTGGACATGACGTAATGACAGCACGGGCTCACCGGGGCGACAAGCGAGCCGGGACAGGGGTGGCCCGGGCCACAGCGTCCAGGTGGCCCCGACTCCCGGTGAACCGCGGCCCCGGGCCCCGCGTGTACCGGAGTGACGAACAGCGGCGGCCGTCACAAGCGTCGTACGCTGATCACCCGCGGTACCCGTCCACTCGCCGGAGGTGTCGGTGTTCAGGGAAGTCAATGGTCTGCCGGGTCACGTCCTGGTCATCCACGCCGTCGTGGTGCTGGTGCCGCTGCTGGCGCTGCTCTCCGTCGGGTACGGGGTGCTGCCCAGCTGGCGGTCCCGCTTCGGTTGGGCGGTGGCCGTCCTCGCCGTGCTGACCCCGATCGTCACCTTCGTGGCCACCGAGTCCGGCGAGGCGCTGGAGGAGGTGCTCCGGAGCCGGGGCTACCCGCCGGAGAGCCTGCAGAAGATCCAGGAACATTCCGAGTACGGCGAGACCCTGCTCTGGCTCACCATCGGCCTGGCCGTGGCGGCCCTCGTGCTGCTGCTCGTGACCAGCGGGCTCGAACGGGTGCGGGTGCTGCCCTCCTGGCTGGTCTGGGTGCTCACCGGGGGGGTCGTCGTCCTCGCGGTCTTCGCCCTGGTGTACGTCTATCTCACCGGGGACAGCGGAGCCAGGATGGTCTGGAGCGACATCGTCTGACGCCGGCTCGGCTCAGAAGATCACCCGGGAGCAGAGCAGGCAGACCAGAAGGACCAGCACCACGGCGGCCACCGCGCCGACGCCGTAGGTGAGCCGTTCGGCCTGCTGCTCGGCGCCGTCCATGCCGGCCATGTCCTGCGAAGGGAGCTGTCGCGGCGGCGGCACCTGCACGTGCACCGGCGGTCGCCAGCCGGGCGGCGGCGGCACGGTCGGCGGGGGACCGGCGTACCCACCCGGGGTGGCGCCCGCGGCCGCCACGCCGGCGCCCGGGCCGGCCGTGGGCCCACCGGCACCCGCACCCGCGGTCGGCTCGCTGGTCTCGTCGGTCGGCGGCTGGTCCGGCGGTCGCCGCCAGAACTCGTCCCCGGGGTTGGCTCCGCTCGGCGTCGTCACGCCGTCCGACGCTACCAACGGCTCGGCCGGACGGCCGCCCGACGCGTCAGGCGATGCCGCCACATCGGGGAGGTGGAGTCGATCAACCGGCGCGGGTCGGTGCGGTCGGCCCGGACGGGTTCGGCGGGGCCGGGGAAGACAGGGTCGTCCGGGCGGATCGCCCGTCACCGCTGCGTGACGCGCGACGTCGTCCCCGGACGGCGGTATCCTTACCGCTCGTGAGCACCGAGGACCCCGGCGTGCAGGGCACGCGCGGCGACGACGACCGTACGGTCGACCTCAGCGACGACTTCGTGGTGTTGCCCGAGCAGACGGCGGACGATACCGACCGTGGCTGGGGCGAGCGGGCCGGCGGCAACGACGACTGGCTGCTCGCCGAGCGCCCGCCGCACTGGGACTGATCAACCCGTCCCGAGGCCTGGCGCGACCGGCCCGTCCCTGGCCCGACGACCGGTTCAGCCCCGGACGACCACGGCGAACCGGCTCCCCTCGGGCAGGCCGACGGCGCGCTGGGCCTGCTCGGGCCTGAGCGCCAGGTAGAGCGCCGACGAACCGTCGACCGCGTCCGCACCCACCACGTCGAGAACGAGCGCCCGGGCGGCGACGAGAACGGCCGCCCCGGCCGCCCCGCCGGCCGGTACGACGAGCAGGTCCACCCGGGCGCCCGGGCGGAGCACCGCGAGGGCGGCCGGCTCGGCGAGCCGGACCGGGACGCCCACCGCGCCGTCGGGTAGCGGCAGCGCGCCGCCGGGGGACCCGGGTGGGGTGGCGGCCGGGCTGTCCGACGGGGTCGGGCCGAGCGCGGCCGGGGCCGCCCCGGGTGGGCAGCCGGACGGTATCCGCAGGACGGCGGCGGCCAGGCCGAGCAGCATCGCGACGAGCGTCACCCGGAGCAGGGTCCCGCCCCTCGGCAGCCCGCGCCAGCGCACCGGACGCAGTGATCCCTCGCTCGCCGTCACGCCAGCGCCTCCCCGCCTCGGCCGCTAGGCGCCGCCGTCCGGACAGCGCCGGTCAGCAGGTTAGGAGCGGGAGACCCGGGAGACAGGGCCGGAGCCGGCCGCCTGTGGACAACCGGCCCGCCTGTGGACAACCCCCGCGTCGGCAGGGCGTGTGCTACGCCCGAACGGATCCGTGGGCCGGCCGGGCCGGCGGGCTCAGCGGCCGGTGGCGGCGGGAGCCGATCGGGCGGGTCCGGGCGATGATCGACACCGGCTCGCCGACATGGGGGTGTCCACCGGACCTGAATGCCCCCATGTCGCCGACCTTGAGTGGATCATCGCCGAACGCGCGCCGGCGGACGCGAGCCGACTTGGCAGCGGCGGGCCGGGGTCAGGACGAGGAGCTGGAGGTGCTGGCGGCCGGGGTCTTGGCGGCCCCGCCGCTGGTCGAGCCGGTCGACGAGCCGCTCGACGAGCCGGAGTCGCCGCCGGAGGAGGACTCCGACTTGGCCGGCTTGCTCGGGGTGCTCGCCGTGGTCTCCGCGCCCGAGGAGCGCGAGTCGGTGCGGTAGAAGCCCGAGCCCTTGAAGACGATGCCGACCGAGTTGAAGACCTTCCGCAGCCGCCCCGCACACGCCGGGCACTCGTTCAGCGGCTCGTCAGAGAAGGACTGCACCGCCTCGAGCTGTTGGCCGCACGCGGTGCAGGCGTACTGGTACGTGGGCACGTTCTCCTCCGGATCTGGCACGGCCGGTTGGCACTCGATGTATTCGAGTGCCAATGGTGCGTCACCGGGCCCGGGTTCGTCCAGTGGAAGCGGGCGGTCCCACACCGGGTGCCTCCGCAAGGGTACGCAGCCCGTCGGCGGGCGTTATCGCGGCGCGGACCGGGCGGTCATGCGGCTGGGCGGGGACGCTCGCCACCAGCTCCCCGTCGTGCAGCAGCGCCACCGTGACGGTCGTCACGGGCACCCGGGCCAGGGCCCGGTCGTACGAGCCGCCGCCGCGGCCCAGCCGCAGCCCCCGGTGGTCCACCGCGAGGGCCGGGACGACCACCAGCCCGGCGTCGGCCACCGCCGACCGCCCCAGCGGGGGGCCCGCCGGCTCCCGCAGCCCACGTCCGGCCGCCACCAGCGACTCCGGGTCCGTGTACGCCGCCCAGTCCAGGTCCAGGTCGTCGCGGAGCACCGGCAGGAGCAGCTCGGCCGCCGGCTCCAGCGCCGCCCGCAGCACCGCCGGCAGGTCCGGGCCGCCGGGTTCCGAGCCGACCGGGACGTACGCGGTCATCCGGGTCGGGCGCAGCCGGCGTACCAGGGAGACCAGCTCGGCCTGGACGCGCGCCGCGGCTTCCGCGCGCTGGGCGGTGGTCAACGACCGGCGGTGGGCGAGAAGTGCGATTCGCATGTCCCGCTTCGCCTCATGCGTCACATCCGCTCCATCAGAAAATTCCGGCACGCAACACTCCTGACGCAACGCTTGCCTCTCCGTCGCTCTGTGTCAGCATCGCAGCAACGGGCGCGGAACTTCCGGGGGGAAGCTTGACGCTACGCGGGCGGTTGACGGCAGCCTTCCTCGCGGTGGTGCTCGGCCCCGTCCTGCTCGGCGCGTTCTTCGTCGGCTCGACCATGTCGGCCGTGGACCGGGGCCGCTCCACCGAGCGGCTCGGGCTGGCCGCCGCCGGGGTGCGTACCTCCGTGGACGCCCTCTGCCAGCAACTGCGCGCGGCGGCCGACGCGGTCGCCCTGGTCGCCGAACCCGCCGCCCGGCCCGGCGCGGCTGCCCAGGTCGTCGGCCGCGGCCTGGCCGCCGCCGTCCGGATCATCGACACCGCCGGCCGGACCACCTACGCCACCCCCGACGGGCCGGCCGAGCCCTGGCAGGACTGCTCCGGCGCCCCGCCGGCCGCCGGACCGGTCCGCGCGCTCGCCGCCCGGGTCCAGCTCCGCGACCCCGCCGGTGCCGACCTGGGCACGGTCACCGCCGCGCAGCCCGTCGACCCGGCGTTCGTCGCGCGCCTCGCCGCGGTGACCGGCGTCGCGGTAACCCTCCTCGACGACGCCGCCGGCCCCGTCCGGGTCACCCACACCACCGAGAACCGGGAGGTACGCGCGGCGGTGCTCGCCGCCGCCGACCGGATCGACGGGGACCGGGTCACCGAGACCGGCGACGGCCGGTACGTCCGCCGGGTCGGCCCGGCCCCGGGACAGCCGCTGCCGCTGGTCCTCTCGGTCCCCGGGGAACGCCCACCCGGCCTCGACGTCGCGCTGGTCGGCGCGGTGGTGCTGGCCGCGCTGCTGGCGGTGCTGACCGCCTGGCGACTGGCCCGGGTCACCACCCGGCCGCTCGTGGAGCTGGCCGGCGCGGTGGACCGGGTGGCGCACGGCGATCTGAACACGCGGGTGCCGGTGCGCAGCCGGGACGAGATCGGCCGGCTGGCCCTCGCCTTCAACCGGATGACCCGGGAGACCGGCACCTACGTGACCGCGCTGACCAGCAGCCGGGACCAGCTGCGCGGACATCTGGCGGTGCTCGGCGACACCCTGGCCAGCACCCACGACCTGCAACGCATCCTGCGGGTGATCCTGCACAGCGCCATCGCCGCGACCGGCGCCCGGGCCGGGGCGGTGCTGCTGCTCGACGCCGGCGGCGTGCTGGTCGGCCAGTGCGCAGAGGGACTGGAGGGGCGCTGGCCCGTCGACGACCCGGCCGACGCGGCCACGCTGCGGGTGCCGGTCGGCTCGGGGGTCGTCGGCGCGGTGGTCGCCACCGGGGAGCCGCTGCGCGGCCGGTGGGAGCCGGCGACCGCGCCGACCGGGGAGCCGCTGTGCGAGACGTACATCGCGGTGCCCTTCGCGGCGCCCGGGGCGGCGGAGCTGGGCTGGCGCGGCGGCCCCGACCGGCCGGGGCACCCGCCGGCCGGCACCGACGGCGACGCCGGCGCGGCCGGCGGCGGGACGCTCGGGGTGCTGGTCCTCTACGACCGGCTCGGCGCCGACGAGTTCGACGACGACGACCTGGAGACGCTGCGCACCTTCGCCGGGCACGCCGCGGTCGCGGTGGACAACGTGCGGGTGCACGAGGAGGCGCAGCGGCTGTCGCTGACCGACCCGCTCACCGGGCTGTGGAACTACCGCTACCTGCGCGAGTCGATCCGCCGGGAGGTGGAGCGGGCCAACCGGTTCGGCCGGATGCTCAGCGTCCTGGCGCTGGACCTGGACCGGTTCAAGGACGTCAACGACACCTGGGGGCACGCCGCCGGGGACGCCGTCCTGGTCGAGTTCGCCCGCCGGGTACGCGGGGAGATTCGCGAGGTGGACCTGGCCTTCCGGCACGGCGGCGAGGAGTTCGTGGTGCTGCTGCCGGAGACCGACGCCCGGGGCGCGGCCATCGTCGCCGAGCGGCTCGGCGCGGTGGTCCGGGACAGCCCGGTGCCGGTGGACGGGCACTCGGGCGAGCCGGTACGGGTGCCGGTGACCGTCTCCATCGGCATCGCCGTCTACCCCGACCACGCCGCCACCGGGCAGCAGGTGCTGGACGCGGCGGACGACGCCCTGTACGCGGCCAAGGCCGCCGGCCGGGACGGCTACCGGCTGGCGCAGCCGCCGGACCCGGCACCCACGCAGGAGATCTCGGTGGTGGCCGGGGCGTTGAGCCCGCCCGACGGACTGCCCCGGGCCGGCGCCGTGGATGCCGCGGCCGGGCCCCCGGGCGGCGCGTCTTCCGGTCCTCACCCGCCGCGGCAGAGCCGTGGCCGATAGTCTCGCGACATGTCGGAGCACTCAGCGAATCCCTCAACGACCGCCGCGACCGGTCGTCCGCGCGCGGTCAAGGCCGTCATTCCGGCCGCCGGCCTGGCCACCCGGTTCCTGCCGGCCACCAAGGCGGTGCCGAAGGAGCTGTTGCCGGTGGTCGACCGGCCGGTGCTGCAGTACATCGTCGAGGAGGCCACCCAGGCCGGCATCGGCGACGTCCTGCTGATCACCGGTCGCGGCAAGACGTCGATGGTGGACCACTTCGACCGCCGCCCCGACCTGGAGGCCAAGCTCGAGGAGAAGGGCGACACCAAGACGCTGGAGGCGGTGCGCCGCCCCAGCGAGCTGGCCGAGATCTACACCTGCCGGCAGCCCGAGCAGCTCGGCCTCGGCCACGCCGTCGGGTACGCCGAGTCGCACGTCGGCGACGCGCCCTTCGCGGTGCTGCTCGGCGACGAGTTCGTCAAGCTCGACGAGCCACTGCTGCCGGCGATGATGGAGCTGCAGGCCCGCACCGGCGGCGTCGTGCTGGCCTTCTTCGAGGTCGACCCGGCCGACACCAAGCGCTACGGCATCGCCTCGGTCGAGCCGGCCGAGCCCGAGCTGACCGACATCGGCGAGGTCGTCAAGGTCACCGGCATGGTGGAGAAGCCGAAGCCGGAGGACGCGCCGAGCAACCTCGCCGTCCTCGGCCGGTACGTGCTGCCGGGGAAGATCTTCGACGCGATCCGTCGGACCGAGCCGGGCAGCGGCGGCGAGATCCAGCTGACCGACGCGATGGAACTGCTGCGCACCGAGGGCACGCCGGTGCACGCCATCGTCTACCGGGGCACCCGCTACGACACCGGCATGCCGCTGGGCTACCTCCAGACGGTCGTCCAGATCGCCGTCGAGCGGGACGACCTGGGCGCCGAGTTCCGCAAGTGGCTGGTCGAGTTCGTCAACTCCGACGCGTCGGGCGGTTCCAGTACATGACCGCGACGGCCGACGCCGAGGCGGCCGCGAACGAGTTGACGCCGCTCGCCGACTACCTGGGCAGCGTGCTGCGCAGGTTACGCGCGCTGCCTCCGCTCGACCTCGATCTGACCCAGGCATACGGCAACGTCCTCGCCGAGGACGTGGTCGCGCCGCACTCGTTCCCCGCCTTCGATCAGGCGGCGGTGGACGGGTACGCCGCGCGCTGGGAGGACATCTCCGGAGGGAGCCGGGGGCCGGGATACGTCCCGGCCCCCTCCGGCACGCCCGGCGGTCACAGCATCCGGCTGAACGTGGTCGGCGACCTCGGCGCGGCGAGCTGGCGGCCGGTCCGGCTCACCCCGGGCTCGTGCTTCTCGGTCGCCGCCGGGGCGCCGCTGCCCATCGCCGCGGACGTGGTGGTCCCGGTGGAGTGGACCGACCAGGGCATGGCCGCGGTGGAGATCTTCCGCGCCCCCAAGCGGGGGTACGGCGTCCGCCGCGCCGGTGAGGAGCTGCCCGCCGGCACCCTGCTCGCCCGGGCGGGCACGTACGTCTCGCCGGCGCTGGTCGCCGTCTTCGCCGCCACCGGCATCGGGCACGTGGTGGTCCGGCCCAGCCCACGGGTGGTCATCGTGGCCACCGGCGACGAGCTGGTCGACGTGGGCCGGGGCAGCCAGCCCGGTCAGGTGGTGGACGCGAACTCGCACGCGCTGACCGCCGCCGCCGCCGAGGCGGGCGCGCTGGCGTACCGGGTGGGGATCTGCGACGACGACCCGGAGGGGCTGCGCGGCCTGCTGGAGGACCAGACGCTGCGGGCCGACCTGATCATCACCACCGGCGGCACCGGCACCGGCCCGGGCGACATGGTCCGCCGGATCCTGTCCCGCCGGGAGGGCGGCCGGGCCGGACCGGTGGCCTTCACCGATGTCGCCCTCTATCCCGGAACGGCCCTCGGATTCGGTACGGTCGGCGCCGAGGAGGTGCCGGTGGTGTGTCTTCCCGGTGAGCCCGGCGCGGCGCTGATCGGCTTCGAGGTGCTGGCCCGGCCGGCCATCCAGCTGCTGGCCGGCGCGGAGCCGGTGTTCCGGCCCAGCGTCCGCGCGCACCTGCTGGAGACCGTCTCCTCCCCGGTGGGGCTGCGCGAGTTCCGCCCGGCGCACGTGGCCGAGCGGCGCGGCGGCGGGTACACGGTGCAGCCGCTCAGCGGGGGGCCGTTCACCCTCTCCGGCCTCGCCGAGGCGAACGGGCTGCTGGTGCTCGGCGAGCGGGTCACCACCGCCGCCGCGGGCTCGACTGTGGACGTGCTCCTGTTGGACCGGCGCCGGTGAGCGCGAGGAGCGAGCCTGCGAGCCCCTCAGTCGCGAACGGAAGGCAGGCCCGGTGAGCTGGTTCCAGCGGCCGCCCGGGTGGCCGGCGGTGCTGGTGGACGGTCCGGTGGTGCTGCGGCCGTACCGGCGCTCCGACGCGGCCGCCTGGTCGGAGGTGCGGCGCGCCAACCGGGCCTGGCTGTCCCCTTGGGAGTCGCATCTGCCCGGGAGCTGGGACGAGTCGAACTCGCCGGCCGCGTTCCGCTACGTCCACGCCGACCAGCGCCGCTCGGCGCGCACCGGTGACGGCATGCCGTTCGCCGTCTGCCTGCGCGAACAGGGGCGGGAGCGGCTGGTCGGCCACCTCAACATCGGCAGCATCGTCCGGCGGGCGTTCTGCTCCGGGTACGTCGGCTACTGGGTGGACTCCAGGGTGGCCGGTCGCGGGGTGATCCCCACCGCGGTGGCGCTCGCCGTCGACCACGCGTTCGGTCCGGGTGGGCTGCACCGGGTCGAGGTGAACATCCGGCCGGAGAACCGGCCGTCCCGGCGGGTGGTGGAGAAACTCGGCTTCCGCGAGGAGGCGTACCACGTGCGCTACATGCACATCGACGGCACCTGGCGGGACCACATCGGATACGCGATGACCGGCGAGGAAGTGGCCGCCGAGGGCGGGCTGCTGGCCCGGTGGCACCGCGTACGTGACAACGCGGGGTGAAGCGTCCCACGCTCGACGCCCGGCGCGGCGCACGGTCAACTCGGTCGGCGGCCCGTAACCTCAAGTAACTGCAAGCTGTGGCAAGCGCCGCTCGCCCGCAGGATCTGCGCCGTGGACGACCATCCGGGGAAGATCCTGCGGCCGACCGGCGGTTGCCCCGAACTCGGTGACGGGAGGGGTGAGGGTGCCGACCTCGGTGCTCCTCGCCGTCCTCGCCGCCGCCGGCCTGCTCGCCCTCGCGCCGGCGCTGGTCCGCCGGTACGACGCCACCGAGCGGCTGGTGGCGGAGCGGGCGCAGTCGACGGCGCGGGTGCTCCAGCGCCGCCGGCGGCGCCGCACTGTGCCGGGACGGCGCCCGGTCAATCCGTCTCGCTCCCTCGTCGTCACGCTGAGTGAGGATGCGAGCACGGGGAGTCTGACCGCCCCGGTCTCCGCCCCGCCCGTCCCGCGCCGCCCGAACCGGCTGCGCGCGGTGCCGGCCGCCCCGAGCCGGTCCCGCCGACGGCACCCACCGAAGCGGCGCCACCACACCCCGGCGATCTACCGCCGCCGCCGGGTGCTGGCCGCGCTGCTGCTGCTCAACTTCGTCGAGCTGATCGGCGTGGTCGTGGTCAGCCCCGGGTTCTGGATCAGCGTCTCGGTCACCGGCATGCTGCTCATGGCGTACGTCGTACACCTGCGGCAACGCGCCCTCGCCGAGCGCCGGCGGCGGCGCGCGGAGGCCCGGGAGGCGGCCTGGCTGGCCGCCCGGCAGGCCGAGGTGCGCCGCGAGCAGGCCCGCCGCGCCGCCGCCCGCCGGGAGGCCCAGCGCCGCCTGGCCGCCCAGCGCGAGGCAGTCCGCCGTACGGCGATGGGCCTCGACCGCCCCGGCGACCTCCCCCCGGCCGCGGCGGCCGGCGGCTCGGTCTCCTACCGCCGCACCGGCGGCCTCCGCGGCCGCCCCTACCAGTCCGGCCGCAACCCCCACTCGGCCTGACCCTCGCCGCCCGCGCCCGTCGTTATGTCGCCCGGTCGGTGCCGGTATGGGCGGTTCCGTGCGCCGCCACAACTCCATGATCGGTGGTGGGGAGGGTGGCGCGGCGGGGTGATTCGCTCGGAGGGCGGGTGACCTGTTAGCCTTGTCGCCGGCCCGCCCGGTGAAAGCCGGGTGGGACCGACGCCGGTTCGCCGGCGGAGGGGCTGTGGCGCAGACCGGTAGCGCACCTCGTTCGCATCGAGGGGGTCAGGGGTTCAAATCCCCTCAGCTCCACCCCAGGTCAAAGGCCGTTTCCGCTAGCCGGAGACGGCCTTTTTCGATCTTGTACAGCAGCGGAGTACAGCAACCACCGATGCGTACTGACAACAGGACTGTTTCCAGCGCCGCTAGTGCCTGCGTGGGTAGGGTCCGGCGGTGATCGTCGCCCAGTACGCGTACTTGCGCTGACCTCGACTCTGGTTCCGGCCGCCGAGATCACGGCGAGGCTCGGCATCGAGCCGGACGAGATTGTCGTTCGCGGCAGTCGTCAGGCCGACCCCGCGAGGCCCGCCAGGCACCGGTGGAAGGTTGCCTGTCGCAAGCCTGGGTTGACCGTGGACGACCAAATCACCCGGGTCGTTGACCGGTTGTTCGGTCACGCGGAAGCAGCAAACAGCTGCTACGCGACGACGACGACCGCGAGGAGCGACAAGGCCGCCAGTGCATGAGCGCGCAGGGCGAGCTTCGGTGACACTGGCTGGTTACGGCGACCAGGCTCCCCCGGCGGGGGTACGTGGCCGATGGTGCCGACGATCCGAGTAGCCACGCAAGTAGCCAAGTGGTTGTACCGGAGGCCTACAGCCGGTCGCCTGTCGACAGGTGGGGCGCCATGTAGCGGATCAGGGGCCCGTCCGGATCGTGGTAGTCGAGGATGATGTCTGGTACACCGACCGCCGCTGGGTGCGGCTCGCCTGTCTTTTGGTGGCTGACGTCGCCATTGGGTGGCGTGGGGACGCTGGCAGCTACGGTGATGTTCACGCGCTGCACCCCACGGTCGGTCTCCTTGGCCGATCCGGACGTAATCACGACAACTGTCGAATTGTTCTCTTGCCGATCTGGCGGTGGGCCGCCTGCGCCTACCGGGTTCGGCTTCGCGGGCAGGCATCGGCAGGCGCGGCCACGGGCGTGCAGCGCCTGCGCCAGGTAATCGACCACGGCGAGGTGTGAGTTTGGGCAGGCCACGGCCACCCTCAGGCCTTTGCCGACCGACGCTGCCATGATCGTGTCGGCAACAGTCGCTAGCGCTGCGCGCTCGCGCGCGATGGCGGAAAGGTCAGGCACGGTGGTGCCCTTGACCCGGGCTGGACTTCACATCGATAGAGGCGCGACCATCCCGGGTGCTTGTTACATCGTTAGGCCTCAGCCAGCAGGGCTACGCCATGACGACCGGGCTCTGCGCCCCCGTAGCGGTCCGCGCGGAGGCGGTACGAGCACGGCCAATAGGCCTGGCAGTCTCGACACCGGCGGGGGTCGTCATCACACTGCCGGTGCCGGTCTGCCAACGCCTGCCACTGCTCCAGGTCCATGTCCATGGCCCTCTAATACCCACCAACGCCACCCCGCCACGCTGTTTGCTGCTGTTCAAGATCGGGTATGGGGGTCGACGCATAAGGGGGAATGGGGGGAGTGGAAGAGGGCTCTGCGGTGCATGCCGGGGCCCTCTTCACGCTAGACGGAACCTGCCGAGGCTCGGTGTATGGCACCGGCTCCCCTCGTCCGGGGTCATGCCGCCGGCGAGCCGGGAGCAGTAGCAGGGGCGGCTTGACATCAGTCGTTGACATCGACGGGGTGGCCGTCGCCGGACATGTTCGTACGTATCTCGCCGCCGGCCCCCCACCCAGTGGACGTCAGCGGACGCTGCGAGTCTTACCGGAAGCGCCTTGCAAGCGAGGCGTCAGGGTCACGTCGAGCAGCCAAGCGAGCAGCCAAACCGGCGAGCATCAGCGAACGATCGCGGACCAGGACACTATTTCGGGGACGAGGACCAGGCGGTAGACCAGCACCGAGGAACCGACTCGTAATGCGTAGGTCGCTGGTCCGGTCTTCCCGACCCGGCCGCAGGCCCAACCTCGCGCTGTGTGGCCCCTGGCCGGGTCACCCAGGTGGCGGGAGAGCGGGACCGGCGGGCGCGGAGAACTGTGTGAGGTAGACGCGAGCCCGCCACCCGTCCACGCCGTAGCGCATTGCGACGACCCCCGCAACGAGCCCGATGAGAAGGTTGGGCAGCACGACGATCGACAGCGGCGATTCGGGTACACGCCCTAGCAGCACGACGCCCACGACGGAAACCAGCGGCGCGAGGACAGCCGGGAACACGATGGACGGCAATCCCTCGGCCCGGGCACGCGCCGCGGTTAGAACCGCGTCGCGTTCGTTCGGCCATGGTGCCCGCAACCCACGGATCATGTTCTCCCATCGGCGCAGGTCGACGTCGTCCACACCGCGCACCGGAGGCCGTGTCCACGCCGTAGGCACGCCGAACTTGGCGAAGTACTGGGCCCTGGCCGCCACTGCTCGAGCCGTGATGCCCACCAGACCGACCACGCCGAGCCCGTAGATCGCAGGTCCGAGGATCCGGCCGATGTCGTCCGGTCGGCGAAGGAGGAACGCTCCGGCGGCCGCGACGGCCACCGCGGATAGGGCCGTGGCTATCGGGGCGACGGGCGCCCAGCGGGGACCAGTGTGATGCCCGGCCGGAACAGAAGGTCCGTGCGAACTCACCACCTACGCTCCTCGCATCACCCGACTCCGTCGTCTTCTGCCCGAGCGGGTGGTGCGGCAAACCGAGCCATACTTCGGCGTGCGACGGCAGTACCGCAGTAGCCGATGTCCGCGGTTGACATCAACGGAGCCGGCCGTCGGCGGATACCAGCGGACGGATCAGGGGGACGTCGCGGACGTCTCGAACGGCGACGGACGCCGCGACTATCACCGGATATGCCTTGTAGGCGAGTCTTCAGGCCAGCGGCTGCGGACGGTCACATCGGCGCGTGAGCCGGCGATCGCGGACCCGCCCACCAGTGTTCAGATCCCCTCAGCTCCACCCCAGGTCAAAGGCCGTTTCCGCTAGTCGGAGACGGCCTTTTTCGATCTTCTACAGCAGGCCGGCCCGGCGTGGGCGCGATGCTTGTCGTGATCTTGGCGCGAGCGAGAGCGACGGCGTAGAGCCGGTCACTAATTGCTGCCTTCAACAGCAGCTTGGCTTCCTCGCCGCTCAGCGGCGGATCAGACCCCTACTGGCTGTGCTGCCCAAGCATTGGCCAGCTCCTTGCTGACCTGGTTCAGCAGGGTGGTGAAGGTCGGCGCGAGCGGAGTCAGGGTGGTTTCGGCTGCGGTGACCGCGTAGATCTGGCGGTGTAGCCGGGGCCGGGTGAGCTCGCGGTGGACGGCTCCGGGCGTGGGGGCGATGGTCAGTCGGGAGAGCATGGCGACGCCGATGCCGGTGCCGACGAGGGATTGGGCGACGTTGTAGTTCTCTGTCTCGAACTGCACGCGTGGGGTGAAGCCTGCGCCGGCGGCGGCCTGGTCGAACTGCTGGCGGGCGGCGTACCCAGCGATGATGACGATCCACGGTTGGTCTCGAAGTTGGTCGAGCCGCAGCCCTTGCGGTTTCCGTTGGCGACGGATGAGCGGGTGATCGTCGGGCAGGCACAGTGCGAGCGGGTCGGTCAGCAGTCGATGCGCTCGAACGGTCGGTGGCGGCGTGAGATCGGCGCTGTAGCTGGAGATGACAGCGACGTCGAGGTCTCCGGCCTCAACGAGGCCGATGCCCCGGTCGGAGGCGATCTCCACGATTGACAACTCGGCATCGGGGTGCTGGTGACGCAGGGCGGTCAGTGCCGGCGGTAGCAGGTGTTGAGCGGCGGTCTGGAAGGTGCCGATCCGCAGCCGCCGCGATAGGGGGCCCATGAGGGCGGTGAGACGGTCGCCGACACGTCCGCACTGCTCGTTTATGACGTCGCCGGCATCGGCGAGCACGTGGCCCGGCGGGGTCAGACGAGCACCTCGCGGACCCCTGACGACCAGGGGCACCTTCCAGTCCCGTTCCGCCCTGACGAGCTGTCCGGAGACGGCGGCGGGTGTGAGGCCTAGGGCTTCGGCCGCCGCGGCGAGGGAGCCGTGGGTGCGGATCAGCGCGAGGAGTCGCAGCTGCGCCGGGTCGGTCTGCATTAGCAGATCTTAACGGCCGGAGTAAGAGGACCAACTTCTGTTACCTCTGTCGGCGGTGTCACGCTGGCTCGGAACACTCGCGCCGACATCCGGAACAGGAACGCCTCGTGCCCACGCACTTTCCCGCTTTCGTCCTCACCGTCGCCTTGCTGGCAATCCTGCCCCGGGGCCAACAACGCCTCGATAACGCGGCAGACGCTGGTATTCGATCGACGGGCGGGGTTACTGACCGTGGCGGGCGCCGCCACGGGCATAGTGGTGTGGGCCGTCGCCGCGGCAGTCGGGCTGTCGGCGGTGCTGCTGGCCAGCCCCGGCGCGTACCTGGGCATCCGAATCGGCGGTGCCGCCGTGCTCTGTGCCCTGGGCGCGCAGACCCTGTGGTCGCTGCGTCAGCCAGCTGCTTTGCAAAATGCGGTCGAGGAACGGGTCTCCGGAGAGGGCAGGCGCGCCTTCTTCGTCGGTGTGGCCACCAGCCTGGGTAATCCCAAGGCGGGTGTCTTCGCCGTGTCGTTGCTGCCGCAGTTCGTCACTACGCATGGCCCGGTCCTCGCATCCTGCGTCGCCCTAGGCGTTGTCTGGGCGTCCGTGTCAGGCGCCTGGTTCTGCTGTTTCGTGTGGGCCATCGACAAGGGGCGCTCGCGAGTCACCAGACCGGCCTTCCGGCGCGTCATGCAGGCATTCACAGGAGTGACGCTGCTGTGTCTCGGTGTCGCGGTCGCAGCAGGTGCTTGACCGCTGAGCCAGCAGTGCGGCTCCGCTCCACCCCAGGTCAAAGGCCGTTAGCCGAAGACCGAATCAGATCGGCGCAGTTTCCCGGTCCGCTGTAGGGAGCGGCGTGCGGGTTGGTATGCCTGTGGGGTGTCGGATCAAGCGAACAACGAGCAGTCTGCGGTTGGCGGCAACGGGCCGACGGAGGACGGTGGAACGGCGTCCCAGACATCGCTGACGGGTCATCGTAGGGCGGGGCTGGCGCTGCTGCTGGGCGCGCTGGGTGTGGTGTACGGCGATATCGGCACGAGCCCGCTGTACGCGCTGAAGACAGTCTTCACCCTCGACCGCAGTCTGACACCGGACGCTCCCGACGTGTTCGGGGTGATCTCGTGGGTCTTCTGGTCGATCATCCTGATCGTGTCGGTCAAGTACGTCATCTTCATCCTGCGGGCCGACAACGAGGGCGAGGGCGGGGTGATGGCCCTGGCGGCCCTCGCTCGAAGGGCGCTGCTGAAGGCCAGCGAAAGGCGCGCCGCTGGCGTGCTGGCGCTGGGAGCGCTCGGCGCCGCCCTGTTCTACGGCGACAGTGTGATCACCCCGGCGATCTCGGTGTTGTCGGCGGTGGAAGGGCTGGAGGTGATCTCCCCGCGGTGGGCGGTGGTGGTGCTGCCGGTGTCGGCGGTGATCCTCACCCTGCTGTTCGCGATCCAGCGATGGGGCACCGGACGGGTCGGGGCCGTGTTCGGGCCGATCATGGTGCTCTGGTTCGCCTGTCTGGGCGTCGCCGGCGTGGCCGAGGTGGTGCGGCACCCGGGCGTTCTGGCCGGGTTGTCACCGACGTATGCGGCCCTGTTCGTCGTGGACCACCCGGTCATCGCGTTCATCGCGATGGGTGCCGTGGTTCTGGCGATCACCGGTGCCGAAGCGCTCTACGCCGACATGGGGCACTTCGGCCGCGCCCCGATCCGCCGGGCCTGGTTCGCGATCGTGTTTCCCGCGTTGACCCTCAACTATCTCGGGCAAGGCGCGTTGATCCTACGAACACCGGACAGCCGGTCTGATCCGTTCTTCCTGCTCCTGCCAGACTGGGCGCGGCTGCCGATGGTCGTCCTGGCCACCGTCGCCACGGTGATCGCGTCCCAGTCGGTGATCTCCGGGGCGTACTCGGTGTCCCGGGAGGCCATGCGGCTGGGCTTCCTGCCCCACCTGCGCATCCGGCAGACCTCCCGCCGCGAGTACGGGCAGATCTACCTGCCCGGGGTGAACTGGAGCCTGTTCGCGGCAGTTTTGCTAGTGACGTTCGCGTTCGGCTCATCCACGAACCTTGCCGCCGCCTACGGGGTGGCAGTCACCGGCACATTCCTGATCACCACAACCCTGTTCCTGGTCGTCGCGCGGGCGCGGTGGCACTGGACCACCTGGCAGCTGGCGCTGTTCGCGGTCGTCTTCGGCACCATCGAGCTGACCTTCTTCACCGCGAACCTGGCCAAGGTCACCCACGGCGGCTGGCTGACGCTGCTCATCGCGATCATCCTGTTCACCACCCTGCTGACGTGGCGGCGCGGAGCCGAACTGGTCACCGCCCGGCGGACCGAACGCGAAGGACCGCTCCGCGACTTCATCGACACCCTGCACGCCACGAACATCCCCTGGGTGCCGGGCACCGCGGTGTTCCCCCACCCGAACAAGGAGACCACCCCTCTGGCGCTGCGCGCTAACGTGGCGCACAACCACGTTCGGCACGACAGAATTGTGATCATCACCGGTCGCACCGCCAACGTCCCACACATTCCATGGGAGCAACGCCTGACCATCGACGATCTCGGCGACCCGAACGACGGCATCATCCACATCACCGCCGTCTTCGGCTTCCAAGACCCCACCGACTTCCCCGAGGTCCTGCGCCACGCCGCCACCCACCCCCTCGCCGAAGATGTCGCCCGCGACGAGGTCTCCTACTTCGTCTCGAGGATCACACTGCGTTGCACTCGTCAGCCCGGGATGGCCATCTGGCGCAAACGCCTGTTCATCGCCCTCGCCCACAACGCCGCCAGTCAAGCCGAGTTCCTTCACCTGCCCGAGGAACGCACCATCGTCCTCAGCGCTGAAGTCCCCGTCTGAGCCCGCCCCGATCAGCCGCGGCGAGCCATGGCCCGGCTAGGCCGTGTTTCATAGGTTGACTGGGTGGGGCAGGTTACGGCCGCTGGTGTGTCGGTGATCGATAAACAGCGAGGTCTCCGGTAGATGGTTCATCGACCAAGACGACCATCAGCACGGAGACCTCGTGACCACCATAGCGGTGACGAGGCGGTTCGACCTGACTGACGGGCAGTGGGCGGCGCTGGAGCCGCTGCTGCCGAAGGGCAGGAAGCCAGGACGACCGCCGAAGTGGAGTAAACGGCAGCTCATCGACGGGATCCGGTGGCGGGTGCGGGTGGGCTCACCCTGGCGGGACGTGCCGGAATGCTACGGGCCCTGGCAGACGGTCTACGGACTGTTCCGCCGCTGGCAGCGTGCGGGAGTCTGGCAGCGGATCGTCACCGGGCTGCAGACCCGTGCCGACGCTGCCGGTCTGATCACCTGGGACGTCAGTGTCGATTCCACGATCAGTCGGGCGCATCAGCACGCCGCTGGTGCCCGCACCCAACCTGAGCTGCAGAAGGAACCACCAGGCGGGGTCGAAGACGAGCCGGCTGATCATGCCCTGGGTCGCTCGCGGGGTGGCTGGACCACCAAGCTGCACCTGGCCTGCGAGCAGGGCCGCAAACCCCTCGCGATGCTGCTGACCGCCGGCCACCGCGGCGACAGCCCCCAGTTCACCCGGGTCCTGGCCCGCATCCGGGTCCCCCGGCCGGACGGTGGCCGACCCCGCACCCGACCCGACCGGGTCCTCGCAGACAAGGCGTACAGCTCCCGCGCCAATCGGGCGGAGCTACGCCGGCGCGGCATCCCGGCCACGATCCCCATCAAGATCGACCAGGCCGCCAGCCGGCGCAAGAAGGGGTCCAAGGGCGGCCGACCGCCGACCTTCGACCCCCACATCTACCAGCAGCGCCACGCGGTCGAGTGCGGCATCAACCAGCTCAAACGCCACCGCGCCGTAGCCACCCGGTACGACAAACTCGCCGTGCGCTACCAGGCCACACTCCACGTCGTCGCGATCAACGAGTGGCTCTGACCCGAGCTATGAAACACGGCCTAGTCGTTGGTGATGCGGCGAGCGTCTGCCCTAGTCATCCTCGATGACCGGCTCAGCCCAGGCCGCGTGCACGAACTCCGACGTCCAGGAGAAGCCGTCCGATTCGCCCAGCGACAGCTTGACGGCGGCAGCGATCAGGTGCTGTCCGGCGGGCACGATGGCGACCTGCTGCCGGACTCGCCTCGCGTGGCGGATCTGGTACTTCAGACCCTCGATGTCCACGACTCCGCACTCGTCGCCCGGCGCATCCACCGAGGTCGACTCCACCGTCACGGACCAGCCTTCCTTGTTGGCCTTGTGGAGCCACACCTCGAAGGCGCGCTGTTTGCCGTCCTGCTCTGACACCCGGGCGATGATCTCGATCGGATCCGTTCGGTTGTCCATCGTTGTCCTCCGCCGGTCGGCCGAGAGTGCACCTTAACGGTTCGCGGTGGTGCGGGCGGTCCCGGTCAGGAGGAGGTCCGCCACGGGTCGGCGACCCGAAAGCGCGGGATGGCAGACTTCGCCCATGCAGCTGCCACCCGCCATCACCCCGGAGACCGCCGACTGGACCTTCGTCATCACCGAAGGCTGTGCGGAGTGCGGCTTCTCCCCGCAGGAGGTCACGTCCACGGAGGAGCGGCTGCGGGCCACGATCCCGACCTGGCGGGCCGCGCTGGCGCGGGACGACGCCTCCGTACGGTCGGCGCCGACCGTCTGGTCCCCGGTGGAGTACGCCTGCCATGTCCGCGACACCTGCCGGATCTTCCGCGAGCGGCTGGAGCTGATGCTGCGGGAGGACGATCCGGTCTTCGCCAACTGGGACCAGGACGCGACGGCCGTCGAGGAGGACTACTTCCACCAGGCCCCGGCGCAGGTGGCCGACCAGTTGGCCGCGGAGGCGGAGGCGACGGCGGCGGCGTTCGACGCGGTCCGGGTGGACCAGTGGGAGCGGCCGGGCCGGCGCAGCAACGGCTCGGTCTTCACGGTGCGCACCTTTGCGGTCTACTTCCTGCACGACATCGAGCACCACGTGCACGACGTCACCCGCTGACCGCTCGGCCCGATCGTGGGAAGTCCTCTCGACGTCCCGTCGCGTACGGGTCAGCGTCCGGGCGCCTTCGAAGATCTTCAGTCGCACCGACGGTACCGGTGACGAACAATCAGCCCGCCACGGCCTCAGGACGAGGGCAGCACGGCGGCGGTGCGGACCAGGTCGGCGTCCACGGTGAACCGCCCGGTGACCAGCGCCGGCGGTTCGGCGACCGGGGCGGCGTGCAGCCGGGCGGGCGCGATCCGGGCGGTGAACGTCCCGGCGTCCGGGTCGAGAATCACCCGGGCGTCGTGGAAGTCCAGCCAGGTGCCGACGACCGGGTGCCAGAGCTTGTAGACGGTCTCCTTGGCGCTGAACACCACCGCCGGCCAGGAGACCCCGGCCGGCAGCCCCGCGAGCTCCGCCTCCTCCTCGGGCAGGCAGATCATCCGGCGTACCCCGGCGGTGAGCTCCCGGTGCCGCTCGGCGTCCATGCCGACCGACCGGATCTCGCCGGACCGGGCCACGGCCGCCGCGCAGTAGCCGTGGGTGTGGGTGATGGCGCCGACCACGCCGGCCGGCCAGACCGGGGACCGGTCGGCCGCCGCGGACACCGGCGCGGCCGGCAGCCGGAGCGCGGCCAGCGCCCGCCGGGCGCAGACCCGGCCCGCGGTGAAGTCGCGCCGACGGCTCGGCACCGCGCGGTCGCTCAGGCAGGCCAGCTCGGCGGGGAGCAGGTCGCCGGCCCAGTCGTCGGGGCCGGCCACGGCCACCGCGACCGCCGCCGGCAGCAGGTCACGCATCACCCACCTCCTTCAGGTACGACCGCAGCCGCGCCACCTCGGCGTCGAGCCGCGCGGCACGGCCCGCCTCGACGCGCCCCGGCTCAGCCACTGGTCGAAGGTCTCCGGCCCCGCCAGCCCGTACGCCCCGAGGTACGCCGGCACCACCTGGGCCGCCGCCTCGTCGGCCGACGGCAGCCCCGCCCGCCGGGCGAGGAACCGGTCGACGGTCAGCTGTCGGACGGCCATGACCGGTGAACGTACCGCAACGGTGTAACGCCGGAGAGTCTCGTAGCGCTCTACGGGCGTCATTGGGGGGAACTGAAATCCACACTCGACGGCAGCGCCGCGGCCAACGGCGGCCCGACTGTCCGGACACGGCGAGGGGATATGGGATGACAGGTGGGGACGAATCCGGCAAACGGCCGGGCGAGCACGCTCCGGTGACTCCTGACTGGATCTGTAGCACCTGCGGCGACGACTGGCCGTGCAGCACGAAGCGGAACCGACTGCTCGACGAGTATCAGGTGGACCGGGCCTCGCTGAGTGTCTACCTCGGATCCTGCCTCGCCGCCGCCAGTCAGGATCTGCGCACCGCGCCGGTCTCGTCCCTGCAGGACCGCTTCATCGGCTGGGTGCCGCGCAACCCGCGCACCGCCTGACCTCCGCCCTGTGGTGGCCGCCCCGAGCGGCGGAACGGCCACCACGGGCGGCTCACCGGCGGCGGGGCCGCCGGGTCAGGGCGAAGCCGACCACCCCGGCCACCGCGGCGAGGACGCCGCCGGCCGTGGTCCAGACCCAGCGCGAGCCGGGCTCGGGGAGCCAGCCGGTGAGGCTGCTCTCCTCCTCCGCCACGGGCTCGGCGGTCGGCTCGGTGGTCAGCACCGTCCCGGCGCGGCTGGCCGGCACCAGGGGTGCCTCCAGATCCCCGTCGTCGCCCGACGCGCCGGCCTCGCCGTCCGCGCCGACCAGCAGGTCCACGTCGATCGGCTGGCCCAGATCCGGCTCCGGGAGGTCGACCACCGAGAGCCGGACGTAGTAGGTGCCGGGCAGCGGGTCGGCGGACCACGGCTCGGCCCACGACCGGACCCGGCGCAGCGTGCACCCGAGGGTCACGCTGGTCGCCGCCGCGTCCACGGTCGGTGTCTGCGCCCCGGCCGTGCAGGCCTGCCGGCGACGCAGCCCGTCGAAGACGTCCACGGTCCAGGTGGAGTTGCCGCTGCGGCCCTTCGGGAAGGTGACGGTGGCGGTGACCTGGTGAACCTGCCCGGCCTGCGCGGGGAACGCCCAGTAGAGGTGGTCACCGGTCGAGGCGCCGACCCGGACCGGCTGGCCGGCGGTGATCGCGGTGGCGGTGAGGAAGGACGTGCCGGCCTTGGTGACCGTGGCCGCGCCCGGCGAGGGGATGGGCGTCGGGGCGGCCGAGGCGGCGGCCGGGGCGAAGGTCAGTCCGGCGGCGACCAGCGCCGCGGCGGACCTGAGCAGGGTACGCATCCTCAGTTCTCCCTCCAGGTGGCGACCCACCGGCGGGTGAGCAGCCCGGCGGCCAGTCCGGTGAGCAGCCCGGCCAGGGTGAGCAGGAGCAGCAGGGTCCAGCCGCGGCCCAGGTCCGGGCCGTCCGGGGCGGGGGAGGAGGCGACCACGTCGACGGTCAGCTCCACCGGCATGCCGGGCGTGGCCTCGGTGCCGGGGCGGGGCGCGAAGGCGTTGCTGACCACCAGGCAGATCGTCTGCGCGGGCCGCGTGCCGCTCGGCTCGGGCGTCGGCGTCGCGGCGTCCTCCGCCGCCGACCAGCGCAGGCCGGCGGAGATCACGTCGGTACGTCCGCTGCCGGCGTCCATGCCCCGGACGAGTTCCCGGCCGTCCGGTGCGGTGACCCGCAGCAGCACCCCGTAGTCCGGGTTTACCGGCCGGTCCAGCGCCACGCTGACCGAGGCGCGCAGCTCCTGTCCGGCCCGCACCGGCACCCGGTACCAGCGGTGCTCGGAGAACGCCTCCCGGTCGGTGTAGACGCCGGGGGCGAGCAGCGGGGCGGTCCCGCACCCCGCCGCGCCGCCGACCACCGTCGGCGTGGCCGTGTACGTGTCCCGGGCCCGGTCCACCAGCTGCTTGATCCGGCCGCTCAGCTCGTCGGCGCTCTGCGCCGCCGTGTACGTCCCGCCGGTCGCGCCGGCGATGCAGAGCAGCTGCCGGCGTACCTTCTCGTCGGGGGCCAGGCCCAGGGTGTCGACCACCAGCCGGGTGCCCTGCGCGGCCAGTTCCCGGGCCACCTCGCACGGGTCGGGCGGGGCGCAGGTGTCCTCGCCGTCGGTGATCAGCACGATCCGGCGGACGGTGGTGCTGGTGCCGAGGTCCTGGGCGGCCGAGCGGAGCGCCAGTCCCACCGGGGTGAAGCCGGTCGGTCGCAGCGTGGCCACGGCCGCCTTCGCCTGGGCCCGGTCGACCGGGCCGACCGGCACGATCTGCTGGGTGTCCTGGCAGCCCTTCTTCTTGTCCCTGCCCCGGTAGGCCGCGCCGAGCACCCGGATGCCGAGCTGGGTCTCGTCCGGCAGCGCGTCGACCACCTCGTTGAACGCCTGCTGGGCGACCGAGATCCGGCTGCGCCCGTCGATGTCCCGGGCCCGCATCGAGCCACTGACGTCGAGCACCAGCTCGACCTTGGGCGGTTCGGCGGGGGGCTCGGTGGTCTCCTCATCGGCCGCGGCGAGCGTCGGGCCGATCAGCGCGGTCGCGGCCAGCAGTCCCAACAGGACGGCCGTCGATCGTCTCTTGTTGATCACCGGCCGAAGTGTAGTGAGATCCACTTTAGATGATCATCCGGGTCAGATCGTGATCCCCCGGCGACGTGGCGGGGGTGACCGAGGCGCCCGCCCGGTCGTCATGAATTCGTAAGGTTTCCGTCGGATGACCCGTTGTCAGCTGCCGGATGTGAACCATTCGGCCGGTGGTGCATCCCTCGGCAATCTGACCCAACTCCACCCGTTGTGAACATGCTGGGGTGTGGTTAAGCTCTTCATGCGCGCCCCAATCGCCCGCTTCCCCCGTGGCAGGCGATCGGGGCGCGCTTCTCTTTGCCCGACCCGCTCCGGCGGCCGTACGGGCCACGCCGCTCGGGCCTCAGATCCAGCGGCCGTCCAGCCACATCCGGGCCGACCAGTCCGCGTACGGCAGCAGCCGGCCCACGAAGATCGGGTAGAAGTAGGCGAAGCAGAGCGCCACCAGCAGCACGTACGCGCCGGCGATGATCCCGCCGACCAGCCGCCGGTCGGAGACCTCCTCCGCCGCGGGCGCGACCGCGACCGTCGACCCGACGGGCGCCCCGGCCGGCGAGATGATCGCGCCGAGCACGTAGACCACCGCCAGCACCAGGAACGGCAGCGCCGGCGCGGCGTAGAAGGAGAACATCGTCCGCCCGTCCAGGGCGAACCAGAACCAGGGCAGCAGGCCGGCGGCCGCGCAGAGCAGGATCGCCCCGGCCCGCCAGTCCCGCCGGGCCGCACCGAGCCAGCCGGTCGCCACCAGCGCCGGCAGGAACGACCACCAGAGCAGCGGGGTGCCGAGCAGCAGGATCTCCGAGGCGCAGCTCGGCGCGCCGCAGGCGCCGTCGCCCGACCAGTAGAAGGCCACCGGCCGGCCGAGCAGCAGCCACTGCCACGGCCAGGACTGGTACTTGTGCGGGGCGTCCAGCGTGGTGTGGAAGCCGTACGCGGCCTTGTGGTACTCCCACAGGTTGAGCAGCGGGCCGATCACCGGGGCGTCGCTCAGCCCGGGGGTGTTCGGGTAGCGGCTCGCCAGCCGGTAGTAGCCGTCGTCGCTGAGCAGCCAGCCGGACCAGGTGAGCAGGTACGTGCCGACCATCAGCACCCCGGCCAGCAGCAGCCAGGGCAGCTCGTCGAGGAGGGCGTCCCGCCACGGACGGCGTACCCCGGCGGAGCGGCGGACGCCGACCTCCCAGAGGATCACCAGCAGCGCGAAGGCCGGCACGAAGTAGAGGCCGCTCCACTTGACCGCGCAGGCGCAGCCGAGCAGCACCCCGGCGAGCAGCCGCCACCACGGCCAGTCCCGCCAGCCCGACGACGGCCGGCCGGCCCGGCCCGGACGGGACGGGTCCAGCCCCGCGTCCAGCGCGCGGGCCCACCGGCGCCGTCGGGCGTCCCGGTCGAGCACCAGGGCGCCGAACGCGGCCAGCACGAAGAGCAGCAGGAAGATGTCGAGCAGGGCGGTGCGGGAGAGCACCAGGTGGAAGCCGTCCAGGGCGAGCAGCAGCCCGGCCGCGCAGCCCAGCGTGGTGGAGCGGAACAGCCGTCGGCCGATCCGGACCAGCAGCAGCACCGAGAGCGTCCCGGCGACGGCCGCCGCGAAGCGCCAGCCGAACTCGGGGGCGGTGGTCATCAGGTGCCCCGGGACGGAGATCTTCGTCTCGGCGTCCTGGTAGCCGAAGGCCCACTCGCCGAACCCGATCAGCCACTTCCCCAGCGGCGGGTGCACCACGTACGACGGGCCGTTGTCCTTGTAGTTCCACTCGACGCCCCGGTCGATCAGGCCGTACGCGTCGCGGGCGTAGTAGATCTCGTCGAAGATCTTGCCGTTGGGGCCGCTCAGCCCGACGAACCGCAGGATCGCCGCGATCAGCACGACCACCCCGGTGGCCAGCCAGGCGTGCCCGTCGAGCCGGGCGTCGACGGTGGCGAGCCGCCGCCGGACGATCGCGGGGACGCCGCCCCCGCCCGCCGCCGCGGACCCGTCGGCGGCGGGGTGGCCGGTCGTCGTCGGGTCCGACCCGGACCGGCCCGCGCTCACGCTCTGTGCTGTCGACGCACTCGTCACCGGGCGATCGTAGGCTGCGAAGGTGCCCGGTGGTGCCTGTCGTCTCCGAGATTGGCACCGCCGTCGATGAAGGAGCGCCATTCGTGGGTGAAATGTCCGAGGTAGGGCGGCTGATTCTGCTCGGCGCGCCGCTGGGCAACCCGGCCGACGCCTCGGCCCGGTTCCGGGAGGTGCTCGCCACCGCCGACGTGGTCGCCGCCGAGGACACCCGGCGGCTCACCCGGCTGGCCCGGGACCTGGCCGTCACGGTCCCCGGCCGGATCGTCTCCTACTTCGAGGGGAACGAGGAGCGCCGCACCCCGGAACTGGCCGAGGTGCTCACCGCCGGGTACGTGGTCGCCCTGGTCACCGACGGCGGCATGCCCAGCGTCTCCGACCCCGGGTACCGGCTGGTCCGGGCCGCGCTCGACGCCGGCGTCCCGGTCACCGCGGCCCCCGGGCCCAGCGCGGTGACCACCGCCCTGGCGCTGTCCGGGCTGCCCAGCGACCGGTTCTGCTTCGAGGGCTTCCTGCCCCGCTCACCGGGCGCCCGCCGGTCCCGGCTGCGGGCCCTGGCCGCCGAGGAACGCACCCTGGTGCTCTTCGAGGCCCCGCACCGGATCGCCGCCGCGCTGGCCGACCTGGCCGCCACGTTCGGCCACGACCGGCCCGCCGCGCTCTGCCGGGAGCTGACCAAGACGTACGAGGAGGTGGTCCGCCGGCCGCTGGGCGAGCTGGCCGAGTGGGCCGCCGAGGGCGAGCCCCGCGGCGAGATCACCCTGGTGGTGGCGGGCGCGCCGCCCGCCGCCGCGGCCCGGCCCGACGACGACACGCTCCGGGCGGCGGTGGCCGAGCGCGAGTCCGCCGGGCTGTCCCGGCGGGACGCCATCACCGAGGTCGCGACCGAGTACGGGCTGCGCCGCCGCGAGGTCTACGGCGTCGTGCACAGCTGACCGCCGCCGGTCACCAGGCGGCGGCGAGAAAGCCCACGGTGATCACCAGCGGCCGACGGGGTGCGGCCGCCCCCGGCCACCCGCCGCCACCCCGGGGTGCCTATTGATTCGCCGCCACCCCGAGACGGTCACTAGGCTTGCTGGTCATGAGTCACGTTCTCGCCGCGGTCGCCTGGCCCTACGCCAACGGCCCGCGCCACATCGGCCACGTATCCGGATTCGGCGTTCCCTCCGACGTCTTCGCCCGGTACATGCGGATGGCCGGTCACGACGTGCTCATGGTCTCCGGCACCGACGAGCACGGCACGCCGATCCAGGTGCAGGCCGACGCCGAGGGCGTCACCCCGCGCGAGCTGGCCGACCGGTACAACCGGGTGATCGTCGAGGACCTGCACGGCCTCGGTCTCTCCTACGACCTGTTCACCCGGACCACCACCCGCAACCACTACGCCGTGGTGCAGGAGCTCTTCGAGGGGATGTACCGCAACGGCTACATCGTCCCGAAGACCACCATGGGGGCGATCTCCCCGTCCACCGGCCGGACCCTGCCCGACCGGTACATCGAGGGCACCTGCCCGATCTGCGGCTACGACAGCGCCCGCGGCGACCAGTGCGACAACTGCGGCAACCAGCTCGACCCGATCGACCTGATCAACCCGAAGTCGAAGATCAACGGGGAGACCCCGAAGTTCGTCGAGACCGAGCACTTCTTCCTGGACCTGCCCGCCCTCGCCGACGTGCTGCGGCAGTGGCTGGACACCCGGGAGGGCTGGCGCCCCAACGTGCTCCGCTTCTCGCGGAACCTGCTCGACGACCTCCAGCCCCGGGCCATCACCCGTGACCTGGAGTGGGGCGTGCCGATCCCCCTGGACGGCTGGCGGGACCGCACCGACAAGCGGATCTACGTCTGGTTCGACGCGGTGATCGGCTACCTCTCCGCCTCCATCGAGTGGGCCCGCCGCTCCGGCGACCCCGAGGCCTGGCGGAAGTGGTGGTCCGCCGACGGCGAGGGGAAGGACGCCCGGGGCTACTACTTCATGGGCAAGGACAACATCGTCTTCCACTCGGTGATCTGGCCGGCGCTGCTCAGCGGCTACTCCGGCGAGGGCAGCCGGGACGGCGAGCCGGGCGAGTTGGGCCGGCTCAACCTCCCCACCGAGGTGGTCTCCAGCGAGTTCCTCACCATGGAGGGGCGCAAGTTCTCCTCCTCCCGCAAGATCGTCATCTACGTCCGGGACTTCCTGGAGCGGTACGACGCCGACGCGCTGCGCTACTTCATCGCCGTCGCCGGCCCGGAGAGCAACGACACCGACTTCACCTGGGCCGAGTTCCTCCGCCGCAACAACGACGAGCTGGTCGCCGGCTGGGGCAACCTGGTCAACCGGTCCGTCTCGATGGCGGCGAAGAACTTCGGCGCGATCCCGCCGATCGACCCGGCCGGGCTCACCGAGGCCGACGAGGCGCTGCTCGCCACCGCCCGGGCCGGCTTCGCCGTCGTCGGCGACCTGATCGCCAAGCACCGGCAGAAGCAGGCCATCGGCGAGGCGATGAAGGTGGTCGCCGAGGCGAACCGGTACCTCTCCGAGCAGGCCCCGTGGAAGCTCAAGGACGAGGCGGACAAGCCGCGGATGGGCACCATCCTGCACGTCGCCCTCCAGGTGATTAGCGACGCCAACACGCTGCTCACCCCGTTCCTGCCGCACTCCGCCCAGCAGGTCCACGAGTTGCTCGGCGGCACCGGGGTGCACGCGCCGATGCCCTCGATCGTGGAGGTGGAGGACCTCGACGGCGGTCCGGGGTACCCGGTGCTGACCGGCGACTACACGGTCGGCGCGCGCTGGGAGTCCGTGCCGCTGGAGGCGGGCCGACCGCTGGCCGCCCCGAAGCCCGTCTTCCGCAAGCTCGACCCGTCCATCGTCGACGAGGAGCTGACCCGGCTCGCCGGCTGAGCCCGAACCGACCTCGACGCGGCCCCCGGGAGATCCCGGGGGCCGCGTCCGTGCCGGCGTCGGGTCAGGCGCGGGCCATCGACGGCGCGCTGATGAACTCCATGATCGCCTGATTGATCTGGTCGGCGTTCGTCCACGGGGTGCCGTGCGGCGCGCCCGGAAGCGTGATCAACTTGCTGTTCGGCAACATCGGCTGCAACCGCTGCCCGGTCTTCGGGTACGGCAGCACCGCATCCTTGTCGCCCTGCACGATCAGCACCGGTACGTCGATGCGTGGCAGGTCGCCCCGGAAGTCCGTCAGCCAGGCCGACACGCTGTCGTGGGTGCCCTTCGCCGACGCCCGCGCGCCGATCTCCCAGTGCCCCCGGAACGCCTCTTCGCTGACCAGCTTGCCCTTGTTCTCCTCGTAGTTGAAGAACGCGTTGCAGAACTGGGTGAGATAGGCGAACCGGTCGGCGCGGATCGCCTGCTGGAAGCCGTCGAAGAGGCTCTTGTCGACCCCCTCCGGGTTGTCCGCGGTCTTCAGCAGGTACGGCGCCAGCGGGGCCAGGAGCACGGCCCGGTCCACCCGCCCCGAGCCGTACGACCCCAGGTAGCGGGTCACCTCGCCGGTGCCCATCGAGTGCCCGATCAGGATCACGTTGCGCAGATCCAGCTCGGTCATCAGCACGTCGAGGTCGGCGGCGAAGGTGTCGTAGTCGTACCCCATCGCCGGTTGGGCGGACGCGCCGAAGCCGCGCCGGTCGTACGTGATCGTCCGGTATCCGGCGTCGAGCAGGGCGTTGGTCTGCTTCTCCCAGGTCGCCCCGTTGAACGGGAAGCCGTGGATCAGCACGACCGGCTGACCGGAGCCGTGGTCCTCGTAGTACAGGTCGATGGGGGCGGAGTTCTCCGTCCCCACGGTGATGAAGGGCATGGTCATCTCCTGATCCGGTGCTGCGTTTCGGCCGCCCCGCGCATTCCCGGACCATCCCCTGTTATGCCCGAGGGCCGACGGTCAGCCCCGGGCGATCGGGTCGGACCGCCCGCTTTCCCGACCCGCCCCCCGTCATGCCCCCGGATACGGCAGGTCCACCACCCGGTCGTCGGCCAGCTCGGCGCCCGGCGCCCAGGTCTCGTAGACGCCCCGTTCGTGGCACTGTGCCCCGGTCGTGGCCACGGCGTCCGGGTCCGGGTGGCACAGCCGCAGCCGCAGCCAGCCCGCCTCCTCCCGGAGCACCAGGCAGGGCACGCCCCGCCAGGTGGCATGCCGCAGCCGACGGGCCGCCGCGTCCACCGGGTAACGGGCCGCCCGGGTCATCGCCAGCACCCGGAACCCGCCGGGCTGGTCGGCCACCGCCTCGTACTCGCCGCCCGCGTAGCCGCCGACGAGCTGGGTGGAGCGCGGCGCGTCACCGGTCGGCACGTACTCCTGGTCGGGGGAGAGGCCGGGCACCGCGGCGAGCAGGTGCCGCCACTGCGGGCCGACCATGCGCAGCCAGCCGCGCTGCTCCGCCTGGTAGGTGTAGAGCACCACCTCCACCCCCTCCGCCGGGTAGGCGAGCAGGGTGGCGTTGGCCGGCATGGGCAGGTCCGCGAAGTCCCGGGTGACGAACTCCGGGATGAGCTGGCCGTTGCTCGGCACGAACCCGGTGCCCAGCACCGGCGGCCCGAGCCGGTCCTGGGGCGGCAGCGCGGTCAGTCCCTGGTGCGCGGCGCCGACCGGCCCGTCGTAGTCGTCCGGGCCGGCGGCCCGCCAGCGCAGCGCGTACGCCACGTCGGTGCCGTCCCGGCCGCCCTCGCCATCACCCCGCAGCACGGCCATCCCGGCCGGCGTCCGCAGGTGGGCGACGTCGTGCTCCCGGTAGCAGAAGCCGTGCGGCAGCCAACCCCGCACGTACCCGCCGAGCTGGCGGGCGGAGAGCACCTTGACCATCCGGGTGCCCGGCCGGATCACCGCCGAGGCGCGGACCGCGGCGAGCACCGGGTCGCCGGCCGCGGCGGGCTGCTGGCTGAGCTGGTGCACCTGCGCCCAGCCCCGCTCCCGGTGCACCGGCATCAGCAGCGGCGACTCCGCCTCCTCGGTCGGCTCGGTCCCCCCGTGCACCGCCGTCACCTCGGTGACGTGCACGAACTTCCGCCACGGGTGGGTGGCGGCCGGCCGGGGCGCCCACTCGAAACCGGGCACCTCGGCCGCGCTGAACAGCTCGTACGCCGCGCCCCGGGCGATCTCCTCCGCCGGGTGGACGCGGCCGTCGTACGTCACGTGCAGCCCGGCCCGCTCCGACGCGGTACCGCTGGCCTGGGGGGTGACGGTCACCACCGGGACGCTAAGCGTGACAGATGTTGCGTAGGTGAACAGTCGGTGGCGGTCCGGGAACGCGGCAACCGGTCGGTGTGTGATGCTGACCGCGATGACCGAGCAGACCGAATCCCGCAAGCAGCGCGCGGCCCGCCGGGCCGGGGAGTTCCCGCCCGCCCCGGAGGCGCTGCCCCGGCTCGTACTGGACAGCCACACCCACCTGGACATCACCGTCAGCGAGGCCGGCGTGCCCGGCGGACCCGCCGACGACCCGGTCGCCGCGGCGATCGAGGTGGCCGCCGCCGTGGGCGTGGACCGGCTGGTCCAGGTCGGCGTCGACATCGACTCGTCTCGCTGGGGCGCCGACGTCGCCGAGAAGTACCCGGCCGTGCTGGCCACGGTGGCGCTGCACCCGAACGAGGCGCCCCGGCTGGCCGACCTGGACGAGGCGCTGCGCCAGATCGAGGCCCTCGCGGCCCGGGACCGGGTGCGCGGCGTCGGCGAGACCGGGATGGACTTCTTCCGTACCGGCGACGAGGGGCGGGCCGCGCAGGAGGAGAGCTTCCGCGCGCACATCGCCATCGCCAAGCGGTACGGCAAGGCGCTGGTCATCCACGACCGGGACGCGCACGCCGACGTGCTGCGCATCCTCGACGACGAGGGCGCCCCCGACACCGTGGTGCTGCACTGCTTCTCCGGCGACGCCGAGTTCGCCGCCGCGTGCGTCCGCCGGGGCTACCTGCTCAGCTTCGCCGGCACGGTCACCTTCGGCAGCGCCGGGGCCCTGCGCGAGGCCGCCGCCCTCACCCCGCTCGACCAGATCCTGGTGGAGACCGACGCGCCGTACCTGACCCCGATGCCGCACCGGGGACGGCCGAACGCGTCGTACCTGATCCCGCTGACGGTCCGGTCGCTCGCCGCGACCACCGGCGCGGACCTCGACGAGCTCTGCGCGGCGATCTCGGCGACCGGCGACCGCGTCTTCGGCCCGTGGTGAGCGGACCGGAACCCGCCGCTACGCTACGGGGCGTGACCGGTCTCCTCGGCCCGGCGGAGATCCGGGAACTCGCCGCGCGTCTCGGCGTCGCCCCCACCAAGAAGCTCGGCCAGAACTTCGTGCACGACCCGAACACGGTCCGCCGGATCGTCACCACCGCCGGGCTCGCGCCGGACGACGTGGCGCTGGAGGTCGGCCCCGGCCTCGGCTCGCTCACCCTGGCGCTGCTCCCGGTCGCCGCGCACGTGCACGCCGTGGAGATCGACCCGACGCTGGCCGGCGCGCTGCCGGAGACCGCCGCCCGGTTCGCCGGCCCGGACGCCGCCCGGCTCACCGTGCACCGGGCCGACGCGCTGCGCGTCCGCGCGGCCGAGCTGGCCGAGCCGGCGCCCACCGCGCTGGTGGCCAACCTGCCCTACAACGTCGCGGTGCCGGTGGTGCTGCACCTCCTCGCCGAGCTGCCGACCCTCCGGCACGGCCTGGTGATGGTGCAGAAGGAGGTCGCCGACCGGCTCGTCGCCGGGCCCGGCTCCAAGGTGTACGGCATCCCGTCGGTCAAGCTCGCCTGGTACGCCCGGGCCCGGGCCGCCGGGAAGGTCCCGCCGAACGTCTTCTGGCCGGTGCCGAACGTCGACTCCGGCCTGGTCGCCTTCACCCGCCGCGAGCCGCCCCGCCCCGACGTGCCCCGGGAGCGGGTCTTCGCCGTGGTGGACGCGGCGTTCGCGCAGCGCCGCAAGACCCTGCGGGCCGCCCTCGCGGGCTGGGCCGGCGGCGCGGACCGGGCCGCCGCCGCGCTCACCGCCGCCGGGGTTGACCCGGGTGCCCGCGGGGAGTCACTCACCGTGGAGCAGTTCGCCGCCATCGCCGCGTCGGCCCCGACCGCCGCGCCGGCCGCGCAGTAGGCTGGCGCCGTTGTCCGACCCCGCCGAGGAGCTGACCGTGGAGAAGCCGTTCGACATCCGCCTGCGCCCGCGGGACATCGCCCCGTGACCGAGGCCTGGCGACCGGACGACGAGGACGAGCAGCGACGCGGGGCCAGCGGACCGGTCAAGGTCCGGGTGCCCGCCAAGGTCAACCTGCACCTCGGGGTGGGTCCGCTGCGCCGCGACGGCTACCACGAGCTGAACACCGTCTACCACGCGATCTCGATCTACGACGAGCTGACCGCGCGGCGGGGCGACACCCTCACCCTGACCATGGAGGGGGAGGGGGCCGGCGAGCTGGCCCTGGACGACACCAACCTGGTGATCCGGGCCGCCCACGCCCTCGCCGGGTACGCCGGCGTCCTGCCGCACGCCCGGCTGCACCTGCGCAAGCAGATCCCGCTCGCCGGTGGGCTGGCCGGCGGCAGCGCCGACGCGGCCGCCGCCCTGGTCGCCTGCGACGCCCTCTGGGGCACCGGGCTCTCCCGGGACGAGCTGGCCGGCATCGCCGCCGACCTCGGCTCCGACGTGCCCTTCCTGATCCACGGCGGCACCGCGCTCGGCACCGGTCGGGGCGAGGCGGTCAGCCCGGTGCTGGCCCGCCCCACCTCCTGGCACTGGGTGGTGGCGGTCGCCGACGGCGGCCTCTCCACTCCCGCCGCCTACCGGGAGCTGGACCGGCTCCGCGACGCCGGCACCGCGGGCGAGGCGCTGGGCAGCACCGACGCGCTGCTCGGCGCGCTGCGCCAGCGCGACCCGCGGGTGCTCGCCGCCGCCCTCGGCAACGACCTGCAGGACGCCGCGCTGAGCATGCGCCCGGCGCTGGCCGACACCCTGAAGGCGGGGGAGGCGGCCGGGGCGCTCGCCGGCATCGTCTCCGGCTCCGGGCCGACCTGCGTCTTCCTCGCCACCGACGAGGCGCACGCCGGCCGGATCGCCACCGAGCTCGAGGCCGCCGGGGTGTGCCGGGAGGCCCGGGTCGCGCACGGCCCGGTGGCCGGAGCGCGCATCGTCTGAGCCGCCCGGGCCACCCTGGCCCTGCGTCGTCGGGCCCGCCCGGGGCGGCCGCCGCCCACGAGGCGGACGCGGCGGGCACGTCACCGCTGCGGCCGGGACGGAACAAGCGGGCGCCGGGGCCGGTTGACCCCCAGGGGCCCGGCACCCGGCCAGGTGCCCGCGTACCCTGAAACGTCGCAGGCGTCCCACGTGCCCCCGGCACCGGGACGCCTTGATCATGGGAGGTAGGTGAGGTCGTGGCCAACATCGTCAACCTGGACCGGGTGTCCAAGGGGTACGGCGCCGCCGGGCCGCTGCTCACCGACGTCTCGCTCGGCCTCGACGACGCCGACCGGATCGGCGTGGTCGGCCTCAACGGCGCCGGCAAGTCCACCCTGCTGCGGATGCTCACCAAGCAGGAGGAGCCCGACGACGGCCGGGTCACCCACCGCCGTGACCTGCGCGTGCTCTGGCTGCCGCAGAGCCTCACCCTGGCCCCCGAGGCCACCGTCCGCGACGTGGTGCTCGGCACCGCCTGGCTCGGCCAGAGCATGGGCGCGGAGCACGAGTGGGCCGGCGACGCCGGCGTCCGGGCCATCCTCGACGGGCTCGGCATGCCCTACCTCGGCCTCGACCAGCCGGTCGGCCCGATGTCCGGCGGCGAGCGCCGCCGGGTCGCCCTCGCCGCGCTGCTCGTCCGCGAGGCCGACCTGCTGATCCTCGACGAGCCCACCAACCACCTCGACGTCGGCGGCGTCGACTGGCTGGCGAAGCACCTGGTCGGCCGCAAGGGCGCGCTCGTCGTGGTCACCCACGACCGGTGGTTCCTGGACGCGGTCTGCACCAACACCTGGGAGGTCGCCGACCAGGCCGTCCGGGCGTACGAGGGCGGCTTCGCCGCCTGGACCCTCGCCCGCGTCGAGCGGGAGCGGGTCGCCGCCGCCACCGAGGCCCGCCGGCAGAACCTGCTCCGCAAGGAGATCGCCTGGCTGCGCCGTGGCCCGCCCGCCCGTACCTCCAAGCCGCGGTTCCGCATCGACGCGGCCAACGCGCTGATCGCCGACGTGCCGCCGCCGCGCGACACCATGTCGCTGCAACGGCTCGCCACCGCCCGGCTCGGCAAGCAGGTGTACGACCTGGAACACGTCACCCTGCACGCCGGCCCGAAGGAGATCCTGCACGACGTCACCTGGCAGGTCGGTCCCGGCGACCGGATCGCCGTGCTCGGTCGCAACGGCGCCGGGAAGACCACCCTGCTGCGGATGCTGGCCGGGTTGAGCCGCCCCGACGGCGGCCGGTTCGCCACCGGCTCCACCGTCAAGCCCGCCTTCCTCTCCCAGGAGCTGGCCGAACTCTCCGGAAACCTGCGGGTCCTCGAAGCCGTCGAGGAGGTCGCCCGCCGGGTCCAGCTGGGCGACCGGGAGATCTCCGCCGCCCAGCTCGCCGAGATCTTCGGCTTCGACGACCGGCGGCTCTGGACCCCGGTCAGCGACCTCTCCGGCGGCGAGCGCCGCCGGCTGCAGATGCTCCGGCTGCTCGCCGGCGAGCCGAACGTGCTCCTCTTCGACGAGCCCACCAACGACCTGGACACCGACACCCTCGCCGCGCTGGAGGACCTCCTCGACTCCTGGCCCGGCACGATCATCGTGGCCAGCCACGACCGCTACCTGATCGAGCGGGTCACCGACAGCGTGTACGGGATGTTCGGGGACGGGCGACTGGCGCACCTGCCCGGCGGGGTCGACGAGTACCTGGCCCGCGCCGCGGGCGTCCAGCCCGGCCCGGCCCGCGGCGAGGTCCCGTCCGCCCCGGCGGCAGCGGCCACCGCCCCGAGCGGCATGTCCGCCGCCGAGGTACGGGTGGCGAAGAAGGAGCTGAGCCGGCTGGAACGGCAGGTCGGCAAGCTGGAGCAGAAGGAGGCCACCCTGCTCGACCAGCTCGCCGCCAACGCCACCGACTACGCCAAGGTCGCCGAGCTGGATGCCCAGCTCAAGGAGCTGCGGGCCGAGCGGGAAGGGACCGAGGAGGCCTGGCTCGCCCTCGCCGAGGAGCTGCCGGCCGGCTGAACCGGCCACGGGTGGGGGGTGTGCGGCGTCACAGCCCGGCGTGCGGGACAATCGTCGGCGACCCCTCACCCGAACGGTCTTGGAGACGTAGACATGGCCCACACCCCCGTCAACCACCCCGCGCGGCCGATCTACCGGGCGATCGGCGGGCTCGTTGGTCTGTACTTCGTGGTCTTCGGCGTGCTCGGCATCATCTCGAGCGCCGGCAACGACGTCCTCGCCCAGAACGACACCACGGTCCTCGGCCAGGGCACCAACACCGGTTACTCGCTGCTCGCCGTCCTGCTCGGGCTCGTGATCCTGGCCGGCACCGTCATCGGCCGCAACCTCGACGTGGCGATCAACCAGTGGCTGGCGTACGCGCTGATGGTCCTCGGCCTGGCCGGGCTGGCCTTCATCCGGACCGACGCGAACATCTTCAACTTCTCCATCGTCACGGTCATCGTGACCCTCCTCCTCTCCCTGGTCCTGCTGATGGTCGGCATGTACGGCAAGGTCGGCACCGACGAGGAGCAGGACGCCTTCGAGAAGGCCCGCCTCGTCCTCTGACCCTCCTGCGCTCGCGAGGCCCGGCCGTTGCCGGGCCTTCGGCGCTTTCGGGGACATGCCCCTCCCGGTCAAGTGACAATGTGGCTAAATCGGTCACTTGGCTGGAGGAGCTCATGCCGCACTTTCCGATGAACCACCCCGCGCGGCCGCTCTACCGGGTCCTCTCCGGGCTCGTCGGGCTCTACATCCTGGTCTTCGGCGTGTACGGGGTCTTCGAGACCTGGGGCGACGGCCTCTTCGACCGCAGCTCGAACTACGCGCTCGGACTCCGTACCAACCTGGCCTTCTCGCTGGTCTCCGTGGTGTTCGGCATCTTCCTGATGATCGGGGCGTCCCGCCGGGGCAACCTCGGCCACTACATGAACCTCACCGCCGGGGTGGTCTTCCTGGTCACCAGCATCCTGATGATGGCCGTGCTGCAGACCCCGGCGAACTTCCTCAACTTCTCGATGTCGACCGTCCTCGTGTCAATGCTGTTCGGGCTGGTGCTGCTGGCCACCGGCCTCTACGACAAGGTCGGCACCGAGGAGCACGCGGAGGCCGAGCGTCGCCGCCGCAACCACCCGATCTCCGAGGCCGGCGCCCGCTGACCCCGCCCGGCGGTCAGCCCGGCTTGCGGACCGTGATCAGGCCCGGCTTGGCCTCCAGGTGCGACAGCCCGTTCCACGCCAGGTTGACCAGGTGCGCGGCAACCGTCTCCTTGCGCGGCTTGCGCACCTCCAGCCACCAGCGGCCGGTCAACGCCACCATGCCGACCAGCGCCTGCGAGTAGAGCTCGGCCAGCTTCGGGTCGTACCCCCGGCTGGAGAACTCCGCGCCCAGGATGTGCTCCACCTGGTGCGCGACGTCGTTCATCACGCTGCTGAAGTTGCCCGTCGCCGACATCAGCGGCGACTCCCGGACCAGCACCCGGAACCCGCTGGTCTCCTCCTCGATGTACGTCAGCAGGGTCAGCGCCGCCTGCTCCAGCAGCTCCCGGGGGTGCCCCGCGGTCAACGCGCTGGTGATCCGCTCCAGCAGCGAGCGGACCTCCCGGTCCACCACCACCGCGTAGAGCCCCTCCTTGCCGCCGAAGTGCTCGTAGACCACCGGCTTGGAGACCCGGGCCCGGGCCGCCACCTCCTCGATCGAGGTGGCGTCGAAGCCGCGCTCCGCGAAGATCTGCCGGGCGATCGAGATCAGCTGCTCGCGCCGCTGCGCCGCGGACATCCGTACCCGGGAGGAGGACTTCGCCGCCGGGACGGCCCGCCGTCGCGCGGCGCTGGCATCGTTGCCGGGAACCTCGGTCATCTCGTCACCTCGCTGGCGCTCGGTGACGCCCTGCCGTGGGATCTGCCTGCTCACGTCGTGACCCCGCCGGCCCGGCGGCCCGCGCCGTGGCGGCATCCGACCGGCCGGCGGTGTGGGAGCTCGATCACCCGGCCATCCTGCCAGGTGGGTGCCCGACCCACCGACCGGTTTCACTCCTCCGGCCGCACCGACCCGGCCGTGACCCGCTCGGGGCGGACCAGCTTCGCCGTGATGCGTTCCGGCTTCGGCCAGCGCACCGCCCAGGCCGCGCCGGCCTTCTCCAGCAGCCAGATCACCCGCGCGGACATGTCGATCTGGCCGCGCAGCACCCCGTGCCGGGCGCTGGTCGGCTCGGCGTGGTGCAGGTTGTGCCAGCTCTCCCCGAACGACAGGACGGCCAGCGGCCAGAAGTTCGACGCCCGGTCGCCCTGGCGGACCGCGAACGGGCGCTCGCCGTAGACGTGGCAGACCGAGTTGATCGACCAGGTGACGTGGTGCAGCAGCGCGATCCGGACCAGCCCGCCCCAGAAGAGCGCGGTGAGCGCGCCCGGCCAGGACCAGGTCAGCAGCCCGCCCATCGCCGCCGGCCCGAGCACCGAGACCACCACCAGCAGCGGGAAGAGCCGGTCGACCCGCCGGGTCGCCGGGTCGGCGAGCAGGTCCGGGCCGAACCGCTCCCGGTTGGACAGTTCCCGGTTGAACAGCCAGCCGACGTGGGCGTGGAACAGCCCCTTGGCCAGCCCGCCGACGCTCTCCCCGAACCGCCACGGCGAGTGCGGGTCACCCTCCAGGTCGGAGAAGGCGTGGTGGCGGCGGTGGTCGGCCACCCACTGGATGATCTCGCCTTGGACGGCGAACGAACCGGCGACGGCCAACGCCACCCGCAGCCACGGCTTGGCCCTGAACGAGCCGTGGGTGAAGTAGCGGTGGTAGCCGACGGTGACGCCGAGCCCGGACAGCACGTACCAGAAGCCGGCCACGGCGATGTCGGTCCAGCTCAGCCAGCCGCCCCAGGCGACCGGTACGGCGGCGAGCAGGGCGAGGAACGGGATGACCACGAAGGCCCAGAGGGCGACCAGGATGCCCCGGGACTGGTGGCCCTGGGTCAGCGGCTTCGGACCGGCGGCGTTCGGGTCGGTGAGGGCGGTCGACATGGCACCTCCCAGCGGTACGGGTCACGCCCTCCGTCACCGTAACCGGAGGGTTTCTAGATCACACCGGAGAGTGTCGATCGTGGATGGAGTGACTGTCGTACGCCCGTTCTAACCTACGCGTCGTGACCGATCCTCTCGCCGCCGAGGCGCGCCGGCTGCGCGTCGTCGAGCAGCTCTCCGTCCGTGACATCCGGGCCCGCCTCGGCGTCGGCCGCAACCGCGTCCACGAACTGCTGCGGGGGTTCCGCCCCCGGAGTGGACCCGGCGCCCCAACGCCAAGGACGGGCTGCGCGCCGAGGCGGTGGCGCTCCGGGCTGAAGGTTGGTCGGTGAACGACACCGCGGCCCGGGTGGAGGTGAGCAAGTCGACCGCGTACCAGTGGGTGAAGCACCTGCCGCTCGATCTGGATTCGGAACGTGTGCGAAAGCGCCGCGTCGACGCGGCCTTGCTGCGCAGAATCAGGAATGATGAACGGCGGGAGCAGCGACTGCTGAGGGAGTCGGAGGCACGTCAGCGGGCTGCCGCCTGGGCAGGCAGCGGAGACCTGCGAGAGATCCTCCTGATCGGTGCTGCGCTCTACTGGTGTGAGGGCACCAAGAGCAAGCCTGAGAACCAGCGGTACGACTTGATCTTCACCAACAGTGACATCCGGCTGGTGGAGCTGTTCATCAGGTTCATCGAGGCGAACGGGCGATCCCGCACGGATCTCCGGTACCGGGTGGGCATCCATGAGAACGCCGACGCCGAAGCGGCCGGGAGATGGTGGGCGGACAAGCTGGGGATCGGCGTGGAGTGCATGCAGCGCCCGACGCTCAAGCCCCGGAGTGAGTCTCGTGGCGGCCTGCGGCAGGCGCTAAGCTATCGGGCGTTGCAGTCGGCCGTGGTGTAATTGGCAACACCCAAGATTTTGGTTCTTGAGTTTCAGGTTCGAATCCTGGCGGCCGAGCAGTTTCCCGGTACAGGCGTCCTTGTCGGGGTATTCAACGGCCTGCCTTGTGGTCTGGTTAGCATGGCCGCGAGACTGTCCGCCGTCCCGACGGGAGCCACGTCGTGCCCCAGCCCCACCTCCGCACCGTTGTCGTGCTCGCCGCCGGTGAGGGCAAGCGGATGAAGTCGTCCCTGCCCAAGGTGCTGCACCCGCTACTCGGTCGTACCCTCCTGGGCCACGTGCTGGCCGCGGCCGCGCCGCTGCGCGCGGACCGCACCGTGGTGGTGGTCGGGCACGGCGCCGACCAGGTCCGCGCCCACCTGGCCGAGATCGCCCCGGGGGCCACCCCGGTCCTCCAGGCCCAGCAGCTCGGCACCGGGCACGCCGTGCGGATCGCGCTGGAGGCGGTGTCGGACGCCACCGGCACCGTCGTGGTGATCAACGGCGACGTGCCGCTGCTGCGGCCGGAGACCGTCACCGCGCTCGTCGAGGCGCACGAGGGCGCGGGCGCGGCGGCGACCGTGCTCGCCGCCGAGGTGCCCGACCCGACCGGCCTGGGCCGGATCGTGCGGGACGCCGCCGGCCGGCTCGAGCAGATCGTCGAGGAGCGCGACGCGAGCCCCGAGCAGCGGGGGCTGCGGGAGATCAACGCCGGCATCTACGCCTTCGACGTGGCGCGGTTGCGCGACGCGCTGGGCAAGCTCTCCACCGACAACGAGCAGGGCGAGGAGTACCTGACCGACGTCTTCGGCCTGCTCCGCGACGCCGGTGAGCCGGTCGCCGTGCACGTCGCCGCGGACCACGTGGAGACGCTGGGCTGCAACGACCGGGTCGAGCTGGCCGCGCTGCGCCGGCTGCTGCGCGACCGGGTCAACGAGGGCTGGATGCGCACCGGGGTGAGCATCCTCGACCCGCACACCACCTGGATCGACGTGACGGTGACCGTCGAGCGGGACGCGGTGATCGACCAGAACACCCAGCTCCAGGGCGCGACGGCGGTCGGCGCCGGCGCGGTCGTCGGGCCGGACGTGACGCTGCTCGACACCACCGTGGGCGAGGGCGCGACCGTGCTGCGCAGCCACGCGGTGGGCGCCGAGGTGGGCGCCGGGGCCAGCGTCGGCCCTTACGCGTACCTGCGGCCGGCCGCGCGACTGGCCGAGAAGTCGAAGGTCGGCACGTTCGTCGAGGTGAAGAACTCCGAGCTCGGCGCGGGTGCCAAGGTGCCGCACCTGTCGTACGTGGGTGACGCGACGATCGGGGCGAAGGCGAACATCGGCGCGGCGACGATCTTCGTGAACTACGACGGGGTGAACAAGCACCGGACCACGGTCGGCGAGGGAGCCTTCGTCGGCTGTGACACCAGCCTGATCGCGCCGGTCGAGGTGGGTGCCGGGGCGTACGTCGCGGCGGGGAGCGCGATCGCCCAGGACGTGCCGCCGGGCTCGCTGGGGGTGACCCGGGCGCCGCAGCGCAACATCGAGGGTTGGGTGGCCCGCAAGCGGCCGGGCACGGTCTCCGCGGCAGCAGCCGAGCGGGCTCGGCAGGCCGCCGAGGGTGCGTCGGAGAGTGCCCCGACGGCAAGCGAAGGTGAGCCAATGCACGAGGGTCCGGAGACCGTGGGAGGACCGGCCGTCGCGGGGGATACTGCAACCGAATAGTCCCCGGCTCCACCGCGCCGGGAACCACCGACCAACGGGAGCAGACGGGCCCATGGGCAGCATCGTCGCCGAAAACCGCAAGAGCCTGATGCTCTTCTCCGGACGTGGCTTTCCGGAGTTGGCCAAGGAGATCGGTGAGGTGCTCGGCGTCGCGCCGACCCCCTCCGACTCGTACGACTTCGCGAACGGTGAGATCTTCGTCCGGTTCAAGGACTCGGTGCGTGGTTCGGACGCCTTCGTGGTGCAGTCCGTGACGCACGGGGTCAACACCTGGGTCATGGAGACCCTGATCATGATCGACGCGCTGAAGCGCGGTTCGGCCAAGCGGATCACCGTGGTGCTGCCGTTCTACCCGTACTCGCGGCAGGACAAGAAGCACCGCGGCCGGGAGCCGATCTCGGCTCGGCTGATCGCCGACCTGCTGAAGACGGCGGGGGCGAACCGGATTCTCACGGTCGACCTGCACACCGCGCAGATCCAGGGCTTCTTCGACGGCCCGGTGGACCACCTCTTCGCGATGGACGTGCTCGCCGAGTACGTCGAGCGCAAGTACGCGGGCCGGCCGATGACCGTGGTGGCGCCGGACTCGGGCCGGGTGCGGGTGGCCGAGCGCTGGACGGACCGGCTGGGCGGTTGCCCGCTGGCGTTCATCCACAAGACCCGGGACCCGCTGAAGCCCAACCAGGTGGTGGCGAACCGGGTGGTCGGTGAGGTCGAGGGTCGGGTCTGCCTGATCGTCGACGACATGATCGACACCGGTGGCACGATCACCAGGGCCGCCGACATCCTGAAGGAGTCCGGCGCGGCCGAGATCGTCGTCGCCGCCACCCACGCCCTGCTCTCCGACCCGGCGACCGAGCGGCTGAAGAACAGCCCGATCAGCGAGGTCGTGGTGACGAACACCCTGCCGATCACGCCGGAGAAGCAGCTCGACAAGCTCACCGTGCTGTCGATCGCGCCGCTGCTGGCGCGGGCGATCCGGGAGGTCTTCGACGATGGTTCGGTGACCACCCTCTTCGGTGGCCTGAGCTGATCTTCCGCGCGGCGAGCGTCGCGCGCCGGCGCCGTTCCCGTCGGCCCACGGGCCGACGGGAACGGTGATGTGGGGACTGCCGGAAAGCTCGGAATTCCCTCGGGTAGACTGGTGCGGTTGCCACGGCGAGGGTGCCCGGCGGGTCGCTGAAAAGCACCGCACGGAGGCGCCGTCATCGACGCGGTGCTCCGGGCAGTCGTTCATGACGCATGAGCCCCAGCGAGCCCCTCGCCCCAGCACCGCCAGACGACAAGCCGCCGCAGCGAAAGCATCAGGAGTTTCCCCGTGTCCGAGGTAAAGATCAGCGCCGAGCCCCGTACCGAGTTCGGCAAGGGTGGTGCCCGTCGTACCCGCCGGGCCGGCAAGGTGCCCGCCGTGCTGTACGGCCACGGCGAGAAGCCCACGCACATCGCGCTCCCGGCGCGTGAGTTCGCGGCCGCGATCCGCAAGGGTGGCGCCAACCAGCTCTTCGCGATCGAGGTGAGCGACGGCACCCAGGTGCTGGCGCTGCCGAAGGCGATCCAGCGCGACCCGATCAAGGACACCTTCGAGCACGTCGACCTGCTGCTGGTCCGTCGCGGCGAGAAGGTCACCGTCGAGGTCCCGGTCCAGCTGACCGGTGAGGCCGCGCGGGACACCCTGATCGTGCACGACCACGACACCCTCTCGGTGACCGCCGACGCCACCAAGGTGCCGGACCACCTGGAGGCCTCGATCGACGGCGCGGTGCCGGGCGTCCAGGTCACCGCCGGCGACGTCGAGCTGCCGGCCGGTGTCGAGCTGGCCGCCGACCCGGAGCTGCCGATCGCCACGGTGACCGCCGCCCCGACCGCCGAGCAGCTCGAGGCCACCCTCCCCGAGGTCGAGGAGGCCGCCGAGGAGGCCGAGGCCGAGGTCGGCGAGGAGACCACCGCCGCCGAGGGTGCCGAGACGCCGGCCGCCGAGGGCGAGGCGGCTCCGGCCGAGGCGCGGGCCGAGGCCTGATCGGTCCGCAAGCTGTGCGACAGGCGCTCCCGGTTTTCGGGGGCGCCTGTCGGCGTATCGGGACGGCCGCCGGGTGGCGGCGGCGCGGGAGGGGCGTGGCGTGACGGACGAGGCGGGGCCGTGGCTGGTGGTCGGCCTGGGCAACCCCGGTCGGGAGTACGCGGGTAACCGGCACAACGTCGGCTTCATGGTGGCCGAGCTGCTCGCCGGCCGGGTGGGCGGCAAGTTCGGCCGGCACAAGCGCGCGGTGGCGGAGGTCGCCGAGGGGCGGCTCGGCTTCGGCGGGCCGAAGCTGGTGCTGGTGAAGCCGCTGACGTACATGAACCTCTCCGGTGGCCCGGTCGTCGCGCTGGCCCAGTTCCACAAGATTCCGCCGGGCCGGGTGATCGCGGTGCACGATGAGCTGGACATCCCGTACGGGCAGCTGCGGGTGAAGTGCGGCGGCGGCGAGGGCGGGCACAACGGGCTGCGGTCGATGTCGAAGTCGCTCGGCACGAAGGAGTACGTCCGGGTGCGGTTCGGCATCGGCCGGCCGCCGGGGCGGCAGGACCCGGCCGACTACGTGCTGTCGGACTTCTCCGCGGCGGAGCGCAAGGAGCTGGAGTTCCTGGTCGACCGCGCGGCGGACGTGGTGGAGTCGGTGGTCATCCGCGGTGTGGAGCCGACGCAGAACCTCTTCCACGGCGGCTGACGAGGGCGGGGCGTCCGTGGTCCGGGCGGTCCGGGCCGGTAGTCTGCGCCTTCTGGCGTGGCGGGAGCCGACGACGCGGGTCGCGGCCGGGCGACGGGAGCGGTAGATGGGCAGTCCTCCGATGATCGACGGCGCGTTCGCCCGGTGGTTGGCGGCGCGGGCCGGTCAGGCGCTGGTCAACCTGCGCGCGGAGATGGGTTTCGCGGACGCGGGGGCGTTGAAGTCGGCCGGGGACAAGGTCTCGCACGACCTGATCCGTACCGAGCTGGCGAAGTGGCGTCCGGCCGACGCGGTGCTCTCCGAGGAGGACGAGGGTTCCCGGCTGGCGTGGACGGCCGAGGTGAGCAGCGACGCGGTGTCCCGGCTGAACGCCGACCGGGTCTGGATCATCGACCCGCTGGACGGGACCCGGGAGTTCGCCGAGGAGGGTCGGTCGGACTGGGCGGTGCACGTGGCGCTCTGGGCGCGGCACGCGCCGACCCCGCACGGCTTGGTCGCGGGCGCGGTGGGGTTGCCGGCCCAGCACCGGGTGCTGGGCACGGACTACCCGCCGGCGTACCCGCCGATGACGTTGGAGGCGGCCACGTCGGGTGGCGTACGGACCATCCGGTTGGCCGCCAGCCGTAGCCGTCCGCCGGTTTTCCTGACCGATCTGGCAGCGGACGTCGGCGCGCATCTGGTGCCGATGGGCTCGGCGGGCGCGAAGATCGCCGCTGTGGTCACCGGTGAGGTCGACGCGTACATCCACGCCGGCGGTCAGTACGAGTGGGATTCGGCCGCTCCGGTCGCTGTGGCGACGGCCACCGGACTGCATGCTTCCCGGATCGACGGTTCTGCGCTGAAATACAACGAGGCCGACCCGCGTCTGCCCGACCTGCTGGTCTGTCGCAAGGATCTCGCCAGTCGGTTGCTTGCAGCGCTGCAGCGGCATTCCGGGTAACCTGTCGTTCTTCCTCACGTGTCCGACCGGAAAGGTCTGGAATCCCCATGAGCGGATCCGAGCGAATCGAGGCCGTGTCATGACCGCCCCCGCCGCGTACCAGGTCTCGCACCTCGACGCGCTCGAGGCCGAGAGCATCTTCGTGATGCGCGAGGTGGTCGCGGAGATGGAGCGCCCGGTGCTGCTCTTCTCCGGTGGCAAGGACTCGATCGTGATGCTCCGGTTGGCCCAGAAGGCGTTCGCCCCGGCCAACATCCCGTTCCCGGTGATGCATGTCGACACCGGGCACAACTTCCCCGAGGTCCTGGAGTACCGCGACCAGCGCGTCGCCGAGCTGGGCCTGCAGCTGATCGTGGCCAGCGTGCCCGAGGCCCTGGCCAAGGGGATGGTCCGCGAGGCGGCGGACGGGACGCGCAATCGCATCCAGACCCCCGTGCTGCTCGAGGCGGTGGAGAAGCACCGCTTCGACGCGCTCTTCGGCGGCGCCCGCCGGGACGAGGAGAAGGCCCGGGCCAAGGAGCGGGTGTTCAGCTTCCGCGACGAGTTCGGCCAGTGGGACCCGAAGAACCAGCGTCCCGAGCTGTGGTCGCTCTACAACGGCCGGCACCACCCGGGCGAGTCGATCCGGGTCTTCCCGCTCTCCAACTGGACCGAGCTGGACGTCTGGCACTACATCGCCCGCGAGCGGATCCCGCTGCCGTCGATCTACTACGCGCACGAGCGCGAGGTGATCGAGCGGGACGGCATGCTGTACGCGGTCAACGAGTTCTTCCGCCCCCGGGCGGGCGAGGAGCGGTTCAAGGCGCAGGTGCGCTACCGCACGGTGGGTGACGCCTCCTGCACCGCGGCCGTCCGCTCGGACGCCGACACGGTGGAGCGGGTTATCGAGGAGGTCGCCGCGACCCGGATCACCGAGCGCGGCGCGACCCGCGGCGACGACCGGGTCAGCGAGGCCGCCATGGAGGACCGTAAGCGGGAGGGCTACTTCTGATGAGCGTCGACACCGCGGCTCCGGCCGCCGACACCGGGCTGCCCGAGGGCCGGCCGATGGACCTGCTGCGGTTCGCCACCGCGGGCAGCGTCGACGACGGCAAGTCCACCCTGATCGGGCGGCTGCTGTACGACACGAAGTCGCTCTTCACCGACCAGCTCGCCGCGGTCGAGGCGGTCAGCGCGGCCCGGGGTGACGAGTACACCAACCTGGCGCTGCTCACCGACGGCCTGCGGGCCGAGCGGGAGCAGGGCATCACCATCGACGTGGCGTACCGCTACTTCGCCACCCCGCGGCGGAAGTTCATCATCGCCGACACCCCGGGGCACATCCAGTACACCCGGAACATGGTCACCGGCGCCTCCACCGCCGACCTGGCGCTGATCCTGGTGGACGCCCGCAAGGGTCTGGTGGAGCAGTCCCGCCGGCACGCGTTCCTCTGCTCGCTGCTGCGGGTGCCGCACCTGGTCCTCTGCGTCAACAAGATGGACCTGGTCGACTGGTCGCAGGAGGTGTTCGAGCGGATCGCCGACGAGTTCACCGCGTTCGCCGCGAAGCTCGACGTGCCGGACCTGACCGTGGTGCCGATCTCCGCGCTCAAGGGCGACAACATCGTCACCCGGTCGGAGAACATGCCCTGGTACGAGGGGCCGTCGCTGCTGCACCACCTGGAGCGGGTGCACATCGCCAGCGACCGCAACCTGGTCGACGTCCGGTTCCCGGTGCAGTACGTGATCCGTCCGCAGTCCACCACCGTCACCGACTACCGGGGCTACGCCGGTCAGGTGGCCTCCGGCGTGCTGAAGCCGGGCGACGAGGTGATGGTGCTGCCGTCCGGTTTCACCAGCCGGATCGCCTCGGTGGAGACGGCCGACGGCCCGGTGGACGAGGCGTTCCCGCCGATGTCGGTGACCGTCCGGCTGACCGACGAGATCGACATCTCGCGCGGCGACATGATCTGCCGGCCGCACAACGCCCCGACCGTCGCGCAGGACATCGAGGCGATGGTCTGCTGGATGGACGAGAGCCGCCCGTTGCAGGTGGGCGGCAAGTACGCGATCAAGCACACCACCCGTTCGGCGCGGGCGATCGTGCGAGGGCTGCACTACCGGCTGGACGTCAACTCGCTGCACCGGGACGAGTCGGCCGCCGAGCTGAAGCTGAACGAGATCGGCCGGGTCCGGCTGCGGACGACGGTGCCGCTGCTGGCGGACGAGTACCGCCGTAACCGCACCACCGGTGGCTTCGTCATCATCGACGAGGCCACCAACCGCACGGTCGGCGCCGGCATGATCGTCGAGGCCGACTGACCCGCGCTCCACAGTCTCGATCGGAAGGCCCGCGTCAGGCTCCTGACGCGGGCCTTCCGCGTGGTGGCCGGCACGATCCTGGCGGCCCCGAAAGGCGCGGGTCGCTCAGGGGAGGCGGTGGGCGCCGCCCGTCGGGAGGACCGTGACGTGGGCGGGGGCGGGGAAGCCCCGCTCGGCGTAGGCGGCCGTCACCGCGGCGGCCACCGGGTCGGCCGCGTCGGCGTCGACCAGGGCGAGGACGCAGCCGCCGAAGCCGCCGCCGGTCATCCGGGCCCCGTACGCCCCGGCGGCCAGGGCCGCCTCGACGGCGGTGTCGATCTCCGGCACGGTGATCTCGAAGTCGTCCCGCATCGAGGCGTGCGAGGCGGTCAGCAGCGGTCCGATGTCGCGGATCCGGCCGGCGCGCAGCAGCGCGACGGTGTCGAGCACCCGCTGGTCCTCGGTGACCACGTGCCGCACCCGGCGGCGCATCTCCTCGTCGTCGAGCCGGTCGAGCGCGGCGTCCAGCTCGGCGGGGGAGACGTCCCGCAGCGCGGTCACCCCGAGCAGCTCGGCGGCCCGCTCGCAGGACTTGCGGCGGGAGGCGTACTCGCCGTCGGCGTGCCGGTGCGGTGCGCGGCTGTCGATCACCAGCACGGCCAGCCCGGCGGCGTCCAGGTCGAACGGGATCTGCTCGACGGACTCGGTGCGGCAGTCCAGGAAGAGCGCGTGCCCGGCTCGGCAGCGGATCACCGCGGACTGGTCCATGATCCCGGTGGGCGCGCCGACGTACTCGTTCTCGGCGCGCTGGGCGAGCCGGGGCCGCCGGTCGTCGGTCAGGTCCAGCCCGCCCAGGTCGACCAGGGCGGCGAGCGTCGCCGCCTCGATCGCCGCCGAGGAGGAGAGCCCGGAGCCGACCGGCACGTCGGAGGCGATGGCCAGCCGGCCGCCGGGCACGCGGTGGCCGGCGGCCCGCAGCGCCCAGACCACCCCGGCGACGTACCCGGCCCAGCCGGTGACCCCGCCGGGCTGGTCGGCCTCGGCGGCGCCGAACTCGACCGGGGAGTCGGCGAGCTCCGACCAGACCGCCCAGCGCTCGCCGTCCTGCGGCGCGGCGGCGACGACGGTGCGCAGCGGCAGCGCGAACGGCAGCACGAAACCGTCGTTGTAGTCGGTGTGCTCGCCGATCAGGTTCGCCCGCCCGGGAGCCGCCCAGCGGCCCGCGGGCTCCGCGCCGTACCGCCCACGGAAGCCGGCGGTGGCGCGCTCCGCGACGGCGCCGGCCGGCGTGCCCGGCTCGGTCACCGCTGCTCCAGGACGTGCGTGCGGTAGAAGGCCCAGGCGTCGCCGACCATGTCGTGCAGGGTGGGCTTCGCCGGCACCCAGCCCAGTTCCTCGCGGGCCAGCGCGGACGAGGCGACGAGCTCGACCGGGTCGCCCTCGCGGCGCGGCGCCACCTCCACCGGCACCGGGTGCCCGGTGACCTCGCGGACGACGTCGACCACCTGCTTGACCGTGAAGCCGCTGCCGTTGCCCAGGTTGTAGATCCGGTGCCGGCCGGGAGCGGCGGCGTCGAGCGCCAGCAGGTGGGCGCGGGCCAGGTCCTCGACGTGGATGTAGTCGCGGATGCAGGTGCCGTCGACCGTGGGATAGTCGTCGCCGAAGAGTTGGAGCTTCTCCCGCTTGCCGGCGGCGACCTGGAGCGCGAGCGGGATCAGGTGGGTCTCCGGGTCGTGCCGCTCGCCGATGGCCCGGCCGCCGTGCAGGTACGCCCCGGCGACGTTGAAGTAGCGCAGGGAGACGGCGGCCAGGTCGTGCGCGATCGCCTCGGAGGTGAGCGCCATGTCGACCGCCAGCTTGGTCGCCCCATAGGTGTTGGTGGGCGCCTTGACCGCGGTCTCCGGAATGGGCACCTCGGTGGGGTTGCCGTAGACGGCGGCGGTGGAGGAGAAGACCAGCCGGGGCACCCGGGCGGCCCGGACCGCGTCGAGCAGGGCGAGCGAGCCGATGGTGTTGGTGTGCCAGTAGAGCTCGGGCTTGACCATCGACTCGCCGGCGGCGATCAGGGCGGCGAAGTGCAGCACGCCCTCGAAGCCGGCGTCCGGGGTGAGCACCCGGGCGGCCTCGTGGATCGGCAGGTCGACGTGGGTGACCTCGGGGGCGAGGGCCTCCCGGTGACCGGTCCGCAGGTCGTCCAGGACCGTGACGTCGTGGCCGTTGTCCAGCAGCATCCGGGTCACCACGCTGCCGATGTAGCCTGCGCCGCCGGTGACGAGCAGTTTCACGTCGGGTTCCTCCTGCCTGGCCGCTCCCGCCGCGGCCGTTCGTGATCACCCTACGACCGTCGGCTGTGCCCGCGCTCTGCGTGACCAGCCGCTATTCCACCACGATCCGCCACGATTGAACAGATCCGAACATCTGGGCAGGTGCCGAGCCGGTGCTGTCTACGATCCTTGTCATGCGGGAAGCAGGTGGTCCCGGGCTCCGGCGACGACCGCCGGGGCCGCCCCGGCGCGAACCGGGGCCGGTCGCCCGGACCGTCGCCCGGCTCGTGGTCCGCGCCGCCGACGGCGCCACCCGGCTCGTCACCGACCTGCTCGGGGCCAGCCCCACCGCCGGCCGGGAACGGATCAGCGAGGCGGAGCTGCGCGACCTGGTCGCCGCGAACACGCTGCTCGACCCCGACGAACGCCGGATCATCGACGAGGTGCTGGTGGCCGGGGCGAGCCTGGTCCGCGAGGTGATGATGCCCCGCACCGAGGTCGTCTTCCTCTCCGCCCGGCTCACCATCGCCGAGGCGGAGCGGCTGGTCCGGGCCGAGACGCACACCCGGTACCCGGTGGTCGACGGCACCCACGACGACGTGGTCGGCTTCGTCCACCTGCGGGACGTGCTGCTCCGCCCCGACCGCGACCCGTGCACCACCGTCGGCGAGCTGACCCGCGAGGTCAAGCAGCTGCCCGGCAGCAAGCGGGTGCTCGCCGCGCTCACCGAGATGCGCCGGGAGGGCCACCACCTCGCCGTCGTCGTCGACGAGTACGGCGGCACCGCCGGCATCGTCACCTGCGAGGACCTCATCGAGGAGCTGGTCGGCGAGATCCACGACGAGTACGACACCCCGCCCGACCCGGGCCACGCCGGGCTGCCCGCCGTCGTCGACGGGCGGCTCAACCTCGCCGACTTCGCCGAGCGCACCGGCGTCCCGCTGCCGGCCGGGCCGTACGAGACGGTCGGCGGCTTCGTGATGGCCGCCCTGGGCCGGCTCCCGGTCGCCGGGGACGAGGTGCCGGTGACCCACGGGCCGGACGAGGTCGGTGGACCCGACCCGGACGACCCGACCGACGGCTGGCTGCTGCGGGTGCTCGCCCTCGACGGGCGGCGGGTCTCCCGGCTCGCGGTCTCCACGGCGCGTCTGCCCGAGCAACGGCGCGAGGTCAACGCGCCGGCGGTCCCGGCGGAGAGCCGACCCGCCGGCCCGTCATGACGTACGCCGCGCGTTGCTGACAGAATTGCCGGCATGTCCGACGTACCCGCCCGCCCGCGCGTCTTCTCCGGCATCCAGCCGACGGCCGACTCGTTCCACCTCGGCAACTACCTGGGCGCGGTACGGCACTGGGTGGCCCTGCAGGAGACCCATGACGCGTTCTACTGCGTGGTCGACCTGCACGCGATCACCGCCGGGCACGACCCGAAGGTGCTCAAGCAGCGGTCCCGGCTCGCCGCCGCCCAGCTCTTCGCGGTCGGGCTCGACCCGGAGCGCAGCACCCTGTTCGTCCAGTCGCAGGTGCCCGAGCACCCGCAGCTGGCCTGGGTGCTCGGCTGCATCACCGGCTTCGGCGAGGCCAGCCGGATGACCCAGTTCAAGGACAAGTCGCAGAAGCAGGGCAGCGAGCGGGCCAGCGTCGGCCTCTTCACGTACCCGATCCTGCAGGCCGCGGACATCCTGCTCTACCAGGCGAACGCGGTCCCCGTCGGCGAGGACCAGCGCCAGCACCTGGAGCTCTCCCGGGACCTGGCCCAGCGGTTCAACTCGCTGTTCGGGCCCACCTTCACGGTGCCCGCGCCGCACATCGTCAAGGACACCGCGAAGATCACCGACCTGCAGGACCCGACGGCCAAGATGTCGAAGTCGTCCTCCTCGCCGGCCGGCATCATCGACCTGCTGGAGGATCCGGCCCGCTCGGCCAAGAAGATCCGCTCCGCGGTCACCGACACCGGCCGTGAGATCGTCTTCGACGTCGAGACCAAGCCGGGCATCTCCAACCTGCTCACCATCTACTCGGCGCTCTCCGGGCGGGGCATCGACGACCTGGTGGCCGCGTACGCGGGCAAGGGGTACGGCGACCTGAAGAAGGACCTCGCCGAGGTGGTGCGGGAGTTCGTCACCCCGATCCAGGACCGCACCCGCGCCTACCTGGACGACCCGGCCCAGCTGGACAAGCTGCTCGCCCAGGGCGCGGAGAAGGCCCGCGCGGTCGCCGCGGCGACGCTGCGGACGGCGTACGAGCGGGTCGGGTTCTTCCCGCCGGTCCGCTTCGAGTAGCGGCCCGGACGCGACGGGAACGGGTGGGGACGCAGTCGGTGGCCGGAGGGGTGGCGCGGAGCGTGGATCGCAGGGACGGGGTGCCGGACGCCGGCGACACCATCCAGATCGGGATCGCGGTGGACATCCCCGAGCCGTGGGGCGGGACGCTGACCCGCCGCCGGGTCGAGGCCGGTGACCCGCAGGCCGTCCCGGCGCACGTGACGCTGCTCGGGCCGACCGAGATCCCGGTGGCGGCGTTGCCGGCGGTCGAGAAGCACCTCGCCGAGGTGGCCACCGCCCACCTGCCGTTCACCCTGCACCTGCGGGGCACCGGCACCTTCCGGCCGGTGACCCAGGTGGTCTTCGTGGCGGTGGCGGCCGGGATCAGCGAGTGCGAGCTGCTCGCCTCGGCGATCCGCTCGGCGCCCGAGCTGCACCGCGAGGCCCGCTTCCCGTACCACCCGCACGTCACGGTGGCGCAGGACGTCGCCCCGGAGGCGCTGGACCGGGCGTACGAGGATCTGGCCGACTTCTCCGCGCTCTTCGAGGTGGAGGCGTTCACCCTCTTCTCGCACAGCGGGCAGACCCGGTGGCAGCCCCGCCGGGACTTCCGGCTCGGCGGCTGAGCTGACCGCGCGGCCCGGCTGCCCGCGTGCCGCCTCCGGATCGGCGAGGATGACGTGGTGAACGTGATCGGCCGGATCGAGGCCAGTCTGGGCCGCCGGGTGGACGCGGTCCGGCGGCGCTCGGCGGTCTTCGACCACCTCTGGCGGGCCGGGACGCTCTACGCCGACGTGCTGGGCGGCCGGCTCGCGGCGGCGATCGCCTACTACGGCTTCTTCGCGGTCTTCGCGCTCGCCCTGGTCGCGTACTGGGTCTTCGGCGCGATCCTCCAGGACAACGACGAGGTCAGCAAGGCGGCGGGGGACTTCCTCGACGAGAACCTGCCCTTTCTGGACCCGCAGCAGATCGCGCAGAGCAGCAACACCGTCGGGGTGATCGGCCTGATCATCCTGGTCATCACCGGGATCGGGTGGGTGGAGGCGATCCGCTCCTCGCAGCGGCTGATGTACGGCTTCAACCAGCAGCCCGGCAACCTGCTGGTCCGCCGTGTGGTCGACCTGGGCGTGCTGGTGGCGATCTTCGTGCTGCTCGGCGTCTCGGTGGCCGCCGTCGACGCGCTGGAGTCGCTGCTGCGGTTCCTGTTGCGCAGCACCGGTTCGGTCGGCCTGACCACGGTCAGCGCGATGCTCAGCGTCCTGATCAACGCGGTGCTGGCCACCGCGCTGCTGGTGGCGGTGCCCCGGCTGCGGATGAGCCGCCGCCGGCTGCGGCCGGTCGTCCTGGTGGTCGCCGTCGGGATCACCCTGCTGAACACCGTCGGGCGCTACTACGTGGTACGGACCGAGCGGAACCCGGCGTACACCGTGGTGGCGACCGCGGTGGGGCTGCTGCTCTACCTCTACCTGCTCAACCAGTTGGTGCTCTTCGGCGCGGCCCTGGCCGCCACCAGCCCCTACGGCCGGGTGGTCGACCTGGCGGAGGGCGGCTCGGCCGCGGAGGTGGACGTGGAGGTCGACGAGGAGACCGAGCCGGGCACGCCGGGAGGGGCGGGCTGACATGCGGATCCGGATCGACCAGACCTCGGCGGTGCCGCCGTACGAGCAGGTGCGCGGGCAGCTCGCCCGGATGATCGGGGACGGCCGGCTGCCGGTCGGCACCCGGCTGCCCGCCGTCCGGCAGCTCGCCACCGACCTCGGTCTGGCGGTGAACACGGTGGCCCGGGCGTACCGCGAGCTGGAGACCGCCGGGCTGGTGGAGACCCGGGGCCGGCACGGCACCGTGGTGGCGCCAGGGCGCGACGACGCGACCGACCGGCTGCAGCGCGCCGCCGCCGGGTACGCCGCCGAGGCGGTGCGGCTCGGCGTGCCGCCGGACCGGGCGCTGGCCCTGGTCCGCGCCGCCCTGGACGCCGCCCACCCCGGCTGACCCCGGCTTCGGCGGGCGCGGGCGGTGGGTGGTGGAGGAGGCGTGATCGTGAGGGGGGTGTCATGAGGGTGACAGGGGGAGAAGCGGCATTTGAGGTGAATGCCGCACACGTCCGCGCCGCGAACGGCCATGATGAGCGCGTGGGCGCTCTCGTGACACTCGACCTGCCGGACGACTCGCCGATGCTGGGCCTGCCGTGGATCATCACCTTCGGCCCGCTCAGCGACGTCGACGAGTGGGAGCCGGTGGTCTGCGGGCCGTACGAGCGACCGCACGCGCTCGCCCTGGCCGAGGCGGTGGTCGCCGAGGAGCAGCTGATGGCGGTGGTCGAGCCGCTGCTGCCGGCGCTGTCCGCGGACGAGATCCGGGGCGAGATCGCCGCCGCGCAGATCGCCGCCGAGGACGAGGCCGCCCAGGTCGACCAGGCCGACCTCTACGGCGACTTCGAAGACGTCATCGACGAGGAGCTGGAGCTGGCCGCCGAGCAGGAGCCGGTGGCGGGGCCGCTCACCGCGCCCAGCGAGGCCGAGCTGCGAGCCGGGTTCGCCCGGATCGCCAAGCTGCTGACCAGCAAGGGGGCCTGAGCCGTCCCGGATGGACACCGGCACCTCGGGAAGCGGACTCCCCGAGGCGCCGGCGCCACCTCACCCCCCACCACAAGGGGTCGGTGGCCCAGCCGCCCGTCGGCGCGGGGCACAACGGACGACCAGGTCAATGGCGGGTTACCCGGCTCAGCGCCGTTCGAACCACGCAGCTGCGTCAACCGGCAGGACGTGTCCGGCACCCTGCTCGGTGAGGTCGGCGCTGGCGACGATCGGCCGGCCGTACCCGTCGATCGTGACCTCGGCGCCGCTGATGTTGACCACGCAGGTCAGCACGGTGTCGCCGGCGGTCCGGTGGAACGCCAGCACGCCGGGCTCGGTCTCCAGCCAGGTGACGCCGCCGGTGGTGCCGGCCAGCGCCGGGTGCTCGTGCCGGATCCGCAGCGCCGCGCGGTAGAGCTCCAGCGTCGAGCCGGGCAGGCCGGTCTGGGCGGTCACCGAGAGGGCACGCCAGGTCGCCGGGGCCGGCAGCCAGCTCAGCTCGCTGCCCGCCGGGCCGAAGCCGTACGGGGCCAGCTCGCCGCTCCACGGGATCGGCACCCGGCAGCCGTCCCGGCTCTCCCCGGTCCGCAGGAACGCCGGGTCCTGGCGCAGCTCGTCGGGGAGGTCCAGCACCTCCGGCAGGCCCAGCTCCTCGCCCTGGTAGACGTAGGCGCAGCCGGGCAGGGCCAGCATCAGCAGGGCGGCGGCCCGGGCGCGGCGCAGCCCGACCTCGCCGTCGCCGTACCGGGTGACGTGCCGCTGCCGGTCGTGGTTGGAGAGGACCCAGGTGGTCGGGGCGCCGACGATGGTGGACTCGGCCAGCGCGGTGTCGATCACCTTGCGGAACGAGTCGGCCGACCAGGTGGCGTCGAGGAAGTCGAAGCTGAACGCCTGGTGCAGCTCGTCCGGGCCGATGTAGCGGGCCAGCCGCTGCGGGGTCTCCGCCCAGGCCTCGGCCACCGCCATCCGGCCGCCCGGGTAGCTGTCCAGGATCGGCCGCCAGGCGCGGTAGATGTCGTGCACCTCGTCCTGGTCGAAGTAGGGGAGCCGGCCCTTGCCGAGCAGCTCCGACTGGCGCTGGCCGGTGGTCATCGAGTTGAACCCGACGTCCGGCAGGCCCTCGGCCTTGATCATGCCGTGCGCCACGTCGATCCGGAACCCGTCCACGCCTCGGTCCAGCCAGAAGCGCAGTACGTCCTCGAACTCGGCGCGCACCTCGGGGTGGCGCCAGTTCAGGTCGGGCTGGGCCGGGTCGAACAGGTGCAGGTACCACTGGCCGTCCGGCAGCCGGGTCCAGGCCGGGCCGCCGAAGATGCTCTCCCAGTCGTTCGGGGGCAGCTCGCCCTGCTCGCCCTTGCCGTCGGCGAAGAGGTAGCGGTCGCGCTCGGCCGAGCCGGGGCCGGCGGCCAGGGCCGCGGTGAACCACGGGTGCGCGCTGGAGGTGTGGTTGGGCACCAGGTCGACGATGATCCGCAGGCCCAGGGCGTGCGCGTCGGTGATCATCGCGTCGAAGTCGGCGAGCGAGCCGAAAAGCGGGTCGACGTCGCGGTAGTCGGCGACGTCGTAGCCGGCGTCGATCTGCGGCGAGGTGTAGAAGGGGGTCAGCCAGAGCGCGTCCACCCCGAGGTCGCGCAGGTACGGCAGGCGCTCCCGGATGCCCTGGAGGTCACCGACGCCGTCCCCGTTGGCGTCGGCGAAGCTGCGGACGTAGACCTGGTAGACGACCGCGGATCGCCACCAGTCGTCGTCGGAGGCCAGCGGCGTGGGGTTGGTGGCGGCGGTCATCGGTGACGATCCCCGTTCTGTGGCGCGGGACGGCGGCAGGCCGCGCGGGCGTGGGTGGTGGGGGCGGCTGCCTGAGCAGAATGCCGGCCCGGCGCTGCAAGAGTCAAGCATTCCTTGCGCAAGAAATGACGTCCGTCACGCCCAGCCAGCTCGGAACAACACCGAGTGTTCTCCCACTGGTCGGGACGTACGAGTCGCGGCGCAAGCGCGGTGTCCCGGCCACCGGAGGGGTCGGTCCACCGCGGGGTGCGGAAGGGCGGTCAGGCCGGGACCGCCAGGGCGGGCGGCGTCGGGCGCTGCCGCGTCTCGGCCGGCGCGGCCGGCGTGGCGCCGGGCTGGCGGACCACCGCGGTGGAGCCGCGGACCACCAGCTCCGGGCGGAAGACGTACTCCGAGTGTGGCGCGGCGTGCCCGTTGATCTCGTCGACCAGCGCCCGGACCGCGGCGACCGACATCGCGGCCACCGGCTGGCGCATGGTGGTCAGCGGCGGGTCGGTGAACGCGATCAGCGGCGAGTCGTCGTAGCCGACCACCGACAGGTCCCCGGGGACGGTCAGGCCGCGCTGCCGGGCGGCCCGGATCGCGCCGAGGGCCATCAGGTCGGAGCCGCAGACGATTCCGGTCACCCCGCGCTCGATCAGCCGGCCGGCAGCGGCCTCGCCCCCCTCGACGCCGAAGAGGGAGAGCTCTGCGAACCCCTCCAGCTCGGCCTCCGGCAGGCCGGCCAGCCGGGTCATCGCGGCCTTCCAGCCGGTGACCTTCCGCTGCACCGGCACGAACCGGTCCGGGCCGGTGATCAGACCGATCTTCCGGTGGCCGAGCGCGACCAGGTGGGCGACGGCCAGCTCGGCGGCCTCCCGGTCGTCGCAGGAGACGAAGGGGGCGTCGATGCCGGGGGCGTACCCGTTGATCATGACGATCGGCAGCGGTCGGGCGATCAGCGCGCGGTACCGGTCGTGGTTGGCCGCCGTGTCGGCGTGCAGGCCGGAGACGAAGACGATCCCGGAGACCTGCCGGTCCAGCAGCATCTCGACGTACTCGTCCTCGGTGACCCCGCCCGGGGTCTGGGTGCAGAGCACCGGGGTGAACCCGCTCTGCGCCAGGGTCGACTCGATGACCTGGGCGAACGCGGGGAAGATGGGGTTCTCCAGCTCCGGGACGACCAGCCCGACCAGCCCCGCGCTGCGCTTGCGCAGCCGGGCCGGGCGCTCGTAGCCGAGCACATCAAGGGCGGTCAGGACGGCCTGCCGGGTCTCGGGGGCCACACCGGGGCGGTCGTTGAGCACCCGCGACACCGTGGCCTCGCTGACTTCGGCCTGTTGGGCGATGTCGGACAGTCGAGCGCGCATGGCGGCACTTTAGCTCAAGGGCAAGTTCTTGCGTACAGCCCTGCAATCCCTTCCATTCCCTGCAACGTCTTGCTAACGTCCCGGCAACAAGCGACAGCAGCGGCGCGGCACCCTAGCGCCGGTCAGCAAGACCTTTCAGGGTTTCCACTGGCGGGCCGCCCTTCCCCCGGCTGGCCGCCATGACGACAGGAGTACCGATGCGCATCCGTACCGCGGGTGTGGTCGCTGTCCTCGGCCTGGCGCTCGCCGCCTCGGGCTGCGGCGGCAGTGACAGCGACAAGCCGGCTGCCAAGGAGTCCGCCAAGCCCGCGGGCGCGACCGGCAAGCTGGTGATCTGGGCCGACGACAAGCGGACCGCCGCCCTCAAGCCGTTCGCCGAGCAGTTCGGCAAGGACAACGGTGTCACCGTCGAGGTGCAGGCCGTCTCCAAGGACCTGCAGACCAACTTCGTCACCGCCTCCCAGCAGGGCAGTGGCCCGGACGTCGTGGTCGGCGCGCACGACTGGATCGGCAACCTGGTGCAGAACGGCGCCATCGACCCGGTGCAGCTCGCCGCCGAGCAGAAGAGCGGCTTCAACGAGACCGCGATCAAGGCCGTGACCTTCAACGGCCAGCTCTACGGCGTCCCCTACGCCACCGAGAACGTCGCGCTCATCCGCAACACGGCGCTGGCCCCCGAGGCGCCGAAGACGATCGAGGACCTGGTCGCCACCGGCAAGAAGCTCAAGGCCGAGAAGAAGGCCAGCGAGATCCTCTGCCTCCAGTCCGGCCAGAACGGCGACGCGTACCACGTCTACCCGCTGTACACCTCGGGCGGCGGCTACCTCTTCGGCACCACGGCCAACGGCGACTACGACCCGAAGGACCTGGGCGTGGGCAAGCCGGAGTCGATCGCGGCCTTCCAGAAGATCGCGAAGCTGGGTGAGAAGGGCGAGGGTGCGCTGAAGCGCTCCATCACCGGCGAGAACTCCATCGCCACCTTCACCGGCAAGAAGTGCGCCTTCCTGGTCTCCGGCCCGTGGGCGATCGCCGACGCCAAGAAGGCCAACATCGCCTACGACATCTCCCCGGTCCCCGGTTTCGCCGGTGGCAAGGAGGCCCAGCCGTTCGTGGGCGTCCAGGCGTTCTACGTCGCCGCCAAGGGCAAGAACAAGGCCCTGGCCCAGGAGTTCGTCACCAACTACGTGACCAAGCCGGAGCTGGCCGTCGCCCTGTACAAGGCCGAACCGCGCCCGCCGGCGCTGACCGCCGCCTTCGAGCAGGTCAAGGGCACCGATCCGGACCTGGCCAAGTTCCAGGAGGCCGGTAAGAACGGCCAGGTGCTCCCGGCGATCCCGGCCATGGCCGCGATCTGGGACCCGTTCGGCAAGGCGGAGGCCGCCGTCATCGGTGGCGCCGACCCGGCCAAGACGATCACCGCCGCCGGCAAGACCATCGCGGGTCAGATCAAGTAATGAGCACGTCGCTGTCCGGCCCGGGGTCTGCCATGCAGGCCCCGGGCCGGGAGCCCATCCGCTCCGGGCTCCCGCGCAAGTCCCGTAACGCGCGGAACCACGCGCCGATCACCGCGACCGGCCTCGTCGTCAAGGTGGTCCTGCTCGGCCTGGTGGCCGGGATCGCGATCTGGGCGGCCTTCCCGCTCATCGAGGCCAGGATGTGGGTCGGCCTGGCCATCCTGGCGGCCACCACCGCCGGCCTGTGCTACCTCTATCTCACCCGCCGGCACATCCCGGCGAAGTACCTGGTCCCCGGCACGCTCTTCCTGATCGCCTTCCAGGTGTTCCCGGTGCTCTACACCGCGAGCACCGCCTTCACGAACTTCGGCGACGGCCACCGCGGCAGCAAGGACGACGCGATCGTCGCCATCCAGAGCTCCTCGGTGAAGCAGGTCGCCGGCTCCACCGAGTACGCCCTCTCCATCGCCACCGAGGGCGACCCGACCACCGGCCCGCTGGTCTTCCTGGTCACCGACCCGAAGACCGGCGCCGTCTCCGCCGGCGACGGCGCGGGGCTGCGCCCGCTCGACGCCGGCTCGGTCACGGTCACCCCGGGTGGCAAGGTCACCGCCGCCGAGGGCTACACCATCCTCAACTTCGGCCAGGCCAGCGCCCGCAGCCCGGAGATCATCAACCTGGTGGTGCCGACCCCCGGCGGGGCCCTGCGCTCCAACGGCCTGTCCCGCGCCTACGAGGGCAAGGCCATCCGGGCGTACGACGGCGGGTGCGACTGCATCAAGGACAGCGAGACGGGCAAGACCTGGACCGCCGACGAGGCGACCGGTTCCTTCGTCGCCGCCGACGGTGAGCGGCTGACCCAGGGCTGGCAGGTCAGCGTCGGGCTGAAGAACTTCAACCGGGTGCTGACCGACCCGAACATCTCCGGCCCGTTCTTCGGCACCCTGATCTGGAACTTCGCCTTCGCGATCGGCTCGACCGGGCTCACCTTCCTGCTCGGCATGGCCATCGCGCTCGCGCTGCACTCGCCCCGGATGCGCGGCACCAACCTCTACCGGGTGCTGCTGATCCTGCCGTACGCCATGCCGTCGTTCGCGATGCTGCTGGTCTGGCGGGACATGTTCAACACCGACTTCGGCCTGGTCAACAACCTGTTCGGACTCGGGGTCGACTGGTTCGGCGAGACCTGGTCCGCGCGCGCCGCGGTGCTGCTGGTGCAGCTCTGGCTGGGCTACCCGTACATGTTCCTGGTGGCCACCGGCGCGCTCCAGGCGATCCCGCGCGAGCTGACCGAGGCCACCTCGGTCGACGGCGCCTCGCCGTGGCAGTCGTTCCGGGCGGTCACCCTGCCGCTGCTGCTCGTCGCGCTCTCGCCGCTGCTGATCGCCTCGTTCGCGTACAACTTCAACAACATCAACGCGATCTGGTTCACCACCGAGGGTGGGCCGTTCGCGGCGGACAACCCGACCAACGGCGCGACCGACCTGCTCATCACCTACACCTACCGGCTGGCCTTCGGCGCCCAGGGCGCGGAGTTCGGCATGGCGGCCGCGGTCTCGATCTTCATCTTCGCGATCGTGGCGACGGTGTCGGCGATCAGCTTCCGGCGTACCCGGCAGCAGGAGGAGGTGTACTCGTGACGACCTACGCGGAGGCCCCCGTCGCCAACCGCAACGCGAAGGGGAAGCCGAGGAGTCGCTGGTTCGCCCAGGTGGGCTGGCGGCACGTCGTCGGGGTGCTGGCGGTGGCGTTCAGCCTCTTCCCGATTCTCTTCGTGCTCTCGGCGGCGCTCAACCCGCTGGGCACCCTCTCCTCCACCGAGCTGGTGCCGACCGGGGCGTCGCTGGAGAACTTCACCAACCTGTTCGACCGGACCGCGTTCGGCCACTGGTTCCTCAACTCGCTGGTCATCGCGGGTGGCGCGAGCTTCGTGTCGATCTTCCTGTCCTCGCTCGCCGCGTACGCGTTCTCCCGGATGCGCTTCGCCGGCCGCCGGTTCGGCCTGCTCACGCTGCTGCTGATCCAGATGTTCCCGCAGTTCCTGGCGATCGTGGCGATCTTCCTGATCTTCACCACGGTCACCGACCTGTGGCCGGCGATCGGCTTCAACACCCCGTGGGGCCTGTTCCTGCTCTACATGGGCGGCGCGCTGGGCATGAACACCTGGCTGATGAAGGGCTTCTTCGACACCCTGCCCCGGGAGCTCGACGAGTCGGCGACCATGGACGGCGCCACGCACGCCCAGGTCTTCTTCCGGATCATGCTGCCGCTGGTGGCGCCGATCCTGGCGGTGACCGCGCTGCTGTCGTTCATCGGCACGATCAACGAGTTCATGATCGCCAACGTGTTCCTCACCAACACCGAGTCGAAGACCCTCGCGGTCGGCATGTTCGGCCTGGTGGCCGGTGAGCGCAACAACAACTTCGGGATGTTCGCGGCGGGCACGCTGCTCACCGCCGTCCCGACGGTGCTGGTGTTCCAACTCCTCCAGCGCTACATCGTCTCCGGCCTCACCTCCGGAGCGGTAAAGGGATAAATCGGATAGGACTAGTCCGAGGGGTGGCCACCCTTCGCTGAGGGCGCGGCGAGCGGTCGGCTTCGCGGCCCCGCTCAGGCCACCCCGAGCTGGTCAAGCACGCTGCGGCAAGGGCGTCGTGTCGACGTACACCGGAGCAGTCACGGGCTGACCGCCGCGGCCGGGAGACCGGCCGCGGCGGGCGACCCCTCTCTCTCCCCGTCCGACCGACGCGAAAGGAACCGCCATGTCCCTGCAGCCGCACCACGACGGATCCGCGACCTACGTCCCGGAGCAGGAGCCCGCGCTCGGGCAGACCGTGCCGGTCTTCGTCCGGGTCCCGGAGGGCGCCGACGTGCGCCAGGTGCACGTCCGGACCACCGGCGACGGCGAGCCGCGCTTCGCCGAGGCCACCGCCGACCGCACCGAGGGCGGCGACGTGTGGTGGCGGGCCGACGTCGAGGTCCGCAACCCGGTCAGCAACTACCGGTTCATGCTCTCCGGCGCCACGGGCTACCGCTGGCTGAACGCCGCCGGCGTGGTCGACCACGACGTGCCCGACAACGGCGACTTCAAGCTGGTCAGCTACGCCCCGCCGCCGGCCTGGGCCCGGGACGCGGTGATCTACCAGATCTTCCCGGACCGGTTCGCCCGCTCCGCCGCCGCCGACGGCCGGACCGCGCCGGACTGGGCCATCCCCTGCGCCTGGGACACCCCGGTCATCGGGCGGGGCCCGGAGACGCCGTACCAGTTCTACGGCGGCGACCTGGACGGCGTCACCGAGCGGCTGGACCACCTGGACCGGCTCGGCGTGAACACCGTCTACCTCACCCCGATCTTCCCGGCCCGGTCCAACCACCGGTACGACGCGGCGAGCTTCGACACCGTCGACCCGCTGCTCGGCGGCGACGCCGCGCTGGCCCGGCTGGCGGACGCGGTCCGCGCCCGGGGCTGGCGGCTGCTCGGCGACATCACCAGCAATCACACCGGCGACGCGCACGAGTGGTTCACCAGCGCCGCGGCCGACGTGCGCGCGCCCGAGCGGGAGCTGTACTACTTCGACGAGGCCACCGGCGACTACGAGTCCTGGAACGGGGTCAAGTCGCTGCCGAAGCTGAACTGGGGCAGCGCCGAGCTGCGCCGGCGCTTCGCCACGGCCCGGGACTCGTTGCTGCGTCGCTGGCTGCGCCCGCCGTACGGGCTGGACGGCTGGCGGGTCGACGTCGCCAACATGACCGGCCGCCGGGGCGCGGACGCGTTCACCCACGAGGTGGCGCGGCTGCTGCGCGAGGTGGTCGCGGAGACCCGGCCGGACGGGCTGCTGCTCGCCGAGCACGGCCACGACCACACCGGCGACCTGGACCGGGACGGCTGGCACGGCACGATGAACTACGTCGGCTTCACCGACCCGGTCTGGTCCTGGCTGCGGCTTGGTGACGCCCCGGTCCCGAACTTCCTCGGCACTCCCGGCGGCGTGCGCCAGCGGGACGCGGGCGCGGTGCTGGCCACCATGAACACCTACCGGTCGCTGATCTCCTGGCGGTCGTACGTGCACTCGTGGCAGCTGCTCGGGTCGCACGACTCGGCCCGGATCCGGACCGTGGTCGGCGACGCCGCCCGGCAGGAGGTCGCCGCCGGCCTGCTCGCCACCATGCCGGGCACCCCGGTCATCTTCGCCGGTGACGAGCTGGGGCTGACCGGCACCAACGGGGAGGGGTCGCGTACCCCGATGCCGTGGCACCGGCCGGCGAGCTGGGACCAGGCGACCTTCGCCGCGTACCGGTCGCTGCTGGCGCTGCGGCGCGGCGAGCCGGCGCTGCGCCACGGCGGCCTGCGCTGGGTGCACGCCGACGCGGACACCCTGGTCTTCCTGCGGGAGGCCCCCACCGGCTCGGTGCTGGTGCTGGCCCGCCGCGCGGCGGGCGCCCCGGTCCGGCTGGCCGGCCTGCGCGCCGGGGAGAACGTCCACGGCGGCGCGCCGGCCCTGCGGCTCGACGCCGGCGGCGCGGTCACCCTCCCCGGCGACGGCCCCACCTTCCAGGTCTGGCGCCTCGCCTGACCCGGACGGCCCGGCCGGGCGGGTCAGCGGGTCGCGCGCAGCGTGCGGACGCCGTTCCTGCCGGTCGGGGCCGGCGGCCCCGGCTCCGCTCGGCGGCCTTCTTCGACGGTGCGGGCGCCGGCCGGTCCGTCGCGGTGCTGGCCGGCTACGCGCTGGCCGGCTACGCGCTGGTCGGCCTCGCCCTGGTGGCGGTCGGCCGGCACGGCTCGCCCGCGACGGCCGGCGCGTCGGCGCCGGGCCGGCGACCGGCCGAGGTCACGGTATGAGCTCGGCTCGGCGGGCCGGCTACTACAAACCGTCGTTGATGGGGGAGGATGGCCGCCGTGGAAGCTCTTCGGCTGGTACTTCTCTACGTCCATCTCATCGGGTTCGCGCTGCTGCTCGGCGGCTCGATCGCCCAGTACGTCAGCGGCCGGCTGCGGATCAACGCCGCCATGCTGTGGGGCTCGGTGATCGGTCTGCTGACCGGCCTGGGCCTCTCCGCGCCGCTGCGCGACGGCGACGAGCCGGCGCCCGCCAAACTTGTTACCAAGTTGGTGCTCGCGCTGCTGATCTTTGTCATGGTCTTCTTCTCCCGTAAGCGGGAGTCGGTCAACCGTGGCCATTTCCTCGCGATCATCGGGTTGACCCTGGTGAACGCGGCGGTGGCGGTCTTCTGGCGGTAGCGTCGGGAGCAGGGGAAAGGCCACGGGAAACGGACGTTCGCGACACCGCTTCGGGGACGATAGCGGCACGAATGGTGATCTGGCCCACGCAACGGTTACGTACGGATAACAGGCACTCAACGTTCGTGCACGATTGTCGGCCGGTGGGTGGGCGCGGGCGTACGCTCCCGTCCGTAACGTGGGACGCCGGCGGCGCAGCGCAGGCCGGCTCAAGGGCTGCCACCGCTGGGAACGCGGTGTGCAATGGGAAGGAGACGTCTTGCGCTCTGTGCGTGGGATGCGGATCGCCTCCGCTTTCGTGGCGGGTGGGCTCGTGCTGGGCGCCGCCGCGTGTGGTGAGGCCCCCAAGGACGACAAGGGCGCCGGCGACGGTGCCAAGAAGTACAGCGCCTGCATGGTGACGGACGTCGGCGGCATCGACGACAAGTCGTTCAACACCTCGGCCTGGAAGGGCCTGCAGGAGGCCAAGAAGGCCAACGACAACATCGACATCAAGAACGTCCAGTCGAAGGCCGAGGCGGACTACGAGGTCAACCTGACCGGGTTCGTCAACCAGAAGTGCGACTTCATCCTGGCGGTCGGCGGCCTGATGTCCGACGCCACCAAGAAGGCCGCCACCGCGAACCCGAACCAGCAGTTCGGCATCGTGGACGCCAACCCGGGCGTGGACAACATCTACCCGATGCAGTTCGACACCGCGCAGGCCGCGTTCCAGGCCGGCTACCTGGCCGCCGGGATGAGCAAGAGCGGCAAGGTCGGCACCTACGGCGGTCTGCCGATCCCGCCGGTGACCATCTTCATGGACGGCTTCGCCGACGGCGTCGCGTACTACAACAAGGCCAAGGGCAAGAACGTCCAGGTCCTGGGCTGGGACAAGGCGACCCAGAAGGGCTCCTTCACCAACGACTTCGTCAAGCAGGACGAGGGCAAGAAGGTCTCCGACACCCTGGTCGCCCAGGGCGCGGACATCATCATGCCGGTCGCCGGCGGCGCCGGCCTCGGCACCACCGACGCCGCCCAGAAGTCCGGCGGCAAGTACTCGGTGGTCTGGGTGGACGTCGACGGCTGCGAGAGCACCCCGAACTGCCCGGCGCTGGTGACCACCGTGGTCAAGAACATCCCGGACGCCGTCAAGGAGGCCGTGCTCAAGGCCGCCGGTGGAGAGAAGCTGCAGGCCAAGCCGGGCTTCGTCGGCACCCTGGCGAACAACGGCGTGTCGATCGCCCCGTACCACGACTTCGACAGCAAGGTCCCCGCGGACCTGAAGGCCGAGGTCGACAAGATCAAGGCGGACATCGCCGCCGGCACCATCACGGTCACCTCGAAGGCCCAGCCGACCAAGTGACCCGTCCGCCGGCCGCCGCGGTGAGATCATCGGCAGCGGAGGCCGGCGGGCACCAGGCTTGACGATCCGGCCGCCTCGGCGTACGCGGGGACACCCGCGCCGCCGGGGCGGCCGATCCGCACCACCCGGGACCGGGCCGGCTCGGCGCCCGGCGGCAGCGGCTACGCTGCACCATCGCTCGCACTCCAGGAGGTTGCGCTGAGACTCGAACTGCGCGGCATCACCAAACGGTTCGGTGATCTGGTCGCCAACGACCACATCGACCTGACGGTGGAGCCTGGAGAGATCCACGCCCTGCTCGGCGAGAACGGCGCCGGCAAGTCGACCCTGATGAACGTCCTCTACGGGCTCTACCAGCCCGACGAGGGCGAGATCCTGGTCGACGGGAAGCCGCTGAAGCTGAAGGGCCCGTCGGACGCGATCGCGGCCGGGATCGGCATGGTGCACCAGCACTTCATGCTGGTGCCGGTCTTCACTGTGGCCGAGAACGTCATGCTCGGCGCCGAGCAGGTCAAGGGCGGCATCGCCGGCTTCCTGGACCGGCGGCGCGCCCGGCGCGAGGTCGCCGAGGTCTCCGAGCGGTACAACCTCCGGGTCGACCCGGACGCGGTGATCGAGGACCTCCCGGTCGGCATCCAGCAGCGAGTGGAGATCGTCAAGGCGCTCACCCGCGACGTCGACCTGCTGATCCTGGACGAGCCGACCGCGGTGCTCACCCCGCAGGAGACCGAGGAGCTGCTCACGGTCATGCGGTCGCTCAAGGCCGCCGGCAAGTCGATCGTCTTCATCACCCACAAGCTGGGCGAGGTGAAGGCGATCGCCGACCGGATCACCGTCATCCGGCGCGGGAAGACCGTCGGCACCGCCTCGCCGACCGCCAGCCGGGACGAACTGGCCGCGCTGATGGTCGGCCGCAGCGTCCGGCTGACCGTGGAGAAGCAGCCCGCCACCCCGGGCCGGCCGATCCTGGAGGTCTCCGGCCTGGTCGTCGACGACGACCGGCAGATCCGCGCGGTCGACGGCGTCGACCTGACTGTGCACGCCGGTGAGGTGCTCGGCATCGCGGGTGTTCAGGGCAACGGCCAGACCGAGCTGATCGAGGCGATCATGGGCCTGCGGCCGGTGCTCGCCGGCACGGTGACCCTCGACGGCCAGGCCGTGCACGGTTGGTCGACCAAGAAGGTGCTCCGCGCCGGGGTCGGCTATGTGCCGGAGGACCGCAGCGTCGACGGCCTGGTCAAGGAGTTCTCCGTGGCGGAGAACCTGGTGCTGGACATCTACGACCGTCCGCCCTTCGGCAAGGGTCTGTCGCTCAAGCCGGACGCCATCGAGAAGTCGGCGAAGGAGCGGATCGAGCAGTTCGACATCCGTACCCCCTCGGCCGACGCCACGGTGGGCACCCTCTCCGGCGGCAACCAGCAGAAGGTGATCGTGGCCCGGGAACTGTCCCGGCCGCTGAAGCTCTTCATCGCCGCCCAGCCGACCCGGGGCGTGGACGTCGGCTCGATCGAGTTCATCCACAGCCGGGTGATCCGGGAGCGGGACATCGGCACCGCGGTCATGGTGGTCTCCAGCGAGCTGGACGAGGTGATCGGCCTCGCCGACCGGATCGCGGTGGTGTACCGGGGCCGGATCATCGGCATCGTCGGCCCGGACACTCCGCGCGAGGAGATCGGCCTGCTGATGGCCGGCATCAGCCCGGAGACGGCCGGTGCCGCGGCGGCACCGGGCAGCACCAGCGGTACGGCCGGCGAGCCCGGCGGCACGGCGGCCCCGGCCCCCGAGGGCCCTGGTAACGAGGACGAGGCATGAGCAACCCGAACCCGGCGTCGGGCTCCCCGGACAAGGAGCCGGCGACCGAGTCCCAGGCGGCGCAGAACGCGGTCGGCAACACCGACCGCGCGGCGACGACCGCCACCGCCCCGAAGCGGCCCGAGGAGCAGCCCCGCCCCTCGCTGGGCCGGCTGTTCCTGGAGAACCTCTGGGCCGCCAACACGGTCACCGTCACGGTGCTCGCGGTGGTCCTGGCGATGCTCGTCGGCGCGGTGCTGATCATCGTCTCCGACCCGGAGGTGCTGGCCACCTACGGCTACATCACCGCCCGGCCGGCGGACGCGCTCAACTCCAGCTGGACGGTGGTCAGCGAGGCGTACGCGAACCTGTTCAAGGGCGCGATCTTCGACCCGCAGGCGTCCGGCTTCACCGCCGCGCTGAGCCCGATCTCGGAGACGCTCACCTACACCGCGCCGCTGGTCTTCACCGGCCTCTCGGTCGCGCTCGCCTTCCGCGGCGGCCTGTTCAACATCGGCGCCCAGGGTCAGGCGACCATCGGCGTCATCCTCGCCGCCCTCGCCGGTTTCGCGCTGCCGCTGCCGCCCGTGCTGCACCTGCTCGTCGCGCTGATCGCCGGCGCGGCCGGCGGCGCGCTCTGGGGCTTCATCCCGGGCATCCTCAAGGCGCGGACCGGCGCCCACGAGGTGATCAACACGATCATGCTCAACTACGTCGCGGTCTACTTCCTCTCCTGGATCATCGTCCAGAACGGGGTGCAGAACCCGAACCGTTCCGACGCGATCAGCAAGCCGGTCGAGTCCTCGGCGCAGCTGCCCCGGCTGCTCGGCGACAACCTGCGGGTGCACGCCGGGATCCTGCTCGCGGTGCTGGTCACCTGGTTCGTCGCCTGGCTGCTCAACCGCTCCACGCTCGGCTTCGAGCTGCGCGCGGTCGGCGATAACCCGGACGCCGCCCGGACCGCGGGCATCAGCGTCACCAAGACGTACGTGCTGGTCATGGTGATCTCGGGTCTGCTGGCCGGCCTTGGCGGGTCGAACATGGTGCTCGGTTCGACCGCGGACGCGCTGACCCCGCTGGTGATCGCGCAGATCGGCTTCGACGGCATCCTGGTGGCGCTGCTCGGGCGGGTGAAGCCGTGGGGCGTGCTGCTCGCCGCACTGCTCTTCGGCGCGCTGCAGGCCGGCGGCAACCGGATGCAGTCGTACTCGGGGATCTCGCTGGAGCTGGTGACCGTGCTCCAGGCGCTGATCGTCATCTTCATCGCCGCACCGGCCCTGGTGAAGGCGATCTTCCAGCTCCGGGCCGCCCGCGCCGCCCGGTTGCAGACGAGCCTGGCGAAGGGCTGGTAAGGCATGTCCACCACGGCTGTCCCCGACGTCGCCGTCGCCACGGTCGACGAGGGCTTCTGGACGCGCACCCGCAAGACGGGTGCCGTCCTGTTGGCGCTGGGCGTGCTCGCGGCGGTGCTCTTCGGAGCGCTCGCCACCGGCCAGCAGGCCCGCTTCACGCTCAGCGAGACCGAGGGCGGGGCGGCGCTGGCGGTCAACGGCACGACCGGCGCGATCTTCTTCGGGATCATCGCCGCCGCGGCCGGCGGCGCGTTGCTGGCGGGGGTGCCGAAGCGCTGGTTCACCACGCTGCTTGGCGTCGGGCTGGTCGCCTTCGTGCTGAGCTTCCTGTGCTGGCAGGTCTCCGCCGCCCCCGAGGGCCGCAACTTCATGCCGCTGGTCAACATCGTGCGGGGCACGTTCATCCTCGCCCTGCCGCTGATCTTCGGCGCGCTCGCCGGTGTCCTCTGCGAGCGCACCGGCGTGGTCAACGTGGCGATCGAGGGCCAACTGCTGATGGGCGCCTTCGCCGGCGCCCTCTTCGGCAGCATCTCCGGCAACGTCTGGGTGGGGCTGGTGGCCGCCGCGATCGGCGGCGCGTTCATCTCGCTGCTGCTGGCGGTCTTCGCCATCCGCTACCTGGTCGACCAGGTCGTCATGGGCATCGTGCTCAACCTGCTGGCGGTCGGCATCACCGGCTTCCTCTACGAGCGGCTGATGCAGACCAACGCGGAGAAGTACAACAGCGCGCCCCGGTTCAGCAACTGGGAGATCCCGCTGCTCAAGGACATCCCGCTGATCGGGCCGGCGCTGTTCCGCGGCAACATCTTCCTCTACCTCGGCCTGCTGCTGGTGCTGGTCATCCACATCGCGCTGTTCCGCACCCGGTGGGGCCTGCGGACCCGCTCGGTGGGCGAGCACCCCACCGCCGCCGACACCCTCGGCGTCAAGGTGCTGGGGTTGCGCTACCGCAACGTCATCCTCGCCGGAATGGTGGCCGGCATCGGCGGCGCCTCGTACACGCTGGCTTTCTACTCGTTCACCAAGAACATGATCGGCGGTAAGGGCTTCATCGCCCTGGCCGCGCTGATCTTCGGCCGGTGGAGCCCGACGGGCGCGCTGCTCGCGGCGCTCTTCTTCGGCTTCGCCGACCAGCTCGCCACCTACCTCGGCGCGATCGGCAGCAGCATCCCCAGCCAGTTCCTGGCGATGCTGCCGTACCTGGCGACGATCCTGGCGGTGGCCGGGCTGGTCGGCCGGGTCCGGGCGCCGGCCGCGGACGGCAAGCCGTACATCAAGGGCTGAGCCCTGAGCTGATCCGTGCCCGGCGGGGGATTTCCCCGCCGGGCCCGCTCGTTCCGGGTGTCGACCGGCACAGGGGTACCCCTTCCCGCGTTCGACCAGGGTGACTTGGGCAGAATGGTGGGATGACCGAGATCGACTGGGAGCGGCTGCGCGCCGCGGCCACCGAGGCGATGCGGCACGCGTACGCGCCGTACTCGAAGTTCCCCGTCGGGGCGGCCGCCCTGGTCGACGACGGCCGGGTGGTGGTCGGCTGCAACGTGGAGAACGCCGCGTACGGCGTCACGCTCTGCGCCGAGTGCGGGGTGGTCTCCTCGCTGCACGCCACCGGCGGCGGCCGGCTGGTCGCGATGTCCTGCGTCGACGCCACCGGCGAGCCGCTGATGCCCTGTGGCCGGTGCCGGCAGCTGCTCTGGGAGCACGGTGGCCCGGAGTGTCTGGTCGAGACGAAGGGCCGGCCGCTGCGGATGGCCGAGCTGCTGCCGCACGCCTTCGGCGTGGAGGACCTGGAGGCCGTCGTCAGCGAGACCCCGGTGCCGGTGGTGCCGGAGCGGCTGGCCGCCTGGCGGGGGCGGGGCACGGTCTTCGTCCACCCGGACCTCTCCGCCGGGCAGCAGGTCTGGACGGCGTACTGGGAGCGGTCCGCCGGGGACACCGAGGGCGCCGAGACCGGCGTGCTGGAGGAGGGCCCGACCTGGAACGACCCGGCGGAGGCGGTCACCTGGGGGCTGGCCCGTACGCCCCGGGTGGTGGTGGTCGACGCGGCCGGCGCCATCTTCTGGGCCGGTGAGGGCGAGCCGCCGATGGAGATTCCGATCCGCTGGGCTGGTTGAGCTCCGCCGGGCGCGGGGCCCTGGTCGACGTCCGCAACGACTGAAGAGGAACTTTCTGGTGAGTGCTTTTACGGCGGTCGACGTCATCCGGGCCAAGCGGGACGGGGGTGTGCTGAGCGACGGCCAGATCGACTGGGTGGTCGACGCGTACACCAAGGGGCTGGTGGCCGACGAGCAGATGTCGGCGCTGGCCATGGCGATCCTGCTGCGCGGCATGACCGCGCCGGAGATCGCCCGGTGGACCGCCGCGATGATCGCCAGCGGGGAGCGGTTGGACCTGTCGTCGGTGTCCCGGCCGACCGTGGACAAGCACTCCACCGGCGGGGTCGGTGACAAGATCACTTTGCCGCTCACCCCGCTCGTCGCCGCCTGTGGCGGCGCGGTGCCGCAGCTCTCCGGGCGCGGGCTGGGCCACACCGGCGGCACCCTGGACAAGCTGGAGTCGATCCCCGGCTGGCGGGCCGCGCTGACCAACGACGAGTTCATCGCCCAGCTCCGCGACGTCGGCGCGGTGATCTGCGCGGCCGGCGAGGGGCTGGCCCCGGCGGACCGCAAGCTGTACGCGCTGCGCGACGTCACCGGCACCGTCGAGGCGATCCCGCTGATCGCCAGCTCGATCATGAGCAAGAAGATCGCCGAGGGCACCGGCGCGCTGGTGCTCGACGTGAAGGTCGGCTCGGGCGCCTTCATGAAGTCCGTGGACAACGCCCGCGAGCTGGCCCGGACCATGGTCGAGCTGGGCGGCGCGCACGGCGTGCGGACGGTCGCCCTGCTCACCGACATGTCCACCCCGCTCGGCCTGACCGTCGGCAACGCGGTCGAGGTCACCGAGTCGGTCGAGGTGCTGGCCGGCGGCGGCCCGGCGGACGTGGTGGAGCTGACCCTGGCGCTGGCCCGGGAGATGCTGGCCGCGGCCGGCCTGCCGGACGCCGACCCGGAGGCGGCGCTGCGCGACGGCCGGGCGATGGACGTCTGGCGGACGATGATCCGGGCGCAGGGCGGCGACCCGGACGCGCCGATGCCCACCGCCAACGAGGTCGAGGTGGTCCGCGCCGCCGAGGACGGCTTCGTCGCCTCCGTCGACGCGTACGCCATCGGGGTGGCCGCGTGGCGGCTCGGCGCCGGGCGGGCCCGCAAGGAGGACCCGGTGAGCATCCCGGCCGGGGTGGTGCTGCACAAGCGCCCCGGTGACCCGGTACGTGCCGGCGATCCCCTGTACGAGCTGCGTGCCGAGCACGCGGAGCGGATCCCGGCGGCGCTCGCCGAGGCGGAGCGCGCGGTCCGGATCGCGCCGGAAGCGCCGGCGGCGACGCCGCTGGTCATCGAGCGCATCGGCTGATCAATTCCGGTCGGTGGTGCCGTGGTGCTGGCCACCCGGAGCCGCTATTCTCCCTGCCCAGGGGGGACAGACCGGCGATGAGCCGTTGCGAGCAGACAGGGACCTGAGCCGTGCGCGTACCCGCCCCCGATCCCCGGGCCGTCCGTGAGGCGAGCCTCGACGAGCTGTCCCGGCTGGGCCTGCCACTACCGCCGTCCCAGTTCCCGCTGGTGTGGGAGCCGGGCGACGAGATCGAGCTGCGACCCACCGTCGAGATCGAGGCCCGGATCGCGGTGCTGCACGTGATCCTGGCCCGGTGCTTCGGGATGCCCCCGCAGGCGGCGATGAGCTGGCTGCTCGCCTCGCACCTGGTCGACATGGTGACGCCGCCGGAGTGGCAGTTCGTGATGGGCGGCAAGGGCGACCACCGGTCGTTCGTGCTGCACCACGACGCGCTCTTCTCGCTGGCCTGGGTGCTTGGGCTGACCAAGGAGCTCGACCCGACGGTGCCGGTGGACGAGCGGCTGGTGGAGCGGATGCCGCACGTCGCCGGCGGGGAGACCTTCGCCCAGTGGCGGTCGCGGATCCTGGCCGCCCCGCAGCACCCCGCCGACGCGGCGGCCCTGCTCGACCTGCACTACTGCCTGGACTGGGCGTACCTGGCGACGGAGCGGGCCGGCCGGAGGCCGCCCGGGCTGGTGGACGCCAACGCGGTCGGGCAGCGCCGGTGGGCGCTGGAGTGGGCGGTGGTCCTCCGCGGCCCGTACCACGACGAGCCGCCCGGCTGGGAAGAGGTCGACCTCTCCACCTGACCCGGTCAGCGCGGCCGGTGCACGGCCAGCCGGACGGCGAGCGTCACCGGGACCGGCTCGGGCAGGGCGGCGATCCGCTCGGCGAGCCGGGTCGGGTCGGTGTGCCAGGCGCTCGGGCCCATCCCGACCAGGGTGGCCACCTCGGTGCGGGTGAGCGCGAGCCGGGCCCGACGTACCTCGCTCGACTCCTCGGTGAAGTGCCCGGCCAGGCTGCCGGCGACCCGGTCCGCCTTGGCCGGGTCCACCTTGAGCAGGTCCAGGGCGTCGACCAGCTCGACCAGGTGGTCCTCGGCCGGGGTGACCACCAGCAGCGCGCCGGCCGGGTCGAGCACCCGGTGGAACTCGGCGCCGTTGCGCGGGGCGAAGACGTTGAGCAGCACGGCGGTGGAGGCGTCGGCCAGCGGGAGGCGCTGCCAGGTGTCGGCGAGCGCCGCCGCCGCGCGTGGGTGGGCCCGGGCCGCGCGGCGCAGCGCCGGCTTGGAGACGTCCAGGGCCAGACCGGCGGCGTCCGGCAGCGCCGCCAGCACCGCGGCGAGGTACCGGCCGGTCCCGGCGCCGGCATCCACCACCAGCGGGTACGGCTGGCCGGGGCGCTCGGCGTACGGGAGCGCGGTGGTGGCGAGGGCCTCGGCGACGGTGTCGTAGTGGCCGGCGGCGAGGAAGTCGGCACGGGCGGCGACCATCTCGGCGCTGTCCCCGGCGTGCGGGGCGCGGCCGGCGAGCAGGTTGACGTATCCCTGGCGGGCGACGTCGAAGCTGTGCCGGCGCGGGCAGCGCAGCGCGCGGGCGGTGCCCGCGGTGACCTCGGCCAGCGGATCCCCGCAGACCGGGCAGCGCAGCCGGTCGAGGATGCGGGCGTCCACGTCAGAGCTCCGGGCCGGCGGGCGTCGGAGCGGCCCGGCGGGGCCGGTCGTCATCGGGCCGGGCCGGCGCGGTGAGGTGGTCGACCACCCGGTGGGTCAGCGCGCCGAGCGCCTCGACCTCGTCGGGGGTGAGCAGGTCGATCAGGTGCCGGCGGACGGCGGCCACGTGCCCGGGTGCGGCCGCCTCGATGGCCCGCCGGCCGGCGGGGGTCAGCGCGACCACCGAGCCGCGGCCGTCGGACGCGCACTCCTCGCGGGTGACCAGGCCGCGCTGCTGCATCCGGGTCAGGTGGTGGGAGAGCCGGCTGCGGGACCAGAGCATCCGGTCTGCCAGCTCGCTGAGGCGCAGCCGCTGGTCGGGCGTCTCGGAGAGGTCGGAGAGGACGTCGTAGTCCGGCTCGGAGAGGCCGGCGTCCTGCGTCAGCTCGCGGGCCAGCTCCAGGTCGAGCAGGCGGCGCATCCGGCGGTAGCCGCGCCAGGCCCGCTCCTCCCGCTCGTCCAGCCACCGGGGGGCGTCCATGCCGACGATCCTAAAGCACTTGTTGACATGTCACCGAAACCACCCTACGGTCGATGATATGTCAACCGGATTGCCCGTACGGCTGGGTCGGCTCCTGCTCGGGCTGCGGCCCGACCCCGGGCGCGACGAGGCCGCCGACCTGATGCTCGACCAGCTGGCCCGGCTGGCCGCCGCGCTCGCGCCGCTGCGGGTCGCGGCGTGAGCGACCGGCTGTGGGAGCTCTTCGGCGAGCGGGGGCGCGGGGTGGTGGTCACCCTGCGCCGGGACGGCCGGCCGCAGCTGTCGAACGTCGACTATCTCGCCGAGCCCGGGCTGATCCGCTGCTCCACCACCGGCGACCGGGCCAAGGTCCGCAACCTGCGCCGCGACCCCCGGGCCAGCTTCCACGTGACCACCGCCGACGGCGGGGCGTACGCGGTGGCCGAGGGGACCGTGACGCTCACCCCACCGGCCGCGGCGGCCGACGACGCCACCGTCGAGGAGCTGGTGGAGGTCTACCGGCGGATCCGCGGCGAGCACCCCGACTGGGCGGAGTACCGGGCGGCGATGGTGGCCGACGGTCGCCTGGTGGTGCGCCTCGCGGTCGAGCGGATGTACGGCTGGCGCCCCTGACCCGCCCGGCCCGGTCCCGTCCCGTCCCGGGGTCGCCGGTGACTAATGTCTGGGCATGGTCGCAATCCGGTACGAGGACATCGTCAAGGCCCCGAAGGCGCTGCTGCACGATCACCTGGACGGCGGTCTGCGGCCGGCGACGATCGTCGAGCTGGCCGCCGAGGTCGGCCACGAGCTGCCCACCACCGACCCGGAGGCGCTGGGCCGCTGGTTCGTCGAGGCGGCCAACTCGGGCTCGCTGGAGCGCTACCTGGAGACGTTCGCGCACACCGTGGCGGTGATGCAGACCGCGCCCGCGCTGCGCCGGGTCGCCCGGGAGTGCGCGCTCGACCTGGCCGCCGACGGGGTGGTCTACGCCGAGGTCCGGTTCGCGCCGGAGCAGCACCTGGAACAGAACCTGAGCCTGGACGAGGTGGTCGAGGCGGTCGTCGCCGGCTTCGTGGAGGGGAGCGCGCAGGCCGCCGAGGCGGGCACCCCGATCCGGGTCGGCACCCTGCTCACCGCGATGCGGCACGCCGCCCGCTCGCAGGAAATCGCCGAGCTGGCCGTCCGGCACCGGGACGCCGGGGTGGTCGGCTTCGACATCGCCGGCGCGGAGGCGGGTTTCCCGCCCACCCGGCACCTGGACGCCTTCGAGTACCTCCAGCGGGAGAACTTCCACTTCACCATCCACGCCGGCGAGGCGTTCGGGCTGCCGTCGATCTGGCAGGCGATCCAGTGGTGCGGCGCCGACCGGCTCGGCCACGGGGTACGGATCGTCGACGACATCACCCCGGGTCCGGAGCCGGTGCTCGGCCGGCTGGCCGCGTACGTGCGGGACAAGCGGATCCCGCTGGAGCTGTGCCCGTCGTCGAACGTGCAGACCGGCGCGGCCCCGTCGATCGTGGAGCACCCGATCGGGCTGCTCCGCGACCTGCGCTTCCGGGCGACGGTCAACACCGACAACCGGCTGATGAGCGGCACCTCGATGTCGCGGGAGATGGCGCTGCTGGTGGAGGCCTTCGGCTACGGCTGGAAGGAGCTCCAGTGGTTCACCATCAACGCGATGAAGAGCGCCTTCATCCCGTTCGACGAGCGACTGAAGATCATCGACGAGGTGATCAAGCCGGCGTACGGGAAGCTGATCGGCTGATCACGGGTGGTGCGGGTGGCCGGCGAGCAGGGCGGCCACCCGGCGCAGCACCTCCCGGGCCCGGGCCGCCTCGGCGCCCAACCCGGTCTGTCGGCGCAGCACCGCCGGCTCGGCGCGGAGCAGGGCCACCCCGCGGCTCAGCAGGACCCGGGGCGCCTTGCGCTGCTCGGCGAGGTCGCGGGCGAGCCGGCGGAGGAAGGTCGCCCCGCGCGGCCGGCGCAGCGCGTACGCCCCGGCGAGGAGACCGCGGCGGCGGCACTCCTCGACGATCTCGGCGGCGAAGATCCCTTCGGCGACGAAAAGTGGCGATCCGGCGACATCGAATGGCCGGGTGGCCACCCGCCGGTCCGCGCCGATCGCATAAACCGGCACTTCGGCCTTGCCGGACCGGGCCAGTCGGGTAATTGTTTCCACCGCCGTCTCGGCGTCCCAGGATGCGGGGGATTCCCAGTCCACCTGTCCGTTTCGACGCGGCAACGTAGGGTCATCGCCGTCCTTGTAGAAGTCGTCTAGGCAAAGGACGGGAAGCCCGGTTCGGTGCGCTATATACGATTTTCCGGAGCCGGAAGGGCCGGCGAGCAGGACGACACGGTGACGATGTTCCATTACTTTGAGTGACTCCGGGCAGACGGATTGCTATCAAATTGCATCAACATCTCATCACACCTCCGGCGAGTGACAACCTGGGCTTTCTCTTTGCGGGGCGGCGTGATGGAATCTCGGAGGTCCGACCCGCCGGGTCGGTCGCTCGGCGTTGCCCATGGCAACGCTCGGACGCTGTGATGCGAGGGCGGTGACGTGAGCAAACGGCCAAAGACGGCGGGCTCCTTCCTGTCGCGTCTGCGCCGGCCGGCCAGCCGGCTCCGCGACATGCCGATCTGGTCCAAGCTCGGTCTGATCATGATCGTGCCGACCATCGCCACGGTCGTGGTCGGCACCAGCGGTCTGGTCGACCACCTGCAGACGCTCAACAATGCCAACCGGGCCGGCGACCTCGCCAACCTGGTCCGCTACTCGAGTGACCTGGTCGACAACCTGCAGGACGAGCGGACCGCCGCGGTGCTCTTCCTCGGCTCGAACCAGGTGCAGACCAAGGCCCAGTACCAGGAGGCCTACAACCGCGCCAACTCCCGGGTCGACCAGGCCAAGGCGCCGTACCTGCAGCAGCGGCTGGCGATCGACGGCCTGCCGGCGAACTTCAACAAGCTGCTCGGCGCCATCGACGCCGACCTGACCGGCCTGCCCGGCACCCGCAGCCAGGTCTTCAACGGCAAGCTCAAGCTCACCGAAGGGTTGCGCTCGTACTCGGGCCTGATCGCCGAGCTGCTCTCGATTCGGGACTCGGCCACCCAGCTCGCCGGTGACAACGACCTGAGCGACCGGATGCGGGCCGCCACCGCGGTCGCCCGGCAGAAGGAGTACCTGTCGCAGCGCCGTGTCGTGGTGCACCAGGTCCTGCTGGACGAGCAGAAGAAGTACACCCCGAACCTGCGTGAGCAGTTCATCGCCACCACCGTAGGCGACTCGCAGGCGCTGGAGAGCTTCAAGGCGGTCGCCAACCCGGCCGACTCCGAGTTCTACGCCCAGACGGTCTCCGGCTCGGATCTGCGCGAGTCGATTACCTACCAGCGGTTCATCAGCAGCAACACCACCGACAGCTTGGCCGGCGCCCAGTTCGGGCCGGACCAGTGGGACGCGGCCATGGTGGCCAACGCCAAGTTGATCCGTACGGTCGAAAAGAGGCTCGACGGCAACGTCGTCCGGCAGGCCGACAACCTCCGCTCGGACGTGCAGCGCCAGGTCTTCCTGGAGACCGGCCTGCTGCTGAGCACGCTGCTGCTGGCGATCCTCTTCGCGTACCTGGTCGCCCGCTCGATGGCCCGGTCGCTGCGCGACCTGCGGCAGGGCGCCCTCTCCGTGGCCCAGTACGGCCTGCCGCAGGCGGTGGCCCGGCTGCGTGACCCGCAGGTCACCGGGCAGCTCTCCCCGGTCCAGCTGGCCAACCAGATCGCCGAGCCGCTGCCCGTCCGGAGCAAGGACGAGTTCGGCCAGGTGACCGAGGCGTTCAACGCCGTCCACCTGGAGGCCGTCCGGACCGCCGCCGAGCAGGCCGCGCTGCGCGCCTCCGTCGCGACGATGTTCGTCAACCTGGCCCGCCGGTCGCAGATCCTGGTCGACCGGCTGATCGGTCACCTGGACCGGCTGGAGCGCGGCGAGGAGGACCCGGACCGGCTCGCCGAGCTGTTCCAGCTCGACCACCTCGCCACCCGGATGCGCCGCAACGACGAGAACCTGCTGGTCCTCGCCGGCGCCGACTCGACCCGCGTGCAGCGCGAGCCGGCCGCCCTGATCGACGTGCTCCGTGCCGCGCAGTCCGAGGTCGAGCACTACACCCGGATCGAGTTCGGCGTGATCGACCGGGACATTGAGGTCGCCGCGCACGCGGTCAACGACCTGGTGCACCTGGTCGCCGAGCTGTTCGACAACGCCACCGCCTTCTCCCCGCCGGACTCGCAGGTCATGGTGGAGGCCCGGCGGGTGGGCGACCGCGCCTCCCTGTACGTGGAGGACCGGGGCATCGGCATCAGCGCCGACCAGTTGCGTGACCTCAACGAGCGGCTCGCCACGCCGCCGCAGGTGGACGTGGCCGTCTCCCGGATGATGGGTCTGGTCGTGGTCGCCCGGCTGGCCTCCCGGCACGGCGTCAGGGCCGAGCTGCGGCCCGGCGCCGACCGGGGCACCGTCGCCGACGTCACGCTGCCCACCTCCGTGCTGGTGCCACGCGCCCTCTCCGGGCGGGGCCAGCAGCCCCCGGCGCTCCCCGCGGCGAGCGGGCCGGCGCCGGGCTTCGGTGGCCCCCAGGCGGTCGGCCCGGCGCCCGCCTTCGGCGCCCTGGCGGCCCTGGGCAACAGCCCGGCCACCCCGCCGGCCCCGCGTCTGGGCGAGACGGGCAACCAGGTGACCCTCGGCGGTCGCCCGTTCGACCCGGCCTCGCGCAACGGCTCCGGCACCCCGGCCACGACCGGCGGGATGCGCTCGATGCCCGCCTGGTCGGACCTCACCGGTGCCAGCGGGACCAACGGCAGCGACTCGTTCACGCCGCGGAACTCCAACGGCCAGCCGATCGACCCGCTGCCGCAGCGCCGCAACGGCGGCGACGGTGACCCGTCCGGCACCGGCCAGCAGCCGGCGATCCCGCGGCAGCTGCCCAGCAGCCCCGAGGCGCATCCGTACAACCCGCCGCCGGTCTCCGCCCCGCCGCTGCCGCCGATCTCCGGCGTCCCGGTCTCCGGTCACCCGGTCTCCGGTCACCCGGTCTCCGCCCAGCCCGTGTCCAGCCAGCCGGTCTCGGGCCAGCCCGTGTCGGCCGCGCCGGCCCACGGCCAGCCGTACTCGGCGCCGCCTGCGGGTCAGCCGTACTCGGCGCCGCCTGCGGGTCAGCCGTACTCGGCGCCGCCCGCGGTCCAGCCGTACTCGGCGCCGCCCGCGGTCCAGCCGTACTCCGCGCCGTCGGCGGGTCAGGTGCCGCCGCAGGCTGCGCCGAGCGCCGCCGCGCCGCCGGTCTGGCCGCCGGTCGCCGCGCCCGACCGGGACGCGGCCACCCCGGCGGTGCCGGAGCGGCTCGCCGCCGCCCTGGACATGACCACTGAGCTGCCCCGGGTGCACCGCCCGGCGACCGCTCCGCCGGCCGCCATGCCGCCGGCCGCCAACCGGCCGCCGGTCGCGAACCGGCCGACGACGCCGCAGCAGGCCGCGAACCGCCAGCGGTACGCGGACGAGACGATGGAGCTGCCGATCTTCCGGGAGCTGGAGTCGGCGTGGTTCCGCACCGGCCGGCGGCCCGGGCCGGAGGAGGCGGGCGCCGCCCCGGCCGCCCCGGCCGCGCCGGCGAACGGCGCCGCGACCCAGCAGTTCGCCCGGGTCGACGCCACCGGTCGGGCCGTCCAGCAGACACCACCCGGGACGACAGGTAACGCACCGATGGCACACACTCCGACGGCCGGTGGAGCGCCGCGCGACACCGGGACGACCACGAACGGCGGCGTCCGCCCCGCTCCCGCCGAGGCGCTGCCGACCCGGCGGCCGCAGCCGCCAGCCGGTGGCTGGCAGACCGCGGCCGACGACGGCTGGCGGGCCGCCTCGGCGGCCACCGAGGTGCCGGTGGAGGAGACCACCCAGAAGGGACTGCCCAAGCGGACGCCGATGGCGCAGCTGGTCCCGGGTGGCGTGGAGAAGCCGTCGGCCTCGGTGCAGCGCCGGACGCCGGAGGGCGTACGGGGCCTGCTCTCGGCCTACCATCGGGGCGTGCAGCGGGGGCGTAACCACCCGACCGACAGCAACTCGACCGGCCCGGAGGCGACCCCGGGCGGGCAGCAGTCCTCGCAGTCTGGCTCTGGCCCGGTGGCCGGGAGCGGGCAGAAGGAGCAACAAGGATGACAACTACGCAGGATCTCGGATGGCTGCTGGCCAACTTCGCCGACCGGGTGCCGGGTGTCGCGCACGCGGTCGCCGTCTCCGCCGACGGCCTGCTCCTCGCGTCGTCTCGTGACCTTCCGCGGGACCGGGCGGACCAGCTGGCCGCGATCTCGTCCGGACTGGTCAGCCTGACCCAGGGCGCGGCCCGCTGCTTCGAGGGCGGGGCAGTCCTGCAGACCGTCGTGGAGATGGACAACGGCTTCCTGTTCCTGATGTCCATCTCGGACGGCTCGTCGTTCGCGGTCCTGGCCGCGCGCAGCTGTGACGTCGGGCAGGTCGGCTACGAGATGGCCCTGCTCGTCGACCGGGTGGGCGACGCGCTGACCCCGCAGCCGCGTACGGCTGTTGGAATGATGGGCTGACCGAGCTGACCGGCGGGTCGGCACGGCAGGAACGACACGAGAACAACGACGGGAACCACCGGGCGAGAGCCGGTGCCGGGTGCGAAGGAGGTGAGCGGCGACATGGTCGATCGTGACGAGCCGACCGGCGCGTTGGTCCGTCCATACGCCGTGACCCGCGGTCGTACCCGTCCCCGGCTCGACATCGCCCTGGAGGCGCTCGTTGAGACGACGGTGCGCGGCCGGGCCGCTGCCAGTGGTAATGGCGGCCAGGGTCGTGAGCACCAGTACATCGCCGCGCTGTGTGACGGACGCGTGCAGTCGCTCGCCGAGATCGCGGCGCGGTTGCAGCTTCCGCTCGGCGTGGCCCGGGTGCTCATCGCCGACATGGCGACGGACGGCCTGGTCGCGGTCCACGAGCCGACCATTTTGGACGACTCTGACGACGCGGTGGGCACTGAACTGCTGGAGAGGGTGCTGAGTGGACTTCGCAGGCTCTGACATGTCGCACCGGCCGCCGACCCCGAGCGGGCGCGTGACGTCGGCGAAGATCGTTATCGCCGGTGGATTCGGCGTCGGTAAGACGACGCTGGTCGGCTCGGTCTCGGAGATCACGCCGCTGACCACCGAGGCGATCATGACTTCCGCCGGCGTGGGCGTCGACGACACCCGGCAGGTGCCGGGCAAGACGACGACCACGGTGGCGATGGACTTCGGTCGTATCTCGATCGACCGGGATCTGATCCTGTACCTGTTCGGTACGCCGGGTCAGACGCGGTTCTGGTTCATGTGGGACGAGCTGGTCCGCGGCGCCATCGGCGCCGTGGTGCTGGTGGACACCCGCAGGCTGGCCGACTGCTTCGCCGCGATCGACTTCTTCGAGCACCGGCGGCTGCCGTACCTGGTGGCCATCAACTGCTTCGACGGCATGCAGTACCACGACCCGCAGGACGTCCGGGACGCGCTGGCCATCTCCAGCGACGTGCCCGTGGTGGCCTGCGACGCCCGTAACCGGGAGTCGACCAAGCACGTGCTGATCTCGCTGGTCGAGTACGTGCTCACCATGCGGCGCTCCCGGGCGGTCGCGCCCGCCTGACCGGCGTCAGGTCGCGCCCGGTGACAGCCTCGGCCGTCACCGGGCGCTTCTCGCTGTCCTGGTTCGGTAGTCCACCGGGCAGCCGGCCACCCGCCGGCGGCCGGGGGCGACCCGCCGTCCGCCGGGGACGGGCCGGTGCTCAGGCGTACGGCGTCCAGGTGCCCTGGGTGACCACGTAGATGCCGAGGGAGTCCCGCTCCATGCCCCCGTGCCGGATCGGCGCGAAGGCGTACCCGCCGGCGATGCCCTCGGTCACCTCGGTCTGCAGGTACGCGCGCAGCCGTCCCCGGTCGACGCTGCTGGCCAACCGGGCCGCCGTGGCGATCAGCTGCAGCGCGTCCGAGCCGTACGGGGCGAAGCCGCTGAAGCTGCCGTGCCGCTGGAGGTAACGGAAGGTGAAGTCCCGGCGGGCGAGCGCCGCGGTGGTGGTGTTCGTCAGCGTCGAGCCGCCCAGGCAGGCGGGGTGGACGGCGAACGCGCCCTCCACGGCGGCGGCGTTGTCGCCCGCGAGGGTGTCCTCGGCGACCGCGCCCGCGTCGAAGAAGAGCGGGCCCTGGTAGCCGGCGCGGCGCAGGGCCCGGGCGGCGGCGCCGGAGTCCGGGGCGGTGCCCCAGACCACCACACCGTCCGGCTCGTGGGCCACCACGCGCCGGGCCGCGGAGAGGAAGCTCTTCCCGCCGGCCGGCAGCCGCTCGCTCGCCGTCAGCTCCACGTCGGCGGTCCGGATCCCGGTGGCGTTCAGCGACTCGAGGGTGATCTCCATCGCCCGCTGCTGGAGGACGCCCAGGGCGGCGCCCGGGCCGCTCAGCTCCAGGCTGGCGCCGATCACCAGTTCCTGGTCGCCCGGCGCCGCGCTGCTGCCGGCGCTGGCCTGGTCGTGGGGCCCGCCCGGCCCGCAGGCGCTGAGCAGCAGGGTGCCCGCCGCCGCGGCGAGGAGACCGCGACGGGTGAGCACAGAGGAGTCGATTGCCGGTGTCGCCATTGGAGTTGCCTTCCCACCCCGACGACACCCGCCGCCGGCAGTTCCGCCGGTATGCTCCCGCCGCCCGGACCCGGCGTCAAATTATCCGGGTGTGGGCAGGAACCTGCAGGTGGCGGGCGGTCGGCGTCCGGTCAGGACCGGTAGCCGGCGGAGCGGTACTCGTACTCCCGGTCGTCGTCCCGGTCGCCGGTGTCGCGGCTGAAGTCCCAGCCGCCGGCCGACTCCCGGCCGGGGCGACCGCCGACCGCGAACCCGCCGATCTCCTGGCCGCGACGCCAGCCGCGGAAGTAACCGGTGGTGTTCTCGGCGAGGCTCGCCGCGTTCCGGACGATCCGCAGTGGACGCTCCTCGCGCAGCGGCGAACCGGGGACCAGGTTGGCCTTGGGGACCCGCTTCGGCAGGCCCGCCGTCGTCTCGTCGCCCACCGCCGGGCGGGCCGCCTGCTCGGCGGCCTGCCAGCCGGTGTCCGCGGTGGTCGACCAGTCCAACTCGGACTCTTCTTCGGTGTGGCCGACGAACCAGGCGGACTTCGCCTGGGCGAAGATGAGCAGGTCGCCGTCGCCCTCGTCCGAGACCGGCGGGGGCCGGTGCTCCATCGGTGCGGGCCGCCGCTCCATCGGTGCGGGCCGCCGCTCCAGTGGCGCGGGCCGCCGCTCCAGCGGCGCCGGCAGATCGGCGCGGGGACCGGACCGGCCGGCGCGCTCCGCCTCGGCCCGCTCGACCAGCCGCAACGGCGCGGCGTCCAGCCCGGGGTCGGTCGGCGGGTTCAGGCCGTCCCGCAGCGCCCGGTCGGCCAGCGGCGGCGGCTCGACCAGCCGCAGCATCGGGGGCTCCTGGGGCAGGTCGTCGGCGAGCCAGGGCGGGGTGACCCGACCCTTGCCCGGGTCGGTCGGCGCGTCGACCTTCCGCACCTCCCGGTCGCCGTGCGAGTAGGCGGCCGGGGCGTCGGCGGGGCCGTCGGCGAGGTCGTCGCCGTTGTTGACCAGTGGCCAGTTGGCCCGGCTTCCCGGGGGAGCGGACTCCTGGCCGGGCCGGGGCGTCGGCACCGGAACGCTCAGGTCGGTCGCGCTGAAGCCGCCGGTGGGCGGCGCCGGCTCCGGAGTGGTCTTGGGGCGCGGCGGGATGATCGTGCGCTGGCGTTCGGCGCGCGCACTGTTGATCGCGGCGGTGGTCAGCGTGGGCCGGAACGGCTCGCCGGCCTCGGCCGGGGGAATGTTGCCGCGCTGCGCCGGGGCGATCGGGGTGATGCCGGGGGGCGGCGGGGGCGGCGCGGAGACCGGGCGGTTCGCCGGCGCGTCCACCCGGCGCGGCATCGGCGGGACCGGTTCGGGGCGTGCCGGCGGCGCGTAGATCGGCGTACCGCTGGCGGCGGCCGGGGTGACCGGGGCCGGTGCCAGCGGCGGCGGCGCGACCGGGGCTGGAGCGACCGGCGGCGGGCCGAGTGGCCGGGGCGGCAGCGGCGCGGTGCCGCCGGTGAGCGGCTCGGGACGGCTGCGGCGGCCCACCGGCTCGGGCTCCGCGGGCCGGATCGTCCGCAGGCCGGTCGCGGTGGTGCCGGTCAGACCGGCAAGCTCGCCGACCTGCTCGCCCCGACGGGCGGCGGCCCGCCGGCCGGGAACCGGAGCGGGCATGGTGACCCGGGCACTGAGGGCGCCGACCAGGGCCTCGCAGCCGGCGTCGCAGGCCCGGACGGAGGCGACCGCCTGCCGCACGGTCTCCGCGACGGCCGAGGTGAGCACCCGGTTGACCGTGGCCCGGCGGGGCGTCTCGGTGATGGCGACCCGCAGGGCGGTGATCGCGTCGTTGATCTGGTCGGCACCCGCGACGCCCTCGGCGGCGAGGTGCGCGGCGACGGCGTCCGCGGCGACCGAGACCTCCCGGCCCCGGGTGACCGTGCCGCCGAGCATGCCCGGCTCCGGCAGTGCGTCGAGGACCGCCAGCGAGACCGGCTCGGCCGGGTCCGGGTAGGCCCGCAGGGCGGCCGGGTAGAGCTCCCGCAGCACCTCGCGCAGCGCCACCGCGGCGGAGTGCCGCCCGTTGGCCAGGGCGGCGTGCGCGGCCAGGACCTGCTTGTAGTTGGCCAGGTCACGGGGTGCGGGCAGGGTGACCGCGGAGAGCGCGCCGGCCTGCAGCGCCCGGGCCAGCCCGACGGCGCGACGCTCGGCCGCCGGGGACTGCATCTCCTCCAGGGAGTCGTCGTCGGCGAAGCGCTCGGCGAAGTCGTCCACCGAGTCGTCGTCGGCGATCGCCAGTGGGCGACCCGCGGCGCTGAGCAGCGAGGTGACCGTGTGGTCGTCGCTGTCGGCGGCGATGGCCGCACCGCTCGGCCCGCCCGACCGCTCCACGAGCAGCGCGACCAGCTGGGCGTAGCCCGCCGGGTCGTCGCTGATCTCGCAGACATGCAGCAGACGGCCTGCGTCGTCGACCACAGCGGACGTCAGCGCCGAACCGGCCGAAGCCGGTCGGTCGGCCGGATCCGCCGAGGCCAGACCGCAGTACACGCGCACGAGCGCCACGGCGTCGTCCTCCTCCCGGGACACAGGTCGTTACTTCTGCCAGAGACTGATGCTCCCCGCTACGGGTCAGTCGCGCCAGTCCACGACAGCAGAGATCTTGCCGACAATGGTGCGCCAACCCAAACTTGCGGTTTGTGCCCCGATTTTCTTCAGGCGCCGTCGGCCCAGGAAAGCACCGATTCCGCCGTTGACAGAAGCCCGCAGCGCCTCGTCCAGGTCGTCCAGGCTGGAGCCTGCGGAGAGCATGTCCAGCACCGCCGGTAGCCGCAGCGCGTACGCAAGGTCACGGGCGACCTCGCCGGCCTCGATCAGGAGCGTGGGGTCCCACGTGTCGTGCCCGCCGCGGAGGTTCTCCACCACCAGGTCGAGCTCGTAGGTGTCCTCGTCCAGCGGGGCGATGTCGGCCGGTTCCACCCGTTCGGACAGTTCATTCCAGCTGTCCAGTTGGGACAGGTCGTTGGGCGCGCCGGATCGGACGAAGCTGACCAGCGACTCCGGCGTCTTGAACAGCAGCAGCCGGCCGCGGTGGCTGAGGAAGACCGGCACCTCCTCGTCGCCCGCGGCGTCCTCGTCCTCGTCGGCCTCGTCCTCGGCCTTCTTCTCCTCGGCCGCCTTGGCGGCGGGGCGCCGGCGACCTTCGGGCCGCTCGTCGTCCTCTTCCTCTTCCGCGGACAGGGCGGCGAACTCCTCGTCGAGGATCACCACCTCCTCGTCCACGTCCTCGGCCTCGACGACCTGGCGGCGGGCCAGGAAGGGGTCGTCCTCGTCGCGCTCGGCGACGTCGGTCGGGGTCAGCTCCCGCGCCGCCCGGTACGCGCGCAGGGTGAAGCCGGTGCCGGCGGGCAGGGCGATCTCCACCGGGTCGATCCGCAGCTCGTCCCAGAGTGCGCGGTCGGCCGCCGGGCGGTCGACGTCGACCTCGTCTGCTGCGGCCGACGCGGTGCTCTCGTCGAGCTCGGGCTCGTCGGCGTCGGGCCGTTGGGGCGACTGGCGGGCCACGCTGACCTCCGTGTGCTTCGGGTTTGCGCACCCGGCGACACCTTCGGTCGCCGAGTGACTCTGCGCACATACCCTAGTGGGCGACCCGGCGAGGCCGGGACCGCACCCCGGTGGCGTCCCGGCGGACGGACAAGTAGCGTTGCTACGCATGAAGGCCCAGGCGCTGCACGGACATCTGGACGCGCTGCTGCTGGCGGTCCTGGAGCAGGGCGAACTCCACGGGTACGCGATCATCGAGGCGCTCCGGACGCGCAGCGGCGGCACGCTGGACCTGCCCACCGGCACCATCTACCCGGCGCTGCGCCGACTGGAACGGGCGGGCTACGTCGCCAGCTCGTGGAGCACGGTCAACGGCCGGGAACGACGGACCTACCAGCTCACCGAGGCCGGCGGGCGGGCGCTGGCCGGCGAGCGCGCCGGCTGGCGCGAGTTCAGCGCGACCGTGGGCCGGTTCCTCGGGGCCGATCAACCGCCGACCGCACCCGCCTGATCCCCGGACGGCTCGCCGGATCGGCCTGGCCCGGCGCGTCGGCCCGGCTCCGTTTCACGGCCGTGCGCCGCCCGCGGGCGGGGCCGAGTCAGCGGCGCCGCGCAGCCGCCGCCGGCGTCACCGGGTGGCCAGCAGCCAGCAGCGGGCGGCCCGGGCCAACGCGAACCAGGCCACGCCCGTCAGCACCGCCCCGAGGATCATCGGCGGCCAGGTCAGGGCCGCCTGCCAGAGCCCGATCGACCAGGCGAGCAGGGCGCTGCCGGCGAGCGCGCCCAGGCCCAGCGCGCCGGTCAGGCCGAAGCCCACCGCGCGCCCCAGGCGGGGCAGCCGGGCCGACCGGTACCGCGCGGCGAGGAAGCCCAGCAGCAGCCCGGCCAGCGCCAGCCCGGCGACCAGGCCCCAGATCCCGTTCAGCGAGGCGGAGAGTACGTGGTAGCCCACGGGCGGCGGACCCCCGTCCCAGTGCGCGCCCCGCCAGGTCAGATCACCGCCGGCCATCAGCGCCACCGCCACCGCCAGCGCCCGCACCGCCAACCGGCGCAGCGCGCCGGCCGTCAGCTCGGCCTGGTAGCCCGGGACGAGCTGGGTCGGGTTGCCGAACTCGGCGACCGCGCGCCGCTCGGCCTCCGCCGCCGGCAGGCCGTCCTCCCGGTACGCCTCGGCGGCGTCCAGCAGCGCGTGCCGCGCCTCGGTGATCAGGTCGCTCTTCAACCGGCCCGGCCCGTGCAGGTGCCCGGCCAGCTCCCGCAGGTGCTCCTCCACGAGCACGCCGTCGTACCCCCGCATGGCCTCACCCTGCCACCCCGGCACGGCCCGGCGCGTCCGGGGAATTCCCGGAGACCGCTCAGGGGGTCAGGGCCAGGTAGCCGCGCTCCGCCGCCTCCTGGAGCAGCCACTGCTCCCGGTACCAGCCGGGCCGGGCCACCAGCTCGGCGTGCCGGCCACGCTGGACCACCCGGCCGGCGTCGAGCACCACGATCTCGTCCAGCTCCGCCAGGCCGCTGAGCCGGTGGCTGATCACCAGCACGGAGCGCCCGGCCGGGGTGGCGGCCAGCGCCGAGGCGAGCACCGCGTCGGCCGCGGCCGGGTCGAGCCCCTCGGTGGGCTCGTCCAGCACCAGCACGGCCGGTGCGGCCAGCAGCGCCCGGGCCAGCGCGAGCCGCTGCCGCTGCCCGCCGGAGAGCTGACCGCCCTCCTCACCGACCACGGTGTCCCAGCCCGCCGGCTGGGCGCGTACCCAGTCGAGCAGGCCGGCCGCCCGGGTCGCGGCGGTCAGCTCCGCCTCGCCCGCCCGGGGCCGACCGAGCAGCAGGTTCTCCCGTACGGACGCGTGGAAGACGTACGCCTCGGCGAGCAGCCCGCCGACCGCCCGGGGCAGCTCCTCGGCCGGGTACGCGGAGATGTCGACGCCGTCCAGGGTGACCCGGCCGGCGTCGGGGCGGACCGCGCCGGTGAGCACCGCGGCGAGGGTGCTCTTGCCGGCGCCGCTGGACCCGACCACGGCGACCCGGCGGCCGGCCGGCAGGTCGAGGCTGACCCGGTCCAGGGCGGGCGCCGCCTCCGCCCGGTACCGGACGGTCACCTCGTCGAACCGCACGTCGTGGCCGGCCGGAGCCGCGGCGGTCCCGGTGCCCGGCTCCGGCGTCGGGGCCGCGCCGGTCGCCGGGACGGGCCCGGTGAGCAGCGCGGCGACCCGGCCCAGGGCGGCCCGGAGCTGGGTGTGCTGCCGGGCCGCGCCGACCAGCGCCAGCGCGATCTCCACGGCGGCCAGGGCGCCGACGGCCAGCACCCCGACCAGCACTCCGCCGACGTCGGCGCGGAGCGCGACGACCACCACGGCGGCGGCGGTGAGCCCACCGACCAGCACCCCGGCCGCGTCGACCGCGAAGCCGGTGGCGGCGAGCCGGCGCTCCAGCCGGGCGAGGCGCCGGGCGCGCCGGTCGGCCGCCGCGAGCGCGGCGCCGGTGGCGCCGAAGGCGGCCAGGTCGGCGGCGCCGTGGGTCAGGTCGACCGCGTCCACGGCGAGCGCGCCGCGCAGCGGGGCCACCTCGTCGGCGGCGCGCCGGGTGAGCACGGTGGCCAGCGCGGGCAGCGCCACCCCGGCGACCAGCAGCCCGGCGCCCAGCACACCGGCCGCGGGGAGCGAGATCAGCGCGGCCCCGCCGACCGCGAGCACGCTCACCAGCGCGGCCGCCGATCCCGGCACCAGCACCCGCAGCAGCAGGTCCTGCACGGCCTCCACGTCGGACACGAGCCGGCTCAGCGCGTCACCGGAGCGCTGCGACGCGCTGTCCCGGCGGGCGGCGAGGGTGGCGAAGACCCGGGCCCGGACGTCGGTGATCATGCGGAGCACGGCGTCGTGCCCGGCGAGCCGTTCGGTGTAGCGGAACACGCCCCGGCTGATGGCGAGTGCCCGGACCGCGACGATGGCCACGGTCAGCCGGTCCAGCGGGGGGCGGCCGGCGGCGCTCATCAGCAGCCAGGTGGCGGTGGCCATCAGGGCCAGCCCGGCGAACTCGGTGGCGGCGGCGAGCAGCCCGGCTCCGACGAGCCGGCCCAGGTACGGCCGGGCCAGCCGCAGCACCGTCCGCTCGGCGCGGACGCCCCCGGCCCCGGCCGGCACGGCCCGCGCGCCGGCCGTAGCGGCCGGCGGCGTTCCGGCGGGGGCTGCCCCGACGGCACCGGCCGCGTCAAGCACCGGCCCCGCGGTTGCGGCCTGGTCCGGTGCCGGCCCGGTGGGTTCGGCCTCGGCCGGGGTCGGCTCGGTGGGCAGGGCGCCGGAGGCCAGCTCCGGCGGGATCACCTCGGCCGGGGTGGGCGCTCCCGGGTCACGCGCGGCCGGCGTGCTCCCGTCCGCCGAGACACCACCCGGCACGGCCCGCCCGGGCTGGTCGGGGCGGTCGGGGACGTTCGGTCCGGGGCTCATCAGCTCGCCTTCCCGACCGGTGTCGGGGTCAGCTCGGTGACCCGGCCGTCCTCGACGCGGAGGATCCGGTCGGCGTCCTCCAGCAGCGCGGGCCGGTGCGCGACCAGCAACGCCGTCCGCCCGGCGACCAGCCGGCGGGTGGCGGCCAGCACCACCGCCTCGCTGGTGGAGTCCAGCCGCGCGGTCGGCTCGTCGAGGAGCACCACCGGGGCGTCGCGGAGGAACGCCCGGGCCAGCGCGACCCGCTGCCGCTGGCCGCTGGAGAGACCGTGCCCGCGCTCGCCGAGCTCGGTCGCCAGCCCGTCGGGCAGGGCGGCGACCACTTCGTCCAGCGCGGCGTCGGCGACCGCCCTGCCGAGCGCGGCGCCGGTGGTCTCCGGCGCGCCGAGGCGGATGTTGTCGGCCAGCGAGGCGGCGAAGAGGTGCGCCCGCTGCGGCACCCAGGCCACCTGGCGGCGCCAGGCGTCGGGGTCGACGCCGGCGAGGTCGACTCCGGCCACGGTGACCCGGCCGGCGGTCGGGGTGACGAAGCCGAGCAGCAGGCCGAGCAGGGTGCTCTTGCCGGCGCCGCTCGGGCCGATGACCGCGATCCGCTCGCCGGGGCGGATGGTCAGCGTCACGTCCCGCAGGGCGGTGGTCCGCTCGTACTCGACGGTCACGCCCTCGAAGCGGATCTCGCCGTCACCGGGCGGCGTCGGGGCCGGCGCGGCGGTCGGCGCGGCGGCGGCCGGGGCGGCCGAGACGGTGAGCGCCTCGTCCAGCGCGGTGAGCCCCTCCATGCTGGCGTGGAACCGGCTGCCCGCCGCCCGCAGCGGCAGGTACGCCTCCGGGGTGAGCAGCAGCACCAGCAGCGCGGTGGAGAGGGTGATCCCGCCGCCGAGCAGCCGGATGCCGACCGGCACGGCGACCAGCGCCACCGAGAGGGTGGCGACGAGCTCCAGCACCAGCGCCGAGAGGAAGGCGATCCGCAGCGTCCGCATGGTCGCCTGGCGGTGCCCGTCGGCCATCCTGCGGACCACGTCGACCTGCGCCCGCGCCCGGCCGAACGCGCGCAGCGTCGGCAGCCCGGCGACCATGTCCAGGAAGTGCCCGCCCAGGCGGGAGAGCCGCCGCCACTGCCGCTCGGTGGCGGCCTGCGCCTGCCAGCCGAGCAGCGCCCCGAAGACCGGGATGAGCGGGATGGTCAGCGCGATGATCAGCGCCGAGCTCCAGTCGGCGAGGACGATCCGGGCCAGCACGGCGAGCGGCACGGTGACGCTGAGCACGAGCTGGGGGAGGTAGCCGGTGAAGTAGGCGTCCAGCGCGTCGAGGCCGCGCCCGGCGAGGGTGGCCAGCTGCCCGGCCCGCTGCCCGGCGACCCAGCCCGGCCCGTGCCGGCCGACGGCGCGGAGCAGGTCCGCGCGAAGCGTCGCCTTCACCGTCGCCGCAGCCCGGGCCGCCACCGTGCCCTGGGCCCAGCTGACCAGCGCCCGGGCGGCGACCGCCGCCACAAAGCCGGCCAGCGCCGGCCGGTGCAGCCGCCCGTCGACCGCGGTCGCCAGCAGCGTGGCCAGCGCGGTGGCCTGCGCGACCACCAGCAGCGCGGTGAGCCCGCCGAGGACCGCGAGCACGGCGAGGTCGCGCCGGGCCGCGGGGACCCGGCGCAGCAGACGCGGGTCGAACGGGCGGCGGTTCACCAGTACACCGGTGCCCTGCCGTCGGTCCGTCCCCGGAACACCCACCAGCACATTGCCTGAAAGCCTAGTAGGGCCGGCAGGAGCGGCAGCGCGAGCCAACCCAGCAGCCGCAGGGTGGGCCCGCTCGCCGCGGCGTCGGCCACGGTCAACCCGGCCCCCGGCTCGACCGTGGAGACCAGCGCCCAGGGCCAGAGCGCCGCCCCGACCAGCAGCACCGGCAGCGCCAGCGCCGCGCTGGTGGCGGCGAAGGCCAGCCCGGGCCGCCGCCGGACGAGCGCCGTCCGGGCCGCCAGCAGCGCCGCCACCAGCACCAACGGCAGCAGTACGGCCGCCGCCGGCCGCGCCACCGCGGCGCGTACCCGGTCGGAGAGCAGGCCGAGGACGGTGGCCGCGCCGACCGCGGCGAGCGCCACCGGGACCAGCCGGCGGGCCAGCCGGGCGACCGGCGCGACCTCGGTGGCCGGCAGCCGGAGCGTGAGGAACGTCGCACCCTGCGCCGCGACCAGTGACAGCATGGCCAGCGCGGCGGCGGCCACGAACGGGGTGAAGACGTGCGTCACCCCGGCGACATGCCCGTCGGCCCGCAGCGGTACGCCCTGCAGCAGCCCGGCGAGCAACGCGCCCCAGCCCAGCGCGGCGAGCGCGCTGCCGACGACGACCACCCGGTCCCAGCCGGCCCGGGCCCGGGCGCCGGCCGGCCTGCTGCGCAGCTGCACCCCGGCGATCACCAGGACCACGCCGGCCAGCGCGCCGACGACGGCCGGGTAGAGGCCGGAGAGCAGCTCGCCCTCCAGGGTGGGGAAGGCGCCGAAGAGAATGCCGACGGCGGCGACCAGCCAGACCTCGTTGCCGAGGAAGAACGGCCCGACGGCGGTGAGCGTCGCCCGCCGGGCGGCCGGGGTGGCCCGCCGGGCCAGCAGTAGCCCGACGCCGTAGTCGTAGCCGCCGAGGACGAGGTAGGTGGCGAAGAAGAGGCCGAGCAGGGCGTACCAGGCGAGTTCCACGGCGGGCTCCCTCAGGCGAACGCGGGTTCGGGGCGGATGTCGGGGTCGGACGTGGGTGGGCGGCCGAGGGCGGGATCGGCCGCGCCGCGGGCTGCCTGCCGGGCGAGCAGCACCCAGTTCGTCACGGCGAGGGTGCCGAGCAGCAGGCTGAAGCCGATCAGCGAGGTGAGCATCACGCCGCCGCCGACCGGGGAGACCGCCTGGTCGGTCGGCAGCAGCCCGTACGCGACCCAGGGCTGGCGGCCCACCTCCCGGGCGATCCAGCCGAGGATCACCGCGACGAAGGGGAGCGGCAGGGCGAGCAGGACCAGCCAGAGCGGGAACCGCAGCCGGATGACCCAGTCCCGCCAGAGCAGCGGCAGCAGCAGGGCGCCGAGAAAGAGCGTGAACCCGATGAGGATCATGAAGCCGAGGCCGGCGCTGGAGAGCGCCGGCGGGGTGTAGTCGCCGGGGCCGAACTTCGCGGTCCACTCGGCGATCAGGGCGTCCCGCTCGGGACCGCCGCCGAACTTGGTCGGCTGCACGCGGCCGACCGGGCCGAACTGGGCGAATCCGAAGCCGATCAGGAGGACCACCGCGGGCGCGGCGGTGAGCAGCCCGAGCCGGAGCGACTTGCGGAAGAGCGCGAAGTCCGGGGTGCGCCGGATCAGGTGCCAGGCGCTCACCGCCGCCATCAGCATGCCGCCGGTGACCAGGCTCGCCGAGACCACGTGCGCGAAGGCGAAACCGAGGGTGGGGTTGGTGAGCAGGGCGCCGAAGTCGGTCAGGTGGGCGACGCCGTCGCGCAGCTCGTAGCCGACCGGGTGCTGGAGCCAGGAGTTCGCCACCATGATCCAGAAGGCCGAGGCGTACGCGGTCAGCGCCACCCCCCAGAGCAGCGCGAGGTGTACGCCCCGACGCAGCCGGTGCCAGCCGAAGATCCACATGCCGAGGAACGTGGACTCCAGGAAGAACGCCACCAGCGTCTCGATGGCCAGCGGCGCGCCGAAGACGTTGCCGACGTAGCGGGACAGCCCGCTCCAGTTCAGCCCGAACTGGAACTCCATCACGATGCCGGTGGCGATGCCGAGCACATAGTTGATCACGTAGAGCTGGCCCCAGAAGCGGGTCAGCCGCTCGTAGACCGGCTTGCCGGTGAGGTAGCCGGCCGTCTGGAGCCCGACCAGCAGGGTGACCAGGCCCAGCGTGACCACCACGAAGAGGAAGTGGATCGAGGTGGTGGTGGCGAACTGCAGGCGGGCGAGGAGCAGGGTGTCCATGGCCGGTCTCCCACGGGTTGACTCGCTTGTCGTAGCGAGCCTACACGTAGATTCCCTACGTATCTCTACTACGCCATGTAGTAAGAGAATGTACGACGAGCCGTAGTAGTACGCGCCGCGGGGGTGCCGAAAAGGCCGGCGGCGTCGCCGCGAGCCGAGGTCAGCTCAGGAAGAGGGAGATCGGCAGGGCGACCAGGGTGGTGGCCACGGCCAGCGCGGTCGCGCCGAGCAGCCGGGGCGGGCGGTCCGCGACCAGCAGCCGCTGCACCCGTACGTCGAGGTCGCGGTCGCCCATGCCGAGCGCGCCGGCCGGGGTGACCCGGTGACCGGCGGCGGCGAACCGGCGCAACGCCCCGGCGAGCGGCGCCTCGGCGTGCAGCTCGCGGGCCTTGTCGTCGGCCCGCATCTCGACCAGCAGGGCCACCCGCTCGTGCGCGTCGCACACCCAGCGGAACCAGGGCAGCGCCCGGCCGAGCGCGGTGAACGGCAGCAGCACCAGGTCGTGCCGCTCCTGCGCGTGCGCCCGCTCGTGGGTCAGCACCGCCTCGAGCTCGGCCCGGTCCAGCAGGCTCAGCGTGCCGGCGCTGACCACCACCCGCGGCTTCACCCCCGGGAGGCAGTACGCCGCCGCGCTCGGGTGGTCGAGCACCAGCGCGCCCGGCACCGTCGGGTCCCGCCGGGCGACCAGGGTGAGCAGGTCCCGGTGCCGCCGCTGTGCGCGGACCGCGCCGTGGACGCTGCGGACGGTCGTGGTGAGCAGCACCGCGCCGATGCCGAAGCCGACTCCGACCAGGCCCAGGTGGACCGCGCCCAGCCCGGCCGGGAGGGTGCCGTGGAAGAGGTCGGTGCCGAGGGCGAGCAGCGCGCTGCCGGTCGGCCGGTCGTACGCGGCGAGGCCGACCGCCATCGGCAGGCCCATCGCGGAGAGGCCGAGCGCCAGCCCGACCGCCTGCCAGCAGACGATCGCCACCCGGGGGGCGCGCCAGGTCCAGGTCGCCGCGGCGAGGACCTGCGCGGTCAGCCAGCAGGCCAGGATGGTCGCGGCGAAGTGCACGGCGTACGCCACGGCGCTCGCCCTACCGGTCCGTCGCCTCGTCGGTGACCCTCGGCCGGCCGGCCCGCGGGTCCTCGACCCGGTCGGCCAGCCGCGCCCCGCCGTCGCCCGGCCCGGAGAGCCCGGCCTCGGCGCCCAGCGCCGCGCGCAGCACCTCGGCCTCGGTGCCGGTGACCGAGCGGGCGAAGCGCACCAGCGCGGCGTCCCGGCTGCCGCCGAGGTCCAGCGCGTCGAGCATGAGCTGGGCGATGTGCGCCTCGCGGCTGGCGGCGGCCCGGTAACGCCAGGCCCGCCCCTCCCGCTCGCGCTGCACCATGCCCTTGCCGGCGAGCCGGTCGAGCACCGTCATCACCGTCGTGTACGCCAGCTCACGCCCGTCCAGGGCGTCGGCGACCTCGCGCACGGTGACCCCGTCCGACGTGCCCGGGACCACGTCCCACAGCACGTCCATCACCGCACGTTCAAGATCCCCTAGGCGCGTCACGCCGCAATCCTACCTCGCGTAGTAGAACCCTCCCAGGGCGGGACACGTGAGCTGGCGACCCTCACGCGGACCCGAGATCAGACCCCCTTCGGGTGCCAGACCGTCTTCGTCTCCAGCAGCGTGGTCATCCGCGTGACGCCCGGGTCGGCGGACCAGTCGTGGTCGACCGGGGCCGGCCGGAGCACCCGCTTGAGGTTCTGCGCCGCCTTCACCTCCAGGTCGGCCGCCAGCTCGGCGTCCGCCACCCCGGTCAGGTCGATCGCGTTGACGTCCATGTGCGCGGCGAGCGTCGGCACCGTCTCGGTCAGCCGACCGGTCAGGATGTTGACCACGCCACCCGGCAGGTCGGAGGTGGCCAGCACCTCGGCCAGGGTCACCGCGGCCAGGGGCTGCGCCGGCGAGGCCGCCACCACGACGGTGTTGCCCGTGACGATCGCCGGGGCGATCACGCTGACCAGGCCGAGCAGCGCCGGCGCCTCCGGGGCCACCACGGCCACCACGCCGGTCGGCTCGGGTGCCGACAGGTTGAAGTACGGCCCGGCGACCGGGTTCGCGCCGCCGTACACCTGGGCGAGCTTGTCGGACCAGCCGGCGTACCAGACCCAGCGGTCGATCGCCGCGTCGACCTCGTCGCCCGGCACGCCGAGGGCGACGAACTGCTCGCGGCGGCCCTCCAGCATCTCGGCGACCCGGTAGAGGATCTGGCCCCGGTTGTACGCGGTCGCCCCGGCCCAGCCCTTCACGGCGGCGCGGGCGGCGACCACCGCGTCCCGCGCGTCCTTCCGCGAAGCCAGCGCGACGTTGGCTGTTTCATCCCTGCCGGATTGCACGAGATACGACCGTCCCGACTCGCTGCGTGGGAACTTCCCGCCGATGAAGAGCTTGTACGTCTTGCGTACCGCGACCCGCTCAGACATTGAGGTAGCCCTCCAGCCCGTGCCGGCCGCCCTCGCGACCGTAGCCCGACTCCTTGTAACCGCCGAACGGCGAGGTGGGGTCGAACTTGTTGAACGTGTTGGCCCAGACGACGCCGGCGCGGAGCCGGTCGGCCATCCAGAGGATCCGGGAGCCCTTGTCGGTCCAGATTCCGGCCGACAGCCCGTACGGCGTGTTGTTGGCCTTCTCCACGGCCTCGGCCGGGGTGCGGAAGGTCAGCACGGAGAGCACCGGGCCGAAGATCTCCTCGCGGGCGATCCGGTGCGCCTGGGTGACCCCGGTGAAGATCGTCGGCGCGAACCAGAAGCCACGGTCCGGCAGCTCGCACGGCGGCGACCAGCGCTCGGCGCCCTCGGCGGAGCCGGCGTCGGAGAGCTCGCGGATCCGGGCCAGCTGGGCGGCCGAGTTGATCGCACCGATGTCGGTGTTCTTGTCCAGCGGGTCACCGACCCGGAGCTGGGCCATCCGCCGCTTCAGCGACTCCAGCACCCGGTCCGCGACCGACTCCTGGACCAGCAGCCGGGAGCCGGCACAGCAGACGTGCCCCTGGTTGAAGAAGATGCCGTTGACGATCCCCTCGACCGCCTGGTCGACCGGGGCGTCGTCGAAGACGATGTTGGCGGCCTTGCCGCCCAGCTCCAGGGTGAGCTTCTTGCGGGTGCCGGCGACCGCGCGGGCGATGGCCCGGCCGACCTCGGTGGAGCCGGTGAAGGCCACCTTCTCGACGCCCGGGTGCTCGACCAGGGCCCGCCCGGTGTCACCGGCGCCGGTGACGATGTTGACCACGCCGGCCGGCAGGTCGGCCTGCTGGCAGATCTCGGCGAAGAGCAGCGCGGTCAGCGGGGTGGTCTCGGCCGGCTTCAGCACCACCGTGTTGCCGGCGGCGAGCGCCGGGGCGATCTTCCAGGCCAGCATCAGCAGCGGGAAGTTCCACGGGATGACCTGCGCGGCCACGCCGAGCGGCTTCGGGTCCGGCCCGAAGCCCGCGTGCTCCAGCTTGTCGGCCCAGCCGGCGTAGTAGAAGAAGTGCGCGGCGACCAGCGGCACGTCGACGTCGCGGGACTCCTTGATCGGCTTGCCGTTGTCCAGCGACTCCAGCACGGCCAGCTCGCGGGAGCGCTCCTGGACGATCCGGGCGATCCGGTACAGGTACTTCGCCCGGTCCCGGCCCGGCATCGGACCCCAGACCTTCTCGTACGCCTGCCGGGCGGCGCGGACCGCGCGGTCCACGTCCTGGCTGCCGCCCTCGGCGACCTCGGCGAGGACCTCCTCGGAGGCCGGGTTGATCGACTTGAAGCTGCCGCCGTCGGTCGGATCGACGAACTGGCCGTCGATGAAGAGCCCGTAGGAGGCTTTCAGATCCACCACCGAGCGGGACTCGGGGGCGGGTGCGTATTCGAACATCACTCTCAGTCCAGGGTGAAGTAGGGTCGGGGTAGATCAACAGTGGGGCTACCTGCCCCCCAGTAGATCAACCCTCTGGCTTGGGGCGCATGTGGGGCACATCGCGCCGGAACACGTCGTCGATTGCCTGCCTTGACCGGTCTTCGTCGTCGGGCCACAGATGACTGTACGTGTTGAGAGTCAGGGCGGCGTTGGCATGCCCCAGCCGCTCCGCTACCACCTTCGGATTCAGCCCGGCGCGGATCAACAGGCTGGCGTAGAAGTGCCTGAGATCGTGCTGCGTCGCGTCCGGTAGGCCGACTACCTCCCGTGCCCGGCGCCAGACCTGTTCGTTGAAGGTGTTCCGGTCCAGCGCCCTGCCGGCGTCGTCCGCGAAGACGAACCGGGCCCGCCGCGTGACCGGCTTCGCCCCGGTCGTGTCGATCACCTCGACCTCGACCGGCGGGAACTCGGTCAGGTGCGCGCGCACCACGTCAACCATCGACTGTGCCAGCGGCACGGTTCGGTAGCTGGCCCTGTTCTTGAGCGGGCAGACCACGGTGCCGCCACCGGCCACCGGCTGAACCTGCCGCTCGACCGTGACCAACTTCCGGTCGAGGTCGACGTCTCCCAGCTCTAGGCCGAACACCTCGCCCTGGCGCAGCCCCGTACCGGCGTCGAACTCGACCAGCGCGCGGTACCTGCGAGGGACAGTCTCGGCGAGCGCGTCGACCTGGGCGAGGGTGAGCGGCACGACCTGGCCGCGGGGCAACTCCGGCAGCTTGATCCGGACGCACGGGTCATACGTCAACAGTCGGTCTCGCACGGCGGCCCCGAACACCGCCCGGACCGTGGTGAAGACGGTACGGATCGAGCCCGGTGCCAGGTCTGGTGACAGGCCCGTGACGAACGCCTGCACATCGCTGGGCCGGATCGAGGCCAACGGCCGGGCGCCGATCGCCGGATAGACGTGCTTGGTCAGCACCGACTTCTTGCGGGCCGCCGTGTTCGGACGGTGCGGCTGCCCGGACCGCCAACGCTCGGCGTACGTCTGGAATGTGATCTTCCCAGCGCTGGGATCCATGTACGTGCCGACGTGCAGGGAGTGCTCGACCTTCGCCCGGAACTTGTCAGCGTCAAGCTTTCGGGCGAAGGACATCTTGCGCTGCTTGCCGGCCTCGTCTCGCCAGCGGACTAGCCAGGGCTTCGGGCGGCCATCGTCACGCCGCTCAACGCTCGCCATCGGCGTCTTCGTTCGTCACCACGCGCCACGCGCCGCCGAACTCGTCGGGCGGCGCCAGCTCCGAGGGCGGCACCTCTTCGAAGAACGACCGAGGATCGCCCATGGGCAGCTGCCCGCGGATCCACGCCCGGACCACGGCGGGGTAGGGCGGCGATCCGGCGAGCACTGAGTCAGGGCCGCCCGGTCCGTTCGGCACCACCTGGTACGGCGTCCTGTCTTCGACGCCGACCGGCGGGACCAGCAGGTGTACCGGCGCGACGCTGAGGACGTACGACAGGGCGAGCAGCTCCTCCACGGTGACCGTGGCCCGCCGTCCCAGCTCAAGACTGGCGACGATCGAGCGATCCCAGGGGATGCCCGCCTTCTTCATCTCCAGCGCGAGGTGAGCGGCTGACCAGCCCCTCTTCTTCCGAAGCGCCTTCATTCTCTCGGCGATCACACGGTGCGGCGTCAGCGGTTGCGTCATGGTCGCACAGTACCGGTGCGACCTTGACACACGCAAGATTCCGCGTCATGCTGCCGTCACTACGCAAAATCTGTGCGATAGGAGCAGCAATGCAGAGTCAAGGTCGCGCACTCGCGACGCCGCAGGAAGTCGCGGAGTACCTCCAGAAGCCGCTCCGGACGCTTGAGCGGTGGCGCTACCAGGGGACCGGGCCGCGGTTCTCCACGGTGGGCCGGGGCGTTCGTTACCGCTGGTCCGACGTCGAGAAGTGGCTCGACGAGCAGGCGGGAGCGAAGGTCGCATGACCCAGACACACAGCCGCCCCGCGGGCAACGGGGCGGCGGCAGAGCAGGTCGGCGAGACCGGTAGCCATCCTACGCGTCTCCCTCCCGCCTGGCACGAACAGACCGAGTGGGAAGGCCGGCACCAGTACGCCGAGGGCTACGCCGACGGATACGCCGCCGCCGAGCAGGCCATCGCCAACGAGATCACCACGGCGCTCGGCGTCGAGCCGATGGACCGGCACAAGGTCATCCGCTGGCTCATCGCCGGTGTCGGTGTCGCCCGGAAGGGGGCGACGCCGTGACCACCGACTCCTTCCTGCAGCGAGCCCGAGCCCTGCGCGCCGAGCGCCAGCAGGTTCTGGCCAAGCCGTTCATCCTGCCGGCGCAGCCCACCAACGGGCGCGGATACGGCCAAGCCGCCCTAGCCGGCGAAACCGCGCGGGTGCGCACCGCTGTCGCCGGAACCCGCAACGACACCCTCAACCGGGCCGCCTTCTCCCTCGGCCAGCTCGTCGGCGGTGGGGAACTGGACGAGTACGAGGTGACCCAGGCGCTCGCCGATGCGGCACGCACGGCGGGACTCGACGAGCGCGAGATCGCCGCCACCATCGCCTCCGGGCTGGAGAAGGGAAAGGCCACGCCGCGGGCTCCCCGGGAGATGGCGTGCACCCCCTCGAACCCGTGTCACCGCGACGGCTGCGAGTTCTGCGACCCGGCCGGCTGGCTCGCTGGAGTCGACAGGGAACCGGAAGTCGACAGGGAAGCGGAATGGGCGCAGACGATGGCCGAGGCAACGCCCCAGGTCGTCCCGTTCGCCATCGAAGTAGCCGAAGCCGCCCATCGGCTGAAGGTGCGGGAAGCCGCACGGGAACTGGTGGACCAGGAGCGGCACGCACGCACATGGGCCCCGCCGGACCTGTACGGCACGCTGGCCGACGAACTGGCGCTGCCCCGCCCGGAGGTCTCCTGGCGATTCAAGGGCATGCTCGGCGCCGGACACAACGCGCTGCTGGTCGCCACCCGCAAGTCGGGCAAGACCACGATGGTCAACCACGCCGTGCGCTGCCTCGCCGACGGCGAACCGTTCCTCGACCGGTTCGACACCACCCCGGTAGATGGCGGTATCGCGGTCTTCAACTACGAGGTCGGGGCTGACCAGTACCGGGACTGGATGCGCGACGTCGGTGTGGTGAACGCCGACAAGGTCCACATGCTCCACCTGCGCGGCAAGCGGCTGCCCATCGCTGACCCACGCGTCCGGGCGTGGATCGTCTCCTGGCTGCGCCAGCGGGACATCAAGGTGTGGGTGGTGGACCCGTTCTCGCGCGCCGCCATCGGCTCGGTGGACGACGGCAACGCGGAGATGAAGGTGGGTGCCTTCCTGGACCACCTGGACGTCATCAAAGCGGAGGCCGGCGTGGATGAACTGATCATGCCGGCGCACACACCGAAGGCCAAGGCTGAGTCCGGCGAGGAGTCCGCCAGCGGATCCCAGCGGCTCGAAGGTTGGCCGGACGCGCTCTGGTACCTGACCAAGGACGAGGTGGGTGTGCGCTTCCTGCGCGCTGAGGGCCGGGACGTGGACGTGGCGGAGGAGCAACTGACCTTCGACACCGCTACCCGCGGGCTGTCCCTGGGCGGCTGGGACCGACGCACCGTCGCGGCGAACAGGGACTCCGAATCGGTGCTGGAGTTTGTGGCCGCCAACCCGGGGTGCACGCAGAACGCCATCTGCAGTGAGTTCGGCTGGGGGCCAGGGCGCGCGGGCAAGGCGGTCAAGTCGGCCAGGCTGCGTGTCGAGCCAGGGCCGGGCAAGTCACACCTTCACTACTCGCCGCATCCGTAGGTGCTCCAGGTGCTCCAGAGCACCCCAGAGCACAGAGCACCACGTGGTGCGCTCCGCCTAAGAGAGCGGCGGAGCACAGCACGTCACCGGCAAGATCAAGAAAAGAGGAAGCCATGACCAAGACGCCATGCGTCGACTGCGGCACCGCCGTCACCATCGACCCGGCCACGGACGCAGGCACCAGCTGGCGGTGCGGCCGGTGCGGACGTACCGCCGTCGCGCAGCCAGTGCCAGGCGACGACACCGCCGCCGGCTTCCTCGCCGACCGCGCCGACTGGCTCCGGGTGGAGGCAATCGACCGGGGGCCGGGATCGTTCGACGTGGGGATCATCGTTGACGGCACGTACTACGCGCAGACGCCCGCGGAGCGGGACGAGATGGTGCGCTACTTCGCCGAGTGGCTGGCCCGGGTGCTGACCACCGAGGGAATCCGGCGGCGAGCATGAGCAACCGGAAGAAGCTCCGTCGCACCAACCCCGTCTCGATGCTGTTCCGCTCCCACGACGGCGCACGCATCCCCGGCGGGTGCGACACCTGCAACGCCTACCAAGTCCTGCAGGCCGACCACCACGGACCCAACCTGCACTGCATCACCGTGCACCACGACGACTGGTGCCCCACCTACAAAGCGATGAAGGTGACCGCCCGATGAGCAGCCCCGACCAGACCCGAGCCGGCGTGGCCGACGCGTTCGACTTCTGGCTCAGCCAGCACGACGTGACCGTGCCCCAGGCCATCGAGGACGCCGCAGAACGGGCCATCACCAAATGGCTCAACGCCCACGCCGACGAGCTGATCGAAGCCATAGCGGCGAAGCTCCGGCCCGTTGACCCGCAGCCGTGACCAGCTACAACCCGCTGAGCCGGCCGCTGACGGCCGAACAGGACCGCCCGAGGGGTACGGGCACCACCCACCAGACAGGAGAGAACGTGCCCACCGCCGTCTACGACTTCCCGCACAAGATCCGAGGCGTCAGCAGCGCCAACCGGGAACTCCGCCGACTCGACCGCGCGATCCTCGTCGCCGAAGAACGCCGCGACAAGACCGCCCTGGACTACCTCACCCGCCGCCGTGCCCGCGCCCTGCAAGCCCTGGCCGCCATGCACCGCCGGGAAGCCGCATGACCGCCCAGGCCGGCCCGGTCGCGGCCGAGACGCTCACCGCCGCCCGCGACGTCGCCCTAGCCGCGCTCGCCGAGTCCACCAGCGCCGGCGGATACGCCGCCGCCCGGGCCGCCCTCGGCCAGCTCACCGTCGACCAGCTGCTAGACGTCGCCGCCGTCCTGGCCGTCACCGCCGCCCGGCCCGGTGAGATCCTGCTGACCGCACCAGAGTGGTGGGTGCTCGCCGCACGGCTAGGGGTCGAGCCGTGAGCGACGTGTCCCCGCGTACCGCCGAGCTGGCGTTGGTCGCGCTCGCCGCGGTGCTCCGGCGAGCAGGTGCCCGCCGGAACGGCACCGAGCTGCCCGACGACATCCGGCAGGCGTTCGCCGAGCTGCAAGCCGCCCACGATGCGCCTACGCGAACGGAAGTAGGTACGCGGTCCATCCCTGCCCCACGATCAGAGCTGATCGACACGGCCACCGCCGCACTCCGGCTCGGCCTCTCGATCCGGGCGGTGCAGAAGCGTTGCGCGGACGGTGACCTACCGGCCCGCCGACACGGCGCCCGAATCTGGCAGATCGTGTGGACAGAGGAGGTCCAGTGGCATCAACCACAACCATCACCCGGTACCGGGTGATCTCGCCCTGCGTCATGGCCAAGGTGCCGGTGTCGCTGGGCATGAGCGTGAGGGGCCGCCCGTCGGCGAGCACCGTCATGACGTTCTACCGTGACGCCCTGCTGCCCGCGGACGTCGACCAGGGCGACGTCACCCAGCTGCTCGACAAGAACATGGTGGAGGAGGTGCAGCTCAATGGCTGACCACACCCCCGTCTACGTCGGCGAGAACTTCACCATGACCGCCAGCGCCGCGATCACCGGCGGCCAGGTGCTCAAGGTGTCGGGCGTCAGCACGGTCGAGCCGTCAACCGCCATCACCGACGAGCTCGCCGGCGTTGCCGCCCACGACGCCGCCAGCGGCACCCGGGTCACCGTGTGGCACCTGCAGGGCAACGTGCACGAGCTCGTCGCGTCAGCCGCGGTCACCGCCGGCCAGGTCGTCGAGCCGTCGACCACCGCCGGACAGGTCAAGCTCCGCACCACCGGCACCCGCGTGGGCGTCGCCCTCACCACCGCCGCCGCCGGCGGCGCCAAGCTGCGCGTCCTGGGAGGTGCGTGATGGCCGACGAGCAGCAGCGACCCGATGAGACCGTCGTCGCCTGGGGCGTCAGGACCGGCCGCTACACCGCCGCCCGCGCCGCCTACTGGCAGCAGCGCCTCGACATCGAGCGCCGGCAGATCAAGGCGAGCGCCAAGCCGGACACGCCCTCACAGGTTGAGAGCATCATCCGGAGCCTGGCGCCGGTCTTCCCCGAGCAGCACAACCCGGGCCAGGTGTGGGCCAAGGACGACACCGGCCGCACCGTGCTCGCCAGCACCCTCCAACCCTCCAACGCCACGTCGGCCACCCCACGCCTCGATGCCCTGATGCGCGAGGTGTACGGACCGAGCCAGGCCGAGCGGTACGCCCAGCAGGACGCCACGGCCGAGGCGTCGCTGATCGCCCAGGAGGAAGAGCAGCAGCGGCGGGCCGCCGAGTCCACGCTGACCGAGGACGAGCACCGCGCGATCTTCGGCAACTGACCAGGGCGTCGGCCCGGTGCGAGCAGCGTCAACGTCACCCGAGGCCCGGTGTACGGATCCACCGCCGTGCAGCAAGCCGGGGACGAAGCGCGGGGAGCGGCCAACCTTTCTGCCGCCCTGATCCACGCTGCGCAGACGCACCGGGCCGATAGCCCTCATTACCCTGGGTAGCCCCATCGAGGGTGACGCTCAGTAGCGCCCCCGGCGGGCGGTCACTCAGGGTACGTGGCGGGCAGTCACTCAGGGTCGTGGTGGGCCGGAAAAAATCCAGACCGGGGGGCGGCCCGGACCCCCGCCAGCCGTCAGGCTTTCTCTCCCCGCACGTTTGGCGTCACGCTACGTAGTGGGAAGCGCCGTGGAGTGGGTCACTCAGGGTGAAATCTGGTGGTGACTCGCCCAAGATTGACCGTCTGTAACCGATACTGAGCGTGACAACGGCCCCCAGCGTGATGCCGGGGGCCGTTGTCACGCTTTGATCGGGTTACGCCTCGCGCTGGACGCGCCGGGCGCGGTTCCACAGTCGCCGGCCGATCCGCAGCCGCTTCCCGGTGTACCCGCAGCGCCGGCAGCCCCGGGACAGCTTGCGCTTGCGCTTGCTGTGGAAGTAGCCGCGGCCCTTGCACAGCCAGCAGTCGCGGAACGGTCGGATGATGCACGAGCTGACGACGTAGCGCAGGACGACCACGCCGGTGATAGCGATTGCGAACAGGGTCCCTCTCACGGTGCCCTCCTGGGCGATCTTCGGGTGGCTGGCCAGCCACCGGGCTATCGGGCTATCCGCAGGTCACAGGCGGTGGGGTGCGCTAGCCCGTGCGCTATCGGATAGCGCACCCCCCGCTATCAGTCGCCGATCGCGGGCCGCTGGTCGGCGGGCAGGACGGCGGCCAGGGCGTCGAGCTTGACGCCGTACTTCGTCGAGCCCTTCCCGCCGTCGAGCTTGCGGTGGATCGACACGGTGGCGACGCCGGCGGCCTTCATCGCGGCGCCGAACGTCTTGACGTCCCACTGGCCGTAGATGTCGGGCCGCAGCTGGGCGAGGCGGGGCACGATCAGCTCCGACCACAGCGCCGTCTCACCGTCGACCCACACCGCCCGCACGTCGGCGAGGAGGTTGTACGCCGGGACCCGCTCGCGCTGCTGGTCGGCGGTCGGCAGCGTGCCCGCCCGCTGGCGCAGCTCGAGGGCGCGCTCCACCACCCGCTCAGCGGTCGGGGCGTCCACGTAGTACGTGCGGACCATCGTCGGGTCGTCGTACGCGCCGACCAGCAGGCCCATGCCCTTGTCGGCGGCGGTGAACTGGGTGGCCCGGTAGCCGTTCTTGTACATCGACGTGCCCAACACCATGTCGTTCTCGCTCTGCCCCATCACCCGCAGGCAGAACCGGGCGCCAGCGTTGCCGGAGATCCCGGTCGGCAGGCTCTTCGCGTCGGGCCGCTGCGTGGCCAGGAGCAGCATGATGCCGAGCGCCGGCCCGCGCTTGATCAGGTCAGTGCACAGCGCCTCGAACTCGTCGCCGTACTTCGGGTGCGTGAACATCACCTGGCACTCGTCGATGCCCACCACGATCGGGTGCAGGCCCAGCGACCGGTTCGCGGCCAGCTCCGGCGTCACCTTCGACTCCGGGCACACGTCGCGGGGCAGGCCGCGGATCACCTTCGCCCGCCGGCGCAGCTCCCGGGACAGGTCCCGCAGCGCGCCGAGCAGCGCGGTCATCTCCTCCTCGTCGTCGCCGACGATGTACTCAGTGGCGACCGGCTGCAGCATCCCCAGGTCGCCGGTGCCCTTGAGGTCCACTGCCCAGATTTCGGCCCGCGGGTCGAGGGCGGCGGCGAGCAGCGCCAGGCGCAACACGAACGTCTTACCCATGCGCGGGATCGCGCCGATGACCAGGTTGGTAAACATGAGCAGCAGCGCCAGCGGGGCGCCGCGCTCGTTGGTGCCGAACGGCAGCGGCTTGAACAGGTCAGCCTTCCCGGCCTTCAGCAGCGGCCACTTCGGCTGAGCGGTGTGCGAGACGGGCACGTCGGACACCCAGATTTCGACCTGCCCGGCGTGCTTGCCGGGCTTGAGCCACACCTGGTCGACGGGCAGCCGCAGCGCCGGCGAGCCGGCGAGCTGGGCGCGCTTGTCCATCACCATCGCCGCGGTGACACCCGCCGGGAGGTCGACCAGCGCCGAGTAGCCGGGCCCGTCGCGGTGGATCTCACGCGGGAACTGGAAGTCTCCCGGCTCCTTGCCGTACCCGGTGGCCAGCAGCGCCGCCCGCACGACCTCGGCGGTCAGCTTGCGGTACGCCCGGCCGGGCGTCACCCGGTCAAGGATCGGCTTGTCACCGGGCCGCCCGTGGCGGGCGGCGAGCAGCACCAGGGCGACGAGGACGGCGTACCAACCGACCGGCGGCATGTCGGCCACCACCGCGGCGACGACCAGCGCGAGCAGCAGCACCAGGCCGGCGCCGACCACCCACCAGCGGGCGCCGGACTCCTTCGCGCGTACCCGGTTCATCGACTGCCACAGGTGCCAGTCCTCGGTGTTGGCGGCGGACTGCCGGCCCTGCCAGTTGTGCTTGCCGCCGGCGGCCCACCAGAACGTCGACGAGCCGGCCCGCCACGCCCCACGCGGCGCGTAGGCGGCGACCTTGGCGGCGTACTTCGGGGATCGGGTCAGGTGGTAGGCGGCGGTGTGCAGCCCGTAGGCGGCGGCCCAGCGGGACAGTGCGCGCCGCTGGTCGGTCGAGCGCAGCGACGCCGGGACGATCGGGCGCCGCTGGTCGGTGCGCGACACCAGGTCGCCGAACGTGACCTTGCGGTCCGGCGGGTCGACCGGGCCGCCGGCGGGCAGCGCGTCGAGGTCGTACGACTCGGCGTCGTCGAACTCGTCGAACGGGATGGTGGTCATGGTCAGTACCTCCCCATGGCGTTGGCGGCCAGGTTCTCGATCCGCACGGCGGTGACGTCGAGCAGCTCGCGGCGGGACATGGTTTGTTCTTCGGTCAGTTCCTTGTTGATGAGGGCGGCCAGGGCGTGCAGCCCGCCGGCGATACCGGCGAGCCGCGCGTCCAGTTCGGGGCAGCGGGTGCAGGGCTTGTCACACACCGGTGGCCTCCAGGACTGGCGTGCCGTTGATGCGGGTTTCCGCAGCTACCGGCGCGGTTGGTGACGGCAGATAGCGGCGGGCGGTGGACTCACTCACGCCGGCTTTGGCGGCGACCTGCGCCACCGTTCCGGCGGGCAGCTTGGCGGCAGCACGGGCCACCTTCTCCGCGCTGGTGAGGGAACGGGGACGTGTCCGCTTGGCGGCCGGCTTGGCGTCAACCGGCGGCGGCGGTGGCGTCACCGGGCCGATCGGCTCGGCGTAGTTCCACGGGTCGACCGGGGCCGGCTCTGGCGTCACCTCGACCAGCTCGGCGTCTCCAATTGGAGACACGACCGGCAGCGGCTTGCCGGAGCGGGCGAGCACCTCGACGGCCAGAAGGAAGGACACCGCCGGCACGGCGGCGACCAGTCGGGCCGTGATGGTCGGCTCGGCGGAGGCCACGTTGGCGGCGAGGGTGGCGAGGATGCCGAACACCAGCGCGACCCGGGCGGACAGCCGCGGGCGCCGCTGGTGCCGCTTGTCGTCGAGCATCGCCAGGGTGGCGACCAGGATCAGACCGTCGATGGCCAGGGGCAGGACGGCGGCGACGCCGGGGTGCTCGCCGGCGTTCGTGGCGACGTCGCGGATGTGGACGTAGGACGCGCTGCCGGCCACCGCCGCCACGAGGGCGGCAGCGGCACGGCTGGTGATGGTGGTCAGGTTCACCGGGTACCTCCGGTCGGGCGCAGCTGGTAGCTGGGGCATCGCTGGCTCTCGTGGCGCGGGCCGTCGCAGAACGCGCACGGGCCCTTCTGGCCGCCGTCCGGCAGCCCGCAGTAGCCGGTGTCGCCGTGCCGGCCGCCGGTGAACACCTTCACGGCGGGCCGCCCGCAGGTGCACACCTCGCCCGGCTCGGCCGGACGCTCTCCGTACGTGCTCACCAGGTCAACTCCTTCGGACGGTCGGCGAGCCGGCGGGCGACCTGCTCGCGGCGAACGGTGCCGGCGTACTCGTTGGCGTGCCGGTAGACCAGGTGCCGGGCGACCAGGGCGACACCGCCGACCACGACGGGCAGGCCGAGCACGGCCAGCAGCAGGTTGGCGAGAGGACTCATCGCGCACCGCCCTCGACCAGCTCGGCGGCGGCCAGCAGCGCGGCGGCCAGGGCGCGTGCCTGCTCGACGCTGCCCGTCCAGCCCTGGACGCCCTCACCGCCGACGTAGGCGCCCTCTGGCCCCTCGGCGACCGTCAGGACCACGCGGGCCGGGCTGATGACCGCGCCGTCCTCGTCGCTGCGCTCGACCAGCACGGTGGCGGTGGCCGGGTCGCGGTAGGTGGCCGGGTCGCCGGCAGTCAGCTCGGCGAGCACCTGGTCGTGGACGGTGCCGAGGAGGAAGCCGTCGACCTCGATCTGCTCGCCGGAGTGGTCACGGCGGCACCAGGGCGGGCACGGGGCGGTGACCAGCTCGACGGCCGGTCGGGGGCGGGGAAGCGGGATGGTGTCGGCGTCGATCAGCCGGCTACCGGCGGGGACGGGTGCGTGTGCTGAAATAGTCACGGGTCGCCTCCTACTTAGGCGATCAAGGGCCCGGAGCACAGGTGTTAGCGCACCTGCCGGGCCCGTCTTCTGTTGTGCGTTCATCACACAATAACTGCGTTGGCTCACCAGCACAACTACCGAGCGCGATTTGGGGCACAAAAAAGGCACACGCCAGCGCGTAGTGATGCGTGCTGACGTGTGCCAATGAGGGGTGTTCTAGCAGGTCAGGGGCGGTATCCGAGCCTCCCTCGCAGGTCGGCCCGCCCCGTACCTCAGTCCAGGGTGAAGTAGTCGGGACCGGAGTAGACGCCGGTCGTCAGCTTGGTGCGCTGCATGAGCAGGTCGTTCAGCAGGCTGGACGCGCCGAACCGGAACCAGTCCGGGTCGAGCCAGTCCGCGCCGACGGTCTCGTTGACCATGACCAGGTACTTGATCGCGTCCTTGGTGGTCTTGATGCCGCCGGCCGGCTTCACGCCGACCTGCCGCCCGGTGGCGGCGCGGAAGTCGCGGACCGCCTCCAGCATCACCAGGGTCACCGGCAGCGTCGCGGCGACCGGAACCTTGCCGGTGGAGGTCTTGATGAAGTCGCCGCCGGCCAGCATGGCCAGCCAGGAGGCCCGCCGCACGTTGTCGTACGTGGCCAGCTCGCCGGTCTCCAGGATCACCTTGAGGTGGGCGTCCCCGCAGGCGGACTTGGTGGCCACGATCTCGTCGTAGACCTCCTTGTAGCGCCCGGCCAGGAACGCGCCCCGGTTGATCACCATGTCGATCTCGTCGGCGCCGGCCTCGACGGCCGCCCGGACGTCCGCCAGCTTGATCTCCAGCGGGGCCTGTCCGGACGGGAAGGCGGTCGCCACGCTGGCCAGGTGGACCCCGCTGCCGCGCAGCACCTCGGCCACGTACGGGACCATCGCCGGGTAGACGCAGACCGCGCCGACGTGCGGACAGGTCGGGTCGGCCGGGTCGGGGCGCAGCGCCTTCGCGGCGAGCGCCCGCACCTTGCCGGGGGTGTCGGCCCCTTCGAGGGTGGTCAGGTCGACCATCCGGATCGCCAGGTCGATGGCCTGGGCCTTGGCCGTGGTCTTGATGGAGCGGGTGCCGAGCTGTGCCGCCCGCTGCTCCGCGCCGACCTGGTCCACGCCGGGCAGGCCGTGCAGGAAGGTCCGCAGAGCGGTCTCGGATCGTCCCAGCTCGGAGAGGTCCGACCGGGCCGACGTCGCTGTCGCCGTCATGCCTTGAATACTACGCATCCGCGCGTCGGGTGATCTTGGTCACGGTCGCCTGGTCGGGAGCGCCACACGTGAGCGGCGTCGCTGGTCACCCCGCACCCGCAGTGCGGGCCCCGGCGGACCGGTAGGTTGAGCGATCGTGGACGTACACGTCATTGACCACCCGCTCGCCCAGTCGCGGCTGACCGCCATGCGGGACGCCCGGACCGACTCGTCGTCGTTCCGGGCCGCGCTGCACGAACTCACCACCATGCTGGTGTACGAGGCCGCGCGCTCCTTCCCCATCGAGAAGTACCCGATCCAGACCCCCGTCACCGCCACCGAGGGCACCCGGCTGGCCAACCCGCCGCTGCTGGTGCCGGTGCTGCGGGCCGGTCTCGGCATGGCCGACGCCGCGCTCGGCCTGCTGCCCGAGTCGTCGATGGGCTTCGTCGGCCTGGCCCGGGACGAGGTGACGTTCGAGCCGCGCGCGTACATGGAGTCGCTGCCCCGCGACCTGACCGGCCTGCCGGTGCTGGTCCTCGAACCGATGGTGGCCACCGGCGGGTCGCTGGAGCACAGCTGCCGGCTGCTCGCCGACCGCGGCTGCACCGACATCACCGTGCTCTGCGTCCTCGTCGCGCCGGTGGCCATCGAGCGGCTGGAGCAGTCGCGCCTGCCGCTGCGCCTGGTCACCGCCTCGATCGACCAGGGCCTGAACGACCGGATGTTCATCGTCCCGGGCCTCGGCGACGCCGGCGACCGCCAGTTCGGCGGCATGCCCCGCTTCTGACGCGACCGCTCGGCCTGTCGGTGACCCCGGCGGGCCGGACGGGTCGACCGGGCGAGTTGTCGCGCGGGGGGATGCGGACAACGGCTACCGTCTCGGGCCATGACTGGTGTTGCGCTCGCCGAAGAGCTGCTGCTTCTCGCCTATGACGACGAAACCGGCAAGGCGACCATGCCGCGGATCAGCCTGGACCTCGGGATGGCCGCCGCGGTGCTGATCGAGCTGGCCCTGGCCGGCCGGATCGCGTACTCCGAGGGAAGCCTGGCGGTGACCGATCCGGCGCCCACCGGCGAGCCGGTCGCCGACGAGGTGCTCGCCCGGATCGCCGCCGACACCCCGCACACGCCGTCCTCCTGGGTGCAGCGGCTGCGGCACGGCCTGCGCGACCGGATCCTCGGCGACCTGTGCGGCCAGGGGGTGGTCCGGGACGTCGACGAGACCGAGCTGGGCTTCATCCACGTGCACCGCTACCCGGTCGCCGACACCTCGGTGGAGGCGGACATCCGCCGCCGGCTGGCCGCGGCGCTCACCAGCGGCGAACTCCCCGACGAGCGGACCGCCGCGCTGGCCACCCTGGTCGCGGTGCTGCGGATGGAGCCGGCGCTGGGGCTGACCGGCGACGACGCCCGGGACGCCCGCCGCCGGTTGGAGGAGATCGCCGGCGGCGCCGGCTTCTCCGGCAACGTCAGCCTGGACGACTCGGTGGTCCGCCCCTCGGTCGGCCTGGTGGTCGCCGCCCTGGGCCAGGCCGTCGACGCCGCCCTCGGCAAACGAGCCTGAGCCCAGGGGCGTGGCCCTCGACCCGTCCCTGGAGTGAGCGGGGTCCCGGGCGCCGTGACGACGCCCGGGACCGTCGTCAGAGCCCGAGGGCGGCGGCGATCTCCGCGCGGAGCGCCGAGACCGCGGCGACCGCGCGCAGCCGGGCCGCGGTGACGTTGCCGTCCGCGACCGGCGCCACCACCTCCAGGTACGCCTTGAGCTTCGGTTCGGTGCCGGAGGGCCGGATCACCACCCGGGCCGCGTCGGTCCGCAGGATCACCACGTCGGCCTCCGGAAGCAGGTCCGTCGACTCGGTGACCTGGTGGCCGAGCAGGGTCGTCGGGGTGTCCGCCCGGATCCGTGCCATCATCCGGTCGATCACCCGCAGGTCCTCGACCCGCATCGAGAGTTGGTCGGTGTGGTGGACGCCGAACTCGGCGGCCAGCTCGTCGAGCCGGTCGCCGAGGGTAAGGCCCTGCGCCTTCAGCCCGGCGGCCAGCTCGGCGACGGTCAGCGCGGCGGTGATGCCGTCCTTGTCCCGAACGTGCCCCGGCGCCACGCAGTAGCCGAGTGCCTCCTCGTACCCGAACACCAGCGGCTCGGCCCCGCCACCGGCCCGGACGATCCACTTGAACCCGGTCAGCGTCTCGTCGTACGGCAGGCCACGGGCCGCGCACATCGCCCGCAGCAGGGACGAGGAGACGATGGTGGTGGCGTACAGGCCGGTCACGCCCCGGCGCATCAGGTGGTCGGCGAGCAGCACCCCCACCTCGTCCCCCCGCAGCATCCGCCAGCTGCGCCGGCCTTCGCCCCCGACTGCGAGTCTCGCAAGCTCACTCTTCGCGCTCTCCGAACCCACCCCGCCGCAGATGACCACCGCGCAGCGGTCCGCGTCCGGGTCGTTGGCGATGGCGATGTCGGCGCCGATCGAGTCGGCCAGCGCCACCAGCCGGTCGACCGCGCCCGGCTCCTCCGGGTTGGGGAAGCTCACCGTCGGGAAGGCCGGGTCCGGCTCGGCCTGGTCGGGCACCACGCCCGGCACCGCGAAGCCGGCCGCGGCGAAGGCGGCGGTCAGCACCGCGCCGCCCACCCCGTGCAGCGGGGTGTACGCCACCTTCAGATCCCGGGGGCCGTCCGGGTCGATCAGCGTGGCGGCCCGGGCCACGTAGGAGGCGACCAGGTCGTCGCCGAGCACCTCGCCGGCCGGGCCGAGCGGCACCTGCGCCAGCGGGCCCACCGCCCGGATCGCGGACTCGATGCCGGCGTCGGCCGGCGGCACGATCTGCGCGCCCCCACCGAGCTCCCCACCGAGCTGCGCGCCCAGGTAGACCTTGTAGCCGTTGTCCTGCGGCGGGTTGTGGCTGGCGGTGACCATCACCCCGGCCACCGCGCCGAGGTGCAGCACCGCGTACGCGAGCACCGGCGTGGGCAGCGGCCGGGGCAGCAGCAGCGCGGGGCGCCCCGCCCCGGTGGCGACCTGGGCGGTGCGCTCGGCGAAGGCCCGGGAACCGTGCCGGGCGTCGTACCCGATCACCAGCGGGCCGGTCCCGCCTTGGGCGGCGAGCCAGCCGACCAGCCCGGCGGCGGCCTGGGTGACCACCGCGAGGTTCATCCCGTTCGGGCCGGCGCGCAGCGGGCCGCGCAGGCCGGCGGTGCCGAAGGTCAGTGGCCCGGCGAACCGGTCGGCCAGCTCCGGCGCGCTGGCCGGCAGCCCGTCGAGCACCGCCCGCAGCTCGTCCCGGCTGGTCGGGTCGGGGTCGTCGTCGAGCCACCGCCGGGCCTGCTCGCGAAGTTCGTCAAGTTCAGTGGTTTCCGCCGCCATTGCCCCTTGATAGCACGGCGGCGGATCACCAATGGCCCGCGGCCTCGACTCAGTTGGCCCCGGTGAGCTGGAAGGACCTCGCCATCGCCTCGAAGATCGGCCGGCTCGCGTCGAACTCGGCGTCGTTGGCGGTCAGGTAGAACGAGTAGACCTTGCCGTCCTTCACCACCCCGCGCCACACCCCGTGCCGCTTGGTTTCGCCGTCGCCGCAGGTGTACTCGAACTCGGCCGCCGGCTCGCCGGCGAGCTTCGGCTGCGACATCGCGAGCTCCTGGTAGGGCTTGGCGCAGGACTTGCTCTTGTTCCGCAGGTTCCGGGAGGCGAACTCCGCCCAACTGACCGAGGTGCCGCTCCACTGCTCGGCGAGGATCCGCACCTTGCGCCCGTTGTCCTGCGGGTCGACGTAGTCGACGAAGACCCCGGCGCTCTTCCGGTCCCAACCCTTCGGCACCTGGAGGCTGATGCCCTTGGCCGAGTGCTCCTGCATCTCCACGCCCGGCCCGGCGGGCGCCGTCGCGGTCGGCAGCGACGTGACGATCTGCCGGTTCGGCTCGGGGTCGCCGCTGAACAGCACGACCGCGCCGATCAGCAGCAGCACCGCCAGCCCGCCGGCCGCGGCGAGCTGCGCCTTGCGCGGCCAGCCCTTGACGGTGCCGACCACCGTGCCGCCGGTGCCCTTCAGCGTGCCCAGCGCGCCACCGGAGCCGGACCCGCCGGGGGCGGTGCCCGGCGAGGCCCACGGCTGCCCGGTGCCCGGCACCGACCACTGGCCGCCGCCGTACCCGGGCCGGCTGGCCTCGGGTGCCCGGCCGTACACCGCCTGGGTGGCGTCCGGGTGGCCGGTGGAGATCCGCTGGGTGGCCTCCGGCGCCCCCTGATGGCCGAGGCGCTGGGTGGCGTCCGGGGAGATCCGCTGGGTTGCCTCGGGCGTGCCGTACGCGGTGCCCGCGCGTCCCGGCGTGGGCATCGCCCCGGTCGGGGTGTGCAGCGGACCGGCCAGCGCGTCCGCGCTGGTCTCGTCGAGCGCGGCGCCGCCCGCGGCCGCCGCCTCGGGGCGCTCGCCCCGGCGCAGCGCGGCGAGCCGGTCGGTGAGCGACTCACCGGGCCCGATCATCGCCCGGCCGCCGATCTGGCCGGTCGGCTTCGGCTCCGGCGCGGCCGGGGGCGGCGGCGCGGCCGGCCGCTGCACCGGCACCACGGCGTACGGGTCGGTGACCGAGTTGACCGCGGTCGCGGTGCTGGTCAGCGGGCCGGCGAGCAGCTCGCGCAGCATGGCCCGGGCGGTGTGCACGTCCAGCCGGCGGGCCGGGTCCTTCTCCAGCAACCCCATCAGCACCCGGGTCAGCGGACCGCTGCGCTGCGGGGTGGCCGGCGGGTCCTCGACCACGGCGTGCATCGTCTCGATCGGGTCGCCCTTGTCGAAGGGCGGCCGCCCCTCCACCGCCGTGTAGAGCGTGACGCCCAGCGAGAAGAGGTCGCTCGGCGGCCCGAACTCCTGGCCCATCGCCCGTTCCGGCGAGATGAAGTGCGGCGACCCGAGCACCATGCCGGGCGTGGTGAGCTGCACGTCGGTGGGCATCCGGGCCACCCCGAAGTCGGTCAGCACGCAGCGACCGTCGTTGCAGATCAGCACGTTGGCCGGCTTCACGTCCCGGTGCAGCACGCCGATCGCGTGCGCGACCTCCAGGGCGCCGAGCAGAGCGATGCCGATCTTGGCGACCGCGCGGGGCGCCACCGGCCCGTCCTCGATGACCATGTCGGCGAGGCTGCGGGCGTCCAGCAGCTCCATCACGATCCACGGCCGGCCACCCTCGGTGACCACGTCGTACACCTGGACCACCGCGGGGTGCTGGATCGCGGCGGCCGCGCGGGCCTCGCGCAGGGTGCGCTCGTACATCGCGTCGCGGTCGCTCGGGGCCAGCCCGGGCGGGAGGACAACCTCCTTGACCGCCACGTCACGGCGCAGCAGCGTGTCTGTGGCGCGCCAGACCGTGCCCATGCCGCCGTTGCCCACCGGGGACCGCAGCGAGTAGCGACCACCGATGGTGGTGCCGGGTGCCGCGCGTCCGTTCGGGGGACTGACTGGTCCACCGCTCCACGTCGGGATCTGAGTCACAGAAAAGCCACCGGGGGATATCGAGGGGGGCTGGGACACAACCCCCCTATCTTGCGGGTTCCGACGGCCGATGCGAAACCCGACGCGGCGGACGTTTACTTACTCGACGGTATGTGGCCAGGTGTTCACCTCTCGTCAATCTCCGTCGACGTGGTGTGCGGTATCCCTCACCCACCGACGTCCGCTGGCGTCCTACCATCCGGTAATGAGCGAACGGCGGTCAAGCGAGTCCGGTTTCCCCATCAAGGGCGTCTACACGGCGGCCGACCTCCCCGGGGAGCTGGCGGACCGGCTGGGCGCGCCGGGCGAGTTCCCGTACACCCGCGGGGTCTACCCCACCATGTACACCTCCCGCCCGTGGACGATGCGGCAGTACGCCGGCTTCGGCACCGCCACCGAGTCCAACGCGCGGTACCACCAGTTGTTGCGGGCCGGCACGATGGGCCTCTCGGTCGCCTTCGACCTGCCCACCCAGATGGGGTACGACTCCGACGACCCGATCGCGCACGGCGAGGTGGGCAAGGTCGGCGTGGCCATCGACTCCATCGAGGACATGCGGCTGCTCTTCGACGGCATCCCGCTGGACAAGGTCTCCACCTCGATGACCATCAACGCGCCCGGCTCGGTGCTGCTGCTGCTCTACCAGCTCGTCGCCGAGGAGAACGGGGTCGCCGGGGGCGCATTGAACGGCACCATCCAGAACGACATCCTCAAGGAGTACATCGCCCGGGGGACGTACATCTTCCCGCCGAAGCCCTCGCTGCGGCTGGTCGCCGACACCTTCGCGTACTGCCGCAAGGAGGTGCCGAAGTGGAACACCATCTCCATCTCCGGCTACCACATGGCGGAGGCCGGCGCGACGCCCGCGCAGGAGATCGCGTTCACGCTGGCCAACGGCGTGGAGTACGTCCGCGCCGCGCTGGCGGCCGGGCTGGCCGTGGACGACTTCGCGCCCCGGCTGTCGTTCTTCTTCGTCGCCCGGACCACCCTGCTGGAGGAGGTCGCCAAGTTCCGCGCCGCCCGGCGGATCTGGGCCCGGCTGATGCGCGACGAGTTCGGCGCGAAGGACCCGAAGTCGATGATGCTGCGGTTCCACACCCAGACCGCGGGCGTGCAGCTCACCGCCCAGCAGCCGGAGGTCAACCTGGTCCGGGTGGCGGTCCAGGGGCTCGGCGCGGTGCTCGGCGGCACCCAGTCGTTGCACACCAACAGCTTCGACGAGGCGATCGCGCTGCCCACCGAGAAGGCGGCCCGGCTGGCGCTGCGGACCCAGCAGGTGCTGGCGTACGAGACGGACCTGACCGCCACCGTGGACCCGTTCGCCGGGTCGTACGTGGTGGAGGCGATGACCGCCGAGATCGAGGCGGCGGCGACCGAGCTGATGGAGCGGGTGGCCGACCACGGCTCGGCGGTGGACGCGATCGAGGCCGGCTTCCAGAAGCGGGAGATCGAGCAGTCGGCGTACCGGATCGCGCAGGAGATCGACTCCGGCGAGCGGGTGGTGGTGGGCCTCAACCGCTTCACTCTCGACGAGGAGGAGCCGTACGAGCCGCTGCGGGTGGACCCGACCATCGAGGCGGCCCAGGCGGAGCGGCTCGCGAAGCTCCGCGCCGAGCGGGACAACGGGGCGGTCGAGCGGGCGCTCGCGGAGTTGCGCGACGCCGCCGAGGGCTCCGCGAACGTGCTCTACCCGATGAAGGAGGCGCTGCGGGCCCGGGCCACGGTGGGCGAGGTCTGCGGCACGCTGCGCGCGGTGTGGGGGACGTACCGGCCGAGCGACCGGTTCTGACCTTCGTCGACGGCGGTCCCGCCGGCGCCCCGGCGCCGGCGCGGGCCGCCGTCCGCGCTTCCGAGCTGCGAAAACGGGCGTCGCCGGGGATCGTCGGGCGGCGCTACAGTCGGTCTTCTCCCCGTACGTCGGCGGAGCGGAGGCGCGGCGCGGACCTCCCGGGCGACGTCGCCCGGCCCGGCCGGCCGGTCCGGGGCAGCGGGGCCCCGCCGCCCGCCCGAGTGTGCGGATCGGGAATGCGGGTAAACCCGATCGGGTGATCGGGACGGACAGCCTGTGCGGTCGCGTTCGGGTCGGTCATGTCACCGTCGGGAGCCGCCCGGCCGCCGAGCGTCGTCGGTTAATTGTCGGAGCGGCAGTTAATCTTCGCGACTAATGCGACAATTCGGAACGACGTCCTGGGTTTTCGTGACCGCCGAAACGGTTACGCGTTGTAGGAGGTGGGGGGCAGATGACGGCGTTCGACCGCGATCTACCTGCTGTCCCGCAGATATTCGAGCCCTCTCACCAGGGCATTCGTGACGCTGTGCGGTCCGATCGCTACGGGAAAGATGTTGCCCAGCGTCACCGCCGGAGGTCTAGGCTGTCTGCTGTTCTCCCCGATGATCCATCCATCTCTAGTGATCGAGAATTCGACGTGACGAGTGCGTTGACGCTGCCCACCGGCGGCCAGCTGGCGTCGTCCTGGCCGGAGGCGCCGTCCGGGTCCCAGCCCCTGCCCTTCGAGCTGGACCATCTGCTCGCCCTCCGGGTACCCGGCCTCATCGCCACCCGCCGTCACATCCACTCCCACCCGGAGCTCTCCGGCGAGGAGTTCGAGACGGCGGCGCTGATCGCCCGCGAGCTCTCCCTGGCCGGGCTGAACCCGCGCCTGCTGCCCAAGGGCAACGGCGTCATCTGCGACATCGACGGGCGGCCGGACGGCCCGGTGATCGCGCTCCGCGCCGACATCGACGCGCTGCCGCTGACCGACCCGAAGGACGTGCCGTACCGGTCCACGGTGGACGGCGTCTGCCACGCCTGCGGGCACGACGTGCACACCTCCGTGATGCTCGGCGTCGGCATGCTGCTGGCCCAGCTCGCCGACCTGGGCCAGCTCGACGGCCGGGTCCGGCTCATCTTCCAACCGGCCGAGGAGATCCTGCCCTGCGGCTCCCTGGAGGTCATCGAGGCCGGCGGCCTCGACGACGTGGTGCAGATCTTCGCCGTGCACTGCGACCCGAACCTGCCGGTGGGCAAGGTCGGCCTGCGGGTCGGCCCGATCACCGCCGCGGCCGACAACGTCACCGTCCGGCTCACCGGGCCGGGCGGGCACACCGCCCGCCCGCACCTGACCGTCGACCTGGTCGACGCGCTCGGCCGGCTGGTCACCGAGGTGCCTGCCCTGGTCAGCCGCCGGGTGCCGGCCAACAGCGGGCTGCTGCTGGTCTTCGGCCACGCCTCGGCCGGCACCCGCTACAACGTCATCCCGTCCGAGGCCTGCGCCGCCGGCACCCTGCGGGTGATGGACCGCGACACCTGGGAGCAGGCCCCGAAGATCGTCGCTCAGGTGGTCCGGGACGTCATCGCCCCCACCGGCGCGACGGTCGACCTGGAATACCTGCGCGGTCGCCCGCCGGTCAGCAACGACGCCCGGGCCATCGGGGTGCTGACCGCCGCGACCGCCGCCGCGCTCGGCCCCGAGGGGATCGCGGAGACCCCGCAGAGCATGGGCGGCGAGGACTTCTCCTGGTACCTGGAGCACGTGCCGGGCGCGCTCGCCCGCCTCGGCGTCGGCCGGTCCGGTCCCAACGTGGACCTGCACCGGGCCTCCTTCGATCCGGACGAGCGCGCCATCCCGGTCGGCGTACGCCTCATGGTGCAGACCGCGTTGCGGGCACTGGCGGCGGCGCGGTAGGTCCGGCCGGCGGCCCGAGCGGCGGCGTCGGCCCGGCCGGCGGCGTCCGCCGACGCCGGCTACGGCGCAGCACCCGGACCAGCAGCGCGACCGGTACGCCGACCGCCACCAGCCACGGCAGCAGCGCGCCGAGCACCGTGAGCAGGACGGTCACCGAGGCGACGAAGACCTGCCAGCCACCCCGCAGCCCGACCAGGAACCCGACGTCGGTCTGCTCCTCCTCGGTGGAGGCGTCCCTCCCGACGAACGTCACCGTGATGGTGGAGAGCGCGGTCAGGTCGGCCAGCCGGCGCTTCTTCGCCTCCAACGAGGCGAGGTCGGCCTCCCGCCGGCCCAACTCGTTCTCCAGGCTCACCAGCTCACTCGTCGAGGTGGCCCGACTCAGCAGCTTGCGGGCGCTCTCCACCCGGGCCCGCTGACTGGTGATCCGGGCGTCCAGGTCGACCGTCTCCTCGGTGACGTCCTGGGTGTGCACCTCGCGCCGCTGCTGCCGGCCCAGCTTCGCCAGCTCGTCCACGACCGCGGTGAACTTCGCCGCCGGCACCCGCAGCTCCAACTCCGCCCGCGCGTCCGCCGACTCGCTGCGCCGCTGGTCGCCGCCGACGAACCCGCCCGCCGCGGTCACCGCGGCGATCGCCTCCCGGGCGGCCCGCTCCACGTCGTCGACCTGCACCTGCATCGTTCCGGTGTAGATGATCGACCGCTGGTCGACCCGCAGGTCCGGCGCGTCCGCGCCGGCCTCGCCCGGCGCCGCCTGGCCCCGGTCGGCCGCGCCGCCAGCCGGCGCCTCCGCCGCCGGGCCGCTGGACCTCGTCGGCTCTCCCGCGCCGCAACCGCCGGCAAACAGCACCGCCACCAATCCCACCGCCGCCAGGGGTACGCCCCGACGCCGTCCTGTTCTTACGCTCATCCCCGCTCCGATCCTCGTGGCCCCGTCCCGGGGCGATACGTCGGACGCGGCGCGACACCGCGCCGGTTCCGGCAGACTGCGCTGAGGACGTCACGATTCGATAATCGAGGAGTCACGATGCAGGTCACCAAGTACGCCCACTCCTGTGTCCGGGTGGAGCACGACGGGGGAGTGCTCGTCGTCGACCCCGGGGTGCTCAGCGAGCCCGAGGCGTTGGACGGGGCGGACGCGGTGCTGATCACCCACGAGCACCCGGACCACGTGAACCCGGAGACGCTCGCCCGGGCGCTGGAGCGTCGCCCGTTCACCATCAACGGTCCGGCCTCGCTCGCCGGCGTCCTCGGTGACGCGGAAGAGGCGCTGACCGTGGTCGCGCCGGGCGAGTCGTTCACCGCCGCCGGGGTGGCGGTCCGCGCGTACGGCGGCCGGCACGCCGTCATCCACCCGGACATCCCGGTCGTGGAGAACCTGGGCTACCTGCTCAACGACGTCGTCTACCACCCAGGGGACGCCCTGGTCGTGCCGGAGGAGGTCCAGGTGGACACCCTCTTCGCGCCGATCCACGCGCCCTGGTCGAAGTTCTCCGAGGTCGTCGACTTCATCCGGGCGGTCGCCCCGCGCCGCGCGTACGCCCTGCACGACGGACTGCTCAACGACAACGGGTTCGCGGTGCTCAACCGGCAGTACACCGCGCTGTCGAACACCGAGTACCAGCGGCTCGAGCCGGGCACCCGGTTCGACGCCTGAGCCGGTGCCCGGCCCCTCCCGCGAGCTGGTCCAGCGGCTCTACGCGACGCCACCGGACCGGTTCGTCGCCGCCCGGGACGCCGTCGTCGCCGAGGCGCGCCGGGCCGGCGACCAGACCGCCGCCCGGGAGCTCGCCCGGCTGCGCCGGCCCACCGTGGCCGCCTGGCTGGTCAACCTGCTGGCCATCCAGCGGCCCGAGCTGGTGGCCGACCTGGCGCAGCTCGCCGACGCGCTCCGCGCCGCCCAGCGCGACCTGCGCGGCGCCAAGCTCCGCGAGCTCTCCGCGCAGCGCCGGGCCGTGGTCGGCGCCCTGGTCGCCGAGGTACGTCGGCTCGCCGCCGAGACCGGCGACGCCCCGCCGGCCGGGAAGCTGCCGCTGGCCGAGGTCGAGGCGACCCTCAACGCGGCGCTCTCCGACGCCGAGGTGGCCGAACAGATCCGCTCCGGCCGGCTGCTCCGGGCCACCAGCTACGCCGGCTTCGGCGAGGTGCCCCGCCCCCAGCTGCGGCTGGTCACCGGCGGCGCGGAGGAGCCCGCCGTACCGGATCGGGCGGCCGAGCGGGCCGAGACCCGGCGGGCGCGCGACGAACGGGCGGCGGAACGGGCCGCCCGGGCCGAGCGGGCGAAACGCCGCCGGGCGCTGGACCGTGAGCTGGCCCGCGCCCGGACCGACCAGGAACGCGCCGAGGCGGAGCTGGCCGGCGCGGTGCGGTCCGCCCAGGACGGCGCGACGGAGCTGGACCGGATCGAGGCCGAACTCGCCGAGCTGGAGCGCCGGCGGGCCGTCGCCGAGCAGGAGCTGAGCCGCGCCAAGCTGGCCCGCCGCGCCGCCGAGCGGGCGGTCACCGCCGCCCGCCGGCGCACCGGTGAGGTCGAGGCCGCGGTGGAGGCGCTGGACGCCGAAGCGGGGGATGCCGCCGGCGGCGGTCAGCAGGCAGACTGACCGGGATGGATGACCACGGTGGACGGACGGTGTCCACGTCCCTCGCAGCGGTGTCCGGCGCATGACCCCCGAGCAGGTCGCCGCCGCCAGCAAGCCGCTGGTGCTGGAGCTCGGGGAGGCGTTCAGCCGCTGCCCGGGGACACTGCGCCGGGCCCGCCTGCTCGGCATCTCCGGCTGGGCGTTCTACATCACCGGCCGGGCCGGCGCCCTCGGCGACGTACGCGCCGAGACGGTCGCCGCCGCCCTCGGCTTCATCGCCCCCGACGCGGTCGCCGACGGCTGGGACGCGGCGGCCCGCACGGTCCCACCGGTGGAGGTGGCCGCGGCGAACCTGGCCGAGTGCTGCCGCTGGGGCGCCCAGCACCTCGGCGACGTGCCGCGGGTGGCCCGGCTGGTCGGGCTGCTGGAGCGGATCGTCGACGCGGCGGAGGCCAGCGGGATGCCGCTCTTCGCCGCCTGGCGGGCCATGCCGGTGCCGGACCGGTCGCCCGGGGCCCGGACGGCCGTCGGGCTGCTCCTGCTCCGCGAGCACTTCGCCGGGGCGTACCTGCTCGCCGTCCGGGCGGCCGGGATGACCCCGCTGGAGGCGGTCCTGGCCGGGCCGGAGGGCGAGGCGGGCGCCGCCGCCTGCGGCTGGCCGCCGCCGTACCCGCCGGTGGGGCCGCTGGTCCGGCGGCGGCTCTGGGCCGAGGCGGTGACCGACCGGTTGGCCTCGACCGCGTTCCGGGCGCTCGGCCCCGGGGAGGGGGCGGAGCTGCTCGACCTGCTCACCGCCGTCCGGCTGCACCTCCGCCGACCGGTCCCGGCCGGCTGACGGGCGGCTCTTGCGCCGGCCCGTCCGCTGAGCGGCGGCTCCGGGGTCGGCCGGCGGAAAATGGGCGGCGCGGGCGGCGGGTGGGCTGCCAGGATCGGCGGCGTGACGCTTCCCGCCGGCTGGACCGCCCGCCGACCCACCCTGGACGACGTACCGGCGATCCTGAAGGTGGTGCACGCCGCCGACACGTTCGCCATCGGATACCCGGACTTCTCCGCCGAGGACGTGGCGGAGTGCCTGACCGCGCCGTACGTCGACCCGGCGGCGGACTCGTGGCTGGGTCTGGACCCGGCGGGCGAGGTCGTCGCCTGGGCGATCGTGGACAACCCGACCGGGGTGGGGCGCGAGTTCGTCGAGGTGTACGTCGACCCGGACCGGGGCCGGCCGCTGCGCGCCCCGCTGCTGGCCCGGCAACTGATCCGGGTCGCCGAGCGGGCCGCCGCGCGTGACCTGCCGGCGCTCACCGTCCGCTGCGCGGTGTACGAGCCGGAGAAGGAGTGGGAGCAGACGCTTCTCGACGCCGGGTTCATCCTGGCCAAGCGGTATGTCCGGATGAGCCGCCCGCTGGCCGGCCTGCCCACCGCACCGCCCGCCCCGCCGCACGGCGTCACGGTCCGCCCGGTCCGCCCCGACGACGACGCCGAGCTGCGCACCTTCCACCGGATCTACGACGCCGCCTTCCGCGACACGCTGGACTACGAGCCGCAGGACTACGACCGTTGGCGGGCCCGGATCGGTGCCGGCACCGCCTGGGACGAGTGGTTCGTCGCCGAGGTCGACGGCGAGCCGGCCGGCGTACTTCAGTCCTCCGACCAGGGGCTCGACCAGAACGAGGGCTTCGTGAAGAACCTCGCGGTGCTGCCCGGGCAGCGGCGCCGGGGGGTGGGCGCCGCCCTGCTCCAGCACGCCTTCGCCCGGTACGCGGCCAAGGGCCGCGCCTCCGCGGGCCTCGGGGTCGACCTGAGCAACCCGACCGCGCCGGTCTCGCTCTACCGGTCGGTGGGGCTGCGCGACACGCGGATCGTCGACATGTACCAGCTCACCGTTCCGGCCACCGCCTGACCCGTCCGCCCCGGTGAGTACCACGGGTGTGTGATTGACGACCCGGGCCGGGGTCGGCGGCCGGTCGGGGCGACGGCCGGAGCAGACTGGAGGCGTGCGATACGCGCTACGCCGACGCGGTGCCGGTGGGGCGGGACCGCAGCTCGGTGACGTAGTCGTCCGGCGCGCCCGCCTTCTCGGCCGCGTTCGCGATCTCCGACAGGTACCACGACGTCGGCAGGCCGCCCTCGTATCCGTCGAAGACGTAGACCCACGCGGTCACGTCCCCGTCGAGGGTGGAGACGCGGACGGTGAGCTTGCGGTACGTCCCGGCGGTCACGCCCTCGATCTCGTCGAGCTGCGCGGCGTCGTACGGGTGGATGTCGTAGAGCGCCACGAAGACCCGGTCACCCGGGGACTCGACCACGGTGCTGACCGAGCCCTCCCAGCCGATGACGCCCTCGCCCGCGAAGGTGAGCCGCCACCCCTCCAGCCAGCCGGTGCCCACCATCGGCGAATGCGGGCAGTAGGCGCGCATCCGGGCGGGGTCCAGGTTTGAGCCGTAAGCGGCGTAATGACGCACGGCGATGACGATAGCCCGGCCGGCGGGTGGGGGAGAATACGACGGTGCGTGTCGAGCACGTTGGGGAGAAGAAAGTCACTGTGAGCATTGACGAGGGGCGAGCGCTGTGAGCCAGATCGTGATCATCGGCGGGGGGCCGGCCGGGTACGAGGCGGCGCTGGTCGCCGCCCAGCTCGACGCCGATGTCACCGTGGTCGAGGCGGAGGGGGCCGGCGGCGCCTGCGTGCTCTCCGACTGCGTTCCGTCGAAGACCTTCATCGCCAGCTCGGAGGTGGTGACCGGCTACCGGGACACCGAGGAGTTCGGGGTGCACTCCGACGGGCTGGAGGCGGTCACCGTCGACGCCCCGGCGGTGCACGGGCGGGTGAAGCGGCTCGCGCTGGCCCAGTCCGCCGACATTCACGCCAAGCTGATCAAGGCCGGGGTGGCGTTCGTCGCCGGGACCGCCCGGCTCGGCGAGGACACGCTCGGTCACACCCACCGGGTGATCGTGACCCCGGCCGACGGCGCCGAGGAGTACTCCATCGCCGCCTCGACCGTGCTGGTCGCCACCGGCGCGACCCCGCGCCAGCTCCCCACCGCCGTGCCGGACGGCGAGCGCATCCTGACCTGGCGCCAGGTGTACGACCTGCCCGACCTGCCCGAGCACCTGATCGTGGTCGGCTCCGGCGTGACCGGCGCCGAGTTCGCCAGCGCGTACCTGGCCATGGGCGTCGAGGTCACCCTGGTCTCCAGCCGGGACCGGGTGATGCCGCACGAGGACGCCGACGCCGCGATGGCCATCGAGCGGGTGTTCCGCAACCGGGGCATGAGCATCCTCAACAACTCCCGGGCGGACGCGGTCCGCCGCACCGCCGACGGCGTCGAGGTCGAGCTCTCCGACGGCCGCAAGGTGTACGGCTCGCACGCGCTGATCGCCGTCGGCTCGATCCCCAACACCGCCAACCTCGGCCTCGCCGAGTACGGCGTGGAGCTGGCCCGGGGCGGCTACGTCACGGTCGACCGGGTCTCCCGGACCAACGTCCCCGGCGTCTACGCCGCCGGCGACTGCACCGGCGTGCTGCCGCTGGCCAGCGTCGCCGCGATGCAGGGCCGGATCGCGATGTGGCACGCGCTCGGCGAGGCGGTCCGGCCGCTGCGGCTGCGTACCGTCGCGGCGAACGTCTTCACCGACCCGGAGCTGGCCACGGTCGGCGTCTCGCAGGACGAGGTGGACGCCGGCAAGGTCCCGGCCCGCCAGGTGATGCTGCCGCTCTCCGGCAACGCGCGGGCGAAGATGGACGACCTGGCCGACGGCTTCGTCAAGCTCTTCTGCCGCCCGGCCAGCGGTCAGGTGATCGGCGGCGTGGTGGTGGCCCCGAAGGCCAGCGAGCTGATCCTCCCGATCACCATGGCGGTGGAGAACAACCTCACGGTGAACGAGCTGGCCCAGACGATCACCATCTACCCCAGCCTCTCCGGCTCCATCACCGAGGCCGCCCGCCAGCTCATGCTCCACGAACTGGAGTAACCCCGTCTCCGCGGTCGGTGCCGTGGGGGCGGGCCGGCGGACCAGGCTCACCGCGACCACGGCGAGCACGCCGACCTCGGCGAGGATCAGCAGCCGTTCGGCGAGGCCGATCAGCACCCGGTCCCCCGGGTAGGCGGTCCAGACCATGGCCAGGGCCAGGGCCAGGCTGGTCAGGGCGAGCGCGCGCAGCCAGGAGGCGTCGCGTCCGCCCAGCCGCCCGGCGAGCAGCCAGCCGGCCGGCGGCAACGCGAGGAAGGCGACCACCGAGGCGTACCGGTGCAGGTAGGCGGCGGGGTCCATGGGCAGGCCGGGTTCGTTGGTCGGTACCAGCGCGGCGACCACCAGCCCGGCGGTCCACGCCCAGAGCAGCACCGCCACCAGCCGGCCGGGGGCGCGGAGGGCCGGGATCAGCACGGCGGTGGCCGCGGCGAGAACCGCCATCGCCACGTCGATGACGCCGCCCCGGTCCGAGACGGCGAAGTCGCTGACGGTCAGCGACCAGGGATTCAGGTCGTCGTTCACTTCGAGGTGACCGATCAGGGCGAGCACCGCCGCCAGGGCGATCCCGCCGAGGGCGAGCAGCCCGTGTCTCCGGGTTCCAGGCATGCCTCAGCCTGTCGCCGGGGGCACCCGAAGCGGATCCGGGACGGCCACCGACATCGATCCCCGGGACCACCCCTAGAGGCGCACCGGTGCGAGCGGTGGGACCGGTCAGTCGACGGGGACCTCGCGGCGGGCGTTGCGGGCGCTGATCACGGTCATCGCCCAGCCCGCGCCCGCGAACCCGGCCGCCGCCGCGCCGCCGATCAGCGCCAGCCGCCAGGCCGACTGGGTCAGCGCGGTGCCGCCCAGGTGCCCGACCAGCGTCCCGTACGTCGCCCAGCCGGCCGCCGCGGCGGTCTCGTAGAGCAGGAAGAGCCGGTACGGGTAGCGGCTGCGCCCGGCGGAGAAGCAGGCCGCCATCCGGCCACCCGGCACGAATCGGCAGAGCAGGATCACCAGCGGCCCCGGTTCGCGTAACCCCCGGGTGACCCGGCCGGCCACCCGGCGGGCCCGGCCCGGCATGGCGTGCCGCGCCTCCCGGCGGTCCGGGGCGCGCCGCCCGATCAGGTAGCAGGCCAGGTCGCCGGCGAAGACGCCGAGCGCGCCGACGGCGATGGTGAGGGGCAGGCTCAGCCCGCCGTACACGGTCAGCGCGCCGCTGGTGATCATGACGACCTGGGTCGGGATGACCGGTACGAAGGCGTCGACGGCCAGCAGCGCGAGCAGCGCGAGGTACGCCCACGTCGGCGACGCGACGTCAGTGATGAGTTCGGGCACGACTGCCACCTCGCCGATTTCCCCCGATTGCCTGCACCGAGCCTGACGGCGTGTCCGGCGTCACCGGTCGAGGCCCTGGCCGGTGGTGACCGCTGACACGGCAGGGCCACCGAACTACAACGACACGGCGACGCCGAATGTGACGGGACGTCGGCGTGGCGCGTGGCACGGCGACGGGCGGCGGATCGGCGCTCGTCGGCGTACCGTTGTCGGCGCGCGGCCACACGGACGTCGGGTCCCCCGTTCCTGACGACCGGGCCGCCGCGGGTCGCCGGCAGGTCCCGTGCCGGCGACCCGCCCCCTTTCCCGGGGCGCCCGCGCCCTCGATGACACCGCGAAATCCGGATGCGTGGCACGTCGACGCCCACGTACCGTCGCCGCATGCGCAGCGCGGTGGTGACCACGACGCCGGGAATCCCCGGCGCGCCGCACTGACGTAACCGTCGACGAGGCCCCGGGGCGAACCGCCCCGGGGCCTCGTGGCGTTCCGGGCCGCCTCGCCTCCGGGTCGTACCCGATCAAGGAGAGCGACATGATCGACCACCGCAGGCTCGGCCGGGAGCTGGAGCTGTTCGTCTCCGACCCGCTCGCGGGCGCCGGCCTGCCCATCTGGCTGCCGGCCGGCGCCGCCGCCCGGCACGCCGTCGAGGAGTACGTCCGCGACCTGGAGCGCGGGGCCGGCTACCGGCACGTCTACTCGCCGCCGCTGGGCAAACGGGAGCTCTTCGAGCTCTCCGGCCACCTGGGCTACTTCGCCGACGACATGTTCCCGCCGATGCGGCTGAGCGCCGACGACGAGTTCGTGCTCCGGCCGGCCCTCTGCCCGCACCACGCGCTGGTGTTCCGCGCCCGGGGCCGCTCCTACCGGGAGCTGCCGCTGCGGATCGCCGAGCTGGGCGGGATGTACCGGGCGGAACGCTCCGGCGTGCTGGGCGGGCTGTCCCGGGTCCGCGCCATCTCGCTGAACGACGCGCACAACTTCTGCGCCCTCGACCAGGTCGGCGACGAGGTACGCGAGATCCTGCGGCTGATCCGCGAGGCGCACGCCGCGCTCGGCGTACGAGCGGCCGGGTTCCGGCTGTCGCTGCGCGGGCCGGGGGAGAAGTACGTCGGGGACGACGCCGCGTGGGCGCGGGCCGAGGAGCTGCTCCGCGCCGCGCTCGACGGGGTGGAGTTCACCGAGGCGCCCGGCGAGGCCGCCTTCTACGGGCCGAAGATCGACATCCAGATCGTCGACGCGGCCGGCCGGGAGTCCACCATCTCCACCATCCAGCTCGACTTCGACAAGCCCGAGAAGTTCGACCTGTCGTACACCGACGCGGACGGGTCGCGGCGGCGGCCGGTGCTGGTGCACCGGAGCCTGGTCGGCAGCATGGAGCGGCTCTTCGCGTACCTGATCGAGGTGCATGCGGGCGCCTTTCCGGCCTGGTACGCCCCGGTGCAGCTGGTGCTGCTCCCGGTCGAGGAGGGGCAGGCCGGCGCGGCCGTCGAGCTGGCCCGCCGGGCCGGGGCGGCCGGGCTGCGGGCCGAGGTCGAGGTGGCCGGCTCGCTGGGCGCCCGGGTCCGCGACGCCGCCCGCCGCCGCGTCCCGTACGTCGGGGTGCTGGGCCCCCGGGAGGCGGCCGACGGCGCGGTCTCGCTGCGGCTGCGCGACGGTCGCGCGCTGGCCCCGATGCCCGTCGCCGACGCCCTCGGGTTGATCGGGAAGGTGGTCGCCGGCCGCTCGGCCGGCCTGCTCCCGGCGGACTGACCCGGTCGCGCCGGGCCCACACCGGGGCGGCGCCGGCCGCTCGTCACCCGCCGACCGTGCGCCCGCCGGCTCCCGTCCGTCGCGGACGGGAGCCGGTGCCGGGCCGGATCCCTCGTCCATCGTCAGTTCCCGGCCGTCGCCGGCTGGGCGAGCAGGTCGGCCTCGTCGTCCACCACCGCCTGGCTGAACTGGGACCGGTACAGCCGGGCGTAGGCGCCGTCGGCGGCGACGAGCTGGTCGTTGGTGCCCTGCTCGACGATCCGGCCGTTCTCCATCATCAGGATCAGGTCGGCGTCGCGGATGGTGGAGAGCCGGTGCGCGATGACGAAGCTGGTCCGGTCCGACCGCAGCGCGGCCATCGCCCGCTGGAGCAGCACCTCGGTCCGGGTGTCCACCGAGCTGGTCGCCTCGTCCAGGATGAGCAGCGACGGCTCGGCCAGGAACGCCCGGGCGATGGTGATGAGCTGCTTCTCGCCGGCGCTGACGTTGCTCCCCTCCTCGTCGATCACGGTGTCGTACCCGTCGGGGAGGCTGTGGACGAACCGGTCCACGAAGGTGGCCCGGGCGGCGGCCAGGATCTCCTCCTCGGTGGCGTCCGGCCGGCCGTAGGCGATGTTGTCCCGGATGGTGCCCCCGAAGAGCCAGGTGTCCTGGAGCACCATGCCGATCCGGCCGCGCAGCTCGTCCCGGGGCATGGTGGTGATGTCCACCCCGTCCAGGGTGATCCGGCCCGCGTCCAGCTCGTAGAACCGCATGATCAGGTTGACCAGGGTGGTCTTGCCGGCGCCGGTCGGGCCGACGATCGCCACGGTGTGACCCGGCTCGGCGACCAGCGACAGGTCGTCGATCAGCGGCTTGTCCGGGTCGTACCGGAAGGAGACGTGTGCGAACTCGACCCTGCCGGTGACCCGGGGCGGTGCAACCGTGTCCGGAGCCTGCTCCTCGGCGTCGAGCACCGCGAAGACCCGCTCGGCGGAGGCCACCCCGGACTGGAGCAGGTTCGCCATCGAGGCGACCTGGGTGATCGGCTGGGTGAACTGCCGCGAGTACTGGATGAACGCCTGCACGTCGCCGAGGCTCATCGACCCGGAGGCCACCCGGAGCCCGCCGACCACGGCGATCGCGACGTAGCTGAGGTTCCCGACGAACATCATCGCCGGCATGATGATCCCGGAGATGAACTGGGCCCCGAAGCTGGCCCGGAACAGCTCCTCGTTCTTGGCCGCGAAGGCGGCCTCCACCTCGCGCTGCCGGCCGAAGACCTTGACCAGCTCGTGGCCGGTGTACGCCTCCTCGATCTGGCCGTTCAGCTCACCGGTGTGCCTCCACTGGGCGATGAACCTGCGCTGCGACCGCTTGGCGATCCGCTGGGTGACGAGCACCGACAGCGGCACCGCGACCAGGGCGACCAGCGCCAGCAGCGGCGAGATCCAGAACATCATGGCCAGCACGCCGATCACGGTCAGCAGCGAGGTGAGCAGCTGGCTGAGCGTCTGCGACAGGGTCTGTGAGATGTTGTCGATGTCGTTGGTGACCCGGCTGAGCAGTTCGCCCCGGGGCTGCCGGTCGAAGTAGGGCAGCGGCAGCCGGTGGAGCTTCTCCTCCACCTCGGCGCGCAGCCGCAGCACGGTCCGCTGCACCACCCCGTTGAGCAGCCAGCCCTGCCACCACATCAGCAGGCTGGCCGCCAGGTAGAGCGCGAGGGCCAGGGCGAGCACCCGGCCGAGGGCGGTGAAGTCGATCCCGGCGCCGGGCACCACATCCATCCGGGCGAGCATGTCGGCGTAGTTGTCGTTGCCGGCCGCCCGGGCCGCCGCCGCGGCCTGCTCCGTGCTGGTCCCGGCGGGCAACTGCCGGCCGATCACCCCGCTGAAGATCAGGTCGGTGGCGTGGCCGAGGAGCTTCGGCCCGGCGACGCTGAGCCCCACGCTCAGCACGGCCAGCGCGGTCACGGCAGCCAGCTGGAGCCGGTGCGGCCGCAGCCGGCCGAGCAGGCGCCGGGCCGACGGCCCGAAGTTCATCGACTTCTCGGCGGGCATCCCGGCGCTCATCCACGGCGGCCCGCCGGGGCGCCGCCCGGCCGGCGGCAGCCGCTTCGGCGCCGCCCCCTCCGGGCCCCGCTGCTGACCCGGTATGGACCTGGTGGTCACGCCGCCACCTCCGCGGTCTGCTGGGACGCCACGATCTCGGCGTACGTCGGGCAGTTCTCCAGCAGGTCCTCGTGTCGTCCCATGCCGACGACGCCCCCGTCCTCGAGCACGATGATCTGGTCGGCGTCGACGATCGTGGAGACCCGCTGGGCCACGATCACCACCGCCGCGTTCGCGGTGACCGGCTTCAGCGCGGCCCGCAGCCGGGCGTCGGTGCCGAGGTCGAGCGCCGAGAACGAGTCGTCGAAGAGGTAGATCTCCGGCTTACGGACCAGCGCGCGGGCGATCGCCAGCCGCTGCCGCTGACCACCGGAGACGTTCGTGCCGCCCTGGGCGATCGGGGCGTCCAGCCCGCCCGGCATCTCGGCCACGAAGTCCCGGGCCTGGGCGATCTCCAGCGCCGCCCACAGCTCGGCGTCGGTCGCGTCCGGGTTGCCGTACCGCAGGTTGCTGGCGACCGTTCCGCTGAACAGGTACGGCCGCTGTGGCACCAGCCCGATCCGGCGCCAGACCTCGTCCGGTTCCAGCAGCCGCACGTCCACCCCGTCGACCAGCACCGCGCCGGCGGTCGGGTCGACCAGCCGGGGGATCAGCGTGAGCAGGGTGGTCTTGCCGGCGCCGGTGGAGCCGATGATGGCCGTGGTCCGGCCGGGGCCGGCCCGGAACGAGATGTCGTGCAGCACCGGCGCGCTCGCCCCGGGGTACTGGAAGGCGACCCTGCGGAGCTCCAGCTCGGCGTTCCTGGTCACCGCGATCACCGGCTCGGCCATCGGCACCACCGACGACTCGGTGTCCAGCACCTCGACGATCCGTTCGGCGCAGACGGCCGCGCGCGGCACCATCATCAGCATGAAGGTGGCCATCATGACGGCCATCAGGATCTGCATCAGGTACTGCAGGAACGCGGTCAGCGCGCCGACCTGGATCTGGCCGGCGTCGACCCGCTGCGCGCCGAACCAGAGCACCGCGACGCTGGAGACGTTGAGCACCAGCATCACCACCGGGAAGATCAGGGCCATCAGCCGGCCGACGCGCAGCGCGGTCGCGGTGAGGTCGGCGTTGGCGACACCGAAGCGCTCCGTCTCGTACGGCTCCCGGACGAAGGCGCGGACCACCCGGATGCCGGTGATCTGCTCGCGCAGCACCCGGTTGACGGCGTCGATCCGGGTCTGCATGAGCCGGAACGCCGGCACCGTCCGCCGGATGATCAGGCCCAGCGTGACGGCCAGCACCGGCACGCTGACCAGCATCAGCCAGGAGAGCCCGACGTCCTCGTTGAGCGCCATCACCACTCCGCCGACGCACATGATCGGCGCGGCGACCAGCATGGTGCAGCTCATCAGCACGAGCATCTGCACCTGCTGCACGTCGTTGGTGTTGCGGGTGATCAGCGACGGCGCGCCGAACCGGGCGACCTCGCGGGCCGAGAAGCGGTTGACGTGCCCGAAAATGGCCGCCCGTGCGTCCCGCCCGAACCCCATCGCGGTCCGCGCGCCCAGGTACACCGCGGCGATGGAGCAGGCGATCTGGAGCAGGCTGACCACCAGCATCCATCCGCCCGTACGCATGATCTGGTCGGTGTCGCCGAGGGCGACACCCCGGTCGATGATGTCGGCGTTGAGGCTCGGCAGGTAGAGCGAGGCCATCGTGCCGACGAACTGGAGCGCCACCACGGCGGCGAGGAGCCGGCGGTACGGGCGCAGATGGTGGCGGAGCAGGCGGATCAGCATGGACGGCTCCCCGGCGTCGGGTCGGTGGCGGAGTCCTGGTGTTGGTTCAACCTGCCGACATCCCCGTCGGACATGCTCGTGATGAGTTCGGTGAGGAACTCCCGGATCACCGCCTTCTTCGCCGGGTCGGCGTCGACGGAGGTGAGCGGGCGGTCGCTGTGGATCAGTTCGGTGAGCTGTTCGGCGTGCCGGCGGCCCTTGTCGGTCAGGGTCAGCTGCACGGTGCGGCGGTCGGCGCCGTCCCGGCGACGCTCGACGAAGCCGTCGCGTTCGAGGGTGTCGACGATGCCGGTGAGGGTGGCGGGCCGGACGAAGCACCCTTCGGCGACCTCCCGATGAGTGCTGTCGCCGACGCGGCTCAGGATGAGCAGCACCCGCATGCCGGCCGAGGTGAGGCCGTGGTGCTCGGTCAGGTACCGCCCCCAGCGCTGCTCGACGACATGACCGGCGATCGCGAGCAGCCGGCCGAGCGGCGCGTGGCGGAGCATGTCGGGGAAGCTGACGAGCGGTTCCATCTTCACAACCGTCAGATTAGCTACCGGATCGTCAGGGGCCAAACTAATTCCCGACACACCATCTTGTCGCTGGCAAGATATGCTTCCGGGCATGACGGCGAACCGCGGATACCACCACGGCGACCTCCGGCGGGCCCTGCTCGCCGCGGCGGTCGAGGCGATCGGCGAGTCCGGGCCGGCCGCGCTGAGCCTGCGTGACCTGGCCCGCCGGGCGGGGGTCTCGCACGCCGCGCCCGCGCATCACTTCGGGGACAAGGCCGGCCTGCTCACCGCGCTCGCCGTCGAGGGCTTCGACCTCCTCGCCGGGGCGCTCGCGCGGGCCGGCGACGACCTGCTCGAGACCGGGGTGGCGTACGTCCGCTTCGCGATCGACCACCGCGCCCACTTCGAGGTGATGTTCGCGCCGGGGCTCTACCGGGCCGACGACCCGGAGGTGGCCGCCGCGCGCGCCCGGGCGGGGGCGACGCTGCGCGGCGGGATCGCCGCGCTGCCCGCCCGGCCGGCCGCCGAGCCCGACCGGGACGCCCTCGCCGCCTGGTCGATCGTGCACGGCTTCGCCACCCTCTGGCTGGCCGGTGCCCTTCCGCCGGCCGCCGGCCCGGACCCGGAGTCCGCCGCCCGCTCGGTCATCCGCCGCCTCTTCGAGTGACCCCCACGCCGGGGGTTACCAGCTGGTGGGGAGGGGCATGCCTTCGGTGTAGCCGGCGGTGCTCTGCACGCCCACCAGGGCCTGCTCGTGGAACTCGCCGAGGTTGCGGGCGCCGGCGTAGGTGAAGGCGCTGCGCACCCCGGAGATGATCTCGTCGATCAGGTCCTCGACGCCGGGCCGGGTCGGGTCCAGGTACATCCGGGCCGAGGAGATGCCCTCCTCGAAGATCGCCTTCCGGGCCCGGTCGAACGCGCTGTCCTCGGCCGTGCGCGCGCTGACCGCCCGGGCCGAGGCCATCCCGAAGCTCTCCTTGTACCGGCGGCCGTCCGCGTCGGTGTAGAGGTCGCCGGGGGACTCGTAGGTGCCGGCGAACCAGGAACCGATCATCACGTTGGACGCCCCGGCCGCCAGGGCCAGCGCCACGTCGCGCGGGTGGCGTACGCCGCCGTCCGCCCAGACGTGCCGGCCCAGCTCCCGGGCCGCCGCCGCGCAGTCGAGGACCGCCGAGAACTGGGGCCGACCCACCCCGGTCATCATCCGGGTGGTGCACATCGCACCCGGGCCGACGCCGACCTTGACGATGTCGGCGCCCGCCTCGACCAGGTCGCGTACGCCGTCGGCGGTGACCACGTTGCCGGCCGCGACCGGGACCGCCGGGTCGAGCTTGCGGACCGCCCGCAGCGCCGAGATCATCCGCTCCTGGTGGCCGTGCGCGGTGTCCACGACCAGCGTGTCGACACCCGCCTCCAGCAGGGCGGCCGCCTTGCCGGTCACGTCGCCGTTGATGCCGACCGCCGCGGCGATCCGTAGCCGGCCCCGGTCGTCCACGGCCGGCTTGTAGAGCGTGGCGCGCAGCGCGCCCTGCCGGGTGAGCACCCCGACCAGCCGGCCCTCCGCGTCCACCACGGGGGCGAGCCGCCGCCGCCCGGCCGAGAGCCGGTCGAAGCCGGTACGCGGGTCCGCGTCCGCCGGCACGGTGTGCAGCTCGGTCGACATCACGTGCCGGAGCTGGGCGAACCGGTCCACGCCGACGGTGTCCGCCTCGGTCACCACGCCGACCGGGCGGCCGGCCTCGTCGATCACGATCACCGCGCCGTGCGAGCGCTTCGGCAGCAGGTGGATCACGTCGCCGACGGTGTCGGTCGGGCCGAGGGTGATCGCCGTGTCGTGCACCAGGTGCCGCTGCTTGACCCAGGCGACGACGTTCGCCACCACCTCGATCGGGATGTCCTGCGGGATCACCGCGATGGCGCCGCGCCGGGCGACCGTCTCGGCCATCCGGCGGCCGGCGACCGCGGTCATGTTCGCCACCACCAGCGGGATGGTGGTGCCGGTACCGTCGCCGGTGGCCAGGTCGACGTCGAGTCGCGAGCCCACCTCGGAGCGGGCCGGCGCCATGAAGACGTCGTTGTAGGTCAGGTCGTGCGCGGGGACCGCGCCATGAAGAAACCGCACCCGGACATCATTCCTGCTCGCGCCCCGGATCGCCCCCGCTGGTGGCCCAAACCACCCGGCCGGCCGCCGTGTCGCGTCGGCCGGCCATATACCTGGTGAGCGATATACCTGAGAGGCATAAATATGACTCACAGGCATATCGCTCACGGTGGTGTCGGTTCCCCGCAGCCGGCGAGCCGGTCGGGGCGACGGGTCAGGCGATGGTGCAGATGGCGGCGCCGGCGGTGATGACCGCGCCCACCTCGGCGGAGAGACCGGTGACCGTACCGGCCTTGTGCGCGTGCAGCGGCTGCTCCATCTTCATCGCCTCCAGGACGACGATCAGGTCGCCCTCGGCGACGGTGTCCCCGTCCGCCACGGCGATCTTCACGATGGTGCCCTGCATCGGAGAGGTGAGCGCGTCACCGCTGACCGCCGCGCCCGCCTTGGCCCCGCCACCCCGGCGGGCCGGCTTCCTGACGGCGGGCGCGCTGGTGGTCGTACCGGCGCCGAGGCCGGCGGGCAACACCACCTCCAGCCGCTTGCCACCCACCTCGACCACGACGGTCTCGCGCTCCGCCGGCGCCTCGGCGGCGCCGGCGGCGGCGGTGAACGCCGGCACCGTGTTGTCGAACTCGGTCTCGATCCACCGGGTGTGCACGGTGAACGGCTCGGCGGTGAACGCTTCGTCCCGGACCACCAGCCGGTGGAACGGCAGCGCGGTGGCCATGCCCTCGACGACCATCTCGTCGAGCGCCCGGCGGGCCCGCTCGATCGCCTCGGCGCGGGTCTCGCCCGTGATGATCACCTTGGCCAGCAGCGAGTCGAAGTTGCCCCCGATCACGTCGCCGGCCGAGATGCCGGTGTCCACCCGGACGCCCGGGCCGGTGGGGAGCCGCAGCGCGGTGACGGTGCCCGGGGCGGGCAGGAAGTTGCGGCCCGGGTCCTCGCCGTTGATCCGGAACTCGATGGAGTGTCCGCGCGGCGTCGGGTCCTCGGTGAAGCGCAGCTTCTCGCCGTCGGCGATCCGGAACTGCTCGCGGACCAGGTCGATGCCGGCGGTCTCCTCGGTCACCGGGTGCTCGACCTGGAGCCGGGTGTTGACCTCAAGGAAGGAGATGGTGCCGTCCACGCCGACCAGGTACTCGACGGTGCCGGCGCCGTGGTAGCCGGCCTCCCGGCAGATCGCCTTGGCGCTGTCGTGGATCTGGGCGCGCTGGGCCTCGGTGAGGAACGGCGCGGGGGCCTCCTCGACCAGCTTCTGGTGCCGGCGCTGCAGCGAGCAGTCCCGGGTGCCGACCACGATCACGTTGCCGTGCTGGTCGGCGAGGACCTGCGCCTCGACGTGGCGGGGCTTGTCGAGGTACCGCTCGACGAAGCACTCGCCCCGGCCGAACGCGGCGACCGCCTCGCGGGTGGCCGACTCGAAGAGCTGCGGGATCTCCTCCATGGTGCGGGCGACCTTGAGGCCGCGACCGCCGCCGCCGAAGGCGGCCTTGATGGCGACCGGCAGGCCGTGGTCGACGGCGAAGGCCATCACCTCGTCGGGGCTGCCCACCGGGTCCGGGGTGCCGGGGACCAGCGGCGCGCCGGCGCGCTGGGCGATGTGCCGGGCGGTCACCTTGTCGCCGAGGTCGCGGATGGCCTGCGGGGTGGGGCCGATCCAGGTCAGCCCGGCGTCGATGACGGCCTGGGCGAAGTCGGCGTTCTCGGAGAGGAAGCCGTAACCGGGGTGCACGGCGTCGGCGCCGGCCTTCCCGGCGATGTCGATCAGCTTGTCGATCCGCAGGTAGCTCTCCGCCGCGGTGTCGCCGCCGAGCGCGTACGCCTCGTCGGCGAGGGTGACGTGCAGGGCGTCCCGGTCGGAGTCCGCGTAGACGGCGACGCTGTCCAGACCGGCGTCGCGGCAGGCGCGGATGACGCGGACGGCGATCTCGCCGCGGTTGGCGATGAGTACCTTGCGCACCTTGGTGGCTCCTCCCGGGAGGTCGATGCCGGGAGTGTATCGGCCGGCCTGGCGACCCTAACGATCGCTCAGTGTGGGATGCCGCACTCGGATAGCGAGCACTAGTCAAATTTGTTTATTACGCTTGTCCGATGTCGGCGACGCGAATGATGATCCTCGGGCTGGTCAAGTGGATGCAGCCGGTGCACGGCTACGACGTGCGCCGCGAGCTGCTGAGCTGGAGCGCGGACAAGTGGGCCAACATCCAGCCCGGTTCGATCTACCACGCGTTGCGCAAGCTGACCGAGGAGGGGCTGCTCCGCGCGGTCGCCACCGAGCAGGTCGGCGCCCGGCCGGCCCGGACCACGTACGAGATCACGGAGAAGGGCGCGGACGAGTTCGAGACGCTGCTGCGCGGCCTGTGGTGGCAGTTGCAGGAGCCGACCGACCCGTTCACCGCGGCCTTCTCCTTCCTGCCGGCCCTGCCCCGGGAGGAGGCGGCGGCGGCCCTGCGGAATCGGGCCATGCTGCTGCGTGCCGGCGCCGAGTCGATGCGGGCGGCGATCGACTCGGAGTGGATGCGGACCACCCGGCCAGTGCACGTCGGCTGGATCTTCGAGCTCTGGTCGGCCCGTTCGGAGGCGGAGATCGCCTGGTGCGAGCGGATCGCCGAGCGGATCGAGTCCGGAGTGTCGTACCTGCCTGCTGGACTGGTCGGCGGGGAGAGCTGGGTCGAGTGGCAGCAGCAGAACCTGGGCGTGACCGGAGAGCCCGGCGGCGGCCGGGGCCCGGACGCGACCCCCGAGCAATAATCAACGTTGACTACAAGCGCTATATCGCGTTAGCCTGAGCCCGGCACAACGGGGGGAGCGCGCCGTCCGGCGTCGTCCCCAGGCGAGAACGGCCGGCGCGCCGGCCCGGACGACCAGGAGCAGAAATGATCGAGACCAGGGGACTGCGGAAGTCGTTCCGCTCCCGGGCGGGTCGCGAGACGAAGACCGTGGACGCCGTCAGGGGCGTCGACCTCAAGGTGGCGGAAGGGGAGATCTTCGGCTTCCTCGGCCCCAACGGCGCCGGCAAGACCACCACCCTGCGGATGCTCGCCACGCTCATCGAGCCGGACGGCGGCGAGGCCACGATCGCCGGCGCCGACCTGCGTAAGGACCCGGCCGAGGTGCGCCGCCGGATCGGCTACGTGGCCCAGGGCGGCAGCACCTGGGACGAGTCGACCGCCCGCGAGGAGCTGGTCCTGCACGCCCGGCTCTACGGGATCGGCAAGGCCGAGGCGCACCGCCGGGCCGCCCGCGCCCTGGACGCCTTCCAGCTCACCGAGTACGCCGACCGCAAGTGCAAGACCTACTCCGGCGGCCAGCGGCGGCGCGTCGAGATCGCCCTCGGCATCATCCACGAGCCGAAGATCGTCTTCCTGGACGAGCCGACCACCGGCCTCGACCCGCAGAGCCGGGCGCACATGTGGGACGAGATCCGCCGGCTACGGGCCGACGGGATGACCGTCTTCATCACCACGCACTATCTGGACGAGGCGGACGCGCTCTGCGACCGGATCGCGATCATGGATCACGGCGAGGTGGTGGCCGAGGGCACCCCGGCCGAGCTGAAGCGCGAGATCTCCGGCGACGTCGTGCTCGTCGGCCTCGACGCCGCCGCCACTCCGCAGGCGGCGAAGCTGCTCGACGCCGAGCCGTACGTCAGCAAGCTGGAGACCGGCGACGAGGGCCTGCGCCTCTACGTCGAGGACGGCGCCACCGCCATCCCGCAGGTGCTGCGCCGCCTCGACCACGCCGGGCTGGACCTGCGCTCCATCGAGCTGCACCGCCCCAGCCTCGACGACGTCTTCCTCACCAAGACCGGCCGCTCGCTGCGCGAGTCCTGAGATACCGGAGACAGTCCATGAAACTCGCCCGCGACACCTGGCTCATCTTCGAGCGCCAGATCCAACTGCTGCTGCGCAACCCGGTCTGGGTCTTCGTCGGCGTCTTCCAGCCGGTGATGTACCTGCTGCTCTTCGCCCCGCTCCTCAAGCCGGCGCTGAACGCACCCACCCAGGCGGAGGCCTACAAGATCTTCGTACCCGGCCTGCTGGTGCTGCTGGCCATCTTCGGTGGCCTGTTCCAGGGCTTCGGCCTGATCGCCGAGCTGCGCGCCGGGGTCATCGAACGGTCCCGGGTCACCCCGGTCAGCCGGCTCGCCCTGCTGCTCGGCCGCTCGCTGCGGGACGTGGTCTCGCTGGTCGTGCAGGCCGTCATCATCACCCTGCTGGCGCTCCTGTTCGACCTGCGGGTGTTCATCGGGGACCTGCTGCTGGCGTACCTGATGCTGGCGCTGATCGCCCTGATGACCTCGGCCGTCTCCTACGGGGTCGCGCTCAAGGTCAAGAGCGAGGACGCGCTCGCCCCGCTGATGAACACCGTCGCCCAGCCGGTGCTGCTGCTCTCCGGCATCCTGCTGCCGCTCACCTTCGCCCCCGGCTGGCTCCAGGGCGTCGCCGAGTGGAACCCGTTCTCCTGGGCGGTCGACGGCACCCGCGCGCTCTTCGCCGGCGACCTCAGCAACGACAAGGTCTGGCAGGGGCTGAGCATCATCGCGGTGCTCGCCGTGGCCGGCGTGGTCTGGGCCGCCCGGCAGTTCGCCCGCAGCGTCCGCTGAGAGAGCTGCCTCTCAACTGAGGCGGGGCGCCGGTCCGACGCTTGTAGCGTAAGGCCAGTGCCCCGCCTCACCCATGACAAGATCACCTGGCTGACCTACGCCCAGCTGGGGCTGTGGGGCTTCTTCCTCTACGGGTTCGGCCCAGTCGTACCGCTGCTCCGCGACGAGCAGGGCACCAGCGCCGCCGTCGCCGGCCTGCACAGCACCGGCATCGCGGTCGGCGCCCTGCTCGGCGGGGCGCTCTTCGCGCCGGTCGCCCGCCGCCTCGGCCGCGGCCCCGCCATCTGGCTCGGCCTCGCCGGGGTGGCCGCCGGCGTCACCGCGCTCGGCGCGCTGCACCCGCTGCCGGCGACCATCGCCTCGGTAGCGGTGATTGCCGCCTTCGGCATGATGGTGATCAGCGGGGTCAGCGTCGTGCTCACCGCCCGCCACGGCGACGCCGCCCCCGCCGCCCTCACCGAGGCCAACGCCGCCTGCGCGGGCATGGGCATCCTCGCCCCGCTGGTCATCGGCGCCACCGTCGGCGCCGGCCTCGGCTGGCGGCCGGTGATGGCCGTCGAGGTCGGGCTGATCACGTTGGTCGCCCTCGCCGCCCTGACCTTCCGGGTACGCCTCCCGCAGACCGCCCCCGCTGCCGCGGCTGCCGACCAGCGGGTGATCGCCGCGGCCTCCGCCGCCGCCGTCGACGGGCCGAACCCGGCAACGTCGCACCGGCTGCCCCGGGCGTACTGGATCGCCTGGGTGCTGATGGCGGTCACCGGCTCGATCGAGGTGTGCCTGTCCCTCTGGACCGCCGACGTGCTCCGCAGCCACGCCGGGCTGAGCGCCGGTCGCGCGTCGGCGGCGGTCGCCGCGATCGTCTGCGGGATGTTCGTCGGCCGGGTCGTCGGCGGCCGGATCGCCCTGCGCTGGCCGCCGGTGCCGCTGCTGCTGGCGGCGCTGGGCGTGTCGTTGGGCGGCTTCGCCCTGTTCTGGGCCGCTTCGGTGGGCTGGCTCGCCGTCGCCGGCCTGGTCGTGCTCGGCCTGGGCAACGCCCTGCACTACCCGCTGGCGATCTCCATCGCGCTCGCCGTCGCCGGGCCGGCCGCCGACAAGGCGGCGGGCTGGTCGGCGTACTCGATGGGGGTGGGTTTCGGCATCGCGCCGGTCGCGCTGGGGTGGGTGGCCGACGGGGTGGGGCCGCACCTGGCCTTCCTGCTGCTGCCGGTCTTCATCGCGGCGGCCGCGCTGCTCGCCGTGCGGCTCGGTCGCGCCCTGCGCACCCCCCACCCCACCGACGACCAGGCCCCCATTCCGATCCCCGCCTGAGCGTCGCGGCGGGCCTCATCGCACGCGGGCGAGCGTGACGCCGTCCGCGATCGGCAGCATCACCGGCTCCACCCGGACGTCGGCGAGGACCTCGTCGTTGAACGCGGCGATCGCCCGGTCGTCGGCGTTCTGCGGGGCCAGCACCCGGCCGCCGCGCAGCGTGTTGTCCACGGCGATCACCGCGCCCGGACGCATCCGCGGCACCAGCTCGTCCCAGTAGATCGGGTAGCCGACCTTGTCCGCGTCGATGAACGCGAAGTCCAGGTACCGCTCGCGGGGCAACTCCCGCAGCGTCTGCCCGGCCGGGCCGATCCGCAGCTCGATCCGATCGTCCACCCCCGCCCGGGTCCAGTAGCGGCGGGCGATGCCCGTGTACTCCTCCGAGATGTCGAAGCAGGTCAGCCGGCCACCGTCGGCCAGCCCTCGCGCGATCGCCAGCGAGGAGAGGCCGGTGAAGGTGCCCACCTCCACCGCCTGCCGGACCCCGAGGAGTCGGGTGAGGAAGGTCAGGAACGCGGCCTGCTCCGGCGCGACCTGCATGTCCGCCTGGGCCGGCAGCGCCGCCCGGGTCTCCTCGGCCAGCTCACGGACGATCTCGTCAGGGGCGGACCCGTGCGCGACGAGGTAGGCGTGCAGTTCCGGGGTCAGCGGCAGCGGCTTCGTGCTCATGACCGGACGTTAGCCGAGATGCTCGATCTCCTGGCCCCCTGGCGCGACCTTCGTCCACAGGTCGGTGACGCTCAGGTCCAACTCGCCGAGGAGGTTGCGCAGCAGCGGCAGGCTGAGCCCGACCACCGTCCCCGGGTCACCCTCGATCCCGGTCAGGAATGCGCCGCCCAACCCGTCGATGGTGAACGCACCGGCCACGGCAAGCGGCTCGCCCGTCGCCACGTACGCGGCGATCTCCTCGTCGCTGATGTCGGCGAAGTGCACGGTGGCGGAGGCGACCCCCTCCGCCCGCGCCTCGCGGGTCACGTCGATCAGGCAGTGCCCGGTGTGCAGCACGCCGCTGCGCCCCCGCATCCGCTCCCACCGCCGGGTCGCGTCAGCCGCGTCGGCCGGCTTGCCGAGAATCTCACCGTCGAACGCGAGCACCGAATCGCATCCGAGCACCAGCGTCCGCTCGCCCGGCGTCGCCCGCAGCCGACCGAGCACCGCCTGCGCCTTGAGCCGGGCCAGCTCCAGACACAGGTCCTCGGCCCGGTCGCTGACCACCTGTGACTCGTCCACCCCGCTCACCAGCACGTCGGGTTCGATCCCGGCGGCCTGAAGCAGCTTGCGGCGGGCGGGACTCTGCGAGGCGAGCACGAGACGCATCGGTACGGAGTTCAGCACCCGATCGACGCTACCGGCTGACCCGGGGCGGCGGGTCGTCGGCACGTCGACGCCGCCGCCACAACAGGTAACCGCCGCTCGCTGCCACCAGCACGCCCAGCGTGGCCAAACCACGCGCCGTCGCACCGCCGTCCCCGCCGTCCGCCGCCGGCTCCGCGGCGGTCGTCGTGGTCGACGCGCTCGCCGCCGCGGACTCGAAGCCGAGCGGGGGTACGTCCGCCGTCAGGGCCGCGACCAGGTCGATGACGCCGTAGCCGTACTCGTCGTCCCGGCCAGGTGGGCCCTTGTCGATGGCGGTGGCGGTCAGCCGGTGCGCGACTTCCTGGGCGGGAAGGTTCGGGTACCTGGACCGAATCAGCGCGGCGGCCCCAGCGACAATCGCTGTGGCGCCGGATGTCCCAGATCCCTTCGCGTAATTCCCGCCATAGCTCGTGCTGTAGATGTCCACTGCTGGCGCCACAACATCAATCTCAGGGCCGGTCATCGAAACGGCTGCGTGCTTACCGGCCCGATCTATGCCACCGACCGCGATGACTCCTTGCTGAGAGGCTGGATAGCCGACCGAGGAGGCTTCGGGTCTGTTGCCGGCTCCCGCAACGACAATGATGTTTGCGGCCAGCGCGGCGTCAACTGCTTGGATGAGGCGCACACTGGAACCACCAGCGCTGGAAATGCTAATCACGTCGGCTCCGTGGGAGGTGGCGTATTCGATACCTGCGGCTAGATCATCGGCTTCCCCCCGATTGTCGGCTAGCGATGACATGATTGGCAGAATCTTGGCCTTCGGCGCGATGCCAAGCGCGCCGATGTGCTCGCCTCTGCCATGCGCCGCTATCAGGCCAGCCATCGAGGTGCCGTGGCTGTTGTCGTCTCTGTGACCGTCGCCGCTGCCGCCCGAGACGATGTCGGTTCCGGGCAGAAGGTTGTTGATCAGATCGGGGTGCGGATCGACACCAGTGTCTGGAACAGCAACGACGGTGCCCTCGCCCTGGCTTATCCGATGCGCCTCGGCCACCTTTAGGTAGGCGAGGTGCCACTGCTCTCCACGAATCTGCGTCACGCCACCAAGGCGCGGAGCGGCGTGAGCAGGATTGACTGACAGCAGCCCTGGCGCCGACACAGCTACTGCGGCGAGAGCTGCACGGATGGCCTGGCGCCTCACCGGCCTAAGCCGATGGCGGGGCCCGGATCTATCGGACCCTCCTCGTCCGGTGGGCGTACTACAGGGCTTACACCCTCGTCGGTCTCCCACGGATTATCCGGGTCCCAACGACGCGACTCGTCGTCAATTTGCTCTCGGCGCCCCGGCCGTCCGGACGGGATGCTCGTTCCGTAAGCGGTGCCCCCCTTGCTGGGAGCGCCGCCGATCGGTGGGACCCCGTGCGCGCCCAACGACCCGCGACCGGCACCGGGACGGGAGCCGGCGGCACCGGTCGGCGCGGTGCCGGCGCCGCCACCTCCAATCACGCCTCCGACTGGGTTAACCCGACGGGACGGGACAGCCGCCCTGCCAGGTTGGCCAAGCCCCATACCGGGGGTCCCACCGATTAGTCCGCCTGGCGGCAGTGCTCGTGGTGGTCTGGTGTTCGGCAGCCCGGTTGTGCCTCCGATCGGCTTACCGACCGAGCTCGACCGTCCATCCACCGGGCCAGGTGCACCAACCCGGCCCGGTCTGGCGGAAACCGGCGGCAAAGCCGGAGGCAGCCCGAGGCCACCGGCAGGTGAGGCGGAAGTGGGCGGGACTGGTGGCGTCATGCCTGACAATCCGGCACTGAGAGGAGGTGGTGCGAGCCCAGGAGCGGCCCCGCCGAGCACAGGTCCGGTCCCGACCGCCGGCCCAACCCTCGGAGCGGTTGGGATCGCCACCCCTTGGTTCGCCCGCGACGTTCGATTCAGCGAGTGCGCTGTGCCGGACGTCGCCATCGGCACCGGCACGATTGGCGGAATGACTGGGGTCGGAGGGTTACTGCCGTAGACATCGGGATCGTTCGGCTGGATGCCTGGCCGACGAGGAGGAGCGGGGGGCGTACGGAGCATTACCTGGGCTTGTTGGAGTTCGCCGCTGAGCCCCGTCATCAGACCCCGGGCCTGGACGTTCAGCCGTTCCAGGTCCGCGTCCGTCACCGGCGGCTGTTCCGGTAGCCGGCTCCCGGCTACCGCCTTCGGATCGGCGACCGTCGCCTCGTACGCCTGCTTCTGCTGGAGCTTGGTCGCGTACTCCTGGTAGAGCGGCTCAAGCTCGGCGCGGGTGCTGCCGATGGCGCGGGTGGCGGCGGACAGTGCGTCGTAGTTCGCGGCGGCCGCGTCGTGGGTGTGTTGCACCTTGTCGATGAGCTGGTCCAGCTCGCCGATGTACGCGCGGGCGGCGGCGTTGGTCTCCGGCGGCCACGCCGCGGCGAGCCCGCGCCGGTACTCCCGCAGGCGGCTCAGGTGGGTGAGGGCGAGGTCGCATACCTTGCGCCAGCCGGCGACCTGCTTCCAGTGCCCGGCGGTGTCGTGGTCCTGGAGACAGGCCCACATGCTGAGCACGTCCATCAGTCGCCAGTCGGTGAGGCCGGACGTCCGGCCGCTGCCCCGTTCGATCACGGCAGCACCACCCGCCCGCTCTCCGGCCCGGTCGGATCGGGGAGCGCGGGTAGGGGGCGTGCCGCCGTCGCGGAGGGGCCGGCCAGGGCGCGCTCGACGTCGGCCACCCGGGCGGAGGAGAACGCGTCCGAGCCGGCGTAGTCGTCGGCGATGGTGCCGGCCGCCTGGGCCAGCCGGCCGGTGGCGGGGGCCATGCTCCAGACCACCTCGGCGGTGGCCTGCTGGGTTTCGTGGTGCGCCTGGAGGAACTGGACCAGCTCGATGAAGGCGTCGGCCGGGTTGGGGATCGGGGCCTTCATGTCGTCCGCGATGTACGACAGGTGGGGTGCGTAGTTCCGTTCGACCTCGGCCTGGAGCCGGTCGGCGAACTCGCGCATCTGTCGGATGTCGGCCTCGATGCCGGCGTAGTCACGCAGCCAGCCCGCCGGCCGGTCCTCCTCGGGGATCATCGGCCCTCCTGCCAGTTACCGCACCGTTTCCCTGAGTGAGGTTAATGGCTGCGGCGCGATCTCGGCAGTCCCGACAAACTTCTCCCAGCTCAGGACCGCCGTAACCGAGAAAGGTCAGCGGGGGAGGCCGGAAGTGCGCCACGCCCCGGGGCCGGCGGCGGGCGTCGCGCCGGCCGGCCGGCCGCTGCGCGCCCATGCCGACACGGCGACCGGCGCGGGGGCGGCGGCCGGGCGGGTCCGGACGGCGATGGCGCCGACGAGGGCGGCCAGCTCCTCGGCGGTCGGCACGCCGCGGACGATCCGGAACAGCGGCTCTTCGGCAGACATGACCTCAGGGTACGCGTCGACAACTTGATCTTCGCCGCATAGTGGCGTGCCGGCGGTGTGAGGGCCGCGCGTGCCGGGTACCGTCTCACCGATGTCGAACGCTCTTCCCCAACTCGTCGCCGACCGGTACCGGCTCATCTCGCCGCTCGGCCAGGGCGGCATGGGTCGGGTGTGGAAGGCGCGCGACGAGGTGCTGCACCGGGACGTTGCCATCAAGGAACTCGTCCCACCGCCCAGCCTCACCCCGGAGGAGCGCCGCGAGATGCGGGAACGCTCCCTGCGGGAGGCGCGGGCCATCGCCCGCCTCAACAACGTCAACGTGGTCCGCATCTTCGACGTGCTGCGCACCGACGGCGACCCGTGGATCGTCATGGAGTACGTGCCGTCCAAGTCGTTGCAGGACACCCTCGCCGAGGACGGTCCGGTGTCGCCGGCCAAGGCGATCGAGATCGGCCTCGGTGTGCTGGGCGCGTTGAAGGCCGCGCACAAGGCCGGCGTGATGCACCGGGACGTCAAGCCGGGCAACGTGCTGCTCGGCGACGACGGCCGGGTGGTGCTGACCGATTTCGGGCTGGCCACCATCCCCGGCGACCCGAACGTGACCCGCACCGGCATGGTCCTCGGCTCGCCCGCGTACATCGCGCCGGAGCGCGCCAAGGACGGCACCGCCGGGCCGGAGGCCGACCTCTGGTCGCTGGGCGCGACGCTCTACGCGGCCGTGGAGGGCAAGTCGCCGTACGCCCGGCCGTCCGCGATCGCCACCCTGGCCGCGCTGGCCACCGAGCCGCTGCCGACGCCGAAGAACGCCGGGCCGCTCAAGCCGCTCCTGCAGGGCCTGCTCCGCAAGGACCCGGCCGACCGGATCACCGCCGAGGTGGCCGAGCGCCTGCTCCGCAAGGCCGGCGGCAAGCGCGCCAAGGGCATCTCGCTGCTGGACGGCGTACGCCGGCCGGGGCCGAACGGTCCGCGCGAGCCGCGCCCGCCGCTGGTGCCCGCGCCGCGTCCGGCCGGCGCGCGCTCCGACCGGCCGGCCGCCGCGCCGGCCCCCCGCCGGCCCGACGCGGGTACGGCTGCCGCCGCCGCGGGCACCGCGCTGGCGGCCGATGCCGCCACCAGGACGCCGACCGGGTCGGAGGCGCCGACCGCCAAGGTCGACCCGCCGGTGTCCACTGCGGACGCCGAGCCGACCGCGAAGGTCGACGCTCCGGCGCCCGCCCTCGATGAGACCCGTGTGGACGGGCCGCCGCCCGCCGTCGACGACACCCGCGTTGACGCGCCGGCTCCCGCAGCCGGCGACGCCACCCGGGTCGACGCGCCCCCGCCGCGCCGGCCGGCGAACCCGACCTCGGTCATGCCGGCGCCGGTGAGCCCGGCGCCGTCGACCGGCCGGGCCACCGTGGTTCCGGGCACGAAGCCGGACCGCAGGCGGCGCAACCTGCTGATCGGCACGCTGGTCGCGCTCCTGCTGCTTGGGGTCGTGGTGGCCGTGCCGCTGCTCAACGGAGGCGACGACCCGAATGGCGGCGGGGGCCAGCAGGCGAGCACCGCCAGCTCCGCCGCGTCGCAGGCGCCGCCGGGCGGGACGAGTGACGCGCCGAGTGCCGGGCCGACCTCGGCCGCCCCGACCAGCGCCGCCCCCAGCCCGAACCCGTCGGCGACGCCCTCCGCCGCCGGCACGCTGCCCGACGGTTGGCGCTACTACCGGGGCCCGAATGGTTTCCAGGTTCCGCTGCCGAACGGGTGGCGGAGCAGCGCCGGCCGGAACTCGGTCACGTTCTCCGAGCCGGGCGGCCTGCGGAGGCTGTACGTCCAGTGGACCGACTCGCCGGAGCGGGACGCGTACGCCGACTGGAAGAGCAAAGAGCCCTACCGGCACAACTACGTGGACAACTACCAGTACGTGAGCATCACCCGCTGCGACGCCTACCGGACCTGCGCCGACTGGGACTGGCTGGAGACGCGGGACGGTGCCCGGATCCATGTCCGCAACCGCGGCATCGCCACCGCCAGCAACCGGGGCTACGCCCTCCGCTGGGAGGTTCCGGCGAACGACTGGAACGCCAACCTGACCAACTTCGGCGTGATCGCCAAGGGCTTCAAGCCGGACAGAGTGAACTGACCCGGGGGAAGTCCCGCCACTGCGAAAGTGACTCGCATGGTCTTCCGTCGAACGGGGTACTGAACCCGCGACGACGGAAGGAGGTACGACATGAGTTACCGACGCAAGGACACCCGGCCCCGGCTGGCACTGTGGATGCTGGTCGCGTTGGGGGACATCGTCCTGCTGCTGGTGAGCGCCGGCGTCTCCGCGCTGGTGGCGCTGCTCGGTGTCGTGGCCGTCACCGTCGCCGGGGTGGCCGCCTGGCGTCTGACGCGGCGGAACGCCCTGGCCGGAGAGGGCACGGTCCCCGTGCCGGTCCCCGCCCGACGGAGGGCCTGACCAGGAACCGGGACGACGGTGGCGGCAGCCGGACCAGCTATCGACCAAGGTGATAGCCGGTCCCGCTGCCGCCGACCTGTCCAATCGGATCAGGTGTTGTTGGCGAGGGCGATCAGTCGGGTCCGGTCGCCGTTCCAGTAGTTGCGGTCGACGTTGCCGCTGATCCCGGAGACGCTGCCGCTTGAGGTGTACTGCCAGAAGCTCCAGAACGGGGCGCCGGCGGGCAGGGTGCCGACGGTGCTGGACCAGCGGGCGACCCAGAGCGGGTGGTTGGCCCACGGGGCCGTCCAGCTGCCGGTGCACTGGTTCCACCAGCTCGTGGTGGTGTAGATGACCGCGTACCGGGTGGTGCGGGCCTTGTAGGTGTTGAGGAAGTCCTGGATCCAGCTCCGCATGCCGGAGGTGGAGAGGCCGTAGCAGTAGCCGCCGCTGTACGGGTTGGCCTCCAGGTCGAGCGCCGCCGGGAGGGTGCGGCTGTCGGCGGACCAGGCCCCGCCGTTGCTGGCCAGGTAGTTGGCCTGGGTGGCGCCGGAGGAGATGTTCGGCCGGGCGAAGTGGTACGCCCCGCGGATCACCCCGGCGTAGTAGGAGTTGGTGTAGTTGCTGTTGAAGTTCGGGTCCTTGTAGCTCGTGCCCTCGGTGGCCTTGATGAAGGCGAACTGGATGCCGGCGTTGCGGACGCTGGTCCAGTTGATGGTGCCCTGGTAGCGGGAGACGTCGATGCCGGGGGTGGTGGCCGCGGCGGCCGGTCCGGCGGTCACGACGAGGGCCGCGGCCGCGGTGGCGACGACGGTGAGGCCGGCGGCGAGGAGCCGGCGTACGGAGAGTCTGGTACGGGCCATGGATGCCTCCAGGGACGTCAATCGATTGACGACTATCTTTGGAGGTAACTGCCCTAGATCGCAAGGGGCTCTAAAGAATTTTTCATAGACCACCGTCGTCGCCCGGCGTTCACCTCCCGCTCCTCGGGCAGTCCCGGACAGGACGAGGCGGTAGCCGCGAAACGACCTCAGGTCATGCCGGTAGGCTCCCCGCCCATGCCCCTGATCGACGGTCTGACCACCCTCTGGGACAAGCTCCTCGGCGCCCAGCCCGACCCGCCGCCACTGCTCGTCCTGCTCACCGCCGTGGTCGCGCTGGTGGTCGTCGCCACCCGGCTGCCCTGGCGGATCGCCCGCAACGCCGTCACCATCGCCCACGAGGGCGGGCACGCGCTGGTGGCGCTGCTGACCGGCCGGAAGCTGCGCGGCATCCGGCTGCACTCCGACACCTCCGGCCTCACCCTCTCCGCCGGCCGCCCCACCGGACCCGGGATGATCCTCACCCTCCTCGCCGGGTACGTCGCCCCGTCGCTGGTCGGCCTCGCCGGCGCCTGGCTGCTCGCCGGCAACCGGATCACCCTGCTGCTCTGGATCGCCGTGGCGCTGCTGCTGGCCATGCTGGTGATGATCCGCAACGTCTTCGGCGTGCTGTCGCTGCTGGTCACCGGCGGCGTGGTGCTCGCCGTCTCCTGGTACGCCTCCCCGCAGGTGCAGGCCTCCTTCGCCTGGACCTGCGTCTGGTTCCTGCTCCTCGGCGGCGTACGGCCGGTCGTGGAGCTGCAACGGATGCGCAGCCGGGGCCGCATGCCGGAGTCCGACGCCGACCAGCTCGCCCGGCTGACGCCGCTCCCGGCGCTCTTCTGGGTGACCGTCTTCGCCCTGGTCAGCCTGGCCGCCCTCGGGGTCGGCGCGCTGCTGCTCGCCGGCCCGATCCTCACCGACGCCGGCCTCACCCTCTGACGAAGGGCAGACCCACCCAGGGGCGGCCGCGAGCCGGGCGAGGCACCGGGGCGGGCTTCACCCTGCTCGGCCGGGAACGCGACGCCCCCTCCGGACGGCAAACGGTGGCTCTGCCACCGCGCCGCGGCGGGATGAACCGGCGAGGGGCAGAATCGGACAGATGCGATACGTGATCATCGGGGCGGGCGCGGTCGGCGGCACCATCGGCGTACGGCTGGGGGAAGCCGGCCGGGACGTGACACTGGTGGCCCGCGGCGCCCACCTGGACGCGATCCGGGAGCGGGGCCTGACCCTGCGCTCTCCCGACGCGACGGTGACCTGGCGCGGGCCTGCCGCCGACGGGCCGCAGGCCGAGCCGCTGCCGGCCGACACCGTGCTGGTGCTGACCGTGAAGTCGCAGGACACCGACGCGGCGCTGGCGACCTGGGTGGACGCCCCGGTTGAGGACGGCGGCACCGCCGGCGAACGACTGCCCCTCGTCCTCGCCCAGAACGGCGTCGCGAACGAGCGGGCCGCGCTTCGGCTCTTCGCCCGGGTGCACCCGGTCTGCGTCTGGCTGCCCGCCACCCACCTGGAACCCGGTGTGGTCGTCGCCAACGGGCACCCGCACCCCGGCATGCTGCACCTGGGCCGGTACCCGTCCGGATCCGACGACACCAGCCGGGCGATCGCCGCCGACCTGACCGCCGCCGGGTTCGTCGCCCCGGTCCGCGACGACGTGATGCGCTGGAAGTACGGCAAGCTCCTCGGCAACCTCGGCAACGGCCTCCAGGCGCTGCTCGGCGGGGACGTACCGGAAACTCTCGCCGAGCGGGTGCGGGCCGAGGGGGTCGCGACGCTCGCCGCGGCCGGGATCGCGCACACCTCGCCCGAGGAGGAGGCGGTTGAGCGCGGCGACCAGGTCCGGCGCCGGCCGGTCGACGGCGAGGAAAGGGCCGGCGGCTCGACCTGGCAGAGCCTGGCCCGGGGTGCGGGCTCCGCCGAGGCCGACCACCTCAACGGCGAGATCGTGCTCCTCGGCCGGCTGCACGGCGTGCCGACGCCGGCGAACGCGGCGGTCCAGCTCGCGGTGCGCCGGGCGGTGCGCGAGCGGATCCCGGCGGGCGGCTTCCCGCTCGCCGGGCTGGAGCGGCTGATCGGCTGAGGTTCCGCCGCGCTCACCGCGCGGCCTCGGGGAAGCGTTCGATGTCACGGCGGGCCAGCTTCCCGGAGGGGCCGGGCAAAGAAGACCGGCCGGCGGGGCAACCACCCGGGCGACGCCAGGCGTGTCTCCTGCGACACGGGGAGGTGGCAGATTGCCGGACATCGACGGGTTCGACGAGTTCTATCGCGGCAGTCGACAACGGCTGCTCGGCTTCGTCTACGTGCTCACCGGGAATCTCGCCGAGGCGCAGGACGCCGTCCAGGAGGCGTACATCCGCGCCTGGCAGCGCTGGTCGACGGTGAGCGGGTACGACGACCCTGAGGCGTGGGTGCGGGTGGTGGCCAGCCGCATCGCGGTCAGCCGGTGGCGCAGCCTGCGCAGCCGGGCCCGGGCGTACCTGCGGCACGGGGTCGAGGAGAGCGTCCCGGCGCCGAGCACCGAGACGGTGGAGGTGGTGGCCGCGCTGCGCCGGCTGCCCGAGGCCCAGCGCACCGCCATCGCGCTGCACTACCTGCTCGGTATGCCGGTCGCCGAGGTGGCGCGGGAGACCGAGGCCCCGCTGGGCACCGTCAAGGCCAGACTCTCCCGGGGGCGTGCCGCACTCGCCGGGCTGCTCGCGGTCGTGGATCTGGAGGAGGAGGCCGCAGATGCGTGACGACGTGACGTTTGTCGAACTGGTGCATCGGGACCTGCGTGAGGTCCGCTGGCCCGGGCCGGCCGAGATCCGGGCGCGGGCCCGGGGCCGCAGCCGACGTACGGCGGTGACGGCGGCCGCGGCCGTGCTGGTGCTCGCCTCGGTCTCCACCGTCGCCGTCGGCCGGGCCGTGGCGCCCGCGCCACCGCCGGCCGCCACCGCCGGCGAACACGCCGAGATCCCGGTGGAGGCGATGCTGGCACCGGCCGACGTACCGGCGAAGAGCGACGAGCGACTCGGCGATACGGGCCTCGGTGAGCGGGTCCGGGTCGACGACGTCCTCCGGACCTGCGGGCAGGGGCGAGGGCTGCTGGAGGACCAGGCGGTGTCGCGTTACTCCCGGTCGCAGACCCTGATCGGGACCGCCACGGTGGACGGCTTCGCCCCGTACCGGAGGCCGGTCGTCAGCCAGGACGTCTACCGGTTGGAGGCCGGGGCGGCGGGCCGGGTCTTCGCCGACCTCGACCGACTGGTGGCGGGCTGCACGGCCTGGCAAGAGGTGAGCCCGGTGCAGGCGGAGCAGGGGACCGTCACCACCACGGTCGTGCACCGGTGGACGGTGGCGGCGAGCGACTTCGCCGGCGACCAGGCGATCCTGCTCCGGCACACCGTCTCCGTGCCGCCGGACGGGACGACGGGCAAACCGGTCGGTCTCCCGCCCTGGCCCGAGTACACGCTGGTCGTCCGGGTCGGAGACCTGGTCACGGTCCTGGTGCCGGGCGAGCCTCTGCGTCTCGGCGTGCCGGGGAACACGGTGACCGAGGCACAACTGCTCGACGTGGCACGCGCCGCGGGCCGCCGGATGTGCGCCGCCGCCAACCCCGGCTGCTGACGCGCCGAGGCCCCCCGCCGGACGTACGGCGGGGGGCCCCGGCGGCGACCGCTACAGCGGGATGTTGCCGTGCTTCTTCGGGGGCAGGGTCTCCCGCTTGGTACGCAGCACCCGCAGCGCCCGGACGATCTGGGTACGCGTCTCGTGCGGCGGGATCACCGAGTCGACGTACCCGCGCTCGGCGGCGATGTACGGGTTGGCCAGGGTGTCCTCGTACTCGGCGATCTTCTCGGCCCGGACGGCGGCCGGGTCGTCGGCGTTCGCCAGGTCCGAGCGGTAGAGGATGTTCACCGCGCCCTGGGCGCCCATCACCGCGATCTGCGCGGTCGGCCAGGCGAAGTTCAGGTCCGCGCCGAGGTGCTTCGAGCCCATCACGTCGTACGCGCCGCCGTAGGCCTTGCGGGTGATGACGGTGACCTTCGGGACGGTCGCCTCGGCGTACGCGTAGATGAGCTTCGCGCCGCGGCGGATGATGCCGTCCCACTCCTGCCCGGTGCCGGGGAGGAAGCCGGGAACGTCCACGAAGGTCAACACCGGGACGTTGAAGGCGTCGCAGGTGCGCACGAACCGGGCCGCCTTCTCCGACGCGGCGATGTCCAGGGTGCCGGCGAAGTGCATCGGCTGGTTGGCGACCACGCCGACCGGACGCCCCTCGACCCGGCCGAAGCCGACCACCAGGTTCTGTGCGTAGAGCGGCTGGACCTCCAGGAACTCCCCGTCGTCCAGGACGTGCTCGATGACCCGGTGGATGTCGTACGGCTGGTTGGCCGAGTCCGGGATCAGTGTGTCCAGCTCGCGGTCGGAGTCGGTGATGTCGAGGTCGGCCGGGGCCTCGTAGACCACTGGCTCGTCCAGGTTGTTCGACGGCAGGTACGACAGCAGCGCCTTGACGTACTCGATCGCGTCCTCCTCGTCGCTGCCGAGGTAGTGCGCGTTGCCGCTGCGCGAGTTGTGGGTGCGCGCGCCGCCCAGCTCCTCCATCCCGACGTCCTCGCCGGTGACCGTCTTGATCACGTCAGGGCCGGTGATGAACATGTGCGAGGTCTGGTCGACCATCACGGTGAAGTCGGTGACCGCCGGGGAGTAGACCGCGCCGCCCGCGCACGGGCCCATGATCAGTGAGATCTGCGGGATGACGCCGCTGGCCCGGACGTTGCGGAAGAAGATCTCGCCGTAGAGGCCGAGCGAGGCTACGCCCTCCTGGATCCGCGCGCCGCCGGAGTCGTTGATGCCGACGACCGGGCAGCCGATCTTCATGGCCAGGTCCATCACCTTGACGATCTTCTCGCCGAAGACCTCGCCGAGGGAGCCGCCGAAGACGGTGAAGTCCTGCGCGAAGACGCAGACCTGCCGGCCGTCCACGGTGCCGTAGCCGGTCACCACGCCGTCGCCGTACGGGCGGGTCCGGTCCAGCCCGAAGTTGGTCGACCGGTGCCGGGCCAGCTCGTCCAGCTCGACGAAGGAGCCCTCGTCGAGCAGCATCTCGATGCGCTCCCGCGCGGTCTTCTTGCCCCTCGCGTGCTGCTTCTCGACCGCGCGCGCCGACCCGGCGTGCACCGCCTCGTCGACCCGACGGTCCAGGTCCGCCAGCTTGCCCGCGGTGCTGTGGATGTTGATCCCGGTCTCGGTAGTCACCCAGGGAATATAACGATGGTTCAGGCGGGCGCCGCTGTGCAGTGCGCCTCACCGGGCTCCGGGCGGCATCCGGCCGACGCCGGGAGGCCGGGGCCGTAGGCTGGCGGGATGCCCGGCTCGCCGTACACCGATCTGGACCGCCCGCCGCTGTCGGCGGCCCGGCTGCGGCGCGCGCTGCTCGCCCCGCACGGCCCGTGGCGCCGGCTGGAGCTGCGTGCGGAGACCGGCTCCACCAACGCCGACGTGGTGGAGGCCGCGCGGGCCGGCGAGCCGGAGGGACTGGTGGTGGTCGCCGAGCGGCAGACCGCCGGCCGGGGCCGGCGCGGCCGCATCTGGCAGTCGCCGCCGCGGGCCGGCATCGCGACCAGCGTCCTGCTCCGGCCCGGCGAGGCCGTCCCGGAGCGCGGCTGGTCGCCCGTCCCACCCGTCGGGTACGGCTGGCTGCCGCTGCTCGCCGGGGTGGCGCTGGTCGAGGCGGTGGCCCGGCTGGCCGAGCTGGAGGCGGGCCTGAAGTGGCCGAACGACCTGCTGATCGACGGCGCGAAGTGCGCCGGGGTGCTGGCCGAGGCGGTGCCCGGCGCGTCCCCGGGCCAGCCGCCGGCCATCGTGGTCGGCATCGGCCTCAACGTCACGCTCCGCGTCGACGAGCTGCCGGAGAACCCGACCGGCCTGCCGGCCACCTCGCTGCAGCTCGCCGGCGCGGCGGCGACCGACCGGGATCCGCTGCTGCGCGCCCTGCTCCGCTCGCTCGCCGACTGGTACGACCGCTGGCGCGACGCGGGGGGCGACGCGGTGGCCAGCGGGCTCCGCGACGCCTATCTGGCCGCCTGTGCCACGGTCGGCCGCCAGGTCCGGGTGCTGCTGCCGGACGGCCGCGAGGTGCGGGGGACCGCCACCGGCGTGGACCCGGACGGCCAGTTGCTGGTCGAGGGACCTGAGGGACAGCTGCGCCTCGCCGCCGGCGACGTGCTGCACGTGCGCTGACCCGCTTTACCGCCGCGCGGCTGATCCCTGGGCGAGCCTCGACCCGTTACGGTCAGCGCGTCCTGTTCTGCGAGGAGGTTTCCGTGGCGTTCCCCGAAGACGTGCTCACCGAGGATGAGCACGTCGTGCTCCACCTGCACCCGCACTGGAAGGCGTTGCTCCGGCCGATCCTGGTGCTGGTGCTCGCCGTCGCGGCGGTGGTGGCGGGTTGGCTCCTGCTGCCCGACGGCGACGGCGGCACGATCGCGCTCTACGTGATCGCCGCGCTCGGCCTGGCGCTGGTGTTCTGGCTCGGTCTCTGGCCGGTCCTGGTCTGGCGCACCACGCACTATCTCTTCACCGACGAGCGGGTGCTGCTCCAGGAGGGCGTCTTCTCCCGGAACCGGCGGGACCTCCCGCTGACCCGGATCAACGACCACTCGATGCACCAGCGCTTCCTGGAGCGGCTGCTCGGCTGCGGCACCCTGACCATCGAGTCGGCCGGCGAACGCGGCCAGTCGGTGCTCAACGACGTGCCCCACGTCGACAAGGTGCAGACCAAGCTCTACGAGCTGGTCGAGGCCCACCACGACAAGCACTCGCTGGGCGACGGCGAGATGCGCGAGATGCTCGCCGACATGCGCGACGGCAAGCCCCTCCGCGACCCCAGCGCCTGACCTCCGCCCCGCGGTCGTTGATCAAGAGGTTTGCGTCAGATCGGTAACCCGTGGTGACGCAAACTTCTTGATCAGCTCCGCCGGGAGTGGCGGGTGCCGGCGTGGAGTTCCGCGGCGAGTTCGGCGTCCAGGTCGCTGTCGAGGGCGCGGCCGAGGGCGGCGTCGGCCGGGGCGGGGCGGCCCTGGGCCGGGGCGCCGTACTCCGCGGTGACGCGGCGGCCGGCCGTCCGGTCGCGGCGCCCGCCGGGCGCGGGCTCGGACTCCTCCAACTCGCTGACCGACTCGGCCAGCTCGGCGACCGGGTCCATCTCCGCCATGGTGTCCCATTCGTCACGCGGGATGCTGTGCCAGGTCTTCTCCGCGTGCTTCGGCACGGGCTGGAAGACGAACGTCCGGTAGGACCAGAAACGGAACATGGTGGCCAGCAGCACGCCACCGGTCTTCGCCACGTTCAGCGCCAGCAGGCTGGTCACGCCGAGGCCGTACTTCGCCGCGGCGAGGACGCCGAGTTCGATGATCAGGCCGGTCGCGTTGAACAGGAAGAACAGGATGTATTCGCGGCGTAGCGCCGATTTCGGGCGATCCCGGTACGTCCAGTGCCGATTCATCAGATACGACGTGATGGTGGCCACGATGGTCGCGATCACCGTCGCCTTGAGCTGCCCGTCGCGGAAAACGGTCAGTGCCAGCGCATTGAACACCGCGTAATTGATGACGGTGTTGATGCCGCCGACGATGCCGAATTTGAGCGCCTCGTGGATGAACTTCTGCCAGCGCTCGGGCAGCAGACGGACCAGACGCATGCGGAACACCTTAGGGCAGTGGCCAGGGCCGGCTCGGCCCGGCGGGACGGGGTGGGCGGTAGGTCACGCCCCGGAGTCTCGGTCGTGGCTCGTTTCCGGAACGGGAGGAGTTCCCGCTTCGACGAAAACGAACCGCCGGTACGACCAGAATCGGAACAGCGTCCCGAGCCCGGTGCCGACGATGAAGCTGGCGATGTTGTCGGCCAGCGGGGTCTGGAACACGCCCGGCCAGACGCTGCCCAGCCCGTAGCGGCTGATCGCGAGGCAGCCGACGGCGATGCCCAGGCCGACCCCGTTGAAGAAGAAGAACAGCGCGTACTCCCGGGCGGGGTTGGAGCGCTGGCGGTGCCGCCAGGTCCAGAACCGGTTGCCGAGGAACGCCAGGGTCGCGGCGATCACCGTGGAGATGGTCTTCGCGGCGACCGGCGGCATGTGGCGCACGCTGGCCAGGTAGTTGAAGAGTGCGAAGTCCACCAGGAACGCGAGCCCACCCACCGTGGCGAACTTGCTCAACTCGCGGACGAGGTGACCGAAACGGTCGAGGAGGGAACCGATCAGACCCGGCCGGGTCTGCGGAGTGCCCGGTTTATCCCCGGTCATCGTCGCGGCCACCCGCCGAGCCTACCGGGTGCCGGCACCCGGGACCGGTAGCAACCACGAGCCGGACGCACCCGCGTCCCGCGGGGCGTCGCCCGGTCCCTCCGGCGGACACCGACCGCCGTCACCCCGGTGACGGTGGGTGACCGACTGGCGGCGGGCGCCCCGCGACCGCTCCCGAGATCCGGTGAGCACAGCGTAACCGGCCGTGGCGGAATTGCGGATCGGATCGCCGAATCGGCGCCCTCGGCACGGGCGGGCGCTTCCGCTCATCGTGCACCTGCGACCGGACCTCGCGACCGGCGTCCGACAGAGGTTGGGCGCAGGATTTGCGTGAAACTGCGCGCGAAAGCGGGTATCAGATCGCGATGCCGCAGCGTGGCCGTACCTTGTGCAGTTCTTCACAACCAGTCCCACTGACTCGCGAGGCAGCCCGGTTTACGCTGAGCCCAATCCCAGGTTTCCACGAAGGCGACGACTCGCTCGCCAGAACTCGTGCATCCCATACATCGGTCAGCGTCGACCACAAGGAGATGTGACATGGTTGCTCCGGCTACTGTTCGGGGTATCGATCAGGCCCCGACGTCCCACCCCAAACTGCTCGCCTGGGTCCGAGAGGTCGCGGAACTGACCACCCCCGACCGGGTGGTCTGGGTGGACGGGTCCGATGAGGAGTGGCGCCGCCTCACCGACGAGCTTGTCGAAAAGGGCACCCTGATCCGGCTGAATCCGGAGAAGAAGCCCAACTCGTTCTACGCCCGGACGGACCCGACGGATGTCGCCCGGGTCGAGGAGCGCACCTACATCTGCTCCGTCGACGAGGCGGACGCCGGCCCCACCAACAACTGGATGGCGCCGGCCGAGATGAAGCGGACGATGACGGAGCTGTACCGCGGCAGCATGCGCGGACGCACCATGTACGTCATCCCGTTCGTCATGGGCCCGGTCGAGGCCGAGAGCCCGATGTTCGGCGTCGAGATCACCGACAGCCCGTACGTGGTCGCCTCGATGCGCATCATGACCCGGATGGGCGCGAAGGTGCTCGACGCGATGGGCGACGACGCCGACTTCGTGCACGCACTGCACTCCATCGGCGCCCCGCTCGCCCCCGGCCAGCAGGACGTGGCCTGGCCGTGCAACGAGACGAAGTACATCTCGCACTTCCCGGAGACCCGGGAGATCTGGTCGTTCGGCTCCGGCTACGGCGGCAACTCGCTGCTCGGCAAGAAGTGCTACTCGCTGCGCATCGCCAGCGTGATGGGTCGGGACGAGGGCTGGCTCGCCGAGCACATGCTGATCCTCAAGATCACCTCGCCGGAGGGCAAGGTCTACCACATCGCCGGCGCGTTCCCGTCCGCCTGCGGCAAGACCAACCTCGCCATGGTGGAGCCGACCATCCCGGGCTGGAAGGTCGAGACCATCGGCGACGACATCGCCTGGATGCGGTTCGGCGAGGACGGCCGCCTCTACGCGGTCAACCCGGAGTACGGCCTGTTCGGCGTCGCGCCCGGCACCGACTGGAAGACCAACGCGAACGCGATGCGGACGCTGGAGCGGGGCAACTCCGTCTTCACCAATGTCGCCCTCACCGACGACGGCGACATCTGGTGGGAGGGCATGGGTGAGCCGCCGGCGCACCTGATCGACTGGAAGGGCAACGACTGGACGCCGGAGAGCGACAGCCTCTCCTCGCACGCGAACAGCCGGTTCTGCACCCCGATCACCCAGTGCCCGATCCTGGCCGACGACTACTACGACCCGAACGGCGTGCCGATCGACGCGATCCTCTTCGGCGGTCGCCGCCGGGACACCATCCCGCTGGTCACCGAGGCCCGCGACTGGGTGCACGGCGTCTACATGGGCGCGACGCTCTCCTCGGAGACCACCGCCGCGGCCTCCGGCGCGGTCGGCGTGGTCCGCCGCGACCCGATGGCCATGCTGCCGTTCATCGGGTACCACGCCGGTGACTACTTCCGGCACTGGATCGAGATGGGCAAGGGCGCCGACGGCGACGCGGCCAAGCTGCCCAAGATCTACTACGTGAACTGGTTCCGCAAGGACCCCGAGGGCAGCTTCCTCTGGCCGGGCTTCGGCGAGAACTCCCGGGTGCTCAAGTGGGTCGTCGAGCGGATCGAGGGCACCGCCGGCGCGGTGGAGACCCCGATCGGCATGGTCCCGGCCCAGGACGCCCTGGACGTCGAGGGTCTGGACATGACCCCGGAGGACGTCCGGATCGCCCTCAAGGTCGACCCGGAGGAGTGGCGCAAGGAGCTGCCGCTGGTCACCGAGTGGTTCGAGAAGTTCGGGGACAAGCTGCCCGGCGTCCTCTGGGCCGAGCTGGACGCGCTGCGCGCCCGGCTCGACGCGGAGCAGCCGCAGAGGTAGGTGTGACGGTTGCCCGTACCGGGCAACATCGGATCCCATGAGGACGGCCGCCGAGACCACCGAGGTTCGGCGGCCGTCCGCCGTCCGGGCCCTGACCACCCTGCTCGCCGTCACGGCGGCGGCGACCGTCGTGGTCGAGCTGCTCAATTACTGGTACGCCCCGGAGCAGGAGTTCGGCCTGGCCGTCCGCACCGGCTGGGCGATGCTCCGCTCGCTCGGCTTCCTGGTGCTCATCGGGCACGTCAACCGCGGCCGTACCGTGGCCCGACCGTTCGGGCTGATCCTCGCGGTCACCACCGTCTTCGCGGTGGGGCGGTTGGTCGTACCCCGGGAAGGGGTGCCGGCGCTGCCCGGCCTGCTGGGGTTCGGGCTGCTCACCGCGCTCTGCGTGGCCGTGGTCGTGCTGCTCTACCGCTCCGACGCGGTCGGCGCGCACCTGGTCCGGCACCGGAAGTCCCTGGTCGTCGAGGGCGGGACGATCTCCTGGCGGGAGATCGCGCCGAAGCGCCCGCCGGTGACCGGCTGGCTGCTCACCAGCCGGGTCGCCGCGTTCACCTACAGCCCGCTGATGCTGGTCCCGGCGCTCGTCGCCGGCGGATCCATCCTGGACGGGCGACTCAGCGCCGTGCCGGCCGTGCTCCTCTGGTTCGCCGCCGGCGTCGCCGTCAGCTACCTGGTCCTGTTCTGCACCGCCTTCCTGATGCGCGGCCGGGCCTGGGCCCGCCGGTTCCTGGTCGCGATCACGCTCGGCGTGCTCACCGTCGACCTGCCGCTCTGCTGGTGGCTGCTCGGCGTCGACGGCCTGATCCGGGACGGCGGCCCCCTGGTCGCCGCCGCCCTCCTGGCCCTCTACGGCCTCCGCCGCGCCATCCGCGCCGGCGAAGCCCCCAGCCCCGCCTGACCCCCCGGCCCCCCTTCCACGATCCAGACGACTTCGGGGATGTTGCTGGCCGCTGCTGTTGCCGGTCACCGCCGGACGTCCCGGTCGTGGATCGACGGGGCCGGGGCGGGCGAGGGTGTGCCGGTGAGGCATCGGGGTTCGTGAGCGTGGGCGGGGCAGGATGGGCCGAGAGGTCCGGTGCGTCGGGGTGGCCGGTCCGAGCCGCCGCGCCACCGGCGGCGACCGGGAGGGAGGGCGGCCGTGGGCGACGAGTTCGACGTGATCGTGGTCGGGGCGGGGCCGGCCGGCTCGGCCGCCGCGCTGACCGCCCGCCGGGCCGGGGCCCGGGTGCTGCTGCTGGACCGGGCCGACTTCCCCCGGGACAAGGCCTGCGGCGACGGGATCGCCGCGCACGCGCTGGACGTTTTGGCCGAGCTGGGCGTCACCGACGCCGTCGACGGGTACGCCCCGCTCCCCGCGCTGCGGCTGGTCGGCCCCGGCGGCGGGGCGGTGGCCCGGGCGCTGCCCCGGCCCGCGTACACGGTGCCCCGGAAGGTCTTCGACGCGCGGCTGGTGGCGGCGGCGGTCGCGGCCGGTGCGGAGCTGCGCCGGCACACGGTGCGCCGGGTGGAGCTGCGGGACGACCGGGTGGTGCTGGACGGCGAGCTGTCCGGGCGGGCGGTGGTCGGCGCGGACGGGGCCGGCTCGGTGGTCCGCCGGGCGCTCGGCCATCCGGTGAACCCGGACCGCCACCTGGCGCTGGCCATCCGGGGGTACGCCCCGGCGCTGCCCGGCCCGCCCGAGCAGCTCATCGTCACCTCGGCGCCGCGCTGGCCGGCGTACGCCTGGTCCTTCCCGATCGGTGACGGCCGGGCGAACGTCGGGTACGGGGAGGTACTGCGCGGCGAGCCGCTGACCCGTGCCCACCTGGTGGACCGCCTCGCCGCGCTGCTGCCCGGCACGGACCCGGCGACGGTCACCGAGCTGCGGGCCCACCACCTGCCGCTCTCCACCCACCGGCCAGCGCCGGGGCGGGACCGGGTGGTGCTGGCCGGCGACGCGCTCTCGTTGATCAACCCGTTCACCGGGGAGGGCATCTTCTACGCGCTGCGGTCCGGCGCGCTGGCCGGCGCGGCGGCGGCCGGTTCCCCGGGGCAGGCCGGCCGCCGGTACGCCCAGGCGCTGCGCCGGCGGCTCGGCACGCACCTGCGGCACAGCTCGGTCGCGGCCTGGCTGGCGCGGCGCCGGCGAGTGGTCGACGCGGCGGTCCGGGCGGCCCGCCGCGACGACCGGGTCTACCGGACGGTGGTGGAGCTGGGGCTGGGTGACGGGCGGCTGGACGCGCGCACGCTGGCCATGATCGGCATCGGTCTCCCGACCAGGGATCGGGCTCCGCGGCACTGATCTTCAACCGGGGTCGCTACCCTGCAAGGTGATGACTCTGCGGAAACTCCTCTACTCCGTGTACGAGCGCCGGCTGACGGCGAGGCTCGCGGGCAAGCCGGTGCCCCGGCACGTCGGCGTGATGTGCGACGGCAACCGCAGGTGGGCCCGGGAGATGGGCTTCGTCGACCCGAACGACGGCCACCGGATGGGCGCCGAGCGGATCAAGGAGCTGCTGCGCTGGTGCGACGCCGCCGGCGTGGGGCACGTCACGCTCTGGCTGCTCTCCACCGACAACCTCTCCCGGCCGGCGGCGGAGCTGGACCCGCTGCTCCAGATCATCGAGGACCTCACCACCGAGCTGGCCGAGGACGGCAACCCCTGGCGGCTGCGGATGGTCGGCGCGCTCGACGTGCTGCCCGCGCCGCACGCCGCCGCGCTGAAGGCCGCCGAGGAGCGCACCCGGGACCGCAGCGGCGGCGCCCAGGTCAACATCGCCGTCGGGTACGGCGGCCGGCGGGAGATCGCCGACGCGGTCCGCTCGTTGCTGCTGGAGCACGCGGCGAACGGCGGCACGATCGAGGAGTTGGCCAACTCGATCGACGTCGACCACATCTCCGAGCACCTCTACACCAAGGGCCTGCCCGACCCGGATCTGATCATCCGGACCAGCGGTGAGCAGCGCCTCTCCGGCTTCATGCTCTGGCAGTCGGCCCACTCGGAGTTCTACTTCTGCGAACTCAACTGGCCGGACTTCCGCCGCGTCGACTTCCTCCGCGCCCTGCGCTCCTACGCCACCCGGCAACGCCGCTTCGGCGCCTGACCCGCCGTCGCCGACCGACCCCCGCCGACGGGGGTCAGGTGAGGTGGGGAAGGGCGTTGGTGAGGAAGGTGGCCAGCGCGGCGGGGGAGTCGAGGGTGAGGTCGGCGGCGTCGGCCACCTCGTGACCGGTCTCCGGGTTCGCGACGGCCACGCAGACGCCCACGAAGTCGGGGTCCGCGGCGGCGCGGGCGCGCAGCGCGGCGAAGGCCTTGATGTCGGAGACGTCGTCGCCGAAGTACCAGGCGCCACCGGCATCCCGGACGATCTCGCCGATCACCATGCCCTTGTCCCGGTCGACCGGGGGCTTGAGCTCCAGCACCATCCGGCCGGCCTGGCAGCGCAGCCCGAGCCGCTCGGCGCGGGCCCGGCCCCACTCCTGCACCAGGTCGCCGAGTTGCGGGGCGGTGCGCCAGTGCAGGGCGACGGAGAGCCGCTTGAACTCCACCAGGGCGCCGGGCGGCAGCTCGGCGCGGGCCTGCTCGGCCAGCTCCGACATGGTGGGCACCCAGGGCAGGGCGGCCGGCTCGGTGACCGTCTCGCCGCCGGAGTGGCTGTGCTCCAGGCCGTAGAGCCCGTACAGGTCGATCCCGGCGAGGCCGCCGAGGTGGTCGCGGAGGAACTCCACCGGCCGCGCGGAGACGATGGCGATCCGGCGTACCAGCGGGGCGAGCGCCTCCAGCGCGGCGAGCACCTTCGGGGCGGGCTGAACCGCGGTCGGGTCGTCGTCGACCGGCGCGAGGGTGCCGTCGAAGTCGAAGAAGAGCACCGTGTCGGCGGCCCGCTCGGCGGTGGCACGCCAGGCGTGCTCGGCGTTCAACGGGGTCTTCGGCTGCTGGTTGCCCAGATTCAACGGCGGCACGCGCGACAGCGTACCCCGGGCGGTGCGGCTCATTCGTGGCCGAGATGTGACGCTCAGCCGTCGGGGAGGCTCAGCGTTCGGCGGCCCCCCGTCCCCGGCGTCCGAACGGCACGACGGCCGCGTCCTGGCCGTGGCTGAGCAGGTAGCCCTCCACGAAGCCGGTGTTCCGGTCGCCGGTGTGCGCCTCGATCTCGTTCAGCCGAGCCACCAGGAACTCGGTGAGCGCGCTTACCCGGTCGTTGAGCCGGTCGTGCAGCTCGGCGACGACGGCCAGGACCACCGCGGTGCCGGCGGTGGTGAGCGCGAAGAGGTTCACGACCAGGGGAAGCTGCCCGCCGTTGAGCACGCCGACCACCACGTTGCCGGTCACGCACGATGTCACCGACACCACCGCGATCACGACTGCCAACCATTTCAGGGTCATGGACAGACCCCTCCTTCTGTCCCGCAGGGCTGGGTTCGGCCTTGTCCCGTCCCCCCGCCGATGACGAGCCCAAGCAGTACGAATAGGGACGCTAGCGCGCCCGTTCCGGCCCCGGAGGGAAACGATCGGGTCTGCCCTACCGTTCTTTCGCCATCTGAGGAACCGCCCGGCTTGTTTACTATCCGGCCTGCTTGCCTCGTTTTCCGGCATCGACGGGGAGCGTCGGACGATAGGCGAGGTAGCGAATGGTTTCCCGGATGTGGAACTTCTCGGCGTCCGACACATTCGGATCCACCAGGCGACGGAGCAGCGCCTCGACGTCGGGGTCCATCGGCGGCGGCGTGGGGGCGGTGCGGGGTGGGGCCGTCCGGTCCCAGCCCAGCGCGGTGAAGGCGGTCGCCGGGTTGAGGCCCAGCCCCTCGCAGAAGGCGACCACCCGCTCGGCCTCCGGGTCGCTGGCCCAGTCGCCGCGTACCCACCGGTTGATGGTCTGGCGGGAGACGCCGGTGCGGCGGGAGACCTCGGTGCCGCTCCAGGCCCGCATGGCCCGGGCGTCGTCCAGCGCGCGACGTACGAAGGTGGCGAAGGCGATCTTCCGGGCGTTGGCCGTCTCGGTCACCCCGTGACGGTACGACCAGTCTTCGGTCCCCGGGCGGCCGGGCACGCTGCTGTCACGCGGACGTGACGGCTCTCCCGGCTTGCCGGTAAACGATCCAGCGCTGTTCTTGAGGGGTGTCACCCGGGCAGAATAGATGCCCGCCAGTACGGCGGTAAACAGACGAAAAGCTGATACTGTCACGCTCGTGAGACAACTTACGGTGTGTCACGTGGATGAGACGACGAGTGCTCACATGCGTCACTCCGCGGGTTTCAAGGGGGTCCGGTGACCGAACTCGCCACTCGCGCCCAGGCGTTCGGTCTGATCGCGGAGGGGGTGGCCGCCGGGCTGAGTGCGCCATGGCGCCTCTACCTCGCCCGGGGTTGCCGCTACCTGTCCCTCAGCGTCGGGGACCGGGACGAGTGGAACGCCTGGCGTACCCACCTCGGCTGTCCCGAACTGAGCGTCCGGGTCTACGACGCGGGCGGCGAGATCCGGCGCTCCTCGGTCGCCGAGGTCGTCCTGGACGGCTGCCGGATCAGCGTCGAACTGGTCGAGGAGGTCAGCACCGCCGATCTGGAGCGGCTGCTGGTCGTCGACCCCGCGGTCGAGCCGGAGGAGCGATGACCCGGCGGGCGACCGCGACGTCCCGCGACGCGACGCCGGCGGGGGCGGCCGGATGAGCCCCTTCCTCGCGGTCTTCCTCGTCCTCGTCCTCGGGTCGACCAGCTACGCGGCGGGCCGGCTGCACGGCCAGCTGAGCTACCGGATCGGCTACCGCTTCGGTTACCGGCAGGGCTACTTCGACGGTGACCGGGGTGCCTGGAACCGCCGGCGCCGCGACGCCCAGGCCACCATCGGCTCGGCGCTGGCCGGTCCGGTCGTCGCGCCGGGATCCGCCGCGGTGCCACCGCCCGGCGGGGGCCCGCGCGACGGTACGGCGTCGGCGGTCGGCCTCGGTGGCCGGCCCGCGGCGGGGCCGTCCGCCCGCGCCACCGCGACCGCGACCGCGACCGCGCAGCTCGGCGGGATCGCGACCCGGCAGGGCACGACCTACACCGGTTCCACGTTCACGGCGTCGGTCGTCGGCGGCCGGCATCCGGCCGGGACGCTGGTCCGCCGGCAGGGCTGAGGCCCGCCAAGGGACACGGTGCGTCGTCCGCGGCGGACGCGCACCGTCGGGACCACGTCAGACCGGTGACGATGGTCCCGCCGGCCGGGATGCGCGCAGGGGGCATGCATCCCGGCCGGATCCGCCGCCCCGCGTGCACGCCCCGGCCGGCTGGGATCCACCGCCGCCCACTAGCCGAAGGGCCGTGACGCGACTAGCGTCTAGTCATGGCACGGGGTTCTCCCGGGCCAGCCGGCCAGCCCGGACCTGCGACCTCGCGCACGGGGCCCGCATCCGACCCCGTGTCCACCGGGCACCGGACGAGGCGGAACACGGGTGGCCGGGTGCCCATCCGCGGAGCAGGCCTGTGACGACTCGCCGTACCCCCGCCGGTGCCGACCAGACCCCGGCCGCGACTGCCACGACCCGCCGGACCACCCGCAGCCGCCGCACGGCGGCCGCGCCGGTCGGCACCGAGGAGCCCCGACCAGCCGGCCAGGCCTTCGTCCTGGACACCTCGGTCCTCCTCTCCGATCCCGCGGCGTTCCACCGCTTCGCCGAGCACGAGGTGGTGCTGCCCCTCGTCGTCATCTCCGAACTGGAGGGCAAGCGCCACCACCCGGAGCTGGGCTGGTTCGCCCGGCAGTCGCTGCGCATGCTCGACGACCTGCGCGTGAAGCACGGCCGGCTGGACCGGCCGGTCCCCGCCAACGACCAGGGCGGCACCCTCCGGGTCGAGCTGAACCACACCGACGACGGGGTGCTGCCTCCGGGCTTCCGGAACGAGTCGAACGACGCCCGGATCCTCTCCGTGGCGCTCAACCTCGCCGCCGAGGGGCGCGAGGTCACCCTGGTCAGCAAGGACATGCCGCTGCGGGTGAAGGCGGCCTCGGTCGGCCTGCGGGCGGACGAGTACCGGCACGGCCAGGCCAGCGACCCGACCTGGACCGGCATGGCCGAGCTGGAGCTGGGCGAGGAGGAGATCGCCCGGCTGTACGCGGGCGAGACGCTCGACCTGGACGCGGCCGCCGGGCTGCCCTGCCACACGGGTCTGGTGCTGCACTCGGCCCGTGGCTCGGCGCTCGGCCGGGTGCTGCCCGACAAGACCGTACGACTGGTCCGCGGTGACCGGGAGGCGTTCGGCTTGCACGGCCGCTCGGCCGAGCAGCGGGTGGCGCTGGACCTGCTGCTGGACGAGTCGATCGGGATCGTCTCGCTCGGCGGGCGGGCGGGCACCGGCAAGTCGGCCCTGGCGCTCTGTGCCGGGCTGGAGGCGGTGATGGAGCGCCGCCGGCACAAGAAGGTGATCGTCTTCCGTCCGCTCTACGCCGTCGGCGGTCAGGAACTGGGCTACCTGCCCGGGTCGGAGTCGGAGAAGATGTCGCCCTGGGCCCAGGCGGTCTTCGACACCCTCGGCGCGGTGGTGCACGAGAACGTGCTGGAGGAGGTCACCACCCGGGGCATCCTCGAGGTGCTTCCGCTCACCCACATCCGGGGGCGGAGCCTGCACGACGCCTTCGTGATCGTCGATGAGGCGCAGTCGCTGGAGCGGGGGGTCCTGCTCACCGTCCTGTCCCGGATCGGCCAGGGGTCGCGGGTGGTGCTCACCCACGACGTCGCCCAGCGGGACAACCTGCGGGTCGGGCGGCACGACGGGGTGACTGCGGTGATCGAGGCGCTGAAGGGCCATCAGCTCTTCGCACACGTCACGCTCAGTCGTTCGGAGCGGTCGCCGATCGCCGCCATGGTGACGGATCTGTTGGAGGACATTCCGCTCTGACAGCGATTCCCTGCCGGATTTGCCCTTGTCTGAGGGCCTTCACTTTGTGGCCCAGGTCACAAATGAGGCTGTTGGTTTCCCATCCGCCTCACTGTGCGCAATGGTGTCCAACGAGCGCCCACGCACCATGAAGATCGTCGGTCATCGTTTGCCCCCGGCGACGGAGATCGGTGAACACCGGTGCGTCGGCTGCGACCCGAGGGGTCGGGGCGCTCACGGCGCCGACGCGGCCAGTGGACGGCCAGGCGTCGCGCCGTGTCCTTGCCCCCGACGAAGGGACCACTTCGTGAGTCGGCTGTGGAGCCGGTTCGGCGCCCGCACGGCCGCTGTCGCGCTGCTCTCCGTGGGCGTTGCCGGCGGCTTCTATCTGGGCGAAGACCGGGAAACCCAGCAACAGGGCCTGACCGCACAGGTCGGCCTCGAGGTCGACCAGGCGGAGTACGCGTACCAGCGTGACCGGCAGGCCGACCACCGAATGGATTCGGCCACGCAGCGCGCCGCCGAGTACCAGGCGAAGCTGCGGGCCGCCGCGGCGGCCAAGGAGGCAGCCGACCGGGCCCGCGAGGCCGAGGCCGCGGCGGCGTCCCGGAAGAAGGCGCGGGAGGCGGCCGCGGCCACGGTCGCCAAGCCGTACGACGGCCCGATCCCGGCCTCCTGCGAGGAGTTCAGCGGCAACCGGGCGATCGGCTGCGCGATCATGCTCGACGAGGGCTTCGGCATCGACCAGTTCCCCTGCCTCGACAAGCTCTGGACCAAGGAGAGCGGCTGGAACCACAAGGCCTACAACTCCGGCTCCGGCGCGTACGGGATCCCGCAGGCGCTGCCCGGCAGCAAGATGGGCACGGTCGCCGATGACTGGAAGACCAACCCGGCCACCCAGATCAAGTGGGGGCTCGGCTACATCGAGGGTCGCTACGACGACCCTTGCGGCGCCTGGGCGCACTCGCAGAGCACCGGCTGGTACTGATCCGACGCTGACGACGGCGGGGTGGGCGGCCATCCGCACACCCCGCCGTCGTCGTGTCGGGCCGGGACGCGCCGCCCGACTGGCGGTCGACCGCGATTGCTGATAGCCATTGGTACGTGACCTGGCGCGGCGGCCCGACGGGCGGCGATCCCCACCGGTTCGGCACCGAGGCGTTCTACGCCTCGCTGGGCCGGGCCTTCGTCGCGATGTGCGCGGTCGTGCCGGTGCTCTTCCTCATCGAGGCGCTCGACGTCGGGCTGCACGCCGACCTCGACGTGGCGGCGGGGATCATCCCGCACCGGATCCAGGGGCTCGACGGCGTCTTCTTCTCGCCGTTCCTGCACGCCGACTTCAACCACCTCTACAGCAACAGCATCCCGCTGATCCTGCTCGGCACCTTCGTGCTCGCCGCCGGCACCCGCCGGTTCCTCTGGTCGACGCTGATGATCATCCTGGTCAGCGGGCTGGGGGTGTGGTTCACCGGCTCGCCGAACTCGGTGGTGGTCGGTGCCAGCGGCGTCATCTTCGGATACCTGGGCATGCTGCTCACCCGGGGTCTCGTCGAGCGGAGCTGGTGGAACGTCGCGGTGGTGCTGCTGGTCGGCCTGCTCTACGGCTGGCAGCTGCTCGGCATCCTCCCCACCGACGAGCGGATCTCCTGGCAGGGCCACCTGTTCGGGCTGCTCGGCGGGATCGTCGCGGCGATCCTGTTCCGGCGTCGCCGCGCCGAGCTGCACCAGCCGCAGCACACGGAGCCGCCGCTCACCCTGCCCTGACCGGCCGGCACGGTCGTGGAGAAAGGGTCATGGGACGTGCTTGCCCGGCGGCATTCGCCCGCCTACCGTCGGCATCAGCACACGTTGATCCGTGAGGCGAAAGTGACGGTACGCATGCGCGAGGTCGATGTCGCCGTGATCGGGGCCGGTCCGGCCGGCCTCTTCGCCGCGTACTACGCCGGGTTCCGTGGGCTCTCCGTGGCGGTGATCGACGCGCTGCCCGAGCCGGGCGGCCAGGTCGCCGCGATGTACCCGGAGAAGCTGATCCTCGACGTCGCCGGCTTCCCCGCCGTCAAGGGGCGGGACCTGGTGGCCAACCTGGTCGCCCAGGCGGCGCCGTTCGCGCCGACGTACCTGCTCGGCACCCGGGCCGAGAAGCTCTCCTACGCCGACGGGCGGCCGGTGCTGGGGCTCGCCGGCGGCGAGCAGCTGAGCTGCGGCGCGGTGATCGTCACCGGCGGGCTGGGCAGCTTCACGCCCCGGCCGCTGCCCGCCGCCGACAGCTTCGTCGGCGCCGGGATCGTCTACTTCGTCCCCCAGCCGACCGAGCTGGCCGGCCGGGACGTGCTGATCGTCGGCGGCGGAGACTCGGCCTTCGACTGGGCCCTGACCCTCCAGCCGCTGGCCCGGTCGGTGACCCTGGTGCACCGCCGGGAGCGGTTCCGCGCCCACGCGTCGACCGTCGCCCGGGTGCTGGCCCTGCCGGTGCGGGTGGTGGTCAACGCCGAGGTGACCCGGCTGTACGGGGAGGACCGGGTGACCGGCGCGGAGCTCGTCGTCCGGGGTGGCGCGGCGGAGACGCTGCCGGTGGACACGATCGTCGCGGCGCTCGGCTTCACCGCCGACCTGGGCCCGCTCGCCGAGTGGGGCCTGCGGCTGGACCGCCGGCACATCGTGGTGGACAGCGCGATGGCCACCAACCTGCCCCGGGTCTTCGCCGCCGGTGACATCACCGAGTACCCGGGCAAGGTCCGGCTGATCGCCACCGGCTTCGGCGAGGCCGCCACGGCGGTGAACAACGCGGCGGTGGTGATCGACCCCACCGCCCACCTCTTCCCCGGCCACTCCTCCGACGGCAGCTGACGGGGTCCGGTCAGGACGGTCGGGGGAGGCCGATCAGGTCGGCCATCAGGCCGGTCTGGTGGTCGAAGTACTCGTCCCGGTGCGGGAGCGACCGGTTGATCCGGCCGAAGAGCTCGAAGCTGATCAGCCCGAACAGCTGGGTCCAGCCGGCCATGCCGCGGGCCAGCAGCGCCTCGGACATGCCGGGGTGCAGGCCGGCGGCGATCTCGGCGAGGTCCTCGCGCAGGGGGTCGGGCAGCTCGTCGTCGGGCGGGGTGAGCCGGCCGGTGGTCAGCCCGTCGTGCAGGATGCCGACCAGCACGATCGGGGGACGCTGGGCCGGGCCGACCGTGTCGTCCGGGGCCGCGTACCCGGGGACCGGGCTGCCGTAGATCAGCGCGTACTCGGCCGGGTGGGCCAGCGCCCAGTCCCGGGCGGCCCGGCAGACGGCGTGCCAGCGTCCGCGCAGGTCGTGCCGTTCGGCGGCCGCGTCGGCCGCCTCCACCGCGTCGCCGAGCGCCTCGTACGCCTCCAGGATCAGCGCGGTGAGCAGGTCATCCCGGCTGGGGAAGTAGCGGTAGATCGCCGACGAGACCATGCCCATGTCGCGGGCGACCGCGCGCAGCGAGAGGTTGGCGCCGTCGGTGGCCAGGTGGCGGCGGGCCACCGCCTTGATCTCGTCGATCATTCCGGCCCGGACCCGGGCGCGCAGCGAGGGAGCGACCATGTCCCAACTCTGCCACGGATGAGAGCGCCAATCAAAACCGAGAGCACTGCTCTTGACGAAGTGTCGTGCGGCGCGTCATGCTGGTCCCGTTCTCGATGAGAGCAGTGCTCTCAGATCGGATCCCTGCTTCGAAAGGTAGCCTTCCCATGGCCCTGCACGTCATCGTCGGCGCCGGCCCCGTCGGCACCGCCACCGCCCGGCTCCTCGCGGGACGCGGCGACCGGGTGCGGGTGGTGACCCGCCGGGGCACCGGGCCCGAGCACCCGGCCGTCGAGCGGGTCGCCGCCGACGCCGCCGACGCGGACCGGCTGGCCGCGCTGAGCGACGGCGCGGACGCCCTCTACAACTGCGCCAACCCGCCGTACCACCGCTGGCCCACGGACTGGCCGCCCCTCGCCGCGGCGCTGCTCACCGCCGCCGAGCGCAGCGGCGCGGTGCTCGCCACCGTCGGCAATCTCTACGGCTACGGCCCGGTCGACGGGCCGATGACCGAGGCCACCCCGCTGGCAGCCACCGGCGTCAAGGGACAGGTGCGGAACCGGATGTGGGCCGACGCGCTCACCGCGCACCGGGCCGGGCGGGCCCGGGTCACCGAGGTGCGCGGCTCCGACTACCTGGGCCCCGGTGGCACCTCCCTGCCGATGCTGGTGCTGCCCCGGGTGCTCGCCGGGAAGCGGGTCTTCCTCCCGGTCGACTGGGACGCCCCGCACAGCTGGACGTACATCGACGACGTCGCCCGTACCCTGGTCGCCGCCGCCACCGACCCGCGGGCCTGGGGCCGCGCCTGGCACGTGCCCAGCGCGCCCGCCGTCGCGATGCGGGACCTGGCCACCCGGGCGGCGGCCCTGGCCGGCGCCCCCGCGCCCAAGCTGATCCGGATGCCCTACCCGGTGCTCTGGCTCGGTGGCCTGGCCGACCCGTTCGCCCGCGAGCTGCGGGAGACCGCCTACCAGTTCGACCGGCCCTACCTGCTCGACTCCGCCGCGGCGACCGCCACCCTCGGTGTCGAGCCGACCCCGCTGGACGTCTCCCTCGCCGAGACCGTCGCGGCGCTGCGCCGCTGACCGGCCGTCGCCCGCCGACGGCGGGCGTCAGCGGCGCGGCGCCGGCCCGAGCGCCGCGATCAGGACCGCGACCATGGTCAGCGCCGCGCCGAGCAGGGTGGTCGGCCCGGGGTGCGAGGCCGCCGTCGGCAGGACCAGGTCCAGCAGTACGGCGCCGACGATCTGCCCGGCGATGGTGGCCAGCCCGAGCAGCAGCACCCCGGTGAAGCGGACGATGGCGGCGGCGAGCGCGATGAAGACGATGCCGATCGGGCCGCCCAGGTAGAGCCAGGGCTCGGTCGGGAAGCTGCCGCTCGGGCGGCCGCGCACCGCCACCTCGATCGCGAAGGTGGCGAGCAGGGCCACCGTGCCCACGGCGAAGTTCACCAGCGTGGCCGCCAGGGCGCTGCCCGAGGCCCCCCGCACCCGGCCGTTCACCGCCTGCTGCCAGGCGATGCCCACCCCGGCGAGCAGCGGCAGCAGGGCCAGCGCCAGGGCGCCCGGGTCGCCGAGCCGGTCGCCCACCGCCAGCAGCACCGCCAGCACGGTGAGCGCCGCGCCGACCAGGCGGCTGGGGGTGACCGGCTGCGGGCCGGTCGGCCCGAGCCCGGCCCGGTCCACCAGCAGGCTGCTCGCGGACTGCCCGGCGACCACGGCGACGGTGAAGACGGCGACGCCGAGCGTGCCGATGGTCAGCCCCTGGGTGGCGACCAGGAACGCGCCGCACACCCCGCCGAGGCACTGCCACGGCCGCAGCGACCCCTCGGCCAGCGCCGCCCGCAACGCGGCCAGCCCCCGCCGGCCGCCCGGGGTGGTGGGGACCAGCACCAGCAGCAGAAGCAGGCCCAGGCCGAACGAGACCACCGCCGCGGCGATCCCGTCGGCCAGTCGTACGCCCAACTCTCCGTTGATCCGGGACTGGACGGCCACCGCGACCCCGGAGGCGGAGGCCAGCCCGACGCCGGCGATCCGCCGCCCGGTCGACAGCGTGGGGGGTGCCGCCGTCCCGGTCGCGGTCACTCCTGCTCGGCCAGCGGTCGGCCGTCGAAGTCGACGGCCGAATAGAGCGCCAGCTTCTCCAGCCGGTGGTACGAGTCGATCACCCGGATGGTGCCGCTCTTGGAGCGCATCACGATCGACTGGGTGTACGCCCCGCCGGCCCGGTAGCGCACCCCGCGCAGCAGGTCGCCGGAGGTGACCCCGGTCGCCACGAAGAAGCAGTTGTCCCCGGTGACCAGGTCGTCGGTGAGCAGCACCCGGTCCAGGTCGTGCCCGGCGGCGAGCGCCTTCTCCCGCTCCTGGGCGTCGCGCGGCCAGAGCTTCGCCTGCATCGCCCCGCCCATGCACTTGAGCGCGCAGGCGGAGATGATGCCCTCCGGCGTGCCACCGATGCCCATCAGCACGTCGACGTCGGACTCACCCCGGGCGGCGGCGATCGAGCCGGCGATGTCGCCGTCGGAGATGAACCGGATGCCCGCGCCGGTCCGGCGGATCTGCTTGACCAGGTCGTCGTGGCGGGACCGGTCCAGCACGCAGACCGTCACCTCGGAGATGTCGGTGCCCTTGACCTTGGCGATCCGGCGCAGGTTGTCGGCCACCCCGGCGTTGATGTCCACCACGTCGGCGTACATCGGGCCGACGGCGAGCTTCTCCATGTAGAAGACCGCGCTCGGGTCGAACATCGCGCCCCGCTCGGAGACCGCGAGCACCGCGAGGGCGTTCGGCATGCCCTTGCTCATCAGGGTGGTGCCGTCGACCGGGTCCACCGCGACGTCCACCTCGGGGCCGCTGCCGTCGCCGACCTCCTCGCCGTTGAAGAGCATCGGGGCGTTGTCCTTCTCGCCCTCGCCGATCACCACGACGCCCCGCATCGGGATCGAGTTGATCAGTTTGCGCATCGCGTCGACGGCTGCCCCGTCGCCGCCCTCCTTGTCGCCCCGCCCGACCCACCGGCCGGCGGCCATCGCCGCGGCCTCGGTGACCCGGACCAGGTCGAGGGCAAGGTTTCGGTCGAGATCCTGCGGGATCCGCGTCCTGGTGTTCGTCATGACGGCTCCTCCTCGCGACGTTGCGGGGTGGACCGGCAGGATGCGGCCGTCGCCGCTGCCGGCTTTGTCGCTGATCCTCACACGATCGCCGACGTGACGCCGGAGCGGGGCGGGGATGACCAGCTTCCCGCCGACCGGGCGGTCCGGGACCCGGCCGGTCGTGACCTGGCCGGTCCGTCGCGGGCCGGCTCCGCAGCGGAGTCGGCTGTGAGAAAGGTCGCTCTTGGCGACCTGCGGCGGGTCGCTCCCCGCCGGCCGATCGACACCGATCGGCCGGCTGCGAGAATGGGCGGGTGGAAGCCGCACAGCCAGCCGACCGCGTTCCCGCCGACGCGACCCCGCCGGACGGCCAGCCGCCGGTCCGGTCGACCGCCGGCCCGTCCCCGGAGGCCGGGGAGCCGGCCCTCGTCGAGCCCGCCACCGGGCCCGCGCCCCTGCCCGACGCCGGCGAGCCGGCGCTGGTCGAGCCGGTCGACGGCGCGGCCCGGGGTGAGGTCGGCGCCCACCCGGCGGTCTCCGGCGACCAGCCCGCGCCGCCGGCCCGGCGGGACAAGCCCCGCTCCGAGCGGTCGCCCCGGGACATGGCGCTCTCGCTGCTCGTGCTGCTGGTCCCCATCGCGCTGCTGCTCGCCTTCTACCGTGGGTTCCTCGGCGGCGACGAGCCGGTCACCGTCGACCCGGCGCCCGCCGTCCAGGAGGCGCGGGCGGCGAACGCGTTCCCGGTCAGCACGCCGGCCGGCCTGGCCTCCGACTGGCGCACAATCAGCGCCCGCTACCAGGCCGAGCCGGGCGGGACGACGCTGCGGATCGGCTACCTGACCCCGGAAGGGCGCGGCGCCCAGCTCGTGCAGAGCAACGTGCCCGCCGAGAAGTTGCTGCCCGCCGAGCTGAGCGGCGGCCAGCCGCTGGGGGCGGCCGACCTGCCCGGCGGAAGCTGGCAGCGTTACACCGCCCGGGGCAACGAGCAGGCGCTGGTGCTGCTCGAACCGACGCGAACGGTGATCGTGGTCGGTGACGCCGGGGAGGCCGAGCTGCGCCAGCTCGCCGGCGCCCTCCGCTGACCGGGCGGGCCTGCCAGGTCCCCACGGCCCCGCCGTTCTCCGTTAGGCTGCCCGGGCTCGAAACCGGGCACGCCCGACGTGCCCGGACAGATCTCCGGAAAGAGAACGACGTGAACATTCGACGGTGGAGCCTCGGCGTCCTCGCCGCCGCCCTCTTCGTCCCCGGTCTGGCCGCCTGCAAGACGGCGGCCGACTCGCCGACCGCCGACGGCGCCTCCGCCGCCCCGGCGGTCCCCGCCGACCCGAAGGAGGCGCTGCTCGCCTCCACCAAGGAGATCCAGAAGGGCAATTTCACCTTCGCGATCGACGGGGGCGAGTTCACCGGCGGTGGCACGGTGCACCTGCCGTCCAAGAGCGCCGAGATGAAGATGGGCAGCGGCCAGAGTGGTACGGACGACGCCTCGATGAACATGCACCTGGTCTACATCGACACGGACAGCTGGGTGAAGCTGGAGTTCGGCGGCCCGATGGCGGATTCCATCCCCGGTTTCAAGGCGATGAAGGGCAAGTACCAGCACCTGGACCGCACCCGGATCAAGGACGCCAAGGAGCTGGAGTTCGACTTCAGCGACGTCGACCCGGGCGGCAGCGACGCGCTGGTCAAGGCGATCACCGACGTCAAGGCCACCGGCGAAGGCGCGTACGCCGGCACCCTCGACGCGACCAAGGTCACCGACACCGACGTGCTCGACGCCGACACGGTCAAGGGCCTGGGCGACAAGGCCGGCGCCCTGCCGTTCACCGCCAAGGTCGACCCGCAGGGCCGGCTGACCGAGTTCGCCGTTCAGATGCCGGCGGTCGGGGACACCGCGGCGTACACCATGAAGGTGACCTACGCCGACTACGGCGCGGCCACCGCCGTGCAGGCGCCCCCGGCGAGCCAGGTCGTCGAGGCGTCCGAGCAGACGTACGAGATGTTCAAGGGCTGAGCCCGCGCGGTCGGGGGCGGCACGCGCCGCCCCCGACCGGGTCGCCCACCCCTCGTGGGCGGCGTGGACCGGACAGGGATTGCCGAAGGCCGCTTCAGGGAACAGAGAGGGCACGAGCTCGCCGGGTCGCTCCGCCGGCCGGACGGGCCTCGTGCGCCGGAGCCGGCGTGAGGGCTGCGGCGCCACGCCTCCGGCGCCTCCGTGGGCCGGACGACCCACCTGGAGAGGTTCACGTGATGATTCGACGTTTCAGCGCGGCGGCTTTCGCCGCGGCGCTGCTCACTCCTGGCCTGGCCGCCTGCAACAGCACCGGGACCGGCGAGGCGGGGGCCTCCGCGTCCCCGACGGTCGCCGGCAGCATCGCGCCGAGCGGCGCCTCGCCCGGTACCGGTGACGCCAAGCAGGCCCTGCTGAACTCCACGAACGAGATCCGGAACGGCAACTTCCGGTTCACCATGTCCGGCGCCGGCTCCACCGCCGAGGGGCAGGTGCACGAGCCCAGCCAGAGCGCGGAGATGCGGGTGACGATCGGCGACGCGTCCTCCGACCTGATGATGAAGCTCGACCTGATCCACTCCAAGCCGGACAGCTGGGTGAAGGTGGAGCTGGGCGGCAAGTCGGCCAGCAGCATCCCCGGGGTGCAGAAGCTCAACCTCGGCAAGTACCAGCACCTGGACCAGACCCGGATCAAGGGCAACCGGGCGCTGGGCTTCGACTTCGAGAAGGTCGACCCGGCCGGCAGCGCGGTGCTGACACAGGGCGTCACCGAGGTCCGGCAGACCGGCGACGGCATGTACGCCGGCACGCTCGACGTGTCCCGGGCGGCCGAGGCCGGCTCGGTCGACCCCACCGTGATCACCGCGCTCGGCGCGCAGGCGAAGTCGGTGCCGTTCACCGCGAAGCTGGACCCGCAGGGCCGGCTCAGCGAGATGGTGGTCCAGGTCCCGGCGGCCGGCCAGAGCGCCGCGCAGGACATCAAGATCACGTACTCGGACTACGGCAACGCCACGGCCGCGCAGAAGCCGCCGGTCGACCAGGTCGTGGAGGCTCCGCCGGAGTTCTACAACCTGTTCAACTGAGCCTGAGGTGACGGCGGGGCGGCTCCGGCCGTCCCGCCGTCGCGGCATCAGTCCTCGGCGCGCTGCCGGGCCGCGTCGATCCGCGCCCGTGCGCCGTCCAGCCAGCGCTGGCAGATCTCGGCCAGCTGCTCGCCGCGCTCCCAGAGCGCCAGCGACTCCTCCAGCGACGTGCCGCCGGTCTCCAGCCGCTCGACCACCTGGGCCAGCTCGGCGCGGGCCTGCTCGTAGCTGAGCCGCTCGTCCTTCTTCTCGTCAGTCATCGCACCCATCCCACCACATCCGTCCGCCGTCGCCCGTCCGCCGCCGGTCAGCCGTCGACCGTCGCGGTCAGCTCGCCGTCGGCCAGGCGGACCCGCAGCGGGTCGCCCTTGGCCACCTCGGCGGCCGCGCGGACCACGTGGCCGTCGGCGCGCCGCACGATCGCGTACCCCCGGTCGAGGGTGGCGGCGGGGGAGAGCGCGCGCAGCCGGGCCAGCGTGTGCCGCAGGTCGTCGCCGGCGGCGCCGAGCCGGTGGTCCAGGCAGCGGCCGGTCCGGTCGCGCAGCGCGGTCACCTCGGCGGCCCGCTGGTCGACCATCACCTGCGGCCGGGCCAGCACCGGGCGGGAGCGGAGCAGGTCCAGGCGGTGCGACTCCCGGTCGACCAGGTTGCGGACGGCCCGCTCCAGGCGGGACCGGGCCTGGCCGATGAGGCGGACCTCCTCGGTGAGGTCGGGCACGATCCGCTTCGCCGCGTCGGTGGGCGTCGACGCGCGGACGTCGGCGACGTAGTCGACCAGCGGGGCGTCCGTCTCGTGGCCGATCGCGCTCACCACCGGCGTACGGCAGGCGAAGACCGCCCGGCAGAGCGCCTCGTCGGAGAAGGCAAGGAGGTCCTCGATGCTGCCGCCGCCCCGGGCCAGGATGATCACGTCGATGGTCGGGTCGGCGTCGAGCACCTTGAGCGCGTCGACGATCTGCGGGACGGCGCCCGGCCCCTGCACCGCGACGTTGACCGTGCGGAACTCCACCGCCGGCCAGCGCCGCCGGGCGTTGGTCAGCACGTCCCGCTCGGCGGCCGAGGCGCGACCGGTGATCAGCCCGATCCGCCCGGGCAGGAACGGCGGCCGGCGCTTGCGGGCCCGGTCGAAGAGCCCCTCGGCGGCGAGCAGCTTCTTCAGCTTCTCCAGCCGGGCCAGCAGCTCACCGAGCCCGACCTGCCGGATTTCGTCGGCGCGCAGGCTCAGCGTGCCCCGGGCGGCGTAGAACTCCGGCTTGGCGTGCAGCACCACCCGGGCGCCCTCGCGCAGCTCCGGCGCGCCGGAGTCGAGGACGTCCCGGTTGGTGGTGACGGTCAGGCTGAGATCCGCCGACGGGTCGCGCAGGGTGAGGAAGACGGTGCTGGCGCCGGGGCGCCGGCTGATCTGCGCCACCTGCCCGTCCACCCAGACCCAGCCGAGCTTGGCGATCCAGGCGCCGACCTTCTGGCTGACCACCCGGACCGGCCAGGGCTCCTCGGGGGTGCTGCGCGGGGCGTCGCTCACCCGCCCACCCTACGCACCGCCGCGCCGCGAGCCAGGATCGGCGGGCCCGGCGGCACGGCGGCGGCAGTGGTGAGGTCGGGGGAGGGACGGGAGGCCGGGATGGATGTCGACGGGATCGGCCGGCGGTTGCGCCACGAGTGGGACGCCGCGGACGGCTTTCTGACGCCGCTGCGGTGGGGGGAGTTCGACCCGGCCCGGGCGGAGCGCTTCCTGTCGCTGATCTCGGCGGCGGCGAGCGCGTCCAGCTCGGCGGTGACGCCGGGGGCGACCGCCCTCGGCGAGCACCTCGTGCACCTCGGCCAGGTCGGCACCGGCCCGGGCCATCAGTTCGAGCTCGTCGGGGGTCTTCTGGATCACCATGACGCGCGTCCTCTCGTACCCGTGAAGGGGTCCCCGGTGGCCCCGCGCGCTGCCGGTCCGGTCATTCTGCCAGCCCCGCGGCCCCCTGTGGCGCGGGTCGCAGCCGCTGCCGTCGGAAAACCCGACACGTAGGATGGGCGGGTGACTCACGCTGAGACGACTCCCCGGACCGGCAAGCGCGTGCTCCTGGCCAAGCCCCGCGGCTACTGCGCGGGCGTGGACCGGGCGGTGCAGACCGTCGAGGAGGCGCTGAAGCTCTACGGCGCGCCGATCTACGTACGCAAGCAGATCGTGCACAACAAGCACGTGGTGCAGACCCTGGAGGCCAAGGGCGCGATCTTCGTGGAGGAGAACGAGGAGGTGCCCGAGGGCGCCACCGTGATCTTCTCCGCGCACGGCGTGGCCCCCGAGGTCTACGAGCAGGCGAAGGTGCGCTCGCTCAAGGCGATCGACGCGACCTGCCCGCTGGTCACCAAGGTGCACCAGGAGGCGAAGCGGTTCGCCGCCGAGGACTACGACATCCTGCTGATCGGCCACGAGGGGCACGAGGAGGTCGTCGGCACCGCCGGTGAGGCCCCCGCGCACATCCAGCTGGTCGACGGCCCGGACGGGGCCGACAAGGTCACGGTGCGCGACCCGAACAAGGTCGTCTGGCTCTCGCAGACCACCCTCTCGGTGGACGAGACGCTGGAGACCGTGGCCCGGCTCAAGCAGCGGCTGCCGCTGCTCCAGTCGCCGCCCAGCGACGACATCTGCTACGCCACCTCCAACCGGCAGCACGTGGTGAAGGAGATCGCCCCCGACTGCGACGTGGTGATCGTCGTCGGGTCCCGCAACTCCTCCAACTCGGTGCGCCTGGTCGAGGTGGCTCTGGACGCCGGCGCCCGCGGCGGTCACCTGGTCGACTTCGCCGACGAGATCGACGACGCCTGGCTGGCCGGCGCCGGCACGGTCGGCGTCACCTCCGGCGCCAGCGTCCCCGACGAGCTGGTCCAGGAGGTGCTCGCGCACCTGGCCGAGCGGGGCTTCACCGACGTCGAGGAGATCACCACCGCCAACGAGCGGCTGACCTTCTCGCTGCCGCAGGAGCTCAAGCGGGACATGAAGGCCGCGGCGACGGCCGCGCGGGGCTGACCGGCCGCCGGGAACGGACCACCAACGTCGTACGTCCGATACGGGTATGAGGAACCTTCGGCTCGCCGTCCCCGCCCTGCTCGTCTGCGCGGCGCTGAGCGCCTGCGGCGGCCAGGGCGGTGCGGACGGCACCACCACCCCGACGGGAGCAGCCCCGGTGACCAGCCAGCCGACCCCCACCCCGAGCGACCCGGCCGACCCGGCCGACCCGCTGCCCACCGCGAAGGGCCCGACCGCCCCGCCCCGAGGCGGCCCGACGAAGCCGCCGCCGGCCGGCGACACCGTGCTCACCGGCACCATCCAGGCCGGGGTGGAACCGAACTGCCTGCTGCTCGACGGCAACCTGCTGATCGGCGGCCCCCGCGACGTGCTGAAGCCGGGCGCCCGGGTCACGGTCACCGGCCGCTCCCAGCCCGGCATGATGACCACCTGCCAGCAGGGCACCCCCTTCGTGGTGGAGAGCGCCCGCCGCGCCTGAGGCCGACAACGACAGGAGCCCGTCCCGGGACCGGGGACGGGCTCCTGCCTTGTGCGGGTTCGGTCAGTTGACGTTCTTCACGACCACGTCACCGCTGCCGATCAGAATGTTCGTGTCGGTACGGACCTGGACGTTGCCGTAGAGCACCCGGTCGCTGGCCGGGGCGGCCTTCGCGGTCACCGTGCCGGGCACCGTCCACGAGGCGCCGCTGGGACGCGGCGCGTTCGCGTCGGTCACCGCCACCGTGCCGAAGGCCGCGTTGGTGAAGACGTCGATGTAGTTGTAGCTGGTCGAGCCGGAGGGCACCGAGTACCCGTCGACGCGTACCTTCCAGGCGCCCGCCACCGGATTGGCGATGGTCACCGACTCCTCCGAGTCACCGTCGGCGCTCCGGCCAGCCTCGACGCAGGCCCCGGACGTGCAGTTGAGCACGTACAGGTCCAGGTCGGAACCCGGGTCGGAGGTCCCGCCGATGGTGGCCCGCAGCTGCGTCGAACCCGGGGCCACGGTCAGGTCGTACTCCTGCGTGGCGTGGTTGGCGATGGTGAACGGACCCTGCCGGGCGCTGCCCAGCGTGCCGCCGACCGCCCGGCCGGTGAACGCGCCGAGCGTGCTGGTCATCGTGTACGACCGGGACACCGGCGTGTTCGCTGTGGCCGAGTCGATCACATCGGGGTTGGGGGAGACCGTCGCGCCGAGCACCGAGGCGTTGAGGGTGAACGGCGTCCACTCCGCGTCCGACGTACGCCGACCGTCCACGGTGACCTCCCAGACCCCGGCCAGCGGGTTGGAGGTCGTACGGCTGGTCGCCGAGCCGGTGGCGCAGACGCCCGCGGCCGGGACGTAGCAGGAGCTCGACGCGTTGTCGTCGATCGCCACGCCGTACGGGTGGTAGCGCAGGAACCGCGCCTGACCGGTGCCCGCCGCGCCGGACGGTCCGGCGAAGTCCACCTTCAGCGCGGGCGTGCCGGCCGGCACCTTGAAGTAGTAGTGCAGGGACTGGTTACGGCCCACCTTGTCGCTGACCTGCACCTGGTAGTTGTCGCCCGCCTGGAAGGCGTACGGCGCGATCACCATGTTCATCGTCTGGTGGTCGACGCCGGTGGTGGCCGGGTCGTCCAGCCGCAGGACCGCCGAGTGGGCGCCCGGGGTCGCCGGGTTGACCTTCACGGTGAGGGTGACCGGCTTGTTCAGCGGCAGCGTCACCGACGTGCCGGTGGTGAAGGTGCCGTCGTTGCCGACCCAGGACAGGTTGTAGGTGACCGCCTTCGACCCGCCGCTGGTGCGGGTGAAGGTGTAGGTGCGGGTGTACTCCCTGCCGACCGTGACGCCCTCGCGGTCGTAGATGCCGACGCCGACGCCGGGCTTGGCGAGGAAGCCGGAGAGCACGGTGTTCACCGGCACCGAGGAGGTGATGTCCACCGTCTTGATGTTCTTCCGCAGCAGCTCATACGCCGCCGGCACGTTGATCAGGCCGGCGCCCTGCTCGTACGCCCCGGCGTGGTCGATGAACCGGGCCGACGACATCATGGCCTGCCGGATCTGGGCCGGCTGGCGCTGGAAGCCCTGCGCCTTCGCGGCGCTGACCAGCAGCGCCCCGGCGCCCGCCGCCTGGGGCGACGCCATCGAGGTGCCGTTGAACATCGCGTAGCCCGGCGGCAGCGGGTAGGTGCCGGTGACCGGGCCGCCCGGCTGCCAGGTGGGGATGCTCGAGATGGCCGAACCCGGGGCGACGACGTTGGGCTTGAACCCGCCGTCCTCTCGGGGCCCGCGCGAGCTGTAGTAGTGCAGGTTGTCCGCGTACGGCGAGCTGGAGCCGTAGTTGGCCCGCCAGGTGGCGTCGGTGACGTACGACCCGATGCTCATGACCTTCTCCGCCACGGACGGGTCGCCGACGGTGTTGGTGCCCGGCCCGCTGTTGCCGGCCGAGATGAACATCTGCACGTTGTACTGGTCGATGAGGCGGTTGTAGAGCAGCGCCCGGGTGTTGTTGCCGTCGTTGAGCGACGGCAGGCCACCGATCGACATGTTGATGACGTCGACGTTCGCCTGCTTGGCGGCGTAGATCATGCCCTCGATGAGGGCGTGCGAGGTGCAGCCGCCGACGAACATGCAGACCCGGACGGAGACCAGCTTGGCACCCGGGGCGGCACCGGTCATCGCCCCGCCGAACAGGCCGTTGCCAGCGGTGATGCCGGCGACGTGCGAGCCGTGCGCGCCGGCCACGATGCCGATGTTGACGAACTTGCCCTTGCCGTCGACCTGCACGACGAACGGCATCGACTCGGCGACGGGGGTCGCCGGGTCGTCGGTGCCGAAGGTGCCGACGTCGTACCGGACCTTGTAGTCGGTCATCGGGGTCTGATCGGCGAAGGAGCCGTTCTGGTTGGTGTCGACCCAGACGGTGCTGCCGCCGTCCCAGAGCACGCCGAAGAGGCCGCTGCTGCCGGCGGGGTTGCCGTCGCGGTTGACGTCGTTGCCCACCTCGCCGGCCAGGGCGGCGGCCCGCTCGTTGAAGACGCCGAACCGGTAGGAGCCGGAGCTCGGCGCGGTCCAGGTGCGGTCGGCCACGGTGAAGGCGGGTCCGGAGACGGTCTTCGCCATGCTGATCCAGGTCGGGTCGCCGTCCTCCGCCGGGGAGGTCGCGGTGACCCAGTCGACGATCTTGCGCTCGCCGGTGGTCGTGGTGTGCAGCGCCGGGTGTGCCAGGTCGACGCCGGTGTCGATGATGCCGACGGTGGCACCCCGGCCGTCGAGCGTGGGGTGGTCGGCCACGAACTGCGCCGCCCCCATGTCACCGATCGGCATGTACGGGTTGACGGCGGGGGTGTCCTTGCCTGGCGCGGGCTGGGGCGCCGGCGCCTGGGACGCGTCCGGGCCCGGGTCGGGCACCGGGACGGCCGCGTCGATCTCCACGGTCTGCACGCCGTTGAGCTGCGGGACGCGGTCGGCCCGGTCGACGGCCACCTCGGCGCGCAGGTAGCCCAGGATGTCGTCCCGGTAGAGGACGTTGGCGCCGAGTCCGGCCAGGCCGTCGGCGACGGTCGTGGCCTGCCCGGACTGTGCTCCGACCAGGACGGTGACCGTCTGCTGGCCCTTGCCGCGGGCCTCGGTCAGCCGGTCCTGGTCGGTGGGGGTCCAGCCGGCGGCGCTGCTCTTGACGGCGTCGACGGACGGCTGGGCGTTGGCGGGTGCGCCGGCGAATGCCGTGGTCAGGGCACCGGCGGTCAACACCGACGCGAGGAGAGCGGCAGCCGCACGGCTGCGTCGGACGGGGGTTGTACTCACGTCTCTTCCTCCGGGGGGGAGAGCGAGGGGGGAGGGCGTACCAGGGGCGGGGCGTCGGGGACGCCGCCGTCACTGGTCCAGCGACCGGTGTGACAGATACGTCACATCGAACGGCCGCCCCGTAACAATGGCCCGAGTGATTGCCCGACGGCAAGGAAAAGGGGCCATGTTCCGCCGTCGATCGGCCGTTACGGACTAACCGGTCGGCCATCGGGCGGCCCCACAGGGCAGGAGCCCGCCCCCGGTGGACCGGGGGCGGGCTCCTATGTGTTGTGGTCGGCGGGCGGTCAGTTCACCGCGCCGATGGCCACCGAGCCACGGCCGACGACCGCGCCCTCGATGGTGGTGACGGCCAGGTCGCCGTAGAGCTCGCGACCGGCGGCCGGGGTGGCCAGGGCGGTCACCGTACCGGTGAGGGTGGCGGTGGCGCCGTTGGCCAGGGCCAGCGGGGTGTTCGGGGCGGACAGGTTGCCCAGCGCCGGGGCCGAGAAGGAGTCCCGGTAGTCGTAGGCGGTGGTCGGGTCGTCGACCGCGTAGCCGTCCACGACCACCCGGTAGGTGCCGGCGGCCGGGTTGGTCAGCGTCACGGCCTCCTCCGAGTCGCCGTCAGCCGAGATGCCCACCCGGGTGGCGCCGAGGAAGACCGACAGGTCCAGGTCGGCGCCGAGGTCCGAGGGGTTGCCGATCCGGGCGGTGAACGAGGCCGCTCCTGCCGGGACGTCGACCAGGTACTCCTGCTGCACGCCCTGGGCGATGCTCGGCCGCTCGGCACGCACGCTGGAGAGCGGGCCACCGACGCCGGCCACCTGGACCGGGCCGAAGGTGTTGGTCAGGCCCCAGCTCACCTCGGTCGGGGTGCCGGCGGTCACCGACGGCAGCTCGACCACGGCCGGCTCGACCTTCACGCCCTGCACCCGCGCCTGGAGCTGGAACGGGTTGTCCAGGGTCGGCGACGTCCGCCGGGCCTCCACCTCGATCTCCCAGACCCCGGCGATCGGGTTCTGGTAGTCCCGCTCCTGCGGCTTGCAGACGGCGGCGTCGGAGAAGTTGGTGTAGCAGCCGGTGCTCGCGGTGCTCTCCACCGGCACGCCGTACGGGTTGAAGGCGATGAACCGGGTCTGCGAACCGGTCGCGATGCCGGAGAGGTTGACCTGGAGCGCGCCCGCGCCCTGCGGCACGGTGACGAAGTACGAGGTGAAGCCGTTCCGCTCGACCGAACCCCCGGTGGAGAAGGAGTACGCCGGGGCGGAGACCGCGTTCGAGGCGACCACGACGGTGGAGACCTCGAAGTCGACCACCGAGGTGGCCGGGTCGTCGATCGTCATGATCGCGCCGTGCGCCCCCGCGGTCAGCGGCTTCGCCTTGACCTTGACGGTGACGGTCTTGTTCAGCGGCAGCCACACGACCTGCGGCGCGCTGAACGTGCCGTCGTTGCCACGGAACGCGACGTTGTGGGCGATGCCCTTGCTCGGGCCGCTGGTCCGGGTCAGCTTGACCTCGTAGTAGCGGCTCTCCTTGACCTTCTGGCCACCGCGGTCGGCGGCGCAGCGGTTGTAGACGCCGGTGCCCACGTTCGGGGTCGGCTCGAACTCGCCGGAGGCCTTGTTGTACCTGGTCAGGTTCTCGGAGAGCTCAGTGCAGACCGGCGCCGCGGAGGTGTAGGTCCGGGTCTGCACGCCCGCGTCCAGCAGGCCCCACGCGCCGGGCACGTTGAACATGCCGTAGCCCTGGCCGTACGTGGGGACGCCGGCGATCGGCTTGGCGGAGGTGTAGATGGCCCGCCGCAGCGCGGCCGGGGTGACGCCCTTGGCGTTGGCCTTGGCGGCCGAGAGCAGCAGCGCGGCGGCGCCGGTGGCCTGCGGGGAGGCCATCGAGGTGCCGTTCAGCATCTGGTAGCCCGGGGGCAGCGGGTAGCCGGCCTCCGGGACCGGGACGCCGGCCTGCCAGGTCGGCGCGGTGGAGATGGCCGAGCCGGGGGCGGAGATGTTCGGCTTGAAGCCGCCGTCCTCACGCGGACCGCGCGAGGAGAAGTTGAACAGCGCGTTGTCCTTGCGGACCACCGAGCCGTAGTTGGCCAGCCAGGTGTCCTTGCTGACGCTCGCGGCGACGCTGACCACGTCGGTGGCGACGGAGGGGTCGCCGACGGTGTTCAGGCCCGGGCCGGAGTTGCCGGCCGAGATGAACATCTGCACGCCGTACGTGTTGATCAGGTCGTTGTAGAGGTTCGCGCGGGCGTTCGAGCCGTCGTTGAGCGCCGGCAGGCCGCCGATCGACATGTTCACCACGTCGACCTTGCGGTTGATCACCAGGTCGGCCATGCCGGTGGTGAGCGCCGCGGCGGTGCAGCCGCCGCCCCAGGAGCAGGCCCGGGCGGAGACCAGCTTGGCGCCGGGGGCGGCGCCGTCGAAGGCGCTGTTGCCCAGCATGTCGTTGGCGGCGGTGATGCCGGCGACGTGCGTGCCGTGGGTCGCCTCGATGATGCCGATGTTCACGTAGTCGACCAGGCCGGGGCCGCCGACCGGAGCGGTGTCGACGTCCTCGCGGTACTCGACGACGAACGGCATCTGGTCGCGGACCGCGGTGGCCGGGTTGTCCGTGCCGAAGTGGCCGACCTGGAACTTCTCCTTGTACGGCCGCATCACCTCGTCGTCGGTGAAGTCCTTGTTCTGGTTGACGTCCACCCGGATGTCGTGGGTCACCGGGTTGTAGAGGACGCCCCACACGTCGGTGGTGTCGCCGTCGCGGTTGACGTCACCGGCCGGGTCGCTGGCGGCGGTGATGGACTCGCGGAAGGTGTTGAACTTGTACGTGCCGGCCGGCGCCGTCCAGGTGCCGAGGGAGTTGGTGAACGACGGGCCGGTCACCTCGGTGATCATCGCGCGCCAGGTGGCGTCCTCGAGCGGGTCCGTCGCGGTCACCCAGTCGACGATCTTGCGCTCGCCGGTGGTGGTCTTCTGCAGCGCCGGCTGGTCCAGGTCGATGCCGGAGTCCATGATGCCGATGGTGACGCCGCGGCCGTCCCACTCCGGGTGCGCGGCCTTGAAGGCCTCCGCGCCGGTCTCGTTGGTCGGCATGTACGGGTTGACCGCGCCGGTGTCCCCACCGGGACCGGCCAGGGTCTCGCCCTCCGCGGCGGTCTTCGCGCCGGCCGGCGCGGCCTCGGGGGCGGGGTCGGGGAGCTGGATGGTCTCGTCGAGGTCGACCGCGGAGACGCCGGGCAGCGTGGCGGCCTTGAGCACCTTCGAGGTGGGGACCTTGGCCAGCAGGTAGCCGACCTGGTCGTACCGCTGGCTGATGGAGGCGCCCAGGCCCTTCAGGCCGTCCGCGACCTTCTTAACCGAACCCTTCTTGGCGGCGATGATCAGGGTGACGGTCGGAGCGTGCTTCGCCTCCGCCTCGTCCAGGAGCTTGGCGTCGTGCGCGCCCAGCGTCTCGACGGCGGTCGGCTGCGAGGCGTCGGGGGCGGTGGCGGGGGCTGCGCTCGCGGTCGCGGCGCCACCCCCCACGGTCATGGCGCCAGCGGCCAGGACCGAGGCGAAGAGCGCGGCGGAGGTACGCCGGCTCCGGTTGCGGGGTTGACTCACGTTCTCTTCCTCCAGAGAACAGGGCCCTGCAGAGAGAAACAGGGCACGCGTGACCGAAATCCTTCGGGGTGGCCGGCGTCGATGTCACTACTCCGAAGTAGGTTGTGACCACTCCGTGACGTGAATAGGCCGCCATCGTCACAGCGGTCGTGTTAAACGTCGATGTCTGCTGACCGTTCGGCCGATGTGGACCGGCCCTCGTCCACGGTCCCGACCAGCTCCTGGGCCTGCGGCTGCCGGGGTGCCAGCTCCACCTGTGCCGGGGTGGCCAGCTCCTGGTCGGAGACGCCCAGCTCGGCGAGCTTGCGCGCGCTGACCAGCACCCGCGCCTCCAGCGACCCGACCGCCCGGTTGTACGCGGTCACCGCCCCGCCGAGCGACGCGCCGAGCTTGCCGACGTGGTCGCCCAGGGTGGACAGTCGCCCGTACAGCTCGCGGGCCAGGGAGTGCACCGCCACCGCGTTGCGCGCCAACGCCTCCTGCCGCCACGAGTAGGCCACCGTCCGCAGCAGCGCCACCAGAGTGGCCGGCGTCGCGAGCACCACGTTGCGGGCGAAGGCGTGCTCCAGCAACGTCGGGTCACGCTGCAACGCCACGTCGAGGAACGGGTCGGCCGGCACGAAGAGCACCACGAACTCCGGGGTCGAGTCGAACGCCGCCCAGTAGGTCTTGGCGGCGAGCGCGTCCACGTGCGCCCGCAGGTGCCTCGCGTGCGCGTCGAGGTGGGTGTCCCGCCCCCGCTCGTCGCGCGCCTCCATCGCGGTCAGGTACGCGTCGAAGGGCGCCTTCGCGTCGACCACCACGCTGCGCCCGCCGTGCAGCCGGACCACCAGGTCGGGGCGGACCCCCTGGTGCTCGGTGGCGGCGGTGACCTGCTCGTCGAAGTCGCAGTGCTCCAGCAGGCCGGCGGCCTCCACGATCCGGCGGAGCTGGTGCTCGCCCCAGCGGCCCCGCACCTGCGGCGCGCGCAGCGCGGCCACCAGCTGCTTGGTCTCGGTGCGCAGCTCCCCGGAGACCGTGCTCATCGCCCGGACCTGCTCACGCAGCTCGGCGTACGCGTCGACCCGGTCGTGCTCCAGCTCGGCGACCCGCTGCTCGTACCGCCGGAGGGTGTCGTGCAGCGGGGCCACCGCCCGGGCGACCGCCTCCTGCGACTGGGCGGTGGCCTCGTAGCTGAGCGCCCGCATCGACTGCTCCAGCCGCCCCTCACCCGCCCGGGTGGCCTCCAGGGTCGCCTCCAACCGGGCGATCTGGGTGGCGGCGCGGGACCGGGCGGCCAGCCAGCCGACCGCGCCGCCCGCGGCGAGGCAGAGCACCACCACGGCCAGCGTCGCGAAGTCCATGCCCGAGAGCTTGCCAAACGGGTACGACGAGCGCCCGGTGGGTACGTTCGGGAGCCCGGTGGGTACGTTCGGGAGCATGAAAGTTGCCCTGGGGGTGATCCTGGTCCTGATGCTCGGAGGTGCGCTCGTGTTCTGGCGGTGGGGAAGCAGGTCCCGGCGGGCCACCGAGCTGGCCGACGCCCGCGCGGAGGCGCAGCGCTGGTACGAGCGCCTCGGCGGCCAGCTGATGAACCTGCACGGCGACGCGCCGGCGGTGCGTCAGGCGCTGGCCGACGCGGGTGAGCGCTACAACGCCGCCGGTTCCCAGCTGGAGCAGGCGGGGACCCCGAATCAGTTCGCGCTGGCCCGGGAGACCGCGCTGGAGGGGCTGGCCTACATCCGGGCGGCCCGCACCGCGATGGGCATCGACCCGGGCCCGGAGCTGCCGCCGCTGGCCGCCGCCCGGGGCGCCGGCATGCTCACCAAGGAGCGCGAGGTCGACGTGCAGGGGCAGACCTACCGGGCCGGCCCGCAGCCGGGGAACCGGACGCCCTACTACTACCCGGGCGGCAACTGGCAGGGCCGTCCGGTGCCGGCCGGCTGGTACTCGACGCCGTGGTGGAAGACCGCGCTCGGCACCGGGGCCGGCGTGCTTGGCGGCATCCTGATCGCCGACGCGCTCTTCTCGCCCGCCTTCGCCGACCCGGGCTACGGCTACGAGGCCGGCTACCAGGAGGGCTTCAACGACGGCTTCGGCGACGGCCAGGACCAGGGCGGGGACGTCGGCGACCAGGGCGGGGGCGACCAGTTCGCCGGCGACCAGGGCGGTGGCGACTACGCCGGCGGTGACTTCTCCGGCGGCGGCGACTTCGGTGGGGGCGACTTCGGCGGCGGGGACTTCGGCGGCGGCGGCGACTGGTGAGGCCGCGCCGGCCGGGCTGAGCCGGCCGGCGCGACCGGGGTGGGCGGGCCGGCCGGCGGTGGGGATCAGCCGGTGTTGCGCATGCCGGCCGCGATGCCGTTGACCGTGGTCAGCAGCGCCCGCTCCAGCGCCGTACCGTCGTTGGGGGCGCGGCGGCCGCCCGGCGCGGTGGCCACCGCCCGGCCGGCGGCGCCGGACTCGCGGTACTGCTGGAGCAGCGCCACCTGGAGATGGTGCAGCGGCTCCAGGTAGGTGTCCCGCACCGCCAGGGTGCGCTGGAGCACCGGCGAGTTCTCCAGCAGGGCCGGCGAGTTGGTCACCGCCAGCACCTCCTGCTTGGTCAGCTCGTACTCCTGCTGGATCTTGTCGAAGATCGGGTGCAGCTTCTTCGGCACCAGGGTCTCGACGTACCGCCGGGCGATCGTCAGGTCGGTCTTGCTCAGCATCATCTCGACGTTCGACAGGAACGTGCGGAAGAAGTGCCAGTTGCGGTTCATCTCGGCGAGCACGTCCTCCAGCCCGGCCGCCCGCGCGGCGGCCAGCCCGGAGCCGACGCCGTACCAGCCCGGCACGATCTGCCGGGTCTGCGTCCAGCCGAAGACCCACGGGATGGCCCGCAGGCCGGCCAGCCCGGCCCCGGTGTTGGGCCGCTTCGCCGGCCGGGAGCCGATGTTCAGCGCGCCGAGCAGCTCGGTCGGGGTGGAGGCCCAGAAGTACGACGGCAGGTCCGGCTCCTCGACCAGCGACCGGTACGACCGGAACGCCGCCTCGGAGACCACGTCCATCGTCGCGTCCCAGCGCTCCAGCATCTCGGCCGGCTGCCGGGGCGCGGTGTGCAGCAGCGTCGCCTGGAGCACCGCGGCCACGGTCAGCTCCAGGTTCTCCCGGGCCAGCGCGGGCAGCGTGTACTTGTCGGAGATGACCTCGCCCTGCTCGGTCACCTTGATCGCGCCGTCCAGCGTGCCGTACGGCTGGGCGAGGATCGCGTCGTGCGTCGGCCCGCCGCCGCGACCCACGGTGCCGCCACGGCCGTGGAACAGCCGCAGGTGCACGCCGTGCCGGGCGGCCACGTCGCGCAGCGCGCGCTGGGCCCGGTGGATCGACCACTGGCTGGTGGTGATGCCCGCCTCCTTGTTCGAGTCGGAGTAGCCCAGCATCACCTCCTGCACGTCGCCGCGGGCCGCGACCAGGGCCCGGTACGCGGGCAGCGACAGCAGCTCGTCGAGCAGCTCACCGCCGGCGTTCAGTTCGGCCGGGGTCTCCAGCAGCGGCACGATGCCGATCCGGGCCCGCCCGCTGTGCACGTCGACCAGGCCGGCCTCGCGGGCCAGCACCACCGCGGCGAGCACGTCGTCCACGCCCAGGGTCATCGAGATGATGTACGACTCGATCACCTCGGACCCGAACCGGTCCTGCGCCTCCCGGATCGCCCCGAACACGTCGAACGTCTTCTGCGCGGCCTCGGTCAGCGGGGTGTCCAGAGTGGAGAGCGGCCGGCGGCCGGCCAGCTCGTCGGCGAGCAGCTTCGTCCGCTCCAGCCGGGTCAGCGACGGGTAGTCCGACACCTCGCCGACGGCCGCGTAGAGCTGGGCGAGCACCGCGTGGTGCGCCTCGGCGTGCTCCCGGACGTCCATGGTCGCCAGGTGCAGGCCGAACGCGGAGACCGTACGGATCGTGGAGGCCAGCCGGCCGACGGCGGTGAGCTGCCCGGAGTTGCGGGCCAGCGAGGCGCGCAGCAGCTCCAGGTCGGCGATCAGCTCGGCGGAGCCCCGGTAGTCCCGCCCGGGCACGTGCGCGGTGCCGGCCCGCAGCCGCTCCCGGGTGTTGGCCAGCTTCGCCTTCACGCAGCGGGCCTTGAGCCGGTACGGCTCCTCGGCGTTGACCCGGCGGAACCGGGGCGCCACCTCGGGCAGCGCGTCCAGGTCGGCGGCGAGGCTGGCGGAGAGGTCCAGCGACACCGCGCGCAGCCGGCGGGAGACCGACACCTCGTTGATCAGGTGGTCCATCGCCTTCTCGGTGGCCGCGATGCCGTGCTCGTGCTGGATCCGCAGCACCTCCCGGGTGACCGCCGGGGTGACGAACGGGTTGCCGTCCCGGTCGCCGCCGATCCAGGTGCCGAAGGTCAGCGGGCGGGACGTCGGCGAGGTCTCCACGCCCAGGGTGCGCAGCGTGTCGGCGAGGTCGTCGAGGACCTGCGGCGCGGCCTCGGCGTACAGGTCGCGCAGGTAGTAGATCGCGTTACGGGCCTCGTCGGTCGGGTCCGGCCGGTCCAGCCGCAGCTCGTCGGTCTGCCACATCAGGTCCAGCAGCTCGGCCAGGCGCCGGTTGGCCGGCCCCTCGTCGCTGGCCCCGTAGAGGATCGCGTTGGCGGTCTCGGCGTCCAGCTCGTCGGCGATCGCGCGCAGCTTCGACAGGATCGAGCGGCGGGCCGCCTCGGTCGGGTGGGCGGTGAAGACGGGGCGGACCGCGAGCCGGCGGGCCGCGGCGGCGATCTCCTCGGCCGGCACCCCGCGCTCGGCGATCATCTTGGCCGCCTGGTCCAGCCAGCCGCCCTGGACCGCCCGGCGGCGGCGCAGGTCGCGGGCCCGGTGCACCTGTTCGGTGATGTTGGCCAGGTGGAAGTAGGTGGAGAAGGCCCGGGCCAGCTTGGTGCCGGTGGTGACGTCGAGGCCGCCGAGGCGCTGCGCGGCGGCCGGGGCGTCGGAGCGGACCTGGGCGCGGATCTCCTCGACCAGGTCGAGCAGGGGGCGACCCTCCTGCCGGGCGAGGGTCTGCCCGAGGAGCGTGCCGAGGCGGCGGATGTCGGCCCGCAGCGCGGCGTCCGGGCCGTCGTGGTCGTGCTGGTCGGTCACGGTGCGCTCCTTACGTGAGTACGAAGGACAGCGCTGTCCGACTCCCTGGATCGTATCCGCGCCGGCCCCGCCGCAAGGAGGGGGCCGGCGTGATGATCTGCACCCTGGGACGGGCGGGAGTGCTCAGCCATCGGTGGCGGGCTCGCCGGGTCCGGTCGGGCGGGGTCCGGCGGTCCGGGCGGCGCGCCGGGATCGCCGGTGGGTGTGGAACATCGTGGCGGTGATCAGCCCGAGGATCCCGAGCAGCGCCCACACCACCAGGCCGGTCAGCGACCAGCCCGTCGATCGGCGGTCGAAGTAGACCGCCGACTTGATCAGGTCGGTGGTCAGCCCGGGCAGGTTCCACCGGTGCATGCCGCGCAGCCAGTCGGGGAGGAACTCCGGGGCGTAGATGCCGCCGGAGCCGGGGTTGCCAAGCACCACCAGCAGCAGGATCACGATCCCGGTGCCGGGCAGGCCGAGCCAGCCCTGCAAGGCGGAGGCCACCATCGCGGCGGCGAAGACCGCCAGCGCGCCGACGGTGGCGACGGTCGGCACGTCGTGGTGCCAGATGTCCAGGATCGGGCCGACGACTGCCGCGCCGGCCGCGCCGAGCACGATCGCGTAGACCGCGAGCGCGGCGATCCGCAGCCCGGCCCGGGCCAGGCTCACCGGCGCGGTGCCGGTCCGCAGGCCGAGCGCGGTGGAGGCCAGGTACCCGCCGAGGATGTAGCCGACCGCCAGGTAGAAGGGGACCAGCCCGCGCGGGTCGCTCGCCTCGACCGGCACCTCGTCGGTGACCTGGAGGGGCAGGCCGGCCTGCCGGGCGGACTGGGTGAGCACCTCGGTGACCAGTTGGGCGGCGGCGGGCGCGGCGGCGCTGGCGGTGGTGAGGCGCAACCCGTTGTCCGGGCCGGAGGTGAGCACCGCGTACACCTCGCGGGCGGTCAGTCCGTCGTCGGCGGCCTGCGGACTGTCGTACCGGATCGGCTTGATCTTGTCGGTCCGGGCGCGCAGGGCGGCCATCACCTGCTCGGCGCGCTGGTCGCCGACGACCACCCCGACCGGCACGTCGCGCGGGGTGGGCTGGTGCAGCGCTCCCACGTAGGCGGCGATGAACGCGGTGGCCAGGGCGAGCGTGCCGACCAGCAGCGCCGCGGTACGCGGCAGCCAGTCCCGCACCGCGAGTTCCCGGTCCTCGTCCACGCCGCCAGCCTAGGGTCGCGGTTCGCCCTGGTTGTGGGGTTTCGCCGCCCCGCGCTCCGGCAGCCGCTGCCAGGCTGGCAGCATGGCGCGCGAGGACCTGCCGAACCCGGCCGAGGGCATCCTGCTGGCCCACTTCGTGGTGGCCGCCGACGTGGCCCGGTCGGCGGCGTTCTACCGGGACGTCCTCGGCGGCACGGTGGTCCGGGAGGCTGAGCCGGCGATCGTCCGGCTGGCCAACAGCTGGGTGATCATCGCCGTCGGCGGCGGACCGACCGAGGACAAGCCCGACGTGACGCTGGAGACCCCGAGCGACCCGCACCGGACCAGCGCGTTCCTCAACATCCGGGTGGCCGACATCCACGCCGTGCACGCGGAGTGGTCCGCCCGCGGCGCGATCTTCCTGACCCCGCCGCAGGACCGGGGCAGGGAGATCCGCTGCTACCTGCGCGACCCGGACGGCCACCTGATCGAGGTCGGCCAGACCGTCTGAAAACCCGTTGGCGCGGCTCGGTAGCTTTCGAGCATGAGCTCGCCCAGCTACCCGCCAAAGCCCAGCCCCGGCGACCGGGTCGCCGTGGTCTCTCCCTCCCGCGGCCTGTCGGGCCTCTTCCCGCACGTCCACGAGTTGGGGCTGCGCCGGCTGCGCGAGGAGTTCGGCCTGGAGCCGGTGGAGTACCCGACCACCCGCGTGATGGGCGCCGACCCGCGCGACCGGGCCCGCGACCTCACCGCCGCCTTCGCCGACCCGACCATCACCGCGGTGCTCGCCACCGTCGGCGGGGACGACCTGATCACGGTCACCCCGCACCTGGACGACGAGGTGCTGCGGGCCAACCCGAAGCCGTACTTCGGCTACTCGGACAACACCAACGTGCTCAACCACCTGTACCGGCTGGGGATCGTGGCGTACCACGGCGGGTCGGTGCTGGTGCACCTCGGCCGGCCGGGGAAACCGCACCCGCTGACCTTCGACTCGCTGCGTGCCGCCCTCTTCACCTCCGGCTGGTACGACCTGGCGCCCGCCCCGGAGTGGGGCGACAAGCCCAACCCGTGGGACGAGCCGGAGACGTTGGCGTTCGAACCGGAGATGCTCCCCGGCGACGGCTGGCGCTGGCAGGGGCCGTCGCGGGTGGTCCAGGGGCGGACCTGGGGTGGCTGCCTGGAGATCCTGCACTGGCTGATGGCGACCGACCGGGTCCCGTCCGCCGCCGAGCTGGCCGGGTCGGTGCTGGTCTTCGAGACCTCCAACGAGCTGCCCGGCGCGCAGGAGGTGTTCCGGATCCTGCGGAACATGGGGGAGCGTGGGCTGCTCGCCGGCTTCCCGGCGGTCGTCGTCGGCCGGGCCAAGGCGTGGGACTTCGACCGGCCGCACACGGTAGACGAGCGGCGGGCGTGGGCGGACGACCAGCGGGAGGCGGTCACCCGGGCGCTGGCGGAGTACGCGCCCGACGTGGTGGTCGTCTTCGACGTCGACCTGGGCCACACCGACCCGCAGCTGATCATCCCGTACGGCGGGGAGATCCGGGTCGACGCGGTCGAGCGCCGGATCTCAGTGCGCTACTGACGAGCAACTCGCGGGCCTACCCGATCCCGCGTACCCCCCTCCGCCGGTGACCGACGCCGCCGGACCGGGTGGAACACCATGGGTGTCACCGCCCCGGTTTGCCACCCATGGTGTTCCACCGACGCTCAGGGGCGGCAGCGCGTCGAGTCCGGTCAGGTGCTCGACGATGGGGGATGCCGGCGGCCAGCAGGGCACTGTGCGCCGGGCGCTCGCCCCGCGCCGCCGGGCTCATGTCGTCGATGTTGATCGAGTCGATGCCGACCAGGGCGGCGCCCGCGTCCACCAGGGCGCGGTCAGGTAGGGCCGGCGTACCGGTCGGTGCCGAAGTGGGCGTGCCCGGTGTGCAGCATGGCGCTGGCCGCGTTGGCGTAGCGCCGCCGTGACCGGTTCGGGATCGGCGGCCGCTGACCGGACAGCGCCGGTGGCTGCGGCGGATCGGCTGAACGCACGCGCGCCGGGCCCCGTGAACCACCCCTGACCTGCGGGTGTGTCCCCCGCCACGAGTGGGGTTGGGACGCCGGGCCGGGGGTAGGAGGGGCGTCGGACCCGGCGGGGAGCGCACACGTCCCCCTGTCGGGTCGAGCCGTGTCCGGGCCAGCGGGCCCCGCCGGCCACACGGCGGGACCGACCGCCGACCGCGGCAGTGTCGCCGCGACCGGAGATCCCGGCCCCACCGTGTCGGCAGCGAAAGGACAGCGTGCCTCCCGTCATCAGCCTTTTCCGTGCCCGTGAGTCGTGGCTCTTCCTCGCCGTCGGCGCGGTCGTGGCGGTGGTCGGCCACGCCCTGCTGGCGCTGCTGACCGGTCAGGGCCTCGCCCCGGCGGCCGCCAACGCGGTGCAGCTCGTGGTCACCCTCCAGCTCAGCTTCGTCGCCCACGACCAGCTCACCTGGCGCCGGCACACCGCCGTCCGGGCCGACCGCCGGAGCCGCCGCTGGCGGCGGTTCCAGACCGCCCGGGGCGCCAGCGCGCTGCTCAGCCTGGTCGCGTTCCCGTTCCTCGCCCCGGTCACCGGCACCGCCGTGGCGTACTGGGGGCTGCTCGTGGCCGGCACGGCCGTCAACTACTGCTCCGACCGCTTCTGGTCCTTCTCCCACGAGGAAGGTGTCGCCACCATGACCGACGTCGACTCCCGCCCCCCGCACCGCGGGGTGCACCGGCGGCCGGCCCCGCTGGCCTGGCGGGTCGCCCGGGCGGGCGCGGCGCTGGCCGTGCTGAGCCTGCTGGCGGTCCTCTTCCTCGACGTCTTCCTCGTCACGGTGTCGCTGTTCATGCTGGTCGTCGCGGTGACCACGCTGGCGTTCCAGCTCTACAAGTGGTGGCTGCCGGAGCACAACGACCCCGACCGGTACGGTGAGCCCGACGAGCCCCGGCTGCCGGGCGTGATCCTGGTGCCGATGCGGCACGAGGAGGCCGTCGCCGGCCACACCCTGGAGCGGCTGGCCAACCTGGACCACCCGGACTACTGGGTGGTGCCGATCGTCGACCATCCCGACGACCCCGGCACGGCGGCGATCGCGCACGCCAAGGCGGCGCGGTATCCGGGGCGGGTGCTGGTGGCTCCGTACCCGGAGGACACCGAGGTGCACAACAAGCCGATCGGGCTGAACGCGGCCGTCCGCGAGCTGGACCGGCTCGGCGTCCGGTACGAGTGGATCGGCGTCGCCGACGCCGAGGACCTCTTCCACCCCGATCTGCTCCGGATGGTCGACTACCGGTTTCGCAAGACCGGCGCGGGCATCGTGCAGTGTGGGGTGCAGCTGATGAACTTCAGTGCCGACCCGCGCGCGATGGCGCTGCCCGACGGGCGGCTGCCCCGGCTGCGGCGCTGGGCGCGGGCCAACACCTCCGGCTGGTGGCGGGCGGCCAACGTGCTGGAGTACTACAAGTGGTTCCAGTCCCGGCTGAAGCTCCAGGCGGCGACGAAGGTGATGCCGCTGGGCGGTAACACGGTCTTCTTCCGCCGCGAGTTCCTGGCCGCCCTGCGCCGGCGGTACGGGGCGTACTGGGACGAGGACTGCCTCACCGAGGACTGCAAGATCGGCATGGTCGCCTCGGTGCTCGGCTACGACGTCGACGTCGTCTACGTGGACGAGATGGTCACGCGGGAGGAGACCCCGGACACCCTGCGCGCGCTGGTCCGCCAGCGGGTGCGCTGGATGCAGGGCTTCATCCAGGTGTTCACCGAGCGGGAGTGGCTGGCGCTGCCCCGGATGTGGCAGAAGGTGCTCGCCGTGTACGTGCTCGGCTTCCAGTTCTTCCAGGCGTTCTCCGTGGTCTTCGCGCCGGTGGCGCTGGCCCTCGCGCTGGCCCACAAGTCGCCGATCGCGGTCGCCCTGCTGGCCAGCGTGCCGCTCGGGATCAGCCTGCTCACCATCGCGCTGGACGTGCTGATGCTGCACCAGTTCGGCCGTACCTTCGGGCAGAAGGTGCGGCTGCGCGACCACCTCGGCGTGATCGTCGGCGGCTACCCGTACCAGGTGGTGCTGTCGGTGGCCGGGGTGTGGGCGCTGCTGCGGCACCTGATGGGGCGTACCAACTGGGTGAAGACCGCGCACAGCGGCGCGCACCTGGGCGCGGCGCCCGCTGGCGACGGCGGCCGGACGCCCGTGACGGCGGGGGCGGTCGCGTGACCCGGACCCTGGAGGACACCGCCACCCTGGACCTGCGGGCCGTCGCCGACATCGACCGGGCGCTGCCGCCGCACCGCCGGGCGCGCGTCGGGCTGCAGGTGTGGGCCGCCCGGCACGGCCGCAGCATCGCCCTGCTGCTGCCGCTGCTCGCGCTGGTCGGGACGGTGCACACCATCGGCATGTCCACGTTCCCGGGGTACATCGACGACCCGGGGACCTACCTGTCCCAGGCGTGGGCGCTGCGGTACGAGGGACAGCTCTCGCCCTACTCCTACTTCTACGACCATGCGCCGGGCGGCTGGATCCAGATCGCCGCGTGGGCGGCGCTGACCGACGGCTTCGACCGGTACGACTCGGCGATCGCCTTCGGCAACGAGTGCATGCTGATCGCCAAGGTGGTCAGCGCCGGGCTGCTCTACGTGCTGGTCCGCCGGCTCGGCCTGGGCCGGGTCGCCGCCTCGGTGGCGGTGCTGCTCTTCGGCCTGTCCCCGCTGGCCGTGGTCTACGGCCGGTGGACGTTCCTCGACAACCTGGTCACCTCGTGGCTGCTGCTGGCCTTCGTGCTCGCGTACTCGCCGCGACGCAGCATCGCCGCCGGCATCGGCGCGACGCTCGCCTTCGCGACGGCCGCGCTGACCAAGGAGACCACGCTGCTGCTCCTGCCCGCGTTCGGCTGGGCGATGGTGCAGAACCTGGACCGGCGCAACCGGCCGCAGGTGCTGGTCACCGCCGGCTTCGCCGGCTTCCTGCTGATGGCGATGTATCCGCTCTTCGCCCTGTTCAAGGGGGAGCTGTTCGAGGGGCCCGGGCACAACAGCCTGCTCGGCACGGCCCGGTGGCAGCTCGACGGCCGCGCGTCCAGCGGCTCACTCCTCGAACCCGGCAGCGCCACCTCCCACCAGGTGCACAACTGGCTCCAGTACGACCACTGGCTGCCGCTGCTCGGCCTCGCCGCGATCCCACTGGCGCTGCTGGTCCGGCGGCTGCGCCCGGCCGCTCTCGCCCTGGTCATCGGCTGGCTGGTACTGGTCCGCGGCGGCTACGTGCCGTTCATGCACGTGATCAACCTGCTGCCCTGGAGCGCGCTGCTGATCGCCGGCGTCGGCAGCGCGATCGCCGGCACCCCCGGCCTGGTCCCGACCGGCTGGCTGCGCCGCCGGGCCGCGCAGGGCTTCGGGTACGGCTTCCGGGTCGCCACCTCCGTCCTGCTGCTGGTGGGCCTGGCCGGCGTGGCGACCGTCACGTGGACGCCCGAGCTGCGCCAGATGATGACGGTCCGCGAGGAGCCGCCGCTGCGCTCGGCCACCGAGTGGGTGGCCCGCAACGTGCCCCGGGACAAGACCCTGGTGGTGCACGACGCCATCTGGACGGACCTGGTGAACCACTACGGCTACCAAACCCGCCCGGTGATCGTCTACAAGCTCGACACGGACCCCGCGGTCAGGCAGGCGGTGAAGCGGGTCGACTACCTGGTCGTACCCGACTGGTACTACCGCACCGCCGACGCGGAGGAGAAGTACCCGACCCTGATGGAGGCCCGCAAGCACGCCGTTCCGGTCGCCAGCTTCGGCAGCGGTGACGACCGGGTGCAGGTGTTCCGGGTCAGCGACCAGTGGAACCTGCGATGATCCGCCGACTCGCCCCCGCCCTGCTGCTGGTGGCCGCCCTGACCGCCGCGTGCTCCCACGCGCCGGACACCGCGCTGCACCCCGACCCGCCGTCGGTCCGGTACGCGGCGCCGAAGCACCCGTTCCGCGACGCCACCCTCTACGTCGACCGGAACACCGCGGCCGCCCGCTGGCAGGCCGCGCACGGCGCCGGCTGGCTCGACCCGATCACCGGACGACCGCAGGCGCGCTGGGTCAACGACCCGCGGGACGTGCCGGCGGTCGCCACCCTGGCCGAGCGGGCGCGGCAGCGCGGCGAGCTGCCGGTGGTGGTGGCGTACTGGATCCCGAACCGGGGGTGCGCCAACTTCCGTGAGGGCGCCCCGGACGTGACGGCGTACCGGAGCTACATCGGGAAGCTGATCGGGGCGCTGGGGCGGACCCGGTCGGTGGTGGTGATGGAGCCGGACGCGATCGCCGCCGACTGCTTCGACGCCGCGCGCGGCAGGCTGATCGCCGAGGCGACGAAGCGGTTCGCCGACGCCGGCCACGTCGTCTACCTGGACGCCGGGCACGCGAAGTGGCGCTCGACCGGGGAGACCGCCGAGCGGCTGCTCGCCTCCGGCATCACCGCGGCGGAGGGCTTCGCGGTGAACGTGTCGAACCGGCAGACCACCGAGGACAGCTACCGGTGGGGGCGCGAGCTGTCTGACCTGGTCGGTGGCCGGGAGTTCGTCATCGACACCTCCCGCAACGGCGCCGGCCCGCCGCCGGACGAGCCGGACCGCGACGACGAGTGGTGCAATCCGGCGCGGCAGGCGCTCGGCGAGCCGCCTCGACCGGTGACCGACCGGCCCGGCCTGGCCGCGCTGCTCTGGATCAAGGACCCGGGGGAGTCGGACGGGAAGTGCGGCGGCGAGCGGACGTACCTGTTCAGCCCGAACCAGGCCCGCACGCTCGTCGCCGGCGCGGCGTGGCTGCCGGCGGGGGAGCGGGCGGCGGCGAAGGCGGCCCGCCCGGCCCCGGTCATCGACGCCGGCTAGACCGGACTACTCGCACAGCCGTCTCGCGTCGCAGGCGAAGGAGAACCGGGTGTCACGGCAGGGGAGGCTGCCGCGCGACCAGCTGACAGCACCGCCAGCGACGTCGTACGGGGCGGGCAGCAGTGAGCAGGCCGCGGCGGGTGCCCCCGAGCCTCATCGGGCGGCCGGCGCGGCCAGCCCGTCGAGGATGATGCGCACGGCCCGGTCCAGCGTGTCCGGGTCTGCGCCGGCGATCGTGGTGGCCTGGCTGAGTCCCCGCAGCAGCAGGTAGACCTCGTCGACGCTGGCGTCGGCGCGGGCCATGCCGGCCTGCTGCGCCCGGACGAGCAGGTCGGCCACCGCCGCGCGCAGCTCCCCGGAGGCCCGGATCGCGGCGGCGGTCATGCCGCCTTCGGCCGACAGGAGACCGAACAGTGCGACCTTCGCCGGCGCACCCGACACCATCGTCCTGATCATCGTGCTCAGCGCCTCGCCCGGCGGGGCGTCGTCGGCCAGCCGGTGCGCCTCGTCGACGAGCAGTCCCAGGTGGCGCAGCAGGGTGGCCTCGATCAGGTCCTGCTTGGTGGGGAAGTGCCGGAACAACGTGCCGATGCCGACGCCGGCGCGGCGGGCGATCTCGTCCGTGGCGGCGCCGGCGCCGGCCTCGCCGAACACCTCCTCGGCGGCGGCGAGCAGGCGGTCCCGGTTGGCCCGGGCGTCACTGCGCATCGGATCCCCCCTTGATAAACGGAGTTGCTGCTCCGTATATTCGGAGTATCTACTCCACTTAACTATTCGGAGTCATCATGCCCGAACCGCTCATCCCCCGCGACGTCGCCCACCGTCTGCTCGACGGCGTCGTCGCCCTCGTCACCGGAGACCGCGCCCAGATCGACCGGCTCGCGGCGCTGTACGCCGAGCGAACCCACGTCGCGCACCCGATGGCGCCACTCGGTGACACGCCGCTGCTGACCCGGGAGGACGTGCGCGAGCACTTCGCCAACGGCATCCCGGCCGGCACGCCGGTCCTCGCCGGGTTCCGTGCCGAGGACATTCACCTCCACGAGACGACCGACCCGGAGGTCGTCGTCGTCGAGTTCGTCTATCGGGGCGACGGCGCGGGCAACCCGTTCGAGGTGCCGTGCGTCTTCGTCCTGCGGGTACGCGACGGCCAGATCGTCGCCTCCCGCGACTACGTCAACCACCTCGAGTTCGCCCGGATCCACGGTGGCCTGGGACATCTCCTCCGGGCGATGGAGAGCCGGACGGCCGCCACGCCGTGACCCGGCCGGGCCGTCCCCCCGTACGCGGCTCAGCCCTCGACAACCCCGAACGCGCGGACCGGGAAGGTGCCCATGCCGGCCACCCGCGGCGGGGCGGCGGTGAACCGGAAGCCGGTCGGCGGCAGCGCGTCCAGGCCGGTCAGGTGCTCCACGATCGGCACGCCGGCCGCCAGCAGCGCGCTGTGCGCCGGGCGCTCGCCGGCAGCCGCCGGGCTCATGTCGTCGATGTTGATCGAGTCGATGCCGACCAGAGCGGCGCCGGCGTCCACCAGGGCGCGGGCGGCGTCCCCTGTCAGGTACGGCGCCTCGGGTCCGGCGTACCGGTCGGTGCCGAAGTGCGCGTCCCAGCCGGTGTGCAGCAGCACCGCCCGCCCGGCCACCTCGTACGGGGCCAGCAGCAGCGGGTCCACCGCGCGGGTGCCGGCCGGCACCCGGACCACCAGCCCGGGCAGGTCGGCGAGGCGGTCCAGCGGCGTACCGGTCAGGTCGGGGCCGTCGGCCCAGCGGTGCGCGGGCGTGTCGAGGTAGGTGCCGGTGTTCGCGATCATGTCGACGCGGGCGACGTGGAACTCGGTCCCGGGGGCGTAGTTTGCCCGGGACGCCTCCCGGGTCAGCCACTCGGTGATCCGGGGCGCCGGCCAGCCCGGCAGCGTGGTCATGCCGTCGCGGATCACGTGGCTCAGCTCCACCAGGCGCCGGCCGGTCGGCGCGCCGGTCACCACGCCACGGCCGCCCTTGTGCGGCTCCTTGATGATCGTTTTCTCGGTGATCCGGACGTCGGCCACCATCAGCAGCCCGAGGTGCCGGACGAAGAGGATGCCCAGGTCGTCGTCGCTGATCTCCGGGCCCGGGATGTCCAGCCGAAAGCCCTCGGTCCGCAGCCCTCCACCGTTGGCGAAGTCGACCTCCGCGTCGAACCGCGCCCGCCACTGCTCTGCCATGCCCCGACCCGATCACGCCCGCCCGCATCGGTCAAGATCCGTCCGCCCGGTCAAGATCCGCACAACTTCACGGAAAGAGTGACCTCCGGGCGCGGAATGACCACTCTTTCCCCGAAGTTGCGCGGATCTTGGCGGTGGAGGCGCGCAGGCGGGCAGTGAGCGGGGGCGCGGCGGGGTCGGCGCGTGGGGATGGTGGGGGCGCGGGAAGGGGGAGAAGGTCGGCGGGCGGAGATAAGCTGGCAGACGTGGACCCCCCGTCCGTCCGGACGCGGGGCATCTGTCGTGTGCCACGCCCCGCGCCGGCCCGGCGACATCCTTGGAAGTGATCACATGCTCACCGGACTGTTCTCCGCCGCCCTGGCCGACCCCGGGCTGGCCCGGGCGCGTGACCTGGCGCGCTCCGGTGCCGCTCAGGTCGACGGGCTCGACCTGACCGCCCCGGCGGCGTTGCGCCCGTTCGCGGTCGCCGCGGTCGCGGCCGAGCCCGACGGCGCCGTCGGCGGCGGGGGCGCCGGTCGGCCGGTGCTCGCCGTCACCGCCACCAGCCGGGAGGCCGAGGACCTCGCCTCGGCGCTGGGCAGCCTGCTCCCGGCGGAGCAGGTGGCGGTCTTCCCGTCCTGGGAGACGCTGCCGCACGAGCGGCTCTCCCCGCGTTCCGACACCGTCGGGCGGCGGCTGGCGGTGCTGCGCCGGCTGGCGCACCCCGGCTCGGCCGACCTGCACGGGCGTACCGGGCCGCTGCGGGTGGTCGTGGCGCCCGTCCGGTCGCTGCTGCAACCCCAGCTCAAGGGGCTCGGCGACCTGGAGCCGGTGCAGCTCACCGCCGGTGAGGAGGCGGACCTGGAGGAGGTCGCCCGCCGGCTCATCGACATGGCGTACGCGCGGGTCGACCTGGTCACCAAGCGGGGCGAGTTCGCCGTCCGCGGCGGCATCCTGGACGTCTTCCCGCCCACCGACGAGCACCCGTCCCGGGTCGAGTTCTGGGGCGACGAGGTGGAGGAGATCCGCACCTTCGCCGTCGCCGACCAGCGCACCATCGAGGGCGTGCCGCAGCTCTGGGCGCCGCCCTGCCGGGAACTGCTGCTCACCCCGGCGGTCCGCAAGCGGGCCGCCGCCCTGGCCCAGGAGCACCCGGAGCTGGCCGAGATCCTCGACAAGCTGGCCGAGGGCATCCCGGTCGAGGGGATGGAGTCGCTGGTCCCGGCGCTGCTCGGCAACGAGAGCCTGGAACTGCTGGTGAACTGCATGCCGGCCGGCACCCACGTGCTGCTCTGCGACCCGGAGCGGATCCGCACCCGGGCGCACGACCTGGTGCGTACCTCCGAGGAGTTCCTCCAGGCGAGCTGGGCCGCGGCCGCCGTCGGCGGCCAGGCCCCGGTCGACCTCGGCGCCGCCGCCTTCAAGACCCTGGCCGACGTACGCACGGCGGCCCGCGCCCTGCGCCAGCCCTGGTGGACCCTCGCGCCGTTCGGCCTGGTCGAGGCGGACGCCACCGCCCCGGCCCGGCAGCCCTGGGAGGACGCGCCGACCGAGGTCGACGTCACTCCCGACGACGCGATCGCGGTGTCCCTGGCCGCCCAGCCCGCGCCGCTCTACCACGGCGAAACCGCGCGGGTGGTCGACGACCTGAAGCGCTGGGCCGGCGAGGGCTGGTCGATCGCGCTGGTCTTCGAGGGGCACGGCCCCGCCCAGCGGGCCGTCGAGGTGCTCCGCGACGCCGGCCTCGGCGCCCGGCTCGCCGAGGAGGTGCCGGCCGCCCCCGCCCCCGGCGAGCTGCTGGTGAGCTGCGGCTGCCTGACCGCCGGCTTCGTCGACGAGGCGTCCCGGTTCGTGCTGCTCACCGGCAACGACGTCACCGGCGGCCGGGGCACCTCCACCCGGGACATGCGCAAGATGCCGAGCCGGCGGCGCAACACCATCGACCCGCTGGAGCTGAAGGCCGGCGACCACGTCGTGCACGAGCAGCACGGCATCGGCCGGTACGTCGAGCTGGTGCAGCGCACCGTCAACGGCGCCTCCCGGGAATACCTGGTCATCGAGTACGCCCCGAGCAAGCGGGGCCAGCCCGGCGACCGGCTCTTCGTCCCCACCGACCAGCTCGACCAGCTCTCCCGGTACGTCGGCGGCGAGCAGCCCACCCTGCACAAGATGGGCGGCTCGGACTGGCAGAAGTCGAAGGCCCGGGCCCGCAAGGCGGTCCGCGAGATCGCCGCGCAGCTGATCCAGCTCTACGCCGCCCGCAAGGCGTCCAAGGGGCACTCGTTCGGCCCGGACACCCCGTGGCAGCGGGAGCTGGAGGACGCCTTCCCCTGGCAGGAGACGCCGGACCAGCTCGCCGCCATCGAGGAGGTCAAGCGGGACATGGAGCAGACCGTCCCGATGGACCGCCTGATCTGCGGCGACGTCGGGTACGGCAAGACCGAGATCGCGGTCCGGGCGGCGTTCAAGGCGGTGCAGGACGGCAAGCAGGTCGCCGTGCTGGTGCCCACCACCCTGCTGGTGCAGCAGCACTACAACACGTTCGCCGAGCGGATGGGCCAGTTCCCGGTGACCATCCGGCAGCTGTCCCGGTTCCAGACGCCGAAGGAGAGCGAGCGGACGTTGGAGATGGTCGCCGACGGCACCGTCGACATCGTCATCGGCACCCACCGGCTGCTCCAGACGGCGACCCGGTTCAAGCAGCTCGGCATGGTGATCATCGACGAGGAGCAGCGGTTCGGCGTCGAGCACAAGGAGCACCTGAAGACGCTTCGCGCCTCGGTCGATGTGCTGAGCATGTCGGCCACGCCGATCCCGCGGACGCTGGAGATGGCGATCACCGGCATCCGGGAGATGTCCACCATCGCCACCCCGCCGGAGGAGCGGCACCCGGTGCTGACCTTCGTCGGGGCGCAGGACGACCGGCAGGTGGCGGCGTCCATCCACCGGGAGCTGCTCCGCGACGGGCAGGTCTTCTACCTGCACAACCGGGTCGAGTCGATCGACCGGGCGGCCCGCCGGATCCGGGAGCTGGTGCCCGAGGCGCGGGTCGCGGTGGCGCACGGTCAGATGGGCGAGGACGCGCTGGAGAAGGTCATGGTCGGCTTCTGGGAGAAGGAGTTCGACGTCCTGGTCTGCACCACGATCGTGGAGTCCGGCATCGACATCCCGAACGCCAACACCCTGATCGTGGAGCGGGCCGATTTGCTCGGCCTGGCCCAGCTGCACCAGATCCGCGGCCGGGTCGGCCGGGCCCGGGAGCGGGCGTACGCGTACTTCCTCTACCCGCCGGAGAAGCCGCTCACCGAGCACGCGCACGAGCGGCTGGCCACCATCGCCCAGCACACCGAGCTGGGCGCCGGCATGTACGTGGCGATGAAGGACCTGGAGATCCGGGGCGCCGGCAACCTGCTCGGCGGCGAGCAGTCCGGCCACATCGAGGGCGTCGGCTTCGACCTGTACATCCGGATGGTCGGCGAGGCGGTCTCGGCGTTCAAGGGCGAGCAGCCCGAGGAGGAGGCCGACGTCAAGATCGACCTCCCGGTCGACGCGCACCTGCCGCACGACTACGTCGGCGTGGAGCGGCTGCGCCTGGAGATGTACCGCAAGCTCGCCGAGGCGCGCGACGAGGAGCGGCTGAGCGAGGTGGTCGCGGAGATGACCGACCGGTACGGCGAGCCGCCAGCCCCGGTGCAGAACCTGGTCGCGGTGGCCCGGTTCCGGCTGCTGGCCCGCCGGTACGGCCTCACCGACGTCTCGATGCAGGGCAAGCACCTCCGGTTCGGCCCGCTGCCGCTGCCGGACTCGAAGCAGCTCCGGCTCAAGCGCTACCACCCGGACTCGGTCTACAAGCAGGCCGCGGACCAGGTCAGCGTCCCGCGCCCGAGCACCCGCCGGGTCGGCGGCGAGCCGCTGCGCGACCAGGCCCTCCTGGAGTGGTGCGCCCAGCTCCTCAAGGACGTGCTGGGCGAGCCCGAGGAGCGGGCCGGTTCTGCCCGCCCCGCAGTGGCGAGCGGAAGGTGAGACGGGCGAGCCGGCCCTGGCGGGGGCCCGGTGAGCGGGCCCGGTGGGTGGCGTCACAGCCGCGTGGCGGGCGTGAGAGAGTGACCGGCATGCGTGCTCGCCGTCTCATCGCCGCCGCCAGCGTCGCGGCCCTCGCTGTGCTCCCCCTCGCCGCCTGCGGACGGTCGGCGCCGGACGTCGCCGCGTACGTGGGTGACCGGACCTACTCGGTCGACCGGGTGGACGCCATCCTCGACGAGGCCCAGGTGGCGTACGCGGAGGCGATGAAGGCCGCCCCCGCGCAGCAGGGGGCGACCCCCGCGCCGGAGCAGCTGAAGTTGAACGTGGATCGGCAGGACATCCTCAACCTGCTGGTCGGCATCGACCTGGGCAAGCGGATCGCCACAGAGCGGAAGGTCCAGGTGGCGGACCAGCTCAGCGCCGAGCAGATCGGCCGGGAGCTGCGCGTGCCGAACACCGAGTACGCGAAGCTCGCCGCCGAGTGGTACGACCTCTACCTGGGCCTGGAGGCGGGGCTGCCGCCGGCCGAGCTGACCGACGACTCGCGCGGCGATCTCTACGACGCGCTGGTCAAGGCAGGTGTGGCCCCGGCCGGTTGGTCCGCCGACGAGCAGCGCCAGCAGTTCGAGCAGGCGCCGTTCACCCGCCAGGTCTCCGCGGTGAGCGCGGCGCTCCAGGACGAGGTCGAGAAGCTCGACGTCACGGTCAACCCGCGCTTCGCGGCGCTGGAGATCCCGGCGCTGCTGCAGACCCAGAACGGCCTCCACCAGTACGACCTGCCGTACGTCGACGGCAACGGCCAGGTGACCGACATCTCCACGCCGGAGCCGGTGGCCACCGAGGCGACCGAGCAGGCGGCCTCCTGAGCATGTCCGCGCGGATCGTCCTGCTGGTCACCTCGCCCCGGCTGCCGGCCGGCCTGCTGACCGCGGCCGCCTGGGACGTCGTACGGTCCGCTCCGGTGCTGGCGGGCGTGGAGAGCGCGCTGACGGCGGCGGTCCGCTCGGCGGGCGCCGAGGTCTCGGTGCGGGTCGGCGGAGGCGCGACCCAGGCGTTGCTGGACGCGGTGGCCGCGCACGGCACGGCGGTCTGGCTGGCCGGCCCGGCCGGCGACGAGGCGCTGGCCCGGGAGCTGGGACTGCGGCTGGCCCGGGAGCCGGGCCTGGCCGAGTTGGAGCTGATGTACGGCTCCTGGGATCCACCGGGCGCTCGGCTGCTGGACGCGGTCGAGGTGATGGACCGGCTGGCCTCGCCGGGCGGTGACCCGTGGAAGCTCGCGCAGACCCACCGGAGTCTCGCCGGCTTCCTGCTGGAGGAGTGCTACGAGGCGTACGACGCGATCAGCGCGGACGACACCGACGCCCTCCGCGAGGAGTTGGGCGACGTGCTGCTCCAGGTGCTGCTGCACGCCCGGCTCGCCGAGGATCTGCCCGAGGGCGAGCGGTGGAACGTCGACGACGTGGCCGGCGGGCTGGTCGACAAGATGGTCCGCCGCAACCCGCACGTCTTCTCGGGCGCGCAGACTGGCTCGCTGGAGGAGATCGAGGCGAACTGGGAGCGGATCAAGCGCGCCGAGAAGGCCCGCGAGTCGGTGCTGGACGGCATCGCGCTGAGCCAGCCCGCCCTCGCCCTGGCCGCCAAGATCCTCGATCGCGCCGCCCGGGTCGGCCTCGCCGTCCCGCCACCGCTCGCCGACTCCCAGGTCGACCCCGAGGCCAGACTCGGCGCCAGCCTCCTCTCCACCGTCGCGGCCGCCCGCGAGGCCGGAATCGACCCCGAGGCCGCCCTCCGCCGCACCACCCTCGCCTACGCCGAAGCCGTCCGCACCGCCGAACGCGAGGCCCGCACCAACCCGCCCAGTTGACCATGAAGGTGTTGTCGTCCGGCACGGCGTGTCGTGACGACAACGTCATGATCAGCTGAGGGAGGGCCGACGTCGGGGTCGGTCGGTAGGGTCGAGGGATGGAGTCGTTCGTGCCGCTCGCTGAGCGGATCGTCGAAGCGTTGCTGGAGAGCCGGCCGGGGCTGGCCACGTCGGCCGGGGACCACCGGTACGACGACCGGCTGCCGGACCTTTCCGCGGACGCGGTCGCGGCGGACCAGGGGATGCTCAAGGAGGCCGCCGACGCGCTCTCCGAGATCGACCCGGACTCGCTCGACCTGGAGGAGGGCGTCGACCACGCGCTGCTGAGCAGCCTCGTCGACCGGGCGCTCTTCGAGTCGACGGAGATCCGCGCGCACGAGTGGGACCCGCTGCGGCACAACCCGGGCCCGCTGCTGCACGCGCTGCTCGCCCGCCCGTACGCGCCCGTCGAGGAGCGGCTGACCCACCTGGCCGGGCGGCTGTCGGACGTACCGGACGCCCTGGCGACCGCGCGCGCCACGCTGCGCGACATGCCGCGGATCCACGCCGAGACGGCGGTCGGGCAGTTCACCGGGACGGCGGCGCTGATCCGCGACGAGGTGCCCCGGCTGCTGGCCGAGGCGCCGGGGCTGTACGGCCGGATCGAGCCGGTCGCGATCGACGCGATCGCCGCGCTGGAAGAGTTCGTGGCCTGGCTGCGGATGGGCCTGGCCGCCGACTCCGGGCCCGGGCGCGACCCGCGGCTGGGCCGGCGCCGCTGGGAGGCGCGGCTCTGGCACACCCTCGACACCGAGCTCAGCGCCGCCGAGGTGCAGCGCCGGGCCTGGGCCAACCTGGAGCGGGTCACCGCGGAGATCCGCGAGGCGGCCGTCGAGCTGGTCGGCGGTCCGGCCGACGACGGGACGGTGCGCCGCGCGCTGGACCTGCTCGCCGCCGAGCACCCGGACGACAACTCCATCGTGGACCTCGCCTCGGTCACCCTGGACGAGGCGAGCGACTTCGTTCGCGCGCACGACCTGATCACCCTGATCGACGACCCGTGCGTGATCCAGGAGATGCCGGAGTTCGCCCGGGGCGTCGCGGTGGCGTACTGCGACTCGCCGGGCCCGCTGGAGACGGCCGACCTGCCGACCTTCTACTGCATCGCGCCCACCCCGGCGGACTGGCCGGCGCACCGGGTCGAGTCGTTCTACCGCGAGTACAACGACCACATGATCCGCAACCTGACCGTGCACGAGGCGATGCCCGGCCACTTCCTCCAGCTCGCCCACGCCCGCCGGTACGCCGGCCCCACCCGGGTCCGCGCGCTGACCGAGTCCGGTGTGTTCGTCGAGGGCTGGGCGGTCTACACCGAGGAGCTGATGGCCGGCCTCGGCTTCGGCGGCCTGCCGGTGCGGTTGCAGCAGCTCAAGATGCAGCTCCGGATGACCATCAACGCGCTGCTCGACCAGCTCGTGCACTGCGAGGAGCTGCCCGAGTCGGAGGCGATGGCGCTGATGACCGGGCGCGGCTTCCAGGAGGAGGGCGAGGCGGCCGGCAAATGGCGCCGGGCGCTGCTCACCTCCACCCAGCTCTCCACCTACTTCGTCGGCTACAGCGAGATGGCCGACATCGCCCGGTCCCGCCCGGACGGGGTGCCGGTGCGCGAGTGGCACGACGCGATGCTGGCGCACGACTGCCCGCCGCCCCGGCACCTGCGTACCCTGCTCGGTGTCTGAGCCGCCGGAGCACCTGCGGGCGGCGCCCTTCACCTGGCCTCGGCCTGAGGCCGCGGGCGCCGCACGGGCTCAGCGCCGCGCGGCGGTCACCGTCGCGTCGATCAGCCAGCGGGAGATCGAGTACGCCGGCGGCAGCTCCGCCGGCAGCGCGTCCAGTGGGAACCAGCGCGCCTGCACCAGCTCCCGCCCGTCGACCACCGGCTCGGCCGTGGGGTCGGCGGCGGTGGCGGTGAAGCCGGCCAGCAGCGTCCCCGGCCCGGACATCGCCCAGGGCTGGCTGCCGAAGTAGGTGACCCGGCCGACGGCCAGCCCGACCTCCTCGGCCACCTCCCGGTGCACCGCCGCCTCCAGCGACTCGCCCGCCTCCAGGAAGCCGGCGACCAGCGCCCAGAGCTCCGTCGGCCCGTACGCGTGCCGGACGAGCAGCAGCTCGTCGGTGCCACCGGCCGGGCCGGGGCGGGTGATCGCGGTGAGCACGGCGGCGGAGAGCCCCATCGGGACGTACAGATCGCAGCCGGGGCAGCGGCGGGCCGTCTCGCCGGGCACGTCGGCCAGTTCCGCCCGGCAGGCGCCGCACCAGCGGTGGGTACGCCGCCAGGTGAGCACCGCCAGCGCCCGACCGGCGAGCGTGGCGAGCGGTTCGGGCAGCTCGGCGGCGAGCGCGCGCCAGCTGCGCCAGCGCCCTCCGTCGTCCTCGCCCGGGATCACCTCGGCGCCCCAGGCGGGTACCCCGTCGAGCGTGCCCAGTGGCACCCAGCGGGTTTCCGGCGGCAGGTCGGCGACCCGGGGGAAGGCCCCGTCCGGCGCGGTCAGCAGCCGGCGGCCGGCCACCGGCAGGGCCAGGTCGTCGGGGCCGGGCGGGACGGTGGCGTCCGATCCCGGCAGGAAGCCTGCGCGGACGGGCTGGGGGACCGACATCCGTACGACCCTAACGGGTGGGGTTCGCGGTGGTGGACGTGGCGATGGAGACCGATCGGCAACGACCGGTCGGGGCCCTCCCCCTTCGCTCGCAGCGCGTTTCGGTGAACCGGCCGTCCCCCGGCCGAGGGCCGGCCTAGCATCGGGTGAAGTCGACCCTCCCCCTGCTGGCCTGCGGCGACACGGCGCGCGCGGCTCGGTCGTCCGCACCCCACGGCTGTGACCAGGAAGGTAGCGGCATGAGTTTCATCACGACCAGCGACGGCACGGACATCTACTACAAGGACTGGGGCGAGGGTCCGGTCGTCACCTTCTCCCACGGCTGGCCGCTCAGCGCGGACGCGTGGGACGGGCAGATGCACTTCCTGGCGCACAACGGCTTCCGGGTGGTCGCCCACGACCGTCGCGGCCACGGCCGGTCCAGCCAGGCCGGCACCCGAAACGACATGGACGGGTACGCCGACGACCTCGCCGCGGTCATCGAGGCGCTCGACCTGCGGGACGCCACGCTGATCGGCCACTCGACCGGCGGCGGCGAGGTGGCCCGCTACGTCGGCCGGCACGGCACCGGCCGGGTCGCCAAGGCGGTGCTCATCTCGGCCGTACCGCCGATCATGGTGCAGACCCCGGACAACCCGGAGGGCCTCCCGACCAGCGTGTTCGACGAGCTGCGCGCGAACCTGGTCAAGGACCGGTCGCAGTTCTACCAGGACCTGGCGCAGATGTTCTACGGCGCAAACCGGCCCGGCGCGAAGGTCTCGAAGGGGATCCTCGACCAGTTCTGGCTGTGGAGCATGCAGGCCGGGCTGTGGAACGCGTACGAGAGCATCAAGGCGTTCTCGGAGACGGACTTCCGGGACGACCTCGCCAAGTTCGACGTCCCCACGCTCGTGCTGCACGGCGAAGACGACCAGATCGTCCCGGTGAAGGACTCGGCGCGGAAGACCGCCCAGCTCGTCCGGAACGCGCAGGACATCTACTACCCGGGCGCGCCGCACGGCATCACTTCGACCCACCAGGATCAGGTCAACAAGGATCTGCTCGCGTTCCTCCGCAGCTGATCGCGTCCCGGGCCGACGACGTGCGGTTCCGGCCGTCGGGCGGGTGCTGCCGCCGGCGGCAGCGCTCGGCGTGCTCGCGGCGCTTCTCGTCGCCGCGGCGGTCGGCGAACGGCTGGCCCGCGCCAGATGAGGTCACCCGCGTCGGAAGCGCCGGCTCCGGCGGTGAGGGGTCGGAGGCGCCGCTGCGGTCAGGACGACGCGCTGCGGCGGTCCACGACGCCCGCGCCGGGCGGCACGTGGAAGGCGGCCGGATCGACCGTCTCGGTGTAGCCGGTCAGCGCCACCTCCGCCGGCTTGCCGTCGAGGGTGCCGGTGAAGCTGCCGAGCACCCCCTCGGTGGTGACGCAGGCGTTGAACCGGTCGCCGGAGCTGGTGACGTCGACGCAGGTGGCGTGGTGTCCGGAGAGCGTGGTGTCGCTCTGTGTGATGGTCGCCTCCGGGTCGAGGGCCGCGGCGGTGAGCAGTCTGATCACGGCCGGCGGGGTGACCAGGCCGAGCTTGCCGGCCTCCGTGTAGACGGCGACCGACGGCTTGCCGGCGGTGAGCACCGGGGGCACCACGGTGCACGAGGTCCGGCCGGCGGCGATCGCGCAGGTGGTGACGGCCTCCTGGGTCACCGTGATCTTGCCGGCGGGCCAGGTGTACGCCGACCGGAGCGGGTCCGCCGTCTGGGCGATCGAGGCGGTCTTCCCACCGGGGAGCTGGTAGTCGGCGGCCCAGGTCTGCTCCAGCGCCCGGTCCATCCGGGCCGCCAGGTCGTTGACCAGGTCGGCGCGGCCGAGGGCCTGTCCGGCGTCGTCGAGCGCCTGACACCCGGTGACCGTCAGCGACGCGATGACCGAGGTGGCGAGCACGCGGAGAGTGGTCGAGGCGGCGGGCATGTCGCCCAGCCTTGTCGATCGGGGCAACCTCTCGCAAACCCGTTGCCGGTTGACGCCCGAGAATCCGGGAATGTCCGTCGTGGCGGGGTGGCCGACGTCGCTCCGGCCCGTTCGGGGTGCGCCGGGCCACGACGTGCGCTCGACCGTCGCCCGATACGCTGCGTTCAACACCTGCCTCAGCCGCACCGTCGCGGCCCATACCGGACCGGAACACACAAACGAGGAGCGACTCAGTGGCAACCATCGAGGGAATCGTCGCCCGGGAGATTCTGGACTCGCGGGGCAACCCGACGGTCGAGGTCGAGGTCGGGCTCGACGACGGCACGATCGCCCGCGCCGCCGTGCCCTCCGGCGCCTCCACCGGCGCCTTCGAGGCGATCGAGCTGCGTGACGGTGACGCGGACCGCTACCAGGGCAAGGGCGTCGAGAAGGCCGTCTCGAACATCGAGGACCGGATCGTCGACCAGCTCATCGGGTACGAGGCCAGCGAGCAGCGGCTGATCGACCAGAAGATGCTCGACCTCGACGGCACGGACAACAAGGCCGAGCTCGGCGCCAACGCCATCCTCGGCGTCTCCCTGGCGATCGCGAAGGCCGCCGCGGGCAGCGCCGAGCTGAGCCTGTTCCGCTACCTGGGCGGCCCGAACGCGCACCTGCTGCCGGTGCCGATGATGAACATCCTCAACGGTGGCGCGCACGCCGACTCCAACGTCGACGTCCAGGAGTTCATGATCGCGCCGATCGGCGCGCCCACTTTCCGCGACGCGCTGCGCTCCGGCGCCGAGGTCTACCACGCGCTCAAGTCGGTGCTGAAGAAGAAGAACCTCTCGACCGGCCTCGGCGACGAGGGCGGCTTCGCCCCGAACCTGCCCACCAACGCCGCCGCGCTGGACCTGATCGCCGAGGCGGTGGAGAAGGCCGGCTACCGGCTGGGCACCGACATCGTCTTCGCCCTCGACGTCGCCGCCACCGAGTTCTTCGACAACGGCACCTACACCTTCGAGGGCAGCCCGAAGACCGCCGAGGAGATGAGCAACTACTACACCAAGCTCATCGGCGACTACCCGATCGTCTCCATCGAGGACCCGCTCTCCGAGGACGACTGGAGCGGCTGGGCCACCCTGACCGCGGCGGTCGGCGACCGGATCCAGATCGTCGGCGACGACCTCTTCGTCACCAACCCGCAGCGGATCGCTCGCGGCATCACCGAGAAGGCCGCCAACGCGGTGCTGGTGAAGGTCAACCAGATCGGTTCGCTGACCGAGACCCTGGACGCGGTGGACCTGGCCCACCGGGCCGGCTTCAAGTGCATGATGAGCCACCGCTCCGGTGAGACCGAGGACACCACCATCGCCGACCTGGCGGTGGCCACCGGCTGCGGCCAGATCAAGACCGGCGCCCCGGCCCGCTCCGACCGGGTCGCCAAGTACAACCAGCTCCTGCGCATCGAGGAGGAGCTGGCCGACGCGGCGCGGTACGCCGGTGCGGGTGCGTTCCCGCGTTACCGTTCGGCCTGAGCGCGTAGCTCCGGGGGAGGGGTGTGACGATGCAGCAGCGCCGCACACCGGGTGGTCAGCGTCCCGTCCGCCGGCCGGGTCAGGCCGGCCGGGCGGGCGGGGCCCGGGCCCGGTCGTCGGCCCGCGAGGGTGGCGTCCGCGCCGAGCCGCGCGGCGCCGCCGGCCGGTCGTCCGGCACGGCCCGAGGCGCCGAGGGCGTACGCTCCGCGAACCGGCCCGCCGCCCGGCGGACGGCTGCCGGGGGCGGCGTCAAGCGGCTCTCCGCACCCCACCCCCGGCGCTTCACCGGGCGGGCCACCGTGCTCTTCGCGGTGCTGATCGCGCTCGCCCTGGCGTACACCTATCCGGTCCGGGTCTACCTGGACCAGCAGGCCGACATCGAGCGGATGGAGGCGTCCCAGGCCGATCAGCGCCGGGTGATCGAGGAGCTCTCCGCCGAGGCGGCCAAGTGGCAGGACCCGGCGTACATCGAGACGCAGGCCCGGGAGCGGTTCTTCATGGGCAAGCCGGGGGAGACGCTGCTGGTGGTGCTCTCCGACCCGGAGGGCGCCGCGAAGGACGCCGGCAAGGGCGCGAAGCCGGGGCCGCCCAAGGCGCCCGATCCCTGGTACGACACGCTGTGGTCGAGCGTGCAGGCGGCGAACGCCGAGCGCCCCGACAAGTGAGCACCACCTGAGCGCCGAACGAGAGATGGGCACCGTGACTGTCGTACCACCGCAGGACCCGGCGGCGGGTTCCGTACCCCCGCCGGAGCGCCAACCGGCCACCGAGGCCGACCTGGCCGCGGTGGCCGCGCAGCTCGGACGCCCGACCCGGGGCACCCGGGCGGTGGCCCACCGCTGCCCCTGCGGCCTGCCCGACGTGGTGGAGACGACGCCCCGGCTGGCCGACGGCACGCCCTTCCCGACGCTGTTCTATTTGACCTGCCCGCGGGCGACCGCGGCGTGCAGCCGGCTGGAGTCGGCCGGGCTGATGAAGGAGATGGCCGACCGGCTGGCCACCGACCCGGAGCTGGCCGCCCGCTACCGGGCGGCGCACGAGGACTACCTGACCCGGCGGGAGGCGATCGGCGAGGTGCCGGAGATCGCCGGCATCTCGGCGGGCGGCATGCCCGGCCGGGTGAAGTGCCTGCACGTGCACCTGGGACACGCGCTCGGCGCCGGGCCGGGGGTCAACCCGTTCGGGGACGAGACCCTTGCCCTGGTGGAGAAGTGGTGGGCCGCCGGCCCGTGCGTGGACGTCCCGGCGGGCGAGTGAGCATGTCGGTCTCCGACGAGATCGTGGTGCGCCGCGCCCGCACCGGCGACGTGCGGGGCATCCGGCGGCTGGTCGACACCTACACCGACGACCGGCGGCTGCTCAGCAAGGCCACCGTCACCTTGTACGAGGACGTGCAGGAGTTCCGGGTCGCCGTGGCGCCCGACGGCACAGTGGTCGGCTGCGGCGCGCTGCACGTGATGTGGGAGGACCTGGCCGAGATCCGCACGGTGGCGGTCGACCCGGCCTGCCGGGGCCGGAAGATCGGGCACCGGATTGTCGCTGAACTGATCGACGCGGCCCGGGAACTGGGCGTGGCCCGGATCTTCGTGCTCACCTTCGAGACCCGCTTCTTCGGCTCGTTCGGGTTCCAGGCGATCGACGGCGCGCCGGTACCGCAGCCGGTCTACGAGCAGCTGCTGCGCTCGTACGACGAGGGCGTCGCCGAGTTCCTGGACCTGGAACGGGTCAAGCCGAACACCCTCGGCAACACCCGCATGCTGCTGCGCCTGTGACGGCCGGCCCGCGGAGCGGGGTCAGGTCCGCCGGGGGTGGGCGGCGAAGAAGGCCCAGACGAGGTCGGTGGCCACCACACCCGTCCGCGGCGCGGCGAGCTGACCGGAGGCCGCTCCGGGCCACGAGTGACCCATGTCCGGGAGCGTGTAGACGGTGACGTCGCTGCCGTCGGCGCAGCGCGCGTCGGTCCGGGAGATCCCGGCGGGCGCCGTGCGGCGCGGGCCGGGTGCCTGCCGGCAGCCCAGCCGCCGCTGCCAGGTGCGCATGCCCTCGCTGAAGATGTCGGCGTAGATGTCCTGGCCGCCGATGAAGGTGATGACCGAGACCGGGCGCTTCGGCACGTAGTCCTCCGCCGCCGCCCGGGGCCCGCTGTAGCCGCCGCTGACCACGCCGATCGCCGCGAACACTCCCTCGGCCTCGACCGCGGCCCGGAAACTCATGTCGCCCCCGTTGGAGATGCCGGTGAGGTAGACCCGGTCCGGGTCGGCCCGCCAGGTCTCGACCAGGTGCGCGGTGAGGGCCTTGAGGAAGCCGACGTCGTCCGACGACCCGCAGCAGATCAGGGCGTTGAAGCCGCCGTTCCGCCCGTCCGGGTAGGCGACGAGCGCACGCTCCCGGTCGGCCTTGGCGTCCAGGCCCACCATCTGCCGCATCGCCTCCCCGTCGCCGGGGTAGAAGTGCATCACGATCACCAGCGGAAGCGGCGTGGCCGGGTCGTAGCCGGGCGGGGCGTGCAGCAGGTAGCGGCGGTCCGTCCCGTCGTGCCGCAGGGTCAACCGGTGGTCGCCGGCCGTCTGCCGCTCGGCGGCCGAGGGGGGTGGGGAGGCCGTCGCCCGGGTACGCCCCCGCTCGTCACCGCACGCCGCGCCGAAGATGACCAGGCAGAACCCCGTCAGCACCGCCATCGTCCGCCGCACGCCCCGCCCCCTTCGTGGACTCCGACGTCCACAGTGGTGAGCCGGATCCGGCGGGGTCAACCCTTTCGGCTCTCGCCGAATAGCGGCAGGCTGCCCGTATGCTCCGCCTTCATCTCACCCCGGTGGACCTGTGCCGGGTGCGGTTCGCCGGGGGTCTGCATCCGGTCGGCACGGCGATGCTGGCCCGTCAGGCGCTGCGCGACCCGGCCGCCGCCGGGTTGGTGCCGGCCCTCGCCGCGCAGCAGTCGCGCGGCACCGCGTCGGTGCGCGCCGCCGCCGCGTCGCTGGCGCACCTGCTGCCGGCCCGCGGTCGGCTGCCGGACTTCCTCACCCCGTTCCAGGGCCTGGAATCGGTGTCGGCCGGCCTCGCGGCCATCCGGGCCACCCCGCCCCGACGCGTCCGGGCCGAGCTCACCGCCGCGTACGGCGAGTTGCCGGCGACGCCGTTGCGGCGCCGGTTCGCCGAGGCGGACCCGGAGATCCTGGACCTGTTCGATCAGTCGGTGGCCACCTGGTTCGGGGCCGTGCTCGCGCCGCACTGGACCGAGCTGACGTCCGTCCACCGTCACCAGGTCGCGACCGCCACGCACCGGCTGGCCGTGAATGGCCTGGAGGGCCTCTTCGCCGGGCTGCATCCGGCGATTCGCTGGCGCCCGCCGGTGCTGGAGGTGCGGACCTGGTGGAGTGGGGAGGTGACCGGCACCGGCGAAGGGCTCCTGCTGCTGCCCTCGCCGCTGGCCGGTCCGCGCCCACGGGTGCTGGTCGAGCCTGACCGTCCGGTCCTGCTCGTCTATCCCGCCGCGATGCCGCGCAGCGCGGCCCTCCCGGGTGCCGATCCGCTCGGCCGGCTCCTCGGGGCCACCCGGGCGGCGTTGCTGCGCCGGCTTGGTGAGCCCGGCCGGCACACCACCACGGCGCTGGCCCGGGCGGTCGGGGTCAGTCTCTCCACCGCGTCGGAGCACATGACGGCGTTGCGGGCCGCCGGTCTGATCCGGACCGGGCGCGACGGCGCCGCGGTGCTGCACCGGCTGACGCCGCTCGGCGGCCACCTGCTGGGCCGGTCCGGGGACGTCGACTCCGGCAGCGACCTGCCCGACGAGTGACGCCCCGGGAGGGACGAGACCCGTCGTCGGGATCGGGCTGCGCCCGTGACCGTGGCGTCCGGACCGGGGCGCTGCCGTAGGGTTGCTGCCGTGACGACGCGTGCGGCCGCCATCGACTGCGGGACCAACTCGATCCGACTGCTGGTCGCCGACCTGCCCGACCCGTCGGCCGGCCCGCAGGCACCGCTGGTCGACGTGACCCGGCGGATGGAGATCGTCCGGCTCGGCCAGGGCGTCGACAAGACGGGCCGGCTCGCCCCCGAGGCCATCGAACGCACCCGGGTCGCGCTGGCGTCCTACGCCGCCGAGATCGAGAAGCTGGGCGCCGAGCGGGTCCGGATGTGTGCCACCTCGGCGAGCCGGGACGCCGCCAACGCCGCGGAGTTCCGGGCCATGGTCGAGCAGACCCTCGGCGTCGAGCCCGAGGTGGTGACCGGCGACGAGGAGGCCCGACTCTCGTTCACCGGCGCGGTGCGCGGCCTGCCCGCCGACGCCGAGCCGCCGTACCTGGTGGTCGACATCGGTGGCGGCTCCACCGAGTTCGTGGTCGGCACCCGTGAGGGCGGCGTCGAGGCCGCCATCTCGATGGACATCGGCTGCGTCCGGATGACCGAGCGGCACCTGCACGGCGACCCGCCGACCCTGGACGAGATAGCCGCCGCCCAGGCCGACATCGCGGTCGCGGTGGACCGGGCGCTGATGGCCGTGCCGGGCCGCGAGGCCGCCACGCTGGTCGGGCTCGCCGGGTCGGTCACCACCGTGGTCGCCATCGCCCAGGGCCTGACGGAGTACGACCCGGCGCGCATCCACCACGCCCGGGTGTCGTACGAGCAGGTCGCCGACGTCACCGCCGACCTGCTGGCGAAGACCCGAGAGCAGCGGCTCGCCATCCCGGTGATGCACCCGGGCCGGGCCGACGTGATCGGCGCGGGGGCGTTGGTGCTCCGCGTGATCATGGAGCGGGCCGGCATGCCGTCGGTGGTCGCCTCCGAGCACGACATCCTCGACGGCATCGCCTGGAGCCTCGCGCCGACCGGCTGAGCCGCCTAGGCTTCCGAAATGGCGGTCAAGCGGATCAAGCCGAACATCCGCTCGGAGGACTTCGAGGGGAGCCGTCGGTTCTACACCGACCTGATCGGGCTCGGCGGCGGCGATGGGCTCGACTGGATCCTCTTCTTCGGCGGGGAGACCCGTGAGGTCCAGCTTTCGGTGATGAAGCGTGACATCCGGGCGGGCGTCCATCCGGACGTGTCGATCGAGGTGGATGACGTCGACGACGTGCACGCGCGGTGCCTCGCCGCCGGCGCTGAGATCGTCTACCCGCTCACCAACGAGCCCTGGGGGCTACGCCGGTTCTTCGTCCGCGACCCGAACGGCGCGGTCATCAACGTGACCCAGCACACCGAGTAGCGGTCAGGCGCGTTCGGTGGCGAGGCGGGCGCTGAAGCCGAGCAGGGCCACCCCGGTCAGCCCGTCGAGCCAACCTCGTACCCGGCGGCGGGACAGCAGCTCGCGGGCCCGGTTCATCGCCCCGACCAGCACCAGCAGGTAGGCGAGCCCCAGCACCGCGTGGCTGAGCGCGAACACCAGCAGCGCCCCCAGGGGCGCGGAGCCGCCGACGAACTGCGGCAGCACGGCCAGGTAGAAGGCCAGCACCTTCGGGTTGGTGATGTTGGAGAGGAAGCCCTGCCGGAAGCCGGTCAGCGCCTCGCCGGACGGGGTGGCGCCGCCGTCGGCCAGCGGGGCGTACCGGCCCTGCCAGGCCGAGCGCCAGGCCTGAACGCCGAGGTACGCCAGGTACGCGACGCCGGCCCAGCGGATCGTCTCGAACAGCGGTTTGGGAGCGGACGATCAGCGCGCCCAGCCCGGCCGCCGCGGCCACGCCCTGCACGGCGTTCGAGCCGGTCACCCCGACCGCGCTCCACCTGCCGCGCAGTCGACCGGCGGCCAGCGTGTTCCGGGTGACCACCGCGAAGTCCGGGCCGGGAATGAGGATCAGCACCGTGGCGAACACCAGGAACGATCCGTAGCTGCTCCACGACATCCTTCCGACCCTACGAGGGTCCGACACTCACTAGTGTTTTCTTGACGGTACTACGCAATCCACACTAGTGTCGGAAGCGTGGATACCACGCAGCTCCTCAAGGGCGTGCTCGACCTCGCCGTCCTCGCCGTGCTCCGGGAGGAGGACGGCTACGGTTACGACATCCTCCGCCGGTTGCGCGACGCCGGCCTGGAGGAGGTCGGCGACGCCTCGGTCTACGGCACGCTTCGCCGGCTCTTCGCCGCCGGCCTGCTCACCACCTACGTCGTGCCGAGCGAATCCGGCCCGCACCGCAAGTACTACGCCCTCAACGCCGCCGGCCGGGACCAGCTCGCCCGCTCCGGCAAGACCTGGCGCTCCTTCGCCACGACCATGGACGCACTGCTCGAGGATCGGGGGATGGCGGCATGACCGTCACTGGGCAGGACATCGCGGACTACGTCGACCGGGTGCGGGCCGCACTGGCCGACCTGCCGCCCACCGTCCGCGACGAGTTGACCGAGGACCTGCCGGAGCACCTGGCCGAGGTTGCCGCCGAGGCGGACGGCTCGCTGGTCGACCGGCTCGGCGAGCCCGAGGCGTACGCCGCCGAGCTGCGCGCGGCCGCCGGCGCCGGCGAGCCGCTCGGCGGTCGCGGCGGCCTGGACCGGCGGATCGCCGCCACCGCGCACCGGGCCCGCGCCCGGCTGTCCGGCCTCGACGTCCGTCTCGGCCCGCTCCTCGGGTACGCCAAGGCGTCCGATTTCCTCCGGTTGCTCCGGCCGGCCTGGTGGGTGCTGCGCGGCTGGCTGGCGGCCCTGCTGGTCTCCGCCGCCCTCGGCGAGCCGTCGGGCCTGCTGCCCCGGCTCGGCGACAGCGCGGTGGCGGGCCTGTTCCTGCTCGCCGGCGGCGTCCTCGCCTCGGTCTGGTTGGGTCACCGCTCCGCCGGCCTGCGGGGCTGGTCCCGCCGTCTGCTGCGCCTCGGCACCGCCGCGCTGCTGCTCTTCTCCTTCGCCATGCTCGTCAACGTGGACCAGAACGCCAGGTCGGACGAGTTCGGCTACAAGGGGGTGTCGGTCGGCGACCGGTACGACTCCGTCCAGGACGTCTTCGTCTACGACAGCGAGGGGCGGCTGGTGGAGAACGCCCGCCTGTTCGACCAGAACGGCGTGCCGATCCGGCTCGGCTACCCGTCGTGTGTCGACCCGGCCCAACCGGACGCCGCGCTGCGGACCGGCTATCCGTACTGCCCGCAACTCGCGCCGTTCCGGCCGCGGCCGCCCGCCGCGGTCCCGGTGCCGCCGGCGGGCGGAGCGCCCGCCGCGACCCCGGCGTCGCCGAAACCGACGGACAGTTCGTTGCCGACGGCTGCCGCCACGCCGACCCCGGTCCCCACCGCGACGGTGACCCCGGGCCCGACCAGCACGGCTCCGGTACCGAGTCCGACCCGCTGAACCATGCCGAGGGGCGCCCGCCGATCCGGTGGGCGTCCCTCGGCATGTCCACGATGGACGGGGTGGTGCAGCGCACTCGAAGCTTGATCGCTACGGTGTCGCTTGCTCACTCCACCCCCGAAGGCCGGCGACTGCGTCGCCGAGCTGCCCCGGGTCGCCGGCAGCCGGGCGGAGTCGGTCGACGACGCCACGATCGTCCCCTGCGCCGGCGCCCGGGCCGCCTACGCCGTGGTCGGCCGGGTGGACGACCCGGCGGCGGCGCGGAGCCGCTCGGCGGCGGGTTGCGAGCCGCACTTCCGGCCCGGGGACGACGGGTACGTCCTCTACCGCGTCGGCGGCGACGGCGACGGCTATCTGCTCTGCCTTGTCCGGAAGACGAACGGGAGGTGAATGCCACTGTTCCCGCGTCTTCCCCGGCGCGGTGGCGGCGTGGCAGGCTACCGGCACGTAGGACCACTGGGCGACCAGCCAACGATGACTGACCGCTAGGAGGACGGGCCATGGGCGAGACGGTGAGCTTCACCAGCAACGGAGGGACGAGCGAGGGGTATCTCGCGATACCCTCCGGCGGTGTGGCCAGCCCGGCGGTCATCGTCATCCAGGACTGGTGGGGCCTCGTGCCCCACGTCCGGGCGGTCGTGGACCGCTTCGCCGAGGCGGGGTTCGTCGCCCTCGCCCCGGACTTCCGGCACGGCGAGCCGGCCAGCAAGCCGACCGAGCCCCGGCAGATGCTGAACGCGCCGCAGATGGACGAGGCGGCGACGGACATCGCCGCCGCGGCGGAATACCTCGCCGGCCGTCCCGAGGTCACCGGCAAGGTCGGCTGCGCCGGCTTCTGCGCCGGCGCCAGCCTGGCGCTCTGGTCGGCGACGTTCTCCAAGCGGATCGTCGCCACCGCCGGCTTCTACCCCCGGCTGCCCTGGGAGGGGATGCGCGCCGACTGGGCCGACTACGCCGGCAAGGCCGCCCTCATCCACTGCTCCGAAGAGGACGGCCTCTCGTCCGCGGACGGCGTACAGGCCGCCCGCGGGGCCATCGAGGCGGCCGGCGGCACCTGCCAGACCTACGACTACCCGGGCACGTCACACGCGTTCTTCAACGAGGACCGGCCGGAGAAGTTCGACCAGCGGGCCGCCGCCACCGCCTGGGCCCGCACCCTGGAACTCTTCCGGGCCAAGCTTGGCTGAGCCGCGTACCCCCGACGAGGTGGTCGCCCGCGCCGCGCGGGCGACCGACCTCGCCGACCTCGACGGCGCGGTGAGCAACTGCTTCGCCTGCCCGCGCCTGGTCGCCTGGCGGGAGGAGGTCGCCCGGGTCAAGCGGGCGGCCTTCCGCGACCAGCACTACTGGGGGCGCCCGGTGCCCGGCTTCGGGGCTCCCGACGCGCGCATCGCCATCCTCGGCCTGGCGCCGGCCGCGCACGGCGGCAACCGCACCGGCCGGATCTTCACCGGCGACCGCTCCGGCGACGTGCTCTTCGCCGCGCTGCACCGCGCCGGCCTGGCCAACCAGCCGACCAGCGTCGCCGCCGACGACGGCCTGACCCTGCGGGACACCCGCATCTTCGCCGCGGTTCGCTGCGCGCCGCCGGACAACAAGCCCACCCCGGTGGAGCGGGACACCTGCGCGCCGTGGCTGCACCGGGAGGTGGCGCTGATCCGGCCCACCCTGCGCGTCGTGGTCGCGCTGGGTGCCTTCGCCTGGGCCGCGTGGTGGCCGGTCCTCCGCGATGTGTACGGGGTCCGGCCGCCCAGTCCGCGACCGGCGTTCGGCCATGGGGCACACTGGTCCGACAGTTCCGCACCGGCGCTGCTCGGCTGCTATCACGTCAGCCAGCAGAACACCTTCACCGGGCGGCTGACACCAGGAATGCTGGACGACGTGTTCGCCCGGGCGAAGCAGTTGGCCGGGGTGGACTGAGGAATGCGTGGGGCGGTGGGATGGACCTCGGCGTGCGCAGGTGGTGGCCGGTCGCGGCGGTGACGGTCCTGCTGGCCGTCGCCGCGTTCTCGGCCGGGCACTCCTCCATCGGGGCCAGCCGGATCCCGCCCGCCGCGGACAACATCCCCTACGTGCCGGACTACCCCTCCGCCGAGCCCGCGCCCTCGATTGCCGTCGAGCCCCGGGACGCCGCCGGGGCCACCCAGGCGCAGATTCCGTCCTGGATCGTCACCACCGCGATGGTCGTGCTCGGCCTGGCGGCCCTGCTCGCCATCGGGTATGTCGGCTGGACGCTGATCGGTGGCGCCCTGCGGCGTACCACCCGGGCGATCCCCGTGCAGCGGGCCCGGCGTACCGCCGAGGGCACCGCGCGGGAGGTGGTGGCCGCGCTCGACGCGGGCCTGGTGGAGCTGGACGACCGGGACACCGACCCGCGGACCGCGGTGATCGCCTGCTGGGTCCGGCTGGAGGAGGCCGCCGAGGAGGCCGGCGTCCCCCGGCTCGCCGGGGATACCCCCACCGACCTGGTCAGCCGGCTGCTGCGCGGCGATCCGGCCGCCGGCGTCCCGGCGATCGCCAGCGCCGACGTGCTGGACGGGTTCGCGCACGTCTACCGTGAGGCCCGGTACGCCACGCATACCGTCGACGAGCGGATGCGCGACCAGGCCGGCGCGGCGCTGCGCCGGCTGCGCGGCGAGCTGACCAGCCTCGCCGGCCAGGTGGAGCCGTGAGCGCGAGGAGTGAGCCGGTCCTGCGAGCCCCGCAGTCGGGAACCGAGGTGGTGCCGTGAGTACCAGCATCGACGACCTGCTGTCGTTCGAGGAGGAGCCGGCGGGACCGGCCGTCGCGTCCCGCGGCGGCCGGGTGCGCTCGGTGCTGCGTGCCCTCCTGGTCACCGCGGCGATCGTGGCCGTCGTCGTGGCGGGCCTGCGGGTGGTCGGCCTCCAGGTCTCCCTGTGGATCGTCGTCGCCGGTGTGCTCGCGCTGCTCGCCGTCCGGCGGGTCACCGGGGCGCTGTCGCCCCCACCGCCGCCCCGGGCCGGTTACCGGGCGCCGGCGGGCGAGGAGCCGGGCACCTGGAACTGGGCCGCCCGGGACGCGCTGCGCGCCGCGATCAACGGCTGGGAACGCCCGCTGGACTGGTGCGCGGGCAACCGCGAGCGGTTCACCGAGCGGGTCCTGCCCCGGATCGGCGAGCTGGCCGACGAGCGGCTTCGCCAGAAGCACGGCATCACCCGCGAGTCCGACCCGGCCCGCGCCCGCACCCTGCTGAAGGAGCCGCTGTGGACGTTCCTCAGCACGCCCTCCCGCCGCCCCCCGTCGCCGCGCGATCTCGCGGCGATCGTCGCCGAACTGGAGAAGCTGTGATGAACGACGTGGACCCGAGCATGCCCCCCGCCGAGGTGGGCCGGCTGGCCCGGGCGGTGCTGGACGCGGTCGGCACGGTCGTGGTCGGCAAGCGGGAGGCGCTGGAACTCGTCCTCGCCGGCATCCTCGCCGGTGGGCACGTGCTGCTGGAGGACCTGCCGGGGCTGGGCAAGACGCTCACCGCGCGCTCCTTCGCGCAGGCCCTCGGGCTGGACTTCCGTCGGCTCCAGTTCACCCCCGACCTGCTCCCCGCCGACGTCACCGGCTCCTTCCTGTACGACCAGCGCAGCGGCGACTTCTCGTTCCGCGCCGGTCCGGTCTTCACCAACCTGCTGCTCGCCGACGAGATCAACCGGACCCCGCCGAAGACCCAGTCGGCGCTGCTGGAGGCGATGCAGGAGAAGCAGGTCTCCGTCGAGGGCGTCACCTACCGGCTGGACGAGCCGTTCCACGTGCTCGCCACCGCCAACCCGATCGAGTACGAGGGGACGTACCCGCTGCCGGAGGCGCAGCTCGACCGGTTCCTGCTCCGGGTGTCGTTCGGCTACCCGAACCACGAGGAGGAGTGGGAGGTGCTGCGCCGGCGGATGGCCCGCCGCCGCGAGGAGGCCGAGATCAAGCCGGTGGTCGACGCGGCCACCCTGCGCGCCATGCAGGCCGCGCTGGAGGACGTGGTCGTCGAGGACTCGATCGGCCGCTACATCGTGGCGCTCACCGCGGCCACCCGGGAGCATCCGTCCGCACTGGTCGGCGCCTCGCCGCGAGGCTCGCTGGCGCTGCTGCTGCTGGCCCGGGTCCGGGCCGTCTTCGCCGGCCGGGACTACGTGGTGCCGGAGGACGTCAAGGAGGTGGCGGCGCCCGCGCTGGCCCACCGGATCACGCTGCGCCCGGAGATGTGGCTGCGCCGGGTCGACCCCTCCTTCGTCGTCGGTGAGGTTCTCGAGCAGACGCCCGCCCCGGCCAGCGGCGCGCTGCCCAGCTACGCGGCCGGGCGGCCCGGGCGCTGATGGCCAGCCGTGACGAGCCGGAGCCGGCGACGGGCTGGGCGCCCACCTGGGCGCTCGGCCGGGCCGTGCTGCTCACCGGGCTGCTGCTGATCGCGGCGGTGCTGTTCGGCCGGGTCGACCTGGTCGTGCTGGCCACGCCGTTCGCCCTCGGCACCGCGTACGCGCTGCGCCGACGGCCCACCGCCGGCCCGGAGCTGGAGATCAGCGCCGGGGACGCTCACCTGGTCGAGGGCGGCCCGATGGCCGCCACGGTCGCCGTCGGCAACCCGGACACCGTGTCGTACGACGTGGCGGTGGTGCGGACCCGGACGTCGCCGTGGCTGCGGGTGGAGAAGGTCGGCTTCGGCGGGGCGGGCGTGGAGGTGGCCCGCTCCGGGGGCGCCGACCGGCCCTTCGTCACCTCGGTGCCGACGGGTAGGGCGGTCGACCTGGCGCTGTCCGGGACGGCGCTGCGCTGGGGCCGGCACCCGATCGGTCCGGCGGGCGCCCGGGTCGCCACCGCGGACGGGCTGCTGGTCTCCCGGGCGGTGATCACCGACCCGGTGCGGATGCGGGTCTACCCGCGGACCGAGCCGTTCGAGGCGGTGGAGGCGATGCCCCGCGCGGCCGGGCTGGTCGGCGCGCACCACTCCCGGCGGCCGGGGGAGGGCGGCGAGCTGGCCGGGGTGCGGGTCTTCGCCCCCGGCGACCGGCTGCGCCGGATCGACTGGCGGGTCTCGCTGCGGGCCCGCCAGCTGCACGTCGCGGCCACCCTCTCCGACCGGGACGCCGAGGTGGTGGTGCTGCTCGACGTGCTGGCCGAGGCGGGTCGCTCGGGGGGCGTCAACGGTCCCGCCTCGGTGCTGGACACCACGGTCCGGGCGGCGGCCGCGATCGGCGAGCACTACCTGCACCGGGGCGACCGGGTGGCGATGCTGGAGTACGGTCCGGCCGCCCGCCGGCTGCGCCCGGCCACCGGTCGCCGGCAGTACCTGACCGTGCTGGAGTGGCTGCTCGACGTGCACGCCGAGTCCTCCCCACACGAGCCGTACGACCAGGTCTTCGGGCCGCAGGTGCTCTCGGCCGACGCGCTGGTGGTGGTGCTCACCCCGCTGCTGGACGAGCGGTCGGCGCAGATGCTGGCCCGGCTCGCCCGGGGCGGCCGGTTCGTGGTGGCGGTGGACACCCTGCCGGCCGACCTGCCGCCGCCGAAGGAGCGGGGCTGGGCCGAGGTGGCGTACCGGCTGTGGCGGCTGGACCGGGACACCATGATCGGCCAGCTCCGTGAGCACGGTGTGCCGGTGGTGCGCTGGGCCGGCGCGGGCAGCCTGGACCAGGTGCTCCGGGACGTGGCCCGACTGGCGACCGCCCCCCGGGTGGGTGTCCGGTGAGCGCGAGGAACGCAGCGCAGCGGAGTCCCGCAGTCGCGAACGAAGGCGGGCACCGGTGAACGACATGCTGGACGCCCTGAACGAGCGGGTCCGCGCCGTGCGGTACGCGGCCACCCGGGTCAGCCCCGCCCCACTGCTGGTCCGGGTCGCCATCTTCCTGACCGTGCTGGTCGGCTTCCTGCTGGCGTACCCCGTGCAGGTCTTCGCGGCACGGGCGCTGCTGGCCCTGACGGTGCTGGCGGTGCTGCCGGCGATCGGGCCGCGCCGGGTCTGGCCGACCTTCGCGGCCCTGGTCACGGTCGGCGGGTGGCTGCTGGCCGCGGCCGGCTTCGACCGGCCGATCGCGCTGTGGCGGCTGCTCGCGGTGGCGACGCTGCTCTACCTGGCGCACACCCTCTGCGCGCTCGCCGCGCTGCTCCCCTTCGACGGGATTGTCGACCCGGACCTGATCCTGCGGTGGTTGACCCGGGCCGGCGGGGTGGTCCTCGCCAGCGCGGCGCTCGGCATCCTGCTGGCCGGGCTCGGCGGAGTGGGGGCGGACCGGGGCTTCCAGGCGGCCACGGTGGCCGGGCTGCTGGTCGCGGTGGCCCTCAGCGGGTTGCTCGGGTGGCTGCTGCGTCGCAGATAGCGGGATGGTGCAGGACGTTGTGCAGGTCACAGGTGTTGTGCTCCGTCACAGAAGGGGGTCTCGGACGGGATTAGCCGGGCCGCCCGGGGAAAGATAGATGGCGTGAATCCGAAGCGGATCGTTGTCGTGGGTGCCGGGCACGTCGGCCTGTACGCTGCTCTGCGCCTGTCGAAGAAGCTGAGCTCCCGTGAGGCCGAGGTCGTGGTCGTCGACCCGCAGCCGCACATGACCTACCAGCCGTTCCTCCCCGAGGCGGCGGCCGGCAACATCTCGCCCCGGCACTCCGTGGTGCCGCTGCGGCGCGAGTTGCGTAAGTGCAAGGTCGTGGCCGGCACGGTGACCCGGATCGACCACGGCCGGAAGACGGCGATCGTGCAGCCGATCAGCGGCCCGACCCGGGAGATCCAGTACGACCACGTGGTCGTCGCCCCCGGCTCGGTGTCCCGGACGCTGCCGATTCCGGGCCTGCACGAGCACGGCATCGGGTTCAAGACCATCGGCGAGGCCATCTACCTGCGGAACCACGTGCTGGACCGGCTGGACGTGGCGGCCGCCACGACCGACCCGGACGTCCGCCGTTCCGCGTTGACCTTCACCTTCGTCGGCGGTGGCTACGCCGGCATCGAGGCGTTGGCCGAGATGGAGGACATGGCCCGGGACGCGATGCGCTACTACCCGGAGCTCGAGCCGGAGGACATGCGCTGGGTCCTGGTCGAGGCCACCCAGCGGGTGCTGCCCGAGGTCGATCGGGACATGGGCGCCTACACGGTGCAGCAGCTGCTCAAGCGGAACATGGACATCCGGCTGGACACCCGGCTGGAGTCCTGCGTCGACGGGGTGGTCAAGCTCTCCGACGGCGACAGCTTCCGGTCCGACACCATCGTCTGGACGGCCGGCGTGAAGCCGTCGCCGATGCTGGACGCGACGGACTTCCCGCGTGACGAGCGCCGGCGGGTCACCTGCCTGCCCACCCTCCAGATCGTGGACGGCGACCGGGTCGTCGAGGGTGCCTGGAGCGCCGGCGACTGCGCCGCGGTGCCGGACCTGACCAAGGAGCCGGGCAACTTCTGCTCGCCGAGCGCACAGCACGCGGTCCGGCAGGCCGCCCGGATGGCCGACAACATCGCGAACGTGATCCGCGGTCGCGAGCCGGTCAACTACAAGCACAAGCACGTGGGCAGCGTGGCCAGCCTCGGCCTGCACAAGGGCGTGGCGCAGGTCTACGGGATCAAGATGACCGGCTGGCCGGCGTGGTTCATGCACCGGACGTACCACATGTCGCGGATCCCGTCGTTCAACCGCAAGGTCCGGGTCGTGGTCGACTGGTCGCTGGCCTTCTTCCTCAAGCGTGAGGTGGTCGCCCTGGGCCAGCTGCACGACCCGCGTGAGGAGTTCGCCGAGGCCTCCCAGCCGGTCGGCGCGCTGCGCGGCTGAGTTCTCGTACTGAAAGGGCCCGTCGCCACGTCTGTCGTGGCGACGGGCCCTTTTCGCGCCAGCGGCGGCTCAGAAGCGCCAGGTCCAGGCGTCGGCGATCCGGGTGCCGGGGCCGAAGAGCTCCTCCAGCGTCCGGCGCAGGGTCTCCGCGTGCGGGGCATCGTCGGTGAGCGCCACGCACGACGCTCCCCAGAAGGTGATGTCCCGGGCGGCCTGCTGGCGCTGCTCGTTGCCGACGGCCGCCGGGACGCCCCGCCTGGCCACGTCGGCCAGCAGCGCCGAGGTGGGTCGCTTGTAGGTGCCCATGGTGGCCGAGCCGCCCCGGCCGTACGGGCCGATGAAGAAGCCCTCGGGCATGCCGAACTTCGCGTCCGCCGCGGTCGCCCAGCGCATCGGCCACGGGTCCTTCGGGGTCGCCGGCGGCACGGGGACCAGTACCCCGCCGGGGCGTACGCACTGCCGCCAGTGTCCGGCGGTGACGAACTCGGGCAGCGCCGGCCGGTCGGTGGTCGGCAGCGGCGCCGGGAAGACGCTGAGCAGGGCCGCGCCGACCGCGAGGGGGACCAGCCGCCGGGCCCGGCCCCGCTCCCGCAGGGCGCGGTCCACCGCGAGGGTCAGCAGGGTGCCGATCAGCGGCAGCAGGGCGAGGCCGAACCGCATCGGCAGCGCGCCGTCCACCACCGGCAGGCCGGCCAGCAGGGCGTACGGGCCGGGCAGCGCGGTCCGCTCGCCGGAGATCACCAGCTCAGGGCCGAGCGACAGCGCGCCCATCACCAGCGCCCCGGCGACGCAGGCGACGACCACCGGCCGGCGGCCGAGCCAGACCGCGCACGCGGCGGTGACCAGCAGCAGCGGCCAGCCGAGAAAGGTGTTGTACTCGGCCGGCCCGGTGGTCAGGCGGGACGAGGTGTCGCTGCCCGTCACGGAGAGCGGGGAGATCGTCCACCAGCTGCTCAGGTCGGCGGAGAAGTAGTGCGGGCTGAACATCCCGTCGGCGACCCCCTGCGGCCCGGCGAACTGGTACCAGAGCGGGTACGCGAGCACCAGCAGCGCCAGGCCGGCGGCGAGCAGCAGCCCGCCGCCGAACGTGGGCACGGCCCGCCGGAACAGCGGCCGGTCGGTCACCGCGTACACGACGGTCATCACCAGCAGGGTGACCGCGGCGAGGAAGAGCACTTCCTCGCCGATGAAGACCTGGACCGTGACCGCCGCGGCCAGCCCGACCGCCGAGCTGACCACCCGGCGGTGGTCCGGCCCGTCCAGGGTGCCGTCCGGGTCGGCGGCCCGGAGCAGCCGGACCACCAGCCAGACGATCACCGGGACCAGCCACTGCGCGGTCATGTGCAGGTGACTGTTGCTCTGCGAGATCATCCCCGGGCCGAAGCCGCACAGTGCGGCGCCGAGCCCGGCGGCGAGCCGGTGGGCCCGCAGGGTCCGGGTGAACAGCAGGTACCAGGCGGCCGCCGTGCCGGCCAGGTTCCCGGCGGCCAGCAGCGCGAAGGTGACCGGCGCGCCGAGCAGCAGGGTGAGCGGGGCGAGCAGCACCCCGAGCGCGATCACCGTGGTGTTGGTCATCAGGTTGACCCCGTCCGGCGCGTTGAGCCGGTCGGTCAGCAGGCTGAAGTCGCCGAGCAGGGCCCGCGAGTCGACCGCCAGGAACCACTCGTAGAGGGTCTGGTCCTCGGGGTTGAGCGCGAGCATCCGCTGCCCGGGCGCGGGCCACAGCCCGTGGGTGAGCCAGCCGGCCAGCAGCACGAAGAGCAGCCCGGCCAGCAGGTCCGCGCGGTGGCGGATCGCGGTGGCCAGCAGCTGGGCGGACCGGGACGGGCGGGCGACCTCGGGTTCAAGGTGGACAGCCTGGCCGGGGTCGGGCCCGGGGGCGGTACGGGCTGCGCTGGTCACGGCCTCGACCATAGTGGCGCGGCCACCACGGGGTACGCCGGGTCGGGACGCAACGGCTACGGTGAGACTGCACCGCCGCGTGTCGGCGCGCCGGTGTCACCCGCCCGGGTGGTGGAACGGCAGACACGGCCGCCTTAAAAGCGGCTGCCGCAAGGCGTGCGGGTTCGACCCCCGCCCCGGGCACCCAGACTCTCAGGTTTCCCACAGCTTTGCGCCCGGCGTGGGTTGCGAGCCCCGTTTACCCTTGAGGTGCACGTTCACGTGCACTGACCCCCTGAGGGAGGCCTGAGAAGTGAAGACCTCGAACCCGGTGCTCGCCCGGCTCGGCCAGGCGGCCGAGCGTGAGCGGGCGGCCGGGTACGCCCAGCCCGGGCCGTACGGACAGCCCGGTTACCCCCAGCAGTACGCGCCGTACCAGCAGCAGTACCCGACCGGCGTCGGCTACCCGGCGGCGCCGCCCACCGTGACCCCGATGACCCTCGACGACGTCGTCGTCAAGACGGTCATGCTCCTCGGCATCCTCGGCGCCTCCGCCGCGGCGGCGTGGGTGCTCGTGCCCGACGCCCTGGTCGGTGTCGCCTGGATCGGCGCCGCCGTCGTCGGCCTGGTGCTCGGCCTGATCATCTCGTTCTCGCGGATGGCGAACCCGGCGCTGGTCGTGGCGTACTCGATCGTCGAGGGCGTCTTCGTCGGCATGGTGAGCAAGGCGTTCAACTCGCTCTACGACGGCATCGTGCTCCAGGCGGTGACCGCCACCTTCGGCGTCTTCTTCCTGATGGCCGTGCTCTACAAGGCGCGCGTCATCCGGGCCACCCCGAAGTTCGTCAAGGGCATGATCGCCGTGATGGCCGGCCTCTTCGCGGTGATGCTGATCAACCTGGTGCTGGCGCTCTTCGGCGTCAACACCGGGCTGCGCGACGGCAGCCCGCTGGCCATCGGCTTCAGCCTGGTCTGCATCGTGGTCGCCTCGCTGAGCTTCGTGCTCAGCTTCCACGAGGTCGAGGAGGGCGTCCGGATGGGGCTGCCCCAGCGCTACTCCTGGACCGCCGCCTTCGGCATCCTGGTCAGCCTGGTCTGGCTCTACCTCGAGATCCTGCGCCTGCTCAGCTACTTCCAGGGCGACGACTGACCCGCCCGCCGCACGACCCCGGCGCCCGCCTCCGCGACAGCGGCGGCGGGCGCCGTCGTTTACCCGCCGCCGCCGGGCCGTCCGGGGCAGAGTGGGACCCGGGGGTACGTCGGCGAGGAGGTCGCGGTGCGGAGTGCCAATCCGGTGCTGACCCGACTGGACGACGTCGGCCGGACCGAACGCCAGGTGCTCGGGGTCGGGGCCGCCGAGGCGATGACCGTGGACGACGTGGTCACCCGGACGGCCGGCCTGCTGCTGCTCACCGGCGTCACCGCGGCGGTCGCCTGGGTGGTGTTCCCGCAGGCGGTGTGGCTCCCGGCGGCGCTGGCCGGGAGCGCGCTCGCCGGGCTGGTGCTGGTGTTGGTCATCTCGCTGAAGCAGATCACCAACCCGCTGCCCATCGCGGCGTACGCGGTGCTCCAGGGGCTGCTGCTCGGCGTGGCCAGCCGGGCCTTCGAGCTGGTCTACCCCGGGATCGTGGTGCAGGCGGTGGTCGGCACGTTCGGCGTCTTCCTGGGCATGGCGCTGCTCTACCGGGCCCGGCTGATCCGGGCCACCCCGCGGCTGGCCCGGCTCGTCGTCGGGGCGCTGCTCGGCATCGTCGCGCTCAGTCTGGTCAACCTGGTGACGTACCTGCTCACCGGGCGTCAGGGGCTGGAGGCGTACAGCCTCACCGCCGAGGTCGGCTGGCTGCCGTACGTCATCTCCGGGGTGGCGATCATCGCCGGGGCGTTCAGCTTCATCCTCGACTTCGACCTGGTCGAGCGGTCGGTCCGCGCCGGCCTGCCCCGCCGGTACGCCTGGTTCTGCGCGTTCGGCCTGCTGGTCGGGTTGATCTTCCTGTACTGGCAGATCCTGCGCCTGCTCAGCTACCTGCGCCGGTGACCCGCGGCCCCTCGTAGACTCGGCGGCGATGAGCGCAGCGGAGTTGGAGCGGGCGGTGGAGCTGCTGGTCCGTCAGGTCGGTCACTGGCAGCAGCCCCGGTGGTCGGCGGCGGCCGAGGGCGGCAACGTGTCCCGGGCCGCCCTGGTGCACAAGCTGGTGCAGGAGATCGCCAACCTGGCGGCGGACGTGGAGGGCGAACCGCGGCGGGACGTACCCCGGTTGGCCAACGACCTGGTGCTGCCCGACCAGCTCCGGGTGGTCGCGGCCGATCTGCTGGCGGCCGGCCCGCCGGAGGCGGTGCTCAGCCGGGCCGCCGAGGCGGTCACCGCGACCCGCTCGGCGCTCTGACGGCGGCGCGAGGCGCGCGGCGGCTCAGCGCTTGAGCCAGCGCCGCACCTTCCGCCGCCGGGCCCGGTCGCGGGCCCGGGCGACGGCCCGCATGTCTGCGCCGGCCGCCGCGGCCTGCCGTGCGTGCAGGAGGCCGTACGTGAAGGTGTTCTCGCCGTCGGCGTACGCGCGCAGCGCCTGCCGCCGCAGCACCTCGCGGGTGACCACCGAGTCCTGGTGCGCGCCGAGCAGGTCCTGCAGGTCCTTGAGCCGGTCCACCAGCCTGGCGGCCGGCTTCCCGACCGCCGGCTCGCGGACCTCGACGGCGTACCGGGCCGTCTTGTTCGCCTTCCGCGCCTCGTGCAGCGCGACGTCCTCCGCCGCGCCGGCCGGGTGGTCACCGGCGAGGGCCCGGTCCAGCCGGTCGTCCGCCCGGGTCAACGCCCGACGCACCCGCCGGGCGACCCACCGCGCGTCGACCGTCCGCGCGGTCGGCCCCTCCAGCAGCGCGTCCAGCCGGGACAGCAGGCCGGTGTACCGGTCGGAGCCGAGCGCCGCGCGCAGCTCGTCCAGGGCGGTGGCCAGGTCGGCGGCGAACCGGGCGGAGATCCGCGCCGCGACCGGGCCGAGCACCAGGTCGGCGGGCTCGGCGCGGACCGCGTCGGTGAGCCGGGCCGCCATCACCTGGGTGTCGCGGACCGGCCCGAGCTGGGCGCCGAGCCAGCGCAGCTCGGGCCGCAGCCACTCGCTCTCCCGGCGGTCCCACAGCCCGCGGAAGGTCCGCAGGGTGGACCGCAGCCGGCGGACGGCGACCCGCATGTCGTGCACCGCGTCCTCAACGCCGCCGATCGCGCCGGGGTGGTTGGCGATCAGCACGTCGCGCTGGGCGAGGGCGTAGTCGAGGACGGGCGCGGCGCCGGGTTCGGGGGTGGTCTCCTGGACGGCGAGCCGGGTGGCCAGCGCCCGGTGCGACTTGGAGACCGGCACCGGGCGGGCGCCGGCCCCGCGCAGCCGGCCGTCCACCGCGTCGAGCAGCGCGTCGTCGCCGTCGACCAGCTCGACCTCGATCTCCCGCCAGGCCTGCCGCTCGCCGGTGACCAGGTCATGTCCCTCGACGGTGTCCTCGGCGACCTCGGCCAGCACCCGGCCCCGCTCGTCGAGCAGCCGGCGCTCGATTCGTCGGGTGGTGATCCGCGCCGCCGGGGCCACCGGCTGTCCCCGGGACGCGGCCCGGAACAGCGCGACCAGTTCCGCCGGCGGAACCTCGTCGCCCGCCCCGGCGGGGAACTGGTACTCGGTCCGGTCGCCGCCGGCCGAGCCGACCTTCAGATGCCAGCCCGCGTCGTGCCCGCCGGTCCGCCGCCGCAGCGCGAACCCGCCGCGGGCCAGCCGGAGGTCGGCGGTGTCCAGGTAGACCGCGTCGAGGTCGAGGGCGGTGGCGTCCGACGTGGTCGTGACGCCACCGCACCCCGTCAGGTCCGGCAGCCGGAATCCCTCGTCACCGGAGTACTTGCGCTCCCGCTCCACGACCGTCGCCATGTCGGAACGGTACCCGGACCCGGGAACGCCGAATCGGGCTCAGCTCAGCCGTTCGAGCACCATCGCCATGCCCTGGCCGCCGCCGACGCACATGGTCTCCAGACCGATGGTCTTGTCGTGCCACTCCAGGGCGTTGAGCAGGGTGCCGGTGATCCGGGCGCCGGTCATGCCGAACGGGTGGCCGACGGCGATCGCGCCGCCCATCACGTTCAGCTTCTCCTCGGGGATGCCGAGCTGCCGGTAGGAGGGGATCACCTGGGCGGCGAACGCCTCGTTGATCTCGACCAGGTCGACGTCGTCGATGGTCATCCCGGCCCGCTTCAGGGCCTGCTTGGAGGCTTCGACCGGGCCGAGGCCCATGATCTCCGGCGACAGCGCGGTGACGCCGGTCGACACGATCCGGGCCAGCGGGGTGAGCCCGAGGTCCTGCGCCCGCTGGGCGCTCATGATCACCACGGCGGCGGCGCCGTCGTTGAGCGGGCAGCAGTTGCCGGCGGTGATCCGGCCGTCCGGGCGGAAGACCGGCTTCAGGCCGGAGACCGCCTCCAGGGTCACCCCCGGGCGCGGGCCGTCGTCGCCGCTGACCACGGTGCCGTCCGGCGTGGTGACCGGGGTGATCTCGCGGGCCCAGAAGCCGTCGGCGATCGCCTTCTCGGCCAGGTTCTGGCTGCGTACGCCGAAGGCGTCCATGTCCTCGCGGGTGATGTCGTACACCTGGGCGAGGTTCTCCGCGGTCTGCCCCATGGCCAGATAGACGTCGGGGAGCTGGCCGTCCTCCCGCGGGTCGGTCCACACCCCGGCGCCGCCCTGCGCGCGGGCCTTCGACCGCTCGTGGGCCGCCGCGAAGCGCGGGTTCTCCCAGCCGCCGCCGACCAGCGCCTGCGCCTCCGGCGGCAGGGTGTCGGAGTTGCCCCGGGCGTACCGGGAGACCATCTCGACGCCGGCGGAGATGAAGACGTCGCCCTCGCCGGCCCGGATCGCGTGCATCGCCATCCGAGTGGTCTGCAACGAGGAGGCGCAGTAGCGGGTCAGGGTGGCGCCCGGCAGGCCGTCGAGGCCCATCAGGGTGGCGACCACCCGGGCCATGTTGAAGCCCTGCTCGCCGCCGGGCAGGCCGCAGCCCAGGTACAGGTCGTCAATCTCGGTCGGGTCGAGCCCGGGGACCTTGGCCAGGGCGGCCTGGACGATGGTCGCGGCGAGGTCGTCCGAACGGACGTCACGCAGCGAACCCTTGAACGCCCGGCCGATGGGGGACCGGGCGGTGGCGACGATGACGGCGTCGCGGGACGACTCAATCGGCATGAACCAACGTTAACCCGCGAGTAACTTGACGCGGAAGAAGCCCGCCCGGCGGGAAATGTCACCCCCGCCGGGGCGCTCAGTGGTGGCGGGAGGCGACCGCCGCGGCGGCGGAGACGGCCGGCAGGAGGGCGTGCACCCAGACCCGGTAGCCGTCGGCGGAGGGGTGGTAGCCGTCGTGGCAGAGCGTCCCCGCGTCGGCCCGGAACACCGGCCCGGTCTCGGTGGCCAGGTCGACCACGCTGCCGCCCGCGTCCAGCACGGCCGTGGTCTGGGCCCGGGCGACCCGCCGCCCGGACCAGCCCAGCACCTGCCGCAGCGGGGACGCCACCGCGCGGACCGCGCCGAGGTCGGGGCAGGTGCCCACGACCACCTCGACGTGCGCCTCGCGCAGCCGGCGCACCGCCGCGGCGAGGTAGGCCGCCGCATCGGCCGGCCGGGTCATCGTGGTCGCGTCGTTGGCGCCGACCAGGATCAACGCCACGTCGGGGCGCTCGCCCAGCAGCGCCCGGGCCACCTGGGTGGCCAGGTCCGTCGAGCGGGAGCCGGCGACGCCGACGCTGGACAGGTGCACCTGCCGGCCGGTCGGGCCCTCGGCGAGCAGGTGGGCCAGCTGCCCGCCGACGGTCTCCTCGAAGCGTTCCACCCCGACGCCGAGCGCCGAGGAGTCGCCGAGCAGCACCAGGCGCAGCGGTGGCGCGCCCGTCCGGCCGACCGTGGCACGCAGGGCGAGGCCCAGCTCGGGCTGGGCGTACCGGCGGTTGCGGGCGGCGATGGCCTGGCCGGCGAGGACGGCGGCCCCGCCCACCGTGCCGGCGACCAGCGAGAGCGCCGCGGCCCGACCCAGCCGGAACGCGAGCTCGTGGTGCTCGGTCATGCCGTCACCTCCCTGCGGTTGGCGGCACACGTGCCGGTCAGCTCGTTCATGCCAGTCCCTCCAGTGTGGGTGAGTCGGCGGCGGGGCCGGGTTGCGGCACCGCGCCGACGCCGAAGAAGGCCCGCCGCCGCAGCTGCGCCCAGCGGCCGGCCGGCCCCCGGTCGCGGCCCCGGACCTGGACGCCGCTGACCTCGGTGCCGGCGTGCCGGGCCGCCTCGTGGGCCGCCTCCGGCAGCGACCGTACGCCTTCGCCCCGGGCGACCGCCGCCCGGCGTTCCTGGCCCGCGCCGAGCGCGGAGAGCAGGGTGGGCAGGAGGGCCGCCGCGGCCACCGCGTACCCCTCGGCGGACGGGTGGAACCGGTCCCAGGCGAACATCCGGGCCGGCTCGGCGGCGAACCGGGGACCCAGCATGTCGCCCAGGGAGACCGTCCAGCCGCCCGCCTCGACCACCGCCACCGTCTGGGCGGCGGCCAGCTGCCGGCTCCAGCGCCGGGCCAGCCAGCGCAGCGGCGGCTGGATGGGCCGGATCGCGCCCAGGTCGGGGCAGGTGCCGACGACCACCTCGCAGCCGGCCGCCCGCAGCGTGCGGACCGCGTCGACCAGGTAGCGCACGGCCAGCGCCGGCGGGGTCCGGTTGGTGACGTCGTTGCCGCCGATCAGGATCACCGCGATGTCCGGTCCGACCTCCAGGGCCGACTCGACCTGCGGCTTGAGCCCGGCCGAGAGGGAGCCGACCACCGCGTACCGGTGCAGCCGCACCGGCCGGTGCAGCCGGCGGGACAGCCCGGTGGCCAGCAGCGCGCCGGGGGTCTCCCGGCGGCGGTGCACGCCGTAGCCGGCGGCGGAGGAGTCGCCGAGGATCACCATGGTCACCGGCGGGCCGGGGAACTTCGCGCCGTACGTCCCGTCGCAGCGCGGCGGGGGAGCCTCGGCCATCGGGATGGTCCGCCGGGCCTGACGGGCCTGGCCGAGCAGCACCCCACCCGTCGCGACGGTGGCCGCCACCGTGGCGCCCGTGCCGATCGCCGCCACCCGGGCGATCCGCCGGGCGCGCTGCCAGCCGATCGGTACGACGGAACCAGCGTCCCCCATGAGCCGACATTATCGCGCCGGCCCGACACCCCGCTCTCCACGCGACGGCTGGTTCGCGGCTGGGAGCCGACCGTTCTGGGTACCTGTTCCGGCAGGGCCGCCGACCGACGGTCCGGTCGGCGGGCGGACCGGGCTTGCACCCGGGAGGCACGCTGGTCGAGCGGAAAGGGGCTCAGACGATGGGGAAGACGTTGAAGCGGAGCGCGGCGTTCACCGCGCTGGCGCGGGCACTCATGGCGGGCTCGCGGGGCGGGCCGTCGCTGGGCGAGCGGCTGGCCGCGCTGCCCCGGATGATCAGGGCGACCGCCCGGGGGGAGTACGACGGCGGCCTGCGACTGGCGATGATGACGGCGGCGACGGCGTACGTGGTCTCCCCGGTCGACGTGGTCCCGGAGCTTTTCCTGACCATCTTCGGGCTGGTGGACGACGCGGTGATGGTCACCTGGCTGGCCGGCAGCGTGCTGTCGGAGACCGAGCGCTTCCTGGAGTGGGAGGCACGTCGCAGCTCCGTCATCCCCGGACATGTGACGCCCTGACGGCACGTACCCTGGGCGTCGAGAAATACGTCTGCCCGGCCGCCGTCGCCGGCGCCGCAACGAAGGGCACAACGAGGTGCAGTACTACGACAACGTCGTCGAGCTGATCGGCAACACCCCGCTGGTACGGCTGCGCAACGTCACCGCGGGCATCCAGGCGACCGTGCTGGCGAAGGTGGAGTACGTCAACCCGGGCGGTTCGGTGAAGGACCGGATCGCGCTGCGGATGGTGGAGGACGCCGAGGCCGCGGGCATCCTCAAGCCGGGCGGCACCATCGTCGAGCCGACCAGTGGCAACACCGGCGTCGGGCTGGCCCTGGTGGCCCAGCTCAAGGGCTACAAGTGCGTCTTCGTCTGCCCGGACAAGGTCAGCCAGGACAAGCAGGACGTGCTGCGCGCGTACGGCGCCGAGGTGGTGGTCTGCCCGACCGCCGTCGCGCCCGAGGACCCGCGCTCCTACTACAACGTCTCCGACCGGCTGGCCCGGGAGATCCCCGGCGCCTGGAAGCCCAACCAGTACAGCAACCCGGCCAACCCCCGCTCGCACTACGAGACGACCGGGCCGGAGATCTGGACGCAGACCGAGGGTCGGGTGACCCACTTCGTCGCGGGCGTCGGCACCGGCGGCACCATCTCCGGCATCGGCCGCTACCTGAAGGACGCCTCGGAGGGTCGGGTCAAGGTCATCGGGGCGGACCCGGAGGGTTCGGTCTACTCCGGCGGCACCGGCCGGCCGTACCTGGTCGAGGGCGTCGGTGAGGACTTCTGGCCGGAGACCTACGACCGGGGCGTCGCCGACGAGATCGTCGAGGTCTCCGACAAGGAGTCCTTCGAGATGACCCGGCGGCTGGCCCGCGAGGAGGGGCTGCTGGTCGGCGGCTCCTGCGGGATGGCCGTGGTGGCCGCCCTGGAGGTGGCCCGCAAGGCCGGCCCGGACGACGTGATCGTGGTGCTGCTGCCGGACAGCGGCAAGGGCTACCTGTCGAAGATCTTCAACGACAAGTGGATGGCCCGGTACGGCTTCCTGGACAATTCGGGCACCGAGCCGACCGTCGCCGACGCCCTCGCCGGCAAGCCGGGCGGCCTGCCCGAGCTGGTGCACGTGCACCCGACCGAGACGGTCCGCGACGCCATCGACTACATGCGCGAGTACGGGGTCTCCCAGCTCCCGGTGCTCAAGGCCGAGCCGCCGGTGGTGACCGGCGAGGTGGCCGGCTCGATCGCCGAGAAGGACCTGCTCGACGCGCTCTTCACCGGCCAGGCGCACCTGCACGACATGATCGAGCGGCACATGGCCGAGCCGCTGCCGATGATCGGCGGCGGTCAGCCGGTGAGCGAGGCGGTCGGCCTGCTGGAGAAGTCCGACGCGGCGCTGGTGCTGGTCGACGGCAAGCCCAAGGGCGTCCTCACCCGCCAGGACCTCCTCGCCCACCTCGGCGCCCGCTGACCCGCGTCGACAGGGCCGCTCCCCGGCGGGGAGCGGCCCGTCGACGTCAGCGGCCCAGCTCGGTGGGGACGGCGACCACGTCGACGAAGGCGCCCTTGCGCAGCACGGTGACCGGGAGGCGGGTGCCGATGGCCGGGCCGAGCATCAGCCGTTGCAGGCCCTGGCCGTCCTGCACCGACCGGCCGCCGGCCGAGACGATGATGTCCCCCAGGTAGATCCCGGCCACCCCGGCGGGGCTGCCCGGCACCACTTCGACCACCCGCAGGCCGCGCCGCTGCCCGGTGCGTGCGGTGAGCTCCGGGGGGAGCGGCACCGGCACCCCGGCGACCCCCAGCCAGGCCCGCCGGACCCGACCGGTGGCGGTCAGGTCGGCGATGATCTGCCGGGTGGTGGCGTTGATCGGCACGGCCAGCCCGAGGCCGTACCCGGCGACCGCGGTGTTCACCCCGACCACCCGGCCGGCGGAGTCGGCCAGCGCGCCGCCGGAGTTGCCCGGGTTGAGCGCGGCGTCGGTCTGGATGACGTCCTCGATCAGCCGGACCAGCCGCCCGTCCCGGGCCGGCAGCGACCGGCCCAGCCCGGAGACCACCCCGGCGGTGACCGAGCCGGCCAGCCCCATCGGGTTGCCGACCGCCACCACGAGCTGTCCGATCCGCAGGCCGTCCGCGTCGCCCAGCTCCACCGGCGGCACCGCCGGCTCCTCGGCCCGCAGCACGGCCAGGTCCGACAGCGGGTCGGCGCCGACCACCCGGAACCGGGTCTCGGTGCCGTCGCCGAAGGCGGCCGAGCCGCCGTCGGCACCCTGCACGACGTGGGCGCTGGTCAACAGCAGGCCCTCGGCGTCGATGGTGACGGCCGAGCCGGCGCCGGCCCCGCGCGGGGTCCGCACCGACAGGGCGGCGACGCTGGGCAGCACCCGTGCCGCCACGCCGGTCACCACCCGGGAGTACGCGTCCAGGGCGGTCTCCTCCGCCCGCTCGCCGTGATCCGTGTCCATGCATCCGGCAACGCGCTCGCATCGACCGGCATGCCCCGATCCGCTGAGAGCGAACGGCGGCCGGGAACCGGTCGGGACGCTTGAGGCGATCAGAGCGGGCGTTCGTACCGTAGTTGGGGGACGAGGGTGGCGCCGATGTGCTCGTCGCGCCGCGCGCCGGTGGGCGTCCAGCCGCCGCGTTCGTAGAAGGCGCGGGCCCGGGTGTTCTCCCGGAGCACCCAGAGCACCGCCCGGGACCAGCCGCGCGCCCGCATGGCGGCCAGGGCGTCGACCATCAGCGCGCGACCGGTGCCCCGGCCGCGCTCGTCCGGTTCCAGGTGGATCGCGTTGAGCAGGCCGGTCGCCGGGTCGTCCTCGTCGTCCGGGCCCAGGTAGCTGAAGCCGACCAGCCGGCCGCCGCGCTCGGCGACGGTCATCCGGTGGTCGTCCCGCTCCCAGGTCCACCGCTCCACCCAGTACCCCCCCATCGCCTCCGGCGTCGGGTCGGCCAGCGCCTCCGCCGGCAGGAACGACGAGTACGCCGCGACCCGCGACCGCTGGTGCAGGGCGCCCACGGGCATCAGGTCGGCCGCGGTGGCGGGGCGGAGGGTGACCGTCACCCGGCCGAGGCTACCCGCCGGGGCGGGACCGGCACGGTCATCAGGTCCTCGGCGACGACCAGGTCCCCGGCGAAGTGCTCGCGGGCCTCGTCGGCGAAGCGGCGCGGGTCGGCGTACCGCTGGGAGAAGTGGGTGAGCAGCAGCGTGCGTACCCCCGACTCGGCCGCCACCCGCGCGGCCTGCGCCGCGGTGAGGTGGCCGACCTCGGCGGCGAGCGCGGCCTCCGACTCCAGGAAGGTCGACTCGATGACCAGCAGGTCGGCGTGCTCGGCGAGGGCGTACACCTCGTCGCAGAGCCCGGTGTCCATCACGAAGGCGAACCGCTGCCCCGGGCGGGTCACGCTCACCTCGTCCCGGGTGACGCGGCGACCGTCCAGGTCGAGGTGGCCGACGCGCTGCAGCTCGCCGACCGCCGGACCCGCGACGCCGTACGCGGACAGCTTCTCCGGCAGCATCCGGCAGCCGTCCGGCTCGACCAGCCGGTAGCCGTACGTCTCGATCGGGTGCCGCAGCCGGCGGGCCTCCAGCGTGCCGATGCCCAGCGTGATCCGCTGCCCGTCGGCGTCGATCGGCTCGACGCGCAGCTCGGCGGTCTCGTAGAAGGAGCTGGCGTGGCGCAGCCGGGCGAAGTACTCGGCGCCGCCGGCCGGGAAGTGCACGGTCACCGGGTGCGGCACCCGGTCCAGGGAGAGCCGCTGGATCATGCCGGGCAGCCCCAGGCAGTGGTCGCCGTGGAAGTGGGTGACGCAGATCCGGGTGAGGTCGGTGGCGGAGATCCCGGTGTGCAGCATCTGCCGCTGGCTGCCCTCGCCCGGGTCGAAGAGGAGCACCTCGTCGTCCCAGCGCAGCAGGTAGCCGTTGTGGTTGCGGTACCGGGTGGGCGCCTGACTGGCCGTCCCGAGCACCGCCAGCTCGCGCATCGACACGGTCCTGACCTCCGGCGGCTGAGTGACCGGTCCGGCTCCGCCGGACATGAAGCGACCCCCGGGGCTTCCGCGCTCGCGCGCGGGCCGGCTGGACTGGGCCGGCACCCCGGGGGTCGGGTGGCTGTCGTGGTTTCGCCGCACCGCTGCCACACGGTCTCGACGATGGTGCATTTGCCCGCCTCGCGGCGGACGAGATTTCACTGTCGAGGACAGCGGCTAGCGGACAGCCACCTCACGAGTCCGATTGCTATACAAGTCTGGACCACCTCCTTTCCCGTGTACCGCCCACGCTATCGACTCCTCGGCGCCCCCGCCAACGGATTTCGATCACAGGCGCGGACGGAATGCCCGACGGCCCCGGCGGGTCAGTCGAGGCCGATCGGGCCCTCGCGGGGGCCCTCCGGGGAGGCCGGCTGGACGGCGAGCGACGGGAAGTCGGCCAGGTCGCCCTCCGGCTCGGCGTCCCACTCGGGGAAGACCAGGTCGCTCTGCAGGTAGAGGCAGAGCAGCTGGGTGAGGTGGCGCAGCCCCTCCAGGTGGGTGCGCTCATGGCCGTGGGTGGCGTCGACGCCGAAGCCGAGCAGCGCCACCCGGGCGTGCGCGCCCGCCTCGACCGCCGCCGCCACGTCCGAGCGGTAGTAGTCGAAGACGTCCCGGACCAGGTCGACGCCGTGCTCCCTGGCGATGGCGGCCAGGTTGCGGGTCAGGTGGTAGTCGAACGGACCCACCCCGTCGCCCATCGCCAGGGTCGCCGCGTCCTCCCGGGACTGCTGCCCGGGGGCGACCACCGCGGCGTCCACCGAGACGATCTCCGCGACGTCCGGGTCCAGGCCGTGGCTGGCCCCGTGGCCGATCTCCTCGGTGACCGTGACCAGCAGGTGCGCGGTGACCGCCGGGGTGATCCCGGCGTCGACCATCGCCTTGAACGCGGTGAGCACCGCCGCCACGCCGGCCTTGTCGTCCAGGTGCCGGGACTTCACGTACCCACCGGGGGTGACCATCGGGTTGGGCAGGAACGCGACGAAGTCGCCGGCGTCGATGCCGAGCGCCCGCAGCCCGGCGATGTCCTCGACCGGCTCGTCGACCCGGACCTCGACGTGCTCCCAGCCGACGCCCTGCAGGTCGACGTCGTCGTTGTAGCGGTGCCCGCTCGCCTTCAGGGGGAGCACCTGGCCGGTGATCACCCGGTCCAGGTCGTCGGTGAAGATCCGCACGTGGGCGCCCTCCGCGAACCGGGCGCTGTGCGTGCCGATGGTCTTCAGCTCCAGCCGGCCGTTCTCCTTCAGCCGCTTCACCATGCCGCCGATCGTGTCGGTGTGCACCACGATCGCCCGGTCGGCGCCGGTATCCCGTGGCCCCGGCAGGCTGGCGCTCAGTGCGCCGCGCCGGGTCAGCGTGGAGGAGACGCCGAGCGCGGAGAGCCGCTCGCCGACGTACTGCTGGATGTGGTCGGTACGCCCCGACGGGCTGGGGATCTCCAGCAGCTCCACCAGCACCTGGCGGAGGTAGTCGAGGTCGAGCTCCAGCGGTTTCGGACTCACGCGGCACCCCCCGCCCCGGCCGGCGACCAGAGCCGCTGCGGCGCCCGGGTGCCGGGGAAGAGCAGGTCCACGAAGCGCTCGGCGGTCGGCTGCGGCTCGTGGTTGGCCAGGCCGGGCCGCTCGTTCGCCTCGATGAAGACGTGCTCCGGCCGGTCCGGGGCGGGCACCAGCAGGTCCAGCCCGGTGACCGGGATGCCCAGCGCCCGGCTGGCCGCCACGCACGCCTCGGCGATGGCCGGGTGCAGCTCGGCGGTGACGTCGTGGATGGTGCCGCCGGTGTGCAGGTTGGCGGTCCGGCGTACCGCGAGCAGCTGGCCCTCGGGGAGCACGTCGTGCATCCGGTGGCCGGCCGCCGCCACCACCTCGCGGGTCATGTCGTCGATCGGGATGCGCGACTCGCCGCCGGTGGCGGCGGCCCGGCGCCGGCTCTGCCGCTCGATCAGCTCGGTGACGTCGTGCACCCCGTCCCCGGTGATCTGGGCGGGGCGGCGGACCGCGGCCGCCACCACCTCGTGGTCGATGACGATGACCCGCAGGTCCTCGCCGGCGCGCAGCTCCTCGATCAGCACGTCCGGGCAGAACCGCCGGGCCAGCTCGGCCGCGGCGGTGAGCGCCTCGGCGGTCCGGACGCCGACGGTGATGCCGTTGCCCTGCTCGCCGCGGGCCGGCTTGACCACGACCGGACCGACGTCCGCCAGGAAGGCCAGGTCGTCCGGCTCGCCGGTGGCGGTCCGGCCGCGCGGCACCGACAGCCCGGCCTCGGTGAGGATCCGCCGGGTGACCCGCTTGTCGTCGCAGCGGCTCATCGCCACCGCCGAGGTCAGCTCGGAGAGCGACTCCCGGGTGTGGATGGTTCGGCCGCCGTTGGTCAGCTTCAGCTCGCCCCAGCGCGGGTCGGTGACCTCCACCCGGATGCCGCGCCGCATCGCCTCGTCGGCGACGATCTTCGCGTACGGGTTGAGCTCGTCGTACCCCTCCGGGGTGGCGGGCAGGAAGAGCCGCTCGTTGATCGGGTTCTTCCGCTTCACGCAGAGCGTGCCGGTGCGGTGGAAGCCGAGCCGCTCGTAGAGCCGGATCGCCCCCGAGTTCTCGGCGAGCACCGAGAGGTCCACGAAGGCCCGCCCCCGCTCGTCGAGCCGGTCGGCCAGCTCCGACAGCAGCGCCTGGCCGGTGCCGGGCGGCGCGTGGTTGAAGTCCACCGTCAGGCACCAGAGGCTGGCACCGTTCTCCGGGTCGGCGAAGACCGCCACGTGGTCGACGCCGGTGATGGTGCCGACGATCTCGCCGGTGGGCGCCTCGCCGACCAGGTGCAGGAACCGGTCGGTGCCGGCGTTGTCGACCAGCACCTCGACCGGTGCGGTGACCATGCCGTTACGGGCGTAGATCCGGTTCACCGCGTCGGCGTCCGCGGCGTCGCGCAGCGGACGGATCACCAGGCCCGGGATCTCCCCGCCGGAGTCGGTGGCGGCCGGCCGCCGGTCGCCCAACGGCAGCCGGTAGGTCAGCGACGGGTCGATGAACAGCTCGTCCGGCAGCCGGGAGACCAGCACGTGCGGGTCGCGCAGGTAGATGCAGATGTCCCGGGCGCCGGCCGCCTCGGAGCGCAGCACGTCGGCGACGGCGGCCTGGTCGGTGAAGGTCTGGCCGAAGACCAGCCGGCCCCAGCCGCAGTCCAGCACCATGCCGGCCGGGTCGGTGGGCTGCCGCGCGGGCTCGGGCGCGCCCGGGGCGACCGGGTCGCCGCCCGGACCGGTCCGCTCGCGGCGGTGGCCGAGCACCCGTTCCCGGTCGATACGCGCCGTGCCGATGGCGAGGGTGTCGGTCACGGTCAGTCGATTCCGTGGCTCTGGAGCCACATTTCCAGGAGTCCCAGTTGCCACAGCTGGTTTCCGTTCAACGGGGTCAGTTCGGCGTTCGGGTCGGCGAGCAGCGCGTCGACGTGGTCGGCGCGGAACAGGTCGCGACGGCGGGCCTCGGGCGCGGAGAGGGCGTCGCGTACCCGGTCGAGGAGCTTGCCCTCCAGGTGGGTGAGGCCCGGCACCGGGAAGTAGCCCTTGGGCCGGTCGATCACCTCGTGCGGGAGGAGCCGGCGGCCGATCTCCTTCAGCACGCCCTTGCCGCCCTGGGCCAGTTTCAGCTCCGGCGGGCAGCTCGCCGCCAGCTCCACGAACTCGTGGTCGAGGAAGGGCACCCGGGCCTCCAGCCCGTGCGCCATGGTCATGTTGTCGACCCGCTTCACCGGGTCGTCGGTCAGCATGACCTGGGTGTCGATCCGCAGGCCGGCGTCGACCGCGGCCTGCGCGCCCGGCCGGCCCAGGTGCCCGGCGACGAACTCCCGCGCCGGGTCGCCGTCGGCGAGCCACGCCGGGTTGAGCACCCGCGCCAGCCCGGCCGCGTCCCGGTCGAAGAACGCCTTCGCGTACGTCTCCAGCGCCTGCTCCCGGTCGACGCCGGCGAGCGGCGGGTACCAGTGGTAGCCGCCCAGGATCTCGTCCGCGCCCTGGCCGGACTGGACCACCTTGACGTGCCGGGCGACCTCCTGGCTGAGCAGCCAGAACGCCACGCAGTCGTGGCTGACCATCGGCTCGCTCATGGCCGCGACGGCGGCCTCCAGCGGCGGCAGCAGGTCGCCGGTGGGCACCTTGATCTGGTGGTGGTCGGTGCCGAAGGTCTTCGCGACCAGGTCGGAGTAGACGAACTCGTCGCCCTCCCGGCCGCCGACCGCGTCGAAGCCGATGGAGAAGGTGGCCAGCCCGGACTGCCCCTCCCCGGCGAGCAGGGCGACCACCAGGCTGGAGTCGAGCCCGCCGGAGAGCAGCACGCCGACCGGCACGTCGGCGACCATCCGGCGGCGCACCGCGGTGGTCAGCGACTCCAGCAGCGCGTCCTGCCAGTCCCGCTCGGACCAGTCGGCCCGCTCGGCGGCGCGGGTGAACGCCGGGTCCCAGTAGACCCGCTCGCGGGTGGAGCCGTCGGGCTCGTAGACCCGGACGGTGGCCGGGGGCAGCTTGGCGACGCCGCGCAGGATGGTCCGCGGCGGCGGCACGATGCTGTGGAAGCTCAGGTAGTGGGCGAGCGCCACCGGGTCGATCGAGGTGTCGATTCCGCCCCCGGCCAGCAGCGCCGGCAGGGTGCTGGCGAAGCGCACCACGCCCGGGGTCTCGGCCAGGTAGAGCGGCTTGATGCCGAGCCGGTCCCGGGCCAGGACGAGGCGGCCGGTGTCCCGCTCGCTGATCGCGACGGCGAACATGCCGATCAGGTGGTCGACGAAGTCGAGCCCCCACTCGGCGTACGCCTTGACCACGACCTCGCTGTCGCCGGCGGAGAAGAAGCGGTGGCCCTTGGCCTGCAACTCCTGGCGCAGCTCGCGGTAGTTGTAGATGCACCCGTTGAAGACGCCGGTCAGGCCCGAGGCGGCGTCGACCAGCGGCTGGCCGCTCGCCGCGGAGAGGTCGATGATCTTCAGGCGGCGGTGGCCGAGGGCCGTCGGGCCCTGGGACCACACCCCGCTGTCGTCCGGTCCCCGGTCACTCATCGTGGCCGCCATCCGCTCCACCGCCGCGACGTCGGCACGCGAGCCGTCACGACGGAACTCCCCAGCCAGTCCGCACATGGCAGGCAATGCTGCCAGAGGTGGCCGCACCTCGCCCGTTGAGCTGATGTCCGTGGAGTTACGTATTGCTAGAATGCGCGCCACTCGTTTTCGGGGCGCTGCCAGCGCCGACGTTCCTGCCGGCCGTCGGCCGGGTGCCCGAATGGAGCCGGGCCTGCGGTGTGACAAACACCGCAGGCCCGGAAACGGACATCAGGTCGGTCAGCCGGCGGTACGCGCCACGCCGACCGGGCAGCTCAGCCCGTTGGGGCCGTGGTTGCAGTACCCGTTCGGGTTCTTCGTGGGCGCCAGGTACTGCTGGTGGTAGTCCTCGGCGAAGTAGTAGTCGCCGAGCGGGGCGATCTCCGTGGTGATCTCACCCTTCCCGGCCCGCGCCACGATCGGCGCGAACGCGTCCCGGGACGCCTGCGCGGTGGCGAGCTGGTCCTCGGTGGTGGTGTAGATCGCCGACCGGTACTGCGTGCCGACGTCGTTGCCCTGGCGCATGCCCTGGGTCGGGTCGTGGTTCTCCCAGAAGACCTTGAGCAGGTCCGCGTAGCTGATCTTGGTGGGGTCGTAGACCACCTGGACCGCCTCGACGTGCCCGGTCATCCCCGAGCAGACCTCCTCGTAGGTCGGGTTCGGGGTGACGCCACCCGCGTAACCGGCCGACGTGGTGATCACACCCGGCAGGGTCCAGAACAGTCGCTCGGCGCCCCAGAAACAGCCCATTCCGAAGACGGCGACCTGCGAGCCCTCGGGGAACGGGCCCTTCAGCGAGGACGGGAGCACCTCGTGCCGGTCACCGATCGGCATCGCGATCGGGCGACCCGGCAGGGCCTGGTCGGGGGTGGGCAGCTCGGCCTTCATACGGCGAAGGAACACGGTGGGACTCCTCTCGTACCTCTCCCAGGCTGCAACGCCACCAGGCCCCGCTTCCTTACCCGCCCAGCGGCCGATCACGAGGCGTCAGGAGTCCGTCACGATGATGAGCATGTCCGGTGGCGGCGGCGGCGATCCGGCCGGCGTACTCCCGGGCCTCCGGGTCGTCGGTGTAGCGGGTCCGGGGCCAGAAGAAGCCGCGCAGGCCGTCCCCCTTGGTCCGGGGAACCACGTGGGCGTGCAGGTGCGGCACGGACTGGGACACCTTGTTGTTCATCGCCACGAACGTCCCACCGGCCCCCAGACCTGTCTCCACCGCCAGGGCCAACCGCTGCACGAGGCCGAAGTAGCCGGCCAGCGCCTCCGCCGGCAGGTCGGTCAGGGTGACCAGGTGGGCCCGCGGAACCACCAGCACGTGCCCCTTGAACACCGGCCGGGTGTCCAGGAACGCCACCCCGTCCGGCTCGTCCGCGACGGTGAACGCGGGCACCTCGCCCGCCACGATCCCGCAGAACACGCACCCACTCATCGCGCCAGGCTATTACCGGCGCCGTGCGACCGCCCTCCCGGCGCGGCCGTGCGGTGGGCCGGGGGTGACCTCGTGATGCGCTACGAAGCTGATGACGAGAATGAGTCAGGGTGATGCTTCAGTCCGGGCCCAGGCCGGCGTCGGTTGCGTGGCGGGGTGAGTCATCTGCGTCATCAGGTTTGTAGCGACCGCGACGGACCGCGCGGGCGACCGGCGACGTGGCGCCGGGCGGGTTCCGCCCGGGCGGGCGCACCGGCGGACTAACGTCTCGGGAATGAGTCACGGCTTTGAGACGCTCGCCATCCACGCCGGCCAGGACCCGGAGGCCCGCACCGGCGCGGTGATCCCACCGATCTACCAGACCAGCACCTATGCCCAGGACGCCGTCGGGGCGCCCCGTCAGGGCTACGAATACAGCCGTTCCGGCAACCCCACCCGCGACGCGCTCCAGGAGTGCCTGGCCGCGTTGGAGGGCGGGCCCGTCGGGCTCGCCTTCGCCAGCGGCCTGGCCGCCGAGGACACCCTGCTGCGCACCGTCTGCAAGCCGGGCGACCACGTGGTGATCCCGGACGACGCGTACGGCGGCACGTACCGGCTCTTCGCCAAGGTCGCCGAGCGCTGGGGACTGGACTTCACGCCGGCCCGGGTCTCCGACCCGGACGCGGTGCGGGCCGCGATCCGCCCCGGCACCACCCGGATCATCTGGGTGGAGACGCCGACCAACCCGCTGCTCGGCATCGCCGACATCGCCACCCTCGCCGCCGTCGCGCACGACGCCAACGTGCTGCTGGTGGTCGACAACACCTTCGCCTCGCCGTACCTCCAGCAGCCGATCGCGCTCGGCGCGGACGTGGTGGTCCACTCCACCACGAAGTACATCGGCGGCCACTCCGACGTGGTCGGTGGCGCGCTGATCGCCGCCGACGCCGGGCTCGGCGACGGGCTGCGCTACCACCAGAACGCGATGGGCGCGATCAACGGCCCGTTCGACGCCTGGCTCACCCTGCGCGGCATCAAGACCCTCGGCGTACGGATGGACCGGCACTGCGACAACGCCGAGCGGATCGCGGCCTACCTGGACGGGCACGCGAAGGTCGGCCAGGTCATCTACCCGGGCCTGCCGTCGCACCCGGGCCACGAGGTGGCCGCCAAGCAGATGCGCCGGTTCGGCGGCATGATCTCGTTCCGCGCCGCGGGCGGCGAGGAGCACGCGGTGGAGATCTGCAACCGAGCGAAGCTCTTCGTGCTCGCCGAGTCGCTCGGCGGCGTGGAATCCCTGATCGAGCACCCGGGCCGGATGACACACGCAAGTGCTGCCGGCTCGCCGCTTGAAGTTCCCGGCGATCTCGTGCGACTGTCTGTCGGCATCGAGACGGTCGACGACCTGCTCGCCGATCTGGAGCAGGCGCTGGGCTGACCGCTGGGGAGGGTGGCCGTGCAGGACATCATGCCGACCTGGGTGGGGGCGACCGCCAAGCAGATCGCCCGGGGCGTACGCCGGGGCGACGTCTCCGCCACCCAGGTCGTCGCCGACCACCTGGACCACATCGCCCGGGCCGACGCCGACCTCGCCGCGTTCCGCACGGTACGCGGCGGGGAGGCGGTCACCGAGGCGGAGAAGGTCGACGAGCAGGAGGACCTGGCGAACCTCCCGCTGGCCGGGGTGCCGGTCGCGGTCAAGGAGAACACCCCGGTCGCCGGCCTGCCCACCTGGAACGGGTCGGCGGCGGTGCGGACCGCCGTGGCGGAGGCCGACCACGAGGTGGTCCGGCGGCTGCGCGGCGCGGGCGCGGTGATCCTCGGGGTGACCCGGATGCCGGAACTCGGCCTCTGGGCGCTCACCGACGACGAGACCGGGGTGACCCGCAACCCGTGGGACCCGCGGCGTACCCCCGGCGGCTCCTCCGGCGGCGCGGCCGCCGCGGTCGCCGCGGGCCTGGTGCCGATGGCGCACGGCAACGACGGCCTCGGGTCGATCCGCATCCCGGCGGCCTGCTGCGGGCTGGTCGGGCTCAAGCCCGGCCGCGGCGTGATCCCCTACCAGCTCGGCGCGGACGACTGGTTCGGCCTCGCCGAGCACGGCGTGCTGACCGGCACGGTCGCCGACGCGGTGGTCGGCTTCTCGGTGCTGGCCGGCCGCCGCCCCGACAAGCTGGTCCCGCCGTCGCGGCTGCGGGTCGGCGTCTCGCTGCGCTCGCCGGTCCGCGGCGTCTCGCCGGACGCGCCCAACCGGGACGCGGTCGCCGCCGCAGGCCGGCTGCTCGCCGCCGCCGGGCACGACACCGTGCCGGCCGACCCGGTCTACCCGACCGCGCTCGGCCTCAAGGGGATCGCCACCTGGTTCGCCGCGGCGGCCGCCGACGTGCAGGCCGCCGGGGTGGAGCGGCGGGACCTGCAGCGGCGCAGCCGCCGGCACGTCGCACTCGGCGAGTGGGCGCAGCGGCGCGGGTACGTCCGGGAGGCCGACCGGGCCGCCTGGCGGGAGCGCTCGGTGAGCTTCTTCGGCGACCATTCGATCGACCTGCTGCTCACCCCGGCGCTGGCCGGCCCGCCGCCGGAGGCCGCCGGCTGGTCGGGCCGTTCCTGGGTGGCGAACATGAAGGCCAACATCCGGTACGCCCCGTACGCCGCCCCGTGGAACATCGCCGGCCTGCCCGCCATCGTGGTGCCGGTCGGCCGGCGGCCGGACGGGCTGCCCGTCGCCGTGCAGCTGGTCGGCCCGCCCGGCTCGGAGCTGCTGCTGCTCGGTGTCGCCGGCCAGTTCGAGATGCAGGCCCCCTGGCAGCGGCACGCCCCGGGCTACCCGCGGGTGGGCACGGGGTCGCCGGCCACCGCATGATCGTCTAGCGTGTGCGCGCACCCGCTATCCCGGCCACCCCGGCTGGCCCACGCCCGGTGCGCCGGTCCCGCCGCCCGGGGTTGCCCCGGCGTACCCGGCGCAGCTCGTCACCGGCCCGTCGCCGCAGGTGCCGCCGGTGGCGGATGGCACGATCGGGGCATGACGGAACTGGTCGGTCTCGCCGACGTACAGGCCGCGCGGGAGCTGCTCGCCGGCGTCACCCGTACCACCCCGCTGGAGCCCTCCCGGCCGCTCAGCGCCGCCCTCGGCGGTCCGGCCTGGCTGAAGTGCGAGAACGTGCAGCGCGCCGGGTCGTACAAGGTGCGCGGCGCGTACGTGCGGATCTCCCGGCTCTCGGTCGAGGAGCGGGAACGCGGCGTGGTCGCCGCCAGCGCCGGCAACCACGCGCAGGGGGTGGCGCTCGCCGCCGGCCTGGTCGGCACCCACGCCACCGTCTTCATGCCGGTGAACGCGCCGCTGCCGAAGGTGGCCGCCACGAAGGGGTACGGCGCCAAGATCGAGCTGGTCGGCAACACGGTGGACGAGTCGCTGGTCGCGGCGCAGACCTTCGCCGAGCGGACCGGGGCGGTGCTGATCCACCCGTTCGACCACCCGGACGTGATCGCCGGGCAGGGCACGGTGGCGCTGGAGATCCTCGAACAGTGCCCCGACGTGAAGACCATCGTCACCGGGGTCGGCGGTGGCGGGCTGATCTCCGGCATCGCGGTGGCGGCCAAGGCGCTGCGTCCGGACGTACGGGTGATCGGGGTGCAGGCCGCGACGGCCGCCGCCTTCCCGCCCTCGCTGAAGGCCGGCGAGCCGGTGCGGCTGCCGTCGTTCTCGACGATCGCCGACGGCATCGCGGTCGGCCGGCCCGGCGACCTCACCTTCACCCACGTCCGCAAGCTGGTCGACGAGATCGTCACGGTCTCCGAGGAGGACATCTCCCGTGCGCTGCTGATGCTGCTGGAGCGCGGCAAGCAGGTGGTGGAGCCGGCGGGCGCGGTCGGGGTGGCCGCGTTGCTGGCCGGCGTGGTCGAGGTGGAGGCGCCTGTGGTGGCCGTGCTCTCCGGCGGCAACATCGACCCGCTGCTGATGCTGCGGGTGATCGAGCACGGCCTCGCGGCGGCCGGCCGGTACCTGCGGTTCACCGTGCGCTGCTCGGACCGGCCGGGCCAGCTCGCCTCGCTGCTCAGCGAGATCGCCGAGCACCGGGCCAACGTGGTCGACGTGGAGCACCAGCGGGCCAATCCGCACCTGCGCCTCGGCGAGGTGGAGGTGGCGCTCTCGGTGGAGACCCGGGGCGTGGAGCACTCCGACACGCTGATCAGCGCGCTGCGGGCCAGCGGCTACCAGGTGGTCTTCGCCGCCGAGGCGTGACGCCCCCGCCACCGGCCGCCGGGTTGGCGGGTCCTTGCGCCGGAGACGCGAACGCCCCGGCCGGGATACGGCCGGGGCGGTGCGGCAGTCGGGTCCGACCGGCCTGTCAGCCCCGGTCGGGGGTCGGGCCCGGGCCTGCCGGCGCGGGTCCGGGTACGACGGTCAGCCGGAGAAGGGCTCGAACTTGACCACGGTCACCTTGATGTCGGCGCCGCTGGGGGCCGTGTAGGTGCAGGTCTGGCCCTCGCGGCCGCCCAGGATCGCCTTGCCGAGGGCGGACTCGGGACTGTAGACGGTCAGGTCGGTGCTGGACGAGATCTCCCGCGAGCCGAGCAGGAACGTCTCGGTGTCGTCGGTGTCGTCGTCGAAGTAGATCGTCACGACCATGCCGGGTGCCACCGCGTCGGCGCTCGGGGCCTCACCGACCTGGGCGGTGCGGAGCAGCTCCTTGAGGTAGAGGATGCGCCCCTCGGCCTTGCCCTGCTCCTCGCGGGCGGCGTGGTAGCCACCGTTCTCCCGGAGGTCGCCCTCCTCGCGCCGCGCGTTGATCTCGGCGGCGATCACCGGACGGTTGGCGATCAGCTCGTCGAGGTCGGCCTGGAGGCGGTCGTACGCGTCCTGGGACAGCCAGGTGGCGGGCGCCTCGTTGCCATTCGTGGACACAGGCGGTCCTCCTCGTTGATGCGGACTGGCTGACAGATGAACTACCAAGTTACCAGTGCGGAACCCGTCGAGGTGTCGCCGATCACCCCGGGTGCCGGCCCGGGGGACCGGCTGTCGGCCTGCCGGCAGGTCAGGCGGCCGGGCGGCAGCGCAGCACCTCGCCGATGAACGGCCGGGCGCTGGTGGCCAGCCGGTGCCGGGCGTCGACCTGGCGTTCACCCGGCTGCGCGGTCACCGTGACTTCCGCGCGCCCCACCTCGGCGCCGTCGGAGGACCGGGCCCGGAGCACGCAGGTCGCCGAGCCGCCCGCCGGCACGGTGACCCGGAAGTCGACCACCACCTGGGAGTCGGTGATCTCCGTGTAGGTGATCACCTGGGCGTCGTACCGGGGATCGCCGTACTGGCGGTAGAGCTTGCTGGCCGCCAGGCCGAGGGTCGCCAGCAGGACGACCGCCAGCAGCGCCGGGAGCAACGGACGGCGGCGTCCCGGTTCGCGGCGGCGACCGTACCGACCGGGCGGGAAAACCGGCGAGTCCGGAGTGATTGTGGCGTGCGTCTCGCTCACCGGCGGGTATCTCCTGGCGTTGTTGTCGGCGGCATCGGCAAGAATGGCAGAGTCCATCTTCCCAGCCCGGCGCTGACCCAAGGATGGCAGGTCGGCGGTGACGCGGACAGGTCAGCACAGGGGATTCTCCGGGCGCGGGGGAGATTCCGGCAGGTCAGCCGGGTGACCCGGGTTCGGGTCGCCCGACGGGCACAGACGAGGAGTGCCGAAGGTGGCAGAGCAGCTGCGTCTCATGGCCGTGCACGCCCATCCCGACGACGAGTCGAGCAAGGGCGCCGCGACCACGGCGAAATACGTCGCCGAAGGGGTGGACGTCCTGGTCGTGACCTGTACGGGCGGTGAGCGGGGCAGCGTGCTCAACCCGAAGATGGACCGACCGGACGTCTGGGCGAACATCGCCGACATCCGCCGCGCCGAGATGGACGCAGCCCGCGCGATCCTCGGCATCGAGCAGGCCTGGCTCGGGTTCGTCGACTCCGGGCTGCCCGAGGGCGACCCGCTGCCGCCGCTGCCGGAGGGGTGCTTCGCCCTCCAGGACGTGGAGGTCGCGGCGGCGCCGCTGGTGCGCCTGATGCGGCAGTTCCGACCGCACGTGGTCACCACGTACGACGAAGAGGGTGGCTACCCCCACCCGGACCACATCATGACCCACAAGGTGACGGTGGCCGCCTTCGAGGCGGCCGGTGACCCCGACCGCCATCCGGAGCTGGGCGAGCCGTGGCAGCCGCTGAAGCTCTACTACGACATCGGCTTCTCCAAGGGCAAGATCATGGCGCTGCACGAGGGCATGCTCGCCGCGGGCCTCGAGTCGCCGTACGAGGAGTGGCTCAAGCGCTGGGAGGATCGTCCCGACAAGGGCCCCCGGATCACCACCCGGGTCGAGTGCGCCGAATACTTCCCGGTCCGCGACGACGCCCTGCGCGCCCACGCCACCCAGATCGACCCGGACGGCTTCTGGTTCCACGTCCCGATGGAGCTCCAGCAGCGCGCCTGGCCGACCGAGGACTACCAGCTCGCCCGCTCGCTGGTGGACAGCCCGCTGCCCGAGTCGGACCTCTTCGCCGGGGTCCGCGAGACGTGCCATGCCCGCTGATCCGGCGGAGGGCTACGCTGGACGCGAGCCGCACATCGGAGGAACGCCATGCTGACCACTGCCCAGGTGCTCGCGGAGAACAACTTCGGTGACACCCGTACGGGTGGCCTGGCCGGGCCGATGGGCCTCTTCCTCATCGTGCTGCTGGCCACCGCCACCATCCTGCTGATCCGCAACATGAATGCCCGACTGCGCCGCCTGCCCGACCGGTTCCCGCAGCAGGACGGTCCGGCGGACCTCGGCCGGACCGACCGGACAGTCGTCGATCCGACAGACGGGACCGCGGCGCAGGAATCAACCACGGACGCGCCCAACGGCTCCCAGCAGCGCCGGAACGGGTAGTCAACGCATGATTCACGTCGAAGCCGGTCGTCGCCCCCTGTTGCGACCACCGGCTTTGGCTTAGCCTTCCGCCGGGGGACCGAAAGTCCCCGAGCCGTGCGCGGAAGGGGGGCGCCGATGACCGTCGGAGCAGCGGCCACCCGCCGTGCCCCCGGCCTGCCGGCGGACGGGGTGGGTCCGTGACCTCGGGCCGGGACGGCAAACCCCCCGATCGGCTGGGCCTGCGCGGCACGCCGACCGAGGTGCTCCTGCTGACCGCCGCGGTCGGGGTCACCGCACTGGTCGCCGCCGTCGTCGGCCTGACCGTCCCGGTGTCCCTCCCGCCGGACGATCCGCTGCCGGCCCCGGCCCGCTTCGGCATCGCCGTCGCCGCGTTCGCCGTCACCCAGCTCGCCCGGCTCCGGTTCCGGACCGCCGCCGGGATGGTGAGCATCACCTGGGGCGAGGCCGCCCTCATCGTCTGCCTCTACCTCGTACCGGCCAGCTGGCTGCCGGCGGCGGCCCTGCTCGGCGCCGGGACGGCCTGGACGGCCATGTCCCTGCTCACCGACCGCCGGCCGGCGCTGGAGCTCGTCCGGATCACCGGATCGCTCACCGCCGCCACCGCGCTCGCCGTCGCCGTCGCCAGCGCGCTGGGTCGACCCCTGCTCGCCGCGCCGACCCCGGCGCTCGCCCTCGCGCTCATCGCCGGCTCGGTGACGTACCTGCTGACCACCGGCTGGCTCGGCGGGGCGACCCTGGCGCTGCGGCACGGCGTCCCGATCGGACCGCCGCTGCTCGCCGCGCTCCGCGGCAAGCTGCTGATGTTCGTCGGCAACGTGGCCGTCGGCCTGGTGGTCGTCACCCTGCTGGAGCTCGACGCCCGCTGGCTGCTGCTGCTCCCGCCGCCGCTCTGGCTGCTCCAGCAGACGTACCGCCACCGGCTCCGGGCCGACCAGGAGCGGCGCACCTGGCGGGCGTTCGCGGAGGCGACCGCCGCCCTCAACCAGCTCGACGAGCGGGGCGTGGCGACCGCCGCGGTGTCCGGCGCGCTCACCCTCTTCGGTGCGGAACTGGTCGACGTGACCGTCGCCCGGGGCGACGGCCGGTGGTGGCGGTACCGGGCGGACCTCGGTGGCCAGCTGCGCGACCGCGAGGTGGACCAGCCGGGAAGCACCGAGCCGGCCGAACACGAGCTGGTCCGACCGCTGACCGTGGGCAGCGTCGGGGTGGGGGAGCTGCGGGTCCACTTCGCCCGGTCGGCCCCGCCCAGCGCCCGGGAGCGGGACGCCGTCGCGGCCTTCGGCGACGCCCTGGCCGCCGCCCTGCACGACGCCGCGACGCACCGTGAGCTGCGGCTGGTCACCGCACGTTCCTCGTACGAGGCGGTGCACGACCAGCTCACCGGGCTGGTCAACCGGGCCGCCATGCTCGACCAGGGCGACCAGGCGTTGCGCCAGCTCGCCCACGACCACCCGGTGGCGCTGCTGCTGCTCGACATCAACCACTTCAAAGAGGTCAACGACACGCTCGGGCACGCGGCCGGCGACCAGCTGCTGCGGCTGACCGCCGACCGGCTGGCGGCCCTCGCCCGCCCCGGTGACCTGCTCGGCCGGCTCGGCGGGGACGAGTTCGCCCTGTTGCTGACCGCGGTCCCGGTGGTCGGCGACCGCGCCGCGCCGATGGCATACGCGCTGCGGCGGGCCCGGGAGATCGCCGAGCGGCTCGCCGCGCCGACCGAGGTGGCGGGCGTACGGATGTCCGTCGAGGTCTCGGTGGGCGTGGTGGCCGCCGACGCGGGCACCGCCGACCTGACCGAGCTGCTGCGCCGCGCCGACATCGCGATGTACCAGGCGAAGGAGGGCGGCGGCAGCGTCGCCGCGTACGACAGCACCCGGGACGCCGCGAGCACCGACCACCTGGCGCTCCTCACGGAGCTGCGGGAGGCGCTGGCGGCCGACGACCAGCTGGTGCTGGCGCTGCAGCCGGCGGTGGACCTGGCCACCGGCGCCCCGACCGGGGTGGAGGCGCTGATCCGCTGGCGGCACCCGCGCCGCGGCTGGCTCGGCCCGTCCGACTTCATCCGCCCGGTGGAGAACAGCGAGCAGCTCGGCGCCTTCACCCGGTACGTGCTGGACAAGGCCCTCGCGGTCGCCGCCGGCTGGGCCCGCGAGGGGCTGGACCTGCCGATCTCGGTGAACCTGTCGGCGCGCAGCCTGCTCGACCCCCGGCTGCCGGCGGAGATCGGCGAGGCGCTGCGCCGGCACCAGGTGCCGCCGCGCCGGCTGGTCCTGGAGATCACCGAGACGGTGGTGATGAGCGAGCTGGAGGTCATCGACGAGGTGCTCGCCACGCTGCGGTCGATGGGGGTGCAGCTCGCCGTCGACGACTTCGGCACCGGCTTCTCGTCGCTGACCTTCCTCACCCGGATCGCCGTCGACGAGCTGAAGGTGGACCGCTCCTTCGTGATCCGGATGGCCGACTCGCCGGAGGCGGCGGCGATCGTTCGGACCACGGTGGGGCTCGCCCATGAGCTGGGGCTGCGGGTGGTCGCCGAGGGGGTGGAGACCGCCGAGCAGCGGGCCGCCCTGGCCGAGCTGGGCTGCACCGCCGCGCAGGGCTACCACTTCTTCAAGCCGATGCCGGCGGACAAGATCAACGCCGTCCTCGGGTCGCTGCTCGACACCGCCCCCGGCAACGTCTTCCCGCTCCGCGCCGACGGCGCCTCCTGACTCACCGGCCCCGCCCCGGCGCGGCGTGCGCGGCACCTCGGCGGTCACGCTCACCCAGTGACCGGAGCCGGTCGGGCCGGGGCTGCGGTCCCGGCCGACCGGTCCGCTCCGGCAGCGTCACCGGAGTGCGCTGGATATGGTCGTCGGGTGAACCGACTCGCCAACGCCACCTCGCCCTACCTCCTCCAGCACGCCGACAACCCGGTCGACTGGTGGCCCTGGTGCGAGGAGGCGTTCGCCGAGGCGAAGCGGCGGGACGTCCCGGTGCTCATCTCGGTCGGGTACGCCGCCTGCCACTGGTGCCACGTGATGGCGCACGAGTCGTTCGAGAACGAGGGCGTCGCCCAGCTCATGAACGACGACTTCGTCTCGATCAAGGTGGACCGGGAGGAGCGGCCGGACGTCGACGCCGTCTACATGACCGCCACCCAGGCGATGACCGGCCAGGGCGGCTGGCCGATGACGGTCTTCGCCACGCCGGACGGCACGCCGTTCTTCTGCGGCACCTACTTCCCCCGGGCGAACTTCATCCGGCTGCTCGGCTCCGTCGCCACCGCCTGGCGGGACCAGCGGGAGGCCGTGCTCCAGCAGGGCGCCGCGGTGGTCGAGGCGATCGGCGGGGCTCAGGCCGTCGGGGGCCTCACCGCGCCGCTCACCGCCGAACTGCTCGACGCCGCCGCCGAGCAGCTCGCCTCCGAGTACGACCGGACCAACGGCGGGTTCGGCGGGGCGCCGAAGTTCCCGCCGCACATGAACCTGCTCTTCCTGCTCCGCCACCACCAGCGCACCGGCTCCGCGCAGAGCCTGGAGATCGTCCGGCACACCTGCGAGGCGATGGCCCGTGGCGGCATCAACGACCAGCTCGCCGGCGGTTTCGCCCGCTACTCGGTCGACGCGCACTGGACCGTGCCGCACTTCGAGAAGATGCTCTACGACAACGCGCTGCTGCTGCGGGTCTACACCCAGCTCTGGCGGCTCACCGGCGACCGGCTGGCCCGGCGGGTGGCCCGGGACACCGCCCGGTTCCTCGCCGACGAGCTGCACAAGCCGGGGGAGGGCTTCGCCTCCGCCCTGGACGCCGACACCGAGGGCGTCGAGGGGCTGACCTACGCCTGGACGCCGGCCCAGCTCGTCGAGGCGCTCGGCGAGGAGGACGGCCGCTGGGCCGCCGACCTGTTCGCGGTCACCGAGGAGGGCACGTTCGAGCACGGGATGAGCGTGCTGCGGCTGGCCCGGGACGTCGACGACGCCGACCCGGCGGTGCGCGCGCGCTGGCAGGGCGTGGTCGGTCGGCTGCTGGCCGCCCGGGACGCCCGCCCGCAGCCGGCTCGCGACGACAAGGTGGTGGCCGCCTGGAACGGCCTGGCGATCACCGCGATCGCCGAGTTCCTCCAGGTCGCCGCCGTCTACGCGTCGCCCGACGACGAGGACGCGAACCTGATGGACGGGGTCGCCATCGTCGCCGACGGTGCGATGCGGGACGCCGCCGAGCACCTGGCGAAGGTGCACCTCGTGGACGGGCGGCTGCGCCGGGTCTCCCGGGACGGGGTGGTCGGCGAGCCGGCCGGCGTGCTGGAGGACTACGGCTGCGTGGCCGAGGCGTTCTGCGCCATGCACCAGCTCACCGGCGAGGGGCGCTGGCTGGAGCTGGCCGGTCAGCTCCTCGACGTCGCGTTGGCCCGGTTCGCCGCGCCCGACGGCGGGTTCTTCGACACCGCCGACGACGCCGAGCGGCTGGTCACCCGGCCGGCCGACCCGACCGACAACGCCACCCCGTCCGGGCGGTCGGCGGTCGTCGCGGCGCTGGTGGCGTACTCGGCGCTGAGCGGGGAGGCGCGGTACCGGGAGGCCGCCGAGGCGGCCCTGTCGACCGTCGCGCCGATCGTCGGCCGGCACGCCCGGTTCACCGGCTACGCGGCCACCGTCGGCGAGGCGCTGCTCTCCGGGCCGTACGAGATCGCGGTGGTCACCGACGACCCGGCCGATGACCCGCTGGTCGCCGCGGCGCACCGGTACGCCCCGCCCGGCGCGGTGACGGTGGCCGGCCGCACCGACCAGCCGGGCGTGCCGCTGCTCGCCGACCGGCCGGCGCTGAACGGCAGGCCCACCGCGTACGTCTGCCGGGGTTTCGTCTGCGACCGGCCGGTCACCTCCGTCGACGACCTGGTCGCCCAGCTGGGCTGACCCGGCGGCCGGTCACGGCCAGAGCAGCTCGCGCTCCCACCCGCCCTCGGCGCGGCGGTAGCGCAGCCGGACGTGCCGGCGTTCCCGGTCGGCCTGCCAGAACTCCGCCGTCGCTGGCGCGACGGCGTAGACGGTGTGCGACTCGGCGACCAGGTCGGGGTCGGCGGCCAGCCGGGCGCGGACGTCGGCCAGCTCCCGGTCCAGCTCGGCCCGGTCGGCGAGGACGGCGCTCTGCCGGCCGGCCAGGGTGGCGATCCGGGAGCCCTCCGGCCGGGCCAGGAAGTCCCGCCGGGAGACGGCCGGGTCGGCGGCCCGGGCGGTGCCGCGGAGCCGGACCTGGCGGCCCTGCTCCCGCCAGTGGAAGGTGAGCGCGACCCGGGGGTCGGCGGCGAGCTGGCGACCCTTGGCGCTGATCGCGCTGGTGGCGAAGTGCCAGCCGGTCGCGTCGAGGTCCTTGAGGATCAGCACCCGGGCGTCCGGAGCGCCGTCGGCGTCGACGGTCGACAGGGTCATCGCGTGCGGCTCGTCCACGCCGGCGGCGACGGCCTCGGTGAGCCAGTCGGCGAAGAGCGTCATCGGCTCCGCCGGCGCGCCGGCCGGGTCGAAGGACGGCATCTGGTGGGCCAGCACCGGCAGCGCGCGCAACGTCTCGCGGGTCGTCATGACCTGATCATCCCAGCCGGGGCTGTCCGTCAGTCCTCCGCGTCGCCGGTCGGGCGGCCTTCCGTGCCGGGCGTGTTCCCCGGCCTGGCGGCGGGGTCGCGCAGCGCGGGCGGCAGCGCGTCGAACCAGTCGAGCACCGCCCGCTCGTACGCCAGCCCGAAGCGCAGGGTGGCCACCGAGTACGGGTCGATCGTGTCGGCGTCCTCCGGGAGCGCGGCGGCGACCTGCTGGTAGCCGCCCAGCCGTTCGGCGTGCGCCGCCCGGTGCTGCGCCAGGAACGCCACCATCCGGTCCGCCGGCAGGTGCCGGCCGAAGAGCACGGTGAGCAGCAGGGGGAACCGGATGGTCTCCTCGGCCGGCGGCCGGGCGGCCCACTCGGCGAAGGCGACCCGGCCGGCCTCGGTGATCTCGTACGGCTGGCGGTCGCGGCGGCCGCGCTCGCCGGCCCGGACCAGTCCGGCGGCGGCCATCGCGCTCAGCTCCCGGTAGACCTGGCTCTGGGTGAGTGACCAGAACGCGCCGATCCGCTGCTCGGCGACCGTCACCAGATCCCAGCCGGTCATCGGGCCGTCGTGCAGGAAGCCCAGCAGGGAGGCGGCGGTGGCGTTCAACGGCCGGTCCGGCATGGGGTGTGCTCCTTCGCGTTCTCGCTTGACATCCCATTGTGTCAGGTCGCACGATGAAGCCGTCGACCTCCCACAGTGGGAGGTTGTGGGGGAGGGGTCATGCACACCGTTCTCGTCCTCATCCACGCGGTCAGCGGCACCACCGGGCTGCTGCTCGCGCTGCCGATCCTCCTCGCCCCCAAGCGTCGCGGCCGGCACACCCTGCTCGGCCGGGTCTACGCGGTGGCCGCCGTCGGGCTCAGCCTGAGCGCGCTGGGGCTCTTCGCTCTCGACCCCGCCCGACTCTGGGGGCTGGCGATCCTCGGCGTGCTGACCCTGGGCTGGCTGCTCGGCGGGCTCTGGTTCGCCCGCCGCCGGCCCCGGGGGCTCGGCGGCCGGGGCTGGCGGGTGTGGCACCTGAACCTGATGGGCAGCACCGTGATCGCCTTCGTGACCGGCTTCGCCGTACAGATGACCGACGGCAACCTGGTCGCCTGGCTCGCGCCCACGGCGATCGGCTCGGTGCTGATCGCCCGGCGCACCGCCCGGGAGCTGGCCCGCGCCCCCCGCCGGATCGCGGTGGGCGCGGCGGGATGATCCCGCCCTCCGGGCGGGCCCGGGGCCCGCCCGGATAGGCTGGCGGCGCTATGGATTCCCGTACCGGACTGCCTGCTGTCGGCATGGTGGGCGGCGGCCAGCTGGCCCGGATGACCCACCAGGCCGCGATCGCCCTCGGCCAGTCGCTGCGCGTGCTGGCGCTCGCCCCCGACGACGGCGCCGCGCTGGTCGCGGCCGACGTCCAGTACGGCGACCACACCGACCTCGCGGCGCTGCGCACCTTCGCCAAGGGCTGCGACGTGGTCACCTTCGACCACGAACACGTGCCGACCGAGCACATCCGCGCCCTCGCCGCCGAGGGGGTGAAGCTCTTCCCCCCGGCCGACGCGCTGCTGCACGCGCAGGACAAGCGGGTGATGCGCGAGCGCCTCGGTGAGCTGGGCGCGCCGAACCCGGCCTGGCGACCGGTCGTCGAGCCGGCCGACCTGGTCGCCTTCGGTGACGAGGTCGGCTGGCCGGTGGTGCTGAAGGCGGCCCGGGGCGGCTACGACGGACGCGGCGTCTGGCTGGTCGACGGCGCGGCGCAGGCCACCGAGCTGGGCTCGACCCTGCTGGCCGGGGGCACCTCGCTGATCGTCGAGGAGCGGGTGGCGCTGCGCCGGGAGCTGGCGGTGCAGGTCGCGCGCTCACCGTTCGGCCAGGTGGCCGCGTACCCGGTGGTGGAGACCGTCCAGCGCGACGGCATCTGCGTGGAGGTGCTGGCCCCCGCCCCGGACCTGCCCGAGGAGCTGGCCGTCGGCGCCCAGCAGCTCGCCATCGACCTGGCCACCGCGCTCGACGTGGTCGGCCTGCTCGCGGTGGAGCTCTTCGAGACCCCCACCGGCCTGGTGGTCAACGAGCTGGCGATGCGTCCGCACAACTCGGGGCACTGGACCATCGAGGGCGCCCGGACCTCGCAGTTCGAACAGCACCTGCGGGCGGTGCTCGACTACCCGATGGGGGACACCTCGCTGACCGCGCCAGTGGTGGTGATGGCGAACGTGCTCGGCGGCGAGCCGGGCGGGATCTCCATCGACGAGCGACTGCACCACCTCTTCGCCGCCGAGCCGGGCGCCAAGGTGCATCTCTACGGCAAGCAGGTACGCCCCGGCCGCAAGATCGGGCACGTCACGGTGCTCGGTGACGACCTGGACGACGTACGGGCGCGGGCCGCACGGGCCGCCCGCTGGTTGCGCGAGGGACACAGTGAGCGCGAGGAGTGAGCTTGCGAGCCCCGCAGTCGCGAACGAAAGGAAGGCCAGAGTGAGCACCGTCGGACTGATCATGGGCAGCGACTCCGACTGGCCGACCATGAAGGCCGCCGCCGAGGCGCTGGACGAGTTCGAGGTGCCGTACGAGGTCGCGGTGATCTCGGCGCACCGCACCCCGGTCAAGATGATCGAGTACGGCCGGGACGCCGCAGACCGCGGCCTCAAGGTGATCATCGCTGGTGCGGGCGGTGCCGCCGCCCTGCCCGGCATGGTCGCCTCGGTCACCCCGCTGCCGGTGATCGGCGTGCCGGTGCCGCTGAAGCACCTCGACGGGATGGACTCGCTCCTGTCCATCGTGCAGATGCCGGCCGGCGTGCCCGTGGCCACCGTGTCGATCGGCAACGCCCGCAACGCCGGGCTGCTCGCCGTGCGCATCCTGGCCGCCTCGGACCCGGCGCTGCTGGAGCGGATGGCCGCGTACCAGGCGGGCCTGGAGGAGCTGGTCGCCGAGAAGGACGCCGCGCTCCGCGCCTCCCTCGGCTGAGCCGGGGTGTCACTCCCCGCGATGCTGCCGGGTGGTGACTTGCTGTGATCGGTGCGCCGGGACCGGAGGATCCTCGCACCGCCTTTGCTCTGCTTCACCCTACGCAACACCGGTGCTGAGCTGGCGCTTTCTCTTCCACTCCTCCGACAGGTCGTGGCTGCGGCTGTCACCGTCGGTTGCTGTTGCGTGGGCTGCAGCAGAGCAAAGGCGATACGACCATGCCGTCCGTCCGGAGGCTCAGACACGGACAGTGAGCGAGTGCCGATCAGTCCCGGTCGCCCCCCTCTGCCCGCCCTCGACGCAGACCCGATGACCCTCCGACTCATCGCATGCCGCGCAGGGCGGTCTGCAGGCGTTCCTGGGCGCGGCGGCGGCGTTCGTTGCTCGCCCCGAGCACCAGCAGCACAAAGCCGACCGGGATCAGCACCAGCCACGGCCCGAGGCTGAACAACGCGTGCACCGCCGCGATCGCGGTGACCGTGGCGCCCACGATCACCGGCGCCTGCTGCCGGCTGGTCGAGCCGAAGATCAGCACCGCCACCGCGCCGAGCAGCAGCAGCACCTGCCGCAGCATGCTGGAATCCGTCGCCAGCACGATGGCCAGCGTCGGCACGAACGCGGCCACCAGCGCCGGCCCGTACGCGATCCAGCTCGACAGGTCCGGCCGGTGGCGCAGCTCCAGCACCCCCACCAGCAGGGCGAGCACGGCGAACGGCAGCGTGTACGCCTCGGGCAGCGCCACGTCGGCCACCCGCATCAGGATCCACCAGGCGCTGATCTCGCAGGCCACCACCGCCCAGAACAGGATCCGCCGCTCCACCGGCCGCCGGCCCGGCCGGCCCGCGGCCACCCCGAGGACGGCGCCCCAGGCGGCCAGCAGCGCGGCGATGTGCCGGGGAGAGTCGAAGGCCAGGGCCAGCGCGATGAGGGCGGCGGCGTACCCGCTCCACTCCACGGTGGCCGCCTCCCGGTACGCCTCGGGGCGACGCAGCCGGGGCAGGGTCGCGGCGAAGACCTGCAGCGCCGCCCCCACCGCCAGCACCCCGAACGCGGACCACACGGCGGCCAACCCGACCACCAGGCCGAGGGTGAGCACGAAGAGCTGCGCCATCAGCGAGGCGAAGAGCCAGCCGAGGATGCGGGCCCGCTGCGTGGTGCCGAAGAGCGCGGCGACCGCGCCGACGCCGACCGCCCCGCCCAGGGTGAAGAGGGTCAGCTCCCGGGTGGCGAGGCTGCCGGCCAGCCCGGCGCCCCCGGCGGCCAGCCCGATCGCGAAGACCAGCACCCGGGTCACCCGCAGCGACCGCGCCGGCTCGACCAGCGGCGGTGGCGGGGTCAGGGCCAACCCGAGCATCGAGATGGTGAAGACCACCAGCCCGGCGAGCGCGCTCTCCGGCCAGCCGTGGCCGAGCGCCACCGGGGTGATCAGCAGGGTGACCGCGGCGCCGGGCAGCACCACCGGCACGGCCCGGGACCGCCGGCCGCCGCTGAACCCGGTGGCGGCGAGCGCGGCGGTCACGGTGAGCAGCAGCGCGGTCAGCACGTGCGTCGGGTCGATCGCGTCCGCCGGCGGGGTGATCAGCTCCGGCGGCGGCCCCTGCCAGACCCGGGACAGCGACCGGAACGGCTCGACCAGCGCGACGAGCAGCGGCGGCGCGAGCGTCACCAGGGCCAGCGTGGTGGGCAGCACCGCCGCGGCGAGCGCCCCGGCCGCCGGGCTGACCCGCCAGCGCAGCTCCGTCCCGTCGTCCGGCAGCCGGCGCAGCGCCCCGTCCAGCAGCACCGACCAGCGGCGCACCGGCCGGGCCGAGCCGGTCGGCGGGGTGGTGGCCGCCCGGACCAGCTCGGCGAGCACGCCGAGCAGCGCCGCCGCGGCCGCGTACACCCCGGAGGGCAGGCCGGTGACGATTGCGGCCACCGCGCTGACCGTCGCGCCGCCGACCACGGCCACACTCACGTACGGCAGGTACTGCGGGACCTGCCGGCGGACCACCGCCACCGCGGCCAGGCCGAGGCTGGACGCGGCCAGCGCGGCGGTGACCACCACCTGCGGGGAATGCTCGAACTCGGCGGCCAGGGCCGCCACCGCGCCGGGGAGCGCGAGCAGGGCGGCGCCCGCCGCCGCGCCGCCCACCTGCACCAGGTGCGGCGGCATCCCTTCGGTCTCGATGTCCTCCACCAGCGGCGGCGCGAGGCTCCGGGCCAGGGCGGCCACCACCACGCCGATCAGCGCGATGCTGCCGAGCGCCAGCGCGGTGGTCCACGGCCGGACCAGCCCGGCGCCGGCCGCGTGCAGGGCGACCACCCCGGCCACGGTGGCCCGGGACAGCGCCGCCCGGGGGTCGATCGCCGCGACCGCCGCCATGCCGAAGATCGTGGCGACCGCGGCGCCCACCAGCACCGGAGACCACCAGGGCAGGTCGAAGGCGGCCGGGGTGCCGATGGTGGCCAGCACGACGGCGGCCCCCGCCACGTCGTACTTCCACGGCGTCGGCAGCAGGATGCCGGCGGCGACGGCCAGCAGCGCCAGCGCGACCGGCGCCTGCCAGGTCGCCCCGCCGGTCGGCGCGGCCGGCCAGCCGGTCAGGTCGCCGGCCCAGATCGCCCCCGGAGTGGCCAGCACGCCGACCCCGCCGCGCAACGCGGTCCAGCCGGCGATCAGGCCGATCAGCGTGCCGCCGACCGTGATGCCGAGGATCGGTCCGCGCCGCCATTCCTCGGGCATCGCCCGCGCCGCGACGGCGACCACCAGCACCAGCGCGGCCGCCACCACGAGCTGCCCACCGGGCGCGAGCACGGCGGCGATCCGGGCCAGGGTGGCGATCAGCGCCACGGTGGTCGCGGCAGCCGCCAGGTCGGACCCGTCCAGCGAGAGGTCGGAGCGGCGACCCCGGTCGATGGACGGGGCGAGGAAGAGCAGCACCGCGGCGACGAGCAGCAGCGCGCCCACCCAGGCGTCGGCGCTGGTCGTGCCGGGCGCGCCGAACGCGGCCGCGGCGACCGCCAGCGCGCCGAGCCCGGTCCCCACGGCGTGCGGCAGGCTGAGGTGCCGCTGCGCCACCTGGCGGATGGCGGCGTAGCCGAGGGTGACGCAGACGCCGAGGAAGCTCGCCGCGAGCACCGGGACGGTGACCTCGCGCAGGCTCGCCGGGGTGGGGGTCGGGTCGGTGGGCACCGTGGCGGCGACGAACGCGGCCACCGCCCCCGGCAGCGCGAACGCCGCCCCGCCGGCGGCCCAGCCGGAGACCGTGTCCGCTGCGGCCGGGGCGATACTGATCCGGGGCGCGAGCGAGACCAGCGCGCCGGCCAGGAAGAGCGTGGCCAGCGCGGCGGCGGTCAGCGCCGGGCGGGAGAGCGCCGCCCCGGCGCCGAACAGGCCCAACCCGGTCGCGGTGACCGCGTGCACCACGGCGGAACGTCCGCTGTCCGCGGAGAGTCCCAGCACGCCGATGCCCACCGCGGTCAGCAACATCGGCCAGGGGGCGGCCGTCCAACCCAGACCGAGCGAGGCCGGTACGGCGAGCGCGGTCAGCGCCGCCCCGAGCACCGCGAACTCGCGCCGGATCTCCGGTGGCAGGGCGATCACCGCGGCGACGGTCAGCAGGAAGGCGCTCGCGGCGAGCTGCCAGCCGGTCGGGCCGACGGCCGCCGCCAGCGTGGCGTGCCACCGGTCCAGGTCCGCCCCCCAGGCGGGCAGCGCCGCCCGGACCGGCGCCAGCCCGGCCCGCAGCGCGCCGCCGGCCACCACCAGGCCGCTGACCGTCAGGGCCACGGCCGAGGCGAGCTGCGGCCCGCGCCGGGCCGCCTCCGGTACGGCCCGCACGGCCAGCCCGGTGAGCGTGATCACCGCCGCGATGAGCAGCAGCGACCGGCCGGGGAAGGCGACCGAGGCGATCCGGCCCAGCGCGCCGATCACCGCGAGGGTGACGATGCCGGCGCCGACGTCCGGCAGCGGCGCTCGACGCAGCACCAGCGTCCCGCCCAGCCCCACCAGCGCGGCGAGCAGCAGCACCGCGCCCGTGCCGATGGCGACCGACACCGTGTCGGCGCGCAGCAGCGCGGTGACCGCGTACGCCAGGGCGACCGCGACCGCCGCGCCGTGCAGCACCCAGGTCAGCTCGCCCAGCCAGGGCACCGGCCGGACCGGTCCGGGCGCCGGGGCGTCCGGCGCCTCCGCGCCGAGCACCTCGGCGGACTCCTCGGGGTCCCCCTCCGGCCGGCCCTCGGCCGCGCGCTGCCGGGGTGGCGCCGCCGGTGGCGGGGTGGGCAGGTCGCGCCGGACCGGTCGCTCGACGACCACCGCCGAGCGGGCCAGGGCGAGGTCGACCACGGCGACCGCGGTCAGCGCCAGCGCCCAGCCGGTCGGCCCGGTGATCCGGTCGTACGCCAGCAGCGGCAGCACCGGCTGGGCGGCGAGCACGGTGGCGAAGCGCGGCGCGCGCAGCCAGCTCCCACGGGCGTACCCGAAGGCCACCAGGGTGGTCACCAGGAAGATCGACCCGGCGAAGACCGCGCCCGAGGCGCCGCCGCCGATCCGGTCGACCGCCCAGAGTGCGTACCCGGCCAGCGGCACCAGCAGCAGGCCGACCGCGGCGATCGTCTCGGCGGTCGAGGTGAGCCCGCGGCGGGCCAGCACCGGCGGGGCGAGCAGCATCAGCACCGTCGCGACCAGCAGCACGCCCAGCCGGGCCAACGCGTCCATCGAGCTGGTGGCGACCGCGGCGAAGACCACCGCGGCCACGCCGAGCAGCAGCGCGCCGAGCCCGAGGGGGATGTTCTGCACCTCGCGGGAGGAGGCCTCCGGCGGGTGCTCCGGGTCGTCCACGTCGAGCCAATGCGCGGTGGACCGGGGCGGCGGTGGGAGGTCGTCCGGGTTGGGTGGCGGGGTGCCCTGCCGGGGCACCCGGGGCGGCGCGCCGGTGGCGGCCGTCGGCGGGCGGCGGCCCGGTCGGCGGCGCAGCACCCGGCGGGGACGGGTGGCCTGCTTGATCCGTTCCTCGCCGGCGTGCGCGAGGATGTCCCGCTGGAAGAGGGCGGCCTGCATCTTGGCGGCGATCTGCCGTTGCTCGCGGGCGATCTCGGCGTCCCGCGCCTTCATCTCCGCGATCGAGCGCTCGATCTCCGCCAGGTGCTCGGCCCACTGCGGCTGGTCGGCCCCGCAGTGCGGGCAGATGATGGCCGGCTTGATCTGCCGCCCGCACGAGGCGCATCTGAAGGTCTGCACGACACCCCTCCGTCCGGCCGGCCCGCAGTGTGGACCTCCACTGTCGAAGCATGCCCTGACCGGGCGCGGATTTCGACAGTTGCCGCCGCGTCGGGGGCAACAAAAAGAAGCGGCCGGCCGTGGAGCAGCTCCACGGCCGGCCGTACGTGTCGGGTCGGGGTCAGGGGCGGCCCATGCCGCGGTACTCCCAACCCGCCTGGGTCCACAGTGTGGAGTCGAGGCAGTTGCGCCCGTCGACCACCCGCCGGCCCTGCACCAGCTCACCCAGGGCGACCGGGTCGGCGTTGCGGAACTCGGCCCACTCGGTGAGCACACAGACCAGGTCGGCGCCGCTGACGGCGTCGGTCATGGTCTCCTCGTACGTCAGCTCGGGCACCGCCCGGCGGGCGTTCTCGGTGCCCTGCGGGTCGAAGACGTGCACGTCGGCCCCGGCCTTGCCGAGCAGCGAGGCGACCGCGAGCGCCGGGGCGTCCCGGACGTCGTCGGTGTTCGGCTTGAAGGTGGCGCCGAGCACGGCGATCCGGGTGCCGGAGAGGTCCGGCCCGGCCGGGCCGGAGCGGCGGCCGAGCAGCTCGGCGGCGAGCTGGACCACCCGGGTCCGGCGGCGCAGGTTGATCAGGTCGACCTCGTGCAGGAAGCGCAGCGCCTCGCCGGCGCCCAGCTCCTGTGCGCGGGCCTGGAAGGCCCGGATGTCCTTGGGCAGGCAGGCGCCGCCGAAGCCCAGGCCGGCCTGGAGGAAGCGGTTGCCGATCCGGGGGTCGTACCCGATCGATCGGGCCAGCTGGGTGACGTCGCCGCCGGCGGCCTCGCAGACCTCGGCCATCGCGTTGATGAAGGAGATCTTGGTGGCCAGGAAGGCGTTCGCGGCGACCTTGACCAGCTCGGCGGTGGCGAAGTCGGTGACCACCAGGGGGACCTCGCGGTCCTCGGTGGCGGCCAGGTCGAAGACGCCCTTGTGGGCGGCGTAGAGCATGCCGTTGGCCCACTCGCTCTTGACGCCGACCACGATCCGGTTGGGGCGCAGCACGTCGTCGACGGCGAAGCCCTCCTGGAGGAACTCGGGGCTCCACGCCACCTCGACGCCGAGGTCGGCGGGGGTGTGCTTGCCGACCAGCTGCTCGACCCACTCGGCGGTGCCGACCGGGACGGTGGACTTGCCGACGATCAGCGCCTTGCGGGTCAGGTGCTGGGCCAGGCTGGTCACCGACGCCTCGACGTACGACAGGTCGGCGCCCATGCCGTCGGCGCGCTGCGGGGTGCCCACGCAGATGAAGTGCACGTCGCCGAACTCGGCGGTCTCCGCGATGTCGGTGCTGAACCGCAGCCGGCCGGCGGCGAGGTTGCGCCGCAGCAGCTCGTCCAGGCCGGGCTCGTGGATCGGCACCTCGCCGGCGTTCAGCTTGGCGATCTTGTCGGCGTCGACGTCGTAGCCGAGCACCTCGTAGCCGAGCTCCGCGTAGCAGATGGCGTACGTCGCACCGAGGTAGCCGGTGCCGAGGAAGGTCACCCGGGGCCGGGCCGCGCCGGAGGGCGGGGTCACCGCGGCGATGGCCGGTACCGGCTGGGTGTTCGGGTACGGGATCGTCACGCCTGTCTTCTCCGCTCGCACTGGCGGCGCTTCCTTGCGTCGCGTTCGGCTGCGGCGCCTGGCCGGGCACCGGGTTGGGGGGACGTTCTGTGGTCGCCGGTCGGCGTCGACGCCTGTCACGCACGAGCCTACGCGGCGGTAAGGAGCACCAGAACCCCGGTCGCTATCCTTCACTCTGCGCGGTCGGCGGTTCTCAGGCGCTACAGACTGGGCATGATAGCGGTGAAGGGGAGGGGCCAACATGGCCGCAGAGCAGTCGTTCGACGTCTACCGGTTGCCGGAGGAGCACGAGGCGATCCGGGAGGCGGTCCGTGAGGTCTGTGCGGCCAAGGTGGCCCCGCACGCCGCTGAGGCGGATGAGACCGGTGAGTTCCCCAAGGCGTCCTACGACGCGCTGCGGGCGGCCGACTTCCACGCCCCGCACATCCCCGTCGAGTACGGCGGCGCCGGCGCGGACGCGCTGGCCACGGCCATCGTGATCGAGGAGGTGGCCCGGGCCTGCGCCTCGTCCTCGCTGATCCCGGCGGTCAACAAGCTGGGCACGATGCCGCTGATCCTGGCCGGCTCGGAGGAGCTCAAGCGGAAGTACCTGACCCCGGTGGCGGCCGGCGACGCGATGTTCTCGTACTGCCTCTCGGAGCCGGAGGCGGGCAGCGACGCCGCCTCGATGACGACCCGTGCCGTGCGTGACGGCGATCACTGGATCCTGAACGGCGTGAAGCGGTGGATCACCAACGCCGGGGTCTCCGAGTACTACACGGTCTTCGCTGTGACCGATCCCACAGCCCGCTCGCGGGGCATCTCCGCCTTCGTCGTGGAGAAGTCCGACGCCGGGGTCAGCTTCGGCGCGCCGGAGAAGAAGCTGGGCATCAAGGGCTCCCCGACCCGCGAGGTCTACCTCGACAACGTCCGGATCCCGGCGGACCGGATGATCGGCGCCGAGGGCACCGGCTTCGCGACCGCGATGAAGACCCTGGACCACACCCGGGTCACGATCGCCGCGCAGGCGGTCGGCATCGCGCAGGGCGCGCTGGACTACGCCAAGGGGTACGTGAGCGAGCGCAAGCAGTTCGGCAAGGCGATCGCCGAGTTCCAGGGTATTCAGTTCATGCTCGCCGACATGGGCATGAAGCTGGAGGCGGCCCGGCAGCTCACCTACACGGCGGCCGGCAAGTCCGAGCGCGGCGACGCGGACCTGACCTACTTCGGCGCGGCCGCGAAGTGCTTCGCCTCGGACGCCGCCATGGAGATCACCACCGATGCGGTGCAGCTCCTCGGCGGCTACGGCTACACCCGCGACTACCCGGTCGAGCGGATGATGCGGGACGCCAAGATCACCCAGATCTACGAGGGCACCAACCAGGTCCAGCGCATCGTCATGGCCCGCCAGCTGCTCAAGGGCTGACCGGCGGAACCGTTGGGGCGGGCGGGCCGGGGTCACCGGCCCGCCCGCGACGGTCATCGGATCTCGGTGGTGCCCTCCGGTCGGGTGGTGGCGCGCGGTGGCGCGGACCACGGCGACTCGCCGGTGCTCCGGCGGGGCAGCGATTCGGTGGGGGTCGGGTCGGGATAGCCGAGGGTGGGCGGGGTGGTGTCCCGGTCGTTGCGGGCACCGGACGGCGGCCACTGGCTGAGGCTGAAGGTGTTCTCGGCCGGCTTGTCGGCCGAGGTCAGCTCCGCCTCGGTCGGTGCCGCCGCCGCCGGCCACCGCCGCCAGCGCTGCGCGCTGAGCGCCGCCATCAGCAGCAGCACGCCGATCAGGAACACCGTGCCGTTCTCCACCGGCTGGCGCAGCGGCAGCGGGTCCCCGAGCACCTTCCAGCCGTCGGGGATCCAGTCGCGGACCTTGAACGGCGCGATGAACATCCCGACGTACGGGGCGATCAGCAGCAGCCCGGCGACGAGCGCACCGAGCGGCGAGAAGCGCAGCGTGCCGAGCAGGCCGAGCAGGATGCCGGCGACGCCGAGGTAGACGGCCGGCTCGATCAGGTTGGGCGTGCTGTACGTACCGATCTCCACCCAGCGGTGCACGGTACGTCCAGACCCGTCCTGACCGAGGGTGACGAGCGCCCAGGTGACGGGCGCCACCACCAACCCGGCGAGGAAGCTCCAGAGATGTCGCATCCGCGCACCGTACCGTTTTCGGCATGACAGATCATCCCTCCACCGTGCCGGCGGGCAAGCCGACGTCGTACTCCCGGGTCACGCTCAGCCGCATCATGACCGCAGTCGATGTCAATCTGTACGGGACCGTGCACGGTGGGGTACTGATGAAATTCGTCGACGACGTGGCCGGGGCTGCCGCGGCGCGGCACAGCGGCGGCACGGCGGTCACCGCCTCGATCGACGAGATCGTCTTCTCCGAGCCGGTCCGGGTGGGTGACCTGGTGCACGCCCACGCCCAGGTGAACTGGACCGGCAACACCTCGATGGAGGTGGGGGTGCGGGTGGTCGCCGAGCGCTGGGACTCGGCCGAGGACGAGCCGGTCCGGGTGGCCACCGCGTACCTGGTGTTCGTGGGGGTGGACGTCGGCGGTGCGCCGCGCGCGGTCCGGCCGGTGCTGCCGGAGACCCCGGAGGACGAGCGGCGGTTCAGGGAGGCGGAGATCCGCCGGGCGCACCGGCTGGCCAAGCGTCGGGCGATCCAGGCCGCCCGCGCCGGCTGACGCCCGGTCCACATACCCGCCGGGCGGGGCGTGTGGGCCGGCCACGCCCCCTGGACGGCACCCGGTGCGGAGAATGGCGCTGCGAGGTAGGGCAAGATGGCGGCACGGCCCATGTCACAGTGTCGTGCGGGCCGCAGGGAGGGTGGAGCAGTGGGTGACGTGCTGTGGACGCCGCCGGCCGATGTGCGCGAGCGGTCCCGGATCGGTGACTACCTGCGCTGGCTGGCCGAGCACCGGGGGCTGGAGTTCGCCGACTACGACGCGCTCTGGCAGTGGTCGGTCACCGACCTCGACGCGTTCTGGCGGTCGATCTGGGACTACTTCGAGGTGGTCGCGCACACCCCGCCGACCGCCACGCTGACCGACCCGGCGATGCCCGGCACCCGCTGGTTCCCCGGCGCCACGCTCAACTACGCCGAGAACGTGCTGCGGATGCCCGGCCGGGGCGACGACGACCAGGTGGTGATCGCGCACGGGCAGACCCGCCCGCCGGTCACCCTGACCGCGGCCGAGCTGCGCGAGCAGGTCCGCCGGGTGGCGGCGGGGCTGCGCCGGCTCGGCGTCGGCCCCGGCGACCGGGTCGCGGCGTACGCGCCGAACATCCCCGAGACGTACGTGCTGCTGCTGGCGACCGCCAGCCTCGGCGCGATCTTCTCCTCCTGCGCGCCGGAGTTCGGCACCCGCAGCGTCACCGACCGGTGGCAGCAGATCGAGCCGAAGGTGCTGGTCGCGGTCGACGGCTACCGGTACGGCGACAAGCCGGTGGACCGGCGCGGCGAGGTGGCCGCGATCCGGGCCGCCCTGCCGTCGCTGGCGCACACCGTCGGCATCGCGTACCTCGACCCGGCCGGCCCGCCGCCGGAGGGGGCGCTCTCCTGGGCCGAGTTGGCGGCGGAGACCGACGAGCCGCTGGCCTTCACCCCGGTGCCCTTCGACCACCCGCTCTACGTGCTCTACTCCTCCGGCACCACCGGGCTGCCCAAGCCGATCGTGCACGGCCACGGGGGCATCCTGCTGGAGCACCTGAAGATGCTCGCCCTGCACCACGACCTGGGCCCGGCGGACCGGTTCTTCTGGTTCACCACCACCGGCTGGATGATGTGGAACTTCCTGGTCTCCGGGCCGGCGGTGGGCGCGACCATCGTGCTCTTCGACGGCAACCCGGGCCACCCCGACCTGGGCGCGCTGTGGCGGCTGGCCGACGAGACCGGCACCACCTACTTCGGCACCTCGGCGCCGTTCCTGCTGGCCTGCCGCAAGGCCAACCTGGTGCCGAAGGCGATCGCCGACCTCTCCGCGCTGCGCGGCGTCGGCTCGACCGGCGCGCCGCTGCCCGCCGAGGGCTTCACCTGGGTGTACGAGAACGTCGGCGACCGCCTCCAGCTGCAGTCCCTCTCCGGCGGCACGGACGTCTGTACCGGTTTTGTCGGCGGCGTCCCGCTGCTGCCGGTGCACGCCGGCGAGATCACCTGTCGGGCGTTGGGCGCGAAGGTGGAGGCCCGCTCGGCCGACGGCACCCCGGTCATCGGGGAGCTGGGCGAGCTGGTGATCACCGCGCCGATGCCGAGCATGCCGGTGGGCTTCTGGAACGACCCGGACGGCGTCCGCTACCGGGAGGCGTACTTCGAGGTCTACCCGGGCGTCTGGCGGCACGGTGACTGGATCACGATCAACGAGCGCGGCGGCTGCGTGATCACCGGCCGCTCGGACGCCACCCTGAACCGGGGCGGCGTCCGGCTCGGCACCGCCGAGTTCTACTCGGTGGTCGAGGGGCTGGACGAGGTCGTCGACTCGGTGGTGGTGCACCTGGAGGACGACGAGGGCGGCGCGGGGGAGCTACTGCTCTTCGTGGTGCTGGCCGAGGGACTGGAGCTGGACGACGCGTTGCGGAAGAAGATCTGCCGCGAGCTGCGGACGGCCCTGTCGCCCCGGCACATCCCCGACGAGATCCACCAGGTCCGCGCCGTCCCGCGGACCCTCTCGGCGAAGAAGCTGGAGGTCCCGGTCAAGAAGATCCTCACCGGCACTCCGGTCGACAGCGCCGCCGCCAAGGGCGCCCTGGCGAACCCGGAGTCGCTGACGGCCTTCGCCGCCTTCGCCCAGCGCCGCACCCCCACCGACAAGCCCACCCGCGCCTGACCCGGCCTGTCGATCACCGCAGGAAGGTCGCTAGGCGAGGGTGCGGGTGACCTTCTCGCTCGCTGCCCGGGAGTCGAGGCAGGACGGGTCCAGATTGCCGCAGAGGACGATGCTGGCCGCCCGGGTCAGCGGGGCCAGGAGCCAGTCGACCGGGTCGGGGTGGCGGGCCGCGTCGACCAGCAGGCGGTCGCCGGGGGTGATCCCCAGCGCCGTCGCCCGGGCCTCCGCGCGGGCCAGCAGCTCCGCGTCCGCCTCGCCGCCCTTCGGGTACGGGGTGAAGTGGTCGCCGTGGCCGCGTACCTCGACGACGTAGTCGGCGAAGCCGGATGGCACCTGCCGCAGCGGCGCGGCGAACGGGGCGAGCGCGAGGGCGTACCGCTCGCCGGCCGACCAGGCCTCCGCCTCGGCGGCCCGGTCGGCCCCGGCGAAGAGCACGTCCACGGCACCCGGCGTGTCGACCACCGTCAACTTCGCCGACCAGCAGCCGAGCAGCACCGCGGCGGTCTGCCAGTGCGGCGGCAGCAGCACCCCGGCCGTGTCGCCGGGGGCGAGGGCCGCCTCGTCGACGAGCAGGTTGGCCGTCTTGGCCACCCAGTTCGCGAGCGTCGCGCCGGACAGCTCGGTCCGCTCGCCGGTCGCGTCGTCGTACCAGGTCAGCAGGGGACGGGTCGGATCGGTCGCGAACGCGTCGGCGAAGACCCGGGCAATGTTGTCGGCCATCGGCGCGAACGATACGCGGTCCCCGCCCGTATTCGATGTCGATGACAAGTCGGCGTACCGTCGGGTCGCAGTCAGCGTCGGGGCACCGCCCCGGCGTAGGCTTGCCGACAGTGTTGTTCACCACAGACCCGCCATCCTGAGGAGTCGCCCCGTGACCGCCGGTCGCCCGCCCCGCGTGCTCATCGACGCCACGAGTGTCCCCGCCGACCGTGGCGGCGTCGGTAGATACGTCGATGGCCTGCTCGGCGCCCTCGGCAAGGTCTGCGGCTCCGGCGTGGACCTGGCCGTGGTGAGCCTCCGCACCGACCTGGAGCGCTACACCCGGATGCTGCCCGGGGCGGAGATCCTCCCCGCGCCGGCGGCGGTCGCGCACCGTCCCGCCCGGCTCGCCTGGGAGCAGACCGGCCTGCCGCTGCTCGCCCAGCAGGTGGGCGCGGACGTGCTGCACTCGCCGTTCTACACCTGCCCGCTGCGGGCCGGCTGCCCGGTCACGGTCACCGTGCACGACGCGACCTTCTTCACCGAGCCGGAGCATTACGACAAGTCCCGCCGGACGTTCTTCCGCAGCGCGATCAAGACGTCGCTGCGCCGAGCCGACCGGGTGATCGTGCCGAGCAAGGCCACCCGGGACGAGCTGATCCGGCTGCTCGACGCCGACCCGACCCGGATCGACGTGGCGTACCACGGTGTCGACCAGGCCGCCTTCCACGCCCCGAGCGAGGAGGAGAAGGCCCGGGTCCGGGCCCGGCTGGGGCTGGGCAGCAGCAGCTACATCGCGTTCCTCGGGGCCAAGGAGCCGCGCAAGAACGTACCCAACCTGATCCGCGGCTGGGCCCGCGCGGTGGCCGACCGGGTCGACCCGCCGGCCCTGGTCATCGCCGGCGGCCAGGGGCACGACGACGACATCGACCGCGCGGTGGCCGAGGTTCCGTCCCACCTGCGGCTGCTCCGCCCGGGCTACCTGCGCTACGCCGACCTGCCCGGATTCCTCGGCGGCGCCCTGGTCGCCGCCTACCCGTCGTACGGCGAGGGTTTCGGCCTGCCGATCCTGGAGGCGATGGCCTGCGCCGCGCCGGTGCTCACCACGCCCCGGCTCTCGCTGCCCGAGGTGGGCGGCGACGCGGTGGCCTACACCAGCGAGGACCCGGCCCAGATCGCCACCGACCTGGCCGCCCTGCTGGACGACGAGCACCGCCGGCTCTCGCTGGCCAAGGCCGGTTTCGACCGGGCCAAGGAGTTCACCTGGGAGTCCAGCGCCGAGGTGCACATCGCGGCGTGGAGCCGGGCGCGTTCCTGACGGCTTCCCGACGCTCCGGCCGACCCGGCGTCCGTAGCATGTCAGGTCGGGCATGATGTGCTGATGTTCTACGCCGTCATCCCGGCAGGTGGCAGCGGCACGAGGTTGTGGCCGCTGTCCCGTGCCGGCCACCCCAAGTTCCTCCACCCGCTGACCGGCACCCCGGCCTCGCTGCTCCAGGCCACGGTGGACCGGCTCGCGCCGCTGACCACACCCGAGCGGACGTTGGTGGTCACCGGTGCCGCGCACGTCGCGGCGGTGGCTCGGCAACTGGCCGGCCTGCCGGAGGAGAACATCCTCGTGGAGCCCTCGCCGCGCGACTCCTGTGCGGCGATCGCCCTGGCCGCCGCGGTGATCGCGCTGCGCGACCCGGAGGCGGTGATGGGCTCGTTCGCCGCCGACCACCTGATCGGTGACCCGGCCCGCTGGGCGGAGACGGTGCGCCAGGCGATCGGCGGCGCCGAGCGCGGGCTGCTGATGACGGTGGGGATCACCCCGACCCGGCCGGAGACCGGCTACGGCTACCTGGAGACCGGCGACCCGACGGGTGCCGGTTCACTGCGTCCGGTCACCGAGTTCAAGGAGAAGCCGGCCGCCGAGGTGGCCGAGGGGTACGTCCGTTCCGGGCGGCACCTCTGGAACGCCAGCATGTTCGTCTGGCGGGTGGACGTCTTCCTGGCCGAGCTGGCCCGGCAGCAGCCGGCGCTGCACGCCGGGATCACCGCGATCGCGGCCGCCTGGGGCACCCCGGAGCAGGACGAAATCCTCGGCACCGTCTGGCCGACCCTGCCGAAGATCTCCGTGGACTACGCGGTGATGGAGGGCGCGGCGACGGCCGGCCGGGTGGCCACCGTGCCCGGCGACTTCGGCTGGAACGACGTCGGCGACTTCCACACCCTCGGCGAGGTGCTGCCAGCCGACCCGGACGGCAATGTGGTGCTCGGCATCGACGGCAAGCCGGGCGTGCTGCTGCACGACAGCCGGGACCTGGTGGTGGTGCCGCAGTCGGGCCGGCTGGTGGCCGTCCTCGGCCTGCACGACCTGATCGTGGTGGACACCCCGGACGCGGTGCTGGTCTGCCCCCGCGACCGGGCCCAGGACGTCAAGAAGCTGGTCGACGAGCTGAAGGAGCGCGGCGAGGAGGGCTACGTCTGATCCCGGCGGGCCGACCGCGTCGCCCGGCCGGCCGCTCCGGCTGCGCGGAGGCCGGCTCAGCGGGCGGTATGACCTCGCAGGGCGGCCAGGGCCGGCGCGACGAGCTGGACCGTCCCGTCGGCCAGCGGCTCGGGCAGCCGGTCGGGCGGGAACCAGCCCAGCGCCTCCGATTCGGCACTGACCCGCTCGGTGGCCCCGGCGGGGGCGAAGATCGCGAACCGGACGTCGTAGTGCAGCGAGCCGCCCTGGCAGCTCACCGGGTGGATGTCCACGTCGATCGGGACCGGGTCGACCGTCAGGCCGGCGATCCCGGACTCCTCGGTCGCCTCGCGCAGAGCGGCGACCGCCAGGGTCCGGTCGCCGGGCTCGCAGTGCCCGCCGAGCTGCACCCACTTGCGGAACTTGCCGTGCAGGCAGAGCAGCACCCGCCCGCCGGTGGGATCGAGCACCAGCGCGCTGGCGGTGACGTGCCCGGCGCGGTGGCTCCGGCTCATCGCCACCGGCCCCGCCGTCAGCAGCTCCAGCGTGCGGTCCCGCGCCGCACCCGCCGCCGGACCGGTCGGTCGCCAGCCGGCCAGCACGGCGGAGGCGTCGGCGTGCAGGTCGGCGTAGGCCTCGGCGGTGGGCGACGGGACGACGGGACCGGTGGCGGGGAGGATGTGGGGCACCCCGACACTCTACGAGCGCCGTCTCCGTACCCTGGCCCGGTGACCCTGCGACTCGTCGAGTTCGTCGTGGCCGGCAACGAGGCCAGTGACCTGCTGCCGGTCCGCTCGCCGGCGTTGCTCCGCGCGCACCGGGCGCGGCGCGGCTTCTGGACGGTCCTGGACGAGGGCCCGGTGGAACGCTGCCTGGCCCTGCTGTTCGAACGCGAGGACGGCGAGTGGGTGGCGCACCACGTCGCCGCCGACGCCGGCGGGGAGAACGGCCGGACCGAGGACGGTGAGGCGCTCGCCCACCACGACGGCTGGGTGTACGTCTTCGGCTCGCACTTCGGCTCGAAGGCCGGCCCGCTGCGGCCCCGACGGGCGTTCGTGGCCCGGTTCCGGGAGGACGACGCCGCGACCGGGACGCTGCCCGTGCACGTGGTGCGCAACCGGTTCCGGCTGCACCGGGCGGTCAACGACGCGCTCGCCGCCGCGCCGCTGACCCCGCTGCCGCCGGGCGACCGGGTCCGGCACCGGTTCATCGTGGAGACCCTGGCCCGGGGCACCGCCCGGGCGAAGAGCTGGGTGAGCCGGCTGGAGGAGGACGACCTGCCGCTCAACGTCGAGGCGGCCGCCTTCACGCCGGCCGGCACGGTGCTGCTGGGGCTCCGGTTCCCGGTGACCACCGAGGGCGAGCCGATCCTGGTGGAGCTGGCCGGGGTGGCCGGGATGTTCGCCGCCGACCCGGCCTGGCCCCGGGCCGTCGGGGCGTACGCGCTCACCGGGGTGACCCCGCCGGGCGCGCTGGCCGGCTTCCGGGCGATCGCGCCCACCGCCGACGGCGGGTACGCGGCGGTGATCGGGTCGATCGACGCGCTGGGCAAGGGCTCGGTGCTGCTCGACGACCATCCGCAGGGCGGCGCGGTGGCCTCGCGGCACGTGAGCTTCCGGCTCGACGTCACGCCGGACGCGCGGGTGGCCGGGAAGGTTGTCGCCGACCTGGCGCCGTTCCACCACGTGGAGGGGCTGGCCGAGCTGGCGGGACGCTGCTGGTACGTCACCGACGAGGACCATCGGGTCGCGCTCTGGAGAGACTGACACACTCCGGGTCGAGCCGGTGGGCGGCCGGGTGACACCTCTGCGGAGCATGGGCCGCAGACCCTCGTGGTGCCGCCCGGTCGCCGTTTCCCGGCCCCCGGCCGCCCCGGCGCCGGTGATTTCCCGACCCCGACGGGCAAGGGGAAGCATGCCCAACCGGGCCCGGCTGCGTCGAGGTTTTTCAGCTCACGCTTAAAGATGGAGATAAGTACCGGCGGGTAGAGTGCAGATGGTCGGCGGGCGCTCCCTCTGCCCCGCCCCGGGAGCGGTCCATGCTGAAGATCCTTTTCACGAGCGAGGACATCCTGCGGACCAGGGTGGCCCCCGCCGCGGATCCGGTCTGGGAACTGGTCCTCAGCCTGCACCTGTTGCAGGGCCGCAGCCGGGACCCGCTGCTGGCGAACTGGCGGCGCAGCCTGGCCCGGACCCTGCGTACCGACACCGCCGCCGACCGCCTCCGCCTGCTCTTCGCGCTGAACCCGCCCCGCGGCTACTTCCCCGACTTCCTCACCCCGTACGAGAGCCTGGCGGGCTTCGAGGCGGGGCTGGAGGCGGTCCGGGGCACCCCGGTCGACCTGCTGCGCCGGGACCTGACCCGGCTGGCCGGGGAGACCCCGCTGCCCGCCTCGGCGTCCGCATTGGCCCGGGGCGAGCCGGAGGTGCTGCGCCACCTCACCGACTCGATGACGCGGTATCAGGAGCTGGCCATCGCGCCGTACTGGTCCCGGATCCGGGCGGCGGTGGAGGCCGACCGGGCGCGGCGGGCCCGGGCCCTGCTCGACGGCGGCGTGGAGGGGCTGCTGGCCAGCCTGCGCCCGAGCATGCGCTGGGAGGCGGGCATGCTCGAGGTGCTCGACTACCCGGACAGCCGGGAGCTGCACCTGGACGGTCGCGGGCTGCTGCTGGTCCCGTCCTTCTTCTGCGCCCGGACCCCGGTGGCGCTGCTCGACCCGACCCTGCGGCCGGTGCTGGTCTACCCGGTCGACCGGCTCGGCGGGCTCGCCCCGGAGCCCGGCCGGGGCGCCGGTCCGGCGCCGGGCGACGGGAGCAGCCAGGCCCTGGCGGCCCTGCTCGGGCGGACCCGCGCCGCCGTGCTCGCGGTGACCGAAGACGGCTGCACCACCGGCGAGGTGGCCCGTCGGCTGAACATCTCGCCGGCCGCGGCCAGCCAGCACACCGCCGTGCTGCGCAACGCCGGGCTGCTGGTCAGCCACCGGGACCGCAACACCGTGCTGCACACGCTGACCCCGCTCGGCCGGGCCATGCTCGACGCCTGACGTCGCGGGGGCGGCCCGGGGAGCCAAGCTCCAGGTCGCCGAACTGGCGGGTCGGTGGTCAGACGGCCAGGGCGGCGCTGGCGGTGCTGCCGTCGGGCGGCGGCAGGAGCGCGGAGGGGATCCCCTCCGCGGCCAGCGCGGTCCGTAGCCGTTGCAGGTCGGCGCCGAAGCGCACCAGGTCCGGCTGGTCGACCGGGGTCGGCGGGGCCCCGAGGACCAGCCCGGTGGCCTGCGCCGGCCAGCCCGGCACGGTGGCCACCAGACCGGCGCGTACCTCCTCGTCGGTGACGTGGGTGAAGACCGTGCCGGGCGCCACCACGTCGGCGACCGCGGCGACGGCCCGGTCGACCGCGGCCGGGTCGGCCGGCGTCGGCCCGGGCCCGTCGGCCAGGGTGGCGGCGGCCCGCAGCCCGGCGGCCTTCGCCTCGGCGGTGCCCAGCGAGAAGAGGTCCATCTCGGCGTCCCGGACCAGGGCCCGGGCGCCGTCGCCGTCGTCGGCCCGGGCCGCGCCGAGGTAGCCCCGGACCACTGCGACCGGCACCTGGTCGCACTTGCCCTTGATCAACTCGCCGGCGCCGGCCAGCTCGTCCACCACGGCCATCTGGGTCAGTTGCAGCTCGTTGCCGTACGGGTCGATCTCGCCCCGGTGGTCGCGGATGGCCGACATCCCGGCCACGCCGAGCGCCACGTCGGTGAGCCCGTTGCGCCACGGCCGGCCCATCGTGTCGCTGATGATCACCGCGACGTCGAGGTCGTAGCGGTCCCGCAGCGCCGCGCGCAGCTCCCGCGCCGAGGCGTCCGGGTCCTCCGGGAGCAGCACCAGCCGGGTCTTGTCGACGTTCGAGGCGTCGATCCCGGCGGCGGCCATCACGAAGCCGTGGTGGGTCTGCACGATCCGGGTCGCCCCGCGGGTGGCGACCACCCGGGCCGTCTCGGCGGCGAGCACCTCGTCCCGGGCGGCGAGCCGCTCCGGCCCGTCCGCCGGCACGTCGACCAGCCGACCCTCCGCCTTCGACACGATCTTGCTGGTCACCACCAGCACGTCGCCGTCGCGCAGCCACGGTGCCGCGGTGGCGATCATCGCCGCCAGGTCGTCGCCCTCGGTCACGTCGCCGATGCCCGGCACCGGCAGGATCTCCAGTCTCACACCAACTCCAATGCGGCCCGGACCATCGCCACCGTCGCCGCCTCGTCGGTCATCCGCAGCGGCGCCGTCCGGACGGTCACCCCCGGCACCAGCGTGCCCTCGTCCTCCGGCGCGACGAGCCAACCGTCGAGCAGCCCGCCCGCCGACCGCCCGCCGTAGAGGCCGCCCACCCCGGCCGCGCTGCACTCCACGCCGAGCACGGACAGGCAGCGGTCGGCCATGCCGCGCACCGGCGCCCCGCCGATGATCGGCGACACGCCCACCACCGGCGCCGGCCCGTCGGTGACCGCTTCGCGCAGCCCCGGTACGGCCAGGATCGGCGCGATGCTCACCACCGGGTTGCTCGGCGCGATCAGCACCACGTCGGCGGAGCCGATCGCCTCCAGCACCCCCGGCGCCGGCTTCGCGGTCTCCGCGCCGACGAAGACGAACCGGTGCGTCGGGATCTCCGCCCGGTACCGCACCCACCACTCCTGAAAGTGGATCGCCCGCTGCCCCTGGTCGCCATCCACAGCCCCGGCGCTGTTCCCGACCGCGGGGCCTGCGGGCTCATTCCTCCCGCTCACCACCACGTGGGTCTCCAGCCGGTCGTCGGTGGCCGGCAGCATGGTCAGGCCCGGCTCCCACCGGGTGGCCAGCGCCTGGGTCACCGCGGAGAGCGGGTACCCGGCGTTGAGCATCGTCGTCCGCACCAGGTGCGTCGCGATGTCCTTGTCGCCGAGGCCGAACCAGCTCGGCTCCGCGCCGTACGCCGCCAGCTCCGTCTTGACCGTCCAGGTCTCGCCCACCCGGCCCCAGCCCCGCTCCGGGTCGGCGCCACCGCCCAGCGTGTACATCACGCTGTCCAGGTCGGGGCAGACCTTCAGCCCGTGCAGCAACAGGTCGTCGCCGACATTGACCACGGCGGTCACCTCGGCGCCCATTTCCCGGGCGTACGCCCGGACGCCGAGCAGGAACCGGGCGCCGCCGATCCCGCCGGTCAGAACCACGATGCGCATGACGTCCATCCTTCCGCACGCGCCGCCGTCGATCGGCCGGTGGCCGGGGAGACTAGGCTCACGTCGGCAACTGTCCGTTTTCGTCCCCAGGGGGAGCTCGTGACCAGCCCCGCCGAGCCCGCGTCCACCGACGCGAGGCAGGCCAGCCAGCTGACCAAGCCACTGCGCGAACTGGCCGCGCTCGTCCTGCTCGGCGCGAACGCCGTGCTTCTCTTCGTCGGCCTCTTCCGGCTGCTGGTGTCGACGGACGACTACAGCACCTTCAGCGGCCGGGCCGGGTCCACCTTCTTCAGCTTCGTCGGCGTCGAGTCGACCGTGCTGCCGGTGCTGGCCGTGCTGCTCGCCACCCACGTCCGGCCGGTGCTGCCCAAGGCCAAGCTGATCACCCAGGTCGCCCTCGGCGAGTACGCGTTCGGCGCGCTCCTCGGCGCGCTGACCTTCCTGATCTGGCTGGTCGGCCGGCTCGCCGAGGGGGAGGTGCTCGACGCCCTGCTCGGGTTGCTGACCCGGGCCGCCTGGCTGGCGATCTTCGCCGTCGCCGGGTACGTCGTCTTCAAGGTCTGGCACGCCCTGTACTACACGCCCAAGCCCAAGCCGCAGCCCGGTGTCTACGGCCAGGCGCAGCCCGGTTGGCCGCAGCAGGGCGGCCACCCCGGCCAGCCTGGCGGCTACCCGGCCCCCGGCCAGGGCGGCTACCCGTCGGCCGGCGGTTACCCCGCCCCGAACCAGCCCGGCGGCTACCCGGCGCCGAACCAGCCCGGCGGCTACCCGCAGCCCGGGCAGTACGGTCAGCCGAACCCGCCGGCGCCGCCGTTCAACACCGCCCCGCCGTACGGCAACGCCCCGCACTCGACGCCGCCGGCCGGCGCCCCGCACTCCGCGCCGCCGTTCGGCCAGCCGCCGTCGGCCGACCCGACCCAGGCCATCCCGCGGCAGCCCGCGGAGTTCGGCCAGCCGGCCCCGTACGACGACCACACCCAGCGCTACCACCGGGACGACCCGAACCAGCAGCGCTGACCCACGCCCGCCCGGCAGGACCGCACACCACCGGAAAGAGTGGCCTCCGCACGCCGGGAGGCCACTCTTTCCGCTGGCGCGCGGCCTCGTGCGGCGAGCCGCCGGCAGGCGGCGTCCGGGAATGGGGTCCAGGCGTGCGGTCGGGGCCGCCGAGGGTCAGCGCATAGGCTGAGCGGATGGTTGATCGCACCGACTCCGCCCCGACCGCGGCGAGCGTGCAGCGGGCGCTGCGCCGAGCCGCGACCGGGCGGGCGCTGGACCGCGACGAGGCGACCGCGCTGCTGACCGCCCGGGGCGCCGCGCTGGACGAGCTGCTCCGGATCGCCGGCGACATCCGCGACGCCGGGCTGCGCGAGGCCGGCCGTCCCGGTGTGGTCACCTTCTCCAAGAAGGTCTTCGTCCCGCTGACCCGGCTCTGTCGGGACCGCTGCCACTACTGCACCTTCGCCACGGTGCCGCACCGGTTGCCGGCCGCGTTCCTCGACCGGGACGAGGTGCTGGCGATCGCCCGCGAGGGCGCGGCGCAGGGCTGCAAGGAGGCGCTCTTCACGCTCGGCGACCGCCCCGAGGAGCGCTGGCCGGCGGCGCGGCAGTGGCTGGACGAGCGCGGCTACGACTCCACCCTGGACTACCTCCGCGCCTGTGCGGTGGCGGTGTTGGAGGAGACCGGGCTGCTGCCGCACCTGAACCCGGGCGTCCTGTCCTGGTCGGAGCTGCAACGGCTCAAGCCGGTCGCGCCGAGCATGGGGATGATGCTGGAGACCACGGCGACCCGGCTCTGGTCGGAGCCGGGCGGACCGCATTTCGGCTCGCCGGACAAGGAGCCGGCGGTCCGGCTCCGGGTGCTCGACGACGCCGGACGGGTCGGGGTGCCGTTCACCACCGGCATCCTCATCGGCATCGGGGAGACCCTCGCCGAGCGGGTCGACGCGCTCTTCGCGATCCGCCGCGCGCAGCGGGAGTACGGCCACCTCCAGGAGGTGATCGTGCAGAACTTCCGCGCCAAGCCGGACACCGCGATGCGCGGCATGCCCGACGCCGAGCTGCATGACCTGGCCGCCACGGTGGCGGTGGCCCGGGTGCTGCTCGGGCCGCGGGCCCGGATCCAGGCCCCGCCGAATCTGATCGAGGGCGAGTACGACCTCCTCCTGCGCGCCGGCATCGACGACTGGGGCGGGGTGTCCCCGGTGACCCCGGACCACGTCAACCCGGAGCGCCCCTGGCCACAGCTCGACGAGCTGGCCCGGCACACCGCCACGGCGGGCTTCACCCTGCGGGAACGGCTCACCGTCTACCCCGAGTACGTCCGGGCCGGCGACCCCTGGCTGGATCCGCGCCTGCTGCCGCACGTGACCGCGCTGGCGGACCCGTCGACCGGCCTCGCGATCGAGTCGGCCCGCCCGGTGGGCCGCCCGTGGCAGGAGCCGGAGGAGGTGTTCGGCGGCCGGACCGACCTGCACGTGACCATCGACACCGCCGGGCGTACCGACGACCGGCGCGGCGACTTCGACAGCGTCTACGGTGACTGGTCGGAGGTGGCCGGCAAGGCCGACGCCAGCCTGGCCGGCGCCGCCCGGGCCGGCACCCGTGCCGGGGCGACCGGCGGCGCGGGCGACCACGACCTGCGTACCGGGCTCCGGTTGGCCGCCGACGACCCGGCGGCGCTGCTGGAGCCGCGGCACGCGGACGCGGCGCTGGCGCTCTTCGCGGCCGACGGCCCGGCTCTGGACGAGCTCTGCCGGCGCGCCGACGAGGTGCGGCGGGACGTGGTCGGCGACGACGTCACCTACGTGGTCAACCGCAACATCAACTTCAGCAACGTCTGCTACGTCGGCTGCCGGTTCTGCGCCTTCGCCCAGCGGGAGAGCGACGCGGACGCGTTCCGGCTGTCGCTGGAGCAGGTCGCCGACCGGGCCGAGGAGGCGTGGGCCGCCGGCGCCAGCGAGGTCTGCCTCCAGGGCGGGATCGACCCGAAGCTCCCGGTGACCGGCTACGCCGACCTGGTCCGGGCGATCAAGGCGCGGGTGCCGGGGATGCACGTGCACGCCTTCTCCCCGATGGAGATCGTCACCGCCGCCGCGAAGGCCGGCGTACCGGTGAAGGAGTGGCTGGTCCGGCTCCGCGAGGCCGGCCTGGACACCATCCCGGGCACCGCCGCCGAGATCCTCGACGACGAGGTGCGCTGGGTGCTCACCAAGGGCAAACTGCCGGCCGCCGCCTGGGTCGAGGTGGTGAGCACGGCCCACGAGCTGGGCATCCGGTCCAGCTCCACGATGATGTACGGCCACGTCGACCACCCGGGCCAGTGGCTCGCCCATTTCCGGGTGCTGGCCGGGGTGCAGGACCGCACCGGCGGCTTCACCGAGTTCGTGGCGCTGCCGTTCGTGCACACCAACGCGCCGATCTACCTGGCCGGCATCGCCCGGCCCGGCCCGACCTGGCAGGAGAACCGGGTGGTGCACGCGATGGCCCGGCTGCTGCTGCACGGCCGGATCGACAACATCCAGTGCTCCTGGGTGAAGCTGGGCGACGAGGGCACCGTGGCGATGCTCCGGGGCGGCTGCAACGACCTGGGCGGCACGCTGATGGAGGAGACCATCTCCCGGATGGCGGGCTCGGGCAACGGCTCGGCGCGTACCGAGGAGCAGCTGCGGGCGATCGCGGCGGCGGCCGGGCGACCGGCCCGCAAGCGGACGACCGCGTACGGTCACGCCCGCGCGTAGCGTCGAACCTTTCCCCGCCGCCGGCCGTACCACTGGCTGCCGGCGGCGGTCGCGGCGAGGACCGCCGCCGGCAGCCCCCACCGGGGGCGCCCGGCGGCGTCCGCCTCGGCGGAGCGCCCGGGGCTCCCGACCACCGCGGGCGCTGACGCGCCGGCCCGGAAAGGTTGCCCATGACCACTGATCAGCGGAAGCGGCCCTGGCCGCGACTGACCCGCCGGCAGACGTTGACCGCCGCGGCGAGCGCCACCCTCGGCGCCGCCGCCCTCACCGTGCCGGGCCTGTCGGCCGCACAGAACACCCCGTCCGCGGGCCGCCGGGATGACCCGATCGTGGTCCACCTCCGCGACGCGGCCTCCGGGACCATGGACGTCTTCGTCGGCACGACCCGGATCGAGGTACGCGACCGCGCCCTGGCGGACCGGTTGCGGCGCGCCGCCCGACGCTGACCCGCCCGCGCCGCCCTGCCGGCGCGGCCTCTCCCGGCGCAGGCTCTCGGCGCCGGTGATCCCGCTCGACCATCGCTTCCCAGACGCAAAGGTGTGGTCCGCCATGTCCTCCCACCGTGAAGCCCCGGAGATAGCCAAGGATCCGGTCGCCGACAGCTCCGACCTGTACGCGTTCGTCAGTCCCGATCATCCGGACACGGTCACGTTGATCGCCAACTACGTGCCGTTGCAGCTCCCCTCCGGCGGTCCGAACTTCTTCGAGTTCGGTGACGACGTGCGGTACGAGATTCATATCGACAACGGTGGCGACGGCTATCCCGATGTGACGTACCGGTTCGAATTCAGCACCGAGATCACGAATCCGAACAGCTTTCTTTACAACACCGGGCCGATCGAGTCGCTGGAGAGCAAGAACTGGAACCGGCGGCAGTTCTACCGGCTGACCCGGGTGGCCGACGGCAAGGAGCACGTGCTCGCGCACAAGCTGCCCTGCCCGCCGTGCAACGTCGGCCCGCTCTCCACCCCGAAGTACCACGACCTGGTCCGGCAGGCCACGTACCGCCTCTCCACGGGGGAGAAGGTCTTCGCCGGGCAGCGGGCGGACGGCTTCTTCGTCGACCTCGGCGCGATCTTCGACCTCGGTACGCTGCGGCCGTTCCAGCAGCTGCACGTGGCCGGGAAGAAGATCTTCAAGGCCGAGGGGGAGCCGGTCAACGCGTTGGACCGGATGAACGTGCACAGCATCGCCGTGCAGGTGCCGCTGAGCCGGGTCCGCCGGAAGGCCGCCCGGTACGGCGCCGCGGACCGGGCCTCGACGATCGGGGTGTGGACGTCCGCCTCGCGCCAGCAGGTGCGGGTGCTCGGCGACCGGGTCGCCGCGGACACCGCCGCCGGTCCGTTCACCCAGGTCTCCCGGCTCGGCAATCCGCTGTTCAACGAGGTCGTCGTGCCGATGTCCAAGAAGGATCTGTGGAACACGCTGCCGCCCGCGGAGGACAAGCGGTTCGCCCGGTTCGTCGAGCAGCCGGAGCTGGCCGCGTTGCTGCCCGTGCTCTACCCGGGCGTCTTCCCCAACCTGGACGCGCTGAACAAGTCGAAGAAGCCGCGGGCGGACCTGGTGGCGATCCTGCTGACCGGCATCCCGGCCGGCCTGATCGGCGGCTTCACCAACACGACCGGCGACGTCCAGGCCGACATGCTGCGGCTGAACACGGCGATCAAGCCGAACCGCAAGCCGGACCGGTTCGGCGTGCTCGGCGGCGACCTGGCCGGCTTCCCGAACGGCCGCCGGGTCGGCGACGACGTGGTGAGCATCGCGCTGCGGGCCATCGCCGGGGTCACCGTGCCGCTGGTGGACAAGACCTTCAAGCCGGACGCCGCCGCGGCGGCGGTAACCCCGGGATTGCGCGCCGCCGACGTGACCGCCCCGTTCCTGGGCGACTTCCCGTTCCTCGGCACCCCGTACGACGGGTTCAACAACCCGCCGGCGGCGAAGTCCTGAAGGAGCGGACCGTGCACGAGCATCACCACGCCTACGGGCCGACGGGCAGCGGCAGCGTCGTGCTGAATCTCGGCGGGAACTCCGGCGCGCTGATCATCTACACCGGACGGGAGCTGCACGGCCGGGAGATCGAGATCAGCCGGGACGACGAGGAGCGGCGTACGCACTCGGCGGTGCGGCAGCGCCACGTCCGCGACGGGGTGCTCCACAGTGCCGTCTACCCGGATCTGGAGGTGGGTCACTATACCGTCTGGTGGGACGATCGGACGCCGGCCGGAGCGATCTCCGTCACCGGTGGGGCGATCGCCGAATTCGTCTGGCCGACCAGCTCTCCACCGGGGGCGGGCTGATCCTCGACCCCCCGCGACCGGCGCGCCCCGTCCCATCATGTGGACGGGGCGCTGTCGGCGTTCCCCTGCTCGACGGGCGGTCCGGGCGGAGTCGGGTTAACCTTTGCCCCACCACAATGCTGATCTTGGACGCTGCCGCGCCGGCCGCCCGGGTACGGCCCGCCGGAACCTGCACCGGGGGTCTCCGGCGGTGTCGTCGCCGGGCGCGCCACGGCAGAAAAGCCGGGCAACTCGCCGGAGAGGGCGTTACTCGTCCGGGGTCTGAATCGATAGGGCAGGTTGCGAGGCTCGGGCGGCTCGGTCAGTCGCCCGGAACGTGTCGGGAGGACGACTCCATTATCAAGTTCGGCTTGACGGCGCACGCATTACACGCGTGTAATTTGAATGGGGTTGTTCGCGCGGAACGCAACAAATGTGACCGGACGGACAAGCACGCCTTTCGCGTGGGGGGTTGCAGCGGCGATGACGCCGGTGCGCGACAAGGAGGCATCTGTATGGACGGCCAGCTCGAGGTGGCCGACCTGCTCGGGAACGCGCCGGAGTGGCAGGAGCGGGCGCTGTGCTCGCAGACCGACCCGGAGGCGTTCTTTCCCGAGAAGGGCGGCTCGACCCGCGAGGCGAAGCGCATCTGCTCGCGGTGCGAAGTCAAGACGGAGTGCCTCGAATACGCTCTCGGCCACGACGAGCGGTTCGGGATCTGGGGAGGGCTCTCCGAGCGGGAGCGGCGCAAGCTCAAGCGGCGGGTCGCCGCCTGAGACGGTGCCGGGCCGGGGCGGTGGGGGCCGCCCGGTTCGGGACGACAGCTCGGCCGGCGGGGGCCGGTCCGGGCGACGACGGCGGGTGCCGGCGACGCGACGGGGGTCGCGCGGCCGGTGCCGCGGGTCGGCGGCCCGGTCTGCCGGCTGCGGCGGGGGCCGGGCCTTCAGGCCAGTTCGTCGGGGTCGACCCCGAGCAGGTTCGCCACCTGCTCGATGATCACGTCGTGCACCAGGTCGGCGAGGTCCTCGCGGTCCATCGCCCGGAACTCCAGCGGCCGCCGGTAGAGCACGATCCGCGGCGGCACCTCCTGCCGGCCCGGACGGCCCGGCAGCAGCCGGGCCAGCGGCACCTCGCCGTCCTCCAGCACGTCGGAGTCGTAGACGTTCAGGTCCGGCGGGACGTCCTCGACCGCGAACTCGACGCCGGCCAGCTCCTTGGCGAAGCGGCGCTCCAGCGTCTCCACCGTGTCCAGCACCAGGTCGTCGAAGACCTCCGCCTTGGTCCGCGCCAGCGGCACGGTGGCCGGCACCAGCCGCCCGCGCAGCCCTCGACCGTGCCGGTCGCGGTGGGTGCGCCGGCCGGAGCCGGGGCGGCGGTGTTCCGGGCTCGTCATGAGGAAGAGGGTAGCTCCCGCCGCCGGCCGGCCCGCCGCTGCGCCGCCGGTGCGGCGTGCCGGTGCGCCGATCGGACGAATTGTGATCACCGTGACGGGCGTGTCGCACCGCGAAGCGGTGCGCCGGACCCGGTAATGGGGATACCCTGCCGCCGTGAGGTCACCACGGCGCTGCTCCCGTAACGGCTGCCCCCGGCAAGCGGTCGCCACATTGACCTATGTCTACAACGAGTCGACAGCCGTGGTGGGCCCGCTCGCGGCTTTCGCCGAGCCGCACACGTACGACCTCTGTGAGCCGCACGCCCGCAGCCTGACCGCCCCGCGCGGCTGGGACGTGGTCCGGCACGAGGGCGAGTTCGAGCCGCCGCCGCCCACCACCGATGACCTGGTCGCCCTGGCCGAGGCCGTCCGCGAGGCCGCCCGCCCGGCGCCGCCCCGTCCCCCCGAGGACGACCACGACCTCCACCAGAATCCCCCGACCGGCCGCCGCGGCCACCTCCGCGTAATCCCCCCCACCCACTAACCCCCCGGCCTCCGCGCGCCCCAAGCGCCGACCCGTGTTGATCAAGAAGTTTGCGTCAGGATCCGAGCTCCGGATAACGCAAGCCTCTTGATCAACAGTGCTGGAGCGGACCTGGGGTGGGTCGTCAGTGGCCGAGGAGGCGGGAGAAGGCGGCGGCGCGGCGGGACGGGCGGTCGGTGCGGAGTTCGGCCTCGTCGGCGGAGAACATCAGCCTGAGGCCGGCGTTGACCGCCAGCCAGCGCAGCGGCTCGGGCTCCCAGCGGCGGGAGCGGTGGTTGACCCACGGGAGCGCGGTCAGGTCGCTCTCCGTGCCCCGGATCAGGTCGGCGAGGGTACGCCCGGCGAGGTTGCTGGTGCCGACGCCGTCGCCGACGTAGCCGCCGGCCCAGGCCAGCCCGGACGCCCGGTCGAGGCCGACGGAGGCGGCCCAGTCCCGGGCCACGCCGAGCGGCCCGCCCCAGGTCTGCGTCACGGGCACCTCCGGCCCGAGCACCGGGAAGAGTTCGCCGAGCACCCGGCGCAGCGCGGCGAAGACCCGCGGCTCCCGGTCGTAGCCGGGGGCGGTGCGGGAGCCGAAGTGGTAGGGGGCGCCCCGCCCGCCGAAGGCCAGCCGCCCGTCGGCGGTGCGCTGGCCGTAGATGATGACGTGCCGGTAGTCGGAGAAGGTCTCCCGCTCGGCCAGCCCGATCCGGGCCCAGGTCTCCTCGGGCAGCGGCTCGGTGGCGATCATCAGCGAGTAGACCGGCGCGACGGTCCGGCGCTGCCCCGGCAGGGCGGGGGTGAAGCCCTCGGTCGCCCGGACCACCACCGGCGCCCGGACCACCCCGGCGGGCGTCACCGCCGCGCCGGCCCGGACGGCCGTCACCGGCGTCCGCTCGAAGATGGTCACCCCACGGCGCTCGACCGCCCGGGCCAGCCCGCGGACCAGCCGGGCCGGCTGCACGGCGGCGCAGTGCGGGGTGTACGTCCCACCGAGCACCCCGTCGGCGGCGCAGCGCGCGGTGGCCTGGTCGGCGTCGAGGAGCACCAGGTCCTCGTCGGAGAGGCCGTACTCCCGGGCCTCGTCGACCGCGGCCCGGGCCCGGCCGAGCTGGGCCGCGGAGCGGGCCAGCACCACCGTCCCGCCCGGCTGCCAGTCGCAGTCGATGCCCTCGGCGGCGACCACCCGGCCGACCTCGCGGACGGTCTCCTGCATGGCCCGCTGCATGGCCAGGGCCCGGTCCCGCCCGTGCCGGCGGGCCAGCGCGGGCAGCGAGGTCGGGAAGAGCGCGGAGCACCAGCCGCCGTTGCGTCCGGAGGCGCCGTACCCGGCGATCTCCTTCTCCAGCACGGTGATCCGCAGCGTCGGGTCGGCCGCCGCCAGGTAGTACGCCGTCCACAGCCCGGTGTAGCCGGCGCCGACGATCACCACGTCCGCGTCGGCGTCGCCGGGCAGGGCGGGGCGCGGGGTCAGCGGCTCGTCCACGCTGGACAGCCAGTACGACAGCTCCTGGTAGCGCATCACCACTCCGGTGGGGGCAGGTCGTGGCGCAGCCGCGGGTCGGGCTGCGGAATGCCGTACGCCTCGACGACCGGCACCACGCCGGCCCAGACCGGCCGGTCGAGGTCGTCCTCCGGGTCGTCGGGCGGGCCGGCGCTGACCTTCACCGAGCACTCGTCCAGCGGCAGCGCGAGCACCAGCGTGGCGGCCAGCTCCTTCGCCGACGGGGGCCGGATCACCGCCCAGCGGCCGGGCAGCAGGTGCTCGGAGAGGCGTTCCAGCGCGGCCAGCTTCTCCGCGCCGTCCAGCGTGGTCGGCGCGCCGAGCACCATCGCGCAGCGGTACCTCATCGAGGACTCGAAGGCGCTCCGGGCCAGCACCAGGCCGTCGAGCAGGGTGACGGTCAGGCAGGCCGGCGCGCCGGCGGCCAGGTGCCGGAAGAGTCGGCTGCCGGTGGAGCCGTGCACCAGCACCCGGTCCCCGTCGCGGGCGTACGCCACCGGCAGCGCGTACGGCTGGTCGCCGTCGACGATGGCCAGGTGCCCGACCCGGCCGGCGTCGAGGACGGCGTGCAGAACGGCGCGGTCGTGGACCGCGAGGTCGGGCAGCCGTCGGACCCGGGTGCGGGGGGTGCCACCGACGGCCCCGGCACTGCCGGTCCGGTCCCCGGCGGAAGGCGCGGCGGCCGGGGCTACGGTGCGGGGCCGGTCCCCGGTGTCCCGGGAGCCGGCCCCGTCCGACCCTGACCCGCCGGTCAGAGGCGCGCCCATGCCTCGGTCAGCACGGCGCGCAGGATCTGCTCGATCTCGTCGAACTGCTGCTGCTCGGCGATCAGCGGCGGGGCGAGCTGCACGACCGGGTCGCCCCGGTCGTCGGCGCGGCAGTAGAGGCCGGCCTGGAACAGCGCGGTGGAGAGGAAGCCGCGCAGCAGCCGCTCCGACTCGGCCTCGTCGAAGGTCGCCTTGGTCGCCTTGTCCTTGACCAGCTCGATGCCGTAGAAGTAGCCGTCGCCCCGGACGTCGCCGACGATCGGCAGGTCGTGGAGCTTCTCCAGGGTGGACCGGAAGGCGTCCTCGTTGGCCCGGACGTGGCCGACCAGGTCCTCCCGGGCGAAGACCTCCAGGTTGGCCAGCGCCACCGCGCAGGAGACCGGGTGGCCGCCGAAGGTCACCCCGTGGGCGAACATGCCGGTCTCGGTGAGGAACGGCTCCATCAGCCGCTCGCTGGCGATCATCGCGCCGAGCGGGGCGTAGCCGGAGGTGATGCCCTTGGCGGTGGTGATGATGTCCGGTTGGTAGCCGTACCGGGTGGCGCCGAAGTACTCACCCAGCCGGCCCCAGGAGCAGATCACCTCGTCGCTCACGAGCAGCACGTCGTACGCGTCGCAGATCTCCCGGACCCGCTCGAAGTAGCCGGGGGGCGGCGGGAAGCAGCCGCCGGAGTTCTGCACCGGCTCCAGGAAGACCGCGGCGACGGTGTCCGGACCCTCCCGCTCGATGGCGCGGCCGATCTCCTCGGCGGCCCAGCGGCCGAACGCCTCGGGGGAGTCGCCGTGCTCGGGGGCGCGGTAGAAGTTGGTGTTCGGCACCTTGATGCCGCCGGGCACCAGCGGCTCGAAGTCGCTCTTGATGCCGGGCAGGCCGGTGATCGACAGCGCGCCCATCGAGGTGCCGTGGTACGCGATGTAGCGGCTGACCACCTTGTGCTTGTTCGGCTGGCCGGTGCGCTTGAAGTAGGCCCGGGCCAGCTTCCACGCCGCCTCGACGGCCTCGGAGCCGCCGGTGGTGAAGAAGACCCGGTTCAGGTCGCCGGGGGCGAGCGAGGCGATCTTCTCGGCCAGCTCCACCGCCTTGGGGTGGGCGTACGACCAGAGCGGGAAGTAGGCCAGTTCGGCGGCCTGCTTGGCGGCCGCCTCGGCCAGCTCGGTGCGGCCGTGGCCGGCGTTGACGACGAAGAGCCCGGCGAGTCCGTCCAGGTAGCGGCGGCCGCGGGAGTCCCAGACGTACGCGCCCTCGCCGCGCACGATGGTCGGCACCTCGCCGTCGGAGTAGCTGGCCATCCGGGTGAAGTGCATCCAGAGGTGGTCGGTGGCGTTGGCCATGTCAGCCCCATCGGGTCTCGGGCCGGTCAGGGGTGATCACCGGCCGCTCTGCACACGGTTATCGCACAGGGGATGCTGATAACGCAAGTGTCAAAGGTCTAGCGCAACGGATTCGGTGAAAGTAGTTGACTCCTGCAACGGAATCCGTATCAGGCCGTACCCCAGCTGTAGGTCTGCTTGCGGAGCTTGAGGTAGACGAACGCCTCGGTCGCCAGCACGCCCTCGACGGCGCGCAGCTTCTGCAGGATCTCCAGCAGGTGGGCGTCGTTGCGGCAGACCACCTCGGCCAGCAGGTCGAACGAGCCGGCCGTGATGACCACGTAGTCGATCTCCTCGAACCCGGCGAGCCGGTCGGCCACGGTCTCCAGGTCGCCGTCGGTGCGCAGCCCGATCATGGCCTGCCGGGGGAAGCCGAGCTGGAGCGGGTCGGTCACCGCGACGATCTGCATGACCCCGGCGTCGAGCAGGCGCTGGACCCGCTGGCGGACCGCCGCCTCGGAGAGGCCGACCGCCTTGCCGATGGTCGCGTACGGGCGACGGCCGTCCTCCTGGAGCTGCTCGATGATCTGCTTCGCCACGTCGTCGAGCAGAACGTGACTGGCTCCCTCGCGCACGGTGACGCGACGCGAGCCGTTGCCAGTCTCCAGGTGCCGGTTGTTCATCGCCGCTCCCCATGTCCGATTCCTTGGGCCTGAGCGTAGTGCTCCGCCGCAGTCTGGCGTATTTCGTCGCCCATCGCTATTCCCGCAACGGAATCCCTTGTAAGGAAGGTCACTCCATGTCAGGATCAGTCGTCCATCGCCACTGACCCTCCCGCCGGCGTGCCATCCCCGTCCCGCCGCCGACGATGACCCCCCTAGGAGTCGTCACATGCGTAGTCCCCTCCGGCCCCTGTCCCGGCGTGGTCTGCTCACCGGCACCCTCGGCTCGGCAGCGCTGCTGGCCACCGCCGGCGGGCTGACCGGTTGCGGCACGAAGGGCGCCCAGCAGACCGAGGCCGGCTGTAAGAGCGACGACCTCTCCGCCACGGAGAAGAAGCTCGCCTTCTCGAACTGGCCGCAGTACATGGACGTCGACGAGAAGGACGAGTCGAAGCGGCCCTCGCTCGACGCCTTCATCGCCAAGTCCGGCATCCAGGTGACCTACACCGAGGACGTCAACGACAACAACGAGTTCTTCGGCAAGGTGCAGAACCAGCTTGCCGGCTGCCAGACCACCGGGCGGGACATCATGGTCCTCACCGACTGGATGGCGGCCCGGATGATCCGGCTCGGCTGGATCCAGAAGCTGGACAAGGCCAAGATGCCCAACGTCGAGGCCAACCTGCTGCCCTCGCTGCGCAACCGCTCCTTCGACCCGGACAGCCAGCAGGCCATCCCGTGGCAGTCCGGCCTCGCCGGCCTCGCCTACAACGCCAAGGTGGCCAAGGAGATCCGCACGGTCGACGAGCTGCTCACCCGCCCCGAGCTCAAGGGCAAGGTGACCGCGCTCTCCGAGATGCGGGACACCATGGGTCTGCTGCTCCAGTCCAACGGTCACGACCCGGCGAACTTCACCGCCGCGCAGTTCGACGACGCGCTGAACAAGCTCAAGAGGGCCGTGGACTCCAAGCAGATCCGCAAGTTCACCGGCAACGACTACGCCCCGGACCTGGCCAAGGGCGACATCGCCGCCTGCATCGGCTGGTCCGGCGACGTGATCCAGCTCGGCTTCGAGGACGAGAAGATCAAGTTCGTGGTGCCCGACTCCGGCGTGATGCTCTGGTCGGACAACATGCTCGTGCCGAACAAGGCGACCCACAGGGCCAACGCCGAAGAGCTGATGAACTACTACTACGACCCGGCGGTGGCCGCGCAGCTCGCCGCGTACGTGAACTACATCTGCCCGGTCAAGGGCGCGCAGGCCGAGATGGAGAAGATCGACCCGGAGCTGGCCGCCAACCCGCTGATCTTCCCCGACGAGGCGATGCTGTCGAAGTCCAAGGTCTTCATGGCCCTGGACGAGAAGCAGGAGAAGGACTACGAGGCCAAGTTCCAGCAGGTCATCGGAGCGTGAGAACGATGGGACACGAGACACCGGCCGGCGATCTGCGGCTGGCCAACCTGACCAAGCGGTTCGGCGTCTTCACCGCGGTCGACGACCTCAGCCTGACCATCCCGCAGGGCTCGTTCTTCGCCCTGCTCGGCGCCTCCGGCTGCGGCAAGACCACGACCCTGCGGATGATCGCCGGGCTCGAGGAGCCGACCAGTGGGCAGGTGCTGCTCGGTGACCGGGACATCGCCCGGCTGCGGCCGTACAAGCGGCCGGTGAACACCGTGTTCCAGAGCTACGCGCTCTTCCCGCACCTGAACGTCGCCGACAACGTGGCCTTCGGGCTGCGCCGGCGCGGCATCCGTCAGGTCTCCGACCAGGTTCGGCGGATGCTCGCGCTGGTGCAGCTCGAAGGGTACGGCGGTCGCCGGCCCGCCCAGCTCTCCGGCGGGCAGCAGCAGCGGGTCGCGTTGGCCCGCGCCCTGATCAACCACCCGCAGGTGCTGCTGCTGGACGAGCCGCTCGGCGCGCTCGACCTCAAGCTGCGCCGGCAGATGCAGATCGAACTGAAGCGGATCCAGACCGAGGTCGGCATCACCTTCGTGCACGTCACCCACGACCAGGAGGAGGCCATGACCATGGCCGACACCGTCGCGGTGATGAACGCCGGGAAGATCGAGCAGCTCGGCGCCCCCGCCGACATCTACGAGTTCCCGGCCACCGCGTTCGTGGCGAACTTCCTCGGCCAGTCCAACCTGCTCGCCGGCGAGGCCGGCGGGACGAACGGCGGCGACGTCCTGGTCTCCGCGCACGGCGGGCGCTTCTCGGTGCCCGCCGTGCGGGCCCGCCTCGACCGGGGGCCGGTCTTCCTCGGGGTACGCCCCGAGAAGCTGCACCTGGTCGGGACCGTCGCCCAGGTGCCGGCCGGCCACCAGCACGTCGGCGGCGTGGTGACCGACGCCTCCTACGTCGGGGTGAGCACCCAGTACCTGGTGAAGACCGCCTGGGGCAGCGAGCTGTCGGCGTTCTCCGCCAACAGCGGCCTCGGCGGGCAGCTCCCGGTCGGCACTCCGGTGGTGGCGTACTGGGATCCGCGGCACGCCTTCCTGCTCCCCCGGGAGCCGGGCGAGGACGACCGCACCACCCCGCTGCTCGACGAGCCGGTGGGTGTCCTGCCATGACCGCCCTCGCGCACGTACCGACCGGGTCGGGACAGCCGGCGCCACCGCCGGCGCCCCGGCGCGGGCGGTACCGGCTGCTGCCGTACCTGCTGTTGCTGCCGGGCGCGGCCTGGCTGCTGATCTTCTTCGCCCTGCCGCTGCTCCAGCTCGCCGCGGCCAGCCTCTACGACCGGAACGACTCGCTCGCCACCGGGTACGCGCCGGCCCTGGAGATCGGCAACTACTGGGACGCCCTGCAGGCGTACTGGCCGCAGTTCGCCAGGTCGTTCATCTACTCGGCGATCGCGCTGGTGCTGGCCCTGCTGATGGGCTACCCGCTGGCGTACGCGATCGCGCAGAAGGCCGGCCGGTGGAAGAACCTGCTGCTGGTCGCCGTGGTCGCGCCGATGTTCACCAGCTTCCTGGTCCGTACGCTGGCCTGGAAGACCATCCTGTCGGACAACGGCTGGGTGGTCGGGCTGCTGCGCGACGTGCACCTGCTCGGGCCGGACGGCCGGCTGCTGGCCACCCCGACCGCGGTGGTGCTCGGCCTGACGTACAACTTCCTCCCCTTCCTGGTGCTGCCGCTGTACGCGAGCCTGGAGCGGCTGGACTACCGGCTGCTGGAGGCGGCGAGCGACCTCTACGCCAGCCCGCTGCGCGCGTTCCAGAAGGTCACCCTGCCGCTGTCGATGCCCGGCCTGATCGCCGGCACGCTGCTCTTCTTCATCCCGGCCACCGGTGACTACATCAACGCCGAGCTGCTCGGCACCCCGAACGAATACATGATCGGCAACGTCATCGACTCGGCGTTCCTGGTCCGGCTGGACTACCCGCAGGGCGCGGCCCTGTCGTTCCTGCTGATGGCGGCGATTCTCGCGGTGGTCTTCCTCTACCTGCTCAAGGCCGGCACGGAGGAGGTGCTCTGATGAGAATCTCGCGTTGGTTGGCCGACCGGTGGGTGATGGGCGTCGCCCTGCTGGTCCTTGGCTACCTGTCGCTGCCGATCCTCGTGGTGGCCGGCCTCTCCTTCAACCGCCCCTCCAGCCGGCTCTCCTACGACTTCCACGAGTTCACCCTCGACAACTGGACGCACCCCTGCGCCACGTCGGACATGTGCGACGCCGTGGTGCGCAGCGTGCAGATCGGCTTCATCGCCACCGTGGTCTCCACGGTGCTCGGCACGCTGATGGCGTTCGCCCTGGTCCGGCACCGGTTCACCGGCCGCTCCGGGATCAACGTGCTGATCTTCCTGCCGATGGCCACCCCGGAACTGGTGATGGGTACCTCGCTGCTCGCCCTCTTCGTCTGGTCGGACGGCCAACTCCGGGCCACCTTCGGCTTCGGCATCCCGCAGGGCTTCTGGACCATCGTCATCGCGCACGTGATGTTCTGCGTGTCGTTCGTGGTGGTCACCGTGAAGGCGCGGCTGGCCGGCATGGACCGGCGGCTGGAGGAGGCCGCGATGGACCTCTACGCCAGCGAGTGGCAGACCTTCCGACGGATCACCCTGCCGCTGGTGCTGCCCGGCATCGTGGCCGCCGCGCTGCTCGCCTTCTCGCTCAGCTTCGACGACTTCATCATCACGAACTTCAACGCCGGCACCACCGTCACCTTCCCGATGTACGTCTGGGGCGCCGCGCAGCGCGGCATCCCGCCGCAGGTGAACGTCATCGGCACGGCGATGTTCGTGATCGCGCTGCTGCTGGTCGGCGTCAGCTCGCTGCGCGGCCGACGGGCGAAGCGCCTGTCATGAAACTCCCGCATACCGGCCGGGCGCTGGCCGACGCGGCGCCCGTGCCGTACTGGCTCGACCGCCCGGAACGCCCCGACCCGCTGCCGCCGCTCACCGGTACGCACACCGCCGACCTGCTGGTCGTCGGCGGCGGGTACGCCGGGCTCTGGACCGCCCTGCTCGCCAAGCAGGCCGACCCGGCCCGCGACGTGCTCCTGGTTGACGCCGGCACCTGCGGCTGGGCGGCGTCCGGCCGAAACGGCGGCTTCTGCGCCGCCTCGCTCACCCACGGGCTGGCCAATGGCGTCGACCGCTTCCCCGGCGAGATCGACGAGTTGGAACGGCTCGGCCGGGAGAACCTGGACGGCATCGCCGCCACGGTCGCCGAGCACGGCATCGACTGCGACTTCGAACGCACCGGCGAGCTGGCGGTGGCCGTCAAGCCGCACCAGCTCGCCGGGCTCGCCGAGGATGCCGAGCTGGCCCGCCGGTACGGCCACGACGTCCGCCTGCTCGACCGGGACGAGGTCCGGGCCGAGGTGGACTCGCCGACGTACCTCGGCGGGATGTGGGACCGGGACCGGGTGGCCATGCTCGACCCGGCGAAGCTGGCCTGGGGGCTGCGCCGGGCCTGCCTCGACCTCGGCGTGCGGATCCACGAGCACACCCGGGTCACCGGCCTGCGCCGCGACGGCGGGGCGTTGCTCGCCACGGCCGGCGGCGCCGACGCCGCCCCGGGGAGCGTCCGCGCCCGGCAGGTCGCGCTCGCCACCAACGCGTTCCCGCCGCTGCTGCGCCGGCTGCGGGCCTGGCTGGTCCCGGTGTACGACTACGCGCTGATGACCGAGCCGCTGACGCCCGAGCAGCGGAAGGCCATCGGCTGGGAGAACCGGCAGGGGCTCGCCGACACCGGCAACCAGTTCCACTACTACCGGATCACCGCCGACGGCCGGATCCTCTTCGGCGGGTACGACGCGGTCTACCACTACGGCAACCGGATCGCGCCCGAGCTGGAACAGCGGACGGCCACCTTCACCGCCCTCGCCGAGCACTTCCATGCCACCTTCCCGCAGTTGGAAGGGCTCCGCTTCAGCCACCGCTGGGGCGGGGTCATCGACACCTGCACCCGGTTCTGCCCGTTCTTCGGCACCGCCTACGAAGGTCGGCTGGCGTACACGGCCGGCTTCACCGGGCTCGGCGTCGGGGCGACCCGGTTCGGCGCCCGGGTGATGCTCGACCTGCTCGGCGGCGAGGAGACCCCGCTGACCCGGCTCGACCTGGTGCGCAGCAAACCGCTGCCGTTCCCGCCGGAGCCGCTCCGCGCCGCCGGCATCAATCTCACCCGCTGGTCGCTCGCCCGCGCCGACGCGCACGAGGGCCGGCGCAATCTCTGGCTCCGTACGCTCGATCGTCTTGGTTTGGGGTTTGATTCCTGATGCGCATCCTGCTCGTCGGCGCCGGTGGCGTCGGCTCCGCCGCCGTCGCCATCGCCGCCCGCCGCTCCTTCTTCGAGACCATGGTGGTCGCCGACTACGACCTGGGCCGTGCCTCCCGGGCGATCGCCGAGCACGACGACCGCTTCGTCGCCGCCCAGGTCGACGCCGCCTCGGCGGACGCGGTGGCCGCGCTCTGCCGGGAGCACCGGATCACCCACGTGCTCAACGCGGTCGACCCGCGCTTCGTCATGCCGATCTTCGACGGCGCGTTCGCCGCCGGGGCCGACTACCTGGACATGGCGATGTCCCTGTCCCACCCGCACCCGTCCCGGCCCTATGACGAGACCGGCGTGAAGCTCGGCGACGACCAGTTCGCCCGCTCCGACGAGTGGTCGGCGGCGGGACGGCTGGCGCTCTGCGGCATCGGCATCGAGCCCGGCCTGTCGGACATTTTCGCCCGCTACGCCGCCGACGAGCTGTTCAGCGAGATCGACGAGATCGGGATCCGCGACGGCGCGAACCTCACCGTCGACGGGTACGACTTCGCGCCGTCGTTCTCCATCTGGACCACCATCGAGGAATGCCTCAACCCGCCGGTGATCTGGGAGGCCGACCGGGGCTGGTACACCACCCCGCCGTTCAGCGAGCCGGAGGTCTTCGACTTCCCGGAGGGGATCGGCCCCGTGGAGTGCGTCAACGTGGAGCACGAGGAGGTGCTGCTCATCCCGCGCTGGGTGAAGGCGAAGCGGGTCACCTTCAAGTACGGCCTCGGCGACGAGTTCATCGAGGTGCTGAAGACCCTGCACAAGCTCGGGCTGGACTCGACCCGCCCGGTGTCGGTGCGGGGCGCCCAGGTCTCCCCGCGGGACGTGGTGGCCGCCTGCCTGCCCGACCCCGCCACCCTCGGCGACCGGATGCGCGGCAAGACCTGCGCCGGCACGTACGTCACCGGCACCGGGGTCGACGGCCGGCCCCGGAAGGTCTACCTCTACCACGTCGTCGACAACGGGTGGTCGATGAAGGAGTACGGCCACCAGGCGGTGGTCTGGCAGACGGCCGTCAACCCGGTGGTCGCCCTCGAACTGCTCGCCACCGGCGCCTGGTCCGGCGCCGGGGTGCTCGGCCCGGAGGCGCTGCCGCCGGTACCCTTCCTGGACCTGCTGACCGGCTACGGCTCGCCGTGGGGGATGGAGGAGCGGTGACCCGCTACGGCCCGATGTTCGGCCCCGACATCACCTTCCTCGGCGTGCCGCCCTGTACCCTCGAGGAGCCGGTGACGTACGCGGACGCGGACGTCGTCATCGTCGGCGCGCCCTTCGACGGGGGCACCTCGCACCGGCCGGGCACCCGGTTCGGCCCGTCCGCCATCCGGCAGGCCTGCTACCTGCCGCACGACGGCTCCCGCCCGTCCCTCGCGTTCCGCGTGGACGCCCTGCGGGACCTCCGGGTGTATGACGCCGGTGACGTCGAGATGTTCTCCGGCGACATCGAGCGGTCGCTGTCGTCCCTGGAGACGGCCGTGCACGCCGTCGCCGCCGCGGGGGCGATCCCGATCGTGCTCGGCGGCGACCACTCCATCGCCCTGCCCGACGCCACCGGGGTGGCCCGGCAGCACGGGCTCGGCCGGGTGTCGCTGGTGCACTTCGACGCGCACGCCGACACCGGGGACATCGAGTTCGGCTCGCTGCACGGGCACGGCCAGCCGATGCGCCGGCTCATCGAGTCCGGCGCGGTACGCGGCGACCGCTTCCTCCAGATCGGCCTGCGCGGCTACTGGCCGGGGCCGGAGACGCTGTCCTGGATGGCGGACCAGCGGATGCGGTCGTACGAGATGACCGAGGTGGTCGCCCGAGGGCTCGACGAGTGCCTGTCGGAGGCCTTCGCGATCGCCACCGACGAGTGCGAGGGGGTCTTCCTCTCCGTCGACGTGGACGTGGTCGACCCCGGCATGGCCCCCGGCACCGGCACCCCCGAGCCGGGCGGCCTCACCTCTCGGCAGCTCCTCGACGCGGTCCGCCGGGTCTGCTACGAGCTGCCGGTGGTGGGCGTCGACGTGGTCGAGGTCGCCCCGCCCTACGACCACGCCGACATCACCGCCTACCTCGGCAACCGCGTGGTCCTGGAGGCCCTGTCCGCGATCGCCCGCCGCCGCCGCGACGCCGCCGGCGGCCCACCCTGGAACCCCCACCAACCCCTCCTCGACGCCCGCTAACCCCCACCCCTCCCGCGCGCGATCTTGCATTTTGCGCCCTCGCTTTACCGGCAAATTGCGCAAATCGCGGGCACTAAGTGCAAGATCGCGGAAGGGGGAGGTGGGGGCTAGCACGGGGGTCAGAGGTGGGGTGGGTTGTCCACAGGGGAGGGGGCTGTCCACAGGGTGGGTGGGGAGGGGTGGCTGGGCGAAGGTGGGCCGCAGATGGTGCGGGTATGTCGACCGAGCTGTGGCGTACCAGGGTGCTGATGCGGACCCTCACCAAGAAGCGAATCAGGACCCAGGTCAGCAGAGAGGCACTGCTGAGGGTGCGGCGGGGTGTCTATGCCCGTCAGGTGTGCGACGACGAGAACGAACTGCGCGCCCTCATGCTGTGTCTTCCCGAGGAGGCCATGCTGACCATGCAGAGCGCCGCCCGCCGTCACGGTTTCGGCGTGCTGCCCGAGGGGGCAGTGCACGTGCAGGTGCCGCCCGAGGTGTCCAGGCCGCGGCTGCCCGGCTTGGTCGTCCACCACTCGGTTCTTCCGGTACGTCCGGTGATGATCCGCGGGCTGCCGTGCGTCCCAGCCGCGCAGTGCGCGGTTGACCTGGCTCGCACCGTCCGCCGCTGGGATGCGATGCCCGTGCTCGACGCCGCTCTCCGAACGAGGGCGGTCGCCCGGGACGATCTCTTTCACGAATTGACGATGCATCGGGGGCTGCGCGGCGTTCGTCAGGCGCGAGACCTGGTGGCACTGGCGGACGGACGCGCAGAGTGTCGGCAGGAGAGTCAGCTCCGGCTGGTCCTCATCGACGGAGGCCTGCCTGCACCCGAACCGCAGGTCTGGGTGCAGGACGAGTGCGGTGTTCCGCGTTTCCGCATCGACCTCGGGTATCGCGAACGCCGCGTCGGCATCGAGTACGACGGACTCTCCCACCTGGACCGGGAGCGGCTGCGGCACGACCGCGACAGAGTCAACTGGCTGGACGCCAGCGGGTGGCGAATGCGCTACTTCACCGACCGTGACCTCTACCGCCGCCCCGCCCAAATCATCGCCACCGTCCGCGCCGCCCTCACCTGACCCCCCTCCTCCCTCCCCCCTCCCTCCCCAGTCCGCCCTCGCGATCTTGCACTTACTGCCCCGACAACAAGGGCAAGAAGGATATTTCGCGGACCCTAAGTGCAAGATCGCGCGGGGGGAGGCGGGGTCAGGCGAGGTGGGAGCGGATCAGGAAACGGACTCCCTCGGGGGCCTCCAGGGAGAAGCCGCTGCCTCGGCCGGGGACGACGTCGACGGTGAGCCTCGTGTGCTTCCAGAGGTCCCACTGGGACTTCGACATCCAGAACTCGACGGGCTCGGGGACGCCGTCCACGGCGAGCGCCGCCAGGAGGACGTCGGAGCCGCCGGTGCGGAACTCGCCGGCCGGGTAGCACATCGGGGCGCTGCCGTCGCAGCAGCCGCCGGACTGGTGGAACATCAGCGGCCCGTGCCGCCCGCGCAGCGACCGGATCAGGTCTGCCGCGGCGGGCGTGACCGTCACGGGCGGCGGCGCCGCGGCGCCCGGCGAACCGGGCGCCGCGGCACCGTCGGAGACGGCACCCATCAGAAGAAGCCGAGCTTCTTGGTGGAGTAGCTGACCAGCAGGTTCTTGGTCTGCTGGTAGTGCTCCAGCATCATCTTGTGGTTCTCCCGGCCGATGCCGGACTGCTTGTACCCGCCGAACGCGGCGTGCGCCGGGTACGCGTGGTAGCAGTTCGTCCAGACCCGCCCGGCCTGGATCGACCGTCCGGCCCGGTACGCGGTGTTCATGTCCCGGGTCCAGACGCCCGCGCCGAGGCCGTACAGCGTGTCGTTGGCGATTTTCACGGCGTCGTCGAGGTCGGCGAAGGAGGTCACCGAGACGACCGGGCCGAAGATCTCCTCCTGGAAGATCCGCATCGAGTTGTCGCCCTCGAAGACGGTCGGCTGCACGTAGTACCCGCCGGAGAGCTCCCCGCCCAGGTCGGCCCGCTCACCACCGGTCAGCACGCGGGCGCCCTCCTGCCGCCCGATGTCCAGGTAGGAGAGGATCTTCTCCAGCTGGTCGTTGGAGGCCTGCGCGCCGATCATCGTGTCGGTGTCCAGCGGGTGGCCCTGCTTGATCGCGCCGGTGCGGGAGACCGCCGCGGCCAGGAAGTCCGAGTAGTGCCCCTGCTGGATGAGGGCCCGGGACGGGCAGGTGCAGACCTCACCCTGGTTGAGGGCGAACATGGTGAAGCCCTCGAGGGCCTTGTCGAGGAAGTCGTCGGAGCGGGCGCTGACGTCGTCGAAGAAGATGTTCGGGCTCTTGCCGCCCAGCTCCAGCGTGACGGGTTTGATGTTCTCGCTGGCGTACTGCATGATCAGCCGCCCGGTGGTGGTCTCGCCGGTGAACGCCACCTTCGCCACCCGGGGCGAGGACGCGAGCGGCTTGCCCGCCTCGACGCCGAAGCCGTTGACCACGTTGACCACGCCCGGCGGAAGCAGGTCGGCGATCAGCGACAGCAGGTAGTGGATGGAGGCCGGGGTCTGCTCGGCCGGCTTGAGCACCACCGCGTTGCCGGCGGCGAGCGCCGGGGCGAGCTTCCAGGTCGCCATCAGGATCGGGAAGTTCCACGGGATGATCTGCCCGACGACGCCGAGCGGCTCGTGGAAGTGGTACGCCACGGTGTCGTCGTCGATCTCGCCGAGCGAGCCCTCCTGGGCCCGGATCGCCCCCGCGAAGTAGCGGAAGTGGTCGATCGCCAGGGGGATGTCGGCGGCCAGGGTCTCGCGTACCGGCTTGCCGTTCTCCCAGGTCTCTGCGACGGCGAGGGATTCCAGATTGTCCTGCATCCGGTCGGCGATCTTGTTGAGGATGAGCGCCCGCTCGGCGACCGAGGTGCGTCCCCAGGCGTCGGCGGCGCCGTGCGCGGCGTCGAGGGCCTTCTCGACGTCCTCGGCGGTGCCGCGGGCCACCTCGCAGAAGGTCTGGCCGGTGACCGGGGTCGGGTTCTCGAAGTACTGGCCGCCGTGCGGCTTGACGTACTCGCCGCCGATGAAGTGGTCGTAGCGGGACTGCCAGTGGGTGGGGGCGTCGTAGCGCGCCATGGGTACCTCCGCCGTCCGTCTCGGGTGACGGCGGGGACGTTAGTTTCGGGGACGTTGCAGCAACGTTGCGCGCGGCAGGTCGTACTCCAGGGAGAGCTGGTTGGCGCGTGCCACCGCGAGGGGCCGGCGGGGCGCGCCCGGCGGCAACGCCCGCGCCAGGGCCTGCCAGGCGGTGAGGTCGTCGGTCCCGGCGGGCGTCGCGGTCCAGGCCGCGAGCAGCGCCGGGTCCGCGGTCGCCAGCACGGCCGCGCGGAGCTGCCCGTCGATGAGCCGGCGCAGTCGCGTCACTCCCGGCGCGTCCGACCCGGGCAGCAACGGCCCGCCGTACGCCTGGAGCGCTCCCGCCGGGTCGCCCCGGTCGAGCAGCTCGGTGACGGTACGGAAGTCGGCGCGCACGGTCCCGCGCAGCCGGTACGGCCGGGAGTCGAGCAGCTCCGGGCCGAGCGCCCGGCGCAGCCGGGACAGTTCGGCGCGCAGGGTGACCGGGTGCAGCCGGTCGTCGCCGTACAGGTCGAGGCCGAGCTGTTCGCCGGTGCGCCCCTCCGGGTGGTCGAGGAGCAGCACCAGCAGTTCGCTGTGCCGGCGGCCGAGCCGGATCCGGCGACCGCCGACGCGCAGCTCCGCCTCGTCCCGGCCGAGCGCGCTGACGGTGACCACGTCCGGGTCGAGGGGTTGGGCGAGAGCCGCCTCGGCGGCCCGGGCGGTGGCCCGGACCAGGGCGAGGCTCTGCGGGTTGGCCAGGTGGTCGCCGCCGGTGATGTCGACGGCGCCGAGCAGCCGCCCGGTGGCCGGGTCGTGGATGGGGGCGGCGGCGCAGGTCCAGCGCTGCACGGGCCGGACGAAGTGCTCGGTGGCGAAGATCTGCACGCTGTGGTCGACGGCGAGGGCGGTGCCGGGGGCGTTGGTGCCGGCGTGCGCCTCGTCCCAGCGGGCGCCGGGGACGAAGTTCATCCGCTCGGCGTGCCGGAGCACCCCCGGATGTCCCTCCACCCAGAGCAGTCGCCCGTACGCGTCGCAGACCGCCATCAGGTGGGCGCCGTCCTGGGCGATGCCGCCGAGCAGGTCCCGGAAGAGCGGCAGCACCCGGGCGAGGGGGTGGGCGGCGCGGTAGCTCTCCAGCGCGTCGTCGGCGAGGTCGACCGGGGCGGTGGCCTCCGGGTCGAGGAGCGCCTGCGCCGAGCGGCGCCACGAGTGCCGGACGACCTCCCGCACCAGTTGCGGTTCGGTGCCGCCGGTGAGGAAGGCTTCATGGGCGGCGCCGACCTGCGCGATCCGCTCAGCCGGATCGGCGCCGAATTCCAGGGCGAGCCACGGGTCAGCCATTGGCGACCTCCTCGCGCCCATGGTGACCCACCTCACCCCTGATCGCCAATACCGGTTGCCCGATCGATCGACACCCCTTCATGCTGTGTCCCGCCCCGCGGGCGCGGTGGCGTGGTGGCACGGGAAGGGCGGTCGTGATGGTCGGGACGCGGGAACGGATGATGGTGCAGCTCCAGCTGGTCAGCGACGACCGCCACCTGGTGGCCTGGGTGCGCGACGACCGCCGGGTACGGGTCGGCGCCGAGGTCTCGCTGCGCGACCACGCCGAGCCGGACCGCTTCTGGCGGGTGGTGGCCAAGGGGGAGCCGCGACCCGCCGGTGAGATCAACCGCGGCTGGCACAACGACATCTGACTTCTCCAGGTGGGCCCGGTCCGTGCCGGGCCCACGCCTTTCCCCGAAACTTTACATTGACAAGTTCCCACCCCTCCGGGCAAACTTGACGCTGACAAGATTGCCGACCCGGGGGAGGGTGACATGGACGCGACGATGGTCCGCAGGATGTGGCAGCTGATCGAGCCGGTGCACGCGCTGGTCTACTACGCGCCGGAGCTCACCGAGGAGGCCGCGAACCTCGGCCTGGCCACCGACGAGCGCTGGCCGGGCTACTTCGCCCTGCGCTCCGCCCCGCTGGGCGCGGCGGGGCCCGAACTGGTCACGGCCACCTACTACAGCTTCAGCCCCCGCATGGCCGCCGAGTACGTCCCGGCGATCTGGTCCGTCGCCGACCCGGCGAAGGTGCTCGACGCCCGACTGTCCGGCGTGGACCGGGCGCTGCGTGCCCTGCTCGGCGACCGGGTCGACTCGCCGGAGCTGGCCGAGGCCGCCGCGCTGGCCCGCCGCGCCGTCGAGGCCGCCGACCTGGCCGGGCGTCCGCTGGCCGCCGCCAACGCCGACCTGCCCTGGCCGGACGCCCCGCACCTGGCGCTCTGGCAGGCCGCCACCATTCTCCGCGAGCACCGCGGCGACGGGCACGTGGCGGCGCTGCTCACCGCCGGCCTCGACCCGACCGAGGCGCTGGTCTCCTTCGCCGCCGTGGGCGCCGCACCGGTCGAGGTCTTCGCCAGCCGGCGCTGGACCGACGAGGAGTGGGCCGCCGCCCGGGACCGGCTCGCCGGCCGGGGCCTGGTGGACGCCGCGGGCGTGGCCACCGACGCCGGGCGCCGGCTCCGCGACGAGGTGGAGCGGCGTACGGACGAGCTGGCCGCGGCACCCTGGCGGGCGCTCGGCCCGGCGGTCGGCCGGCTCGCCCAGCTCGTCGCCCCGGTCACCCAGGCGGTGGTCGCCTCCGGGATGCTGCCGAGGCAGAGCACCCTGGGTATCGGGCGGGCCCAGTGACGGGCTGGTGACGACGCGTACCGCTGGATGTCGCTCTCAGTCGCCGATCGCCCCTTCGGAAAGCCTTCCTGCCAGAACCGCTGAACCGGTCAGCGCTCCCACGCCGTACCAGGCGGCGTACGGAGATCACCGGACGACGGGAGACACGGTGAAGGTGCAGCGGAAGCATGTTCTGGCGGCGGGGGTGGCGGTGGTCGCCTCGGCGGTGGTGGCGGTCGGGACCGGGTTCGGCTTCGCCGACACCACGCCCGCCCGGGCGAGCGCCTGCCAGGGGTCGGTGACGTTCTCGGCCGAGGGTGGGGCGCCGGCGGCGACCAGCGACCGGTTCCCGGTGGGGACCCGGTTGCGGGTCACCAACCTGGACAACGGCAAGGCGGCGACGGTGTCGGTGACCGGCCCGTCGGGCAGCTGCGTGCTGCTCAACGTGGCGGCGATGGACCTGGTCCGGGAGCCGGGCAGGAACGTCATCCGGCGCAACCTGGTGGAGCGCCTGGACGGTGGTGGCGGGGCCCCGTCCGGCGGGCCGGCGCGGCCGGGCGGCGGCGCGCAGGCCGGCGGCCAGACCCGGCCGGGCAATGCACAGCCCGGTGCCGCCGGGCCCGGCGGCGGGGTGGGCGCACCGGCCGGGCAGAGCGTCTGCACCGGGGCGATCACGTTCTCCGCGGAGGGCGGCGCGCCCGCCGCGACCAGCGGACAGTTCCCGGTCGGCACCCGGCTGCGGGTGACCAACCTGGACAACGGCAAGGTGGTGACCGTGTCGGTGACCGGCCCGTCGGGTAGTTGCGTGCTGCTCAACGCCGCCGCGATGGAGCTGATCCGCGGGCCGGGCAAGAACCTGGTCCGTCGTAACGTGGTGGAGCTGCTCCGCTGACCGCGCCGCCGCGCGGTTGCCGTTCGGTGCCGAGGCGCCCGCCATCGTGACGGCGCGTCGGCCCGGGCGGTCGGTGGAACACCATGGGTGTCTCCGGGGCGCCGGGGCACCCATGGTGTTCCACCGAGGAGCGCTGGCGGTCGTCAGGCGATGCGGCGGATGCGGCGGACAGCGAGGTAGAGCAGGAGCGCCGCGAGGGCGACGAAGATGCCGGCCTCGATGCCCTGGAACAGCCAGAACCGGCCCGCTGGCTGGTACAGCTGCCAGTTGTAGGCACCCGGCCCGAGGCCCAGCTCGGCACCGCAGGCCCGGCCGTCCGGTCCCTTCCCACCCGGCGGGCACATGATCCGGGTGTCTGCCGCCACCATCGTCCCGTCGGCGTTGCGGATGCCCATGGAGAGGATCCAGTCGCCGCGCTCCGTCAACGGCTCCGCGGTCCCCTCGATCGGGACGGTGAGGGTCCGGGCGGGCTGGTAGTGCGGTCGGGCCAGGATCTCCACCGCCGCCCGTACGCCGATGAACCCGGCCAGGGTGATGCCCATGGCGGGGAGCATCCGCTTCCACACCGTGCCGGCGAAGATGCCGAGCGCCACGGCGAAGAGGGTGTACCCGATCGGGACGACGCCCTGCAGGTCGAAGACGATCAGGCCGAGCCGGCCCTCCCGGGCGGCCTGGGTGAGCGGGTCGACCCACCACGACATGCCCAGCCCGTAGCCGACCGCGAGGGCCACCACGGCGGCACCGACCAGCCCGAACTTCACCAGCGCCCAGCGGGTCCGGCCGACGCCCTGGGTCCAGACGAAGCGGTGGGTGCCGTGCTCCACCTCCCGGGCGACCAGCGGGGCGCCCCAGAACAGGCCGACCAGCACCGGCAGGGTGAGCAGCAGTACGGCCACCAGGTTGAGGCTGCCGTACTGGTTGGTGAAGCGGTGGAAGCCCGCGTCGCAGCCGTCCCGGGTCGCCGCCGCCACGTTCGGGTCGTTCAGTTGGCGTACGCACTCCGCCAGCCCGAGGTCGGCGAAGGTGTGCCGCATCGACAGGCCGATCGGCACCATCAGGGCGGCGAGCGCCGCGAACCCCAGCAGAGTGAAGAACGCCTGCTTGCGGTGTTGCCGCCAGGTCAGCCAGATCATGCCGGCACCCCCCACTCGCTGTGACTGGTCTGCGTTGCGCCGTCGGCCAGGTAGGCCAGGACGACGTCCTCCAGGCCGACGTCGCGCACCGTCCAGGCGGGATCGGTGACCGGGCCGTCGGTGCGGACCAGCAGCGTGGACTGCCGGTCGGTGTGGCTGGCCCGGACCACCTCGGCGACGCCGCCGATCGGGCCGCCGTCGTGCCGCGGGCCGACCAGCTGCCGGTGCGAGGCGACCAGGTCGTCGACCGCGCCGGCGAGCTGCACCTGGGCGGCGTTGAGCACGATCAGGTAGTCGCAGACCCGTTCCAGGTCGGCCAGGAGGTGCGAGGAGAGCAGGACGGTGGTGCCGGCGTCCGCGACGCTGCCCATCAGTGACTGGAGGAACTCCCTGCGGGCCAGCGGGTCGAGGCTGGCGACCGGTTCGTCGAGCAGCAGCAGCCGGGGCCTTTTGGCCAGCGCCAGGGCGAGTGCCACCTGGGCTCGTTGCCCGCCGGAGAGTTTGCCGACCGGCCGGTCCGGCGGTATGCCGAGCTGAGCCAGCCGGGTACGGGCCAGCCCCGCGTCCCACCGCCGGTTGAGCTTGCCGCCGGCGGTGACCAGCTCGGCGGCGGTGAAGTCCCGGTACAGCGGGGTGTCCTGGGCGACGAACCCGATGTCGGCCAGGCCCTCCGTGTCACGATACGGCGACCTGCCGAACACCCGCACCGCGCCCGCGTCGGGCTTGAGCAGGCCGACGGCCAGGTGCAGCAGCGTGCTCTTGCCCGCACCGTTCGGCCCGACCAGCGCGGCGATCCGACCGGCCGGCAGTTGCAGCGAACAGTCCCGCAACGCCCAGGCGCTGCCGTACCGCTTGCCCAGCCGGTCGGCCTCCAAGACCATGTCCATCCTCTGTCCTCTCGTTCCGCTCACGCGGGCTCCTTCTGCGGGGCGTCGTCGTCGAGGGTGGCTCGTAGCGTGGTCTCCACCAGGGCGACGACGTCCTCGGCCGTGAGGCCGGCGGCCTGCGCCCGGTGCAGCCACGCGACCAGGTCTTCGCGCAGCTCGGCCTGGTTCGGCAGGGACGCGCCGGCCAGGGTGCGCCGGACGAACGTGCCCACCCCCGGTCGGCCACCGACCAGACCCTCGATCTCCAGCTCCCGGTACGCCTTCAGCACCGTGTTCGGGTTGATCGCCAGCGACTGTGCGACGTCCCGGACCTTCGGCAGTTGGTCGCCCGGCGACAGCAGGCCGACCCGCAGGGCCTGTTTGACCTGCTGGATCAGCTGCACATAGGTGTTCACCTTGGACCGGCCGTCCAGCACGAACTCGATCACCCGTGGCAACCCTTCTATTGTCCTACGACAGTAAGACTATAAGACAGGGTGGCGGGACGGGAGCCGCGCTGTCAACGGCTTCGGGCGCATCAGAACGAGGCGGATCGCTCTTGAGCGGACAACGCACTGAACCCGCCCCTCAAGTGAGGGACGGGTTCAGGCGGCGGGCCGTGATGGGCGTCAGTCGAAGGCAGCGTCCAGGATGTCCAGTCCCCGGGCCAGCTCGTCGTCGGAGATGACCAGCGGGGGCAGGAAGCGGAGCACGTTGCCGTACGTGCCGCAGGTGAGGGTGAGCAGGCCGGCGGCGTGGCAGGCCGCCGAGACCGCCGCCGTGGCGGCCGGGTCGGGGGTCAGGGTGCCGGGCTGCACCAACTCCACGGCGAGCATCGCGCCCCGGCCGCGCACCTCGGCGACCCGTGGGTCGCGCTCGGCGATGGCGCGCAGCCGGTCGCCCATCACCGACTCGATCCGCCGGGCCGCAGCGGCCAGGTCCAGCTCGTGCATGGTCTCGATGGCGGCGAGCGCGGCGGCGCAGGCGATCGGGTTGCCGCCGTAGGTGCCGCCGAGGCCGCCGACGTGCACCGCGTCCATCAGCTCCGCCCGCCCGGTCACCGCGGCGAGGGGCAGGCCGCCGGCGATGCCCTTGGCCAGGGTGATCAGGTCCGGCTCGACGCCCTCGTGCTGGCAGGCGAACCACTCGCCGGTCCGGCAGAACCCGGTCTGGATCTCGTCGGCGATGAAGACCACCCCGGCCGCCGTCGCCCACTCGCGCAGCGCCGGCAGGAACCCCTCCGCCGGTACGACGAAACCGCCCTCGCCCTGGATCGGCTCGATCAGCAGCGCGGCGACGTTCTCCGCGCCGACCTGCTTCTCCACCATCTCGATCGCCCGCGCGGCCGCCGTGGCGCCGTCCAGGCCCCCGTCGCGCAGCGGGTACGACATCGGCACCCGGTAGATCTCCCCGGCGAACGGCCCGAACCGGTGCTTGTACGGCATGTTCTTCGCGGTCAGCGCCATGGTCAGGTTGGTCCGGCCGTGGTACGCGTGGTCGAAGACCACCACCGCCGGCCGCCCGGTGGCGTGCCGGGCGATCTTGACGGCGTTCTCCACCGCCTCGGCGCCGGAGTTGAACAGCGCCGAGCGCTTCTCGAAGCTCCCCGGGGTCAGCGCGTTGAGCTGCTCACAGACCGCCACGTACGACTCGTACGGCGCGACCATGAAGCAGGTGTGGGTGAAGCGCTCGACCTGGGCCCGGACCGCCTCGACCACCTTCGGGGCGGCGTTGCCAACGTTGGTGACCGCGATGCCGGCGGCGAAGTCGATCCACTCCCGGCCGTCGACGTCGGTGATGGTGCCGCCGCCCGCCCGGTCCACGTACGACGAGATTGTGCTGCCGACGCCGCGCGCGACCGCAGCCCCGCGCCGCTTGTGCAGCTCGTCAGAAGAAGTCAAGGCTCAGCCCTCTTTCGTTCGCGACTGCGGGGCTCGCAACCCCGGCTCGCTCCTCGCGCTCACAGGTGGTCAGCCCTCGATGTTGTGCATGACGTGCTTGATCCGGGTGTAGTCCTCCAGGCTGTAGACCGAGAGGTCCTTGCCGTGCCCGGAGTGCTTGAAGCCGCCGTGCGGCATCTCCGAGACGAACGGGATGTGGGTGTTCACCCAGACGCAGCCGAAGTCGAGCCGGCGGGTCATCCGCATCGCCCGGCCGTGGTCCTTCGTCCAGACCGAGGCGGACAGCCCGTAGTCGACGCCGTTGGCCCAGCGCACCGCCTCGTCCTCGTCGGAGAAGCGCTGCACGGTGATGACCGGGCCGAACACCTCGTCCCGGATGATCTCGTCGGCCTGCCGCACGCCCGAGACCACCGTCGGAGCGTAGAAGTAGCCGCGCTCGCCGACCTGCGAACCGCCAGTGTCGACCTTCGCGTGGTCCGGCAGCCGGTCCACGAAGCCGCGCACCCGGGCGAGCTGGTTGGCGTTGTTCAGCGGGCCGTAGAGCACGTCCTCGTCGTCCGGCGCGCCGGTCTTCGTGTTGCGGGCCTGCTCGGCGAGGGCGGCGACGAAGTCGTCGTAGATCCCGGGGCCGGCGAGCACCCGGGTGGCGGCGGTGCAGTCCTGGCCGGCGTTGAAGTAGCCGCCGACCGCGATCGCCTCGGCCGCCGCCGCGATGTCCGCGTCGTCGAAGATCACCACCGGGGCCTTGCCGCCCAGCTCCAGGTGGGTCCGCTTGAGGTCCGGCGCGGCGGCGGAGGCGACCTCCATGCCGGCGCGGGTCGAGCCGGTGATCGACACCAGCTGCGGGGTCGGGTGCGCCACGAGGGCACGACCGGTGTCCCGGTTACCGCAGACGACGTTGAAGACGCCCGGCGGGAAGAACTCCGACGCGATCTCGGCCAGCAGCAGCGTCGACACCGGCGTGGTGTCCGACGGCTTGAGCACCACCGTGTTGCCGGCCGCCAGGGCCGGGGCGATCTTCCAGACCGCCATCATCAGCGGGTAGTTCCAGGGCGTGACCTGGGCGCAGACGCCGATCGGCTCGCGCCGGACGTAGGAGGTGTGACCGGCCATGTACTCGCCGGCCGAACGGCCTTCGAGCAGGCGGGCGGCGCCGGCGAAGAAGCGGAACTGGTCCACCGCCGGGGGCAGCTCCTCGTCGGCGGTGAGCTGGCGGGGCTTGCCGGTGTTGCGCACCTCGGCGTCGACCAGCTCGGCGGCCCGGGCCTCCACCGCGTCGGCGAGCTTGAGCATGGCCTTCTGCCGCTCGCCGGGGGTGGTGTCCCGCCAGCTCTCGAAGGCGGTGGCGGCGGCCTTCATGGCCGCGTCGACGTCCGCCGCACCGGAGACCGGCGCCTGGGCGAAGACCTCGCCGGTACAGGGGTCGATCAGGTCGGCGTAGCCGCCGTCCACCGCGTCGACGTACTCGCCGTTGACGAAGTTGCGCAGCTGCTGCTGGTCGCTCATCAGAAGTCTCCGAGGGATGGCCGGGGGTGAGATCAGCGGAGGTAATCGCAATCTGTCTGCCATCTTCGCTACTGAATTCGCGGCCCACAAGGCCTTGAGCAACTGTTTCCGCGCGGGCCTGCGTCGTCTACGCTGCCGAGGTGTGGAGCCGAGAGCCTTCTTCGTCGCCGGCCGCCCCGCTCACGGCGAGGGCGAGCTGACCGTCACCCACCCCTACGACGGCCGGACGGTGGGGCGTACCACCCTCGCCACGGCCGACCAGGTCGAAGCCGCCGTCGCGGCGGCGGCCGGGGTGGCGGCGCAGGCCGCGGCCCTGCCCGCGCACGCCCGCGCGGCGGCCCTGGACCACGTCTCCCGGCGGCTCGCCGAGCGGGCCGACGAGGTCGCGGCGCTGATCACCGCCGAGAACGGCAAGCCGGTCAAGTGGGCGAAGGCCGAGGTCGGGCGGGCGGTGTCCACGTTCCGGTGGGCGGCCGAGGAAGCCCGGCGCTTCTCCGGCGAGCTGCAACGCCTCGACACCGACCCGGCGGCCACCGGGCGGATCGCGCTGGTCCGGCGGGTGCCGAAGGGGCCGGTGCTGGGCATCGCACCGTTCAACTTCCCGCTCAACCTGGTGGCGCACAAGGTCGCCCCGGCCATCGCGGTCGGCGCCCCGATCATCGTCAAGCCCGCCCCGGCCACCCCGCTCTCGGCGCTGCTGCTCGGCGAGATCCTGGCCGAGACCGACCTGCCCGAGGGGATGTTCTCGGTGCTGCCGCTGCCCAACGAGCGCGCCGCCGAGCTGGTCGCCGACCCGCGGCTGCCGGTGGTGTCGTTCACCGGCTCCGGGCCGGTCGGCGCGGCCATCCGCCGGCAGGCGCCGGAGAAGCACGTGACCCTGGAGCTGGGCGGGAACGCGGCGGCGGTGATCTGCGAGGACTGGAACTCCGACGAGGACCTGACCTTCGCCGCGCACCGGATCGCGACCTTCTCCAACTACCAGGCCGGCCAGTCCTGCATCGCCGTGCAGCGGGTGTACGTGCACGAATGGCTCTACGACGGCTTCCTGCCCCGACTGATCGCCTCGATCGAGGAACTGCGGACGGGAGACCCGTCGAATCCGCTGACGGACGTCGGGCCGCTGGTGTCACTCGAGGCTGCTGAGCGGGTCGAGGCGTGGGTCGACGAGGCCGTCGCCGCCGGGGCCACCATCGAGGTGGGTGGCCGGCGGGAGGGCGCGACCTATCCGCCGACGGTGCTCTCGGGGGTGCCGGCGGACGCGAAGGTGTGCACCGAGGAGGTGTTCGGGCCGGTGCTGGTGGTCGGGCCGGTCGAGAGCGACCAGGCCGCGTTCGCCGCCGTCAACGACTCCGCGTACGGGTTGCAGGCGGGGGTGTTCACGCACAACCTCCAGACCGCGTTCGCCGCCGCGCGCAGCCTGGAGGTCGGCGGGGTGATCGTGGGGGACGTGCCGTCGTACCGGGCCGACCAGATGCCGTACGGCGGGGTGAAGGGGAGCGGGGTCGGGCGGGAAGGGCTGCGCAGCGCGATGGACGACTACACCGAGCCGCGCGTCATGGTCCTGACGGGGGTGGAGTTGTCGTGATCCTCCTGCCCCCCCCAGCGCAGAGTCGGTTCGAAAGTTCTACAACCCAGGCGTTGTAGAGGCGCTATAGTTCGGGTGTGGGTGAGTGGCAGATCGACCTGACCGACGAGGTCGACGAGTGGCTCGTCCGGCTGAGTAAGGAAGACCCTGAGACCGCCAACCAGGTGGCGGCTGCCATTGACATCCTTGCCCGTGAGGGCCCGATCTTGGAGCGGTCGTTGGTGGACCGCGTCAAGGGTTCGGACTACAAGGACATGAAGGAACTCCGACCGGCTCGTCGGGAAGTACCGAGATACGTATCTTGTTTGCTTTCGATCCGAACCGGGCGGCCATCCTGTTGGTCGCTGGGAACAAGGCTGGCAACTGGAAGGGCTGGTACGAGACCAACATCCTTGTGGCCGACAAGCTGTTCGCCGAACACCTGCGGGAGTTGAAGGGGGAACGCTGATGGCACCCAGTTGGCGGGACACTCGCTCCCGCATGAACCTGGATGAGGACAAGGTCGCCGAGCACACCGAGCGGATGCTCGGAGAGGTACGCGCCGAGCGCCTCAAGGAGGTGCGCGAACGTCATGGCGTGAGCCAGACCGAGCTGGCCGGCCGGATGGAGGTCTCCCAGGCTCGGGTCTCGGCCATCGAGAAGGGTGAGCTGTCGACCACTGAGTTCGGAACGATCGCGCGATACGTGGCTGGCCTCGGTGGCAAGCTGCAGATCGTCGCGGACTTCGGAGACGAGCAGGTCGTCCTCAGCTAGTGCGGTGTCCACTAACGTTCACCGGGTTTGCGGTGGGTGTTGTGGATCCTCGCCGTGGCAGGCGAGCGACTTCCCACCGGTGGGTGGGGCGGGCCTCCGCGGGCCAACTGATCCGATCGTTCCCGGCCCGGCCCGGCCCGGCCCCGGTCGCCTTCGCGGCCGGGGCCTCACCAGGTCCCGTCGTCGCGTACCCAGGCGGGGGCCCGGCCGAGCAGCAGGGTGGTCAGGGCGGCGTCGATGTCCGGGCCGAGGAACCACTCGCCGGCCTGGTCGAGCGCGAAGATCCGGCCGTGCTCGTCGACGGCGATGATGCTGTCACCGCGCTCGGTGCCCAGCGGAAAGAGCCGTACGCCGAGCACGGCCCCGAAGTCGGCCAGCGTATCGGCGGTGTGGCTGGTCTGGCGGGGGCGGATGTTGAATCGCGAGATCCAGACCTGTTCTCCAGGGCCCTTGCGACCGGTGACCAGACCGGGGAACGCCGTGATGGTCGGCATGACAACCGGAAACACCTGGTGGGAGTGCCGCCTGCCGGATACCGCGGTCACCTCCCGGACAGACGCGGCAGCAAGCACCTCGTCACCGAAGTGGGGACGCCAGCCGGCGATGACCAAGGAATTCGTGACCTCCGGCGGAAAGCGTCCCGGGTCCGGGTCGACCCGCGGGTCCGAAAGCCTCACCTGGGTGTAGCCGAGATCCGACCAGGGCAGCACGTTGAACCGCACCAGGAAGTTGATGCACGAGTCGCAGGGCAACTCAGCTCGTCCGCCGGCCGGATCGCCAGGCTCGCGGATTCGGAAGAACTCGATCCCGGCGCGGCCGAGCAGAGTCTCCGCCTCCTCCATGGTCAGCGGGGGAAGACCGTCGAGGGCGCGGTTGTGGTCGTACTCGTGCAGGACGTCGGAGACGACGATCATCTCGGCGTGCCGATCGCCGCCGCGCACCAGTTGCCCGGGCGGCAGCTCGTCGAGGTACGCCCGGACCAGCGGATGGTGGTGCAGCTCGATCTCGCCCTTGGCGCCGAAGGCCCGGTGGATGCGACCGTCGAGGGTGAGGTGGGCGGCGGCACCCGGCGTGGGCAGCCGGGTGATCTCGCGGAGCAGTTGGCTGGTCGGGTCCACCGTTCGGGGAGCGCGGGGCTCGGGCGGTCGACGTTGCCGGTACATCTGCTCGACGGCGGGGAACGGCAGGCGCGGCCAGGTGGACACATCCCCGGTCTGCTTGTCGACGATGGTCGTCGGTAGGTCGCCGGGGAGCGCGCGCGCCTGAACGGCGACCTGCGAGGTGATGAGGTACCCCAGATCGAACTCCTCGACCACCGGCGTGCACGGGAACCCCAGCCGTTCGGAGTCCCGTTGCGCCCATACGGCGGCCAGTTGCTCGGCTTGCTGACGCTCGATCACGGCCTGAAATTACCGGACCCCACGGATTCCGTGGCACCCGGTATGGTCTGCCCTACCGACCGTGACGGAGAGGGGCGGCGTTGACCGAGAGCGTGGACCGGAACGCCAACCGCGCGCTGCGGGCGCGGTTCGACGAGGTGTACGGCCAATACCAGCGAATTCGGTCCGGATTGGACGAACTTCAGGTCAAACTCGCTGAGCTGCGGGTGACCGAGCGCTCCGACGACGGGCAGGTGATCGCGACCGTCGGCGCGCGGGGTGAACTGGTCAGTGTGGAGGTCGAGCCCTCGGTCTTCCACGACCGCGATGCGAGGGCGTTGAGTCGGAAGATCACCATGACGATCCACCGGGCCTCCGCCGCAGCCGTGACCGCGACCCAGGAACTGGTCGCCGGCTATCTGCCAACCGGCTCGCCGTCGGTGGAGTTCCTCCGTACCAACGACTTCACTGCCCTCCTGAGCCGCGCCGACGGCGTCCTCCGGCCGGCAGAGTGATCGCCGTGACCGACGGACAGCTCTGGCTGGACCCTGACCGCGCCCGGCGCGGCGGAGCCGATCTGACGCTCGTGGGTGAGGCGGTCAGCGCCTCTCGGCGACAGGTGGGTGGTGCGATCGCGGAGGCGAGCGCCGAGCGGCCCTGGGGTCGGGACGACATCGGCGCGGCGTTCGAGAAGCAGTATCGCCGTTACGAGGAGACGCTGCTGCGCGCCTGGGAGATGGTCGGTCGCTCCCTGGCGGGGCTCGGCGCCGACGTGGCCCGATCCGTCGCCGCGACCGTGGAGAACGACGAGGCGATCGCTCGCCAGCTCGGCCGCATCCCCGATCAGCACCAGTTCCCGCAGCGGCACCGGCGCTGACCTCCGGAGGATCCGCGCGTGAGCCTGCTGCCCAGCCCGATCCCGCACCCGCTTGGCTATTGCCCCTGGGACCTGCCCGGCTGGATCTACGAGGCCCTGGACTGGGTCGTCGGGGTGGAATGGCCTGACGGGAACGAGCGCGCTGTCTGGGACCTCGCCGATCAGTGGTACGGGGTTGCCGCCGTCCTGGCCGGGCCGCGCGACGACGCGACCTCGGCGGCGTCCGAGGTGCGCAGCGGCTACGGCGGCATCGGCGCGGTGGCCGAGGCCTTCGACACCGCGTGGCGGCGAGTGGCCGAGGGGGACGAGGCGCCGCTGCCCGTCCTGCTCGCGGTCACCGGCGAGCTCGGGCAGCTGGTCGAGTCGTGCGGCTGCGACATCGAGGGCGCCAAGCTCGAAGTCTGGATAGAGCTGGGCATCCTGGTCGTCGAGCTGCTCTCGCTGGCGGTAGCGACGGTGCTCACCGCCGGCGCAGCCTCGCCCGCGGCCGGCGTGGCGATCACCACCAGCAGGATGGTGGTTCAGCAGATCTTCAAGCGGCTCATGGCGCAGCTCGCCCGCAAGGCCCTGAAGGAGGGCCTCAAGGAGGCCAGCGAGCGGGCCGCGAAGGAGGTCGTCAAGAGCGGCGTACGCGGCTTCGCCCGTCGGGCCGCGCTCGGTGGGCTCGTCGAGGCGGGACAGGAGGCCGGGGTCAGCCTCGCCGCCCAGGCATACCAGAACTCCACCGGTCGGCGACACGGCCTGGACGCCGCCGACGTCGGTATGTCGGCGGTCGGTGGCTTCGCCGGTGGCGCGGTGGCGCCGCTCGCCGGCCTGGGCCGGCACGCCAACGGGCGGTTCGCCGAGATCGGCGAGCACTTCGGCCGGGAGATGACCGGCGAGACCCTCGCCGAGGGTGCCGCCGGCCTGGTCACCGGGCAGGGAGCCTCGCTGGAGGACCTGGCGCGGGCGGCCGTCTCGGGCGTCGGCGGCGCGACCACCAGCCAGGCGGACAGCGCGCTGCAGCACCGACTCGACGGGCGGATGGCCGGCCTCGCCGGCGCCCCTCTGCCGCCGACGGACCTCAACGGTACGGCTGCCCTCGCGCCCGGCCCGGACTCACCCGGGCTGGACACCCTCGGTGAGAGCTCGCCGCGATCGGTCGCCTTCACCCAGGCGGCCGGCGCCAGTCCGGGCAGCGACGTGACCTCCTCCGAGATGTCCGGGCCTCGACCCGGAGTGGTCGCTGCTCCGCCGGCCGGGGCGCCGTCGATCGACGGGCCTGTCGTCCAGGACGCCCTGTCCACTCCTGTCCCGACTCCGGCGTCGGTCCCGTCCGCCTCGGTCACCGTCGACCTGTCCCCGAACCCGTCCGTCGCGATGGAGGCGGGGGTGACGCCGACCCCCTCCTCGACCGCTGCCGATCCGCGCCTGGCGTCCTCGGTCTCGACGTTCGCCGACGCCGGTCCGGCGCACTCGACCGGCAACGTCGACAATGCCCCGCTGCGATCTGCGACGACGGCGGAGCCGCTCGCAGGCCTCAGCCAGATCCCCGTCAACGCCGGCCTCTCGTCCGTCGGGGCACCGACGCCACGGCCGATGGCGGACGGATCGATGCCGGTGGTCACCGATTCCCCCCGGACCGGTGGCAGCGACACCACGGTCGGCCGCCCCTCGGCCGGCACCTTGACCCAGCAGCCCGCGCCGACCGCCGCGTCACCACCCACCCACGTTGCCGCGCCCACCGCGCCCGGTCGGGACGTCGGTCCGCCGGTCCCGAACCCGAGGCCGTCGCCGCGATTTCCGCTCCTGGAGGCGTTGGCTCCCGGGCCGGCCCAGCCGACCGACGACACCTCGCCGGTCCTTCCCGGGCCGTCCGATCCGTTGCTGCCCCGCCGGAAGACGCCGGACTCGCACGCGGCCCGTCGCGCCGCCGATCGCGAAGGGCTGGACCGGCGTCGTTACCAGCGTTACTTCGAGGCGCAGCGGGAGTGGCACGAGGACAAGCGGCGTTGGGAAGAGGCCGACTGGCTCCGTGAGCGGGCCGACGAGCACCAGCATCGGGCCAGCGACTGGGCCGCCCAGGCGATGGAGCTGCGCCGGACCGGCCATGATCTTGCTGCGCAGCGTTGGCATCGTGAGGCGTTCGAGGCCAGCAAGGAGAGCTACGAGCTGCGTGAGCGGGCGCAGGAGGTGCTCGCCGGGTCGATCGTGCCCAAGCAGGTCATGGTCGAGGACGACGCGCACTTCTACCGGATCAACGACGACGTCGCCGACCTCGCACCCGGTTCGGTCGAGACGCCCGACCGGTCGGCATTGACTGGAGACGACGATCCACCGCCGATCGACCGCTCCCGCAGATTCGGCGTGCGGGGTGGGCTGCGCCCACCGCTCGCGCTGCACCAGACCGATCTCGAACGACAGATGCCGCGCAACCCGGACGGCAGCGTCGTGCGGACCGCCGACCCCCGGTACGACGGCTGGTTCCAGCTCGCGAACGACGGCGGCCCGCAGGCAGATGCCACCCGGGGACTCAACTGCCTCGACTGCACCCTGTCGCTCTATGACACGTGGCTGCACGGCCGGCCCAGGGTTTCCGCACCACGTACCTTCGACGGCTACCTGCAGGGGGACGTCCGTCGTCCGGTCGGCGGTGAGGTGGACGGTCCCCGACGGGTCGAGGAGATCACCGGAGGACGGTTCCAGAAGCTGTGCCCCGAAACCGGCGCGGCGACCGGCTTCGGGCCAGGACAGGCGGTCGAGCGTGGATACCGGGACCTGCGCGAGCAGTTGCTCCTGGGTGGGCACGGCAGTTACGCGTTCCTCATCACCAGTTGGGAAGGCGGCGGCTCACACGCGTGGGTGGCGCTGAACCAGAACGGCACGGTGCTCTACCTCGACCCGCAGAGCGGGCACGTCTGGGACCGTCCGCTCTACACGTACAGCGGCGTGCTGGGTCAGGCGAACGTGGTCGGGATCGACGCGCTGGTCCTGGGCCGGGACGGTCGTCCGATGCCGCTGGCCGGCCGGCCACCTGGCGACTTCAACGTCCTGCCCGACCCGCCGCCGCGACCCGATCCACCGCGACCGCCGGCGCCACCACCGACCCCGCGCGACGCGGTCGACGACGTGCCGGACTTCAACCACGTCCACCTGCTCTGGGAATCCGGTACCGCAGACCCGCCCGGCGCCACCGCACCCGCCGGAACTTCACCCGGGCCGGATCCGGACGGCCTGCGGCGCGATCGGCTGGGTGCTCACGCCGACCGGATCTCGGCTGGGGTGTTCGTTCGGGATGCCGTCGCCACCAGCACCACTCTCGACGAGGTCTTCGCCGCCGGGGTGACCCCCGTCGAGTTCGCGAACCACCTCGATGCGCCGGCGCTCCGCCGGCTGGTGCCGGGGCTGAACGACGCGGCTGCCCGGGACGTGACACGGCTCTTCGGCGATCCCCAGTTCCAGCAGATGCTGGATCAGACATGGGAGGCGCCGCCGCGCGGCGAGCCGATGCTGGCCGAGGCGCTCGTCCGGGAGGTGACGCAGCGCCCCGACCTGGTCCGGATGATCCTGACGACGCCGGAGCTGGCGAACTCCCTGACGGCCAGGCCGATGACCCTGCACCACCTCGCCAGCCACCAACAGGCCATCGACGTCTTGGGCGACGTCCTGGATGAGATCGCCGAACGGGGTGCGGACGCGGTCGCCGCGGGGCCATTACCTTCGGCCCTTCCCACTCCGCTCACAGAAGCCCAGCGGGAGGCCAGCAATTACTTCGACCTTGGTCAAAGCCGAGCCTTTCAGCCTGGCTTCGACGGAGAACGGTGTGACGACGCGACGTACCGCCAGCAGTATCTGGATCAGTTGTACTTGGACGCGGCCGTCGCGCAAGGCGAGGTCAACGAGCTGGGGCGAAGGTTGGTTGAAGCGTCGCAAGGCGGAGCGGAGTTTCGGCCGCGGCCGCGGCCGAAGGACCGACAGCGGGCCGAGGACAAGGTGGCGAAGTACGACGGTGACGCATCCCGTTTGAAGGATCTGGCGGCTGGAAGGGTGTCCTACCGTCGCCTCGACGACCTCTATGAAGGTCTTATGCTCCTCAAAGACGAATCCGAGCTTGAGATAGCGCAGTTCGAGGATCGATTTCTGCACCCACAGGCCAGCGGTTACCGGGACGTCCAGTTGATGGTCCGCACCTCCGCTGGCCACATAGCGGAATTTCGCCTTCAGCTCACTGCGCTCGACGACGTTGCCCGTTGGGAGCATGCCCTCTTCGAGGTGAGGCGAGACCTTGAGGCGGTGGCCACCAGACAGGGCCGTAGCTTGTCCAGGATGGAAGCAGCCATCCGGACGGGCATACTGCGGCGGGAGCGCGAGCACTTCTGGGCGGCACTTGAGTCGACGCTGAGCGGAGGATCCGGCAGATGAGTGCCACGCCCGGCCTGACATTGCCTGCGTACTTCACCTACTACGAGGCGCCGGTGAAAATGGTGCCAACCCCAGACGGCGGTCTTGCTGCCTGGCGGTTGGACCGTGGTTCGGGCGGTTGGAGGCCAGCGAACGATCTTGTCGATGAGATCCTCTTTGCGGTCGGCGGTGAGATCAGCGTGCTGACGGCGGACCAGTTCGTGCAATGGACTGAGTTCGAGCGAGCTCGCTACCTGAGCGGAGACGCCCCTGTCTTCGCGCTCTACGAGACCGTGAAGGCCATCGAGGAAGCCGCGGACACGGAGCGTCGCCGCCTGACGACTCAGGAGCGAGCGCTGATCAGTGGCATCCGGCGGAAGACGTTCGTCATGTTCGAGGAGGAGCTTCAGCGGGCCGGGGACCCCGGCGCCGATCCCACCATCGCCGCCAGCCAGGCGTGAGGACGTATATGCGTTGCGGGAGGGCGGACCGTGGGTGAGGGTCCGGGCATGTCTGACGCGCGTACCACCACCGAGACCGACCAGCCCGCGCCCCAGTTCGCCTGGTCGAACATGTTCGTCCGCCCCGAGGACGATCCGCGCTCCGAGGGCGGCTACCACGACGAGCGGTCGATGCTCGTCGGGTACCTCCGCGATTATCGGCTGACCCTCGAACTGAAGTGTGCCGACCTCGACGCCGAGCAGCTCGCCCGGCGGTCCGTACCGCCATCGAAGATGTCGCTGCTCGGCCTGGTGCGGCACCTGGCCGAGGTCGAACGGAGCTGGTTCCGGCGGGTGATGGCCGGTCAGGACGTGCCCAAGCTCTACTCGCCGGAGGGTGAGCGGGACGGCGCGTTCGACGGCGCGGTGGGGGACCCGGCGGTGGTCGAGGAGGCGTGGCGGGCCTGGCGGGCCGAGATCGCGTTCGCCGACGAGCTGGTCGCCGGGACGCCGGATCTGGGCGTCCGGGCGCGGATGTCCGACGGGCAGGAGATCTCGCTGCGTGAGCTGCTGCTGCACATGATCGAGGAGTACGCCCGGCACTGCGGTCACGCCGATCTGCTGCGCGAGCGTATCGACGGGCGAGTGGGTCAGTAACCGACGAGGACAGGGAGCGGGTATGAGCGTCGAGGACCGGATCGAGCGGGCCAGGGAGCTCTACGAGAAGGCGGTGTTCGCCGGCGACGGTGCCGCGCTGGCCGTCGCCGAGCGGACGCTCGACGCGGTGGAGGCGGATCTCGCGCTCGCCCGTGGGCGGGTGCTGCACGCGCGGTTCCTGGAGGAAGAGGTCGAGGACCCGCGCGAGCTGGGGCTCTTCGAGCGGGCCGCCGAGCTGTACCGGGCGCTCGGCGACGTGCGCGGCGAGGGCGAGGCGCTGTTCTGGGTGGGCTGCCTCCACCACGTCATCCGCGGCGACAACGACACGGCGACCCCGGCCTTCACGCGCGCCCGTGAGCTGGCCACCGAGGCCGGCGACAAGATGACCCTGTCGTACGTGCTGCGGCATCTGGCCTTCACCGAGCAGGCCGCCGGTCGACTCGACGGGGCCCGGCAGCTGATGGAGGAGTCCACCCGGCTGCGTCGGGAGATCGGCTTCCAGGCCGGGGTCGCCGCGAACCTGGTCGGGCTCGGCTACCTCGCCGCCGAGGCCGACCAACCCGAGCAGTCGCTCGCCCTCATCGACGAGGCCGCCGCGGTCGCCGAGGCCGCCGGCGCGCACCGCGTCCTGCGCTGGGTCGACGAGGCACGCGGTGACCTCCTCCCCGCCTGAGTGCCGGACACCGCTCCCGGCCGCCGGACGCCGGGACACCGAGCGGCCGTGACGACCGGCCGGGTGCCGTACGTGCCGCCGGGCAGCGTCGCGGAGGCGCTGCGCGTACAGGAGGAGCTGCGGCCGCTCGCCGACCTGGCCGGGCCGGGACCGACCGCGCCCGCGACGGTGGCCGGCCTCGACGTCGCGTACGCGGAGAGCGGCGACCGGCTCGCGGCGGCCGTCACGGTGCTGGACGCCCGGACGTTGGCCGTGGTGGATTCGGCGGTCAGCGTCGGTCGGCCCGCCTTCGGGTACGTGCCCGGGCTCTTCGCCTTCCGCGAGCTGCCCGCGCTGCTCGACGCCCTGGACCGGCTCACCGTCCGGCCCGACCTGCTGGTCTGCGACGGGCACGGGCTGGCCCACCCGCGCCGGTTCGGGCTGGCCTGTCATCTCGGCGTGGTCACCGGCCTGCCCGCGATCGGGGTGGGCAAGACGCCGCTGGTCGGCGAATGGGACGAGCCGGGTCCACGTCGGGGCGCCTGGACGCCGCTGCGGGACGGCGGCGAGGTGGTCGGCCGGGTGCTGCGTACCCGGGACGGGGTGAAGCCGGTCTTCGTCAGCGTCGGCCACCGGATGAGCCTGGCGAACGCCGTCGACCGGGTGCTGGCGCTGACCCCGCGCTACCGGCTGCCGGAGACCACCCGGACGGCCGATCGGCTCTGCCGCGACGCCCTCGCCGCCGCCTCGACCTGATCGGACCGGGCCGAGGGCCGGGGTGGCGCCGCACACATCCGGGGCGCTCAATGAGCAGGGGCCACCCTGGCCCGGTAGTAACCTGACCCGCGGGGCCCCGCCGGGGCGAGGAACGGTGAGGTGGACATGTCGGTTCGGCGGCACGCGGTGCGGCTGGCCACGGTGGGCGCGCTGCTGGGTGGCCTGGTGACCGTCGGGGCGTCCCCGGCGTTCGCCGAGGGCGACCGGGTGGAGGTGCGTTCGGCGGACCGCTTCACCGTCGGTGGATCGCCCAGCACGGTGGCGGTCGAGGTGCGCAAGCGCACGGACGGGTGCGTCCTGCTGCGGACCGGGCTGGGGCTGCGGCTCGACGGCATCCAGGCCGACCAGGTCCAGGTGCAGGCGAACATCGGCGGGCAGTGGCAGGCGGTGGGTGTCGGGGGTGGTGACGGCACGGTGGCCACGGCCCGTACCTCGCCGGCCAACCCGACCCTCTGCAAGGGCAAGAGCATCACGGTCCGTTACCGGGTCGCCTTCCTGGCCGGCGCGCCCGGCGGTCGGTTGACCGTCGTGGGCGAGGCGACGAACGCGGTCGGCCGGCTGCTCGGCCGCGGCTCGGACTCGTCCCGGGTGGTGGGTGCGGCAGCGGCCGCGCCCTCCCCGACGCCGTCGCGGAAGCCCTCGCCGAGCCCCAGCCCGACGCAGAGCGCCGTGGCTAACGAGCCGGTGAGCGCGGCCGACACCGCGGCCGCCGGGCTCGATCCGGCCGCCGGGCAGGGCGCCGCCGCCGACGACTCCTCCGGAGGTTCCCCGATCATGTTCTTCGGCATCGCGCTGGTGCTCGTCGGCATCGCCCTCATCGTGCTGCTGGTCCGCCGCAACCGGGCGGAGAAGGTCGACCAGCCCGCCGGCTACCCGGAGGTCCCGCTGCCGCGCAGTTTCGGCACCACCTACGGCACCCCGAGCGGCCAGGTGCACGGGCAGCAGCCCGCCACCCCCGGCGGCTACGGCGGCACGCCGGCGCCCCGCCCCACCGGCAACGTCTACGGCGGTCCGGCCGGCGGGCAGCAGCCCGGCGGCGAGCCGCCGGCGCCGGCCGGCGGCGACGCCACGACCGTCATGCCCCGCCTGCCCAGCTGAGCCGGGACGGGGCCGCCGCGCTCCGTTACGCTCAGTCGTGATGACCGCGTGTGGTGCGGAGCGGAGCGCCGGGCGGCGGATGATCTGGTTCCGTGGCGCGGTGTCCGGCCCGGTTCGCCGATAAGATCGCGTGCGCCGCTCGGCACCGCCGACCGGTGAGACCGCATACGTGGAAGGAGCCGCGCCGTGGCCCTGGACCCGCAGTTGCTCGAGATTCTCGCCTGCCCGGACACGCATCACGCCCCGCTCGAATACGACGCGCAGGCTCAGACCCTGACCTGCACCGAGTGCGGTCGGATCTTCGAGGTCCGCGACGACGTGCCGGTGCTGCTGCTGGACGAGGCGCGCGGCGGGCCCGCGGCGGACGACGCGCGCGGCGGCTCCGCGCCGCAGCGGTGATGGAGGGTACGGCCGGGGTCAGCGGGCGCCGGCACGCCGACGAGGCGCTGCTGGACAATCCGGACGCGCTCGCCGAGCACGACCCGGGCGGCATGCTCCGGTTCACCGCCTCGGCCGGTGCCCAGGTGCGGGAGTCGGCCGCGCTCGCCGCCGAGGCCAACCTGAGCCTGCTCGCCGACGAGGGACGGCCGCGGGCGGTCGTCATCGCCGGCATCGGCACCGCCGGGCGTACCGGGGACGTGCTGGCCACGGTCGCGGGCCCGCGCTGCCCGGTGCCGGTCATCCCGCACCGCAGCGCCGGGGTGCCCGGCTGGGTCGGCGCGGCGGACGTGGTCATCGCGGTCAGCGCCTCCGGTCGCAGCCCCGAGGCGCTCGGCGCCGCCGAGGCCGCGCACCGGCGGGGTGCCCGGCTGGTCGCCGTCGGCGCGCCGGACTCCCAGCTCCAGTCGGTGGCCGAGCGGGCCCGGGCGCCGTTCATCCCGGTGCCCCGGCGTGCCCCGGCCCGGGCCAGTCTCTGGGCGCTCACCGTGCCGGTCCTGCTCGCTGCCCGTACGCTCGGTCTGGTGAAGGTCAACGAGGCGGACCTGGCCGAGACCGCGGCCCGGCTCGACGCGGACGCCGACCGGTGCCGCCCCACCGCCGAGTCCTTCGTCAACCCGGCGAAGTCCCTGGCCCTGGGCCTGGCCGGCTCGATCCCGATCGTCTGGGGCTCGTCCCCGCTGGCCACCGTGGCCGCCCGCCGGTTCGGCGACACGTTGTCGGCCAATGCCCGCTACCCGGTGGTCACCGGCGCGCTCGGCGAGGCCGGTCGCGGCCGCGTCGGCCTGCTCGACGGCGTCTTCGGCGGGCTGGTCGAGGGGGAGCGGGACATCTTCGCCGACCCGGAGGAGACCGACCCCGACGCCACCCGGCTGCGGCTGGTGCTGCTGCGCGACGGCGGGCTCAACGCCGACGACGACAGCGACGAGCCGCTCGCGGTCGAGGAGCGTCGGGCCGACGCGGTGCAGGCCCTCGCCGAGCGGCGCGGCGTGCGCTGCGACGTGATCACCGCCGAGGGCGGCTCCGCGCTGGAACGGCTCGCCTCGCTGATGGCGGTGCCGGACTTCGCCTCGGTCTACCTCGCCCTGGCCCACGGCCTGGACCCGATGGCGGTCCCGGCCATCACCGAAATGAAGGAGCTGTCGAACCAGTGAGCGCAAATGGCGGGACGAGGGCGATCGTCGCCGCCCTGCTGGCCAACATCGGCATCGCCATCACCAAGTTCATCGCCTGGATCCTGACCGGCTCCTCGTCGATGCTGGCCGAGTCGATCCACTCGGTCGCCGACTCGGGCAACCAGGGCCTGCTGCTGTTCGGCGGCCGCCGGGCCAAGCGGGAGGCGACCCCGCAGCACCCGTTCGGGTACGGCCGGGAGCGCTACATCTACGCGTTCATCGTCTCGATCGTGCTGTTCAGCGTCGGTGGTCTCTTCGCTCTCTACGAGGCGTACCACAAGTGGTCGCACAAGGAGGGCATCACCTCGTGGCAGTGGGTGCCGATCACCGTCCTGGTGATCGCCATCGGGATGGAGACCTTCTCCTTCCGCACCGCCATCAAGGAGTCGAACCAGATCCGGGGCAACCAGTCCTGGGTGCGCTTCATCCGCCGGGCCAAGGCCCCGGAGCTGCCGGTGGTGCTGCTGGAGGACTTCGGCGCCCTGGTCGGTCTGGTGCTGGCGCTCTTCGGCGTCGGGATGACGCTGATCACCGGTAACGGCAGGTGGGACGCGGCCGGCACGGCGGCGATCGGTGTCCTGCTGGTCACCATCGCGATCGTGCTCGCCATCGAGACCAAGAGCCTGCTGCTCGGTGAGGGCGCCGAGCAGCACGACCTCGCGAAGATCGAGCAGGCCGTCACCAGCGGTCCGGAGGTCGAGCGGATCATCCACATGAAGACGCTCTACCTGGGCCCGGAGGAGCTGATGGTGGCCGCGAAGGTCGCGGTGCCGCCCTGTGACACCGCCGAGGAGCTGGCCCGGGGCATCAACGCCGTCGAGGCGCGCATCCGCAGCGAGGTGCCGATCGCCCGGGTCATCTACCTGGAGCCCGACATCTACAGCGCCGCCGCCGACCAGGCCGGCACCGGCGCCGCGTCGCACACCGCGGTGCCCCAGTCGGAGACCGGCGAACAGGCCGACCACCCCGGGAGTTGAGCGTGGAACTGCTGCAGGGTCGGATCCGGGACTACGCCTGGGGCTCCCGCACCGCCATCGCCGAGCTGCAGGGCCGCCCGGTGCCGAGCGAGGGCCCGGAGGCCGAGCTGTGGCTGGGCGCCCACCCGGGCGCCCCGGCCACCGTCGACCGGGACGGTGCCCCGGTCGACCTGACCGACCTGCTGGTCGCCGAGCCGGAGAACTGGCTGGGCGAGCGGCTGGTCGCCCGGTTCGGCATCCGGCTGCCGTTCCTGCTCAAGGTGCTCGCCGCGGACGCCCCGCTGAGCCTGCAGGCCCACCCGGACGCCGAGCAGGCCCGGGCGGGGCACGCCGCCGACGTGGAACGGGTCAACTACGTCGACCCGTTCCACAAGCCGGAGCTGCTGGTCGCGCTCTCGCCGTTCGAGGCGCTGTGCGGGTTCCGCGACCCGGCGGAGTCGGCCGCGGCGATCGCCGCGTTCGGCGTACCGGAGCTGGAGCCGGTGGTGGCCGCGCTGCGCGAGGGGCCGGCGGGGCTGCGGGAGGCCGTACGCCTGCTGTTGAGCTGGCCCGAGGCGGAGCGCGCCGGGCTGGTCGCGGCCGTGCTGACGGCGGAGGCCGGCGGCCCGGACGCGGTGCTGGCCCGTGCGCTGGCCGTCGACTACCCGGCCGACCCGGGCGTGCTGGTGGCGCTGCTGCTGCACCACGTGCGGCTGGCCCCCGGCGAGGCGATCTGGATGCCGGCCGGCAACCTGCACGCCTACCTGCGGGGCACCGGCGTGGAGATCATGGCGGCCAGTGACAACGTGCTGCGCGGCGGGTTGACGCCCAAGCGGGTCGACGTGGACGAGTTGCTGCGGGTGCTGCGCTTCGAGATGCTCGACGAGCCGGTCGTCCCGCCGGTCCAGGTGACGCCCGGGGTGGTGACCTGGCCGGTGCCGGTGGACGACTTCGCGCTGCACTGGGTGCGGGTGGACGCGGGCACCCCGGAGGTGCGGCTGGCGGTGCGCGGGCCGCGCGTGGTGCTCTGCCGGGCCGGCAAGCTCGTCGTGGACGACGGGGTGGGCACGGTCACCCTCGGGGCGGGGCAGGCGGCGATCGGGACCGCGGCCGGCGGCCCGCTGGTCATCGCAGGCGAGGGCGAGGCGTACGTCGCCACCTGCGGTCTCAGCTGATCCGCCCCGCTCCGCGCTCGGCGCAAGTCCGACTTTCCCGAAATGGCTTGACGCGACTCTCGCTCAGTGTGACTCTATGAGTACGCAGCGTTGTCGCGACGAAGGTCCGGTAACGCGCGGGGGAACCAAACCGGGGGGATGCACGGGGCGGCCGGCTAGTGGATGGAAAGTCCGTCCACGACCGACCGCCCCGTGCGCTGTCCGCCGACCGGGCCGTGCTCCATCCGCCCGCGAGCGTAAGGTGGAAGGCTGCGCAGCACATCGTTCGACAGGAGCTTCCATGACCAGCACCCTCCCGGCTGCCCCCAGCGGCACGCCGTCCGAGGCCCGGCCGAGCACCCTCGCCGAGGGCGACTACAAGGTGGCGGATCTGTCGCTCGCCGAGTTCGGGCGCAAGGAGATCCAGCTCGCCGAGCACGAGATGCCCGGCCTGATGGCCATCCGGCGTGAGTTCGCCGAGGCGCAGCCGCTCGCCGGCGCCCGGATCACGGGCTCGCTGCACATGACCATCCAGACCGCCGTCCTGATCGAGACCCTGGTCGCGCTCGGCGCGCAGGTCCGCTGGGCGTCCTGCAACATCTTCTCCACCCAGGACCACGCCGCCGCCGCGATCGTGGTCGGCCCGAACGGCACCCCGGAGGCGCCGGCCGGCGTTCCGGTGTACGCCTGGAAGGGCGAGAGCCTGGAGGAGTACTGGTGGTGCACCGAGCGGGTGCTCACCTGGCCCGACGGCCACGGCCCCAACATGATCCTCGACGACGGCGGCGACGCCACGCTGCTCGTCCACAAGGGTGCCGAGTTCGAGAAGGCCGGGGTCGTCCCGCCGGTCGAGTCCGCCGATTCCGAGGAGTACGCGGTCATCCTCGGGCTGCTGCACCGCTCGCTCGCCGAGGACGGTCAGCTCTGGACCCGGATCGCCGCCGGCATCAAGGGCGTCACCGAGGAGACCACCACCGGCGTGCACCGGCTCTACGAGATGCACCGCGCCGGCACCCTGCTCTTCCCGGCCATCAACGTCAACGACTCGGTGACCAAGAGCAAGTTCGACAACAAGTACGGCTGCCGCCACTCGCTCATCGACGGCATCAACCGGGCCACCGACGTGCTGATCGGCGGCAAGATGGCCGTCGTCATGGGCTACGGCGACGTGGGCAAGGGCTGCGCCGAGTCGCTGCGTGGCCAGGGCGCCCGGGTCGTGGTGACCGAGGTCGACCCGATCTGCGCGCTCCAGGCGGCGATGGACGGCTACCAGGTCGCCACCCTGGACGACGTGGTGGAGCAGGCGGACATCTTCATCACCGCGACCGGCTGCTTCGACGTCATCACCAACGAGCACATGGCCCGGATGAAGCACCAGGCCATCGTCGGCAACATCGGCCACTTCGACAACGAGATCGACATGGCCGGCCTGGCCAAGCGCTCCGACGTCGAGCGGATCAACATCAAGCCGCAGGTCGACCTCTGGAAGTTCGCCGACGGTCACGCGATCATCGTGCTCTCCGAAGGTCGCCTGCTGAACCTGGGCAACGCCACCGGCCACCCGAGCTTCGTCATGTCGAACTCGTTCTCCAACCAGACGATCGCCCAGATCGAGCTCTTCACCAAGACCGAGGAGTACCCGATCGGTGTCTACGTGCTCCCCAAGCACCTGGACGAGAAGGTCGCCCGGCTGCACCTGGGGGCGCTGGGCGCCAAGCTGAGCACCCTCACCAAGGAGCAGGCCGTCTACCTGGGCGTGTCCCAGGAGGGCCCGTTCAAGCCGGAGCACTACCGCTACTGATCGACACCCGGAACCGGGTCGGCCGCACGCGCGGCCGGCCCGGTTCCGTCTTTCCGGCCTGACTGGCGGGCGCGCGGTGCGCCGGCCGGCGCTGTGCGGACGCGCGGCGTGCGGGCCGGCGCTGTGCGGACGGCGACCAGGGCGAGGGCATGTGTCTTCGACAGCGATATGCCTGAGAGGCATAAATATGCCTCTCAGGCATATCGCTCGTCGGCCATTTGCAGCCGGGAGCCGGGTTGGGCCGCCTCAGCCCGGGCCGCGGCGGGTCGGGCGGATCCAGGTCCAGACGCACCAGGCGAGCCAGGCCAGCGAGACGGCGGTGGCCAGCGGACGCAGCCGTAGGGCACTGAGCAGCAGCACCAGGGCCAGCACAGCCAGCCAGGGCAGCAGCCCCTTCACGGCCGTCCTCCTGCGGCGGCCCGCACGGCCGCCGTCCCGGGGTGGCTCATGACCGCCACCGGCCGCGTACCAGGCGGCGGACCAGTGGCGGGGCGATCCAGGACCACAGGCAGTAGGGCAGCCAGCCGAGCGCCACGACGAGCGCGGGGATGTAGAGCTTGGCCAGGTTGAGCACGGCGATGCTGCCCACCGCGATGAGCCACATGCGGATGCCCAGCCGGTAGAGCGGGCGCAGCGGGAGCAGCAGCGGATGGGTGTACACGCGGGTCTCCCAGGCCGCGTCGGCGTAGTCCGGGTCGTTCGGGTCGTGCGCGACCGCCCGGCCGAAGGAGCGGTGCGCGTCCACGATGCGGCCGCGCTCCACGGCGATGCCGCCGTGCAGGGCCAGCGCCACCGGGTGCTCCGGATACCGGCCGAGGAACTCCCGGGCCACCCGCTCGGCCGCCCGGTCGTCGCCGCGGGCGTACGCGAGCTGGACGCGGCTGGCGTAGACCGCCGGGCTCTCCGGTGCCAGTTCGGCGGCGCGGGCGAGCAGACGGCTCGCCTTGTCGGTCTGGCCGACGGTGACGCAGAGGTCGGCGTACTGGCAGAGCAGCCACGGGTCCTGCGGTTCGAGCGCCAGCGCGTCGAGCAGCGCCCGCTCGGCCGGGGCGAAGGCGCCCTGACTCCGGAGCGCGACGCCCAGCCGGCCGAGCAGCTCGGCGTCCGGACCGACCTCCGCCAGCCCCTGCCGGGCCACCTCGGCCACCTCGTCCCAGCGGTCCAGCGTGCTGAGCGCCACCGCCCGCAGCCGGTACGCGTGCCGGTCGGTGGCCACCGACCCGGGCAGCCGGCCCAGCTCCTCCAGCGCCTGCTCCGGCCGGTTCATGTCGAGCAGGCCGACCACCCGGGCGAGCTGGTCCACCGGTGCCGTCACCGGAGCGCCGCCGCGACCACGATGAGGACCGCCTCGATGATGCCGAGCCCCAGCGCCGCCGCGATCCCCGGCTTCACCAGCGAGGCCGGCGTGCCGCCGCGCATCTCGTACGTGCGGAACCGGCCCTTCTGCGTGAGGTTGGCCACCGCCCAGACCAGTACGCCGGAGAGGGCCCCGACCAGCCGGGCCGACCCCGAGGTGCGGCCGTCGAGCAGCACCACGGTGATCACCAGCCGGGCGACCAGGGCGGCCGCTCCGGTGCCGGCGATCGCCAGGGCGGCCCCGGTGGGCAGGCGGAGCCGGCGGGCGTTGACCAGGGCCAGCACGGTGGCCGCGAGCGCCCCGCCGAAGACCGCGGGGTAGACCAGCGAGCCGGGCCGCCAGGGCGGGCGGCGCTCGGCGTACGCGGCGGGGGTGATGGTGGGGGTGAAGAGGTCATCGGCCACGGTCGTTCCTGTCTGGGGGCTGGGCGGGATCCTGCCACAGCCGGCCACCCCCCGGATGCCCCGTGTACAGGGTGATGTTGCCTTGAACGACTTGACGGCGGGTCGGATCAGTAGGAAGGTATGGCTGCCCTAAGTTAACTGAGGCGTGCCTAACTGATCACGGAGTACCGATGTTCGCCACGTACCTGATCGGCCTGCGGGAAGGCCTGGAAGCGACCCTCGTGGTCAGCATCCTGGTCGCGTTCCTCGTGAAGTCGCAGCGGCGGGACAGACTGCCGCAGGTCTGGGTCGGCGTCGGCCTGGCCGTGGTGCTGTCGGTCTTCTTCGGCTGGCTGATCGAGTACACCTCGACCTCGCTGCTGGCCCGCTCGGAGGACCGCGAGCTGTTCGAGGCCGTCACCTCGGTCGCCGCCGTCGTCTTCGTGACCTGGATGATCTTCTGGATGCGCAAGGCCGCCCGGACGATTGCCGGTGAGCTGCGCGGCAAGCTCACCGACGCCCTCGCGGTCGGCTCCCTCGCGGTGGCCGGCATGTCCTTCCTCGCGGTGATCCGGGAGGGCCTGGAAACCGCGCTGATCTTCTACTCCGCCGCCCAGAGCGCAGCTGGCGGCGCGGGCCGCGGCCCGCTGCTCGCGCTGACCGGCGGCATCGCCACCGCCGTGGTGCTCGGCTTCCTGCTCTACCGCAGCGCCCTGAAGATCAACCTGAGCAAGTTCTTCACCTGGACCGGTGCGCTGCTGATCCTGGTCGCCGCCGGCATCCTCAAGTACGGCGTGCACGACTTCCAGGAGGCCGGTGTCCTCCCGGGCCTGAACAACCACGCCTTCGACATCTCCTCGGTGCTCGACCCCAGCACCTGGTACGCCGCGCTGCTCGCCGGCATGTTCAACATCACCGCCACCCCGAGCGTGCTGGAGATGGTCGCCTGGGTCGCCTACGCGGTACCGGTGCTGGCGCTCTTCCTCCGCAAGCCAGCCGCCCCGGCCGCCCCGGCCACCGCCGCCCCGGCCAACCCGGCCAAGCCCGCCGCCACCCCGACGGACGGAGCCCCGGCGACGACCGGCGAGCCGACGGCCGCCGTCCCGGCCGAGCCCGTCGACGACGCCCCGGCCTCCGCGCGCCCGCGCGCCTGATCCGCCTTCTCAAGGAGAGACAGCTCTGATGCGTACCACCCGCTTCGTCGTGCTCGCCGCCGCCGGTGTGCTGGCCGTCACCGGCGTCACCGCCTGCAGCAACGACACCGAGGGGAAGTCGGCCGCGAAGGCCGGCAACGCGGTGAAGGTCAAGGCCACCGATACCGCCTGCGAGGTGGACGTCACCGAGCTGACCGCCGGTCAGGCCACCTTCTCGGTGACCAACTCCGGCAGCAAGGTCAACGAGTTCTACGTCTACGCGGCCGGCGACCGGGTGATGGGCGAGGTGGAGAACATCGCCCCCGGGCTGAGCCGTGAGCTGCGCGTCGAGCTGCCCGCCGGGACGTACGAGACGGCCTGCAAGCCCGGGATGAGCGGCCGCGGCATCCGTGCCGCGCTGAAGGTCAGCGGCACCGCCGCGAGCGTCGCCCCGGACGCCGCGCTGGGCCAGGCCACCGCCAGCTACCAGCGGTACGTGACCAGCCAGACCGCCGCGCTGCTGACGAAGACCGAGGAGTTCGTGGCCGCTGTCAAGGCCGGCGACGTGGCGAAGGCGAAGGCCCTGTACCCGGTGGCCCGCACCTACTGGGAGCGGATCGAGCCGGTGGCGGAGATCTTCGGCGACCTGGACCCGAAGATCGACGGCCGGGAGGAGGTCATCGAGGAGGGCATGGCGTTCACCGGCTTCCACCGGATCGAGAAGGACCTCTGGACTACCGGCGACATCAGCAAGGACGGCCCGATCGCCGACCAGCTGCTGGCCGACATCAAGGAGATCGTGGCCAAGGCCAACGCCGAGAAGCTCAACCCGCTCCAGCTCGCCAACGGCGCCAAGGAACTCCTCGACGAGGTGGCCAGCGGCAAGATCACTGGCGAGGAGGACCGCTACTCGCACACCGACCTCTGGGACTTCAGCGCCAACCTGGAGGGCTCGAAGGCCGCCATCGCCGCGCTCCGCCCCGCCCTGGAGCAGCGCTCTCCCGAGCTGGTCAAGCAGCTCGACACCGAGTTCGCCAACGTCGAGGCGACGCTCGGCAAGCACCGCGCGGGCGACGGCTGGAAGCTGCACACCGCGCTCAGCAAGACCGAGCTGAAGGAACTGTCGGACAGCATCAACGCCCTTGCCGAGCCGATCAGCAAGGTAGCCGCGGTCGTCGCCCGGTGACGACCAACCCCGGAGGTGCAGCGATGAGCGAGCAGAACACCACTGGTGAGGCGCCGTCCGCCGACGCGCCGCGCGGGACGACGCTGTCCCGGCGCCGGGCCATCACCCTGGCCGGCGTCGGGGTCGCCGGAGTGGCCGGCGTCGCGGCCGGCGCGGGCGCGCTGGTCCGGGGCTCGGACCACGCGGAGGCGAACGAGGGCGTCGCCGCCGGTGCCGTGCCGTTCCTCGGCGCGCACCAGGCCGGCATCACCACCCCGGCCCAGGACCGGCTGCACTTCGTCGCGTTCGACGTGATCACCAAGGATCGGGCTCGGCTGGTCTCGCTGCTGCAGGAGTGGACGGCCGCCGCCGCCCGGATGACCGCCGGAAAGGACGCCGGGCTGATCGGCGCGGTCGGTGGCATGCCGGAGGCGCCGCCGGACGACACCGGCGAGGCGCTCGGGCTGCCCCCGTCGCAGCTCACCCTCACCGTCGGCTTCGGCCCGACGCTCTTCCGCGACGCCCAGGGCAGAGACCGGTTCGGCATCGCCGACCGGCGGCCGCCCGCGCTGGCCGACCTGCCGCACTTCGCCGGGGACGCGCTGCGCCCCGAGATCTCCGGCGGGGACATCTGTGTCCAGGCCTGCTCCAACGACCCGCAGGTGGCGGTGCACGCCATCCGTAACCTGGCCCGGATCGGCATGGGCGTGGTCAGCGTCCGCTGGTCGCAGCTCGGCTTCGGGCGTACCTCGTCGACCTCGCGGGACCAGGCCACCCCGCGCAACCTCTTCGGCTTCAAGGACGGCACCGCCAACCTCAAGGCCGAGGACGCCGCACTGATCCGCGACCACCTCTGGGCCCAGCCCGGCGACGGGCCGGACTGGATGACCGGCGGGTCGTACCTGGTCACCCGCAAGATCCGGATGCAGATCGAGACCTGGGACCGAACCTCGCTGGTCGAGCAGGAGCAGATCGTCGGCCGGACCAAGGGCAGCGGCGCGCCGATTGGCAAGGGCAAGGAGTTCGACGAGCCGGACTTCGCCGTGAAGGGCGACGACGGGGAGCCGGTGATCGCCGAGACCGCGCACGTGCGGCTCGCCCACCCGACCCAGAACGACGGCGCCCGCCTGCTGCGCCGCGGCTACAACTTCGTGGACGGCTCCGACGGGCTGGGCCGGCTCGACGCCGGTCTCTTCTTCATCGCCTACCAGCGGGACCCGCGCAAGCAGTTCGTGCCGATCCAGACCCGGCTGTCCCGGCACGACGCGATGAACGAGTACCTGCGCCACGTCTCCAGCGGCGTCTTCGCCTGCCCGCCGGGCGTCCGCGACGCCGCCGACCACTGGGGACGCGCGCTCTTCGCCTGACGTCGGTCGCCGGCCGGGTCAGCCGACCGGGTGCTCGGCGTCGACCGGGGCGGGCTGTCCGCGTACCGGATCGGGCTGGGTGGGGACGGCGAGCGCCGGCGCGGCGGGCCGCAACACGGTCGGGGCCGTCGCCTCCGGCGCGGCCGGCCCCGGCGACGCCGCCACCGCGACCGGCGAGGCGGTCAGCTCGGGCCAGAGCGACGCGGTGACCCCGCGGGTACGACGCAGCCGGCCCACGGCCCGACGGTGCCGCTCGGCCAGCACTGCGGCCAGGTAGACGGATTCCGGCGCGGCCCACGGCGGCGGCGGGGTGATCACGGCGGCCACCTCGGCCCAGAGCTCGCGCCCCAGCCGGGCCCGCTCCGGCTCCACCAGCTGGTGCACCCGGCCCAGGTACTGCCGGGCGGCCAGGGCCAGCCCGTCGTCCAACCGGGTCAGGTCCAGCGTGTGCGCCCAGCCGAGCAGCGCCGGGACGGCCAGCGGGACCGGCCGCCACACCGCGGCGCCCCGGGTGTGCACCACCATCGTGCCGGCCACCAGGTCGCCGAGCCGCCGCCCGCGCGGGTCGGTCACCATCACCGTCACGCTCGCCACCCAGCTCAGCAGCGGCAGCACCAGCCCCGGCCACTCCACCGCGACGCCCACCAGGGCCCGGGTCAGCGACTGCCCCACCCCGACCGGACCGCCGTCGGCGCGGACCACCCGCAGGCCCACCGCCAGCTTGCCGATCGTCCGGCCGCCGACGAAACGTTCCATCAGCACCGGATAGCCGACCAGCACCAGGACCAGCAGCACCGTCTGCAACGCGCCGCTCAGGGCGGCGTCCAGCACCGCGGTGGGCAGGGCGAGCAGCAGCATGGACAGCCCGACGGAGAGCGTCGCCGCCAGGACCGCCTGGGCCAGCAGGTCGATCAGCAGGGCGAGCACCCGGGAGCCGAGCCGGGCCGCCCGGACGTCCAGCTCCACCGCCTCGCCACTGACCAGGCCCGCGTCGGCCCACCGGTCCGCCGCCCGTGCCGGTGCGGGAGGTTGCGCTCTCACCCGGACAGTGAACACTATGGGCGCCGGACCGGGGAGGACGAGTGGATCTCGACGCGTACGTGGCGGAGCACGGCGCCGAGTGGCGGCGGCTGGAGCAGCTCTCCGGCCGGCGCCGGCTCGACGCCGCCGAGGTCGACGAGCTGGTCGCGCTGTACCAGCGGGCGGCCACCCACCTCTCCGTGCTGCGCAGCCGCTCACCCGACCCGGCGCTGGTCAACCGCCTCTCCCACCTGGTGCTGGCGGCCCGGGCCCGGATCACCGGCCGGCCCCGGCCCTCCTGGGCGGCGGTGCGCCGGTTCCTCGTCGCCGACCTGCCGGCCGCCCTCTACCGGGCCTGGCCCTGGTGGTGCGGGGTGGCCACCGCGTTCAGCGCGCTCAGCGGGTTCCTCATCTGGTTCGTCGCCGGGCACCCGGAGACCGCCGCCGCGTTCATCGGCGAGGACGCCGCCGCCGACCTGGTGGACTCCGGCTTCGCCGGTTACTACACGGAGTTCGCCGCGCCCACCTTCGCCTTCCACCTCTGGACGCACAACGCCTGGATCGCCGCCCAGTGCCTCGCCGCCGGGGTGCTGGTGGTGCCGGTGTTCTACCTGCTCTGGCAGAACGCGCTGAACCTCGGCGTGGTCGGCGGGGTGATGGTCTCCTACGACCGGGCGGACGTCTTCTTCGGCCTGATCACCCCGCACGGGCTGCTGGAGCTGACCGGGATCTTCGTCGCCGCCGGGGTCGGCCTGCGGACCGGGTGGGCGTGGATCGCGCCACCGGCCCACCTCAGCCGCGGCCGGGCGGTCGCCGCCGCCGGCCGCTCCGCCATCGTGGTCGCCGTCGGCCTGGTCGGGCTCTTCGCCGTGTCGGCGCTGCTGGAGGCGTTCGTCACCCCGGCGCCCGTGCCGGTCGCCGTCCGCGTCGGGATCGGCGCCGCCGTGTGGCTGGCCTTCCTGGCGTACGCGCTGCTGCTCGGCCGGTACGCGGCCACCCGCCCCGCGGTGGGGCCGGCCGGGGCGGCCGGTCAGAGCTGGCCGAGCGCCTTGAGCCGCAGGTAGGTGTCGGCGATCGTGGGGGCCAGCCGGTCGGCGGGGGCGTCCACGACGGTCACGCCGTGCCGGGTCAGGGCGGCGCGGACCCGGTCCCGTTCGGCCAGCGCCCGCCAGGCCGCGGCGGCGGCGTACGCGCCGTCCGGCCCGCTCGGCGGGTCGGTGGTGAGCCCGGTCAGCACCGGGTCGTGGGTCGCGGCGATCACCACCCGGTGACGGGCGGCGAGCCGGGGCAGCACGGGCAGCAGGCCCTCGCCGAGCGCGCCGGCCTCCAGTGCGGTGAAGAGCACCACCAGGCTGCGCTGCCGTTCCCGGCGCAGCACCTCACCGGCGATCAGCTCGAAGTCCGTCTCCACCAGCGCGGGCTGGAGCGGGGCGACCGCGTCGACCAGCCGGGAGAGCAGGGCGGGGCGACCGCTGCCGGTCACCGTCGCCCGCACCGCCGCGTCCGCCGCGATCAGGTCGACCCGGTCACCGGCGCGGGCGGCGAGCGCGGTGAGCAGCAGCGCCGCGTCGATCGCCGTGTCCAGCCGCGGCTCGTCGCCGACCCGTACGGCGGAGGTCCGGCCGGTGTCCAGGACGCAGACCAGGCGCCGGTCCCGCTCCGGCCGCCAGGTGCGGACCAGCACGTCGGCGCGACGCGCGCTGGCCCGCCAGTCGATCGAGCGCACGTCGTCGCCGACCACGTACTCGCGCAGGGTGTCGAACTCGGTGCCCTGGCCGCGGCCCCGGGTGACCTGGATGCCGTCGATGATCCGCAGCCGGGCCAGCTTCTCGGGCAGGTGCCGCCGGGAGTCGAAGCGGGGCAGCACGCGCAGCGTCCACGGTGGCGTGCCGGGGCGATCGGCGCGCTGCCGGAAGGCCAGCCGCAGCGGCCCGAAGGAGCGGACGGTCAGCGCCGCCGCCGGCCGATCGCCGCGCCGGGCCGGGGTGAGCCGGACGGGGAGCGCGGCGGTGTCGCCCGCCGCGACAAGGAGCACCCGCTGCGGCGGTACGTCCGGCCGGGCGCCCGCCGATGGCACCCAGGCGTCGCGCACCTGGGCGCGCAGCGTACGGCCGGACGTGTTCGCCAGGTGCAGCGTGACGGTGGCGGTGCCGCCCAGCCGGACCGTGCGGTCCCCGGAGCGGGTGGCGCCGACCGCGTGCAGCGGCGCGGCCAGCGCCCAGTCGACGGCGACGAGCAGCAGCACCAGGCCGGTCATCGCCGCCACGCCCAGGAACGGCGCCGGCCAGGCCGGCAGGGTCAGCGCGCCCGCACCGAGCAGCAGCGCCGCCCGCCAGGTCATCGCGGCGTCGGCACGGTGGCCAGCACCGTGTCCAGCACCGCGTCGGCGCTGACGCCCTCCAGCTCGACCTCCGGGCGCAGCCGGAGCCGGTGGCGCAGGGTGGGCCGGGCGACCGCCTTGACGTCGTCGGGGACGACGTGGTCGCGGCCGGCCAGCCAGGACCACGCCTTCGCCGTGTTGAGCAGGGCGGTGGCGCCGCGCGGCGAGGCGCCCAGCTCCAGCGCCGGGGTGTTCCGGGTGGCCCGGCAGAGGTCCACGAGGTAGCCGAAGAGCGGCTCGGCGACGTGCACCCGGCGGACCGCCTCCCGGGCGGCGGCCAGGTCGGCCGCGGTGGCCACCGGGCGTACGCCGGCGGCGCGCAGGTCGCGGGGGTCGAAGCCGGCGTGGTGCGCGCGGAGCACGCCCAGCTCCTCGTCCCGGCTGGGCAGCGGCACGGTGAGCTTGAGCAGGAACCGGTCGAGCTGCGCCTCGGGCAGCGGATAGGTGCCCTCGTACTCGATCGGGTTCTGGGTGGCCGCGACGATGAACGGGTCGGGCAGCGCCCGCCGCTCGCCCTCGACGGAGACCTGCCGCTCCTCCATCACCTCCAGCAGCGCCGACTGGGTCTTCGGCGGGGTCCGGTTGATCTCGTCGGCGAGCAGCAGGTTGGTGAAGACCGGCCCCTCCCGGAAGGTGAACGCGGCGGTGTGGGGGTCGAAGATCAGCGATCCGGTCACGTCGCCGGGCATCAGGTCCGGGGTGAACTGGACCCGCTTGGAGTCCAGGTCCAGGGCGGTGGCCAGGGTCCGGATGAGCAGGGTCTTGGCCACCCCGGGCACCCCCTCCAGCAGCACGTGTCCGCGGCAGAGCAGGGCGATCACCAGGCCGGTGACCACCGCGTCCTGCCCGACGACTGCCTTGGCCACCTCGGCCCGCAGCCGGTGCAGGGCCGCGCGGGCGTCGTGCTGTTCGCCGGCCGGCGCGGCGGCGGTAACGGGTCCGGTCACCGGGGGTCTCCTTCGGTCGGATGGTCGGGTCGGGGGGCGACCGTACGGGTCAGCCGGTCCAGCGCGCGGGCCAGCTCCGCCAGCTCCTGGTCGGTGGCCGGTTCGTCGCCGTGGAGCAGCTCCGCCGCCCGGTCGGGGTCGAGGCCGGTGTGCGCGGCGACCCGGGCGGCCACCTCGGCGGCCGGCGTGTCGGGCGGCAGGTTGAGCCGGGGCAGCAGGCGGTCCCGCGCGGCGGCGCGCAGCGTCTCGGCGGCCGGGCCGCGGGCGCCCGCGCGCCGGTAGAGCCGGGCCCGCCCGAGCACGGTCTCGGCGGAGCGGACGGTCACCGGCAGCGGCTCCGGCACGGGTGGGCCGAGGCGCCGGGCCCGCCAGAGCACCAGCAGCAGGCCGGCGAGCGCGAGCTGGACGAGCAGCGCCCAGAACCAGACCGGGAAGGCGGACCAGAGCGGGTTCTTCCGCTGCTGCCCGCCGTCGGCCCGGTCGTCGTCCGGTGGGCCGCCGCCCTGCTGGTCGGGGTCCCGGGCCGGCCGGCCGTCGCTCCCCGGCCGGCCGTCACCCTCCGGCCCGGCGGAGCCGCCCGGCGACGGCGACCAGGCGGGTTCGCCGGCGGTGCCGTCCCCGATGGTCGGTGCGGGCGCCGGGCCGTCCAGGTCGAGCCAGACCAGCGGGCGGGGCCCGCCGAGCAGGCCGGTGGCGAGGGACCGGTTGCCGTACTCGTCGATCCGGTCGTTGCGGAACGGGTCGCTGGCCCCGATCACCACGATCTCGGTACGCCAGGGCACCCGGACCAGCCCGCCCGCGTAGCAGCGGGTGGCCGACCGGTTGGCCGGGGTCGGGTACCGCTGCCGGTCGGCGGCGGCGGTGCCGGCGCGGGTCACCTCGGGCAGGGCGCAGGGGTGACCGTCGGCGTCCGGCGGGGTGGCCCGGGTGGCCCAGCGGCGGTCGCCGGGCGTCAGCGGCAGGCCGAGCCCGTCCAGCACCCGGCGGGACGGGTCGACCAGGACCAGGCGGCTGCCGGCGGGAAGGTCGTCCAGGGCGGCGACGGTGTCCGGGTGCACCAGCTCGGGCGCCGGCACGAAGAGGGTGGCGGGACCCGGCCGGGCGGCCAGCAGCGCGCGCAGGGTGTCGGTCTCCCGGCGTACGGTCACCCCCTGCCCGCGCAGCGCCTCGGCGAGCCGGCTGCCCCCGTCGTCCCCGGTGGCGACCGGGGAGAGGAACCCGTGGTCGGCGGGGTCGGGCTGGTCGACGGCGTGGGCCACCAGGGTGGCCACGATCAGCAGCAGGGCCAGCCCGAGCGGGATCAGCACCCGGTGTCGGCGGCGGGCGCGGCGGGGCGGTCGCTGGACGGCGGGTGGCGCCGCGAGGGTGTCGGTCACGGCCGGTCACCGCCCCCCAGGTCGGCGGTCAGCTCCCGGTGCAGGTCGGCGGCGAGTTCGCGCATCCGGCGGTCGTGCTCGGGGGTGGCCGGGCGCTGGGCGTACCAGAGGTCGGAGAAGATCGCCCCGGCGGCGACCAGGACGGGGTGCAGCCGGGGTCGGCCCCGGGCCGCCGCCGCGGTCAGCTCGGTGACGGTCATCCCGGGGCGGTGCTCGACCACCCGCCGGGCGACGAGTTCGCGGACCATGTCGCGCAGCCGCTCCCGGACCGACTCGGCGTACCGGCCCTCGGCGGCGAGGCGGTCGGCGAGCGAGGCGGCCCCGGCGGCCACCCGTTCCGGCTCGGCGGCCCGGGGAGCGGGCACGGCGGCGGCCGCCGCGGCGGTCCGCGCGGGGGGACGCCGGCGGCGGGGCAGCCGGAGCCGGGGCAGTCGCAGCCGGGGCGGCCGCCAGCGGGGGAGCCGCGGTCGGGGCAGCCGGAGCCGGGGGATGCGCACTCGGGGGAGCCGGCGGGGTACCCAGGCCGGGAAGAAGTACCAGGCCAGCGCGGCGAGCAGGGCGGCGAGCACCAGCAGCAGGGCGGCGAGCGGCAGCGGGACGAGGTCGCCGAGCGCGGCGACGGCCTCGGTCCACCACCGGCTCATCGCCGCACCGCCAGCAGGACCGGCTCCGGCGTGCCGGCCGGGGCGCGGGAGAGCCGGATGTCCAGGCCCTCGGTGCGCATCCGGGTCTCCAGGTGCAGCACCGCGTCGAGGCAGGCCAGCGCCGGGTAGGCGACGGCGTTCACGCCGACCCACGCCGCGGTGGCCACCGGCAGGGCCCACGCCGGGTCGGTCAGGTCCACCAGCGCCAGCAGCAGGAGGCCGTAGAAGACGCCGAGCCCGATGCCGAGCCGGATGAGCCACCAGCCCAGGTAGCCGAGCAGCCGGATGCCGGCCGCCCGACCGCCGGAGCGGACCGCCAGCGCCAGCGCGCGCAGCGGTGCCCCGTACGCGGGGAGCCGGTCCACCACCAGCGCGGGGACGACCGCGCCGAGCAGCCCGTACGCGACGAACCAGACCGGCCCGAGCAGCGCCGCGACCAGCACGCCCAGCCCGACCGCCAGCGCGAGCCCGATGGTGGCCCCCCACCGGGCGCCGGCGGGCCGCAGCAGCTCGCGGGGCCTGGCCCGGCGGCCCAGCAGCGCCGCCCCGGCACCCCGGGCGGCCGGGTTGCCGAGCAGCGCGATGATCGTCGCCTCGATGGCCGCGCCCACCGCGAGCAGCAGCCAGAACCAGCCCAACCGGCCGGCGTCGAGCCAGTACTCCGGCGGTCGCGCGTCGGCCAGCACCCGCAGCGGCTGCAGCAGCAGCTGCTCGCCGAGCGCCAGCGGGACGGCCAGTGGGACCAGCAGCCGGGCCTGGCCGCGCAGCAGCAGCACCGCCGAGTCCAGCAGCTCGCCCACCGTCAGCGGGCGGCGCGGCAGCACGGCGGTCGGGCCGACGTCGGGCACGCGTACTCCTGGCGGACGGGCGGTGGTGGCGGGCGGCGGCGCGCCCGGGGGATCATGGTTGCATGGCCGGTCCTGTGCCGGTGGACCCGCACGCCGGGTGGCGCGCCACGCGCGTCCGGTGAGCCGTCATCTGTGGTGCCGGGTGCCCCGCCGCAGTACGGTGCCGTGGTGACGCCCAACCCTCCGAAACGAACGGGGATGGAACGATAAACCCCATGAGAGCCCGGGTACTGGTGGTCGACGACGACCCCGCGCTCGCCGAGATGCTCGGCATCGTCCTGCGTAGCGAGGGCTTCGTGCCCTCCTTCGTCGCGGACGGGGAACGGGCACTGGCCGCGTTCCGTGACAATCGGCCCGATATCGTCCTGCTCGACCTGATGCTGCCCGGGATGAGCGGTATCGACGTGGCGCGGGCGATCCGGACCGAATCCGGCGTGCCGATCGTGATGCTGACCGCCAAGAGCGACACGGTGGACGTGGTGCTCGGGCTGGAGTCCGGGGCCGACGACTACGTGGTCAAGCCGTTCAAGCCCAAGGAGCTGGTAGCCCGGATGCGGGCCCGGCTGCGCCGGGGTGAGGACGTCGCGCCGGAGCTGCTGACCATCGGGCCGCCCGGCAACCAGATCTCCATCGACGTGCCGGCGCACACGGTCAGCCGGGACGGCGAGGAGGTGAAGCTGACCCCGCTGGAGTTCGATCTGCTGGTCGCGCTGGCCCGCAAGCCGCGTCAGGTCTTCACCCGTGAGGTGCTGCTGGAGCAAGTCTGGGGCTACCGGCACGCCGCGGACACCCGCCTGGTCAACGTGCACGTGCAGCGCCTGCGCGCCAAGATCGAGCCGGATCCGGAGCGGCCGGAAATCATTCTCACCGTTCGGGGCGTGGGCTACAAGGCGGGTACCGGATAGCCTGGTCGCACTGTGGTGACCTCCCCGCGCCCCGACTCGCCGACCACCGCGTCCCGCCGGCTCCAGGCCGCGCGGACGCTCTGGCGCGCCCTCGCCGCCTGGTCGGCCGGGCTGGTCGCCGGCCTGCACCAGACCTGGCGGCGGTCGTTGCAGGTCCGGGTGGTGACCATCACCCTGGTCGCCTCCAGCCTGCTGGTCGGCGGGTTCGCGTACCTGATCGCCGACAAGATCACCAGCATCCTGCTGGAGAACGCGGAGACCGACGTCCTGCTGCGGCTGCGCAACGGCAGCGACTACGCCTCGAAGCAGTTCGGCCTCTACAGCCAGCCGCAGGAGGCCCAGCTCCAGGACACCATCGACGGCACGGTCAACTACCTGGCCGGCGGTGATCCGGCGCAGACCAGCGGGGTGGTGGTCGCCATCACCGCGGACAGGTACACCGGGATCATCGAGCCGCGCACCTCGCCGAACGTCCAGGTCCGCCCGCTGATCAGCCGGGAGCTGCGGGCCTCCGTCGCCGCCGGCCACATCGCCCACCAGATCCGCACCGGCGAGCTGGCCGGCGAGCGCACCAAGTACCTCGTGTACGGCTCCCCGGTGCCGACCCGGTTCGGCCAGCTGGAGCTCTACTACCTCGTGCCGCTGGCCCGCCAGGATGCCACCGCCGCCGACGCCCGGGCCACCGTGGTCGCCACCGGCGTCGCCCTGGTGCTCCTGCTGGGCCTGCTCGCCGCCCTGGTCACCCGGCTGGTGGTGACCCCGGTGCGGGTGGCCGCCCGGACGGCCCAACGGCTCTCCGCCGGCCTGCTCGACCAGCGGATGGCGGTCAACGGGGAGGACGACCTGGCCCTGCTCGCCGCCTCGTTCAACCAGATGGCGACCAACCTGCAACGGCAGATCCTCCGGCTGGAGGAGATGTCCCGGTTGCAGCGCCGGTTCACCTCCGACGTCTCGCACGAGCTGCGCACGCCGTTGACCACGGTCCGGATGGCCGCCGACCTGATCTTCGCCGAGCGGGACGACTTCGATCCGGCGGTGGCCCGCAGCGCCGAGCTGCTCCAGGCCGAGCTGGACCGGTTCGAGGAGCTGCTCACCGACCTGTTGGAGATCAGCCGGTTCGACGCCGGCTTCGCCGTGCTGGACTCCGAGCCGACCGACCTGGTGCCGGTGGTGCACCGGGTGGCCGACCGGCTCGCCGGCCTGGCCGAGCGGGTGGGGGTGACCATCGAGCTGGACGTGCCGGCCACCCCGGTGATCGCCGAGGTGGACCCGCGCCGGGTCGAACGGGTGCTGCGCAACCTGGTCGGCAACGCGGTCGAGCACGGCGAGGCCAAGCCGGTGCTGATCACCCTCGGCATGGACGAGAACGCGGTGGCGATCACCGTCCGGGACCACGGCGTCGGGCTCAAGCCGGGCGAGGAGAAGCTGGTCTTCAACCGGTTCTGGCGGGCCGATCCGTCCCGGGCCCGGCAGACCGGCGGGACCGGGCTCGGGCTGTCGATCAGCCTGGAGGACGCCCGGCTGCACGGCGGCTGGCTGGAGGCGTGGGGCGCGCCGGGGCAGGGCGCCCAGTTCCGTTTGACCCTGCCGGCCCGGGCCGGGGACCGGCTGACCACCTCGCCGCTGCGGCTGGTACCGGCCGACGCGGCGCTGCCGTTCGGCGGTCCCCGCGACGGCGGCCTGCTGGCCATCGGCCCGGGCAGCGCCGGCGCGCTGGCCGTCGGCCCCGCCCCGGCCGGCGGCGACCGGGCGGAGGTGACCTCGTGAGGCGCCTGCTGGCCGCCGTGCTCGGTGGCGCGCTCTTCACCGCCGGACTGACCGGCTGCGGCATCCCGGCCGACTCCGACGTCCAGGTGGACGGCTCCGGGCCGGCGGTGGAGGGCGGCTCGACCAACGGTGGCGGATCGCGGCCGGCCACCCGGACGGACACCAACGACCCGAAGGAGTTCGTCCGCAACTACCTCGCCGCGGCGGCGGGGGAGCGGGAGCAGGCGTACAGCCGGGTCATGCAGTTCATCGCGCAGGATGCGAAGGGCCGGCCGTCCAAGAGGCAGAGCAGCGAGATCGCGCTGACCGTGGTCCGGCTCCGGGAGAATCCCGAGGCCAGGTCGAACAGCGACGGCACCTACGACGTCACCGTCAGAGTGCAGCAGGTCGGCGTGCTCCGGGCCGACGGCACCCTCGCGCCGCCGACGGCCAGTGAGACCGACTACCGGTTCAAGCTGCGGCCGGCCGGCGACGGTCAGCCGGGGCTGGTCCTCACCGAGCTGCCGAACGTGCTGCTGCTCAGCGACGAGGCGCTGGGCAGCTACTACGTCGAGCACACCATCTACTTCTGGAACTCGGACCACACCCGGCTGGTGCCCGACCAGCGCTACCTGCCCTCCGCGGTGCCCGCCGAACGGCGGGTCACCGAGGTCGTCAAGTGGCTCGCCCGCGGCCCGTCGGACTGGCTCGCCCCGGGGGTCACCCAGCTGCCGGACCGCACGGCCCCGATCAACAACGCCACCGGCTCGGACGGGCGCTGGGAGATCAACCTGGAAATGCCGGGCGCCAACGACGACCAGTTGGCTCTGCTCGCCACCCAGCTCGCCTGGTCGCTGCCGGAGCTGACCGGTCAGCTCGATCTGAAGATCCAGAACCAGAACCGGCTGACGGTCGACCTCAAGCAGGAACGCCTTGACAATCCGGCGTACCCGACGAGCGGGAGCCCGGAGCGGTACTGCGTCTACGACGGCGCGATCCACCCGCTCTCCTTCGTCGGCGAGCCGAGCGGCACCGTCCCGGTGGCCGCCGCCGCGAACAAGGGGGTCGTCTCGGCCGCGCTCAGTCGCTCGGGCGACGACATCCTCGCCGCGCTGGTGGTCACCCGGGCGGACCGGAAGCAGCGGCTCATGGTCGGCTCCGGGCCGGACCCGGTGACGCCGTCCAACGGCACCGGCTGGTACGCCTCGGTCGGCCGCCCGACCTGGCTCCGCTCGCTCGACCCGCAGCATCAGTACGGCCTGGTGGTGGCCGACAACCGGCTCTACCGCTTCGACGACCTGGCCGGCCTGAAACAGATCTTGCTCCCCGTGCAGGGGCCGGTGAGCGCGGTGGCCGCCTCGCTCGACGGGCACCGGATCGCGCTGATCGTGGACGGCGCCCTCTATGTCGCCGCGGTCAGCCTCGACGGCGGCATGTCCGTCGGCCAGCCCCGTCGACTGGTCACCCGGCTCACCGACGTCACCGCCGTCGACTGGTACGCCGAGAACCAGCTGGTCTTCGCGGGCTCGGAGCTGCGCTCGGAGGGGCGGCCCGAGAGGTCGATCTACCAGACCACCGTCGACGGCGCGCGCGACACCGCGCTCAAGCGGGACATCGGCGCCCCGGTCACCCACCTCTCCGCCTATCCGGGCGGCGCGGTCGGGGGGCTGCCCACCGGCTCGTACATGTACGAGGCCAACCGGGTGGCCTACCGGAACAACGGTTTCGACACCATCAAACGGGACCAGGTGCTGGACGTGACGCCGCCCGCGGCAGGGGTCAAGGCGTCCAACCCGACCGTCCCCTTCTTCCTCTACTGAGCCGCCGGTGCGGGACCTGGGCGGGCTCTGGTCGGACCTGACCGACCTGGTGCTGCCGGCCGGGTGCGCCGGCTGCGGCGCGCGGGCGCCGGGCACGCGGCAGGGCTTCTGCCCCGGCTGCGTCCAGGAGCTGGAATCGTTGCGCCCCGCCCCGGCGCGTCCCACCCCCGCCCCGCCCGACCTGCCGCCCTGCGTGGCCCTCGGCCCGTACGCCGGTGCGCTGCGGGAGGGGCTGCTCGCGTACAAGGAGCGGGGCCGGCACGGGTTGGCCCGGCCGCTGGGCGCGCTGCTCGCCGAGGTGGTGGCCGCGGCGGTGGACCGGTCCGGGCCGGTGGTCCTGGTGCCGGTGCCGGACTCCGCGCCGGCGGCCCGGGCCCGGTACGGCGACCACCTGGACCGGTTGGCCGGCCACGTGGCGGCCCGGCTGCGCGGGGCCGGCTGGCCGGTGCGGGTGCTCCGGCCGCTGCGGGCGCTGCCCCGGCCGGACTCGGTCGCCCTGGGCAGCGCGGGCCGGGCCGTGGCGGCGGAGTCGGCGTTCCGGCTGCGCCGGCCCGGCAGCCCGCCGCCGGTCGGTGAGGGGACTTCGGTGGTGGTGCTCGACGACATCGTCACCACCGGGGTGACCCTGGCGGCGGTGAGTCGGGTCTTGCGCGCGGCGGGAATGACGCCAAACGTCGCGGCGGTGCTCGCCGCAACGCAAAAACGACGCCATTGGTGACGCTTCGTGTTTCCGTTTCACCCCATGGTGTACGAGCTGTGAAAATTCCTGGGCGGTCTCGACAACCAGGGGTGACTGTCACAGGAACAGGCGTTAGCGTTTTCCTGTCGGGGGTAGGAGGTCTTTCCACCCGCTCCCGACGGTGAGAGGAGGCGTAGCCGTACTGAACCGGTCGACGCCGAACGGGAGATCTCCCAGGCGTGCCGACCGGGTGCCGGACCGAACGACCGTCCGAACAAGGGAGGTCACGTGGACATCGTGGTCAAGGGCCGTAACGTCGAAGTGCCGGACCATTACCGGGTACACGTAGCCGAGAAACTCGCGAAGATCGAACGCTACGACCACAAGCTCATTCGGGTCGACGTGGAGTTGTTCCACGAGCGCAATCCGCGCCAGGCCGATCATTGCCAGCGGGTGGAAATCACCTGCGTCTCGCGCGGCCCGGTGATCCGGGCCGAGGCCTGCACGAATGACTTCTACAGCGCGCTGGACGCGGCCATCGCCAAGCTGGACACCCGGTTCCGCCGGGCGGCCGACCGGCGCCGGGTCCACCGGGGGCGGCACGCGCCGCTCTCCGTCGCCGCCGCCACCGCGGACCTGCCGGTCGCCGGCCTCGGCGACCCCGTGTCCGCCGCGCTCGCCGACGGCGGCCGGGCGGCCACCGCGGTCGCCGAACGACCCGAGGACAGCTACGAGGAGTACGACGACGACCAGCCGTGGCACATCGCGCGGGAGAAGGTGCACCCCGCCGATCCGATGACCATCGACGACGCCCTGTTCCAGATGGAGCTGGTCGGCCACGACTTCTACCTGTTCCAGGACAAGGAGTCCGGTCGGCCGAGTGTCGTGTACCGTCGCCGCGCCTACGACTACGGGATCATCTCGCTCGACGCCTGACCCCTGACCACCCTGAGACACCGGGCCGCGGAGCCGTGGTGGGCACCACCACGGCTCCGCGTCGTCTCCGGCCTCAGCGCGCCGACGGCAGGTCGGTGGCGAGCAGGCCGTAGAGGACCGAGTCGACCCGGGTGCCGTCCGGGCCGGGGAGCCGGCCGCGGGCCAGCCCCTCCCGGCGGAAGCCGACCTTCTCCAGCACCCGCTGGGAGGCGACGTTCTCCGGCCGGGTGCCGGCCCAGAGCCGGGCCAGCCCGACGCCGAACGCCCAACCGGCGAGGAGCCGCACCGTCCGGGTGGCCAGCCCTCGCCCGCGGGCCTCCGGCAGCAGGCTGTAGCCGAGCATGGCCTGGCCGGTCGACGGTTCGTCGTAGACCAACGCGCAGCCGCCGGCCACCGCCCCGGTCGCCGCGTCCAGTACGGCGAAGTCGGCCGAGCCGCCGGCCAGCCAGTGGCTCTCCGCCTTTAGACAGCGCCGCTCGATCGCCGCCCGGGTGGGCGGCGCCGGCGGTACCCGGTTCGCCACCACCTCGGGCCGGGTGTGCAGCCGGTACATCGCCGCCACGTCGTCCGGGCCCAGCCGGCGCAGGGTCACCACGCCGTCGGTGAGCCGGCCGTCGGGCAGGTCGGGCAGGAGCCGGGCGGCCGCCCCGGGCGGGTCGTCGGCGAGGCGTACCCAGGCGATCAGGTCGTGCCAGCCACCGCCGCGGACCGGGGTCGCGGAGCGGCGTACCCCCTCGTGCCGGAAGCCGGCGGCCAGCGCGACCCGCTGGCTGGCCGTGTTCTCCGGGTGGGTGAGCACCTCCAGCCGGGCGGTCCCGGTGGCGAAGGCGTGCCCGGCGAGAGCGCGGGTGGCGGCGCTCGCCACCCCGCGGCCCCGCGCCCACGGCGCCACCCAGTAGCCGATCTCCGCCTGCGCGCGGTAGGGCACCACCTGACTCAGTCCGACGCCGCCGAGCAGCCGGTCCGTGGCCGGATCCGCGATCGCGTACGCGCTGCCGCCGCTGGCCCAGGCCGCGGGTGCACCCTCGGTGATCCACCAGCGGGCGGTCTCCTCGGTGTACGGGTCGGGCATGCCGGAGATGAACCGCTGGGTCAGCGGGTCGGCGCAGGCGGCCGCGGTGTCCGCCGCGTCGTCGAGGCGGAACAGCCGCAGCCGGACCCCGTGAGCCTCGATCACCTCGGGCGTCACATGAGGTCCTCGGCGAGCAGGGCGGCGACCCAGGCGTCGCCCCGGCCGTCCCGGCTGGCCAGCAGGCCACGGGCGGTGCCTTCGAAGGCGAAGCCGGCCTTCTCGGCGACCCGGCGGGAGGCGGTGTTGCCGGCCAGCGCCCGCCACTCGATGCGGGCCAGGCCCAGCGTGGTGAAGCCCCACGCGGTCAGGGCGCCCACCGCGGCGGGCATGTAGCCGCGGCCCCGGGCGTGCGGGGCGGTCATGAAGCCGACGTCCCCGTTCAGCGGGTCGGTGGGCGAGATCCGCAGGTCCACCGATCCGACGTACCGGTCGTCGCCGTCGGCGATGGCGTAGTAGGCGCCGGTGCCCCGGGCCCAGGCGGCCTCGGCGAAGTCCCGCATGAAGCCCTCGGCGTGCGAGCGCTCGTACGGGTGGGGGACTGTGGTCCAGCGGATGGTCTCCTCGTCCCGGCAGGTCGTGATGACGGCGTCGAGATCGCGCTCCTCCATCGGGCGCAGCCGCAGCTCGCTGGCGCCGACGGTGGCGAAGAGGACCGGCTGCGGCCGGCCGAAGACGGCGGCCCGGCGGGCGGGGAGGGTGTCCGCGCCGGCCGGCGTGGGCTCGCCCGGCGCGGCCAGTTCGTCCGGGAAGAGCGAGCCGACCCAGGCCCCCCGGCGACCGTCGACCGCCGGATGGGCCAGCCGCAGTTCGCCCTCGACCCGGAAGCCGGCCCGGAGCGCCACCAACCGGGAGGCGTGGTTGCCGACCTCGGCCTGCCAGATGATCCGGCGCAGCTTCAGCGCGTCGAACGCCCAGCGGGCGACCGCCCGGGTGGCCCGCACCGCGACCCCCCGGCCGCGCGCCCAGGGCGCGGTCCAGTAGCCGACCTCGGCGGAGTCCAGGCCCCGGTCGATGGAGACCAGGCCGCAGGAGGCGAGCAGCTCGCCGGTCGCCGCGTCGCAGACCGCGAACGGTGCCCCGGTGCCGTCCGCCCAGGCCCTGCCGCTGATCTCGGTGACGAACCCGAGGGCGTGTTCGGGCAGGTACGGGCGGGGTACGGTGGTCCAGCGCTGGATGTCCGGATCCTGGCAGGCGCGGTGCACCGCGTCGGCGTCCTCCGCCCGCCAGGGTCGCAGCAGCAGGCCATCCTCGGTGATCTCCACAGGCTCCACCCGAGCCATCGTGCCGGATCGTTCGCGCTGGGCGTAACCCGATAAACCGCCGGTCAGGGCGTGGGCCGCGCGTTATGTCGGTTTCGCTGCCCCGGACCGCCGCCACCAGTGACCATCGCCGCGGCGGAGCGCCTACGATGGTTCGAGACTGTCTAGGGGAGCGTTGATCCGTGTCGATTCTGGAAAAGGTCCTTAGCGCTGGCGAGGGCCGTATGGTGCGCCGGCTCAAGGCCATCGCCGCCGCCGTCAACTCGATCGAGGACGACTACGTCAACCTCACCGACGACGAGCTGCGCGGCCTGACCGAGCAGTACCGCGAGCGGCTCGCCGACGGTGAGACCCTCGACGACCTGCTGCCCGAGGCCTTCGCCACGGTGCGCGAGGCGGCCGCCCGGGTGCTCGGCCAGCGGCCGTACGACGTCCAGGTGATGGGCGGCGCGGCGCTGCACTTCGGCAACATCGCCGAGATGAAGACCGGTGAGGGCAAGACCCTGACCTCGGTCATGGCGGTCTACCTCAACGCGCTCTCCGGCAAGGGCGTGCACGTGGTCACGGTGAACGACTACCTCGCCCAGCGCGACGCCGCCTGGATGGGCCGGGTGCACGAGTTCCTCGGCCTCACCGTGGGTGTCGTCCTGCCGAACCGGCCGGCCAGCGAGCACCGCGCGGCGTACGAGTGCGACATCACCTACGGCACCAACAACGAGTTCGGCTTCGACTACCTGCGCGACAACATGGCCTGGTCGAAGGACGAGCTGGTGCAGCGCGGCCACAACTTCGCCGTGGTCGACGAGGTCGACTCGATCCTCATCGACGAGGCCCGGACGCCGCTGATCATCTCCGGCCCGGCCGAGCACTCGGCCCGCTGGTACCAGGAGTTCGCCGGCGTGGTGGCCCGGCTCCAGCCCGGCACCGACGGTGAGGGCGACTACGAGGTCGACTACGCCAAGCGGACCATCGCCATCACCGAGCGCGGGGTGGCCAAGGTCGAGGACCGGCTCGGCATCGACAACCTCTACGAGTCGGTGAACACCCCCCTGGTCGGCTACCTGAACAACGCGATCAAGGCCAAGGAGCTCTACAAGCGCGACAAGGACTACATCCTCAGCGAAGGTGAGGTCCTGATCGTCGACGAGTTCACCGGCCGCATCCTGCACGGCCGCCGCTACAACGAGGGCATGCACCAGGCGATCGAGGCCAAGGAGGGGGTGGAGATCAAGCAGGAGAACCAGACCCTGGCCACCATCACCCTCCAGAACTACTTCCGCCTCTACGAGAAGCTCTCCGGCATGACCGGTACCGCCCAGACCGAGGCGAGCGAGTTCAACAAGGTCTACAAGGTCGGCGTGGTGACCATTCCGACGCACCGGCCGATGGTCCGGCTCGACCGGGCCGACGTCATCTACAAGACCGAGAAGGCCAAGTTCAACGCCGTCATCGAGGACATCGCCGAGCGGCACCAGGCCGGTCAGCCGGTGCTGGTCGGCACCGTCTCGGTGGAGAACTCGGAGATCCTCTCCACGCTGCTGCGCCGCCGGGGCATCCCGCACTCCGTGCTGAACGCCAAGTTCCACGCCAAGGAGGCGGAGATCGTCGCCCAGGCCGGGCGCAAGGGCGCGGTCACCGTCGCCACCAACATGGCCGGCCGGGGTACGGACATCCTGCTCGGCGGCAACCCCGAGTTCCTTGCCGCCAACGAGCTGCGCCAGCGCGGCCTCGACCCGGTCGAGCAGTCCGACGAGTACGCCAAGGCGATGGAGGAGGTCCTGCCCAAGTGGAAGGAGGCCTGCGACGTCGAGGCGGAGGAGGTCGCCGACGCCGGTGGCCTCTACGTGCTGGGCACCGAGCGGCACGAGTCCCGGCGCATCGACAACCAGCTGCGCGGCCGGGCCGGCCGCCAGGGTGACCCGGGCGAGTCCCGCTTCTACCTCTCCCTTCAGGACGAGCTGATGAAGCGCTTCCGGGCCGGCGCGGTCGAGGCGGTGATGGAGCGCTTCAACATCCCGGAGGACGTGCCGATCGAGTCGAAGATGGTCACCCGCCAGATCAAGAGCGCGCAGGCCCAGATCGAGGGCCAGAACGCCGAGATCCGGAAGAACGTCCTCAAGTACGACGAGGTGCTCAACAAGCAGCGCCAGGTGATCTACGCCGAGCGGCTCCGGGTGCTCAACGGCGAGGACCTCTCCGAGCAGGTCCGCAACATGATCGACGACGTGGTCACCGCGTACGTCGTGGGCGCCACCAGCGACGGCTACGCCGAGGACTGGGACCTGGACCAGCTCTGGTCCAGCCTCAAGCAGCTCTACCCGGTCGGGATCACCGTCGAGGAGCTGGAGGACGAGGTGGGCTCCCGCGCCGGCCTCGACCAGGACTTCCTGCTCGCCCGGCTCAAGGAGGACGCGGACGCCGCGTACGACCGGCGCGAGGAGACGCTCGGCGAGGAGGCGGTACGCCAGCTCGAGCGGATGGTGCTGCTGCAGGTCATCGACCGCAAGTGGCGTGAGCACCTCTACGAGATGGACTACCTGCAGGAGGGCATCAGCCTGCGGGCGTACGCCCAGCGCGACCCGGTCATCGAGTACCAGCGCGAGGGCTTCGACATGTTCGCCACCATGATGGACGGCATCAAGGAGGAGACGGTCGGCTTCCTCTACAACCTGGAGGTTCAGGTTGAGGAGCCCGAGCCGGAGGCCGAGGAGGTGCAGCTGCTGGAGAAGCCGGTGGAGATCCGCGCCAAGGGCCTCGGCCGCGCCCCGCAGCAGCAGGGCCTGCAGTACTCCGCGCCCACCATCGACGGTGAGGCGGGCGCCGGCGCGGTGGCCGTCGAGCGGTCCGAGGAGCAGGCGCCGGCCCTCGGCCTGGGCCGCCCGGAGAAGACGGCCCGGCCGGCCGCCCCGGCCAACCCGTCCTCGCCGCGTCGCCCGGCGGCGGCCGGCATGAGCGGCCAGTCCGTCGCGGCGAGCACCGCGCGTCGGGCGACGCCCGGTCAGGTGGACGGCGGTGAGGGCGGCCCGTCCCGCAACGCGCCCTGCCCGTGCGGCTCCGGCCGCAAGTACAAGCGCTGCCACGGCGCACCGAACAGCGGCGCCTGAGCAACCCCGCAGCGACGACGGGCCCCGACCGGGAACGGTCGGGGCCCGTCCGCGTCTCCGCCTCCGGTCCCCGGCGCTCGTCGGCCGGCTGATCACGGTGCGACAGGGTCGGTGACGGTCGACGACGGGCCGGTCAGAGGACCTGGAGGGTGGTGCAGAGCCAGTTCCCGCGGCGGTGTTCCAGCCGGAGGGCGATCGCCCAGCTGGCGCCGCCGGCCCCGGCGAGCACCGCGGCCGCCTCCACCGCCCCGGCCCGCGGCTCGCAGACGCGCAGCCGGCGGAGCCGGAGGACCGGGCGGGTCGCGCGGCGGCGTACCGGGCCGACGCGGTGGACGGCGCGGGCGAGCTCGGCCGCGACCTCCGTCGCCACGGCCGGGTCGCTGAGCGGCCGGAGCTGGCCGGGCGGCCGGTAGCCGTTGACGATCTCCAGGAAGGTGCGGACGAACCGGTGTGCCGCCCGGGTGGCCTCCGGCGTGGCGGTGACCAGGGCGGCGGCCGGTGGCGCGCCGGCCCGGCGACCGGGCCCGGCGGGGGTCGGGCGGACGTCGGCGTGCCGGCCCGTGGGGCGGCCGGGATCGCGCCGGCGCGGATCGAAGAGGTCGAGGGTGAGCTGATCCGCGCTGGGGCGGAACCAGGGCTCGCCCTCGTCGGCGCAGGGCGGGTCGATCGGTGGCGCGGGACGGAGGCGGACCGGCGGGCGCGGTGCCGGTGGGCGGCGGGTGTCGACCATCCTCAACCCCTGTTCGTTGCGTTTACCTTCGTTTGCCTCCGACAGGGTTCAGTTTCCGGCAGGGAAGTGCTCGCCGTCAATGCCGCGTCACTCGCCGTCGCGGTCGGTGAGCGGGTTTCCGCGTACCCATTCGGCGGTCTCGGCGTACTTCTGCTCGATGTACTCCTCCAGCCGGGCGCGCTCGACCCGCCACTGCCCCCGGCCGCCGATCTTGATGGCAGGCAGCTCTCCGCTGCGCACCATGTGGTAGACCTGCGAGTCCGAGACGTTGAGCTCCGCGGCCACGTCGGACAGGAGCAGGAACCTCGGCTCCACGGCGAACTCCCGGGGTTGACGTCGTTTGCCTCAGTTTGCCATCAGTGGCGTCGCATACCCAGCCGCGTCTCCGCCGCGTCCGGCACCGGCCGACGGGACACACCGGCGGGAAACTTCTCCCGGGCGGGTGCAGGGTGTATGACGGTCACGGCGTACGGCATGATCGGCGCCCGGGGCCGGCGTCCGCCGACCCGGGCCTGAGCAGGGGAGACACCGTGACCGACGAGCTTGTCCGGGTGTACGTGCCGGCGACCGTCCCGATGCTGTCGCGGCTGCGCGAGCAGGGGCTCGCCGATGGCGAGGCACACGCGGTCACCCCCCTGCTGCGCGAGTGGTACGCCGAGGGTGACGAGGAGGAGCTGGAGTACGTCGCCTTCACCCGGGCCGCCCAGGACGCGCTGCTCCTGCTCCGGGCCGACCCGGCCGCGCCCCGCCGGCGGGTGGTGGTCTCGGTGGACGTGCCGGCCGCGTCGGTCGGTCGGGTCGACGGGGAGCTCGGGTCCAGCCTCGTCCGGCTGACCGGGCCGGTGCCGGTGACCGCGGTCGCCGCGATCCACGTCGACGGCGCGGAGGCGGTGGAGGACGTGGCCGCCGCCGCCGAGGTGGTCGCCGAGGCGCAGGCCGGCGACCCGGACGCCCAGTTCACCGTCGACGGCGCGGAGGACCACGAGCTGGAGTGGTACGACGTGACCGAGCTGGACCTGCTGCTCCGCGCCGTCTCCTGACCGCCGGCCCGGCCCGGCGACGGGGCCGCGGGACCTCAGCGGGCCGGCTCGTCCTCGGCCGGCTCCGCCTCGTCCACGCCGCCCGCCGGGCCGAGGGTGCGGCCGAAGGCGACGAGCGTGGTCAGCGCCCCGACGAAGAGCACCCAGATGCCGTTGTCCACCCGCGAGGTGCCGAGCGAGGTCTGTGCGACCTCGTCAGCGTCGCTGAGCGCGGCGGCCAGGTCGAGCAGCGTCCGGCCGCCGACCCGGATGATCACCTCGGTGAGCAGCAGGAGCAGGCCCGGTCCCGCCCCGGCGAGCAGGTAGGCCGGCCAGCGCGGCTGCGGCGCGGCGGGGTCCCGCCGGGCCCGGCGGCGCGACCAGGTCAGGTAGCCGAAGGCGACGAGTCCGGCGAGCAGTCCGGCCAGCAGGGACTCCGTCCGGGAGACCCACTTCGCGGCGCTGAGCACCGACTCCTGGGTGTCGCCCGCGCCGAACAGGTCGGAGAGCGGGTCCCGGGCGCGGCTGAACGCCACCACGAAGACCAGCACGGTCAGCGCGGCGGCCGCGATCGCGCCGACCACCCGGGCGTTGCGGGCGCCGGCCACCGCGCCGCCGATGATGGCCGCCGCCGCGGTGGTACCGGCGATCGTGTTGGTGGTCGCGTTGTCGGCGTAGGTCAGGTTGATCGCCAGCGCGGCGGCCAGCCCGACCAGCAGGCCGGTGCCGACGGCGGCGAGGAAGCGCAGGGTGGCGCGCTCGGTGCGCCGGGTGAGCGGGTTGGTCACCGCCAGGGCGACCGCGGCGCCGGCGACCAGCGCCGCCGAGATGACGCCGGGCAGCGCGTACGCGGAGAGGCTGATCGCGGTGACGCCGGCCTCGGCCGAGTGGATCGCGGCCCGGGTCGACCAGAGCATCGCCGCCAGCCAGCCGACGGCCACCAGCGCGAGCACCACGGCGCCCGGGGCGAAGGTGACCCTTCCGGTGCCCTCCGGCGCCGCGCCGGGCAGGTCGACCGGGGCCGGGGCTGCCGTGGGCTGGTCCGGTTCCGCGGCCGTGGAGCTGCCGGGCTGGTTGCTCATCGTCTCCCCTTCGACGGACGCCGGATCGGCCGCGACGGCCGGACAGGTCACCGGCCATCCAGGGTACGCGCCGCCGCGCGCCCTCCTCCGCGCCCGCCTCCGCCCTGGGCGCGCCGTCCCGGTGGCCTCCGGCGACGCGGCCGGTCGCGACGGGGTCGGGCGACGGCGGGCCGGTAGAGCTTCCGGTGCCCCCCGGCGGGTGCCGAAGGATCGCAGGAGAGTTGTGCTGCTCGCCGACGGTTCGCGGGCTCTGCGTCCGTTCCTGCCTACGGTCCGGTGTGCGGTGGTCCGTCCTGATGATCGGCGGGAGGAATGGCCGACGCGGGCGACGGAAGCCGGGGTGGGGTGGCCCGAGGGGGGTCGCATGGAAGAATCGGCGCAGGTCCCGCCGCCGCGACCGGTCCACCGCGCGGTGCCCGGCGTCCGGCCGTCCGGTCGGTGCCCGCGGGTCCGGTTTCGCCACCGCCGTCGAGATCGCACAGGAGCCTGTGATGGACGCCGTGTTCTCCGTACCCGAGCCGCGCAACGAGCCGGTACGCACCTACGAGCCGGGCAGCGCCGACCGGGAGCGGCTTCAGCGGCAGCTCACCGAGCTGGCCGCCGAGCGGATCGACCTGCCGATGACCATCGCCGGCGAGCAGCGGATGGCCGGCGGCGAGTCGATCAAGGTGGTCCAGCCGCACAAGCACGCGCACGTGCTCGGCGTCACCGGCCACGCCACCCACGACGACGCCCGCGCCGCGGTCAAGGCCGCCAAGGACGCCGCCCCGATGTGGCGCGCGCTGCCGTTCGAGGAGCGGGCTGCGATCTTCCTGCGCGCCGCCGAGCTGCTCGCCGGCCCCTGGCGGGACACCCTGAACGCGGCCACCATGCTCGGCCAGTCCAAGACCGCCGTCCAGGCCGAGATCGACGCGGCCTGTGAGTTCATCGACTTCCTCCGGTTCAACGTGCACTTCGCCCGGAAGCTGCTGGAGGAGCAGCCGATGTCCTCGCCGGGGGTGTGGAACCGCTTCGACCACCGCCCGCTGGAGGGCTTCGTCTACGCGGTCACCCCGTTCAACTTCACCGCGATCGCCGGCAACCTGCCCTCGGCGCCGGCCCTGCTCGGCAACACCGTGGTCTGGAAGCCGGGCCCGACCCAGCAGTTCGCGGCGCACTTCACCATGCGGCTCTTCGAGGCGGCCGGCCTGCCCCCGGGCGTGATCAACATGGTCACCGGGCGCGGCGAGGAGGTCTCCGATGTCGTGCTGGCCGACCCGGACCTGGCCGGCATCCACTTCACCGGCTCCACCAAGGTCTTCCAGCACCTCTGGAAGACCGTCGGCGAGAACATCGCCGGCTACCGGGGCTACCCGCGCCTGGTCGGCGAGACCGGCGGCAAGGACTTCGTGGTCGCGCACACCAGCGCCGACGTGGACGCCCTGCACACCGCGCTGATCCGCGGTGCCTACGAGTACCAGGGCCAGAAGTGCTCGGCCGCCTCGCGGGCGTACATCCCGCGGTCGCTCTGGGAAGGTGGGCTGCGCGACCGGCTGGCCGCCACCGCCGACTCGCTGACCTACGGCGACGTCACCGACTTCCGCAACTTCGGCGGCGCGGTCATCGACGACAAGGCGTTCAGCCGGCACACCGCCGCGCTGGAGCTGATCTCCGACGACCCCAGCTGCCGGATCCTGGCCGGCGGCACCGCCGACGACTCGGTCGGGTACTTCGTCCGGCCGACGCTCTTCGAGTGCTCCGACGCCGCGCACGAGACCTTCACCACGGAGTACTTCGGGCCGATCCTCGGCGTGCACGTCTTCGACGACGCCCGCTTCGACGACGCGGTCGCCCAGGCCGAGTCGATCGCGCCGTACGCCCTGACCGGGTCGATCTTCGCGACCGACCGCCGGGTGGTCGACGCCGTGGCCGAGAAGATGCGGTACGCGGCCGGCAACTTCTACATCAACGACAAGCCGACCGGCGCGGTGGTCGGGCAGCAGCCCTTCGGCGGCGCCCGGGCCAGCGGCACCAACGACAAGGCCGGCTCCTGGCACAACCTGGTGCGCTGGACGTCGCCGCGGACGATCAAGGAGACGTTCGTCCCGCCGACCGACCACACGTACCCGCACATGGGCTGAACCGGCGACGGCCGCCGGTGGCGCGCGGAGCGTCACCGGCGGCTCGGCCGGCCCCGGGACGACGTCCGGTGGAGGGTATCGATGGTCCTCGGCGGACTGTCGTCCGCCGACAGTGCACATTGGAAGTCCCATCGGGTGGCGAAAACGGCAAATCCTGGACGCCGGGTCGGCAAAGTGGCAGCTTAGAGGGCATGGCGGAATCCGGAGTCAACCCCACGGCGGCAGCCCTGCTCGGCCTGCTGCACGAGGGCCCGATGACAGGCGGCCAGCTGATGGCCGCCGCTGAACGGCGGTTGGCGCCGTACTGGTCGATGACCCGCAGTCAGGTCTACCGCGAGTTGCCGGTGCTGGCCGAGCGGGGTTTCGTGCGGCTCGGCAAGCCCGGGCCGCGGATGAGTCAGCCGTACGCGATCACCGCGGCCGGGAAACGGACATTTTCCCGCTGGCTCGCGGAGAACCCGGGACGGGACACCATCCGCAACCCGATCGCGCTGCGGATCGCCTTCGGCAACCTGCACTCGGCGAGCCAGCTGAAGAACCTGTACGCGTCGGCGAACGAGTATCACACCGAGGCCCTCGCGGCGGTCCGGGAACAGGTGAAGAACGCCAAGAAGGAGGGCGACACCTACGATGCCAGCGCGCTGGAGTTCGCCGTCGCCTACCACAAGGCCGCACTGTCCTGGCTCAAGAGCGCCCCGGTCGGCTGACCTGCCCCGGCGGGTCGGGCGGCTGAGGTGAACGGACCGCCGGGAGCCAAGTACGCTTGTCTGTCGTGACCGCTGCCGATTACGCCGAACAGCTCAAGGAACTCGACGCCACCCTCCGCAACATCGAGGCCGTCCTCAACCTGGACCGGCTGCACGAGCAGAAGGCCCGGCTCGAGGAGCAGGCGTCCGCGCCGGACCTCTGGGACGACCAGGCCAAGGCCCAGCACGTGACCTCGCAGCTGTCGTACGTCAACGGCGAGATCAGCAAGCTGGGCAGCCTCCGCTCCCGGCTCGACGACGCCGGCGTGCTGCTGGAGCTGGCCGAGGCGGAGTCCGACCCGGGGGTGCTCTCCGAGGTCGAGAGCGAGATCACCGGGCTGACCAAGGCCATCCAGGAGATGGAGGTCCGCACCCTGCTCTCCGGCGAGTACGACTCGCGGGAGGCGCTGGTCGCCATCCGGGCCGGCGCCGGTGGCGTGGACGCGGCGGACTTCGCCGAGATGCTGCTCCGGATGTACCTGCGCTGGGCCGAGCGGCACGGCTACCCGACCGAGGTCTACGAGACCTCGTACGCCGAGGAGGCCGGGCTCAAGTCCGCCACCTTCACGGTGAAGGTGCCCTACGCCTACGGCACGCTCAGCGTCGAGTCGGGCACCCACCGGCTGGTCCGGATCAGCCCCTTCGACAACCAGGGTCGCCGGCAGACCAGCTTCGCCGGGGTGGAGGTGCTCCCGGTCACCGAGCAGACCGACCACATCGACATTCCGGAGAACGAGGTGCGGGTGGACGTCTACCGCTCCTCCGGCCCGGGCGGGCAGAGCGTCAACACCACCGACTCCGCGGTGCGGCTCACCCACATCCCCACCGGCATCGTGGTGACCTGCCAGAACGAGAAGTCCCAGCTGCAGAACAAGGCCTCCGCGCTGCGGGTGCTCCAGTCCCGGCTGCTGGAGCGCAAGCGGCAGGAGGAGGAGGAGAAGCTGGCCGGCCTGAAGACCGGGAGCACCAGCTCCTGGGGCGACCAGATGCGCTCGTACGTCCTGCACCCTTATCAGATGGTGAAGGATCTGCGTACTGAGCAGGAGACGGGCAATCCGACCGCGGTCTTCGACGGCGAGCTGGACAGCTTCATCGAGGCGGGCATTCGCTGGCGCAAGCAGCAGCAGATGGCCGGCGACGCTGTGTGATCAGCCGAGGGCGGAGCGCGTCATCGATCTCCACGTTGTGCAGTAAATAGATGACGCGCCCCGCTCCTGGGGGGCGTGGGGCTTGGCTCTCCGATTACACCGCGTAGACTCACCACCCGTGATTCAGCTTGAGCAAGTGACGAAGACGTACCCGAAGGCGTCCCGGCCTTCGCTCGACAACGTGTCCGTCTCGATCGAGAAGGGCGAGTTCGTCTTCTTCATCGGTCCATCGGGCTCCGGCAAGTCCACGATCATCAAGATGCTGCTGCACGAGGTCAGCCCCAACAAGGGTCGCGTCGTCGTGAACGGCAAGGACGTCACCTCGATGCGATCCTGGAAGCGACCCCACTTCCGGCGTTCCATCGGCTGCGTCTTCCAGGACTTCCGGCTGCTGCCCAACCGCACCGCCTACGAGAACGTGGCGTTCGCCCTCGAGGTGATCGGCAAGACCAAGGCGGTCGCCCGCCGGGTCGTGCCGGAGGTGCTGGAGCTGGTCGGGCTCGGTGGCAAGGAGCACCGTTACCCGCACGAGCTCTCCGGTGGTGAGCAGCAGCGGGTCGCCGTCGCCCGGGCGTTCGTGAACCGTCCGCTGATCCTGCTGGCGGACGAGCCGACCGGAAACCTGGACCCGGACACCTCGATCGAGATCATGCGCCTGCTGGACCGGATCAACCGCACCGGCACCACCGTCGTGATGGTCACGCACGACTCCAACATCGTGAACCAGATGCGCCGCCGCGTCGTCGAGATCGAGAGCGGCCGCATCGTGCGCGACCAGGCCCGCGGCGTCTACGGCTGAGCCGACGCTCGGCCGCGAGCCGTAGACCCTGACGACGAACACCTCATGCCGGAGAGCCGGAGGAATTCCCGATGCGCGTGAAATACGTCCTGTCCGAGGTACTGGTCGGACTGTGGCGCAACGTCACAATGACCATCGCCATGATCATCACGCTGGCGGTGTCACTGTTCATGCTGGGCGGCAGCGGTCTGCTGTTCCAGAAGGTCGGCGACATGAAGGACCTCTACTACGAGAACATCGAGGTCTCGATCTTCCTGAAGACCGACGTCAACGAGCAGCAGCGCAACGATCTCGACGCCAAGCTGAAGAGCGACCCCCTGGTGAAGGAGGTCACGTACGTCAACAAGGACGAGGCGTACAAGCGCTTCCAGCAGATGTACGCCGACGCTCCGGACCTGGTGAACGCGGTCAAGGCGGACCAGTTGCCCGAGTCGTTCCGGCTCAAGCTGGTCAACCCCGAGCAGTACAAGAACATCTACGACCAGTACAAGGGCGCCGAGGGGGTCGACGAGATCGTCGACCAGAGCAAGCTGCTCGACAAGGTCTTCGGCGTCCTCACCGGGATCCAGAACTTCGCGCTGGCCATCGCGATCGTGATGGCGATCGCCGCGCTGCTCCTGGTGGCCAACACCATCCAGGTGGCCGCCTACAGCAAGCGGCGTGAGGTCGCGGTCATGAAGCTGGTCGGCGCCTCCAACTGGTTCATCCAGGCGCCGTTCGTACTGGAGGCCGTGGTCGCCGGCCTGATCGGTTCGATCCTCGGCCTGGTCGCGCTGGCCGCCCTGAAGGTCTTCGCCAGCGGCGGGTCGATGCAGGCCCTCGAGGGCCTGATCACGCCGGTCTCCTGGGGGGACATCCTCCTGATGTTCCCGCTGATGGCGGGCGTCGGTGGTCTGGTCAGCGCCATCACCGCCTGGGTCACGCTCCGGTTCTACCTGCGCGTCTAGTCGCACACCGGCTCTCCGAGGACCCTCCCGCGCCTGGAATAAACGGCGCGGGAGGGTCCTTGTCATTCGGGTAGCATGATCTCCGCCCCGCGGCCGGCCACCGGTCGTGGGTCATTCGGAAGGGGGTGGCGCCGATGCCACGGGAAAAGGGTCGCAAGGTGGTCGCCTCCAACAAGAAGGCGCGGCACGACTACGCCATCCTCGACACGTACGAGGCGGGCATGGCGTTGACCGGCACCGAGGTCAAGTCGCTGCGGGCCGGGCGGGCGTCGCTGGTCGACGCGTTCGCCCAGGAGCGCAACGGCGAGCTCTACCTGCACGGCATGCACATCCCGGAGTACACCCAGGGCACCTGGACCAACCACGAGCCCCGGCGTACCCGCAAGCTGCTGCTCAACCGGCTGGAGATCGACCGGCTGATCGGCAAGACCCGCGAGGGCGGCCTGACCATGGTGCCGTTGCAGGTCTACTTCTCGGACGGCTGGGCCAAGGTGGAGATCGCCCTGGCCAAGGGTAAGAAGTCGTACGACAAGCGGCAGGACCTCGCCAAGCGGGACGCGGACCGGGAGATCGCCCGGGTGGCCGGTCGGCGCGGCAAGGGAATGGATGACTGATTTGTCCGCTCTGTCCCGGTCGGCACGCCGGCCCGGGGCTCGGGATGAAACCCGTTGCGGCAGGCGTTACGCTTGTCAGTGCCACCACGAAGGTGGCCTCACGAGGGGGTGACTGGTTTCGACTTCGTACGTTGCGGCAGGGGAAGCGAGCCGAGGAAGCCGACGTCGTCTCGAGAATCGTTCGTCGGAAACCAATAAGCGCCAAGAACAATCGCGCTGACTTCGCTCTCGCCGCCTGAGGCGAGTAGTGAGTCTGTCGGCCTGGGAGCGCCTTCGACCCAGTTAGCCGGCATCAGCTAGAAGGCTGGCCAACCGGACCCGGTCGCGGGGTCCGTGCGGCGAGATTAATCAGCGACTGGGCCCGTCACACCAACTTGCTCGCGTGAGCGGTGGGGCCGAGTAGAGGCACAGCGAGCTGCGCTCGGAGAAGCCCTGACAAACCGGCGAAGGACCCGGGTTCGATTCCCGGCACCTCCACCACCTGAACTGTGCGCCCCGGTCCACCTGGACCGGGGCGCACAGTCGTCTCCGGACCCCACCCCCGGCGGTCCACCCCCGTTGCCCGGCCGGCCTAGGCTGCCGCCTGTGACGAACGAGAAGCTCCGCCTGTCGGTGGGCGCCGCGCCTGGGCAACGCGTGTTCGCGGCGGTGGTGGGCGTCCTCTTCGCCGGCTTCGGCACGGTCTTCGTGCTGCTGCCCGTGCTCGCCGACCGGCTGCTCGGCCGGCTCACCGGCTTCGGCGACCCGCTCCCGTCGTACGACGAGGCGCGGGACCTGCCGCCCGGCATGCTCCCGCCGGACCTCTCCGGCGGCACCGAAACGACGGGACCCGGCCGGCTCATCGGCCTCTGCGGCGTCCCGTTCGTGCTGCTCGGGCTCTACCTCGTGCTGCGGGTGCTGCGCACCGCCGCCTGGCTGGAGGGGACCCGGGCCTCGGTCCGCGGCGCCCTGGGCACCCGCACCGTCGACCTGGCCACCGCCGAGGTCACCGCCGGGGCCGTCGCCCAACGAATCCGGGACGAGTCGGTGGTCCGCGTGCCCACCGTGGTCGCCCGGGACCGGGGGACCGGCCGCCGGGTCACCATCCCGCTGCAGGGCATGGGATTGGCCACGCTCTCACCGCACGAGCTGCGGGCGCTCGCCGACGCGATCACCGCGGGGCGTCCGACCGGCGGCCGGGACGCCGACGCGCACGTCCTCGCCGGCCAGCTCCGCACCATGGCGGGCAACCCGCTGGGCCTGTGAGCACTTCTGGGGCCGGTGGGGCGAATGGGGCAGATGAGGCGTTCGAGGGCCCTGGACAGGGCCGTCGGCCGGGTCCACCATCGCTGTACGCGGTAGCGCAGCAGTGCGGGAGGTGCCCATGGTCACCGGTCCGATCCAGCAGCCGTCCACCGTCGTCGCGGCGGCCCGTCCGCCCGCCGCGCGCCAGCACCGGCCCACCCACCTCGGCGACATCCACGCCCTCGCCCGGGCGCTCGCCGCGCCGGCCGGAGAACCCCGCTGGCGGCAGCGGCTGATCACCCGCCTCGACCCGGTCCGGCAGGGCTTCGCCGAGCACGTCCGGGTCACCGAGGGACCCACCGGCTTCTACGCGGAGCTGCTGCACCACGCCCCGCGCCTGGACCGGGGAGTCCGCCTGCTCACCCGGGAGCACGCCGCCATCGCCACGGCGATCACCGCCCTCCAGCACGTCGCCGAGCTGCCCGGCGTGCCGGACGAGGAGCTGTGCGGGCGGGCGGGGCAGCTCCTGCGGGCGCTGCACCGGCACCGGCAGCGCGGCGCCGACCTGCTCTGGGAGGCGTACGAGGCCGACCTGGGCGGGGAGACCTGAGCGCGGGTCCCTCGCTGCGCCTGGTCCGGGCCGGGCATGTCCGGGCCGGCGGCCCGGCCGCCGATGCCCGGGGACGTGGGCGGGAACCGGTGGGGCGGGCGCGGCGTCCAAGAGGCATGCGTCGCGCGATCGCCCTGCTGGGGCTGCCCCTCCTGGTCGCCGCCGGCTGCGCCCCGGCCGGCTCCGGCCCGGCGGCCGGCGGGCCCTCCGCCGGCAGCCCCGACCACCGCTGGGAGGCGTTCGACCAGCGGGCCGTCGAGGTGGCTGAGGCCTGGCGCCCCGGCCCGGCGTGGCGTACCGGCTATGTACCGCTGCAGGACGCCACGGTGCTGACCGGCGACCCCGGCTTCGGCCCCGACACCGAGGCGGCGTTCCGGGCGGGCTGGTACCGCGACCAGATCGCGCTGCCCAGCGCGAAGCCGGACGACGGCACCGTCCGGTTCCCGGACGGGACCCTGCGGGTGCCGCTGGTCAGCGCCGCCGAGGCGTACGCCCGGCTGGACCAGGGCGATCCGCCGGCCTGCGACGGTCGGCCGAAGGAACCCGGGCGGCCCAAGGACGGCCCGACGATCGAACCCGGGCCGGACGGCCCGGTCAGCAGCCCCGCCGATCCGCGCGCCTGCATCCCGCTGACCGTGACCGCCCTACGGCTGGGCACCGCACCCGTCCGGACCAGCCGGGGCGTCGCCGACGTGCCCGCCTGGCTCTTCACCGTGACGGAGCTGAAGGTCCCGGTGGCCCGGCTCGCCGTCGCAGCGAGCGCAGTCGCCGCCGTACCGGAGGGGGTGGCGCCGACCCGGCCGGCGCCCGACGGCGTGGTCGGTGCGCAGGACCTGGCGGCGCCCGCCGAGGGCGCCCGGCTGACCTACCGGCTCGGGGTCGGCGCCTGCGACACCGGCATCACCCCGCTGGTGCTGGAGCGCGACGACGTGGTGGTGGTCGGCGGGGGCGTCACCCGCTCGACCGGCGGCTGCACCGACCAGCTGCTCATCCATCCGGTCACCGTCACGCTGCGGGCCCCGCTGGGCGTACGACCGGTGCTCGACGTGCTCACCGGTGCGCCGCTGGTGGTCGGCCCGCGCTGACCCGCCTCAGGGCGGGCGACGGCTACAGGATGCGCGGGACGTCGAGGCTGATCGGCACCGGCAGCACCGTCGGCCGGTCGGCGGCGAGGGCCGCGCCCAGGGCGTCGCCGAGCTGGTCGAGCCGGTCCACCACCTCCGCCGCGCAGCCGTAGCCGCGCGCGACGGCGGCGACGTCCAGCCCGGGCAGGTCGAGCGCGGGCACCCCGGGCGTGTGCTTCAGCTCGGCGAACGCTTTGAGGATCGCGTACTGGTGGTTGACCGGGACCACGACGGGCAGCGGCAGTCGCAGCTGGGCGGCGGTCCAGAGCGCCTGCACCGAGTAGTGGAACGAACCGTCGCCGATCACCGCCACCACCGGCCGGCCGCGCCCGGTGTCCCGCTCCGCCAGCGCGATCCCCACCGCCGCCGGCAGCCCGAACCCCAGCCCACCGCTGGCCATCGTGAAGTACGACCCGGGTCGGGTGATCCGCAGCCGGCGGCGCAGCGCGGCGAGGTTGGACGGGGACTCCTGCACCAGCACCCCGTCGGCCGGCCAGTGCCGGGCCAGCGCGGCGAAGAGGGCGTCCGCGCTCGGCGGGCTCGACTCCGCGGGCGGTTCCGGCTCGGGGCGGGCGGCCGGGGCGGGGCGGTCCGTCGCCGGCAGCAGGTCCAGCAGGCCCGCGAGGGTCAGCCCGGCGTCGCCGAGCGCGCTCTCGCCGACCGGGGCCCGGGCCGACTCGTCCGGGTCGTCGGTGACGTGCAGCAGCCGCGCGCCGGCCGGCAGGTAGTCGCCCGGCACGTGCGGGTAGTAGCGGAACACCGGCGCGCCGAGCACCAGCACCGTGTCGTGGCCGCGCAGCGCCTCCGCCAGCGGCCCGATCGCGTACGGAAGCACGCCCCGGAAGTGCGGATGGTCCTCGGGGAAGACGGCCCGCTCCGGCGCCGGGGCGGACCAGACCGGCGCGGCCAGCCGCTCGGCCAGGGCGACCGCCGCCGGCCAGGCACCGGCCCGGTCCACCGCCGCGCCGAGCACGAGCACCGGGGAGCGGCTGGCCGCCAGCACGGCGGCGAAGTCGCGCAGCCGCACCGGGTCCGGCGCGTACCGGGTGGCCACCTCCCGCACCTGCGGCGACGGGTCCGCCGGCCGGTCCCAGTCGTCCAGCGGCAGCGAGAGGAAGACCGGCCCGGCCGGGGGCTGCACCGCCGTCGCGTACGCCCGCATGAACGCCGCCGGGATGTCCTGCGCCCGGACCGGCTCGTAGCTCCACTTCACGTACGGCTGGGTGAGCTCCGCCGCCCGGCGGCTGGCCAGCCGGGGTTCGATCAGCAGCATCTCCCGGTTCTGCTGGCCGGCCGTGACGATGAGCGGGGTTTTGTTGTGCCAGGCGGTGACCAGGTTGCCCATGCCGTTGCCGGTGCCCGGGGCGGTGTGCAGGTTGACGTGGGCGGGCCTCCCGGTGGCCTGCGCGTACCCGTCGGCCATGGCCATCGCCGACGCCTCGTGCAGGGCGTGCACGTAGCGGAAGTCGGCCGGGAAGCCCTGCAGGAAGGGCTCCTCGGTGGAGCCGGGGTTGCCGAAGATGATGGTCAGGTCCAGCTCGCGCAGCAGGCCGTACGTGGTGTCGCGAACCGTTGCCATCGCCGGCTGCCTCCGTCTGTTGTTGCGGCGCCGGAGACGGCTCGTGATCAGTCCCCCGACCAGCCGAATCTATCGGGGCGGGCCGGGCTTTTCGGGCACTTCCTAGGTCTCGCGGGGGCACCGGCCGTCAGGGCAGCGGGAACGGCAGCTTGATCCCGTCCAGCGCGTGGCCGCAGGGGCAGTCCCGCTCGGCGGGCAGCGCGGCCACCGCGTCCAGCAGCACCCCGCGCAGCCGGTCGGTGTTCTCCGCGAAGACCCGGAACACCTCCTCCTGGGTGACCGACTCTCCGCTCTCCACACCCGCGTCCAAGTCGGTGACGAGCGCGATCGAGGTGTAGCAGAGGGCCAGCTCGCGGGCGAGCACCGCCTCCGGATGGCCGGTCATGTTGACCACCGACCCGCCGATCGCGGCGAACCAGCGGGACTCGGCCCGGGTGGAGAAGCGCGGCCCCTCGACCACCACCACCGTCCCCCCGTCGACCGCCGGCACGTCCCGGCCCGCCGCCGCGACCAGCAGGGTGCGACGTCCGGTGGGGCAGTACGGGTCGGCGAACGAGACGTGCACCGCACCCCGGTCGTAGTAGGTCTGGGCGCGCCCGCTGGTCCGGTCGATGAGCTGGTCCGGTACCACGAAGGTGCCCGGGCCGAGCTCCGGCCGCAGGCCGCCGACCGCGCAGGGGGCGAGCACCTGGCGTACCCCGAGGGAACGCAGCGCCCAGAGGTTGGCCCGGTAGGGGATCAGGTGCGGTGGGTAGCGGTGGTCGCGTCCGTGCCGGGGCAGGAACGCCACCCGGCGACCGCCCACCTCGGCGATGGTGATCGCGTCCGACGGAGCCCCGTACGGCGTCTCCAGCACGTGTTCGGTGGCGGCGTCGAGCAAGGCGTAGAGCCCCGACCCGCCGATCACCGCCAGCTCGGCCGTCGGCCCCATCGAAACTCCCTCAATCATGTTCGATCACCCGCCCGTCAGACCTTAGCCAGCGTGCGGGGCGCAGGCTATGGTGCCAGGCATGGCGTTGACAGCGCGGATGGTCCACGGCGCCGGGTCCCCTGTCCCGGCGTGCGGGTGACGAATGTCCGACATGCAGGAGGGGCAGGCGATCGGTGGTCGGGCCATGGAGTCGATGACCGGACGGCTGCTGGTCGCGACTCCGGCGCTGAAGGACCCGAACTTCGACCGTACGGTCGTGCTGCTGGTCGCCCACGAGCCCGGCGGCGCCCTCGGCGTGGTGCTCAACCGCGCCACCGAGGTGCCGGTCGCCGATGTCCTCGGGGATTGGAGCGACCTGGCCCGCCACCCCGCGGTGCTCTTCGAGGGCGGCCCGGTGCAGCCGGACTCGGCCATCTGCCTGGCCCGGATGCGGCACCCGATCAAGCCGGTGAAGGGCTTCCACCGGGTCTCCGGCGCGGTGGGCACCATCGACCTCTCGGTGGACCCGGAGCGGCTGCGGGACGCCGTCGGCGGCGTCCGGGTCTTCGCCGGCTACTCGGGCTGGGGCGCGGGCCAGCTGGAGCGGGAGATCGAGGACGGGTCCTGGTTCGTGCTCGACGCGCTGCCCGGCGACGCCTTCGTCGACCGGCCGGACGACCTCTGGCCAATGGTGCTGCGCCGGCAGGGCGGCATGATGGCGGCGGTGGCCCACTTCCCGCCGGACGTGGCCCTCAACTGAGCCCCACGCCGGGGGACCCCCGCGAGATGACCATGCCGACCGGCGTGTGTATAGTTCTCTGCGTGCCCGGGCGACCGGGACGACAACAAGGGGCCGTGGCGCAGCTGGTAGCGCACCACACTGGCAGTGTGGGGGTCAGGGGTTCGAGTCCCCTCGGCTCCACCCTTCACGACCAGGGCGTTCGTCAGACATGACGGACGCCCTTTGTCGTTCCTGACGGCGGAAGTAGCCAAGCGAGTAGCCACAGTTACTTCCCCTCGCCCCACAGCACGTTCTCCATCGCGTCGGCAGCCTGGACGAGCTGAGTGGGCATGACGTGACTGTAGATGTTCATGGTGAGGCCGATCTGGGAGTGACCGAGGAGTTCCATGAGAACCCGGGCGGGCACGCCCTGGCAAGCCGAGGCAGAGCGAGGTGAGGCGACGCCGGACGCTGCGGTCAACGTGTATGTGCTCCGGATGAGCAGCGGCGAGGAGCTGGGGCTGTCGCGGGTTCTGGTCAACGAGCGGCATGAGGAACTGCTGCGGCAGTGGCGCCGGTACCGAGATGGAGCGCGCCAACGTGCCGTCGAAGCTAGAGACGGTCGGACCGATCGACGTCGAGGACCAGGGCGACAGCCGCGCGACGGTAACCGCGCACGTCCGCGCGATCTGGTGGAACGGACCGACCAGCCTCAGCGGAACAGACCACCCGTGGCGGTTCGAGACGCGGCGAGACGCCGGCGGCTGGCGGGTGTGGGCAGCCGACCTACCGCCGTGGTGCGGTACGCATGTCCGGGCAGACACCTGCCGTTGACCAAGGCCGGTACAGCACCGAATGGCGGGTGGACAACCCAGACGGGTTCCGTAGGAACGAATGAAGAGTGGACCGCGCTGTGAGGTACTCGCTACTGCATCGCTATGGCAACTCTGAGAACACGGACGAGGGATCGGACGAGATGATCATCGAAGCGCTCCTGGAGCCGGACCATGATGAGGACGACGCCGAGCACGGTGACATCTGGCTGTCCGAGAGGTCGTCGGGTTGGGCAATCGGCGTGTTTGCCGGTGCCCGTGGGCTGGTAGTTCTGGAGAACACCGAACCGGGAGGAGAAGCGTTCCACCGCACTGACGTTTCCCGACACGACACCTTCACGCTGCTTCGCCGAGTGGCCGACGGGCACCTGGACGCCATCCGCGCAGAATCCTGGCATCCCGGTTACGGTTCCGATTGACCACCTGCTGGAGCCAACCGCAGATGGTCAATCTGCACTACTTACTGCCGACGGTTGGACTCATGCCGGACCGCCTCTGTGAGATCCCGCCAGGTACCGGCGGAGGTCTTCATCATTCGGTCGATCATCGTTCGAGCGGAGGCTTCGTCGGTGAAGTCGTAGGACATCTCCTGCCCTCCGTCACCGCCGAGGCGGCCACGGACCCGCCAGAGCCGACCGTCCGTCAGCAGCCAGCTGTCGCGCCGGGCCATGCGACCCCACGACTGGTTCCACCAGCGACCATGTACCTCCACCCGGTGCAGCTTAGTCGAACACACGTTCGACCGACTGGCTGCCAGCATGCCGGGCTTCAGTTGATCGGTGACGGATCGACGTCACATGATCCGTGACAGTACCGGCTAGACGATCTTGAGAAGAGCGCAGAACTTGGGCGTATGGGCGAAAGGTGAGGGATACTCTAATACCGCCCTAAGACCGGAAGGAACGGACAGGCCGGTGACGACGAGTGGCACAAGCGGAGTGTTTCGCAAGCTCGAGGACGTCGCGCGAGCGTCATTACTGGAGCTGTTCTTCGATGTCGTGTTCGTCTTCGCGCTCCGCGCGCTCGCCCAGCAGCTGCTCAACAACCTGACCTGGTCCGGCGCGTTCCAGGCACTGGTGCTGCTGCTGGCCATCGGAGAGGTGTGGTCCCTCACCGCGCGGGCGACCGGACAGTTGAACCCGCGGCGGCCACCGATCCAAGTGCTGGTCCTCGCCACCATGCTGGGTGCCCTGGTGCTCTCCGCGGCGGTCCCCGAAGCGTTCGGCAAGACCGGCCTGATCTTCGCAGTCACCTACCTTGCCATCCAGATCGGCCGCAGTCTGTTCCTCGCGCTCCTGTTGCGGGGCCAGGAGCTGCAACATGTTGCCGCACGGGCGGTGATCTGGCACGCCGCCACCGCGGTGCCCTGGCTGGCCGGGGCGGTCGCCTCAGGCACAGCACGAACGGCGCTGTGGACGCTCGCGGTTGCCGTCAGCTACGTCGCACGGTGGTTCAACTACCCCCTGCCAGGACTCAGGCGCCTGGCCGGTGCGCAGGTGCCGGCCGGCGGCGAGTACCTGGCCGACCGTCACCGGTCACTGTTCATCATCGGCCTCGGCGAAGTCGTTCTGGCCATCGGATCGAGCCTCACCGGTCGCGGCTTTGCTACCGAGCAGACCGTGGCGTTCGTGGTGACATTCGTCATCACGGCATTGATCTGGCGGGTCTACCTTTTCCGCGCCGGCGAAGACTTCGGGCCAGCCATCCAGGCCTCGGCCAACCCCGACCGTCTCGGCACCCTGGTGTCCTACACCCACCTGGTCATGATCGCCGGCCTCGTCGTCACCTCGGTCGGCAACGAACTGGTCATCGACGACCCGCTCGGCCATCCCCGCGCGGCCGTGACCGTCACCGTCCTCGGCGGTACCGCGCTGTTCCTCGCCGGTCGGACCCTCCTGCGGTATCTGGTGTACGGCCGCCTCTACGGAAACTTTTTCATCGGGCTGGTCGCGCTCGCCTGCCTCCTGCCGCCGATGCTGCACTTGCCACCGCTCGTCAACGCCATCGCTACCGGCACGGTCCTCACCGGCATCGCCATCGTCGACACCATTGGTGTACGACGACACCCCTGGCCGATCTCCCCACCAGGTCCCCACCGCCCCAGCAACACCTGACCAGGACCGCCGAGCACCTTCTGAAACTTGATGGCCGGCCGACATGCCGGCGATGGCACTTCTTGGTCGTCGTAGGGGACCGTCTGGGCCGTGTCCGGGCCGCTCGGGCCGTCTCCAGGCCGTCGAGCACCACCTGGTACTGATCTTCCATTGGTTCCCTTCAGGTGTGTCGAGACCAAGCGGGTGTGTCGAGACCAAGCGGGCTGGTTGGCGCATGTGGTGCCGCCGTGCCGGGAAGACTTGACCGATATCGCGACTGGATAGTGCTGCGCCCTAGGGCCGCGGGAACGAATCACTATCCGGATGGACCAAGACCTTCACCGACCCACGCCTCTGCGCTGCGATCGTCGACCGGCTCACCTTCGGTGTGACCACGGGCTACCTACGTGCCGGCATCCGATGATTCCCTACCGAAGCCGCGGAATGTGCCAGATCCGTCGGTGGCATCGGCGAAGTCGGCGAAGTCGATGTTCGCGATGGTCAGATTGGCAGAGACGTCGGCGTACGACCGGGGTGGTAGCCGGAACGTACGACCAGGCTCGTTCTACAGGTCGACGGCGAGCAGTGGGTGTTCGTCGTCAACCATGGTGGTCGTGTCGGCGAGGAACAGGTAGGTCAGCCTGTCGTCGTCGTTCGCGGCAGCATCGACGTCAGCCAGCGCCTGGATAGTCACACCGGCGTAGGCGGGTCACTGACGTAGGTGGCACTGGGGTAGGTGTCTTCGCTGTCAACGGCCGTCTTCAGCGCGTTCCAGGCCGCGTCGTCGTTGAAATCGGTGCGCATGACCAGCGTCGTCAGGTCGTCGGGTTGGGGCAGAGAGCTCATGTCTACACCTTGCACTGTGTCGTCGACAGCAACCGTGACAGCAACGCGCAGCGACGAGGACGGCCAGGACCAGCGCCCGGCGGACGATCGCCCGACGTCAGGGAGCCAGACGGACGCCCCCGGACGGGGCGCGCAGAGCTTGTAAGCGAGGCACGGGGCAGCAGCGGGGCAGCGAGAAGGCAGCGCGACGTCTGATCCGGGTCGGTGCCGAACGCCGAACGACGACGACGCTCAACTGCTCTCCGGGCATGATCCGATACGGGTCCGCAGCAGCCGACAACTCCGGTCCGCATCCCCCCGACGGGGGGTCATCTGCGCTTTCCCGCCGGTAACCGGTCAGGCCGTTACGTGCGTGAAGTTACGAGCCACGGGGTGTGTCCCGCCCGTTCAGGGGTATCCGCCCGCATTCGGTGTGATTGAGGGCGGGAGGGCTGGTGGATTCGTACCCTGCTGTGGAGTCACATGGCTTGATCGGTGACCTGCAGACGGCGGCGCTGGTGGCGATGGACGGGACGGTGGACTGGTTCTGCGCCCCTCGGTTCGACTCGCCGAGCGTGTTCGGTGGCCTGCTCGATCGGCACAAGGGTGGGCACTTCAAGGTCTCACCCGAGGGAGTCGACTATGTGAGTAAGCAGTTGTACCTGCCCGGCACGCCGATCCTGATCACCCGCTTTCTCAGCGCGGACGGCGTGGGTGAGCTGGTGGATTTCATGCCCGTCGCGGGGGATCAGCCTACCGACCGCCACCTCCTGGTGCGGATGCTGCGGATGGTCCGAGGCACGATGCGATTCCGGATCGACTGCCAACCCCGCTTCAACTACGGGCGGGATCCGCACGAGATCGACACCTACCCCGAGGGGCACGTATTCCGCAGCCCTGCGCTCTCCCTTGCCACGAGCCTCATTCGATATCCCGAAACCCGGCCGGGCGAGCAGGGAGTCCGGCCTAAGGAGGGCGGCATATGGAGACTCGCCACGCTGCGCGAGGGCGAGTCCGGGGGTGTCGTTCTGGAGACAGGAGTGTCGCCTGACCGGCCGCGCTTCTACACCCCGGGCGAGGTGCAGGAGCTGCTGGAGCAGACCCGCGACTTCTGGCGGCGCTGGCTCGACCGCTCCCGCTACACCGGCCGCTGGCGGGAAATGGTCGAGCGCTCCGCGATCACGCTCAAACTCATGACGTACGCACCGACCGGCGCGCTGGTCGCTGCCCCCACCGCCGGACTGCCCGAGCAGATCGGCGGGGAACGCAACTGGGACTACCGCTACACCTGGATCCGCGACGCGGCAATTTCGGTGCGCGCGCTGCTCGCCCTGGGCTTCACCGACGAAGCGTGGCAGTACATGCACTGGGTCGACTACCGGATCCGGGAGGCCAAGGAGCGGGAGGTGCCGCTGCAGATCATGTACCGCGTCGACGGCTCACCAGATATCACCGAGGAGACACTCGACCACCTCGAGGGCTACCGCGGATCAGCACCCGTGCGCATCGGCAACGGCGCCGCCAACCAACTGCAACTCGACATCTACGGCGCGGCACTCGACGCCCTCCACGTCGCCGACAGTCACGGTCTGCAGACCACCCACCAGGGGTGGAGGAACACGGCAGGAATGATGGACTGGCTGTGCGACAACTGGGACCAGCCCGAAGACGGGATCTGGGAAACCCGCGGCGGCCGGCAGGACTTCACCTACGGGCGCCTGATGTCCTGGGTAGCCCTCGACCGAGCTGTCCGCCTCGCTCACCGACACGGACGACCCGGCGACACCAACCGGTGGGTGAGTACCCGAAACCAGATCTACGACCAGATCATGGCGCGTGGCTTCCACACCGAACGCGGTGCCTTCGTGCAGCACTACACGTCCGACGTCCTCGACGCGTCACTGCTCGTCATGCCCTACCTCGGATTCGTGTCGCCAACGGACCCGATGTGGCAGTCGACGCTGCGGGCCATGGACGCAAAACTCGTCTCCGGCAGCCTGGTCTACCGGTACGACCCGGCCGCCTCACCCGACGGCCTGCCTGGCAACGAGGGCACCTTCAGCATGTGCACGTTCTGGTACGTACGGGCCCTCGCGCAGTCCGGACGGCTCGACGACGCGAGGCTGACCTTCGAGAAGATGCTCACCTACAGCAGCCCCCTCGGCCTCTACTCCGAAGAGATCGCACCCAGCGGCGAGCAGATCGGCAACTTCCCGCAAGCGTTCAGCCACCTCTCACTGATCACCACCGCGACCATCCTTGATCAACTACTCGACGCCCGCCCCTGAGCGAACGAAAGCGATAACCCGCCGGGGGTCGAACTGGAAGGACGGTTCGCGCACCGCGGCGACCACCCACAGGCCGAGCCTCATCAAAGCTGTACGCGGTCAGCAGAACGTCAGCGAACGCGTTACAACGCGACGGGTGAAGGCCATAAGAAGCGGCAAGGCAGCCGGCGCGCAGGCAGACAGGATGACACCCATCGACAGTGTTCGACGACCAGGACAGGGCTCCCCCCGACGGGGGTCACTCCTCGGCGGGCAGGGAGCCGGCAGCAGCGGCGACCTGACATCAGTCGTTGACATCAACGGTGGCGGCCGAGGCCGGACGAGTGCGGACGGGTGTCGCCTCGGAGCCGAACCCCCGTGGACGTCAGCGGACGCTACGACCTTTGCCGAAAGCGCCTTGTAAGCGAGGCGTCAGGCCGCAGCAGTCCGCGATGGTTGCGACGCCGGACGGCACCATAATGGTCCGCATGGCCAAGTCGATGATCGATGGGCAGTGGCAGCAGTTCGTCTCGTACGGCACCCGTACCGGCAAGCTCGCGACGACACGGGCCGACGGCTCGCCGCACGTCGTCCCAGTGTGGTTCGTACTCGACGGCGGCGACGTGCTGTTCAACACCGGCAAGACCTCGGTGAAGGGCCGCAACCTCGCCCGCGACGGCAGGGCCGTGTTGTGCGTCGACGACGAGAAAACCCGCCGTACGCGTTCGTGACGCTGCGTGGGCGCGCGACGATCACCGAGGACCTGGCCGAGATGCGGCGGTGGGCGATCCGGATCGCCGAGCGCTACATGGGGCCGGACCTGGCAGAGGCATACGGGGCGCGCAACGCTGTGCCGGGCGAGCTGCTGGTGCGCCTGACCGTGGAGAAGGTCGTCGGGCACACCGGCATCTCCGACTGATCGACCGCCAGCGCGGAAGCAGCGAGGAAGCATCGAACGTGCCGTCTGTGGTCGACACGTCACGACAGCAGGCGGCGTGGCCTCGCAACAGGCGGGGCGCCCCTCCATCCCCGGACCAGGCTCTCAAGCCGTCTCAGGTGTCGACGGGAGATGCCCGTGAAGACAGGCTGCGAGAGAGCCGCGCGGGCCCAGCCAGGCGAGAGCACCGCAACATGCTCGCGCGTACCTCAGACAATGCCACGCCCTCAATGCGCTCAGGAGTCGTCGCCATGACTGCAGGCGGCCTCGAAAGGCCGATCGCGGGGCGTCAGCGCAGTGCAACCTCGCCCGCGTGGACGGCACGCACGGCGCGCTCGACGGTCTCCTGATTTTCGCCGACCGGAGCCACGTAGTCGATGACGTCGCGCGCGGCGTCCTCCCCGAGTATTCGGGTGATCACCCACGTGGCGAGATACTGGGACGCCAGGCAACCGCCCGCCGTAGCGATGTTCCCCTCGGCGTGGAACGGCGCGTCCAGCACGGTGACGTCGCAGGCTTCGACAAAGGGCCGGCTCTTCATGTCCGTGCAAGCCGGCATGCCATCCAGCAACCCGAGCCGGGCGAGCACCAGCGCGCCGGAGCACTGCGCACCGATCAGCTGTCGCGACGGGTCGAGCAGCAGCCTGGAGATCAGCCGGTCGTCGGCGACCACGTCTCGCGCCTTCACCCCGCTACCGATCAGCACGACGTCGGCTTCGGTCACGAACTCCATCGGGCGCTGCCCGGTCACCTCGACGCCGTTCATCGACGTGACCACCGGCGTCGGCGTCGTAATGAAGGCCTCCAAGCCGTCCTTACGGCACCGGTTGATCAGCGCGGAAGCGATGAAGCTGTCGAGCTCGTTGAACCCGTCGAAGGTGACCACGGCTACCTGCATCACAACTCCCCCAAGTACGGCATCACATCCGCAGTCTCCCTGGCGCGCCGTTTCGGGGCGAGAGCCAATCAGCGGCTGGCGGCATGCCTACCGGCGCTCTGCGTTTCGAGCTCCGAGCCTGGGTGCCGTACTCATCATCAGGCACAGCGGTGGGCGCGAAGATCCGGGACGAGAAGGTCGCCAACGCCATCGAAAGCGTCAACGCAAGCATCCGCCGCGCCGTCCGGTCCCGCGGCCACTTCCCGAATGAGGCCGCCGCGCTCAAATGTCTACCTCGCGGTAATGAGCCTCTTCGCCGGCGATGACCGGCCGAAGAACTGTGTCCATGTGCGGCATCGGGAGCAGCCCTTTGGCATCGCCAGGCGACGTCGAGGAACAAGGTGAGGGGTGAGCTTTTGTGGGTTACAAGCAGTTATAGGCGTTTCGCCCCGGTAAAGGGTAGTCTGGTAATGGTGAGATGAGGTGGGGAGGGCTGGGTGGACTCGTACCCTGCGGTGGAGGCCCACGGCTTGATCGGTGATCTGCAGACCGCGGCGCTGGTGGCGATGGACGGGACGGTGGACTGGTTCTGCGCCCCTCGGTTCGACTCGCCGAGCCTGTTCGGCGGTCTGCTCGATCGGCACAAGGGTGGGCACTTCAAGGTCTCACCCGAGGGCGTCGACTATGTGAGTAAGCAGTTGTACCTGCCCGGCACGCCGATCCTGATCACCCGCTTTCTCAGCGCGGACGGCGTGGGTGAGCTGGTGGATTTCATGCCCGTCGCGGGGGATCAGCCTACCGACCGTCACCGCCTGGTGCGGATGCTGCGGATGGTCCGAGGCACGATGCGGTTCCGGATCGACTGCGAACCCCGCTTCAACTATGGACGGGATCCGCACGAGCTCGACGTGTACCCCGAGGGGCAGGTGTTCCGCAGCCCTGCGCTCTCCCTTGCCACGAGCCTCATTCGATTTCCCGAAACCCGGCCGGGCGAGCAGGGAGTCCGGCGTAACGAGGGCGGCATATGGAGACTCGCCACGCTGCGCGAGGGCGAGTCCGGGGGTGTCGTTCTGGAGACAGGAGTGTCGCCTGACCGGCCGCGCTTCTACACCCCGGGCGAGGTGCAGGAGCTGCTGGAGCAGACCCGCGACTTCTGGCGGCGCTGGCTCGACCGCTCCCGCTACACCGGCCGCTGGCGGGAGATGGTCGAGCGGTCGGCGATGACGCTCAAGCTCATGACGTACGCGCCGACCGGCGCGCTCATCGCCGCCCCCACCGCCGGGCTGCCCGAGCAGATCGGTGGCCAGCGCAACTGGGACTACCGCTACACCTGGATCCGCGACGCGTCAATCGCCGTACACACCCTGCTCAAGCTGGGCTTCACCGACGAAACGTGGCGGCACATGCACTGGGTCGACGACCGGGTCCGGGAGGCCAGGGACCGGGAGGTGCCGCTGCAGATCATGTACCGCGTCGACGGCTCACCCGATCTCTCCGAGGAGATGCTCGACCACTTCGAGGGTTACCGCGGATCAGCGCCCGTGCGGGTCGGCAATGGTGCCGCGAACCAGCTGCAACTCGACATCTACGGCGAGGTACTCAACGGCCTCCACGAGGCCGACAGCCATGGTCTGCAGGCCTCTCACGAGTTGTGGCTGAACACCGTGCGACTGGTGGACTGGGTCTGCGAGCACTGGGACCAGCCCGAAGACGGGATCTGGGAAACCCGTGGCGGCCGCCAGGACTTCACCTACGGGCGTCTGATGTCGTGGGTGGCTCTCGACCGGGCTGTCCGCCTCGCGCACCGACGCGGACGACCGGCCGACACCGACCGGTGGGTGCGTACCCGAAACCAGATCTACGAACAGATCATGGCCCGTGGCTTCCACCCCGGACGCGGTGCCTTCGTCCAGCACTACGCGACCGACGTCCTGGACGCGTCGCTGCTCGCCATGCCCGGCGTCGGATTAGTCTCGTCAATGGATCCGATGTGGCAGTCGACGCTGCGGGCGATGGACGCGGAGCTCGTGTCCGACAGCCTGGTCTACCGGTACGACCCGGCCGCCTCGCCCGACGGCCTTCCCGGCCAGGAGAGCACCTTCACCATGTGCACCTTTTGGTACGTCCGGGCCCTCGCCGAGTCCGGACGGCTCGACGACGCCACGCTGACCTTGGAGAAGATGCTCACCTACAGCAGTCCACTCGGCCTCTACTCAGAGGAGATCGCACCCACCGGTGAGCAGGCCGGCAACTTCCCGCAGGCGTTCAGCCACCTCTCCCTGATCGGCACGGCCGTGGACCTCGACCGACTGCTCGACGCCCGCCCCTGAGAAGTCGCGCGATGGTGCTGAGTGGGAGCGGTTCGCTGGCCCGGACTCGCGACAGTACGAGGTCGCACTACCTGCTGGAGCACCTCACCGGGACAGGCCTCGCCGAGACCGTGGTCCTTTACCTCGCGGTCTTCCAGGCTTGGGCCTTCACCACGGTGGGCCGTCACCCTGACCGACGCCAGACGAGCACCCGTGCGGGGGATGCTGCTGATCTCGATGCTGTTCGGGCTGTTCATGAACGCCTCGATCCCCGAGGCATTCGGGGAGGCGGGATCGCTGTTCGTCGCGCGAAGCGCCACGACCGGACGGAGCCAGTCCGTACGATCGACAGCGACCATCGGGCGCCGATCCGTCGGGTGACGCGGGGCCCCGGCGCTGGTCGCCCCGCGGATCCCACCGCCGCTGCCCGCGGCCCCGGTCGCGCGACGGAGAGGAGCAGGCAGGTGAACGCCTCGTTCGAGACCCTGCGTACGGAGCTGACCGGCGGCGTCCTGACGGTGACGCTGGACGCGCCGCCGATCAACATGATCGGCCCGGAGTTGGTACGGGACCTGGTCACCCTGCTTGACCGACTGACCAGGACCACCGAGGTACGGGTAGTCGTCTTCGACAGCGCCGACCCGGACTTTTTCATCTCTCACGTGGATCTAACCAAGGTCGCCGAGTACTCGGCCGAGGCGGCCAAGGCGGGCGGGGGTCCGCAGGACGCCTTTCTCGGGATGGTGCTACGCAAGCTGAGCGAGGTGCCGGTCGTCACGATCGCGAAGCTGCGCGGACGGGCTCGGGGAGCGGGCAGCGAGTTCGCGCTCGCCTGCGACATGCGCTTCGCAGCGCGGGAGAACGCGTTGCTCGGCCAGCCCGAGTGCGGTTTCGGTGTGGCACCCGGGGCTGGTGGCGTACAGCACCTGGCGCGCCTGCTCGGCCGAGGACGGGCCATGGAGATGATCCTCGGCGCGCAGGACGCGGACGCCGATCTCGCGGAGCGGTATGGGTGGATCAACCGGGCGCTGCCGGACGCCGAGCTCGATGAGTTCGTGGCCACGCTGGCCCGACGGATCGCGTCCTTTCCTTCGGCGGCGATTCAGACCACGAAGCGGGCGATCAACGAGCTGACGCTGCCGCCGGCCGAGGCCGTACGCGCCGACGGCCGCCGGTTCCAGGAGTTGGTCGCCGCCCCGGAGGTGCAGGACCGGTCGAAGGAGTTGTTCGGCCGGGGCTTTCAGACCCGGGGCCCGCTGGAGCTTGATCTCGGCACACGGATCGCCGATCTGCCGGCCGCCGGGTGAGCGCTGCCTTTGGATGGCGCGCAGCGGTTTGGGCGCTACCGTCCAGTGACCGGAGGCCAGCGGATGTGGTACTAGTGGCTCGGCGGGATGCGGTAAACGGACACGTGTTTACGTGACTCCGGGCAACCGCTCTTCATGGTCGCCGCGCTGGGTGTCGTGGCCGGCGTGCTTGCCAGGATCCTGGCCAGTGTCAGGTCCCGCCTGGTGGTGTCGGCGGTAGCGGCGTTCGCCGCGGCGGGGGCGCTTGCGCTCGGCCTGCGGGGCGTACTGCGTCGCTTTGATCCGCCGCCCTACGACGAGGCCATGTCCGCCGTACCGGCCGTCGGGTTCTGGCTGACGGTTGGCGTCCTAGCGCTGCTCGGCGTCGGCAATGTGATCGTGGGGTACCGGTTGTGGAGGCGGTGGCGAAGCAGCGGTAATCGACAGCAACGGTGACAGCAACGTGCCGAGATGAGGGCAGACAACGCGACCCGCTCACGGCCGATGATCCGAGGTGACCGACGCAGCCGCACGTCTCCCGGGGTTCACACCTCCACCAGGCCAGACGCCCGCCCGGCGTGCCCGCGTGGGAAAGGGGGATGATGCCGTGCAGGCCACCGAGGGCGCCAAGTTCTGGGCGGGGCTATGCGCGAAGCGGCGTCTGGCCGCACGCCCCGCAAGGCGAAGGGTCGTTTCGTCGAGGAGTCGTCCGTCCGGGCGAGGAGGCCGTTTCACCGTGAGGGGCGCGGGTAGACGGTCTCGTCGGAGAGGAGGCTTCGAGGTGAACTACGGCGAATTCGTTGAGGTTGTGGCAAGGCGTGCCGGGGTGCCGTCGGAGAAGGCCGAAGCAGTCAGCCGCGCGACATTGGAAACGTTGACCGACCGGGTCACCGCCGGTCAAGCGAGCAACATCGCCGGGCAGCTTCCGAGAGAGCTACGGCAGCATCTGCACAAGACCACCACCGCTATCGGGTCGCAGAACGCCGAGCCGTTCGAGCTGGACCAGTTTGTCGAGCGGGTGGCGAGACGCGCCGGGGTCGATGTGGCGATGGCCGACGCAGGTATGCGGGCCGTGCTCAGCACCATCGGTGAGGCCGTGAGCAAGGACGAGTTGGAGGACCTGGTTTCGCAGCTCCCGAAGGAGTTCTGGGAGATCATTCAGGCCGGCGCGGGGGTCGAGGTCAGGCCGCGCGGCGCATAGCGGCGGCTTGCCCCAGCTCCGAACAAGTGTTGTGGCAGGCCACAGCCGCATGATCGTTCCTTCATACCGAAGAGGTCGCTGGTGCCCCGCGCGACCCGTAGGACGTGCCAGATCTGTGCCAGGTCGACAGGTCATGTGGGGGGATTGACGGGGACTGACGGAGAGAGTGGATGGCTGGCCGCAGGTCAGCGCCACGCCAGGTCAGGGGGTTCGGGAGATCCCCCTGGCAGTGTGGAGGTCAGGGGTTCGAGTCCCCTCGGCTCCACCCTTAATGACCAGGGCGTCCGTCAGACATGACGGACGCCCCTTGTCGTTCCTGTTCACCCGCCCTGCCGACGGTAGAGGTCGGGCCGGTTCTACAGGCGCGGAGTGTCACGCAGGTCCTGGGACTGACCTGTCATCCATGAAGGAGCGGGGCCGTGGGTGTCACGCGGCGCGACGGTGTACAGCTTGCGCTGAGTATGGCTGCTGCTGCGGCAGCAGCCGCAGCGGGACCGATGGCTGCTCGGTGTCCTCGAGTTGGGCCCGCCACCGGGACGGCTGCGGCTGACCCTGTTGCGGTGGTGGGCCGCCGGGCCGCAGGCCGGGGCGGGACAGCAACACGGTGATCAGGTAGCCACCCAGCAGGAACCCGTGACTGACCAGCCGGGTCATCGCGACCTGCGCCGTGATCAGGTCGTTCACCGACAGCAGCACCAGGGTCGCAACGAAGACGCTGAGCATTGGCAGCAGACCGGCCGGCGGGGTCCGCCGCAGCGCCACGAGCAGGAAGCCTGCACCGACCGCCACGTTCCACGCCGCGGACTCGTGCCACAGGTGCTGTCCGGCGTGCAGGTGACCCGTGATCGCTCCCGTGCCGACCTGAGCGAGGCCAAGCACCAGTTGCACCGCGCCGAGCAGGGCCAGCACACCACGGAGCCCGGCCACCAGCCGACCGCGCCACGCCGCGGTGGGCCGCCATCGCGACCGGCGGGCCGGCGGCGGTGCGGCGGCGAGGATCGCATTGGTCAGATCGGGCAGCGACGTCACGACCTGCGTACGGGTCCGCCGGGTCACCGCGGCCGCCGCATCGAACCACCTTTGGCAGTTCTCACACGAGTCCAGGTGCTCTTCGGCCCCGGCCCGCTCCGCCGGCGTCTCCTCGCCGTCGAGTTGGGCCGACAGGATCTCCCGCCACTGCTCACACCGCATATACCGATAGTCGTTTGCCGCCCCTAGTCGGTTCCCGGCGCCGCCAGATGGGTCGAACTCTCCTACCTGCGGCCCTCAGCCGGCACGGCCTGCCCGCCGGTCGAACTGGCCCTCAACCGCGACGACCAGGTCGTCGCGGGCCCGGGCGACCCGGGAACGAATCGTCCCGACCGGGCACCCGCACACCTGCGCTGCCTCCGCGTACGACAGCCCCAGAACCTGCGTGGCGATGAACGCCTCCCGCCGCTCCGGCGACAGACCCAGCAGCAACCGGCCCAGCACCACCTCGTCCTCGAACCGCCCACCACCGGCTGGCGGCTCCCATTCGTCGAGCGGGGTCGTTCGGGGACGCGTCGCGGTCGCGCGCAGGTGGTCAGCGGCCACCCGCCGGGCGATGCCGAACAACCACGTCCGCGCCGATGACCGACCCTCGAACCGCGGCAGACTGCGCAGCGCGCGCAGGTAGGTCTCCTGCACCAGATCATCGGTGTCTGACGAACCGAGCAGGTGGTGCAGGAACCGCCAGGTCTGGTGCTGGGTCGTCCGCACGAAGGCCGCCAATGCCTGCTGGTCCCCGCGGCCCGCAGCCAGTGCCCACGCCGTGACCTGCTCGTCCTCGCCTGTCGCCACCACAACCTCCGGTCCGGTCGCCTGCCCGGGCGATACCCGATGCTGTCCGCCGCCGGCCACCATTCTCCATTACGACAAGGCGTAGTAGAACGATGTTGACTTTTGTCACAGTAGTGCGCGCGAAGGGGGCCTGTGTGCTCCCTTGATCGATTCGTCTGCGGGGAGTATGAGACCCGGTTGAAGGACGTCGGGAACTACCCGCGAGTGACGGACGACTAACAGAAGGTGCCGGAGGCGCCCGGCGCCTAGATCGAGAAAATGAGGACGCCCTGGCATGAACCGGCCCCTGCTCACGCGAGCGGCCACCATCGCCGCTACTGTCGCCGCCATCACCCTCGGGGAGGCCCTGCAGACCTACTCCGACGGCGATGTGGTGCGGTGGATCGAGGAGCCGACCAGCGGCGCTGAGCCCGAGCACCCCGCGCCCGTGCTGAAGCTGGCGAAGAAGGACGCCGCCACGCCCGCCGCCGCCCCCGTGGCCCTAGCCGCCACGAGCAACGACAGCGTCAAGGACAGCAACAACGGCACTGCCTACGGCATCGCCGGCATCCTGCTCGGCCTCGCCGGCCTCGTCGCCGGTCTGCTCGCTTACCGCCGCGCCGCACAGGCTCGCTAACCAGATCGGGTAAGGCCGAGTCGAGTAGCCACGGCGGTGCATCCTGACGGACCGCAGGGATGTCGCCAGCTCTGGCTACCCGAACGTAAATACGTACGCCTCGGCGCCGGGCTCGAGGAACGTAATCTCCAGGGTCCGTTCGCGGACCGCGTCTTGCTCGCGCACGAGCTGGTACAGGCGGCCGTCCCGGAGCAGGCCGTTCCCATTTTCGTCGACGTCGACGCCGTGTGACGGGCCCGGAGCTTCGCCGTCGAGGAGCACGCGGAAAGGGATGGGCTCCCGCGCTCCGGGAGACAGCACGAGATGCGCGTCGCGCGCGTGGAACCGGTAGGCGATGCTCCCGCCGGCCTGGTCGAGCACGACACTCTCCGACCCAATCGTCCACTCGCCGGCGAGCGCCCAGTGGTTGAAGCGCAGGCTCTCGGGGAGCTCGTAGGCGCGGCGTTCGTCGAACGCGGCGTCGTCCGGTGACGCGAAGTGCTCGCTGCGCCCGTAGCCGAGATACGTCTCGGGCGTACGCAGGTGGTCCCAGTCGGCCTCGGCCTCCACACCGAGCCCTTCGACGGGGACGAGCTCGCGCTCGATGCCGAGCAGCCGCTGGATGACGCGCTCCGATTGCTCGTAGCGTCCTTCGCCGAAGTGGTGGTCGCGAATGATTCCGTCCGCGTCGACGAAGTAGAGCGCCGGCCAGTAGTGGTTGTCGAAGGCGCTCCAGATTTCGTAGTCGTTGTCGACCGCGACCGGGTAGTCGATCCCTCGCGCCGTGATCGCCGGTCGCACCCGGTCGATCTCGTGCTCGAACGAGAACTCCGGCGTGTGGACTCCGATGACGACCAACCCGTCGTTGCGGTAGGCCTGCGACCACGCACGGACGTACGGCTCCTGGCGCAGCCAGTTGATACACGTCAGCGTCCAGAAGTTCACGAGGACGACGTGACGGCGCAACTCGGCGGGGCCGAGTGGCTCGGAGTTGAGCCACTCGGTCGCCCCGCCGAGCGAGGGCATGTGTAGACGTTCGAGGACGGTCATCTAGCGAAGCGACCGGAAGCCGGCACGAACCTCTTCGGACAGGAGTTGCGGCTGTTCCCAGGCCGCGAAGTGCCCGCCCTTGTCGAGCCTGTTGTAGTGGATGAGATTGGGATACGCCTGCTCTGCCCAACTCTTCGGTGCCTGATAGAGCTCGTCAGGAAAGACGCTCACGGCAACCGGGATGGAGACGCCCTTGGCGGCGAAGAAGGAGAGCTTGTTTTCCGCGTAGAGACGCGATGCAGAAACCCCCGTGTTCGTCAGCCAGAAGAGCGTGACGTTGTCGAGGACATCGTCACGCGTAAGGCCGACGGGTTGTCCGGCGAAGGTCCGGCAGATCAGCTCCAGGCTGGCGGCGTCATGGTCGAGCATGTAGCTCGCCAGAGCGATGGGCGAGTCCGCGAGTCCGGTCAGCGTCTCGGGGCGCCCCATCATGAGGGCGTAGGCGGCATGCTTCCAGAAGAAGTCCAACTGCTCGCAGGCGCGCTTTTCTTCTTCTGAGAGATTGGAGGGCAGCTTGCCTAGTGCCTTGTTTATCCCGGTGATGTCGGACTGGAACAGCGCGTCGATCTCGGGCGGAAAGATGCCCGGCATGTTGGTGTGAATGCCGATCAGTTCCGGAGGCGCCTGCAAACCCATGACGTCGGTGATCAGTGCGCCCCAGTCGCCGCCCTGGGCGACGAATCGCGTGTAGCCGAGGCGCTTCATCAGCTCGATCCAGGCGCGTGCGATGCGCTCGGGGCCCCAGCCGGGCTGGGTCGGCTTGCCCGAAAAACCGTAGCCGGGCATCGACGGAATCACCAGATGGAAGGCGTCCGACGCGTCCGCGCCATGCGCCGTCGGGTCGGTGAGCGGACCGACGATCTTCAGCTGCTCGATGACCGAGCCCGGCCACCCGTGCGTGACGATGAGCGGCAGCGCGTCGTCATGCTTCGATCGGACGTGGATGAAGTGGATGTCGAGCCCGTCGATCTCGGTGACGAAATTCGGTAGGGCGTTCAGCCGCGCCTCGACCTTGCGCCAGTCGTATTCCTTCTCCCAGTAGCGCGCGAGTGCCTGGATCGTCTCGAGCGGCACGCCCTGCGACTGATCTGCAACGGTCTCCTTTTCCGGCCAGCGCGTGGCCGCGATGCGCGCACGGAGCGCCTTGAGGTCCGCCTCGGGGATCTCTACCGTGAACGGTCGGATCTCTGTGGCGCGCGGTGGCGCTTCCGTCTTGACAGCCACGTGGGTCTCCGTTCGGGTTCGAGCTCATGGGAGATCGAGCGGGGTCAGGGTGCTGCCCGGACTTGAGCCAGGTCGGCAGAGGCACGCCACCCCATCTGTCCGAGCGTAGGAGGCCGTTCCCCGGGTCGCGGGCCAAACGAGCAATCCCGCACGGCCTTCCACGACGGGCCGGGCCCGCGCGAGTCATGGGCCCGAACACCACCTGGCCCGGCGCCCACACCTGGCGTGCCCGTGGGTCACTGAGTTGGTGAGACAGGCACCCTCCCGGGCTGGAGCACTAACTGGCGTTCTCCCCGCGACGGGGAAGCTTCCAGTCCGGCCGGACGTAGTGGCACGTGTAACCCGCGGGATACCGCTCCAGATAGTCCTGGTGTTCAGGCTCGGCCTCCCAGAAGGGTCCAGCAGGGCTGACCTCGGTGACCACCTTGCCGGGCCACAGGCCAGAGGCGTCGACGTCGGCGATCGTCTCTTCTGCGACGTGCCGCTGCTGGTCGTTGCTGTAGAAGATGGCTGACCGGTAGCTGGTCCCTACATCGTTGCCTTGACGATTCTTCGTTGTCGGGTCGTGGACTTGGAAGAAGAACTCGAGAAGGTCTCGGTAGGACAGTTTCTCGGGGTCGAAAACGATCTCGATCGCCTCGGCGTGGGAACCATGGTTTTGGTAAGTCGCGTTCGGCACGTCCCCGCCGGTGTATCCGACCCTGGTGGTGAGCACGCCGGCGCGTTTCCGGATGAGGTCTTGCATTCCCCAAAAGCAGCCGCCAGCCAGGATCGCCTTCTCAGTCGTGTCGGTCATCGCTTCGCTCCCCCGTCTGGGTGCTCAAACAACTTGCGATACTCGCCATAGCCTTCATGCTCGAGGTCGTCGCGCCGAATGAACCGAAATGCGGCCGAGTTCATGCAGTAGCGCAACCCGCCAGTTTCCGCGGGACCATCGTCAAACACATGGCCGAGGTGACTGTCCCCGTGCGCCGACCGGACCTCGGTGCGGATCACGCCGAGGCTCGAGTCTCGGACTTCGACCACGTTCTTCGGTTCGATCGGCATGGTAAAAGTCGGCCAGCCGGTACCGCTGTCATACTTGTTGACGGAAGCGAACAGCGGTTCGCCGGACACGATGTCGACGTAGATGCCCGGCTCCTTGTTGTCCCAATAGGCATTGTCGAAGGATGGCTCTGTCCCAGCTTCCTGAGTGACTCGGTACTGCTCCGGCGACAGCCGAGAAATTGCCTCGGGTTTTTTGTGATACTCGTGTGACACCGTTGTTCCTCTCGGGTAGGTCGTCGGCAAGAAAGGCTGTGCTCAACGGGCCTTCACACGCGTCCCGAATGCGTACCCCACCTGCGGTTTGACTAACCACGATCCCGATGAAGGCTGCTCGTCGCACCGGCACCGGCCGGCTTGAGTGACCGGGGAGGCGCGTCGCGGGCGGCCAGTATCGCCAGCAGGTCGCGAAGCGGTAGTGCAGCCGCCGAAGTTGAAGCCGGAAAGCCGCAGCGTCGTCTGCATGGATGCCCGGATGCGGGAGAGCGGCGAGCAACACACTGGGACGCTGCTTTCGAGGCAGGCCTGCAGCAGATGGTGTGCCCCGCCTGCCTGCGGGTAGTCGCCGCAGTCGGTGCGGCGAAGGCGGGGAGGTCTGGTGGATTCGTACCCTGCCGTGGAGGGCCACGGCTTGATCGGCGACCTGCAGACCGCGGCGCTGGTGAGCAGCGACGGGACGTTGGACTGGTTCTGCGCTCCCCGCTTCGACTCGCCGAGCATCTTCGGTGGCCTGCTCGATCGGCACAAGGGTGGGTACTTCCAGGTTTCGCCCGTCGGGGTCGACTACCGGAGCAAACAGCTGTATGTGCCTGGAACGCCTATCCTGATTACCCGCTTTCTCAGCGCGGACGGCGTGGGTGAACTCGTGGATTTCATGCCCGTTGCGGGAGATTGCGCCACAGACCGGCACCGCTTGGTCCGCGTGATCCGGATCGTCCGCGGCACGATGCGGTTCCGCGTCGAGTGCCAACCGCGGTTCAACTACGGGCGCGATCCGCACGAACTCGAGGAGTATCCGGACGGCGTCGTCTACCGCACTCCCAGCCTCACCCTCACCCTGAACCACGTCCGCGACGTCGAGATCGGGGTCGACTACATCCGGCGTACCAGCGAGGGCGTGTCTGCGATCGGCACGTTCCGAGAGGGCGAAATCGGTGGCGTCGTGCTGGAAACAGCGTCGCCTGACCCGCCACGCGTGCTCAGTTCGGGTGAGGTGTGCGAGATGCTCGAGCAGACCAGCGACTTCTGGCGGCGTTGGCTCGACCGCTCCCACTACGCCGGTCGGTGGCGGGAGATGGTCGAGCGGTCCGCGATGACGCTCAAGCTGATGACGTACGCCCCGACCGGCGCGCTGATCGCCGCCCCCACCGCCGGACTGCCCGAGCAGATCGGCGGCGAGCGCAACTGGGACTACCGCTACACCTGGATCCGGGACGCGTCCTTCTCCGTGCACGCGCTGCTCGGACTGGGCTTTACGGACGAGGCCGGCCGCTATCTGGCGTGGCTCAACGACCGCATCCGCGACTCGGCGGCTGCCGGCGTGCCGCTCCAGGTCATGTACCGGGTCGACGGCTCACCCGATCTCACCGAGGAGGTGCTCGACCACTTCGAGGGATACCGCGGATCCAGCCCGGTGCGCGTGGGCAACGGCGCGGCCGACCAACTGCAACTCGACATCTACGGTGAGGCGATGACCGCGCTGTACCTCGCGGACTGCCACGGGTTTCAGGGCTCATACCAGGGGTGGCTGAACGTGCGGCGACAGACTGACTGGCTCTGCGACCACTGGGACCAACCCGAGGACGGGATCTGGGAGACCCGCGCCGGCCGGCAGGACTTCACCTATGGGCGACTGATGTCCTGGGTGGCACTCGACCGCGTCATCCGTCTCGCCCACCGCCATGGCCGGCCGGCCGACACCACCCGCTGGGCGAACGCCCGCAACGACATCTTCGAACAGATCATGGCGCGCGGCTTCCACCCCGGACGCGGTGCCTTCGTGCAGCACTACGCGACCGACGTCCTGGACGCGGCGCTGCTCACCATGCCCGGCGTCGGATTCGTGTCGCCGGCCGACCCGATGTGGCAGTCGACCCTGCGGGCCATGGACGCCGAGCTCGTCTCCGACAGCCTCGTCTACCGGTACGAGCCGGCCGCCTCACCCGACGGCCTGCGCGGCAGCGAGGGCACCTTCAGCATGTGCACGTTCTGGTACGTCCGGGCGCTCGCGCACTCCGGTCGGCTCGACGAAGCCCGACTGATCTTCGAGAAGATGCTCACGTACAGCAGCGACCTCGGCCTCTACTCGGAGGAGATCGCGCCCACCGGCGAGCAGGTCGGCAACTTTCCGCAGGCGTTCAGCCACCTCTCGCTGATCAGCACCGCCGTCAACCTCGACCGACTCCTCGACGACCGCCCCTGACGCGAAACGCCCTGGATCGGGAGCTGATCCCGGTCCAGGGCGTTCCTCGTCCCCGCCCGACGGGCGTCAGCGCGTACGGCGGCTCTTGGGCAGGTCGAACTGATCCGCCGCCCGGCAGTCCCGCGGCCCGCCGACGGCGTCCTTCCCGATCCGGTCGAGGGCCTGACGGGCCCGGTACCGGCCCAGGTTCCAGGCGTACCAGGGGTCGGGCTCGGCCAGGTCGTCGTCGACCCAGCTCAGCGTGCACCGACGTACCGGGTCGGGGAGCTTCGTCAGGGCCGGCGTGGCGTCGGCGGAGAGCGCCCGCAGGTACCAGGCGTCGATCTTGCCGGTCTGCTTGTACCGGGCGATGTTGCGCTGGGCGGCGTAGTCCTCCGGGTTGAGCACGGCCAGGCTGAGCAGCATCACCACGGCCAGCCCCACGGTCGCGCCGGGGATCCACCGGCCTCGCCAGCGGATCCCGGCGGCCAGGATCATCAGGAAGACCGCCCCGAGCAGCAGCTCGAACGCCATCACGAAGATCCGCTCGCCGGTGAAGCTGTAGACCTTCTGGTATGTGTACATGCGCGACAGCGCCGACACCACGATCACCACGCTGAGCGCGCTGAGCAGGCCGAGCAGGACGCGCAGCGCGGTGCGCTCGGCCTTGCGCTCCCGGCTGGCCCAGCGGCTCACCGCACCGAGCACCGCCAGGGTCAGCAGGGTGACGAAGAGCAGCTGCCAGAAGCCGCTTCGGGCGTACTCGGAGTAGCTGAGGCCGGCGACCTTCTGGACGTGCCGTTGGCCGCCGAAGAGCACGGTGAACTGCACGACGACGAAGCCGGCGAAGAGCAGCGTCAACGCGCCGATGGCCGGGCCCCACTCCAGCAGGCCGAGGTTGCGGCTGCTCGGCTTGTCCACGGTGGAGAGGTCCGGCGGGGCGGCCAGCGTGTAGACGGCGGCGACCGCGATCAGCGCGCCCAGCCCGGCCAGGAAGATCCAGCGGAACACCGTACCGATGTTGATCTCCGGGACGATCGCGCCGAGGACCTCGGAGAAGGCCGCGTCGGCCGAGGAGAGCAGGGTGCCGAAGACCAGCAGCACCACCGCGGTCGCGACGACCGAACCGGCGACCCGGCGGACCATGCCCGTGTCCGGGGAGGCCGTGATGTGCCGGCGTACCCAGGGCAGGCCGCGGAGCGCCGCGAACGGCGCGGCCACCAGGCTGAACAGGATCGAGCGGACCAGCCGGCCGCCCACGATGGCCAGCGTCGCGCAGGCGAGCGCGCCGAGGACGCAGAACGTCACCAGCCACCAGGCGTTGCGGAAGGCGAGGACGGAGAGCAGCGCCAGGGCCGCCACCGCCCAGCCGCCACGGATCAGACGTTCGGTGCGGGGCAGCTCGGCGGTGCCCCGCCGGACCGCGGCGACCACGCCGACGGTCAGCACGAGCCAGCCGAGGAACCAGCCGATGCCCGTCCGGCTCAGCGGAACGAAGAACGCGATCCCGAGCGCGCCGGCGACCACCGCGAGCGGGGTGGCCCGGCCGGTGGCCGGCTTCGGCCCCGGCCACCGGGCGCCGAGGAACGAGGTCCGGGGCGTCGACGGGCGGGGCGTCCAGGCCGCGCCCGGCTGCGGCGGGAAGGTCGCCCAGGGCGGCGCCGGCTGCGCGCCGTACGGCGGCATCGGGGCCCCGGGGACGGCGTGCGGCTGCGGCGCGGCCCCGCCCGGGACGGGACGCTGCTGCGGCACGGTCGGCGCGGGCCCGGACGGCGTCGCGCCGGCGGCCGTCGGCGTCGCGGGCTGCGTCGAACCGGGAGATGTCGGTGCGGGCGCGGAGGGGTCCGCGTCGCCCGAGCCCGCCGCCGCGCTGACGGCGGTGGGCTGCGCAGACGCGCCGGTGGCGGGCGAGGAGCCCTCGGCCGTGGCCGTTTCCGGGCCGTTCGTGCCGGTCTGCTCGGCCGAGCCGTCCGCGCCCGCTGCCGGGGCACCAGGGGTCGGGCGGTCGGCTTCGGCGACGCCCGCAGGCACGGACGCCTCCGGCCCGACCGGCGCCGGCGCGGCGACCTGGGTCGCACCGGGCGTCACGATCTGCGCGGGGATCACCCGGGCCGGAGCGCCCGCCGCGGCCTGCTGGGCGACGGGGACCGGGGCGGCCGGCCCCTCGGCCGCGGGGGCCGGCACCAGCGGCAGAAAAACGGCGTATCCGTTGGTGCCGGCCGGGACGGTGACCGGGATCGCCCAGGCCGGCTGGCCCTCCTGGCCGGGCCACACCAGCCCCGGCGGCGCCCCGTCGGTGGTGGGCATGACGAGCAGGTAGGGCGTGGCGTCGGCGGGGACGCCGCCCTCCGAAGGCCCGGCCGCCGCGGCGGTCCGGGGAGAATCTGGCGCCGATGACGGCTCGGGCACGGCACGCTCCTTGGATCACAGGGTGCCGTCACTGTAGGTGCAAGCCCGCCCCGCCCGCCGCCCCGTGAGCGGACCGTCCTGCGTGGTCCGACCGGTCAGCAGATCCGGGGCGGTGACGCCGTCCGCGCCGTGGCGCTCGACGGCGTTGAGGTCGGCGATCGTGGTGGCGGCGATGTTGCGGGTCGGGGCCGGGCATGCCGAGCTGCTCCGAGCACTCGGTCGGATCGCTCAGCCCACGACGGTGGTCTCGCCGGCCACGTCGTTCGTCCGGTCCGGGTCGTATTCGCTGCCGGTCACCCGGGCCTGGTTGGTCACCGTGCCCGGGCCATGGGGCCGCAGGTCGACCGCCACGGTCGCGCTCGCTCCGCCGGCGAGCGTGCCGAGGTCGCATTCCACCTGGCCGGCGCCGGGCGAGCCGCAGCCGCCCTGCGAGGCGTCGACGGAGAGCAGCGTGAGCCCACCGGGCACTGTCGTCGACCACTCGTGGACGAGGTGGGCGGCGGACGGCGACGGGCCGTGGTTGGTGACGGTCAGCGTGTAGGTGAGCGGCCGGCCGGGCGGGGTCGGGTCGGCGGATTCGCCGATCGTCACGGCCAGGTCCGCGGCGGGCAGGACGGTGACCGTGACGGCCGCGGCGTTGTTCGTCGGTTGCGGGTCCGGCTGGTCCGCGCTGATCAAGCCGGAGATCGTCCAGGTCCCCGGCGCGGACGCGGTCACCCCGATCGGCGCGACGGCCCCCGTCGACGGGGGCAGCTCCGTCGGTCCGAGGGTGCAGACGGGGTCGGCCCCGTCCGGGACGCAGGACGCGCTGGAGTGGATCGAGAGGCCGGCCGGAATCCGCAGCCGTGCGGTCACGCCGGTCGCGGTGGCCGGACCCGCGTTGGACATCGTCGCGGAGATGAAGAACAACGTCCCCGCGTGGACGGGACCGTACGGCCCGTTCAGCTGGAGCGCGACGTCGGCCTCGGTCGGCGCCGTCACCGTCGTGGTCGCCGTCCGGGCGTTGTCGGACGGGTCCCTGTCGGGTTCCGCGGCGGACACCGTGAAGGTCATCGAGAGCGTGCCGGCCACGGTCGGCGTGACCTGGATGATCAACGGGGACACCATCCCGCTCGCACCCAACGTCGCCAGGTCGCAGGTCACCAGGGTCGTCGTCGCGCCGCACCGGTCGTCCCAGTCCAGCGGCCGGAAGGACACCCCGGCGGGCAGCGGGGCGGTCAGCCGCGTGCCGGTCGCCGTACCGGGGCCACGGTTTCCCACGGCGACCGTGTAGGAGACGTTCGAGCCGGCGAGCACCGGATCGGGACTGTCGCTGACGTCCGAGACGAACAGGTCCACCCGCTCCGCCGCGTGGGCCGGGGCGGCGGGGACGACGAAAGAGACGAGGCCGAGCAGAAGAGCGGGCAGGAGTCGGGTGCGGGCGAAGCGGGACATCGGCATCTCCTCTGCCCAGCCCTCGACGACGAGGACTTCCGAACGTATCCAGTCAGGGAAATGTACCGCTGCCCGGACCGCTCGTCGCCCCGTCGAACTGTTGACCTCGCGTGCCCGTACCAGTGGGCGGAGGTCGATCACATGGCCGTATGCCGAATCCTCGCCGCCGTCGCGGCCGCCGCCGCGACGCTGCTGCTCACCGCCGCGCCCGCCGCCGCGCACGGCGCACCGACCAATCCGCTCAGCCGGGCGGCGGCCTGCGGCCCGGAGGGCGGTCACGCGGCGACGCCGGCCTGCCGCGCGGCGATCGCGGCCGGTGCCGCGGTGCGGGAGTGGGACAACATCCGGGTCGCCCGGATCGACGGCCGGGACCGGGAGCGGATCCCCGACGGCGAGCTGTGCAGCGGCGGGCTCTCCGCGTACCGGGGGCTGGACCTGCCACGCACCGACTGGCCGGCGACGACGCTGACCTCCGGTGGCCGGTACACGTTCCGGTACCGGACCACGATCCCGCACCGGGGCACGTTCCGGCTCTACGCCACCACCGCCTCCTACGACCCGAGCCGACGGCTGACCTGGGCCGACCTCGACCCGCGGCCGTTCCTGACGGTCACCGACCCGCCGCTGCGGGCCGGCGCGTACCAGATGCCGGGGCGGCTGCCCGCGGACCGCAGCGGCCGGCACCTGATCTACATCATCTGGCAGAACTCCGACACCCAGGACACCTACTACTCCTGCTCCGACGTGGTGTTCCGGTCGTCCTCCGGCGCCGCGTCCGGTGCCCGTGGCGGCCCGTCGGCCAGCCCGGCCGCCGCCGCCACGAAGCGGGCCGCCCCGCGTACCGTCCCGCCGGCCGCCACGCCAAGCGGCGCGGCCGGCGTCCCGGCAGCGGAGGCCGGGGTGCCGGTGGCCTCGGTGACCGACCTCGGCGGTGTCCGCTGGCCGCTGGTGGTCGGGGCCGCCGCCGCGGTCACCGCGCTGCTGGCCGCCACCGTCGGGATCCGGCTGCGCCGGGCCGGCAGCGTGCCGGTCGGCCGTCCCTGCGGGGTACGCAACCACCGCGCCGGCCGCCGCCGGATCTGGTGAGCCCGGTCAGTCCCCGGAGAAGCCCCAGAAGTGCAGCTCGGCCGGGTCGCCCTCGGCGTCGTGCAGCACCGCGCAAAGACCCGTCCACCGTTGGCGCACCAGATCCCGGTCGAGGAAGGGCAGGTGAGCGCGGGTCAGCCCAGGTGGTGGTCGATCTCGGCCAGCTCCTCGGCGGTGAAGTCGAGGTTGTCCAGCGCGGCCACGTTCCCCTCCAACTGGGCCACGCTGCTCGCGCCGATGATCAGGCTGGTCATCCGCGGGTCGCGCAGCGCCCAGGCCAGCGCCAGCTGGGCCAGCGACTGGCCGCGCCGCTCGGCGATCGCGGCGAGCGACCGGATGGTGGCCATCTTCTCCGCGCTGAGGTCGCTCTCGTTGAGGAAGACGCTGGTGCGGACCCGGGAGTCCTCGGGGATGCCGCCCAGGTAGCGGTCGGTGAGCAGGCCCTGCGCGAGCGGGCTGTACGCGATGCAGCCGGCGCCGACCTTCTCCAGCGTGTCGAGCAGGCCGTCGTCCTCCGTCCAGCGGTTGAGCATCGAGTACGACGGCTGGTTGATCAGCAGGGGCGTACCCAGGTCGCGCAGGACCGCCGCGGCCCGGGCGGTCTGCTCGGAGTTGTAGTTGGAGATACCGACGTAGAGCGCCTTGCCGGAGCGGACGATGGCGTCGAGCGCGCCCATCGTCTCCTCCAGCGGAGTGTCCGGGTCGAACCGGTGGGAGTAGAAGACGTCGACGTAGTCGAGGCCCATCCGGCGCAGCGACTGGTCCAGCGAGGAGATCAGGTACTTGCGGGAGCCCCACTCGCCGTACGGGCCGGGCCACATCAGATATCCGGCCTTGCTGGAGACGACCAGCTCGTCCCGGTACGGCTTGAGGTCGGTGGCGAGCAGCCGGCCGAAGTTCTCCTCCGCCGAGCCGGGCGGCGGGCCGTAGTTGTTGGCCAGGTCGAAGTGGGTGATGCCGAGGTCGAAGGCGCGCCGGACGATGTCCCGCTGCCGCTCGAACGGCCGGTCCGGCCCGAAGTTGTGCCACAGCCCGAGCGAGATGGCGGGCAGCCGGAGCCCGCTGCGCCCGCTCCGCCGGTAGGTCATCGTGTCGTAGCGCTCATCGGCGGCAAGGTAGGTCACGATCACGACCCTAGTCCCGCCCGCACGGTGCGGCGCTCAGAGGTCGTGGCGGAGGCGGGGACCGGTCGCGGAACGGGCGTGCCGACCCGCCCTGCGGGGTAGCTTCGAGGCCATGCGCTTCGTCCAGCTCGACACGCCCAAGCCGATCTCGAAGATCGGCCTCGGCACCTGGCAGTTCGGGTCGAAGGAGTGGGGCTACGGCCCCGACTTCGAGCGCCGGGCGGCGGAGATCGTCCGGCGGGCGCTGGAGCTGGGCGTCACCCTCTTCGACACCGCCGAGCTGTACGGGTTCGGCCGCAGCGAGCGGATCCTCGGCGCGGCGCTCGGCGACGACCGGGCCAAGGTCGTGGTGGCCAGCAAGATCTTCCCGGTGCTGCCGATCGCCGCGGTGGTCCAGCAGCGCGCGGTCGCCTCCGCCGCCCGGCTCGGGGTCGGCAGCATCGACCTCTACCAGGTGCACCAGCCCAACCCGGTGGTCGCCGACACCACCACCATGCGCGGCATGCGCGCCCTGCAGGACGTCGGGCTGGTCGGCGAGGTCGGGGTCAGCAACTACAACCTGCGCCGCTGGCGGTTCGCCGAGGCCGCGCTGGGCCGCCGGGTGCTGAGCAACCAGGTCCGCTACAGCATGGTCGACCGCGGCCCCGAGGAGGACCTGATCCCGTACGCGGAGCAGGCCGGCCGGATCGTCATCGCGTACAGCCCGCTGGGGCAGGGCTTCCTCTCCGGCCGGTACGACGCGAAGAATCCGCCGAGCGGGGCGATACGCCGGGCCAACGCGTACTTCCTGCCGGAGAACCTGGAGCGCGGTGCCGCGCTGATCGCCACGCTGCGCGAGGTCGCCGACGCCCACGACGCCACCCCCAGCCAGATCGCCCTGGCCTACCTGCTGCGTCACCCCAACGTGGTGGCCATCCCCGGCGCGTCCGGCGTGGAGCAGATGGAACGCAACGCGGCCGCCGCCGAGATCGACCTGACCGACGACGAGTACGCCGCCCTGGCCACCGAGGCCCGACAGTTCCGCCCGATCACCGGGCTGGCCGCGGTGCCGAAGCTGGTCCGCGCCCGTACCGGAAGGTGACCACGATGGACGACATCACCGCCCTCATCCTCGACGACCACGCCGCCTTCCGGCGCGGCTTCGCCCGGCTCGACGACGCCCGGGACGACGCCGAGCTGCTCGCGGTCTGGGACGCGCTCGCGCTGCACCTGGACATCCACGCCGAGGCGGAGGAGATGATCCTCTACCCGCACCTGGTCAAGCACGGCGACGACGGCGAGGACGAGACCTCCGACGCGATCGGCGACCACAACAAGATCCGGGACGCGATCGCCGAGTCGAAGCTGCACCCGGTCGGCTCGGACGAGTGGTGGGCGGCGGTGTGGACGGCCCGCCGGGAGAACAGCGAGCACCTGTCCGAGGAGGAGGACGAGGCGCTGCCCGACTTCCGCCGGCACGCCAGCGCCGAGCTGCGGGCGGAGCTGGGGTCGCGCTGGCTGAAGTTCTACGGCGAGCACAAGAACGGCCGCAACCTGCGCTTCCAGGACAAGGACCCGGAGAAGTACGTCGACGAGCACCACTGAGCGCTCCCCGGACGCCCCGGTGGGCGGCGATCTCCCCGATGTGGGGGAGCCGGCGGGCGCCCGTCGGCGGGAGAATGGCCCGGTGACTCCCCGGGAGGTGCTGGGGCCGCTGGTTCGCGGCAGCACGTGGCGACGGGCCGTGTTCCTGCTGCTCGGCGGGGTGCTCGTGCTGCCGTACGCGCTGCTCGCTGCGGCCTTCGCCCAGTTGCTGGCCAACGACGACGTACCCCGCCCGGCGGGTGCGGGGTTGCTGCTGGTGGGCGCGGTGCTCGCGGCCGTGCCGGTCTTCCTGGCCGGCAGCCGGGCGCTGGAGATCGCCGCCGCCCGGGCGCTGCTCGCGGTCGACCTGCCGGAGCCGGCGGCGGGCTGGCGGATCGACCGGGAGACCCGGCTGCGTTCCGCGCTCTGGATCGCCCTGCACCTGGTCACCGGAGGCCTGGTGCTCTTCGCGGCGATCAGCGCGTTCCCCATGGCGCTGGTCTTCATCGCCCAGCAGTTCGGCCTCGACGTCGGGGCGGCGGACGTCGACGGGCTCGGTCCGCTGGCCGGTCAGGACCCGCGCTGGATGACCCTGACCGGGGTGGTGCTGCTGGTCGGGCTCGGGTACGCCGTCGCCGGGCTGGGCGCGCTCGCCGCGTCGATGGCGCCGGTGCTGCTCGGCCCGTCCCAGGGGGAGCGGCTCGCCGCCCTGGAGGCCAGGGCCACCCGACTGGCCGAGCGGAACCGGCTCGCCCGGGAACTGCACGACTCCGTCGGGCACGCCCTGACAGTGGCGACGCTCCAGGCCGGCGCCGCCCGGGAGCTGCTCGACGTCGACCCGGAGTTCGCCCGCCGGGCGCTCACCGCGATCGAGGAGACCAGCCGGCACGCGATGGACGACCTGGACCACGTGCTCGGGCTGCTCCGGGAGACCGAGGCAGGGGCGCGGGTACCGGCCGGCACCGCGCCGCAGCGCACCCTGACCGAGCTGGACCGGCTGGTCGCCGACACGCGGGCCACCGGGCTGGCGGTCCACGCGCGGGTCAGCGGGGCGCTCGCCGACCTGCCGGCGGCGGTGTCCCGGGAGGGGTACCGGATCGTCCAGGAGGGGCTGACCAACGCCGCCCGGTACGGCCGTGGCCCGGTGACGCTGCGGGTCGACGTACCCCCGGACGGTCTGGAGATCGAGCTGGTCAATAGCCTCGCCGGCGCGACCGGGCCGCCACGCGACGGACGTGGCCTCGCCGCGTCCCACGGCGGCGGGCGCGGCCTGGACGGCATGCGGGAACGGGTGCTGCTGCTCGGCGGCCGGATCACCGCCGGGCCGGCGGACGGACGGTGGCTGGTCCGGGTCCAGCTGCCGACACCGAGGGGCGAACCGCGATGACCACGGACGTCCTGATCGTCGACGACGACGAGCTGATCCGGGTCGGGCTGCGAGCGATCATCGACGCCCAGCCCGACCTGCGGGTGGTCGGGGAGGGCGCCGACGGCGCCGAGGTGCCGCCGCTGGTGGCGAAGCTGCGCCCGCGGGTGGTGCTGATGGACGTCCGGATGCCGGCCATCGACGGCATCCAGGCCACCCGGCAGCTGCTCGCCACCTCGGCCGACCCGCCCCGGGTCCTGGTGATCACCACCTTCGCCAACGACGAGTACGTCTACGACGCGCTGCGCGCCGGGGCCAGTGGCTTCCTGCTCAAGCGGGCCCGCCCGACCGAGGTGGTGGAGGCGATCCGGGTGGTGGCGGCCGGTGAGTCGCTGCTCTTCCCGGCGGCGATCCGGCAGCTAGTCGGCGCGTACGGCGGGCGGGGCGGCGACGGGCTGCGCTCCGCCCGGCTCACCGAGCGGGAGGCGGAGGTGCTCCGGCTGATGGCCACCGGCCTGTCCAACACCGAGATCGCCGCGCACCTGGTGGTCGGGGCCGAGACGGTGAAGACGCACGTCGGTAACGTGCTGGCCAAGCTCGGCGTCCGGGACCGCACCCAGGCGGTCATCGCCGCGTACGAGTCCGGTTTCGTCGTCCCCTCCGGCTGAGCGGCCCGGGCGGGTTGAGCCGTCCCCCGGCCGGGGGAGCAGGTTCACCGTCGCACGGGAGGGTTCGCGGCGCGGGCCCGCCGAGGCTGGAGCCATGACGACGACAACCATCGCTCCCACCCACCGCGCCGGGCGGGCCGCGCCGCTCGCCGCCGGCTGGCTCGGGCTCTGGGGAGTCCTCGCCCTGGTCGCCACGGTCACCGGCACCGGCTACCCGTTCGGCGTCGACGCCCCGGACGGCGACGCCAACCTGCTGCGGCTGATCCCCGTTCCGGTCGGGCCGCCGCTCTTCGCGGCGCTGCTGCTGACCGCGGCGGTCGCCGCGCTCGCCATGAACGAGCCGGCGGCGCACCCGTCCCGGCCGCTGCGGGCCCTGCTGCTCGGCTACGGCTGGACGGTCGCCTTCGTCCTGGCCGTGGTCGTGCCGGACGCGCGGGTGCTGATCATCCTCGGCTACGCGCCGATGCTCCTCCTCGGGGCGCCGTTCGGCTGGCCGCCGGTCGACTACGCCGACGTCTTCACCTGGGCGCTGTTCGCCAGGGCCGCCGCCATGGCCGGCGGGGTGCTGCTGGCCCTGGCGGTGCTGGGCTGGCAGCGGCGTACCGCCGGGGCCTGCCCCGGCTGCGGCCGGGACGGCGCCGACCACGGCTGGACCACCCCCGCCGCCGCGGCCCGGTGGGGTCGGTGGGCGGCGTACGTCGCCGCGGCCATCCCCACCCTGTACGCGCTCACCCGGTTCGCCTGGGCGGCCGGCATCCCGCTCGGCATCTCCCGCAGCTTCCTCGACGAGATGCAGGAGAGCGGACAGGTCTGGGCCGGCGCCGGTCTCGGCGCGTTCGCCGTGGTCGGCGCGGTCCTCACCCTCGGGCTGGTGCGGCAGTGGGGTGAGCGGTTCCCGCGCTGGCTGGTCGGGCTGGCCGGCCGTCCGGTGCCGGTGCCGCTCGCCGTGGTCCCGGCCGCGCTGGTCTCGCTGGCGGTGACCGCGGCCACCCTGGGGCTGCTGACCCTCCCGGGCTTCTGGCGGCTGACCGGCGGCTTCAGCATGGCCAGCGCCCCTATGCTGCTCTGGCCGTTCTGGGGGCCGGCGCTCGCCGCCGCCACCTACGCCTATCACCTGCGCCGCCGGGGCGCCTGCCGGCGCTGCGGTCGGGGCTGAACGGTGATCGGCGGGAACGGGCGAAATCCTGAGATAGCGTTGCTCGGGTGACTGCGCCAAACCAGGTTTCCCCGGTCCCGCCCGCCGACCTGCCCGGCACGCTCGGTGAACTGCGGGCGTCCGGCCACTACTACCGCACGGTCAAGCAGGAGATCCGCGACAACCTCCTCGCCCGGATGCGCTCCGGCGAGGACCGCTTCCCCGGCATCGTCGGGTACGAGGACACCGTCCTGCCCGAGGTCGAGCGGGCCCTGCTCGCCGGCCACGACATGGTGCTGCTCGGCGAGCGCGGCCAGGGCAAGACCCGGCTGATCCGCTCGCTCGGCGCGCTGCTCGACGAGTGGACCCCCGTCATCCCCGGCTCGGTGCTCAACGAGCACCCCCTGCACCCGCTCACCCCGGCCTCCCGCACGCTGGTCGCCGAGGCCGGCGACGACCTGCCGGTCGGTTGGCTGCACCGCTCGATGCGGTACGGCGAGAAGCTGGCCACCCCGGACACCAGCGTCGGCGACCTGATCGGCGACGTCGACCCGATCCGGATCGCCCAGGGGCGCACCCTCGGCGACCCCGAGACGATCCACTTCGGGCTGGTGCCCCGGACCAACCGGGGCATCTTCGCGGTCAACGAGCTGCCCGACCTGGCCGAACGCATCCAGGTGGCGCTGCTCAACGTGCTGGAGGAGCGGGACATCCAGGTCCGCGGCTACCAGCTGCGGCTGCCGCTGGACCTGCTCCTGGTGGCCAGCGCCAACCCGGAGGACTACACCAACCGGGGCCGGATCATCACCCCGCTGAAGGACCGCTTTGGCGCGGAGATCCGCACCCACTACCCGGTCGACCTGGAGCTGGAGCTGGCCCTGATCCGGCAGGAGGCCGACCTGGTCGCCGACGTGCCGGAGCACGTGCTGGAGGTGCTGGCCCGGTTCGCCCGCGCGGTCCGCGAGTCGCCGTCGGTGGACCCGCGCTCCGGCGTTTCCGCCCGCTTCGCGATCGCCGCCGCCGAGACGGTCGCCGCCGCCGCGCTGCGCCGCGCCGGCCTGCTCGCCGCCGGTCCCGCTCCCGAGGGGGTACGCCCCGAGGCACCGGTCGCCCGGGTCGGCGACGCGGTCTCCGTCACCTCCACGCTGCGCGGCAAGGTCGAGTTCGAGAGCGGCGAGGAGGGGCGGGAGATCGAGGTGCTGGCCCACCTGCTCCGTACCGCCACCGCCGAGACGTTCCGGGCCCGGCTGGCCGGGCTGGACCTGTCCGGGTTCACCGCGCTGGTCGCCGAGGACGAGGTGATCGAGACCGGGGAGCTGGTCTCCTCGGCCGAGCTGCTGCGCCAGGTCGGCACCGTGCCGGGGCTGGCCAAGGCGCTGGACCGACTGGGGCTGGGCGACGCGCCGACTCCGGAGCAGGCCGCCGCCGGGGTCGAGTTCGTCCTGGAAGGGCTGCACCTGACCCGCCGGCTCGGCAAGGACGTCACCGAGTCGGGTCGGACCGTCTACGGCGGCCGGGGCTGACCATGGCCGGCAACCGGTTCCGGTACGGCCAGTGGCGGGGCGGGCCCGACCCGCTCGCCCCGCCGTACGACGTGCGCGCCGCCGTGGACGCGGTCGGCGCGGAGGTGCTGAACGGCGGCAGCCTCCGGGAGGCGCTGCGCGACCTGCTGCGCCGCGGCCCGCAGGGGCGGGGCGGCCTGGACGACCTGGCCGCCCGGGCCCGGCGGCTGCGCCGCGACGCGCTGCGCCGGGGCGACCTGGACGGGGCGGTCACCCGCGCCCGGGCCCTGCTCGACCAGGCCCTCGCCGCCGAGCGGGACGAGCTGCGCGGCCGCGACGGCGACGACGCCCGCTTCGCCGAGGCGGTGCTGGACAACCTGCCGCGCTCCACCGCCCGCGCGGTGGAGGAGCTCTCCGGCTACCAGTGGGCCAGCGACGAGGCCCGGCAGACGTACCAGCGGATCCTCGACGGGCTCCGCGGCGAGGTGCTGGAACAGCGCTTCGCCGGGCTGCGGGACGCCGCCCGGGCGGCCGCCGACCCGGCCGCCCAGCGACAGCTCGGCGAGATGATGCGGGACCTCAACGACCTGCTGGGGCGGCACGCCCGCGCCGAGGACACCACCGACGCGTTCGCCGAGTTCATGCGCCGGCACGGCGAGTTCTTCCCGGAGCAGCCGAAGGACGTCGACGAGCTGGTCGACGTGCTGGCCCGCCGGGCGGCGGCCGGGGAGCGGCTGATGCGGTCGCTGTCCGACCGGCAGCGGGAGGAGCTTGCCGGGCTGATGCGCCAGTCGCTCGGCGAGCAGTTGGCCGGCGAGCTGTCCGCGCTCGACGCCCACCTCCGGGCGCTGCGCCCCGACCTGAACTGGCAGCGCGGTGAGCGGGTCCGCGGTGACCAGCCGCTCGGCTACGGCGAGGCGACCGGGGCGCTCGGCGAGATCGCCGAGCTGGACGAGCTGCTGGACTCCCTCGACCAGGAGCACGCGGGCGCCACCCTGGACGACGTCGACGTCGACGCGGTGGCCCGGACGCTGGGCCGGGACGCCGCCGACGACGTACGCCGGCTGCGGGAGCTGGAGCGGGAGCTGCGCCGGCAGGGCTGGGTGAGCCGGGACGCGGACGGCCTGACCCTGAGCCCGAAGGCGCTGCGCCGGCTCGCCGGCACCGCGCTGCGCCGGGTCTTCGCCGACCTGACCGCCGGGCCGCGCGGTCAGCACGACCTCCGCTCGGCGGGCGCCGCCGGCGAGGTCAGCGGGGCGTCCCGGCAGTGGGAGTACGGCGACGAGCAGCCCCTCGACGTGGTGCGCACCCTCACCCGCGCGGTACGCCGGGCCGGGCCCACGGTCCCGGTGCAGCTCGACGTCTCCGACTTCGAGGTGGTGGAGACCGAGCGGCGGGCGTCGGCGGCGGTGGCGCTCTGCGTGGACCTGTCGTACTCGATGATCTCGCAGGGGCGGTGGGGGCCGATGAAGCAGACCGCCCTCGCGCTGTCGCACCTGGTGGCGACCCGGTTCCCGCAGGACGCGCTGCAGATCATCGGCTTCGGCCGGGAGGCGCTGCCGCTGACCCAGCAGGAGCTGGCGGCGGTGGAACCGGACATGGAGCAGGGCACCAACCTGCAGCACGCGTTGCGGCTGGCCGGCCGGCACCTGCGCCGCCACCCGGGCGCGGAACCGGTGGTGCTCGTGGTCACCGACGGCGAACCCACCGCCCACCTCGACCCGGAGGACGGCGAGGCCTACTTCCACTGGCCGCCGCTGCCGGAGACGATCGAGGCCACGGTCCGCGAGGTGGACAAGCTCACCCGCTACGGCGCCACAATCAACCTCTTCATGCTCGGCGACGACCCGGGCCTGCGCCGCTTCGTCGACGCCGTGGCCCGCCGCTCCAAGGGCCGCATGTTCACCCCGGACCTGGACGACCTGGGCGAGTACGTCGTCAGCGACTACCTCCGCGCCCGCCACGGCCGCCGCTGACCCCTTCCCGCCCCCTCGCCCCGTCGATCATGGAGTTGTGGTCGTGGGCGAATCCCCTCATCCGGGTGAAACGGGCCCCATAACTCCCTGATCGATGGGTGGGGGCGGGGTTGACTGCGGGGATGGAGAGCGGGGGGTTGCGGCGGGTCTACGACGAGGTGCTCGCGGAGGTGGACGCGGGCGGGTTCGGGGCGCCGGCCGAGGGGGAGCTGAGCGCGGAGCAGATCGTGGCGCACCTGGCCGCCAACGACGAGCTGCTGAGCGAGGCGACCGAGGCGGTGCTCGCCGGGTCGCCGTTCGCCTACTACGACCTGGAGACGATCCACCGCCCGCAGCTCGACGCGCTGGTCTCCGAGTGCGGTGGGCTGGACGGGGTGGCCAGCCTGCTCCGGGCCACCAGCCAGAAGCTCTGCGTGCTGATCGAGCGGCTAGGCCCGGCCGCCGAGACCCCGGTCGAGACCCACCTGCGCGAGGGCTTCGACCTGAGGGTCGACCAACACCTGCCCTGGGGACGCACCCTCGACCTGCACACCCGCGTCCACCTGCCGATGCATCTGGCCCAGCTCCGGGTGCTGCGGGACGGCGCGGCCCGCGCACCCGTGGCCGGGTCGTAGCCGCCCGGCCTGGTGAAGCCTCCCGTTGGATGTCGGTCCGCCGGTCGGCGTTCGACACCACCGGACCCGGCCGGCTGCGGCACCGGATCCGGGTGGCCGCGCCGCTGATCGTCCAAGGCGCGCTGATGGCCGGCGTCGCGTGGTGGATCTCCCAGTCGCTCTTCGGCCACGGGACGCCGATCTTCGCCGCCACCGCCGCGCTGATCTGCCTGACCGGCGGAGTGGGCGGCCGGGGGCGGCAGGCCGTCGACCTGTTCGTCGGGGTGCTGGCCGGTGTCCTGGTCGGGGAGGCGTGAGCGCGCTGCACACCGGCAACGCGTTCTGGTTGATCGTGCCGGCGATCGCGCTGGCCATGTCGATGGCCGCGCTCGTCGACCCCCGGCCGTTGACCTACATCCAGGCCGGCGCCGCCGTGCTGATCGTGGTGGCGGTCGGGGCGGCGAGCTCCCCGGTGGCTACCTGGTGGACGCGGCCGTCGGCGGTCTGGTCGGGCTGCTCGGCAGCCAGGTGCTGTTCAGCCCGGACCCGGTGAGGCTGGTCGAGGCACCCGTCCGGGGGATCCTGCGGGACACGGCGGACGCCCTGCGTACCGCGGCCGAGGCGCTGCGCCGGGGCTCGGTGGCGCAGGCGCGCGCCGCCTGCGAACAGGCCCGAGACGCGCACGCCCGGCTCGGGGAGCTGGCCGGGGCCCGCGCCGCAGCCCGGCGGGTCACCGGTCGCACCGTACGAGGCAGCCGGCGGTTGGCCCGGCTGCGGCGGGCCGACCGTCCGCTCGACGACGTCGACGTGCTGGTCGCCGCCGTCCTGCTGCTCTGCGACGACGTGCAGACCCGACTGGCCCGGGCCGCGTCGCCGGCGACCGATCCACTGCCGGCCCGGCTGACCGAGCTGGCCGACGGGGTGGCCGAGCTGGCCGCCCTGCCGCTACCGGCCATGGCGCCCGCGATGACCGCCCCTCCCGACCACCACCGACGATCCGCCACCCACACGCCGCCCACCCAGTACCCCCCGACCACCGAGGCCCACCTCCACGACGCCCGCACCGCCCTCCACCACCTCCACCCCCCACCCCCCACCCCCTGACCCCCGCCCAGTCCCGTGTCGATCTTGCAGTTGGTGCCCCGGCAAAAGCCGCAAACAGGCCATCGGAGGGGCCCCAAGTGCAAGATCGCCGGAGCGGGGAGCGGGGAGCGGGGAGCGGGGAGCGGGGAGCGGGGAGCGGGGAGCGGGGAGTGGGGGGTGGGGGGGTTAGGGGGTGTGGCGGAAGGTGCGGCGGTAGGTGGCGGGGGCGACGCCGAGGCGGTGGTGGAAGTGCTGGCGCAGGGCGGCGGTGGTGCCGAAGCCGGCGTGCCGGGCCACCTGGTCGACGGTCAGGTCGGTGGTCTCCAGCAGGAGCCGGGCGTGCTCGGTGCGCTGCTGGAGCAGCCACTGCGCCGGGCTCAGCCCGGTCTCGGAGCGGAAGTGCCGGGTGAAGGTGCGCACGCTCATCCGGGCGTGCCCGGCCAGGTCGCGCAGCGCGACCGGCTCGTGCAGCCGTTGCCGGGCCCACTCCCGGGTCGCCGCCGTGCCGGTCTCCGCCGCCCGGGGGATCGGCCGCTCGATGTACTGGGCCTGGCCGCCGTCCCGCCACGGGGGCACCACGCAGCGCCGCGCCGCCCGGTTGGCCACCTCGCTGCCGTGGTCGGTGCGGATGACGTGCAGGCAGAGGTCGATGCCGGCGGCCACCCCGGCCGAGGTGAGCACCCCGTCGTCGATGAAGAGCACCTCCGGGTCCAGGTCGACGTCCGGGTGCAGCTTGCGGAACAGGCTGGCGTACGCCCAGTGGGTGGTGGCCCGGCGGCCGTCGAGGAGCCCGGCGGCGGCGAGCACGAAGGCTCCGGTGCAGATCGACATGATCCGGGCGCCCCGCGCGTGGGCCGCCCGGAGCGCCGCCGCGACGTCCGGGTCGACCGTGCCGTCGGTCAGTGCGGGCCCGCCGTGGATGCCGGGGACGACCACCGTGTCGGCGGTCTCGGTCAGCTCCAGCCCGTGGTCGGGGAGGACCTGGAAGCCGGCCGTGCTGCGGACCGGTCGACCGCCCGGGGTGCAGGTGTCGACGGTGTAGAGCTGCGTCAGGTCGTCGGTGCGGGCGGTGCTGAAGACCTGGGCCGGGGTGCCGAGGTCGAGGCCGACCACCTGGTCGACGGCGAGCACCGCGATCTGGTGCGCGACGAGGGTCATGGCCCGATTATTGCGCATGATGGCTTTCCGGCCACTCGTCGTTCCGGCCGCCGACGCCGAGACTCGTACGGTGACCCGATTCCGCCGTCTCCACCCGGCCTGGTCCGTCGCCGCCGTCGCCTTCGTGGCGCTGGTCGGCGCGGCCGGCTTCCGCGCCACGCCCGGGGTGCTGCTGCACCCGCTGCACGCCGAGTTCCGCTGGCCGCTGGCCACCATCTCGGCCGCCGTCTCGGTCAACCTCATGCTGTACGGGCTGACCGCGCCCTTCGCCGCCGCGCTGATGGACCGCTTCGGCATCCGCCGGGTGGTGGCCGGCGCGCTGGTGCTGGTGGCGCTCGGCAGCGGGCTGACCGTCTTCATGACCGCGAGCTGGCAGCTGATCCTCTGCTGGGGCGTCCTGGTCGGGCTGGGCACCGGGTCGATGGCGCTGGCCTTCGTGGCGACCGTCACCGGGCGCTGGTTCGTCCACCGGCGGGGCCTGGTGACCGGGGTGCTGACCGCGGGCGGGGCCGCCGGGCAGCTGGTCTTCCTGCCGCTGGTGGCGGTGCTGGTCCGCGACCACGGCTGGCGGGTGGCGGCGCTCGTCGTCGCCGGGGCCGCGCTGGCGGTCGTACCGCTGGTGGTGTGGCTGCTGCGCGAGCACCCGGCGGATCTCGGGCTGCCGGCCTACGGCGCGACCGAGGTGGTGTCCCCGGCGCCGCCGGCGGGCGGCGCGGCGGCCCGGGCGGTCGGCGCGCTGGCCCAGGCCGCGCGGACCCGGCCGTTCTGGCTGCTCGCCGGCGGCTTCGCGATCTGCGGGGCGACCACCAACGGCCTGGTCGGCACCCACTTCGTGCCGGCCGCGCACGACCACGGCATGCCGGAGACGACCGCCGCCGGGCTGCTCGCCCTGGTCGGGCTCTTCGACATCGTCGGCACGGTGGCCTCCGGCTGGCTCACCGACCGGATGGACAGCCGGCTGCTGCTCGGCATCTACTACGCGCTGCGCGGCGCCTCGCTGCTGGTGCTGCCCGGCCTCTTCGCCGGTACGGCCCATCCGAGCATGCTGGTCTTCATCGTCTTCTACGGCCTGGACTGGGTGGCCACCGTGCCGCCGACGGTGGCCCTGTGCCGGGAGTACTTCGGCGCCTCCGGCGCGGTGGTCTTCGGCTGGGTCTTCGCCGCCCACCAGGTCGGCGCGGCGATCGCGGCCACCGGCGCCGGGCTGGTCCGGGACCGGCTCGGCGACTACGCCCTGGCCTGGTACGTGGCCGGCGCCCTGTCGATCGGCGCGGCCGGGCTCTCGCTGCTGCTGCGCCGCCGGGGACCGGCGCCCGTGCCGGTCGCGCTGCCCGTGGCGGCGGGCGGCCGGGCGTGGAGCTACCGGGGCTGAGGCGCCTCGCCGGGCCCGGCCCGGGACATCGGGGAGCCGGTCAGCCGACCGCCCACTGCTGCTCGGGCGCGCCCGTGCAGGGGGCCTGTTCGAGCTCGTCACCGGCCTCGGTGCCGGCGTCGTCGACCTGGGCGCACTTGCCGCTGTGCACGGCGACCAGCAGCACCGGGCCGGCGCCGGTCGGGGCGAGCCGCCACTGCTGGTTGGGCTGGCCGTTGCAGGACCACTGCTGCACGTCCACGCCGTCGTCGGTGCGCTGCCCGTCAACGTCCAGGCATCTGCCGCTGGCCGCGTTGGTCAGGGTGAACACGTCGGCGGCGACCGGGGTCGCCACCCACTGCTGTTCGGGCCCGCCGGTGCAGTCGGCCAGCTGCGCGTCCGCCCCCTCGGGGTCGTCGTCGGTCACCCCGACGCAGAGCCCGGAGGCGGCGGCCCGGAACACCCTGGGCCCGGCCGCCGGCGCCGGCGGGGTGGTCGGCGCGGCGGTGGGCGAGGGCGCGGCCGGGGTGGTCGGCGCGGCCTCGGTGGTCGGCGCCGCCCCGGTCGGCCCGTCGGCCGGCGGGGTGGGCGCGGCCGCCGCGGGCAGCACCGGCTCGTCGTCGCCGCCGAGCACGCCGGTGGCGAAGAACGCCCCGAGCAGTACGCCCACCAGCGCCACCCCGAGCGCGATCCGCATCAGCGGGTCCCGCGGCAGGCCGGGGCGGGCCGTGCGGGGGGCGCCGTACACGGTGCCGGGCGGGTCGGTGTGTGGGTCGGACATGGGGGCATCCTGACCCACGGCCACCGTCGGTGGCCAGTCGCCCCGGTGCCGGGGTGACTCAGTCGACGACCCGGACGTCCTTCCAGAAGGCCACCCGGTCGCGCACCATCGCCGCATCCGGTTTCGGGTCCGGGTAGTACCAGACCGCGTCGGCGCTGGTCTTCCCGTCGTGTTCCAGCGTGTAGTACGAGGCGGTGCCCTTCCAGGGACAGACGGTGTGCGTGGCGGAGTCGCGGATCAGGTCGTCGCGCAGCGCCGCGCGGGGGAAGTAGTGGTTGCCTTCGACCACCACGGTGTCGTCACTCTCGGCGACGATCAGGTCGTTCCAGACGGCTTTCGGCATGGTCCCCACGCTATGCCGCCCCAGCGGCGGCGGCCAGCGGCCGGCGGTCAGCGGGCGGGCTCGGGGTCGGTGACGTCGGCGACCGTGGCCGCCAGCGCCGTGACGGCGGCGTCGGCGTCCACCGCGACGGCCACCCCGTGCTCGCCCGCGCCGAGGGTGATCTCCCGGCCGCGCAGCCGCTCGTCGGCCACCACCGGCCAGGCGGTGGTCGAGCCGAACGGGGTGATGGTGCCGCGCTCGTAGCCGGTGGCGGCCCGGGCGGCCTCGGCGTCCGGCATGGACAGCCGGCTCACCCCGAGCAGGGCGCGCAGCTTGGGCCAGGAGACGACCCGGCCGCCGGGGGTGAGCACGAAGAGGTGGTCGTCCTCGCCCCGGCGTACCACGATCGTCTTGACCACGTCGGGGACCGCGACGCCGCGGGCGGCGGCGGCCTCGGCGAGGCTCTGGACCGGGCCGTGCCGGATGACCCGGTACGGCAGGCCGGCGGCGTCGAGGGCGGCGATCGCGGGGGACGGCATGCCCGCCACGGTAACCCGGCGGCCTCGTGCGGGACGCGAAATGGCCATCGTGGACATCCCACCGGATCGGGCGGTCGAGGCGTAATGTGATCTCATGCGCGCGGAGCGTGTGGATCATCCGGTTGACCATGATCAGGCGGTGGACACGCTGCGGCGGTCGTACGCCGCGGTGCCACCCGGCGAGCCCGTGCGGCTGGCCAAACGCACCTCCAACCTGTTCCGACCCCGATCGGCGCCCCGGACGCCGGGGCTGGACGTCAGCGGCCTGACCGGGGTGCTCGGCGTCGACCCGGCCGCCCGCACGGCCGACGTGCAGGGCATGTGCACCTACGAGGACCTGGTCGACGCGACCCTGCCGCACGGGCTGATGCCGCTGGTGGTGCCGCAGCTGCGCACGATCACCCTGGGCGGCGCGGTGACCGGGCTGGGCATCGAGTCCACCTCGTTCCGCAACGGCCTGCCGCACGAGTCGGTGCGGGAGATGGACGTGCTCACCGGGGCGGGCGAGATCCTCACCGTCCGGCCGGAGGGCGAGCACGCCGACCTGTTCCGGGCCTTCCCCAACTCGCTGGGCAGCCTCGGCTACGCCACCCGGCTGCGCATCGAGCTGCAACCGGTCCGTCGGTACGTGGCGCTGCGCAACATCCGGTTCAGCCGGCTGGAGGAGCTTGCCGAAGCGATCCGCGACGTGGTCGCCAAGGGGGAGTGGGCCGGCGAGCCGGTCGACGCGATGGACGGGGTGATGTTCAGCCCCGGCGAGGCGTACCTGGTGCTGGGGACGTTCACCGACGAGGCGGAGCGGCCCAGCGACTACACCGGCCAGGACATCTACTACCGCTCGTTGCGCCGGCGCACCCGGGACGCCCTCACCACGTACGACTATCTCTGGCGCTGGGACACCGACTGGTTCTGGTGTTCGGCGGCGTTCGGGGTGCAGCATCCGGTGGTCCGCCGGTTCTGGCCGGCGCGGTACCGGCGCAGCGACTTCTACCACCGGCTGGTCCGGCTGGAGCACCGCCACCAGGTGGCGGCGCGGGTCGACCGCTGGCGCGGCCAGCCGGCCCGGGAGCGGGTGGTGCAGGACGTGGAGATCCCGCTCGACGGCACCGCCGAGTTCCTGCGCTGGTTCGACCGGCACGTGGGGATGACCCCGGTCTGGCTCTGCCCGCTGCGGCTGCGGGAGCCGGCCGGCCCGGGATCCGCCCGAGCGTGGCCGCTGTATCCCCTCCAACCGGGCGAAACGTATGTGAACATCGGCTTCTGGGGAAGCGTGCCGATCGCCGAGGGCGCCGCCGACGGCGACGTCAACCGGGCAGTCGAGCGCGCGGTGTCGGAGGCGGGCGGGCACAAGTCGCTCTACTCGGACGCGTACTACGACCGCGCGGCGTTCGACCGGCTCTACGGCGGCGAGACCTGGCGCGCGGTGAAGGACCGTTACGACCCGGACCACCGGCTCACCGGACTCTACGAAAAGGCGGTAAGACGTCAATGAGCCTGATCGACCGTGAACAGGGGGCGGCGGACGCCCCGTCCGGCCCGCCGGCGGGAGGCCGGCGTACGGGCCCGACCGTGGCGGACGTGGTCCGTGCGGTCACCACCGGCGCGCTGCCGGTCCGCGTCACCGGGTACGACGGCAGCGCCGTCGGCCCCGCCGACGCCGGGATCACCCTGTCGATCCGCTCCGAGCGGGGCCTGTCGTACCTGCTGACCGCGCCGGGCGACCTCGGCATGGCCCGGGCGTACGTCAGCGGCGACCTGGGGTTGGAGGGCGTCCACCCGGGCGACCCGTACGAGGCGCTGCGGGTGCTCAAGGACGAGATGCCGCTGCGGCTGCCGCCGGTGCCGGAGGCGCTGGCCCTGGTCCGCGGCCTCGGCTGGGAGCGGCTGATGCCGCCGCCACCCCCGCCGCAGGAGGCGTCGCCGCGCTGGAAGCGGGTGGTGAACGGGTTGCGGCACTCGCGCACCCGGGACAGCACCGCGATCTCCCACCACTACGACGTCTCGAACGCCTTCTACGAGAAGGTGCTCGGCCCGTCGATGACGTACACCTGCGCGGTCTTCCGCAGCCCGGACGACACGCTGGAGCAGGCGCAGCAGGCCAAGTACGACCTGGTCGCGAACAAGCTGGCGCTGAAGCCGGGGATGCGGCTGCTCGACGTCGGCTGCGGCTGGGGCGGCATGGTCCGGCACGCGGCCCGGGAGTACGGCGTCAAGGCGCTCGGGGTGACCCTGTCGAAGGCGCAGGCCGAGTGGGCGCAGGCGGCGATCGAGCGGGAGGGGCTGGGCGAGCTGGCCGAGGTGCGGCACCTGGACTACCGGGACGCCCCGCGCGAGCAGTTCGACGCGATCTCCTCGATCGGGCTGACCGAGCACATCGGGGTGCGCAACTACCCGGCCTACTTCGGCTTCCTACGGGACCGGCTGCGGCCGGGCGGGCGGCTGCTCAACCACTGCATCACCCGGGCGGACAACCGGGCCCCGCACCGCTCCGGCGCGTTCATCGACCGGTACGTCTTCCCGGACGGCGAGCTGGCCGGGCCGGGCCGGCTAATCAGCGAGATCCACGACGCCGGGCTGGAGGTGCACCACGAGGAGAACCTGCGGCAGCACTACGCGCTGACCCTCGCGGGCTGGTGCCGCAACCTGGTGGAGCACTGGGGCTTCTGCGTCGGCGAGGTGGGGCAGGGCACGGCCCGGGTGTGGGGGCTCTACATGGCGGGCTCGCGGATGGGGTTCGAGCGCAACGGCATCCAGCTGCATCAGGTCCTCGCCACTCACAACGGCCGGGACGGCGTCAACGGCTACCCGCTGCGTCCCGACTGGACGCCGTGACGATCTGACGAGAGGGGACGGCCGCGCGGCCGTCCCCTCTCGTCGTTCCCATTGACAAAGAAGTTTTGTACGTACAAACTGATTTTGCCATGAGAGACGTCCTGTACCTGGAAGAGCGCGAGCAGGCCGAGGTCCTGCTCAAGCCGCAGCGCATCGAGGTGCTGCGGCAGCTGGCCGAGCCGCGCACCTGCACCGAGGTCGCCGCCCTGCTGGAGCAGACCCCTCAGCGGGTCTACTACCACGTCAAGCAGCTGGTCGCGGCCGGCCTGGCCGAGCAGGTCTCGACCCGCAAGGTGCGCGGCATCAGCGAGGGCATCTACCAGGCCGCCGCCCGGTCGTACTGGCTCTCACCGCGGCTGGTCGGCCGGATCGGCGGGCTGCGCCGGGCCCGGGACGAGCTGAGCCTGGGCTACCTGCTCGACCTGATGGAGGAGGTCCAGGCCGACGTCGCGGCGCTCGACCGCACCGCGCCCGAGCTGCCGTCGATCGGCGTCTCCGGCGAGATCCGGGTGCCGGCCGAGCGGCGCCAGGAGTTCCTGCACGACCTGCAGTCGACGCTGCGGGACCTGTTCACGCGCTACGGCGGCGCCGAGGGGGACGCCTTCAAGCTCGCCGTGGCCTGCTACCCGAAAGGCGACAACCATGAGTGACCTGCTGACCGTGCGGGCCCGCCTGGCCGCGCCGGCCGAGGCCGTCCGCCACGCCCTGACCCACCCGGCCGAGCTGCGCGTCTGGCTGGCCGAGCACGCCGAGGTCGAGCTGCCCCGGCAGTACGCGTTCTGGGGCCGCTTCACCCCCGAGGGCGACGCGCCGCACCAGCGGCTGCTCCACGTCGACGAGCACGTACTGCGCTTCGCCTGGCCGCTCGACGGGGTGGAGACCACCACCGAGTTCGAGCTGACGCCCGAGGGGGAGACCACCGTCCTCACCCTGCGGCAGAGCCACTTCGACTTCGCCGAGGCGATGAGCGGCAGCAGCATCCGCGGTGTCCTGCAGACGTTCTGGGCCCTGGGGATCGCCAACCTGGCCGCCCATCTGGAGGGCCGGCCGCTGCTGCCCCGGACCGACTTCACCTCCGCCGACCTGCGCGGCGCGCTGACGATCGCCGCCCCGATGGACCGGGTGTGGGAGTCGCTGACCGACTCCGAGCAGGCCAGCGCGTGGTTCGGGTACCCGATCGGCATCGAGCCCTGGGTCGGCGGCCGGTACGCCATGGGCGGCTTCGAGTCCGGGCACGCCGCCAAGGTGGTCGACCTGGAGCCCGGCCGGAAGATGTCCGTCGACTGGGGACCGGTCGGCGTCACCACCTGGGAGCTGGCCGAGTCCGCCGGGAAGACCAAGCTGACCTTCGTGCAGAGCGGCTTCGACGAGGGCAACCCGCCGTACGCGGCCTGGAGCGGGTCGGTCGCCGGGCTGGCCGAGCTGCGCCGCTACCACGAGATGGCGGAGTGGCAGCCGATCTGGCTCTCCGTGGAGATGCCGACGGCTGACGCGACAAGCTGACCAAGGATTCAGAAGGTCAGGGCCCGAGTCCCGCTGGGAGCGCACCGCAGGGAAGCCTCCGACCAGCCCAAAGGCGAGGTCGGGGGCTTCTTTCACAGTCCAGCGGTGGGCTAGCCCGCTGCCGCGCGCGGTGGAGTGGGGGTGCTTGGATTACGGCGCCAGCCGGCGACGTCGCCGGCGGCAACCCCGAAGAGGATCGCCACCATCGTTGCGGCGACCGCCAGCGGCGGTACGGCGATCATCGCGGGAGTGATGGCCGCCAGCACGGCGAGCCCGATCCGTCGCGAGTACGACACCCGGCCGAACACGGTGTACTCCAAGCGGGCCCGGCCGAGCAGGAACAGCACCGGTCCGGCCATGATCGCCGCGGTCCATGACGCGTTCGGGCGCGCCAGCGGCTGGGCGATGACGAGCCGGTCAGCGACGCTGACGGTGATGGCGGCTGCCGCGATGAGGAGATGGGTGTACGCGGTGGAACGGCCCAGGTGTGCGGGATTCGCCGATCGAGCGAGCGCCTCGCACATCAGCTCACCCGCCCGGTAGATGTAGATCCGCCAGAGCAGACCGGTGACGGCGAAGGAGACCACCAGCGCGGCCACACTGTAGAGGCCGAAGTCGCTCGCCCCGAAGGTGGTTCCGGCGACGATGATGGTTCCGCCGAGTGCCACGATGACGATCTGCCGAAACCGCTCGGACATGTGCGCCGCAGCGAGCCCCCACTCCGAGATCGGGGATCGGCCGGCCCCAGGTGTGGGAAAGTCGAGCCGGGCCGCAACGTACTCCATGGTGATGGCGAGCGCCCACAGCGCCACCCGCAGCCGCTCGCTGCTGGCGGCGCCAAGCAGCCAGGGCACGGCCGACACGGCGAACCAGAACAGCGTACGCAGGCTCCGGCGGCGCAACTCGTGGCGGCGCAGGAGGACCACCAGGTACAGGGTGCGCCCCAGCTGAACGGCGACGTACGTGCCGGCGAAGAACCAGCCGCGGCGGCCGAAGGCGTCCGGCACCGCGGATGCCAGCATGAGGCTGCCCAGCATGATCCCGATGACGGTCAGCTGGGTCGAGGCCCGTTCCGGATCGAGCCGGTCGGTCATCCAGATCGTCATCATCCAGATCCACCAGACGGCTGGCAGCAGCACCATCGCCTGCACGAGATCGAGCCAGTCCAGTTCGTCGATCAGGCCCTGGGAGACGCGGTCGAGCGCGAACACGAAGACCAGGTCGAAGAACAGCTCGAGAAATGTCACGTGCTGCGGGCTGGTGGGATCGCGCAACACCCCAGCATCGCTCGCCGGCATCGGCACGCCCTTCCGAAAGTCGGTCACTGTTCCGCGCCCGGCTGTCGTACCACGCGGACCGACGCCGCCGAGCCGAAACGGCTGGCCCGCCGGCTCCACCAACTGACGTCACCAAAAGGGCCTGCTGTCACCCCATCGTGGTACAGGGGCCCCTGCCGGTGCGAAGTCGCGCAGGACGTGGGCCGCCGGTCAACGGGTTCCGAAGATCTCTCGTGGTCGGATCTGGGAAGACGACCGCGACATCGGGCAAATGTGGGAAAATTTCACTATAGGGGCGCCTGTTCAGCCCGAGTGCCGCAGCTCATCAGGACTCTCGTTCTCGGCTGAACGGCGCCTTCCTGCCTGTGTCCCCCAAATGATGGCAAACCGCCGTCAACGAGGTTGGGCCCAGGCTTCGCCTAGGAAGGAGCAGCAGTAATGGTGGGACGTACCCGACTGTGGGCAGTAGCGATGGCGGTCAGCGCGGCGGTGGCGAGCACCGCCGTGGGAAGCGCGGCGATGGGCGACGGAGGAGGCGACCCCCGCGACTCGCACGACTCCCGCGACTCGCACGACTCCTTCGACTGGCGGGACGCAGGCAACACCGACTCGCGGGACGGAGGCAACGAGCGGGAGCGGGGGACCGTGCGGGCGAAGCTCAGCGGCTTCGAGGAGGACCCGCTCACGATCTCGACGCCCGGCTCGGGTCGGTTCGTGGCGCACATCGACGAACGGGAGAAGGAGATCGAGTTTGAACTGAGTTACGAGGACCTCGAGGGAGACGTCCAGCAGGCGCACATCCACTTCGGGGGGAGACACCAGAGCGGCGGGATCGCCGTCTTCCTCTGCTCGAACCTGAAGGACGCGAAGGGCGGCGCGCCAAAGGGCGTTCAGCCCTGCCCCAAGTCTCCCGCCACGATCGAGGGAACCATCAAGCCCGGTGATGTCATCGGCCCGGCCGACCAGGGCATCCAGCCCGGAGAGTTCGACGAGCTCGTCGACGCGATCGAGGCCGGCGTCACGTACGCCAACGTGCACACCTCGAAGTACCCGATGGGCGAGATCAGGGGCCAGATCAGCGACGACCGCGACGACGACCACGGCGACGACGACTGACCGGGGTGCGCTCCCTCCAGAAGGCATCCGCTCATCCGGTGATGAGTGGATGCCTTCCGGGGCCGGGGTGCCATGTCTGCGGACGCTCAACCCGCCAGACCCGCGGCGCGCCTGAGCAACGCCCGTCGCTCCGCCGCAGAGCCCACCGCATCGGCGGCGGCCCGGAACAGGGCGGCGGCGCGGACCGGGTCGCCGTGGCGGGCGGTCAGCTCGGCCTCCGCGGCCAGTGCCGGCGGGTAGCCGTCGAGCGCCCCGCCGGAGCGGGCCTCGGCGACCAGGGCCAGCCCGACCGCCGGACCGTACGCGTACCCGTGGGCCACCGCGCGGTTGAGCCGGATCACCGGCGTGGGGCGGATCAGGGCCAGTTCGTCGTACCAGCGGGCGATGGCTGGCCAGTCGGTGTCGGCGGCGGTCGGCGCGGTGGCGTGGCAGGCGGCGATCCGGGCCTGGAGCGCGTACGGGCCATGACCGGCCCGGGCGAGCACCGCGAGGCCCTCGGCGATCGCGGCGTGGTCCCAGCGGGAGCGGTCCTGCTCGTCGAGGGTGAGCAGGTTGCCGTCGGCGACCCGGCGGGCCGCGCGCCGGGAGTTCTGGAAGAGGAAGAGCGCGAGGAGAGCGGCGACCTCCGGCTCGTTCGGCATCAACTCGTCGAGCAGCCGAGCCAGGCGGATCGCCTCGTCCGCGAACGCCGGCTCGCCGTCGGGGTCGTATCCACGGGTGAAGAGCAGGTAGAGCACGGCCAGGACGCCCGGCAGTCGCTCGACCAGCGCGGACCCGGTCGGCACCCGGTACGGGATGCCGGCCGTGGCGATCTTCGTCTTGGCCCGGGTGAGCCGCCGGGTCATGGTGGACTCGGTGACCAGGAACGCGCGGGCGATGTCGGCGGTCGGCACCCCGGCCACCGTGCGCAGCGTCAGCGCGACCCGCGCCTCCAGGGCCAGCGCCGGGTGGCAGCAGGTGAAGATGAGCCGCAACCGGTCGTCCACCACGTCCCCCTCCGGTGGCGCCGGCTCCGGGTCGGTGAGCAGCGCCAGGTCCCGCAGCTTGCGGCGCTCCACCGTGGCCCGGCGCAGCACGTCCACGGCCCGGTTCCGGGCGGCCGTCATCAGCCAGCCGCCCGGATTCGCCGGTACGCCGTCGCGGGGCCAGCGCTCCAGCGCCGTGGCCAGCGCCTCCTGGGCGCAGTCCTCGGCGAGCGTCCAGTCACCGGTGACGCGGATCAGCGTCGCCACGATCCGCGGGTACGCCTCGGCGCCCGCGCCGGCGACCGCGTCTGCCGCGTCGGTCACCGGTGTCAGTCCAGGTCCACGAGGGGCCGCAGTTCCAGCCGGCCGCTGTACGCCATCGGGTGGGTGCGGGCCACCTCGATCGCCTCGTCCAGGTCGGCGCACTCGAGCAGGTCGAAGCCCACGATCACCTCCTTGGTCTCGGCGAACGGGCCGTCGGAGAGGAGCAGCTCGCCGTCGCGTACCCGCACGGTGGTGGCCGCTGACGCGGGCCCCAGCGCGCTGCCCATGAGCCGCTGGCCCCGGCCGTCCCGCTCGGCCACCCACTCGTCGATGTCCGGGGCGGCGGTCGGGTCGGTGTCCGGCTCGGTGTCGGTGCAGACGAACATCAGGTACTTCATCGGTTCGCTCCTCGGTGTCGTGGTTGCAGCAGCCTGACGAACGGCCCCCGCGGATCCGGACACCTGCTTACCAGAATTTTTTCGGTGGTGATTTTCCGGGCCCGGCTGGGTACTGCCGGGCGATGTTCTTCATCTTCGGGCTCCGTACCAAGGTCGACCGGTCCGGTGTCGTCACCCGGGTCTGCCGCAACTGCGGCAACCAGGCCGCGCAGGTGATCACCCGCCGGTCCACCAGGTTCACCCTCTTCTTCGTCCCGCTGATTCCGGTGCGGACCCGGTACACCCAGCAGTGCACCTTCTGCGGCGCTGAGTACGACATCGCCAGGGCCGAGGCGCAGCGCCTCCCGGTCGGCTGACCATGGCCCGCTTCCTGTGCTGGCTGATCGGCCGGCAGCCGGTCGTCCCGGCGACCGCCCCGGTGCACACCGTCTCCCGGCCGCCGTGCACGCCCGGCCGCCGGCACCGCCGCCGCAGCCGGCCCTCGGCCGGCGCCGAGTCACCGCGCTCGCCCTGGAACCGCTCCGCCGGCCGTTGACCGGCCTGTGATCTTCCACCCCGCACGGACCCCGTCCCGACCTGCGCGATCTACGCTGGGGCCGCCGTCCGAACGGGGAGAATCGTGCGCAATCACCCGGCCGTCGTGCTGGTGGCCGTCCTGCTGTCCACCGTCGCGCTCCCGGTCTCGCTGACCGGCGCGTCCGTCGCGCTGCCCGACATCGGCCGCGACCTGCACGCCGGCCTGGCCGGCGTCCAGTGGGTGGTGAACGGCTACAACGCCACGTTCGCCAGCTTCATGCTCGCCACCGGCGCGCTCGCCGACCTGTTCGGCCGCCGCCGGGTCTACGCCCTCGGCGTCGCGGTCTTCGCCGCCGGCGGGCTGCTCGCCGCGGCCGCCGACAGCATCCTGCTGCTCGACGTCGCCCGCGCCCTCGCCGGCGTCGGCGCGGCCGCCGCGGCGACCAGCGCCTCCGCGCTGCTCGCCGGGGCGTTCCAGGGCCGTGCCCAGGCCCGCGCGTTCGGCCTCTTCGGTACGGCGATCGGCGTCGGCCTCGCCTTCGGCCCGTCGATCGCGGGGCTGCTCATCGAGGGCTTCGGCTGGCGGGCGGTCTTCGCCGCCCCGGCGCTGGCCGCCTGCGCCGTCCTCGCCCTGGTGCCGCTGCTGCCGGAGTCCCGCCAGCCGCACCCGGGACGGGTCGACTGGGCGGGCACCGTCTCGTTCACCGCCGCGCTGCTGCTGCTCATCTTCGGTTTCGTGCAGGGTCCCGCGTACGGCTGGGCGGCCCCGGTCATCGTCGGCGCGTTCGCCGCCGCGGCGGCGCTGCTGGTGGTCTTCGTCCGGGTGGAACGCCGCCGCGCCGACCCGATGTTCGACCTGGCCCTGCTATCGAGCCCCCGCTTCCTCGGCATCTGCCTGGCGGCGGCCACCATCGTCGCGGTGCTGGTGCCGCTGCTGGTCTACCTGCCGTCCTACCTGACCACGGTGGTCGGGCTCAGCCCCGGCGCGGCGGGCGCGACGCTGATCCTGCTGACCGCGCCCACCCTGGTGCTGCCGCTGCTCAGCGGGGCGCTGACCCGGCTGGTCCCGGCCACCGCGGTCACCGTCGTCTCGGTGGTGGTGGTCGCCGCCGGCGCGGCCTGGGCCACCGTGCTCCGGCCGGACGCGGACACCGCGACGCTGGCCGGTCCGCTGCTGACCATCGGCGTCGGGGTCGGGCTCTCCATCGGGCTGCTCGACGCGATCGCGATCGGCAGCGTCGCGCCGGGCCGCGCGGCGACCGGCGCCGGGATGATCAACACGGCCCGGTTGACCAGCGAGACCATCGCCATCGCCGTGGTGGGGGCGGTCCTGGCCAGCACCACCGCCGGCCGGCTCGCCGACCCGGGCTTCACCGGCGGCCTGCGTACGGTGCTCTGGTCGCTGGCGGGGCTGGCCCTCGCGGCCGCGGTGGCCACCGCCGTGCTGGTCCGCCGCGGCGCGCTCCCGGCCGTACCGGCGGAGAGCGCCTATCCTGGCGGATCATGACGAGCAGCGCACGGCGACTGGCCGAGATCCGCGGCGGGGTGCCGCCCCGCCGGCACAACGCCCGGACCATCGCCGCGCTGACCGGCAACCCGGGCTGCACCCGGCGGGCGGTGCTGGACAGCGCGGGGGTGGACAAGCCGAAGCTGGCCGAGCGGATCGGTTTCCCGGCCCGGTACGGCCAGTCCCGCTTCGCCATCACCCGGGGCAACGCGTTCGAGGCGCAGGTCAAGGCCGACGGCGGGGCGGAGCTGCTGCGGCTGGTCGCCGAGCGGCTGGGCGTACCCGTGCCGGCGGAGGCGAGCTGGACGGACCTCGGCGGCGCCGACGACCTGCCGGACCGGCACGAGCGGTCCCGGGCGGCGCTGACCGACCCGGGCGAGGGGGCGGCGCTCTTCGACCATCCGCTGCTCGGTCTGGAGGTCGCCGGCCAGCGGGTGCACCTGGAACCGGACCTGGTCGCGGCCCGGCTCGCCGGCCGGTTCCACGTCGTGGAGGTCAAGTCCTTCCCGGTGATCGACGGGCAGGCCGACCCGGCGAAGGTCTCCGCCGCCGCCGTCCAGTCCGCCGTCTACGTGCTGGCGCTGCGCGAGCTGCTCGCCGCCGAGGGGTACGACCCGGAGCTGGTGTCGCACGAGGTGGTGCTGGTCTGCCCCCGCGACTTCGCCAACCAGCCGGTGGCCAGCCTGCTCGACGTCCGCAAGCAACTGCTGGCGCTGCGCCGTCAGCTCGACCGGATGGCCCGGATCGACGCCCTGCTCGCCGACGTGCCGGCGGAGTTCACCGCCGACCTGACCGCCGACCCCGGCACGCTGGTCGCCGCGCTGTCCCGGGTGGAGGCCCGCTACGCGCCGGACTGCCTGGCCGCCTGCGAGCTGGCGTACTTCTGCCGGCACGAGGCGCGCGGGCACACCTCGGCGCTGGGCCGTCCGGTCCGCGAGGCGCTGGGCGGGATCGTCGAGGTCGCCGAGGTGCTGGCGCTGGCGGCCGGCGAGCGGGCCCCCGACCCCGAGCAGGGGGAGGCCGCCGCGCTGCTGCGCGCCGCCGCCCGCCTGCGCGCCGACGCCCTCACCGGAGACCCCGCATGAGTACGCTGCGCGCGCTGGCGAAGGCGCAGGCCCTCGCCGCCGGGTTGGCCCAGCCGGTGGCCACCGTCCGGCACCTGCACCTGTCGGAGCGCCCGCTGGTGCTGATCCCGCTGGCCATGGCGGGCGAGGCGAACGCCCCCCTGGCGGCCCTGGTCGGCGCGGCCCCGGACGAGGCGCGGCTGCTGATCGTGCCGCAGCCCCGCAACCGCCAGCAGCGGTTCGCGTTCGCCGCCGAGCTGGCCGGTGTCGTGCTGCCGTACCTGGACTCCTTCCGGAGCGTCACCGAGGCGGTGCCCACCGACCGGGGCCGGGACGTCCGCCACCGGTACGTCGACGCGCCGCAGCTGCTGGTGCCGAACCCGGCCGGGGTCACCTTCCTGCGGCTGCTCGGCCGCTCCACCCGGTTCCGCCGGCCGGACGGTGACTACCCGGTGCACCCGTCGGTGCCGCTGCTCGGCCGCTGGCTGACCTTCTTCGCCGAGCGGGCCGAGCACCCCGGCTCGGCGGCGCTGCTGGCGATGACCGAGGCGCTGACCCTGCACTGGGCGACCGGGCAGAGCGCGGTGGAGGACCTGCACCTGCCGGCGCTGCTCGGCTGGATCGACCCGGCGGCCGGGCTGACCGGCGCGGCGGCGGCCGCCCGGGCCGAGGACCCGACGGTCTGCCCACCGGCCGGCCCCGCCACCGACCCGGACTTCGACAACCGGCGGCTGGCCCCGGCGATCGCCGCGTACGCCGACGCCGAGGCGGACCCGGTCGCCCGCGCGGCGGCGTACGCGGAGCTGGAGCGCCTGCTGCGCGACCAGCTCGCGCCCACCTGGGAGCTGATGTGGCGCGGCGTGGGGCTGCTGCGCGCCCTGCCGCCGGGGGCCCGGGTGGCCGGCCGGTGGGACGGCGACAAGGACGCCTTCACCGGGTACGCCGAGCACGTCGACGCCGGGGGTGGCCCGCAGCCGCGCCGCGACGGCGCGGTGGCCGCGGCCGTGCGCCTGCACCGGCTGGAGCGGGCGCTGACCTCGTACGCCGTGCAGCGCGCCTACGACGACCCGCTGGTGATGGCCGAGCATCGGCTGACCGGGGAGGCGTTCGTCGGCGAGGTGACCCTGGCCGACCCGAAGCGGGTGGACGACACCGGGAAGCGGCCGGTGCTGCGGCCCCGGATCCAGCTGGTCACCACCGAGCCGGTGCTGGTGCCGGTCGGTGCGGCGCTGTGGTCGCCGGCCCGCCCGGCGCAGAAGGCCCGGGTGGTCTTCGTGACCCCGGGCGCGGACGGCAAGACCGAGGTGGTGCTGGAGCTCTCCGGCGGGATGGGCCGGGGTTTGACCGCGCCGCCGGGCGCCGTGCCGGAGGTGGGGGAGCGGCTCTGTTTCACCACCCTGTCGGACGCCTTCCTGCCGGCGGGGAACTTCCCGGCGCCGGAGGAGACGCCCTGGACGCATGGTGGGCCGCCCGCCGCCGCGCCGCCGACGGACGAGCCGGCGGCCCACGTCGAGGGTGGTTCCGCGGTCCCCGCCCCGGGAGGCGACGGCGGCGAACCGGCGGAGGAGTGGGCCTGAGGTCGGGGCCGGCGTCCCGGCCATCCACCGTGGACCGTGCCATATTGGCCCGATGAGCGGTGGTCACGTCCTGGCCCGTCACCCCCGGTAGCCGCACCCAGGCATCTTCCTGCGGCCGGTCAGGAGAGGCCGGCCAGCGCAGCGCGCACCTCGTCCGCCGTCGGCCGCTCCGGGTCGCTGTCCAGCAGGGCCGCCAACGCCCTCCGGTACGCCAGGTCGCGCGCCTCGGCGGCCGCGACCTCGACGTCCGGCGCCACGCCGCAGCCCTCCCAGTTGGTGCCGGTGACCGGGTTGACCGGCCGGGCCACCGGCACGGTCAGCTCCAGGTGCGGGTGCGCCGGGAAGCCGTCGCACGGGTGCGCGCCGCCGCGGGTGCGCTCACCCACCACCGTGGCCCGGCCGAGCTGCTGGAGGTCGTACGCCAGCTCCTCCCCGCCGGAGAAGGTCTCCGCGCTGGTCAGCACGTACACCGGCTTGTCGGCGTCGTAGCGTGGCCCGGCCACGTACGCCGCACTCCAGAACTGGCGGGTGTTGCCGCTCCGGTCGTGCATGGTGTGCAGGTGCGCCGGCTCGGCGAAGAACCAGCCGCAGACCAGGGCCACCATGTCGGGGCTACCGCCCCGGTTGCCGCGCAGGTCGAGCAGGAGCGCGTCGGTGCCGACGAGCAGCCGCAGCGCCGCGGTCACCGCGTCGCCGGCGAGCTGCGGCGAGAAGAGGTACGGGCGGATCTCCAGCAGGCCGATGTTCCCGGCCAGGCGTTCCACCCGGGCCACCCCACCCATGGTGGTCCTGACCAGCGGGGCCAGCCTCGCCTCGATCGGGTCGTCGTCCTGCTCGACCAGCGGCGTCGCGTGGTGCCGCAGCCGCAGGTGCAGGTCGCCGTTGACCGACTGGAGGTCCTGGGTGACCAGCGCGGCCAGCGCCGCCGGGTCGGCGGCGTCGGCGTACCGGCCGGCGCGGAGCCGGTCGCCGAGGTGTGCGGCGATCCGTTCGGCGACGTCGGCAAGGACGTAACGCTCGGCGACCAGCTTCACGGCCCGCTCGACGACCTCGGTGATCTCGTCCTGTCGCATCGGCTGCCCCCGTCCGTGGTTCCACTGTGTGGTGCTCGCAGTAGAGCAGCCCGATTGACAAAGCGTCAAGAGAAGTGGACGCTTTGGTGGTGACCGAGGAGACGCCCGACGAGGTGCTGACCGTCAGCACCCCGGCCCACTTCAAGGCGCTGGCGCACCCGTTCCGGCACCGGCTGCTCTTCGCGCTGGGCAGGCGGCCCGCCACCATCAGCCAGCTCGCCACCGGCCTGGGCGCGGCCAAGGGCACCGTCGCCCACCACCTCAAGGTGCTCACCGAGACCGGCATGGTGCGGGTCGCCCACTCCCGGCAGGTGCGTGGCGGCACCGAGCAGTACCACCAGCGCAGCTTCCGCCGGCTGGTCGGCGAGGCCGGCGACCCCGGCGCCACCGGCGCGCTGCTCGGCGCGGTCGCCGAGGAGCTGGCCGCCGACGCCGACCCGCTGCTGCACCTGCGCCACCTCCGGCTCACCCCCGCCCAGGCGGACCGGCTCCGGGCCACCCTGGACGACCTCGTCCAGGCAGCCGAGGAGGCCGGACCGGACGCGCCCCGGTACGGCGTGCTGGTCGCCCTCTACCGGCAGGGCGACAGCGCGTCACCGTCCTGATCGGGCGGGTGACGGGCGCCGGTCGGCTCTGGCGGCGGCAGCGGGCGGGTGACTACGCTTGCGCCGTTCGCCGCCCGTGACCGGTCCTCATCGTCGAGGGTGCACGTCTGAGAGAGAGCCGGAGCGAATAGTTGTGCTGCCGCAGGACGTGAGCCGCGCCGTCGTGGCCCGTCCCACCCTGTCCGGCCGCGTCGGTCTCGTCGCGGCCGCGGTCGTCGTACTCGGGGAAGCCTGCTGGCTGCTGGCCGGGCTGCCCGGCGCGGCACTCGCCAGCGACCTGGGAGCGGTGGCGGTGGCGGCCTGGGCGGCGGTCGCCTGCGTCGGCGTGGCCCGCCGGCAGCCGGTGGCGCTGCGCCGGTTCTGGACGCTGCTCGCGGTCACCATGGCGCTCGCCGCGCTCGGCCGGGTGCTGTGGGCGGTGCAGCGGCTCGACGGGCATCAACTGCCGCACAACCCGCTGATCGGTGGCATCTTCACCGCCGGCATCGTCACGGGCACCGCCGCGCTGCTCTGCTCGCTGGCCGCCCCGCGCAGCCTGATCGGGCAGGCCCGCACCCTGCTCGACGGGGTGATCGTCGGGCTGGCCCTGATCCCGATCGGCTGGGTGGTGGTGTTCCGCGACGTCGCCGCCGCCGACCTCGCCGACCCGCTGCGCACCTTCGGCCTGCTCTACCCGATGTTCGACCTGATGCAGCTGACCATCCTGGTCGCGGTCGCCGGGCCGTCCCGGCCGATGTGGCGGCCGTTGACCGTGATCGGGGCGAGCCTGGCCATCCGGGCCGCCGCCGACACGGCCTACGTCTCGCTCGTCGCGCACGGCAGCTACACGCCCGGCCACCCGATCGACCTGTGCTGGCCGCTGAGCTACCTGCTGATCGGCGCCGCCACCGCGTGCCCGCCGCCCACCGGCGGCGGCGGCGGCGAGGAGACCGCCGAATCGCCGCTGCCGCCCTGGTGGCGGGTAGCGCTGCCGTACCTGCCGGTGGGCGGGGCGATCGTCGCGGTGGGGCTCGCCCGCCGGCCCACCGGGCAGACCCCGCATCTGATCTTCCTCGGCATGATGGCGCTGCTCGGCGTGCTGGCGCTGCGCCAGGGGCTGGCCGCCAACGAGAACCTGCGGCTGGTGGCCCGGCTGCGCCGGCTCGCCTACTCCGACCAGCTCACCGGCCTGCCCAACCGGCTGACCTTCAACCGGCGGCTGCGCCGCGCCCTGCGCGACGACGTGCCGGTCGCCGTGCTGCTGCTCGACCTGGACGGGTTCAAGCAGGTCAACGACCGCTTCGGGCACGCCACCGGTGACCGGCTGCTGACCAGCATCGCCGAGCGGATGCGGGACGCCACCGGCGCCGACGGGATGATCGCCCGGCTCGGCGGCGACGAGTTCGCGGTGCTGGTCCACGGCGACTGGCCGGTGCCGCCGGAGCGGCTCGCCGAGCGGCTGCTCACCGCCCTGGAGCCGCTGCCCGGCGAGGAGGACCTCGGCCTCAACCCGTCGGCGAGCATCGGCATCGCCGAGTACGGGCCGCAGCACACCTCCCACACCGACCTGCTCCGCGACGCCGACATCGCCATGTACGCGGCCAAGGCGGCCGGCAAGTCCGCGTACCGGACGTGCACCCCGGCGCTGCGCGAGTCGGCGGTGACCCGCGCGGAGCTGATCGCCGACCTGCGCCGCGCCGTCGACGAGGGGCAGCTCCACCTGGAGTACCAGCCCATCGTCGACCTGGCCACCGGCGCGGTACGCAGCGTCGAGGCGCTGATCCGCTGGCGGCACCCCCGGCTCGGGCTGCTGGCCCCGGCCAGCTTCCTGCCGCTGGCCGAGGAGACCGGGCTGATCCTGCCGGTCGACCGCTGGGTGATCCACGAGGCGTGCCGGGCCGCGGCGGCCTGGCGGGAACGCGCGCCCCAGGTGACCGTCGCGGTGAACATCGCCGCCGCGCACCTGCGCCGGCCCGACCTGATCGCGACGGTCACCGCCGCCACCGCCGGCGCCGGCCTGCCGCCGCGCGCGCTCACCCTGGAGCTCACCGAGTCGGCGCTGATCGAGGGGAGCGACGCGGTGCTGGACCGGCTGCGCCAGCTCCGCGAGCTGGGCATCCGGATCGCCATCGACGACTTCGGCACCGGCTACTCCTCGCTGAGCTACCTGCACCGCATTCCGGCCACCGAGCTGAAGGTCGACCGGTCCTTCGTGGCCCGGCTCGGCACCGAGGACCCCCGGGCGTACGCCACGGTGGACATGGTCAACCGGCTCGCCGCCGCGTTCGACCTGGCCGTGGTGGCCGAAGGGGTGGAGACCGACGCGCAGCACGCGGCGGTCACCGCGATCGGCTGCGTGCACGGCCAGGGCTGGCGGTACGGCCGCCCGGCCGCCCTGCCCGAGCTGCTGACCACGCTGACCCCGGTCGACGTCGCCCGCTGATCCCGGCAACCCGGCCCACCGAGAGCAGGTCGAAGGTCCCGGGCGGGACAGGGGGTTCGGCCCTGCTCCGGGCACCCCGCCGACCGCCACGATGGAACGGTCACCGAGAAGCGCCACCATCCTTTCAGGAGCCCCCCATGAAGCGACGGACGTTGGATCTGCTGTTCAGCATCGGCGGGCTGGGCCTTGCGGTCCTGCTGCTCGTCGTGGGCATCGTCCTGACGACGAACGCCAACTTCGCCAACACCTACGTGCACGACCAGCTCAGCGCCCAGCACATCAGTTTCAAGCCGGCCGACACCCTCACCGACGAGGAGAAGAAGTCCGACTGCCTGCGCGAGTACGCCGGCCAGCCGCTGACCACCGGCAAGCAGGCCGAGTGCTACGCGAACGAGTTCATCGGCCTGCACCTCACGTCGATCGGCGGTGGCAAGACGTACGCCGACCTGGGCGCCCCGCAGACCGCGCTGAAGGAGCAGGTGGCCCAGGCCGAGCAGACCAAGGCCGCGAACCTGGCCGACCTGCAGAAGCAGCTCGCCGACGTCACCGCCCAGCGGGAGACGGTCTTCAAGGGCGAGACGCTGCGCGGCCTGCTGCTCACCTCGTACGGCTTCAGCGAGTTCGGCCGCAAGGCCGGCCAGGGCGCCCTGGCCATGTACCTCGGCGCGGCGCTGCTCCTGCTGCTGTCGCTCGCCGGCCTGGTGCACGCCTTCCGGACCCCGGCCAGCGAGACCTTCGCCGCGCCGGAGCAGGCCCGGGAGCGCGTCACCACCTGACCCGACCAGCACCGACCCGACCGCCCCCGGTCTCCCGCACCCCCACGGGAGACCGGGGGCGGTCGTGTTCCCCGGACACCTCGGGCGGCCGGGCCGCAGAATCGGACTTGACCCTCACGCAACGGGAGGCGGGAGCCTTGGTCGCGGAAGGGAGGGGACCATGGCGTACACGGTGGGTCAGGTGGCGAAGCTGGCCGGGGTGACGGTGCGGACGCTGCACCACTACGACGAGATCGGCCTGCTCTCGCCGAGCGGGCGCACCTCGGCCGGCTACCGCCGCTACGACGAGGCGGACCTGGAGCGGTTGCAGCTCGTCCGCTACTACCGGGAGCTGGGGTTCCCGCTGGAAGAGATCGCCGCGATCCTCGACGACCCCGAGGTGGATCCGGCGGCGCACCTGCGCCGGCAGCACGAGCTGCTGACCGTACGGATCAAGCGCCTGCAGGAGATGGTCACGGCGATCGAGTTCGCGATGGAGGCGAGCAAGGTGAACATCCGACTGACGCCGGAGGAGCGGTTCGAGGTCTTCGGCGACTTCGACCCGGACGCGCATGCCGAGGAGGCCGAGCAGCGCTGGGGTGACAGCGAGGCGTACCGGGAGTCGACCCGGCGCACCGCCCGCTACTCGAAGGAGGACTGGCTGCGCAACAAGGCCGAGAACGAGGAGTGGGGGCGGCGCGTCGCCGCGGTGATGGACTCGGGCGCGCCGGCCGACAGCCCGGCGGCGATGGACCTGGCCGAGGAGCACCGGCAGCTGATCAGCCGCTGGTTCTACGAGTGCTCGTACGAGATCCACACCGGGCTGGCCGACATGTACGTGGCGGACCCGCGGTTCACCGCGTACTTCGAGAAGATCCGGCCCGGGCTGGCCGAGTACCTGAGCGAGGCCATCCACGCCAACGCGATCAGCCGGGCCTGACGCTGCCGAGCTGCGACCATGGGCGCTGAGGTGTCCGCTCAGCCCGGGAGGTCCACAGTGCTCATCGTTGCCGGCAGTCTCTATGTCGACCCGGACGGCCGGGACGCCTATCTGGCCTCCTGCGCAGAGACCGTCCGGCAGGCGCGCTCCGCTCCGGGCTGCATCGACTTCGCGGTCAGCGCGGACCTGGTCGAGCCGGGCCGGATCAACGTCTACGAGCGGTGGGAGACCGACGAGCAGTTGCTCGACTTCCGCGGGTCCGGCCCCTCCGAGGAGCAGACGGTGGCGATCCTCGGCGCCGAGGTGCACCGGTACCGCATCTCCGGCGTCGAGGCGCCCTGAGTCGCCGGGGCCCGGCCCGGCGGCTCAGGGGACACGGTGGTGGCACAGCCCAATGATTCATTTGCGACATCAGCTTCGTAGGCACTCATGGACAGGTCCGCGACGCGGCCGGAGCGTCGACAGCGTTCGCGCGGCTCCGCCCCTACAGGATCAGGTCGAGCAGCAGGACGCCGACGAACCCGACCACCGAGATGATCGTCTCCATCACCGACCAGCTCTTGATGGTCTGCCCGACGGTCAGCCCGAAGTACTCCTTGACCAGCCAGAATCCGGCGTCGTTGACGTGCGAGAAGAACAGCGATCCACAGCCGATGGCCAGCGCCAGCAGCGCCACCTCCGGTCCCTGGAGGGTGGCGGCCAACGGCGCGACGATGCCGGCGGCGGTGATGGTGGCGACGGTGGCCGAGCCGGTGGCGACCCGGATGCCGACCGCGACCAGCCAGCCCAGCAGCAGCGGGGAGAGGTTGGCGTCCTTCGCCGCGTCGGCGACCAGGTTGCCCACGCCCGCGTCGACCAGCACCTGCTTGAAGCCGCCGCCGGCGGCGACGATCAGCAGGATGCCGGCGATCGGCGGCAGCGACCCGCCGAGGAAGCCCGAGACCTGGGAGCGGCTGAAACCGGTCCGGTAGCCGAGGAAGATCATCGCGAAGATGACCCCGGCCAGCAGGGCGACGATCGGGGTGCCGACGATGTCCAGCGCCTTGCGCCCCCCGGTGCCCTTGTCGAGGGTCAGCTCGCCGATCGCGCGCAGGAGCATCAGCGCCACCGGCAGCAGGACCGTGACGACCGCGGCCCACAGGGCGGGTGCCCGGCGCGCGCGTACCCGCTCGGTGGCGGCCTCGTCGATGAGCTCGCCGGGGTGGCCGGTGCCGGGGTTGATGAGGTCGTCCTCGGCGACCAGGTCCCCGTCGGCGTCGACCGGGCCGCGGCCGGTGGCCGCGGGCCCCCGCCGGCCGGCCGGGGTCAGCGGTCGTCGGGTGGGCAGCAGCGCCTCCGGCGCGGTGGCGGGCACGTAACGGGCGATGAAGTTGCCGAAGACCGGACCGGCGATGATCACCGTCGGAATGGCCACCAGGAGGCCCAGCGCGAGGGTCTGGCCGAGGTTGGCGCCGAGGGCGTCGATCGCGACCAGCGGGCCCGGGTGCGGCGGCACCAGGCCGTGCAGCACCGAGAGGCCGGCCAGCGCCGGGATGCCGATCTTCATCAGCGGTACGTCGGTCCGCCGGGACACCAGCAGCACGATCGGCACCAGCAGCACCACGCCGACCTCGAAGAAGAGCGGCAGGCCGATCAGCGCGGCGACCCCGGCCATCGCCCATGGCAGGGCGGTGCCCGAGACCCGGCTGACCACGCGTTCGACGAGGCTGTCCGCGCCCCCGGACTCGGCGAGCAGCCCGCCGATCATCGCGCCGAGGGCGATCAGCAGGCCGACCCCGCCGACGGTGGAGCCGACCCCGCCGCTGAACGAGGTGACGATCTTGTCCGGTGTCACGCCGGCGACCACGCCGAGCACGGCCGCGCCCAGGATGAGCGACAGGAACGGGTGCACCTTGCCCCAGGCGATGAGCAGCACCACCGCGGCGATGCCCAGCAGGGCCGCGAGGATCAGTTGGGTGTTCCCGGCGTCGGTGAGCGGTTCCGCCGGTGCGGCGAGCAATGTGACCACGGTTATCACGACCTTCGGTAGTCGTCCGTGCCGGACTGGGACGGGCGATCACACAGGAGCGGTGGGTGGTGGCTCCGGCGGCAGGCTCGGCGCCAGCCGTCGCAGCGACGCGAACGTCGGAACGAGCGCGTCGTACAGCTCGGAGAAGAGCGGTAGCAGGGCCGCGTAGGTGGCCGCCGAGGCCGGGTCGGGGCGTACCGTCTCGTCGATCTCCACCAGGTCGGCGGCGACCTCGATCGAGTCGATCAGGCCGAGGGCCTGCATGCCGAGCAGCGCGGCGCCGAAGCTGGAGCCCTCGTGCCCGGCGGGGAAGCGCACCGGCATGCCGAGCGCGTCGGCGAGGATCTGCCGCCACAGCGGGCTGCGGGCGAAGCCGCCGCTGGCCCGGATCTCCCGGACCTCGTTGCCGGCCGCCCGCACCGAGCCCAGGACCAGGGCGAGCTGCTGGCAGACCCCCTCCAGCGCGGCCCGGACCAGGTGCTCGCGCCGGTGGCCGTGGGTCAGCCCGACGTACGCGCCGCGGGGCAGCGCGCTCCAGTGCGGCGCCCGCTCGCTGAGCAGGTACGGCAGCATGATCAGTCCGCCGGCGCCGACCGGCGCCTGGGCGGCCAGGTCGAGCAGCTCCTCCTCGGCGTGCTCGCCCAGCTCCGGGGCGAGCGCCTCGCCGGCCCACTGCAGCACGATGCCGCCGTTGTTGATCGCCCCGCCGACCACCCAGCGGCGCTCGGTGAGCGCGTAGCAGAAGACGCCGCCGAGCGGGTCGACGGCGGGCCGCTCGACGGCCACCCGCATCGCCCCGGAGGTGCCGATCGAGCAGGCCACCACGCCGGGCTTGACCGCGCCGAGGCCGAGGTTGGCCAGCGGGCCGTCCCCGGCGCCGACGACGACGGGGGTGGTCGCGGGCAGGCCGGTCGCCGCGGCCGCCTCGGCGGTGAGGCCGGGCAGCACGGTGGTGGTGGGGACCAGCTGCGGCAACTGCTCCTCGGTGATCCCGGCGATGCGCAGCGCCTGCGCGTCCCAGGCCAACTTGTGGATGTCCATCAGGCCGGTGGCGGAGGCGACCGAGTGGTCGATGACCAGCGCCTCGGCGAGCCGCAGCAGCACGTAGTCCTTGATGCCGACCCAGTACGCGACCCGCTCGAAGAGCTTCGGCTCCTGCTCGGCGTACCAGACGAGCTTGGGCAGCGGCGCCATCGGGTGCACGGGCGTGCCGGTGCGGCGGTGCAGGGCCAGCCCGGACGGCGCGGCGCGCAGCCGCTCGGCCTGGGCGCTGGCCCGGGAGTCCGCCCAGGTGATCGACGGGGTGAGCGGGGTGCCGTCGGCGGCCAGCCCGATCAGGCTGTGCATGGCGGTGCTGAACGACAGCCCGGCGATCGGTTCGGGCAGGTCGGCGACCACGGACCGGACCGACTCGACCACCGCGTCGAAGATCAGCGCGGGGTCCTGCTCGGCGTAGCCCGGGTGCGGTTCGTCGAGCGGGTAGCCGACCGAGTGCATGGCGAGCTGCCGCCCCTCGGTGTCGTACGCCACGACCTTGGTGCTGGTGGTGCCGATGTCCACGCCGACCACGACGGTGGAGGTCGTGTCGCCCATCGGTTCACCTCCTCGCCCCGAGGGCCACGGCGCACCCCGGCTCGCGGCTGACGTTACCGACGCCGCCACCCCCTCGCACGGTGAAGCGGCCCGACCACGCGCAGCCGGTCCGGCCCAGGAATCGACGCAGCGGATTCCGCCTATCGTGCGGGTCAATCCACCGATCGGTCACATTAATGACTTTCGCGTGTCTTATCGGCCTTCCCTCGCAGTTGATGTGAATGACACCCCGATTGGTGGACTCGCGCGGCGGAGGAGTCGGCGTGGCGAAGACTGATTCGACGGGTTCCACATGGCGGTACCGGTGGGTGCACCGGCAGAACGAACGGCGGCAGCGGGCCTTCCGCGACGCCGACGAGGCGTGGCGGCGGCGGGACGACGAGCTGCGCCGGCTGCGTGCCCTCGCCGGCTCCTTCCAGGGATCGGTGGAGGCCGGCGTCGGCCTGCCGATGGAGCTGGCCCCCGGCGAGGTCGTCTTCTGGACGCTGCCCGCCGCGCAACTGGTCGAGGTGCGGCACACCGCCGTGCTGCCGGCCCCCGAGCTGACCGTCGACCCGGACCCGCCGGCGGTGCGCCCGCGCCGCCCGGAGGGCCTCAAGGTCACCGACGCCGGGCTCGCCGTCGTCACCAACCGCCGGCTGGTGCTGCTCGGCGGGCGCGGCCGGCGCGACTGGGCGTACGGACGGATGACCGGCCTGGCCCACGACCCGGCGGCCCCGGTGACGCTGATCCAGGTGCTCGACCGGCGGCGCACCTCCGGGCTGCTGCTGCCGACCGGCGCGGTCGCCGACTTCCGGTTCAAGCTGACCCTGGCCTTCGCCGACGCGATCGAGCAGCGCGCCACCGTGGTCGCCGAGCTCGACGAGCTGATCGCCGAACACGCGCAGACCCAGCCGTTCCGGCCGGGCATCGTCACCCCGGCGCAGGCCCGGTTCGCCGCGCGGGTGCCGGGCGGCCGGCGTACCGTCGCGGTGGCGGCGGCCCTCGCCCTGGTCGTGCCGGCGATGCTCTTCGAGTCCGACCCGCCGGTGCGGCCCGGCTCGGACGTCGCCTCCGCCGCCACCCCGGCGGCGACCGCGACGCCCACGTCCCGACCGGTCGCCCCCGTGGTGCAGGTCGAGACCACGAGCGCGCCCAAACCCCGGAAGAAGACCAGTGCCGGGCCGACCCCCTCGCAGTCCCGTACCGCCGCGCCGCAGCTCGCCGGCGAACGCCGCTGCGGCGCCCCGGCGAACCCCTTCGGGTACGACTACTGCGGCGGCTACCGGATCCGGAAGCCGGCCGAGCGGATCTGCGACTTCTTCGAGTGCGTCCCGGGCTTCTGGTCCGGCCGCGGCTACCTGGTGCAGTGCCGCGACGGGATGCTCAGCCTCACCGGCGGCCAGCCGACGGCCTGCGCCGGCCACGAGGGTGTCCGCCGCACCCTCTGGACCTGACCTCAGCCGCCGAAGTCGGGGACGGTGAGCGTGCCGTCCTCGGCGAGCGGGAAGCCGGGGTTCCAGGCGATCTCCCACAGGTGACCGTCCGGGTCGGTGAAGCAGCCGGCGTACCCGCCGTAAAAGGTCTCCCGGGCCGGTCGGGTCACCGTCGCCCCGGCCTCCGCCGCCTCGCGCAGGACCGCGTCGACCTCCGCGCGGCTCCGCACGTTCTGCGCCAGGCCCAGCCCACCGAACCCGTCAGCGCCCCGGTCGGTCAGGCCGGCGTCGTCGGCCAGCTTGTCCCGCCCCCACAGCACCACGGCCAGCCCGCCGGCCTGGAAGAAGACGGTCTGCTCGACCTCCTGGCCCCGCCAGCCGAGCCGCTCGTAGAAGGCCCGGGCCCGGGCCAGGTCGGTCACGCCGAGGGTGACCAGGCTGATGCGTTGCTCCATGTCGCGACCGTATCGACCCGTACCCGGCGGGGATCGGGCGCCGCGCCGCCACACGCCCGTCCGCCATCCGCCGTTCGACCGCCATGAATCCACCGAACCGGTCCACGCCGACGGCGTGTCCTGCGGCGGCCCGGACGGTTGTACCGGATGGACGCGGAAACCCTTCGCGATGAGAGGCGACACGGTGGCGGCGACGGACGGCACAGCGTCGGGCTGGCGAACCCGGTGGGCCAGGCGGGAGAACGAGCGGCGGCGCACGGCGTACGAGGCCGCCGTGGCGGCGTGGCGACGACGCCACGACGAGCTCCGGCAGTGCTGCGCCCAGGCCGAGGAGGCCGAGGAACCGGCGGAGCCACCCGTCGGGCTGCCCGTGCCGCTGGCGGAGGGCGAGGTCGTGGCCGCCGTGCAGCCCGCGGCGGAGCTGATCGAGGTGACCGCCCGGCACACCGCCGGTCTGCCCGCGCCCGAGCTGACCGTCGTGCCCGTCGAGGACACCGACCGGAAGCCACGGCTGCCGAAGGGCGTGGCCGTGGTCGACGCCGGGATGGCGGTGGTGACCGACCGGCGGCTGATCCTCGTCGGCCGCGGCGGGACCCGGGAGTGGGCGTACCCGGAAGTTGCCCGGGTGGCGCACGATCCCCGGGAGCCGTTCACCCTGCTGCACCCGCACGCCGGCGGCGGGATCGGGGGAGTGCGGGTGCCCCGGGCCGCCGCGTCCGGCTTTCGGCTGCGGCTCACCCTGGCGTACGCCGAGGCAACGGGGGCGCGGGACGCGCTGCTGGACCGGCTCGACGAGGCGGTGGTGGCGCAGTGGCGCAACCGGCCCGCGGAGCCGTCCGCGGCCACGCCGGCCGAAGCCCCGGTGGTCGCCCGGCTCGCCCGCCCGGCGCTGGTCGCCGCCGTCGCGGTGCTGGTGGCCGTGGCGGCAGTCTCGGGCGTGGTCCGCCGGTCCACGGCGGACCGGCCGATGGTCGGGATGCAGGTCGACGGCGGGCCCGGTGCGGGCGAGGCCGACCCGGCCGGACCCTCGGCGTCCGCCTCCGTCGGCGCGCCGGTCACGTCCACCGCTCCCACCACCGGCCCCCTGCCCACCGGCACCGGCGCGTCCGGCAGCTCCGCGCCCGGTACCGCACCGGCCGCACCCGGCTCCGGACCGGCCACGTCGGGCGCTCCGGGCCCGACCCCGGGCGGGTCGCGGGTCACGCCCTCGAACCGGCCGACGCCCGGCGGCACCGGTCCGAGCACCGGCTCGCCGAGCCCGACCGCGGTCGACTTCTGCGGCGCCCCGGAGAACCCGTACGGCTACAACTACTGCGGCGGCTCCTACATCTACGACCCCGCCCCGGACGTCTGCGACTGGTTCGACTGCGTCGACACCCTCTGGGACGGCAAGGGCTACCTGGTCCTGTGCGAGGACGGCCTGATCAGCAGGACCGGCATCCAGAGAGGTCCCTGCGCCGACCACGGTGGCACCCGGCACCCGGTCTACGTCTGACCGGTTCCCCGGGCAGGGGCCGACGATCCCGTCGGGCTCAGGGCGCGGGCTGCCGAACCGGAAGCAGCCCACCGAAGACGAGCGCGGCGCCGACCGGCAGCAGGTCCAGGTCGACCCCGATCGCGACGAAACCGACCAGCACCAGCGCCGGCGCCCAGAACGGCAGCAGCCGGGGCCGGACGACGGCGGCCCGGACCAGCAGCGTCAGCAGACCCAGCTCGAACAGCGCCGGGCCACCGATGAGCACCAGGTCCGGCGTCGACACCGCCTCGGCGAAGCGCGGGAACAGATCGCCGAGGATCACCCAGCCGAAGGCGGCCGCGCCGACCAGCCCGGCCACGGTCGCCGCGTCGGTGAGCACCCGCTGGCGGGGCGAGGCGGCGAGCAGCCGGCCGCGCAGCCCAACCATGAACACGGCGAACAGGACGATACCGAGCAGGAACAGGGTGTGCCCGGCCAGCCAGGGCCACCCGGACTTGTCGCGGTACCCGTCCAGGCCGTCGAGCAGGCGGAGGACGCCGTAACCGAAGAGCAGCAGCGATGCGGTCACGGCCGCCGGCCGCAACCAGGGGTACGAGGCGGGGGCGGTCGCGCGGGAATCGGTGGTGATCATTGCGTCAGCCTGGCAGCGGGATGAGGCGGCGACATCCGGGCTCACCCCCCAGCGGCCCCGGACCGGCGACCCCCGGTTCGGCTCGGGGTCGCCCGCCCGGCCCGTTAACCACTCGCCGGCGCGACGGGCGGGGCGCTACCGTCCCGGCGTGTCCCGCACCGTGACCCTCGTCCTGGTCGACCACGCCGGCGCGCCGCTCGGCGCCCTCCCCCCGTACGACGTGCCCGAACCGTGGTGGCAGGAGGTCGGCTCGGTGGTCACCGGGGCCCGCCGCCGGTACGGCCTCGACGTGGCCGTGCTGCGGCTGCTGACGGCGGACCGGCCGGAGCCGCCCGGCGGCCACCTCACCTACCTGGGTCAGGTCCCCGAACGGCCGGCCGGGCCACTGGACCCGGTGCCGGTCGACCTGTCGCCGCACCCGCTGCGCGCCCCCTGGGCCGAGCCCGGCGGCCCGGCCCGCAGCCTCGCCTGGGCCACCGCGCAGCTGCACCGGCTCGGCCGGCCGGCGACCGTCGTCGCGCAGCAGCGCACCTGGAACCTCTCGGCGATCTGGCGACTCGACGGCGAGCACGGCAGCGCCTGGCTCAAGCAGGTGCCGGCCTTCTTCCGGCACGAGGGCACGGTGCTGCGCTGGCTCGCCGACACCGCGCCCGGCGCCACTCCGCCCCTGCTCGCCGACGACGGGGCCGGCCGGGTGCTGCTCGACCACGTGCCGGGCGAGGACCGCTACGCCGCCGACGTCGACGAGCGGGCGGCCGTCGCCGCCGACCACCATGCCATCCAGGTCCGCGCCGCCGACGATGTGGCGGCGCTGGTCGCGGCCGGCGTACCGGACCGGCGAGGGCCGGCCCTGGCCCGGTGGATCCGCGCGGCCCTCGCCCCGCACGACGTCTCCACCGTGGACGGCCTGCTCGCCGGCCTCGACGACCGCCTCGACGAGGTACGCCGCTGCGGGCTGCCCGACACCCTCGTCCACGGCGACCTGCATCCCGGCAACGTGCGCGGCGACGGCGAGCGCCGGGTGATCATCGACTGGGGTGACGCGTTCGTCGGCCACCCCGCCTTCGACATTCTGCGGCTCACCGAAACCCTCGACCCGGCGACGGCCGCGCCGCTGCTGGCCGCGTGGGCGGCCCGGTGGCGGGCCGACGTGCCCGGCTGCGACCCGGAGCGGGCGGTCGCCCTGCTGCGTCCGGTAGCTCCGCTGCGGCTGGCGGCGGTGTACGCGATGTTCCTCGCCGGTATCGAGCCGAGCGAGCACCCGTACCACGCGGGCGACGTGCCGGCCTGCCTGTCGCAGGCCGCGGTTGCCGCCGAGGCGGAGCAGGGAAGACTGACAGGCTGACCCACGGTGCTTGTATCAGCTCATTGACACAACCGGGGCGACCGATCATGCTCACTTGTGTCAGATGCTTGAGACAAGAGGAGTGGTCATGGTCGTCACGGTGATCCTCGGGCTCGTGGTGGTGGTGCTGCTCGCCGCCGCGCTGACCGGTCCGTCGGCGCCGCCCGACCCGGCGACCGACCACATCCGGCGGACCACCCGGCGCTGGCGCTGGACCGGCCTGACCCTCGGCGTAGCGGTCGCCGCCGTCGCCGCCGGCTACGACCCGCTCGGGCGTGGCGTGCTGCTCGCCGCGCCGCTGTTCGGCCTCTGTGCGCTGGCCGGCGTGGTGGCGGGGGAGAGCCTCGCCGTCCGCCCCGCCGGCACCACCCGCCGCGCCGGGCTGGAGACCCGACAAATCCGTCACTACCTGCCGCGCCGCCCCGCTGCGGCGGTGGCCGCCGCCGGTGCCGCGCTGGCCGCCCTGCTGGTCGCCACCACCGCCGCCGGATCCGCCGACGACCTCGGCCGCGCCGGCCGCTCCCTGGCGTACGACTGCGGCGAGATCACCGGCTCCCACGGCCCGTGGGCCGGCTCGTTCTACAGTCTCCCGCTCGCCCTGGTGGTCGGCGTCGGCGTGCTGATCGCCGCGCTGGCGCTGTACCGGGTCGTCGGGCGCCCCCGCCCGCAGGCCGACGCGGGTGAAATGGTGCCCGACGACGCCGAGCGGCGCCGCTCCGCCATCGCCGTCACCGGCGCCTGCGGCGTCCTGGTCACCATCCCACTGCTCGGCGTCTGCCTGGTCACCGCCGCCGGGCTGCTGGCCAGCCCGTGCCGGCCCCTGTGGTGGACCGTCGCCGCCTGGCTGCTGATCCTGCTCATCCCGATCTGGCTCGCGGTGCTGGGGTGGAGCGCCGCCGCCATCCTGAACCCCGGCGCCCGTGCCTCTCGGACCGACCCGGTTTCCGCGTGAGCGCGCCACCGACCCTGCGGGTCGACACGGACGACCCCATGCCCCCGTACGAGCAACTGCGGCGGCAACTCGTGGACCTGATCCACTCCGGAGTGCTCCACCCCGGGGAGCGGCTGCCGCCGCTGCGGCAGCTCGCCGGCGACCTGGGCCTGGCCGTCGGCACCGTCGCCCGCACGTACCGGGAGCTGGAGATCGCCGGCCTGGTCCGGTCGCGACGCGGCGGCGGCACCCGGGTGGCGGACCGGGTCGCCACGCCGCCGGCCGACGAACGCCGCCGCGCCCTCGACCGGCACGCGACCGCCTACCTGCGGCAGGCCCGGCTGCTCGGCGCGGACCGGGAAGCGGCACTCGACGCCCTCCGGCGGGTCTGGGCCGCCGAGGGCTGAGGTCCCTCAGGCCCGCCGCACCGGGATCCACAGCTCGGCGTCGGCCTGCTTCCCGTCCGCCGACACCCGGACCTTCGAGATCTCCGGGCCGGGCCGGCTTTCGTACGGGTTCGACGGGAACCACTGGGTGAACACGTCCCGCCACAGGTACTGCACCGCCTGCGGGAACTCACCGGAGACCTCGAAGACCGCCCAGGCGCCCGCCGCCACCGGCAGGCTCGCCAGATCCTCCGGCACGTCGGCGCCGGTCACCACTCCGTGCCAGTAGTCCAGTTCCGTGCCCTCCTCCCGGCTGCCGGCGAGGTCGTCGCTGACGTTGACGATGCCCCGCGGCTCCTGGTCCGACAGCGCCTCCATCCGGCGTACGGTCTCCTGGCCAATGCTCCGGATGAACGCGACGATCGCCGGGTTCATCCCCTCGTGGACCAGGGGAACACGGGCCTTCCGCCCGGCCAGGCGGAAGCCGTCCTTCTCCACGATCCGGTATCGCATGCTGGTGCTCCCTTCGACGACGAGTCGGAAGGACATCCGGGGCTGGGCGCGAAGCGCCGCCCCCGTACGCCGGGCTTCGCTCGGACCGATGCCGTGCACGGCGCGGAACGCCCGGGCGAACGCCTCGTTCGAGCCGTACCCCCAGCGGACCGCGATGTCGAGCAGCGACTCCTCGCCGGCCAGCACCTCCGCGCCGGCGACGGTGAGCCGCCGGCGCCGGACGTACTCCGACAGCGGGATGCCGGCCAGGGCGGAGAACAGCCGCCGGAAGTGGTACTCCGACGTGACCGCGATCCGCGCCAGCTCGACCACGTCGACCGGCTGGTCGAGGTGCCGCTCGATGTGCTCCATGGCCTGGTTGAGCCGCTCCAGCACCCGGTGCTCCTTCCTGTTTCCACCACCGACGCTAGGCGCCCGGGTGATCCCCGACCCGACATCCTGAGCCCGGCGCGGTCGGGCGCTCTGACCGACCGGTGGCGGAAGTGTTGCCGAGACGTGACGAACAGCACCAGGACCCCTTGCGTTGCCCGTCGTTGGGCTCTTGAGCGATGGCTGGCAGAGCGGCACGCCATCGTCGAGGGGGCCGAAGGATGGATGAGCACGCCGAGTGGGACGACCTGTGCGAGCGCCGGATGGCGGAGCCGGGTGCCGCAGAGGCGTACGAGGCCGCCCGGATCGCGTTCGAGCTGGGTCGGACGGCGCGGAAGTTGCGGGAGCACACCGGCCGGATCGCTCTCCGCCGGCGGGCGGCTCGCCCGTCAACACCTTGATGCCGGGCGACGTGCTGGCTCGTGCCACTGATGCACTGCGGTGGGTGGGCGAATCGCCGCCGACCGGGTACGTCCTTGCCGGCCGGGCGTGCCGCGCGGCACCCACGACCCGCTGCGCTGACCTCGGCTGCCGCGGACGGCTCGACGGGAACACACGTTCGATCCGGCCGGTTGCCGGCTGCCGAGTCCCACCACATGCTTGCCGGATCCGTCCCAGGAGATGCTTGACAGCCGGCCTTGGATGCCGAGTCGTTCGCGGCCTGGCAAGCTGTCGCGGTGGACCGTTCGGACATCGAGGTCAGAGAGGCTGTCGAAGGCGACCGCCTGGCGCAGCTGATGGAGGTGTTCGCGTCGGAGTGGTGGACCGCGGACCGGGACCCGGACGACGTGACGGCGATGCTGGTGGCGTCCGATCTTGTCTTCGCCCTGGTTCAGCGGTCGACCGATCGACTGGTGGGGTTCGCCCGGGTTCTCACGGATGGTGTCTACCTGGCCGTGGTTCTCGACGTGATCGTTTCGTCGAGCGCCCGACATTCGGGCGTGGGCCACATGTTGCTCGATGCGATCGTCAGCCACCCCCGGTTGGCTGCGGTGCGCAGCATCGAGCTTGTCTGCCAGCCCGAGCTTCTGTCGTTCTACCGGCGCTGGGGTTTCACGGAGGACGTCGGACGATCGCAGTTGATGCGGCGGTCGTCCGACCCTCTCCTGGTACCTCGGGATCCGAGCCGGCAGCAATAGCGAGACGATCATGTCAAGCGTCAGGTGGGACGCGTCCGGTCGGTCTCGGGACGTGTGTGACACCTGTGGCTATACGGCATGATCACGTGTCGGGCGCGCCTTCGGTGACGGTGTATCGGCGCAGACGGACGGGCCGGCCTTCTGGGCTGGTCCAGGTGGCGGTGGTCGTGTGGGTGTGCTGCCAGCCGGTGTGCTCGTAGAGGCTGATGGCGGGGCCTGACCGCTGGTCCTCGACGATCTCCAGGATGAGCTGGTGCCGGTGCTTGATGGCCCATTGGCGGGCGTGGGTTCGGAGCTGGGTCCCGACGTTGTACCCGCGGGCGGCGGGTGCGACGAACAGGCGGCTGACCTCGCCTGCGGGCGTCGAGGCAGGGTCAGTTGCGGAGCAGATCCGGTGAACGGCGACATGGCCGAGGATCGAGCCTCGTTCCGTCTCGGCGGCCCATGCGTGCAGGGCGTTGGATGGCGACAACCATCGTTCCGGGTCGGCCGGCCAGTTCAGCGGGTAGCCGTCGAGGCGATGGACCTCGGTGAGGACCGCGACGCACTGTGGCAGGTCAGCCGCCGTTCGGTCGCGGATCCTGATGTCATTCATTGTCAGATTGTCACTCAGGTCGTGATACCGATCTGTCAACCATCAACCGGCGCAGGACATGCCGGTTGCCGGCGACCTGACGCTCCTATTGATGTCAACGCTCGTCGCCGAAGTGCCCAAAGCCGTCCGGGTCCGTCCGGACGGGGAGTGCGAGCGATGTGGCGCTTTGAGGCACCGCGGGATCTCGGTCTTGGTCTTGCCCTTGGCAGTGCGGCATGCGACGTAGTGGGTTGATGGCAGCGCATCCGGCCGGCGGGCCTGCTCCGGGCCGCGAGTGACCAAGTTCTCCACCGGTGCACCACGGTTGGCCATCGGCTGGCGGCCACGGTTGAATCGCTGGTTCGACGCCTCGAACAGACCAGGAGACCAATGACTGCCACGTCGTACACCCCGTCCGGCATCGCGTACGACCGCAGCGCGCCGCAGGAGGGCGGCCTGCCCGTCGTCTTCATCCACGCGGGCATCGCCGACCGGCGCATGTGGGACCCGATCTGGGGCGACCTGGCCGCCGACCGCACGGTCGTCCGTGTCGACCTGCGCGGCTTCGGCGAGTCGACGACCCGGCCGGACGGGGGGCTGGACCACGTCGCCGACGTCCTCTCGACGCTAGAGCATCTGGGCGTCACGCGGTGCCACCTGGTCGGCGCCTCGTTCGGTTCGGGCGTGGCCACGGAGGTCGCCCTGACCCGGCCCGATCTGGTGCAGTCGCTGTTGTTGTGCCCGCCCGGTGGCAGCCTCCTGGCCGAGCTGACGCCCGATCTGCGCCGCTTCTTCGACGCCGAGAAGGCGGCCCTGGCCAGTGGCGATCTCGATGCTGCGGTCGAGGCCAACGTGACCACCTGGGTCGCCGGCCCCGGCCGCAGCGTTTTCGAGGTCGAGCCGTCGGTGGTGTCCGCTGTCCGGCTGATGCAGTGCAATGCGTTCGAGATCGCGGACTCGTGGGGCGAGGTCGACGAGGCGGAGCTGGAGCCGCCCGCCCTGGAACGGCTGGGCGATCTGGACCTGCCGGTGCTGGTACTCGTAGGCGGGCACGATCTGGACACCACCCACGACGCCGCCCGCCGCGTGTGCGCCGGTGCGCCCCGTGCCCGGCGGGTGGATTGGGATGACGTCGCGCACCTGCCGTCGATGGAACGGCCGGTAGGTTTCGCCGCCCTCGTCCGCGACTGGACTGCCGGGGAAAAATCCTCCTCATAGACGGACTGGCGGCCGTAACGGCGAAAAACGCCGACCATGTCAAGCAGCAGGTGGGACGCAGCTGTAAAGCATCAGCCGGGACACGGTGCAGCGTGCCTGATCGGGCTAATGGTGTCGAGACCGATGTTGGCTATGGGGAGTTCGTGAGTAGCCGGTAGGCGTCTCGGGCGATGTAGCGCTTCAGGCAGCGCATGATCTCGGTCTTGGTCTTGCCCTCGCTGATCCGGCGGGTGACGTAGTCCTTGGTGGGTTGGTGGCAGCGCATGCGAACCAGGGTTATGCGCCAGAGGGCGCTGTTGGCGTCGCGGTCGCCACCGCGGTGCAGACGATGGCGGTCTGTGCGGCCGGAGCTGGCGGGGATGGGGGCGACGCCGCAGAGCCTGGCGAAGGCGGCTTCGGACCGCAGCCGGTGGGGGTTATCGCCGGCGGTCACGAGGAGTTGCCCAGCGGTGTCAACGCCGACGCCGGGTAGGGCGACCAGGTCGGGGGCCACGGCGGTGACCAGGCTGGTCAGGTGGCTGTCGAGGTCGTCGATCTCGGCTTGAAGGGCTAGCCAGCGGCGGGCGAGGCTGCGCAGGGCAACCTTGGTGGCTGTGGCTGGATCGGTCACCCGGCCAGGCCGCAGAGCGGCGCAAGCGCGGACGCGCTGCTTGCCTGCCAGCCCGCGCAGCAGCTGCCTGATGGCTTCAGGTGCCGAGATGACGAGGGCTTCGAGCTGGCCTCCGGCTTGAATGCGGGCCTTCATCGCTCCACGTTGGGCGACGCGCAGAGCCCGGATCATCTCGACCTGGGCGTCACGGGTCTTCGGGGTGCCGCTGGCGCGACCGGACAGCACCGCTCGGGCCGCGGACTCCGCGTCGATGGTGTCGGTCTTGCCGATGCGGCGCCGGGTGGAGCGGTCAGGGCGGTCGACCTCGACAACGGCTAGGCCGTATTCGGTCAGGAACCGCAGCAATCCGGCGCCGTGGCTGCCGGTGCCTTCCATGCCGACCGCGGCGACCGTGCCGAAGGACTCAGCCCAGGTGGCGAGCTGTGCATAGCCGCGCGTCGTCGTCGGAAAGCTTCTCGTGGCTAGCAGCCTGCCAGCCTGATCCAGCACCGCCGCGACGTGCACGTCCTTGTGGGTGTCGACCCCGACGGTCACGTCCTGGTCCTCGTTCACTCTGCCTCCTGTGTGGTGCGTGAAGGGTGTCGCTCGGCCGCTGAGCACGAGGAGGACGCTGGACAGAACGGGGATGAGGGACGAAACCCGAGCTCCTAATCAGGTCACCACGCCGGCCCGTGCGAGCGCCGAGAAAGGTGCCCCCGCCGACCGGGTCGACGGGTCAACTTCAGGGCACGGAGCCGGTTCAAACTCGGGTCAGGCTCGGCCGGGGGGACACCCTCACAGAATTGTCGGGCTCCACTTGATGCGTTACGGATCGCATTCAGTTGATCCGTTACACATCCGGCTAGACGATCATGGTTTTGTTCGGTCTTGTTCTCAGTGGCTGCAGGGCAGGTGCCAATGCTCGAGGGCGGCAGCTTTAGCAGTCTGTGTTGTCGGGGCGGCCGTCGATGAGGACGGTGAAGGTGGCGGCGTGGTCGGCTGTGCCGTCGGCCAGGCTCATCACCTCCAGCCGGGCGGTCATCCCGTTGATCGCCTTGCAGTACCACAGGATGGCGCCGCCTGCATCACCCTGGGAGGTTTGGTAATGCCAGCTGGCCGCCTCGACGCCCGGCCCGAGGAGCGCGACCAGTTCGTCCACCGTGTACTTGCTGTCCACGGCGTATTGGCGCGAAACGGTCGCGAAGTCCGGCCCTGCCGACTCCTCCCGGTTCTGGGGTACCCGGTGGTCACAGGCTCGTGTTTTGGACGCCTCATTGAGCAGCCGCCCGTTCGGCGGAGTCAGCGAGAATGCCGGGTCCTTCCGGTATGCCGTCACCGCTGCGGCCTGGTCGCCCGGGGGGAAAGTGCAGCCCAACAAGGGCGTCCTGCGGACTGCCATTGCCGTCAGCGTCAGCAGGACGGCGGCCACGAGAACCCTGGCGACGATGCGTCTGTGCCGTGACGGGGGGACCGGGTCAGCGTCGTTCATCGCCGCTTCGTCGCCAAGGCGGGAAGCGGGGGGGTCGGTTTCATTCATGGGGGATCTCCGAGGGGAGGCGCCGTCGTGGGGGCTCGGGCTTGCGGGCTTTGAATCTAGCGATGTTCTTCGTGGTCTTGCGGGGCACCTCGGCGAGAACGTGGTCGCGGTCGTGGATGCGGAAGGTAGCGCCGGCGTCTTCGACGGTGACGGTTCGGCCGGCGTGGCTGGTCCCGACGTGGATGCGCTGTCCGGCGATGACTAGGGCGCCGCGGCTGCTGACCCGCCGTTCGACTCGTAGTGGTTCTGCTGCTGGTGGCGGTGGTGGTCCGGCGGGGCGGGCGTCGCGGATGCGGGCCTGTTCAGCCAGGACCAGCGGGTTGGGCAGACTGCGCAGCAGGGTCCGGTCGGTGTCGAGAAGGTGCATGACGCCGCGGTCGAGGCGGACAGTGACGCGCCGGCCGGCGAGGTGGTAGCCGACGGGGTGTTGCCGGCCGGCGAGGCTGACCAGGCCGGTGGCGTTGACGAGACGGTCGACCTCGATGGCGGCGCCGGGCTTTACCGGGCTGGCGGTGACCGGGGGTGGTCCGGCGGGGCGGCCTCCGTCGGCAAGGAGCTGACGCAGGTGGCCGGGGGTGAGCCGGGAGGGCACGGTCTTGAGACGGACCCCGCCGAGGAGTAGGTGAACGACGGTGGTGTCGACCCATAGGCCGATCGTGAGTCCGGCGCTGGCGGGGCCGAGCCAGAACTGTTGCCCGCAAACGGCGAGGTTGCCGGAGGCGGGAACGGTGCGGGTGATCTCGACGGCGAGGTTGAGCGGGTCGATGCCGCTGGCCGAGACGAGCAGCGGCGGTGCGGTGGCTGGCCGGTCATCGTGTGGTGGGCGAGGTTGCGGCACCGTGGCCGGTGACGGCTCATCCGGACGAGTTTCGTCCGAGGTCAGCCTTCGCGGCAGGCGCAGCGGCAGTTGCGGATCGGTGGGGCGGGCGGTGAATCGGTCTGCCGGGAAGGCCATGTCCAGGGATTGATGCGGCCGGTTGGTGTTGTATTCGCGCCGGAACGCGTCGATGGCGGCTTGGGCCGCCTCGATGTCGGGCCATGCCGGCACGGTGTCGAGTAGTTCGCGTTGCAGCGTCTGGTGGAACCGCTCGACCTTGCCAGTGGTCGTGGGTGAGCGCGGCTTGGTCAGCCGGTGGGTGATGCCGTTCTCCCGGCAGATCCGGTCGAACATCACCTCCCCACCACCGCGGTTGAAGCGGGCGGTGAACTGCTTGCCGTTGTCGGTGAGCAGCTCCTCCGGAACCCCGTACTCCCGCAAAGCGGCGGCCAGGGCGAGGCAGACCGCCCGACCGGTGGCCCGAGGGACAACGGCGGCGATGACGCAGAACCGAGAGTGGTCGTCCACGCCGGTGACGACCTTTGCCTCCCGGCCGTTGGCGAGCATCACGCCACCCACGATGTCCATCTGCCACAGTTCCATCGGCCGCTCACGCTGCCACCGCCGATAATCCTGACGACGCCTACGGCGCGGCACCGGATCGATCAGCCCGTGCCTGACGAGGACCCGGTAGATGGTGCTCAAGGATGGAACGGGGCCGGGACAACCACGACGGCCCAGCTCGTAGTGCAACCGTCGTTGGCCCCATCGCGGATGCGTCCGGCGCAACTCGCAAATCGCCGACTCAACCTCCGCCGGGGTCTGGGTCGGATGCCCCTGGGGGCGGTGGGACCGGTCCCGCAACCCGTCCAGGCCCTCCTCTGCATACCAGCGCAGCCAACGGTGCACCGCCTGGCGGGAGACCCCGAACCGGTCGGCCACCTCAGTGACCGGGAGCCCGGCCCCAACCTCCAACACTGCTCGATAGCGCTGTTCGGTCACGCTCATCTCCACCAGCACTCGGCGGAGTGTTACGCATCAAGTGAAGCCACGGTGTAACACATCAACCGGAGTCGGACACACCCTCACAGAATCCCCGTCCAAACTTTCTGTACGTCTTCAAGGCGGCCCTGAACGGGCCGCACGCGCCGCCGCCTGGGCGCGCGGCCTGCGCTCCCCTGGCGCTCCGCTCCGACCACGCAGAACGCCCGGCGGCTGGCGCGGAAGCGGGAAGCCCAGGGGGCCGCCGCAGAACGACAGACAGGGCGTTGAGTGGTGAGGTGGTCGGCCGGCAGCCGGCCGGGCCGCGCGGCCAGGACCCGCGCGGCGCAGCGAAGCGGACGCCAGGCCGCAGGCGAGCTGACGCACCGAGCGGCGTTGCGGCTACTGCGCCTCCGGCGAGGGCGCTCCGGCTCCAGGATGGCTGAAGATCGTCGGCGGGTGCCGGGCCGTGGGTGGTTACGGTAGGCCATCCCGCTTACCCTCGACCCGGGCAAGCCGAGCAGACCACCGCCCAACCCGCCAGCGTCCGAACCTGCCGTCAAGGTCCGCTTGACGTGGCGGGCCGGGCGGCGGCCCGCTCCCCGGTTGGGCGGGTCGACGGCATGCGGGATGGCGTCAGGCGTTGTGGGCTGCCGCCGGTGCTCGAGGGGGCCTGCAACAGGTTCGCCCCAGCCGGCGATAGTGAGGTGTGACGAGCCAGATACAACCGTCTGACCAAGATCTGTGGTCGGCTATCGCAGCCAGTGACGAGATCGCTTTCGGCCGGCTCTTCGACCGGTATGCCCGGGCGGTGTACAACCACGCGTTCCGGCTCACTGGCTCTTGGACGCTCGCGGAAGACGTTACGCAATCGACCTTCCTGGTCGCGTGGCGTAGGCGGGGTGAAGCGGGCCTGGTTGACGGGTTGGCGTTGCCTTGGCTGCTGGTGGTCGCTACCAACGCGACCCGTACTGAGTGGCGTTCGGCCCGTCGGTGGTTGGCAGCCCTGCGTAGGTTGCCGCCGGAGCGGGAGGCTGACGTAGACCCGGCCAGCGACGTAGCCGCGCGGCTCGATGACGAACGGCAGATGGCCAAGATTCTGGCGGTGGTCCGCCGACTCCCTCGCGCAGAACGCGAAGCGGTTGCCCTGTGTCTTTGGTCCGGCGTGCCGTACGGCGAGGCGGCGACAGTCCTCGGAATCAGCGAAGGCGCGGTCCGTTCGCGCGTGAGTCGCGCACGAGCCCGGCTGGCACGGATGGTCACTGACGACAACAAGCAGGAGGAGGAGCGGTGAGAGACATTCTCGACGCGCCTATTGAGCGGGATCTGCCGCCCGGCGAGGCGGCGCGAATGCGGGCGGATCTGATGAGGTCGATCCACCGGCCGCGGCCCCGCGCGGCGGTGCGGCTGGGGATTGCCACCATGGCGGCAGCCGCAGCGGTGGTGGTCGGCGTGGCGGTGGCGCCAAACGACGACGATGTGCAGCACCTGGCGATGGGTCCGAACGAGCTGTCACCGACGCTGCGCCAGGCGATGGAGCAGTGCCTGTCGTGGAACGCGCAGCATGAGCGGGTTCCGGTGTCGATGGCCCAGCTAGCCGTGGCGGCTGAACAGGACCAACGTGCCGTGGCACTGTTCCTGACGGAGACCGGGTACTTCACCTGTGATGTCTCAATGTCATCAGGTGCGGAGGTCAGTGGGGGTATCAGCGGGGAACGCGACTGGCCACAACGGGGCTGGTTACCCGGCCCGGTCCAGCGACTCCTACTTATGTCGACCGAAATGGACGGCGGTGACGTCGCCGTGACTGGCCGGGTCAGCGCTCGGGTGCACCGGCTGGTGCTCGAACACGGCGACGGGCACACGACCACGGCACGGCTGACTGACGGCGTGTTCGGCCTGCTCACCGAGGGCGCCACTGTTAGGGAGGACGCTGAGTTGGTCAGCTATGACGCCAGAGGCACCGAAATTGACCGGCGTCTACTGTTTCGTCCGTCCGACGAGTTCGATCACTGCTACGCCGACTCCTCCGGCAACGTTGTCTACGGCAAGCCTGGCACTGACTGCCGACCGGCCGAGCGCTGGAGTCGATGGGCAAGCCCATAGGTGACGAGAACCCATGATCGTTTCGTTCGGACCGAAGCGGTCGCCGTGCCCGATCCGTGCCCGATGCAGCAGAGATGCAGAGTCCGATAGTAAGATCGTCCGCTCATCGACCTTGGACTCACCCTGACCGTCGCCCTCGGCAGGCGTCTGCCGGCGCTTCCCCTTCGTCAGATCGATACGGAGTCGCAAACCTGTCACGACCAACGGCGCGGGTGCCGGGTTATGGATCACCAAGGGCAAGATGAGAAATCTTGTGGGAAGCGAAGGCTCCGCTGTAGGTCGCTGGCGGGTAGGCACGTAGGCGTCCGCGCCGGACTTGGATCCACCAGAACGAACCAACCGCGGTCGACCGCGGCCGGTGTCCGCCGGTCGTCAGGTGCTGCGGATGAGGCCCGGCCCGGCGACGATGTCCACGTCGCCCTCGTTGACGTCGTGGCCCAGCTCGCAGCGGAGCGCCGCCCGGACGCGGTGGCCGCACTCCCGGTGGGTGACGAGGACGGGGGGACCGGTGTCGTCGGCGGCCCAGGTGTCGCCCCAGTTGCGCAGCGCGGTGATGACGGGCAGCAGTTCGCGGCCCTTGCGGGTGAGCTGGTACTCGTGGCGGGTGCGCTGCCCCGGCTCCCGGTAGGGGACCCGTTCGAGCAGGCCGGCGGCGACCAGCTCCTTGAGCCGGGCCGCCATGGCGGGCTCGCCGAGGCCGACCCGGTGGACGAAGTCGTCGAAACGGCGCGTACCGAGCAGGGCCTCACGCATGATGAGCATCGCCGACCTGCTGCCGACGATGTCCATCGCCCGGGCGATCGAGCAGTTCGCCCTCGACCAGGCGTCCCGGTCGTCCCGTAGATCCGTCATACCGGCCAGCGTACGGGCTGACTTGTGTTGACGCCAGTCAGGTGCTTCACTGGTTCCTGGCTGGCTTGCTTCTGCATAAGCTAGCCGGCCGACACTACTACCCAGACGGGACGACATGGACATCTCGGCTGCAACCGCCCTGGTCACCGGCGCCAACCGTGGCTTCGGCCGGGCCGTCGCCAGCGAGCTGCTCGCCCGCGGCGCGACGGTCTGGGCGGGCGCGCGCGACGCCGCGCAGATCGACCTGCCCGGTGCCCGCCCGCTGGAGCTGGACATCACCGATCCCGGGTCCGTGGCCACGGCGGCGGCCGCCGCGGGCGACGTCACCCTGCTGATCAACAACGCGGGCTCGGCGACCGGAGCGGACCTGCTCACCGGCGACCTGGACCAGATCCGGCTGGAGATGGAGACCCACTACTTCGGCACCCTGTCCGTCGTCCGGGCGTTCGCCCCGGTGATCGAAGGCAACGGTGGCGGCATCATCCTCAACGTGCTGTCCGTGCTCTCCTGGCTGGCCCTGCCCAGCGGCGGCGCGTACGGCGGCGCGAAGGCCGCCGAGTGGGGGCTCACCAACTCGCTGCGGGTCACGCTCGCCCCGGCGGGCATCCGGGTCGCGGGACTGCACGTCGGGTTCATGGACACCGACATGACCCGCGCGGTCACCGCCGCGAAGCTCGCTCCCGCCGACGTCGCCCGGTACACGGTCGACCAGCTCGCCGCCGACGCGTACGAGATCCTCGCCGACGACCTCAGCCGCGACGTGCGCGGCAAGCTCTCCGGCGGCGTGGCCGCGCTCTACCCGCAGCTCCCGTGACCGCCGCCCCTCACCTCTCGCCGCGCGCCACCGGCGCGGGAAGCACCGCCTTCCCCGCCGGCGCCACCGCGGACCGACCCCTCCAGGAGTCCACGTGACCGACCAGCGAACCCTGCCCCCGACCGGGCCGGCCACCACCCAGGGCGCGTCGGCGCCGCCGTCACCCGTCCGCCGCAGCCAGGTGGCGACCCTCGTCGCGATGTGCCTGGGCGCGGCGATCACCTTCCTGCAGATCACCGCGACCGTCTCCGCCCTGACCACCATCCAGCGGGACCTGCACGTCGAGCCGACCACCCTGATCTGGATCCCGAGCGCCTACACCCTGGCCGTGGCGAGCCTGGTCCTCTCGGCCGCCACACTGGGCAACCGTTTCGGGCGCAAGCGGATGTTCGGCGCCGGCGTCGCCGCGATGATCGCCGGCGGGGCCGTGCTGGCGCAGGCCGGCACCCCGGCCTGGGTGATCGCCGGGCAGCTCGTGGCGGGCATCGGCGGGGCGCTGATCCTGCCGAACAGCCTGGCCATCCTCGGTGCGACCTTCACCGACCCGCACCGGCGCACCGAGGTCATCACCGCCTGGTCGGCCGCCTCCGGCATCGGCCTGGCGGTGGGCCCGCTCATCGCCGGGGCGCTGCTGCGGCAGCACCACTGGCACACTGTCTACCTGTCCACGATCGTGCTGGGGGTGGTCACCCTCGTCGTCGCCGCGGTCGCGGTGGCCGAGTCCCGGCAGGGCAACGGCCGGCTCGACCTGCCGGGCCTGCTGCTGGCCACCGTCACCATCGCCGCGTTCGTCTACGCCCTGATCCGGTCCGGACGTGACGGCTGGACCAGCCCGCCGGTGGTCACCGCGTGGCTCGGCTCCGCCGCCGCGCTGGTCGGGTTCGTCCTGGTCGAGCTGCGCACCGCCGCACCGATGCTCGACGTGCGACTGTTCCGGTCGGCCTCGTTCAGCGCCGTCATGGTCGTCGCCGCGGTGTCGCTGTTCGGCTTCACCGGCGTGGCGATCCTGCTCGTCCTGTTCCACGAACGCGCCCAGGGCCTCAACCCGCTGGACACGGGCTGGCGGATGCTGGTGCCTTTCGGCGTCTACGCGCTCGCCGCGTTCGGCGCCGGGCGGACCATCCGACGCACCGGCTTCAAGGCGCCGCTCACCACCGGTCTCCTCCTCGGCGGCCTGGCCAGCCTCGGCCTGGCCGCGCAGGGCCCGGCCACCACGTTCGGCCAGCGCTGGCCGCTGCTCGCGCTCTTCGGCGCTGCCTGCGGTCTGGTGGTTGCCCCCGCGACCGCCGCCGCGCTCGCCAGCGTCGCCCCCGCCCAGGCCGGCATGGCCTCCGGGGCGGTCAACGCGGCCCGCCAGGTGGGATCGGTACTCGGCGCGTCCCTGCTGGGCACCCTGCTCACCACCCGACTGCTCGCCGAGCTGCCGGAGCGGCTCGCCGCGCACCAGGTCGCGGAGCCGGCCCGCAGCGCGGTGCAGTCGGCGGTGGCCGCCGGCACCAGCGGCACCCAGCCGCTGCCCGATCCGGTCCGGGCGGCGCTCGCCGAGGCGCTGACCGCGGGGGTGCAGGCGGGGCTGCGCGTGAACGCCATCGTCTTCCTCGCCGCCGCCGTGCTCGCCCTCGCTCTCGTTCGCAACCGGCCGCACCACTAGGTCGACCGCGCATTGGGCGGCCGGAACGCAGGGCAGCCCATCGACGATCACCGGACGCACCGGAAGTGCCGAGTGATGGACGATCAGGCCGGGCAGCCGTGGCCTGGCCACCCGCGGCGGCAAGAACCAGCGATTTCGCGAGCATCGGGCTCCTCGGCCCGCTCGGGTGCGCTGGCAGGTGTGCAGATGTGTGGATGGAGGTTCGGCGGTCCAGACGTGCGGGCCCCGCCCCGCACCGGTTCAGCGGCAGTGACCCAGGTCACTCGGGATGAACTTTCACCCGCCGGTCACGTCCGGAGCTCCCGGATAGCTCTCGCCTTCATCCAGGGAGAATGATGCGTTCAGTTCGCAAGATATCGGCGCTGGCACTGCTGGTGCTGGGCGTCTCGGCGGTGGCTCCGGGCGGTTCGCCGGTGTCGGCGCAGCCCCGGGCCGCGAAGCCGGCGACCACACCCGCGGTCGCGTCCAAGCCCCGGACGGTCACTCTGCTCACCGGCGACACCGTCCACGTCAGCACTAAGGACGGCCAGACGGCTGTCGACGTCGTGCCGGGCAAGGGACGGGAACGGATCCCGTTCATCACCCACAGCGCCGGCGAGGACGTGCGGGTCATCCCCGCCGACGCCGTCGGCCTGCTCAACCGGGGCAAGCTCGACGGGCGGCTCTTCGACATCTCGATGCTGGTCGGCTTCGGCTACGACGACGCCCGGGCCACCCTGCCGCTCATCGTCCAGCACGGCAATGCCGCCCCCGCCGGCCTCGCCGGCGCCCGGACCACCCGGGCGCTCTCCGGGGCGAGCGCCGTCGCGGAGAGCCGCGCGGACGCGGTGTCCTTCTGGAACAGCGTCACCTCCGCCGGGAGTGGCACCGAGCGGCGGCTGCGGGCCGGGTTCGACAAGATCTGGCTCGACGGGCTGCGCCACCCCACCCTCGACGTCAGCGTCCCGCTGACCGGCGCGCCGCAGGCCTGGCAGGCCGGCTGGACGGGAACGGGGGTGAAGGTCGGCGTGATCGACACCGGCGTCGACCAGACCCACCCCGACCTGGCCGGCCACGTCGCCGCCGCGGAGAACTTCACCGCCGACCCGGACACCCTCGACCGGGTCGGCCACGGCACCCACGTCGCCTCCACCATCGCCGGCAGCGCGGCCGCGTCGCAGGGCCGTTACAAGGGCATGGCGCCCGGCGCGACCCTCTACAGCGCCAAGGTCTGCACCGAGGAGGGCTGCCCGGAGTCGGCGATCCTGGCCGGCATGACCTGGGCGGCGCAGCAGGGCGTCAAGGTCGCCAACATGAGCCTCGGCGGCCCGGACAGCCCGGAGACCGACCCGATCGAGGCGGCCCTGGCCGATCTCACCCACCGCTACGGCGTGCTCTTCGTCGTCGCCGCGGGCAACAGCGGCGGGGCCGGCGAGTCCACGGTGAACTCGCCCGGCAGTGTGGCCGAGGCGCTGACCGTGGGCGCCGTGACCAAGACGGGCGAGCTGGCCGAGTTCTCGAGCCGGGGTCCGCGCACCGGCGACGCCGGCATCAAGCCGGACGTCACCGCACCCGGCGTCGGCATCCTCGCCGCCCGCAGCTCGACCTCCGACCTGTGGCCGAACGACGAGAACCCGCAGTACACCAGCCTCTCCGGCACCTCGATGGCGACTCCGCACGTGGCCGGCGCGGCGGCGATCCTGACCCAGCAGCACCCGGACTGGGCGCCTGAGCGGATCAAGTCCACGCTGATGGCGGCCGCGCAGCCGAGCGCCGCCATCGGTGTCTACGAGCAGGGCGCGGGCTTCCTCGACGTCGCCCGGGCGATCCAGCAGACCGTCACGGCGAGCCCGGTCAGCGTCGCCTTCGAGCGGACCACCGCTGCGCAGCAGAGCACGGTCACGTACGCGAACAGCGGCTCTTCCGCCCTCACCCTGGCTGTCTCCCTCGACGCCAAGGACGCCGAGGGCGCCCCGGCGCCGGCCGGCCTGTTCAGCCTCAGCGCCTCCTCGGTGACGGTCCCGGCCGGCGGCACGGCCACCGTGACCGTCAACGTCCAGGCCGGCGCCGACCTGCCCGACCACTACTTCGGCGGTGAGGTGACCGCCACCGGCGACGGCGCGCAGGTGCAGACCCCGGTCGCGCTCGACGTCGCCCGCCACCAGCTGAGCCTCAAGCTCGTCGGGCCGGACGGCGGAGCGCCCACGCCCGAGCAGGGCTGGGTGACCGTCCTGACCGACCTGGACCGGCAGACCATCATGGTGTTCGGCGACCCCGCGACCACCACGTACCGGGTCCGCGCGGGCCGCTACCTGGTCCAGACCTACCTGTTGACCGGCGACCCGTTCCTCCCGCAGATCACGTCGCTGATGCGCCCGAGCCTCGACCTGACCACGGACCAGGCGCTCACCATGGACGCCCGCCTGGCGAAGCCGATCGCGGTGTCGGTGCCGAACCCGAAGGCCACCGCGGTCCATCAGGAGTTCGGCTGGACCATCCGGACCGAGCAGCCGCAGATCTGGGGCAGCAACGACCCGTTCGGCGTGCTGATGGGCATCCCCTTCGACCACCTGCGCACCGCGCAGATCGGGGCCGGCAGGACGCCCGGCTTCGTCTCCTACGTCAACGGGATGTGGGGTCAGGTGGCCCAGGACGGCAGCCTGCACAACAGCCCGTACGTCTACCGTGTCTACTTCTACGAGCCGGAGGAGATGATGACCGGGCTGACCCGCAAGCTGCGCGCGGGCGACTTCGCCACGGTCCGCTCCCGGATCAGCGCGGACGTGGCCGGCGTGCCGGTGGCGCGGTCCGCGGTCGCGCACGCGCCCGGCAACTCGCCGATCTACCGCGACGAGCGCAATGTCCCGCCGAGCTTCAGCTACGACGTGCCGAGCACCATCACCGAGTACTACAACCAGGACAAGCAGGCGGTGTGGCAGTCGACCTCGGCCCAGCTGAGGTACACGTACTACGAGTCGGCGTGGACCAGCTTCCAGCCCGGGCGCACGTACAACGTGAAGTGGGCCAACGCGGTGGCCGGGCCGGTCTTCCCGGAGCCGAACTTCGGCCAGCAGTTCGCCACCCGCTACTGGGGCGACACGATGGGCGGGCCGGGGCCGCTGCACGGCGACGGCACCGGGCACATGGGCTTCCGGCACCCTCGCGGCGGCAGCGTGGAGGTGAACCTCTACCGCAACGGCGTCAAGGTCGGCGACGCGAACCAGGCGCCCTGGTCGTGGCAGGTGCCAGCGGAGACGGGTGACTACCGGCTGACCGCGACCTTCCGCAGCGACCCGGCATTCACCCTGTCGACGGTGGTCGACGCGGAGTGGACCTTCAAGTCCGGGCACGTGAGCGACGGCGAACTGGTGAAGCTGCCGATGACGGCGATCCGGTACACCCCGGAGCTCAACATCAACAACCGGGCGCCGGCCAACCAGCTGTTCGCGATCCCGGTCTCGCTCGACCGTCAGATCGGAGCGGAGCCGGGCCAGACCACGAGCTTGACCGTCGAGGCGTCCTTCGACGACGGCAAGACCTGGCAGCAGCTGACCGTCCAGCGGTCCGGCGAGAAGGCGGTCGCCTGGGTGCACAACCCGGCCGGCACCGGCTTCGTCTCGCTGCGGGCCGCGGCGACGGACACCAGCGGTAACACGGTCAAGCAGACCATCATCCGCGCCTACCGGTACTGAGAGTGGGCCCCGGACGCGGCGCCCACCGACGCCGCGTCCGGGTCACCGGTGCCAGAGCAGCCGGTCGCGGATCCGCCGGGCCATCGGCGAGCCCGTCCCGTCGAGCTCGGCGAGGGCCTCGCTCCACGCCTGCCCGGCCAGGGCCGGGTCGCCGTAGACCCGCTCGATGGCAGCGTCCCGCTCGGCCGCGTCGTCGTGCTCCTCCCCGAGCTCCACGGCATAGGCGCGCAGCAGATCATGCATCCGCCACCGGCCGTCGCCGGGCTGGACCAGCAGCTGCGCCCCGAGCTCGGCGAGCAGGCCGCGGGCGGAGCGCAGGGACAGGCCGCCCAGGGCGGCCGCCGCTTCCGTGCTCAGCTCCCCGGACGGGTGCAAGGGCAGCAGCCGGAAGAGCCGGGCTGCCGCGGGAGTCAGGGCCCGGTAGGACCAGGAGAAGATCGCCGCCAGATCGGCGTGTGCGTCCCCGAAGCCGGCCAGCCGGCCGTCGGCCTCGGCCAGCTCACCGGCGACTGCGGGCAGGCTGAGCCCGGGCCGGCCGACGCTGCGGGTGGCGACCAGCGCCAGCGCCAGCGGCAGCCGGCCGCACCGCGCGATGATCTCGTCGACGGCGGCCGGGTCGGCGGCCGCCGCGTCGCCGAGCCGGCGGGTGAGCAGCTCGCGGGCCTCGGCGTCGGTCAGCAGGTCGAGGTGCAGCGGGTGGGTGCCCGCCGGGCCGGCCATGCCGGTGATCCGGCGGCGGCTGGTGGCGATGACGAGACTGCCGCCGGTGCCGGGCAGCAGGTGCCGGATCTGGTCCCAGTCGCGGCAGTTGTCGAGCAGGATCAGCATCCGGCGCTCGGCCAGGATGCTGCGGTAGAGGCCGGCCTGGGCGTGCAGCTCGGCCGGGATGGCGGCCGGCGCGACCCCGAGGGACCACAGGAAGCCGCGCAGCGCCTCCGCCGGTGTCATCACCGAGTCGCCGGAGTCGAAACCGCGCAGGTCCGCGTGCAACTGCCCGTCGGGGTAGCGGGCGGCCAGCTGGTGGGCCAGGTGCACCGCGAGGGTGGTCTTCCCGACGCCGGGCATTCCGTCGATGACCAGCGCGGTGGTCCGCCGGTCTCCGGCCAGCAGCTCCTCCGCGGCGGCCACGACGCCGCGGCGGCCGGTGAAGTAGGGGTGGTCGGCCGGCAACTGCGCTGGCGGCTCGGCCCGGGTCGGCTGCGACAACTCCAGCTCGGCTGGCGGCCATAATTCGGCCTCCGCGCCGCTAGGCGGCGCTCCGGACCGAATGAAGGCCGGTCTGACGCCGCGCCGCGACCTGGAGCCGTCGGCCGGGGCGTCGTGGTCGAGCAGGCTGTCCCGGGCTGCGCGCAGGTCGCCGCCCGGCTGGATGCCGAGCTCGTCGGCGAGCCGGTGCTCGATATCGGCATAAGCCGCGAGGGCTTCGGCCCGCCGGCCGTCCGCGGCGAGCGCGAGCAGCAGCCGCGCCTGCAGTGCCTCGTCCAGCGGCTCGTATTCGGCGGCCAGCCGGATCGCGGGCAGCACCGCGTGGACGCACCCGGCCCGCAAGGCGACGTCGGTCGCCGCCCGGACGGCCGCGAACCGCTCGCCGTCGACAGCGACGAACTCCGGATGGGCCCGGCCGCCGGCCTGCAGGCCCGAGGCGCACCGGTCGCGCCACAGCGCCAGCGCCTCCCGGTAGAGCTCGACGGCCGGCTCGCCGGAGCTGCCACCGGCCTGGGCGACCAGGCGCCGGAAACGCAGCAGGTCGAGCGACTCCCCGTCGATCCGCAGCCGGTATTCGGCGCCGTCGCGGATCAGCACCGAGCCCGCTGCCCGCGTCGGCAGGCCCGGCTCGAAGCGCCGCCGGAGCATCCCGACGTGCCGGTGCACCACATTGACCGCGCTGGGTGGGGGGTCGGACTCCCAGAGCAGGTCGACGAGCTCGGCGACGCTGACCGCGCCGCCGGCCCGGGCGAGCAGCAACGCCAGGATCAGCCGCTGCTGCCGGGTGCCCAGGTCGATTTCGGACTGGCCGCGCCAGGCCCGCACCGGGCCGAGAACGGCGAAAGAGAGCGGGCTGGTCATCTTGATGCGATCCATACAGGGCTGGCTGCCACGATCGCCATAGCATGCCAGGGTCCCGGGCGCGCGTTGCGGCAATGTGAGCTTCGACTCAGCAGCCGGATCGCCGGCCGGGCGGAGTCGTCCCTGCTCAGGCCGCCTCGAGGCCGGTGCGCAGGGAGCGCAGCGCATAGTGGGTCCGGGACTTCACCGTGCCGATCGGCACTCCCAGCCGGCCCGCGACCTCTGCCGGTGACCGCCCGACCAGGTAGACCTCGGAGAGCAGACTGCGCTGCGCCGGGCTCAGCCGGCCGAGCGCGTACCGGATGGCGTGCGACGCCAGCGCGGTGCCGGTGGTGTCGTCACCAGCGGGAATCCAGGTCATGTCGACGAGATGGACCTCGGCCGGGCGGCCCCGCCGCAGCCGGACAGCGTCGATGACGAGCCGCCGGGCGACGGTGAAGAGCCACCGGCGGGCGGCATCGGGCTCGGCCGGCACCGAGTCGAGGTGCCGCCAGGCCCGCAGCATCGTCTCCTGGAGCAGATCCTCGGCGGTCTGCCGCTGGCCGCGGGTCAGCACGAGCAGGAGACGCAGCACGGCACGGGCGTGGTCCGCATGCAGCGCGGTCATGCGCTCGGCCCGGCCGGCCGGTGATTCGTCGGGTGCCCGCAGCACCATATTTCCCCCACAGGCATGAGCAACGGTGAGTGAGGCACGAGCCTAGGGACGATCGATGCGAATGGACTGACGCGGAAGTGCGGATCGAGTGCCGTCGCCGATCGCAATCGGTCACGGACGCGACGTGACCGCCGCGAGCAGGCCGGCCAGCCGCCGGCCGGTCCGGGTCTGCGCGTACGGGATCAGGGCCAGCGCCTCCTGCCACGCCCGCACCGCGGCGTCGTGGTCGCCGGCGGCGGCGAGGGCGTCGCCGAGCAGCGCCAGCACCTCCGCGGCCGGCGCCGACGCCGAGGCCTCCTGGTAGGCGACGGCCGCCTCGCGCCAGCAGTCGACCGCCTTGCCGGGCTCCCGGCGGGCGGAATGCACCTGGCCGAGCACCTCCCACGCCTCGGCGATGCCCAGCCTGTACTGCACTCCGCGCGACAGCGCCATCGCCTGCTCGGCGCAGCGCACGGCCTCTTCCTCCCGGCCCAATTCGGCGTTGCTCGCGGCCATGATCACCAGGGCGTCCGCGAGCAGTTTGTCGTCTCCGACCGCCCGGGCCGGCCCCAGCTCCGCGGAAAGCGCCCGGACGACCTCCTCGTGTCGCCCCTGGGCGCCCAGGATCATCGCCCGGTTGATCCCGGCCCGGGTCATCTCGCCGTGCAGGCCGAGCCGGGCGAGCAGCTCGAGCGCCTGGTCGAGATGCCCGACCGCGGTCTCGTGCTCGCACCGGAAGTAGGCCGCCCCGGCCAGGCTGCGGTGCATCCGGGCCTGCCCGACCAGGTCGCCGCCCGCCCGGGCGGCCTCGAGGGCCACCTCGCCGGTCGTCGTCCAGTCGGCCCACCGGCCGCTGCGGTCGAAGAAGTGCTGCATGCCCAGGGCGAGCTGCCAGGCCTCGGTGTGCCGGCCCTGCCGGGCGGCCTGGCCGACCAGCGCGATCAGGACCTGCCGCTCGGCGGTGAACCAGCGTATGGCGTCGCCGTGGCCGGCGAAGCGCAGCGGGGTCTCGCCCGGCCCCGGCTCGATCATCGGGTGGTACTCGGAGGCCAGCAGCTGCCGGTGCGCCTGATAGCAGGTGGCCCGGTAGAACTGCAGGCAACGCAGCTCCGCGGCGGCACGCTCGGCCGGGCTGTCGTTCTCCTCGCCGAGCTCCGTGGCATAGGCCAGCAGCAGGTCGTGGGTGCGGTAGCGGCCCGGCAGGTCCTCGCTGATCAGGTGCGCGCGGTTCAGCTCGCCGATCAGCGCCCGCCCGCTCCGCAGCGGGACGCCGGCCAGGCCCGCCGCCCCGGCGATCGAGATGTCGGGGCCGGGATGGATCGGCAGCAGCCGGAAGAGCCGGGCGGCCGGGGCGGAGAGTGCCTGGTAGGACCAGGAGAAGACGGCACGCAGGCCGGTCTGCGGGTCGTCGCCGTCGAAGCCGTCCAGGCTCCCGGGCGCTTGGGCCAGCTCGGCGGCGATCTGCGCCGGTGGCGTCCGCGGCAGGCTCGCCGCGCGGGCGGCCACCACGGCCAGCGCGAGCGGCAGCCGCCCGCAGCTGGCGATGATGGCGTCGATCGCGGCCGGGTCCGCCGCGACGCGGCCGGCGCCGAGCGGCCGCAGGAGCGCTGCGCGGGCCTCGTTGACGCTCGGCAGGCCGACCGGCAACGGGTGGGCGCCGGCCGTGGTCAGCAGGGTGCTGAGCCGGCTGCGGCTGGTGACGATCACCAGACAGCCGGGGCTGCCCGGCAGCAGGTGCCGGATCTGCTCGGCGTCCCGGCAGTTGTCGAGCACGATCAGCAGGCGCCGGCCGGCAAGGCTGCTGCGGTACATGCCCGCCTGGGCGTGCAGCTCGGCGGGAATGCCCTCCTGGGGCACCCCGAGCGAGCCGAGGAAGCCGCGCAGCGCCTCGGCCGGGCTCATCGCCGGCTCCCGCCCGTCGTATCCGCGCAGGTCGACATACAGCTGCCCGTCCGGGTAGCCGGCGGCGAACTCGTGGGCGAGGTGGACGGCGAGGGCGGTCTTGCCGATCCCGGGCATGCCGTCGATCGCGAGCACCGTCGGCCCGCCCGGGCGCGCGACCGCCGCGCGGGCCTCGGCGATGAGGTCGTCCCGGCCGCTGAAGAAGGGCAGGTCCGGCGGCAGCTGCGCGGGGCGGGGGAGTGGCGACGGCAACCCGGTACGCGCCGGCTGGGTGCGCTGGTGCAGCAGCCGGTCGTACGCCTCCCGCAGCTCCTCGCCCGGATCGATGCCCAGGTCGTCGGCGAGCCGGCGGCGCACCACCCGGTACACCTCGACGGCTTCCGCCTGGCGGCCGTCGGCGGCGAGCGCCAGCAGCAACCGGCTCTGCAGCGACTCGTCGAGCGGGTGCTGCTCGGCGGCCTGCCGCAACGGCGCCAGCACCGCGCTCAGCCGGCCGCAGCGCTCGGCGGCGTCGGCGGCCTCCCGCACAGCCTGGGCGCGTTCGGCCTCCACGGCGAGGAACGCGGGATGCAGGCGGGAGGCCGGTTCCAGGCCCGCGGCGCACCGGCCGCGCCACAGCCGCAGCCCGTCGAGGGAATGCCGCAGCGCCGACTCCGGGTCGCCGTCCTGCAGGCTCCGGCCCGCCAGCCGGCTCAGCGACCGGAACTTCAGCAGGTCAAGGGACTCCTCGTCGGCGCGCAGCCGATAGCCCGAGAGCTCCCGGAGGATGTGCCGGCCCGCCGACCGGGTGGGCAGGCCGGGCTCGAGCAGCCGCCGGAGCACCCCGACGTGCCGGTGCACGACGTTCGCGGCGCTGGCCGGGGCCTCCTCGTCCCAGAGCAGGTCGACCAGCTCGGCCAGGGAGACCGGTGAACCGGCCCGGGCCAGCAGCAACGCGAGCACCAGGCGCTGCTGGCGGGCGCCCAGATGCAGCTCGGCCCCGGCGCGGACGACCCTGATCGAGCCGAGCACCGAGAAACCGATCGTCTCGCCCGCCTCCGCCCGCACACCGGCAACGGTAACCGGCCGATCCGCCACCCGGAGCTTGCGACCACAGGCCCAGGGGCGAGACCGGGTCTCCGGGACGGCGACGGGAGAGGCAGGGCCGATGACGCGCGGTCAGCCGAGGAACGCGAGGAGGTGTCGGGTCGTCTCGTCGGGGGCCTCCTCCGGCAGGAAGTGCCCGGCCGCGACGGGACCGCCGTCGACCTGGTCGGCCCAGGCCCGCCACACCTCCAGCGGCTGGTACCAGCTCGCCACGGGGCCGGTGTGACTCCACAGCGCCAGGACGGGACACCGGATCCGCCGGTTGCCGCGGTCGGTCTCGTCGTGCTGGTAGTCCAGCGTGGCGGCCGCCCGGTACTGCTCGCAGACGGCGTGGATGGTGTCCGGGGAGCTGAGCTTCGCCACGTACTCCGCCCGGACGGCGGCGGGGAAGGCGTCCGGCACCTCGGACAACGAGTCGATCATGTGGTCGACGATGACCTCCACCTGCTCTCGGGCCACCTGGCGCATGCTGTACGGCGCATGGTCCGGGGTGCTCGGCGGGGTCCCGCTGTCGCCGAAGCCGCGCAGGTCGGTCGCGACCACGGTGAATCGTTCCGCGAGTCGCGGCGCGACCCGGTGCCACATGAGGTGGGTCTCGGGCATGCCGTGCAGCAGGAGAACCGGCGGGCCCGCGCCGCCCCGGCGTCCGTGGATGGTCGTCTCCGTGGTGGCGATGTCCAGTTCCTCGAAACCCTCGAACACCAGATCCGTCCCCTTCCCCGGCTGACACAGCAACGGATCACGGCTCGGACGTGGGGTCAGCTGGTCTCCCGGCCCGTCCTGGCACGCGATCTCCCGGTGGATCGCAACCTTGAGGCGACCGTTCCCGTGCGGCTGCCGTTTACTCCGTCGAGCGCGCGGCGGGCTGTTCCTGGGGCGTGGCCGTCCAGCTGGCGAGCAGGTTCAGCGCATTCTGGGCTGGGGAGCCGGGCTCTGCGGTGTAGGCGTTGAGCCGCAAGCCGGTGTCCGCGGTGAGTTCCATCGACTCGTATGCCAGGGTCAGGTCGCCGACCAGCGGGTGGTGCAGGTGCTTGACTCCGGTGCGGTGCAGGCGCACGTTGTGCGCGGCCCACCAGGTGCGGAACGCTTCGCTGCGGGTGGAGAGTTCGCCGATGAGGTCGGTGAGCGCCCGGTCGTAGGGGTCGCGGCCGGCCTCGGCCCGCATGAGCGCGACGGTGTCGCTGGCGAGGCGTTCCCAGTCGACGTAGAAGTCGCTCGCGGCGGGGTCGAGGAAGATGAACCGGGCGATGTTCGCAGGGCGGGCGGTGTGGGCGAAAATCGGCGAGAAGACCGCGTACCCCAGTTGGTTCGCCGCCAGGATGTCCAGGCGTCCGTTGCGGACGTAGGCCGGGTGCCATGGTCATCGCGTCGAGGAGGCGTTGCTGCCCGACGTGCTCGACGGCAAGGTCGAGCCCGGCAAGGTCTTCGACCGCACCGTCGGCCTCGACGAGGTGCCCGACGGATACTGCGCGATGGACCGGCGCGAGGCCCTCAAGGTCCTGGTCCGTCCCTGACCGGTCACGCCTCCGGGGACACCACCCGCGTCCCTGGAGGATCCCACGCCGATCGGATGCCCGCCAAAGCTCTCTATCCTGAGCGCATGGTGATCACGGACAGGGACCTGGCCATTGCGGCAGCGCAAGCAGGAGCTGCTGTTGTGCGCTCGAAGTACGGTGCATCGCTGGCGCGCTTTGAGAAGTCCCGGGGCGACTTCGCCACTGCTGCCGACATCGAAGCGGAGAAGGTCATCCTCGACGTTCTTCGCACTGCCCGACCGGACGACGCCGTGACCGGCGAGGAGAGTGGACGCACGGGGGCCGGCGGCGCCGAGCGTATGTGGCTCGTCGATCCCCTGTGCGGCACGCTGAACTATGCCGCGCGGAGCATGCTGGTCGCGGTGAACGTCGCCCTGCGGACGCGCTTCGGCATCACGGTGGCGGCCTCAGCCGACCCGTTCGCCGAAGAGGTGTTCTGGACGGACGGCGCGAGCGCGTACGTCCGCCGCGACGGCGTGGACGAGAAGCTGACGCCCTCGGCCGATTCGCGACTGGTGGATGTCAACCTCGATCCGCCGTTTCCGAACGATCCCAGGTTCCGGGCTGTCCGGCTGCTCGCCGACCCGGGGTTCGTCGAGCAGTTCCGCCCGCGCGTGGTCTCCACCACCCTGGCGGTGGCCTGGGTGGCAGCCGGTCGGCGAGCCGCGTACGTCACTGACGGCCACCTGCAGGACAGCGTGCACTTTGCCAGCGGGATCGCCTTGTGCCAGGCCGCCGGATGCGTGGTGACCGGTATCCAGGGGCAGCCGCTGCACACCGGTGTGGGCGGGCTCGTCGTGGCGGCGGACCAGGAGACGCATGCCGCCTTGCTGGCGCTCATCGGCCACCAGTTCCCACCGGAGGGTGGCTCTGCAGTAGCGACACCATAGAGCCGGGAACCGCTGGACACCCTGTTCCTGGCGCACCCGGTGTCGTTCAAGGGCAGAATGATGCAGTACGTCGGCCGCATCCTGCGTACCCACCCCGGCAAAACCAGCTTCGAGGTCCACGACTACGTCGACAAACAGGTCGGCGTTCTCGCCGCGATGTGGCGCAAACGCTCTCGCTCCTACACCCAACTCGGCTTCACGATCGCCGACGCCAGCCGCCGGTGAGCCGGACCGGTTCGACGCGTACCCCGGACGCGGCCCTGCTCGTCGGGGATGACAGCGGCGACGCTGACGGAGTGGCGGGGCTGGGTCACGGGTGCTCCTCGAAGAGCCGTCGGTGAGGAGGGCCGCCCGCGTACCCGTCGCGGGCCTTGCAGGGCGAGGGTGCCGGTGACGGCTTGTCGGGCGGCTTCCGGGGTGGCGGCTGCGATCCAGTAGCCGTGTGGCTGGTTGGTGAGTTCGTACTTGCCTGGCGTGGGGCGGCCGGCGGGTAACTCGGTGCCGTGCAGGGTCAGGGCTCCGCGGCGGAGTTCGGCGACTGCGGCGCCGAAACGCTGGTCGGTCATGACGGTGATGGCGTCGCCCTGGCCGGCGACGAGAGTGCAGTCAGACAGGATCAGGCCGGCGCCCCGCCACGACGTCGGTAAAACCGTCGTCGTTGCCGCAGTGCTCGTGCTCTTGGGGCTGGCGATAGGTCGCACCCACCGCTGACCTAGGTCAATCAATGGAGGTCGGGTGGTGTATCGCTTAGAAGAGCACGACTGGACCCAAGCCGTCCGTAGCGGCGGTCCTGACGGCTGCTCTCCGGCCTCAGGCGACGGGATGGATCTGGACTACCGCACTACCGGGCCACGGCTGGCGACGAAGCGGGCACGCGGCGGACCCGGGTCGAACCGACAGGGGCCCGCCGCGTGACGCGGTGGAAGCGAGGGGCTGGCGGCATCGCGGCCCGGATGCGTGGGGCGGCCTTGCGCTCCTGGCCCGCACCGACCGCCCCGTTCCGGAACCGGGGCGCGTACACACCCGCCGGAATGCGCCGAGACCTGGCCACCGTCCTTCTCACCTCGTTCGGGACCCTTCATCCCGACTCACCCAGCACACTCCACCCGGACAATCCCGGGCAAGGTTCTTCACGCCGTTTCTACGTCTGACGAACCCGATTTCACACCGCAGATACGCCGCCAGCGCCTTCGCACGTTGGATGAGTGCCTGGCGGAGTTGCTGGCCCAGCTCGGGGATCGCGGCCTGGTCGCCATCGTCAAGATGGACGGCGAACGCCAACGGGGTCGCTGGACGGTGCTGGTGTCGGGCAAGCCGCTGGGCGGGGAACTCGTGCGGTGGGACGGGCGACGACTTGGACGCCGGGCTGTCGCGGGCGAGGGCCAAGCGGCCGGCGGGTGGCCCGGTTGCGTCTCGCGCCCGCTCGTGACCGATGCGCGCCGTGGCTACTGGCCCACGGATGGCCCAAAGACCGCAAAACCTGTCGCTGGTCAGGATTACTGCCGCTACGGTTCGCGACCATGACCTTCAGGCACCCGTCAAGCTACCTGCTCGGCTTGCAAGGCATCGCATGGCTGCACGCCGACGCGGGCGACAGCTTCGACGCCCCGTTCGTAGCCGAACGGATCGCAGAGATTCGCGCACTCCTGGCGGCCTACGACCGCGGGCAGGCTCGGAATCTACTGATGGATTTGGGCGAGCAAGCCGACCGGTTCAGGTTCCTGATCCGGGACCGGGCCGGGCAATTCACGGCGGCGTTCGACGCGGTGCTCGCCGACGCCGGCATCACCGCGGTCAAGATCCCACCACGCTGTCCGCGGGCCAACGCGTACGCGGAAAGTTTCGTGCCGGCCAAGACGAGCAGTAACGGCGCGGTGATGCGGCCGGGGTGCGTTCCGGTGGCCAGCCAACCGACGGCCACGCCGATCCCGCTGCGGCGGCCAGGATGGCCAACAGCCGTACGACCACCCGCTCGGGCAGCGCCGCGTCGGCCGCGGTCGGCCCGCCTGGGCGCGGGTCGGTCGCTGTCCTGTCGGTAGCCACGCTGACGCAGACCTCCTTCCGCCCTCCTTCCGCGCTCGCTGGTCTTCCCCTTCGTGAATGATTCATTCGAAAGGGATCACCGGCCGGCGTGCGGCCATGGTCGGGGCGAGCCGGCAGGTCGGTACAGGTAAGGGTCCGGGCGGCGGTCAGAAGACGCCGCCGACGTCGCGGCGCAGCAGGTCCGCGTCGGTCTCGCGGCGGATCAACACCCTGGCCGTGCCGTTGCTCAGCGCGATCACCGGCGGTCGGGGTACCAGGTTGTAGTTGGAGGACATCGCGTGGTGGTACGCGCCCGTGCACAGCATGGCGAGCAGGTCACCAGGGTGGATGTCGTTGGGCAGGAGGCAGTCCTCGGCGAGCACGTCACCGGCTTCGCAGTGCCGGCCGACCACGGTGGTCAGTTGGTGCGGTCCGGGGGCGGGACGGCCGATCAGCCGTATGGTGTACCTGGCGCCGTACAGGGCGGGTCGGGGATTGTCGCTCATCCCGCCGTCGACGGCGACGAACACCCGCCCTGCGGCCGTCCGTTTGACGCTGATGACCCGGTAAAGGGTGACCCCGGCCCGGGCGCTGATGGCCCGGCCCGGCTCAACGATGAGGTGCGGCACCGGCAGGCGGTGGGTCGCGCAGGCGTTGGCTACCGCGGCCGACAGGCGCGGGGCCAGCTCCGCCGGATCGGAGCCGGTGTCGTAGTCGCGGTAGGCGACGGCGTGGCCGCCGCCGAGGTCGAGTTGGGAAAGCGTACGTCCATGGGTGTCACGGATCCGGGCGAGCAGCTCGACCATGAGCTCCGCCGCCCGCTCCAGGGCCTCTATCTGTTCCACTTGGGACCCGATGTGGCAGTGCAGGCCGACCAGATCCAGCTCCGGCCGGGCCAACACCCGGGCCACCGCCTCCTCGGCGGCGCCAGATGCGAGCGAGAACCCGAACTTCTGGTCGTCGGTGCCGGTGGTGATGGCGCGGTGGGAGTGGGCATCCACTCCTGGCGTGACCCTGATCAGCACCTGCTGTCGCCGGCCGTGTGGGGACCTGCCGACCAGTGCGGCGAGGCGGGTGATCTCGGTCTCCGAGTCCAGGACGATCCGGCTCACGCGGTAGGCGAGCGCAGCAGCCAGGTCCTGGGGAGTCTTGGCGTTGCCGTGCAGGAGGATCTGTTCCGCCGGGAAGCCCGCGGCGCGCGCCACGGCCAGCTCGCCGGCCGAGCAGACGTCCAGGGACAGTCCCTCCTGCTGGACCCAGCGTGCCATGGTCCGGCACAGAAACGCCTTACCCGCGTAGGCGACCTCGCCGTCGAAGGCCCGCTGGTAGTCGTGGCAGCGGCGCCGGATGTCCGCCTCGTCCACAACGTGGGTCGGTGTCCCGCACTGCTTGGCGACGCGGGTGAGACCCACCCCGCCAACGAATACCTCACCGCGGGCCCCGCGATGCGCGGTCAGCGGCCAGAGCCGGGCGTCCTCCCCGAGGGGCGTCACCGGTTCGTACCCGATCGTGGTCACCTGATCCTCAACCTTCCGTCAGCCCCTGGCCCGCGGTGCCGCGCGTGTTCAGCCACGGTGGACACCTGCGGTTACCGGCACCCGTTCCTTCGCCTTGATGTCGTCGCTCGCGGCTGCCCTGCTCGCCGGCTTGCTCTTCGCCGGCTTGTCTTTCGCTGACTTGTCCTTCGCGGGCCTGCCCTTCGTGGGCTGCCTCCGCGTGGTCGCCTTGAGCGGCGGTGGTGTGATCTCCGGCCCCACCAGGATCGGGTCGAGCTGAATACGGCCGATGCCAAGGGGAGTCAGCATGGCCCGCAACGCGGACTCGGACAGGCGCATCCAGCGCTGCCGTTCTCCCATCGCGGCCGCGAGTCGATCGAACCGGGTGAATGCAATGCCCACCCGCGGCCCTTGAGGTAGGCGTCCGGTCTGCACCACCAGCGTGTCGGCGTTGCCGGTTGGGCGCACCGGGACGAAAAGGGGGTGTAAGGCCGCGTCCATTGCGAGGGGGGTCCCTTCTGGCGTGGAAAAACGCCGCTGTCGTGCCGGCACCGCCGACAGACGCGACGCTAGGCCGGACCGCCCCGAACAGACCACCTCAATACGCGATCGCTACACCGCCGGCGCCGTTCCATACGTCCCGTTAACGCCGCGTGTGTGGTAGCTCACGGCACCTGACCGCCCACGGTTACTGGCCCGTGGATGGCCCAGGGGGCCGCGTGGGCTGGTTCGGGGTATCAGGAAGTGGCCAGCAGGGAGAGCAGCCGTCGGGCCTGCAGATCGGCGGTGCCCGGGGGGTTTTGGCGCTCGGCCGGGCCGCCGGGTAGCAGCAGCCGCAGCCAGTACATCGCCCACAACCTGCGCGCGGCCCGCAGGCGCTGACCCTCAACGTCGAAGCGCGCGCAGGATGCCTCGGCGTCCAGATTTCGGGCCGACAGGTGTTCCACCAGGATCGCCAGCTCGGTCGCCGGATCAGAGAGGGTGGCGTCCTCGAAGTCGACGATCCGTACCCGTTGGCCGTCTCAGAGGTAGTTGGCGAGATTGGGGTCCCGATGGCCCACGACTTTCATTTGCGGGGTCGTCCGCAGCAGTGCTGGCTCGGGGCCATGCCACCAGGCAACAGCAGCGTCGTACGCCGCAGCGGTGATGCCGCCTGCTAGCCGTGGGCCTGCGGTTAGCTTCCTGGCGAAGTCGAGATCATCTGTCCACCGACAGGCGACCGGCAGCGCGTCGTGCGGGACCGCCCACAGTGTGCTGATCGCCGTGGCCAGTGCGTCCACCTGCGTGGGGGTGAGCCGGTCGCCGAGCGGTTCCCCGGGTACGACATCTCTGAGGAGGGTCGGGATTCGGGGCGGAGCCCCGAGGTCTTCTAACACCAGTCACCTGGAGGTCAACGCGTCAAAATCGACGCTGCCGGCGTAAAGATCGCGTATGGAACCCTTGCCCGCCGGCCGCCGCACGCTTCTAATGGCTGACGCCCCGTCGGCAGACGAGCGCCAGATGGCCATAAGGAGTGGAACGATGGAGCGGATCCGGACCTCGGCGCCGAGATGCGGCGCGGCCGGGTACCCGCCTCGTCGCGGCCTCCGCCCGTCCGGCCGTGATCGAGTCGACCCTGACTGAGTCGACCGTGATCAAACTGGCCATGACTGGATCGACTGCCGGACCCGCTGCCGCCCCGGGCTGACCGCCGCGGTCCGGTTTGGTGACGCGTGGTTCGACGGGCGATCTTGCCACGCCGGCTTCCCACTTCTGTTCCTCCCCCCTTAAGGGTTTCGATGAGTACGTCCGCCGCTGGCGTGATCTTTTCTCTTTCGCTTCTCCCCGCGCTCGCCGTGGCTTATCGCTACCTCGGCGACTACATGTTCCGGGTCGTCACCGCTACCCGGCACGCGCGCGTGGAGCGTGGGTTCTACCGGCTGATCGGTGTCAACCCGGACGGCGAGCAGTCGTGGGCCCAGTACGCGCGTAGCCTGCTGGCCTTCTCACTGGTCTCAATCCTCTTGCTGTACGCGTTCCTGCGGGTGCAGGGCAAGCTGTGGCTTTCAAACGGGCTGCCCGGCGTACCCGATCATCTCGCCTGGAACACGGCGGTCAGCTTCGTCACCAACGCCAACTGGCAGGCGTACTCGGGTGAGTCGACCATGGGGCACCTGGTGCAGATGGCCGGGCTCGGCGTACAGCACTTCGCCTCCGCCGCGGTCGGCATCGCCGTGGCGGTCGTCCTCGTCCGGGGCTTCGCCCGCAGCCGGACCGACCAGCTGGGCAACTTCTGGGTCGACCTGACCCGGATCAGCCTGCGGATTCTGCTACCGTTCAGCGTCCTCCTCGCCATCGTCCTGATGGTCTTCGGCGTGGTGCAGAACCTCTCCGCGGGCACGGACGTCTCCACGTTGACCGGTGGCGCCCAGCACATCACCGGCGGGCCGGTGGCCAGCTGGGAGTCCATCAAGCTGCTGGGTACGAACGGCGGCGGTTTCTACAACGTCAACAGCGCCCACCCGTTCGAGGACCCGACCGCCTGGACCAGCTGGCTGGAGCTCTTCCTGATTCTGGTCATCCCGACCAGCCTGCCGCGGGTGTTCGGCCGGATGGTCGGGCAGAACCGGCAGGGGTACGCGATCCTGACCGTGACGGCGATCCTGGTGATCGCCAGCGTCGTCCTCGTCAACGTCTTCGAGTTGACTGGCCACGGCACGGTGCCGGAGGCGGTCGGGGCGGCCATGGAGGGCAAGGACGTCCGGTTCGGCATCTCGGACTCGGCGACCTTCGCCGCATTGAACACGATGGGGAACGGTGGCGTGGTCATCTCGTTCCACGACTCGTACACCGCGCTGGGCGGCGGGGTCCTGCTGATGGGCATCATGCTTGGCGGGATCGGCCTCGGCTCCGTCGGCACCGGCCTGTTCGGCTATTTGATGATCGCCATCATGACGGTCTTCCTGGCCGGCCTGATGGTCGGCCGGACCCCGGAGTTCCTGGGCAAGAAGATCGGCGCTCGAGAAATCAAGCTGGTGTCGCTGTTTTGGCTGTCGGTCCCGGCACTGGCGTTGGTGGGTACGGCGGTGGCGTTCGCGACCGGCAACAACTCCACCGCGCTCAACGTCGGCCCGCATGGCTTCTCCGAGGTGCTCTATGCGTTCACCTCGGCGGCCAACCTCAACGGTTCCGCGTTCGCCGGCATCACCGTGAACACGCCTTGGTGGGATGTCGCGTTGGGCCTGACCATTTTGGTCGGCCGGTTCCTACCGATCATCTTCCTGCTGGCACTGGCCGGCTCCCTCGCGCGCCAGCGGACGGTCCCGGCCACGGCGGGCACGGTACCGACGCACACGCCGTTGTTCATCGGGTTGGTCGTCGGCGTCACGGTGATCATGGCCGGCCTGGTCTACCTGCCCGCCCTGGCTCTCGGCCCGCTGGCGGAAGGACTGTGAGGCAAGCGGCGGAGGGCTGAGGCCGCAGCGAGCCACGGAAGGCTGTGACCAAGGTAGCGAAGGAAGTGATCGGATAGTGGACGTGATCGTTCTCCGTTCCCTGGCGTTGTTCGGGTTGGCCGCGCTCGCCGAGATCGGTGGCGCCTGGCTCGTTTGGCAGGGCGTACGTGAGCACCGCGGCCTGCTCTGGATCGGTGCCGGCGTCGTCGCTCTCGGCGTCTACGGCTTCGTCGCGACCCTCCAACCCGACGCCAACTTCGGCCGCATCCTCGCCGCCTACGGTGGCATCTTCGTGGCCGGGTCGCTGGCCTGGGGCGTGGTCGTCGACAAGTTCCGTCCCGACCGGTACGACCTTGCCGGTGCGGCCATCTGCCTGGTCGGCGTCGCGGTCATCATGTACGCACCACGCGCCTGATCGGTTCTTGATGCCCCGCCGCCTACCCCGCCACCACCACACCGCACGAGCTACGCCGAGCGCGCCACCGACCGCCTGAACCCCTTATTTACCAGGCTCTAAGCTTGATCTTTAACCTGCGCTCTGTTTACGTGCGGTGATGCTCAGGTCACGCTTGACGGTTTTACCGACGTCGTGGCGGGGCGCCGGCCTGCGGTTGGTGGAGCCGGGTGGGCGTCCGGGGCCTGGTCTTGCGGGTTTCGGCGCACCGACGGGCAGAGTGGGAGCCTGTCGCATAGCTTTCGATCTTCAGCTGTCAAGCGGTCTTCCGTCTGGCGTCGTGACGAAAGATCTTGTTCAGGTTGTGCACGACGCCGAGTAGTTTGATCTCGGCGTCGACGTCGCTGGTGCCGCAGTGGTGCAGGCGGCGTCCGAACCGTTGGAACAGCTGGGCGAAGCCGGGTTCGACGAGGGCGCCGCGGCGGGCGTAGAGCTGCTTGCCTTCGGTGGATGCCAGTCGGGCTGCCATGTCGCGGTGGCCGGCGGGGACGTCGTGGCTGGGTAGCCTGGTGGCCCTGGTTTGGTCGTACTCCTTGGCGAGCGACACGAGCAGCGGGAGATCGGCCAGGGCAGTGAAGTTCGCGGTGCTGGCGTATCCGCTGCCGGCCAGCCACCCCGCGACGTCGCTGGTCAGCCCTGCGGTCGCGCAGTTGTGCTGAACACGTCTGATGACCGGGACGAGTGCGGTGGTGTCGGACGGATTGTCGTGCAGCTCGATCGCGAGGAGGACCTGGTTGCGGGAGCAGGCGATCTGCACGTTGTAGCCCTGCACGTAGCCGCCGTGCTTGCCGAGCATGAGCCGCGACGCCGGATCGGTGAGCGAGGCCCTGGCCGCCGCGGACGGGATCGGTCGCGGGTAGCGCGCACGGTGCAACGCGGCCTGCGCCCGGGCGAGGCGGGCCTGCTGCCGGACGACCTTGGTCTTGGCCTCGATCGCAACCGGTGGGCGTCCGTTGGCGCGCCGCCGTCCCGCGGCCTGATCCTGCAGGGTCCGGCGGGCGTAGTCGGCCAGCCGCTGCTGCTGGGCGGCGGTGACCTTGGCCAGGCGCTGGGCGGCCCTGGCCACCATCCGCTCGGCGGCCTCGACCTTGATCCGGATCTCGCCGGCTGAGGGCAGCGCGCGCTCATGCAGCTTGTCCCGGGCCACCCGGGCCCGTGTCACGCGGTCGCCGAGCCGGGACAGCCGCCGCAGGCAGCTGCCGGTGGCGGTGTGCCGGGTGCTGTCCTCGGCGGCTGCTGGGTCGTCTATGTCACCCGTCAACTGGTCAATCTCGGCTTCGCCATCGGCGATCATGGTCTTCTCCAGGGCGTGGAGGCTGCGGTTGGTGGAGCAGGCGGCGGCCGCCTGCATCGGTGAGCCGTCCACCGCCACCGCGGACAGGTCGACCAGCCCGCGCTGGGCGCATAGCGCCAGGACCTGCACGAACAGTGTCTTCAGGCCCTCGCGGTGACGGCGCAGGAAACGCGCGACGGTGGCATGGTCGATGTGCTGGTTGCCGGTGATGATCCGGCAGCCCACATCATCGAGGCAGGCCGCCTCGATCCTGCGCGACGAGGGCACGCCCTTGCAGTAGCAGTACAGCACCAAGCTCAGCAACACCTGCGGCGGATACGCCGCCGCGCCCTGTCCATCGGCGCGGTAGCCGCGCAGGAACTCCGACAGGTCCAGCTCACCGACGACCTTCAGGACCTGCCAGCACAGGTGCTGCGGCGGCAGCCACCCACGCAGGTCATGCCGGGGCAGTGAAGAGCCGTCTGGGCTGCACGAGATGAAGTTGTACGCCACGGCACGACATGATCGTCCATTGTAGGTGAATAACAGCGACACTCTTGACAGTTGAAGGTCGAAAGCTTTGCGACAGCCTCCTCGTCCAGCCAGACGTGGATACGTTCCCGCTGGTCCGGTCACCATCGGATCACCACGCGATCGCCATCCGGGGGATGACCGAGCGGCCCGCCCCTAGAGCCTGTGTCGAAGTCGGTCACAGCCACTCGCTGATCGCGGCGATGTGCACGGTGGCTTCGTAGCGCACGGCGAGCTTGTCGAATCGGGTGGCCACGGCGCGGTTGCGCTTGAGCCGGTTGATGCCGCATTCCACGGCATGACGCTGCTTGTACCGCTCGGGGTCGAAGGCGGGTGGCCGGCCGCCCTTCGAGCCCCGTTTACGCCGGTTGGCGTCCTGATCGGCCTTCGACGGGATGGTGGCCTTGATTCCGCGTCGGCGCAGGTAGCGGCGGTTGGCTCGGGACGTGTACGCCTTGTCGGCCAGGACCCGGTCCGGGCGGGTCCGCGGCCGGCCGCTGCCCAGGCGGGGCACCCGGATGCCGTCGAGCACCGCGACGAACTGCGGACTGTCCCCACGCTGCCCGGCGGTCAGCACGATCGACAACGGCTTCTGCCCCTGCTCGCAGGCCAGGTGCAGCTTCGTCGTCAGCCCACCCCGCGACCGCCCGAGCGCATGATCGGCCGGCTCGACCGTCACCCCGCCCGGCGGTTCGACCTGCAGATCCCCCTTTTTCGCGCCCCGGCGGCGTGCTGATGCGCCCGGGCGACCGACGAGTCCACCGACACGTCCCACGTGACCCGCCCGGCCGCGTCGGCCACCGCCTGCAACCAGGTCAAGATCTTCGCCCAGGTCCCGTCGCGCTGCCAGCGGCGGAACAACGCGTACGCCGCCGCCCATGACCCGTAGCACCCCGGTACGTCCCGCCACGGGGCGCCGACCCGGGTACGCCACCGGATCCCATCAATGAGCTGCCGCTTCGTCCATGTCGGCGGCCGACCTGGCCGACGCCCCACAGGTAGCAGCGGCTCCAGCGCCGCCCACTGCGCGTCGGTCAGGTCGTGCCGCCTCGTCACCGCTACGGTGGCCACGAGGTCTCCGTGCTGATGGTCTTCTTCGTCGATGAACCATCTACCGGAGACCTCGCTACTTATCGATCACCGACGCGCCGGAATCTCTTCGCCACCACCGCCGACTTCGACACACGGCCTAACGGGTCGCGCGCTGGTTGTACTTTCGCTTGGCCCACAGGTACGACACCAGCGAGATCCCTGCGCACCACGCGAGCGCGGTGATCGCGCTGGTGCCGATCCCGGAGCCGAGCAACAGCCCGCGCAGGGTCTCGATGATCGGCGTGAACGGCTGGTACTCAGCGAAGGTGCGCAGCCCGGCCGGCATCGTCTCGGTGGGCACGAATCCGCTGCCCAGGAACGGCAGCAGGCTCAGGAACATGGGCGTGTTGCTGGCCGTCTCGACGCTGTCAGCGACCATTCCGAGCGCGACGGCGAACCAGGTCAGCGCAAACGCGGTCGCAGTCAGCACGCCGAGCGCGGCGAGCCACTCGAGCGCGGTGGCGTTCGGGCGGAAGCCGATGAGCAGGGCGACGCCGAGCACGGCGAGCAGTGCCAGAAAGTTCTGCACCAGGCTGCCGAGCACGTGTCCGGTCAGCAGCGCGACCCGGGCGATGGCCATGCTGCGGAACCGGTCGACGATGCCCTCGGTCATGTCCGTCGCCACCGAGATGGCGGGGCCGGCGGCGGCCCCGGCCACGGTGAACAGCAGGATGCCCGGGGTCAGGTAGTTCACATACGCGGAGCGGTCGCCGCCGATCCCGGCGCCGAGCGTGCCGCCGAAGACGTAGGCGAAGAGCAGCAGGAAGATCACCGGCATGCCGATCAGCAACCCGGTCAGCGACGGGTAGCGCCGCAGGTGCAGCAGTTGCCGGTGCAGCATGGTCCGGGAATCGATGAGGGTGTGGGCGAGGGTGGTCATCGGGTCTCCTCGGAAGCCGTATCGGTGGTGGCGGGCGCGCCGGTGAAGGCGAAGAACACGTCGTCCAGGTCGGGGGTGTGGATCGTCAGGTGGTCGGGCTCGGCGCGTACCCGATCGAGCGTGCCCAGCACGGCGCGCAACGAGGCGACGTCGCCGTCGCTGGGCACCTGCAGGGTCAGCGCGTTGTCGTCGCGGTGCGCCGTGCCCAGCACCGCGGCCGCCGCGTGCAACGCGTCCGGGTCGGTGAAGCGCAGCAGCAGGTGCCCACCCGGGATCCGGCGTTTGAGCTCGTCGGGTGTGCCCTCGACGACGACGCGGCCGTGGTCGAGCACGGCGATCCGACCGGCGAGCTGATCCGCCTCCTCGAGGTACTGGGTGGTGAGGAAGACCGTGACGCCCTCGGCGACCAGTTCCCGGACGATCTGCCACATCGCGTGCCGGCTGCGCGGGTCGAGGCCGGTGGTGGGTTCGTCCAGGAAGATCAACCGGGGATTGCCGACCAGGGTCATCGCCAGGTCCAAACGGCGCTGCTGGCCGCCGGAGAGCAGCGACACCGGCTTTCGTGCCGACTCGCCGAGGTCGAAACGCTCGATCAGGCGGGCCACCCGCCGGCCGCCCTCGGCCCGGCCGAGCCGGTGCAGGTCGGCCATCAGCCGCAGGTTTTCCTGCACGGTCAGCAGGCGGTCGACGGCCGCGAACTGGCCGGTGAGGCCGATCGCCGCACGCACCGCATCGGGGTCGCGGGCCAGGTCGTGCCCGGCGACGCGGATCGAGCCGCTGTCGGGCGGCAGCAGGGTGGCGAGGATCCGCACCATGGTCGTCTTGCCGGCGCCGTTCGGGCCGAGCAGCGCGAAGACGGTGCCTTCAGTGACGGTCAGGTCGATGCCGTCGAGGACCACCTTCGTGCCGAAGGTCTTGCGCAGGCCGGCCACCGAGACGGCGGGCCGGGTGGTGATTGTCGTTGTCATCTACGCCTCCTGGCGGTTTTTCCGGGCAGGGGCCATCTCCGGCCGGGGCACGAGCGCCACGGCCGGGGACGGCGGGGGTGGGTCAGGAGCGGCGGATCAGGATGTCGCCGAATGCGGTACGTGCGCGCACCTCGGCCTGCTCGTCGGTCTCGGCGGGACCGTCGGTGGCCGTCATCTCGTTGTGGACCTTGCCGTACTGGGTGTGCACGTCGAGCCGGGCCGCAGTGCCTGGCCGGATGCCGATCTCGATGCGGCCGGCGGCGCTGCGCAGGGTCGCCGAGCCGCGTACCAGCTCGCGGACGCGGATGTCGCCGTTGGCGGTGTTCGCGGTCATCGAGGCGTCGGCGTGGTCGGCTGCGATGTCGCCGTTGGCGGAGTTGATCCGCAGCTCATTGCCGGCGTGGCCGACCCAGGTCTCGCCGTTGCCGTTCTTGAGCACGGCCGATCCGGCGACCGAGCGCACCCGCAGCTTGCCCGAGCCGGTGGTCAGCTTGGCGTCGCCAGTGACGGTTTCGGCGGTCACCAGCCCCATCCCGGTCGTCAGCGACAGGCTCTCGGCCTGCTCGACCTGCAGATCGCCGGCGCCGCTGCGCAGCCGGCAGTCGCCCAGCACCCCGGTGCAGCTGACCCCGCCGACGCCCAGTTTGCCTTCGAGGCTGGAGCCGGCCGGCAGCTCGACGAGTACGTCGACGGCACCGACCCTGCCGAATATGCCGAGGCCGGGCTGGCGGGGGCCGCGCACGGTCAGGATGCCGCCCGCGAACTCCACACGGGTCTGCTCGGCGGCACGCACGTCCCGGTTCTCGGTGTCGTCTCCCGGGCGTACGTGCACGACGGTGTCCGGCCGCTCGCTCGCGACCACCCGCAGTTCACCGGCGGTGAGCTCGACGGAGGCGGTGATAGGTCCGGGAGTGTCGAAGGTGGGCATGGGGGTTCTCCGTTCTTCTCGAGGGTCAGCGGACCCAGCCGGTGTAGCGCTGGCTGCCGCTGGTCGCGCTCCCGGTCGCAGGACGCCCGGCGTCGCTGTCGGCCGCGGCGGCCGCGGCCCGGATCAGCCAGGTGTTGATCGAGACACCGGCGCGGGCGGCGGCCTGCTCGACGCGGGTCTTCACGGTTTCCGGCAGGCGCAGGCTGATCCGCACGGTCGCCTCGTCCTCGCCGGGAGTCGGAGCCGAAGCCGGACCGGGCGGCGGCGCCGGGGCGGCTGATTGATCGGTCCACGGGTCTGCGGGCGGCGGCGTCACGACGAAGCTGGGCTCGCGGTTGCGCAGTCGCAGGTCCACCGAGCCGGGCGCGAGATCTTGGGTGATCTCGGCGGCCGCCTCGGAGAGGGCGTCGAGCAGCGCGAGCCGGGCCGCGGACTCGAGCGGTGCGGTGAGCCGCTCGGCCAGCTCGCGGGCGTCATCGCCGCCGGCTGCGGCGGCGAGCGCGAGCTCGTGGCGCAGAGCGTCGATGTAGGGGCGCAGTTCCATGATGCCACTATGACATCACAGTGATGCCACGCGCAAGCACATGGCGCTGTCGTGATGCCAGGAAGCTGGCCGGCTTCGGCTGGCTCGACCCCGTCGAGGCACATCCCCACGGGCGGAGCAGTCGACGGATTCGCTGTTCGCGTTCTGGTGGCTCGCCGCCTGCGCGGGCTGCGCCGCGGTGAACTCTGCGGCTTGCGGTGGGCGGCGAACGCGCCGGCCTGCCGCCGGTCCCGGCTGCACGACCTGCGGCACGGCGCTGCCTCGCTGGCGCACGAGGCCGGAGCGGACCTGAAGACGCTGCAGGACCTGCTCGGGCGGTCCAGCATCGTGGCCACCGCCGACACCTACACCAGCGTCCTCCCGGCCGCGCAACGTCGCTGCGCCGACGCCACCGCCGCCCTGGTCGTGGCCGCCGACCGGCACACCGATCCGTAGTCAGATGGCGATGACCACCTTGCCGGTGGCGTGACCGCCCTCGACGTGCCGGATCGCGTCGGGGGCCTCGGCCAGGGAGAAGGTCCGGTCGACCACCGGCCGGACCTGCCCGGCCTCGATGAACTCCGTCAACGCCACCAGGTTCGCCGTGCTCTCCTTGGCCACCAGCGGCACCAGCCGTTGACCGACGAGGGGTGACACCGCCAGCGCCCGGAGTTGCCGGTCGAAGCCCTGCAGCCACTTGCCGTCGCTCGCCTCCCCGCCGACCAGGACGAGCGTCCCCTTCGGCGTGAGCGCCCGGCGCAGCCGGGACAGTGTCCGGTTGCCGGCGGTGTCGATGACGACGTCGTACCGCTGGTCGGGGAGGTCCTCGCGGGTGTAGTCGACCGCCTCCGCCGCGCCGAGGGAGCGGACCAGGTCGAGCTTGCCGGGCCCGCAGACGCCGGTGACGTGCGCGCCGGCCGTGCGGGCGAGCTGGACGGCGTACGAGCCGACGCCGCCACCGGCGCCGATGACCAGGACCCGCTGGCCGGGGCGTACCCGGGCGGCGTCGCGGACGGCGGTGAGCGCGGTCTGCCCGGAGACGGGGACGGCCGCGGCCTCGGCGTAGGTGAGGTTGGCGGGTTTCTGGGCGAGCCGGTCGGCGGGGGCGAGGGCGTACTCGGCGAAGCTGCCGGCGCCGGTGCCGTAGACCGCGTCGCCGGGGGTGAACCCGGTGACGCCGGGGCCGACGGCGGTGACGAGGCCGGCCAGGTCCAGGCCGCGGATCCGGTTGCGGGGGCGGCGCAGCCCGAAGCCGAGGCGCAGCGCGTAGGGCAGGCCGGTCATCAGGTGCCAGACGCCGGGGTCGACGCCGGCGGCGCGGACCCGCACGAGCACCTGGCCGGGGCCGGCCGTCGGCGGGTCGACGTCGGCGAGGCGGAGCACGTCGGCCGGGCCGTACCGGTCCTGGACGATGGCCTTCACGATTCCTCCTGCGGGTACTGGAACACGTCGGTGAGGGGCACGCCGAAGACGGCGGCGATCTGGAAGGCCATCTCCAGCGAGGGGGAGTAGCGGCCCTGCTCGATGGCGATGACGGTCTGTCGGGTGACGCCGATCCGGCGGGCCAGCTCGGCCTGGGTCATCTCGTCGTGGGCGAAGCGCAGCGCCCGGATGGTGTTGGTGATCCGGGTGGGCTTCACCACGACTGGAACCCCCGCCGGTAAGCGACGATCTTCGCGACCGAGCCGACCACCGCCGACAGCACGAAGCAGAGGTAGATGACGTTGGCGATCCAGAACTGGTCCCAGTCGGCGAGCGCCATCGCCAGGGCCGCGACGCCGCCGACGATCACGAAGGACTGGCCGATGTATTCGCCGAGCCGGTGGATCTCCCGGTCCCGCTGGTCCTTCTCGTTCGCCCCCTCGGGCGAGACGATCGAGACCAGGATGTTCAGCGCGATCGACGCGACGATCGCCGCGGCCACCGTGGCCAGCAGCGGGCCCGCGTAGGAGACGTCCGCGAGCGGGTCGCCGTCCGCGCGGCCGAGGACCACCAGCACGTACGCGGCATAGCCGGCGACCGCCACCAGCGCCATGATCCAGGCGCGCTTCTCCTCGAAGGCCACCGAGCTCTCCCCAGGTAAAGAATCTTTGACATCACGAGTGTCAAGCACAGCCGACACGATGTCAAGAAATCTTTACGTACTTGGAAAGGTCGGACCCGGCTGCTCTGATGAATGGCCATGGGGGAGTCCGAGGCACGGCGCACGGTCGAGGCGGTCTGGCGGATGGAATCCGGCCGGGTGGTCGCCGGCCTCGCCGCGCTGGTCCGCGACGTCGGTCAGGCCGAGGAGCTGGCCCAGGACGCCCTCGTCGCCGCGCTGGAGTCGTGGCCGCGCGACGGTGTACCGGCCAACCCGGGCGCCTGGCTGATGACCGTCGGCAAGCGCCGGGCCATCGACGCGCTGCGCCGACGGCAGACCGAGGAGCGCAAGGTCGCCGAGCTCGGCCGCGACCTCGACGGCGAGGAGTTCACCCCCGACTTCGACGCCGCCGTCGAGGAACGCATCGAGGACGACCTGCTCCGGCTGATCTTCGTCGCCTGCCACCCGGTCCTCTCGCCGATCGCCCGGGCCGCGCTCACCCTGCGGCTGGTCGGCGGCCTCACCACCGCCGAGATCGCCCGCGCCTTCCTCACCACCGAGGCCACCGTCGGCCAGCGGATCACCCGCGCCAAGCAGACCCTCACCGCCGCCCGGGTGCCGTTCGAGGTGCCCGGCCCCGTCGAACGGGCCGAACGGATCGGCTCCGTGCTGGAGGTCATCTACCTGATCTTCAACGAGGGTTACTCGGCGACCGCCGGCGACGACTGGATGCGCCCGGCGCTCACCGAGGAGGCGCTGCGCCTGGCCCGCATCCTGCAGGGGCTGATGCCCGAGGAGCCCGAGGTGCACGGCCTGGCCGCGCTGCTGGAGATCCAGGCGTCCCGCACCGCCGCCCGCACCGGCCCCGACGGGGAGCCCGTCCTCCTCAACGACCAGGACCGCAGCCGCTGGGACCAGCTCCTCATCCGCCGCGGGCTCGCCGCCCTCGACCGGGCCCGGGCGCTCGGCGGCACCCCCGGCCCGTACGCCCTCCAGGCCGAGATCGCCGCCTGCCACGCGCGGGCCCGTATCCCCGGCGAGACCGACTGGGCGCGGATCGCCGCGCTCTACGCGACCTTGGCTCGGCTCGTGCCCTCGCCCGTGGTGGAACTCAACCGGGCCGTCGCCGTCTCCTTCGCCGACGGCCCCGCCGCCGGCCTGGAACTGGCCCGCGCCCTGGCCGACGAGCCGGCCCTCGCCACCTACCACCTGCTGCCCAGCGTGCTCGGCGACCTGCTCGCCAAGCTCGGCCGCCACGACGAGGCCCGGTTGGAATTTGAGCGTGCCGCTTCCCTCACGGGCAACGCGCGGGAGCGGGCGCTGCTGCTCGACCGCGCCGCCGCCTGCGACCGGCAGAAAAAATCTTGAAAGGTGATGTCGGATCCCGGCCGACCCGATCGACGCGTCAGTGAGAGCCGATGACGAGGAGATCGAGATGACCAGTACGACGATGCCGCGAAGCGGGGTCACCGGCGCCCTGTCGACGCGGACCCTGCTCGCGGCCGGGATCGCCACCGGGCCGCTGTTCGGGGTGGTGGCGACGGCGCAGGTGCTCACCCGGGACGGGTTCGACCTGAGTCGGCAGCCGCTCAGCCTGCTCGCGCTGGGCGAGCATGGCTGGATCCAGACCGCCAACTTCGTACTCACCGGGTTGCTGGCGCTCGCCGGCGCCGCCGGGCTCCGACGGGTGTTGCGGGGAACGGTGGCCGGGACGTGGGGCCCGGCGCTGGTGGCGGTCTTCGGCGTCGGCCTGATCGTCGCCGGGGCGATGCCCTCCGACCCCAGCATGGGCTGGCCGGCCGGCGCGCCCGAAGGCTCGCCCGACTCGCTGAGCTGGCACGCCATCGGTCACGGCGTCGGAGCCATGCTGGCCTTCGGGTCGCTCACCATCGCCTGCCTGGTCTTCGCCCGCCGGTACCTGCGCACCGGCCGACGCGGCTGGGCGGTGTTCTCCCTGGCCTGCGCCCTGGCGACCGTCGTCGTCATGGCCTGGCCCGACCAGGACAGCATCAGCGTCCGGATGGCGCTGGGCTCGGTCTTCATCTTCGGGTGGCTCACCGCCGTGTCCGCCCACACCCTCACCGAAAGGAATCACTGAGATGCGGTACATGCTGATGCACAAGCTGGACGAGGACGTCCCCGGCAACTTCGACCCGAGCCCCGAGTTCATCAAGGCGATGGGCGCCTTCATGGAGGAGGTCGTCCAGGCCGGGGTGCTGCTCGCCGCGGAAGGCCTCTGCGCCAGCAAGCAGGAGGCGGCCCGGATCACCGTGGAGAAGGGCAAGACCACCGTCACCGACGGGCCGTTCACCGAGACCAAAGAGCTCATCGCCGGGTTCGCGCTGGTCGACGTGCGGTCCCGCGAAGAGGCGGTGGAGTGGGGCAAGCGGTTCACCGACGTCTTCATCCAGCACGGGATCGACGTCGAGGTGGACGTGCGGCGGGTCCACGAGCAGTCCGACCTCGGCTGACCGAAGCGAGCGCGGGCGGGTGCTCCCGACCGGGGCACCTGCCCGCTCCGCTCGCCGGCTTCGGCCGCGTCACACCGATGACGGATGACTCGTCATCCAGGTATGAGAAGCATCGTTCGTGTCGTCGCAGGTCTGCTCGGCCTGGCGGCGGTGGCCGTCGGCGTCTGGGCGCTGGGCTGGCCCTCCTCGTTCAGCTCGGCGGTGGGGTTTCCGCCGCAGGAGCACTTCGTGCACGACGTGGGGGCCTTCCAGCTCGGCATCGGGGCGACCTTGCTGCTGGCGCTCATCTGGGCGGACGCACTCGCGGTGGCGCTCGCCGGGTACCTGGTCGGCGGGGTGGCGCACACGGTGTCGCACGTTGTTGATGCCGACCTTGGCGGCAGTGCGACGCAGACCTGGCTGGTCGGGTTGTCGTCGCTGCTGGCCGCCGTGGCGCTGGCAATCCGCTGCCGGGAGCTGGGCTGGGTGGTGGGCACCGTCGATCCCGCGCCGTCGCCGGCCTGGGCGCCGTTCACCCGGCAGAAGACCATCGTGCTGACCACGTTCCGCCGCGACGGCACCCCGGTCGCCACGCCGGTGAGCATCGCCGTCGCCGGCGAGCGGGCATACGTGCGCAGCTTCGAGCGGGCCTGGAAGACCCGGCGCCTCCGCAACAACCCCCGGGTCGCCGTGGCGCCGTCGACCACGCGCGGCACGCCGACCGGCCCGGCCATGGAGGCCACGGCCCGACGGCTGACCGGATCGGAGTACGACCGCGCCAGCCGGGCGCTGGTACGCAAGCACCCGATGCTGCACGGGGTGCTCGTGCCACTGATGCACCGACTCGGGCGACGCAAAACCGGCCGTACCGTCCACTTCGAGCTGACTCCGGTGACACCGACCGGACTTCCCGGAACCCTGGCGGGGTCGGCGGACGTCGAAGGGGTGCGGAGGTGAGCGGGGATGGGTGGACGGCGCTGGCTGGTATGGGTCACCGTGGTGGCTTTGGTCGGTGGCTGCGGCGCGACCGGCAGCGGCCCCGGCGGGGATGACCTGGGCAGGTTGCGCCAGCAGGCCCACGACGCCCTGACCCGCTATGACCAGGCGGTCCTCGACGCCGGTGGGGCGCAGGGCTTCGTGCCGGTCGGGGAGCTGACCGGCCAGCTCGGCGACTGGGAACCGGCGAACGGGGACAACAACAAGCAGGCGTTGCTCGCCGGTCGGGTCTTCCCCGCCACGGCGCTGCCCACCGCCGGGCAACCGACCGGGAAGGTGGTCTGGGAGAACGGCAGGACGCAGCCGGTTCCCCTGATGTCGGCCGAGGAGGCACTCGCCCAGCTGAGAGCGGCGGGCGGCGAGGACTGCGGGTGCGTACCCCTCGAGGCCACCGCCGCGCGCCTGACCACGGTCCGGATCCCCACGACCCGTGGCCCCGCCACGGCCCCGGCATGGGAGTACACCCTCAAGGGCACGGCGGTGCGGCTGACCCGGATCGCGGTCGCCCCCTCGGCTGCCATCGTGGTGACGCCGCCGGCATGGGGTCCCGAGTACCCGCACGGCGGCCTGGCGATCGAGTCGGCGACCGGGACCACGACGAGCCAGCGGCTGACCGTCGCCTTCACCGGCTCCCCAGGCCCCGGAAGCCAGCCGTGCGGCGTCGACTACAGCGCGGAGGCCGTCGAGTCGGTCAACGCCGTCGTCGTGATCGTCATCGAGCATCGCCACGCCGACGGCGAGGCGTGCGGGGATATCGGCGCGCGCCGCACCGCCACCGTCGACCTGGCGCAACCGCTGGGGGAGCGGGCGGTCCTCGAGGTGCAGCAGGGGATGCCGGTCGCGCTGACGATCAACGGCTGACCCTCTTGACGGACTGGCTACATGAGCGAGACCTGGACGGCGACGTCGTGCTTCGGGTAGTGCGCCTCCACCTGATCCGCGCCGTACTTGTCGCGGAACATCTCCACGACGTGGTTGACCCGGTCGGGTTCGGTGATCGGGGTGGCGCTCGTGCTCAACGCCGTCCCGTTCGAGGACACCTGGATCATCGGTGTCTGGCGGACGTTCTTGTACCACTGGCTGTCCGAGCCGGTTATCGGAACCAGGAAGATGCTCTCCTCTTCCTGCACGAACCACACGGGGCGCGAAAGCTGCCGTCCGGTCTTCCGGCCGGTCACGGTCAGCTCGATCTCACTGACACCCTCAAGAGCGTCCCTGACGGCTTTGGTCACGGTGTCCTCCGTCAACGTCCCCGACCTGCTCCTGCTTGCCAGGCTAGGTGCCTTCGCGCGCGCTCGCGGCCGGATCGGAGAGCCCGGCAACAACGCCCCCCTTTGGCGCCTCACGCGCCGCCATCGCCCCCTCGGTCCCCACCGACGCGAGGTACGCCGTCGTCCGCTCCCACCCGGCGCCGCAGAGCAGTTGGATCTCGACCGAGGCCGTACCTGTCCAGCCAGGCGTCCTCGTCCACCGTCGGTCCTCACTCGGGGACGTGGCAGACGGCTTCCACGTTGTTGCCGTCCGGGTCGCGGACGAACGCGCCGTAGTAGCTCCCGTGGTACTCCGGCCACAGCCGTGGCTCGTGCAACACCTCCGCGCCGGCCGCCACGGCGGCGTCGTGGAACGCCCGCACGGCGGCGCGATCCGGAGCGGCGAAGGCGATGTGCGCCTCGCGGGATTCGCCCTCGTTGCTGGTGGGGCCGAGCCAGAAGTCCGGGCGGTCGGTGCCGTAGCCAATGACCTGGCCGAACTCCATCCACCGACGCCCGCCCAACGGGGCGAGGACGGCGTCGTAGAAGACCGCGCTGGCCTGCACGTCACGGACCTGGACGGACAGATGATCGAGCATTCCGTGACCTCCCTCGCCTGCCGACCAAGACAGGCTAGGGCCACCCGGTGACACTTCGCTGTCCTGCCGCGTCACGAGGGACGAAGGTCCCTCCGACCGGTGACCACACCCTCTGTCGCCCCGGACCGCGGCGGCCCACGCTGATGGTGCCCACCCGTCCGGCGCCCGGCGCGCCGGCGGCAGCGTCGGGAGGCATCATGACCGCGCAGCTCACCACCCGACCGGCAGCCCGCGTCGAAGACCGGCACCGGACTCTCGCCGCGACCCTCGCCGCCCTGGCGCTGGCGATGGCGACCACCTCGATCGTCGGCCCGCTCGGGCTGGACCTCATGCGGTACCGCACCTCGCCGACCACCCTCAACCAACTGCTCGGCAGCGACGCCGCCGCCCTCTTCGTCGTTGTCCCGCTGACCCTGGCCGCCGCCGTGCTCACCCTCCGCCGCCACCCGATCGCGCCGCCGCTGGCCACCGGCATTTCCGGGTACGCCCTCTACACGTATGCCCAGGTCGTCATCGGGCAGGAGTACCTGCGGCTGCCCGGCAACGTGGAGCGGTTCTTCCCGCTGCTGCTGGCGGTCTTCCTGCTCGCGGAGGCGGTGTTGGTGCTCGCCTGGAGGGCGCTTCCCTTGCGCCTGCCTTCGCCGTCCCGGCCGCTCGCCCGGGTTGCCGGGGTGACCTTGCTGGTGGTGGCGGCCTTCCTGGTGTTCGGGTTGCACCTGCGGTCGATGGCGACGGCCTGGTCGGACCCGGGGGCGATGATCGAGTACGCGTCGAGTCCGACGCCGTTCTGGATGGTCAAGCTGATGGACTTGGGGATCGTCGCGCCGGCTGCTGTCGTCGTGGGTGTTGGCGTGCTGCGGCGGGCGGGGTGGGCGCAGCGGGTGGCGTACGCGCTGCTCACCGGGTGGACGTGCCTGGCGGTGTCGGTGACCACGATGGGGGTCGTGATGGTCGTCAACGGGGATCCGGATGCGTCGCCGGTGCTGGTGGGTGGGTTCGGGGTGGTCGCGGTGGCGCTGGGTTTGCTGACCGTGACGTTCTACCGGTCGCTTGTGCTGCGGCGGCGGGCTTCCGCTAGCCCGATGTGTTGGTGCGCGCCGGACGTTCCCCGTGACCTGGTCCTCGGCCGGGTCGAGGCACCGCAGAGCACCCCGCTGCCGGGCCGGATCGCTGGAGTTAGTGGCTCGCCTGCCCGTCCGCGTGTCGCTCGACGGTGAATGCCTGAAGGACCTGAGGCCTACTCCACCCACCACCAGCCGTCGCCGAGCTCGCGAACGGGTGAACCCATGTCTCCCATGGCGGTGGCGAGGAGCGTGTCGGGACGGGGCGGTGTGGGATAGAAGGCGAAGCCGACGCCACTCTCCCCGCGCCAGTTCTGCCATGCCGTCAGGTAGAGCGCGCAGTTCGTCAGCGCTTCGCTCGCTGGATCGCGGCCGTCACACCGTCGGTGCCCGGGTTCGGGTTCTTCGCCCTGGTCTTCGTGACGCTGACCACCGCGCTGTACCGCCCACTGTTCCGTCAAGGGGGCAGCGAGCAACGCTGACGGGGCAACCCTCCGCGCTGTCCTGCGTGACCCGCCAAATGCCGGAATAGTCGGTCTGGTGCCTGTTCGCGGTGGGGAGGGAAACCCCGGGAGCTGTGTTCTACCGGGCGGTTTTCCTGCGAATACTCGGTGGCATGGATGCCGTCCTCGACTGGGCGTGGCGACTCGACGTCGGCCAGGTCGCCGGCCTCGCCCTGCTGGAGAACGTCCTCCTCTTCCTCATCGCCGTCGGCGTCGGCAACGCCGTGCTGCGGCTGTCGACGGTCGTACGGCTGTTGCCCGATCCCGGCCGGATCAGCCGCCTGCAGGTCTGGCTCGCCGGCGGGGCGATCCTGATGAACGCCCTGGTCACGGTCGCCGGCTGGGGGCTGTGGAAGGCGGGGATCATCCACCTGAACACGGACCCAGGCCTTCGGATCCTCACCGATTTCGTCCTGCTGCTCCTGCTGATGGACCTGTTGATGTACGCCGGCCACGCGGTCGCGCACCGGCCCCGGCTCTTCCCGCTCGCCCACGCGCTGCACCACCGCTTCGTCGACGCCCGGCCGGCCACGCTGTACGCGCTGCACCCGTTGGAGATCCTCGGGTTCGGCGGGCTCTGGCTGGCCGCGCTCGCGACGCACGCGTTCTCGGTATGGGCGATCCTCGCCTACACCGCCGTGAACCTCATCTTCGGGATCCTCGGCCACCTCGGCGTGGAGGTGCTTCCGCCGGCGACGCGGCGCAGCCGGGTGTTCCGCTGGGTCGCCACCCCGACCCTGCACGCGGGGCACCACGTCGAGCCGTCGGTCAACCTCGGCTTCTACACGTCGATCTGGGACCGGCTCTTCGGCACGCTCGCCCCCGACTACGACCAGCGCCGCCTGTCGGCCGAGCCCGAGCCGTACGCCCTGGTGGCGTGACCCGGGCGCGCGCTGCCCGTGCTGTCCGGTCACGACACGCTGAAGTCCGGCACGGTGATCTCGCCGCCCGGGCCGAGGGGAAAGCCCGGGTTGTAGGCGATCTCCCAGACGTGGCCGTCCGGGTCGTGCACTGCGCCATCAACGCAACGTACCGCCGTCACCGCGCCCACCGGCCCCGTCCCGCCCGCCGGTCGCTCGCCGGAGTGGCAGCCCGCTTCCGTGGGTACGCGACCAGTGACCGATTCGGTCCAACGAGGAGGTGAGGGCGTGTCCTGGCCGGGCCTGAGGGGTTATACCCCACGCCATGCCGAATCATCTTCACGGGAGGCGGCCTCGGTGACGGAGGTGGAACGGACCGGTTCGGGTTGGCGTGCCCGCTGGGCCACCCGCGAGAACAAGCGGCGGCGGCACGCCTACGAGGACGCCGTCGAGGCCTGGTGCCTGCGCGGGGTTCGACTGCTACGCCTGCGAGCCGCAGCCGAGGAGTTGCCGGTCGAAACGGCGACCGGTCTGCCGGTGGACCTGGCCGACGGGGAGGCCGTCCTCGTCGTGCAGCCGAAGGCGGAACTGATCGAAGTCGATGAAGGTCGGAACGCGGACCTGCCCGTACCCGAACTCGCCGTCATCCCCGTCCGGCCGACAAACCGGGAGCACCGGTTACCCGAGGGCGTGCGAGCGACCGACGCCGGCACCGCCGTGGTCACCGACCGTCGCCTGATCCTCCTCGGCCGTGAGGACCACCGTGAGTGGCCGTACGCGCGGGTGAGCGACATCGCGCACCACCCCGCGGCGCCGATCACGCTGCTGCACACCATCGGCGGTCGGCCGCTTGCCGGCCTCCGCGTCCCCCTGGCCGCCGCGACCCGCTTCCGGCTGAGACTGACCATGGCGTACGCCGATTTCATCGGTCAGCGCCGCCTGGTCCTCGCCCGGCTCGACGAGGCGGTGGCCGCCAACCGGCGGTCACGGCCGCCGGTGCCGGTGGTCGCCACGGCGGAGCAGGCGCCGGCCAGGGTCCGGCTCGCCCACCCTGCGATCATTGCGGCCGCCGTCGCGCTCATCGCCCTGCCGGCGTACGCCATGACGGTCGACTCGAGCGGACCGGACCGGGGCGCCTTCGATGGCGGCGATGCTGGCGCACCGCTGCGCACCGCGCTTCCGGAACCCGGGACGGAGCCCAGTAACGCCCCCACCACCGATCCGCCTGCGCCCAGCACGACCATCCCCCGCGCAGCGGATCCCGAGGTCACCACCGATGCGCCGACCCCCCGTCCGGTCGGCCCGGACGCGGCCCAGCCGATCCCCACCCCTGGCTCCGTCGAGCCGGCACCGGCCACTGCCGCCTCCCCGGTCGTGCCGATCCCTGTGCCGGCGGACCGGTGCGGGGCGCCGGAGAACCGGTACGGCTACAACTACTGCGGCGGCTCTCTCGTCCATGATCCCGCCCCCGACGTGTGCAGCTACTTTGTCTGCGTCGAGGGCTTCTGGGAGGGCAGGGGTTACCTGACCGTGTGCGAGGACGGCAGGGTCGGCATGGTGGGCGGCAGGACCGGGACCTGCCCGGAGCGCGCCGGCCGGAAAGAGCCGGTGTACGTGTATCAACCAGTTACGGGCTGACCGCTCGCCCTACCGGACGCCGATTTGTCGACACGAGCGCGGGCGGCCCGTACGAGTCGGACCGCCCGCGCCGGCGTCAGGATGCGGCACCGCAGATGGCGCCGGCCGGCTTGTCGGTAGCGCACTGGTTCCCGGTCCAGTCGTTGGCCAGGTCGATCACGCCGTCGACGGTGGTAAAGCTCTGCTCCCAGGCGTCCAACTGTCCATTGCCGAGCATCTGGTTCGACTCGATGATGTTGCCGGTGGTGTTCGGCCCGGTCCTGATGCCGTAAAGGCCATTGCGGTCCGAAATGTTGGCCCGAATCACGTTTCCGTTGTTGCCGTCGAGCACGACGATCCCGCTGGCCCCGTTGTCAGTGATCACGTTGCCGGAGATCTCCATACCTGTCACCTTGGCCTGCGCGACGATGACGATCCCCACACCTCGGTTACCGGTGATCGTGTTGCCAGTGATGACCGCAGCCGTCGTCGGCTCCGGAACCGCCAGCGTCGGTGTGTCGAAGAAGATTTCGCCCAGGCTCCCACCGGTCATGACGTTGGTGGTCAGCTCGAGTCCGACATTCCCCCCGCGCACGTAGATCCCCCGACCGCCGGCCTCGACCGTGTTCTGGTCGATCCGGGTTGCGGTGGTGTTCTCCACCCGGTAGCTGTAAGAGTCGCCCCGGGACGCGTTGTGGTCCAGCGTGACCCGCTCGGTACCGGCGTACCCCCACCCGATCTCGTACGCGAGGGACTCCGACCGGAAGGTCTGGTTGTGGTCGACCCTCGCGCTCTTCAGCAGCTGCCGCTGGTTGGCCAGTCCATACTTGTTCTCCCGCAGGCAGTTGTGATGGGCGCGGGACTGGGTGGCTCCGTTGCTGCCCAACTCGATACCCAACGTGTTCTTCCGGACCAGGTTGTGGTGGATCTGGTAGCCCGAGTAGTCGGAGCTCGCGGCAACGGCCGGGATGTACATCGTGTAGCCGTCGACCAAGGTCGGCGTGGGGCGGTCCAGGCCCTGGAGCACGAATCCCGCCAGCTCGACGTTGTCCGCCGACAGGCTGAACAGTGACCTCCACGACGAGTCCGGGGGCTCGACGATCGCCCAGCGAGTCGCGTCCAGGTCATCGAGCTGGCCCGGTGTGGGGTCGAAGCAGTCCACGGCCTCGACCTCGTCGAGCTGCCCCCGGATCGTCAGCGGCTTGTCGACGACGACCCATTCCCGGTATCTGCCCGGACAGACCTGGACCACTGCGCCGGGAGGCGCCTCGTGCACCGCCTCCGAGATCGACGTGTAGTCGGCGTCTGCGCACTGTGCCCGGTCGTCATCCACGACGACCTTCGGCTTGTCCGCGGCCGAGGCGTTGCCCGGCAGGATCGTCATCGCGCCCAGAGCGACCAGGCACGTGATGGCGGTTCTCTTCATTGCGGCCTTCCCTCGCATGTTCTCGCTGGCCGTGTCGGCTGCGCCGTCCGAGCGATCAGCTACGACTGGTGGACGGTGGATCGGGGCAGTGGGACACCCAGGGGAGGCATCCCCGGCCGGTCCCGCGGTGTGAAGGGTGGCTGGAACAGGTGCTATGGCTCATCGTTGAAGGGCCGTGCACTCTGGGTCAACGTCTGAACGATGGCCTTGGCTGCCGGATCAGCCCGTGCGGGTCGCCGGACGGCTCCTGACACCTATCCGAGGGCGCTCAACGCAACAAGCCTTCGCACCCTCGTGCGTCCGAAAAGGATTGCCGGTCGAAGGTAGGATGCACAGGGGGTAGCGGAGGCTGCCCGGGGGGGTGACGGGCGGGCGCCCAAAGGCGCTCCAGGCCCCAGACGTCGGTTGTGCCGAACAAACGGGGGAGACCATGTTCGAGCGGCTGGGCAGATTCGTTGTACGCAGGGCGTGGTGGGTGATTGTCGGCTGGGTGCTCGCGGCAGCAGCCATCGTCCTCGCCACACCGTCGCTGGCCGACATCACCTCCGCCGATCAGGGCAGCTTCCTGCCCCGCTCGTACGAGTCGGTGCAGGCCATTGAACTCGCTAAAAGGGCGTTTCCGCAGCAGGCCACAGCGACAGCGACCATCGTGGTCAAGCGCGCCGACGGGCAGTCGCTCACGCCGGCCGACGAGGCGAGGGTGGGCCAGCTCGCCCAGTCGCTCAAGGCGAAGAACATCTCGCGCACGTCCGGCTACCTGACCGGCCCGCAGGCGGTGGCGCCGGACAAGTCGGTGCAGGTGGTGAACGTCGGGCTCGATGCGGTCACCCCGGACGACCCGGCGCTGCTCGACGCCGTACGCGACCTGCGGGCGGCCATCGGCCCGGAGCTGGCGGGCAGCGGACTGACCGCGGGCGTGGCCGGCGATGTAGCGAGCTTCGTCGACAACGAGGACACCTTCAACAAGGCTTTTGCCGTGGTCGGCATCGCGACGATCATCCTGATCATCGGACTGATCCTGATCATCTTCCGCAGCCCCATCGCCGCGCTGCTGCCCGTGGTGGTCATCGGCGTTGTCATGGCCGTCACGAGCGGGCTTGTCGCCGCGGCGGGCGAGGCGTTCGATCTCAACGTGAGTCAGGATCTGCAGACGGTGCTGCTGATCGTGCTGTTCGGCATCGGCACCGACTACATCCTGTTCCTGCTCTTCCGCTATCGCGAGCGGCTGCGTGCCGGTGACGACAAGCGCACCGCGATGATGGTCTCCGTCGAGCGGGTCGGCGAGGTCATCACGTCGGCCGCGGGAGCGGTTATCGTCGCGTTCCTCGTGCTGCTCCTGGCTTCCCTGGGCTTCTTCGGCTCGCTCGGCCCGGCGCTCGCGATCGCCGTCGGCGTCATGCTGGTCACCTCGCTCACGCTCATCCCGGCGGTCGTCTCGTTGCTCGGCCGGTACGTCTTCTGGCCGTCCAAGGCGTGGCAGCGTGCCCCCAAGGCCACCGTGGCGCGCCGTCTCGGGACCGCCATCGGGCGCCGGCCGGCGCTCGTCGCGGCCGCATCCGGCGCCCTGCTGGTCGCGCTCGCCGCGGGCGTGTTGAGCTACAAGGCCGACTACGACTTCAGCGCCGGCTTCCCGCAGGACACCGAGTCGGCGAAGGCCGCCGCGGACCTGCAGCGCGGGTTCGCCGCCGGGGCGCTCGCCCCGACCGAGGTCTACCTGACCACCGGCAACGGGTCGCCGCTGACCGAGCGACAGGTCAGCGACTTCGCGGCGGTCGCGGCGGGCGCCCCGGGAGTGGGCCGGGCACAGCCCCCGGAGCGCAGCAACGACCCGAGTGTCGCCCGGGTCAACCTTTTGCTCAACGAAAACCCGGTCTCCAACGAGGCGATCACGCTCGTCCGCGACGACCTGCGCGACGCCCTGCACGCGGCAGCCCCGCCCGGCACCCGGGCGGTGGTCGGCGGACCCACCGCGATCTTCGCGGACATCAACTCGGCGAACAACCGCGACCTGTCGGTGATCCTGCCGGTGGCGGCCGGCCTGATCGCGCTCATCCTCGCGCTGCTGTTGCGCAGCCTGGTCGCGCCGATCTACCTCGTGATTGCGGTGCTGCTCAACTTCGCCGCCACGCTTGGCGCCACGGTCTATCTCTTCCAAGGGCTGCAGGACAAGCCCGGGATCACCTTCCAGCTGCCGATCATCCTCTACCTCTTCGTGGTGGCGATCGGGACCGACTACAACATCCTGATGATCGCCCGGCTGCGTGAGGAGGCCCGTGAGGGCAACGAGCCGCACGAGGCCGCCGCTATCGGAGTGGAACACGCCGGCCCGACGGTCGCGGCGGCCGGGCTGATCCTCGCCGGGACGTTCGGGGTGCTGATGCTCGCGCCGATCTCGTTCCTGCAGCAGATGGGCTTCGCGGTGGCGATCGGCATCGTGCTGTCGGCGTTCGTCATGTCGATGTTCTTCGTCCCCGCCCTGACCGCTCTGATCGGGCACCGGGCGTGGTGGCCGGGCCACGGCGACGAGCGGCCGGCCAGCGGGCGGCACGTCCCGCCGGAGCCGGCGAGCGTGGCGAACGCGTAGCGGGCGGCGCGGCCACCACCATATTTCGCTATTTCGCCGGCGGCGACGGCGGATGGCTGGGATGGCATCAATCAGCGGGATGAGTTGGGTGAAGTCGTGCCGGTGGCCGCCGGTCAGCGTGACCGCGAGGGGATGCCGCCGGCGTTGGTGCGGGCCAGCGGAACCGGCGGGTACGCGGCGGGATCAATGTGTCGGGCGCGCCGGAGGAGCTCTACCCCACGCCCTGCCGCATCTTCGCGGGCCCCGGTGACGGAGCTGCTACGCCTGCGAGCCGCGGCCGAGTAGATTCCGGCCGAATCGCCGGAAGGTCTGCCCGTGGACCTGGCCGACGGCGAGGTCGTCGTCGCCGTCCAGCCGGCGGCGGAACTGGTCGAGGTCGAGGCCGGCCGCCATGTCGACCTCCCCATACCCGAACTCGCCGTCGTTCCCGTCCGGCGGACGAAGCGGGCCCGCCGGTTGCCGCACGGCATCCGGGTGGCCGACGCCGGTACGGCGGTGATCACCGATCGCCGGCTCATCCTCCGAGGACGCGAAAACGATTGCGAGTAGACGTTCATGCTGCTGAGCGGCCTCGCGCACTACCCGACGGCACCCATCACGATGTTGCACACCGTCGACGGTCGGCCGCTGGCCGGCCTCCGCGTACCCCTGGATGACGCGTCCCGCTTCCGACTGAGGCTGACCATGGCGTACGCGGATTTCATCGGTCAGCGCCGCCTCGTGCTCGCCCGGCTCGACGAGGCGGTGGCCGCCAACCGGCGATCGCGGCCCCCGGTGCCGCTGGTGGCCATGGCGGAGCAGGCGCCGGCGAGAGCTCGCCTCGCCCACCCCGCGATCGTTGCGGCCGCCGTCGCGCTCATCGCCCTGCCGGCGTACGCCATGATGGTCGGCTGGCGCGGACCGGACGGCCCACGCGGCGCCTTCGATGGCGGCGACGGCGCACCCCTCCGTACGGCGCTTCCGGCACCCGAAACCGGGACGCCACCCAGTCACGCCCCCACCACCGCTTCACCGGCACCCGCGACGACCACTCCCGGCAGCGCCTCCGGTGCGCCGCCGCTTCGTCCGGTCGACCCAGACGCGCCCCGCGGGTCGGCTCCGACTCCCCGCCGCGTTCCGGAGTTCACGCCACCACCGAAGGCCGGTCCGGGCACGGTCCGCCCGGCCCCCGGCTCGCCGGGCGTGCCGATGCCGATACCCGCGGACCGGTGCGGGCCCCGGAGAATCCATACGGCTACAACTACTGCGGCGGTGAGCTCGTCCACGAGCCGGCCGTCGTGGTATGCAGCTACTTCACTTGTGTGGACGGCTTCTAGGCGGGTGAGGTTTACATGACCGTGTGCCAGGACGGCAGAGTGGGCATGGTGGGCGGCAGAACCGGCAGGTGCCCGGAGCGCGCCGGCAGGAAAGAGCCCCTGTACGTGTATCAGCCCGCCGCAGGTTGACCGCTCGCCCTGCCGCCCGTGGACGATGAGCGCAGGTGGCGATGAGCGTCGCGGTCGCACCCTTGTATTGAGCGGCTGACTTCGCGTACCGGGGTGCGGCGCCGTCCGTACCGCTGCGGTACGGCCGATGCCCGTGAGCACTCCCGCGGGCGTCGCCCGCCGGGTTCTTGCGACTCCGCCGGTATCCGCTCGACCGGCGCGGCCGCGACCGGCCGGAATGCTGGCCGCGCCGTCTACGATTGCGATCTGGTCGACCGGGCGCCTGCGCACCGGGGCCAGGGCCAGTAGCGGGCCCCTGGTTTCGATGACCCAGCGGGCGGCGGAGTGCGAGACGCCGAACAGCCGACCGATCTGGCGCAGGGTCAGGTTGGCGCGCCAATAAACGCCGCCAGCAGCACCCGGTCGGGCAGGTCAAAGGCCCACTGCCAGCCCGGCCGGCCGTCAGCGATGGCGTGGCCGCCACGCTCGGCTACCAGGCGGACCAGCGGACGGCACGGGGCGGCCCTACAGACCGGTGAACGGGAAGATCTACTCCGGCCGGGCTGGGGAGATCACCTGCACCACGACATCTTCGGTGATCGTCCTCAGCCGACAGCGACGGGTTACGAGAGATCCCTTAGTTACGCATCCCCCGGTTTCTTATCAAGGGTCCACCGGGCATGGATAATGCATCTTGAAATGGGAATCCTCGTGAAGGTGATCTTAGCATCGCTTCGATCAAGCTTGAGAGTCAAGCAGGGTCCACGGCCATCGACGATGGGGATCGTTGGTCCATCGGGAGCGAACAGATTTCGATCCAAATCGAGGATAGGTCTCAGGAGACTCATAGGGATTTCCACCAATTGATAACGCCACTTTTCCCTATCAGGTAAAATCCGCAGTTGGATTAACCTGTCGACCTCCGTCATATAAGAAAGGATCTGTTGCTTCGCCTTCTCGGCGCGAGCCTGGGCCCCTCTGACATCCTGGATCCAGGCCGCCTCGGAGACCTTGCTAATATGCAGGAACTGCTCGCTCACATTCAATGCGGCGGTGCTCTTGATGGCAAATCTCTCGCCGTCGATGATCTCGTCAATGAAGCGGCGAGTGGCACCCATGGGGCCGTGAACCGATCTTCCGGCGGCAATGGATGCTGCCCGGACTGCGTCTTCGAGACCAACTCTATCTAGCTGCTTGCTGTGGGTGGCATGGTGTAGCTGGAGGCGCGCTTCGAACTCCTTAGCGAATGCCTCTGTTACCAGGTTGGATTGCGGATTCATCCAGGCATCGATAGGCAATAGAAAGGCTTCTGCAAACTTCAGCAGTTTATGTGCTTGGATGTCGTTTAGCCGGCTAACGATCTCAACCAGCCTGACCCGTGGATCCCCTGGCGCCACAAGAACCGTCCCTAGTCGCTTGCGTTGGTGACGCGACCTTACACGGCGCTCCTCTTCTTGCGGCGGGACGCCCGGTCCTCGTCGGCGTGGGCAGCCCGGCAAGCGGCACAGCGACAGTCGGTGCGGTACCGATAGTCGCTGCCATGCAGGCCACGTCCGCCTTCCTCCCGGTAGCGTGCAAGCAGCTCGACTTGGTACTGCCTGTTCGCAGCCCGGCATTCGGGGCAGCGACGGCGAAAGCTCCCATAGTTGGACAAAGTGCCGTGTCGCTGATCCCTCGGAATCGGCACTGGTCTTGAGGCGCGACGCGGAGCCCGTTCCCTGACAACCGTTTCGATGGCTGCTGCTCCAGCGAAGTCCTCATGCTCCATATCCGGACAACATGCCAGCCTGCCTCACAAAGCCGGCGGTCGGTGTCCGCATCTCTCAACTTGTTTTCCTGCAGCTTTTTCGCCCACCAGTCCGAGTTGGCCGTAGGCGTCGATCCATGCTGTGGGCAGCCATGCCAGAAGCAACCATCTATGAAGACAGCGACCTTTGGCTGTCACAAAGGCTAGGTCCACTCTTCGCCGCGTTCCGGGGACAACTTCGCTATGAATTCTGTAGCGAAGTCCCCTGCTATAAAGGAGTCGGCGTAGCTGCAGCTCCTGAGCCGTATCAAATGACTTCTGCTTTTTCATCCATGCAGAAACACCTGGCGAACTTGCGGGAGGCTTCATCGTCGGTCAGCCGCGAATGTCGTCGGGCCTGAGGTGAGTTCCTGGCATCACCAACTCATGCTTCTCGGGGCGAGAACCAGTGAGTATCCAGCTAACCAGGGCTGCCATCTGATAGCTGAAGAGGGGAGGAACTGCATCGCCGATATGGCGGTACATATTGCTGACGCTCTCTCGGAATTGGTAGAAAGCCGGGAACCCATTAAGTATCGCTAGCTCCCGAACGGGACAAAGGCGGTCTTGCTCGGGATGCGCGTATCGCCCGTTCCCAACATGCGAGCACTCCCGTTTGATGGTAGGGGCTGGTCGGTCCCAGATAGCCCGACACACATGTGTGGCCTTGGAGTCGACTTCAAAGCCGCGCCAGAGGTCGTCCATCGTCAGCAATGGGAGCTTGTTTCGTACGGCAAGAACTAAGGCCCGCTCCCGTTTTTGTGGGAGACCGAAGCGGTTTGGGAAGTGAGTCGAGAAGTGGATTTCGTAACCTAGGGAAGCGAGGTCGCCAGTAAGACCTGCGAGATGTTCCTGGAAGCGTCCCATTACCAGTTCGCGCGCGTTTTCCATCACGGCAACGTCCGGCCGCCAGTGGCGAACGAAAAGGGCTGTGCGACGGACGAGCCATTCCGCGGATCGTCTTGAAGATGATTTCTCGCGAGTGTTCTCGAGAAACCAGTACAAGGCGGACAGGCAATTAGAACTGTTGGGGGCTGCGTTAGGGTCATGAGATGAGCGACTTCATCGGGGCAAGCAACCGACAAGTCCACTTCTGCAGGATTGAATCCCATATTCGCGGCGTACGTCAAATTGCAGGACAAGCTGCCTTTGGGACTGCTCGGCTTTCCCAGTTGGGCATCAGCTGCGCCTGCCACATTGAACATGGGGTGGGCGTGAAAACCGGCGCTCGCGCCGCCCCTCCCGAGAAGAGGTCCACCACACTCGCAGTCACGGCAGTACCTACCCTGGGTGGCCGACGTGTCTGAGGATGGGCACGCGTAGCCGGGGACAGTCGAGGTTGGTGCGGGGCCCGGCAGGGCCTGGACGCTGAGCCGTGCGCCGTCGCCGATCACCCCGCCCGACGATGCCGACCGGCTCCGACCCGTAGGAGTAGGGGACGTCGAGGGGCCCGTATCGAAGTGGGCTGTGGCGCCCGGGCTGGGTTGACGGCCTGTACGCGTGCCGGATATCGATAATGAGCGAGGTCTCCGGTGCGGGTGCGTTGGTCCCATCGCAGCCTGATGATCACGATCCGGTAGAGGGTCTGGTGATCACGATCCGGTAGAGGGCCGCGTTGGCTTGGCGGTCGCCGTCGCGGTTGAGGCCCCGCCTTTGAGCCTGCCGGAGGACGACTCGACGGAGCTCATGCCGCACTGCGCGGCGTAGGCGGCCTCGTGCTGATGTTGCATGTGCCAGCAACGTGGCTGACAACGGTCGTAACCGGATCGGGCAGCCCGGGGCTGGTGCCCCACCGGCCGCGGCGGGAAGATGACATGTCGGAGAACCGGGCATCCCGGGTAAGGTCGCACACGACGGGTACGGCAGGTCCCGACGTGGGCGTCGGCACCGGTCTGCCGGTTCCTTCGAAGGCAGAGCGGGAAGCCACATGCCCAGCAGCACGGGTCCATCGATCGGCACGATCACCGAGGGAGGACGGGTGACCCAGGTCGGCGAGGGTCAGGAGGCGGAGGAGACTGCTCCGCCGGTCATGACCTTCGGTGCTCCCACGGCCGGTGAGATCCTTGCCGAGCGGTACGAGCTGGTCGAGCACATCAACAACGACAGCGCGGGCCGGCTGGTCTGGCGCGGGGTCGATGTCGTGCTGCGCCGTCCCGTCGCGGTGGTCCTCCGCTACCCGGGTGGCGACTCCGCCACCGAGATGCTTCAGGCCGCCGTCGCGGCCAGCCGGGTCATCCACCCCAACCTGGTCGGCGTCTACGACGCGATCGACGAGGCGGACCGGGCGTACGTGGTCCGCGAGTGGGTGGACGGCCAGTCCCTGCGCGACCTGGTCGCCGCCGACGGTCCGCTGGACCCGGCCCGGGCGACCGCCGTCGGCAACGCCGTCGCCAGCGCCCTCGCCGCCGTGCACGCGACCGGCATGGTGCACGGCAACGTCCACCCCGGCACCGTGATGATCAGCGACGACGGACGGGTGGTACTGGCCGACGCGCGGACCGACGGCGCGGACAGCCAGGAGAACGACATCCGGGCGGTCGGCGGGGTGCTCTACTTCGCCCTGACCGGGCACTGGCCGCACGGCGAGGCCCCGCTGCACGGCGCCACCGCCGGGCACGGCCGGGCCGCCATCCCGGACGCCGTACGCGACGCCGGTGGCGCGATCGCCGCCCCCCGTCAGGTCCGGGCCGGGGTGCCCGCCTACCTCGACGACCTGACCATGGACCTGCTCGACCCGGAGATCGCCCCGACCTCCTCGGACGTGCTCGCGGCCGAGCTGGGTCGGCTGGACATCCCCGCCGACGAGCACTTCCTGGCCCAGGCCGGCCCGCTGCGCTTCACGGCGGACCCCGAGGAGGAGCCGTCGCCGCTGGCCGCCGCCGGTGGTCGCAAGGTGGCCTTCGGCATCGCCGGGCTGCTCGCGGTGGCCCTGGTCGGCCTGCTCATCGGGATCAGCGCGCTGGGCGGCGACGACAAGGACCCGAAGACCGAGCCGGTGGCCCGCCCGTCCAGCAGCGCGGCGGCCGACCAGCCCACCCAGCCCGCCGCCACCGTGCGCAAGCTGGCCGTGGAGGACGTCCGGATCATCGACCCGGACAGCAAGAGCCGGGACGAGCTGAGCGACGCCGAGAAGGTGATCGACGGCAGCGAGGACGTGGGCTGGGAGACCGACACCTACAACGCGCCGAAGTTCGGCAACTTCAAGCGCGGCATGGGCGTCTGGATCGACCTCGGCTCCGAGCACACGGTCAAGTCGGTGAAGGCCGTCCTCTCCGCCAGCGGCGCCACCGCTCAGCTCTACACCGGCACCACCGACCCGGGCTCCAGCTCCTCCGGCGACAAGAAGCTCTACAACGAGTACGTGAAGTCGCCGATCGGTGCGGGCTTCGCGCCGGCCGAGGGCAGCACGCTGATCTTCAGCAACGGCTTCGACCCGGACAGGAAGTACCGCTACCTGCTCTTCTGGCTCACCGAGCTGCCCTCGAACGACCGGGGCTACAAGATCGGTGTCCAGGAGATCACCGTCCAGGGGTCGTGAACCGGCCGCCGCTGTCCGGGCACCACTCCCGCCGGACGTGGTGATGGACGGTCGCGGCGAGGAGCGGGCGGGCGCACCGGTGGCCGTACCGACGCGCGCCGATCGGGCCTGGTGCCGACCGACATCGACCTGCTTCGCGCCCACGTGGCCGGCGACCGGGACGCCTTCACCGAGCTGTTCCACCGGCACCGGGACCGGCTCTGGGCGGTGGCGCTCCGGACGCTGGGCGACCGCGAGGAGGCGGCGGACGCCCTCCAGGACGGCCCGCTTCGGGGGTGACTCCACATCGCCTTCGCCGCACCGCACCGCGCCGCCGTCCGGGCGTTCCACGCCGCCGCCGCTGAGGTGCTGCACGGGCCCCGGATGTGGCCGGAATACCACCCGACCTACTATGGCGCGTTCGTCCGCAGCCAACGTCGAGGCCGTCTGGCACGTCCCCCGAGTAGGTTGACGCTCGTACGCGATAACGACGAGGACGCCTGGCTGGACCGGTAACGCCTGTACCCCGCCGGGGACGACCTCGATCGGGTACGCGAAATGCTGCGGGAGCAGATCGCCCTGGGCATCGAGAACAATAGCGCGCTGGTGCCGCTCGGCTGCACGCAGCTCTTCCACATGGGGACCTGGACGACGTTCCGCTGATCTGGCGGGCCAAGGGGTCGAGTCGACATCCAGCTGCTCTGCGGCGCCGGGTGGGAGCGGACGACGGCGTACCTGACATCGGTGGGGACGGAGGAGGCCATGGCGGCGCTGGACTACCTGTCCCGGTACGACCCTGAGGAGCTCGGCGTGGCGGACTGGCGGCGCTACCACGTCCGGTACTACGTGGAGTAGCCCGACGAGGGCCCGGACGGGGAGCCGTGACGTGAGCCGTCACCCGTCGGTGGCCGGGCACGCCGCACCGCGTCAACCGCGACCTCCGCAGGTCCAGCCCAGCGGGCAGACCAGCGATGCTGCCGTGACCGTCGACGCGGCGGCGACCAGGGTCCCAGGCGAGCAGTCGCGGATGACCGTGAACCGGCGACAGCGGACGGGCCGGCCGCTGCGGTGATCAGGTGGTGAGCTGCGTGCCACCCGAGGCTTGCGCCGGCGTACCGCTCGCGGATGCCGGACCGCTTCCACCGTCCTCAGCTTGCCCCGCCGTGACCGCCTTCAACAGGGGAGCATCACACCGCGTGCCGGGATCTTGGTCCCCTGCCAGGGTGTGTCCTACTTGGAGCTGGTCCTACCCGGAGCAGCGAAACGCTCAGCCCGCCTGCCCGCTCAACCGCCCTTAATCACGACGAAAAGGACTCGGTACGCAGGATGCTGGACGGGCCTGCGGTGGCAGGTAGGTGGGGTTTTCGGCATCTGTTAGTACAAATGCGACATGGGACAGAACCAGCCTCCTAAAGTGACCTACGATGTGCGCATCGGCACCGTACGAAGCCAAGGAGGTCTGGTGGCCCCGACGTTCTCAGAACAGAAAATTCAGGCGCTTTTCGGTCACGAAGCGGCTGAGGATGAGGCGCCTGAGAGACTTCGTGAGTACTATTTCAAGTCGACGGTGTACGAGCAAGTAATTACGGATTTGCCGCTCCGAGTTCTCGTTGGGCACAAGGGCATGGGCAAGTCGGCCCTCTTTCAGATCGCGATCGCTGAGGACCGGGAGGCAAACCGTTTAACTCTCGTAGTTCAGCCGGATGATGTGATTGGTATAGCGACCGACACGAGCGACTTCCTTCAAACGATTCGTGCATGGAAGATCGGTTTGCAGGACCTTCTCGCCACCAAAGCCATTAACGGCCTGGGCTGGAAAGGAACCGATGAATGGCGTGAACGCCTTCGGGGTGCTGGCGGTAAATTAATAGATTTCCTCAGAAGGAGTCTCAGCAGCCCGGAACAATACTTCGATCTGACTCCAGCGAAGCAGCTACTTGCCGACTCATTCTTGCGTAGTAGTGAAATCTATGTGTATATAGATGACCTTGACCGAGGATGGCAAGGTCGGGCTCAGGATATTACGAGGATCTCGGCATTGCTAAATGCAGTAAGAGATATCGCTAACGAGAATCGCGGAATACGTTTTCGAATTTCGCTCCGGTCTGACGTGTACTTTCTTGTTCGAACCAGCGACGAATCGACGGACAAGATCGAAGGCTCTGTGGTGTGGCTCAGCTGGACGAATCACGAGATATTCGCCCTACTGGTGAAGAGGATCAACAGCTACCTTGGCGCTGGCGCCGATAGGCCGACCGAGAACCTTCTGTACTACAGCCAGCCGCGCCTTGCGAAGTTCCTTACACCATTCTTTGAGCCTAACTTTCGCGGCAAGGGGCTCTGGTCCAACGCGCCGACCTATCGGGTTCTTTTGTCATTAATTCGCAGCCGCCCGCGCGACCTTATCAAGCTTTGCACGCTCGCCGCCAGGGATGCGCGCTCTCGCGGATCGAACATAATACACACGACAAACCTTGAAAATGCTTTTGAAGACTACTCTCAGGGTCGAATTCAGGACACGGTTAATGAGTTCCGGGCAGAGCTACCCGATGTCGAACGTCTGTTGTTTGGAATGAAGCCGTCGAAGAGGGAGCGAACCGCCAAGCAGGGATACGTGTATGATACCGGACAACTATTACAGAAGATCAAGAACATCCAAGAGCAAGGTCAATTCAGATTCAAGGCGGGGCGCATAGCCGACCCGAAGGATCTGGCGGGGTTTCTCTATAAGATCAATTTTTTAACGGCTCGACGAGAAAGTGGAGATCTGATCTATCGCAAGTACTTCGAGCAATCGCGCTACCTGCAGAGCCGGTTTGCCGATTTCGGATTCGATTGGGAAGTGCATCCGGCATACAGATGGGCTCTGCAACCTGAAGACGTGGACAGCATCTACATTTCGCTGAGGCTCTCCACGGACGATTCTGGTTCCGGATCGAGGCAGATGTGATCCTGCGCCTCGTACCAGAAAGCTCGCCGATCTTGCCCGGCCCGCGCCTTGCCGATCCGCATAAGCGATAGAGTGATCTTTCAGTTCATTCCTACTGTGGACGGGTTGGTTCAGCAATGGTGTCTGACGGGTTGTGAGTCTGGTGTGATGCTCCGCTCGATGGCGGCTGGCGCTGCCGGCTCCGCGACGGGCATCCCGGACTGTGCGGGACCGCGGGGGAGGGCCTGTGCCGGTAGCGTCCGGTCATGCCCGACACGACGCACGACGACCTGCTGACCGGCTTCATCGCTCCCCAGCCGTACACGATGGAAGCCCCCGCTGGTATTCCTCTCCGAACGTTCCGCCTATCACGAGGGGACGTCGACGGTAGCCTGCAATTGCGGCGTCCGCTCCGAGGCGAGGTCGGTGATGACGGCTGCCACCATCTCCCGGAGCCGGCGCAGCTCCCCTGCCGTGAGGCCCAGCTCATAGCAGTGGTGATGCCCGGCCCGGGACAACGCTGACCAGGCGTATCCGGCCCGAGCTGCGATGTGCCGGCCAGCGTAGCGGTCGAGGATCAGGAACTGTGGCGACCGGGCACGCATCCCAGCTACCTCCGGATGAACCCGCCGCCAGTAGTCGTCCATCGCCGCCTCCAGCGCCAACCGGAGCAGCCAGGCACACGCCCGCGGCCAGGCGCCACGGGTGCCACGCATGACGCTGCTCAGCAGCCGGTCCGCCGCATCGAGGCAGCTCTCAGGCAGAATTGCCGTCTCTCCGGTCGTCATCGCAGCTCCTCGGCAAGCCGCCGGCTGTCCCGAACCAGCATCTCGAGGTCGAAACTCCCGGCCTTGTGCACCCCCTGCTTGCAGGCCTGAAACACGTCACCGGCCCACCCGCCGAACCTGTTGAGCCGGCCGAGCACCTTGCCGCCCTGGTGCGTGTCGCCGAAGAGCGCCAAGGCAGCCACCTGGTTCAGCGTCAGCGCCTTCTCGATGAGTTCCTCTACGTCGCCGTGCCGCTCGCCGCCACCGATGCGCTCGCGTCGGATGCGCTCGTGGCAGGCGGCTTCCAGCGCCGACCGACAGAAGGCGGACACCAGGGGGTATCGGGCGGTCTCGGCCAGTTCCTCGGCTTTGAGGATCGACGTGGCGTCGCTCAGGTACCGCTCGATCGGGTCGCTGTTCTTGCGGATCTCCACCACCGACTCGTCGCGTCGGGTGACCGCCCAGATGGTGGCCTCGATGCGCAGCCGCCGTACAGCCTCGGGCAGCCGGTTGTCGTGGGTGAAGACGATGACCTGTCGGGTCTCCGCAAGGCCGGCGAGCACCTGCGCCAGCCCGTCGACCTTCGACGGATCCATGCTCTGCACGGGGTCGTCGATGATGACAAACCGGAACGGACTGTCCTCGGCGCAGGCCCGCGGCAGGAACACCGCCAGCCCCAGCGCCTGGAGTTCACCCTGACTCATGACCGCCATCGCCGAGGTGGCGGTGCCGTCAACCGTGACGGGGAAGGAGATTTTACGGCGGTTGTTCATGCCGTCGAGCCGCATCCCACTCAGCTCGACGTTGCTCTCCTGGCGCAGCTCGTCCCAGATCTCCTGGGACCGCTGCGCGAACGGCGCGAGTCGCTGATTCCGCAGTTCGGCGGTTGCCGTCTTGAGCCAGTCCCGAGCCGCGTTGACCCGCTTCAGCTTCGCGGCGTGGTCCGAGGAGGCCCACGCGCGGTTGAGCCAGTCCTGCAGCGCGGCGGCGTGTTCCCGCCAGGCGTCGTGGCGCTGCCGCAGCCACCCGGTCGCATGTTGCTGCAGGGCGGCGAACGCCTCGAAGAGCGGCGGATAGGTGGCGCGGAGGTGCGCGGCCAGCTCGTCAAATGCGAGATCCGTGGTGGGCGCGTGGAAGTCCGCCACGAGGCCGCGGAACCGCTCTACCACCTCGGGCTGGTCGAGGACGCCCGCGAGCGCCTCCAGGTCGTCAACACCGATCCGCCGGTCGAGGTCGAGCAGGTTCCGTACCCGCGACTGCGCCTCCCGCAGCCGCCGGTGCCCCTCGTCGACGGCCATCGTCTCGCGCTGGAGCTGGTCAAGGGTGTTGGTGGCCCGAGCGCGCCAGGCTGTGTCGAGAGTTCCGGTGCCACAGACGGGGCAGGGGCCCTCTCCGTGTTCGTCGTGGAAGCCGACCGCCATCCGGAGGAGCTGGGCGGCGTGGTCGGCGGTGCCGGCGCGCGTGGCGGCGAGCTCCGACACCCGCTTCGCTGCCGCTGCGAGTTCGTCGGCGAGTTCACCGACGTAGCCGAGGTCGGGCAGCGCGACGGCGACCAAGCGGCGGGCTGCGGCCGCGACCGGATCGTTGGTGTCGCTGCCCGCGTCGGCGAGCAGCCGGTCGAGAGCGTCGAGGTCCACAGCCCGTTTCGCCAGGATGGCGGCGGCGGCTCGCGCCCGATCGTCGTCGATGTCCGCGAGCGCGGTACGCAGCGACTCGCGTACCGTCTTCACTGCCGTGATGCGGTCGTTGAGCTCCCTGCGCACCCGCATCAATCTCTTGTCGGCGTCGACGACCGGGTCGATGCCGAGGATGGGGGCCAGGGCGTCGAAGAGCCCGCTGGGCGTGGAGGTGACGAGCCGGCCCAGGTCGCTGGCGGTGAGGAACGGCCGATACACGTCGAGCGGCTGCTGCCAGCCGAGCTCCGCCGCATCGGCGTACCGCTGCCCGTCCGCCAGGACGCTGCCAGCCCCCTGGTCGGCCTCCGTGTGGTCGTCACGCCACGTTCGGCGTACGCGAATCGGGGTCTTGGCGCCCTCGGCGCGGAGCAGCACCTCGATCTCGCAGGGCGACCCGCAGTGCAGGTTGCGCCAGCCGTTCTTGAAGACGCTGTTACGATCGGTCCAGCGTGCGCTGTTCCCGGTGAGGGCGAGCTCGACGGCCTCCGCATAGCTCGACTTGCCGGAACCATTGCGACCGATGACCAGGGTGAGCCCGGTGTGGGGCTGCAGCCGCAGGCTCTGCTGTGGACCGACACCCCGAAAGCCCGCGACGGTGACCGACTCCAGGTAGAGCGGCTGCGGGCGCGGCCGCGTGGACGGGTCGCGCTCCGGCAGGTCGACCGGCTCGCCGCCGAGGACAGCGTCGAGCGCAGCGTCGCCGACGTAGGCCCCGAGCACGAGGTCCACCACCTCGTCGGCAATGTTGTCCTCGGCCAGCCGGTCGAAAACCTGGTCAAGTAGGGACTGGTCCCCGGCCATATGGCTCTCCTTTCCAGGCGTCACGGTAGGTATCGTTTCCCCACGGCAACAATCCCGAAGACGGGGGATTGCTGGGAAACACTGGAACTTGTACCATGCCTCTCGTGGCTGAGTCCATAGAGAACCTGGAGCGTCGGATTGACGACCTCCGAGCGGCGGTCCGCCGGGCCGTCATCGCGCGCGACCAGCCTCGAGCCCGGGCGCTGCGCGCCGAGCTGCGAGGCGCCGAGCGCGCCTGGGAGCAGGCCCTCACCGACCTCGCCGACGATGCCGAGGTCGAAGCTCCGCCGTCAGAACACGACGCCCCGCTGGTGTCGGTGCGTGAACAGGTCCACCATGCCCTCACCCTGCTGTCGGCCCCTGCCGCACCGAAGCTGATTGCCGAGGTGCACAACGCGTTCTTCGGTTCGGCGTCCCCCGGGCTTGCTGCCGGCAAGCTGACCCACCTGCGCCGCGACGAGGAGCGCTCTTTCCGCACCGCACGGCACTCCCGCCCGTACTACCTCTGCTCAGCCCTGACCGCCGATCACCTGGCGCCGGCCCGCGGCCTGCTCGCGGTCTCCACGTGGCCGCTCGAGCGGCGCATCATCGGGCCGCTGAGCCCCCGTGTTGACTTCCTGACCGCCGCCATCAAGGTCGCCGAGCATGCCTCGCGGATGTCGAAGGAGAACCTCGGCGTCGTTCGCCTCCTCCGGCGGTTTGCGTCCACCATCCCCGGCGCCGCCGACGGGTACGAGTCCGTGGACCACGCCATCGTCATCATGGCCGCGCAGGCCGAGCTCGAGGTGCACGCCGACGCAGACCGGTCGCAGCGGGAAGCGGCGGCCGAGCGCGGTCGCCGACAAATGGACGAGGCCGAGCAGCTCTTCGGCAGCAAACTGCGCGTACTCAGGGGGACGGCATGACCGACGTTGGCCAGCGCCTGGCAACGATTCGAGGTGGGGGCGGCGCGAACCGGCACAACGCCCGGACCATCGCCGCCCTGACCACGAACCCGGGCTGCGCCCGCCGGGCGGTGCTCGACTGCGCCGGCGTGGACAAGCAGCGACTGGCCGCCTACATCGACTACCCGGCCCGCTTCGGCCAGTCGCAGTTCGCCATCACCCGCGGCAACACCTTCGAGGCACAGGTCAAAGCCAACGGCTGCGCCGAGCTGCTGCGGCTGCTGCGGGAGCGGCTCGACCTTGAAATCCCCGAGGTCTCCTACGACGACCTGGAGTCGGTCGCCGGCCACGAAAAGAGCCAGGACCTCCGGTACGCCCGGTCGCGCGCCCTGCTCGCCCGCGCCGCCGCCCAGGCCGAAGGGGCCGGCACACTCTTCGACCACCCGCTGCTGCGGCTCGAGGTCGCCGGCCAGCAGGCCTACCTGGAGCCGGACCTGATCGCGTTCCAGCACGACGGGCAGTTCCACGTGGTGGAGATCAAGTCCTTCGCGGTCATCGACGGGCAGGCCGACTCCGGCAAGGTGGCAGCCGCCGCCATCCAGGCCGCGGTCTACGTGCTGGCCATGCGCGAGCTGCTCGGCGAGACCGGATACGACCCGGAGAGCGTCTCGCATGACGTCGTGCTGGTCTGCCCTCGCGACTTCTCCAACCAGCCGATGGCGGTCCGGATCGACGTCCGCAAGCAGCTCGCCGTGCTGCGTCGGCAGCTGTCCCGGATGACGCGGATCGACGCGCTGCTGGCCGACCTGCCGGCCACTCTCAGCTTCGACTTCGCGCCCGACGACAAAGGGGTGCCCACCCGCTCGCCGGCCTCGCTGGTCGCCGCCCTTGAGGCCGTCGAAGCCCGGTACGCGCCGGAGTGTCTGGCCAGCTGTGAGCTGGCGTACTTCTGCCGGCACGAGGCGCGCGGCTGCACGGCGGCGCTGGGCAAGTCCGCTCGGGACGAGATGGGCGGCATCGAGCGGGTGGAAACGGCGCTGGCCATCGCGCGCAACCAGCTCGCGCCCGCGGAGGACCAGCAGGAAGCCGCCGAACTGCTGCGCGCCGCCGCGCGGCTGCGGGCCGAGCTGATGAGCGGGGTGGCCGGATGAGCACCCTGACCACGTTGGCAAGGGCAGAGGCCGTGGTCGAGGGCATCGCCCAGCGGATCACCACGGTCCGTCACCTGCACGTCGCCGACCGGCCCCTGGTCTTCATCCCGCTCACCATGGCGGGCGAGGCCAACGCGCCGCTCGCCGCGATGGTGGGCGACGACCGGCACGATCCGACCTTGCTGATCGTGCCGCAGCCCCGGAACCGCGACCAACGGTTCGCGTTCGCCGCCAAGCTGGCGGGCGTTGTTGTTTCCTACATCGACAGCTTCCGCAGCGACGTCGAAGCGGTGCCGACGAACAAGGGCAAGGACACCCGCCACCGGTACGCCGACGCGCCGCAGTTGCTCGTTCCCAACCCAGGCGGGGTCGGCTTCACCCGGCTCTTCGGCCGGTCCACCCGGTTCCGCCGCACCGACGGCGACTACCCGGTGGATCCGTCGGTGCCGCTGCTCGGCCGCTGGCTGACGTACTTCTTCGAGCGCGCCGAGCACCCGGGCTCGTCGGCGCTGGTGGCGATGACCCAGGCGCTCTCGATGCACTGGGCCACCGGGCAGAGCCCGCTCGAGGACGCGCAGCTGGCCGCACTCCTGGCCTGGATCACGCCCTCGCCGGGCATGACGGGCGCCGAAGCGGCCGCCGCGGCCGAGGATCCGGTGACCTGGCCACCCGCTGGTCCGGCCACCGACCCGACCTTCGACAACGAGGTGCTGGCCCCGGCCATGGCCGCGTACGACCGGGCCGTGGCCACCGACTCGCAGGTGGCCCGGCGTCGCGACGAGCTGGAGGACATCCTGCGCTCGCAGCTCGAGCCGACCTGGCGGCTGATGTGGCAGGCGATCTCGCTGCTGCGGGATCTGCCCGCCGGAGCGCACGTGCCCAAACGCTGGGCGGAGGACCGGGACGCCTTCACCAACTTCACCGAGCATCTCGACGAGGGCGGATTCCCGCAGCCCCGCCGCGACGGAGCGGTCGCCGCGGCCAGGAAGCTGCACCGCATGGAGCGGGCGCTGACCTCGTACGACGTGCAGCGCGCCTACGACGACCCGATGGTGATGGCCGACTACCGGCTCACCGGCGAGGCGTTCGTCGGCGACGTGACCGCCGCCCACCCGACGCGGATCGACACCAGCGGAAAGCGGCGCGCGCTGCGGCCCTGGATCGCGGTGACCACCACCGACCCGGTGCTGGTCACGCCGGGCACGACGCTGTTCTCGCCCGAACAACCCAATGGGCAGAAGGCGCGGGTGATGTCGGTGTCGCCGCGGGACGACGGTACGACCGCGGTCGTGTTGGAGCTGACGGGCGGGATGGGGCGCTCGCTCACCCCGGCCCCCGGCACTGTGCCGGAGGTGGGGAAGCGGATCTGCTACACCACGCTCAGCGACTCCTTCATGCCGCCGGGTGCCTTCCCGTCTCGGGAGGAGACGCCGTGGACCCACGGTGGCCCGCCGGCGCCGTACGAGGACAGCGCGCCGACCGCCGAGGACGCCCGTGAGGAGTGGTCATGATCTACTCCGATCCGCCGCACCAGCACCCGATGACCAAGCGCTCAGATCCGTGGGGGAACTGACATGAGCAAGTTGGGCACGATCCTCGACCAGATCGACTCCGGCACCGTGCTGCTGCCGGAGTTCCAGCGGGGCTACGTGTGGAACCGGGATCAGGTACGCGGCCTGATGCGCTCGCTCTACCTCGGCTTCCCCGTCGGCGGGCTGCTGGTGTGGGAGACGGAAGCCGACCACGGCTCGGTCCGGGGCAGCGACCACGTCGGCGGCGGGGTGAAGCTGCTGCTCCTCGACGGGCAGCAGCGGATCACCTCCCTCTACGGGGTGGTCCGCGGAAAGCCGCCGGCCTTCTTCGAGGGTGACCCGGCCGCCTTCACCGGCCTGCGGTTCAATGTCGAGGAGGAGACCTTCGAGTTCTACGCGCCGGCGAAGATGAGGGACGACCCGACCTGGGTCGACGTGACCGAGCTTTTCATCGACGGCATCGAACCGCAGATCGGGAACCTCACGGCGCACCCGGCCACCATGCCGCACTTTGCGACGTACATGGGTCGGCTCATCCGGCTGAGGAACATCCTCGAGCGCGAGTTCCACCAGGAGAAGATCACCGGCGCGGACAAGGGTGTCGACGTCGTCGTCGACATCTTCAACCGGGTCAACTCGGGCGGCACCAAGCTGTCCAAGGGCGACCTGGCGCTGGCGAAGATCTGCGCCGACTGGCCCGAGGCTCGCTCGACGATGCGCAAGCACCTGGGCACCTGGTCGACGGCCGGATTCCAGTTCAACCTTGATTGGCTGCTGCGGAACGTCAATGCGGTAGCGACGGGCCGGGCCCAGTTCGAGTTCCTGGAAGGGGTTGGCTCGACCGACTTCGCGCAGGCGCTGACCTCGAGTGAGCGCTACATCAGCGGCTTCCTCGACGTGGTCTCCGGGCGGCTCGGTCTGGACCACGACCGGGTGTTGATGGGCCGCTACGCCTTCCCGGTGGTCTCCCGCTTCCTGCACCTCAACGGCGGCACGTTCGCCGACGCCACCCAGCGAGACCGGATGCTCTTCTGGTACATCCACGCGGCGCTGTGGGGCCGCTTCGCCGGCTCCACCGAGACGATCCTGACCCAGGACTACGAGACGGTCGCCCGCAGCGGCATCGACGGCCTGGTCACCAGCCTGACCCGCTGGCGCGGCGGCAACCTGGTGATCGATGGTCAGGACTTCGAGGGCTTCGGCCGTGGCTCGCGCTTCTACCCGCTGCTCTACCTGCTCACCCGGGTGCTCGGCGCCCGCGACTTCGGCTCCGGCCTGGAGCTCAAGAGCGAGATGCTGGGCCACCTCACCTCGCTGCAGGTGCACCACATCTTCCCCAAGGCGCTGCTCTACAAGCACGGCTACGGCCGGTCCGAGGTCAACGCCGTCGCCAACTTTTCCTTCCTGACCCAGCAGACCAACCTCGCGATCGGCAAGCGGCCGCCGGAGGACTACTTCGCCGAGACCCAGCAGAAGCACCCGGGCGCGCTCGAATCCCAGTGGATCCCGACCGACCCGCAGCTGTGGCGGCCCGACCGGTACCTGGATTTCCTCGCCGCCCGCCGGGAACTGCTGGCCAACGCCGCCAACGGATTCCTCGCCGGCCTCCGGGACGGCACCAAGCCCGCCGCCGAGCCGCTGCGACCGGTGGTCGTGGTCACCGAGGAGGAGGCCGACGACGTCCGCGCCGGGCAGGTGAAGGCCCTCGTCGAGGAGCTCGTCGCCGCGGGTTGCGCCGAGCCCGCCCTCGACAGCGAAATCGCCGACCCCGCCACCGGTCGAGTGCTGGGCGTGGCGGAGGCGTACTGGCCGGACGGGCTGCAGCCGGGGCTGGGTAACCCGGTCGTGCTGGAACTGGACACCAACCCGGAGCTGGCCCGGATGGAGGAGCTTGGCTACGAGGTCTTCACCTCGGTCGACGCCCTGCGGGGTTACGTAGCCCGGCGCAATGAGCAGGCAGCGGGGCTCGCCGACGCCGACGGTGAGCCGCTCGGCGAGGAAACGGATGCCGGCGGCGAGACCGCCAACGGCTCGCAGACCGCGCCGGTCGTACCCGCCCAGTCCGGCGGCGACCAGGGGACGGGCGCGGACTTCGAGCGGGCGATGCGAGGGGTGTACGAGGCGGCGCGGCGCGAGGCCGGCTACAACGCCACCTACTTCCTCGGCATGATCGCCGAGCACGGTGGGCTCGCCACCGCCAAGAAGCTGCTCGCCAGCCCTGTGGTGTCCGACGGGTTCGCGGCGCTGTGGGAGCGCGGGCGGCTCGACCTGACGGTGGAGGCGCTGGTGGCCAAGCCGGAGTACGAGTCGCTCTTCACGCTCGACGAGCTCGACATCGCCCGGCACCGATTGCGGCAGTTCGACTACGACATGCCGGCACGGCGGTGAGCACCATGACCACCCTGCTTCTCCCGGACGCGCCGGCGGACTCGCCGTCGGTTCAGGCCGAGCGCGTCATCACCGAGGTGCTGGCCGACCTGCGTTCCGGTCTGCACCGCGGCGTCGTGGTCGACTCGCCGCCTGGGGCCGGCAAGTCGACCCTCGTCGTCCGCGCCGCCGTCGAGCTGGCCCGCGCCGGCGAGCCGCTGATCGTGATCGCGCAGACCAACGAACAGGTCGACGACCTGATCGACCGACTCGCGCGGAAGGCGCCGGAGCTGCACATCGGGCGGCTTTCGGCCACCGAATACGCGGCGTCCGAGCGGATTAAGCAGTACGCCACGGTCCGGGTCGCCGCCAAGGTCGCCGACCTCGGTGGTCCGTCCGTCATCATCGGTACGGCCGCGAAGTGGGCCATGGTGTCCGAGGGCTGCTGGCCCTGGGCGATCGTCGACGAGGCGTACCAGATGCGGTCGGACGCCCTGCTGCGCGTGGCGAGCCGGTTCGAGCGGGCCCTGTTCGTCGGTGACCCGGGCCAACTCGACCCGTTCTCCACCGTCGACACCGAGCGGTGGACCGGGCTGACCTGGGACCCGATGCAGTCCGCGGTGGTGGCGCTGCTGCGGCACAACCCCGACCTGCCGGTGCATCGGCTGCCGGTGTCGTGGCGACTGCCTCCCTCGGCGGCGCCGTTGGTGGCCCAGGCGTTCTACCCCTTTACCGGGTTCCAGGCCGGCACGACCGCTGGCGAGCGGTCGCTGTCGTTCACCACGGCCGGGTTCGGGCATGGGCCGATCGACGCTGCCGTGGAGACGGCGGCGGCGACCGGGTGGGCGCTGTATGAGCTGCCGGCCCGGCACACGCTGCGGACCGACGCGGAGGCGGCCGCGGCGTGCGCAGCCCTGGCACGCCGGGTGCTGGAGCGGGGAGCGGTCGCGGTCTCGGAACGTGAACCGGGCGGCGCGTCGGTCACCGCGGACCGGATCGCGATCGGGGCCGCGCACCGCGACCAGGTGGCGGCCATCCGCGCGCAGCTCGGCGAGGCCGCCGCAGGCATCACCGTCGACACCGCCAACCGGCTCCAGGGGCGGGAGTACGACGTGACGATTGTGCTGCACCCGCTGTCGGGGCGGCGGGACGCGACGGCGTTCCACCTGGAGTCGGGGCGGCTTTGCGTGCTCACGTCACGGCACCGGCAGGCCTGCATCGTGGTGACCCGGGCGGGGATTGCGGAGCTGCTGGACGCCCACCCCTCGGCAGAGCCGGTGCACCTCAACGTTCCGGTCAAGTTCCCTGACGGTTGGGAAGCTAACCAAGCGGTACTGGCCCACCTGTCCACTCACCGACTCTCTGCATAGGCGAAAAGATGACGCCCACAGAATCGTCTCTCCCAACCGTCCTGCTACCTGAGGAGAGCGACAAACCAGCATCGGGCAGGAATGAGATGGCCTTTGACGCGGACGTATCTGATAGATCGGTGCGACAGGTCGTCGAGGAGCAGTCGCAACGCGTCCTGGAGACGTACCGCATCGATCCGGGCCTGATCCAGGAGCACGCCAACGGTGAGCGGCGCATCAATCAGGGAGGCTACGGCGAGCGCCAGGTCTACGAGCTGGTCCAGAACGGCGCCGACGAGATGCGCGGCCTGGAGAACGGCGAAATCCGGGTCATTCTCACGGACCGGTTCCTCTACTGCGCCAACACTGGGAATCCGATGACCCCGGAGGGCGCGGACACGATCCTCCGGATGAGCGTCTCCCGCAAGCGTGGCGGTCAGATCGGTCGCTTCGGCGTAGGTGTCAAATCCGTCCTCAGCGTCAGCGACACCCCTGAATTCTTCAGTACGACCGGCTCCTTCGGCTTCGACCGGGAGTGGGCCGAGCAGGCCATCCGTGCGGTCGCGCCGAACGCGACCGACATACCCGTGCTGAGAATGGCCCGCCTCATCGACACCGAGCGGGCCGCCGTGCAGGACCTACTGCTCGCCGAATTACTGGAGTGGGCGGTCACCGTGGTGCGGATGCCCCTCCTGCCCGGCAGTGCCGCGCGGTTGAGCTTGGACCTCAGGAACTTCCCCTCGGAATTCCAACTGTTCTCGCCCCACGTCTCTTCGCTGTGCCTGGAGGACCGGTCCGGCCCGCGAGCGGTGATCCGCGAACTGTTCGTCAAGTCGACTGACACATTGCATACCCTGCAGGCCTTCGGCGTCGGCGGCACAGAGTCCACGACCCAGTGGAACGTCTTCCGTCGTACGCACACCCCGTCGCAGACGGCGCTGGCCGGCGCGGGAGAGCTGCACGACCGTCCCGAGATCGACATTGCCTGGGCGGTGCCGCTCCGAGGAACCGGCGATCGGGGCGCGTTCTGGGCCTACTTCCCCACCAACTACGCCACGACGCTGCGGGGTCTACTCAACGCTCCGTGGAAGACGAGCGAGGACCGGCAGAATCTCTTCGATCGCAACGCCTTCAACGACGAACTGATCGAGCAGGCCGCCCGACTCGTGGTGGAGTCAATGCCGGAGCTCGTCGATCCGGGCGACCCGGGCTCCTATCTGATGCTGCTGCCCGGCCGTGGCGCCGAGGCTCCGCAGTGGGCAGACGAGCGGTTGACCAAGGCGGTGTGGACGACCGCGGCGTCGCTGCCCTCACTGCCGGACCAGAACGGCGAACTCCGCCGACCCGCCGAGCTGCAGATGCCACCGGAGAACATGTCGGACGAGTGGCTGAAACTCTGGGCAGGCCATCCCGGTAGGCCGGTCGACTGGACGCACAAGTCGATCGAGAGCAGGGAACGTCGCGCGAAGGCACGACTCATCTTCGACGGTGCCGGACGTCGCGGGGCGACCGCCCGGGAGTGGCTGGAGGCGCTCGTGTCGGACGGCAGCGCCGAGGCGTCCGCCCGCGCCGTCCAGATCGCCGCCGCGATGGTCCGCGGCAACCACGAGCAAGCGAACAGCGCCCGCAGCGCGCGGATCCTGCTCACCGAGTCGCACGGCATGATGGCTGTCGGCACCACCGAGGTCTTCCAACGCAGTGGACAGGACGAGCTGACCGACGACCTCGTCTACGTCGATCCGCGAGTGACCGACGTGATCGGGCTGCGCAGCGCACTGGACACGTTGGGCGTGCACGAGGCCACCCCTGTAGGGCGGCTCACCGCCGTCCTAGACAAGGGTTTCACCCACTACCAGGAGCAGGAGTGGGAGGACTTCTGGAGGCTGTGCCGTCGGGTGACACCGCACCAGGCCGCAGAGGTGATCACGAAGTCAACCGCCGACTGGTCGCACGACCTGCGCGTCCGTACAGTCGGCGGCAGCTACCGCCGCCCCATCGACTGCCTGCTTCCCGGACGGGTGGTGCCTTCCGACGGCAGCCGCGACCGGGATGTCGCAGTGGACCTGCGAGTGCATTCCGCCGACCGACCAGTACTTGAGGCGCTCGGCATGTCGGACGTGCCGGTGCCCGACATCGATCCGCATGGCCCGGCGTGGTTCGACGAGTACCGTGTCGCTTCTCTTAAGGCAATGTGTGCGCTGCTCCCGGCCGGAGTGCCCCACCCTAGGCTGAGTAGCCTCGTCGTCGGTGGCACCAACCCGCCCGGACCGCTCGGCGTGCTGGCCACCCTCAGCGCCGAGGCGAAGCATCTGTTCATCAAGAACCTCCCGGCCGACCGGCTGGTGCGCGACTGGAGCGCTCGAGCCGGCCGGCTGACGCAGCAAGTCGACTCGCCCCTGGTGTGGATGGTCCGTCGGCACGGAATGCTGCAGACCAGTCAGGGCGTCGTCTCGATGGACCTCGCCGTCAGTCCCTCGCTGAACGAGTACCGCGGCGTACTGCCGGTCGCGCTGATCGACCGCGGCATCGCCGACGTGCTCGGGCTGCCCACGACCATCGGCCAGATTCCCGGCCACCTCTGGCAGCACCTGGTGCAGACCGTTGCCGTCACCGAGGACGACGCCGTGCCGGGCATGGCCTACGCGCTGGTGTTGAGGTCGGGGGCCGACTGGCCCGGTGGCGACACCCGCTGCCGGATCGGCGACAACTGGGGCACCCGGCCCGACGACCAGATCTGCGTCGCGTCGAGTCGGGAGGAATACGACTCACTGGTGCTGGAGACCATTCCCGCGCTGCTGGCGCCGACTGCGGCCGACGTCGACGCGATGGTGCAGCACTGGGGCATGCGGCGGTACGCCGAGACGGTCAGTACCGAGCTGCGCAAGGTCGAGGAGACGGAACCCGTTGCGGTCGTCACGGAGTACCCCCACCTCAGAGTCCTGCGCGGCCGAAAGGCCGACGGGTGGGCCTTCGTGCAGTGCAGTGAACTGGAGGAGGTAAAGCGCACACCGAACGGCATCCGAACCAGCCCGTTGGACGTCGCGGCACGGGACGGCGTGGTCTACGTTCGCCATACGACGGACAAACGGTCGATCCTGCAGGCCATCACTCGGGAACTCGACCTAGGCCTGTCCCCGCAGGAGATTGAGAGCGTTCTCGCCCGCAGCGAGGAGGCCAAGAACGAAGAGGTGCTCAAGCAGGTCCGCGCCACAAGGAACATTGTGGACAAGGTCCTCCTGCTGATCGGCGCGGAGCGGCTGCGTCGCGGGCTGCCGGAAGGGCTGCTCGCCTGGGAGACGGCACGGACGAGTGCGCCCGTCGACGATCGTCGCATCGCCGAGTTGGCGCTACATGCGCACCGTGACGGCATCCTGCGGCACCACCGGGAGGATCTCGGGAAAACCCACGAGGCGCTCGCAGTCGGCTTCACTGGCGACCGGAAGTCCCTGAGCGTTGTCGCCGATCTGCGCCTGCCCGACGCCTTCGGGGGCGTGCGGGAGGAGCAGCCGCTGGAGACCGAGCACGTCGCCGGCCCCACGCCCCACTTCCCACTCCACGACTATCAGGAGAAGCTGGCCGGACGGATGCATCGGCTGCTGATGCAGGAGACCCAGACGCGGGCGATGCTCAGTCTGCCGACCGGTGCAGGCAAGACCCGCATCGCCGTCGAGGCGGTCATCCGGTACCTCAAGGAATACGGTTCAGAGGGTCCTGGCGGACCAATCCTGTGGATTGCCCAATCCGAGGAGCTGTGCGAGCAGGCGGTGCAGAGCTGGCGTTACGTCTGGGAGAAGGCCGGCGTGGGGCAGACCCGGTTGACCATCAGCAGATTCTGGAGCACCCGCGACGCGGGCCCGGTCACGGATAATCCGCACCTTGTCATCGCCACCGACGACAAGCTCACATACAACCTCGACAAGCCGGCTTACGCCTGGCTGCGTGAACCCGCACTGGTAATCGTCGACGAGGCGCACGGGTCCACCACGAAGAGCTATACCCGGTTGTTGGAGCAACTCGGGCTGACCCAGTACCGCACGGCCCGCCCGCTCATCGGACTCACCGCGACGCCGTTCCGGGGGAAGAACAGCGCGGAGACGAGCCGCCTGGTCAGCAGGTATGGCAACACGCGGCTGGACAAGGACGTGTTCGGCGACGACGTGTACCGGACGCTGCAGGACAAGCGAATCCTCGCCCGCGTCGACCACCGCGTCCTCGAGGGAGGCGAGCTGACGCTCACCGAATCCGAGGTATCTCGGATGTCCCAACTGCGCGGCGGCACGCTGCCGCCGGAGGCGGAACGGCGGCTCGCCGATGACCAGGCGCGGAACGAGGCCCTGATCAAGGCGCTGCTCGACCTGGATCCGGACTGGCCGGTCCTGGTGTTTGCGACCTCGGTCAACCACGCGCGGTTCCTCGCCGCCGTCCTCGACGACCACGGCGTCAGCGCCGCCGCTGTCGACTCGCAGACGCCACCGGCACGTCGGCGGCGGATCATCGAACAGTTCGGCCGGGGTCGGATTCGCATTCTCACCAACTACGGCGTGCTGCACCAGGGCTTCGACGCGCCCGCCACGCGCGCCGTCGTCGTCGCCCGACCGACGTACAGCCCCAACGTGTACCAGCAGATGATCGGCCGCGGCCTGCGCGGCCGCGCCAATGGTGGGACCGACCGGTGCCTGATCCTCAACGTACGCGACAACATCGTCAACTACGGCGAGGAGCTCGCCTTCACCGAGTTCGAGAGGATGTGGAGCGCGTCGTGAACGCACCGGCCGCCGTCGACGACCGCCCGACGCCGGAGCAGGCCCTGGCCGCGGCCCGCCCCGCTGACTCGCGCACCCTCGTCATCGCGCCAGCGGGTACGGGGAAGACGTACACGCTGGTCCGCCGCCTCGACCACCTGCTCGACGAGGAGTTGTCCGCCGACGAGGTGCTGATGCTCTCGTTCTCGCGAGCCGCGGTGCGTGAACTCGCGGCGAGGACCGCGGCTTCCACCGGACGCGGCCGGTTCGTGACCGCCCGCACTTTCGACGCCTGGGCCCTGGATCTGCTGAACCAGACCTACGCGGACCAGGATTGGCACCAGCTGTCCTTCGACGAACGGATTCGCGAGGCGACCGGCGCCGTCCTCGACGGGCACGCCGAGGCGTACACCGCCTCACTCCGGCATGTGCTCCTGGACGAGGTGCAGGACCTCGTCGGCGTCCGTCGAGAGCTTGTCGAGGCACTGCTGACGTCGGTGGACTGCGGCTTTACCATGGTCGGCGACCCGGCTCAGGCCATCTACGGATTCCAGGTCCGCGAACGCGGCGGTGAGCCGGACATCTTCTCGTGGGTACGCGGCAGGTACGCCGGTGACCTCGTGGAACTCGCGCTGACCCAGGACTTCCGAGCACGTACGCCACGTCCGCCCGGGCTCCTCGCGTGCGGCGAGGCGCTCCGCACGCCGAGCGGCGCGTCCGCGGCCGACATCCCGCGGCGGATACGGGACGAGTTCCTCGGTGCGCCCAGCGCAGGGCAGCTGGATGACATCCTCGGCGGCTTCGCGTACCTGGATGGCAGCTGCGCGATCCTGTGCCGGGACAACGGTCAGGCCCTGGAGGTGTCGGCCGAGCTGCACTGGGCCGGCGTAGGGCATCGACTTCAGCGCCGTGCGGGTGACGATGCCAATCCACGATGGCTGGCGACCCTGTTCCGCCGGCACGCCGGCCTCACCGCCGACCTCGCCGCGTTCGCAGAGCACACCGGCCTGACCGGGGAGTCGCTGGGCGCGGCGTGGGAGGCGCTGCTGACGGTCAGCCGGACGGGTGCGGACCGCATCGATCTCGGTCGGCTCCGTTCGGCGCTCGCGGGCGGACGCCTGGCGAGGTTGGCTATCACATCGCCGCCGGATGCGGTGACGGTCTCCTCGATGCACCGGGCCAAGGGCCTCGAATACGACCGCGTGTTCGTGCTCGACCGCCGGCGCCGGGACGACGATGATCCGATGGAGGAGGCGCGTCTGCTGTACATGGCCATGACGCGATGCCGGGACGATCTGTTCCGGCTGGAACCGCTTCCCAAGTCGGGCGGGGTGTACACCAAGCGCCCACCCAACGGGGACCGCTGGGGCCGTTATCACTTCCGCCATCGGGGGCGGCGTCACGGAATGGCGTTGGAGGGTGGCGACGTCAGCAAGGACTTCCCCGCCGGCACGGTCGGCTTCACGGCGGACCCGGTCGAGTTGCAGGACTATCTGGCGGCGAAGGTGCAGTCGGGCGATCCCGTGACGCTGATCCGCAGTGCAAAGAGGGTCGACGACTATTTGGCCGTGCCGCCGTACACCGTCGAGCACGGCGGCCGATCCATCGGGGTCGTCTCACCGCTGTTCCGACAAGCCCTTGCCCGGTACATGTACGGGCGCAAGACGATCGACGCGCGCTCGGCCTGGCCCACGTCGATCTCCGACTGCTGGATCGACGACGTCGAGGCGGTCACCGGCAGCACCGCCGCGGGGCGGCGTGCCGGTCTGGGAGAACACGGCGTCTGGCTGACACCCCGGCTGAGCGGGTTGAGCCGGTTCCACTACGCGGAGGCGGAGTCCGACGATGGTTGATTTCGACGAGCACTTCCAATTCAGGGACGACCTGACCGACCAGCTCGTTCTCGATGTGCTCGGCCCGGCGGGCGGAGCCGACGAGATCCTGACCGACGGGCCGGTGAGCAGCTACCTGACGGGAGTGCTGTTTCCGCAGCGCGAGCCCGAGGACGCCGCCGAGGACGCCGCCGAGTCCGACGTCGACCTGACGGCTGCCCGACTGGACCGGGACGAGCAGCCCGACATCGGCGTGTCGATGGCCAATGTGCAGACCCCGTCCACGATGGGCCTGACCTTCGCCGTAGACCCACGATGCGGCAGCCTCACGGTCTCGGTGGCAGCCGCGATCTACGAACCGATCGACATGGCGGGCAATCCGGTGGAAGCCGGGGTGGAGGCCGCGCGCTCCACTGACCAGTCATCGATCAGGTGGCGACGCCGCGCGATCGATGCTGCGCCGGTTCCGATCGACGTCACGCAGCCCGGCCGGCACACGCGACCTCTCGTCCCTGGGCTGGAGATCCGTGCGCTCGTCCGAGAGTTGGACTGGGACCGCGGCAGCATCACTGTCACGGTGACGCTGGTCAACGTTCACATCGTTCACGGACCATCGCCGCGAGACACCGGGTGTTTCTTCCAGTGCAGCCTCCGCGTCGCCTCCGACGCCGACCAGCCGGCGATCGTCGAACAGTTCGCCCCATCCATCGACGATGACGACGAGACCTTGGTCTCGGGCATGCTCTATCGTCACGCACCGACATTCGCCATCGGTCACGGTTGCGCGGCTGAATGGAGCGGACCCACGACCCGAGGATCGTCCGACGTCCGGCGAGCCGTTGCCGAGGTGTACTCCTCCTTCACCCCGACCTTCGACGTGCAGCTCTCCGAGTCCAACACGGAGATCGACGTCTCCGGCCTGAAAATGATCGATCTCGCCGAGATCGAACCCGGCCAGGTGGTGAAGACGCTCCGCAGGCTGACCGACGGCTACCGGAGGTGGGTGGACGATCGCGAGGCGGAGGCGGCCGGCATGGCGGCGCCCTACGGCAAGGTCGCCATGGACCAAGTACGTCTTTGCCGCACCGCCTACGCTCGAATGGCTAGCGGCATCGATCTGCTCGCTCGCGATCCCGACGTTATGCGCGCCTTCAAGCTGGCCAACAGGGCGATGGCGATCCAACGGGCCCGCACGATCATGATGCGCGAGAGCAGGTCGGATGCGGACCTGCGTGCCGGCCGCTGGTATCCGTTTCAGCTCGGGTTCATCCTGCTCTGCCTAGAGGGTATCGCCGACCCTGACCACGAGGACAGGCAGGTCGCCGACCTGCTGTGGTTCCCCACCGGCGGCGGCAAGACCGAGGCGTATCTCGGGCTCGTCGCCTTCACGGTGTTCCTGCGCAGAATCCGTCGAGGTGAAATCGGCGGCGGGGTGACCGTCCTGATGCGCTACACGCTGCGCCTGCTGACACTGCAGCAGTTCGAACGCGCCGCCACGCTGATCTGCGCCATGGAGCGCGTCCGTCGGGACCAGCCGGATCTGCCCGGTGAGGAGATCTCGATCGGCATGTGGGTCGGTTCCAGCGCGACTCCGAACACGCTGAAGGACGCCGAGGCGGCGCTGAGGAAGCTCCGCGCCGGGGAGACTCTGCGCGAGAACAATCCCGTGCAGCTGCGCCGCTGCCCGTGGTGCGGCATCGAGATCGACGTGTTCCACTATCGCGTCGATCTCGGCACGCAGCGGCTCGTGGCGGCATGCGGCAATCCGGACTGCGAGTTCCGCGACGGGCTGCCAGTCCACCTCGTGGACGAATCCGTGTACCAGCACCGACCCACGCTGATCATCGCCACGGTCGACAAGTTCGCTCAGATGACCTGGAAGCCCGACCCGGCTGCGCTGTTCAACCGGCGCAACGCGCCAGAGGGCACCCCGCCACCCGAACTCATCATCCAGGACGAGCTGCACCTCATCTCGGGCCCGCTCGGCACGCTCGTCGGGCTCTACGAGACGGCCCTGGACATCGCCGCGGACAGGCCCAAGGTGATCGCCTCCACGGCGACGATCCACCGTGCCCGGGAGCAGGGCAAGGCGCTGTTCGACCGGGACGTCCACCAGTTCCCCCCGTCCGGGCTCGACGCCCGCGACTCCTGGTTCGCCGTGGAAGCCAGCCCGCAGCGCAAACCCTCGCGACGGTACGTCGGCCTGTTCGCCCCCGGCACCAGCCAGGCGACCCTGTTGGTACGGGCGTACGGCGCCCTGCTGCATCATGCCGCGACGATCAAGGGCGCCGACGACGTCCGCGACACGTACTGGACACTCGTCGGCTACTTCAGCAGCCTCCGGCTGCTGGCCGCGGCAGAACTCCAGGTCAACGACGACGTCGCCGGGCGGCTGAAGCTGCTCGCCGGCGACACCCCACGTGAGGTGGAGACCACGGAGCTGACCAGCCGCGTCCCCGCGAGCGAAATCCCTTCCCGGCTCCGCCAGCTCGACGTGCGCCACCCCGACAAGTACGCGTTCGACGTCGTGTTGGCCACCAACATGATCTCCGTGGGCGTGGACGTCGACCGCCTCGGCCTCATGGCGGTGACCGGCCAACCGCAGACGACCGCCGAGTACATCCAGGCGACCAGCCGGGTCGGCCGCCGTTACCCCGGCCTGGTCCTCATGCTGTACAACGCCGCGCGCTCGCGTGACCGTTCGCACTACGAGAACTTCCGCGCCTACCACTCGGCGCTGTACCGGCAGGTGGAGTCCACGAGCGTCACACCGTTCTCCGCCCGGGCCCGCGACCGCGCGCTGCATGCCGCCCTGATCGGGGCCGCTCGGCTGACGATTCCAAACGCGCGCGAGAACGACGGGGCCGGTCGTCTCGATGACTTGATGCCCGAATTACGGGACCTCACCGCGCGCATCCTGGACCGGGTGAAGCGGGTCGCACCCGATGAGCTGGAGTCGACCCAAGAGCATCTCGACGAGATCGTCGGCCGTTGGACGGAGCTCGTCGACTGGAACAACGATCTCGTGTACCAGAAAGCCAAGTGGGCGGGCGACTCGAAGCGTCGACCGGACTCCGCCGCGCTGCTGCGCAGCTTCGAGGACGACGACCTGCCGTGGTCGTTCCGGACGATGAACAGCCTTCGAGACGTGGATGTCGAGACCAACCTGCTGAACCGGGAGGGGCGATGAGCATGCCGGGAAGATCCAGGCTCCAGCGACCGGCGCGGCCGACCGCGCCCACCCTCGCCGCGATCGGCAAGGCACGCCGCGCCCAGATGATCACCACCTACGGCGTGGGCTCGATGATCCCCATCGACGAGGCCTCCTACATCGTGGCGGGGCTCGAGGAATGGAAGGTGAACGAGGCTCAGCAGACCCACGAACCTCGCCTCCAACGCGCCCTAGGCGTCTCCAAGCTGTACCTGCCACCCGCGGAGAATCCGTACCACGGAGCGGCGCTGCGACGCTTCCCCACCTACTACTCGTGCCATCGCTGCACGTTGTTGCAGCCCTACGGCCGTTTCGGAGGCAAGAGTTCCACCTGCGCCTGCGGCGGCACCCTGATCCCCTCTCGGTTCGTGCTGGCCTGCGAGGACGGCCACCTGGACGACTTCCCGTACCGGGCCTGGGTGCACCGCGGCGCGCAGGACGTCGGTCCCTGCAAACAGGACCTTCGGATGATCACCTCGGGTCGGACAGCGTCACTTCGATCGATCGAAATAGTCTGCGGCTGCGGCCGGAAGGCATCGATGCAGGGCGCATTCTGGCGCAGTGAACTGCGCAAGCTGGGCATCAGGTGCTCCGGCGCACGCCCGTGGCTGCGCGGCGAGGAACGGACGGCCGGCTGCACAAAGGCGCCCCGAACGATGCAACGAGGCTCGTCGGCTGCCTGGTTCGGAGTGGTGCGGTCCTCACTGGCCATCCCGCCATGGTCCACGAGACTGCAGCACCTGATCGATCCCCACTTCGCGATGTGGCGGGGCGAGGATGATGCGGTCATCGCGCGCCAGGCGGAGAAGGCTCATCTGGTCGGCGACAGGATCACGGTCCGGCACCTCATCGACGCGGTGCGACGACGCGAGCAGCTCGAGGCCCGCGGGGCGTCCAACGAGGTCGACCTCGACATGGACCTCAAGGCGGAAGAGTACGAACAGCTGTGCGCTCCCACCACCGACGACGTCGACGAGAGCGACGACTTCGAGTGTCGACCCATCGACGGTGACCCGCCCTTCCCCGAGATCGCTCAGGTTATGTTGGTGACGCGGCTGCGCGAGGTACGGGTGCTGCAATCCTTCACCCGCGTCGAGCCGCCGAGCGGGGCCGACCCGGCCAGCCGCAACGCCGCACTCGCCGCAGGCGAACTGGACTGGCTGCCCGCCATGGAGGTGATGGGTGAGGGCGTGTTCCTCCGGCTGTCGGATGAGAGGTTGCGCGCGTGGGAGGCCCAGCCGGAGGTCCGCGCACGCACGGACAAGATCACCAGAAACCACCAGAAGCTGCTCGCCCGACGTGCCGAGGCGTCGGGGCAGCCTGCACCACGGTCCCGGGTCACCGCCCACTCGATCATGATCCACACACTCGCGCACGCATTGATCAATGAGTGGAGCCTCGACTCCGGCTACTCCGCCTCCGCGATGCGCGAACGCCTCTACACCGACGAGAGCATGACCGGTCTGCTCATCTATACGGCGACCAGTGACTCCGCGGGTAGCCTGGGCGGCGTCGTCCGCCAAGGCGAGCGAGAGCGGCTCCGCCGGACACTGGCCTCCGCGCTGAAGAGGGCAGGGTGGTGCTCGGCGGACCCCCTGTGCATGGAATCGGGGGCCACGGGATCAGACAGCCTGAACCTCGCCGCATGCCACGTCTGCAGCCTGCTGCCTGAGACGAGCTGCGAACTCACCAACACGCTTCTCGACCGTGGACTTCTCATCGGCTGGCCGGAGCAGCCCCGAATGGGGTACTTCAGCCCAGCCTGAACGCGATCCACGACGGGGGAAGACGATGACGTCGACAGATGCGCTAGGCCAGCACCTGGATGAACTTCAGCAGAGGCTCGGTGATCAGTACCTCGAACCTAGATCAAGAGCATGAACGCCCGGCTGCACAATGAGCCCTTTTCATCCTGCCGTCGCAGGTGAGGCGGCATTGGCGGTGGCGGCGTGTCGATGCCCCTGTAGGACGAGGCTCCCGGTAAGACAGCAGTCGACCAAGATCCGATCTCTTCGACGTTGGCCTCGACATCGCCGCTCAACTGCTCACCACCGCCGGCGATAACCCCGACCGGCTGCACTCCGAAGCGGCCCTGGCCCGCCTCTGCAGAGCAGCACCCATACTTGCCAGCTCAGGACGGGTGCGCCGCCACCGCCTCCACCGAGGAGGCGACCGCGGCGCCAACCACGCCCTACGCACCACCGCCCTGTGCGGCATGCGCTACGACCACCGCACCCTACACGGCACTCTTCCTCTTGCGACGGTACGCCCGGTCGTCGGCAGCGTGGGCAGCTCGGCAGGCGTCACAGCGACAGCCGGTTCGATACCGATAGTCGCTGCCATGCGGGCCCCGTCCGCCCTCCTGTCGGTAGCGTGCAAGCAGCTCGGCCTGGTACCGGGCGTTCGCAGCCCGACATTCGGGGCATCGGCAGCGAAGATTCCCATAAGTTGACAAGGTGCCATGTTTTTGGTCTCTCGGGATCGGCACCGGGTTCCGTGGCCGACGCGGAGCGCGCTCCCTGACGACTCTCTCGATTTCTGCCGCGCCGGTAGCCAGGTCCTCGTGCTCCCACACACGGACGACTTGCCACCCTGCCTCGCTAAGTCGACGGTCGGTATCCGCGTCCCTGGACCTATTTTCTTGTAGCTTGGCGGCCCACCAAGCAGCGTTGGCTTTAGGTATCGAGCCATGTCGTGGGCAGCCATGCCAAAAGCATCCGTCTAGGAAGACTGCGACTCTTGCTGTCAAGAATGCCAGGTCCACTCTTCTGCGCGTTCCAGGGACAATCTGGCTATGAATTCTGTAACGAAGTCCCCTGCTATAGAGAAGTCGGCGAAGCTGCAGCTCTAAAGACGTATCGAATGACTTCTGCTTCTTCATGCGAGCAGAAACATCGGGCGAACTCGCGGGAGGCTTCATGTTCAATCAGCCGCGAATGTCGTCGGGCGTGAGATGGGTGTCCGGCATTACTAGATCTTGCTTTTCGGGCCGAGTGCCAGTGAGTATCCAGTTCACCAGCGAAGCCATCTGGTAGCTAACGAGGGGAGGAACCGCGTCACCGATATGGCGGTACATATTGCTGACACCACCCCGGAACTTGTAGGACGCCGGGAAACCGTTAAGAATCGCCAGCTCCCGAACGGAGCAAAGGCGGTCTTGCTCTGGGTGCGCGTATCGCCCATTCCCGACATGCGAACACTCCCGCTTAATAGTCGGAGCTGGCCTATCCCACCACATTCGTCCGTATACGTCGGGGTGACTCCCCAGGTCTCCGATGGCAAGCCGGTGTTTCATCGCAGGCGTTAGGAGGACAGCAGAGTTCTCATGCTGTGCCAGATCGAACCACGACCCTCCGTCGTGCGGCACCGACCGTATGCGGTCTCGGGTGGCGTCGCTACGAAATGTTGGGCAAACATGCACCTCGTCGGCTGGGTGGGCCTCGCCCTCGGATAATGCCGGCAGGTCCCATATCGCTCTGCGTACGTGTGTCGCCTTCGAGTCAACCTCAAGTCCGCTCCAGAGATCGTCCATCGTTCGCAATGGAAGATTTTCTCTCACAGCGATAACTACTGCCCGCTCCCGCTTTTGCGGAAGACCGAAACGGTTTAGGAGGTGAGTAGAGGCATGGACTTGATAGCCTAACCCAGCGAGGTCGCTGGTTAGCCCCGCGAGATGATCCCGGAATCGCCCCATCACTAGCTCGCGCGCGTTTTCCATCACGACAACGTCCGGCAGCCAGTGCTGGACGAAAAGAGCCGTGCGACGGACAAGCCCATTCCGCGGGTCATCCTGAAGATGATTCCTTGCGAGCGTTCTAGAGAAGCCGGTACAAGGCGGACAGGCAATGAGAACGGTCGGGGAGTGTGTCAGACCCATAAGCTGGGCGACTTCATCGGGGGAAGCCTCCGACAGGTCCACCTCTGCGGGCTTAAGGCCCATATTGGCGGCGTACGTCAGATTGCATGACAGGCTACCCCTTGGACTACTGGGTTTTCCCAACTGCGCATCAGCTGCGCCTACAACGCTGAACGCGGGGTGAGCGTGAAAACCAGCGCTCGCCCCGCCCCCTCCAGAGAAGAGGTCCACCACGCTTGCCGTCATCGCAGCACCATACCCCGGGACGCTGACCCGGCCGGCTGCGGCACGCAGCCCGACGATGACCGACCGGCCGTCCCACCCTGGCAAGCAACCGGTTGGGGGAGTAAGTAGGTGTGCGGCACCAGCCGTGCGTAGGCCCCGAGCCATATCGACCCGCTCGAGCCAGCAGAATTGGAGCCCCGAGCGGGGAGGATCCAAGCCGGCCGAGTCACGCCCGTGACCGTCCAGATGGCCTAGCTAATCGCCTCGGCGGCAGCTGCCGGGGTTCCGCAGGAGCCCAGGCGTCGGTCGCTGAAGCGCTGAGCAGTGCTTCGGTGAGTGCTCGGGCGGGTAGCCCAGGAGGACCTTGACGCGCTTGTACAAGCCTCGTAGTGTTATGTACAAAGAAGACGAGGCCTTGTACAAAGAGGAGCCGGATATGCCTAAAGGACCGCACAACCCCGCACAGCGGGTCGTGCTACCGAACGGCATGTGGCTGCTGCTTTACGAGAACGGCACGGTGAAGGTTGGCGGGTACGACCGAGCCCTGGCCGTCACCGAGGTGCTCAATCGCACGGGAGGTGCACACGTCTTCATCCGTGTAACGCCTGACCCGGACATTGCCGAGCCAAGAGCGGTCAGCCCTCGGGCGGATGATCTGGTCACGGTAGAGCGCGGCGTGATGGACAAGCTGCGCGGTATCAGTCAGATGTAACGCGAGGTTGTGTTCAGCTACAGCAGCGATCCAGCGTGCTCCATGTGCCCGATGTGTGTCAATGCAACGGTCAACGACCATGAGGCCCTGGTCAGGACGTGAGCCCCGGCCAGGGCCTGCGGTGTTTCCAGGTATGCGCGTTCGATCCACGGACCTGCGGGTCCGTTGGGACAGCCGCCAGTTCCCACGACAGCACTCATGGCGGTCGACCTTTGTCCCTTATCCACTTCCGAACGGTCAGATCGCGCATGGCACCATCGTGAGGGTTACCAGCGGTCAGCCCCTTCATGGAAGGGTGAGGCCCATCCGAGGCGAGTAGCTCGACGGTCAACGGACAGTCCACCGCGGGCGGCTGGGGTGCGCGTGACCCAATCTGCGTGGGAGTTGGTGCTGGAGGCGGCTCGTGAACTGTCCAGGCGCGGCCTTACGGAGTTCACTAAGGGACGTCTCGTAACTAGGTGAAGGTGTTGCCCGTGACCGGGTTGGCGCTCACCCGTCGAGGACGATGTTGTGGAGATGGGCGATGCCGGAAGCGGTATCGATCAAGGTGTGGGCGGCTCGGCGGTAGTCCCGCAGGATGTTCCAGTACTTCATCCTGGCCAGGGCGTGTTCGACCCCGGCGCGGACGGTGCGGTGCTGGGTGTTGAGCTCTTGCTTCCAGGCCGGTAGTTCTCTGCCGTCGGAGGGCTTGCGGTACGGGATGATCACTTCCGGGTTGCCGCGGTAGGCGCCGTCGGCCATCACAGGCCGGCCCGCGAGCTTCTGGTCGATGCCTGAGGTGCGGTAGACGATGGTGTCGTTGCGGTTTCCCGGCTGGGGGTCGCCGACGGCGATGACGAGACGTGTGCTGGCGTCGATGGCGACCTGCAGGTTGGTCGAGTAGCGGTAGTTCTTGCTCGGGGCGGCGAGGCGGTGGTCCCGGGTGGGGATCAGGCTGCCGTCGACGATGGCGATCTGGTCGACCGGACGCCGACGCACGGGGGCGAGGGCCAGGAGCGGGCCGAGGGTGTCGATGACCCGGTGCGCGGCGGAGTGCGACACCCCGAACAGCGGGCCGATCTGGCGCATGGTCAGGTTGGTGCGCCAGTACACGGCCACCAACAGCACGCGTCCGGCAGGTCAAGGGCCCACTGCCGGCCCGGCCGACCGTCAGCGATCGTGTCCCCGCCTCGCTCGGCGACCAGGCGGACCAGCTTGCGGAACTGAGCGGGCTGCAACCCCGTGAACGGGAAGATCCACTCGGCGCGCGCTGCGGAGATCACCTGCACCCAGGCATCCTCGATGATCGTCCTCAACAGACAGACAGCGGGTTACGAGACGTCCCTTAGGGGCGCAACCCACGTGTCGCCCACGGCCACTACCGGCTTGTCACCCAGCCCTCGATGGCTGGTTGGGTGGCCCCGAGACCGACTCCGCCACGGCCTGCGCCCGAGGCGCCGCGCAGCGGGCCGGTTGACATCGTCCTGGTCGGCTGCAGTAAGACGAAGGCGGGCACGCCAAGGCCCGCCAGGGTCTTCTATCAGTCTCCAATGTTCGAGAGGCGCCGCCGTTACGCGGAAGCCCGCAGTCGCGCCTGGTATGTGCTGAGCGCCGAACACGGCCTGGTGCATCCCGACGCCCTACTGGAGCCGTACGACGTTGCGCTTGCCGACCAGAGCGAAGACTATCGGCGGGCGTGGGCGCAGTGGGTGGTCGCGAAGCTGCGGCGGGTCGAGGGCGACCTGCGGGGCCGTGTCATCGAGATCCACGCGGGGGAGGCGTACGCCGCTCCGCTGCTGCCACTGTTGCGCGCCGCCGGGGCCGGCGCCTCTCAGCCGACGCTCGGTCTGCGGCTGGGCGAGCGGCTGTCCTGGTACGACCGGAACCGGATACACCGTAGGTCGAGCCGCCGGCCGGGTGGTTCACGAACCTGACCGTCGCCGACGGCCCCCGCGCGATATCCGCGTTCACCTACCGGTGGCCAGATCTGGCGGAGACGTTCGAATCGGCCACCGAACTCACGGTCACGGTGGCCGGGACGAGCCACCGGGTGCGCGTCGCTGCGTGCGACCGCGAAGCGTACGGCCGCTTACGCCGTCGGATTGTCGTCTTCGTGGGCTCCGAGCCGCTCGCCGAGGCGGCCGCCGCCGACGATTACCCCCACTCGCGGACGCCGGCTCGATCTGGGCTTGCCGCCCCGGGGCCGCCGAGCTCGCTGTCCGCCTGCGCCGGTTCCCCGGCATCGGGCAGAAGAAGGCGGCAATGGCAGTGGAGATCCTCGCCCGCGACCTGGGCGTGCCGATCGCCGATTTGTCCGGCAGCGACATCGCCTTCGACGTACACGTCCGGCGGGTGTTCCTGCGGACGCAGCTTGCCGAGTACGACGACCTGGACCACATCGTGGATGTGGCCCGGCGCCTGCACCCCGAGCGACCCGGTGAACTCGACTTCCCCGCCTGGCTGGACGGGCGGCGGTGGTGCGGTGCCGGCACTCCTAACTGCGGGCCTGCGTGCTGTGTGAGGTCTGCCCTCGCGGTGTGGATCGGGCGGCGGCAGTTCGAGGTAGCTGATAGCAGCGTCGGGGTCGTACCGACGGCTTCTTGCCCTCATCCGTTCGAGGACTTGGTAGCTCGGTCGGCGACGAATGTTCCCTTCCCCTGTTGGCCTTCGACCAGGCCTCGATCGCGAAGGATCCGTAGTGCCGCCTGCGCGGTGGAGACACTGACCTTGTACTGCTCGGCCAGCTGCGCGTACGTGGGCAGCTTGTCGCCTGGCGCCAGCTCTCCGCTGTCGATCTGCTCTGTGATGGCGTTGACGACACGTAGATAGTCCGCGGGTCGGTTGGGCATGTGATGGCACTCCTCGCTCGGCTCTTCGATTTGAGCACGAGGGCGTCATCAACTACAAGATGCATGTTGACTTAGGTAAGTACGTCACCTAACGTCGTCGACGCGGGTTTCCTCGCTCGGCAGCTTGGTTTCCTGCGTTTTGGGTGAATGCCCGAACGGTGTCGGGGCAGCGGCTGTGACACAGCTCCTCATGTCGTCAGAGCTGTCCCGGCATCCCGAACCTGTGACGCTTCGGCTCGACAGATCGAGTCAGAGAGGACGCGACTCACAGCAAACGGGAACGACCTTTCCGCTGCCGGGTGCGGCTGTGGAAGGCCCTCAAGCAGGCCCGGGGTGGGTGCTGGGCTCCGGTCGGTACGGACGCGCGGTCGTACCGGCCGTCCCCGCCCGCCTCGGCGCCGCAACCGCCCGACCAAGGGAGGACCATGGACTCGATCGACGGCATCCTCGGCGAACTACCGCTACCGCCCGACGTCACCGCCGAAGACGTCAGCTTCGCCGTCAAGGCGATCACCGTGCATGCCCCCGAGCAGTGGCCCGACGGCCCACGCTGCCGCAACGACCGCGCACCTCACCCCTGCCGGCTGCACCGCTGGGGCAGTCGGATCCTCGACCAACGCGGCCTCACCGACCGGCAGATCCGCGCCCTGGTTGCCGAACAGGAGGCGCCGCAGCGATGATCTACGTGACCGGGGAGCGCGTGCACCCGCACCACGCCCGCGTCGCCTCCTTCGACATCCGCTGGCGCGGCCTCGACCCCGCCCAGGTGCACGACTACCTCAACCGGATAGCCGACGAACTCGAACGACTGCACCGCGAGCTGACCACGGCGAACACCGAGGCCGAACGCATCCGCCAGGCGCTGCGGCAGTGGCAGTCCCGGCACACCGGCTGCCGCCACACAGATCCAGGTTCACCGAACAGTCGGTGGCAGCGATGACCGCACCCCGCTGGATCATCCACCTCCCCACCACCCTGACTAGCCTCGACGAGGCCACCACCCTCGCCGTGGCCCTGCGCGACTCGCTCGACCACATCACCGCCATCGACTTCGGTGAGACCACCCTCAGCGAGGAGGATCGCCAGTTCCTGCGTACCCGGATCTGGTGCGACGCCAAGCTCAACGGCTCCGGCCGTTGCCGACGCCGCAACGACCACGACGGCCCGTGCGGGGCCACGGATGAGGGCCCGCGCCGGTAGCGTCCCGGGGATGCCCGACACCGCGCACGACGATCTGCTGGCCTGCTTCACGGCTCCCCAGCCGTACACCATGGAGGCCGTCGCCGGCGCTCCCCGCGCGCCCGGCGTGCACGTGGTCCTCGACGGCGGCGTGGTCATCTACGTCGGCCGGACCAGGCGGGGTCTGCGGGATCGCCTCCGGCAGCACCTGACCGGCAACCGCGAGTCGTCGGTGCTGCACGAGCAGGTCGGCCAGCTTCTCGACACCGCGGGCAACGCGGCGTCGGCCGCCGACATCGCCGGCTGGCTGAGTCGGCGCGAGGTCCGCTGGCAGGAGACCGACAGCCCGGAGGGTACGAAGGAAGCCCTGGTCGTCGCCCTCAAGCCGCACTTCAACCGGCAGGTGCCGAAGCCACGTCACGCGGGCGGTGGCGAATAGCGGAGCGGCGCGTGGGTGACTGCCCCGCTGCGATGTCCCGGCAGTGCTCCAGGCGGCCCACATGAACATGGTGCTGTCGACCTGGCTGGTGATCGGAACACGGTCGACTCCGACGATGGAGATGTACACCAGGTGCGGTCTCCCCGCCCGCACGAGATTCCGCGCTGCCTCGGGATCGCCCTTGTACCGCCGGTGACCAGGATGGGTGGCGCCACCGCTTCTCACCTCTCACGCTGTAGCGGTGACCTCTGCACGTCCATCCCTCGACTCTGCCACTGCATCGTGCCGGGGGCTGGCGTATCGCGTGAGCTGTCGGACCTCGAACGGTCCGCCGGAGATTGGCCCGTTCTGACCGCTGTTCGCAGGAGCCCGTAGTCCGTGCCCGTCACGCGCCGCACCCTACCGACCCGGCCGGCCGACCTCATTCCGGCTTCTTCGTCCCGATCACCTTCGGCACCAGCTCGCTGAGGATGTTGCACGCACTGGTGAGATCGGTGATCATCACGTTGTAGATCGTGGGCTTGGTGATTTCGTGCTGCGCGAGAACGCGTTCGAACTCCTCGGCTCGGAGCAGGGCGGCGGCCAGATACCCGTGCACGGTGCGCAGGTACTCGGGCACCGGGTACGCGATGCGCTGGCCGCCCAGCGCCTCCAGCATGCGGTCACCCTTCAGCATGTCGGCGGTCATGACGGCGAACAGGTCCCAGGCCTCGTGCGCGTCCGTGCCCATCCGGTCGGCCAGCCACTCGTACGCCTGGTCCCGCCGTCCGATGGCCTCGTGCAGGTCTCGTCGGGTGCGCATCAGATCGAGCCGGATGGAAACGGGGATGCTCTCGTCGGGCCTCGCCTGCCTGCCGCCGTCGAGGGTGGCGCGTAGGGTCGACACGTTCGCCGCTGCCTTGTCCAGGTCGTCGAGGGCGACCCGCAGCAGCGGGGCGTGTCGGTAGAACTGCAGGCGTCGCGCCTGCGAGTCGTAGTACTCCGACAGTCGACCGACTGCGGCTTCGATGTCGCGATCGAGGACGGACAACGTCCGGAACGCGCCTTCGTCGTGCAGGCGTTCCTCCATCTTCCTCCGGAGCACTCGGTCCACCGCCTCGGTGGGCGTACTGATCATTTCGAGGGCTCGCTGCTCCTGCGTGCGGCTGAAGGCCCGGCCGAAGCAGAAGCCGGCGACTGAGAAGAGCGTTCCGACCAGGAAGTCCTTCTGTGAGTCGTAGATGGTCTGGAGGTTCGAGGACGCGACGACGGCGATGAACACAAGGTCGGCCAGTCCGACCGTCAACCAGATGACCTGAGAGCGTGAGAGGTCGGCGCGGAAAATTCCAGGGGTCGCCATGCCCCACATCTTGTCGGGGCGCGGCCACCAATGTGGACCCCCAACCCGGGGTGGGTCCGCGCCAGCGGTCCGCTCCGTCGCGTTCGCGGAGCCAGCGTGCGGAATTTCGGGCGACGAGCGAGGCGTTCAGCGCGGTGGCGAAGCAGGCCCACGCCACGTACGGCAGCAGCGACTGTCTTCGGTCACTTCCGCCAGGCGGGGGCCATTCGCTCGGACATCTCCCGCCAGAACGTCCGCAGGTCCTCCCGGTTGACCGCCTGCCAGTCCGCCCGCCCCGGCGAGCGGAACCAGCGCCCGACGAGGTCGATCTGGTGGGCGCAGAAGGCCTCGTCCATCTGGTACGGCAACTCGTCCCCCTTCGGCGGCAGCGGGCACAGCCGGAACGGGCAGTCGTCGATGCACGTGGAGCCCGGTTGGACGTCGTGGGCCTGGCGGCGGCTCAGGGTGACCCGCATGGCGCTGCGGTCGATGGTGAGGCACGGGGGCAGCTCGGCCCGGCTGGCCCGGCTGAGCCGACGCGCCCGCTCGGAATTGTCCCCTCCCCGGTCGGCGAGGTTGAGCAGCAGCATCACGTCGGCCAGCAGCCGTTGGGCCCGCGGTTTCAGGACCGCCCAGCCGTGCGAGGGCGGCAGCCAGGAGTTCTGGAGCCGGCGGACGCCCGGCTGGGGGCTGACCGACCCCACCCGCCCGACGATCTCCCGCTCGTCCACCCAGCAGTGCCGCTCCGGATGGCGTTCGATGAGCGCCTCGGCGCACAGGTCCGCGACCTCGAGGACGAGCGGGTGGGCCGTACCGCTGCCGCGCTGCGGGGCGCGCTGCCCACCCCCGGCGATCGAGGTCCAGAAGCCGACCAGCCCGCGTGGGTCCGAACCCTGCCCCCGCTCGCGCAACGCCTCGCCGGGATCCCGGGGCATGGCCAGCAGGGTGAGCGCCTGGATGAGCACCAGGTGCGAGTACCAGAAACGGGAGTGCCGCAGCGCCTTCTCGGCTTCCTCGATCAGGATGCTGCGGTGCGCCGGGTACGCGCGGCAGTTGGCCGCCAGCCGGAACCCCTGCGCGAGGGTGAGTTCGTAGACACGGGCCCCGTCCGAGGCGTCGGTGGCCAGGCGGTGCACCCAGCGCCGCAGGGTCTCCCGGGCCACGCCCTGCCAGTCCGGTTCGCCGGGGTCGTGCTCGCCCTCGGTGAAGAGAAACAGCGACGGCGCGATCCAGGTCCGCAGCTCCTCCAGGCGTTCCCGGCCCCGGGTGTCGACCGCCCCTGGCGGCTCGTCGAGCAGGTCGCGCAGCGCACGGACCGCCGCGTTGCCGCCGCCGGCGATCTCGCGGGCCGCCGCCAGCCGGGGCAGGTACGACGTCTCGTCGGCCATCATCTGGAACAGCTGCCGGTACTGCGGCACGGGCTGCTGCCCCCAGAGCCCGGCGGCCTCGGCGGGCTGGTCCCTGAGCTGCCGGGCGGCGTCGCCGTACCGGTGCACCAGGGCGATCTTGGCGTCCTCGAGGGGCCGGTCGGTGACCGAGCCGTCCCCCTGGTAGTTGGGCCAGGCGTCGCGGATCGCGTCGGCCAGTTTCCGGTGGACCGGGTGCCCGGTGGCGGCGTCCATCTCCAGCGCGGCCGCGAACATCTCCAGGGCCCGGGTGCGGTTCCGCGTCCCGGTCGCCGCGGCACAGAGCCGCTGTACGAGGCTGATCGACCGGTTCCGGGTGACCTTCGCGTCCTGGGCGCCCGGGCGGATTCCCACGGTCTGCCGGACGGCGTCACCGAGGCGGTGCAGCTTTCCTGGTGGGGAGGGAGGCTTGCGCCGCCCGTCCAGCCGTTCGAACGCCCCGCCGCTGCGGGTGTAGAGAGTGAGGGCGGAGAGCATTTCCCGTCCCGGCCCGTGGTTGTGGGTGAAGGCCCGCTCGAGGAAAGCCTCGTCGCGCATGGCGGCGGTGAGGAAGCGCGAGCCGAGGTACGCCTGGATCACCCCGTGCTGGAAGCGCACCCCGTCCTGCCGCTTCACGACGATGCTGAGCGCGTCCCCGGTGGTCTCGGCGAGCCCGATGTCCTGCGGGTTGTCGGCGCTGAGCTTGTGCAGCCGGGCCCGGAGCTCGGCCAGGATCCACCGCCGGCCGGCCTCCGTCGTGCCGTCGGCGCCGGTGAGTGCGGTGGTACGCACCGACAGCTGGTTGTCGCGCAACCCGATGCAGGCGAGCGCGGAGAGCACCTCGATCGCGTCGGACCGTTCGGTCTGCGGCATGCCGTAGTCCTCGTACAGGTCCCCCGCGACGATGGCGTCACACCACTCCTCCAGCAGACTCCAGCGCAGCGCGGATCTGCCCTGGCCCGCCGGCTCGACGCGGTCGAGGCGGTCGACCTCGTGGAGTTGGCCGATGATCCGCAGATAGAACGGTGAGTCGGCCACGTCGGCGGCCTTGACCATCTGGGCGATGCGGTCCCGCCAGTTTCCCGAGTCCGAACGGTGGCTGCGGGTCTGCACGTACTCCAGGGCGGCGCCCGGGGCGAGCGGCTCCAGTTGCAGCAGCAGCGCGTCCAACCCGCGCAGCGGGTCGTCGGGGCGCGACGCGACCACCAGGGGGAGACGCTCGCGGACCGCGGCCCGGACTGCCTCCCGGAGCAGGCTGTCCCGGTCGGCGGGCTGGGCGGTGCCGGCGAGCACCTCCTCCAGGCCGTCGGCGAGCACCACGATGCGGTTCTCCAGCCAGAGCCGCCGCCACACCTTGTCGGCGTCGCCCGCGGCGTTCAGCTGGGTGTCGATGGTGCGTTGGAACTGTTCGAGGGCGAGCTGGTGGAAGTTGAGCTTCTCCGGATCCGTGACGGTACGCAGGTCGATCCCGACCGGTACGACGTCGGTGGCCATCAGCATCTCCGCGAGGCGGATCAGCGTGGTCGTCTTGCCGGTGCCGATGCCGCCCACGAGCAGCAGCGGACGACGGCTGTGCTCATCGCGCAGCCGTTGGATCATCAGCTCGCACAACTCGTCCCGGCCGACGACGTGGACCGCGCTGATGTCCCGCTCGGCGGTGGGCAGCACCATCCGCCGGTTGCGCACGGCATTCCGGTCGTACCAGCGGCGGACCGGGACATACCGCCAGAAGAGGAAGACCGCCAGGCCCAGCGCCACGATCAGCGGGCCCTTGACGAAGCCCTCCACCTGCCCGCAGTAGTACGACCTCGGCGGCTTTCCCGCGCACCACTCCGACATCCGGAGGAAACCGGGCTCGATGTTGAGGACCATCAGGAACAGCGAGTAGATGGTCCACGCGACGAGTGTCCCGGCGGTGCCGATGATCGCCCACCGCAGCCCGCGGTGGTGCCGCCAGCCCATCCGGTGGTCGGGCCGCTCGCTCGTCCGCCGGCGGAGGCTCCGCTCGGCCTGGCGTTCCCGGCGGGTGCGCCACCTGCGCCGGCGCTGGCGTAGCCACAGCTCGGCCGCCCAGACCGGACCACGTCTCGGCCCGCCCATGGACACCCCCATGATCGGCATGGTCGGCCACCGTACGGAGGCGCCGTACCTCCTCACCTACGCCCACGCTAGCGCCCACTCCCGCAGGTCAGCGCCCGCTTCCGGCTTTCTCGCGGTGGGGCGGCGACGGGCGGGATCAGCCGCCGTGGAGCCCCGGACGGCGCTGTGCCGGGACCAAGAGCGGGCGTGAGGTGGCCGGAGGATTGCCGGTAGGGTCCCGGAGAACCTTTGTCGGGAGGTGTGGTCGATGCTTGCTGGGCTGGAGGTGCCGCCCGCCGTCGAGGCGGCGCGGGTGATCACGGCCGTGCTGGCCGACCTGCGCTCCGGCGCGCACCGGGGCGTCGTGGTCGACTCCCCGCCGGGCGCCGGCAAGTCGACCCTCGTCGTCCGCGCCGCCGTCGAGCTGGCCGCCGCCGGCGAGCCGCTGATCATCATCGCGCAGACCAACGAGCAGGTCGACGACCTCATCGACCGCCTCGCCCGCAAGGCCGCCGACCTGCGCATCGGCCGGCTCTCCGCCGCCGACTACCGGCCCTCCGACCGGGTCAAGGACCACGAGACGGTCCAGGTCGCCGCCAAGGTCGCGGACCTGGGCGGTCCGGCCGTCATCGTCGGTACGGCCGCCAAGTGGGCCACCGTCACCGAGGGCTCCTGGCCGTGGGCGATCGTCGACGAGGCGTACCAGATGCGGTCGGACGCCCTGCTGCGCGTGGCCGGCAGATTCGAGCGGGCGCTGTTCGTGGGTGATCCCGGTCAGCTCGACCCGTTCTCCACGGTCGAGACCGCGCGCTGGACGGGCCTGACCTGGGACCCGATGCAGGCGGCGGTGGCGGTGCTGCTGCGGCACAACCCGGACCTGCCGGTGCACCGCCTCCCCGTGTCGTGGCGGCTGCCCGCGTCGGCGGCGCCGGTGGTCGCGGCGGCGTTCTACCCGTTCACCGGCTTCCGGTCCGGCACGGAGTGGGCCGATCGGGCACTGTCGTTCACCGAGGCCGGGCCGGGGGACGGGTACGACGCGGCGGTGGACGTCGCGGCCGCGTCGGGGTGGGCGCTGTACGAGCTGCCGGCCCGGCACACACTGCGTACCGATGTCGAGGCCGCGGCGGCCTGCGCGGAGCTGGCGCTGCGGGTGCTGCGGCGCGGCGCGGTCGCGGTCTCCGAGCAGGCGCCCGACGGCGTGCCGGTCACGGCGGACCGGATCGCCGTCGGGGCTGCCCACCGGGACCAGGTGGCGGCGATCCGATCGCAACTCGGCGCGGGCGGCGCGGGCATCACGGTCGACACCGCCAACCGGCTCCAGGGCCGGGAGTACGACGTGACGATCGTGCTGCACCCGCTGTCGGGGCGGCGGGACGCGACCGCCTTCCACCTGGAGTCGGGGCGGCTCTGCGTGCTCGCCTCGCGGCACCGGCACGCCTGCATCGTCGTGGCGCGGGCGGGGATCGCCGAGCTGCTCGACGCGCACCCGTCGACCGAGCGGGTGCACCTGGACGTGCCGGTCAAGTTCCCGGACGGCTGGGCAGCCAACCAGACGATGCTCAGCCACCTCGCCGAGCACACCGTCACCTGTATCGCGGACGTATCGAAAATTGCATACGCCACCGCAACGGCCCTCCGTTTCTAATGGGGGCATGAACCACAGCGCATCCCTGTCAGCACCGCCTCGCCGCACGCGCAGGATCGTGCTTGTCAGCCTGGCGATCCTGGGCGTGGCGAGCGTCGCGTTCGCCGTGCGGCGACCGCTCATGATGTCCGCTCCGAGGTGCATGGCCGGCCGGTGGCACGGCTGCTTCGACACGTTCAACGGTGTGCTGCTCATGATGCTGGTTGCGCTGCCGTTGGCCGCTCTGGTGGTGTGGGCTTTGGCGCGCCGTCGGCGTGCCGCTGGCGTCACATCGGCGTGGCGGATGTCGCTGGCCGAGGTGGGCATGGTCTACGGGACGGTGCCGTTCGTATGGATGACCATGATGTCGGGCCCCGGGGCCGGCCTCGTCCCCGGTCGGGTGAGTCTGGTCCCGCTGCGGGACCTGGTCACGATGGGGCCGGTCGGGATCGTCGGCAACCTGCTGATCTTCGCGGCGCTGGGGTTCTTCGCTCCGATGCGTTTCGCGGCGCTGGCGTCCGTGCCGCGGATCCTGGCGCTCGGGGCAGGCTGCTCGGTCCTGGTCGAAACCGCACAGTACGTCCTGCGGCTGGACCGGGTGTCCTCCGTGGATGACGTACTGGTCAACGCCGCCGGCGCCGTGCTGGCCGCGCTGGCGTCGCGCCACTGGTGGCGCACTACGGCGGAGGTGCCTTCGGACCAGCCTCGCCCCGCGCCGGCGCCGGCAGACTGAGTCGCGTGTCCGGTGTGCATACGTCGGCGATATTTTGTGCTGACAATAGGCTTCAGGCATGCGCGTACTGATCGTGGAGGACGAGCCCTACCTGGCCGAAGCCGTCCGTGACGGTCTGCGGCTGGAGGCGATTGCCGCCGACATCGCCGACGACGGCGACTCCGCCTTGGAACTGCTCAGCGTCAACTCCTACGACCTCGCGGTCCTCGACCGCGACATTCCCGGCCCCTCCGGCGACGAGGTCGCCCGGCGCATCGTCGCCTCCGGCAGCGGCATCCCGATCCTCATGCTCACCGCTGCCGACCGGATCGACGACAAGGCTTCCGGGTTCGAGCTCGGCGCCGACGACTACCTCACCAAACCGTTCGAGCTGCGGGAACTCGTCCTGCGGCTGAGGGCGCTCGACCGCAGACGCGCGTACGCCCGGCCCCCGGTCCGCGAGATCGCGGGCCTGCGGCTCGACCCCTTCCGCCGGGAGGTCTTCCGCGACGAACGCTACGTCGCACTCACCCGCAAACAGTTCGCCGTGCTGGAAGTCCTCGTCGCCGCCGAGGGCGGGATCGTCAGCGCCGAAGAGCTGCTGGAACGAGCCTGGGACGAGAACGCCAACCCCCTCACCAACGCCGTGCGCATCACCGTCTCCGCACTGCGCAAACGGCTCGGCGAACCGTGGATCATCGCCACCGTGCCCGGCGTCGGCTACCGGATCGACACGGGTATGAACACCATCGCCCCTGGCAGGGACACCACCGCCCCCGGCAGTACGCATGCATAGACGCCCAGGGCTCAGCGCCCGACTGAAACTCACCCTCAGCTACGCCGGGTTCCTCGCCGTCGCCGTCGCCCTCCTGCTCGCCGTGGTGTGGGGGTTCCTGCTGCGCTACGTACCCGACACCTCCCAGGGCCTTCTCGGGATCTCGCCCAACCGCTACCTCCTTGTGCACACCTTCGCCCCCGCCGCGGCCGTGGCGATGGTCTTCCTGCTCATGTTCGGGCTCGTCGGGGGATGGATCCTCGCCGGCCGGATGCTCGCACCACTCACACAGATCACGGATGCGGCACGGATGGCCGGGAGGGGGTCGCTGTCCCACCGGATCCGTGTGAAGGGCCGCCAGGACGAATTCCGTGAACTCTCCGACGCGTTCGACTCGATGCTCGAACAACTCGAGTCCCACGTCGCCGAGCAGCAGAGGTTCGCCGCGAACGCCTCCCACGAACTGCGCACCCCGCTGGCGATCTCGCGGACGCTCCTCGACGTCGCCCGCCGGGACCCCACGCGGGACCGGGACGAACTCATCGAACGCCTGCACACCGTCAATCAGCGGGCGATCGATCTCACCGAGGCCCTCCTGCTGCTCAGCCGCGGCGACCGCGGAAACTTCACTTGCGAGAGCGTCGACCTCTCCCTCATCGCCGAAGAAGCCGCCGAAACGCTGCTTCCCCTCGCCGAACAGCGCCGGATCACGCTGGACGTCACCGGCGGGGCGGCCCGGACCAGCGGCTCCGCCGAGCTCCTGTTGCGGATGGTGACGAACCTTGTCCAGAACGCCATCGTCCACAACCTCCCCGCCGACGGCACCGTAACGGTCCACACCGAGGCGCACGGCGACACAAGCGTGCTGCGGCTCGAGAACACGGGTCGCCGGCTCCCACCGGAACTGGTACCGACCCTCACCGAACCCTTCCAGCGCGGAACGGAACGCGTACGCACCGACGAACACCCCGGCGTCGGCCTCGGCCTGGCCATCGTGCACAGCATCGTCCGCGCCCACGACGGGACCCTCGACCTCGTCCCCAACCCCAACGGCGGTCTTCTCGTCACGGTCCGGCTGCCCAGCACGCCCTAGGCATCGTCCCCGATCGGGGCTGTCTTTCAGGGGCTCGGGACCGGACGGTCAGCCGGGGCGGCGAGCACCGCTGTAAGGCATATTCGCCAACTGGGCCATTCGGACCACGTCCCCGGTATGCGGGGCGTGGACGATCAGTCCGTTGCCGACGTAGATGCCCACGTGATGGTGATCGGAGTAGAAGAAGACGAGGTCACCCGTGCGAAGGTTTGCTCTGCTCACCGCCACACCTGCGGTCCACTGAGAACCTGTGTAATGGTCCAGCTGCACCCCGGCCGACGCCCACGCGTACTGGGTCAGGCCGGAGCAGTCGAACGAGTCGGGACCGTCGGCCGCCCACACGTACGGCTCGCCGATCTGATTGCACGCGGTCTTCGCCGCGACGCCGCCGCTTCCCGTGATGGGGACGGCGGGACACTTCCCACCGATGAACAGCGAACTGGTCGACGTGATGGGTGAGGTGCTGCTCGCGGTGGCGGCTGTCTGCGCGGCGGCTGCGGCTCTGGCCGCCGCGGCGTCCGCGGCCGCCTTGGCCGCTGCGGTCGCCTCCGCGGCGGCGACCTGTCTGTGTAGCGCATCCAGCCGCTTGATCTCGGCGTCGATGGCCTTCTTGCGAGCCGCCAACTGGGCCTGCTGGCGCTGCTGTATCGCGATCAGCGCGTCAACCTTCTTCTTGTCGGCGTCGTAGCTCGCCTGCTGGTCCGACAGCCGGGTGATCTGTCGCTGCTCCGAATTTGCCACCTGATTCACGAGCGCGAGCTGATCCCCCAACGCGGTCGGCGGCGAGCCGCGGGACAGCAGGGCGTTGAATGTGGAAAGCGACTTTGCCTGCTTGTAGTACCCCGCCACAATCCCCTGGACCCGGGTCCTGCTGATCTCCACCGACTTGCCGAGTGGCTCGATCCTCCGGCTCAGTTCGGCCGATCTCCGCTGGTTCGTGGCCAGTTCCGACCGGACCTTGTTGTACTGCTCGATGACGGGTTCGAGCTTTTGCCACGCCGCTTCGATCTGCTGCTGTACATCGGCGGCCGACGGTGCGGCGTGGGCGTGGGCCGCTGGCCCGACGGCCACCATGGCCGCCGCCGCGACGGCGAGGATTCTGGTGAATAGACGCGATCCGGCGGGCCGGGTGCGCACGGGTGGCAACGGGTTCGGCTCCTTCCACTCGAGGCCGACGCACGTCACGGTGCACAGACCTCGACCGCCTGCCGGGTTAGCTGACGGGTTCGGGCGTGGAAGGCGCCCTACCGCTGATGCGGATTCACCCCGAAACCTGCGGTGGTTCCCCGGCTCGCCTGTCGACGCCAGTGACGTCCAGCGACTCGGCGGTGGCCGTCCCGGGGTACTCCAGGTGGAGACCGACATCCGGAACGGACGCTGACCAACATTAGTGAGGACGGCCCAAAGAAATCAACGAGCCGGCGACGCCAATTCACTGCGCTGTCAAGCGGGCACATTGGGTGCCGGAATTATGCGTACGATAAGGTTCCGCTAATCGAATCTTAAACGGCTCTAATCTTGACCCTCAACCTGCGCACTGTTCTCCTGCGGTAACGGCTCGCGTGAGGCTTGGCCAGGTCGGGAACCGCACCGCTCGATCCTTGGGGCCGGCTCGGACGTGCTGGCGGCATACGCCTCCGGGGCATTGGCGGTCGGGGGTGGCCTATTTGCGGTCCGTGATGTATGACGGCCGGCTTCCACGAGGGTGGAACTGACGGCACGGATCCGCCGAACTGTCGTACGACGGATCCGTGCCTACAGTGTTCCTCATCGGGCACACTCCGCGAGCAGCACCTTCGGCCGCGCGTGGCGTGGTGCGGTCAGGCGGAGTAGCCGCGGGTGGCGATCCAGTTGGCCATGACGGGTTCGGGCGGGAGGATGCGCCCTTCCATGACCGTCGGGCCCTGGATTCACCCAATGTTCGGTTGGTTCCCCGGCTCACATGATCGCGATTGGGCGGTCCGGCCCGAGCGTCATCGCGTTGATGACTTGACGACCCGGCCGGATGCGCCGACGCTACGGGTTTGACTTCTCGGCTGCAAGCTTCCTCCTTATGGCGGCTATAACCCGTTTGAATCACGGAGCGGCGCGTCTTCAGATAGCATGGGCCGGCGCTATTTGGATCGATATTGCTTGGTTTCACGCTCGCCAATGGCCGAATGGCTATGTTGGAGACCGGAGATATGGGTGCCGTGAACAGAATTCTTCACGCCGACATTCTCGTCATCGGCTTCGGCAAGGGGGGTAAGACCGTAGCCGCGAAGATGGGCCGGCTCGGCAAGCGCATCGTGCTCGTGGAGCAGTCGGACCGCATGTACGGCGGCACCTGCCCCAACGTGGGCTGCGTACCGACGAAGGGACTCGTCGACCGTTCCCACAAAGGCCGGCCGGATGACCCGGCGCAGGACTGGTACCAACGGTCAGTCCGGGAGGTCCAGGCCATCCGGGAGATGATGCGTCGCGGCAACTTCGACGCGTTGGACAGCATCGAGACGGTGACGGTGCTCACGGGGCGCTCCACCTTCATCGACCCGCACTCCGTCAGCGTCGTGACGGCCGACGAGCAGCTCACCGTCGCCGCCGACACAATCTTGATCGACACTGGCTCGGAACCGATCGTTCCTGACATCCCCGGCCTGCCGGCAGCAAGCGCACCCTGACAAGCAGGGATCTGATTGAGTCAACGCTCCTGCCGCCGCGGCTCGCGATCGTCGGCGGCGGGTACCTCGGGATCGAGTTCGCCTCGATCTACCGCGCGTTCGGCTCCCAGGTCACCATGTTCGTGCGCGCTGCCAGCCTTTTGGGCCGGGAGGACGATGACATCGCGGCCGTGGCCGAGAGCATCCTGGCGGGCGACGGGATCGAAATCGTCACCGGTGCGCACGTCACCCAGGTACGCGACGGCGAGAGCGGCGCGACGGTGATCTACGACAAGGACGGCCAGCAGCACAGCGTCGAAGTCGACGCCATCCTCGCCGCCACCGGCCGGGTGCTGGCAACGCGCGACCTCGGGCTGGACGCCGCTGGCGTCCGCACCACAGTGGCAGGAGAGATTGAGGCCGACGAGCACCTTCGGACGAGCCAGCCGCACATCTACGCCGTCGGAGACGTCAAGGGCGAAGCGCAGTTCACCACCTATCTCTCGCTCGACGACAGCCGCATCGTCCTCGACCAGCTCACCGGCGAGGGCCGGCGCACGACGACCGACCGCGTCGTCGTCCCCCGCACTCTGTTCATGACCCCACCGCTGGCGACCGTGGGAATGACGGAGCGGGAAGCCCGCCAGGCCGGGCACCGGGTGAAAATCGCGAGCCAACCCGTCGCCGAGATCGTGGCGATGCCTCGGGCCTACGCCGTCGAGGAGACCCGCGGCGTGATGAAGTTCGTGATCGATGCCGAAACGGACGAGATTCTCGGCGCCGCCCTGCTGAGCATCGACGCGCAGGAAATCATCAACACGGTCGCGCTCGCCATGCGGCACGGGATCAAGGCAGCCGAGCTCCGCGACGCCGTCTACACCCACCCGAGTTCGACCGAAGCATTCAACGACATACTCGCCAGCATTCTGCGAGCCGACGAGCCGTAGGACCCACACACCGGTCGGCTCAGGCTGTCCGCGTGCACGAGGCACGCCGACCGGTCCCGCTGACCAGGATTCAGGCCGGGGGTGCTCCGGTCCCAAGACCGGAGCACCCCCTTGCCGCGTCGGCTGCCGCCCGGGCGGCCGGCTCAGTCGCCGCGCTCGTGCAGCAGGAGGTCGGCGACGACCGGCCGGTGGTCCGACGCCGGGGTCGCCAGGGTGCCCGTGCCCACCACGGTGATGTCCGGCGAGACGCTGACGACGTCAATCCGCTTCACCGGATCGGTCGCCGGGTACGTCTTGCCGCCAGCCGGGGCGGTGTCACGCAGGTCCTGCCACAGGGCGGCCAGCTCGGGCGCCCCCGGCTCCGCATTGAGGTCACCGACCAGCACCTTTGGCCCGGAGTCGGCGGCCAGGATGTCCAGCGTGTCCACGACCTGCAAGCGCCGCACGCTGGGGTCCGCCCGGTAGTCGAGATGCGTGGAATACACGTGCACGTGCGCTCCCCGCACGTTGATCGTCACCTCGGCGAACCCCGGCGCCGGGGCAGGTACCGGGTTGGGCACCTGGGTCGAAAGTCGGGTGATCTCGTGGTTCTCGGCATCGAGGATCGGGTAACGGCTGAGGACCGCGACCCCGTACTGCCGGCGGGGCGCACCGGCGGTCAGCGGATCCATGTCGTAGATCGGCGCGAAGAACGCCTGCATGCCCAGCCGCTCGGCCAGCTCCTCGGCCTCGTCCACGAAGTTGCTGCGGGCTGCCCAGTGGACGTCAACCTCCTGAAGGCCGACCACGTCGACGTTCAGCGCCCGGATCGCCCCGGCGGTCCGGGCCAGGTCGAAGACGTTGTCCTCACCGGCCCCGGCATGGATGTTGTAGGTCGCCACACGCAGAGGCGCGGGCGGCGCGGCCGCTCCCGCGGGCTCGGACGCGCCCGCCGGCGTGGCCAGCGGCAGCGGCGCCAGCGCAGCGGCGAGCGCGGCGCCAAGCAGCTTGCGGCGGTGAATGCTCAGTCTCAACAGGTCCTCCGGATCAGATGGTGGGCAGGCCAGCGCCGTACGGGAATTCCCCTTCAGGGTCATTCGGTGCAGCGTTCTCATCACCCAGCCGGTTTTCCGCGTCAGCAACAGGCGGAATGCCGGTAGCCGCCGGCGGGGTGCGGCACGGCCAGCCACGGCAGGAAGCACGCGGCGAGGACGGCCGCGGCAAAGAGGGGAAGCCGGCGGGTGACAGGACGTTTCGACATGAGGGGCTCCCTCCGGTACGAGAACGGCGCACCCCTGCAGGAGACGCAAAAACACCCTAAATGCTGCCCGTGAAGCCGTCGATGATCTCTTACCGAAGACGGAATGACCAGCCGGTAGCGCTTCGATGGCGACGGCCGCAGCGATCGGCCTCGCCGCGGCCCGGACTCGGCAGGTTCGAGCCATCGTGAACAAGGTGCTGGGGTCAGCGGCGCTGTTTGACCCGGCAAAAGCCCATGCGATGCCGAGTCACTGCAGATGGAACCGTTCGTCGACGGCGAGGGCCGCCAACTGCGGCACTGAGAACGGCAGCGTCGTCAGCCCCGGCCGGTCATGGTCGAGTTCTGCGCCCTTGCGCGACGAAGGTGACCACACCGTCCGGGTGCCGGTACGCCGCCCACTGGTCGAACCGGTCGTCGCGGCCGGTCGCGGGCACCTGCGTGAGCAGGACGTCACCGTGCCGACCATCGACCCGCTGACGGATGAGACCGCGGAGGTGGTCGCCACCGCCACCGGCAGCCCGGCGGAAACCGCCGCCGCCCTCATGCACGCCTGGCGCGCCCGCAACCTCGCCACCGCATCGTCCGAGTTGCGTGCACTGGCCGAGCGCACCGACGACCCCGAACATCGCAGGCTCGCCCTGGCGTACGCCTGAACCGGCCAGGGCAGGCCGCCACCAACGCGGGGAACGCGATCATGCGGCCACGTCCTGCAGAGCCCCGTTGACGCCGTGTCAGGTCGGCGCGTCCGGGGTCCCGGGTGGGTAGCCGCTGACCGGGTCGGTGGTGAACGCGCTGGTCACGTCCTCGCCGCCCTTGCCGTTGTCGTCATGCTCGCCACCGGGCCGGCCGTAATCGTCCTCACAAGTCGAGGCGCTGGGAGCTAATCCAAGGGCGGAGTGTCGGCGGCGGCGGCTAATCTGCCTGCGAGCGTCACCCCTCCGCACGTCGCGCCCGCCCATCGGCCGGCGCCGCGCCGCCACCACCGCTCACCCGTTCGGTCAGATCCGACTTCAGGAGACTTCGTGACACAGCAAGCTGTCGCGGCACCGCAGCCTGTGCCGACATCGGACAAGCTCGACGCCGCGGTTCTCAAGGTGGCCGGCGTCGTCGTGCTCGGTGCGATCATGTCGATCCTCGACGTGACGGTGGTCAGCGTCGCGCTGCCGACGTTCCAGAGCGAGTTCGACGCGTCCTACGCCCGCGTCGCTTGGACGATGACGGGCTACACGCTCGCGCTGGCCACGGTCATCCCGCTCAGCGGGTGGGCCGCCGACCGGTTCGGCACCAAACGCCTCTACATGATCGCCCTGGCGCTGTTCACGATCGGGTCCGTTCTGTGCGCCACCGCCGACACCATCGGGGAGTTGATCGCGTACCGCGTGCTGCAGGGCCTCGGCGGCGGCATGCTCATGCCGATCGGCATGACGATCATGACCCGAGCGGCGGGGCCGCACCGGATCGGCCGGTTGATGGCCGTGCTCGGCATCCCGATGCTGCTCGGCCCGATCGGCGGCCCGATCCTCGGCGGCTGGCTGATCGACGTGGCGAGCTGGCACTGGATCTTCCTGATCAACCTGCCGATCGGCATCATCGCGCTGATCTACGCGCAGCTGGCCCTGCCGAAGGACAACCCCCAGCCGTCGGAGTCGTTCGACTTCCTCGGCATGCTGATGCTTTCGCCGGGGCTCGCCCTGTTCCTCTACGGCGTCTCCTCGCTGCCCGAGGCCGGCACGTTCACCGACCCCGAGGTGTGGGCGCCCATGCTGATCGGTGCCGCGCTGGTGGTGGCGTTCGTCCTCTACTCCTTCAAGCCGCGGCACCCGCTGCTCGACCTGCGGCTGTTCCGCAACCGCAACCTGACCATCGCGACGGTGACCCTGTTCGTCTTCATCATCGCGTTCATGGGCGCCGGCCTGCTGTTCCCGAGCTACTTCCTGCAGGTGCGCGGCGAGTCGACGCTGGCCGCCGGCCTGCTGATGGCGCCACAGGGCATCGGCGCGATGATCACCATGCCGATCGCCGGGACGCTGGCCGACCGGGTGCCGATCGGCCGTACGGTGCCGTTCGCGCTGGCGCTCATCGTCCTCGGGTTCTTCGCCTTCACCCAGGTCGACCCGAACACCTCGTACGTGCTGCTCTGCGGCTCGCTGTTCGTGATGGGTCTGGGCATGGGCGGCACGATGATGCCGATCATGACGTCCGCGCTGAAGACCCTGCACGCGCAGGAGGTCGCCCGCGGCTCCACGCTGGTGAACATCCTCCAGCAGATCGGCGGCTCCGTCGGCGCCGCGGTGATGTCGGTGATCCTCACCAACGAGCTGAACGGCTCCCAGCCGATCCCCGGTGTGACCGATCCGAGCGGCAAGCCGATCACCGAGGCCGGGCTGGCCATCGCCGCCCAGCAGCGGCCGGAACTGACCCAGCAGTTCCCGGTCGACCCGTCGCTCATCGAGCGCGGGCTCGACTTCGCCGCCAACTCCTTCGCCACGACGTTCTGGGTGGCGTTCGCGCTGGTGCTGCTGACGTTCATCCCGGCCGCGTTCCTGCCCCGCCGGCGTGAGCGGTCGCACCTGCTCGACGACCAGCAGGGGGAGCAGGGGAAGACGCCCGTCGTCATCCACTGAGCCGACCTTCGGGGCCGTCGGGTACTCCCGGCGGTCCCGCTTCGGGCGGAGGAGCGCACCGCACACACGAACGGTGTGCGCCGGGACCCACGTCGGCGCACACCGTTCGCGTGGGCGATTCTCACGCACTCGCCGAGGTCAGGGGCGCAGCCGCGCGACGACGACCCGCGTGGCCCCGGGCGATGAGCGCGTCATCGTACGCCGCGTCCTTCTCGTCGCGACTCGAGACAGGCCAGCTCACGCTACTAAGCGCGGCGCGGTGCTGAGCTGGTCCGCCTCACCGCAACGGGCCGTCGCCCAGGCCGTTGGGGTCGTCGACCAGGGTGACCCGGGGCTCACTGCATACGCCGATGACGTTCGACGCGCTCGGCGGGGCCCCGCTCCTCGCCGCGACCCCGCTGCTGGTCGTGCACGGCAAGGTCGACGCCCACTGCGCGCCCGAACTCGCCGACGAGCTGCACCGCCGGGCCGCCGGCGAGAAGGAGATCGTCTGGCTCGACGCCGCCCAGCACATCGACCTCTACGACACCGAGCCGTACGTCACCGACGCGGCGAGCGCGGCAGCCGCCTTCCTGCACCGGCACCTCTGACCGCGCCAGAGCAGGTCAGCGCACATCGACCCGTATGCGGTGCCAGGAGTTGTTGCCGTAACCCATGGGGTTCCACACGGTGGCGGGGGACTCGGGCTGCGACTCGCCGGCGTCGTCCCACGCCCGGGCGGTGATCTCCCTGCAACCGGATGGGAGGTCCAGGGTGGCGTGCCATTGCTGCCACGCCCACCGGCCGGCCGCGTCGTCGATGGAGGCCTGGATCCAGGTCTGCCCTCCGTCGGGTGAGACATCGACGCGGACGACGGCCCGGCCGTCACCGGTGAAGGCGTAGCCGGCGACGTCGGTGGGGCCGGCGGCCATGCTGGCGCCATCGTCGGGGGAGAGGATCGCGGAGGTCAGGGCCACCGGGCCGAGCGCGAAGCCCTGCCCAGGCCGGGTGGGGTCGGCGTCGGGCGGCAGCAGTCGATAGTCCGCCGCCTGGAAGTAGTTGTCCGACGGCTGTGCCAAGGCGGTGATGCTCTGCACCCATTTGACGCTGCGGGCACCGATGTAGCCGGGCACCACGACCCGGACCGGCCCACCGTGCGCCGCGGGCAGTGGCTGCCCGTTCATCGACCAGGCCAGCAGCACCTCGTCGGAGAGGGCCTTCCGTAACGGGATGGAGCCGCCGAACGGCTGTGGCGGATCCGCGACCTGGGCGACGTCCGGAGCGGTGAAGGCGATGTGCGCCGCGCCGGGGGCGGGTCCGGCCGCGGCGAGCACGTCGGCGAGGCGCACGCCGGTCCATTCGGCCGTCGAGATAGCGGCGGGCCCCCACGGGGTCTGGCCCGGGATATCCCGTACCGCCATCAGCCCGGCCCGCTGGTTACCCGCGCACGCGAGCGTGGCCACCTCGGTACGGGGCTGAAACCGCTCCTGCAGATCGGCCAGGAACAGGTCCAGCTCCCGGTAGACCAGGCCATCGACACGCAGTCGCCAGGTCGACGGGTCGATCTGCGGTATCGATCCATGGTTGCGGCTGTAGAAGGCGTCGGCCGGGGTCAGCGGCCCGGCCAGCGCGGCCGGCGGTGGCTCGGCGTTGAACGGCTCCGTCTGGTGGACGACCATGTCGTCCCGCTTCCCCCACATGCCCTCGGCTTTCCTCCTGGTGTTCCTTCGGCTACTGCACACCGTGGCGTACGAGGTTGCGCTCTGCTGCACGTTCGCCGGGGACGCGTAGCTCCCCTTCCACGCCTACGCTAGTGCCCGTTCCCGCAGGCCAGCGCCCGGTTCCGGCAATTCTCGCGGCGGTCGATCTCCAGGGAGCAAGCGTGGCTGCGGTGGATCACCACGTACGACCACGACGGCGGACGCACGGGCGTAGGGTCGGTGCCGTGGCACGGGCGGGGCGTCGATACCGGTACGTCGGCCCGGCCGACGTACGGGCGTCGGTCGCCGACTTTCCCGAAGGCTGGCCCATCCGATCATCGGTCGATCTCGACACCTACCTGGCGGCCGCAGATCCGCGCGACCGTGACGAGCCGTTCACCTACGTCATCGACCCTGGCGGCACTCTGCGGCTCGCGCCGAGACGCAGCGAGCACGTCGCCTGCGCCGGCGGTGGGGAGGTCCTCGGCGCGGGGGAGATCGCCTTCGCCGGCGAGCGGGACGGCTCGGTCGTGACCGAGGTGAGCAACCAGTCCACCGGCTACTGCCCCGATCCCACCTCCTGGGCGGCGGTGGCGGATGCCCTCGACCGGGCGGGTATTGGCCGCCCCGAAGGCTTCACCGCGACCATCGTCTTTCGGCGCTGCCTTGACTGCGGCGAGCGCAACGTGGTCCGCGACGACGACTACATCTGCGCGCTCTGCGGTGCCGAGCTGCCGGAGGATGTGGAAGCCGACCCGGTAGTCGGCGTACTGCTTGAGCAGCCAGCGGTCGAGGAAGTAGAAGAGCTCGTCGCGGGTGGCCGCGTCCTTGTGGATGAACCGGATCCGGCCGAGCCGTTCGAGCAGCTCGAGCGTGGGCAGGACGGACCCGCGCTCGTTGAGGTCCCGGTGCCACTGGCCCTCGATGCAGAAGGCAGCAGCGACTCGGCCAGGAACTGGGTGCGTACCTGGCCGCGGGTGGTGGTCGCCACAAAGGTTGCCTAAAGCAATCGGCTTGCCGCACGACCTGTTGTAGACAGTGGCGGCACCGAAAGCCCTCGCCCCGCTGACCGAAAGGCGCCGACGGATCTACCCGACCGGACACAGCCACGAGTGGACCTGGGTGCTGCACCGGCTCGGGTGCAGGGCGTCCGTGACGGGTCTCGGGACGTGGGTGCACATCCGGTCAGCCGGGTGGTGACGGCGGCTCGGGTGGGCGTCCACGGGCGCGGGCTGCGTCGGATGCGGCGACCCCGGCCAGGACGAGGGCAGCGGCGGTGGCGACGATCAGTGGCGGTGAGGCGAGCATCGCCGGTGTCAGGGCGGCCAGCACAAGCACGCCGATCGGCCGGGACCGGGACACGCGGCCGAACACCGCCTGCTCGAAGCGGGCGTGCCCGGCCAGGTACAGCGCGGGTCCGCCGAGGATGACGGCGATCCAGGCCGGTTGGGTGTGCCCGAGTGGATGGGAGATGACGAGTTCGGCGCCGACGGCTGCGGCGACCAGGCCGGCCACCATGACCAGGTGGGCGTATGACGCTGATCGGGCAAGGCGGACCGGGTCGGGAGACGCGGCGATGGCTTCCGCCATCATTTTCCCAGCGCGATGGATGTAGATCCGCCACAGGAGCACGGTGGTCGCGATCGAAGCCCCGAACGCGGCCATCCGGTCCGGAGCGAAGCCGCTGCTGCTCAATGCCAGCCCCGTGACGAGGATCAGCTCGCCGAGCGCGATGATGAAGAACTGCCGGTAGCGCTCGGACAGGTGCTCGCCCGAGATCGTAAGGTCCTGCCTGGGCGTGCGGCCCAGCGCCGGTGTGGGAAAGCCGAGTGTGCCTGCCGTGTGGTCGAGGACCACCGCGAGTGCCCACAGCGCGCCACGCGCCGTACCGTGCACGAGCGCCCCGGCGATCCACGGCAGCGCGGACTGGCCGTACCAGAACAGCCCCCGCACGCTGGTGCGCTGCAACTCGTGGCCACGCAGAACGAGCATGAGGATGAGCCCGCGGCTGATCTGTATGCCGACGTACGCGCCGACGAAGATCAGGCCTGTATCGCCGAACGCCTCGGGCAGCGCGGCCGCCATCACCAGGCTGCCCACCAGGGTCGTGATGACCAGCAGTTGGATCGCCGGTCGTTGCGGGTCCATCCGGTCGGTCACCCACGCGGTGCTGGACCAGATCCACCAGATGGCCAGCAACAGCACCAGCGTCCGGAAGGCACCGCTCCACGCGAGATCCTGGACCAGCCCGCGCGAGAGCTGGGCCATCGCGACGACAAACACCAGGTCGAAGAACAGTTCCAGGAACGTGGCCCGCTGCGGATCCCCGGGTCTCCGCAGCACCTCGGCTGCCCTGCTCGTCGCCATCGGATCGCCCGTTCTGCCAGCTCGCGCGGCGGCACCACCGGCCGGTCGATGGCCGAGCGCACCGACGACCCCGAGCATCGCCGGCTCGCCCTGGCGGCGACACCGCCGTTGAACCGCCCTACCTGACCCGGTCGGTGAGGAACTCCTCCCAGGTCCGTCGGCCCACGGCCTGCTCCGGCGCCAGGTTCGCCCCGTCCCGGAACGCCCGGGCCGCCTTACCCGGCACCGGCAACGGCACGACGATCCCGCGCCGCCGAGCAGCGCGCAGGTAACCGTGGAACAGGTCCGCCGCGGCGTACACCCTCGGCCCGGCCATGTCCGGCACCCGGCCGGCCGGCGTGGCGAGCGCTAGCTCGACGAGCCGGGCCGCCACCTCGTCGGCCTCGATGGGCTGGGCCCGGAAGCCGGCGGGCACGGGCATGACCGGTGACCTGGCCAGCACCTGTGCGACCTTCAGGATCAGGTCGTGGAACTGGGTCGACCGCAGCGTCGTCCATGGCAGGCCCGAGTCGGTCACCACCCGTTCGGTCAGTCGCTTGGATTCGTAGTAGCCGAACATGGCCCGGTCGATCGGGCTGCTGATCGGAATCCGGTCCACTCCGACGATGGAGATGTAGACCAGGTGCGGCCTGCCCGCCCGCGACGCCGCCTGGACGAGATGCCGAGCGGCGCCGGGGTCGCCCCGGTAGCTGCTGGCGCAGTGCACGATCGTCTCGGCACCCGCCACGGCCCGTTCGACGCCCTGGCCGCTGGCCAGATCGCCGGTGACGAACTCGACTCCGCCCTCGGCCGGTCGGGCGCGCCGGGTCAGGACGCGTACGACGCAGCCGGCGTCGCGCAGACGTGACACCACGTGGCGGCCGAGTGTCCCCGTCCCGCCCGTCACCAGGATGGGCGTCATCGCTCGCTCACCGGACACAGGTCATCTACCCGGCGGCTGGTAGGCCTCTTTCACCCGGACCGCCTCGTCGATTTCCTCGGCTGTGAGCACCGGTGTGATCCGCGAGTCCACACCGCCCGCCGCCCGGATGGCGATGGCCAGTGCGGCCGCGGCCTTGTGGTCCGGCATGTCACACAACACATAGGTGTCTTTCTTACCGAATGAGAAGTACATCGACTCCAGCCGGCCGCCGCTAGCCTCGATCGTCTTTCGGACGACCTCGACGCGCTTGGTACCACCGTCAGTGATCAGCCCCTTGAGCCCGTCGAGGGTGTAGGTCGACTGCAACAGGAATTTGGGCACCTCGGCATCAACTCCCAGATGTGCTGGCAGCCGCTCGACGGCCACCAGCGCCTGCTCGGTTCAACCCGCGTGGATCAGGTCGCGCTCAGCGCGTCCCTTGGCGTTGGATCCGCTCGCGGCCCTCGACCTTCGCCCGGCCGTGGTCGCGTTCCGTGCCCGATGTCCCGGTCGCGGCCCGCAGGTGCCGGCGGTCTGGCGAGTGTTCGACCTCGGAGCCCTGCCGGCCCCGTGCCCCGCTGCCCGGATTCCGCCCCGCACGTGCCGACTCGCCGCCGGGGTCGTGCTTGTTTGGCTTGTGGCTACCCATGCACCGCGCGTACCCGCTACGTGGAGCGCTAGTCATCCCGCGACGACCACGGCCGCACCGGTCAGCCGGCGAGTGCCGGCTCCCGGCCGTACGTCAGCAGCAGCGCACCGGTGCTGGTTGGCTCGTTGCTCGTCAGGCGGAACGACGCGAGCCGCCCACCCTCCGGCCAGATGCGCTTGCCGCCGCCGACCAGCACCGGGTCGACCATCAGCCGCAGCTCGTCCACCAGGTCGTGCGCCAGCAGGGACGTGGCCAGCTGGGCGCTGCCGATCACGTGCAGCTCACCGTCGCCGGACTCCCTGAGCTTGGCGACGGCGGGCACGTCGGGCAGCACCGAGGTGGGCGCCCAGGCGGGGGAGGACAGCGTCGACGAGACCACGTACTTCGGCTTGCTGTTCAGCGGGTCCGCGACCACCTTCTCCGGCCCGGTGACGTGCGGCCAGTGCGCGGCGAACCTCTCGTAGGTCAACCGTCCGAAGAGGAACCCAGCGGCCTGGTTCAGGTTGTCCACCACCCACTGTCGGGAGGTGTCGTCGAACCAGCGCAGGTGCCAGCCGCCGTGCGCGAAGCCGCCGCTGGGGTCCTCGTCGGGCGCGCCGGGCGCCTGCACCACCCCGTCCAGGCTCATCCACTCGACCACCACGACCTTCACGCCGCCACCTCCGCGAGCTTGTCCAGCACCGACGTCCAGCCGGCCGCGACGCCGTCGGCCACCTGCGGCATCGCCGCCGCCAGGTCGTCCAACCTTTCGTGTACGAGGGTGAGCGCCGTCCCGCCGCCCGGTTTCCCGTCGAGGGTGACGGTCAGCAGCGAGTCGAAGGTCGGGCCGTCGGCGCGCCGCGGGCCGACGAAGCCCCAGCGCCAGACGATGCGCCGGTCCTGCTCCAGCTCGACCAGCTCGCAGTCGAAGCCGCCGACGTCGGCGCCGGCGTCGGTGTGCCAGATCCGGTACCGGCCGCCGATCCGCGGCTCGACCTCGGCGCGGGCCACCTCCAGCCCGCCGGGGGCGAGCCAGCGGCGCAGCAGGTCGGGGTCGAGCCAGGCCCGGTAGACCTTCTCGGGCGGGGCGGGCAGGTCGCGGCGCAGCCGTACGGCGGTGGTCATCGGTCGGTCCCTTCGTCGTCGGTGAGGAGCGCCTCCAGGGCGTCGAGGCGGTCGGCCCAGTGGCGCCGGTAGAAGTCCAGCCAGGCGGAGGCGGTGGCGAGCGGGGCCGGTTCCAGCGCGCAGACGTGCCGGCGGCCGGCGATGGTGCGCCGCACCAGGCCGGCGCGTTCCAGCACCTGCAGGTGCTTGGAGGCCGCCGCCAGGGACATGTCCAGGGGCTCGGCTAGCTCGCCGACGGTCAGCTCCCGTTCGGCGAGCCGGCGCAGCATGGTGCGCCGCGCCCCGTGCGCGAGGGCGTGGAACACCGCGTCCATCCCCACCGGATCCTCAACCATGTGGTTGACGATAGCTGGCGCCGGGCCGTTCGTAAACCGATCAGTTGAATTTTCTCGGGCTCGCCGGACCGCCGGCCGGGACTCGTCGGGCGGCGGACACGAGGAAGCCCCCGACCGCGCCGTGCCAGCGGGTCGAGGGCTTTCGTGGAGCGCGGCGGCTCACGGCTCGCTCGGGGCCTCCTCACCCTCCAGCAGCCGGGCCAGGCCGGTCGCGCCGCGGCCGACCCGTTTGATCTGGTCGTTGAAGAGCATGTGGACGGTGCCGGCCGCGTCGATCGCCAGGCTGGCGTGCCCGTCGTACTCTTCCCCGACCGGATAGAGCTGGCCGGCCGTCGACGCGTCGAGGCTGTCGAACCACGTCTTCTGCCCCAGGCACAGGGTCGGGTCGAGTCGTACGCCGATGCGGGCGTAGTCCCGTCCGGGACCGCTGACCGGCACGGCCAGGCCGCCGAACTCGGTCAGGAACGCGCGCGCGGCGGGGTGCATCGTGAACCCCTCCGGGGCGAGCGCGCTCTCCCACCCGGACACGTCCGTCCGGCGGCGCGGCGACCAGCCCGCCGCCTTGAGCTCCTGTGCCGCCCGCGCCGGCAGGTCGCGCTCGTCGCCGCGCATCACAGCGCCTCCTTGAGGTCGAACTCGTTCCGCAACGACTTGCAACTGTTGCAGCACGGGTTGTGGGCGCCGTGGCCGGGGTTGCCGGGGGCGCGGATCCGCGCCGCGCCGATGGCGCCCCCGCGCGGGTCGATGCCCCGGTCCAGCAGCTTCGACAACGACTGCGGCAGCGCGCAGTTGCCGTGCCACGGCGCGCGGAGGTTCTGGGGCACGCTGTCGAGCGCCCGGGCCACCTCGCGGTGGTGCGGGTAGATCTTGTCCGGACCGTCGCTCACGGAGACCGCGGTGTGCCGGCCGTCCGCCGTGGTGACCGCCTCGGCGGTGCCGTTGACCCGCCCGTTGCGCTGCTGGCGGTCGGCCTCCTGTCGGGCCCGGTACGACGCCTGCCGGGCCGGGGACGCGTTGCGGGTCGGCCGTGCGTCGGGTGCGCCCCGCCGCCGACGCTTGACCTTCTTGAGGTCCCGGACCCACTCCCGGGCGAACTTGGCGGCGATCTTGCCGGTGCGGTTCCTAACCATCGATCAACCGCCAGACGGCCTCCTGCATGAGGTTGCCGACGATCGTGCGGGCCAGCGTCTGGAACACGGGAATCTCGAGCAGGGACGCGCCGAAGGTCGGGCCCGCGGTGGCGATCGCCTGCGCGATCTGGATCGCCAGGATCGTCAGCTGCACGATGACGGCGATCTTCAGGGCCAGCACAATGGCGGCGCAGATGATGAGCCCGGCCCCGCCGACCACCGACCCGGTGACGTTGCTGACCAGACTCGCGGTCGGGCTCTCCGCACCCGCCCACCAGTTCCGGAACGCCTCGACGTCGCCGCCCTCGTTGCCGGCGAGGGCGTTGGTGGCGGCGGTGACCGCCCCGGCCAGGAACTCCGCCATCTCGTCGCTGAACTCGAGCCACGCCTGGCCCAGCTCGAACAGCTTCTGCTCGTCCGAAGCCGGCCAGTCGTAGCCCAGGATGTCGAGCAGACTGCGCAGCTCGCCGGGGATCTGCAGGCCCACGCCGTCAGCCTCCGAGCCGTCCGAGGATGGAGTGGAACAGGTCGCTGGTGTCGGCCTCGTTCGCCTCGTGCGACCGCGCCATCGCGGCGAGGTCGTCGCCGGCGAAACCGACCTCCTCGAGGGCCTCGGTGAGCGCCTCGAAGACGAAGCCGGACGCCTCCTCGTACGCCATGCCGAGGAGGGAACCCGTGTCGTCGTCGCCGAACGCCGGGCCGATCGAGGCCAGTCGCGCCTGGAAGGCCGTCACCCGGCTGGCGAAGTCGTCAGCCACCGAACGCATCGCGTCGCCGGCGGCGGCCAGCCCGTCCGGATCGATCTGCACGCCGCGGTCACCCGCCCCGACGGCTCAGCCGGTCCTGCGCGTCGGCGAGTCCGTCGAGGAACGTCGTGAACTGTCGGGCGGCGTCCTGCTGGATGGCGCTCAGCTGCCGGCCCAGGTCGCCGAGGTCGACCGGGCCCGCCGTCGTCGCCGTGGCCCGCTGGAGGTCCTCCATCGCGTCATTGACCGCAACCATGATGTGGTCGGTCAGCGTCGCGAGGTCGAGCCGGAGCAGCCGCGGGTCGACCTCCAGCGCGGTCATCCGGCCCGGCGGTGCGGTGCGGACGCGGACCAGGCCGTCCGCCGCCTCGCCGTACCCCTCGGGCGGCGGCGCATCCGCGGCTTCCCTTGTGGACTGGTAGGCGGCAAGGCTGCGCAACGTGTCGGTGAGCGCCTTGTCGATGCCGGACGGGTCGGTAGACGCCACCTCAGCCCCCGTTTCCGTTGTGACCACGTCAGCGTGATCTTAAGCGACCGCCGCAAGCGCATCGAGGCTTGTCGGTGCGGTACCGGCATCCGGGGCCCAGCCACCGGTCATGCGCCCACGGTTCGCCGGCGGACCGCCGCCCGCCCGACCCGCACCTCGTGACCGGCCAGGCGGCCGCTGCCCTCATCATGTCGGCCCGTTCCGTTACGGTCGGGGGGCCATGCAGCCGCGGTTCGGCGAGACCATCATCGGGCGGGAGCATCCCGCGGGCCTGCTGCGCGCCGAGGTGGACCGCGCGACCGCGAGCCACGGCGGCCTGGTGCTCGTCACCGGCGAGCCCGGCATCGGCAAGACGACGCTCGTCACGGCCGTGGCCGAGGAGGCCCGGCAGCGGGGCGCGCTGGTGCTCGGCGCCGCCTGCTGGGATTCCGACAGCGCGCCCGGCTACTGGCCCTGGGTGCAGGTGCTGCGCGCCCTGCGCCGCTCGCCTGACGACTGGGCGCTCGCGCGGGAGGCCGCCGAGCCCGGTCTCGGGGCCCTGCTCGGCGAGGCGACCGACGGCACGAGCGACGAGGACGACGGCGACCAGGAGGCGTTCGCGCTCTACGACGCGGTGACCACCGCGCTGGTCGCGGTCGCCCAGCGGCGGCCGGTCGTGGTCGTCCTCGACGACCTGCACTGGGCCGACCCCGCCTCGATGCGGCTGCTGCAGTTCGCCGCCCAGCACACCTGGTTCGAGCGGCTGCTGCTGATCGGCACCTACCGGGACGCGGAGGTCGAGTCGGGCGACCACCGGCTGCGCCCGCTGCTGATGCCACTGACGGCGAAGGCGACCACCGTCACCCTCACCGGCCTGTCCCGCGACGAGGTGGGCGCGCTGATGACCCGCACGGCCGGACGGAAGCCCGATCCGGGCCTCCTCGACGAGGTGCACCGGCGGACCGGCGGCAACCCGTTCTTCGTCGAGCAGACCGCCCGGCTGTGGCGCGCCGACGGCCTGGTCACCACGATCGCCCCCGGGGTCCGGGAAGCCGTGCGGCGGCGCCTCGCCCAACTGCCCGCCCCGGTGGTCGAGGCGCTCACCGTCGCCGCCGTGCTGGGCCGCGACTTCCACCGCCAGGTCCTCGCCGCCTGCGTACCCACCCCGGCCGCGCAGGTCGACCGGCTCCTGGACCGCGCGGTGACCGCCCGGCTCGTGGTGGCCCGCGGCGGCGGCCGGTTCGCCTTCGCCCACGATCTGGTCCGCGAGACCCTCTACGACGGGCTGCCCGACGACGACCGGCGGGCCCGACACGCCGCGGTCGTCCGGGCCGTCGACCGCTCGGCGGCGCTCGCCGAGCGGCTGATCCCCGCCGACCTGGCCCGCCACGCCTGGCTCGCCGGCGCCGATCTCGACCCGGCCCGGGCCGCCGAGTTGCTGGTCGCCGCCGCAAGGGACGCGGGCCGTCGGCTGGCCATGGAGGAGTCGGCGGTCCACTTCCGCCGCGCGCGGGAGGTCGCCGAGGATCCGACCCAACGAGTCAAGATCATGGTGGAGCTCGCTCAACTGCTGCACCACGCCGGCGGCCGGGGCGAGGCCGAGCGGCTCCTCGCCGACGCCGCTACCCTGGCGCTCGCGCTCGACGAGCCGGTGGTGCTGGCCCGCGTCGCGCTCACCGCCCACCGGCACCGGCCCACCTCAGGCCGCTCAGGTGAGCCGGAGGAGCTGCTGCGCGAGGCGTACCGGCGGCTCATCGGCGAGCCCGACGTCGCCGCGCCGCTCAGCACGCTCATCGCCGACCTCATCACCGCCACCGAGACGCTCGCCCGCCGCGGCCACGACGACGAGGCGCTCACGTTCAGCCTGTGGGCCCGCCACGACACGACCTGGGGGCTGGGCACGGCCGCCGACCGGGCGTCGCTCACCGTCGAGATCCGCGACGTGGCCCGCCGGACCGGCGACCGGGAGACCGAGATGTGGGCGACCTCGCTGCGCTGGGTCGCGCTGCTGGAACTCGGCGACCCCGGCTACCACCGGGAGCTCACCGCGTTCGTCACGGCCGGCCGGGACAGCGACAACGCCCGCCACCGGATGGGGGCGGCCATCGACGGCGGCATCATCGCCGCGTTCCGGGGCGACTTCACCGAGGCCGACGAGTTCTTCTCCGAGCTGAACGACTACGGCGAGTGGGGGCACTCCGACCACGCGTTCATGGGCCACCACCTGCGCTGGTCGCGGCTGCTGCTGCAGGGCCGGTTCGACGAGATCGACACGCTGCTCGACGGGCCGGACGTGGCCGGGCACCCCCACCTGGAACTGCTCCGGGCGATCACCGCCGCCGAGCGCGGCGACGACGAGACGGCCGCACGCCTGACCGCCGGCATCGAAGCCGCCGGGACGACGTACTCCCGTGCGGTTTCTCCGCTGTGGGTGCGGCTGCGCGCGCAGGCCGCCGTCGCGACCCGCGACCCGCGCCGCTGCGCCGAGGTGCGGCAGGCGCTGGAACCGCACCGCGGCGGCTGGATGGCCGCGCTGTTCGGCTGCGACATCAGCGGCCCGGTCGACCACTGGCTGGGCCTCGTCGACGCCGCGCAGGAGCGATGGGACGACGCGGTGGCCCTCCTCTCCTCGGCCCGCGACGCCGCCGGCCGGATGGGTTCCCGCCCCTGGTCCCTGCTCGCCCGCGCCGCGCTCGCTGACGCGCTGACCGGGCGCGACCGGCCGGGCGACGCGGCCGCCGCGGCGGAGCTGCGCGCCGCCACCGAACGGGACGCCCGCACGCTCGGCATGGCCCAGGTGCTCACCCGGCTGGCCGGCGCGGCGCCAGCCGGGGTCGGTGCGGTGCCCGCCGGACAGCGTCCCGTTCAGCCACCTACCGCCGCCCAGGCGCCAACCACCGGGCAGCAACCGGTCGAGGCGGCCGACGCGTCGATCTTCGTGCGGCAGCTCGTCGAGGCGTACGAGTTCCGCCGCGACGGTCCCGTCTGGCAGCTCACGTACGCGGGCGTGGTCGCGCACCTGCCCGACGCCAAGGGATTGCACGACCTGCGCCTGCTGCTCAGCCGGCCCGGTGTCGACGTGCCGGCGGTCGAGCTGCTCGACCCCGCCGCCGGCCCGGAGCTCGCCGCCGCCCGCCGGCTCGGCGGCGACCCGGTCCTCGACGACGAGGCGAAGGCCCGCTACCGGCGCCATCTGCAACGGCTCGACGACGAGATCGACCGGGCCGCCGCCCGCGGCGACGAGTCGAAGGTGGCCGGCCTCGACGCCGAGCGCGCGGCGCTGCTCGACCAGTTGCGCGCCGCGGCAGGGCTGGCGGGCCGTAGCCGTCGCCTCGGTGACGAGGCCGAGCGGGCCCGCAAGACCGTGACCGCCCGCATCCGGGACACGCTGCGCCGGCTCGACGACCGCCACCCCGCGCTCGCCGCCCACCTGCGCGACACCGTCTCGACCGGCAGCACCTGCCGCTATCTCCCCGCCGAGCCGCCGCCCTGGCGCCTCTAGACAGCGTCCTATCTGGCCGGACTGCGGTCGTAGCGCTAGTTAACAAGTAGTCGATGACCACCGGACCTGCACGTCGGCACACGGTCCAGCCGAGGCGGCTGATACCGCCTGTCAACTTCCTGACTAGCCCGGACAGAGTGCTGTATACCGAGTATCATACGCAGCATGATATCGAGGGTGGTGACGTCATGAGCATCCGGCACGCGCTGTTGGCGCTGCTCAGCGAGGGCCCGAAGTACGGCCTTCAGCTGCGGGAGGAGTTCGAGGCGCGGACCGGCGAGGTGTGGCCGCTCAACGTCGGGCAGGTGTACACGACGCTCCAGCGGCTGGAGCGCGACGGCCTGGTGGAGTCCGACGACGACGCCGATCCCGGGCCGCAGAAGGGTTTCCGGATCACCGCCGACGGCGCCGAGGAGCTGGCCGGCTGGCTGCGTACGCCACCGGACCTGGCGTCGCCGCCCCGCGACGAGCTGGTCATCAAGATCCTGGTCGCGGTACGCCTGCCCGGCGTCGACGTGCACGAGGTGATCCAGGCGCACCGGCGCTACCTGGTGGAGTTGATGCAGCAGTGGACCCGGCTCAAGGAGGAGGAAGCCGACCTCGACCTCGGTCTGGCTCTGGTGGTCGACGCGGAGCTCTATCGGCTGGATTCGGTCGTGCGGTGGCTGGACACCGCCGACGGGCGACTCAAACGCGCCGCGCTGGAGCCTCGGGCAACCGCCAAGGCGCCGCCCGCGCCGCAGATCCGGCGCCGGACGGGGGTTCGTCGATGAGCGACGTGCTGGAACTGCGCGGGGTGTCGAAGACCTACCTGGACGGCGCGGACGAGGTGCACGCGCTGCGCGAGGTGCACCTGTCCGTCGAGGCGGGGAAGATGGTGGCGGTGATGGGGCCCAGCGGTTCGGGCAAGAGCACGCTGCTGACCATCGCCGGCGCGCTGGAGTCGCCGACCGCCGGTGAGGTGCTCGTGGCCGGCCGGTCACTGTCCTCGATGTCGCGTGACGACCGGGCCCGGCTGCGCCGGCGCGCGATCGGGTACGTGTTCCAGGACTTCAACCTGCTGCCCGGACTGACCGCGGCCGAGAACGTGGCGCTGCCGCTGGAGTTGGACGGCGTGTCGGCCGGCAGGGCACGGGCCGCCGGGCTGCGCGCGCTGGAGGAGCTGGGCCTCGCCGACCGGGCGTCCCGGTTCCCCGACCAGCTGTCCGGCGGTGAGCGGCAGCGCGTCGCGATCGCCCGAGCTGTCGTCGGCGACCGCCGGCTGCTGCTCGCCGACGAGCCCACCGGCGCCCTCGACTCGGCCAACGGCGAGGCGGTGATGCGGCTGGTGCTGTCGGCCTGCAAGCGTGGGCTGGCCGCGGTGGTGGTGACCCACGACGCGCAGCTCGCCTCGTGGGCGGACCAGGTGGTGTTCATCCGCGACGGCCGCATCGTCGACCGTACCGCCGCCCGCCCGGGGCCGGACTCCCTGCTCACCGGCGAGCCGGCCCGATGAGCGTCGACGTCCAGGATCCGCCGCTCGTCCTCGGTAGCGGCCACGGCGGGATGGCGGCCCGGCGGGCCGTGGTGCGTTGGGCGTGGCGGTTGTTCCGCCGGGAGTGGCGCCAGCAGTCGCTGGTGCTGGCCCTGTTGCTGGTCGCCGTCGCGGCCACCACGGCCGGCCTCGGCGTCGCCGCCAACACGTTGGGAACGCAGTCCTCGTCGTTCGGTACCGCCGACCACCTGGTGACAGTGAGCAGCACGGGCGCGCAGTTAGACGCCGACGTGGCCGCGCTGCGGACCGCCTTCGGCACGGCCGAGGTGATCGAGCACCAGAATATCCCGGTGCCGGGCTCGGCGAACCCGGTCGACCTGCGGGCGCAGGACCCACGCGGCCCCTACGCCAGGTCGATGCTGCGGCTGAATGCCGGCCGGTACCCGCAGGGCCCGGACGAGATCGCCGTCACCGACCGCGTGGCGAAGATCTTCAACCTGCACCTCGGCGGCACCTGGGACCAGGGCGGCCGGCACCGGACCGTGGTCGGCCTGGTCGAGAACCCGCTGAACCTGCTCGACCGCTTCGCCCTCGTGGCGCCTGGCCGGGCCACCCCGCCCGACCACGTCATCGTGCTGATCCGGGCCACCCAGACCGAGTTCGCCGGGAAGACCCTGCCCGACGGGGTGTCGGTCGAGATCCGGGGCGAGGAGCCGGACACCGCCAGCGTCGGGGTGCTCATGCTGGCCACGATCGGACTGCTGTTCGTCGGCCTACTGGCGGTCGCCGGGTTCACCGTGATGGCCCAGCGTCGGCTGCGGGCGCTCGGCATGCTCGGCACGATCGGCGCGAGCCACCGGCACATCCGACTGGTACTGGTGGCCAACGGCGCCGTCATCGGCGTGGTCGGTGCGCTCGCCGGCGCCGCGGCCGGGCTCGCCGGCTGGTTCGCGTTCAGCCCGCGACTGGAATCCCTCGTCGGGCACCGCATCGACCGCTTCCAGCTGCCCTGGCTGCCGGTGCTCGCCGCGGTGCTGCTGGCGATCCTGACCGCGGTCTGCGCCGCGTGGTGGCCGGCACGCGCCGCCGCACGGGTACCCGTCGTCGCCGCCCTGTCCGCGCGGCCGGTGCCGCCGCGGCCCGCGCGCCGGTTCGCAGCGCTCGGCGGGGTACTCCTACTCGGCGGGCTCGGCTCACTCGTCGCGGCACAGCAGACCAAGCCGTCGTTCATCATCGGCGGCGTCCTCGCCACGGCCCTCGGGCTGCTGCTGCTCGCCCCGGTGGGCATCGCCGGCCTGGGCCGGCTCGCGCGGCTCGCTCCATTGGCGCCGCGGCTGGCGCTGCGCGACCTGGCGCGGTACCGGGCCCGGTCGAGCGCGGCGCTGGCCGCGATCGCGCTCGCCGTGGGCATCGCGGCCGCCGTCGCGCTGGGCGCAGCCGTGTCCGTGGCCAAGGCGGCGGCACCCACCGGCGGCAACCTGCCCGCCGACCAGCTCATCGTCTGGCTGTCTCAGAACGCGCTCAACGGACCCCTGCCGTCGCTCACGCCCACGCAGGCGGAGAACGCACGGCTGCGGGTCGACGCCATCTCCGCCGACCTGCATGCCACCTCCGTGCTGCCGTTGCAGGCGGCGGTGGACCCGAACGCACCGCAGGTGGGTGGCTCGGGCGGCGGGGAACCCATGCAGTTGGGCAAGCCGCACCCCATAACGGTCGACGGGCGCCAGGGCTTCAGGTACAGCAGCGCCGACGCGGTACCGCTGTTCGTGGCCACGTCGGAGTTGCTCGGGCACTACGGGATCGACCCGACGAGCATCGACGCGGGCACCGACGTCGTCACGTCGCGGGCCGGCCTCGATAGCTACGACCTGTTCCCCGGCAAGTACCGCGACTGGCGCCCACGGCTCCAGCACGCGCCGCTGCCGACGTACACGTCCCTGCCCGGCACCCTGCTCACCACGCACGCCGTACAGTCGCTGCACCTGACGCCGATCCCGGCCGGCTGGCTGCTCCGGGCGCCGCGCCCGCTGACCCAGGCCCAGATCGACCAGGCACAGCGGACGGCGCTGGCCGCCGGGCTCAGCGTGGAGACCCGACCTACCGGAGCGGACCTGGCGCGGCTGGCCGACCAAGCCACCGGTACCGGCTTCGCGGTCGCCCTCGGCGTGCTCGCCATGACCGTCGGATTGATCCGCAGCGAGACTGCCCGGGACCTGCGCACACTGACTGCGGCCGGTGCGCGGCGCGGCACCCGGCGGGCGCTCACCGCCGCGACCGCCGGGGCCCTGGCCCTGCTCGGCGCGGTGATCGGCACCGCCGGTGCGTACCTGGCGTTGCTCGCCTGGTACCACCGGGAGTCGCACTGGCTGGGTCACGTGCCGGTACTCGACCTGGCCGCGATCCTGGTCGGCCTGCCGGTGGTCGCGTACGTCGGCGGCTGGCTGCTGGCGGGGAAGGAGGCGCCCACCTTGGCGCGCCAGCCGCTCGACTGACGCGCGAAACGGTCGCCGGCGTGGGAAGCCCTGTGATCCTCAGGCCGCGGGGCGGAATCTCAGCGCGGACCAGGTGCCGTCGACGGAGATCTGACGTACCGGTTGGACCCCTCGCTGGCTGAGGAGGGCGGCGAGGGTGTCCCGGTTGAGGTCGGTGCCGAGTTGGCGTCCGCTGCGGCGGTCACGAAGACCACGGCCCCGTCGGCGGAGGCCACATCCTCGACCACACCGCTCGATGTGCCCTCAATCTCCACATCGTCAGGCTTCCGCAGCACCACGACGTCCTGTCCCGGCTTGATCTGAAGTTTGCTGGCAACGGACATGCGCCCAGTCTGGCAGCGGCGGGTGCGACGACGACGGGGGTACCGCGCGGGACGCGGCGGTACCCCCGGTTCGCGTCCGAGTCAGCGGCGGTTGTAGCGGTACATGGTCAGCGCGCCGAAGACCACCACGAAGCCGGCGCTCCACAGCAGCAGCCACATGGTGTTCGTCGGGTCGGACGATCCCGCCATCGCCGCCCGCACCGCCGCCACCAGATGGGTGATCGGGTTGACCTTGACGAACGCCTGGAGCCAGCCGGGCATGGTGCCCGGGTCGACGAACACGTTGCTCAGGAAGGTCAGCGGGAACAGCACCATCATGCTGACCCCCATCACCGACTTCTCGCTGCGCAGGATCAGCCCGAAGAACGTCCAGACCCAGGAGAACGCGAACGAGAACACCACCAGCAGACCGATCCCGGCCAGCACGCCGAGCAGCCCACCGTCGGGCCGGAACCCGAGCGCCAGCCCGACACCGAGGATGACCAGGGCGGCGAGGATGTAACGCAGCACGTCGCCGAAGATCATGCCGACCAGCGCGGCCGGCCGCCAGACCGGCAGCGTCCGGAACCGGTCGAAGACCCCCTTCTCGATGTCGGTGTTCAGGCCGACGCCGGTGTACATGGTGATCATCACGACGCTGGTCACCATGATGCCGGGCAGGAAGAACTGCAGGTAGTCCCGCGGGCTGTCGGCGAGAGCGCCGCCGAACAGGTACGTGAACATCAGCACCATGATGATCGGGAACGCCGTCACGTCGAACAGCTGCTCCGGCACGTGCTTGATCTTCAGCAGCGCCCGCCAGCCGAAGGTGAGCGACGCCGACAGCGCGCTCGGCCGGGGCGGTCGCGCACCGGGCGCGAGGACGGTCGCCAGCGCCTCGGCGGACGGCACGTAGACGGACGGGGCCCGCCCGGTCGTGGTAGCGACGTTGCTCATCGGGCTGCCTCCAGCTGGTCGTCCCGCTCGTCGGCCTCGACGGCGGGGTGGTCGGTCAGGGCCAGGAATACCTCGTCCAGGCTCGGCTGGCCGAGGGAGAAGTCGTCGACGACGATGCCGGCGCGGGCCAGCTCCCCGAGCGCCCGGGCGGCCTGCACGCTGGCGTCGAGGTCGGAACCGTCTCCGCCGACCCGGGCCGTCATCGCCACCGGATCCGGTTCGAGCTGCACCGGCACGCCGAGTGCGGCCTGGAGCACCTTCTCGGCCTCCGACCGCTGCCCCGGGTCGCGCAGTCGCAGGTGGACCGTGCCGGAACCGACCGACGACTTCAGCTCGCCCGGCGTGCCCTCCGCGATCACCTTGCCGTGGTCGACCACCGCGATCCGCCCGGCGAGCTGGTCCGCCTCGTCCAGGTACTGCGTGGTCAGCAGCACCGTCGTGCCGTGCGCCACGACCGCCCGGACGATCTCCCACACCTGGTTGCGGCTGCGCGGGTCCAGACCCGTCGTCGGCTCGTCGAGGAAGAGCAGGTCGGGGGTGCTGAGGATGCTCGCCGCGATGTCGATGCGCCGCCGCATGCCACCCGAGTACTTCTTGACCTGGCGGCCGGCCGCCTCGGTCAGACCGAACGCGGCCAGCAGGCTCTCGGCCCGCTGGCGGGCGGCCGGCTTGCCCAGCCCGAGCAGCCGACCGAGGAGCACCAGGTTCTCCAACCCGGTCAGGTCCTCGTCGACCGAGGCGTACTGGCCGGTCAGGCTGACCCGGGCGCGAACGGCGTCAGCCTCCTTCACGACGTCATGCCCGAAGACCCGCGCCCGGCCGCCGTCGGGGCGCAGCAGCGTCGCCAGCACCCGTACCGCCGTGGTCTTGCCGGCGCCGTTCGGGCCGAGCAGCCCGTACACGGTGCCGGCAGGGACCTGCAGATTGATGCCGTCCAGCGCGCGGGTCTCCCCGAACGACCGGGTCAAGCCGTCGGCCTCGACGGCCAGGCCGGTGGTGCGCTTACTCATGATCGCAACCTTCCTCTTCCACCTTCAGGAGACGTACGGGCGCGCGGCGCGACCGTCGCGCAACGCCAGACCCCACCAGCAGAGCTGGTCGAGCAGGACCCGGGAGTCCTGGCGCAGCTGGTCCTCGGCCTGCGGCGTCGGCTCGCCGCAGAGCAGGTCGACGCCGACCATGTCGCGTACCGTCACGGCGTGCAGGGCGGTGAAGACCGTCCGGAGCTGGTCGACCGCGTGCAGGCCGACGGAACGGCAGCCGTACGACACGAAGCCGACCGGCTTGGCCTGCCACTCGTCGTACGCGTAGTCGATCGCCTGTTTCAACGAGGCCGGGAAGCTGTGGTTGTACTCGGGGGTGACCACGACGAACGCCTCCGCCCGGCTCACCTGCTGCGCGAACGACCGCATCGTCGCGGTCGGCTCCGCCGGATAGCTGGCGGGGAAGTCGTACCCGGCGAGGTCGACGACGGTCACCGCCATCTCGTCGCGCTGCTGCGCCTGGTGGACGAACCAGTGGCCGATCCGGTCGCCCATGCGTCCCTCACGGGTGCTGCCGATGATCACGGCAAGCCTCAGCGGCGTCATGCGCCCCTCCCACCTCGGTCGGGCTTCAACCTTCAGGCGCGAGAGGACGGCGAGCGCGCGCTAGATCCGATCTAGCGGCTCGGAGCATGGGCACTTCGGTGGTCGAGGGTGAGATGCACGGAATCGTCGGTGGCGGCTGGTTCAATGAGCCGTCGCGAGAACGGGAGCGAAATGACCGAGGTGCGCATCGAGCCGTGGAACGAGGGCGACCTCGACCTGCTGCGGCAGCTCAACGCGCCGGAGGTCCGCGCGCACACCGGAGGGCCGGAGACCGAGGAACAGGTGATCGCCCGGCACGAGCGGTACGTGCGCGGCCCCGGCCCGCGCAGCGGCCACATGTTCACCATCGTGCTGCCCGATGGGGTGAAGGTCGGCAGCGTCGGCTACTGGGACCGGGAGTGGCGCGGCGAGCAGGTCTACGAGATGGGCTGGGCGGTGCTGCCCGCGTACCAGGGCCGAGGGCTGGCGACCGCGGGGGTGCGCGCGGCGATCGCGGCGGCCGCGGCGCGCGGCGACCGGCGGTGGGCGCACGCCTACCCGTCGGTGGACAACCCGCCGTCGAACGCGGTCTGCCGCAAGGCCGGCTTCACCCTGCTCGGCGAGACCCAGTTCGAGTACCCGCCCGGCCACCTGATGCGCTCCAACGACTGGCGCGTCGACCTGACTGCGTAGCGCCGAGGGCGGCAGCCGATGCCGCCGCCCTCGGCGTCCGGGTCAGCGCGCCGCGTCGAGCCGGGCACGCTGCTCGGCGGTCAGCGTCAGGTCCACCGCGGCCAGGCTTTCGTCGAGCTGCGCCACCGACGACGCCCCCACCAGCGGGATCGCCGGCACGTCACCGCCCATCAGCCAGGCCAGCACCACCTGGTTCACCGTCGCCCCGGCCTGTGCCGCCACCTCCCGCAGCGCGGCCAGCCGCACCGGCGTGCTCGGCAGGTCGTACGCGGAACCGAGCCGGTCGGCCCGCGTGTAGCCGCCCCGGATCAGCGGCGAGTACGCCACCAGCGCCAGCTCCGGCTCGGCCCGCAGGTAGCTGGCCAGGTCCGGGCCGACCGCGCCGACGTCGCCGTCCGGGTCCAGCTCGCTGGGCACGTCGAAGCGCCGTTGCAGGTAGCTGTGGTGGTACTGGAGCACCTCGTACCCGGGCAGGCCGGCCGCGGCGGCGAGCGCGCGGGCCCGCTCCACCCGCCAGGCCCGGTGGTTGCTCGCCCCCAGCAGGCCCACCGTGCCCTCGGCGACCAGCTCGGCGAAGGCCGTCACGGTCTCCTCCGCCGGCACGGTCCGGTCCTCGATGTGCGCGTAGAGCAGATGCAGCCGGTCCATGCCGAGCCGTTCCCGGCTGCGCTCGGCGGACTCCCGGATCACCTTCGCCGACAGCCCTTCCGGGTTGTCGATGTAGCTGGTGCCGGGGGCGAGGGGCCGCGCGCCGAGTTTGGTGGCGACGACGATCTCGTCGCCGACGCCCCGGCTGCGCCGCCACCGGCCGAGCAGCTCCTCGCTCTCCCCGCCCTGGCCGCCGTTCATCCAGAACGCGTAGTTGTCGGAGGTGTCGATGAAGGTGCCGCCGGCCTCGACGTACCGGTCGAGGATGGCGTACGAGGTGGCCTCGTCGGTGGCGGTGCCGAAGAGCATCGCGCCGAGGCTGAGCACGCTGACCTCGCGGCGGGTGGCCGGGTCGGTGCCGATCGTGCGGTATCTCATGGGTGTCCTCCCCGTGGGATGAGAGCCGACGCCGACCACCCTCGACCTTCGAGTGCGCGCGAAGTCAAGCGGTCACCAGGGCAGTACCCCGTAGCCGCCGCCGGCGTCCATCTGGAACCCCCACAGCAGGCCGCTCGGCCCGTCCGCCGGCAGCGTCGCCAGGTGCACGCTGACCTCGGCGCCCTGCTCGGCCGTACGAAACCCGCTGTGGTGATTGAGGTCGGTGGCGCAGTAGCCGGGGTTGGCGGCGTTCACCTTGATCGGGGTGTCCCGCAGCTCCTTGGCGTACATCGCGGTGACCATGTTCAGCGCCGCCTTCGACGACGGGTACGGCACCGAGGTGAGCTCGAACAGGGCGCCCTGCGGGTCGGTCATCACCGCGATCGAGCCGACCTCGCTGGAGACGTTCACGATCCGGGCGGCCGGGGCCCGGCGCAGCAGCGGCAGCAGCGCGTTGGTCACCGCCACCACCCCGAACACGTTCGTCTCGTACACCTCGCGCAGCGTCGCGAGGGTGGTCTCGCTGGGCAGCGCCGAACCGTCGGCCCGGATGATGCCGGCGTTGTTGACCAGCACGTCCAGGTGGCCGTACTCCTGCTCGACCAGCTTGGCCGCGGCGGCGACCGACTCCTCGTCGGTGACGTCGAGCGGCACGAACCGGGCGTCCGCGCCGCCGTCGCGCAGCGCCCGCTCCGCCTCCCGGCCGCGCGCGGCGTCCCGCGCGCCGACCAGCACGGTCCACCCGCGCGCGCCGAGCTGCCGGGCGGTGGCCAGGCCGATTCCCTTGTTGGCCCCGGTGATCAGGGCGATCGTCGATGTCGTCATGCCGTCGAGCCTGCCGCCCGGCGCGGTCGGCCGGGAGAGGCCGGCCGATGCTGGGACCGGCGGTACCACCCTCGGCGGCGCCGGGTGCGGCAAGCTGGAGGCATGACGACCCTGCGCCGTGACGAGCTGGCCGCCTTCCTGCGCAGCCGCCGCGCCCGGCTGCGCCCCGCCGAGGTCGGCCTCCCCGACGGGGTACGCCGCCGCACGCCCGGCCTGCGCCGTCAGGAGGTCGCCCAGCTCGCCGGCATGTCCATCGACTACTACATCCGCCTCGAACAGGGGCGCGGGCCGCACCCGTCCCGGCAGGTGCTCGCCGCGCTGGCCCGGGCGCTGCTGCTCACCCGCGACGAGCGGGCGTACCTGTTCCGGGTCGCGGGGGAGAGCGCCCCGGAGTCCGCCGGGCCCAGCCGGGAGGTGTCCGACGGGCTGCGGCACCTGCTCGACTCGATGACCGGGACCCCGGCGTACCTGGTCGACGCGAGCTACGAGGTCCTGGCCTGGAACCGGCTGGCCACCTGGTTCGTCGGCGAGCTGTCGGCGGTGCCGGCCGAGGAGCGGAACATGATCCGCTGGATGTTCCGCCGCGCGGTGCCCGGGTCGTACTGGGACGACCCGGAGGTGCTGCGGTTCGCCCGTACCTCGGTGGCCGACCTGCGCGCCGCGTACGGCCGCTACCCGGGCGACCCGGCGATCGCCACGCTGGTCACCGAACTGCTCGGGGTGTCGCCGCGGTTCGCCGCGCTCTGGGCGGAGCACGAGGTCGGCGAGCGCCGCCCGACCGTCAAGCGGATCGACCACCCCGTGCTGGGGCCGTTGGAGTTCGAGTGCCGGGTGCTGCACGTCCCGGAGACCGACCAGCGGCTGATCGTCTACGTCCCCGAACCGGGCTCGGCGACCCAGGCGGCGTTCCACCGGATCGCCGAGCGAGTCGGCTCCTGAGGGATCAGGCCGCTTTCTGCAGGGCGGTGACCGCCAGCGGCGCCAGCCGAGTCAGCAGCTTCTGGGTGGCCGCCAGGTCGCCGTTCTCGTCGGAGGCGTCGATCTCCAGCACGAAGTTGCCCCGGGCCAGCAGCAGCGTGCACTGGTGGAACGGGCGGCTGCTGGCGAGCCGCTCGCAGAAGGTGATGGTCTCCGGCCCGTCCGGCAGCAGCGGGGGCGACGGGCGCACGATCGTCGACACCTTGCCGTCGGACGAGTACGTGTACTGCTTGCACTTGGCCAGGGTCGCGCGCAGCTCGTCGGCGAGCTTGCGGCCGGGCACCTTCAGGTAGCCGACCACGTACTGGCGGAGCCAGATCTTCTTCCCGCGCCAGAGCCGCTCCCGCTGGCCGCTGCGTTTGCGGTCCGACGCCAGGCTGTCCCGGCAGGGCGCGATCAGCTTCACCGCCTCGGTGCTCTCCTCGGCGTAGTCAGCCGTCTCCGGGTGGAAGTCGGCGTCCAGGTCCAGCATCGCGGCCTTCACCCGGCTGCGGACCTGGGCGGCTGTGGTGGGCGCGGGCCGCAGCGGCGGCGGGGGCGTCACCGAGGGTGTCGGCGGCGCGGACCACTGGCTGGCCCGCGGGGCCGCGGTCGGCCCGCAGGCGCCGACTCCGGCGACGATCAGCAACGACAGCAGGGCCAAGGGGAGACGGCGGGACATCATCGCGGCGAGGTGGTCCTTTCGTACGCGAGGAAGGGGCCCTTCCGGGCCCCCCTCCTTACCTGCGCCGCGCTGTTCCGCCGCGTTACGTCAGCTCGGTACGAAGTCGAAGGTGTCCGGGTTCGGGCCCTGACGTCCGGCCTCGCCCTTGTTCAGCCCGGTGATCCGGTCCATCGCCGCGTCGTCCAGCTCGAAGTCGAAGATGTGGAAGTTCTCCTCGATCCGCTTCGGGGTGGTCGACTTGGGGAAGACGATGTCGCCGCGCTGCACGTGCCAGCGCAGCACCACCTGGGCGGGGGTGCGGCCGACCTGCTGGGCGATGTCGACGATCGTCGGGTCGTCGAGCACTCTGCCCTGCGCGATCGGGGACCACGCCTCGGTCAGGATGTTGTGCGCCTTGTCGTACGCGCGCACCTCCTCGTTGCCGAAGTACGGGTGCGCCTCGATCTGGTTCACCGCCGGCACCACGTCCGCCTCGGCGGCCAGCCGCTCCAGGTGCGCCACCTGGAAGTTCGACACCCCGATCGACCGGACCCGACCGTCGCGCCGCAGCTCCTCCAGCACCTTCCAGGTGGAGACGAAGTCGCCGTCGTAGAGGGTCGGCAGCGGCCAGTGGATCAGGAACAGGTCCAGGTAGTCGAACCTCAGCGCCTCCAGCGTCGACTCGAACGCCTTGCGGGCGTCGTCGGGCCGGTGGAAGCCGTTGTTCAGCTTGCTGGTGACGAAGACCTCGCCGCGGTCCAGCCCGGAGGCGCGGACCGCCTGCCCGACCTCGGCCTCGTTGCCGTACATCTCGGCGGTGTCGATGTGCCGGTAGCCGACCTCCAGGGCCTTGCCGACCGCCGCCACGGTGTCCTTCGGCTCGATCTGGAAGACCCCGAAGCCGAGCTGCGGGATGGTGTTGCCGTCGTTGAGTGAGATGTCGGGAATCGTGTTCGCGGCCATTCCGCTGGTTCTCCCATCGTCGGGGTGCCCGGAAGCGCGTCCACGCGCGGAGCCGGGCGTGCCACCGTGATGTTCTACCCGGCCAGGCGGTTTCTTCACGGTCCGGCCGGGTGATCTGCGACAAGCTGCCCGCTCAGCCCCAGATCGCGGTGGCCCACTCCGGGAGATCAGGAGGGCAACTTTCCGCCCCGGCCGGCCTCGAAGAGCACCGGCCAGGGCCGCGCGGCCGGGACGATCGCCGGCGCTGCGGCCGGCGGCTCGGCGACGGCCAGCACCTCGGCCGCGAGCTGCCCGAACATCGGCGCGGCCGGGTGCGGCGAACGGTCCGGCCAGGCCGCCGACGTCCGCTTCACCAGCGGCGCCCCGACCACCGGCCGCCACGCGATCCGGGGCTCCCGGCGGGCCAGCGCCGCCGGCTCGACGGCCACCGCGCCCCCGGCCAGCACCAGGCCGAAGAGGAACTCCGGGTTGCGGGCGGGCCGGACCCGGCCGGGCGTGAAGCCGTGCCGCCGGCACACCGCCAGGACGTGGTCGTGCAGGCCGGGCGCGGTCGCCGGGGGCGCGGTGACCAGATCCAGCCCGGCCAGCTCGGCCAGGTGGACCTGCCGGCCGCGGGCCAGCGGCGAGGCCCGCGGCAGCAGCACCCCCAGCGGTACGTCCACCGCCGGGCCGAACCGCAGCCCGGCCGAGTCCACCGGGTGGTGCAGCAGGCCGGCGTCGAGCCCGCCCTCGGCGAGCATCCGGACCTGCTCGGCGCTGGTCAGCTCGTGCAGGTCGACCTCCAGCCCGGGCGCCTCGGCGGCGAGCCGGTCCAGCAGCGCGCGCAGGGTCACCGCCGGCGTCTCCGGCGGTACGCCGGCCCGCAGCACGCCGAGCGCGCCCCGGCGTACCTGGTGGATGAGGTTGCGCAGCCGCTGTTCCCCGGCGAGCAGCTCGTCGGCCTCGCCGAGCAGCAGCTGACCGGCGGTGGTGAGCCGGACCTGCCGCCGGGACCGGTCGAAGAGCTCGACCTGGAGTTCGCGTTCCAGCCGCTGGATCGACTGGCTCAGGGGCGGCTGCGCCATCCCCAGCTCCTCCGCCGCCCGCCCGAAGTGCAGCTCCCGCGCGACCACCACGAAGTGCCGCAGATGCCGCAGCAGATCCACTCCCGCACCCTAGTCCTCCGAAGCCACAACCGAATCGGGTCCCGGACCACTCATAGTGTTGCGGGGAGGTCGGGTTGCGGGATGAACGGGAATACGTCGACTACGTGCAGGCGCGCACGCCGTCGCTGCGGCGGCTCGCACACCGGCTGTGCGGAGAGTGGTCGGCCGCTGACGATCTGGTGCAGGAGTGTCTGGTCGCGCTGTACCGGCACTGGCGGAAGGCGTCGGCGGCGGACTCGATCGACGCCTACGTGCGGGCGATGCTGGTCCACGCCTACCTGGCCGAGCGGGAGCGCACCTGGACCCGCCGGGTCCGCCCCGCCGCCGACGTGGCCGGGCCCTCGGGTGCGCCGCTGGCCGGCGCCGAACACCGCATCGACCTGCTGGCCGCGCTCGGCAAGCTGTCCCGCGGGCAGCGTGCGGTGCTGGTCCTGCGCTACTGGGAGGACCTAGACGTCGCCCGGACCGCGGCGGCGCTGGGCTGCTCGACCGGGACCGTCAAGAGCCAGACGTCGTACGCCATCGCGGCGCTGCGACGCCTGCTGCCGAACTACGTGCCGGGAGGGTCGGACATCCCATGAGAGACCTGTTCGCCACCCTGCCGGACGAGCCGGCGCCGCCGATGCCGGCCGGCTACCTGGACACCGTGCTCACCCTGGGCCGTCGCTCGGCCCACCGCCGGCGGATCGGCACCGCCGCGGTGTGGGCGGTCGTCGTGCTCGCCCTCGCCGTCCTGGTCGTGCCCGGCGTGCAGCTTCCGGCCCAGCCGGGCGCCCCGTCGAAGAAGCCCGGCCTGCCTGACCGCCTCGCCGGGTATTCGCTGCTCACCAGCACCGTCACCAAGGCCCCGCCCGGCCGCGCGATCGCCCTCTACGGCTACGGCAACGGCGAACTGTTCAACATGTTCCAGCCGTTGGTCGTCGGGGCCGACCGGGACACGTACCGGCAGGTCGACGCCCTGCAGGAGCGCAACCGCCCGTCGGCGCTGCTGGCCCCGGACGGCACCCGCGTGCTGCTCGGCGACGACCGCGGCGCGACCGGCGACCTGGTCCTCGTCGACCTGACCACCGGCGAGCGCCGGTCGATCCCGCTCGGCGACCCGGTCGGCGTGCGGCTGCTGGCCTGGTCGCCCGACGGCCGCCACGTCGCGTACAGCGCCGCGCCCCTCGCCGGCTCCGGCGAATTCGGCAGCGTCAACTTCGTCGACCCCGAGGTGGCCCGCACCGGCACGCTGCGGCTGCTCGACCTGTCGACCGGGCGGAGCACCGAGGTGCCGGCCGCCAGACCGGCGTGGACGGCGGCGTTCGCGCCGGACAGTCGCCGGCTCGCCGTGCAGGTCGGCCAGGAGGCCCACCTCATCGACCTCGACGGCCGCGAGTCCGGCAGCGTCCGCCTCCCGGTCGGTCGCGAGCTGGCCGCCAACGTCGGCTGGTCGCCGGACGGCAGGTTCCTCGCCACCGTGCCGTGGGCCGCGGACGGGCCATTCGACGGTACCGCCGGCGGCAACACCAACCACGGCGTGTTCCTGTCGATCTCCGGCAACGTCGACTTCGTCGCCATCACCGCCGGCGGCGGCGTGCCGCCGGCGCCGGTCCAGGACGTCGTGCAGCTCCTGGGCTGGCGCTCGGCGGGCAGCGTGGTCGCCGCGACCGCGAACGCCGCCGGGCAGCTGTCGCTGACCGAGGTGCAGCTCGGCGTCGGCACCCGCCGGACACTGTCCCGCTTCGACACGGGCGACACCTGCGAACTGGGCATGCAGACCTGCCAGGTGTTCGACCTGCAGCTCGCCACCGGCCTGCTGCCCGACCTGACCGTCCGGCACGCCGGCCGCCCGCAACGCGGCCCCTGGCCGGCCGCCCTGACGATCCCCGTCGCCACCGTCGTCCTCATCGCCGCCCTCCTGCTCTGGCGCCGGCTGCCCCATACCTAACGGCCCACCCCTCGGCCGGCGGCACCTCCCCTTCCGGCGATCTTGCGGTTGGGGCCCGGGCATTTCGGGTGAACGCCGCGAGACGCGGACCCGAAGTGCAAGATCGACGAGGCGGGGGGCGGGGTTAGCGTGGGGGGATGGGTGTGGGGGAGCAGGTTGGGGAGATCTTCGGGCGGGTGGGGGTTCGGGGGAACCTGCATGTGGTCCCGGTGGAGGGCGGGGGTGGGGGGCTTGAGGTGGGGGTTCGGGCGGATGAGCAGGTGGTGATCGCCTCGGTGTTCAAGATCCTGCTGGTGTTGGAGTTCGCCCGGCAGGCTGCCGCCGGTCAGCTCGACCCGACCGAGCGGGTGCTGGTGCGCGCCGACGACCGGCTGGGCGGGTGGGGGATCGCCGGCTGCGCCGACGACGCCGAGGTCTCCCTGCGCGACCTGGCGTACTTCGCCATGTCGGTCAGCGACAACACCGCCGCCGACCTGCTGCTGCGCTGGGTCGGCCCGGACGTGGTGCCGATGCTCGCCGCCGAGCTGGGGCTGTCGCGTACCCGGATCGTGGGTGGCCCCCGGCAGTTGGTGGAGACGATGCTCGCCGACGTCGGCGCCTGCACCGAGGGCGACTTCGCCCGGATCTTCCCGACGCTGCCCCCGGAGCGGGTCCGGGCGATGCGGGTCTTCGACCCGGCGCACACCACGTCCAGCACCGCCCGGGAGCTGACCCGGCTGCTCGGCCTGATCTGGCGGGACGAGGCCGGACCGCCCGCCGCCTGCGCGACGGTCCGGGAGTTGATGGGCCGCCAGCTCCTCTGGACCCGGCTCGCCTCCGGCTTCCCGCCCGGGGTGCGGGTCGCCGCGAAGAGCGGCACCCTACCGGGCCTGCACCTGGAGGCCGGCGTCGCCGAGTACCCCGACGGCGGCCGGTACGCGATCGCCGTCTCCGCCCGCACCGAGCGGCTCGACACCCGCCGGATCGACGTGGACCTGGCGATGGGCGAGGCCGCCCGGGAAGCCGTCGAGGCGCTGCGCGCCGGCTGAGTTTCCGGCCGGCCGTGGGCGTCGGCACCCGTCGTGAGCTGCGGCGATATGCGACCGGATATCGCCGGTGCGGCTGGTCGATCTTGGACGTGGGGCTCGTCCTGGTGGTGGGGTGGATCTACCGATCACCGAACCTCACGGGGAGGACCCACCATGCCCGAGAACCGCACGCCCGGCATCGACCGTCGCCGCCTGCTCCGCGACGCCGCGGTCGGCACCGCCGCCGTCTCCGCGGGCGGGCTCGCCGCCGCCGCGCTGACCGCGCCGGCCCAGGCCGCGCCGCCGGCCACCGCGCCGCTCGGCGCCACCATCGGCCGGCGCCGCGGCGCGGTCAGCTTCCGCTGGTGGGGTACGTCCGGCTGGCGGATCGACATCGGCGACCGGACCGTCCTGGTCGACCCCTACCTGAGCCGCTACGACACCGGCCTGTTCCGGGGCGCCTTCGACCCGGCCAGCCCGCTCCGGGTGGACACCGCCGTCGTCGACCGGCACGTCGACCGGGCCGAGAACGTGCTGGTCACGCACACCCACTGGGACCACTTCAACGACGTGCCGCACATCGCCGGCCGGACCGGCGCCCGGGTCTTCGGCACCCTGACCGCGTACCACCTGGGCCTGGCGTACGGGGTGCCGGCCGGGCAGCTCAGCCCGGTCAAGGGCGGCGAGGTGCTCGACTTCGGCGACTACACCGTCGAGGTGGTCAGCTCGCTGCACAGCCGTAACGGGGCGTACTCGCTGGCCTTCCCGGGGGTGCGGGTGACCCCGCCGTCGAAGCCGGCCACCATCGCGGACCTGCCGGAGGGCGACACCCTGGCGTACCAGATCCGGGTCGCCGGCGGCCCGGCGGTCTTCTTCATGGGGGCCAGCGACCTCGACGAGCGCAACCTGACCGGGCTGGCGCCGGACGTGGCGATGGTGGCCTCGGCGGCGACCAGGTCGACCGCCGACTACGTGCCCCGGCTGATGGCGGCGCTCGATCACCCGAAGGTCGTGGTGCCGGTGCACTGGGACAACTTCGAGACCCCGCTGACCAACCCGCCGACCGTCGCGCCGAGCGACCGCGAGCGCCTCGACGATCTCATCGCGGCCGTGCGGAAGGCGTCGCCGCGCAGCCGGGTGGTGGTGCCGGAGTACCACACGGCCTACCACTTCTAGGCGCACAGCGGAGGGGCCGGGACCACGGGGCCCGACCCCTCCACCGCCGCGCGGTGCTCACTTGGCGAGCGGCTGGCCCTGCTTGTCCTTGAACGACCCGACCAGGATCAGGATGAAGTCGATGAGGGTCCAGATGCCCAGACCACCGAAGGTGATCAGCTGCAGGACGCCGGTGCCGACCTTGCCGACGTAGAAGCGGTGCACGCCGAGCAGGCCGATGAAGAAGCAGAGCAGAAGGGCGACCAGCCAGGACTTCTGGGCGGTGGCGGAGACAGGAGCGGTCACGGTGGTCCTTTCACGGATGACGTTGCGGCCGGGAGCGTAACGGGGCCGTGGACCACCCGACAAGATCGAGAAGATGAAGTCCAGCCGGATGGTGGACCCGCCGGTCAGCCCGTCGCCAGGTCGCGCAGCGCGCACACCGACTTCCAGTTGCGGCTGGTCGCCACCACGCCGAGCTGCTTCTCCAGGTACGCGTTGGTGAACTTCGACCGGCCGTACCCGCCGTCGGGGAAGTGCAGGTGGATCTCCCGACCGGCCACCGTGTACTCGACGTTCTCCCCGGCCGGCACCGTCAGCGCGCCAACGCGGGTCTTCGCGGGCGGCGCCGACAGGAAGGCCACCAGCAGCCGGGTCGGATCGTCCTGCCGGTCGGCGTACGGGCTGCCCGCGGTCACCGCCGTCAGCTCGGCTCCGGTGCGGACCAGCACCGGTACGTCGAGCCCCAGCTCGTCGGCGAGCGCCCGCTCGATGCCCCGCGCCACCTTCGCGGTCTCCGCCGTCCGGCCGGTGAAGACCACGTTGCCGCTCTGCAGGTAGGTCTTCACCTCCTCGTGGCCGAGGTCGGTGACCAGCCGGCGCAGGTCGGCCATCGCGAGCCGGGTGGCGCCGACGTTGACCCCGCGCAGCAGGGCGACGTACCGGGTCGTGCCGTCGGCCATCCGGGTCTCCTCACCGTCGAGGTGTCTCGCCGTGCAGCCTATGTGACCGGCGCTCGCGCCGATGGCCGTCCACGTCGTGGCCCGACGCTGGATGATCTCCGGCGTGCTGCGCGGGCGGTGCGGGCGTGTCGCGCCCGTCCGGGCAGGTGTCCGTCGAGCGATATGCCTGACAGTCATAAATATGCCGGAGAGTCATGACGCTCGCGGCGCTACCCGCTCCCGCCCGGGTGCGGCCGCCCTCGGCGGGCCGCTGCGCCCGGTCGCCGCGCCGGGGCGGTGCGCCTCAGCGCCGGCGGATGGCGGTGGAGTCGAGCCGGAAGCCGATGGTGCGGTCGACGAGCCGCTCGACCAGCTCCACCTTCCGCAGCCCGGTCACCCCGCGCAGCCCCGCCCGCGCCGCCAACGCGCGCAGCTCCCGCGTGGTCCACGCCGCCAGGTACGCCGTACCGTCCTCGCGCCGCGACATGGCGGCGAGCGCGGCGTGCGCCCGCTCGATCTCCGGAGTGGACGCCCCGGCCGGCGGCAGGACGGCTGCGGGTGCCGCCGCGCTCCCCGGCCCGGCGCTCGGCATGCCCGCGCCGGGCGCGCCCGTCGGTCCGGCGCTCGGCGCGGCTGCGGCGGGTGCGGTGGCCGGCGTGGTGACCGACGCGGGGGCGTCGGTCGGGAGCAGTGCGAGGCGGGCCCGCCCGGCGGCCAGCTCGGTCAGGTCCGCCGCCGAGAGGCCGGTCAGGAACTCGGCGATCCGGGCCAGCGCGGCGCGCGTCGGGTCGGTCATGCGGTCGCTCCGGCTGGCTGGAGGTGGGCGAGGAACTCGGTGGTGATCTGCCGCAGCTCGTCGCGGACCGGCGGGGCGGTGACCCGGTCCCGCAGCACCACCGGCACCCCGCGCGGGGTGTTCGTGGCGAAGAGCGTGACGTTCTCCCGCAGCGCGGTCGGGAAGACCGGCACGCCGAGCGCCCGCACCTGGTCCATGTAGCCCTGGTGGGCGGCGATCGGCCGCTGCGCCATCAGCTGGATCATCGTGAACACCACGCCGGCGATCCCCGGCGCCACCTTGTGGTGCCGGCGGATGGTGGCGAACCGGCGGGAGTCCGCGTTGTACCGGTCGACCAGCTCCCGGACGTTGCCGTGCAGGTAGTCGATGCCGAGCGTGGAGAGGTAGTCGGCCTTCGCCGGGATGAGCAGGTGGTCGCTGGCGATGATCGCCGACTGGGTCACCACGTTGAAGTTCGGCGGGCAGTCGATCAGCACCAGGTCGTACGGGTCCAACGCCGCGTCGTGCAGCCCCTCGGCGAGCGAGCCCCGCACCCGGAACAGCTCGGCGTCGTACTCGTCGCCGTCGGCCACGCCCCGGGCCAGCGCCAGGTCGATGTCGACGAGCTGGAGGTGGGACGCGATCAGGTCGAGCCGGCCGGCGCCCTTGAGGTGCGCGTTCGCCGGGCCGGGGGAGACCACCAGCTCGCCGAGGGTGACCTTGGAGCTGTCCCCGCGCAGCCCGTCGTACCAGCGCTTGACCGTGCGGTCGTCGCGCAACCGGTCCCGCCAGTCGTCCGGGTCGTAGAAGCTGAACGTGAGGCTGGCCTGCGGATCGAGGTCGATCAGCAGCACCTTCATCCCCCGGTTGGCCAGCTCGGCCCCGAGGTTGGCGGTCATGGTGGTCTTGCCCACCCCGCCCTTGTAATTGATCACCGATACGACGTACACCGGCACCTCCCCGACCGGGAACGGTAACGGGCGGCCGTGGGGGGTGACGAACCGCCCACACCGGACCGTCGGACGGGCGTCCGAGGGCCCTGTCTCGCGTTCGTGACAGTTCTGTAACCTGACGACACTTCGCATTCATCGTCGCAAGTGGTCTGCTGGGAGCATCTCCCCAGGTCAGCTGCGCCGAGCGCAGCGTCCGAGGGGTCGGAAGCGCACACCGACGGCGGTGGCCGGAGCTGTCCACCGCCCCACCGGCAGGAGGCATCCGCGTTGCGAATGACACGATGGAGCCGGATCGCGGCCCTGACGGCGAGCGCCACGGCGCTCGCCTTCACGGTCTCGGCCCCGGCCCAGGCCGACGATCACGAGAACCTTCCCGGCGAACCGACCATCACGCTGCCGATCAACGACAGCGCCGCGGGCGGGACGTACGACCAGGACTTCACCCGGGTGTACGCCAACACCACCCCCGACGGCACCCCGGTCTACATCTACGTCCCGAAGGGGACCCCGCTCGACGGCACCGCGCCGACCGGTGTGGCCAGCCTCGACCCGCAGTTCGACCACAACCCGACCGACGAGTTCACCCCCTGCGCCACCGCCACGCCGGCTCAGTTCACCCTCACCCAGGCCGAGATCAATTACGTCGGCGACAAGCTCGCCGACCAGATCGTCGCGGTGGACGAGGAGCACTTCGGCCCGATGCAGGCCGCCGACCCGGACGAGCCGGCCAGCGACTCGCTGGTGATGGTCCTCTACAACATCCAGGACGACGCCTACTACGACTGCGCCGTCGGGTCCTACACCGCCGGCTACTTCGCGCCGGACTTCATCGACAGCGTCGGCATGAACGTGATCGTGGTCGACGCCCTCGACTGGGCCAACCGGGTCGGGCCGAACGACTCGCCGTGGCGCGACGCCAACCCGGCCAACGACCGCCCCGAGCTGTACGAGGGCACGGTCGCCCACGAGCTGCAGCACCTGCTGCACAACTACAGCGACCCGGGCGAGCTCTCCTGGGTGGACGAGGGCCTGGCCGACTTCGCCATCTTCCTCAACGGCCTGGACGCCGGCGGCTCGCACCTGAGCAACCACCAGGTCTTCTACGAGGAGACCTCGCTGACCCGCTGGGGTGGCACGCTGGCCAACTACGGCGCCTCGTTCACCTACTTCCAGTACCTCTGGGAACAGGCCGGCGGCAACGGCGACGGCACCTACACCCCGGACAAGCAGTACGACGGCAAGGCCGGTGACCTGCTCATCAAGACCATCTTCGAGGAGCAGGCCGACGGCATGACCGGCGTGCAGAACGCCATCGACGACTTCAACGCGGCGACCGGCGCGCACCTGCGCAGCGCGGCGGACCTGTTCCGGGACTGGTCCGTGGCGGTCTACCTCGACGACGAGCAGTCGCCGATCTACGACATCAAGGCCTTCGACTTCGGGAACCCGGCCGACACGTCGTGGACCATCGACATCGCCGACGACGTCTTCTGGGCGGGCCGGGGCAGCTACACCGGCGCGACGCCCGAGGCCAAGTGGGCGCGGCTGAAGAACCGAACGGACACCACCGCGGTGCCGTTCGGCATGTCGGTCGAGCGGTTCCGCAACCCCGGGCCGACGGTGTCGGTGGCGTTCGACGGCGACGACCAGACCGTGGTCGCCCCGCACAGCGCCCCGAACCACTGGTACGCCGGCTACGAGAGCCAGTCCGACAACATCCTCGACGTCGCCACCTCCGGCCCGGTCACCTCGCTGGACTTCTGGAGCTGGTACTTCATCGAGGAGGGCTGGGACTTCGGCTTCGTCGAGGCCCTGGTCGGCGGCAACTGGGTGACGGTGCCGGTGAAGAACGAGGCCGGGCAGGTCGTTACCACCAACGACGACCCGCACGGCAACAACACCGAGGGCAACGGCCTGACCGGCACCTCCGGCGGCGAGTACTTCGTGGACGACCCGGTCTACCAGCACCTCACCGCCGACCTGCCGGCCGGCACCACCGACGTGCGGTTCCGGTACTCCACCGACGCCGCGTACCTGGACACCGGCTGGTTCGTCGACGATGTACGGGTCAACGGCGCCGCCGCCACCCTCTCGTCGCCGGCCGGCGACTGGTTCCTGACCGACGGCGTCCAGAAGAACAACTGGACCGTGCAGATCGTGGCCCACTGCGACCTGACGCCGGGCACCACCTCGGCGGGGGAGACCACCGACGGAGCGGGCAACTGGGTCTACCGGTTCACCGGTGACCAGTTCACCGCCAGCGGTCTGCAGACGAAGTGCGCCAACGGCAACCAGGACGACTTCGCCGTCCTGATCTCCAACCTGCCGACCGGTGACCTCACCGTCCTCGACGCGGACTACACGTTCCAGGTCAGCAATACCGGCAACAGGAATTAGGACCTACCACCACCGGGTGGGCCCGTGCCGCACGGCGGCACGGGCCCACCGCCGCGTCGGGATCGGGCGCCAGTGGCTACCGTGCCGGCAGCGCAACCGTACCGGCCGAGCGGCTCAGGGCTTCTTGTAGACCGGCAGGCCGAGGGTGGCGCGTACCTTGTTCGCCTGCTCGCCGCCGTCGTGCGCGGCGGCCGCGCGGATCTCCCGCATCAGCGCCGCGGCGCTCGTCGCCTCGCCGGCCAGCTTCCAGTGCCGTAGCGCCAGGTCGTTCTCCTTGAGCAGCGCCGCCACCGGGGCCTGCGCCTTCGCCGGCCAGACGGTCGTCCGCAGCTGCTCCGCGTGGGCGGCGTTGGTGGTGGCCACCGTCCGGGCCAGGGCGCGGACCGTACGCCACGGCCGGCCCGCCTTCAGCGCCTCCTGCAGCTCCTCCAGCGCCGTGTTGTACGGCGCCACGATCGCCAGGTAGCGGCCTTTGGCCTCCTGCGCGGTCAGCGGGGCCGGGGCGGTCGGCGAGGGGGTCTGCCAGGCCGGCGGCTGCGCCGCCCGTTCGGTTCCGCCGCCGCAGCCGGCGAGCAGCAGGACCAGGGCCAGGGCGGCGGGCCAGCGACGCACGGGACTTCCCATCTGGGCCGGGGGCGGGACACCGGGAGTCTAGGGGTGACCCGGCGACCGCGCCGGCCGCCGACCTATTCGGCGACGGGGAGCGCGACCTCGTTACGGCGCAGGAGCCACGGCTTCCACGGCGGGTCGAAGCGGGCGTACCGGACCGCGCCGGCCGGCTGGAACCCGGCGGCGGCGACCGCCCGGCCCAGCGCGGTGGCCCGCTCCTCGAACGCCCGGGTGGTCCAGCGGCCGGAGAACCGCGTCGCGGCGACGAGCTGTGGTGGGATCTCCCGGGTGGTGATCCGGGGATCCTCCGGCTCGGGCAGCGTCGCCGCGGTGAAGCTCGCCGGCATCACGAACCGCACCAGCCAGCAGCCGGGCCGGTCGCCCTCCTCCTGGACCATCGGGGCGGTCATCTCGATCTTCTGCGCCCTGGCGGGCTCGTGCACCACCGGCGCCGTCATGCCGATCTGCCGCCGGGACCGGTTGGCCCCGCCGATGTACCGGGCCAGCGGTCGGAACGCCTCCTTGCCGGCCGTGGGGAAGTCACCCTCGACGCGCACCTCGGCCACCAGGTGTGCCGGGTAGCGGCGCAGCTCGAAGCCCGGATGGCGGGCCACCACCCGGTACGGTTGCCGCTCGGTCATCGCACGCTCCCGGCCTCGCTGTCCTGCCGGAAACGCTACCGGCCTCCCGCGGTGACGGACCTGGGGATTGAACTCCTGCCGGCCCGGGGCCGTACCACCGGGCGAGGATGTGGTGCGGCGGGTCAGCCGCACCGCTGCCGAGCTGCGGGAGGCCTGCCGTGCGAGTTGGTGAGCAGTCGACGGATCCCATCGATCAGATCCTGGGCGAGGTGCCGGTGCCGGCGCCGCTGACCCCCGAGGATGTCCGGCTCGCGGTCCGGGCGGTGGTGGTGCACGCCGCCGAGGAGTGGCCCGCTGGACCGAAGTGTCGCAACGACGGGGCGGCGTACCCGTGCCGGCTGCACCGCTGGGGCCGGCGGGTGCTGGCGGCCCACGGCCTCAACGAGCGGCAGATCGACGCGCTGGTGCGGCACGGCAACCCGTTCGTGCACGTGCCCTTCCCGTTCGTGCTGACCGGGCCGGCGTCCGCGCGTCCGCCGGCCCCGGTCACCCAGTCCCCGCGCGGCCAGGCCGGCCGGATCGTCGCACCTGGGGTGCGGCCCGCCATCCGGCCCGGCGGTACCGGTCGGCCGGTAGCGCCCCCGGCCACCACGCCGCGCTGGCCCCGGGCGAGCTGATCGGGGGCACGCCCGACAGCCCGCGACCCGGGGTGGCACGACGGCGGCCCGGTCGCAGGGTCCCCCACCCCTGCGCCGGGCCGCCGTCGATGTCCGGTCCAGCTGCCTCACCTGACCCCGCAGTTCGGCGCGGACCAGGTGGTGGTGTTTGGCAGACCGTCGCTGTTGTTCTCCCGGCGGGAGTCCACGTGCACGTGGTTGCTGTGGCCGGGGTAGCCGGGGCCGAGGATGCCGCTGAAGCCGTGGCTCCGGGCTTCCCTGGCAACCTGGCAGAGCGTGGCGGTGCTGGGGACGACGTCGGCGGCGGTGCCGTAGAGGTGCTGGCTCTTGGACGCGCCCCCGACCTGGCGGTTGCAGGCCGTGCTGCGGAAGCCGCTGGTCACCCGGAGCGGCTCGTCGCCGAGTTTTCGGCGCAAGGCCTCCAGCTTCCACATGGTGCGCGTCGCGTTGGCCCGGGTGCTGGCGGCCGACAGCGGGCCCCCGCTGAACCCGCCCTGGCCGCAGCCGCCGTCCAGCTCGCTGTAGCTGAAGTGCGCGGGCGAGCAGTCGTTGTCCTGCAACTGGTAGAGCTTGTTGAACGTCTGTGGGCCGGCGATCCCGTCGGCGCGCAGCCCGTACGCGGCCTGGAAGCGCCTGACCGCGGCGGCGGTCTCCGGTCCGTAGCTGCCGTCGACGGGGACGATGTCCCGGTACGCGGCCCAGCCGGCCACCCGGATCTGCAACTGGCGGACGTCCGCGCCGGACCGCCCCTGGGACAAGGTCCGCTGCCACGTGTAGCAGCCGTCGGCATGGGCCGCCGGCGCGGCGACCAGCGTGGCGATCGCGGCCCCGGGCAACGCCAGGGCGAACGCGACGAGAGCCCGCTTCAAGGTGTTCACGCGCACAGAAGTCCTCCCGATAGAAGAGCCAGTGGGATGGTGATCGGGACATCGACCGGGACGTCCCGTCCCTTCCACCCTGACAGCCGCTGGGCTGATTCGTGGCCTAATAAGCAGAATTGTTCTCATAACTGCCTGCTCATGGGCATCAGTCGTGAATTGCGGCCAATTACGAAACGGCCAGTTTTGGCGTCCGGGGCAGAGGCGCCCCGGAAATGCACAGAGGTGACGAAATCGGCGATTCGAGGGCACCGAGGGTGATGCCGGCGCGTGACCCGGGGCCGGTAACGTCTGCGCCGGGCTCCGCGAACGGGGAGGTGGGCGTGGCACGCGGTGGCGTCTTCTGCATCGAGGGCCAGTGGCACCGGGACCTCAACGAGCGCGGGTCCGTCCTGCCCACGCTCGAGCTGCTCGAACGGCTCGGCCGGATCCGGTTCATCCACAAGGACGCGGCCACCCGCGACGAGCTCTTCTACTTCCTCGACCGCTGGCTGCTCAAGCAGTACGCCGACTACCGGGTCGGCTTCTTCGCGATGCACGGCGAACCGAGCCGGCTCTGCCTCACCGACTGGGACTCCGTCGAGCTGGCCGACGTCGCCGAACGGATGGCCGGCCGGTGCGAGGGGCGGCGGCTCTACTTCGGCAGCTGCTCCGTGCTGCGCGCCTCCGACGCGGCGCTGCGGGACTTCCTCGACATCACCGGGGCGGCGCTGATCTGCGGCTTCACCCGCGAGGTCGACTGGGTCGAGTCGGCCGCCTTCGAGACCGTGCTGCTCGACGTGCTCGCCAACGGTCAGCGGCACAACGCCGCCGAGCTGCGGATGGGCTCGGCGCACTGGGCGCCGCTGGCGTCGTACCTCGGGTTCCGGGTGATCTACGCCAACGGCCGGGCCTGGCGGCCGACGGCCCGCCCCCGGGTGCCGGCGCAGCCAACCCCGCGCCGCGAAGCCGGCCACCCCCGGTGACGCCGCGCCACCCGGCCGGGGCGCACCCGGCCCGCGGGCCGGCGGCCTGGTAGAACCGTGGCATGGCACGCAGCATCGCGAGCAACACCCGGGTCGACCGGGACGCCCTCATCGAGTTCCTCCGCCCCCGGCACAAGGTCGTGCTGATGACCACCCGCGCCGACGGCCGGCCGCAGTCCTCCCCGGTCTCCTGCGGGGTGGACGGCGCGGGCCGGCTGGTGATCTCCACCTACCCGGAGCGGGCGAAGGTGACCAACATCCGGCGCGACCCCCGGGTCTCCGCCTGCGTGCTCTCCGACGACTGGAACGGGCCCTGGGTGCAGGTCGACGGCACCGCCGAGGTGCTCGACCTGCCCGAGGCCATCGAACCGCTGGTGGAGTACTTCCGCAGCATCTCCGGCGAGCACCCGGACTGGGACGAGTACCGGGCGGCGATGGTCAAGCAGGGCAAGTCGCTGATCCGGGTCACCATCGACAGCTGGGGACCGATCGCCACCGGCGGCTTCCCCGCCCGGCTCGCCGACTAGTACGCGGCGGTGAAGCGGGCGTTCGGGAACCGCGGGCTCTCGATCTCGTCCACGATCGCCACCGCCAGGTCCTCGTAGGTCAGCACCGAGCGGCCCTGGGCGTCGGTCACCGGGTGGTCGGTGCCGGTGCGGTAGTGGCCGGTCCGCTCGCCCGGGTGGAACTCCAGCGGCGGCGGGGAGACGTACGTCCAGGTCACCCCGTCGGCCGCCGAGCGGTAGACGGCCAACGCGTCGGCCTGCCCCTCGGCCGAATCCCGGTACTCGGCCGGGAAGTCCGGCTCGTCCAGGTACGGGGTGTCCTTCGGGGTCAGCAGCGTCGCGCCGCCGCCGACGTGGATCACCCGCGGCGGGTCGGGCAGCTCGCGCAGGGTGTTCACCAGGGTCTGCGCGGCGTCCCGCCAGAGCGTCCGGTCACCGCCGCCGACCGCCACCACGAAGACGTCGGTGTCGTCGGCCAGGTCCCGTACGCTGCGCGCCGACGTGGCGTCGCCGGTGACCGTGCGCACCCCGGCCGGCAGGTAGCTGGTCGCCTCCGGGCGGCGTACCGCCGCGGTGACCCGGTGACCCCGCTCGACCGCCTCGGCGGTGATCCGCGACCCCGCGGTGCCACCGGCGCCGAACACGACGATGTTGCTCATGGCCTGACCACCTCCCGCCCCGACCTGCCTCGCCTCCCAGGCTATGGAGCGGACCGCCCGGTCGGTGCCGTTCCGCCGATCCCGGCGTCGCCCCAGACCCCGGCCACGAACATCGGCCTGCGCGGCAACGGTGTCGGCGGCGCCGGCCTGCCCGCCGAGTTCGACGGCGCGCAGGTGGTCACGGGCCGCTTCTTCGGGGGCTCCGCCGAGGACTTCCTCGCCTACTACCCGGGCGGAGCCAACCCCGGCGGGGCGGGGATCATCCGGGGGGCCGGCGACGGCACGATGCTCGACCCGTACGTGAGCGGCAACCAGGCCAGCATCGACCCGAGCCAGCTCGCCGACCCCAACGGCAACAGCCCGCTGGAGCTGGTCAACGCCTTCGTCACCGACGGCAACGACAACGGCCTCCCGGACCTGATCGGCCGTTACGGCGACCCGGTCCGCGGCTACGGTCTCGGCTACCTGCCGAGCTTCGGGGCGCCCGGCCTCTACCTCTACGGCTCCACGCTGACCAACCCCACCCCGACCGGTGGCACCGACTGGCAGAACTGGAGCATCACCAGCACCCAGCTCTCCTCCGGCACGGCGATCTTCCTGCGCAACGCCACCAGCGGCGGCCTCTACCTCTGGACCGGGGTCACCCTGGTCGACAACGGCGACGGCACCGGCTCGCTGGCCCACACGCAGTACCAGGTGGCGGCGAACTGGAACACCGGCGTGGCGATCAGCACGCTCTGGGCCGCCGACATCAACGTCGACGGCACGCCGGACCTGTGGACCGTGCTGCCGGACGGCACCAGCCACGCGTACCTGATCTCGGGTCTGACCAGCGGCGGCACCGCGACCGTGACGGCGATCCGCGCGCAGCGGCTGGCCTGACCGACGCCGGGGCGCGCCGCCACCCGGCGACGCGCCCCGGCCGGTCAGTCGATCAGCGCGGAGTAGACGAGCTGGCGCAGCTGCGAACGCAGCGGGTACGTGCTCGACGGCATGAGCTGGGTGAAGAGCAGCGCGGTGACCTCCTCCGCCGGGTCCACCCAGAACGCGGTGCTGGCCAGGCCACCCCAGTAGAACTCGCCCACGCTGCTCGGCACCCGGGCCGGGACCGGGTCCAGCACCACGGCGAAGCCGAGGCCGAAGCCGATGCCGTCGAGCACCGTCTCGGCGAAGCCCTCCGGGTCGAACGAGGCCAGGTCGCGGTCGCCGGGCAGGTGGTTGCGGGTCATGAAGCGCAGCGTCCGCGGCGCGAGCAGGCGAACCCCGTCCAGCTCGCCGCCGCGCAGCAGGAACTGGGTGAAGCGGTGGTAGTCGGCGGCCGTGGAGACCAGCCCGCCGCCTCCGGAGAGCCAGCTCGGCTCGGCCAGCGCCCACCGGCCGACGCCGTCGGCGCGGACCGCCTGCCCGGTCGCCGGGTGCGGGGTGTAGAGGGCGGCCAGCCGCTTGGCGTCCGGCTCGTCGACCCACCAGCGGGTGTCGGTCATGCCGAGCGGCCGGAGGATCCGCTCGGTGAAGAACTCGTCCAGCCGCTGCCCGGAGACCACCTCGACCAGCCGGCCCAGCACGTCGGTGGAGACGCTGTAGTTCCAGCCCGTGCCGGGCTGGAAGAGCAACGGCAGCCGGGCCAGCCCCGCCGAGGCCGTCGCCAGGTCCGCGCCGGCCGGCACGCCCAGGTCGAACCCCGCCGCCCGGTAGAGGCCGTCGACCACGGTGCTCTGCGCGAAGCCGTACGTCAGGCCGGCGGTGTGGGTGAGCAGGTGCCAGACCCGGATCGGCTCGACCGCCGGCACCGTGTACGGCTTGAGCACCGAACCCTTGTCGTAGACCCGGACGTCGGCGAACTCGGGCAGCCAGCGGCTGATCGGGTCGTTCAGCTCGAACCGGCCCTCCTCCCAGAGCATCATCGCCGCGACCGAGGTGATCGGCTTGGTCATCGAGTAGATGCGCCAGAGGGTGTCGGCCTCGACCGGGGCGCCGGCCTCCCGGTCCCGCAGGCCGTAGGTCGACGAGTGGGCGATCTCGCCCCGGCGGGTGACGACGATCTGCCAGCCGGCGAGCCGGCCGTCGTCGACGTACCTGCCGAAGTGCTCGTCGATCCGCGCCAGCCGGGCGGGGTCGAAGCCGATACGGTCCGGGTCGGTGCTCACTGCCACGCTCACGCCGCCGAACCTACTCGTCGGTACGCCGGTCGGGAAGTGTCGTCCCACGCCACTAATCTGGCCCGATGCCTGAGCCCACCGAGGACGTCACCTACCGTCACGAGGACTGGTACGCCGAAGAGCTGGTCGACCGGCACTTCGTCCGCTGCTCGTTCTTCCACGTCGACCTCACCGAGGCGGTCAGCCAGGGGGCCGCCTTCACCGACTGCGTCTTCGGCAACGTGGCGTTCAACGCGTCCCGGCACACCGACTCGGCCTTCACCCGCTGCACCTTCAAGCGGTGCAACCTCTTCGAGGCCGAGTTCACCGGCTGCAAGCTGGTCGGCAGCAGCTTCGAGCAGTGCGACCTGCGCCCGCTGCGGATCAGTGGCGGCGACTGGTCGTTCGTCGCGCTGCCGGGCGCGGACCTGCGCGGGGTGAGCATCACCGACGTCCGGATGCGCGAGGTGGACCTGACCGGCGCCAACCTGACCGGCGCGACGCTCACCGGCGTCGACCTGTCCGGCGCCCAGCTGCACAGCTCCCGGCTCTCCGGCGCGGACCTGCGGGGCAGCGATCTGACCGCGCTGGACCCGACGGTGGTGGAGCGGGCCGGCGCGATCGTCGACGCCGAGCAGGCGATCGTGCTGGCGCAGGCGCTCGGCTTCGAGATCCGCTGACGGCCGCGGGCAAAGACGCCGCGTCCTGTCAGGTTTTCCTGCCAGGCTCGGGGCCATGACATGGTGGTCCGACCTGGTGGCATCCGAACCCGACTTCGCGGCGCGGGTCCGCGCCCGGTTCCAGGTACGCAAGCACGGCACGATGGCGACCCTGCGGCGGGACGGCTCGCCGCGGATCAGCGGCACCGAGTTCGACTTCGCCGCCGACGGGCAGCTCCGGCTGGGCAGCATGGCGGGCGCGCTGAAGGCGCTCGACCTGCGGCGCGACCCCCGGGTGGCGCTGCACTGCCCGACCGAGGACGCCCCGGAGGACGATCCGGGGTCCTGGGGCGGCGACGCGAAGATCGCCGGGGTGGCGCACGAGGAGCCGCCGGGCGAGGACGGTTCGCACCGGTTCCGGGTCGAGCTGACCGAGGTGGTGCTGACCCGGGTCGGTGACCCGCCCGACCATCTGGTGATCGAAAGTTGGCACCCCGGGCGCGGGCTGCGCCGCCGGGAGCGCCGCTGAGCGGCGTCCGGGCGGCCCGCGGATTCGTCCGGGACGGTTTTGCGCGCCCGGGTCCGCCGTCCGGAGCCGTCCGGTACCGCTTGGTAACGAACTGGAAACGCAGAGCCGCCCCCATATGGCGCATTCGCCCGGCCGATGGAAACGTGAAGCGTCCCGCCCCGCCCGTCCGCCGGCCGGTGCGTGGGTGGGGAGCGGAGGTTCGGTGGCGGAGGAAGACCGCACTCGGATCGGCGGCCGGGCGTCGTCCCCGCACGGACACCGGCAGCCCCGGTCGACGCTGCGGCGGATCGCGCGGGCCCGGCGACGCCGCCGCTGGATCGTGGAGGCGGTGGCCGCGTTCGCCTGCCTGGCCGCCGTCGTCGCGTACCTCGGCACCGAGCAGCACGCGGGGCCCGGCCAGGAGGAGAGCGCCGGCGGACCGGCGCCCGGGGCCGGGCGGCCGGGCGTACCGTCGCCCCAGCGGCCGGACGCCGACGCCGCCTCGCCCGGGCTGCGTCCCCGGCAGCGGCCGCCGTCGCCTTCACCGTCCCGGCCGGCCGTCGAACCGGTCCTCACCGTCACCCGGGCGGACGTGCCGGCCCGCGTCGACCTCAGCGCGGCCGGCCCGGTCGACTGGCTCCACTGGGGACTGCTCGGTGCGGACCAGCCCGTGCGCAAGCGGAACGGCTCCGGGGCGATCCGCGACGAGGGCGGGCGCGGCCAGCGGGAGAGCTACAGCAACAACCCCGAGGAGTACACCTGGCGGGACGGCGCACCGGTCGGGTCCGCCAGCGGCACCACGTCCGGCCTCTACACCTGCGGCCGGGGCAGCGGCTTCGCGCTCGCCGTGACCGCCGACGGCGAGCCGCGCACGGTACGGCTCTTCGCCGGCCTCTGGATGGCCCGGGGCCGCCTCGACGTGCGGCTCTCCACCGGGGGGCCGACCAGCACGCTGCGGATGGAGGACCCGCACACCCAGCACACCGCCGAGTTCACCGTGCGGTTCCGGGCGCCCCGCGGGGCGAAGCTGCTGGTGAACTGGACGGTGGAGGAGTCCTTCGGGGACTGCGGCAACGTCAGCGTGCAGGCGGTCGGGCTGCGCTGACCGCTGTTCGCGCGGTGCCGTCCGCCGGCCGGGAGTAGCGTGGGCGCGAGGGCCGGCCGACGACCCGGGAGGGGACCCATGACGGCGAGCGAGCAGGTGCTGGACAGCCCGGAGGGGTGGGTCGCCGACCACATCCGCCGGTACGTCGAGACCGACGGCGCGGAGGGCCACGAGTGGCGTCCCGGCGTCTGGACCCTGCTGCTGACCACCCGGGGCCGGCGCAGCGGCAAGCTGCGGCGCACCGCGCTGATCTACGGCCGGGACGGCGACGCCTACCTGGTGGTCGGCTCCCAGGGCGGTGCCCCCGAGCACCCCGCCTGGTACCTCAACCTGGTCGCCGAGCCGGAGGTCCAGGTGCAGGTCGGGGCGGAGAAGTTCACCGCCCGGGCACGGCTCGCCACCCCGGAGGAGAAGCCCCGGATGTGGCGCACCATGACCGCGATCTGGCCGGCGTACGACGGGTACCAGGCCAGGACGGACCGGGAGATCCCGGTGGTGGTGCTCGAACGGGTCTGACCCGCCCTTACCTCGCGGGTAATCGACCTTGGGGCGCGCCGGCCGGAGAATCGGTGCCGGACCCGGCGCCGGGTCAGCAGGCGATCGGCCAGCACCGCGAGCGTCCGGCCGGGGTGCGCACGGTCACCGGCGACGCCACGTCGGCGCGCAGCGTACGGGACCTGGCCGAGGCGGGCCGGGCCGGGCCGATCGGCGGCCCGGCGGCCGAGCGATCCGGCGGTGCGCCGGCGGGCGTCGTCCACGCCGTCGAGCTTATGGACATCCGGGTCGGTCCGGGTCCGGAAAACCCCTGGTCGCCACCCCGGTTACCCGTTCCGGGGCGGGTCACGCCCGGCGCCGGCCGGCACGGTGTCGACTGACCCCGCTCTATTTGACGGATGCCCGGCCAGGGGGCACCGTAGGCCATGAGGGGCGTTCAAGCTGCCCTGGTTTGCACGGCGAAGACCGATTCGCCTTCCTGGGTCCGGGCCCGGCCCGCGCGGCCGCGCCGACCTACCGCGATCCCGAACAGCACGAGGAGTTCCGCCATGCTGAGCATGACCGACAACGCCGTAATGGTGATCCGCGACCTCGCCACCCAGCAGGACGTCGGCCAGGACGGCGGCCTGCGCATCGCCGCCGACACCGACGCCGGCTCGCTCTCCATCGAGCTGGTGCCGCAGCCGGCGCAGGGCGACCAGGTGGTCGACAACGAGGGTGCCCGGATCTTCCTCGACGCCGATGCCGCCGAGCTGCTTCACGACACCTCCGTCGACGCGACCGTCGACGACGAGGGGATCGTGCAGTTCGGCTTCACCGAGAAGGAGTGACCGGCGCGGCTCAGCCCGCGCGGCGGGTCTCCCCGCCCCGGTGCGGCCGGCCGGACCGTCCCCGCTCGGGGGCGTCCTGGCCGGCGCCCCAGGGCCCGGGCCGCTGCCCGCGGTCCGGCCGGAGCAGGGTGCCCAGCACGTACGCCAGATGGTGCGACGTGCTCCACGCCGCCCAGTTGCTCGCCGACCCGGCTCCCGCCCCGCGCCGGGCCCGGCGCAGGATCTCGTGGTCGCCCCAGGAGAACGCCGCCCCGGCCGTCGGCCAGTGCGGGGCCGCCACCAGCGTCCGGCACAGGTCGGCGAAGCGGTCGTCGCCCCGACCGCCCCGCCGCGACCAGCGGTAGACCCACCAGGCCCCGTCGGCCGTGTAGCGCAGCGTCGGCAGCCGGTCGCCGGGGCCGTCCGCGCCCGGCACCGCGGAGCCGACGCCGTAGTCGCCGTACCCCACGCCGAGGTCGGCCAGGCGCTGCCAGAGCTGCCAGTCGAAGCGGTCGAGGCGTACCGGTTCGTCGGTGGGGAGGCGGGCCAGGTTCGGCGGCATCCCGCCGGCCGCCACGGTGACCGAGCGCCAGGCGTGCCGCCGGGCCCAGTCCAGCAGCCGCCGGATCCGGGGCTCGGCCAGCCGCACGTCCGCCGGGCAGCAGACATCGCCCGCGTCGACGAGCAGGTCGCACTGCTCCGGGACCAGCCGGGCGAGCCGCCAGACCCGCTCGACCGCGGTCGTCGTCGCGTCCGGGCCCGTCCGGTCCTGCCCGGTCCGCAGCCGGACCACGGCCCGCCGGGCGTACGCCCGCGCGGCCACCCCGTGCGCCACCAGCCGGCGGTCGCTCTCCGCCAGCCCGACCACCGGCACCAGGGGTACGCCCCAGCGGACCAGCTCGCTCTCCGGAACGTCCGGCAGCGCGGAGACGTCGACGGCCGGGAGCAGCCCGGCCGGCAGCCGGCCGACGAGGTCCACCGTGCACGGATCGACCACACAGACATCGAGAACCGGAGCGAGCAGCGGAACGGCGGCGTCGTCGAGATGGGCCAGTGCCTCGAGCTCACCTCGGCGACCGGCCAGAATGGGGCGGTAGACCGGTTCCGCCGCCCGACCGCCGTGGGCGGGCACCATACTTCAGGGTAGCGAGACATCGGCGCCGATCACAGGCTCTCCGACCACCGGTTCGGCTGGTGACCGGGCTGCGCAGCACCGCGCCGACCTGCTCCGGGGTCGGGGCGGACGTGGTCCGCCCCGACCCGGAGAGGATCGGTCACTCAGTCGTCGTCCCCCGTCGTCGCTGCCCGTGCGATCGCCACCATGGTCGTCGTTGCGGTCGTCGGTCCGGGTGCGGGTACGGTCACCGCTGCGGTCGTCGGACCGCTTCCGCTCGATCTCGTCCACGGCGCCGTTGCCCCGGTCGACCTTGACCTCGAGCACCCTGCCGCCCTTGACAATCTTGACGCTCCACACCGGACGCCGGTGCTCCACCTCGGCCTCACCGGTTCGTCGGTCCCGAGGGTGAGCACGAGCTGAAGCTGCGGTGCGTCGGCGCGGAACCGGTGACCGCGGCCGACGACTGAGGACATTTGCGCAGCTCGGCGGGGCGCGGGTGGCCGCACAGACGAGCGCACGGCGCCGTTCGACCGAAGTCGTAACGTCGCCGCGCTCTGGCCGTCTCCCACCACCGCAGCCGGACGGCGGTACGACAGCGGGGACCTGGCTCGACCGGCCGTCCGTGCACCGGTCTTGGCGCTCCAGATGCCCGCCCTGAGGGGATCCAAACCACGGAGCAGTGGGGAATTCCACCATCTGCGAGTCCCGGCGTGACCGCGGGTCCGACCGGGTATGTGCGCGCCATGGAGCATTTCACGATCGCGACCGTCGCCGAGAAGAGCCCGGACTTCCGCCGGGTGCTCTGGACCGGGGAGCACACCCAGCTGGTGATCATGACGATCCCGCCGGGCGGGGAGATCGGCGAGGAGGTCCACGAGGGCATCGACCAGATCCTGACCTTCGTCAGCGGCACCGGCGAGGCCCGGGTCGCCGGCGAGAAGAAGGAGGTCGTCTCGGGCGATCTGGTGGTCGTACCGGCCGGCACGAAGCACAACTTCGTCAACACCGGCCCCAACCCGCTGGTCCTCTACACCGTCTACGGGCCACCGGAGCACGCCGACCAGGCCGTGCACCGGACCAAGGAGGAGGCCGACGCGGCGGAGGCGGCCGGCCAGGACGAGCCGCCGACCGCCTGACGGCCCGGCCTGAACGCGCCGCGTCCGGGTACCCGGGCCGGGTGGACCAGCCGGCGATCTCCGACTACGGATTCATCTCCGACTGCCGCTCCGGCGCCCTGGTCGGCCGGGACGGGTCGGTCGACTGGTGGTGCCCGGACCGCTTCGACACGACCTCTGTCTTCGGCCGGCTCCTCGACCCGGACGCCGGCCACTGGCGGATCGCGCCGCTGGCCGCGAGCCGGGTGGAGCGGGCGTACCGGCCGGACACCCTGGTGCTGCGGACCGTCCACCACACCCCCGAGGGGAGCGTCGCGGTCACCGACGCGCTCGCCGCCGAGCTGGGCGCCCGCGGCCACCAGTTGGGGATGAACTCGCCGGCGGTGCTGCTGCGGGTGGTCGAGGGGCTGAGCGGGCGGGTACGGATGCACCTCGACTTCGCCCCGCGCCCGGAGTACGGGCTGCTCACCCCGTACCTGCACGAGCAGCCGGACGGCGGGGTGCTGGCCACCGCCGGACCGGTGGCGTTGATACTGCGCGGCGGCGGGCAGGCGCTGCGCGTCGACCGGGACCGGGTGGCGCACACCTTCGAGGTGGCCGCCGGGCAGGTGGTCGGCTTCGACCTGGCGTACGCCCCGGTCTACGGACCTCCGCCGGCCCGGCTGGATCCGGTCATCACGCTCGCCGAGACCGCGCAGGCATGGGAGGCGTTCCGGGAGGCCCACCGCTACGACGGCGAGTACCCCCAGCAGGTCCGGAACAGCGCGACGGTGCTCACCGGGCTGACCTACGCACGCAGCGGCGCGGTCGCCGCCGCGCTGACCACGTCGCTGCCCGAGCAGATCGGCGGCGACCGCAACTACGACTACCGCTACTCCTGGCTGCGCGACTTCGCGTTGACCATGCGCGCCCTCTGGGTGGCGGCCTGCCCCGCCGAGGCGTCCCGGCTCTTCGCCTGGGTGGCCCGCTCGATCGGCCAGGTCGGGGACCAGCCGGTGCCGGTGCTCTTCGGCCTCGAGGGGGAGCGGGACCTTTCCGAGCACGAGTGCCCCCACCTGCGCGGGTACGCAGGCAGCCGACCCGTGCGGATCGGCAACGACGCCTGGCTGCAGCGACAGCTCGACGTGCCCGGCGAGGTGATCACAGCGGTCTGGCGGCTGCACGACTATCTCGGCGAGACGCTCGACGAGGAGCTGCGGGAGATGGTGGTCGGGCTGGCCGAGCAGGTCGCCGCGACCTGGCGGCTGGCCGACCGGGGGATGTGGGAGACCCGGGACGTCGAGCGGCACTTCCTGTCGTCCAAGGTGCTCTGCTGGGCGGCGCTGAACCGGGCGGTGCAGCTGGCGCCGCAGCTCGGGGACCGGGCCGACCCGCGCCGCTGGGCGGCCATCCGGGACGAGATCCGCGAGACGGTGCTGCGCGAGGGATGGAACGACAGGATCGGCGCGTACACCGGGGCCTTCGGCTCGGCCGAGCTGGACGCCTCGGCGCTCCTCCTGCCGATGGTGCACTTCCTCCCCGCGGCCGATCCGCGGATGCGTTCCACCATCGACGTGATCGAACGCGAGCTGAGCACCGAGGACGGGCTGGTCCGGCGCTGGAACACCGACCCGGCCGGCTTCGTGTTCTGCTCGTTCTTGCTCGTGGAGTGCCTGGTGATGGCGGGCGAGCCGGACCGGGCCCGGGTGCTGTTCGAGAAGGTCCTCGGGCACGGCAACGACCTGGGCCTCTTCGCCGAGCAGATCGACCTGAGCACCGGGGCGCAGCTGGGCAACACACCGCAGGCGCTGTCGCACATCGGCCTGATCAGCGCCGCCTGGCGACTGACCGACCCGACCGCCGACTGAGGCGGCTGTTAAAAAGAGGCCCCTGCTCTACCGCAGGCGTCAAGAAGGGGCCTCCTTACACCACCGGCACGCCCGAAACGTCGACCGTCTCCGGGTACTTCAGGCCCGCGCCGGTGTTCAGCACCACCACCCGCTCGCCGGCCCGGATCCAGCCACCCGCCCGCAGTTGCCGGGCGGCGGAGAGGCAGGCCGCCCCCTCCGGGCAGAGCAGCAGCCCCTCCCGGGCGGCGAAGTCGCGCAGGTCGGCCAGGATCTCCGCGTCGTCCACCGCGATCGCGGTCCCGCTGCTCTCCCGCAGCGCGTCCAGGATCAGCTCGTCGCCCAGCGGCGACGGCACGGTGATGCCGAAGGCCACGGTGTGCGCGTCCGCCCACGGGGTCGCCCGCGGCTCCCCGGTGGCGAACGCCCGGACGATCGGCGCGCAGCCGGTGGACTGCACCGCCACCAGCCGGGGCAGCTTCTCCTCCACCCAGCCCAGCTCGCGCAGCTCGTGCAGCGCCTTGTGGATGCCGATCAGCCCGACCCCGCCCCCGGTCGGATAGATGATCACGTCGGGTACCTGCCAGCCGAGCTGCTCGACGATCTCGTACCCCATGGTCTTCTTGCCCTCCAGGCGGTACGGCTCGCGCAGCGTGCCCGCGTCGAAGATCCGCCCGCCGGACTCGGCGACCAGGCCGGCGACCCACCGGCCGGCGTCGCTGATCAGGCCGTCGATCAGGCGCAGGTCGGCCCCGGCGGCCAGGCACTCCCGGCGGCAGATGGTCGGCGCGTCCAGCGGCATGGCGATCGTCGCGCCCATCCCGGCCCGGGCCGCGTACGTCGCCCAGGCCGCTCCCGCGTTGCCGTTGGTCGGCATGGCGATCCGCTCGACGCCCAGCTCCCGGGCCCGGCTCACCCCCACCGCCGCGCCGCGCGCCTTGAACGACCCGGTCGGGGTGAGCCCTTCGTCCTTGACGAGCAGGTCCGGAATGCCGATCTCCGCGCCGTACGCCGGGGCGCGCAGCAGCGGCGTCCAGCCCTCGCCCAGCGTGGTGACGAACCGGGGGTCGGCCACCGGCAGCAGCTCCCGGTAGCGCCAGAGGTCCGCCGGGCGGAGCCCGAACTGCTCCGGGGTCACAGAGGCGGCCACCGCGGCCAGGTCGTAGCGGGCCAGCAGCGGGGAGCCGCAGTCGCAGAGGTTCTGCAACTTGTCCGCCGGGCGCTCCGCGCCGCAGCGCGGGCACTCCAGGTGCGTCAGGTGCACGATGCTCCTCAGCTCGTGTCGATGCTCAGCCAGCGTCGGCTGCGCCGACCCGGTTCGTACGGGGAGTCGAGCCGCTTGGCCACCACCCCCGGGAGGCCCTGCTCACGGGCGGTCCGCAGGGCGTCCGCACCGACCCCGGGGAACCACGGCGGAGTCTGCCAGTGCGGGCCGGCGAGCGCCAGACCGTCGAGCAGCTCCCGGCGCTTCGCGTACGGCACGTCGATGCTGGTCACGCCCTCCAGCCAGAGCAGATCGAAGATCAGGAACTGGGCCTCCGGGCCGCCCCGGCCGGTCGGCGGCCGGACCCGGCCCGCGCCGTCGATCCGGACCAGCGCGCCGTCCAGCACCGCCTCCGTCGGTGCCAGCTCCTCGGCCAGCGCCCGCAGCCACGGGTACGTCCCGGTGATCTCCTCGTCGGTCTCCGCCAGCAGCCGCAGCCGGCCGCCGGAGACGTACGCCATCGCCCGGACCCCGTCCCAGCTCAGCTCGTACCCCCACGCGGACTCGTCCTTCGGCAGCCGCCCGGCCTTCGTGGGGTGCATCGGCCGGACCAGTTCCGGCATGCTCGTCCAGCCGGGCGGCGGCGGATCGGTCCGGCGGACCATCCAGTCCCGGCCGCCGGTGGCGAAGAGCACGTAGCGGCCCTTCGTCCGTTTCCCGTCGAGCACCACGATCACCTCGTCGTCGCGCCACTTCTCCGCGCGGTACGTCCCGGTGTCATGGATGGTCATCTTCCCGCCGCCGTACTCGCCCGCCGGGATCTCGCCGTGGAAGGTGAGGTACTCCATCGGGTGGTCCTCGGTGTGCACGGCCAGGTGGTTGCGGCCGGGCTCGCGGGGCAGGCCGCGCGGCACCGCCCAGGACGCGAGCACCCCCTCGTGCTCCAGCCGCAGGTCCCAGTGCAGCCGGCGGGCGTGGTGCTGCTGGATGACGAACCGGGCCTTGGCGCGGCCCGCCCGCGCCGGCTCCGGAGTCCGTCCCGGCACCGGTTCGGGGGTACGCTTCGCGTCCCTCCGCCGCCGGTACTCCTCCAGCCGGTCCGCCATCCCCGCATTCTGCGGCACCCCGGGGCCGCTCGCAGGGCGCCGCCCGGACGATTCGTCCCCCTTCCCCGGAAAGCCGCCCCGCCGCGCCGTTCCGGCCGGAGCCGCCGCTGCCGCCCCGGTCCGACCGGTTCCGGAGGTGTCGGCGGGTCGCCGGCATGGCGGGCCTGATCAGGGGTAGAACAGCCGCCATGACCAGCGCTGAACAGCCCACCGTTCCGCTCGCCGGCGACGTCCGGATGCCGCTGCTCGGCTTCGGCACCTGGCAGGCCACCGGCGAGGCCGGCTACAAGGCCGTGCTCGCCGCCCTCGACGCCGGCTACCGGCACATCGACACCGCCACCATGTACGGCAACGAGGACGAGGTCGGCCGGGCGATCCAGGAGAGCGACCTGCGCCGGGAGGACGTCTTCCTCACCACGAAGCTGCCGCCGGACCGGGTGGGCCGGGAACGGGAGACCATCGAGGCGAGCCTGCGCGCCCTCGACACCGACTACCTCGACCTGTGGCTGATCCACTGGCCGCCGTCCGCGCCGGGCGACAGCATCCCGGTCTGGCGTGAGCTGCTCGCCGCCCGGGACGAGGGGATGACCCGCACCGTCGGGGTGAGCAACTTCAGCATCAGCCAGATCGACGAGCTGATCCAGTCCACCGAGGAGACCCCGGCGGTCAACCAGATCCGCTGGAGCCCGTCGCTGTACGACCGGCAGACGCACGCCGCCCACCGGGACCGGGGCGTGGTGCTGGAGGGCTACAGCCCGTTCAAGACCAGCGACCTCTCGGACCCGGTGCTGGTGCGGATCGCCCAGGCGCACAACGTCTCCCCGGCGCAGGTGGTGCTCCGCTGGCACATCGACCACGAGATCGTGGTGATCCCGAAATCGGTCACCCCGGACCGGATCCGGGCCAACGCCGACATCTTCGGGTTCTCGCTGACCGCGGAGGAGATGCGCGACATCGACGCCCTGGGGCACTGACGGCGCGGTGAGCCGGGTCCGGACGCCCGACGCTTCCTGACGTAGTTGTAGCTGATGCTGCCGGGCGCGCTGCTGATGTTCTGCACCTGCGGACGCCGACGGAACGACGTTCAGCAGGCCGTAAGGAAATTTCGGCCGCCGGGAGGGGCGGCCGGGGCGGGACGATCGGCCCTGGTGTGTACTGATTGCGCCGAGTAATGTCTTGCCTCCAACGCGTGCCGAACCCCTCCGGAGGCGTACACCACCATGGGTGGCTGCTCCCCCCTGCGCATCCTCGTCGTCGGCGCGGGCATCGCCGGTCTGGCCGTGGCCCGGGCGCTGCGGCTCGCGGGGTTCCGGCCCGACGTCACCGAGAAGCTGCCCCCCACCGAGCTGGTCGACACCGGCCTCTACCTACCCGGCAACGCGGCCCGGGCGCTGCGCCGGCTCGACCTCGACGGGCCGGTCCGCCCGCTCGGCCAGGTGATCCACCGCCAGCGCTTCCTGGACGCGGCCGGCGCGCCGCTCTGCGAGGTCGACCTCGACGCCCTCTGGGCCGGGGTGGGGGAGTGCCGGGCGCTGCCCCGCGCCGAACTGCACCGGGTGCTGCTCACCGGGGCCGGCGGCGCCGTCCGGCACGGCGCCGAGGTCAGCACCGTCGAGCCGGGCCCCGGCCGGGTCGCCGTCGGCTTCACCGACGGCACCTCCGGGGAGTACGACCTGGTGATCGGCGCCGACGGGCCGCGCTCGGCGGTCCGCACCCTCGCCGCCCTCGGCGGCCCGCCCCGGCCCGCCGGGCAGGTCGTCTACCGCGGCGTGGTGCGCGGTGGGCCCCGGATCGCCGACTGGACCGCCCTGCTCGGCCAGCGGTCCGGCTTCCTGCTGGTGCCGATCGGCGCCGGGCGGCTGTACTGCTACGCCGACGAGGCCGGCACCGTCCCACCGGCCGACCCGCTGGCCCGGCTGCGGGAGCTCTGCGCCGGCTACGGCGGGCCGGTGCCCGAGGTCCTGGCCGCCCTGAACCAGGTGCACGTCGGCATCACCGAGGAGGTGGAGCTGGGCCGCTGGTTCCACGGCCGGGTGCTGCTCGTCGGTGACGCGGCCCACGCCACCGCGCCGACCCTCTCCCAGGGCGCCGCCATGGCCCTGGAGGACGCCGTCGTGCTCGCCGAGTCGCTGAAGGCCGCCGGCAGCGTCGAGGCCGCGCTGCTGGCGTACGAGAGTCGGCGGCGACCGCGTACCCGATGGGTGCGGGACCGGACCCGGGACCGCAACCGGACCCGCGACGTGCCGCCCGCGCTGCGCGACCCGCTGCTGCGCGGGCGCGGCGGACGGATCTTCCAGGAGCACTACCGGTTGCTGGTCGACCCGCTCTGAGGGGCGGTGCCGGGGCGGGTGATCGTAGCCGCCCACCCCACGCGGCGAGGCCACCTGCCGGGGACTATCCTCCTTGCGGATGACGGCCCGCAGACACAGCGCGCGCCGAGCGGGACAACCGAGAACCGGAGGCCACTCGTGACCACCGTCGCACCCAAGCCGGTCGTGACCCGGCCCTGGCCGGTCCGAGAGCCGGTCAAGGGGTCGGCAATCGCGCGGCTGCTGCGCACCACGGATGCGAAGCAGATCGGGATCATGTACATGGTCACCGCGTTCGCGTTCTTCATGATCGGTGGCCTGATGGCCCTGATCATGCGCGCCGAGCTGGCGCGGCCGGGCCTGCAGTTCCTGTCGCCCGAGCAGTACAACCAGCTGTTCACGATGCACGGCACGATCATGCTGCTGTTCTTCGCGACGCCGATCGTGTTCGCCTTCGCGAACTACGTGGTGCCGCTGCAGATCGGCGCGCCGGACGTGTCGTTCCCCCGGCTGAACGCCTTCGCCTACTGGCTGTACCTGTTCGGCGGCACGATGGCCGTGGCGGGCTTCGTCAGCCCCGGTGGCGCGGCCGACTTCGGCTGGACGGCGTACACCCCGCTGAGCAGCGTCGAGCACTCGCCCGGCGTCGGCGCGAACATGTGGGTGGTCGGCCTGGCCATCTCCGGTCTGGGCACCATCCTCGGCGCGGTCAACCTGATCACCACGATCCTGACCCTGCGTGCCCCCGGCATGACCATGTTCCGGATGCCGATCTTCACCTGGAACATGCTGGTCACCAGCCTGCTGGCGATCCTGGTCTTCCCGCTGCTCGCCGCCGCGCTCTTCGCGCTCGCCGCGGACCGCCTGATCGGCGCCCATGTCTACGATCCCGCCACCGGCGGCCCGATGCTCTGGCAGCACCTGTTCTGGTTCTTCGGGCACCCCGAGGTCTACATCGTGGCGCTGCCGTTCTTCGGCATCATCACCGAGATCATCCCGGTCTTCTCCCGGAAGCCGATCTTCGGCTACAAGGGTCTGGTCGCCGCCACCATCTCGATCGCCGCCCTGTCGATGAGCGTCTGGGCGCACCACATGTTCGCCACCGGTCAGGTGCTGCTGCCGTTCTTCAGCTTCCTGAGCTACCTGATCGCCGTGCCGACCGGCATGAAGTTCTTCAACTGGATCGGCACCATGTGGCGGGGCCAGATCACCTTCGAGACCCCGATGCTCTGGGCGGTCGGCTTCCTGGTGACCTTCCTCTTCGGTGGTCTGACCGGCGTGCTGCTCGCCAGCCCGCCGCTCGACTTCCACCTGCACGACTCGTACTTCGTGGTGGCGCACTTCCACTACGTGCTCTTCGGCACCATCGTGTTCGCCGTCTTCGCCGGCATCTACTTCTGGTTCCCCAAGATGTTCGGCCGGATGCTCGACGAGCGGCTCGGCAAGGTGCACTTCTGGCTGACCATGATCGGCTTCCACACCACGTTCCTGATTCAGCACTGGCTCGGCGCCGAGGGCATGCCCCGCCGGTACGCCGACTACCTGCCCAGCGACGGCTTCACCACGCTGAACACGATCTCCACGATCGGCGCCTTCATCACCGGTATCTCGACGCTGCCGTTCATCTGGAACTGCTGGAAGTCGTACAAGACCGGCCCGGTGGTCGAGGTCGACGACCCGTGGGGTCACGGCAACTCCCTCGAGTGGGCGACCAGCTCGCCGCCGCCGCTGCGCAACTTCGACCGGATGCCGCGGATCCGCTCCGAGCGGCCGGCGTTCGACCTGAAGTTCCCGGAGCTGGCCGCCGGCCAGAGCCTGGCCGGCCCGCCGGAGGGCGGCGCCAGGCCGTTGACCAGCGAGTCCAACGGTGGCGCCAGCTACCAGGAGGACACCGCCGGCAACCTCGACCAGCGCTGACCCGCTGCGACACCGCGCCCCGGGCGCCGTACCCCGAACAGGGGTACGGCGCCCGTCGCTGTTTCCGCTCCGGCTCCCGAATGTGCCCGGCGGCACGGCGGAACAGGATTTGGCGGCCGCGCCGCGGACTGACGACCCGGCGAGCGGCGGCACCCGTCCGGTGACGGCTACCGTCGGCAGCGTCCCCGGATGCGGCACCGCTCACGAGCGACATGACTCTCAGGCATATTTGTGACTCCCAGGTATATCGCTCTCCGGGCAGATGACCGGGCGCCAACGCTGCGCCCGACAGTCGGGCCGCGCCGGGCACCCGCGGCGCGCCGGCGATTCGGCCCGGGCCGGGCGGGCAGTGCGCGCAGGCAGGGCCGGGCGGGTGGCCGTAACCGTGGCGGGCAGCGGTCGTCGGTGGCGGGATCACCGGGCTGGCCACCGCCTGGACCGGCCGGCTCAGGCTGGTGGGCCCGGGCTGGCGGGACCGTGGTGGAGGGGCTGTCAACTGTTGCCGGTTGAGTAGACATTGGTATGTGTTGGTGACCTTGGAAGCGTGGCTTGCGGGTGGCCATGGTGGTTGCGCGTGAATGTCGTAGCGGGTGTTTATCGTGCTGGGCGTGGCGGGCCGGGAGCGGTTGAGTGTCGTGCAGGCGTACCGGTTCGCGTTGGACCTGACGCCGCGACAGGAGCGGGCCGTGTTGGCTCACGCGGGGGCGGCGCGGGTGGCGCACAACTGGGCGCTGGCCCGAGTCAAGGCGGTAATGGATCAGCGGGCTGCCGAACGCACTTATGGCATCGACGAGGTGGACCTGACCCCGACGCAGGGCTGGTCTCTGCCGGCGCTGCGTAGAGCGTGGAATCAGGCGAAGTCCGATGTGGCGCCGTGGTGGGCCGAGTGTTCGAAGGAGGCTTTCAACACGGGCCTGGACGCGTTGGCCCGGGGGTTGAAGAACTGGTCGGACTCCCGTCACGGCAAGCGCGCCGGGCGCCCGGTCGGGTTCCCCCGCTTCAAGTCACGCCGCCGGTCCACACCCTCGGTGCGGTTCACCACCGGGGCCATCCGCGTCGAGCGGGACCGCAGGCATGTGGTGTTGCCCCGGCTGGGCCGGTTGAAGCTGCACGAGTCGGCTCGCAAGCTCGCCCGCCGGCTGGAGGCGGGCACCGCCCGGATCTTGTCGGCGACGGTGCGCCGCGACGGTGGCCGCTGGTTCGTGGCGTTCTGCGTCGAAGTCAACCGCGCCGCACGCACTCCACACCAGCCACAAGCGGTGGTCGGCGTAGACCTGGGCGTCAAGCATCTGGCGGTGCTGTCCACCGGTGAGGTGGAGCCCAACCCACGCTACCTGCACACGGCCACCCGCCGGATGCGCGCTCTCGCCCGGTGCGCCTCTCGCCGGGTCGACCCTGACCGGCGCACGGGCCGGCGTGGGTCGAAGCGGTGGGAGCGGGCGCGCGTCCGGCTCGGTCGGGCGCATGCCCGGGTTGCTCATTTGCGCCGTGACGGTCTGCACAAGCTGACCACCCGGCTGGCCCGCGAGTACGGCACGCTGGTGGTGGAAGACCTCAACGTGGCCGGGATGCTGGCCAACCGGCGGCTGGCTCGGCGGATCGCCGATGCCGGGTTCGCCGAGTTGCGCCGGCAACTGGCGTACAAGACGGGGTGGAATGGCGGGCGGCTGGTGGTGGCCGACCGGTGGTATCCGTCCTCGAAGACCTGCTCGGGCTGCGGCGTAGTGAAAACCAAGCTCGCCCTGTCCGAGCGCACCTACACCTGCACCACCTGTGGCCTCGTCCTGGACCGGGACGTCAACGCCGCACGGAACCTGGCCGCGCTGGCGGTCACCGTCGCCGGGAGTGGCTCGGAGACGCGAAACGGACGTGGAGCCGACCGTAAGACCCCGCTCGCGGGGCTGGTGGCCGTGAAACGTCAACCCGGCACCGCCAGAGCGGGCAAGACCGGGACCGTCCCACCGCAAGGTAGGACATCCAATCATGAGCTCACTTGCGCATCATGAAAGGAAACGGTCAGGTGGTGACGGTGGCCAGCTCGGCGGGGACGGCCTCGCCGGCGGTCTCCCGGCGGTGGCGCAGCTCGACGGGGAGCACGACGACGGCGACCAGCACGCCGACGGCGCCGGTGACCGCGAAGCCCCAGAGGGGCGCCGAGGCGTCGATCACCGCGCCGGCGAGCGGGGCGCCGACGGCGATGCCGACGGTGACCGCGGAGCCGTGCAGGCCCATCGCCTCGCCGCGTACGCCGGCGGGGGCGAGCCGGCTCACCGCGTCGGAGGTCGCGGCGATGGTGGGGGCGCAGAGCGCCCCGGCCGGGACGAGTGCCAGGCAGAGCAGCCACCAGTGCGACCCGCCCAGCCCGACCGGGATGGTGCAGAGGCTGAGCGCGGCCATCAGCGCCAGCGGCGAGAAGGACCGGCTGACCGCCCCGTAGGCGAACCCGCCGACCAGCGACGCGACCGCCCACATGGCCAGCACGACTCCGGTCCAGCCGACCTCGCCGCTGGCCCGCAGCACGGCGACCACCGCGACGTCGGTGCCGCCGAGCACCAGGGTGGCGGCGAGGCTCACCGCCAGCACGGCGAGCAGCCGGGGGGTGAGCCATTCGCGGCGGGGCACCTTCCGGTGCGGGCCCGCCGGCTCGTCGGCGCTGCGGGTGGGCGGGTTCAACAGCCAGAACGCGACGCCGGAGGCGACGATCCCGGCGCCGACCGCCCAGAGGGTGGTGCGGGGGGAGATGGCGGTGGCCAGCGCCACGGCGAGCGCCGGGCCGACCATGAACGACAGCTCGACCGACATCGAGTCCAGCGCGTACGCCGGGCGGCGGCGCTCGGCCGGGACCAGCGCGGCCACCGACTGGCGGACGACCGAGAAGACCGGCAGGGCGAGCAGCCCGGCCAGGAACGCGGCCGGCAGCAGGACCGGGTACGACAGCGCGGGGGCGCTGGCCCAGAAGACCGCCTCGGCGACGGTGGTCAGGACGAGCACCGGTCGCAGGCCGCGCCGGTCGACCAGCCGGCCGAGCAGCGGCGAGCCCAGCGCGGCGCCGACGGTCGACGCGGCGCCGACCAGGCCGGCCGCGCCGTATCCCCGGCCGAGGTCGAGCACGACGTAGAAGGTGAGCGTCACCCCGGTCGCGGTGAGCGGGATGCGCGCCAGCACCGACACCAGCAGCAGCGACCGGAGACCGGGCAGGGCGAGTGCCTGCCGGTAAGGCTTCAAGTTCACGACGGTCCGTACCTCCGGCGCCATCCTCGACCGGGGGTACGACAGCCGCAAGCGATTACCTGGTCAAGCGGTCCTGATCACAGGCTCGCCGACCGTGGAGACCCCGGCGCCGTCCATCGCCCGCAGCGCCACGTCGAGGGTCGCCGGCGCGACCGCGGCGGTGAGGTCCAGCAGCACCGTGGTTCCCAAGCCCTCCTCGACGGCGTCCAGCGCGGTGGCCCGGACGCAGTGGTCGGTGGCGATGCCGACCACCTCCACCCGGTCCACCCCCCGCGCCCGCAGCCAGTCGGCCAGGCACTCGCCGTCGTCCGCGTGCCCCTCGAAGCCCGAGTACGCGGCCGCGTGCTCGCCCTTGTGGAAGATCGCCTCCACCCGCCCGGTCTCCAGGTTCGGGTGGAACTCGGAGCCGGCGGTGCCGACCACGCAGTGCCGGGGCCAGGAGTCGACGTAGTTCGGCGGGTCACCGAAGTGCGCGCCCGGGTCGACGTGGTAGTCCTTGGTGGCGACCACGTGGTCCCACCGGTCCGGCTCGCCGGCGAGCAGCCGGGAGATGCCGGCCGCCACGTCTGCCCCGCCGGCCACCGCGAGGGACCCGCCCTCGCAGAAGTCGTTCTGCACGTCCACGATGATCAGCGCGTTCGCCATCGGCGTGGCTCCTTCCGAGCGTTCAGGTCGCGGGTACGACGGTCACCGGTACGGCCGGGTCGCCGCCGGAGAGCTTCAGGCCCTCCCACGGGATGGAGATCAGGCACTGCCGCAGGTGCTCCCGCGACTCGTCCAGCGTCGGCAGCGCCACCGGCTTGCCGTCGACCACGAACGAGCGCTGGAGGAGCCGGTCGTTGGGCTGCCGGTCCGGTACGCCCTGCGGGACGATTATCTCCTCGGTGGCGGTTCCGGTGGGCTTGTGCCGGCGTACCGCCACCTTCCGGCCGCCGATGGTGGCCTTGTGCTCGGAGCGCTTGACCACCGGCCGCCCGTCCACCTCGACCAGTTTGTAGACCAGGCCGGCGGTGGGCGCGCCGGAGCCGGTCACCACCGCGGTGCCGGCGCCGTACATGTCGACCGGCTCGGCGGCGAGCGAGGCGATCGAGTACTCGTCGAGGTCGCCCGAGACGATGATCTTGGTTTCGGTGGCACCGAGCGAGTCGAGCAGCTCCCGGGACTGCTGGGCGATCACCGCCAGGTCGCCGGAGTCGATCCGGACCGCCCGCAGCTCCGGCCCGGCCACCTCGATCGCGTTGCGGATGCCCTGGCTGATGTCGTACGTGTCGACCAGCAGCGTGGTGTCCTTGCCCAGCGTGGCGACCTGCGAGGCGAACGCCGCCTTCTCGTCGTCGTGCAGCAGGGTGAACGCGTGCGCGGCGGTGCCCGCGGTGGGGATGCCGTACCGCTGGCCGGCGGCCAGGTTCGAGGTGAACCGGAAGCCGGCCAGGTACGCGGCCCGGGCCGCGGCCACCGCCGCCTCCTCGTGCGCCCGGCGGGACCCCATCTCGATCAGGGCCCGGCCCCGGGCGGCGGTCACCATCCGGGCGGCGGCCGCGGCGACCGCGCAGTCGTGGTTGAGCACCGACAGCACCAGCGTCTCCAGCACCACACACTCGGCGAAGCCGCCGGAGACGGTGAGGATCGGGGAGTTGGGGAAGAAGAGCTCGCCCTCGGCGTACCCGTCGACGTCGCCGGTGAAGCGGTAGTTGGCCAGCCAGTCGGCGGCCCGGTCGTCCACCACGCCGGTGCGGCGCAGGAAGTCGACCTCCTCGGCGTCGAACCGGAAGTCCCGGATCATCTCGATCAGCCGCCCGGTGCCGGCGACCACCCCGTAGCGGCGGCCCGCCGGCAGCCGCCGGCTGAACACCTCGAAGACGCAGCGGCGGTCGGCCGTGCCGTCCCGCAGGGCGGCGCTGACCATCGTCAGCTCGTAATGGTCGGTCAGCAGCGCGGGGCGAAGGGTGCTCACCGGTCCAGCCTAGAGTTCAGGCGGGATCCCCGCCGTCGTGGCCCGGCATCGACCGGAGCACCGCCTTCAGCTCGGCCCGCCCGGCCACGCCCAGCTTGCTGTAGACGCGCTGGAGGTGGTTCTCCACCGTCCGGCTGGAGAGGTAGAGCCGCTCCGCGATGGCCCGGCTGGTCGCCCCGTCGGCGGCGAGGCGGGCCACCTCCCACTCGCGGTCGCTCAACGCCGGCCGGAGCTGTCGCAGCGCCGGCGTGGAGATCCGGTCGCAGCTGCCGAGCAGGGCGGCGAGCCGCTCCCGCGCGGGGCCGGTGGTGGCGGAGCGGCTCTGCCGCAGCCGGTGCAGCGCCATCGCGACCGCGTCGGCGGCGTACACGGTCAGGTCGAGCCCGGCCAGGGCCTCGGCGACGGCGAGCAGGTCGGTGGGGGAGTCCGCCACGGCGGCGCGGGCGTACCGGGCGAGCAGCGGCGGCAGCACCCCGTCGACCTGCTCGCAGAGCTCGGCCAGGCGTTGTGCCACCGTACGTCGGCTGCCGTCGGTGCAGGTCGGGCCGACCGGGGCGGCGGCCTGGTCCAGCCGGACCAGGTCGAGCAGGACCAGCACCTCGTGGCCGGTGAGCCCGTCCGCGCGGAGCCGGTCGGCGAGCTGGCCGAGGTGCTTGGCCGCGCCGGGCAGGTCGCCGCTCGCCGCGAGCACCGCGCCCCGGGCCTGCTCCAGCCAGGGGTAGAGCACCGCCATCCCCGGGGCGTGGGTGCGGTCCGCCTCGGCCATCGCCTCCGCGGCGTGTGCCGGGTCGCCGCGCAGCGCCGCCGCCTGGGCGCGCTCGGCGTGCGCCAGCCCGGCGTACACCCGGCTGGTGGCGAGCACGGCGCAGGCGCCGAGGCTGGTCTTCAGCGCCTCGTCGCTCTGCCCGCGCAACCGCGCCGCGTACGCCCGCAGGATGGCCAGGTAGCCGGTGCCGAGCCGGAAGTCGCCGGCGCCCGCGAGGTCGGCGAACTCGTCCGCCACGATCGCGTCGATGCCGGCCAGGTCCCCGGAGAGCGCGAGCCGGGTGCCCCGGGCCAGCTCCATGGCGAGCTGGAGGTACGGCATGTCGCCCCGCCAGCCCGCCGCCTCGGCCTGCACCCGGGCGATCGCGGTCGCGCTGCGCCGGAACCGGCCCTGGGCGGCCTGGAGGTGGGCGAGGGTGCACCGGGCCAGCTCCCGGGCGGCCACCGAGGCGGCCGGGCGGTCCAGCACGCCCTGGGCCAGCCGCAGCGCGACGTCGGTGTCCAGCCGGTGCAGCCGCATGATGGCCTCGAAGGCGCGGGCCCGGGCCACGTCGGCCAGGTCGGTCAGCTCCTCGCTCCGGGCGGCGATCTCCTCCACCGTGGACTCCCGGCTCAGCCCCCAGTAGCTGACCATGCCGCGCACGGTCAGCCAGCGGCTGCGCCGCCGGTCGGAGCGGACGTCCCCGGCGACCGAGTCGAGCACCTCGATCGCCTCGTCGGGCCGGTCGGCGAACATCAGGATGGTGGCGAGCAGCTCGGCGGCGTCGAACCCGCCGTCGGCCTCCAGCGCCGCCCGGGCCAGCCGGGTCGCCAGCGGCACGTCGTACCGGCCGAAGGCCTGGGCCGCCGCGTCGAGCAGCAGGGCCGGGTCCTGCGCGGTGCCCGAGTCCAGTCGCCACACCGCCACCCGGAGCAGGTCGTCGCGGCGCCGCTTGCCGACCTGTTCCAGCAGGTCGGCCAGGGTCGCCTGGAGCCGGCGGGTCCGGCTCACCGGGCACTGCCGGCGCATCACCTCGCCGTAGAGCGGGTGGGCGAGGCGCACGTTCAGCCGCCGGTCGTCGTGCACCAGGCTGATCAGGCCGCGTTCCTCGGCGGTCTCCACGTCGGTCGGCTCCACCGCCCGCTCCAGCAGTTGCAGGCCGAGCGGCTCACCGAACGCGACCAGCTCGACCACCGACCGGACGCCGGGGGTGAGCTGGCCGATCCGGGTGTCGATCAGGTCGGTCAGGCTCGGCGCCAGCTCCAGCCGGCCGGTCCACTTCCAGATGCCGTACGTGCGGGTCAGCTCGGCGCCACCGGCGGCGGCCAGCACCAGCTCGCGCAGCAGCAGCGGGTTGCCCGCGGAGAGCCGGAACAGCCGGTCGGCCGAGCCGGCGTCGACCGGCCCGCCGAGGATCGCGGCGAGCAGCCCGGTGGTCTCGACGGGGCTCAGCGGGCCCAGCTCCACCAGGTCGACCAGGTCGTCGGTCCAGAGGGCACGGATCGGCAGCGGGATCTGCTCGCCGTTGCGCAGCGTCCCGAGCACGGTGACGTTCCCGGCCCGGGAGATCAGGTGCACCAGCGCCGCCGAGGGCGGGTCGAGCAGGTGCGCGTCGTCGATCGCCAGCACGATGGTGCGCCCGGCCGCCTGCTCCTTCAGCACGTCCACGGCCCAGCGCAGGATGCCGGCGGGGGAGAGGCCCTGGGGCTGGTCGGCCGGGAGCACCTGGACCAGCCCGCCGAAGGGCAGCGCGGCGGTGGTGGCGCTGGCCGAGACCGACCAGATCGCGTACCGGTCGGTGGGCAGAGTGGCGACCCCCTCCCACAGCAGTCGGCTCTTGCCGACCCCCGCGTTGCCGCTGAAGAGCAGTCCACGCCCCTCCGGACTGCCGACCGTCGACAGCAGACGGTTGAGCTCATCCGTGCGGCCGACGAAGTCCCACCGACTCATCGCAGCAGCATATCGACGGTTCTCCGTCCGCGTGTATATCGTCACGGAGCGAAGTTGAGTAGCCTGTTCATTACCGGTGAGTATCCGATGTGTTCGGCTGGGAGTGGGCCCCGCGCGTACTCTTCCGGCAGCATCCGGGTGGCATCACCGGATGATCCGCACGCGACCGGCCCCGCTACCGGTCGCCCAACCGGGAGGCCGCCTGATGAAGCCGGGTCCTCTCCCCGCGTTCGCCGTGCCCGACGACGCGGGCGGGCCGACTGTTGAGCTGCCCCGCGGTGTGCCGCTGCCCACCCGGCTCGGGGCGACCGCCCCGCGCCCGGAGGAGCCGCTGGCCGTGGTCACCGCCGGCCCGGCCGGCGCGGGCCGACGCCAGGTGTTGGCCGCCCTGCTCGGGCTCGAGCCCGGAATGCTGACGGTGCCGGCCGGCAGCTGTCTGGTGGTCACCCATGCCCGGGTGCCGACCCGCGCCGCGTACGTGCCGGGCTACCGCCAGCCGCACTCCTACGGCGCCGATCCGGTGGCGGCCGGCCCGGCGCTGGCCCGTCCGCCGCGCCGGGTGGAGCTGAGCCTCCCCGATCCGCTGCTGCGGCACTTCGCCGTGGTCGACACGCCCGACACCGGTTCGCTCGGCGTCGCCGGGGGGCAGGTGCTGCTGGAGGCGGTCGGGCGGGCCGGCGCGCTGCTTTTCGTGATCTCCGCCGAGCAAGCTTTCACCGCCGCCGAGCTGCACCTGCTGGCGCAGGTCGCCCATGCCCAGGTCGCGGTCTTCTTCGCGGTCACCCCCGGGGCCACGGGCTGGGCCCCGGCATCGGACGGCGCGACGACGACGGAGGGCGCCGGGGTTTCCGTCCCGTCGGTCGCCCGCACCGGTGCGCCGGCCCCGGGGGCCGCCGCGCGTCCGGTCGACCCGGTCGAGATCTCCGTCGCGGCCCACCGCGCCGCCCTGCTCGCCGCCGTGCCCGGGCTCGCCGCGGCCCGCTGGTACCCGGTACGGCACGCCGACCACGCCGCCCTGCGCCGAGCGCTGGTCGGCTGGGCCGCGGACGAGGGGCTGCGTCGGGCCAGCGCGCAGCCGCCCGTGCTGCCGGGCGAGCACGGCCGGGTGAACGTGGTGCCGGGCTTCGACCCGGGTGACCTCGGCGACCGGCTGGACCGGCAGATCCGCTCCTGCGCCCAGCGGATCCGCCAGCACCTGGCCCTGGAGCTGGCCAACATCCACCTCCGGGTGGTGCAGGATATCGTCTTCGGGGTCGGCCCCGCCGGCCTGCCGCAGCTGCTCGACCGGGAGATGGAGGCCCTGTCGCTGCTCGCCACCGCCCAGTGCGACCAGGCCGTCCGGACCGTCCTCGACGAGGCGGCCGCCCAGGTCTTCGGCGCGCCCGTCGCCGAGGGGGTGCGTCGCCGGATCGTCAACGCGGTGCGCTGGGGCCTCGCCGACCACCCGGCCGGTCAGGAGCTGGACCGGGTCCTCCTGGTCACCAGCACCGCCGGGGTGGCCGGGCTGAGCGGCACGGGCGCCATCGACGCGCTGGCCGGATTTCCCGGTGCGGCACGCGTCGAGGTCCTGCCCCCGGTCGGGGTGGCCCTCTCCGGGGGCTGCTGGCAGCACTGGCGCGGGCCCGGCACCGACGACCCGAACGGTGCCCGCTCCTGGGCGCAGCGGGCGCTGCGTGAGGTCGAGCTGGAGCTCTCCAGCGAGGTGTCCCGCCGCTTCGAGGTGATCCGTCTCTCGTTGGGCGCGGTGCTCACCGATGCTGTCGACCACGGCATCCTGCTCGCCTGAGGTCGGCCGCGCCGACCCGTCGCCGGCCGCCCGGGAGGGTGATCCGGGCCGGCGCGGCGTTCCGGTTCATCGCTTCGCCGAATCCGGTGGCACGATGGGGGGCATGGCGGCTCCACAGGTTGCACCGGTCGAGACGCCGGACACCGACGAGGTGCCGGTCTCCGACCGGCCATGGGTGACGATCGTGTGGGACGACCCGGTCAATCTGATGACGTACGTGACCTGGGTCTTCCAGAAGCTTTTCGGGTACAGCCGGGAGAAGGCCGAGCAGCTCATGCTGGACGTGCACCACAAGGGTCGGGCCGTGGTGTCCACCGGCGCCCGGGAGCGGATGGAGCACGACGCGTCGCAGCTGCACGCGTACGGGCTCTGGGCGACGGTGGACCGGTCGTGAGCATGTTCCGTCGCCAGGGCGACCGGTACGTCGCCGACCTCGCGCCGGACGAGGTCCGGGTGCTGCGGAAGGTCGCCTCCGAGGTGGTCGGCCTGCTCACCGACGGTTTCGACCACAGCGACCCGGTGGTGGGCCGGCTCTTCCCCGAGGTCTACCCGGACGATTCGGCGAGCACCGCCGAGTTCCGCCGGTACACCGAGGGCGACCTGAAGACCGCCAAGATCGACCAGGCCGGCGCCATCCTCGCCGCCCTGCCCGACTCCGGCGAGGCCGGCGGCGAGGTGCGCCTCGACGCGGAGGCGGCGGAGGCGTGGCTGCGCGCGCTCAACGACGCCCGGCTGGCGATGGGCGTCCGCCTGGAGATCAAGGACGGCACGGACCTGGGGGAGGAGCTCGACGACGCGGTCGCCGAGGACCCGACCTCCTCCCGGGTGTTCCAGCTTTCGGTCTACGCGTACCTGGGCTATCTGCAGGAGTCCCTGCTCAACGCCCTGATCGACTGAGTCGTGACGGTCGCCACCTCGCCGGGTGTGAGCGGCAGGCGCTAGGCTGATCGGCGTGCTGAGCATCGACCGGTCGATCGTCGACGCGATCGTCGCCCACGCGCGCCGGGACCACCCCGACGAGGCGTGCGGCGTGGTCGCCGGTCCCGTCGGCAGCGACACCCCGAGCCGGCACATCCCGATGGAGAATTCCGCCCGGTCCATGACGTTCTACGAGTTCGACTCGATGGAGCAGCTGCGGGTCTGGCGGGAGATGGACGACCGCGACGAGGAGCCGGTCGTCATCTACCACTCGCACACCGCGACCGAGGCCTACCCGTCCCGCACGGACGTCTCCTTCGCCGGTGAGCCGGGAGCGCACTACCTGCTCGTCTCGACCCGTGAGCCCGACACCGAGGAGATCCGCTCCTTCCGGATCGTCGACGGCGTGGTGACCGAGGAGCCGGTCCGGATCGTGGATGCCGCCGTGGACCCGCACGCCGTCCAGTCCTACATGTTCGGGCAGAGCCCGGCGACGGTCGACTACGAGTGTTCCGGCCGCTGACCTCTCAGCGCCGGCCCATTCCCGTCCTTCCCGTCACCGCGGCACACCCGATCAAGGAGCACGACATCATGGCTATCGAGGTTCGCATCCCCACCATCCTGCGCAGCTACACCGGCGGCGCGAAGGTCGTCGAGGGCGCCGGGGACACCCTGAGCGACCTGCTCACCGACCTGGACTCCCGGCACGCCGGCCTGAAGGCCCGGCTGGTCACCGACGCCGGTGCGCTGCACCGCTTCGTCAACGTCTACGTCAACGACGAGGACGTCCGCTTCCTCGGCGCGCTCGACGCCAAGCTCAACGACGGCGACAGCGTGACCATCCTGCCGGCCGTGGCCGGTGGCGCGTTCGGCTTCGCCGCTGCAGCGGCGATCGCGCAGCACAGTGCGGCGGCAGCCGCGCGCGCCGCGCGCGACGCGGCCGTCGCCGCCCGCTGAGGGCGGTCTTCCATGTCGCGGTACGACAGCCTGCTCGACGCCTGCGGCGGCACGCCCCTGGTGGGGCTGCCCCGGCTCTCGCCGACGGTGCCCGAGGGGGCGCCGCCGGTGCGGCTCTGGGCGAAGTTGGAGGACCGGAACCCGACCGGCAGCATCAAGGACCGCGCGGCCCTGTTCATGGTCCGGGCGGCCGAGGAGGCCGGCCGGCTCCGCCCGGGTGACACCATCCTGGAGCCGACCAGCGGCAACACCGGCATCTCGCTGGCCATGGTGGCCAAGCTGCGGGGTTACCGGCTGGTCTGCGTGATGCCGGAGAACGTCTCCACGGAGCGGGTCCAGCTGCTCCGGATGTACGGCGCGGAGATCATCTTCTCGCCGGCCGCCGGCGGCTCCAACCAGGCCGTCGCCACCGCGAAGCAGATCTCCGCCGAGCACCCCGACTGGGTGATGCTCTACCAGTACGGCAACGAGGCGAACGCCCGGGCGCACTACGAGACGACCGGGCCGGAGCTGCTGCACGACCTGCCCACGATCACCCACTTCGTGGCCGGTCTGGGCACCACCGGGACCCTGATGGGCACCGGGCGCTACCTGCGGGAGAAGGTCGACGGCATCCAGGTCGTCGCCGCCGAGCCCCGCTACGGCGAGCTGGTCTACGGCCTGCGCAACATCGACGAGGGGTACGTCCCGGAGCTGTACGACGCCACCGTGCTGTCGCGCCGCTTCTCGGTGGGCACCCGCGACGCGGTGCTGCGCACCCGTCAGCTCGTCGAGGTGGAGGGCATCTTCGCCGGGTTCTCCACCGGCGCGATCCTGCACGCCGCCCTGGCCGTGGCGCACGAGGCGGTCCGGGACGGCCGTCGGGCCGACGTCGCGTTCGTGGTCTGCGACGGCGGCTGGAAGTACCTCTCGACCGGGGCGTACGGCGGCACCCTCGCGGACGCCGAGGACGCCCTGGAGGGTCAGCTCTGGGCCTGACGCGCTGGTCCGGGCCGGTCGGCGGAGACGCCGGCCGGCCCGTCGGCGCCGGCTCGCGGCGATACGCGTACGGGTGTCACGTTGATGACATCTTCCGGCAGATGATTCTTCACCCGCAGTGGCGACGCGTAGGCTGCGCAGCGTGGCGTACGCGTCGGTAGAGATCATCGGCGGGGCGGTTGCCGGCGCGTCGACTACGCGGCGTGACATCAGGACGACCGGATGCGACTGACGGTCCTCGGCTGCGCGGGCAGCTTCCCCGGCCCCGAATCCCCCTGCTCCGCCTACCTGGTGGAGGCGGAGGGCTTCCGGCTCCTGATCGACTTCGGCTCGGGGTCGCTCTCCACACTCCAGCGCTACGTCGGGCTGCACGCCCCCGACGCGATCCTCCTCACCCACCTGCACTGCGACCACATGCTCGACGCGGTGACGTACGTGGTGGTGCGCCGGTACGCCCCCGACGGGCCGTACCCGCCCCTGCCGGTCTACGCCCCCTCCGGCGCACCGGACCGGCTGGCCGCCGCGTACGGCCAGGAGGGCGGGACGGTCGAGGACGTCTACCAGTTCTACGGCCTCCAGCCGGGCACGTTCCCGATCGGCCCGTTCACCGTCACCGTGGACCGGATGAACCACCCGGTGGAGACGTACGGCGTGCGGTTGGAGCACGACGGCCGGGTGCTCTGCTACTCGTCGGACACCGCCCCCTGCGACTCGTTGCTGCGGCTGGCCCAGGGCGCCGACCTCTTCCTCTGCGAGGCCAGCTACCTCGACGGCGTGGAGAACCCGCCGGACCTGCACCTCACCGGCCGGGAGGCCGGCGAGGTGGCGACCAAGGCGGGCGCCGGCCGGCTGCTGCTCACCCACCTGGTGGCGGCCTGGGGCAGCGAGGCGCACACCCTGGAGTCGGCCGCCGCCGCGTACACCGGTCCGCTCGAGGTGGTCCGCGCCGGCGCCTGCTACGACGTCTGACCGCCGCCCGGCGCGCCGGGTTGCCGTACTGTTCGCCGACCGGTCAGCGGCCGGTCGCCTGCCGCTCCGGTGCGGCCTCCACTCTCGGGCCATGCGGATCGCCATCGTGACCGAGTCGTTCCCGCCGGACGTCAACGGCGTGGCGCACTCCGTCGTCCGGACCGCGGAGCACCTGGTGGCGCGGGGGCACGAGCCGCTGGTCATCGCGCCGGCGCCGGCCGGCGCGCGGGGTCGGGCGGCCGACCGGCTGCCGTACCCGGTGGTGCGCATCCCCAGCGTGCCGCTGCCGCGGTACCAGGGCTTCCGGCTCGGCGTGCCCAGCGCCCGGCTGGCCGGCGCGCTGCTCGGCCACGAGCCGGACGTCGTCCACCTGGCCAGCCCGTTCGTCCTCGGCGCGGCCGGCGCGTCGCTGGCCACCCGGCACGGGCTGCCCACCGTCGCCGTGTACCAGACCGACGTCGCCTCCTACGCCCGGGCGTACCGGGTGGGGTGGGGCGAGGCGGCCGCCTGGCGGCGGCTGCGGGAGATCCACAACTCGGCGCAGCGCACGCTCGCGCCCTCCACCCGGGCCGCCGCCGACCTGATCGCCAACGGGGTGCAGCGGATCTGGCTGTGGCGCCGGGGCGTCGACGCGGAGCGGTTCCACCCGACCCGGCGCTGCGAATCGCTGCGGCGGGCGCTGGCGCCGGACGGCGCGGTGCTGGTCGGTTACGTGGGACGGCTGGCCCCGGAGAAGCGGGTCGAGCTGCTGGCGGCGACGGCCGAGCTGCCCGGCGTGCGGGTCGTGGTGGCCGGCGGCGGGCCGCTCCGGCGGCAGCTCGAACGGGCCCTGCCGGCGGTGCGTTTCCTCGGCGTCCAGCAGGGCGAGGCGCTGGCCCGGCTCTACGCCAGCCTCGACGTCTTCGTGCACACCGGCCCGCACGAGACCTTCGGCCAGACCCTCCAGGAGGCCGCCGCCAGCGGGGTGCCGGTGGTCGCGCCGGCCAGCGGCGGGCCGGTGGACCTGGTCGAGTCGGGGGTGACCGGGCTGCTGGTCCCGCCCGGCGACGGCGGCGCGCTGGCCACCGCCGTCGCGGAGCTCGCCGCCGACCCCACCCGCCGGACGGCGTACGGCCGCGCCGCCCGCGCCGCGGTCAGCCGGCGGAGCTGGGGCGCGGTGGGGGACGAGCTGATCGGCCACTACCGGGCCGCGGTGGCCGGCGCGCCGACCACCGGCCTGGCGGCGTGGGGATGACCGGTCAGGCGGGGCGCCGGGCGCTGCGGATCGTCCGGGTGGCCAACTTCGTGACCGGCCGCTCCGGCGGCCTGCGCACCGCGCTGCGGCACCTCGGCGAGGGCTACCTCGCCGCCGGCCACGAGCCGGTGCTGGTGGTCCCGGGCGAGCGGTACGGCGACACCCGGCGGCCCTGGGGGCGGGTGGTCACCCTGCCCGGGCCGGTCGTCCCCGGCAGCGGCGGATACCGGCTGCTGACCGACCGGCGACGGCTGGCCGGGGTGCTGGCCGACCTCGCCCCCGACCGGCTGGAGGTCTCCGACCGGAGCACCCTGCGCTGGACCGGCCGCTGGGCGCGGGAGCGCGGCGTGCCGTCGGTGATGGTCTCCCACGAGAGCCTGACCGGCCTGCTCGGCCAGTGGCGGCTGCCCGCCGGCCCGGCCCGCCGGGTCGCGGACCGGCTGAACCGGGAGACCGCCCGACGGTACGACCGGATCGTCTGCACCACCCGCTGGGCGGCCGAGGAGTTCGAACAGCTCGGCGCGCCCCGGGTCGACCTGGTGCCGCTCGGCGTCGACCTCACCACGTTCCACCCGGACCGCGCCGACCCGGCGCTGCGCGAGCGGTACGCCGACGCGACCGAGGTGCTGCTGGTGCACTGCGCCCGGCTCTCCGTGGAGAAGCGGCCCGAGCTGGCGGTCGACGCGCTGGCCCGGTTGCGCCGGGCCGGCGTACCGGCGGTGCTGGTGATGGTCGGCGACGGGCCGCTGCGGTCCGCGCTGGTGCGGCGGTCGGCGGGCCTGCCGGTGCACGTCGCCGGTTTCCTGCCCGACCGGACCGCGCTGGCGGCGCTGCTGGCCACCGCGGACGTGGTGCTCGCGCCCGGCCCGGTGGAGACCTTCGGACTGGCCGGGCTGGAGGCGCTGGCCTGCGGTACGCCGGTGGTGGCCAACGCGGCCAGCGCGCTGCCCGAGGTGATCGGGCCGGCCGGGCTGGCCGCCTACGGCACCCCGACTGCCATCGCCGCGGCGGTCGTCCGGTTGCTGGCGCGCCCGACGGCGGACCGGCGGGCGGCGGCCCGTCGCCGGGCCGAGGAGTTCGGCTGGCCGGCAGCGGTCGCCGGTTTCCTCCGGGCGCACGGCGTCGAACCCGGGCCCGCGCAGTCCGACGTCACCGCCGTCTCCTGACCCGCCCGCTGCTCCGCTGCGGCGGAGGCAACACCACCGCGGGCGGCCCGACCCATTCCGCCGACTTCCCGGGCACACCGCGAGACGGTTCGATCACGGCACCGCATAAGGTGCAGGCATGGCGCGACCTGACGGGCGGCAGCCCGACCAACTCCGACCGGTGACCCTGACCCGGGGCTGGAGCACCCACCCGGAGGGCTCCGTCCTCGTCGAGTTCGGCGCGACGCGGGTGCTCTGCACCGCGAGCGTCACCGAGGGCGTGCCCCGCTGGCGCAAGGGCTCCGGGCTCGGCTGGGTGACCGCCGAGTACGCGATGCTGCCCCGGGCCACGAACACCCGGTCCGACCGGGAGAGCGTGAAGGGCCGCGTCGGCGGTCGTACCCACGAGATCTCCCGGCTGATCGGCCGGAGCCTGCGCGCCTGCATCGACCTGAAGGCGCTCGGTGAGAACTCGGTCGTGCTCGACTGCGACGTGCTCCAGGCCGACGGCGGCACGCGGACCGCCGCGATCACCGGCGCGTACGTGGCGCTGTACGACGCGGTGAGCTGGCTGGGCGAGCGCAAGGCCCTCGCCGGCAAGCCGGAGAAGGTGATGCACCGGTCGGTGGCCGCGGTCAGCGTGGGCATCATCGACGGCGAGCCGCGGCTGGACCTCTGCTACACCGAGGACGTGGCGGCCGAGGTCGACATGAACGTGGTCTGCACCGGCACCGGCGACTTCGTCGAGGTGCAGGGGACGGGCGAGGCCGGGATCTTCGCCCGCGACCAGCTCGACGCCCTGCTCGACCTGGGCGTGGCGGGCTGTCTGGAACTGGCCGACGCACAGCGGAAGGCGCTCGCCTCATGAACAAGGTCCTCCTCGCCACCCGGAACCGGAAGAAGCTCGTCGAGCTGCAGCGGATCCTCGACGGCGCGCTCGGCGCGCACCGGATCGCCCTGCTCGGCCTCGACGACGTGGAGGAGTACCCGGAGCTGCCGGAGACCGGCCTGACCTTCGGCGAGAACGCGTTGATCAAGGCGCGCGAGGGCGTCCGGCGGACCGGCCTGCCGACGATCGCCGACGACTCCGGGCTGGCCGTGGACGCGCTCAACGGCATGCCCGGCGTGTTCAGCGCCCGCTGGGCCGGCCGGCACGGCGACGACCTGGCCAACCTCCAGCTGGTGCTGGACCAGATCGCCGACCTGCCGGACGAGCACCGGGCCGCCTCCTTCGTCTGCACGGTGGCCCTGGTGCTGCCGGGCGGCAAGGAGCACCTGGTCGACGGCCGCCAGTCCGGCCGGTTGCTGCGCGCGCCGCGCGGCGACGGCGGCTTCGGGTACGACCCGATCTTCCTCGGCGACGGGCAGCAGCGGACCAACGCGGAGCTGACGCCCGAGGAGAAGGACGCGGTCAGCCACCGCGGCAAGGCGCTGCGCGAGCTGGCCAAGCTGGTCGCCAAGGTGCTCCCGCCGCCGGCCTGACCGCCCGCTGGCCGGCTGAGTGGACCGGCGGACCAGCACGTGTCCGACGCGCCGTCCGCTCGGTGGCGGTTCCTTTGTCCGCCCCGTCTACCCTGACCGCACCGCTGGCAGGGGAGGGCGGCCGTGCAGATCACCGAGGTCAGCGAGCTGGGGCTGCGGTCCGCCGTGATCACCCTCGCCCGGGCCGGGTCACCGATGCGGATCGTGCTCTTCCCGATGGTCCACTTCGGGCTGCCGTCCTTCTACCGGCAGGTCTCCAGCCGGCTCTCGGCGTGCGACCTGATCATGGCCGAGGGGTACGACGGCCCGAGCGGTACCGGCCTTGCGTACGCGATCGCCTACCGACTGACCCGGCAGCGCGGCGCGCGCGGGCTCGTCAACCAGGACATCGACTACCGGGCGCTCGGCGTACCGGTGGTGTGGCCGGAGCGGCTGACCGGTGGGGGGCGACGGGACCGGCTGTCGTGGTGGGGTTGGCTCGACGTGGTCCTGCTCGTCCCGGTGCTCACCGTGATGGCGGCCGTCGGCGGCCGGAGTCAGCTGTTGCGGCGCGGGTACGAGGTGAGCGACGACACCGACCCGCGGATCTTCCTGCGTTTCCTGCAGAAGCCGCTGCTGGAGGATCGGGACGACGAACTCCTCGCCGAGCTGGCCCGGATCCACGACGCCCGCCACGACGAGGCGATCCGGGTCGCGGTCGTCTACGGGGCGGCTCACCTGCCCACGGTGGTCCAGACCCTGCGCGAAAGGTACAGCTACCGCGCCGTCCGGGGCGGGGAGTGGCTCACGGTGATCGACCTCTGACCGGGATGCCCCCTCCGATTGCGGCGGCGTCACCGGGCGAGGAAGTGCCAGCCGAGCCAGAGCCAGACGCCGAGCACGACCGCCCGGCCGGCGGTGCTCCGGAGCGCCGCCGTGAGCGCCTCACCCAGCGGGACGAGCCCGGCCCGGCCCGCGCCGCGCCGGGCGGCCACGTCCGTCCACAGCATGGCCAGGATGATCGCGGCGAAGCCGGCGACGATCACGGCGCGGCCGTTCACCGGGTCACCAGCCATCCGCCGGTGCCGAGCCAGAGCAGATAGCCGGCGACCCGCCCCGGGTAGGTGGCGAGCAGCGGATCGGCGAGGATGCTGAACGTCGGGTGCGCCTCGTCGTTGCCGGCCAGGAAAGCGCCCAGCTCCCACAGGCAGAAGAGCACCCCGAGACCGAGCCAGGTGGCGGCGGTCCGCCGGCCCACGGCCCGCTGCCGGGTCGGTGTCCGCCGGAGGCCGACCCCGAGCAGCACGCAGCCGGGCAGCAGGACGGCGACGGCGGCGGGACCGGTGAGCGGTCGGGCGCTCGCCGCCACCAGGACGTATCCCACGAGGGCGGGCCAGAGCAGCCGGCCCCGCCGGAGGGGCGCCGGCACGTCGACCGGTCGGGTCGTCGGCTCCACCCCTCCAGTGTGGATCGCCCGGGTCCGGAACCGGTCAGCCGAGCGGACCGACCTCCCGCTCGATCGCGGCGCGCAGCTCCGGCCCGGCCAGCACCGCCCGGGCCGCCTCCATCACGGGGGCGAGGAAGACGTCCGGCCCCGGCTCGCCGGCGATCCCGCCCAGCGCCGCCACCGCGGCCCGGCCGGCCGGCGAGGGCTCCAGCGGGGCACGGAGCTGGAGCCCACGTACGGCCGCCAGCAGCTCCACCGCGAGCAGGCTGGTCAGGTTGTCCAGCACGGTGCGCAGCTTCTTGGCCGCCGCCCAGCCCATCGAGACGTGGTCCTCCTGCATGCCGCTGGTGGGCAGCGAGTCCACCGAGGCGGGGGCGGCGAGCCGGCGGTTCTCCGCGACGATCCCGGCCGCCGTGTACTGGGCGATCATGAGGCCGGAGTTGACCCCGGCGTCGGGGGAGAGGAAGGCGGGCAGCTCCCGGTTCCGGGTGACGTCGAGCAGCCGGTCGACCCGGCGTTCGGCGATCGCGCCCACCTCGGCGGCGGCGATGGCCAGGTAGTCGGCGGCGAAGCCGAGCGGCGCGCCGTGGAAGTTCCCGGTCGACTCGACCCGCCCGTCCGGCAGCACCACCGGGTTGTCCACCACCGAGCGCAGTTCCCGCCCGGCGACCGTCTCGACGAAGTCGAGGGTGTCCCGGGCCGCGCCGGCCACCTGCGGCGCGCAGCGCATCGAGTACGCGTCCTGCACGGCGTGCGCCAGGTCGTCCCGGTGCGAGTCCATCACCCGCGAGTCCTGGAGCAGCCGGTGGATGTTCGCCGCCGACGTGGCCTGCCCGGGGTGCGGGCGGATGGCGTGCAGCTCGGGCATGAAGGGCCGCTCCGAGCCGAGCATCGCCTCGATGGCCAGGGCGGCGGTGACGTCGGCCATGGCGAACAGGTGCCGGGCGTCGTGGATGGCCAGCAGCAGCATGCCGAGCATCCCGTCGGTGCCGTTGATCAGCGCCAGCCCCTCCTTGGCGGCCAGCTCGATCGGCGCCAGCCCGACCCGGCGCAGCGCCTCGGCCGCGTCGAGCCGCTCGCCGGCCGGCCCGAGCACCCAGCCCTCACCGAGCAGCACCAGCGCGCAGTGGGCGAGGGGGGCCAGGTCGCCGGAGGCGCCCAGCGAGCCGTGTTCCGGCACCCACGGGGTGACCTCGTGGTTGAGCAGGTCGACCAGGGCCTCGGCGACCAGCGGGCGGACCCCGGAGCGGCCCAGCGCCAGCGAACGGACCCGGAGCAGCATCATCGCCCGGACCACCTCGCGGGGCATCGGCGCGCCCACTCCGGCGGCGTGCGAGCGGATCAGCGCGTGCTGGAGTTCGGCCCGCCGCTCGGGCGCGACGAAGGTGTTGGCGAGCGCCCCGAAACCGGTGGAGACGCCGTAGACGGGCCGGCCGGCGGCCTCGATGCCGTCCACGATCGCCCGGCTGGTCGCCATGGCGTCCACGGTGGCCGGATCGAGCACCACCTTGGCGGTGCCGCGGGCCACGGCGAGCACGTCGGCGGGGGAGATTCCGGTGGGCTGGATCATTACGGTCGACATTGCGGGACTCCGTTGTGCAGAACCTGGCGGATCAGTGGCACACCTGGCCGGTAGGCCAGGTGCAGGTGGGACGGGGCGTCGAGGATCATCAGGTCGGCCCGGGCGCCGGGCCGCAGCCGGCCGACGTCGTCGCGGCGCAGCGCCGCGGCCCCGCCGGCGGTCGCGGCCCAGACCGCCTCCGCCGGGGTCATCCGCATCTCGCGTACGGCGAGCGCGACGCAGAACGGCATCGACGAGGTGTACGACGACCCGGGGTTGCAGTCGGTGGCCAGCGCCACGGTCGCGCCCGCGTCGAGCAGCCGGCGGGCGTCCGGGTACGGCGACCGGGTGGAGAACTCCGCCCCCGGGAGCAGGGTGGCGACGGTCGGCGAGCCGGCCAGCGCGTCGACGTCGGCGTCGGACAGGTGGGTGCAGTGGTCGACGCTGGCCGCGCCGAGTTCCACCCCGAGCCGGACGCCCGGCCCGGGGCCGAGCTGGTTGGCGTGCAGCCGCACGCCGAGCCCGACCGCCTGCCCGCAGGCGAGGATCGCCCGGGCGTGGTCGACGTCGAAGGCGCCCCGCTCGCAGAAGACGTCGATCCAGCGCGCGTACGGGGCGGCGGCGGCGAGCATCGGCCCGCACACCATGCCGACGTAGTCGTCGGGACGGTCGGCGTACTCGGCGGGGACGACGTGCGCGCCGAGGAAGGTGGTCTCCTCGGTCACCTCGGCGGCGATCCGCAGCGAGCGGGCCTCGTCGGCGACGGTGAGGCCGTACCCGCTCTTGGTCTCCATGGTGGTGGTGCCCTGCCGCATGGCCTCGGCGCGGAGCCGGCGCACGGTGGCCCGCAGCTCGTCGTCGGAGGCGGCCCGGGTGGCGCCGACCGTGGTGCGGATGCCGCCCCCGGTGTACGGCTGCCCGGCCATCCGGGCGGCGAACTCCGCGGCCCGGTCCCCGGCGAAGACCAGGTGGGCGTGGCTGTCCACGAAGCCGGGCAGCACGGCCGCCCCCTCGGCGTCGATCCGCCGGTCGGCGGCCGGGGCGTCCCGGGTCGGCCCGATCCAGGCCACCCGCCCCTCCTCGACCAGCAGGGCGACGTTCCGGCGGATGCCCAGCGGGCCGGCCTCACCCTCGCCGGGGGAGTTGGTGACCAGCTCGCCGATGTCGTCGATCAGCACGCTGCTCATCCGGTGACCTCCCCGATGGCGGCGCGCAGCTCCGCCGGCACGTCCACCGTCCGGTGCCGTCCCTCGGCGACCACCACGCGCCCGTCCACCACGACGTGGCTGACGTCGGCCGCGGTGGCGGCGAAGAACGCCCCGACCGGCGGCACCCCGGCCGTGCGGGCGCTGTCCAGCCGTACGGTGACCAGGTCGGCGCGGTCGCCGACGGCGAGCCGGCCGGCGTCCGCCCAGCCCAGCGCGGCGTGCCCGGCGGCGGTGGCCGCGGTCAGCAGCTCGACGGGGCTGAAGTGGCCGCGCCGCCGGGTCCGCAGCCGTTCGTCCAGCTCCACCGCGCGGGCCTCCTCGAAGAGGTCGACCACGGCGTGGCTGTCGCTGCCCAGGCTGAGCGGGCTGCCCGCCTCGGCCATCCGCCGGGCCGGCCCGATCCCGTCGGCCAGGTCCCGTTCCGTGGTGGGGCAGAGGCAGATGCCCGTCCGGCTCTCCCCGAGCAGCGCCAGGTCGGCGCTGGTGGGGTGGGTGGCGTGCACGGCGGTGGTCCCCGGGCCGAGCACGCCGTGGTCGGCGAGCAGCCGGGTCGGGGTGCAGCCGTGCAGCGCGCGGCAGGCGTCGTTCTCGGCGGGCTGCTCGGAGAGGTGCACATGCAGCGGCACGCCGGCGCGGTCGGCCAGATTGGCGACGGTGGCGAGCTGCTCGGCCGGCACCGCGCGGACCGAGTGGATCGCCGCCCCGACACGCGTGTGGTCGTTCTCCGGCCGGAAGGCGCCGACCCGCTCCGCCCAGCGCAGCGCGTCCCCGTCGCCGAACCGCCGCTGCGGCCCGGCCAGCGGCGCGCCGTCCACCGTGGCGGTGAGATAACAAGCGTCGAGCAGGGTGAGCCGGATGCCGGCGTGCGCCGCCGCCTCGACCAGCGCGGCGGACATCGCGTTCGGGTCGGCGTACGGCTTACCGTCGGGGCCGTGGTGCAGGTAGTGGAACTCGCCGACGCAGGTGATCCCGGCGAGTGCCATCTCGGCGTACGCGGCCCGGGCCAGCGCCAGGTAGGAGTCCGGGTCCAGGCGGGCCGCGACGTCGTACATCCGGTCCCGCCAGCTCCAGAAGTCGCCCCGGCCGGCGTGGGTCCGCCCGCGCAGCGCCCGGTGGAAGGCGTGCGAGTGCGCGTTGGCCAGCCCGGGCAGGGTGAGCCCGGGCAGCCGGACCGCGTCGCGGAGCACCTCGATCCCGGCGGTCGGGGCGCCGCCGCCGACCAGCGGCGTCACCGCGGTGATCCGGCCGTCCTCCGCCTCGATCAGCACGTCGGCGGTGGGTTCGGCGTGGTCGGGCAGCCAGGCGTACTCGGCGAGCCAGCGGGTCAGCGGCATGCCAGCTCCTCCAGCACCCGGGCCAGGGCGGTCACCCCGGCCGCGCAGTCGGCGTCGGTGGCGGACTCGGCCGGGGAGTGCGACACCCCGGTCGGGTTGCGCACGAAGAGCATCGCGGTGGGCAGGTGCGCGGACAGCACCCCGGCGTCGTGCCCGGCGCCGGTCGGCAGCACCGGCGCGTCGAGCAGCGTGGCCAGCCGCTTCGCCAGCCCGCCGTCGAACGCCACCAGCGGCGTCGCCGACTCCTCGGTCAGGGTCAGCTCGGTGCCGTCCCGCCTCGCCCGCTCGGCGGCCTTGGCGCGGACCGCCTCGACCAGGCCGTGCAGGGTATCGGGCTCGGCCGCCCGGGCGTCCAGCCAGCCGGTCACCTTCGACGGGATGGCGTTGGTGGCGTTCGGCTCCACCGCCACCCGGGCCACGGTGGCGTGCGCGTCGCGGAGCCGAGCCTCCTTGTTCGCCGCCAGCACCGTGAAGGCGTACGTGAGCATCGGGTCGCGGCGGTCGGCCATCCGGGTCGTACCGGCGTGGTTGCCCTCGCCGTGGAAGTCGAAGCGCCAGCGGCCGTGCGGCCAGATCGCGCTCGCCACCGCGACCGGCGCGTCCTGCTCGACCAGCGCGCGGCCCTGCTCGACGTGCAGCTCCACGAAGGCCGCGAAGCGGCCGAGCAGCGCCGGGTCGGCGCCCGCCGGACGGTCACCCAGCGCGTCGGCGAAGCTCACCCCGGCCGCGTCGCGCAGCCCGGCCGCGCGCTCCACCGCGATCTCCCCGGTGAGCAGCCGCGACCCCAGGCACGGTACGCCGAAGCGCGCCCCCTCCTCCTCGACGAACGCGCCGACCACCACCGGCCGGACCGGGGTGACCCCGGCGGCCCGCAGCTCGTCCACGGCGAGGAACGCGCTGACGATGCCGAGCGGCCCGTCGTACGCCCCGCCGTGCGGCACCGAGTCGAAGTGGCTGCCGGTGAGCACCGCCTCGCCGGCCGCCGGGTCGCCCCACCAGGCGAACAGGTTGCCGTTGCCGTCGGAGTGCACCGGCATGCCCCGCCGGTCGGCCTGCTCACGGAACCACTCCCGCAGCCACACCTCCGGCTCGGTGAGGGCGTAGCGCAGGTAGCCGCCGCTGCCGGCGTCCCGCCCGACCGGGGCGATCTCGTCCCAGAGCCGGCGGAACCGGCCGGCCAGGTCGGTCACGCCGGACCCTCCGCCATCGGCACCCGGACACCGGTCCGCTCGGCGACCTCGCGGGCGGTGTCGTAGCCGGCGTCGACGTGCCGGATGACGCCCATCGCCGGGTCGTTGGTGAGCACCCGCTCGATCTTCTGCCCGGCCAGGGCGGTGCCGTCGGCGACGCAGACCTGGCCGGCGTGGATGGACCGGCCGATGCCGACCCCGCCGCCGTGGTGGATGGAGACCCAGGATGCCCCGCTGGCGGTGTTGACCAGCGCGTTGAGCAGCGGCCAGTCGGCGATCGCGTCGGAGCCGTCGGCCATCGCCTCGGTCTCCCGGTAGGGGCTGGCCACGCTGCCGCAGTCCAGGTGGTCGCGGCCGATCACCACGGGCGCGGACAGCTCGCCGGAGGCGACCATCTCGTTGAACCGCACCCCCGCCTTGTCCCGCTCGCCGTAGCCCAGCCAGCAGATCCGTGCGGGCAGGCCCTGGAAGGCGACCCGCTCGCCGGCCATCCGCATCCACCGGGCGAGGGACTCGTTCTCCGGGAACAGGTCGAGGATGGCCCGGTCGGTGGCGGCGATGTCCTTCGGGTCGCCGGAGAGCGCCGCCCACCGGAACGGGCCCTTGCCCTCGCAGAACAGCGGCCGGATGTACGCCGGCACGAAGCCGGGGAAGTCGAAGGCCCGCTCGTACCCGCCGAGCTTCGCCTCGCCGCGGATCGAGTTGCCGTAGTCGAAGACCTCCGCGCCCGCGTCGAGGAAGCCGACCATCGCCTCGACGTGCTTGGCCATGGAGGCCCGGGCCCGGTCGGTGAAGTCGGCCGGCTTCGCCGCCGCGTAGTCCCGGGCGTCGGCCAGCTCCACCCCCTCCGGCACGTACGACAGCGGGTCGTGCGCGCTGGTCTGGTCGGTGACGATGTCGATCTCCACGCCCCGGCTCAGCAGCTCCGGGAAGACCGTCGCGGCGTTGCCGACCACGCCGACGCTGAGCGCCCGGCGCTCCCGCTTCGCGGCCAGCACCCGCTCCACGGCGTCGTCGAGGGAGTCGGCGACCTCGTCCAGGTAACGGTCGTGCACCCGGCGGTCCAGCCGGGTCCGGTCCACGTCCACGATCAGGCAGGCGCCGCCGTTCATGGTGACCGCGAGGGGCTGCGCCCCGCCCATCCCGCCGCAGCCGGCGGTCAGGGTCAGCGTCCCGGCCAGGGTGCCGGCGAACCGCTTCGCGGCGACGGCGGCGAACGTCTCGTAGGTGCCCTGAAGGATGCCCTGGGTGCCGATGTAGATCCACGAGCCGGCGGTCATCTGCCCGTACATGGTCAGGCCGAGCTGCTCCAGGCGGCGGAACTCCGGCCAGGTGGCCCAGTCGCCGACCAGGTTCGAGTTGGCCAGCAGCACGCGGGGCGCCCACTCGTGGGTCCGCATCACCCCGACCGGGCGGCCGGACTGCACCAGCATCGTCTCGTCGTCGCGCAGGTCGGTCAGCGTCCGCACCAGGGCGTGGTACGACGGCCAGTCCCGCGCGGCCTTCCCGGTGCCGCCGTAGACGACCAGGTCGTCGGGGCGCTCGGCCACCTCCGGGTCGAGGTTGTTCATCAGCATCCGCAGGGCGGCCTCCTGCGGCCACCCCTTCGCGGTGCGTGCGGTGCCGCGGGCGGCGCGGACGGGCTGGTGCATCTCGTACTCCTCTCAGCCGAGGAACAACTGACGACGGGCGGCGGACGACTCGAACGCCTCTAGCCGGGCCTGGGTGTCGGCCGGGGCGGCGTCGCAGATCGCCTGGAGCACCACCATGGCCAGGGTCATCGGGGCGGTGTGCAGGTCGAAGACCAGATCGGTGCCGACGGCGGCGGGGAGCACCACCTCGGCGTGCTCGGTGGCAGGGCTGACCGGGGAGTCGGTGATCGCCACCACGGTCAGCCCGGCGTCCCGGGCCTCGCGCAGCGCGTCGAGGGTCTCCCGCGGGTAGCGGGGCAGCACGAAGGCGAGCAGCGCGGTCGCGCCGGCCGCCGCGGCCTGTTCGAGGCGGTCGGTGAGCAGGCTGCCGCCGTCGTCGAGCACCCGGACGTCCGGGTGCACCTTCGCGGCGAAGTAGGCGAAGTACGCGGCCAGCGGGGCGGCGGCGCGCAGCCCGAGCACCGGCAGCGGGCGGCTGGCGGCGAGCTGCTGGCCGACCTCGGCGATCCGCTCCCGGTCGGCGAGCTGCCCGGCCAGCCGGTCGAGGTTGCCGATCTCGGCGCGCACGGCCCGCTGGAGCTCGTTGCCGGCGTCGGCCGGTTCGACGGCCGCGGTGGCGGTCAGCTCGCGCAGGCGGCGGCGCAGCGCCGGGTAGCCGTCGTGGCCGAGCGCCATCGCGAACCGGGTCACCGACGGCTGGCTGACCCCGGCCAGCTCGGCGACCTCCGCCGCCGACAGGTACGCCACCGCGCCGGCGTGCTGCACCAGGCAGTGCGCGATCCGGCGCTGGGTGGGGGTGAGCCGGACCCCGTGGAAGAGGTCGAGCACCCGGTCGGTCGGCGCCGCGACGACACCGCTTTCATTCATGCCGTGACTCTATGCATGAAGAATTTCAAAGACAAGCCCCGGGGCCTACCCGGACGGCTCTCCGGGCGAGGTCAGGGTGACCGGGCAGATCGGGTGGGACGCGAAGCGGGCGCGGTGGCGCGCGATGTTCCGCGCCATCGTGGCCGAGGGCGGCGACCTCGCCGAGCGCGCGATGCGGACCGGGACGAGGAGGGCCTCGACCGCCGGCGACCCGAGGTCCGGACGCCGCTGCGGTAGGGCCCCGGTCCGCAGGTGCCCGCCGCCGGCGGCGCCCACCCCGAACGGGCCTCCACATCGGCCTGACGTGTGTCGGGGGCCACCGACCGGCGGACCATCCGAAGGGCCTGGTCTCTGTACTATCCGCACGGCGGGTGAACAGAGGAGTGAGGCATGCAGCCGGAGGGTCCGTACAGGTTCACCGAGACGGTGGGTGAATGCCAGGTCGGCAGAGCCTGGGCGGCTCTCGACGGGCAGGACCGGCCGGTGACCGTGGCCGTGCTCGAGGGCGCGGCGGCCGGCGACCAGCGGTGGCGAGAGGCCTTCGCCAATGCCGCGAACGTGCTGGCCCAGACCGTCGGCGGCCACCGGTACGTCAACGCCGACTTCACCGCCGCCCAGCCCTGGGTCGCGTACTCCTCGGAGGAGGGGGGCGCCGCCGCGCGGCTCTTCCAGACCCTCGGCATGGACTACCAGCCCACGGCCACCGCCGAGGTGCTCCCGCAGCCGCCGGTCGTGGTCGTGCCACCGCCGGCGGACGGGGCCCGGCCCACCTCCGCGCCGCCGCTGCCGGTCTCCGGCGCGCCGCAGCCCATCTCCGGGCCGCCGCAGCTGCCGTGGACGCCGCAGCCCTGGGCGATGGCGCCGCAGCCGGTCTCAGGCGCACCGGTCTCGCCGGTCGCCGCCCCCGCGACGCCCGTCGCCCCCGACCCGCTCGACTCGTCCGGCGGGCGACGGATCGCCCCGGTGGAGCGGCCCCCGCGCAACCGCACCGGCCTCTGGGCCGGCATCGTCGCGCTGACCGCGGTGCTCGCCGGCGGCATCGGCCTCTTCGCGGGCAGCGCGATGGGCTCCGACGGGAAGTCGCCGACGCCGAACCCGTCGGCCAGCGCCTCCCCGCCGCTGTACGAGGCGACCCAGTCCTCACTCAACAAGGCGAAGGTCGACGGCGACCTGGCGCCGCTCGCCGAGCCGTGGCTCGGCCGGATGGGTGGCTGCGCCGTCAACGGCGAGGTGGGCGGCCCCAAGCTGCCGCCGGACGAGAAGAAGCACGTCTTCTGCCGGTACGGCGCTGTCTCCCTCCACTTCGGCCAGTACGCCTCCCGGACGGAGAAGGACGCCGCCCGGGCGTACCGGCAGCAGCTCAACCTGGCCGGCGGCGCGCTGGCCCCCGGGCTGCGCGAGGCGACCCGGACCACCGGCGGGGTCAGCGGCGCCTCCGGCAGCTACATCGAGTACGCCTTCAAGGGCGACGACGGCCGGACGATCTGCGGGGTGTGGTGGGACCGGGACGACGGCACCGGCGCGCTCTACCTGGAGACCCTCTGCGAAGCCGGGCTCGGTGGCAACTGGGACGCGCTGCGCGACCTGTGGCGACGCACGAGCTGACCATCCGGTGAGGACTGTGGGGAGCACCGTCATGGACGACCGGTCATGACGTCGGTGGAGGACGCCCGTCCCGTCCCCGACGCCACCGGCGTACCGCTGCTCGCCGGCCGGTCGGTGGCCGTCGTGCACGAGTGGTTCAGCGCCGCCGGCGGCTCGGAGAACGTCTTCCTGGCCATCGCCGACCTGCTGCCGCACGCCCGGCGGTACGTGCTCTGGGCGGAGCGCGACGTCCCGGCGGGAGAGCTCGGCCTGCGGGAGTCGTGGCTGGCCCGGACGGCGCTGCGGCGCAGCAAGGCGCTCGCCCTGCCGGTCATGCCGCTGGCCTGGCGCACCCTGTCCCGCGAGCCGGTCGACGTGGTGGTCTCCTCCAGCCACGCGTTCGCCCACACCGTGCGGCTCGGCCCGCCGGAGCGGACCCGGCACCTCAGCTACGTCCACTCGCCGGCCCGTTACGTCTGGAGCCCCACCGTCGACGGCCGCGGCTCGAACCCGCTGCTCGGCGTGCCCCGGCGCGTCCTGCAGTCGGCGGACCTGCGGTTGAGCCGGCACGTCCACGCCTACGCGGCGAACTCGGTGGAGGTGCGGGACCGGATCCGGCGGTACTGGAAGCGCGACGCCGTGATCATCCACCCGCCGGTCGAGGTGGACTACTTCGCCACGCCGGCCGGGCCGGAGCAGCCGCGGGACCACCTGCTGGGCGTCGGGCGGTGGATCCCGTACAAGAACTTCGACCTGATGATCGAGATCGCGGCGGCGGCCGGGCTGCCGCTGGTCATCGCCGGCTCCGGGCCGGAGGAGGCCCGGCTGCGGCGGGCCGCCGCCCGGGTCGACGTGCCGGTCACCTTCGAGCTGCGGCCCAGCCGGGAACGGCTCCGGGAGCTGTACCAGGGGGCGCGGGCGTTGCTCTTCCCGGCGCACGAGGACTTCGGCATCATCCCGGTGGAGGCCCAGGCCGCGGGCACCCCGGTGATCGGCCTGCGCAGCGGCGGCCTGCTGGAGACGGTGGTCGACGGCGAGACCGGCTTCCTGGTCCCCTCGACCCGCGCCGCCGACCACGCGGCCGCGGTCCGGCGCGTCGGTGAGCTCTCCGCCGCGCGGATCCGGGAGCACGCCAGGTCGTTCGCGCGGGAGCGGTTCGCCGCCCGGATGAGCGGATGGATCGCCGATGAGTGCCGCTGAACCGACCACCACCATCCTCGACGGCAGCGGCGTCGGCCCCGGCGGGATCACCCGGGTGCTCACCGAGGTGGTCCGGCACTGGCCCGCCGGGCACCGCCTCCGGGTCGTCGCCGCGCCGCCGTCCTGGCAGGTCCCGGGCGGCGGGGCGGCCGACGTCGAGCTGGTCAGCCGCCAGGCGGCCGGCCGGGCCGCGGCGATCGGGGCGGCCACCGCCACCCTGGGCCGGCTCACCGCGGGCGCCGCCGGGGACGGCACCCGGGTGCTGTCGCTGAGCCCGTCCGCCGCCATCCTCGGCAGCCGGCTGCCGGTCACCACCGTGCTGCACGACCTCGCGTTCCGGCTCTGGCCGCACGACCTCCCCACCGCCGTACGGCAGTACCGGCGGGTCAGCTACGGCACCGCCGTACGGCGGTCCGCGCGGCTGCTCTGCGTGAGCGCCCGCACCCGACACGACCTGCTCGGCCTCTACGGGGTGGCCGACGAGCGGACCGCCGTCTGGCACCCCGGCAGCGACCTCGCCGACCCCGGTGACCTGCCGGCGTCGCTGGCCGCGCTGCGCCGACCCGCGGGCAGCTGGCTGGTGGTCGCCGGGCACGCGCCGCACAAGGGCGTGGAGCTGGCCGTCGAGGCGCTGGCGGGGTTGCCCGGCCACACCCTGGCGGTGCTGACCGGCGGTCACCGGATCGACCGCTTCGAGGCCGCGGTGCGCCGCGTCGGGGTGGCCGACCGGGTGCTCTTCCTCGGGCACCTGCCCGAGCCGGAGTACGCCGCGACCATCGCCGGGGCCGCCGCCTTCCTCATGCCCAGCCACTTCGAGGGGTACGGCCTGCCGGCCGCCGAGGCACTGCGGCTCGGCACCCCGACGGTCGTCTCACCCGACCCGGCGCTGCACGAGGCGACCGCCGGCCGCGCCGTCCGGATGACGGCCTGGTCGGCGGAGGCGCTGGTCAGCGCGGTCACGGAGGCGGTCGGCGGGCCCCGCCCGGCCGCCGGCGGCCACGGCCGCTCCTGGCGTACGGCCACCGCGCACCTGGTCGACCTGCTCGCGGCGGCGCCGTCGGGGCGGCCCGCCGCCGCCCGGGTCACGGGGTAGGGACGCGACGTGCGAATCGCCATGGTGCACTCCTCCTTCGCGGTCCGGGGCGGGGCGGAACGGTACGTCCGCGACCTGACGCGGGCGTTGACCGCCCGCGGCCACCAGGTCACCGTCCACAGCCGACCGTCCGACGGGGCGGAGCCGGGCGACCACCCGGTGCGGGTTCGGGTCTCCGCCCGCCTCACCCGCCGGCTGCCCCGGCTGGGCAAGGTCGGCACCCACCTCGGCGACCTGGTCGACCCCACCGGCCTCCGCGTCGCCGACCTGCACAGCGCCGACCCGGACGTGGTGCACCTGCACAACTGGCAGGGCATCGGGGCGCTGCCCGTCGGGCGGCTGCTGCGGGCGTACCCGGGCGTGCACTCGGTGCACGACCACGCCGTCTGCGACCCGAACAACGCGCTCGGCAACGTGGGCCGCTCGCGTACCGTCGACCAGCTGCTGCGGGTCCGCGCCCGCTGGGTCATGCGGCGGCTGCGCCGCGCGGTGCTGCTCTTCCCCTCCGAACGGACCCGGCGGCGGGTCCTGGGCAGCGCGTCCGGCGTCGCCGGCGTGACCGACCGGGTCGTGCCGCTGGCCGTGCCGGCGCCGCCCCGCCGGGCGGCGTGGCCGCCCGGCCGCCGCGACGTCTTCCTCTACCTCGGCGTCCTCGACCGGCACAAGGGCCTCGACCTGCTGCTCGACGCGTGGCGCACGGCCGGGCCGGCGACCGGCGGGACGCTGCTGATCGGCGGCGACGGCCCGCTGCACGCCGACGTGGAGCGGCTGGCCGCCGCCACCCCCTCGGTCCGCTACCTCGGCTACCTCGACGCCGCGGGCAAGGAGGCCGCCTTCGCGGCGGCCGGCTGGCTGGTCTTCCCGAGCCGGTGCGCCGAGACGTTCGGGCTGGTCTGCGCCGAGGCGCTGACCGCCGGGCGGCCGGTGCTGGCCAGCGCGATCGCCGCCCCGCCGATGGCCTCGGACGGGTCCGCCCTGATCTTCCACGAGCCGGGGGAGCTGGCCGACCTGCTGCGCCGCGCCGCCGGCATGCCCGACGCCGGGTACGACGCGATGTGCGCCTCGGCCGCGGCGGACGGCCGCCGGCTCGACTGGGACCGCCACGTCGACACCATCATCCAGACCTACGAGTCGGTCGTGGCGGGACGCCCCGCCGACCGTCGCTCCCCAGAGGTGACCCGGCGATGACCGCAGAGAGCCCCGCCCGCCGAACCCTGTCGACCCTGACCACCCTGGCCACCCGGCCGTCGCGGCGGCAGGTGGTCGGCGGGGTGCTGCTGCTCGTGGCGGTGCTGGCCTGCCTGCTGGCCGGGCTCCCGCCGCTGCTGCCGATCCTGCTCACGCTGCTCGCCGCCGTCGCGGTCGGTCCGGTGGCCGGCCTCGGCTACGTGCTGGTGGTGCTCAACGCGCCGCTGGGGCTGTGGTTCGTCGGCGTGGAGGGCGTGGTCGGCGACGCCTTCGGCGGGCGCGACTACGCGCTCGGGCTCTCCGCCGCGGTGGTGGTCGGCGTGCTCTTCGCGCTGACCGCGTTCCGCCGCCGGTGGAGCCGCCGGCAGCTCGCCGGGGCGGGCGCCGCGCTCCTGGTCGTCGCGGTCTGGAGCCTGATCGGGTTCGCCCACCACGGCGTCGCGCAGACCCTGGTCGGGGTCCGGCTCACCGTGCTGCCGGTGCTGCTGCTCGTGGTGCTCTGCTCGCTCACCCTCCGGCAGGTCGTCCCGCTGATGACCGTGCTGGCCTGGGTGCTGGTGGCGAACGCGGTGGCCTCGGTCGGTGAGCTGATCGTCGGCCCGGCCCGGCTGGTGCGGTGGGGCTTCGAGGAGAACACCGCCGTGCGGTACATCGGGGACACCTTCCGGGTGCCCGGGCTGACCTCGTTCAACGCCGAGCTGGGCATCCTCGCCGGGGCGTACCTGCTCGGGTACGTGGCGCTCTGGCTGACCCGGGGTGCCCGGCCGACCCGCTGGTCGTGGCACGCCGGCGGGCTCGCCAGCCTCCTCTGCCTCGCCCTGAGCACCAGCCGCTCCGGGGCGCTCCTGGTGGCCGGCGGGCTGGTCGCCGCCGTGGTGCTCAACCGGTCCGGTGGGGCGGCCGCCCAGCGGCGCGCCCGGATCCTCGGCCTCGCCGTGATCGGCTGCCTCGCGGTCGGCTTCGCGGCGGTCGGCGCGACCGGGGCGCGGAGCCTCTTCGAGCGCTTCGACGTCTGGGCCCGGCTGCTCGGCGCGGACCTGCCGATCTGGGGCCTGGGCCTCGGCGGGGTCGGCGCCGCCACCACCTCCCGGGTGACCAGCGGGCCGCAGGTCTTCGTGGACAACTACTTCGTCAGCGTCGCCCTGCAGTTCGGCCCGGTGCTCGGGGTGGCCCTGGTCGCCGCGTTCGGGTACGCCCTGTGGCGGCTGTGCCGCCGCTCCGCCGAGCGTCCCGCGTCAGTGCTCTTCATCGCCCTGCTCGCCGGCCTGGCCTGTTCCTTCCTGGTCATCGAGGCGTGGGAGTACCCGGGCGCGATGATGTGCCTGGGCGTCTTCCTCGCGTACGGCCGCTGCCTCGACGCCGCCGGCGTGGCGGACGTGCCGGCCCCCGAGCCGCCGGCCGGCGTGTGGGTGCCGGCGGCGCCGTCGGACGGGGCGCCCATGGTCTGGGTGGCGGCCCCGCGGCCCACCGGGCAACCGCCCGCGGCTGCGGCGCCGGACGGGCCCCGAGAGGTCGAGCCCGGGTCGACCGCGGACGCCGCCCCGGTCGACTGGCCCACCGCCTGACATGGGCCGGCTCCTCGGCGCCGGACGCCGGTTGCAGGGCTCCCAGCTCTCCGTGCAGGCGCTGGCCCGGCTGTGCAGCGTCGCCGTCTTCCTCCTCGCCTCCTGGGCGGACACCGAACGGCTGGCCCTGGTCGCCCTGCAGGGCACGCTCCTCGCCCTGCCGTACACGCTGATGGAGTCGCTGGTCGGCCGGCCGCTCTCCGCCGGCCTGGTGCCCGCCGGGTGGTCGGTGGACGCGTGGGCCCGCCGGGTCGCGGCCGCGGCGATGCTGCCGGTCGGCGTGATCGGCTTCCTCTCCGCCTCCGTCGCGCTGCCGGAGACCGGCATCGCCGACCGGCTGTTCATGGTCGCCCCGGTGGTGCTGCAGCTGCCGCTGGAGGCGTTCTTCTGGTCCACCGCCCGGACCCGGTCGCCCCGACGGGCCAACCTGATACCGCAGCTCGTCGCCGTCGGCACCGTGCTCACCGGCGTCGCCTTCGTCGCCACCGGGGTCCGGGTCGACGTGGCCGCCGTGCCCGCCCAGCTCGCCGTCCTGGGCTGGGTGCTGCTCCGCGTCGCCGTCCCGCCGGGACCGGACCGGGTCCGCCCCGGCGTCCTGGCCAGCGTCCGCGTCGGCTCGGTGTACTGCGTGGCGGCCGCCGTCGACCTGGCCTACTCGGTGGCCCTGCCCTCGATCGCCGGCGCGGTCGCCGGCCAGGCCGCCGTCGTGGTGCTCCGCGCGTTGGACCTCGCCTTCGGCCCGTTCCACGTGGCGCTCTCCGCGAGCAACCGGGAGGACATCATGGCGGGTCGGGCCAGCCGCTGGCGGACCGGCACCCGGGCGCTGACCGTGGTGACCCTGCTCGGCGTCTCGGCGGTGGTGCTGGGCAGCGCCCGGGTCCGGGAGCTGCTCGCCGCCGACCTCGCCACCGTCGGCACCGCCGTCGTCGCCCTCTACTGCGGCTACAAGGCGTGCCTGGCCGTCGCGACCTGGCTGGCCACCCGGCACATGATCTGGGCGCCGCCGCGGCGGTTCCTGGTCTCGGCGATCGGCTCCCGGGTCATCGCCTTCGCCGGACTGGCCGTCTCCGCGCTGCTCGCCGGCCAGGTCGGCGGCCTGGTCCTCCAGCTGCTGATCAGCGAGGCCGTGGTGGTCTGCTGGTTCGTCACCCGGATCCGGCTCACCCGGACCCCCGACGCCGGGCCGCCGACCGCGGCCGGGCGGAACGACACCGCCGAACCGGTCGCCCGGCCGGTGCCGCTGTAAGCCGGCTCGGCGGCCCCACGGGCCGAACCCGGCCGGTCAGGGCTCGGTCGCCATCACCTGGACGGAGCCGTTCGGGAACATCGCGCACAGCTGCGTCCGCCCGCCCACCTCACGGGCGAAGAGCCGGACGCTGCCGTCGCCCGGGCGCCCCGGGTTCGGCTGGGCGCGCAGGTCGAACGCCGGACGGATCACCAGGTTCCGGTCCGGGTCGGCGAGCCCCTGGGTGATCTCCACCTGGGTGGTCGGCGCCGGCGTGCCGATCCAGCCCCGGCCCGAGCCGGGGATCGGCCGACCCCGGTCGTCGCGGGCGCCCGGCTGGGACAGGCTCAGCCGTACGCTGGACAGCCCCCGGTCCGCCCCGAAGTCCACCGCGGCGGTGCCGCAGTTGACCACCTTGCCGTCGATCAGGCAGCCGGACGGCTCGTCCGGCTGCTCGCCCGGCACGAACTGCACCCCGATCTCCGGGTGCGGGTCGGTGTTGTTGTAGCCCAGCACCATCCCGCCGACCCAGCGGCAGTCGTTCCGGGAGATCCGTACGCCCACCCCGCCGCTGAGGTCGGCGTAGCAGTTCATGCAGCTGATCCCGGTCGCCGCCAGGTCGAACGAGACGTTCTGCTTGATGCCCCAGGCGTGGCAGTTGACCATCAGCGTGCCCATCGAGTCGCCGGCCAGCCGGAAGCCGGCCGCCCCGTTCTCGAAGGTCAGGCAGTTGAGGAACATCGAGTCGTGCGGGCCGTGGAAGTTGATGCCGTGCCCGTCGTTGCCGTGCGTGCGTACGGCGGACAGCCGTGCCTCCATCTGGTGCGACGGGGCGGGCAACGCCCCGATCGCCCCCCATTCGCTGACGATCCCGTCGTTGCGGCAGTTGAAGACGATCACCTCGGTCAGCTCGTAGCCGTAGCCGTAGACACGCAGGCCGTAGCCCCCGTCGGGGTTCTGCGCCTTGTTCCCGTCGAAGGCGAGGTCGCGGATGCTGAACAGGGTGACGCCCTCCCCGGAGCCGGTGCCGGTGAGCCGGGCGAAGCCGTCCGACTCCAGGATCGCCGCGTTGGCGCCGGGGCGGAGCTTGAGGATCGTCGCGTCCCCGCCGGAGCCGCGCAGGTGCACCCGGGAGCGCAGCGTCAGCCGGCCGGTCAGGTACGTCCCCGGCGGGAAGAAGACGATCCCGCCGCCGTCGCGTACGGCGTCGAGGGCCCGCTGGATCGCCCCGGTGTCGTCGGCGGACCCGTCGCCGGCCGCGCCGTGGTCCCGGACGTTGACGATCCCCGTGCCGTCCGGGCCCAGCCCGCCGGCCGCGGCGGCGCCGCCCAGCGCGGCGGTGCCGAGACCGGCGGCGAGCGCCCCACCGCGGACCAGCGCGCGCCGGCTGACCGCCCTGGATCCCGGTGCTCCGGCGGTACCGTCGTGGCCCATGGGTCCCTCCCGTGACATCGTGGACGGACGTCCCCGTCCCGGGCGCGAACGATGATCCCACGGGGCGGTCCGCGCGGGGCAGGCGGTGCGCGGGGCGGCGCCGGCCCGACCGGTCAGCGACCGCCGGCCCGGAACACCTCGGCGACCGTCCGCAGGATCACCTTGACGTCCAGCCAGAGCGACCAGTTCTCGATGTAGTAGTTGTCGAAGCGCGCCCGGTCCGAGATCGGGGTGTCCCCACGCAGGCCGCTGACCTGCGCGAGCCCGGTGAGCCCGGCGGGCACCCGGTGCCGCATGGCGTAGTGCGGGTACTCGGCGGAGAACTTCTCCACGAAGTACGGACGCTCGGGGCGCGGACCGACCACGCTCATGTCCCCGCGCAGGATGTTCCACAACTGCGGCAGCTCGTCCAGGGAGGTGCGGCGGAGGAACCGGCCGATCAGGCCGACCCGCTGGTCGTACGCGATCGACCAGTTCGTGCGCGACTCCTGCTCGTCGACCGGGCGCATCGAGCGGAGCTTCACCAGCTTGAAGGGGTGACCGTGCCGCCCGATCCGTTCCTGCCGGAAGAAGATGCCGCGCGGACCCTCCAGCGCCGTCGCCAGCACGCAGAGCAGCAGCACCGGGCTCAGCAGGACCAGCGCCACCAGCGCGAACACCACATCGGACGCGCGCTTGACCGCCCACCGTGGACCGGACAGCGTGGTGTCGCCGATCTTCACGATCGGGATCGCGCCGATGTGGTCGGCGTTCCCGCCGATCGACCGGGTGCCCCAGAGCCGGGGGGCCGCCCACAGGTCGCAGGCCGCGCTCGCCGGGCGGCGCAGCAGCTCCATCAGGGCGGACTCCGGGCAGCTCGGGTCCGCGATGATCAGGACCTCGCACTCGACCAGTCGGACCAGCTGCTCGAGCTCCTCCAGCGTGCCGATCATTGGCACGCCGCCGGGGAGCTGCGGCGCGACCGCGTCCACGCAGCCGACGAAGCGCAGGCCGTACCGCGGGTAGCGGCGCAGCAGCCGGGCCAGCTCCCCGCCGACCGGGCCGGCCCCGATGACGATCGCGTTGTGCTCCACCCACCGCCGCTTCCGCGCGACGACGGTCAGCGTCCGGGTCACCGCCCGGCTGACGATGACCAGCCCGGCGGAGAGGGCCACCCCGCGCATGAAGCCGGCCACGTACTCCGCCGACTCGTGCCGCAGCGCCGCGATCATCGCCACCGCCGCGGCGGCGGCCAGCAGCCGTCCGCCCAGGCTGGGCAGCTCGTCGAGGAGGCTCATGTGCCGGCGGGCCCGGTAGAGCCCGCCGCCGGCGAAGAGCGCGACGGTCAGGCCGGCCATCACCAGCGTGCCGCGCCAGTACCGGTCGGAGAGCAGCAGCGGCGCGAGCAGCGCGACCAGGTCGGCCGGGGCGGCGAGCATCCAGGCCCGCAGTCCGCGGGTCCGCCGGGAGGCGCGGGAGCTGGCGTACGGCAGGACGGCGGTCGTGTCGAGCCCGGGACGGGGCGGGGCGGCGCTCTCCCCGGCTGTGGTCGGGCCGGGATCGGCCGGCGCCGCCTCAGTGGACGCTCCGTCGTGGACGGGCCGTGCCGGTGGGCCGTTCCGCTGCGGGGTGAGCAGCGTGTGCTCACCCGTCGCAGGCTGAGTCGACATGATGTGTGTGACCTCCCCGTGGTCGCCGCGGTGGCGTGTCACGGAGCCGCCGGGCGATCGCAGGATAAGGCCCGGTCGATCCGGCTGGCCAGAGCCGACCGGGTGATCCATGTCTACTGTGCGGCGGCCAGGATGTCGGGGACCGAGTCCCGCCGGACGGCGTCGAAGAACTTCTTCGCCCGGGTGGTGTCGGCGAGGACCACGCTCTCGGTGCCGATCCGGCCGGTGCCCTTCGTCGGGCAGGTGAAGAAGCCCAGGTTGCCGCTGCGCAGGTGGCGCAGGTCGGTCGCGAAGTCCAGGATGGACAGTGACTTGTCGACCGACACCGCGTTGGTGGTCGCCTTGAGGAACGCGTTCAGCTTCGCCGGGTTCGACAGCGTGCCGCCCGAGGCCGCCTTGTCCAGGATCGCCTTGATCACCTGCTGCTGGTGTCGGATCCGGGCGAAGTCGCCGTCGGCGAAGGCGTACCGCTCGCGGGCGTAGTCCAGCGCGGCGGCCCCGTCGACCGTCTGTCGACCCTGGACGAAGGTGCGCTTGCTGTCCGGGTTGAGCGAGTGGGTGGAGGTGAAGCCCTTTTCCACGTCGATCTCGATGCCGCCGAGCGCGTCGACGATCTCCTTGAAGCCGGCGAAGTCCACCATCGCCACGTGGTCGACGCGTACCCCGGTGAAGCTCTCCACGGTCTGCACCATCAGCGGCACGCCGCCCCAGGCGAAGGACGCGTTGATCTTCGCATCCCGGCCCCCGTGCCGGCCGTCCTTGGAGCGCGGCACGTGCACCCAGGTGTCCCGGGGGATCGAGATGAGCTGCGCGCTCGACCGGTCCTTCGGCAGGTGGGCGAGGATGATGGTGTCCGAGCGCGAGCCGGAGGCGTTCTCCGGGTCGCGGGAGTCGCTGCCCAGGATCATGATGTTCAGCGCGTCCTTGGCCACGATTTGCGGCCGGGCCTGCTCCGGGACGTCGGTGAACGCGTCCACCCGCTCGATGTCGGACTCCACGGAACGCAGGTAGAACGCGGCCGCGCCGACGCCGCCGGCGCCGAGCAGCGCGATCACCAGCAGCACGATCAGCGCGATCCGGCGGCCCCGGCGGCGACGCGGCTGCGGGGACGGCGGGTTGCCGTCCACGTCGGACGGGGCGGTCGACGTCGCGCCCGTCCCGGACTCGGCGAGCTGCTGGCGATCTGGCATGCGCGCGATGCTACTGATTCACGTTCCCGCCCGGGTGCCCTCGTCCGTTCAGTGGACTCGGCCGACCGAGGAGGTGAATGGAAACTTTCATCGTCAGCGGCCCCGCGGAACTGGTAGAACGCTCCCGTGGACGCAACGAAGCTCCGGCGGGCCATCGCCCGTACCCCGTTGGCTCCGGTCGCCGCCTTCCCGAAGCGGCTGGCCCGGGTCGCCCGGCACGACGCCAAGGTGCTGCGCACCTCCGCCCGCTGGCTGGTCACCTCGCGTGAGCATCACAACTACACGTACGAGCTGACCAAGCTGAGCCGGCACCACCTGGCCTGGTTCGTCAGCGTGGTCTGCGACGTGCCGGTGAAGCAGGTCCGGGCCTACCTCAACGAGATCGAGACCGACGATGAGCTGCGCGGGCACATCGAGCGGGCCACCGCCGCCGCGTCCCGCCGCGGGCTGGCCGACAAGCACGTCCGGTACGCCCGCCGGATCGGCTGGTACGCCATCATCCGCGCCCGCAAGCCCGCACACGTCGTGGAGACCGGCGTCGACAAGGGGCTGGGCAGCTGCGTGCTGGCCGCCGCGCTGCTGCGCAACACCGCCGAGGGGCACCCCGGCCGGCTCACCTCGCTGGACATCAACCCCGAGGCCGGCTACCTGGCCCGGGCGACGCCCTGGGCCGACGTGGTCGACCTGGTGATCGGGGACTCGGTCGCCTCGATCGGCGCGCTGGACCGCCCGGTCGACCTCTTCCTGCACGACAGCGACCACAGCCGGGTGCACGAGAAGAGCGAGTTCGAGGCCGTGGAGGCGAAGCTCGCCCCCGGCGCGATGCTGCTCACCGACAACGTCACCGTCACCAACGTCCTCGCCGAGCACGCCGAACGGACCGGGCGGCGCTTCCTCGCCTACCGGGAGACCCCGGCGCGGCACTGGTATCCGGGCGACGGAATCGGGGTCGCCTGGTGAGGCTCGCCGCCGTCCACACGTACCCCGTCAAGGGCTGCCACCGGCTCGACCAGGACGGCGCCCGGGTCGAACCGTGGGGCCTGGCCGGCGACCGGCGCTGGATGGTGCTCGACGAGCACGGCGTCGGCGTCACCCAACGGGAGGCCCCCGAGCTGGTCACCCTGCGCGCCGTCCCGCGCGACGGCGGGCTGGTGCTGCGCGCCCCGGACCGCCCCGACCTGGACGTGCCCGAGCCGGCCACGGCCGAGCCGGTCCTGGTGCGGGTGTTCCGCAGCCGGCGGCCGGTGCCCGCGCTGCCCGCCGGGCCGGCCGCGGACGACTGGCTCGGCGCGCTGCTCGGCCGGCCGGTGCGGCTGGTCTGGTTGGGCGGACCCACCCGGCACATGAACCCCGGCGAGCGGGACCCCGACACCGGCGACCAGATCAGCTTCGCCGACGAGTACCCGCTGCTGCTGGCCGGCGCGGCCTCGCTCGACGCACTCAACGGCTGGCTGGCCGAGGCGGGCGAGCCGCCGGTGCCGATGGCCCGGTTCCGCCCCAACCTGGTGGTCGAGGGGGCCGAGGCCTGGGCGGAGGACGGGTGGGCCGGCCGCCGGCTCCGCGTCGGGTCGGCCGTCCTCCGCGCCGCCGGGCCCTGTGACCGCTGCCTGGTCACCACCACCGACCAGGAGACCGGGGTACGCGGCAAGGAGCCGCTGCGCACCCTCGCCCGGCACCGCAACATCGGCCAGAAGCTCCTCTTCGGGCTGCACCTGGTCCCCGACGGGCCGGGCGAGGTGCACGTCGGCGATCCCGTGACCCTGCTCGACTGACCATGTCGCGTGACACCGCCGGCCCGGGCCGTCTGCGGTGGTTGACCTGGCGCGCGCCCGCTGCGGCGACCGAGGCCCGGATGTCCGGTGGGGCGGCTTGCCCCACGGCAGAAGGTCCTCCGGCGGGCCGTCGCCCGCCTGCTGCCGAGGCGCACGACGGCAGCGACCGACGGATCGGCCGGGACTCGATGATCACGTCCCGGGAAACCCCGGGCCCGGGCGTCAGGCCGCCGGCCGGTCCAGGTCGAGCCACATGAAGACCTCGTCCCGGTCGTCGCCGGGAGCGAGCCGCAGCGCGCCCGGCAGCCGGCCCACCTCGCGGTAGCCCAGCCGGTCGTAGAACGGCTCGAGGCCGAGCCCGCCCCGGACGGTCACGTGCAGCGCCGCCAGGCCCAGCTCGCGGCCGAGCCGCTCGGCCTCGCGCATCAGCGCGGCGCCGTACCCGCGGCCCTGGGTGTCGGGGTGGACCATCACCCGCTTGAGCACCCGGTAGTGCGTCTTCAGGTGGAACCGGTTGTCGCAGATCACCAGGATGCCGACCGGCCGGTCGCCCTCGTAGCCGACCAGCAGCCGGTCCGGCCCGTCGGCGATGTCGGCGAAGGTGGCCTCGGCCATCGGCCGGACCTCGGCTGCGGTCACCGGCGCGACGAAGCCCACCGCACCGCCGGCGTTGGTGACGTCCACCCAGAGGGAGACGATCTGCTCGCGCAACTCAGGGGTGAGTTCGGGGTCCAGGACAAAACGCAGGCTCACGCCTGCCATCCTGAGGGAGTGGCGAGGCGTGAACCCCACGTTCGTGATCTTCACGACATCGCCTCTGGTGCGGGAGAGGGGAGTCGAACCCCCACGTCCTTTCGGACAATAGGACCTAAACCTATCGCGCCTGCCTGTTACGCCACTCCCGCGGACCTGCTGAGTCTAGAGCGTCGGGCCTCTGGGGTGGTGAGCCCAGCCTCCCTCAGGATGAGTTGGACGGTGCGGTGACTGATCGCAGGAATGCCGGAGGCCTCCGCCAGGCCACGTGCGATCCTCCGGGAGCCGAGCTCCGGGTGAGCGAGCGCGAAACGGATGACGGAGTCGCGGAACTGCCGCTGGATCGGACGGTCACGGACGCGCGGCTGTGGCGAGATGCTTCCCGTGGACTCCAGGCGTCGGCGCATCCTGCTGACGTGGTCCCTCGTGCATCGGAGTAGGCGCGCCGCCTCCACGGTCGTCAGGCAACCCGTGCTGACCTGTTGGACCAGCGAGAGGATCTCCTCGTCTCCCGGCGGCGTCCCGTGTGGCTCTGATCGAGTGGCATCCGCGAAGCCTGGTGCGTCCAGTTGCGCCCCCTGTCCCGTCGCGGTTTCGGGCGATCGCGCTCGCCCGGCATACGTCGCGGTCTGGCTGTGGCAGTTCGGGCAGAGCAGCCGTAGGTTGGGCGGCCGGTTGTCGAGACGGTCGCCGTTGATGTGGTCGACGTGGAGGACGAGGGGCGCGCCCTGCCATGTCGGCCCCAGGCCGCAGATCTCGCACTGCTCGGGAATGCCGATGAAGGCTAGGGCGCGCCTGAGCCGGAAGCCTGGTGTCCTTCCTGCGTCAGGTGCCAGCTTGACCAGGACCTCTGACGGCGCCTGCCGGGAGCCTTGCCGGCCCCTGCTGTGCGCCTGCCCAGTGAAGTGCGACGTGTCGACGCCGAAGCGCTTCAACTGCCGGCTGATGTGCGCGTGCGACCCGCCGCTGATCCGCACACCGAGCGCCCGCATCACCCCGGCAATGCTGTGCGCGCTCGCGGCGGCCTCGGCGAGCACCTCAGGCGTGTACTTGTACCGAACCACGCACGCACCGTAGCGGCGGCGTACGACAGGATCAGTCCAGCCCGAGGTCCCGGCGCAGCTTGGCGACGTGCCCGGTGGCCTTGACGTTGTAGAACGCCCGCTCGATCTTCCCGTCCTCGTCGACGACGAAGGTCGAGCGGATCACTCCGGTGACGGTCTTGCCGTACATCTGCTTCTCGCCGTACGCGCCGTACGCGGTCAGCACCGCCTTGTCGGTGTCGGCGACCAGCGGGAAGGTGATGGCGTCGCGCTCCCGGAACTTGGCCAGCTTCTCCGGCTTGTCGGGGGAGATGCCGACCACCTCGTAGCCGGCGGCCTGGAGGGAGGCGAGCGAGTCGCGGAAGTCGCAGGCCTGCTTGGTGCAGCCGGGGGTCATGGCGGCCGGGTAGGCGTACAGGATGACCTTGCGGCCACGGAGGTCGGCCAGGGAGAGCGTCCCGCCGGTGTCGGTGGGGAGGGTGAACTCGGGCGCGGGGTCGCCGGGGTTGAGGCGGTCGGTCATGGCGCAGACGATACCGCCGCCGTACGACCGGCCGACGGTGGCGACGCGCGCCGACGGTGATCAACACCATGGCTTGTTGCAAGGTGTTGGCAACAAGGAGTCGGCGCAAATAGGCTGAGCCCGACGGTGTGGGCCCGCCCGCCGCGCCCCGGGAGGTCGAGTGGAAACCCTGGCGATGCACATCTCGAACGGGATCATCGACGGTCCCGTCGCCGCGGTCTTCGCCGCCTTCGCGCTCGCCGTGCTCACCCTCTGCGTGCTGCGCGGCCGCCGCGACCTGGACGACCGGCTGGCCCCGATGGCGGGCCTGGTGGCCGCGTTCATCTTCGCCGTGCAGATGCTCAACTTCCCGATCTTCACCGCCGGGGTGAGCGGCCACCTGCTCGGTGGCGCGCTGGCCGCGCTGCTGGTCGGCCCGTGGGTCGGCGCGCTCTGCGTGGCCGTGGTCCTCGTCGTGCAGGCGCTGGTCTTCGGCGACGGCGGGGTGGCCATGCTCGGCCTCAACATCACCAACATGGCGATCCTCGGCACCGCCGCGGCGTACCTGCTGATCGCGCTGCTGCTGCGGGTGCTACCGCGCACCCCGGCCGGGCTCGGTGTCACCGCGTTCGTGTCGGGCCTGGTCAGCGTGCTGGTCGCCAGCCAGGGCTTCGTCCTGCAGTACTGGCTGGGTGGCACCACCGACCTGGGCGGCAACCTCGCCGGACTGGCCGGCACGATGGCCGGCGTCCACCTCCTGATCGGCGTCGGCGAGGGCCTGATCACCGCCACCACGGTGGTCACCGTCGCCAAGGTCCGCCCCGACCTGGTGTACGCGCTGCGCGCCCTGAAGCCGGCCGCGCCGGCCGCCGCCGTCCCGGTCGCCGGGGGTGCCCGGTGAGGAAGCGCACCTGGGGCTTCGTCCTCGGCGGCCTGCTGGTCGCCCTGCTGCTCGCCGGGGTGGCCAGCAACTACGCCTCGGCGCACCCGGACGGGCTCGACTCGTCCCTGCTCAAGGGCTGCACGGTGAACGCCGACGGCGAGATCACCGGCGGCAGCTGCCCGGCCCAGCAGGCGAAGGGCCACGAGCTCGCCGACAGCCCGCTGGCCGACTACGGCATCCGGGGCGTGGACAACCGGTTCCTCTCCACCGGCCTCTCCGGCGTCCTCGGCGTGCTGCTCACCTTCGCCCTCGGCGGTGGACTCTTCCGGCTGGCCCGCCGGCACGCCCCCGCCGCTTCCGGCGCGTCAGATTCCACCGGCACCGGAGCGTCGGGCGACGACCCGGCCGGCGACGCCGACCCGGCCGACGCCGGGCAGCGCGCGGCCCGCGCCGGCTGAGGGGGGTACGTCGACATGGGCGCGGGACACGTGCACGTGCTCTACCGCGAGTCCACCTCCCCGGTGCACCGCCTCCCACCCGAGGTGAAGATCGCCGCGATGGTGCTCTTCACCGTCGCCGTGGTCGCCACGCCCCGCGAGGCCTACTGGGCCTTCGGCGGGTACGCCCTGCTGGTCGCCGGGGTGGCGGCGCTGGCCCGGGTGGGCCCGCGCTGGCTGCTCGGCCGGGCGCTGATCGAGCTGCCGTTCGTGCTCTTCGCGTTCGCGCTGCCCTTCCTCGGGACGGGGGAGCGGGTCGAGGTGGCCGGGCTGAGCCTCTCCGTGGACGGGCTGCTCGGCGGCTGGAACATCCTGGCCAAGGGGACGCTGGGCGTACTGGCGTCGCTCCTGCTCGCGGCGACCACGACGACGCGCGACCTGATCGTCGGCCTGGACCGGCTGCGCTGCCCGCAGGTCCTCACCCAGATCGCCACCTTCATGCTGCGCTACCTGGACGTGCTGGTCGGCGAGGCCCGGCGGATGCGGGTGGCCCGGGTGTCCCGGGGCGACGACCCGCGTTTCCTCTGGCAGCTGCGCGGCTTCGCCGCCGGGATCGGCGCGCTGTTCCTGCGCGCGTTCGAGCGCGGCGAGCGGGTCTACCTGGCCATGGTGTCGCGCGGCTACTCGGGCCGGATGCCGGCGGTCTGGCAGGGCGCCGGCGCCGCCACCGCCGGTCAGTGGGCGGCCGCCGCGACGGTGCCGCTGGCGGCCGTCGCGATCGCCGCCGCCGCGGTCGTGCTGACATGATCGGGTACGTGCAGACGGCTCCCTCCCTGGACGTGCGCGACGTCCGGTACGCGTACCCGGACGGTCACGTCGCCCTGCACGGGGTGGACCTGACCGTGCCGCGCGGGGAGCGGGTGGCGCTGCTCGGCCCGAACGGCGCCGGCAAGACCACCCTGGTGCTGCACCTCAACGGCATCCTCACCGCGACCGAGGGGACGGTCTCCGTGGGCGGGCTGACGGTCAGCCGGGACCGGGACACCCTGGCCGAGATCCGCCGCCGGGTGGGCATCGTCTTCCAGGACCCGGACGACCAGCTCTTCCTGCCAACGGTCGCCGAGGACGTCGCGTTCGGCCCGGCCAACCTGGGGCTGCGCGGGGTGGAGCTGGCCGCCCGGGTCGACGAGGCGCTCGCCGCGGTGGGGATGAGCGAGCACCGGGACCGGGCGCCGCACCACCTCTCCTTCGGTCAGCGCCGCCGGGTGGCGGTGGCCACCGTGCTCGCCATGCGCCCGGAGATCCTGGTGCTCGACGAGCCGTCGTCGAACCTCGACCCGGCCGCCCGGCGGGAGCTGGCGGAGATCCTGCGCGGCCTGCCGGTGACGCTGCTGATGGTCACCCACGACCTGCCGTACGCGGCGGAGCTCTGCGACCGCTCGGTGATCCTCGACGCCGGCCGGATCGTCGCCGACGCCCCCACCGTCGGCCTCCTCTCCGACGAGGCGCTCCTCGCCCGCCACCGCCTGGAACTCCCCTACGGCTTCACTCCCCGCCCCTCCTGAGGGGCGGGGAGGGTCAGCGGGGGACGGGAGCGGGGACCGGGCGGCGGGCCGGGCGGGCGGCGGCGTGCAGGCGGAGGAGGCCGGCGCCGAGCGCGCCGGCGCCGGTGGCGAGGATGAGCACCACGAGCACCCGGGCCGCGGTGGCCGGCCACACCACCGGCGCCACCGAGCGGGAGAGGACGGCGACGTTGGCGAAGCCGGCGAAGATCGTCAGGCACGCCCCGGCGAGGGCGAGCGCGAAGTCGGCGGCCTCCCGGCGGGCCAGCGCGTACCCGCCGGCGGCGACGGCGCCGAGCCCGGTGAGCAGCGTCCAGACCTGACCGTTGACCAGGCCGAGCAGCACCCCGCCGAGCCCGTCGGCCCCGGCGTCCAGCTCCCGGCCGACGGTGAACGTCACCGTGGCCAGCCCGCCGAGGGCGAGCAGGGCGCCCACCCCGCGCAGCGCCCGTACTCCGGTGGCGGTGCCGGCCGGCGCGAGCCCGGCCGCCGCGATGCCGAGGAAGGCGAGGGTGGCGGCCACCCACCAGGGGTACGCGTCCGGCGGCGGCACCCAGTCCAGGGTGCCGCGGATCTCGACCGTCTGGTCGCCGTCGCGCAGCGGGACCACCCAGTCCCGGACCCGCTGCGGGCGTTCCGGGTCGGCGCTCACCTGCGCGGGCGGCGACGATTCGAGCCAGAGCGTCCGCTGGTCGTGCCAGCGCACCGACTGCCCCCGGTCGACCCGGTGCCAGACCGGGGTGGCGGCCGGGTCGGCCTCGGGTGAGAGGTTGGTGTCGCCGGCGATGGTCCGGTTGAGGTAGGTGGCCGGGGAGCGGCTGTTCTCGTACACCCCGCCCGGTCCCACCCGCAGGTACGGCTCGCCGGAGTAGCCGAGCACCTCGACGTCCCGCCCGGTGCGGTTGATCAGTTCCAGCCGGGCGCCCGCCTCGACGACCCGGACGGTGAGCCCGGGCCGGGCGGGGGCGAGCGCGGTGACCTCGGCCCGGTAGTCCGTGCCGTCGGGGGCGTCCGCGCCGTGCGCGGCGGCCGGCGCGGCCAGGGCGAGGAGCACGGCGAGCGCGGCGGTGACGACCACCCCCGCCCGCCGCAGCGGTACGAGGATCACTTGCCGGCCGCCGCCACCGCCGCGGTGATCCCCGCCGGGGAGCGGTCCTCGACGTCCTTGCCGTTGACCTTGATGGTCGGAGTGCCGGTGACCCCGGCCTTGCTCGCCTCGTCGGTGACGTGCTCGGTCCACGGCTTGTACGTGCCGTCCTTCACGCAGGAGCCGAAGTCGTCGCGGTTCAGCCCGACGCCCGCGCCGATGTCGATCAGCTCGTCGTTGCTGAGCCCGGCGCTGCCCTCGGCCGGCTGCCTGGCGAAGAGCGCGTCGGTGAACTCCTTGAACTTCCCGCCCTTGGCGGCGCAGCCGGAGGCGGCCGAGGCCCGGGTGGAGTACTCCGTGGTGGAGAAGCGGTTCAGGAAGGCCACCGGGTGGAAGACCACCCGCACCTTGTCCTCCCTGATCAACTGGTCGATGGTCGCACCGTTGACCTGCTGGAACTGCTTGCAGACCGGGCAGAGGTAGTCCTCGTACAGGTCGATGGTGACGGGACCGGCGCCGGCGACGATGCCGGTGCCGCCGGCGTTGGCGCCGGGTGGGGCGGTGAAGGTCTTCGACTTCTGGCTGGAGTAGACGGACCAGCCGATCAGCCCGGCGATCACCAGCACCACCACGGCGCCGACCGAGGTCCAGATGGTGCGCGTGCGCCGCTTTTCCCTGGCGAGCTGCGCGCGGACCACCTGGGCGGCGTTCTTCCGCCCCTTGCGACTACTCATCCTCGCCCTCCACGGGTGCATCGCCCGCCAGCCAGCCGTCCACGGAGAACGGGGTGCGGGGCCAGATCAGCAGGAATCCGGCCAGCGCCAGGAATCCCAGGTCCCGGAGGATCTCCGGGAGGTAGCTCGGGGCCCGCCCGACGGCGAGCTGGCCGCCGCTGCCGAAGCACCCGCAGTCGATGGCCAGGCCCCGGCTCCAGGCCGAGGCGATGCCGGTGATGAAGATCACCAGCAGTGCCGCGGAGATTCCGGCGGCCAGTCGGGTGGCCAGCCCGATCAGCAGCAGTACGCCGAGCGCCAGCTCCACGAAGGGCAGTGCGGCGCCGATCACGGTCGCCGCGTCGTACGGCATGACCTGGTAGGCGTTGACGGCCCGGCCGGAGGCGGCCAGGTCGCCGACCTTCGCGCCGCCGGCGATCAGCCAGACGGCGGCCAGCCCGAGTCGGGCGGCGGTGCCGAGCCAGGGTCGGACGGTGGGCCAGCGGGCGGCCCGGGTGCTCGGTGCGGTCACGGTCATTTGTCGTCCCGGATCCGTGGAAAGTTCCGCGTCATCCGGCGAGCGCGTCGCCGACGGCTTCGACCAGGTCGCAGCGGGCCCGGGCGACGCGGGAACGGATGGTGCCCACCGGCACCCCCTCCACGGCGGCGGCCTCGGCGTACGACAGGCCGAGCAGCTGGGTGAGCACGAACGCCTCGCGCCTGTCGGCGGGGAGCCGACGGACCAGGTCGGTGGCGCCGAGGTGCCCGGTGGGGTCGGGGTACGGCCGGTCGGTGTGGGCGTGCGCGGCGAGCCGTTCGTCGAGCCGGCGCCGGCGCACCACGGTGCGCAGGTGGTCGGCGCAGGCCCGGCGGGCGATGCCCAGCAGCCAGGTACGCACGCTGGAGCGGCCCTCGAACCCGGGCAGCGCGCGGAAGGCCCGCAGGTACGTCTCCTGGGTCAGGTCGTCGGCGCTGTCCGCGTCGACCAGCGCGGCGGCGAACCGCCACACCTCGACCTGGGTGGCCCGGACGAAGGCGGCCTGCGCGACCGGGTCGCCGTCCCGGGCGGCCAGCGCCCACTGCGTCGCACCGTCCCGCGCGGCCTCGCGGCCCGCCTCGTGGCGGCCGGCGGTGGTGTCGCGCGGGGCGGGGATCACGACAGACGAGGTTACGCGGCGTACCTGGGTGGGGCAGGGCCCTTCGGCCCTTTCTATGGTCCGGCCCACGTCGGGAACTTTTCCGGGCCCACCCCCGACTACCTCCTCATGAACTGCGACGACGTACGCGTGGCGCTGTCGGCGCGGCTGGACGGCGAGGACCCGCAGGCGCCGGCGGCGGCGCTGGAGGCGCACACCGACGCCTGCCCCGGGTGCCGCTCCTGGCTGGCCCGGGCCGAACGGGTGACCCGGCTCACCCGGCTCCAGGCGGTCGACGTACCCGATCTGACCGCCCCCGTGCTGGCCGCGGTCGCCGCGGACCGGGCCGCGGCGCGGGACGACGTCGCCGCCACCGTGCGGGCCCGGCGCCAGGTGCTGCGGGTGGCCGTGGCGGTGGCGGCGGTGGCGCAGCTCGCCATCGCGCTGCCGATGCTGCTCGCCGGCTTCGGGGTCGAGGCCGACCCGCACACCAGCCGGGAGATGGCCTCCTTCGACGCGGCCCTCGCGGTCGGGTTCGCGCTGGCCGCCTGGCGGCCGGAGCGGGCCCGGGCGTTCTTGCCGGTGGCGCTGGTGCTGGCGGTCTGCCTGGCCGGCACCAGCGCGGTGGACATCGCCCGGTCGAGCACGGCGCTGGTGCACGAGCTGGGCCACCTGGCCGCCGTGGTGCAGGCGGGCCTGCTCTGGGCGTTGGGTCGGGTCAGCGGGGAGCCGCCGCGCCGGCTGCCCACCTCGCTCGCGCCGGGGCGCGGGTGAGGCCGGGTCGCCGCGCACGGGCCCGGTCGGCGAGCATGATGGTCATGACTGCTGCCGTACGCCGCCGGCCCGTGGCCGTCGCCGACCGTCGATGGGCCGCCCGGGTGGGTGCCGCCGCCGGCCTGCTGGTCGCCCTCGTCGCCCTGCTGCTCGCCCCGGCCACCCCGGCGAGCGCCCACGCCGTGCTGGTCAGCACCAGCCCGGCGGCCTCGGCGGTGGTGCCGAGCGGGCCCGCCGAGGTGGCGCTGACCTTCAGCGAGGGGGTCCGCAAGGTGCCCGGCAAGATCCGGGTCATCGCGCCGGACGGCTCCCGGGCCGACCGGGGTGAGCCGTCGTTCTCCGGCGCGGTGGTGACGATCCCGGTCGACCCCTCCGCCGCCCGGGGCACCTACCTGGTGAGCTACCGGGTGATCTCCGCCGACAGCCACCCGGTCTCCGGCGCGTTCACCTACTCGGTGGGCGCGCCGTCGCCACCGCCCGTCGACACCGGCTCGGACAACCGCGCCGACCCGGTGGTGGGGACCGCCGTGAAGGTGGCGAAGTACCTCGGCTACGCCGGACTGCTGCTGCTGGTCGGCCCGGCGCTGGTGCTGGCCGCGCTCTGGCCGCGTCGGCTGCCCCGGCGCGGACCGGCCCGGCTGGCCTGGGCGGGGCTGGGCCTGCTGGTCCTGGCCACCGTCGCCGACCTGTGGTTGCAGGTGCCGTACACGGCCGGTGGCGGCCTGTTCGACGTGACCGGTTCGGGGCTGGGCGACGTGCTGGGCAGCGCCTTCGGCGCCGCCCACCTGGTCCGGCTGGGGCTGCTCGCCGCGGCGGCGTTCCTGCTCCGGCCGCTCTTCGCCGGGCCGGTCGGCCGGACCGACGGCATCATCCTGGCCGTCCTCGGCGGGGCGGCGCTGTTCACCTGGCCGCTGGCCGGCCACCCGGCCGCCTCGCCCGCGCCGGCCGTCTCCGTGGTGGTGGACGCGGTGCACCTGGGCAGCATGGCGGTCTGGCTGGGCGGCCTGGTGATGCTCGCGGTCTTCCTGCTGCCCCGGGCCGACGAACGCGAGCTGGGGGCGATCCTGCCGATCTGGTCCCGCTGGGCGGCCCTCGCCGTGGCGGCGCTGCTGCTCGCCGGCACCGTGCAGGGGTTGATCGAGGTGGCCACCCCGAAGGCCCTGGTCGACACCACGTACGGGCGGCTGCTGCTCGCCAAGATCGTGCTGTTCGCGCTGGTGGTCGGGGTGGCGGCGTACTCCCGGTCGCTGGTGCGGCGGCGGACCGCGGCGCAGCGTCCGGGGCGGATGCGCCGGGTGATCTGGGTGGAGCTGGCGATCACGGCGGTGGTGCTCGGCGTCTCGGCGACCCTGGTGCAGACCACCCCGGCCCGGACCGCCGCAACCGACGTGGCCGGTACGCCCACCGGCTACTTCTCCACCACCCTGTCCAGCCCGGTCGCCTCGGTCCAGGTGGAGCTGGACCCGGCCGAGCGGGGCAACAACTCCATGCACCTCTACGCGTACACGAAGGACAACCGGCCGCAGCCGGTGCAGGAGTGGAAGGCGACCGCCGCCCTGCCGTCAGCGGGGATCGAGCCGATCGAGATCCCGCTGCTGCCGCTGACCGACAACCACACGACCGGGGAGATCAACCTCCCGGCCGCGGGGGAGTGGCAGCTCCGCATCACCGTTCGCACGACCGAGATCGACCAGGCCACGGTGACCGCCACCGTGCCGATCAAGTAACGGAAGGCTCTCAGACACATGATCCGTCTCCGGCGTCCCGTAACCGCCGCCGCGCTCGCGCTCACCGCCGTCGCCACCGCCGTGTTCGGCCTCGCCGGGCCCGCCTCGGCGCACGTCACGGTCAACCCGAAGGAGGCGACCCAGGGCGGCTACGGTCGGTTCGCGTTCCGGGTGCCGAACGAGAGTGACACCGCCTCGACCACGAAGGTCGAGGTGGTGCTGCCGGAGAACGCCCCGGTCGGCTCGGTCTCCACCATGCCGGTGCCGGGCTGGACGGTGGCGGTGGAGAAGCGCAAGGTCGACCCGCCGATCGAGGTGCACGGCAGCCAGCTCACCGAGGCGGTGTCGAAGCTGACCTGGACGGCCGCGGCGAACGCCGGGGTCAAGCCGGGCGAGTTCCAGGAGTTCCCGGTCTCGATGGGGCCGCTGCCGCAGGTCGACCGGATGGTGTTCAAGGTGCTCCAGACCTACTCGGACGGCAACGTCTCCCGCTGGATCGAGGAGCCGACGCCGGGCGGGGAGGAGCCGGAGAATCCGGCCCCGGTGCTCACCCTGACCGCCGCCTCGCCGTCCGCCGCGCCGAGCGGGAGCGCGGGCGCGGCCGCCCCGGCCGGTGACGACGACTCCGACGACGACTCCGACGGCGCCGGCACCGCGCTCGGCATCGCCGGTCTGGTCGCCGGGCTTGCCGGCCTGATCCTGGGTGGCCTGGCCTTCCTGCGGACCCGGCGGGAGCCCACGCCCAAGGCCTGAGGCGCGTCGTTGTGGTGGCCCGTCGGATCTTCCGGCGGGCCACCGACCTTTCTGCGGTCCTTGGGATGCTTGCCGTGGATATCCGGTGATCGTGCGGTTCGCATCGGTAAGGTCGGCCGGGTAATTGGCTACCGAGGGAGACGACGCGAATGCGATTCGTGCGAACGATCGCCGGCATGCTGCTGTTGACCATGGGGATTCCGGCGCTCCTGGCCGGCGGCGGCCTCTGGACCGTCGCCCGGCACGCCGAGCCCGACGGTGGCTTCGCCGCCCGCCTCGAGACGGCCCGCACCCCGGGCCAGGCGATCGTGGTCACCGACGTGGACGGCCTACTGCGCGCCGAGGCGCCGTTCGCCCGGACCGGGCAGGCCCGGCTCCGGCTGACCGCCCGGACCGCCGACGGCCCGGCCTTCCTCGGCTTGGCGCCCAGTGACCAGGTGCGGCGCTGGCTCGACCCCGTCCCGCACGCCACCGTCCGCCGGGTCGCGCTGGCCCGCGGTCCGCTGCCGGTCCGGCTCGACCCGGCCGGACCGGCCGTCGCCGGCACCGTCGCCGCCGCCCCGCTCGACCAGGAGTTCTGGGTACGCGAGGGGACCGGCGCGCTGGAGTGGGCCCCCGGCGAGCTGGCCGGGAGGTCGCTGAGCCTGGTGGTGATGCGCCCCGACGGCCGGGCCGACCTCGCCCTGGACCTGCGCGCCGAGCTGCGCGCGGGGTGGTTCCCGGGCGCGACGTGGGGGCTGCTCGCCGGCGGGATCCTGCTGGTGGTGCTGGCCGTGGTGCTGCTGCTGCGCCCGGTCCGCCCGCGCGAGGTGGTCTTCGTGGTCGAGCCGGACCAGGTCCCGGTGCTCGCCGGCCGGCTCGGCGTGACCTCGCTCAGCGGCCTCGGCGAGCAGAAGACCGCCGAGGGGCGCCCGCCGTTGGCCGACCGGCAACTGGTCTCGGTCGGCCCGGCCCACGCCGGGCGCTCCCGGGCCGCGATCGGCCCGGTCCCCGCCCACCGGCCGGAGACCCTCGCCGACTCGCCGGCGAGTCCGGGCATGACGACGACCTGGTCCTGGCCGCCCGCCACGGCCGAGCAGACGGCCCGCCCGGTCCCAATGGACCGCCCGGGCCGGCCGGCATCAGCCAAGTCCCCTGGCGCCGACGGCTGAGGGCCGCCGGAACGACGAGTGGCCCTCCGCGCTGCCGACGCGGAGGGCCACCGTCACCGGGGGATCGGTGCTACCTGGGAGAAACTTGAGGTAGTTGGGACCAGATTAACGCCGAACACGGCCGGTCGGGGTGTCTGTCCATTTGGTGCAAGTTTCAGGGTGCAGCTGGCGATGCGGCGGACCGACGCGTGGGCCGAGCCGGCAGCACCACCAACAACAGCAGGCTGAGCAGCACATACGCGTTGCGCGCGACGAGTTCGCCGACGTTGTCGGTCCGGGCCGGGGCGACGCCCCAGTCCTGGAAGGACACCACCCCGTAGATGATCACGAACGCGGTGCCGACCGCCAGGGTGAGCAGCCAGCGGCGCTGCCGGACCCCCTCGGCCGTGCCCCGGTCGGTGTCCAGCGCGGCACCGACCAGCACCACCACCGCCGGGATGAACCAGTACAGGTGGTGGGTCCAGGTGATCGGGCTGACCAGTCCGCCGACCAGTCCGGTCAGGGTGAGGCCGGCGAGCGCGTCACCGGCCCGGGCGGCGCGGGCGGCCCGCCACAGCCCGTACCCGGTGACCACGACGACCAGCAGCAGCCACGGCAGCTGGCTCGGCTTCTCCGGCGCGGTGATCCGGCTGAGTAGGCCGAAGAGCGACTGGTTGCCGGTGTAGTCGGTGCGCCCCACCCGGTCGGTCGCCCAGAGCTCGTGGGTCCAGAACCGCCACGAGTCGGCCGGCGCGACCGCCGCCGCCAGCAGGGTGGCCAGCGCCGCGGTCGCGGCGGCCACCACCGCCGCCCGCCAGCGCCGGGTGGCCAGCAGGTAGAGGATGAAGATGCCCGGGAAGAGCTTCAGCGCCGTCGCCAGCCCCACGCCCACACCGGCCCAGCGCCGCCCCTGCGGTACGGCGAACAGCAGGTCGGCCAGGATCAGCACCACCAGCAGCATGTTGATCTGACCGAAGGTGATCGTCTCCCGGGTGCTCTCCACGGCGAAGACCAGCAGGACGGCGACCGTGAGGCTGAACAGCCGCGGCAGGTGGTGCCGCTCCACGACCGGCAGCACCAGCCAGCGCGTCGTCACCACCACGCCGATCCCGGTGAGGATCGTGAAGATCGCCACCGTCGCGCCGAGCGGCAGCAGCGCGAACGGCCGCAGCAGCAACGCGCTCAACGGCGGGTAGGTGAAGTAGAGCGCGCCCTGCACCCGGTCCGGCTGGACGTAGTCGTAGAGCGGATGGCCGGCCGCCCACCAGTCCATCGCCCGCATGTAGATCTTCAGGTCGAAGAAGTCGTGCACCAACCCCGGCAGGTACAGCGCCGGCAGCATCGCGGCGAGCGCGACCACCGTGACGAGCCGGCGGACCGTGCGACCGCCCGGGTCGTCCTCGGTGACGGCGGGCGGTGCGACGGGTTCGGCTGGCACGGGAAAACCCTAGCGGTCCGTTCCGGCCACGGTGCCGAGGCGCGGGCAGGCGGGCTGCGCGTAGTCTGGTCCGGTGGCTGATCTTCTCGTCTGGATCGACTGTGAGATGACCGGGTTGGACCTCGGGCGCGACGCGCTGATCGAGGTCGCCGCGCTCGTCACCGACCCCGACCTCAACGTGCTGGGTGAGGGTGTGGACGTGGTCATCCACGCCGACGAGGCGGCGCTGGAGGGGATGCCCGAGATCGTCCGCACCATGCACGACAAGTCCGGGCTGACCGAGGAGGTCCGGCGCTCGACGGTCACCCTGGCCGAGGCCGAGGACATGGTGCTCGACTACGTCACCACGCACGTGAAGGACCCGCGCAACGCTCCGCTCTGCGGCAACTCGATCGCCACCGACCGGGGCTTCATCGCCCGGGACATGCCACGCCTCGACGCCCACCTGCACTACCGCATGATCGACGTCTCCTCGATCAAGGAGCTCTGCCGGCGCTGGTACCCGCGGGTGTACTTCGGGCAGCCGCAGAAGGGGCTGGCCCACCGGGCCCTCGCCGACATCCGGGAGAGCATCCGCGAGCTGGAGTACTACCGGCGGACGATCTTCGTACCGCTGCCGGGGCCCGACGTGGAGAGCGCCAAGGCCATCGCGGCCCAGCTCTGACCGGTCCGCGTCCGGCGGTCCGGTTGCCCGGTGCGGGCGGCGGGGCGGTTCCGGCGGACGGGCCGGAACCCGGTGGACGCGGCCGGCAGGGGTGTGGCTATTATTAGTTCGCGCCCCGCCCGGGTCGACCGGCGCGGAGAGCATGGTGGCTGTAGCTCAGTTGGCAGAGCACCGGGTTGTGGTCCCGGTTGTCGTGGGTTCAATTCCCATCAGTCACCCGGATCCGGAAGCCCCCTCCCTCGGGAGGGGGCTTCCGTCGTTCCGCCCCTCCGTCGTGCCCCGGTCCCGGAGACGGCGGAGCCCCCTCCGGCGGGGGAGGGGGCTCCGGTTGCTCCGTGCCCGGTCCGGGCGTGCTCGACCAGGGCTGCTCGGTCAGGGGCGCTCGGTCAGGGCGTCGGCTCGGTGCTCGGGTCGTCCCCGGTGCCGGGCTCGGCGCTGGCCTCGTCGCCCGGCTGCGCCGGCGGCTCGTACGGGAGGGCGCTGCCCTTGATGTACTCGTCCCAGCTCAGGTTCCAGTCGGTCCAGCCGTTGCCGTTCTGGAGTTGCCGCTCGGTGCCCTTCACCGTGATCGGGTCGCCGATCCGGGTGTTGGCGAACAGCCAGGCGCCGTCGGCCATCGAGACGTTCACGCAGCCGTGCGAGACGTTCACCGAGCCCTGCTGCCCCTCGGACCAGGGTGCCGCGTGGATGAACTCGCCGCCCCAGGTCAGCCGCTGGGCGAAGTCGATCTTCGTGCGGTAGCCATCCTCGGGCCCCAGCTCCTCCATGGTGTCGAAGACCGTCTTGCGGAGCTTCTCGATCACCACCATGGTGCCGCTGGACGACGGGGTGGTCTTCTTGCCCAGGCTGACCAGGATCGTCTTGACCACCTTGCCGTCCTTCGTGACCGTCATCCGCTTGGTGCGATTGTCGACGGTCATCACGAACGACGGGCCGATCTTGACGTCCACGGTGAGATCCGAGCGGCCGTACCAGCCGTCGCCCAGGGGCAGGCCACCAGCCTGCACCCGGTACGACACCGTGGTGTTGGCCTTCCAGAAGGTCTTCGGCCGGTAGCGGACCTCGGTGGGGCTGGCCCAGTGCCAGACGCCCTCCTGGGCGGGCTTCGCGGTCACCGTCATCCGGCGCTGGACGTCGTCCCGGTAGTCCTCGGGGATGGCCCGGCTGAACCGGATGATCATCGGCATCGCCACGCCGACCACCTGGTTGTCACCGAGGAAACTGCTCACCCGGATCTGCTTGGCCGGCCGGGCCATGGTGGTGAAGGTGCTGGTTGCGGTCGCCGGCTTGCCGTCGTCACCGGTCGCGGTCACCGTCGCGGTGTACTTCTCGCCGTACTCCAGGGCGCCGTCGGGGAGCCAGCTCTTCCCGTCGGCGGAGAGCTCGCCCTCGACGGCCTTGCCGGCCGAGTCCGTGAGCTCGACGGTGGTCTCCTGGGCGTCCTTCGTGGTGAAGGTGATGGCGGTGGAGGCCGGCACGTCGGCGGTGTCGGCCTGGGGCTCGGTGATGGTGGCCGCGGCCTTCGGCTGGCTCTCCCCGCCGCCCTGCCAGCTCGACGGCTTGCCGTCGCCGCCGCCGTCGCCCGTGCAGGCGGAGGTCAGGGCCATGGCGGCGGCGAGCACCACCGCCGCGAACCCGCGGCGTCGCCCGCCGCGCCGGGCGGCCCCGCGCCCGATCAGCTCGTCCTGGCTAGCTCGCATGATTCCCTCACAGTCGTGGTCCCCGGGTGCCATCGTCCCCTACTGACGCAGGAATACGGGTACCCGTTCCCGCAAGTGAACCGGAACATCCCGACCATGATGTACCGATTTGGTAAGCTACAGCGCTTCGCGAGTGAGGCACGTCTCCATCGACGGCGGCACGCGCTTTCATCGTCACGGCCCGTTGCCCGACGGATCTGCCGGGCGACGGTCCGCTGCTCAGAAGGCCGGGCCCGCACCGCCCTCCGGCACCGGGAGCGCGCTCCCCGCGACGAACTCCGACCAGCTCATGCTCCACGCGGTCCAGCCGTTGCCCGGCACCAGCTTCCGGCTCGTGCCGCGGACCGTGATCGGGTCACCGACCAGGGTCCGGTCGAAGAGCCACTTGCCGTCCGCCATGGAGACGTTCACGCAGCCGTGCGAGACGTTCGCCCGGCCCTGCACCCCTTCGGACCAGGGAGCGGCGTGGATGTACTCGCCACCCCAGGTGATCCGCTGGGCGAAGTCGATCTTCGTGACGTACTGGTTGTCCGGGTCCGGCTCGTCCCGGGTGTCGAAGACCGTCGACTCCTTCTTCTCCATCACCACCATGGTGCCGCTGGAGGAGGGGGTGCTCTTCTTGCCGAGGCTCACCGGCACGGTGCGGATCAGCGCGCCGTTCTGGTACACGCTCATCTTCTTGGTGGCGTTGTCGACCTTCATCTCGAAGGCGCGGCCGATCTTGGCCGTCGCGGTCCGGTCGACGTTGCCGTAGCGGCCGTTGCTCAGCGGGATGCCGGCCAGGGCCAGCCGTACGGAGATCGTGGTACCCGGCTTCCAGTACTCCGGCGCCCGGTAGTACGCCTGGGTGCCGTTGTAGAGCCAGTGCCACGCGCCCGGCTGCGGCGGGTCGGTGCGGACGAACATCCGCTTCTGCACAGCCGCGCGGTCCTTCTTCGGGATGCCCGGGGAGAACTCGGCCACCACCGGCATGCCGACCCCGTAGGTCTTGCCGTCGAACATGTACAGCCCGGAGCCGATCATCGACTTCGGCTTGGCCATCGTGGTGAAGGTGCTGGTGCCCGCGTGGGTCTGGCCGTCCGTACCGGTGCCGGAGACGGTCGCGGTGTACCGGGTGGCGTACCTCAGCGGGGTGGACGGCACCCACGACGAGCCGTCGCGGCGCAGCCGACCCTCGACCGTCGCGCCGTTCGCGGCGGTGAGCACGACCTTCGACACCTTCCCGCCGCCCGGGATCTTGGCGCTGATCTCGGTGCTGACCGGCCGGCCGTCCGCCCCGTCGGCCGGACTGACCTTGAGCGCCGCGGCAGCCGGTTGCGGCGAGGGCTCGCCGCTCGCCGTCCCCTCGGCCGCCGAGACGCTGGCCGGCTGGCCGCCGCTGACGAACGCCGGCTTCTTCTGGTCGTCGCCGCACCCGGTCAGTGCCAGCGACGCCGTGAGGACCAGGACGCCCACCATCGCCCCGCTCCGCGCGAACCTGCCCATCCCCACCTCTGTTCTCGCGTGCCTGGCGGACATCGTGCCCCATGAACGCCGTCACCTCGGCCCCCTCGATCGGCGTCCCGGGCAGGTTGTCATGGTTTGCGCCTTAAGCTCGACCGAAGAGGGGAGCCGGGGATCGGATTGGAGCCCGGTCGGAGGCCGTGCTAATGTCTTCTCCGTTGCCGGCGAGCGCCGCTAGCTCAACTGGCAGAGCAGCGGACTCTTAATCCGCGGGTTCGGGGTTCGAGTCCCTGGCGGCGCACTTGGTTGACCAGCGGAAACCGCTGTTTCGGAGAGATCCGGAGCAGCGGTTTTTGCGTTACTGGTCACCGACTGGTCACGCCGGTTTCTGGGCACCAGCGCCGACGCCTTCTCCGCAGCCGCCCGGCCGACGCCTTCCAAGAGGTGCGAGTAGGTGTCGGACGTGATCGAGACGGACGAGTGGCCGAGCACCTTGGACACGATGGCGATGTCGGTCCCGGCCGCCAGGCGTAGCGACGCCGCCCCGTGCCGCAGGTCGTGCAGCCGGACCTGCCGGACGCCGGCCGCCTTCACCAGCTCGGCGAACCGCTTGGTCACCGCGTCCAGGGCGAGCGGGTTGCCGTCCTCCTTGGCGAAGACCAGGCCGTGGTCGACGTACGCGACGCCCCACTCGTCACGCTCGGTCTGCTGGTGCATCTGGTGGGCGAGCAGCACCCCGACCGTCGTGGTGTCGAGCTCCACCCGCCGCGCATCGCCGCTGGCCGTCTTCACTGGGCCGAACATCACGCCCCGGTGGCGCTCCGGGCAGTACGGGCACGCGGGGAGTTGGTCGTCGGGGAGGTTCACCTGTACGAGCTGCTGGCGGACGGTCAGCACGCCGACGGACAGGTCGATGTCATCCCACCGCAGCCCCGCCGCCTCGCCCCGGCGCAGCCCGGTCGCGGCGATCACTTCGTACAGACCGCCGAGGCGTACGTCGCTGACTGCGTGGTCGAGGAACTTGCCCAGCTCGGCCGGCTCCCACGGCCGCACCTTCGGCCGCGGCGCCGCCGGCAGCTCGACGTTGGCGGCCACGTTGAAGGCGAGCAGCTGCTGGCGTACCGCGCTGGTCAGCGCCGAGCGCAGCGTTGCGTGCACCCGCCGCACCGTCGCCGGCCCCGGCCGACCCTCGCCGACCTTCCGCAGCATCGCCGAGACATGCCCCGGCCGGAGGTCCCGCAGCCGGACCTTGCCTAGGTGCGGCTTCAGGTAGTCCGCGATGTGCTGCCGGTACGACCGGGCCGTCGTGACCCGCAGCCCCCCGGCCAGCTTGGCGTCCAGCCACTCGTCGAGGAACGCCCCGACGGTCTTCCGCTCGTCGTGGGCGTACGAGCCATCCGCCACGCCCTTGATGACGGCGGCCAGTGCCTGCTCGGCCTCGCCGCGGTCGCGGTACCCGCCGCGGCGTTCCTGGCGCCGCTTCCCGTCGCGGCCCGGGTCGAGGTCGGCGACGTAGTACCAGGTGCCGTGGTCCTTCTTGCAGGCCGGCGGGCGCTTCCCGCCGCCGCCGGTCACGCCGCAGGGGCACCGCTTGAAGACGCTGCCCTTCATGACGGCCGCCCCTCGTCGAGGCGCAGGTTCGGTGGAGTCGGCGGCGGCAACTCACCCCGACTGCGCATCGCGCGGCGGATCGTCTGCAGGTTCATCCTGGCGCGTTCGGCGTCTGCCTCGTAGCGCTCGACCTCCTGGTCGGTGCCTTCCATCTCACCTGCGCGGATGCTCGCGGCGAGGTCGGCCGCCCAGCTCCACCGCGACAGCTCCTGGTCGTGCGCCACAAAGTCGTGGACCGTCGCGTCACCCGGCTCGTCGTTCGTTGGTGACGCCGAGTCGCCACGGAGCCAGTAGAGCGCCCAGGTCGTGGGCGTTCGGACGCCCGGCGCGATGTCGACCATCTCCTCATGACCGAGCGGCACCAGCAGGCGAAGCGGGGTCACGCGCAGGGCCCGGGCGAGCACCAGCAGCTCGGGAACGCTGATCGCCTCGCGGCGCCCACTCTCGATGTTGGCCAGGACTGACCGGGGGATCGGGTGCCCCAGCTTGGCGCACGCGTCGGCCAGCTGCTGCGCACTCATGTCGCGCGCCGTCCGCCATCGCTTGATCTCGCCAGCGATCGACCGGACCAAGTGACCGGACCAGTTCGGTTGTGTCATGACGGCACAGTAGGGCGTCGACTTGACATTTGGCAACACGGCGCATCACTCTTGTGTCGTCACCACGCAGAACCGTTAGGGAGTGTGACGTGAAGACACAATCCGGCATGACGCGCGAGGAGCTGCTGGCCCTGCCGGTCAGCGTCGACATCGTGACGGCAGGCGAAGCCTTCGGGATGGGTCGGACCCTCGCGTACGAGTTGGCCAAGCGGGGGGAGTTCCCGGTCCGCGTGCTTCGGCTCGGGAACCGCTACCGGGTTGCGCGAGCCGACCTGCTCCGCGAGCTGGGCGAGGACCAGGACCAGGTGGCCGCCTGAGATGACCACCATGGAAAACGCCCGCCCCGGGGCTGGATCCGGAACGGGCGTCAAGCAGGTCGGCGAGACCGGTAGTCATCCTACGCGTCTCCCTCCCGCCTGGCACGAACAGGCCGAGTGGGAAGGCCGGCACCAGTACGCCGAGGGCTACGCGGACGGCTACGCCGCCGCTGAGCGGGCCATCGCCGAAGAGATCACCCGCGCCATCGGCGTCAAGCCGTACGACCGCCGCGACGTGATCCGCTGGCTGATCCGCACCATCGGGCAGGCCCGCCCCGAGCCCTACAGCTCGCCGGAGAACGGCACCACCCTCGGCGTCGCCGAGCGAGACGTGATCGGAAGGTGGGCCGCATGAGTGACGCGATGATCGTCGACCGCGCCATCGAGGCCGGGTTCATCGACCCGGTGCGGGAAGCGTTCCCCGTTCCCGACACAGGGGGTGGGGAACACGGGAACGCCCTCTACCTCGACGTCGCCGCGCTGCTCGACGGCGGTCTGCCGGACCCGCCCGCGCCGGTACTGCTACGCCGGGACGACGGGAACGCGATCTTCTACGCCGGGCAGGTCAACCTCATCTTCGGTGACCCGGAGAGCGGGAAGACACTCGTCGCCCAGGCCGCCGCGGCCGAAGCACTGATCGCCGGCCGGAAGGTGTTGTTCGTCGACATCGACCACAACGGGCCGCAGGCGACCATCTCCCGGTTCCTCGACATGGAGGTGCCCGAGGAGACGCTGCGCGACCCCGACCTGTTCCGCTACGTCGAGCCCGAGGACAAGCCGCACCTGATGGCGGTCATCAAGGACGCTAAGAAGTGGCGCCCGGCCGTCGCGGTGGTCGACTCGGTGGGCGAGCTGCTGCCGCTCATGGGACTCAGCAGCAACAGCCCGGACGACTTCACCCTCGCGCACGCCGCCGTGCTCAAGCCGCTGGCGATGGCCGGGGCCGCTGTGCTGGCCATCGACCACCTGCCGAAGAACACCGAGAGCCGAGCCAGCGGGCCGACCGGCACGGCGGCCAAGCGCCGGGCCGTCGGTGGCGTGTCCATCAGGGTCACCATCAACGAGCAGTTCACCCCCGGCCGCGGTGGGTCCGCGTTCCTGAGCATCAACAAGGACCGGCACGGCGGGCTGCGCCGTCACTGCCCGGCCGAGGGCAAGGAGCCGAGCGCTGGCCTGTTCAAGCTGGACAGCAGCACCGAGCGCATCCGCTGGACGGTCACCACGCCGCAGCTCGGCGAAGCCGCCGCCGCTGCCGGCATCAACCTCGACGACCTGGCCGAGCTCGACCAGCTCGACCCGCCACCGGCGAGCGTCCGCGACGTCAAGGAGCGGCTGCGGTGGCGCAGCGACCGGGCCGCCGCTGCGCTCAAGGAATGGCGTTCCCGCCGTTCCCAGGACGTTCCCGGGGAACGGGGAACAGACGCCGAGAACAGCGTTCCCGCGTTCCCGCCCCTAGGTGTGGGGAACGGGGAACGCCCCGACTCCACCCGCTGCCCTCGCTGCAACGGGCCAGTCTGGCTCGGCAGCGGCAAGTGCCAAGGAGCCTGCTCATGAGCAACCGGAAGAAGCTGCGCCGCACCAGCCCCGTCTCGATGCTGTTCCGCTCCCAGGACGGCGCACGCATCCCCGGCGGGTGCGACACCTGCAACGCCTACCAAGTCCTGCAGGCCGACCACCACGGACCCAACCTGCACTGCATCAGCGTCCACCATGACGACTGGTGCCCCACCTACAACGCGATGAAGGTGACCGCCCGATGAGCAGCCCCGACCAGACCCGAGCCGGCGTGGCCGACGCGTTCGACTTCTGGCTCAGCCAGCACGACGTGACCGTGCCCCAGGCCATCGAGGACGCCGCAGAACGGGCCATCACCAACTGGCTCAACGCCCACGCCGACGAGCTGATCGAAGCCATAGCGGCGAAGCTCCGGCCCGTTAACCCGCAGCCGTGACCAGCTACAACCCGCTGAGCCGGCCGCTGACGGCCGAACAGGACCGCCCGAGGGGTACGGGCACCGCCGAAAATCCAGCCCCGGACAAGTCCGGACCCCGGGTGCCCGTCGCTTCGATCCGTGGTACCAAGCCGGCCCGTTTTTTCGGGGGCACCAGTTGACCGCCCAGACCGGGCCGGTCACGGCCGAGACGCTGACCGCCGCCCGCGACGTCGCCCTGGCGGCGGTGGCCGAGTCGACCGCGCCAGCCGGGTACGCCGCCGCGCGGGCTGCGCTCGGTCAGCTCACCGTCGACCAGCTGCTCGACGTCGCCGCCGTCCTGGCCGTCACCGCCGCCCGGCCCGGTGAGATCCTGCTGACCGCACCAGAGTGGTGGGTGCTCGCTGCCCGGCTGGGAGTGCAGCCGTGAGCGACATCTCGCCGCGTACCGCCGAGCTGGCGCTGCTGGCGTTGGGCGCGGTGCTACGGCGAGCAGGTTTGCGGCGTAACGGCGTCGATCTGCCCGCCGAGATGCGGCAGGCGTTCGCCGAGCTGGATGCAGCCGCGTACGCCGAACGCGCCGACGATTCGGCTACGCGAACCACAGTCGACCCGCGACGCCTCCCTGCCCCACGATCAGAGCTGATCGACACGGCCACCGCCGCCCGGCGGCTCGGCCTCACGATCCGGGCGACCCAGAAGCGTTGTGCGACTGGACGCCTGCCGGCGACCCGGGTGGGCCGCCGCTCATGGCTCATCACCTGGGAGGAGCAAGGATGGCCGACTACACACCGGTCTACGTGAACGGCATCAGCCCGTTCACCAAGACCGCATCCGCGACGATCACCGGCGGGCAGGTGGTATCCGCCTCCGGTGTCGGCACCGTCGCCCCATCCGGCGCCGCCGTCGGCACCGTGGTCGGTGTCGCCGCCCACGACGCCGCCAGCGGCGCCCGCGTCAGCGTCTGGCCGCTGGTCAACATCGAGCACGAGCTCACCGTCGGGACCGGCACCGTCACCGCCACCGGCGGCGTGCAAACCGGCGCGTCCGGCACCGTCGACCCGGCCACCACGTCGATCGCCGCCGCGTCCGCCGCCGGCACCCTCATCGGCATCGCCACCACCACCGCGGCCTCCGGCAGCAAGGTCCGCTTCGTCGGGAGGACCTGACATGCCCACCACCACCCCGAAGCGGTACCGCATCACCGGAGCGTGCGTGCAGGTGAAGACCGACGCCCTGGCCGGCATGCTCGCCAGCCACGTCCGCAGCGGCCACTGCGTCGTCACCCTCTACCGAGACAGCCTGCTGCCCATCGACGCACCCGCCGACCAGGTCGAGCACCTTCTCCAGTCAGGCCTCATCGAGGAGGTACCCGCCAATGTCTGACGAGCAGCTGCTGCCCGGTGAGGACCTGGCCGCGTGGGGCGCCCGCACCGGCCGCTACCCGGCCGCCCGCGCCGCGTACTGGCGTCAGGCCCTCGCGGTCGAGCGACGCCAGATCACCGCGTCCGCCAACCCGGACACACCGAGCCAGGTAGAAGCCACCATCCGGTCGCTGTACCCGGTGCTCTCCGTCCAGCAGGACCCCGCCCCGGGCCAGGTGTGGGCCAAGGACGACACCGGCCGCACAGTGCTCGCCAGCACCCTCCGGCCGTCCTACGCCGCGTCGGCGACACCGCTGGTGGACGAACTCGACCGTGCCCTGTACGGGCCCAGCCAGGCCGAGCGGTACGCCCAGCAGGACGTCACCGCCGAGGCCGAGCTGCTGCGCCAGGAGGAGGAGCACCAGCGCCGCCTCGCCGAGTCGCAGCTCACCGCCGACGAGCAGCGCGCCCTGTTCGGCAACTGACCAGGGCGTCGGCCCGGTGCGAGCAGCGTCAACGTCACCCGAGGCCCGGTGTACGGATCCACCGCCGTGCAGCAAGCCGGGGACGAAGCGCGGGGAGCGGCCAACCTTTCTGCCGCCCTGATCCACGCTGCGCAGACGCACCGGGCCGATAGCCCTCATCACCCTGGGTAACCCCATCGAGGGTGACGCTCAGTAGCGCCCCCAGCGGCGGGCGGTCACTCAGGGTACGTGGCGGGCAGTCACTCAGGGTCGTGGTGGGCCGGAAAAAATCCAGACCGGGGGGTGGCCCGGACCCCCGCCAGCCGTCAGGCTTTCTCTCCCCGCACGTTTGGCGTCACGTTACGTAGTGGGAAGCGCCGTGGAGTGGGTCACTCAGGGTGAAATCTGGTGGTGACTCGCCCAAGATTGACCGTCTGTAACCGATACTGAGCGTGACAACGGCCCCCAGCGTGATGCCGGGGGCCGTTGTCACGCTTTGATCGGGTTACGCCTCGCGCTGGACGCGCCGGGCGCGGTTCCACAGTCGCCGGCCGATGCGCAGCCGCTTGCCGCTGTGGTTGCACCAGCGGCACGGCCGGGACAGCCGGGACCGCCGGCCCTTGCGGGTGCTGCGGTGGTGGCCGCGGCCGTCGCACAGCCAGCAGTCGCGGAACGGCCGGAGGATGCACGATCCGGCGTACCAGAGCAGCACGGCGAGGATCATGCCGGTCGCGGTGAGGGTGCCTCTCACGATGCCTCCCTAGGGGCGGTTTTCGGGGCCGCGGCGGGGGTGCCGCGACCAGGGGTGAATCTGTCGTTTCCGCTGGTGGCTGGCCGCGACCACCCTGGTCGCACTTCCGCGACCGTGGGGCGTGCCGCGACCAGCCCCGCGACCTACTCGGCGGCGATCTCTCGGCGTTGCTGCGCCTCGTCGAGCGCCGTGCGGCGGGCGCCCTTGATGTTCTTCCGGCCGACCTTCACGTCCTGGCTCTCGACGCCGTACCGGTACAGCGACTCCCGCACCATCTCGGCGGTCACGCCGGCGTACATCTCCGGCCACTGCTCGGCCAGCCGCTCGGCCAGCACCGCCCACGGCACGCCAGCCTCACCCGGCCGCAGCACCGCTCGGGCGTCGGCGAGCATGTCCCGCGCCTGCACCCGCTCGACGTCGTCCTGGTCGCCGACGACCTGGCCGCGCAGCTGGGCCGCACGGGCGAGGATCGCCGCGGTGGCCTTGTGGTCAGGGAAGAACGACCGGACGCTGCCCGGCTTCTCCAACCCCGTCAGGACGCCCCAGCCGGCATCCACCCGCGGCCGGTACACAGTGGCCGTCAGGCCCCGCTTGTACGCCCCGGTACCCAAGATCATGTCGTTCTCGACCTGGCCCCCCACGGACAGGCACCACCGGATCGTGACGCAGCGGGTGATGTTCGGCGGCACGCTGTCCCGGTCGGCGATCTGCGTCGCCATCACCAGGATGATCCCCAGTGCCCGGCCCCGCTTGGCGACCCGCTCCGCCATGTCCGCGGCGTCCGGGTAGGCGAGGAAGAGCTCGTGCACCTCGTCGAGCAGGATGAACACCGGGTGCAGTCCGCTGCCGCGCTTGGCGGCCAGCTCCGGCGTCACCTTCCCGAGCGGGGCGTCGCCGCGCTCCCGGGCCCGCTTGACCCGGGCGCCGCGCCGCTCGCACTCGGCCAGCGCCCACGCGATGACGTCCCGCCCCGTCTGCAGGGCCTCGTCGTCGACGCCGCACGCGTACGTGCTGCACAGGTCGGCCATGTCCAGGAAGTCACCGGTGCCCTTGAATTCGGCGATCTTCAGCTCACACGTCGAGTCGAGCGCGGCGATGGTGGCCAGGGTGCGGGCGGCGTAGGACTTGCCGGAGCCCGGCTGGCCGCCGATCAGCGCGTTGGACTCGAACAGGGTGATGGACACGGGCCGCTGCCGGGCGTCGGTGCCGAACGGCTGCGGCTCGAAGACGCTGGTGCGGGCGGTGGGCGCCGCGAGGATCCAGCGCGGCTGGCCCATCTTGCTCGACGGCTGGAAGCCCACCCACAGGTCGACCTGCCCCGGGTGGTCCGGGCCGACCTCCGGCCACACCTGGTCGACGGGCAGACGCAGCGCGCCGGCGAGGTTGTCGCGCTTCTCGAGGACGGCGGTGGCGACGATCGCGCCGGGCAGGTCGAAACGGGCCATCCAGCCGGGCCCCTGCTTGTGGATGCCCGGCGGCGGGAAGGTGATCTGCCCCGGCTCCTTCACGCCGATGCCGAGGGCGACGACCGCGCCGCGGACCATCTCCCCGGTGAGCTTGGTGAACGCCTGCCGGGTGACCACCCGGTCAACGATCGGCCGGTCGGCGGGCCGCCCGTAGTGCGCGGCGAGCAGCACCAGGCCGACGACGGCGGCGTACCACCCGACCGGCGGCATGTCGGCCACCACGCCGGCGGTGACGAGCGCGAGCAGCAGCACCAGGCCGGCCCCGACCACCCACCAGCGGGCGGCAGACGCCTTCTCGCGGCGGCGGTCGAGCTGCTGCCAGGTGTGCGGGTCGTTCTTGCTGGCCGCTTCCTGCCGCAGATGGAAGTTGTCCCGGCCGCCGACCGCCCACCAGATCACGCTGGCGCTGGCGCGCCAGGCACCTCGAGGTGCGTAGGCGGCGACCTTGGCGGCGTACTTCGGGGTGCGGGTGAGGTGGTACAGGGCGGTGTGGCCGCCGTAGCCGGCCGACCAGCGCACCAGGGCGCGCCGGCCCTCCGGGTTGCGCAGCACGGCCGGCAGGATCGGGCGGCGGGCGTCGGTGTGCGACACGACGTCGGCGAAGGTGGCCTTCCGGTCGGCCGGGTCGACGGCGCCGCCCACCTTGTCGGCCTCGATGATGTGCCGCTCGTCGTCGTACTCGTCGAACGGGATGACGGTCATGTCAGTAACCCCCTTGCGCCTGGTCGGCGAGGTTGGACACCCGCACGGCGGCCACGTCGAGCAGCTCGCGGCGGGACATGGTGGTTTCCTCGGTCAGTTCCTTGTCGATGAGGGCGGCCAGGGCGCGCAGCCCGCCGGCAACACCGGCGAGCCGCACGAGCAGCTCCGGGCACAGGGTGCAGTCGGAGTCAGCCATTGGTCGCCACCGCCAGTGACGTGCCGTTGATGCGGGTTTCCGCAGCTACCGGGCCGGTTGGTGACGGCAGATAGCGGCGGGCGGTGGACTCACTCACGCCGGCTTTGGCGGCGATCTGCGCCACCGTGCCGGCGGGCAGCTTGGCGGCAGCGCGGGCCACCTTTTGCGCGCTGGTGAGCGACCGGGGACGTGTCCGCTTGGCGGCCGGCTTGGCGTCAACTTCGGCACCTGCCGAAGTCGTCGGTGGCGTCACCGGCTCGGCGTACTGCCACGGGTCGACCGGCTCCGGCTCCGGCGACCTATCACTGGTGATAAGTTCGCCGGCCACCTCGTCGACCGGCAGCGGCTTCCCCGACCGGGCGAGCACCTCGACGGCCAGGAGGAAGGACACCGCCGGCACGGCGGCGACCAGTCGGGCCGTGACGGTCGCCTCGGCCGAGGCCACGTTGGCGGCGAGGGTGGCGAGGATGCCGAACACCAGCGCCACCCGTGCGGACAGCCGCGGGCGCCGCTGGTGCCGCTTGTCGTCGAGCATCGCCAGGGTGGCGACCAGGATCAGACCGTCGATGGCCAGGGGCAGGACGGCGGCGACGCCGGGGTGCTCGCCGGCGTTCGTGGCGACGTCTCGGATGTGGACGTAGGACGCGCTGCCGGCCACCGCCGCCACGAGGGCGGCAGCGGCGCGGCTGGTGATGGTGGTCAGGTTCACCGGGTACCTCCGGTCAGGTCGGCGAGAGCGCGGGTGAGCCGCTGGATGGCGCGGAAACGGCGGTGCGACGCCCGCAGGAGCCGCGCCCGCTCGTCGGCGTGGGTGCGGCTGGTCGACGCGTTGGCGTAGTCCTGGATGGCCTCGCCGTAGCGGACGGCCATGCGCTGCACGGCATTGGCCAGGTCGAGCGCCCGCCCGTGCTCGGAGATCGCGGTCATCGGGTCAGCTCCTTCGGACGGGCAGCCTCAGCGCGGGTCGGCAGGTCGCGACCGGCGGACCGGATCACCGGGCCGTACTGCTCGGCGTGCCGGTAGACCAGGTGCCGGGCGACCAGGCCGACGCCGCCGACGACGACGGGCAGGCCGAGCACGGCCAGCAGCAGGTTGGCGAGAGGACTCATCGCGCACCGCCCTCGACCAGCTCGGCGGCGGCCAGCAGCGCGGCGGCCAGGGCGCGAGCCTGCTCGACGCTGCCCGTCCAGCCCTGGACGCCCTCACCGCCGACGTAGGCGCCCTCCGGGCCCTCGGCGACCGTCAGGACCACGCGGGCCGGGCTGATGACCGCGCCGTCCTCGTCGCTGCGCTCGACCAGCACGGTGGCGGTGGCCGGGTCGCGGTAGGTGGCCGGGTCGCCGGCCGGCAGCTCGGCGAGCACCTGGTCGTGCACGGTGCCGAGCAGGAAGCCGTCGACCTCGACCTGCTCGCCGGAGTGGTCACGGCGGCACCAGACGGGGCAGGGCGGGAGAACGTGGGTAGGTGCGATGATTTCCACGGGTCGACTCCTAGTCAGTCGATCAAGGCCTCCGGTTGGCGCTCGCTACGCCGCCGGGGGCCGCTTCAGTTATGCCAAGTACGTTGGCATAGATCGTTGGGATACGTCAAGTGTGTTGGCCGCATTGTTTGGCCATGCGGGTTGTGGCACACTGCCCGCATGGATGAGCTTGAGAAGATCGCCAGCGAATACCGGCAGGCAGTCGCCGCGCTGGACGCCGTACGCCCCCGGCTGGCCGCTGCGATCGTCGCCGCAGCGAAGAGCGGCGTACGGCAGAGCGAGATCGTGAAGACCACCGGCTATACCCGCGAGCGGGTCCGCCAGATCTGCAGAGCCGCCGGCATCGAGCCGGGGGAGTAGGTCACCGATGTGGTCACGAGGTGAGCACGGACGCGCCGGAGTGGTCACGGCGGGGCCGACACCGGCCGACATGGCCGACACCGGCTGAGCAGCCAAAACGGCCCCGGCGATCATCACGCGTCACCGTCCGGCACGAACCCTCGCCGACTCTTAATCCGCGGGTTCGGGGTTCGAGTCCCTGGCGGCGCACCACTGAAGGCCCAGGTCACAGCCCATGTCGGCTGTGCCTGGGCCTTCGCGGTTTTCAGCGGTACAGCCATCGGTACAGCCAAGCTCAACCGACGAGCCGGTCGGCGGTCGCGTCCATGGCCGCCCGCTCGACCTCGGCCAAGACGTGTGCGTACGTGTTCATCGTCAATGTGATCTGGCTGTGGCCGAGGGTCTTCATCACCGTGCGGGGGGATGCGCCCGACGCGAGAAGGAACGTGGCGCAAGCGTGTCTGAGATCGTGCAGCCGCAGCCAGGGCAGGCCTGCACGCGCTCGTGTCGCATGCCAGGCGCGGTCGACGTTGCGCGGCTCCATAGGCGTGCCGATCGTGGAGGCGAAGATCAGGCCGAAGTCCTGCCAGCGCTCGCCCGCCTGCAGCCGTTCCGCAGCCTGCCGGCGCCGATGAGCGCGGACGAGCCCCATGGTCTGTTCGGGAACCGGAACGGTACGCCGCGACCGTTCCGTCTTCGGTTCCGCGAAGTGGAGCTGCCCGCCAGCGCGGAGCACGGTTTGCCGAACGGTGAGAGTGCCAGCTGCGAGATCCACATCACTCCAGCGCAGCCCGAGCAGCTCGCCGCGCCGCAGACCGTACACCGAACCCTCACCATGAGAGCGGCGACGCCGGCCGGTCATGCCGCGAACTCCTCGGTTGCCGAAAGGAGGTCATCAATCGCGGCCAACGGAATGAGCCGAGCCCGGCCAGCCTTGATCGACCGGAGCCGGCCTGATCGCATCAGCACGTAGACGGTGTCCCGACACACGCCCAAGAGCTCGGCTGCCTCAGCCGGACGAACGCTCTTCCTCTCGGTCATGCTCCCTTTCCTTCCTGAACTGCCGACTGAGCCGAGCTGATTGCCGAAACATCGGGCGGGTCGACGGCGCGTTTGGCGGCGTCGAGTTGCGCTCGCCATTGGATGCGTTCGGAGATCGCTCGCAGGACCCGGTGGCCGAGGGGTGGCACGTCGGGGTCGGTGGGCTTGGCGAGTTCCCAGGCGTGCCGCTGCTCGCCGCCGGGCCGGGCGGTGGCGTGGTCGGTGGTGACCCCGAGGAGGGCCTTGACCCATTCCTTCCGGTCGGCGCGGTGGTCTGCGAGGGTCTTGCCGGACCACTGGCGGGAGATGAGGACGCGTCGGCCGCCGATGCCGAGGGTTTCCCGCTTGTGGACCTTGTTCTGGCAGTTGCCCGGCCGCAGTCCCGGCCGGGCCTTCTTGGGTTGGATGCCGTAGAGCAGCCAGTTGGCGCACCGCTCCGAACAGGGCGTGTGCCGCAGCTCTTGCCAGAGCCGTTCCAGGTGCGTCCGCTGGCGGCCGGTGGTGACCTGGTGGCAGTCGGCGGCCTGCTTGGTCAGGTACTTGGTGATGTAGCCGACGCACCGGTCCGCGTCCTTGCTGCCGGCGAGCACGCCCTTGGCATCGACCTGGCTGCCGAAGCGGACGACGTGCACGGGTTGCGCGTCGGGGTCGGCGTCGACCAGGTCCAGGGCGTCATCCCACGTCGGCAGCAGCCGGCCCGACTCGGGGTCGGTGTAGCCGCCCGCGTTGGCGTCCCACTGCGGCGCCCTTCCCGGCTCGTAGACCAGCTCGTCGACGGGCGGCCACCGGTCAAGGCGTCGGTCTTGGTTGCTCAGCCCTGCTGGTTACATTCGGTGACACCTGACCGGCCGTGGGCGCACTCAAGTAGCCGATGAGTGAGTGTTTGTCGCGGTACTCCGATGGGAGTTGAACATCCAGCTCGTAGCGCGGGGTTGCTGGCCATGCATGTCCTGGAGGACAACGTCGCCGTTGCCGCGGATGCGGTCGTCTTCGGCCGGGCGCACTAGCGGCCGACACGTGGTGACCGGCGGGCAGACCGGGGAACCATCGGGCAGGTCCAGGTCCCTTAATTAGGTATGGGCTTGCTTCGCAGAGCGGAACCCGCCGGCTATGAGGACTTCGTCGCGAGCCGGTACCGCGAGATCGTTCGCTTCGGCGCGCTGCTGGCCGGTGACGGTCGGCTGGGCGAGGATCTCGCCCAGGAGGGTCTGATCGCGGCCTATCGGTCGTGGCATCGGTTGGGCGTGCCGGACGGGCGACCGGAGGCGTACGTCCGGCAGGTGATGGTCCGTACCGCGATGCGGGCCAGGCGCCGGCGCTGGCGCGACGAGGTGCCGACCGGGGAGCTGCCGGACGCGTCCCGTCGTGGCTTCGCGGATCAGTCGGATCTCAGCGTGCAGGTGCTCGCCAGTCTGCGCCGGCTGCCCGCCGACCAGCGGGTGGTGCTGGTGTTGCGGTTCTGGGCCGACGCCTCCGAGGCCGAGGTGGCGCAGACCCTCGGCGTTGCGGTGGGAACGGTCAAGAGCCGCACGTCCCGTGCCCTGGCGGCGTTGCGCGCCAGCGGCCTGTTCGTCGAATCTTCCAAGGAGACGCCGTGAATCCCACCCACGTCAGAGAACTACTCGAACGCGCAGCCGCCTCCGTGACACCGACCGAGACCGATCCCACCTCCCGGCTGGTCAGCCTCGGGCGGCGCAGCGTGCAGCGCCGCCGCCGTGCCTGGGGAACAGCCGGCTCCGTCGCCGTCGCTGCCGCAGTCGCAGCCGTCGTGGCCCTGCCCCTCCGAATGGCGGCCCCGGACCGGTCCGAGGCCGCCGGGGCGCCCGGGACCACGGTGAGCCTGGGTGGCCTGTCGGTCGCCGTCCCGGAGGGCTGGCGCACGAGCGAAGTCACGACCTTCGACCCCTGCATCGCCGAGCCGCGCACCGTCTACCTCGCCGAGCGGTGGGATCCCCGGGCCACGCGGCCCAGGTCTGACCCGCCCGGGGCCTTTAGGTGCAAGTCAGAAGGTCAAGCGTGGATGGCTCTCGTGCGGGACGCCGTCCCCCTGTACGTCAACCCGGAGCGGCTGGTGGTCAAGGACGAGCAGTTGCTCCAAGTCGTGGAGGAGATCGAGTCCAGGTCGATCTACCGCGCCTTCAATGAGGAGACCATCGCGACGGGAGTCTTCATTTCGGGCGACGAGAAGGGTCGCGAGCAGTTGCTCAAGCGCGTCACCTGGCCCGCCGGCCCGCCGGCTCCGCCCTCCGGCGGCCTGGCGTTGCCCGACCACATCACGAGCGCCGTCACCGAGGACGCGGGCCCCATGGTCACCGCGACGGACGCCGAGACGCTGACCCGGATACGGACAAAACTCGCCGAGCTGCGCGACCCCGTGCCCGCCGACGAGGAATGCACCCTGCAAAAGCCCGGTGCGGTCGGAATCAGCCTCGGCGAAGTCACTGTGGTGCTGGGTGACGCGACCTGCCCGCAGGCGATCTCGACCGGCGGCGGTCGCGTCCGGGCGCCGGCCGGGCTGGGCAAGGAACTCCTCGGCCTCATCGTGGCGAGCGACCGCGCCGCAGCCGAGCGTGCCACCGAGGATTGACCGAAACCACTCCCGCCCGCGGGCGGCAGACCTCGAAGATGGGCCCCTGACCGGTAGGTTAATACCGCTGGTCAGGGGCCGATTCGCGCCGCGCAGCTCGTCCATGATGTCTTGACGGCTGAACCTATCGACCGCACCTCTGCCTGCGATCCGCGGAACCGCAGCAAGAATTCCGTCCCCGCGTTCACGGTCCGGGCCAAGCCTCCTCGGACGGGGACCAGGTCGTTCGTCCGGTAGGGCGCTCCACCTGGTCCCCGTCCGAGAAGGCTGGACGGTCTGCGACTGCCCGACGAGGAGATCCGCTCTTTGCTCAGCTGGGCGCCCACAAACGTCGGCGGATCGACGCAGGCGCGCCAGCCTTTACCGCCGTCACCGCCGGTCGATGAAACGGGCGAAATCGGTGCGCGGAAGACGTTCATCCCGCGACCATGGGCGGATGGAGCGACCATCGGAGCCGGCGCCGACCGGGGGCATCATGCGCGGCGAGGAGGACGCCCAGCAGGCCAGCTTCCTGGAGCTGTTCTTCGACCTGGTGCTGGTCTTCGCCCTGATCGGCGTCGTAGGCCGGATGGTGCCGGACCTTCTCTCCGACAACGTGCGCGTGCGCTGGCTGTCGCTGCTGTACACGGTCGTTCTTGCCCTGCCGTTGCTGTGGCTGTGGACGACCACCGCGTACCTCACCAGCCGGTTCGACTACCGCAACCGCTGGATTCAGCTGCTGGTCCTGGTCAGCGCGTTCGGCCTGCTGATCATGGCGACGTCCCTGTACGAGTTCGAGCAACGCGGCGCCACCTTCGCCATTGTGTACGTGGTGCTGCACATCGGACGCCCCTTGGTGCTCCGGCCCTTGTTACGGGAGCACGAGAAGGTACGGGCGCTCTACACCCGCCTGGCCATCTGGGCCAGCATCTCCGGCGTCATCTGGCTAGCCGGGGCGGCGATGCGCGGAAACTACCGGCTGGCCCTGTGGTTGATCGCCATCACCGTGGACCTGGTCGTGGCGCGGGTCAGATGGCCGGTACCCGGCATGGGCCGACCACCGACCAGCGCGTGGGCGATGTCCAGCAGCCGATACCTCCCCGAGCGCTACCAGCAACTGTTGTTGATCGCGCTCGGCGAGACGGTGCTGTCTATCGGCCTCACCTACGCCGACCACCCCGCCACGCTCGCCGCAAAGGCGGCCCTGGTGGTCACGTTCCTGTCGTCCGTGCTGATGTGGCGGATCTACTTCTATCGCGCTGGCCAGGTGCTGGCCGAGGCCGTCGAGATGTCGTCGAACCGGGCAGCTGCCGGCGGGATCGTCGGCGTGGCCCATCTACTCATGGTGCTCGGCATCACCTTGGCCGCGGCTGGCTCGGAAATCGTGTTGGCGCATCCCTCCGGGCCCTCCGTGCCGGCCTGGCTCGCGGTCATCCTCGGCGGGCCGGCGCTCTTCCTGTTCGGCCGCAGCCGGCTGGAACGGGTCGTCTTCAACCGGCTCGCCGTGCGCCGGCTCGTCGGCATCGCCGTTCTGGTCCTGCTGGCGCCGCCGCTGTTCTTCGGCCCGCCGCTGCTCGCCGCCATCGCCGCTGCGGTCGTGCTGCTCGGGGTCGCCGTCGCGGACGCCCGACGCGCCGCCGGCCGCCCACCGGAGGCCCCGTCCCCGTCCGCCTAGCAGAGGCGGTCCGCATCCAGTCCGCAAGAGGTCGAGTCCTTGAATAGTCCTTGTCCCGTGCGGCGACCGCCTCGTCCAGCCGGTTGGCGACCCCGTCCAGGTCGTCACCGAACAGGCCCGCGTACACGTCCAGCGTCATGGACGCCGAGGCGTGCCCGAGCATCCGCTGCACCGCCTTGACGTTGGCACCCGCCGCCACGGCCAGACTCGCCGCCGTGTGCCGCAGGTCGTGAGGCGTGAGCCCGGCCAGCCCGACCGATGCCGCCGCCGGCGCGAAGACCCGTGACCGGAAGTTGGTGTTGCGAAGCGGCCCGCCATTCGGAGCGGTGAACACCAGGTGGTCCTGACGCTTTGCGGCGACATGCGCGGCCAGCTCGTCGACGAGGAACCGCGGAATCGGCACCGAACGGCGCTGATGGTTCTTCGGCGTGCCCTCGACCAGCTCTCCGCCGACCTCTGCGAAGGCCACCGCCGTTACCCGACGCCGCAGCAGATCCAGCCGCGACACCCGCAACGCCGACACCTCGCCCCACCGCAGACCCCTGTAGGCCAGGAACCGCACCAGCAGCCCGTACCGCCCAGACGCCTCCGCGAGCCTCGCCACCTGGTCGTGGTCGAGGAACACCGGTTCCTCCCGCACCACGCGAGGCAGCCGCACGCCCTCTGCCGGATTCCGGGACATCCGGCCGTCTCGCACGGCGTGGGCCAGGGCCAAAGACAGCACCCGATGCGCGTACCGGACCGTTGCCGGGGCGTGGGCTTTCGTACGTCACTCCGCCGATTGGGACTAGCAGTGACCGTTGGGCAGCCTGCCGACGAGGGTCCAGCTGACACCGCCGTTCAGGGACTTCATGTACCCGACGAAACAGGCCTCGCCAAGCGGGATGGCCAAGAAGATGCTCCCGTTCTCGGCCGGATCGTTGGGTCGGGCCAGCCTGATCACCGCAGTGGTGAAGCCAGCCTCGCCGAGCGACTTCCGGATCACTTCCACGTCAGCCGGGCCGGGGTGATCCGACTCCACGACGTTGGTCAGTCCCCGCCTGACGCACTCGGCGACGTGGGGCGGAGCTGGCCTTACGCACCAGCCGGGCCAGCGAAGCGCCTGCTCTGCCCGTTCCTGGTCTGCCGCCGCCGCGTCGCGCTGAACCTGGGTCAGTTCGCCCCGCCGGGATAGGTCGCGCACGTACCGGTCGCAGTATTCCTTCGCTTCGTCGGCTTGCCCAGGCTCTACTTCTACGAGGCAGCCAACGAGCTTGGACGAGCCGCCGGACGACCCGATCGTGCCGTGCCCATGGAGGACCAGAGTGGCCGCGCCGGCAGTGAGCAGTACCGCGGCGAACACGAGCCCGGGCACCGCCCAGCGCGGCAGCCGACGACGCCGCCCTGCCGCAGGGTCTGGTCCTTCGGGCGGCCCCGCAGGCGTCGACGCACCCGGCGTCTTGGCCTCCACCGGCGAGTGGGTCACGCACGGCATTCAACCACAGCGCCAACTGTCGAAGCGGCCCAGCCACTGTCCACCTTGGCCACGGGCCGGTATTCCTCATGTGCGCGGGCCAGAAGGCCGACGCCGCAGACGACGGCTCCGTCCGGTCGATGGGAACCATGTACTTCGTCCTGCGTCCGCGGATCGATGCCCATGTGATCCGACAACTGATGCGCGACACATCTCCGTCACGTGATGCGCGACAGCGCGATGAACCTAGGGGCACATCAGTGCGCCTCGGGACTTGCGGATCTGCCGAGTTGTGGACGTTCACACGGTGACGACCGGCCTCCTCGGTTGGTCTAGGTACTGTGAACGCCGCCTGCCGTGGCAGAAACATGTTCGATACGACGACGGGAGCACGGTCCATGTCATATGTACGACGCTTCGACCACGTCGGCATCACGGTCGCAGATCTCGATGTCGTGACCGCCTTCTTCGTGGCGCTCGGCCTGGAGGTCGAGGGCAGGGCGTTCGTCGAGGGCGAGTTTTTGGAGACGGTCTGCGGCATTCCCGACTCCCGCACCGAGATCGTCATGCTGAAGTCGCCCGACGATGGTGCCCGCCTGGAGCTCGCGAGCTTCGTGCGGCCCGACTCCGTGCCGGGCTCGCCGGCCGCCATGGCCAACGAGCTGGGGTTGCGAAACGTGTCCTTCGAGGTCAACGACTTGCAGGCCGCTGTCGATTGGGCAGCGAGCGAGGGCTACGGACTGGTCGGTGGCATCGGCGAGTACGAGGGTGCTTGGCGGATGGCCTACGTCCGGGGGCCCGAAGGGATCATCGTCTCGCTGGCCGAGCGCATCGGCTGAACTCGCAACGCCCGCATCTGCCGCGATCAGCGCGCGGAGGTGTCGCAGATCAGTTGGCGGACGAGTGTCGCGCATCAGTCGACGGAGGACACGGGCACGGCGAACCCACTGCCGAATTGCCCTCTTCTAAATCAAGGCGGCCCGCAAGCGGGCCGCGCCGGCCCGGCCCCGGCCTGCTGGCGACCTCCGGCCGGCATCGGCCGGGCCGGCCGGCCACGCTGACGGGACACAGACCCTCGAAGACCTCGGGGCTCCGCCCCGAACCCCGGCCCTCCTCAGAGATCAGCCGCGGATCCCCTCGCCGGGCACCACAAGGGCTACCAGCCTCCCCGGACGGGGCCAAGGTCGTTCGGCTGGTGAGGCGCTCCCCCTTGTCCCCGTCCGGGAGGCTGGACGGTCTACGACTGCCCGACGAGGAGATCCTGAATCAGCCGCCAAGTTCTGCCATCTGCTTAAGGCATGCTCTGTCGTCAGCGCTCATTGAGGTGATCTCAGCAAGATCGACTTGATGTAAGCGGTTCTGCCTGTGTCTGTGGGGATGGCTGGGTTTTAGCGGCTTGATTTGGCCCCACCTGACGGTTTGATTCGGCCCCATCGGTCGGGGTGCCGAATGTTGTGTCGGTTTGATTGGCCCCACCTGGAGGCTTGACAGGAGCGCTACCCGGTCTACCTCAGGGCGTCGTCGAGCGGCGCCGCGAGCTGGACACGACCATCGCCGCCGATCGCGCACTGATGGACCGCATCGCCGACCTCCAGGCGGCGCACCTCCACCAGCTCGCCGCGCTCCCGACGGCCGCCCGCCCGGCCAGCACCTAGGTCAGGCCCGCCGGATGCTCGAGAAGTACCGCGTCCAGCTCTGGGCCCAGCAGCTCGGCACCGCGCAGACGGTCAGCGATGCCCGCATCCGCAAGATGCTGAGTCCGTAGCCGGCCCTACTCAGCGTCCTGTGCCTCGATCAGGTCGAGGTCGCGGACGCAGAAGCCGTGGTGCTCGAAGGTCTCGTTGAGCACCGTGCCGAGGCACTGCCGCACCAAGCGGCCCCGGGCGTACGGCGGCCAGACATCGTCGTCGGGCACCGGCGCTCGCGCTGCGAGCTGCACAGCGGTGACCTCGTCGAGCCAGGCCTCGAGCTCGGCGGCCTGTGCGTCACGCACGCTCACGATCTCGTCGAGGGCCGGATCGAGCGAGAGGTCAAGCCCGTGCGCTCCACGGTAGGGCTCGACGGTCGTCCCGATGCCCATCGGCGTGAACAGCTCCGTCGAGCCCAGGCAGCAGCGGCGGAACCACGAGTCGTGGACGAAGACCAGGTGGCGCATCGTCTGCACCGCCGACCACTCGTCGTTCACGCTGCGGCGCTCGATGCCGGGCGTACGGCGGATTCGCTCGATCGTGGCGGCCCAGCCGGCATGGAGCTGACGCGATGCCTCGCGCAGATCGGCAGGGTCCTCGGAGCGGATCAGCACCCGCACCGGATGACGCCGGTCGAGCTCTGCCTCGACGTACTCGGTGACCTCGACACCGTTCACCACGAGATTGGTGATGAGCCCGTCGATCACGGCATCCTGCATGACGACGCCGATCAGGCGTGCCCCGGTCAGATCGCACTCGCGGAACTCCGCACCGTGCAGATCCTCGTCGACATACCGCGTCATGCTCCGCATACTAGGTCCGAGCACCGACAAGCCAGCCTCCCCGGCTTGATTTGGCCTCTTCCAGGTCCTGACCGAGCGCGAAGAACGCAACAGCGTCGCGATCGCCTCCAACGAATCCTTCTCCGGATGGACCAAGACCTTCACCGACCCGCGCCTGGAATGTCGGTCCAGGCGAGCTCGGCGCAGCCCCGCAGTGCGGGATGCTCGCGGTCGACCTGGCGTGCTTGCGGATACTCCTGAAGGAACCGGGCGACAGCGGCTTCCTTGGCCGCAGCATCCACCGCGCACATCCGTCTAGCTCCCGTGTCATACGACGCCAGCTCGGAAGGGCGTCTCATGGGGGGCGCTCTCCCCGGACAGAGCCTCGCAGGCAAGCGCAAGAGAGCAGGCATCGGCCATCATCGGGCCATCCACGGGCCAGTAACCGGGGTGCGCAGCGGTCACGAGGGGGCACGAGCTTCAGCCGGGCCGGCCGTCCGCCGCAGGCGTTTCGGGCATCACGACCGGTCGAGCACGCTCTTCCAAACTGACGGTACGGCTGTCTCAATCCTGCGGACTGCCCCGGTCGTGGATCACCGGGAAGACCTCCACGGCCCACGTGATCCACTCGTCGATGTCCTCGGGGGATTGATCGATTGCCTCGATCAGAGCCTCGACGGCTCGGAGCTTGTCAGCACCCACGTGCTCCCGTAGCTCGCCGATCGTCACCTCTTGATACGACATCGATAGCTGCCACCAGAACTTCATCAGGTAGCGGCACTCGTCCTGCAACCGGTCATCGGCGAGCCGATCGTGGATCACGCGCTGTGCCCGGCTCCGTTGGACATCATCGCGAAACCCGAGCCGGAGATTGCGGAGATCCATACGCGGCACTCTAGCGATGAGCAGCAGGTTCGTGTTTGCAAGGCAGCGATCGGCGACATGCCCTGACCGGCGGTCGAGTGGAGTACGCCTGTGTGCCATTAGCGTGCCATTGCGAAAGGACAGCAGGGGCCAGCCAAGGCCACGGGAGACCGCCGAGACCAGGCCGCCGAGCCGATAGACAGGCAGGCATCGGCACTTCCCAAGCTGCGAGTCCGATTAGACCTTGCCTTTTAGGCGGCCATTGCGGCGCCGGTCTGCGTCCTGGATCCCATGACGAACGGCCAGCCGTATCACGCCGTACAGGACGAGCAAACCGAAAGCCATGGCGAAGAGCAAAGGCCGTAGGTTCGAATCCTGCAGGGCGCACAGGTACTTCCCTTCGGACATCAAGGGCGGTTGATACAGTCCTCGCCCATGGAGAAGCGCTACGCAGCAGCGGCTCTGTCCCTGTCCCTCGCGGCACTTCTCACCGCCTGCACCAGCAGTGCGTCGCATGACGAGCAGATGGAGTACCGGCGCAAGATGACTCAGCGTGGGGCCGAACTGCATGCCTTGAAGGAGGGCGGCGGCGACCGGGAAGAGTGCTATGCGGCCTACGAAAACATCTACGGAGGACTTCAGGACCACGATGCGCCCCACGTCGGGAACTACGACGAAAAAGTCGAGTTGCTGAAAAAAGGCGAGGGGTTGTTCATCGAGAGCTGCGTGAACGGCACGCCGTCGCCGGTATCCGCGCAGAGTGAGCCCGCCAGCCCTTCCGCCCCACCGGCATCCCGGGCGACTACGTAAGCATCCCGTCGGCTGACGCTAGGCGGTGTCTTCAAAGGATCTTGGTGTCGGATGATGTAGCGCGTGGGTCGTCGCTACGAGTTGTCGGATGTCGAGTGGGAGTCGTTGTCGCGGTATCTGCCGTCGGCCGTGACCGGCGGTCGGCCTCGGTCGGATGACCGGCGGGTGCTCAACGGAATCGTGTGGAAGATCCGGGCGGGCGCGGCATGGCGCGACGTGCCCGCCCGCTACGGGTCCTGGCAGTCGATCTACACGCGTTTCCGCAGGTGGGCTTTGGATGGCACGTTCGCGCGGATGTTGGCCGGGGTGCAGGCCGACGCGGACGCGGCCGGGGACATCGACTGGCTGGTGTCGGTGGACTCGACGATCGTGCGGGCACATCAGCACGCCGCTGGCGCTAAAGGGGGCACCGAGAATCGGACGAACCACAAGATCACGCCCTCGGTCGATCTCGAGGTGGACTGACCACCAAGATCCACCTCGCCTGCGACGGCCTGGGCCGGACTCTCGCCTTCGTTCTCTCCGGCGGCAACGTCAACGACTGCACCCGCTTCAACCACGTCAGGACCTGGCCGTCCCCGGGTCCGCCCGGACCACGTCATCGCCGACAAGGGCTACAGCTCGAAGGCGATCCGGGCCGACCTGCGTCGACGCGGCATCGGGCACACCATCCCTGAGCGCGCCGACCAGCAGGCCAACCGCCGCCGACGCGGCAGCCGCGGCGGCCGGCCACCGGTGTTCGACAAGCAGCTCTACAAGCACCGCAACGTCGTCGAGCGCTGCTTCAACCGACTCAAGCAATGCCGCAGCGTGGCGACCCGCTACGACAAGACCGCGACCTCGTACCAGGCCACGGTCACCATCGCCGCACTACTGCAATGGTTGTGAACCTTTGAAGACACGGCCTAGCGCCCCGACCGGTGGGCAGTCCGCGTCTGGTCCGCAAGAGGCCATGGACGGCAGGGGAGTGGTGAGAGATGTCGAGAGGCGTTTCCGCTGCTAGAAGCCAATTCGCGCAGCCTGTCGGGTCGCCCATTTTGATCTCGTAATGCGTAGGTCGACGGTCGGACCCCGTTAGACGGCTTCGCCTCGTCACCAGTCCTCGCAAGGGAAGTGCGTCGACCGCACGCAGTCATGGTCCAGCAGCAGCACCACACGGAAGCGCGCGGGTGTCTGCCAGCTTCTGGAACACCCTCCTGCCTACTTCGTACTCCGCGCCCATCTCGGCCGCGACTTCTAAGCGGAAGGGGTGACTGAGGCTCGGCTCCTCGTCTTCCGGCGCGAACCTGAGCCAAGCCCGGAAATCCTCCCCGTCACCGATGACGCACTCCGGGTCGCCGACCCTCAAGTTTTCGAGGCCGAGCACCCCCGCAATCTCCCGCGCAAACAGCTTCAGTGAGGGTGCACCGTCCAGCCCGGCCGTACCGACAAGCAAATCCACGTCTCTGCTCACGGCCCGGGACTGTACAGCCACTCGTACAGCCCAGACTGCCGGTAAGCGCTGACACAGCCAGACAACCACGGACGGACTGACCAGGTGCGCCGGCAGGCCACCAGCCGTCCGTGATCTTCTTCTAATCCCCAGGCCGGGCGGGGCCGCCGACGCCGACGCCGACGCTTGACAATCGCCATTGAGACGTCCGGTAGGGCGCTCCACGTTGTCCCCGTCTGGGGAAGCTGGAAGGTCTGCAACTGCCCGACGAGGAGATCCGCTAGCAGCTTCCCGGACCTAATTTTGACCGACGGCACCCAGCTGCTGTTCATCTGACCGATTCGACCCGTCATCGGCGGGCTGGGCCGTGCTCTCGGGCGTGGCCTAGTCCAACTGTGCCGCGTCCGGGCCCTCGCCCCAGATGTTCATCATCGTCCAGCGTGTTAGCCCGTAGACCAGCGTCCAGCCGACCGGCGTCAGGTAGGACACCACGATGACGAATGCTGCGACGGTTCCGGCCCGGATCCGATCCCGCAGTGCCTGCTCCCCCTCGCCCTTCAGCGCGCGCCGGCCCCGCCAGGCAAGAAACGCCGCGAACAGTGGGGCCAGCCAGGCCACCGCCATGGCGAGCATGGTGAACCAGGCCAACGGTTGAGCCAGCGAGCCGCGTACCGACTGTCCTTCAGGCAATGGCGCGTAAACCATGTCGTACAGGCTGTTGCTGTTCCCGCCGTGCGGCCCGCCTAGGAGCCCGAAGAGGAAGAAGAAGGCCGCGAGCCCGTAAGCCCACACCAGGGCGAGCTGCGTCCGCCACAGTCCGTTCGTCATCAGTCCAGCACCCAGTTCAGCAGCAGCTGGCCCGGCGGCAGCAGCGTGAAGACGAGGAAGGCCAGCGTGAGGCCGGCCGCCCCGAACACCCAGCGCCGCAGCGCATCGGACATCTCCCGACGCCGTCTGGCCAGCGAGGTGAACGACATCAGCAGGAAGAGGACCGCGGTCATCGGCCCCACAATCGTGATGATCATGGCTGGAATCAGCAGCACCAACATCGGCCCGCCGAACACGTCGCCGGGCGCCTGGCATCCCGTCGTCAGCGAGCAGTGATCGGCCCTTTGGAAGGTGAACTTCAGAAGGTAGGGGACGACCGCGCCCGCCAGATAGAGCGACACCATCGACAGCTGCCCGACCACGAGCAACCGCGCCGCGACAAAACGGGACCCCGGCTGTGTCACGCCCGAAGCATAGGGTCCGTGGATCTCCAGCGCCAGCACGAGCGTGCGGGACCAGGTCGCTGCTTTCAGCCGTACGCGATCGGTCGGCGGACGGCGGGGGAGCGGTGAGATGTCGATAGCCGTTTCCGCTGTTAGAAGCCGATGCGCCGGGTCGCCGGGGTGGGCAACTTGATCTCGCAATGCGTCGGTCGCCGTGCCATCCACGTGCCAGTAGCCCATGCCCCGCGCGGTCACCAGGAGGCACGAACGGTCAGGCGCTCTCCTGCGTTGACCTGGCCCACCAGGTCCTTGTCGGCGGTGATCCTCGTCCTTCCAATCTGACGTTCGGTATTGCGCTCGACACCGTCCAGCTCTCGGCCATCATGTTGACCATGGAAGAGCCCTTCGTGCTGCAACCGCTCGGGACGAGCTGCCGCTGGGTAGTGCACCCTCCAACCGACCCGTACGGCGACGGCTACATCTGGGCTGTCCGGTCAGAGATCTCTGACGAAGGGATGTCGGCGGCGACGAGCGCCATGCTGGCGGGTCGCTGGGCGCCCGAGAACGAGAGTCTTGGATGGTTCTTTCAGTCTCTGGCAGACGATTGGCGAGGATGGGAAGGCGTTCGGGAGTGGGGCTCCCTCGAAGGTGAGCTCGAGATCGACGCGCGCCACGACGGGCGAGGCCATGTAGCCATCGGTGTGAGGTTGAGACGTGCCCGGCAGGCGTATGCCGACGACGCCTGGTCGGCCCGGACGGTCTTGGTGGTCGAGGCCGGCGAGGAGATGACCAGACTGGCGACCGACGTCCGTGATCTCCTGGGCGGATAGGCCGGTCCGCCTGTACAGCCATCCGTACAGCCAAGCTGACCGACAAGCCGGGACGACGGACGGCGGCAGCCGACAGGTCGAGCAGGTCAGCCGCAGTAGTCGACGTCGGCCGACATAAGTCTTGATCTTTGCAAGGCAGGGGAGTGCGGGCGTGCCCGTCGCGTGCCCGATGGGACGGGAGCCGAGGGTCAATGGCGGTCAGCTCCTGGACGTGGCTGCCGGCACGGCGACGCAGGCCAAGCCAGGTCGCCGCCGCGCGACTCCCGGCCATGTCCACACTTCCTAAACCGTGTGGCTGTACAGCCAGCCATACAGCCAAGACCACCCGCTGACGCCGACGCCACCCGACAATGGCAGACGGGCTGACCAGGGAAGCAGCTACCTGACCAGCCATCCGCGATCTTCTGCGAATCACCTGGTCAAGCAGGCCCTGCTAGCGTCAGCCGCACATAGATGATCAGTCGGAGGCCAGCAGGAATGACCCCCACGTTCCCCGAGACCCGCCTGCTGGCGGGCGATCTCTTGCTGCGGCCCTTCTCCGCAATCGACATCGAGGAAAATCAGATCGCTTGCGCGGACTCGCTCATCCAGCAGTGGCTCCCCCTGCCCCAGCCCTACACCCGCCAGGACTCCGCTGACTGGTGCACCAAGATCTCCCATTCCCTGCGGGAGACCGGAGACGGGATCCACTTCGCGATCGTCGACGCGAACACAGACCGCCTCCTCGGCACCGTCGGCCTGAAGAAGACCGACTGGCGCGGCCTGGTCAGCGAGATCGGCTACTCGGTCGCCCCCTGGGCTCGCGGCCGAGGCATCGCGGCCGAAGCCACGCGGACCATCGGTCACTGGCTACTGGTTGACCACGGCTTCCAGCGCATGGAACTCAAGGCCGCCACCGGGAACCTGGCCTCCCAGAGGACCGCTCTCAAGGCCGGCCTGCAACGCGAAGGCATCATGCGCAATGCCGGCTTCATCCACGCCGGCCGCGTCGACCTGGTCCTCTTCTCGCTCACGCCGGACGACCTCAAGTGAGGCGTGCCATTAGCGTGCCATTCAGGCCCAGGCTTGGCCGGTGGTGATCACGGCGTGCAACTGGCGCAGGATCGCCGCGGCGATCACGGTCTGGGCTTGGGTTGCGGTGAGTTTGTTGGTCTCCCGCGTCGTCAGATGGTGGTAGCGGGCCGCGTAAACGGCGTTGCCTCGCTGGGCGCCCCAGACCGGCCGCCAGGCGGCCAGACGCAGCGCGGGTCGGCCCTGGCCGGTGAGTTTGGTGCGACCAACAAACGTCCCGGACAGTTTCTCCCGCGGTGCGAGGTTGGCGTGCTTGACCAGGGCGCGGGCGGAAGCGAACCGGTTCGGGTCACCGGTCTCGGCGAGGATCGCCGCCGCGCCGACGGCGGATAGGCCGGGGATGGAGGTGACCAGATCGGTCAGCTTGAGCTCGTCGAGGACGCGGGTCATCCGGGTCTCGGTGTCGGTGAGCTTGTCGGCGGCGGCCTGCCAGTCCTGCAGCAGGAACGCGACCCGCTCCAGCGCACCGGCCGGTGGGCGGTCACCCCGGTGGGGTCGGTCAACGCGGTGAACAGGTGCCGCAGGATGCGCAGCGAGGGTTCGCACCCGCCGCGGCGGGTGATCTCACGGCGCACGGCCTGCTCGAACCGGGCCGCGCCGAGGCGTCGGGTGCGGGCGAGGTCGCCGCCGTCGCGCTGGCAGATTGCTGTCATCGCCGCCGCCCAGGTGCGGGAGCGGAACGGCTGCTTGGCGGTATCGAGAGCGGCTGGCCGGACGCACTCGAGCAGCGCGCGGATCTGCTGGATTTGGCTGACCATCTCGATGATGAGCTGCTCGCGGCGGGCGCCCAGATGCCGCAGCCGGCCCCAGGTCTCATCGACCGGCTCGGGTACGTAGCAGCGCAGCTGCGCGGTCAGCCGGGCGATCAGCACCGCATCCTTCTCGTCGGTTTTGTCCGAGGTCAGGTCCTCACTGCGCCGCGCCCACGACGTCAGCATCGGCTGCACGCACACGAACGGCATCGCCCGGTCCGCGGCCAACTGCCCGAGCACCCGCCACCGGTGCTCGGTCGGCTCGCACGCCACCGTCACCCCCGCCCACCCCCTCGCCGCGGCCCGCTCGGCGGCCCAGTCCAACGCCGCACCCAGATCCCACGCCCGGCACCTGAACGTCTTGCGCGCCAACACCTTCGAGTCATGATCGGTGACCACGACCATCTGCTTCTTATCTGCCAGGTCAATGCCGACGATCGCGTTCGTGGCCGGGACCAGCACCCGCAACCGAGCAAGCCGCGCGTTGCGGTTGCGGTCACCCCGGGACACGCCGCTACCGTCACCCATGAACGTCCTCCTCCTGCGATGGGGCACCAAGCCCGACAAGCGCATCAGGGGGACGTTCCTACGTCCTGCATCGACACGCAGAACGTCTCTTTATGCCGCGATCCGCGCTCGGCTGTCGCAGACCAGTTGACGGACAACTGTCGCGCATCAGTCGACGGAGGACATCTGCATCTCGACAGCTCGCCGGATGAAGTTGCCGAATTCCGCTCTATCAGATCAAGGCGGCCCGCAAGCGGGCCGCGCCGGCCCGGCCCCGGCCTGCTGGCGACCTCCGGCCGGCATCGGCCGGGCCGGCCGGCCACGCTGACTGACGACCAGGACCACGAAGACTTCGGGGCTCCGCCCCGAACCCCGGCCCTCCTCAGAGATCAGCCGCGGATCACCTCGCCGGGCACCACAAGGGCTACCAGCCTCCCCGGACGGGGCCAAGGTCGTTCGGCTGGTGAGGCGCTCCACCTTGTCCCCGTCCGGGGAGGCTGGACGGTCTCCGACTGCCGGACGAGGAGATCCCCGCCCACGACGCTAGGCATTGTCTTCAAAGGCTGGCCCCTGTGGCGAGGCGGTCCGGCGGCATGGCCTCTGACGGCATCCCTAGAGTGATCGGGTGCGATTGATTCGGGGGATGGCGGCCACTCTGGCCGTCGGTGCGGCGTTGGGCGCCGCCGCGTCTGTCGTCAACAGTGTGCCGCTCCTGCTCGGCGAGGGGGGCAGAGCCCGTGCAGACCGGAGCGCCTGGTCGCAGACCGCGGAGTTCGCCAGTCTGATCCTCGACTCCGGTTGGGCGTGGGCCGCGATGGCCGTGGCCGTGGGTTGGCTGGTGAGCAGGGGCCTCCGACCGGTGGTGGGGGCGCTCGTAGGGGCGCTGGCAGGATGCGTCGCTCTCATCGACGCCACGATCGTCTACGACGCCGTGCCCATGCTGTTCCCGTTCCATCAAGGCTTCGGGTGGGGGCAGATGCCATTCTGGTTGGTCGCAAGCCTGGTATTGGGATTGCCTCTCGGGGCGGTGGGGGCCACCATTCGGCGTCGGGGACCAGTCGGGGTTCTCGCGGCCCTCGTCGCTCCCGTCGGTGCGGCACTCAACATGGTGGTGCTGCCACCGCCGGCGGAGAGCCCTGTGGCGGAGTTGGCCATGCTGACCGTCTGGGGCGCCGCCGCGACGGCCACCGTTCTAGTCGTGGCATGTGCCGTCCGTGCCCGGCGGCGCGGTGATCGCGACTCCGGCGCCGTCGTGGCGGCCGGGGCTCTGGACGACAACGTTGGTGGGGTCGTCAGCGGGTCATAGCCATTGCAAGAGCGAGGCGATCGTGACTGTGGCCTGGTATCGGGTCGGGTCTACTTTCGGTGCAGTTCGGCTCCGAGGCCGTGGGTTCGGGACGCCTGGTGCGGTTTGCTGGATGCTGGCACGATGTCCGCCATGACGATCTCCGACCCCAAGGCAGACCTGCTCGACTACCTGCAAGGGGCTCGCGGTGCGATGTTGTGGAAGCTCGACGGGCTGACCGAGTACGACGCCCGCCGCCCGCTGACGCCCACCGGGACCAACCTGCTGGGGCTGGTCAAGCATTTGGCACGTGGCGAGTTCGGGTACTTCGGCGAAACCTTCGGGCGTCCAAGTGACGCCGTCGCGCGATGGCCGGAGGGCGAGCAGGCTTGGGAGACGTGGGCACTGCCGACAGAGTCGCGCGAGTCCATCATCGGTCTGTACCGCCAGGCGTGGGCGCATGCGGACGCGACGATCGAGGCGCTGCCGCTGGACGCGGTCGGCCGGGTGCCGTGGTGGGGCGATGGCGGCGAGGTGACGCTGCATCAGATCTTGGTCCATATGACTGCTGAGACGCAACGCCATGCTGGTCATGCCGACATCGTCCGAGAGCTAATCGATGGCGCGGTCGGCCTTCTCAGCACGTCGACCAATATGCCGCCGTCGGATGCGGCGACATGGGCCGCCCATCGAGACATGGTGGAGCGGAATGCGCAGGAGGCCGCCCGACAACGGCCAGGGTCTACGCTGTCACCTGCGGCCACCGCATGATCTTCAGTCTTCACCCACCGATGATCAGCGGTGGCCGCACCCGTTTCCCCACCAGCCCCCGCCAGCAAGATCACGATCTACGGCTGGAGTACTAGGCAGGCGAGCGGTCCGCATCCAGTCCGCAAGAGGTCCACGGACGGCGGGGGAGCGGTGTGGAATGTCGAGAGGCATCTCCGCTGCTAGACCCCCATCCGCCCAGGTCGCCCGCTCCGCAAACTTGATCTCATAATGCGTCGGTCATGACAATCAAGACCGCTCACCGTCACGCACTCAGCGACCAGGCGATAGTGACGCCTGCGGGCCGAGCGGAGGCGCGCCCAGCAGTAGCCTGGCCGGATGCCGGATGCCGGATGCCGGATGCCGGATGCCGGATGCCGACGACTACGACGAGCTGTGCTCGGCGCGCTGGAATGCTATGAGCGCGCGGTGCGTCGGGTGGCGCAAGACTTCGCCCGGCGCGGCGCCGTCGTGCAGCCGTTGGGCGTGGACCTGGACGCCCTCGACGCCCTACACGTGCGCTTCGGTAGGCGGGGGCGAGCGCGGGAGGGCATTCTGGGAAGCCTGCGTCCGACCCGCGACCTGGAGCATGCCGTCGTCGAGTTGGCCGACCTGCTGCAGGAAAAGGAGTTCGACGAGGGCGACACCACCTGGCCCGGATGTCTGGCCGGCCACACCCATCCTCCTACCGCGGCTCTCGTCGACGATGTTGCCTGCTGGCAATGCCCGCGCAGCCACGCAACCCTCTTTTCGATCGGGTAGCTAACTGGCACCGCGGTTTCTCGGTGGAAGCGCACTTAGAGTTCCTAACAGAAGTGATTTATGCCTTTTCCGTCCTTTACGGACGGTGATCTACGATGTCTGGCCGTGAGGCGTGGTGAGCAGCCGCCATGGATCGTGCCGGACGGGTTGTGGCAGCGCATCGAGCCGTTGCTGCCCAAGCCTGTGCTCCGCGATCCCCGGCGTCCGGGACGGAAACGGATCCCGGATCGGCAGGTGTTGTCCGGGATCCTGTTCGTGCTGCACACCGGCATCCAGTGGGAGTTCCTGCCCCAGGAGCTCGGGTTCGGGTCCGGGATGACCTGCTGGCGGCGGCTCGAGGAGTGGAACCGGGCCGGGGTGTGGCAGCAGCTGCACGAACTACTGCTCGCCGAGCTGCAGGCCGCGGGAAAGCTGGACTGGTCCCGGGCGGTCATCGACTCCTCCCACGTCCGTGCCGCCAGACGCGGCCCAAAAGCGGACCGAGCCCGGTCGACCGCGCCCGAGCGGGCTCGAAGCACCACGTCCTGACCGAGGGCGCCGGCATCCCCCTGTGCGCGTCGCTGACCGGCGGCAACCGCAACGACGTCACCCAACTGCTGCCGCTGATCGACAAGGTCCCACCGGTCCGCGGGCGGCGAGGCCGGTCCCGCCGGCGCCCCGACGAACTGTTCGCCGACCGGGCCTACGACCACGACAAGTACCGCAAAGCCGTACGGGCCAAGGGCATCCGCCCGCGGATCGCCCGCCGCAGCACACCACACGGCTCCGGGCTGGGCGTCCACCGGTGGGTGATCGAGCGAACGATCGCCTGGTACCACGGCATGAAACGGCTCCGCATCCGGTGGGAACGCCGCGACGACATCCACGAAGCCTTCCTCAGCTTCGCGACCTGCATCATCACGCACCGACACGTCGTACGACTTTGTTAGGACCTCTTAATCCGCGGGTTCGGGGTTCGAGTCCCTGGCGGCGCACCAGCAATCATCTGGGCATTCACTCTTCGGGGTGAGTGCCCAGATGTCGTTTCCGGGTGAGTGACAGCAACGACGACAGCAACGGTGTCACTCGTCAGCGTCATCACCCGCCTCCGCTTCCGGCTCAGCGCCGGGGGAGTGACCGTTTGACGGCGGACGACCAGGAGGAGCAGCAGGCGGCTTATCCGGGCCGCCGAATAGGCGCCGGCGAAGACGAGAGCCCGCTGCTCGAACCCCTCGATGTTGCTGACACGCCGTAAACCTTGCCTGGCCTACGGCGTTGTTGCGGTCAGGCTGTGACGGTGGCAGATCCCGTACGCGTGCGGCGGCTCACTGACCAGGAGGGTCACGCGCGAACCGGAGCGGGCTCAGGATTTCTGCAGCGGCCGGAACGCGGCCCGCACCTCGGTGGAGAAGAGCTCCGGCTCCTCCCAGGCGGCGAAGTGGCCACCCTTGTCGACCTCGTTGAAGTACGTGAGGTTGGGGTAGACCGTCTCGACCCAGCTGCGCGGGGCAGCGAAGATCTCGCCGGGGAACGTCGTGAAGCCGACCGGAACCGAGACCGCTGGAGGAGCCTGGCCGGCCGCACGGGCCCGGGCCCGTCCGGCCTCCCAGTACCACCGGGCGGCCGAGGCGCCGGTGCCCGTCAGCCAGTACAGGGTGATGTTGTCGACGATGTTGTCCCGGGTGAGATTGCCCGCGGGCTGGCCGTCGACGAACGCGCGGGAGATCTTGTAGTAGCTGTCCGTGTCGTGGTCGAGCATCCAGGCCGCCAGCCCGACGGGTGAATCCAGCAGGGAGTAGCCGATCGTCTGCGGCCGGGTGGACTGCTCCAGGAAGTAGCCGAAGCCGTCCATCGTGAATGTGTTGAGCGCGTCGTGCGCCGCGCGTTCCTGCTCGGACACCGCCGGCAGTTGGTCCTTGAGACCGATCGCCCCGGCGAGCAAGTTGACGTGGATGCCGAGCAACCCCTCGGGTCCTTGGCGGCCCATTGCGTCCGTGACGGCGGCGCCCACGTCGCCCCCCTGGGCGACGTAGCGCGTGTAGTCGAGGCGGTCCATCAGCTCCGCCCACGCGCGTGCGATGCGGCCGGACTCCCAGCCGAGCTCGGTCGGCTCGCCTGAGAAGCCGTAGCCGGGCAAGGACGGCAGCACCAGGTGGAAGGCGTCCTCGGCCCGTCCGCCGTGCGCGGTCGGGTCGGTGAGCGGGCCGACGACCCCGAGCAGCTCGGCGACCGAGCCTGGCCAGCCGTGCGTCATGATCAGCGGCAGGGCGTTCTCGTGCTGCGACCGCACGTGGATGAAGTGGATCTCGACGCCGTCGATGTTGGTCGTGTACTGCGGCAGGGCGTTCAGCTTCGCCTCGAACGCGCGCCAGTCGTGATCGGTCGTCCAGTAGCGGGCCAGCTCCTGGACCGTCGCCAGCTGCACGCCCTGGGAGCGATCGGTGACCAGCTCTCGGGTGGGCCAGCGCGTGGCCGCGATCCGGCGACGCATGTCGGCGATCGCTTCTTCCGGCGTGTCGACCCGGAAGGGGCGGATTTCGTTGTCGTCGGACATGTTCTCCACCTGCCGGGTCGGGTCGACCGGCGCCGGGACGCCGGCGGGGCTGGCACGCGCCCAGTCTCGCACCGGCCCGGCGACCGGCGGACCGGAACGCGATTTCGCGCTTGGGTCCGGCCCGGACCGGCTTACCGACTTCTGTCGTGGAGAGTGCGCCGTTCACGGTGGCGGTCGTCACCAGGCCGCACTGAGGCGGAACTGGCCGTCGGCCTGTTGCCCAGCCACGGCCTGCGGGCGACGCGACGTACATCGCGGACGACATCGGCTGGCAGGAGCCGCAGCTGCAGCTGGGATGGCGGCTCGACGCGGACCTGACCGGCGAGCCCGGCTTCCGGGTCGTGCAGCGCCGTCAGGCCGAGGGTCAACGGCACCAATCACGAGCTGGCGGCAGGAGCCGGTCCGAGGCCAGCGGACGGGCAACGCTCGCAAGATCCCCGTTCCCGCCATGTTCCCTTAGAGGGCCATGCAGCGCCGGATCGGGCTGGACTCCCGTGGACTCCACGAGAAAGACCCCGGAGCGCGTTTCCGCAGCTCACGGGGCCACCTCTGCACCTGGTGGCGGGTAGAGGATTCGAACCTCTGTAGCTTTCGCGACGGATTTGCAGTCCGCCGCTGCGGCCGGGCCTGCCGTGCGGCAGTGCTGGCGCTAGTCATGCCTGGCGAAGCCGTCCGACGCCAGGGAGGAAGCGTCCGACGCTGGCCGCATAGCGACGGTAGGCGTCGCCGTGGGTGGCGATCAGGCAGGGCTCCTCGACGACGCGGACTTGTAGTTGTAGCGCGAGGACCAGGACGAGCCAGGCGGCGAGCGAGACAGCGTTGGGCACCAGGAGGGCCAGGCCGAGGGTGGTGGCCGCCATGGCGGTGAAGATGGGGTTGCGGGCGAGCGCGAACGGGCCGCCGGTCACGAGGTGGGTGCGTTCGGTTGGGTCGACGCCGACGCGCCAGGAGGTACCCATGGCGAGCTGGGCGGCGAGTGTAGCGGCGACGCTGGCGACGGTGAGGAAGAGGCCGACGACGTGTAGGGCTCGGTGGTTGAGGCCGGGCAGTGACGGCAGGCCGGCGAGGGCAGCGATCGGCCCGGCGGAGCCAAGCATGAGCGCGGCGATGAACAGCAGTTTGGCCCACCAGCGCAGGGTGCCGGGCTGGCCGGCGTCGAGGCGTAGGCCGGTGTCGCCGGTGCGGCGCCATTGGGTCAGGGTGCGCCAGCCGAAGGCGAGCAGCAGGCCCAGCAGGCAGAGCAGCAGCGCGAGCCAGGCCATGATCACGCCTTCCGGTCGGTGCAGCAGCCATCGGCGCAGCCTGAGGCTTGGTCAGTGGCGGTGTCGGCGGCAGGAAGGGGTGCGCAGTCGTCGCAGTGCTCGCCGCGCCAGGCTTCCACGCCTTCCTTGCCCGCGACCCCGGCGATGACGAGTGCGGCGATCGGGTCGGCCCATGACCAGCCCCAGACGGCGTTGAGGACCAGGCCGACGAGCAGCACCGCGGACAGGTACGTGCACAGCATGGTCTGTGTCGAGTCGGCCATGACGGTTGCCGAGCCGAGTTCCCGGCCGGTGCGACGCTTGGCCGCCACGAGCAGCGGCATCACGACCAGCGACGCGACGGCAAGGCCGATTCCGACTGGGCTGGCGTCAGCGTCGCCGCCGGCCAGCAGCGAGCGGACGGCATCGAAGGTTACCCAGGCAGCTAGAGCGAAGAATGACGCGCCGATCAGCCGCAGCGCCAGCCGTTCCCGATCCTCGGGTACGCGGGAGCGGAACTGCCAGATCAGCACGGCGGCGCTGGACACCTCGACGAACGAGTCCATGCCGAAGCCGATCAGTGCCGTGGAGGAGGCCGCCGCGCCAGCGGCGATGGCCACCAGGCCCTCCAAGAGGTTGTAGCCGGCGGTGGCGTAGGCCAGCCACAGGCTGCGCCGGGACAGCATCGCCCGACGCTCGGGGCTCAGCACGGAGGTGCTCACGCGGTCACCCCCGGCGGGGAGTTGGCCGGGGTCCCGTAGACCGGGCACAGGGCGACCGCTTCGCCCGTGGCGGCCAGAACTTGTTCCGCCGAGCGCAGCAGGTCCAGCAGCTCCGGGCGCGTCAGCGCGTAGAAGGACTGGCGACCCTCCACCCGGTAGTCGATCAGGCCGCAGTCCCGAAGGCACGCCAGGTGCTTCGACACCGTCGACTGCGCCAAGCCCAACTCGCCGGTCAGGTCCACGACCCGCGCCTCGCCGGATGCGAGCCGGCGCAGGATGGCTAGCCGGGTCGGGTCACCGAGAGACCGGAACAAGGCAACCGCAGGAGCGAGCCCCGGAGTGCAATCAATCGCCATGGCGCGATGATATCCCCGGTGGGGAATGGGTCGCCACATGCGGGGAGCAACCCAGAGGTAAGGTCCCTGCCTGGGGCCCAGGCCGTCGGGCGCTGGACAGCCGCGACCAACGACGGCCAACGACGACGACACTTGCCAGGTCACGCAGTGTCACCCGTGCGGGGACCAGCCCCGGCCCTAGCGCGTTACCTGTAGTTGGTGAACTGGTGGGCGATCAGGGGGGCAGCCTGGTGGCGCATGTACGTGTACGGTCGTGCGGGCCGTAGGGAGATCCATGTAGGTGGAGTAGCCGATGGGCCTGTTCAGCAAGTTCAAGCGCAGCCGCGACGACGAGCCTGTCGATCTGAATGAGCGCTCACCGAGACTTGGCATCAAGTACGGGGATCTGCTGCTCATGAACGAGATAGCCAAGAGGGCGGCTGACCTGTCGCAGCCGCGACACGTCATCTTCTACCTCTACGCCCCTTCGGAAGACCTCGGTCAGCTCATCGCCGCTGAGGCCCGTGCCCATGGGTTCGAGGCTGAGGTGCGTGAGCCTCTCCCGGAGAATCCGGCTAGCTGGGCTGTGGTGTGCGATACCCACGTGGTGTTGACGCCAGAGTTCGTTCGCGAAAGCGTCGACCTCTTCGAGGCCTTGGCTGCGCGCCATCACGCCGATTACGACGGTTGGGAAGCCGCCGCATAGCTCGACGCCCGTGCCCGTCACGTGTCCGATGTAGCGGTCAACAAGGGCCACCGGCGGCACGTTGTTCGGTTGAAGCTACTCGTCCAGGTACTTGGGGACCTCGATCTGCCACGGCAAGCCCACGTCGTCGCGTTCAGCGATCTGGCTCGCCAGGGCAGCAAGATCTAGATTTCGTCGACGGGCTCGTGTTGGAGAGAGCGAGGGGAACAGAGGGTGCAGGTGGGCGACGAGAAGCTCAACAGCGTAGGCCTGCAGAACGGGTTTGACTTGGTTGTCACCCCCGATGCCCGGTTCGCGCGGTTGCTGCGGCGAGATTTGCGCCGTCTCAATCGAATGTTTGCCATCGTAGGTTTGCTACTGTCAATCACGAGCATCGGTACGTTCGCGGCCGATGGTGCGTGGTTTCTCGCCGGGCTATTTGGCATCCCGTTCGGGGTGGTCTGGTGCCTCGCCGGGGTGATCAACGGCCCGCTGCACCTGCGACGCAACCCCGAAATGCTGGCGCCCCTGCGGTACGTATTCACCGCCGATGCCATCGAGTGGCACACCGTCTACACCTCGCTGCGGCTGCCATGGACGGCGATCAAGCATGTTAGTCGTTCCCGGGAGGCGTACCGCGTGGACTGTGTCGACCGGCACGAGCCGCGGTACCTGTGCCGTACGACCCTCACTTCGGCTCAGGACGCGCAGTTGGCCGCGTACCTCGACGAGCGGCTGGCTGCGCGACTGGCCGCGAAGACGTCCGTGCAGCCGTCGCCACCCACGGGGGACAGCCAGTAGTTCGACGAGGCCGCAGCACCTGGCTCGCTGGCGCCGCCCCGGTTTCAGTACCGGCGGAACGCTGAAGCACCGCCAGTGGCCTGATGCCCGGGATCAGGCGACAGCAACGGCGGCAGCAACCGCGCCAAACAACGGCCGTCGACTGTGATGGCGTCCGGGCACACGAGCTGACACGGCCCGCCCACGGCAGGAGCCCGGATTGGCGAGAAAGACAGGCGCCGCCTCATCGAGGTCGGGGCCTGACCTCGCCGCGCCGGGATGTTTGGGTCGCCGCCAAACTCCTCATTCTCGACTAGGCCGAGTGGCTTCTTGCGTGGAGTCAGCGTCGTACCGCTGCCATCCGACCTGACCGGTGAGGGGCGGTCAAGCGAAAGGGGCAGCGAAGAGGCAGCGAGACAACCAGCAGCGGCCGGTAGGAGACGACACAAGGCAGAAGAGCGGGCCATGCTCCGCAGCGCAGGACGGTATCGGATGACATCGAAGGATCCTGCGTTCACACCGAGGAGGCCCCTTCAGCGGAGGAGTTCCGAAGCCGGGGCTCCGCGGTCCTCACCTTCGACACGGATGCGGATCCAGCCAAGGCCCATGTCCGTTAGCGCTGCTGCCATGCGCCGGACGCTGCGCATTGCCGCAGAGGGCGGAGTCTCAATCTCCACGTCGAGGTGCCACCGTCCACCCCCGGTGCCGGCGCCGGTGACTGCGCCGTCGGAGCCGAGAGTTTCCTCCAGGACGTCCTCGACATCGTCCCGGTCGAGTAGGTCAGGGAGTGGATGATCGCCGATGATCTCCACGAACATGGAGGCACCGTAGCCGACGCCGTGGACGAGTAGGACCCCTGCTCGACCCCAACCGACCGCAAGAGCAGCACGGGAAGCTAGTTCGGCAGGCATGTCGACAGCAGGTCAATCCTTCCGACCATCTGCCTGCGGGTGTCCTATTAATCCGCGGGTTCGGGGTTCGAGTCCCTGGCGGCGCACCAGCAATCATCTGGGCATCCACCCTTCGGGGTGGGTGCCCAGATGTCGTTGCCGGAGGGCCTGACAGCAACCGACTCAGTCGTGAGCGTCATCACCCCGCTCCTCTTCCGGCTCGGTGCGGGCCGCGTTCATGTCGCCCACCGCCTCCTGCTGCATCGCCGGCACGACGTGCCCGTAGATGTTCATGGTCACGCCGATCTGCGAGCGACCGAGGATGTCCATTGCCACCCGAGGCGACACGCCAGCGGCAAGGAGCAGGATGGCGCAGCTGTGCCGTAGGTCATGGAACCGGATCGGCCGCACATCAGCTCGCGCGATCAACCGGCCGAAGGCGGTGTTCAGGTTGCGTGGTTCAACGTGGCGACCAGTGGCGGTCGTGAAAACAAGCCCCGTCTCCTGCCACTGTGACGAAGGAACCCCGCCCGTAGACGACCTCGCTTTCCAGGGGAGCCCGAGCCGCGGGTGGGCCGTGCGCTCGCGGCCTGCCACGATCACATCGTGAGCCAACAAGACTGGGACAACCTGAGCCACGTCGAACAGTGCTTCTTCATCAATGCAATGGAGATGGACATCCTGCCGGGCGTCCGCGGCGACCTCGACGAAGCTGCGCGACGGCTGCCATTCGACGAACTCGCCAGGATCCTGCTGTCGCTGGTCGATCGCGGATGGATCGAAGTCCGCAAGTACGAGCGATGGATCTCGGAGGAAGGGCTCGAAGGACTCACCCCCGGCGAGGTCGTCCCCCGACCACAACTCCCGCAAGTGCTGGCAGACTCAGCCAACTGGGAGTACCCCGACGACCTCAGCTGGATCGGTGCCCTGACACTCGTTCGCACCGACGCCGGCCTGGTACTGAGCCGCCTCTCCGCCGACGAGGTCGCGGAGCGAGACAAGGCGTGACCTGTCACCCATCAGGTGGAGCCGTGAGGTAAATGCGTCAAACGGGAGTCGGTCCAGGCCGGCTGCCCGTTTGGTGACAGCTCGCGGTGGGGGCTTGCGATCATGGTTACGTCACTCCGTGCCCGAGAGGAGGCGACTCGTGATGCCAGATGTTCCCGCCGATCCGAGCGTGCTGCATCCGATGCCCGAGCAGCCGCGTGTGGTGCTGCTGAAGCCGCTGGTCACCTCTCCGCTGATCGAGGTCGGGGAGTTCACCTACTACGACGACCCGGATGATCCGACCGCCTTCGAGACCCGCAACGTGCTGTATCACTACGGGCCAGAAAAGCTGGTCATCGGGAAGTTCTGCGCGCTTGGCGAGGGCGTGCGGTTCATCATGAACGGCGCCAATCACCGCATGGACGGCCCTTCGACTTTCCCTTTCCCGATCATGGGTGGTTCCTGGGTCGAGCACTTCGATCTCATCACCGGCCTGCCTGGACGGGGTGACACGGTGGTGGGCAACGACGTCTGGTTCGGCTACCGCGCCATGGTGATGCCCGGCGTCCGTATCGGCAACGGAGCGATCATCGCTTCCGGTTCCGTCGTCGTCGTCGACGTTCCCGATTACGGCATCGTCGGTGGCAACCCGGCCAGGCTCATCCGCCGCCGCTACAGCGAGGAGGACATCACCCGCCTGCTGGCGCTGGCCTGGTGGGACTGGCCACGTCAGCACATCACCGAGCACATCCGCACGATCATGTCCGGGAGCATCGACGATCTCGAGGCCGCGGCACCCAAGCATCGGTAGCGGTAGGTCACGGCCCGCCGGCCGGGAGAATGGCGGGCCGGGCAAGCCTTCCCCTGATCGCATGGACGTAGGGGGCCACCTCTCCGTTCAGCATTTCTGCTCTCACGTTGGCTGTTCCGGACGAGCAACTCGACAATGACGAGCGCAGCGACTGTGCCGAGGCGTTGACGCCAATCGGGCTCGCCAGCTCGACCGCGTTGATTGACAGGCTTGACTTCCGATGTCTGGGCCGGTTGTGCGGTCACCTCCTCGTCGGTGGGCAGGTGACGGCCGACGCCCGACGCGGGTCGGCCCCTCTGGATGGAGGCCCGGCACGCGGGCACCCGGCCCAGCGGTGTTGACACTAGGATCGCCGGCGTGTTCGGTGCGAGTCTTGGCAAGCGGGTCAACGACCTCGTCGGAGCGGTGGAAAACCGCGACGACGAGCGATTCTTCGCGGCGCTTCAGGGAGTGGCCCGCGCCACGCCCAAGGCTCGCCGCGACGAGGTGCAAGCGGCTTTGGGCAGGCTGGTGCCGGTCCTCGAGCAGATCCCGTTCGGGATGGGCGGCGACCTCGCCCAGCTTGCCGGCAGCATGGCGGACTATGGCACGGATCCGGCCGTTGTGGTGCCAACACTCGTCAACCGGGCGACCGGCGCAATGGAGCAGGCGGCGCGCTTCGAGCAACTGCACCGGGCGGCGTTCGGGGCCGTACCGGATGCCGAGGACCCAGCGCAGATCGAGTCAACGCTCGAGCGGTTCGTCAGTAGCGCCGCCGAGCGCGGAATGACCGAGCAGGACGCTGCGGGGCTGGTAGAGGCGTGGTTCTGTGGCGGCCAGTGGGTGCAGCCGGTGCTGTATCTATCGCAGCGCAAGGATGTGCGGGCCATGCTGCCCGAGCGGCCCCGGCTCACCGCCGCGATCGACGCGACGCGTGAGCAGATCGGCACGGCGCACTGGCTGTACGGGTTGCTGCTGGTCCTGGACGAGGAGCCACTGATCGTGCTGCATCGGGCGACCGGACGTGGCTTCCGGGTGACGATCAGCGGCATCGGCGACAACTTCCAACTCCACACGCTGCTCGCGGCCGCGCTGATAGGCGACGAGTCACGGGGCATGCTGCCGGGACAGCGGCCGAGCGCTGCGGAGATCGCGGCAGCCTCCGACTGCGAGGATCTGACGCCCCCGGGAGGCATCCGGGGAAACTTCAACCTGGTCGACGCCGCCGGCGAGTGGATCTGGAACGAGGGAAGACCCGCCGACATCCCGAAGCTGGAAGGGATGCGGGTGGTCGTCGTCGACCCGCCGCCGTACCAACGGACCTGGAATGCCGGTCGTCCGTACCCGCTGATGCGTCCGACGGTGACCGTGCACGGCCCGCTGCGAGCCGACGAGGCCGCGCGCTGGCTGAGCCTGGTCAAGCCCTCGCAGCGCGGGTAGCCATTGGCTCCTCATGGGCATCCGGGCCGCGGCGATGCGGCCTCGGCAACCACGGTGCCTTGGGCGCCGTCAACTTCCAGCTCTTGTGCCGGCCGAGCAAGAGTGATGTTGCTACTCGCGGTGGGTCAGCTGGCGATCATCCGTGATCACCGGCAGCCGCTCGTGCTTCAGCGGTGCGACGTGCGGCCCTGCGGCACCTCATCGACGTCGACCCGGCCACGCGCTTCGACCGGCGTGCACAAAGTCGCGATGAACGGCTGTCACAGGTTGTGGCGGTCGTCGGCCGGCAGGCCAGGCAGCTCCGGTGGCTCGGGGGACTGGTCGGGCTGACCAAGCTGCGCGACATGGGTCGGGTCGAGGACCCGGGAGAGGAACGAGCGGGTCCGTTCGTGCCGCGGCGCGCCGAGCACCTCCTGCGGCGGCCCCTGCTCGACCACCACGCCGCCGTCCATGAACACGACCCGGTCGGCGACGTCCCGGGCGAACGCCATCTCGTGGGTGACCACCATCATCGTCATGCCGTCCTCGGCCAGCTTGCGCATGACGGTGAGCACGTCGCCGACCAGTTCCGGATCGAGCGCGGAGGTCGGCTCGTCGAAGAGCATCAGCTTGGGCTCCATCGACAGCGAGCGGGCGATCGCCGCCCGCTGCTGCTGCCCGCCGGAGAGCTGCGTCGGGAACGCGTCGGCCTTGTCGGTCAGGCCGACCCGCTCCAGGTTGTCCCGCGCGATCCGCTCGGCCTCGGCGCGGCCGCGCCGGAGTACCCGGCGCTGGGCGATGGTGAGGTTGTTCAGCACGGTCAGATGCGGGAAGAGGTTGAACGACTGGAAGACCATGCCGATGCCGCGGCGTACCGAGTCGATCTCGACATCCGGGTCGGTCATCTCGACCCCGTTCACCCAGATCTTGCCGGCCGTCGGCTCCTCCAGCAGGTTGACGCACCGCAGCAGCGTCGACTTGCCGGACCCGGACGGCCCGATGACGCAGACCACCTCGCCGTGGCCGACCTCGAAGTCGATGCCCTTGAGCACTTCGAGCGGCCCGAAGGACTTGTGCAGGTCGCGGATCTCGACGGCGGGCCGGGGTTGCGTTGTCGTCATGTGGGTCACCGAGCCTTGGCGTAGCGGAGTTCGAGGCGTCGTACCACCTGGGAGAGGGGCAGGGTGATCGCCAGGTAGGTGAGGCCGGCCACCAGCAGCGGGGTGGCGTTCACCCGGTCGTTCAGCGTGTCCCGACCGAACTTGGTGACCTCGATGGTCTGTGCCGTCACGCCGAGCACGTAGGCGAGCGACGAGTCCTTGGTGAGCAGGATGAGTTCGTTCGTCAGCGGCGGGATCACGATCCGGAACGCCTGCGGGATGACGATGGTGCGCATCGCGGTGAAGTGCGACATGCCGAGGGTGCGCGCCGCCTCCATCTGTCCCTTCGGCACGGCCTGGATGCCGGCCCGGATGGTCTCGGCCATGTACGCCGCGGCGGTCAACCCGAGACCGATCGCGATCGAACCGAACACGCCGCCCGGGATCTCCCGCTCCGGGAAGGCGATGGGAATGCCGTACCCGACGAGGAAGAGCACCAGCAGCGCGGGCAGACCCCGGAACAGCTCGATGTACGCCGTCGCCAACCAGCGGTACGGAGCCACCCGGGACAGCCGCATCAGCGCGAGGATGGTGCCGAACACGAGGCCGAAGGCGAACGCACCCAGTGTGTAGAGGATCGTGTTGCGCAGCGCGACGGTGATGATCGTCGGGAACATCGACTCGATGATGTCGACGCGGAAGAACGCGTCCCTCAGCCTGCCCCAGTCCGCGGCGAAGATCACCACGGCGATGATGGCGAGGAAGGCCAGGTACTGGAGCCAGAGGGACAGCCGCTCTCGCTGGCGGCGTCGCAGCTTCACGGTTCGAGACGCTCCTTGCCTACGGGGAGGTTGCGTACGCGGAGGGCGCGCTCGGCGCGCGCCCTCCCGCCACGAGCTTCAATCAGGAGTTCGGCTGCTTGCCGATCCACTTCTCGTAGATCTTGTCGTAGGTGCCGTCCTGCTTGGCCTTGGCCAGCACCTCGTTGATCTTCTTGAGCAGTTCCGGGTTGCTGTCCTTCTTCACCGAGAACCCGTACTGCTCGCCGGTGTCGAACTCGGCGGTCACCTCGAACCCGCCCGGGTGCTCCTTGATGTACTCGGTCCAGACCGGCAGGTCGTTGACGGCGGCCTCGATCTGGCCGTTGGCGAGGGCCTGCTGCAGGGCGGCGAGATCCTCGAACTCGACGAGCTGCAGGCCCTTCTCCTTCTCGAACTTCCGGGCGTAGTCACGGCCCGTGGTCGCGGCCTGGACGCCGAGCTTCTTGCCCTTGAGGTCGTCGAGCGACTTGTACGGCTTGCCGGTCTTGACCAACATCGCCTGGGTCGCGTCGAAGTAAGGATCGGAGAAGTTCATCACCTTCTGCCGTTCCTCGGTGATCGTCATGCCGGCGGCGGCCGCGTCGCACTTGCCCGTGTTCAGGTCCTGGCCGGACTTGATGCCCTCGAACGGCGTGTCGACGATCGTCTGCTCGACGCCCAGTTCCTTGGCGACCAGGTCCATCACGTCGACGTCGAACCCGATCACCTTGCCGCTGGCATCCTTCGACTGGAAGGGCGCGTACGGCAGGTGGGTGCAGACGGTCAGCTTGCCCTTCTCGATGAGCTTGACGCCGTTCGCCTGGACCTCGCTCTCGTCCTTCTTGGCGCATCCCGCGCTCACCGCGAGGGCGGCGATCGCCACGACGAGGCCAGCCTTGCGGACTGCGCTATCGAACCTCACGGCTGTGTCCCTCCGATTCGGCCCCCTATGACGGGCAGCCAGGGTTGGTGCAAAGACGGTGTGACAGGCGACGCTACCTGATTTGACGAGCCGTACCTAGATCACGCCGGTCCTTGAGCCGATGCTGTGACCGTCACGGTCAGTAAACCCGACACTCGATAAGTAACCGGACGCGGTCTTCGGAGGAGCAGACCGTGACCAGCGTCGGGACCTCTCTCCGCGACAGCCCGTCCGGCCGTCGGCGCGGCAGACGCCGCCACTCACCGTTGCCGGCGCCACTCTCGCCACCGCTGCCGTTCGGCTGGAGTGGCCTCCAGCGCTCCCGCCGGATATCGGGCCAGATGTCGCGCGTCCCAGCCGACCCCCACACCGTTCCACGGTGGGGCGGGCGGCCCGTCGTGTCCGGCTCGGGCGGTCTCGCCTGTGTTCGGTGCTTGATGTGCGTGATCGGCTGCATGTCGCCGATGTGGCGATGCCCGGGGGCGGATACCGCCATATCGGGGATGTGGTGCCGGATGTCCGGTCCGCCCGGAGGGATGGCGGGTGGTCTGGGTCGGATGTCCCGTTTCCGGGTGTGACCGGCGGCATCCTGGCGGCGGAATCGTGGCCGGCCGGGGGTCGTTACATCTGGCGTACGACCGAGTACCTGGCCCGCTCGACCGGGCCGATGGTTGGGCCCCGGAATGATGGCGGCCTGCCGGTCGTTACACATGGTCCCGGTGCCGCGAAGAGGCACCCGCCCCGCGGTCGGACCGGGCAGAGACTTCCCCCCTTGTGCTTGTGAGCGCCTGACGGTGCTTGCGCATCTCCCGGCCCCCACCGGGTGTGCGCCAACCCCCCAAGGAGCTTCATCATGACTTCGATCATTCGTAAGAGCGTGCTGGGTGTTGCTGGTCTGGCGTTTGCCGGTGGTGTGTTCGCCGGTCCGATCGCCGCTCACGCCGACACCACCCCGGTGGCTGGCAAGCCCGTCGCGGTCGCGGTGCAGGCTGACAAGCCGGGTGTCGACAAGAAGAAGCTGATCCCGCACGGTGTGCAGGGCGCCCAGTCGAAGATCACCCTGAACGATGAGCAGACCGGCAACGCGAAGGCGATCATCGCCGCGACGAAGAAGGCGGGTCTGCCGGAGCGGGCCGCGGTCATCTCGATCGCGACCAGCCTGCAGGAGTCGAAGCTGGAGAACCTGGGTCACCTGGGTGACGCCAACGACCATGACTCGCTGGGCCTGTTCCAGCAGCGCCCGTCGAGTGGTTGGGGTACGCCGGAGCAGATCACCGACCCGGAGTACGCGACCCTGGCGTTCGAGAAGGGTCTGAAGCAGGTCGACGGGTGGCGGGACATGCCGCTGACCGAGGCCGCGCAGACGGTGCAGGTGTCGGCCTACCCGGACGCCTACGCCCAGTGGGAGAAGCAGGCCGCCGACCTGGTCGCCCAGCACTGGAACAGCTGACCCGTGAAGCAATACGCCGCTGGCCGGCACCCCAAGACACGGGGTGCCGGCCAGCGGCATATTCGGTTCCGGGCCACCCTCCATCCTGGAGGCCGGAGGGCGATGCCGGTCAGGGCACGACGCCGGTGCGTGGCAGCGGGTCGACGCTGACGCTGGCGCCCCGGGACCTGCCGCTGCCGAGCATGCCTCGACCGATCAACTTCGTGTACGCCAGCCTGGTCGCGCCCCCGACCGCCAGCCCGACGGCCTCGGCGAGCCCGACGGCGACCGCGAGCCCGACGGCGACCGCGAGCTCGACGACCGGCGTGCCCAGCGCCAGCCCGGCCGCTCCGGGCGCGGGCGGCGGCGACGGCGGGGGCCTGCCGGTGACCGGCTCGAAGACCGCCACCGTGGCGGGCACCGGCGCGGCGCTGCTGCTGCTCGGCGGTGTCGGCTACCTGGTGGCCCGCCGGCGCCGGACCCGGTTCGTCGCGTAACGCCCATTCTCCGAGCGCCCCGGTCCGTCTGGGGCCGGGGCACTCACGTTGGTGGTGTTGAATGTAGACAGTCGTGCTGCCGGAGGTGTGCTGTGCCCGAACTCTCCCTGCTGATCGAGCCGTCCGCGCCGCTGCCCGCCGAGCGGGTCGACGCGCTCGCGACCGGGCTCGCCGAGGACCTGCGCACGGTCCGGGGGTTGCAGGTCGGGTACGCGCAGTCGCCGGCCACCTCGCACGGCAAGTCGCCGCAGGCCTGGGAGCTGGGAATGCTCGCCGTCGGCGGGCTCTTCTCCGCCACCACGATGCAGGCGATCGCCCGGATCGCGGTCGCGTACGCGGACCGGGTCCGGGCGCGCTCGATCCGGCTCCGCAGCGGCGACAACGAGCTGGTCGTCACCGGGTCGACCCGGGTGGACCCGCAGCTCGTCGAGCAGCTGGCCCGGCTGCTGGGCGTACCCGCGACGACCGAACCCTCGGCGGGCGCCGCGCTGCCCGCGGCGCACGGGAACGGCGGGGGCGCCCCCACCGGGAGCTGAGCCGTGGGACAGCGACGGGCACTGCTGATCGCCAACGACCGGTACATCGACGACTCGCTGGCGGACCTCTACGCGCCCCGGGAGGAGGCGCGGGACCTGCTGAGCCTGCTGGCCGACGCGGACGTCGGCGCCTTCGACCAGACCGTGCTGCTGGAGAACGAGTCGAAGAGCTCCATCGAGCGGGCGATCGAGTCGATGCTCCGGGCGGCCGGCCCGGAAGACCTCGTCCTGCTCTACTTCTCGGGGCACGGTGTCCGCACCAGCAAGCGGGGCCGGCTGCACCTGGCGGTGGCCAACACCGAGGTGGATCACCTCTCGTCGACCGCGATCTCCGCCTCCTTCGTCCGGGAGCTGCTCGACGAGTCGGACGCGGCCAGCTCGGTCATCCTGCTCGACTGCTGCTACAGCGGGGCGTTCGAGGGGCACGGCCTGAAGACCACCGACGACCTCGCCATCGACGGCGAGCTGAAGACCGGCTACGGCCGGTACGTCATCACCGCGACCAACTCGGTGGAGCGGGCCGACGACGGACGCCCGGCCTCCGACACCGAGCCCCGGCTGCGGTCGGCCTTCACCGAGACGATCATCCAGGGGCTGAGCACCGGCGCCGCGGACATCAGCGGCCAGGGCCGGATCACTCCGGACGACCTCTGGCGGTACGTGCACCTGGAGCTGCCCAAGCGGTCGGCGCAGACGCCGTGCCAGTTCGGCAACGCGAGCGACGAGATCCACATCGCCCTCTCCCGGGACGGGCACCACCGCCAGGGGCGCCACCGGGACCAGCGGGATCCCCGCCTCGGCGACCTGCTCGGGCCGCTGGAGCCGGCCGGTGAGGTGAAGCTCTGCGCCACCGCCTGGCGGCGGCGCGGCCTGCTCAAGGTGCCGGTCGGTCAGGCGCAGCGGATCGACCAGCCTGCCGGGGAGCCGGTCTGGCTGGACCTGGCCTCCTCCGAGGGGCACCTGCTGGTCGTCGGCCGCGCCGGCACCGGCAAGACCACCCTGCTGCGCACCATCATCGGCGGGCTGGCGCTCACCCACTCCGCCGACGAGGTGGCGTTCAACTGCCTGGAGTCCGGCGGGAACTGGCTCGGGCCGATGCGGCGGCTGCCGCACGTGCGGGAGGTGCGCGGCGACGACGAGGTGGCCGAGGTCAGCAAGCTTCTCGACCGGCTGGAGCAGGACGTCCTCGACCGCAAGCAGCTCTTCCGCCACCACGAGCTGGAGTCGCCGGCGAGCCTGCGGGCCCGGCGGGCCGACCTCGACGCCGGGCCCTGCCCGGACGTCTTCCTGGTCGTCGACCGCTGGCAGGACTTCGCCAACCTGCGTCCCGACTTCACCCCGCGCGTGGTCGACCTGGCCAACAAGGGCCTCGGGTACGGGGTCCACGTCGTCATCGCGGAGCGCAGCTGGCGGGTCATCCCGGAGGAGCTGCGGGAGCTGCCGCAGACCCGGATCGAGACCCGCCTGTCGCAGCCGCACGAGTCGCTGATCAACCCGGACCAGGCGGCCCGCCTGCCGCTCAACCTGCCCGGCTGGGCCATCCACGGTCGGCGTACCTTCCGCATCGCGCTGCCGGACCTGTCGGCCGGTGACGCCGAGGGTGAGGCGGAGGTCGAGGCCGGCGTGCCGGACAGCGGCGGGGTGATGGTGTCGGTGATCGCCGAGGCCTGGGGGACGGCGTCGGCGGGGACGACGCCCACCACCGGTCCCACCCGGGACGTGGAGCAGCCGGACGAGACCCTGCTCGTCCTCGGTGTGCCGGACCGGGCGGCGCTGTGGCAATTCGAGGGACGGCACACGCCGCTCGGGCCGGACTACCTGCGGGTGCCCGTCGGTCTCGACAACTGGGGGCGCCCGCTGCTGCTCGACCTGAAGGAGTCGGCCCAGGACGGGATGGGCCCGCACGGCCTGCTGGTGGGGGCGACCGGGTCCGGCAAGAGCGAACTGCTGCGGACGGTCGTGCTGGCGCTCGCGGCGGCCCATTCCCCCGACGAGCTCAACCTCGTGCTGATCGACTTCAAGGGCGGCGCGACGTTCGGCCCGCTGGCCGAGCTGCCCCACGTGAGTGCGCTGATCACCAACCTCGCCGACGACCTGGCGCTGATCGACCGGCTGGCGGACGCGCTGACCAGCGAGCTGCTCCGCCGGCAGGAGGTGCTCCGCGCCGCCGGCAACCACGCCAGCCGCTGGGACTACGAGCGGGCCCGGGCGGCCGGCGCCCAGCTGCCCCCGCTGCCCACGACGCTGGTGATCTGCGACGAGTTCTCCGAGCTGCTCACGGCGCGACCCGAGTTCATCGACGTCTTCGTCCAGATGGCCCGGGTCGGCCGGTCCCTCGGGGTGCACCTGCTGCTGGCCAGCCAGCGGCTCGAGGAGGGGCGGCTGCGGGGCCTGGAGAGCCACCTGTCGTACCGGATCGGCCTGCGGACCTTCTCCGCGATGGAGAGCCGGGTCGTGCTCGGCGTGCCGGAGGCGTACGAGTTGCCGAGGGCGCCCGGCCACGGCTACCTGAAGGCGGGCACGACGATGACCCGCTTCCGCGCCGCGTACGTCTCGGGGCCGCCGGTGGCGGCCGGTGCCGCCGTCCCGCCGGAGGTGGTCGGGCGCAGCCCGCTCGACATCGTGGTGGAGCGGCTGCGCGGCCGGGGGAGCCGGGCCCACCAGATCTGGGTGCCGCCGCTGGCCGAACCGCCCACCCTGGACGAACTTCTCCCGCCGCTGACGCGCGACCCGGTCCGGGGCCTCACGGTCGCCCGGGACCGGCGGCTGCTGACCGCGACCGTCGGCCTGGTCGACATGCCCAAGGAACAGCGCCGCGAGCCGCTGCGCCTGGAGCTGGGCGGGGGCGGCGGCAACGTCGGCGTGGTGGGCGCGCCGCTCTCCGGCAAGAGCATCATGCTCCGCTCGATCGTGGCCTCGCTGGCGCTGACCCACACCCCGCGGGAGGTGCAGTTCTTCTGCCTGGACCTGGGCGGCGGGGCGCTGCGGGCGCTGGAGCGGTTGCCGCACGTCTCCGGCGTCGCCACCCGCCGGGACGCCGAGGCGGTGCGGCGTACGGTCGCCGACGTGAGCGCGGTCCTCGACGCCCGGGAGGCCCGCTTCGCCGCCGGCGGCGTGGAGTCCATGGCGTCGTACCGGGCGCGCCGGGCGGCCGGGGAGTTCGCCGACGACCCGTTCGGTGACGTGTTCCTCGTGGTGGACGGGTGGAACGCGTTGCGGCAGGAGTACGAGGAGCTGGAGGAGGTCGTCACCGGCATCGCCCGGCGGGGCCTGGGCTTCGGGATCCACGTGGTGCTCACCGCGGCCCGTTGGCTGGAGGTCCGACCCACCCTGCGGGACCTGCTGGGCAGCCGGTTGGAGCTGCGGCTCGGCGACCCGAGCGAGTCCGAGATCGACCGGCGTGCGGCGGCGAACGTGCCCCGGTCGCCGGGGCGTGGGCTGGCCCCGGGCCGGCTGCACTTCCTGAGCGCCCTGCCCCGGATCGACGGCCGGAACGGCGTCGAGGACCTGGCCGAGGCGACGGTCGAGCTGGCGGACCGGGTCGCGGGGGCGTGGCCGGGGCGGCCGGCCCCGCCGGTGCGGCTGCTGCCGCGTCAGCTGCTGGTGGCCGAGCTGAACGAGCTGAGCGACCCGTCGGGGACCGGGCTGCCGATCGGGTTGGACGAGTCGTCGCTCGCCCCGGTCCACCTCGACCTGGACCGGGAACCGCACCTCATCGTCTTCGGCGACGCGGAGTGCGGCAAGACGAACCTGATCCGGCTCATCGCCCGGCAGATCGTGGCCCGCCGTACGCCCGCCCAGGCCCGGCTGGTCATCGCCGATTACCGTCGTGGCCTGCTCGGCGCGGTCGAGGGCGACCACCTGCTGGAGTACGCCCCCTCCCGGCAGGTCCTCGCCGAGGGGCTCGGCGCGATCCGCGAGGCGATGACGAACCGGCTGCCCGGCCCCGAGGTCACTCCGCAGCAGCTGCGCGACCGGAGCTGGTGGCACGGGCCCGACCTCTATCTCCTGGTGGACGACTACGACCTCGTGGCCAGCGGCGGCAGCAACCCGCTCAGCGTGCTCTACGACCTGCTGCCGCAGGCCCGGGACATCGGCCTGCACCTGATCATCGCCCGGCGGGTTGGCGGCGCCGCCCGGGCGCTCTACGAGCCGGTGCTGCAACACCTGCGCGAGTTGGACTCGCCGGGCCTGCTGATGTCCGGCAACCGGGAGGAGGGGGCGATCCTGGGCGGGTTGCGGCCGCAGCCGCTGCCGGCCGGCCGGGGGACCCTGGTCCGCCGGCGCGACGACGCGCGGGTCGTCCAGACCGCCTGGTCGGAGCCCTGACCGACGCCGGGCAGGTCAGCGCGGCGGGAGCAGGGCGTCGAGCAGGTCGGCCACTCGCGCCCGCGCCGCCGCCTCCGCCATGGCCTCGGCGACGACGGCGGAGAGCCGGCGGGCCAGCGCCCGTACGGCCATGGGGGCGCCGCCCGCCGCCGTGACCGTGCCCTCCGGGGTGACGACGAGACCGACCCGCCGGGCCTCGGCGATGGTCTCGGTGATGGCGAGTCGGGCCGGGTGAGCTCCCGGTCCCGCGCGGCGAGCGCCTCGGCGACGAGCCGGTACGCCTCGGCCGCCGCCTCGAGCCGCTGCGTGAGCCGGCGCAGCGTCTCGTCGGCGTCGTCCCGGCCTCGGCCCGCGCGCCAGTGCTCGGGTGCCAATCGCTCACCGACCAGCAACATGCACACGGCTTCGGTATCCTTACCTATGTTGATGTGGTGCGGATGCGTCGCCGCTGCCGTTGGCTCGCTGGTGGCCACACGGTCCTGCTCGGCACCCGCGACCTCGATCGCGGGACGGCCTCCGCCGCGCAGATCCGCAGCGGTGCGGTCTTAAAGCGGGATCACGAAGCGCGGGTGATTCTTCGCGCCTGCCGGGCGATCATCCCGGCCACCGCCAGGATGGCCAGGCCGCTGACTGCGTGCAGGCCGGAGACGATCTCGCCGGCCGTGCTGCCGCTGTACGACTTGGCGAGCTCCGCGATCACCACCTGGAGACCGGTCAGCCCGGCGACCAGGGCCGCCAACCCGTAGATCCGTCCCGGCACCCGGGCCAGCGCGGCGGGGATCACCATCACCAAGGGCACGATGAAGATCACATAACCAAGCGCGTGGTGCGGCCCGAAGGACTCTTCGTGGGGCGCTGTACTGAACGCGCCCGTCGCGGCGAAGACGAACTGGGCTACGACGATGAACACGAGCAGGTACGCCAGTGCGGCGAAAGCCTTACGCATGAGGGGAACTCCTTGAGGTGCGTACGGGATGATGTCGCATGGAGTCCGACGACGCAGCACCCCGAAATGTGAGGGCCCATGAGCACCCCATCCGCGCCAGAGCTCGGCCCGACGCTGAGTGCGATCATGAGCGAGCGGGGTCAGCTGATCAACCTCGCGTACCGGCTCCTCGGATCCCTGGCCGACGCCGAGGACGCCGTGCAGGAGACCTACGCCCGCTGGTATGCAATGTCGCGCGAGCAACAGGAGGCCATCGCGTCGCCCGGCGGCTGGCTGACCACGGTCACCAGCCGTATCTGTCTGGACGTGCTCGGCTCGGCGCGGGCCCGGCGGGAGCGCTATGTGGGCGAGTGGATCCCGGAGCCGCTGCCCGAACCCGCGGAGTGGCTGACCGGACGGCCGGTCGACCCGGCCGACCGCGTCACCCTCGATGAGTCGATCAACATGGCGTTCCTGGTGATGCTCGAGTCGATGACCCCGGCAGAGCGCGTCACGTTCATCCTGCACGACGTCTTCCGCTACCCGTTCGGGGAGGTGGCCGAGATCGTGGGGCGTACGCCGGCGGCCTGCCGCCAGCTGGCCTCCTCGGCCCGTCGCCGCGTCCAGGCCGCGCAGGCTCCCACCACCCCGGCGAGCCGGCAGGCCGACATTGTCAGAGCCTTCAAACAGGCGTGGGAGGCCAAGGACATCGAGGCCCTCATCGACCTCCTCGACCCCGCCGCGACGGCGATCGCCGACGGCGGCGGCCTCGTCAACGCGCTGCTCCGCCCAGTTGAGGGCAGTGAGCAGATCGCGCGCTACACCGTCGACATCACCGGCCGTGCGCCCGGGATGACGATGCTGGAGCGCACGGTCAACGGCCGGCCCGGCCTGGTGGCCCAGCGGGACGGCGTCACCGTGATGGTGATCGCGTTCGACATCGTCGGTGACCGCATCAACCAGATCTGGGCGGTACGCAACCCGGGGAAGCTCCGGCCCTGGACCGCCGCCTGATCGTGCCGCGCAAGGCTGACGTGACCATCGAGCTCTACATGGACCGAGACAGCGTCGCAGGTACCACTAAACCTATGTGAGTGAGGGACGAATGCTGCAGTGGTCGCGTTGTGGTCGGGGCTTGCCCGAGTGCGCGGCACAGCCCCTTCGGAGCCGCGCCGCGCGCCAACCTGAGTCACATGGTCCGTCGCCGGACCGCCGAGACAATCACAGTGGTCCGCCCGACCGTGTCCGGCCAGCCGCATCGCCGGGGCGGCGCGTTGTCAGCGGCAAGAGAGTGCGCCGCGGGCGAAACGCCGCTAAAGATTCCCGTCGCCCTCTCTTCAGCCAGGTAGCGGAAAGAAATCACTGAGCGCGTACCGAATGGTTTCCGCAGATCCGTGTGAGCGTCGCCGCCTTCCAAAGCTGCGACGATAAGCTTTCTGATCAGCATGGCGTCCGCGTCAGCCATCGCTCAGGGCCAGGTCTGACGGGCGCAACGCGGTTCGGACGGATTCGGCTGCGTCGCGGCGAGAGATTTCTCCGGGGCCATGTCGATCCGCGGGCCGCTCGTTCGACGTGTGGGTGCGAGTGCGAGGGCCGAGAGGCGGCCCCGCCGGACGAGGAGAACGCGATGCCGAAGTACATGCTGATCATGCGGGGCACCGATGAGTCGAACGCGGCCCTGATGGCCGGGTTCGAAGAGTTGGCGGCCACGACGTACCACTACATCGAGGAGCTGGTCAAGGCCGGCGTGTTCGTCGCGGCCGAAGGGCTGGACGATGCGGGCCAGGGCGTCGTGGTCGACTTCAGCGGCGAGGCCCCGGTGGTCACGGACGGGCCGTACGGAGAGACCAAGGAACTGTTCGGGGGCTACTTCCTGCTCGATGTCGCTTCGAAGCAGGAGGCGGTCGAGTGGGCCAAGCGGGTCCCGTCGGTCACCGGGTCCAAGATCGAGATCCGGCGGGTGGCCGGGGACGACGAGATGCCGCAGGACAACGAGGGGGCCGTCGAGGAACGGGCCGGGAGCGAGAGCACCGGCCGGATCTGATGGGTACGGTCGACGTCGAGGCCGTCTGGCGGATCGAGTCGGCGCGGATCGTCGCCGCGCTGACCCGGTTCACCGGCGATTTCGGGCTGGCCGAGGATGCCGCCCAGGAGGCGGTGGCCGAGGCGCTGGTGTCGTGGCCGCTCACCTCTCCGGCCAATCCGGCCGGCTGGCTGATGGCCACGGCCCGGCGGCGGGCGATCGACGCGATCCGCCGCCGGACCGCCCTGCAGGACCGATACGCCCTGCTGGCGGCTGACCCGGTGGTCGACGAGGACATCGACCCCGACCGGATCGACGACGACATCCTGGCGCTGATGTTCGTCAGCTGCCACCCGGTGCTCTCCCCCGAGGCCCGGGTGGCGCTGACCCTGCGCGTGGTCGGCGGCCTGTCCACCGAACAGATCGCCCGCGCGTTCCTGGTACCCGTGCCGACCGTGCAGGCCCGCATCACCCGGGCGAAGAAGACGATCGCGGCGGCCGGGGTGCCGTTCGAGCTGCCGCCGGCCGGTGAGCGCCGGGAACGGCTGGGCGGCGTGCTCAGCGTCGTCTACGTGATCTTCACCGAGGGGTCGACGGCCACGTCGGGCGACCGACTGCTACGCCCCGGCGTCGCGTACGAGGCGATCCGGCTGGCCCGCACGCTGGCCGCGCTGCAGCCGGACGAGCCGGAGGTGCACGGTTTGCTCGCGCTGTGCGAGCTGACGGCCGCGCGCTTCCCGGCCCGGACCGGCCCGGATGGTTCGCCGATCCTGCTGGCGGACCAGGACCGGCGGCGGTGGGACTTCTCGGCGGTCCGCCGTGGGCTGGCCGCGCTGGCCAAGGCATCGGTTCGCGGGCTCGGCCCCTATGGCCTGCAGGCTGCGATCGCCGCCGCCCACGCGTCGGCGCCGTCGGTGGAGGCGACCGACTGGGACCGGATCGTGGTGCTCTACGAGGCGCTCGGCCGGGTCGCGCCCTCGCCGGTGGTCGAGCTCAACCGGGCCGTCGCCGTGGCCATGGCCTCGGGTCCGGCGCAAGCCCTGGCCATGGTGGACGAGCTGATCGCCTTGGACCGGCTCCCCGGTTCGCATTTGGTTCCGACCGTACGCGGGGAGCTGCTGGCCCGTCTCGGTCGGCGACCGGAGGCGCGCGCCGAGCTGGAGCTGGCGGCCCGGCTGTGCGCCAACCAGCGCGAACGCTCAGTGCTGCTGCGCAAGGCGGCCGCGCTGGGCTGACTTCTCCAGCGCGGCCGGCCGGGATTCGAGTGCGGCCCGGATGCCGTCGATCGCGTCGGCCCCGACGGCCAGGCGCAGCGGCGGCTCCGCCATGCCGGCGACCGCGACAAGTTAGGAGCCGACCCCTCGAAATGGTCGGCAGACCCGGCCCGTAGTACCCGCCACGGCGTTGGTCGCGGCAACCAGCGACGAACGCGCTCAGATCGGCAGAGTCGGACGTGTCCCCGCTCGGCGAGCTGTCAACGCCCGACCAGCGGCATGATGTTCAATGCCGACCTTGGACTGCATCCTCATTCAGTCCGGGGCAGCGTGGGCGATAGCGCGGCTCGGTCACCGGGGAGTTGGCAGCCTGGCGATGTTGACCCATGAAGCCCGTCCAACCCGTCCCGTAAGACGATCCGCTACCGGACACGGTGTGCGGGTCACGACGCAGCTCGGAGGGTATCGAGCCGGCGCAGGTCGTCGTCGGACAGGCTTAGGTCGGCCGCGGCGACGTTGGAACGCAGGTGGCGGACGCTGGTGGTCCCGGGGATCGGGATGACCGGCACGCCGTGTGCCTGCTGCCGGTGGTGCACCCAGGCCAGTGCGACCTGCCCGCTCGTGGTGCCGTGTCTACCGGCGATCTCGCCCAGTGCGGCGCGTAGGCCGCTCGCTACTTGCTCGTCGGCTGTGCTCGGAGGCTGGTGGAGGAGTCCATGACCGTTTGGGGAGTGGGCCACGACGACCACTCCGAGGTCGGCCACGGTAGGCAGCAGCTCCTGCTCGATGTCGCGCTGCACCAGTGACCACTGCTCCTGTAGCGCCGCGATCGGGTGAACGGCGTGTGCGCGGCGTAGGTCGTCCGCCGTCACGTTGGACAGGCCAAGGGCGCGCACCTTCCCCTGGTTGACCAGTTCGGCCATGGCTTCGACGGTTTCCTCGATCGGGACCTTTTCACTGCGATGGTGCAGGTAGTAGAGGTCGATCACGTCGACACCGAGCCGTCGCAGGCTCGCCTCGCTCGCCTGCCGCACGTACGACCGGTCAGCCCGTACATCGAAGCCGCCGGCGAGCTCATCTCGCCATACCAACCCGAACTTGCTGGCCAGCAGCACCTCATCACGGCGCCCTCGGATTGCCCGGCCGACCAGCTCTTCATTCCGGTAGGCATCTGCGGTGTCCACCATCGTGACGCCCGCATCAAGGGCGGCGTGGACCACCGCCACCGGGTCGCGGTCGGTGCCGTCGGCGGTTCCATCGCGCAACCTCATCGCGCCGAATCCCTGACGGCCGAAAGTATCGCGACCCATGGATAGACGCGTTCCCGTCTCAGCAGTTGGCATGACCCACACCCTAAAACCTCAACCGCAATTGAGGTCCAGTCCATTAGCGGTGCCCGGTCTGCGCCATCTCGAACAAGGAACCTCATACGGGACGCCACAGCTCAGATGGCCTGAGCGCGGCGGGGTGTCCCGCATGACCCGTCCGGTGAACATTCCCGCACAGGGCCGCCATCCGGGACACCTACGCTCATTGGCGGCCCGGGGGTCGCCGACCGTTCGCGTGGCGTGTCGACGTCCAGCCTCGACGACATGCCTCGGGCCGACGCGCCACCAGGTCAAGTGACATCGGTTCCATTAAGGCCAGCGCATCGACATGCAGGACAGTCAACGCACCCTCATCGGCTACTTGTTAACTGGCGCTACGACCGCAGCCCGGCCAGGCTTGGTCGAGGTGACCGGCGGGGTCGCTCTCTCATCGGCTGCCCACCGCGGTTTGGTGTGGCTCTCATCTGGCGTGCGTCCTGCCGGTCACCGTGGCCGGGAGAGGCTCAAGAGGGGTCTGCCCAGCTCGAAGTAGCGCTGCCCTCCTCGCTGACATCACCTGTGTCTGATCGAGGAGGACGAGCGTGAGAGGTGTCATCATCGGCATGGATCCGCACAAGCGGTCCGCGACCATCGAGATCATCAACGACCGCGAGAAGATCCTTGCCCAGGGCCGGTTCACCACCGACCGCGACGGCTACCAGACGATGCTCAAGCTCGGCCGGCAGCACAAGGACCGGCTCTGGGCGGTGGAGGGCTGCAACGGCATCGGCCGGCACATCGCTCAATTGGTTCACAGCGGTTTTGCTTGACCCCCTCCGGTCCTTCCGGACATGACCCGGCGGCTCACCAACCATCCGATCAGCAATGCTGCTAAAAGACCCGGGCCGCAATGGACAGCGAGCACCCCGGCCAGGTGAGGACCGCCCCAATCATTTCTGTAGGTGGCTCCATCGGACATGTCGATGACGAAAGGTTCTGCGATTGCTCGCGCGATGAGATACGCAGCGAGCAAGAGGCCACCGGCATACAACACCCACCTGGCGCGGCCAGCGAGGATAAGGGCCACAACGGCACCAACGGTGATCATCAGGATCAAAATGCCGGGCGTCATCCGGGGCCTCTCACTAACGTCGTTTGCCGGTGTCGTTCCGACCTCATCGTTCATCAGGCTATGGATCTCAACCCCGTGTTGGCATCCGGGACGATCCCTGAAGTGGCCCCTCACCTGGCATCCGGGCTACATCAGCAGTAGGCCGCTGAAGCCCTAAGTACTCCACCGGAGGCGGCTCGCACCTCACCTTTGATACCGATCATGGGAGTACTCCCAATCACGCTCACATCGGCACGTGCGTGCGCTGGGGGCGAATCGATGCCTTTGGTGGATGCCTACGGATGGTGACGGGAGTTCCTGCCTCCCAGCGCGCCCGCTCGGCGGCAGATCCGCGCACCTAATCCTGGTGACCGTGCCGCCAGTGGTCGACACGTGCATTGCAATGCGCCGACGGCCGGGAGACGCAGGTCACGTTCGTCCGTGTCACTGGGGGGCGGGCTATCCCGTCTCAGGGGGTGTAGCCACTAACGACCACAGAGGAGCACACCATGGACGCACGACTGAACTACTTCGCCGACCCGACCGCCGGCAAGGCCCTCAAGTACTTCATGTCGGCGGGCAAGGCGCTCAAGGACTCGCCGCTGCCGACCGCCACGCAGGAGCTGGTGGCGCTTCGCGTAAGTCAGATCAACGGCTGCGCCGTCTGCATCGACATGCACACCAAAGAGGCCACCGCCGCCGGCGAGACCTCGGTGCGGCTGAACCTGGTTACGGCATGGAGGGAGGCCACGGTCTTCACCGAGGCCGAGCGTGCCGCGCTGGAGCTGGCGGAGGAGGGGACCCGGGTCGCGGACGCGGCCGGTGGGGTCAGCGACGAGGTGTGGGCGCACGCCGCCAAGCACTACGACGAGGAGCAGCTCACCGCCCTGGTGATCCTGGTCTCCTTCATGAACGCGGTGAACCGTCTGAACATCATCACCCGTCAGCCGGCTGGCAACTACGAGCCTGGGCAGTTCCACTGAACGGCATCAGCAAGTGGCTCGGGGTCCGGCTGCGGACTCCGGGCCCTCGGGCTCGGGGCGTTACTCTGGCCTGCCCATGGCGCGGGTGACCACCAGGGGATGCCTGGGCTGGCGAGTACCCGCCGGGTGGGTGGGAAGGCTTCAAGGGGGAATTCGGCGTGAGCAAGGTCGAGGAGTTCGAGGACCTGCGGCCGCTGCTGTTTTCGATCGCCTATCGGATTCTGGGCAGCGTGGGCGAGGCCGAGGACGCGGTGCAGGAGACATGGCTGCGCTTTGACGGCTCGGCGACCCGGCCCACGTCGACCAAGGCTTTTCTGTCGGCTGCGGTGACGCGGGTCTCGATCGATGTACTGCGTTCCGCACGCATGCGGCGGGAGGAGTACGTGGGCCCGTGGTTTCCCGAGCCGCTGCTGAGCGATCCGTATCAGGATCCGGCGCGGTCGGTGGAGCTGGCCGACTCGGTGTCGATGGCGGCACTGCTGCTGCTGGAGCGGCTCAGCCCACTGGAGCGGGCGGTGTTTGTGCTGCGGGACGTGTTCGCCTTCGGGTTCGACGAGATCGCCGTGGCGGTGGGGCGTTCGGAGTCGGCATGCCGGCAGCTGCTGGTGCGGGCGCGGCGGCATATGGAGGCCGGGCGGCCGCGGTTCGAAGCGAACCGCCAGGAGCGGCAGAAGCTGGCGACGCGGTTCTTCGACGCGCTGAAGGACGGCGATGTGGGCAGGCTGCAGGATCTGCTGGCCGCCGATGTGCAGCTGGTCGGGGACGGCGGCGGCAAGGCCCCGCAGCTGGCCAAGGCCGTCATGGGCGCGGAGAGCGTGGCCCGGGTGCTGGGCACGGTCTTCCCCTGGCTGATCCGGATCGACGTGTCGTTCGAGCCGCACGAGGTCAACGGCCAGCCCGGCGCAGTCTTCCGCGACCGGGACGGCAAGGTGCTTCATGTCCTGGCCCTCGATGTGCTCGACGGGCAGATCCAGACCCTCCAGGTGGTGATCAATCCCGACAAGATCGGCCACATCGGGCCGGTCGCCGACGCCTGGGCCATCGACCGCGAGGTGAAGCAGGCCCGCCGGCAGCCGAACTGACCTCGGGAGTGGTGCGCAAGGGGCACCCGGCGACACAGTCCCTGATGCCACGGCCTGCACAGCCCCTTGCCCAACCGGGCACCACCAAAGCAGTTTTCGGTACGGCGCTGCTTTCAGCGGCAGTCAAGAGCGCGCTGTTCGCGGCAGAAGAGCGTGTTGCGTCGGCATGTGTGTCGGGGGCACGTCTCGTTGCCTTTGGGGCTTGGAGGTGATGTTCCACGTGCCCGATAAGCCAGCGACTTGCGAGGCGAGGCCTTCAGAGTGATGCAGTGGATTGCTATGGCCGTAGGATCGCCGAAACCTCGGCGTGCAGATCCGGGGCGTCGGAGGCCACGTAGCTGTACAGGACTGTTTCCGGCTGTCGCCGTCGAGGTCCTGCTCCAGGAGATGATGATTCGGGTTCCGGCGGGGCGGCGTGCTGGTCGCGCCGCTGCCTGTCCGGTCATGCCGTCGGGTGGTGACCGAAGCCGGCCATCGGCACGCCAACCGCCTTCTCGTACAGCACCACATTGCTGAGACCTACCCGTCGGCCCGTCAGCGAGGCTCCGGCACGACGGCCACATGATCGACCGCAGTGCCGGATGCTCGACGACGCGGAGCGACTCACTCGACTCCAGCTCCACCCCGCTCTCGTCGCACCAGGCGACGACAGCGGCCCAGAACCGGTCCACCGTCTCCCAGCCCTCCACCGTCCGAGGTCCGCGCAACGGCAGCAGCTCCTCCGTGGTGAACAGTCGCTCCGTCCCGTGTGACGCCGCGTTCTGAAGATCCTCGAGAAAGTCCAGCGCGATGCGCGATGCGTCGCCCTCCTCAACCAGCAACTCCTCGACGACGGCAAGGGTTGCCTTGACCCGCCTGCTCCTACGCTGCACCACGTCCATGACGACGTCCCGCACCGGGATCTCGCCACCCGCAGTGGGCAGCCCGGCGGCGGCCATGAGCCGTTCGACGGGAGTCAACGGTCGCCGTTTGAAGAGTCGCACTGGATCACCTTCGGTAACCGCGGCGTCCGGACCGGTCGTCGTCCGGGTCGCATGATCATGCCAGCCGCGTCCGCCCGCGCCAATCAGTTTCGTTTCTGCCTGGCCTGCTGGTCGCGGCCTGGCCGCCGAACGCCGCCCGCGCGGATCGCGGCAGATCCGGATGCCCTATGCGCCGATTCAGAGTGCGTGTGAGTCGCGCGTGCCATCTGGTCAGGCTGAACACTGAGGTGGAAGGCCAGTCGCCGGACGCGAAGTCCCGCAGTCCCGGTTGAGCCTAGGACCCCGGGCCGCGGGTGAGCCTGCGCAGGGCCTGTTCGGAGGGGCTGCCGGGATCGGCGTGGTAGACCACCAGGGTCTGGCTGGTGCCGCTTATCTGCAGCTTCTCGTACCGGAGTCGCAGCTCGCCGACGCGGGGATGGCGCAGGGTCCGGACGCCGCCGCCCGACCGGACCCCGACGTCGTAGCGGTCCCACAACCGGCGGAAACGTTCGCTACCGGACGACAGCTCCGCGACCAACTCGGTCAGCCGCGGGTCGTCCGCGTCCACCGCCACCAGGGCTCGCAGGCTGGCCACGGCATTCGCCACGATGTTCTCGGTGACCGGATAGTCCCGCAGGGACGCCGGGTCGAGGAAGATCGCCCGCAGCACGTTCACCCCCGCGGCGAACAGTGGGGACAGCGCGGTGGCCGCCGAGTTGGCGTACAGCACGTCGGCGTAGCGGCCCTGCACGAACGCGGGCGTGTCGGGCCAGGAGTCGACGAGCTGCCGGATGCCCACCGGCACCCGCTCGGGCTGCCGGGGCGGGCGGGGCGGCGCGGAGCGAGCCAGCCGGTGCAGGTGGGCGGTGGCGTCGCCGTCCAGCCGCAGCGCCCGGGCCAGCGCATCGAGCACCTGGGCCGAAGGGTGCCGGTCCCGGCCCTGCTCCAGCCGCAGATAGTAGTCGGCGCTGATCTGGGCGAGCAGCGCCACCTCCTCCCGGCGCAGCCCAGGCACCCGGCGCCGCCCGTGCGGGGGCAGCCCCACGTCGTCCGGACCGACCACTTCGCGCCGGGCGCGCAGGTAGTCGCCGAGCGGACCGGCCTTGGCACCGGCGACCCGGGCGCCAACGTCGCACTCGGCGAGCGGTTCGCCGCGCACGGGGTGGCCTACCTGGACGCCCCGGTCAGCGGCGGCGGGCCCGGCGCTCGGGCGCGGACGCTGACCACGTTCGTCGGCGGCGACCCCGAGGCGTTCCAGCGGTGCCGGCCGGTTTTCGAGACGTTCTCCCGCACGGTCGTGCACCTCGGGCCGGTGGGCACCGGGCAGCTGACGAAGCTGCTGAACAACGCGATGACCATGAGCAATCTGAAGAACGCGGCCGACAGGTTACGCATCGCCAGCGCCCTGAAGCTGGACATCAAGGCGCTGGTCCGGGCGATCTCGGTGAGCAGCGGCGCCAGCTTCGTGCTGAGCGCGCTGGCCACCGAGATCACCCCGGACATCGCCGGGCACCTACAGGGCCTGATGCGCAAGGACATCGCGCACTTCGCCGACGCGGTGCGGGCACGGGGGATCGACCCCGATGAGCTTCGCGACCGGGGCCTGGCCGGCGCGGAGAGCCTGGTCGAGGCGGTAGACATCGTCGCCGGCCGCGCGGCTGGGACGGCGTAGTCCGCGCGGGGACGGTGGCGCGGCACCGTCGGGTACGGCGCCGCGTCGTCCCTGGTGGTCCGCTCGAAGGCGGCCGGCAAGGTCGCCTTTCGCGCACGACCCGGCGCCGTCGCCATACTGTTGCCGCTCGCCGCAGATCCGGTCCCGGACGTGCGGATGATGGTCGGCTGGCGCCTCGGCCGACTGGGCGGCCGGCAGCCGAACCAACATTGCGGATGCTGCTTCCCGACCCTGACGAGGGGGTGCGGAAGTTCGCGGCCCGCGGTCTCGCGAATCTGATCAGCGAGTAGTCGCACACGCTATCCGGCAACTCCGGTTGGCGATTCGCCGCGCGGATCGCGTGCCATGAGAGTGCGGCCTTGTCGTCATCGCGGGCAGGTCCCGCCCCCCAGCCGGGAGAACGCCTTCGAATGAGTAGGTCACTGGTCCGGTCTCCGGGCGGCGCGTGCGGACACCGCCGCCTGACTTGGCGGTCTCCGGCCCCCGCGGTCAGTCGTCGATCGCTTGGTAGACGGCGGTCCAGAAGTCGTGCCACATCGGCAGCCTCTGGTCGCCCGCGTGCGCCCGCTGCATGATGAAGATCGTCGTCATGTCCTCGGCGGGATCGTTGTACCAGGCGGTGCCGTAGAAGCCGGGCCATCCGTAGCTGCCGACCGAGGGGCCGAGGTGCGTGCGGCGGGTGCGGACCGACATTCCGAAACCCCAGCCCATGGTGTCGAAGTATCCGGGCCAGAACCCGGAGACCGTCTTCTGCGCCGGGGTCAGGTGGTCGCTGGTCATCAGGGTCACCGATGGCCGTGAGAGCACCCGCTCGCCGTGGTGGGTGCCGCCCGCGAGCAGAGCCGTGGCGAAGGCGAGGTAGTCGTCGGCGGTCGAGACGAGCCCGCCGCCACCTGATTCGAACGTCGGCGGCCGGCTCCACTGCCCGTCGGGGGCGTCTTCGACGACCGGCTGACCGGTGGCGGCGTTGTCGCGCTCGTACGCCGTCGCGAACCGGCCGATGCTCTCGCTACCCACGCTGAAGGCGGTGTCGGTCATTCCGAGCGGATCGCAGATCCGCTCGCGCAAGGCATCCCCGAAGGACATGCCGGTGGCCCGGGCGATGAGCACACCGGTCACGTTGGCGGCGGTGTCGTACATCCAGCGCTCACCTGGCTGGTGGACGAGTGGAAGGGTGCCGAGCCGGCGGATCCACTCGTCCGGCGGCGGCTGTCCGAGTGCGTTCAGCGCGTCGGCGATCGGGACCGTTCCCGGCTCGGCAGGGACCATGCCGGTGCCAAGGGTGTAGGTCAGCAGATCCCGTAGCGTTATCGGGCGTTTCGCCGGGACGGTGTCGTCCAGTGGCCCGTGGGGATCGGCGAGCACGGTCATGTCCGCCAGCTCCGGGAGGAGGTCGTCGACCGGGTCATCGAGGCGGAGGGTGCAGTCCTCGACGAGCGTCATCGCACACGCGGCGACGACCGGCTTCGTCATCGAGCCCATACGACAGATCGTGTCGCCCGCCATCGGCGTCCTCGACCCAGCGCCCTCGAACGCGAGATTGCCCGTTGCTTCGATGTGCACCTCGCCGTGGCGGGCGAGGACAGCCACCACACCCGGGACGAAGCCGGACTCGACGTGACGCTCAAGCAGCCCTCGCACCCGAGCCAGCCGTTTCGACGAGAAGCCACCAGCAGTCACCTGTCTCCTCCTCATCTCGTCCGTTCGCAAGTTACATGTTGCGCGGCGACTGCACGTTCCACGAAGACGTTGAGGGAGACCCCGTCCGAGTAGTAGCGCTCATCGGCTACTTGTTTACTGGCGCTACGACCGCAGCCCGGCCAGGCTTGGTCGAGGTGACCGGCGGGGTCGCTCTCTCATCGGCTGCCCACCGCGGTTTGGTGTGGCTCTCATCTGGCGTGCGTCCTGCCGGTCACCGTGGCGGGGAGAGGCTCAAGAGGGGTCTGCCCAGCTCGAAGTAGCGCTGCCCTCCTCGCTGACATCACCCGTGTCTGATCGAGGAGGACGAGCGTGGGACAGGTCATCATCGGTATGGATCCGCACAAGCGGTCCGCGACCATCGAGATCATCAACGACCGCGAGAAGATCCTTGCCCAGGGCCGGTTCACCACCGACCGCGACGGCTACCAGACGATGCTCAAGCTCGGCCGGCAGCACAAGGACCGGATCTGGGCGGTGGAGGGCTGCAACGGCATCGGCCGGCACATCGCTCAACGCCTCGTCGCCGACGGCGAGACCGTGGTGGACGTGCCGGCGAAACTGTCCGCCCGGGCCCGCGTGTTCGACACCGGCCAGGGCCGCAAGACCGACCCGGTCGACGCCCACAGCGTCGCCGTCGCAGCCCTACGCGCCAAAGGCTTGCGGCAGGTAGCCGTCGACGACGCCACCGTTGCACTGCGGCTGCTCGTCGACCGCCGCGACGGTCTTGGCCACGCCCGCACTGATCTGCTCAACCGCATCCACAAACTCCTGCTGGAACTGCTGCCCGGCGGAGCCAAGAAGTCCCTGTCCGCCCCGCAGGCCCGGACCCTGCTCAACACGGTTCGGCCGCGCGATCTTGTCGGGGCCACCCGCCGGCGGCTGGCGTCGGAACTGATCACCGAACTGGTCCAGGTCGACAAGAAGATCAAGGCCGCAAACAAGGAACTGACCGAGCTCGTCGAGACCACCGGCAGCAGCCTGCAGGACCTCAACGGCATCGGCCCCTCCGGCGCCGCCCGCCTGATCGGCGACATCGGTGACATCAGCCGGTTCGCCAGCCGCGGGCACTTCGCCTCCTGGAACGGCACCGCACCCCTGGATGCGTCCTCCGGCGACCAGCAACGCCACCGCCTGTCCCGGGCCGGGAACCGGCGCATCAACCGGGCCCTGCACATCATGGCCGTCGTCCAACTGCGCCACGACACCGAAGGACGCGCCTACTACCGGCGCAAACTCGCCGCGGGCAAGACCCCGATGGAAGCCATGCGCTGCCTGAAACGCCGTCTGTCCGACATCGTCTACAAGCAGATGATCACCGATGCGAAGCAGGCGAGGACGGGCCCGGGAGGACACGTGGGGGCGACTCTGCAATCCAGCGCGGCTGACCCGATCCCCATGGTCAACACTTCGGAACAGTCACTTCCCGGACCCGCCGATATCCAGCCTAGAACACCACTCCCCGCCGCCTCTTGACACAGAGGGGTGCCAGTACCGAACGGGACGACGGATCGTCGCCGTCACGCAGCGTAGCGAATGATATGCGGCAGATCCGGACGTAGGAATAGACCACGAGCGGGTTGATGTATCACGGTCTTCCACGCTAATAGGTCCGGCCCTGGTTCAGACTGGTCGGATGTCAAAGGACGTCAGGCACAGCTACAAGTGCGGTGCCCGGCTTGTTTCATCGCGGTGCACGAGTGGCGCGCGGTCACCCGTGAGGGCGGCCGTCAACTGATCCAACCCCAGCGAACCCAGCTCCAGCGCCCGACGGTGGAATGCGCGCCGGTCGCCGGGGAAGGACGAGCGGCCTGCCAGCCACACGCGCTCACCCACCTTGTAGGCCAGCGCCTGCCCTGGCCGGCCCAAGTAACGCGCGAGCTCGGCGGACGCGTAGGGCCCCTGATGACAGCGGTCCCGCAATAGCTTCAGCGCCGCGTCCGGCGTCCATAATGCTCCGTCGCCAGATGGCATCGGCAGCCGTAGGTGCAGGCCAATGTCGAGCACGACCCGTGCCGCCCGCAGCAGCTGCATGAATAGATGCCCCAGTCGCGCACCCGGCTGTTCATAGAGCCCGAGCTCGTCCATGAACCGCTCGGCGTACAAGGCCCAGCCCTCCTGGCTACCGGAGAGCCCGCCGAGCAGGTTCAGCCGCTGCCCGAGGCCTCCCCGGCAGACCTCGTAGCCGAGGTGGAGGTGGTGGCCGGGAACGCCCTCGTGATAGGCGGTGCTGTAGGCGTACCAGGTGGGGAAACTCGCTGCGTCCTCGGGGAGGGACCACCAGACCCGGCCCGGCCGCGTCAGGTCCCGCGACGGCCCGGTGTAGGCAATGCCGGACGACGTGGTCAACCGCGACTCGATGCGCCGCAGCGGCGCGGGGATGTCGAAGTGCACGCCGTCCAGTCGCTCGGTGGCGGCCTCCAACAGCTCCTGCAGCCACGCGCCGAACGCCTCCCTGCTGCGCAGCGTGCCGGGCGCGTCGGGGCTGGCGAGCCAGGCGAGCACCTCGGGCACGCTCCCGCCCAGGGCCTTCGCTTCCGCGATCAGTTCCGCCTCGATCGCTCGGAACTCGTCCCAGCCCCAGTCGTAGAGCTCGCGCAGGTCGGGCTCGGTCGCGAGGAAGGTACGCACCCAGAGTGCGTACCGCTGCGGCCCGAAAGCCTCCTCGCTGCGCGCCCGCGGTGCCAGGTCCGCAGTCAGCATCCCGGCCAGCCTCTGGTACGCCTCCCGCGCGCCCTGCGCCGCCGCCTGCAACGACGCCCGCTGGCGCCCTTCGCCGTAGCGATCCACGAGAGCGACATCGTCGTCGATCCAGTTGCGGCAGCGCTGCGTCACGAGCTCGACCTGGCGTCGCGCCGGCAAATGGCCGCGCTCGGCGGCGAGTAGGAGGCTGCGGGCGTACCCGTCCAGGGCCGTGGGGATCGCGGCCAGGCGCGCGCCGACACGAGCCCAGCTCTCCTCGTAGGCCGCGCCCTCGGCGCCGCGGCCGGGTACTGCGGCCTCGACGGCCTGGCGGATCAGCTGGAGCGGACCGGTGGCCGCCGCGTGCAGTTCGCGCAGGTCCTCCCCGGCGTCATGGAAGGCGATACGCGCATGCAGCCGTTCGGCGAGGTGGGCGTGCAGCGGGGTCGCGGCCGGCAGTGCATCACCCAAGATCTCGAGCTCGCGGAGGGCGCGGACCGCGAGGTCGGCGCGGGCCTGGTGGCCCTCCGGGCTGTAGTCGGTCAGCCCGTCGACATCATGCTCGCCGGCCTCGACGATCGCTGTGCAGGGGTCGAGACCGGCTACGTTGCGCAGGAGCCGATCCGCGAAGTCCTCGATCACGGAGGCAATGCTAGGGCCCTGTCCTACCTTCCGTGGTGCGGGCCCGTATCGATCGCGGCGAGCGGTTCAAAACCATCTGACAACTTCCGCTCATCGGCATGTCAGTGCACCCTCGCGCGTAGGAGCTTCCGAGGGGGACTGACTGAACGGCCTCGTCTCCAGACGGCCGGGGGCCTCGTTGCTCTGAGCGTGTCGGGAGGTTAGGCGTCGTACGTCCTTCGTGGTGGTGCGGGAACCGAGGACGGCGCCCATGTCGGCCGAGGTTCGGCAGCAGGCTGTCACCGCGCTTGCCGTGATGATTCACAGTGGTGGTCGGGTGGCCAGGTGGTGGCCAGGGCCGCAGCGCCGGTGCTGTTCGCGGATCGGATCAGTCAGGCGGCGCTGCGGGGGGTGACGCGAGCTGAGCGGGTCAGGGGGTGTGTCGGCGAACGGCTGGCAGCGTCACGACCGGCCCTGAACAGCGTGAAAGCGGTTCGGGTTCTGCCACATCCGGTCCACCTGTAGCACGTGAACTGGGAAACATGATTCCGAATGTGGCGATGCCCGAACCGCCTCGGCTCGCTACGTCGTGACCTGGGAAAGCAATCGCACATGCTCAGCGGCCATGGCTGCGCGGTGCAGCTCTCTGGCGGCGTTCTCGCGCACGGTAATTCAGGCTACGAGCAGGCGGAGGCCGAGCTCTGCCGTGTCGAGGGCGACGAGGTCGCGGTTGCGCTCGGCCCACCGGCCTGAGGAAAGGTCTTCGCGGAGTGTGCTGACTGCCCGTTGCTCGGCCTGCGGTCCGACTCTGGTCCATACCGAAACCGCGCGGCGTACATGTTCGTCCAGGTACGCCTCAGGCCGGCGCCAGTATGCCTCGAAGAAGCCGTCAGCGCAGTCCCACGGGACGAGCACCGGCTCCGCGCGTCCTCCGATCGCGCGGGTCAGGTCGGCCAGGGACGGCCAGCCGACGAGGAGGTCTGCGAACTCAGGCAAGTAGTCGCGGGTGAGCCAGAAGCGCTGACGCCAGCCGGTGTCATCGGCGTCGTACGTGAACACCACCACGCGGCGGGCCACACGCCGCAGCTCACGCAGCCCGGCGACCGGGTCCGGCCAGTGATGAACGGTGCTGACCGCCATCGCGGCGTCGAAGGACTGGTCCTCGAACGGCAGACTCTCCGCAGCGGCGGCCACGCAGGGCGCCGCGCCCGGGGGACGCTGCGCCCGCATGACCGCCGAAGGTTCCACCGCCGTGACGTCGCGGTCGGGGGGTTCGTAGGAGCCGGTGCCGGCCCCGACGTTCAGTACCGTTTGTGCATCCCCCAGCGCATCCCAGATGCGCGCGGCGATCCGTGGCTCAGTGCGCCGCGTCGCTGGGTAAGCGGATCCGATGGCATCGTACAACCGCGCGCCGAACACTTTCAGTTGCTCCTCTGGCGTCGTCCTGATTCCCATTGCTCGTGCCTCCAGTTCCCTGTCTATGGCCGTCACCATGACAGCAGCGCGGTCGCGCTGGTCCATCAACAGGCCGCGCAGCCGGCACAGGTGCGCGACTGCGTCGGTAGCCGGATCGTCAACCAGATCCGCGATCTCCCGCAATCCGAAGCCGAGCCGCCGGTAGGCGAGCACCTCCCGGAGTCGCTCCACGTCGTCCCCGGAGTAGGCCCGGTGCCCAGCCGCGGTCCGCGTGGACGGCTCCAGGAGGCCGATCTCGTCATAGTGATGAAGTGTGCGGACGCTTACGCCGGCCAACTCCGCCACACGCCCCACGGTCAGGTGCTCCTCCACGCCACCGACTATGTGGCATGACGCCGCGTGAGGGGCAAGCGCTTCGCTGCTGGAATGATTGAACCGCCCCGGGTTTGGTAGCGGCGCGACCTCTTGTGGAGGATCGAGTCATGTCACGCCCTTCCCCGTCGGATCCGTCGGCGACGCCTACGACAACGCCCTGGCCGAATCCACCATCGGCCTGTTCAAGACCGAGCTGATCAAACCGCGAGGGCCGTGGCGCACCTGCGACCACGTCGAGATCGCGACCCTGGAGTACGTCGACTGGTACAACCACCGCCGCCCCCACAGCGGCGCCGCGGACCTACCACCAGCCGCCTTCGAAGCCCTCTACCATCCCAACCAACCACGGCTGACCCAGCCAGAAACCCAACCCATCTAGCCGCTACCAAACCCGGGGCGGTTCAGTGGCGTTGAGGTGCTGGGGTTTGCCGACCCTCAGCCAGGCGAGTGCCAGACGTATCCACGGCGCTGTGACATATTGCCCACACCCAGGGGCCAGCGAATCCGACAGCCGATACCTACAGTCGGGCCATGAGCACCGACAAAGGCGTGCGGGTCTGGCTCCGCCGGCATGGAGCTGAGCAGATCGCGCATCCCGGGGGCAACCTGTACGCCCACCTATGTCGAGTCAGCGAACGACTCGCCGTGCTTGGCTGCAGCAGTGAAGTGCAAGCCGCGGGCCTTACCCACGCCCTCTACGGCACCGACGGGTTCGACCTCGCCCTGCTTGATCGGGCCGATCGTGGTGTGCTACGGGATCTCGTTGGTGCCGACGCCGAGGAGCTTGTCTATCTGTATGGCGCCTGCGACCGTAGACGCAGCTGGCGGGAGCTGGCAAAGACCGGCCAGGTGTTCGACCGCTTCGTACGTCAGGTGAGAACGCCGAATGCGGCTCAACTTCGGTTGCTCATGGACCTGAGCATCGTCAACGAACTGGACGTCATCGAGCACGATCCTGCGGTGGCGGACCGGCACGGTACCTACTTCCGGGAACTGTTCGCCTCTTGGGCCCCACTGGCCTCTGAGCAGGTCATCCGCGATGCGCAGCGGGTCTTGCGGCCGTGACACCCGAACCATCGGCAGGGCCACGTTCGATAGCACGCACCCCCGGTCGCGTACGCGTGCGAGCCGTCTACCCCGGCAGCTTTGATCCCTTCACTCCCGGGCATTTGAATGTGGTGAACCGGGCACGCGACCTCTTCGACGAAGTGGTCGTGCTCGTCGCGGTCAACAGCATCAAGCATCCGGGCACCGACGAAGAGGAGCGAGCGGCCGCTGTTCGGGCCATTCTGCCGGTCGAGTGGACCTCCGTCACCGTTGCGGCCTGGAGCGGGTTGACCTCCACCTACTGCCGTCGCCATGAAGTAGGAGTGATCGTCCGCGGCGTGCGTAACACCACCGACCTTCGGACCGAGTACCAGCTCGCCGCGATGAACCAGTCGCTGGGTGTCCCCACGGTATTTCTGCCTGCGCAGCCCGAACTGGCCGCGGTGTCTTCGACTGCGGTGCGCACGCTGGGAAGTGACCTTCGTCCACGCAGCCGTAGACTGCCGGACATTGGCGAACCCCTCGTCGGACCGCCGCCGGATGATTTTTGAGACTGCCGCGTCAAGATCAAGTGACGTTGGAGTATTAGGAGATCTGACGATCGACCCGCACCGGTTGCGGATCCTGGAGGCGGTGGCGCTGCACGACAGCTTCAGCCGGGCGGCGGCGACCCTGCGGCTCACCCCGTCCGCCGTCTCGCAGCAGATCGCCGCGCTGGAGCCAGCATCGGCACCGCGGTGGTGGCCCGCAGCACCCGCAGGGTGACGCTCACCGAGGCGGGCCGGCTGCTGGTCGACGCGGCAGCGGCGATCTCGGCCGCGTTGCGCCAGGCCCAGGCGCAGACCTCGCCGTCGCGTACCAGTTCGACGGTCCGCTACCTGGACGGGCCGGGGACCGGTCCGGCCTGGAGTGGACGCCGCTGCTCGCCGACCCGCTGTCCGTGGTGACCCCGCGGAACCACCGGTTGGCCGGCAAGGAGTCGGTCGACCTGGTCGACCTGGCCGACGAGCGGTGGGTGCTGGGTTGCCGCCGGACGGAGGCGTACCTGCGGCGGTTCGCCGCGCTCGCCGGCTTCGAGGCCCGGTTCGCGGGCAGCACGAGCGACTACTTCTTCGCCCAACTGCTGGTCGGTGCGGGCGTGGGCGTGTCGCTCATCCCGGAGATCGCGCTGCTCCCGTCGGCGCCGGAGCTCGCCGTCATCCCCCTCGAGCCGCCCCGGCCCACTCGGCACATCGGCGTGGTCACCGCCCGCCGTCGCCGGCCGCGCCCGGCGGTGGACCTGCTCGTCACGGAGCTGGGGGCCGTCGCCGGGGCACCGGACCGGGCCAGTTCACCGCTGAGGTCCGGCGGGGCGCGGCGGGCCGCGAGCCGCAACGTCAACCGCTGGTTGACGGAGTCGGACCGTCAACCTATGGTTGACGCATGACGAATCCCGTGCAGATCAGCAACCCGGTACGCCTCGACGAGCTGATCGAGGCCATCAAGAAGGTGCACACCGACGCGCTGGACCAGCTCAGCGACGCCGTGCTGGCGGCCGACCACCTCGGCGACGTCGCCGACCACCTGATCGGCCACTTCGTCGACCAGGCCCGCCGCTCCGGCGCCTCATGGACCGAGATCGGGCGCAGCATGGGCGTCACCAAGCAGGCCGCCCAGAAGCGCTCCGCCGCCAAGGCGGAGACTGCCGCCGCACTCGACCCGAACGCCGGCTTCGGCCGCTTCACCGACCGGGCCCGCAACGTGGTGGTCTCCTCCCAGAACGAGGCGCGGGCCGCCGGCAGCCCGGAGATCCGCCCCGAACACGTCGCCCTCGGGCTGCTCGCCGAGCCGGACGGGCTCGCCGCCCGGCTGATCGTGGCGCGGGGCGTACCGCTGGAGCGGCTGCGGGAGGTCGTCACCGCGACCTTCCCGGCGCCGGCCGACCAGGTCCCTGAGCTGATCCCCTACGACGCCCGCGCCAAGAAGGTGCTCGAGCTGACCTTCCGGGAGGCGCTGCGACTCGGCCACAACTACGTCGGCACCGAGCACATCCTGCTCGCCCTGCTGGAGGAGGAGGCGGGGGAGGGCGTCCTCACCGGACTCGGCCTGAACAAGTCGGAGATGGAGGTGGCCGTCACCGGCGCCCTCGCCGAGGCCGCGCGGCGGCCCCAGCCCTGACGTCCCGCCCGTTCGGGTGCGCGGCGCGCGCACCCGATGGGGTGGCGTGGCTCAGTCGGCGGTGGGGAAGCCGTAGCGGGCGGCGTGCTCCGGGTCTGCCGGGTCGACCTGGCGGATGCCGGCGTCGGCGAGGCGCTTGTTCACCTCGTCGAGCCGCTCCCGCACCAGCCGGGCCTCCTCCTCGGTCACCCGGCCGCGGTGCGGCTTGCCGGCGTGCTCGATGGTGCCGTAGTCGACCTTCTCCGCACTCTTGCGGGCCTTCGGCGGCCTCACCCGCTCGGCCGTCCGCAGCAGCTGGGCCATCGGCACGTCGGTGGCCATCGCGTCGAACTCGCTGGCGGTCAGCACCACCCGGCGCGGCTCGCCGCCGCCGTGCCGGTCGTGGATCTCCACCACCGCCACGTCCAGCGCGGCGTCGTCGATGCTCTCCACCTCGACCGGGGTGGCATCCAGTTGCACGGGGCCGGCGACCAGGTCAGGGTGCTCCAGCACGACGACGCGGACCACCTCGTCGTCCCGCTGCAGAACCGTGCCACTGAAGTCGGAGACGTGGATCGTCTTCTTGCCCATGCGCGGAGCTTCTCCTGTCGTAGGCCGAGTTTTCGGACCAGGAGACGCTACCCGACAGGTGTGCGAAAGGCCCGGCTGGAGCGCCCGGGTGTGTCGCCGCTTTCCTTCGCGGGCCTCGTCACAGACCGCCGCGGGGCACGACCCATTCGGCGGGCTGGCCGGTGAGCGCCGCGATCCGGTCGCAGTCGGGTCAGTGGGCGTTGAGGCCGCGCCGGGTGGCGGCGGGTGGCAGTGCGTTCAGCTCGGCCCAGGAGAGCGGGACGCCGCTCCGGGCCTCCCGGTACGGCGGTTGCGCCGGGAACCGCCCGGCGGCCCCGGCCGCCCGCCAGCTCCGCTCGGTGTCCTGCTGGTACCGGTCATTCGGCTGATTCGGCATGACCATTACCGTCCCAGAGAAAGTTGTACATGTATGGAAATAGCTATGACGCTCGATCGATGCGTCAGGTTCCCGCGACCGGCAACCTGACCACGAACCGGCAGCCATCGGTGATGTTCTGTACGTCTACCCGCCCGCCGTGCGCCTCAATCAGCCCGCGCACGATCGCCAGCCCCAGCCCGCCCGAGCCCTCCCCGCCGCCGTTGCCGGGGCGCGGGGTCCGCGCCGGCTCCCCCCGGAACGCCACGTCGAAGAGGCGGGGCAGGTCGGACTCGGGGATTCCGCCGCAGGTGTCCGCCACCGCCAGCCAGGCGGTCTCCGCGTCCCGGCCGGCGTCCACCCGGACCGTGCCGTCCTCCGGCGTGTAGCGGACCGCGTTCAGCAGCAGGTTGCCGACCACCCGGGCCAGCTCCGGCTCGTTGGCGGTCACCGTCGGCCAGCCCGACTCGGCGGCGACCAGCCGGATCCGCCGGGCCGCGGCCAGCGGGGCGGTGCTCGCGAGGGCGTCGGAGACCACGTCGGCCAGCGGCACCGCGGACAGCGACAGCCGCAGCGCGCCCGCGTTGATCCGGGACAGCTCGAACAGGTCGTCGACCAGCCGGGTCATCCGGTCGGTCTCCACCCGGATCCGGCGGTGGTACTCGTCGACGGTCACCGGGTCGCGGACCACCCGGTCCTCGAGCGCCTCGGCCATGGCGCGCAGCCCGGCGAGCGGCGTGCGCAGGTCGTGCGAGACCCAGGCGACCAGGTCCCGGCGCCCCTTCTCGATCCGCCGCTCCCGCTCGCGGGCCTGGTCCGCCCAGACCGCCGCCGCGGCCAGCCGCCGGCCGAAGAGCCAGCCGACCGCGAGGCTCACCACGGCGGCGGCGGAGACGGTGATCAGCACCACCTCCAGGTCGTGCGGGGAGAGGAACATCGCCTCGGCGATCACCGCCACCCCGGCCACCACCGCGGAGACGGTCATGGCGAGCAGCACGACGACGTGCACCAGGATCGAGCGGCCGCGCAGCAGCCGCAGGGCGACCGCCCCGAGCAGCCCGACGCAGAGCGCCGCGGCGAGCGCCGCCCCGAAGATCAGCGCCAGATCACGCATCGGCCGGCTCGTACCGGTAGCCGACGCCCCAGACGGTGACGATCCGGCGGGGGTTGGCCGGGTCGGCCTCGATCTTCTCCCGCAGCCGGCGGACGTGGACGGTGACGGTGGACTGGTCGCCGAAGCTCCAGCCCCAGACCCGGTCCAGCAGCTCCGCCCGGCGGAACGCCCGCGCCGGATGCCGCATCAGGTGGGCCAGCAGGTCGAACTCCCGCAGGGTGAGGGTCAGCTCCCGGCCGTGCAGCCGGGCCACCCGGGGGCCCGTCTGGACCTCCAGGCCGTCGTCGGCGAGCACCTCCGGCGGCGCGACCGGCTCGCCGCCGGCCCGGCGCAGCACCGAACGCACCCGCAGCACCAGCTCCCGGGGGGAGAAGGGCTTGCTCAGGTAGTCGTCCGCGCCCAGCTGGAGGCCGAGGATCCGGTCGGCCTCGTCGCCGCGCGCGGTCAGCATGACGATGGGTACGCCGTCCGGCCGCTCCCGCAGCCGGCGGCAGACCTCCAACCCGTCCAGCACCGGCAGCATCAGGTCGAGCACCACCAGGTGCGGTGGGTGCCGCGCCACGGCGGCCAGCGCGGCGGCCCCGTCGCCGACGTGGTCGACCTGGTAGCCGGCGTGCTCCAGGTACCGGCAGACCACGTCGCTGACCGTCCGGTCGTCGTCGACCACCAGCACCCGCTGCGCCACCGCGTACCTCCCCCTGGTGTCGCCCAGCGTATCGACGGGTGGGCCGGCGCAACCATTGCGAGGTTCTTACGGGCCGCCCGAGGCTCCCGCACCCGGTCAGGACACGGTCCGGAGCAGGTGGTTGACCGCCAGCGCGGTGACCGCCTGCCCGGCCAGCCACCAGCGCCGGTCGCCGGCCGGGAGCCGGGCGACGGCGACCAGCAGCCAGACCGCGAAGGGCAGCCAGATCCGCTCCACCTCGGCCTTGGAGAGCCCGGAGAGGTCGGCGGCGGCCACGGTCAGCGCGGCGGCCAGCGGCAGCCAGACGGCCGGTCCCGCCGTGCCGAGCGGGCCCAGCGCGGTGGTCCGGGCGGGGCCGCGGGTCAGCGCGGCGAGCCGGGCGCGGGCGCCGGCCAGCGCCGGGCGGAGGGTGCGGGCCAGAGCGGGGCCGGCCACCGGGCCGGCGCTGAGCAGCAGCGCGGCCAGGTCCGCCCAGACCCAGTAGGCGTACGGGCGGTCCGCCGCCCAGCCCTGGTAGTAGCGCCGCACGACCAGGTGGTACCCGTCCAGCCACCAGAAGCCGTAGCCGACGAACCCGGCGGTCACCACGGCCACGCCCAGCCCGGCGGTGAGCAGCGCGCGGACCCGGTCGGCGGCCCGCAGCGCCAGCACGGTCAGCGCCAGCAGCCCGGCCAGCACCAGCCCGTACGACAGGTGCAGGGCGACGCCGAGCAGCAGCCCGCCCACCCCGGGCGCCCAGCGTCCCGGACGGGCCAGCAGGGCGAGCCCGGCGGCCACCACGGCGGCGAAGATCCCGTCGGCGGAGGCGCCCACCCAGACCGCGCCGGGCAGCAGCACCAGGAACGGCAGCACGGCGCGGGCGGCCGGCTCGGCACCGAGCGCCCGCAGCGTCACCGGCACCGAGACGCTGACCGTCGCCCCGACCAGGACGCAGGCCAGCGCCGCCGCGGCACCGCCGCCGAGGCCGATCCGGTCCAGCCCGACGAAGACCAGCAGCGCGCCCGGCGGGTGCCCGGCGGTGTGGGTGGACCAGGAGTCGGGCCGGAAGTCGAGGATCCGCTCGGTGAAGCCGGCCAGCATGGCGGGCACGTCCCGCACCCGCGGTACCTCGTGCAGGTACTCGGCCTGCACGGTGAGCCGCTCGGTGAGCCCCGCCCGCCAACCGTCCACCAGGGCCAGCGACAGGGTCCAGGCGACCGTGGCGAGCCAGCCGGCGGCCAGCAGCCGGGGCCAGGAGAGATGCCGGGCGAGGCGGGGACCGCGCGCCACCACGCCGGTTGCGAGCAGCATCGCCGGGAGGGTGCCCCAGCCGGCGTGCGGCCGCCAGGTGGCGTAGAGCGGCGCGGCGTCGGCGTGCAGCCCGGCGTCGCGGTGGTTGAGCACGGCGCCGACCGCCACCGCCGCGGCCAGCAGCGCCGCCTCGACGGCGAGGACGGTCAGGTCGCGCCGGCGGCCGGCGGTCGGGTGGCGGGTCATGGTGACCGCCGAGGCTACGGCCGCCGGCTGCCCGCCGGAAGCGCTCCGAGGGGTACGTCAGCGACTCGTAAGAAACCGTTGCGGCGTAAGGGTTCCGTAACCGCGACGAGGGCCCGGACCAGGGCCGGGGCGGCCTAGCGTCGCCGGCATGGAGACAGAGGTCGACGTGGTGCTGCCGTGCCTGGACGAGGCGGCCGCCCTGCCCGGTGTGCTCGCCGGGCTGCCGCCCGGGTACCGCGCCGTCGTGGTGGACAACGGCTCCATCGACGGCTCGCCCGAGGTGGCCGCCGCACGCGGCGCCCGGGTGGTGCACGAACCCCGACGCGGCTACGGCGCAGCCGTCCACACCGGACTGCTCGCCGCCCGTACCGAGCTGGTCTGCGTGCTGGACGCGGACGGCTCGTTCGACCCGGGGGAGCTGCCCAGGCTGGCCGGGCCGGTGCTGGCGGGCCGGGCCGACCTGGTCGCCGGGCGGCGCCGGCCGGTCACCCGCGCCGCCTGGCCGTGGCACGCCCGCGCCGGCAACGCGCTGCTCGCCGCCGGGCTGCGCCGCCGGGGCGTACCGGTGCACGACCTGAGCCCGATCCGGGTGGCCCGCCGCGCGGCGCTGCTGGACCTCGGCGTCGCGGACCGCGCCTTCGGCTACCCGCTGGAGCTGCTGCTCCGCGCGGCCGCCGCCGGGTGGCGGATCGTCGAGCTGGACGTGCCGTACGCGCCCCGGGCGGCCGGCACCCGGTCGAAGGTCTCCGGCTCGGTCCGGGGCACCGCCCGCGCGGTGCGCGACATGACGGCGGTGCTGCGGGCGGGGGTCGCTCCGGTGAGCGTGAGGAGTGCAGCGGAGCGGAGCCCCGCAGTCGCGAACGAAAGTCGGCTCCGGTGAGCGTGAGGAGTGCAGCGGAGCGGAGCCCCGCAGTCGCGAACGAAGGTCGGCCCTCGTGACGGTGCTGCTGGTGATGGCGAAGGCGCCCGTGCCGGGCCGGGTGAAGACCCGGCTCTGCCCGCCGCTCGATCCCGACCGGGCCGCGGCGGTCGCCGCCGCCGCGCTGCTGGACACCCTCGACGCGGTCCGGGCGGTGCCCGGCGTGGCGCCGGTGCTGGCCCACGCCGGCCCTCTCGACCGCGCGGTACGGGGTGCGGAGATCCGGGCCGCGCTGGCCGGCTGGACCCTGCTGCCCCAGCGCGGCCGCAACCTCGGCGACCGGCTGGCCGCCGCGCACGTGGACGCGGACGCGGCGTTCCCCGGCCGACCGGTGCTGCAGCTCGGCATGGACACCCCGCAGGTCGACGCGGACCTGCTCGGCGCGGCCGTGGCGGCGCTGGCCGGCACGGACGCGGTGCTCGGCCCGGCCGCGGACGGCGGTTGGTGGGCGCTGGGGCTGCGCGACCCGGCGGTGGCGGCGGTGCTGCGGGCGGTGCCGATGTCCACCCCGGTGACCGGGCGGTCGACCCGGGCCGCGCTGGCCGGCCGGGGCCTGCGGGTCGGCGCCCTGCCGGAGCTCGCCGACGTGGACGAGTGGCCGACCGCCGTCGCCGTCGCCGCCGCCGCGCCGGCCGGTCGCTTCGCCGCGGCGGTACGGGAGATCGACCGTGGGCTGACCGGCCGCCTCGCCGGAACGCGGCGGGAGATCGCGGGCCGACCGGCCGGACCGGGGCCGGTCGCGGCGCGCGTGGGCGGGGCCGCCCGGTGACCGGGCCCGCGCTGCTCGCCGGGGGGTTCGAGGCCGCGCTGGCCGAACCCGACGACCGCTGCGGCGAGGACGCGCACTGGCTGGTGCTCGGCGACGGGGTGCGGGTGCCGCTGCCGGTGCGCCGGTGGCACGGGCCTCCCGAGCCGGCCCTGACCGAGGTGGTGCGGCGGTGCACCGGGCCGACCGTCGACCTGGGCTGCGGGCCGGGCCGGCTCACCGCCGCGCTGGCCGAGCGGGGGCTGGTCGCCCTCGGCGTGGACGTCTCGGCGGTCGCCGTCCGGCTGGCCCGGGGCCGGGGCGCGGCGGCCCTCCGCCGGGACGTCCTCGCGCCGCTGCCCGGCGAGGGACGTTGGGCGCACGCCCTGCTGGTCGACGGCAACATCGGCATCGGCGGCGACCCGGTACGCCTGCTGCGCCGCTGCGCCGGCCTGCTGCGTCCCGGCGGCACGGCGCTGGTCGAGCTGGCGCCGCCGGGTGCGGGCCTGTGGCGGGGGCGCGCGCACGTCAGCTCGGGCGGACGTGCCGGCGACGACGAGCGCGGGCCGGCGTTCCGCTGGGCCCGGGTGGGGGTGGAGCTGGCCGAGCCGTTGGCGTCCGCCGCCGGCTTCCGGGTCGCCGCCGTGTTGCCGCTCGACCGCCGCTGGTTCGTCGAACTGGTCCGCCGGTAGGCCGCGCAGCCCTGCCCGACCGCCGGCTCACCCGACCGCGGGCCGGTGCGACGGCAGGGTGGCCGCCGTGGGCGGGGGGCCCGGCTAACGTCCGGGGCGGCCGGGATCCGGACATCCGGGCGGGCCGCCCGGCGTACCGTGATCGTCGGCGTGGCGGACGGTCCGGCGGGTGAGGAGGTGGCCCCGGTGCTCGACCGGCGGTTGTTCCTGCACCTGGCGACCTGGCTGGGGCAGTGGCCGGCCGGTCCGGGGCTGCACGTGGTCCGCTCGCACCGCCGCGCGCGCCCGGCCTGGGACGGCCGGCTGCGCCCCGCCATCGCGGTCGCCGCCCCCGGCTGCGCCGTCCTTTCCGTGCCGCCGGACCGGGTCGAGGCGGTCCGGGCCGTGGCCCGCGGACGCCCGCTGGCGGGCCTGGTGCCCGCGCTGCCGACGGCGGTCGGGCTGCCGGACTGGCCCACCCACGGCGGCGCCTTCCGGTGGAGCCTGGCCCCGGCGCCGCTGCCCGACGTCGGCGAGTGGTCCGCGCCGACCGGGCCGGGGCTGCCGCCCTGGCTGCGCCTCTTCGACCGGGAGGTGCTGGTGGTGCGGGACGCCGACGGGGGATACCTCGCCGGCGCGGGGATCAAACGGCACGACGCCCACGGGCACGAGCTGGCCGTCGGCACGGCAGCGGCCGCCCGGGGGCGGGGGCTGGCCCGGCGGCTCGTCGCGCAGGCGGCCCGGCGGGTGCTCGACGAGGGCGCCGTCCCCACCTACCTGCACGATTTCGGCAACGCCGCGTCGGCCCGGGTGGCCGAGGCGGCCGGCTTCCCGGACCGGGGCTGGACGTCGTACGGGGTCTTCCCGAGCTGACCGCCCTCCGTTTGCCGGGCCGAGCTGAGCCACCGGCGCGCGGACCGTGGATTCCCGGGCCGGATCCACGGTCCGCAGCCATTCCCCAGGCCCCGATGGTGGTGACGCTACGTGTCGGCGAGGGGTGGACAAGGTGTGCCCGGTGGGTTCCCATTGTCCGTTAGCGGACTTGACCTGCGTGTTCTCGGGCTCGGTGCGCCCTCGGCGTCAGTGACGCAGCGTGCGGATCAGGTCGAGCACCTGGCGGGTGACCGGGCGCAGCACCCGCAGTCGGGAGAGCCCGACCAGCCGGTCGACCAGCGGCACCGCGCCGTCGATCAGCTTGCGGGTGCGGACCTGCTCCGGGGACCGGTCGTGCACCCAGTAGAGGACCACTCCCATGTACGCGAGCCAGAGCAGCTCGGGCAGCGCCGGGCGCAGCTCCGCGTCGACCCGGGCGGTGGACCCCTCGAGCACCTCCCGGAACAGCGCGATGGATGCCTCCCGGGGCGCGGAGGACTCGGCGGAGAACGGGCTCATCGGTGAGGTGGGCTCGGCCGCCGTCTTGAAGAAGCTCGCGGCGAACGAGTGGTACGGGGTGAGCACGTCCACGCCGGCGTGCAGCACCCCGGCCAGCCGCGCGGCGAACTCGCGTTCCCGGTCGAGCACCGGGGCGGCCGCCGCCCGGTGCTCGGTCTGGGTGTCCGCGTAGAACTCCTGGATCAGGTGGTCCTTGGAGCCGAAGTAGTAGTAGGCGTTGCCCACCGCCACGCCCGCCTCCTGGGCGATCGCGCGCATCGTCGTCCGGGCGTAGCCGCGCTCCCGGAACAGCCGCATCGCCGTGTCCAGGATGAGCTGCCGGGTCTGCTCACCCCGGGCGGTCGCCGGTTCGCCGGTGGTCGGGCCACCCGCACCGGTCGTCGGGGCAGTCTGCTCGGTCATCGTCGTCACCGTATCCCGGGTCCGGCCGTGATTCCCGGACCAGCTCGCGTACCGAGGAGGCCGTCGCCACCACCCGCCGGGCCAGCGGCAGCAGGTGGGGGCGGGCCAGCCGTTCGGCGGTGGACCGGTGGTCGGCCAGCGCCCAGAGGCAGGCGAACCAGGCGCCGTCCCCGGCGTACACCGCGCCGGTGTCGGCGACGACGGTCAGGTCCCGCAGGGTCGCGTCGTGGTCGAGGCCGGGGAAGCGCCGCCGGGCCTCGGCCGAGCCGGCCGGCACGAACTCCAGGGGTACGAGCTGTGGCCGCGACGCCAGCCACCGCCGGGCCGCCCGGCACAGCGGGCAGTGCGCGTCGTAGAGGACGGTGAACCCGCGGACCCCGCCGGCCCCGTGCCCGGTGGGGTCCGCGGGGGTCGGGCCCGCTCCGCCGCCGTCCGGCGGGGCGCTCATCGCGCGGGTGGCGGCGGCGTCGGGCCGGCCGGCGCGGGGCCACCGGGCCCGGGCGTCCCGGGGCCGGCCATCGCCGGGCCGACCGGCCGGGAGCCGGGCTGCACCGGCAGGTGACCCACCGGCGCGATCGGCGGGCGCGGGGCGAGCTGCCGGAGCCGGTTGCGGCGGTACCGGCCGAGCGCGAAGACGTTGAAGAAGTGCAGCAGGCCGAGGACCAGCAGCACCAGGCCGACCTTCATGGAGAGCTCCTCCAGGGCCTGGCTGGCGGTGACCACCGGGTCGGCGTGCTTCATCGCCACCGTCACGTAGCCGAGGTTGAGCAGGTAGAAGCCGACGACGAGGAGGCTGTTGACCGCGTCGGCCAGCCGCCGGTCGGCGAAGACCTCCTCCAGGAAGACCAGCCCGTTGCGGGAGAGCGCCCGGGCCACCCACACGGTCAGGCCGATGCTGACCGCCAGGTAGATCAGGTACATCCAGACCTTGACGTCCATCGTGCCGCCCTTCTTGAACACGTTCAAATTGAGGTCCGGCTCAGCGTAGGACAGATTTTGAACATGTTCAAGACGGTCCGACGCGGTCGTCCGTGACCGGACCCGGCCCCGCCCGGTATCGTCGCCTCGGCGCCGATCGGCGGTCGCGGAATCGGTTCTCTCACTGGGGCGGGTCATGCAGGTCGGAACGCGCGAGGCGGGGCCCGGCCGCGTGGTCCTCACCCCGGTCGGCGAGATCGACATGGCCAGCGTCCCGGCGTTCGATCAGGTGCTGGACGCTCTCCTCGACCGGCCCGGGGTGGTGGAGATCCTGATCGATCTGGCCGACGTCCCGTTCCTCGACTCGACCGGGGTGGCCGCCCTGCTGCGCGGCGCGGCCGAGGCGGTGGGGCGCGGCGCGACCCTGCGGGTGGCCAACCCGCGGCCGGTGGTGGCGCGGGTCCTGCGGATCACCGCGGTGGACGTCCTGCTCGGCTTGACCGACGGCGACGGCCGCTCCACCGCCGGGCCGGGCTGGCGCAGGCTCAGCTGACCGGGGCCGGTGTCACGGCTCGGCCCGGGCCGTGGCCTCGCCCGACCACTCCACCAGCACGATCGTCTCGTCGTCCCGGGACGCGCCGCCCCGGTGCCCGGCTACCGCCCGGTTCAACCGGCGAAGCGTCTCAGGGGCGGGCAGGCCGGAGCGGATGTGCCGTTCGGCCAGGTCCGCCAGACGGGGCAGCCCGAACATCTCCCCGGCCGCGTTGCGGGCCTCGGTCACCCCGTCGGTGTGTAGCAGCAGCCGGTCGCCCGGCTCCAGCCGCACCTCCGCCACCGTCCTCGGACCCGCCGACACGCCGAGCGGGGTCCGGCGGCCACCGGTCAGCGCCCGGACCGCCCGGCCGTGACGCAGCACCACCGGGGCGGGATGCCCGGCGTTGACGTACCGGAGGGTGCCGGTGGCGGTGTCGAGGTCGGCGAGCACCCCGGTCACGAAGCGTCCGTCGGTCCACTGCGCGCGGATCGCCGCGTCGACCGCCGTCGCCTGGTCGGGCAGGTCCGCTCCGGCCCGCCGGGCCGCCCGGAGCGCGGACAGCGCGACCGAGGTGGTGAGCACCGCGGGCAGCCCGTGCCCCACCCCGTCCATGATCGCCAGCGCGGTCCGTGGACCGTTCAGCGAGTAGTCGAAGGCGTCCCCGCCCACCTCGTAGCAGGGTTCCAGGATGGCGCTGACCACCACCGTGTCGGTGGCGAAGGTGAGCGGCGGCAGCAGTTGCCAGAGCAGCTCGGCCGAGACGGTCATCGGGCGGGTGCGGCGGGTCCGGTGCATGACGTCGGCGTACGCCGCCTTGCTGGCCACCAGGTGACCGATCAGCCCGGCGATCAGCCGGGCACCGTCGCGTACGGCCTCGTCGGTCGGGTCGAGACCGGGCGGGAGGAGCATCTCCAGCAGCCCCAGCCGGTCGGTGCCGTCCACCACCGGCACCCAGAGCCGGCCGTCCTGCCCGGCGCGCACCCGCACCTCGGTGTAGGCACGGCCGGGCAGGCTGGTGTCGATCGGCAGCGGCGCCGGCCGGCCCGGGCCGGGCAGTGGGTGCAGCGACTCCTGCTCGGCGTCGACCAGGTAGGTCGTCACCGTGACGCCGAGCCCGTCCAGCGCCGCGTCCACCACGGTCGTGAGCTGGTCCGGCGGCAGTCGGTGCGACCGGAAGAGCAGGTCGGCCAGCGCGCGGAGCCAGGGCTCGGTGGTGGTCATTCCCGCGGTTTACCCGGGATCGGGCGTGGTCAGACCAGTTCAGCCGGAGAGGCCGAGCACCTGCGCCGCCGCCCGGCCGTTGGCGTGGCTGGCGCCGTACGTGGTGACGAACGCGCGGGCGCCGGTCGGCCGCCAGCGACCAGGCCAGCCCATCTCCACCACGATGACCGGGTGCCTGGCGGCGAGCGCGTCGACCAGCTCCGGGCCGCCCGGGAGCCGGTGCAGGTGCCGGCCCACCAGCACGATCGGCCGGTCCCCGGCGAGCCGGCGCAGCGCCTCCGGATCGGTCTCGCCGGCAACCGCGCGGACCTCCTCGGCGTCGGCGAGGTGCGCGCCCAGCCCCCACGGCACCCGGCCCTCGGCGATGGTGGAGTCCGCGTGCAGCTGCACCACGAGCGGCTTGGCCAGCTCGGCGACGTCGCCCTCGACGCGCACCGCCCGGAGCGCGGCGGCGTACCCGAGGCCGTCGACGCCGGGCGTCGGCGTGCCGGGGGCGCTGGTCCAGGTGGCCAGGTCGGTGGCGCGCCCGGCGGCCTCCTCGACCCGGCCCCGGTCCAGCCGGCCGTCGGCGAGCGCCTCGACGATCTCCGCCGCCACCCGCTCGACCAGCTCGACGTCGACCTTCGCGCCGATGCAGAGCAGGTCGGCCCCGGCGGCCAGGGCCCGGACGGCGGCCGGACCGACGCCGCCCGCGGCCAGCGCGGCGCCCTTCATCTCCAGCGCGTCGGTGATCACGGTGCCGGTGAAGCCGTACTCCCCGCGCAGCAGGTCGACCAGGACCGCCCGGCTGAAGGTGGCCGGGCCGTCGCCGGTCAGCGCCGGCACCCGGATGTGCGCGGTCATCACCGCGCGGACGCCGGCGTCGACGACGGCCGCGAAGGGCGGCAGGTCACGCTGGCGCAGCACGGCCGGCGGCACGTCGACGGTCGGCAGCTCGTGGTGGGAGTCGGCGACGGTCGCGCCGTGGCCCGGGAAGTGCTTCGCGCAGGCGGCCACCCCGGCCGACTGGAGGCCGGCCACCGCCGCGGCCGAGTGGGCGGCCACCCGGGCCGGGTCGGCGCCGAACGAGCGGGTGCCGATGACCGGGTTCTCGTCCGCGGTGTTGACGTCGACGGTGGGGGCCAGGTCGACGGTGATGCCGAGGGCGGCCAGCTCCGCGCCGATCGCCGCGTAGACCTGGCGGGTCAGCACCACGTCGTCGATCGCGCCGAGCGCGGCGTTGCCCGGGTACGGGCTGCCGGTGGCGTGGGCCAGTCGGGTGACGTCACCGCCCTCCTCGTCGATCGCGATGATGACGTCCGGCCGGCCGGCCCGCAGCGCGGCGGTGGCCGCCGCCACCTGGGCCGGGTCGTGGACGTTGGTGCCGAACAGGGTGTGCCCGGCGAGCCCCTCGGCCAGCAGGTCCACCGCCCAGTCGGGCGGGACCGGCCCCGGGTACGCGGCGAGCAGGGTGCCCAGCGCGAGCCGGCGAAGTCCTGGATCCAACCCCACGTGTTGCCCCTTTCGGTGCCGGACGGCACGAGTGTCGCACCGGAGCGGCCGTCCCGGACGGCGTCGCTGCCGGGTCGTCCGAAGACTCCGGTTCCGGGTGGCCGATACGCTAGCGGGCACCCGTCTGCAGGTTTTTGTGGTTAGCAAAGTTTACTGAAAATAGAGGACGTGGCATGAGTGCGACCCGGCTGCCCGGCACCCCCCGCCTGTTGCGGGCGCTCAACGACCGCGCGGCGCTGGAACTCCTCCTCGAGCAAGGCCCCCTCACCCGGGCCCGGCTGGGCGAGCTGACCGGGCTGTCCAAGGTCACCGCCTCCCAGCTGGTGGAGCGGCTGGAGGAGCGGGGCCTGGTCACCCGGGTCGGCGAGCAGGCCGGCGGGCGGGGCCCGAACGCCCAGCTCTACGCGGTCCGGCCGGGCAGCGCCCACGTGGTCGGCGTGGACGTCGGCGCGGAGCGGGTGGTGGCGGCCTGCGCCGACATCACCGGCGCGGTGATCGGCCGGGTCGAGCAGTCCACGAAGGACACCGACGACCCGGTGGGCGTGGTGCACAACGCGGTGGTGCGGGCGGCGAGCAGCGCGGGCGCGGAGCTGTCCAGCGTGCGGCGGATCGTGCTCGGCACTCCCGGCCTGGTCGACCCGGGCACCGGGGACATCACCTTCGCGTTCAACCTGCCGCGCTGGCACAGCGGTCTGCTCGCCGCGCTCCGCGAGGACCTGCACACCGCGGTGGTCTTCGAGAACGACGTCAACCTCGCCGCCGTCGCCGAGGCGCAGTCCGGCGCCGCGCAGGGAGTGTCGGACTTCGTGCTGGTCTGGGTGGGGGCGGGCGTCGGTCTGGCGATCGTGCTCGGCGGCCGACTGCACCACGGCAGCAGCGGCGCGGCCGGCGAGATCGGCTATTTGCCGGTCCCCGGGGCGTCGATCCCGCGGGACGTCTCCAAGCGGGCCAAGCCGGCGTTCCAGCAGCTCGCCGGCGCCGACGCGGTCAGTGCGGTCGCCGCCGAGCACGGCTTCGCCGCGGACACCGCGGCCGACGCGGTGCGCGCCGCCATCGCCGCCGGCGCGGCGGGCGGGCCGGTCCTCGACGAGCTGGCCCGCCGGCTGGCTCTCGGGGTGGCCAGCACCTGCGTGGTGCTGGATCCGCCGCTGGTGGTGCTCGCCGGTGAGGTGGGCCAGGCCGGCGGGGCGGCGCTGGCCGAGCGGGTGCAGCACGAGGTCGCGGCGATCACGCTGGTCCGACCCCGGGTGGTGCCCACCGGGCTCACCGAGGAGCCGATCCTGCGGGGCGCGCTGCGCACCGCGCTGGACGCGGTCCGCGACGAGGTGTTCGGCTCGACGGTCGGCTGACCGGCCGGCGCCCCCGCCGGCCGGTGCCGTCGTCGGTGGCGCCGCCATGTGAAGGAATTCTTCACGAGCTGGGTTGTCTCTGCAAGGAGTTGCCGCGCACGGAACGGCCCCCGCCGCGGCGGAGGCCGTTCCGTGCGATCAGATCAGGTCGCGGCGGCGGAACGCGGTGAAGGCGGCCACCACCAGCGCCGCGGTCAGACCGAGCAGTACCACCAGCCCCGACGCCCAGCTCAGGGGGTAGACGTTGTCGCAGAAGCCGCTCGTGTCCCCCTGACACGCGTGGCTGTCCCAGAACTCGGCCCTCCCGGTGAGCCAGGCGGCCACGTAGCTGGAGAGCATCCACCGGTCCGGGCGGGCCGCCCCGACGATCTGCAGCACCAGCCGGGCACCCAGCTCCCACACCACCAGGTACGCGGCCACGGTCCCCAGCGCCGCCGACGTGTGCCGGCCCAGCGTGGCGATCGCGAAGCCCGACGCCGCGGCCAGCAGCACCAGCACCAGTCCCCGCCCGTACGTCGCGCTCAACGACTGCCAGAACTCGCCGTCCAGCCGCCCCGGCAGCCCGGCGGTCTGCCCGATCATCCAGAACACGGCCAGGTACGCCGCCGACGCCGCCGCCGAGAGCACCAGCAGCGCGCCCAGCAGGGTGCCGAGCTTCGCGCCGAGCACCGCCCACCGGCGGGGCCGCCAGAGCAGCAGGTTCACCACCCCGCCGGAGTTCAGGTCGGCCCCGATGTACGACGCCCCGACCAGGAAGCCGAAGAGCATCAGGAAGGCGACGAGGAAGTAGAGCAGCGGGCGGGCCTGGTTGGCGAAGACGAAGACGCCGCTGAGGAAGTCCGCCGCAACCGGCACCTTCTCCATCCGGACCGGGTCGATCTCGCTGCAGTCCGCGGGGACGTAGTCGCTCTCGTCCGGCGCGACCGTCCCCGCCTTGATCCGCAGGCACCGGTCGTGCGCCGCCTCCATGCTGCTGCGCTGCTCGGCGGCCTGGGCCTGGGCCCGGCTCATCTCGTCCGGGCTCGGCCGGTGCGACCCGGCGAGCGTGGTTGCCGCGGTGACCGCGAACGCGGCCAGCAGCAGCACCACCATCAACTGCACGAAGCGGCGCGCGGAGAGCCGCTCCAACTCGGCACGGACCAGGTTCACGCCCCCACCTCCCGGTTCTCGCGCGCGTCGAGTTCGATCACCGCGTCGTGCGGCCCGTCGTCCGGGCGGACCGAACCGTCCACCTGACGGGGCACCGTCGGGTGCGGCATGGTCCCGGTCAGCTCCAGGAAGACGCTCTCCAGGTCCGGCCGGAGCGGGACCAGCTCGCGTACCCAGAGGCCCTGCTCGCCCAGCGTGCGGCTGATCAGCTCCGGCTCGTCCACCCCGGCGACCACCAGGTGGTCGGGGTGCGCGGTGACCGCGAGCCCGAGCGTCCGCAAAAGCTCCGCCGCGCGCTCCGGCTCGGCCACCCGGACCTGCCACTCGTGCTGGTCGAAACCGGCGAGCACCTCGCCCACCGGCCCGGCCGCCACCCGGCGGCCCCGGCTGATGATCGTCACGTGGTCGCAGATCAGCTGGATCTCGGCGAGGATGTGGCTGGAGAGCAGCACCGTCACGCCCGACGCCGAAAGCGACCGCATCAAGTCCCGCATCTCCCGGATCCCGGCCGGGTCCAGCCCGTTCGCCGGCTCGTCCAGGATCAGCAGCTCCGGGCTCTTCAGCAACGCCGACGCCACCGCCAGCCGCTGCTTCATGCCCAGCGAGTAGCCCTTGACCCGCTCGTCGCCCCGATCGCGCAGGCCGACCTGCTCCAGCACCTCGTCCACCCGGCTGGTCGGCACGCCCCCGGCCACGGCGAGCAGCCGCAGCGTCCGGTGCGCGGTGAAGTTGCCGAAGAACTGCGGGCTCTCCACGATCGCGCCGACTTTGCCGGCGACCTCGGGCAGCCGCTCCGGCGAGCGCGCCCCGAGCACGCTCATCCGGCCGCCGTCGGCCCGGACCAGCCCCAGCAGGGCGCGCAGCGTGGTGGTCTTGCCCGAACCGTTGGGCCCGAGGAAGCCGTGCACCTGGCCGGCCTCCACCAGCAGATCGAAACCGTCGACGGCGACCCGACGCCCGTGGCGGAGCGTGTGGAAGGTCTTACGGAGACCGTCGATCTCGATGACCGCGCTCATCCGCGCGGCTCCTGACAGGGCATGGACCGTCCTCCGGGTAGGTGACCAACGACACGGCGCCTCACCCTATGGCGGTGGCGCCGCCCGTGGGGGGCAGCTCGCGCGGTGCGTGATTGGATGGACCGGTGACTGGTGACCTGATCCCCGCCGCCGCCGGCGCCCCCGCCGCCCCCTCGACCGTGGACGCGGATCTGGTGGTCAGCCTCGACGGGGTCGGCGTCAAGCGCTCCGGCACCGCGTTGCTGCACGACGTCGACTGGCGGGTCGAGCTGGACGAGCGCTGGGTGGTGCTCGGGCCGAACGGGGCCGGCAAGACGACCCTGCTCAACCTGGCCGCCGGGCGGCTGCACCCGACCACCGGCGTCGCGCACGTGCTCGGCGAGCGGATCGGCCGCACCGACGTCAACGAGCTGCGGATGCGGATCGGCCTCTCCACCGCCGCGCTGGCCGAGCGGGTCCCCGCCGACGAGCGGGTCAGCGACGTCGTGGTCACCGCCGCCTGGTCGGTGGTGGGCCGCTGGCGGGAGAGCTACGACCGCACCGACGAGGCCCGCGCCCGGGCCCTGCTCGGGCAGCTCGGCATCGGGCACCTGGCCGACCGCGCGTACGGCACGCTCTCGGAGGGGGAGCGCAAGCGGGTGCAGATCGCCCGCGCGCTGATGACCGACCCCGAGCTGCTGCTCCTCGACGAGCCGGCCGCCGGGCTCGACCTGGGCGGTCGCGAGGACCTGGTGGCCCGGCTGGCCGAGCTGGCGTACGACCCCGACGCCCCGGCGCTGGTGCTGGTGACCCACCACGTGGAGGAGATCCCGCCGGGCTTCACGCACGCGCTGCTGCTGCGCGAGGGCGGCGTGGTGGCGCAGGGCCTGCTCGCCGACACCCTCACCGCCGACAACCTCTCGAAGACCTTCGGCCTGCCCCTGGTCGTCGAGCGCTCCGGCGACCGCTGGACCGCCCGCGCCGCCTGAGGCGGAAAGGAACACCGTGCAGCAGACCCGGGTGGCCGTGGTGGGCAGCGCCAACATGGACCTGGTCGGCACCGCGCCCGCGCTGCCCCGGCCGGGGGAGACCCTGCTCGGCAGCGACTTCGTCATGCTCCCCGGGGGCAAGGGCGCCAACCAGGCGATCGCCGCGGTCCGCGCCGGGGCGTCCTGCGTCTTCCTCGGCGCGATCGGCTCGGACGCCTTCGGGGTCACCCTCAAGGCCCGGATCACCGCCGCCGGAGTGGACACCAGCCAGCTCCGGGTGGTGTACGGGGCCTCCGGGGTGGCGCTGGTCATGGTGGGCGCCGAGGGGGAGAACGCGATCCTGGTGACGCCCGGCGCCAACGGGGCGTTCGTCGGGCTGACCGAGGGCGAGCTGCACGCCGTACGCGAGGCGGACGTGCTGATCGCCCAGCTGGAGGTGCCGGTCGAGACGGTGACCGAGGCGGCGGTCGCGGCCCGGGACGCCGGCACCCGGGTGATCCTCAACGCGGCGCCGGCCCGGCAGGTGCCGGCGGACCTGCTCGCCGCGGTGGACCTGCTGGTGGTCAACGAGACCGAGGCGCAGGCGCTCACCGGTCGGGGCCGGGACGAGCCGGCGGCGCTGCTCGACCTGGTGCCCCGGGCGGTGCTCACCCTCGGCGCGCAGGGCGCCTGGTACGGCGACCGGGACGGCCGGTCGGTGCACGTCCCGCCGGTCAAGGTCGAGGCGGTGGACTCCACCGCGGCCGGTGACGCGTTCACCGCCGCCCTCGCCGTCGCCTGGGGCGAGGGACGGGAGCTGGTCGACGCGGTGCACTGGGCGGCGGCGGCCGGGGCGGCCTGCGTACGGCGGCTCGGCGCCTCGGTGGCGCTGCCCCGCCGGGTCGAGATCGACGAGCTGTACGTCCCGCCCGCCTGACCCGGCCCGCCGTTCCGGTTCCGGGCCGGTCAGTCGGCCGGTTCGTCGGTCAGCCGCTCACCCCGGCGGCGCAGCATGCCCAGCCCGGGGATGCCGGCGACGGCCAGCTTGAGATCGCGGGTGACGTCGAGCAGGTCGTGCAGGTCCGGGCCGACCCGGTCCAGGGTGGCCAGGATCGGCAGGATGTCCGCGGTCAGGTGCTCCTTGAGCTTCGGCAGCTCGTCGACGAGCCGGATCGCCGCGGTCACCTCGTCGTGGCTGAGCTGCTCGACGAAGCGGGTCGCCATCGGCGCGGCCCGGCGCAGCGCCGGCTCGTACGCGGCCAGCAGCTCGGCGGCGGTGCCGGCGGCCTCCTCGGCGGCGATGACCGTGCCGGCGGCCCGCCCGGCCACCGCGTCCGCCTCGGCGACCACCGTGCCGGCGGCCCGGGCCACCCGCTCGGCCTCGCCCACCACCACGGCCGCGGCGGCGGAGACCCGCTCGGCCTCGCCCACCACCACGGCGGCCGCCGCGGCGACCTCGGTGGCGGTCTCGATGGCGGTGGTGGCGGCGGCGCTGATCACCGCGACCTCGCGGACCGCCGCCTCGGCGTCGTCGAGCACCCGGTCGGTGCGGTCCAGGGTGCCCTCGATCCGGTCCACCACCCCGTTGATCCGGTGCAGCAGCGCCTCCACCCCGTCGAGCACCGCGACGGCGCGGGCCGGTACGGTGGCGAACGACGCGGCCGAGCCGAACGCCTGGTCCAGGGCGGAGCGGGTGAGGCCGACGACGGCGCCGGGCCGGGGGAGGGGAATCGCCATGTCCCCCAGTGTGCGTCGGGTCCGCCAGCGGCGCGCGGCGGCGACGGCGCGGTCCGCGTCACGTCCCGCGCCCGGCCGACCGGGGGGCGGAGTTATGACCGGCCGCGCGCGACCCGGACCGCCCACCAGATCAGCGGGGCCTGCACCGGCAGCCGCCCGTAGGCGACGGCCCGTCGGGCGAGGCTCCTGTGCCGCCAGTCGTACGCCATCTGCGCGTTCGCCGGCAGGACCGCGGCGAAGAGCGCGGCCGCGGCCATGCCTCCGGTCCGGCGGGTCGCCGGGTGCGCCACCGCCGCCGCCACCGTCAGCTCCGCGACCCCGCTGGCGTACGTCCAGAACCGGGCCGGCCCGGGCAGCGCGCGCGGCACGATCGGGTCGTAGAAGCCGGGCCGGAGCAGGTGGGTGACGCCGGCGGCGGCGAGCAGCCCGGCCAGCGCGGCGGCCTCGGCGCGACGGGTGGTCATCGATGGTCCCCCTGCTGCTCGACGCGCGCTGCACGGCCCGGTAGATCTGCCCGAACCGTAGCGCGTCCGGGGTGCGCAGCAGCATCACCTCCCGCCCGCGGTGCTCCACCCACAGCTCGTGCACCCGGTTGCCGCGCTCGTAGGAGCGGTCCAGCCAGCCCAGCGGCAGCTCCAGGAAGGGGGTGAGGGCCAGTCCGCCGACCACGAAGGCGGCGAGGATGACCAGCGCCAGCTTCCAGTTGCCCCGGTCCTGCGCGGCCCAGGCCAGCGAGACCACGCAGACCAGCGCGACCAGCGGCGGCAGGGAGAGGAGCACGACCAGGACCCCGCGTCCCAGGACGCGACCCCGGACCGCCAGGGTGGTCGCGCCCCGGGCGTGCCAGACGTACGCCACGTCGGCGCGCGCGATGACGTGCCCGCCCGCGCGGATGGATTCGGAGGTGACCTGTACCGCTCGTCGCCCCTCGATCGGTCGGCCGCCGGATGTCCTGCCACGACGCTACGAAGCTGATGTCGTGGATGAATCGCGGCCGGGTGGTGGTACACCCGGGGCCGGCCCCACGGGTGATTCACTGACGTCATCAGCTTCGTAGTCGGCGAACGGAGGGTGGGCGGTGCGCATCCGTCGCTGCCGGCGGGCCGGCGCGGAGGCGTCGGCCGGCGTACGGTCGGGGCGCATGGGGGCCGATGAGCGGGAGCGCAACGTCGAGGTGGTCCGCCGGTACCTGCGGACCTTCGTCACCAAGGACCTCGCCGAGCTGGCCGAGGTGGTCGCCGAGGACGTGGAGATCTACGGCTCCGGCACGGCGGTGCAGGGACGGCACTACGTCGAGGGGGCCGTCTCCTCGCCCGGGCTGACCGTGCTCGACCAGCGGATCGTCGAGCTGCTCGCGGTCGACGACCGGGTGGTCGTCTCGTTCGCGCAGACGTACCGGCGGGACGCGACCGGGGCGACCACGGTGCAGAGCGCCTGCAAGATGTACCGGCTGGCCGGCGGACGGATCGTGCAGTTCTGGGGCGAGCAGGACACCTACGGCCTGCTGCGCGGCCTCGGGCTGCTGCCGGACGAGCCGATCACGTTCTGACGGCCGGCGGTCGGCGCGGACTCCATCGCCCGCTGCACCGCCCGGTAGATCTGGCCGAAGCGCAGCGCGTCGCCGGTGCGCAGCAGCCGGACCGGCTGGCCGCGCCAGCGGGCCCACATCTCGAGCTGCCGGGCGCCCCGGGCGTACGAGCGGTCCAGGTGTTCGAAGAGGAAGTCGGCGAGCGGCCCGACCCCGAGCCCGACCAGCACCGACGCCCCGACGATGGCGACCGTCACGGTGGGGGAGCGGTGCAGCCAGAGCGCCAGCCCGACACCGAGCAGGGCGGCCACCAGCGGCCCGGCCAGCGCGGCGCCGATCGCGCCCCGGCCGGCGAGCACCCGCCAGGAGCGGCTGCCGCGCCGGTGCCACACCATGGTGAGCTCCGCGAGCGGGAAGGTCCGGCCGTCCACCCGGACGGCGGTGGAGGTGACCTGCACCGACCTGTCGTCGTAGTACGTGATCATGGCCTGACTCCCGGTGGCGGGGCTGACACCAGACTACTTACCCCAACGAGCCGGGTCGTAAGGTTGGCACGCGACTTCGACGAGGAAGTGAGGGCAGCGTGGGCGAGTTCGTTCGGCTGGAAACCAAGGACGGCATCGGCACCATCCGGCTGGAGCGGCCGCCGATGAACGCGCTGAACACCCAGGTGCAGGAGGAGTTGCGCGCCGCGGCGGCCGCCGCCACCGCCGACCCGGAGGTCCGCGCGGTCATCGTGTACGGCGGGGAGAAGGTCTTCGCCGCCGGCGCGGACATCAAGGAGATGGCCGACATGTCCTACGTGGACATGTCGGAGCGGGCCGCCGACCTCTCCAGCGCGCTCGGCGCGATCGCCCGGATCCCCAAGCCGGTGGTCGCCGCCATCACCGGGTACGCCCTCGGCGGCGGCTGCGAGCTGGCCCTGGCCTGCGACTGGCGGGTGGTGGCCGAGGACGCCAAGCTCGGCCAGCCGGAGATCAAGCTCGGCATCATCCCCGGCGCCGGCGGCACCCAGCGGCTGGCCCGACTGGTCGGCCCGGCCCGCGCCAAGGACCTGATCATGTCCGGCCGGATGGTCGACGCCGCGGAGGCGCTGCGGATCGGCCTGGCCGACCGGGTGGTCCCGGCCGCCGAGGTCTACGAGGCCGCGGTCGCCCTGGTGAAGCCGTTCCTGACCGGCCCGGTGCAGGCGCTGCGGGCGGCCAAGCTGGCCGTCGACGGCGGCCTCGACATGGACCTCAACTCCGGCCTGGCCTGGGAGAGCCAGCTCTTCGCGGCGCTCTTCGCCACCGACGACCGGCGTGAGGGCATGGCCGCGTTCGTCGAGAAGCGCAAGCCGGGCTTCACCGGCCGCTGAGCCGGTCCGGGTCGGCGGCGGAGACCCGCCGCCGACCCGAGAGCGGTTCACATTCTTCCTACCGGCCAGTAGCGTGTGACTCCGATCATGTGACGAAGGGGAGCGGCGATGACGGAACGGGTCGAGGGTCACGGCGGGGAGCTGGCGCTGGCGGCGCTGCGCGCGCACGGCGTACGGGAGATGTTCACCCTCTCCGGCGGGCACGTCTTCCCGCTCTACGACGCCGCGTACAAGACCGGCTTTCCGATCTACGACGTCCGGCACGAGCAGTCGGCCGTCTTCGCCGCCGAGGCGGTGGCCAAGCTCCAGCGCCGCCCCGGCCTGGCCGTGCTCACCGCCGGACCCGGCGTCACCAACGGCGCCTCCGGCCTGACCAGCGCCTACTTCAACGCCTCCCCGGTGCTGGTGCTCGGGGGCCGGGCCCCGCAGTTCCGCTGGGGCTCCGGCAGCCTCCAGGAGATGGACCACCTGCCGCTGGTCGCCCCGGTCACCAAGCACGCCGAGACGGTGTTCAGCGCCGACGACATCCCGCGCGCGGTCACCGCCGCCCTCACCGCGGCGCTGACCCCGCACCGCGGCCCGGCCTTCCTCGACTTCCCTCTCGAGGCGGTCTTCTCGGTCGGCGACGCCGACCTGCCGGCGGTGTCGCCGATCGCGCCGATCGAGGCAGACCCGGACGAGGTGGCGAAGGCCGCCGGCCTGATCGCCGGGGCGAGCCGGCCGGTCATCATCGCCGGCTCCGACGTGTACGCCGGTGACGCGATCGACGCCCTGCGGGCGGCCGCCGAGGCGTTGCAGGTGCCGGTCTTCACCAACGGCATGGGGCGCGGCGCGCTGCCGCCCACCCACCCGCTCGCCTTCGCCAAGGCCCGCCGGGTCGCGCTCAAGGAAGCCGACGTGGTCGTGGTGATCGGCACCCCGCTGGACTTCCGGCTCGGCTTCGGCGACTTCGGCGACGCCAAGGTCGTGCACGTCGTCGACGCGCCCAGCCAGCGCGCCGGGCACGTGCAGCCCGCCGCCGCCCCCGCCGGCGACCTGCGGCTCATCCTCACCGCCCTCGCCGAGCACCCCGGCGGCCGGGCCGACCACGCCGACTGGATCGCCCAGCTCCGGGTCGCCGAGGACGCCGCCAGGGCGCGCGACGCCGAGGAGATGGCCGCCGAGACCGACCCGATCCGCCCGGCCCGGGTCTACGGCGAGCTGCGCAAGGTCCTCGCCCCCGACGCCATCACCATCGGCGACGGCGGCGACTTCGTCTCGTACGCCGGCCGCTACCTGGAGCCGGCGCAGCCCGGCACCTGGCTCGACCCCGGCCCGTACGGCTGCCTCGGCACCGGCATGGGCTACGCGATGGGGGCCCGGGTCAGCCACCCCGACCGGCAGATCTGTGTGCTGATGGGCGACGGCGCGGCGGGCTTCTCGCTGATGGACGTCGAGTCCCTGGCCCGCCAGCAGCTCCCGGTGGTCATCGTGGTCGGCAACAACGGCATCTGGGGCCTGGAGAAGCACCCGATGCGGGCCATGTACGGCTACGACGTCGCCGCCGACCTCCAGCCGGGGCTGCGCTACGACAAGGTCGTCGAGGCGCTCGGCGGCGCGGGCGAGACGGTGGAGAAGGCCGCCGACCTCGGCCCGGCCCTGACCCGCGCGTTCGACTCCGGCGTGCCGTACCTGGTCAACGTGCTGACCGATCCCGCGGACGCGTACCCCCGCTCGTCGAACCTGGCCTGACCACGACCGCTCGACCGCCGTCGCCGGGTGACCGGCGGCGGCGGTCGCGTTTTTCTGTTCGCAGCAAAATCAGCGGAATGTCAGCGGCTGTCGTCGTAACGTCAGCGCCGTCGCTCATCGTGGGGTGGCCAGCGATACGACGGGAGTTCCGATGACATACGCGATCCAGGCGGAGGGGCTGGTCCGCCGCTTCGGCGCGACCACCGCCCTCGCCGGAGTCGACCTCGCCGTCCCCACCGGGACGGTCTTCGGTCTGCTCGGGCCGAACGGGGCGGGCAAGACCACCGCGGTACGGGTGCTCGCCACCCTGCTCGCCGCCGACGAGGGGCACGCGACGGTGGGCGGGTACGACGTCCGCCGCGACGCGCACCGGGTCCGCCAGCTGATCGGCCTGACCGGCCAGTACGCCTCGGTCGACGAGACGCTGACCGGCACCGAGAACCTGCTGCTGATCGGCCGGCTGCTCGGCCTGGGCCGGGCCGACGCCCGGGCCCGTGCTCGGCAGCTGCTCGCCGACTTCCAGCTCAGCGACGCCGCCGACCGGGCGGCCAAGACGTACTCGGGCGGCATGCGCCGCCGCCTGGACCTGGCCGCCAGCCTGGTCGGCCGGCCGCAGGTGCTCTTCCTCGACGAGCCGACCACCGGGCTCGACCCGCGCAGCCGCAACGAGCTGTGGGACATCGTCCGGGGCCTGGTCGCCGACGGGGTGACCGTGCTGCTGACCACCCAGTACCTGGAGGAGGCCGACCAGCTCGCCGGCGAGATCGCCGTGGTCGACCACGGCCGGGTCATCGCCCAGGGCAGCCCGGAGGAGCTGAAGGCGAAGACTGGCGGGCAGATCCTGACGGTGCGGCCGGCGGACGCCAGCGACCTGCCGACCGTGGTGTCCATCGCCGCGGAGGTCGCCGGGGGGACCCCCGAGGTCGCCCAGACCACCGTCACCGTGCCGGTGAACGACCCCAGCGTGTTGCCCGCCGTGGTGCGCCGGCTCGACCAGGCCGAGATCACGATCGCCGAGCTGGCCCTGCGCGGCTCCAGCCTGGACGAGGTCTTCCTCTCCCTGACCGGCCACCGGGCCGAGCAGGACGGCCGCTCCGACGTTGAACTGGAAAGGATTCCGGCATGACCGCCGCCACCCTCACCGCGGCCCCGCTGGCCCCGGCCCGCCGGCCGGGCCTCGCCGCCGGGCTGCGGCACACGCTCACCCTCGCCTGGCGCAGCCTGGTGCAGATCAAGCACAACCCGATGGAACTGCTCGACCTGAGCATCCAGCCGGTGATGTTCGTGCTGCTCTTCACGTACGTCTTCGGCGGGGCGATCTCGGGCACCCCCGGCGACTACCTGAAGTTCGCGTTGCCGGGGATCGTCGTGCAGAACGCCTTCTTCGCCACCATGACCACCGGCTTCGGGCTGAACAACGACCTGACCAAGGGGGTGTTCGACCGGCTGCGCGCACTGCCCATCGCCCGCTGGTCGCCGCTGGCCGGGCGGATCCTCGCCGACACGGTCAAGCAGGCGTGGTCGGTGTCGCTGTTGGTCGGGGTTGGTGCGGTCCTCGGCTTCCGGCTGGGCAACGGCGCGCTCGGCCTGCTCGGGGCGTTCGCCCTGCTGCTCGCCTTCTCGCTGGCCGCCTCGTGGATCTCGGTGCTGGTCGGGGTGCTGGTCAGCGAGCCGGAGAAGGTGCAGATCTTCGGCTTCATGGTGATCTTTCCGCTGACCTTCACCAGCAACGCCTTCGTGCCGACCGAGACCATGCCGTCCTGGCTCCAACGCTGGGTGGAGGTCAACCCGGTGACCATCCTGGCCGACGCGCTGCGTGGCCTGCTGGTCGGCGGCCCGGTGGCCGGGCCGGTCGTCCAGTCGCTGATCTGGGCCGCCGCCCTCGCCGCCGTGTTCGCCCCGCTCGCCGTGCGGGCGCTCAAGCGTCGAGTGTGACCCGGGCCGCCTCCGCCGACGTCTCCAGCCGGTGGCCCAGCCCGTGGTGCTCAGACCTCCGGCCGGTCCTGCTCGGTCTCCCGGCGGCGCAGCTCCTCCTCGCGGCGGCGCAGGTCGTCCTCCCAGCGGCGGAAGAGCTCCTGGTCCTGCTGCCGGGGCCGCTCCCCGATGGACGACAGGAACGCCGGGTCGTCGTCCGGCGCCACCTGCCGGTGACCACGGTCCCGCTCGGAGAAGCCGTTCCCCATCGGCCAGGCGGTCCGGGGGCGGCTCGCGCCCGCCTCCCGACCGGCGACGAACCAGGCGATCGACCCGACCAGCGGGAAGAACAGGATGATCAGCACCCAGGCGATGCGGGGCAGGGCCCGGATCTCACCCTCCTCCGCGGAGAGGCAGCTGATGAGTGCGCAGATGCCGAGCACGACCTCGGCCAGGAAGAGAAGCCCGTACAGGCGAATCATGTCGGACATCATGGACCACCGATGCCGTTCAGCGCAGCCCGCGTACCACCAGCAGCACGCCGAGCACGGCGAACCCGGCGGCGGCCAGCGCGGTCAGCGGGAAGGACCAGCGTTGCGCTCGGCGCGGCCCGGCGCCGGTGGCCCGCCGCCAGGTCAGGGCGAGCGTGCCGAGCCAACCCACCACCGCCACGCCGGCCAGCAGCGCGCCGGCCAGGTCGCCGGTGAGGGCGAGCCGGACCAGCAGCACGGCGACCGCGGTGAACGCCAGCAGGGTACGGCGCCAGGCCAGCCGGGTCCGCTCCGGCTGGAGCCCGGGGTCGCCGGTCACCCGAGCGCCCGGACCAGCACCGCGATCACCAGCAGCAGCGCGCCGACGGCGACGGCGAGGGCCAGCGCGGCCGGGAAGCGGGACGCCGGCAGCTCCTCGCCGAGCCGGATCGCCCGCTCGGTACGCGCCCAGTGGTCCACCGCCCGAACGGCGACCGTCGCGCCGAGCAGCAGCAGCGCGATGGCGATCACCTCGCGCAGGTGGGCGACGGGCAGCGGTGGCAGGAACTGGGCGGCGGCCAGCCCGCCGGCGATCAGCGCCAGCCCGGTGCGCAGCCAGGCCAGGAAGGTGCGCTCGTTGGCCAGCGAGAAGCGGTAGTCGGGCCTGCTGCCGACCGACCGCATCTCGCGCGGGTCGAACCACCGCCTGATCGCCTCCCACACGTCGCCGATTATCCGCTTTGCCCGGTGAATAGCCTGGGGGGATGACCGATCTTGACGCGCGGACCCTGCGCGACGCCTATGACACCCAGCTCCGTCCGGAGATCCCGGATCCGCTGCCCGCCGGGGTGACCGTCGAACGGGACGGCCCGCTGGTCCGGATCCTCGGCCTGGACAAGCGCGGCTTCCTCACCTACCGCACGCTGGACGGGCTGGCCGGCGCGGAGCTGGACGCGCTGATCGCCCGGCAGGTCGAGTTCTTCAGGGCCCGGGGCGAGGGCGTGGAGTGGAAGCTCAACGGCCACGACGAGCCGGCCGACCTGGGCGACCGGCTGCGCGCCGCCGGCTTCGTCCCGGAGGACCAGGAGACCGTCGTGGTCGGCCCGGTCGCGGCGCTGGCCGGCGCCGTCCCGGTCCTGCCCGAGGGGGTACGCCTTCGCGAGGTGACCGCCCGCGAGGACCTGGAGCGGATCGCCGCCATGGAGGAGGAGGTCTGGCACGACGACCGGAGCCACCTGGTGACCGGGCTGGCGAAGGAGATCGAGGCCGACCCGCAGTCGATCACGATCGTGGTGGCCGAGGCGGGGGAGACCGTGGTCAGCGCCGGCTGGATCCGCTACCCGGCCAACAACGGCTTCGGCACCCTCTGGGGCGGCTCGACCCTGCCCGAGTGGCGCCGGAAGGGCATCTACCGGGCGCTGGTGGCGTACCGGGCGCGGCTGGCCGAGCAGCGCGGCCGGACGCTGGTCCAGGTGGACTGTTCGGAGGACAGCCGGCCGATCCTGGAGCGGCTCGGGCTGGTAGCGGTCACCACGACGACCCCGTACGTCTACACTCCGTGATCATGGAGCTGTTGACGGCGGAGGAGCGGCTCACCCTGAAGACCGGGGCGTTCGGCGCCGTCTTCCTGGTGTCGAACGCCGAGCCCGGGATGTTCGCGATGATCCGGGAGAGCGTCGCCGCGTCCGGGGCGCTGGCCGACGCCAGCGGCGTGGTGAAGGAGGCGCTCACCGTCGGCCCGCTGCCGCAGCTGCCCCGGGACTCCGCGCTGGAGGTCGAGTCGATGGTGCTGCCCGCGCTGAGCAGGGCGGTGGCGATCCTGCGGGAGAAGTCGCCGGGGGACGTCGAGGCGTACCGCTCGGTGGTGCTGGCCGCGGCCGACCAGGTGGCCGGCGCGCACCGCGGGGTGGCGCCGGCGGAGGCGGCGGTGATCGACCGGATCAGGGCCGCGCTGGCCGAGCCGGCCTGACCGCGGTGACGGACCAGAGCGCGCGGACGGCGCTTCGGACGCAGCGGTCCCGGACCCGTCCGCAGGTGCAACGGTAGGTGTCGGGGAGCATCCGGCGGCAGGGTCGCCGGGCCTCCTCCGCGCCGTCCGGCGCACGCCGGGTCGCCGCCGAAACGCTAACTTCCGACATATACGTCACCTCCCGATTCGGGAGCTTACCCGGCGCTGCGGCCCTCGGTGAGTTGTGTCACTCTGAGGCCCCGGGAGAGCGATGCTACTTGCGGGTAACATTGCGCCGTGGGCAACTGCACAGCAGCCCGCGGTTGACCGATCGTTAAGTCACGCGGGAGGCTGCGCCCGAGACCGGGCGAGTGATCGCAACACCAACCAGGAGGGTCGTCGAAGCGCGATGAACATCGTCGTACTCGTCAAGCAGGTGCCCGATTCGGGCGCGGACCGCAACCTGCGTTCTGACGACAACACCGTCGACCGCGGCTCGGCGAACAACGTCATCAACGAGATGGACGAGTACGCCATCGAAGAGGCGTTGAAGATCAAGGAGGCGCACGGCGGCGAGGTCACCATCCTGACCATGGGTCCGGACCGGGCGACGGAGTCGATCCGCAAGGCGCTCTCCATGGGCCCGGACAAGGCCGTGCACGTCGTGGACGACGCCCTGCACGGGTCCTGCGCCGTGGCCACCTCCAAGGTGCTCGCCGCCGCGCTCGGGCAGCTCAACGCCGACCTGGTGATCTGCGGCGCCGAGTCCACCGACGGCCGGGTCCAGGTCATCCCGCACATGATCGCCGAGCGGCTGGGCGTCGCCGCCCTCACCGGCGCGCGCAAGCTCACCGTCGACGGCGCCACGCTGACCGTCGAGCGGCAGACCGAGGAGGGCTACGAGGTGGTCACCGCCTCGACCCCGGCCGTGGTCTCCGTCTGGGACACCATCAACGAGCCGCGCTACCCGTCCTTCAAGGGCATCATGGCCGCCAAGAAGAAGCCGGTGCAGACGCTCTCCCTGGGTGACCTCGGCGTCGCCCCGACCGAGGTGGGCTTCGACGGCGCGACCAGCGCCGTGCTGGAGCACACCAAGCGCCCGCCGCGCTCCGGCGGCGCCAAGATCACCGACGAGGGCGAGGGCGGCGTCAAGCTGGTCGAGTTCCTCGCCACCGAGAAGTTCGTGTGAGAGGTCTGGACATGGCTGAGGTTCTCGTCGTCGTCGAAGCCACCAAGGAATTCGGCGTCAAGAAGGTCACCCTGGAGATGCTCACCCTCGCCCGCGAGCTGGGCACCCCCAGCGCGGTGGTGCTCGGTGGCGCCGGCGCCGCCGAGGCGCTGAGCGCCAAGCTGGGCGAGTACGGCGCGGAGAAGATCTACGCCGCCGAGGGTGAGGAGATCGACGGCTACCTGGTGGCCCCGAAGGCCACCGTGCTGGCCGAGCTGGTCAAGCGGGTACAGCCGGCCGCCGTGCTGCTCGCCTCCGCCCAGGAGGGCAAGGAGATCGCCGCCCGGCTCGCCGTCAAGCTGGACAACGGCATCCTGACCGACGTGGTCGGTCTCGACGCCGACGGCACCGCGACCCAGGTCGCCTTCGCCGGCTCCACCATCGTCAAGTCGAAGGTCACCAAGGGCCTGCCGCTGGTCACCGTCCGGCCGAACTCGGTCAACCCGACCCCGGCCGCCGCCACCCCGGCGGTGGAGCAGCTCACCGTCGCCGTCACCGACGCCGACAAGCTGGCCAAGGTCGTCAACCGGGTCGCCGAGCAGAAGGGCTCCCGCCCCGAGCTGACTGAGGCGTCGGTCGTCGTCTCCGGCGGTCGCGGTGTCGGCAACGCCGACAACTTCAAGCTGGTCGAGGAGCTGGCCGACCTGCTCGGCGGCGCCGTCGGCGCGTCCCGCGCGGCGGTCGACTCCGGCTACTACCCGCACCAGTTCCAGGTCGGCCAGACCGGCAAGACCGTCTCCCCGCAGCTCTACGTCGCGCTGGGCATCTCCGGCGCGATCCAGCACCGGGCCGGCATGCAGACCTCGAAGACCATCGTCGCCGTGAACAAGGACGGCGAGGCCCCGATCTTCGAGCTCGCCGACTTCGGCGTGGTCGGCGACCTGTTCAAGGTCGTCCCGCAGGCCGCCGAGGAGATCCGCAAGCGCAAGTGACCTCGGTCACGAAAGAGCCGCCGCCCGGGGTTCCGGGCGGCGGCTCTTTCCGTGTTGCGGCCCTTCCGTGCGGTGGAAGGGAGCTGATCGGCGGGCCGGGGAGCTGAGCCGGCCCGCCGATCAGCCCGTCAGGGTGCCCCTCAGCGAACTGTCACCGGAGTGGGCGGGCTTGTTGTGCTCAGCGTACCGATCGAGAACATCTGCATCGTGTTGGGATCGATCAGCCAGACCTCGTAGTACCCCGGAACCCTCGGGAGATTCGCGACGTGCAGGTGGAGTTGGTTGCCGAGCACTCCGACCGCGGCGGCGGCCGCCCCCGTACGCCGAGCGGCACTCCGGCATCCGGCGGGCCGGGTCTCGGCCGTTAGGCTGAACGGTGATGGCTTACCTGGATCACGCGGCGACGACCCCGATGCTCGACGAGGCACTCGAGGCGTACGTCGCCACCGGCCGCGAGGTCGGCAACGCGTCTTCGCTGCACGCGGCGGGCCGGCGCGCCCGGCGGCGGGTGGAGGAGTCCCGCGAGCGGGTGGCCGCCGTGCTCGGCGCCCGCCCCTCCGAGGTGATCTTCACCGGGGGTGGGACGGAGAGCGACAACCTCGCGGTGAAGGGCATCTTCTGGGCCCGTCGCGCGGCCCGCCCCGAGTGGACCCGGGTGGTCTCCAGCGCGGTCGAACACCACGCGGTGCTGGACGCGGTGGACTGGCTGGCCGGGCACGAGGGCGCCGAGGTGGGCTGGCTGCCGGTCGACGCCGCCGGCCGGCTCGACCCGGAGCGGCTCCGCGCGGAGCTGGCCGCGCACGGTGACCGGGTGGCCCTGGTCACCGCCATGTGGGCCAACAACGAGGTGGGCACCGTGCAGCCGGTCGCCGAGCTGGCGGCGGTCGCCGCCGAGCACGGCGTGCCGTTCCACACCGACGCCATCCAGGCCGTCGGCCAGGTGCCGGTCGACTTCGCCGCGAGCGGCGCGGCCGCGCTGACCGTGACCGGGCACAAGCTCGGCGGCCCGGCCGGGGTCGGTGCGCTGCTGCTCGCCCGGGACGTCGCGGCCACCCCGCTGCTGCACGGCGGCGGCCAGGAGCGGGACGTGCGCTCCGGCACCCTCGACACCGCCGGCATCGTGGCCTTCGCGGTGGCCGTGGAGGCCGCGGTGAAGGGCCAGCAGGAGTACGCCGCCCGGGTTGCCGCGCTCCGCGACGAACTGGTCGAGCGGGTCCGGCGGGCGGTGCCCGAGGTGATCTTCAACGGCGACCCGGTCGACCGCCTCCCCGGCAACGCGCACTTCTCCTTCCCCGGCTGCGAGGGGGACGCGCTGCTGCTGCTCCTCGACGCCCAGGGCATCGCCTGCTCGACCGGTTCGGCCTGCTCGGCCGGGGTGGCCCAGCCCTCGCACGTGCTGCTGGCGATGGGCGCCGACGACGACCGGGCCCGCTCCTCGCTGCGCTTCACCCTCGGCCACACCAGCACCCGCGCCGACGTCGACGCCCTCATCGCCGCCCTCCCGGCGGCGGTGGACCGGGCCCGCCGCGCCGCCGCCCTCCGCACCCCCCGCTGACCCGGCTACGCTCGGTGGGATGAGGGGAGTGGGCTGGTGAGGGTTCTGGCGGCGATGTCGGGCGGGGTGGACTCCGCGGTGGCGGCGGCGCGCGCGGTGGAGGCCGGGCACGACGTGACCGGCGTGCACCTGGCGCTGGCCCGCAACCCGCAGACCTACCGCACCGGCGCCCGCGGCTGCTGCACCCTGGAGGACTCCCGGGACGCCCGCCGGGCCGCCGACGTCATCGGCATCCCGTTCTACGTCTGGGACATGGCGGACCGCTTCCACGAGGACGTGGTGGACGACTTCGTCGCCGAGTACGCGGCCGGTCGTACCCCGAATCCCTGCCTGCGCTGCAACGAGAAGATCAAGTTTGCCGCGGTGCTGGACCGGGCCGTGGCCCTGGGCTTCGACGCGGTGGTCACCGGCCACCACGCCCGGCTCGGCGCCGACGGCCTGCTGCGGCGCAGCGTCGACGTGGCCAAGGACCAGTCGTACGTCCTCGCGGTGCTGACCCGCGCGCAGCTGGACCGGTCGGTCTTCCCGCTCGGAGACTCCACCAAGGTCGAGGTCCGCGCGGAGGCCGCCCGGCGCGGCCTCGCGGTCGCCGACAAGCCCGACTCGCACGACATCTGCTTCATCGCCGACGGCGACACCCGCGGCTTCCTCGCCCAGCGGCTCGGCGAGGCCCCCGGCGACGTGGTCGACGCGGTCAGCGGCGCGGTGGTCGGCAGCCACACCGGCGCGTACGCCTACACCGTCGGCCAGCGGCGCGGGCTGCACCTGGACCGGCCGGCCCCGGACGGCCGGCCCCGCTACGTGCTCTCCATCACGCCGAAGACCAACACGGTGACCGTGGGCCCGGCCGAGGCGCTGGAGGTCTCCCAGGTCCGGGCGGCCCGGCCGGTCTGGACGGGTGGCGAGCGGCCGACCGCGCCGGTCGAGTGCGAGGTGCAGCTGCGGGCGCACGGCGACGTGGTGCCCGCCACCGTCGAGCTCTCCGCCGACGGGCTCGCCGCCGAGCTGCGCCGCCCGGTCCGCGGGGTCGCCGCCGGCCAGGCCATCGTGGCGTACCGGCCGGACCCGGCCGGGGACGTGGTGCTGGGCTCGGCCACCATCACCGGCTGACCGCCCCCGGTCCGGCAGTGGTCGGACGACGGCCTGCACCAGACCGAGTGGCGGCCCGCGGACGGGCGCTGGCCGCCCGGCGGGGGACATCCCCGCACCACCCTACGAAGCTGATGTCGTAGATGAATCGGACTCCGGGGGGCGGCCCGCGGCGACAGGCTCTGCGCCGAATGGTCGAGGACGGCCGATCCATTCACGTCATCAGCCTCGTAGCGTGGCGTGGCGATACTGCCGGCCGTCGGCATCGACGGCAGGTGCCCACCCGCGGTCGTGAGCCGTCCGACGCCGCTTCGGAAAACGGGCGGCGGCCGCGTGGTCACCGGGGATCGTCGCCCGACCGGGGCCTTCACCCGGCGGGGAGCGCCGTCCCGCCGGGCGGTGGCCGGCGCAGCGGATAGTCTTCGCGCGTGACTGATCACGCATGGCCCTGGCCCGCCGGGGCGGCGACCGGCATCGGCTCGCTGCCCGGCACCGACATCGCCGAGGCGCAGCGGATCGTGCTCGGTGAGCTGCCCGCCTTCCCGCACCTGCCCGAGCTGCCCGCCCGGGGGCCGGGCGCCGACCTGATCGGCCGAACCGGTGGCCTGCTGGTCGAGCTGCCGGTCGAGCTGTACGCGGCCCGCTGGCGGATCGCCCTACGCCCGGGACGGGACCTGCGCCGCGCCCGGGACCTGATCGAACGCGACCTGGACCAGCTCGCCGAGCAGGCCGAGGAGTACGCCGGACCGGTCAAGGTGCAGGCCGCCGGCCCGTTCACCCTGGCCGCCGCGCTGGAGCTGCCGATCGGTGGCAAGCTGCTGCGCGATCCGGGCGCGGTGCGCGACCTGACCGGCTCGCTCGCCGAGGGGCTGCGCGGGCACCTCGAGGCGGTACGCCGGCGGCTGCCCCGCGCGTCGGTGGTGCTTCAGCTCGACGAGCCGTCCCTGCCGGCGGTGCTGGCCGGCCGGGTGCCCACCGAGAGTGGCTTCGGCGCCCACCGGCCCGTGGATTCCGAGGTCGCCCGCACGCTGCTGCGCACGATCGCCGATGCGGCCGGGGTGCCGCTGGTGGTGCACTGCTGCGCCCCGGACGTGCCGCTGGAGCTGATCCGCACCGCCGGGGCGGTCGGGGTGGCGCTGGACCTGGGCCTGGTCACCGACCTGGACCCGCTCGGCGAGGCGCTCGACGCGGGGCTCGGGCTGCTGGCCGGCGCCGCGCCCACGTCGCCGCCGCCCGCCGGTCGCGCGCCGACCTCGGCCCAGGTCGCCGACCGGGTACGCCAGCTCTGGGACCGCCTCGGCTTCCCCCGCCGCCAGCTCGCCGAGCAGGTGGTGGTCACCCCGGCCTGCGGCCTCGCCGGGGCCACCCCGGGGTACGCCCGGGCGGTCCTCACCGCCTGCCGGGACGCCGGCCGCCGGCTGTACGAGGAGTGAGGGTTTTCCGTCGTACCTCCGGGGCAGGATGACCGGCATGATTGGACAGCTGCGTTCCGTGGTGATCGACTGCCCCGATCCGCGGGCCCTGGCCGGCTTCTACGCCGAGCTGCTCGGCCTGCCGCTGATCGAGGACAACTCCGACGGTGACGACTGGGTGGTGCTCGGCGGTCCGCCCGGCCACCTGCCGCGGCTCGCCTTCCAGCGGGCACCCGGCCTGCGCGCGCCGGCCTGGCCCGACCCGGAGCGGCCCCAGCAGTTCCACCTCGACGTCACCGTCGACGACATCGAGACCGCCGAAAAGGCGGCGCTGGCCCTGGGCGCCCGGCGGCTGCCGGGCGAGGGGGAGGGCTTCCGGGTCTACGCCGACCCGGCCGAGCACCCGTTCTGCCTCTGCTGGGACTGACCGGCACGGGCCGCACGGCCTGCGGTGGCGGGCGTTGCCGGCACGGTGCATGATCGCCACCGTGATCGACACCTCGCTCCGCCGGGCCTCCGGCTCGCTCTTCGGTCTGGCCTACGGTGACGCCCTGGGCAAGCCCACCGAGTTCCTCACCGTCGCCGAGATCGTCCGCCGGTACGGCCCGGCCGGCCCCCGGGAGCTGGTCGGCGCCCCGGCGCTGGTCACCGACGACACCCAGATGGCGCTCGCCGTCGCCTGGGCGCTGCACGACGCGCCCGCGTTCACGCCGGAGGTGGTGGAGCCGCTGCTGCGGCAGCGCTTCCTCGACTGGGCGGCCAGCCCCGACAACAACCGCGCGCCCGGCATGACCTGCCTACGGGCCTGCGCCGAGCTGTCCCGGGGCACCCGCTGGCAGGAGGCGACGGTGGCCGACTCGAAGGGCTGCGGCGCCAACATGCGGGTCACCCCGGTCGGCATCCTCGACGTCGACCTGGACACTTTCGCCGGGCTGGCCCAGCTTCAGGCCGGCCTGACCCACGGTCACCCGACCGGCCTGGCGGCCAGCGAGCTGACCGCGTACGCGGTCCGGCTGCTGCGTGACGGCGCCGCGCTGGCCGAGCTGCCCGGCCTGCTCGCCGAGCGGGCCCGCGAGCAGCGTCTGGTCTACCGGGCCGACTGGCTCGGCGACCTGTGGCAGCGTCCGGGGGTCGGGACGCCGGCGGAGTTCATCGCCCGGGGCTGGGACGAGTGCCTGCGCGCCCTGGCCCGCCTCGACGCCGCGCTGGCCGGCCCCGACGACGGCGGTGACCCGTGCCGGCTGACCGGGGAGGGCTGGATCGCCGAGGAGGCGCTCGCCACCGCGCTGCTCTGCGCCATCCGACACGCCGACGACCCGGTCGGCGCGCTGGCCCGCGGCGCCACCACCGCCGGCGACTCCGACTCGATCGCCGCCCTCGCCGGCGCCTTCGTCGGCACGGCCCACGGCATGGCCGCCTGGCCCGCCGACTGGTCCACCCGCATCGAGTACGCCGACCAGCTCACCACCCTCGCCACCCCCCACGACTGACCCCGCCGACCCCCTCGCCCGGTCGGGCCGTCGATCATGAAGTTGCTGCCCCGACACGCCGGTGCCGGTGGCGGCAACTTCGTGATCACCCGGGCGGACCGGGGTGGGTCAGGGGGTGAGGTGGGGGAGGCGGCGGATCTGGCGCCAGAGCGTCTGGTCGCAGGTGCCGGCGCGGTCCTCGAAGGCGGTGGCGGGGATGCGGATGGGCTCGCTGACGTCGAGGAAGCTGTCGTGGTCGGCGTCGGCGTCCCAGCTCCGGGTCGGAATGCGGACGTGGTCGTCGCGGTCCGACTTGTCCTGGCTGGTGATCTTGAGGACGTCGGCGCCCCGGTCGTCGGCGCGCAGCACCAGGCAGGGGCGCACCTTCGAGCCGGTGCCGTCCGCGTACGGCACGTCGGCCCACCAGATCTCGCCGGGTCGCGGCGCGGTGGCCGGCCGCCGGTCCGCCCCGCGCGGCCGGGGCGGGGCGGTGGTCCCACCCCGGGACGGCTCGGCGCCGCCGGCGGCCCGGCGGCGCCACTCGCTCCACAGCCAGCCGGCCGCGACGGCCAGCACGATCGCCGCCGCCCACAGCACCCACTCCGGCATCCGTACCCCTGCCTCTCGCCCTCCGGCTTGCGCACCGCGCCGCCGTCCGGCGATCCTCGCACGCCCCCGGCCACTCCGCCCGGCGGCGCGGCGGGGGCGCGACCGGGGCTGGCAACGCTGGTCAGGGCGGGTGGCGGGACGGTTGTCCGACCCGACCGCTACCGTGCGGGGGAAGCACGATCACGGGAGGTCGACAGCGGTGTCCGAAGGCGGCAGGGTGTCCGAAGAAGCGGTTCCCCAGCAGGTCAGCCCCGCGCAGGAGGCGGCGGCGGGCGCCGAGCCGACCCCGGAGGCGCGGGAGCGGCACGCCACGCTGAGCCAGGAGCTCACCGAGCACCAGTACCGCTACTACGTCCTCGACGCGCCGACCATCTCCGACGCCGAGTTCGACAAGCAGCTGCGCGAGCTGGAGGCGCTGGAGGCGGAGTTCCCGGCGCTGCGCACCCCCGACTCGCCGACCCAGCGGGTCGGCGGCACCTTCTCCACCGAGTTCACCCCGGTCACCCACGCCGAGCGGATGCTCTCGCTGGACAACGCCTTCGCCGACGAGGAGCTGGCCGCCTGGGCCGAGCGGGTCGAGCGGGACGCCGGCGGCCCGGTGCCGTACCTCTGCGAGCTGAAGGTCGACGGCCTGGCGATCAACCTCACCTACGAGCGCGGGCGGCTGGTCCGGGCCGCCACCCGCGGCGACGGGCGCACCGGCGAGGACGTCACCGCCAACGTCCGCAGCATCCGGGACGTGCCGGCGAAGCTGACCCCCTCCGACGACTTCCCCGACGTGCCGGAGCTGCTGGAGGTCCGGGGCGAGATCTACTTCCCGATCGCCGCCTTCGCCGACCTCAACGCCGGCCTGGTGGAGCAGGGCAAGCCGCCGTTCGCCAACCCGCGCAACGCCGCCGCCGGCAGCCTGCGGCAGAAGGACCCGCGGATCACCGCGTCCCGGCCGCTGCGCCTGGTGGTGCACGGCATCGGCGCCCGCAGAGGCTTCCAGCCGGCGGCGCAGTCCGAGTCGTACGCGGCGCTGCGGGCGTGGGGGCTGCCGACCAGCGACCGGGTCCGGGTGGTGCCCGACCTGGCCGGCGTCGCGGAGTACATCGCCTACTACGCCGAGCACCGGCACGACGTCGAGCACGAGATCGACGGCGTGGTGGTCAAGGTCGACCCGGTCTCCATCCAGGGGCGGCTCGGCTCGACCAGCCGCGCGCCGCGCTGGGCGATCGCCTTCAAGTACCCGCCGGAGGAGGTGACCACCAAGCTGCTCGACATCGACGTCAACGTCGGGCGCACCGGCCGGGTCACCCCGTTCGCCGTGCTCGAACCGGTCCGGGTGGCCGGCTCCACGGTCGCCCTCGCCACCCTGCACAACGCCCGCGAGGTCGAGCGCAAGGGGGTGCTGATCGGCGACACGGTGGTGCTGCGCAAGGCCGGCGACGTGATCCCCGAGGTGCTCGGCCCGGTGGTCGACCTGCGCCCCGCCGACGCCCGACCGTTCGTGATGCCCACCACCTGCCCGGCCTGCGGCACTCCGCTCGCGCCGGCGAAGGAGGGCGACGTCGACATCCGCTGCCCCAACACCCGCAGCTGCCCGGCGCAGCTGCGCGAGCGGGTGTTCCACCTGGCCGGCCGGGGCGCCTTCGACATCGAGGTGCTCGGCTACAAGGGCGCCGCGGCGCTGCTCGACGCCCAGATCATCGCCGACGAGGGTGACCTGTTCTCCCTCGACGCCGACCAGCTCGCCCGCTCGCCGTTCTTCGTCAACAAGGACGGCAGCCTGGGCAGCAACGCCACCAAGCTGCTGGACAACCTCGCCGTGGCAAAGGAGCGCGACCTGTGGCGGGTGCTGGTCGCGCTCTCCATCCGGCACGTCGGCCCCACCGCGGCGCAGGCCCTCGCCCGGCACTTCCGCTCGATGGACGGCATCGAGGCGGCCAGCGAGGAGGAGCTGTCCTCGGTGGACGGTGTCGGCCCGACCATCGCCGCCAGCATCAAGGAGTGGTTCGCCGTCGACTGGCACCGCGAGGTGGTGCGCAAGTGGGCCGAGGCGGGCGTACGGATGGCGGAGGAGGCGGTGGACGAGGGACCGCGCCCGCTGGAGGGCCTGACGGTGGTGGTGACCGGCACCCTCGCCGGGTTCAGCCGCGACCAGGCGTCCGAGGCGATCCAGAGCCGGGGCGGCAAGGTGACCGGCTCGGTCTCCAAGAAGACCAGCTTCGTGGTGGTCGGGGACAACCCGGGCTCCAAGGCGGAGAAGGCGGCCAGCTTCAAGCTGCCCGTCCTCGACGAGGAGGGCTTCCGGGTGCTGCTGGAGGCCGGCCCGGACGCGGCCCGGGAGGTCGCCCGCACCGAGGAGTGACGACGGCCGCCGGTCGACCTTGCGCGGCCTGGCGGCGTATACCAACTTAGTTACGACTACGACCGATTCGTGACTGTCGTGGCGGGGAAACCGGGACCGAGGGCGTTTCATTGGTGCACGGCGTGTGAGCGGAGCACGCCACGGCCGATCCCGGGAGGTGCGATGGAGGCCGCCGATCCGCGAAACTCCGTCCCGCCCGGTCGGTTGGCGCCCTTCTTCGGCTTCGTCGCCGCGGTCTTAGCGCTGGCCGTGCTGATCTCGGCCGGGCCGGTGGCCGGACTGCGCGACCGGCTGCCCGACCTGCCGGCGGCGTTCTGGACCATGGCGGTGCTCGCCGTCGTCTGCGACGCCCGTCCCTTCGTGCCGCCCGGCCGCCGGGAGTCCTCGGCGGTCTTCCCGTCGACCTGTTTCACCTTCGCCATCCTGCTCGGCTGGGGGCTGGGCCCGGCGGTCGCCGTGCAGGCGGTGGCGGTGGTCGTCTCCGGCTGGCGGATGGGGCACGCCGTGTGGCGTACCGGCTTCAACGCCGCCCAGTACGCCTGCGCCCTCGGCGCCGCGTACGGGGTCACCCGGCTCGGCCCGGGCGCCATCTTCGACGGCGGCCGGCTGCACTGGACCGACGTCGCGGCCGTCGGCGGCGCCACCGCCGCCTGGTTCGCGGTCAACTACGGCCTGGTCAGCAGCGCGATCCGGCTGCGCTTCGGGGACCGCTGGTGGCCCAGCGTCCGGCTCGGCCTGGCGTACGAGCTGCTCTCCACCGGTTCGCTGCTGCTGCTCGCCCCGGTGCTGGTCGCCGCGGCCCGGGCCAGCGCGGCGCTGATCCCGCTGGTGCTGGTGCCGCTCTTCGCCGTCTACCGGATGGCCCGGCTCTCCACCGAGCAGGAGCAGCTCGCCGCGCTCGACCCGCTCACCGGGCTGCCCAACCGCAAGGCGCTGCTGGCGGAGGTGGCCGAGCAGGTGCACCTGCACGCCGAGCGGGCCGCCCGGGGGGCGCCGGACGCGCATCTCGCCCTGCTGCTCATCGACCTGGACCGGTTCAAGCACGTCAACGACGCGCTCGGGCACGCGGTGGGGGACCGGCTGCTGGTCGAGGTGAGCGCCCGGCTCACCGACGTGGTGCGCGACGGGGACCTGGTCGCCCGGCTCGGCGGTGACGAGTTCGCCATCGTGGTTCCGGGGCTGACCGGCACCGACGAGGCCCGGGCGCTGGCCGACCGGGTGGTCGTCGCGCTCGCCGAGCCGGTCTCCCTGGACGGCCTGCCGCTGGACGTCGGCGGCTCGATCGGCATCGCCGTCTTCCCCGAGCACGGCGAGGACTTCGCCACCCTGATGCGCCACGCCGACGTGGCGATGTACGACGCCAAGCACCGCAACGACACCGTCGCCGTCTACGCCGCCGAGTCCGACCACAACTCGGCCGAGCGGCTGAGCCTCCTGGCCGACCTGCGCCGCGTACTCGAATCGGGGCCGGCGGTGCCCGACCCGGTCGGGGCGCGCGGCGGCGACGGCGCCGCGCTGCCGGCCGGCGCGGCGCTGCCGACGGCGGTCGGCGGGCGCACGAACGGTGAGCCGCGCGGCGGCGGGCCGGGGCGGTGGCGGTTCCGGCGGCGGCGGGAGCGGCCGGAGGTCCGGCACGACGACAAGCTGATCAACGAGATCGTCACCCGCGCCGATCCGATCCGTCGCCGGGCGGCCCGCTCGGCCGTGGCGGAGGCGGCCGTCCAGGGACCGCCGGCCGACGCGCCGCCCGCCGGTCGGGCGTCGGCCGCGCCGAGCGGTCCGGAGTCGGCCGCGCCGAGCGGTCCGGAGTCGGCCGCGCCGACGGAGGCCGCGGCTCCCGTCCGGGTCCGCGCGGTGCCCGGGCGGGACGAGGATCCGGCCGACGACCCGGGCGAGATCACCATGTACTACCAGCCGCAGATCGCCATCGCCACCGGTGAGGTGGTCGGGGTCGAGGCGCTGCTGCGCTGGCGCCACCCGCGCCGCGGCATGGTCGATCCGGGAGAGCTGATCCAGGTCGCCGAGCAGAGCGCGGTGATGCGGCTGCTCACCCGGCGCGTGGTGGACGACGTGGTCGAGCAGTTGGCCAAATGGTCGGCGGCCGGGATCACGCTGCGCGCCGCGCTGAACGTCAGCGTCCGCGACCTGCACACCGGGGAGATCGCCGACCAGATCGCCGACCGGCTCGCCCGCTACGGCGTACGGCCGGACCGGTTGCAGGTGGAGATCACCGAGGGGGCGCTGATGGCCGACCCCCGGCGGGTGCTGGCCAGCATCTCCCAGCTGCACCGGATCGGGGTGGGCATCGCGCTGGACGACTTCGGCACCGGCTACTCGTCGCTGCAGCACCTGCGCCGGCTGCCGCTGTCGGAGGTGAAGGTGGACCGGTCGTTCGTGCTCGGGATGGCCGACGACCCCGACGACGCGGCGATCGTCCGCTCGATGATCGAGCTGGCCGGGGCGCTGGGGCTGCGGGTGGTGGCCGAGGGCGTGGAGGACGAGCGGACCTGGCGGCTGCTCCACGCGGCCGGCTGCGACGTGGCGCAGGGCTGGTTCCACGCCCGGCCCATGCCGGCCGAGGAGCTGGCCGCCTGGCTGGCCCGGTACCGGCCGGTGCGCCCGGCGGTGACGGCGGACGCGGAGGTGCCCCGCCGGCCGACCCGCTGACCGTCCCGGAGGGCGGGTGGAGGGGGAGTCGGAGGCGTCGGCGCGAGCGCGGGACAATAGACTCGCTCCGGTCACCGCGCGTCATCTCCACCTCGACCGCGCGGCCGGCACACGCAGACGCAGCAGGACAGCCACGAAGGGGGCACCGATGGCCGCCATCTCCCGCGAGGAGGTCGCGCACCTGGCGCGACTGTCGCGGCTCGCCGTCACCGAGGAGGAGCTGGACATCTTCGCCGGTCAGCTCGACGTGATCCTCCAGTCGGTCGCCCAGGTCGGCGAGGTCGCCGCGGCGGACATCCCGCCGACCTCCCACTCGGTGCCGCTGACCAACGTTCTCCGCGAGGACGTGGTGACGCCGTGCCTGACTCCGCAGGAGGCGCTGTCGGGTGCCCCCGACGCCGAGGCGCAGCGGTTCCGCGTCCCGCGGATCCTGGACGAGGATGTGGCTTCATGAGCGACCTGATCAAGCTCACCGCTACCGAGATCGCGGGGCTCGTCGCGAGCGGGGAGACCTCCGCCGTCGAGGTGGCGCAGGCCCACCTCGACCGGATCGCCGCCGTCGACGACCGGGTGCACGCGTTCCTGCACGTCGACACCGACGGCGCGCTGGCCGCCGCCCGCCGGGTGGACGAGCGCCGGGCCGCCGGTGCGGAGCTGGGCCCGCTGGCCGGCGTGCCGGTCGCGGTCAAGGACGTGCTCACCACCAAGGGCGTGCCGACCACCGTCGGGTCGAAGATCCTGGAGGGCTGGCGCCCGCCGTACGACTCGACGATCGTGCAGCGGCTGCGCGACGCCGGCACGGTGATGCTCGGCAAGACCAACATGGACGAGTTCGCGATGGGCTCCTCCACCGAATACTCCGCGTACGGCCCGACCCACAACCCGTGGGACCTGGGCCGGATCCCGGGCGGCTCCGGCGGTGGCAGCGCCGCCGCGCTCGCCGCGTACGAGGCGCCGCTGTCGATCGGCTCGGACACCGGCGGCTCGATCCGCCAGCCCGGCGCGGTCACCGGCACCGTCGGCGCGAAGCCCACCTACGGCGGCACCTCCCGGTACGGCCTGGTGGCGTTCTCCTCGTCGCTGGACACCCCCGGCCCGTGCGCCCGTACGGTGCTCGACGCCGCGCTGCTGCACCAGGTCATCGGCGGCCACGACCCGCGCGACTCGACCTCCATTCCGCAGCCGGTGCCGGACGTCGTGGGCGCGGCGAAGCTCGGCGCGACCGGCGACCTGACCGGGGTGAAGCTCGGCATCGTCAGGGAACTCACCGGCGAGGGCGCGGAGCCGGGCGTGATGGCCGCGTTCCGCGAGTCGGTCGACACCCTGGCGAAGCTGGGCGCCGAGATCATCGAGGTCTCCTGCCCGCACTTCAAGTACGCGCTGCCGGCGTACTACCTGATCGCGCCGAGCGAGTGCTCCTCCAACCTGGCCCGCTTCGACGGGGTGCGGTTCGGCCTGCGGGTCGGCGACGACGGCAACCGGTCGCTGGAGGAGGTCATGTCGCTGACCCGGGAGGCCGGCTTCGGCCCCGAGGTCAAGCGGCGGATCATGCTCGGCACGTACGCGCTCTCCTCGGGCTACTACGACGCCTACTACGGTCAGGCGCAGAAGGTCCGCACGCTGATCACCCGCGACTTCACCGCGGCGTTCGAGCAGGTGGACGCGCTGATCTCGCCGACCACCCCGTTCGTGGCCTTCCCGATCGGGGCGCGCACCGCCGACCCGTACCAGATGTACCTGGCCGACCTGTTCACCATTCCGACCAACCTGTACGGCGGACCGGGCATCTCGGTGCCCTGCGGCCTCTCCGACGGCCTGCCGGTCGGCCTGCAGGTGATGGCCCCGACGATGGCGGACGACCGGATGTACCGGGTCGCCGCCGCGCTGGAGTCCGTGGTCGGCACGTTCACCCCACCGGCACTGTGAGGCAGGAGCTCAGATGACGACGACACTGCCCGCGTACGACGAGGTCGTCGCGCGCTACGAACCGGTGATCGGCCTGGAGACCCACGTCGAGCTGGGCACGAACACCAAGATGTTCTGCGGCTGCCCGACCGACTTCGGTGGCGAGCCGAACACCCGGGTCTGCCCGGTCTGTTTGGGCCTGCCCGGTTCGCTGCCGGTGGCCAACAAGGCGGCCATCGAGGCGACGATCCGGATCGGCCTGGCGCTGAACTGCTCGATCGCCGAGTGGTGCCGGTTCGCCCGGAAGAACTACTTCTATCCGGACATGCCGAAGGACTTCCAGATCAGCCAGTACGACGAGCCGCTCTGCTTCGACGGCTACCTGGACGTCGAGGTCGACGGCGAGCTGGTCCGGATCGGCATCGAGCGGGTGCACCTGGAGGAGGACACCGGCAAGACGCTGCACGTCGGTGGCGCCACCGGCCGCATCCACGGCGCGACCGAGTCGCTGGTCGACTACAACCGGGCCGGCATCCCGCTGGTGGAGATCGTCACCAAGCCGGTCCCCGGCACCGGCGCGCTGGCGCCGGAGGTGGCCCGGGCGTACGTCACCGAGCTGCGCGACGTGATCCGCACGCTGGGCGTCTCCGACGTCCGGATGGAGGAGGGCTCGCTGCGCTGCGACGTCAACACCTCCCTCAACCTGCCGGGCGAGGAGTGGGGCACCCGCACCGAGACCAAGAACGTCAACTCGCTGCGTTCGGTCGAGCGGGCGGTCCGCTCGGAGATGCTGCGGCAGGCCTCGGTGCTCGATGCTGGTGGCAAGATCACCCAGGAGACCCGGCACTTCCACGAGGACACCGGCGACACCACGCCGGGCCGGTCCAAGGAGACCGCCACCGACTACCGGTACTTCCCGGAGCCGGACCTGGTGCCGCTCGCGCCCGACACCGCCTGGGTGGCCGAGCTGAAGGCCGCCCTGCCGGAGCTGCCCCGGCTGCACCGCCGCCGGCTCCAGGAGCAGTGGGGCCTCTCCGACCTGGACATGCAGTCGGTGCTCAACGCCGGCGCGGTCGAGCTGATCGAGCAGACCGTGGCCGCCGGCGCCACCCCGGCCGCCGCCCGCAAGTGGTGGCTGGGTGAGCTGTCCCGGCGGGCCAACGAGGCCGGCATCGAGCTGGCCGACGTCGGGGCCACCCCGGCGCAGGTCGCCGAGCTCCAGGGCCTGGTCGACGCCGGCAAGCTCAACGACAAGCTGGCCCGGACGGTGCTGGAGGGCGTGGTGGCCGGCGAGGGCTCGCCGACCGAGATCATGACCAACCGCAACCTGGAGGTCGTCTCCGACACCGGCGCGCTCACCGCCGCCGTCGACGAGGCGATCGCCGCCAACCCGACCGTCGCGGACAAGATCCGCAGCGGCAAGGTCGCCGCGGCCGGCGCGCTGGTCGGCGCGGTCATGAAGACCACCCGCGGCCAGGCCGACGCCAAGACCGTCCGCGAGCTGATCCTGGAGCGCCTCGGCGTCCAGGGCTGAGTTTCACCCGCAGAAGGCCGCCGTCGCAACCCGGCGGCGGCCTTCCCGCTTTTTTCGAGTACGCGGCCACCCCGCATCCCCTCGCGAGGGCGTCATCGGCGACGCCCGGATGGAGTCACCGTGAACCAGCACGACCTCGACGTCCTCGACGAGATCCAGCGCCGGGTGCTCTGGCTCGCCACCCGGATCGTGGACGCCGCCAACCACGACCGGAACACCGGCGACGGGGTGAAGGTCGGCGGGCACCAGGCGTCCAGCGCCTCGCTGGTCACCGCGATGACCGCGCTCTGGTTCGCCCATCTGGACGCCGAGGACCGGGTGGCCGTCAAGCCGCACGCCTCCCCGGTCTTCCACGCCATCCAGTACCTGCTGGGCAACCTGGACCGGTCGTACCTGCCGAAGCTGCGGGCGCGCGGCGGACTCCAGTCGTACCCGTCGCGAACCAAGGACCCGGACGAGGTGGACTTCTCCACCGGCTCGGTCGGCCTCGGCGCGGCCGCGCCGCTCTTCGCCGCGGTCACCCGCCGCTACGTCGACGCGCACTTCGGCGCCCGGCCGCACTCCCGGTTCGTCGCGCTGATCGGCGACGCGGAGCTGGACGAGGGGAACATCTGGGAGGCCGTGGCCGACCCGGCCACCACCGGCCTGGGCAACGTGATGTGGCTGGTGGACTTCAACCGCCAGTCCCTGGACCGGGTCGTGCCGGGCATCCGGATCGACCAGTGGCGCGGCCAGTTCGAGGCCGCCGGCTGGCACGTGGTCGAGGTCAAGTACGGCCGCAAGCTCGCCGAGGCGTACGCCCGGCCGGGCGGGGCGGTGCTGCGCGAGTGGATCGACCGGATGCCGAACGAGCAGTACCAGTCGCTGTTCGGGCTGGCCGGGCCGGCGCTGCGCAAGCAGTTCCTCGACGGCGCGCCGGCCGAGGTGTCCGCCTTCGTCGCGGACATCCCGGACGACGAGCTGGGTCCGCTCGTCACCGACCTGGGCGGACACGACCTGCAGGCGATGCTCGACGCGTACGCGCAGTGCGACGCGGTCACCGACCGGCCCAGCGTGGTCTTCGCGTACACGGTCAAGGGCTGGGGGCTGCCGATCGCCGGCAACCCGCGCAACCACTCGGCGCTGCTCACCACCGAGCAGGTCGACGCGCTGCGCGCCGCGCAGGGCCTCACGCCGGAGACCGAGTGGGACCGCCTCGACCCGGCGTCCCCGGCCGGCATCCGGGCCGGCGAGCGCCGGGAGGCGCTGTCCCGCGCGCCCCGCGAGCGGGCGCTGGGGGTCACCGTCCCGGAGACCACGAAGGTACGCGCGAACAAGCCGGTCTCCACCCAGGAGGTCTTCGGCCGGGTGCTGGTCGACCTGGCCCGCGATCCCGCCGTGGCGCCCTACCTGGTGACCACGGCGCCGGACGTGGCCACCTCCACCAACCTCGCCGGGTTCATCAACAAGACCGGCGTCTTCGCCCCCACCGAGCAGCGCTCCTGGACCGAGGACCGGATGCTGCGCTGGACGGAGAGCCCGTCGGGCCAGCACATCGAGCTGGGCATCTCGGAGATGAACCTGTTCCTGCTGCTGGGCCAGCTCGGTCTCTCCTGGGACCTGTCGGGGCAGCCGCTGCTGCCGGTCGGCACGGTCTACGACCCGTTCGTGCTGCGCGGCCTGGACGCGTTCCTCTACGGCACCTACTCCGGCTCCCGGTTCGTGGTGGCGGGCACCCCGTCCGGCATCACCCTGGCCCCGGAGGGCGGCGCCCACCAGTCCACCATCACCGCCTCGGTCGGCCTGGAGCTGCCCGGGGTGACCTTCCTCGAGCCCGCGTACGCGGGCAGCCTGGACTGGCTGCTCTGCGACGCGCTGGGCCAGATCGCCGGGGGAGCGGGGCCGGCCGCCACCGCCGCGCCGGCGGAGGACGGGGCCTACTACTTCCGGCTCAGCACCCGCCCGATCGACCAGGCGCCGTTCGAGGCGGCGCGGGCCCGGATCGGCGACGCGGTGCTGCGCCGGCAGGTGGTCGCCGGGGCGTACCGGCTGGTGGACGCGCACCAGGCGTACCCGCAGCTTGCGGACGCCCCGGTGGTGCAGCTCGCCGCTTCCGGCGCGGTGCTGCCGGAGGTCCTGGCGGCCGCCGCGGAGCTGGCGGAGGAGGGGGTGGCCGCGCACGTCGTGGACGTCACCTCGCTGGACCGGCTCTACCGGGCCTGGCAGCGGACCCTGCGGCAGGGCGTCCGGACGGCGACCGTGCCGAGCGTGCCGGGCGCGCTCCGGTCGGCCTTCGCGGACCGGGTGCCGGTGGTGACCGTGCACGACGCCGCCTCGCACGCGATGGCCTGGCTCGGTTCGGCGCTCGGCGCCCCGGCGGTGCCGCTCGGGGTGGACGAGTTCGGCCAGTCCGGCAGCGTGCAGGAGCTGTACGAGCTGCACGACCTGCTGCCCGGCAGCATCGTCAACGCCGCCCTGGCCGCCCTGTCGCTGCGCTGAGCCGCCGCCGCCGCCGCTGCCGCCGTCGTCGGGTGCCACGCACCCGGCGTCTGGCCAAGCGGCTGCACCGTCACGGCTGCACCGTCACGGTATTCGGGCCGAGGTAGGCGCGCGCGGCCGCCAGCGGTGCGCGGTAGTTCCGCTCAACCCAGTCGTCGTCCACGCGGTAGGGCGTGTCGTCGATCTGAACGGCCTCGTCCTCCAGCCAGTCCGCTACCGCGATGGCGGCGACCGGGTGCCACGAGGCACAGTGGGTCCCCATCACCCCGCCGAGGTAGTTGTCGACCAGCTTGCCCCACTCGGCGGCGGGAACCGGCTGCAAGGCTTGATCGCCGTACGGGCGCCGGGCCTCCTCGGCGTTGGCAGCCTTGGCGCGTTCGGTCATCCGGCGAGCGGCCTCGCGCAAGATGGCGGCGTACTTGTCAGTGACGGCCATGTCGGTGACCAACCACAAGGTGCGTCGCGCCGGGGAACTCGCGCCGGTCGGATCCGCGGCCCTGACAGTATCGAGGGCCTGCACGGCCGCTGAGCTGATCAGATTGCTGAGCTGGCCTGATGTCAGTAGGGCAGCTCACGCCCGAGGTGCCGGGCGTACGCGCGGTGTGCGGCGAGAATGGCCGCCAGCCAGCGGGCCATCATCTCGTCCGCGCGCAGCAGCTCTGAGGTCTCCGCCTCGAAGGACTCCCGGTCGTAATGGCGTACGGACGCGACGCCCGGCTGCTCGGCGAGCGCCTTCTCGATCAGGTCCTCAGGGATGCGGCCCAGGCTCGGCTGGACGAGGTGGCCCACCTCGTCGGCGAACCCGAGCCCCCAGTGCAGGCCGCTGCCGGTCGACACGTAGACCTGCTTGGTCAGTGCCTGGCGTGCGATCGGGTACTCCTCCCGGGTCTCGTCCGGACCGGCCAGCGCGATCAGCTCCGCCGGGAGCCGATCGAGGACGGCCGCGACCACGGGAAGACCGGCGAGCTGGTCGCCGCGGTAACCGACACTGCCCTGGTTCGCGGAGCCGGTCCTCGGCTCGATGCCCGGCACCGCGAAAGGCGAAGAGGTCATTCCTGCGTCCTCACATATGGGGTCCGGAGGTGCGGGCCGGGCACGTGGCCCGGCCCGCAACGCTGCGATCAGTCCGTCGGGAAGTGGATAGTGTAGGGGATGTTGTTCGCCTTCAGGCAGTTGTACAGCTCCTCGGACATGCCGAGGTCGTCCACGTTGGGCTGACCGCTGCCGCTCGCCACGAAGTGCCAGTGGATCTTCTTGACGCCCTTGCCTTTCATCTTCTCCAGATTGGCTTCCTTGATCGTGTCCTGGTTGGCGGGATCCTGGTACCAGGCGTCTTTCTCGCACTGGTCGACCTGCTCCTGGACCCGATCACTGGCGTAGGCGAAGCCGGACTTGACCTCGTGGAAGATCCAGCCCTCGTCGGTTTCTTCGGCGTAGTCGACTCTGCGGCCGCCATCGAAGGCAGGGCTGTCCGGCTTCTTGATGCCGAAATCCCGCTCGCCGGGCCGGCCGATGCCCCGCATCATGTCGGCAAAGTTGATCTCGCCGCTCTCCCAGCCGTATGCCCAGTCGACCTTCGGGCCGTTCTCGTGCCGCGCGAGCGGGTCGGTCATCATCTCGTGCAGCCGCTTGAGGTCGGTTCGCTTGCCGTTGAGCAGCCGGTCGAAGTTCGCCTTGGAGACCCGGCTGCTGGCCGCCGCCGCGACGATCCCGGCCGGCTCCTCGACCTGCTCGGCGACGAGGTACGCCCAGACCTCGGGCATGATGAGCTCGTAGGTGAGCTCCTTGACGGTGTCTGGGATCTTGTCGTACTTGGCGACGTAGCGCGCCGCCGCCATGAGCCGGTGCGCGTACTTGTTGACGAACTTGGCGACCTTGGCCGGGATGGAGACCGCGTCGCCGACGTACGGGATGACGCCGAGGATGCTCAGTCCCGCGCTGACCCAGTCGGCGTGGATGAGCGCGGCGATGGTGTCGCGGATGTCGGCGAGCCCGCCGAGGATCCATCCGACCACCGGGATTACGCTCAGTCCGCCGCCGCAGAGGTTGCCGGCCAGCCAGGCCATCGAGTCCTTCTCGGCGAAGTCGCCGGCGAACATCCCCAGCAGGAAGTCGGTGACGTACGTCCACTTGCTGATCTGCTCGTCGAACTGGCTCGGGTGCAGGCCCTGCGCCTCGGCGTTGGCGATCTCGTAGTCGTCGCGCAGGCCGTCGTTGTCGGTGTCCTGGAACAGCGCGCTGATCAGGTAGTCGAGTTCGACGCTGTCGGAGAGGCCGTCGCCGTCGGTGTCGGGTTTCGCCGGGTCGGAGCCGTTGTCCTCCTCGGTGGCGTCCGGCACCCCGTCGCCGTCGGTGTCGATGTCAGTGGGTACGGGCTCGATTGGCGGTACGTCGCCCGGCGCCGGCGGGGCGCGCGGCTGGTCGGCGACGAGCGGGTTGCTGCCCTGGGCCACCTCGGCACCGTCGGTGGCGCCGTCGCCGTCGGTGTCCGGGTTGGTGGGTGAGGTGCCGAGGTCCTGTTCCTGGAGGTTGGTGAGGCCGTCGACGTCGACGTCCTCGGCGCCGTCGGCGACCGAGTCGCGGTCGGTGTCGACCACTCCCGGCATCGTCCAGCCCGCCAGCTCGGTGATCTCGAACTTGTCGGTCAGCCCGTCGCCGTCGGAGTCCACGAGCAGCGGGCTTGCACCGAAGCGTAGCTCCACCCCGTCGACGACCCCGTCGTTGTCGTGGTCGCCGGTGTAGGTGATGCCCAGCCGAGCCAGTACGTTGAAGCCGTTTGCCCAGGCGCTCTCGGCCTGGATGGTCGCCGGCTCGGGGTTGGCCTTGACCAGCATCTCGTCGGCCTTGGCCAGGTTCACCTTGGCCGCCTCGAGATCCGCGAACGCCTCGGTCAGCCCCGCGGGGGCGGGCGCGGGTGGTGGGCTGGCCCGGAACGGCCCGATCGTCGCCTCGGCGTCCTGGATCGCCGCGTCCGCCAGCAGCCGCACTCCGGTGAGGGTCTCCACCAGGGCGGCCACGTGGGCCTGCTCGGCCTCACCGTTTGGCGGGCTGGCGCCGGTCATGCGGCTCTTGAGGAACGACTCCAGGTGCTGGAGGTTGTCGAACGCGATCTCGCCGTTGGCCGCGCTGTTGAGCCGTGCACCGTCGAAGTACCGGGTGTCGACATCCGCCAACACCGGGTCGATCCGGCTGTCACCCAGCCCATCACCGACGTACGGGCGCAACGCCTGGGTAGCCTCGGTGACGTAAACCTTCGCGTCCCGGGTGTACTTCGCGGTGGGGATCTTCGCTACCTCCACCTGCCAGAGAGGTGTCTCCCCTGCGGACGCCGGGGCGGCGACGAGCGCCACCTGTGCGGCGACCAGTGCCGCAACCACAGCGGCAAGTCCTGACCGCCATCGTCCTCTGTGTCTCATCGACACTCCCGTCTGTGCATTATGGACAAAAGCTCTCGGGAGCATATTCAACAAAACCACTATCTGAAGTCCCGCCGGAATTAGCCTGCTATTGCCGGAGGACTATGTGCAAGTTTGGTTGAATTGGACCTACACCGCCTTGGCGGACGATCAGGAGGCCGGAAAGTAGCTACCGACTGACCCGGCGGCATCGGTGAACCTCGTCGACGTCGAGCTGGAGCAGGTGGCGCCCGCGAGGTCACGCCCAGTCGCTGCGGTCCACGCAGTTCATGCCCGAGTCGTCGCCCCCACCGACGGTGATTGGCTGACGGCGACCGAGGTGTCCCACCCCGCCCTTTGCTCTGCTGCACCCCACGCAACACCCCTGCTGAGCTGGGAAAGCCCCCGTCCGGCCAGTCGGCGCCCGGCGACCGCGGGGTCAGCGGGTCGGGCTCGGGCTGGCCGACTCGGGCCCGCCGCGCGTCGGGGTCGGGGTGACCGGCACCTCCGCGCCCTGCGCCGGATCCTTGATCACGTGCCGTTCCAGGTTGACCTGCGCCTGGCCGGTGCCGCCCACCGTGATGTCGTCGTACGCCTGAAGCATCTTCTGCTGGTCGAAGTAGAGCACCGACATCGACAGCGGGGTGGGCTTCTCGCCCTCCAGGCCGCGCAGCCCGGCGCCACCGGTGGAGCCCTCCACGAACAGTTGCGTCGGCTGCTTCCCCGGCACCTGCGGCAGCTTGGACACCTGCCGGGCGTGGGTGTGCCCGGCCAGCACCAGCGGGCAGGTGCCGGAGAGCGGCCCGGCCGAGGCGGGGTCGTGCACCAGCGCGATGTTCACCGGGCGCGGCGAGGCGGTGACGGTGGTGGCGAGCTGCTCGCCGGCGCCGATCACCTGGTCGGCCACCTGCTTCGTCAGGCCGCTGCCCGCCGGTGAGGTGTTCTTGTCCGGCGTGAACCGGGGGTCGCCGATCCCGGCGACGGTCAGCCCGGCCACCGTGGTCGTCGAGTTGTTCAACACGATCGCATTCGGCTGCTGGGCCACCGCCGCGGCCGTCCTCGCCGAGTCGTGGTTGCCCCGGATGTAGACGTACGGCTTCTTGAGCAGACCGATCGAGCCGACGAAGGACGCCTCCGGCTCGCTGCCCCAGTCGGTGATGTCGCCCGTGTCGATCACCACGTCGATGCCGAACTGCTCCACCACCGTCCGGATCAGCTGCCACCCGGTCGGATTGAGGTGCATGTCCGAGACGTGCAGCACCCGCGTGGTGCCGGGCGCCGGCTCGTAGACGGGCAGCGCCGAGACGGTGGTGTAGAGCTGGCTGACGTTGCCCACCAGCCGCTGAAGCTGCTCGGCGTATTTCGTGTAGTCGTTGGCGATCCGGCGCGCGTCACCGACGATCGCCGGGGCGTTGACCAGCAGTCCCTCGTACCGGGGCTCCTCGATCGCCTGTGGGCGCATGGTCGCCGCGGCCAGCCCGAGGCTGCCGGCCGTGATCACCAGGGCCAGCCCACCGGCCCAGGCCGTCCGCCGGGTGTCGCGGAAGACCAGCCCCGCCAGCAGCAGGGTGGCCAGCACCGCCGCGCCCAGCGTCTTCAAACCCAGGCGCAGCACCCCGGCCCGGACGTCGGCGACGGCGGACTGGCTGGCCCGGCTGATGCTCGCCGGGTCGTCGATCAGCGCCTGGGTCCGCCGCTGGTCCAGCGCGCCCAGCCGCACGGTGAGGTAGGTCGGCCCGTCGTGGCTGTTCAGCAGCAGCGCGCCCAGCGGCGGGACGTCGACGGTGGTGCCGCCCTCCAGCGACGGGCTCAGGTCGAGCTCCGCCCGGAACGGCCCGATGTCGGTGCCGACGTGCCCACCGGCGTACGTGCCGGCGACCACCCCGCCCAGGGCGACCGCCAGGACGGCCAGCGCCACGCCGAGCCGCCGCAGCCAGCCGTTCCGACCCGACCGGGCGGCACGCTGCGGCCAGCTCACCCAGCGCCGGGCACGTCCGGTCGCCGGGGTGCCATCGCCCCCGGTGTCGCGCTGCTCGTTCTCCTGGCCGTCCATGCTGAAATTCTGACCTGCCCGTCGAGGGATCTTGGCAAACCCGATAGAAGCCGGCGCGTCCTCACCTGCCCGGCCCGCGTGTCGGCCCCGCCCCCGGGTGGAGCCGGCCCGCTACGGCGGGTCGGTCAGCTGCGCCCGGCCCCGCCGCCGGCGAAGACCAGCCGCAGGATGCGGTCGTCCTCCGGCGCCGGCTGGCCCCGCCCGTCCCGGTTGGAGGTGGTGACCCAGAGTGACCCGTCCGGGGCGGCGGCCACGGCCCGGAGCCGACCGTACTTCCCGGTCAGCAGCTCGCGGGGCTGGCCGAGCACGGTGCCCTTGTCGGTCAGCTCGACCAGCCAGAGCCGCTCGCCGCGCAGGCACCCGGTGACCAGCAGCCGCTCGGTCGCGGCGAGTCCGGAGCAGGAGGCCTCGGCGGTGCGCCACTGCACGATCGGGTCGGCGTACCGCTTGTCGCCGGCCCGCCCCTCGACCTGCGGCCAGCCGTAGTTGCCGCCCCGGGTGACCTGGTTGATCTCGTCCCAGGTGTTCTGGCCGAACTCGACGGCGTACATCCGCTTCGCCGCGTCCCAGGCGAAGCCCTGGACGTTGCGGTGCCCCAGCGACCAGACCGGCGAGCCGGGGAAGGGGTTGCCGGCCGCCGGCTTGCCGTCCGGGGTGATCCGGAGGATCTTGCCGCCGAGGCTCCTGCGGTCCTGGGCGTTCGCCTGCCGGCCGGCGTCGCCGGTGCTGGCGTACAGGTTGCCGTCCGGGCCGAAGGCGAGCCCGCCGCCGTTGTGGTTCCCGGCGGCCGGGATGCCGGTGAGGATCGGCGTGGGCCGCCCGCCCAGCGGCACCCGGGCGATCCGGTTGTCCCGCGCGGTCGTGTAGTAGACGAAGACCGTGCGGTCCCTGGCGTAGGACGGGGAGACGGCGATGCCCAGCAGCCCGCCCTCGCCGCCGGCCGCCACGTCCGGCACGGTCTGCACGACGGTGACGGTCAGCCCCTCCGGCCCCGAGCCGGGCCCGACCTGGAGGATCCGTCCACTGTCCCGCTCGGTGACCAGCGCGGCGCCGTCGGGGAGGAAGGCGACGGCCCACGGCACCCGCAGCCCCTTCGCCAGCACCGTGGCCACCACCTGCTGGCCGGCGCCGCCCGCGCTGGCCGTCGCCGACGGTGTGGGGAGGTTCGGCGGCTCGCCGGCCGGGTCGGGCCCGGGCTCGCCGAAGGCGCAGCCGGCGGTGCCCAGCAGCAGCGCCGCGCAGGACGCCGCGAGCGCCGCCCGGAGGCGGCCGATGCGGGGGTACGGGGGACGGGCGCTCACCCGGCCCAGCCTATCCCGGCCGGCCGACGATCCGGGCGCGCCAACTCGCGCGTCAACGGGCCCGGAGGGCGAGCAGGGCGACGTCGTCCTCCGCGCGGTGCGCCGTGGCGAGCAGTTGGTCGCAGAGGTCACCCAGCGGCAGCTTCGCCGCGCCGGCGAGCCGGTCGACCAGCTCGGCCAGCCCCTCGTCGATCGAGCGGTCCCGCCGCTCGATCAGGCCGTCGGTGTAGAGCAGCAGCGTGTCGCCCGGCGCGAGCGCCAGCTCCCGGCTGGTCCGGCGGCTCGGGCGGGCCAGGCCGAGCAGCGGCTCCCGCGCCTCGTCGAGCACCTCGACCGAGCCGTCCGCGCGGATCAGCAGCGGCGCCGGGTGCCCCGCGTTGCACCAGCTCACCGCGAGCCCGTGGGCCCCGGTCGGGCGTACCCGGGCCAGGGTGGCGGTGGCCACCGTGGGGATGCGCAGCCCGCGGATCGCCCCATCCAGGTGGGACATCAGGTCGGCCACCGCGTCGGTGCGGCCGTACGCGTTGCCGCGGACCAGGTTGCGGAGCTGACCCATGGTCGCCGCCGCCTCGATGTCGTGGCCGGCGACGTCGCCGATGGCGGCGATCAGGTCGCCGTCGGGCTGGACGAAGGCGTCGTACCAGTCGCCGCCCACCTCCGCCCGGTCCGCGGCGGCCAGGTAGCGCGCCGCGAGCTCGATGTCGGGCACCACGGGCAGGTGGGGGAGCATGCTGTGCTGCAGCACCTCGGCGACGTGCCGCTGCTCGCCGTACATCCAGCTGTTGCCGACCGCCTGGCCGGCGCGCCGGCCGATGTCCAGCGCGGTCTGCAGGTCACCGTCGTCGAACGCCCGCCGTTGCGCCCCGCTGACCAGGGTGATGCAGCCGATCGTGCCGCCCCGCCCGGGCGCGGTGACCGGCACGCTGAGCTGGGAGGCGATGCCGAGGCGGGTGGCCAGCGACGGCAGCTCGGGATCGGTGGTGCCGCGCTCGACGTCGCCCACGCCGGCCGCGCTGCCGAGGACCGGCCGACCGGTACGCAGCACCGACCGGATGATCGACTCCGGGCCGAGGCCGGTGGCCATCAGCTCGGCGAAGCGCGCCACGTCGGCGGCCCGGTCCGGGTCCCGGTGCACGGCCGAGACGGTGCGCGGCGCGCCCGCCGGATCGACCAGGGTGATCAGAGACCAGTCCGCCAGCAGCGGCACCATCGCGTGACTCAGCCGGCTCACCGCCGTGTTGATGTCCAGCGTGCCGGCGAGGGTCTCGCTCATGCCGGCGAGCATGGCGAGCCGGTCGTGCGCCTCCTCGGCGCGCCGGCGGGCCACCTCGGCGCCCTCCAGCGCGATCCGCAGCCGCAGCTCTGAGGAGCAGGCGGCGGCCAGGTCGGCGAGGGTGCGCAGCTGCTCGGCGGTCCAGGCCCGGGGCTTGCTGTCGATCGCGCAGAGTGAGCCGAGGACCCGGCCGTTCAGGTCGGTCAGCGGGATGCCGGCGTACGCGACCACGCCCAGGTTCTCGATGGCCGGGTTCCGGCGGACCCGCGGGTAGAGCCGGGCGTCCGGCAGCACCATCGGCACCTCGATGTCGACGACGTGCTGGCAGAACGAGTGGCTCAGCGGGGTCTGCCGCCGGCCGGCCCACGGCTCGGGGAGGCCGATCGCGCCGGGGAAGAACTGCCGCTCCGGCGAGACCAGCGAGACCAGCGCGACCGGTACGTCGAGCAGGTCGGTGACCAGCCGGGCGAACCGGTCGAAGGCCTCGTCGGGCGCGGCGTCCAGCCGGGTCTCGGTGAGTGCCCGCAGCCGCTCCGGGTCGGTGAGCGCCGGGATGGGCGCAGCCGAACGTTCGGCGGTTTCCTCGGTCATCGGCCACCTGTCTGCGGGCGGGGGAGCGCCGGCCGACGCTCCGTCATCGGTTATACCCGGCGGCGCGGTCCGGCATCTCGGCCGCACCACAGTCGTCAAGGTCACGTTGCCCGCGTACCGGGGCGAATCACCAGGTATGACCGGGCATATTCGGACACCGCGCGCCCGCCCACGGGCGCGACGGTTATCGTCGGCGGTCGTGAAGGTATGGATCCCGCACCGCGCCGGTCAGGCCCTCCTCGGTGAGCTGCCCCCGGGCGTCACCGTGGATGTCATGGAGGACCCGGCCCGGCTCCCGTCAGCCCCGGACGATGTGCGGTTCTGGGTGCCGCCGTTCCTCGCCGGTCCCGCCGCCGGCGCCCTGCTGGCCGAGCTGCCCGACGTCGAGGTGGTGCAGCTGCTCTCCGCCGGGGCGGACGCCTGGGTGGGCCGGATGCCCGCGGGGGTCACCCTCTGCGACGCCCGCGGGGTGCACGACTCGGCCACCGCCGAGTGGGTGGTCGCCGCCGTCCTGTCCCAGCTGCGCGGCTTCGGTCCGCTGGCCCGGGCCCAGGGGCGCCGCGAGTGGGCGTACGACGAGGTGGCCCCCACCGACGAGCTGGCCGGCAAGCGGGTGCTGATCGTCGGCGCCGGCTCGATCGGCGCGGCGGTCCGGGCCCGACTGGCCCCGTTCGAGGTCACCTTCACCCTGGTCGCCCGCACCGCCCGGCCCGCCGAGGGGGTGCACGGGGTGGACGAGCTGCCCGGCCTGCTGCCGGAGGCGGACGTGGTGGTGCTGCTGGTGCCGCTGACCGAGCAGACCCGGGGGCTGGTCGACGAGAAGTTCCTCGCCGCGATGCCCGACGGCGCGCTGCTGGTCAACGCGGCCCGCGGCCCGGTGGCCCGGACGTCGGCGCTGGTCGCCGAGCTGACCACCGGTCGGCTCCGGGCCGCGCTGGACGTCACCGATCCCGAGCCGCTCCCCGCCGACCATCCCCTGTGGGGGCTGCCGAACGTGCTGCTCACCCCGCACGTCGCCGGTTCGGTGCGCGGCCTCCTGCCGCGGGCGTACCGGCTGGTGGGGCAGCAGCTGCGCCGGTTCGCGGCCGGCGAGCCGCTGGTCAACCGGGTGGTGGAGGGCTACTGACCGGGCCGGCTCAGCGGGTGCTGTCGGGGAGCTCCTGACCGGTGGCGGCGATCAGCCGGGGCAGGTCGGCGGCCCGGACGGCGGGCAGCACCAGGCGCTCGCCGTCGTCGAGCCGGACGACCGCCCGGCCGCGTTCGTCGGCGGCCAGCTCCGCGACCCGGTCCCAGGCGATCCGGCGCTGCCCGGCGAGCGCCCGCAGCCGCAGCTCCCGCGGGTCGGCCTCGGTGCCGGAGCGCCACGCCCAGACCGCGACGGCCAGCGGGATCAGCAGCACCCAGAGCAGCCACCAGCGGGCGGTGGCCAGCGGCAGGGCGCCGATGAACGCGACGATCGCGGCGACCACGATCGCCTGGTTGGGCCGGAAGCGGACGGTGTCGGCGCGACTCACCCCCCGATGATCGCACCTCGGCCCGGCCCGGCTCCGGCCGGGCAGGGATGCGCCGGGCGGCGGGGCTCATGTGACCGGCGTCACCGGCGCTTACCCGTAACCGCCTTTCGTGGGAATCGTTTGTTCGCGTGGTCGCGCCAGGTCCCCCGCCGCCGCTCCGTCGCACCCACCGTCCACCCCGTACCGCCGGGACAACCGCACGTCGTTGCGCAACGCACCGCCCCGTGCCCCCTCACGAAGGCGTCCGCCGTGTCCGTCGCGTACCTCTCCGGCGAGCACCGTCGCCGACCGTCGCCGCCCGATCTCGTCGTGCTGGCGGTCGGCACGCTGCTCGTCCTGGCCGGCGCCGCCGGCCTCGTCCCGCCGCCGGCGGCCCTGGCGCTCGCCGTCGCGGCCGGCTCCGCCCTGGCCTGCGTCCGGCTCTCCGGGCTCGCCGGTGCCCGGGCCACCCCGCCCGCGCCGGCCCCGTCCGCCGTCGCGGTGCCGCCCGCCCGGCCCGGCGCCGGTCCGCCCCCGTCGAGCGACCCGGGATCGCCCCCGGGGGGCGGCGCACCGCCCGTCGGCCCCGCCCACCCGCCGGTCCGCGTCGACACCCGCGTGCCGACGGCGACCGACCCGAGCCCGCCGCTCGGCCGGCGCGCCCGCCCGGTCGCGGTGTCCCGCCGGGTGGTCGCGATCCTCGACGCGGCGGTGCTCGCGGCCGGGCTCACCGTCGCCGTGCTGCCGCTGACCGAGGCGGCGCACCGGCCGCCGGTCGTGCTGGTCGGGCTCGCCGTCGTCGCCGCGCTCCAGGCCGTGGGCCTGCTCCGGCTGCCCGGGCGCTCCCGGCTCTCCGGCCCGCAACGGCTCCGCCGGACCGTGGACGTGGTCGGCCTCGGCGTCAGCCTGGTCTTCGCCGGCTGGATGCTGCTGCCGGCGGGCCAGGTGCCGCCGCTGGCCCGGACCGCGAGCGTCGCCGGCGCGGTCGGGCTGGCGGTGCTGGTCGTCGCCGCGCTGGCCGACCGGCGCCGCCGCCCGGGCGCGGCGCTCTGCCTGTCCGGCGCGGCGGCCACCCTCTCCGGGCTGGCCGGTCTCGTGGTGCTGCTGGTCTACCCGGCGCCGGAGCGTGCCGTCCTCACCGTGGTGCCGCCGCTGCTGGCGGGCGCGCTGCTCACCGCCACCGGGGCCCGACGCGCCTCGGCCGGGGTGACCCATCGCCCCGACGGGCCGCCCGCGCCCTGGCCCCGGGTGACCGCCCCGGCCGGCATCGCCGCGCTCGCCGCCGGTCTCCACCTCTGGGCCGTGGGGGAGTTCACCGCCCCGGCGATCGCGCTCGGGCTGGCGGTGATCCCGCCGATGGTGCTCCAGGAGCTGCTCACCGCTGTGGACCACCGCCGGCGCGCCGAGCGGCTCACCGCCCTGGAGGCCCGGCTGCGGGAGTTCGTCGGGGGCCTCGACGAGCGGGACCGGCTGGCCCGGACGGTGCGCCGGCTCACCGCCACCGACCAGCTCACCGGGCTGGCCAACCGCCGGGAGCTGCTGCGCGAGCTGGCCGACCGTGGGGCGGGGTCGCCGCCCGGGGCGCTGCTCGTCGTCGACCTGCACGGACTGGGCGCGGTCAACGCCGGATCGGGGCACGCGGCGGGCGACGAGGTGCTGGTCGAGGTCGCCGGCCGGCTCCGGGCCGGCTGCGGGCCCGGGGACCTGGTGGCCCGGCTGACCGGTGACGTCTTCGCGGTGCTCACCGACGTCGGGCCGGTGCTGGCGTACGCGCTGGCCACCCGGTTGCTCGCCGCCCTGACCGAGCCGTACCCGCTGCCCGGCGGGGTGGCGCGCCTGCAGGCCAGCGTCGGGCTGGCGGAGACGCCCGGCGGCGAGCCGGAGGACGTGCTGCGCCAGGCGGACCTGGCCCGCCGCCGGGCGGTGCAGCTCGGCCGGGACCGGGTCGAGTGGTACGACGCCTACCTGGAGGAGCAGCTGGTCCGCCGGCTGGACCTGGAACGCGAGCTGCCCGGGGCGGTCGCCCGGGGCGAGCTGGACCTGGTCTACCAGCCGGTGCTGGACCTCGCGGACCGGCTGCCGGTGGGCACCGAGGCGTTGCTGCGCTGGCGCAGCCCGGTGCTGGGCACGGTGCTCCCCGCCGAGCTGCTGCCGGTCGCGGAGGACCTGGACCTCGTCGGCGAGGTGGGCCGCTGGGTGCTCGACCGCGCCTGCCGGCAGCTCGCCGAGTGGTCCGACGGCGGTCGGGAACTGTGGATGTCGGTGAACGTCGGGCCCCGGGAGCTGGCCGCGCCGGACTTCGTGCCGCGGACCGCCACCGCGCTGGCCGCGTACGGCGTGCCGGCGGAGCGGCTGGTGGTCGAGGTGGCGGAGCCGGCGGTCGCCGCCGAGCTGCCCACCGTGGTGGCCCGGCTGGCCGGGCTCCGGTCGCTGGGCGTGCGGACGGCGCTGGACGACTTCCGGGCCGAGCACGCCTCGCTGGCCCAGCTCCGCCGGCTCCCGATCGACCTGCTGAAGGTCGGCCCGCACCTGGTCGGGGCGGCCGGTGACGCGCAGCGCGCGCTGATCGACGTGGTGGTCAGCCTCGGCGACCGGCTGGGGGTGGCGGTGGTGGTCGAGGGGCTGGAGTCCGACGCCCAGGTCGCGGGGGCGCGTCGGGCCGGCTGCCGGTACGGCCAGGGTTTCGCGCTGGCGCGGCCGGCCACCGCGGAGCGGGTGGAGGCGTGGTTCGAGGAGTTCCCTTCGGCGTCCCGCTGAGCCCGTTCGTTCAGCGCCTCGGCCCGGGCTCCGCGCCGCCGTCCGCGTCTCGCAGGCGGGCTGATCACGTCTCGTGGCGCCCTCCCCGGCAGGGCCGCGCCCTCCGTCGCGACGCCACCCGCTCCCATCACTTGAAGAATTCTTCAAGTGCTAAAGTCTTCAGGGCGAGGGGGAGGGTGTTCATGTCGGTGCCGCTGTACCAGGCCAAGGCCGAGCTGTTCCGCACGCTCGGGCACCCGGTGCGGATCCGGGTCCTGGAACTGCTCCAGGACGGCCCGCAGCCGGTCCGGGACCTGCTCGCGGCCATCGACGTCGAGGCGTCCAACCTCTCCCAGCAGCTCGCCGTGCTGCGCCGCGCCGGGATGGTCACCTCCCACCGCGACGGCCCGCTGGTCATGTACGCGCTCAGTACCCCCGACGTGGCCGACCTGCTGGCCGCCGGGCGGCGGATCCTCGGCGCGGTCCTCACCGACCGGGACGGCCTCCTCGACGAGCTACGTGCCTCGGGAGGGGACCGGTGACCGGAGCGGCGTTGGGTCACGTCGCAGGTCCGGCCACCGGCGGCGCCGGTAGGGGACGGGGTCGCCGGCAGGGCGACGGGCGCCGGCTGCGGCGCGTCGGCGGCCTGCTCCGGAGCCGGGTGTTCGGGCTGCTGCCCGGCCGGGCCGACTGGGCGGCGGCCCGCCGCTCACCCCGGCGGGACCTGCTGGCCGGGCTGACCGTGGCGGTGGTGGCCCTGCCGCTGGCCCTGGCGTTCGGCGTCACCTCCGGGCTGGGCGCCCAGGCCGGGCTGGTCACCGCCGTGGTCGCCGGCGCCGTGGCCGCAGTCTTCGGCGGCTCCAACCTCCAGGTCTCCGGCCCGACCGGGGCGATGACCGTGGTGCTGGTGCCGGTGGTGCAGCGCTTCGGCCCCACCGGCGTCCTCATGGTCGGGGCGATGGCCGGGCTGGTGCTGATCGCCCTCGCCCTGGCCCGCCTCGGTCGGTACGTCCGCTACCTGCCCACCCCGGTGATCGAGGGCTTCACCGCCGGCATCGCGGTGGTGATCGCCCTGCAACAGGTGCCCGCCGCGCTGGGCGTGACCGACGCCCACGGCGACAGGGTCTGGGCGGTGGCCGCGGACGCGGTCGCCCGGTTCGTCGTACATCCGAAACCTGCCGCCCTCGCGGTGGCCCTCGCCGTCGCGGCGCTGATGCTGCTCGGCGCCCGGTGGCGCCCCGGGCTGCCGTTCTCGCTGCTCGGGGTGGCCGCCGCGACGGTCCTCGCGGAGCTCGCCCCGGTCGATCTGGTCCGCATCGGCGCGCTGCCGCAGGGGCTGCCCGCGCCGTCGCTGGGCTTCCTCGACCCCGGCGCGGTCGGTGTGCTGCTGCCCAGCGCGCTCGCGGTCGCGGCCCTCGCCGCGCTGGAGAGCCTGCTGTCGGCCACCGTCGCCGACGGGATGACCGTCGGCCAGCGGCACGACCCGGACCGGGAACTCTTCGGCCAGGGCCTGGCCAACCTCGCCTCCCCGCTCTTCGGCGGCATCCCGGCGACCGCCGCCATCGCCCGCACGGCGGTGAACGTCCGGGCCGGGGCGGGCTCCAAACTGGCCGCCCTCACCCACGCCGTCGCCCTCGCGGCGATCGTGCTGGCCGCCGCGCCGCTGGTCGGCCGGATCCCCCTCGCCGCGCTGGCCGGCGTGCTGCTGGCCACCACCGTGCGGATGGTCGAGGCCGGCTCGCTCTGGGCGCTCGCCCGGGCCACCCGGGGCGACGCGCTCGTGCTGGTGCTCACCTTCGCCGTCACCGTGATCTGGGACCTGGTGACCGCGGTGGCCGTCGGCCTGGCCGTCGCCGTCGTCCTCGCGCTGCGCGCGGTCGCCCGCAGCGCCCGGCTGGAACAGGTCCCCCTCGACCCCGGCGAGCACCGCGCCGAGGAGCACGCGCTGCTGGCCGAGCACATCGTGGCGTACCGGCTCGACGGGCCGCTCTTCTTCGCCGCCGCGCACAGCTTCCTGCTGGAGCTCTCCGACGTCGCCGACGTCCGGGTGGTCATCCTGCGGATGTCCCGGGTGACGACGATGGACGCCACCGGGGCGCACGTCCTCGGCGACGCGATCCGCCGGCTGCGGGGACGCGGCATCACCGTGCTGCTCTCCGGCATCACCCCGGGCCACGACCAGGTGCTCAGCACCCTCGGGGTCGCCGACGAGCTGCGCCGCGAGGGGCTGGTCTTCCCGGACACCCCGGCCGCGATCCGCCACGCCCGGACCGTCGTGCTGGCCGGCGCCGACGCTCCCGCGGCAGCCGCCACCGCCTGATCCCGGCCGGTCCCTCCCGTTCGGTAACGCCGTCGGCCGGCTGGTGTCCCGCCGGAATCCGGACGGCAGCGGGTCGTCAGCTCGGCAGGGCCCCGAGGCCGGCGAGGAGCTCCCACCGCTCGTCGGCGGACAGCGCCGCGTAGGCCGGCTCGTCGCGGCGGTCGGTCTCGGCCTCGATCGCCTGCCGCTCGGGCCCGCCGGGCAGGGCCCGGATCTCCTCGACGGTCAGCCCGGCGGCCCGCCACGCCGCCCGGTGCGCGTCGGCGCGGTGGTGGCGCAGCGCGCCGAGCCGGGTGGTCAACAACATGGCCGGCGAGGCGTCGTCCGGCTCGTACGCCGGGGCCATCGCCCGGAACGCCGGCCCGCCGGTGGCGAGGCCGGCCGCCAGCACCCGGCCGACCAGGTCGGCCAGCCGGGGCGCCGACGCCAGCCCGGGAAGCAGGCTGGGCCCGGCGGACCACAGCTCGGCGGCGGCCTCGGCGGTCGCCCGCTGCGCGAAGAGCGCCAGCTCCCGGCCCAGCTCGGTGAGGTGCCACGTGCCGTCGGCGTCCACCACGGTCACGCCCTGGGCCAGCTCGGCGGTCATGTCCCCGTCGGTGTAGACCAGGGCGTCGGCCAGCGCCTCCGCCGGCATCGGCCGGGCCAGCACCCCGGAGAAGAGGCTGTTCTCGAAGCCGAGGCTCGCGCCCCGCTCGGCGTAGAACGCCTCCATCCGCGGCCGCGCCGCCCAGCGGGCACCCACGTACACCCGGTCGATGACCGGTCGGATCAGTCGTGCGTAGCTCATGATCGCCTCCCCGACGCCGGACCATACCGGCGTCGGGGCGCGACGTGGGGGGCCACCTACTCCGGGACGCGGCGGTAGGCGCCGTCGCTGGCCGAGGTGGCCATCGAGGCGTACGCGCGCAGCGCCGCCGACACGGGCCGCTGCCGGTCGGTCGGGGTGTAAGGACGGTCGCGCTTCTCCTCGGCGACCCGGCGGGCCTGGAGCACGTCCTCGGGGACGTTCAGCTCGATGGAGCGCCCCGGGATGTCGATGACGATCTCGTCGCCCTCGCGGACCAGCGCGATCAGCCCGCCGGAGGCCGCCTCGGGGGAGACGTGCCCGATCGACAGCCCGGAGGTGCCGCCGGAGAACCGGCCGTCGGTGAGCAGCGCGCAGGATCGGCCCAGCCCTCGACCCTTCAGGAACGAGGTGGGGTAGAGCATCTCCTGCATGCCCGGGCCGCCCTTCGGGCCCTCGTACCGGATCACCACCACGTCGCCGGCGACCACCTGCTTGGCCAGGATCGCTGACACCGCGTCGTCCTGGGACTCGTAGACCTTCGCCGGGCCGCGGAAGGTCAGGCACTCCTCGGGCACCCCGGCGGTCTTCACCACGCAGCCCTCCGGGGCCAGGTTGCCGTGCAGGATGGCCAGCCCGCCGTCGGCCGAGTACGCGTGCTCCCGGTCCCGCACGCAGCCGCCGGCCGCGTCGGTGTCCAGCGACGACCAGCGGTTGGTGGTGGAGAACGGCTCGGTGGTGCGCACCCCGCCCGGCGCGGCGTGGAACAGCTCGATCGCCCCCGGGGTGGCCGAGCCGCCGCGCACGTCCCAGTCGGCGAGCCACCGGGTGAGCGAGGGGGAGTGGACCGCGTGCACGTCCCGGTTGAGCAGGCCCGCGCGGTCCAGCTCGCCGAGGATGGCCGGGATGCCGCCGGCCCGGTGCACGTCCTCCATGTGGAACTGCGGGGAGTTCGGCGCGACCTTGGCCAGGCAGGGCACCCGGCGGGAGATGGCGTCGATGTCGGCCACGTCGAAGTCGAGCTCGGCCTCCCGGGCGGCGGCGAGCAGGTGCAGGATCGTGTTGGTCGATCCGCCCATGGCCACGTCCAGGGCGACCGCGTTCTCGAAGGCGCTCCGGTTGGCGACGGCGCGCGGCAGCACCGAGGCGTCGTCCCCGTCGTACCAGCGCTTGGCGATCTCCACGGCGGTCCGGCCGGCCTCGACGAAGAGCGACCGGCGGGCGGCGTGGGTGGCCAGCGTCGAGCCGTTGCCCGGCAGCGCCAGGCCGATCGCCTCGGTCAGGCAGTTCATCGAGTTGGCGGTGAACATGCCGGAGCAGGATCCGCAGGTCGGACAGGCCGAGCGCTCGATCTCGCCGAGCTGGTCGTCGGTGACCGCCTCGTTCGAGGACGCGATCATCGCGTCGATCAGGTCGATCTTGGAGTGCACGATCCCCTCGATCGCCATCGTCTTGCCGGCCTCCATCGGGCCGCCGGAGACGAAGACGGTCGGGATGTTCAGCCGCAGCGCGGCCAGCAGCATCCCGGGGGTGATCTTGTCGCAGTTGGAGATGCAGACCAGGGCGTCCGCGCAGTGCGCGTTGACCATGTACTCCACCGCGTCGGCGATCAGCTCCCGGCTGGGCAGCGAGTAGAGCATGCCGCCGTGACCCATCGCGATGCCGTCGTCCACCGCGATCGTGTTGAACTCCCGGCCCACGCCGCCGGCCTCGGCCACCGCGTCGGCGACCAGGCCGCCGAGGTCCTTGAGGTGTACGTGACCGGGCACGAACTGGGTGAAACTGTTGGCGATGGCGACGATCGGCTTGCCGAAGTCGTCGTCGGTCATCCCGGTGGCCCGCCACAGGGCCCGGGCGCCGGCCATCGTCCGACCGTGGGTGGAGGTCCTCGACCGCAGCTCAGGCATGCGTACCAGTCTGACACCGGTCTCGCGGCGACCCCCCGGCACGCGCGCCGTGTCCCAACAGTTGCACACCCGGTGCCCCACGGAGTGCGCCGATCCGGCACAGTTGAGGCCGTGCACTTCCCCCCGGGCATGGTGGCCGTCGCGGTGCTGAGCGGGCTCGTCGCCGCCGTCGCCACCGCGTTGCTGACCGCGTCGGCCCGTCGCCGGGTCGGGCCGCACCGCCAGGCCCACGTGCTGCTCGCCGCCGCGGCCGGGATCGCGCTGCTCACCCTCCTCGTCGGGGTCACCGCCACGCTCGCCGGCAGCGAGCACTGGGCCCATCAGCAGGGGCAGCGCACCGGCTTCGCGACCCTGGTCTCGGTCGGTACGGCGCTCTGCGGGCTCGCCCTCGGCGCCGCCCTGCTCCGGCTCCCCGGGACGGCCGCGGCCGGGCCCGCCACCGCCCGGCTGCTCCTCGACGGCCTGATCATGGCCAGCGCGCTCTGGTTCGTCGGCTGGGTGGTCTTCTCCGAACCGACCCGGCTGCTCGGCGCGGCCACCCCGGTGGCCTGCACACCGATCGCGCTGGCCACGGTGACCGCCGCGCTCACCGCCGGGCTGACCATGATCATGGTGCTGCGGGCCGCCCCGCCCCGGCGCCGGCTCGCCCTGCTCGGCGCCGGTGTCACCGCGGTGACCTGCGGCGGGCTCGGCCTGGCCGCCGGGCTCTGCCAGGCCGGCCCGGGAATGGCGCTGGCCGGCGCGGCGGTGCAGGCGGCGGGACTGCTGGCCGTCGTCCCGGCGGTGCACCGGGTCGACCCGCCCGGTCAGGTGGACGTCGACCTGATCCGCCGGGACGGCGAGTACGCCTTCGTGCCGATGTTCGCGATGGCCGCCTCGGCGATGTTCCACCTCGTCCAGGGCGGCCGGTTCGACGCGTTCGGCATCGTCGCCGGCAGCGTCGAGGGCTTCGCGCTGGTGGCCCGGCAGTACCTCGCCCTCAACGACGTGCGGGGCTACGCCGACCGGCTGGCCGCGCGGGAGGCGCACTTCCGTGAGCTGGCGCACACCGACCCGCTGACCGGCCTGGCCAACCGGCGCGGGCTGCTGCGGGCGCTGCAGCGCTGCGTCGAGGCCGACGTGCCCTGTGTGCTGCTCGGCCTCGACCTGGACGGCTTCAAGAACGTCAACGACATGCGCGGCCACGACGTGGGCGACGTGGTGCTCGCCGAGGTGGGTCGCCGGCTGCGCGGCAACCTGCGCCCGGGCGACCTGGCGGCCCGGCTCGGCGGCGACGAGTTCGCGGTGCTGATGCACGGCTCGACCGACGCCGACCGGGTCGCCGGGCGGCTGCTCGGGGTGCTGGGCCGCCCGTACGACCAGCCGGAGGGGCCGGTCTTCCTCTCGGTCAGCATCGGGGTGGCCGGGAACTGCGGCGAGCCCGACGTGGAGCTGCTGCTGCGCAACGCCGACCTGGCCCTGCGCTACGCCAAGCAGCGGGGCAAGAACCGGATCGAGCGGTACGACGTCGCGTACGACCAGCTGCTGCGCCGGCGCACCATGCTCGAGCACGAGATGCGCGGGGCGATCGAGCGCGACGAGTTGCGGCTGGCGTTCCAGCCGGTGGCGTCGCTGCCGTCGGTGCGTCCGGTCGGCGCCGAGGCGCTGCTCCGCTGGCACCACCCGGAGCTGGGCAACGTCCGCCCGGACGAGTTCATCCCGCTCGCCGAGGAGTGCGGGATGATCGCCAAGCTGGGCGCCTGGGTGCTGCACCAGGCCTGCTACCAGCTCTCCCGCTGGCTGGCGGACGGTCACGACGTGTGGGTCTCGGTGAACGTCTCCCCGCGCGAGCTGCACGCCCCGGAGTACGTCGTCCAGGTCGCCGACGCGCTGCGCGCGCACCACGTGCCGCCGCAGCGGCTGGTGCTGGAGGTCACCGAGCACGCCGTCGCCACCGACCTCGACGAGCTGATCCGGCGGCTGACCGCGCTGCGGCTCACCGGGGTCCGGATCGCGCTGGACGACTTCGGCGCCGGCTACTCCTCGCTGGGGCAGCTGCGCCGGCTGCCGATCGACATTCTCAAGATCGACCACAGTCTGGTCGCCGAGCACGAGCCGGTGCGTCCCGTCGGTCGGGACGGGCCGGCGTTCGCGCCGATGGTCGACATCGTCATGCGCCTCGGTCACCAGCTCGGGCTGGAGGTGATCGCCGAGGGCGTCACCAACCCGACCGAGCTGGCCGCGGTGGTCGCGGCGGGCTGCCGGTTCGGGCAGGGCGCGCTCTTCGGCTGGGGGGTGCCGGCCGAGCACCTGGAGGCGATGCTGGAGGCGGCGACCTCGCCGGGCGCGCGCCCCGCGCCGCTGCCCCCCGGCCCACGAGCCGCCCCGCCCCGTCCCGCGCCGTCGCCGCTGCTGCCGCGGCTGCGGTCGAACCCGCCCGCGGCGACGCCGCCGGTGCCCGCGCCGCGCGCTCCAGAGGAGGACTTCCCGCAGGTGGGAGGGGTCTCCGGTGCCACGTCCGGGTACGACACGCCCACGTCCGTGAACCAAAATGTGGGATCAGTTGACTCATCGCGTGAGATGCGTCAGGCTTAGCCGCATGTCGTCGAACCGGTCGCTGCGAGTACTTACCTGAGCGCACTCTCCCTCATCGAGAGTGCGCTGGCCCCGTGCATCTGCACGTGGGCCGTTTTTATTGCCGTCGGACCCCATCGGGGCGGGCCCCGCCCGCGTCGCACTGCGTGAAAGAGCCTCACCCACTCCAGCCGAAGGCCTGAACCGCCATGACGAGACCCACGCCAGAGACCCTCGCCCACTCCGTCCGGCGAGCCCGCTCGGCCTCCGAGCCGGCGAGCGACGCCGACCACGCCCCCACCCCCCGCAACGGGGCCGCCCCGGCCGCCCCGGCGGTACGGCAGGCCGCTCCGGCGCAGGTCTCCGGCGCCGGATCGCTGGTGCGCTCGCTCGAGGCGCTCGGCGTCGACGTCGTCTTCGGCATTCCGGGCGGTGCGATCCTGCCGGCGTACGACCCGCTCTACGACTCCACCGTCCGGCACATCCTGGTCCGGCACGAGCAGGGCGCCGGCCACGCCGCCACCGGCTACGCGCAGGCGACCGGGAAGGTCGGCGTCTGCATCGCCACCTCCGGCCCGGGCGCGACCAACCTGGTCACCCCGATCGCCGACGCGTACATGGACTCGGTGCCGATGGTGGCGATCACCGGCCAGGTCGCGCGTCCCTCGATCGGCACGGACGCCTTCCAGGAGGCGGACATCCAGGGCATCACCCTGCCGATCACCAAGCACAACTTCCTGGTGCAGACCCCCGAGGAGATCCCGCAGGTCCTGGCCGAGGCGTTCCACCTGGCCTCGACCGGCCGGCCCGGCCCGGTGCTGGTGGACATCCCCAAGGACGTCCTCCAGGCGCCGACCACCTTCGCCTGGCCGCCCACCCTGGACCTGCCCGGGTACCGGCCGACCCTGCACCCGCACGGCAAGCAGATCCGGGAGGCGGCCCGGCTGATGACCGGCGCCCGCCGCCCGGTGCTCTACGTGGGTGGCGGCGTGCTCAAGGCCGGCGCCACCGACGGGCTGCGCCGGCTGGCGGAGCTGACCGGCATTCCGGTGGTCACCACGCTGATGGCGCTCGGCGCGTTCCCCGACTCGCACCGGCAGCACCTCGGCATGCCGGGCATGCACGGCACCGTCGCCGCGGTCTACGGCCTGCAGAAGGCCGACCTGATCGTGGCGCTCGGGGCCCGCTTCGACGACCGGGTCACCGGCAGGCTGGACTCGTTCGCGCCGGACGCCACCGTGGTGCACGCCGACATCGACCCGGCCGAGATCGGTAAGAACCGGCACGCGGACGTGCCGATCGTCGGCGACGCCCGGCACGTGATCGACGAGCTGATCACCGCGGTCACCAGCGAGCAGGCGGCCCGGCCGGCCACCGAGCTCGGCGACTGGTGGACCCAGCTCGACGACCTGCGCAACCGCTACCCGCTCGGTTACGAGGAGCCGGCCGACGGCACGCTCTCCCCGCAGTACGTGATCAAGCGGCTGGGCGAGATCGCCGGCCCGGACACGATCTTCGTGGCGGGCGTCGGGCAGCACCAGATGTGGGCCAGCCAGTTCATCTCGTACGAGAAGCCCTACACCTGGCTCAACTCCGGGGGCCTCGGCACCATGGGGTACGCGGTGCCGGCGGCGATGGGCGCCAAGGTCGGCAAGCCGGACACGGTGGTCTGGGCGGTGGACGGTGACGGCTGCTTCCAGATGACCAACCAGGAGCTGGCCACCTGCGCGCTGGAGGGCATCCCGGTCAAGATCGCCGTGATCAACAACGGCAACCTGGGCATGGTCCGGCAGTGGCAGACCCTCTTCTACGGCGAGCGCTACTCCAACACCGAGCTGGGCACCCACAAGCACCGCATTCCGGATTTCGTGAAGCTCGCCGAGGCGCTCGGCTGCGTCGGGTTGCGCTGCGAGAACGCCGCCGACGTGGACAAGACCATCGAGGCGGCCATGGCGATCAACGACGCCCCCGTGGTGATCGACTTCGTGGTCGGCAAGGACGCCATGGTCTGGCCGATGGTCGCCGCCGGCACCAGCAACGACGAGATCATGTTCGCCCGGGGCGTCCGCCCCGCCTTCGACGAGGACGAACTCTGATGACGATGCACACCCTCTCCGTGCTGGTGGAGAACAAGCCGGGTGTCCTGGCCCGGGTCTCCGGCCTGTTCTCCCGGCGCGGCTTCAACATCGACAGCCTCGCGGTGGGCGAGACCGAGAACCCGGACGTCTCCCGGATCACCATCGTGGTCAACGCCGAGTCGTCCCCGCTGGAGCAGGTCACCAAGCAGCTCAACAAGCTGGTGAACGTGCTCAAGATCGTCGAGCTGGACCCGCAGGTCTCGGTTGCCCGGGAGTTGCTGCTGGTCAAGGTCCGCGCGGACCGCAACGCCCGGGCGCAGGTGCTGGAGACGGTCAACCTGTTTCGCGCCCGGGTGGTCGACGTCGCGCCGGACACGCTGACCATCGAGGCCACCGGCACCCCCGACAAGCTCGACGCGCTGCTGCGCGATCTCGAACCGTTCGGCATCAAGGAGATGGTCCAGTCCGGCACGGTGGCGATCGGGCGCGGCTCGCGCTCCATCACCGCCGCGCCCGCGCTGCGCGCCGCCTGACCACCACACAAGTCCACGACGGGCCGCTGCGGACCGCCGTACGAAAGGGAAGTCAATGAGCGTTGAGGTGTACTACGACGACGACGCCGACCTGGGCCTGATCCAGGGCCGCAAGGTCGCCGTGATCGGGTACGGCAGCCAGGGTCACGCCCACGCGCTGTCGCTGCGCGACTCCGGCGTCGACGTGGTGATCGGCCTGCCCGCCGGTTCGAAGAGCCGGCCGAAGGCCGAGGAGCAGGGCCTGCGGGTGCTCACCCCGGCCGAGGCGGCGGCCGAGGCCGACGTGATCATGATCCTGGCGCCGGACACCGCGCAGCGGGCCCTCTACGCCGATGCGATCGCCCCGAACCTGGCCCCCGGCAAGGCCCTCTTCTTCGGCCACGGCTTCAACATCCGGTACGGCCTGATCACCCCGCCGGCCGACGTGGACGTGGCGATGGTCGCCCCGAAGGGCCCGGGTCACCTGGTCCGCCGCCAGTACGTCGACGGCAAGGGTGTGCCCTGCCTGGTCGCCGTCGAGCAGGACGCCAGCGGCACCGCGTTCCCGCTCGCCCTGTCGTACGCCAAGGGCATCGGCGGCACCCGGGCCGGCGCCATCCGGACCACCTTCACCGAGGAGACCGAGACCGACCTCTTCGGCGAGCAGGCGGTGCTCTGCGGCGGCGCGGCGGCGCTGGTGCAGACCGGTTTCGAGGTGCTCACCGAGGCCGGCTACGCCCCCGAGGTGGCCTACTTCGAGTGCCTGCACGAGCTGAAGCTGATCGTCGACCTGATGTACGAGGGCGGCATCGCCCGGATGCGCTACAGCGTCTCCGACACCGCCGAGTACGGCGACCTCTCCCGCGGCCCGCGGGTCATCGACTCCCGCGTCAAGGAGGAGATGCGCAAGATCCTCGGCGAGATCCAGTCCGGTGAGTTCGCCCGCGAGTGGGTGGCCGAGGACGAGGCCGGCCGGCCGAACTTCGCCAAGTGGCGGGCCGAGGGCGCGGCGCACCCGATCGAGGAGACCGGTCAGAAGCTGCGCGCCATGATGAGCTGGGTCGATCGGCCGATCACCGAGACCGCCTGACCCGCACAGTGGCGGGTCCGGCGCTCTCCCCGGCGCCGGGCCCGCCACCGCCTGCGTTCCGCCCCTGTTCAGGCCCGGGACATGTCGGGTTTGTGAGGGCGCTCACCCCGCCGTCCCGGACACTCCGACCGGCCCGCGCCCTACGATCCCAGGTAGGTGCGTAGCCGGCACCTGACGGCCATGGCACGGCTCACCGCAGGGCGCAGCGCGGCGTCCCACGCCGCAGCCGACCGCTCTGACGACATCTACGAGGACCGATGAATCCTGTCGTACTGATCGCCGAAGAACTCGCTCCCGCCGCCATCGAGGTGCTCGCGCACGACTTCGACGTACGCCACGTCGACGGCACCGACCGCCCGGCCCTGCTCTCCGCGCTCGCCGAGGCCGACGCGGTGATCGTGCGCAGCGCCACCCAGATCGACGCCGAGGCGATCGCCGCCGCGCCGCGTCTGAAGGTGGTCGCCCGGGCCGGCGTCGGCCTGGACAACGTCGAGGTGCCGGCCGCCACCGCGCGGGGCGTCATGGTCGTCAACGCCCCCACCTCCAACATCGTCTCCGCCGCCGAGCAGGCCGTCGCGCTGCTGCTCGCCGTCGCGCGGAACACCGCCGCGGCCAGCGCCGCGCTGAAGGCGGGGGAGTGGAAGCGGTCGAAGTACACCGGCGTCGAGCTGCAGGGCAAGACCGTCGGCGTGGTCGGCCTCGGCCGCATCGGCGTGCTCTTCGCGCAGCGGATCGCCGCGTTCGGCACCCGGTTGATCGCGTACGACCCCTACATCCAGCCGGCCCGCGCCGCGCAGCTCGGGGTCCGCCTGGTCGGGCTGGAGGAGCTGCTGCGGGAGGCCGACTTCATCTCCATCCACCTGCCCAAGACCCCGGAGACCGTGGGCCTGATCGGCGAGAAGGAGCTGGCGATCGTCAAGCCGGGCGTCCGGATCGTCAACGCCGCCCGCGGCGGCCTGGTCGACGAGCAGGCCCTGGCCGACGCGATCGCCGAGGGCCGGGTCGCCGGCGCCGGCGTCGACGTCTACGCCAAGGAGCCGTGCACCTCCTCGCCGCTGTTCGCCTTCGACAACGTGGTGGCCACCCCGCACCTGGGCGCCTCCACCCACGAGGCGCAGGACAAGGCCGGCCTGGCCGTGGCCAAGAGCGTCAAGCTGGCGCTTCAGGGCGAGTTCGTGCCGGACGCGGTGAACGTGCAGGCCGGCGGCGTGGTCGCCGAGGACGTCCGCCCGCTGCTGCCGCTGGCCGAGAAGCTCGGCCGGGCCTTCACCGCGGTGGCCGGCGGGGTGGCCGCCAGCGTCACCGTCGAGGTACGCGGCGAGATCGTCAACCACGACGTCTCGGTGCTCAAGCTCGCCGCCACCAAGGGGCTGTTCAGCTCGGTGGTCGAGGAGCAGGTCACCTACGTCAACGCGCCGCACCTGGCCGCCGAGCGCGGCGTCGAGGTCACCCTCACCACGCAGGCCGAGACGGTCGACCACCCCAACCTGGTGACGATCCGTGGCGCGCTGCCGGACGGCCGTACGGTCAGCGTCTCCGGCACGGTGACCCAGACCGGCATCCGGGACGTCATCAAGCTGACCGAGGTGGACGGTTTCGACGTGGAGATCGGCGCGGAGGGCATCCTGGTCTTCCTGCGCTACGTCGACCGGCCGGGCGTGGTCGGCACCGTCGGCACGCTGCTCGGCGAGGCCGGGGTCAACATCGCCGCGATGCAGGTGGCCCGCCGGGAGGCCGGCGGCGAGACGCTGATGACGCTCACCGTCGACCAGGCGCTCGGCGCGGACCTGCTCAGCTCGGCGGCCGACTCGATCGGCGCGGTCGCGGCCAGCGCGGCCGACCTGCGCGACGAGTAGTCCACGCGCGACACATCGGGGGCCCGGCCGACACGGCCGGGCCCCTCGTCGTACCGGGACCAGGGGTCAGGGGGTGACGCGGGCCGGCGGTGGGTAGACCGAGCCGTCCTGGGCGTCGAAGAGCATCAGGCCGTGCGCACCGGCCAGCCGCTCGATGTCGAGCAGAACCTGGTCCTCGCAGGTCGGGAAGAGGTTCAGCTCCACGTGGTCGGCGGCCGCGTGCAGCGGGGTGACCTCCCACGGGCTGTCCGGACCGGCCTGACGGTCGGGATAGGCGGCGGTGATCGCCCGGTAGAAGCCGACCACCCTGGGATCGGGGTGACGGTCGCCGTGCCGCCCCTCGCGGCACCGCTGCACCGCTGCCCGCACCTCGGCGGGCGTGGCCCCGTCCGGCAGGGCCCACACGCTCAGATCGAAACTCACGGCGGACAGCGTGCCATCCCGGGTCCGCGCCGTCACCCCTGCCCCGCCGCAGGCCAGTGGCGGACCGGTCGATTCGGGGACCGCGACGGTCCGCTGTGGAGACTCTTGCGTCGAGTTGCGTCGATTCGCTAGCGTACCGGTGCGGTCGCTGGCGGAGTCGCGGCGCCAGCCCGTCTTCGGGTGGCGTGGTCGGACGTCCGACCCACCGGTCCGCACCCCTCGATTGCGCGAGCCACGCGCACTCGTCGCTGACCGGCCCCCACGGTCGTTGCCGAGACCGTGGGGGCCGATCGCGGAACAGCGCGCGACCCCGCGCCCAGCCACCCGCCACCTCCAGACCGCGCGCGGCCGTGATGCGATAACGGCCGATCGGGGCGGGAAGCGCGGCGCGGACGGGTCAGCGGCGGCGGTGGGCGAAGAGCGCCCGGTAGTCCGAGCCGGTGCGGAACCAGGCCAGCCCGGCCGGGCCGGCGGCGTAGAGCGCGGTGGCGTAGGCGTCGGCCACGGCGAGGTCCGGGCCGACGACGGTGGCGGCGACCAGGTGGTCGGCGGGCTCGCCGGTGTGCGGATCCACCACGTGCCCCCGGCGACCGGTGACCCCGGACGTGCCCACCGCCCCGGCGGTCATCTCCAGCACCAGCGGGGCCCGGCGGGCGTCGGTCGGATGGTGCACCGCCACGCGCCACGGACCGCCGTGCGCGGCGTGGCCGCGTACCACCAGGTCGGCGCCGCTGAGCACGGCGTAGTCGTGGATGCCGGCGGCGCGCAGCCGGGCCGCGGCCCGCTCCACCGCCCAGCCGCCGAGCAGGCCGCCCGGGTCGAAGCCGCCAGGCACCGCCCAGGCGTCGAACCAGCCGTCGGTGGCCGCGCGCATCGCGGCACAGCGGTCCACCAGGTCGGCCAGCGGCGGGTACGACTCGGGGGTGATCTCGCCGCGCCGCAGCTTGGAGACCAGACTGTCCGGCCGGACCGGCCCGTAGGTGAGGTCGATGGCGCGCAGCTCGGCCACGGCGTCCCGGAGCGCCTCCCCGACGAGCCGGCGGCCGACCCACTCGGGCGCGTTGAGCAGCAGCGAGTACTCGGCGGTGGAGGTGCGGACGGTGTGCTGGGCGGTGATCCGGTCGCCGGCCGGCCCGGCGGACCGGTCCAGCCGGTGACTGCGGGTGCCGAGCCGCAGGTCGGGGCGGCGGCTGCGGAACGCGCCCTGGTCGATCCACCGGGTCCGGGGCTGCTCGTCGAGCCGTCCGGCCCGTGGCTGCTCGTCGATCCGCATCACACCTGCTCCCTCGCTGACGACGCCGCAGCGCCGCGGCGAAGCCGGTCACGGGCCCCCGTGACCCGTTCCCCACCGACCCTAGGCAGTGGAGATGACCGCACCATGAATGCCACCTGGGAGCCTGCTGAGCATTCGGACTTCCCGCATGCTGGAAGACGCGTACCGGGAGGCGGGACGTCGACGTACGGTTCACGGGGAACGACGAGGTGAGGAGCGCCAGGTGGCACGGATCGCGGTGGTGGCCGGGGACGGGATCGGACCCGAGGTGGTCGCGCAGGCCCGCAAGGTCATCGACGCGGTGCTCCCCGGCGTCGAGGCCACCGAGTACGACCTCGGCGCCGCACGCTATCACCGCACCGGCGAGGTGCTGCCCGACTCCGTGCTGGCCGAGCTGGCCGGGCACGACGCCATCCTGCTCGGCGCGGTCGGCGACCCGACCGTCCCGCCCGGGGTGCTGGAGCGGGGGCTGCTGCTCAAACTCCGGTTCGCCTTCGACCAGTACGTGAACCTCCGCCCGTCCCGGCTCTGGCCGGGGGTCTCCGGGCCGCTCGCCACCGTGAAGCCCGGCGAGGTCGACCTGGTGGTGGTCCGCGAGGGCACCGAGGGCCTCTACGCCGGCGCCGGTGGCTCGCTGCACCGGGACACCCCGGCCGAGGTCGCCACCGAGGAGAGCCTGAACACCCGGCACGGCGTCGAGCGGGTGATCCGGGACGCCTTCGCCCGGGCCCGCCGCCGCGAGCGGCGCAAGGTCACCCTGGTGCACAAGACCAACGTGCTCACCCACGCCGGGTCGCTCTGGAACCGCGCCTTCGCGGCGGTCGCCGCCGAGCACCCCGACGTGACCACCGAGTACCAGCACGTCGACGCGGCCGCGATGTTCCTGGTCACCCAGCCCCAGCGGTACGACGTGGTGGTCACCGACAACCTCTTCGGCGACATCCTCACCGACATCGCCGCCGCGGTCACCGGCGGCATCGGCCTGGCCGCCAGCGGCTGCATCAACCCCGCCGGGACGTACCCGTCGATGTTCGAGCCGGTGCACGGCTCGGCGCCGGACATCGCCGGCAAGGGCGTCGCCGACCCGGTGGCCGCGGTGCTCTCCGCCGCGCTCCTGCTCGACCAGCTCGGCCACGCCGACGCCGCGGCCCGGGTCACCGCCGCGGTCGCCGCCGAGCTGGCCGGCCGGACCCCGGGCGTGCCGCTGCGCACCGCCGAGGTCGGCGACCGGCTCGCCGGGTACGCCGTAGCCTGATCCGGGCCGTCCGACCGGCCCGATCCGGGCCGCCAGACCCGCTCCGGGCCCACCCCTCGACGTCCTCCGTGACGGCGTGACCGCGATCGTGCCCGCCATTCGGCGCGCTCGATCTGCCGGGGCGGAGCTATCCGCTGAACGACCGTTCGGGGTAAGTTTCTGGCACCAGATCCGGCGTGCGGTCCCGCATGTCGTCAACCCGCAGGGAGGTCAGCGCGATGAGCGGTGGTGACAAGCTCGATTTCGAGATCCGTCCGAATCCCGCGCCGGTATCCGCCGCCGATCGGGCCGCCCTGCTGGCCAACCCCGGTTTCGGCCGGGTCTTCACCGACCACATGGTGACGATCCGGTACGCCGACGGGAAGGGCTGGTACGACGCCCGGGTCGAGGCGCGTGGACCGATCCCGATGGATCCGGCGAGCGCGGTGCTGCACTACGCGCAGGAGATCTTCGAGGGGCTCAAGGCGTACCGGACCGCCGAGGGCGCGGTGACGATGTTCCGCCCGGAGGCCAACGCCGCCCGCTTCGCCGCCTCCGCCCAGCGGCTGGCGATGCCCGAGCTGCCGCAGGAGACGTTCGTCGAGTCGCTGCGCCGGCTGGTGGAGATCGACCGGGAGTGGATCCCCGACCACGAGGACGCCAGCCTCTACCTGCGGCCGTTCATGTTCGCCAGCGAGGTCTTCCTCGGCGTCCGGCCGGCCAACGAGTACCTCTACGTGGTCATCGCCTCCCCGGCCGGGGCGTACTTCTCCGGCGGGGTCAAGCCGATCACGGTCTGGGTCTCCCCGGACTACACCCGGGCCGCCCCGGGCGGCACCGGCGCCGCGAAGTGCGGCGGCAACTACGCCGCCTCGCTGGTCGCGCAGGCGGAGGCCATCGAGGCGGGCTGCGACCAGGTGGTCTTCCTGGACGCGGTGGAGCGCCGGTTCATCGACGAGCTGGGCGGCATGAACGTCTTCTTCGTCTACGACGACAACACTTTGGTCACCCCGCCGCTGACCGGCACCATCCTGCCGGGCATCACCCGCGACGCGATCCTCACCCTGGCCGCCGCGGCCGGGCACCGGATCGAGGAGCGGCCGATCAGCTTCGCCGACTGGCAGGCGGACGCGGCCAGCGGGCGGCTGCGCGAGGTCTTCGCCTGCGGCACCGCCGCGGTGATCACCCCGATCGGTCAGGTGCGCTTCCCCGACGGCGAGTTCCTGGTCGGCGGCGGCGAGCCGGGTCGCTCCACGATGGCGCTGCGGCAGCAGCTGGTGGACATCCAGCGCGGCCGGGTCGAGGACCCGTACGGCTGGGTGAGGCAGGTGCTCTGACCCGGCCCTCGGCCACCCGCGCGAATTCCACAACGGCCGGCGCCGTCCACGACGGTGCCGGCCGTTCGCGTGCCCCCGGCCCGCGGGCGCGTCGGCCCGCGACGTGTCGCCGGTGATGGGAAGCCGCGGGGTTGCCGGGGTGTCCCTGTGAAGCTGATGACGTGAACGATTCGCGGCCCGGCCGCTGCCGCCGCCCATCACCACCGGCCGCCCGCGGGCGCCGGCCCGCCCAGGCCCTGAATCGTCTGCGTCATCAGCTTCACAGGGAGTGCGGAGACCACCCGCCGCCGCTCGGGCCGCGGCCGCCCGCGCGGCGGGATTCAGTCGAGCAGGTGGTCGCGGAGGGCGGCGAGCTGCGCGTCGGTGACCCCGGCGTGGCGCAGGTAGCCCTCCACCGAGCCGTACCCCACGCGCAGCTCCGTGAGGAAGAGCGTCATCGCCTCGGCGGGGGAGGCGAGGAACGGCGGGGGCAGCTCCTCGGCGGCCGGGGTGGTGGCGGCGGCCCAGGCGCTGAACCGCGCGGACGCCTCGGTGCTCAGCGCGTAGTCGGTGGCGATGTCGGCGTCGGCGACCCCGAGCACGGCGAGCGTGAGGGCGCAGACGATGCCGGTCCGGTCCTTGCCGGCGACGCAGTGCACCACCACCGGCGCGTTGGCGCTGTCGGCGATCAGGCCGACCGCCTCGGCCAGCCCGGCGGTGCCGGTCTCGGCCAGGTCGGCGTACCGGTCGGCGAGGTAGCGGGCGAGGCTCTGCGCCGGGTCGTACCGGATCTCGGACCAGTCCCGGTGCTCGGGGTGGATGTGCTGATAGGTGAGCCCGTCGTACGCGGGCACCCGGCCGTCCCGCTCCACCTCGGTGGGACGGCGCAGGTCGATGACGGTCCGGATGCCGAGGGCGGTGAACGCCTCCCGGTCGGTCTCGTCGATCCGGTGCAGCGAGTCGGAGCGGTAGAGCCGACCCCGGCGGACGGTACGCCCGTCGTGGCCGGCGTGTCCGCCGACGTCGCGGAAGTTGAAGAGGGCGGGGAACGGGCTGGTCTCGGTGGCGTCCACCCTTGACACGGTAACGGCCGGTGGGGCGACGCCCCACCGGCCGTTCTGCCCGATCGCCGGACCGGGCTGCCGAGTCGTCAGACCCGCGCCGGGCCGTCCGGCGGCAGCGCCGAGTAGTTCTCGCCGTAGTAGCCGCCGAGCTTGTCCCGGTAGGCCGGGTCGGCGTGGCTCGACTCGTCGTACTCCGGGGCGGCCTTGATCTGGTCCTTCTCCCGGTCGACGTAGACCTTGCGCTCGTCGTGGTCGACGTGGCTCACGGTGCCGGCCGGCAGCATGACCTTCTTACCGAAGATCCACGGGCCGGTGTCGACCACCAGGTAGCTGTCGTTGACCTCGTGACTGGCGCTGTCGATCTTGCCGATGCTGCCGTCGGTGGCCTCGACCTTGTAACCCACCAGGTCGGCGCTGGCGACGCCCGCCTCGTCCCGGTAGCGCCACGGGTCGAACGCGCCGGCCGGCGCGCCGCCGGCGACGGTGCCCTGACCGCCGTCGATCATCGGGTCGGTGGTGCCGTGCGTAGTGTGCGGATCAAGCCTGTCCATGAGGGAACTCCTGTCCCGACTGTCGTAGTCGTCGTGGAGAGTGCGTTTTCCGCTGTCACAGGAACTTCTACCCACCTGTCGGGTTTCCAACCACCAGACGGCGAAGGGCCGGCACCGCGGTCGCGGCACCGGCCCTCCGGTTCGTACGGCTCAGCCGAGCGCGGCCTCCGCGTCGAGGGCCACCGCGGCGGCGTGCACGACGGCGGCGATCCGCAGCCCCTCGTGCACCTGCTCCCGGGTGAACCCGGTGCCGCGCAGGGTCTTCTCGTGCGACTCCAGGCAGACGCCGCAGCCGGTGATCGCCGAGACGGCGAGGCACCAGAGCTCGAAGTCGGCCTTCTCCACACCGGGCCGGGCGATGATCTGCATCCGCAGCCGGGCCGGCATCGAGGCGTACTGCTCGTCGCCGATCAGGTGCTTGGCCCGGTAGTAGACGTTGTTCATCGCCATGATCGTGGCGGCGCCCTTGGCCGCCTCGATCGCCTCCGGCTTGAGCTGGGTGGCCGCCTCGGCGGCGATCTCCCGCAGCACCATCGGGTTGCGGGCCGCCACCGCGCAGGCCAGGGCGGTGCCCCAGGCCTGCAACGGCGTCAGCGTGGAGGTGCTGATGGTCGAGCCGAGGTTGAGCTTGATGTCCTTGGCGTACTCGGGCAGGGCCGCCTTGACCGCGTCCAGACCCATGTCAGGCCCCGGCGCCGGCGAGCAGCGCGTTGGCGTCGAGCGTCGCGCCGCCCTTGTTCCAGTTGCACGGGCAGAGCTCGTCGGTCTGCAGCGCGTCGAGCACCCGCAGCACCTCGGAGACGTTCCGGCCGACGGAGCCGGCGGTCACCATGGCGAACTGGATCTCGTTGTCCGGGTCGACGATGAAGGTGGCCCGCTGGGCGACGCCGTCCTCGCCGAGCACGCCGCAGGCGGCGGTCAGCTCGCGCTTGATGTCGCTGAGCATCGGGAAGGGCAGCTCGCGCAGGTCCGGGTGGTCCTTGCGCCAGGCGTAGTGGACGAACTCGTTGTCCACCGAGACGCCGAGCACCTGGGCGTCGCGGTCGGCGAACTCGCCGTTGAGGCGACCGAACTCGGCGATCTCCGTCGGGCAGATGAAGGTGAAGTCCTTCGGCCAGAAGAAGACCACCCGCCACTGGCCCTCGTGGGACTTGTGGTTGATCGTCTCGAACGCCTTGTCGGCGTCGAGCGACACGCAGGCGGTGAGTTCGTACTCAGGGAAGCGGTCACCGACGGTGAGCACGGGTCCTCCTTGACAGGGGCTTGTCAGCGGCGCGAGGCCGGTAACTGGATCGGTTCCAGATACTTCCGCAGCGATGTTTCCGCCTGGTGGCGGCCGGGTGACTTGTGAAGTTGATCACGACAGGCGGGTTCTGCCCCGATCCCGGCCGTCGATCAGGTGCCGCCACCCTCCGTCACCGTCCCGATATGTGGATTCTGCCTCCCAAAACCAGGGTCGAGGTGGCAAAGTACCGAACGTGACCAGCTCCGTCCTGATTATTGGCAGCTAGCGCGCCGGCTTTCCCTCTCGCCGAGCGCGCAGACCTCCCGCATCCGCGGGGGGTCTTTTTGTTGCTCCCGCCGTGGTTCGAGAAGAGGACTTCCATGACCTTCCAGGTGTACGACACGACGCTGCGCGACGGCGCCCAGCGCGAGGGGCTCAGCTACTCGGTCGTCGACAAGCTCGCCGTGGCCCGGCTGCTCGACGAGTTCGGCGTCGGCTTCATCGAGGGCGGCTGGCCGGGCGCCGTGCCGAAGGACACCGAGTTCTTCCGTCGGGCGCGCACCGAACTGGAGCTGCGGCACGCGATCCTGGTCGCCTTCGGCGCCACCCGCAAGGCCGGCGTCGCCGTCGACGCCGACCCGCAGGTGCGCGGCCTGCTGGACGCGCAGACCCCCGCGATCGCCCTGGTCGCCAAGGCCGACATCCGGCACGTGGAGCGGGCGCTGCGCACCAGCGGCGCGGAGAACCTCGCGATGATCCACGACACGGTGGCGTACCTGGTCGCCGAGGGGCGCCGGGTCTTCGTCGACGGCGAGCACTTCTTCGACGGGTACCGACACGACCCGGCGTACACCGCCGCGGTGGTGGAGGCGGCGCTGGCCGCCGGGGCGGAGCGGTTCGTGCTCTGCGACACCAACGGCGGGATGCTGCCGTCCCAGATCACCACGGCCATCGTCGACGTCACCGCGCGCACCGGGGTCGCCCCGGAGCTGCTCGGCATCCACTGCCAGAACGACACCGCCTGCGCGGTGGCCAACACCATCGCCGCCGTCGAGGCCGGGGTGCGGCACTTCCAGGGCACCGCCAACGGGTACGGCGAGCGCCCCGGCAACGCCGACATCTTCGCGGTCGTCGCGAACCTCCAGCTCAAGCTCGGGCTGCCCGTCCTCCCGGACGGCTGCCTGGAACAGATGGTGCGGGTCTCGCACGCCATCGCCGAGATCGCCAACATCGCCCCCGACACCCACCAGGCGTACGCCGGGGCCGCCGCCTTCGCCCACAAGGCGGGGCTGCACGCGAGCGCGATCAAGGTCGACCCGTTGCTCTACAACCACGTGGACCCGTCGGTGGTGGGCAACGACATGCGGATCCTGGTGACCGAGATGGCCGGCCGGGCCAGCGTCGAGCTCAAGAGCCGCGAGCTGGGCCTGGACCTGGCCGGCCATCCGGACGCGCTGTCGACGGTGACCAAGCGGGTCAAGGAGCTGGAGGCGGGCGGCTGGTCGTTCGAGGCGGCCGACGCCTCGTTCGAGCTGCTGGTCCGCTCCGAGCTACCGGACCGGGCGGCGCCCCGGCCGTTCGCCCTGGAGTCCTACCGGGTGATCGTCGAGCATCGGGAGGACGGCGCGGTGGTCTCCGAGGCCACGGTCAAGATCCGGGTACGCGGCGAGCGGGTGGTCGCCACCGCCGAGGGGAACGGCCCCGTCAACGCCCTGGACGAGGCGCTGCGGGTCGGGCTGGCCCGGCACTACCCGGAGCTGCGCGACTTCGAGCTGGCCGACTACAAGGTCCGCATCCTGGAGGGCAGCCACGGCACCGGCGCGGTGACCCGGGTGCTGGTGGAGACGGCCGGCGCCGGCCGCGACTGGACCACGGTGGGCGTGCACCCCAACGTGGTCGAGGCGTCCTGGCACGCCCTGGTCGACGCCCTCACCTACGGCCTCGACCGCGCCCGGGTGTGACGCCGGTCAGGCGGCGGGCAGTTGGAGTTCGGCGAGGACGGCCCGGTGGTCGCTGCCGGGAAGGGCGTGGACGGCGACCGACCGGACGGCGATGCGGCGGTCGGCCAGGACGTGGTCGATGGTGACCGGCGGGATCAGATCGCCGTCGTAGGGGCCCCAGGTGCCGGCCAGGCCGGCGCCGGCCTGATCGGCGGCGTCGACATACCCGGTGCGGATCAGGGCGCGGAGCGGGGCGTGGTCGAGGGTGGCGTTGAAGTCCCCGGCCAGGATGCTCAGCCTCCCGTCCGGGGTGGCCGGCGGCTGCGCCCGCAGGTCGGTCCACCAGTCCGGGACCACCTCGACGGCGTACGGGGCGGCCGGGTGCGCCGACTCGACCCGTAGCGGCGGGGCGCCCGGCACGGCGAGGGTCCCGTAGGCCTGGGTGAAGAAGAAGCCCTGGTTGCGGCGCACCCCCACCTCGGTGATCGGGAACCGGGCGTAGAGCCCCGAGCCGGTGGTGCCGACCACGGGGTTGAGCTGCCGGTAGGGCAGCAGCTCGGCCAGCCCCAACCGGTCCAGTTCGGCGGCGATCCCCGGGGTGAACTCCTGCACGGTCAGCACGTCCACCCGGTGCGCGCGGACCAGGCCGACCAGGGTGGCCGGGTCGGCGCTGCCCATGAGCAGGTTGGCGGTGAGCAGCCGCAGGGTGGGCCCGCCGGCCGCCGGCTGCCCGGAGGCGAACGCGCGGGGCGCCACCACGCCGATCAGGGCCAGCGCCGCGACGGCCGCGACGACCGCGGGCCAGCGGCGCCGCAGGGCGAGCGCCAGCACGAGCGGGACCAGCGTCCCGACCGCGACGTACGGCGTGAAGGCGACCGCCTGCACCAGCGGTCCCCGTTCCAGCCCGGCGAGCCGGAGCACCGCCCAGGCCGCCGCGGGCCCGGCACCGAGCCAGCACGCCGCCGTCGCCGCCGCCGCCCGGCGGCTCCGCCGTTCGGCCCGCCGCTCCAACGTCCCCGTGGTCATCGCGCCCACCGTACCGGCCGACGCGTCACGGCGGTGCCCGAAACGTTCCACATTGTCGTCGTCAACTGAGCGACGCACCGCACGTGCTGGCCCCCGCCCCGGCGGGGGCCAGCGCCGTCTGGGTGGACCTGGGTCGGGGCGTACCGCCCGCGCCGTTGCGTGCCGGTCGGGGGGAGTTGCCCCGGTCCGGGCGACAAAGGGCCGCCGAGGGGCTGATAATCCGACGTTTGCCGCACCGCCGGCACGGGAAGCAAGCACCGTGACGGACATCTCGGACACCCTGGCCAGCGTGCCCAGCCCGGTCGATGCCGACGCGAGCGGCGTCGAGCTGGAACAGACCCTCTTCGAGGTCAAACGCGTGATCGTCGGGCAGGATCGACTCGTCGAACGCCTGCTCACGGCCCTGATCGCTGAGGGGCACTGCCTCCTGGAGGGAGTGCCCGGCGTCGCGAAGACGCTCGCCGCCCACACCCTCGCCCGGGTCGTCGGGGGCAGCTTCTCCCGGATCCAGTTCACCCCCGACCTGGTCCCCTCGGACATCGTCGGCACCCGCATCTACCGCGCCTCCACCGAGACCTTCGACGTCGAGCTGGGCCCGATCATGGCCAACATGGTGCTCGCCGACGAGATCAACCGGGCCCCGGCCAAGGTGCAGTCGGCGCTGCTGGAGGCGATGGCCGAGCGGCAGGTCTCGATCGGCGGGCGGAGCTGGCCGGTCCCCGACCCGTTCCTGGTGCTGGCCACCCAGAACCCGATCGAGTCGGAGGGCGTCTACCAGCTCCCTGAGGCGCAGCGCGACCGGTTCCTGATGAAGATCGTCGTCGACTACCCGAGCGACGCCGACGAGCTGGCCATCCTCTACCGGATGAGCACCGACCGGCCGACGCCCCGGCAGGTGCTCGACCCGGCCCGGCTGCGCGAGCTGCAGCGGCGCGCCGGCCACGTCTTCGTGCACCACGCGCTGGCCGAGTACGTCGTCCGGCTCGTCCTCGCCACCCGGGACCCCGGCCGGTTCGGGCTGCCCGAGCTCGCGCCGCTGCTCGCGTACGGGGCGAGTCCCCGGGCCACCCTCGGGCTGGTCGCCGCCGCCCGGGCCCAGGCCCTGCTCCATGGCCGGGAGTACGTGCTGCCGGAGGACGTCCGGGAACTGGCGGTGGACGTGCTCGCCCACCGGCTGGTGCTCTCCTTCGACGCGGTCGCCGACGGGGTCGCCGCCGAGTCGGTGGTCCGCCGACTCATCGAGGCGGTGCCACCGCCCCGGGTCGCCACCGGCCACCCCGAGGTGGCGCCCGACCTGGCAGCGGCATGAGGCGGCGCCCCGTCCCGTCCCGCCCCGCCGATCCCGGCCTGGCCGACCTCGCCGGCGACCAGCGGCTGCGCCGGCTGGAACTGACCGTGACCCGCCGGCTCGACGGGCTGCTGCACGGGCAGCACCGTGGCCTGCTGCCCGGGCCGGGCAGCGAGATCGCGGGCAGCCGCGAGTACCGCCCCGGCGAGGACGAGGTACGCCGGATGGACTGGGCGGTCACCGCCCGGACGACCGTCCCGCACGTCCGTGAGGTCGACGCCGACCGGGAGCTGACCATTTGGGTGCTGGTGGACGCCAGCCCCAGCATGGAGTACGGCACCGCCGAGCTGGACAAGCGGGAGCTGGCGGTGGCGGCGGTCGCCGCGGTCGGCTTCCTCACCGCCGGCGTCGGCAACCGCCTCGGCGCGCAGGTGCTCGGCCCGGACGGCCTGCGCCGGTTCCCGGCCCGCAGCGGACGTACCCACCTGCTCGCGCTGCTCCGCGCGCTGCTGGCCGCCCCACGTGCCGGCGGGTACGACGAGGAGACCGCTCCGCTCGTGCCGCCGACGCTCAGCGACGGGCTCGACGGCGTGGGGCGGGTGGCGAACCGGCGCGGGCTGGTCGTGGTGGTCTCCGACTTCCTCGACGGGCTGCCCGACGACCCGGCCGGCGCCCCGCCGTGGGAGGCGGGCCTGCGCCGGCTGGCCGTCCGGCACCAGGTGCTCGCCGTCGAGGTGACCGACCCGCGCGAGCTGGAGCTGCCGGACGTCGGCCTGATCACCCTGGTCGACCCGGAGACCGGCCGGCGGCGCGAGGTGTGGACCGGTGACCGGGCCCTGCGGGAGCGGTACGCCGAGGCCGCCGCCGCCCAGCGCGACCAGGTACGCCACGCGCTGCGCCGGTCCGGGGCGACCCACCTGGCGCTGCGGACGGACCGGGACTGGAGTGCCGACATCGTCCGGCACGTGCACGCCCAGCGTCGCCTGGTCGCCGCGCCGGCCGCGGCCCGGGGAGGTACCGCGTGACCTGGCAGTCGCCCGCCCGGCTCTGGCTGCTGCTCGGCGTGCTCGCCCTGGTGGTGGGCTACCTGGTGATGCAGCGCCGCCGCAGCCGGTACGCCGTCCGCTTCACCAACCTGCGGCTGCTGGACCGGGTCGCGCCGCAGCGGCCGGCCTGGCGCCGGCACGTCCCGGCGGGGCTGTTCCTCGCCATGCTGGCGCTGCTGGTGGTCGGCTTCGCCCGGCCCAGCGCCGAGGTGCGGGTGCCCCGGGAGCGGGCCACGGTGGTGGTCGCGGTGGACGTCTCCACCTCGATGCTCGCCAACGACGTCGACCCGGACCGGCTGAGCGCGGCGAAGGAGGCCGCCCGGCGCTTCGTCGACGGCCTGCCCGACGAGTTCAACGTGGGGCTGGTCGCCTTCGCCGGCAGCGCGGCGGTGCTGGTGCCGCCGAGCACCGACCGGGAGGCGCTGCACGAGGGGATCGAGCGGCTGAACGAGGGCATCACCGGGGTCCAGGGCACCGCGATCGGGGAGGCGATCAGCACCTCGCTCGGGGCGGTGAAGAGCCTGGACAGCAACGCGGCCAAGGATCCCCCGCCGGCCCGGATCATCCTGCTCTCCGACGGGGCGAACACCTCCGGCATGGACCCGATGGAGGCGGCCGCGCAGGCGGTCGCGGTCAAGGTGCCGGTGCACACCATCTCGTTCGGCACCCCGTCCGGCTCCGTCGACCGGGGCGGCCGGGCGATCCAGGTGCCGGTCGACGGGCAGACCCTCAAGGCCGTCGCCGAGGAGACGGGCGGCCGGTTCCACGAGGCGTCCAGCACCGCCGAGCTGCGGGCCGTCTACGAGGACATCGGCACCTCGGTCGGCTACCGCAAGCAGCAGCAGGACATCTCCGCCCGCTTCATCGGCCTGGGACTGATCTTCGCCATGGGCGCCGCGGCCGGGTCGCTGCGGTGGTTCTCGCGCCTGCCCTGACCACGGCACGGAGCGGCGCTGACCGCACCTGAGCCGCACGACACGTGAGGAGCGCACGGATGGCAGTGCAGACCGGACTGGGGGAGCCACGTGGTCCCTGGTTCATCTCGCCGGACCTCGATCCGGACGGGCGCGGACGCTGGGGCGTACCGGGATCGGACCGGGATCCGGGGCGGCGCCGGCCCGGCCGGTGGCTGACCGCGCTGGCGGTGGTCGCCCTCTCCACCGTCTCCGGCGCCGCGGCGGGCGGGTGGGTCGCCGGCCGGGACGCGCCCGGCCCCGCCGCGGCCTCGGCGGCGCCGGTCCCGGCGGAGCTGGTCACCGCCGCCCAGAAGACGGTGCCGGGGGTGGTCTCGGTGATGGCCGGCGGGACCCCGGGGTCGTCGGCCACCGGCTCCGGCTTCGCCATCGACGACCAGCAGCACATCGTCACCAACGACCACATCCTGGCCCGGGGCGGCGGGGGACCGGTGACGGTGGAGCTGCCGGACGGCCGACGGTTCAGCGCCGAGGTCGTCGGGCGGGAGCCGCGCAGCGACCTGGCCGTGCTGAAGGTGCCCGCGTCGGCGCGGCTGGCGCCGCTGCCGCTGGCGAAGCCGAACTCCGTCCGGGTCGGCGAGCCGGTGCTCGCGGTGGGTTCCCCGCTGGGGCTGTCCGGCACGGTGACCGCCGGCATCGTGAGCGCGCTGAACCGCCAGGTGCGGATCGGCTCGGGCCGGCACACGGCGGTGCAGACCGACGCCTCGATCAACCCCGGCAACTCCGGTGGCCCGCTGGTCAACGCCCGCGGCGAGGTGGTCGGGGTGAACACGGCCATCGCCACCATCGACGGCAACGGCTCGATCGGCATCGGGTTCGCCATCCCGATCGACCAGGTCCAGCAGACCGCCGACACCATCATCGGCCGGGGTGGCTGACCGCCCCCGCGGCCCTGGCCGGCGGGAGCGCGCGCCCGGCTCGGGAGAAGTGTCGGATATCCGGCGTGGAACCATCGGGCCATGGAAATATTACACTGAGTATGGATACTGGCGTGGGTGGAGCAAGCTGTCATCGCGGCCCTCCTGCTGGTGGGCCTGTTGATCGGATGCGGAGTCGGCGCGGCGTACGCCCGCGCGAAGCGCGGGTGGACGGACTACAAGGCCGCCAAGAACACGGTTCCCGGCGCCCGACGGACCGCCTGGCTGGCGATCCGTGCGGTCTTCACCAAGGTCGGGGTGATCGCGCTGCTGCTGGTCGGCGCGGCCGCGTACGCGGCGGCCGGCTCGGATCACGAGCGGGCCGATCCGGCACCCACCCCGACGGTGACCCCGACCCCGACCCACCGCGTCGGGCGCTAGCCTCGGGGAGTGGACGACGGACTGCGGGTGAACGACCGGCTGGTGGTTCCCAACGGGGAGCTGCGGGAACGCTTCTCCCGCTCCTCCGGGCCGGGCGGGCAGGGCGTCAACACCACGGACTCACGGGTCGAGCTCAGCTTCGACCTGGCCGCCTCGCCCAGCGTGCCCGAGGCGTTGCGCACCCGGGCGCTGGAGCGGCTGGCCGGCCGGCTGGTCGACGGGGTGCTGACCGTCGCCGCCAGCGAGCACCGGGCACAGCTGGCCAACCGGGAGGCCGCCCGGGAGCGGTTGGCCGCCCTGCTGCGCGAGGCGACCGCCCCGCCGCCGAAGCCGCGCCGCCCCACCCGCCCGTCCCGGGGCGCCAAGGAACGGCGGCTGGCCGAGAAGAAGCGCCAGTCCCAGCGCAAACGGGAACGCCGCGTCGACGGCGACTGACCGGAAAACGGCGTGCGGGCGGTCCGCGTCACCGCCGACAATGCGCCGCGTGCCCGTCGACTTCTCCGTCAAGCCCACCCTCACCGGCGAACGTGTGCTGCTGCGGCCGTTCGTCGTCGACGACGTCGCCGCCTTCCAGGCCGCGCTGGCCTCGGAGTGGGCGGCGCACCGCGGCCACCCGCAGGGCTTACCGCGGGGGGCAGCCGACAGAATCTGAAGGCTGTCGGTGGTGCGCCACTGCGGTGCCATGAACCTCTCGTGCCATGAGCGTCGGCACGGCCCCCTGGCGCAGCTGACGCGCCCGGTCGTACGGCACGATGGCGTCGTGCGTCAGGACACCGTGGCCCCAGCATGACCACAATCTTGGTGACCGCATTCGGCCTGGCGTGGTGGCTCGGTCTGTACCTGGTCGCTCGGGACCCGCGCAAACCGATCCTGCGCCGGGCCGGCGGGGGACTCGTCGGGTACGCACTGGTGTTGGCCGCCGAGGGACTCGCGCTGGCGGTCCGCGGCGAGGCCGAGCGGCGCCTGCACGAGCTGTCGGTCGGGCTCGGATTCCTGCCCGCCCTGGCGTGGACCGGTGCGCTCCTGCTCATGCTGCCGGAGGGTGCGGGGTGGCGCGGTCGGCTGGACCGGGTGTGGCGGGTGGCGGCACCGGCGTTCGCGGCTGTCCTCGTGCCCCTCGGCGCGGCCGGCCTGCTCCCCGAGGACCGGTCCGGGATCCGCCTGTTGCTCGGCGCGGTCGTGGTCCTGCCGCTGCTCGGTGCCCTGGCGATGGTGCTGTGGCACCGTCGGGCGCTGCGCCCGGCCGGACTGGCCGGCCTCGTGGCCGTGGCGACCCTGCTCTTCGCCCTCGGGCTGACCCTGCTGCTGCCGACCGAGGGGGTGATTGCCCGAGAGGCCGTGATTGGCGCGGTGGGGGTGGACCTCGCGCTGCTGGGTCTCGCGGTGGCTGCTTTCGACGCGTTCGACGAGGGGGAGACGCTTCGCGGCGACATGGTTCGGTCGGTCCTCGCCGCCGCCGCGGTCGGCGCCCTGTTCGGCGGCCAGGTGGCGATCACGATGCTGCTCGGCGCGAGGCCGAGCCCGGCGCTGGTGGGGCTGCTGTTCGGCACGGTCGGTGCCGCCGTGGCGGTGCAGGTACTGGCCAATCCCCTGCAGACCACGTTCGACCGGTTGGCCTTCACCGGCACGCCGCGACTGTCGCAGGCGCGGGCGGAACTTCGGTCGGCGGCAGACGCGCTGCCGCGGCGCGACGACACCTCCGAGCTTGCGGTCGTGGAGGAGGCGGAGTTCGTACGGCTCACCCGCAGGGCGCTCAGCCACTACGGCGATCTGGGCCGGCTGGTCAGCAGTCCCTTGACGAAGCTTCCGGTGATTGACAAGCGGCTGGCCGCACGGGGCGCCGAGGATCAGCCGCTGGAACGCGCCGCCGAGCTGAAGGAACTGCTGTTGGGGAGCATTCTGCGGCTCAAGCCCCGCGACGGCGAATTCGGTACCACCGACGAATGGCGTTATTACAACGCCCTCTACTTCTCGTACGTGGTCGGCATCCGGCCGTATCGTCGCCGGACCGGGGTCGAGGGACTGGATCCGGTGGGCCGGCAAGCGCTGGCCTGGTTCACCCGACATGTCCCGGAGCGGACCATGCACAACTGGCAGAACGCCGCGGCGAGGCTCGTCGCGACCGACCTGCGCAGTCGCCTCTAGGGATTTGTCCGGTTGGTCGGATCATCTTCCGCCAACTGGCAGCAGATGGCAGCGTGCGGTATCGCCCTGGCAGCGACTTCCGGCCGATTCTCGGGACTCCAACCGAGAAAGGAGCCACCATGACCGCTCACCTGGCCGCACCCGCTGAGGCGACGTCGCGGCAGAGCCAGAAACTGCTTCGGCTGGCGCTCAAACTCGACTCCGTCGCGTCGGGCGGCAACGGCGTCGCCTATGTCGCCGGCGCCGCCGCACTGGACGATCTGCTGGGACTTCCGACGGGGTTGCTGCTGCCGGCCGGCACTTTCCTGATCGGGTATGCCGCCGCGCTGTGGCTGGTCGCCGCCCGCCCGACGATCAACCGTCGACTCGCCTGGACGACTGTGGTCGTCAACCTGTTGTGGGCGGTGGACAGCATGGTGCTGTTGCTCGGCGGCTGGATCGAGCCCACCGCGCTCGGGGTGACTCTGGTGGTCGGCCAAGCAGCCGCGGTCGGGGGCTTCGCCGCCCTTCAATGGCTCGGCCTGCGCCGCAGCCGCTGACAAGCCGACTCCGGTGGTCCGGTTGCCAGAGCTGCCGCCTGGTTCAGGGCCGACGAGGTGTGGAGGTCCGGGGACTTGTCACTCCCGGGCCTCCGAGCAGACGCGGGCGACCTCAGTCGCCGGAATAGCCCCAGAAGTAGATCTCCTCGGGACTGCCATCAGCGCCGTGCAGGATCGCGCAGCGGCCGAACCAGCGCTGTCGGGCCAGGTCGTCGATCGCGCTGACGTGATCGCGGGTCAACACCTCGGTGCCGGCGTAGTGCAGCGTCTCGGCCCGCGTCACCGGTTGGACCGTGCCGTAGTCCGGTTCTTCGCCGTCGGCCAGGACATGGTGCATGTCCAGGATGGAATGCGTGCCACTCTCCTGGACCCACTCGTCGGCGAACAAATCCGCCATGGTGGCGGGGCGGTTGTCATAGCTGCCGGCCGACCTGCCGATCTCGCCGCGCGCCCACCAGTAGTCACCACTGGTGAACACCTTCTCGCATAGGGCTTCCAGTGCGGCGTTGAGATCAGGCTGGTAAGGGACGAAGTAGCTCCAACTGGATGCACCCACGGCTGCCCTCTCATGATCATTGCGGCTGATGAACCGTAACCGGCGCCACCGACATTCCAGATCCACCGCGGAGGGCCGTCGTTGTAGTCGACAGCCGGCGCGCACGGGACAGTAGGCGCGCTGACAGAATCTGGAATCTGTCATCTGTTTGTTGTAAGCTGGTGGAGACCTGACACGAGAGGACCCACCATGCAGACCCGTACCCTCGGCTCCACCGGGCCGACCGTCTCCGCCCTCGGCCTCGGCCTGATGGGCATGTCCGACCTCTACGGCCCCGCCGACGAGGCGGAGAGCATCGCCACCATCCACGCCGCGCTCGACGCCGGCGTGACCCTGCTCGACACCGGCGACTTCTACGGCATGGGCCACAACGAGCTGCTGCTCCGCGACGCGCTGCGGGCCCGTGACCGCGGCGAGGCGCTGATCAGCGTCAAGTTCGGCGCCCTGCGCGACGTCGACGGCGGCTGGAACGGGGTCGACCTGCGCCCCGCCGCGATCAAGAACTTCCTCGCCTACACATTGCGCCGGCTCGGCACCGACCACGTCGACATCTACCGCCCCGCCCGGATCACCCCCGAGATCCCGATCGAGGACGTGGTCGGCACCCTGGCCGAGCTGGTCCAGGCCGGGCACGTCCGGCACATCGGCCTCTCCGAGGTGGGCGCGGAGACCCTGCGCCGCGCCGTCGCCGTGCACCCCGTCGCCGACCTCCAGATCGAGTACTCGCTGGTGGCCCGGGGGATCGAGGACGAGATCCTGCCCGCCGCGCGGGAGCTGGGCGTCGGCATCACCGCGTACGGCGTGCTCTCCCGCGGCCTGATCAGCGGCCACTGGTCCGCCGACCGGGCCGCCACCGACTTCCGGGCCCACCTGCCCCGCTTCACCGGCGACAACCTCGACCGCAACCTGGCGCTGGTTGACTCGCTGCGGCGGATCGCCGAGCAGCGGGGCGCCACCGTCGCCCAGGTCGCCATCGCGTGGGTGCTGTCGCGCGGCGCCGACATCGTGCCGCTGGTGGGCGCCCGCCGCCGGGACCGGCTCGCCGAGTCCCTCGGCGCGCTGGACCTGCGGCTCACCGCCGAGGACCTGGCCGCGATCGAGGCGGCGGTGCCCGCCGACGCGGTCGCCGGCACCCGCTACGACGCCTTCCAGATGTCGCTGCTGGACAGCGAGCGGGGTGCGGGCCGGCGATGACCCCGCCGGAGGTGCCCGCGCCGGTGGGAGAGACTGGGCGGATGACCGACACCAGTGGGCTCAGCCCGGAGCGGATCCTCGACGTCGCCGAGGAGACCATCCGGCGGTACGGGCCGACCAAGGCCACCGTGGTCGACGTGGCCCGGGCCCTTGGCGTCAGCCATGGCAGCGTCTACCGGTACTACCCCAGCAAGGTGGCGCTGCGGGACGCGGTGGCCGAACGCTGGCTGGCCCGGGTCTCCACCCCGCTCGGCGAGATCGCCGGGTCCGCGGAGCCCGCGCCGGCCCGGCTGCGGCGCTGGCTGCGCGAGCTGAGCGGCACCAAGCGGCGGATGGCCCGGGAGGACCCCGAGCTGTTCGACACGTTCCACCGGATCGCCACCGACGCCCGGGGGGTGGTCACCGGCCACCTGGACGTCCTGGCCGGGCAGCTCGCCCTGATCGTCGCCGACGGGGTCGCCGCCGGTGACCTCGTCGCCGACGACGCGGACCGGGCCGGCCGGACGCTGCTCCAGGCCACCGCCCGGTTCCACCACCCGGCGCACGTCGCGGAGTGGGCCGACCCGGCCCTCGACGACGACTTCACCGCGGTGATCGACGTGCTGCTGCGCGGGCTCGGGGCGCGCTGAACGGACGGTCGCTCAGTCGATCGCGGCCAGCAGCCGGGCCCGCAGCGCGCCGGCCCGCTCGGCGAAACCGCGCTGCGCGGCGGCGTACTCCGCCCGGCCCTCCGGGGTCTCCACCCGCACCGGCGGGTACCCCAGGCCGGCGAGGTCGTAGGGGCTGGCCCGCATGTCCAGCGTGCGGATCTCCCGGGCCAGCGCGAAGCACTCGGCGACCAGCTCGCTCGGCACCAGCGGGGAGAGCTTGTACGCCCACTTGTAAAGACGCTGTTCACTTCGATCGCGTGCATCTCGTCATCGCTCGCGGTCGTCGCCCGGTCAGCTGCTCGTGCCGTCTTCTGGCAGACTCGCACTCCATGATCGATGAGTTCGCCAAGGATTACCTGCACCATGAACTGCGCAAAGTACGCGAGGCGCTGGTCTGGAAGCTTGACGGGCTCTCCGAATACGACATCCGCCGCCCCCTGACGGCGACGGGCACCAACCTCCTCGGGCTGGTAAAGCACAAGGGGTACTCGGAAGCCAGGTACTTCGGCGAGGTCTTCGGCCGGCCGTTCCCCGGACCGATACCGCGGTGGAACGACGCGGGCGCCTGGGAGAACGAACACTGGGCCACTGAGCACGAGACGCGCGCGGACATCCTGGGTCTCTACCGGTCCGTCTGCGAACACTCGGATGCGACGATCAACGCCCTGCCCATCGACGCGCCTGGACACGTACCGTGGTGGCCAAGGCCAGACGTGAAGCTGTTCAACGTCATGGTCCACATTCTCAACGACACCACCCGGCATGCCGGACACGCCGACATCCTGCGCGAACAGTTGGACGGCAGGACCGGGACGACGGCCGCGTACGAGGAAGCGATCGACGCCGCTGCCCGCGAAGCCTACTGCGCGAAGGTCGAACAAGCCGCCAAGGCTGCTGACCTCGCCTGCGCAACCGATGGTTGCAGTGACTGAGAGCGTGGTGGTGTTGGTCAGCCGTCCGAGGCGGCGAGGAGCCGGTCGCACTCCACCATCAGACGCGTGCGCAGCGGAGCAGCCCGCTCCGCGAACGACCGCTGCGCCTGCACGTACTCGTGCCTGCCCTCTATGGTTTCGACTCTTACCGGCGAGTAGCCCAGTTCTGTGAGGTCGTACGGCGAGGCCCGCATGTCCAGGGTCCGGATCTCTCTCGCCAGCTCGAAGCAGTCGGCTACGAGTTCCGAGGGGACCAGGGGCGAGAGCTTGTAGGAGTGCTTATAGAGGTCCATGTTGGCGTGCAGACAGCCCGGCTGCTCCAACGCGTGCTGGCTCTCCCGGGTCGGGGTGAGCAGGTTCAGCGGCCGGGCCGGCGCGGTGAAGAACCGGTACGCGTCGAAGTGGCTGCACCGCACGCCCCGCTCCTCGACGACGGCGGCGGTCGCGGCCGGGCTGAGCCGCAGCGGCCAGGCGTTGTGGCGTACCTCGTCCTGGGTCTGCCGGTAGACCATCGCCCACTCGTGCATGCCGAAGCAGCCGAGGTGCGCCGGGCGGCCGGCGGTCGCCGCGAGCAGCGTCCGGATCCAGTCGACCGACTCGACGCGTCGCGCGCGTACCCGGTCGGTGTCGAGGGTGAGGCCGGCGGCGGTGGCCCGGTAGTCCCGGCCGAACTCGGTCTGGTCCGCGCCGCGCAGCACCACCCCGGCGCCCGGGTGCCAGCGGCGCAGCTGAGCGGGGCGGTGCGAGTAGTACGTGAAGAGGAAGTCCTCCACCGGGTGCTTCACCCCGCTGCGCCGGCGGGCCAGGTGCGGCGTCAGCCAGGCGTCCATCCGCTGCTCGTGCGCCCGCCGGCGGGCCTGCCAGTCGGCCACGTCGAGCGCGGCGGCGGGGGCGAGGGCGGCGGTCACGGACCCCAGGGTACGACCGCCGCCCGACCGCCGGTCAGGGCACGTCCACCCGGACCCCGGCGGAGAAGACCCCGCTGCGCAGCTCCAACTGCTTCGGCGGCTGGCTGCCGTTCACCGTGAAGACCAGCGGCAGCACCACCCGGCTGCCCGCGGCGACCGGCTGGGCGAAGACGTCCCGCCCGAGGTTGGCGACCCGGGTCGCGGTCTCGTCGGTGCTGACCCAGTTGCCCCCCGGCAGGTACGCCCGCTGCAACTGCCCGTGCCAGGTCTGCTGCTCCGGGGTGAGGTTGCGCACCCCGACGGTGGCCTGGCACTGCCGGCCGCCGACGGCGACGGGCTGGCCGGCGGTCGCGCAGGCGACCCGGTAGACGGTGAACTCGAACGCCGTCTCGCGCAGCGGCATGCCCACCGGGCCGGTGACGCTCTGGCCCATCCACGCCCCGCTGGTCGGCTGCTTGGCCGTGTCGATCGCGGCGACCCGCTGGGTGGCCGTCCAAGCCGCCGCGCCGACCACGCCGGCCAGCACCGCCGCCGCCACCCCCACCGCCAGCCAGATCGGGGGTCGGCGGCGCCGCGCCCCGGTCGGCGCGGGCAGCGCCGCACGCGGGTAGAGCGTGCCGCCGCCCGCCGGACCGCCGGTCCGGCCGACCGGGGAGGGCCCGGCCATGGTCGGCGCCGCGCCGGTCCGCCGGCGGCTGCGCTGCCACCACCACCAGAGCGCGCCGCCGGTGACGACCAGGAACGCGGCCAGCGCCGCGAGCAGCACCGGCGGGCGGCGCCAGACGGGCGCCGCGGTCACCTTCGCCGCCGGTGCCGGGGCCGCGTTCCAGGTGGCGGTGGCGCAGTCGTACGGCCGGGTGCCGTCGGTGCCGTACGCGCAGGCCGGCGCCGTCACCGGGCGGCCCGGCGCGGTCATTCTGAGCGCGGTGTTCAGGGTGGTGGTGCTTTGCGCCGGCAGCCGGAGCCGCCAGGTCACCTCCCCGGCGGCCGACGCCCCGGTCTGCGGGCTGGCCCGGCCACCGGAGGTGACGGTGGTCGCGGACGTCCCGGCCGGCAGCTCCTGCCGCACCGTCGTCTCGACCATGCTGTTCCCGGCGTTGCGCACGTCGATCCGGTACGCCGGCATCGGTGTGCCGGCCGGCGCCACCTGCACGGTGACGGGTGGGGTGGGCCGCGGGACCGCCGCCGCCGAGGTCGGCGGCACCGCGGGTGGCGCCGCGGGCACCCCGGTGGCGGTCGGCGCGGCCGGTGTCGCCGCTGCCGCTGCCGGCGCCGGTGCGCCGGGTGCGGGTGCGGCCGCCGCCCGGGGTGCCGTGGCGGGCAGCGCCGGCACGGCGGCGAGGACGCCGAGGCAGTTCACGATCACTGCGAGGGCTCTGTGGTGTCGTCTCGATGCAGGCATACGAACGAACCTCCGGACCCGAAGCTATGGGGCCGGGACCGCCGGGCGGGTACGAAGTCGGCAATCCCGCCCCGCCGGCCGGTCGACCGCGTACCCTGCCGCCGGCCGCCCGGTCCGACCCGCCGACGTGCCGCTGGTCGCACGCGGCATGACACGGCCGTGGTCGGGGATAGATTGGCCGGGTGCGTATCGCTCGTTTTGCTCATGCCAAGGGAATGTCGTTCGGGGTCGTCGAGGGCGAGCCGGGGGCCGGGTCGCAGGGCCTGACCATCGCCGAGATCGAGGGCCACCCGTTCGGCCAGGTCAAGTTCTCCGGCGCCCGGTGGGCGCTCTCCGACGTCCGGCTGCTCTCGCCGATCCTGCCCAGCAAGGTGGTCTGCGTGGGCCGCAACTATGCCGAGCACGCCGCCGAGCACGGCAGCGAGGTGCCCAAGGAGCCGCTGCTCTTCCTGAAGCCGTCCACCTCGGTGATCGGGCCGCGCGACGCGATCCGGCTGCCGATCTTCTCCAAGCAGGTCGAGCACGAGGCCGAGCTGGCCGTGGTGATCGGCGCCCCGGGCGCGCGCCGGGCCGACCGGGCCGCCGCCGAGCGGGCCATCTTCGGCTACACCTGCGCCAACGACGTCACCGCCCGGGACCTGCAGCGCTCGGACGGGCAGTGGACGCGGGCCAAGGGCTTCGACTCGTTCTGCCCGATCGGTCCGTGGATCACCACCGGGCTGGACGTCTCCGACCTGGAGATCCGGTGTGAGGTGGGCCGCAACCCCGAGGAGATGGAGGTACGCCAGCTCGGCCGGACCAAGGACATGGTCTTCGACGTGCCGGCCCTGGTGTCGTACATCTCGCACGTGATGACGCTGCTCCCCGGCGACGTGGTGCTGACCGGCACTCCGGCGGGGGTTAGCCCGCTCACCGAGGGGGATACGGTCACCGTGCGGATCGAGGGGATCGGCGAACTCACCAACCCGGTGGTACCGGTCGCCTGATGCGTCCGACGCCTCGTTTCCGCAGGTCACAGGCGGTTCGGGGGATTGGATTTGGCCTGTCGGCACCGGGAGGGTAAAGTTCATTCCCGGCGCCGCAAGGGGCCAATGGGGTATGGGGTAATTGGCAGCCCGACTGATTCTGGTTCAGTTAGTCTAGGTTCGAGTCCTGGTACCCCAGCGCAGCCGCGGGTTCGCGAGAATCCCGGTCGCTGGATTCTGGCGGAGTTCCGCTCCGTCCCTCCTCGCGAGGGACGGCTGGGTGAGCTCTGATAGAGTGCAGCTTCCTCACCACCAGAGTGAGGAAGCAGGAAGTTCTGGCCCCGTCGTCTAGTGGCCCAGGACGCCGCCCTCTCAAGGCGGTAGCGCCGGTTCGAATCCGGTCGGGGCTACAGCGCTGACAGCCCGTCCCACTTCGGTGGGGCGGGCTTCTTCGTGTCCGGGCCACCGGTCTTCCCGTGGTCGGTGGCGCCCACCCCGTCTTCGGCGCGGGCAGCCGGTGCCGCTAGACTACTTGCCGCACCGCTCGTCAGGGCGGTGAAGCAGGAAAAGTGCCTGGCCCCGTCGTCTAGTGGCCCAGGACGCCGCCCTCTCAAGGCGGTAGCGCCGGTTCGAATCCGGTCGGGGCTACAGATCGAACGGCCCGCCTCACACCCGAGGCGGGCCGTTCGCCTTTCCCACCCCCGCCGCCCCGCCTCAGTTCGCCGAGGAGGAGCGGGAGGGGGTCAGAGGCCGGAGAGGCGTTGGCCGGCTCTCACCACGGCCATGGCGTGGCGTTCGCCGGGGCGGCGGCCGAGGCGCTCGATGGGGCCGGAGATGCTGATCGCCGCGATGACCCGCCCGGTGCGGTCGCGGATCGGGGCCGAGACGCTCGCCACACCGGCCTCGCGCTCGGCGACGCTCTGCGCCCAGCCGCGGCGGCGTACCTCGGCCAGGGTGCGGCCGGTGAACTTCGAGCGGGGCAGCAGCGGCATCACCGCCTCCGGTGGCTCCCAGGCGAGCAGGATCTGCGCCGCCGAGCCCGCCGTCATCGGCAGCACCGAGCCCACCGGCACGGTGTCCCGCAGGCCGCTGGCCCGCTCGGCGGCGGCCACGCAGATCCGCTCGTCGGCGCGGCGCAGGTAGAGCTGCGCGCTCTCGCCGGTGGCGTCGCGCAGCGCGGCGAGCAGCGGCTCCGCCGCGGTCAGCAGCACGTCCGGGGCGGCGTTGGCGAGCTCGCCGAGCCGGGGACCCGGGCGCCAGCGCCCCTGGGTGTCCCGGACCAGCATCCGGTGGATCTCCAGCGCCTGTGCCAGCCGGTGCGCGGTGGCCCGGGGCAGCTTGGTGCGTTCAACGAGTTCGGCCAGGCTGGCGCCGTCGACACAGGCGGCCAGGATGACCACCGCCTTGTCGAGAACGCCGACACCGCTCATACTGTGTCCCACAAACCGAAACTTACCTCCCAGAATTTAGGATGTCCAGATGGTGGGAGTCACTCAACCGAGGACCCTGGCCGAGAAGGTCTGGGACGCGCACCTGGTGCGATCCGTCGAGGGCGAGCCGGACCTGCTCTTCATCGACCTGCATCTGCTGCACGAGGTCACCAGTCCGCAGGCCTTCGACGGGCTGCGGCTGGCCGGCCGCCGGGTCCGCCGTACCGACCTGACGATCGCGACCGAGGACCACAACACCCCGACCGGGTACGTCGACCCGGCGTTCCGCGAGCGGCGCGGCGACCTGCTCACCATCGCGGACCCCACCTCCCGCACCCAGATCGAGACGCTGCGCCGCAACTGCGCCGAGTTCGGCGTACGGCTGCACCCGCTGGGCGACGAGAACCAGGGCATCGTGCACGTCATCGGCCCGCAGCTCGGCCTCACCCAGCCCGGCATGACGATCGTCTGCGGCGACTCGCACACCGCCACCCACGGCGCGTTCGGCGCGCTCGCCTTCGGCATCGGCACCAGCGAGGTGGAGCACGTGCTGGCCACCCAGACGCTGCCGCAGAGCCGGCCGAAGACGATGGCGGTGAACGTCACCGGCCAGCTCGCCCCGGGGGTCACCGCCAAGGACCTGGTGCTCGCGCTGATCGCCCAGGTCGGCACCGGCGGCGGGCGCGGCCACATCGTCGAGTACCGGGGTGAGGCGATCCGGAACCTCTCCATGGAGGGGCGGATGACGATCGCCAACATGTCCATCGAGTGGGGCGCCAAGGCCGGCATGATCGCGCCGGACGAGACCACCTTCGCGTACCTGAAGGGGCGGCTCAACGCGCCGCAGGGCGCCGCCTGGGACGAGGCGGTCGACTACTGGCGGACGCTGCCCACCGACGAGGGCGCGACCTTCGACGCCGAGGTGACCCTGGACGCCAGCCGGATCACCCCGTTCGTCACCTGGGGCACCAACCCCGGCCAGGGCGCGCCGCTCGGCTCGGCCGTGCCGGACCCGGAGGAGTTCGTCTCCGAGTCCGAGCGGGCCGCCGCCCGGCGGGCGCTGGAGTACATGGACCTCGCCCCGGGCACGCCGCTGCGCGACCTGGCCGTCGACGTGGTCTTCGTCGGCTCCTGCACCAACGGCCGGCTGGAGGACCTGCGCGCCACCGCCGAGGTGCTGCGCGGACACCGGGTCGCCGACGGCGTACGGATGCTGGTGGTCCCCGGCTCGGCCGCGGTGCGGGAGGCGGCCGAGGCGGAGGGGCTGGACAAGGTCTTCACCGACGCCGGCGCCGAATGGCGCTTCGCGGGCTGCTCCATGTGCCTCGGCATGAACCCCGACACCCTGTCGCCGGGCCAGCGCTCGGCCTCCACCTCCAACCGCAACTTCGAGGGCCGCCAGGGCCGCGGCGGGCGTACCCACCTGGTCTCCCCGCCGGTCGCCGCCGCCACCGCCGTGGCCGGCCGGCTGGCCGCCCCCGCCGACCTGTAGAAGGGCAGCTGCTCGCGATGGACAAGTTCACCACCCACACCGGCACCGCCGTGCCGCTGCGCCGCTCCAACGTGGACACCGACCAGATCATCCCCGCCGTGTACCTCAAGCGGGTGACCCGGACCGGTTTCGCGGACGGGCTCTTCAACGCGTGGCGGGAGGACCCGGCATTCGTGCTCAACGATCCCGTCCATTCCGGTGCGTCGATTCTCATCGCCGGCCCCGAGTTCGGTACCGGCTCCTCCCGGGAGCACGCCGTCTGGGCGCTGCGGGACTGGGGCTTCCGCGCCGTGGTCTCTCCCCGCTTCGGCGACATCTTCCGCGGCAACGCGCTCAAGGAAGGCCTCCTCCCGGTGGAGCTGGAATTGAAAGCCGTCGAGGAACTGTGGGATCTGGTGGAATCCGACCCGACCACCCCGATCACCGTCGACCTCACCGCCCGTCAGGTCCGGGCCGGGGACGCCACCTGGGCGTTCCCGCTGGACGACCACAGCCGCTGGCGGCTGATGGAGGGCTTGGATGACATTGGACTCACCCTCCGGCACTCCGCCGAGATCAGCGCCTTCGAGGCGTCCCGGCCGTCGTTCCTGCCCTCGGTGGCATAGCCGTACGCCCGACCGCACATCGGTTTTCGCCCCCACCGGCCCCGCCGGTGGGGGCGAATCCGTTACGACACAAGGGCTTTTTTCCACCGAATGTTTGTGTAGCGCCAGCACAGGGCATACCGTGCGCGCAGAATGGCTCGCGTCGAGTCAGTTGCACAATTGGGAGGAAGTCGTGAACAAGGCCGAGCTCATTGAGGCGCTCGCCGTTCGCCTGGGGGACCGGAAGACGGCGACGGCCGCGCTCGACGCGGTCCTCGCTGAGGTCCAGGGAGCGGTCACCAAGGGCGAGAAGGTGGCGATCACCGGATTCGGAGCGTTCGAAAAGCGTGTCCGGGGCGCCCGAACAGCGCGCAACCCGCGGACCGGCGAGGCGGTGAAGGTCAAGAAGACCTCCGTCCCGACCTTCCGTGCGGGCGCCGGATTCAAGGAGATGGTGGCCAGCGGCAAGGTGCCGAAGGCCACGGCCGCCGCCAAGAAGATCGCCGCGGCCGCCGCCAAGACCACCGGCGCGAAGGCGGCCGGGGCCAAGGCGGCCGCCGCGAAGAAGACCACCACGTCCGCCGCCAAGAAGACCGCCGCGGCGAAGGCCGCCAAGACCACCGCGGCCACCAAGAAGGCCGCCCCGGCGAAGAAGGCCGCACCGCCGACCAAGACCGCCGCGGCCAAGAAGACCACGGCGGCGAAGAAGACCACGGCGGCGAAGAAGACCACGGCGGCGAAGAAGACCACGGCGGCCAAGAAGACCACGGCCGCGAAGACCACGGCGGCCAAGAAGGCGCCGGCGAAGAAGGCTCCGGCCAAGAAGGCGGCGGCCCGCCGCTGACCGGCTCGACCGAAAGGGCGCCCACCGTCGTGGTGGGCGCCCTTTCGCGTACGACCGCGGTGCCGGCGCCGTTGACCGGCGACCCGGGCCGCACGCACAACCCGAACGGCTGGGTGCCCGTGGCGCTGGCAGCGCTCGTCGCGGTGGTCGCGGTCGCCGGGCCACCCGCCGCCGCGTCCGTCCTCAAGCCAACTGCGCTGGCGTGGACGGTCAACGGGCTCATGCTGCTGACCGGAGTGGCCGCCGGGATCCACCGTCCGCTGCCGCCGGCCGAGGGAGGGGCCGCGGCGGCGGGTGGGCGTACGGGTGGTGGCGTACAACATCCGGATGGGCTTCGGGCTGGACGGGCGGCTCGACCTGGACGGCCTGGCCCGGGCGGTCACCGGAAGCCGGCCGGACGTGGTGGTGCTCAGCGAGGTGGACCGCGGCTGGCTGCTCAACGGCGCCACGACACCCTCGCGCTGCTGGCCCGGCAGCTGCGCATGCCGTACGTCTTCGCGCCGGCAGCCGCTCCGGTGTGGGGCGACGCGCCGGTCGCGGTCACCCTGACCCTGCCCTGACCCCTGACGGGCGGCTCAGAGCCGGTCGGCGGCGAGCAGGCGGTCGCCGGTGAAGGCGAGCAGCCAGCCACCGCCCTTCGGGGTGGTGAAGTCGTCGGCCCGCCCGGCCAGCCGTTCCAGGGCGCCCGGCAGCACCTTGCCCTGACTGCACACCGCCACCCGCTCCCCGGCGGCGGCCAACGCGGCGAGCTGCGCGGCGGCGGCCAGCGCGCACTCGTCCGGCTGCTGGCCGGGCTTCGGCTCGTCGAAGTCGCCGACCACCTCGATCGGCAGGTCCAGCAGGGCGGCGGCCGGGTCCAGGGTCTGCACGCAGCGGCGGGCCGAGGCGGACAGCAGGCGTGCCGGGCGGACCAGGGCCACCAGCTCGGCCAGCGCCTGGGCCTGGGCCCACCCGGTGGCGTCCAGCGGCCGGCCGGTGTCCGGCCCGGACCAGGTGCCCCGCTTGCCGGCGTGCCCGTGCCGGACCAGCAGCACCGTGCCGGTCACCGGCGGCAGCGCCGCGAACGCGGCGAGCACCTCGGCGTCGTGCGGGTAGCTCACCAGCCGTACCGCCTCGTCGACGGGGAGCCAGCACACCTCGTCCACCTCGGTCTCCGGCTGGAAACCGCCCTCGGCCACGGCCCGCATCGACCAGTAGTCCACCCGCTTCGGGCGGCCCTCACTGCGGTAGCGGACGGTGGGCAGCCGGACCTGCGGCACCGCCCGGACGTCCGTCTCCTCGGCCACCTCGCGGACCGCCGCCCGCAGCGGGTGCTCGTCCGGCTCCAGCTTGCCCTTGGGCAGCGACCAGTCGCCGTACCGGGGCCGGTGCACGAGGCAGACCTCGACGCCCGGGGCGCCCGGCCGCCAGGCGACCCCGCCCGCCGCCCGGATGCCCGCCGGCTCCTCCTCCGTCATCCGCCCACCGTAAGCCCGGCCGGTGCGCACCGTGGGCCGCTCAGCCGGCGGTCCCGCCGACCCGCCGCAGCAACAACTCCTGCAGATGCGTCAGCGGCGCCTCGTCGGTGCTGGTACGCCGGGTCCAGCTCCCGTCGCCGGCCAGCTCGAACGCGTCCACCTCGGGGCTCATCGCGGCGGTCAGCACGTGGTCCAGCTCGGCCCGGGCGACCGGGTCGCTCACCTGCACCAGCGCCTCCACCCGGCGGTCCAGGTTGCGGTGCATCAGGTCGGCCGAGCCCATCCAGAACTCGGCGTCGCCGTTGTTGCCGAACCGGAAGACCCGCGAGTGCTCCAGGAAGCGGCCCAGGATCGAGCGGACCCGGATGTTCTCCGACAGCCCCGGCACCCCGGGTCGCAGCGTGCACATGCCCCGGATCAGCAGGTCCACGTGCACCCCGGCCCGCGACGCCCGGTAGAGCGCGTCGGTGATCTCCTCGTCGACCAGCGCGTTCACCTTGAACTGCACCAGGCCCGGCATGCCGAGCCGGACGTGCGCGATCTCCCGCTCGATCCGCTCGATCAGGCCGCTGCGGATGCCCTGCGGGGCCACCAGCAGCCGCCGGAACGCGGTCTGCCGGCTGTACCCGGTCAGCACGTTGAACAGGTCGGTCAGGTCGGCGCCGATCTCCGGGTCGGCGGTGAGCATGCCGAAGTCCTCGTAGAGCCGGGCGGTCTTCGGGTGGTAGTTGCCGGTGCCGATGTGGCAGTAGCGGCGGATCTGGTTGCCCTCCTGGCGGACCACCAGGGCGGTCTTGCAGTGCGTCTTCAGCCCGACCAGGCCGTAGACGACGTGGCAGCCGGCACGTTCCAGGGTCCGGGCCCAGCCGATGTTGGCCACCTCGTCGAACCGGGCCTTCAACTCGACCAGCACCACCACCTGCTTGCCGGCGGCGGCCGCGTCGACCAGCGCGTCCACGATCGGGGAGTCGCCGCTGGTGCGGTAGAGCGTCTGCTTGATGGCGAGCACGTCCGGGTCGGCGGCGGCCTGCTCGATGAAGCGCTGCACGCTGGTTGCGAACGAGTGGTACGGGTGGTGCACCAGCACGTCCCCGTCCCGCAGGGTGGCGAAGACGCTGCGGGGCACCTCGCCCTCGGCGAGCCGGGGATGGGTGGCCGGCACGAACGGCGGGTCCTTCAGGTCGGGCCGGTCGGCCTCGCCGTACACCTGCCACAGCGCGGAGAGGTCGAGCAGGCCGCGGACCCGCAGCACGTCGTGGCCGTCCATGTCCAGCTCGCGGACGAGCAGCTCCAGCATGTGGTCGGAGATCGAGGCGGCGACCTCCAGGCGTACCGGCGGGCCGAACCGGCGCCGGGCCAGCTCCCGCTCGAGTGCCTGGAGCAGGTCCTCGTCGCGGTCCTCGTCGACCTCCACCTCGGCGTTGCGGGTGACCCGGAAGAGGTGGCACTCCACCACCTGCATGCCGGAGAAGAGCTGCCCGAGGTGGACCGAGATGAGGTCCTCCACCGGCAGGAACCGCACGCCCGGCTGGCCCCGGGCCACCCGGACGAACCGCGGCACGTTGTTGGGCACCTTCACCCGGGCGAAGAGCTCCGAGCCGCCGTCCGGGTCGCGGACCGCGACGGCCAGGTTGAGCGACCGCCCCGAGATGTACGGGAACGGGTGTGCCGGGTCGACGGCGAGCGGGGTGAGCACCGGGAAGATGTGCTCCCGGAAGTACGTGCGCAGCCGTTCCCGCTCGGCGTCGTCCAGCTCGCTCCAGCGCAGCACCCGGATGTCCTCGGCGGCCAGCTTCGGCAGCACGTCGTCGACGAAGCAGGCGGCGTGCCGGGAGACCAGGTCGGCCGTCTTCTCCGCGATCAGCTCCAGCTGGGCGCGCAGCGGCAGCCGGTCTCCGCCCCGCACCGGCAGGCCGGCGGAGAGGCGGCGCTTCAGTCCGGCGACCCGCACCATGTAGAACTCGTCCAGGTTGCTGGCGAAGATGGCCAGGAACTTGGCCCGTTCCAGCAGCGGGGTGCGCGGGTCCTCGGCCAGCGCCAGTACCCGGGCGTTGAAGTCGAGCCAGGAGAGCTCCCGGTTGAGGAAGCGGTCCTCGGGCAGCGGCGGCGCCGTGGGCGGCTCGCCGCCGGCCGGCGGGCGGTGCTCCGGCCCGGTGACCGGGTCGAGCACCTCGTCCAGCCCGGCCGAGGCGGCCGCGGCGTCGGTGCCGGGGTCCCGGAGCGGGGTCTCCTCGGGGGCGCGGACCGTGCGGAAGCGGCCGTCGGCGTCGCGGGTGCGGGCGCCGTTGCGGGGCTCGGCCGGGTCGGTGGCGTGCGGCGGGCGGTCGGGGTGCTTGCGAGGGGTGCTCACCCGCTCATAATCACCCGATTCCGGTGAACGCAAAATGAACTTGGCCAGGGTGATCAGGCCATGGTCGGCAACGTCACCCGGACCACCGTGCCCGTCGCATCGACGTCGATGCGCACCCGCTGGCCGAGGCGGAGCAGGCGCAGGCCGGAGGCGTCGAAGGCGCGGGCCGGGAAGGACAGCTCGGTGCCGTCGTCAAGGAGCAGCACGCCGCTGCGGGTCGACGCGTCGAAGGTGGCCACCGTGCCCTGCATGCCAGCACCGTACACCCGGCCGGTCAGGCCGGGGCCGCGGCGGCGTCGGCCCCGAGGAGCGCCGCGGTGCGCGGGCCGAGGCCGAGCCGGGCGGCGGCCGCCAGGTCGTCCGCGGTGTCCACGTCCCGGCGCAGGCTGGGCCAGTCGCCGGCCAGCGGCAGCGCGCCGCTCGCCGCGTGCGCGGCCGCCGAGGCCACTCCGAACCGGGGCTCCAGCGGCACGCCCGCCGGGGCCGCGAGCAGCACCGTGCCGCCGCCCGGGGCGTCGGCCACGAACCGGCGTACCCCCGGCGGGCCGGCCGGGATCGCGGCGAGCGCCGCCGTCAGCTCGGCCGGGCGCAGCGCCGGCAGGTCGGCGGTGAGGCCGGCCACCCGGGCGTGCCGGCCGGCGGCCGCGGCGCCGTGCCGGAAGGCGGCGTTCAGCCCGGCGTCCGGCGGGTCCGGCACGATCCGGGCGCCCGCCGCGGCCAGCTCCGCCGCCGCGCGGGTGTCGTCGGTCACCACCAGCAGCTCGACCACCGCCGGGGAGGCCAGCACCGCGCGGACCGTGTCGGCCGCCAGGGCCAGCGCCAGCTCCTCATGGGGTACGGCCGGCAGCGCGCCCCGCAGGCGGCTCTTCGCCGCCGGGAGACGCTTCACCGGCACCACCACGGTCCAGGTCGGCTCAGCCACGTGACAATCCTGCCAGTCGGACGGCGGTACCCTCACTGGCCGGACCCGGGGCGAGCAGGCATGATTTCGTCGCGGGACGTGGGCGCGCGGGTCGGGGCACGACGAGGAGGCACGGTGGGACGGCGAAGGCTGGGATTCTGGCAATGGTTCGCCGTGCTGCTGGTCAAGCCGGTGATGACCGTCTGGACCCGGCGCACCTGGCGGGGCGTGGAGGAGCTGAGCCGCCCCGGCGGCATCATCATCGTGCCCAACCACATCTCGCACGCCGACCCGTTGGTGGCCGCGCACTTCATCCACGACGCCGGGCGCTGGCCGCAGTTCCTGGGCAAGGCGAGCGTGTTCCGGGTCCCGGTGATCGGGTGGATCCTGCACCGGTGCCGGCAGATTCCGGTGGAGCGCGGCACCGTGGACGCGGTGAAGTCGCTGGACAAGCTGGTCGCCGCCGTGGCCGAGGGCGGCGCGGTGGTGATCTACCCGGAGGGGACGACCACCCGGGAGCCCGAGCTGTGGCCGATGAAGGGCAAGACCGGGGCGGCCCGGCTGGCGCTGGCCACCGGCGCGCCGGTGATCCCGCTGGCGATGTGGGGGCCGGAGCGGCTGTTCGACCCGCGGACCACCCGGTTCGGCCTGCGGCCCCGGAGTCCGGTGACCGTGGTCGCCGGGCCGCCGGTCGACCTGAGCCGCTGGGCGGGCGCCACGCCGACCCGGGCGGTGCTGGAGGAGATGACCGACACGATCATGCTGCGGCTGCGCGACATGGTCGCGGAGATCCGCGGCGGCACACCCCCGCCGCTGTGGGAACGTCCCGCCCGTTCGCGTACTCCCGAGGGGACCGAATGAACCCGCTCAGCGCCGTGGTGCCGCCCGGCTGTGTCGTGGTGCCGCTCGGCGGCGTCGAGAGTGGGGAGGCGACGGCATGACCGGCCACGTGGCGGTGCTCGGCGCGGGGTCGTGGGGCACCGCGTTCGCCAAGATCCTCGCCGATGCCGGCCGGGACGTGACGATCCTGGCCCGGCGGCGGGCGGTCGCCGACGCGATCCGGTCCCAGCGGCACAATCCGGACTACCTGCCGGACGTGCGGCTGCCTGACCGGGTCACCGCGACCGGCGACGCCGAGGAGGCCATCGCCGGGGCCGAGATCGTGGTGCTCTCCGTCCCGTCGCAGACCCTGCGCGGCAACCTGGCCCAGTGGACCGGCCACCTCGACCCCGACGCCACGCTGGTCTCCCTGATGAAAGGGATCGAGCTGGGCACCACCAAGCGGATGAGTCAGGTGATCACGGAGACCGCCGGGGTGCCCGCCGACCGGGTGGTGGTGGTCTCCGGGCCCAACCTGGCCCCCGAGATCGCCGCCGAGCAGCCGGCCGCGACCGTGGTCGCCGGCACCGATTCCCGGCGGACCGCCCTGGTCCAGTCGTCGATCCGGACGCCGTACTTCCGGCCGTACACCAACGACGACGTGATCGGCTGCGAGCTGGGCGGGGCGGTCAAGAATGTGATCGCCCTGGCGTACGGCATCGCCACCGCGATGGGCTTCGGCGACAACACCCGGGCGATGCTGATGACCCGGGGGCTGGCCGAGACCGCCCGGCTGGGCGTGGCGCTCGGCGCCGACCCGATCACCTTCGCCGGCCTGGCCGGCATGGGCGACCTGGTCGCCTCCTGCTCGTCGCCGCTGGCCCGCAACCGCACCTTCGGCGAGCACCTCGGCCGGGGCGAGACGCTGGAGCAGGCGCAGGCCGCGACCCGGCAGACCGCCGAGGGCGTGAAGAGCTGCCTGGCCATCCGTGACCTGGCCCGGGCGCACGGGGTGGAAATGCCGATCACCGAGCAGATCGAGCGGATCTGCCACGAGGGGATGGACCCGCGGCTGGCCGTGGACGCCCTGATGAGCCGGACCGCCAAGCCCGAGTCGTACGAGTGAGGCGGCGATGACCGAGTTCCGCGACGGCACCCGCTGCGTGCACGCCGGACTGCCCGCGCCGACGCCGGGGGAGCCGTTCCTGCCGGGACCGGTCTTCGCCGCGCCCTACCACCTGGACCCGTGGCAGGGGCCGGCGGCGACGCCGAACGGGTACGGGCGGCCCGACAACCCGACCCGCCGGCTGCTGGAGGCGGCGATCGGCGAACTGGAGGGCGGCGACTGCCGGGTCTTCGCCAGCGGCCAGGCGGCCATCACCGGGCTGCTGCTGGCCCTGCTCCGCCCCGGCGACACCGTGCTCCTCCCCGCCGACGGCTACTTCCCGGTCCGGGCCTTCGCCACGAGCACCCTGGAGGGCATCGGCGTCCGGGTCGGCTTCGTGCCGACCGCCGGGCCGTACCCGTCGTTCGAGGGCGTCCGGCTGGTGCTGCTGGAGACCCCGGCGAACCCGGGCCTGGACGTGGCCGACGTGCCGGCGCTCGCCGCCCGGGCGCACGCCGCCGGCGCTCTGGTCGCGGTTGACAACACCACCGCCACCCCGCTCGGGCAGCGACCGCTGGAGCTCGGCGCCGACGTCGTGGTCGCCTCCGGCACCAAGGCGCTGACCGGGCACTCCGACCTGCTGCTCGGCTACGTGGTCACCCGCTCGGCCGAGCTGCTGGAGCCGGTGACCGCCTGGCGGACCACCACCGGCGCCGTGCCGGGGGCCTTCGACGCCTGGCTGGCCCACCGGTCCCTGGCGACGATGGACCTGCGGCTGGCCCGGCAGTCCGCCAACGCCGAGGCGCTCGCCCGGCTGCTCGCCGACCGCGCCGACGTGACCGGCCTGCGCTGGCCCGGGCTGCCCGGCGACCCGGCGTACCCGGTGGCCTCGGTCCAGATGCGCAGGATGCCCGGGGTGCTCTCGTTCGACCTCGGGGACGCCGACCGGGTGGCCCGCTTCCTCGACGCGGCCCGGCTGGTCGCCGCCGCGACCTCGTTCGGCGGCGTGCACACCACCGCCGACCGGCGGGCCCAGTGGGGCGACGACACCGCGCCCGGCTTCGTCCGGCTCTCCTGCGGGGTGGAGGACACCGCCGACCTGGTGGCCGACGTCGCGGCCGCGCTGGACGCGAGCGCCGGGGACGGCCGGGCCGCGCCGGGCGGCGCGGCGGTCACCGGCTGAGCTATCGTGACCCCGGCCCTGAGCCGTCCCGGCCCGAGCGGGCCCCGACCGGAGGAGGTGAGACCGATCCACCAGACAGGACCGGCGCTCCCCTCCGCGTCCGCGTCGCCCCGGAAGTAGGCGACGCCGGGAGCGCCGACGAGCGTTCCCGGAGGTTCCCATGGCACCATCCCCGTTCCTTCCCGACCGCACCGCCCTCGTCCGCCGGCTGCGCGCCGCCGGCTGCGTCTACGCCAAGGACGAGGCGGAGCTGCTGATCGACGCCGCCGACTCGGCCGAGGCGCTGGCCGACCTGGTCGACCGCCGGGTCGCCGGCCTGCCGCTGGAGCACCTGCTCGGCTGGGCCGAGTTCTGCGGCCTGCGGGTGGCCGTCGATCCCGGCGTCTTCGTGCCCCGGGGGCGGACCGCCCTGCTGGTCGCCGCCGCCACGGCGCTGGCCGGTCCCGCGCCGGCCGTGCTGGACCTCTGCTGCGGCTCCGGCGCCGCCGCCCTGGTGCTGCACGCCCGGCTCGCGCCCCGCTGGCTGGCCGCCGCCGACGTCGACCCGGCAGCGGTGGCCTGTGCCCGACGCAACCTCGCCCCGCTGGGCGTGCCGGTGTTCCAGGGCGACCTGTTCGCGCCGATCCCGCCCGAGTGGCGCGGCCGGCTCGACCTGGTGCTGGCGAACGCCCCCTACGTGCCGAGCGGGGCGGTGGCGCTGATGCCGTCCGAGGCGCGGCTGCACGAGGCCCCGGTGGCGCTCGACGGCGGCGTGGACGGGCTGGCCGTGCTGCGCCGGGTGGCTGCCGGCGCGGCCGAGTGGCTCGCCCCGGGTGGGCACCTGGTGGTGGAGATCAGCGAGGGGCAGGTCGACGCGCTCTGCGCGGCGTTCGCCACCCTCGGCCTGGCACCGACGGTGGTCCGCGACGAGGACCTCGACGGCACCGCCGTCACCGCCCGCCGACCCGGCTGAGCGGCCATGGTGCCGGGTCGCGCTCGCTGGTGGCACGACGAACCCGCCTGACCCGCCAGGCCCGCCGCCGATCCGCTGACCCGTCGGTCGCCAGGGGGATCCGTCGGTCGCGGTCCGCTCGTTGTCCGTCCGGTGTGGCTCGTGGCGTGGTGGGCCGGCGGTGTCGGGTGACCGGGGAATGGCGGGACGGTGAACGTGGAACTAGCCTCAGGTCGGGACGGGCTCGGCGGAGGGCGGTGGCGGGGTGGGCAGCGCGGGTGTGCCGGTGGTGGTGGGTCTCGACAACGGCGGGAACAGCAACAACGCGACCGTCCTGACCGTCGACGGCCGGTTCCTGGTGGACGGGCTGGTGGAGATACCGAGTGAGGTGCAGGCCGGCCCCGAAGCGGCGATCGAGGCGCTGGCCCGGGCGCTGGACGGGGTGCTGGCGCTGACCGGCGTGCCCCACGAGCTGGTCCGCGCGGTCGGCCTGGACACCCCGGGGCCGGCGAGCGCCACCGGGGTGATCTCGTCGCGCGGCTCGACCAACTTCTCCCAGCCGGAATGGCGGGGTTACGACGTGCGCGGCGCGCTGGAGCGCCGGCTCGGCCTCCCGGTGATCTACCACAACGACGGCAACGCGGCCGCCCTCTACGCACACCACGTGCACTTCGGCGCGGACGCGCTGCGCCGCTCCTCGGTCGCCGCCATCGTCGGCACCGGGCTCGGCGGTGGGGTGGTGGAGAGCGGTCGGGTGGTCGCCGGGGCCGCCGGCATGGCGGGGGAGTTCGGGCACGTGCACATCCCGCTGGACGGCCTGCTCGCGCCCCGTCAGTCGGTGCCCACCTGCGCCTGCGGCTTCAGCGGGGACGCGGAGAGCGTCGCCTCGCTGACCGCGATCGAGCGGAACCTGCTGCCGTACTGGCTGGGCCGGTATCCCGGGCATCCACTCGCGGCCGAGGAGCCGGGCCGGGCGGCGAAGCTCGTCCGCGGGTACGGCGAGCGCGGCGACGCGCTGGCCCGGGAGGTCTTCGCCCAGCAGGCGACGGCGTTGGGCCGGCTCTTCACCATCGCGGCCAACTTCACCGACCCGCACGCGTACTTCGTCGGGGGTGGGGTGGTGGAGGCGGCGCCCGAGTTCCGCGACTGGTTCCTCGCCACGGTCGCGCAGCACACCGTGCTCCGCGCCGAGCAGGCCGCCGTCGCCACCTTCGCGCTGGTGCCCGACCGGGACATGGCCGGGGCGCGCGGGGTGGCCATCGCGGCGCTGGAGACCCTGCGCGCGGGGGCACCGGCAGCCGGCCCGGTGGTCGCCGGCTGACCACCGCGACCGAGCTGAACGCCCACGCCACGGCCGACGCCCGCCCGTTCCGGAGAGCGTCGGCTGAGCCGTCAGAGCAGCTTGCGCCGCTTCAGGTACGCCACCAGGTCGTCGTAGACGCCACCCTCGTTGGCGAACATGGCGACGTTGCGGGCGGTCGAGAGCCAGGGCCGGGTCGAGGGGCGGACCTCCTTCAGCGCCCGCTCCAGGTCCCGCTGCTCGATCATCCGGACCTCGCCGCTGCGTACCGAGTCGGCCATCGCGAACTCGGCGGCGGTCTCGCAGAGGTGGGCCAGGTCGGCGCCGGAGAAGTCCTCGCTCGCCGCGACCACCTTGCGCAGGTCGATGTTGGCGATCGGCCGCTGCCGCAGGTGGTACTCCAGGATCGCCGCGCGGGCCTCGGCGTCGGGCGGCAGCACCAGCACCACCCGGTCGAGCCGCCCCGGCCGGCGCAGCGCCGGGTCCACGTCCCACGGGGTGTTCGTCGCGGCCAGCACGAAGACCCCCTCGTTGTTGCCCTCCATGCCGTCCAGCTCGGCCAGCAGCTGGTTGCCCAGCGTCCGCATCGAGCTCGACGAGACCTGCGAGCGCTTGTGGCCCAGGGCGTCGACCTCGTCGAGGAAGAGCACGCAGGGCGCGTTGCGCCGGGCCGCCTCGAACAGCTCGTGCAGGTTGCGCTCCGAGTTGCCGATCCACATGTCGAGCACGTCGACGATGGACAACGAGAGGAACTTCGCGCCCATCTCGCCGGCCACCGCCCGGGCGAGGAAGGTCTTGCCGCAGCCGGGCGGGCCGTACAGCATCAGCCCGCCGCGCAGGCTCTTGCCATACATTCGGCGCAGCTCCGGGTTGCGCAGCGGGCCGAGGAAGGCCAGCTCCAGGCGTTCCTTCACGGCCGTCATGCCGCCCACGTCGGCGAGCCGGACCGTGGAGGCCTCCACGTCGTACACCCGGTCGGCCTCGCCCACGACCGGTTCCGGCTCGTCGCCGGCCCGCGCGAAGCGCGGCGGCACGACGTCGGCCAGCTCCTGTTCGTACGCGGCCAGCGGGTCGTCCCCGGGCGCCGGCGGCTCGGCGGGGGCGGGGCGCGGCGCGGCCGGCGCCGCCGCCGGCGCGGGCCCGCCCAGCGCCCGCTGCATCAGGGCCTGCGCCTGGTCGTTGCCCGGGTCCCGGGCGAGCGCCTGCCCGATCTGCGCGATCGCCTCCGCGCTCCGGCCGGAGTCCAGCAGCAGCCCGGCCAGGTGCAGGCGCAGGGGCAGGTCGTCCGGGCGGGCGTCGAGGGCGGCCAGCAGGCTGTCGATGAGGGGATCGGCGCTCATAGGACGAGGAGCGTAGTGCGCCGCCAGCCCGCCCCGCTCACCCTCCGGCCCGGCCCGCCACCGGCCGCCCGGCGCGCTCGTCCGGGCCATCACCTTGGTGGCGGGCGCGACCGACTGATGCCCCGAGCGGCGGTTACCCCCCGTATACGACGGGTTGACCGGTTGCGCCGCCCGGCTGGGCTCACCGGGTATCGGCTTCGGGTTCTCGCCACGCACAGTAAGGTCAATCGGGTGAGCGCCACCGGCGAGCACGGCCAGCCGCAGTCGCGAGCGAAGAGGTGACCTCGAGTGACCACCCCAGGCAAGACCCGTGTGGCGATCGTGTTCGGCGGCCGCAGCCCCGAGCACGGCATCTCCTGCGTCAGCGCCGGCAGCGTGCTGGGCGCCCTCGACCCGGACGAGTTCGAGGTGGTGCCGGTCGGCATCACCCGGCAGGGCCAGTGGGTGCTGACCAGCGGCGACCCGAGCCAGCTGTCGATCCAGGCGCGCAAGCTGCCGGAGATCACCGCCGCCGCCGGCACCGCTCTGGTGCTGCGCGCCGAGCCGACCGCGGGCGGCCTCATGGTGCTCGACCCGGCCGAGGGCCCGCGCGCGCTGGCCGACGTGGACGTGGTCTTCCCGGTGCTGCACGGGGCGTACGGCGAGGACGGCACCATCCAGGGGATGCTGGAGATGGCCGACATCCCGTACGTCGGGGCGAACGTCTTCGCCTCCGCCGCCGCGATGGACAAGGAGTTCACCAAGAAGCTCTGCGTCGCCGAGGGCATCCCGGTCGGCCCGTACGTGGTGCTGCGCAACGGGATGACGCTGAGCGAGGCGGACAAGGAGCGGTTGGGACTGCCGGTCTTCGTCAAGCCGTCCCGCGCCGGCTCGTCCTTCGGCATCACCAAGGTCGACGACTGGGCGCAGCTCGATGCGGCGGTCGCCACGGCCCGCGAGATCGACACCAAGGTGCTGGTCGAGGCCGCGGTCGTCGGCCGGGAGATCGAGTGCGGCGTGCTGGAGGGCGAGGCCGGCGGCGCGCCCGAGGCGTCCGTGCTTGCCGAGGTGCGGATGGTGGGCGACCACGGCTGGTACGACTTCGAGGCGAAGTACATCTACGCCGACGAGGTCTGCGAGTACGACGTCCCGGCCAACCTGCCCGAGCGGGTCACCCGCCAGGTCCAGGAGTACGCCACCCGGGCCTTCACCGCGCTGGACTGCTCCGGCCTGGCCCGGGTCGACTTCTTCGTCACCCCGGAGCTGGACGTCTACCTCAACGAGATCAACACGATGCCCGGCTTCACCCCGACGTCGATGTTCCCGCGGATGTGGGCGGCCAGCGGCCTGGAGTACCCGAAGCTGGTCAACCGCCTGATCCGTACCGCCCTGCACCGCAACGCCGGCCGCTGACCGGCCCGGTCCAGGGGTCGCCACAGCAGCGACGGCGCCGCGCCTCCCTGAGCCGGGAAGGTGGCGCCGTCCGCAAAGCTGGGCGGCTGCCGCGGGGAGCCCGCGGAGCGCAGGTCAGGCGGTGCAGCCGGCGGGGGCGGACTTCGCCGAGGGGACCGCGGCGACGATGGTGTCGGATATCGGGCTGACCCACTGCAGCGGCTGCTCGTACTGCCGGGGCACCCGGACCCGGACCGGGGTCTCCCGGTCGACGGTGGTCAGCACGGTGGCGTCGGCCTCCTGCACCGCGTGCCAGCAGACCTTGTTGACCGACCACACCTCGTCGGTGGGCTGGACGATCGGCGGCGTACCACCGCAGGCGACGGTCAGCGCCGGGTCGCCGTACGCGGCGTTCTGCTCGGGGCCGGCGGTGACCGGCCGCTGGGCCAGGTCGCGTATCCGCTCCGGGAGCTGCGACACCAGGGCGCGGCAGACCGTCGCGGGCCGCTCGGCCAGCGTCGGGGCGGGCAGCTCGACCGGGGTGGTGGACTGCGGCCGGGCGGCGGTCGCCGAGGGGCGCGGCGCGGCGGCCGGCTCGTCCGGGGCGAGCTTCGCGAAGGTGAAGCCGGCCACCGCCACGGTCACCGGCAGCGCGATCAACGTGGCCATCAGCGCGGCGCGGCGGGTCGCCCGGTCCGGGCGCGGCGCCTCGTCGGCCGGGCGGGACTCCTCGGGAGCGGGGGAGACAGTGATCTCGTCCACTTACAGGCGCACCACCGAACACGTGAGGGTGCGGGTGATGCCGGGCACCATCTGCACCTTGCTGACGATGAGTTTGCCGAGCTCGTCGACGGTGTTCGCCTCGGTGAGGACGACCACGTCGTACGGCCCGGTGACGGCGTCGACCCGTACCACGCCGGCAAGGTCCGCGATCAGATCGGCCACGTCACGCGCCCGACCGACCTCGGTCTGGATGAGGATGTACGCCTGTACCACGACTCGACCTCCGTCCGTCGCCGCCTGGGGCGGCCCGAAGGGTGAAACTACCTTACGGAGCAGGCCTGATCCCTATCGGTGGCCGGGTGGACGCGGTGAGCGAGGGCACGCACCGCCGGAGCAGACTGCGGGTGGCCCGGGTGCGGGACGAGTGGAGCGACGAGGGGACGGCGATGACGGTCGCGGGTGTCGGGGAGTTCGGGCTGATCGACCGGGTCACCGCCCGGTTCACGTACGGGGAGAGCTGCCTGCTCGGCCCCGGTGACGACGCGGCGGTGGTGGCGGCGCCGGACCGGCGGGTGGTGGCCTCCACGGACGTGCTGGTCGAGGGGCGGCACTTCCGCCGGGACTGGTCGACCGCGCGGGACGTGGGGCACCGGGCGGCGGCGGCGAACCTGGCCGACATCGCGGCGATGGGCGCCACCCCCACCGCGCTGCTGGTCGCCCTCTGCATGCCAACGGATCTGGACACGAGCTGGGCGGAGGAGCTGGCCGACGGCCTGGGTGCGGAGGCGGCCCTGGTCGGCGCGAGCGTGGTCGGTGGGGACATGTCCGCCAGTCCGACGCTGACCATCGCGGTCACCGCCCTCGGCGACCTGGCGGACCGGCCGCCGGTGGTCCGCTCCGGGGCGCGGCCCGGCGACGTGGTGGCCCTGGCCGGGCGGACCGGCTGGGCGGCGGCCGGCTACACCGTGCTGTCCCGCGGCTTCCGGACGCCCCGGCTGCTGGTGGAGGCGTTCCGGCGGCCCGAGGTGCCCTATCCGGCCGGCCCGGAGGCCGCCGCGCTCGGCGCCACCGCCATGATCGACGTGTCGGACGGGCTGCTGGCCGACCTGGGCCACGTGGCGAAGGCCAGCGGCGTCGGCGTCGACCTGCGGCGGGACGCCTTCGAGGTGCCCCGGCAGATGCGGGACGCGGCGCAGGCGCTCGGCGTCGACCCGTACTCCTGGATCCTCGCCGGGGGCGACGACCACGCCCTGGCCGCGACCTTCCCGCCGGCGGTGGCGCTGCCGGAGCGGTGGCGGCCGATCGGGCGGGTGGCCGAGGGCGCGGGGGTGACCGTGGACGGCGTGGCGTACGCCGGGCCGGCCGGCTGGGACCATTTTCGCCGGTCGGAGTGATCTGCGACCGAACCGGGCGGACGGGCCCGGGGCGCGGCGGCGGCGGTCGTACCCTTCAGGCGTGAGTGAGATCGAGATCCGGGCGCAGCGCTTCGACGCGCCCGAGTCGCAGGCGTTGATCCGGGCGGCCCTGGCCGACCTCGGCGAGCGGTACGGCGGCAGCGGCGACGACACCCCGGTGGACGCGGCGGAGTTCGAGCCGCCGGCCGGCGCCTTCCTGGTGGCCTACCTCGGCGGGAAGCCGGTGGGCTGCGGCGGCTGGCGCAGCCACGGCGACGACGGGGAGGCGGCGGAGCTGAAGCGGATGTACACCGCGCCGGCGGCCCGGGGGCGGGGCGTGGCCCGGGCGGTGCTGGCCGCGGTCGAGCGCTCGGCCCGGGAGCAGGGCCGGAAGCGGATCATCCTGGAGTGCGGCGACAAGCAGCCCGAGGCGATCGCCATGTACACCTCGGCCGGGTACGAGCGGATCCCGAACTTCGGCTTCTACCAGGACGCCCCCGGCTGCCTCTCCTTCGGCCGCACCCTCTGACCCTGGTCCGGCGGGTGCGTCGCGCCTCGGTCGGCGCGCACCCGGCCGGCGTCACCGTGCCCGGACACGACAGCACCGGCGGGCCGTCAGGGCCCGCCGGTGCTGGGTGGTTCTGGAAGCTGGAGGCTCACCGCGTCAGGCGCGGGTGACCTTGCCGGCCTTGATGCACGAGGTGCAGACCTGCAACTTCTTGGTGGTGCCGCCACCGGCCGGGGTACGCACCGACTGGATGTTCGGGTTCCAGCGGCGGTTGGTCCGCCGGTGCGAGTGGGACACGTTGTGGCCGAAGCCCGGTCCCTTGCCACAGACGTCGCACACGCTAGCCACGGGATACTCCTGGGATTGAAACGTTCATGAGGTCGCCGCCAGGCGCTGCCCGGGCAACCTGGTCAGGTTACCCGATGACCCGCCGGTACGCCCAACCGGCCCGGTCGGCGGCGGCTCGGGCCAGCCCAGCGTACCGGTGCCCGGGGTGGGCCGGCCGGCGGGCCGGGCCGGTGGACACGCCGGTGGGGGCCGGCCGACCCCGGCGTGTCGGTGCGCGCCAGTAGGCTTCTCGCCGTGCTGGACACCCTCGACGCCGCCGCGGTGCGCCGCTGGTGCGCGAGCGGGCTGGCCGCCCTGCGCCGGCACCAGGGTGAGATCGACGATCTCAACGTCTACCCGGTCCCGGACGGCGACACCGGCACCAACCTGGTGCTCACCCTCACCTCCGCCCAGCAGGCCCTGGCGATGGATCTGGGCACCCTCCCCGACGACGGCCACACCCCGCACGGGCACGCGCTGCGGCTGATGGCCCGGGGCGCGCTGCTCGGGGCCCGCGGCAACTCCGGGGTGATCCTGTCGCAGATCCTGCGCGGCTTCGCCGACGCGCTGGCCGCCGCGCCGGCGGTCCGTGGCCGCCAGCTCGCCGCCGCGCTCGCGGACGCGGCCACCGCCGCCTACGGGGCGGTCGCCCGGCCGGTCGAGGGCACCCTGCTCAGCGTGGTCGCCGCCGCCGCGCGCGCCGCCGAGCAGGCGGACAGTGACGACCTGCGGGTGGTGGCCCGGGCGGCGGCCGGCGGGGCGGCGCGGGCGCTGGCCCGCACGCCGGAGCAGCTGCCGGCGTTGGCCCGGGCCGGCGTGGTGGACGCCGGCGGGCGCGGGCTCTGCGTGCTGCTGGACGCGCTGGTCGAGGTGATCACCGGGGAGAGCCCGCAGCAGCCGGCGCCCGCGCCGGCCGCGGTCCGTCCGCCGGCCACGGCCGTCCGGGAGACCGGCTCCTCGGAATACGCGTACGAGGTGCAGTTCCTGCTCGACGCCGGGGCGGAGGCGGTGGCACGGCTGCGCGCCGAGCTGGACGCGCTGGGCGACTCGCTGGTGATCGTCGGCGACGGCGGTCCCGGCGGCGGCACCTGGAACGTGCACGTGCACGTCAACGACGTGGGCGCCGCGGTCGAGGCGGGGGTGGTGGCCGGCCGGCCGCACCGGATCTCGGTGACCCGCTTCGCCGACCAGGTGGCCCCGGCCCCGCCCCGGCCGGCGCTGCTGCCCGACGGCCGGGCGGCTGTGGTGGTGGCGGCCGGCGCCGGCATCGCCGAGCTGTTCGGCGCCGAGGGCGCCACCGTGGTGCCGGGCAACCCGTCCACCGGCGAGCTGCTGGGCGCGATCCGGGCCACCGGCGCCGCCCGGGTGGTGGTGCTGCCCAACGACCCCAACACCCAGTCGGTGGCGAGCGCCGCCGCCAGGGAGGCCCACCGGCTCGGCGTCAAGGTCAGCGTGGTGCCGACCCGGTCCCCGGTGCAGGCGCTGGCCGCCCTCGCCGTCCGGGATCCGGGCCGGCGGTTCGAGGACGACGTGATCGCCATGGCCGAGGCGGCCGGCGCCTGCCGGTACGCCGAGGTCTGCCGCGCCAGCCGGGAGGCGCTCACCGTCGCCGGGCCGTGCCGCCCGGGCGACGTGCTGGCGCTGGTCGAGGGGGAGGTGCACCTGATCGGCGCGGACCTGGTCGACACCTGCACCGCCGTGGTGGACCGGATGCTCGGCGGCGGCGGCGAGCTGGTCACCCTGCTCTGCGGGGCGGACGCCCCGGCCGGGCTGGCCGACCGGGTACGCGAGCACGTGGAACGGGCCTGGCCGTTCGTCGAGGTGCAGGCGTACGAGGGCGGGCAGCCGCACTATCCGCTGCTGGTGGGGGTGGAATGACGAGCGAGCCGTCCACGGTGGACACGCCGCTGAAGAAGCTGGTCGGGGAGAAGACCGCGAAGGCCCTGGCGAGCCATCTGGACCTGCACACCGCCGGCGACCTGATCTACCACTTCCCCCGCCGGTACGACGAGCGCGGCGAGCACACCGACATCCGTTCGCTGGACGTGGGCGAGCAGGTGACCGTGCTGGCCGAGGTGCAGCGCACCGCGGTCCGGCCGATGCGGCAGCGGCGCGGCAACCTGCTGGAGGTGACCGTCGGCGACGGCTCCGGCGGGGTGCTCACCCTCACCTTCTTCGGCAACCAGGCCTGGCGGGAGCGCGAGCTGCGCCCCGGCCGGTGGGGGCTGTTCGCCGGCAAGGTCACCGAGTTCCGGGGCAAGCGGCAGCTCAACGGCCCGGAGTACGTCCTGCTCGGGGAGGGCGGTGACGGCGAGGCGGCGGCCAACGAGGAGGTCGAGGAGTTCGCCGGCGCGCTCATCCCGGTCTACCCGGCCGCCGCCGCGGTGCCCACCTGGGTGATCGCCCGCTGCGTGCGGGTGGTGCTGGACACCTTCACCCCGCCGGAGGACCCGCTGCCGGCGACCGTCCGGGCCGCCCGCAGCCTGGTCGGCATCGACGTCGCGCTGCGCGAGATCCACCGGCCCTCCAGCAAGGAGGCGCTGTACCGGGCCCGCCGGCGGTTGAAGTGGGACGAGGCGTTCGCGGTGCAGCTCACCCTGGTGCAACGCAAGCACCGGGCGGCCGACTGGCCGGCGAAGTCCCGGCCGGCGCGGGCCGGCGGGCTGCTCGACGCGTTCGACGCCCGGCTGCCGTACGAGCTGACGCCCGGCCAGCGGACCGTCGGCGGGGAGATCGCCGCCGACCTGGCCACCGCGCATCCGATGCACCGGCTGCTGCAGGGCGAGGTCGGCTCGGGCAAGACGGTGGTCGCGCTGCGGGCCATGCTCCAGGTGGTCGACGCCGGTGGTCAGGCGGCCCTGCTCGCCCCGACCGAGGTGCTCGCCGCCCAGCATCACCGGGGCATGCTCGACCTGCTCGGCCCGCTCGCCCGGGCCGGCGAGCTGGGCGCCGCCGACGGCGCCACCAGGGTGGAGCTGGTCACCGGTTCGCTCGGCGCGGCGGCCCGGCGGCGGGCGCTGGCCGAGGTCGCCGAGGGTCGGGCCGGCATCGTGCTGGGCACCCACGCGCTGCTCTACGAGGGGGTCGACTTCGCCGACCTGGGCCTGGTGGTCGTCGACGAGCAGCACCGCTTCGGCGTGGAACAGCGGGACGCGCTGCGCGCCAAGGCCGACCAGCCGCCGCACGTGCTGGTGATGACGGCCACGCCGATCCCGCGCACGGTCGCCATGACCGTCTACGGCGACCTGGAGATCTCCACCCTCTCCCAGCTTCCGCAGGGCCGTTCGCCGATCGCCTCGCACGTGGTGCCGGCCGCGGAGAAGCCCGCCTTCCTCGACCGGGCCTGGCGCCGGCTGCGCGAGGAGGCCGCCGCCGGCCACCAGGCGTACGTGGTCTGCCCGCGGATCGGTGAGGGCCCCGCGTCCGAGGAGGAGCCGCCGCGCGAGGACGACAGCGGGCGGCGACCGCCCCTCGCCGTGACCGAGGTCGCCCCGCTGCTCGCCGAGGGCCCGCTGCACGGGCTGCGGATCGGGGTGCTGCACGGCCGGCTGCCCGCCGACGAGAAGGACGCGGTGATGCGCTCGTTCGCCGCCGGTGACCTCGACGTGCTGGTGGCCACCACCGTGGTCGAGGTCGGCGTCGACGTGCCCAACGCGACCGTGATGATCGTGCTCGACGCGGACCGGTTCGGCGTCTCCCAGCTGCACCAGCTGCGCGGCCGGGTGGGCCGGGGTTCCGCCGCCGGGCTCTGCCTGCTGGTGAGCGAGGCGGTGGAGGGTTCCTCGGCCCGGGAGCGGCTGGACGCCGTCGCCTCCACCACGGACGGCTTCAAGCTCGCCGAGCTGGACCTGGAGCAGCGCCGGGAGGGCGACGTGCTGGGCGCGACCCAGTCCGGACGCCGCTCCCACCTGCGGTTGCTGTCGCTGCTGCGGGACGCCGACCTGATCCGGGACGCCCGGGCCGAGGCGATCGCCCTGGTCGAGGAGGACCCGGAGCTGACCCGGCATCCGGCGCTGGCCGCCTCGGTCGCCGCCCTGGTCGACGAGGAACGCGCGGAGTACCTGGAAAAGGGCTGAGCGCCCCCGTCGGCCCGCCCCACCCCTTCCGTCACGGGCGGACTCGGCGCGAGCTTCACCCCACCTCCGCGACGTGGCGGTGTCGCGGCGGCGAGGAAACCGCCAGCTCCGCGATCCGGAGTGGAGCACCATCCCGGACACTCGTACGTCGGCGGTGCGGGTGACGGCTGCGGGCGGCCAGGCAGGGGGCCGAGCGGGGCGGCGGGGGCTGCGCGGCGTGGGTAGCGGACCGGTGTGGGTGGTGCGCTCCTGTGGAGCTGATGACGTCAACGACTCAGGGCGCGCGCCGTCCAGGTGATTCATTTACAACATCAGGTTCGTAGCGAGCGTGGACCGTACCCGCGTGCGGGAACGCCGCCGTGGTCGACGAGCTGACCGGCCGGCTCGGCGAGTGCGGTGGCCCGCCCGGCGGTGCGGCCGTGGCGGGCGACGGCACGGACGGGGACAGCACGAGGGCGCGCCGACCGACTGGTCGACGCGCCCTCGTCAGTTGCGGTGGATCAGGCGGTGAAGCGGACCCGACGACGTCGCGCCACGACGAAGAGCACCGCACCGGCCGCCAGCAGCGCCGCCGCGCCACCGGCGATCAGGCCGGCCGGCGCACCGGTCTTCGGCAGCGTCGGCCCACCGGCGCCACCGCCCGCGGGCGGCGCGCTGGGGCTGGAACTGGTGCACTTCGTCGGCTTCTTCCAGGCGACCGGCGAGGCGTCGTCCAGACCGTCGGCCCTGGGGGCGACGGTCAGGCCCTCGAAGGCCTTGAACGTCGCGGTCTTGGTCTCGCCCGGCTTCACGACCAACGTCTGCGCGTCGCCCTTGTTCGGAGTGAGCGTGACGGTGACGGTCTTGCCGTCCTTCGGGTTCTCGATCTGGAAGATCAGCGCGTCGCAGGTGGACTGGTAGCTGCCGATCGGCTCACCCGGCTCGACGCAGTCCTTGGCCTCGGCGGGCCTGTCGTCGAAGATGGGCGCCTTCTGCCCGGCCTCGGTCACGGTGATCTTGGCGGCGTTGCGGGCCGGCACCGTGATCGTGGTGTCCTTGCCGGCCGCGACGGTCGCGGTCTTCGTGAAGCCGTCGGTGCCGGTGACGGTGAACGCGGCGTCCTTGGTGGCCTCGGCGCCGTTCTCCAGCTGCACCGCCACGTCGCCGTCGCAGTCCGCGGTCACGGTGGCTTTCGGGTTGGCGGCAGCCGGCGGGGCGGTCACCACCTTGTCGCAGCTCTCGCTGAACTTGATGGACGCGCTGCTGTCGTCCTTCTCGTTGTACTCGTTGTCCCACCGCGCCTTCACGGTCAGCGAGGCCTCGGTGGCGTCGCCCGAGAGGCGGGCCTTGCCGACCACGGGCTCCGACACGCTGTGCGGGTAGGTGTCGCCCTCGCTCACCGCGATGCCGTCGATGGTGAACGGGGTGGCGGTCCCGTTCACCACGCTGGTGGCCTCGGCCTTGGTGAACTGGTAGTTGTTCACGCCTTCGGGGGCGTAGCTGTTGACGGTCCAGGTCGTGACCCACTCGCCGGCGGCGGTGTCGCACTGCGCGGTGACCTTGACCTCGCTGTGGTGCGCGCTGGCCGGGCTGGCCAGAGTCAGGGCGCCGGCGATGCCGATCAGCGCGCTTGCGGTCACCGCCATGACATGGCGGTACGGGGATTTGAGACGGTTCACGCCTTCTCCTGACGAGGGATTTCGGGGATGGCCCCGGGAGGCGGAACGATCACCACCTGCCGTCCGGCAAGACCTGTTCCGGCGCCCTCCCGGCGCTGCGTGCCGGTTGCGGAGCGCGGCACGCCGGGCGACTTTATCGATGAGTTGTGAACCCGGGACGGCCGCGAGGCCACTTAACGATGATGTTGTCCATTTGAGATCATTGATGGACTCTCCGTGTCGGGCAGATCACGACATCCGCTCCGCCCCGCCGGTCATCGTTCGGTGGTTCGCCCCGCTCGACCGTCGCGTAGCGTCAGCACCATGTGCAGGAGCAGACGGTGACCCGGATCGTGGCCGGGACGCTCGGCGGCCGACGCATCGCCGCGCCGCCCGGCGCCGGCACCCGGCCCACCTCCGACCGGGTCCGGGAGGCCCTGTTCAGCGCGGTGCAGGCGGAAAAGGACCTGGTCGGGGCCCGCTTCGCCGACCTCTACGCGGGCTCCGGCGCGGTCGGGCTGGAGGCGCTGTCCCGGGGCGCCGAGCACGTGCTGCTGGTCGAGTCCGACCCCCGGGCCGCCCGGGTGATCCGGGAGAACGTCGCCGCGCTGCGGGCCGCCCCGGCCGCCCGCCTGGTCACCGGCAAGGTGGCCACCGTGCTCGCGGCCGGCCCCGACGGCGACCCGTACGACGTGGTCTTCGCCGACCCGCCCTACGCCGTACCCGACGAGGAGATCACCGCGATGCTGGCCGCGCTGGCCGACGGCGGGTGGCTGGCCGCGGACGGCCTGGTGGTCGTGGAGCGGTCCAGCCGCACCGGACCGGTCACCTGGGTGGAAGGCGTCACGGCCGAGCGCAGCCGCCGTTACGGCGAGACCACCCTTTGGTACGGTCGCCGATCATGAGACGTGCGGTCTGTCCCGGCTCCTTCGATCCGGTCACCAACGGACACCTCGACATCATCGGCCGGGCCAGCCGGCTCTTCGACGAGGTGATCGTCGGCGTGCTGGTGAACCAGTCGAAGCAGGGCCTGTTCACCGTCGAGGAGCGGATCGAGATGCTCCGCGAGGTGACCTCCTCGTACGACAACGTGCGGGTCGAGTCGTTCCGGGGGCTGCTGGTCGACTTCTGTCGCGCCCAGCGGGCCAGCGTGCTGATCAAGGGCCTGCGGGCGGTCAGCGACTTCGACTACGAGCTGCAGATGGCCCAGATGAACATCGGCCTGGCCGGGGTGGAGACGCTCTTCATGCCGACCAACCCGCTCTACTCGTTCCTCTCCTCCAGCCTGGTCAAGGACGTGGCCAAGTGGGGCGGGGACATCTCGTCGCACGTGCCGGACGTGGTCCGCGAGCAGCTGCGCGCCCGGTTGACCCCGGGGCAGCCCGGCTGACCCGACCGCCCGGGCGGCCCGGCGCGACGCGCCGGGCCGGCGCGGATGGGCCACCTGTCGCCCGCGCACGACATCATTGGTGGAGCGGGAACCCGGCCGCAGCCCGCATCATGTAGGTCGGCCGAAGAACGACAGGAGTGAGGTACCGGTGGACCCGCTCGATCGCATCGACGAACTGATCGCCATGGTGGAGCAGGCCCGCTCCGTCCCCATGTCGCGCAACAACTGCATGGTCGACCGGGGCGAGATGATCGGCGCCCTCGACGAGCTGCGCGCCGAACTCCCCGCCGACCTGCGCCGGGCCGCCGCGCTGCTGGAGGAGCGCGACAAGATCATGGAGGCCGGCAAGCGGGAGGCCGACCGGATCATCAGCGAGGGTGAGGCGGAACACGCCCGCCTGGTCTCCGTGAACGAAATCACGGTCTCCGCGGAGCACGAGGGCGCCCGGATCATCGCCGAGGCCCGCGCCGAGGCCCAGCGCCTCCGCGAGGAGGTGGACGACTACGTCGATACCGCCCTCGCGAACTTCGAGCAGTTCCTCACCCGGGCGCTCGCCTCGATAGAGCGCGGCCGGGACAAGATGCACGCGCTGCGGGAGATCGGCACCTTCGCAGGCGACGAGGCGGAGCGCCCGCTACCCTTCTGAGCGGCACCCCGGCAGCCGACAGGCGGGGTGCGCCCCGCCCCCGGTTCGACGGTCGGGTGCTCGTCCAGGTAACCTTTTTTGTCGGCCTCTCACCGGCCGGAGTCTGACTATGCCCAAACACTCGCCTTCATCACTCAACCCCAGGTCGCCGCTGGTCCTCGACACGAGGGACCTGCCGCGTCGGCCTGGTGCGTTGCGTACGGTCAAGCGGGTCGTGCCGGCACCGGTGGACCTCGGCGTGGAGTTGATCGGCGTGCCGGAGGGCGCGGATCTCGACCTCGACCTGAGGTTGGAGTCGGTGTCCGAGGGCGTGCTCGTCTCCGGGACCATCAGTGGTCCCGTCAAGGGCGAGTGCGGCCGTTGCCTGCGCGAGATCAACGACTCGGTGGTCGTGAACGTCCAGGAGCTGTACGCGTACGAGAACAGCACCACGGACACCACGACCGACGAGGACGAGGTGGGCCGGATGCAGGACGATCTGATCGACCTGGAGCCGGCGCTGCGGGACGCGGTGGTGCTCACACTGCCGACGAACCCGCTCTGCCGGGAGGACTGCCCAGGGCTGTGCCCCGAATGCGGGGTGCACTGGGACGATCTGCCGGCCGACCACAGCCACCAGCAGATCGACCCGCGTTGGGCGGGCCTGTCGCAACTGACCCGTACAGAGGAGTAAGAACCGTGGCCGTCCCGAAGCGCAAGATGTCGCGCAGCAACACCCGGTCCCGCCGGGCGAACTGGAAGGCGGCCGTGGTCGCGACCGTGGCCTGCCCGCAGTGCAAGTCGGCGAAGCTGCCGCACGCCGCCTGCTCCGTCTGCGGCACCTACAACGGCCGCCAGGTTCTCGAGGTCTGACCTGGACGCCGAGTGACGCCCCCGACCGCGGGTCGGGCGGCGCGCGCACTCTGGCAATCGCCCGGTGCCCCGGCTCCCTCAGCCGCCGGCCGTGCAGCGGCCGGCGTTCCGGTGGAGCCGGGCACCGCGCGGATCGCCGTTGACCTCCTCGGCGGGGACGACGCCCCCGCCGTCGTGGTTGACGGCGCTCTGCGGGCCGTGCGCGCCGATCCTGACCTGCATCTGCTGCTCGTCGGTCCGACCGAGGTCGCCGGCGGGCTGATCGACGCCCTCGATCCGGCGCAGCGCGCCCGGATCGCGGTCCGGCCGGTCCGGACCGCGGTCGGCATGGCCGACCATCCCACCGCCGCCCGCGAGCACAGCACCGTCCGCGCCGCCGTCCACGCGGTTCGCGAGGGGCTCGCGGACGCGGTCGTCTCCGCCGGTTCGACCGGCGCCACCGTCACCGCCGCCGCGCTCGGCTTCGGCCGCTGGTCCGACGTCCGCCGGCCGGCCCTGGTGGCCACCCTGCCCGCGGTCGCCGGCCCGGTGGTCCTCCTCGACGTGGGCGGCGCCCTGGAGCCCCGCCCGGCCACCCTCGCCCGGCACGCCGTCCTCGGCGCGGCCTACGCCGCCGTGGCGCACGGCGTCGCCGAGCCCCGGGTCGGCCTGCTCTCGGTCGGCACCGAGGCGGGCAAGGGCGACCGGCTGCGCCGGGCCGCCGACCCCGCGCTGGCCGCGACGACGCTGCCCTGCGGCGCCCGCTACGTCGGCCTGGTCGAGGGGTACGACGTCTCCCTCGGCGTCCGCGCCGACGTGGTGGTCACCGACGGCTTCACCGGCAACGTGCTGCTCAAGGCGATCGAGGGCGCGTACGCGATGGCCGGCGGTCCCCCCGCCGGCGGCGGCGCCCCCCGGGCGGCCGCCCTGCTCGGCGTGGCCGGCACGGTGGTCGTGTGCCACGGCGCGGCCCGGCCCGACGACGTCGCCTCCGGCATCGCCCTCGCCGCCCACCTGTGGCGGCGGGGGGCCACCGACCTGATCTCCGGCCTGCTCGACGGCATTCCGCAGGATCCCGCACACAGCAACGAGGTAGTGCAATGACCAACGACAAGCGGCGGCGTGCTCCCATCGGTCACCTGGAGGCGGCCTTCGGGGTCTCGCTCGACCCGGAACTTCTGGAGCGCGCGCTGACCCACCGTTCGTACGCGTACGAGAACGGCGGGCTGCCCACCAACGAGCGGTTGGAGTTCCTGGGCGACTCGGTGCTCGGCGTGGTGATCACCACGGCGCTCTTCCAGAACCACCCGGACCTGCCGGAGGGGCAGCTCGCCAAGCTGCGGGCCAGCGTGGTGAACATGCGCGCCCTCGCCGACGTGGCCCGCGGCCTCGGGCCGGACGGGCTCGGCGCGTACCTGCTGCTGGGCAAGGGCGAGGAGAGCACCGGCGGCCGGGACAAGGCGAGCATCCTCGCGGACACCCTGGAGGCGCTGCTCGGCGCGATCTACCTCCAGTACGGCCTGGACACGGCGGCGATCGTGATCCACCGGCTCTTCGACCCGCTGATGGCCGAGTCGGCCGGCCGGGGCGCGGCCCTGGACTGGAAGACCAGCCTCCAGGAGCTGACCGCCGCGCTGGGGCTGGGCGTTCCGGAGTACCGGATCGAGGGCACCGGCCCGGACCACCTGAAGACCTTCACGGCCTGGGTGGTGGTGGCCGGCAACCGGTACGGCGGCGCCGAGGGCCGGAGCAAGAAGGAGGCCGAGCAGCGGGCCGCCGAGTCGGCCTGGCGGATGCTGACCGAGCAGGCCGAGGCGGACGCGGCGGCGGCCGGCGACGGCGCGCCGGGCGACGCCGGGAGTGAGACCGCCGAGGCGGGCGCCGGCCGTGCCTGAGCTGCCCGAGGTCGAGACGGTCCGGCAGGGACTGGCCCAGTGGGTCATCGGCCGCCGGATCACCTCGGTGGAGGTGCGCCACCCCCGCGCGGTGCGCCGGCACACCCCGGGCGGCGGGCACTTCGCCGACGTGCTGGCCGGCCGGACGGTGACCGACGTCCGGCGCCGGGGCAAGTACCTCTGGCTGCCGCTGGACAGCGGCGACGCGCTCATCGGCCATCTCGGCATGTCCGGCCAGCTGCTGCTCCAGCCGGTCGGCGCGGCCGACGAGCTGCACCTGCGGGTCCGGTTCCGGTTCGCCGACGACGGCCCGGAGCTGCGCTTCGTCGACCAGCGCACGTTCGGCGGGCTGTCCGTGTCGGAGAGCGGCGCGGAGCTGCCCGCCGAGATCGCGCACATCGCCCGGGACCCGATGGACCCGGAGTTCTCCGACGCCGAGTTCGTGGCGGCGCTGCGCCGGCGGCGTACCGAGGTGAAGCGGGCGCTGCTCGACCAGACCCTGATCTCCGGGGTCGGCAACATCTACGCCGACGAGGCGCTCTGGCGGGCGAAGCTGCACGGCGCCCGCCCCACCGACGCGCTGACCGGCCCGGCCGTGCAGCGGCTGCTCGGACACGTCCGGGACGTGCTCGGTGAGGCGATCAAGCAGGGCGGCACCAGCTTCGATGAGCTGTACGTCAACGTCAACGGCGAGAGCGGCTACTTCGACCGGTCGCTGAACGCGTACGGCCGGGAGGGCGAGCCCTGCCGGCGGTGCGGGGCGCCGATCCGGCGCGAGGCGTTCATGAACCGCTCGTCGTACAGCTGCCCGCGCTGTCAGCCGCGGCCCCGGGGCGCCCTCCGGGGATGACCCCGAGGCGGTTCGGGGTTGCGCCGGTGTGCCTCGTCGGGCCGCTCCCGGCGCGTCCCCGGGTCGTACCCTGAAAAGCCCCTTCTGTCCGGTTGGCCGACCCGTTCCGGGCCGGCCGGCCGGTGCTCGCCGGATCGGGGACGAGCCGGGGCCCTTCCCCGATGTCCGGGGCTCCTCCGCTGCCTAGCGTCAGCACGGTCGGTACTGGACCGGCGCGTGGAGGGGGAACCGGAGATGGGCAGGCGACCGGTGACGGTGCGGTTGGCGCGGTGGAGTGCGGAGCATCCGTGGCGGGCCATCGCGCTCTGGGTGGTCTTCGTGGCGGTGTGCTTCGTCGGCGGGAACGCCGCCGGCCTGACCGAGGCGACCGACGAGGACATGGCGATCGGCGAGGCGGGACGCGCCCAGCTGATCGTCGACGGCGGGAACTTCGACGAACCCGCCGTGGAGAACGTGCTGATCACGCCCCGCGCCGGGGCGCTCGACCAGACCGCGGCGAAGGCCGCGGCCGACGACACGGCGGCGCGGCTGCGCCAGGTCACCGGCGTCGCCTCGGTGGGCGCGCCGATGCCGTCCCACGACGGCGGCGCGCTGCTGGTGCCGATCACCATGTCCGGCGACCCGGAGACCGCGTCGGACCGGGTGCAACCGCTGCGGGACGCGACCGCGAAGGTCCAGGAGGCGCACCCCCAGCTACGGATCGAGCAGGTCGGCGGGCCGTCGATCAACAAGGCGCTGGACGACACCCTGGGCAAGGACTTCAAGCGGGCCGAACTGCTCAGCCTGCCGGTCACCCTGGCCATCCTGATCATCGCGTTCGGGGCGCTGATCGCCGCCAGCGTGCCGGTGCTGCTCGCGCTCTCCTCGGTGGCGGCGGCGATGGGGCTCTCCACCCTCGCCTCGCACCTGGTGCCGGCGACCGACACCACGGCCAGCGTGATTCTGCTGATCGGCATGGCCGTCGGCGTCGACTACTCGCTCTTCTACGTCCGACGGGAGCGCGAGGAGCGGGCCCGGGGCCGCTCCGGGCTGGACGCGGTGGAGATCGCGGCGGAGACCTCCGGGCACGCCGTGGTGGTCTCCGGCTTCGCCGTGATCATCTCGATGGCCGGGCTGCTGCTCGCCAACGACGCGGTCTTCTCCTCGCTCGCCGTCGGCTCGATCCTGGTGGTCGCGGTCGCGGTGACCGGCTCGCTGACCGTGCTCCCGGCGTTCCTGGCCAAGCTGGGCCGCTGGGTCGACCGGCCCCGGGTGCCGCTGCTCTGGCGGCTCACCGCGCCGCGTACCGGGCGGCACGGGGAGCGGGCGACGCCGCGGTTCTGGTCGGCGGTGCTCAAGCCGGCGCTGCGGGCGCCGCTGGCCACCCTGGTCGTCTCGGTGGGGCTGCTGCTCGCCCTGGCCGCGCCGGCACTGGGCATGAAGCTGAAGTTCCCCGGCATGGAGGACCTGCCCCGGACCACGCCGGCCATGCAAGCGTACGACCGGCTCACCGCCGCCTTCCCGAGCACCGGCACCAGCCACACCGTGGCGGTGCGGGCGCCGGCCGAGCAGGCCGACCGGGTCCGGGCGGCGCTGACGGACCTGGCCGGGCGGGCCGCCGCCGACCCGCTCTTCGCGCCGGCCGAGGGGGACGGCCCGGAGATCAAGGTGTCGGCGGACCGGCGGGTGTCGGTGCTGGAGGTGGCCACCCCGTACGCCAGCCGCACCGACGAGGCGGCCCGCTCGCTGCACGAGCTCCGCGACGACCTGGCGCCCGCCGCGCTGCGCGGCGTCCCGGGCGTCGAGTACGCGATCGGCGGCGGCGTCGCCGACAGCGAGGACTACGCCGCGCACGTCAAGGACAAGCTGCCCGTGGTGATGGGCTTCGTGCTGGCGCTGACCTTCCTGGTGATGGCCTGGACGTTCCGGTCGGTGGTGATCGCGCTCACCGCCATCATCCTCAACCTGCTCTCGGCCGGGGCCGCGTACGGGCTGCTGGTCCTGGTCTTCCAGGGTGACTGGGCGGAGGGGCTGCTCGGTTTCACCTCGATGGGGGCGATCGTCTCCTGGCTGCCGCTCTTCCTCTTCGTGGTGCTCTTCGGCCTCTCGATGGACTACCACGTCTTCGTGGTCAGTCGGATCCGGGAGGGGATCCGCAACGGCATGTCGAACCGGGACGCGGTGGCGTACGGGATCAGCTCGTCGGCGGGCGTGGTGACCAGCGCGGCGGTCGTGATGGTCGGCGTCTTCGCGATCTTCGCCTCGCTCAGCACGATCGACATGAAGCAGCTCGGCATCGGTCTGGCCGCGGCGATCCTGCTGGACGCCACGATCATCCGGGCGGTGGTGCTGCCGTCCCTGATGACCCTGCTCGGCGACGCGAACTGGTGGGCGCCCCGCTTCCTGCGGGGTCGGGCGGCGACCCCGCCGGCCGACCCGCCCACCCCGGCGCCGGAGCTGGTCGGCGCCCGCTGAGGGCGACGCGCGGAGGGGCCCCGGTCACCGGGGCCCCTCGTCACGTCCCGGTCCCGCGCGGGGCCGCCGCCGGCTGACCACCAGCCGTCACCGACGCCGCGACCGCCCGGCCAGTCAGGGGAGCGGGCAGCTCTCCCGCCAGGCGTCCAGGTCGCGGTCCTTGCGGATGGAGGCGAACCCGTACCCGACGGTGGTCACGCAGTACTCGGCCGGGCTGCCGGCGTACTCGACGTGGAAGACCGGCTTGTCCTCGTCGGCGAAGGGCAGCAGCTTCGCGCACTCCCGCCGCCGGACGCACTCCTCGTTGACCGCGAAGTCGAAGTCGGGCGCCAGTGCGGCGACCTGCGGCACGTCGTTGACCAGGCCGGGGGAGAGGTCGAGGGAGCGGGCGAGGGTGGCCAGCCGCCGGTTGAACAGCAACTGGTCGTCGAAGTCGAGCGGGAAGCCGGGCCGGTGCAGGTAGCCGTCGGCGTCGGCGAGCGCGACCCCGCCGAAGCCCTTGCCCCGGCAGAGTCGGAACCGGTCGGCCAGCACCGGCCTCAGCGTGTCCCACTGCCGTACGTCCAGCCACCGGCTGCCCGGGCGGCCCGCCACGGCGGCGCCGCGGACGGCCGTCGGGAAGCGGCTGGCGTCCGGGTCCGTGTCCGCGTACGTGCCGACCCGGACCTGGCAGATCAGCCGCCGGTCCCGCGCGCGCAGCGCGGCGGTCTCGGTCGAGGTGGTCCGCACCGCGTCGAGCAGGAAGACGTCCGCGTCGACGGTGACGTCGACCGGGCCGCTGAGCTGCCACTGCCACTGCCACCGGCGGGCCGACTCGGCCGGCCAGGGAGTGGGCGCCCCGGGCGGGACCAGCTCGGCCCGGCAGCCGGTCACCGGGGCGAGCAGCAGCAGCGGCACCAGCGCCGGCAGGGTCCGGCGCAGTCCGCGCCGGAGGGCGCGCGCTGGCCGGACCCACGGTGCGGGCCGGGCCGGCCGGATCCGCATCGGCAGCTCCCGGGTCGCGGGCGGCATCCCGCCGCCCCTGCCGGTACGCCGGGCTGGCCCCGGCGTACCTCACCCGGTCAAACGAGCACGGACCCGGTCACGACTCGCATTCAGCGCGGGGTGCCGAAGTCCTGCGTCCAGTACGGCCCGTTGCTCCGTGCCACCCCGACGCCGATCTCGGTGAAGGAGCAGTTCAGGATGTTGGCCCGGTGCCCCGGGCTGTTCATCCAGGCGTCCATCACGGCGGCCGGCGTCTGCTGGTTCCAGGCGACGTTCTCGCCGTACGCCCGCCAGGCGTAGCCGACCCGGTCGAGCCGCTCCCCGACGTCGCTGCCGTCGCTGCCGTCGTGCGACATGGTCTTGTGGTCGGCCTGGTCCTGGCTGTGCCGCTGGGCCGCCAGCATCAGCTTGTCGTCGATGCTGAGCGCCTTGCAGCCGGCCTTGGCCCGCTCGCGGTTGACCAGGTCGACCACCTCCTGGAGCTCGGCGCTGATCCGGCCGGTCGAGGTGGTGGTGGCGGTGCTGCGGCTCGGTGCGGCGGAGCGGTCGAGCTGCCGGGACGGGGCGGTGGTGCGGCTGGGCTTCGGCGTGGCCGTCCGGCTGGCCGAGGGGCTGGCCGAGGGGCTCGGCCGGGCGGTGCTCGGCTTGGCCGTGGGGGAGGCCGGGGCGAGCGCGTCACCGGGTGCGCCGTCGGTGCTCGGCACGGCGGGGGCGGCGGCCACGGTGTCGTCGACCGACGTCGGGTCGGTCCGCTGGTCGCTGCCCGGCAGCATCAGGGCACCCACGCCCAGGCTCACCACCAGGGTCGCCGCGGCGGCGGCCCCACCGATCAGGAGCGGCCGGGGGAAGCGCGGGGCCTGCCGGTGCCGCCCCTCGCCGGAACCGCCGCGGCTCGCCCCGGGGGCGGCCCGGAACGCGGTCAGGTCGGCCGGGGCCGTCCCGTCGAGCCAGGGGTGGCCACCCGGGTGGTGGCCGGCCGGCTCGAACGGGGCGACCCGCGGCAGCTCGCCCGTGCGGTCGGCGGGGAGGGGCTCCGGCCGCTCGAACGGCGTGACCGGGAAGGGGAGTTCACCGGTCCGGTCGGCCTGCCACCGCTCGGTGGGGTGTTCCCGCCAGGCGTCGACGGGTTCCTCCGGCTCGTCCCCGAAGAGGTACGACGACCGCGGCTCCGGCCGCTCGGTGAGCCACGCCGGGGGGTGGTCGGTCGGCGGCTCGGGACGCCGGTGAGCGTCGTCCGGGTCGGTCGGGTCGGTCCAGCGGTACACGCCTGTCGCCTCCACGGGGTCGGTTGCGGGCCGGGCTGACCGTACGGGTGGGCCACGAGCTGCGGCAACGTGGCTAAGAAAGAGTTAAGGCGAAGCGGACAGCCGGGCGGAGGCGTTCACACAATCCCGGGCGTACAGTTAAGTCGTCCGGACAGAGCGTGTCCGCGCCTTGTGGCAGCCCCCGACAAGTGGACAGGTCGACGTGGAGATGATCTACGGCCTGCGAGAACTTGACGAAGGAGGGGTTTTCGGCTCAATATGTAGGTGTCGCCAGTCGCGCCCGGTCATGCCCGCATATCGCTGGGATGACAGCCGCGAACACCATGGGCGCGCGTTGGCCGGCCTTTCCGGCAGCGCATATCAAGGAGTCAGCATGGCGAAGGCCCTCTACGGCCACGTAGGTGCAGCGCCCGACCGGCGTCTGCTCGACGAGGTCACCCGACTGCGTGCCAGGGTTCAGGCACTGGAGTTCGAGATCACGCGTCTGCGCGCCGAGAACGATCGGCTTGCGGCGGCTGCGGCGGAGGCTGACGACCTCCTCCGACTGGCCGAGCCCGCACTGACCTGATCTCCGGTTGTCGGAAAACTGAATCGCACCACACAAAAACGCGCGCCGACACTCAAGTGCCGGCGCGCAGTTCTGTCCGCACCCATTTCCGAGCCGCTTTCTCGATCTTGTGAATCGCCCGGGAATGCGCGACGGGGCGCGGAACGCGAAATAGGGATCTTGTAATTCTCGCCACTGCTGAACACTCCCGGCGGATCGGGGCGCGACCGGCGTGGGGTGGGTCGAGTACCGCGGTGCCCCGGCCCCCGGGTTAGTCTGCGGGTTCACCAGGTCCGCGCAGCCGGCGACGGTACGGCGGCCACCGGACGAGGATCGAGAAGGTGCATCTCAAGAGCCTGACGGTGAAGGGCTTCAAATCCTTCGCCTCCGCGACGACGCTGAAGCTGGAGCCCGGGATCACCTGCGTGGTGGGTCCGAACGGCTCCGGCAAGTCCAACGTCGTCGACGCCATCGCCTGGGTGCTCGGCGAGCAGGGCGCCAAGGCGCTGCGCGGCGGCAAGATGGAGGACGTCATCTTCGCCGGCACCGCCGGGCGGGCGCCGCTGGGCCGGGCCGAGGTCACCCTCACCATCGACAACACCGACGGCGCGCTGCCGATCGAGTACACCGAGGTCTCCATCACCCGCCGGATGTTCCGTTCCGGCGAGAGCGAGTACGAGATCAACGGCGACTCCTGCCGCCTGCTCGACATCCAGGAGCTGCTGTCGGACTCCGGCATCGGCCGCGAGATGCACATCATCGTCGGCCAGGGGCGGCTCGACGGCATGCTGCACGCCAAGCCGGAGGACCGGCGGGCGTTCATCGAGGAGGCGGCCGGCGTCCTCAAGCACCGCAAGCGCAAGGAGAAGGCGCTGCGGAAGCTCGACGCGATGCAGACCAACCTCAACCGGCTCACCGACCTCACCGCCGAGCTGCGCCGCCAGCTCAAGCCGCTGGGCCGGCAGGCCGAAGTGGCCCGCCGCGCCGCCGCCATCCAGGCCAACCTGCGCGACGCCCGGCTGCGGCTGCTCGCCGACGACCTCGCCACGCTGCGCACCACACTGGACCGGGAGATCGCCGACGAGACGGCGCTGCGCGAGCGGCGCGAGCAGATCGAGGCGGAACACACCGAGGTGCAGGCCCGGCTCGGCGAGCTGGAGGGCGCCCTCGCCGAGGACGCGCCGCTGCTCGCCGCCGCCCAGGACACCTGGTACAAGCTCTCCGCCCTGCAGGAACGGTTCCGCTCCATCGAGCAGCTCGCCCGGGAGCGGCTGCGCCACCTCAGCGCCTCCGGCGACGACGAGCGCCCCGGCCGCGACCCGGACCAGCTGGAGGCTGAGTCGCAGCGGGTCCGCGAGCAGGAGGAGGAGCTGCGGGCGGCGCTGACCGACGACCAGATCCGGCTGGCCGAGGCGGTCGAGCACCGGCAGGAGCTGGAACGGCAGCTCGCCGCCGCCGAACGCGAGCTGGTCGCCGCCGCCAAGGCGATCGCCGATCGGCGGGAGGGGCTGGCCCGGCTGACCGGTCAGGTCAACTCCGCCCGGGCGCGGACCACCAGCGCCGGCGAGGAGATCCAACGGCTCGCCGCCGCCCACGCCGACGCCCTGGCCCGCGCCGAGAAGGCCCAGGCCGAGCTGGACGCCGTCGAGGAGGTGTCCACCGAGGCGGACCGGGACAACGCCGACCTGGACGCGCGGCACGCCGAGGCGGTGGCCGCCCAGGAGCGGGCCCAGGCGACCGTGCGGACCCTCGCCGACGCCGAACGCGCCGCCGAGAAGGACGCCGCCACCTGGAAGGCCCGCGAGGAGGCCCTCGCCCTCGGCCTGCGCCGCAAGGACGGCGCGGGCGCGTTGCTGGCCCGCGCCGACCAGGTACCCGGCCTGCTCGGCAGCCTGGCCGGGCTGCTCACCGTCACCCCGGGCCACGAGGCGGCGCTGGCCGCCGCGCTCGGCGGGCTCGCCGACGCGGTGGCGGTCAGCGGGGTGGACGAGGCCGTCGAGGCGATGCGGCTGCTGAAGATCTCCGACGCCGGGCGGGCCGGCCTGCTGGTCGGCAGCCCCGCCGGGCCCGGCATGGCCGGGCCGGCCGACGCGCTGCGCCCCCGGCTGCCCGAGGGCGCCCGCTGGGCGCCCGACCTGGTGGAGTGCGCCGCCGAGATCCGCCCGGCCGTGCACCGGGCGCTGCGCGACGTGGTGCTGGTCGACGACCTCGCCGCCGCGGCCGAGCTGGTCGCCGGCAACCCGGAGCTGCGCGCGGTCACCCCGGACGGGGACGTGGTCGGGGCGTACGCGGCGGCCGGCGGGTCGGCCAAGGCGCCCAGCTACATCGAGGTGCAGGCCGCCGTCGAGGAGGCCCGGGTCAACCGGCTCACCGCCGAGCGGACCAGCGCCGAGCTGCGTGAGCAGCTCGTCGACGCGCGCGCCGAGGTGGCCGCCGCGAAGGAGGCCGTGCAGCACGCCGCCGCCGCCAAGCGGGAGGCGGAGAGCCACCGCAACGCGGCCGCCCGCCGGCTCGCCGAGCTGGGTGCCGCGGCGCGCTCCGCGACGGCGGAGACGGACCGGCTGGGCGAGTCCCGGGCCCGCGCCGAGGCGGCCCGGGAGCGGGACCTGCTGGCCCTGGCCGAGTTGGAGGAGCGGCTGCGGCTGGCCGAGGACACCCCGCTCGACGCCGAACCGTCCACCGAGGAGCGCGACCAGCTCGCCGCGATGGTGCCCCAGGCCCGGCAGAACGAGATGGAGGTCCGGCTCGCGGTGCGTACCGCCGAGGAGCGGGTCTCGTCGATCGCCGGCCGGGCTGACTCGCTGGCCCGGCAGGCGACCGCCGAGCGGGCCGCGCGGGAACGCGCGGCGGCCCGCCGGGCGGCCCGGACCCGCGGCGCGGCGATCGCCCGGGCCGTGGTCGGCGGCGCCCGCGAGGCGCTGACCCGGCTCACCGAGTCCATCGCCCGGGCCGAGGAGCACCGCGACGCGGTCGCCCGGGAGCGCGCCGCCCGCGAGGCCGAGCTCCAGGAGGTACGCGGCGCGGCCAAGCGCCTCGGCGCGGAGCTGGAGCGGCTCACCAGCCAGGTGCACCGGGACGAGGTGGCCCGCGCCGAGCAGCGGCTGCGCATTGAGCAGTTGGAGGCGAAGGCCGCCGAGGACTTCGGCCTCGACGTGGAGACCCTGGTCGCCGAGTACGGCCCCGCCCAGCTCGTCCCGCCCACCCAGGTGGACGTCGCGGCGGCCGAACGGGACGGCCTGCCGGTGCCCGAGCCGGTCCGGTACGAGCGCCCGGTGCAGGAGAAGCGGGCCGCCAAGGCGGAGCGGGAGCTGGCCCTGCTCGGCAAGGTCAACCCCCTCGCGCTGGAGGAGTTCGCCGCGCTGGAGGAGCGCTACAAGTTCCTCTCCGAGCAGCTTGAGGACCTCAAGGCCACCCGGCGAGACCTGCTCACCGTGGTCAAGGACGTCGACGAGCGGATCCTGGAGGTCTTCGCCAGCGCGTTCGCCGACACCGCCCGGGAGTTCGAGCAGGTCTTCACCGTGCTCTTCCCCGGCGGCGAGGGGCGGCTGATCCTCACCGACCCGGAGGACCTGCTCACCACCGGGGTGGAGGTGGAGGCCCGGCCGCCGGGCAAGAAGATCAAGCGCCTGTCGCTGCTCTCCGGCGGCGAGCGCTCGCTGACCGCGGTGGCGATGCTGGTGGCGATCTTCCGCGCCCGGCCCAGCCCGTTCTACATCATGGACGAGGTGGAGGCGGCCCTCGACGACGTGAACCTGGGCCGCCTGATCACGCTGCTGGCCCAGTTGCGGGAGAAGAGCCAGCTGATCGTGATCACCCACCAGAAGCGGACGATGGAGATCGCCGACGCGCTCTACGGCGTGACCATGCGCAGCGGCGTCACCCAGGTGATCAGCCAACGGCTCAACCGGGCCGAGGACGACGAGCGGCCTGGCCGCGGCGAGGAGAACGACTAGTGGCTCGGGAACGCGCGACGGCGCTCCTGGTGGACTTCGACGGCGTGCTGCGCCGGTGGGATCCGGCGGTGGCCGCCGGCGTCGAGCGGGAGTACGGCCTGTCCGAGGGTGTCCTCGGCGAGATCGCCATGCAGTGGGGGCGGCTCCAGCCGGTGCTGACGGGCCGGGTTAGCCACGCCGAGTGGGTGTCCAGCGTGGCCGACGCGCTCACCCCGTCGGTGGGGAGCCCGGAGCGGGCCCGTGCCGCTGTCGAGGAGTGGCAGCGCTATCGGGGCGAGGTGGACCCGGAGGTGCTGGCCTTCGTCCGCGAGGTCCGGGCGGCGGGCGTCCGGGTGGGGCTGGGCACCAACGCGACCGACCTGCTCGACGCCGACCTGGCCGCCCTCGGTCTGACCGACGACTTCGACGTGGTGGTCAACTCCTCGGTCATCGGCGTGAACAAGCCGGCCAAGGAGTACTTCCAGGCCGCCTGGGCGGCGCTGGAGACCGCGCCGTCGCGGGTGCTCTTCGTCGACGACGAGGACTGGGCGGTCCGGGGCGCCCGGGTCGCCGGCCTCTCCGCGCACCGCTGGAGCGGCCCCGCCGACCTGCGCTACCTGCGGGCGGCGCTGGCGTACTGAGGCCTGAAGGCGGCGGGTCGCGGTGCCCCTTCCCGGGAGACCGCGACCTGCCGTATCCGGAGCGGATCAGGCCGTCAGTCGCCGGTGACGCCGTCGATGCGTTCGCGGATCAGGTCGGCGTGGCCGTTGTGCCGGGCGTACTCCTCGATCATGTGCACGTAGACCCAGCGGACGTTCATCTCGTCGGCGCCACCGTCGCGGTGTCGGCGCAGGAAGGTCCGGTCCAGCGACAGGTCGGCGGCGGCGGCCCGGGCGGCCTCGACCTCTGCGGCGAAGGTGGCGAAGTCGGCCTCCGCGTCGGCGTCGGCGATGTCGTCCAGGTCACCGTCCGGGCTGGCCTCGGTGTTGTAGAGGTCGCCGAGCTGCTGGCCGCCGGCCCGGATGCGGAACCACCAGCGTTCCACCTCGGACATGTGCCGGACCAGGCCGAGCAGGGTCAGCCCCGACGGCTCCACGCTGGGGGTCTTCAACTGTTCGGCGGTCAGGCCGGCGCACTTCATCAGCAGGGTCTGCCGGTGGTAGTCGAGCCAGCCTTCCAGCATGGCCCGCTCGTCGGCGACGTACGGTTCGTTGGTCCGGGTGATCTCCGGTGCTCTCCAGGTCATGTCGGCCATCCTGGCGGGCGGGTCCGACAGCCGCGACGCGATATCAGGGCACCACGACCACCGGCCAGCGGCCGGTGCGGACCAGCCGGGTGGCGACCGAGCCGACCAGGCGGTGCCCGGCCTGCTCGGACGACCCCACCACGACCAGGTCCGCGCGGTACTCGTCGGCCGCCTTGCCGAGTTCGGCGTACGCGTCCCCGCGCCGGCAGAGAAAGGTGACCGGCAGGCCCAGCTCGTCGGCCCCGCGCCGGAACTGCTCCCGCAGCTCGGCGGCGAGCTCGTCGTGGGTCTGCTGCACCGCCCCCGCGACCACCCCGGAGATCAGTCCGGTGTAGGCGGCGGGGGAGCTGACGAAGACCACCACCAGGCCGGCGCCCTGCCGGCGGGCCAGCCCCGCCGCGTACGCGGCGGCACGCAGCGAGGTCCGGGTGCCGTCGACGCCGACCAGGACCACCCGGGGTCCGTCCGTGCCGCGTTCGAACGGCAGCGGACGGGCCTCCGGGCCGTACTCCTCGCGATCGACCGGGGTGCTCATCGGGTCAGCCCCGGATGCCGGTCCGTACCACGGCGGCCCCGCCGCCGGCGGCGACGGTGGACTCGCGCTCGACCTCGGCGGTGAGCGGGTCGTCGTTGTGCCGGCGCAGCGGCACCTCCCGGATGAAGCAGACCGCGATCAGGGCGATCAGCCCGAACGGGGCGGCGGCCAGGAAGATGTCCCCGGCGCCGTGCCCGTACGCGGACTCGACCACCGCGCGGATCGGGGCGGGCAGGGTGTGCACGTTCGGCAGGGTGCCGCCGCTGCCCGAGCCGCTGGCCGGGATGCCGAGGCCGGCCAGCCCGTCGGCGATGTAGTCCTTGACCTTGTGGCCGAGGATCGCGCCGAGCGCGCTGACGCCGATCGCGCCGCCGAGGCTGCGGAAGAAGGCGACCACCGAGCTGGCCGCGCCGAGCTCGTGCGGGCCGACGGTGTTCTGCACGGCGAGGACGAGGTTCTGCATGGTCATGCCGAGCCCGATGCCGATCAGCGCCATGTAGACGCTGAGCTGCCAGTACGGGGTGTCGTAGCGGAGGGTGCCCATCAGCGCGAAGCCGGCGGTCAGCAGCGCCGAGCCGGCGACCAGGTACCGCTTCCAGCGTCCGGTGTTGGTGATGATCCGGCCGACGACCGTGGAGGAGACCAGCAGGCCGCCGATCATCGGCAGGGTCATCAGGCCGGACATGGTCGGGCTCTCGCCGCGGCTGATCTGGAAGTACTGGCCGAGGAAGACCGACGCGCCGAACATGCCGACGCCGACGGCGATGCTGGCGACCACGGCGAGGGTGATGGTGCGGTTGCGGAACAGCCGCGGCGGGATCATCGGCTCGCTGGCCCGGTTCTCCACCCGGACGGCGAGCACGCCGAGCAGCAGCGCCCCGGCCACCATGACGGCGGTCTGCCAGGAGAGCCAGTCGTACTTGTCGCCGGCGAGGGTGACCCAGATGAGCAGCAGCGAGACGGCCGCGGTGATCAGCGTGGCGCCCCACCAGTCGATCTTCGCCTCGCGCCTGACCACCGGGAGGTGCAGGGTCTTCTGGAGGACGATCAGGGCGAGGGCGGCGAACGGCACGCCGACGTAGAAGCACCAGCGCCAGCCGAGCCAGTCGGTGTCGACGATGACGCCGCCGATCAGCGGGCCGCCGATGGTGCCGACGGCCATCACGGCGCCGAGGTAGCCGCTGTAGCGGCCCCGCTCCCGCGGCGCGATCATCGTCGCCATGATCACCTGGGCGAGCGCGGTGAGACCGCCGGCGCCGACGCCCTGGAGCACCCGGCAGGCGATGAGCTGCCCGGTGGACTGGGAGAGGCCGGCCAGCACCGAGCCCAGCACGAAGACCGTCAGGGCGAGCTGGACCAGGATCTTCTTGCTGGTCAGGTCGGCGAGCTTGCCCCAGATCGGGGTGGTCGCGGTGGTCGCCAGCAGCGTCGAGGTGACCACCCAGGTGTACGCGGACTGACCGCCGTGCAGCTCGGTGATGATCCGCGGCAGCGCGTTCGAGACGACCGTGGAGGAGAGGATCGCGACGAACATGCCCAGCAGCAGGCCGGAGAGGGCCTCCAGGATCTGCCGGTGGGTCATCTCGACGGCGGTCGCCCGGCTGGGCGCTGTCGCCTGGGTCATCGTGGGGTGCCTCCGCAGCGGTTCGGGGGGAAAGAGTTGCCTCAGGCAACCGTAAGGGTTGGTTGCCTCAAGCAACAACTTGACGTGGCGCAGGTCTTATTCCCGCCGGAACTGCTCAGAAGGTGTCGTTGAACCGGTGCAGCAGCCGGGCGAACTCCTCGACGTCCCGCCTCGGCCAGCTCTCCATCGTGCGCCGGATCTGCCCGAGCCGGGCCGCCCGGGCCGCGTCGAACCGGCGGGTGCCCTCCTCGGTGAGGCTGAGCTGGGCGGCCCGCCGGTCGTCGGGATCCGGGTCGCGACGCACCAGGCCGAGCCCCTCCAGGCCATGGATCTGCCGGCTGAGCGTGCCCTTGCCGATGCCGAGCCGGATGGCCAGGTCGGTCAGCCGGATCGAGCCGCAGCGACGTAGCCAGAGCAGCAGCCCGTACGCGTTCGGCTCCAGGTTGGGATGCACCTCCCGGGCGATCTCCCAGGACAGCGCCCGCCCGCGGCGCAGCAACGCGGTCAACTCGTGCTCCACCGCGCGCACGGTCTCCGGCAGGTGCTCGTTCACGGCGAAGAGCGTACTCAGGCGGCGTCGGTGAGCCGGCGTTGCGCCACGGTACGGAGCTGACCGTCGGCGGTGGTGCCCTCGATCACCACCTCGGCCGAGCGACCCCGGTGGGTCAGCGTGGCCACCGCGTTGCCGAAGTACGGCCCGGCCAGCTTCTTCCACCGCACGTTCGGGCGGCGGACCCCGGCCGAGCGGGCCAGGGCGCGGGTGGCCGTCGCCGGGCCGGGCGACCAGCCCAGCGTCATCAGCGGGCGCACCGCGCCCGGCACCTGGTTGTGGATCGGGGAGCAGGTGAGCTGGTGCACCGGGGTGCGGACGGCCGGGTCGGGGAACTTGACCCGGGCCACGTACGAGTGGTGCACGTCACCGGAGAGCACGCTGATCGAGGCTGGTGGCGCGTACGCCGGGCCGGCGCCGACCCGGTCGCCCGGGTGTCCCGGGGTGCCGCTGCCGAGCCGGGCGAAGAGCTCGCCGAGCGCCTCGAAGGAGCGCCGGAACGAGGCCCAGTGCTCCAGGTCGAGGGCCCGGCGGAGCTGCTCGGAGATCCGGGCCACCCAGGGGCGGCGGGAGTCGGCCAGCCGCTCGTTCCAGGCCTCGATGTGGTGGATGCTCGGCGGCAGCAGCCAGGGCAGCGAGGCACCGACCACCAGGTGGTCGTAGACGCCGTGCGCCCGGTCGACGAACCACGACCACTCGCCCGGCGGCAGCATCGCCCGGTTGCCCGAGTCGAGCACCCGGCTGGACCGGTTGTCCAGCATCACCAGGCGGGTGCGGCCCAGGTCCAGCGCGTAGCTCCACTGGTACTGCACGGCCCGCCAGCGTTCGGTGTCGTGGGCGACGTCGGCCTCGGTGTCGACCCGCGCGCCGAACTCGTCCAGCACACCCGTGGCGTCCTCGGCGGCGGCCACCTTGGCGAAGAGCGGATCGGCGGCGATCTCCTCCGGGGCGAGGTTGCCCAGGTGCTGGTAGACCCAGTACGAGGCGAGCCCGCTGCGGATCCGCTCGGCCCACCACGGCTGCTGGCGCATGTCCGCCCGCCAGGCGGCCGAGGTGTTCCAGTCGTCGATGACCTCGTGGTCGTCGAAGATCATCACGCTCGGCACGGTGGAGAGCAGCCAGCGGATCTCCGGATCGCGCCAGGACTCCAGGTAGAGCTTCGTGTACTCGTCGAAGCTGACCACCTGCGTCGCCGGGGCGGCCTTCGGCCGCCGCCGGCGCCGCTTGAGCAGCCGCCGCACGGTAGGCGAGGTGACGTCGGCGTAGACCTGGTCGCCGAGGAGCACCAGCAGGTCCGGCAGGGCGGCCGGGTCCGGGTCGGCGATCAGCCGCCGGGCGTACGCGTCGAGCGCGTCCGGGGGCAGCTTGCGGGCCGTGGCGTGCTGGGTGGTCTCCCGGCACGAGCCGAAGAGCAGGCGCACCGGCTGGTCCCGGTCGTCGGCGGCCCGGGTCCGGATGACGCTGGCCGGGAAGCCGCTCTCCGGCACCGGCCAGGCGACCTCGTCGTCGATCAGCACCTCGTAGGTCGTCGCGCTCTCCGGAGTGAGCCCCGCCACCACGACGATCGCGTAGTGGTGGTCGTACGCGGAGAAGGTCGGCGCGGTCCCGGAGGCGCCGTCGGCCGTACGGACGGTGACCGCGGCGGGCGCGCTGGTCTCGACCCAGACGGTCGCCCGCGTGCCGACGACCCGCCGCAGCAACGGACCGATGAGCAGGCGCGCGCTGGGCATGGTCGACCTCCGAGGTGAGCGGACTTCATGTTTACTACCCGGCCGGCGGTCGCACCACAGCTGGCTGGCGTCGAGCCTACCGCCGGCCGGCACCGGCAACGGGGTGCGGTCGATGAGACGCCGTCGTCGGCATCTGACAGGATTTCGGCATGAAGGAATACCTCCTCGTCGCACTCGCCCTGCTCGGCGTGCTGATCCTCGGCGGCCTCAGCCTCGTGGTGCCCCGGCTGCGCCGGCGCCCCGAGCCGCCGCTGCCGGAGACGGAGGTCGACACCCGGGCCGAGGAGGACCTGGCCGGTCCGCCGGTCGAAGCGGCGGAGTCCGACCTCTCCACCGGCATCCTGGTCGAACCGCCACCGGTGATCGAGGCGCCCGCGCCCGCCATCGAGATCCCCGAGCCCACCGCCGGCCGGCTGGTCCGGCTGCGCTCCCGGCTGTCCCGCTCGCAGAACGTCTTCGGCAAGGGCCTGCTCGGCCTGCTCAGCCGGGAGCACCTGGACGAGGACGCCTGGGAGGAGATCGAGGACAGCCTGATCACCGCCGACGTCGGCATCGACGCCACCCGGGAGATCGTCGACCGGCTCCGGGAGCGGACCCGGGTGCTCGGCACCCGGTCCGCCGGTGAGCTGCACGCCCTGCTCGCCGCCGAGCTGGTCAACGCCCTCGACCCGACGCTCGACCGGTCGCTGAAGACCGCCCCCAAGCAGGGCATGCCCGCCGTGGTGCTGGTCGTCGGTGTCAACGGCGCCGGCAAGACCACCACCTGCGGCAAGATCGCCCGGGTGCTGATCGCCGACGGACGGACCGTGCTGCTCGGCGCCGCCGACACCTTCCGGGCCGCCGCCGCCGACCAGCTGGAGACCTGGGGCGGCCGGGTCGGCGCGGAGACCGTCCGCGGGCCCGAGGCCGCCGACCCGGCCAGCGTCGCCTTCGACGCGGTCAAGCGCGGCATCGACATCGGGGTGGACACCGTGCTGGTCGACACCGCCGGCCGCCTGCAGAACAAGATCGGCCTGATGGACGAGCTGGGCAAGGTCAAGCGGGTGGTGGAGAAGCACGGCCCGATCGACGAGACCCTGCTGATCCTCGACGCCACCACCGGCCAGAACGGCCTGGAGCAGGCCCGAGTCTTCACCGAGGTGGTCAACGTGACCGGGGTGGTGCTGACCAAGCTCGACGGGACGGCCAAGGGCGGCATCGTGATCGCCGTGCAGCGCAAGCTCGGCATCCCGGTCAAGCTCGTCGGCCTCGGCGAGGGCCCGGACGACCTGGCCCCGTTCGATCCGGCGCAGTTCGTCGACGCGCTGCTCGGCACCGAGCCGCTCGCCCGGGACGCGTAACCTCGGGTGACGACTGACGATCGCGCCTACGCGGGGTGGCGCGACCCCAGCAATCTGTCGCCGCGCCTCGGGAGACCGTACGTGACTTCGCAGGAGATCCCGCTGCACGGCGGGAACGTGAGCACCGTGGTCCGGGTGGGCGACACGGTCCGGCGCAACGCCGGGCCCTGGACACCCTCCGTGCACGCGCTGCTACGCCACCTGGAGTACGTCGGGTTCACCGGCGCGCCCCGCGCCTTCGGAATGGACGAGCGCAACCGGGAGGTCCTGTCGTACCTGGAGGGGGAGTGCGGGGAGTACCCGCTCGCCCCGCACTGGGTCACCGACGAGGCGCTGGTGACCGTGGCCACCATGCTGCGGATGTTCCACGACGCCCAGTACGGCTTCACCCCGCCGCCGGGAGCGGTCTGGCGCTCGTTCGGCCCGCCCCCGCCGGACACCGAGGTGATCTGCCACCACGACGCCGCCCCGCACAACGTGATCTGGCGGCCCGACGGCACCCTGGGCCTGATCGACTTCGACCTGGCCTCGCCCGGCGCGCGGATCTACGACGTGGCGTACGCGGCGTGGACCTGGGTGCCGATCTTCTCCGACCGGGACTCGATCACCCTCGGCTGGAAGCGCCCGGACCGGCCGCGCCGGCTGCGCCTCTTCGCCGACGCGTACGGGCTGATCCCGCGGGACCGGCACCGGCTGATCCGGACCATCCGCAAGCGGATCGTGGACCACGTCGAGGGGATCCGCCGGATGGCCGCGGCCGGGGAGCCGGCGTTCGTCCGGATCGTGCACAAGGGGCACCTCCGCCGCCCGATGCGGGACCTGCGGCTGCTCGACTACGAGCGGCACGCCCTGGAGTACGCGCTGCGCTGATCGGCCGGCCCGCGGGCGGCGCCGGTCGCCCGGCCATCGACGCCCGCCGTACGGCCGATCCACCGCCGTCCATCCCGGCGGCTGTGCGGGTTTCTTCACACGTACGAAACAAGCCGTCACGGACCGGAAATCGGCCGGGGTCGTTGAGTGAAACAGCCGACGACAAAGCTTCCGCGCAACCGGCTGACGGGCGATGCTGCCAGGTCTCAGCCGGGGGAGGACTTCCACACCGAGAGGAGGCAGCGTGGAGATCAACACCGGCAACACCGCCTGGTTGCTCTTGTCGTCTGCGCTCGTGCTGCTCATGACGCCCGGTCTGGCCCTGTTCTACGGCGGCCTCAACCGGTCCAAGGGCGTACTCAACATGATGATGATGAGCTTCTCCGCGATCGGGCTCATCTCCGTACTTTGGGTCATCTACGGCTTCACCTTGGCGTTCGGTACCAACGACAGCGCCGGGGCCAACAACGTGATCGGCAGCTTCACCCAGTACTTCGGCACGCAGACGAACTTCATCGGCGAGGAGTGGCTCTTCCTCGGCGCGGGGACCGGCATCCCCACGTACGTCTTCATGGTCTTCCAGATGATGTTCGCCGTCATCACCGTGGCCCTGATCTCCGGCGCGGTCTCCGACCGGCTGAAGTTCTCCGGCTGGTTGCTCTTCGCCTTCGCCTGGTTCACGCTGGTCTACGTGCCGGTCGCGCACTGGGTCTGGGGCGGCGGCTTCATCGGCTCCAAGATCAAGGCGCTGGACTTCGCCGGTGGCACCGCGGTCCACATCAACGCCGGCGCCGCCGGTCTCGGCCTGGTGCTCATCCTCGGCAAGCGCATCGGCTGGCCGAAGGAGAGCTTCAAGCCGCACAACGTGCCGCTGGTCGCCCTCGGCGCCGGCCTGCTCTGGTTCGGCTGGTTCGGCTTCAACGCCGGCTCCGAGCTGACCGTCGACGGCACCACCGCGGTGGCCTTCGTCAACACCCAGGTCGCCACCGCCGCCGGCCTGCTCGGCTGGGCGATCGTGGAGTGGCTGCGCAACGGCAAGCCGACCCTGGTCGGCGCCTCCTCCGGCGCCGTCGCCGGCCTGGTCGCCATCACCCCCGCCTGCGGCTTCATCGCTCCGCTCCCGGCGGTGCTGCTCGGCCTCGTCGCCGGCGCGGTCTGCGCGGTCGCGGTCGGCCTGAAGTACCGGCTCGGCTTCGACGACTCGCTCGACGTGGTCGGCGTGCACTTCGTCGCCGGCTGGATCGGCTCCCTCTCCATCGGCCTCTTCGCGACCCTCCAGGTCAACTCGGCCATCGAGGGCCTGGGCGCCAGCGAGGGCCTGTTCTACGGTGGCGGGGTCACCCAGCTCGGTCGGCAGGCGCTGGCCAGCGGCATCGTCTCGGTCTACTCCTTCGGGGTGGCCGCGCTGATCGCCCTCGTCATCAAGAAGACGATCGGTCTGCGGTCCGACGCCGAGGACGAGGTCGCCGGCATCGACGTCGCCGAGCACGCGGAGAGCGCGTACGACCTCTCGCCCACCACGGGCAGCAGCGCGGGCGGCGCGTTCGCCATGGCCGGGATCGGCGCCACCAAGCCGGCCCCGGAGTCCGCCGGGCCGGCGGACGAGCCGGCCGAGCCGGTCAGCGAAAAGGTCGCCGGTTAACGTTCCTGGGATGGAGGGGTTGGACATGAAGCTGGTGACCGCGGTCATCAAGCCGTACCAGCTGGACGCGGTGAAGGAGGCCCTGCACGCCCTCGGCGTGGCCGGGCTGACCGTCAGCGAGGTCCAGGGATACGGCCGGCAGAAGGGGCACACCGAGGTCTACCGGGGTGCCGAGTACACGGTCGAGTTCCTGCCCAAGATCCGGGTCGAGGTGCTCACCGACGAGATGGACGTCGAGAAGATCGTCGACGCCATCGTGGCGGCCGCCCGTACGGGCAAGATCGGCGACGGCAAGGTCTGGGTGACCGGCGTCGAGGAGGTCGTCCGCGTCCGCACCGGCGAACGCGGCCTGGACGCCCTGTAGGAGACCCGCACCGATGACCTCGTTGATCAAGAAGAATGCGTCAGGACACCCCGGCGACGGCGACGCAAACCTCTTGATCAACGAGGTCGTCGGCGTTCCCGGCGGGATCGGGGAGGGGGCGCGGGAGGCGCGGGCGGACGCCTTCGACCCGTGGTTGGGGTCGCTGCTGCCCCGGCGGGACGGGATCGCGTTGATCGCCGTCGGCGGGTTGGGGCGGCGGCAGTGCGCGCCGTACGGGGACCTCGACCTGGTGCTGCTGCACGCCGGGGTGCCCGGGACGGACGAACTGGCCGCCTCACTCTGGTACCCGATCTGGGACGCCGGGCTGCGGCTCGACCACTCCGTGCGGACCGTCGCCGAGGCGCTCTCGGTGGCCCAGGACGACGTCAAGGTCGCCCTCGGGCTGCTCGACGCCCGCTTCGTCGCCGGCGACCGGGCGCTCGCCGACCAGCTCGTCCGCACCGCCACCGACCACTGGCGGCGCACCGCCGTCCGCCAGCTCCCCGGCCTCCGGGAGCTCACCACCGCCCGCTGGGCCACCCACGGCGAACTCGCCTTCCTGCTCGAGGGCGACCTGAAGGAGGCCGCCGGCGGGCTGCGCGACGTCGGCATCCTGCGGGCCATCGCCACCGCCGGGATCACCGACGCGCTCCGCCCGGCCGTCCGCGCCGCCCACCTGCGGCTGCTGGACACCCGCGACGCCCTGCACCAGCAGGTCGGCCGCCGGGTCGACCGGCTCGTCGCGCAGGAGCGCGACGGCGTAGCCAAGCTGCTCGGCCTTGACGACGGCGACGCCCTGCTGCGGCGGGTCGCCGGGGACGCCCGCACCGTCAGCCACGCCCTCGACGACGCCTGGCGCGCCGCCGACCGGCTCCGCTCCGGCCGCCGCCGGGGCGCCGACGGCCGCCCGATCCGCCGCCCGGTGGCCCGGGACGTCGTCGAACACGACGGGGAGCTGGTGCTCGCCCGCACCGCCATCGGGGCCCGCCCCGACCCCAGCCTGTCGCTGCGGGTCGCCGCCGCCGCGGCCACCACCCGGCTGCCGATCGCCCGGGCCACCTGCGAGTGGCTGGCCGCGTACTGCCCGCCGCTGCCCGCGCCGTGGCCGCCGGCCGCCCGGGCCGCGCTGATCACCCTGCTCGGCGCCGGTCCCGGCCTGGTGCCCGCCTGGGAGACCTGCGACCGGTACGGCCTGATCGACGGCTGGCTGCCCGAGTGGACCCGGCTGCGCAGCCTGCCCCAGCACAACCCGGTGCACCGGTTCACCCTCGACCGGCACCTGGTGCAGACCGCGTACGAGGCGAGCCGGCACACCCGCGAGGTGGACCGCCCCGACCTGCTGCTGCTCGGCGCGTTCCTGCACGACATCGGCAAGGGACTCCCCGGCGACCACAGCACCGTCGGCGCGCCGGTGGCCGAGGCGGTGGCCGCCCGGATCGGGCTGCCCGAGAACGAGGTGGCGCTGATCGGCGCGTTGGTCCGGCTGCACCTGCTCCTGCCCGACGTGGCCACCCGCCGCGACCTCGCCGACCCGAAGACTATCGCCGGGGTCGCCGAGCGGGTCGGCGACACCACCACGCTGGACCTGCTGCACGGCCTGGTCCGCGCCGACGCCGCCGCCACCGGGCCGGCCGCGTGGTCGGACTGGAAGGGGCGACTCGTCGCCGAACTGGTCGCCCGGGTCCGTACCGCGCTGGACACCGGCGTCCTGCCCGCGCCCCCGGCCCCCGACCCGGCGCTGGTGGCGGGGCCGCTGCCGGTCGTACACCTCACCGAGGACCGGGTGGCGGTGGCCGCGGCGGACCGGCGGGGCCTGCTCGCGACGGTCGCCGGCTGCCTGGCCCTGCACCGGCTGGAGGTGCTCTCCGCGGACGCCTCCGCGGTCGACGGCCGGGCCCTGGTCGAATGCCGGGTGCAACCCCGCTACGGGCTCGCGCCCGACCCGATCGCGCTCAGCGCCGACCTGCGCCGGGCGGTCACCGGCGACGTCTCGGTCACCCAGCGGCTGCGCGGCCGGGCCCTCGCCGCGCGCGGCGAGGGCGCCGCCCCCCGGGTGGTCTGGCACCGGGAGGCGGCCACCGACGCCGTGCTGCTCGAACTGCGCGCCGCCGACGCGGCCGGACTGCTCTACCGGGTCACCTGCGCCCTCGACGAGGCCGGCGCGCAGGTCCGGGCGGCCCGCATCTCCACCCTGGGCGCCGACGTGGTGGACGCGTTCTACCTGGTCGGGGGCTGGCCCGATGACGCCGAGCGGGCCCGGCTGGAGGCCGCCGTGCTGGCCGCCGTCTGAACGCCGGCCTACGTCCGGCTGCGTAGTCGGGATGCCGCCCGCGGGGTGACGCGCGCCGGCCCGCGAGCCGGCACTCTCGGGGCATGAACCTGCCAGTGCAGACCCAGGGGCTCACCAAGCGGTACGGCGGGCTGACCGCCGTGCGGGACCTCGACCTGACCGTCCGGGCCGGCGAGGTGTACGGCGTCCTCGGCCCGAACGGCGCCGGCAAGACCACCACGCTGCGGATGCTGCTCGGGCTGGTCCGCCCGACCGCCGGCACCGTACGGCTGCTCGGCCGGGCGCCCGGCGCCGGCCGGCTCGGCGGTGTCGGCGCGCTGATCGAGGGGCCGGCCTTCTACCCCTACCTCTCCGGCCGGGACAACCTGCGGGTGCTGGCCCGCTACGCCGGTGTCGGGGCCGACCGGGTGGCCCTGGTGCTGGACCTGGTCGACCTCACCGACCGGGCCGGCGACCGGTACGCCGGCTACTCGTTGGGCATGAAGCAGCGGCTCGGCGTGGCCGCCGCCCTGCTCAAGGACCCACGCCTGCTGATTCTGGACGAGCCGACCAACGGCCTCGACCCGGCCGGCATGGCGGACATGCGCACGCTGATCCGGCGCCTGGGCGCCGCCGGCTGCACGGTGCTGGTCTCCAGCCACCTGCTCGGCGAGGTCGAGCAGGTCTGCGACCGGGTCGGGGTGATCTCCCGGGGGCGGCTGATCGCCGAGGGCAGCGTTGCGGAGCTGCGCGGCGCGGCCGGCCTGCGGGTGCTCGCCGACCCGCTGGACAAGGCCGCCACCCTGGCCGGGGAGCTGGTCGGACCGGAGCGGGTACGGGTGGTCGACGGCGGGTTGCAGCTGGCGGTCGACCCGGAGCGGGCGGCCTGGCTCAACGCCGAGCTGGTCGGCGCCGGGGTGGCGGTCCGCGAGCTGCGGCCCCGCGAGCGGGACCTGGAGCAGGTGTTCTTCGACCTCATCGAGAAGGGAACGGCCGATGTCGCGTAGCGTCCGGGCCGAACTGGCCAAACTCGTCCGCCGGCCGGCGTCCTGGCTGCTGCTGGCCATCACGCTGGTGCTCTCCCTGGTCTTCACCTACGTCTTCCCGTACGCGAGCATCGCCGGCGGGACCGGCGGCCCGAACAGCGACCGGACCCTGCCGATGCTGCTCCCGGACCACCTGGTCGGGAACTCGCTCGGCGGGCTGCCGGTCTTCCTCGGCGCGATCGTGCTGATCCTCGGCGTCCTCACCGTCGGCGGCGAGTACGGCTGGGGCACCTGGAAGACCGTCCTGTCCCAGGGCCCCTCCCGGCTGGAGGTGTACGCCGGCAAGCTGCTCGCCCTGGCGATCGCCGCGCTGGTCGTGGTGCTCTCCGTCTTCGTCGTCGGCGCGGTGGCCGGCGGGTCGATCGCCGTCGCCGAGTCGCAGCCGGTGCACTGGCCCGCGGCCGGCGACCTGCTCACCGGGATCGGGGCGGGGTGGCTCATCGCGACGATGTGGGCCATGCTCGGTGCCGTGCTCGCCGTCGCGCTGCGCTCGGTCGCCCTGCCCGTCGGGCTGGGTCTGGTGTGGATGCTCGCGGTGCAGAACCTGCTCGCCGCGATCGCCGCGCCGCTGCTCGACTGGGTGGCCCAGGTGCAGAAGGGACTGCCCGGCCCGAACGCGGGTTCGCTGGCGGCGGCGCTCGGCGCGCCCGGGGACACCCCCGGCGTCTCGTCCGCCGTCGGTGGTGGGCAGGCGGCGCTGGTCGTCGCGGCCTACCTGGTCGCCTTCGCGGCCCTGGGCGGGCTGCTGCTGCAGCGCCGGGACATCGGCTAGGCCGGGCGGGGGAGGGGCGGTGGACCGGGACCGCGGGATCGGGTGGAGCGACCAGATCTACGACGCCGTCGTCGCCCTGGTGCTGCTCGGGATCGGGCTGGTCGGCACCGCACCGGCCGGCGCCAACGAGGGGATCGACACCGGCCGGGCGACCTACCCGCTGGTGGCGGTGGCCGCGCTGGCGCTGGCGGTGCGCCGGCGCTGGCCGCTGGCGACGCTGGCGGTGGTCACCGCGGCCACCACGGCGTACCTGGTGCTCGGCTATCCGTACGGGCCGATCCTGTTCTCGTTCCTCGTCGCGGTCTACACGGTCGCCGCGTACCTGCCGCTGCGCACCGCCGCGGTGGCCGGCGGGGTGGCGCTGGCGGCCCTGCTGCTGCACGTGGTGGTCGGGGTGCGCCCGCCCGGGCTGCTCGGCGCCATGCCGGCCGCCGCCTGGGTGGTGGTCCCGTTCGCGATCGGCACCACGGTCCGGCTGGTCCGGGAGAACGCCGCGCGGGGCCGGGTCGACGAGGCGCGCCGGCTGGCCGACGCCGAGCGGCTGCGGGTCGCCCGGGAGGTGCACGACGTGGTCGGGCACGGCCTGGCCGCGATCCACATGCAGGCGGAGATCGCCCTGCACCTGCTGGCCCGCAAGCCCGAGCAGGCCGAGGTGGCGCTGACCGCGATCAGCCGCACCAGCAAGGAGGCCCTGGACGAGCTGCGGGTCACGCTCACCGTGGTCCGGCGGGACGAGGCGGCCGACGACCGGGCCCCGGCCCCTGGGCTGGCCCAGCTGCCGCAGCTGCGCGACCGGCTGGCCGGCGCGGGGGTGCCGGTCACCGTGGAGGTCACCGGGGAGCTCCGGGCCCTGCCGGTCGCCGTCGACCTGGCCGCGTACCGGGTCGTGCAGGAGTCGTTGACCAACGTGCTGCGGCACGCCGGTCCGGCCACCGCCACCGTCCGGCTCCGCCACACCCCGACCGGGGTGGAGATCGAGGTGACCGACACCGGCCGGGGCCCGGCCCCCGGCCCGGGGGTCGGCTACGGACTGGCCGGCATGCGGGAACGGGTGACCGCGCTGGGCGGCACGTTCACCGCCGGCCCCGCACCGTGCGGCGGGTTCCGGGTGTCCGCGACCCTGCCCGTGGAGGAGGCTCAGTGATCACCGTGGTGCTCGCCGACGACCAGGACCTGGTCCGGATCGGGCTGCGCGCCCTCGTGGAGAGCGAGGACGACCTCGCCGTGGTGGGGGAGGCCGCCGACGGGCTGGCCGCGGTCGAGACGACCCGGCGGGAACGCCCCGACGTGGTGCTGATGGACGTCCGGATGCCCGGCGTGGACGGCATCGAGGCGACCCGGCGGATCGTCGCCGACCCCGGGCTGGCCGGCACCCGGGTGGTCGTGCTGACCACCTTCGAGCTGGACGAGTACGTCTTCGACGCGCTCCGGTACGGGGCGAGCGGCTTCCTCACCAAGGACACCCGGCCGGCGGAGCTGCTGCGGGCGATCCGGCTGGTCGCCGAGGGGGAGGCGCTGCTGTCGCCGTCGGTGACCCGGCGGGTGGTCCGCGAGTTCGCCACCCGGCCGGCCCGGGTGCCCCGACCGCACCCCCGGCTCGACACGCTCACCGACCGGGAGCGGGAGGTGGTGGCGCTGGTCGGGGAGGGGCTGAGCAACGCGGAGATCGCCGAGCGGCTGGTGGTGAGCCCGGCCACCGCGCGTACCCACGTCAGCCGGGCGATGGTGAAGCTGGGCGCCCGGGACCGGGCCCAGCTGGTGGTCTTCGCGTACCAGTCGGGGCTGGTCGTTTCGTGAGCTTCTGGCGGAACGGCACGCGGCCGTCTCCGTAGGGCGATCTTGATGATGCCGGGCCGGGCCGGGCCGGCGGGAAGCAGTGGCGAGGTGGGGCGGTTACCCTTGCGGGTGGCCGGCCTTGTGCGTGCCGGCCGAGTCTGTACCCGCCGGAACACTGACAAACGGGATGTTCGTGTGTTTGACACCTTGAGTGACCGCCTGTCCGGGATCTTCACCAAGCTCCGCGGCAAGGGTCGGCTCACCGACGCCGACATCGACGCCACCGCGCGCGAGATCCGCATGGCGCTGCTGGAGGCCGACGTCGCCCTGCCGGTGGTCAAGGGCTTCATCGCGAACGTCAAGGAGCGGGCGCGGGGGGCCGAGGTCTCCCAGGCGCTCAACCCGGCGCAGATGATCATCAAGATCGTCAACGAGGAGCTGATCAACATCCTCGGCGGCGAGGGGCGGCGGCTCCAGTTCGCCAAGCACCCGCCGACGGTGATCATGCTGGCCGGCCTCCAGGGTTCCGGTAAGACCACCCTCGCCGGCAAGCTGGCCCGCTGGCTCAAGGCCCAGGGCCACCAGCCGCTGCTGGTCGCCGCCGACCTCCAGCGCCCCAACGCCGTCGGGCAGCTCCAGGTGCTCGGTGGCCGCGCCGGCGTCGAGGTGTACGCCCCGGAGCCCGGCAACGGCGTCGGTAACCCGGTGGAGGTGGCCCGCGCCTCGATCGAGCACGCCAAGCGGGCCGCCCGGGACATCGTCATCGTGGACACCGCCGGCCGCCTCGGTATCGACGCCGAGATGATGCAGCAGGCCGCCGACATCCGCGACGTGGTCCAGCCCGACGAGGTCATCTTCGTCATCGACGCGATGGTCGGTCAGGACGCGGTGCGTACCGCCGAGGCCTTCCGCGACGGCGTCGGCATCACCGGTGTCGTCCTCTCCAAGCTCGACGGCGACGCGCGCGGTGGCGCCGCGCTGTCGGTCCGGGAGGTCACCGGGCAGCCGATCCTCTTCGCCTCCACCGGCGAGAAGCTGGAGGACTTCGACGTCTTCCACCCCGACCGGATGGCCAGCCGGATCCTCGGCATGGGCGACGTCCTCACTCTGATCGAGCAGGCCGAGCAGGCCTTCGACGCCGATCAGAAGGAGAAGATGACCGCCAAGCTGATGGGCGGCGAGCAGTTCACCCTGGAGGACTTCCTCGACCAGCTCATCGCGGTCCGCCGGATGGGCCCGATCGCCAACGTGCTGGCCATGATGCCCGGCATGGGGCAGATGAAGGACCAGCTCGCCGAGCTGGACGACAAGCACTTCGATCGGGTCACCGCGATCATCCGGTCGATGACCCCGGCCGAACGGACCAACCCGAAGATCATCAACGGCTCCCGCCGGGCCCGCATCGCCAGCGGCTCCGGGGTCGCCGTGATGGACGTCAACCAGCTGCTCAACCGCTTCACCGATGCGCAGAAGATGATGAAGCAGATGGGCGGCATGATGGGCCTGCCCGGCGGTGGCCGGCGCAAGGCGACCAAGTCGCCGAAGAACAAGCGCAAGGGCACCAAGGGCGGCGGGCGGCCGCGTACCGGGGCGGGCGCCGGGCTGCCGGGCGGCTTCCCGGGCGGCATGCCGCAGCTCCCGCCGGGGCTGGACCCGGGCGACCTGGCGGGCGGCCAGGGCCTGCCCCCGGGCTTCAAGCTCCCGAAGATCGACTTCAACAAGCTCGGCAAGGGCGACAACCGCCCCCGCTGACCTGACCGCACGTCGCCGGCCCCGCCACCGCGCTCGGTGGCGGGGCCGGCGTCGTCGGGGGACCTGGCAAGGGCCGCGCGGCGGGCCGGGCTGCTCGCGCGCGGCGGGGAGTGATCCGGTAGGACTGTGCACATGGCTCTGCATGTGCGCGGTGTGCTCCTGCCGGACGACGAGGTCCGGGACATCTGGTTGGACGGCGACCGGGTCACCTTCGACCCGGTGCCCGGGGCGGAGACGATCGCCGACGGCGGCTTCGTGCTGCCGGGGCTGACCGATGCGCACTGCCACATCGGCATCGCCCGGGGCGGCGCCCCGATCACCTCCCTCGAGCAGGCCCGCGAGCTGGCCCGCACCGACCGGGACGCCGGGGTGCTGGCCATCCGGGACGCCGGCTCCCCGTACCCGTACCCGGAGCTCGACGTCGAGCCGGACCTGCCGCGACTGGCCCGCGCGGGCCAGCACGTCGCCCCGCCGAAGCGCTACCTGCGCGACATCGGCGTGGAGGTCGGCGCGGCCGAGGTGGCCGCGACGGTGGCCGCGCAGGCCGCCGCCGGCAACGGCTGGGTCAAGCTGGTCGGGGACTGGATCGACCGCGGCGTGGGCGACCTGGCGCCGGCCTGGGACGCCGACACCATGACCGCGGCCGTCCGGGCCGCGCACGCCGCCGGGGTACGCGCCGCGGTGCACACCTTCTCCGAGTCGGCCGTGGAGATCATGGTGCGGGCCGGGGTGGACTCGGTGGAGCACGGCACCGGGCTCAGCCTCGACCTGATCGACCTGATGGCCCGGCAGGGCACCGCCCTGGTCCCCACGATGATCAACATCCGGACCTTCGGCGGTATCGCCGAGCAGGCCCGCGCCAGGTTCCCCGGGTACGCCGACCACATGCTCGCCCTGCGGGACCGCTTCCCCGAGGTGGTCCGGGCCGCGCACGAGGCGGGCGTGCCGATCTACGTCGGCACCGACGCGGGCGGCGGGATCGACCACGGACTGGCCGCCGAGGAGATGCTCCTGCTGCACGAGCAGGCCGGCATGTCCACGCTGGACGTGCTCGCCGCCGCCTCCTGGGGCGCCCGCGCCTGGCTCGGCTTCCCCGGCCTGGTCGAGGGCGGCCTCGCCGACCTGGTCGTCTACCCGGAGGACCCGCGGCGCGACCTCCGCGTCGTCCGCACCCCGTCCCGCATCGTCCTCCGCGGCCGCGTGATCCGCTGACCCTCGCCCGCTGGGCTCGTTGATCAAGAGGTTTGCGTCGGGAAGCAGCCCGATTCTGACGCAAACCTCTTGATCAACGCCCCGGGTCGGTCGGGGTGGACGAGGTGAGGAAGAGGTGCAGGGCCAGGTCGGCCAGGGCGCGGGCGGTCTGCTCGGGCGGGGCCTGCGGGAGCACGATGTGGCTCACCACCAGGCGGACGATCGTGTCGGCGGCGAACGCCAGCCGGGCCGGGTCCGCCGCCGGCAGGTGGATGCTCGCCCACTCCAGCAGCGCCCCGGAGGCCTCGGCCAGCACCAGCTCCGAGCGGGTGGTCAGGTAGGGCAGCAGCTCGTCCGAGCCGCCCCGGGCGCTGGTCAGGATCGCCTTGATCAGCGGGTTGCCGGCCGCCTCGGTGAGGGTGTGCGCGATGGCCGCGTACGCGCCGGCCCGGACGTCGGCGCCGTGCTCCCGCAGGGCCGCGCGGACCGCCGAGACGAACCGGTCGACCTCCCGCCGGGCCAGCGCCTCGGCCAGCCCGGCCTTGGTGCCGAACTCGTTGTAGACGGTCTGCCGGCTCACCCCGGCGGCGCTCGCCACCCCACCCATCCGCACGCCGTCCCAGCCGGTCGCGACGGTCTGCGCGCGGGCGGCGTCGACGATGCTGTCCCGCAGGCGTTGGCGGGCCGAGTCCCGGGGTTCGTCCATGGTGCCCGGAAGTCTACGGGCGGCGGGACGGCTCAGTTCACGACGAGGCGGTACTGCGCCTCCACCCAGAACCCGCCGCCGTCGGTGCCGCCGAAGGTCAGCTCGTGGGCGCCGGGGGCCGGCGGCGGGAGGCTGGCCCAGAGCCCCCAGCAGGTCACCGGCGTCGGGCGGGGCGTCGAGGTCACCCCGTTGCCGAGCGCGCCGCGCACCTCGAACGGGGTCGGCGTGCCGACCGCGGCCAGCGGCAGCGGCGCCCCGTCGAGCTGGGCGTGCCCGGTCGCCCGGGACACCACCGGCACCTCGCCCACCTCCGCCGGGAACCGCCACATGTTGAACGCCGGGAAGAACAGCGGCCGGCCGGCGGGCACCGCGCAGTGCCGGGTCACCGACCCGCCGTAGGTGCCGGCCAGGAACCAGACGTCGTCGGCCTGGTGGTGCTCGGCGTTCTCGCCGGTGGTGTCGCGGACCGGGTTCTTCGCCGGCCCGTGCGCCGCCACCCAGCGCACCCAGCGGGCGGCCAGCCCCTCCGGCGAGGTGGGCGGATACGGCAGCGGGGCCGGCCCGGAGGCGCGGCCGAACAGGGAGCGCAGCGGCGACATGGCCGCAGATGGTAGCCAGCGTGGGGCGTCTCCCGCTGCCCCGTGCGGGCCCGCCCCGGCGCTCGTCCCGCGCGCCGGGCGCGCCCGACCGCGGCGGCCCGGCGGGCGGCGCATAGGATGTGCGGTCATGGCACGCGTGCTCACTCCCCGTGCGGAGGACTTTCCCCGCTGGTACCAGGACCTGATCGCCAAGGCGAAGCTGGCCGACAACGGCCCGGTCCGGGGGACCATGGTGATCCGACCGGCCGGCTACGCCATCTGGGAGCGGATGCAGGCCGAGATGGACGCCCGGATCAAGGCGGCCGGCGCGGAGAACGCGTACTTCCCGCTCTTCATCCCCGAGAGCTACCTCAAGCGCGAGGCCCAGCACGTCGAGGGCTTCTCGCCGGAGCTGGCGGTGGTCACCCACGGTGGTGGCAAGCAGCTCGCCGAGCCGGTGGTCGTCCGCCCCACCAGCGAGACGGTGATCGGCGAGTTCATGGCCAAGTGGATCGACTCGTACCGGGACCTGCCGCTGCTGCTCAACCAGTGGGCGAACGTGGTCCGCTGGGAGCTGCGCCCGCGGATCTTCCTGCGGACCAGTGAGTTCCTCTGGCAGGAGGGGCACACCGCGCACGCCACCCGCGAGGACGCCCGCGCCTACGCCCGGCGGATCCTGCACGAGGCGTACGAGGACCTGATGGTCAACGTGCTCGGCATCCCGGTGGTGGTCGGCCTGAAGACCGCCCGCGAGCGGTTCGCCGGCGCGACCGCCACCTACACCTGCGAAGGCATGATGGGCGACGGCAAGGCCCTCCAGCTCGGCACCAGCCACGAGCTCGGGCAGAACTTCGCCAAGGCGTTCGACATCAGCTACTCCTCGGCCGAGGGCGGCCGGGAGCACGCCTGGACCACCTCCTGGGGCACCTCCACCCGGATGCTCGGCGGCCTGATCATGTGTCACGGCGACGACAACGGCCTGCGGGTGCCGCCGAAGCTGGCGCCGGTCCAGGCGTACGTGATGGTGGTCAAGGACGGCGAGGGCGTCGGCGAGGCGGCGGCCAAGCTCCGCGACGCGCTGCGCGACGCCGGGGTCCGGGTCGCGCTCGACGACCGCACGGACACCCCGTTCGGCCGCCGGGCCGTCGACGCCGAGCTGCGCGGCTACCCGGTACGCGTCGAGGTCGGCCCCCGCGACCTGGCCGCCGGCAACGCGGTCGTGGTCCGGCGTACGGACGGCTCGAAGTCCCCGACGCCGGTGGCCGACGTGGTCGGCGCGGTCCTGGCGGCGCTGGAGGCCGACCAGCGGACGCTGCACGACCAGGCCCTGGCCCACCGCGAGTCCCGCACCGTCGAGGTGTCGACGCTGGCCGAGGCGATCGAGGCCGCGGCCACCGGCTGGGCCAAGGTGCCGTGGTCGGCGGTCGGCGTCCAGGGCGAGGCCGAGGCGAACGGCCAGGGCGTGACGGTCCGGTGCCTGCTCCGCGCCGACGGCTCGGTGCCGGACGCGGAGGACGAGTCGGACCTGGTCGCCATCCTCGCCCGCGCGTACTGAGGTGCGTCCCGGCGGTCCCGTCGCCCGGTTCGCGCCGGGCCGGCTGATCATGCATCGGAACGTGCGGCACGGCCGGATCGGTTGGGTCCGGTCGGCCCGGGTGGTCCTCGACGACGACCGGGGCCTGCTGCTCTGGGTCGCCCGGGACTCACCGGTGGCGCACGAGGTCACCGCGGCGGGACTGGGCATGCGGGCGATGCCGTTCGCCGAGTGGATCACGTCGTCCTACCGGCTGGCGCGGGGTCGGTGGAACGGGCCGCCGGTGCTGAAGTTCCTGCCCACCGGCGCGGCCCACTCGGTGTGGTGGTTCCGGGACGCCCGGGGCCGGTTCAACAACTGGTACGTCAACCTGGAGGAACCGGGCGTCCGCTGGGACGACGGCTCGGTGGCCGGCGTGGACATGGTCGACCAGGACCTGGACGTGGTGGTCCGGCCGGACCTGAGCTGGGAGTGGAAGGACGAGGAGGAGTTCCTCGAGCGCCTCGCCTTCCCCGACGACTACTGGGTGGCCGACGAGAAGGCGGTCCGGGCCGAGGGGGAGCGGGTCATCGCCCTCGCCGAGGCCGGCGCGTTCCCGTTCGACGGCACCTGGTGCGACTTCACGCCGCCCGCCGAATGGGACGTACCGGACGAACTGCCACCCGGCTGGGACCGTCCGCCGGTCCGCTGACGGTGTCGTGCGTCACCCGGCTGCCGGCTCGGGTGACCTGTCCGGGTCCGGTGTGAGAGATCGGCGCCGGATCTGGCAGAATGGGTCGCTGGTATCCGGCGCGCGTCCGGCGCCCTCTAACCCGGGCGCGTCGCCAGTCCACCGAGTAGTCTCCGGCCCAAACCCCACTGTGCCGGTCGGCGCTCACCCGTGCACCGCCCGTACCGGGCCGGTGAAATCGCAACAGGAGCGAAACAACTGTGGCCGTAAAGATCCGGCTCCTGCGGATGGGCAAGATCCGCAACCCGCAGTACCGCATCGTCGTCGCCGACTCGCGCACCAAGCGTGACGGTCGCGCGATCGAGTTCGTGGGCGTGTACCAGCCGAAGGAGGACCCTTCGGTGATCGAGGTCAAGTCGGAGCGGGTCCAGTACTGGCTCTCCGTCGGCGCGCAGCCGAGTGAGGCGGTGCAGCGCCTGCTGGAGCTGACCGGCGACTGGCAGAAGTTCAAGGGCCTGCCGGCCCCGCCGCCGCTGAAGGTCGCCGCGGAGCGGGCCGACCGCAAGGCGGCGTACGAGGCCGAGGCGAAGGCCGCTGCCGGCCTGGCTCCGGAGACCCCGGCCAAGCCGGCCAAGAAGGCCGCCAAGGCGGAGGCTCCGAAGGCGGAGGCTCCGAAGGCGGAGGCTCCGAAGGCGGAGGCTGCCCCGGCCGAGGCCGAGGCGCCGAAGGCCGAGGAGCAGACCGGTGCCGAGTCCGGCGAGCAGGCCTGACATGGCACTGCGTCCCGCCCTGGAGCACCTGGTCAAGGGGATCGTCGACCACCCGGACGACGTCCGGGTGCGGATGGTCGATTCCCGTCGGGGCAATCGGCTCGAGGTCCGCGTGCACCCCGAGGACCTCGGCACGGTGATCGGGCGGTCCGGCCGGACCGCCAAGGCGCTGCGCCAGGTGATCGGCTCCATCGGTGGGCGTGGGGTACGCGTCGACATCGTCGACTCGTACTGATGCTTCTCGTCGTCGGCAGGATCGGCAAGCCGCACGGGCTCCGCGGTGAGGTCACCGTGGAGGTGCGGACCGATGAGCCCGAAGCACGGTTCTCCCCCGGCTCGGTGCTGCGCACCGAGCCGGGGGCGAGGCCCCCGGCTGTTTCGTCGCGCAGCCGCGATGTGCTGCGCACCGAACCGGGGGCGGCACCCCCGGCCAGCCCGGCGCCCGGTCCCGGTGTGCCGTTCCGGGTGCCCGCCGAGCTGACCATCGAGTCGGCGCGCTGGCACCAGGGCCGGCTGCTGGTGGCCTTCGAGGGCGTGCTGGAGCGGGACGTCGCCGAGGCGCTGCGCGGCACCCTGCTCACGGTGGACAGCGGCGACGTCGCGCCGCCGGAGGACCCGGAGGAGTTCCACGACCACCAGCTGGTCGGCCTCGCCGTGGTCAACCCGGCCGGCGAGCGGCTGGGCGAGGTGGCCGGGATCGACCACGCGCCCTCCTCGGACCTGCTGGTGCTGCGCCGTCCCGAGGGCCGTACCGCGCTGATCCCGTTCGTCAAGGCGATCGTGCCCGAGGTCGACCTCGCCGGCGGTCGCGTCGTCGTCGACCCGCCGGCCGGTCTGCTCGACCTCTAGACCGCCGGAGCACCCCCCATGCGCGTCGACATCGTGTCGATCTTCCCGGAGTACTTCGCCCCGCTGGACCTGTCGCTGATCGGCAGGGCCCGGGCGACCGGCACGCTCCGGCTGGCCGTACACGATCTGCGGACCTGGACCCACGACGTGCACCGCACGGTCGACGACACCCCCTACGGCGGCGGCCCCGGCATGGTGATGCGGCCGGAGCCGTGGGGCGAGGCGCTGGACGCCCTCGCCCCCGACGAGCTCAGCCCGGACGGCCACACGCTGCCCCGGCTGCTGGTGCCCTCGCCGGCCGGCGTCCGGTTCACCCAGGCCATGGCGCACGAGCTGGCCGCCGAGTCGCACCTGCTCTTCGCCTGCGGCCGGTACGAGGGCATCGACCAGCGGGTGCTCGACCACGCGGCGACCCGGATGCGGGTGACCGAGGTCTCCCTCGGCGACTACGTGCTCTTCGGCGGCGAGGTCGCCGTGCTGGTGATCCTGGAGGCGGTCACCCGGCTGCTGCCCGGGGTGCTCGGCAACGCCGGGTCGCTGGACGAGGAGTCGCACGCCCACGGGCTGCTCGAGGCCCCGATGTACACCAAGCCGGCAACCTGGCGCGGGCACGAGGTGCCGGAGGTGCTCCGCTCCGGTGACCACGGGCGGATCGCCCGCTGGCGGCGGGACGAGGCGCTGACCCGGACGGCCGCGCGCCGCCCCGACATGATTGCCGCGCTGCCCCCGGAGAGCCTGGACAAGCGGGACCGGGCCGCGCTGGACCGGGGTGGATTTCAGCCGTCGCCGGGGGATGTGGCAAAGTAGAGGGGTTGCCGCATCCGTCCGCGCCCGTGGACGGCTGCGAGGATCCTCGACCGGGGTCGGCCCGCCGTCCACCACCCGGGGATCAGAATCACCCATCCGCGCACCGAGTGACGGTGCGCCGTGAGCCTCACGAGGACACAGCGATGAACATCCTGGACTCCCTTGACGCCCAGTCGAAGCGGGTCGACCTCCCCGACTTCCGTGCCGGTGACACCGTGAAGGTGCACGCGCGGGTCGTCGAGGGAAACCGGTCCCGTGTCCAGATCTTCCAGGGCGTCGTCATCCGCCGCCAGGGTGACGGTCTGCGCGAGACCTTCTCGGTCCGCAAGGTCAGCTTCGGTGTCGGTGTGGAGCGGACGTATCCGATCAACAGCCCGGTGATCGACCGGATCGAGGTCGTGACCCGCGGTGACGTGCGTCGGGCCAAGCTCTACTACCTGCGCGAGCTGCGCGGCAAGAAGGCCAAGATCAAGGAGCTGCGCGAGAAGCAGCCGACGAGCTGAATTTTCGCTCGCCACGCCGCCTGAGCTGCGCGGATGTCGTATCGACCGGATCGCATTACCCTGGTCGTACGGGCGTAGGAGGGCAGCGACGCCGCGGCGTGTCCGGCGCGGCGCAGCGTTCCACTACCGCCCGTGGGGCCTCACGACGAGGCTCCCGGGCGGTAGTGTCGTTTCTGCGGACCGGAGAGTGGCATGGTGCAGATGCTGGACGAGGACGGCACCGTCGACCCCTGGCGCCGGCGGGCCCGGCGCTCCAGGCGACAGATGCCCCTCTGGCAGGAGCTGCCGCTGCTCCTGGTCGTCGCGTTCTGCCTCGCGGTGCTGATCCGCACCTTCCTGCTCCAGGCGTTCTTCATCCCCTCCGGGTCGATGGAGAACACCCTCCTCATCGGCGACCGGGTGCTGGTCAACAAGGTCGTCTACGACGTCCGCGATCCGGTGCGCGGCGAGGTGGTGGTCTTCCGGGGCACCGACAAGTGGGTCGCCCAGGAGACCCCGGCGCCGCCGGCCGGCTTCGCCGGGAAGGTCGGCCGCACGCTCGGCGACCTGGTCGGGGTCAGCCGCCCCGGCGAGAAGGACTTCATCAAGCGGGTGATCGGGGTCCCCGGCGACAAGGTCTGGTGCTGCGACAAGGGCCGGGTCGTCGTCAACGGCGTACCGCTGGACGAGCGGGCGTACGTCTCCGAGGACTCGCCGCCCGAGCTGCCGCCGAACCCGAAGGAGTGCCGGTCCCGGCAGTTCACCGAGGTGGTCGTGCCGGCCGGGCAGATCTTCGTGATGGGCGACCACCGGCTGGTCTCCCAGGACGCGCGCTGCCAGGGCCCGGTGCCGATCGACAACGTGGTGGGCCGGGCCTTCATGATCGTCTGGCCCTCCGAGCGGTGGACCTCGCTGCCGGTGCCGGACAGCTTCGCCAGCCTGCCCCGGGCGGACGGCGCGCCGGCCGGGCCGGCCCCCGTCGACCCCGACCCGGTGGGCGGTGTGGTGCTGATCCTGCCGGTCACGGCGGCCCTCTCCGTTCTCGCGCGTTCCGGGCGGCCCCCACATGCCCGGCGTCGTAGGCTCCTCCCGTGATTGACGAGCAGACCGAAAAGCCTCGCAGTTCCTTCTGGAAGGAGCTGCCCATCCTCCTGGGTGTGGCGATCCTGGTCGCAGTGCTGGTGCGTGCCTTCGTGCTGCAGACCTTCTTCATCCCCTCCCCGTCCATGGAGAACACTCTCAAGATCGACGATCGGGTGCTGGTCAACAAGCTGGTCTACGACTTCCGGTCGCCGCACCGGGGCGAGGTGATCGTCTTCGAGGCGCCCACCGAGTGGAGCGGCAACCCGGAGGGGGAGGACTTCATCAAGCGGGTGATCGGGGTCGGCGGCGATCACGTGGTCTGCTGCGACGCCCAGGACCGGTTGGTCATCAACGGCCGGTCGCTGGACGAGCCGTACATCTATCCCGGGAACAAGCCGGCCGACCAGGATTTCGACATCACGGTGCCGCAGGGGCGGCTCTGGGTCATGGGTGACCACCGGGAAGCCTCGGGCGACTCGCTGGAGCACTGGCAGCAGTCCGGGCAGGACATCACCGAGGCCACCATCCCCGAGGACCAGGTGGTCGGGCGGGCGTTCACCGTCTTCTGGCCGGTCGACCGGGCGACCTGGCTCACCGTCCCGAAGCAGTTCGACGGGATCCCCAGTCCCTGACCCCGGAGGGCGTGGGCGTTCGTCGGAGCCGTCTGGCAGGCTTGGGCGGTGACCGTCTACACCCCGCGACGCGCGGCCCGGGTGCTGCTCGTCGACGCGGCCGACCGGGTGCTGCTCTTCGCCGGCACCGATCCGGCCCGGCCCGGCCACAGCTACTGGTTCACCCCCGGCGGCGGCCTCGACCCCGGGGAGAGTCCGGCCGACGGCGCGGCCCGCGAGCTTGCCGAGGAGACCGGGCTGCGGCTCACCCCGAGCGAGCTGGGCCCGCCGGTGTGGGCCGAGACGGTCGAGTTCCCGTTCGACGGGGTCTGGTACCGGCAGGAGCAGGAGTTCTTCCTGGTCCGCGTGCCGGCCTGGGAGGTGGACACGGCGGGCTTCGACGAGATCGAGCGGGCCAGCGTCACCGGCCACCGCTGGTGGTCCCTGGGCGAGCTGGCCGGCACCGACGAGCGCTACTACCCGGAGGACCTGCCGACGGTGCTGACCCGGGCGCTCGCCGCCCGACCGGCCGCCCACCGGGGTACGCCGTGCTGACGCCCCCGCGCACCGTGGTGCGCCGCGACGGTGGCCTGTACGCGCTGGAGCGCGCCCTGCAACGGCGGGGCTTCCGCCACGTGGCCGGCGCGGACGAGGCGGGCCGGGGCGCCTGTGCCGGGCCCCTCGTCGCCGCCGCGGCGGTGCTGCCCGAGGGGCGGCGCGGCGAGATCGACGGGCTGGCCGACTCCAAGCTGCTCACCCCGGCCAGCCGGGAGCGGATCTACGACGAGGTGGTCGCCCGCGCCCTCGCGTACGCGGTGGTGGTGATCCCCGCCGAGGAGGTCGACGCGCGCGGGCTGCACGTGTGCAACGTGGCCGCGATGCGGCGCGCCCTCGCGTCGCTGATCACCCGACCGGAGTACGTGCTGACCGACGGCTTCGGCGTCGACGGGCTGGACGTGCCGGGGCTGGCGGTCTGGAAGGGCGACCGGGTGGCGGCCTGCGTGGCGGCGGCGAGCGTGCTGGCCAAGGTCACCCGGGACCGGATCATGGTGGAGCTGGACGACCGGTACCCGGGGTACGGCTTCGCCGAGCACAAGGGCTACATCACGGCCGAGCACACGGCGGCCCTGCGGGAGCACGGGCCGTGCCGGGAGCACCGGTTCTCGTACGTCAACGTGGCCACGATCTCCGGCCGGGACGGGCGCCCACCGCGGTTCCGGCGTCCGGCCGTGGACGGCCCGGACGAGCCGATGGAGCGCTCCGGCGCGTCAGGGGGTACCGTCGGCGTGGCGTTGGGCGAGCAGCCTCGACCTCCGGCGCCGGTGGGGGAAGATGTGGTCATGGAAGGCGGAGTGCGATGAGCGCGGAAGATCTCGAGAAGTACGAGACCGAGATGGAGCTGCAGCTCTACCGGGAGTACCGCGACATTGTCCGCCAGTTCTCCTACGTGGTGGAGACCGAGCGCCGTTTCTACCTGGCCAACCAGGTCGACCTGCACGTACGCAACTCGGACGGCGAGGTCTACTTCGAGGTCGAGATGCACGACGCCTGGGTGTGGGACATGTACCGCCCTGCCCGTTTCGTCAAGAACGTCCGGGTAATGACGTTCAAGGACGTCAATGTGGAAGAGCTCGAAAAGCCGGACATCTCCCTTCCCGCAGACTCCGGATTCGGCGGCTGACGGTCTCCGCTCGCCGCGGCTGATCCGCCCGGCTGACGGCCCGGCCCACCGCGCCGCTCACCCCGCCAGCACCACCACCTCGACCCGCTGCACCAGGTTGTTGGCGAAGCCGCCCCGGTTCCACGGCTGCTCGACCGGCTGACGGCGTCCGGAGGCGTCCGTGGCCCGGGCGCCCAGCACGTACCGCCCCGGCTCCGGGGTCCAGTCGAACCGCCACCGCCGCCACGCCCACTCCCCGCCGCTCGGCTCGTCCAGCCGGGCCGGGGCCCAGCTCGCGCCACCGTCGGTGGTCACCTCCACCGCGCTGACCGGCGCGTGACCCGACCAGGCCCGACCGTCCACCGTGCACGGACCGGGGCGCAGCACCCGGGTACGCGACATGAAGTCCGGGAAGCCCGGCGGGCGGACCAGGGCGCGGGGCTCGATCCGGGTCACCGGCACGCCCGGGTCGTCGGCGTCGCTCCGCAGCCGGTACGCCACCGCGTTCTGGTAGCCGTCGAACGGCTCGGTCAGCACCCGGACGTCGCGCAGCCACTTCACGTGCGCCATGCCGTACCAGCCGGGCACGATCAGCCGCAGCGGCGCGCCGTGCTGCGGCAGCAGGGGAGCGCCGTTCATCTCGTACGCCAGCAGCACCTCCTCGCGCAGCGCGTCCGCGACCGGCAGCGCCCGCTGGTAGTCCTGCTCGACGCCCCGCTCGACGCCGTGGTCGGCGCCGGTGAAGACCACGTCAACGGCGTCCGGGGAGAGCCCGGCCTCGCGCAGCAGCGGCGCCAGCGGCGTGCCGGTCCACTCGGCGTTGCCGACCGCCTCCACCAGCCACGGCTGGCTGACCGGCCGCGGCTGCAGCAGCGCCCGACCGTTGCCGGCGCACTCCAGGGTCACCCGGTGGGTGACCCGGGGCCGGTCCCGCAGCGCGGCCAGGTCGAGGCTCAGCCGCCGGTCCACCGCGCCGTCGACGGTCAGCGTGTGCGCCACCGGGTCGACGTCCGGGATGTCGTAGTGGATGAGCAGGTAGTGCAGCCCGGCCGGGGTGACGTCGTAGCGCAGCGCCTCGAGGGGGATGCCGTGGTTGCGCGCGGCCAGCTGCAGCTCCTCCCCGCTGATCGCCTCGTCCGGACCGGCGATCCGGGACGGCCGGCTGACGTCGTCCACAGTGGTCATCTCTGCTCCCGGCGGTCGGCGGGCGGACGCCCGGTCACGGGTGGGTGAGGCGGTCGTGGCCGACGAACTCGAACATCCGGACGCCGGCCGGCAGGGGCCGGGGTCGGCCGGTGAAGCGGTGCACGCCCACCCCCACCCCGTCGGCCGGGCTGCTCACCGCCACCGGGGTGAAGCCCTCCTCGGCGAACCAGTCGCAGATGGCGGGCACCAGGTCCGGTGCGCGGCGGTGCCGGGTCCAGAAGACCGTGCCGCCGGTGGCGCAGAGGGCGGCGCAGTGCGCCGCCGTGGCCCGGATGTCGGCGTCGACGATGTTGCCGAAGATCCCGCAGACCAGCACGAGCTCCGCCGGGGCGAGGTCGGCGTAGTGGTCGGTCAGCGCCGCGTCGCCGACCACCACCTCCACCGCCGACAGGCCGGCCTGCGCCGCGGCCGCCCGGGCCACCTCGGCGTTGCGGGGGTCCAGTTCGACCAGGCGGGCGGTCACGTCGTCCCGCCGGGGATGCGTCGCGAGCACCGGGATGAGGTCCCGCCCCTGACCGGCGCAGAGGCTGACCACCCGGAGCGGGCCGGGCGGGGCCTGGTCCAGCGCCTCGCGGATGCGCAGCCGCAGCTCGGTCAGGCGTCGGAACAGCGCCGAGCCCGGCTGGTCGTAGTCGTCGTGCCAGGCGTACCAGTCCCGCGTCACCGGCTCAGCATAGGCGGTGCGGGTTGCCGGCCGGTGCGCTCGCATAGCAGATCGACTCCGCCGCCGGGCGTTCTCCACAGCCGGGTCGCCGTCCACAGTCGGCGGTGCCCGCCGGTGGCGCGGGGACCGCCGTCGGGGGCAGGCTGCCGGCCGTGCGAACAGCGTCCGGGCCCGTCACGGCGGCCCTCCTCATGCTCCCGCCGATCCTCCCGGCACCGCCCGCCCCGGTGGTCGCCCCGTCGCACGCCGCCCCGGTGGCCGTCGCCCCGGCGAGCGGGTCCCCGCTGGTCGTCTCCCCGCCGGATGTGTCCCGGGCGGGTGCGTCCCTGGCCGGCTTGGCGACGGGGGAAGGGGCGCCCCGGCCCGGGGCGCGGTTCCGGTGGCCGCTCGACGGCACGCCCCGGCCGGTGCGCCGGTTCGATCCGCCGCCCCGGCCCTGGCTCTCCGGTCACCGGGGCGTCGACCTGGCCGCCGACCCGGGCGCCGAGGTCCGGTCGGCCGGCGCGGGCGTGGTGCTCTTCGCCGGCACGGTGGCCGGGCGCCCGGTGGTCACCGTCGGGCACGGCGACGGGCTGCGGACCACCTACGAGCCGGTACGCCCCGGCCTGGCCGCCGGCGCCCGGGTGACCGCCGGTACCCGGATCGGCGCCCTGCTCGCCGGCCACGCCGGCTGCCCGGCCACGGCGTGCCTGCACTGGGGGCTGCGCCGGGGCGACGAATACCTCGACCCGCTGGCCCTGCTCGGCCGGGGACCCGTCCGGCTGCTGCCCCTCGACGGCTCAGCGCTGGGCGAGCAGCGTGGGGAGCCGGACCGCCAGCCGGTCGTACTCGTCGCGGGTGTTGTAGACCTGGCCGCACAGCCGCAGCCAGCCCCGGCCGTTCCAGGTCATCACCGCCACCTCGGCGGCGAGCCGTTCCGCGATCCGGGTCTGCAGCGCCTTCGCCGCGTCCATCGTGGTGGCGACGCCACGCGGCAGCGGGATGAGCCGCATGGACACCGTCGGTCCGCCGGGCTCCGGCAGGTCGGTCGGCGCCACCCCGAGGGCGTCCCCGACGACCCGCTGCCCGTACGCGGCCAGTGCGGCGTTGTGCGCGCGTACCCGGTCCAGGCCCAGGCTGCGCAGGGCGAACAGCCCCACCGGGGCGGCCAGCCAGGGGGTGTAGTCCAGCGTCGCCTGCCACTCGACCCGGGCGGGGAAGCCGGCCTCCTGCTCCCAGGAGACGACCAGCGGCTCGATCCGCTCCCGCCACGGCTCCGCGACCACCAGCGCGGCGGTCCCGCGCGGCGCGTACGCCCACTTGTGCAGGTTGCCGACCCAGAAGTCGGCGCCGACGGAGGCCACGGAGATCGGCAGCATGCCCGGGGCGTGCGCCGCGTCGACCAGGACGGGCACGCCGTGCTCACGGGCCACCCCGACCACGGCGGCGGCCGGGAAGAGCCGGGCGGTGGCGGAGGTGAGTTGGTCGACCACCAGCAGCTTGGTCCGTCCAGGGCGCAACCCGGACCGGACGATCTCGACGACCTCCTCGTCGCCGGCGGTCAGCGGCACGTGCAAGGTCCGCTGCGTCGCCCCGGTGCGCCGGCACTCCCGCTGCACGGAGAAGCCGACCGCGCCGTACCCGTGGTCCGTGGTCAGCACCTCGTCGCCGGGGCGCAGGCCGAGCGACTGGAGCACCACCGCCACCCCGGTGGTCGCGTTGCCCACCAGCGCGGTGCCCTCCGGGTCGGCCCCCAGGAAGCCGGCCAGGTGCCGGCGGGTGTGGGCGATCCGGTCGACCAGGCCCTGGGTGAAGAAGCGCAGCGGGTTCGCCTCCATCTCGTCGCGCAGCCGCTGCTGGGTCCGCTGCACCCCGATCGGGACGGCGCCGAACGAGCCGTGGTTGAGGTGGCTGACCGACGGGTCGAGCGAGAAGAGCAGTCGAGCCCCGGCGATCGGCTCGGGCGGCTGCGGGACCGTCATCCGCCGATCGTAGCCCGCCGTCGATCATCAGCTCGCCCATCGCCGCCCTCCCACGGGTGACGGCCCACCGACGGCGCGGTCCGCCGGGTCGGTCAGGCGCGCGGATGCGCCTGCCGGTACGCCGCCCGCAGCCGTTCCACCGAGACGTGCGTGTAGATCTGGGTGCTGGCCAGCGAGGAGTGGCCGAGCAGCTCCTGCACCGCGCGCAGGTCCGCGCCGCCCTCGAGCAGGTGGGTGGCCGCCGAGTGCCGCAGCCCGTGCGGGCTGGTCCGGGGCAGGCCGGCCCGCTCGGCGTACCCGGCGACGATCCGGCGCGCGGTGGTCGGGTTCAGCCGCCCGCCCCGCGCCCCCAGCAGCAGAGCGCCTCCGGAGCCCGGGCCGGCCAGCGCGGGTCTGCCCCGGCCCAGCCACGCGTCCAGCGCGCGCTGCGCCGGCACCCCGTACGGCACGGCGCGTTCCCGGCCGCCCTTGCCCAGCACCCGCACCACCCGGCGGCCCTGGTCGACGTCGGCGACGTCCAGGCCGCATGCCTCGCTGATCCGGATCCCGGTGCCGTAGAGCAGTTCCAGCAGCACCCGGTCCCGCAGCAGCACCGGCTCGTCCTCGCCGGCCACGGACTGGCCGCCTGCCCGGTCGGCGCCCCTGTGCGGCGCGGCGGCCCCGTCGACGTCTTCGGCTGGTGCGGCGGTCCGGTCCGTGGCTTCGGGTGGTGCGGCGGTCCGGTCCGTGGCTTCGGGCGGTGCGGCGGCCCGGTCGGTGGCCCACGGTGGCGGGGTGGCCCGGGAGGGGGCGGCCATCAGGGCGGCGGCCTGGTCGGCGCGGAGCACGGTGGGCAGCTCGCGGTGGGCCTTCGGGCTGGCCAGCGGGGCGGCCACGTCGGCGGGCAGCAGTCCCGACCGGTGGGCCCAGGCGCTGAAGGTACGTGCCGACGCGGCGCGCCGGGCCAGCGACGTACGGGCGGCCCCCATCGTCCGCTGCTTCGCCAACCAGCTGCGCAGCACCGTCAGGTCGAGCTCGGCCAGGTCGACGCAGCCCATCCGGACGGCATGGTCGAGCAGCGAGACCAGATCGGTGACGTACGCCCGCACGGTGTGCGCGGAGCGGTTGCGCACCCGAGCCAGATGGTCGGCGAAGTCGTCCACCGACTCCCGCATCGCCGGCGGCAGTCCCTCGTGGGCGGCCCGGGTGCCGCGCCCCGCGCCGCTCATCGCCCACTCCGACCCGGTGCCGGCGCGCCGGGACCCGTCCGCGCCGGCTCGCGTGCGCCGGTGGTGGCCGGTGCGGAAGGCGGCCTGATCCAGCTCTCGGCGGGCACCGATCCAGCCTACGGGCCCGATCCGGCAATGGCAGGACGCCAGGCGGTCGTCCCGTCCCCGGCTCGCCGGTGGGGCGTTGCGGTTCGGTGCGCCGTCAGGGGTGGCTGAACGGGACCTGGACAGGGGAAACTGGTCGTACGAAGAGGACGGTGGCAGCGCCGCCGAGCGGACGTGACCACGACCGCGCCGGTGTCGCTGCTGGTTACGGGGTGCCCCGAACGCTACGGCCGGTCGGCCATGCCGGAGCTGCCCCGGCGCGGGGCCGGTGGCGTCACGGGCCCGGCGGCATCGCGGCGTCGGCATTCACCGTGTCGGGGCCGGGCAGGGGGCGTCACGGTGTCGAGCCGGCGGATGGCGCGCAAGGGTGACTCGCGAGGCGGAACGGAGTGGCGTCGACCCGGGAAGGTCACGCCGACGGGAGGAGGGGGACCGAGCGTGGGTGTGGATGCCGTCCTCTACCGGCTGGTCCGGGCCGGACCCGGTCGGGGTCGCCCGACGTGCGTCGCGGCCGGGGTGGTCGCCGACCCCGACGACGTGCTGCTCGACCTGTTGAAGCGGGTGCGGGGCGGGGGTCGTACGCCGTTGCTGGACCGCATCGATCCGCTCGGGGAGCTGGTGGTCAGCGCCGAGGCGGCACCGCAACTCCTCGCGGAGCTGCGCTGCCTGGCCGAGGTGGCCCGCGCGCCCGCGGAGGTGGACCAGGTGCGCCGGCTCACGCAGCTCACCCGGCGCTGCCTGACCGGCCGGGAGGTGGAGATCCGCTTCGAGGGCGACTGAGCCGACGTGGCCCCGGTCGGTTCGTCCGGCTCCGGGCGCCCGGCTGTGGGCGGACTCGTCCGGGCGGTGGGCTGACCTCATCCGGGCGGTGGCGGTGCGCCTGCCGGGCGGGTGCCGGCCGCACGCCGGCCCGGTGGCGGGGCCAGCGCGTACCCGCCGTCCCGGCGGACCACCAGCCCCAACTCCTCCAACAGGGACAGCTTGCGCAACGCGACCCGGACGGCGACGCCGGCGCGGGCGGCCACCGCGTCCGGGTTGTGCAGCCCCCGGCGCGGCAGGGACTCCAGCACCATGGCGGCCTCGTCGTCGAGCTCGTCGGTGGGCCGTCGCGGCCCCCGGGCCGGGGGTGCCAGGTCGGCCCCGATCCGTCCCACCTCCTCCAGTACGTGCGCGACCCCGGTGACGAGTCGGGCCGTGGGCTGCTCCCGGAGCAGTTCGTGGGCGCCGACCGACATGGCCGAGGTGACCGGGCCGGGCACCACCATTCCCGGTCGGTCGATCGCCAGCGCCCGGCGCATGGTCTGCGTCGCGCCGCTGCGCGCGGACGCCTCCACCAGGACGCTTCCCCGGGTGGCGGCGGCGATCACCCGGTTGCGGATCAGGAACCGGGGCCGGAGCGGCTCGGCGCCCGGCATCCACTCGCTGACCAGCAGCCCCGTCTCGGCGATCCGGTCGAAGAGGGCGGTGTTGCCCATCGGGTAGGGCCGGTCCAACCCGCAGGCCAGCACCGCCACCGTCACCCCACCGGCGTTCAACGCGCCCCGGTGCGCGGCGGCGTCGATGCCGAACGCCCCGCCGGAGACCACCGACCACTCCCGGTCCGCCAAGCCGTAGCCGAGCTCGGTGGCCACGTGCACGCCGTAGGGCGTGGCGGCCCGGGCGCCGACCACGGCCACGGACCGCGCCATCGCCTCGGCCAGCGGCCAGGCGCCGCGTACCCAGAAGCAGAGCGGTGGGGCGGTCTCGGCGTCCACCCGGCGGCTGGCCCCGGAGAGGGCGAGCCGGCGCAGGTCGTCGACGCCGACCGGCCACTCGTCGTCGTCGGGCGTGACGATCCGGGCGCCGAGTCGATCGATCCGTTCCAGCGCCCGGGCCGCCGCCGCCCGGGGGTCACCGGCGGCGAGCCGGGCCGCCACCGTGGCGTGCAGCTTCTCCTCCGGCGCGCCGCCGTCGCAGAGTAGCGCCAGGGCGGCCGGCGCGCCGAGCCGCTCGACCAGCCGGTGCACCGACCAGGTGCCCGGTTCGGTGAGCCAGGTCAGCGCGGCGCGGGCCAGCCGGTCCTCCGCGCGGATCTCCTCGTCACGACTCATGCTCCCGCTCCCGTCCGTAGTCCGATCGCCTCCCGGACGTCCTCCCGGTCCGGTCGGTCCCGCCCGTCCAGGTCGGCGATCGTCCACGCCAGCCGAATGATCCGGTCGAAGCCCCGGGCCGAGAGCGAACCGCTGTCCAGCCGGGCGCGCAGCTCGTCGGTCTCCCGACCCGGCAACCGCCAGGGCGAGCGGCGCAGCAGCGGGCCGGGGATCTCGGCGTTGAGCCGACGGCCGACCGGGGCCCAGCGCTCGGCCGCGGCGGCGCGGGCCGCGGCGACCCGCGCCCCGACGATGGCCGAGGACTCGTTCGCCCCGCCCGTCTCCATCAGCTCGGCCGCCCGCACGGGCAGCACGGTGACCTGCACGTCGATCCGGTCCAGCAGGGGCCCGGAGAGCCGCCCCAGGTAGCGTCGCCGGGTCAGCGGGCTGCACTCGCACTGCGTGTCGCCGGCCGGTTTCGCGCACGGACAGGGATTGGCGGCCAGCACCAGCTGCACCCGCGCCGGGTACTCCGTGCCGCCCCGGGTCCGGGCCAGCCGGATCCAGCCGTGCTCCAACGGCTGGCGCAACGCCTCCAGCGCGCCCTTGCTGAACTCCGGCGCCTCGTCGAGGAAGAGCACCCCACGGTGGGCCAGCGACACCGCGCCCGGGCGGGCCAGTCCGGCGCCCCCGCCTACCAGCGCGGGCACGGTGGCGGTGTGGTGCGGCGCCTGGAACGGCGGGCGGCGCAGCAGCCGCCCGTCCGACGGGAGCACGCCGGCGATCGAGTGCAGCGCGGTGATCTCCAGCGCGGCGTCGTCGTCCAGCTCGGGCAGGATCGACGGCAGGCGTTCGGCCAGCATGGTCTTGCCGGCGCCGGGCGGCCCGAGCAGCGCGAGGTGGTGGCCACCGGCGGCGGTCACCTCCAACGCCCGCCGGCCCAGCCCCTGGCCGGCCACGTCGGCCAGATCCGGCCCGCCCGGAGGCGCCGTCGGGCCGGTGCCCGGGGGTTCCAGCAGCGGCGTGCCGTCCCGGACGAAACCGACCAGCCGGTGCAGGGTGTCGACCGCCCGGACGCGGACGCCGGGGATCACCGCCGCCTCGGCCGCGTTGGCGATCGGCACGATGACCCGCCCCAGCCCCGCCCTGACCGCGGCGGCGACCATCGGCAGCACGCCGCGGACCGGTCGGACGGTGCCGTCCAGCCCCAGCTCACCGAGGACCACCACCCGCTCGAGCGGCAGCAGCGGCAATTCCCCGGCGCCGCCGAGCAGGGCGGTGGCGATGGCCAGGTCGAACGCGGAGCCGTACTTCGGCAGGTCGGCGGGGAGCAGGTTGAGGGTGATCCGCCGGTTCGGCCACTTCTCGCCGGAGTTCACGATGGCGGCGCGGACCCGGTCCCGGGCCTCATGCAGGGCGGTGTCGGGCAGGCCGGAGATGACCACCGCCGGCAGCCCCGGTGCCAGGTCGGCCTCCACCTCCACCACGTGCCCGGTCACCCCGACCAGGCCCACGCCGAGCACCTTGGCGTAGCTCATGCCCGGCCGCCCATCTCAGAACGCGCCCTTGAGGTGGTCGACCCGGGCGGCGCCCGCCGCGGACAGCCGGACCGAGAGGATGTCGAAGCGCACCTCGTCGGCGGTGGTGCCCGTCTCGGCCAGCCACCGGGCGGCCAGGCCGCGCAGCCGGCGCGCCTTGGCCGGTACGACGGCCTCGGCCGGGCTGCCGAAGTCGTCCGTCCGGCGGGTCTTCACCTCGCAGAAGGCGAGCACCCCGCCCTCCCAGGCGATGATGTCGATCTCGCCGTCGGGGCAGCGCCAGTTCCGGGCGACGGGCCGTAGTCCCGCCTCGATCAGGTGTCGGACCGCGCACCGCTCCCCGTACGCGCCGACGGCCTGGTTCCGCTTCGTCATGGCGCCCACGGTGGGCCCTGACCGTTCGGTCCGGCCGTCCCGCCCGGCCCGCCTGTGGACAACCGGAGGGGCTGTGGACGGCCGGACGATCATGCCGGCACCGTGCTAAGAGACGGCTCGCCGGTCACCGAACGTGCACCCGCGATGACCGGACCCGTGCCGGTATTGACCTGGGGTGTCACGGCCAGCCGGCCGGATGGCGCGCATGGAGCGGGTCGCATACCGTGCCCGTCGTGGACGGACGACGGAGCTTTCCCGAGGATCAGCAGGGGTCGCGTTGGAGCGACCACGGGTACGCCGAACCGGACTGGCGCGGAGCGGGCGACCCGCGCTACCGCGACGACGACTTCCGGACCCCGGAGCAGCGCGCCGGGGCGGACGAGGGCCGGTACGCCGACCCGCTGACCGCCCGATACGGCGAATCAGGACGGTTCGGCGCGAACGAGCCGGTCGGTGACGGACAGCCGGAGACCGGCAGTTACCGGTCGCGACGCGGGGAGGACCCGGAGGTCTCCGGCGAGCTGCCTGGTGAGCGCGGCGGCCGCCGGGCGGCCCGGGAGGGCGCGGAGCAGCTCGCCACCGGCGTCCGGGAGGGTCTCGCCGGGCCGGACCCGCTCGGTGCGGACCGCACGCCGGACGCGCTGCGGCCGGCTCCGCCCGGCGGCTACCCGATCGTCGAGCCGACCGGCCCGGCCGAGCCGACCTACGCCGTGCCGCCGTTCGGGGTGGGGGACCGCCCGTCCGGTCCGACCCCGCTCATCGTCGGGGAACGGCCCGGCGGTCCGGTCGCCTCGCCCGAGCCGGCCGGCGTCCCGACCCCGCATCCGCTGGAGATGCCGACCGGGCCGATGCCGGCGGTCGCGCCCCGGCTCGACGCCCCGCCGCCCGGCGACGGCGTCTACCGGACCCGCCGGCCGGCGCTGGCGGTGGTCCTCGCGGTGCTGACGCTCGTCTTCGAGGTCCCGGCCCTGCGGGTCCTGCTGCACGGGCTGGTGGGCGAACCCGTCTCGGCCTCCGACGTGGTGGTGGGGACGTTCCTGGTGGCCGGGCTGCCGATCTTCGCCGCCGGCCTGTACGGCCTGCGCACCGGTGGGCTGGCGCTCGCCGACGGCAGCCGCGGCTGGCTCCGCCCGCCGACGGCGTACCTGACCGTCGGGCTGGTGCTCTTCGTCGCCGCCGCACTCGGGGCCCGCTGAGCGGTCCCGCGGCACCGCGCCCGGCCGACGCGCCGGGCGCGGGCTGGCCGGCCCGCCGGGGGGCCGGGCCCGGACGCGGGGACCGGACCGGCCCGTACGCCCGGAAAGTGACGGTGCGGGGCGTTCCCGCACCCCGGGACTGGCGGGCGGAGAAGGGGCGTACACTGGTCGACTGGCGACCGCCTCGCGCGGTCGACCTCGCGCGCCCTCTCCACGTTTCCTCGTGGGGCTACGGCCTCCCTGGTCCCGATCTTGGTCGGGCCCACCATGGCCGGCGACCAGGCGCCAGGACGCCCGGCCACCGGCCGGGCGTGACAACCAGGGATCTTGAGGAGTACCCCACCATGGCCGTCGTGACCATGCGTCAGCTGCTGGAGAGCGGTGTCCACTTCGGGCACCAGACCCGGCGCTGGAACCCGAAGATGAAGCGCTTCATCATGACGGAGCGCAACGGCATCTACATCATCGACCTGCGCCAGACCCTCGACTACATCGAGAAGGCGTACGACTTCGTGCGCAACACGGTGGCCGAGGGCGGCAGCATCCTCTTCGTCGGCACCAAGAAGCAGGCCCAGGAGGCCATCTCCGAGCAGGCGACCCGGGTCGGCCAGCCGTACGTCAACCACCGTTGGCTCGGCGGCATGCTGACCAACTTCCAGACGGTGTACAAGCGCCTGCAGCGGATGAAGGAGCTGGAGGCCCTGGGTGACCTGAGCGGCACCGCCGCCGGTTACACCAAGAAGGAGACGCTGCAGCTCTCCCGCGAGAAGATCAAGCTGACCCGCACCCTGGGTGGTCTGCGGGACATGCAGAAGCTTCCGGCCGCGATCTGGGTGGTCGACACCAAGAAGGAGCACATCGCCGTCGACGAGGCCCGCAAGCTGGGCATCCCGGTGATCGCGGTGCTCGACACCAACTGCGACCCGGACGAGGTCGACTTCCCGATCCCGGGCAACGACGATGCCATCCGGTCGGCGGAGCTGCTGACCAAGGTCGTGGCCGCCGCCGTCGCCGACGGTCTGATCGCCCGTTCCGGCCGTCGCCGGGGCGGCGAGGAGAAGCCGGAGCCGGGTCAGGTCGGCACCGACGAGCCGCTGGCCGAGTGGGAGCGCGAGCTGCTGGAGGAGCCGAAGAAGGCCGGCGAGCAGCAGCCGGCCGGGCAGCCGCAGACCGAGCAGCCGACGGCCGGGCAGCCGCAGACCGAGCAGCCGACGGCCGCCGCCGCGGAGTGATCGCACCGCCGCGTCCCCACCGTCCGATTTCCCGGTCGGTGGGGCGCGGCGGATCCGCCGGGCACATCCGGCCCGGATTCGGGTAACCCGGCAGCCAGACCATCCCACCGCAGTCTCAACACCGAAGAGAGAGTCATGTCCAACTTCACCGCCGCGGACGTCAAGAAGCTCCGCGACCTCACCGGCGCCGGCATGATGGACTCCAAGAAGGCGCTGACCGAGGCCGAGGGCGACTTCGACAAGGCCATCGAGATTCTGCGCGTCAAGGGCGCCAAGGACGTCGGCAAGCGGGCCGGCCGCACCGCCGCGAACGGCCTGGTCGCGCACTCCGGCAAGGCGTTGCTCGAGCTCAACTGCGAGACCGACTTCGTCGCCAAGAACGACGCCTTCGTCGCTCTGGCCCAGCAGCTGGTCGAGCACGGCGAGCGCAGCGGCGTCAGCACCGCCGAGGAGCTGCTGGCCAGCTCGATCGACGGCAAGCCGGTCGCCGAGCTGATCCAGGAGCAGTCCGCCAAGATCGGCGAGAAGCTGGTGCTGAACCGCTTCGCCAAGCTGGACGGCAACGTCGCGGTCTACCTGCACCGCAAGAGCCAGGACCTGCCGCCGGCCGTCGGCGTGCTGGTCGAGTACACCGGCAAGACCGACGAGGCCGGCGACGCCGACGCCCGCGGTGTCGCCATGCAGGTCGCCGCGATGCGGCCGAAGTACCTCACCCGGGACGAGGTGCCGGGCGACGTCGTCGAGTCCGAGCGGCGCATCGCCGAGCAGACCGCCCGCGAGGAGAACAAGCCCGAGGCGGCGCTGCCGAAGATCGTCGAGGGCCGGGTGAACGCCTTCTTCAAGGACTACGTCCTGGTCGAGCAGGCGTCGGTGGCCGACAACAAGAAGACGGTGAAGCAGATGCTGGCCGAGGCCGGCATCGAGGTCACCCGCTTCCTGCGGTTCGAGGTCGGCCAGGCCTGAGCCGCCAGCTCGGGCGCGTGAGGCGCCCGTGGGCAAGCAACGTCGACGAGGAGGCCGCCGGTGTACGTGACAGGCACCGCGGCCTCCTCGTCACATAGGGTCGGCAGCGGCAGGTATGCGGTACGCGGCGCACGCGAAGGTGCGCGACGGGAAGGGCGGGTCGGATGACGCAGGTTGTGAGTGACCGGAGCCTGGCGGCGGATGATCCGACCGCCCCACCGCCCGGCCGGGCCCGTCGGGTGGTGCTGAAGCTCTCCGGCGAGGTCTTCGGCGGCGGCGCGATCGGCGTCGACCCGGACGTCGTGCAGGCCATCGCCCGGCAGATCGCCACCGTGGTCCGCCGCGGCGTGCAGGTCTCCGTGGTGGTCGGCGGCGGCAACTTCTTCCGCGGCGCCGAGTTGCAGAAGCGCGGCATGGACCGGGCCCGGGCCGACTACATGGGCATGCTCGGCACGGTGATGAACTGCCTGGCCCTCCAGGACTTCCTGGAGAAGGAGGGCATCGAGACCCGGGTGCAGAGCGCGATCACCATGGCCCAGGTGGCCGAGCCGTACATCCCGCTGCGGGCCATCCGGCACCTCGAGAAGGGCCGCGTGGTGATCTTCGGCGCGGGCGCCGGCATGCCGTACTTCTCCACCGACACGGTCGCGGCGCAGCGGGCGCTGGAGATCCGCGCCGACGTGGTGCTGATGAGCAAGAACGGTGTGGACGCGGTCTACACCGCGGACCCCCGGGTCGACCCGACCGCCAGCAAGCTGGACTCGATCACCTTCTCCGAGGTGCTGCGCCGCAACCTGCGGGTGGCCGACGCGGCGGCGTTCAGCCTCTGCATGGAGAACGGCCTGCCGATGCTGGTCTTCGGCGCGCAGGGCGACGACACCATCGTCCGCGCGGTCGGCGGTGAGAAGATCGGCACCCTGATCACCGCGTGAGCGCCCCGCCGGGGCGGCCAGCGGTCCTCCGACACGACACCAGCAGAGCCCACGACGAGCAACAGAAGGAGGCGAGGAGACCGGTGATCGACGACACCCTCCTCGAGGCCGAGGAGAAGATGGAGCGTGCGGTCGAGCACGCCAAGGAGGAGTTCGGCGCCATCCGCACCGGTCGCGCCAACGCCGCCATGTTCTCCAAGGTCATCATCGACTACTACGGCACCCCCACCCCGCTGCCCCAGATGGCGTCCATCGGCGTCCCCGAGCCACGCATGGTGATCATCAAGCCGTACGACAACTCGCAGATCAACGCCATGGAAAAGGCGATCCGCGACTCCGACCTCGGCGTCAACCCGAACAACGAGGGCAACCAGCTCCGCATCCTGCTCCCGCAGATGACCGAGGAGCGGCGCCGCGAAATGATCAAGGTCGCCCGGCACAAGGGCGAGGAGGCCAAGGTGGCCGTCCGCAACATCCGCCGTAAGGGCAAGGAAGAGCTGGACCGCCTGGTCAAGGACGGCGAGGTCGGCGAGGACGAGGGCCGCCGCGCCGAGAAGGACCTGGACGACCTGACCCAGCGGTACGTCGCCACCGTCGACGAGCTGGTCAAGCACAAGGAAGCGGAGCTGCTCGAGGTCTGAGCCGCCCGACGACCGCCACGGCACCGGTGTGCCCCCGCCCGCCCGGGCGGTGGACCCGGTGCCGTCGTCGTGGTGGGCCATCGTCCGCCGTGCCAAATTCCCCGGTGCAGTAGGCTCGGCACGATTCCCACCCACCAGCGGGTGAACGGCGGGGATCAGCCGGCCGTCGGGCCGGTCAACCGGAACAGTCGCGCCTGTAGGGGATGGTCTTGGTCTTGCGTCAAGTGGTGGAACTCGTACCGCGTTCGCTCGGTGCGTGATGTCCCACCCCGACCCCTACGGCGCCCCCGAGCCCCGCGGCTGGGACCGGCCGGCCCGCCCGCCCGCCCCGCCCTGGCCCGACCCTGACCTCGAGCCGGGGCCGTGGCACCGCCCCGGCGCCAACCCCGAGCTGTACGCCGAGCCGTCCGGCCGGCCCCGGCCGACGGCCGGCCCGTATCCCGGTCCGGCCGGCGACCCGTACGCCCGGCCGGACGTCGACGGTCGTCGGTCCGGCCCGTACGGCGAGCGCCCCGGCCGCGCGAACGGCCATCCGGACCGGAACCACGACGGCCCCGGCCACCCGTACCGCGACCCTCGCGACGCCACCCCCGGTGGCCGGGCCCCCGACCGTGACGACCGCGGCTACCGCGACAACCGCGGCTACCGGGACACCGCGCACGGCCGCCCCGGTCACCGCGACGACTACGACGACCGTGGTCGGCGCGACGGTGGCCCCCGCCATCCGGCGGGCCTCGACCGGGGTCACCCGGAGGGCGGGCCGTGGGGTGGCCGACGCGGCGGTCCGGACGACGAGTACCCGACCGCCCAGATCGCCCCGGTGCGGGACGAACCCGACCCGGAGCCCGAGCCGCCGTCGGGCCGGCGCCAGCGCGGGCGCCGGCGGGCCAGCGCGGACCGGCCACCCACCCAGCAGTCCGCGCCCGGCCGGGCCGGTCGCAACCTGCCGGCCGCGATCGCGGTCGGAGTGGGCCTCGGCGCCGCGATCCTGGTGCCGCTCTTCCTCTACCCGCCGGCGTTCCTCGGCGTCGTCATCGTCGCCGTGGCGGTGGGCACGTGGGAGATGGCCCGCGCGGTGCGCCGCAGCGGCGCCCACCCGCCGCTGGTGCCGCTGGTCGCCGGTGGGGCGATCACCGTCGGGCTGGGCTGGTTCGCCGGCCCGGACGCGCTGAGCCTCGGCCTGCTGGTCACCGTGCTGGGCACGATGATCTGGCGGTTGGGCGACGGCCCGGGCAACTACCAGCGCGACCTGACCGCGGCCACCCTGATCGCGGTCTACGTGCCCTTCCTCGGCGGCTTCGCGGCGATGCTGGCCGCCGCCCCCGGGGACGGGCGACTGCGGGTGCTGGTGACCCTGGTCGCCGTGGTCCTCTCCGACACCGGCGGGTACGCGGCCGGCGTGGCGTTCGGCAAGCACCCGATGGCGCCCTCGATCAGCCCGAAGAAGTCCTGGGAGGGGTTCGCCGGGTCGGTCACCGCGGCGGCGGCCGGCAGCGCCGTGCTGATCTGGCTGCTCTTCGACGTGACCCCCTGGTGGGGCGCGCTGTTCGGGGTGGCGATCTCCTGCGCGGCGGTCCTCGGTGACCTCGCCGAGTCGATGATCAAGCGGGATCTCGGCGTGAAGGACATGAGCAATCTGCTGCCCGGGCACGGCGGCCTGATGGACCGGCTCGACTCGATCCTCTTCGCGGTGCCGACGGCGTACCTGCTGCTGGCGGTCTTCGTGCCGGTGGTGGGCTGAGGCATGAATCACGTCGGCGGGCGCCGCTCCTCCGCGCGGTCGGGGCCGATTCGGCACGGACGGACGGCGGCGTCCCGCTCCCGGCGTGTCAGACTGGACGCGCCATGACGAGCCTGCCACTGATCTCCGTAGACCCCGACGCCCGCGGCCGCAAACCCGCGATGCCTCCCCGTCACCTCGCCGACCTGGACCTGCCGGGCCGGCAGGCGCTCGTCACCGAGCTGGGCGAGCCCGCGTTCCGCGCCAAGCAGGTCTCCAACCACTACTTCGGCCGGTTGGTCCGCGACCCCGCGCAGATGACCGACCTGCCGGCGGCCACCCGGGAGCGGCTGGCCGGGTCGCTCCTGCCCACCCTGCTCAACCCGGTACGCGAGCTGGCCTGCGACGACGGGGCCACCCGCAAGGCGCTCTGGAAGCTGCACGACGGCTCGCTGGTGGAGAGCGTGCTGATGGGTTACCCGGACCGGGTCACCGTCTGCATCTCCAGCCAGGCCGGCTGCGGCATGGCCTGCCCGTTCTGCGCCACCGGCCAGGCCGGGCTGACCCGCAACCTCTCCACCGCGGAGATCGTCGACCAGGCGGTCTACCTGGCCGGGGTGGCCGCCTCCGGCGCGGTCGCCGGGTCGCCGCCGCGGCTGTCGCACGTCGTCTTCATGGGCATGGGCGAGCCGCTGGCCAACTACTCGCGGGTCGTCGCGGCGATCCGCCGGCTGGTCGCCCCCGCGCCCGAGGGGCTCGGCCTGTCCCAGCGGCACATCACCGTTTCCACGGTGGGGCTGGTTCCGGCCATCCGCCGACTGGCCAGCGAAGACCTCTCAGTGACCCTTGCGCTGTCGCTGCACGCCCCCGATGATGAGCTGCGCGACGAACTCGTCCCGGTCAACCAGCGCTGGAAGGTGTCCGAGGTGCTGGACGCGGTGTGGGACTACGCGGCCACGACGGGGCGTCGCGTGTCGATCGAGTACGCGATGATCAAGGACGTGAACGACCAGCCGTGGAGAGCCGATCTGCTCGGACGGCTGCTGGCCGGCAAGCTGGCCCACGTGAACCTCATCCCGCTCAACCCGACTCCGGGCAGCCGCTGGGACGCCAGCCCGAAGCCGGTCGAGCGGGAGTTCGTCCGGCGGTTGCGCGACGCCGGGGTGTCGACCACGGTGCGGGACACCCGGGGACGCGAAATCGACGGCGCGTGTGGGCAGCTCGCCGCCGCCGAGGACAGGGACCCCGATGCGCCGCGCGAAGCAACGGCGTGACCGGGCGTAGCGAACGAGACCAGGAGACATAGTGGCGAGTCAGGGTCAGCGTTTCCGGCGTAAGGCGCTCCGCCGGGGATACAAGGTCGACGAGGTGGACGCCTTCCTGGACCGGGTCGAGGCGACCCTCGCCGGCCAGCCGGTGGGCGCGCCCGTGGCCTCCCAGGAGGTCCACGACGTCGTCTTCCGGGTCCGCTTCAACGGCTACGACGAGTGGCAGGTGGACCTGCACCTGGACCGGGTCGAGCGGCAGCTGGCCGAGCTGGAGGAGCGCGGGGGCGTCCCCGGGGGGCGGGGCGGCGATCCCCGGATGGCCGATCGGCTCGGCCCGCCGATGCGTGACGACCGTGGCCTGTCGCCGGTGCCGCAGCCGCCGATGCCGCCCCGGGCGATGCCCGCGCAGGCCGGCCCGCCCGCCGACCGCTACGGCCGGTACGACGAGCCGACCGGCGCCTTCGCCGGCGGGTACGACGCCCCCCGCGGCGGGTACGACGCCCCGCGCGGCCCGGGCGGCCCCGGCCCGATGGGTCCGGGCGCCCCGATGGGGCACGGTGGCCCGCCGCCGCGCGGCCTGCCCCCGGGCCCCGGCGGGTACGGCCAGGACGAGCCGCACTTCGACGGCTTCGAGGCCGGCCGGCACGGGCGTACCGACATGACCGCCGAGATCCGGATGCCCGAGCGGGACCCACGTGACATGCGCGGTCGCGGCCCGGGCGGGCCGCCGGCCCTGCCGCAGCAGGGCATGGGCGGGGGTCCGATGTCCGGTCCGCCGATGGCCGGCCCGCCCGTCGGTGGCCCGCCGATGGTCGGCCCTCCGATGGCCGGCCCGCCCGGGAGCGACCTCTACCGGGTGGACCAGATCCGCCGCAGCTTCCAGGTGCGCCGCTTCGGCAGCGGGTACGACCCGGACCAGGTGGACCGCTTCTTCGAAAGCCTGCTGGGCGGCATGCAGGGCCGCAACCCGATGCCGGTGAACCCGAAGGACCTGGACACCCTGCGCTTCGGTCTGGTGCCCGGCGGCTACTTCGAGGCCGAGGTCGACGCCGCCCTCAAGGACGTGCAGGACATCCTCTTCGGCCGCTGACGCCGTACGACGACGAAGGCCCGCCCCCGACGGGGGCGGGCCTTCGGCTGTTTCTGGTCCGGAACGTCGGCCGGGTCAGGACCGCAGGCCGTTGCGGCGCAGCACCGAGTCGCCGATGACGATGGCCAGGAGCAGCACGGCGATCCCGATCAGCCAGATGTCCTCGACCTTGCCCTCGTGATTGCCGCAGAGCGCCATCACTACCAAGACCACCGCCGAGAGCACCGCGCCGATCCGCCCCGACTTGCGGTGCCCGGGCTTGTGCTGATCTGGCGCAGTTACCGGCTCGCTTCCTGCCACTGTCGGTCCTTCCCTCGCGATCGGATCTCCGGTTAGTCTGGCACGCCCCGTGCCGGGACCGGCGCAGGGTCCGACCTGATGGGGGACGCATGACCCGCGCGGACGACCGCGAGCTGTACGAGCGGGCGCAGCAGGCGTGGCAGGCGGAGGACTGGCCGGCCGCCGGGGAGCTGTGGGAGCGCCTCGTGCGCCGGTATCCGGACATCCCGGCGGCCGAGGCGTGGTGGTACCACGCGGCGCTGGCCCACAAGTTCCTGCGCAACTGGGCGAAGGCGTACGAGCTGGGCCGGGAGGCGGCCGCGCGGGCGAAGCGGGGTACCGAGGATCCGGCGTTCTGGAACCTCGGCATCGCGGCCACGATCATGGAGGACTGGGCCACCGCCCGGGACGCCTGGCGGGGCTACGGGCTGACCGTGCCCGACGGCGAGGGGGAGATCGCGGCGGACTTCGGGACCACCCCGGTCCGGCTGAACCCGGAGGCCGGCGGGGAGGTGGTCTGGGCGCGGCGGCTGTGCCCAACCCGGGCCCGGGTGCTGAACGTCCCCACCCCGGGGTCGGGCCGACGGTTCGGCGAGGTGGTGGTGCACGACGGGGCGCCCAACGGCGAGCGGGAGGTCGACGGGCGGACGTACCCGGTCTTCGACGAGCTGCTGCTGTTCCGGGCCTCCGAGATGCCCACCACCACCGTCGAGGTCACCGCCGGCACCCCGGCGGACGTCCGGGCCCTCGCGGACCTCTTCGACGAGCACGGGTATGCGGCCGAGCCCGCCAGCGGGGTCCGGAGGATCTGCGCGTGCTGCAGCGAGGGGAGCGTCAGCCAGGACCGGGACCACCAGGTCGCCGGCGGGCAGCGGGTGCACCTGGCCGCGCCGGTCGGCGAGATCCCGGCGCTGCTGGCGAGCTGGCGTGCCGCCGCCCCGGAGCGGCGGAGCTGGGCCGGCCCGGTCGAGGGCTGACCGGATCGGCACTACCGGCGTCGCGGGGCGGTGGCCAGACTGCCTCCGGTAGCGTCTTGACGTACACCTTGATTGTCTTTTTGAGGGGGACTGCGGTGCGAGTGACCGGTACGGGACATGCCAGCATGCGGATCGACACGGCCGCGGGCAGCATCCTGTGCGACCCGTGGGTCAATCCGGCCTACTTCGCTTCCTGGTTCCCTTTCCCGGACAATTCACTGCTGGACTGGGACACCCTGGGCCAGGTCGACTACCTCTACGTCTCGCACCTGCACCGGGACCACTTCGACGCCAAGCACCTGCGCGACTTCGTCTCGAAGGACGCCACCGTCCTGCTCCCCGAGTTCCCCACCTCGGAGATGGAAGACGAGCTGCGGGAGCTGGGCTTCACGAAGTTCCTGAAGGCGCCGAACGAGCAGGTCGTGGAGCTGCCCGGCGGCCTGAAGATCATGATCCAGGCGCTGACCAGCCCGACCGACGGCCCGATCGGTGACTCCTCGCTCTGGGTGGAGTACGACGGGGTGCGGCTGCTCAACCAGAACGACGCCCGCCCGACCGACCTGAGCGTCTTCGCCGAGCTGGGCCACGTGCACGCGCACCTGCTGCAGTTCTCCGGCGCGATCTGGTACCCGATGGTCTACGAGCTGCCGCAGGCGGCGAAGACCGCGTTCGGCAAGCAGAAGCGGGACCGGCAGTTCGACCGCACCTGGCGCTACATCGACGACCTGAAGGCCGACCACGTCTTCCCGATCGCCGGGCCGCCCTGCTTCCTCGACGACGCGCTGTGGCAGTTCAACGACATCCACGGCGACGAGGGCAACATCTTCCCCGACCAGTCCGTCTTCATGGCGGAGTACGCCAAGGTCGGTGGCACCAACGGCATCGTGCTGCTGCCGGGGAGCGTCAGCGAGATCACCACCGAGGGCGCGACCACCACCCACCCGGCGCCGGTGGAGGAGTTCTTCGCCGACAAGGTCGCCCACCTGGAGGAGATGCGAGAGCGCAAGCGCCCGGTCATCGAGGCCGAGAAGGCGTCCTGGCGGCACCCCGAAGTGGACGTGCTCGGCGAGATGAAGCGCCGGATCGAGCCGCTGCTGGACGAGTCGATCTACCTGGCCAAGGGGGTCGGCGGTCCGGTCCGCTTCGACCTCGTGGGCACTGACGACTCAGGCGGCGAGACGATTGAATCCATCGTGGTGGACTTTCCGGGCAAGGAGGTCCGGCCGTACGCGGACGAGAAGGTGCGCTACCGGTTCCGCACCGAGCGGGCGCTGATCGAGCACCTGCTGCACATCGGCGAGGTGGACTGGGTCAACTCGCTCTTCCTCTCCTGCCGCTTCTCCGCCGCCCGGATCGGCCAGTACAACGAGTTCGTCTACGCCTTCTTCAAGTGCCTCTCCGAGGAGCGCCTCCAGTACGCCGAGGGCTGGTACGACGAGCACGAGCGGGCCGTCGACGCCGAGGACATCACGCTGGACGGCTGGGTGGTGCAGCGCCGCTGCCCGCACCTGAAGGCCGACCTGAGCCGGTTCGGCATCGTGGAGGGCGACCAGCTCACCTGCCAGCTGCACGGCTGGAAGTTCGACATGGCCAGCGGTCGCTGCCTCACCAGCGTCGGCCACAAGATCCGCGCCCACCGCGCCGACGCCGACACCCCGGCCCCGGCCGGCGAGGCGGCCAGCTAGTTTCGCCCCGCACGCCGCCCCCGCCGGGTGACCATCAGGTCAGCGGACATCCGGCAGGGCGGGGGCGGCGTGACGGGGGCGGACAGGGAGCCGGGGTACCGATTCCGGCGAAGCAGCGAGATGGCCAGGGACTCCGCCCGGGTGGAGGCGTTCAGCGACGCGGTGATCGCCGTCGCGCTGACGGTGATGGCGGTGGAGCTGCTCCAGTTCAGCCCGGGCACCCCGAAGGACAAGGGGCTGGGGGCCGCGCTCGGGCACGAGTGGCGCTCGTACCTGGCGTACGTGATCACCTTCGCCATCGTCGGCCAGATCTGGCTGACCCACCACAACATGTGGCGGTACGTGGTCCGAGTCGACCAGATGCTGCTGGTGCTCAACCTGGCGCTGATGCTCTTCGTGGCGGCGATCCCGTTCACCGCCAGGCAGCTCGCGGACCACCTGCGGGGGACCGACGCGGACCAGCAGATATCGGCCGCGCTCTACGTCGGCACGGTGCTCGGTGAGGCACTCTTCTTCAATCTGAGCTGGTGGTGGGCCCGCCGGCGCAAACTGCTCCACCCGGACCTGGACCCCCGGCTGGCGAAGGCGGTGGCGCGCCGGTACCGCCTCGGCCCGCTGCTCTACCTGATCGCGTTCGCGGTGGTCTTCATCGACCCCATCCTCAGCCTGTTCGCCTACCTCCTCCTGGTCGGCCTCTACCTGATCCGCGGGCCCGGCGACCTGCCTTCCTCGGCCGGCTCAGCGTGACGCCGGCGTGGTCAAGGAGGGTCCCGGCGACGCCGCCGCACGCATTACGATCCGCCAGCATGACGATCGTCTCGACCGACCGCCTGGTGGTCCGCGACTGGACCGAGGACGAAGCGGACCTGGACCGGATCTACGACATCTACTCCCGGGACGAGGTGATGCGCTGGCTGGGCGGCGGATCGGGGCGGATGACCGACCCGGCGCAGGCGGCCGAGCGGGTCCGGTCCTGGCGGGACCGGTACGCCCCGTACCGCGACCGGTACGGCCTCTGGGCGATCGAGCCGCGCGCCACCGGCCGGGCGGCGGGCAGCGTGCTGCTCAAGCCGCTGCCGGGCCGTGACGGCGTCACCCCCACCGACGACATCGAGATCGGCTGGCACCTGCACCCCGACTCCTGGGGGCACGGCTACGCTACCGAGGCGGCCCGGGCGGTGCTCGACCGGGAGTTCGCCGGCGGCGCCCGGCAGGTCTACGCGGTGGTGATGGCGGGCAACGAGGCGTCGACGGCGGTGGCCCGCCGGCTCGGCATGACCCATCTCGGCGTCCGCACCGACTGGTACGGCGGCGCCGAACTGGAGACCTTCGTTCTCAACCGTCCCGACTGACCGGTTCCGCCGCGCGCCCATGCCTGGAACAGGGGGTGTGCAGGCGAGCTGCGGCCCTATCGTCGGCGCCGTGCTGATCCGCTTCGACGCCGCCCCCGATCGGGTCCGCTTCACCGCCCGTACCGGCGGCACCTGCGCCAGTTGTTCCTGCCGTACCGGGGCACCGGCCTCGAAGCCAACCTGGTGGAACTGGTGTTCCTGCCGACCTACGCGTCCCGGCTGAACTGGATCGAAGCCGAGTTCGCCGCGGTGCGCTACTTCGCGCTCAACGGCACCGACCACCGCAGCCACGCCGAGCAGGACGCCGCCATCGGCGACTACATCCGCTGGCGCAACCACCGCGCCAAACCGAAATCCGGATTCGCCACCGGATCCAAAATCCGCCACCCGGATTACCCGTTCAAGGCTGCATGACGAGGCACTAGTTCGCGGCGCTGCGGGTCTAGGGGTAGCGGTCCAGGATCGGACAGACCTGTCGAGGTGACCGACCGACGGCGGTGCGCGCGGTCGGGACGGCCATAATCGACGCGCCTGGCGAACTCGTCAATCAGGATCGGAGCGACCATGACCCTGCCGACACCGCCCAAGAGCGGCCCCGCGCCGAGCGGCGTCCCAGATCGTGCGCGCGTCGTCGTGGTGGGCGGCGGGATCATCGGGACCTCCGTCGCGTACCACCTCGCCCACCTCGGGTGGACCGACGTGGTGCTGCTCGAACGCGACCAACTGACGTCCGGCACCACATGGCACGCGGCCGGGCTGATGGTCACGTTCGGCTCGACGTCCGAGACCTCCACCGAGATGCGCAGGTACACCCGCGACCTGTACGCCCGACTCGAGGCCGAGACCGGGCTCGCCACCGGGTTGAAGCAAGTCGGCTTCATCGAACTCGCGACCGAACCGGGCCGCCTGGAGGAATACCGCCGCGTCTCGGCGTTCAACCGGTACTGCGGAGTCGACGTTCACGAGATCTCGCCGGGCGAGGTCAAGAAGCTGTTCCCCCTCGCCCGCACGGACGACCTGCTCGCCGGCTTCTACGTGCCGCAGGACGGCCGGGCGAACCCTGTGGACGTCACGATGTCGCTCGCCAAGGGCGCCCGGATGAAGGGGGTGAAGATCTTGGAGGGCGTCCCGGCCACGGGCGTGCTGCGGCGGGGCGGCGCGGTGACAGGCGTACGGACGCCGTACGGCGACATCGAGGCCGAGTACGTCGTCAACTGCGCGGGCATGTGGGCCCGCCAGCTCGGCGCGGCTGCGGGCGTGAACATCCCGCTGCAGGCGGCCGAGCACTACTACCTGATCACCGAGCCCGTCGAGGGCGTCGACGGATCCCTGCCCGTACTCGAAGACCCGGCGTCGTACGGCTACTTCCGCGAGGAGGGCGGCGGGCTGATGCTCGGGCTCTTCGAGACCGTCTGCGCGCCCTGGAAGATCGAGGGCATCCCCGACAACTTCTCGTTCGGGGAGCTACCGCCCGACTGGGACCGGATGGCGCCATACCTGGAAAAGGCGATGGAGCGGATCCCGGTCTCGATGGAGGTGGGCGTCCGCAAGTTCTTCTGCGGGCCCGAGAGCTTCACCCCCGACCTGCAGCCGATCGTCGGCGAGGCGCCCGAGCTGAAGAACTATTTCGTGGCGGCCGGGCTGAACTCCATCGGCATCCTGACGGGGGGCGGGATCGGTCGCGCACTCGCCCACTGGATCGTCGACGGCCGACCGGACATCGACGTCACCGGCATCAACATCGACCGGCTGCACGCCTACCAGAGCAACCCGGAGTACCGGGCGACGCGCACGGTCGAGTCGCTCGGCATGGTCTACCAGTGCCACTACCCGGGCCGCTCGATGCAGACCGCTCGCAATGCGAAGCTCTCCCCGCTGCACCACCGGCTCGTCGAGCAGCGCGCGTACTTCAAGGACGTGAGCGGTTGGGAGGGTGCCGACTGGTACGCGCCCGAGGTTGTCGAGCCGAAGGTCGATGCGCTGTCGTGGGGGCGGCAGAACTGGTTCCCGTACTGGGAGGCCGAGCACCGCGCCGCCCGCGAAGGCGTGATCCTCATGGACATGTCGTTCATGTCGAAATTCCTCGTGCAGGGACGCGACGCTGGACGCGAACTCGAGCGCATCTCCGCCAACCGCGTCGACGGCGAGGCGGGCGTCATCACCTACACGCAGTGGCTCAACGAGGGCGGGACGCTCGAGGCCGACCTCACGGTTACCAAGCTCGGGGACGACCGGTTCTGGGTCGTTGCCTCGGACACCGCGCACCGGCACGTCGAAGCGTGGATGCGCCGCCACTTCGGGGACGCGCACGCGTTCGTCACCGACGTCTCGGGTGGCTACGCGCAGATCAACATCCAGGGACCGCGCTCGCGGGAACTGCTGGCGTCGGTGACGACGCAGGACATGTCCAACGAGGCGTTCCCGTTCCGCACGGCGCGCGAGATCGACCTCGGGTTCGCCCGCGTGCTCTGCATCCGCATCACCTACCTCGGCGAACTGGGGTATGAGCTCTACATCCCCGCCGAGCAGGCCGTGCACGCCTACGACCGGCTCGTCGAGGCGGGCCGGGCGGTGGGTCTGCGGCATGCCGGGCTCAAGGCGCTGTCGAGTCTGCGGATGGAGAAGGGCTACCGCGACTACGGGCACGACATCGACAACACCGACTCGGTCCTCGAAGCCGGTCTTGGCTTCGCAGTCGCGCTCGACAAGCAGGGCGGCTTCATCGGCCGCGAGGCCGTGCTGGCCAAGAAGGCCGAGGGGCCGCTCACCCGCCGGCTCGTGCAGGTGCTGGTCACCGACCCCGAACCGTTGATGTTCCACGCCGAGGTCGTGCGCCGCAACGGCACGCCGGTCGGCTACATCCGGGCGGCCTCGTACGGCTTCTCGCTCGGTGGGGCGGTCGGCCTCGCGATGGTTGACGCACGCCAGCCGCTCGATCAGGCGTGGATCGATTCCGGCAAGTGGACCGTCGAGATCGGCGCCTCGACCTACCCGGCCGTGGTCTCGCTGCGACCGCTCTACGATCCCGCCAACAAACGGATAAAGATGTGAGGGGTAGGAGTATCCACCGATCTCATCGAGCTCTATCTCATCCACCCTGGGCATGACCGTAATCTTGAGCCAGGTTCTTGACGCGGGACAGGCCGGCGCATCAGTCTTTGACACGCTCGGCGAACAGGTTGATCGATTCGGGCTCGTACATCACGCGGGTGGTCGGGCGTCCGAAGGCCGATGCCTGGAAGAGCCGGTCCAGGTCCTCCTCAGTCCGGTGGACGAGCCGCCAGTCCAGCACGTGGTCCATCAGCGCCTTGGTGACGTTGCGCGGATGGAAGTTGCCGACGATGAGGCGCCCACCGGGCCGCATCGTTGGGTCGGCGTGACGACGCGTGGACCGCACGAGCAGCGCTCGACCTGTTGCCGGAGAACACGGCCCGCGCGTGGAGGTGCTGCGTGGCTGCGTCGTGGTCACGCCCGGATGCGGGCCCGACCGGCGGGTGGTGCAATGGGAGGTTGCCTATCGCCTCCGGCAGGCGGGACGATCGGCTCGCGTGTGGGCTTACCACTCGGTCAATGTCATCTCTGGGGATGATCTCTTTATCCCGGATCTCGCCATGTTGCGCACTCCGGGAGGCGGTCGAACGGCGATTGACATCTCATCGGCGGTCCTGCTCGGCGAGATCGTGTCGCCGGCCGACCACCGCAGCGGTGTGATCGGCGTCGCGAGTACGCCGCGGCCGAGGTTCCCTTCTTCCTCCGGGTCGACCTGCGTAACCGGGTTCCTGCGCTGGCCCTCCACGAGCTGGTCGAGGGGGAGTACCAGGCGCTCTCCGCCGCAGCCGCCGGCACCACCTTCGTCATGCGGCAGCCGTTCGAGTTCACGGTCGACCCGGCCGATCTGCTCGACGAGGAGGCGCTGGTGGAGGAACCGGACAGCGGGGAGTGAGGCTCCCAGCGGGCGTTCAGCACCGTTGGGGAAGAATGGCCGGGTGACCTCTCCCCGCGACCTCGTCCTGCTCGGTTCCACCGGCTCGATCGGCACCCAGGCCATCGACATCGTCCGGCGCAACCCCGACCGGTTCCGGGTGGTCGCGCTCGGCGCGGGCGGCGGCAACGTCGAACTGCTCGCCGCGCAGGCCCTCGAACTCGGCGTGGAGGCGGTCGGCGTGGCGAAGGCGTCCGCCGCGCAGGACCTCCAGCTCGCCTTCTACGCCGAGGCGAGCCGGCGCGGCTGGGCCACCGGGGACTTCAAGCTGCCCAAGATCGTGGCCGGGCCGGACGCGATGACCGAGCTGGCGCAGTGGCCGTGCGACGTCGTGCTCAACGGGGTGGTCGGCTCGCTGGGGCTGGCGCCGACCCTGGCGGCGCTGCGCGCCGGTCGTACCCTCGCCCTGGCCAACAAGGAGTCGCTTGTCGCCGGCGGCCCGCTGGTCAAGGCCGCGGTGACGCGGCCGGGGCAGATCGTCCCCGTCGACTCGGAGCACTCGGCGCTGGCGCAGTGCCTGCGCGGCGGCACCCGCGCCGAGGTGCGGCGGCTGGTGGTGACCGCCAGCGGCGGCCCGTTCCGGGGCCGGCGCCGCGACGAGTTGACCGAGGTCACGCCCGCGCAGGCCCTCGCCCACCCGACCTGGAACATGGGTCCCGTCGTCACGATCAACTCCGCGACCATGGTCAACAAGGCGCTGGAGGTGATCGAGGCGCACGAGCTGTTCGACGTGCCGTACGCCGACATCGAGGTGATGGTCCACCCGCAGTCGGTGATCCACTCGATGGTCGAGTTCACCGACGGCTCGACCCTCGGGCAGGCCAGCCCGCCGGACATGCGGCTGCCCATCGCGCTCGGCCTCGGCTGGCCGGACCGGGTGCCGGGGGCCGCCGCCGCGGTGGACTGGACGAAGGCCCACACCTGGGAGTTCTTCCCGCTGGACGACGCCGCGTTCCCGGCGGTCGCGCTGGCCAAGGCCGCCGGCGAGGCCGGGCGCTGCCGGCCGGCGATCTACAACGCGGCCAACGAGGAGTGCGTCGCGGCCTTCGTCGCCGGGCGGCTGCCGTTCCTCGGCATCGTCGACACCCTCGAGCGGGTGTTGGAGGACGCTCCCGACTTCGACGAACCAGGTACCGTCGAGGACGTGCTCGCCGCCGAGTCGTGGGCACGGGCGCACGCCCAGGAGATCATCGCGGCGTCGGTGGAAGGAGCCTGATGGCAAACCTGCTCGGGGTGGTGCTGTTCGCCGTCTTCATTCTCGTCTCGGTGAGCCTGCACGAGGCGGGGCACATGATCACCGCCAAGGCCTTCGGGATGAAGGTCACGCGGTACTTCGTCGGCTTCGGCCCGACGCTGTGGTCGTTCAAGCGCGGTGAGACCGAGTACGGCGTCAAGGGCATCCCGCTCGGCGGCTTCTGCAAGATCGTCGGCATGACGCCGCAGGACGACGACGTCGACCCGGCCGACGAGCCGCGGGCGATGTGGCGCTACCCGGTCTGGAAGCGGACGATCGTGATGTCCGCGGGCTCGATCACCCACTTCGCCCTGGCCCTGGGCGCGCTCTGGATCATGGCGATCGCCGTCGGCCTGCCCAACCCGGACGCCCCCACCACGGAGAAGGAGTTCCTGGCCGAGCCCGCGGTGGTCGCCCTCGCCCCCTGCGTGGTGGTGGAGAACACGAACCGCGCCTGCCAGGCCGGCGACCCGGCCAGCCCGGCCGCCCAGGCCCAGCTTCTCGACGGCGACCGGATCACCGCCGTCAACGGCAAGCCGGTGCGGAGCTGGGGCGACATGCTGGACGTGGTCCGCGCCACGCCGCCCGGCAAGGCCACCGTCGAGTACGTCCGCGGCGGCAGCCCGGCGACGGCCACCGTCGACCTCGCCGCCGTGCAGCGCCCGCCGCTGGGCGACCCGAAGGGCGCCACCTCGTCGGTCGCCGCGCTCGGCGTCGCGCTCCGACCCACCACCCCGCAGCTGATCGAGTACGGCCCGGTCGCGGCGTTCGGTGCCACCGCCGACTTCACCGGCACGATGGCGGTGCAGACCGCGCACGCCATGCAGCGCATCCCGCAGAAGGTCCCCGCCCTGTGGAACGCCATCACCGGCGGCGAGCGGGACATGGACACCCCGATCAGCGTGGTCGGCGCCAGCCGGCTCGGCGGCGAGTTCGTGGCGAACGACGCCTGGTACGGGTTCTTCATGCTCTTCGTGTCGCTGAACTTCTTCATCGGCGTGTTCAACCTGCTGCCGCTGCTCCCGCTCGACGGCGGCCACATCGCCATCGCCTGGTTCGAGCGGGTCCGGTCCTGGCTCTACGCCCGGATCGGCCGGGCGGACCCGGGCCGCGTCGACTACCTCAAGCTCATGCCCATCACGTACGCGGTGATCCTGATCGGTGGCGTGTTCACGCTGCTGACCGTCACCGCGGACGTCGTCAACCCGATCACGCTCTTCCCAAGGTGAGTGCCTGAAGTGACCGCTGTCAGTCTCGGTATGCCCCCCGTACCGCCGCCGCCGCTCGCCCCGCGTCGGGCCAGCCGCCAGATCATGGTCGGCTCGGTACCGGTCGGTGGGGGTGCGCCGGTCTCGGTGCAGTCCATGACCACCACCCTGACCGCCGACGTGAACGCCACGCTCCAGCAGATCGCCGAGCTGACCGCCTCCGGCTGCCAGATCGTCCGGGTGGCCGTGCCGTCGCAGGACGACGTCGAGGCGCTGCCGGCGATCGCGCGCAAGTCGCAGATCCCGGTGATCGCCGACATCCACTTCCAGCCGAAGTACGTCTTCGCGGCGATCGACGCCGGCTGCGCGGCCGTCCGGGTCAACCCGGGCAACATCCGCCAGTTCGACGACAAGGTGAAGGAGATCGCCAAGGCGGCCGGCGACGCCGGGGTGCCGATCCGGATCGGCGTCAACGCCGGCTCGCTGGACAAGCGGCTGCTCGCCAAGTACGGCAAGGCCACTGCCGAGGCGCTGGTCGAGTCCGCGCTCTGGGAGTGCTCGCTCTTCGAGGAGCACGGCTTCCGGGACATCAAGATCTCGGTCAAGCACAACGACCCGGTGGTGATGATCCGGGCGTACCGGCAGCTCGCCGAGAAGTGCGACTACCCGCTGCACCTGGGGGTGACCGAGGCCGGCCCCGCGTTCCAGGGCACCATCAAGTCGTCGGTCGCCTTCGGCGCGCTGCTGGCCGAGGGGATCGGCGACACCATCCGGGTCTCGCTGTCGGCCCCGCCGGTGGAGGAGATCAAGGTCGGCAACGCGATCCTGGAGTCGCTGGGCCTGCGCGAGCGGGGGCTGGAGATCGTCTCCTGCCCGTCCTGCGGCCGGGCCCAGGTCGACGTCTACAAGCTGGCCGAGGAGGTCACCGCCGGCCTGGAGGGGCTGCCGGTGCCGCTGCGGGTCGCCGTGATGGGCTGCGTGGTGAACGGCCCGGGCGAGGCCCGCGAGGCCGACCTCGGCGTCGCCTCCGGCAACGGCAAGGGGCAGATCTTCGTCAAGGGCCAGGTCGTCAAGACCGTCCCGGAGGCGCAGATCGTCGAGACGCTGATCGAGGAGGCGCTGCGGATCGCCGACGAGATGGGCGCCGAGATCCCCGAGGAGCTTCGCGACATGGTCCCCGGTCCCCGGGTCACCGTGCACTGACGTCCCGACGCACCGTCGGAAAGGGCGGCCGTCCCCGTGGGGGAGGGCCGCCCTTCCGCGTACGCGGGTGAGCTGCTCACTCGGATTCGGCGAGGATGGCGTAGAGCTTGCGCCGGGTCTCGTCGAGTACCTGGGCGGCCCGTTCGCGCTGGTCGTCGGTGCCGGTCATCATCACCTGGCGCAGCGCGTTCATCGCCTGCGCGCCGGCGTCCCGGATGTCGTGCCAACTGTTGACCGTGTTCTCGGCGAACTCCGCCCAGGGCGGGGTCTGCGCCGCCTCGGTGGCCTCCGCGCGCCCCTGGTCGGTGAGGGTGAACCGCTTCCGCCCGCCGCCCGATCCGTCGGTGGCGACGATGACGCCCTCGTCCTCCAGCAGTTGGAGGGTGGGGTAGATCGAGCCGGGGCTGGGCCGCCAGGCCCCGCCGGTGCGGGAGTCGATCTCCTGGATCATCTCGTAGCCGTGCATCGGCCGCTCGGTGAGCAGGGCCAGCACGGCGCCCCGGACGTTGGGCCGGCGTCCCCGCCCGCGACCGCCCCGGCCGCCTCGCCCGCCGTGACCGTGCGGCCCGGGGGGGAACGGCGGGCCGGGCGGGAACGGGGGGAAGCCGAAGCCGCGCATCCGAGCCTCGTGCATCGCGTGCATCCGTCCGTGGAATCCCATCGGACTCTCCTTGTCTTCGTAGTGTCGCTGATGCATCGACGATATATCGGCAACGCATCGGCGACAAGACGAATCCGGGGGCGGAACTGAAAACCGTACGTACGTCTTGCTAGGATCCCGGCGTGCGCCTGCTTCCCGAACCGGGCCCGGCCCGGACCCTCGCCCTCTCCACCCTGGTCAACACCGTCGGCCGGGGCACCTGGCTGACCGTCAGCGCGCTCTTCCTGACCCGCTCGGTCGGCCTGACCGTGGCCCAGGTCGGCCTCGGCCTCACCATCACCGCGCTGGTCAGCCTGGTGGCCAGCACCCCGATGGGCTACCTCGCCGACCGGTACGGCCCGCGCGGCATCCAGCTCACCGCGCTGCTCGCCTCCGCCGGCTGCACCGCCGCCCTGATCGCCGTCCGGTCCTTCCCGACCTTCCTCGTCGTCGGGATGCTGATGGCGATCGCCGACGCGGCGAGCCGGGGCGCCCGGGGCGCCCTGATCGCCGGGGCCGTCCCCGCCGACCAGCGGGTGCGTACCCGGGCCTGGCTGCGCGCCGTCACCAACGTCGGCATCTCGGTCGGCGCCGTCGTCGCCGGCTTCGGCCTCGCCGCGGACACTCGGGCCGGGTACGTGGCCCTGATCCTGCTCGACTGCGTGACGTACCTGGTCGCGGCGGCGATCCTGCTCCGGCTGCCGGCCGTCCCGCCGGTCCCCGCGCCCACGCACGGCCCGCGGCTGATCGCCCTGCGGGACCGCCCGTTCCTGGCCTTCACGGTCCTCGACGGGCTGCTCTCGATGCACTTCGGACTGATCAACATCGCCCTGCCGCTCTGGATCGCCGACCACACCACCGCCCCGGACTGGCTCGTCTCGGGCTGCATGCTGGTCAACACCGTCATCGTGGTGCTCTTCCAGGTGCGCGCCTCGCGCGGCACCGAGGACCTGGCCGGGGCGGCCCGCGCCGCCCGCCGGGCCGGCGCGGTCATCGCGGTCGCCTGCGGGCTCTTCGCCGTGAGCGGGGGCGTGTCGACCCCGGCTGCGGTGGCGCTGCTGCTGGCCGGGGCGTTCGTGCACGTCATCGGCGAGCTGTGGCACGCGGCGGCGGGCTGGGGGATCTCCTTCGGCCTGGCCCCGGCCCACGCCCAGGGGCAGTACCAGGGGGCGTACGGGATGGGCATGCAGCTCGGCGGGATGATCGCGCCGGTGGTGGTGACCACCCTGGCGGTCGGGTGGGGGGTGCCCGGCTGGCTGCTGCTGGGCGCGCTCTTCCTTCTGCTCGGGCTGCTGGTGCCGCCCGTCGTGGCGTGGGCGCGGCGGTCCCGCCCGGCCGAGCCGGCGCCCGCGCCGGTCCCGGTTGGCTGACCCGGTCATCAGGTCGGCCGGCGCGCCCGGGGGCCGATCTGGCAGGCTGGTAGCCGTGCTGACGGTGCCGGTACGCCAACTGGGGGAGTCGGAGCGCCGCGCGGTCGAGCGGCTGCTCGACCTCGACCCGTTCGCGGGCGCGCAGGTGGCCGAGCGGGTGGCCGCGCGCGGGCTGGCCTGGTGGCGGGCCGACGGCCGGATCCTGGGCTACGGCGCCCGGCGCAGCCTCGAGTCGATCTGCTGGCTGGGCGGCAACCTGACCCCGGTGCTCGCCACCGAGTCGGCGGTCGCCGCCTTCGCCGACCAGCTCGGCACCGAGGAGCGGATCTGCTCGTCGATCGTCGGGCGGGCCGACGCCGTGCTCGGCCTCTGGGACCGCCTCTCCGGGCAGTGGGGGCCGGCCCGGGACGTACGCCCCAACCAGCCGCTGCTGGCCACGGACGCGCTGCCGACGGTGGCGGCCGACCCGGAGGTGCGGCAGGTGCGCGGCGGTGAGATCGACCGGCTCTTCCCGGCGGCGGTGGCGATGTACACCGAGGAGGTCGGGGTCTCGCCGCTGGCCGAGGACGGCGGGCGTGGCTACCGGCGGCGGGTGGCCGACCTGGTCCGCGCGGGCCGCGCGTACGCCCGGTTCGTCGACGGCAAGGTGGTCTTCAAGGCCGAGCTGGCCGTGGTGACCCGGCGCACCGCCCAGGTCCAGGGGGTCTGGGTGGCGCCGGAGTGGCGGGGTCGGGGGATCGCGACGGCGGCGATGGCGGCGGTGGTCCGGGACGCGCTGGTCCGGGTCGCGCCGACGGTCAGCCTCTACGTCAACGACTTCAACCTGCCGGCCCGTCGGGTCTACGAACGCTGCGGCTTCCGGCCGGTCGGCACGCTCGCCACCGTGCTCTTCTGAGCCGGGCATGGCCGGGATCACGCTCCGCTGAAGTGCGCCGAACCGGACGTACGGCGTTATGCTGACCATGTTTTTGTACTGACTGGTCAGTTCAATGAAAGTCGGGATGGGCGATGAAGATCGTCGAAGCCAGCGGGCTGGGTCTGCGGACCCGCCGGGGCTGGGTGTACCGGGACGTCGACCTCACCGCCGAGGCCGGCGAGCTGCACGCGGTGACCGGGCCGCCCGGCAGCGGACGTACCTCCCTGCTGCTCGCCCTGGCCGGCCGCTTCCCGCACACCGACGGGGAGCTGCGCCGGCGCGGCCCGGCCGCGCTCGGCCAGGTCGCCGGGGTGCACGAGCCCGACCCGACGCTGACCGTGGCCGAGCACATCCAGGAGCGGCTGCTGCTGCTCGGGCCGGTGCCGCGCCGCCGCCGGCAGCTCGTGCCGGTCGCCGCCGTCCGCGCCCGCCGGGCGTACCGGCGGGACGCCTTCGCCGCCGCCATCGCCGGCGCCGGCTCCACCGACACCCCGCTCGACCCCGACCGGTACGGCCGCGACCTCACCCCCGTCGAGCGGCAGGTGCTCGGCCTGGTGCTGGCCAGCCTGAGCGGCCCCAACCTGATCGTCGCCGACGACGTGGACGCCGGCTCCGACGCCCCCGAGCGGCAGTGGATGTGGGCCGCCCTGGCCCGCCTCGCCGACCAGGGGTACGCCGTGATCGTCAGCGCCCGCGCCGTCGAGCCCGGCAGCACCGCGATCACCCACCGGATCGGCGACCCGACCCTGCCCGCCCGTACCGAGCTGACCCTGCCCCCGGCCGCCCTCGTCGCCCCCCGGGCGGCCCAGGACCAGACCCCCGAGGTGACCGCATGAGTGTCGTTCGTCTTGCGCTCTTCGAGCTGCGCCGGATGACCCGGGGCCGGCTGCCGCGCGCCGCGCTCGCCGTCCTCACCGTCATCCCGCTGCTCTACGGCGCCCTCTACCTCTACGCCTTCTGGGACCCGTACGGGAACCTGGACCGGATCCCCGTCGCCCTGGTCAACGCCGACCGGCCGGCGAAGGCGAGCGACGGCACCGAGGTGCACGCCGGCCGGGACCTCACCGACGAGCTGATCGACCGCCGGGTCTTCGGCTGGACCGTCACCGACTCCGACGACGCCGCCGCCGGCCTGCGCAGCGGCCGCTACCACCTGGTCTTCTCCATCCCGGCGGACTTCTCCGCCACCCTGGCGGCCAGCCCCGAGCCGGACCAGCCGGCCCGCCGGGGCGAGCTGAAGGTGGTCAACGACGACGCCACCAACTACCTCTCCGGGCTGCTCGCCCGCTCCGCGTTCAGCGAGATCCGGGCCGCCGCCGCGGAGAGCACCGCCGCGTCGTACTTCGACAAGATGCTGATCGGGTTCACCGACGCCAAGGCCGAGACCGGCCGGGCCGCCGACGGCGCCGGGAAGATCCACGACGGGCTCGGCGCCTCCGGGGACGGCGCCGGGAAGATCGCCGACGGGCTGGACGCCTCGGAGAACGGCGCCGGGCAGCTCGCGGCCGGCCTCGACACGTCCGTGCAGGGCGCGGCGAAGCTGGCCTCCGGGCTCGACCAGCTCTACACCGGCGCGGCGCAGCTCGCCGACGGCACCAACCGCGCGGCGACCGAGACCCGGGCCGCCGCCGCCCAGGTGGACGCGGCCGCCGACAGGTACGAGCCGCTGCTGCGGGACAACGCCGAGGAGATCGGGCGGGCCGCCACCCTCGTCCACGAGGGCGCGCAGGCGCTCGCCGACGGCATCGACGCGCTGCCGGCGAAGGCGGACGACGTGGTGACCCAGGCGGAGCAGGTCCGCGACCGCCTGGACGCGCTGGTGGAGGCCCACCCCGAGCTGGCCGACGACCCGAACCTGGTCGCCGCCCGGCAGGCCGCCGACAAGGCCGTCACCGCCGCCGGGGCGGTCGTCGCCACCCTCGACAAGACCGACCTGGCCGGGCTGAAGGAGCAGATGACCGAGGTCGCCGCGACCGCCCGCGAGGTCGCCGCCGCCGCGCCGCACCTCGCCGACGACGTCGCCGGCGCCCGGGCCAAGGTCGACCAGCTCGCCAGCGGGCTCACCACCCTCGCCGACGGCAGCGCCAGGCTGCGCGACGGGCTGGGCGGCGCGGCGGACGGCGCGGACCAGCTCCGCGGCGGGCTGTACCGGCTCGCCACCGGCGCCCGTCAGCTCGACGGCGGGCTGGCCCAGCTCAGCAGCGGCAGCGACCGGCTCGCCGACGGGCTGACCAGGCTGGAGGGCGGCGCCGGCGACCTCGCCGACGGGCTCGCCGCCGGGGAGAAGAAACTGCCCGGGTACGACGACGCGGAGAGCCGCGCCGACATCCTCGGCGACCCCGTCGGGCTGATCCGCAACTCGCAGCACCCGGCCGACTCGTACGGCGTGGGCTTCGCCCCGTACTTCCTCGCCCTGGCGCTCTGGGTCGGCGCGATGATCACGTACATGCTGCTGCGGCCGGTCAACCGGCGGCACGTGATGTCCGGCGCGCCCGGCTGGCGGGTCGCGCTCGCCGGCTGGCTGCCCGCCGCGGCGATCGGGCTGGCCCAGGCCGGGGTGCTCTTCGCCGTGGTCACCCTGGTGCTCGGCCTCGACCCGGTGCACGGGGCGGCCACCCTCGGCCTGCTGGCGCTGACCTCGCTCGCCTTCACCGCGATCATGCAGCTGCTCGGCGCGGCGCTCGGCCCGGCCGGCCGGCTCGCCGCGCTGGCCCTGCTGATGCTCCAGCTCACCTCCTCCGGCGGCACCTACCCGGTGCAGACCTCGCCCGGCTTCTTCCAGGCGATCCACCCGTGGCTGCCGATGACGTACGTGGTGGCCGGGCTCCGGCACACCATCAACGGCGGGCCGGCCGGACCGGTGCTCACCGGGGCGCTCGTGCTCGTCGCGTTCGGGGTGGGCGCCCTGGTGCTCACCATCGGCGCGACGCGCCGCTCCCGCCGGCTCACCCCGGCCAAGCTGCACCCCGAACTGGCCATGTGAGGATGCTCATGGGCCGGACGGCGGTGACGCGGGGCTCCGGCACGGGCCGGGGTTGTCGACGGGGAGGACGAGTGACGGACGGACGGTCGCGGCGGCGGGAGGACACCCGCCAGCGCCTCTTCGTGGCGGCGGTGGAGCTCATCGCCGAGCGGGGCTTCTCGGCGACCACCGTCGACGACATCGCGGCCCGCGCCGGAGTGGCGAAGGGGACCGTCTACTACAACTTCGAGTCCAAGACGGTGCTCTTCGAGGAGCTGCTGCGGCACGGCATCGGGCTGCTCACCGCCGACTTCCGCGCCGCGGCGGGCGGGCTGCCGCCGCGCGAGGCGCTCGCCGCCCTGGTCCGCGCCGAGCTGGAGTACATCCGCCGGTACCGGGCCTTCGCCCAGCTGCTGCTCTCGGAGATGTGGCGGACCAACCGGGAGTGGCAGCAGACCCTGCGGCTGCTGCGCGGCGAGGCGATCGAGGTGATCGCCGAGACCGTCCGGGCCGGGGTGGCCAGCGGCGACCTCCCCGCCGACCTGGACGTCCGGACGGCCAGCTCAGCGCTGTTCGGCGTCGGGCTGGTGGTGGCCGTGGACTGGCTGGTCTTCCAGCCGGAGCGGCCGATCGAGGACGTGCAGGAGGCGCTGCTCGGCATCGTCCGCCGGGTCGCCCAGACCTGAGCGCGGGCGGCGGCCGGTGGTCGCCGTCACGGAGCGGGGCGCGGTAAATGCGTTGAGCGGTCGCGGTCGGACGACAAGGCTGGGGGCACCGCCCCGCCCACCCGAGTCCGGAGGACCGTCCACATGCGCCTGCTCCGTGATCTCTGGGCCACCGCACCGCGCCGGATGGCGGTCGTCGTCCTGCTGATCCTGGTCGGCGCCGGTGGCCAGGCCGCCGCCTCGGCGCTGGCCGGGCCCGTGCTGGTGCACCGCTCGGCGGGCTGGTTCGCGGCCCTGGCCGTGGCGCTGGTCGCCGCCGTGCTCACCGACCTCGCCGTCGGGCTGCTGATGGCCGGGCTGACCGCCGACTGGTCCGCCGACGTCCGCCGCCGGCTCTGCCGGGTGGCGCTCGGGCAGGACCTGCCCACCCTGGAGACCACCCCCGTCGGCGAGCTGCTCGACCGGATCGACAACGACGTCTACCAGGTCGCCGCCGAGATGCGGAACACCGGCGTCCGGCTCGTCCAGGGGCTCGCCGTCTGCCTGCTCGCCACCGCGAGCGCGCTGATCGTCTGGTGGCCGGCCGGGATCGGGATGGTCGTGCTGACCGCGCTGCTCGGCGTGCTGCTGCGCCGCCCCACCGCGCGGATCGCCCCGGCCCGGATGGCCGAGGAGGAGGCCTGGTCCGACCTCGCCGCGGTGATGGAGGAGGCGGTGCACGGCCAGGACGACGTCCGCACCAGCCTGGCCCGGCCGTACGTGCTGCGGCTCTACGCCCGGCGGGCGGCCGAGGTGATCGCCCGGGGCGGCCGGGTCTTCCGGCTCTCCGCCCGGGTCACCGCGCTCGCCGCCGGGTGCATCCGGGTCGGCATCGCCGGCGTGGTGCTCGGCGGGGCGTGGGCGCTGGCCGCCGGCCGGATCGACGGCGCCCGGCTCACCGCGATCTGGCTGCTCGCGCTCGCCTTCGGCGCGACCGTCGAGCACATCGCCCGCTGGGTGCCGCACCTGCAGTACGCGCTCGGCGCCTGGGCCCGGGTGCAGCTGCTCTCCGGCGCCCGGCAGGAACCCGCCGGCGGCGCCGCCCCGGCCGACGGCGACCTGACCGTCCGCGGGCTCACCTTCCGGTACCCGTCCGGCGGGGACGAGCGGGGGCCGGCGCTGTGCGACATCCGGCTCACCTTCGCCCGCGGCCGGTCGTACGCCCTGGTCGGGCGGACCGGGTCGGGCAAGTCCACGCTGGCCAAGGTGCTCACCCGGGCCGTGGACGTGCCGCGCGGCACCGTCTTCCTCGGCGACACCGACCTGGTCGACCTGGACGTCGAGGCGCTGCGCCGGTGGATCGCCGTGGTGCCGCAGCGCACCGAGATCCTGGCCGGCACCCTCGCCGAGAACGTCGCCCTCTTCGACTCCGACCTGCTCGACGACGCCACCCGGGCGCTGGCGGAGCTGGGGCTGGCCGGCTGGATCGCCGAACTCCCCGACGGCGTGGACACGAAGCTCGGCGAGGGCGGGCACGTCCTCTCCGCCGGGCAGGAGCAGCTCGTGGCGTTCGCCCGGATCCTGGTCCGCGACCCGCACGTGGTGATCCTCGACGAGGCCACCGCCCGGCTCGACCCGGTCACCGAGACCCGGGTCCGCCAGGCCACCGAGCGCCTGCTCGCCGACCGGATCGGCATCATCATCGCGCACCGGCTCTCCTCGGTGCGCCGCTGCGACGAGGTGGTGGTGATGGCCGACGGCGCGGTGCTGGAGGCCGGCCCGCTGCGCGAGTCGGAGCGCTTCGCCGAGCTGCTGGCGACCAGCCACGCCAGCGCGTACGCCGCCGCCGGCGCCGGGCGCGGCGGGGTGGACCTGCTGCCCGGGTCCGACGAGCCGTGGGACGACGGCGAGCCGGTGTCCGCGCCGGCCGGGGCCGCCCGGCCGGCCCCGGTGGTCGTACCGAAGAGCGACCCGCCGCCGCTGCCCCCGGCGCCGCCCGCGCGGACCATGCGGGAGATCCTGCGGCTGGGCACCAACGACCCGCGGTACGGCCTGGTCTCCGTCAGCCTCTTCGTGGTGATGACGCTGCTCGGCCTGGACGGCTCGGTGCTGCCGTGGCTCTGGGCCGACGTGGTCGGCGGGGGCGACCCCTGGCTGCCGGCGCTGGGCATCGTCGCCGCGCTGCTGGTCGTCCTGCCGCTGCCTTACCTGACCAACCTGTGGTTCCCGCAGTGGTGGATCCGGCAGATGCTGCGGATCAGCCTGCGGCTGGTGCACGGGCAGACCGGGCCGCGCCGGGTCAGCGGGCACACTCCGGCCGAGGTGGTGGCCCAGGGCGGCGACACCGACCGGGTGGTGCAGCTCGCCGACAACCTGATGGACCAGTTCATCTCGGTGGCGATCGTGGTCACCATGACCGTGGTGACCGGCAGCGTCGTGCCGGGGCTCTTCTTCGCCGGGACGATGCTGGTCTCCGGGCTGGCGGCGACGCTGTTCGGGCCGCGGCTGGAACGCACCGCCGGGGGCACCGTGAAGGCCCGGGCCGCCTTCGCGACCGCCCTGGTCTCCTCGCTCTCCGCCGCCCGCACGGTGAAGCTCGCCGGAGCCACCCGCCCGGTGCTGCACCACCTGGCGGCGCTGGACACCGTCCGCAGCGACCGGCAGCGCCGGGAGATCTCCATGCAGGTGTGGGCCCGGTCCACCCCGTCGCTGGTCAGCGGCCTGCTGCCGATCGGCGCGTGGGCGCTCTACCTGGCCGGCGGGCTCTCCGCCGGCGCCACCCTGGTGGCGGTCTCCACCCTGGGGGCGGCCCGCTGGTTCGCCTGGACCACCGCCTCGCTGGTCTCGCACTACCCGTCGGCGCGGGTGTGGACCCGGCGGACCGTGGCGATGGCCGGGATCGGGGAGTACTCGGCGTCGGTGCCGGGCGTCGACCTCGCCGCCGGCACCGCGCCCGCGCCCGAGCCGCCGCCGCGCCACCCGCTGCGCCGGCTCGACCTCACCGGCTTCGGGGCGCTGCACACCGACGGCACCCTCGCCGTCCGGGACGTCGACCTGACCGTCGAACGGGGGCAGCTGGTGCTGGTGGTGGGCCCGGTCGGCTCCGGCAAGTCCTCGCTGCTGCGGGCCCTCGCCGGCATCGTGCACCACACCGGCACGCTGCGCTGGAACGAGGATCCGGTCACCGAGCCGGAGCTGTTCCTCCGCCCCGGCCAGGTCGGGTACGTCAGTCAGCTGCCCCGGGTGCTCTCCGGCACGGTCGCCGACAACATCGCCCTCGGCCACCAGGTGGACGCCGCCGACGCGGTGACGACGGCGCAGCTGGAGCACGACCTGGCCGCGGCCGGTGGCGGGCTGGGGCTGCTGATCGGGCACAAGGGCACCCGGCTCTCCGGCGGGCAGCTCCAGCGACTGGCGCTGGCCCGGGCGCTCGCGCCGCGCACCGAGCTGCTGATCGCCGACGACGTCTCGTCGGCGCTGGACGTCACGACCGAGCTGGCGCTCTGGGCGGCGCTGCGCGATCGCGGGGTGACCGTGGTCGGGTCGACGTCCAAGCGGGCCGCGCTGGTCCGCGCGGACCACGTGGTCGTCCTGCGCGACGGCACGGTCGCCGCCCAGGGCCCCTGGCGCGACCTGGAACCCCACTGGTCCCACCTGGCCGGCTGACCGCGCCGCGGGGCGGGCGGGGCGGGGTCAGAAGGCGCGGGCGTACTGGTGCGGCCAGTGGGGTTCGGCGGTGAGCTTGGCGGCGGCGCGGCGGGGCCAGTAGGGGTCGCGGAGCAGCTCCCGGCCGAGCAGGACCAGGTCGGCCTCGCCGGCGGCGACGATCTGCTCGGCCTGCTCCGGCTCGACGATCAGGCCGACCGCGCCGGTGAGCACGCTCGCGTCGCGGCGGATCCGCGCGGCGAGCGGCACCTGGTAGCCGGGGCCGACCGGGATGCTCGCCCCGGCGGAGGCGCCGCCGGAGGAGGCGTCGACCAGGTCCACCCCGGCGGCGGCCAGCTCGCCGGCGAGCACCACGCTGTCCTCGACGGTCCAGCCACCCTCGACCCAGTCGGTGGCCGAGATCCGGGTCAGCACCGGCACGGACTCGCCGACCGCGGCGCGGACCGCCCGGGCCACCTCCAGGGTGAGCCGCATCCGAGCGGCGCGGTCGCCGCCGTAGCCGTCGTCCCGGTGGTTGGTCAGCGGGGAGAGGAACTCGTGCAGCAGGTAGCCGTGCGCGGCGTGGATCTCCACCGCGGCGAAGCCGGCGTCCAGCGCCCGGCCGGCGGCGGTGGCGAACGCGGCCACCACGCCCGCGATCCCGGCCTCGTCCAGGGCGGTCGGCTCGCGGTAGTCGGGCAGGAACGGCTCGCTGCCCGGGCCGACCGGGGTCCAGCCGCCCTCGGCGTCCGGCACGCCGCCGCGCCGCTCGGCCCACGGCCGGTGCGTGGCGGCCTTGAACCCGGCGTGCGCGAGCTGCACGGCCGGCACGGCGCCCTGCCCGGCGATGAACGCGGTGATCGGGCGCCAGGCGTCGACGTGCGCGCCGGACCAGAGGCCGACGTCCTGCGGGCTGATCCGGCCCTCGGGGACGACCGCGGTGGCCTCGGTGACGATCAGACCGGCGCCGCCGACGGCGCGGGAGCCGAGGTGGACCCGGTGCCAGTCGGTCGGCAGCCCGTCCGGGCCGGCGCTGTACTGGCACATCGGAGCCATCGCGACCCGGTTAGGCAGCGTGACGCCGCGCAGGGCGAGCGGGGTGAACAGGGCACTCATGCGGTGATCCTCCTCGAACGCGACAGCGAGGAGGGCGCGGGGTGCGCCCTCCTCGCTGTCGGTGGATGTCAGGCCGGGACGGGAGCCAGCTCCTGGGCGGACCGCGCCTCGTCGGCGTCGACCAGCTCGCGCTTGCCGGCGGACTCGTACGCGGCCCGGTCGAGGGTGCCCTCGCGGGCGGCCACGATGGTCGGCACGAGCGCCTGACCGGCCACGTTGGTGGCGGTGCGGATCATGTCCAGGATCGGGTCGATCGCCAGCAGCAGGCCGGCGCCGGCCAGCGGCAGGCCCAGCGTGCTCAGGGTCAGGGTGAGCATCACGATCGCACCGGTCAGGCCGGCGGTGGCGGCCGAGCCGACCACCGAGACGAAGGCGATCAGCAGGTAGTCGGTCACGCCCAGGTCCACCCCGAAGACCTGCGCCACGAAGATCGCGGCCAGGGCCGGGTAGATCGCGGCGCAGCCGTCCATCTTGGTGGTGGCGCCGAACGGCACCGCGAAGGAGGCGTACTCGCGGGGGACGCCGAGCCGCTCGACGGAGCGCTGGGTCACCGGCATGGTGCCCACCGAGGAGCGGGAGACGAAGGCCAGCTCGATGGCCGGCCAGGCGCCGGCGAAGAAGCGCAGCGGGTTGAGCCGGCCGGCGGCGATCAGCAGCACCGGGTAGACCACGAAGAGCACGATCGCGCAGCCGACGTAGACGGCGGTGGTGAACTTCGCGAGCGGGGCGACCAGGTCCCAGCCGTACGCGGCGACGGCGTGGCCGATCAGGCCGAGGGTGCCGATCGGGGCGAGCCGGATCACCCACCAGAGCGCCTTCTGCACGATGGCCAGCACGGAGCGGTTGAACTCGACGAACGGCTCGGCGGCCTGGCCGACCAGCAGCGCGGCGGCGCCGACCACCAGGGCGAGGAAGACGATCTGGAGCACGTTGCCCTCGACGAACGCGCCGACCGGATTGGTGGGCACGATGCCGGTGAGGAAGTCGGTCCAGGAGCCGGTCTTCTTCGGCGCGGCGGCGCCGGCGACGTCCAGGGTGACCCCCTTGCCGGGGTCGGTGAGCAGGCCGAGGCCGATGCCGATGCTCACCGCGATCAGCGCGGTGATGCCGAACCAGAGCAGCGTCTTCAGCGCCAGCCGGGCGGCGTTGGCCACCCCGCGCAGGCTGACCACGCTGACCACGATGGCGGTGAAGACCAGCGGCGGGACGGCCAGCTTGAGCAGCTGGACGAAGAGGCCGCCGACAGTGTCGAGGGTGCTGGCCAGCCAGCTCAGGTCGTTGGCGCGGGCGAGGAAGCCCAGCGCCACGCCGAGGACGAGGCCGAGCAGGATCTGCACGGAAAAGGGGATCTTGCGCAAGGCGGAAGCCATGAGGATGCGTCCAAGGGTCTGGGGGTCGAACGGGGCAGCGTCAGGAGAGCGGCTGCGCCGGACAGACGCCGCTGGCCTGCAGTCGGAGGTCGACATACAGGCGCACGGTGAGGTGCCAGACGTTGGTCATCGCCTGCCGACGCTACTCCCAGCCGATCCACAGGTGGAAGGAGTGATCGGCGTGACGATCCTTACACGTCCGATTCCCGGCCCGGTGCTCCGTTCGTCACGGTCGGCGCCCGGGCCAGGCCGAGCGCGGTCGCGGTGGCCAGCCCCCAGCACGCCGCCACCGCCAGCAGCAGCCGCTCCAGCACACCCACCAGCCCGCCGCGCCCCACGGTCAGCATCGCCACGGCGATCGCGGCGGAGCACGGCAGCGCCAGCGCCGCGCCGAGGCCGGCGATCCAGCGCAGCGGCGGATCGGCGGCCGGGGAGCGGAGCAGGGCCAGCATCGCGAAGACCACCGAGGCGGTCGCCGCGATGCTCGCGCCGCCGTGCACCAGGTCGGCCACGGTGGTCGTCTCGAACGGCGGCAGCGGGCAGCCGGCGCTGCACGTCACCGCGCCGGAGAGCAGCGTGAGGACGCTGCCGGCGGCGAGCAGCGCCCCGGCCACCCGCAGTGCCGTGGGCAGCGCCACGGCGAGCAGCAGCAGCGCCGCGGCCAGGGCGAAGATCCCGATCCGGTACGCCGCGGCGTACCGGCTGTCGGTGACGCCGGCCTCGCTGACGTACCCGGTGGGGCCCGGACCCGGACCGGCGACCACGGCGACGGTCACCGCGACCGCGCCCGCCAGGGTGCAGCCGGCGGCGGCCGACGCGGCGGCGACCCGGCCCAGGCCCCGGTCAGCCACGCCCGTGCGGCGTGGTCCAACCGGACAGGGCCGGCCCGAGCGGCACGATCCCGGTCGGGTTGATCTCCCGGTGCGTGCCGTAGTAGTGCCGCTTGATGTGGTCGAAGTCGACCGTGTCCCCGAAGCCCGGGGTCTGGAACAGGTCCCGGGCGTACGCCCAGAGCACCGGCATCTCGGTCAGCTTCTGCCGATTGCACTTGAAGTGCCCGTGGTACGCCACGTCGAAGCGGACCAGCGTGGTGAAGAACCGCACGTCCGCCTCGGTGATGGTGTCGCCCATCAGGTAGCGGCGGCCGGCCAGCCGCTCCGACAGCGCGTCCAGCCGGGCGAAGAGCGCGAGGTACGCCTCGTCGTACGCCTCCTGCGAGGTGGCGAAGCCGCACCGGTAGACGCCGTTGTTGACGTCCCGGTGGATCTCCGCCATCAGCGCGTCCAGCTCCGGCCGGAGCTCCACCGGATACAGGTCCGGGGCGTCCGGCTTGTGGAACCGCCGCCATTCGGTCGAGAAGTCCAGGGTGAGCTGCGGGTAGTCGTTGGTGACCACCCGACCGGTGAGCGTGTCCACCAGCGCCGGCACGGTCACGCGGCCGGTGTAGTCCGCGTCGGTCGCCAGGTACGCCTCGGAGAGGAAGCCGATGCCGAGCACCGGGTCGAAGCCGTCCGGGTCGAGGGCGAACCGCCAGCCCCGCTCGTCCCGGATCGGGTCGACCGTGCCCAGCGAGATGACGTCCGCCAGCCCGAGCAGGCCGCGCACGATCCGGGCCCGGTGCGCCCACGGGCACGCCCGGCACCAGATCAGCCGATAGCGGCCGGCCTCCAGCGGCCAGCGGTCCTGCTCGTCCGGCCCGCCGCCGGGCGGGGACGTCGAGTGCGGGGTGACCCGACCGGTGAACCGGTTGGGCTGGCGGACGAACTCCCCGCTGCCGGCTGTCTCTGCGCTGAACTGGGCCCGGGCCATGCCGTCAACCTATCCGCTCCGGACGCGGATATCCTGGCGCCGGGCGTCCCCGTGACCCGGCGGACGCCGCTGCCCGAGCCCCTTCCCACCCCCGAAGGACAGCGCCGATGACCGTGGCATACCTCGTGGCCGGAGTCCGCACCCCGATCGGCCGGTACGCCGGCGCCCTAGCCGGCGTACGCCCCGACGACCTCGCCGCGCACGTGATCCGCGAACTGGTCGCCCGCCACCCCGCGGTGGACTGGGCCCGGACCGACGACGTGCTCCTCGGCTGCGCCAACCAGGCCGGCGAGGACAACCGCAACGTGGCCCGGATGGCGGCGCTGCTCGGCGGGCTGCCCGAGGAGGTCCCGGGCAGCACCGTCAACCGGCTCTGCGGCTCCGGCCTGGACGCCCTGGCCACCGCCGCCCGCTCCATCGTTGCGGGCGAGGCCGACCTGGTGGTCGCCGGCGGGGTGGAGAGCATGAGCCGGGCCCCCTTCGTCATGCCGAAGGCGACCACCCCGTTCTCCCGCGCCGCCGAGGTCTACGACACCACCATCGGCTGGCGGCTGGTCAACCCGCTGATGAAGCGGGGCTGGGGCACCGACTCGATGCCGGAGACCGCGGAGAACGTCGCCGCCGAGCACGGCGTCGACCGGATCGCCCAGGACGAGTTCGCCTTCCGGTCCCAGCAGCGGGCCGCCAAGGCGCAGGCCGACGGCCGGTTCGCCGAGGAGATCGTGCCGGTGACCGTGCCGGCCGGGCGTCGCGAGACGAAGCTGGTCGAGGTCGACGAGCACCCGCGGGAGACCTCGCTGGAGAAGCTCGCCGCGCTGCCCACCCCCTTCCGCGAGGGCGGCACGGTCACCGCGGGCAACTCCTCCGGCGTCAACGACGGCGCGGTCGCCCTGCTGGTCGCCTCCGAGGCCGCCGTGTCCCGGTACGGCCTCACCCCCCTCGCCAGGATCAGCGGCGCGGCGGCGGCCGGCGTACCGCCGCGGGTCATGGGGATGGGCCCGGTGCCGGCCACCCGCAAGCTGCTCGACCGGCTCGGCCTGGGGCTCGACGCCGTCGACGTGATCGAGCTGAACGAGGCGTTCGCCGCCCAGTCCGTCGCGGTGCTGCGGGAGTTGGGCCTGCCCGAGGACGCCGAGCACGTCAACCCGAACGGCGGCGCGATCGCCCTCGGCCACCCGCTCGGGGCCAGCGGCGCCCGGCTGGCGCTCACCGCCGCGCTGGAGCTGCGTCGCCGGGGCGGCCGGCGGGCCCTCGCGACCATGTGCGTCGGCGTGGGGCAGGGCATCTCCCTGCTGCTGGAGTCCGCCGCCTGACCAGCGGCCGGTCCGCCGCCCGCGCCGGGCGGCGGACCATCGCCCGCCGGTGTCGAAAAGTCGATCTCCCGTCGATTGACGGACGCGCCTAGAGTGGTCAGCACCACACGATCCGCGGGTCGGCCGGTGTCGCTTCCGCGTGCCCCCGCGCGCCCGGGCATCGCTGCCTCCCGCGCCGCGGCGACGAACTGGGGCGACGTGATGCAGATGCCGGACGGACTTCCCGCCGAGATCGATCTGACCCGGCCGAGCGCGGCACGGGTGTACGACTACTTCCTCGGTGGCGCGCACAACTTCGAGATCGACCGGCAGCTCGCCGAGCAGATCGCGAGCATGACCCCGAACCTGGCGGCGACCATGCGCTCGGGCCGGGAGTTCCTGCGCCGGGCCGTCCGGGCCCTCCTCGACGCCGGCATCGACCAGTTCCTCGACATCGGCTCCGGCATCCCGACCGTCGGCAACGTGCACGAGGTGGCCCAGGCGGCCGACCCCAAGACGCGGATCGTCTACGTCGACATCGACCCGGTCGCCGTGGCGCACAGCCGGGAGCTGCTCGCCGGCAACGACCTCACCGCCGTGCTCCACGCCGACCTGCGCGAGCCGGCCCGGATCCTCGCCGAGGCCCGGGAGTCGGGCCTGATCGACTTCGGCCGGCCGGTCGGCATCCTGCTCGCCGGGGTGGTCCACTTCATCCCGGACGCCGGCCGCCCCGGGGACATCCTGGCCACCCTGCGGGCCGCCGCCGCGCCCGGCAGCCACCTGGTCATCTCGCACTCCACCTTCGAGGACCAGCCGCAGGAGATGCTCGACGCGCAGCGGCTGTCGGCGCGTACCGACACCGAGATCACGCTCCGTTCACGCGCCGAGATCAGCTCCTTCTTCGGCGACTGGACGATCCTCGAACCGGGCGTGGTACACATGCCGCTCTGGCGGCCGGACTCGCCGTCCGACGTGGACGAACACCCCGAGCGGCTCGGGGCCTTCGGCGGCGTCGCCCGGCACGACCAGCCCGCCGGCTGAGCCGACATGTACGCCGCGCCGGCGCCCGGCGGGGAGGACTTCAGCCGGCCGGGCGCCCGGGCGTACGCCGCAGAGTGGGCTCGGGCGGTCCGCCGGCTCGGTTTCGTGCCGCTGAGCGCGGTCGAGACCGAGCGACTGCTGATCGTGCACACCGTACGGCTGGCCAATGCCCTCCTCGCCCCGACGTTCTCCGCGCAGGCGGCGGAGAACGTCGGGCGGGGGCTGGTGGAGGCCCACCTCACCGAGCCCGGCGTGCGCGACTGGTCGGTACGCGCGCTCGGCGACCACTTCGTGGCCCGGGTGCTGCCCGCCCGGGCGGAGCGGCCCGAGGAGCGGGAGCGGGTGGCGGCGTTGCAGGGCGGGCTCTCCGCCGGCTTCGCCCGCGCGCTGCGCGACCGCACCTTCAGCCAGCAGGAGCGGATCGCCCGCTCGGCCTGGCAGGCCCGGGACGCGGTCGAGCAGGCGCTGCGGGACAGCGAGGCCCGGTTCCGCGCGGTATTCACCGGGGCGGCGATCGGGATCGGCATCGCCGGCATCGACGGCAGGATCCTCGACGTCAACCAGTCCTTCGCCGACATGCTCGGCTACCCCATGGAGGAGCTGCGCGAGATCAACGTGGCGTCGCTCTTCCACGCCGACGACGCGGCCGGCATGTGGGAGCTGTACCAGGAGCTGATCGAGGGCAAGACGGACAGCGCCCGGGTGGAGAAGCGCTACCACCGCAAGGACGGCAGCGTCGTCTGGACCGACCTCGCCGTCTCGCTGATCCGGTACGACGACGGCCGGCCCCGGTTCACCGTCGAGATGATCGAGGACATCACCGAGCGGTACGAGCTCCAGCAGCGGCTCCGCTTCCAGGCGCTGCACGACCCGCTCACCGGGCTGCCCAACCGGACGCTCTTCTTCGAGACGCTGGGCGGGGTCTTCGACACCGCCGGCGAGGAGCAGCGGGTCGGCATCTGCTTCCTCGACCTGGACGGCTTCAAGGCGATCAACGACAGCCTCGGCCACGACCTCGGTGACCTGCTGCTGACCGTGATCAGCCGGCGGCTCGCCGACTGCGTCGCCGGGCGCGGCCACCTGGTCGCCCGGATGGGCGGCGACGAGTTCGTCATCCTGGTCGACTCCGGCGGCGGCCTCGACGACGCGGTGGAGGTGGCCGAGCTGGCGCTGGCCGCGGTCTCCGCCCCGGTGCACGTCGGCGACCAGCAGCTGGCCGTCTCGGCGAGCATCGGCATCGTGGAGTGCCCGGCCGCGGAGACCAACGTCTCGGAGCTGATGAAGGCCGCCGACACCACGCTGTACTGGGCGAAGGCGGAGGGGCGCGGCCGCTGGGCGGTCTACGACCCGGAGCGCAGCGCCGCCGACATCGCCCGCTCGGCCCTGGCCGCCGGCCTGCCGGCCGCGCTGGACCGGGGCGAGTTCGTGCTGCACTACCAGCCCATCGTGTCGCTGCTGGACGGCACGATGCTCGCGGTGGAGGCGCTGGTCCGCTGGCAGCACCCGGAGCTGGGGTTGATCGGGCCCGACCGGTTCATCGGGCTGGCCGAGGAGACCGGGCTGATCGTCCGGCTCGGCGCCTGGGTGCTCCGGCAGGCGTGCCGGGACGCGGAGGGCTGGCGGCGGGCGTACCCGGACGCGCGGCTGGTGGTCAGCGTCAACCTGGCCGCCCGGCAGGCCGACGACCCGGCGATCGTGGACACGGTGGCCGAGGCGCTGAGCCGGACCGGGCTCCCGGCGGAGCTGCTGCAACTGGAGCTGACCGAGAGCGCGGTGATGGGCACCGCCGGGGAGCCGCTGCGGTCCCTGCGGGAGCTGGCCGACCTGGGCGTCCGGCTCGCCATCGACGACTTCGGCACCGGTTACTCCAACCTCGCGTACCTGCGCCGGCTGCCGATCCACTGCCTGAAGCTGGCCGGCCCGTTCGTCGAGGGGATCCGGGCCGACGGGGCGGACGTCGCGGCCGACCACCGGGACGAGCGGATCGTCGACGCGCTGGTCCGGCTGGCGCACGCGCTGGAGCTCTGGGTCACCGCCGAGGCGGTGGAGACCGAGGCGCAGGCCGAGCGGCTGCGGGCACTGCGCTGCGACACCGGGCAGGGACGCTGGTTCGGCGCACCGGTCCCGGCCCCGCAGATCCGCGCCCGGCTCGCCGGCGGGGAGGAGGCGGCATGAGCCTGAGCGACACGCAGGCGGTGGTCTCGGTGGTGGCCGCGCTGGCCATCCTGGCCGGGCTGGCTGGGGTGGTGGTGCCCGGGCTGCCGGCTCTACCGCTGTGCTGGGGCGGGGTGCTGGTCTGGGCGCTCTTCGGCGAGGCCGGGCCCGGCCGCTGGGCGGTGCTCGCCGCCGCCACCGTGGTCGCGGCCGGAGGCACGGTGGTCAAGTACCTCTGGCCCGGGCGGAACCTGAAACGGACCGGCGTGCCGACGTCGTCGCTGCTGGCCGGGGGCCTGCTGGGGTTGGTCGGCTTCTTCGTCATCCCGGTCGTCGGCCTGGTGATCGGCTTCGTGGGCGGGGTGTGGGGGGCGGAGCGGCTGCGGCTGGGCAGCAACCAGCTCGCCTGGCCGGCCACCGTGCAGGCGCTCAAGGCGGCCGGACTGTCCATGCTGGTCGAGTTCCTCGCCGGCCTGGTGATCGCCGCCCTCTGGATCGCCGGCCTCCTGCTCACCTGACCCCGCAGGGTATCGGGTCGATGGCTTCGAGGTTCCAGATGGGCAGCCGCCTGCAGGAGCTCAGTGGAGAGACGACGCTCTGGATCGTCGCCATGAATCTGGACGTCCTGTCGGGCTACACCCTCTGGGGTGGCGATGACCCCGACCGGTTCCTGACGGTGGAGGATCGGCTGGTCCCAACGCCTACTCGCCCGAGGTGACCGATGGAGACGAGAGCGGGCTCTACGACTTCGCCGGGACTCTCGAGGCGATCCGCGAGCGCGAGGTTCTCTATGCCCCACACTCCGGAATGGCGGCGGACTGCCTGGGGGCTGCTCTCGATCTCGGCCTTCAGTTCGGTGAGGACTCAGTGGGATGTCAGTTGGCGCGGCACGGTCCGCTGGATCAGCTCTATCGGGCGGTGTGGAAGGAAATCGATGAGTCGGCACTCGATTACCTCGAATGCGAGGCGGCGCTCGTCCGCTTGATCGAGTGGATTGAGGGCCTGGCCCGGTAGGGCTCACGGTGCGTGGCGTGGTGCGGCGGCGCGGGGTGCCCGGAAGGTACGACGGATCGCCGTACGGGTGAGAGAGAGGTTGCGCACCCCGCGCCGTCGCGGACCGGGCGTTGCCGAGCGCCCGGCGGTAGGCCCGTCGCGATCGGGCCTCGTCACGGGGTCAAGGATGCGGCCGGGAGGGCCGGACCGGCAACGGAATTAGCCGCGGCGGCGGTGAGATTCCCACGGCCGTCGTATTGACCCCCTTGATCGACGGGACCACACTTTGCCCACTCGTACCGGGGATTCACCTCGAGGAGGTGTGTAGTGGCCACGACGCCCGCGCCGACCGCCGAGCAACCGATGGACGACGACGCCCGACGGCTCGCCGAACTCGGTTACCGGCAGGAGCTGCACCGCAAGTGGAGCGGCTTCTCCAACTTCGCCATCTCGTTCTCGATCATCTCGATCCTGGCCGGCTGCTTCACCACCTTCGGCCAGGCGTGGAACAACGGCGGGCCGGTCGCCATCTCCTGGGGCTGGCCGCTGATCTCGCTGTTCATCCTGATCATCGGCTTCTGCATGGCCGAGCTGGTGTCCGCGTACCCGACCGCCGGCGGGATCTACTGGTGGGCGGCGACGATGGGCCGGCCGGTGCACGGCTGGTTCACCGGTTGGCTCAACCTGATCGGCCTGGTCGCGGTCACCGCGTCGGTGGACTACGGCTGCGCCACCTTCCTCAACCTCACCCTGTCCGCGCTCTTCGACGGCTGGGCGGGGACACTGACCCAGGCGTTCGGGCTGTTCGTGGTGATCCTGGCCCTGCACGGGCTGATCAACATCTTCGGCCACCACATCATCGACGTCCTGCAGAACGTCTCGGTCTGGTGGCACGTGGCCGGCGCGGCCGTGGTGGTGGCGATCCTGCTGTTCGTCCCCGACCACCACCAGAGCTTCCAGTTCGTCTTCACCGAGCGGTTCAACAACTCCGGCTTCGGCGACGGCGACACCGGCGGGCTCACCTTCTGGTTCTACGTGCTGCCGCTGGGCTTCCTGCTCACCCAGTACACGATCACCGGCTTCGACGCCTGCGCGCACGTCTCCGAGGAGACCCGCGGCGCCTCGCAGGCCGCCGCCAACGGGCTCTGGCGGTCGATCTTCTATTCGGCGATCGGCGGCTGGATCCTGCTGCTGGCCTTCCTCTTCGCCGCCACCGACGTGGACGCGATCAACGCCGCCGGCGGGTTCTCCGGGGCGATCTTCGAAACCGCGCTGACCCCGTTCTTCTTCAAGGCGGTCATCATCATCTCCACCATCGGCCAGTTCTTCTGCGGGATGAGTTGCGTGACGTCGATGTCCCGCATGACGTACGCGTTCAGCCGCGACCGCGCGGTGCCCGGCTGGCGGCTCTGGTCCCGGGTGAACCGCAACGGCACCCCGGTCAACGCGATCATCGGGGCGACCGTCGCCGGCCTGGTGCTGACCCTGCCCGCGCTCTACAAGAACTCGGCCGGCATCCCGGTCGCCTTCTACGCGGTGGTCTCGGTCGCGGTGATCGGGCTCTACCTGTCCTTCCTCATCCCGATCTTCCTGCGGCTGCGGATGGGGGACCGGTTCGTCCCGGGACCGTGGACGCTCGGCCCGAAGTACAAGCTCCTCGGCTGGATCGCGGTGGTCGAGATCGCGATCATCTCGGTCTACTTCGTGCTGCCGATCGTCCCCGCCGGGGTGCCCGGCAACCCCGACTTCAGCTGGTCGGCGGTGAACTACGCGCCGCTCGCGGTGGGCGGGGTGCTGCTGGGCGTCGCCGTCTGGTGGTACGCCTCGGCCCGAAAGTGGTTCACCGGCCCCCGCCGTACCGTCGACCTGCCGGCGCCGCGCCCGGCGGCGGACGGCGCCCGGGCCGACGAGCCGGCCTGAGACGCGGGTCCGGGCCGGCCGGCCGCCGGCGGGCCCGGACCGCGTCCACCACCCCGGGGGTACGCCCACAGCCGCAGCGGTTCGCCGGCGTCGGTATTGACGCAGGGCGGATCGGGGCGGGTGATCCGGTTTGCCGGGGCGGCCGCAGGGGGCATTGACGATGATCCGCTAGGCCGGTAGACCTTGGTGATGGAGGCTCGCCGATGAGGAAAGCTCCGCTCTCACTGGAAGAACTGCGGGTCGCCATCCGGGGCGGCGAGATAGACACCGTGGTGTTGGCCCTGACCGACATGCAGGGCCGGTTGCAGGGCAAGCGGTTCCACGCCCCCTACTTCCTCGACGAGGTGGTCTCCCACGGCAGCGAGGGGTGCAACTACCTGCTCGCCGTCGACGTCGACATGAACACCGTCGACGGGTACGCGATGTCGTCCTGGGAGCGCGGCTACGGCGACTTCGCGATGAAGCCGGACCTCACCACCCTGCGCCGGGTGCCCTGGCAGCCGGGGACCGCGATGCTCCTGGCCGACCTGGAGTGGCTGGACGGCTCCGGCCCGGTGGTCGCCTCGCCCCGGCAGATCCTGCGCCGGCAACTGGACCGGCTGGCCGCCCACGGGCTGACCGCGTACGCCGGCACCGAGCTGGAGTTCGTGCTGTTCCGCGACTCGTACGAGGAGGCGTGGCGGCGCGGCTACCGCGACCTCACCCCGGCCAATCAGTACAACGTGGACTACTCGCTGCTGGGGACCGCGCGGGTGGAGCCGCTGCTGCGGCGCATCCGCACCGAGATGGCCGGTGCGGGGTTGACCCCGGAGAGCGCCAAGGGGGAGTGCAACCTCGGCCAGCACGAGATCGCCTTCCGGTACGACGAGGCGGTGGCCTGCGCCGACCACCACGTGATCTACAAGAACGGGGCGAAGGAGATCGCCGCCCAGGAGGGCATGGCGATCACGTTCATGGCCAAGCCGAACGCCCGCGAGGGCAACTCCTGCCACATCCACTTTTCGCTGCGCGACCGCGACGGCCGCTCGGCGATGCTGGGGGACGGGCCGGCGAGGCTGAGCGTGACCGGGCAGCGGGTGCTCGCCGGGCTGCTCGACACCATGCGCGAGCTGAGCCTCTTCTTCGCTCCGAACGTCAACTCCTACAAGCGCTACCAGCCCGGCTCGTTCGCCCCGACCGCGCTGCGCTGGGGCACCGACAACCGCACCTGCGCGCTGCGGCTGGTCGGGCACGGGCAGGGCATGCGGGTGGAGAACCGGGTGCCCGGCGCGGACGTCAACCCGTACCTGGCGATCGCCGCGCTGGTCGCCGGCGCGGTGCACGGCATCGAGCGGGAGCTGGAGCTGGGCGACGAGTGCGCCGGCAACGCGTACGACGACCCGACCGCCGAGCGGGTCCCCGCCACCCTCCGCGACGCCCTCACCCTCTGGCAGTCCTCGACGGTCGCCAAGGACGCCTTCGGCGACGAGGTGGTCGCCCACTACGCCAACCTGGCCAAGGTCGAGCTGACCGCCTTCGACGCCGCCGTCACCGACTGGGAACTGACCCGTGGCTTCGAACGCCTCTGACCCCACCGGCATCCCGCGATCTTGCACTTGGGGCCCTCGGTTTGTGATGGTGAGCGGCATTTGTCGGGGCGGCAACTGCAAGATCGCGGGGGAGAGGGGACGGTGGGGGCGTGAGTGAGGTCAGGAACCCGGCGACGGGGAAGGTTTTGGGCGAGGTGGTGGGGGCCACCGGGGCGGAGGTGGATGCGGCGATCGCGCGGGCGGGGGGCGCGTTCGAGGCGTGGCGGAAGGTCGGGCCGGGGGACCGGGCGCGGGTGTTGCGGCGGTTCGCGGCGGTGGTGGACGCGCATCTGGAGGAGTTGGCGCTGCTGGAGGTGCGCAACTCCGGGCACACCATCTCCAACGCGCGGTGGGAGGCGGGGAACGTCCGGGACGTGCTCGACTACTACGCGGGGGCGCCGGAGCGGCTGACCGGGCAGCAGATCCCGGTGCCGGGCGGGCTCGACGTCACCTTCCACGAGCCGCTCGGCGTGGTCGGGGTGATCGTGCCGTGGAACTTCCCGATGCCGATCGCCGGCTGGGGCTTCGCCCCGGCGCTCGCCGCCGGCAACACCGTCGTCCTCAAACCCGCCGAGCTGACCCCGCTGACCGCGCTGCGCCTGGGCGAGCTGGCCCTGGAGGCCGGCCTGCCGGAGGGTGTTCTCACCGTGCTGCCGGGCCCGGGCAGCGTGGTGGGGGAACGGTTCGTCAGCCACCCGGCGGTGCGCAAGGTCTGCTTCACCGGCTCCACCGAGATCGGCACGCGGATCATGGCCGGCTGCGCCGCCCAGGTGAAGCGGGTCACCCTGGAGCTGGGCGGCAAGTCCGCCAACCTGGTCTTCGCCGACGCCGACCTGGAGCGGGCGGCGGCCAGCGCGCCGTACGCCGTCTTCGACAACGCCGGGCAGGACTGCTGCGCCCGCTCCCGGATCCTGGTCCAGCGGCCGGTGTACGACCGCTTCCTGGAGCTCCTCGAACCGGCCGTGCGCGCGTTCCGGGTGGAGGACCCGGCGGCGGAGACCGCCGAGATGGGTCCGCTGATCTCCGCCGCGCACCGGGACCGGGTCGGCGGGTACGTCGACGGCGCGAAGGTCGCCTTCACCGGCGCCCGCCCCGACGGCCCCGGCTTCTGGTACGCCCCGACGGTGCTGCTCGCCGACTCGCCGGCCGACCGGCACTGGCGGGAGGAGATCTTCGGCCCGGTGGTCTCGGTGCTCCCGTTCGACGACGAGGCCGACGCGATCCGGCTGGCCAACGACACCGAGTACGGTCTCTCCGGCTCGATCTGGACCCGCGACGTGGGCCGGGCGATCCGGGTGGCCCGGGCGGTGGAGTCGGGCAACCTCAGCGTCAACTCGCACTCCTCGGTGCGCTACTGGACCCCGTTCGGCGGGATGAAGCGCTCCGGCCTCGGCCGTGAGCTGGGCCCGGACGCGCTGCACGCCTTCACCGACGTCAAGAACGTGTTCATCTCGACAGAGGAGTGACCGCAGTGCAGGGACGGCTACAGGACCGGGTCGCCGTGGTGACCGGAGCGGGCAGCGGGATCGGGTTGGCCACCGTGCGGCGGTTCGCCGCCGAGGGGGCCCGGGTGGTCTGCGTCGACATCGACCCCGAGGCCGGTAAGCGGGCCGCCGACGAGGTCGGCGGCGACTTCGTCGCCTGCGACGTCGCCGACGAGGCGGCCGTCCGGGACCTCTTCGACGGGGTGGTGGCGCGGCACGGACGGGTCGACGTGGCGTTCAACAACGCCGGCATCTCGCCGCCGGACGACGACTCCATTCTGGAGACCGGGCTGGACGCCTGGGAGCGGGTGCTGCGGGTCAACACGACCAGCGTCTACCTCTGCTGCAAGCACGTCATTCCGCACATGCGCCGGCAGGGCAAGGGCTCGATCATCAACACCGCCTCGTTCGTCGCGCTGATGGGCGCGGCCACCTCGCAGATCGCGTACACCGCGAGCAAAGGCGGGGTGCTGGCGATGACCCGGGAACTGGGGGTGCAGTTCGCCCGGGAGGGGATCCGGGTCAACGCCCTCTGCCCCGGCCCGGTCGCCACCCCGCTGCTGCTGGAGCTCTTCGCCAAGGACCCCGAGCGGGCCGCCCGCCGGCTGGTGCACGTGCCGATGGGCCGGTTCGGCCAGCCGGAGGAGATCGCCGCCGCGGTGGCCTTCCTGGCCAGCGACGACTCGTCGTTCATGACCGCCGCGCAGTTCGTGGTGGACGGCGGAATCACGGGCGCGTACGTGACCCCGCTGTGAGCCGGCCGCTGATCGGGATCACCGCGTACGTCGAGCCGGCCGGCTGGACGGTGTGGCGGGACGTGCCGGCGACGCTGGTGCCGCAGGCGTACGTCCGGGCGGTCACCGCCTCCGGCGGCCGGGCCGTGCTGCTCCCCCCGGACGACCTCGACGCGGACGTGGTCGGCGTGCTCGACGGGCTGCTCCTCGCCGGCGGCGCCGACGTCGGCCCGGAGCGGTACGGCCAGCCGCCCGATCCGCGTACCGAGAGCCGCCCCGACCGGGACGCGGGCGAGCTGGCCCTGCTCACCGCGGCGCTCGCCGCGGACCTGCCGGTGCTCGGCGTGTGCCGGGGGATGCAGCTGCTAGCGGTCGCCCACGGTGGCGCGCTGCACCAGCACCTGCCGGACGTGGTGGGTCACGACGGGCACCGGCCGGCGCCCGGGGTGTACGGCGCGCACCCGGTGCGGTTCGCCCCCGGCAGCCTGGCCGGGACGGTGCTGGCCGGGGTGGACCGGGTCAACTCCTACCACCACCAGGCGGTGGCCGACCCGGGCGATCTGGCGGTCACCGGGTGGGCCGACGACGGGGTGGTGGAGGCGCTGGAGGATCCGCGGCGGCGTTTCCTGCTGGGCGTGCAGTGGCATCCGGAGAACGACCCGGACCCTCGCCCGGTGGCCGCCCTGATCCGGGCCGCGGGTGTCGGCCCGCGCTGACCGTCGAAAATGTAGCCCAGATCACATTGTCGCGGTTACGGCGAGCCGTGATCCGCGCCGGTCCGGTGCGGCCCTGGCCCGGCGCGCTCGCCGAGCGCCGGTGGCTACCTCAGGATGAGCCGTAGGTAACCAGCGATCGCCGGCCGCCATGCGTTACGTTGCTCCTCCGTCTGGGTAGTAGGCGGGGACGGTCGGCGAGCTCTCGTCGGCCGTCGCGGACGTTGGCCGGAGCGGGAGGCTGCATGAGCTCGGTCCAGGGGGGCGAGGACGGGCGAGGCTCGTCCTCGGGGACCGGTGAGGCGGAGCTGCCACCGCTGCTGGCCGCGGCCTTCACGGCCGGCGGCGAGATGGGCGCGCGGCTGCGCTCATTCGACTGGTCCACCCTCCCGCTCGGCACGCCGGGGAGCTGGCCCCCCGCGCTCTGCCACGCCGTCAGCTCCATGCTCTCCTCCCGCGCCCAGATCGTGATGTTCTGGGGCGAGGACCACCGCGCCTTCTACAACGACGCCTACCGGCCGACCATCGGCACCAAGCACCCCGCCGTCATCGGCCAGCCGGCCAGCCGGCACTGGGCGGAGACCTGGGACGTGCTGGGGCCGCTGCTGGACGGGGTGCGCGGGACCGGCGACTCCTACCGGGGCGAGGACCACCCCTTCGTCATCGACCGGCACGGCTTCCTCGAGGACGTCTACTTTGACGTCTCCTACGACCCGATCCGGGACGCCGACGGCACGGTCAACGGCGTCTTCTGCTTCGTCAACGAGACCACCGGCCGGGTGGTCGGCGAGCGTCGGTTACGGGCCCTGGCCGAGTTGGGCTCCCGGCTCGCGGACGTGCAGAGCATCCCGGAACTCGGCGAGGTCGCCGCCCGGGTCCTCGCCGGGCACCGGGCGGACGTGCCGTTCAGCCTGCTCTGGCTGTCCGACTCCGACGGCAGCCCGATGCTGGCCGGCTGCGCCGGCGTCGAGCCGGGCCAGATCACCGGCGGGCCGCCCGAGGCGCAGCCCGTGCCGGACGGCACCCGGACCCTTCCCGTCGCCGAGCTGCTCGGCGGGCTCCCGCCGGACGCGGCCGAGCGCGCGCTCGTGCTGCCGATCACCGCGACCAACGAGCCGGCCGGCGTGCTGGTGCTCGGCCTCGCCAGCCGGCTGCCGCTCACCGACGAGTACCGCCACTTCACCGACCTGGTCGCGGCGCAGATCTCCCGCGCGGTCGGCAAGCAGCAGGCGTACGAGCAGGAACGCGCCCGGGCCGCGGAGCTGGCCGCGCTGGACCGCGCCAAGACCAACTTCTTCGCCAACGTCAGCCACGAGTTCCGCACCCCGTTGACGCTGGTCCTGGGGCCGCTGGAGGACCTGCTGGCCGACCCCGCCCTGCCCGCGGAGTACACCGAGCGGCTGACCATGATGCACCGCAACGCGCTGCGGCTGCTCAAGCTGGTCAACACCGTGCTCGACTTCTCCCGGCTGGAGTCCGGCCGACTGGCCGCCCGGTACCAGCCCACCGACCTCGCCGACTACACCTCCCGGCTGGCCAGCACCTTCCGCTCGGCGATCGAGCGGGCCGGGCTGCGCCTGGTGGTGGACTGCCCGCCGCTGCCCGCGCCGGTCCACGTCGACCGGGACATGTGGGAGAAGATCGTCCTCAACCTGGTCTCGAACGCGGTCAAGTTCACCTTCGACGGCGAGATCCGGGTCCGGGTCCGGGCGGGCGACGGGGCCGCTCGGGTGGAGGTCATCGACACCGGGGTCGGCATCGCGCCGGAGGAACTGCCGCACGTCTTCGAGCGGTTCCACCGGGTGCCGGGCGTCCGCTCGCGCACCCACGAGGGCACCGGGATCGGGCTCGCGCTGGTCCGCGAGCTGGTCGAGATGCACGGCGGCACGGTCGAGGTGCGCAGCTCGGTCGACGAGGGCAGCACCTTCGCCGTGACCGTCCCGTTCGGGTACGGGCACCTGCCCGCCGACCGGGTGGCCACCTTCGCCCCGGTGCCGCTGACCGAGCCGGAGCAGGCCCGGCTCTATGTCGCCGAGACCGCGCTCTGGACCGACGAGGTCGGGTCGCCCGCCGGCCTGCCGGAACCCGTCGACGGGTCGGCCGGCGGCGGTCGGATCCTGCTCGCCGACGACAACGCGGACCTGCGCGAACACGTCACCCGCCTGCTCGCCCACGCCTACGACGTGGTTTCCGTGCCGGACGGCGTGGAGGCGCTCCGGCTGGCCGTCGACACCCCGTTCGACCTGGTGCTGACCGACGTGATGATGCCGCGGCTGGACGGCTTCGGGCTGGTCACCGCGCTGCGCGCGAACCCGCTCACCCGGCACGTGCCGATCGTGCTGCTCTCCGCCCGGGCCGGCTCGGCCGAGGCGGTCGCCGGGCTCTCGGTCGGCGCCGACGACTACCTCACCAAGCCCTTCTCCAGCCAGGAGCTGATCGCCCGGGTCCGGGCCAACGTCGAGCTGGGCCAGCTGCGCGGTCAGATCATCCGGCGGCTGCGCGCCCTGGCCGACGCGGCCGTGGCGATCAACACCGCCCGCTCCACGGCCGACGTGGTGCAGGTCGCCGCCCGGCACGCGCTCAGCCTGACCGAGGCCGCCCGGGTGGTGGTCACCGCCACCGGGGCCCGCCACGAGGTGGACGGCGGCGGCGAGGCCGCCGCCGAGCCGTCGGCGGTGCTGCCGCTCAGCGGCACCACCGGCGAGCAGCTCGGGGAGCTGCGGGTCTGGCGGCGCGACGGCGACGGCACCGAGCAGGCCGCACTGACCCAGCTGGCCCGCCTGGTCGGCGTCCGGCTGGAGAACGCTCAGCTCTACGAGGCCGAGCACCGGATCGCCACCACCCTCCAGCACAGCCTGCTGCCGCGCACGCTGCCGCAGCTGCCCGGCGCCGTGGTGGCCAGCCGGTACCTGCCGGGCAGCGCCGACGTCGAGGTCGGCGGCGACTGGTACGACGTCATCGGCGCCGCCGACGACGAGCTGGTGCTGGTGATCGGCGATGTGGTGGGCAAGGGCGTCCGGGCCGCGGCCGCGATGGGCCAGCTGCGCAACGCGCTGCGGGCGTACGTCCTGGAGGGCTTCGACCCGGGCCAGGCGCTGACCCGGCTCAACCGGCTGGTCGGCTCCACCGAGGGCGGCTCCTTCGCCACCGTCGTCTGTCTCTGGTTCTCCCCGCGCACCGGCCGACTGCGATACGCCAGCGCGGGCCACCCGTCCCCCCTGCTGATCCGCGGAGACGACGCGGCGTTCCTGCACGATCGGGCCCTCGGGCCGCCGATCGGGGCGATCCCGGAGGCGTCGTACCCGACCGTCGAGGCCGACCTGGCCCCCGGCGGTCGTCTGCTGCTCTACACCGACGGCCTGATCGAGGACCGGCAGGTCGGCATCGACGCGGCGCTGGGCCAGCTCCGGCTGGACGCCGCCAGCCCCGGTGAGCACGTGGCCGACCTGGTCGACGCGGTGGTGGAGCGGGTCGCCGGGCGGCCCCGGCACGACGATGTGGCGGTACTGGCGCTGGAGGCGGCCGAGCTGAACCGGTTCGCGCTGCGGCTGCCGGCCGACCCGACCCGGCTCAGCGTGCTGCGCAAGCGGCTGGAGGACTTCCTCGTCGCCCACCAGGTCGGCGAGGACGACCTGTTCGACCTCACCGTGGCGATCTCCGAGGCCGCAGCGAACGCCATCGAGCACCCGGTTTCGCCCACCGAGCCGGTGATCGCGCTGGAGGTGACGATCGAGGACCGGACGGTGGTCGCCACGGTCCGGGACAGCGGGCGGTGGCGGGAGTCCACCGGCTCGGGCCTCCGCGGCCGGGGGCTCGCGCTGATCAAGGCGCTCGGCGACCTGACGGTGCGGCGTACCGCCGAGGGCACCGAGTTGACGCTGCGCCGGCAGCTGAGCGACTGAGCCGGACCGGCCGGCGGCGCGGGCTGCCGGGCGGTCGGTGGCGCGGGATGACGGGCTGGTCGGCGGCGCGGGCTCAGGCCGGCTGGAGCCACTCCTGCTCGCCGAGGCCGGAGATCTCCAGCACCCGGCGGACCTGCCGGGACGGCAGCACGGTCAACGCGCCGGGGAAGCGCTGGGCGAGCCGGACCAGGGCGTGGATGGCCGCCGAGTCGAAGAAGGTGACCGCGCGGAGGTCGAGCGTGACGTGCCCGGCCGGCTCGCGGAGGGCGGTCTGCAGCATGGTGTCGGCGGTGGCCATGTCGACCTCGCCGGTCACCAGTACGCGGAGCTGATCGCCGTCGACCTCCGCCGTGGCGGAGAAGACGGGAGGTGCGCCCCCTTGATCCACGGAGCCACAATGGCACAGCCGGCCGGGCGCGGCAACAACCCGCGCGGGCAGGCCGTGGCGGGGGTCACCCCGGCGCGCGGCGATAGGCTGTCGGCATGACCGTCCGTGCGCCGCTGACCCCAGGCACGCTCTCCCCGTGGCGACCGGTGCCTGCCCACATCGCCCGTCCGGAATACGTGGGCAAGAAGCGCCCCCAGGAGTGGCGCGGCTCGCACGTGCAGACGTCGGAGACCATCGAGAAGATGCGGGTCGCCGGCCGCCTCGCCGCCCAGGCCACCCAGCTGGCCGGGGAGCACTGCAAGCCGGGCGTGACCACCGACGAGATCGACCGGGTGGTGCACGAGTTCCTGGTCGACCACGGCGCCTACCCGTCGACGCTGGGCTACAAGGGCTTCCCGAAGTCCTGCTGCACCAGCCTCAACGAGGTGATCTGCCACGGCATCCCCGACTCGACCGTGCTCCAGGACGGCGACATCATCAACGTCGACGTCACCGCGTACCTCGACGGGGTGCACGGGGACACCGACGCCACGTTCTGCGTGGGCGAGGTGAGCGAGGAGGCGCGGCTGCTGGTCGAGCGGACCCACACGGCGATGATGCGGGGCATCAAGGCGGTCGCCCCGGGCCGGCAGATCAACGTGATCGGCCGGGTCATCGAGTCGTACGCCAAGCGGTTCGGCTACGGCGTGGTCCGTGACTTCACCGGTCACGGCATCGGCGAGGCGTTCCACAGCGGCCTCTACGTGCCGCACTACGACAGCCCCCGGCCGACCGACATCATGGAGCCCGGGATGACCTTCACCATCGAACCGATGATCACCCTCGGCACCTACCAGTACGACATGTGGGACGACGGCTGGACGGTGGTCACCAAGGACCGGAAGTGGACGGCCCAGTTCGAGCACACCATCGTCGTGACCGACGACGGCCACGAGATCCTGACCCTGCCGTGACCGAGACCCCGGCGGCGCTGCGCGAGGCGCACCACGCGGACGTCTCCGGCGGCTGGCTGCGGCCGGCCGTCTTCGGCGCGATGGACGGTCTGGTCACCAACATCGCCCTGATCGCGGGCGTCGGCGGCGGTGGGGTCTCCCCGCGCAGCGTCGTGCTCACCGGCGCCGCCGGCCTGGTCGCCGGCGCCATCTCGATGGGGCTGGGGGAGTACACCAGCGTCCGCTCGGCCAACGAGCAGGTCGCCGCCGAGGTGGCCAAGGAGCGGCGCGAGCTGGAACGGCACCCCGAGGCGGAGGCCCGCGAGCTGGCCGAGGCCTGGGTCGCCCGCGGGCTGCCCCGGGACCTGGCCGTGCAGGTCGCCGACGCGGTCCGGCGCAACCCGGAGGAGGCGCTGCGGGTGCACGTCCGGGAGGAGTTGGGCGTCAACCCCGACGAGCAGCCCAGCCCGTGGGCGGCGGCGACCTCGTCGTTCCTCTGCTTCTCCCTCGGCGCCCTCGTCCCGCTCCTGACCTACCTGCTCGGCTTCACCAGCCTCTGGCTGGCGCTCGGCGTCGGCGGGGTGGGGCTCTTCGTGGCCGGGGCGGTCGTCGCCCGGTTCACCAACCGCCCCTGGTGGACCAGCGGGCTGCGCCAGTTCGTGCTCGGTGCCGCCGCCGCCGGCGCGACGTACCTGGTCGGCGCCTTCATCGGCATCCAGGGTGGCACCGGCTGACCCGTCCGGTGCCGCGTGGTCAGGCGCCCAGGAGGTCGTCGACCGTGCCGTCGACGGGGCGGCCACGGGCCGCCAGCTCCTCGGCCTGGCGGGCCAGCACCGCGCCGACCTCGGTCATGTCCGCCCCGGCCAGCCCGGTACGCCGGACCGCGTCCCCCGGGTCCCGGAAGTAGGTGCGGCTGAGCAGCCCGTTCACCGTGGCCGCCGCCAGCCGCGCCTCGCCGAGCATCAGCAGCGCCTGGTCGGTCTCGTACCACTCGGCGAGCCGGGCGGCGCGGGCGTGCGCGGCGCTGCCCCGGTACCACGCCTGCCGGGCGGCGGTGCTGAACTCCGCCGGTCGGGCCCGGGCCAGCCGGGCCAGGTGTTCGTCGCGCAGGGCGGGCAGCCACCCGGTCGGGTCGTGCAGCGCCCGGGTGGTGACGTACCGGTCGGCGGTCAGCGGCCAGAGGGCGGTGATCGTGCGGGCCTGCCGCAGGTAGTCGTCGGCTCCGGCGACGGTCAGGTCGACCAGCACCCCGTCCACCCGTCGGGTGGCCGGGGCCGGCCCGTTGCCCGGCCGGTAGGTGGCCAGCAGCAGCCCGACCTCGCCGTCCCCGCCGCCGTCGTCGTCGCCGTGGGCCAGCGGGCCGTGCACCGCGACGGCGAGGATGTCGGCCGGGAACCGGCGCAGCACCGCGGCGCTGACCCGCTCGGCGACCCGCCACCGTGGATCGTCCAGGTGCGGGTCGGTCCCCAGCTCCATGCCGCTGGTGTCCACCGGTCACCTCCGTCCACGCCGGGACCACCGGCCCGGGGCGTCGCCGTCCGGCCGCGCTCCCCCCGCGCCGGCCGTCCGCCGTCCACCACCCTAGCCACGCCCGTCCGGCGTGCCGGAGTGGCGCGCCCGGAAGTCAGGACGGGTCGGCGTCGGTCCGTTCCGCGCCGACCGGGACCAGCCGGAAGATGTGGATCTCCCGGCCGCCGGCCCGCTCGGCGTAGGTCCGGTACGCGGGCCACTCGGTGACCAGCAGCCGCCACAGCCGGTCCCGCTCGGCGCCGGTGGCCACCTCGGCGCGCACCGGGATGCGGCGCCCCTTGACGTCCACCTCGGCGGCCGGCTGGGCCAGCAGGTTCATCGCCCAGCCCGGCTGGTGCCGCTGCCCCCAGTTCGACCCGATCACCACGTACCCGTCGCCGTCGGGCACGTACAGCAGCGGGTTGCTGCGGGGCTGACCGGAGCGGCGGCCGGTGGTGGTGATGACCAGGGAGGGCACCAGGCCGAGCGCGACCACCCGGCCCTTCGTGAGCCGGCCGACCAGCCGGTCGGCGGGGACGAGCAGGCGCAGCGTGGCGCCGAACCACTTCTGGTGGCCGAGTCGGCGCGTGAGGGTTCCCAGGACGGACACGGGCCCCAGTCTGCCGGCTCGGCCACCGCGGCGGCATCCCCGCGAGCGGACCCGTCCACATCGGAGCCCGTCACTCCAGCGGGCGCTCCACGGGCAGCCGGGACCGGGTCATCAGCCCCGCCCCGAGCATCGCGAGCAGCGGGACCACCACCAGCACGCCGAGGGTCAGCCAGGGCACCACCACCGGGTACGGCGTCTCGACCGGCCAGGCCGTGGCGTACCGGCGGTTCACCGAGGCGAGGATGATCAGCGCGGAGCCGAGACCGGCGACGATGCCCAACGCCGAGCCGAGCACCGCGATCACGCCGGCCTGGCAGAGCGAGAGCACCCGGCGTACCCGGGGGCTGGCCCCCACCGCGGCCAGGGTGGACAGATCCCGGCGGCCCTCGGCGGCGGCGAGCCCGGTGGCCGCTCCGGCGGCGCCCAGGGTGATCACGCCGGAGCCGATCGCCAGCAGGAGCAGCAGCGGCCGCCGGTCCGAGTGCGGCTGGTCCTGCTCCACCTGCACCTGCAGCGGGCCGAGCCGCGGCAGGTCGGCGGCGAGTCGTTGCTGCTGAGCCACCGTCGGCGGCCCGGTGGTGTCGACCGCGTAGCCGAGCTGCTGGCCCACCAGGCCGACGCGGGCCGCCGCGGTGGCGGAGAGGAAGAGCCGGTCGACGGGCAGGCCGCCGCGCAGCGCGTACCCGGGCAGGGTGACGGTGGCGATGGACGGCGGGTCCTGACCGTCGGCGGTCCGGCTGGCGGTGACGGTCACCCACCCGTCGACCACCTGCCGCGGGTCGGTCACCACCACCCCGCCGGCCCGCAGCACGCGCGTCGCGGCGGCCACCTCGGCGGCCGGGGCGCCGGTGAGCGCCGGCAGGGCCGAGCCGTCGTCCACGTACGCCGGCAGGTAGAGGCCGTCCGGGCTGCGCGACGGCCGCGCGCAGCGCGGGTCGGCGAGGGCCTGCCGGCGGCCGTCGGCGGTCAGGTACCCGGTCAGCTCGTACGGGCACTCCCGGTCCGGCGGGATCATCGCCGCCGCGTTGCAGTAGTCGTCCGGGGACGTCGGCGCGGCGCAGGCGGGCACGTCGACCCGGGCCACCGTGCCGTCGGGTAGGACGGCCCGGACCTCCTCGGTCACGTGCGCCAGCGGGGGCAGCTCGGCGCCGGCCGCGTCCGACCGCAGGAGCAGCACGTTGCCGGGTGGGATGCCGGGCTGCCAGTCCGCCCGGGAGCGGGCGTCGTCGCTGGCCACGTAGACGCCGAGGGCGACGCTGCCGGCCACCGCGGCCATCACCGCGGAGATGGCCGGCGCCGCGGAGGCGCGGTTGCGGCTCGCGTCGCGCAGCGCGAGCCGCGGCGCCAGCGGGAGCAGCCGGCCGGCCCCGGCGAGCAGCCCGATCAGCGTCGGAGTGCCGAAGACCAGCCCCAGCTCGCCGAGGATCAGCCCGGCCAGGATCACCGTCGGGGTGGTCCGGGCGGCGCCGAGCGCGGCGACGGCGGCGCCGCCGACGGTGAGCAGCACCCCGATGACCAGCCAACGCCGGCGGTGCCGGGGTGGGCTGCGCCGCCCCGCCAACCCGGCCACCACGTCCTCGCGGGCGGCGGCCCAGGCCGGGGCCAGCGCCGCGAGCAGCCCGGCGAGCACCGCGACCGCGCCGATCGCGGCCAGCGCGGCCGGGAAGACGCGGTACCCGCCGGACCGGGCCGAGGTGAGGTACTGCTCGACCAGCGGCCGGCCGGCGAACGCCGCGGCGGTGCCGAGCAGCAGCCCGAGCGCCGCCCCGCCCGCGCCGAGCACCACCCCGTCGGCCAGCACCACCCGGCGCAGGTGCACGTGGTCCCCGCCGGCCACCGCGACCAGCGCGAGGTCCCGGCGCCGCCGCCGCACGCCGACCGCGAATGCCGGCCCGACCAGCAGCACCACCTCCAGCAGACCGAGGCCGCCGACCAGCACCGCGTCGCCCGCCTCCGCCGCGTCCGGCAGCGACGTGACGTCGCCGGCGGCGTCGTCCCGGCCGGGGACGGCGGTGCGGGCGGCCACCGTCACCCCGCGCGCGTTCAGCCGGTCCACCAGCGCCGGGTCCAGCCGCCCGGGCACGTCCACCAGCCAGCTCTCGTCGGGCGGGGCGACCGGCCCGGCCGGTGCCTCCGGCCGCATCGCGACCACCTCGCGCAGGTTGTCCGGGAACTCCACCACCCCGACCACCCGGTACGGCCCCCCGCCGTCCGCGGTGCGGACCGCGCCCCCGAGCGGTACGCCCAGGCGGCGCAGGGCCGGCCGGCTGACCGCGATCTCGGTGGGCGCGGTCGGCGGCCGGCCGGCGCGCAGCCTGGCCAGCGGCCGGGCGACGGGATCGGTCAGGTCCAGGCTCCGCGCGTCGAACGACACGTTCCGGCCGTCGAGCCGGACCTCGAACGGGACCCACCAGCGGACCCGGCTGACCCGGCTGCCCGACGGCAGCAGCGCGGTGACCTCGGCGGCGGTCACCGGGCGGGTACGCGGCACCGTCTCGCCCTCGGCCGGCCAGGAGTTCTCCCCCCAGGCGTCCTGGACCAGCGCGTTCTCGGCCGACCAGCGCAGCTCCGCGTCGGCGCCCCCGAGCCGCCGGTCCAGCTGCTCCGCCCGGGTCAGCTCCGCCATGTCCCAGCTCACCGCGCTGAAGCTGAGCGCCAGCACGGGCAGCGTGATCATCGCCAGCACCAGCGCCGTACGACCGCGGGCCCGCCGCGCCTCCCGCCGCGCGATGCGCAGCGCGACCAGCCACGAGCCGACCGCACCGGCGAACCGGCCCCGACTCACCGTCCGCTGCCGGTCAGCAGCTGCTCGACGCCGGCCAGCGGTGCCGTCGAGTCGACCAGTACCCCGTCCCGGAGGAAGACCACCCGGTCCGCCCAGCCGGCGTGCCGCGCCTCGTGCGTGACCAGCACTCCCGCCGCGCCGGCGTCCACCCGGCGGCGCAGCAGGTGCAGCACCGCCTCCCCGGCCTGCGAGTCGAGCGCCCCGGTCGGCTCGTCGGCGAGCACCAGCCGGCGCTCGCCCACCAGGGCGCGGGCGATCGCCACCCGCTGCTGCTGGCCACCGGACATCTGGTCCGGGAAGCGGCCGCCCAGCCCGGTCAGGTCCACCTCGGCCAGGGCGGCCAGGGCCAGCCGCCGGGCCTGCCGGACGCCCGTCCCGTCGAGCTCCAGCGGCAGCGCGACGTTCTCCGCCGCGGTGAGGCTGCCGAGCAGGTTGAGATTCTGGAAGACGTAGCCGATCCGGCGCCGCCGCAGCCCGGCCAGCTCCCGGCGGCCCAGCGCGCCGAGCGCTGCCCCCTCGACCCGCACCTCACCGGCGGTCGGGCGGTCCAGCCCGCCGGCGAGCGACAGCAGGGTCGACTTACCGGAGCCGGACGGGCCCATCACGGCGACCAGCTCGCCGGGGCGGACCGTGAGGCTGACCCCGCGCAGCGCGTGCACCGCGGCCTCCCCGGCGCCGTGGGTCCGGTGCACGTCCCGCAGCTCCAGCACGGCGTCGCCCCCGTCGCTCACCGGACCGCCCCCGCCCGCGGTCCCGGGGCTCGCAGGCCCGGCTCGCTCCTCGCGCTCGCGGTGCTGGTCTTCGTTCGCGACTGCGGGGCTCGCAGGCCCGGCTCGCTCCTCGCGCTCGCGGTGCTGGTCTTCGTTCGCGACTGCGGGGCTCGCAGGCCCGGCTCGCTCCTCGCGCTCACCGGTGGACCGCCTGGTCGGGGTGGTCCACCGCCCCGGCGTCGGGCGTGGCCGGCCGGGACGGCGCGGGGCGGTAGCGGACCAGGCTCGTCTCGCAGTGGTCGAGCCAGCGGATCTCCGCCTCGGCCTGGAAGACCATCGCGTCCAGCACCAGCCGCCACGGCAGGTCCTCCGGCTTGTCGCTGGCGTACTTCAGCCGGGTCAGCTCCTGCAGCGCCCGCATGGTCGCGCTGCGCTGGGTCTGCACCACCGCGCGGACGTCCACCCCCGGGGTGGTCAGCGCCAGGGCCAGCTTGATCGCCAACTCGTCCCGGGGCCGGTCGGTGCGGCTGATCGGGGTGGCGAACCAGAGCGCCAGGTCCGCCCGCCCGGCGTCGGTGATCTCGTACGGCCGCTGCCCGCCCTCGTGCTCCGGCAGCGGACGGACCAGGCCGTCCCGCTCCAGCCGGGAGAGGGTGGTGTAGACCTGCCCGATGTTCAGCGGCCAGGTCGAGCCGGTCGACTCCTCGAACGCGGCGCGCAGCTGGTAGCCGTACATCTGGCCGCGTTCGAGCAGGGCGAGCAGCCCGTGACGGATGGACATGGCAACGGAGTATGCATACCTGGTATGCGACTCGCAACCGGAACACCCGCGCCCTGAGCTGCGACGTCGCTCAGACCGGGCGGCCGGGGAAGGGCACGGTGAGCGGGGTCACCCCGGCGGTCCGCCGCCACCGGGTGGCGCGCAGCGCGCAGTCGGTCAGCGCGGCCAGGGCGCGGTTCCGGTCGGCCCCCGTGGTGTGCGGCAGGGCCGCCCGCCAGAACCCGGCGGTCCGCTCCTCGATTTCGACCGCCAGCTTGAGCGCGCTCGCCCGGTCGGTCACCGGGTACGGCAGGGCGTACCCGGCCCGGTCGGCGGGGACCTGGCCGCCGCCGGAGCTGAGCTGGAGGATCAGGGCGTCGCGGCGGGCCCGGTGGGCCGCCTCGGCGGCGCGGGCGGCGGTACGGGCGGCGTCGGCGAGGCGGACGCCGATCACGCCGTACGCCCAGATCGCCGCGTACTCGGCGGTGAGGGCGGCGGCGAGGGCCTCGGCGGGCCCGGCGGGTGCGGTACGCGGGATCACTTCAGCGCCTCCACGTGGGTCGCCCGGGCGGCGGCGATGGAGCCGAGCAGCGCGGCCCGCTCGACCGGCGCCGCCGCGCACGCCTTAGCCGCGTTGTCCCGGCCCACCCGCTCGGCCTCGCGCAGCCCGGCCAGCGGGTCGGCGGGCTCCGCGGCGCCGGACGCCTCCGGCGTGCCGGTCGGCGCGCCGGACGGCGCCGGGCGGCCGATCACCCGGCGCAACTCGTCGGCGTGGGCCTGGTGGGCGTCGGCGATCGGGGTGAGCCGGTCGGCCAGGGCCGGGTCCGCGGCGGCGGCGGCCCGGTGCCGGGCGGCCAGCGCGGCGGCCTCGGCCGCCAGCGGCTCGAGCGGATCGGGCGGCGACGGCTTGTCGTCGTCGCGGTCGAAAAGATCACAGCCGGTCAGTGGTACGGCCGCACCGCCGACCACCACCAGCGCCCCGGCGCGCAGCACGTTTCGCCGGGAATATCCCGGTGCACCGTCGCGCTGTGTTGTTCTGCCCGTTGCCACCAGACAAGTCAACACCATCCGTGGCCGGCCGTGGGCCACCGGCGTCGGTGCGCCGCCGGGTCCGTCACCCGCCGCGCGCGTTACGCTCTGCGCAGCCACCGGGCGCGATCGCCCCGGTGGCGTGCCGGCATGGCGGGCCGACCCGGCCCGGAGCCAGATCAGGAGAAGGGGCGCCAGATGACGCAGCGTGGCCGTGCCACCAGGCCGACCGGGCGACCCCGGCGGGCCGACGGGCCCCGTGGTGGGGACCGGGCCGGCGCACCGCGCGGCGGTGACCTCGGCGCCCGGCGCGCGCGGCTGCGCGAGGTGATCGAGCCCGTGGTCGACGGCGCCGGCTACGACCTGGAGGACCTCTCGGTCTCCCGGGCCGGCCGACGGCACGTCGTACGCGTGATCGTGGATGCCGACGGCGGGATCAACCTGGACGCCGTCGCGGACATCTCCCGGGCGGTCTCCGCGGCGTTGGACGCCGCGGAGGAGGCCGGTGGCGACATCGTGGCGGGGGAGTACCAGCTCGAGGTCAGCTCGCCGGGCGTGGACCGCCCGCTCACCCTGCCCCGGCACTGGCGGCGCAACGTCGGCCGGCTGGTCAAGGTGACCGTGCGTGGCGCGACGGCGCTGCCCGAGCAGCGGGCCGCCGGGGACCGGCAGGTCACCGGCCGGGTGGTCGAGGCCGACGACGAGCGCGTGGTGCTGGAGACGGACGCCGGCCGCGCGGAGCACCGCTACGCCGACCTCGGACCCGGTCGGGTCCAGGTCGAGTTCACCCGCCTCGACGAGATCGACGAGGCGGACGAGTTCGACGAAGCGGACGAAACCGGCGAAACCAGCGAAACTGACGACAACGACGAAGATGATGTGGAGGACGAGGAGAGGTGAACATCGACCTCGCGGCGCTGCGCGCACTCGAGCGCGAGCGGGAGATCCCGTTCGACACGATCCTCGCGGCGATCGAGACCGCGTTGCTGACCGCCTACCGGCACACCGAGGGCGCCGAGGCGCACGCCCGGGTGGAGATCGACCGGAAGACCGGGGCCGCCCTGGTCTACGCCCAGGAGTTGGACGACGACGGCACCGTGGTGCGGGAGTGGGACGACACCCCGCACGACTTCGGCCGGATCGCCGCCATGACGGCCAAGCAGGTGATCCTCCAGCGGCTGCGGGAGGCCACCGACGAGGTGCACTTCGGCGAGTACGTCGGCCGCGACGGTGACCTGGTCACCGGCGTGGTGCAGGCGCACGAGGCGCGCACCGAGAAGGGCATCGTCAGCGTCGACCTGGGCAAGCTGGAGGGCGTCCTGCCCCAGTCCGAGCAGGTCCCCGGCGAGCGGTACACGCACGGCGAGCGGATCCGCTGCGTCGTGGTGCACGTGGCGAAGGGAATGCGCGGTCCGCAGATCACGTTGTCCCGTTCGCACCCGGCACTGGTGAAGAAGCTCTTCGCGCTGGAGGTGCCGGAGATCGCTGACGGCACCGTCGAGATCGGCGCGATCGCCCGTGAGGCGGGTCACCGTACGAAGATCGCGGTGCGCTCCACCACCCCGGGCGTGAACCCCAAGGGCGCCTGCATCGGCCCGATGGGGCAGCGGGTCCGGGCGGTGATGAGCGAGCTGCACGGTGAGAAGATCGACATCATCGACTGGTCGGACGACCCGGCGACCTTCGTCGGGAACGCGCTCTCCCCGGCCAAGGCGCTGCGGGTCGAGGTGGTCGACCTGGCCAGCCGGACGGCCCGGGTGACCGTGCCGGACTTCCAGCTCTCCCTGGCGATCGGCCGGGAGGGGCAGAATGCCCGGCTTGCCGCCCGACTGACCGGTTGGCGGATCGACATCCGCTCCGACGCGGAGCAGACCGAGACGGCCGGCCGGGGCGGAGCTGATCACGTGCCGGAGCCGGGCGGCGCGATCTCGAGCAGCTAGGGGTAGACTTTCTCCAGTGGTACGACGCGCGCTACCGGAGCGCACCTGTGTGGGTTGCCGGAGACGTGCGCCGGCCAGCGAACTGCTGCGGATCGTCGCGATCGGCGACGAGGCTGGTTACAGCCTCCGGCCCGATCCGGCCCGCAGACTGCCGGGTCGGGGAGCGAACATGCACCCGGATCCGGCCTGCTTCGCGCAGGCGGTGCGCCGCCGCGCCTTCGGGCGGGCACTGCGCATCACCGGGGTCGTCGATCACGGTGAGCTGGCGGAGCATGTTGACGCGCCAACCACTACGTCCGGTCAGCCCGACCGGGCGAGGGTCGCTAGCAAGGTAGGACGACCGACATGAGCACACGATGAAGTCCCTGAAATGACCAGGCTTCAAGTGCACGAGTGAGGTCGCTGCGGGTACTGCCCGCACGACCTCGGAGTGAGGAGTGCAGTGGCAGGTAAGGCCCGCGTACACGAGCTGGCAAAAGAGCTCGGGGTCGAGAGCAAGACCGTTCTCGCCAAGCTGAAGGAAATGGGCGAGTTCGTCAAGTCCGCGTCCAGCACCGTCGAGGCGCCCGTCGCCCGACGGCTGCGTGGCGCATTCGTCGCGTCCGCCGGTGGCCCTTCGGCGCCGGCCGCCCCCGCGGCGGCCGCGTCCGCTCCGGCGGCGACCCCGACGCCGTCCCCGACCCCGGGTGCCCCCCGGGTCTCGGCCAAGCCGATGCCGCCCCGGCGGCCGGCCGCGCCGACCCCTGGACCGAAGCCCAAGGGCCCGGTCCCCAGCCCGCCGCAGCCGGCGACCCCGGTCGCCAAGCCGGCGAGCGCGCACGACATCGAGGTGGCGGCCGCCGAGGCGCGCGCCTCTGCCCTCAAGGCTGAGCAGGAGGCCGCGGTCAAGGCCGCGCAGGCCGCCCGCCAGCAGCAGCGGGAGAACGTCCGCCGGGAGCCTCCGGCCGAGGGCGGTCCCCGTCCGGGTCCGGCTCCGCGTCCGGGTCCGAACGCGGTGCCGCCGCGTCCGGCCGCCGGTCGTCCCGGTGGCCCGACCCCGGGCCCGGGTGCCCGGCCGGGCGGTCGTCCGCCGGCGCGCGGCGCCGGTAACAACCCGTTCGGTATCCAGGGTGGCCAGCAGCAGCGGCCCCCGGCTGCCGGCGGTCCCCGGCCGAGCCCGGCCGGCATGCCGCCGCGGCCCAGCCCGGCGTCCATGCCGCCGCGGCCCAGCCCGGCGTCCATGCCGACCCAGCGGCCCACCACGGGTCGCCCCGGCGGCCCCGGTGGCGGTCGTGGCGGTCCCGGTGGCGGCGCAGGTCGTCCCGGTGGCGGCGGCGCCGGCGGTGGCTTCCGTGGCGGTCCCGGTGGCGGCGGCGCCGGCGGTGGCTTCCGTGGCGGTCCCGGTGGCGGCGGCGGTGGCGGTGGCTACCGCGGTGGCCCCGGTGCCGGCGGCGGTGCTCCCGGCGGCGGTTTCCGTCCGGGTGCCCCGGCTGGTGGCGGCGGTCGCCCCGGTGGCGGCGGTCGTGGTCGTGGCGGTGGCGCCGCGGGTGCCTTCGGGCGTCCGGGTGGTCGGCCGACCCGTGGTCGCAAGTCCAAGAAGCAGCGCAGACAGGAGTTCGACAACCTGTCGGCTCCGACCATGAGCTCGGGTGCTCCCCGGGGTCAGGGTCAGGTCGTCAGGCTCTCCCGTGGCGCCTCGCTGTCGGACTTCGCCGACAAGATCAACGCCAACCCGGGTTCGCTGGTCCAGGAGATGTTCAACCTGGGCGAGATGGTCACCGCGACCCAGTCCTGCTCTGACGAGACCCTGCTGCTGCTGGGTGAGCACCTCGGTTTCGACGTGCAGATCGTCAGCCCGGAGGACGAGGACCGCGAGCTGCTCGCGCAGTTCAACATCGACCTCGACGCCGTGGTCGCCGAGGAGCGCCTGGTCAGCCGTGCGCCGGTCGTGACCGTCATGGGTCACGTCGACCACGGTAAGACCAAGCTGCTCGACGCGATCCGCAAGGCGAACGTCGTGGCCGGCGAGGCGGGTGGCATCACCCAGCACATCGGCGCGTACCAGGTCCACGTCCCGCACGAGGGCGAGGACCGCGCGGTGACCTTCATCGACACCCCGGGTCACGAGGCGTTCACCGCCATGCGTGCCCGTGGTGCCCAGGTGACGGACATCGTGGTGCTGGTGGTGGCGGCCGACGACGGCGTGATGCCGCAGACCATCGAGGCGCTCAACCACGCCAAGGCGGCGGACGTGCCGATCGTGGTCGCGGTCAACAAGGTCGACAAGCCGGAGGCCAACCCGGACAAGGTCCGCCAGCAGCTGACCGAGTACGGGCTGGTCGCCGAGGAGTACGGCGGCGAGACCATGTTCGTCAACGTGGCGGCGAAGCCGGGCATCGGCATCGACGAGCTGCTCGAGGCGGTCCTGCTGACCGCCGACGCGTCGCTGGAGCTGACCGCTCCGATCGACGGGCCGGCGCAGGGTGTGGCGATCGAGGCGCACCTGGACAAGGGCCGCGGTGCGGTGGCGACGGTGCTGGTGCAGAAGGGCACCCTGCGGGCCGGCGACTCGATCGTCGCCGGTGGGGCGCACGGCCGGGTTCGGGCGATGCTCGACGAGAACGGCAACCAGGTCGCCGAGGCGGGTCCCGCCCGTCCGGTCCTGGTGCTCGGTCTGACCGCGGTGCCGGGTGCGGGTGACACCTTCCTGGCGGCCGAGGACGACCGGACGGTGCGCCAGATCGCCGAGCAGCGGCAGGCGCGGCGGCGGGCGGCGTCATTCGCCAACTCCCGTGGCCGGGCGACTCTCGAGACGCTCATGGAGCAGCTCAAGGAGGGCGAGAAGACCTCGCTCAACCTGGTGCTCAAGGGCGACGTCTCCGGTTCCGTGGAGGCGCTCGAGGACGCGCTGTTCAACCTCGACATCCCGGAGGAGGTCCAGCTCAGGATCATCCACCGGGGCGTGGGTGCGATCACCGAGAGCGACGTCATGCTCGCGAGTGCCTCGTCCGAGGCGGTCACGATCATCGGCTTCAACGTGCGGGCCGCCAACAAGGTTCGCGAGATCGCCGACCGCGAGGGCGTGGAGATCCGGTACTACACCGTGATCTACCAGGCCATCGAGGAGATCGACGCCGCGCTCAAGGGGCTGCTCAAGCCGGAGTACGAGGAGGTCGAGCTGGGCTCCGCGGAGATCCGCGACGTCTTCCGCTCGTCCAAGGTCGGCAACATCTCCGGCTGTATCGTCCGGTCCGGCGTCATCCGCCGCAACGCCAAGGCGCGGCTGCTGCGGGACGGGGCGGTCGTGGCGGACAACCTCACGGTGAGTTCGCTCAAGCGGTTCAAGGACGACGCGACGGAGGTCCGCGAGGGCTTCGAGTGTGGTCTGACCCTGGCCGGTTTCAACAACGTCCAGGTCGGCGACATCATCGAGACCTTCGAGATGCGGGAGAAGCCGCGCGCCTGATCCGACGGTGACACAGTGATCAAGGGGTTTACGCCGAAAGGCGTAAACCCCTTGATCATGTCTGGGGGTGACCGTAATGTCCGGGGCGATGTTCACGGGAACCGCGGTCTTCGACCTGCTGCTGCCGGGCGACTCCCGGTCGCTCAAGGCGAAAAGATCATATGTACGGCCGATCGTGGCGGCGCTGCGCCGCTTCGAGGTGTCGGCCGCCGAGGTGGGGGCGCTCGACCTGCACGGTCGGGCCCAGATCGGGGTGGCCGTGGTGGCCGCCGAGGCGGCACACGTCCGCGAGGTGCTCGACTCGTGCGAGCGCCTGGTGGCCGAGCGCCCCGAGGCCGAGCTGCTGTCGGTGCGCCGCCGGCTGTACGGCGAGGAGGACTGACGCCGGGACGGCCGTCGGCCCCGACGCGGGCCGGATCCGGGGTGGCCGTCGCCACCGGCAGCCCCGCACGACGGTCACGATCGCGCGGGTAGTGTTCGAGATGTCGGGCGGTCGGGCCCGGCGGCGCCCCGCGCTGCCGTTCCCGGCCGGAAGCAGGATGCCCTGGAGGTGGGGGAGATGACGGATCCGGCCAAGGTACGCCGGCACGCGGAGCGTATCCGCGAACTGGTCGCGTCGGTGGTGCGGAGCCAGATCAAGGACCCCCGGCTCGGGATGATCACCATCACCGACGCCCGGATCACCGCCGACCTGCGCGACGCCACGGTGTTCTACACGGTGCTCGGCGACGCGGCGGCCCAGTCCAGCACCGCCGCCGCGCTGGAGAGCGCCAAGGGCATGCTGCGCAGCACCGTCGGCAAGGCCCTCGGGCTGCGGCACTCGCCGACCCTGACCTTCGTCCTGGACGACGTGCAGGACCAGGTCAAGCACATCGACGACCTGCTCGCCGCGGCCCGCAACGCCGACGCCGAGGTGCAGCGACTGGCCGCGAGCGCGAAGTACGCCGGCGAGGCCCAGCCGTACCGCCTCGAGGACGAGGTCGAGGACGCCGCCGCCGAGACCGGGGTTGCCGGGACCGAGGGCGAGCCGCGCGGCGGCGACCGCCCGTGACCGACGCCGCCGCGGGCGCCCCCGAGGCGCCCACCGGGGGCGAGTGGGCGGCCGCGGTCGCCGCGGTACGCCAACTCCCCGCCGACGCGCGGGTGCTGCTGATCTGCCACGTCAACCCGGACGGGGACGCGCTGGGCAGCATGCTCGGCTTCGGTCTGGGACTGCGCCGGCTTGGCGTACGACAGCTCCAGGCGACTTTCCCCGGGCCTCCGGAGGTGCCGGAGCCGTTCCGCTGGCTGCCCGGGCTCGACCTGCTGGTGCCGCAGGACGCCGCGTACCCGGATCCGGAACTGGTCATCTGCTTCGACGTGGCGAGCGAGTCGCGGCTGGGTGACCTGGTGGACCGGCTCGGGTCGGCGGGCGCTGCGCTGGTGCTCGACCACCACGCCTCCAACACCCGCTTCGGCGGAATCAACCTGGTCGACCCGCACGCGGCGGCGACCTCGGTGGTCGCCGAGGGGCTGCTCGACCGGCTCGGCGTGCCGCTGGACGCGGAGATCGCCGCCTGTCTCTACGTCGCGCTGAGCACGGACACCGGCTCGTTCCGCTTCGAGGCGACCACCCCGGCGGTGCACGAGATGGCGGCCCGGCTGCTGGCCACCGGCATCCGACCGGGGGAGATCTCCCAACGGATCTTCGACACCCGGCCGTTCGGCGCCGTCCGGCTCTTCGGCGAGGCGATCGGCCGGGCCCGCCTGGAGCCGGGCGCGGCCGGCGGGCGCGGCCTGGTCTGGACGTACGCGACCCTGGACGACCTGGCCCGGCACGACCAGCCGCCGTACGTGCTGGAGGCGCTGATCGACTCGGTGCGCTGCACGGCCGAGGCGGACGTGAGCTGCGTGGTCAAGCAGGTGGCGGCCGGGGAGTGGGCGGTGTCGCTGCGGAGCAAGGGCGCGGTCGACGTGAGCCGGGTGGCGGTGGCGCTGGGCGGCGGCGGGCACCGGTTCGCCGCCGGGTTCACCGGTCGGGGCAGCGCCGACGAGGTGGTCGACCGGATCCGGGCCGAGCTCGACGGGGCGCTGCTCGCGGGCTGAGATCAGGGTCGACTCCGGGGTGTGGCGGTCTTCCCGCGTTCCGTGACGGTGGGGACAATCGGGTGATGGATCACCCCCGAGAGCTCACCGCCGAGGCACCCCGAGCCTGGGACCGTCCCGTCGTCTCCGTACCGATGCTGATCTGCCTCTCCCTGGTCGGTGGGCAGCTGCCGTCCTTCTCCGCGCAGGCCAACCTCTACACCCTGGGCACCGGCGGGGCGCTGATCTGGCTCGGGCTGAACAACCGGGTGCCCCGGCGGCCCGCCCCCCGCCGGCTGGCCCCGGGCGCGGTCTGGTGGCTGCTGCCGGTGACCGTCTTCGGGGTCCTGGAGGGGGCCACGTTCGTGCTCTCGGTGGGCGACGAGTTCCCCACCTTCTCCCGGCTGGCGGATCCGCTGCTGGAGGACCATCTGGTCCGCTCCACGGCCTGGTTCGCCTGGCTGGCCGCGTTCTGGGGACTGGTGCGGCGATGATGCGCGCGCTGGCGATCGGTGGCTTCCTGACCGCGGTGCTGCTCTTCGTGGCGGTGGAGTGGGCGTCCCGGCGGGAGGGTTCCCGCGTCCCGTCGCTCGGCGACGTCTGCGCGTTCGTGATGCGGTACGAGGTCGGCCCGGTGCCGGTCGGGCGGATCGGCCTCTTCGGCTTCTGGTGGTGGCTGGGTTGGCACTTCCTGGCCCGGTGAACCCGCCGCCTGTCCAAATGTCGGGAACACTGGGCAGCATGTGGACCTGAACGATAGCTTGGGTAAGGACCGGCGCCGCGCCGCGACGCAGGTCGTGGGCGGTGGCGCCACACCAGGTGCCGCCTCCCTCCAGGGTCAGACCGACCCGGGCTCACGCTGCCAGGCGAGCCGCTCCGGTGATCCCGGACCGCTGCCGGGCGCTCAGCACGACCGCCCGTAGGGCCACCGTGCCGTGGTGGTCCGCACCCTGGAAGGGATCTCCCGATGGCCACCAAGCCCACCCGCAAGCCGCAGCCCGAGACCACCGACGAGGCCCGCGAGCAGATGCGCCGCGCGCTGCAGACCTCGATGGACACCCGTCAGTGACGTCCGCCGTCGGGCGGTGACGCCGCCGACGTCACTGCGTCGCCAGCGTCACCGCCGCCCCGGGGCCCACCGCGGGCCCCCCGGCGCTACCGTCGCCCGGTGCGCCGCATCCTCATCGTCGGCAGCGCGGGCGCCGGCAAGAGCACCCTCGCCCGCGAGGTCGCCCGCCGGCTCGACCTCCCGCTGATCCACCTCGACCGGCACTACTGGCGACCCGGCTGGGTCGCCTCCGACGACGCCCGCTTCCGGGCCGAGGTCGCCGCGCTCGCCGCCCGCCCGGCCTGGGTGATGGACGGCAACTACGGCGGCACGCTCGACCTCCGCCTGCCCCGCGCCGACCTGCTGGTGCTCTGCGATCCGCCCCGGCTGCGCTGCCTCGCCCGGGTGCTCCGCCGCCGCTGGGCCCACCGCACCGCACCCCGCCCCGACCTCCCCGACGGCTGCCCCGAGCGGATCGACCTGGAGTTCCTCCGCCACGTCTGGCGCTACCCCTGTCGCTCCCGGCCACGGGTCCTCGCCGCGGTCGCGTCGACCGCCCCCGCCCTGCCGGTGGTCCGCCTCCGCACCCGCGCCGACCTCCACCACTGGCTCACCACCCTCCCCCAACCCTGACCCCACCCACCCCTCGCGCCCCCATCGGGTGCTGATCATGAAGTTGTCGTCGTCCGCACCGCCGTGTCGTGACAACAACCTCATGATCACCGGGGGGCTGTGGGGAGGGGGGCTGGGTAAGTGGTGCTGGGGGGTTGTGGCCGTTACGGGAGGCGTGCCAGGATCGGCGGCGATGAGTCAGACCGTTGCCAACGCCGCCGCGTCCCGTGCCGCCTCGCCGCGGCGGATCGCGGCGCTCGCCCTGCCGGCGCTCGTGGTGCTCGCCGCCGAGCCGCTCTACGTCCTGGTCGACACGGCGGTGGTCGGGCACCTGGGCCGGGTTCCGCTCGCCGCGCTCGCCGTCGGCGGCACGGTGATGACCCTGACCGCCTGGCTGGGCACCGTCGTCGCGTACGGCACCACCGGACGGTCGGCCCGGCGGTTCGGGTCGGGCGACCGGGCCGCCGCGGTGGCCGAGGGCGTGCAGTCGTCCTGGCTCGCCCTCGCCGTCGGGGTGCTGGTGGCGCTCGCCATGCAGGTCGGCGGCGGGGCGTTGGCGCGTGCCCTCGTCGGCGACGCGGGCGCCGTGGCCGACGCGGCCGCGCAGTGGCTGCGGATCGCGGCCCTGGGCGCGCCCGGACTGCTGCTCGCCGCCGCCGGCAACGGCTGGCTGCGCGGCATCCAGGACACCCGGCGACCGCTGCTCTTCGTGCTCGCCCCCAACCTGCTCTCCGCGCTGCTCTGCCCGCTGCTGGTCTACCCCGCCGGGCTCGGCCTGGCCGGCTCGGCGATGGCGAACGCCGCCGCGCAGACCGTCTCCGGCGGCCTCTTCGCGGCGGCGCTGATGCGCGAGCGCGTCTCCCTGCGGCCCCGGCCGCGACTGATCCGGCAGCAGCTCGTGCTCAGCCGGGACCTGCTGATCCGGGGCGTCGCCTTCCAGGCGAGCTTCCTCTCCGCCACCGCCGTCGCCGCCCGGTTCGGCGCCGCCGCCGTCGGCGCCCACCAGATCGCCCTCCAGCTCTGGTTCTTCACCGCCCTGGTGCTGGACGCGCTCGCCATCGCCGCCCAGGCGCTGATCGGCGCCGCGCTCGGCGCCGGCGACGCGGCCGGCGCCCGCGCCCTCGCGCGCCGGATCGCGCTGCTCGGCGGCGCCTGCGGCGTCGCCTTCGCGGTGCTGATCGCCGCCGGGGCCGGCGTCGTGCCGTCCTGGTTCAGCTCCGATCCGCAGGTACGCGAGCAGGCCATGGTGGCCTGGCCGTGGTTCGTGGCGTTGCAGCCGATCGGCGGGGTGGTCTTCGCCCTCGACGGCGTGCTGATCGGCGCGGGAGACGTCCGCTACCTGCGCAACCTCACCATCGTGGCGGCGCTGGGCGGGTTCCTGCCGGCGATCTGGCTCGCCTACGGGCTCGGCCTCGGCCTCGGCGGGATCTGGGCCGGACTGACGCTCTTCGTGGTGCTCCGGCTGGCCGCGCTGCTGCTGCGGCTGCGCTCCGGCGGCTGGGCGGTGGTCGGCGCGGTCCGCTGACCGACCGCCGCCCAGCCGGACGGTCAGCAGTCCTCGCCGTCGCCGGCGCGCCAGCTGTCGTCGTAGATGTCGCCGGTCGGCGCGGGCGCCGTCCGCCGCTCCAGCGGCTGGTCGTGCTCCAGCGCGAGGAAGCCCTGCTGCATCGCCTCGCAGGTGGAGTTGAGCACCGTGACGTCGGCCGCGTCGATCCACAGCCCCCGCGAGCCGGCCCGGACGTCGTCGGGGTGGGGCAGGTGCCAGACCACCTGGTCGCGCAGGGTGATCAGCTCGGCGCCCGGCGGGTACTTCTGCGCCTGGAACAGGTCGAACGAGTAGACCCAGAAGAACCGGGTGGTGATGGCCAGCACCCGGATGCCGTCCCGGTCGGTGGTGGCGGCGTATTCGATCGTGCCCTGGACCCGGATGCCGTCCTCGGGTACCCACGCCGGGTCGGTCCGGGGCGCGATCCGGGTGGCGTAACCGAGGTTGGCCCCCTCGGCCAGGTCGTCGCGGACCGTCGTCCGGGCGTCCGGGGCGAGCAGGGCGAGGAACGGCTCCGGGTCGTCCAGGAGCATGGGGCGCCGGAGCCGGCCCTCGACCAGCGCCATTCGTGCCTTCGCCAGCGCGTCGGCGACCTGCTTCTGGCTGAACGGCCCGGTCTTCCGGGCGGCCGGCAGGGTGATCCCTGCCTCGCCCTCGGCGAACCGCTCCGCCGGGGTGTCGACGAATACTCCCAGCGTGTTGCCGCTGGCGTCGGTCGGACGGGGCTGGACCCCCGGTCGGGTCCGCACGGGCAGCACCCGCTCGCCGTGGTGGACCTTCTGCACGAAGCCGTACCCGGCGGTCCCGAGGAACACGACGAGACCGAGGGCCACCACGGCGGCCACGGCACCGAGCAGCTTGCCGCTGTGCCGCTCCCAGCTGAGGCGGAGCCGTTCGGCGCGGGTCAGGTCGTGCTCCTGCTCCGGCTGGCGCATCCAGTCGGGGATGCGGACCGGCTCGTCGGCGGCGGCGAAGAGCTGGTCGAGGCGGCGCTTCGGCTCGGGGGTGGACGGGTCGTCGGTCATGTCTGTTCCAGGGGCGCGGGGACGGGGCGGGTGATCTTCGCATGGACCCCGCCCGCCGTGCTGCCCCTTTGGCGCGGTGCGTCCCGGAGGGCTCGACACCGGGCCCGGGTCAGTCGGGCAGCCCGCAGCTGTCCGGAATGTCCAGAGAGCGGTCCGGGTCGTACAGGGAGTCGGGGTCAGCGGTGGTGGTGACGACCGGCTCCGGGTCGCTCGCCTCGCCGATGTTCAGCAGTCCCTTGTCGAACGCGGCGCAGTCCACGTTCGCGCCGTAGGACCGCATGTCGGCGAGCCAGAGACCGTCGGCCCGGGACCGGACGTCGCCGGGGTACGGCAGCTCCCACACCAGGGTGTCGTGCACCACGACCACCCCGTCGCCGGGGACGACCCGGGCGGGGCGGAAGGCGTACGCCCAGACGAAGTTGGTGGTCACCTCCAGCACCCGGACGCCGTGCGGGCTCCTGGTCGCCCGGTAGGTGATCCGCCCCTTGACCCGGGGCTGCTCGGGGGCCAGCCGGGCGCCCGGCGCGAGCCGGGTCGCGTAGTTGGCGAACGCGCCGGAGGCGAAATCCTTGCGGACGCGGGCCTGGACGTCCGGGGCGAGCTGCCGGACCAGTCGGTCCGGGTCCTTCGCCGTCATGAACGTCCGGTCCAGCCGGGCGGTGACCAGGGCGGCGCGGACCTTCGCCAGCCCGTCCGACACCTGCTTGGCGGTGAAGTCGCCGGTCCGCTTCGCCGGGGGCAGCGTGATCCCGGCCGCCCCCGCCGGGAACGCCGCGGCCGGGGTGCCGTCGAACGGCCCGGCCGCCGGTGGCGGGGACGCCGTGCTGGTGGCGGAGACCCCGGGCGGCTGGCTGATCGTGGGGTACGCCTTCGGGGCCGGCCGCCGGGCGTACCCGTAGCCGACGGTGCCGACGGTGGTGAGGAGGGCGAGCGCCAGCAGCGCGCCGACCCCGGCGAGCAGCCGGCCGGCGCGTCGGCGACACCAGATCCGCAGCCGCACCGACCGGCTGACCCGGAGCTCCTTCTCGAGCTGGTGCAGCCAGTCGGGGAACCCCGCCGGGTCGGCGCGGGGTCGGTCGGGGCGGGACGGGGGTTCGTGGGTGGGGTCGTCACTGGTCATCGGCGGGATCCCGGGGCAGGCGGGGCGGGGGGCGGATGATCTTTACACCCGATCGGCCGGAGTGGTATCCCCCGCGGGCGTCGGGATCCTGCTCTGGCAGGCTTGACGGTCGTGAGCACAGACGGACTGATCGTGGTCGACAAGCCCGGCGGCATGACGTCGCACGACGTGGTGGCGCGGATCCGGCGGCTGGCGCGGACCCGCCGGGTGGGGCACGGGGGCACGCTCGACCCGATGGCCACCGGCGTGCTGGTGATCGGGGTCGGTCGGGCCACCCGGCTGCTCACCTACGTGATCGGCGCCGGCAAGAGCTACACCGCGACGATCCGGCTCGGCCAGTCCACGATCACCGACGACGCCGAGGGCGACGTGATCGCCACGACGCCGGCCGGCACGGTGACCGACGAGGCGGTGCGCGCCGCACTCGCCGCGCTGACCGGGGAGATCGACCAGGTGCCGAGCGCGGTCAGCGCTATCAAGATCAACGGCCAGCGGGCGTACAAGCGGGTCCGCGAGGGGGAGAGTGTCGAGCTGCCGGCCCGCCGGGTCACCATCTCCCGGCTGGACGTCCGCTCGATCGGCCGGGACCAGACTGACGTGGTGGACGTGGACGTGGACGTGACCTGCTCGTCCGGGACGTACATCCGGGCCATCGCCCGGGACGCGGGCCTGGCGCTGGGGGTCGGTGGCCACCTGACGGCGCTGCGGCGGACCGCGGTGGGCGACTTCACCCTGGCCGAGGCGGCCACCCTCGACGAGTTGGAGCAGCGCGCGCCGGAGGTGGTCAACCTGCCGCTCGACGCGGCGGCGGACCGGTACTTCCCACGCCGGGACGCCACCCCGGACGAGGCGAGGATCCTGTCCCACGGCGGGCCGCTGGACCCGGCCGGCATCACCGGGCCGTACGCCGTCTTCGGTCCGGACGGCGGCCTGATCGCTATCGTCAGCGAGCGGGACGGGCGGGCCCGCGCGGAGATCGTGCTCGCCCCCGCCTGACGACCGGTGCGGGTCGGGGGGGGTGGTGCGTTATGAATGCCTCATTGAACTTGAGCGGTGAGTTGAGCGGGAAGGTGTGCATCACGTGAGCGCGTACCGGTGGCCTCGGGAGAGCCCGCTGCCCCGGTCCCGGCCCGCCGGGTGGGGCGACTCTTCCTGGCCGATCCGGCTCACCGAACCCGCCCTAGGGCGGACCGCCCTGATGCCGGGAAGCGATTCAATCCCAAGGGGCAGCAGTTCTCCGCTCTGGCCGCATGGTGGGGGGCGGCTGAACGGGCCTGCCGGGCCGCGGAAGCCAATCCGGCGTGATGAAGACCATGCAGGCGTACCGGTACGCCCTGGACCTGACTGCGGTGCAGGAGCGAGCTGTGCTCGCACATGCGGGGGCGGCGCGGGTGGCCTACAACTGGTCGTTGGCCCGGGTGAAGACGGTCATGGACCAGCGGACCGCCGAACGGTCTTACGGTATCGGCGAAGTGGACCTCACGGGGCTCACATACGCATCATGACTTGCAACGGGAGGAGCGGCATGCAGCGGTGGCGGGGGTACGAGGCGGCGCCCGGTGGTTGGGGGCGGTCGGTCGTCACCATCGGCGTCTTCGACGGCGTGCACAAGGGGCACCAGGCGACCATCGGCCACGCCGTGGCGCGCGCCCGCGAGCTGGGCGTCAAGTCGGTGGTGGTGACTTTCGACCCGCACCCGGCGGAGGTGGTCCGCCCCGGCTCGCACCCCGCCGTGCTGACCGAGCCGGCCCGCAAGGCGGAGCTGATCGAGGCGCTCGGCGTCGACGTGCTCTGCGTGGTGCCGTTCACCCCGGACTTCTCCCGGCTGTCGGCCGAGGAGTTCGTGCACGACATCCTGGTCGAGCACCTGCACGCCGCGCTGGTCGTGGTCGGCGCCAACTTCCGGTTCGGGCACCGGGCCGCCGGTGACGTGGCCCTGCTGGAGCGGCTCGGCCGGACCTTCGGCTTCGGGGTGGAGGACGCCCCGCTGATCGCCGAGGCGGGCACCGTCTTCTCCTCCACGTACATCCGCTCCTGCGTCGACGCGGGCGACGTGGTGGCGGCGGCCGGCGCGCTGGGCCGCCCGCACCGGGTGGAGGGCGTGGTGGTCCGCGGCGACCAGCGCGGGCGTGAGCTGGGTTACCCCACCGCCAACCTGCTCTGCCACCGGTACGCCGCCATCCCCGCCGACGGGGTGTACGCCGCCCGGCTGGTGCGCCGGGGGCAGCGCGAGCCGCTCGCGGCGGCGGTCTCGATCGGCACCAACCCGACCTTCTCCGGCCGGGAGCGCCGGGTGGAGGCGTACGCGCTGGACTTCAGCGGCGACCTGTACGGCGAGCGGCTGGCCCTGGACTTCGTCGCGCACCTGCGCGAACAGCGGACGTACGCCGCGATCGGGCCGCTGGTCGCCCAGATCGCCGAGGACGTGGAGCGGACCCGCCGCGCCCTCGGCTGAGCGTCCCGCCACCCCGCCGCGCAGCCCTTCGCCGGGCGGCACCGCCTCGGGCTGGTAGGCTGGCGGGGACGTCGGCTGACCGACGTGGGGCCTCGCGTGCCTGCACGACGCCGCGGGTGCGAGGTTCGTCCGTCTCCGGTGCTCCGGACCCCGACGACGGACATCAGTGATCAACCCATCGAAACAGGGAGAACATGGCGCTCGACCAGGAAGCCAGGGCCAAGATCCGCTCGGAGTACGCGACCGCCGAGGGCGACACCGGTTCGCCGGAGGTGCAGGTCGCGGTCCTCACCAAGCGGATCGCCGAGCTCACCGAGCACCTGAAGGTGCACAAGCACGACCACCACAGCCGCCGTGGGCTGCTGCTGCTGGTCGGCCGTCGCCGTCGGCTGCTCAACTACGTCCAGAAGAAGGACATCAACCGCTACCGGTCGCTCATCGAGCGGCTCGGCCTGCGCCGATGACGTGACGGGGGAGTGGCCACTCGGCCGCTCCCCCGTTCCGGTACCAACAGAAGAACAGGGCCCGCGCGACCACCCGACAGGGAGCCGGTCAGCGTACCGGTCTCCGGTAGTGGCCCCCGGGAATCCCGGCATCGTGCCGGCCACCCGGGCGCTTCGATCGAAGACCGGCCGTCTGAGCAGCTCCTCAGTGTCGTGGGACCCACGAAGCGAAGGAGCACTACAGCACATGACCGAGACCAACCTCGGCACCGAATCCCGCACCGCCGTGATCGACAACGGGTCCTTCGGCACCCGTGAGATCACCTTCTCCACCGGCCGGCTGGCCCGCCAGGCCGCCGGGTCCGTCGTCGCCCAGCTGGGCGAGACGGTGGTCCTCTCCGCCACCACCGCCGGCAAGCAGCCGAAGGAGCAGTTCGACTTCTTCCCGCTGACCGTCGACGTCGAGGAGCGGATGTACGCCGCGGGCCGGATCCCCGGTTCGTTCTTCCGCCGCGAGGGCCGTCCCAGCGAGGACGCGATCCTCACCTGCCGGCTGATCGACCGGCCGCTGCGCCCGTCGTTCGTCAAGGGCCTGCGCAACGAGGTCCAGGTCGTCGAGACCATCCTCGCGCTCGACCCGCAGCACCCGTACGACGTCGTGGCGATCAACGCCGCCTCGATGTCGACCAAGCTCTCCGGCCTGCCGTTCTCCGGCCCGATCGGGGCCACCCGGATGGCGCACATCGACGGCCAGTGGGTCGCCTTCCCGACCCACGAGGAGCTGGCCCGGGCCACCTTCGACATGGTGGTGGCCGGCCGCACCCTGCCGGACGGCGACGTCGCGATCATGATGGTCGAGGCCGAGGCCACCGACCACACCGTGGCGCTGGTCGCCGGCGGCGCCCCCGCCCCGACCGAGGAGGTCGTCGCCAGCGGCCTGGAGGCCGCCAAGCCGGCCATCCGTGAGCTGTGCCGGGCGCAGAGCGAGCTGGCCGAGGTTTCCGCCAAGCCGGTCGCCGAGTTCCCGGTCTTCCTGGACTACCAGGACGACGCGTACCAGGCGGTGGCCGACCTGGCCCGCGCCGACGTCGCCGAGGCCCTTCAGATCGCCGGCAAGGCGGTCCGCGAGGAGGCCCTGGACACCATCAAGGCCCGCGTGCAGGAGGAGCTCGGCCCGCGCTTCGAGGGTCGGGAGAAGGAGCTCAACGCCGCCTTCCGGTCGCTGACCAAGTCCGAGGTCCGCAGCCGGGTGCTGCGCGAGCAGGTCCGCATCGACGGCCGCGGCCCGCGCGACATCCGTCCGCTGACCGCCGAGGTCGGCGTGCTGCCGCGGGTGCACGGCTCGGCGCTGTTCGAGCGGGGCGAGACCCAGATCCTGGGCGTCACCACGCTGAACATGCTGCGCATGGAGCAGACGCTGGACACCCTCTCCCCGGAGAAGTCCAAGCGCTACATGCACAACTACAACTTCCCGCCGTACTCGACCGGTGAGACCGGTCGGGTCGGTTCGCCGAAGCGGCGCGAGATCGGCCACGGCGCCCTCGCCGAGCGGGCGCTGATCCCGGTGCTGCCGTCGCGCGAGGAGTTCCCGTACGCCATCCGGCAGGTCTCCGAGGCGCTCGGCTCCAACGGCTCCACCTCGATGGGTTCGGTCTGCGCCTCGACGCTGGGCCTGCTGTCGGCCGGTGTGCCGCTGAAGGCGCCGGTCGCCGGCATCGCCATGGGCCTCATCTCCGACGAGGTCGAGGGCAAGACCCAGTACGTGACGCTGACCGACATTCTCGGCGCCGAGGACGCGTTCGGCGACATGGACTTCAAGGTCGCCGGCACCCGGGACTTCGTCACCGCGCTGCAGCTCGACACCAAGCTCGACGGCATCCCGTCGGACGTGCTGGCCGCCGCGCTCCAGCAGGCGCACGAGGCCCGGCAGACCATCCTCGACGTGATGCAGCGGGCGATCGAGGCGCCGGCCGAGATGTCGGACTACGCGCCGCGGGTCACCACCGTCAAGATCCCGGTCGACAAGATCGGCATGGTGATCGGCCCGAAGGGCCAGACCATCAACGCCATCCAGGACGAGACCGGCGCCGAGATCTCCATCGAGGACGACGGCACGATCTACGTCGGCGCGACCAACGGCCCGTCGGCCCAGGCCGCGGTCGAGCGGATCAACGCGATCGCCAACCCGACGCTGCCGAAGCTCGGCGACCGGTTCCTCGGCACCGTGGTGAAGACCGCCGCGTTCGGCGCCTTCATCTCGCTGCTGCCGGGCCGTGACGGCCTGCTGCACATCTCCAAGGTGGGCGACGGCAAGCGGGTCGAGAAGGTCGAGGACTTCCTCAACGTCGGCGACCGGGTAGAGGTGGAGATCGCGGACATCGACGCCCGCGGCAAGATCTACCTGGACAAGGTCCGCCCGGAGGGCGCCGAGGCGCCGGCCGCCGGCGGGGCCGCCGAGGGCGACCGTCCGGCCGGCCGGGACCGCGGCGACCGGGGTCCGCGCGACCGCGGCGACCGGGACCGCGAGCGCGGCAGCCGTGGCCCGGAGCGTGGCGAGCGCGGCGAGGGTGGCGGCGAGGGTGGCGAGGGCGGCGAGCGTCCGCGCCGCCGCACCCGGCACAGCTGAGCAGTGACCGGCCGGGTGGGGACGTGGTCCCCACCCGGCCTTCGACGACTCCAGCTCGGCGCGTCTGGCGCCGCGCCGCGACCTGGAGCCGTCGCCGTGACACCGCACCACCCACCCCTCGTCGAAGTGAGAGCAGGTTTCCGTGAGTCGGGCCCAGCGTTCGTCTTTTCCTGCGGGTCGACGGGGGGTGGCGCCGTCCGACGCCGTCCGGCACGTCACCGTGTCGCAGCCCGGGCGCGCCGGTGGGTCGGCCCGAGCGGTCACCCGCACGCTGAGTGACGACCCGCTGGGTGGCACGGTACGCCGTACCGTGCTCCCCAGCGGTCTGCGCGTGCTGACCGAGGCGATCCCGGCGATGCGCAGCGTCTCCTTCGGCATCTGGGTGGCGGTCGGGTCCCGCGACGAGACCGGGCCGCAGGGCGGTGCCGCACACTTCCTGGAGCACCTGCTCTTCAAGGGCACGAAGAAGCGGACCGCGCTGGAGATCTCCTCCGAGATCGAGGCGGTGGGCGGCGAGACCAACGCCTTCACCACCAAGGAGTACACCTGCTACTACGCGCGGGTGCTCGACGAGGATCTGCCGCTCGCCATCGACGTGATGTGCGACGCGGTGGCCGACTCGCTGCTGGAACCGGCCGACGTGGAGACCGAGCGGGGCGTCATCCTCGAAGAGATCGCCATGCACGACGACGAGCCCGGCGACGAGGTGCACGACCTGTTCGCCCGGGCCGTCTACGGCGACCACCCCCTCGGCCGGCTGATCTCCGGCACCGAGGAGACGGTCACCCCGATGACCCGCCGGCAGATCCAGAGCTTCTACCGGCGCCGCTACACCCCGCCGCAGATCGTCATCGCCGCCGCCGGCAACCTCGACCACGCCACCGTGGTCAAGCTGGTCCGCCAGGCCCTGCGCGGCACGCCGCTGGAGGGCGACCCGGCGGAGCCGGCCCCGCACCGCCCGGCCACCCCGTCGGTACGCACCAGGCCGGCCGCCACCCTGGTCGAGCCGAAGGAGACCGAGCAGGCGCACGTCATCCTCGGCTGCCCCGGCATCGACCGCATCGACGAGCGGCGCTTCGCCCTCGGCGTGCTGAACAACGTCCTCGGCGGCGGGATGTCCAGCCGGCTGTTCCAGGAGATCCGGGAGCGGCGCGGCCTGGCCTACTCGGTCTACTCCTACGCCAGCCAGTACGCCGACAGCGGCCTCTTCGCGGTCTACGCCGGCTGTGCGCCGGGCAAGGTGGACGAGGTGCTGGAGCTGACCCGGGCGGAGCTGGCCCGGGTGGCCGCCGACGGGATCACCGCCGACGAGCTGGCCCGGGGCAAGGGCATGTCGAAGGGCTCCTTCGTGCTGGGCCTGGAGGACACCGGCTCGCGGATGAGCCGGCTGGCCAAGGGGGAGCTGCTCTACGGCGACCTGATGCCGGTGGACGAGCTGCTCGCCCGGGTCGACGCGGTCACCCTGGACGACGTGAACGCCCTCGCCGCCGAGCTGCTCGCCCGGCCGATGTCGCTCGCCGTGGTCGGCCCGTTCGGCGAGAACGACTTCACCGCCTGAGCCCCGCCCCGCCGGTGACCCGGCGTGGGTTGCGGCAGCTCGCGGTCACCGCCGCGCCAGCGGCCACGACGTGGCGCAGACCGGAGGTGGACCCTGGCCGGTGGCTGGTCCCGGCGGGTGACGCCGTCCCGATTGGGATAGGTTGTGCCCCGTGACTGACGAGCAGGAGAAAAGCCCGACCGAGCCGATCCGGGTCGGTGTGCTGGGTGCCCGCGGCCGGATGGGCATGGAGGTCTGCAAGGCGGTCGACGCGGCCCCCGACATGGACCTGGTGGCGATGATCGACCAGGGCGACTGGCTGTTCAACGCCTCCGACGCGGGCGCCGAGGTGGTCGTCGACTTCACCACCCCGGACGCCGTCATGGACAACCTGCACTGGTGTATCGACCAGGGCATCAACGTCGTGGTGGGCACCACCGGCTTCACCGAGCAGCGACTGGAGCGGGTGCGCGGCTGGCTGGAGCGCAAGCCCGGCGTGGGCGTGGTGATCGCCCCCAACTTCGGCATCGGCGCGGTGCTGATGATGCAGTTCGCCGCCCGCGCGGCCCGGCACTTCGAGTCGGTCGAGATCATCGAGCAGCACCACCCGCGCAAGCTGGACGCCCCGAGCGGCACGGCGACGCACACCGCGCGGCGGATCGCGGCGGCCCGCGCCGAGGCCGGCCTCGGTCCCGTGCCGGACGCCACCAAGGACGAGGTGCCGGGCGCGCGCGGCGCCGAGATCGACGGGATTCGCGTCCACGCGGTCCGGGCCACCGGGCTGGTCGCCCACCAGGAGGTGCTCTTCGGCACCACCGGGGAGACGCTGACCATCCGGCACGACTCGTACGACCGCGCCTCCTTCATGCCCGGTGTGCTGCTGGCAGTCCGCGCGGTGCGCCACCGCCCGGGCCTGACCGTCGGCCTGGACGCCCTGCTCGACGACTGACGCCGCGCCGCCCGGCCGCGACCGCCCGCCGCCCGGCTACCGCCCTGCCGCCGCTCGGCCTGGTCGGCGGCAGGCGGGCCGGCATGGCGCCTGTCGGGCGCGACCGCCGGCGGGTGCGCAACGGCGATCAAGCACAACACCCGGTCCACGGTGCACGCTGGAGCCATGACCACGACGGACGGGCTGACCAGCATCCTCGACTGGGTGCAGACCGGTCTCGACGACCCGGCGATCAGCCCGGCCGATCTCGCCGCTCGTGCCCACCTCTCCCGCTTCCACTTCGACCGGCTGGTCGCCGCGGCGACCGGGGAACCCCCCGGCGCCCTGCGGCGCCGCCTGCTGCTCGAGCGGGCGGCCCACCGGCTCACCACCGGTGACCGCACCATCCTGGACATCGCGGTCGAGGCCGGGTACGGCTCGCACGAGGCGTTCACCCGCGCCTTCCTCCGCTCGTACGGGGCGACTCCCACGGCCGTGCGACGGCATCCGCCGCTCACCTTCCGCGAGCTGGAGTTGCCCTGCCCGAGCGGCGTCCACTTCCAACCCCCCGGCGGCCTGCGGCTGCCGGCAGCGCACCAGGAGACTCCGATGAACGTGCTGCAGCACCTGGTCGACCACCACGTCGAGACCCTGACCGCGATCATCGACCGCGCGGCCCGGCTGGACGAGGAGACCCTCGACCGGCCCGTCACCGTCTCGGTGGAGACCATCGACGACCGGCCCACCCTCCGCTCGTTGATCAACGCGATGGTCACCCAGGAGGAGCACTGGCTGTCGGCGCTGCGTGGCGGCGCCTGGCCCGACGAGAGCGACCGGTCGATCGGGGGCCTGGCGGCCCGGCACGCGGTGGCCGGCCGGGACTACCGGGCCTTCGTCGCGCAGACGCTGGCCGCCGGCACCCTCGCCGACACGTTCGTCGACACCACCTGCACACCGCCGACCACCCACACCCTCGGCGGCATCGTCGGCCACGTGATCACGTTCGCGGCCGTCCGCCGTACGCTCGCCATCGGCGCGCTGCACACCGCGGGCGTCACCGACCTGGGCGCGGGCGACCCCCGGCCGTACCTGGACGCCCGGGCCGGCTGAACCCGGCCGGCGGCGGCGGCCGAAAGCGGTCGCCGGCGGGCGGGCCACCGCCTAGGCTTCCCCGGTGATGATCGATTCTGGGCTGCGCGACCGGGCCGGCCGGCACGTCACCCTGCGGCCGGTGGACGACGGGAACTGGCGGGCCGTCGCCGACGTCGCGCCCCGCGACGACCAGCGCGGCTGGGTGCCGGCCCTGGCCGCCCGGTACCTGGTGTTGACCATGCGCTCGGACGTCTGGACCTCGCTGGCCGTGGTCGCCGACGAGACGGTGGTCGGGCACGCCATGTGGGGCGTGGACGACGACGGCTCCCGCTGGATCGGCGGCATGGTGATCGACGCCGCGGAGCAGGACCGGGGCGTGGGGCGGGCGGCCGTCCGCACCCTCGCCGACTGGTTGTCCGCCCAGGACGGCGGCAGCGTCGTGCGGCTGTCGTACCACCCGGAGAACGTCCCCGCCGCCCGCCTCTACACCTCCCTGGGCTTCACCCCCACCGGCGGGATGGAGGACGACGAACTCGTCGCCGAACTCTCCCAGCCCTCGTGATCATGAAGTTGTCGCCGTGACCCGCCGGGGCGGGTGGCGGCAACTTCATCATCGACGGCGTGGGGCGGTGGTCAGCGGGAAGTGGGGGAGGTGCGGGCCGGGGCGGGGCGGGGGGTGGGGATGGTCGGGGTTGAGCGGGGGGTCGTGTCGAGCGTGAGGCCGGCCGGAGGCCGGTGACCGTCGGGTGGCCGGAGCGGTCGACGTGGACGTCGATCGGGGCGCCGGCGACGCGGAACCGGTCGACCGTGAGCGCGCCCAGCTCCGGGCCGGCCAGCGGCCGTACCGTCACCCGGCCGGCGGGCACGTCGGGGTAGAGCCCGACACCGGCCTGGACGAGCATGACCGTGGCCGCCGCCGACCAGGCCTGGGGCCGGCAGGCCGCCGGGTACGGCACCGGGCGGCCGACCATTGCGCGGTCGTCCCCGCCGTACAGCTCGGGCAGCCGGTAGTCGAACGCCTCGGCGGCGGTGAGCAGCCCCTCGGCCAGCCGGAGCGCGGCGTCGGCGAAGCCGGCCCGGGCCAGCCCGGCGAGGACGATCGCGGTGTCGTGCGTCCAGATCGACCCGCAGTGGTACGACAGCGGGCTGAAGCCGGCGTCGTCGGTGGACATGGTCCGCAGCCCGAAGCCGCCGGCCAGCGCGTCGGTGGTGAGCAGCGCCGCCACCTGCGCCGACTCGTCCGCCGACAGCAGCCCGGTACCGAGCAGGTGGCCGATGTTGCTGGTCAGCGAGTCGACCGGGCGCTTGTCCCGGTCCAGCGCGAGGGCCGGCTGGGGGCCGTGCGGGCCGTCCACCCAGAAGGTGGCCCGGAACTTCTCGGCCAGCCGGTCGGCGTACCCGCGCCAGCGGTCGGCGCCCGGCCGGTCGAACGCGTCGAGCAGGGCCGCCGCGTCCACCGCCGCCCGGTACGCGTACCCCTGCACCTCGGCCAGCACGATGGGCGCCTGCGCGAGCCGGCCGTCGCGGAACCGGACCGCGTCGCCGGAGTCCTTCCAGCCCTGGTTGGACAGGCCGTGGCCGGTGGTGTCGACGTACTCGACCAGGCCGTCGCCGTCGGCGTCGGCGTGGTCGGCGAGCCAGCCCAGCGCGGCCTCCAGGTGCGGCAGCAGCGGCTCGACCTGGTCGGTGCCGAGCCCCCAGCGCCAGGCGTCGTGCAGCAGGCTGATCCAGAGCATGGTCGCGTCGACGGTGCCGTAGTAGGCCGGCGGCAGCCGCAGCCCCCCGTCGAACGTGGCGAACTCGTGCCGGCGCAGCTCGTGCAGGATCTTGCCGGGGGCCTCGCCGGTGGCCGGGTCGACCCGGGTGCCCTGCCGGCGCGCGAGGACCCGCAGCGTGCCGGCGGCCAGTTCGGTGCCGAGCGGCAGCATCATCCGGGCGGCCCAGAGGCTGTCCCGGCCGAACAGGGTGAGGAACCAGGGCACGCCGGCGCCGAGGAAGACGTCCGCCGGGCGGGCGGGGTCGGCCAGCCGCAGCCCGCGCAGGTCGGCCAGCGACCTGTCGAGGAGCCGGGTGAGGCGGCGGTCGTCGGCGCGTACCTCGGGATCGGACCAGCTCGGCGGGCCGGCGGGGGCGGCCACCACGGCGTGCGGGTCCTCGACCGTGAGCCGCCAGCGCAGGGTCACCGTCGCGCCGGGGGCGAGGTCGACGGGCCAGCTCAGCCGGGGCGCGGTGGTCCGCTCACCGGTGGCGTCCACCCGGGCCGCCTCGCCGGCAAGGGCACGCAGTATCCCCTCAAGCTGGGCGCCGCGCTGCTGGCCACCATCCCGGTGGCGGTGCTCTTCGTGATCTTCCAGCGGTACTTCGTCCGGGGCGCCAACGAGGGCGCCGACAAGGGCTGACCCGACCGGTGGGCGGTTCCCGGTCGCCCGGAAACCGCCCACCGGAGTTCACTTCTGCTCGATGACCGACAGCACGTTGCCGGCCGGGTCGGTGAACCACGCGATCGACGGCCCGTTGTCCCGCATGATCCCCTTGTCGTCCTGCGGCATGCCGTCGTACCGCTCGAGTCGTACGCCTCGCCCCGTCAGCTCGTCCACCGCGCGGTCGATGTCGTCCACCTGGAAGTTGAGGACGGTGTAGGTGGCCGCGACGTGATCGCCCTTCGGGTAGACCAGGACCTCCCGGTCCCCGGCCAGGTGCAGCGTCAGCAGGCCGCCCATCGCGTCGTCACGGGACACGCGCAGGCCGAGCGTGTCGGCGTAGAACTGCCGGGCCCGGTCGGCGTCGTCCACCGAGAAGCTGCTGAACGCCTTCGTGTCCTTGAACATGGTTCTCTCCTCTACGGTCGTGCCTGGTGTTCCCCGGGGTCAACGAGTCGGCTCCTTGCCGTCGGCTGGCCGCTCCCTCGACGCGTACGGCCGGATCGACCGCCGGCACCGGACGCCAGCCGTGCGGCGACGCCGGGCAGCGCCCGCGCGACGATCAGCAGCGGCGGGTTCGGCGCGTACGCGGCGGCCACCGAGACCACGGCGAAGGCGCTCGCCCCGATCAGCAGCAGGGCCAGCACCGCCAGGCCGGTCCACTCGCGTCGACCGGCCCCGGTCAGCGGCGTGGTCGCCGTGGTGTCCGCGGTCATCTCACTCCCTTGTCATGGCGTACCAGGGGTGGACGACCCGGCGGGCCGGAACTCATCGCCGGGGGGCTCAGGGATCGAGGCGGAGCGGCAGCCCGAAGCGGGGGAAGAGCCGCGGCTGGAGGAAGTGGGTGAGCCGCGTGATCCGGTCGCCGGAGAACTCCAGCAGCTGGATCGAGAACGCCTGGTGGCCGCCGGCCGGGTCGGGGCGGTACTGGGCGAGCGCGGTGCCGCCGTTGGCCGGCACCGGCACCAGCCGGGAACCGCGGCAGCCGGCGCCCGGCCCGACCATCCACCGCCCGATGTCGGCCGCCCCGCGCAGCCACATCGGGTACGGCGGCATGCTGTGCACCGCGTCCTCCCGCAGCAGCGCGACCAGGGCGTCGATGTCGTACCGGGCGAAGGTGTCGACGTACCGGTCGAGCAGGTCGCGGTGCTCGTCGTCGAGGTCGGCCCCGGTGGGTCGGCCCGCCTCGCCGACGTCGGCCAGCGTCGCCCGGGCCCGCTGCAGGGCGCTGTTGACCGCCGGCACGCTGGCGTCGAGCAGCCCGGCGACCTCGTCGGCGTGCCAGCGCAGCACGTCCCGCAGGATCAGCACCGCGCGCTGCCGGGGCGGCAGGTGCTGCAGCGCGGCCACGAACGCCAGCCGGACCGACTCGCGGGCCACCGCCAGCTCCGCCGGATCCCCGGGCAGCACCGCCGCGTCCGGGATCGGTTCCAACCAGTCGCCGACCGGCCCGGGCGCGCCGAGCGACGCCGCCACCGGCGCCGACGGGGCGCCGAGGTCCATCGGCAGGGCTCGCCGCCCGCGGCCGCGGAGCTGGTCGAGGCAGACGTTGGTGACGATCCGGTAGAGCCAGGTGCGCAGGCTGGACCGGCCGTCGAAGCGGTCGAGGCCGCGCCAGGCCCGCAGCAGGGTCTCCTGTACGGCGTCCTCCGCGTCGAACGGGGAGCCGAGCATCCGGTACGCGTAGCCGGTCAGCTCGACCCGGAACCCCTCCAGGTCGGTGGCCGTCCTCGCGGTCGCCGTGGTCATGGAGCCCACCGTAGGCCGGCCCTCCGACAGCGCGTACCGCCGACGCGCGGCGGGGCGGTCAGGCCTCGGTGGCCGGCTCGGTCGGGACCGCGACGTGCAGGCGGAGCTGGGGGACCAGCATGTCGTCGACGTCCAGTGCCCGGGCCGCGCCGTCCGGCTCCCAGCCGGTCGAGGTGAGGAACTTCCGGGTCGCCTCGTCCCCGTCGAACGCCCAGGCCACCGCCCGGGTGAAGCCATCCTCCCGCCAGCGGTCCACGGCGGCGGAGAGCAGCCGGCTGCCGTGCCCGCGCCGACCCCAGCGCGGCTCGATCAGCAGGTCGGTCACCGCCACCACGCCGTCGGCGAGCGCGTCGGCCGGCTCGCCGGGGGCGAGCGCCTCCGCGTCGGCCGGACCGGATGCGGCGAAACCCACCAGATACGATTGCTCGGCCTGTTCGACGGCGACCAGCACGCGGTGCGCGCCCGAGGGCGGCTCCTGCACCGCCGCGCTCCACCGCCGGGCGAGGTACGCCTCGTCCAGGTTGTCGAGCACGTGCCGGGGCAGGATCCGGCGGTACGCGACCCGCCAGGTCGCGAGCTGAATGCGTGCGATCTCGCCGGCGTCCTCGGGACGCGCCGGGCGGACGTACCCGAGAGCCATGGCACGAGAGCCTACGCAGGGCGAGGGAGGCGACGGTGGCGCAGGGTGCCAGGCGGACCTACGGGCAGGCCGCCGGCGTGGTGGTGCTCGCCGCCGCGGTGGCCGCCTTCCTCTCCGTCGCGGCCGTGCGGCACGGCTTCTTCGACCTGAAGGTCTACTACGGCGCGCTGACGTTCTGGGTGCACGACGGCGGGGAGATCTACGACTTCCTCAAGGTCGGCACCCAGTACGGCTTCACCTATCCGCCGTTCGCCGCGCTGGTCATGCTGCCGATGGCGTACCTGCCCTGGCCGGCGGCGATCACGGTGAGCGTGGTCGCCAGCGCGGTGACCAGCGCGGCGCTCATCTGGTGGCTGGTCGACCCGATCGCCCGCCGGGCCGGCTGGACCCGCTGGTTCGCCCTCGCGGTGGCGCTCTGCCTGGCCGCCGCGTTCGAGCCGATGCGCGAGACGGTCAACTTCGGGCAGGTCAACACGCTGCTGCTCTTCCTGGTGGCGGTGGACCTGCTGCGGCTGCTGCCAGCCGGCAACCGGTGGGCCGGGGTGGGCATCGGTCTCGCCACCGCGATCAAGCTGACCCCGGGCGTCTTCATCGTCTACCTGCTGGTCACCCGGCGCTGGCGGGCCGCGTTCACCGCGATGGCCGCCGCGACCGGGGCGACCCTGCTCGCCGCCGCGCTCTTCCCGGACGCCTCGCGGGAGTTCTGGACCGAGGCGCTGTGGAACACCGGCCGGGTCGGTGAGCTGGCGTTCGTCTCCAACCAGTCGCTCCGCGGGATGGTCGCCCGCCTCGATCCGGAGCAGCCGAGCACGGTGGCCTGGCTGGCGCTGGTGCTCGCCACCCTCGCCGTCTGGGCCTGGCGGTCCCGGGCCGCGGTGGCCGCGGGCGACGAGGCCACCGGCCTGGCGCTGACCGGCGCGATGATGTGCCTGGTCAGCCCGGTGACCTGGGTGCACCACCTGGTCTGGCTGATCCCCGGACTGATCCTGCTGGTGGACAACGCCATGGCGGCGCCCGCGCGTGGCCGCCGGCGCCGCGTCCTGCTGGCCGCCGCGATCATCGGGTACGGCTTCCTGATCAGCCGGATCGTCTGGGCCTGGGAGAAGGACTTCACCGGGGTGGACGGCTTCCTCGGCAGCAACACCTACGTCTGGATCAGCCTGGCGCTGCTGCTCGGCCTGCCGATCCGCCGCTGGGCCGTGCCGGCCGACGGCGGGCCGGGCCGGGCGCCGGGGCCGGTCGGGTCCCTCGGGGAGCCGGGGCCCGCCGGGTCAGTCGGCGAGCCGGGCGGTGTACCGCAGCTCGACCAGCCCGTGGGGGTCGCGGCCGCCGGAGAGCGGCACCGGGTAGACGGACTCCACCCCGTCGGGTGACAGCCCGGCCCGCTCGTAGAAGTGTCGGGCCCGCACGTTGTCCGCCAGCACCCAGAGCCGGTACTCGGTCCAGCCCCGCTCGGCCAGCCCGGCGCGGGCCGCGGCCAGCAGCTCCCGGCCGGTCCCGCCGCCCCAGCGCGCCGGCTCCACGTACATGCCCAGGATCTCCCCGTACGCCGGATCGAGGTCGGCCCGGTCCTGGTCGTTGCGGTACGGCCCGAAGGTGGCGAAGCCGGTGACCGCGCCGTCGACCTCGGTGACCAGGGTGGTGAACGGGTGCTCCGGGTCGGCGGTGCCGAGGTCCCGGCGGCGCTGCGCCCAGGCCGCCGGGTTGAGCCGGCGCAGCACCTCGTCCGGCATGATCCCGGCGTAGCCGGCCTGCCAGCTCCGCACGTGCACCCGGGCGATCGCCTCGGCGTCGTCCGGCTCCTCCCGGCGAATGGTGAGCATCCGTCCGTTCTATTCCCTCGCGGGCGATCGGTCCAGCGTCCGCGCGGCGTCGTACCCGTGGATTAGGGTGCCCGACGATGGTTGTACCGGAATCGCTCTCGCTCGCCCAGGCCCGGCGCATCGCCCTCGCGGCCCAGGGCTTCGCCGACCCGGCGCCCGGCGGCGCGCCCACCCGCCGGCACCTGCGCCGGGTGCTCGACCGGGTCGGGCTGATCCAGATGGATTCGGTCAACGTGCTGCAGCGCGCGCACTACCTGCCGCTCTACAGCCGGCTCGGGCCGTACCCGACCACGCTGCTCGACTCCGCCGCCTACCGCCGCCCCCGTGACCTCTTCGAGTACTGGGGGCACGAGGCGTCGCTGGTCCCGGTCGGGCTGCACCCGGTGCTGCGCTGGCGGATGGCCAAGGCCCGGGACGACGCCTGGGGCGGCATGCGCCGGATCGCGCAGGAGCAGCCCGAGCTGGTGGCCTGGGTCCGCGACGAGGTGGCCGCCCGCGGGCCGCTGACCGCCGCCGAGATCGAGCACGACGCGCCCCGGGAGACCGGCAACTGGGGCTGGAACTGGTCGGCGGTGAAGCGGGCGCTGGAGTTCCTGTTCTGGGCCGGTGAGGTGACCGCCGCCGAGCGCACCACCTCGTTCGCCCGCCGCTACGACCTGCCCGAGCGGGTGCTGCCGACCGCCGTGCTCGACGCCCCCACCCCGAGCGACGCCGACGCCTGGCGCGCCCTGGTGTCGGTCGCCGCCCGGTCGTTGGGCGTGGCCGCCGAGCCGGAGCTGCGCGACTACTTCCGGCTGCCGCTGGCCGGCGCCCGCCGGGCGGTCGCCGAGCTGGTCGAGGCGGGGGAGCTGACGCCGGTCACGGTGCAGGGCTGGCGGCAGCCGGCGTACCTGCACGCGCAGGCCCGGCTGCCCCGGTGGGTGCGGGGCAACACGCTGGTCAGCCCCTTCGACCCACTGGTCTGGGAGCGGGCCCGCACCGAGCGGCTCTTCGGCTTCAGCTACCGGATCGAGATCTACGTGCCCGCCCCGCAGCGGGTGCACGGCTACTACGTGCTGCCGTTCCTGCAGGGGGAACGGCTCACCGCCCGGGTCGACCTGAAGGCCGACCGGAGGGCGGGGGTGCTGCTCGTGCCGGCCGCCTGGGTCGAGCCCGGGGCCGACCCGGGCGAGACCGCGGTGGCCCTGGCCGCCGAGCTCTACCGGCTGGCCGGCTGGCTCGGCCTGGACGCGGTGGCCCCGCCCGAGGCGGGGGACCTCGCGGTGCCGCTGGCCGCCGCGCTGGCGGGCGTCGCCGGTGTACGGTGATCGCGTGACGAGCGTCGAGCGGCCGGCCACCCAGCCGGGCCAGCAGGTCCCCGACGGTGTCGCCCCGACCGCCCCGGCGGTCCCCGGCGCCGGGCACGCGGAGCCCGGGCCGGCGGCCTGGCCCACCGGCGAGGTCCCGGCCGGCGGCGGGCCGCAGCCGGTGGCCTACCAGCCCGTCGAGCCGGACCGGTTCACCCGGCTGGTGATCCGCCTGCACGAGCGCGCCCCGCGCTGGGCGGTGCCGCTGGCCGCGCTCGGCTGCGTCGGCATGGGCATGGCGTACGCGCTGGTCAGCGACCCCACCCACAGCGACCCGGACGCCCGGCCGACCTGCCTGCTCAAGCTCACCACCGGCCTGGACTGCCCGGGCTGCGGCGGCACCCGCGCCCTCTGGTACGCGCTGCACGGCGACCTCCCGGCCGCCGCCCGGCACCACCTCCTCTTCATCTTCTCGGTGCCCTTCCTCGCCTACCTCTTCGTCTCCTGGGCGGGGAACCAGGCGTTCGGCTGGCGCCTGCCGGAGCTGCGGCTGAGCCCGAAGGTGATCGGCGGCTTCCTGGCCGCCTGGCTCGCCTTCTCGGTGCTGCGCAACCTGCCCTGGGCCCCCTTCACCGCGCTCTACGTCTGACCGGCCCCCCGGGCCGTTGATGGTGGGCGCCTTCACGTCCGCGCGCCCAAGTTTCGCCACCGGGCATCCGGCCACTACAGTCCCAGGAATGCCGGAGATGGTGCAGCCCCAGGTCAAACTGATCGCGTGGACCCAGTTCCAGGCCCCGGACGACGTGCCGTGGTCGACCGACGCCGAGGGCGGGCAGGCGCTCGCCGAGTTCGCCGGTCGGGCCTGCTACCAGAGCTGGAAGAAGCCGAACCCGGCCACCGCGACCAACGCCGGCTACCTGGCGCACATCCTGGAGGTCGGGCACCTCTCGGTGCTGGAGCACGGCTCGGTGAGCTTCTACTTCAGCGGCGTGTCCCGCTCGTTCACCCACGAGCTGATCCGGCACCGGCACTTCTCGTACTCCCAACTGTCCCAGCGGTACGTCCCGGAGCGGGACGCCGCGATGGTCGAGCCAGCGGTGATCGCCGACGACCCGGAGCTGCACAAGATGTTCGTCGAGGCCGCCGAGGCGAGCGTCCGGGCGTACACCGAGCTGCTGGAGGGCCTGGAGCAGCGCTTCGCCGACGAGCCGAACCCGACGCTGCGCCGCAAGCAGGCCCGGCAGGCGGCCCGCGCGGTGCTGCCCAACGCCACCGAGACCCGGATCGTGGTCACCGGCAACTACCGGGCCTGGCGGCACTTCATCAAGATGCGCGCCACCGAGCACGCCGACGTGGAGATCCGCGAGCTGGCCGTGGAGTGCCTGCGGCAGCTCAAGGACGTCGCGCCGAACGTCTTCGCCGACTTCGTGCTCGCCACGCTGCCGGACGGCACCGAGGTGGCGGCCAGCCCGCACTCCGAGTGACTCCTGAACCCTTCCCCGCCGGGGCCCCGGTGGTCGTCCGCTAGGTTGTGAACATGACGCACGACCACCCTGCCGCCCCCGACCGGGGCGCGTCACGCCCGTTCGGGCGGCTGCTCACGGCCATGGTGACCCCGTTCACCCCGGACGGGTCCCTCGACCTCGACGGCGCCGTACGCCTCGCGCAGCACCTCGTCGACGAGCAGGGCAACGACGCGCTGGTGCTCAACGGCACCACCGGCGAGTCGCCCACCACCAGCGACGCGGAGAAGGAGGCCCTGATCCGCGCCGTCGCGGAGGCCGTCGGCGATCGGGCCAGGATCGTCGCCGGGGTCGGCACCAACGACACCCGGCACACCATCGAGCTGGCGGCGTCGGCGGAGAAGGCCGGCGCGCACGGGCTGCTGGTGGTCACCCCGTACTACAACAAGCCGCCGCAGAGCGGCCTGCTGCGGCACTTCACCGCGGTCGCCGACGCCACCGGGCTGCCGATCATGCTCTACGACATCCCGCACCGCGCCGGGGTGCCGATCGACACCGAGACGCTGGTGCGGCTGGCCGAGCACGGCCGGATCGTCGCGGTCAAGGACGCCAAGGGCGACCTCACCGCCACCTCCTGGGTGCTCAGCCGCTGCGACCTGGCCTACTACAGCGGCGAGGACTCGCTGACCCTGCCCGGGCTCGCCGTCGGCGGCGTCGGCCTGGTCGGCACCTCGACGCACTTCACCGGGGCGCTGGCCAAGCAGCTGATCGAGGCGTACGACGCGGGGGATACCGCGACCGCGCTGAGCCTGCACCGGCGACTGCTGCCCCTGTTCACCGGCATCTTCCGTACCCAGGGCGTGATCCTGGTGAAGGCGGGCCTGGCGGCCAAGGGACTGCCCGCCGGCCCGGTACGACCGCCGCTGGTGGACGCCACCGCCGACGAACTGGCCCAGCTGCGCGCGGACTGCGCGGCGGCGGGCCTGGAACTGCCCGAATGATCGAACGACACGACGGACACCGGGTGACGGTGTCGCAGAATGAGGTGGACGCGTGACCGAGGCGCATTTCGAGGGTGAACTGCCCCCGCCGCTGCCGGAGGGCGGCCTGCGGATCATCCCGCTCGGCGGACTCGGCGCCATCGGCCGGAACATGACCGTCTTCGAGTTCGACGGCAAGCTGCTGATCGTCGACTGCGGGGTGCTCTTCCCCGACGTCGAGCAGCCGGGCGTGGACCTGATCCTGCCGGACTTCGGTCCGATCCTGGACCGGCTGGCCGACGTGCAGGCGATCGTGCTCACCCACGGCCACGAGGACCACATCGGCGCGGTGCCGTACCTGCTCGCCCACAAGCCGGACATCCCGCTGGTCGGCTCCCAGTTCACTCTCGCGCTGGTCGAGGCGAAGCTGGCCGAGCGGCGGATCCAGCCGTACACGCTGACCGTCAAGGAGGGCGGCCGGGAGCGGCTCGGCCCGTTCGAGTGCGAGTTCTTCGCGGTGAACCACTCGATCCCGGACGCCCTCGCGGTGGCCATCCGCACCCCGGCCGGCCTCGTCCTGCACACCGGCGACTTCAAGATGGACCAGCTCCCGCTGGACGGCCGGATCACCGACCTGGCCGGCTTCGCCCGGCTCGGCGCCGAGGGCGTCGACCTGCTGCTGTCGGACTCCACGAACGCGGAGATCCCCGGCTTCGTCACCCCCGAGCGGGAGATCGGGCCGGTCCTCGACTCGATCTTCGCGAAGGCCAAGGGGCGGATCATCGTCGCCTCGTTCGCCTCGCACGTGCACCGGGTGCAGCAGGTCTTCGACTCGGCGATCGAGCACGGCCGCAAGGTGGCGCTGATCGGCCGGTCGATGGTGCGCAACATGGGCATCGCCCGCGACCTCGGCCTGCTCAACATCCCGCCGGGCCTGGTGATCGGGATCGAGGAGGCCACCACCCTGCCGCCCGAGCAGATCGTGCTGATGTCCACCGGCTCGCAGGGCGAGCCGATGAGCGCCCTCGGCCGGATGGCCAGCGGCGACCACCGGCACATCACCATCGCCCCCGGCGACACGGTGGTGCTGGCCTCCTCGCTGGTGCCCGGCAACGAGACCTCCGTCTACCGGGTGATCAACCGGCTGGCCCGGGCCGGCGCGGTGGTCGTGCACAAGGACGTCGCCAAGGTGCACGTCTCCGGCCACGCCCCCGCCGGGGAGCTGCTCTACCTGCTCAACGTGGTCCGGCCGAGCAACCTGATGCCGGTGCACGGCGAGTGGCGGCACCTGCGCGCCCACGCCCGCCTCGGCATCGAGTCCGGGGTCGCCGCGGACCGGGTCGTGCTCTGCGAGGACGGCGACGTGGTCGACCTGGTCGAGGGCCGCGCCAGCCTGGTCGGGCACGTGAAGAGCCGGTACGTCTACGTCGACGGGCTCGCCGTCGGCGACGTCAGCGAGTCGCTGCTGACCGAGCGGCGGATCCTCGGCGACGGCGGCTTCATCGCCACCACTGTGGTGGTCGACTCGGTGACCGGCAAGGTGGTTGCCGGCCCGACGCTGTCGGCGAAGGGCTTCTCGGAGGACCCGGAGGCGTTCAACCCGGTGATCCCGCTGGTCACCGAGGCGCTCAACCGGGCCGCCGCGGACGGCATCACCGACCCGCACCAGCTCCAGCAGATCGTCCGGCGCACCGTCGGGCGGTGGGTCAACGACGCGTACCGGCGTCGGCCGATGATCGTCCCGACCGTGGTCGAGGTCTGACCCCACCCGCTCCGCACGCCGGTCCACCGTCCGCGGTGGGCCGGCGTCGTCACTCTCCGGGTACGCCCGACGCCGTCCGGCCACGCTCGGTCGATCGTCGACGGTCACTTCAACCGATCGGCGTCCGTCTCCGTACTCCGCTCCGGCAGGCGTACCCCGCGCCGGCCGGGAGGAGCGTGGCGGATGGACCGCAGACGGATCACAGCCATCGGCGTACTGGTGGTGGCGGCGGGAGCGGCGGCGGCGGTGACCCTGCCGTCGTTCGCCGGGGAGGGCGCGGCGCCCCGCGGCGGTGCGGCCGCGGCGTCCGACGGCGTCGCGCCGGAGGTGGTCGACGCGCTGAGCCGCGACCTCTCGCTGAGCCGGGAACAGGCCGCGACGCGGCTGAAACCGAGCGCTGGGCGGCGGGCACCGTCGCCCGGCTCCGCACCGAGCTGGGTGAGGACTACGGCGGCAGCTGGCTCAGCGCCGACGGCGCGACGCTCACCGTGGCGGTGGCCGATCCGACGCGGGCGGCGCGGGTGAAGGCCGCCGGCGCGGTGCCGAAGCAGGTCGACCGGGGTGTCCGCGAGCTGGACGCGGTGAAGAGCCGGCTCGACTCGGCCGGCGGCAAGGCCAGCCCGGACGTCTCCGGCTGGTACGTCGACGTCACCACCAACTCGGTGGTGGTGCTCGCCCGGCCGGGCGCGGAGGCGGCCGGCCGACGGTTCGCCGAGGCCAGCGGGGTGCCCGCCGGGTCGGTCCGGGTGCGGGCCGCCGCGGAGGCGCCCCGCCCGCTCTTCGACGTGCGCGGCGGCGACGCCTTCTTCATCAACAACGCCGGCCGCTGCTCGGTCGGCTTCTCGGTGGTGGGCGGCTTCGTCACCGCCGGACACTGCGGCCAGCCGGGCGACCGGACCACCGGCGCGAACCGGATCGCCCAGGGCACCTTCACCGCCTCCTCGTTCCCCGGGGACGACTGGGCGGTCGTCGAGGTCAACGGCGAGTGGACGCCGCAGGGCGTGATGAACGACTTCAACGGCGGCACGGTGCCGGTCAACGGCTCCACCGAGGCCCCGGTCGGCGCCTCGGTCTGCCGCTCCGGCTCGACCACCGGCACCCGCTGCGGCGTGATCCAGGCGAAGAACGCCACGGTGAACTATCCGGAGGGGACGGTCACCGGGCTGACCCGGACGGACGTCTGCGCCGAACCGGGCGACTCCGGCGGCGCGTGGCTCTCCGGCGACCAGGCGCAGGGGGTGACCTCCGGCGGGTCCGGGGACTGCACGCAGGGCGGGGTGACCTTCTTCCAGCCGGTCGACGAGATCCTCCAGCGCAACAACTTGACCCTGGTCACCGCGTCCGGCCGGTCGGCGCCGTCCGCGCCGCCCGCCGGTGGTGGCGCCACCGCCCCGCCGGCCACCGCCGCCCCGAGCGCGCCGCCGGCCGGGGAGCAGACCGCGTGCACCGGCCAGCTGAGCCGCACCGGCCAGATCGCCGCCGGCCGGGCGCAGAACCAGCCGGACGGTCGCTGGTTCCCGGCCGCCGCCGGCAGCCAGGAGGCCTGCCTGGACGCGCCGGAGGGCACCCTCGTGGCGGTGCAGCTCCAACGCTTCACCGGAGCCTCGTTCGAGACCGTGGCCAGCGCCGACACCTCCGACGGCGTGGCCCGGCTGACCGCCGGGACCCCGGCCGGCGTCTACCGCTACCGGGTCGTCGGGCTGGCCGGCGCCGGGGCGTACACCCTGGCCTTCTCCACCCGCTGAGTCGTCGCCGGGCGCTCCGCCCGGCGCACCGGACCGCGGCCCCCGCCCGCCACCGCCCGGTGGCCGGGGGCCGCGCCGCGTCCGGCGGCCGGTCAGGGCAGGGCGGCGACCGCGGCGGCGTACCCGACGCCGGTGGCCACCGTCGCGTCGATCAGCACGTCGAGCTGGACGGGGGCCACCCCGTGCTCCAGGTCGGTGGTGACGTCCCCGGCCAGCAGCAGCTCACCGGAGTCCAGCTCGTGCACGTACGCCTTGGGCAGCAGCCGGTCGTGGTTCCAGGCGTTGCAGAACGCGTACGCCTCGGCGCGCCGGGCCGCCGGCAGCCGACGGGTGGCGACCACCCGGGCGTGCAGGATCTCCCCGCGCCGCCCCAGCCGGCGGTACCGGATCACCGCCTCGCCCCAGCGGCCCACCACCGCGCCGTCCGGCTCCACCGCGTACTCGTCGTCCCGCCGGTCCAGGGCGGCGGCCACCAGGGCCAGGCTCAGCGGGGCCGGCTCCTCCGCCGGCGGTTCGGCCCGCTCCGTCGCCGGGTCGTCGGCCGGCCACTCGTCGGGGTCGTCCTCGGCGGCCAGCGGCACCGGGTCGGCGAGCGGCCGTTCGGCCAGCCAGGAGGCGATCCGCCCGGACTGGTGGCCGGTGCCGTTGCGGGCGTCGAAGCTGCCGGCCAGCTCGGTCGCCACCGCGAGCAGGTCCGCGCCGAGCGTCGCCACGTCCACCTCGGCCGCCGGCCGGGGGCCGTGCCCGGGGCGGTGGAGGCGCCGCCCGCCCCGCCCGGCCTCGGCGGCCAGCGCGCAGAGCAGCGCGCCGGCGGCGGCGAACTCCATCGCGGACAGATCGTCGTACGGGTGGTCCAGCCGGGGCAGCTGCTCGGCGAGGATGTCCAGCCCCCGGTCCAGGTGCCCGCCCAGCGCGCAGAACCGCAGGTGCGCGGCGAGCTGGGGGAAGGCGGTCCGTTCCCGCCGGTGCCGCCGGTACGCCCGCAGGTGCGCCCGCCCCGCCCGGTCGGCCGCCCCGGTCCGCAGCCACGGCAGCAGCGCGACCGCGAGCGCCCGCTCCGGCTGGTCGGTGCAGCGCACCTCGCCGTCGAGCACCGCCCGCAGCGCGTCGAGCGCCGCCGCGTGCTCGCCCCACCCGGCCAGCAGCTCGGCCCGCCGGGCCGGGGCGCAACCGGGGCAGCCGCCGGCCGGGTCGGGCTCGGCGGCCCACTGTTCCGGGTCGCGGCCCGGCGTCGGACGCGCCGAGCCGTAGCGCCACCGGTCGTGCTCCCGGCGCGCGGTCGGCTCGTCGCCGAGGTGGTCGGCGAGCCGGCAGCGCAGCTCGGCGACCGGCTCGGCGTCCGGGCCGAGCCGGTCGGCGAGGTCGTCCAGCAGGGACCGGGCCTGGTCCAGGCCGACCCGCGGGGTGCCGAGGAACGCCTCCACCGCCTGCCGCTGGTGGCGGCGCAGCGCCTGGGCATCGTCGGGGCGGCCGGCCAGCAGCCCGGGCGTCCGGTCGACCGCCGCCAGGCAGCGGCGCACCGGTTCGAGCAGCCGCCACCGCTCCCCGTGGTGCAGGTACCCCTCGATCAGCGCGAGCCGGGCGGCCAGCGCGGTGCCCGGGTCGCCGGTCGCGTCGGCCTGACCGGCGATCCGCTCCAACTCGGCGAAGCGGGCCTCGCCGTCGGGCAGGTCCCGGGCGACGGCGAGCGCCTCGGCCGGCCCCCGGCCACGGGAGATGGTCACCGGACCGACCCGTCGGGGAGGTCGCCGACGGCGGCGGCGAGCTGGCAGCCGGTGGAGATGCCGCAGTCGATCAGCTGGTCGAGCTGGTGCGGGGTGACCCCGCGTTCCAGGTCGGTGATCACCTCGCCGCAGATCTGGGCCAGCCCGTCGTCGGCGACGTGCACGAACGCCTTGGGCCAGAGCCGGTCGTGGTTCCAGGCGTTGCAGAAGGCGTACAGGTCCGGCACGTGCTCGATGCCGAAGCGGGGGGCGGTGACGGTGCGGACCTGGAACAGCTCGCCCGCGGCGCCCCGGCGGAAGAACCAGATCAGATTGTCCTCCCAGCGGCCCACCAGGCCGCCGTGGGCGTCCGCGGCGACCGTGTAGCCCCGGTTGGCCAGCACCGCGGCGATCAGTTCGCCGGTCAGTGGCCGTAGTGCCTGCGGATGTCCGGCCAGGGGGCCGTCCGGACCGTCCTCGATCTCCGGCGACGCCATCGGGCATCCCTTCTGAGGCGAATAACACAACGGACGGCGCGGTCCGTGTTGCGACGCGCGGACACGACCCGGAAAAGCGGCGATCTGCCGGGCGACGCCGTTACGGTGACTGTATGGCGGGCCGTACCTCTCAGGCGAGCCGGCGGCGCGGCGCGTCGCCGCGCGGCACCACGAACAGTCGTGCCCGCCAGCCGGCGAAGAAGACCACCCGGGCGGCGACCCGGCGGCGATCCGCGGCCCGGCCCGGCCTCGCGGTCTACGTCGGACGCGGGCTCGGCGCGGTCTGGATGGGGCTGGCGCACGGGGTGGGCTGGGCGGTCCGGGCGGCCGGCCGGCAGGCCGCGTCGGCCCGCGACCTGGATCCGGAGCACCGCCGCGACGGGGGCGGGCTGCTGCTCTTCGGCTTCGCCATCCTCGCCGCGGTGGCCATCTGGTTCGGCGGGGCCGGGCCGGTCGGCGCCCGGCTGGCCGACACCGTGCGGCTCTTCCTCGGCGCGATCGCGATCGTGGTGCCGGTGCTGCTGATGATCGGCGCCTGGCGGCTGATGCGCACGCCGGCCGACCCCGAGCACCGGGGCCGCGGCCTGGTGGGCTGGGGCTCCATGCTGATCGCCACCGCGGCGATGCTGCACATCGGCCAGGACCCGGTCGACTCCGTCCAGCGGGACTACGCGGGCGGTCTGCTCGGCGCGGGCGTCGGTGACCTGCTGGAGACGGCGATCACCGCCTGGGTGGCGGTGCCGCTGCTGATCCTGCTGCTGCTCTTCGGGCTGCTGGTGGTCACCGCGACCCCGATCAACAAGATCCCGGAGCGGCTCGGGCTGCTCGCCGGCACCCTGGTCGCGCCCCCGGCCACCGACGAGACCGAGGTGGTGGAGAAGCCGGCCCGCAAGGGGCCTGCCAAGCGGCTGCCGCCGCCGCTGGACCCGGACGACCCGGACGGCGACTACGACGGCGTCGACCTCCAGGACACCGTGGTGCTGCCCCGCAAGCCCCGGGCGAAGGTGCCCGGCTCCCGTAAGCCGGTCGAGCCGCCGGAGCACTCGCCGCTGCCCACCCGGGCCGAGCAGCTCGCGCTCACCGGGCTGGCCGGCGACTACACCCTGCCGCCGGCCAACATGCTCAGCAGCGGTGCCGCCCCGAAGACCCGGAGCAAGGCCAACGACGAGGTGATCGCGGCGCTGACCGGCGTCTTCGAACAGTTCGACGTGGACGCCGCCGTCACCGGCTTCACCCGGGGCCCGACGGTCACCCGGTACGAGGTCGAGCTGGGCCACGGCGTCAAGGTCGAGCGGATCACCCAGCTCTCCCGCAACATCGCGTACGCGGTGAAGTCGCCGGACGTGCGGATCCTCAGCCCGATCCCGGGCAAGAGCGCGGTCGGCGTGGAGATCCCGAACACCGACCCGGAGAACGTCGCGCTCGGCGACGTGCTCCGGTCGCGGGTCGCGAAGAGCGACCACCACCCGATGGTGGTGGCGCTCGGCAAGGACATCGAGGGCGGCTACGTGGTGGCCAACCTCGCGAAGATGCCCCACATCCTCATTGCGGGGGCCACGGGTGCTGGGAAATCGAGCTGCCTCAATACCTTGCTCGTCTCGATCCTGACCCGGGCCACCCCGGACGAGGTGCGGCTGCTGCTGATCGACCCGAAGCGGGTCGAGATGACCGGCTACGAGGGCATCCCGCACCTGGTCACCCCGATCGTGACCAACGCCAAGAAGGCGGCCGACTCGCTGGACTGGGTCGTCCGCGAGATGGACATGCGCTACGACGACCTCGCCGCCAACGGGGTCCGGCACATCGACGATTTCAACCGCAAGGTGCGCAACGGCGAGATCAAGGCCCCGCCGGGCAGCGAGCGGGAGCTGCGGCCGTACCCGTACCTGCTGGTGATAGTGGACGAGCTGGCCGACCTGATGATGGTCGCCCCACGCGACGTGGAGGACTCGGTCGTCCGGATCACCCAGCTCGCCCGGGCCGCCGGCATCCACCTGGTGCTCGCCACCCAGCGCCCCTCGGTCGACGTGGTCACCGGCCTGATCAAGGCGAACGTGCCGTCCCGACTGGCGTTCGCCACCTCCTCGCTGGCCGACTCGCGGGTCATCCTCGACCAGCCCGGCGCGGAGAAGCTGCTCGGCCGCGGCGACGGGCTCTTCCTGCCGATGGGCGCCTCGAAGCCGGTCCGGATCCAGGGCGCCTGGGTGACCGAGCGCGAGATCGCCGACGTGGTGAAGTTCTGCAAGGACCAGCGCGAGCCGGAGTTCCGCCCGGACGTGCTCGCCCCGGCGCAGGACAGCAAGAAGAAGATCGACGAGGACATCGGCGACGACCTGGACCTGCTGGTGCAGGCGGTCGAGCTGGTGGTCACCTCACAGTTCGGCTCGACCTCGATGCTCCAGCGCAAGCTGCGGGTCGGCTTCGCCAAGGCGGGCCGGCTGATGGACCTGATGGAGACCCGGGGCGTGGTCGGCCCGTCCGAGGGCTCCAAGGCGCGCGACGTGCTGGTCAAGCCGGACGAGATGGAGGAGGTCCTGGCCGGCCTGCGCGGCGGCGAGGAGTAGGCCCGCCCGGTGGACGCCGACGCGACAAAGGCCCGCCGGGATCCGGCGGGCCTCGATCGTGGCGCGGTGGGTCAGGAGTTCATCAGCGCGGCGCCGATGACCATGCCGAGGATCGCGCCGATCACGCTGGCGCCGGCGGCGTACCAGCCGAGCGGCTTGTCGCCGAGGACCGCGCCGACGATGCCGAGGATCAGACCGGCCAGGCCGAACAGCGGCGGCAGGAAGAAGACCGCGATGACGGCGAAGACGAAACCCAGGATGGTGCAGATCCGCGCGGCGCTGCTGCGCGGGCGGGCGGTGGCGTGGATGTCGGCCATGGTGTCCTCCGTGAGTAGGCCCTTCGGTGGGTGGACGGGTCTCTACCCAGTTGGCGCTCGCGCTACGCATCCGGTGCGATACAGCCCGGTGGGGGCGGTACCGGTCAGTGGAAGAACTTCAGGCCCACGACGCCGGCCACCACCAGGAGCAGGCAGACGATCCGGGGCAGGCTGGCCGACTCGTGCAGGGCGAGCATGCCGACCAGCGCGGTGCCCACCGCACCGATGCCCACCCAGACCGCGTAGCCGGTGCCGACCGGGATGTCCCGCAGCGCGTACGCCAGGCCGGCCATGCTCAGCACCAGGGTGACCGCGAAGACGGCGGAGGGGAGGGGGCGGCTGAACCCGGCGCTGCGGTCGAGGGCGATCGCCCACGCCGTCTCGAGGAGTCCGGAGAGCACCAGCACGATCCAGGCCATGGCGGTCACCCTTTGCGCGTGGCCCGGCCACCGGGGCCGGGACGAGTCGGTCGTCGTGCGGGGCGTCTTGGCCTGACCGGGTACGCCCACGACTCGTCCGGGGCGGCCCGGCCGCTGCTGCGCCGGCGGGTGCCGCCGAAGCCGACGCTAGCACCGGCCGGGCGCGCGGGCGGGCGGTGCGGCGACGAACCCCACCACCGGTGGATCTCAACCTCACTTCAGGTTGCAGGATGGCGTCATGACGCTGCTCTTCTCCGACGAGGACGTCGCCGCCACCCTGGACGCCCCGGTCACCGTCGCCGCGATGCGGGAAGCCCTGCTGGCCGCGTACGACGGTCGGCTGGTCGCCCCGCCCCGGGCGAGCGCGCCGCTCGGCGGCGGCCGGATGGTGCTCACCGCGGGCCACCTGACCGGGGAGTGGTACGGCTTCCGGTCGTTCGACACGTTCGGGCACCCGGAGAGCGGGCAGCTGGTCGTGCTGCAGGACGGGCGGACCGGGGCGGTGCGGGCGATCGCGGTTGGCGAGGAGCTGGGCTCCCGGCGGACCGGGGGACTGGGCGGCGTGGCCGTGGACGCCCTCGCCCGCCCGGACGCGGCCACCCTCGGCGTGGTCGGCTCCGGCCGGCAGGCGTGGACGCAGGTGTGGGCCGCCGCCGCGGTGCGCCCGCTGCGCGAGGTGACCGTGCACAGCCGCTCGGCGGCCCGGCGGGAGGCGTTCGCCGCCCGGGTCCGGGCGGAGCTGGGCGTCCCGGCGCGGGCCGTGGGGTCCGCCCGCGAGGCGGTGGCCGGCCGCGACGTGGTGGTGCTCGCCACCACCAGCACCACCCCGGTGCTCGACGCCGCCGACCTCGCCCCGGGCACCCACGTCAACACCGTCGGCTTCAAACAGGCGAACCGGCACGAGTTCGGCACCGACCTGCTCGACGTCGCCGACGTCCTGGTCACCGACTCGCCTTCGCAGGCCGCCGCGTACGCCCCGCCGATGCTCGCCGCCGTCGAGCCGTACGCCGGGCGGCTGCGCGACCTGGGCGCGGTGCTGGCGGGGGCGGTCCCGGGCCGGACCGGCGCGGACCAGATCTCGGTCTTCTGCTCGACCGGCCTGGCCGGCACCGAGGTCTTCCTGCTCGACCGGCTGGTCCGGATCGGCGCGGCGACGGTCTGACCGGGTCGGCGCGGCGGCGGTCGGCGCGGCGCGCGCCCGGGGGCGGATGTGAGCCGGCCGATGCCGGCGGCCCGCCGTTGGTGGAGACCCGGACGCGGCCCGGTACCCTCGGATGGTGTCTGCCACCTCCCCCTCCGCCGCCGCCGACGGCCGCCGCGTCGCCCTGCTGACCCTGGGCTGTGCCCGTAACGAGGTCGACTCGGAGGAGCTGGCCGCCCGGCTGCACGCCGACGGCTGGCAGGTGACCACCGACGGCGAGGGCGCCGACGTGGTGGTCGTCAACACCTGCGGATTCGTGGAGAAGGCCAAGCAGGACTCGATCCAGACGCTGCTCGCCGCCGCCGACACCGGGGCCAAGGTGGTCGCCGCCGGCTGCATGGCCGAGCGGTACGGCCGGGAGCTGGCCGACAGCCTGCCCGAGGCGCAGGCGGTGCTGAGCTTCGACGACTACCCGGACATCTCCGCCCGGCTGAACGCCGTGGTGGCCGGCGAGTCGATCGACGCGCACACCCCGCGCGACCGGCGCGAGCTGCTGCCGCTCACCCCGGTCAAGCGGCGCGGGGCGGCGGTCTCGCTGCCCGGCCACGGCACCCCCACCCGGGCGGTCACCGAGACCGACGAGCACACCCCGGCCCACCTGCGGCAGGTGCTGCGGCACCGGCTGGACACCGGCCCGGTCGCCTCGCTCAAGCTGGCCAGCGGCTGCGACCGGCGCTGCGCGTTCTGCGCCATCCCCGCCTTCCGCGGCGCCTTCGTCTCGCGTACCCCGGACGAGCTGCTCGCCGAGGCGGAGTGGCTGGCCAAGACCGGCGTCCGGGAGCTGGTGCTGGTCAGCGAGAACTCGACGTCGTACGGCAAGGACCTGGGCGACCCGCGGGCGCTCGAGAAGCTGCTCCCGCAGCTCGCCGCGATCGACGGCATCGTCCGGGTGCGGGCCAGCTACCTCCAGCCCGCCGAGACCCGGCCCGGCCTGGTCGAGGTGCTCGCCACCACGCCCGGTGTCGCGCCCTACTTCGACCTGTCGTTCCAGCACTCCAGCGAGCCGGTGCTGCGCCGGATGCGCCGTTTCGGCTCCACCGACCGGTTCCTGGAGCTGCTGGCCTCCGCCCGCGCGCTGGCCCCGGAGGCGGGCGCCCGGAGCAACTTCATCGTCGGCTTCCCAGGGGAGACCCGGGCCGACGTGGACGAGCTGGTCCGGTTCCTGACCGAGGCGCGGCTCGACGCGATCGGCATGTTCGACTACAGCGACGAGGACGGCACCGAGGCCGCCGGGCTGCCCGGCAAGGTTTCCGCCGCCACCATCAAGCGCCGGTACGACAAGCTCAGCGCGCTCGCCGACGAGCTCTGCTCGCAGCGGGCCGAGGACCGGGTCGGCTCGACGGTCGAGGTGCTGGTCGACTCGGTCGCCGACGGCGTGGTGGAGGGGCGGGCGGCCCACCAGGCCCCCGAGGTCGACGGCTCGACCACCCTGGTCGCGCCGGACGGCGGCGGGGTGGACCTGGCCGCGCTGCGCCCCGGTGATCTGGTCCGGGCCACGGTCACCGCGACCGAGGGTGTCGACCTGGTCGCCGTGCCGGATGAGATGATCTCGGCGGCGCCCGGCGCGGCACGGTGACGTCGGGTCCGGACGGAGCGGGGGAGCCACGTGGTGCGGTGTCAGGAACGCCACGGCGGCCGGAGCGGGGTGTGGGGATGACCGGAGCGGAGTCCACGGTGGTGGCCCGGGTGCCGGTGCTGAACGCGGCGAACGCGTTGACCGCCCTGCGGCTGGTGCTGGTCCCGGTCTTCGCGGCGACCGTGGTCGTCTCGGCCATGACGCACGCCGGTTGGCGGATGGCCGCCTGCCTGATCTTCGTCGTCGCCTCGGCGACCGACCTGGTGGACGGCTGGATCGCCCGCCGGTTCAAGCTCGTCACCTCGGTCGGCAAGGTCGCCGACCCGATCGCCGACAAGGCGCTCACCGGGGCGGCCCTGGTGCTGCTCTCCTGGTACGACCTGCTGCCCTGGTGGGTGACCGCGGTGATCCTCGCCCGCGAGGTGGGGATCACGGCGCTGCGCTTCTGGGTGATCCGGCACGGGGTGATCGCGGCCAGCCGGGGCGGCAAGATCAAGACCGCGCTGCAGATCCTGGCCATCACCTGGTACCTGTGGCCGATGCCTGACGCCCTGGTCCCCGTCGGCCCGTGGATCATGGGCGCCGCCGTCCTCGTCACGGTCCTGACCGGCTTCGACTACATCGCCCAGGCTCTCCGCCTCCGCCGCCCCACCCCCTGACCCCTTCCCCCGCCTCCGCCGTCGCGCCGGCGATCATGAAGTTGTTGTCCGCCGGACCGGCGTGTCGTGGCGACAACTTCATGATCAACGGATCGGGGCGGAGGATGAATGGGGGCGGGCCGGTGAGGGAAGGAGAGCGGGGCATGGGGACGGATGCGAGGCACGAGCGCACCGCCGGTAGTCCGGCGGCGGGCGTGGTGCACAGCCTGCACGAGCGGCACGAGACGCTGGCCACCGTCGAATCCCTCACCGGCGGCCTGCTCTCCGCCTCGGTCGTGGAGATCGCCGGGGTGAGCGGCGTCTACCGGGGCGGCCTGGTGGTCTACGCCACCGAGCTGAAGTCCGAGCTGGCCGGCGTGCCGGCCGAGCTGCTCGCCGAGCGCGGGCCGGTCGACCCGGACGTGGCGGTCGCGCTCGCCGAGGGCGGACGCCGCCGCTGCGGGGCCGACTGGGGGCTGGCCACCACCGGCGTGGCCGGGCCGGAGCCGCAGGACGGCAAGCCGGTCGGCCTGGTCTACGTCGCCGTGGCCGGCCCGCTCGGCACGGACGTGCAGCGGCTCGACCTGGACGGCGGCCGGGACCACATCCGCTCGGCCGCGGTGATCGAGGCGCTGCGGCTGCTGGCCGAGCGGATCCGCGACGCCGACCAGGTCGACGGGGCGCGGGACGCCGACCCGGCCGGCGCGGGTCGCTGGTGACTCCGGCCCCGGCACGGATCCCGACCCGCCCGACGGCGTGCCCGCCGCCGACCCGGCCGCCGGGGACCGACGCGGGCGGATCGCCGGGATTGGAGGGGCGGGGTGGGATGTCGCCGGGCCGGCCAACGGGTACGGTTGCGGGAAGGCTCCGACGGTCGACGTCGGCGCCGGGGCGGCCGGCCGCGTCCGGCGCGGCACGCCCGGTTGGAGATGGTGTCCCGTCAGGGGGAGGTGCGATGGTCCTGCTACGCCGTGTGATCGGTGACGCACTGCGAGCGCGCCGGCAGGGGCAGCACCGCACCCTGCGCGAGGTCTCCTCCGCCGCCAACGTGAGCCTGGGCTACCTCTCCGAGATCGAGCGCGGCCAGAAGGAGCCCTCCAGCGAGCTGCTGGCCGCCATCTGCGACGCGCTCGGCGCCCGCCTCTCCGAGCTGCTCCGCGAGGTCAGCGATCACGTCGCCCTGGCCGAGCAGATGCCGGGGGTGCTGGTCCCGGTGGTCGAGCAGCCGGCCGAGCCGACGCCCGTTCCGGCGGCCGCCGTCCGCAAGGCCACCAACCGGGGGGTCCGTCAGGTCACCTCCGACGGCGCGGTCGCCGTCCAGGTGCGCCAGGATTCGCCGCTCAAGGCCACGCTGCGCAGCACCCGGGTCCGCCCCAAGGAGCGGGACGTGGTCTGCGCCGCCTGATCCGCGCGCCGCGCGCCGTGGCCGGGGGTGGCCCCCGCCGCGTAGGGTTGATCAGGGTTGCGTGACCGCCCCCTCGTCGTACGGATGCCGGGCTGGCGTCGGGCTGGGACGATGGAGACACGCCGCGCGGCCCGCCGGTCGGCCCCGTCCGGCAGGTCGAGGCGGAGCGACGCTACTGAGGGGACAACGCGGAGATGGCTAACCCGTTCGCCAAGGGTTGGAAGTACCTGATGGCGCTCTTCGGCGCGAAGATCGACGAGCACGCCGACCCGAAGGTGCAGATCCAGCAGGCCATCGAGGAGGCCCAGCGGCAGCACCAGGCGCTGGTCCAGCAGGCGGCCGCCGTGATCGGCAACCAGCGCCAGCTCGAGATGAAGCTCTCCCGGCAGATGACCGAGGTCGAGCAGCTCCAGGCCAACGCCCGGCAGGCCCTCGTCCTCGCCGACCAGGCCCGGGCCCGGGGCGAGGAGTCCGAGGCCGGCCGGTACGAGCAGTCCGCCCAGCTGCTGGCCACCCAGCTGGTCTCCGCCGAGCAGGCCACCGAGGACCTGAAGACGCTGCACGACCAGGCGCTCGGCGCGGCCGCCCAGGCCCGCAAGGCGGTGGAGAACAACTCGATGATCCTCCAGCAGAAGCTGGCCGAGCGGACCAAGCTGCTCAGCCAGCTCGAGCAGGCCAAGATGCAGGAGAGCGTGGCCCGCTCGCTGGAGTCGATGTCCTCGCTGACCGCCCCCGGCAGCACCCCCTCGCTCAACGAGGTGCGGGACCGGATCGAGCGCCGGTACGCCACCGCGATGGGCCGGGCCGAGCTGGCCGGCAACTCGGTCGAGGGTCGGATGCTCGAGATCCAGAAGGCGACCCTCGACTCGGCCGGGTCGGCCAGACTGGAGCAGATCCGGTCGAGCATGGCCGGCGAGCAGCTCACCGGCCGGCAGGAGCGGCCCGCGGTGGCGCAGGGCGGCGACAGCGCGCCGGCCACCGACCCGGCGGCCGCCGCCCGGCTCGACGAGATCCGGGCCAGCATGAGCCGGGAACGCGGCACCGGGGACAGCACCGCAGCGGGCTGACCGGGCGGGGCGAGGAGGCGGGGATGGCAGACGAGCGAGCGCGACACTTCCGCCGGCTGCGTCGGTTGCGACGCTCCGCCCGGCGGTGGAGCGTACTGGCCGGCGGGCTCGGCGGCGCCGCCGCCGTGCTGACCCCGTACGCGGGGCTCGGCCTGCCGGACGCGGCCTGGGCGGGCGCCGCCGGCAGCGCGATCGCGGTCGCGGCCTGGCGCTGGATCGACCTGCGGGCGCTCGCCGCCGTGCCGGCGCCGCCGGCGCTCGACCCGGCCGAGGCCGCCGCCCGCTCCCGGGCCCGGCTGGTCGCCGCCGTCGAGCGGCTGCCCGTCGGCCCCGGCGTGCTGGCCGAGGTGCGCCGGGTGCGCTCCCGGCTGGCGCTGCGCGGCACCACGGCGGCCGAGGCGTGGACCCGGCTGGACCGGGCCGCGCTGACCCTGGCCGGGATGGCCGGCCGGTTGACCGGGCTGGCCGAGCCGGCGGTGCGGGAGGCGACCGCCGCCGACCGCTCGCTGCGGGACCTGGCCGAGCGGGTGGCGAGCGTGGAACGCGCGCTGCGGCTCGCCCCGGCCGAGGCCCGGGCGTCGCTGGCCGAGGCGCACGGCACCCTGGTCGCCCAGTTGGACGCCGGGGTGTCCGCGTACGAGCGGCTGGTGGTGGCGGCGGCCGGCTACGTCGCCGAGGACGCCCGCCCGACCACCGAGCACCCGGCCGCCGCCCGGCTCACCGAGGCGACCGACCTGCTGCACGGGGTGGCCGCGGCGCTCGCCGAGCTGCGGACCGCCGGCATGCCCCTGCGCACCCCCTGAGGCGTGCCCGGAGGCGGCTCACGCCGGGGTGGTGACCGGGACCGGGCCGGTCCAGGCGGAGGTGCCCACGACGTTGAACGACCGGATCCGGTAGTGGTAGGTGACGCCCCGGGCCAGCCCGGTGTTGGTGAAGCCCCGACCGGTGACGGTGAAGGTGGCCAGCTCCTGGCCGAACGCCGCGTCCAGCGCCCGCTGCACCACGAACCCGGACCCCGGCCCGGCGGGCGTGCTGGCCGACCAGCTCAGGATCACCGCCGCGGTGTCCGGTGCGGGGGCGGTGGCGGTGGCGCACACCGTACCCGGTGTCCCGGGCCGGGGCGGGGTGGTCACGGTGGCGACTGTGGACCAGGGTGACGACGCGCCGAGATAGGTGGTGCGGACCCGGTAGTAGTACGTGGTGTCCGGGGCGACGGCCGGGTCGACGTGGTTGTCGCCGACCGCGATGGCGGTGGTGCCCGGCCCGCTGGTGAAGGTCGGGTTGGTGGCCCGCTGCACGTCGACCCCGGTGGCGAACGAGCGGTTGGCCCAGCGCAGCGCCACCCGCAGCGGCGCGGCCGGCGGCACCGCCGCGGTCAGCCGGGCCGGTGCGGTGAGCTGCACCGACGCCGGGACGCTGTTCGACCAGGCCGAGCAGCTCACCGCGTTCTCCGCCCGGATCCGGTAGTGGTAGGTCACCCCCGGGGTGACCGTGGCGTCGGTGTACCGGGTGGCGGTGGCGGCCACGGTGATCCCGGTCAGCCCCGCGGTGAAGGTGGCGTCGGTGGCCCGTTGCAGCAGGTGGCTGGTGGCTGGCGGCCGGCTGCCGTTGCCGGTCCAGGCCAGCGCGATCGCCGGCAGCGCGGTCGCCGAGCCGGGCGCCGGGGTGGCGGTCAGCCCGGTCGGCGCCTTGGGGGAGACCCGCAGCACCAGCGGCCGGCTCATGCCCTGGTCCCGCAGGCCCGCGGCCCGGGTGTGCCAGCGGTACTCCCAGCCCAGGTTCACCAGCTGGTTCACCACCGTCGCGGGCCGCCCGTCGAGCGGGCTGACCGGGGAGGCGTCGAGCCGGGCGCCGGCCGGCCGGGTCGGGTCGAGCAGCCGCACGCTGTCGCTGATCTTGAAGGGCAGGGTGGGCGGCACCGGGCGCAGCGCCACGATCACGTCCTCCCGCGGGTTGACCCGCACGGTCTCCTTCCAGCCCAGCTCGTTGGCGTCCGGCGGGCGGACCGTGCCGTCCCAGCCGACCCGGTTGACCAGCTGCACGTCGCAGCCCTCCACGTGCACCGGATGGGTCTGTGGGGCGTCGCCGACGATCCGCCAGAGCTGGGTGCCGTCGGCCGGGGTGCCCATCGGCACGGTCGGGTCGGCCGCGAAGAGCACCTCGGTCGCCGGATCGGCGGGGCCGAGTGGCAGGGTGGCCGCGGTGAGCGGGCCGGCGTGCGGATGGCCGACGCCGAGCCGGCCCACCGCGCGGCCGTGCCGGGGCTCGAAGACCTGCCCCACCGCCTTCACGGCGAGCGGGAGGGTGACCGGGCCGGCGGCGCCGGGCGGGGTGAAGCTGACCGAGGTGGCGCGCGCCGGCACCAGCGTCTCCCGGGGCGTCCGGGTGCCGAACGCCGGGTCGTACGCCGGCTGCGGCACGATCGGCGGTCGCTGGCTGGCCGCGTACGCGCCGGGCAGGCGCTCGGCGAGCCGGGCGAGGTCGTACCGGGGCGCGGGGGCGCCGGCCACCCGGATCTGGAGCAGGGTCCTCGTGTTCGGGCCGTACCCGGGACGGCTGGGCGGGAGCCCGCCGACGGCCGTGCGGTCCGGGGCGTCGGTGTGGTGGTCGTACCGGGGGTCGAAGCGGGGCAGCGGGGCGGGGCAGTCGTTGTAGAGGATCAGCGTGGCGCCCGGGGGCACGGTGGAGAAGTCCACCACCACGTCGGCCCGCTCGCCGGGGGCGAGCAGCAGCGTGTGCCCGTCCACGTTGAGCACGGTCGGGTCCTGCCGGTCGTACCGGTAGCCCACCGGGCGGTTGGGCAGCACCACGGGGGCGGGCAGCAGGCCGCACTCGTTGCCGATCTGGATCAGCGCCGGGCCGGCCGCGCGGGGATCCGGCGCGCCGCCGTCCCGCCCGTCGGTCGGCCAGGCCGCCGGCCGGTCCGCCGCCCGGACCGCCTCGACCATCGGCACCTCACCGGCGTCCGGGTCGGCCGGGCTGCCGTCGTCCGGCCACAGCGGCCCGTCGGAGCGGGCCCGGTAGAGCTGGAGGTTGAGGCTGCGGTCGGCGCAGGCGTTGAGGATCCGGAACCGGTACGCCCTCCGCTCGACCGTCAGGTACGGGTAGGCCGCGCCGTTGACCAGCATGGTGTCCCCGTACGCCGCGGGGACGGCCGACGGGTGCGGCACGCCCGGCGTCAGCGGCGGCTCGTCCGGCTCCGCGACCGGGTCGTGGTGCGGGTTCGGCACCGGGGCGACCCACGGGCTGCCGCCGCCGTCGGGGTCGTGCGTCCACGGCCCGTAGTCCCAGCGACCGGTGGGGTTCCGCCCGTCCGCCCGGTAGGGGTTCTGCCGGGGCTGGTAGACGTGCGGGTACCAGAGGTTGCCCTTGGCGCCCCAGCGGTCCCGGTCCCAGGTCGGGTCCTGCGCGGCGAGCTGGTCGTCGTCCGGCACGAAGGTCCTGTCCTGGATCACCAGCGGCAGCTGGTCGGCCGGGAGCACGCCGTCGGCGACGAGCCGCTCCTCCGCCGGGTCGGTGAGCAGGTAGAGCGCCAGCTGTCCGGAGTAGACGGTGAGCCGGGACAGGCCGAGGGTGTTGTCGTGCAGCCACATCAGCCGGCCGCTCTGCTCGTTCGGGAAGTAGAGCGTGGTGGCGCCCGCGCCCGGCGGCGGCATGTCCGGCACCGGCGTCACCCCGACCCCGGTCGGGTACGGGGTGATCTCGCCCGCCGGAGTGACCCACCGCCACGGGTTGCCCGCGCTGATCCAGGCCGTCTGCGCGCCGGCGAGGTGCGGCGCCGCCCGGTTCTGCGGGTACGGCGCCGGCCCGTCCAGCGGCCCCACGCCCGCCCCGTCGACCGTCTCGTCGACCGGCAGGAAGAGCTCCCCGGCCCGGCCGGTCGGGAGCTGGTTGATGAACTTGATCCGGACCGGTCGGCCGCGCCGGGCCCGGATCAGCGGTCCGAGGTGCCAGGGGCGGTCCGGCGGGGCCACCGTGTTGTGCCCGGACGAGTCGGTGCCGAGGTTGAGCTGGCGGTAGCCGCGCAGCCGGGTGGCCGGCAGGTCCCGGTGCAGCCGCTGGGTGTACTCCTGCAAACCGATCTCGTAGTAGTCGCAGCCCGGCCAGGTGATGGTGTCCGGCACCGCCACCGGCAGGTGGGCGCCCAACCCGTTGCGGCCCAGCGGCCCGGGCAGCGGCAGCGCGTCGAGGAACTTGCGGATGCCGGTGCCGGGCAGCGGCCGGCCCTGTCGGTCCACGACCGGCAGCGGGCTGCCGGCGACGTTCGGCACCGGACCGAAGCAGCGCGGCACGGCAGCCGGGTCGAGGCTGGCCGGCGCGGGGTCGCCCGGCTCGCCGTCGCGGGCGGCGGGCACGGTCGGGGCGTGGTCCTCGCCGGTGCGGACCGCGCGGTTCGCCCAGCTCGGCCGCAGTCTGCGGAACAGCACCATGGCTCTCCCCGGGATCGGGACGCGACGGCCGTCACTCCGGCGCGACGGACGCCCTGCTGACGATCGGTGAGCACTCCACCGCAGCATGCGACGCGTACGCCCGCAGAGGGAACTACCCAATCGTCCCTATCTCGGGCGATCTTGACCGGTTCGTGGAAGTTCTACGGTCCGGCGGGACCGGGGCGTTCCGGCTGGCAGACCGGGCACCAGTAGGTGACCCGTTCGCCCAGCTCCTCCTTGCGGATCGCGGTGCCGCAGCGGCGGCACGGCTGGGCCCGGCGGCCGTAGACGTAGCTGGTCTGCCCGCGGTGCAGCGAGCCGGTGGTGCTCTGCGTCCACCGCCCCCGGTTGGCGGCCAGCAGCCGCTGCGCCAGGGTGACCGTGCCGGTCAGGTCGGGCACCGCGCCGACCGGCGTCCACGGGGAGACACCGCGCAGGAACAGCACCTCGCACTTGTAGAGGTTGCCGACCCCGGCCAGGTTGCGCTGGTCGAGCAGCGCCTCGCCGATGGTGGCCTCCGGCTGCGCGGCCAGCCGGCGGACCGCCTCGGCCGGGTCCCAGTCCTTGCCGAGCAGGTCCGGTCCGAGGTGACCGACCAGCGACTGCTCCTGGTCGGTCGGGATCAACGCCAGCTCGTGCAGGTGGTACCCGACCGCGACCGCCCCGGCGGAGCGGAGCACCACCCGGATCAGGTGCGCCGGCCGGGCCGCCCACCGCTCGCCCGGCGCGTACGCCCGCCAGGCGCCGTCCATCCGCAGGTGCGAGTGCAGCGTCCAGTCCCGCCCGCCGCCGGATGTGCCCTCGGGGCCGGGCGTGCCGGTCGGGGCGGTGAGCCGGAGCAGGAGGTGCTTGCCGCGGCTGGCCGACTCGCGGACGGTCCAGCCGGTCAGGTCGGTCGCGGCGAGCTGCGGCACCCGGAAGTCGGAGCCGGTGAGCCGGGCACCGGCCAGCGCCCGTTGCAGGACGCGGGCGGTGTTCCAGACGGTGTCGCCTTCGGGCACCGCTCCATCTTCCCTCGCCCGAGCGGGATCTGCATGTGTCGCTATTTGTAGTGAGATTCCCCCTTGATCCGCCGACAACGCGCCAGCAGCGGGCTCTCAGGGGAATGCCGAGAGGGCTTCGGGGCGCGGCTCCGCCGTCCACGGCGGCACGGCCCCGTCCTGCTGACCCGCGTCCCCCGCCGGCGGACCGGGCGGGCCGTCGGTCAGGGCCGCTCGTCGGGGCGGGCCGAGCGGACCATGTCCTGGTAGCGCGGGTGGCTGGCGCCGTAGACGGCGAAATTCAGCCGGGCGTGGGTGAGGCTCAGGTCGCCGTTGGGGCCGCCGCGCACCACGTCGGCGTCCCCGTCCGACTGGCCGTCGTCCGTCCAGAAGCAGACCGGGCACGTGCCCCCGCCGGTCCGGGACGCGCAACACGGACATGCGACGGGAACCCACTGCTCACCCACCGGAGCAGCATTCCATACTCGACGACGACCGGTAAGGAGTGATCTCACTCGCCGCTCAGCGACAGGACGTCCCCGGGGCGTACGGCGAGCAGGTCGACCGCCCGGCCGTCGCGTACCGCCACCGCCACCAGGCCGGCGGAGTCGACGTGCACGACCAGGGCGCCGACCTCGGCGTCGCCGAAGGTACGCCCGCGTACCGCCGCCCGGCCGTCCACCCGGATCCGGTCCGGGAGCTGTTCCAGCAGGTCACCGGGGGCGGCGAGCTGGACGTTGCCGAAGTGGTCCACGGTGAGCACCTCGGCGGCGAACCCCGCGCCGGTCCGCCGGAGCACCGGCGTCGGCAGCCGGACCAGCGTCCCCGGGTCCACCGCCGGGCCGGCCCCGCCCAGCGGCGCGCCGAGCGCGAGCCGGGCGGCGACCGGGGCGAAGACGTCCCTGCCGTGGAAGGTGCGGGAGACCGTGGGCGCCAGCCACCCCGGGTTGGTCAGCTCGACCGCCGCGGTGATCCCGCCGAGGGCCTCCGCGGCGTCCGCCAGCAACCCGTTGTCCGGCCCGACCAGCACACCGCCCGGGGTGGCCAGGGCCACGCCCCGGCGGGCGGTGCCGACGCCGGGGTCGACCACCGCGACGTGTACCCCGGCCGGCAGGTACGGCACGGTCTGGGCGAGCACCGCCGCGCCCCGGCGCACGTCCGCCGGCGGTACCAGGTGGGTCACGTCGATCACCCGTACCGCCGGCGCGATTCGGGCGATCATGCCGTGGCACGCCGCCACGAAACCGTCGGCGAGACCGTAGTCGGTGGTCAACGAGATGCAGGTGTATCCGCCCATTTCGGCAGGCTAGCGCCGTCGGCGGGGTCAGGTTCCGAAGCGCGCCCCGGCACGCGCGTCCCCCCGCCGGGTGGAAAGCTCCGGTCAGCCGCGCAGCCGCAGGCCGCGGGGGGTGGCCCGGAAGCCGGCGGCGGTCAGCGCGTCGCGCAGCGGCGAGGAGTGCACGGCCTCGCCGTCGGCCCGCTCCACCGACATCGCGCCGAGCGCGCCGGAGTGCACCGCGTCGGCGAGCGCCTTGCCGGCCACGGCGAGCGTGTCGGCGTCGTCGGTGAAGGAGAGGATCGTCCGCCCGCCCCGCTCCACGTAGAGCACCAGGTCGCCGCCGACCAGCACCACCAGCGCGCCGGCCTTGCGCCCGGCCCGGTGCCCGGTGGCCGGGGCCGCGCCGTCACCCGAGTCGACCACCCGCTCCGGCCAGGGCAGTGCCGCGCCGTACGGGTTGGCCGGGTCGGTGGCGGCGAGCACCAGGGTCGGCCCGCCCCGGCCCCGGCCGCCGTCGGCCGGATCGGCCAGGGCGCGGATCCGGTCCACCGCGCCGGGGACGGCGAACTGGGCGGCGCCGAGCCCCTCGACGAAGTAGCCCCGGCGGGCCGCCCCGCGCTCCTCCAGCGCCGACAGCACCGGGTAGACCGCGGCGAAGCCGCCGACCACCTGCTCGGCCATGACCGCGCCCCGGGTGACCACGCCGTGCCGTTCGAGCAGCAGGTCGGCGAGGGCGGCGGCCCGGCGGGTCGGGTCGAGGTCCCGCTCGGGCAGCCGCGACCAGCGCCCGGCCACCGTCGGCGGGCCGCTGCGGCTGGGCAGCGCCACCCGGCCGGGACGGCGGTAGCGGGTCCGCGGCGCGGACGGGCGGGACCGGTGCGCGCCCCCGCCGCCGAGCGCCGCCCGCAGCGGGGCGAGCGTGTCGTTGGTGAGGTGACCGGCCCAGACCAGGTCCCAGACGGCGGCGGCCAGCGCGGCGTCGTCGGTGGCCCCCACCCGGTCCGACAGCGAGCGGAAGAAGAGCGCCTGGCCGTCGGCGAGCGCGTCGAGCACCACGTCGTGCAGCGGGGTGCGGGTGAGCGCCTCGTCGGGCGGCGGGAGCAGCAGCGGCGCGGCGTCCGCGTACGCCAGGGTGACCCAGCCGTCGCCGCCGGAGATCGCCCCGGACCCGGCCCAGACCACCTCGCCGCTGGCGCAGAGTTCGTCGAGCTGGGCGGGGGAGTAGTCGGCGACCCGCGCGGGCAGCACGAGGCGTTCCAGCGCGGACGCGGGCACCGCCGCGCCCTGTAACTGCTCGACGGCGGCGGCGAGCGCCTCCACCCCCCGCGCCGACGAGCCGATCTGCTGCCAGCGGGGCAGGAACGCCGCGAGGGCCCGGGGCGGCACCGGCTCGATCTCCCGGCGCAGCGCGGCCAGCGAGCGGCGGCGCAGCAGCCGCAGCACCTCCGCGTCGCACCACTGGGTGCCGACGCTGTCCGGGGCGAACTCCCCGGAGACCACCCGGCCGGTGGCGGCGAGCCGGCGCAGCGCCTGCTCCACCACGAAGACGCCCAGCCCGAACCGGGCGGCGCAGCTGGCCGCCGCGAACGGGCCGTGGGTGCGGGCGTAGCGGGCCACCAGGTCGCCGAGCGGGTCGGCCACCGGCGCCAGGTACGCCTCGGCCACCCCGACCGGCAGCGCCACGCCGAGCGCGTCGCGCAGCCGGGCGGCGTCCTCGACGCCCACCCAGCGCTCCTCGCCGGCGATGCGGACCCGCAGCACCCGGCGGGCGGCCTCCAGCTCGGTCAGCCACGCCACCGGCGCGCCCCGCTCGGCCAGCTCGGCCTCGCTCAGGTCGCCGACCACCCGGAGCAGCTCGACCACGTCCTCGGCGTCGCGGGGGCGGCGCTGCTCGGTCAGCCAGCGCAGCTGCCGCTCGGTCTCGGCGAGCACCGTCGGGTCGAGCAGCTCCCGCAGGTCGACCCGGCCGAGCAGCTCGCCGAGCAGGCCCGAATCCAGGGCCAGGGCGGCGGCCCGGCGCTCCGCGAGGGGCGCGTCGCCCTCGTAGAGGAACGCCCCGACGTAGCCGAAGAGCAGCGAGCGGGCGAACGGCGAGGGCCGCTCGGACTCCACCTCGACCAGCCGCACCTTGCGGCTGCCCAGGTCGCGCATCAGCTCGGCGAGGGCGGGCTGGTCGAAGACGTCCTGGAGGCACTCGCGGGCGGCCTCCAGGGTGACCGGGAAGTCGGCGTAGTCGCGGGCGACGTCGAGGAGCTGGGCGGCGCGCTGGCGCTGCTGCCAGAGCGGCTGGCGGCGGCGCGGGTCGCGGCGGGGCAGCAGCAGCGACCGGGCCGCGCACTCGCGGAACCGGGCGGCGAAGAGCGCGGAGGTGCCGACGGACTCCTCGACGAGCTGGGCGATCTCGTCGGGCTCGAAGACCACCACGTCGGCGCCGGGTGGCTCGTCGGCGGTGTCGGGCAGCCGGACCACGATGCCGTCGTCGGAGGGCATCACCTGGGCGTCCACCCCGTACCGTTCGGCGAGCCGGCGGCCGATCGCCAGGGCCCACGGGCCGTTGACCCGAGCGCCGAGCACCGAGTGGACGGCGAGCCGCCAGTCGCCCAGCTCGTCGCGGAACCGTTCGACGACCACGGTCCGGTCGTCGGGCAGGGAGCGGGTGGCCGCCTGCTGCTCGCGCAGGTACGCCATCAGGTTGCCGGCGGCCCAGTCGTCGAGTCCGCCGGCGCGCAGCGCGGCGGTCGCGGTCTCGTCGTCCTGCCTGAGCAGGGCGCGGACCCGGGCGCCGATGGCCCGGCCCAGCTCGACCGGGCGGCCGAGCTGGTCGCCCTTCCAGAACGGCATCCGGGCGGCCTGGCCGGGGGCGGGGGAGACCAGCACCCGGTCGGGGGTGATCTCCTCGATCCGCCAGGAGGAGGAGCCGAGCAGGAAGACGTCGCCGACCCGGGACTCGTAGACCATCTCCTCGTCCAGCTCGCCGACCCGGGCGGCGCGTTCCGCCCCGGCCAGGAAGACCCCGAAGAGACCCCGGTCGGGGATGGTGCCGCCGCTGGTCACCGCGAGCCGCTGCGCGCCGGGGCGGCCGGTGAGCACGTCGGTGGCCCGGTCCCAGACCAGCCGGGGCCGCAGCTCGGCGAAGGCGGTCGACGGGTACCGCCCGGAGAGCATGTCGAGCACCGCGTGCAGGGCCGAGTCGGGCAGCTCGGCGAAGGGCGCGGCCCGGCGGACCAGCACGGCCAGGTCGCCGAGCCGCCAGGGCTCCAGCGCCACCATCGCCACGATCTGCTGGGCCAGCACGTCGAGCGGGTTGCGCGGGTAGTGCAGCTCCTCGATGGCGCCCTCGGCCATCCGCTCGGCGACCACGGTGCAGGAGAGCAGGTCGCCGCGGTGCTTGGGGAAGACCACGCCGCGGGAGACCGCGCCGACCTGGTGCCCGGCCCGGCCGACCCGTTGCAGGCCGGCGGCGACGCTCGGCGGCGCCTCGATCTGCACCACCAGGTCGACCGCGCCCATGTCGATGCCCAGCTCCAGGCTGGAGGTGGCGACCACGGCCGGGAGCTGGCCGGACTTGAGCGCCTCCTCGATGTGCTTGCGCTCCTCCCGGGAGACGCTGCCGTGGTGGGCCCGCGCAATCACCGGGGCCGCGCCGGCCGCCGCGCCGGACTGCGCCATCACCTCCGCCGGCTGGCGCGGCGCCCGCACCGAACCGTCGGGTACGCCCATTGGCCCGGCGCCGTCGGCGGCGCGGCCGGCGTCCGGGCCGGCCGCCGCCGCCAGCTCCTCGGCGGCCAGCTCGTTGAGGCGGGCGCAGAGCCGTTCCGCGCTGCGCCGGGAGTTGGTGAAGACGATGGTCGAGCGGTGCGCCCGGATCAGCGAGAAGACCCGCTCCTCCACGGCCGGCCAGATCGACGGCCGCCGCGGGCCGCCGGGGCCGCCCAGGTCGTCCGGCGACTGCTCCTGCTCGTCGAGGCGGGTCATGTCCTCCACCGGGACCTGGACGCTGACCTCGATGGTCTTGCTGCTGCGCGGCTGCACCACGTCGACCGGGCGGGCGCCGCCGAGGAAGCGGGCGCAGACGTCGATCGGCCGGACGGTGGCGGAGAGGCCGATCCGCTGCGCGGGCGTCTCCAGCAGCTCGTCGAGGCGTTCCAGGGAGAGGGCCAGGTGGGCGCCGCGCTTCGTCCCGGCCACCGCGTGCACCTCGTCGACGATCACCGTCTCGATCCCGCGCAGCGAGTCCCGGGCGGCGGAGGTGAGCAGCAGGAAGAGCGACTCGGGGGTGGTGATGAGGATGTCCGGCGGGGTGCGGGCGAAGGCGCGGCGCTCGTCGGCCGGCGTGTCGCCGGTGCGCATCCCGACGGTGATGTCCGGCGGGGCGACGCCGAGCCGGGTGGCGGCCTGCCGGATGCCGGCGAGCGGGGCGCGCAGGTTGCGCTCCACGTCGACGGCGAGCGCCTTCAGCGGGCTGACGTAGAGCACCCGGCAGCGCTGCCGCGCCTCGGCGGGCGGCGGCTCCTTGGCCAGCCGGTCGAGCGACCAGAGGAACGCGGCGAGGGTCTTGCCGGAGCCGGTGGGGGCGACGACCAGGGCGTTGCGCCCGGCGGCCACCGAACGCCAGGCGCCGGCCTGGGCGGCGGTGGGCGCGGCGAACGCCGCGGTGAACCACTCCCGGGTCGCCGCGCCGAAATCCGTCAGCACCGCCGCGTCGCCGCCGGTCACCTTCTTCGCCACGCCTCCCATCCTGCCCCGCCGGTGTGACGATCCGCCCCCGGCGGACGCTGGTTCTGTCCGGCTCCGGCTCTTACGCGACGGATGCGACGTTGAACGCGTTAAGTCTCACTTAACTGCTTGCTTGTGCCGCGCAACATAAAGTAACTTCACTCGCAACGCAGCGTGGGGTGGAGGGCTTTGGATGACCGTCGAGGAGCGAGGCTCCGGGCCCGGGACCGACGTGCTCATCCGTAAGGTCGACGGCCATCTCGCCGCGCTCCGCACCGGCCTGCAGGGCCCCGAGCTGGAACTCGCCGAGCAGCTCGCCCGCTGCCTGCGCGAGCTGGTCATCGCCACCGCCCACTCCAGCGCCGCCGACCGGGGGCTGGTCCGCGCCGCGGTGCACTACTTCGTCCTCCGCCGGGAGAGCCGCGGCCGGCTGCTCTCGGTGCGCTCCCTCGCCGCCGCCCAGCGGGTGGTCAACAAGGCCGTGCGCCAGCTCGGCCGCCCCGACCTGCTGGTGGAGGCCCGCCGGGAGCGGCCGTCCCGCGCGCCCGCGCTCTCCACCGGCGACAGCGCGCTGCGCTGACCCCGCTCCGGTACGCCGTACCGCGTCGCCGGCCCGGCCCGGTCCCGGTCGGACCGTTTTCCGCAAATCCACCCCTGGGCCGGGGATCTGGCGTCTGATCGGTCGTGGCCGGAGCGTGCCCGTCCCGGCGTGCGGTCCCACTCGACCTGGAGCGCGCGTGCTCGTACTGCTGATCCTGCACCTGGTGGCGGCCCTGCTCGCGCCGCTGCTGGTCCGCCGGTGGGGTCCGCGCGCCTGCTACCCGCTCGCCCTCGCGCCGGCCGCCGCGTTCGGCTGGGCCGTCGCCCACACCCCGGCGGTCCGCGACGGCGGCGCGGTCGTCGAGACGTACCGGTGGATCGGCCAGCTCCGGCTCGACCTGGCGCTGCGGGTCACCACCCTGTCCTGGCTGATGGTGCTGCTGGTCGGCGGCGTCGGCGCGCTGGTGCTGGTCTACTCCGCCCGCTACTTCCACCCCGGCTCGGCGGGGGTGGCCCGGTTCGCGGCCGTGCTGGTCGCCTTCGCCGGGGCGATGCTCGGCCTGGTGGTCGCCGACGACCTGCTGCTGCTCTACGTCTTCTGGGAGCTGACCACGGTCTTCTCCTACCTGCTCATCGGGCACAGCACCGAGCGGCGGTCCAGCCGGTGGGCGGCCGCCCAGGCGCTGACCGTGACCACCCTCGGCGGGCTGGCCATGCTGGTCGGCTTCCTGATGCTCGGCCGGCACGCCGGCGGCTACCGCTGGTCGGCGATCGTCGCCGCGCCGCTGCCCGGTGGCGGGTACCTCGCCGCGGCGGTGCTGCTGATCCTGGCCGGGGCGCTGGCCAAGTCCGCCGTCGTGCCGTTCAGCTCCTGGCTGCCGGTGGCGATGGCCGCGCCGACGCCGGTCAGCGCGTACCTGCACGCGGCGGCGATGGTGAAGGCCGGGGTCTACCTGGTCGGGCTGCTCGCCCCGGTGCTCGCGGTCGCCGGCCCGTGGCGTCCGGTCACCGTGGTCGCCGGGCTGGTCACCCTGGTCGCCGGGGGCTGGGCGGCGCTGCGGCAGACCGATCTGAAGCTGCTGCTGGCGTACGGCACGGTCAGCCAGCTCGGCCTGCTGACCGTGGTGATCGGCGCGGGCACCCCGAAGGCCGCGCTGGCCGGCACCGCGATGTTGCTCGCGCACGCGCTGTTCAAGGCGGCGCTGTTCCTCGTCGTCGGCCTCCTCGACCACTGCGCCGGCACCCGTGACCTGCGGGAGCTCTCCGGAGTCGGACGTACCGCGCCGCTGCTGGCGGTGATCGCCGGGCTCGCCGCCGCGTCGATGGCCGGGCTGCCGCCGCTGCTCGGCTTCGTCGCGAAGGAGGCGGTCCTCGCCGCCTTCACCGACCAGCCGCTCGTGCTCGCCGTGCTGGTCGGCGGCACCGCCCTCACCGTCGCGTACAGCATCCGGTTCCTCTGGGGCGCCTTCGCCACCCGTCCCGGCAGGCCGGCCACCGAGCTGGCCGCCGCCCCGGCCGCGATGCTGGCGCCACCGGCCCTGCTCGCCGCCGCCGGGCTGGCCTTCGGTCCAGCCGCCGGCTGGCTGGGCGGCCTGCTCCACCCGTACGCCGAGCTCTTCGGCCCGGGAGAGGCGCACCTCGCGCTATGGCCCGGGCCGAACCTGGCGCTGGCGCTCTCCGCGGCCGCGGTCGCCGCCGGTGTCGCGCTGCACCTGGTACGCGGCCCGCTCGCCCCCGCGCTGGCCCGGCTGCACGTACCGGTCGGCGGCAACCAGGGCTACGAGTGGGTCACCCACCGCTTCGACCGGTTCGCCATCGAGGTCACCGGCGCCACCCAGCGCGGCTCGCTGCCGCAGTACCTCGGCGCCATCCTGCTCGCGCTGGTGCTGCTGCCCGGCGCGGCGATGCTGGCCGCCCGCCCCTGGCGGGAACGGATCGCGCTCTGGGACACCCCCGCCCAGCTCGTGGTCTGCCTGGTGATCGCGGTGGCGGCGGTGCTCGCCGTCGGCGCCCGCCGCCGGCTCACCGCGATGCTGCTGGTCGGGGTGACCGGCTACGGCACCGCGATGATGTTCGTCCTCTACGGGGCGCCCGACCTGGCGCTCACCCAGTTCCTCGTCGAGACGGCCACCATCGTGCTCTTCGTGCTGGTGCTGCGGCGTCTGCCGGACCGCTTCTCGGCCCGGCCGCTGCGCCGCAGCCGCTGGCTGCGGCGGGGCATCGGGGTGGCGGCCGGGGTGGTGATGGCCGGCCTCGCGCTCGCGGCGGCCGGCGCCCGCCGGACGCCGTCGATCTCGCTCGCCTTCCCCGACCTGGCGGTCGCCCAGGGCTACGGCCGCAACGTGGTCAACGTGACCCTGGTCGACATCCGGGCCTGGGACACCATGGGCGAGATCTCCGTGCTGGTGGTGGCCGCGACCGGGGTGGCCAGCCTGATCTTCGAGCGGTCCCGCACCGGGCCGCGGCCGCGCCGCCCCGTGCCGTCCGCGCCCCGTCGGGACCGGCGGCCGGTCTGGCTGCGCGGCGGGGCCATGCTGCGCGAGCGGCGCCGGTCGATCGTCTTCGAGGTGGTCACCCGGCTGATCTTCCACACGGTGCTGCTCTTCTCCCTCTTCCTGCTCTTCTCCGGGCACAACGCCCCCGGCGGTGGCTTCGCCGGCGGCCTGGTCGCCGGACTCGCCCTCGCGGTCCGCTACCTGGCCGGCGGCCGGTACGAGCTGGCCGAGGCGGCGCCGGTCGGGGCGGGGACGGTGCTCGGCGCCGGGCTGGCCGTCTCCGTCGGCACCGGCGCGATCGGGCTGCTCCGCACCGGATCCGTGCTGGAGAGCGTGAAGGTCGACCTCTGGCTGCCCGCCGTCGGCCACTGCTACCTGGTCACGTCACTCTTCTTCGACGTCGGCGTCTACCTGATCGTGGTCGGGCTGGTGCTGGACATCCTGCGCAGCCTCGGCGCCGAGGTGGACCGGCACGTCGAGGCGAGCGGCGGTCCGGAGGGCGGCCTGGCGGTCGACCGGGAGGGGGACCGGACGTGAGCGCGAGGAGTGAGCCGGTTCTGCGAGCCCCGCAGTCGCGAACAGAGGTGGCGCGGTGACGGAGGTCGGGGCGGGACCGACCCTGGTGCTGGTGGTCGCCGTCGGGGTGCTGGTGGCCACCGGCGTCACCCTGCTGCTGGAGCGGAGCCTGAGCCGGATCCTGCTCGGGGTCATCCTGCTCGGCAACGGGGTGAACCTGCTGATCCTGCTCGGCGGCCGGTCCGGGGCCGCGCCGGTGGTGGGCACCGCGCCCATCGGGGAGATGAGCGACGCGCTGCCCCAGGCGATGGTGCTGACCGCCGTGGTGATCACCTTCGGGCTGACCGCGTTCCTGCTCGCGGTCGCGTACCGGAGCTGGTATCTCAGCGGCGACGACGAGGTGCAGGACGACCTGGAGGACCGGCAGGTCGTCCGGCTCGCCGAGCGGGACGAGGTCTCCACCGCGGACCTCGGCGGCGAGGGCCCGGACAACGACCCGGAGCAGGTGGACCCGGGGCCCGCGCTGCGCCGGCTGCGCCGCGGGGAGCAGCGGTGACCCCGGCGCTGGTGCCGTTGCCCGTGGTGGTGCCGCTGCTCGGCGCCGCGCTGACGCTGATCCTCGCCAACCGGCCCCGGCTGCAACGGTCGGTCAGCGTGGTCGGCCTCGCCGCCACCCTGGCGGTCGCCGTGACGCTGCTGGTCGAGGCGTACCGGCACGGGCCGGTGGTGGTGCAGGTCGGCGGCTGGCCGGCGCCGGTGGGCATCGTGCTGGTCGCCGACCAGCTCGCCGCGCTGATGCTGGTGGTCTCGTCGGCGGTGACGCTCTGCGTGCTGCTCTACTCGATCGGCCAGGGGCGCGGGGAGACCAGCGAGACCGCGCCGGTGAGCATCTACCACCCCACCTACCTGGTGCTGACCGCCGGCGTCACCAACGCCTTCCTGGCCGGGGACCTGTTCAACCTCTTCGTCGGCTTCGAGATCCTGCTGGCGGCGAGCTTCGTGCTGATCACGCTGGGCGGCACCGAGACCCGGATCCGCACCGGCTCGACGTACGTGGTGGTCAGCGTCCTCTCCTCGATGATCTTCCTGGCCGCGGTGGGCCTGGTGTACGCGGCCACCGGCACCCTCAACATGGCCCAGCTCGCCGGGCGGCTGGACGGCCTGCCGACCGGCGTACGGCTGGCGTTGCAGCTCATGCTGCTGCTCGCCTTCGGCATCAAGGCGGCGGTCTTCCCGGTCTCGGCCTGGCTGCCGGACAGCTACCCGACCGCCCCGGCCCCGGTCACCGCGGTCTTCGCAGGCCTGCTCACCAAGGTCGGCGTGTACGCCATCATCCGCACCGAGACGCTGCTCTTCCCCGGCGGGCAGGTCGACCGGCTGCTCATGGTGGTCGCCGGGCTGACCATGGTGGTCGGCATCCTCGGCGCGGTGGCCCAGTCCGACATGAAGCGGCTCTTCTCGTTCACCCTGGTCAGCCACATCGGCTTCATGATCTTCGGGGTGGCGCTGAGCAGCGTCGCCGGCCTCTCCGGGGCGATCTTCTACGTGGTGCACCACATCACCATCCAGACCACCCTCTTCCTGGTCGCCGGCCTGGTCGAGGAGCGGGCCGGCAGCACCGACCTGCGTCGCCTCGGCGGGCTGGCCCGGGTCGCCCCGCTGCTCGCGGTGCTCTTCTTCGTCCCGGCGATGAACCTCGCCGGCGTGCCGCCCTTGTCCGGCTTCCTCGGCAAGCTCGGCCTGCTCCAGGCCGGCGTGGCGGCGCCCGGGGTGCTCCCCGGAGTGCTGGTCGGGGCCGGCACGGTGACCAGCCTGCTCACCCTCTACGCCGCCTCCCGGGTGTGGAACATCGCGTTCTGGCGCTCGCCCCGGCTCGCCACCACCGATCCCACCGTACGGCTGCCGGCGCTGATGGTCGGCGCGACCACGGCCCTGGTCGTGCTCGGCGTGGCGCTGACCCTCGCCGCCGGGCCGCTCTTCGAGGTCACCGCGGACGCCGCCACCGACCTGCGGGCACGTACCCCCTACGTGCGGGCCGTCTTCCCGGGCGGCGTCCCGTGACGGCCGGCGGGCCGTCCGGGCCGCCGGGTCGCAACGCCACCGTCGGGCGCGGCCGCCGGTGGCGGGACGAGGCGGTCGCGCTCGGCTGGCTGGTGCTGACCTGGCTGCTGCTCTGGGGAGACGTGACCTGGGGCAACGTGCTCGGCGGGCTGGTCGTCGGCGGCGCCGTGCTGCTCTTCTTCCCGCTGCCGCCGGTCACCTTCGGCGGCCGGCTCCGTCCCGGGGCGCTGCTCGTGCTGGCCGCCACCTTCGCCGGTGAGCTGGTGAGCGCCAGCGTCCACGTCGCCGCGATCGCCGTCCGCCCCGGCTACCGGCCGCGCGGCGCGATCATCGCGGTGCCGCTGCGGGTCCGCACCGACCTCAACCTGGCGCTCACCGCCGAGGTGATCTCCCTGGTCCCGGGCACCCTCATCCTCGAGGTGGACCGGGACCAGGGCGTCCTCTACGCGCACGTGCTCGACGTCCGCGGCCCGGCGGACCTGACCGCGAGCCGCGACCGGATCCTCGCCGTCGAGCGGCGCATTGTCCGCGCGATCGGCTCGCCCGCCGAGGTACGCCAGCTGGGTACCGAACCCGTCGACCGGAGGAACAATCCGTGACCACGCTCCTCGCCGTCGTGCTGACCGTGCTGCTCTCGGTCACCGCCCTGCTCGCCCTGGCCCGCATCTACCGGGGGCCGTCGCTGCTGGACCGGGTCGTCGCCGCCGACCTGCTGCTCTCCATCATGCTCGGCGCGGTCGGCGCCGAGGCGGCGGTCAACCGGCACGCCACCACGCTGCCCGTGCTGGTGGTGCTCTCCCTGCTCGGCTTCGTCGGCTCGGTGGCGATGGTCCGCTTCGCCGTCCGCGAGGAGGCGTGATGGGGGTGGTCGCCGACTGGCTCGGCGCGGCCTGCCTGGTTGCCGGGGCCCTGCTCAGCCTGGCCGCCGGGATCGGCGTGCTGCGCTTCCCGGACGTGCTGGACCGGATGCACGCGGCCACCAAGCCGCAGGTGCTCGGCGTGCTGCTGCTGCTGGTCGGGGTGGCGCTGCGCCTGCGTACGCCGTCGGACCTGGGCATGCTGGCGCTGGTCGCGATCTTCCAACTGGCCACCGCGCCGGTCGCCGCCCAGATGGTCGGTCGGGCCGCGTACCGGTCGGGTCGGGTCGACCGGGCCCTGCTCGACCCGGACGAGCTGGCCGACCGCTGACCGGGGTGGAACCGGACAACTGCGCCACCTTCAGCGGGCATCCAGCCAGCCCCGATAAAATGGGGGCATGATCGACTCCTCTGCCCAGGAGGGCAGCAGTAGCCAGCCGGGTCGTGCCCGGCATTCCCTCGCCCCGACGACCCCGGGAGCCCTGAACCTCCCGTGCTGATCGTCGTGGGTCTCGTACTCATCATCGTGCTCACCGCCGCCACCGGTTACTTCGTGGCCCAGGAGTTCGGTTACGTCGCCGTGGACCGCGGCAGGCTCAAGCAGCTCGCCGACGCCGGCGACGTGCCCGCCGCCCGGGCCCTGGAGGTGACCGGCCGGCTGTCGTTCATGCTCTCCGGCGCCCAGCTCGGCATCACCGTGACCGCCCTGCTCGTCGGTTACGTCGCCGAGCCGTACCTGGGCGCCGGGCTGGCCGACCTGCTCGGCCTCGCCGGGGTCTCCACCGCGGTCAGCCTGCCGCTCTCGGTGGTGCTGGCCCTGATCATCGCCACCGTGGTGCAGATGGTCCTCGGCGAGCTGGCCCCGAAGAACCTGGCCATCGCCCGCGCCGTACCCCTCGCGCGGGCGCTGAGCCGGTCCACCCTGATCTACCTGAAGCTCGCCGGCCCGGTGGTCACCCTCTTCGACCGGGCCGCCGTCCGGCTGCTCCGCCGGATCGGCATCGAGCCGATCGAGGAGCTGCCCAGCGGCGCCACCCCGGCGGACCTGGAACAGATCATCGCCGAGTCCCGCGAGGAGGGCCGCCTCGACGCCGAGATGTCCGACCTGCTCGACCGGGGCCTGGACTTCCGCGAGCTGACCGCCGGGGAGGCCATGGTGCCCCGGGTCGACGTGCACACCGTGCGCGCCGACGAGCCGGTCAGCCGGATCGTCGAACTGCTCGACACCGGCCACTCCCGCTTCCCGGTCCGCGGCGCCGAGGGCGTTGACGACCTGGTGGGCGTGGTCGGCATCGCCGACGTGCTCGGCGTGCCGCCGGCCGAGCGGGCGACCACCCGGGTCGGCGCGGTGGCCGTACCGCCGCTGCTGGTGCCGGAGACGCTGCCGCTGCCGACGGTGCTGGACCGGCTCCGGGTCGGCCACCGGCAGCTCGCCTGCGTGGTCGACGAGTACGGCGGCTTCGCCGGCGTGATCACCCTGGAGGACATCGCCGAGGAGCTGGTCGGGCCGATCCGCGACGAGGACGACCCGCCGGAGCGGGCCCCGGCCCGGCAGGACGACGGCTCCTGGGTGGTGCCGGCCCGCTGGCGGATCGACGAGGTCGCCGACAGCACCGGCATCTCGCTGCCCGAGGCTCCCGAGTACGACACCCTCTCCGGGCTGGTCATGCGGGAGCTGGGCCGGGTGCCCGAGGTCGGCGACCGGCTGGAGATCAGCCTCGCCGCCGACGGCGGCGAGCCCGACGTCGAGCCGCGCGCCCTGGTCGAGGTGCTGGCCGTGGACCGGCACGTCGCCGACTCCGTCCGGCTCCGGATGGCCGCGGCCGAACGCGGGGAGGAGGCGGCATGAGCGGGTCGACCATGTCCGCCGCCCGGCGCGGGGCGGTCCCCGCATGAGCCCCGGCTTCGCACTCTTCTTCAGCGCCGTGCTGCTGGCGTTGAACGGCTTCTTCGTGGCCGCCGAGTTCGCCCTGGTGGCCTCGAAGCGGTACCGGCTGGAGCAGGCGGCGTCCGGCGGCGGGCGGGCCGCCCGCGCGGCGCTGGACGGCGTCCGCGAGCTGTCCCTGATGCTGGCCGGCGCGCAGCTCGGCATCACGCTCTGCACCCTGGGCCTGGGCGCCCTGGCCGAGCCGGCGATCGAGCACCTGCTCAGCCCGCTGCTGCACGCGGTGGGCCTGCCGGACGCGGTCAGCCACCTGGTGGCGCTGCTCTTCGCCCTCGGCCTGGTGACGTTCCTGCACCTGGTGGTCGGCGAGATGGCCCCGAAGTCGTGGGCGATCACCGACGCGGAGCGCTCGGCGACGCTGCTGGCGCTGCCGTTCCGGGCCTTCGCCCGGGTCTCCCGCCCGGTGCTCTCGGCGTTGAACGCGCTGGCCAACCTGGTGCTGCGGCTGGTCGGCGTCCGGCAGCAGGACCAGCTCGCCATGGTGCACGGCCCGGACGAGCTGCGCATCCTGCTGGAGCAGTCCCGCGAGCACGGGCTGCTCGGCGCGGAGCAGCACCAGCTGCTGACCAGCATGCTGGAGCTGCAGGGCACCACGGTGGCGCAGATCATGGAGCCGTTCGACCGGATCGTCATGGTCCGCCGGGACGACACCGCCGAGCGGATCGAGCACGTCTCCCGGGACAGCGGCCGGTCCCGGCTGGCCGTGCTCGACGCCGGCGGCGAGGTCTGCGGCCTGGTGCACGTCCGGGAGGCGGTCCGGGCCGTCACCACCGGCCGGGCGGCGACCGCCGGTGAGCTGATGAGCCCGGCCTTCACGCTGCCCGGGGCGGCCTCGGTGACCGAGGCGGTGGCGGCGATGCGCGGCCGGCAGGCCCAGCTGGCGCTGGTCAGCAACGGCGGGGGCCCGACCCGGCCGATCGGCTTCGTGGCCCTGGAGGACCTCCTGGAGGAGGTCATCGGCGAGTTCGACGACGAGACCGACCCGGTGCCGAGGGGTCGTCGCCTGCGCTGACGCTTCCCGCACTCCCGTCCGGACCGACGGCCGGCGCCGGCACAGGAGTGCCGGGCCGGGGACCGGGAATGCCGCCGCGGCGGCGGCGACGGGAACGGGGGGGGCGGGGTGCGGCTGACCGGGGTGTCCTCGGAGTCCGGCTGGACCGGGCTGTCGGTGACCACCACCCTGACCAACCCGAGCACCCGTCCCGGCCTGCGCCTGCCGGGGCGGGTGACGCTCGCCGCCGGGGGAGAGGACGTGCCGGTCCGGCACATCCGGCTGGGCCTGATCGCCCAGGCCGAGCCGGAGGATCCGGGCTCGCCGCGCCGCCTGGTGCAGTTCCACCAGGTGCCGGTCGCCGGCCGGTTCGTGGTGCCGGCGGGGCGGCGGCGGGCGATCGACTTCGCGCTGCCGCTGCCCTGGGAGACCCCGGTGACGATCTTCGGCGAGGTGCCGCTGATGAGCCTGCGCACCGGTCTGCGTACCGAGGTGTCGGTGGATCCGGACCTGGACCAGGGCGCGATGGTGCCGGTCTTCGTCCACCCGCTCCCCACCCAGCAGCACATCCTCGCCGCGCTGGACACTCTGGGTTTCGTGATGCGGCAGGCGGGTCTGCAGCTGGGCCGGCTGCCCGGGGTGGAGCAGACGCTGCCCCTGTACGAGCGGCTGGGCTACTGGGTGGCGCCGCTCTACGCCGGCCCGATCACCGAGCTGGAACTGATCTTCGTGACCAACGCGGCGGGGGTGGAGGTGCTGCTCTGGCTGGACCGGCGGCTCGCCCTGGCCGGGGTGACCCACCAGAGCATCAGCCGGTTCCGGGTCTGGCACGCGGGTCAGGACCGGCGGGACTGGGTGGCCACGGTCGACGGGTGGCTGCGGCACGCCGTCAACCGGCATGCGGCCGCCGCCGCGCACGCCGACTGGTCCGCCACGATCAGTGAGTCCGCGCACGTCAGCCGCCACCCCGACGAGCCGGTCGCGCCCGGCTACGGCCTGGGCGGCACGGCCGGCGGTGGCGGCATCGGCGGCGGTGGCGACGGCACCTGACCGCCGCGTGGTCAGACCGAGGCGGTGGCGAGCTTGATGCTGAAGCCGAGGAAGAGGGCGGCGACGGCGGTGGTGCCGGTGGCGGCGAGCCGGCGACGGCGGTGGAACTGGGCGGCGAGGAAGGTCCCGGCGAAGATCAGCGCGGTCAGGTAGAGCGCGCTGGTCACCTGGGCGATCAGGCCGAGCAGCAGGAACGACAGCGCCGGCCAGGCGTACCCGGGGTCGACGAACTGGATGAAGAACGAGATGAAGAAGAGGATCGCCTTCGGGTTGAGCAGGCTGATCACCAGCGCCTTGCGGAACGGGCTGCGCAGCGCCGCCGGCTCCGCCGCGTCGATCAGCCGCGGCGTGGTCGGGTCGTTGCGGTCGCGCCAGCGCCGCCAGGCGCCGCGCAGCATCGTCAACCCCACATAACCGAGGTACGCCGCGCCGGCGTACTTGATCACCAGGAAGAGCGGCGGGTACGCCTGGAGCAGCGACGCCACCCCGGCGGCGGAGAGGATCATCAGCACCGAGTCGCCGACGAAGACCCCGCCCGCGGCCCGGTAGCCGGCCCCCACCCCGCGCCGGGCGGCGGTGGAGAGCACGAAGAGCGAGTTCGGCCCGGGGAGCAGGATGATCGCCACGGTCCCCAGCAGGTACGTCCAGATGTCGGTGATGCCCAGCACGCCGGTCATCATGACGCCACCGGTGCCGCCGGGCGAAGCCTTTCCCGCAGCCTGACCTGTGCGTTCGGCCACTCCTCGGCCAGCATCGAGTAGAGCGCCGAGTTCCGCCAGGTGCCGTCGGCGCGGCGGCGGTTGGCGCGCAGCGTCCCCTCCCGGGTGGCCCCGAGCCGCTCGATGGCCCGCTGTGAGCGTTCGTTGAGCGTGCTGGTCTGCCAGGTGACCCGGATCGCGTCCAGCTCCTCGAAGGCCCGGGTGAGCAGCAGCAGCTTCGCCTCGGTGTTGATCCCGGTGCGCCACCACGCCCGGCCGAGCTGGGTGAAGCCGATCTCGACCGACCCGAGGTCCTCGTCCGGCTGGTAGTAGGAGGTGGTGCCGACCACCGCCCCGGTGGCCGCGCAGCGCTGCACCCACGGCACCCGTACGCCGCGCTGGTGGCCGGCCAGCGCGGCCCGGACGTAGCCGGCCATCTCGGCCGCGCTCGTCGGGCGGGGGCTGCCGACGTACCGCCACACCTCGGGGTCGTCGAGCGCGGTGTACAGCTCCTCGGCGTGGGACAGGTCGAGGGGTTCCAGCACGACGTGTTCGCCGCGCAGCACCACCGGCTCCAGCCAGGCCGACCGGGCCGGCCGCAGGTATGCCGGCAGCGGCGCGGTCACCCCGGGGGCCGGCTCCGGCACCCCGGCGGTCAGCCGCAGCGGCAGCACCCCGGCCCAGTACGGCAGGTCGAGGTCGGCGGGGTCGTCGTTGACCCCGCCGGTGCGGGTGCGGACCGACACCTCGCGCAGCGGCAGCGCCAGCACGGCCGTCTCGGCCAGCTCCCGGCGGCTCGGCGGCCGGCTGTCCGCGCTGCGCCCGGCGGCGGCCTTCTCGACCAGCGCGGTGAGGACGGCGGTCTTCTCCCGCTCGTGGGTGACCAGCCGCGCGGTGCCGTGCGCGACCACGGAGCGGTAGTTGGCGCTGTGGTGGAACTGGGAGCGGCCGTAGATCAGCGCGTCGAGCAGGGTCACCGCGACGCAGACCGGCAGCCCGGCGTCGTCCCGGGCGGCGAGCAGCGGCCGGCTGCCGGTGGAGCCGTGCAGGTAGAGGGTGTCGCCGACCCGGACGTGCAGGGTGGGCAGCACCCGCGGCTCACCGTCCACGGTGAACCCGAGCGCGCAGTGGTACGCCTCGTCGAGGACGGCGTGCGCGGCGGTCTCGTCGTAGCTCATCCGGTCGCGGGTGCGGCTGGCGGTGGTCCGTTCGGTGCGGGGGTACATGCGACATCCCACCTTTGTTCTAGTACAATCTCCAAACTGTGGCAGCACATTATCAGATCGAGGGGTCGACGTCGGCCGCCATCTCGGCCAGCGTGGAGAGCGGGATCCGCAGCGGGGCACTCGCCCCGGGCGACGCCCTGCCCGCCGTCCGCGCCCTGGCCACCGGGCTGGCGGTGAGCCCGGCCACCGTCGCCCGGGCGTACCAGGAGCTGCGGCAGCGCGGCCTGGTCGTCACCGCCGGCCGGCACGGCACCCGGGTCCGGCCCCGCCCGCCGGTCGCCACCCGCCGCGCCGGGCTGATGCCGCCACCGCTGCCCGGCACCCGCAACCTCTCCGCCGGGCAGCCCGACAGGCGGCTGCTGCCGCCGCTCGGTCCGCACCTGGCCGCGCTCGCCGCCGAGATCGGCGCGCCCACCGGGTACGCCGCCGCCGCCGTCCTCCCCGAGCTGGCCGACGCCGCCCGGGACCGGCTCGCCGCCGACGGCGTACCGGCCGAGGAGATCACCGTGACCGGCGGCGCGCTGGACGGCATCGAACGCCTGCTCGCCGCCCACCTGCGCCCCGGCGACGCGGTGGCCGTCGAGGACCCCGGCTGGGCCAACCTGCTCGACCTCGTCGCCGCGCTGGGGCTGCGCCCCATCGGGGTGCCCGTCGACGACGACGGTCCCACCGAGCCCGGCGTCCGGGCCGCCCTCGCGGCCGGGGCCCGTGCGCTGGTCGTCACCAGCCGCGCCCAGAACCCGACCGGCGCCGCCGTCTCCGCCGACCGCGCCGAGGCGCTGCGGGCGCTGCTCGCCGGCCGGTCCGACCTGCTGCTGATCGAGGACGACCACGCCGCCGAGCTGGCCCGCGTACCCCTGCACCCGCTCGCCGGGGCGACCCCGGCCTGGGCCTTCGTCCGTTCGGTGAGCAAGCCCTACGGGCCCGACCTGCGGCTGGCGATCGTCGCCGGGGACGAGGCCACCGTCTCCCGGGTGGCCGGGCGGGCCCGGGTCGGCGCCGGCTGGGTCTCCACGGTGCTGCAACGGCTGGTGCTGGCGCTCTGGCGCGACCCGGTCACCGCCGAGCTGGTGCACCGGGCGGGGGAGAGCTACGAACGGCGCCGGGACGGGCTGCTGGCCGCCCTGGCCGCCCGGGGCGTGACCGCGCACGGCCGCACCGGGATCAACGTCTGGGTCCCCGTACCGGACGAGACCGTCGTGGTCACCGCCCTGCGGGACGCCGGCTGGTCGGTCGCCCCCGGCGCGCTCAACCGGATCGCCGCCGGCCCGGGCGTCCGGATCACGGTCAGCGCCCTCGACAAGGCCGACCTCGCCCCGCTCGCCGCCGCGATCGCCCGCGCGGTACGCCCCACCGCGCCGTTCGGGTTCACCGCCTGACCGGCCCGGGGCATGGCGGCGGCACCTGCGGGAATGCCGCGGCGGGAGGTGGTCGACATGGCTTCGAACAGGTCTTCGAACAGGCCCCGGACCGGACTCTGGATCGCCATCGCGGTGGCGGTGATCGTCGTGATCATCGCGATCGCGCTGGCCTCGCGCGGCGGCGGCGGAGGTGGCGGTTACTGACGCACGGAAAACCCCGCCGCGCGGCGGGCGGTACCCGGCGTCCGGGATGAAACCGGTATATAAAGTCGGCATGGCCGAGACCGAGAGCGCCCCCGGCGCCCAGCAGTTCATCCCGCCGCAGGCCGACACCATCGACGAGCTGCGCGCCGCGGCGGCCGGCTGCCGGGGGTGCGAGCTCTACCGGGACGCCTCGCAGACCGTCTTCGGCCGGGGCGACGAGAGCGCCCGGGTGGTCCTCGTGGGCGAGCAGCCCGGCGACATGGAGGACCAGAAGGGGCTGCCCTTCGTCGGCCCCGCCGGCCGGCTGCTGCGCAAGGCGGTGGACGACGCCGGCATCGACCCCGGTCACATCTACCTGACCAACGCGGTCAAGCACTTCAGATTCGAGCTGCGCGGCAAGCGCCGGATCCACCAGTCGCCGGACCGGGTGCACATCACCGCGTGCCGGCCCTGGCTGGTGGCCGAGTTCGCCCGGCTCCACCCCGAGGTCGTGGTGGTGCTCGGGGCCACCGCCGCCAAGGCGCTGCTCGGCCCGACGTTCCGGGTCACCCGGCAGCGCGGCGAGCTGCTGCCCTGGCCGGCGTCCGCGCAGCATCCCGAGGACTTCACCCGGGTGCCGGTGGACAACACCGGGAAGGTCGCCGACGCCCCCGAGGCCCGCCTGCTCGCCACCATCCACCCGTCGGCGGTGCTCCGCGCCGACGACCAGGACAGCGCGTACGCCGGCCTGGTCTCCGACCTGGCGGTCGCCGCCCGCGCCCTCGCCGCCTGATCGCGCCGGCTCCGGCGAGCGCGCCTCGCCTCTGGGCAGAGCCGGTGAGCGGTGCCACACTGGCCGCCATGGAGCAGCATCTCTACGAGCCCGTCCACGAAGAGTTCCGGGACCTGTGCCGCCAGTTCCTGACCCGGGAGGCCGTCCCGCACCACGAGCGCTGGGAAGCCGACGGGATCGTCGACCGGGAGGTGTGGCGCAAGGCCGGCGCGGCGGGGCTGCTCGGCATGGACGTCGACACCGAGTACGGCGGCGGCGGCCAGCGGGACTTCCGGTTCAACGCGGTGCTGGTCGAGGAGGTCGTCGCGGCCGGCTGTTCCGGGCTCGGCTTCGGCCTGCACAACGACGTGGTGGCGCCGTACCTGACCGAGCTGACCACCGACGACCAGCGCAAGCGCTGGCTGCCGCGCTTCTGCTCCGGGGACCTGGTCACCGCGATCGCGATGAGCGAGCCCGGCGCGGGCAGCGACCTGGCCGGGATCCGCACCAGCGCGGTCCGCGACGGTGACACGTACCTGCTCAACGGTCAGAAGACGTTCATCACCAACGGCGAGATGGCCGACCTGGTGGTGCTGGTCGTCCGGACCGCCCCGGACCAGGGCGCGCACGGGGTCAGCCTGGTCGCGGTGGAGACCGGCACCCCCGGGTTCACCCGGGGCCGCCGGCTGGCCAAGGTCGGGCTGAAGGCCAACGACACCGCCGAGCTCTTCTTCGACGACTGCCGGGTGCCGGCGGAGAACCTGATCGGCACCGAGAACCACGGCTTCTACCACCTGATGGGGAACCTGCCCCGGGAGCGGCTGAGCATCGCGGTGGCCGCGGTCGCGGCGGCGGAGAAGCTGCTCGCGGTCACCCTCGACTACGCCCGCTCGCGGGAGGCGTTCGGCCGGCCGATCGGGAAGTTCCAGCACAACCGCTTCCTCCTGGCCGAGTTGGACACCGAGGTGACCATCGCCCGTACCTTCGTCAACCACTGCGTCGCCGAGTTCAACGCCGGCCGGTTGTCGGTGACCGACGCGGCGAAGGCCAAGTGGTGGACCACCGAGCTGCAGAACAAGGTCGCCGACCGCTGCGTGCAGCTGCACGGCGGCTACGGCTTCATGCTGGAGTACCCGGTGGCGAAGGCCTGGCTGGACGGGCGGGTGCAGACCATCTACGGCGGCACCACCGAGATCATGAAGGAGATCATCGGCCGAGGTCTCGGCCTGTAGCGAAACCGGGTGCCGCCGGGTGGGGCGGATGCGCAAGGATGGGGCTTCGTCTGACCCCTTACCGAGGAGGCCGGGATGGCCACCGACCTGACCGCGCCGGCCCGTACCCGGCCGGACGTCGCGCCGATCCAGCGGCGGACCCTGCGCCTGCTCTTCACCACCCAGATCATCGGCGGGGTCGGCGTCACCATCGGCATCGCGGTGGGGGCGCTGCTCGCCGCGCGGGTCGCCGGCACCGCGATGGCCGGCCTGGCGCAGAGCGCCGCCGTGGTGGGTGGGGCCCTGCTTGCCGTCCCGGTCACCCGGATCATGAACGGGCACGGACGCCGGCCGGGACTGGCCGTCGCCTACCTGGCCGGCGCGGTCGGCGCCGTGCTGGTGGTGCTCGCCACCGTCACCCGCTCCGTGCCACTGCTCTTCCTCGGCATGCTGCTCTTCGGTGGGGGCACCGCGGCGAACCTCCAGGCCCGCTACGCCGCGGTGGACCTCGCCGAGCCGGCCCGCCGGGGCCGTCAGCTCTCGTTGATCGTCTGGGCCACCACCATCGGCGCCGTGGCGGCGCCGAACTTCGCCGCGCTCGCCGACCGCACCACCACGGGTTGGGGGCTGCCGGCGCTGGCCGGCCCGTTCGCGTTCAGCGCTGCCGCCTTCGTGCTCGCCGCCGTCGTACTCCTCGTGCTCTTGCGGCCCGACCCGCTGCTCACCGCCCGCCGGCTGGCGGCGGCCGAGGCCCCGGTGGCGGCCGCCGTCGCGCCGCCGGACCTCACCCCGCCGGCGGACGCCGTCGCCCCGCCAGCTCCGACCGCCCGGCGCGGCGCGGGGATGCGGGCGGCCTGGCAGGTGGTACGCGGGCGCCCGGCCGCCCGGCTCGGCATCGCGGCGGTGGCGGTGGGCCACGTGGTGATGGTGGCGGTGATGTCGATGACACCGGTACGCCTCGGCGAGTCGCACGGCGACGCCGACGTGCTGCGGGTGGTCGGCATCGTGCTGAGCCTGCACATCGCCGGCATGTACGCCCTCAGCCCGCTGGTGGGCTGGCTCACCGACCGGGCGGGCCGGCGCGCGGTCATCCTGGGCGGGGTCGCAACGCTGCTGGCCGCGTGCGCGGTCGCCGGCACCGCCGGGCACCACACGCCCCGGCTCTCGATCGGCCTGGTCCTGCTCGGACTGGGCTGGTCCGGCACCATGGTGGCCGGCTCGACGCTGCTGTCGGAGTCGGTGCCGGCCGCGGTCCGGCCGAGCGTGCAGGGGTTCTCCGACCTGACGATGGGGCTGGCCGGCGCGGGGGCCGCCGCGGTCAGCGGGTTTGTCATGCGGGCGGCCGGTTATCCGGTGCTCACCCTGCTGGCGGCGATCGCGGTCGTGCCCCTGGTGGCGCTAGCGTTGCGTCCGGTGCCCGGGCGGGTGCCCGACGAGGAGGACTGATCACGTGCGGCTGACCGACTTCTGGGCGCGGCTGGAGGAGGCGTTCGGGCCGGGTTACGCGGCCAGCATCGCCCGCGACCAGGTGCTGCCCCAGCTCGGCGGGCGGACCATCGAGCAGGCGCTCCGGTCGGGTGAGCAGACCCACGTGGTCTGGCGGGCCGTCGTCGCCGCCTACCCCGACCGGGTGCCCGCGCGGCTGCGCTGAGCGGCCCGTTCGCCACTTCCGCGTGTCGCTTGCCGAGTCGTACACCTGTTCGGCTATTGTCCACAGCGGGGTGCTCGTCCACAGCTCGCGGCCCGTCGGCTGGTTTTCTGTCGGACCCAGCGCCTAGCGTGTCCCGCGTGACGCGAAGCTCAGGAAAGACGCCGGCGAAGGCAGGGGTGGCAAACATGGCCGCAGGGCCCGACCGGGAGAAGGCACTCGACCTTGCTCTCGCTCAGATCGACAAGCAGTTCGGCAAGGGTTCGGTGATGCGGCTGGGCGAGCGGCCGGTCATCCAGACCGCGGTGATTCCGACCGGATCGATCGCGCTCGACGTGGCGCTCGGCGTGGGCGGTCTGCCCCGCGGCCGGGTCGTCGAGATCTACGGTCCCGAGTCCAGCGGTAAGACCACGGTCGCCCTGCACGCGGTGGCCAACGCCCAGCGGGCCGGTGGCATCGCCGCCTTCATCGACGCCGAGCACGCGCTCGACCCGGATTACGCGAAGGCACTCGGTGTCGACACCGACGCCCTGCTGGTCTCCCAGCCGGACACCGGTGAGCAGGCGCTGGAGATCGTCGACATGCTGGTCCGCTCCGGCGCGATCGACGTCATCGTGATCGACTCGGTCGCGGCCCTGGTGCCGCGTGCCGAGATCGAGGGCGAGATGGGCGACAGCCACGTGGGTCTCCAGGCCCGGCTGATGAGCCAGGCGCTGCGGAAGATCACCGGTGTGCTCAACAACACCGGCACCACGGCGATCTTCATCAACCAGCTCCGCGAGAAGATCGGCGTGATGTTCGGCAGCCCGGAGACCACCACCGGTGGTCGGGCGCTGAAGTTCTACGCCTCGGTCCGGCTCGACGTCCGCCGCATCGAGAGCCTCAAGGACGGCACCGACGTGGTCGGCAACCGTACCCGCGTCAAGGTCGTGAAGAACAAGGTCGCCGCGCCGTTCAAGCAGGCCGAGTTCGACATCATGTACGGCAAGGGCATCTCCCGCGAGGGCTCGCTGATCGACGTCGGCGTGGAGCAGGCGATCATCCGCAAGTCCGGCGCCTGGTACACCTACGACGGCGACCAGCTCGGCCAGGGCAAGGAGAAGGCCCGGGAGTTCCTCAAGGAGAACCCCGACGTGGCCGCCGAGATCGAGAAGAAGATCCTGGAGAAGCTCGGCGTCGGGGTCGGCGCGGGCGACGCCGCCGGTGGCCCGGAGCTGCCGCCGGTCGACTTCTGACCGGTCGCCGGCTAAGTGGCAGGACGACGCGCCCGCTCGGGGCGGGGCTGGGATGCCAGCCCGCCCCGGCCGGGTGACGACAACACGACCCCCCGGCCCCGAAGGGGCCGCCGCGGCCGCTCCGAGGAGCCCGGTCCGGAGGCGACCCCGGCGCCACCGCGCGACGAGGCCGAGGTGGCCCGGGAGATCTGCCTGCGGCAGCTCGCGGTGCGGCCGCGTACCCGGGCGGAGCTGGCCGGTGCGCTGGCCAAGCGGGGCATCTCCGAGGAGGTCTCCGCGCAGGTGCTCGACCGGTACGACGAGGTCGGCATCATCGACGACGCCGCCTTCGCCCGGGCCTGGGTCTCCAGCCGGCATGCCGGCCGAGGGCTGGCCCGGCGGGCGCTCGCCAACGAGCTGCGCCACCGCGGGGTGGACGGCGACACCGCCAGCGAGGCCCTCGGCGAGCTGGACGAGGAGACCGAGGCGGAGACCGCCCGCGCTCTGGTGGACCGGAAGCTGCGCTCCGTCCGGGGCGAGCCGGACGCGGTCTTCCGCCGGCTGGTGGGCATGCTCGCCCGCAAGGGCTACCCGCCGGGTGTGGCGATCCGGGCGGTGAAGGACGCGCTCGCCGCGCAGAGCGCGGAGGCGGCCGAGTTCGCCGAGCAGATCGACGCCGACGCCCTCGCCGACGCCGAGGGCGAGCTCGACCGGGACAACCGCGCCCTCGGCTGACGGCCGGGCGGGGTGCCGAGGCGCTGACGGGAGGGCCGGGTGCTGAAAGCCTGCCTCAACGGCGGCCGGCGCCGCGACGAGCATGCCGCCGTCCCGGTCACCCCGGCCGAGCTGGCGGCGGACGCCGCCCGCTGCGCCGCGCGGGGGGTCGCCGCGGTGCACGTCCACCCGCGCGACGCCACCGGCGCGGAGTCGCTGGATCCGGCGGTGATCGCCGAGGCGGTCACCGCGCTGCGGGCCGTCGTGCCCGGGCTGCCGGTGGGGGTGAGCACCGGCGCCTGGATCGAGCCGGACCCGGCCGCCCGGGTGGCCGCCGTCCGAGCCTGGCCGGTGCTGCCCGACTTCGCCTCGGTGAACGCCCACGAGCCCGGCGCGGAGGCGGTCGCCGCGGCGCTGCGCGAGCGGGGTGTGCTGGTCGAGGTCGGGCTCTGGACGGTGCCGGCGGTCGAGGCCTGGCGCCGGTGGCGGGTGCCGGCCGGCCGGGTCCTGGTCGAGTGCCTGGCCGAGGAGCCCGAGGTGGCGCTGGCCGACGCCGCGGCGATCCTCGGCGCGCTCCCGCCGGACGGCCCGCCGGTACTGCTGCACGGCGAGGGTCCGGCGACCTGGCCGGTGCTCGCCGACGCGGTACGCCGCGGCCTGGACGCCCGGATCGGCCTCGAGGACACCATGGTGCTGCCGGACGGCTCGCCGGCGGCCGACAACTCCGCGCTGGTCGCCGCCGCCGTCGCGTCGGGTGCCCGCTGAGCAGGGCCGACACCGCTCGCCGGCCCGCCGGCTCGCCGCGTTTGTCCGCCCGTGTCCGGCATCTGGTCAGCGCTGGGTGATGCCACAACTTCTCTCCGTCCGGGTGGTTTGATCATGAGTTCTTGACCGAACGGCCCCCGGCGACCTAGCCTCGCCATACAGGTTCACATTGCCCGACCAGCGCAGGCTAAGCGCACAACATAGATCTCGTAACAGAACAGCATCACTTTGGCCAGCTTCACCGGCCCTTGACGGCAGCTCCGGACAGCCGGTCCGGAGCCGACCGACAACTGCAACCGGCCGTCGGCGATGCCCTTTCGGGGGCACCGCCGACGGAGAGCTACCCACTGCCAGCCGCTCCGGTCGGGCGTCCAGAGCCGCAGGTGCGTGCCCCCGGCACGTCTCCTGCGGAGTCCGACGTTCAGGGGGAGGCGGCCATGGCGGGGCGGCACAGGTTCACCGGCGGGCTTCCACGGATCGCCGGCCGGTCGGGCGCCGACCACGCCAAAACCGGCGGTCGCGAGACGGCCCCAGGCTCCGGGGCGACGGCATGAGCCCCTTCGAGGTCGTCATCCTCGCGGTGGTGCTGATCCTGGCCGTCGTGGTGGTCGGGGCCGTCCTGGTGGGCGTCCGGACGATGCGCCGGATCAGCGTCGCGCCGGCCCCCGGGGACCCGGCCTTCATCGCTGAGAAGGACCGCCAGGAGCAGTCCCTGGCTGCCCTGCGCTCCGCCGCCGACGAGGCGAACAGCACCATCGACGTGGCGAAGTCGGCCGCCGCCGCGGCTCGCGCCGAGGCGGCCGCCGCGAAGGCCGAGGCGAAGTCGGCCCGGGCCGAGGCCCGGCGGGTGCTCGACGACGCCCGCGCGGAGGCCGACACCGTCCTGGAGCGGGCACACAAGCAGGCCGAGGCGGACGCCGAGCAGCTCCGCACGGCCGCCCGGCGCAGCGGCGAGCGGGAGGTCGCCGTGCTCGCCGCGACCACCCGGGAGCAGGCTGCCGAGGTGGAGCGCCGGGCCGCCCGGATGGACGAGCGGGAGCGGCTGCACACCGAGGAGGTGGAGCGGCTCGCCGAGCGGGAGCGGCAGCTCACCGCCGCCAGCGCCGCCCTCGCCGCCCGGGAGAACGCCCTGGCGGAGCGGGAGCGGGCGGTGGCCGAGGCGGAGGAGCAGCGTCGCCGGGAGCTGGAGCGGGTGGCCGGGCTGACCGCCGACGCCGCCCGGGCCGAGCTGGTCGAGGCGATCGAGGGCCAGGCCAAGCGGGAGGCCGCGCTGCTGGTCCGGGACATCGAGTCGGACGCCCGCAACACCGCCGAGCAGCGCGCCCGGCACATCGTGGTCGACGCCATCCAGCGGGTGGCCAGCGAGCAGACCGCGGAGAGCGTGGTCAGCGTCCTGCACCTGCCAGGCGACGAGATGAAGGGGCGGATCATCGGCCGGGAGGGGCGCAACATCCGCGCCTTCGAGTCGGTCACCGGGGTCAACCTGATCATCGACGACACCCCCGAGGCGGTGCTGCTCTCCTGCTTCGACCCGGTCCGCCGGGAGGTCGGCCGGCTCACCCTGGAGAAGCTGGTCCTCGACGGGCGGATCCACCCGCACCGGATCGAGGAGGTCTACGAGCTGGCCCGGCACGAGGTGGAGGAGCTCTGCCACCGCGCCGCCGAGGACGCCCTGGTCGAGGTCGGCATCACCGAGATCCACCCGGAGCTGGTCACCCTGCTCGGCCGGCTGCGCTACCGGACGTCGTACGGGCAGAACGTGCTCAAGCACCTGGTGGAGACCGCCCACATCGCCGGCATCATGGCCGCCGAGCTGCGGCTGGACGTGCCGACCATCAAGCGGTCGGCGTTCCTGCACGACATCGGCAAGGCGCTCACCCACGAGGTGGAGGGGAGCCACGCCATCATCGGCGCCGACCTCGCCCGCAAGTACGGCGAGAGCGAGGACGTGGTGCACGCCATCGAGGCGCACCACAACGAGGTGCCGCCGCAGACCATCGAGGCCGTCCTCACCCAGGCCTCCGACGCCTGCTCCGGCGGCCGGCCGGGCGCCCGGCGGGAGAGCCTGGAGGCGTACGTCAAGCGGCTGGAGCGGATCGAGGAGATCGCGGCCGGCAAGGTCGGCGTGGAGAAGGTCTTCGCGATGCAGGCGGGCCGGGAGGTCCGCGTGATGGTGAAGCCGGACGACGTCGACGACATCGGCGCGGCGGTGCTGGCCCGGGACGTGGCCAAGCAGATCGAGGAGGAGCTGACCTACCCCGGTCAGATCCGGGTGACCGTGGTCCGCGAGTCCCGGGTCACCGAGATCGCCCGCTGAACCACCACCGCCACCGGTCGGCCGCGCCGGCGGGGCGGCCACCACGTGGACGCTACGAAGCTGATGTCGTGGATGAATCGCCCCCGGAACGGCGGACGCCGTGCCACTCCCGTCAGGACGGGACGCGGCACGGCGTCGTGGCGGGCCGGTCAGCCCTGCGGTTCGGAGACGGCCACCCCGCCGGCCGGGGTCGAGTCCGGGGCGGTCTGCTTGGGGATCCGGAACGCGCGCCGGCCGGTGCGCCGGTCAAGCCAGTTCGCCAGCGCGGTGAGCAGCGAGTTGATCAGGATGTAGATCACGGCCACCACGATCGCGGCGGCGACCACGTTGCCGTAGTTGGCGGAGAAGTCGTTCACCCCGCGCGCGAGCAGCTCGGGGAAGGCCACGATGTAGCCGAGCGCGGTGTCCTTGAGCAGGACGACGAGCTGGCTGACGATCACCGGGAGCATGGCGCGGGCGGCCTGCGGCACCAGGATCAGCCGCATGACCTGGCTCTTGCGCATGCCCACCGCGTAGGCCGCCTCGGACTGGCCGGCCGGGATGGACCGGATGCCGGCCCGGAACGCCTCGGCCAGCACCGAGCCGTTGTAGAGGGTGAGACCGGCCACCACGGCCGTGAACGCCGTGACCGGGCCCTGAATGAGGAACGGCACGCCGTAGAAGATAAAGAAGATCATCAGGAGCAGCGGGACGGCGCGGAAGAACTCCACCACCACACCGGCCGGCACCCGGATCCACCAGTGGTCGGAGAGCCGTCCGACCGCGAAGATGATGCCGAAGGCCAGCGACAGCACCATGCCGGTGGCCGCGGCGAGCAACGTCTGCCGCAGGCCGGGAAGAATGAACTGGGTCCAGGTGGCCGACTGGGTGAAGGGCTTCCAGAGCGAGGCCTCCCACTGGCCGGCCTGGTCGAACCTGGTGTAGATCCACCACAGCAACGCGACCAGGCCGAGGCCGAAGACGACGCTGAGCACCGCGTTGCGGACGCGGGCGCGCGGTCCCGGGTGGTCGTACAGAACGCCGGTGCTCATCAGCGCTTCACCGCCAGTCGGTTGGCCAGCCAGCCGAAGAAGTAGCCGGTGGGGACGAGGATCGCGGCGAACGTGCCGGCGAAGACCAGGAAGATCGGGATGACCGCGTCGCCGTTGTCGTTGATCAGCTGCTTCATCACGCTGGAGGCCTCGATCAGGCCGATGGTGCCGACGATCGTGGCGTTCTTGCACAGCGCGATGAGCACGCTGCCCAGGGGCGCGACCACCGCCCGCCCGGCCTGCGGCAGCACCACGATCCGCAGGGTCTGGAAGAAGGTCAGCCCGATCGCCCGGGCCGCCTCCGCCTGGCCGGACGGAACGGTGTTGATGCCGGAGCGGACGGACTCGCAGACGAACGCCGCGGTGTAGACCGACAGGCCGACCACGCCGAGCCAGAAGTTGTTCAGGTTCAGGTCGTCGGAGAGGCTCAGCCCGAGGGTCGAGAAGAGGCCGAAGTAGCAGAAGAAGATGATCAGCGTCAGCGGCGTGTTGCGGAAGATGTTCACCCAGGCCGCGCCGAAGCCGCGCAGCACGGGCACTGGGGAGACCCGGAACGCGGCGAGCAGCACGCCGAGCACCAGCGCGATCACCGCTGACGCGCCGGTCAGCTTGAGGATCCAGAGGAAACCCGACAGGTAGGCGTCGAGGTTGGTCGGATCAGCGAATACGTGCATGCGTCGACTCCCGGGGCACTTCGTCGGCGTCGCGACAGGCCGGGGCCGGCACCCGTACGGATGCCGGCCCCGGAACCGGTCAGACGCTGCCGCAGTTGGTCAGCTTGGTGGTGTCCAGCTCGGGCGCGGCCTTGCCGCTCTTGCCCAGGGTGGCGTCCCAGGCGGCCTTGTACGTGCCGTCCGAGGCGGCGGCCTTGAGGATCTCGTTGACCTTCTCGCAGCCTTCCTTGTCGTCCTTCTTCAGGCCGATGCCGTACGGCTCGGTGGAGAAGGTCTTGCCGACCACCTTGAACTTGCCGGCGTACTGGGACTGCGAGGCGTAGCCGGCGAGGATGATGTCGTCGGTGGTCACCGCGTCGACCTGACCGCCCTCCAGCGCCGTGATGCACTTCGAGTAGGCGTCGAACTGCTGGAGCTTGGCCTTCGGGTAGTCGGTCTGGATCCGCTTGGCCGGCGTGGAGCCCTGCGCCGAGCAGACCTTCTTGCCGTCCAGGCCCTCAGGACCGGTGATCGTCGAGTCGGCCTTCACCAGCAGGTCCTGACCGGCGACGAAGTACGGGCCGGCGAAGTTGACCTTCTGCTTGCGCTCGTCGTTGATCGTGTACGTCGCCACGACCAGGTCGACGGTGCCCTGCTGGATGAAGGGCTCGCGGTTGGCGGAGACGGTGGTCTTCCACTCGATGTTGTTCGCGTCGACGCCCAGGCCCTTGGCCACGATCTTGGCGATCTCGACGTCGAAGCCCTCGTAGGTGCTACCGGTCTGCAGGCCCAGGCCCGGCTGGTCGGCCTTGACGCCGATGACCAGCTTCTTCTGGCTCTGCGCCTTACCGACGATGCCCTTGCCGCCCCCGCTGCCGGAGCCGCTGCCGCCGTCGCCGCCGCAGGCGCTCATGCCGAGCGCCAGAGTGGCCGCCGCGGCGACCGCCGCCACGCGCTTCATACGCATACTTTTCTCCTTCTTCGACGGGAGCCCACCGGGGGACGGCGCGCTCCACTAGGGACGCTCAGTGCGTGAGAATCTTGGAGAGGAAGTCCTTGGCCCGCTCGCTGCGCGGGTTGGCGAAGAACTCCGTCGGCGGGGCGTCCTCGACCAGCTTGCCGTCGGCCATGAAGATCACCCGGTTGGCCGCGTGCCGGGCGAAGCCCATCTCGTGGGTGACCACGACCATCGTCATCCCGTCACGGGCCAGCGAGGTCATCACGTCCAGCACCTCGCCGACCATCTCCGGGTCCAGCGCGCTGGTCGGCTCGTCGAAGAGCATCGCCTTGGGCTGCATGGCCAGCGCGCGGGCGATCGCCGCCCGCTGCTGCTGGCCGCCGGAGAGCTGCGCCGGGTACTTCTCGGCCTGGTTGGCGATGCCGACCCGGTCCAGCAGGGCCAGGCCGCGCTCGCGGGCGGCGGCCGGCTTCTCCTTGCGGACCTTCACCGGGCCCAGGGTGACGTTCTCCAGGATCGTCTTGTGCGCGAAGAGGTTGAACGACTGGAAGACCATGCCGACCTCGCTGCGCAGCTTCGCCAGCGCCTTGCCCTCCGCGGGCAGCGGCTGGCCGTCGAAGGTGATGGTGCCGGAGTTGATCGGCTCCAGCCGGTTGATCGCCCGGCAGAGCGTCGACTTGCCGGAGCCCGAGGGGCCGATGACCACGACCACCTCGCCCTTGCCGACGGAGAGCGACACGTCGTCCAACACGTGCAGCGGGCCGAAGTACTTGTTGACCCCGTCCAGCACGATGAGCGGTTCGCCCGTCGTCACGTCGTCCACCGTCCCTGCCATTCGTCCCGGAAGCGGGGTCGGTCGACCCCCGGTTGGGCCACTGTAGGCGGGCCCACGTGGCGGAATGCAACTCAGATGGTCACGGTGCGGTAACACCGGTCCCCGCCGTCCCCGGGAGTCCGAATTCCGTCACGCGCCGGTCCGCCCGGGTGGCGGCGGCCGCGTTTCACGGAGATCATGTGGGGATGACCGATGCGATCCGGTTGACCGATTACGCCCGCGGCGGCGGCTGCGCCTGCAAGATCCCGCCCGGCGAGCTGGAGGCGATGGTCGCCGGGCTGGGACCGGCCAGCGGCACCGCCGACCTGCTGGTGGGCCTGGAGCACGGCGACGACGCCGCGGTGGTCCGGCTGGACGAGCGGACCGGCCTGGTCAGCACCGCCGACTTCTTCACCCCGGTCGTCGACGACGCGTACGACTGGGGCCGGATCGCCGCCGCCAACGCGCTCTCCGACGTGTACGCGATGGGCGGCACCCCGTTGGTGGCGCTCAACCTGCTCTGCTGGCCGCGGGAGAAGCTGCCGGTGGAGCTGGCCCGGGAGGTGCTGCGCGGCGGCCAGGACGTGGCCCGGGAGGCGGGCTGCCACCTGGCCGGCGGGCACAGCGTCGACGACGACGGCCCGAAGTACGGCCTCGCGGTCACCGGCGTGGTCCGGCCCGAGGAGCTGATCACCCTGGACGCCGGCCGCGCCGGCCTGCCGCTCTCGCTGACCAAGCCGCTCGGCGTCGGGGTGTTGAACACCCGGCACAAGGCCACCGGCGAGCGCTTCCCGGAGGCGGTTGCCTCGATGAGCGCGCTGAACCGGGACGCCGCGCGGGCCGCGGTCGCCGCCGGCGTCCGCTGCGGCACCGACGTGACCGGCTTCGGCCTGCTCGGGCACGCCGCCAAGCTGGCCCGGGCGAGCCGGCTGACGGTCGCCATCGACGCGGCCCGGGTGCCGTACCTGGCGGGGGCCCGCGAGGCGCTGCGGGACGGGTACGTCAGCGGCGGCACCCGCCGCAACCTGGACTGGGTGACCCCGTGGACGGACTTCGGCGCCGCCGACGAGGGGGAGCGGCTGCTGCTGGCCGACGCGCAGACCTCCGGTGGCCTGCTGGTCGCCGGCGAGGTGCCCGGCGGCACGGTGATCGGCGAGCTGCTGCCCCGGGGCGAGCACCTGATCCGGGTCCGCTGACTGTCATGTCGTCCGCCCGGACGGGGCACCATACCCGATAAACTGTCATCTTCCCGCTACTCGGGGCAACGGCGCCCGAGGAATCTTTGCCCGGAATGGTCACAGACCGGTAACTTGCCCCCGGCTGAGGTCATATGCACCCCACCATCGTCAGTAAGGCCCGATCCGGAGGCCGGTGGGACGAGCACAGCGAGGAGGCGGCATGACCGAGCTGTGGAACTGGAGAATCGACGGGGCGGCACCGGTGGAGGTGTACCCCGCGCTGGCCGAGGCGCTCGGCCGGGTGGTGATGCCCCTCGCCGTCGCCGACCCGGCCCGGCTGCCCACGTACGCGGTGATCTGCGACGTGTGGGAGGCGCCGGGGGAGTTCGGCACGATGGTCGACTGCTACGGGGTGCCCGAGCGGCTGCCCGAGCTGCCCAGCATCGCGGCGCTGGCCCGGCTGCTGGACCGCAACTGCCTGATGCGCGACGACACCCTCGACGCCGGCCGGCACCTGCTGGTCGCCCCCGACGGCACGATCCGCCCGGTGCACTTCACCGTCACCGAGACGGACGACGGCGAGGTGCTGAGCGAGCAGCGGCTCTGCACCGTGGCCCACCCGGGCTGCCGGGGCTGGTCGCAGTGCCACCGCTCCCGGTGGGCCCCCGACTCGGTCGCCCCGGCGCTCGCCGCAGCCTGAGCCCGGGGCCCGCCGGCGCGGGTCGGCGGGCCGACCGGGGCGCGCGTCGGGCGGCGTCAGGCGCGGGCCGTCGGCTGCTGGCCGCGCACCACCAGCTGGTCGAGCAGGGCCGCGGTGGCGGCGGCCACGGCGTCCACCGCGGCGTCGAAGGCGGCCGCGTTGTGGGCGGCGGGCGTCCGGAAGCCCGAGATCTTCCGGACGTACTGCAACGCCGCCGCGCGGACGTCCTCCTCGGTGACCACCGGGACGTACGGCTCACGCAGGGTCTTGATGCTCCGGCACACGGCTCCTCCTCGTTCGGTCAGACCAGCTCGGCCCGGATACGCTGTCCGGGTCATGACTACCGCAGCCGCGGGCAGCCCGCGCACCTACCAGGTGCGTACGTACGGCTGCCAGATGAACGTGCACGACTCCGAGCGCATCGCCGGCCTGCTCGAACAGGCCGGTTACGTGCGCGCCGCCGAGGCCGACGATAACCCCGACGTGGTGGTGTTCAACACCTGCGCCGTCCGGGAGAACGCCGACAACCGGCTCTACGGCAACCTGGGTCATCTGCGCCCCGTGAAGGACAAGCATCCCGGGATGCAGATCGCCGTCGGCGGCTGCCTCGCCCAGAAGGACCGCGGCGAGATCGTCCGCAAGGCCCCCTGGGTGGACGTGGTCTTCGGCACGCACAACATCGGCTCGCTGCCGGTGCTGCTGGAGCGGGCCCGGCACAACGCCGCCGCCGAGGTGGAGATCCTCGAATCCCTCGACGTCTTCCCCTCCACGCTGCCCACCCGGCGCGAGTCGACGTACGCCGGCTGGGTGTCGATCTCGGTGGGCTGCAACAACACCTGCACGTTCTGCATCGTGCCCGCCCTGCGCGGCAAGGAGAAGGACCGCCGCCCCGGCGACATCCTCTCCGAGGTGCGCGCCCTGGTCGACGAGGGCGTGCTGGAGGTGACCCTGCTCGGGCAGAACGTCAACTCCTACGGCGTCGAGTTCGGCGACCGGTACGCCTTCGGCAAGCTGCTGCGCGCCTGCGGCGACATCGACGGGCTGGAGCGGGTCCGGTTCACCAGCCCGCATCCGAAGGACTTCACCGACGACGTGATCGCCGCGATGGCCGAGACGCCGAACGTCTGCCACTCGCTGCACATGCCGCTGCAGTCCGGCTCCGACGACGTGCTGCGCGCGATGCGCCGGTCGTACCGGTCGGAGAAGTACCTGGGCATCATCGAGAAGGTCCGGGCGGCGATGCCGGACGCGGCGATCACCACCGACATCATCGTCGGCTTCCCCGGCGAGACCGACGCCGACTTCGAGCGGACCCTCGACGTGGTCCGGGCGGCCCGGTTCTCCTCGGCCTTCACCTTCCAGTACTCCAAGCGCCCCGGCACCCCCGCCGCGACGATGGACGGCCAGCTCCCCAAGCAGGTCGTGCAGGAACGCTACGAGCGGCTGATCGCCACGGTGGAGGAGATCACCTGGGCGGAGAACCGGAAGCTGGTGGGGGAGTCCGTCGAGGTGCTGGTCGCCGTCGGCGAGGGGCGCAAGGACGAGCGCACCGGCCGGATGTCCGGCCGCGCCCGCGACGGCCGCCTGGTGCACTTCGACGCGGGCTCCCTCGCGGGGCAGATCCGCCCCGGCGACATCGTGCACACCACCGTCACGTACGCCGCCCCGCACCACCTCAACGCCGACGGCGAGCCGCTGTCGCACCGGCGTACCCGGGCCGGCGACGCAGCCGAGGCCGGCCGCTCCCCGCGTACCCCCGGGGTGCTGCTCGGCCTGCCCACGATCGGCGCGCCGGCCGCGGCGCCCGCGCCGACCACCGGCTGCGCCGCGCACTGACCGACCGGCGACGGCCGGGACCGCCCCGTGCCGGCCCGGACATGCGGGAGCTCCGGTCCCGAAGCGGGACCGGAGCTCCCGGAACGGCTCAGCTCAGCCGGCCTGCTCGGCCAGCTGGAGGAACTGCCGCTTGGAGGCGAGCGCCTGCTCGGCCTCCTTGATCCGGCGTGCGTCACCGGCGGCCCGGGCCCGGGACAGCCGCTCCTCGGCCTCGGCGACCTGCGCCCGCATCTGCGCGAGCAGCGGGTTCTCCTCCTTGGTGGTACGGCGCCACGCCGAGTCCATCACCTCGCGGACCTTGTCGTCGATCGCCCGCAGCCGGCGCTCCAGCCCGGCGGCGGCCTCCCGCGGCACCCGGCCGGCCTCGTGCCACTGCGCCTGGATCTCCCGCAGCTTCGCCTGGGCGCCCTTCGGGTCGGCGTCCACGTCGAGGGCCTCGGCCTCGGCGAGCAGGGCCTGCTTGCGCTCCAGGTTGGCGCGCTGCTCGTTGTCCCGCGCCGAGAAGACCTCGCTGCGCCGGGTGAAGAACTCGTCCTGCGCCGCCCGGAACCGTTCCCAGAGCTTCTGCTCGGCCTCCTTGGACGCCCGCGGCGCGGCCTTCCACTGGGTCATCAGGTCCTTGAGCTGGTTGGCGGTGACCGCCCAGTCCGTGGACTCCTTCAGCTTCTCCGCCTCGGCGACCAGCTCCTCCTTGACCGTCTGCGCCTGCTTGCGCTGCTGGTCGAGGGAGGCGAAGTGGGCGCCCCGGCGGCGGGTGAAGCCGTCCCGGGCGGCGGCGAACCGCTTCCACAGCTCACCGTCGGTCTTCTTGTCGACGCCGCGGATGGTCTTCCACTCGTCGAGGATCTCCTTGAGCCGGTCCCCGGCGGTCTTCCAGCCGGTCGACTCGGCGGCCAGCTTCTCGGCCTCCTCGACCAGGGCGGTCTTGCGCGCCAGGGCCTCGCCCCGGGCGGCGTCCCGGGCGGCCTTCGCCTCGCCGGCCTTCGCCTCGGCCACCTCGGCGAGCTTGTCGAGCCGGGCGGCCAGCGCGTCGATGTCACCGACGACGTGCGCCTCGGCCAGTGAGGCGCGGATCCGCCGGATCGTCGTCAGCGACCCGCCGGCGTCCGCGGCGCCGGAGTTGAGCCGGGCCTCGGTCAGGTCCACCTCGGTCACCAGGTCGGCGAAGCGTCGGGCGAAGTGGGCCAGCCCCTCCTCCGGGGCCCCCGCCTGCCAGGATCCGACCACCCGCTCGCCCTCGGCGGTCTTGACGTACACGGTGCCGTCCGCGTCCACCCGTCCGAAGGCAGTCCAGTCGCTCATGTGCCCATCCTCGTTCTCCCGGCGTCGACGGGTAGAGCCCCCGCGATCGCCGCCACGGCGCAGCAAAGTTACTCCGGGCATTGTCACAGGTCCGACCCCGTCCGCGTCGAGCGCCTGTCGTCGACCGTGACCATACGGTGTCCTACCGCTCGAATGACCGGATCGGCGCGGGGACGCACCGGGGGATCCCGCTACGGTGAGGGCGTGCCTCTGGTCGCCGCCGCCGTCTGCCCCCACCCGCCGCTGATCGTGCCCGAGCTGGCCGGCGCCGCCGCGCCCGAGCTGGACGACCTCCGCGCCGCCGCCGCCGGGGCCGTCACCCGGCTCCTCGCCGCCGGACCGGACTGCGTGGTCGTGCTCGGCTCCGGCCCGACGACGGGCTGGATCATCCCGCCCGCCGCCGGCTCGCTGCGCCCCTGGGGTCTCGATCTGACCGTCCCGCTCGTGCCGGCGCTGCCCGACGGCGGGGCGGCGCTGCCGCTGAGCCTCACCGTCGGGGCGTGGCTGCTCCATCAGCACCGGGTCGGTGTGCGCGTGGTCGGCGCCCAGGTCAGCCCGGAGGCGACGGCCGGGGAGCTGGGCGGCTTCGTCGACCAGGTGCACGAGTACCGCCCCCGGGTGGCGCTGCTGGTGATGGGGGACGGGTCGGCGTGCCGGGGGCGGCAGGCCCCCGGCTACGACGACCCGCGCGCCGAGGCGTACGACGAGGGGGTGGCCAAGGCCCTGGCCGACGCGGACCCCGACGCCCTGCTCGGCCTGGACCCGGTGCTCTCGGCGGAGCTGAAGGTCGCCGGGTGGGCGCCCTGGCAGGTGCTGGCCGGCGCGGTCCGCGCGGCGGGCGGCGCCTGGCGCGGTGAGCTGAGCTACGCCGCCGCGCCCTACGGCGTCTCCTACTTCGTGGCGAACTTGGCGCCGGCGTGAGGGGCACGGTCGTGGCCGTGGTCGGGCCGACCGCAGCCGGCAAGTCGGCGCTGAGCATCGCCCTGGCGCACGCGCTCGACGGCGAGGTGGTCAACGCCGACTCGATGCAGCTCTACCGGGGCATGGACATCGGCACCGCGAAGCTGACCCCGGCCGAGCGGGAGGGCGTGCCGCACCACCTGCTGGACATCTGGGACGTCACCGAGCCGGCCAGCGTCGCCGAGTACCAGCGGCTGGCCCGCGCGGCGGTCGACGACATCCTGGCCCGGGGGAAGGTGCCGCTGCTGGTCGGCGGGTCGGGGCTGTACGTGCGGGCGGTGCTGGAGCAGTTCGAGTTCCCCGGCACCGACCCGGCGGTGCGGGCCCGGCTGGAGGCGGAGCTGGCGGCGGTCGGCCCGGCCCCGCTGTACGCCCGGCTGACCGAGGCCGACCCGGCCGCGGCGGCCGGCATCCTGCCCGGCAACGGCCGGCGGATCGTCCGCGCGCTGGAGGTGATCGAGCTGACCGGCGCGCCGTTCACCGCCTCGCTGCCCGAGCCGACGCCGTACTACCCCTCCGTGCAGCTCGGCGTCGACCTGGACACCGCCCTGCTGGACGAGCGGATCGCGCTGCGGGTGGACCGGATGTGGGCCGACGGCCTGGTCGCCGAGACCCAGACGCTGGTCGGTCAGGGCCTGCCCGAGGGGCGTACGGCCAGCCGGGCGCTCGGCTACCAGCAGGTGCTGCGGTTCCTCGCCGGGGAGCTGACCGAGGTGGAGGCGCACGACGAGACAATCCGGGCCACCCGCCGCTTCGTCCGGCGGCAGCGGTCCTGGTTCCGGCGCGACCCGCGCATCCACTGGCTGGACTCGGCGTCACCGGCGTTTGTCGAGACTGCGCTGCGGCTGGTCGCCGACCATCGGGGATGATGGGGGCGTGGAGTTCACCAAGGGCCACGGCACCGGCAACGACTTCGTGATCCTGCCCGACCCGGACGGCGCGCTCGACCTCACCCCGGGGCTGGTCGCGGCGATCTGCGACCGGCGGCGCGGGATTGGCGCGGACGGCGTGCTGCGCGTCGTGCGGGCCGCCAAGCACCCGGAGGGCGCCGCCCTGGCGGGCGACGCCGAGTGGTTCATGGACTACTGGAACTCCGACGGCTCGTTCGCCGAGATGTGCGGCAACGGGGCCCGGGTCTTCGTCCGGTACCTGCTGGAGACCGGCCTGGCCACGCCGTCCGGCGCGGCGCTGCCGGTGGCCACCCGGGCCGGCGTCGTGCGCGCGCGGGTCGAGGGTGAGGCCATCGCCGTGGAGATGCGCCGCCCCCTGCTGTACGCCACCGCCACCGCCACCCTGGGCGGGCTGACCCTGCCCGGCGCCGCGGTGGACGTCGGCAACCCGCACCTGGTCTGCGCCCTGCCGGCGGGGCTGGACCTGGCGGGGCTCGACCTGACCCGCGCGCCGGACGTCGACCCGGCGGTCTTCCCGGCCGGGGTGAACGTCGAGTTCACCGTCCCGGGGGAGCCGGTGGGCGGCACCGCCGGGCACGTGCTGATGCGGGTCTACGAGCGCGGCTCGGCGGAGACGCTCTCCTGCGGCACGGGCGCCTGCGCGGTGGCGGCGGTGGCCCTGCGGGACACGGGCCTGGACACCGGCGCGGTCGCGGTCGATGTGTCCGGCGGACGCCTCACGGTCACGGTGACCGAGGACTCCTGCTGGCTGTCGGGCCCGGCGGTCCTGGTCGCCACCGGTGAGCTCACCCCGGGGGCCCTGCTCGGCTGAGGCCGCCGGCCCGCCCGGTCCGCCTCCACCCGCCGGCACCCACCACCCGCGGTCGGTCATCCGCCGGGAGTTGCGGGCGGCATTGGCGGAAGCGGCGGCGCCGGCGGTGCGGGTTCGGGTGCGTTTCCTGCCGCCAGGGCGACGAGAAACGCACCCGGAGGTGGGATCAGGGGGTGGCGCTGGCGTTGGCGGCGATCTCCGGGAGGTCGGTCGGGCCCGGGTCGGCGGCCGGGGGCGGGGTGGTCGCCGGGTTCTGGGCGGCGGCGCGGACCGCGGCGGCGACCGCCGGGGCCACCCGCGAGTCGAAGACGCTCGGCACGATCACCGTCGGGTTGATCTTTTCCTCGCCGACCACGTCCGCGATGGCCCGGGCCGCCGCGATCGCCATCTCCTCGGTGAACTCCTCGGCGTGCGCGTCCAGCATGCCGCGGAAGACGCCCGGGAAGGCGAGCACGTTGTTGATCTGGTTCGGCTGGTCGGAGCGGCCGGTGGCGACGACGGCGGCGTGCTTGCGCGCCTCCCGCGGGTCGACCTCCGGGTCCGGGTTGGCCAGCGCGAAGACGATCGCGTCCTTGGCCATCGTGGCGATGTCGTCGCCGGTGAGCAGGTTCGGCGCGCTGACCCCGATGAAGACGTCCGCGCCCCGGATTGCCCCCGGCAGGTCGCCGGAGTAGCTCTCCTTGTTGGTGTGCTCCGCCAGCCACTGCCAGGCCGGGTTGAGGTCGGGCAGGCCGCGGTGCAGGGCGCCCTGCCGGTCGTACGCGATGATGTCGCCCACGCCCTGGCGCAGCAGCAGCTTGATGATCGCGGTGCCGGCCGCGCCGGCCCCGGAGACCACGACCCGGACGTCCGCGAGCTGCTTGCCCACGACGCGCAGCGCGTTGGTCAGCGCGGCCAGCACGCAGATCGCGGTGCCGTGCTGGTCGTCGTGGAAGACCGGGATGTCCAGCGCCTCGCGCAGCCGGGCCTCGATCTCGAAGCAGCGCGGCGCGGCGATGTCCTCCAGGTTGATCCCGCCGTACGCGGGTGCGATCGCCTTGACGATCGCCACGATCTCGTCGGTGTCCTGGGTGTCCAGCACCACCGGCCAGGCGTCCACCCCGCCGAAGCGCTTGAACAGCGCCGCCTTGCCCTCCATCACCGGCAGCGACGCGGCCGGCCCGAGGTTGCCCAGGCCGAGCACGGCCGAGCCGTCACTGACCACGGCGACCGTGTTGCGCTTGATGGTCAGCCGGCGGGCGTCGGCCGGGTTCTCGGCGATCGCCATGCAGACCCGGGCCACGCCCGGGGTGTACGCACGGGACAGGTCGTCGCGGGTGCGCAGCGAGACCTTGGAGTTGACCTCGATCTTGCCGCCCAGGTGCAGCAGGAACGTCCGGTCGGAGACCTTGCGGACGTCCACGCCGTCGAGCGCGGTCAGCGCGTCGACCACCTGGTCGGCGTGGCTGGCGTCGGCGGTGTCGCAGGTGAGGTCGACGATCACGCTGGTCGGATCGGAGTCGACCACGTCGAGCGCGGTGACGATCGCGCCGGCCTCGCCCACCGCGGTGGTCAGTCGGCCGATCGAGGAGGCGTCCGCGGTCACCGCGATCCGGATAGTGATCGAGAATCCTGCACTCGGAAGTCGGGTGATGGCCACGGAAAATCCCTCCGTCGACGCTGAGCGGCTCGCTCCGCATTTCTACCCGCCCACCCAGGTCGCCCGGCATCCGGCCCCGCCTTTGGGGACGTGCGCCACGGGCATATAGCAGGTGCGTCGCGCGTTGCCACATGTCAGGATGACCGGTACACGCGCGAAACCGCTCGGTAGCAGACAGAACGGACAGGAGATCAGTTTGCGAGACCAGGAGACCTACGTTCCCTTCGAAGACGACGAGCTCGACGCCACCACCGGTGAGTTCGAGCTGTCGGAGCGGCAGGCGTTGCGGCGGGTCCCCGGCCTCTCGACCGAGCTCACCGACATCACCGAGGTCGAGTACCGCCAGCTGCGGCTGGAGCGGGTCGTCCTGGTGGGCGTCTGGACCGAGGGCACGCAGGGCGACGCGGAGAACAGCCTCACCGAGCTGGCGGCGCTGGCCGAGACGGCCGGTTCGCAGGTGCTCGAGGGGCTGATCCAGCGGCGTAACCGGCCGGATCCGGCGACCTACGTCGGCCGGGGCAAGGTCGACGACCTCGGCGCGGTGGTGCTCTCCACCGGCGCCGACACGGTGATCTGCGACGGTGAGCTCTCCCCGTCCCAGCTGCGCAACCTGGAGCAGCGCACCAAGGTCAAGGTGGTCGACCGGACGGCGCTGATCCTCGACATCTTCGCCCAGCACGCCAAGAGCAAGGAAGGTAAGGCGCAGGTCGAGCTGGCCCAGCTCGAATACCTGCTCCCGCGGCTGCGCGGTTGGGGTGAGACGCTCTCCCGGCAGACCGGTGGTTCCGGCCGCGGCGGCGGCGCCGGCGGCGGCGTGGGCCTGCGCGGTCCCGGTGAGACCAAGCTCGAGACCGACCGGCGCCGGATCCGGCACCGCATCGCGCGGCTGCGCCGCGAGATCAAGGGCATGAAGACGGTACGCCAGACCAAGCGCGCCCGTCGGTCCCGCAACGCGGTGCCCTCGGTCGCCATCGCCGGCTACACCAACGCCGGCAAGTCCAGCCTGCTCAACCGCCTGACCGGGGCGGGTGTGCTGGTCGAGAACGCGCTCTTCGCCACCCTCGACCCGACCACCCGCAAGGCCACCACCTCCGACGGGCGGCTCTACACCCTCTCCGACACGGTCGGCTTCGTCCGGCACCTGCCGCACCAGATCGTCGAGGCGTTCCGCTCGACGCTGGAGGAGGTCGCCGACTCCGACCTGGTGGTGCACGTGGTGGACGGCACCCACCCGGACCCGGAGGAGCAGGTCCGGGCGGTCCGCGAGGTGCTCGCCGAGGTGGGCGCTGACCGGCTGCCCGAGCTGCTGGTGGTCAACAAGACCGACGCCGCCGACGAGGAGACGCTGCTGCGGCTCAAGCGGCTCTGGCCGGATGCGGTCTTCGTCTCCGCCCACAGCGGGCGGGGGGTCGACGGGCTGCGCGAGGCGATCGAGGAGCGGCTGCCCCGCCCGGCGGTGGAGGTGCACGCGGTGGTCCCCTACGACCGGGGTGACCTGGTGGCCCGGCTGCACCGGCAGGGCGAGGTGCTGAGCACCTCCCACCTCCCGGAGGGGACGCTGCTGCACGTGCGGGTGGGCGAGGCGCTCGCCGCCGAGCTGGTGCCGTTCCGCGCCGGCGAGCGGCTCCTCGAGGAGGAGCGGGTCGGCGCCGGCCGATGAGGCCTCCGGTGTCACCCACCCGGGTAACCGGGCATGCGACACTGGGCTCCATGCGGCACGTTGTCTCCTCGGTCACGGTTGCGCTCGGCCTGCTCGGCGCAACCGTGGCGCCCGCCGGGATCGCCCTGGCAGGTCCCGCCGCGGCCCCCGTGCAGGCCGCGGCCCCCGGCAAGAAGAAGTGCACCGTCGAGGACGATCGGCTGAAGGAGCTCTCCGGCCTGGTGGCCACGAGCAGCGGCTACATCGTCATCAACGACAGCAGCGACCAGGACAGCCGCAAGCGGGTCTTCTACCTGGACACCAAGTGCAAGATCGCGAAGGACCCGGTCCGCTACTCCGGGGCCGGGCCGTTCGACACCGAGGACCTGGCGCTCTCGCCGGACCGTAAGACCCTCTGGATCGCCGACACCGGCGACAACATCACCAGCAAGTCGCGCCGGGAGCGGGTCGCGGTCTGGCACATGCCGGTCAACGGGTCGAAGCAGCCGGTGCTGCACCGGCTGGCGTACCCGGAGAAGAAGCCGCACGACGCCGAGGCGCTGCTGATCGGCGACGACAACAAGCCGCTGATCATCACCAAGGAGCTCTCCGGCAAGTCGGAGATCTTCACTCCGGCGGCCGCGTTGAAGACCGGCGACACCGACCCGGTGCCGATGCGGAAGGTCGGCGACGTCGCGCTCCCCAAGACCACCACGGACAACAAGCTGGGCCCGACCGGCCGGCTCCTGGTCACCGGCGCGGCCCGCTCGCCCGACGGCAAGAAGGTGGTGCTGCGGACGTACGCGGACGCCTTCGAGTACGACGTGACCGGCGGTGACATCGTGGGTGCCCTGACCAAGGGCACCCCCCGGGTCACCCCGCTGACCGACCCGTTCGGCGAGGCGATCTCCTACACCCCGGACGGTAAGTCCTTCGTCACGGTCTCCGACGGTGGTCAGCTCGCCCCCGAGGACCCGATCGACATCCTCAGCTACGTCCCGTCGACAAAGGGGATCGAGGCGCTGCCGACGGCCGGTGGGGTGGCCAAGCCGGCCGCCGAGAAGTCCTGGGTCGAGGGGCTGAGCCTGGACGAGATCACGTACCTGATCGCGGCGGTCGGCGTGCTCGGCGCCCTGCTGGTCGGCGCGGGCATCTTCGGCATCCTCCGGGCTCGGCGCCGGCCCGCACCGGCGACCGACCGGGCGGACGGGCCGGACCGGGACGGAACCCCGCTGAGTGGTGGCTTCGACGACCGCCGTGCCGAGGACGGTCCGCCCGGCGGCGTGTACGGCGGCGGCTACGGTGCCGGGCCGGTGAACGGCGCGCCGGGCCGACCCGCCTCGGGCGGGGTGTACGGCGGCGGGCGTCCCGCGGAGGGCGGCCGTCCGCAGGGCGGCGGTGTCTACGGCGGCGGTGGCGGTCGCCCGCAGGGCGGCGGGGTCTACGGCGGTGCACCGCAGGGCGGAGGCGTGTACGGCGGTGGCCGGGCCGAGCCGCCCCGGCGAGACCCGGACTACCGTGAGCCGCGCGCGGGCCGCCGCAACGGCTACGACGACGGCCGGGGCCAGTACGGGCAGGTGCCCGGCGGCCGCGAGTACCGCGGCGACCGTTACTGAGCGACGCCTCACCGGGTGACCGCCGTGCGGCGGTCACCCGGGACGGGCGTCAGATCCGGCGCAGCACCGCGACGACGCGACCCATGATGGTGGCGTCGTCGCCGGGGATCGGCTCGAAGGCCGGGTTCTGCGGCATCAGCCAGACGTGGCCGTCGCGCCGCCGGTAGGTCTTCACGGTCGCCTCGCCGTCGAGCATGGCCGCCACGATGTCGCCGGCCTCGGCGGTCGGCTGCTGCCGGACCACCACCCAGTCGCCGTCGCAGATCGCCGCGTCGAGCATCGAGTCGCCCTTGACCTGGAGCATGAAGACCTCGCCCTCACCCACCAGCTCGCGGGGGAGCGGGAAGATGTCCTCCACCGCCTGCTCGGCGAGGATCGGGCCACCGGCGGCGATCCGGCCCAGCATCGGCACGTACGCCGGGGTGGGCCGCTGTGCGCGGCTCAACTCGTCGTCGGCGTCGCTGGGGGCGCGGACGTCGACCGCCCGGGGCCGGTTCGGGTCGCGGCGCAGGAAGCCCTTCTTCTCCAGCTCCTTGAGCTGGTAGGCGACGCTGGACGGGGAGACCAGGCCGACCGCCTCGCCGATCTCGCGCACGCTCGGCGGGTAGCCGTGGCGCTCCACCCAGGTGCGGATGAACTCCAGGATCCGGCGCTGCCGGGCGGTGAGGTCGACGGTGGCGGGGTCGGGGAAGCTGCTGACCACCGGCGTGACCGGGCGCACGGCGGGCTGGCCCGTCCGGCTGCGCGCGGCGCGGGGCCGTCGGGTCGCCGGCGGACCCGCCCCGTCGATCGGCTGCGGGTTCTTCTGCCGGCTGGCCCGGTCCTCGGTCACGTCCGTCCCTCCCTGGTCGGCGCTGGGTGCCTTGGCGGCTCGTGGTGCGCGCTGATGGTGCTGCCGACCGGCCGGAGGCGACACGCCGCGCCCGGTCGTTGTTGACCGTATAGGTGAGATCGGCCATTTTCAAACATCTGTACGACCTCTTGTCGGCGTGTCGGGGCGAAATCCGAGAATTCCGAACGCCTGTTCTGATAAATGATACGTCGACTTCGAACGCGTGTTCGATGAAACAACTGAGCGTCACCGTGGCGGGAGTCGCCCGTTGGGCTTTCGGCGACCCTCGGGGGAGGTGGGGCGGGTGAGTGATTCTGATGACGCGCCGGACACGCCGGCCAACTTGACCTCGCCTGGGCGACGACATACGGTCGACCCCTAGATGTAGTAGTCACACGGGCGTAAGTCGCCTACAGGTTGGGTTCGGCTACCGACCGCACTCCCGTACCGCCGACCCCGGCGGCGGCCATCCGACGATGGTCTCGCCGCGGGTGACGGCGTGCCCGGGAGCGCGTCGGTGCGCCCGCGGATCGATGAAGGAGGTCAGGCGATGCGGTGTCCGTACTGCCGGTACGCCGACTCCCGGGTCGTCGACTCGCGGGAGGCCGACGACGGCCAGCTCATCCGGCGGCGGCGCTCCTGCCCGGAGTGCGGCAAGCGGTTCACCACCGTCGAGGAGGCGGTGCTCGCGGTGGTCAAGCGCAGCGGGGTGACCGAGCCGTTCAGCCGTACGAAGATCATCGGCGGGGTGCGCAAGGCGTGCCAGGGCCGGCCGGTCGACGACGACTCGATCGCGCTGCTGGCGCAGAAGGTCGAGGAGACCGTCCGGGCCAAGGGGGCCGCCGAGCTCCCGAGCCACGAGGTCGGGCTGGCCATCCTGGGGCCGCTGCGCGACCTGGACGAGGTGGCCTACCTGCGCTTCGCCAGCGTCTACCGGTCCTTCGACTCGCTCGCCGACTTCGAGCGCGAGATCGAGACGCTACGGGCCGCCGCAATCGCCCGGGAGGGCGCCGGGGCCGAGCCGGCCGAGGCCGCCGGCCGTACCACTTGAGTTTTTCGGATTTCTGACAGCGACGATGCGCGGTGGGTGACCGCGCAGACGAGGGGGCGGATGAGATGGCGGGGGACGGCGTGACAGCAAGCAAGTCGCGGACCCGGGCCGGTGCGCCGGCGGGGCTGAAGGTCGAGCGGGTGTGGACGACCGAGGGGGTCCACCCGTACGACGAGGTGGCGTGGGAGCGCCGCGACGTCGTGATGACGAACTGGCGGGACGGCTCGATCAACTTCGAGCAGCGCGGGGTGGAGTTCCCCGAGTCCTGGAGCGTCAACGCGGCCAACATCGTGACCACCAAGTACTTCCGGGGCGCGGTGGGGACCCCGGAGCGGGAGTGGTCGCTCAAGCAGCTGATCGACCGGGTGGTCACCACCTACCGCAAGGCCGGTGCGGAGCACGGCTACTTCGCCACCCCGGCGGACGCGGAGATCTTCGCGCACGAGCTGACCTGGATGCTGCTGCACCAGGTGTTCAGCTTCAACTCGCCGGTCTGGTTCAACGTGGGCACGCCGTCGCCGCAGCAGGTCAGCGCCTGCTTCATCCTGAGCGTCGACGACTCGATGGACTCCATCCTCGACTGGTACAAGGAGGAGGGGCTGATCTTCAAGGGCGGCTCCGGCTCCGGCGTCAACCTGTCCCGGATCCGTTCCTCCCGCGAGCTGCTCTCCTCCGGCGGCAACGCCTCCGGCCCGGTCAGCTTCATGCGCGGCGCGGACGCCTCGGCCGGCACCATCAAGTCCGGCGGCGCCACCCGGCGCGCGGCCAAGATGGTCATCCTCGACGTGGACCACCCGGACATCCAGGAGTTCGTGGTCACCAAGGCGCGCGAGGAGGACAAGATCCGTGCGCTGCGCGACGCCGGCTTCGACATGGACCTGGGCGGCGCGGACATCGTCAGCGTGCAGTACCAGAACGCCAACAACTCGGTCCGGGTCTCCGACGAGTTCATGACCGCGGTGGAGAACGGCGGCGGCTTCGACCTGCGCGGCCGGCTCGACGGGCAGACCATCGAGACGGTCGACGCCAAGAAGCTGTTCCGCAGCATCTCCCAGGCCGCCTGGGAGTGCGCCGACCCCGGTCTGCAGTACGACGACACCATCAACGACTGGCACACCTGCCCGGAGACCGGCCGGATCACCGCGTCGAACCCGTGCTCGGAGTACCTGCACCTGGACAACTCCTCGTGCAACCTGGCCTCGCTCAACCTGATGAAGTTCCTCCGCGCCGACGGCGGCTTCGAGGTGGAGAAGTTCGTCCGGTCGGTCGAGTTCGTCATCACCGCGATGGACATCTCGATCTGCTTCGCCGACTTCCCGACCGAGAAGATCGGCGAGACCTCCCGGGCCTACCGGCAGCTCGGCATCGGCTACGCCAACCTGGGCGCCCTGCTGATGGCCTCCGGCCTGCCGTACGACTCGGAGCAGGGCCGCTCGGTCGCCGCGGCGATCACCTCGCTGATGACCGGCACCGCCTACCGCCGCTCGGCCGAGCTGGCCGGCGTCGTCGGCCCGTACGACGGCTACGCCCGCAACGCGGAGCCGCACAAGCGGGTCATGCGCAAGCACGCCGCGGCCAACGACGAGATCAAGCCGGCCGGCACCGTGGCCACCGCCATCCAGCGGGAGGCCACGAAGCAGTGGACCCTCGGCAACAAGATCGGCGACAAGAACGGCTGGCGCAACTCGCAGGCCAGCGTGCTCGCGCCGACCGGCACCATCGGCTTCATGATGGACTGCGACACGACCGGCGTGGAGCCGGATCTGGCGCTGGTCAAGTTCAAGAAGCTGGTCGGCGGCGGCTCGATGCAGATCGTCAACCAGACGGTGCCGCGCGCCCTGCGCAGCCTCGGCTACCCCGAGGAGCAGGTCGAGGCGATCGTCGAGCACATCGCCGACCACGGCCACGTGGTGGACGCCCCCGGGCTCAAGCCGGAGCACTACCCGGTATTCGACTGCGCCATGGGCGAGCGGACGATCGCCCCGATGGGTCACGTGCGGATGATGGCGGCCATCCAGCCGTTCGTCTCCGGCGCCATCTCCAAGACGGTCAACATGCCGGAGGCGGCCACCGTCGAGGACGTCGAGAAGATCTACTTCGAGGGCTGGAAGCTCGGCCTCAAGGCGCTGGCGATCTACCGGGACAACTGCAAGGTCGGCCAGCCGCTCTCGGTGGCCAAGTCCAACAAGGCCGCCGAGCCGGCGGCCGTCGAGGCCGCCCCGGCCGCCCCGGTGGTGGAGAAGGTCGTCGAGTACCGGCCGGTGCGCAAGCGGCTGCCGAAGAAGCGCCCGTCGGAGACGGTCTCCTTCTCCGTCGGCGGTGCCGAGGGCTACCTCACCGCGTCGTCCTACCCGGACGACGGCCTCGGCGAGGTCTTCCTCAAGATGTCGAAGCAGGGCTCGACCCTGGCCGGCGTGATGGACGCCTTCTCGGTGGCCATCTCCATCGGTCTCCAGTACGGCGTCCCGCTGGAGACGTACGTCAGCAAGTTCACCAACATGCGCTTCGAGCCGGCCGGCATGACCGACGACCCGGACGTGCGGATGGCGGCCTCGGTGATGGACTACATCTTCCGTCGCCTGGCCCTGGACTTCCTGCCGTACGAGCGCCGCGCGGAGCTGGGCATCTTCACCGCCAAGGAGCGGGCCGCCCAGCTGCGGGCCGAGGCGGAGGCGGAGGCGAGCGGTGCGGACCTCACCGCGATGGCCGCCTCCGCCCCGGTCGAAACCAAGCCGGAGGAGCCGAAGACCGGCGCGGTCGCCCAGCCGGCGCAGGAGGTCGCGGAGGTCGCCGCCGCCAAGCCGGCGCCGTCCGTCGGTTCCAGCACCGAGCTGCTGGAGGCCGTGCTCGGCAAGGCCGCCGACGCGCCGCTCTGCTTCACCTGCGGTACGAAGATGCGGCCCGCCGGTAGCTGCTACGTCTGCGAGGGCTGCGGCTCCACCAGCGGCTGCAGCTGACGTACGTCGGCACCAGCGAGCCCCGGGCGTTCCCGCGCCCGGGGCTCGCTGCCTTGGCCGAGCATGGTGTCGGATCGGGTCGGGTCGGTGGTGGTGGGCGGGGCTGGGTCCGTACCCCTGTTATCAGGCGGAATGGGCCTCTTGCTGGCATGCTCGCGTTGCCATCCGCCGCTTCCAGGACAGCCTGCCGTGACGACACACGGCCCGGTCCTGCCGATCTGGAGCTGCGGCGGCTGCGGCTCGCCCTGGCCCTGCGAGACCCGGCGCATGGAGTTGCGGGCCGAGTTCGACGGCGCGGCGGTGTCGATGGCCCTGTATATGGGGTCGTACCTGGTGTGGGCCGCCGAGGACCTGACCTGGGTGCCGGCCGGCCAGCTGGATCGTTGGTTCCTGGGTCCGGTGAGCGTCATCCGGCGCGGCGACGAGCGGTTCCACTACAGCGACGGCTCGCATCGGTGGGTCCCGCCGGATCCCGACTACGACCAGGAGGCCGGGACGAGATGGTCCGGCAGCACCAGCGTCAGCACCTCGAGGAGATCTCCCGACGGCGGACCCCTCGTCACCCGGGCGCGGGCGGCGGATGGCTCACGACGATCGACCGGAGTCGGCCTCGGCGAGGCGGGCGGTGAGGAACTCCCGCTCGGCGTCGTTGTCCACCAGGTCCAGCGCCGCCCGGTACGCGTCCGCCGCCTCCCGCTGCCGCCCGAGCCGGCGCAGCAGGTCGGCCCTGATCGCCGGCAGGTAGTGGTATCCGGCCAGCCGGTCGTCCCGGGCCAGCGCTTCGACCTCGTCCAAGGCGGCCTCGGGGCCGTGGGCCATCGACACCGCCACGGCCCGGTTGAGCGCGACGACCGGCGAGGGCCAGCGTTTCAGCAGCTCGTCGTAGAGGCGTACCACCTGGGGCCAGTCGGTGGCGGCGTAGCTGGAGGCAACGGCGTGCAGCGAGGCAATCGCGGCCTGGAGGGCGTACCGGCCGACCCGGCCGGTCCGGAACGCGCCGACGACCAGGCGGTTGCCCTCGGAGATGACGGCCCGGTCCCAGACGGACCGGTCCTGCTCCGCCAGCACCAGCAGCCGCCCCTCCGCGTCGGTCCGGGTGGCCCGGCGGGCGTCGGTGAGCAGCAGCAGCGCGAGCAGCCCGCGGACCTCCGGCTCGTCGGGCATCAGGGCCAGCAGCATGCGGGTCAGGTGCAGCGCCCGGTCCACCAGGTCCGCGCGGACCAGGTCGGCGCCGGACGGGGCCGTGTGCCCGGTCGTGTAGAGCAGGTGGACGACCGTCAGCACCGCGTCCAGCCGTTCGGGCAGCTCGCTGGCCTCCGGCACCCGGTACGGGATCCGGGCCGCCGCGATCTTCTTCTTGGCCCGGGTGACCCGGGCGGCCATGGTCGGCTCGGAGACGAGGAACGCGCGGGCGATGTCGCCGGTGCTCACCCCGCACACCAGGCGCAGGGTCAGCGCCACCTGGGCCTCCCGGGCCAGCGCCGGATGGCAGCAGGTGAAGACCAGCCGCAGCCGGTCGTCGGGCACCGCGTCCTCGTCGGGCTCCTCCACGACCTCCTCCTCCGCCGGCTCCACGAGCAGGGGCATCTTCGACCGGAACACCTTCTCCCGGCGCAGGACGTCCAGCGCCTTGCGCTTCGCGGTGGCGGTCAGCCAGGCGCCGGGCTTGTGGGGTACGCCGTCCCGCGCCCAGGCGTCCAGCGCGGCGAGGTACGCGTCCTGCACGCACTCCTCGGCGACGTCGAGGTCGCCGGCGACGCGCGCCGTCGCGGCGAGCACGAAGGCCCACTCGCGACGGTGCGCGTCCGCCACGGCGCGTTCGGCCGCGGCCGTGCCGGCGTTGCTCACTCGGACGGGGGGACGAACAGCGGCCGTACCTCGACGCCCCCGTCGATGGTGGCCGGGTTCAGCTTGGCGATCTTCAGGGCGACGTCCAGGTCCGGCGCCTCCAGGATGAAGAACCCGGCGACCACCTCCTTGGCCTCGATGAACGGGCCGTCGGTGACGAGGTCGCCGCGGACCGCCGTGGCGGTGGTGCTGGGCTGGAGCGCGAACCCCGTGACGATCTTCCCGCCCAGCTCCTCGACCTGGGCCGGGTACCGCTCCAGCAGCGCCAGGTAGTCGGGCGTGATCTCCATGGGGTCGGCCGGCGCGGGCGAGTAGATCAGGACTGCGTACTGGGCCATCAGGTTCTCCTCAGGTTGTCGTTCCACCTTCTTGCCATCCCGACGAGCGGGTCCGGCCGGATTCGACAGCGGTCCGGGAAAATTCTGCCCCGCCCACCTTGATCGGCGTGACCTCGCCCTGCGGAGTGCGGTGCGACCATGGGGACATGTCGATCGCCGCGAGCTACCTCGAGTTCGCCACGCGCGAGGCACCCGGGGTGTCACCCGCGTACGAGCGGCTGGCACTGGCGGTCTCCCGCGACGACGAGGTGCTCGCCCTGCTCGGCACGCTGCCCCCGAGCAAGCGGCAGCCGAATCTGCTGTTCGGCGTCGTTCGGTTGCTCGGGGGCCCGGTAGAGGACCCCGCCGCGTTTCACGACTACGCGGTGGCGAACTGGCCGGCGATCGCGGCGGAGATGCGCAGCCGGGCCACGCAGACGAACGAGGCCGGGCGGTGTGCCGTACTGCTACCGGTGCTCGCCGCGCTACCGCAGCCACTCGCAATGTTGGAGGTCGGCGCGTCCGCCGGGCTCTGCCTTTATCCCGATCGGTACGCCTACCGCTACGGCGACCACCAGGTGGGTTCCGGTGCACCGGTCCTCGAGTGCGCGGCGACCGGCATGGCACCGCCGACCCGGCTACCCGAGGTGGTGTGGCGGGCCGGCCTGGACCTGAACCCGCTCGACGTGACCGACCCCGCGGACGTCGCCTGGCTCGACGCCCTCATCTGGCCGGAGCACACGCACCGCCGCGCCCGACTGCGGGCCGCGGCGGCCGTCGCCGCGGCCGACCCGCCGGTGCTGATGCGCGGCGACCTGGTGGACGACCTACCGGCGCTGGTCGCGCGGGCGCCAGCCGGCGCGACCCTGGTGGTGTTCCACACCTCCGTGCTCTACCAGGTCCCGGCTCCGCGCCGGCGGGCGTTCGCCGAGGTGGTACGCGGGCTGCCCGGGCACTGGATAGCGAACGAGTCCCCGGACGTGCTGCCCCACGACGCGCTGCCGCAGCCGCCGGGCGAGGCGTTCTTCAACGTGCTCGCGCTGGACGGGACGCCGCTGGCCTGGACCCGAGGACACGGACAGGCGATCGACTGGTTCGCGTAGCCTCTCCGTCGCTGCCCGCGGGAGGCTTCGCTGCCATCGCGACGAGCGGGTCCAGCCGGATTCTCGCTTCCGGCTCACGGGTGCGGGGTCGGGGTCGGCTGTCCGACGAGACCGTCGCCACCGTGCGCCTCGATAGGCCGAGTGATCCCGTACGATCCGTTCCCGCACGTCCCACCACAATGCGGAGGCGGCTATGGCGATCGATGACGGGCTCCGCGAGCGCAGGGCCGCCGATGCCGGCGAGGTACCAGTTGGGCCCCTGCCGGCCCGGGTGTCCCGTCGTCGGCAAATTACGAACGTCGCCGTAGCTGTCGTCGTCGTCGTTCCAGCGTTCATCGGCGGCCTCTGGTTCAGTCGACGCGCGACCGAGCAGGCGGTGCCCCGACCGTCGGCCGCCCCTACGGCGTCCCCGGACGGGCTCGCCACGCTGCCATGGGCATCAGCGATGGTCGCCAGCAACGGCACCGACATCACCGTGTACACCGGTTCGGACGTACAGTGCAAGGAGCTCCGGCAACCGCAGGCCACGATCACGGAGCAGAACAGTCAGCTGGTCGTCGCGGTGAAGGCTCGAGTCATTGACGCAGTCGACTGCGCCACCGCCAATTCGGCTGTGCCCGTCGTCGCGTCGCTGCGGGAACCCCTCGGCGACCGGATCCTCCGCGACGCCGCCACCGCGTCGACGCCTCCGACCTACTTCGAGCGTGATCTGCCGGGCCTGCGCTCGGACAAGCGGTGGAGTCCGTTCTCCGGACACTGGATGTCGACCGACGAGGCCTGGTATCAGGGCTACAACGGCCCTGGGGGCTCCGTGCTGAGCGTGAGCGCGCGGCGCACCGCCGCAGTGGACCTTCCCGCCGCCGTCGCGACCCTCCCCATCGGCTCGCGCCAAGGCACCATTACCGGCAACGACGGAGGGTCATGGACGGTGTGGTGGGAGGCACGGCAGGTGACGTACTCCCTCCGGCTGGAGCCACCCGAGGGCGGCACGTTGACGCTGAAGCAGTTCAAGCAGGAACTCGCCAGGCTGGCATGGAGCTAGTGCGGCGGCGGACGGACGTTCCGCCGGCTGACGTCAGGCGTCGGCCGGGAAGTCACGCATCCGGCGCAGCGGGGAGCAGACCACGAAGACCGCGGCGCCCCACATGCCCAGCACGCAGATCCAGAGCGCCGGCCGCAGCCCGAGCTGACTGCCGAGCGTGCCGCCGAGCAGCGCGCCGAGCGGGATCACCCCGTAGCAGATCCACAGGAACGCGGCGTTGACCCGGCCGAGCAGCGGCGCCGGGGTGATCCGCTGCCGGTACGACATCGCCGCCACGTTGAACAGCACCGCGTTGGCGGAGAACGCGGCGAACCCGACCGCGAAGAGCAGCACGCCCCAGCCCGGGCGGGCCAGCGGGATGAGCAGGTAGAGCGGTCCGGGCGCGGCCATCGCCACCCAGATGATCCGGGCGGTGCCGATCCGCCGGGAGAGCCGCTCGGCCAGGGCGCCGGCGACCAGGCCGCCGACCGCGCCGGCGGAGAAGACCAGCCCGATCACCAGCGGCGAGGCGTGCAGCTCCCGGCGCAGGAACGGCACCTCGATCGCGCTCGCGGCCATGACGAAGAAGTTCGACGTGGTGGTGCAGGCGAGCAGCTTCACCAGGATCGGCTGCCGGCGGACGAAACCGAGCCCCTCGCCCAGGGCCGCCCGTACGGTCACCCGCCCGGCGGCCGGCGGCGCGGCGTCCGGGGTGGCCTGGATGAGCAGCAGCGTGACCGCGCTGACCGCGAAGGAGAGGCCGGTGGTGAGGAACGTGCGGGCCGCGCCGACCAGCGCGATCAGCGCGCCGCTCAGCGTCGGCCCGGCCAGCTCGGCGAACTGCTGGCTGGTGACCAGCTTGGCGTTGCCGTCGACGAGCTGCTCCGCCGGCACGAGGCCGGGCAGCATGCTCCGGTACGCCACGGTGAAGGCGACGGTCAGCACACCGGAGAGGCCGACCACGACGTACAGGAAGACCAGGGTGAGGTGCCCGACCAGGGCGACCACCGGCAGTGACAGCAGGAGCGCGGCCCGGCCCAGGTCGCACGCGATCATCAGCCGCCGCTGGTCGACCCGGTCGGCGAGGATCCCGGCGGGCAGCGAGAAGATCAGGTACGGCAGCCAGGCCAGGAAGGTCAGCAGGGAGATCTGGAAGACGCCGGCGCCGAGGGTGTCCGCGGCGAGCAGCGGCACCGCCACGCCGGAGACCCGGGTGCCGATCTCGCTGACCGTCTGGCCGCTCCACAGCAGCAGGAAGTTCCGGCTGCGCCAGAGCGTGGGGCGGGCCGTCGCCGGAGCGCTTCGGGTGAGGTGCGCCGTCACTGCTGGGCCTGTCTGTCGACGAACACCGCGAGCTGGTCGCCGCGGCCCGGGCACCCTACCGCTGGGCCCGGACGGACGGCACCGCAATTGCGTTCCGGGCGGCCGGGTCCGCAGCGCCCGGCCCGACTAGGGTCTGAAGATCATGACGGAACCACACTGGATGTCCGAGACCCGCGCCGCGTACGACACCGTCGCCGTCGACTACGCCCGGCTCATACCGGACGTGGAGGAGGGGACGCTGGACCGGGCGATGCTGGCCGCGTTCGCCGAGCAGGTCGGCGGAGCGGGTCCGGTGGTCGAGGTGGGCTGCGGCACCGGACGGATCACCGCCCACCTGCGCGACCTCGGGCTGGACGTCTCCGGGATCGACCTGTCGCCCGGCATGGTCGAGGTGGCCCGGCGGCACCACCCGGGGCTGCGCTTCGCGGTCGGTTCGATGACCGACCTGCCGCTGCCGGGCGGCGCCCTGGCCGGTCTCGTCGCCTGGTACTCGATCATCCACGTGCCGCCGGCGCTGCTGCCCGGCGTGTTCGCCGGGTTCCACCGGGTGCTCGCCCCGGGTGGTCGGCTGCTGCTCGCCTTCAAGGCCGGCGACCGCCTGGTCCGCCTCGAGGAGGCGTACGGCCACACCGTCTCGTACGACGTGCACTGGCTGTCGCCCGACCGGGTCGCCGAACAGCTCGCCGAGGCCGGGTTCGCGGTGCACGCCCGGCTGGACCGGGAGCGCGAGGGCCGGGACAAGGGGCCGCAGTCGCTGATGCTGGCGGTCCGGGCGGACGGGGTCGACCGGTGAGCGTCGTCCTGTTCACCCTCGGCGGCACCATCGCGATGGCCGGGGCCGGGCCCACGGGGGTGGTCGCCCGGTTGACCGGCGCGGAGCTCGCCGCCGCCGTGCCCGGGCTGGCCGACCTTCCGCTTCAGGTGCGGGACGTCCAGGCGGTGCCGAGCGCCGACCTGACGTACCGCCGGATCCTCGACCTGGTGGCCGAGGCGGGCGCGGCGGTGGCCGACGGGGCGACCGGCGTGGTGGTCACCCAGGGCACCGACACCCTGGAGGAGACCGCCTTCCTGGCCGACCTGGTCTGGCCGCACCCGGCTCCGCTGGTCTTCACCGGCGCGATGCGCAACCCGACCCTCGCCGGCCCGGACGGCCCGGCGAACCTGCTCGCCGCCGTCCGGGTCGCCGCCGCGCCGGCCGCCCGCGACCTCGGCGTCCTGATCGCCGTCAACGACGAGATCCACGCCGCCCGGCACGTCCGCAAGACCCACAGCACCAGTACGGCCACCTTCGCCTCGCCCAACGCCGGCCCGCTCGGCCACGTGATCGAGGGAGAGGTGCGCCTGTTGACCCGGCCGGTGCGGCAGGCCCCGCTGGCGTCGGTGGACCCGGACCGGCTGGCCGCCACCCGGGTGGCCCTGCACACCGTCACCCTCGACGACGACGTGGCGCTGCTCGACGCGCTCGTCGACGGTCGACAGGGCCTGGTGGTGGCCGGCTTCGGGGTCGGCCACGTGCCGCCGGCCTTCGCCCCGGTGCTCGGCGCGCTCGCAGACCGGATGCCGGTGGTGCTCACCTCGCGCACCGGCGCCGGGTCGGTGCTGCGACACACGTACGGCGCGGTCGGTTCGGAGACCGACCTGCAACGGCGCGGTCTGATCAACGGCGGGCTGCTCGACCCGTACAAGGCGAAGGTGCTGCTCCGGCTGCTGCTGGCCGGCGGCGCGGACCGGGCGGACATTGCCGCCACCTTCGCCCGGCACGGCTGACCGCCGGCTGTGGGGCTGATTCACCGACGACATCAGCTCCACAGCCTCCGCGCACCGAAGGGGCGGCCGGGCGGCCGTCCGGGGGCCACTACACTCGCTCGGTGACCGGAGAGCGACGACCGTTGGCGGGCCGGCCGCTGACCCAGCCGCATCCGTACCGGCTGCCGCCCGACCACCCCGACCGGGCGCGCATCCTGGCCGCCCACGCCGCCGCCCTGGCGGCTGGGGAGGCCGGCTACCTCGACCCGGCGACCGGGCTCTTCGTGCTCAGCGCCGGCTTCCTGGCCCGGCGCGGCACCTGCTGTGGGCGAGGGTGTCGACACTGTCCGTATCTGGACGATTGAGGGCTTCCGCCCGACCGGGGCACCCCGTACGGTGTCCGACGGACATCCGGCGGGGATCCGCCGGCGAGGAGGGGTAAGCGTGCACGGGCGGATCTGGCTCGCCGGGGTGGCCGTGGTGCTGACCGCCGGCTGCGCCGCGGAGGCCGAGCCGGTGGCGGTTCCCGCCGCGGAGCCGGTGACCGTCGAGGTGGCGGCGGCCTCCTCCGGTGGCGCCTGCCGGCTGCTCGACTACGCGACGATCGCGAAGCACACCGGCGGCCGGTTCGACGTGGCGGCGGCCAGCGAGCGGGGGGACACCCACACCTGTGTGGTCCGGGCCGAGCAGGCCGTCCTGCCGGAGCTGACCCTCACGGTCACCGAGACGTCGATCGACAAGTCGACCTTCACCCTCGACGTCCTGCCCGACGGGGCGAAGAAGGTCACCAAGCTCGGCCAGGTCGCCTACCGCCGCACGCTGCCCAAGACCGCGGAGGCCGGGCCGGCGGCCGAGGTGGGTTGGCTCGCCACCGACGGGCGGCTGGCCACCCTGAGCTGGACCTGCCCGCGCGGCGCCGACAAGGCGGCCGCCGAGGCGGTGGCCGGCAAGCTGGTCACCCTGGCGAAGACGGTGGACACCCGACGGATGTGAGCCCGCCGGGACGTCAGTGAGCGGCGACGAACACCCGGGAGGCCACCTCGCGGGGCAGCCGGACCCGGTCGCCGGAGCGGTCGATCGACACGCCGTCCCGCTCCTGGGCCACGGTCACCGTGGCGCCCGGGTCCACACCCGCCGCGTGCAGCTGCCGGAGCACGTCCGCGTCGGTCTGCACGCTCTCGCAGATCCGCCGGACCACGACCGGGCCGGAGAGGCCCGGGAACGCCAGGTTGCGCTCGGCCTCGGCGCCCTCGGCCTCGGGCTGCTCGGGGCTGCCCAGCTCCTCAAGGCCAGGGATGGGGTTGCCGTACGGCGAGCGGGTCGGCCGGTTGAGCAGGTCGTAGACCCGCTTCTCGACCGCGTCGCTCATCACGTGCTCCCACCGGCAGGCCTCCTCGTGGGCCTCCTCGTAGGGCATCCCGATCACGTTGACCAGCAGCAGCTCGGCCAGGCGGTGCTTGCGCATCACCGAGACGGCGGTGCCCCGGCCCAGCCCGGTGAGCGACAGGTGCCGGTCGCCCTCGACGGTGAGCAGGCCGTCCCGCTCCATCCGGGCGACGGTCTGGCTGACGGTGGGACCGCTCTGCCGCAGCCGCTCGGCGATCCGGGCACGCAGCGGCGGCACTCCCTCCTCCTCCAGTTCGAGGATGGTGCGCAGGTACATTTCGGTCGTATCGACCAGGTCATGCTTCACGTCAGCGGCCTCCCGGTGGTCGATGCTACCCCGGAGGCGCGCCGATCGGTCCCCGGCGAAGCGCGAGGTCGCTGCCCGGATGGTGTTGACTGGACCGCATGTCCGGAACCGAGGAGCTGCTGGTCGAGGCCGACCAGCTCGCCGCCGCGCTCGACCGCGCCGACCCGCCCACCCTGCTCGACGTCCGCTGGCGGCTCGTCGGCCCGCCCGGCCGGGACGACTACGCCGCCGGCCACCTGCCCGGCGCGGTCTTCGTCGACCTGGACACCGAGCTCTGCGGCCGGCCCGGCGCCGCCGGCCGGCACCCGCTGCCCGACCCCGCCGCGCTCGAGGCCGCGCTGCGGGCCGCCGGCGTCCGCGCCGGTCACCCCGTCGTGGTGTACGACGGCGGTGACGGCATGTCCGCCGCCCGCGCCTGGTGGACGCTGCGCTGGGCCGGGCACCGCCCGGTACGCCTGCTGCACGGCGGCTTCCCGGCCTGGGTCGCCGCCGGCCTGCCCACCTCCACCGAGCCGCCCACCCCGACCCCCGGCGACGTCACCGTCGCACCCGGCGCGCTGCCGGTCCTCGACGCCGGGGAGGCCGCCCGCCTCGCCGCCGCCGACTCCGGGGTGCTGCTCGACGTGCGTGCCGCGCCGCGCTACCGGGGCGAGACCGAGCCGATCGACCCGGTCGCCGGGCACGTGCCGGGCGCGGTGAACCTCCCCGCCCCCGAGTACGTCGGCGACGGCCGCTTTCCGGCCGCCGAGGCGCTGCGCCAGCGGTTCGCCGCGGCGGGCGTGACCGACGCGGCGCCGGTCGGGGCGTACTGCGGATCCGGGGTGACCGCCGCCCAGGCCGTCCTCGCGCTGCACCTCGCCGGCCGGCCGGACGCCGCGCTCTACGTCGGCTCCTGGAGCAACTGGGTCGCCGACCCGACCCGGCCGGTCGCCACCGGGGAGACACCCGGCCGGTAGGCAGCGCGTGCGGTGGGCGCCCGTCGGGCCTCGTGCGACGATGACCGCATGGCCGACGACACGGTGGTGGTGTGGGACGAGGCCCTCCTCGCCTACGACATGGGTGACCATCCCCTCGACCCGGTCCGGGTCGAGCTGACCATCGCGCTCGCCCGCGAGCTCGGCGTGCTGGACCGGCCCGGGGTCCGCCTGGTCAAACCGGAGCCGGCCGACGACGCGCTGCTGACCCGGGTGCACGACCCCCGTTACCTGGACGCGGTCCGGGCCGCCCCGCGCGACCCGCTCTTCGCCGGCTTCGGACTCGGTACGTCGGACAACCCCGTCTTCGACGGCATCCACGAGTCCAGCGCGCTGATCGCCGGGGCCAGCGTGGCCGCGGCCGAGGCGGTGTGGCGCGGCGACGCCCGCCGCGCGGTCAACGTCGCCGGTGGCCTGCACCACGCGATGCCCGCCCGGGCCGCCGGCTTCTGCGTCTACAACGACCCGGCGGTGGCCATCGCCCGCCTGCTCGACCTCGGCGCCGAGCGGATCGCGTACGTCGACGTGGACGTGCACCACGGCGACGGCGTGCAGGAGATCTTCTACCGGGACCCGCGGGTGCTCACGATCAGCCTGCACGAGACCCCGCTCGCCCTCTTCCCCGGCACCGGGTTCCCCGACGAGACCGGCGGGCCGGGCGCGGAGGGCAGCGCGGTCAACGTGCCGCTGCCGCCCGGGGTCGGCGACGCCGGCTGGCAGCGCGCCTTCCACGCGATCGTGCCGTCGGTGCTGCGGGCGTTCCGGCCCCAGCTGCTGGTCACCCAGTGCGGGGCGGACGGCCACCGGCTGGACCCGCTCGCCGACCTGCACCTCTCCGTGGACGGGCAGCGGGCCACCTACCTGGCGCTGCGCGCGCTCGCCGACGAGCTCTGCGACGGCCGCTGGGTGGCCTTCGGTGGCGGCGGGTACGCGCTGGTCGAGGTGGTGCCCCGGGCCTGGACCCACCTGCTGGCCGTGGCCACCGGCGAGCCGGTCGAACCGGCCAGGCTCACCCCGCCGGCCTGGCGGGAGCTGGCCGCCGCCCGCCGGCCCGGCCGGGAGGTGCCGCTGCGGATGACCGACGACGCCGACCCGTCGTACGAGCCGTGGCAGCCGACCGGCGAGCCGAACGCGGTGGACCGGGCGATCGCGGCCACCCGCCGGTCGGTCTTCCCGCTGCTCGGGCTCGACCCGCACGATCCCCGGGACTGAGCCGGCGGTGGGGAGGACCGACCGGTGACCACTGTCGAACAACCCGTGGACGTGCTGCTCAGCGACGGGACGACCGTCCAGCTGCGACAGATCCGCCCGGACGACGCCTCGGCGATCGTGGCGATGCACTCGCGCTTCTCCGAGCGCACCCGCTACCTGCGCTACTTCTCGCCGTACCCGCGCATCCCGGAGCGGGACCTGCAGCGTTTCGTCAACGTCGACCACCACGACCGGGAGGCGTTCGTGGTGCTGGCCGGCGGGCGGATCGTGGCCGTCGGCCGGTACGAGCGGCTCGGCCCCGGTTCCCCGGAGGCCGAGGTGGCCTTCGTGGTCGAGGACGCCTACCAGGGCCGGGGCATCGGCTCGGTGCTGCTGGAGCACCTGGCCGACACGGCCCGCCGGTTCGGCATCGTGCACTTCGTCGCCGAGGTGTTGCCGGCCAACGGGGCGATGCTGCGGGTCTTCTCCGACTTCGGCTACCAGGTCCAGCGCCAGTACGCCGACGGCGTGGTGCACCTGAGCTTCCCGATCGCCCCCACCGAGGCGACCCTGGAGGTGCAGCGCGGTCGGGAGCACCGGACCGAGTCCCGCTCGATCGCCCGGCTGCTCGCCCCCCGGGGCATCGCCGTCTACGGGGCCAGCGCCACCGGGCAGGGCGTCGGCGCGGCGGTGCTCGGGCACCTGCGCGACGGCGGGTTCACCGGGGCGATCGTGCCGGTGCACCCGACCGCGTCGACGGTGGCCGGGCTGCCCGCGTACCCGTCGGCGGCCGACGCCCGGCTCGACATCGACCTGGCGATCGTCGCGGTGGCCCCGGAGGCGGTGACCGAGGTGGTCGCCGACGCCGCGAAGGCCGGCGCGCACGGCCTGGTCGTCATCTCCGCCGGCTTCGCCGAGGCCGGGCCGGAGGGGGCGGCCGCCCAGCGGGCCCTGGTCCGCGCCGCCCACCTGGCCGGCATGCGCGTGGTCGGCCCGAACTGTCTCGGCGTCGCCAACACCGACGGCGCGGTACGCCTCAACGCCACCCTCGCCCCGGTGCTGCCCGCCCCCGGCCGGGTGGGGATCTTCAGCCAGTCCGGCGCGTTCGGGGTGGCGCTGCTCGCCGAGGCGTCCCGGCGGGGGCTCGGCCTGTCCAGCTTCGTCTCGGCCGGCAACCGGGCCGACGTCTCCGGCAACGACCTCCTCCAGTACTGGCAGGACGACCCGGGCACCGACGTCATCACCCTCTACCTGGAGACCTTCGGCAACCCGCGCAAGTTCGCCCGGCTGGCCCGCCGGATCGGCCGGAGCAAGCCGGTGGTGGCCCTCGCCTCGCTGGCCCGCCCGCCCGGCGTCGGCGACGCGCCGGCCCTGGACGCCGCCGCGGTCAGCGCCCTCTTCGCCCAGTCCGGGGTGATCCGGGTGGACACCGTCGCCGAGCTGCTCGACGTGGGCGTGCTCCTGGCCCACCAGCCGCTGCCCGCCGGCCGCCGGGTCGCCGTGGTGGGCAACTCGTCGGCGCTGACCGGGCTGGCCGCCACCGCCTGCGCCGGCCAGGGCCTCACCGTCGCCGACGGGTACCCGCGCGACGTGGGCCCCCGCGCCGGCGCCGCCGAGTACGCCGCCGCCCTCGCCGCCTCCGCCGCCGACGAGGGCGTGGACGCGGTGGTGGCCGTCTTCGCCCCGCCGCTGCCCGGCCAGCTCGCCGACCCGGACGCCGACTTCACCGCCGCCCTGCCCGACGCGCTCGCCGCCGGCAAGCCGGTGGTGGCGACGTTCCTGGCCGGTCGAGTGCCGGCCGGGGTGCCGGCGTACCCGAGCGTGGAGGAGGCGGTCCGCGCCCTCGCCCGGGTCACCACCTACGCCGACTGGCTGCGCCGGCCGCCCGGCGTGCTGCCCGAACTGGACCAGGTCGACCAGGCTGCCGTTCAGGCCGCGTTCCGGGCCGACGGCGCCGATCCGGCGGCGCTGCTGCGGGCGTACGGGATCGACGTGGTGGAGTCCGCGCCGGCGCGGACGGCCGACGAGGCGGTCGAGGTCGCCGGGCGGCTCGGCTGGCCGGTGGCGTTGAAGGCCGCCGCGCCCGGCCTGCGGCACCGCCTCGACCTCGGCGCGGTCCGCCTCGACCTGGCCGACGAGGCGGCGCTGCGCCGCGCGTACGCGGAGATGGCCCCCGTCTTCGGCCCGGACGTGCTGGTCCAGCCGATGGTCCAGCCCGGGGTGGCCTGCGTGGTGGAGCTGATGGAGGATCCGGCGTTCGGGCCGGTGGTCGGCTTCGGGCTCGGCGGTGTCGCCACCGACCTGCTCGGCGACCGGGCCTGGCGGGCCGTGCCGCTGACCGACCGGGACGCCGCCGAGCTGGTCGACGAGCCCCGGGCCGCGCCGCTGCTGCGCGGCCACCGGGGCGCCGCCCCGGTGGACCGGGCCGCCCTGGTCGACCTGCTGCTGCGAATCGGCCGGCTCGCCGACGAGCAGCCCCGGGTCCGCTCGCTGACCCTCAACCCGGTGCTGGCCCGTCAGGACGGCATCTCGGTGCTGCACGCCACCGTCCGCACCGGCATCGAAGCCGCGCGCCCGGACACCGGCCCGCGCCGCCTCTGACGGTCGGCGTCAGCCGCGGCTGGAGATCTGCTGCACCGCCCAGGCGTTGCCGTCCGGGTCGGTGAAGAAGACGAAGCCGACGTTGTCCAGCGGGTGCGGCACCGGGCGGGGGTTACGCCCCACCACCTGGATCTCGCTGACCTCGACGCCCCGCTCGACCAGCTCCGCGCGGGCCTTCTCCAGGTCCGGCACGACCAGTTGGAGCCCCTTGAGCGAGCCCGGTGGCATGTCCGGGACCGCGCCGGTGCCGATCACGATCGAACAGCCCGAGCCCGGGGGAGTGAGCTGCACGATCCGTACGTCGTCGCCGATCCGGGTGTCGTGGTCGACGGCGAAGCCGAGGCGGTCGGCGTAGAACTCCTTGGCCCGGTCCACGTCGGAGACCGGCACCACCACCACTTCCAGCGTCCAGTTCATGCCTTGCACCCTGCCCGATCTGGGCGCGGAGTCAAGGGCGCCACACGGCGGAGGCCCCGGCGAACCGCCGGGGCGCTGGGGCCTACGACCGGCGGCCGGCTGGCCGCACGGCTCCGCTCACCTGATGATCATCGAACCGGCACGGGGTGTCGCGTTCGGCCCGGGCGCCGCCCGATCCGGCGCCGAGCAGCTCTGGCGACCCGGGCGGCGGGGGGTGCCGGAACGGCCGCGGTGAGGTCCGGGCCGAGACCGGGCGCGACGAGGAGGGCGTCGACCTGGATGCGGTCGATGCCGAGCGGGGCGAGCATGGCCCGCAGTGCCGACTCGCTGAGCCGTAACCATCGCTGGTTTTCGCCCATCGCCGTGACGAGCCGCTCCGGTCGGGTGAAGGCGATCCCTACCCGTCGTCCCAAGGTAGCCGACCGGTCCGCAGCGTCAGCGACGCCTGTCCGGGCACGGCATGTACTGGGACGACGTAGCTTCTTCGTGCCTCGTCCATGGGGCGCGCTGTCCTTCCAGCTCGGGCCGCCGCTCCTGCGGCGACGGTCCGAAGCTACGGCGGCTGGAAGGGCGAGCGGCCGGTCATGTACGCGATCCTCACGCCGCTGCGGCCAATCGCAACGCGCTTTTGACGCGCCCGCAGGTTCTCCTCCTGCCGGCGTGACCGCGCCCACAGCCCCGGTCAGCGCAGCGCCACGGTCAGCAGTGCGAGGAGACATACCACGCCGAGCGCGGTGAGCACCCCGACGACGTCCAGGTTGAGGGCCTGCCGCGGGCCGTTCTCCTCGGAGGCACTGGGCAGGGTTGGCACTGGTGAACTCATGCCCCCATCGTCGGGCCGGAGAACCGGCAGGACAAGGCTCTTGACGAAGTCTTGACGGCGTGATCCGAAGCAGGTGCACCAGCCCGGCGAGTCGCACCCCCATGCCCACTGGAACGGGTGGCGCTCGACGTCACAGGGGCGTGAAAAGTCGGCTGCCCCACGTGAAGATTTCGTCAAGCCCGGCGTCGCGCCGTCGCGGCCGCGCAACGCTGCGAGATGTGACCGTTGTACCGCACCTCGTGGACGATTCGTTGACCGTCGCGCCGCAGCCGGCGCGGCAGGACATCGACGTGCTGGTCAGCGTACGACTCACCAGCGAAGCGGCGTCCGACCGCTTCCTGGCCCAGTTGCGCGCCGAGCCCGCGGTGGTCGCGGCGTGGTGGGTGGCGGCAGACGTCGATGCCGTCCTCCGGCTTGCCTGCCGTGACCTCACGGTGTTCGAGGGCGTGCTCTCCCGGCTGCGGCTGAGCGGCGCCGTCGTCGGGGCGGTCACCTACCTGCTGCTGAGACCGATTGCCGTCGGCCCGGCCGTAGCGGGCGGATCCGACGGTGCGCGGTCTGGATGAGCGTCGTCGGAAGCGGGCGATCACCAGGCTGAGGCCCCGGCGGACCGCCGGGGCCTCAGCGTCGTGGTGGATCAGCAGGCGTACGCCTCCAGGCGGTTCGCCCGCTCCGGGGCGCGCAGCTTGAGCAGGGTCACCTTCTCGATCTGCCGGATCCGCTCCCGGGACAGACCGAACTCCCGGCCCACCTCGTCGAGGGTGCGCTGCCGGCCGTCGTCCAGGCCGAACCGGAGCCGGATCACCGCCTGCTCCCGCTGGGAGAGGGTGGCCAGCACGATCCGGACCTCGTTGCGCAGCTCGCCGTCGGCGGCGGCGTCGCCCGGCTCCGCGCGCGGGTCCACCGCGGCGACGAAGTCACCGAGCGCGCTCTCCCCATCGTCGCCGACCGTCTGGTCCAGGCTGACCGGCTCCCGGTCGTACGAGATCAGCTCGATCACCTGGAGCTCGGGGACGCCCAGCGCGGCGGCCACCTCGGCGACGGTGGGCTCCCGGCCCAGCGAGACCGACAGCTCCCGGCGGGCCCGGACCATCCGGTTGACCTGCTCGACCATGTGCACCGGGATGCGGATGGTGCGGGCCTGGTCGGCCATGGCGCGGGTGATGGCCTGGCGGATCCACCAGGTGGCGTAGGTGGAGAACTTGTAGCCCTTGGTGTAGTCGAACTTCTCGACCGCGCGGATCAGGCCGAGGTTGCCCTCCTGGATCAGGTCCAGGAAGGCCATGCCGCGACCGGTGTACCGCTTGGCGATGCTCACCACCAGCCGCAGGTTCGCCTCCAGCAGGTGGTCCTTGGCGGCGCGGCCCTCGGCCACGATCAGCGCCAGGTCGGCCCGCAGCTCGGCGGAGACCGGGGTGCAGGCGGAGAGCTTCTCCTCGGCGAAGAGGCCCGCCTCGATCCGCTTGCTGAGCTCGACCTCCTGCGCGGCGGTGAGCAGCTTGGTGCGGCCGATTCCGTTCAGGTATGCCCGGACCAGGTCGGTGGAGACGCCGCGCTCGTCGGTGGCGTCCAGATCGGTCAGGGTGTCGGTGCCGGTCTCGGCGTCGACGGTGGCAGCCGGGCGGGTCTGGTGCTCGATCATCTGAAGGGCCATCTCTGTCTCTCCCCGTGTCCTTCGTGCCGCGTACCGGATTCCGTGCCGCGTGCCGGCGCGGTGGTGCCGGTGAGAAACAGCTTGGCGGTCGGGGCGTGAAACGGGAGTGAGGCGATCGGGGAACCGACAGCAATACCGACGGAACGTCGGGTGTCGGTTGCCCGACCCGGTTACCGTGCCAGCGGTCGGCCACCGGGGCCCGGCAGCACAGGCGATCGGAGGACGTGGTGGTCTTCAAGCGGCTCATGCAGGCGATGGGTGTGGGTGGCCCCTCGGTGGAGACGGTGCTGGCCAACCCGAACTGCCGCCCGGGTGGGCACCTGGAGGGCCGGATCCAGGTGGTCGGCGGCGACCACGCGGTGGACGTCTCCTATGTGGCCCTCGGCCTGATGACCCGGGTCGAGGTGGAGAGCGGGGACTCCGACTACGACACCAACCAGGAGTTCGGCCGCCGTCAGGTCACCGGGGCGTTCCGGCTGGAGGCGGGGCAGCGGTACGACATTCCGTTCCGGTTCGATGTGCCGTGGGAGACGCCGCTGACCGACCTGTACGGCCAGCACCTGCACGGGATGACGATGGGACTGCGTACCGAGCTGGAGGTGGCCCGGGCGGTCGACTCCGGCGACCTGGACCCGGTGGCGGTGCACCCGCTGCCGGCCCAGGAGCGGCTGCTGGAGGCGCTGCTGCGGCTGGGCTTCCGGTTTGCCCGGGCCGACGTGGAGCGCGGGCACATCTACGGCGTGCGGCAGAGCCTGCCGTTCTACCAGGAGATCGAGTTCCACCCCGCGCCGCAGTACGCCCGCGCGATCAACCAGCTCGAGGTCACCTTCGTCACGGATCCGCAGCAGGTGCAGGTGGTCCTGGAGATCGACAAGCGGGGCGGCCTCTTCACCGAGGGCCGCGACGCCTTCGGCCGCTTCACCGTCGACCACGCCACGGCCGACCGTACGGACTGGTCCGCCCAGCTCGACGCCTGGCTCCGCCAGTCCCTCCAGCGCCGCGGCCTCTTCTCCTGACCACGCCCCAACCAGGAAGGGGTGGGTGGGGTCAGAGGTCGAGGAGGAGGGTGCGCGGGCCCACGTTGACGCTCTCGACCAGCATGTGCGCGCGGAAGCGGCCGGTCTCGACCTTGGCGCCGCGGGCACGGAGCGCCTCGACCACCGCCGTCACCAGGGGTTCGGCGACCTCTGCCGGGGCCGCCGCGGTCCAGCTCGGCCTTCTGCCCTTGCGGGCGTCGCCGTAGAGGGTGAACTGGCTGACCACCAGGATCGGGGCGCCGGTGTCGGCGGCGCTGCGCTCCTCGTCCAGGACGCGCAGCTCGTGGATCTTGCGGGCCATCGTCTGCGCGACCTGCGCGGTGTCGGCGTGGGTCACCCCGAGCAGCACCAGCAGGCCGTCGGCGATCTCGCCGACCACCTCGCCGTCGACGGTCACGCTGGCCCGGCCCACCGTCTGCACGACCGCCCGCATCAGTCGGCCACCGGCTCGATGATGCCGCGCTCGACCAGGTGCGCCACGATCGGGCCGGCCGCCTCGGCCAGCTCCTGAGGGGCGACGTCGTGCGCGACCGCGAGCAGGGCGAGCTGGTCGCGCAGCGGCAGCCGGCCGTCGGCCCCGCCGACCAGGGCGAGCACCAGCGGGTCGATCTCCTCCGACCAGCGCAGCCCGTGCGGCATGGCGAGCACCTGCCGGTCCACCGCCCAGCCCTCGTCGCCCATGGTGGCCTCCTGCCGGAGCTGGAGCCCCTCGGCGGCCCGGTAGCGCGCGGCGAGCAGCGCGTCGGCGTCGCGTACCCGGAGCCAGTCCTGGCGGTCGAGCCAGGCGGCGATCTGGTCCCCCATCGGCGGTTCCACCCGCTGGCGCAGGTCCTCCACCCGGACCACCGGCTGGTCGTGGCCGGAGCGGCGCAGCGAGACGATGCCGAAGCCGATCGCCTCCACCTTGTGCGCGTCGAACCAGTCCAGCCAGGCCGCCATCCGCTGCGGGTCGGCGGCCTCGCCGACGTCGGTGAGCCACAGGTTGACGTACGCCATCGGGTCGGCCACCTCGCGCTGGATCACCCAGGCGTCCAGCCCCGTGCCGGCGAACCAGCCGGCCACCCGCTCGTTCCACTCCTCGCCGGCGACGTGCACCCAGTTGGCCAGGTACTGCATGGTGCCGCCCGCGGTGAGCAGGTGCGGCGCGGCGGCGGCCAGTTCGGCGCCGATCGCGTCGCCGACCCGGCCGGAGTCCCGGTAGACGTGGGTGGTGGTGCCCGGCCCGACCACGAACGGCGGGTTGCTCACCACCAGGTCGAAGCGGCGGCCGGCGACCGGGGCGACCAGGTCGCCGCGGAGCAGCTCCCAGTCCTGACCGTTGAGCGCGGCGGTGGTGGCGGCGAAGCGCAGCGCCCGCTCGGAGACGTCGGTCGCGGTGACCTTCCGGGAATGGGTGGCCAGGTGCAGCGCCTGCACTCCGGAGCCGGTGCCCAGGTCCAGCGCGGTCTCCACCGGGCGGCGGACGGTCGCGCCGATCAGCGTCTGGGTGGCGCCGCCGATGCCCAGCACGTGCTCGGCGTGCAGCGGCTTCCCGGGCCGGGCGCTGGCCGGCACGTCGGCGAGCACCCACCACTGATCCCCGTACGGCTCCAGGTCGACGCCGGCGCGCAGGCCGTCGCCGTACCGCTCGACGATCCCGCCGGCGAGAGCCTCCTCGACGGTCAGCGGCGCGAGCGCGGCGGCCACCGCCGCCTCCGGCTCGGTCTGGTCGCAGATGAACACCCGGATCAGGGTGGCGAGCGGGTCGCGGTCCTCGGTGGCGCGCAGCGCGGCCCGGAAGTCGTTGCGGGCCACCCCGCCGGTGGCCTGCGCGCCGAGTCGACCGGCGATGCCGTTCGAGGTGAAGTCCGCCCGGGTCAGCGCGGTGCGCAGTGCCTCGACTCCGGCGGGGGAGAGCAGCATGTCGTGTTCCACGTCGCCATCCTGCCTCGCGACCGGTGCGGATCGGCCGGCACCCGGGACATCCATACCGTGGCCCGTAGGTGTCGGCCACTGTCTCCACCGGCGGACCCGACCCCTGTCCGCCGGGCCGGTCGCGTACCGCCTCGGGGAGTCGGCGCGGCCGATGCACCGCGGAGGCGGCAGGATGGGGCCATGTCGCTCTCGCTGCCCATCGATCCGGAGGCCAACCGGCTGCTGGCGCGCAGCCCGCTGGCGCTGCTCCTCGGCATGGTGCTCGACCAGCAGGTGCCGATGGAGAAGGCGTTCTCCTCGCCGTACGTGCTGACCCAGCGGCTCGGTCACGAGCCGGACGCCCGCGAGCTGGCCGGGTACGCCCCGGAGGCCCTGGTCGAGCTCTTCGCCCAGCCGCCGGCCCTGCACCGGTTCCCGAAGGCGATGGCGGCCCGGGTGCAGGAGGTCTGCCAGGTCCTCGTCGACCGGTACGACGGCGACCCGACCCGGCTCTGGGCGGACGTCGCCGACGGCCGGGAACTGCTGCGTCGGGTCGGTGAGCTGCCCGGCTTCGGGAAGCAGAAGGCGCAGATCTTCGTGGCCCTGCTCGGCAAGCGGTACGGGGTGACCCCGGACGGCTGGCGGGAGGCCGCGGGCGGGTACGGCGAGCCGGACGCCCGCCGGTCCGTGGCCGACGTGACCGACCCGGAGTCGCTGCGCCAGGTGCGCGAGTACAAGCAGCAGATGAAGGCGGCGGCCAAGGCCGCGAAGGGCTGACGCAACCGCCGCCCGCCGCCGTCGTTGAGAACCTCAGGCGACGACGGCGGGCGGGGATGGCGGATCAACGGGGGGAGGAGCTCCTCCGCGGCAAGGCGACCTCGCCGCGGGCCACGTTCCTGGAGCTCTTCTTCGACGTCGCCTTCGTCTTCGCGCTCACCCGGGTGTCGAACCGGCTGGTCGACGACTTCACGGTGGAGCGGCGGGTCTTCCTGCCCGAGGCGGGGGAGACGCTGCTGCTCCTGCTCGCCCTCTGGATGGTCTGGTCGCTGACCACCTGGACGACGAGCCGGTACAACCCCGAGCGGCCGGAGATCCAACTGGTCGTGGCGGGCTCGATGTTCGCCAGCATGGTGATGGCGGTGTCGCTGCCGGAGGCGTTCGACACCCGGGGCCTCTCCTTCGCGATCGGCTACGTGGCCGTCCAGGTCGGCCGTCCCCTCTTCCTCACGGTGGCGATGCGGCACCACCCGGAGCGGCAGGCCGCCGGCCGGATCCTCGTCTGGGCGGTGGTGTCGGCGGTGCCGTGGATCGCCGGAGCGCTCGTGCAGAACGACGCCCGCGGGGTGCTCTGGACCGTCGCGGTGATCATCGACTACGGCGCGGCCCGGCTGGGCTGGCCGCTGCCCGGACGGGGCCGGTCGCCCGCCTCCTCCTGGCCGGTCACCGGCGAGCACCTGGCCGAGCGCTACCAGCAGTTCACCATCATCGCGCTGGGCGAGATGATCCTGATCAGCGGATTCGGCTTCAGCATGAGCGAGTTCGCGGCCGCCCAGTGGGTGGCCTTCGCCATCACGTTCGCGAGCACCGCGCTGCTCTGGCGGATCTACTTCTACCGGGCCGGCACGGTGCTGGTGGAGGCGGTGGCCGGGTCGGCGCGACCCGGCCGGCTCGCCGAGTCGGCGACGTACACCCACCTGGTCATGGTGGCCGGCATCGTCGCCGCCGCCGTCGGCTACGAACTCGTCATCGGCCATCCCGGTGGGCACACCGACCCCGCCTGGCTCACCGTGATCATCGGCGGTCCGGCGCTCTTCGTGCTCGGCCGGGCGCGTTTCGAGTACGAGGTGTTCGGCCGGGTGTCCCGGTCCCGGCTGGTCGGTCTCGTCGTGCTGGTGGCGATGGTGCCCCTGGTCATCCGGCTGCCTCCGCTGGCGGTCGGCGCGGCGACCACGGCGGTGCTGGGTGGGATCGCCGCGGCCGACGCGCTGCGGGCCCGGGGCCGGCCGCCGGAGCAGCCCGCGCCGCCGATCTGACGGGGCGGTCAGGCAGCGGTGGGGCGGGAGAGCGCGGCCAGCGCGCGGCGCACGTCGGCGAGGGAGACGGTCGCCGAGTCGTCCAGCTCGGCCAGGCCCGCCTCGATCCACTGTCGCATCAGGGTGGTCACCCCGATGCCGCGGGCGTCGGCGGCGGCCCGGACCCGCTCGTACGTCTCCAGCGGGAGGCGCACCGAGCGGCTGACCATGGGCACGTCGGTGTCGGGGGTGGGCAGCTCCGCCGGCTGGCTCTCGTCGATCAGCTCGGCCAGCGCGTCGTCGCCGCCGTGGAAACGCTTGGTCGCCTCGTTCCGGTCCATCGTGACCGCCTCCTCATCGGCGAGATCTCCGTACCGCCTCGTCGTAGCGCTTCGCCTCGACGTCGCTCAGCTCGCGCGCGGACAGGACGTCGCAGTCGTGGTCGGTGCCGTCGGCCTCGGCGAGCAGCACGGCGAGTCGTCGCCCCCGGTGGGACACCGCGTAGACGACCATCACGTCGTCGCCGAGGTGCCGGATGACCCGGCGCGTGCTGTGCAGGGCCTCCCAGACTTCCCCGGGCGTGACGTCGTAGACCCGGAGGTTGGCCAACGCCTCGTCGGTGAAGCTGAACCGGCTGCCCACGAGCGGAGCGTACCACGCGCGTAACACGCGAACGGATGGGTTCGATTTTCGCTGATCAACGGCTGCGGGTGACAGGATGGGGGGTATCCCCTCGAGGAGGTCCGTGGTGAAGCGTCAGGCGTACCAGCCGATCCTGATCACCGACGCCTCGCGCAGCCAGAACGACCAGCTCAACAGCCGGCAGAAGCGGTACGTGCTGATGATGGGCATCCGGGTGGCGTGCCTGGTGGTCGGTGCCGCCCTGGTCGTCGCGAAGGCACCCCTGCTCTGGCTCTGGCTGCCACTGCTCGGCCTCGGGATGGTGCTCATCCCCTGGCTGGCGGTGCTGCTGGCCAACGACCGGCCGCCCAAGGAGGAGCACCGTCTCGCCAACAAGCTCCGCTCCCGCCACCGCGACGAGACCCCGCCGATGAGCCTGACCGCCGAGGAACGCCCCCACAAGATCATCGACGTCGAGCCCTGATCCCCGCGATCCCGCACGTCGGGCGGCGGGGTCAGGGGGTGGGGCGGGCGCCGACCGTGGCGACGGCGGTGGCGCCGAGGTCCGCCGCGCGGTCGAGCGCGGCGCGCGGGTCCGCGCCGGCCAGCCAGGCCGTGAGCAGGCCGGCGGCGAAGGCGTCCCCGGCCCCGGTGACGTCCACCACCGCGACCCGACGGGCCGCCGCCACGCTGACCGTCGCGTCCCGGTCCACCCAGACCGCGCCGGCCGCGCCCCGCTTGACCACCACCCGGCGGGCCGCCGCCGAGAGCGCCCGCGCCTGCGCCCCCGGGTCCAGCCCGCCGGCCAGCACCGTCGCCTCGTCCGTGTTCACCAGCAGCAGGTCGACGTCGCGTATCCAGGTCAGGAAGGCCGCCGCGCCGACCCGCCGCAGCGGCGCCGCGGAGGCCGCGTCGACGCTGGTGGTGAGTCCGCGCTCGCGGGCGGCGGCGAGCGCCCGCAGTCCCGCGCCGCGCGACGCGGCGTCCAGCAGGGTGTACGCGGACAGGTGCAGGTGACCGGCGTCGGGCGCCCCGGCAAGGGCCCGGTCGACGTGCGCGGCGCTCAGCCGCAGGTTCGCCCCGCGCTGGCTGACCATGGTCCGCTCGCCGTCGGTGGTGAGCACGATGACCGTGCCGGTCGGGTAGCCCTCGTGGCGCTCCACCGCGCAGTCGACACCGGTCCGGGTCAGCTCGGCCACCCGGTCACGTCCCGCCTCGTCGTCGCCGACCGCGCCGACCAGCGTCACGTCCACCCCCTGGGCGGCGATCCAGGCGGCCGTGTTGGCCGCCTGCCCGCCGCCGCTGAAGCGGATCTCGGCGGCGGTGTCCGAGCCGGTAGCCAGCGGCCCGGAGAGCACCGCCACCACGTCGGTGATCACGTCACCGACGACGAGGATGCGGGACCGGCGGTTCATGCCGCGGCGGCGGGACGACGGGTGGCGGCGACGGCGATCCGGGCGGCCAGGTCGGCGTTGCGCAGGATGATCCGGACGTTCACCGCGAGGCTGGCGCCCTCGGTGGCGGAGTGGAAGTGGGCCAGCAGGAACGGCGTGACGGCCTTGCCGGTCACCGCGTCGCGGGCCAGCACGGCCAGGCCCTCGGTGAGGGTCCGGTCGTGCAGCTCCGGGTCGAGCTGCTCGTCGACGGGGAGCGGGTTGGCCACGATCAGCCCGCCGTGGTGCACGCCCTGCGCCGCCCGGGCGGCCAGCACGTCGGCCACCTGCTCCGGCGAGTCCACGGACCAGTCCAGGTCGAAGCCGGCGTCGGTCAGATAGAAGCCGGGGAAGCGGCGGGTGCGGTAGCCGACCACGCCGACGCCGAGCGTCTCCAGCCGCTCCAGCGTCGCGCCCACGTCGAGGATCGACTTCACCCCGGCGCAGACCACCGCGATCGGCGTCCGGGCCAGGGTGACCAGGTCGGCCGACTCGTCGAAGGTCTGCGCGGCCTCCCGGTGCACCCCGCCCAGGCCGCCGGTGGCGAAGACGCCGATCCCGGCGGCCGCGGCCACCGCGCTGGTCGCGGCCACGGTGGTGGCGCCGTCCGCGCCGGTCGCGGCGGCCACCGCCAGGTCGCGTACGGAGAGCTTGGTCACCCCGTCGACGGTGGCGAGCCGGGTCAGCTGCGCGTCGTCCAGGCCCACCACCAGCTCGCCGCCGACCATGCCGATGGTGGCCGGAACCGCGCCGGCGTCCCTTACCGCCTGCTCGATCTGCCGGGCGACCAGCAGGTTGTCGGGCCGGGGCAGGCCGTGCGAGACGATGGTGCTCTCCAGGGCGACGACGGGACGCCCGGAGCGCAGGGCATCGGCCACCTCGGTGCCGAAACGGATGTGAAAGTTGGTCACTTCCGTTACGGTACCGCCGTCGTCCCGGCGGCCTGCGGTGGACCGGTCCCGGACGACCTGCGAAACTGGAAAGGTTGGAGGTGTAGACGTGAGTACACAGATTCTCGAGCGTCCGGAACTGAAGGACGCCGACACCGGTCCCGAGATGTTCCACTACGTGCGCAAGGAGAAGATCGCCGAGAGTGCCGTCATGGGCACTTACGTCGTGGCGCTCTGCGGCGAGACGTTCCCGGTCACCAAGGCGGCCAAGCCCGGTTCGCCGGTCTGCCCGAAGTGCAAGGAGATCTACGACTCGTACCACGAGTGATGCCGGGCGGTCGCCCCGGCCGCCCACGTAACCTGCGGCGGTGACCACCTCCACCGCCCTGCTCTTCGCCGACCTGACCGGAGTGGCCGTCTTCGCCGCCTCGGGGGCCTCCGCGGCGGTGGCCAAGCGGCTGGATCTGTTCGGTGTGGTCTTCGTCGGGGTCGTCGCCGCGCTCGGCGGCGGCATCTTCCGCGACCTGGTGATCGACGAGGTGCCGCCGCTGGCCTTCGCCGACTGGCGGTACGCGATCACCGCGGCGGCCGTCGCCGCCGCCGTCTTCCGGCTCCACCCGCAGCTCGCCCGGCTGCGCACCACTGTGCTGGTGCTCGACGCGGCCGGCCTCGGGCTGTTCACCGTCACCGGCACGCTCAAGGCCCTGGACGCCCACGTGCCGGCGGTCGGCGCCTGCATGATCGGCATGCTCACCGCGATCGGCGGCGGGCTCGGCCGGGACCTGCTCACCGGGGAGATCCCGGTGGTGCTGCGCCGGGAGATCTACGCGGTGGCGGCGCTCGCCGGGTCGATCGTGGTGGCCCTGCTGTCGACGTACGGACACGCGACCACGGCGCCGCTGACCGGGGCGGCGCTCGTCGTCTTCGCGCTGCGCCTGATCTCGCTGCGCCGGCGCTGGTCCGCCCCGGTGCCCACCACGCGCCCACCGCGTACCGGCACCCGCGGCCCGCAGGGCTGAGCCGGCCGGCCCCCGGTGCCGGGGGTCGCGGATGTGACCAGCGTGGCGTCGCCTGGGCCGAACCGGCCGCGCTGGTTATGCTGAGCCGGCCTTCGCGGCATCTTCTGCGCGGAGGCGTTTTCATGGGCGGCGGTACCCGTGGCCCTCGGCCCGGGTCCGCCCTTGGTGCGGTCGGAGAGGAGCCTTCGCGTGGCAGCCCGGACGCCGGCGCTCGAGACGTTCCCGCCCCTGCGTGCGTGGCAACGCAAGGCGCTGGTGGAGTACCTGCGCCGCCGGACCGAGGACTTCACCGCGGTCGCCACCCCGGGCGCCGGTAAGACCACCTTCGCCCTGCGGATCGCCGCCGAGCTGCTCGCCGACGGCACCGTCGAGGCGGTCACCGTGGTCGCCCCGACCGAGCACCTGAAGACCCAGTGGGCCACCTCGGCCGCCCGGGTCGGCATTCAGCTCGACGCCGCGTTCCGCAACGCCGACCTGCACTCCTCGGCCGACTTCCACGGCGCGGTCGTCACCTACGCCCAGGTCGGCATGGCGCCCCAGGTGCACCGCCGGCGCACCATGACCCGGCGCACCCTGGTCATCCTCGACGAGATCCACCACGCCGGCGACTCCCGGTCCTGGGGCGACGGGGTCAAGGCCGCCTTCGAGCCCGCCGTACGCCGGCTGATGCTCACCGGTACGCCGTTCCGCTCCGACGACAACCCGATCCCGTTCGTCAGCTACGAGCGGGGCGGGGACGGGCTGCTGCGGTCCCGCGCCGACTCGGTCTACGGCTACTCCGACGCGCTGCGCGACGGCGTGGTCCGGCCGGTGCTCTTCCTGGCGTACTCCGGGGAGACCCGGTGGCGCACCAACGCCGGCGAGGAGCTGGCCGCCCGGCTGGGCGAGCCGATGACCCAGGACCTGGTCGCGCAGGCCTGGCGTACCGCCCTGGACCCGGCCGGGGACTGGATGCCGCAGGTGCTGCGCGCGGCAGACGCCCGGCTGACCGTGCTGCGCAACGCCGGGATGGCCGACGCGGGCGGCCTGATCATCGCCAGCGACCAGCAGACCGCCCGCTCGTACGCCAAGCTGATCGAGCAGGTGACCGGCGAGAAGGCCGCGGTGGTGCTCTCCGACGACCAGGGCGCGTCCGCGCGGATCGCGACGTTCGGGGCGTCCGAGCAGCGCTGGCTGGTCGCGGTCCGGATGGTCTCCGAGGGCGTCGACATCCCCCGGCTGGCCGTCGGCGTCTACGCCACCAGCGCCAGCACGCCGCTCTACTTCGCCCAGGCGATCGGCCGCTTCGTCCGTGCCCGCCGCCCCGGGGAGACCGCCTCGGTCTTCCTGCCGAGCGTGCCGCACCTGCTCGGGCTGGCCAGCGAGATGGAGGCCGAGCGGGACCACGTGCTCGGCAAGCCCAAGGACAACGAGGGCTTCGACGACGACCTGCTGGAGCGCGCCCAGCGCGACGACCAGGCCAGCGGCGAGCTGGAGAAGCGCTTCGCGGCGCTCTCCGCCACCGCCGAGCTGGACCAGGTGATCTTCGACGGCGCGTCCTTCGGCACCGCGGCCCAGGCCGGCACCCCCGAGGAGGAGGAGTACCTCGGCCTCCCGGGGCTGCTCACCGCCGACCAGGTCTCCCTGCTGCTCACCAGGCGGCAGGCCGAGCAGCTCGCCGCCCGGCGCCGCCGTTCGGCCACCCGGACCGCTGAGCCGGCCGCTGAGAGCCCCGCTGCGGCGCCGCCGCCGATGAGCGCCGCCCAGCGCCGGGTGGCCCTGCGGCGCCAGCTGAACGCCCTGGTGGCGGCCCGCCACCACCGCACCGGCCAGCCGCACGGCAAGATCCACGCCGAGCTGCGGCGGCTCTGCGGCGGTCCGCCCAGCGCCCAGGCGACGATCGAGCAGCTCGAAGAGCGCATCGCCACCGTCCAGACCCTCTGACCCACCCACCCCAGCGGACCCGGCCGGCCCGCACCGTCCCCGCTCCGGCCGTCCGCGCTGAGATGGGCAGCGCACGAAAAGCCGGCCGGAGGCTCCCCGTGGGGGCCTCCGGCCGGCTATGTCGTGGTTGTGCGGTTTCAGTTCGCCATCAGATCGGCGCCACGCCAGCTGAACTCGGGGTCCGTCGCGTACCGCACGGTGATCTTCACGAGATCCTCCGCGTACTTGTTCGCGTGGTGCCCACAGAACACCAGCTCGCTCCCACCCGCCAGAGTGATCCGGAGCTTGCCGGCAGCATTGCAGCGGTCGCACCGTTCATCGGCGGCTGGGGGAGCCACCGTCTCGGGCGGCGGCGTGAGGGTCGGGGTCATCGCCTTCCTCCTCTGGTCGTCACCGATGAACACTCTCTTCGGTCGTTGCTCACCTATCGTGCAACATCCTTGTCGGGCCCTGCCTTCCCTGTGTGCCCGCGGGGGACCGAGGTCACACATGGCGTGGAGACAGTGTGCCGTGCACCTAGGGTGCCACGTCAACGATCACAAACGGGCAACCGACCGATCACCATCGAGTGTTGTACGGCTGGTGATCAAAGCGACACGACTTGTTGACGTGTCTGGGTCAGTCCAGGTAGTCGCGGAGTACCTGGGAACGCGACGGGTGCCGCAACTTGGACATGGTCTTGGACTCGATCTGCCGGATGCGTTCCCGGGTCACGCCGTACACCTGGCCGATCTCGTCCAGGGTACGCGGCTGGCCGTCGGTCAGGCCGAAGCGCAGGCGTACCACGCCCGCCTCACGCTCGGAGAGCGTCTGCAGCACCTGCTGGAGCTGGTCCTGCAGCAGCGAGAACGAGACGGCGTCGACCGCGACCACGGCCTCCGAGTCCTCGATGAAGTCGCCGAGCTGGCTGTCGCCCTCGTCACCGATGGTCTGGTCGAGCGAGATGGGCTCCCGGGCGTACTGCTGGATCTCCAGCACCTTCTCCGGTGTGATGTCCATCTCCTTGGCCAGCTCCTCCGGGGTGGGCTCGCGGCCCAGGTCCTGGAGCAGCTCGCGCTGGATCCGGCCGAGCTTGTTGATCACCTCGACCATGTGCACCGGGATGCGGATGGTGCGGGCCTGGTCGGCCATGGCGCGGGTGATGGCCTGGCGGATCCACCAGGTGGCGTAGGTGGAGAACTTGTAGCCCTTGGTGTAGTCGAACTTCTCGACCGCGCGGATCAGGCCGAGGTTGCCCTCCTGGATCAGGTCCAGGAAGGCCATGCCGCGACCGGTGTACCGCTTGGCCAGCGAGACGACCAGCCGGAGGTTCGCCTCCAGCAGGTGGTTCTTGGCGCGCTCGCCGTCGCGGGAGATCCAGCCCAGGTCGCGCTGCATCTCGCGGGTGAGCTTCTCCTCACCCTCGTCGGCCGCGCGCAGCCGCTCGGCGGCGTAGAGGCCGGCCTCGATCCGCTTGGCGAGCTCGACCTCCTGCTCGGCGTTGAGCAGCGGCACCTTGCCGATCTGCTTCAGGTACGCCCGGACGGAGTCGGCGGAGGCGGTCAGCTCGGCGTCCCGGCGCGCCTGCTTCAGCGCCTCGGACTCCTCGTCGTCCCACTCGAAGTCGTTGTCCGTGGCGGAGGCGGCGGCGTCGGTCTCGGCGGCCTGGGTCAGCTCGGCCGGCTCCTCGACCACCACGTCCTCGATCGTGGCGGCGAGCTCCTCCGGGTCGATCTCACCCTCGGCGCCCGCCTTGGCCGACTTGGCGGTCTTCGCGGCCACGGTCGCCTTGGTGGCCCGGGTCGCCTTGGTGGCCTTGGCCGGCGCGGCGGCCTTGGCGGCCACCTCGGCGGTGGTGCCGGCGGCCTTGCGCGCGGTCGCCTTCCGCGGGGCGGGGGCCGGGGCCTCGTCGGCGGCCGGCGCCTGCTTCGGGGCGGGCGCGGCGGCCTTCTTGGTGGTCTTGGCGGTGGTGGCCCGGGACGCCGGCGTGGCGGAGCGGGCGGCGGCCACCCGACGGCGGGTGCTGGCGGAGCCGTCCACGACCACCGTCACGCCCGCCTCGGAGAGCGCGCGCAGGATCTTCTTGGCCTGGGCCGGGGTCACCTCAGCGGACTCGACAGTGCGCGCGAGCTGGGCCGACGTGAGCTGGCCGCCGGCGCTCTGCGCGTGGGCGATCAGGGTGTCGGTGAGCGAGCGAACGTCGGCGCCGTTCTGGCGGGGTTCTGTCACGAATGACCTTCCGGAGGCGAAGAGCGAGCACGGCCGGGTCGTCCGGCGCAGCACGGAACGCCGTGCCGGGCGATGTCGTTGAGGGACCCTCGTGTCCCGAACCGGCCGGTCGCTGGCGGTCCGTGGCGCGTGGGCAGGGTGAATTGTAACGCCGTCTGCCGCGATCATCCTGCGCCGCACGGCGTACCGGCCATTCGGACCGCCGATTGGGCACAGATGTGGACTTTGTAAGGATGATACCCGCGCGCGGCCCGGGAATCCCCGGTCGCACGGGAAGGGGAACAAACCATGATCCGCTCGGCGCCGCCGACGCAGGAACTGTTGGAGATCGCGATCGACGTCGTCCGGGACGCGGCCGCCACCGCGCACCGGATGCGGGCCGAGGGGGTTTCGGTCGCCGCGACCAAGAGCACGGTGACCGACGTGGTCACCGCCGCCGACCGGGCCGTGGAGCGCCAGGTGCTCGACGCCCTGCGCAAGCTCCGCCCGGACGACGCGGTGCTCGGCGAGGAGTACGGCGCGGGGGAGACCGGGCCGGTCGAGGCGGGCGGCGTGCGCTGGATCCTCGACCCGATCGACGGCACCGTGAACTACCTGTACGGGCTGCCCTACTGCGCGGTCTCCCTCGCCGCCGAGGTGGACGGGGAGGTGGTCGCCGGCGTGGTCCGCAACGTGGCCACCGGCGAGGAGTGGACCGCCACCGCGGGCGGCGGCGCCTGGCGGGACGGCGAGCGGCTGCGCTGCTCCACCGAGACCGACCTGGGCCAGGCGCTGGTCGCCACCGGCTTCGGGTACGACCCCGGCCGGCGGGCGCACCAGGCCCGGGTGGTCGCCGAGCTGATCCCGCACGTCCGGGACATCCGCCGGATGGGGGCGGCGGCGCTGGACCTCTGCCTGGCCGCCGAGGGCCGGGTCGACGCCTACTACGAGAAGGGGCTGGCCGCCTGGGACCAGGCGGCCGGCGGGCTGATCGCCACCGAGGCGGGGTTGCGGGTGGCCGGACTGGAGGGCCGGCCCGCCGGCCCCGACCTGGTCATCGCCGCGCCGCCGGCGCTGTTCGCGCCGCTGCACACCCGGCTGGCCGCCCTGGACGCATCCGGCGGCCCCTGATCCACTCCACGTCGGGGACATCAGCGTGACCCGGTCCGTCCGGCACCGCCACGTCGCCGACCTGGAATCGATCAACCGCCCCCGCCGAACGCGGCGGGGGCGGAAGCGGGATTACTTGTCGTCGACCGGCATGGGGCAGGAGCCGGGAGGCGCCTGCGGCGAGCCGAGGTCACCGAGGGACTGGTTGACCTCGGTGGTGGTGGCCAACTGCTGGAAGCCGTTGCCCAGGACCACGTCGACCGTGTCGTCCTTGCGCTTCGGGTCGTACGCCCGCTCGGCGTTGTTCAGAAAATAGGCCCGCAGCAGGTGCGCGGAGCCGACGCCCTTCGGTCCGAAACGGAGCACGGCGACGTCGTCGACGCCCTTCGCCGCGTTGCCTTCCTTCTTGACCTGGAATTTACGGTTGCGGAAGTCGTCCGCCACGCTGCCGGCCAGGCCCGCCTCGTCGGTGGCGTTGTAGACGTTGATTTTGACGTCCTTCGGCTCGCGCAGGGTCACGTCGGCCAGTGGCCAGCCGTCGGGGCAGCCCTCCGCCGTGCCCACCTTGCCCTGGCTGTCGCGTACCAGTGCGACGACGACGAAGACCAGGGCGAGGACCGCCAGCAGACCGACGACAACGAGTGCCCGCACTCGCGCAAAACTCATCTGGGCGCTCCCCGGACGTGTTGGGTGGCGGCGGCCGCGTGGCGGTCGGGCCGCCCCGCCGGCCGTCGAGTACGCCGCTGAGGTTAACGGTTGTCCGGCCGTCGCGTGGAAACAGTCCGACATGCCGGCGCGCCATCCGGGAACCGGGTACTACTACCCCTATCTTCGTGTCGCCTGAGTCACATTGGGAACAACTTCGGGTGCAGGGGCGTACATCTCTGCGGCGAGGGCGGTATACATGCCTCGCCCAAAGGGGGGGTAAGGTTCCGCGCTCGCTGGGGGAGTTTCTCTGGCGGACTCGGCTCACCGGTCCTGGGGTCGGGTGACCGACACAAATGGTGGCCGGCCAGTGGAACCGAAACAGCGTCGCCCGGCGTTACAACCGGAAGCGACCATATCGATATGGGAGAGTGAAACCGATGGCCACCGACTACGACGCCCCGCGTCGCGACGAGGTCGACCTCGGCGAGGACAGCCTCGAAGAGCTCAAGGCCCGGCGGGTCGACTCACAGTCGGCCGCCGTGGACGTTGACGAGGCCGAGGTGGCCGAGAGCTTCGAGCTGCCCGGCGCCGACCTGGCCGACGAGGAGCTCACGGTCAAGGTTCTACCGATGCAGCAGGACGAGTTCCGGTGCGCCCGGTGCTTCCTGGTCCACCACCGCAGCCAGCTGGCGGTCGAGCGGAACGGCGAGCTGATCTGCCGCGAGTGCGTCTGACCCGGACGCGTGGCACCGGCGGCGGCCTCCTTGACGGGGCCGCCGCTGTTCGAGCCGCCGTGCGCCGGCGGCGGGAAGCTGCTTGACTCGTATCAGGCGGTTCTCCACAGCCGGCGGCGACTCGGGAGGTCGGACGGGTGAGCGAGCGCAGCGAACGGGCCAGCGGACCCGACGCCGACGGCACGGGTGTGCGTGCCGGTGGTGACCTCGACCGGTCGGGTGCCGGGGCGCCCGCGCCCGGGAGCGACGACGCCGACCAGCTCGGCGCGACCGTGGCGGCGCTCACCGCGGACGACCTCGCGCCGGCCCGGCGGCGCCAACTGCTCACCCGCCTGGTCGGCCAGGCCCGCGCCCGCGGGATCGCCGACCTCTTCAAGCCCAAAGCCGCCGTCCGCTGGATGGCGGACACCGTCGCCGAGGTCGCCCCGCACGTGCCGATCCGCGACCTGGCCACCCTGCGCCGGCACTTTTCCGGCCTGGACGACGAGGAACTGGCCGACCGGTTGGTCCGCAACGCCGCCCGGGCCACCGCCGGCGTCGGCGCGGCCGGCGGCGGGGTCGCCGCGGTCGAGTGGGTGGTCACCCCGACGCTGCTCTCCGCGCCCGTGCTGCTCGCCGCCGAGACGGTCACCGTGGTGGCGATCGAGCTGAAGCTGATCGGCGAGCTGCACGAGGTCCACGGCGTGCCGCTGCCCACCGGCGGCACCCAGCGCGCCGTCGCGCTGGTGCAGGCCTGGGCCACCCAGCGGGGAGTCAACCCGATGATGCCGGGGGTCGGGGTGAGCGCCGTGCTCGGCACCGCCGCCCGCAAGGAGCTGCGGGACACCCTGCTCAAGCGCTTCGGTCGCAACCTGACCACGCTCGGGCCGTTCCTCACCGGCGCCGCGGTCGCGAGCTACCTCAACCGCCGGGCCACCCGGAACCTCGCCGACCAGCTCCGCCGGGACCTGCGGAAGAAGGGGCGGGAGCTACCAGGGTCACGGCCCGCGCTGCCCTGAGCCGTGGGGCGACGGGGCTCAGGCGGCGTCGCGGGCGGCCATGATCGCCGCGGCCAGCTCGACCGGGCGCCGGGAGCTGACCACCCAGAACGGGGTCGGATCGGCCGGGTCGTCCAGCACCACCTGGACCGCGCCGCCGACCCAGGGTCGCTGCACGACGAAGGCGAGCGGGTCGGCCCCCACGCCGAGCACCTCGCGGCGGCCGGCGGCGTCCAGCGGGACGGCGTCGGCGACGAACCGCACCGGCAGGCGGGCGTCGTCCACCCGCAGTTCGCCGTCGTGGACGGCGACCCGGATCCGGCCCAGCCACCACAGGGCGGCCACCGTCGCCGGCAGCAGCAGCACGAAGGGCAGCCAGGAGCGCACCCCGGTGGCGCCCATCCAGAGCTCGGTGGCGAGCAGCCCGGCCAGGCCGAGCCCGGCCAGCCAGTACCACCAGGGCAGGCCGAGCCGCTCGGCGTACGCCGGGGGCGCCGCCGACGGGGCCGGGGCGGACGACGGGGATGGCGACAGGCTCACAGTCCGAGGGTACGGCGCACGACCGGCCCGCCAACCGGCAGGATGGCAGGGTCACCCGAGGACCGGACGGAAGAGGAAGACCGTGACAGACGTCGTACCCGTGCCCGTACGGCAGCTCGACCCGGAGCTGCCGCTGCCGGCGTACGCCCATCCCGGCGACGCCGGCGCGGACCTGGTGGCCGCCGCGGACGTCGAGCTGCCGCCCGGCGGGCGGGTCCTGGTCCCCACCGGGGTGGCGCTCGCGCTGCCGGAGGGGTACGTCGGGCTGGTCCACCCCCGGTCGGGGCTGGCGGCCAGGCTCGGCGTGACGGTGCTGAACGCGCCCGGTACGGTCGACGCCGGCTACCGGGGTGAGATCATGGTCAACCTGATCAATCATGATCGGGACGTGCCGGCGAAGATCAGCCGTGGCGACCGGATCGCGCAGCTCGTCGTGCAGCGGGTGGCGCGGGCCGAGTTCCTGCCGGTGGCCGAGCTGCCCGCGTCCCGGCGCGGCGCCGGCGGGCACGGGTCGACCGGCGGGCACGCCGGGCTGGTCCCGGCCCCGGCCGACGCCGACGGGCGACGGGAATCGGCGAACCTGGCCGGCGGGCGGACGGAAGAGGTGGCAGGGTGAGTGCGAACAGCGGAGGGTGGGCGCAGTGATCTTCTCCCGAAAGCGGGCCGGTGGCGCGCGGCACGCGCGTGACGAGCGGACCGCCGAGGTCCTCGACTCCTACGACGTCGAGGAGTCGAGCCCGGAGACGCCGTCCCGGGGCCCGTACGACGTCTCCGAGGCGCCCGACATGCCCCGGCTGGACCTGGGCAGCCTGCAGATTCCGGCGGTGCCCGAGGTCGAGGTCCGGGTGCAGGCCGACCCCCAGGGCGTGATCCAGCAGGTCGTGCTCGTGCACGGGGAGAGCGCCCTGCAACTCGGCGTCTTCGCGGCGCCCCGCTCCGAGGGCATCTGGGACGAGGTGCGCGAGGAGATCCGGCAGTCGCTGTTCAACGACGGCGCCGCCGCCAACGAGGTCGATGGGGAGTACGGCACCGAGCTGCGCGCCCGGGTCCGCACCCCGGACGGCCTGACCGACCTGCGGTTCATCGGGATCGACGGGCCGCGCTGGATGGTCCGCGGCGTCTACCAGGGCGCGGCCGCCACCGACCCGACCGTGGCCGGCCCGCTGGCGGCCTGCCTCGACGGCCTGGTGGTCGACCGGGGGCACGAGGCGAAGCCGGTCCGCGAGCCGCTGCCGCTGCGGCTGCCCCGCGAGATGGCCGAGCAGGCCACCGAGGAGAATCCCGCACCCGGCCAGCGCGAGGCCTGAGGCATCCACACCGGGCCCGGTGCCGTCGGCTCCCGCCGGCGGCGCCGGGCCCGTCGCGTGCCGGCCGCCGGCGCCGTACGCCGGGCAGGTGCCCCCGTGGACGCGGGCTCCGTCGCGCGGCCGGAGCGGCGTACGCTGGCGGGACGGTTCCGGCATTCCGGGGCCGGGCCAGCGCCGGCGCGGACCGGCCAGCGTGGAGAGGGTGACGCGGAGGTCATGACGACCGACGAGAGCCGGGTGTCGCTGCGGCGCATCCTGCAACGGCTCACCGCGAGCGAGGCCGAGATCGAGGCGCAGGAGCTGCGCCGGGAGAGCGCCGAGTCCGGCGGCATGCCGGCTCGGCAGTGCATGCGGGGCCAGGTGGTCTCGGTCGCCGGGCGGCTCCGCACGGTGGTCTACACGCCCCGGACGAACCTGCCGACGCTGGAGGCGGACCTCTACGACGGCAGCGACGTGGTCACCCTGGTCTGGCTGGGCCGCCGGCACATCGCCGGCATCGAGCCGGGCCGGCACCTCACCGCCCGCGGCCGGGTGGCCGTACGGGACGACCGCAAGGTGATCTACAACCCGTACTACGAGCTGGAGTCGCCGAAGTGACGACGGGACAGCCCCGGACCACCGAGCCGGAGATTGGGCCGCCGGACGACGAACGGCTGCCCAGCCTCGCCGAGCAGATGGCCGACCAGCTCGGCGGCTGGCGGGGCCTGGTCGAGTCGAGCATCCCCGTGGTGGTCTTCGTGCTCGCCAACGTGGTGGGCGAGCTGCGCCCGGCGGTCATCGCCGCGGTGGCGGTGGCGCTGCTCATCGCCGGTCTCCGGCTGGCCCAGCGCCGGCCGGTCCGGCATGCGGTCAACGGGCTCTTCGGCATCGCGATCGGCGCGGCCATCGCCTGGCGTACCGGCGACGAGCGGGACTTCTACCTCCCCGGCATCCTCTACGGCATCGGCTACGGGCTCGCCCTGTTGATCTCGGCGGCGATCCGGCAGCCCCTGGTGGGCTGGATCTGGTCGGTGCTGGTCGCCAAGGGGCGCGCCGAGTGGCGGGGCGACCCGCGGCTGGTGCGCACCTTCACCCAGCTCACCGTGCTCTGGGGCGTGGTCTGGCTGGCCAAGGTGGGCGTGCAGGCCGGGCTCTACCTGGCCCACCAGGACACCGCGCTGGGCGTGGCCCGGCTGGCGCTGGGCTACCCGCCGTACGCGCTGCTGCTGCTCATCACGGTCTGGACGGTGCGCCGGGTGACCCGGGAGACCGCGCCGGAGCCGCTGCCCGGCGCCTGAGCCCCGTCGCCGGCCGCCCCGGGGCGGCCGGCGGTGACCCCGGTCGGGCCTCAGCCCTTGCCGCGGGTGCGCTCGACGCTGTCCGGGCCGAGGATCACCGCACGGACCTCGTCCTCCACCTGGGCGGTGCAGACGAAGACCAGCTCGTCGCCGGCCTCGATCGGGTCGTCCGGGCTCGGCACCAGCACCCGCTTGCCGCGCAAAATCGCCACCAGGGCGGCGTCCCGGGGCAGCGGCACCGCGTGGATCGGCTGGCCGACGTACGGCGCGGTGGGCGGCAGGGTGATCTCGACCAGGTTCGCCTCGCCCTGCCGGAAGGTCATCAGCCGGACCAGGTCGCCGACGGTGACCGCCTCCTCGACCAGGGCCGCCATCACCCGCGGCTTGCTCACCGCGACGTCGACGCCCCACTGGTCGGTGAAGAGCCACTCGTTCTCGGCGCGGTTGACCCGGGCGACCACCCGGGGTACCGCGAACTCGGTCTTGGCCAGCAGCGAGACCACCAGGTTGACCTTGTCGTCCCCGGTGGCGGCGACCACCACGTCGCAGCCGGCGACGTTGGCCTCCTCCAGGCTGGCCAGCTCGCAGGCGTCGGCGAGCACCCAGTCGGCGGCCGGCACCCGGTCCGGGCGGAGCATCTTGGGCTGCCGCTCGATCAGCATCACCTGGTGGCCGTTGTCGATCAGCTCCTGGGCGATCGACCGGCCGACGTTGCCGGCGCCGGCGATGGCGATGCGCATGCTCAGTGCCCTCCTTCCGGCGGCGTCGCCGCCACCGACGTGACCGAACCCATGAGGTCGTCGGTCACCAGCATGAAGACCTGGTCCCCCTCCTGCACCACGGTGGAGGCGGTCGGCAGCATGCCGATCCCGAAGCGGATCAGGTACGCCACCCGGGCCCCGGCGGACTCCTCCAGCTGCCGCAGCGGCCGGCCGATCCAGTCCTTGTGCACCGGCACCTCGACGATCGACACCGTGCTGGTCGGGTCCCGGAAGATCTCGACGTTCCCCTCGGGGACCAGGTGCCGCAGCATCCGGTCGGCGGTCCACCGGACGGTGGCCACGGTGGGGATGCCGAGCCGCTCGTAGACCTGGGCGCGGCGCTGGTCGTAGATGCGGGCGGCGACCCGGGAGACGCCGAAGGTCTCCCGCGCCAGCCGGGCCGAGATGATGTTGGAGTTGTCGCCGCTGGAGACGGCCGCGAAGGCGTCCGCCCGCTCGATGCCGGCCTGGCGCAGCACCTCACCGTCGAAGCCGGCGCCGGTGACGGTGATGCCGGCGAAGTCGGGGCCGAGGCGGCGGAACGCGTCCGCGTCCTGGTCGATCACCGCCACCGAGTGCCCCCGGGACTCCAGGCTGTGGGCGAGGGTCGACCCGACCCGGCCGCAGCCCATGATCACGACATGCACGGTGTCCGCTCCTCCCACGGTGCTCCCCGGTGGGCCCGTCGTCTGCGAGCCTGCCACGTCCCCGCCCCGCACGGGGGACCGACCGTACCGCGCGGGCGCGGGCGAGGTTGATCAGGCACCCCCGACGGCCGGCGCGGGTTGGTCGTACCCTTAGCGCTTGTGGCCAGTCCCACCTCGCTGCTGAAGCGACTCCTCGTCGGTCGACCGTTCCGGTCCGACCGGCTCCAGCACACCCTCCTGCCCAAGCGCATCGCGCTGCCGGTCTTCGCCTCCGACGCCCTCTCCAGCGTCGCGTACGCGCCGGACGAGATCCTGCTGACGCTCTCCATCGCCGGTGCGTCGGCGTTCCTGTTCTCGCCGTGGATCGCGCTCGCGGTCGTCGTGGTGATGCTCACCGTGGTGGCGAGCTACCGGCAGAACGTGCACGCCTACCCGTCGGGCGGCGGCGACTACGAGGTGGCGACGGTCAACCTCGGCCCGCGCGCGGGGCTGGCGGTGGGCAGCGCGCTGCTGGTCGACTACGTGCTCACGGTCGCGGTGTCGGTCTCCTCGGGCGTGGCCAACCTCGGCTCGGTGGTGCCGTTCGTGGGCACCCACAAGGTGATGATCGCGGTCCTCGCGGTGGTGGTGCTGACCGCGATCAACCTGCGCGGGCTGCGCGAGTCGGGGACCGCCTTCGCGATCCCCACCTACGGTTTCATCATCGTGATGGTGGGGATGATCCTCACCGGGCTGGTTCGGGTCTTCGTGCTCGGCGACGACCTGCGCGCCCCCAGCGCCGACCTGGTGATCCGCCCGGAGCACAGCGTGGCCGGCTTCGCGCTGGTCTTCCTGCTGCTGCGGACCTTCTCCTCCGGCTGCGCCGCGCTCACCGGTGTCGAGGCCATCTCCAACGGTGTGCCCGCGTTCAAGGCGCCGAAGAGCCGCAACGCGGCGACCACCCTGCTGCTGCTCGGCACCATCGCGGTGAGCATGCTGGTCGGCATCATCTGGCTGTCCCGGCTCACCGGCCTCCAGTTCGTCGAGGACCCGTCGCAGATCGTCTCCGGGCCCGACGGGTACGTGCAGAAGACCGTCACCACCCAGCTCGGCGAGACGGTCTTCGGTTCCGGTTCGGCGCTGCTCTTCGTCGTCGCCGGGATGACCGCGCTGATCCTCTTCCTGGCCGCCAACACCGCGTTCAACGGCTTCCCGGTGCTCGGCTCGATCCTGGCCCAGGACCGCTACCTGCCCCGGCAGTTCCACACCCGGGGCGACCGGCTGGCCTTCTCCAACGGCATCGTCTTCCTCGCCCTCTTCGCGATCGTGCTGATCATCGGGTTCCAGGCCGAGGTCACCCGGCTGATCCAGCTCTACATCGTGGGCGTCTTCGTCTCGTTCACGCTCTCCCAGGCCGGCATGATCCGGCACTGGAACCGGCACCTGCGGACCGAGCGGGACCCGGAGGCGCGCGGCCGCATGATCCGCTCCCGGGCGATCAACGGGTTCGGCATGGCGATGACCGGCATCGTGCTGGTCATCGTGCTGATCACCAAGTTCCTGCTGGGCGCCTGGATCGCGATCGCCGCGATGGCGGTGATCTACCTGCTGATGCTCGCCATCCGCCGGCACTACGACCGGGTCGCCACCGAGCTGGAGCCGACCGAGGCGCGGGGCGTGCTGCCCGCCCGCAACCACGCCATCGTGCTGGTCAGCAAGCTGCACCAGCCGACCCTGCGGGCCATCGCGTACGCCCGGGCGACCCGGCCGGACACGATCACCGCGGTCACCGTGAACGTGGACGAGAAGGACACCCGCCAGCTCCAGGAGGAGTGGGAGCGGCGGGAGCTGCCGGTCCCGCTGACCGTGGTCGACTCGCCGTACCGGGAGATCACCCGGCCGATCCTCAACTTCGTGGCCTCCACCCGCCGGGAGTCGCCGCGCGACGTGGTCACCGTCTTCATCCCCGAGTACGTGGTCGGCCGCTGGTGGGAGAACCTGCTGCACAACCAGAGCGCGCTGCGGCTCAAGGGGCGGCTGCTCTTCGAGCCGGGCGTGATGGTGACCAGCGTGCCGTGGCAGCTGGCCTCGACCGCCAGCAAGAACCTGGACCGGCTGGACGCCACGCTCACCCGTGGCCCGGCGCGCGGGCCCCGGGTCGCCCCGCGCAGCACCCTGCCGCCGACCGTCCCGCCGGTGGTCTCCGCGCCATCCGGCGAGAGCGGCCGGGCCGGGGAGCGCCCGTGACCGCCGATGAGGCCGCCGGCGCGCGGCGAGGGCTGGAGGAGGCCGAGCGGGTCGAGCTGACCGTGGACGCGGTCGCCCCCGGCGGGCACTGCGTGGCCCGGCTCGACGGCCAGGTGGTCTTCGTCCGGCACGCGCTCCCCGGCGAGCGGGTGGTGGCCGAGGTGACCGAGGTGCACCGGGGCTTCGCCCGGGCCGACGCGGTGGAGATCCTGGAGGCCTCCCCGGACCGGGTCGAGCCGCCCTGCCCGTACGCGAAGCCGGGCCGCTGCGGCGGCTGCGACCTGCAGCACGTGGCGCCCGGGGCGCAGCTGGACTGGAAGACCGCCGTGGTGCGCGAGCAGCTCACCCGGCTGGGCGGGCTGACCGACGCCGAGGTCGACGCGCTCGGCGTCCGGGTCGAGGCGCTGCCCGGCGGGCTGCTGGGCTGGCGCTCCCGGGTCCGGTACGCGGTCGACGGCGCCGGCCGGGCCGGGCTGCTCAAGCACCGCTCGCACGAGGTGGTGCCGATCGACCGCTGCCTGATCGCCCACCCGGCGATCCAGGAGCTGCCGGTGCTCACCCCCAGCGGGGCCCGCTGGCCGGACGCGGACGCGGTCGAGACGGTCGCCTCCACCGGCGGCGACGTCAGCGTGGTGGCGCTGGCCGAGGGGGTCCCCACGCCGGTCAGCGGACCGGCGGTGGTGCGCGAGGTGGCCGCCGGGCGGGACTGGCGGCTGCCCGCGTCCGGCTTCTGGCAGGTCCACCCGGCCGCGGCGGACACCCTGGTCGGGGCGGTCCTCGACCTGCTCGACCCGCGCCCCGGGGAGACCGCCTGGGACCTGTACGGCGGTGCCGGGCTCTTCGCCGCGGCCCTGGCCGGCCGGGTCGGCGACGCCCGGGTCACCCTGGTCGAGTCCTCCGCGCAAGGGGTGGCCGCAGCCCGGGAGAACCTGGCCGACCTGCCCCGGGTGGAGGCGGTGGCGGCCCGGGTGGAGACCGCGCTGTCCCGCCGCCGGGTCACCGGCCCGGTCGACGTGGTGGTGCTCGACCCGCCGCGCTCCGGCGCGGGCGCCCAGGTGGTGCGGGACGTGGTGGCCGCCCGCCCGCGCGCGGTGGCGTACGTCGCCTGCGACCCGGCCGCCTTCGCCCGGGACGTGCGCACCTTCACCGGCCTGGGCTGGCGGCTGGCCGCGCTGCGCGGCTTCGACCTGTTCCCGATGACCCAGCACGTCGAGCTGGTCGGGCTCCTCCTGCCGCCGGGCTGAGCCGACGCCGCCGGTCCACGCGTGGCGCGCCGCCGGGTCACCGAGGTGGTCGCCGCCGGCGGCGGGGTGCGCAATCCCACACTCCGCGGCCGGCTCGCCGCGCTCGGCGCCGGCCGCTGGCGGCTGCGCACCACCGACGATCATGGGCTGACGCCGAGCACCGCGCTGAGCAGGGCATACCCGCCCCGACCTGCGGTGATCTCGGGCCGAGCTGCGGGCTGTCGGCTGGCCGATAGACTCTTCCGTCATGAGTGTTGAAGAGGGCACGGCCAACCACGGTCGGCTGCTGGGCGCCGTCCGCGGCCCGCAGGACGTGAAGCGGATGACCGCCGAGCAGCTGGACATCCTCGCCGCCGAGATCCGTGACTTCCTGATCGCCAAGGTCTCCCGTACCGGCGGGCACGTCGGTCCGAACCTGGGCGTGGTGGAGCTGACCCTGGCGATGCACCGGGTCTTCGACTCCCCGCGGGACCGGCTCCTGTTCGACACCGGCCACCAGGCCTACGTGCACAAGATCCTCACCGGCCGGCAGGACGGTTTCGACAAGCTCCGCCAGCGCGGCGGCCTCTCCGGCTACCCGAGCCAGGCGGAGAGCGAGCACGACCTGATCGAGAACTCGCACGCCTCCACCGCGCTGTCCTACGCCGACGGGCTGGCCAAGGCGTACGCGCTGCGGGGCGAGCCGCGCAGCGTGGTCGCCGTGGTCGGCGACGGCGCGCTCACCGGCGGCATGTGCTGGGAGGCGCTGAACAACATCGCCACCGCCGGCAACCCCCTCGTCATCGTGGTCAACGACAACGGCCGGTCGTACTCCCCGACCATCGGCGGCCTCGCCGACCACCTCTCCTCGCTGCGGCTCAACCCCGGCTACGAGAAGGTGCTCGACACCGTCAAGGACGCCCTCGGCTCCACCCCGCTCGTCGGCAAGCCGATGTACGAGGTGCTGCACGCGGTCAAGAAGGGCATCAAGGACGCGGTCGCGCCGCAGGCCATGTTCGAGGACCTCGGCATCAAGTACGTCGGCCCGGTCGACGGGCACGACATCGCCGCGGTCGAGTCGTCGCTGCGCGCCGCGAAGAACTTCGGCGGCCCGGTGATCGTGCACGCGGTGACCCGCAAGGGCTACGGCTACCGCCCGGCCGAGGAGGACGAGGCGGACTGCCTGCACGGCCCGGGCGCGTTCGACGCGGAGACCGGCAAGCTGCTCGCCGTCCCGTCGGTGAAGTGGACCAACGTCTTCGCCGACGAGCTGGTCGCGATCGCCGACGAGCGGCCCGACGTGGTGGGCATCACCGCCGCCATGGCCGAGCCGACCGGCATCGCCACCCTGGCCCGCAAGTACCCGCACCGGGTCTACGACGTCGGCATCGCCGAGCAGCACGCCGCCACCTCGGCGGCCGGCCTGGCGATGGGCGGCCTGCACCCGGTGGTGGCGGTCTACGCCACCTTCCTCAACCGGGCCTTCGACCAGGTCCTGCTGGACGTGGCGATGCACAAGCTGCCGGTGACCTTCGTGCTGGACCGCGCCGGCATCACCGGCCCGGACGGGCCGAGCCACTACGGCATCTGGGACATGTCCGTCTTCGGCGTGGTGCCCGGCCTGCGGATCGCCGCCCCGCGGGACGCCGGCAGCCTCCGCGAGGAGCTGCGCGAGGCGATCGCCGTCGACGACGGCCCGACCATCCTGCGCTTCCCGACCGGCACGGTCGCCGCCGACCTGCCGGCCGTCCGCCGGGTCGGCACCGTCGACGTGCTCGCCGAGTCGGCCCGCACCGACGTGCTGCTGGTCGCCGTCGGCTCCTTCGCCGGGCTGGGCATGGAGGTGGCCGCCCGGGTCGCCGAGCAGGGCTACGGGGTGACCGTGGTCGACCCGCGCTGGGTCCGCCCGGTCCCGGCCGAGCTGGTCGAGCTGGCCGCCGGCCACCGGCTCGTGGTCACCGTCGAGGACGGCGTCCGGGTCGGCGGCGTCGGCGACGCCCTCGCCCAGGCGATGCGGGACGCCGACGTCCGGGTGCCGCTGCGCGACCTGGGCGTGCCGGCCGACTGGCACCCGCACGGCACCCGCGCGCAGATCCTCGCCGACCTCCGCCTGACCGCGCAGGACGTGGCCCGGGACGTCACCGGCTGGATCTCCCGCCTCGACGCCCAGCCCGTCGAGGACGTCCAGCGCGACGAGGCCGGCGCCAAGAACTGACGCAGCACGACGAACGGGCGGCCCGCGCACTCGGGCCGCCCGTTCGCTGCGGTCAGCGGCCCCCGACGGACCGGTACCAGGTCTTCTCGGTGCCGGCCAGGCTGAACGTCTGCTTCGCCGCCGGCTGCGGCGCCACCACCAGCCCCGGCCGGTCCACCAGCCGGGACGTGCCCGGCGGCGCCGCGAACGAGGCGTCCCGGCTGGCCCGCCAGCTCAGCACCGCCAGCGGCTGCCCCGGCATCGGCAGCAGGTACGCCTGGAGGGTGGTGGCGCGGTCGGCGGGGGAGACCACCGGGGTCCCGCCGTCGGCCGGGCGGTAGACCACCGCGGTCATCGTGCCGGTGGCGCTCTCCCAGCTCAGCTGCTCCAGGTCGGCCGGCTTGCCGCCGCCGAGGGCGACCTCGCCCAGGGTGCGGACGGCGAGCTTCGCCATCGGCCAGGACTCCGGCGCCGAGCGGGGGGCGTCCCGGTCGCCGATCCGGCGCGGGACGCTGCCGAACGGGCCCCGCTCGCCGGCGAGCACGCACGTGTCCAGCCCGGTCAGCGCCCGCCGGCCCGAGCCGCTCTCGTCGCGGACCAGCGGGTACCGCGGGTCGGCGGTGGCCGTACCGAGGTCGAGCAGGCGGTCCGCGGCCCGGCCGCGCGGCAGCGACCGGGTGGGCCGCAGGGTCGCGGTCAGCTCCACCGCCCGGCAGGGCGGCACGGCGACCGGCGCGGTGATCCCGTCGGCGGTGGGCAGCGCCCGCCCGTCCGGGCCGAGCAGCCGCTCCACCCGGGCGGAGGTCAGGTAGCGCCGGCCCTGCGGGAGCTGCACCGGCAGCAGGTCGGAGTAGACCAGGTAGCCGGGGTCGGTGTACTCGGTGGCGTGGCGGACCGTCCACCGCTCGCCGTCCCGGGTGAGCTGCAGCAGCCAGGACGCGCTCTCGCCGGGCACGTCCGCGGCGACCAGGGCCAGCGGCGTTCCGTCCACCTGGCCGGAGAAGAGGATGCCCGACGAGGGCAGGTGCGCCCGGTCGTCGACCGGCGAACGCCAGTCGCGCACCGCCGCGGTGACCGCCGCCGTCGCGGCGGCGTCACCGGCCAGGCTGCCGCGCGCCGGCCAGACCGCCAGCGACCCGTCCAGGCTGTCGTAGCCGACCGGCAGCGTCGTCGCCCGGCGGTCGGCGACCGGGCCGCACGCGGTCCCGGTCAGCAGCAGCGCCAGCAGTGTGGTGGCCGTCGTGCCGCGCCGGCGGACTGAAGCCACCTGTACGCCCCCGATCGCGTCGCCGGTCGTGTTTTCGAAGCCACATGGTACGAGATGTCCGATCGCCGGACCGCGCCCGCCTCGCCTCCGGCACGGGCCACTGCGGACCGTGCGACGCGTTTCGTGCCGTTTCCCCCGCTCCGGTAGACTCCGCCGACTGTGACGCCTGCCGAGACCCGTGTCGACTCCCCAGCGGATGCCGACGCCCCGACCGGCTCCCCGCAAGTCACCGACGCCGACCGGGTCACCGGCGCCGACCGCCCGGCCGCCCGGCGTCGCCGGCGGTGGACGCCCCGGCGGCAGGACCTCGCGGTGCACGGCGTCTTCCTCCTCGCCGCGGTCTGGGTGACCAGCCGGATCTGGGCCGACCCGGCCGGCCGGGTCGCCCCGCTCTACAGCAGCGACCCCGCGCAGGTGCAGTTCTTCCTCGCCCACTCGGTCCGGGTGGTGCTGCACGGCGAGTTCCCGTTCTACACCGACCAGTTCAACTACCCCGACGGGGTCAACCTGATGGCGAACACCGCCATCCTGGCGCTCGGCATCCCGATGGTGCCGGTGACCCTCCTCTTCGGACCGGCCGTCTCCTTCGTGACGCTGGTGACGCTCGGCCTCGCCGGCACCGCCGCCGCCTGGTACCACGTGCTCTCCCGGCACGTCGTGCGGACCCGGCTGGCCGCCGCGGTGGCCGGCTGGTTCTGCGGGTTCTCGCCGGCGATGCTCTCGCACGCCAGCTGGCATCCCAACATCATCTCGCAGTTCCTGCTGCCGTTCATCGTCTGGCGGGTGCTGGTGCTGGCCCGCGCCACCCGACCGGTCCGCGACGGCGCGCTGCTCGCCCTGCTGGTCACCGTGCAGGCGTTCATCAACGAGGAGATCCTGCTCTTCACCGCGCTGGCCTGCGGCGTCTTCCTGCTCGCCGTGCTCGCCCAGCGTCGGGAGCTCTGGTCGGCCGCGTGGCGCCCGCTCGGCGTCGGGCTGGCCGTCTGCGCGATGCTGGCCGGGGCGCTGCTGGCGTACCCGCTCTGGGTGCAGTTCGCCGGGCCGATGGCGTACCACGGGCTCAGCGACACGGTCCGCGACTACGGCAACGACATCGCCGCGTTCTTCGCCCCCGGCTCGCCCACCCTCGGCGGCAACGAGCGGGCCAACGTCAACCTCGCCCCGAACTACTCGGAGGAGAACGCCTTCTTCGGCTGGAGCCTCTCACTGCTCGCCGTCGGCATCGTGGCCTGGCTGCGGCGCGAGATCGTGGTCCGGGCGCTCGCGGCGACCGGGCTGTTCTTCGCGGTGCTCTCCCTCGGTGAGCGGGTCTCCTGGTGGGACCGGGACCTCGTCACCGGCCCGTGGGAGCTGCTGGTCCGGCTGCCGCTGCTCGACGCGGTGGTGCCCACCCGGTTCGGCCTGATCACCACCGTGGTGATCGGGGTGCTGCTGGCCCTGGCGGTCGAGCGGGCCTCGTCGCTGCGGACGGCCGAGCGGCGGACCGTCCGGACCCTGACCGTCGCCGGCCTGGTCCTCGCGCTGCTGCCGATCGCGCCGATGCCGTTGCAGGCCACCACCCGCCCCGCGGTGCCCCGGTTCATCACCGCCGACCGCTGGCGCGACTACGTCGGCCCGGACCAGACCCTCGTGTCGGTGCCCGTGACCAGCATGGGCAACACCAACGCGATGCGCTGGGCCGCCAGCACCAACCTGGACTTCAAGATCCCCGGTGGCTACTTCCTCGCCCCACGCAACGGCGTGACCGGCGACCCGGGCCGGTTCGGCGGGCGGCCGAGCGGCATCGGCGACCTGCTCGCGGAGGTGGCCACCACCGGCCGTACGCCGAAGCTCGACGACCGGCAGCGCCGCCGCTGCCTGGACGAGCTGCGGCACTGGCGGGCGGCCGTCGTGGTGCTGCCGCTGGACCAGCAGAACGCCGAGCCGCTGCGGCGTACCGTCGAGCAGCTCGTCGGCCCCGGCCGGCAGGAGCTGGACGTGTGGTTGTGGGACGTCCGGACACTGACCGGCCGGTCGGCCTGACCACCGCCCCGCCGGCCGCCGTCCCGCCCGACGGCGCCCCGGCGGACCGGCCCCGCCGCCGCGTGCCGCGCCGCGTCGACGTGCTGGTCGTCGCCGGCTACCTCGGGCTGGCCGTGCTGCTCACCGGCGGGCAGTGGGGCCGCCCGGAGCGGCTCTTCCACCAGGCCGGCGACCAGATGCTCTTCGAGTGGATGCTGTCCCGGGCCGCGCGGGCGGTGGCCGGCGCGGAGAACCCGCTGCACAGCACCGCCCTGAACGCCCCGGACGGGGTCAACCTGATGGCCAACACCTCGGTGCTCGGGCTGGGCGTGCCGCTGACCCCGGTGACCCTGCTCTTCGGCTCCCAGACGGCCTTCCTGGTGGCCGTGGTCTGCTGCCTGGCCGGCAGCGCCACCGCCTGGTACGCCCTGCTGGCCCGCCGACTGGTCCGGTCCCGGGTCGCCGCGGCGGTGGGCGGGCTCTTCTGCGGCTTCGCCCCCGGGATGGTCTCGCAGGCCGGGGCGCACCTGCACATGGCCGCCCAGTTCCTGGTCCCGGTGATCCTCGGGCTGGTGTTCCGGCCCGCCGCCGACCGGGTACGGCGGGACGGGGTGCTGCTCGGGCTGGCCGTGGTGTACCAGGTCTTCCTCGGCGAGGAGGTGCTGGTCTTCCTCGCCCTCGCCGCCGGGGTGCTCGCCGGGGCGTACGCGCTGGCCGACCCGGCGGCCGCGCGCCGGCGGGCGCCCGCGCTGCTCGGCCGGCTCGGCGTCGGCGCGCTGGTGGCCGGGGTGCTGCTGGCCTACCCGCTGTGGTTCCAGTTCCGCGGCCCCGGCAACTACGCCGGGATGCCCTTCTTCGCGGCGGGCTTCCGCCTCGACGCGGCCTCGTTCACCGCCGCCGCCCGGCAGACCGTCGCCGGGGACGCCCACTCGGCGGGGCTGCTGTCGCCGAACCCGACCGAGGAGAACTCCTTCTTCGGTCCGGCGCTGCCGCTGCTCGCCGTGCTGGTGGTGGTCCGGCTGTGGCGGCGGCCCCTGGTCCGCGCGCTGGCCGGCTGCGGCCTGCTCTTCGCCCTGCTCTCCCTCGGCACCGGGATCCGGGTCGCCCACCACGAGACCGGGCTGCCCGGGCCGTACCGGCTGGTCAGCGGGGTGCCGCTGCTCGACCTGGTGGTGCCCGCCCGGTTCGCGCTGGTCTGCGTGCCGGTGCTGGGGGTGCTGCTCGCCCTGGCCCTCGACCGGGCGTACGACCACGGCGTCGGGCGGGCGCGGCGGCTGCTCTGGACCGGAGCGGTGGCCGCCGCGCTGCTGCCGCTCGCCCCGACGCCGATCCGTACCGTGCCCGCCGGGCCGGTACCGCAGTTCGTGGCCGACGGCGGCTGGCGGGCGTACGTGCCGCCCGGGATGACGCTGGTGCCGGTGCTCCCGGTGACCGGGGCGGCGGTCAGCCCGGCCACGTTCTGGTCGGCCCGGACCGGGCTGGCCTTCGACGCGCCCGGCGGCTTCTTCATCGGCCCGACGGACGCGGCCGACCCGACCGCGCACTGGGGCGCGCCGGACACCCCGACCTCGCTGCTGCTGCGCCGGGCCGCGGAGAGCGGCCAGGTGCCGCCGGTCGGCGACGCGGACCGGCGCCAGGCCGTCGAGGACCTGCGCCACTGGCGGGCCGCCGTCCTGGTGCAGGCCGGCTCGTCGCCCGCCGACCCGGTCCGCGTGACGCTGGACGCCCTCGTCGGCCCCGGCCGGGACGTGCCCGGCGCCCACCTCTGGGACGTCCGCGCCCTCACCAGCTGACCCTGGGTCAGGGCAGCAGCGGACGGACGTCCCAGAGCCAGACGTCGTCGACCCGCTGCGGCGGGCCGAGCAGGGCGGTCATCAGCTCCCGGAGCACCGCCTCGCGCGGGCCGGCGCCGAGCACCACCACCGAGGCCTTCCAGAAGCGCAGGTCCTCGACCGCCTGGCGACGGTTCTCCCCGGTGAGCGGCGGCACCCTGCCGGCGTCCATGGTGGCGTAGATCAGGGTGCTGGTCGGCCGGTTCGGCGCGCCGAAGACCCCCTCACCCTGCTCGTTCGGGCCGATGAAGTAGCCGCCGGGGATCGGGAACTGCTGCCCGGTCAGCGCGCTCCAGCGCAGCGTGGGCAGGCCGTGCACGTTGCTCGGGATGGGCACCGGCACCAGCGTCCGGCCGGTCGGGACGTACGGGCGCCAGCCGCCCGCCGTGATGAAGTGCGGCGGCGGGTCGACCTGCTGCGCGGGCAGCGGCCGGGGGACCAGGGGCAGCAGGGCGAGCGTCAGCGCGGCGTACCCGACCGGGCGCAGCCAGCGGCGCGGCGACCCGGCGGCCGGCGGCGCCGGCTCGGCGGTCCCCTCCGCGCCGGTCCGCTCGGCGGCCGGGACGGAGCGCGGCGCCGGGACCGGCGGGCGGCCGCCGCCGGCGAGGGCGTCCCAGGCGAGCGCCAGCAGCACCCCGACCGCGGCGGCCACCACCAGCGAGAGCCGGGTCGGCATCATCATCTCGACCAGCGGCAGGTCGTCCGGGACGTACGCCCAGGGGCCGTCGATCGCGGTCTCCACCCCGTCGAACCGCACCTTCGGGCCGATCGCCGCGACGGTGAAGACCACCACCAGCACGGCGAGGATCCGGGCGGCGAGCGAGCGGCGGACCAGCAGCACCAGAGCGACCAGCGCGACCAGCACCAGCGGCCAGCCGAACCAGGTGTTCTGCTCGGTCAGCCCGATCGTCTTCTCCACCGCCTCGTCGCCGGCGACGGTGTCCCGGGCGAAGGTGACGAACGCGGCGAGGTCCTCGCCCCAGCTGTGGAAGACGCCGCCCTGCAGGCCCCGGTAGGACTGCGGCCCGTTGAACTGGAACCAGATCGGGTACGCGGTCAGCAGCAGGGCGACCCCGGCGCCGACGCCGCCGGCGGCGAGGAACGCGCCGGCCCGCGCCCAGGCCGCCCGCGGTCGCTGCGCCACGTACGCCGCCACCACCACGAGGCAGGCCAGCGCGGTGAGCAGCAGCATCTCCTCGTTGATGAAGATCTGGTATGCGACCAGCACGCCGAGCGCGATGCCGTTGCGCCACCACCGGCCCGGCTCGCCGAGGCGCAGCACGCGCACCACGATCAGGGGGAGCAGGAAGTTGGAGACGAAGTTCGGCTGCCCGTTGGCGTGGTGCACGATGCCGGGCGCGAAGCCGAGGAACGCGCCGCCGACGAAGGCCGCGCCCCGGGACCGGACCAGGTGCCGGGAGAGCATCCAGTACGACGTGCCGGCCGTCGCGGCGAGCGCCCCGCCCAGGTAGAGCGCGTACGTCACCTGCGGGCCGAGGAGCAGGGTGAGCGGCGCCAGCGGCAGGGTGACCCCGAGCAGCGAGGTGTTCGCCATCATGTTCACGCCGTCGGGCGCGTTCTGCCGGGCGGTGAAGAGCGGGTTCTCCAGGTGCCGTAGGGAGTAGGCGCCGTGCGCGAAGAGCCACTCGAACCAGCTGTGGTCGGTCGGCAGGTGCGACGACACGCGGTGCTGGACGTCCCCCCAGTAGTTGAGGCAGACGAGAACGCCGAGCAACGCATAGGCTCCGATGGCCAGCACGTCGGTGCGGGCCGGTCGGCGTCGCGGCCGGCGCGGCGGGTCGGCCACGACGGGCTCAACCGCGACGGACGCGGAGTTCAACGAGGGGTCTACCACCGGCACGGCCACGACGGGCCATCGTACAGGCGGCGCGGCGTCGCCCCGGCCGGGCCGGTGCGTCCCGGCGGTGCCGCCCGGCGGACGGGCGGGGGAGGGGGTGGCCGTGACCGTCATCGATCTGGGTGAGCTCCGCGACGACCCGGCGCCGGCACCGTCGACCCGGCGGCCCCGACCCGCCGCGCGGCCGTACCGGACCCTCGCGGTGCTGGCGGTCGCCCTGCTCACGCTCGCCGGCGGCGTTCCGGCGGCCGGCCGTCCGGCCGCCGCCGTGCCGGCCCGCCCCGGCGCGGCGGCCTTCCTCGTCGGCGACCGCCTCTACCTGGTCGAGCCGCCCGACCTGGACCGGAACGAGGGGCGGCAGCTGGTCGCGTACCGGATTCCGGCCGACGGTCCGCCCGCCCTGCTGTGGCGCAGCTCGCTACCGGTGGGCATTGGCGACAACGTCGGGCTGCTGAACCGGGCCGGATCGGTGCTGCTCACCGGGCCGGTGGGCGGCGCCGACGACGCGTACGGGACGTTCACCGTCGACGCCCGCACCGGACGGCTCGGCTGGCAACAGCCCGGCGTCGCGGTCGAGGCGGGGGACGCTGTGCTCATCCAGACCCAAGGGGCGGAGGGGCAGGGCACGATCCGCCGGGTCGACGTGCCGTCCGGGCGGGCACTGTGGTCGCTGCGTACGCCGCCGGGCGGCGTCGACCTGCGCTACGGCCCGGCCGGGGCCGACCGGGTCGTGCTGGCACCGGCCTCCGGCGAGGTCGAGGTGCGCGACGCCGTCTCCGGCGCCCGGCTGGTCACCCGCGACATCCGCCCCGGTGAGCTGCCCAGCTGGCAGCGGACAGCGGTGATCGACGACCTGTTGCTGGTGATCCGGGACAACGGCGCCACGGTCACCGGTTACGGCCTGGACCGCCTGGACCGGCGCTGGACGACCCGGCTCTCCCTGGTCGGCGACCTGAGCCCCTGCGGCGCCCTGCTCTGCGCCTACCAGCAGGTCGGCGGGATGTGGGTGCTCGACCCGGCGACCGGCGCCATCCGGTGGCACGACGAGCACTGGCAGGCGGTGCTGCGCGAGACGGCCGGCCGGTTCCTGGTGATCGCGGCCGACCCGGCCGGCGCCTCCCGGTACGCGGTGGTCGAGGCGGCGACCGGTCACCTGCTGGCCGACCTGGGCAGCTGGGAGCTGGCGAACTGGGCCGATCCGGACGTCCCGCTGATCGGCACCCGGTGGGGCCGGGACGGTCGGCTGGTGGTGGCCGAGCTCGATCCCGTGGCCGCGCGGGCCCGGGTGATCGGCGCGCTGCCCGGCCTGCTCGGCGACTGCCGGGTCGGCGCGGGCGTGCTCGTCTGCCGGCGGGCCGACGGCGGGTTCGGGCTGTGGCGGCTGCCGTGACCCCGGTGATCGAGCTGGGCGAGCTGCGGCACGGCGACGAGGTCGAGCCGCCGCCCGACCCGCGCCGGGCGCCCAGCCGGTCGGTACGCGTCGCGGCGCTCTGCGCCGCGCTGCTCACCCTGGCCGGCTCGGCGGTGCACCCCGGCCGGGAGCCGTCGGTGGTGGTTCCCGCCCCACAGGGCGCCGTTTTCCTGGTGCTCGCCGATCGGCTGGTGGTCGCCGACGGGCCGGGCACGGTGGGCCGGGCGGGCCAGCTGGTGACCGGGCACCGGCTGCCCGACGGGGAGCCGCTGTGGCGGTTCGTCCTCCCCACCGGCGACCACGCGCTCGGTCTCACCACGATGGCCGGCGCGGTGCTGGTGATCAGCAGCCCCGCCGGGGCCGGCGACCCCGCCTCCACCGCGCTGGACCCGGAGACCGGGGCGGTGCGCTGGCGGCAGCCCGGCTACCCGGTCCGGACGGAGTCCGACGGCGTGCTCTTCGAGACGCCCCGGGCGGACGGGACGGGCACCGTCCGGTCGGTCGACCCGGTGTCGGGCCGGTCGAGGTGGTCGCTGCCGCTGCCCGGCAACGGGCTCGCGTACGAGGTCGGCGACCGGGGCGTGACGCGGGTGGTGCTGGTCACCGCCGCCGGCCGGGTGGAGGTCCACGACGCCGGCTCGGGGGCGCTGCTGCGCGCCGGGCGGGTGCCGCCGGCCGCGGACGGGGTGTCGTACCGGTTCACCCAGGTCGTCGGCGACCTGCTGCTGCTCGACGGGGCGCCGGGCACGGTCACCGCGTACGGCCTGGACCGGCTGGACCGGCGCTGGAGCATGCCGGTCGGCTCGTCGGCCGCGGCCTGGTTCGCCGACTGCGCGGAGGTGATCTGCCTGCGCGACCGGGGTCCCGGGCTGCGGGCCGTCGACCCGGCGACCGGGCGGCTGCTCTGGACGGATGACCGCTGGCTGGGGATCGGCCCGGTCGACGGCCGGCTCCTCGCCAGCGCCCCGGACGTCGGACTGGAGATGGAGCTGTCGGTGGTCGATCCGCGGACCGGCGGGGCGCTCGCCCGGCTGGGGCGCTGGCGGCTGGGCGGTGGCGACGCACGCCCGCTGCTGGGGCTGCGCCGGCTCGGCGATGACCGGACCCTCGTCGCTGAGCTGGACGTCCCGGCCGGGCAGGCCCGGTTCCGGGCCGTGCTGCCGGGCTCGTGGGACGACTGCGCCGCCACGGCCGCCGCCCTGGTCTGCCTGCGGCCCTCCGGCGGCCTGGTGGTCTGGCGGGAGCGCCGCTGATCAGCGGCTCACCAGTTGGCCTGCGCGGGGGCGGGCGGCAGCGGCACCGACGCCGGCCGGATCACGTACGCCAGGCCGCCGCTGCCGCGCAGCCAGGCGGCCTGGAACCGGTCCCGCGCGACGGTCCGGCGGACCTCGTCGTCGTCGGCGGCGTACGGGTCGTTGAGCACCGGGTCGCCGTCGGCGGTGAAGCCGACCAGCACGATCAGGTGGCCCTTGGTGTCGTAGTCCAGCCCGGGCACCTCCCCGGCGCGGAAGGCGGCCGACACGACCAGCGGGATGCCGGCCGCGACGAACTCCTCCGCCTCGGCGAGCGACCGCAGCCGGGTGACGAACGCGTCCACCCCGTGCCGCCCCGCGTACGCGGTGTTGAACGGCCAGTTGCCCGCGCCCGCGTAGGCGTGGTCGTAGCAGCTCCGCGCCGCGTGCACGACCACCGGCCGGGGGCCGGGCGGCGTCACCCAGGCGTACCGGTCGGGGGTGGGGCCGGCGCCCCAGAAGTCCAGCACCATCGAGACGCAGGTGGGGCTGCACCAGGAGTCCCCGCCGCCGCCCCAGCGGGTCTCCCCGCCGCCGTGCAGCCGCTGCGCGTACCGGGGCACGTCGAGCACCCGCCCCCGGGCGGCGCCGCCGGCCGCGGTGGCGGCCGGCGGATCGGGCGCGTCCCGCTCCTCGGCCGAGGCCACCGCCCCGACGGTACGCAGCACCGGACCGGCCGCGGCGCCGGTGCGGCGGAACAGGGTGACCCGCGCCTGCCAGCCCGTCGTGGACCGCCGGGCGCAGAGCGTGTCGACCGCGACCCGGGCGTCGTCGCCGCGCTGGCCCGGCACCGAGCTGCGGTGGATCGTCGCGTCGTCGCCGGCCCACCGGCCCAGCACGTACCAGTCGGTGGACGGTTCGCCCCCGTCCCAGCCGCGCAGCTCGACCTGGAGCCAGCCGCCCTCCGGGGTGTCCCCGGTCCAGGACGGGACGATCTCGTCGGCGGCGAAGCCGGTCCACACCACCGGGGAGGTCCAGGTCGCCCGGTCGTACCGGGCGGTGCGGCCGGTGTGCGGGTCGGCGTGGTCGAGCTGCCCGACCGGCGCGCCGATCGCCAGGCCGCCCGGGACGGCGACCATCCCCTCGGCGGCGCCCAGGTCGAGGTCGGCCGGCAGGCGGAAGCCGCGGTACGCGATGTTCCGCCCAGGCGTTCCGGTCATGGCAGCTCCGTCCGCTCGTCGCCGGCCGCCGCGCCCCGGGCGGGTGGCGGCGGGTGCCGGGAAGCATCGCGTACCTGAAGAATTTCTGCAACGACGGCGAGGGACGCTGGTTTGGTGGCCGGCACTAGGTTGTCGGGAGGTCACGAGGCAGGAGGCCGGGATGCGGGTACTGGTGGTGGAGGACGAGCGCAACCTCGCCGACGCGATCGCGCGGGGGCTGCGCAAGCGCGGCATGGCGGTGGACGTCGCGTACGACGGCGGCACCGGCCACGAGGCCGCCTTCGTCACCCGGTACGACGTGGTGATCCTCGACCGGGACCTGCCCGGCGTGCACGGCGACCGGATCTGCGCGGACCTGGCCGCCTCCGGCACGCTGACCCGGGTGTTGATGCTCACCGCCAGCGGAACCGTGGCCGACAAGGTCGAGGGGTTGCAGCTCGGGGCCGACGACTACCTGCCCAAGCCGTTCGCCTTCGACGAACTGGTCGCCCGGGTGCAGGCGCTCGGCCGGCGGGCCACCCCGGCCGCCCCGCCGGTGCTGGAGGTCGCCGACCTGGTGCTCGACCCGGCCCGCCGGGTGGTCACCCGGGGCGGCGAGCCGGTCGACCTGACCAACAAGGAGTTCGGCGTCCTCGCCGAGCTGCTCAAGGCCCGCGGCGCGGTGGTCTCCAGCGAGGAGCTGCTGGAACGGGTCTGGGACGCGAACACCGACCCGTTCACCACGATCGTCCGGGTCACCGTGATGACGCTGCGCAGGAAGCTCGGCGACCCGCCGCTGATCGAGACGGTGGTGGGCGCCGGCTACCGGACGGCCGAGGTGTCGGCTTGAGCGCGAGGAGTGAGCCGGGCTGGCGAGGTGGCGCCGTGACCCGCCGGTTGCGGGTGCGCCCCACCCTGCGGCTGCGGCTCACCCTCCTCAACGGGGTGCTGCTGGTCGGCGCCGGCGCGATCCTGGTGCTGCTCGCCTGGCTGCTGGTCCGCGCCGCGCTGCGCCCGACCGACGAGCTGCTGCCCGGGACCACGGTGGTGCTCGCCGACGGCCGCACTATCGACGCCGGGCAGTGGCAGCGGGAGCTGGTCGACGCCGCGTCGCGGGAGTTGCTGATCAAGGGCCTGGTGGCGCTGCTGGCGATCAGCGTGGTCGGGGTCGCCGGGGCGTGGGCGGTGGCTGGCCGGGCGCTGCGCCCGCTGCACCAGGTCACCGCGACCGCCCAGCGCCTCGGCGAGGCCACCCTCGACCAGCGGATCGGCTGGTCCGGGGCGGACGACGAGGTGGCCGAGCTGGCCAAGACGTTCGACGCGATGCTGGACCGGATCGCCGCCGCGTTCGAGGCGCAGAAACGCTTCGTCGCCAACGCCTCGCACGAGCTGCGTACCCCGCTCGCGGTGATGCGGACCGAGATCGACGTGACGCTCAGCGACGACGAGGCGGACATCGCCGAGTACCGCCGGATGGCGACCGTGGTGCGGGACGCCTCGGAGCGGGCCAACGGCCTGGTCGACGCCCTGCTGGTGCTGGCCCGCAGCGAGGCCCAGACCGGCCGCCGGCTGGGCCGCCGCGCCGAGTGCGACCTCGCCGTCGGCACCGCCAACGCGCTCTCCGCGGTCGCGCGCGAGGTGGAACGGATCGGGCTGCGGGTGCAGACCTCGCTGCGCCCGGCGCCGGTGGTCGGCGACCCGGGGCTGCTCGACCGCCTCGCCGGCAACCTGATCGAGAACGCGGTCCGCTACAACCACCTGCACGGCCGGATCTGGGTGCGTACCGGCAGCGACGGGCAGCGATCGTGGCTGGTGGTGGGGAACACCGGCTTCGAGGTCGCCCAGGCCGACGTGCCGGGGCTGTTCGAGCCGTTCCGGCGCGGCGGCCAGGAGCGGACCGGGGCGCGCGGCTCCGGCCTCGGGCTCTCCATCGTCCGCGCGGTCTGCGACGCGCACGGCGGCGCGGTGGCGGTGGTCGCCCAGCCGGGCGGCGGCCTGGAGGTGACGGTCACCCTGCCGTCGGCCGACGTCCCCGGCCCGAGCTGACCGGGCCTCCGTTCGGCGTCGGCGGGACCGGCGGACGGCGCGGCGGTCCCCGCCGAACCACCATCCACAGTCACCTTTTCGTGCCGGCGGTCCGGCTGTCCCGTCCGGCCTCCTCGGGTGGTCGGGCGGGCGCGCCCGAGGGTCGGATGGAAAACGCGGCGGGCGCTGGACGGCGGGGAACCGGTGCCGCAGGGTGGGCGGTGCACCTTGCCCCACCCGGCCGTACCCCGGCGGCCGGACGGGTGCCTCACCCCCCGCCGCGCCGGGAGTCCGCCGGTCCTGTCCGCGCATGCACAACCGGAGCTGCCAGTGACTCATCCCTCGACCCTGACCCGCCGGGTCCTCGCGGCGCTCGCCGCGGTCGCCCTCACCGCCGCCGGCCTCACCGCCGCCGGCCCGGCCACCGCCGCGCCCGACCACACCACGCTGGTGAAGGAGGCCCCCTCGACCGCCTCGCCGGACATCATGGACGGCACCGTCCACGCCATCTACGACGCCGGTACGAAGATCATCGCCGCCGGCACGTTCACCCGGGCGCAGAATCGCGGCTCCGACGTGGACATCGCCCGCAACTACGTCCTCGCCTTCGACAAGGCCACCGGTGCGGTGGACGCCGCCTTCGCCCCGACCGTCGACAACGAGGTCTACGCGGTGGTCGCCGGGCCCACCGCCGGCACCGTCTTCATCGCCGGCAAGTTCAACACCGTCAACGGGGTCACCCGGCGCAAGGTGGCCCTGCTCAACGTCGCCACCGGCGCGGTGGTCACCAGCTTCGCCGGCCCGGCCTTCAACGGGCTGGTCAACGACGTCGCCCTGGTCGGTGGCCGGCTCCTGGTCGGCGGCATCTTCACCACCGCCGGCAACACCAACCCGCGCGGCGGGCTCGCCTCGCTCAACCCCAGCACCGGCGCGGTGGACGGCTACCTGACCACCACGCTCACCGAGCACCACAACTACGACGGGGTCAGCGGTGCCAGCGCCGGGGTGGGCGCGAGCAAGCTCACCGTCTCCCCCGACGGCCGGCAGCTCGTGGTGATCGGCAACTTCAAGAAGGCCGACGGGGTGGTCCACGACCAGATCGTCAAGCTCGACCTCGGCGCCACCGCGGCCACCGTCGCCGACTGGAACACCAGCCGGTACACCCCGCGCTGCGCCTGGTGGGCGTTCGACTCGTACCTGCGGGACGTGGCGTACGCCCCGGACAGCAGCTATTTCGTGGTGGTGACCACCGGCGCCCCGAACGCCGGCACCCTCTGCGACGCCGCCGCCCGCTGGGAGGCCGGCGCGACCGGCACCGAACTACAGCCCACCTGGGCGGACTACTCCGGCGGGGACACCTTCCTGTCGGTGGGGATCAGCGAGCAGGCGGTCTACGTCGGCGGCCACTTCCGCTGGCTGAACAACAGCTTCGGCGGCGACTCGGCGCAGGCCGGCGCGGTGGGCCGGCCCAGCATCGCCGCGCTGGACCCGCTCAGCGGCCTGCCGCTGTCCTGGAACCCGGGCCGGCACCCGCGCGGCGTCGGCGCGACGGAGATGCTGGTGACGCCGAGCGGCGTCTGGGTCGGCTCCGACACTTCCTGGATCGGCAACTTCCAGTACCGGCGGGAGCGGATCGCGTTCTTCCCGCTGACCGGCGGGGCCGCCCCGCACCCGACCAGCACGGCGAGCCTGCCCGGCAAGGTCTACCGGGCCGGCGTCCCGGCGCCGACGAACGTGCTCTACCGGGTGAACGCCGGTGGGCCGCTGGTCGGCTCGGCCGACAGCGGGCCGGACTGGGCGGCCGACGACTCCGGCAACCCGAGCCCGTACCACAACGCCGGCAGCAGCACCGCCGGGTTCGCGGCGGTGGGCAGCGTCGACGCCACCGTACCGGCCGGCACCCCGGCGGCCCTCTACAGCGACGAGCGCTGGGACTCCGGCGGTGACCCGGAGATGCGCTGGCAGTTCCCCGTGCCGGCCGGCACCGAGATTCAGGTCCGGCTCTACCTGGCCAACCGGTACGACGGCACCTCGGCCCCCGGCTCCCGGGTGTTCGACGTCTCCCTGGACGGCACCCTCGTCCTCGACGACCTGGACCTCTCCGGCGCCGTCGGGCACAACGTCGGCACCATGCGCTCCTTCACCGTCGTCAGCGACGGCTCGGTCGACATCGACTTCGGGCACGTGGTGGAGAACCCGCTCGTCGACGGCATCGAGATCGTCAAGACGGGGGCGCCGCCGGCGGGCACCGGCGACGAGGTCGAGGTCCGCCCGTACGACGGGGTGACCACGGTCGGCGCGACCAGCCCGGTGGCCAACCCGGACGGCACCGCCTGGTCCACCGCCCGGGGCGGCTTCTGGGTGGGCGGCACGTTCTTCTACGGCATGAACGGCGCGCTGTGGCGGCGTACCTTCGACGGCGCCACCTTCGGCACGCCGGCGCTGGTCGACCCGTACCACGACGCGTACTGGGACGCGGTGGAAACCGACTCCGGCCCGGCCGGCCAGACGTACGTCGGGGTGACCACCAACTTCTACGCCGAGATCCCGAACGTGAGCGGGATGTTCTACACCGCCGGCCGGCTCTACTACACCCTCGTCGGGCAGGGCGGCCTCTACTGGCGCTGGTTCAGCCCGGACAGCGGGGCGGTGGGCGCGGAGAAGTTCACCGTCGCGGGGGTGACCGGTCTCGCCGACGCGGGCGGGGTCTTCCTCTCCGGGAGCACCTTCTACCAGGTCAACCGGAGCACCGGTGAGCTCGCCTCGACGGACTGGGCCGGTGGCGTGCCGACCGGGTCGTTCACCGTGCGGAGCGGTCCGGCCGTGGACGGCGCCGACTGGCGGGCGAAGGCCGTGTTCGTCGCCCCGTGACCCGTACCGCCGGATGACACCGGCCCGGTCCCGTCACGGGGCCGGGTCGGCGTCGGAACGGGGTTGTGCCCCCGGCCCGGGCGGTGACATGATCGGCCGCGTCAGCCCGACGCGCGGAAAGGGGGTGCGGTCGATGTCCACCACGAACAGTCCCGCGCCCCGCCCCGATCACCGCTGACAGCATCCACCTCCGCGGGGCGCACTCCACTCCACTCCAGGAGGAAGCACCGTGAGTGCGTTGATCCACTGCGTCACCGTCGAGTCCGACGACCCGTACAAGCTGGCCAGCTGGTGGGCGGGGGCGCTCGACCGCCGGCTGCACGACGACGACCACCCGGGTGACCCCGAGGCGGTCCTGGTCGCGCCTGGCGGCCACGGCCCCGACCTGCTCTTCGTCGAGGTCGGGGAGCGGCACGGCAAGGGCGCGTTCCATCTCGACCTGCAACCGGCCGACCGGACCCGGGACGCCGAGGTCGAGCGGCTGCTCGGACTCGGCGCTGCCCTGGTCGCCGACCGCCGCCGTCCGGACGGCACCGGCTGGGTGGTGCTCGCCGACCCGGAGGGCAACGAGTTCTGCGTCTGCCGCAGTGCGGCGGAACGGACCGCCGCGGCCTGACCCGGATACGCGCCGGGCCCCCGCCACCTTCGGGGCGGGGGCCCGGTCACCGGGTCCGGGGCGGTCAGCCCTTCTGCTCGATCTGCCCGCGCATGGTGGCGAACTGGGACTTCAGGTCGTCGGCGGACTTGAAGTAGATGACGATCACGCCGAGGCTGCCGCGGTCGGCCCAGATGCAGACGCCCACCGGGCTGCCGTCGATCTTGCCGTCGCCGCACTTCGCGTCACCGCCCAGCGGGCCGGCGTCCACCGGGCTGAACGTCGTCACCGCCAGCTCGCTGGAGAGGCTCTTGGCACCATCCTCCAGCTCCTTCTTCGGGTCGGCCAGCACGCCGGACGCGCCGGCGATCATGACCAGATCCTTCTTGGCCGGGTTGCCGTAGAACGCGCCGACGGTGCTGGTGGCGTCCGGAACGTCCTTCTTCATCTCCGCGCTCATCTGCTCGGCGGCGGACGTCAACTGCGGATCCGTCACCTTGGGCTTGCCAGCCAGCGTCGCGGGCGCCACCAGGCGGGTCTTGGTGGCGTCCACCACCTCGCCGACCTTGTCCTTGGTGGTGAAGTAGAGGACCGCGCCGCCGCCCAGGCAGAGCGCCACCACGACGGCCAGGGTGATCAGCAGGATCCGGCCGACATTCGACTTCTTGGGCGGGGGGCCGGCCGGGGTGCCGTAGGACGGCCGGCCGCTCTCCAGGTAGGAGCCGGCCTGCGGGGCGGACTGCTCGCCCGGGTAGCCGCCGCCGTACTGGGGGCCGGGCTGCTGGGGCGGGTAGCCGCCGCCGTACTGAGGGTCCGACTGCTGGGGCGGGTAGCCGCCGCCGTACTGCGGGCCGGGCTGCTGCGGCGGGTAGCCGCCGCCGTACTGGGGGTCCGACTGCTCGCCCGGGTAGCCGCCGCCGTACTGGGGGCCGGGCTGCTGGGGCGGGTAGCCGCCGTACTGCGGGCCGGGCTGCTGCGAGGGGTAGCCGCCGGGCTGCTGCTGCGGCGGCGGGTAGGAACCGGGATAGGGGTTGGACGGGGGCTGGGACATGGGTCAGCTCCAGGTAAAGATCCGGGACGGATGATCCTAGTCAGGCCGGCCGACCTGCCGCTGTCCGCCCCACGTCGACGTGACGAAACCGCCGCCGGGTCGTGACCAGGCACGGCGTACCGGGCCCGGAGCGACGGCCGCCACCCCGGAGGGACCGGCCCCCGCACCGCGGCCGGGAAGCCCGGCTCGGTGCGCCGCCGGGCCGGGAGGTCCGCCCCCGGAAATGACGATCGCGGTGGCCGGTCCGTCCGGAGGGGCGGTCGGCCACCGCGATCGCGGGGGAGCGGGGGTGGGTCAGGCTGACGGCTCCAGGTCGCGGCGCGGCGTCAGACGCGCCGAGCTGGAGTTGTCACAGCAGGCTGGCGACCCCGCGCGGCAGGAACCGCTGGCCGGTGACCCGCTCGGAGGTGCCGGTCCGGTCCAGGTACGGCGTGACGCCGCCCAGGTGGAACGGCCAGCCGGCGCCGAGGATCATGCACAGGTCGATGTCCTGCGCCTCGGCGACGACGCCCTCGTCGAGCATCAGCCGGATCTCCTGCGCCAGCGCGTCGAGCGCGTTCTGGCGCACCTGCTCGGCGGTGAGCGGCTGGTCGCCGACCACGAGCAGCTTGGCGACCTCCTCGTTGACCTGGTCCTCGACCACGATCGGCTGCCCGGAGTCGGCGATCCGCTTCAGGTTCTCGCTAACCGCGAACCGGTCCGGGAACGCGGCGTGCAGGGTGCCGCCCACGTGGTACGCCACGGCCGGGCCGACCAGCTGGAGCAGGGCGAGCGGGCGCATCGGCAGGCCGAGCGGGTCCAGCGCGCTGTTCGCCACGTCGAGCGGGGTGCCCTGGTCCACGGCGGCGAAGACCGTGCCGAGGAAGCGGGTGAGCAGCCGGTTGACCACGAACGCCGGGGCGTCCTTCACCAGCACCGAGGACTTCCTCAGCTGCTTGCCGACCGCGAACGCGGTGGCCAGCGTGGCGTCGTCGGTCCGCTCGGCCCGGACGATCTCCAGCAGCGGCATCATCGCGACCGGGTTGAAGAAGTGGAAGCCGACCACCCGCTCCGGGTGCTCCAGCTCGGCCGCCATCGCGGTGACCGACAGCGACGAGGTGTTCGTCGCCAGGACCGCCTCCGGCTTGACGATCTTCTCCAGCTCGGCCCAGACCTGCTTCTTGACGTCGAGGTCCTCGAAGACGGCCTCGATGACGAAGTCGGCGTCGGCGAAGACGGACTTGTCGACCGAGCCGCTGACCAGGCCGTACAGCTTGGCGGCGGTGCCCTTGTCCATCCGGCCCTTGCTGACGGCCTTCTCGATCTGGGTGTGCACGTAGCCGACGCCCTTGTCCACCCGGGCCTGGTCCAGGTCGGTCATCACGACCGGCACCTGGAGGCGGCGGGCGAAGAGCAGCGCGAGCTGGCTGGCCATCAGGCCGGCGCCGACGATGCCCACCTTGGTGACCGAGCGTGCCAGCCCCTTGTCCGGCGCGCCGGCCGGCCGCTTGGCCCGCCGCTGCACCAGGTCGAACGCGTACAGGCCGCTGCGCAGCTCCTCGGAGAAGACCAGGTCCGCCAGGGCCTCGTCCTCGGCGGCCGTGCCGGTGGCGAAGTCGGCGTCCTTCGCCGTCTCCAGCAGGTCCAGTGCCTTGTACGCGGCCGGGACCGCGCCGTGCAGCCGCTGGTCGAGGGTCTGCCGGGCGAAGTAGAGCACGCCCGCCCACATGTCCTTGTCGACCTCGGGCCGGGTCACCGTGACGTCGCCCCGGACCACGCCGGCGGCCCACTCCAGGGACCGCTCCAGGAAGTCCGCCGGCTCCAGCAGCACGTCCGCGATGCCCATCTCGGCGGCCTGCTTCGGCTTGAGCATCTTGTTCTGCATCAGCGGGTTCTGGATGATCACCTGGGTGGCGGCCGGGATGCCGATCAGGTTCGGCAGCAGTTGGGTGCCGCCCCAGCCGGGGACCAGGCCGAGCGAGACCTCGGGCAGCGCCAGGGCAGCCGCGCCACCGGAGAGCGTCCGGTAGTGGCAGTGCAGGGCCAGCTCCAGGCCGCCGCCCATCGCCGCGCCGTTGACGAAGGCGAAGGTCGGGATCTCGCTGTCCTTCAGGCGGGCGAAGACCCGGTGGCCGAGCCGGCCGATCTCCAGCGCCTGCGCGCGGTCGGCGAGCGCCGGCAGGCCGACGATGTCCGCGCCCACGCAGAAGATGTACGGCTTGCCGGTGACCGCGATGAACGCCGGGTTCGCCGCCAGGGCGACGGTGATCGCCTCGTCCAGGCTGGTGAGCCCGGCCGGGCCGAAGGTGTTCGGCTTGGTGTGGTCGAAGCCGTTGTCCAGGGTGATCAGGGCGGCGGGACGGTCCAGCCCCGGCACGTTCACCTGGCGCAGCAGCGCCTTGGTGACGACCTCGTTCGGTGCGGCGAGCGCGCTCACTTGTTGCCCTCCCCCTGAGCCGGCTTGCCGGACTCCGTCCAGTGTGGGTTCTCCCAGATCACGGTGCCGCCCATGCCGATGCCGATGCACATGGCGGTGAGGCCGTAGCGGACCTCGGGGTGCTCGGCGAACTGCCGGGCGAGCTGGGTCATCAGCCGCACACCCGAGGACGCGAGCGGGTGACCGATGGCGATCGCACCGCCCCACGGGTTGACCCGCGGGTCGTCGTCGGCGATGCCGAAGTGGTCGAGGAAGGCGAGCACCTGCACGGCGAACGCCTCGTTCAGCTCGAACAGGCCGATGTCGTCGATGGTGAGGCCGGCGATGCGCAGCGCCTTCTCGGTCGACGGGATCGGGCCGACGCCCATCACCTCGGGCTCGACGCCGACGAAGCCGAACGACACCAGCCGCATGGCGACCGGGAGGCCCAGCTCGCGAGCGACGTCCTCGGAGGCGAGCAGGCTCGCGGTGGCGCCGTCGTTCAGGCCGGCCGCGTTGCCCGCGGTGACCTTGCCGTGCGGGCGGAACGGGGTCTTCAGGGTGGCCAGCTTCTCCAGGGAGGTGTCCCGGGGAGCCTCGTCCACGGTGGCCAGACCCCAGCCGTTCTCCTCGTCGCGGATGGCGACCGGCACCAGGTCGTCCTGGAGCTTGCCGTTGGCGTACGCCTTCGCGGTCTTCTGCTGCGAGGCGAGCGCGAACGCGTCGGTGCGCTCCTTGGTGATGTGCGGGACCAGGTCGTGCAGGTTCTCCGCGGTGGCACCCATGACCAGGGCGGACGGGTCGACCAGCTTCTCCGCGATGATCCGCGGGTTGGGGTCGACGCCCTCACCCATCGGGTGGCGGCCCATGTGCTCGACGCCGCCGGCGATGGCGATGTCGTACGCGCCCATGGCGATGCCGCTGGCGACGGTGGTGACGGCGGTCATCGCGCCGGCGCACATCCGGTCGATCGCGAAGCCGGGGACCGTCTTGGGCAGGCCGGCCAGCAGGGCGGCGGTGCGGCCGATGGTCAGGCCCTGGTCGCCGATCTGGGTGGTGGCGGCGATGGCGACCTCCTCGACCCGCTCCGGCGGCAGCTGCGGGTTACGGCGCAGCAGCTCGCGGATGCAGCGGATGACCAGGTCGTCGGCGCGGGTGTTGGCGTACATGCCACCCGCCTTGCCGAACGGGGTACGGACGCCGTCGACGAAGACGACATCTCGAACTTCACGGGGCACTTGAGCCTCCTAGCCGGCACTGGCATTTCCCTCGGATGCTACTCGCCAGTAACCAACGCCGACACCACCCCCCGTGTGGCCCACCCCACACCCGCTGCCCGACCACCGGCTCGCGGTGATCATGAAGTTGTCGTCGGTCCACACGGCGGGTCGTGACAACAACTTCATGATCAACGCGCAAGGCGGTGGGGGTCAGGGGGTGGGGATGGTGAGGGCCTCGGTGAGGGCGGGGAGGAGGAGGGCGATCTGCCATTCGCGGGCGTTGAAGCCGCGGAGCGTCTCCGCCACCGTGTCGTCGGTGATCTCCTCCGGGGGCTGCCAGGCCAGCCGGCGGATCGAGTCGGGGGCGATCAGGTTCTCCGGCGGGAGGTTGTGCTCGCCGGCGATCCGGATCACCACCTCCCGGCAGCGGGCCAGCCGGCCGGCGGCCACCGGGTCGCGCTCGGCCCAGCGGTGCGGCGGCGGCGGACCCTCCACCGTGGGGGCCACCGGCAGGGCGTCCTCCGGCAGCTGGCGGGCGTCGTCCAGGGCCGCCAGCCAGGTGCGGGCGAGCCGGCGCACCGACCGGCCGCCGAAGCCGGGGAGGGTGAGCAGGGTCTTCTCGTCCTTCGGGTCCAGCTCGGCGGCGGCCACGATGGCCGAGTCGGGCAGCACCCGGCCCGGGGCGGCGTCCCGCCGGACGGCGATCTGGTCCCGGGCGTACCAGAGGGAACGGACCCGGGCCTGCGCCCGCGCGCCCCGGACCCGGTGGATGCCGGAGGTCCGCCGCCAGGGCTCCGCGCGGACCCGCGGCGGACGGGCGCCGGAGCGGACCAGCGCGGCGAACTCCTCCGCCGCCCACGCCGACTTGCCCTGCCGGCGCAGCTCCTCGTCGAGGGCGTCCCGCAGGTCGACCAGCATCTCCACGTCCAGCGCCGCGTACGTCAGCCAGGACTCCGGCAACGGCCGGCTGGACCAGTCCGCCGCCGAGTGGTGCTTCTCCAGGGTGTAGCCGAGCAGCTGCTCGGTCAGCGCGGCCAGGCCGACCCGATCGAAACCGGCCAGCCGGGCGGCCAGCTCGGTGTCGAAGAGCCGCCGGGGTCGCAACCCCACCTCGGCCAGGCAGGCCAGGTCCTGGCTGGCGGCGTGCAGCACCCACTCGGCCCCGCCGATCGCCGCGTCCAGGGCGGCCAGATCGGGCAGCGGCAGCGGATCGATCAGCGCCGTGCCGGAGCCGGCCCGGCGCAGCTGCACCAGGTAGGCCCGCTGGCTGTAGCGGTACCCCGAGGCGCGCTCGGCGTCCAGGGCCACCGGCCCGGTGCCCGCGGCGAAGCGGGCCACGACCTCGTCGAGCTCGCTCGGGGTGGCCACCGGCGCGGGCGTGCCCTCGCGTGGCGCGGTGAGCGGTACGGGCCCGCCGGTGCTGGGTTCGGTCCCCGCGTCAGCCGGCGCCGGCGCGGCCGGTGACGGGTGCTGAGATACCTCTCCCGTACGGCTTTCGGCGGGCCGACGGCGCAGGGGTGGTTCGTCGGTCACCTGACAACCCTAGTGCGCGACCGGATCCGGTGTGCGCAGCCGGTCGGGTGCGTGTCGACCAGCTGGCCGCCGGGTGTCGTGACGGCGTCGGGTGGCGCCGACGTGGCAGGGTCGGACATCGGGGGAGACAAACCCCGTTCACGCAGGTACGGTCCATCGAGCCGCCGAGCGACCGGGGGGCCTGGGTGGCATCGCGGCACGGCGTCTACGGGGAGGACGTGGCGATCATGACGGCTGGGTACGGGTCGGGCGACGGGACGCCGGGACACGGCGCCGACGAGGCCACCGAGGGTGGCCGCGCGGAACGTCCCGAGACGGGCCGGCCGGGTCCGCTGCCGCCGCGCTTCGAGCCGCACCGACCGGTCGTTCCCGGCTACCCGGCGGCCGTCCCCGGCCCGCCGACCCCGGCTGCCGCCTTTCCTCCCGCGCCTGCCGGCCCATCGGGCGAGCCGGCCACCGGCTTCCCTCCCGCGCCCGCCGGCGCACCGACCGCCTTCCCGCCGGCGTCCGCCAACCGGCCGGTCGCCGGCTACTCCGCCGCCCCCGGCTCGCCGCCCGGCGCCTCCGCCCCTGGTCAGTCGATGATGGGTGGCCAGCACGGCCTGTCTTCGCCCGCCGGGTTCGGGGCGGCCGCGCCCGCCTCGGAGACCGGACTGACGGGGCCGGGGCAGTCGAGCGTTCCCGGCCCCCGGGCCGGCTGGTCCGCGCCGCCGCCGAACAGCGGCCAGTGGGGCGCTCCGACCGGTCCCGGGTCCGCCGCGGCCGGGGTGCCGGGCGGGTCGGGCGGATGGTCGCCGACCGAGCCGGCGCCGGAGCAGCCGTCCCGCGCACCGTGGCCGGGCGCGTCCCCCGGGCAGCCGAGCGCCGGACCGGGCCATCCCGTGGGCCAGCCGATCTCCGGACCGGCGTACCCGGGTGGCCAGCCGGCCTCCGGACCGGCGTACCCGGGTGGCCAGCCGGCCTCCGCGCCCGCGTACCCGGGCGGGCCGGGCGGTTGGCCGGTCCCCGCGGCCGGGCCCGACCGGCGGCGTCGGCTGCCCGTGGTGGCGCTCGCGCTCGCCGTGGTGCTGGCCGTCGTCGCCGGGGTGCAGGCGTACCAGCTGCACCGGCTGGACGACCGGCTCGCCGCCAGCGACCGCCGGCTGGCCGAGGCGCAGCGCGCCGACGGCACCCGACTGGACAGCCTCGACAAGCGCACGGAGGGGCTGGAGAAGCAGGTCGGCGCGGCGTTCAACCCGGAGGCCGTGGCGAGCGCCGTGCTGCCCAGCGTGTTCCGGGTCCGGGCCGGCCAGTTCACCGGTACGGCGTTCGCGATCGGCAAGCCGCCCGCGGGCGGCGGCACCACCCTGCTCACCAACTTCCACGTGGTGGAGTCGGTCTTCGACGGCGGCGGCCGGAAGGTCTTCCTGGAGCGGACCGACCAGCGCTTCGAGGCCACCATCGTCAAGGTCGACAAGGCCAAGGACATCGCCCAGCTGCGGACCACCGCCAAGTTCACCGGCCTGGTCGCCGCCGGCACGCCGGTCAAGTCCGGGCAGCAGATCGTCGTGGTCGGCGCCCCGCTGGGCCTGCAGGACAGCGTGACCACCGGCGTGGTGAGCGCGTTTCGTAAGGATGAGGACGGTTCCGGTCCGGTCATCCAGTTCGACGCGCCGATCAACCCCGGCAACTCGGGCGGCCCGGTGATCAACGGCTCGAAGGAGGTCGTCGGCATCGCCACCGCCAAGGCCAGGGACGCCGAGGGAATCGGCCTCGCGGTGCCGATCAGGACCGCCTGCGACACCTTCAAGCTCTGCTGACCGAACGACCGACCGAACGAATCGGCCCGCCGCCCGGCTGGCCTTGACTCCACCCCGCACCGTCGAACCTGTGGCGGCCGACGCCGTCGGCCCTCGACCCGCAGACCCCGGCCCTTCGGGGCCACCCCACGGGGGAACAGCAATCCGGAGGAAGAAGAGATGTCCCAGCCACCCAACGGGCCAGAGGGCCACCGGCCGGCCTACCCGCCGCAGCCGCCGGCCGGTGGCGTCTACGGCACCCCGTACGGCGCCCGCCAGCCCGAACCCCAGCGGTACGGCCCGCCCCAGCCGGACCCGACCGTGCCCCAGCCCGTCCAGCCCGCGTCCACCCCGCCGGTGCCCGGCCAGTACGCGCCGGGCTCCGCCCCGGTGTCGGGCCCGACGTACCCGCAGCCGTTCTCGGCGCCGCCGATGTCCGCCCCGCCGGTCTCCGGTCCGGACTTCGGCCAGCCGATGTCCGCCCCGCCCGGTTCGGTCCCGCCCTACGGCGCCCCCGCCGCGGGCGCCGGCAAGGGCCGCACGACGCTGATCCTCGCCCTCGTCGCGGGGCTGCTCTTCGTCCTCGGCGGCGTGATGACCGGCCTGTTCGTCACCAAGAACAACGAGCTGAACCGTACCGAGAAGAAGCTCTCCGCCCAGGTCAGCGAGCGGGACGGCACCATCGCGGCGAACAAGCAGGAGATGGAGAAGCTCAAGACCGACCTGCAGTCCGTGCGGGACAAGCTGGCCGACACGGAGCAGGACCTGACCGGCACCAAGAACGACCGGGACGAGCAGGCCCGGCAGAAGAAGGTCATCGCCACCTGCCTGGACAAGCTGACCCAGGCGATGGCGGCGGCGTCGGCCGGCAACCGGGCCGCCTTCGACAAGGCCAGCAAGGGCCTGGAAAAGGTCTGCGACGAGGCCGAGAACTACCTCTGAGCCGCGACCCGGGCGTCGATCATGGAGTTGTGGCACCCGCCGAAAGGGGCGGATCGCCACGAACGAGGCGCCACACCTCCATGATCGTCCCCGGGAAGGGGACGAGCGGGGTCAGGTGGTGGTGGCGGGGCGGTGGGACGGGAGGGCCGTCACGCCGGGTGGGGGCAGGCCGGCGGTCGAGGCCAGCAGGGCGCACCAGCCGAGCAGGTGCGCGGCCAGGTCGACGCCGAGCGGCGTCCAGGACGCGCGGATCTCGATGTCGCCGGCCGCGGGCGGCCCGGCCAGCTCCCCGAACCGGGTCGACAGGGTCTGGGTGACAGTGCCGCCGATCGCCCGGTGCCGGGCGTGCTGCGCGTCCAGCGCATCGGTCAGCCACGTCCAGCCCACCCCGGGCAGCAGCGGGTCGGCGGCGAGATCCACCTCCAGCTCGGCGGTCACGTAGGTGACCAGCCGCAGGGTGCCCTGCCACGCCTCGTGCCCGGCCGGGTCGTGCAGCAGGATCAACCGCCCGGTGGCCACCTCGTCGCCGTCGCGCAGCACCCCGGCGGAGAGCGCGAACGCGTACGGCGCCAGCCGCTGGGGCGCCCCGACCTCCTCCAGCACGATCTCCGGCCGGGGGGTGACCGACCGCAGTCCGGCGACCGCGCGGGCGAAGGTTTCCGGGAGCGCGATCGGGGGGGCCATGCCGGCAGCCTATTCCGCCGCCCGCCCGGTCGTCCGGACGGCGCGCCGAGGGGCGCGATCACGATCATCGGAGCGCGGGAGCGGTGACCGTCCGTGCGTCCGTACCGGCGTCGCGGGCCCCGTCACAAAAGGCGGCGGTGCCCGCTGGCCGCCCCCGGGGGCGTGGCACGATTGCCGCGATGACCACCGACACCACGGGCACTGCCGCCCGAGACGGAGATCCCCGCCGCGGCGGGCCGGCCGACTCGCCCTTCGTCCGGGCCTGCCGCCGTGAGCCCGTCCCGCACACCCCGGTCTGGTTCATGCGCCAGGCCGGCCGGTCGCTGCCGGAGTACCGCGAGATCCGGGCCAACGTGGCGATGCTGGAGTCCTGCCGCCGCCCCGAGCTGGTCGCCGAGATCACCCTCCAGCCGGTCCGCCGGCACGGGGTGGACGCGGCGATCCTGTTCAGCGACATCGTGGTCCCGGTGGCCGCCGCCGGGGTCGACCTGGACATCGTGGCCGGCACCGGGCCCGTGGTGGCCCAGCCGGTGCGCACCGCCGAGGACGTCGAACGGATCCGCCCGATCACCCGCGACGACGTGTCCTACGTGGACGAGGCGGTCCGGCTGCTCGTCACGGAGCTGGGCGACACCCCGCTGATCGGGTTCGCCGGCGCCCCGTTCACCCTGGCCAGCTACCTGGTCGAGGGCGGCCCGTCGCGGACCCACGCCAAGACCAAGGCCCTGATGTACGGCGAGCCGGAGCTCTGGCACGCCCTCTGCGGCCGGCTGGCCGAGGTGACCCTCGCCTTCCTCCGGGTGCAGGTCGACGCCGGGGTCTCCGCGGTGCAGCTCTTCGACTCGTGGGCCGGCGCGCTCTCCGAGGCCGACTACCGCCGCTACGTGCTGCCGCACTCGGCGGCCGTGCTCTCCGGGCTGGCCGACGCGGGCGTGCCGCGGATCCACTTCGGGGTGGGCACCGGCGAGCTGCTCGGCGCGATGGGTGAGGCCGGCGCGGACGTGGTCGGCGTGGACTGGCGTACCCCGCTCGACGCCGCGACCCGCCGGATCGGCCCGGACAAGGCCGTCCAGGGCAACCTCGACCCGTGCCTGCTGCTCGCCCCCTGGCCGGTGGTGGAGGCCGAGGTGCGGCGGATCCTCGACCAGGGGCGGGCCGCCCCCGGTCACGTCTTCAACCTCGGCCACGGCGTGCTGCCGGAGACCGACCCCGACGTGCTGACCCGGGTGGTCGCGCTGGTGCACGATCTCTCCGCGCGGCCGGTCGAGCAGGGGAGATGACCGTGCGGCAACCGTGGCGGGTGGCGATCGTCGGTGGCGGGATCACCGGGCTGGCCGCCGCCGTCCGGTTGCGCGACCGCGCCCCCGCCGGCACCGAGATCACCGTGTACGAGCAGTCCGGCGCCCTCGGTGGCAAGCTGCGCACCGGCGAGCTGGCCGGGCAGGCCGTCGAGTTCGGCGCGGAGTCGTTCCTGATGCGCGACCCGGCCGGCGCGGAGTCCGCCGCCGTCAGCCTGGTCCGCCGGCTCGGGCTGGCCGACGCGATCGTCCACCCCACTGTCGGGCAGGCCGCGCTCGCCGTCGACGGCGGGCTGCGCCCGGTCCCGGGCGGCACGCTGGTCGGCGTACCGGGGGACCTGGCGAAGGTGGCGGCGGTGGCGACGCCCGCCGCGGACGCCGACCGCGACGGCGGCCGGCCGCTGCTCGGGCCGGACGAGGACGTGGCGGTCGGCGCGCTGGTCCGCGACCGCCTCGGCGACCAGGTGGTGGACCGGCTGGTCGACCCGATGCTCGGCGGCGTGTACGCCGGCCGGGCCGACGACCTCTCCCTGGTCACCACCATGCCGGCGCTGGCCCGGGCGGCCCGGGTCGAGCACACCCTGGTCGGCGCGGTCCGGGCGGCCCAGGCCGCCGCGCCGCGCGCCCCCGGCGCGCCGGTCTTCGGCACCCTGGCCGGCGGGCTGAGCACCCTGGTCGAGGCGGCGGCGACCGCCAGCGGCGCGACCGTCCGGCGGGACGCGGCGGTGCGCGAGCTGCACCCGACGGCGACCGGCTGGCGGCTGGTGATCGGCCCCACCAGGGACCCGGAGCTGGTCGAGGTCGACGCGGTGGTGCTCGCGGTGCCGGCCCGGCCGGCCGCCCGGCTGCTCGCCGGCCCGGCGCCCGAGGTGGCCACGGCCGTCGGCGGGCTCGACTACGCCAGCGTCGCACTGGTCACCATGGGCCTGCCCGAGCCGGAGCTGCCCGAGCTCTCCGGGTTCCTGGTGCCGGCCACCGAGGGGCTGCTGATCAAGGCCGCGACCTTCTTCACCACCAAGTGGGGGCACCTGCGCCAGGCCGACGGGCTCGCCCTGGTCCGCGCCTCGGTCGGCCGGTACGGCGACGAGACGTCGCTGCAGCTGACCGACGGCGACCTGGTTGCCACCGTGCACCGGGAGCTGTCCAAGGTGCTGGGCACCCCGCTGCCCACCCCGGTCGCCAGCCACGTGCAGCGGTGGGGCGGGGCCCTGCCGCAGTACGCCCCCGGCCACCTCGACCGGGTGGCCGCGGCCCGGACGGCGCTGCGCGCCGCCCACCCCACGCTGGTCCTGGCCGGCGCCGGTTACGACGGCGTCGGCATCCCGGTCTGCGTCCGCTCCGGCGAGACCGCGGCCGAGGAGATCATCACTGCCCTGGGAGGATCGGGTTCATGACCGAGCAGACCAACGCGGCCCGGCTCAAGGAGCTGAACGCCACCGTCCGTTACACCATGTGGTCGGTGTACCGGGCCACCAGCCCGCTCCCGTCGCTGCGCGAGAACGTCGTCGACGAGGTCGAGGCCCTCTTCGAGGAGCTGGCCGGCAAGGACGTGACGATCCGCGGCACGTACGACGTCGCCGGCCTGCGCGCCGACGCCGACCTGCTGATCTGGTGGCACTCCTCGTCCAGCGACGCGCTGCAGGACGCCTACCTGCGGTTCCGGCGTACCACGCTGGGCCGGGCGCTCACCCCGGTCTGGTCGCAGATGGCGCTGCACCGGCCGGCGGAGTTCAACAAGAGCCACATCCCGGCGTTCCTGGCCGGCGAGGAGGCCCGGGCCTACCTCTGCGTCTACCCGTTCGTCCGCTCCTACGAGTGGTACCTGCTGCCGGACGCCGAGCGGCGGGAGATGCTCGCGGAGCACGGCCGGCTGGCCCGCGGCTACCCGGACGTGCGGGCCAACACGGTCGCCTCGTTCGCCCTGGGCGACTACGAGTGGATGCTCGCCTTCGAGGCCGACGAGCTGCACCGGATGGTCGACCTGATGCGCGACCTGCGGGCCTCCGGCGCCCGCCGGCACGTCCGGGAGGAGATCCCCTTCTACACCGGCCGACGACGCTCGATCGCTGACATCGTCACCTGCCTGGTCTGACCGTCGACACGGAACGGGCCCCGGAGAATGCTCTCCGGGGCCCGTCGTCCTGTCGGGGTCAGCGCACGTAGGCCAGACCGTCGGTGGTGACGCGGGGGCGCCCTGACGTGCCCACCACCACGATCTTCACGGTGTGCTTTGCGCTGGCGGTCCAGCTCTTCGACCAGACCGCCTGGCGGTACAGCGTGGTGCTGGACCTGAGGTCCACCGTGCTCACCTTCACCCCGTCGACCCAGACCTCCGCCTGGCCGGAGGTCGACGTTCGCGCTGCGACGAAGGAGACCGAGCGACCGGTGAAGGTCCAGGACAGCGAGGCCTTGGCCGCGGTGGCGGTCAGCGCCGAGCCGCCCAGGTAGCTGCTGCTCGAGTAGGTCGACCAGGTGCCCGAGCGGGTGGCACTGGTCTCGGCGAGCAGGACCGGGGTCCAGCTCGCCGAGGAGGTGGAGTTGTTGCCCGACCAGTCCTGCGCCCGCATTGACCAGGCGGTGGTGACGCCCGGCTTCGTCGTGGTGCTGTACGCGCCACTCGCGCCGAAGGTGCCGGTTGTCGGGGCGGTCAGCGCGACCTGCCGGACGGTCACGTTGTCCGCCGCACGCCAGCCCAGGCTCACCGGCACCGCCGTGCTGCTCACCGTGCCGGTGCGCAGGGAGAGCGTGGGCACCTGCGGGAAGGTCGGCAGGGTGACGTCGGAGACGATGGCCTGCCCGGCGCTCGTCGCGGTACGCCCCAGCCGGTGCACGCCCCGGATCTGGATGGTGTGCGCGCCCGGCTTGATGCTGGTGAGGGCCGCCGAGCGGGCCGTGCTCGCCGCCGTCGCAGCCACCACTCCGTCCACCAAAACCTCGAAGCGGGAGATCAGCGCGCTCGGCGTGCTAACCGTCCAGGACACGTTCAGCGTGGTCCTGACGTAGTAGGTGGTGCCGTTCCTGTTACCCGTGGTGGCAGTGATGCCCAAGCCGTAGATGCTGGCCGCCTTGCTGCGGATGACGCCGAGCTGGCCGTAGAGCGCGTCGCCGGGGCACTCGGTGGCCACCGCGTCGCGGTGCCCGGAGATCCGGTTGAAGACCACCTGTTCGCCGAGGTGGTACTTGCCCTCCACGCCGGAGGTCAGGGTGACCTTGCTGGACGGGTCGTTGCCGTACTGGCCGAGCTTGTACGCGGCGACGTGCGCGACGGCGTCCTGCACCACGGTGGGGATGCCGGTGCTGATGTAGGTGCCGAGCACGGCGATCGCGGCGTTGTCGGTGTTGAAGCCGTAGGTGTGCGCCCCGGTCACCGGCTTGTCGATGCCGCCCTTGCGGCCCTCGAAGACGACCCCGCACTTGTCGGCGAGGAAGTTGTAGCCGATGTCGTTCCACCCGTTGCTCTTGACGTGGTAGATCTCGATGCCCCGCACGAGGGCCGCCGAGTCGGCGCAGCTGTAGTCGTTGGTGCCGGCGGTGTGGTGCACGAAGAACGCCTTGACCGTGGTCCCGTACGTCGGCGGGTCGGTGACGATCGACTCGTCCGCCTTCCACTCCGCGCGGGTGACCACCTTCGGCGTCGGGATCGGGTTCGCCGGGGCGGTGGGCGCCACGGTGGGCGCGGTCGTGGTGGGCGCCGGGGCCGAGGTGGTGGTCGGCGTGGGCGCGGTGGTCGTCGCCGGCGGGGCGGTGGTCTCGGCCGGGGCGGTGGTCTCGGCCGGCGCGGTGGTTTCGGTCGGCGCCGGGGCGGTGGTCTCGGCCGGCGCGGTGTCGGTGGGGGCCGGGTCGGTCGGGGTGGGCTCGAGCGCCTGCACCTCGGCGACCGGCTGGAGGCGCTCCGGCCGGATCTGTCCGACGCCGGCCGCACCGGCCTTGCGGCGCTTCGTCAGGCCCGGGTCGACCAGTTCCAGGCGCAGCCCGGCGGGAAGCTGGTCGCTGGTGCCGCCGGCGGCCGCCGTGGCCCGCACCTCGACCCCGTCGGACTGGCCGACCCAGAGCGGGTCCGTGCCGCCGCGTGCCTTGCCGGCGGTCGCCTCGGCGCCCGGCTCCGGACCGAAGTGGTTGTCGAGCTCCAGCGGCCGCCAACCGGACCACTTGCCGTCCACTGCGTGGGTGCGGACGGCGATCGTGCCCTTGAAGTCGACGTTGGGGTTCGCCCAGGTCACGCCGACCATGGCGAACCGTTCGGTGTCCCGCCTCGGGATCGTCACCTCGCGGCCGTTCGCGGCCGGGAAGGCCACGGTGTGCAGGGCCGTGCTGACCGGTCCCGCCCCCTCGCCCCACACGGCGCTGTCCTCGCCGAAGCCGGCGGCGGCCAGGCTCGCCGTGCCGGCCACGGCGGTGGCGACTATCGCGGCCCCGATGCCGGCCGTCCGGCGGTTCCAGCGGATCCCCGTAAATCTCACAGTTGAGTCCCTCCGAATGATCTCACTGGAGGGCTCAGCGTAATCAATGCCGTGGGCGTTACCCCGACCGGTCGGCGGCTCGTCGCCGACGGGCTCGTCCGCCCTGCCCGGGACGGCTGCCACCAGCACGGGACCACCGGATCCGGATCCGGGCCCTGGAGTGTCGACGGTCGAGGTCTCCGGTCGGGTCGTCCTGGTCGGCGGTGCGGTCGTCGTCGAGCCCGCTTACTGACTCCGCGGTCTCCCGTCCCGTCCCTGGCGGGTCACGCGTCGCGGCGCATCGGGGTGTGCGGGATGCCGTCCTCGACGTAGTCGGCGCCGCTGACGGTGAAGCCGTGTCCGGCGTAGAAGCGGACCAGGTGCGTCTGCGCCTCCAGCACGCACGGCCGGTCGCCCACCTGGGCGAGCGCCTCGGTCATCAGCCGGCCGGCCAGGCCGCCGCCCCGGGCCGCCGGCGCCACCACGACCCGGCCGATCCGCGTCACGCCGCCCGGGTCGGCCAGGATCCGCAGGTACGCCAGAACGTCGCCGTCCCGGGTCAGCCAGAGGTGCCGGGTGCCCGGCTCGACGTCCCGGCCGTCCAGCTCCGGGTACGGGCACGCCTGCTCCACCACGAACACGTCGATGCGCAGCCGAAGCAGGTCGTGGAAGGTGCGGGCGTCCAGGTCGGCGAAGGCGGCGACCCGGACCTCGACAGGCGGCGACGGCATCCCGCGATGGTAGGCCCCCTCGGGGACGCCTCCCGCGGAGGCGGCTCCTGTACCGCGGCCGGGCTCGGCGGTGGGGTGGCCGGGCCGCCGCTCAGGCGGGGCGGGCGCCCACCGCGTCGCGGATCTCGGCGCCCTCCGTGGCCTCCACGGCGCGGGCGCAGTGCGCGCAGCAGAAGAAGCGGCCGGAGACCTCGACGCCGTGACCGACGATCTTGATCTGGCAGTGCTCGCAGATCGGCGCCATCTTGTGGATCGCGCACTCGAAGCAGTCGAAGGTGTGCACGTCCCCGCTGACCGTGCGCACCTCGAACGCCATCCAGTAGTCGTTACCGCAGACCTCGCAGGTAGCCATTCCAAAACCCCCCGATACGGACATGTCACACCAGCGTCGAGCACCGGACACATCCGGGCAACCGAAACCGGCGAACCTGATCCCGCTCGACGGCGAGTCGCTCCCGGCGTGTCGCGCGTTAGGCCCGGTGACAGCCTCGAACCCCGGAGGACCACGTGATCAAGCGCAACAAGCTCTTCGGCAACCAGACCCGGGTCACCTTCTGCCTGCCGCGGGACACCCCACCCGGCACGGTGAGCGTCGTCGGCTGCTTCAACGACTGGCAGCCCGGCCGGCACGAGCTGGTGACCCGCCGCGACGGCACCCGGACGGTGACCGTCCGGCTCGCCCCGGGGGAGTACCGCTTCCGCTACCTCGCCACCGGGGGCGTCTGGCTCGACGACGAGTCCGCCGACCAGGTGGACGACCAGGGCAGCCGGCTGCTGCTCTGACCGGCCGGCGCCGGGACGACGCCGGTCAGCCCTGGCCCGGCTCGAGCTGGATGGAGAGCGAGTTCACGCAGTGCCGGGTGTCCTTCGGGGTGAAACCCTCGCCCTCGAAGACGTGCCCCAGGTGGCTGTCGCACCGGGCGCAGCGGATCTCCGTACGGAGCATGCCGAGGGTGCGGTCCGGGATCTCCTTCACCGCGCCCGGGATGGCGTCGTCGAAGCTCGGCCAGCCGCAGTGCGAGTCGAACTTGGCGTCGCTGCGGAACAGCTCCAGGCCGCAGGCCCGGCAGTGGTAGACGCCGGGGGTCTTGGTGTCGACGTACTCGCCGGTCCACGGCCGCTCGGTGCCGGCCTCGCGGAGCACGTGGAACTCCTCGGGGCTCAGCCGGACCCGCCACTCTTCCTCGGTACGGGGCAGTTCGCTCTTATCAAGACTCACCGTTCAACGGTACGCCGGGCGTCGGTGCCATCGCATATGGTCGCGCAATGGGTGGCACCAAGGCAGCGGCCGCGGAGATCGAGGTGGCCGGGCACACCGTACGGCTAAGCAGCCCGGACCGGGTGATCTTCCCGCAGCGCGGGTTCACCAAGGCGGACGTCTTCGGCTACTACCTCTCGGTCGGCGACGGGATCATGCGGGCTCTGCGGGATCGCCCGACGACGCTCCAGCGCTTCCCGGAGGGCATCGAGGGGGAGATGTTCTTCCAGAAGCGGGTGCCGGCCCGGGGCGTACCGCCGTGGGTGCGGACCGCGGAGATCAGCTTTCCCAGCGGCCGGACGGCCGCGGAGCTGTGCCCGGCGGACCTCGCGCACGTCGCGTGGGCCGCGCAGATGGGCACCGTGGTGTTCCACCCGTGGCCGGTGCGCGCCGCCGACGTGGACCGCCCCGACGAGTTGCGGATCGACCTCGACCCGCAGCCCGGCACCGACTTCGCCGACGCGGTGACGGCCGCCGGTGAGCTGCGCGCGCTGCTGGACGAGCTGGGCGCGACCGGCTGGCCGAAGACCTCCGGCGGCCGGGGCGTCCACGTCTACCTGCGGATCCACCCGCGGTGGACGTTCACCGAGGTGCGCCGGGCCACCATCGCTCTGGGCCGCGAGCTGGAACGCCGGCGCCCGGAGCTGATCACCACCGCCTGGTGGAAGGAGCAGCGGGGCAGCCGGGTCTTCGTGGACTACAACCAGATGGCCCGGGACCGGACGATCGCCTGCGCGTACTCGCTGCGGGCCAACGCCCGGGCCACCGTCTCCACCCCGGTCGACTGGGACGAGCTGCCCCAGGTCGATCCGGACGACTTCCACCTGGGCAGCGTGCCGGCCCGGCTCGCCGAGCGGGGCGACCCGCACGCCGGCATCGACGACGCCCCGTGGGACATCACGCCGCTGCTGGAGTGGGCCGAGCGGGACGCCGCCGCCGGCCAGGGCGACCTGCCGTACCCGCCGGACCACCCGAAGATGCCCGGCGAGCCCAAGCGGGTGCAGCCCTCCAAGGACCGCGACCGACCCCGGGACTGACCCCTGCCGCCGTCCCGGTAACGATCATGTAACGGGCGCGAACCTTTCCCGCGCCCCGACTGGTCTTCCTGGTCGTCGGCCCGTCGGGGGCCCGGGGAGGCGTCGGATGAAACTGGTGTGGAGGCGGGCCGTCGAGGCGCGCGGGCTGCTGCTCGCCGCCGCGGTCGCGGCCCTGGTCGCGGTCGCGCTGGTCACCGGTCTCTCCGACTACAACCGCCGGGCGGTCGCCGCCGGGCAGCGGGCGCTCCTCCAGGCGGCGCCCGCCGAGGAGCGCAGCCTGCTGGTGAGCGGGTCGGGCGGTGCGGACACCGCCGCGTACGTCGACCGGGACCGGGCGGTACGCGCCCAGTTCACCGACGGCCTGGGCGGGGTGCCCGTCACCATCGCCGCGGCCCGCTACGGCACCGGGCGGGAGCTGACCGGCGACCTCGGCGCGGCCCGGGTCGGCGACGATCCGCTCTTCGCCAACCTCGCCACCCTCGGCGACCTGGCCGGGCACGCCGAGCTGACCGCCGGCGCGTGGCCCACCCCGGGCGCCACCCCGCTGCAGGTGACCCTGCCGGAGAAGGTCGCCGGCCAGCTCGGGCTGCGCACCGGCGACCGGGTGCCGCTCTTCGACCGCAGCGCCGAGCGGGCCGGCGAGGTGGTGCTCGCCGGCACCTGGCGACCCCGCGACCCGGCCGAGGTGTACTGGCGGCTGGCCCCCGGCGTCGGCGACGGCGGGACCGGCGCGGTCACCTCGTACGGGCCGTTCGCCCTCGACCCGGCCGACTTCGCCCGCACCTTCCCCGGCACCAGCTCGGCGTCCTGGCTGGTCGCGCCGGATCTCGCCGTGGTCGAGCCGAGCCGGTTGACCACGGTCAAGCAGGCCGTCGCCGCGATCTCGGCGCAGCTCCCGGAGGCCACCGGTCTCGGCTCGTCCGCGCAGAGCGTCACCACCATGGACCGGCTGATCGACCGGCTCGGCCGGGCCGACCTGGTCGGCCGCTCCGCCCTGCTCACCCCGCTGCTGCTGATCGTGGTCCTCGGCGGGTACGCGCTGGTGTTGGTCGCCGCGCTGCTCAACGAGGACCGGCGGGCGCAGACCGCGCTGCTGCGCGCCCGGGGCGCGGCCCGCGGCCAGCTCGCCGGCCTCGCCGTACGCGAGGCGACGCTGGTGGTGGCGCCGGCCGTGCTGCTCGCGCCGGCGCTGGCCGGCGAGGCGCTGCGCCGGCTCGGCGCCGGCACGGCGGATCTCCGGCTGACCGACGGCGGCGGCGGCCCGGTCTGGGCGGTGGCGGTCGCCACCGCGGTCGGCTGCCTGCTCGCCATGGTGCTGCCGGCGCTGCGCCGGGCCGGCACCTACGTCGCCGACATGGCGGCCCGCTCCCGCCCCACCCGGGGCGCTGCCGTGCAGCGGGCCGGCGTCGACCTCGCCCTGGTGGCGCTCGCCGTGCTCGCCTGGACCCAGCTGCGGCAGTACGCGTCGCCCCTAGCGGGGGCCGGCGGGGGCCTCGGCATCGACCCGCTGCTGGCCGCCGCGCCGACCCTCGGCGTGCTGGCCGGGGCGGTCGTCGCGCTGCGGCTGCTGCCCCCGGCGACCCGGTTCGCCGAGCGGTTCGTCGACCGGCGGCCCTGGACGGCGACGATGTTCGGGATGTGGCAGGCGGGCCGGCGCCCGCACGCCGGTCCGGTGCTCCTGCTCGCCCTGGCCGTCGGCGGCAGCACCCTCGCCTGGTCGCTGGTGGCCTCGTGGGAGGGGTCGCAGCGCGACCAGGCCCAGCACCGCGTCGGCGCCGACCTGCGGCTGGTCGAACGCAACGGCGTCGCCCCGGCCGACCGGGTCGCCGGGCTGACCGCGGTGCCGGGGGTGGACCGGGTGCTGCCGGCCTGGCGGGACGACGTCCGGGTCGGCCGGGACGACCTGCCGGCGACCGTGGTGAGCCTGGACGCGGCGGACGCCGCCGGCGCGCTCCGGCTGGACGACGCCGCCGGCGGGGCGTCCGCCACCGAGCTGCTCGACCGGCTGGTCCGGGGCCGCGGCGCGCCGGCCGGGACCGTCCTGCCGGCCACCGCGCGGCAGCTCACCGGCACCGTCCGTACCCCCGTCGAGTCGGACGGGAATCCGCGGGTGGAGGTGACGGCGCTGGTCACCACCGACGGCGGTACGGCGTGGCGGCTGCCGCTGGCGACCGGGACGGGTGACGGCCGCCGGGTGCCCTTCGCCGTGCGGCTGCCCGACACCGGTGGCGCCCCGCTGCGCCTCGCCGGGTTCGAGGCCGATGCGGGCGAGGCGACGGGCGGCAGCTACCGGCTGCGCGTCGACGGGCTCGGGCTGGTCGACGCCGCGGGCGCCCGACTACCGCTGGCGCTGACCGGCGGGTGGAACCTCGCCGACACCGGCCAGGGACCGATCGGGCCGGCCCTGGTCGAGGGCGGGACCGTCGACGCCACGTACCGGGTGGTGATCCCCGAGGGCGGCCGGTTCGCCGATCCGCCGCCGTCCCGGTTCGTCGTGGTGCCGGGCGGCGACAACGCGCCGGCGCCGGCGCTGCTGACCCCCCGGACCCGGGCCGCGCTGAACGTCCGTACCGGCGACACGGTCAGCCTCTCGCTGGCCGGCGTGACCCTGCCGGTCAAGGTGGTCGGCGAGGTCGAGGCCGTTCCTGCGACGGCCGACAGCGGCGGTGGCGTGCTGGTCGACCTGCCCGCGGCGACCGACTGGCTGCTCCGGCGGCAGGGCACGGTCCGGCCGGTGCCCGAGTGCTGGCTGGGCACCGACGCGGCCGGGCACGCCGAAGCGGCGACCGCGCTCGCGGGGCTGCCCGGGGTGACCCTGCTCGACCGGCGCGCCGTCGTCGCCGAGGCGGCCCGGGATCCGTACTGGCTGGGGGCGCGGACCGGGCTGCTCGCGGCCGCGCTCGGTTCGGTGCTGCTGGCCCTGGTCGGCCTGGCGGTCGACGTCTGGGCCACCGCCCGGCACCGGCTGGGGGAGTTCGCCGTGCTGCACACGTTGGGCGCCGCGCCCCGGTTGCTGGCCCGGGCGCTCCTGGCCGAGCAGGCCTTCCTGGCCGGCATCGGGGTCGGCGTCGGGCTGCTGGTGGGCGCCGGTGTCGCGGCGACGATGGTGCCCCTGGTGATCCTCACCCCGGCCGCCGGCCGGCCGGTGCCCGACGCCGCCTTCCTGCTGCCCTGGACACCGATCGGGCTGACCGCGCTCGGGCTGCTGCTGGCGGCCCTCGCCTTCAGTGCCGCCATCACGACCGGCATCCGGCGGCGGGTGGCCGCCCAGCAACTGCGGATCGGGGGAGAAGGATGAGTGTCCTCGGGGTGCTGAGGCGGGTGCGGGCCTACGGCGGCCACTTCCTGCTGCTTGCGGTGCTGACCCTGGTCACCGCGCTGTTGATCACGGCGGTGCCCCGGGTCGCCGACCGGCTGACCGGGCAGGGGCTGCGGGAGCACGTCGCCGGGCAGCCGGTGGCCCGCCGGGACCTGCTCTACACGACGGCGGAGGAGCCGATCCTGGGGATGAGCCGGGCGGTGGCCGCCTCCCGCGCCGCCGAGCTGGACGCCCTCCAGGGACGGATGCCCCCGGCCGTGCGGCAGTCCGTCGGCGAGCGCTGGTATTTCGCGCGGACCATGTTCAGCCGGCTCACCGGGCCGGACCTGACCGCCGACAAGGGACTGATCGACCTCACCGTGCGTACCCTCGGCGGGGTCCGGGAGGCGGCCACCCTGGTCGAGGGCCGGTGGCCGGAGGCGGGCGTGACCGCGGACGGCTCCGTCGAGCTGGCCCTCGCCGACACGGTCGCCGGCCCGCTCGGGCTGCGCGCCGGCAGCCGGCTCCGGCTCTCCGTCCTGGACGCCGACGGCAAACCGCTGAAGGCGAAGAAGATCACGCTGGTGGGCGTGTTCCGGCCGACCGACCGCAACGACGGGGTCTGGGACACCCTCCCGTCGCTGCTGCGGCTCGCCGCGCCCGTGGGGGACGGCAAGCCGTTCCTGGCCGTCGGGGTGACCGGCGACGCCGGCCTCGACGCGCTGGTCGCGGCGGGTTGGCCGGTCAGTTTCGCCTGGCGTTACCGGATCGCGCCGGACCGGCTGTCCCCCGGCCAGCTTGGCGCGTTGATCGCCGGGCTGGCCGGCCTGGAGCGAGCCCGCCCGGCCGGGCTCACCCTCACCCAGGGCGTGGACATCCCGCTGCGGCAGTTCGCCAGGTCGCTCACCGCGGCCCGTACGCTGCTCGCCGTCATCGCCGCCGGGCTGCTCGCCACCCTGGTCGGCCTGACCGTGCTCGCCGCCGGGCTGGCGGCCCGCCGCCGCCGGACCGAGTACGTGCTGCTGCGCGCCCGGGGCGGCTCGGCCGGCGTGGTGCTGCGCCGCGGACTGGCCGAGTCGCTGCTGGTGCTGCCGGTCGCGGCCGGCGCCGGCTGGCTGCTCGGCGGTCTGCTGCCCGGCGGCGGCTCGCAACTGCGCTGGGTGCTGCTCGCCGCCGCGCTGGCGACGCTGGCGCTGCCGGTCGCCGCGTTGACCGGGCAGCGGACGTCCGGCCGGGCCGATCTGGTCGGCGCCCGGTCCACCGCGGTCCGGCTCACCGTCGAGGTGTGCCTGCTCGGCGTGGCCGTGCTCGGGGCGTTCCTGCTGCGCCGCCGGGGGCTGACCCTCGGCGGGTCGGTGGACCCGCTGCTGGTGTCCGTGCCGGTGCTGGTGGCGATCGCCGCGGCGCTGCTCGCGCTGCGCGCCTACCCGTGGCCGTTGCGGCTGCTCAGCCGGGCCGCCGCCCGGGCCCGGGGCAGCGTCGCCTTCCTCGGTACGGCGCGGGCCGGCCGGGCCGCCGCGACGGCGCCGCTGGTGGTGGTCGTGCTGGCGGTCGCGACGGCCGCGTTCTGCGGGGTGGTGGCCGCCGGCATCGAGGCCGGCCGGGACCGGGCCGCCTCCCGCGCGGTCCCCGGTGACGTGCTGGTCGACGGGGAACGGTTCGCCCCGGACACCACGGCGGCGCTGGCCGGGCTGCCCGGGGTGCGGGCGGTCGCCCCGCTGCTGGTCGAGTCGGCCCAGCGCCCCTACGCCGACGCCGCCGGCCGGTTCGGCGGGGTCGGGGAGACCCAGGTGCTGCTGGTCGACGGGGCCACCTTCGCGGAGGTGAGCCGCCGCGCCGGCGTCGCGGTGCCCGACGTCCTCCGTACCACCGGTGACGGCTCGACGCCGCTGCCGGCGCTGGTCTCCCCGGCACTGGCCGCGGACCTCGCCGACGCGGGGCTCGCCGACGCCGCGGGCCGGCGGCCGGCCTGGCTCGACGTGCAGGGCAACCGGCTGCCGGTCCGGATGGCCCGGACCGTCGAGGAGTTCCCGCTGGTCGACCGGAACATCGAGCGTTTCGCGGTGCTGCCCTGGCCGACGCTGCCGGCGGACGCCCCGCACCCGCTGATCCCCACCGCTTTCGTGCTGGCCGGCGACGGCATCGACGCGGCGGCGGTGAGCCGGGTGGTCGACGAGGGGCAGCGCCGCTACCAGCGCAGCGGGTCGGTCACCGGTGGGGAGCGGCCCCGCCAGCCGGAGGTGCGTACCTGGTCGGCCGTGCGGGCGGAACTCGGCGGCAGCGGGGTGAACGGGCTGCTCGTCTTCGGTTTCACCATCGGTGCTGCCGGCGGCACGGCGCTGGGCCTGCTCGCGCTGGCGTTCGCGGTGCTGGCCGGGGCGCGCGGGCGTGGCCAGGTGCTTTCCCGGCTGCGCACCATGGGGTTGTCCCGCCGGCAGTGGCGGGGGCTGCTGCTGGTCGAGCTGACTCCGCTGGTGCTGGTGTCGGTGCTCACCGGCGCGCTGGTCGGCGCGCTGCTGCCGCTGCTGTTGACCCCCGTCCTCGGCCTGCCCGCGTTCACCGGGGGCGCGGCGGTGCGGGTGCGTTTCGAACCCGGTCTGGTCGCCGGGGTGCTCGGGCTGGCCGTGCTGGCCCTCGGCTTCGCGGTCGCCGTCGAGGCCCTGAACAACCGTCGGATGCGCCTCGGTGAGGTGCTCCGGCTCGGAGAGGAGAGCTGAGATGACAGCCACCGCCGAGGCGTCCGCGGTGCCGGACCTGGCCGCCCTGCAACTGCGGGCCGCGCAGCGCGCGGCCGAGCGGGCCGGCGGCCAGGACCGGCTGCGCGGGCACATCGTCTGTGACGGCCTGGTCCGGATCTTCAAGACCGAGGGGGTGGAGGTGGTCGCCCTGCAGGGGCTCGACCTGGTCATCGACCGGGGCGAGCTGGTCGCGATCGTCGGCGCCTCCGGCTCGGGCAAGTCCACCCTGCTGAACATCCTCTCGGGGCTGGACACCCCCACCGCCGGCATCGCCCGGGTCGCCGAGTACGACCTGCTCGCCCTGTCCCACGGGCGTCGGCTCAGCTACCGGAGGAAGATGGTCGGCTTCGTCTGGCAGCAGACCGGCCGCAACCTGCTGCCGTACCTGACCGCGGTGGAGAACGTGGAGCTGCCGATGAAGCTGGCCGGTGGGCGGGCCCGGCGGGCCCGGCGCGAGCGGGCCCGGGAGCTGCTCGACCTGGTCGGGGTCGGCTACTGCGCGGACCGGCGGCCGGGCCAGATGAGCGGCGGCGAGCAGCAGCGCTGCGCGGTCGCGGTGGCGGTGGCCAACGACCCGGAGGTGCTCTTCGCCGACGAGCCGACCGGCGAGCTGGACGAGGCGACCGGCGCGGAGGTCTTCGCCGCGCTGCGGACCATCAACGCCGAGCTGGGCGTGACCATCGTGGTGGTCACCCACGACCACGCGGTGGCCGGCCAGGTCCGCCGGACCGTCGCGATCCGCGACGGCCGGACCGCCTCCGAGGTACGCCGCACCGCCCGGATCGGCGCGGACGGCAGCACCGAGCTGGTCAGCGAGGAGTACGCCGTGCTCGACCGGACCGGTCGGATGCAGCTGCCGGCGTCCTTCGTCGACGCGCTGTCCCTGCGCGACCGGGTCCGGCTCAACCTGGAACCCGACCACGTCGAGGTGCGGCCCGGCGACCGGGCGCACGCCGAACGGAGTGAGGCATGACCGAGCAGCTGTCCGCGACGTCGGCGGGCGCGACCACCACCGCGGTGGTCCGGGTCGACCGGGTGAGCCGCACCTTCGGCCGGGGCGAGCACGCGGTGCACGCCGTCCGGGACGTCTCGTTCTCCGCCGGGCGGGGCGAGCTGGTCGCCGTGCGGGGCCGCTCCGGCGCCGGCAAGACCACGCTGCTCAACCTGGTCGGCGGGCTGGACCGGCCGGACTCGGGCCGGGTGCGGGTGGCCGGGCACGACGTGACGGCGGCCGGTGAGCGGGAGCTGCTGCGACTGCGCCGGGGGACGGTCGGCTTCGTGTTCCAGACCTTCGGGCTGGTGCCGATCCTGTCCGCGGCGGAGAACGTCGGGGTGCCGCTGCGGCTGGCCCGGGTACCGGCGGCCGAGCGGGAGCAGCGGGTCGCGGTGCTGCTGGAGCTGGTCGGTCTCGGCGGGCACGCCGCGCAGCGCCCGTACGAGCTGTCGGGCGGGCAGCAGCAGCGGGTGGCGGTGGCCCGGGCCCTGGCGAACGAGCCGGACCTGTTGATCGCCGACGAGCCGACCGGCCAGCTCGACTCGGAGACCGGGCGGTCCATCATGGACCTGCTGCGGGCGGTGGTGCACGCTCGCGGCATGACCGCGCTGGTGGCCACTCACGACCCGGCGCTGATCGAACTGGCCGACCGGACCCTGACCCTGCGCGACGGCCGCCTGGTCGACGACTGACGGCCGCCACCGGGGCGGTGCTGTGCCGCTGCCCCGGTGCGGGCACGCCGGGCGGCCGGTCCCCTCGGCGCTGCCTACGAAGCTGATGTCGTGGATGGATCGGCGGCGCTGTCGCGGCGGGCCCGCCCGGCCTCGGCTGAGTCGGCTGCGACATAAGCTTCGTAGCGTCTCCGCGCAGGTCGCCGTGGTCGCCCTCCGACCGCCGTTGGCGAGTTCCGCGAAGGGGCGGCCAGGTGGCGGCGGCGTCGGTGCGTGTGCCGGGATCAGGCGCGGCAGCGGCGGCGGTGGTAGGCGACGGTCACCGCGAGCAGCAGCGGTCCCCAGAGCAGCAGCGGGGCGTAGCAGGCCACCAGCAGCGCGAAGCCGGCCGGGGTGAGGCTCAGGTCGTTGCCGTGGACGAGAACGCCCCAGGCCGCGTACCCCCAGATCAGGGTGACCGCGACGGCGCCGACGGTGGCCGCCGCCACCGCGAGCGGCGGCGGCACCCGCCGGCCGCCGACCACGGGCAGCCAGCGGGGGAGGACCTCGCCCCACGGCCGGACCAGGCCGAGCGCCAGCAGGGCGAGCGCTTCGGAGACCAGGCTCAGCGAGACGATGTAGACGCTCTCCCACCCGTGCGGGCGGACCGGCGCGCCGTGCTCGGACGCGCCGAGCGGCACGCCGGCGACCAGGGCGATCCGCCACAGCCCGGACGGCAGGGTGACCAGCGGGACCAGGTGGGCGAGCCGGACCGCCCAGGCGGGCGCGGGCCGCCCGTCCAGGGGGCGGCGGACGGAGCTGGTCGGCGTGGCGGTACGCATGGCGGTTCCCCGATCCCTCGGCTGCCTCCCCAGCCTGGCCGCGGGCGGACCGGCGACCATCCCGAGCGGTGGGGAGTCAGCTCCCCGGAATGGGGGAGGGCAGCCCGCGAGGTCAGAGCGCCAGCTTCATCCCCTCGTGGCTGGCCACGAAGCCCAGGTTGCGGTAGAAGCGGTGCGCGTCGGCCCGGGTCTTGTCCGTGGTCAGCTGCACCAGCGCGCAGCCCCGCAGCCGGGCCTGGTCGATGGCCCAGACCATCATCTCCCGGCCGACCCCCCGGCCCCGCAGGTCCGACCGGACCCGCACCGACTCGATCAGCGACCGCTCCGCGCCGTGCCGGCCCAGCCCCGGGATGTACGTGATCTGCATGCAGCCGACCAACTCGCCGCCGGCGTCCGCCACGACCAGGTGGTTGCGCGGGTCGGCGTCGATGTCGGCGAACGCCTTCTCGTACGCGTCGTCGACCTCCGTGAAGTCGCGGGCCTTGCCCAGCACGTCGTCGGCGAGCAGGGCGATGATGGCGGGCAGGTCGGCCCGGACGGCGTCCCGGAAGATCACGTCGGTCATACCGGCAGCCTCACACAGCGACACCGGGCGATGTACGGGCGTCGGTTGCCGGCACCCGGCAGCATGTGCGCCATGGACCTCCTGCTGCTGCCGTTCCGGTGGATCTACCGAGGCCTGGTCTGGTTCGCCAACTCACCCCGGACGCTGATCACGTCGTATCTGCTGATGATCGTGGTGGCGGGCATCCTCTACAGCCAGGCCGAGCGCAAGAGCGCCGCCGACTCCGTCTGGTGGGCGGTGGTGACCGCCTCCACCGTCGGGTACGGCGACATCTCGCCCGCCACCATCGAGGGCAGGTTCCTCGCCGCGCTGCTCATCTCCACCATGGTGCTGCTGGTCATCCCGCTGATCACCGCGCACTTCGCCAGCCGGCTGATCGTCGACGACGACGCGTTCGAGCACGACGAGCAGGAGGAGCTCAAGGCCGACGTCCGGCGGATGCGGGCGCTGCTGGAGGAGCTGGCCGCACGGCAGGGCATCGAGCTGCCCGAGCCGGAGCGCCGGGCGCCGCTCAACGCGCCGGGCAGCGCAGCCCCTCTCTCGGAACGGTCAGCGAGATCAGGTAGGCGTCGACGGCGGAGGTGACGCAGGCGGTCTGCGGGTACGCGGTGTGCCCCTCGCCCTCCCAGGTCAGCACCCGCCCGACGCCCAGCATCGACGCCAGCGCGGCGGTCTGCTCGTACGGCGTGGCCGGGTCCCCGGTGGTGCCGACCACCACGATCGGCGGCGCGCCCACCGCCTTGCCGGTCGGGTACGGGTCCCGCCCGCCGGGCCACTCCACGCAGCCCAGCATGCCCACCGCCAGGGCCGGACCGAAGAGCGGGTACTTGTCCCGCCACTGCGACTGGAGCTGACGGATCTGCTCCCGGGTCGGCTTCTCGGTCTCGTCGGCGCAGTTCACCGTGAGGTTGGCGTCGAAGAGGTTGGAATAGTGCCCGTCGTCCTCGCGGCCCGCGTACGCGTCGGCGAGCTTGAACACCCCGGCCGGATCGCCGCCCTGGAGCCGGTCGATCGACCGGGCCAGCTCCTGCCACCCCGACTCGGTGTACAGCGAGGAGATCACCGCGTAGAAGACCCAGCCCGAGGTGGCCTCCCGACCGTCGCCGCCCCGGACCGGGGAGACCTTCGCCTTGTCGATGGCGGCGGTGACCGCGCCCCGGGCGTCCGGGGCGATCGGGCAGCGGCCGGCGTTCGCGGCGCACCACCGGGCGAAGTTGCCGAACGCCCGCTCGAAGCCCTTCGCCTGGCTCTCCGACCCGGCGATCAGCTGCTGCTGCGGGTCCACCGCGCCGTCGAGCACCAGGGCCCGGACCCGGTCCGGGTAGAGCTGCGCGTAGGTCGCGCCGAGCAGGGTGCCGTACGAGTAGCCGAGGTAGGTGAGCTTGTCGTCGCCGACCGCGGCCCGGACCGCGTCCATGTCCCGGGCCGCCTGCTCGGTGCCGTAGAGCGGGAGCTGGTCGCCGTACCGGTCGCCGCAGCGCTGCCCGATCCGCTGGTTGAGGTTGACGAAGCCGTCGAACGCGGCCTGGCTCTCCGGGTCGGGGTCGTAGCCGAAGCTGGCGTCCAGGTCGGCGTCGGAGATGCACTTGACCGGGCTGGACCGGGCCACCCCGCGCGGGTCGAAGCCGACGATGTCGAAGCGGTCGGTCACCGCGGCCGGCAGCCCGCCGAACGCGGAGCCGAAGGAGAGGTAGACGGCGGTGTCCACACCGGACGCGCCGGGGCCGCCCGGGTTGACCACCAGCGAGCCGATCCGGTCGTGCTGCCTGTTCGACCGGATCCGCAGCAGCGCGATCTCGAAGGTCTCCCCGGCGCCGGGCCCGGCGGTCGAGCCGGTCGTGGCGCCGCTGCCCCAGTTGCGCGGCACGGCGATCCGGGCGCACTCGTAGCGCATCCCCGCGGCGCCCCGGCCGACCAGCTCGTCGGCCACCTCCGGGCAGGCCCGCCAGGTCGGCGCGCTGCCGGGGGCGGCCGCCTCGCCCTGGCTCTCGGTCCGCGGCGCGAACGCCGGCAGCGTGCAGCCGGCGGTGACCACCACCGCCGCGGCGAACCCGGCCAGGGTCAGGCGGACCCGTCGGATCCGGTCGGAGAAGCGGGTCACGTGGGAGCCTTCCGTGATCGTGTCGACGGCCAGGCTACGCCGGGCCCGGTGCGCTGCCGACGGTCGCCGCCGGATCCCCGCGCAGCACCTGGTCCACGTCGTAGCGGACCGGGCGCTCCAGCTGGTCGTAGCGGCAGGAGCGGGGATCGCGGTCGGGCCGCCAGCGGACGAACTGGGCGGTGTGCCGCAGCCGGTCGCCCTCCATCGCGTCGTAGCCGACCTCGACCACCAGCTCCGGGCGCAGCGGCTCCCACTCGAGGTTCTTCGTGCCGGTCCACCGGCTCACCCCGCCGGGGATGCGCTGGCCCCGCTCGTGGTCGCCGTGCACCCACGGGTGGTCGCCGGCCACGTCCCGGTACGGCTCCAGCTCCTCCAGCAGCTCCTTGCGGCGGGCCGCGCTGAACGACGAGCTCACCCCGATGTGGTGCAGGACCCCCGCGTCGTCGTAGAGGCCGAGCAGCAGCGAGCCGACCACCGGGCCGGACTTGTGCCAGCGGAAGCCGGCCACCACCGCGTCCGCGGTGCGCGCGTGCTTCACCTTGAACATCAGCCGCTTGCCCGACTCGTACGGCAGGTCGGCCGGCTTGACGATCAGGCCGTCCAGCCCGGCGCCCTCGAAGACCTCGAACCAGCGCCGGGCCGTCTCCGGCTCGGTGGTCACCTGGGTGACGTGCACCGGCGGACGCACCTTGGCCAGCGCCTTCTCCAGCCGGGCCCGGCGCTGCGGATAGGGCTGGTCGAGCAGCGCCTCGTCGTCGATGGCCAGCAGGTCGAAGGCGACGAAGTCGGCCGGGGTGGTCTCGGCGAGCAGCTTGACCCGGGAGGCCGCCGGGTGGATGCGCTGGGCGAGCAGCTCGAAGTCGAGCCGGGGCTGGCCGCCCGGCCCGTCGCGGCGGATCACGATCAGCTCGCCGTCGACCGCGCACCGGTCCGGCAGCTGGGCGCGCGCCTGCTCGACCACCTCCGGGAAGTAGCGGGTCATCGTCTTGCCGCCGCGGCTGGCCAGCTCGACCTCGTCACCGTCGCGGAAGATGATGCAGCGGAAACCGTCCCACTTCGGCTCGTACGTCATGCCGGGGGCGGAGGGGAGCTGGGGCACGCTCTTGGCCAGCATCGGCTCGACCGGCGGATTGATCGGCAGGTCCACGGCGACCAGTCAATCAGACGGGACCGACAGCCGTGAGGCAGATCACCGCCGGTGCGGGGCGGCGTGTCCCCGCCCGGGCCCGTTCGTCACCCGCGGGAGGATGATGAAACCGCAGGTCAGAGCTACCTTCGCCGGGTGCGGGAGTGGGTGTGCGGCTGCTGCGGGCGCTGGCGGGTCAGTGTGGAGCTGATCCGGGGGCGGTACCGCTACCGGCTGGCGCACCGCTACCGGCCCGAGTTCGGCGGCGGCGCGAACGTCGTCGGCGAGGTCTCCTCGGTGGCCGAGCTGGAGGAGCTGCTGCGCCGGCACGCCCCGGTCGGCCTGGCCGACCTGCGCGAAGCCGCCTGAGCGCCGGCGTCCGCGGCGCTGCCGCCGCCGCTGGCCGCCGAGCCGACCGACTCAGGCGCCGCTGCCCGCGGTGCTGACCAGCGACTTCTCCAACACGCCTCGATCGCGGCGAGCAGCCGCCCGCCGACGCCCCGCCAGCCCACCACAGCCGCCCGCGACCGCGCCGGGCGGCCCATCCGCGCCGGCCGTACGCTGGCGGGGTCCGACTCGACCGTGGGGGTGCGTACCGTGCCGGAGCTGACCTACCCGGACGTGGGTGCCACCCGCGAGGGGCCGCTGCCGTCCGGCTGGCGGCACGTCCGGCACCGGGTCGCGCTGCCCGCGGGGTCGTTCGCCACCGCCGGCGCGGCGGTCCTCGGCTGGCGGCTGCACCGCGCGGCCGGCATCCGGATCGAGGCCGACGCGCCGCGGGCCGCCCCCGGGGTCCGGGTCGTCTCCCGCCTGGGCGTCGGGCCGCTGCGGCTCGCCGCGCCCTGCGCGGTGGTCTGGGCCGTCGACGACGACCGGCGGGCCGGCTTCGGGTACGGCACGCTGCCCGGCCACCCGGCGCGCGGCGAGGAGGCCTTCGTGGTCACCCGGGACGACTCCGGCGCGGTCTGGTTCGAGGTATGCGCGTTCAGCCGCCCGGACCGCTGGTTCATGCGCGCCGCCGGCCCGTTCGGCCGGGCCTTCCAGCGTGGGTACGCCTGGTGGCTCGGCTGTACCCTCCGCCGGCTCTGCACCCGTCCCTGACCGATCCGCCCGCCGGGGACGCGGTGGGGGTCAGAAGCGGGCGAAGGAGCGGATCGGGGCGCGCGGGCCGTACCGCGGGGCGTGCACGCCGCTTGCCTCCAGCAGCAGGCAGACCCGTCCGCGGTGGCCGCGGAACGGCTCCAGCAGCGCCAGCATCCGGGCGTCGTCCCCGCGCGGCTCGCCCGCGAGGGCCCAGGCGACGGTGTTCGGGATGTGGTAGTCGCCGACGCTGACCGCGTCCGGGTCGCCGTACGCGATCCGCACCACCTCGGCGGCGGTCCACGGGCCGATGCCGGGGATCGCGGTCAGCCGGCGGGTGGCCTCCTCGGCGTCCGCGCAGCGCTCCAGGCGGTCGGCGGCGGCCGCCGCCCGGCGCAGCGTCTCGGCCCGCCGCTGCTCCACCCCGAACGGGTGGAAGACCCAGTACGGGCTGGCGGCCACCGCGGCCGGCTCCGGGGGCAGCAGCAGCGGCTGCAGGGGCCCCGGCGCGGGCTCGCGGAAGTGCCGCACGGTGGCCGCGTACGCCCGGTAGGCCTCCTTGCCGGTGACCTTCTGCTCGAAGACGGCCCGCAGCAGCCGGGGGAAGACCTGGCCGGTGGCCGGCATCCGCAGGCCGCCGTGCTGGGCGGCCAGCCGGGCGACCACCGGGTGCGCGGCGGCGAGGTCGGCGAAGCCGGTGAGGTCGTCACGGAGCCCGGCCACCGCGTCCGCCCGGTCGACCACCCAGCCGGCGCCCGGTCCGTACCCCTCGGCGACCAGTTCGTCGGCCGTCTGCCGCAGCATCAGGGTGGCCGGCCCGTCCGCGGTGCGGGTGGCCCACCAGAAGGTGCCGGCGGCGATCCGGGCGCACGGGTCGTACGGGCTGAAGGTGAGCGACCGGACCGAGGCGGCCAGTCGGTAGCCGGCCGGTGGGCGCAGCGTCCGGCGGGCGGCGGGTCCGGAAGGAGTCACCCGGACACTCTGCCAGGTCGACCGAGGTGCGCTGCCTGCGGCTCGTCGATTCACGGCGAATGAGATCGGCCGAACCGGTACCGGCCCCTCATCCGGAAGGTCCTACTTGTCGAAGGTGAAGTATCGGTCCGGTGGTCAAATGCGACGTAACCGGCGGTGTGCTGCTGTTAAGGAGCTGAACAGCTCCTGTCCCCGAGATGAATCCGTTGCTAACCTTTCGGTCTGTCGTTGCCCGGGATGAGTTCTCCTCAGCATTCCCACACCCTTTGTGCCGGTGTGCTGAGAGGAATCCCGGAAGCGACCAACGGGGATGTAATGAGAAGGGCGATCTGCGATGCGTGCTGGCTCCGAGTGTGTCCACGTGCCGGATCCGGCCTTGCCGGCCTCGCCCTTCGGGCCCTGACATGGCGGGGAGAGCAGCGGTCGTCACGTCCGACGGACCGCTCTCATGATCGCGCTCAAGGTCTACCGAAGCCTGCCGCCGGGAGTGCGGCACCGGCTGCTGGAGCTGCTGCCCCGGCACCGCCGGCTCACCCTCGTGCGGACCCTCACCCGGCCGAGCGGCGGCGACACCGTGCACCCGCTGGGCTCGCGGGTCACCGTCACCGACGGTGGCGTGCGGACGGAGGCCGAGGTGGTCGCCGCGGCGACGCCGCTGGAGATGTGGCACCGCAACCTCACCGCGGTGACCACCGCCCTGGAGTCGGCCGGGATCGACCACCACTGCCTGCGGAACGACGACTACCTGCGCAGCTCGGTGGCGGTGCTCGACGACCGGCGGGCCGAGGTGCGCCGGCTGGTCCGCAGCGCCCCGGCGCTGTCGGGCGCGCACGTCCACATCGTCGAGGTGCGGCCCGCGCGCAACGAGCCCGACCTGGCGTCCACCGAGGTGATCCAGGTGTGGTTCCCGGTGACGGACGCCCGGGCGGGCGTGGTGCTGGGGGCCCAGTTCGCCTGCGAGATCGAGTTCTGGACCCGGGTGGGCGACGTCGTCCGCGCGCCCCGGCACAACGCGGTGGTCGACGAGGCGCCGGCCCGGGCCGAACCGGTCCAGGTGGCGGCCGCGCTGATCAGCCACTTCGTCCCCGAGGCGGACGACCACACGTACCGCACCCGCCGGGACCTCACCGTGCGGGCCCCCGACCGGGTCGGCTTCCCGATCGACGCCGTCTTCACCTGGGTCGACGGCTCGGATCCCGAGTGGGTGCGCCGGAAGGTGGCCGCGCTCGGCTCACCCGACGACACGCTGCACGCCGTGGCGGCGAACACCTCCCGCTACCACAACCGGGACGAGCTGCGGTACGCGATGCGGTCGCTGCACAGCTTCGCGCCCTGGCTCCGCCGGATCTTCCTGGTGACCGACAGCCAGCTGCCCAGCTGGCTCGACCCGAACCACCCGATGGTCACCGTCGTCACGCACGCCGAGCTCTTCGCGGACCTCGGCGGGCGGTCGTCGTTCAACTCGCACGCCATCGAGTCCCGGTTGCACCGCATCGAGGGCCTCGCCGAGCACTTCCTCTACTTCAACGACGATGTCTTCCTGGGCCGGCCGGTGCTGCCGACCCACTTCTTCCATGCCAACGGAATCGCGAAGTTCTTTCCCTCCCCGGCCCAGTTCGGCCTGGGGGCGGCCAAGCCCAGCGACCCGCCGGTGAAGGCCGCGGGGAAGAACAACCGCAGGCACATCCAGCGGCAGTTCGGGGTCACCATCACGCAGAAGATGAAGCACACCCCGTTCGCCCTGCGGCGCAGCATCATGCAGCAGATCGAGGCCATGTTGCCGGGGGACGTGGAGGCGACGGCGCGACACCGGTTCCGCCACCACGGCGACCTCTCCATCCCGTCCTCGCTGCACCAGTACTGGGCGTACCTGACCGCGCAGGCGGTTCCCGCCGACATCGACTACGAGTACGCGGACCTCGGCCACCCCTCGACCCCGGCCCGCCTCGCCGAGCTCCTGGCCCGGCGGCACCGGGACGTGTTCTGCCTCAACGACACCGACTCGGATTCCCAGGCGATCGCGGAGCAGGAAAAGATGCTGGCCGACTTCCTCCCGCGCTACCTGCCTTTCCCCGCGCCGTTCGAGCTGCCAGAGGAGTTGGTGGCCGAGCGACGGAAGGTCGGCGCCACCGCGTTGTGGCGGCAGGCCTGCGGCGTCGGCCGGCAGGGACCGCAGGTGGACGCGCAGACGATGCCCGCGCTCCGGGTCCGCCCTGCGGTGGACGGGCCCACCACGCCCTCGCTCCGCATCGGCACGCCACGGGCCGCCGACCGCGGAACCTCTGCGCCGCCCGGCGCGGAACCCTCCGTCAGACTGGGAGAGCGACGAGATGCCTGATCGCCTCGAGTGGGTCGGGCCGCTGGTCGCGCTCGGCCGCCGGGCCGCCCGTCTGCCGCGCGGTGCGCGGAAGCGCGCCATGCCCGTCGGCCGACCGCGGTCGATGGCCGTCATGGCACATCAGGACGACGACCTCTACTTCCTCAATCCGCTGCTGGTGAGCCAGTTGCGCGGCAGCGAGGAACACCTCACGGTCTGCCTGACCGCGGGTGAGGCCGACGGCCGCAACGCGCCGGGCGGCACCCCGGAACACGCCGCCGCGCTGGTGGACTTCGAGGCCTTCGCGGCCGCCCGCTACAACGGGCTGCGCTGCGCGTACGCCGACATGGTGCTGGGTGATCCGGACGCCAAGTGGCGCCGGGAGGTGACCACGCTGGCCGGCGGCACGGAGGCCGACGTGTCGGTCCTGGTCGACGCGCCGCACATCCGGCTGGTCGCGCTCAACCTCTGGTGCTCGCCCCCGGCGGGCGCCGCCCCGGGCGCCGGGTCGCTGCCCGAACTCTGGACCGGGCGGGCGGAGTCGAACCCGACGATGATCCCGCTCGGCTCGCCGGTCTCAGGCCAGCACAGCTACACCCGGGAGAGCCTGATCGAATCGCTTGTGCTGCTGCTGGAGCGCTTCGCCCCGACGCTGCTCTGGACGATGGACCCGGATCCGGACCCGCAGGTCCACAACCGCGCGAATCCGCGGCACGCGGACGCCGACGGCTACTCCGACCACAGCTTCCACACCGCCACCGGCCTCTTCGCCCACGAGGCGGTCACCCGCTGGTTCGCGGCCGGCGGCGGCCGCCGGACGTCGGTCGAGGCGTTCCGTGGCTACTACGTCCGGCGCTGGCCGTCCAACCTCAGCCCCGAGGCGCGCGCCCGCAAGCAGCGTTACAAGGACGTGTACGGCTGGGCCGACCGCCGCCCGAGCGAAGATCCTGCCGGCCTGGGCGACTGGAAGGTCAGCGGCGATCTGATCGCCGGCGGCAACGCATCCGGCACCACGCTGCGCTATCCCGGCTCGCGGTCCTGGGCCGGTCCCGGGGCCGACGGCCGGCTCTCGGCCTTTGCGGTGCGGGGTGGACAGGTCGTGCACTGGCGGGAAGACCGCCCCGGCGAGCTCGCCGGGAGTCGGCGGGTGCCGGGGCGCAAGCTGCTGCCCCACGTCGACGCCGTGCCGAACGCGGACGGGGGCTGGCGCCTTCTGGCCGTGCGGCAGGGGCTGACCGCCGACCCGGACCGGCATGTCCGCGACCTGTGGACGATCCTGCTGCCGGCCTCAGGCGACTACCGGGATGTGCGGTGGGAGTCGCTTGGCAACCCCAACGCGCAGAGTGCGCCGGCGAAGCGGCGCAACATCGGGATGCCGCAGGCCGTCCCGCTTCCCGGGGGCCGGGTCCTGGTGCTGGTCAGGAACGCCGGCAAGGGGCTCAGCGGGCGGCTGCACGACGGCTCGACCTGGACGCCCTGGCGGGACCTCGGCGGCAGGGACACCCAGGACGGTCTGACCGCGGTGGCACTGGACGACGGGTCGGTCGAGGTGCTCTCCGCAGGACGCAACGGCATTGCCCGCTGGCTGGTCTCCACGGCGGAGCTCACCGCCGAGTTCTCGGTGGTGCCCACCGAGGCGCCCGCGGGGCCGCCCGCCGTGGTGCGGCTCCCCGACGGCGGTCGGATGCTGTTCTGCCGGTGCCGGGACTCGGCGTCGGTCGTGTCGCTCCGCACCCGCGGCGACGGCCACGTCTGGGACCCGTCCAGCCTCGTCGACCTCGGCGGTCACGGCGGGCCGGGACCGATCGCCGCCCGGTTCGTCCCGGACGCGGGCGCGGTCCTGGTGGCCGTCAGGGACGACGCCTCGGCGACGAGCGTGATCTGGGTGGGGCCCGACGGCCGGGCTCGCGGCGCGTGGCTGCGGGAGGCCACGCCGGTCGCCGGCAGCCACGCCGTGTCGATGGATTCCACCGAGCGACCGGTCGTGCTGGCGGTCTCCGCCGGCGGCGGGCTGCTCGCCATGCCGGTGGCGCGCTCGACGTCGTCGCTCACGTCGATGAAGGAAGTACCGTGAACGACACATCCCTCGGCCCGGCGACGCTCGCGGCCCCGTCGGTTCCCGTACCGGCCGCCTGGCCAGCGCCGTCCACTCCGGCTGGTGAGCCGCACGACGTCCGCGAGGTGCTGGTGGACGGGGGACGCCGCCGCGCCCACGTGCACGCCGACCTCACCCCGCTGCGGGGCCGTCAGCTCAACGTTGCCGCGGTGACGGGGGCGCTCGACGCGCACGGCGTCGACTACTTCCTCATCCGGGGCATGGACGACCGGACGCCGGTGGTCGGCGTCAGCGAAGAGGACCGGGTCGCCGCCCTCGGCGCCTTGGAGAAGCTCGGTGCGGCCCGCACCTGCTACGTCAGCCAGGTGCTGCCCAAGCCGCCCATCCTGAGCGCGCTGCGGGACGCCGCCGACCCGGCCGTCTGGGCGGAGCTGCACCGGGTCCGAGCGCTCAAGATGACCTGGTTCCGGGTCGATCCGACGGTGAAGCTGGTCCTCGGCGCCGCGTACGGGTGCGAGGTGGAATTCTGGCGGCCGGACCGGAAGGCCGACGTGCTGCGCGCGCCCCGGCGCAACCGGATGATGCCGGCCGTCTCGATGGCCGGCGTGCCGGTGGAGGCCGGTGATCACCGGTTCACCCGACTGGCCGCGGCGGCGAAGCCGGGCCCGCGCTTCCGCACCCGGCCGGAGTTCGACCACCTGCTCCCGGACGACATCGACTTCCCGATCGACGTCGTATACACCTGGGTGGACGGCGCGGACGCGGAGTGGCAGCGTCGCCGGGCCGACGTCAAGGGCGAGGCGTTCCACGCCGAGGCCGCCAGCGAGTCGCGGTACATCAACCGGGACGAGCTGAAGTACTCGCTGCGGTCCCTGCACCTCAACGCGCCCTGGGTCCGCAACATCTACATCGTGACCGACCGGCAGCGTCCGGCCTGGCTCGATCTGAGCGCGGGGAACATCTTCCTGGTCAACCACGAGGACATCTTCGCCGACCGCAGCGCGCTGCCCACGTTCAACTCGTGCGCGATCGAGAGCCAGCTGCACAACATCGACGGCCTCGCCGAGCACTTCCTCTATCTCAACGACGACATGTTCTTCGGCCGACCGCTGGCGCCCCAGACCTTCTTCCTGGCCAACGGCAACACGAAGTTCTTCCTGTCCCAGAACCGGATCCCGCTCGGCCCGATCACCGGCGCGGACACCCCGGTCGACGCGATGATCAAGAACAACCGGCGGCTGATCGAGCAGAGGTTCGGCCGCACCCTGACCCAGGGCAGCCAGCACGTGCCCTACCCGCTGCGGCGCAGCATCCTGGCCGAGATCGAGCGCGAGTTCCCCGCGGAGCACGCCACGACGGTGCACAGCCGGTTCCGCAGCGCCACCGATCTCACCATCACCTACTCCCTGCACCACTACTACGCCTTCCTGACCGGGCGGGCACTACCCGGCCACGTCAACTACGGCTACGTGCAGCTCGCGGTGCCGGACCTCGTCGCCCGGCTCAAGCGCGCCGAGGCCCGGCGGGACTGGGACACCTTCTGCATCAACGACGCCTTCTCGACGTACGCACAGCTCCAGCAGCAGATGGCCATCCTGGAGCCGTTCCTGGAGGCGTACTTCCCGGTGCCCAGCCCGTACGAGTCGGCGGACCAGCGGTGAAGTTCTCCTTCCTCATCCACAACTTCTACGGGGTGGGTGGCACCAACCGGGCCGTGCTGAACCTGGCCACCGCGCTGGTGGAGGCCGGCCACGAGGTCGAGGTCGCGTCCGTGTTCCGCCGGCTCGATCGGACCATGTTCACCGTCGACGAGCGGATCACCGTCGTGCCGCTGGTCGACACCCGACCGCGCCGGCCGGACCGGACCGACCCGCGGCACCGGGAACCTTCGACGCTGATCCCGGCGACCGAGGAGTTCCACCTCACCTACAGCCGGCTGACCGACGAGCGGATCGTCAGCTACCTGCGCGCCACCGACGCGGACGTCGTCGTCGGCACCCGACCGGGCCTCAACCTCGCGGTGGCCCAGCACGCTCCGGAGCACGCCGTGCGGGTCGCCCAGGAGCACATGACGCAGGACCTGATCGACGACGCGTTGAAGGCCGAGATCAGCCGGCACTACCGCCGGATCGACCTGGCGTACACGGTGACGAGCGCGGACGCGGCGGCGTTCCGCTCCGGCAACCCGGTGCCGGGCACCCGGATCGAGGTGCTGCCCAACAGCTCGCCACCGCCCGGGGTCCCGCCCGCGGACGGGCGGAGCCGGATCGTGGTGGCGGCCGGCCGACTCGACCCGATCAAGCGGTACGACCGGCTGATCATCGCCTTCGCCAGCGCGGCGGCGGACTGCCCCGGATGGACGCTGCGGATCTACGGAGACGGCGAGCAGCGGCAGGCGCTCGCCGCGCTGATCCGGGAGCTGGGCGTCTACGACCAGGTACAGCTGATGGGCCGCCGGGACGACATGTCGACGGAGTGGGTGAAGGCCGCCATCGTCGCCATTTCCTCCGAGCGCGAATCGTTCGGCATGACGATCGTCGAGGCGATGCGGCTCGGCCTGCCGGTCGTCAGCACCGACTGTCCCGTGGGTCCGCGCGAGATCATCGACGACGGCGAGGACGGCCTGCTCGTTCCGAGCGACGACCTCGACGCGTACGCCGCCGCGCTGCGGACGCTGATGCGGAACGACGACCTGCGCGCCCGAATGGCCAAGATGGCGCTGGCCAACTCCGCCCGCTTCGATCCAGCCCACCTGGCTGCCCAGTTCGCCGACGGCTGTGCGGAGGTGCTGGCCGTCCGGCGCGGTGAGACGCCCCGGCCCCGCCGGACGGGACGACGCCCGACGCCGAGGAGGGGGCTGACCCGGTCGATGCTGGCCCGGGGCGGCGAGCTGTTCCGGGAGCCGGATCTGGTCCGGACGCTGGCCGATCCGCTGCTGCGCGGGATCGCGGGCAACGACCTCGCCCGGCGGGCGAGTGTGGGCGCGCTCGTGCGGCTGGCCCGGATCCGGCGGGCTCGGGCACCCAGCACCCGGCTGCAGCAGGCGATCCGGCGGCGGGTCTCAGGCCCGGCCGACGTACCGGTCGCGGACTGCCGGGTGCTGCCCGATCTCGGACTGCGCTGGTCGGTCGACGCGGCGGCCTGCTCTCCCGGCGCGTCGGTCGTGCTGCACAACCGCGACACCCGCGAGGTCGTTCAGGTGGCCCTCGCCCCGTCGAACGACGGCCTCCGGCACGTCGGCACGCTCGACGCCGACGCGCTTTCGGAGGGCCGGTGGAACGTCTATCTGGCGGACGGGAAGGGGGCCCGGCGCCGGGTGCGGCCGCAGCGGCTCGACAGCCGGGTCCTCGCCGACTGCCCGGACGACGGCCTCGCCGGGTCCGGGGTGCGGGCGCACGTGCCCTACCGCACCACGGACGGCTTCCTGGCGGTGCGCAGCTGGGTGCGCGCCGCGCACGCGGAGGTGCGCCGGATCACCCTCGACGGCGACGCCGTCACGATCGCGTTCAGCTGGTACGGGCCGGGGACCCCGGACGGCGCCGTGCTCCGTCGCCGGGGCGCCCGACCGGAGTCGCTCACCGTGCCGGCCACACCGGCGCCCGACGGGACGCTGACGATCGTCGTGCCCCTTGAGCCGCTTACCGACCTCCGGCTGCGCCGCTACGAGGACTGGGACGTCTTCCTCCGGCAGCCAGGCGGCGTCGACGAGGTCCGGCTGGGGCGGTTCGTCGATGACGTCGTCGACAAGAAGCGCACGTACAACTACCCGGAGATCCACCTGATCCAGGAGGTCGGGCTGGACCTGGTCGAGGAGGACCCGGCTCCGACGTTGCGGGTGCGCCCCTACTACACGATCGACAGCGAGCTGTCGGTCGTGGTCGTCGACCGGCCGTAGCGGCGATCGCAGAGGAGAGAAAGGCAGCGGTGAGCGAGTCGAGGTCAGCGTCGTCGGACATTCCCCGGGCCGTCGCCGAGCCGTCGAGGTTCGTCGACACCTACCGGCGGGTGTTCAGTCCGCAGGCCCGCCGGGCGATTGCGATGAGGGTGAGCCCGAAGACCCGTCACCAGTTGAAACAGTGGGTGGCCCGGGCCGCCGGAGACAACCAGCCGGTGGCTGTCCGAGGGGATCGGCTGGCACGTCGCTTTCCGGAACTTCTCGCCGTGGCGGACCGGACGGTGGTGACGGTCGACCGGCGCGCCCGTATCGCCCTGGTCCGTGCGGACGTCTCTCCGTTGCAGGCGCGCGCCGCAAACCTGTCGGCCGTCACGGCCGCGCTCGAGGAAGCCGCCATCCCCTACTTCTGCGTCCGCGGCGTGTCCAACCGGTCCTCGGTCGTCGCGGTGGATGCCGAGGACCGGGAACAGGTGCTCGCCGCGCTGGCTGCGGCATGCGCCCGCCTGCCGGGCTACGTGTCGCAGTCGACCGGCAGCGGCGCCGATTCGCCCGGCACGTCCACGCCCGGCTTCGAACCCCAGGCGTGGCGGCGGCTGCGGGACGGTCCGGTGCTGCGGTTGACCTGGTACTGGACCGACCCTCGGCGACGGCTGGTGCTCGGTCTGCCGTTCGGCTGCGACGTGGAGTTCTGGACCCGGCAGGAGGACAGCCTGGTAGCGCCGCGCCGTAACCTCGTGGCGGAGCGGCTTCCCGCGGGCGCACCGACCGTCCAGGCCACCGAAGCGTGCTTCACCGCTCTCGCGCCGCCCACCGCACACACGACGGTCCGGACCCGTCCGGAGTTCGCGATCCGGCGCCCCGACGACGTGACGTTCCCGGTCGACGTCGTCTACACCTGGGTGGACGGCACCGACCCGGAGTGGCTGCGCCGACGCGCGGAGGTGGCCGGTACGCCATACCACGCCGAGTCGGCGAGCGCGGCCCGGTTCCTCAGCCGGGACGAGCTGCGCTACTCGTTGCGCTCGCTGCACACGTACGCCCCCTGGGTGCGTACCGTCCACCTGGTCACCGACGACCAGGTCCCGGCCTGGCTGGATCCTTCCGCCCCGGGCCTGCGGGTGGTCAGCCATCGGGAAATCTTCCGCGATCCGTCCCTGCTACCGACGTTCAACTCGCACGCCATCGAGAGCCAGTTGCACCACATCGAGGGCCTGTCGGAGCACTTTCTCTACTTCAACGACGACGTCTTCCTCGGATGCGAGGTCACCCCCAAGGACTTCTTCCTGGCGAACGGCATCACGAAGTTCTTCCCCTCGCCGGCCCTGGTGCCACCGGGGTCGCCCTCGGCCGACGACATCCCGGCGTCGGCGGCCGGCAAGAACAACCGGCGGCTGATCGCCCAGCGGTTCGGCACGGTCCTCACGCAGAAGATGAAGCACATGCCCCACGCGCTACGGCGCAGCGTGCTGTACGAGATCGAGGAGACGTTCCCGACCGAGCACCACGGCACCGCCGGCAACCGCTTCCGCAGCGTGGCGGACATCTCGATCGCCTCGTCGCTGCACCACTACTACGCGTTTCACACGGGCCGGGCGGTGGCGGGAGAGCTGGAATACGCCATCGCCGAACTGTCCCATCCCGACACGCCCGCGCGCCTCGCGCACCTGCTCGCGCGACGGGACCGGCACGTCTTCTGTCTCAACGACGCCTTTTCCACCGAGGAGGACCTGGCCGCCCAGCTGTCGATCCTCACGCCCTTCCTGGACACCTACTTCCCGGTGGCCAGTCCCTGGGAGAAGGGCTGACCACACGTACGCGGCAGAGCGGCGCCGGCCCTGACCGGGCCGGCGCCGCGCCGGGACGCGGGGCGCTGCCGGTACGCCGGCGTCCAGGTCCACGACGGTGGCCGGCCGCGCCCTCCCCGGCTGCGACCGGCCACCGTGTCCGTGCGGTGCGGGATCAGTACGAGTACCCCGAGCTGCCGCCGTCGGAGCTGCCCGAGTCGTCGGACGCGGGCGGGGCGACCGCCTTCGGCGTGCCGGTGGGCAGGCAGGTCAGGTTCTTCTTGCCGTTCGGGTCGACCACGAACCAGGTGCCGCCGACACCCTGGCCCTTCCACTGGCCGGGCTTCTTGTCGCCGATGTAGCGGTAGACCGGCCAGCCGCCGATGGTGATCTGCCGGGTGCCGTCCTGCCGGGTGACGGTGCCGGCCTTGTCGTCGGAGACGCCCTGGAGCTGCGGATTGCCGTCGGTCAGCGCCGGCGGCCAGACCTGCGCGCACTTGTCCACGCAGTTCGACGACGGCGGGTCGGCGGAGTCCTTGTCGAACCGGTAGAGGATCCAGCCGTCCTGGTCCATGACGACGTTGCCCATCCGGGGCACCTTCTTGCCGACCAGTTGGTCGGTGAGCCGGACGTCCGCCGGGGGCGCCTGCTCGGGGGCGGGGGCGTCCGCGGTCGCGGAGGCCTCCGGTTCGGCCGCCGCGGTGGGTTCGGCCGCGGCGACGGCGACCGGCTCGGCCGCGCTCGAGTTCGCCCCGTCGTAACCCGCGGGAGCGCAGGCCGTTAGTGCGACCATCGCGCTCGCGACGATGACGGTCGTCCGCTTCAGGTGTGCCACGTGCCCTCCTCATTCTTGGCAGTTCACCGGGTAGTACGGGTGGTTCGCTGTCAAGGTTGAAGAGGAGAAGGTGCTCCATTTCACAGTGGATCGATTGAACCGTTCCGCCCGCGGGTGCGTAGGGGAGCACGTCGGGTCCGCCGCGCGGGCACGCCGAAGCGGCGCCGGGCGATGTCGCTGCCCGGCGCCGCTGACGTGGCGGATCAGAGGTCGGCCACCGTCACCAGCGGGCTGGCGATCCCGTTGACGTCGATCGACTGCACCTGAATCTTCGCGATGTCGTCGCGCACCGCCGAGGTGGACGCGGTCAGCTCCAGCGGGACCTGGTTGGTGTTCGTGCCGTACCCGCCGCCCGGCACCGACCAGGTCGAGACCACCTCGCTGGTGGCGTTCTTCCGGATGATCACCAGCCGGCAGGTACGCGGCCCGGGGAGCCTGGCCAGCCGGACGAACACCTGCGTGCCGTACTCCTTGGAGTTGAGGAACATCGTCGTCTTGACGCCGGTGCCCGGGTCGGTGGCGTCGTGCTGCTCACCATCCACCGGGTCCGGGCCCCCGAACCCGTCACCGGAGTTCGTCGGCTCCGGCGACGGTGGGCCGGTGACCGGGGTGGTCAGGGTCGGCTCGGCCTGCGGGATCCGGTCGTCGTCCCCGCTGCCCGCGAAGCCGGCGATGCCGACGCCGCTCAGGCCGCCGAAGACCACCACGGCCGCCGCCGTGGCGAGGAGCTGCCGGAACCGGGTACGCCGGCGGTGCTGCCGCACCGCCACCAGCGTCCGGTCCAGCAGGGCCGGGTCCGTCCGGGTCTGCTCCAGCGCGGTCATCGTCTCGCCGTCGATGCCGGCGAGCATCCCCACCACGGGGACCATCGTCTCCAGCTCCGCGGCGCACGCCCAGCAGGTGGCGAGGTGCTCCTCGAACCGTTCGGCGTCCTGCTGGTCGAGCACGCCGAGCGCGTACGCGGCCACGTCCATGTGGTCTGCCCGGCTCATTCCGTCACCCCCCGTTCCTGCAGAGCCGTGCGCAGCGCGCGCAGCGCGTAGTAGACGCGCGACTTGGCGGTGCCGAGCGGAAGGCCCAGCTCCTCGGCCGCCTCCGGCACCGTACGGCCCCGGAAGTACGTCGCCACCAGGATCTCCCGGTGCGACTGGCTCAGGGTACGCAGCGCGTCGGCGACCGTCATCGTGCGCAGCACCCGGTCCGTGCTGTCCGCCTCGGCGAACGCGGTCAGGTCCCGGTCGTACGTCTCCGCCGGGCGCGCCTGCTCGCTGCGATGCTCGTCGATGGCGATCCGCCGGGCCACGGTGACCAGCCAGGGGCGCAGCGACCCCTGCCCGTGGGTGCCGAGCCGGTGCGCGTTGCGCCAGGCCCGCAGCAGCGTCTCCTGGACGATGTCCTCGGCCCGCTGCCGGTCACCGCCGGTCAGCCGCATCACGAACATCAGCAGCGGACCGGCGTGCTCCGCGTAGAGCAGCCGGATCAACTGGTCGGAATGACTGGCCTCAGGGGACGCCGCCTGGTGGCGCCCGGGCGCCGGTCGCGGCGTCACCGGGTCATTCTGGCGATCGGCGGGGCGTGCGTCGACCCCGCGGCCCGCCTTCGACGCACGCGACTGCGGCTGCGCCCGGGCGAACATCCACTCAGGCCTCGCCACCTCGCCGTGCCAGCCGGCCGCCACCGCATGCATGCAGACCTCCGGTGTCCAATGACATCAGCCGGCCCCCACGGGCATGGCCGCCCGTGGATACGGAGTGACCCGCCCAGCGGATCAACGGCGCACGGAAAAAATTCCGGGCGGGGGTGGGGTGGAGGCGGTGGCGTCCGCGTCGCGCACCACGCCGGCGCCGCCGGCGAACCGGTCCAGCTCCTCGCCGGCCAGCACCCGGCCGGGGAACCAGTCGCCGGCCGCCCGCCGGGTCAGCTCCGGCACCGGCGGCTCGACCCGGCCGGCCACCAGCACCAGGTTGCCGTAGCGCCGCCCGCGCAGCACCGCCGCGTCGCCCACCAGGCAGGCCCGGGGCAGCACCGAGCGGACCGTGGCGACCTGGGCGCGGGCGTGCCGCAGCGGCGGGCCGTCGGCGATGTTGGCCAGGTACCAGCCGTCCGGCCGGAGCACCCGGGCCACCTCGGCGGCGTACTCCACCGAGGTCAGGTGGGCCGGGGTGCGGGCGCCGGCGAAGACGTCCGCGACCACCACGTCGTAGCTGGCGTCCCGACTGGCGGTCAGGGTGACCCGGGCGTCGGCCACCCGGACCCGCAGCCGGGAATCGGTGGGCCAGGGCAGCGCCCGCCGGACCAGCTCCACCAGGGCGCCGTCCACCTCGGACACCCGCTGGGTCGAGCCGGGCCGGGTCGCGGTGACGTACCGGGGCAGGGTCAGCGCGCCGCCGCCGAGGTGCAGCACCCGCAGCGGGGCGCCGGCCGGGGCGATCAGGTCCAGCGCGGCGGCCAGCCGCCGGACGTACTCGAACTCCAGGTGGGTCGGGTCGGTGAGGTCCACGTGGGACTGCGGGGCGCCGTCGAGGAGCACCGTCCAGGAGCCCGGCCGGTCCGGGTCCGGCACCAGCTCGGCCTGCCCGGTGTCGACCTGCTCGACCACCCGGTCGGCGTCGCGTCGGCGGCCCATCAGCGCCGGATCCCGCGGGCCGCCGCGGTCAGCACCCGGTGCAGCAGCCGGGCGTCGCCGAGCAGCCCGCGCAGCCGACGCTCCAGCCCGGCGATCGGGACGAGGTTCTGCGGGGCGCGCGGGTCCTTGTAGGGGGTGGAGGCGAACCGGGGGAGGGTGACCAGGGAGAGGTCGGCCAGGCCGATCGCCTCGGCCGGGGTCAGCTCCGCCGAGCACTCCACCCGCACGATGCCGGCCCACGGTGCGCCGGCGGCCACCGGCAGCCGCAGGTACCACGAGTAGCCGCCCCAGGCGGTGCCGAGCCGGAACACCGGGGAGCGCTGGCCCGGGGCGAGCCCGGTCACCACCGCGGTCAGCCGGGCGTCCAGGTACTGGCTGTGCTGGGTCTTGATGTACCCCAGGGTGCGCGGCAGCTGCCGGCGGCTGCGCAGCGGACCGTCCACCACCAGCAGGTCGCCGTCCACGCGGGCGGCGTCGGAGACCGCCACCTCCAGCGCGGTCAGCGGGCCCTGCACCGCCGCCGGGAGCTTGCTCAGCTCACCGGTGCCGCCGACCCGGTGCACCGGGTAGTGGATCCGGCCGGCCACCACGTCCTGCGCGGACGGGCTGGCGGTGAAGAGACCCCGGCCGACCCGGGCGCCGGCCAGCTCCGCCGCGCCGCGTTCCAGGTCGCAGCGGACCACCCCGGCAGCGTACGAGGCGGCGATGCCGGGGAACGACCCGCCGTCGTCCTCGGCCGTCCAGACGCTGGCGTCGATCCGGCGCACCCCGTCGACGAGCAGCACCACCGCCGGGGCGGGTACGTCCCGCCGGGCCCCGATCGCCCGCCAGTCGGTCGCCGGCAGCTCCACGTCCGGGTCGACCTGGGCGCTGCTCGGCGCCGCCGGGCCGCCGGCCGAGGCCTCGAACGAGGCGCCGTACGCCGGGTCCCACGCGTCGACGAAGAACCGGGCCTCACTCACCGGGCCGCCCTTTCGTTCGCGACTGCGGGGCTCCGCTGCGCTGCACTCCTCGCGCTCACCGGGCCGCCCTTTCGTTCGCGACTGCGGGGCTCCGCTGCGCTGCACTCCTCGCGCTCACCGGGCCGCCCTTTCGTTCGCGACTGCGGGGCTCCGCTGCGCTGCACTCCTCGCGCTCACAGGCCGGTCCGTTCGACGCGGGCGGTGCGGGCGTCCTTGCGGACCTCGTAGCGGACCGGGATCCGCTCCGCGAGGGCCGGCACGTGGGTGACCACGCCGACCATCCGGTCGCCGCGGGCGGCCAGGCTCTCCAGGGTCGCCGCGACGGTGTCCAAGGTGGCCGCGTCGAGCGTGCCGAAGCCCTCGTCGAGGACGATCGACTCCAGGCTCGCCGCGGTGGTGGACATCCCGGCCAGCTGCTCGGAGAGCGCCAGGGCCAGCGCCAGCGAGGCCTGGAACGTCTCCCCGCCGGAGAGGGTGCGCACGCCCCGGCGCAGCCCGGCGTCGTGGTGGTCGACCACGAAGAACTCGCCCTTGTCGTGCACCAGGTCGTACTGGCCGCCGGAGAGCTCGCGCAGGATCCGCGACGCGCCGTCGACCAGCAGGTCCAACGCCTCGGCCAGCAGCCAGCGCTCGAAGTTGTTGGCCCGCAGGTGCCCGGCCAGGGCCCGGGCGACCCGGGACTCCCGCTCGTGGCCGGCCCGCTGCTCGCGCAGCTCGGCGGCCTGCTCGCGCCGCTCGACCAGCCGGCGCAGCTCGGCCTCGGCGCGCTCCACCGCCACCGCGGCGGCCCGGCCCGGGTCTTCGGCGACGGCCAGGCCGGCGGCGGTGAAGAGGGCGGCGATCCGCTCCTCGACCTCGGTCGCCGCCGCCTGGGCCGCGGCGACCGAGTCGACCAGCCCGGTGCGGTCGGCCCGCCGCCGATCGGCCTCCCCGCCGGCCCACCCGGCCAGGGTGGCCCAGGCGGCGGCCACGTCGTCGCGGTCGGCGGCCGGCGGGCCGAACCGGGCGAGCCGGTCCCGGGCCGTGTCGAAGTCGCGCCACGCCCGGCGCAGCCGCTCCTCGGCGCCGTCCACCGCGCCCCGGGCCCGCCGGGCGGCGTCCCGTCCGGCGCGGACCGCGGTCGCCGCCTCCTCCAGCGCCCGGCGCAGCCGGGCGTGCTCGTCCAGGGCAGCCCGCAGCGCGGCCGGCGCGGCGGCGTCGGCGAGCTGGTCGTCCAGCTCGGCCAGCCGGGCCCGCAGCTGGTCGTGCTGGGCGCGGGCGCGCAGCAGCACCCGGTCCAGGTCGCGGGCGGCGGCGTCGCGATCCTGCACCGCCCGCTTCGCGGCCTCGCTGTCGGCCCGGGCCGCCTTCCCCGCGGCGGTGGCCCGGGCCACCGCCGACCCGGCCGGCACCGCCGGCACCCGGGGCACCACCTGCTCGCAGACCGGGCAGGGCGCGCCGTCGACCAGGTGGGCCCGCAGCGCCACGGCCTGGTCGGTGGCCTTCGCCTCCTCGTGCGCCCGGAACGCCGCCTCCAGCTCCGTGTCCGCCCGCTCGGCCGCGGCCCGCGCCTCCGCGAGGGCCCGCGCGGCCGCGTCGTGTTCGGCCTGCGCCCCGGTCACCGCGGCCCGGACCGTCTCCGCCTCGGCGGTCAGCCGGTCCCGGTCGCCGTGCGCCTTCAGTAGCAGGCGCAGCGCGCTCTCGTCGCCGGCCGCGGTCAGCTCGCCGCGGAGCTTCTCCTCCCGCTCCTCGGCGAGGGCCACGGCGGCGCCCGCCTCGTCGGCCGCGGCCCGCGCCGTGGTCACCGCGCGCGCCAGCTCGGCGATCCCGTCCGGCGCCCGCACCCCGGCCAGCACGGCCAGCTCCGCGTCGCGCGCGGCCAGCGCCGCCGCCACCTCCCGCGCCGTGGCCCGGGCCCGCTCGAGCTCCGGTACGGCCACCGCCACCGCCCCGGCCAGCTCCCGCGCCCGGTCGACCTGCGCCTGCGCCCCGGCCACCGTCTCGTCGTCGACGGCGGCGAGCCCGGCGAGCATCCGGTCCACCGCCTCCAGCTTCGCCTCGGCCTGCCCGGCACGTTCGGTGGCCCGCTTCTGCACCGCCTCGTAGACGCCGAGGCCGAGCAGGTTGACCAGGATCTGCTGCCGGGTGGCGGGCTTGGCGTGCAGGAAGTCGGCGAACTGTCCCTGCGGCAGCACCACGCAGGAGGTGAACTGCTCGTACGGCAGCCCGACCGCCTCCAGCACCGCCTCCTCCATCTCGGCGGGGGTGCCGGCGACCACCTCGCCGAGGTCGTCCGGGCTGAGCCCGGTGTCGAGCTTGGTCACGTCGAAGCCGGCGGGCATGAGCTGCAACCCGGCGTTGGCGGTCTTGACCGCGCCCCGGCCGTCCCGGCGGACCACCCGGGTGGCGACGTACCGGTCGCCGGCGGATTCGAAGACCAGCCGGACCCGGGCCTCGGTGGCCGACGGGGCGAGCGCGTTGGCCAGGCCCCGGGCGCCGCCCCACCGGGGGACGGTGCCGTAGAGGGCGAAGCAGATCGCGTCGAGCACCGTGGACTTGCCGGAGCCGGTCGGCCCGACCAGGACGAAGAAGTCGGCGTCGGTGAAGTCGACGGTGGTCTCCTCGCGAAAGACCGTGAAGCCCGCCATGTCCAGCCGGATCGGGCGCATCAGCGGTCGACCTCCTCGAGGAGCTCGTCGAAGAGCTCCTGGACGCCCTCGTCGGCGTGCCCGCGGCTGCCCAGGTAGTCGGCGAAGAGCTCGCGCGGCGACCGGCCGGCCCGCTGGGCGGTGCGGGTGCCGCTGCCGGGCGCCGGGACCAGCTCCGGGTCGATCCGGATCTCCAGCGCGCGGGGGAGCAGCTCCTGCACCTCCTCGCGCAGCCCGGCGCGGGGCTGCTCGCGGACGTAGACCCGCAGCCAGCCCTCCGGCGCCTCGACCTCGGCGAGCTGGGCCAGGGTGCCCCGGACGGTGCGCAGCGGGACGGCCCCGGGGACGGGCACCTCCCGGATCTGGGCGGCGGTCCGGGCGGTCACCTCGACGATCGTCACCGAGCCGACGTTCTCCTGCTCGCCGAAGTCGACCGCCAGCGGGCTGCCGCTGTAGCGCACCGGGCAGGGGCCGATGACCCGCTGGGAGCGGTGCAGGTGGCCCAGCGCCACGTAGTGCGCGGTGCCCGGGAAGACGGTGGCCGGCACGGCGTACCCGAGGACGGTGTGCGCGTCCCGCTCGCCGCCGCCGGTGCTCGCCCCGACCACGGTCAGGTGGGCGGTGACCAGGTGCACCCGGTCCGGCTCGGTGAAGCCCTCGGTGAGCCGGGCGAGGACCCGGCCGAGGTGGTCGGCGTACGTCTGGTTGGCCTCGGCGGCGGTCAGCTCGTACATCTCCACCGCGCGGACCGCGTACCGCTGGGACAGGAAGGGCAGCGCGGCGAGCTGCCAGTGCTCGCCGTCGGCGGTGACGCCGTCGATGATGTGCTCGGCCGGATTGTCGCGGACGCCGCCGCGCAGGGTGATGCCGGCCGCCTCGGCCCAGGGGCGGAGCGCGTCCAGGGCCTGCCCGTTGTCGTGGTTGCCGCCGATCGCCACCACGTCCGCGCCGGTGCGCCGCAGCGCGGTCAGCGCCCGGGTCACCAGCCGGGTCGCCTCCGGGGTGGGCGCCGCGGTGTCGTACAGGTCGCCGGCGACGATGACCAGGTCGGGGCGCTCGGCCCGGGCGATCTCGATCACCTGGGCCAGCACCTGCTTGTGCTCCTCGGCCCGGGACTGCCCCTTGAGCACCTTGCCGACGTGCCAGTCGGAGGTGTGCAGGATCTTCATGGCTGGATCACCTCAGAACGGGATGTCGTCGTCGGTGGTGGCGCCGGAGCCGACCACGGCGAACGGGTCGGCGGACTGGGTGATCGAGCGCAGCGTCTCCGACGGGGCCCGGCCGGCCTCCGAGACCCGGGTCGCCCAGGCCGGGAAGGGGAACTCCAGGCAGAGCGGGACCGGGATGTCCGGCTGGTTGACGAACATGGTGCCCGGCTTGGCCAGCAGGGCCCGCTGCCGCTGGGCGGGCGGGAGGAAGCCGTACTCGGGGCGGGAGGCCTCGGCCGGGTCGAGCCGGCCGACCACCCGGATCGCCGAGTTGGTGACGATCCGCCGCTCCACCTCGCTCGCCGTCTGCTGCGCGCCGACCAGGATCACGCCGAGCGAGCGGCCCCGCTCGGCGATGTCCAGCAGCACCTCCTTGATCGGGGAGGAGCCCTCGCGGGGGGCGTACTTGTTCAGCTCGTCGAGGACGACGAAGAGCAGCGGCTTGGCGGTGCCGGCCTTCTCCTTGCGCTCGAACTCGCTCTTGAGCGTCACGCCGACCACGAAGCGCTGCGCCCGGTCGGGCAGGTTGTGCAGGTCGACGACGGTGACCTGGGCGCTCTCGGCGGTGTTGATCGAGTGCGGGCGGCGCATGGCCAGGTCGCCCCGGATCAGCCGGCCCAGATCCTTCTTGCTGCCGATCAGCCGACGGGCGAACGCGTTGACGGTGCCGAGCCCGACCGCGCTGCCCGCCCACTCGGACCGGGTTTCGTCGTCGTTGAGCTGCTCGACGATGTGGTCGACCAGGTCCGCGTACGAGCCCAGCCGGACCCCGTCCAGGCTGACCCCGCCGTCGGCGGGCTGGGCGTACCGGGCCAGGTGGGCGGCGACCGAGTGGACCACCATCGTGTACTGCTGGCGCTCGTCGTCGGCGTCGGCGAAGACGTACGGCAGCAGCCGGTCGGCGCAGAACTCGGCGAGCGTCCAGTAGAAGCTGTCCACCCCGGTGAGCCGGCTGCTCACGTCCGGCGTGCCGGAGGAGTCGCCGACCCGGGGCGGGGCGTACACCCGCACGTCGGGGAAGGCGCCCGCGTCCAGCCCGAGCTTCGCGTACCCGGCCCGGGTGGCGTCGTCGAGCCGGGTGTTGGGGTGGTCGAGGAAGAGCAGGTCTTCGCCCTTGACGTTGAAGATCAGCGCCTTGGCGTTGACCGCGTCGCCGCCGAGCACCCCGGAGCGGAAGACCGAGTAGAGCAGGAAGGTCGCGAAGCTGGTCTTGGTGGCCACCCCGGAGATGCCGGAGATGGAGACGTGCGCGCCCCGGGTGCCGTCGAGGAAGTCGGCGTTGAGGTAGACCGGCACGCCGTCGCGGCCCATGCCCATCGGGATGCGCCGTTCCATCCGGTCGAAGTGCAGCGCCCGGGCCCGGGCGTCGCCCTCGGCCCGGTGCACCACCGCGCCCGGGGTGGGCGGCACGTAGAACTCGGGGTCGACCCGGGTGGTGGTGATCTCCGCGGCCTCCTGCACCTGGGCCGGCAGCGTCCCGTCGGCGATGGCGAAGACGTCGGAGTCGAACTGCGCGCCCTCGTGCCGGGCGCGGACCTGGGTGACCACGCCGGCGATGGTCACCGGCTCCCGGCCGGGCAGCTCGCGGCGGGTGACCACCACGTCGTCGAGCTGGAGGTAGCTGCCGGGGGCGACCGCCGTCCAGAACGTCAGCGGGGTGGCGTCGGCGGTGCCGAGCACCCGGCCGACCCCCTCGCCGGGGCCGTCGAGCAGGTCGTCGGTCATCGGCGGACTCCGGTCAGCTGGTCGTCTCGGGCAGGGCGCACGCCCTGCATCCTGCCCGAGGGATGCGACAGGTTGCCACGCGACGCGGCGGACGCCACGCCACTGCGTCCGGTCCCTGGCACAGCGGAAGGGTACGTGCGCTGTCCGTCACCGGATCGCCCCCATTTCCGCGCCGGCCACGGCCATCCGCGAGAGCATGCAGGTAGCCCAGATCCCGGGCGCGAGGAGCGACCGTGAGTTCGTCAGGTAGCCGATGGGCCGCGTTGCTGGCCCTCGCCGTGCTGCCACCGGTGCTGGAGTCCGCGGTGCTGGTCGGGATCGGTTTCCACGCCGCCAAGGGCCTAGCTCCCCAGGTCACCGCCGTCTGGCCGTACGACTCGTACCACGACCTGCGCTGGCTGCTGGTCTACCACGACTCGTGGCTCACGTTCGTGCTCGGGCTGCTCGGCGTCACGCTGGCCCGGGGACTGCTCTCCGCCGGGCTGACCGCGCTGGCCTGGCCCGACGGGACACCGCGCCCCTCCCGGGGTTGGCTGGTGCGGCGCAACCTGGAGGTCGCGGGACTGGCCATGCTGATCATCTCGCCGTGGGCCGCGCTCTCCGTCGCCTTCTCCGCGGTGGCGCTGTCCTGGTACCTGTTCGCCTCGCTGGGCCCGATGCTGGTGATTGCCCCCTTCCTCGTACGGGCCGGGACGGTGGCCGACTGGTGGCGGGGGCTGCCGACGATCGAGGTGTTCGGCTGGTCGGCGCTGAACTTCGTGCTGCTGACCCTGGCCGGCACGCTGATCTCCACCACCCCCGGCTGGTGGACGGTCGGGGTGGCCGGCCTGGCCGGCGTGGCGAACGGGCTGCTCTGGCAACGGACCGTGGCCGCCGCGGCGCTGCCGGCCCGGCTCCGCTGGCGACGGGCGCCGGTCGCCCCGATCGCCATCGCCCTCACCATGGCGGGGGCGGTCTGGGCCCCGTCGCTGATCGGGATCGCCGCCCCCGGGCCGGGGATGTGGCGGCCGCCGGTCCTCACCGAGCGGCTGCCCGGCCGGGTCAACCACGCGGTGATCGTCCTCGACGGGCACGACTCGAGCTGGGACGGGGAACCACCCGCCGACCCGCGGGTCGAGCAGTTCTCCTACCAGGGGCTGGGCGCGGGTGGTCGGCCCCTGCCGTACCCGCCGGCGGCGACCCACCGGTCGCTCGATTCCAGCAGCGTCCTGCTCGCCGCCCAGGTGGAGGCGCTGCACCGGCGTACCGGCCGGCCGGTGGCCCTGGTCGGGCAGAGCGAGGGCTCGATGGTGGTCCGGACCTACCTGGAGAAGTTGCCCCCTGGCCCGGTGACCGCGGCGGTGATGTTCAGCCCGCTGGTCCAGGCCGGGCGGACCTACTACCCGCCCCCGGGGCACGAGGGCTGGGGGGTCGCGGCGGGCTGGGAGCTGCGCGCCCTGTTCTGGCTGGCGAACCTGCCCAATCCGGTGAAGGACGACCCCGACGAGCCGTTCGTGCGCTCGGTGCTGAGCGACGCGCCGTTCTACCGCAACCGCACGCTCTGCCCGGTGCCGGGCGTCCGGATGATCGCCTTCCTGCCCACGGTCAGCGCCGCCGAGGCGCCGCCGGGCGAGTACAGCCGCATCCCGGTCTACCAGCAGCCCGCGTTGCATGGCGGCCTGATCGGCCAGCGGATGGTGGAGGACCGGGTGATCGCGTTCCTGGCCGGCGAGCGGGTCGACCAGCCCCGCCGGGAGTACGGCCTGCTCCAGCGGCTGGGCGCCGCCTGGCAGGCGCCGCCGTTGGCGCTGTCGCTCAACCCGGTGTGGTCGGCGAGCCGGGAGGGGGACCCGGCGAGGACCGGCCGGGTCTGCGAGGCGCGCTGAGCCGATCCGGCCCGGGCGGGGCCGGCGTGCGGCCGCGGACGGCGCGCCGGTAGCGAAGGAGCAGTCGGACGGCCGCCAGGTCGAGCGCGACCACCAGGACGGCCCGGATCGGCGCGTACGGCAGGAGCGCCAGGTCGACGGCGACCGCCGGTACGGCGCAGCAGATCGCGAGCGGAACCGTCCCGCGTCGCCCGGTGAGCACCAGCAGCCCGGCGAGCGTCACCGCGGCCCCGATCGCGACGTGCAGCCACGCCCAGCCGGTGATGTCGACGAGGTACACGCCCTGCGCGGTTTCCACGGCGAACGCGTCGCGCGCCGTGTGTGCCCAGGCGGAGAGCACGTCCACCAGTCCGGCGCCGGTCAGCAGTCCGGCGGCGAGCAGCGGGCGGCCCGACCCGGTAGCCCCGGCGTCGCCCACCCCCGCGGATCCCATCGTCCCAGATTAATGGACCTGCGGCCGGTCCGGGGCGAACAGCCGGATGCCCACAGTGGTGAACGGAACACGAAAAGTTGTGGAAAAAATCTTGGCCGCAGGTCGTGACAGAGAAGGGCGGCGTGCCGCAAAAATATGCAACAACGCATTGAGGATCTTCCCAACGTCGATCCCTGTGCGCCGTCGCGCCCTGCCACCCGCGGGGTCGCGACCGATCCGTCGTCCACCACCGGCGGGTCGCCGGTCAGTCGGCACCCCCCCGACTGGCAGTCCTAGTGAAGGTAGGAACTTCATGCGTCGTACCACTCTCCTGGGCGGGCTGGCCACGGCCGCTCTCCTGGCCACCGCCGCCACCGTGCCGACCGCGGCCGCCGCCGCGCCCGGCGTCTCCGGTGACGCGTTCACCCGCGCGGTGGCCCAGCTCAAGGCCCACTCAGGCAGCGCGTTCGTCACCGACGGACAGAGCTTCACGCTGAAGAACACGAGCACCGACGCCGACGGCACCGAGCACGTCCGGCTCAACCGCTACGCCGACGGCCTGCCCGTGCTGGGCGGCGACCTGGTGGTTCACCTCGGCAAGGGCAACGCCTGGCGCGGCGCCAGCCAGAGCCTCGCCGCGGCCCCCGTCCGGGGCGTGAAGGCGAAGATCAGCGCGGCGGCCGCGGGCCGGACGGCGCTGGGCGCCTCGACCGCCGCCACCCGCCGGGTCGACGGCAGCCAGCTGGTCCACGACGCCGACGCCGCCGGCACCGCCCTGGCGTACGAGGTGGTCGTGGGCGGCGCGTACGCCGACGGGACCCCCAGCGAGCTGCACGTGCTGGTCGACGCCGTCACCGGCAAGGTCCGCGACTCGTGGGAGGGTGTGCAGCGCGACGGCACCGGCAACACCTTCCACTCCGGCTCCGTGGTGGTGGGCAGCACCCTCTCCGGCGGCACGTACCAGCTCGCCGACGCCACCCGGGGCGGCCACAAGACCTACGACCTGAACGGCGGCACCTCCGGCACCGGCACCCTGGTCACCAACGCCGGCAACGTCTTCGGTGACGGCACCCTGGCCAACCGGCAGACCGCCGCCGCCGACGCCGCGTACGGCGCGCAGGAGACCTGGGACTACTACAAGTCCACGTTCGGCCGCAACGGCATCCGCAACGACGGCGTCGGCGCGTACAGCCGGGTGCACTACAGCACCAACTACGCCAACGCGTTCTGGAGCGACTCCTGCTTCTGCATGACCTACGGCGACGGCGGCTCCGGCTGGTACCCGCTGACCTCGCTGGACGTCGCCGGGCACGAGATGACCCACGGCGTCACCAGCAACACCGCGGGCCTGCGCTACAGCGGTGAGTCGGGCGGCCTCAACGAGGCCACCAGCGACATCTTCGGCACCCTGGTCGAGTTCTACGCGGGCAACAGCAAGGACGCGGGCGACTACCTGATCGGCGAGAAGCTCCGCTCCAGCGGCGTGCCGCTGCGGTACATGGACAAGCCGTCCAAGGACGGCGCCTCGGCCGACTGCTACAGCACCATGGTGAAGAGCCTGGACGTCCACTACTCCTCCGGGGTGGCGAACCACTTCTTCTACCTGCTCGCCGTCGGCAGCGGTTCGTCGTCCTTCGGCAACAGCCCGACCTGCAACGGCAGCACCGTCGCCGGCATCGGCAACACCAAGGCCGGCGCGATCTGGTACCGCGCGCTGACCACCTACATGACCTCGCGGACCAACTACGCCGGTGCCCGCACCGCGACCCTGTCGGCCGCCGCGGACCTGTACGGCGCCGGCAGCGCCGAGTACAACACGGTCGCCGCCGCCTGGTCGGCCGTGAGCGTCAACTGACCGCCTGACCCGGCGTCGGCGGCCCTCCTCCACCGCCGACGCCGGACGGCAGCGCCACCGATCACGGGCGCGGGTACGCCGGACGGCGTCCCGCGCCCGCCGCCGGTGCTGCGGCTCAGCCCTCGGCGAGGACCTCGCGCAGCCGGGCGGCGAAGGCCGGCGGGTCCTCGACGAAGCCGATGTGCCCGCCGGGGAACATCGTGGGGGCGCCGCCCAGCGCCGCGGCCAGCGCCCGCGAGGTGCGGTCGCAGATCTGACCGGTCGACTGCTCGCCGAGGCCGACGACGACGCGGGTGGCGCCGTCGCGCAGGGCGGCGACGTCGGGCTGGAACCGGGTCGTGCCCCGGATCATGTGGACGTACTGGAAGTGCTCGTCGGCGGCCGCCCGCGGATCGGGCTCGCCGCCGAACATGCCCTGGATCATCTCCTCGGGCAGCTCGATGTTGGCGTTGGCGAGGAACTTGCGCCCGGCGCCGAGCCGGTCCCCGGAGCGGTAGGTGGCGATCATGTCCTCCTCCCGGGCCCGGAGCTCCGCGCGGTCGTCCAGCAGCCCGAGCAGCGGCGGCTCGTGCGCGATGACCGTGTGCACCTGATCGGGGTGGGCCTGGGCGAGGGCGAGGACGGTCACCGCGCCGCCGCTGGACCCGAGCACCGCGGCCGGGCCGGCGTCGAGGTGGGCGAGGAGCCGGGACATGTCCTCGGCGCGCAGCTGCGGCGTCGAGTCCTGGTGGGGGTCGTGCAGGAGGCTGCGGTTGATGCCGCGCGGGTCGGTGGTCAGCACGGTGTGCTCCGCGGCCAGCAGGTCGGCCAGCGGTGCGAAGGCTCCGGCGTCCATCGGGGCGGCGACCAGGGCCACGAGCGGTCCCTGCCCGCGTACCTCGTAGTACAGCCGCCCGTCCGGGACCTCCAGGGTCGCGGCGGTGACGTGCTCGGCGGAGATGCTGCTCATCGGGTCCTCCCGGGTCGTGGCGAACGGTTCACCATGCAGACTCCCGTCGTACGGCAGAATCGTCGCTCGTGAGGGTGACTTCCCGGAAAGTCGCGGCGGGCGGGGTCGACCAGGCCGCCTTCACCGCGCTCGTCGCACCGCTGCGCCGGGAACTGCACGCCCACTGCTACCGGATGCTCGGCTCCGCCCACGACGCGGACGACGCCCTCCAGGACGCCCTGCTGCGGGCCTGGCGGGGCCTGCCGGGCTTCGAGGGTCGCGCCTCGCTGCGCTCGTGGCTGTACACGGTGGCGACCCGTACCTGCCTGGACGTCGTCGCCGGTCGCCGCCGCCGCGCCCTCCCCGTCGACCTGGGCCCGGCGAGTGAACGCGCCGTGCCGGACAACCCCCCGGCCCACCACGTCGCCTGGCTCGGTCCTTATCCGGATGCCGACCTCGCCGCCGGTCCGGCCGCCCCGGACGTCCGCTACGAGCAGCGCGAGGCGGTCGAGCTGGCCTTCGTCGCCGCGCTGCAGCACCTGCCCGGCAACCAGCGGGCGGCGCTGCTGCTCTTCGACGTCCTCGGCTTCTCCGCCGCGGAGATCGCGGCCATGATGAGCACCTCCACCACGTCGGTGAACTCGGCCCTCGCGCGAGCCCGCCGGGTCGTCGCCGAGCGGGTCCCCGCCGCGAGTCAGCTGCGGACCCTGCGCACGCTCGACGACGCCCGGCTGCGGGAGATCGTCACCGGGTACGCCACCGCGCTGGAGAACGGCGACGCCGACACCCTGATCGCCCTGCTCACCGAGGACGTCACCTGGTCGATGCCGCCGATGCCGCACTGGTACCGGGGCCTCGACGCGGTCATGGACTTCGCCCGCGAGCTGCCCCTGACCCGGTGCGGGAGCTGGCGGCACCTGCCGACCAGCGCGAACGGCCAACCCGCGGTCGCGTCCTACCTGCGCCCGGGCGGGACCGGCCCGCACCTGCCGTGGTCGATCGACGTGCTGACGCTGCGGGGCGCGCGGATCGCGGAGATCACGTCGTTCGTGGCGGCGTCGCACTTCCCGGTGTTCGGGCTGCCGGACGCGCTGCCGCCGTCCGCCGGTGGCCCGGCCCGACGGGATGCGCCCTAGGCGGCGGGCGCGGCGCCGGCCGGGGGAGCGCCGTCCGGGTCCCGGGCGTAGCGCAGCATCAGCGTCCCGTCCCCGGCGGCCAGCACGTGCCGCAGCGGCAGGTGCCGGGGCGCGCTGGCGTCGCCGGCGGTGATCCGGCCGGGGCCGGCCCCGGCGAGCAGCGGCGCGACGGTGAGGCAGAGCTCGTCGACGAGGTCGGCGGCGGTGAGCGCGCCGAACAGGTGCGGGCCGCCCTCGCAGAGCAGCTGGTCGAGCCCGCGCCGGCGCAGCTCGGCCAGGCCGGCGGCGAGGTTCACCCGGTCCGCGCCGCAGCGGACCAGGTCGGCGACGTCGGTGAGCCCTGGCGGCGGCTCGGCGGCGTCGCGGGTGAGCACGACCGGCCGTACCGGCGCGTCGGCGAAGGCCGCCTGGGCCGGGTCGAGGTCGAGCGAGCCGGAGACCACCACCAACGTCGGGTACTCGGTCAGGCCCTGCTCGCGGCGCCAGGCCCGGCGCGGCTCGCTGAGCCGGACCGCCCGGTAGCCCTCGTGGCGGAGCGTGCCGGCGGCCACCACCAGGCCGTCGCAGAGCATCCGGAGCAGCCCGAAGACCCGCTTGTCCGGCTCGCCGGAGAGCCCTTCGGAGTAGCCGTCCAGGGTGACCGCGCCGTCGGCGCTGGCCACGAAGTTCACCCGCAGGTGAGGCCGCCCGGCGCGACCGTAGAGCGTGGCCAGCTCGGGGTCGGTCAGCGGCCCGGTCGCAGGTGCCGGCCAGACCCGGGAAATCGGACTTCCGACGCTCATTCGCTGGCCGGACCGGTGACCGGAGGGGTGGGTCGGGGGGTACGGTGCTGGCAGTCGCACCACTTCCGGCCCGGACAGTCGTCGTGCCGTCGCTCCCGGCACGCTCGGCAGATCATGCTGGCAGCCTATGCCGAGGGAGGATGGGACCCGATGCCGCGTCAGATCTTTCAGCTCACGGTCTCCCTGGCCGGGGTCCGGCCGCCGGTCTGGCGGCGGGTCCTCGTCCCCGGTGGCTACACCCTGGACCGCGTGCACCGGGTGGTGCAGCACGCGATGGGCTGGCGGGACTGTCACCTGCACTCGTTCGAGATCGACGGGCTCCAGTACGGCGAGCCGGACCCGGACGGCGAGCTGGCGGTCCGCGACGAGCTGGACGTCCGGCTGGACGCGGTGGTCGGCAAGGGCAGCCGGTTCCACTACACCTACGACTTCGGCGACTGGTGGGAGCACGACCTGCTGGTGGAGGACGTCTGCTCGGCCGATCCGGACGAGCGGTACCCGTCGTGTCCGCAGGGGGAGCGGGCCTGCCCGCCGGAGGACGTCGGCGGCCCGTCCGGGTACGCCGTCCTGCTGGCCGCGCTGACCGATCCGACCCATCCCGAGCACCGGGCGATGCGGGAGTGGGCCGGCACCGGCTTCGATCAGGACGTCTTCGACGCCACCCGCGCGACCACCCTGCTGCGCCGCCTCTGCTGATCCCGGCTCTCCTACCCGGTTGACACGCCTGGCACCTCCCGGCACGCTCATGGGAGCGCTCCCCAGCGAGTGGTGCGGATCAGATCTTCGCCGGTACGTTGATCGCCGCCCTGCCCCTGTTCATCGTGTTCGTTCTGTTCGGCCGCCAGATCATTCGGCGGAATCATGGAAGGCGCCGTCAAGTCGTGAGCAACCCAGCCAGCCCACCCGCCGTCGAAGTCCTCGACCAGGGTCCGGAACTCACCTTCCCGCCCGGTTTCCTCTGGGGCGCGGCGACCGCCGCGTACCAGATCGAGGGTGCGGCGACCGAGGGCGGCCGCACCCCCTCGATCTGGGACACGTTCAGCCACACCGAGGGTCGGACGGTGGCCGGGCACACCGGGGACGTGGCCTGCGACCACTACCACCGGATGCCCGGCGACGTCGGGTTGATGGCGGAGCTGGGGCTGAAGTCGTACCGGTTCTCGGTCTCCTGGCCGCGGGTCCAGCCGGGCGGCACGGGCGCGGCCAACCAGGCGGGCCTGGACTTCTACCGGCGGCTGGTCGACGAGCTGCTGGCCCACGACATCGAGCCCTGGCTGACCCTCTACCACTGGGACCTGCCGCAACCCCTGGAGGACGCCGGCGGCTGGCCGGCCCGGGACACCGCCGGCCGGTTCGCCGACTACGCCCAGCTCGTCGCGGACGCCCTCGGCGACCGGGTGCGGTACTGGACCACGCTCAACGAGCCGTGGTGCTCGGCGTTCCTCGGCTACGGCTCCGGCGTGCACGCGCCCGGCCGCTCGGACGGCGGCGACGCGGTCCGGGCGGGGCATCACCTGATGCTCGGCCATGGCCTCGCGGTGCAGGCGCTGCGTGCGTCCCGGCCCGACGCCCAGCTCGGCATCACGCTCAACCTCTACCCGGTCACCCCGGCCAGCGACGCGGCCGAGGACGTCGACGCCGCGCGGCGGATCGACGGGCTGGCGAACCGGTTCTTCCTCGACCCGGTGCTGCGCGGGTCGTACCCGGCGGACCTGCGGGCCGACCTGCGCCAGGTCAGCGACTTCGGGCACGTCCGGGAGGACGACCTGAAGATCATCTCCAGCCCGCTGGACGTGCTGGGGATCAACTACTACAGCCGGCACGTCGTCGCCGCCCCGGTCGGGGGGGCGGAGCCGGAGGCGTACTGGCGGTCGCCGTCGTGCTGGCCGGGCAGCGCGGACGTCCGGTTCGTCACCCGGGGCGTCCCGGTCACCGACATGGGCTGGGAGATCGACGCCCCCGGCCTGGTCGAGACCCTGGAGCGGGTCCACCGCGACTACACCGACCTGCCGCTCTACATCACCGAGAACGGTTCCGCCTTCGTCGACGCGGTGGTCGACGGCCAGGTCGACGACCCCGACCGGCTGGCGTACTTCGACGCGCACCTGCGCGCCGCGCACGCCGCGATCAGCGCCGGGGTGCCGCTGAAGGGCTACTTCGCCTGGTCACTGATGGACAACTTCGAGTGGGCATGGGGGTACACCAAGCGCTTCGGGATGGTCCACGTCGACTACGACAGCCAGGCCCGGATCCCCAAGTCCAGCGGCAGGTGGTACGCCGAGGTGATCCGACGCAACGGCCTGGCCGCACAATAGGCTTGGCCAGCCAGTAACGGGCGGCCCGGCCTCGTCGCCGTAACAGGTGCCGGGCCAGTCCGATGTCGGAGGAGCAGCCCATGACAACGCAGCGCACGCGGTCGCTCGGGCGCCCGACCCTCGACGTGGTCGCGGCCCGCGCCGGCGTCGGCCGCGGCACGGTCTCCCGCGTGGTCAACGGCTCGCCCCAGGTCAGCCCGGAGGCCCGGGCCGCCGTCCAACAGGCGATCGCCGAGCTGGGGTACGTGCCGAACCGCGCCGCCCGGGCGCTGGTGACCCAGCGGACCGACTCGGTGGCGCTGGTGGTCTCCGAGTCCGGCGAGCGGGTCTTCACCGAGCCGTTCTTCGCCAGCATCGTCCGGGGCGTCAGCTCCGGGCTGCTGGAGACCCCGATGCAGCTGTGGCTGGCCATGGTGCAGTCGCCGATCGAGCGGGAACGGGTGGAGCACCACCTGACCAACCAGCACGTCGACGGCGTCCTGCTGCTCTCGCTGCACGACTCCGACCCGCTGCCCACCCTGCTGGAGGAGCGTGGCCTGCCCACCGTGCTCGGCGGTCGGCCGGCCCGGATGCTGCACCCCAACGCCCGGCCGGCCTGGTTCGTCGACATGGACAACGTCGGGGGCGCCCGGCAGGCGGTGGAGCACCTCTTCAAGCGCGGGCGGCGCCGGATCGCCACCATCGCCGGGCCGCAGGACATGGGCGCCGGCCTGGCCCGGTTGTCCGGCTACCGGGAGGCCGTCCGGGCCGCGGGCGCCGGCGTCGAGGAGGACCTGATCGCGTACGGGGACTTCAGCGAGGACAGCGGCACCGCCTGCATGCGACGGCTGCTGGAGGTCTGCCCCGACCTGGACGGGGTCTTCGCCGCCTCCGACCTGATGGCGTTCGGCGCCCTCCGTACGCTCCGCGAGGCCGGCCGCCGGGTGCCCGAGGACGTGGCGGTGGTCGGCTTCGACGACGCGCCCATCGCCCGGCAGGCCGAACCCCCGCTGACCACCGTCTTCCAACCGGTGGAGGAGATGGGCCGGCAGATGGCCCGCCTCCTGGTCTCCCGCATCCGCGGCGAAGAGATCCCCTCCCCGCACGTCCTCCTCGACACCAAACTCATCCACCGCGCCTCCGCCTGACCCACCCCACTACACGGCCGGTGGGGAGGGGTGGGGTCAGGCGGGGGTGGGCCAGCGGCGGAGTTCGCGCTTGGCGAGGGAGGCGCGGTGCACCTCGTCGGGACCGTCGGCCAGGCGGAGGGTGCGGGCCTGGGCCCAGAGGCCGGCGAGCGGGGTGTCCTGGCTGACGCCGGCACCGCCGTACCCCTGGATGGCCTTGTCGATCACCCACTCGGCCATGGCCGGGGTGGCGATCTTGATGGCCTGGATCTCGGTGTGCGCGCCCTTGTTGCCGACGGTGTCCATCAGCCAGGCGGTCTTGAGCACCAGCAGCCGGGCCTGCTCGATGCGGACCCGGGACTCGGCGATCCACTCCCGCACCACGCCCTGCTCGGCGAGCGGTCGGCCGAACGCGATCCGCTCGTTGGCCCGGCGGCAGAGCAGCTCCAGGGCCCGCTCGGCCATGCCGACCAGCCGCATGCAGTGGTGGATCCGGCCCGGGCCGAGCCGGGCCTGGGCGATGGCGAAGCCGGCGCCCTCGGCGCCGACCAGGTTCTCCGCCGGCACCCGGACGTCGGTGAAGTCGATCTCGGCGTGGCCGCCGTGCGGGGCGTCGGTGTAGCCGAAGACGGTCATGCCGCGGCGGACGGTCACGCCAGGGGTGTCCCGGGGGACCAGGATCATGCTCTGCTGGCGGTGCCGGTCGGCGTCCGGGTCGGTCTTGCCCATCACGATGAAGATCTCGCAGCGCGGGTCCATCGCCCCGGACGACCACCACTTGCGGCCGTTGATCACGTACTCGTCGCCGTCCCGGCTGATCCGGGTGGCGATGTTGGTGGCGTCGGAGGAGGCCACCTCCGGCTCGGTCATGCAGAACGCGGAGCGGATCTCCCCCGCCAGCAGCGGCTTCAGCCAGCGGTCCCGCTGCGCCGCGGAGCCGAACTCGGCGAGCAGCTCCATGTTGCCGGTGTCCGGCGCGGCGCAGTTCAGCGCCTCGGGGGCCAGGTGCGGGCTGCGTCCGGTCAGCTCCGCGAGCGGGGCGTACTGGAGGTTGGTCAGGCCGGCGCCGTAGCGCGGGTCGGGCAGGAAGAGGTTCCACAGGCCGCGCTCGCGGGCCGCCGCCTTCAGCTCCGCCAGCACGGGGGAGCGGGACCACGGGTCGCCGGCGGCGGCGACCTGCTCGGCGTGCACCGGCTCGGCCGGGTACACGCACTCGTCGAGGAACGCGGCCAGCCGATCCCGCAGCTCGACCGTACGGGCGTCGTACGCGAAGTCCATCACCTCTCCCGGACCGCGCACAGGCCGTGGTCGACCAGCGGCGCCACCATGTCGCCGATCCGGTCGAAGCCGCCGCCGAGGGTCTGCCCGAGGGTGTGCCGGTAGTGGATCCCCTCGCAGATCACCGCAAGCTTGAAACAGCCGAGCGCCACGTGCCAGTGCAGCGGGCCCACGTCGACGTCGCTGCGGCCGGCGTACCGGTCGATCAGCTCGTCCCCGGTGGGGAAGCCGGCGCGCGGGCCGATCCCGTCGGCGACGGGGTTGCCCTCGGCGAGCTCGCTGTCGCCGAGCACGCTCCAATAGGTGAGGAGCAGCCCCAGATCGGCGAGGGGGTCGCCGAGGGTGGCCATCTCCCAGTCCAGCACCGCCCGGACCGTGACCGGGTCGACCGCGGCGAGGAGGTTGTCCAGCCGGTAGTCGCCGTGCACGATCCGTCCCGCGTTGGCACCCTCCGGCACGGTGTCGGCGAGCGCGTCGCGCAGCTCGTCGATGCCGGGCAGCTCGCGGCTGCGGGAGCGGTCGAGCTGGCCGGCCCAGCGGCGTACCTGCCGGCCCAGGTAGCCCTCGGGGCGGCCGAAGTCGGCCAGCCCCACGGCGGCCGGCTCGACCATGTGCAGCGCGGCGAGGGTGTCCATCATCGCCATGGCCAGGTCGCGCCGCTGCCCGGCGGTCAGCGGGTCGGTCTGCGCCCGGGTCCGGTAGACCTCGCCGTCGACCTTCTCCATCAGGTAGAACGGCGCGCCGATCACCGCGTCGTCGGCGCAGAGCAGCAGCGCCTCCGGGACGGGAACGTCGGTCGGCGCGAGCGCCGAGATCACCCGGTGCTCGCGGGCCATGTCGTGCGCGGTGGCCAGCACGTGCCCGAGCGGGGGCCGGCGCAGCACCATCTCGCGCCCGCCGGCGCGCACCAGGTACGTCAGGTTGGACTTGCCGCCGGCGATCAGCCGCGCCGACAGCGGCCCGGCGGCCAGCTCCGGCCGTCGCTCGGCCAGGTAACCGGCGAGCCGGTCGAGATCGAGGCCCTTCGGGGACCGGTCGGGCGCCGAGCCGGTCGGGGTCTGGGCGGGGTCGACGGCCGGTTCGGTCATCCGGATAGTTGATGGCAGCTCAGCTTTCTTGTCAAGGTCGGATTATCCGCCGGGACATGCCGCTGCAACAGGGGCGAAATGGTCAACCGGCAGGCTGGTGCCCAGCCTGCCGGCCGTCACGGCCGGCCCGCCGAGCGGAGGGAACAGACATGTTGCTGAGAGTTCGGGTGACCCTGCCGGACCGACCCGGGACGCTCGGCCAGGTGGCCCGCACACTCGGCGTCTCCGGCGCCGACATCGTCCAGGTGGTGGTGCTGGAGCGGCTCGGCGGCCGGGCGGTCGACGACTTCACGGTGGTCTGGCCGGGGGCGGCGCGGGTGGAGCGCCTCCTCGCCGGCCTGGCCGCGATCCCCGGCGTCAAGGTGGACGGGGTGTGGCGGGCGATCGGCGCGCCGACCACCACCGGCCAGGACGCCGAACTGCTCGCCCAGGTCGCCGCGAACCCGACCGACGGGGTGGCCACCCTGGTGGACGCGGTGCCCGGGCTGCTCGCCGCCGACTGGGCGGTGGCCGCCGTCGTACCGCTGGACTGGGCCTCGCGCACCGGCGGGGCCGGCGAGGCGACGGTCGGGCACGCGAGCTGGCGGACGCCGGAACCGCCGCGGCTGCCGGAGGTGACCCCGCTGCGGGCCCGCTCGATGACCACCGCGGACGGCGACCACTACGCGGTCGCGCCGTTCGGCCGTGCCGGCCTGGTGCTGGTGGTGGCGCGCGACCGCAGCGAGCCCCTGGCGGCCGCCGCGTTCCACTCCACCGAGGTGGACCGGCTGGCCCAGTTGGTCCGGGCCAGCGCCGTGATCCTCGGTGACCGCCTCGACCTGGTCGGCGCCCCGCCCGTGACCAGCGTCACCTGACTGGTTCGCGCCTGTCACCGTCGGGCAACGCCGGTGCAACAGCGGGCCGGCAGGGTCTTGTGGTGAGGGAGGGAGCAGACATGACGCTATGGCGGATCCGAGCCACCGTGGACGACCGGCCCGGCTACCTGTCGGTGCTCACGGCGAGCCTCGCGTTGCGCGGGGTCAACATCCTCACCGTGCAGGTGCACACCACCGAGGTGGGCGCCGTCGACGACTTCCTCGTCGACGCGCCCGACGAGCTGACCGAGGCGGACCTGCTGGCCGCCGTGGAGCGGGGGCGGGGACGGGACTGCTGGGTGGCGCGCAGCGAGGCGCGCGGCCTGGCCGACCAGCCCACCCGGGTGCTCGGCCTGGCCAACCGGCTGGTCCGCGACCCGGACGCGACCGGGGAGGCGCTGCGCGCCCTGCTCGGCGCGGACGCGGTGACCTGGCGGCCGGTGCCGGTCGGCGGCCGACCGGGGATCGGCGCGGCGACGATGCGGCTCGCCGACCCGACCGGCGGGTCGTTCGAGCTGCGCCGGGCCGCGCCCAGCTTCACCCCGGCGGAGTACGCCCGGGCGCAGGCGCTCGCCGAGCTGGCCGCCACGGTGGCCCGCCGGGCGGTGGACCAGGTCACCCTGCTCCTGCCCGACGGGGCGGAGCTGCTGGTCCGGCCGGCGACGGTGGACGACCTGGCGGGCGTGGTGGAGCTGCACGAGGGCTGCTCGGCGCGCAGCCGGCAGCGCCGGTACCTGGGCGGGGCGGGGTGCCCGTCGCCGTCCCGGCTGCGCCGGCTGCTCGAACCGGCGCGGGGGGTCAGCCTCGTGGTGACCCGGTCCGGCTCCGGCGGGGCGGCGGAGTCGGTCGTCGCGATGGCGAACCTGCTCGCCGAGGGGGACGAGGCGGAGGTGGCGCTGCTGGTCCGGGACGACTGGCAGCGGCGGGGCATCGGCACCGCGCTGCTCCACCGCCTGGTCGGGCACGCCGAGCGGGCCGGTTACGCGGCCCTGGTGCTGCACGTCCTGGCGGAGAACGCGCCGATGCTGCGGACCCTGGCCCGGCTGGGCCGCCCGACCCCGGTGGAGCGGGACGGGTCCCTGCTGACCGCGACGGTGCCGCTGGTGGCCGACGTGACCATCCCGGCGCGGTCCGGGTGAGCTGAATGGAGCGTCGGCGTCGGGCGGTGCGCCCGGTGCCGGCGGGACGGCCGACCTCCGGTGCGGAGGCGGTGAAACGGCAGGGCCCCCGGTGCGGGGGCCCTGCCCATGTGCGGTGACTCAGGTGGCCGGGTAGCTGCTGTAGTCCGGGAAGTTGCCGTAGAGCCGGCCGTCCCCGCCGACGGTGACCGCCTGGACGAGCAGGTCGCCGCCGACGAAGGCGCCCTTCCAGGAGGCGCCCCGGCCGCCGAACGGCTCGTCCCGGTCGCCGCGGGAGCGGGGCTTGTTGATGCCCACCTTGAAGGCCTGGAGGTCGACCGCGAGCTTCGCCGCCTCGTCGGTGTCGTCGCAGGCCAGCGACGCGACCAGCGCGCCGTTGGAGGCGTTCATCGCGGCCAGCAGCTCGTCGGTGGTGTCCACCACGACGATGGTGTCGACCGGGCCGAACGGCTCGGCGTGCATCAGCCGGGACCGCCCGGGCGGGGCGAGCAGCACCGCCGGCGCGACGTACGCCGAGGTGTCCTGGCCGTCGAGGAAGGGCGCGCCGTCGAGCTTGCCGCGGTGCAGCGGCACGGCGCCGCCGCGTACCGCCTCGTCGACCTTGCGGCGCAGCTCCTCGGCCTTGGCGCCGCTGATCAGCGGGCCGAAGTCCAGCTCCGGCAGCGGGTCGCCGGCCGACCAGTCGTCGCCGACGGCGAGCGGGTGTCCGAACCGGACGGAGCGGACCACCGGCAGGTACATGTCGAGGAACTCGTCGACGAGGTCGCGCTGGACCACGAACCGCGGGTACGCGGTGCAGCGCTGCTTGCCGTACTCGAAGCCCTTCTTCAGGTGCGCGGCGAGCAGGTCCCACTGGGAGAAGTTCCAGATGCCCCAGGCGTTGAGGCCCTCCTGCTCGATGAAGTGCCGCTTGTCGGAGTCGAGCAGCGCGGCGGCGACCTTGCCGCCGTTGGAGCGGCCACCGACGAAGGCGACCGCGCCGATCTCCGGCGCCCGCACCAGGACCTCGGAGAGCTCCTCGCCGCTGCCGGAGACGAGCGTGGCGGGCAGCCCGGCGCGGCGCATCAGGGCGTGCGCGACGGTGAGGCAGACCGCGCCGCCCTGGGACGGGGTCTTGGCGATGACCGCGTTGCCGGCCAGCAGTTGCACCAGCTCGGCATGGACCAAGACGCTCATGGGGTAGTTCCAAGACGCAATGTTGCTGACGGGGCCGGGCAGCGCCTCCCGGCCGTCGGCAAGCATCCGGTCGATCTCGCCCACGTACCAGCGGACGCCGTCCAGGGCGCGGTCCACGTCGGCGCAGGCCAGCCGCCACGGCTTGCCGATCTCCCAGACCAGCAGCAGGGCGAGCAGGTCGCGGTGCGCGGTGAGCGCGTCCAGCGCGTCGGTGACCCGGGCCTTGCGGTCGGCGAGCGGGGCCTGCGCCCACTCGCGGTGCGCGGCGGCGGCGTGGGCGACCGCCGCGCGGGCCGAGTCGGCGTCGAGTCGGGCCAGGTTGACCAGGACGGTGTTGTCGACCGGGGTGCGGACGGGGGTGGGTGCCCCGACCGCCCGCCAGTCGCCCTCGACCAGGTTGTGCAGGGTGGTGACGCCGTCGGCCGGCGCCCCGAAGGCCTCCGGGGTGGCGGCCACCGCGCGGGCGAGGGTGTCGGACCAGGCGGTGCCGTCGGCGAGTCTGAGAGCCATCGCGATCTCCTCAGGGTGGACCGGGGGAGCGGCGGCGTCGATGGCACCGCTGGTGTCGCGTACTGTCCCGCGCCATCGAGCGCGGCGGCAACCGTACGCTCGTATGCCAGGACACCAGGTCCGCCGTCCGGCGCCGCTCGCGGTATCTCGCGACCGTCGACCACCGGCTCTGACCTGGGAGTACGCTTCAAGCAAATAGAAAACCGTCGACTATGTGATCCATCTCCGGGCGACGTCGACCGGGTTACCCGTCAGTACGGATCAATACCGGATCCGGTTCAACGCTCGCTCAGGAGCCGCGCAGCGCCGCGACCGCCTCCTCGGTCGAGCAGACCGTGCCGAGCCGGCGGAAGATGTAGTCGACGGCGAACTCGTGCGCGTACGCGTCCAGTCCGGACATCGCGTCGTGCGGGAAGGCCACGCGGTAGCCGATCTCCTCGGCCACCCGGGCGGTCTGCTCCACGCCGAAGTTGGTGACCAGGCCGGCGACGACCAGCGTGTCGACGCCCCGCTCGCGCAGGGCGGCGTCCAGCCCGGTCTCGTGGAAGGCCCCCCAGCTGTGCTTGACGACCTCCAGGTCACCGCGGCGCGGGGTGGCCTCGGGCACCAACTCGCTTCCCTCGGGCTGCGGGTCCGGGCCCGGCCGCTCGACCCGGACCACGACGACGGCGGCGCGGGCGGCTTCAGCCAGGGCGACCGAGCGGGTCAGCACCTCCGCGCCGGTGTGCGGGGCGGTGGGCAGGTCCACGATGCGACGCTGGAGGTCGATCAGGACGACGGCGGTACGGGTCGGTTCGAGTGCGTCCACACCCAAGATCGTATCGGGACATCCGCTGCTCAGGCACCCCTCGGGTAAGGGATGCGGACGGCTGGAGGACGTGACCTCTGCGGCTGTCCGAAAAAGACGGAACCGGCCGCCGGACGGATGTCCGACGGCCGGTTCACATCACCGACTGGGATCAGCTGGTGAAGGTGATCTTGTCCCGACGGCGACGGAGCACCATCAGGGCGACACCGCCACCGATCAGGGCGAGACCGGTCAGCGCGGTGCTGGTCGCGGCCACGCCGGTCAGCGGCAGGCTGCCACCGTTCTCGCCGTTGCCGCCACCGGCGCCGCCACCCAGCGAGGCGCCCGGCGACGACGGGTTCGTCGGCGGGGTGGTCGGCGGGGTGGTCGGCGGGGTCGTGGGCGGTGTGGTCGGGGTCGTCGGGGTCTGGCATCCCTGGACCCAGAAGACCTTGTGCTTGACGCCGCCGGGCACGCCCTCCGAGTAGATGGTCAGCTTGACGTGGTAGCCCTGCTTTTCGTGCTCCTTGTACTTCGTCAGGTCCCAGTCGGACACGTGGTACGTGAAGACCTCGTCCTCGTCGTTCAGGCCCCCGGCGGCACTGTCGTTGCTGATCGGCTTGGTCACCGAGGGGATGATTTCCGCACCGGACCCGGACGGCGGGTGGATGGTGAAAGTGATCTTCGCCGTCTGGTCCTTGTCGAAGCCGAAGAACCTGACCTGGAAGTCGCAGCCCACATGCGGGCGGTTGGCGATGTTCGGGTCGTTGTGGTCGTCGACCTCGATAGTGTCGATCTTGACAGTCCCGTTGTTGCCACGCGGGTCTTCGGCAAGAGCGGGAGTGGCGATCGCGAGGCACGCAACGCCGGCGGCTGCTGCTGAACTGAGCGCGAGCGCGAGGCGTCGACGCTGTCGCATGGGAAGTCCTCCGGAAGTTGATTTAAGGGACGCTAAAGGATCACTGACTGTTAGGTCGCCATGCATCCTCTGAACGGCCGGATGTCGCTACTGACAGAGCGTCGTGAGGTACCGACATCGTTACGCGTTCATGGAAGTCGCCGACCGTCGTTCGGCAGCCACCGCCCGCCACCGATGCCGGCGCAGGTTCGGACGACGAGAAATTCGACATGTTTCCCGTTTCTCCGCGACGTCCCGGTTGGCTCCCGGGAGCATAGTGGACCCGGTAGCCCCGCGTCGCTCCCCTGACCCACGTGACACGCCGCCCGGTCGCCCTGGCTGTCGGGCATCCCATGCTCACCGCGATGACCACCGGCATGCTGGGCGGATGGAGCACGTGTTGCTGACCATCGGCCCGGATCGGCGGACCGCACCCGGCTCGCCGAACTGCTGGGCGGGGCGGGCATCGAACTCCTGGTGGACGTGCGGCCCTATCCGGGCAGCCGGACCAACCCGGACGTGCGCCGCGAGGCGCTGGAACGCTGGCTGCCGGAGGCGGGGATCGACTACCGCTGGGAGCCGCGACTCGGCGGCCGGCGGCACGTCCGGGCCGGGGAGCCGGAGCCCGACACCTGGTGGACCGTCGCGGCCTTCCGGGCGTACGCGGCGTACACCCGGACCGCCGCCTTCGACGCGGCGCTGGACGGGGTGCTGGCCGCGGCGGCCCGCCGCACCACGGCGGTGATGTGCAGCGAGAACGTGTGGTGGCGCTGCCACCGGCGACTGATCGCCGACGTCGCGGTGCTGGGCCGCGAGGTGCCGGTGAACCACCTCATGCCCGACGGCCGGCTCAGCCCGCACCGCGCCGCCGACGGCGCGCGCGCTCCCCGACGGCCAGCTGATCTGGGACGGGACGCCCGATGGCCGCCCCACCGCATCACCGCCTGCCTAAGCTCGACCCGTGCGGGCCCGGGGGTGCAGTGACACCGTGCTCTTCGTCGTCTACGACGGGGTGCGGCTGCTCGACGTCACCGGGCCGCTGGAGGTGCTCACCGTCGCCAACGAGCACGGCGGCTCGTACCGGCCGCTGCTCGCCTCGCCCGACGGACGGGACGTGGTGAGCAGCGCGGGCGCCCGGCTCGGCGCCGACCTGGCGCTGCCCGACGTGACCGGCCCGGTCGGCACCCTGGTCGTGCCCGGCGCGCCGGACTGGCAGGCCGCCGCGGCGGACGAGGCGCTGCTGGACCAGATCCGCCGGCTCGCCGCCGGGTCCACCCGGACCGCCTCGGTCTGCGCCGGGGCGTTCCCCCTCGCCGCCGCGGGCCTGCTGGACGGCCGCCGGGTGACCACGCACTGGGACCTGGCCGACCAGCTCGCCGCGCACTTCCCGGCGGTCACCGTCGACCCGGACCCGATCTTCATCGTCGACGGCCGGATCATCACGTCCGCCGGGATCACCGCCGGCATCGACCTGACCCTGGCGCTGGTCGAGGCGGACCTCGGCCCGGAGACGGCCCGCGCGGTGGCCCGGCACCTGGTGGTCTTCATGCAGCGCCCCGGCGGGCAGTCCCAGTTCAGCGTCCGGACCAACACCGCGAGCACCCGCAACGACCTGCTGCGCCGGGTGCTGGACACGGTGGCCGCGGACCCGGCCGGGCCGTACGACCTGGCCGGCCTGGCGGCGCTGGCCGGGGTGAGCGCGCGGCACCTCGGCCGGTTGTTCCGCACCGAGCTGGGCATCACCCCGGCGGTCTACCTCGACCGGGTCCGGGTCGAGGCGGCGCAGGACCTGCTGGAGCGGGGCGACGACACTCTCGACGTGGTGGCCCGCCGGGTCGGCTTCGGCTCGCCGGAGACGATGCGCCGGGCCTTCCTCCGCGAACTCGGCGTCACCCCCGGCGCCTACCGCTCCCGCTTCCGCACCACCGGCATCAACCCCACCCCCTGAACCGCCCCGATCCGGGACCTGTCGTGGCCGGCGGGAAAGCCGGACGACAGGCCCCGGATCGTGGCCGGGACGGCCGGGTCAGCGACGGAGGGCGGCGACGGGTTCCGGGGCCTCGGCCGGGACGGTGTCGCGCTGGCGCAGGGCGACCAGGCCGGCGGCGGCCAGCAGGCCGACGGAGAGCCAGAGCCCCACCGCGACGCCACCGGAGTCCGACAGCGCGCCTGAGACCAGCGGGCCGACCGCCTGACCGACGGAGAAGGCCACGGTCAGCAGGGCGATGCCGGCGGTCCAGCCGCCGGCCGGCAGGGTCCGCCGGGCGAGCACGGTGGCCGCCGTCGGGCCGGCCATGAACGAGCTGCCGAAGACCGCCGCCGACACCAGCGCCGCGGGCAGCCCGGCCGGCAGCAGCAGGACCGGCAGCACGCCGACCAGCACCAGCACCGAGACCAGCGCGGGCCCCCGGCCGCCGGGCAGGCGCCCGATCACCCGCCCCCACACCGTCAGCGTGGCCACCGCCGAGGCGAGACCGAGCACCACGAAGAAGGTGGCGACGCCCGCGGTGCCGAGACCCTGGTCGCGCAGGAGCGCGATGACGAAGGTCATGTAGCTGACGTAGCCGGCGCCGAAGAGGACGTACCAGGCGAACGTCGGGGCGAGCCGGGCCAGGTCCGCCCGGGCCAGCCCGGCGCCGGTCGTCCCGGCCACCGCCGGGACCCGCCGGACGGCGAGCACGGCCGGCCCGACCGCGAGCACGGCCACCACACCGAGCAGCAGCCACCCGGCCCGCCACCCGGCGTCCCCGGCCACGGCGAGAGCCGCCGGCACCAGCAGTCCGGAGAGCACCACGCCGATGCCGACCCCGGCCATGTAGAGGGCGACCAGCAGCGCGGCCCGGCGCTGGCCACCACCGGTGGCGACCCGGGCGGCGAGCGCCGAACCGAGCACGAAGGAGACCGCCGTGGCCAGCCCGCCGACGAACCGCAGCAGGCTCAGCACCGGATAGTCCGCGGTGGTCCCGGTGACCAGCAGGGTGAGCGCGCTGACCGCGAGGGCGCCCGCGAAGGCGGCCCGGTCGCCGAGCCGGCGGGCCCAGAGCACCGCCGTCCCGGCGCCGATCACGTAGCCGGCGGCGTTCGCGGTGTTCAGGCCGCCGGCCTGGGCGTACGTCCAGTGCAGGTCGCCGCGCATGGCGGGCAGCAGCAGGGCGTACGCGAAGCGGGTGAAGCCGAGCGCGACGACCGCCCGGCGGCCAGGCCGAGCGCGATCAGCGCCTCGCGCCGGCGTGGATTCGGGGACATCGTTCCTCCTCTATCGGCGGGCTCGGTTGCCCACTGGCAGGTGGAACGCGGAGGGGGCGGGGGTCGATGGCCGTCCGGACGGACAGGCGACCCTCGGATCGGGACATCACCGTCCCGGTTGTTTTGTCCGGTATACGCGCCTAATCGGCCAGTTCGTCCGCGAGGAGGTCCATCAGGAGGGCGTCGTGCCAGCGGCCGTCGGCGCCGCGCTCGTACCGGCGCATGATGCCGACCGGGCGGAAACCCACCTTCGCGTACGCGCGGATCGCCGCGGTGTTCGCCGCCGCCGGGTCGATGGTGAACCGGTGGTGACCGTGCTCGTCGACCAGGTGCCGGGCCAGGGTGCGGATCGCGTCCCCGCCGAGGCCGGCGCCGCGCACCGCCGGGTCGAGGAAGATGTCCATCGCGGCGTGCCGGTAGTCCGGGTCGGGCTCGGCGTACCACTGGATCGCGCCGACCACCCGACCGTCGTGCTCGATCGCGTACACGGTCAGGTCGTCGTCGGCCAGGTCGGCGCGGACGGCCTCGGTCAGGTCGTCGCCGCCGCGCCACCAGTGCCGGACCTCCGGAGTGGCCCGGATCGCCGCGAGGACGGGCACGTCCGCGTCCGTTGCCGGTCGCAGCGTCACCGCCCGCCCCCGCAGCACGGCCTCAGCCCCGGATCTCGCCGTGCTCGACGCAGACCGCCGACCAGCCGACCGGCAGCACCTGCACCTTCATCCGGCGACGGCAGCGCGCGCAGTAGCGCGGCGGCTCCAGCACCCGGGCCGCCGCGCACCCCGGGTGGGGACCCGCCGCGGCGGATTCACCGCAGCGGTCGCACCACAGCTCGGTCACCGTCGGTCTCACAGCGTCGCGGAGAGCGCCTTGACCGGCATCTTCAGGTCGTCCAGCAGCGCGAGGTCGTCGGTTGCCGGCCGGCCCAGGGTGGTCAGGTAGTTGCCGACGATCACCGCGTTGATGCCGCCCAGCAGGCCGTCCCGGGTGCCCAGGTCGCCGAGGGTGATCTCGCGGCCGCCCGCGTACCGCAGGATGGTCCGCGGCATGGCCAGCCGGAACGCGGCGATGGCTCGCAGCGCGTCCTTGCCCTCCACCACCGGGCGGTCGCCCAGCGGGGTGCCCGGGCGGGGGTTGAGGAAGTTCAGCGGGACCTCGTGCGGGTCCAGCTCGGCGAGCTGCGCGGCGAACTCGGCGCGCTGCTCGACGGTCTCGCCGAGGCCGAGGATGCCGCCGCAGCAGACCTCCATGCCGGACTCGCGGACCATCTTCAGCGTCTCCCAGCGCTCCTCCCAGGAGTGCGTGGTGACCACGTTCGGGAAGTATGAGCGGCAGGTCTCCAGGTTGTGGTTGTAGCGGTGCACGCCCATCTCGACCAGCTCGTCGACCTGCTCCTGGGAGAGCATGCCCAGCGACGCGGCGACCTGGATGTCGACCTCGGCCTGGATGGCGGCGACGCCCTCGCGCATCTGCTTCATCAGCCGGGCGTCCGGGCCGCGCACGGCGGCCACGATGCAGAACTCCGTCGCCCCGGTCTTCGCGGTCTGCTTCGCCGCCTCGACCAGCGACGGGATGTCCAGCCATACCGAGCGGACCGGCGAGGTGAACAGCCCCGACTGCGAGCAGAAGTGGCAGTCCTCCGGGCAGCCGCCCGTCTTCAGCGAGACGATGCCCTCGACCTCGACCTCCGGGCCGCACCAGCGCATCCGTACCTCGTGGGCGAGCTGGAGGGCGGCGGGGACGTCTTCGTCGGGCAGGTTCAGCACGGCGAGGACACCGGCCTCGTCGAGGCCGACGCCGTTCTCCAGCACCTGGGTCCGGGCCTGGTCGAGGATCTCTGGCATGGCTCGTACCCTACAAGGCCGCTCCGGGGTGGAGAAACGGCCGACGCCCGACGCTCGATCCGGGCACCAGCGGCGTCCGAGCAGCCCCGGCGGGGTGGCCCGCGCCACGCCGGGGCCGGCCGGCCGGGTGGTAACTTCGCCCGGCGGGAGCGCCCGTGGGTGCGGCGGACGAGGGGAGTGACGGTGGCGGACTGGCTGGCGGCGCTCGACCGTCGCGCCGAGCTGCGGGCCAGAGCGGGACTCACCCGCACCCTGCGCCCCCGCGCCGCCGGGGACGCCGTGGTCGACCTGGCCGGCAACGACTACCTCGGCCTGGCCACCCACCCCGAGGTCACCGCCGCCGCCGCGCGGGCGCTGTCCGGGTACGGGCTGGGGGCCACCGGGTCGCGCCTGGTGCGCGGCTCCACCGACGCCCACCACGCCCTCGAGGACACCCTCGCCGAGTGGCTCGGCACCGACCGGGCGCTGGTCTTCTCCTCCGGCTACCTGGCCAATTTCGCCGCCGTCCGCGGCGTCGTCCAGCCGCGTACGCTGCTCGTCTCCGACGCCCACAACCACGCCTCGCTGATCGACGGCTGCCGGATCTCCGGCGCGGAGACCGTGGTCACCCCGCACGCCGACGTCGACGCGGTGGCCGCCGCGCTGGCCGCCGCCCCCGGCCGGCCGGCCGTGGTGGTCACCGAGTCGGTCTTCTCCGTCGACGGCGACCTGGCCCCGCTGGCCGCGCTGCACGCCGTCGCCCGACGGCACGGCGCCCTGCTGCTGGTCGACGACGCGCACGCGCTCGGCGTGACCGGCCCGGCCGGCGCCGGCGGGGTGGCCGCCGCCGGCCTGTCCGGCGAGCCGGACGTGGTGGTCACCGCCACCCTGTCGAAGGCGCTCGGCGGCGCGGGCGGGGTGGTCGCCGGCCCCGCCGAGTTCGTCCGCCACCTGGTGGAGACGGGCCGGACGTTCATCTTCGACACCGCGCTGCCCCCGGCGGTCGCCGCCGGGGTCGCCGCCGCCGCGCGGCTCGCCCGCACCGGCGACGACCTCCGCGCCGAGCTGGCCGACCGGGCCGCGTTCGCGGTGCGGCGGCTCGGCGCGGCCGGGCTGACCGTCTCCGCCCCCGACGCGGCCGTGGTCTCGGTGACCGCCCCCGGCCCGGAGGCGGCGACCGCCTGGGCGGCGGACTGCCGCGACCGCGGGGTCGCGGTGGGCTGCTTCCGGCCGCCGTCCACCCCGGACAGCCGCTCCCGGCTCCGGCTGACGATCAGCGCCGGGGTGGCCCGGGCGGACTACGAGCGGGCCCTGGACGTCATCGTGGAGTGTGCGCCGTGAGCGCGAGGAGTGAGCCGGGTTTGCGAGCCCCGCAGTCGCGAACCGAGGTGGGCTCCGTGAGCGCGAGGAGTGAGCCGGGTTTGCGAGCCCCGCAGTCGCGAACCGAGGTGGGCTCCGTGAGCGCGAGGAGTGAGCCGGGTTTGCGAGCCCCGCAGTCGCGAACCGAGGTGGGCTCCGTGAGCGCGAGGAGTGAGCCGGGTTTGCGAGCCCCGCAGTCGCGAACCGAGGTGGGCTCCGTGAGCGCGAGGAGTGAGCCGGGTTTGCGAGCCCCGCAGTCGCGAACCGAGGTGGCACCATGACGGATGGCGGGTGGACCGGGCCGGTGCTGGTGACCGGCACGGACACCGGGGTGGGCAAGACGGTGGTGACCGCGGCGATCGCGGCGGCGGCGCAGGCCGCCGGGCTGCGGGTCGCCGTGGTCAAGCCGGGGCAGACCGGTACGGCCACCGGCGAGCCAGGCGACATCGACTCGGTGACCCGACTGGCCGCCCCGCTGACCGGCCGGACCCTGGCCAGCTACCCGGACCCGCTCGCCCCGCTCGCCGCCGCCCGGGTCGCTGAGCTGGAGCCGCTGGAGCTGTACGCGGCGGTCGACGCGGTGCGCGAGGAGGTCGACAAGCACGACCTGGTGCTCGTCGAGGGGGCCGGCGGGCTGCTCGTACCGATGGGGCTGCGGCCCTCGGGCGAGCCCTGGACGGTGGCCGACCTCGCGGTGTCGCTGGGCGCGCCGGCCGTGGTGGTGGCCCGCGCCGGGCTCGGCACGCTGAACCACACCGCGCTCACCCTGGAGGCGTTGGAGCGCCGGGCGGTCCCGGCCGGGGTGGTGATCGGCGCCTGGCCGGCGACGCCGGAGCTGGTGCACTGGACCAACCTGACCGACCTGGTGCCGAACCTGCTCGGCGCCCTGCCCGACGGCGCGGGCGGCATGGACCCGGGGGTCTTCCGCCGCTCCGCGCCCGGCTGGCTCACCCCGGCGCTGCACGGGGTGCTGGACGACTGGCGCACCTGGGCCGAGGAGATCAGCTAGGGTACGCCGCCACGGTCTCCAGGATCTCGTACGGCGGCTGCCGGCGCGGGTCCTGGTAGCGGCGCAGCGGCGCGGTGGTGCCCCGGTGCGTGGCGCCGGCGCTACGCCCCGGCCGCCCCGGTGCAGACCGCCCACCCCGGCTGACCGCCCCGCCCCGGTAGGCCGGTGGACACCGGCCGGGCACCTGACTTTCGTCGGTGTCCGGACCGGCCGCCCGTCGGTAGCCTGACCGCCGTGGAATCGCGGTGGTGGCGTCGCGCCCGCCTGCTCGGGGACCGGCGGCGGGTCGGTGACCTGCTGCTCTGGGCCGCGCTGGCCGCCCCGATCGGGTACGCCGGGATCACCCCACCCCGTCCGCCTTCCGCGTTGTTACTGCTGGTCGCCTCGCTGGCGCTGCTGGCCCTGGCGGTGGGGACCGGTCGGCGGCTGCCGCTGACCGCCCTGCTGGCGGTGGTGCTCGGCTCGCTCTTCGACGGCAACTTCGTCTTCGCCATCCCGGTCTTCAGCTACCTCGCCGGGCGGCGCGGCGCGGGGACCGCCCGGGCCGCCGGGGTCTTCGGGGCGATCGCGGCCGCCGGCACCGGGCTCAACCTCGGCCTGCTGGGCACCGGACCGGCGACCTGGTACCAGCTCGCGTCGGTGCTGCTCTTCGGCGGGGTGTTCCCCTGGCTGCTCGGCCGGCACCGGCGCCAGCAGCGGGCGTTGGCGGCGGCCGAGCGGCGGCACGCCGACGCGGTGGACCGGGAGCGGCGCAGCGCGGTGGACCGGGTCCGGTTGCGGGAACGGGCCCGGATCGCCCAGGAGATGCACGATTCGCTGGGCCACGACCTGAGCCTGATCGCGCTCCGCGCCGCCGCGCTGGAGGTCGCCGTCGACCTCGCCCCCGCGCACCGCGCCGCCGCCGGTGAGCTGCGCGCCAGCGTGGCCGCCGCCACCGAGCGGCTGCACGACGTCATCGGCGTGCTGCGCGAGGAGCGGGGCCGGGACCTCCGGCCGGCCGACGAGACCGTGACGGAGCTGGTGGAGGGGGCTCGCGACGCCGGGATGACGGTGGAGCTGCGGGCCGCGCCGGCCGACCTGGACCTGCCGCCGATGGTCGCGCACGCCGCGCACCGGGTGGTCCGCGAGGCGTTGACCAACGCCGCCCGGTACGCCCCCGGCGCTCCGGTCACCGTCACCCTGGCCCGGGCCGGTGACCGGGTCGACCTGCGGGTGGTGAACGCCCCGCCGGCGGCCCCGCCGCTGCCCGGCCCGCCCGCCCACGGCTCGGGTCTGCTCGCCCTGCGCGAGCGGGTCCGCCTCACCGGCGGGGTCCTCGACGCGGGCCCGCGCGACGGCGGGTTCGCCGTACGGGCCCGGCTGCCGCTGACCGCCGACGGGCCTGTGGGGGAGGCCGACGGGCCGGTCCCGGCGCCCGACGTCCCGGGCGGGTGGCCGGTCGACGGCCGGCCCGGGCCCGCGTCGGCCGACCCGCCCGGCGAGTCCGAACGACGGCTGCGCGACGCCCGACGCCGGGTGCGGCGCAGCCTGCTGATCGCGTTCGGCGCCCCGGTCACGCTGGGCCTGGTGCTGTCGCTGGTCTACTACCCGCTCGCCACGGCCGGCGCCGTGCTGGACCGTCCCGGTTACGAGCGGCTGCGGGTCGGCGACCCGCGCGCCGCACTGGGGCTGCCCCGGCGGCAGGCCGAGCCACCGGACGGCGCCCCGGCGGGCGGGTGCGAGTACTACACCGACGGCAACTTCCCCTTCGCGGAGCCGACCTGGCGGCTCTGCTTCGCCGACGGCCGGCTGGCCAGCAAGGAGCGGATCGCCCGGTGAGCGAGGACCGCGAGCGCCCGGTGCGGGTCGTGCTCGCCGACGACGAGGCCATGGTCCGGGCCGGGGTGCGGGCCATCCTGGCGGCGGACCCGGGGATCGAGGTGGTCGGCGAGGCCGCCGACGGTCGGGAGGCCGTCGAACTCGTCCGCGCCCACCGCCCCCGGGTGGCCCTGCTGGACATCCGGATGCCCAGGCTGGACGGGATCGGCGCGGCCGCGGAGATCCGGCGGCTGGTGCCGGAGACCGCCAGCGTCATGCTGACCACGTTCGGCGAGGACGACCACGTCGCCCGGGCGCTGGGCCACGGGGCGAGCGGGTTCCTGCTCAAGGCCGGCGATCCCCGCGAACTGCTCGCCGGGGTCCGGGCCGTGGCCGACGGCGGGGCGTACCTGTCGCCCCGGGTGGCCCGGCGGGTGATCGAGCTGACCGGCGGCCGGCTGGCCCGTGGGCCGTACGCCCGGGACCGGCTCGTCGGCCTGACCGAGCGCGAGCGGGAGGTGCTGGCGCTGGTCGGCGCCGGGCTGTCCAACGCCGAGATCGCCCGCCGGCTCCACCTGGTCGAGGGCACCGTGAAGAGCTACCTGACCAGCATCTTCACCCGGCTCGACGTGCGTAACCGGGTGCAGGCGGCGATCCTCGCGTACGAGGCGGGGCTGGTCCCGCCGACCGGCTGACCAGCCCCGCCTCTTCCCCGTCCGGGGCTGGCGGGTCAGGCGTCGCGCCGCCGGAGCGCGGCCCGGCCGAGGGCCAGCGCGGCGACCGCCCAGCCGGCGAGCAGCAGCAGCCCCACCGCCGCCGGGTACGGCTCGCTGTCCCCGGCCAGGAAATGCGTGTCGGCGACGCCGGGGAGGGCGTCGGCGATCCGGGTGAGCACGGTGATCCGCGGCTCCTGGAGCGACAGCGGCACGATCATCAGCACGGCGAGCAGCACGGTCAGGGTGAACACCGCGCCGCGCAGCGCCGCCGCGAGGCCCAGCGCCAGCACGCCGACCAGCGCCAGGTAGCTCGCGGTGGCCAGCACGTCGCCCAGCGTCCCGGCCATCGGGGCCCGGCCCCACCGGCCCAGCACCGGCCCGGCCACCAGGGCACCGACGCCACCGAGCAGCAGTCCGAACAGGAACGTCACGACCGCCACCACGACCGCCTTGGCCAGCAGCATCCGGCCCCCCGACGGGGTGCAGCGCAGCGTGGTCCGGATGGTGCCGGTCGCGTACTCCGAGGTGATGGCGAGCAGTCCCAGGGCCAGGACGGCGTACTGGGTGAGGTCCAGGGAACCGATCACGATGCCGCCGACGGTGCCGACGCCCGGGTTGTTGGTCGGGTCGTCGTCGGTGTTGGCGTTGACCGCGTAGATGGCGAGCTGACCGGCGGTGGCCGCCATCACCAGCACGCCGGCCAGCAGCGTCCACCAGGTGGACCGGACGGACCAGAGCTTGGTCCACTCGGCGGCCACCGCGCCGGTGAGCGGGCCGCCGGCCGGGGCGCGTCGGGACGCCGGCCGGGCGGGGGCGATCGTGCGGACGGTGCTCATCGGGCCTCGCTTCCGACGGTGCCGCCGGCGTACTCGACGCTGTCGGCGGTGAGTTCCATGAAGGCCTGCTCCAGCGAGCCGGTCACCGGGGTCAGCTCGTGCAGCCGGACCCCCAGCTCGTACGCCAGGTCACCGACCCGGCCGGCGGCGGCGCCGGAGACGGTCAGGCCGTCGGCGCCGTGCGGGGTGACCCTGGCCCCCTCGGCCGTCAACCGCTCACCCAGCGCGGCCAGCGCCGCGGGCTGCGGGCCGCGGACCAGGACCGCGGCGGTCGCGCTGGCGGCGATCAGCTCGGCGACCGGCGCGTCGGCGATCAGCCGGCCCCGGCCGATCACGACGAGCTGGTCGGCGGTCTGCTGCATCTCGCTCATCAGGTGACTGGAGACCAGGACGGTCCGCCCCTCGGCGGCCAGCGTGCGGGTCAGTCGCCGGATCCAGCGCACCCCGTCGGGGTCCAGGCCGTTGACCGGCTCGTCGAACAGCAGCACGGGCGGGTCGCCGAGCAGCGCGCCGGCGATGCCGAGCCGCTGCGCCATGCCGAGGGAGAGCGAGCGTCCCGGCTTGTCCGCGGCGCGTCCGTCGAGGCCGGTCAGACCGAGCACCTCGTCGACCCGGCGCGGCGGGATGCCGTTGCTGCGGGCCATGGCCCGCAGGTGCGCCCGGCCGGACCGGGCCGGATGGACGCCCGTCGCGTCCAGCAACGCCCCCACCTCGTGCAACGGGTGGCGCAGGGTCCGGTACGACCGCCCGTCGACCAGGGCATCGCCGGCGGTCGGTCGGTCCAGGCCGAGCACCATCCGCATGGTGGTGGACTTTCCCGCGCCGTTCGGGCCGAGGAAGCCGGTCACCCGCCCGGGCGCGATCTCGACGGTCAGGTCGTCGACCGCGGTCCTCCCCCCGAACCGTTTCGTCAACCCACGTAATGTGATCATGCGCCGACGGTACGAACCGCACCGGCCGCCGCACCGCTGCCGATCGTCGCCGACCGACCCCGACTTTCGTCAGGACCGCCGCCCCGCGCCGCACCCCCGCGCCGCGCCACACCTCGGGCGCCCGCGCTCCACAGGTGCCGCCGGAGGTCCCGGCAGCCGGAGCGGTCGGCCGCGGCGTCGGAGCGGTCAGGCGCGGCGGACGACGAACGCGTCCGGCATCCGGAAGGTCAGGTTGTCCGGGCACCACGGCGGCCGGACCACGGTCACCCCGTCGAGCAGCGGGGCCGCCTCGGTGACCATCACCGCCGCCTCCATCCGGGCCAGTTGGGCCCCCACGCAGCGGTGCGCCCCCGCCCCGAAGGCCAGGTGCCGGCGGGAACCGGGCTGGCCGGGCCGGAACTCGGCCGGGGCGGCCACCACCTCGGGGTCCCGGCCGGCCCGGGCCAGCCACGCCACGATGCTGGTGCCCGCCGGCACCGCCGTCCCGCCCAGCGTGGTGTCCACCGTGGCGACCCGCCGCCAGGTGACGATCGGCGGCTCCAGCCGCAGCCCCTCCTCGACCACGTCGGCGACGGCGACCTCGCCGGCGCGCAGCCCCGCGCGGACCTCCGGTTCGCCGGTCAGCCGATGCAGCAGCAGGGTGAGGAACTGCGAGGTGGTCTCCTGGCCGGCGACCAGCAGGAAGAACAGCGCGCCCACCACCACGTCGGGGGAGTGCCCGGCGGCCCGCAGCCGGGCGGCCAGCCCGCCGCCGGTGACGGCGAACGCCCGCAGCACGGTGTGGAACCGGCCGACCTCGGTGGCCAGCGCCCGCTGCCGCTCGGCGTCCAGCGGCGCCCAGAAGAGCTCCAGCGCGGCCCGGGCGAACTCCTTGACCGCGCCGACCGGGGCGTCCGGCAGCTCCACGAGCCGGGCCAGCACCAGCAGCGGCAGGTCGGCGGCGAGTTCGGTGTAGAGGTCGACCGGCCGTCCCGCGTCGAGGTCGGCGGCGAGCCGGTCCACCCGCTGCCGGACCAGCGCCGTCAGCCAGGGCTGCTGCGCCGCCACCCGGGTGGGGTGCAGCGCGTCGGCGACGATGCCGCGGATCTCCGGGTGGCTGGCGGCGGAGTTGTTGGCGAGGGTCGGCGGCAGCCGGAACCGGTGCCCGGCGAGCACCCGCAGGGCGGCCACCGGCAGCGGCGTCACCGCGTCGAGGGCGTTGTCCGGCCGGAACGTGACGGGGTCGGTGAGCACCCGCCGGACCAGGGCGTGCCGGGTGACCACCAGGTGACCGACGCCGACGTGGTCGACCGCGGTCGCCACGTCCGGCCACCGCCGGTCGACGGACTCCCCCCAGCCCCGGAACAGCACGCCGCCACGCTATCGGGCGGCCCCCGGCGGCGCGGGGTCCAGCTCCCAGACGGTGGTGTGCTTCACCCGTACGCTCTCCAGCGCCTCCGGCACCGGCACGTCGTACGCGGCCAGCTCGTGGAAGCGCTCGCGGGGCAGGAACGCCCGCCCCGGGTCGCCGACCAGCACCCGGGCCCCGGACCGGGCGGCCCGGAGCAGGAAGCGCAGCATCCGCCGCGCCATCGCATCGCTGTAGAAGACGTCCCCGGCGAGCACCACCTCGGCGCCGCCGGCGTCGCCGTCGAGGATGTCGCCGAACTCGGCGTCGACGCGTACCCCGTTGGCCTCGGCGTTGAGCGCGACGGCCGCGACGGCCCGCTCGTCGACCTCGACGGCGCGGACGGCCGCCGCGCCGGCCCGGGCGGCGGCGATGGCGACCAGGCCGGAGCCGGCGGCGAGATCGAGCACCCGGCGGCCGGCGACCAGCTCGGGGTGGTCGGTGACGTAGCGGGCCAGTCCCTGGCCGCCGGCCCACGCGAAGGCCCAGAACGGTGGCGGCTGGGCGCTGCGGAACTCGCCCTCGGTCAGTTCCCACAGGCCGATCGGCTCGTCGGCCTGGTGCAGCCGCACCTCGGGAACGAACGGGACCGGTGCGAGCCGGGCGTGCAGCCGGACGAAGGCCGCGGACAGGTCGGACACCCCGTGATTCTGCGCCGGCCGGGATTCCGGGCGTGTCGCGGGGCGGGCGTGACCGGTTCACCACTGTCCGTGAAATCGACCCTCGCGCTTGCCGGTCGGTGCGAACACGCCCGTCTGTCGGCTTGCCCCGCCCGCTCATAGCGTTGCCAGTTGGACGCGACCGACGGGAGGAGGAGGCGGTGGTGAGCGTGTGGCGGACCGCGCTGCGGATCGGGATGGTGTTGGGCTGTCTGTCGGGGGCGGGGCTGGGTGCGGCCGTGCCGGCGCGGGCGGCGGCCGGCTTCGCCACCGAGCTGAGCGGGCTGCCGGACGAGTTCACCGCGGGCAACCGGGTGGAGACCGTCTCCGCGGTGGTCTCCCGCTCCGACGGCGGCGGCTGCGTCAAGGTGCGCTGGTCGATGGTGCTCGGGGTGCAGGGCCTGCGGTTGGATCAGGTGAAGATGGACCGGGTGGAGGACAGCGGCTCCTTCCCGCTGGAGATCCGGACCGAGGGGGACGTGGCCCGGCTGACCGACCGTCAGCTGGACCCGGGGATCCTCTGCCCCGGGCGGACGGTCACCGCCCGCTACCTGGTGGCCTTCGCCGGGGACGTCACCCGGGGGCGGGTGAGCTTCGCCGCCGAGGCGTACGACGAGAACCTGCGTCTGCTGGCCCGGCAGACGGCGACGCGGCAGGTGATCGGGGAGGAGGCCGAGGCGACGCCGAGCGCGACGCCGGAGCCGACGGAGAGCTCCGCCGCGCCGAGCGACCCGGCCGCCTCGGCGCCGGTGTCGGACGATCCCGGCGCGGACGCGACGCCGAGCGACGAGGCGGTGGCCGAACTGCCGCCGCCGGATGCGGCGGGCCGGCCGGTGGCGCAGTCCGGTGGTTTCGGGGTGGTGCAGGGCGCCTTCCTCCTCGGCGGCCTGCTCCTCTTCCTCGGCGCGGGCCTGCTGTTGCGGCTGCGGCACCTGCTGCGCCCGGCCGGGGACGCGGCGGCCGGGGACGAGCCGGGCCGGGCCTTCGAGCGTCCGGCGCCGCGGGGGCGGTGGCGGTAGCGGGCCGCTGATCGGGGGTGGCCGGGGCCGGGAGGGAGATCCTCCCGGCCCCGGTGTGTCTCCGCGCCGAGTTGGTTTACAAAACACGACCTCTTGTAAAACGGCATGACGGCTGCCACAGTCTGGGGAGGAGTCAAGAGATCGGAGGCTGACGATGAGTACCGGCACCGACGCGACGCCCCTCGCCTGGCGCGACACCCGAAAGCCGCTCTGGCCGCTCGCCCTGCTCGTCCCGGTGCTGCCCTTCGTCGGCTGGCTGGGCTGGCACTCCACCGGCGGCGCCTGGGCCTGGTGGCTGACCCCCATGGTCGTCTTCGGGCTGATCCCGATGATCGACCTGCTGATCGGCGACGACCGGCGCAACCCGCCCGACGAGGCGGTGCGCCGCCTGCAGGCCGACGGCTACTACCGGTGGCTCACCTACCTCTACCTGCCCGCCCAGTACGCCGCCCTGGTCCTCTGCTGTGCGGTCTGGGCCCGGGGCGAGCTGTCCTGGCTGGGCGCCGCCGGTCTGGTCGCCACCGTCGGCGTGGTCAACGGCATCGCCATCAACACCGCCCACGAGCTGGGCCACAAGCGCGAGTCGGCGGAGCGCTGGCTCTCCAAGGTCGCCCTCGCGCCGACCGGGTACGGGCACTTCTACGTCGAGCACAACCGCGGCCACCACACCCGGGTCGCCACCCCGGAGGATCCGGCCAGCTCGCGGCTGGGGGAGAGCTTCTGGGCGTTCTGGCCGCGTACGGTCCGGGGCAGCCTGCGCTCGGCCTGGCGGCTGGAGACGAGCCGGTTCCGCATCCGCGGTCGCAGCCCCTGGACGTGGCGCAACGACATCCTCAACGCCTGGGCGATGACCCTGGTCCTCTACGCGGTGCTGGTGCTCGCCTTCGGCCCCGGGGTGCTGCTCTTCCTGCTGCCCCAGGCGGTGGTCGGCTTCTCGCTGCTGGAGGTGGTGAACTACCTGGAGCACTACGGGCTGGCCCGGCAGCGCATTGTCGCGGGCCGGTACGAGAAGGTCGACCCCCGGCACAGCTGGAACAGCGACCGGACGGTCACCAACGTCTTCCTCTTCCAGCTCCAGCGGCACAGCGACCACCACGCCAACCCGCTGCGCCGCTACCAGACGCTGCGCAGCTTCGACGCCTCGCCGCAGTTGCCGGCCGGCTACGCCACGATGCTGGTCGCCGCGCTGGTGCCGCCGGTCTGGCGGCGGGTGATGGACCACCGGGTGCTCGCCCACTACGGCGGCGACCTCGGGCGGGCCAACGTCCACCCGCCGGCCCTGCGCCGGCTGCGGGAGCGTCGGCGCCGAGGCCGACAGTAGTTTTCCGCAGGTCGCGACCGCTGATCCATCGGCACCTGTCGGTGCGAGCCCGGGTCCGGACCTGCCACCCAGGCTCCTAGGAAGCTTTAGAAGGGATGACCAGGCACCGGCCACGCCCGCCGCCACCACCACCCGGGACGCGCCGGGGGACCCCCCGAGTTGGCAACCGTTCCCGGCCTCGGCTAAAGTTCTCATCCGTCACCGGGAAACAACCGGGGGCACGCGGACGTAGCGCAGCTGGTAGCGCATCACCTTGCCAAGGTGAGGGTCGCGGGTTCGAATCCCGTCGTCCGCTCGGAGCTGCCGCCACGCATGTCGGGGGCAACCTCGGTGGAGTGGCCGAGAGGCGAGGCAACGGCCTGCAAAGCCGTGTACACGGGTTCAAATCCCGTCTCCACCTCGGCAGTTGACGAGGGCGATTGGCGCAGTGGGAGCGCGCTTCCTTGACACGGAAGAGGTCACTGGTTCAAACCCAGTATCGCCCACCAGTTGGATGAGCAGAAGGCTCGTCACCGGACATCGGTGACGAGCCTTCCTGTTTCTCCCAGTGCCCGCCCGCTCACCCCGGCGCGGTCAGCAGCGCCTCCGCGACGGGGGTCCGGTTGCTCAGCAGCGACCGGCCCGCCCGGTGCGTCACCACCAGGCCCGCGGCGCGCAGCGCGGCGAGGTGCTGGGACACGCCCGCGGGGGACATGCCCGTCCGCCGGGCCAGCTCGGTGGTCGACCGCGGCGCGTCCAGCTCGGCGAGCAGCCGGGCCCGGCCCCGGCCGAGCACGGCCCCCAGCGCGTCCGGCGCCGCCGGCGGGCACTCCCACAACGCGCCGAGGCCCCGGGCGGGGTACGCCAGCTGCGGCACGTCCCCCGCCGCGATGCTGAGCACGGACGGCCAGACGAAGACCGAGGGGACCAGGACCAGCCCGCTGCCGTCCGGCACGTCCGGGGCGGCGCAGTGCCGCTGGCTGATCAGCAGGGCGTCGCCCTCCCAGCGGACCCGCTCGTGCAGGTCGTTCAGCAGCCCGGCGGCGCCCGCCTCGGCCAGCCGGCGGGCCCGCCGGAACACCTCCGCGTCGAGCAGCGCCCGGATCCGGGGCCACTCCGCGGCCAGGGCCAGCCGCCAGTACGCCCCGATCTCCTCGGCGAGCCGGCGCAGCCCGTCCGCCGGGTCGGCGTACAGGGCGGCCAGCGCCGGCGGCCGGGCGCCGGGGTAGAGGTCGAGCTGGGCGCGGACCGTGCCGGGCGGGGTGGCGCGCAGCGCGGAGAGCTCCTGCCCCAGGTCGGGGGTGAGACCGGCCGGCGGCGGGGTGAGGAAGTCGGCCAGGTAGCCCGGCGCGGGCGGCACCAGCTGCCAGAGCAGCCCGCCGTCGGGGCCGGCCAGCCCGGCCTCGGCCAGGCGCGGCCGGACCCGGTTCACCCAGGGCAGGTGGACCGCGTGGTCGCCCGGGTCGCGGAGCACCCGCACGCTGGCGACGACCTCCCAGAGGCAGGAGAGGGCGAAGCGGACCCGGGCGACCGCATCCGCGGAGAGGCCGATCGCGACCACGGTGTCCTCCGTCGTTTCAGCTGGGACTGAAACAATACGGCCGGCGGCGGCGCGGACCCAGACTGGCCGGGTGAACGATCAACACATCCGAGCCCTGCACTTCCGTTCCCTGCACGTCCCCGGCGAGCCACTGGTCCTGGTGAACGCCTGGGACGCGGCGAGCGCCCGGATCGTCGCGGCCGCCGGCGCCCGCGCGGTCGCCACCACCAGCGCCGGGGTCGCCTGGAGCCTCGGCGCGCCGGACGGCGACGCGCTCGGCCGCGGGCCGGCCGTCGACCTGGTCCGGCGGGTCGTCGCCGCGGTGCCGCTGCCGGTCACCGCCGACATCGAGTCCGGGTACGGCGACACCGTCGACGAGGTCGCGGCGACCGTACGGGCGGTGGTGGCGGCGGGCGCGGTCGGCGTGAACGTCGAGGACGCCCGCCACGACGGGGGCGCGCCGTTGCGCGAGGTCGCGGACCAGTGCGCCCGGCTGGCCGCCGTCCGGGGGGCGGCGGACCACGCCGGCGTGCCGCTGTACGTCAACGCCCGGATCGACACGTTCCTGCGCGGCGCCGGCGGCGTCGAGGAGACGTTGGCGCGGGCCCACGCCTACCTGGCGGCCGGTGCGGACGGGGTGTTCGTGCCCGGGACGGTCGACCCGGAGACGGTGGCCGCCCTGGTCGCGGCCATCCCGGCCCCGCTGAACGTGCTGGTCGGGCCGGGCGCCCCGGCGGTGCCCGAGCTGGCCCGCCTCGGGGTGGCCCGGATCAGCCTCGGCTCCTCGGTCGCCGAGGCCGCGTACGCGGTGGCGCGCCGGGCCGCCGAGGAGGCGTTCGGTGCCGGGACGTACGACGCGCTGGCCGGCGCGTTCGACTACGGCGCGCTGAACGACCTGATGCGCGGCTGAAGCGGGGACACGAGGGGGTGCCGGCCGTGTCGGCCGGCACCCCCTCGTACGCGTGCCTGGTGACCCGCGACCGATCAGCCCCGTCGGTTCCGGGTCGGTCGGGTCACAGCGGCGGCCCGACGTCCCGGCGCTCCTCGACCCGCCGGTACTCGACCGGCTCGGCCGGGGTGACCACCTCGCGCCGGCGACCCCAGACCAGGGTCGTCATGATGAGGCCGAGCACGCCCGCGGCCATCAGGATCCAGCCGACGACGTCGAGGTTGACTCCACCGATGCTGGCGTCCAGCGCGAACGTGAGGATCGCGCCGACCGCGATCAGGAAGATGCTGGTACCGATTCCCACGACAGCCTCCTTCAGGGGACGTGGTGTGCTGTCGAGAGCAGTCAGTACCCAGGTGGTGAGCAGCGCAATCACCCGCCTGTTGCGGCGGTCACCCGGCAGCCCCGCCATCGCGGTGGTCGCGGGTGGGGGCGTCCGGACGGCGATCTTGTGATCGGGTAGAGTTCTGTCCGTTGCCGACGCAAGCCGGCGGCACGCGGACGTAGCGCAGCTGGTAGCGCATCACCTTGCCAAGGTGAGGGTCGCGGGTTCGAATCCCGTCGTCCGCTCGCGATCCGCCCCTCGCGGGGTCGACCGTCGCCGGTGCTGGTCTCGCCACCCGGCGCGCGCGGGCGATTGGCGCAGTGGGAGCGCGCTTCCTTGACACGGAAGAGGTCACTGGTTCAAACCCAGTATCGCCCACCAGCAAAATTCGGACATTTGCACTTCCTGAAGCCCGGCTCGATGAGCCGGGCTTCATGTTCCAGCATCAGCCAGGAGTCCGCCAGGGCAGGCTTGCCCGGTTAGCCCGGTGCGAACCGCATCGTGCATCGTCCCGGTCGCGCGCGGCGGAGGGCGCGCGATGGAGTCCTAGGAGACCCCTGAATAGTGCGGCGTGCCGTTCTACCGATTTAATCGGGTTTGGTCGATAATTGGTGGGTGCAGGGTAGATCCGGTCTCGACCGCGAGTTGGTGGCCGGTCAGGACGTCGAGCCCGCCGAAGGCAGCGATGGCACCGACGGCAGGTGGCGCATCGCCCGCCGGGTCGTGGAGAACCGGGTGATCAGCGTGATCGACCCGCAGGCGCGGCACGCGCACAAGACCGTGCATCACCGCCAGGACGGGTTCAAAGCGCATGTCGCGGTCGAGCCGGACACCGGGCTGTTCACCGCCGGGGAGGTCACCGAGGCAGCCGGCGAGGACAACCACGAGGCCGTCGTCGGCCTCGCGTTGCTCGACGACGAGGAGCCCGGCGAGTTGGAGGTGCTGGGCGACTCGGCCTACGGCACCGGCGACGCCCGCGCCGCCCTCACCAAGAAAGGGCACACCGCGATCATCAAACCTGTGCCGCTGCGTCCCGCGGTGACCGGCGGGTTCACCCTGGACGACTTCACCACCGACGAGGCCGCCGGTACTGTCACCTGCCCCAACGGGCTAACCCGGCCGATCACCCCGAGCCGCACCGTCACCTTCGGCGCCGCCTGCCGCGGCTGCCCGCTACGCGCCCGCTGCACTACATCGAAGACCAGCCGATCGTTGACCCTGCACCCACACGACGCGCTGCTACCGCCCGCCGCGACTGGTCCACCAACCCTGACCTACAAGCGACCTACCGCCAACACCGGCCCATGGTCGAACGCTCCATCGCCTGGCTGATCGGACCCAAAGGACGCTGCCGCAAACTGCGCTACCGCGGCGTCGCCGCCAACGACTTGTGGCTGCAGACCCGCATGGCAGCCCTCAACCTCCGCCGCCTGACCAACCTCGGCCTGCACCACCAGCACGGCACCTGGACACTCGCCCCGATCGCGTGACACCCAACCGACCCCCACATCCGGCCGCTTGACCGCCGCCGCCGACCCGGGACATCCTGACCAGTGGTGGGCGGGTGACCACGTTGTCGACCCCCAGGGTCTGACCTTCACGCCGCACAGACGGCCTTGTCGGCACCCGCCCACCCCTCAACACCCCTTGTTCAGGGGTCTCCTAGGTGATGTTGACGCTCTTCGCGCGAAGGACGGCAGCCCGAATCTCGGCCACCTGCATCTACCCCCTCACGGGCGTCGGCTGTGTCAGTCGCTGGCGTCCGCGTGATCGAGGGTTTGAACCGCGTACGACGGTCAGCGCCGCAGCATCCGGCGGACCCGGCCGCCCACCGCCTGCTTGACCTGCTCGCGCAGTGGCTGCGCGCGGCGTGCCGTGATCTTCTGCTGGAGGGTCTGGTTCTCCTCGCGCAGCCGCTGGATGCGCGTCAGCAGTTCCTCGGCGGTGTGGGCGGAGGCCGGCCGCACCGCCTGCGGGTAGACGGTTTCGCGAACCTGCCGGTCGAAGCGGGTGGCGCTGTCCCCGTCGGCGAACGACAGGCCGAGGTCGTGCTTGGCGAGGAACGCGGTGATCCGTGCGAAGCGCTCCTTGTGTCCCTCATTCAGGGCCGTGTAGTCGGCTTCCTCGTAGAGTTGGGCGGCGTCGACGTCGGGCGGTACGTCGCGCATCAACCGGTGCGGGATGTCGAAGTAGCGGGCCAGCTCCAGGGTGCGCGAGTCGTGCGCGAGGAGATACCCGGGGGTGCCGGAGATCAGCGCCGTGATGGTGCCGTGGATCCGGGTGCCGAAGGCGAAGTCGAATCCGGAGAGATACTCCATCCAGGGCCACGGGTCCACGAACATCCGCACCTTGTCCTCGACAAAGAACGGGTGTGAGGTGTAAACCGGCATGTCGTCGGTCTTGCCGCGATACTTCGGTACGTCGCCGTAGAGCAGGGCGCCGAGGGTGGGGAGGCCCTGCGCCACGTAGCGCACGTTCGGGTAGCGCCGGTGGTGGTGGCGGACGATCGGGGCCAACGCGCGGACGTATGGCGAGATCACGAGCGCGAGCCGATCCTCGGTGCCCAGGGCCGCCTTCGCCTTCTCGACCCGCAAGCTGTCGCCGTGCAGGAACATCGACGGGCAGCCGATCTGCTCGACGGCGGAGAAACCCAGCGTACGCAGGTAGTTTTCAGTGATCTCACCGCGTACGCCGATGCTGTGCGAGCGGTCCAGCACCGCCCGGCAGAAGGCGCTGACCGGCTCGTCGATCGGGCGCAGGTACTCGCGGTTGCCGTCCACGTCGGTCTGCACCCCGACCCCGAGCACCACCACCGGGATCTTCAGCCGCTCGATCAGCCGGGTCATCGACACCAGCCGGCCCGCGTAAGTGTGGCGAAACGCGTTGGCCAGCGGGATCACGAGGACGTCGTACTTCTCGTTGATCTCGTCGGCGGCGCGCGCGTTCGCCCGGAACCGCGACGGGGTGATCTCCGCCGCCGAGGTGGCGAGTAGCTTGTACGCGGCGTGGCTGAAGACCAGGTTGCCGCTGTTCTTGCCGATCCAGTCCCGCTCGTAGGTTTCCTCGGGGGTGAGGACGTCGAACGGGCCCTTGCGGGCGCGCAGCAGGATCCGCTGGTGCATCCGGGGTGTCCACCTCTCGTCCCGGACGCCACGGCGCCCGGCGAGGCCGAAGCGGCGCGATCGGCCGGTGCACGGCCCCGTTCCGTGCAGGAGCAGAGATCCTATGCCATCTCCACGCCGGTCCGGATCCCACTTGCCGGCTGTCACGTCGGCCCGAAGGTGGACGCGCGTCCTCAGCTTCCCATCGCAAGTGCCAGCGGACGACTACCAAAACCATGGCACGCCGAACTCCGATGCCGGGGTCTTGCGCGGCAATGGCCCGATGCCTACTTCCTTGCAGTGCAGGTCAACGACGGGTACGTGACGATCGAGGGCGACTCAGCGGGCCCTTCGGGGTCTGGCCGTCCAGTTGTTGTCCTTGGCGCAGGACGGAGGGCCACCGGGCAGAGCACACGATCTGGACGGACAGCTACCTGCTGAACTGGAGCCAGGCTCGGCCCCATTGGTCCTGCTCCGGACGTCAGGCACGCCAATAGGTGAGCCTCGGCGGCCAAGGTGACGGAATCCCCCCTCGGCTGCGGTGTGACCTGCGGTGGAAGGTGGCGTGTGGTCTGCCCATCGACCACGAGGGGTTCCATCCCACGACGTTGACGGTGTGGCGTAACCGGCTACGTGCCTCGGACCGGCCGGAACGGATCTTCGAAGCGGTGCGGACGGTGACCGCCCAGACCGGAGTGTTGCGGGGTAGGACCCGTCGGGCGTTGGACTCGGTGGTGCTCGACGACGCGGTGGCCACGCAGGACACCGTCACCCAGTTGATCGCGGCGGTGCGGCGGGTGCGTCGTGAGGTGCCCGCCGCCGCGCAGGTGATCGCGCAACACTGCCATGCCCATGATTGGGACGATGCTGGTAAGCCGGCGATCGCCTGGGACGACAGGGCCGCCCGTGACGCGCTGGTGTCGGCTCTGGTCAACGACGCGAGCCTGCTCGTGGACGCCTTACGCGAGGCCGAGCTGGACCAGCAGGGGTCGCGGGCGCTCGCCCTGCTGGCGTTGGTGGCCGGTCAGGACGTCGAGCCCGCCGAAGGCAGCGATGGCACCGACGGCAGGTGGCGCATCGCCCGCCGGGTCGTGGAGAACCGGGTGATCAGCGTGATCGACCCGCAGGCGCGGCACGCGCACAAGACCGTGCATCACCGCCAGGACGGGTTCAAAGCGCATGTCGCGGTCGAGCCGGACACCGGGCTGTTCACCGCCGGGGAGGTCACCGAGGCAGCCGGCGAGGACAACCACGAGGCCGTCGTCGGCCTCGCGTTGCTCGACGACGAGGAGCCCGGCGAGTTGGAGGTGCTGGGCGACTCGGCCTACGGCACCGGCGACGCCCGCGCCGCCCTCACCAAGAAAGGGCACACCGCGATCATCAAACCTGTGCCGCTGCGTCCCGCGGTGACCGGCGGGTTCACCCTGGACGACTTCACCACCGACGAGGCCGCCGGTACTGTCACCTGCCCCAACGGGCTAACCCGGCCGATCACCCCGAGCCGCACCGTCACCTTCGGCGCCGCCTGCCGCGGCTGCCCGCTACGCGCCCGCTGCACTACATCGAAGACCAGCCGATCGTTGACCCTGCACCCACACGACGCGCTGCTACCGCCCGCCGCGACTGGTCCACCAACCCTGACCTACAAGCGACCTACCGCCAACACCGGCCCATGGTCGAACGCTCCATCGCCTGGCTGATCGGACCCAAAGGACGCTGCCGCAAACTGCGCTACCGCGGCGTCGCCGCCAACGACTTGTGGCTGCAGACCCGCATGGCAGCCCTCAACCTCCGCCGCCTGACCAACCTCGGCCTGCACCACCAGCACGGCACCTGGACACTCGCCCCGATCGCGTGACACCCAACCGACCCCCACATCCGGCCGCTTGACCGCCGCCGCCGACCCGGGACATCCTGACCAGTGGTGGGCGGGTGACCACGTTGTCGACCCCCAGGGTCTGACCTTCACGCCGCACAGACGGCCTTGTCGGCACCCGCCCACCCCTCAACACCCCTTGTTCAGGGGTCTCCTAGTCACGGAGGTCGGCCTCTACCGCGAGGGCGAAGCCTTCCACGTTGTCGATCATGATGTTGTGGCCGCAGTCAGGAATCGCCACCACCTCGACACCCGAGGCCGCGAGCCGGTCTGCGTCGAAGCGCGGCCCGTCAGCCGCCGGGTACAGGAGCGTGCGCGGGATGGTCAGCTTGTCCAGGTGCCCGCGCACCATGGGCACGGTGCCGCGCAGCAGGTTGATGGCACTGCGGTAGAGCGCCTGTGGCCCGGCCAGTCGCATCGTGGCCGCCCACTCCGGCCCGACGAACTCCAGCGTCTCGCCCCAGCCGTGGTCGAGGAACTCCTCCTCGGTGTGATAGACGCCGATGCCGGAACTGCCCGGTCGCTTCGTGGTCGGCAGCGGGTGCACCGGATCGAGGGCGGGGTCGACGAGCACAAGCCGGCTTACCAGCTGGGGGTGGCGTGCGGCGAGGATGACCGCGACCGCGCCGCCCATGCTGTGCGCGACCACGTCGGCGTCGCTCACCGCGGCCTGCTCCAGCGCCCGGGCCAAGACGTCCGCGTGCATTTCCAGGGTGTACGGCGCATCGGCAGGTCGGTCGCTGATGCCGAAGCCCAGCATGTCGATGAGGAGCGAGCGGTGGCCGGAAAGGGCTGGATGCGCGACCGCCTGGGCGTAGTACGGCGCCGAGCTGGCTCCCAGGCCGTGGAGGTAGACGCGGGCGGGCTGGGCGCCGGGGATCTCCACCCAGCGAATGCGGGAGCCGTCAGGAGCTACTTCTGCGCTATGCATAGCGCAGAAGATATCTCGTATCCGAGGTATCCTGGCAACGGGGTATGATCTAGATCATGCTGGAACTGGCGATCCTCGGTTTCCTCTACGACGAGCGGCTCCACGGGTACGACCTCCGCAAACGCATCGCCGCCCTGACCGGACACGTGCGCCCCATCGCCGACGGCACGCTCTATCCCCTGCTCAAGCGCATGGAAGCCGCCGGGCTGCTCACCCGGGAACTCCAACCCGGCCAGGTTGCCGCACCCCGGCACATGCTGTCGCTGACCTCCGAAGGCAGAAGAGCGCTGCTCGACCGGCTCCGTGAACCCGACGAGCTGTTCATCACCGACGAGAACAGGTGGTTCACCCTGCTGGCCTTCCTGCGCCACCTCGATGACCCGGCGGCTCAGGCCGCCGTGTTGCAGCGTCGGCTTGACTTCCTCACGCAGCCAGCCAGCTTCTTCTGGGACGGCGAACGGCCACTGCGTGCCACCGACTTCGACGACCCCTTCCGACAGGGGCTGTTCACGATCGCCACCGCCACGACGCGTACCGAGCTGAAGTGGCTACGCGAGACGCTCGCGACCCTGAACCAGGTCTCATGACGCTCACGCGACAGCAGAGGCTCGCTTACCGTTCTCCTCCGTAGGACACCGTTGCTGCTGGAGGAATTCGTCGGATGTACCTCACCCAGGCGCTGCACCGAGCCGTGCAGCAGGACCCGCGTCGGGCATTGACGATCTGCGGAGAACGGGTGCGGTCGGTGTCCGAGTCCGCCGACCGGGTCGCGCGACTGGCCGCAGGACTGCGTGCGCTCGGTGTGGAACGCGGTGACCGGGTCCCGGCCGAGATCGGCTTCGCGCTGCGCGACGCGGCGCCCGCCGTGCTCATCGCAGCAGTTGCGCGACCGGCGGCGGACCGGACCGTGACCTCCGGCCACCTGCGGGACCTGGCTGCCTCGGACGAGGACCACCCCGACCTCTTCGAACGGGCTCTGCGGACCCCGGACGCCGACCGGTGGCCGTTCGACCTGGCCCGCATCCGGCTGACCTACGGCGAGCGGCTGCGGCGCACCAGGTCCCCGGCCGCCGCCCGCGAGCCTCTCACCGCCGCCCTGGAAGGCTTCGCGCAGCTGGGTGCCCGGCCCTGGATCATGCGGACGGAGAACGAGCTGCGGGCAGCCGGCCTGCAGCGCGACCGGGCGAACCCGCCGATTGCCGAAACTCTCACGCCGCAGCAGCGCCAGATCGCCCTGCTGGCCGCGTCCGGCCTGTCCAACAAGCAGATCGGCGAGCGGCTGTTCCTGTCGTCCCGCACCGTGGGATACCACCTCTACCAGATCTTCCCCAAGCTCGGCGTGACTTCTCGAGCCGCCCTGCGCGACGCGCTGACGGACCTGCCCCGGCTGGGGATGTCGAACGTCCCCCAACCGGGTGACTGGTCATTTGACAGAGGCGAGCGCCCCAGGCCCACTCCTAGCGTCATCTCCGGCTTCGACCACTCGAAAGCATTGGAGAAGACAATGAACACAGCCAGGAACGTGGTCCTCGTGCACGGCGGCTTCGTCGATGGATCCGGCTGGCAGCGGGTCTACCACCTGCTGCGCAAGGACGGCTACAACGTCCACGTCGTGCAGAACCCGACGCTCTCCCTCGAGGGCGACGCCACGGCCACGCGGCAGGTCCTCCAGCAGTTGGACGGTCCGGCCGTGCTGGTCGGCCACTCCTACGGCGGCGCGGTCATCAGCGAGGCCGGTACGCACCCCGCCGTGTCGGCGCTCGTCTACATCGCCGCGTTCGCGCCGGACAAGGGCGAGTCGGTGAACACCCTGATCGCCAACCCGCCGCCCGGGGCGCCCGTTCCGCCGATCCTGCCGCCGCAGGACGGCTTCCTGTTCCTCGACCGCGACAAGTTCCCGGCGTCGTTCGCCGGCGACCTGCCCGCCGACGAGGCGCAGTTCATGGCCGACTCGCAGGTGCCGTGGGGCGTCGACGCGCTCGGCGGCGCGGTGAGCGAGCCCGCGTGGCGCACGAAGCCCAGCTGGTACCTGGTGGCCACCGACGACCGGATGATCCCGCCGCCCGCCCAGCGGTCCATGGCGGACCGGGCCGGCTCCACCGTGGCCGAGGCGTCCGGCAGCCACTCGATCTACCTGTCGCAGCCACAGGCCGTCGCCGACCTCATCAAGCAGGCCGCGGCCGGGTCCCGCTAGGCCCGATCCCCCTCTCCCACGTCCCCCCGTCGGAGGATCACCATGTCCATCCGTAACTGGCTGCGCGCCCCTCAGCTCTCACCGGAGCCGCGGCCGTCCTCGCGGCAGCAGCGGCACTGGTCGCCTCCGCTCCCTCCGCCGATGCCACCAGCCGGACACCCAAGCCGGACCCGACGCCGACGGTCGTGCTCGTCCACGGCGGCTTCGCCGACGCCTCGTCCAGTTGGAACGTCGACCGTACGCAGGCCGCCGCCTGGCACACCATTCCCTCCTGGGGGCTGGTGGCCACCCAGGACAAGGCGATCCCCGCGGCGCTCGAGCGCTACGGGTACCAGCGTGCCGGTCCGCACACCGTCGAGGTCGCCGCATCGCACGTCGCGATGATCAGCCATCCCGACGTCGTGACCGAGCTGATCGTCGACGCCGCCAACGGCCCGACCTGAGCCAGGACGCCGGGTTCCCCGCACCCCGGCGACCGGGCCCTGGGGCCGATCCGTCCACGATGGCCGGTCCCAGGACACTCCGGCCCAGGAACTCGCCCGGCGGTGGGTGTTCGGGCCCCCCGGCCGCTCGTCGCGCGTGCCGGGCCGATCACCGGGGCCGTCTCATCAGTCGGTCCCGGCGGACCGCGACCGGCCCCCCGCCCTTGCCCACATCGGTCAATTCGCACCGCCGACGATGGCTCCCCGGATCCGCCCAACGGGCCATGGAACGGCCGTGCCACCCGTGCCAGGGTGAGGGCTCGTGGATCAGGGAGGCGATCACATGCGGTCAGGCACCGGACGACGTTGGCGGCGTACGGTCGGTCGGCTCGGCGTGACCGCCGTGCTGGCCGCGACGGGGATAGCGGTGGCGACCACGCCGGCGCACGCGACCGCCACCCGGACGGTGGCGTTCTGGAGCATGGACGAGCCGGCCGGGGCCACCGTGCTGAAGGACAGCAGCGGCAACGGCCGGGACGGCGCGGTCGGCGCCGAGGTGGTGACCGGGGCGCGGTACGGCGGGGCGACGGCCCACCGCTTCGCCACCCACCTGCCCACCGACATGGAGTACGTCCCGGGCCACGTCAACCTGGTGCCGCACAGCACCGAGTTCAACCCGGACGCGGGGGACTTCTCGTTCACCATCCGCTACCGGACGACGTACTCCTTCGGCAACATCCTGCAGAAGGGGCAGGGCAATACGGCGGGCGGTTACTGGAAGTTCGAGGCGCCCGGCGGCAAGCCGAAGTGTCTGTTCCGCGGCGGTGACGGCTCCTCGCGTACCGGCTACACCGACGTGTCGATCGCCGACGGGCAGTGGCACACGGTCACCTGCAACCGCACCTCAACCTATGTGGAGATGTACGTCGACGGGGTGCGGAAAAGCCGGCTGACCGGGCCGACCGGCACCATCGCGAACAGCTGGCAGCTCTCCATCGGCGGCAAGAGCCAGTGCGACGGCGTGAAGGTCACCTGCGACTACTTCGCCGGTGACATCGACTACGTCAAGATCCTCAAGGGGGCGGGCGGCCCGGCCAACCAACCGCCGGTCGCCGACCTCGCGCCGTCGTGCTCCGGGCTGGTCTGCACCTTCTCCGCCGCCGGCTCCACCGACGCCGACGGCGCGATCCAGGACCACCGGTGGAACTTCGGCGACGGGTCCACCGACGACACCGTCTCCGTGCCGGCCACCTCCCACACGTACGCGGCGGCCGGCACCTACCCTGTCACCCTCACCGTCACCGACGACCGGGGCGCCACCGGGACGGCGTCCGTCCAGGTCACCGTCGCGCCGGTCGCCGAGCGGATCTCCTTCGTCGGCCAGGCCACCGCGAACGCCAACTGGACCAGCCACGCCGTGGCGGTGCCGTCGGCCGTGCAGGCCGGGGACACCCTGCTGCTCTTCCTCAGCCAGAACACCCACGCCGGCACCGGGCAACCCACCGGCGTCACCGGCTGGACCCAGCTGGACCGGCTCGACGGCGGCTCCGCCACCACCACCGCCTGGTGGAAGGTCGCGGCCGCGGGGGACGCCGGATCGACGGTACGGGTGACGCTTGACGCGCAGTCCAAGGGCAACCTCATCGTCGCGGCGTACCGGGGCGTCGACGCGACGCAGCCGATCGAGGCGTACGCCCGGGCGACCGACGCGGCCAGCTCCGCCGCCCGGGTCACCCCGTACGCGGCGGTGACCGTGGCGCAGAGCTGGGGCGTGTCGTACTGGATGCACGGCGACGGCCTCTCCACCGCGCTGACCCCGCCGCCCGGGGTGCAGGTGCGCAGCAACAGCGCGCAGACCGGCGGGGGACGGGTCACCGCGCTGCTCGCCGACTCGGCGAGCACGGTGCCGGCGGGCAGCTACGGCGGCCTCACCGCGACGGGCGCCGCCGCCAGCACCACCACGACCAGCTGGACGGTCATCCTCCGGCCGTCCGCCTAGACGGGCGGTCGCCGGGTCGACACGACGTCCCCTGGTCGGGCCGGAGGTGCCACCCCCGGCCCGACCAGTAGGTCGGTCCACCGTGGACCGGGGCCGCCGCGAGCCCATGGCATCGAGGTGCTCCCCTGACCCGGTCCGGTGTGGGGGCGCGAATACGCCGCTGGCCGGCACCCCTGTCTCGGGGTGCCGGCCAGCGGCGTATTGCTCTACAGGTCAGCTGTTCCAGTGCTGGGCGACGATGTGGGCGGCCTGCTTCTCCCACTGGGCGTAGGCGTCCGGGTAGGCCGACACCTGCACCGTCTGCGCGGCCTCGGTCAGCGGCATGTCCTGCCACCCGTCGACCTGCTTCAGACCCTTCTCGAACGCCAGGGTCGCGTACTCCGGGTCGGTGATCTGCTCCGGCGTACCCCAACCCGAGCTCGGGCGCTGCTGGAACAGGCCCAGCGAGTCATGGTCGTTGGCGTCACCCAGGTGGCCCAGGTTCTCCAGCTTCGACTCCTGCAGGCTGGTGGCGATCGAGATGACCGCGGCCCGCTCCGGCAGACCCGCCTTCTTCGTCGCGGCGATGATCGCCTTCGCGTTGGCGGTCTGCTCGTCGTTCAGGGTGATCTTCGACTGGGCGCCCTGCACACCGTGCGGGATCAGCTTGCCCATGTCGGGCTTGTCGGCCTGCACGGCGGCCGGGGTCATCGCGCTGGTCGGGGTGGCGTCGTGGTGGTTCAGCGGGCCGGCGGCCAGACCACCGGCGAACGCCAGACCAGCAATACCGAGCACGCTCTTACGCAGCATCGTGTTCATGACGAAAGCTCCTTGGGGGGTTGGCGCACACCCGGTGGGGGCCGGGAGATGCGCAAGCACCGTCAGGCGCTCACAAGCAAAAAGGGGGAAGTCTCTGGTCCGACCGCGGGGCGGGGGCCTCTTCGCGGCGCCGGGACCATGTGTAACGACCGCCGGCCCGCCATCATTCCGGGGCCCGGCCATCGGCCGGGTCGAGCGGGCCAGGTGCTTCGGTCGTAACGGGATATGTAACGACGCCGACCCGGCCACGATTCCCGCCTGAGGAACCGGCCGGCCTGCTGAACCCGACACCCGGACACGTACCCCGCACCCCCGGCAGGCGCGCGCTGCCATCCACCCACGAACCGGACATTCCGCCCCTCTTCTGCCCAGGGCAGATCCGCTCACCGTGAACATCTCTCGCGGTCAACGCGGAGCCTGGGCAGGCTGGGCGCATGAGAATGCTGGTGCTGGGTGGAACGGGATTCGTCGGTGGGGCCACCGTGACCGAGGCGGTACGCCGCGGCTGGTCCGTGACGGTGTTCAACCGGGGGCTGCACGGCGACGTGCCGGCGGGCGTACAGCGGTTGCGGGGTGACCGGACGGCGCCGGGCGGCCTGGCGGCGCTGGCCGGTGGTGAGTGGGACCTGGTGGTGGACACCTGGGACGGGGCGCCCCGGGCGGTGCGGGACGCGGCGCGGGCGCTGGTCGGTTCGGTCCCGCACTACGTCTACGTCTCCAGCGGTTCCGTCTACGCCGAACCGGTGGAGCCGGGCTCGGACGAGGACGCGCCGACCGTCGCGGCGGCCGCCGACGCGGTGGAGGGCGACTACGCGCAGCTGAAGGCGGGCGGCGAGCGGGCCGCCGTGGAGGTCTTCGCGGACCGGGCGTTGCTGGCCAGGGCCGGGCTGATCCTCGGGCCGGGGGAGGACATCGGGCGGCTGCCCTGGTGGCTGGGGCGCGTCGCCCGGGGTGGCGAGGTGCTGGCGCCCGGGCCGCGCGAGCTGCCGGTGCAGTACGTCGACGTACGGGACCTGGCGACGTGGCTGCTGGACCGGGGCGCGGAGGGCGTCGGCGGGGCGTACAACGTGGTGGGTCGCACCGGGCACGCGACGATGGGTGAGCTGCTCGACGCGGCCGTCGCGGTGACCGGCTCGGACGCGGTGCTGCGCTGGACGGACCCGGAGCCCATCCTCGCCGCCGGCGTGGAGCCCTGGAACGACCTGCCGATCTGGATCCCGCTCGGCCACGAGTACCGCTGGTTGCAGGAGCGCGACGTCGAGCGGGCGTACGCGGCGGGACTGGCCTGCCGTCCGGCGGCCGAGACGGTCGCCGACACCTGGCGCTGGCTGCGGGAGGTGGGGCGGATCCCGCCGCGTGCGGGCCGACCGGCGCGGGCGGCGGTGGGCCTGGATCCGGAGCGGGAGGCGGCCCTGCTGGCCGCGGTGGCGGGCCGGGCGGCGCCGGCCTGACCGTCAGGCCGGCACCACCGGCAGGTCGAGCACCTCGTCGACGGGGCGGCGCGGGGTGGCGACGCCGGGCTGCCCGTACCCGATCCGCATCACCATCTGCGGCGTGCCGAACCGGCCGAGCGACAGCCGCAGCGCCTCCCGCGCCCCCGGCACCTCGATCGGCTGGGAGATCATCGACACGCTCAGCCCGACGTCGGTGGCGGTGAGCAGCACCCGCTGCAGGGCCTGGCCGGCGATGATCTGGTCGGTGGCGGTGTTTCCCACCGACCCGAGCACGGCGACGAGGGGCTCCGGCTCGAAGTCCCGCCCCGGCGCCCGGTTGCGCCCGCCGAAGCCGCGCTGCGGCAGCAGGTCCTGCGGTTCGCTCTGCGGGCCGCCGGCGGCTGCCGGCACCCCGTCGGGGGAGGGCTCCGAACGGATCCACGCGGTCCGCTCGGCGACGTACGCGGGGTCGCGTTCGAGCACCCGGTGGGCGCTGCGGGCGATCTCGGCGAACGCGTTGACCGCGCTGGTCCCGATTACCAGCTCCAGCCAGCACTGCTCGGCCCGGGCCGCCTCGCCGAGCTGCCAGCGGGCGTCGGCGGGGACGGGGTCGGGCCAGAACGGCGCGCGGTTGCTGAACCGGCGGCGGATCGCCCCCTGCAGGCTCTGCTCGGTCGGGGTGGGGCGGCGCGGCAGGTCCGGGACGAGCCGGGCCAGCACGTCCGGCTCCGCCGGGTACGGCCGCAGCCGGACCGTGGCCGGCGTGCCGGCGACGGCGAGCGCCAGCCTCAGGTTGAACAGGGCCGCCCCGCAGGCGATCCGGGCGCCCCAGCCGCCGGGGTCGGTGGCGGGCAGCCGGCGCAGCGGGTCGAGGGAGAGTTCGATCCCGCCGTCGCGCAGCCGGAACCGCCACGGCTGGGTGTTGTGCAGGGACGGCGCCCGGACGGCGTCGCTGGCGGCGGCCCTGAGCTGCTCGACGGTGAAGCCGGTGGTCATGGTCATGCTCCTTCCGTGGCAGCCGTGCCGCCCCCCGGTTGGTTCACTCCCACAGTCCGTCACCAGCGGCTTTGCGCGCAGGGCCGGAGGTCCCCTCCTGGTCGGGCCCCACTGCCCGGGGCGGCGCGCCACGGTAGGGACCTTCGGCCCGTGTGAAACGCGGCGGCGACCGGGTAGAAAAGACGGATGATCCGGGTGTTCCTGCTCGACGACCATGAGGTCGTCCGTCGTGGCCTTGCCGATCTGCTCCAGAGCAGCGGCGACATCGAGGTGGTCGGCGAGTCCTCCTCCGCCCAGGAGGCGGCCCGCCGCATCCCCGCGCTCCGCCCCGACGTGGCGATCCTCGACGCCCGGCTGCCCGACGGCAACGGCATCGACGTGTGTCGGGACGTCCGGGCCGTGGACTCCTCGATCAAGGGGCTGATCCTCACCTCGTACGAGGACGACGAGGCGCTCTTCGCGGCGATCATGGCCGGCGCCGCCGGGTACGTGCTCAAGCAGATCCGCGGCACCGACCTGGTGGACGCGGTGCGCCGGGTGGCGGCCGGGCAGTCGCTGCTCGACCCGGCGATCACCACCCGGGTGCTGGAGCGGATCCGCAACGGCGTCGAGCAGCCCCGCGAGCTGAAGACCCTCACCGAGCAGGAGCGGCGGATCCTGGAGTACGTGGCCGAGGGGCTCACCAACCGGGAGATCGCCGGCAAGATGTTCCTGGCCGAGAAGACGGTCAAGAACTACGTCTCCAGCGTGCTGGCCAAGCTCGGCCTGGAACGGCGTACCCAGGCCGCGGTGCTCGCCACCCGGCTGCTCGGCAAGACCCACTGACCCGGCCTCGCCCCCGCCGGGGCGCCCGGATCAGTCGCGCAGCGGGACGCTCCAGCGCACCTCGGTCCCGTGCGGGATCACCCGGCTGAGCTGGAAGTCGCCGCCGAGGCGTTCGGCCCGTTCGCGGAGGTTGACCAGGCCGCTGCGGGCCGCCTCCGGGTCGCAGCCGACGCCGTCGTCGGTGACCGTCACGCTGACCCAGCCGGCGTCGACCTTGACCGCCACCGTCACATGGGCGGCGTGCGCGTGGCGTACCGCGTTGGAGAGCGCCTCGCGGAGCACGGCGGTGAGTTCGGGGCGCAGCGCGTCCGGGACGGCGCTGTCGATCGGGCCGGTCAGCTCCAGGCCGGGCCGGTAGCCGAGGGACTCGGCGGCCACCTCGATCGCCTCGCGGATCTCGGTGCGCAGCGCCGCGCTCATCGGGGTGCGCAGCTCGAAGATGGTCCGGCGGATGTCCCGGATGGTGGCGTCCAGGTCGTCGACGGCTGAGTTGATCCGCTTGGCCACCTCGGGCCGGGCGTTCATCGCGCCGCTCTGCAACTGCAGGCCGGTGGCGAAGAGCCGCTGGATCACCACGTCGTGCAGGTCCCGGGCGATCCGCTCGCGGTCCTCGAGGACCACCAGCAGCTCCCGTTCCTCCTGGCCGCGGGCCCGCTCCATGGCCAGCGCCGCCTGGCCGGCGAAGCTGCCCAGCAGCGCGACGTCGTCCTCGGTGGCGCGGGCGCTGTCCGGCCGGTGCGCGATCACCAGCACGCCGTGCAGGGTGTCCGCCGCCGCGAGCGGGGAGACCACCGCCGGGCCGGCGATCACCGGCGTGGGCCAGGGCGCGGCCTGCGCGAGGTCGTCCAGCAGGGTGTGCCGGCGCTCGGTGACCTCCGCCGCGAAGCTCGTCTCCGCCGCCGGCAGCACCGCGCCGACCAGCTCCCGGGCCTGATCGTCGGCTCCGTCGACGACCTCGACGGTGAACTGGCTCTCGTCCTCGTCGTAGAGCAGCACCAGCGCCAGCTCCGCCTCGGCGACCTCGCGGGCGCGGCGGGCCACCAGGGTCAGCGCGTCGGTGCGCCGGACCTCGCCGAGCAGCACCGAGGTGATCTCGGCGGTCGCGGCCAGCCAGCGTTCCCGCCGGTGGGCCAGGGCGTAGAGGCGAGCGTTCTCGATCGCCACGCCGGCCGCGGCGGCGAGCGCCACCACGATCTCCTCGTCATCCTCGGTGAACTCCGCCGCGCCCTGCTTCTCGGCCAGGTAGAGGTTGCCGAAGACGTGCTCGCGGATGCGGACCGGCACACCGAGGAAGCTGTGCATCGGCGGGTGGTGCGGCGGGAAGCCGTACGACTTGGGATGCTGGGTGATGTCCGGCATCCGCACCGGGCGTGGCTCGTCGATGAGCAGGCCGAGCACGCCCCGACCGTGCGGCAGGTCGCCGATCTTGGCGTGCAGCTCGTCGTCGATCCCGTGGATGATGAAGTCGTGCAGCAGCCGGTCTGGGCCGATCACGCCGAGCGCGCCGTAGCGGGCGCCGACCAGCTCGCACGCCGACTGCACGATCCGCTGCAGGGTGCTGCGCAGGTCGAGGTCGGAGCCGATGCCGACCACCGCGTCGAGCAGGGCGCGTAGCCGCTCCCGGCTGGCCACCACGTCCCCGACCCGGTCCAGCATCTCCTGGAGCAGCTCGTCGAGGCGGACCCGGGACAGCGGGCTCAGGCCCAGCGACGGCGTCACGTGCTCGTGCCGGGGATTCGGTGCACTGGCCATCCGGCGATGCTATCGCCCCATGATCGTGCGGGACGAGCCCCGTTACGACAGCTGGTCGCGCACCTCCGACGTGTCGACGGTCTGCGCGGTGTCGAGCCGCGGGGTGTGCGGCGGCCCGGCGTGCGTGGGGTCCGCGATCCCCAGCCGCAGCGCGATGTACGGGAAGCCGAGGCCGGAGAGCAGCTGCCGCAGCACCTGTCGGGTCCCCTCGACCTCGACCACCCCGCTCAGCGGCACCAGCGAGACCCCGAGCCGGGTGGCGGTCAGCCAGGCGGCGGAGAGCCCCTCGCCGGCCCGTAGCCAGCTGTCCGGTTCGTCCTCGGCGCCCCAGAGGATCCCGTAGGCGGCGGCGCGGTCGTGCCCCGGGCCGACCGGCAGGCTGCCGGGGCGCCCGAAGTCGCGGGCCGGGACGGTGGTCCGCGGCGCCTGCTCGGGCAGCACCTCGGGCGGCAGTCCGGCGCCGGTGCCGGCCCGGCTGGTCCAGTACGCCAGCTCCTCGCGTAGCTGCGGGTCCTCCGCCGCCACCGCGGCGGCGTGCTGCGCGGCGGTGGCCAACTGGAGTTTCTGGTCGTCGTCGAGCACCTGCAGGTTGACGCCCTCCCGGGTGGCGGCCCGGTCGATCTCGCTGAGGGCCGCCGCCGGCACCGGCTCCTCGCTGACCGGTCGGCGGTCGGTGTGCCGGACCTGCATGCACTGCACCATGTGCATCGCGTCCGGGTCGGCCCCGGTGTGCCGGAACCCGGTCAACCGGGCCAGCAGGTCCGGCTGGGCGGGGTCGGGCAGGCGCTCCACCACCGGCGTCCAGCCCTCGGCGGCGAGCGCCACCCGGGCGTGGTGCAGCGCGGTGCCGCAGCTGATCGCCAGCAGCCGTCCCTCCGGGTCGGTGGCGGTGAGCTGGCGGTCCCGGACCACCCGCAGCTCCAGCGAGTCGGGCAGGACCTTCCAGCGCCACGGCTGGGTGTTGTGCACCGAGGGCGCGTGGCTCGCCGTTCCGGCGGCCTCCGCGAGGGCGGTGGTCAGCGGGCGGTCCGTGGCCGGCGTCTGGTGGCTCATCGTCACGACCTTTCGGTTTCTTCCCATCGTGCCGCACCCCGCCGGGGCGGGGGCGGGGTTGCCGCTTCATCCTCGGCCATCGGGCGCCCGGTGGCACGGGTACGCAGGCCCCCCGCCGCCGGGCCCTTCGTCCCGCCGCGATACCCGCCCTGTCAGGCGGCTGGTCGACCGGGTCGGCGGGCACCTGGCCCATTAGGGCGGGCACCTGGCCCATTAGGAGGACTACTTGTCGCTCAGCCCGGCGGAAGGCCGGCCGGGCGACGGTCGATGATCCGCGCCCTCAGCCGAGGTCCGCCGGTAGTCGGAGTGGCGGCCAGTGCCCGTCCGGCCGGAAGTCGGTCCAGGTGCCGTCGAACGGGAACTCGCCCGCCTCAATCAGCTTGACGAGCCGGTCGCCTTCGGCGCGCACCACGGCGGCGGTCGCCTCGTCGAAGTAGAGCGGATGCCCGATGCGTTCGTCGAACTCGTCGGTGTCCTTCCACTCCCACTGCCGGTCGGGCGTCACGACGATGTCGAGGATGAGGTCGTTGGTGTCCACCCCGTCCGGCCGCCGGACGTACGGCTCCTCCAGGTTGACGTACCAGCCGGCGAAGACACCGGCACGGAAGAACCACCAGACCGAGTGGGCCGCCCCCGGCGGCATGAGCACCAGGACGTCGTACTCCCGCCAGGTGAGGCCGGTCAGCTTCGGGTCCCGCATCCGGTCGACGGTGATCTCGTGCTGGGTGTTGCCGTCGGCGTCGACGAGCCGGGCGAAGTCGCTGCCGACGGGGTGCCAGAGCAGCAGCCCCCGCTCGTCGTCGGCCAGCACCCGCATCGGCTGCGCCCAGGTGCACCACGGCCCCCGGAGGTATCTGCGGATGATCACTTGTCCCGGCTCGAACACCATCGCCGCAGGGTATCGGAGCTTGATCGAGCACGCCGTACCCGAGATCGACCCCGCCGACCGCCGACCGGCGACCGGCGGGCCGGCGGTCGGGTCGGGGCGTTCAGCGTTCCCGGACCACCGCGACCGGGCAGTGCGCGTGCTGGAGCAGCTGCTGACTCACCGAGCCGAGCAGCATTCCGCGCAGCTCGCCCCGACCGCGGCTGCCCACCACCACGAGCTGCGCCTCGCGGCTCGCCTCGACCAGCAGGGCGGCCGGGTTGCCCGGCGACACCCGCAGGTCGACCTCGACGGCCGGGAAGCTCTCCCGCCAGCCGGCCAGCTCCTCCTCGGCCGCCGCCCGTGCGGTGGCGTTCGCCTCCTCGGGGTCGAAGCCCGGCGGTGCCCACGGCTCGCCGGGCGGCTCCCACACCCGGATCACCCGCAGCGGCACGTCCCGCTGCTGGGCCCGCTCGACCGCGAAGCCGAGCGCCCGCAGCGAGGATTCCGAGCCGTCCGCGCCGACCACCACCGGGCCGGAGGTGGCGGCCTGGCCGTCCCGGACCACCACCACCGGGCAGTGCGCGTGGGCGGTGACGGAGACCGCGGTGGAGCCGGCCAGCAGGCCGCCGAACCCGCCGTGCCCGCGGCTGCCGAGGACCAGCATCCCGGCCTGGTTGGAGCGTTCCTGCAGCACCAGGGCGGGCGGGCCGTCGAAGACCTCGCCGTGCACGGTGAGCCCGGGCCGCTCGGCGGCGGCGTCCGCCGCCGCCTTGCGGACCAGCTCCTCGACCTGCCGCCGGGCGTGCTCGTCCGGCCAGACGCCGGGCGCCAGCCCGGGACCGATCCAACCGGCCACCGTGAGCCATTCGAAGACGTACGCCAGGCGGACCGGCCGGCCCGAGCGACCCGCCTCGTCCAGGGCCCAGTTCAGGGCGACCGTGGCGTCCGCGGAGCCGTCGTAGCCGACCAGGATCTCATCGCCGCTCACCGGACCGACCTCCCGTCGCCTCGAAGCCCGCTCACTGACCGCTCCGCAGGCCGGGCTCGGTCTCGCGGATCCAGCGCCACTCGGCGACCCGGGGGTCGTCCTCGCCGTACCGGCGGGTGTAGTCGCGGCAGGCCTGCCGGGCGTCGACCATCTCCTGGCGGAGGTGGGCGGCGCGCGCGGCGAGCCCGGGCACCCGGTCGATGACGTCGATGACGAGGTGGAAGCGGTCCAGGTCGTTGAGCATCACCATGTCGAACGGCGTGGTGGTGGTGCCCTCCTCCTTGTAGCCGCGTACGTGCAGGTTGTCGTGGTTGGTCCGGCGGTAGGTGAGCCGGTGGATCAGCCAGGGGTAGCCGTGGTACGCGAAGATGATCTGCTTGTCCCTGGTGAAGATGGTGTCGAACTCGTTGTCCGGCAGGCCGTGCGGGTGCTCCGACGGCGGCTGGAGCCGCATCAGGTCGACCACGTTGACCACCCGCACCTTCAACTGGGGCAGGTGCTGGCGGAGCATGTCGGCCGCGGCGAGTGTCTCCAGCGTCGGCACGTCGCCGGCGCAGGCGAGCACCACGTCCGGTTCGGTGCCCTGGTCGGTGCTGGCCCAGTCCCAGATGCCCAGGCCCCGCCTGGCATGCTGGATGGCCTCGTCCATGGTCAGCCAGTTCGGCGCCGGCTGCTTGCCGGCCACCACGACGTTGATGTAGTGCCGGCTGCGCAGGCAGTGGTCCATGGTGGAGAGCAGGGTGTTGGCGTCCGGCGGCAGGTAGACCCGGACCACCTCGGCCTTCTTGTTGACCACGTGGTCGATGAAGCCCGGGTCCTGGTGCGAGAAGCCGTTGTGGTCCTGCCGCCACACGTGGCTGGAAAGCAGGTAGTTGAGCGAGGCCAGCGGCTGCCGCCACTGAATGCCGCGGGTCACCTTCAGCCACTTGGCGTGCTGGTTGACCATTGAGTCGACGATGTGGATGAACGCCTCGTAGCTGGTGAAGATACCGTGCCGGCCGGTGAGCAGGTAGCCCTCGAGCCAGCCCTGGCAGAGGTGCTCGGAGAGCACCTCCATCACCCGGCCGTCGGGGGAGAGGTGGTCGTCGCCGGGGACCGTTTTGCCGACGAACGCCCGGTCGGTGACCTCGAAGGCGGCGCCCAGCCGGTTGGAGGCGACCTCGTCGGGGCCGAACAGGCGGAAGTTCTGCGGGTTGGCGGTGATCACGTCGCGGACCCACTGGCCGAGCACGCCGGTGGAGCCGACCATGGGCTCGCCCGGCTCCTTGACGTCGATCGCGTAGGCGCGGAAGTCCGGCAGGTTCAGGTCGCGCAGCACCACGCCGCCGTTGGTGACCGGGTTGGCGCTCATCCGCCGGTTCCCCGTCGGAGGCAGCGAGGTCAGCTCGGCGACCGGGGCGCCGGTGGCGTCGAAGAGCTCCTCCGGCCGGTAGCTGCGGAGCCAGCGCTCCAGCTCGGCCAGGGCCTCCGGATCCTTCCGCACCCCGTCGATGGGCACCTGGTGGGCGCGGAAGGTCCCCTCGACCTGCTTGCCGTGGATTTCCCGCGGGCCGGTCCAGCCCTTCGGCGTACGGAGGATGATCATCGGCCAGCGGGGGCGCCGACTGTCCCCGCCGGAGCGGGCCCGGCGCTGGATCTCGGCGATCTCGTCGACGGCCCGGTCCAGCGTGGCGGCGAGGCTCTGGTGCACTCGGGTCGGGTCGTCGCCGGAGACGAGGTACGGCTCGTATCCGTAGCCGCGCATCAGAAAGAGCAGGTCGTCGGTGGGGATCCGGTCCAGGACCGTCGGGCTGGCGATCTTGTAGCCGTTGAGGTGCAGGATGGGCAGCACCGCGCCGTCGCGGGCCGGGTTGAGGAAGACGTTGGACAGCCAGCTTCCGGCCAGCGGGCCGGTCTCCGCCTCGCCGTCGCCGATCACGCAGGCGACCAGCAGATCCGGGTTGTCGAAGGCGGCGCCGTAGGCGTGGCTCAGCGCGTACCCCAGCTCGCCGCCCTCGTGGATCGAACCCGGCACCTCCGGCGCCACGTGGCTGGGGATGCCGCCGGGGAAGGAGAATTGGCGGAACAGCCGCTGCATGCCCGCCTCGTCCCGGCTGACCGAGTGGTACAGCTCGCTGTAGGTCCCCTCCAGCCAGGTGTTCGCCACCAGGGCCGGCCCGCCGTGCCCGGGACCGGTGATGTAGATGACGCTGAGGTCGCGGTTGACGATGACCCGGTTGAGGTGCGCGTAGATCAGGTTGAGGCCGGGGCCGGTGCCCCAGTGGCCGAGCAGCCGGGGCTTGACATGCTCCGGCTTCAACGGCTCGCGGAGCAGCGGGTTGTCGAGCAGGTAGATCTGCCCGACGGTCAGGTAGTTCGCCGCCCGCCAGTAGGCGTCAAGCCGGCGCAGCTCGTCTTCGGTCAGTGGGCTCTGCAGGTCGAGAGCGGTGTCCATGCTGCGTTAGCCTCTCGCGGCTCGGGGTCTTCTGCCACCCGAAGGCGGGAATCCGCCCCGGGCCCGTCCAGCTTCGCCCCAGGCCCGGGCAATCGATCAGGGCCGTTGGTCCCGGGACCGGAGGGCGTCATGTCCCGACCGGCGGCGCGGGCTTCAGTCCACGGACGACGATCACCGGGGCCGGTGAGTGGTAGAGCAGGGTCTGGCTTACCTCGCCGAGCATGCCCCGCCACGGTTCGTCGCCGCGCGCGCCGACCAGCGCCACCTGCGCGGACCGGGACTGTTCGACCAGGACGGTGCTGGGGTCCCCGCGGACGGTGTGGCACTCCGCGGCCACGGACGGGTGCCGCTCGGCGTGCCGGGCGACCGCCGCGGCGAGCACGTCGTCGTCCGGCCGGCCGGGCTCGACCACCCGTACCGCGAGCAGTCGGGCGCCGCGACGGTCGGCGTAGTCGAAGGCGAAACCGAGGGCGGTCTCGGAGCTCGACGAGCCGTCCACTCCGATCAGCACCGGTCCCTGCGGTGCCGGTTCGGCGCGGCCGACCAGCACCGGGCAGCCGGCCCGGGCGGCGAGTTGCACGGCGGGCGCGTCGGCCGGCACGCAGTCCGGGCAATCGGCCATGCCGCCGTCACCGAGCGCCACCATGAACGCCGATTCCGAGGCGTGGATCAGGGCCTCGACCGGGGAGCCCTCGACGATCTCGCCGCTCACCGGGACCGCCGGCTCGACCTCGCCGGCGACCTGGCCGGCCCGCTCGAGCAGGTCCTCCGCCGCGGTGCGCGACCCGGCCACGGACGGTGCCTCCAGCGCCGCCGCCCAGTTGAAGGCGTGCAGCAGGTGCAGCGGGCGGTCGTGGGCGGCGGCCTCGCCGGCGGCCTCCCGGACCACCTGGAGGTCCTCCTCCGACGACCCGACGCCGACCACGACGGCCCCGTGGGTGGGTGCGGCCATCCCGCCTCACCTCCCCGGCGCCGGGTACGGCACGACCACGTTCTCCTCACCCACGGTAGTCGGGGCCGTGCCCACCCGGGGCGGGATCGGGTCAGCGGAACTGGAGCCGGTTCACCGCGTCGAAGACCCGGGCGCCGAGCAGCCGGCGGGTGTGCACCATGGCCCAGGCGGCGGCGGTGACCAGGTAGCGGGTCCGCGGCCGGCGGGCGGTCACCGCCCGCTCGATCACCCGGGCCACCGTCTCCGGCGTGGCCGAGAGGGCCGTGCTGCGGTACGACTTCGCCATCACCGCGTCGACGGAGGCGACCATCTTCCGGTACGGCCCGGCCGGGTCGGCCCCGGCGCCGAGCGAGGAGCTGGCGACCGCGCCGAAGCCGGTCCGGATCAGCCCCGGCTCGACGATCGTCACGTCGACGCCGAACGGCCGCACCTCCTGCCGCAGCGCGTCGGAGATCGCCTCCACCGCGTACTTGCTGGCGTGGTAATAGCCGCCACCGGGGAAGACCAGCCGGCCGCCCATCGAGCTGACGTTGACGATCCGACCCCGCCCGGCCCGGCGCATGCCGGGCAGCACGAGCTGGGTGAGTCGGCTGAGCCCGAAGACGTTCGTCTCGAACTGGGCCCGGACCCGGTCCATCGGGGCCTCCTCGATCGGGCCGTACTCGCCGTAGCCGGCGTTGTTGATCAGCACGTCGACCTGACCGTGCTCGGCCTCGACGGCGGCGACGGCGGCCCGCATGGACGCCTCGTCGGTGACGTCGAGGGGGAGCAGCCGGGCTCCGGCCTCGGCCAGGTCGGCGATGGCCTCGACCTTGCGGGCGGTGGCGTAGACGGTCAGGTCGGGGCGGCGGGCCAGGCGCCGGACGGTGGCCCGGCCGATGCCGGAGGAGGTGCCGGTGATCAGAACGGTGGTCATGACGGGGCTCCAGGGTGGGTGGCGAGGCCCGCGACGACCAGCGCGACGCCGTCGCCCAGCCGCCGTCGGGGCAGGTCGGGGTCGGTGAGGTCGGCCTCCAGGCCGCGGGTGAGCGCGACCAGCACGTCGGCGACCGCGCGGGCCCGTGGCCCGGCGGCGCCGGCCAGGGCGCCGGCCACCACGTCGGTCAGTTCCCGGGTGTACGCCTCGGCGAGGTCCCCGGTGAGTCGGGTGCTGGTGTCGAGCAGCTCGGCGGCGTGCCGGCTCTCCCGGTGCAGCCGCAGCGTCAGCTCCAGCTTGGCCGCGAGCACGTCGTGCAGCCGCTGCGTCAGGTCCGCGCCGGGGGCCTCGGCGGCCTGCCGCGCGTCGGCGAGGGAGCCGGCGAAGAGCCGCTCGGCGAGCCGCCGGTAGGCGTCGTCCTTGTTGCGGACGTACTGGTAGACGGCGGGACGGGACATGCCGGCGGCCGCCGCGATGTCGTCCATCGTCGTGCGTCGCACGCCGTGCCGGGTGAAGCACTCGTACGCGGCGGCGAGGATGGTGTCCAACCGTTTGTTCGACATGCTGACAATATTTGCACAGAGTGTCAGAGCGTCAAGGGTGTTCGCGGTCACGCCGGGAGCCGGGCAGCGGCGTACCCGCCGCGTCCGGCCGGTCGGGGTGGCCGACGTGGCGCAGCAGCTGGTGGCGGGCGCGGGCCGCCTCCGGGGACGCCGCCGGCCACCAGCCGGGCAGCAGGCCCAGCCAGGCCATGGTGTGGTCGACGGTGATCAGCTCCAGCAGCCCGCCGTGCAGCCGGTACGCCCGGGAGTCGCCGAGCTGGACGCTCCACCAGGGTCTCCAGCGCGGTCCGCCCGGCGACCCGGCTGCCCTCGCCGGCGCCCATCCCGTCGGCCACCGCGGCGATCGGCAGCTCCGGGTCGACGTGCAGCACGTCGAAGTGCTCCGGATAGCGGTGCCCGACCACGCTGCCGCCGACGATCTCCAGCGTGACGCGACCGACGGTCAGCCGGCGTGCCGCCTCGACGGGTCGGTCCGGATAGCGGCGACGGAACACCAGCGGACCGGAGCACCGCCGCAGGTCGCGGCCGGGGTGCCCGACGCGTGGCGGCGCAGGTTGTGGGTTCTCAGCGAAGGTGATCCGGGGCGGCCAGCCGACCAGCAGCGGATCAAATTCGGTGAGAAGCGCCAGGGTGTCTTCTTCTCACTGAACCTGATCTTCTATTGCCGGAAGAGACCAAGCATGCTCGCCGGGACGCCGCGACTGGCCCCACTGCACTGCGGTTACCGGCCCGTCGCCTCTTGGAACGGCACCGCACCCCTGGACGCCTCCTCGGGCGCCCAGCAACGCCACCGGCTCTCCCGCGCCGGCAACCGCCGCATCAACCGCACCCTGCACATTATGGCGGCCACCAACCACACTAGACCCCCGGTTCCGGCGACGCCTTGACATAAAGGGGTGCCATGAGCGGACGGCGGACCGGAGGGGATTTGAACCCCTGATGGGGGCACGGCACACCGGTGGGCCCATACGCCTTCGGGCCGCCGGGCGTGCCCGGCTCCCGGCCGCCAGCGTCGCAATACCAACCTCTGCCACCGGTCCGCACCGAGTTTCGCAGGCGACATCACCCTGCGCAGCCTGATACCGCGAGTTCGGCGGTGCCGCGCAGCACGCGCGAAGCGGCATGACCGGTCATGCTATACCGAGCGACCAGCGCCGGCATGACAGTCCGTTTGCGCCGCGACCGCAGCCACTTCCGCATGCGGCAATCTCGCTCATCGGGGAGTGGTGGGCGCGAAAAGGCTGGCGGATAAGGTCGGCTCGACACGGCGACCTTCGCGAGACTAGGACGGGGCAGGAGATGGACCAAGGCACCCGCGACGAGGTGATCGGCCGCCTGGCTGAGGCAGTCGGGTCCGTCACAGTCGCACACCCGACGCGGGTTGCCATCGACGGACCGCCCGCCGCAGGCAAGACCACGCTCGCCGACGAGCTGGCCGTCGTCTTGCGCACACAGGGCCGCGACGTCATCCGCGCGACGATCGACGATTTCCTCTTCCCCCGGGCACAGCGCTATCCGCGCGGAGAGTACTCGGCCGAAGGCTGCTACTTCGACGCCCACGATTACGACGCGCTGAACCGGGTTCTGCTCGATCCGCTCGGCCCGGGCGGAGATCGACGCTTCCAATACGCGGTCTACGACCGCACAGCAGATGCTGCGCTGTCCCCGCCGGTCACGACTGCCCCCGCCGACGCCGTGCTGGTCTTCGACGGCGTCTTCCTCATGCGCCCGGAACTGATTGATCGGTGGGATCTGCGCATCTTCGTGTCGACCGCGCTCGAGAAGACCGTGGATCGCGCCTTGATCCGAGAGCGCCCGGTGTTATCTCGGGCCGAAGTCGAACGGCGCTGGCGCGAGCGTTACATCCCCTCCCAACAGTTCTACTTCGCTACGGTCCGCCCGAACGATCACGTCGACATCATCGTGCACAACGACGAGCCCCAGCAGCCGGTCTGGGAGACCCGAACACACTGACCGCACTCGATTCGGCACGAGCGCGCACCTGATCAAGCGGTGTGACGACCAAAACGGCACTGCGCGGGCTTAGAGCCGAACCCACTCTCCGAGTCGTTCGGCTGGAGCACCATCGATAAAGGCGGCGATCGTCGCCGTTGCCTTGGTCACGCTGGAGACGAAGTCACCCGAGAATGTGCAGTCGTCGCCGAGCACCGGGACTTCGACGGTTTTCGTCGCGGGCAGCCCGCCATCCCCACAAAGAAGGCGGCAGTCGTCTGGGGACTCAACCAGGTGCATGACTGCGTAGTCCCCTCTGAACGAGAACGTCAACAGGGGGTAGTCCGCCTCGACGCGGCGTACCTCCGTGTATCCCACTCCGGCGCTCAGAAGGTGCTGGAGCCGGGACATGAAGCCGTCGACGTCAGACCGGGTTTCCGTGGAGGCCAGGTCGCCACTTCCAGGATCGGTCGCGATCCATGCCACGTCCATGTGTGTCTCCAGCAGGCGAGTCAACGCGTCGCACGCAGCGTCGCACACGAGCGCACAGAGACGCTGTTCTCGGCATGTGCGTATGCCGGCCGAGTCAGCACTTCGTAACGCCGCGTAGCGCGCGGATCGCGGCAGATGTGCGAACCCGATCAAGCAGCCAGATCGTCTCCTCCTGGCGTTGTTGTCGAGATCGGGACAGCCCCTGGGAGGGCGCCGCAGCCATGCTGCGGAGGCGTTGCGGCATCGGTTGGTCGCCGTGGTGGTTGATCGGTACTGTGCCTCGGTGGCCCGTACACAGCTCACCGCCGAGTTGGTGGTTGACGGTCGTATTCCGCAGGCATTGGCGCTGTCGCCGGACGGCAAGTGGGTCGCCTACGTGGTCGCCCCGGTCGGACGGGCTGGTGATCACCCCGTTAGCGAACTCTGGGTCGCCGCCACCGACGGGACCGGGTCGCCGCGACGATTCACTGCGGGTGAGGCGCACGATTCGGCGCCGCGGTGGGCCGCGGATTCGCTGCTGGTCTACTTTCTCTCCGACCGGGCCGAGCGTGGCACGGCGCAAGTACACCGGGTCGGGCTGGTCGACGGTGTCGTGGAGGCGGTCACGTCCTGGTCCAGTGGGGTGTCAGGTCACCTCCCGCTGGCCGATCCCGACCTGGTCGTCGTGATCGCAGCCGATGAACCGTCCGCTGAGGACGAACGTCGGGACAGGGAGCGCGACGACGCTCGGGTGTGGGGTGAACGCGTACGCCCGGACCGGCTGCGGCTGCTCGACGTACGGAGCCGGGAGGTCCGGACACCGGATGCGTTCGGCGATCGCCATGTCGTCGAGGTGGCCCAGCGGCCCGACGATGGAACGCTGGCGGTCCTCACCTGGTCGACCCCCGACGTGGACCCGGGCCTTGTGGAGCCCGGTCTGCACCTGCTCGACCCGGACAGCGGCGTGACGCGGGACCTCGGACCGGCCGCGGCGGACGCGTCGTCGCTCGTCTGGTGGTCCGCCGACGACGGCTGGCACCTGGCATATGTCGCGAAGACCCCGCCAGCTCTGGTGGGCGGACACGCGGTTCTCGATGTCGCCGTACCGGTGAGCGGGCCGGTGGGCGAGCACCGTAACCTGACCGCCGGCACGACCGGCTGCCCGAGCAACCTGGTCCAGGTCGACACCGGTCCGCCGCTGGTGCTGGTCGCCGACGGGCTCGATACCGCGATCCACCGGCTCGATCCGGCCGGGCCCACCCTCGTCGAGGTGTCCCGAGTCGACGGCCTCGCGACGTCGTTGACCACGAACCGGCACGGTGACGCCGTCGCGGCGGTGGTCAGCACGTCCTACGAGCCCGGAAACGTCCACGCCGGCCCCACTTGCGGGCCGCTGACGAGGCTGACCGACCTCAGGCCCGAACTGCGCGACATCCGGTGGGGTGTCCAGGAACGCTTGTCATACGAGGCATCCGACGGGCTGGCCCTCGACGGCCTGCTGATCCTGCCCGCCGGCCGGTCCCACAAGGACGGGCCCTTTCCACTGGTGACACTGGTCCACGGCGGCCCGTACGACCGGCACGCCGACCGGCTCATGCTCGGCTGGGACCCGTCCGGCCAGTGGCTGGCGACCGCGGGCTACGCCGTGTTTCTGCCGAACCCGCGCGGCGGCAAAGGGCACGGCCACGACTTCGCGGTGCGCGTCGCCGGTGCGGTCGGCCTCGATGAGTGGACCGACATCTGCGCCGGCATCGACCTGCTCATCGCCGACGGCGTCGCCAACCCGGACCGGCTGGGCATCGGCGGCTGGAGCCACGGCGGTTTCATGGCCGCATGGGCGGTCGGGCAGACCGACCGGTTCAAGGCCGCCGTGATGGGCGCCGGAATTAGCGACTGGGGAATGCTCGCCGCAACCGGAGAGCAGGGGCCGTTCGAGTCCGCCCTCGGCGGCAGCAGCGGCTGGGAAGGACCGGGTCCACACCGCCACGACCGGCTCAGCCCGATCTCGTACGCCTCCAAGGTCCGCACGCCGGTGCTGATCCTGCACGGCGAGAACGACACGAACGTTCCGGTATCACAGGCGGAGTTCTTCCACCGCGCGCTACGCAGGTTCGGAGTCGAGCACAAGTACGTCGTATATCCCCGAGAGAACCACTCGATCCGCGAACGCAACCACCAACTCGACGTGCTCCGCCGCACCCGCGCCTGGTTCGACCGGTGGCTCGGATGACCCCGACGTCCGACCGCCACGACCGCCACGACCGATGCGGCTGACCGCGGCAGCTAGGGCACCTATACCAGATACAGAGCGGCAAGCCGCGGCAGGCGTTACGCAGTTGCTGATCGGGGTCGAGGTTCCACAGCAGCCACGCACTCATCTCGGCAGAGGCGCGCGATCAGCGGCAAGAGAGGCCGTTGCGCCGTTCACGATGCAGCTCACCGCCGCGCGCCCGGTGCGGGTCGTGACGCCTGCCCCGATCATGCGGCACCGGGGTGGGTCGCTTTGCTGGGGATGTGCCTATGAAGGAGGCTCGTGGGCTACTCGTGGTGTCGAACACGCGGGGTGGCCAGGCCCCACACCGGTACGGCCGCGGGGGCTGCTCGACACGAGCCTGCCGATCGACAGCGTCGGCCACTGGATCACGAGCTACCGCCGCCGGAGAAGCCGTTCCGCGAGGGTCTCGCGCAGGTCGTCGGGCAGCCCGTCGATCTCGACCAGCTCGGGCAGCAGCTGCGGCTCGGTCAGGTACGCCCGAAACGCCTGCGCGATCGTCACCCCGTGCGCCGGACGGTCCTCCACGGTCACCGGATCACCGGCCCACACCTCACCCGGCTCCAGCACACGCAGGTACGCGCCCGGGCGGTTCGCTCGGGTGAAGGTCTTCACCCAGCGCGGCTCGCCCATCTTGTGCTGGAACGTGACGCACGGGATGCGGCCGAACGTCGGCTGGAGCACCAACCGTGGACCGATGCGCCACCGCTCGCCGATGACCGCGCCGTTGACGTCCACCCCCTCGGTGGTCAGGTTCTCGCCGAAGAGTCCGTTGGCCAGCCGGCGGCTCAGCCGCGCCTGCCACCAGTCGTAGTCCTCCCGCGCGTACGCGTAAACCGCCTGGTCGTCGCCGCCGTGGTGCTCGATGTCGAAGATCTGGTCACCGACCAGGCCGCTGTGCAGCCCGGTCGTCTTCGGCCCCGGCGCGCGCACGTGAACCAGGTGATCAACCGGCCGCTTGTTGATGCCCGTGACACCAACGCCCTTGGCCGGGTTGGGCTCCGGCACCGCCAGGTTGACCGAAACAATCCTGCGCACGCCCGGCAACCTAGCCGCTCCGGCCACCGCACGCCGCGCAATTTCCCGCCATCCGGGAAGCGTTTCACCTACGCCAGGCGTCCAGGGCCTCGTCGCCCGTCAGGGCCTGGTTGGAACTTTCGCGCTGCTGGTCAGGGCCGACGGCGCCTTCCTGAGAGCTGCAAGTCTCTGCACATGGCCTTGTTCTCTAAAAGCGGCCTTGGTGAAGTTTGCTGCTGATCCTTTGGATGCGGTCTCGTTGGCGGGTCAGGGCGTGGTCGACGGCGGCGCCGATGGCCTCGACGCTGGTATGGGCGCGGTGCAGATAGCCTCTAGCCATGCTGAGCTTCGAGATCACCCCGATAGGTGCGGTCCGGAACGACCGGACGGATGTCCAGCACACGGACAACTGGGGTGCTGTCCGCAGCACGATCACCATCGACGAGCGCTTCGGTGAGGCGTGCCTTCAGGGTCTGGAGGGCTTCTCCCACGTGGAGGTCCTCTTCATCTTCGACCAGTTCCCGGAACACGGCGATTACCGCGAACCCCGCCCCTACCGCGGCCGCTCCGACCTCCCGCCCGTTGGCGTATTCGCTGGCCGCGGCCCCCGCAGACCGAACCGCATCGGGGTAACGTGCTGCGCCATCGAATCCGTCCACGGCCGCGAATTGACGGTGGTAGGCCTCGATGCGGTCTCGGGCACCCCGGTCATCGACCTGAAGCCGACGATGGCGGAGTTCCTCCCGATGAACATCAAGCAGCCGGAATGGGTCAGCCGCCTGATGTCGGAGTACTTCCAGCCGTAAGCGGGGTTTGGGGCGAAGCTCAACGCTGTGTTGGGTAGGGGCTTTGGTGGGGGTGGTGGCGATGCCGAAGGTCTTGACGGTGGAGTTGACTCCCGAGCAGCGCATCGAGGTGCGGCGGCTGGTACTACAGTCCCGGATCATGAATCCAGTTTCAAGATCCGGGACTGTAGTAGTGGTTTCCCGGTTAGGAGCGGGTAGTCGTCCGCAAGGGGGCGGGGGCAGGGCGCGACCGTAGGTCGACCCGAAGGGCTGGCCTTGACATCGGCTCCGAGCCGAGTGTCTAGGTGCTACGGCTTTCTGTGTGCTGGGGATCCGATCATGGAGGTTGGCGTGTTCTCCTGCCGGCGGATAGAGCGCACTCAATTCGGCGCACTAGCCGCGCACTACGGTCGGCAAGTCACTGTTGCTGGTCGGCGGCCGAACGGCCAGTTGACTTCGCGGTCGAAGCCGAGGGCGCATGGAACCGATACGCCACTGCTTCAGGGCTGACCCCTCGACTCCGGCTGGCCGACCTGGGCCTCGCGTACCGCGCAGGGCAAGGCGATCACGTCCGGCCGGGCGGCCCGCAGGCAGGGGATCGCCGACCTGTACCGCATCGCCACCCCGCTGGACCACCGCAACCACTTCCCGTCCCTGCTGGCCCAGATGCGGCACGTCTTCGGGCACGACGCCCTGACGGTGGTCTGGGCCCTTCCGCGTCCCGCGTTGGCACCTGAACGCCTTCGCCGTGATCCACGCCCGTATAGCGCGTTGATCAACGGGAACCCTGGGGTGGCGCCGCCCTGCGATCATCGGTGCCATGCGCAAGATTGCCGTGACGCTGGCCGCTGTCCTGCTGGCGTCGGGGTGCACCGGCGAACGTGCCGGCACGAGCACCTCGGCATCACCCTCGGGACCCACCGCGACCGCCGCCAATGGGTCGCCCGAAGCCGTCGTTACCAACGCGCCGGCACCGGCCTGGCGCCTGGCCACTCTGCCGGAGCTGGCCGGGCCGACCAGCGTGCTGTGGGACGTCGTGTCGGTGGACGCCACGCACGCGTGGGCCGTCGGCAGCGAGGCCTACTCGCCCGAACAGCCGAACGACACCGGCACCCCGTTGATCCTCCAGTGGGACGGGACGCGCTGGGCACGCGCGGCGCTGCCGGCGATCGCGTGGCACGGTCGGTTCGACCTCGTCGCGGCCGACTCGCCCTCGAACGTCTGGGCGGTTGGCAGCACGGCCGCCGCCGTCCCGGAGGACCAGGTGACGCACGTCCTGCACTACGACGGGACCGCCTGGCGCGAGGTGCCGTTCGCGCGGGGCAACAGCAGGAGCTACGCGCTGATCACCGGACTCACCGTCGTGGGTGGACACGCCTGGGTGGTGGGCAATCACCAAAGCGAGGTGATCATCGAGCGGTGGGACGGCCGGTCCTGGCGGTCGCACCAGTCGCCCGCCGAATGCCGCACCGGCGGCACGTCCTTCGGTGGCATGCCGAACTTCTGCACCTTCACCGCGATCAAGGCCTTTCGCTCGGATGACGTCTGGGCCGCCGGCAACGGCGCGTGGGAGGGGTTCAAGGGCCCGCTGCTCTTTCACTGGAACGGCTCAGGCTGGCGTACGGTCCAGGTGGGCATCAACGAACAGGAGTCCTCGTTCGAAGCGCTCGCGGGTCGCTCGTCCGGCGAGCTGTGGGCAGTCGGCGACGATGGGTTGGCCGTGCGCGGCGGCGGCGGATCCTTCGAGGTGCTCCGGGACGCGCCGGGTGGCGCGCTGCCCGACGTGGCGACCGACCCGGCCGGACTGCCGTGGCTGATCGAGAACTCCCCGGCGCCGAGCGCGGCGCTCGCCGCGTACAGCACGGGCGCGTGGGTCGGCATGCCCGCGCCGCAGCCGACGGACGCTGTCGGCATGAGCCTGCACGGGATTGCCGGAACCCCGGGCAGCCCGCTGATGTTCGCGGTGGGAGCGGCCGATCTCCCCACCACCCCGCGCTACCTGAGGGCGGTCGTGCTCGAGTACGTGCCAGGCCCGTCGACCGAATCGCGCGCCTGATCCGATCCAATGCGACCATTCTGGCCGGTTTTGCGAGGGTAACGTCATACGGTGTGTCGCGGCTGACGGCCACCCACTCGGGAAGATCGCGCTGGCCGTGCTGGTGCGGCTGCGGGCCACGCTGGGGGTGGAGAGCTCGCCGAGGCGCTCTACACCGATGCGACGGGACTGAGAAATTCTCTGGCTCGACGCCGAGCGGCACGTGGATCTCTACGATGTGGAGCGACCCCACGAACCAACTCCACCTGGTGGCAGTCAGGCTGCTCGACCGGGGTCAGTGGGTCAGCGGGACGCACTTCGCCGGCGTGCAGCGGCCGGGGCATGATGATCGGATGCGCACCGTAGAGGAGCTGACGGCTACATCCGATCCGGCGTGGCCAGCGCTCGAGATGGAACTGCTGTCGAATCCGCAGATCAACATCTTGCCGGTCTCTGCAGCCGTCGGGCGGGACAGCCTGTACCGCCTGCAGGTCTCCACACGGTCGCGGCTGGGTGCGTTGGCATTGCACACCGGTGGTCTGCTGGTCGACGACGGCTGGCTGCGTGTGCTCGGCGGCGGTGGTGAGCGCGGTCTGCCCTCGCTGGCGGAGGTCAACGGCCTGCCGGGCGATGAGCAGGCGCCCGCGGCGCTGGTGGTCGGCTACGACGTGCTCGGCGGACGGTTCGAGGTCAACGGCCCCGATCCGGCGAACATCGGCCGCCCCGGGGAGCCCGGCGAGGTGTGCTACTTCGGGCCGGACACGTTGGAGTGGGAGTCCCTCGGCGCTGGTCACGGCGCCTGGCTTTCGTGGATCGCCGAGGGTGGTACCGGCCATTTCTACGAGTCCCTGCGCTGGCCGGGCTGGCAAGAGGAGACACGCGGGTTGCCCTTGTCGCACGGCATGACGGTCTACCCGTTTCTGTGGTCGCGCGAAGCGCACCAGGACCTCGCTGGCACCACCCGGCGGCCGGCGCCCATGGCCGAGCTGTTCTCGTTGCAGGACGAGTTCGCTGCGCGGTTCGCCGCGGAACCGGACACCACGGCGTTGCACGTCCGCGTCGTGTAAAGCGGCCAGCGTCAGCACCCACAGCCTGATCCCCAACGATGCACTCTCAGCAACGATGGACTCTCATCGGGCGTGTCCGGGTCGGCTGGTGATGCCGTCCAAGACGGTGGTCAGGTTGTGGTTGAAGGTTTCCTCGGCATTGAGGTGGGCGCCGTCGATGACGAGCCGGGCGACGGTGGGGTACCTGCCGGTTTTCAACATGCGTGTGAGGTAGGGGCCGAGGCTGGCCTGAAAGGCGGCTTCATCGGTGCCGGTGGAACGGGCGGTGCGTCGCTCGGTGACCTCTCTGCGGACCGCTCCGATGATGAAGGCGTTGAGGGCGCCCAAAGCCCGCTGGAGATCGTCGATGCCGCGCACGCCGGGGGCCTGGCTCAGCGCCGCCGCGGTCGCTTCGCCCACGGCGAGCGCGTGAGGTCCCAAGTGTGGCCTTCCGCCGAGCAGGTCGGCAAACCACTCATGATCAAGGGCGGCATCGCGGGTCGCGTGGGCGATGGCCAGTACCGTGGCGCGCCACTCGGAGTGCTGGCCGACCTCGGCGATCCGGGCATAAACGACGTCGACCATCAAATCGAGCAGTTCAGATCTGTTGATCACATAGTCGTAGAGCCGCATCGGACCGACACCGAGCGCTTTGGCGATCTTGCGAAGCGACAGGCCGTCGAGGCCGTGCGCGTCGGCAAGCCGGATCGCCGTAGCGGCGATCTTCTCGCGGCTCAACGGCACCGGTGCCGCCCGCGGCTGGGGCTCGGGCCGTTCCCAAACGGGCATCGCTGCGCTACCGTACGGCGTATCCACGAATACAGCGTACGGTAACGGGGTGAGAATGCGAATTGCGATCGCTGGTGGCGGCCTTGGCGGGCTGACGCTGGCACGGATCCTGCATCAGCACGGCATCGATGCGGTGGTGTACGAGCGCGAGGCAAGCCGATCCGCGCGGCCGCAGGGCGGCGCGCTCGACCTGCACCCGGAGTCCGGGCAACAGGCCCTGGCCGAGGCGGGTCTCGCCGGCCGGTTCCGGTCGGAGGCGCGGCCCGAGGGCGAGGAACATCGCATCGTCGACCCGACCGGACGGATCCTGGTACACCATGAGCCGCAACCTGGCTCATTCTCCGGACGTCCCGAGATTGACCGGAGCGCACTGCGTGATCTTCTGCTCGATTCCCTCCCCGGCGACACGGTTGTCTGGCGGCACCGGCTTGTCGCGGCGACCCCGCGACCTGACGGGGGCTGGGAACTGACGTTCCATGGCGGCCACCAAACCGGCTGCGACATCCTCATCGGCGCGGACGGCGCGCGCTCAATCGTCCGGTCGCTGCTGACCGACGTCCAACTATCCTATGTGGCCACCCTCGTAGAGCTGAACATCGAAGACGTCGACCGGCGCCATCCCGATCTCGCCGAGCTGGTCGGCCCCGGGAACCTGTGGTGCGTCGGCGTGAACCAGATCCTGGCAGCGCAACGCCTCGGCGACGGCAGCCTACGTGTCGGGATCTCGCTGCGCGCAGACGATCGCCCCATCGACACATACCGTAGTAAGCGCGCTCTGCTGGACATGTTCGGTGGCTGGGACCCACGCCTCACCGCACTCATCGAGGCCGGCGACAGCGCGCCGACGCCGCGCCCGATCGAAGCGATGCCCATCGGTACGCGCTGGGCCAGCCGGCCGGGCATCACCCTCATCGGCGACGCCGCGCACCTCATGCCGCCGGTCGGCGAGGGCGCCAACCAGGCCATGCTCGACGCCGCCGAACTCGCCAGCCGACTCGCCGCCAACCCCGCCGACCCGGACTCGGCAATCCGGACGTACGAGGAGGCGATGTTCACCAGGACTCACCCGATCGCCGAAATGTCCGTACGAGTCCAGGCGATGATGCTGTCCCCAACCGCGGCGGAAGACATCATCCGCTTCTTCACGGCCCGGCCCGCCGAACCGGCACCCGCAGACTGAGAACGCGCTGTGCAGTCGATCGAGGCCGAACGCGCGAACCTCCTCTATAGACACCCGCAACTGTTCAGATCGCCGCTCGGATCGGGCGGCCCGACCCTGGAAGATCAGATGTCCGCTCACCGGCAAATCCGGACGCTGTCGCGGCAGCTTGCCGTCACTTCGCGTAGTCGCTGGACTCTTATGGCCGCTCCTGCGCTCCTATAGATGTCGATCGCTGCTGTGTACTTCCTGGCGTACGCCGCTCTGCACTTTAGCCGTACGCCGACAACGACTGGCCACCGGCCATTTTCCGCCATGCCAGCGGGCGGTGGATGTCCGACGAGAATGCCGACCACTCCCAGATCCTGGCCGACAGCGCCGCAGATCTGCTCGCCATCTCGCCACGTATATGCGGGATGACCACTGCTCAGGCGAGTTCAGTTGGCGGGCTTGCCGAACCAGCGGGAGAGGTGGTCGTCCAGGTCCTGCTGATCGTCGCCGATCCAGGCGACGTGGCCGTCGGGGCGTAGCAGGACGCACGGAACATCCAGTACCGCAGTGGGATCCGCGAGGTAATCGACCCGGTCTGACCAGCCGCCGACGGTCAGCCGTTCGGTGCGGTCCAGCAGCAGGCCGCGGCCGCGATGCAGCAGACCGTAGAGGTGGCCCTGTTTCACGTCGATGTCGCGCAGGCGGCGGCCGAGCAGGTCGGGGCCCTCGCCGAAGTCGTAGCGGATGCCGATCGCGGTGATCTTCTCGATCAGATAGCGGTTCACCTCGTCGAGGTCCATCAGTTCGGTGAGCAGCCTGCGCACGGCCTGCGGGCCCGGTTCGGTGGACAGCAGTTCCATCTGGGCGCGGGTGTTGTCCAGCACGTCCTCGGCGACCGGATGACGTTCGGCCTGGTAGGTGTCCAGCAGTGTTTCCGGCGCCCAGCCGCGGATCTGTGCGGCCAGTTTCCAGCCGAGGTTGAATGCGTCCTGAACGCCCAGGTTGAGGCCCTGTCCGCCGATGGGTGGATGGATGTGTGCCGCATCGCCGGCCAGCAGCACCCGCCTGACCCGATAACGTTCGGCTAGCCGGGTGGCATCCCCGAAGCGGGACAACCAGCGCGGGGAGTGCACGCCGAAATCGGTTCCGGCGATGGTGCGCAACTGTTGTTTGAAATCCTCGAGGGTGGGCGGTTCCGCACGATCGCTGACTCCCGCGGCGGGGACTACGACGCGATAGACCCCTTCGCCGAAGGACCCGAGACTGAATCGCTTATCGGTCTCGCGGATTTCGGTGACCTTGGCGGCGATCTCCTCCTGCGGCACACCCACTTCCATCTCGCCCATCAGCGTCTCGGTCCGCGAGGGCTCGCCGAGGAAGCCGACGCCGAGCAGTTTGCGCACCGTACTGCGCCCGCCGTCACAGCCGACGAGATTGCGCGAACGCAGCTGTTCCCCGTCGGCCAGCTCGACGGTCACACCCTCGTCGTCCTGCTCGAAATCGGCCACCGCACAACCGCGCCGGACCTGCGCACCCAGTTCGATCGCATGTTCTTCGAGCAGGTGAACGATGACCGGCTGCGGGATGCCCAGCAGATAGGCGTGCGCGGAACCCAGGCCCTCGGGCGCGGGTTTGTTGATGGCGGCGAAGAAGCCGCCGGCCGGACGCTGTCTTCCGCGTTCGAGAATGCGCTCCAGCAGCCCGCGCATTGCCAACAGCTCGATACTGCGAATATGCAGACCGACTATGCGGACGAACGACACGGGCTCGGTTTCCTTCTCCAGGACGAGTACCCGCACATCGTGCAGCCGCAGTTCGGCGGCCAGCATCGCACCAGTCGGCCCGCACCCGGCAATGATCACGTCGAACATGAGGGGCGCGCGATCGGCGCCGGAGGCCGGCGACCAGAGTCCGGGGACGTCGCCCACGGTGAAGTCGCGCTCGACCGTATCGTTCGACGACGGCTCGGCGGTGAACTGCAGAGAGTGCATAGGTGTTGCCTTTCGGGAGTGCCTTGTTGGCGAGGCGCTCCCGGCGACACCTACGTCAATCGCCCGACCGTGACGGGAAGGGGGAGCACCCACATCGATACAGCGTTCATGGGTCTCACCTCCTCGGGCGGTGTCACGGTCAACTGGAAGCTACAAGCCCGAGCATCATCCCGTCCAATCCTTTCCCAGCCACGTGATCACGACTCCAAACGGGCCCGTGCGGTTGCAGGGCGAATCCGGCGTGGCGGCCCGGCTGGTCCCGGTCACGGTCGACGGTCTGATCCTGGCTGCCCCCGAGGCGGACCGGATCTCGGTAGGCGCTGCCCTGATGAGGTTCGCTCGTGTCGTGCAGCCGGGCGATCATCTCGACCCATTCATCGACGGTCTTGCGCGTGATGTCAGCCATGGCCGCAAGTATGTCCGGCCTCGGTGGCGTCAGCGCGCCGGTCCAGGTACCGAGGCCGTGGCACGCTCGATCGCGCGGTAGACCGTCGAGCGGGCCACGCCGAACAACTCGGCCAACTCAGCGCTGGTGTGCTCGCCCGCCTTGTGCAGGGCCACCAGGTGAGCCTCCTGTTTCGCGCTCAGCTTGGGCGCCTTGCCTCGCAGCCGGCCCTTGGCCTTGGCGATCTTCATGCCTTCGCGGGTCCGCAGCCGGGTCAGGTCCGCCTCGAACTCGGCGATCATCGCCAAAGTGGTGAATAGCAGCTTGCCCATCGCGCCGGTCGGGTCGTGGATGGACCCGCCGAGGTTGAGCTTGACCTGCCGGGCGGTCAGCTCCTTGGCGATGTCGTGCGCGTCGGAGACCGAGCGGGCGAGCCGGTCCAGTTTCGTCACGACCAGCTGGTCGCCGGCCCGGCACGCCGCGAGGGCCTCGCGTAGGCCCGGCCGGGCCCGGTTGGTTCCGGTCAGACCCTTGTCGACGTAGATCCGGCCCGAGGTAGCCGGCCACGTGCTGGCTGAACAGGGTGCGGATCGAGCCGAACGTGCGCTCGCCGTGTCAACGAGGGTTGACGCAGTGGAACCGTCAACGTAAGTTGACAACATGAGTCAGGCAACGGAACTCGCGGCGGCCGCCGGCAGCACCGACCCGAAGGTCGGGCTCCGCGCCGTGCTCGCCCTGCGCCGGCTGCTCGAACGGCTGGAGGTCGTCCAGGTGGACAACGCCCGTCGACAGGGCTGGTCCTGGCAGGAGATCGCCGACGCGCTCGAGGTCAGCCGGCAGGCGGTCCACAAGAAGCACGCCGGGCGGCCGGCGGTCCGAGGCAGCTGGGAGGCGTGATGTTCGAACGGTTCACCGACCGCGCCCGGGACGTCGTCCGGCGCGCCCGCGACGAGGCCCGGGCGGAGGGGCAGCGCCCGGTCGGCACCGAGCACCTGCTGCTCGGCGTGCTCGCCGACGACGGCAACCTGGCCGTGCGCGTCCTCACCGACCTCGGCGTCCGCGCCGACGACCTGCGGGCCGCCGTCGCGCGGCACGTGGCGCACGGCGGCGTCGGGCTCGGCGACGCCGACGCGGCGGCGCTGCGGGAGATCGGCATCGACCTGGCCGCCATCGTGGCCCGGATCGAGGAGTCCTTCGGGCCGGACGCGCTGCGCGAGGCGATGCCCGCCCCGCGTCGCCGCTGGGGCCGCCGGCGGTACGTCGGTGGCCCGTTCTCGCCCCGGTCGAAGAAGGTGCTGGAGCTGGCGCTGCGGGAGGCGATCCGGCTCCGGCACCACCACATCGGCACCGAGCACATCCTGCTCGGCCTGCTCCGCGAGGGGCACGGGCTGGCCGCACTGGTCCTCACCGAGGCGGGCGTCGACCTCGACGACCTGCGTCGGCGGGTGGAGGCGGCGCTGCGGACGGCGGCCTGATGCCCGAGGACGCCGACCGGCTCCACGCGGAGAGCGCCGAGGGAGCGGGTCGCCCGGCTGGAGGCCGCCGGCCGGATGGCGCCGGCCGGCGCCCTGGTCGTCGCCGAGGCCCGGGCCGGCGGCGCCTGGAACCGGCTGGACGAGGTGGAGGCGCTGATCGTCCCCGACGATCTCGCGACCGCTTTCGACCGCCACCCCGGCGCCCGGCCGCGCTGGGACGCCTTCCCCCGGTCGACCCGCCGGGCGGCGCTGGAATGGATAAGCAAGGCGAAACGGGCAGACACCCGGCAGCGTCGGGTGACCGGGACGGCCGAGTGGGCCGCCCGGGGCGAGTGGCCGCGCTGACTGATTCTGAAACCTTTCCGCGGTGCGCGCATCATCACCGTCGGTCGAGTCGCCGCCCGACCGGAGTTGCTGCAGACTGGCGCCGTGGACAGCGGACAGGACAAGCCGACGGCAGGTGACGCCGGGCTGCGCTCGGCCGTGGTGGTCAACCCGGTCAAGGTGGCCGATCCGGACGAGTTCCGCCGGACCGTGGACGGCGCCCTCACCGCCGCCGGCTGGCCGGCGCCGACCTGGTACGAGACCACGGTCGAGGACCCGGGCCGGGGCCAGACCGAGCAGGCCGTGCGGGCCGGCGCCGAGGTCGTCTTCGCCTGTGGCGGCGACGGCACCGTGATGGCCTGCGTCACCGCGCTGGCCGGCACCGACGTCGCGCTCGCCGTGCTGCCCCAGGGCACCGGCAACCTGCTCGCCGCCAACCTGGGCCTCTCCAACGACCTGGCCGCCGGCCTCGAGGTCGCGGTGGAACGCGGACGCCGCCGGCTGGACGTCGGCGTCGTCGACGACCAGTGCTTCGCCGTGATGGCCGGGATGGGCTTCGACGCCCAGATGCTCGACTCCACCTCCGAGACCACCAAGGCGCGGATCGGCTGGCCGGCGTACGTCATGGGGGCCGCGAAGCACCTCCGGGACCGGCCGATGCGGGTCTCCATCCGGATCGACGACCAGCCGCCGCTGCGCCGCCGGGCGCGGTCCGTGCTGGTGGCCAACGTCGGCCGCCTCCAGGGCGGCGTACGGCTGCTCACCGACGCCGAGCCGGACGACGGCTGGCTCGACGTCGCGGTGCTCACCCCCCGCACCCTGGGTCACTGGCTCGCGATGGGCTGGGCGCTGATGCGCCGCCGGGGCAGCGTGCCCCGGATGGAGGTCTTCAAGGGCCGCAAGGTCGTGATCACCAGCAACCGGGCCCAGCCCCGGCAGCTCGACGGGGACCTGATCGAGCCGGGCCGGTCGCTCAAGGCCGAGATCAAGCCGGAGTCGCTCTGGCTCTGCGTGCCGCGTCCCGCTCAGCACCCGGACCTGTCGGTGGACGCCGAGGCGGCGGCCGAGCGCGGTGAGCGCCTGGTCGAGGAGGCCCGACGTGAGTAGCACCCGGATGGTGCCGGAGACCCGGCTGATGGCCGAGGAGGAGCTGTCGGCCGACGACGCCTGGCACACTCTGCGCCGCCACGGCGGCTGGTGCCTGCTGCGGGACGCCTTCATCCGGTTCCGCTACGGCGACGGGTTCAGCCACTCCCGGGCGTTCGCGCTCCAGCTCTGCCTGGCCGTGGTGCCCTTCCTGATCGCGCTCACCGGCCTGATCACCGACCTGGGCGCCGACAAGGGCGGCCAGGTCGTCGCCGACACCGTGCTCGCGCTCACCCCCGGGCAGAGCGAGTCGGTGGTGCAGGACCTGCTCGGCGACGGCGAGCGCACCGAACGTGCCGGCGAGCTGGCGCTGACCCTCGGTCTGCTGACCGGCCTCATCGCGCTCACCACGACCATGGCCCAGATCGAGCGGGGCGCCAACCGGATCTACGGCGTCGAACGGGACCGCCCGGCGCTGGCCAAGTACGTCCGCGCGGCGATCCTCGCGGTGACCGCCGGCGTGCCGGCGCTGATCGGCTTCCTGATCCTGGTCGGCGGCCGGGCGATGGGCGACTCGGTGCAGCGGCACTACGAGTGGGGCGGCTTCGCCAACGCCGCCTGGGACGTGGTCCGCTGGCCGTTGAGCCTGGGGCTCACCGTGGTCGCCGTGGCGGTGCTCTTCCGGCACACGCCCCGGCGCAACCAGCCCGGCCTCTCCTGGCTCTTCTTCGGCGCCGGCATCGCCACCGCGCTGTGGTGGCTGGCCAGCCTGCTGCTGGCCGCGTACGTCAAGTTGAGCGGCGGCTTCGGGCAGACCTACGGCCCGCTGACCGGGATGATGGCCCTGCTGCTCTGGGCCAACCTCACCGGGATGGCCCTCTTCGGCGGGCTGGCCTTCGCCGCCCAGCTGGAGGCGATGCGGATCGGGGTCGAGGAGCCGGCGAAGCCGGACCTGTGGGAGCCGGAGGCCGAGCGCGAGGACGCCCTCGACACCGACGAGATGACCTCGCTCTGACCCGGCGCGCCGCACGCCGCGTGTACGCGGAGCCCGAATCGGGTACAGCGCGCCTCGCCAGAAGACAAGGGAGGTGCGGAGTGACCGCGGTCAAGGAGACCACCAGACGGCCGCTCGGCCATTTCGCCGAACGCAGCATCGCCGGGCTGTTCGTCATCGCCGGCGCGGGCGTCGGGTTCGGCCTGCTGCTGATGCTCGTCCGCTTCAAGTGGAGCCCGCTGTACCACGCCGACCACGAGGCGGCCGAGTGGTTCAACGGCCTCGTCGCCCCGCACCACGCCCTGGTCACCGTGCTCCAGGCGATCACCGACCTGGGTGGCCGGCCGGTGCTGATCTGGCTGGTCACCATCGCCGTGGTCGGCCTGCTGATCCGCCGCCAGTCCCGGCTGGCCGTCTACCTGATCATCACCGGGGTCGGCGGGCTGATCCTCGACCCGTCGCTGAAGGCCCTCGTCGGCCGGCTGCGCCCGGTGGTGGACGTGCCGGTCGCCAGCGCGCCGGGCAACAGCTTCCCCAGCGGGCACGCGCTCGGCTCGTTCGTCGCTTACGGGGCGCTGCTGCTGGTCTTCCTGCCGGCCATGTCGCCGCGCTGGCGCAAGCCGGCCATCGTGATCGCCGGCGTGCTGGTCGTGCTGATCGGGCTGACCCGGATCGCGCTGGGCGTGCACTTCGTCTCCGACGTGCTCGGCGGCTGGCTGCTCGGCGCGGCGTGGCTCGGCGTCACCGCGTACGCCTTCCGGCTGTGGCGGCGCGAGCGCGGCCGCCCGGTGCCGCCGATCACCGAGGGCCTGGAGCCCGAGGCGGGCGAGGAGATCACCCCCGCCCCGGCCGAGGAGCACGTGCTGGAGCACCCCCGCTCCTCCGTCGCCGAGCTGCTGGTCGGCTGGGTGATCGTGTTCGGCGTCCTGTACGGCTTCGGGATGTTCGTCAGCTACCACGCCAAGGGCACCTTCTTCGACACGCTGGACACCGAGGTGCCGCAGTGGTTCGCCGAGCGGCGCACCGACACGCTGACCGACCTGAGCTGGTGGTGGAGCAAGTTCGGCGACACCCACGCGATCCTGCTGGTCTCGCTGGTCTTCTGCCCTCTCGTCCTGGCGATCTGGAAGCGCTGGCGGCCGGTGCTCTTCGTGGTGCTGGCGCTGTTCGGCGAGCTGAGCCTCTTCCTCGCCTCCGCGCGGGTGGTCGAGCGGCCCCGCCCGCCGGTGGAGAACCTGGACGGCCAGATGCCGACCTCGTCCTTCCCGTCCGGCCACATCGCCGCGACGATCTGCCTGTGGACCGCGATGGCGATCATCGTGTTCGCCCGTACCGACCGCTGGTGGCGCTGGCTCTTCGTGGCGATGGCCGTGATCATGCCGGTCGGGGTGGCCACCTCCCGGATGTACCGGGGCATGCACCATCCGACGGACTTCATGGGCGCGATCCTGCTCGGCGCGCTCTGGATCGGCCTGCTCTACTGGGTGGTGCGGCCCAACGCCGACGTGCACCAGGGCAACCAGCCGGCCATCGAGTCGGAGCAGGTGCGCGAGCTGGACGACGAGCTGGCCAAGGCCAGCCGGGAGGACTGACCGGCGCCGATGCTGCGGGTGATGACCTGGAACATCCGGACCGGCGGACGGGACCGTGGGGGGCCCGACCGGCTGGACCTGATCGCGGGGGTCGTCAGCGCGCAGCGGCCCGACCTGCTGGCCCTCCAGGAGCTGCGGGGCTTCGACCGGGGCGGGCTGCTGGCCGACGTGGCGGGCCGGGTGGGGATGACGCCCCACCTGGCCCGTTCCTGTCTCGGCCAGCCGGTCGCGGTGCTGGTCCGTCCGCCGCTGCGGGTGCTCTCGGCGGGCCCGGTACGCCGGCCGTTCCACCACGCCGCCGCCCGGGCCGTGGTCGCCACCTCGGCCGGGCCGTTGACCGTGGTCAGCACCCACCTCGACCCGTACTCCGGTGGCCGGCGGCGGATGGAGGCCGACTGGCTGGCGGCGGCGGTGCGCCGCGCCGGTCCGCTCACCCTGCTCGTCGGCGACCTGAACACCCTCGACCCGACCGTCGACCACACCGAGCGGCTGGCCGGGCTGCCCGACCTGTACCGCCGTCGGCATCTGCGCCGTGACGGCCGTACCGTCGACACCCGCGCGGTTTCCCGGCTGCTCGAGGCCGGTCTGGTCGACCTCTGGCCACACACCGACGGCGCGGAGCCGGACGGGCTGACCGTGCCGACCCGGCACGGCGGGGCCGAGTTCGCCGCGATGCGCCTGGACTATCTGCTCGCCACCCCGGCGGTGGCCGCGCTGACCCGCCGGGTCCGGGTGGTCCGTGACGGGGCGGCCGACCGGGCCTCCGACCACTACCCGGTCGCCGCCGATCTGGAGCTGACACCCGGCTGAGCGGGGCGGCGGCCGTTGCCCCGACTGGCTACCGTCACGCCGTGACCGGCCCGCCCACCCGCCAACCGTCCGACCCGGCCCGCCGGCCGGGCTGGCCCGCCGATGACGGCCCGTCGGGGTACGCGGGCGCGGTGCTGTTGCGCCCGGCGGGACTGGCCCTGCGGTGGCTCTGGCGGCACACCGTTGTGCCGCTGGGCCGGGCGGTCCGGGCGACCTGGCGACACACGGCGGTGCCGTTGGCCCGCGCCGTCCGGGCCGGTTGGCGGGCCACCGTCGGTCCGACCCGGCGGTGGGTCCGCCGCGCCGTGCTCGATCCGGTCCGGCTCGCCTCCCGCGAGGTGCTGACCGCCCTCGGCCTGCGCCGCTGAGGTCCCCGCCGGTCGACGCGCCGCCCCGATCCGGGCGTGGTCACTTCGCCAGGTCCGAGACCACGATCGCGACGAAGATCAGGGTGACCAGCTCGCTGATCACCCAGGAGTGGGTGTTCGCCCAGCCGCGCACCTTCGGCAGGGCGACCGTGGCGCGGTGGCCGAGGAGCAGCAGCGCCAGCACCGGCAGGGCCAGCAGCAGCATGGTGAGCACCAGGAACGGCAGCAGGTGCCACCACGGCCGGTCGTGCCCGGCCAGGGAGCCCGCGACGGAGGCCATGATGGCCTCATCGGTCGGCATGGCGGCGATGAGCAGCAGGCCGAGCCCGAACGCGAGGCGCGGCCGGGGATCCTCCAGCTTCGTCATCCAGGACGGCGTCTGGCTGTGCCCGCGCCGCAGGAAGATGCCCACCATCACCGCCAGCAGCACCGCCAGCACGATCCAGTCGATGAGGTGCCGGCTGCCGCTGTCCGGGTCGTCGCCGCCGGCCGTGTGTTTCACGGCCCGGAAGACGAGGTACCAGACGGTCAGGGCGAGGCCGGTGCCGAGCGCCGCACCCGCCAGGTAGGCCACCGAGCTGCGCCGCGGGTCCCGGCTGGCGGCCAGGAACACCGCGCTGATCAGCTGAGGCCCGGCGACCATCACGAAGGCCAGCGGCAGGACGGTCAGCAGGTTCATCCGGTACGCCTCCTCGACCCATTCTGGGTCACGGCGGTGGCGCGCCCGCGGGTTTTCCCAGCCCGGCCGGGGCGCCGGCGCGGGTCAGAGCAGCAGGTTGAGCAGTACGGTCAGGACGACCGAGGCGAGGACCGAGAAGAGGATCATCAGCAGGCAGCCGAGGCCTCCGCCGAGGGGACGGATCTCCGTGTTGCCGATACGCATGACGTCAACCTCTCGGGGCGGGGGCGAGCAGGGCGCGGATCGCGTCGGCGACCTGCGCCGGGGCGGTGGTGGCGACGTTGTGCGCGGCGGCCGGCACGGTCACCGTGCGGGCGGCGGGGACGAGCCGGGCGACCTCCTCCCGCCAGGCCGGCGGGGCGATCGTGTCCCGGGCGCCGGCCAGCACGAGCGTCGGCGCGACGATCCGCACCAGGTCCGCCTCGATCGCGTTGCGGACCGAATGGGACAGCGAGGCGTACACCCGCCAGGGGTGGGCGTCCCGCACGTCCCGGAGCAGGACCGGCAGCTGCGCCGGGGCTTCCCGCAGGGTGTCCACCAGCCACCGGCCGAACTGGCCGCGCCGGGACCGGGCCGCCGGGTCGCTGGTCGGGCCGGCCAGCACCAGGGCGTGTACCAGGTCGGGCCGGTCGGCGGCGAGCCGGGCGGCGACCTCGGCGCCGAACGAGTGCCCGAGCAGGCAGACCGGCCCGAGACCGTACGCGGCGAGCCAGGCCGCCAGGTGCGCGGCGTGCCGGGACACGTCGTACGCGGCGCCGGGGCGCTCGGTCAGACCGAAGCCGGGCAGGTCCGGGACGTACACCGGATGGGTGGCCGCCAGGGTCAGCGCGAGCGGGGTGAGGTAGCGGTGCGAGACGGCGAGGCCGTGCACCAGCACCACGGGCGGCGCGCCGCCCCCCGGGTCGGCCGACCGCCGGGTGTGCGTCCGCAGCCCGTCGACGAGCCGGAACTCGCTGGTCAGGCCGGCGGCCGGCCGGGGAGCCGCCAGCGCGAGCCGCAGCTCGGCCACCCGGAACCGCCCCGGCGGCGACAGCTGCCGGAAGGCCGCCGCCCCGAAGCGCGTCGCATCGAAGCCGGCGGCTCGGGAGCCCGCCGGCCTGGACCGCGTCAGGCTCACAGCTCGCGCAGTCGCGGCAGCAGCTGCTCCTGCGCCCAGTCCAGGAACATCGGCTGGGTCTCGCCGCCCACCTGCACGATCGCCACGTGGGTGAAGCCGGCGTCGACGAACTTCTTGAACGCCTCGGCGTGCTTGTCCACGTCCGGGCCGCAGGGGATGCCGTCGGCGACGTCCTCCTCGCGGACGAACTGGGTGGCGGCGGCGAACGACTCGGGGCCGGGCAGGTCGGCGTTGACCTTCCAGCCCATGCCGAACCAGCGGAACTGGTCGTGCACGAGCTTGCGGCACTCGGCCTCGTCGGGGCCGTAGCAGATCGCGACCTGGCCGAAGCGGGGCTGGCCCGCGCCACCCGCGTCGTCGTACATCTGAATGAGGTGCGCGTCGGGCTCCGTGGCGACCAGGCCGTTGCCGTACTCGGCGGCGAGGGTGGCCGACTGGCGGCCGGAGGCGGCGACCGCCATCGGCACCGGGCGGTCCGGCCGGTCCCAGAGGTACGCGTCGGGGACGTCGAAGTGGTTGCCGGAGAAGGTCAGCGTCTCGCCGTTGAGCAGCGGCCGGATGATCTGGAGGGCCTCCTCGAACATCTCGTGCCGCTGCTGCACGTGCGGCCAGCCGCCGACCACGTGCTCGTTGAGGTTCTCCCCGGCGCCGAGGCCGAGGGTGAACCGCCCGTCCGAGAGGACCCCGATGGTGCCGGCCTTCTGCGCGACCACGGCCGGGTGGTAGCGGCGGATCGGGCAGGTCACGAAGGACATCAGCTCGGCCCGGCTGGTGGCGTGCGCGACGGCCCCGAGCACCGACCAGGCGTACGGGGAGTGGCCCTGGGAGTCCAGCCACGGGTAGTAGTGGTCGGACATCACGAGCTGGTCGAAGCCGGCCGCCTCGGCGCGTACCGCGTAGTCGACCAGCTGCTTCGGGCCGGCCTGCTCGCACATCAGGGTGTAGCCGACGCTGACCATGGAGGTTCTCCTTCCGGGCGGATCGTCACCGGATACCCCGCGGCGCGGCGGTCAACCCTGGTGTCCGCTTCCGCGCGGGAGGTGTCGGCTCTCACCAGAGATCTCGATGCACGGCGCCTGTGACCTGCCGTCGGAATTCTCTCCGGAGGCTGCTCGCTGGACGTTCTCCCACTCAAACTTTAGTACGCACACCGTGCTAAAACGCCCTCTTGCCGGGACTTGCGCGAGCGGCCCGCGGACGCGGCGGGGGCTGTCGCTGAAGCCGGTCAGTACCCCTGCGGGCGTTCCACGCCGACCAGGGTGGGGCCAGCATGCCTAAGCGCACGCACATGCCGAGATCAGTGCACCGTGGTGGCATTGCAAGAGCAAGCTGCCCCGGGCGTCACTGCAGGAGCGCGGTAGGCACTGCGAGGTCCTCGGAGGCGTAGAGGTTCGCGACGGCGCCGGGATCGTCGGTGGCGCAGACGGCGGCGATTGCGTCGATGAGTTCGTCGTAGTCGGGGCCGGTCTTTCCCTTGTAGGAGGCCTCCATGCGTCCCCACTCGTCCCACGGCAGCATCTCGACCTTGTTCAGCGCGGCAAGATCCTTGATTGCGTTTCCCCGGATCTCGGCCGGCCCCCAGTTTTCGGTGCCGTACACGCCGAAGTGGGCGGCATCGATGTGGCCGTCCCGGAAGGCCGTCCACGCCTCGCCGCCGGTGAGGAACTCGCCAGCGGCGAGGTTTTCGGGTTTCGCCACGAGGGAGCCGCCCAGGATCTCGGAGTCGATCCGCACCCAGCGGCCGTTGTGCCGGTACTCGGTGATCCAGTGGTCCACGCCCTGCCCAGGTTGGAAATACGTGGCGAAGCCGCAGCGGGCCCGGGCCGCGATTCCGCGGTAGCGCAGCAGGGCACAGCTGAGCACGGCGAAGTGGCGGCAGGTGCCGATTACCCGCCGCTCGGGGTCGCGTGCGACGGTCAGCGGGGCCGGGTCGAGGGCCAGTAGGGCACCGATCAGGCCGTCGACGGGACGAAGCTGGTTCTCGGCGAACCGCTCGTCGGGGACGCCCAAGCCCTTCGCGTCACTGGGCTGGATGACGAGGTCGTGAACAAGGCGGCAGATCTCGACGGCCTCGCTCGGGAGATTCGCCAGCGCCGGCTCGTGGATCGTGTCGATCCTCGTCAGTGGACCTGCCCCGGCGTAATCGATCGTCCCCGTCATGCCGGGCATCGTAGGCGCCGCCACTCAGATCTGCTGTCCCCTGACCAAGGCGATAACCGGTACGGCGCACGCGAGTTGAGAGCCGCATCAAACTGCGGCCAGTCATCGCCGTACGCGCATCTGCCGCAGGTCGCGCGTCTGGTCGCGTGGACAACGTCCGAAGCCGCTGAGCGGGCGTTGACGGTGCCGGTTGCCCGGCGATCGGTGCCGCGGGCCTGTTGGGGACGAGGCCACGCGCTAGGCCGAAGTCGGGAAGAAGGTGGCCGACCGCCGGATGGCGGCAACGGGTCGGGCCGGGGTTAGGTGACTATCAGCGGCCGAAACGCAGATGGGTGGGACCGAGAGGTCTCCGGTGGTCTGGTGGTGGCAGATATGTTGGCGATCCGTGGCGGCGCTGCGTTCGACGGGGTCAGTCCCATCCTGGTCGAGCGGCCCCTGGTGCTCATCGACGATGGGCGAATCGTGAACGTACAGGCCAACGGGGCTCCACCTGCGGGCGCCGAGTTGGCCGATCTGGGCGGGGCAACGCTGCTGCCGGGCCTCGTCGATGCCCACGTGCACTTGGTCTTCGACGCCAGCGCGGACCCGGTCGGTGCGCTCGAGGAACTGCCGGACGAGGAGCTGCTCGGCCGGATGCGCACCGCGGCGCGTACCTGTCTGGCGGCGGGGATCACGACCGTGCGGGACCTGGGCGACCGGGGTTATCTGGCGTTGCGGCTACGTGACGAGCTCGCCACCGACCCCGCGTCTGGTCCGCAGATCCTCGCGGCCGGCCCGCCCGTCACGGCCAGCCGGGGCCACTGCTGGTTCCTCGGTGGCGAGGCGGACGGGGTCGATGGCGTCAGGGCCGCGGTACGTGCCCGTGTGGAGCGGGGTGTCGACGTGATCAAGGTGATGGCGACCGGTGGCGAGATGACTCCTGGGACCCATTCCACGAGGCGCAGTACGGGCCGGATGAGTTGCGCGCGGCCGTCGAGGAGGCTCACCGGCACGGGTTGCCGGTGGCGGTGCACGCCCATGGCGTACGGGGCATTGAGTATGCCGTCGCGGCGGGCGTCGACACGATCGAGCATTGCTCGTTCATGACGGCCGACGGTGTGGACTCGCGCCCGGACGTGATTGACGCGATCGTTCGGGCCCGCATTGTTGTTTCGGCGACCGTCGGGTTTGTTCCAGGATTTGCACCCCCGCCGCGGATGGCCGCCCGGGTTGGCGGGTTCGTGGCCAACCTGCGGCGGATGCGGGATGCCGGCGTGACGGTGGTGTGCGGCAGCGATGCCGGTATCGGGCCACCCAAGCCACATGATGTCCTGCCGTACGGCGCATCGATGTTGGTCGAGTGCGGGTTCCCGTCGGTCGCGGCGCTGCGCGCGGTGACCTCATTGGCTGCCGCGGCATGCCGGGTCGGCGAGCGCAAGGGGCGGCTCGCTCCCGGCTTTGACGCTGACGTGCTCGCCGTTGATGGCGATCCCCTGGCCGACGTCACCGCTCTGCGCGCCGTCACGGCCGTGTTCCGCGCCGGCCATCGAGTGCGCTGACGCCGGGGCCTCAAGACAGCGGCGACCGGTAGAGGACCTCTACGAACAGAATGGCCTCGTCGACGACGGGTGTCGGCGCACCGACGCGAATATGGCCCGGGCTGCCGACGTACCGGCTGAGTGCACAGACGTGTACGGCTAGGGACGAGCTCGACGAGCGGGCTTCACCACCGCGCTGTGACGACCCGGCCGACGCGGGAGAGCCGGTGACGCTTCTGGTCGCCGGAGGAGACGTTCAGCGGGGCGGTGCCGTTCCAGGACGCGAACCGGTCGCGGTCGGCGAACCGGCGGATGTCGCCGACGTCTGCCAGCAGCCGGGCGGCCCCGGAGGGGCCGATCCCATGCAGGTCCATCAGGGTGCAGCCGCGGGCGACGACAAGCTCCTTGAGGTCCTTCTCCGCGGTCTTGATCTTCTTGTCGATGCCCTCGAGTTCACCGATGAGCTCGACGGCGAGGCGGCGTCTGGTCTTGCCCATGATGTCGCGGGGTTTGATGGTCGCGATCAGCACACGTGCCTGCCGTGCGGACAGGAATCGCTTTGCCCCGCCTGGGAAGAGCTCCAGCAGCAGCCGGTGCAGCCGGTTGATGGTCTGCGTCCGTCCGCCGACTCCCACACCCCCTCGCCTCAACGAGGAGCAGATCATCGCCATCGTCGAGGAGCTCGGCGACCTTGTGAGCGCCCTGCGGGACGCCGAGCCGGAACACAGGCTGGAGGTCTACCGCAGCCTCGGGCTACACCTCGTCTTCCTGCCCGCGTACGCGTCCTGGCTGTTCAGCGCCCGAGGACGTCCACCAGTTGCTGCCCCAGGCCGGTGCAGGCCTCCATGTCCAGGCGGTACGTCACGTAGCGGCCGCGGCGCGCCGAGATCAGCAGCCCGGCCGCCTTCAGCACCGCGAGGTGCCTGGACACCTCCGGCGCCGTCACCTGCCAAAAGTCGGCCAGCTCGCCGGTCGTGTGCGGACCTCGGGCGAGCGTGCGGCAGAAACGTAGCCGCAGCGGGTGCGCAAGCGCGGTCAGCCGAGCATCCAGCTCGTCCACCCGCAACACCGGGCGCGGGTCCCAGCCCGGTGCCGGATACTGCAGCACGGGCAGCCAGCCGGGCGCGTACACGACGGTCATATGCGGAGCGCCGTACGCGCTCGGGATGAGCGTCATCCCGCCGCCGCGACCGTCTGCGGTCTGGTCCTGCAGCTTGTCGATCGTCAGAATGCCGCGATCGGTGTCGACCCCGATTGCGTGCGAGATCCGGCCGATGGCGCCGATACCCTCGCGGGCCAGGTCGAAGCGTCGACGGTCGGCTTCCTCGGCGAGCGCTGGGCGGACGCGTTTCCAGACCGTGCCGAAGAAGGCGGACTCGCAGGCGAGCAGAAAGCGTCGTACCCGTTCGCGCTCGGCGGCCGGATCGGCGAGCACCCGCTCGGCCCACGCCGCCTGCCGCGGCCCTCGGGCGCGGGCCGCAGCCAGCGCCCGCTGCCGCACGATCGGGTCACGCAGCGGCGACCACATTCGCGGCGCCGGTGAGACGGCTCGATGGGCGGCGAGCGCCGCAGCGACCCAGCGCTCGTCGTCCAGGCGGTCGACGTCGTCCAGTTCCTCGCGCAGGCTCGGCCGTGGATCGGGCGGGAACAGGAAGTCGGCCCGGCCGGAGTGCCAGAGCAGATGAAATTCCTCGAGGTCTGGAGCCAGCTCTGTGGGAAGGGCCGCCGCCATCATCGCAACCGCCGCGGCGGTGTCCGGATGATGCTGCGGCTCCGCGAGCACGTGCAGCACCGCGCCGAGCTCCGCGAGCGGCGACGGCGTTATCCGGATCCGATCGGCTGGTACGCCGGCGATGTCGACCGAGGTAACCACAGTACCGATCATGGCAGGGGTCCGCGCCCGGGCAGACCGATTGACGTACTTTGTCAATCGACGAGGCATGGATTGACGACGCTGGCCAACCTGGGTCCCTTCGCAGCCGTATGGCCGGACGATCGGAGCCGTGACGACCACCCGTACGACGCTTCGTGAGCTGGCCCGCATCCCGGGCGGCGGCCGCTACGCGCTCAGCGCCACAGTCGAGGCAGCGACCTCCGGGATGCTGCGCCCGTTCATCGTGATCTACGCCGTGCTGATCGGGCTCAGCGCGCCGCAGGCCGGTATGACGCTGACCGTCGGCATGCTGGCCGGCCTCGGCGCCGTCCCGCTCGCCGGATGCTGGATCGACCGCGGGGCGCGGCGGGCCCCCGCCGTCGCCGCGCTACTGGTGCGAGCGGTGGGGTCGCTGCTGCTTGCCCTGGTGCCCGGCATCGCCGGATTCGCGATCGGTGCGGTGCTCATCGGCGTCGGCACGCAGATCGCTCCACCCACCAATTCCGCGCTGGTCGCCGCGCTCGCCGGCCCGGCCCAGCGTGCGGCTGCGCTGGCCGCGGGCCGCTCGCTGCGCAACGCCGGCCTGGGCGCCGGCGCCCTGCTCGGCACGGTTCTGGTCGCGAGCGGGCCGGAGGTGCTCCGCTGGCTCGCGCTGGCGACGGCGCTCGGGTGCGCGTTCGGCGCGGCGGTGATCGCCCGGGTGCCGCTGCCCCATCAAGATGTTCCGGCCCCCGCCCCGGCTGCGGCAACGAAGGAAGCGCGCGGTGCCGGCCTACGCACCGTTACCATCCTGGCCCTGGCCGGCATTCCGTACGCGTTTTACGCCGACATCCTCGAGATCGCCCTGCCGCTGCTGCTGGTGCAGGGCCTGCACGCGTCCCTGGCGTGGCCCTCGGGCATCTTCGTCGCCAACACCGTCATGGTGATTGCGCTGCAGCTGGTCGTGGTAGTGCGCCTCGCGAAGTGGCCGCACCGCACCGTGCTCTTCTGGTCCGGCCTGTTGCTCGCCGCCTCCTACCTCGGCTTCTGCCTCGGCGGGGCGACCGGCGGCGGCCCCGGCACGGTGCTCGTCGCGCTGGTCATCGTGCCTTACACGCTGGGTGAAATTCTCTACACCGGCAGCAGCGTGCCGCTGGTGATCGAGTCAGCACCGCCGCACCTGGTGGGGCGCGCGCTCGCCCGCTGGCAGCTCAGCTACGGCCTGGCCCGGGCCGTCGATCCCATCATCATCACCGGTCTGCTCAGCCTGGGCGCGGCGGCGCTGTGGCTGCCGCTGGCCGCCGCGACCCTGCTGGGCGCAGCGACGGTGCGCCTGGGCACTCGACGGCATCGTCTGCACCGTTCGCGTGGGCAGTCCATGAGTCATGCCGTGGCAGATGGCGGGAGCCCGGCCGTCGATGGCCCCCTGACCAAGAGCGTTCACGGTGCCGAGCGGACGGTGGCCTCGGCACGGTGGCGGAGGACTTAACGATCAGAGTGAGCCGGGACCAAGCGTTGGTGCTCTCAGTGCGTGTTTGAGATGGGGTTGATCAGCTCCAGGTGAACGTGCGGCGGGTTTGACGGCGTGCGGGTCGGCCGCGGCTGATGCGGCGTGTGATGCCGGCGATGGCGGCCCAGCGGATGAGCGCTTCGGAGACGGCCGGGTGGCGTTCGTAGTCGCGGGCCAGCCGGCGGCAGACGGTGAGCCAGGCCAGGGTGCGTTCCACGACCCAGCGGCGTGGGTGGACCGCGAAGCCGCGCTGGTCGGCGGGTTTGCGGACGATCTCCAGCGTGGTGCGCAGGGTGTCGCGGGCCCAGTCGACCAGGCGGCCGGTGAAGCCCTGGTCGGCGAAGACGTGACGGATCGGCGTGACCATGTAGGCGCTCAGCAGGGCGGTCTTGGCACCGTCGCGGTCCTGCCACGACGCGGCCACGACGGTCACGGTGACCAGCAAGCCCAGGGTGTCGGTAATGATGAACCGCTTGCGGCCGTTGATCTTCTTGCCCGCGTCGTAGCCTCGGCTGGCTCGGCCGACGGTGTCGGCGCCCTTCACGGTCTGCGAGTCGATGATCCCCGCCGACGGCTCCGGCTGCCGGCCCTGCTGCACCCGCGCCTGACCCGCAGCGTGGCCAGGAGTTTCTCCGTCACACCGACTTCTTCCCACCGGGTGAAGTACCAATACACCGTCTGCCACGGCGGCAGGTCAGCAGGCAGGTACCGCCACGGACACCCGGACCGCACCACGTACAGGATCGCGTTGACGATCTCCCGCCGCGGGTGCTTCTCCCTGCGACCGTCCGTGTTCGGCTCCGGCAACAACGGCTCGATCAGCGCCCACTGGGCGTCGGTCAGGTCGGAGGGGTAGCCACGACGAGCAGACACCGCGCCACCCTGCCCGCACCGCCGACGAATGTCGAACCGTCATGCCGTCCACAACAGACCTTCTCAAACACGCTCCAAGGTTCCGCCGGGGCCATTGCTCGCCGGAACTCAGCGAGCACGACGTCGAGATTTTGCGGCGGTAGATGGATCAACGAGTACCAGGCCAGGATGCCGGCGATGGAGTGGTTGGCAACGGCGAGATCTTCTATCGACCCGAGTTGGTACCTACCGCTCGGGGTGGGCCGCCTGCGCATGGGCGATGAACTCGGGGACCATGTCGATTCCCGTTGCGTCGACGCCCAGCGAGCGAAGGTAACCGGTGATATGGCCAGGCCCGCAGCCCAGATCGAGCACCTTGCCAGGTCGGCCCGCCAGATGTCGCCCGATGAAGGCGAGGTCGTCGGCGTGTACCTGCTGGCTTGTACCGAACAGCCCGATGTAGAGCTCTGCAACGGATGCATATGCCTGCCGGACCTGCTCCATGTTCACCGCGTGACTATATGAGCTCTCGGATTGGCAGAGCAGGCCCGGGACCAGCGCGGGGAAGCACGTCGATTCTTGCGGTGCTGCCCGCTTCCGGCGATCCGAGCGCAAGGTCAGCTGCGCACTTCTGCCGCTGACCGCTCGTTACACAGCGTGGTAGTGGATCAGCCCGGTTACGTGCGGTCGTGCCGACTAGCGGATGCGCGGGGTATCTCGCGAACACCGTTCTGACGGAGATGGCTTGGCATCTGCACTCGACGACCGACACCATGACGGTGTGCCGATCCTGTTTCTCATCGTCGGGCTCCCGGGTGCCGGCAAGACACGGCTGGCCCACCAACTGGCGGCCGAGTATCGAGCCCTGCGTTTGACGCCCGACGAGTGGATGATCCCGCTCTTCGGTGAACCTGAAGGCGACGGGCGACGAGACGTCTTGGAGGGCCGCTTGCTGTGGCTCGCTCTCGAGGCAGCAACGCTGGGAACCAGCGTCGTCCTTGACTTCGGCTTCTGGAGCCGCGACGAACGAACTGCAGTACGGGCGATTGCTAGCGAGCATGGAGTAGCCGCCCGGGTCAATTACCTCCCGATCGACCGCGAGACCCAGATCGCGCGCATCGCGGAGCGCCTCAACCGCGCTCCGGAGACGACGTTTCCGATGACGGCCGCTGATCTTGAGGCGTTCGCATCAACCTTTGAGGTACCGACGTTGGATGAGCTGAACGATGGGCCGCTGGACGGGCCACCCATCGGCGGATCGTGGCGCGCGTGGGCAGCCGTTCGGTGGCCATCTTTCCGGGCGAGCTAAGGGACGTCTCGTAACTCGGTGAAGGCGTTGCCCGTCGCCGCGTTTGGTGCTCAGCCGGCGAGGACGATGTTGTGCAGGTGGGCGATGCCGGAAGCGGTGTCGGTCAAGGTGTGGGCGGCGCGGCGGTAGTCGCGCAGGATCTTCCAGCATTTCATGCGGGCCAGAGCGTGTTCGACCTGCGCGCGGACCTTGCGGTGCTGGGTGTTGAGGTCCTGTTTCCAGGCCGGTAGTGGGCTGCCGTCGCGGTTCTTGCGGTACGGCATGATCACCTCACGGTTGCCCTGGTATCCGCCGTCGGACATGACCGGGCGGCCAGCCAGCTTCTGGTCGATGCCGCTGCTGCGGTAGACGATGGTGTCGTTGCGGTTGCCCGGCTGCGGGTCACCGAGGGCGATGACCAGGCGGGTGCTGGCGTCGATGGCGACCTGCAGGTTCGTCGAGTAGCGGTAGTTCTTACTCGGCGCGGCCAGCCGGTGGTCCCGGGTGGGGATGAGGGTGCCGTCAACGATCGCGACCTGGTCGACCGGGCGCCGGCGGACCGGGGCCAGGGCGAGGAGCGGTCCGAGGGTGTGACCGCTGACGAGATCCTCGACCGGCTCGCCTCATATCTTCAACGAATTCCCGGCGCAGGACACTAGTGGCTCGGCTCAGATCCTTGGCCTTTCAAATACCCCTTATGGCGTGGTCGGCATTTTGGGTCCAACGCGTCGAACCCCCGCTCGTTGAAGGCGTGGATGAAATCGCGGACGCAGTCCTCGCCGACCCGCATCAGCGAGGTGATGTCCTTGACCGTCTGGCCCTGGGCGGACATCAGCACCACGATCGCCCGTCGCAGCCTGACCGGGTCCTTCGCGGTCCGGCTGATCCGCTGCAGGCGGCGGCCCTCCTCCGTGCTGACCGGACGGACGAACACACTCGGTCGAAGTCCCACGACGACCACTTCCAAGATCAGGTCCTGGAGACACTCTGCTGACCATCAGACGGGACGTCGATTACCCACCCAACGATGCGAGACGAGCCACTAGCCTGTGGGACTGTCGGGAAACTGATACCCCAGGTCACGCAGGGCGAGGATCGTAGGTGGCGCAGGGTCTCTCGGACTGCCGTCATGGCCGTTCTTGGTCGCCTGATCGCGAAAGCTCAGCTCAGTCTCGTCGCCTCGGAAGGGGCTCAGCATGGGGGACCAGGTAGTCGACAGCTGCGTAGCCGATTTCGCCGTCCGAGTGCGACGATCGTGGAACCTCGCTGGTGGCCGGAGGGCGCATCGTCTGACTATCTCCCTCACGCCTGAACCGCTACCCGGGCCCGGGGACGGGCACTCCGACCACTGTCGAAGGAGGGAACCGGCATGACTGTCAGAGAACAGGGCCAGCGTTACCCGGACCGCAAGAAAGCCTCTATCAGCGAGAAGGTGCCGTTCGAAGAGCTGCAATGGTTCTTTGACTGCACAGTGGATAGCGCGGGGCCGGGTGAGGAAAACGTTGTGTGGGTTCAGCTGAGCTGCCCGGACAACTTCGAAGGCCTCTGGTTCACCGCTATCCCCGAGAACGGTGACAGAGTATTAATAACGGTCCTGTCTGTGATGCAGAACCGGTGGCGATGCGAAGTCGCAGTCAGCAGCACAGACGGCGGTGAGATCTACCGGATCCATCCCCGGGTCGATACTTAGCGACTTTGACCCCAATAGCTGAGCGCCCATCCGCACGGTACCCAACAAGGGATCCTCGCAGGCAACATACGTAAGCAACGAGACTCCCGGACAAGGCTGTCGTTTGGTCGACGGCTGTCCTGCCGGGAGTCTCGTCCTGTGTGGAGCAACGACATGCCCGCGTTGATCAGGCATATCAAGGGCTGCCTCGCCATGATGAAAATGGCTCAATGAGCTAGACGTGACGGTTCCCTGCTGCGAGGCGATCGTTTCGCTGGACGCTCTTCACTACGACTGGCCAGTCGGTTTCGCGCGATTCGAGGTGAGCGCCATGAATCCGACGCGCGCCAAGTACGAGCTTGATACGCAGGAACTCGCCGAGGTGTGCGCTGTTCTCGGCCATCCGGTGGCGCAGATCCTTGCCCACTACTAATCCCAGAGGCTGCTTCTCGGTCCAAGCTTGATCAGACACACTCTCATGCCGCGATGCGCGCGTTCCGCACCACTCCCGCAACGTCCGACTTTGCCGATGACAGTGCGGACCAACCGCCGGCTGCGTATTCGCGCGAGTGTCGATGAGAGGTGCCCCAACTGCGAGGGGGGTCGGTCCGCTATCGACGAGGCCGAGACTGAAACCGCAGCGTCAAAGACCGCAGATTATCAGCCAGGCCGTCAGCGCTGGGGTGTGCGCGTCAACTGCCTTCGACGGCAGTCCACAAGCACCGCAAGTGTCAGCAGTGCCAAGCATGCAACGAGAGCCACGATTCCGGTCATCGGGCCAAAGTCGTGGCTGAAGGGCGCATAGGGAAAGATCGTTATCCATAGAGCGGAGGCAAGGAGCAGCCTTGCCGCACCGGCCATCATCAGCCGCTTCTGGTGCTCGCCCCGCCGCTTGGCACGCCACCCGAGGGCCACCTGCCAGAGCGCGTAAACGCTCAAGACGGCATTCAATACTACGGAAACGACGAACATAGGATCATCAGCCACGTCAGCTCCCACGCCGCCCGGGTCCGCCCACGGGCGCCACGGTACGCGACGACCAACGCCTTCGCGGTCCCCGGCACCGCCGGACGACCGGCGGGTGCCTGCCAGGCATGGACAGCGGCGAAGGTACGCACGCGTTCGTCTCCCTCGAGGACGGCATAGAAGCCTTCGCGCTCTTTACCCGGCGGTGCACTGACCTGCCGCGATCCGCGCGCTACGCAGTTTCGGCAAGTCGGCGCCGTCAGCGCGCGGACATGCCGATGAGGCTGATCCTCAATCCTTGGCCGTGCCCTGGTAGTGCCGCTCGGCGAGTTGCTTCAGGTTTAGTAGCTGACGTCGAGCCATGATCAGGTCGCCGACGGACAGCCCGAGGGCGGCCCAGCGGGTGGTCCGCATGACGACCTTGAGCAGCAAGCGCGTGTCGTGCTCCTGGGGCACGAGGACGTAGGACATGAAGGCGCCCATGATGGTGCCCGTCAGCTGTTTCCCCGGATCGACCGAGACGATCCTGCCCAGCTCCCGCCCACCAGCAGTCGTGAATCTCTCTCCGACTTGCGGCTCGGGAAGGCCTACCAGCTCTCGAGGTGAACGGCGGCCAAGGTTGTCGATCCAGTCATAGGAGTATGGCGCAAGCCTCACCTGTGCAACCCACGGCCACACCATTTCGGCAGACGCCTCGACGCGCACACCCCGCCACGCCTGCAGCGCGGGTGAGACGACCAAGTCGTCGCACGGATAGCAGCGCAATATCTCGCTGTCGGTCACGCCCCACCGGTCACCGATCATGCATCCATCCTCCACCACAGGTCGAGAAAATAACGCACGCTCATCGGCACGACAGGACGCTTTGCGCCAGGCTGGCTGGCCACGGACGGTGATGGGTGTGCTGAGAGCGACGCGCCCTATCCGCGGCAGATCCGGATGCCGGGCGTGGGCCTATGTAGTCGACCATCGCTACCCTGATCATGGCAGGAGGTTCAGCGGCTCGCCATCCAGCGGTCAGCCGGAGGCGCAATGCAGATCAAGGGATGGGTCTTGCGCATAACTCTATCTAGGTAGACCATGGTGCCATGGTCCGCACCCGACATCCCTCCCCGCAGACCGCGGCCGTGCTCACCGCCCTCGCCGAGGCAGGTGAGGGCTGGAGCCACGGCTACGACCTGTGCCGCGCCCTCGACCTGAAGGCGGGCACCGTCTACCCGATCCTGATCCGCCTCGCCGAGCGCGGACACGTGGAGACCTCCTGGGAGACCGACCCGCCGCGCGGGCGGCCGGCCCGGCACCTATACCGGCTCAGCACCGCGGGCGCCGAACTCGCGCGCGCCGTCGCCGCGACGGCACGCGCCGGCGACGGCGCACCCGCCCCGGGCGCGGCCCGGCTCGCGCCCGGGACCATCTGACCTTCGGCCGCTCGACCCCCGACCCGCCCTGCCGTTCGGAGGCCCTCGATGCTCGCTTTCCTCTTCATCCTGGTGCTGCTCCTACCGGTGCCCCTGCTCGCGATCGTGGTGCTCGCGGCCCGGCTGCGTGACGCCGTACGCCGGGGCGGTGCGCGCACGCTCGCCGCCCGCGCCCGCGCCGCGTGGCGAGACGGCACCAGACGCCCGGTGTGGCCGGGACTGATCGCCGTCGCCGCAGCCGCCGCGCTGCTCACCGCCGGCCTGGAGCGCCTCTACCTCGCCACGGTCACCAACGGCCCGCGCTGGGGCTTCGACGTGGTGCTGCTGTCCATGATGCTCGGAGTGCTCGCGGCCCTCGGGTGCGCCGCGTTCGTCGGCGCGGCTGCAGCCGCCATGTCCCGCGCCCGCGGATTCGGAGCCGGCACCATCGCCGGGCTGCTCGCCCTCGCCGCCATCGTCGTCGGCACCGCGGCCGCGTACCTGCCGCTGCGCGCCGCCTATCTGGCCGAGCCCGGCATGTTCCCGGTCGTCGCGAACCTCGGCGACGGCGACCTGCTGATACCGTTCGACGTCCTCCTGGTCGCGCTGGCCTGGAACATGCCGTGGCCCGTCCTCGGAGCCGCGCTCGGCGCCCGCACTGCGGGCCGTCAGCACGCGGCACGCGACGTCTGGCAGATCCTGCTCGACCTGGCCACCGCCGACCTGCCCGACAACCGGTCCGCATGGGGTGCCGCGCTGCGGGCCGAGCTCGCGGCGATCGACCCGCCAGCCGAGCGCCGCAGGTTCGCCCTCGGCGGGGTGCGGGCCGCGCTGCGGTCCGCGCTGCCGCACGGCGCATGGCTGCTGGCCGCAGGGACGGCGGTCGTCGTGGCCGGTAGCACGTTGGCCGCCTCGCGCTGGTCGCTGGCGCACGACCGCGGCGGCATACTCGGCTTCTGGGTGTTCCTCCCGATGCCCCTACTGCTGGCCGTCGCGCTCACCACGGCCTGGCGGAACCGATCCTTCGGCGCCGGGCTGCGCACCGGAGCACTGGCCGGGCTCGCCGCCCTGGTCGCGGTGCTCGCCGTCAGCCTCCCCGAGGCCGTGGTCTGGGCGAACCAGCACGCCGGCTACCTGAGCACCGGCGACGCCGTGCCGCCGACGTGGCAAGCCGCGGTCCTCGACGTGCTGCGTCCAGAGTTCCTCCTCGGCATGATCTTCGAATGGACGGCGGGTACCGCTACCGGCGCGGCCCTCGGCACCGCGCTCGGAAGCCGGCGGCGAGTTATCGGTGATTAGGTCGAGTTGAGCGATGGCCACGTCGTGCCATGCGCCGTTTTTCCACCCAATTCGTCGGTGCACGCCGACCGGCCGGAATCCCAATGCTGCGTGCAATCCCATGCTGGCGTCGTTGGGCAGGGTCATCTTCGCCACCGCGATGCGGTAGCCGCGTTCGATCAGCCGAGGCAGGAGAGCCTGGTACAACGCGCGGCCAGCACCGGTGCGGCGACGCCCGGTCTCGAGGTAGACGCTGACTTCGCAGGACCAGCGATATGCCGGACGGACGGCGAACAGTCCAGCGTACGCGTACCCGATGATTTGGTCGTTGGCCTCGGCCACCAGCCAGGCGTACGAGCGGACGGCCGCCTCGATGCGTCGGGACATCTCGGACACAGTTGGCGGCTCGGTTTCAAAGGTGATGGCGGTGTTCAGCACGTACGGCCGGTAGATGGCCGCGCAGACGGTGGCATCGTCCTGGCCTCCGTCACGGATCGTCAGCGTCATGTTGATATAGTAGACGATGTGCTTACTATAGTGGCACCATGTCGGACCCCCTGACCGCGAACATCGCAGCCACCCTGCGTACCGCCCGAATCGACCGGGACCTGTCGGTCAACGCTCTCGCCGAGCGCTCCGGCGTCTCCCGGGCAATGATCGCGAAGATCGAGCGCGGCGATGTGCAACCGACCGCCGTGCTCCTGGGCCGCCTCACTGCGGCGCTCGGCCTCACCCTCTCCGAGCTGTTCGCCCGCACCGAGGGTGAGACTCCGCGGCTGGCACGGATCGCGGATCAGACTGTCTGGGTTGATCCGACGACCGGTTACCGGCGCCGCTCGGTGTCGCCGGCCGGCGGCTCGGTCCAGTTGGTCGAAGTCGAACTGCCGGCTGGCGCGGAAGTCTCTTACCCAGCCGAATCATTCGCGCTGGCGAATCACCAGATTTGGGTGCTGGAGGGCAGTCTGCGCTTCCGTGAAGGCGAAGTCGAGCACGACTTGAGTTCCGGCGACTGCCTCGAGCTCGGTGCGTCGACGCCCGGGACGTACTGGAACCCCACCGAACTGCCCTGCCGTTATCTGGTGGTGCTCAGCCGGCGTCGCTAGGTTGCAGTCTCGCCCACAATGCGCATTCGATTGCGGTCAAGAAAATTAGGTGCACTCTTCTAATGGGTTCCGTCAGCCTGCTGGTGCAGGATGGCTCCGGTAGCGGCTGGCGGGTCAGCACTCCACTCTTCAGGCCTTCGAGGCCTTGCGGCAGACCGTGCGCCCGCTGGTCGTGAGGAGGCTGGACAGCTGATGGGATGACGTGCCCCGGGTTTGCGGTGAGCACTTGGCCATTAGATCGCTGGGGTCTCTTCCGCGCTGCCATGGACGATGTGGTCCATAGAGGAGGAGAGGCGTGATGCTGTTCCTGGGAGACGACTGGGCCGAGGACCACCACGACGTCGAACTCGTTGACGGCAACGGTGGCAAGCTGGTCCGTAAACGGCTACCCGAAGGCCTCGAAGGTGTCACCCGGCTGCACGCTTTGATCGCCGAGCACATGCCGGCCGACTGGGCCGATCTCGACCCGGCCGAGGCAGCAGCCCAGGTGCGGATCGGGATCGAGACCGACCGTGGCCCGTGGGTGCAGGCGCTGCTCGCGGCCGGCTATCAGGTGTATGCGATCAACCCGATGTCGGTCGCTCGCTATCGGGAGCGGCATTCCACCTCGGGGGCGAAGTCCGACGCCGGCGACGCGCACGTGCTGGCCGAGATCGTGCGTTTGGATCACGCCCATCACCGTCCGGTTGCCGGCGACAGCGCCGAGGCGGAGGCCATGAAACTGGTGGCCCGCACTCATCAGACGTTGATCTGGGACCGGTCGCGGCAGATGCTGCGGCTGCGCAGCGCGTTACGCGAGTTCTTCCCCGCCGCCCTGGACGCCTTCGACGACCTGACCGCGCCCGACGTTTTGGAGCTGCTCGGCCGCGCGCCGGACCCGACTCGCGCCGCCCGGCTGTCACGATCACAGATCGCCGCCGCGTTGCGGCGGGCGAACCGCCGCAACATCGACACGAAAGCCGCCGACTTGCAGCAGCGGCTGCGCGCCGGGCAGCTGCGCCAACCGGACGCGGTTCAGGCCGCTTACGCGGCCATCGTGACTGCCCAGGTTCGGCTGATCCCGCTCTCAACGCCGAGGTCGAGCAGCTCGGGCAGGTGGTGGCCGACCATTTTGGCCGGCACCGGGACGCTGACCACTACCTGAGCCAGCCCGGCCTCGGGGTGGTCCTCGGCGCCCGGATCCTCGGCGAGTTCGGCGACGACCCGCACCGCTTCACCGACGCAAAGGCCCGCAAGAACTACGCCGGCACGTCCCCGATCACCCGGGCCTCCGGCACTCGCAAAGTCGTCTTGGCGCGCTACGCCCGCAACCGAAGACTCAGCGACGCCGTCCACCAATGGGCGTTCTGCTCGCTGAAAGGCTCACCCGGCGCCCGCGCCTACTACGACACTCTCCGCGCCCGCGGCACCGGTCACCAAGCCGCCCTGCGACAACTCGGCAATCGCCTCGTCGGCATCCTGCACGGCTGCCTCAAGACCGGCACCGCCTACAACGAGACAACGGCCTGGGCCCATCTCCACCCCAGTTCTTGACAACGAAAAACATGGGATGTCTGCCGCATACTGCGCGTCGCCGGTCGGCCGTAACGTCGGGCCGTAGCGAGCCCAGCCTGCGTGAGCGTCCGGGTGTGCCGCTTGAGTGTGCCGGTCTGTCGAGTTGAGTGCGCCGGAGGCTCGTACCCGTGCGTGACGGCATAGCTGGCGGCTACCGCCGCTGCCACGACCAGTAGGGTCGGCGGCATGTTCAGTGATCAACTCAGGACGCCGAATGATGACGCCACCTGCCCGGCGGCGGGTCCTCAGGCGTAGGAGAAGCAGCATGGCTTGGGAGATCATTACGGTGTGTCTCGATCCGGTGGACCGCCGCGAGATCCACGTAGCCCTGGCCGCGGCGATGCGGCCGTACGACCGGGATACCCCGCAGGACCCGGACGCTGAGTGGGGTGGGCGGTGGGACCGCTACCGGATCTGTTCGTCCGCGAGGATCCCCGTCGTGCGCGGGTACGAGGACGATCTGCGGCTAGTGCGCGGCGACTCGTCCGAGGACGCGGGCCCGGGTTACTGCGACGGTGGGCCGCGGGCGCTGCTCGACCTGGGGGCTGTCCGCACTGCGGCCGCCGAGGCGGCCGGTCGGGAGTGGGACGAGTGGCAGCAGCTGGCGGCCGCCTTTCCACCGGCGCGCCCCCTTGTTCAGTTCGTTGAGAGGTCGGCGGAGGCCCAGGACTACTTCGGGCGCGAGGCATGGCAGGCCTATCACTCGCAACCGCTCCTCGCGGCCGTGGCGAACAGATACGGCTTTACCACCGCGCCGTTTCAGCGGATCCGTAACTGGGGTGACGATCCCGTCGTCTCGTTCGGCCTGGCTCGGGTCGATTTCATGGCTCTGCGCGCTCGCGAGGCGCTGGCGACCAACGGCCTGCTGACGCGCTCAGGTGAGTGGCTCGACCCCGATCTAATGGCCCCCAGCGTACCGGGCCTCGCTGGCCAGCTCGACAACCTGCGACTTCGCCGTGACTACCTGCACTTCACGGACCTCTATCTGATGGAGCTGCCACCCGACGCGGTGCTACTGCACGTGCACATCCACTGCTGACCCAGGACGAACGTCAGCCGCTGTGCCGCTTACCGGGCGTCACGCAGCGTCACGATCGTCGATGAAGACGGCGCTCGGTCTTGCCGATGAGCGGATGCCTCGGTGCCCGCGCAGGGTGCGATGATCAACGCGGCGATAACCGGATCAGCGGAGACAGCACGCAGGGGGTATGCGCATGAATCGGCCGTGGCCATTTCAAGGGATCGTGATGCAGGACGCCTACGAGGCGGCCCAGGATCTGCTGGATCGGGTGGTGCGTCCGCAATGCGGTATCGACGTCGTCATCTGCTCTTGTCAGGAATTCCCGACCGCTTGGGTTTTCGGCTACAACACACGAGGGTTCTTGCAGGACATGGAGCTTCCGGCGTCTCTCATCGGTAACGGCCCGGTCGTCGTGCCCAAGTCGGGCGAGCCGCCATATCTCGGCGCCTCTGGCAGCCCCATCGAGGACCAGATCCAGCCCTGACACGGCGGGGAGACTGCCGATGTGGACTGACCGCGCGCCGGTACGACGCCTCGCCGTTCCGGAGCGGGCGTACGGATTTGCCGCCCTGCGTGCGCGCCGGTCGTCGGTGCGTTGCCACGGTCGGTGACCCCAGATGCCGCGGCACACGCTCCTGCGCCGATGGCGATCGCCGACTCCTACTCGCCAGCCGAGTGCCAGGCGCGTTCGAACTCGTCTCGGCCGATCAGGTACGCGCTCCAGTCCTCCTCCGGGTCATCAAGGCTGACCTGACCCAGACCTCCATACTGGTCTTCCTCATGATCGGGCCCGTAGCGGAGTACAGGGCCAGCGTCGTATGCCTCCACTTGGCGGACAGGCCAGCCGCCGTCATCGACCTCGAAGTACCAGACGGAGTGTCCCCAACCGTCGAACTCGTCGCCTCGGCAGTCATCCCAACGACGGCGAAAGTACGGCTCGGCATGACGAAAGCGTACGGCGGCTCCGGCACGCTGATCTGCCGCGATGTGCGCGGTCCCGCCGATGCGCGTGATTGACCGGCGCCAGAAGGCGTGGTGCGGCGACCGCTGCGGATCGCCGCCGCAGGCAACACCACGCTGTCGGCTAGCGTGAGGCAATGACGAGCGCCAATCAGGATCGGTGGGCGCAGTGGATACTGCAGCGCCGGGACGCGGGTGATCCGGGCGTCCGGGCGCACGGGGCATCGCTGCTGGCGGCTTATCGCGACGGGGTGCTGGACCGTGCCGCAGTCGCGGCAGGGGATGTGCTGCTCGACGTGGGCACCGGCAACGGCCTGCTTGGCTTCGCCGCGCTGGACCGGGTGGGCCCGGGCGGGCAGGTCATCTTCAGCGACATCTCCACGGATCTACTCGACGAGTGCCGACTCCGGGCGGCCGCGGGCGGCCTACTGGACCGCTCCCGGTTCGTGCACGCCTCCGCCGACGACCTGCGCGGGGTTCAGGATCAGTCGGTGGACATCGTGACGACCCGGTCGGTGCTCATCTACGTCGAGCGCAAGCAGGCCGCGTTCGCCGAGTTCTTCCGAGTGCTGCGCCCGAGCGGGCGGCTGTCCATCTTCGAGCCGATCAACAGCTTCGGCGTAACCGAGGCAGGCCCCATTCTGTTCGGGTTGGACATGACGCCTATCGCCGACTTGGCGGCGAAGCTACGCCGGGCGTACGAGAGCGTCCCGCAGGCCGAGAACCCGATGCTCAACTTCGACGAGCGCGACCTGCTGCGGTGGGCGCGCGGCGCCGGCTTTGCTTCGGTAGAGCTGGACTACCGGGCAGAGGTCGAGGTGCCGTACCCGTTGCCGACCACCGATTGGGAGGTGCTGAAGAAGACGGCACCCAACCCGCTGGCCCCCACGTATGAGGAGGCGTTGGCGCAAATGCTCACCGATCAGGAGCGCCACCGCTTTGAACACCATGTGCGCGCTGTCTTGGCGGCCGGCACACTCGCCCACAACACACTCGCCACCACGTTCCTCCGCGCCATCCGCCCCTGACGTGTTTAGGGACCGGCCAGCAGTGACGCGGCTCCTCCCCGCTGCGTCGAGCCGGGCCACAGGCATCCGCATCTGGCTGCTGACAGCGCGTCCGAGACGAGACGACCGGACCTGCCGATGAGCGGATGCTCCTCTACATCATGAGCGAAAGCTTGGCGGCCGATCGTTGAGGATCCGCTGGAACAGATAGGAATCCTGCCATCTACCGTTGATGTGCAAGTACTTGGGCGCCGTCCCCCACTGTTCGAACCCGTTCCTGGCCAGCACGCGCTGCGAGGCGACATTCAACGGGCTCGTACTTGCTTGGATCCGGTGCAGACCGAGCTCCTGGTCGGCGATCTGGCAAAGCGCTGCGACAGCCGCGCTCGCCAGGCCACGTCCGACCTCAGCGGGTTCCACCCAGTACCCCAAATTTGCACTACAGAAAGGACCAAGCACGATCGTGTTGAGCGTTGCACACCCCAACACACGACCATCTCGCAGCATCGCGCAGGCCAGTAGCCTGTCCTCCTTCATCTGCTGCACCATCTCGTCGAGCCGACACTGCTGGCCGGCAAGCGTCCAGAACGAGTCAGGTCGCACCGGGTCGAAGGGACGCAGATGCTCACGACTGCGGATGTACGCGTCGAGCAGTGCAGGCGCGTCGCCGACGTCCAGTGGACGCAGTAGGACGCCTCCCGGAAGCGAGGCGGAACCGGTCATCGTGACAGCGTAGCGGCGGCCACACTAACGGCAGCGGAGGATCCCCTGCCGACCGTGGCCGGCGTCCTCTTCTGCCGCGCGGAGGGTCTTGGCGCTGACTGTGACTGGTGACGCACCGTGAGGTATGCCTACCTCTCCCGCTTCCGGTCCCGGTGTCGTCTCTCCTGATCGTGTGGTTCTCCGTGCGGCGGTTGCCGGCTACCTCGGTCGGTACCGCGGTGACACGCGGTTGCACACAGAGTCCGACCTGCGTGTCTTCCTGACCTGGTGCACTGGCCAGGAGCTGCAGCCACTGTCGACCACACCCGCAGACATCGAGCGGTACGTGCGCTGGCTCCAGGACGAGCGCCGCCCCCAGCCCTCGACCGTCTCCCGCCGCCTATCGGTGGTGATCGGCTTCTACCGCGTGTGCGTCATCGACGCCCTCCCTGCCGCACTCACCGGCCGACTAGGTCCGCCGACCGGTAGTACCACCCGAATCACCCACCCTCGGCCTTGGCCACCTCCAGTTCGAAGCCCTGATCACCACCGCACGGCAGTCGAGCAACCCGAACGACTTCGCCCTGATCGCCATGCTCGGCCTCCTCGGGTTGCGGATCTTCGAAGCCTGCGGCGCCACCATCCGCGACATCGGCGAGGAACACGGCCACCGCGTCCTGCGTGTGCGCGCCGAGGGCGGCAAGGTCGTCCTCGTCCCGCTGCCACCAGCGGTGGCCAGGGCCGTGGACCGTGCGGTCGACGGCCGCCTCGATGGTCCGATCCTGCGCAACACTCTGGGCGCCCGGATGGACCGGCACGCCGCGACCCGCCGGCTCAAGCATCTCGCTGCCAGCGCCGGAATCCGGATGCCGAGGATGCACCCGCACATGCTGCGCCACACCTTCGTCACCACCATGCCCGACGCCGGCGTGAGCCTACGCGACGTGCAGATCGCGGCCCGTCACGCCGATCCGCGTACGACCATGCGCTACGACCGCGCCCGCAAGAACCTCAACCGACACCCCAACTACATCCTCGCCGCCTACATGGCCTCCGGAAGGTAGCGAGCACAACGAGCGGATCTGCCGATGAGCGCGCGCGCCGTATCGTGTTGGCCATGATCGAGACCGCTGTGCCGAGGACGCGCAACCGGAGAGGCACGGCCGCACTCATGCTTGCGTGCATGAGTCTGCTTCTGTCGCTGATCGCGTGCGGTGTGGCGGGGCTGTCCGTCGGCAGCAATGGCATAGACCTGCTCCCGGTACAGTCCAGGCCGGAGGTCGCCAGCGCGGCCCAGGTGGAAGCCGTCGCTCACGTGACCCTGCCGCCCGGCAGCGTGCTGCTCACCGCCGCGTACAGCAACGGCCTGGAAACCCAGCTCTCGGCGAAGTTCCGCATGCCCCGCACCGAACTCGACGCCTTCGTCGCCACGGCGAAGTTCACGACGGCTCTCGCACCGGGGCTTCGGGCAGTCGACGCCAAACACAACGTCGGTGGCGGCAACCTGTGGGACCCCGAAACCGCCAAGACCATCTCCGGCCTCGACGAGGAGCAACCCACTGCAGACGGCACACGCCGAGCGCTCCTGGTCAACCTCGACGCACCCGATGCAGTCACCGTGTACCTGTACGCCAGCCGCGGATGAACCCCACAGGCATCCACTTCTGCCGCCGACCGCGCGCCACCAGCCGCTACCGACCGACTCTGCCAATGAGGGGGCGGCTCGGCCGAGCTAGGGCCACGGCCGAGCTCGGCGGGTCACGGTCTGGTCGAGTTTGTCAGGGCCGGTTGTGCACGAACCACGCATCACCGGCGGGCAAGGCAACGGCGACCTCCCACCGGCTCAGGTCGAGGTTCGGGGCGAGCGCCTTGAGCTGGCCGGCCGCGGTCCACGCCTCGTCACCCGGTGCCGGGCGACGACCCACCTGGAACTGCAGCATGGTGCCCCACGACGCGACCAGGCGGGCGTCCCACCGGTGACGCCACTGCGCCAACACCTCGGCGAGCGTCCGCTGGTACTCCCGGCTGAGCGCACCGTAGAAGTCCACCCAGTACCCCGAGCTGCGGACGTCGCTGGTGGGCAGCAACATGAGCAGGACGCTGTCAGGCGTGTACCAGTAGTCGGTCTGAGTCACGAACCGCACGCTGCCAAGCACCCGGGCGTACAGGTCGGCGTCGGCGAGCAGCCGATCGTACAGCGCCCGCTCCAGCGCCTGGCGCGAAGTCGGCAGCGCCACATCCGACACCAGGGCCGTCAGGTCCAGGTCGACGCCGGCCATGCCACGCGCGTAGTACTCGACCTCGCCCTCGTCGACCTCGTCGTCCTCGCTGTAGTGGCGGTAGGCCAGCCAGGGTTCGGAAGACTCGGCCGCCTCGGCGAACGCGCGCAGCTCCGACTCCGACGGACCCGGCTCGGGCTCGGGCCGGATCCTCAGCGCGTCGTCGAAGTCGTCGGTGACCATGAGGGGCCGGCGTCCGATGACCGGCACCAGTGCGTCGGCAGCCTGCCAGGCCTCGTGCAGGCGATTGGGGTCGATGTCGGCGACGAGGACAGTGCCCGACGGGCCGTGCCCGATCGGCAGGCCGGCCAGTGGCGTGCCGACGAACGCCGCTTCGATCTGGTCGAGGTCGTTTCGCACGGTGAAAGTGTCTCGCATCATCGACGCGACGCGGCGTGGAGGTGGGTCCAGGTGCACATCAGGATCCGGCGAGCAACGCATGCAGCATCGCCCAGGTCTGGTCGAGAGGTTCCTCGCCGTGACCGGATGGCTGTCACCGCCCTGATGCCACCCGCAGAACCCACCTTGACCAGACCCTGACCCGTGAAGCTCGGTAATTCTCCGACATACCAACCAGCCGGCGAACGACTGGATTGCAGCGCACACATCTGCCGCCGAGCGGTCATGCCGAATTTGTGATCCGGGCACGTAGTGTGCGGATCTCTATTTCGTCAGCGACTGGCCTGAGTGATGCCGCTGCTGCCGACCGCCGTTGCGTCGCATATATAGAGATTATTCGATCAATTTGATCCACCGGGTACGTGTGGTCGAGAATCGACGCCGTGGAAGACGTGGATTTCTCTCAGGACTGGGTCCCATTGCTGGGCCAACTTGACCGGCATGTGTCTTCTGGGCGGCTTTCGCCGGACACGGCGGCGTTGTCCGATCTGATGAGCATCTATCAGGTGCCGGGGGTCAGCATCGCCGTCGGGCACGTGAGCGGGCGGGTGTGGGCGGCGGGGTATGGCGTCACGGGTGGCGAGACGTCGACGCCGGTGACCGCGGGCACCGCGTTTGCGGCCTGTTCGATCAGTAAGCATGTCGCCGCGTTCGGCGCATTGCTACTGGTCCAAAACGGTGTCCTGGATCTGGACACCGACATCGGCGTGTACCTCACCTCGTGGCAACTACTCGACCGCGAGGGTCAGCAACCGGGAGTTACGTTACGACAATTGCTGGCGCACACGGCGGGTTTGTCCGACACCTGGTACCGCGGCTATGCCGCAGATCGCGCCCCGTCGCTGTTGCAGGTCCTGGAAGGCAGCGCCTCGACGACTACTCCACCGGTTCGGTCGACCCTGTTGCCGGGTAGCCGTTTCCGGTACTCGGGCAGCCACTACTCCGTGCTCCAGCAGCTGATGGTGGACGCGACCGGAACCCCGTTCGAGGACCTCATGCAAACTCTGGTGCTGGAACCGGTGGCCATGGCCGACAGCAGCTTCGACCAGCAGTTTCCGCACCAGCGACCGCATCTGGTGGCTCGTGGCCATCACGGTGGCGGCACCGGGATTCCCGGCGGTTGGCGAGTGCAACCGGAGACGGCCGCAGGTGGACTGTGGAGCACCCCGACCGACCTGCTCCGGCTCGACCTCGAGATCGCCCGGGCGGCCTCGGGAGACTCGAAGCTGCTCGACCGGGACCTGGCCACCGAGATGTGGACACCGCAGATTCCTGGCGGCATCTACGGGCTCGGCACTGAGGTCGACGACCGCGCCGGGCGCCGGCGTTTCGGACACACCGGGTTGAACGTTGGCTATACCTGCTTTTCCTACGTGTGGCCCGACAGCGGCACCGCGGTCGCTGCGATGACTAACTCTGAGGATGGATGGGAGCTGCTGGCCAGCATCCGCGCCGCCGCGGACCGTCGGTACGCCACCAGTATCACAGCCGCGCCGCTTAGTGACGTGACGGGCCGCTACGTCTTACACGACGACTACCCAGTCGACATCGCGGTCACCAACGGTCAACTGACCTTCTCCGCCGCTGCCCAGCAACCGGTTGTACTACTGGCAGACCCAGACGGTCGCTACCTACACCCAGGACTCGATCTGGAAGTCCGGTTCCTACAGACCAACGACCAGCCTTACATCTTGGAACTGCGGCAGGAAGGAGTCACGCAAACCGCGACACCATCAACCAAGCAACCAGAATAGCCGAGTATTCACCTGTGAGCTTGCGGCGGCAGACGATGTGCTGGCCTCTGTTCGTATACGAGTCGCGGATCAACCTCGATCCGTTGCGCTGCCATGCGTGACTGCTGCGAGGCCTTACTGTAATGCACCCTGCGGAATGTGCTATTGCCGCCGTATAGCGCACTCTCATGCCGCGATGCGCGCGTTCGACCATGCTCTCGAAACGTCCGACTCTGCTGAAAAGGGTGCGTTGCTCAATCGATGGAGCCGTCGGGTTCGGGCCTCATGTCTTCCCAGGTGGTGAGGCAGAAGGGGTGGCCGGCGGGGTCGGCATATACGTAGCACTGGCCGCTGTTGGGCTGGAACGCGTACTTTGTTGCGCCTGCCGTCAGCACGCGCTCTTCGGCGACCGCTCGGTCGTCCACATAGAAGTCCAGATGCATCATGATCGGCGACGTGGGGTCAGGCCATGTCGGTGGTGTGTAGTCGGGCACCGTCTGGAAGTCCATGCGGCCGTTCGGGCAAACGACCGTGGCCCAGTGCTCGCCTAGGTTCGTCACCGTCCCGCCGGTGATCTCGGCGTAGAACGCGGCCAAGCGGCCCGCGTCGGGGCAGTCGAGCGTGACTGAGGCAAGCCGGATCGAGTCGGACATCTCGTCTCCTTGTTGATGAGGACCGGCTTCCGGCGAGGGGCCAGGTGAAAAGCGGCGTGGCTGGATACGCTTCGGCGCCGTGGCTCTCCGTGTGTGGCTGATACGGCCGCCGCATAGATGACGAACACCCCGCTACGAATCGGACAGCTTCGTCCGAGCCGAATCGTCCGACGGGAAGACTACTTGGTGTCGCGGAGCTGGTGGGTCTGTCACCTCCGCACGCTCATGCCGCCGACCGGACGTCACGTTGCGGGACGAGGCACGGTGAGGTCGAACGCACGGTCGTGCCGATGTGAGGTCAGTAGTCGAGGTAGATCGGGGCTTCGGCAATGCCGTCGTACACCGTGGCGACCTGCAGTTCGGGGTCATTCAAGAGATGAGCTTCACCCCGGTATACCGCGATGACCTTTTCCCCGCCCCGCCACCAGGTGTCCGACACGCCGGCGACTTCCGGGAACGGGTTCCAGGTTTGACAGATCCAGTCGCTCAACAGCTGCGCCCCGCACCTTGGTGATCTCGGAGGCCCAATGACCAGCCCGGTACACCAACGCCAGGGACTCGACCCAGCCGGCGACGGACTCGTGCAGCACTGCCCTGCGGCGACTGTCCTCGATGCCGAACTCCCCACGAGGACCGATGAAAATCCGTAAGGCATTGAGAACCGCTGGTCACCCGCGTCGAACCACCAGTCACCCGTAGAGTCCATCTCGGGCATGTCGCTACGGAACATCTTCGGGCCACCTTCATAGTGTGGCGCTGGAGGTAGCAACAGGCCGCCCCACAGGCTTCGAACGCTGCCATCCGGTCGACAACGGCGGCCGGGATGCCGTGGTTGAGCCAGTGGTCGCGGATGTCGCTGCTCATCTCGCTGTAGAGGCGGTGTCCGTCGCCGTGGACGAAGCTTCGCGCACGCCTGGTCAACGCAGCCGTTATGGGTTTTCTCCTCAACAACTCGATCATCGGGGCATGCGCATTCTGCCGGTTGGTCGCTCCGCTCTGCCAGGACTTTCTCGTGGAAAACCGTGGCGGTCAGCATCCTCATCTGCCGCGGTGCGCGCGTCACCAGCAGGGCGGCATGTCGGGCTCTGCGGTGCTCGGACGTCGGGGAACTCGCGCGGGCGCACAATGGGTTGCCCTGGTCTCACGGCACTTGCGAACGCGGTTTGCGTGGTCAGGGCCGGCGTTCGGGGTCGAATCGGTCGGCGAGTTCCGCCAGCGCTGCGGACCGGCACTGCTCACGCTCGGCGGTCGCCTCGTCGGATTGGTGCCGTCGCGCGGCGGCTGGCGAGCGCGGCCTGGGTGGCCATCATGCGCAGCCGCGGCCCAAGCCGGCCAAGCGCCTCGTCCGGCTGCGCGCCACGCGACAGGCAGTCGCACAACCTCCACGTCCTCGTTGTCCAGTGCCCGCGAGACCACGCACGTATTGATCCGTGCGCCTTGGTGGAGGAGGTCCCTGGCAAGGTCGAGGTCGACGGCATGTGCGGCGACCTGCAGGGAGTTCTCGACCGGGACGCGTCTCTCGAGCAGCCACTGTACGACGGCGTTGGCCCGGTGGAGCAGGGCCACGTCGATCGCGGTCAGCCCGTTGCGGACCTCCTCGGTCGGATCACATCCCAGCGCCACCAACCGCGCGAGCAGCGCCACGTCGTCGTTGGCTGCCGCCCGGTCCAGTGCGAGACGCCCGAGCCGGCGCTGGGTGACCAGCGTGCCCGGGTCGAGGGCGCGGCGCCAGTCAAGCACGGTTGCCCGCACAAGTCGGCGTAGTTTCGCCGCAGCGGACCGGGCGTGCGGGTCGCCGCTGTTTCCCCAGGGGTCCTGCTCCAGCACCAGTTGACCGAACAGCGCGCCCAGATCGTCGGCGAGCCGCCCGGCCCGGTCGCCCGCCCGCAGCTCCCAGCCGGGTGGTAATCCCTGCCGCCAGCACACGACGGCGCCGTGGTCCGGACCGGCGGCGGTGTGCACGTAGACACGTTCGAGATACTCGAAGCCGCCGATCGGCAGGTGAACGAGCGGGCCGGACCAGTCCGGCTGATGTTCCTCGGCCAGTCCGCACTCGTGCTCGATCCAGCCCCACAGGTCGTGGTAGTCACCGCTGTCCGGATAGAACAGCTCCGTGAACGACACCGGGACGTCCTGGCCGTCGAGGTCGGCGCGCAGGTCATAGTCGAGTCGCCCGCCGAAGGCGGTACGCCACAACGCGACGAGCGGATCAGGAAGCCCCGGCGCAGCGCTCCGCCACCGCCGCGAGTGTCGCCTCATCGATCGGCGGCTGCGCGTCCAGGATGAGCCGTCCAGCGAACAGGGCGATCCCGGCCTCGCCGAGAAGCCGCAGTTCGCGGTTGGACAATGGTTCGAGAAGGACATCGCCGGGTGCGGTGATCACCGGCGCAGTCTAGAGAGCTAGGCGCGCTACTGATGAGCCACCAGAGGCCAGCAGCAGGCACCTCGGGCTGGTGTCGTTCATACTCGGCGCAGCGCAGTGCTACCGTCCTCACCCCGGCCCTTGTGCCACACTCATCTGCCGTGAGTCGCGCCAAGAGCATCGTCGCTCGTTGAGTCGAACCAGGACCTGCGCAGGCTCAAGGTCATACCCCGGTGCCGGACCGTTCGCTCCAGTTGACGCCTACCAGGGGCGCCATGGAACTCGAGTCCAGGCTGCGCGCTGCGAATACCGGTCCGGCAGCCAGCCTCATTCGCCGCCGCGCTGGTGACCATCCTCGCGTCGCCTGGGACCGGACGGGTGTCAGTCCTCGAAGATCCGCCAGCAGGCGTCCCGTGCCGCGGCCAGCTGCTCCGGCTCGAGGCCAGCGAACAGCCAGGCGTACCGGTCCGCCGGGGCCCGTACCGCGCTGCTCTGGATGCCGGAGAGCGGCTCGGCCACCATCGGCCCGCCCTTGACGAGCGTCAGCCCGGTTTCGAAGACGGGTACGAGTTCTGTTTCCACCGCACCCCGCATGTGTTCACGGAGATCTGCGGCGTAGAGGTGGCCGTCCTCGTCGGGGACCAGGGTCAGGCCGGCTGGCCGGGGGCGCCGCGCGGAGGCCAGGAGGTTCGCGACCATCGTCAAGCAGGTGTGCCGGACAATGGTCAGCTGCCCGGCGTCGAGTCGACCGAGTACCGGCGCGAAGCGGGTTGCGAGCACGACCGGGTTCGGGCGCCGGTCGACCGGGTCTGGCCGGGCGCTGACCAGCTGCTCCAGCGCGTGGGCGGCGGTGGCGAAGGCGGCCACCGCCTCGTAGCCAGGAACGAGCTCGGGAGGTAGCAGGAACTCGGCCACCTCGCGGGCGGCGGCCGGCCCGGACGGGACCGGCCGGATGTCCGGCGCCTCATCCGCGTCCACGGCGACGGCCGGCGGCCCGGCGTGCGGCTGCCAGACCACGCTGACGTACCAATACAGCGGCGAGCGGGTCGACCGTGGCCAGGACTGGTACAGCGTGACGCTGCCCCCGGCCCCGTCCCGCCACAGCGTGTACCGGACCGTGCCGCTCATGACGTTCCCGACGGTGAGTAGCCGTGGGACCGCACCGAACGTGCAGCCGTACGCGCGCAGCCGCTCGAGATACCCGGTGAATGGTCCGGTCGACCGGCGCCACGCCGCGTGCTCAGCGGTGCCATCCCGGGAGCGCTCGGCGAGGACGAGGGTGGCCTCCTCCGGCACCGGGAAACCGTCGGGGAAGCCGGGTGGCAACACTCGTCCGTCCAGTTCGGTCAGCGGCTGCATGTCGGTGTACAGGTCGGCGTTCGGGTCGTACTCGAACGGAGCCTCCGGCTGCCGCTTGGGTTCCAGGCGCCCGTCGACCCCCGCGCTGGCCAACTCGTCGAGGACGATCCGGACGACCAGAGCCGCGTACCGGATCTCGTCCTTCATGTCTAGGTGCAGGACGGGTACGCCGTCGTCGTCGAGCACCGCGCACCAGTTCGGCAGACTCATCTCCGGCTCGTCCGGGTGGCGGATCTCGTAGATCTCCGCCGCCGCAGCCTCCAGCGCGGCACGGGCCGCAGCCGGGTCGGTCGCGTCGTACACGGCGAGCGCGGTACCGGAAGGGTTGTCGGCGACGTACGCGACGAGCGCCGGTTCATCGGGATGCGGCACGCCGATGATGCTGCCACGGGGACGCCGGGCGAGGCTACCCGGCCATCGCCGGCGCGAGAGATCCGCTCATGGCCGGGCTGCGGTCGTACCGCCAGTTGATAAGTAGCCGCTGGTTATGCCTAGCAGACGCGGCCGGGGTCTGTGATGAGGAGCGGATTGGGGCCAGCGCAAGAGCTTGGGCTGCCCAGCTTCGGGCAGCCCAACCTCTCTTCGGCCTCGCGTTAAAGGCGACGCGAAATGGTCAACCCCTTCTCCGTCAGCCGCGGCGGCTGAGCTGCACTCTGTGCTCCTCGTAATCAATGCTGCACTCGATCGGGCCGCAGGCGACGGCGAATGTCACCGACGCGCCCTTGCCGCCGGTGAACTTGCTCCCGAAGAACGGGTAGACATCGACCGACCAAGGATGGTCCGAGCCGTCACAGGTCACGTCCATCCCGCCGGAGCCGACCACCTCGCCGCGCCCGACTTGCTGGTGCAGCTCGACGTCGAGAAACGCGAACTCGACGACGCCGCTGCAGTTGATCGTGCCGTGCACCGAGGCGGCGCCGGTGCGCGAGTTGAAGCCCGCCGTGGGGTCGACCGTGACGTCGATAGTGGGCGGCGGCGGGGCCACGTCGACTGTCATGACCAGCGTTCCCCCGTTGCCACTGCCGTCGCTCTGGTCATCGATGACCAGGAGATGGTAGGTAGTGCCTGCGGTGGTCGGGAAGGCGACGGTGCCCGGTCCACATGCGGCGATCTCGAACGCCCCCGGCGTGCCGGTCACGACGAGGACCCCGGCCGCGTAGGACGACTTGGAGACGTCCACGACAAGGGCGCCGTCGGCCGCCGGCGTCGTCGAGTACCACACGCTGGCGTCGGTTGCCGGTGCGCCACAGTCCGCGTTCGCGTTGGCGTCGTCCGCGTCGGTGGTCGCCCCGCTCGTGTCAGCCGTCGTGGCGAATGGCACCGAGCCGATTGCGATCGCGCCGCCGAACGTGTCGTTTTCCGGCGCGGCGGCCTGCGCCGGACTTGCCCCAAACAGGACCATGCCGGCGGCGAGCAGCATCGCCGCGGTCAGCCGGGTGGATTTCCTGATTCGCACGGGATCCCCTTTCGTGCGTGCGGGCGCTTTCCGGGTGCCCGCTATGGCCTGCGCGGTGCAGGCGCATGTGACAATAGACACACGCGAACAAGCGTGCTGCCCCGAATCGGTGTGCTGCATCCATAGATCGCAGAGTGTCGAATATCCGATCGAACAACTGCTGTCCAACCCAGCCGGACAGCCACTATCAGGCGCCGCAGTGGGGAGCCGGACAGATCGCCTTCATGGTGTCGGTCAGGGATGCGCCGCCGAGTGGACGGCGAGGTAGCCCAGCAGATCAAGGACACTGGGCCCGGTCGGGCGAGCCTGCCCCTACATCCGGACGTGCCGCTGTCCGCGCGTGCATCCCGAGTCCAGTGCGTCCCCGGTCGACGCCGAGATCTAGGCTCGGGCCATGGGTGCGGTACTCCGTCAAAGTGGCCTGATACTCGAGGTTCCCGAGGCGGAAGCGGCAGTGGGACGCCACCGTGACGTGCTCGACGCCAGCGCCCGGCTAGGGGTCCCCGCCCACGTCACCGTGCTGTTCCCGTTCGTGCCTCCAGCTCAGATCGACCTGGTGGTCGTAGCTGAGCTTCGGCGGATCTTCGCCGGCACCGCGGCGTTCGACTTTCGACTGACCCGCACCGCATGGTTCGGCGACGAGGTTCTGTGGCTCGCGCCGGAGGATCCCCAGCCCTTCCGGATCCTCACAGAGCTCGTGCACACAGCCTTCCCGGATTTCCCGCCCTTCGAGGGGCAGTTTGACGACGTCGTGCCTCACCTGACAGTGGCTCATGGCTGCGACTCGGAGGACATGCAAGCTGCAGAACGGGCCCTCGAACAGCATCTGCCCATCCTGGGACGTGCCCGGAAGATGACGCTCATGGCTCAGGCCGATGACAGCGGCACTTGGACCAGACAGACCACGTTTCCGTTGGCTGAGCCGGACAGGAGTTGAACGCCCTCTCTTGCCGCTGGTCGCGCGGTCGTGCCGATGAGGGTGCGTCTGTTGAGTGGGAGAAGGTCCAGCGAGCAGCCCTCCGGAGAGATTTCAGCCGCAGGTCACGGGCGCTGCTCACCGAAATCTGTGGTCAGGGCCGACACCCGGGTCAGGACGGGGCGCCGAGGGTCGCCAGCCGGGCGGCCCGCATCGTCAGGTAGCGCTGCTCGGGCAGGCTGGTCGTGCCGCCGGCCGCGGCCCGGTAGTGCGCGACCGCCCGCTCCCGGTCGCCGGCCATCTCGTACAGGTGCGCCCGGGCCGCGTCGAGGCGGTGGTGCCCGGCCAACCGGGCGTCGGCATCCAGCGCGGCGAGGGCGGTCAGCCCGGCGGCCGGGCCGTGCACCATCGCGGTCGCGACCGCCCGGTTGAGCGAGACCACCGGGTTGCCGGAGAGGCGCTCGAGCACCTGGTAGAGGGCGAGGATCTGCGGCCAGTCGGTCGCCGCGGCGGTGGGCGCCTCGTCGTGCAGCGCGGCGATGGCGGCCTGGAGCTGGTACGGCCCGACCGGTCCGTGCGCCATCGCCCGGGTGACCAGCGCGGTGCCCTCGGCGATCGCCTCGGCGTTCCACCGGCCGCGGTCCTGGTCGGCGAGGGAGATCAGCTCGCCGGACGGGCCGGTCCGGGCCGCGGCCCGGGCGTCGGTCAGCAGCATCAGCGCGAGCAGCCCGGCCACCTCGCTGTCGTCGGGCAGCAGCGCGTGCATCGCCCGGGTCAGCCGGATCGCCTCCTCGGACAGGTCCACCCGGCGCAGGTCCGCGCCGACGCTGGCGGTGTGCCCCTCCGTGAAGATCAGGTAGAGCACGTGCAGCACCGCCGCGAGCCGGTCCTGCCGCTCCGCCTCGTCCGGCAGCCGGAAGGGCAACCCCGAGGCGCGGATGCGCTGCTTGGCACGGCTGACGCGCTGCGCCATGGTGGCCTCGGGGACGAGGAAGGCGCGGGCGATCTCGGCGGTGCTGAGCCCGCCCACCGCCCGCAGGGTCAGCGCGATCGCCGACGCCGTCGAGAGCGTCGGATGACAGCAGAGGAAGAGCAGGACCAGGGTGTCGTCCCGCTCGGTGGTCAGTGCCTCGTCGGCCGCCGGCGCGGTCCGCCGGTCGTCGCCCTCCCGCCGGGCGGCGCGGTCCTCCCGGTCGCGACGGGCCGCCTCGGCGCGGACCAGCTCGATCATCCGGCGGTACCCGACCTGGACGAGCCAGCCGCGTGGATTGTCCGGCAGCCCGTCGACCGGCCACTGCGTCGCCGCGGCGAGCAGCGCCTCCTGCACCGCGTCCTCGGCGGTGGCGAAGTCACCGAATCGGCGGGAGAGCACGCCGAGGACCTGCGGCGCCAGGTCGCGCAGTAGGTCCTCGACGATTCGCTCCGGGGCGTCCAGGCGTCACATCTCCTGCGGTGGCGTCGACATGATCGGGTGTACCTCGATCGGCATGTTGAGCGGCCGACCTCCCGGACCGGGTGCGGTGGAGATGTGCGCGGCGATCTCGACCGCCCGCTCCGGGGTCTCGCAGTCGACGATCCACCAGCCGGCGAGGAACTCCTTGGTCTCCGCGAAGGGCCCTTCGGTCACCACCGGCGCGCCGCCCGCGCCCGCCCGGACGATCCGCGCCTGCTGCGGCCCCGCCAGGCCCTGCCCGTCGACGAATTCTCCGTCCGCGGCGAGCTTGCCGTTGGTCTCGGTCATGAAACCGATGTGCGCCTGAATCTCCTCCGGCGTCCAGGTCTCGATCGACGGAAAGTCGGTCCCGGCGGCGCTGAACTGCATCAGCAGCATGTACTTCACGGTTCGCTCCTCACGTCCCTGCACCGATTCTCGGTGCTCTCACCCTCGGGTAGAAGCTGCCGCCCCGGTTCTCGACATCGGCGGGTAAGAAAATCGGGAAATTTTCAGTCGACGGCGGTGACCTCCAGCAGGAGGGCCTGCTCGGGGTGCAGGGCCGGCATCTGGAGCCCGACCGCGCCCAGCACCGCCCCGCTCAACGTCACCCCGCCGCCGCCGCCCAGCCAGCCCGGCTCGCTCAGCTGGAGTACCGCCAGCTGCGGCACTCCAGCCGCGGGCCGGACCGCGTACCGCCGGGCCGGGTCCAGCCCGGGCAGCCGGACCGCCCCGGGGATCTGCGCGGCGGAGGTGGTCAGCCGGGAGACCGCGTACACCGCCTGGGAGCCGTCGTGGGCGACCACGCCGTGCGCCTGGACGGCCGGGTCCGGGTGGTCGACCCGGACCACCCGGCCGGCGTGCAGCAGCGGGCGGAGTCGCTTGTGCAGCGCGACCCAGGCGGCCAGCTCGGCCCGCTCCGACGCGGAGACGACGCTGATGTCCCACTCGATGCCGTGGTGGCCGAAGAGCGCGGTGGCCGCGCGGAAGCTCAGGTCGTGCACCCGGTGGGTGGTGTGTGAGCGGTCCGGTCCGATGTGGGTGCCGACCAGCTCGGGCGGGAGCAGCAGCCCGGTCCAGCGCTGGATCGACAGTCGCTCCAGGGCGTCGTTGCAGTCGCTGGCCCAGACCCGGTCGGTGCGGCGCAGGATTTCCAGGTCGACCCGGGCCCCGCCGGAGGAGCAGCTCTCGATCTCCACGCTCGGGTGCCGGGCGCGCAGCTCGTCCAGCAGCCGGTAGACGGCGACGGTCTGCGCGTGCACCCCGGGTCGGCCCTGGTGCCCGGCCTCGGTGAGGTCCCGGTTGTGGTCCCACTTCAAGTACGCGATGCCCTGATGCTCGCTCAGCACCGCGTCCAGCCGCCCGAGCAGGTGCTCGTACGCCTCCGGGTGGGCCAGGTCGAGCACCTGCTGGTGGCGCCACTCGGGCGGCAGCCGCCCGGGCGCCCGGAGCAGCCAGTCCGGGTGGGCGCGGAACAGGTCGGAGTCGGGGTTGACCATCTCCGGCTCGACCCAGAGCCCGAACTGCATCCCGTGCTTGCGGACGTGGTCGATGAGCGGTTGCAGGCCGTCCGGCCAGACGTCGTCGTCGACCCACCAGTCGCCGAGGCCGGCCCGGTCGTGCCGGCGGCCCCGGAACCAGCCGTCGTCGAGGACGAAGCGTTCCACGCCCACCTCGGCGGCCCGGTCGGCGAGGCTGGTCAGCCGGTCCAGGTCGTGGTCGAAGTAGACCGCCTCCCAGACGTTGAGGGTGACCGGCCGGGGGGTGCGTGGGTGTGCGGGGCGGGCGCGCAGGTGGGTGTGCAGCACGTCGCTGAGCCCGTCCAGCCCGGTGGCCGAGTGGACGGCGTAGAGCAGGGGAGTGGCGTACTCCTCGCCCGGGGCGAGCATGATCTCGCCGGGGGCGAGCAGCTCGCCACCGGCCAGGGTGGACTCGCCGGTGGGGCGGCGTTCGGCGACGGTGACGTGGTCGCCGCTCCACGCGGTGTGCACCGCCCAGACCTCGCCGTGGCCGAAGCCGAAGCCGGCCGTGCCGGCGACCAGCAGCAGCGTCGCGTCGTGCCCGGTCCGCCCGTGCCGGCCCTCCCGCACCCAGGCGCCCATCGGCCACGGGTGCCGCTGCGGCGCGCGTTCCCGGCACCAGCGGCCGGTCAGGTCGAGCAGCTCGGTGGCGACCGCCGGCACCGGCAGCACCGGGGTCAGCTCCCGCACTTCGTAGGGGGCGTCGCCGTCGTTGCGCAGCCGGTGCCGGACCGTCAGCAGGCCGTGCGCGTCGAGCGCGATCTCGATGGTCAGCGACAGCGCCGCGCCCGCGTCTGCCGCCCGCACGGTCACCCGCGCCGCGCCGGGCCCGTCGTGCGCACCGTCCTCCTCGGATACGACCACCGCGCCCTCGCCCGGCGCCACGCGACCCGGGTCGGAGCCGACGTCGGACACGTCGAGCCGGAAGGCGGTCGACCAGTCCCGCCCGTTCCGGTGGCCGGCGAGACCCGGCCGCCCGCTCCAGCCGGCGCTCGCCTCGGGCAGCAGGGAGAGCACGGTGGGCGCGTCGAAGCTGCTCGGCACCACCGGTGGGATGGTGGCGTCGACCAGGGCCGCCAGGTCGTCGGCGGGCAGCGGGCCGAGGTCGGCGCCCCAGTGCACGATCCGGGGCAGCCCCGGGCCGCGCGCGTCGAGCACCAGGCTGGTCCGCGCGCGGCGCAGGTGGACGATGGTCATCCCTTGCTGGCTCCCAGGGTGAGGCCCCGGACGAACTGCTTCTGCAACAGGAAGAAGATCACCAGGGTGGGGATGGCGACCAGCACCGAGCCGGCCGAGACCAGGTTGTTGTCGGTGAAGAACTCGCCGCGCAGGTTGTTCAGCGAGCTGGTCACCGGGAACTTGTCGCCGGTGCGCATGAGCACGGTGGCCCAGAAGAACTCGTTGTAGATCCAGGTCACCTCCAGGGTGGCCAGCGCGGCCAGGGCCGGCCGGCAGAGCGGCATGGTCACCTGCCAGTACTGCCGCCAGACGCTCGCCCCGTCGACCATCGCCGCCTCGTACAGCTCGTGCGGCAGGGCCTTCATGTAGTTGCTCAGCACGAAGACGCAGAAGCCGCACTGGAAGGCGACGTTGACCAGAATCAGCCCCCAGTAGCTGTCGTAGAGAAGCTCGGAGTCGCTCATGAACTCCGGCAGCGGCACCTGGGTGAAGAGCCGGAACAGCGGGATCAGCAGGGCCTGCTGCGGCAGCAGGTTCGCCGCGGTGAAGAGCCCGAGCAGGACGATGTTGAGTTTCCAGCTGAACCGGGCGATCACGAACGCCACGCAGGAGGCGAGGAAGAGCGTGAGCAGCACCGCCGGCACCGTGATGTAGACCGAGTTGAGGAAGTGCTTGCCGAACTCCGCGGTCTTCCAGGCGGTGACGTAGTTGTCCAGGGTCCAGCCGCCGAGCGAGACGTACCCGTGGCTGGCGGTGTACTGGTACGACCGCAGCGAGGTCAGCACCGCCCAGAGGATCGGGAAGAGCCAGCCGACGGCCACCGCGCCCAGGAAGACGTGCAGGACGACCCGGGCGGGCCGCAGCGGCCGGCGGCGACCGGTCGGGGCGGCGGCCGCCGGCTCACGGGTCAGGGTCGCGGTGCTCATCGCCGGTCCTCCCGCATCACGGTGGTCAGGTAGAGGGCAATGAAGACCAGGGAGACCACCAGCATGATGGTCGCCAGCGCGGAGCCGAAGCCGATCCGGCTGGCCTCGCCGACCACGTTGGAGGTGACCAGCGCGGAGATCAGCTCCAGTCCGTTGCGACCCTTGTTGATGACCCAGACCAGGTCGAACGCGCGCAGCGACTCGATCACCGTCACCACCAGCACGATGATGTTGATCGGCCGCATCACCGGGAAGACCACCCGGAAGAAGGTGCTCGCCTCCGAGGAGCCGTCCACGGCGGCGGCCTCCCGCAGCGACGGGTCGACGCCCTTCAGGCCGGCCAGGTAGAGCAGCATGATGTAGCCGACGTGCCGCCAGCCGGCGGCGAAGAGCACCGCCCAGATGTTGACGTTCGGGTCGCCGTACCAGTCCGTGGCGGTGCCCAGCACTGCGTTGAGCAGGCCCTCGTCGCGGGAGTAGATGAGCTGCCAGACGAAGCCGATCAGCGCCAGCGAGAGCACCACCGGCAGGTAGAGGGCGGTCTGGTAGAACCGGCTGCCGCGCAGCTCCTTGTCCAGCAGCACGGCGAGGAACATGCCGAACGGCGTCGCCACCACGAAGAGCGCGGCCAGCCAGAGCAGGTTGTTCTGCACCGCTGGCACGAACGGCGGGTAGATGTTCACCACGTCGTCGTAGTTCTTCAGACCGACCCAGTCGATCTCGCCGATCGGGCCGATGCCGTCCCAGTCGGTGCCCGAGAGCAGCACGGTGGCCAGGGCGGGCAGCCAGACCAGAGCGGTGACGAGCAGCAGGGGTACGAGCACCATCAGCGTGATCACCACGCGGTCGGTGCGGGACAGGAGCCGTAGCCGGCGGCCACGACCACCCGTGGAGGTGGTCGTGGCCGGCGGCGGCACGGCGCGATCCGCTTGGATCAGGGGCAGGTCGGACACGATGTCCTCCCCCTCTCGCCGTCAGCTGGTGAAGATCGACTTCTTCTGGTTCTCGATGCTGGTGAGCAGCCCGCTGATGTCCTTCGGGTTCTTGATGAACTGCTGCAACGCCGGGATGATCACTGTCGAGGCGAAGTCCGGCCGGGTGTCCCGGTCGAGGAACTGGGCGATCTCGGTGGCCGAGCCGACCAGTTCGGCGGCCTTCTTCTGCAGCGCGGTGTAGCCGCTGGTGTCCGCGCCGCTGTTGGCGACCAGGGTGCTGGGGTCGTTCTTCACCGTGATGTTCGCGGCGTCCTTCGAGCCGACGTACTCCAGCAGCTTCTTCGCGTTGGCCTCGGACTTCGGCTTGCGGGCCATCATGTAGCCGTCGATCGGCGCGTCCAGGGCCTTCGCCCCGATCGCCGGGTCGATCTCGGGGAAGGTGAAGAAGTCCAGGTCGTCCTGCTCGTCGTTGCTGAACTGCTGGGCGACGAAGAGGCCGAGCAGGTACATGCCGCTCTTCTTCTGCTGCAACGACTGGGCGGCTTCCTGCCAGGTCCGGCCGAGGGCGTCCGGCTGGTGGATCGGCAGCAGCCCGGCCCAGGTGTCGAAGACCTTCTTCACCTTGTCGGAGGTCCACGCCTCCTTGCCGGCCATCAGATCCACGTGGAACTGGTAGCCGTTGATCCGCAGGTTGAGGATGTCGAAGGTGCCCATCGCCGGCCAGCCGTCCTTGTCGGCGAAGGCGATCGGCGCGAGGCCGTCCTTCTTCATCTGGGCGCCGAGGGTGTTCAGCTCGTCGAGGGTCTTCGGCACCTGGTAACCGTGCTGCTGCCAGACCGACTTGCGGTAGAAGACCGCCCACGGGTAGTACGACGCCGGGACGAAGTACTGCTTGCCGTCGTCGCCGGTGGACGCCTTCTTGAACGCGTCCGAGTAGCCGGAGAGCTTGCCCCAGACGTCGCTGACGTCACCGGCCAGCCCCTTGGCGGCGAAGAACCGCATCCGGTAGCCGGCGAACCACATGAACACGTCGTCCGGCTTGCCCTGCAGGTAGTTGTTGATGTTCTCCTGGAACGTGTTGTGGTCGACGGTGTTGATCGCCGGCTGGATCCCGGACGCGGTCTGGAAACCCGCCATCACCTTGGCGATGACGTCCTTCGGCTTCGGGTCCGACTGGTTCGAGCCGAGCGAGACCGTCTTCGAGTCCGCGCCGGAGCCGGAGTCGGAGCCGCCGCAACCGGCGAGCAGTCCCGTGCCGAGCAGCGCACCGGTGCCGGCCGCGCCGGCGAGCAGCGAGCGGCGGTTCAGGCCGGCGACGGACGGGGGTACGAGTCGGGCGAGGTACTCGGCTTGCGATCGGGGACGGGACATTGTTCCTCCTGCGTGGAAGAGGTGCGCTGCGCCCAAGGGCCGTGACGGGTAGCGGGGATCGGTGTTCGCGCCGGCAGTATTAGATCCACCGTGAATCCACATGTCCGAACACAAACAGCCGGTGGCTCGTCAAGCTACCCCTTGGTTCGGCGCTGTCAAGAGGGTCGACGGGCACTGATAACCCAGTCGTGACACGGCCGAGAGAAGGTAAACGTTGGAATCTCTGTCGATGTTGGAAAGTGTTGACTTGGGTGGCATCGAGGTGCACGCTCTGCTCTCATGCGGAGCTGGCACGGCGACGGGATCTGGTACGGGGCCGACTACAACCCGGAGCAGTGGCCCGAGCAGACCTGGGTCGAGGACGTCGCGCTGATGCGCCGGGCCGGGGTCAACCTGGTCTCGGTCGGCATCTTCTCCTGGGCCCTGCTGGAGCCCGCTCCCGGCGAGTTCGACTTCGGTTGGCTCGACCGCGCCCTCGACGTCCTGCACGGCGGCGGGATCAACGTCGACCTCGCTACCGCCACCGCCAGCCCGCCGCCGTGGCTGGCCCACCGGCACCCGGAGACGCTGCCCCGCCGCGCCGACGGCGCGATCCTCTGGCCCGGCGGCCGGCAGGCGTACTGCCCCAGCTCGCCGGTCTTCCGCGAGCGGTCGCTCGCCCTGGTCGAGGCCGTCGCCGGCCGGTACGCCGAGCACCCTGCCGTGGTGATGTGGCACGTCTCCAACGAGCTGGGCTGCCACAACGTGCACTGCTACTGCGACGTCAGCGCCGAGGCGTTCCGCCGCTGGCTGCGTGACCGGTACGGCGACCTGGCCGCGCTCAACGCCGCCTGGGGCACCGCCTTCTGGAGCCAGCGCTACCACGACTGGGCCGAGATCAACCCGCCGCGGACCGCGCCGACCTTCGCCAACCCCACCCAGCAGCTGGACTTCCTGCGCTTCTCCTCCGACGAGCAGCGGGCCCAGCTCCGCGCCGAGCGGGAGCTGCTCACCCGGCTGGCCCCGCAGCCGGTCACCACGAACTTCATGATCGGCACCGGCATCAAGTACCTGGACTACCACTCCTGGGCGTCCGACGTGGACGTGGTCGCCAACGACCACTACCTCACCGCCGCCGACCCGCAGCCGCAGGTCAACCTGGCGCTCGCCGCCGACCACACCCGCGGCGTCGCCGGCGGTGACCCGTGGCTGCTGATGGAGCACTCCACCAGCGCGGTCAACTGGCAGCCGCGCAACGTCGCCAAGACCCCCGGCCAGCTGCGCCGCAACAGCCTCGCGCACGTGGCGCGCGGCGCCGACGCGGTGCTCTACTTCCAGTGGCGGGCCTCCCGGGCCGGCGCCGAGAAGTTCCACTCCGCGCTGGTCCCGCACGCCGGCCCGGAGACCAAGGTGTACCGCGAGGTCTGCCGGCTCGGCGCCGACCTCAAGGCCCTCGCCGAGGTACGCGGCAGCCGCGTCGACGCCGACGTGGCGATCCTGTTCGACTACGAGGCCTGGTGGGGCGCGGAGCTCGACTCCCACCCCAGCGTCGACGTCACGTACGCCGACCGGCTCGCCGCCCTGCACGGCGCGCTCTGGCGGGCCGGGGTCACCGCCGACGTGGTGCACCCGTCCACCGACCTCTCCGGCTACCGGCTGGTCCTGGTCCCCACCCTGTACCTGGTCCGCGACGCCGACGCCGAGGCGCTGCGCCGGTACGTCGAGGCGGGCGGGACCGCGCTGGTCACCTACTTCAGCGGCATCGTCGACGAGCACGACCACATCCGGCTCGGCGGCTACCCCGGCGCGTTCCGGGCACTGCTCGGCATCCGCACCGAGGAGTTCTTCCCGCTCCGCGCGGGGGAGCGGGTCCGCCTCGACGACGGCGCCACCGCCGACGTGTGGACCGAGTGGCTCCAGCCGGAGGGGGCGGAGGTGCTCGCGTCCTACGCCGACGGGCCGCTGCCCGGTGTGGCCGCGCTGACCCGGCACCCCGTCGGCGCCGGCGCCGCCTGGTACGTCGGCACCCGGCTCGACGAGGCGGCCACCGACCGTCTCGTGGCCCGGCTGCTCGCCGAGTCCGGCGCCCGCCCAGCGGTGGCCGCCCCGGCCGGCGTCGAGGTGGTCCGCCGCCGCGCCGCCGACCGGAGCTGGCTCTTCGTCATCAATCACACCGACGCCGACGCCCGGCTGCCCGTCACCGGGACCGAGCTGCTCGGCGCCGCCCGCTGCGACGGCGACCTGGTCGTACCGGCCGGGGAGGTGGCCGTGGTCCGCGAGGAGGCCGCCATCGACCGGCCGGTCGCCGCCGGGTCCACGGCCGGCGTCCCGGCGGAGACGCCGGTGGACCGGGCCGCCGAGCCGGCTTGAGCCCGTCTACCGTTCCCCGTGCGCCCGAAGGAGGTCCCATGCTCGCCCAGCAACGGCAGAGCGCCATCCTGGAGCTGATCCGGCAGCGCGGCGGCGTGCGGGTCAGCCACCTGGTCAGCCGCTTCGGGGTGTCGGACATGACGATCCGGCGGGACCTGGAGGTGCTCGCCGAGCGGGGGCTGGTCGACAAGGTCCACGGCGGGGCGACCCTGGCCGGTCCGGGGTCCGCCGAGGAACCCGGCTTCGCCGCGAAGTCGATCCGCCAGCAGGCCGAGAAGCGGGCCATCGCCGAACGGGCCGCCGCGATGGTCGAGCCGGGCATGGCAGTCGCCCTCTCCGCCGGCACCACCACCGCCGCCCTCGCGGCCCGGCTCGCCGACGTCCGCGGGCTGACCGTGGTGACCAACTCGATCCCCGTCGCCGACGCGCTCTACCAGAACCCGCGCGCGGACCAGACCGTCGTGCTGACCGGCGGCATCCGTACCCCGTCGGACGCGCTGACCGGGCCGGTGGCCGAGGCGGCGATCGCCGCCCTCAACGTCGACCTGCTCTTCCTCGGCGTGCACGGGATGAGCCCGCGGACCGGGTTCACCACCCCCAACCTGCTGGAGGCGGCGGTCAACCGGCGGCTGATCGGCTCCGCCCGGCGGCTGGTGGTGCTCGCCGACCACACCAAGTGGGAGACGATCGGCATCGCCACCATCGCCCCGCTGGAGGACGCCGACGTGCTGATCAGCGACGGGAAGCTGCCGCCGGAGGGGCGCCGCCAGATCGGCGAGCAGGTCGGCGAGCTGATCGTCGTCGAGGCGGACTGAGCGCGTTCACAGGCACTTCACAGCACGTCGCGTTAGGGTTCCGTGAGCAATGCCTCCGACGTTCCATGGTGGAGCGCCGTCCCGCGGGAGTGACCGATGGTCTTCAAGAAGATGTTGAGCGCGTTCGGCGTGGGCGGCCCCAGCGTCGACACCGTGCTGGCCAACCCGAACACCCGACCCGGGCTCACCCTCGACGGGCACGTGAACCTCGTCGGCGGGGACGCGCCGGCCAGCATCGAGCAGATCACCGTCGGCCTGGTCACCCGGGTCGAGATCGAGGGCGGCGACTCCGAGTACGCCGGCATCATGGAGTTCCACCGGATGGCGGTGAGCGGGCCGCTGGAGCTGGCCCCGAAGCAGCAGCTCGCCATCCCGTTTCAGCTGCCGGTGCCGTGGGAGACCCCGGTCACCGACGTGTACGGCCAGCGCCTGCACGGCATGACGATGGGGCTGCGCACCGAGCTCGCGGTGGCCCGCGCGGTGGACAAGAGCGACCTGGACCACCTGGCGGTGCACCCGCTGCCGATCCACGAGCGGATCCTCGACGCCTTCCAGGCCCTCGGCTTCCGCTTCAAGCACGCCGACCTGGAACGCGGCCACATCCGTGGCGTGCAGCAGACGCTGCCGTTCTACCAGGAGATCGAGTTCTTCGCCGCGCCGCAGTACGCCCGGACGGTCACCGAGGTCGAGCTGACCTTCGTGACCAGCCAGCGGGGCGTCGAGGTGATCCTGGAGTGCGACAAGCGCGGCGGCTTCCTCAGCGCCGGCCACGACGTCGTCGGCCGGTACGCCGTCCCGCACGCCGACGCCGACCGGACCGACTGGGTCCAGGTGGTCGACGGCTGGCTGCGCGAGATCACCTCCCGCTACGGCAACCTGCGCGCCCACGGCTTCCGCGCCCCGCACGGCCACGGCCGGGGGCACGGGATGGGTGGCGTGGTGGCGGGCACCGCGCTGGGCGTGGCCGGCGGCCTCGTCGCCGGTGAGCTGATCGGGGACGCCTTCGAGGGCGACTTCGGCGACTTCGGCGGTGACTTCGAGTAGCGGACACACGACGGTGGCCCCGGGAAAGACTCCCGGGGCCACCGTCGCTCTCAGGTGTCGCTCCCTCAGTGCCGAGCCTTGCGCTCTTCGGCGCTGCGCCAGTTGCTTCCGGCCTTGGCCAGACCGCGGCTACCCAGGTAGCCGAGGGTCAGCAGGGTGATGAAGAACCAGGCCTGGTTGGCGCGGAAGATGTCGACGCCGACCGAGTTCTTGCCGGCCAGCTGCGAGGCGGCCAGCACGGCGATCACGGCCGCCACGTACACCCAGAACTCGGTGGTCCGCAGCGACGGCTTGGTCTCCGTTCCGGGCGCCTGCACCGGAAGCCGCTGTCCGTCCTGGATCATCATCGGCATCTGGCGGGTGGGTGCTTCCTGCGCGGCCGCCCGGTTGGGCGCCTCCTGCGGCCGATTCATCGGCCTGGTGGATGCAGCCTGCGTGCTCATCTTTCCTCCTGGATGCGATGAGTCGTTCCCTGCACTCCCTCGCCCCGCTACCGCGTGTCTGCCACGGCGCGGTTTGCGTTCATGGCGGGGGCAGCCTGCGTCTACCCGGGGGCCCCGGAGAGGTAACGCCGGCCGGTGGCCGGATGCCGCCTCCCCGGGGCCGTCGCGGTCGGCTCAGCGCAGGCCGTTGCGGATCGCGACGGAGATCAGCAGGTCCGGGTCGTCCGTGATGATCCCGTCCACGCCGAGGTCGATGACCCGCTGCATCACCGCCGCGTCGTCGACGGTGTACGGCACCACGGCCAGCCCGTACCGACCCTGGAGGGTGCGGACGTCCGGTCCGTGGAAGTATGCCGGGTTCTGCCGCAGGTACCAGTCGGCCGAGGCCACCGTGCCCTGCGCCGGGTCGTGCACCTGCCAGTTAGCCGACACCGTGGTCGCGCCCGACCGCCGGACCAGCTCACCCAGGTCCCGGTGCTGCCACCAGTCCAGGCCGCCGGTCCACGGGCTCTTGACCGACGGGTCGTCGTAGACCGCGCGCAGCGAGCACTCGTCGGCGAGGCTGGCGCACTCGGCGGGGCCGTACTGCCAGACCAGGGCGACGGTGTCGATGCGCGGGTTCAGCCGGTGGGCGTACCGGATGGTGCGCCAGTCGAAGGACTGGATGGTGGCGCGCCGGGTGAAGCCCGCCCGCTCGATCGCGTCGACCAGCTTGCGGGTGAAGCTCGGGTACGGCTCGGTGTCCGCCACCAGCGGGCTGATCTTCGTCTCGATGTTCATCCGGACGTCGTCCCGCCCGCTCGCCTGCACCAGCGCGAAGACCTCGTCGAGGGTGGGGATCCGGGCGCCCGGCGCGGCCACCTGGGCGGGGAACTCCGGCAGCGTCTTGGACCCGCAGTCGACGGTCTTGAGCTGGGCCAGGGTCAGCTCGTGGACCAGCTTGCCCACGTACGGGTACTTCGGGTCACCGGGCCGCGCTGGGGCGGTGTCGACGCAGTGCGATCCGTTGACCGCCCGGTCGTGCAGCACCACCAGGTGCCCGTCGGCGGTCACCCCGGTGTCGAGTTCCAGCGTCGAGATGGCCGGGTTCTCCAGCGCGTTCGCGAACGCGGGCAGGGTGTTCTCCGGCCGGGTGGACCGGCCGCCCCGGTGGGCCTGGATGTCGAACGGCGACGCGTACGCCCGGGGGAGCCCGTAGCCGCGCTGGGTGAGCAGCCCGCGCAGCCGGTCCGGGTAGTCGGTGATGACGCCGTCCACGCCGTCGTCGATCAGCTTCGCCATGGTCGGCACGTCGTCCACCGTCCACGGGATTACCTTGATCCCGTTGCGGTGCGCGTGCGCCACCATCTCCTTCGTCACGTACGGCCGGTAGCCGGCGTCGGTCACCTTGCCGTCCTGTGGGAAGCCGTGCACCGGGGAGAACGCGGACGCGCCGAAGCTGCGGATCGCCGCGATCGGGTCCCCGTCGAAGTCGTCGATGTCCAGGCCGCCGAGCCACGGCGAGGCGCCGGGCCGGCCGACCTGGAGGAAGTCGTAGTTGGTCAGCGCCACCAGGGGCAGCCGCGGCTCGACCTGGTGCATCCGGATCAGCGAGCCCCAGTCGAAGCTCTGGACGGTCACCTGCTTCAACAGCCCGGAGTCGCGGATCTCCCGCGCGGTGACCTGCACGAACTGTTCGCGCGGCGCGGTCTCGGTCGGCGCGCCGGCCTCCACCTTGGTCTCCACGTTGAGCTTCACGTCGTCCGCGCGGTAGCGCTTGACCAGCGCGAAGACCTCCCGCAGCAGCGGCATCCGGGCCCCGGGCACGGCGAGCTGACCGGGCTTGTCGGGCAGCGTCTTCGATCCGCAGTCCAGGGTGCGCACCTGGGCCAGGGTGAGCGTGTTGACGTACTTCCCGACGTACGGGAACTCCGGGTCACCCGGGGTCACCGGGGCGGTGTCGACGCACTTGGCGCCGCTGACCTTCCGGTCGTGGGTGACCACGGCCTGTCCGTCCTCGGTGATCTGGACGTCCAGTTCGAGGGTGCTCACCCCGAGCTGGAGGGCGTTGCCGAACGAGGCGAGGGTGCTCTCCACCCGTAGTCCGAGGCCACCGCGGTGGGCCTGCAGGTCGAAGGTCCGGCCCGGCGGAGGGGTCGCCTGGGCGGGGGCCGGGAGGCCGGTGGTCACGGCCGCCGCCACGAGGGCGGCGATGGCGGTACGGCGTACGGCTCGCACGCTGTCTTCCCTTCGGGGGCGGGCGGTTCCCGCCAACCCGCCGGTCAGCATGGGCAGTCGGGACGGCGGGCGGGCGAGCGGCGGACGTCGCCCCGGTGAACCCCGGGGGACGACCCGCGTCCGGGGTTTGGCCGGCCGGTCGACGGGCACGCAGAACGATCCGAGACAGCTGCGAGGTGGTTGACGTGCGTGAGGACGACATGCGGCAGGACGCCGCCCGCCGGGCCGAGGATCGGGTCGCCGGCGGCGTGTACGGCAAGGGCGCGCTCGACGAGGTCACCGTGCCGCAGACCGACGTGGAGCGGGTCATCCAGGACGAGGACCCGGACGACCCGGCGCACGTGCGGATGGATCCGAACGTGCTCCGGGACGGCGGCCCGACCCGTGGCCAGGGGGCGATCACGACGACCGGCGGCACCGCCGGCCCGGCGAGCGTCCGACGGCTGGCCCGGCAGCCGGAGCGGCACCGGGGCAAGGTCGCACCGACGACCACCGGGGACGCCACAACCGGCGGGATGAGCACCCCGATCGGCGGTTCCACCAGCGACCAGTCGACTGCCGCCACCCAGGTCGGCAACACGACAACGGAGTGACCAGGGCGGTCCCCCGGGCCGGGCGACGCTCCGGCCCGGGGCTCCCTGTCACCGAGAGCACGCTCCAGCGTGGACTTGGTGGCCTCCCCGGAGGCCACCACGCACCGCGTGCGATCGGCGCGGGGTGGGTCAGGCGGGGCGGAGGACGCCGAGGCGCTGGGTGGCGCGGGTGAGAGCGACGTAGAGGTCGCTGTGCCCGCGCGGGGACTCGGCCACGATCCGCTCCGGGTCCACCACCAGCACAGAGTCGAACTCCAGCCCCTTTGCCTGGCCGACGGTCAGCACTACCACCCGGTTCTCCAGTTCGGGCTGCTCGCCGACCGCCGCCTCCGGCAGCGCGGCGGTGACCGCGGTGCCCAGCTCGTCCACGCGACCGGTCGGCACGATCACGCCGAGCCGCCCGTCGGCGAGCCCGGCCGCCTCCCGGCTGGTCGCCTCGACCAGCTCGGCGGCGAGCCCGTCCGGGTCGACGGTACGGTCCCACGGCGGCACCCCGCTGGCGCGGACCGAGCGGGGCGGGCGGAGCGCGGGGTCGATCTCGGCGAGCACGTCGGCGGCGACGGCCATGATCTCGGCCGGGGTGCGGTAGCTGACGGTCAGCTCCTCCAGCCGCCAGCGCCGGGCCACGTACGGCTCGAGCGCCTCCTGCCAGGAGGGGGTACCGGACAGCGCGCCGGTCTGCGCCACGTCGCCGACGATCGTCATCGACCGGCTGGGGCAGCGGCGCATCAGCAGCCGCCAGGCCATCGGTGACAGCTCCTGCGCCTCGTCGACGATGACGTGCCCGAACGCCCAGCTCCGGTCGGCGGCGGCCCGCTGCGCGGTGGTCAGTCGCTCGGACTCCTCCTGCCGTTCCAGCAGCCGGTCGGCGTCGATCAGGTCGGTGACGCCGAGGATCTCGCCGCCGTCCGCCTCGTCCTCGACGTCGATGGAGCGGGAACCGCGGGCGATCTCCAGCACGCCCTCGGCGTACTCCCGTTCCAGCGACCGGATCCGCTCCCGGCGGGCCGCCGCGGCGCGCTCGTCCTCGCCCAGCAGCTCGGCCGCTTCGTCGAGCAGCGGCACGTCTGCCGGGGTCCAGCCGCCCGGCTCCCGGTGCAGCGACGCCCGTTCCGCCGGGGTGAGCATCGGCGCGGCGGTGGCGATCCGCTCGGGCGAGGCGTACAGGTCGGCGAGCAGCCGCTGCGGGGTGAGCACCGGCCAGAGCTCGTCCAGCGCGGCCCGTACCTCCGGCTCCTCGCGCAGCTCGCGGCGGATCTCGGCCAGGTCGGCCTCGGAGAGCAGGTTCTCCCCGCCCAGCGGGTCGGCGCCGATCCGTTCGGCGACCTGGGCGGCGAGCGCGTGCACGATCTCGATGTCGAAGAGCGCCCGGGCCAGGTTGTGCGGACGGCCGGAGCGGCGGGCGCGCTCCCGGGCCTCACGCACCGTCTCCGGGTCGAGCGTCAGGACCTCCCGCTGCGGCAGCTCGACCTCCAGCGGCTCGTCGGGCACCCACTGCCGGTCGCGGACGGCGGCGGCGAGCACCTCGGTCATCACCGCCCGGCCCTTGAGCGCCGCCGTCTCCGCCGGCTCGGCCCGCCGGGCGCTCACGCCGGGGAAGAGGTCCGCCTGGGTACGCAGCAGCACGCCCGTCTCGGCCAGCGCCGGCAGCACCTGGGAGATGTAGCGCAGGAAGGTGGCGTTCGGCCCGACCAGCAGCACGCCCCGGCTGGCGAGCTGCTGCCGGTGGGTGTAGAGCAGGTACGCGGCCCGGTGCAGCGCGACCGCGGTCTTGCCGGTGCCCGGACCGCCCTGGACGACCAGCACCCCGGGCAGGTCGGCCCGGATGATGGTGTCCTGCTCGGCCTGGATGGTCTCCACGATGTCGCGCATCCGGCCGGTCCGGCCGGCGTTGAGCGCGGCGAGCAGCGACGCCTCGCCGGTCAGCTCCTCGTGCGCGGTGGGGGAGGCGGTGGCGAGGTCGAGCACCTCGTCGTTGAGCCCGGTCACCTTCCGCTCCCGGGTGCGCAGGTGCCGCCGCCGGCGTACGCCCTGCGGGTTCGCGGCGGTGGCCAGGTAGAACGCCCGGGCGGCGGGCGCCCGCCAGTCCATCAGCAGCGGGTCGTAGTCGCCGCCGGTGTCGAAGATGCCGATCCGGCCGATGTAGCGGGAGGAGCCGTCGTCGCTGTCGAGGCGACCGAAGCAGAGGCCGGTCTCCACCGCCGAGTACTGCTCGACCTGGTCGGCGTACATCTGGACGGCCGAGTCGCGCTGGGAGCGGGCCTGCAACGTGCCGCCGGTGGTACGCAGTTCCTCGGCGAGCCGGCGGGCCGCCTGGTCCCGCATGCCGTCCAGCCGGCCGTAGAGCATCGAGACGTACTCCTGCTCACGACCGATCTCGTCGTCCTGGTGCAGCTCACCGGTGGAGTGCGTTGACAAGCCGGCTCCTCATGGGCTAAAATCGGCATAAGGAATGGCCTGTGCGGCCGTTCCTTTTTGTGTTTGAACTGAGAAAGATACCGCGCGGCGAGCCGCCGGACCAAGCCGGCCCGGCCGTCCGCGCCCACGTCACACCGCCGCGCCGCGCGGCCCTCGCGATATGTGACTCCGGACGCCTGACCGGCGGGGCCCGGCAGTTGGGGAGCTGGGTGGGATGCGCCAGATCACCGTTGAGTAGCCCAGCCCACCGCATGCCCCCCGCGCCGCCCCGGGACCGCTGATCCGCTCATCGGGGGCACACCCCGAGCTGCGCAGCGGGCACGCGACGGGCCCGGAGGTGGACCGCAGCAGCGGAACTCTCTGGCGGCCGGATCTGTATGACTGACAGGGTGTCCACCCGGTGGTGTGCGGTGCGTGTGTGCCGGGCAGGCTGGATCGGGGCCCGGACGGCATCGCCGTCCGGGCCCCGATTTGTCAGATCAGCTTTGCGCCGCCTGGTAGAGCCGCTCGGGGGTGACCAGCCCGGCCAGCACCCGGCCGTCGTCGGTGAGCAGCACGCTGAACAGCTTTCCGCTCAGCAGCCGGCCGCTGCCCCAGTCGCCGGTGACCTTCGGCAGCGCCGCGAGCAGCCCGGCCGCCTGGTCCGCGCCGCCCGCCGCCGGAGCGCCAGCCTTGGCGCCGCCGGCCTTCGCGCCGCCGGGCAGGCCGGCTGTGTCGAGCCGCGCGACCACCACCGTGGTCCAGCCCGTGCCGACGGTACGCACGTCCGTGCCGTCCGGTCGGTGACCGGACTTGACGTCCGGTGCGGCCTTCCCGCCCGGCAGGGCCTTGCCGGCCGGCTCCTCCTTCACGGTCACCCCCGGCGGCGGGTTGAACCGGAACTGGTCCGCCTCCGGCCGGTTGAAGTCGATCTGGGTGAAGGCCACCTCGATGGCCGGCTTGTCGGCGCCGTCGGCGAGCACCTCGAAGCGCAGCGGCACGTGCTCCTTCGCGTCGAGGGCGATCCGCACCTGGTGCACCAGGGAGTCCGCGTCGCGCGGGGTGAGCACCAGCTCGTACGCGTCGCGACCGGCGACCCGGGCGGACCGGCCGACGGTGACCGCGGTGGTCGGGTCGACCGCCGCGAGCGCCCGGTCGGCGGCCTCCGCCGGCGTGGCCGGCAGGGAGGGCGGCGCGGTACGCCCCTCCGGCAGGGTGCGGTGCGTCGCGGTGTTGGTCCGGCTCTCCCAGACCCACAGGTCCCGGCCGTCGCGGATCACGTCCCGCTCGCCGAGGGTGTCGAGCAGCGCGACCCGCTGCCGCTCCTCGCCGGAGTACCAGACCCGCAGGGTGTGGGTGCCGGTCAGCAGGGTGGTCAGCTCGTTGCCGCCGGCCAGGCCGGCGAGGTTGGCCAGCGCCGGCAGGCCCAGGTCGGCCCGCTGCACCACGGTGCCGGAGAGCCCGTCGAGGCGGGACGTCTGCAGGTCGACCAAGAGCTGGGCCGCGGTGCGGGGCGGCAGCGCCGGGTCGGCGTCGGCGGCGAACGTGCCGACGGCTGCCCCGCCACCGATCACGGCGACCCCCGCGGTCACCGGGACCAGCCAGCGCAGCACGGCGCGGTTCTTCAGTACGGACATGGTGGACACCTCCTGCCTGCCATGTTGCACCCCGCTGGCTGTGAGGGTGCTGAGGACAACCCGTACGGGTGTCATCCGGGTGGCACCCTTGAGGGCGTGCGGTTGCTGGTGGTGGAGGACGAGTCGCGGCTGGCGGCGGCGTTGCAGCGGGGCCTGCAGGCGGAGGGCTTCGCGGTGGACGTGGCGCCCACCGGCCCGGCCGGTCTGGACGCCGCCCGGCACGGCGACTACGACGCGATGATCCTCGACGTGATGCTGCCCGGCCTCTCCGGGTATGAGGTGGTCCGCCGGCTGCGGGCCGAGGAGCACTGGCTGCCGGTGCTGATGCTGTCGGCCAAGGACGGCGAGTACGACCAGGCCGATGGGCTGGACTGCGGCGCCGACGACTACCTGACCAAGCCCTTCTCGTACGTGGTCCTGCTGGCCCGGCTGCGGGCGCTGCTGCGCCGGGGCGCGCCGGAGCGGCCCGCCGTGCTGGCGGTGGGCGACCTGCGGCTGGACCCGGCGCGGCGCCGGGTGACCCGGGCCGACGCCGAGGTCGCCCTGACCACCCGGGAGTACGCGCTGCTCGACTACCTGATGCGCCGCCCCGGCCAGGTGGTCTCCAAGACCGAGCTGCTCGACCACGTCTGGGACGCCAGCCTGGAGACCGCGCCGAACGCCGTCGAGGTCTACGTCGGCTACCTGCGCCGCAAGATCGGCCGGGAGCGCCTGGAGACGGTCCGCGGCGCCGGCTACCGGCTCGCCACATGAGCCGCCCGCGCCGGCTGCTGCCCGGCCTCGGCCTGCGGGCGCGGCTGATCGCGATCGGGGTGCTCGGGCTGACCGTGGGTCTGGCGCTGGGTGGGGCGCTCCTGCTCGGCGCGCTCGGCTGGACCCTGCAGCGCACGGTCGACGCGGAGGCCCTGCGCACGGCGGAGGCGGTCGCGCTGCTCGCCGAGGAGGACGTCCTGCCCGACCCGCTGCCGGTGGCCGGCGGCCAGCTCCGGGTACAGGTGGTGGACGCCCAGGGCCGGGTCCGCGCCGCCTCGATCGACGCCGACCGGCTGACCCCGATGCTCCGACCGGACCAGCTCGAACCGGGGACGCGGCAGCGGCTGGTGGTCGGCGGGCAGCGGCTCGGCCTCGCCGGCCCGGTCCGGGTGGTGACCGTGCCGGCCGGCGGCCCGGGGGAGCCGCTCACCGTGGTGGTCGGCAAGTCGATGTCGGACGTGCGGCACAGCCTGGACGTCGTCCGCACCCTGCTGCTGGTCGGCTTCCCGCTGCTGGTGGCCGGGTTGGCCGTGGTCGCCTGGCGGGTGGTCGGCGCGACGCTGCGCCCGGTGGAGGCGCTGCGCAGCGGCGCGGCCGAGATCACCGGGCGGGCCGCGGCGGGCCGGCTGCCCGTACCGGCGGCCCGGGACGAGATCCACCGGCTGGCGGTCACCCTCAACGACATGCTGGACCGGTTGGAGTCGGCCCGGGACCGGCAGCGGGCGTTCGTCGCGGACGCCGCGCACGAGCTGCGCAGCCCGCTGACCACCATGCGTACGGAGCTGGAGGTGGCCCGGCGGTTCGCGGACCGGACGGACTGGCCGGCGGTGGCGGAGAGCCTGCTCGCCGACACCGAGCGGCTGGCCCGGCTCGTCGACGACCTGCTGCTGCTGGCGCGGCTCGACGAGGCGTCGGGGCCGGGGGACGGCCCGGTGCGCCGGACGGTCGGCCCGGTGGAGCTGAGCGAGCTGCTGCGCGGGGTCGCCGGCCGGCACCCGTCCCCGCCGGTGGAGCTGGTGCCGCCGCCCGCGCCACTGTGGACCGAGGGGGAGCCGGACGAGCTGCGCAGGATCGTCACCAACCTGGTGGAGAACGCCGTCCGGCACGCCCGCTCCCGGGTCACCCTGACCGTCACCGGCCCGCACCCCGCCGACGTCCCGCCCGCCGATCCCGTCCCCGGCCAGCGCGCGCCGGCGGGCCGGGGGGCGTACCACCTGGTGACCGTGACCGACGACGGGCCGGGCATCCCGGCGGCCGACCGGGAGCGGGTCTTCGACCGCTTCAACCGGCTGGACGACGCCCGGGCGCGGGACGCCGGCGGCGCGGGCCTGGGGCTGGCCATCGTCCGCGAGCTGGTCCGCCGGACCGGCGGCACCGTCGAACTCGCCGATTCGGATGCCGAAACAGCGGCCGGAGCACCTGCGGCTGTGGCGCCGATGCCGGCCGGCGCCCCCGCTGCCGCCGCCCAGGAGGCCGCCGTAGGCCCGGCCAGCGCGGTGGAGGCCGGCGTGGGGGAGGCGGCTCGACCGGCGGGGGCGGGTGTCGCGTCCGGCGGCGGGCCCGGCCTGCGGGTGAGCGTCCGGCTGCCGGCGCTGGTCGAGCCGGACGCCGGCTGAGCGGTCAGCCGCGGTGGGTGCAGACCGGCTCGGCCCGGGCCACCGTGTCGGTGGACCAGACCAGCGCGACGGTGAAGCAGTAGTCGGTGGTCCGGCTGAGGCCGTAGGCGATGTAGCTGTCGGTGCCGGCCGGCAGCTGCTCGAAGGTGTGCTGTCCCTCGCCGGCCCGGCCACCGGCGATGACCACCGGCCCCTCCGCGCCCGGCGGGTACGTCCAGCGCAGGGCGATGCTGTCCCGCCGGTCGGTCAGCTGTACGGCGCCGGGCGGGGTGCCGGGGGAGGCGGGCGGCGCGGCGCGGGGCGTACCGGCGGTCGGGGTGGGTGGCGCGCTGGCCGGGGCGCCGGTCGTGGCCGGCGCGGGCGGCGGGGCGTCGCGTCCTCCGTCCACCCGGGACACACCCGCGATGACCGCCCCGGTGCCGAGCAGCACCACGACCACGCCGGCCACGGCGAGCGGCAGCCACCGGTTGGCGCGCGGCTCGGGCTCGGGCGGCCGGGGCACGTGCACCGGCAGGTACGTCGACGGCGGTTCCGGCTCGGCGGCCCGGGGGAACCGGCGTACGCCCTCCGCCTCGCCGTCGGCGAGGCCGACCACCGTCGGGGGCAGCGTGCTCTCCCCGGCCCGGTACAGGTCGTCGAGGTGCGCCTCCGGCGGCCACCAGTCGTCGTCGGCGCCCGGCTCGCCGAACGGCTCGTCACGAGCCTCCGGCGGGAGCCGTGGCGTGGGCACGGTCGGGTGCGGGGCCGCCGCCGCCCGGTCCGGCGGGTGGTAGAGCGGCTGCTCGGGTGGGTGGTGCGGCGGTGGTTCGGGTGGCCCCTCGGCTGCCGGCGGCACCCGGGCGGCGGGCACCACGGGCGTCTCCCGGGCGGTCGGCGCCACGGGCGTCTCGCGGGCGGGTGGCGGCGGATCGGCGCAGGCGTGGTCCGGGTCGGCCGCGGCCCGGGAGAGGGCGGCGACCTGCGCGGCGAGCGGGTCGTCGGCGGGCAGGTGCGCCAGGCACAGCTCCTCGGCGAGCGCCAGGTGCTCGTGCGCGGCGGTGAAACGGCCGCAGTCGCGTTCCATCGCGCCGAGCTTGGCCAGCATCTTGATCCCGCTCGGGTGGCCGTCGCCGTAGACCTCGCGGTGCAGCTCCCAGGCGTCCTGGAGCCGGTCGCGGGCCACCTCGCACTGGCCCCGGGCGTACTCCACGGTGGCCAGGTCGGCGTGGGCGGCCAGCACCCGCATCGATTCGGGCCCGTCGCGGGCGGTCAGCTCGATGATGACGTCGGAGTAGAGCCGGGCTGCCCGGGCGTCGCTGCCGACCCGGTGCAGCACCGCGGCGAGGGTGGCGGCGGCGGTGATGGTCCGCTCGTCGGCGCGGCCGTACAGCCGGGTGGCCGCCGCGTACGCGAAGGCGGCCCAGCCGCGGGCGGAGTGCGGTTCGCCGAGCGCGACCAGCACCCGCGCCTGGAGCCCGGCGGCGTCGGCCAGCTCGGGGGAGGCGTTGGCGGGGCGGGGATCGGCGTCGGTCAGCGCGTCGGCGAGCAGCCGCTGGGCACCGGCCAGGTCGCCCGAGGACACCAGGTGGTGCGCCTGGACAGTCAGTTCGCCGAAGCCGGAGGGCACGCCCCATCGTGGCCGCCCGGCGACGGTAAGTACAACCCCCGGCGGTGATCGAATCGGTCAGGAACCGGTCAGGTGGTCGGCCAGGGTCTCGCTGATCCGCCGGAGCTGGTCGACCTGGGCCGGGCTCAACGCGTCGAACAGGTGCCGGCGTACGCCCTCGACGTGGCCGGGGGCGGCGGCGGCCAGGGCGGCGAAGCCTGCGTCGGTGAGGACGGCGACCTGCCCCCGCCGGTCGGTCGGGCACTCCTCCCGGCGGATCCAGCCGGACGCCTCGAGCCGGGCGACGGCGTGCGAGAGCCGGCTGCGGGAGGAGCCGGTGGCCTCGGCGAGGCCGCTCATCCGCAGCCGCCGGTCCGGGGTCTCGGAGAGCCGGACCAGGATCTCGTAGTAGGCGTGCGGCATCCCCGCGTCGCGTTGCAGCTCGCGGTCGAGGGTGTCCATCAGCGCCCGGGAGGCGGTCAGGAACGCCCGCCAGGTCCGCTGCTCGTCGGGGTCCAGCCACCGGGTCATGACGCCCATCATAGCCGTACTGGTTGAACGCTCAACTAAATCGCGTTACCGTGGTGGCCATGGGAATCCACCGGCTCAACCACGCCGTCCTCTACGTCAGCAACCTCGAGCGCAGCGTCGCCTTCTACCGCGACGTGCTGGGCTTCCGTCCGGTCGCGATGACCCCGGACGGGTTCCGCGGCGCGGCCTTCCTCCAGGCCCCCGACTCCACCAACGACCACGACCTCGGCCTCTTCGAGATCGGCGCGGCGGCCGGCCGCTCGCAGGCCGGCCGGGCCACCGTCGGCCTCTACCACCTGGCCTGGGAGCTGGACACCCTCGACGAACTGGCCGCCACCGCCGAGCGACTGGCCGCCGCCGGCGCCCTGGTCGGCACCTCCGACCACGGCACCACCAAGAGCCTCTACGGGCAGGACCCGGACGGGCTGGAGTTCGAGATCGTCTGGATCATCCCGGCCGACCTGCTCGACGACGACGCCCTCGCCGCCCGCAAGCGGATCGGCCGGCTCGACATCGACAAGGAGCGGCGGCGCTACGGCGGCCAGACCCGCGGCGGGGTGGGGATCTCCGTTCCGGCCTGACCGGCCGTGCGGTACAACGGCAGGATGTCCACCGATGCGGTCCTGCGCGAGCTGCTCGTCCGACAGCTCGACCACTGGCTCCCGGGAGCGCTGCACCGCTCCCGGCGGGCCACCCTCGCCCTCGCGTACGCGGGCGGCGACGCCGGCGGCGCGGACGCGGCGCTGGGGGTGGTGGCCGAGTTCGCCGACCGGCTGCGCGGCCGGCGGCTGACCGTGCTGGTGCTCGCCGACGACCCCGACCTGCCGGCCCGGCTCGGCCCGGCGGAGGCGACCCTGCCCACGGACGTCGCGGTGCACGTGGTGCCCGGGCACCCGGACCGGCTGCCGGTGGCGCTGAAGGCCGCCGGCGCGGCCGGCGCGCCGCTGCTCACCGTCGTCGACGGGGCCGAGCCGACGCCGGCCCTGCTGGCCGCCGCGGCCGCCGGCCGCCCGGCCGAGCTGCTGCTGGTCACCGACGTCGGCCGGTCGCCGCGGCCGGCGCTGACGGCGGCCGGCTTCCCGCTGGTCACCGAGGTCGATCTCGTGCCCGCCGACGGCGGCCCGGCCCGGCGGCTCGCCTACGCGACGGGCTCCGACCGTGGCCTGGAGGCGGTGAAGGACGCGCTCTGGGCGGTCGACGAGTACGCCGGAGTGCGCTACCGCGACCCGGCCGATCCGGCCGGGCGGCTGCTGGACATCACCCTCGAACCGGAGCCCGGCCCGCTGCGCCGCGAGCTGCTGGCCGAGCTGGCCCGCTCCGGCCCGCGTACGGTGACCGAGTTGCGCCGCTTCACGGTGACCTCGACCGTCTACCGGGCCGCTGACGCGAACCGGGCGCTGGCCTCGCTGCTCGCCTCGGGCGCGGTGACCCGCGACCCGGAGCACGGCCGGCTCGGCGGTGAGGTGCTGGTCAGCGCCGCCGCGGGCGCTGGGCCAGCTGCTTGACCACGATGGACGCTCCGGTGGCGATCACGCCGATGCTGAATGCCATCTGCACGCAGACCAGGATCCGGGCGATCTGCCCCTGGGCGTGCACGTCGCCGTAGCCGACGGTGGTGAGCGTGGTGAGCGCGAAGTAGAGCGCGTCGACCCGGGTGTCCAGGCCGACGAACTGGCCGGGCTGGCTGTCCGCCACCACGTAGTCGGCGAGCGCGAAGACCAGCAGCCCGGCGACCAGGGCGACGACGAGGTGGATCAGCGAGCGGACCTCCGCGCCGCCGGCCGGCGCGGTGAGCTGCCGGCGTACCTGGCCGGTGACCAGCAGAGCGACGGCGACGACGAGGAGCAGGGTGCCCGCCGACCGCAGGGTCAGCCGCAGCCCGTTCGGGTCGGGCTCCACCGGCACCAGGAAGTACGCGAGGAACAGCAGCACGCAGGCCACCAGCGTCCGCCACCGCTCCCGCCGGTACGACCCGTCCGCCATGCCGCGATTCTGCGCCGCGACCGGGCCCCGCTCCGCCGGAACGCCCGATCCGGCGCCCTTACGCCGGGCGGGGTGCCGGTGGACCACCGGCACCCCGCTCGACCTCGGGACGTCACGCCCGGGACTTGTCCTGCTTCCAGGAGAGCGGCCCCGGCAGGTCCACGCGGTGGGCGCGGGACTTCGAGTTCCAGGACCAGCGGCCGATCTTGATGCTCCAGGAGGAGTAGCCGTTCTCGGTGAAGTTGAGCACCAGCGGCCCGTACTTCTGACGCTTGCGGAACTGAATGCCCATCACAGGCTCCTCTCGTCGTCTCCGTGCCTCTGCGGCATCGAACATGCCCGAAACCGCGTTTCGCGAAACCCGGTCGGATCCGGACTGGACGGTGCCCCGAGCGCTCGCCACAATCTCTATTCAACGGGTAGGTGTTGAGGGATGGTGAATGCTGGTGGAGGCGGCTTGTAGCGAAGCAGAGGACTCGCATCTCACAATGTGGAAGGGCGTTGACCGGGCCGGAGAGCGGCCGGCAGCATGAGGTCATGTCGCAGCGGGACGAGCTTCTCCTCACCGCCCGCGTGCACGTCGACCTGGTCCGATACGCGAGCGCGCTCTGTTGAGCTGACCGGTTCCACCGGCTCGGCTCCCCGTCGTCGCACCTCCTCCGCCCGGCCCGGCGCGTTGTACCGTCGCGCCCCTCTTGGGCTCCCTCCACCGCATCGTGGACAGATCAGGAGATTCCCGCATGGCCTCATCCCGCCAACCGCTGCGGCGTACCCTCGCCGCCGCCGTCGAGCTGCGCCCGGTCGACCGGGACCTGCTCCGCACCCTGCTGCGGCGGCAGGCGGCCACGGTCACCGTGGTCACCGCGCCCGGCCTGGCGGCGAACCGGCACCTGCCGGCGCTGCCCCCGGCCGGCTTCAGCGCCACCTCGTTCACCCCGGTGTCGCTGGACCCACCGCTGGTCTCGTTCCGACTGGACCGGGAGTCGTCGAGCTGGCCGACCGTGGCGCGGGCCGAACACCTGGCGGTGCACCTGCTCGCCGCCGGCCAGCAGGAGGTGGCACGGACCTTCGCCACCAGCCGCATCGACGAGTTCGTCACCCACCGGGGCTGGACGTCCGGACCGTTCGGAGTGCCGCTGATCGACAACGCCCTGGCGGTGCTGCTCTGCCGGGTGGTGCGCCGGATCGAGGCCGTCGATCACACCATCGTGCTGGGTGAACCGCTCGCCCTGGGCACGTGGGAGGACGACGATCCCCTCGTTGAACACCGCGGCGGCCACACCACCACGTTCGGCCCGTGGCCGTCGCCGTGGTGACGGCGGCGGCGCTGGCCGGTCGGTGCTGGTCGGTGCCGTCCGGCCGTGCGGGCTCGGTGGGACCGACCCGGCCGGGCGGAGTGCCGGTGCGATCGCTATGCAGCTGATGTCGTAAATGAATCAGTCGCCGGGCCGGTCAGCGGGGTTCCCAGGCGTCGGGGCGGGCGATCAGCTTGCGGACGTGCCCGGGAAGCTTCCCGCTGGCCATCTCGGCCAGGCTCACCTCGTCGACCACCTGCCGGACGGCGGCGCGGACGGCCACCCAGAGCCGGGGCAGGTTCTCGGCCGCGCCGGCGTACTGCGTCTCCTCGGGACGCAGCCCGCGCACGCCGGCCAGCGGGCCGTCGACGGCGCGGAGGATCTGCCCGATCGTGATGTCGCGGGGTGGGCGGGCCAGGGCGTAGCCGCCTTCGGCGCCGCGCTGGGCCCGGACGATCCCGGCCCGGCGCAGATCGGCCAGGACGGCCTCCAGGAACTTGCGGGGCATGTCCTGCTCGGCGGCGATGGCCTGGGTGGACAGCAGGGCGGGGTACGCGGTGGCCAGGCTCAGGGCCGCCCGGACCGCATAGTCGCCACGCGCGGAGATCTGCACCTTGCCATCATGCCTGGCCGTTGGGCACCGGCGCGTCGGCGGGCGGGCGCGGGCGCACCATCCGGACAGGTAGCGGCTGTTCCCGGGCGGCCCGGAAGGCGCCCGGGCTGACCCCGATCTCGCGGGTGAAGAACCGGCCGAAGTTGGTCGGCTCGGGGAAGCCGAGCCGGCGGCCGATCCGGGCGATCGGGTCGTCGGTGGCGGCGAGCAGCCGGCTGGCCTGCAACGCGACCCGCTCGTCGATGACCTGTTTGGCGCTGCGACCGGTCACCGCCAGGCAGGCCCGGGTGAGGGTCCGCACGGAGCAGCGGAGCTGCGCGGCGTAGTCCTCGACCCGCCGGGTGTGCTGGTAGCCGCGTTCGACCTCCCGGCAGAGCCGGTGGAAGGTCTCCGACTCGGGGCGGGGCGCGCGCCGCTCGTCCGGGCTGCCGAGCAGGGTCAGCCGCAGCAGCAGCACGGCGAGCTGGTGCCGGAGCAGGGCCCGGGCGGCGGGTACCCCCCGGTGCCGCTCCGCGTCCACCGCGAGCTGGGTGACCTCGCCGATCACCGCGTCCTCGTCCTCACCGGCGAGCTGCCGGTACGTCGGCACCGCGTCCGGGTCGACGTCGAGCCCGCGCAGCGTGCCGGCGCCCCAGCGCACCACCGTCGCGTCCAGGTGGGCGCCGAGGCAGCGCAGCGCCTGGCCGGGGCGGGCCCGCAGCAGGGTGCCGGGTCGGCAGGGTAGCGCCCGGAAGTCCAGTTCGGCGCTGCCGTGTCCGCCGGTGACCAGGATCAGCAGGTCGGCGTCGAGCAGCACCGGGCGGCGCCAGCCGGGCTCGACCGGTAGGTCGCCGAGCGCGCCGGTGGTGATCTCGTCAGGGTCCCCCTCTACGCGGGACAGGTCGGTACGGGTGGCCGGGGAGAGCTGACCGGGAGTGACCATCGTCCCGACGTTAACGGTCTCCTGCCCAGCTTGCATCTCGAGGCCGGATCGGCGGGCGCGGGCTTGTCGTCACAGTCGCGGGCCGACTAGGTTACCGATCGGTAGCGCCTGGGTCGGCGGACCCCCCTCGGCCCCGCCGACTCGCGATGGGATGGGCATGACGGATCTGTTCTCGGTCGAAGGCAAGACGGTCCTGGTCACCGGCGGCTCACGGGGGATCGGGCTGATGATCGCCCGGGGTTTCGTGCAGGGCGGCGCCAAGGTCATCATCTCGTCGCGGAAGGCCGACGTCTGCGAGCGGGTGGCCGAGGAGCTCTCCGCCGAGGGACGCTGCGAGGCGATCCCCGCCGACCTGAGTCGCGACGAGGGCGCGCTGGGGCTGGCCACCGCGGTGCGGGAGCGCACCGATCGGCTCGACGTGCTGGTCAACAACGCCGGCGCGACCTGGGGCGCGCCGCTGGAGGAGTACCCGGAGGCCGCGTTCGACAAGCTCTGGGCGGTCAACGTCAAGGCCGTCTTCCGGCTCACCACCGCGCTGCTGCCGGCGCTGCGCGCCGCAGCCAGCGCCGACGACCCGGCCCGCGTGATCAACATCGGGTCGATCGACGGCCTCCGGGTGCCGTTCATGGAGGTGTACGCGTACTCGGCCACCAAGGCGGCCGTGCACATGCTCACCCGCAGCCTCGCCCATCAGCTCGCCGGCGAGCGGATCACGGTCAACGCGATCGCGCCGGGGCCGTTCGAGAGCAAGATGATGGCCTTCGCGCTGGACGACCCGGCCGCCCGGGCGGCGATCGAGCAGCAGGTGCCGCTCGGCCGGATCGGCCGGCCCGAGGACATGGCGGGCACGGCGATCTACCTGTCGTCCCGCGCCGGGGCGTACCTGACCGGAGCGGTGATCCCCGTTGACGGCGGGATCACCACGCACGGCTGATTCGGGCACGCCCGCGGCGTACCCGATCGGTGGTGGCCGGAGCCGCGCGGACTCGGCAGATCCGCGCGGCCCCGGGTTGCGTGGTCAGCGGCCGGCGAGCAGCCGGTTCACCGCCGTGTCGACGTCCAGATGCTCGGCCTCGCGGCCGCGCGGGACGACGACGTAGGTCCGCCGCAGGAAGCGCACGAGCACGCTGCGCGGGACCTCGAAGAGGGCGTTGCCGTCCGGGGACGACAGCGCGAGCGCGACGAAGTCGCCGCGCGGGGTGGCCCACGGCCAGACCCGGACGTCGCCGATGCCGGCCGGCTCGTCGAGCCCGGTGACCAGCAGTTCGCGCGCGAACGACCAGCTCACCGCCTCACCGCCGGCGGATTCGGCATGGAACAGGACATGGACCGCATACGGGTCAGCAGGGTCGTAACGCAGACTGGCACGCACCGGCAAGGCGGTGGCGTCAGGTGCGACGAGCCTTAGCGACGTCTCGACCTCTACGGTCGTCGGTCGGATGACACTCATGGACGTTCTCCCCCCGGCACCGCTGCGGAACGCGCGTGTCCCGCTTTTCCCATACTCAGGTGCTACTCCTGGCTACGCTCCGCCATACGCTGACTTCACCCAGTGGTGGGAAGAGGGTCGGAAAGCCTGCCAGAATGTGAATATTCTTGTAGGATTGCCCGTTCCGCCCAGACCGTGGTGCCGCCCGGCATCGGGTGGTTCAGTCGTCGACTTACTCCGGTAACGTCCAGTCCTCTGCAGGGGTGACGGTCCCGGGCGACACTGGGGGTGGAAATGGTCACGAGGGGTTCCTCAGTGGATCCGACGACCACGGCCGACCCACCGAAAGGAGCGGCCCGAGCAGCCGAAAGGCGGGGGTGCGGAGTGTCGACGGAGCGAGGTCCCGGAGATCCGCGCGGCGCCTCCGGCGGCGCCGCCCCGCGGGCCGGCACCGCGGTCTCGCCGCCTCGTCGTGGCGGCTGGCGGGAGCGGGTGCACACCACCCTCGACCTGATCCGCGCCAACCCCACCGGCCGGATCACCCTCAAGATCTTCATCGCCATCGCGGGCGCCATCGTCGTCACCGTCGGTATCGCGCTGATCCCGCTGCCCGGGCCCGGCTGGCTGCTGGTGATCGCCGGGCTGGGCATCTGGGCGGTCGAGTTCCACTGGGCACGACGGCTGCTCGGCTTCACCCGACGGCACGTGCACAACTGGACGCGCTGGGTGACCAGCCGGTCACTGCCGGTGCGGCTCGTGCTCGGCGCGGTCGGCCTCGTCTTCGTGGCCGTCGTGGTGTGGCTGTCGCTCAAGTACAGCCTCGGCATCGACCTGGTCGCCCGGGCGCTGCACTACCTCGCGACGCACTGAGACCCGGGTTTTTGGTCTGGGTTCTCGATCAGGTAGAGTCATCGGCGCTGAGGGCGATTAGCTCAGCGGGAGAGCGCTTCGTTCACACCGAAGAGGTCACTGGTTCGATCCCAGTATCGCCCACGCAGGTCAAAGGCCACTTCCCGGGTTCGGGAGGTGGCCTTTCTGCTTCGGTACAGCAATTTTGTACAGCAGTAGGTCAGTGGCCGAGTGAGTCGCCGAGGCGCTTGAGGGCGTCGAGGGTCGCCTTGGACGAGACCTGCGTGTAGATCTCCATGGTCACGGAGAAGCGGGCGTGCCGGAGGATCTGCATGACGACTCTGGGATGGACGTCGAGGTCGGCGAGCAACGTGGCGCAGGTGCGTCGCGCATCGTGCACGGTGATCAGCTTGACTCTCGCCTTTTCGCATCTCGTCTGCCAGGAGCGCTGGAAGTTGCGTGGCTCGATGGGTGTGCCATAGCGGGTGGTGAATACGAGGTCGGTTTCGCGCCAGGCGTTGCCGGCGGCCGCTCGTGCCTCGTCCCGTTGTGCCTTCCTGATTCCTAGTGCCGTGGCGCAGATGTCGGGCAGGGGGAGGGTGGCGGCGGATGCCTGGGTTTTGGTGTCGCGGTGCAGGAGTTGGCCGCGGACCCGTTGCAGTTGGCGGCCGATGGTCAGCTCGCCGGCGTCGAGGTCGACGTCCTCCCACGTCAGTCCCAGGGCCTCGCCCTTGCGTAAGCCGGTGACGAGGACCAGGGCGTAGGCCGCGTAGAGCGGATCCTCGTCGTGGCGGGCGGATTCGAGGAACTTGCGGGCCTCGTGGCTCGACCACGACTTGCCCCGCCGCCGGCGGACCGTGGCCAGGGTGACCGACGCCGCGGGGTTCTTGGCGATGAGGTCTTCGGCCTGGGCGTGGCTGAGGGCGGCCCGCAGTGCTGCCCGGATGTCGCTGACCGTGCGCGTCGACGGGACCGCACGGCAGCACCTGCCGATCGAACAGCACCGCCGCTTCTCCTTCGGCCGGGCCGCATCTTTACCCTGCGCGCAGCACTGGCAGGTCCGGGCCACCTGGTTAATCCAGGTCTGCACGTCCCGCGACTGGAGCCGGTCAAGCCGCTTAGTGCCGAGGCCCGGAGCGATGTACCGGCGGACGATCGTCTCGTAGGTCGCGTAGGTCAGCGGTGCCCGGTTCGGCTCGATGATCTCCGACAGCCACTGCGCCAGGAAGCTGCCAACCGTCGGGACGCTGGTCGCCACCGGTCCCTGCTTCGCCTGCTGGTGCAGCCTGATCCACTTGTCGTGGACTGCCTCACGCGTCTTGCCGTAGACGTACTTGCGGGTGCGTTTGCCGTCGGGCTTGGTGACCCAGACGTAGGCGGCGAAGCCGTTGCGGTAGGGGAAGGTCGAGCCTTCGCCGTTGGCTCGTGCGCGGGCGGGCATCAGGCGGCCTCCTGGCGTTCGACCTGCTGGCGGATGTAGTCGTCGACCCACTCCGGGAGGATGCGGCGGTACTTGCCGTCCTTGATGGAGCGCAGCTCGCCAGTGGCGATCTTCATCTTGACCTTGGAGATGCCGAAGCCGAGCAGGACGGCGACCTCGGCGGGGGAGTACCAGCGCGGGGTGAGGTCATGGTTCATGCGGCGGCCCCGATGAGCCAGGCTTCGTGGGCGAGTTCTTCCCGGCCGATGCGTCTGCTCTCTCGTCGCTGTCGGGCGGCGGTGTTGGCGAGGAGAGCGTCACCGTCGCTTAGCCAGCCGGCCCCGATGTAGGTGAGGGTGGCGACGAGGCTGGTGTCGGTGGTGTCGTCGTCTTCTCTGCGGCGGTAGGTGGCGCGGGTGTCGCGAAGTAGGCCGAAGGTGACGGAGTAGCGGCGGGCCTTGGTGAGGAAGTGGCCGCCGAAGCCGAGCATGTGCGCCCAGCGACGCAGCCCAGCGTAGGGGCGCCGTTTGGTGTCAAGGCCGCCTTGACGGTCGTCGGCGGTTGCGGCGCCGTTGGCGGTGTCGGTGTGGGTGGGGCGGCCGAGGCGCCAGCAGGCGTTGACGAGCCGGGCGGTGTGGTCGCCTGCCGGATCGGCGTAGTCGTCGATGGTGGTGGGGGTGAACCGGGTGAACGAGTGCCCGGTGGCTTCGGTGGCCTGGCGTACTTGGCGAGGTAGGCGGCGACCTTGTCGTCGGTCAGCTCGCCGTCGGCGGTGTTGATGCGCCGGACGTCGACCTGCTCGCCCCAGGCGACCAGCCAGCCTTCAGGCTGGTCGGGGTGCGCGGGCGTGGTGACGGTGATCCGCGAGGCGGCGACGCGGATCGCATCTTCCAGGTCGTCGATGGTGATGCCGGCCGGTGGCGGCACGAGGGCGTCCGGATCGTCGGGGTCGACGCCGTCGAGGCGCAGCAGGACGTGGAAGTGCACGGCGGCGCGGCGTTGCATCTCGGCGACCTTGCCGTGGGACACCCGCACGGGCGGCACCCAGCGGACCTTGCCGGAGGCCGTGACGACCCGGACGAGGGGGATGCCGCGCTTGCGGCAGAGGGCGGCGAGGTGGCGTTCGATCGCCTGCTTGGTGCGCCGCCACAGCTCGCCCGCGAAGTAGTTCCAGACGACCTGGTGGTCGTGGTCGTAGCAGTCCAGACACAACGGCTGCCCGAGCCGCGGGTCGTCGGCGTCGTGGCGGGCGAAGCACACCGCGGACCGCCCATGCTGACAGGCGTCGACGGTGCTCCGGGCGCGGCACGGCGCGGGGCGGCAGTCGCAGCGCTGGCGGGCGGTGCAGGTGTGATGGGGGACGTGCCGGTGGTGAACCGTGCCGAAGGACGGTGCGGTGAAGGTGGCGAAGACGACCGGGTGCCGGCCGACCGATTCGGGGACGCCCTTGCCGCCGGTCAGGCCGCAGCGTGTGAGCTGGTAGGCGTCGCCCCGGTAGACCCAGGCGCAGTCCGGGCACACCGATTCGCGGCGGTTGCCGCACGCCTTGTAGAGCGTCCGGTCGGGCAGCTCGTCGGTGTGCAGCTGGCCCGTGATGCGGCCGGTGTTCCGGTCGATGGCGGCGATGGTGCCGGTGAGGCGGATCGGGCGGGCGCAGCCGCCGGCGGGGCGGGTGTGCTTCAGCCAGCCGGAGAACTCCGGCGTGGCGGCGCGTTGCATGGCCTGGGCGTCACGGCCGACGGCGAGGTCAGGGCGGTACAGGGCGAGCGGGGTGGACACGACAGTCTCCTCATCAGGGGGTGGCAGGGACGGGAGACGAAGCACCACCAGCCGTGGACCTGGGTCCGCTGGTGGTGTTCGTCGTGTCTCCTGGCACCGCCGAGAGGGCGGCTGACGCCGGAGGGCGGAATCGTGGTCGTGCCACTTCCGCCGATGGGTCATGTCCTTTCGCGCTCGTGGACCTGACTTGTGGGCCGGCACGGGTGAGGAGCCTGGGATATCGGCATCCGGCGGGTTGCCGCGGGCTGTCCCCACCCGTGGAAGGTCTACGAGTCCGGGCCATCGTGGACGGCAGGAAAGGCCGTGCTGGGCCGCTCAGCGGATTCGGGAAACCGGCATGGTGGCCGGTGCGATCGAGAGCCGGCGGGACGTGGCCCGCATCAGCGGCAGGAAGGCCGCTCGGTGTCTCCGGAGTTGAGTCCAGCGATTCGGCAGAAAGGCCACGCTGGCATCCTCAACGAGGGCCAGAGTAGCACTGGGTGCCGACACGTCAACCCGAAGTAGTGCCGGAGTCTGATAGGCCGTCCGGCCACCCAATGACGCGTTCGGCGGTGACGCCTCGAAGATTGGCCCCGTCCCACCGGGCCCCGGTAACGTCCGTGCGTCCGTACTCCGGATCGTGAGTCCTAACGTAGCTGAATCGCGCGTAGGACAGATCCGCGTCGCGCAGGTCGGCATCCCGCAGATCGCAGCCAGCAAAGCTGGCGCCCCGGAGAGACGCACCCCGAAGGTCGGCGCCACGGAAATCACAAAACTTGAAGGAGTGCCTATCGAGGGTGCGATGCCGAAGATCGCGTCCCACGAACGACTGCCTCGTTGCGCCGGGCAGGATGCTCATCCGCGAACCGTAGCCCGATCGCCCGTTGCCGAACCACCGGCTTTCAACGCGCTCACATGCGGCGCATCAAGCGGCGCAGGACAGCCGGCCGCCGGCCTTGTCGGGTCTCAGGACGTCCGTGACAGATCGGTCTCGGGAGGTGGATGACACATCCGGCTAGAAAATCTTGTTCCGATTGTTGCCGGCATCGCCTGGTCGTCGGATCACCACGACGGCTGGCGCTCCTTCAGAACCGGATGCGAACCTCACTGGGTTCGCGGTTCGTGTCGAAGTGCGCTGCGTCAGCGGAACGGGCGCGCTGCGATCGTGAGCAGCGCGTCGAGGAGTCCCAGCGTGCGGTACAGCGCGTACAGGATCCACACGCCGAACAGGCAGGCAGCGGCGATGAACAGGGCGGGTCCCACAACGGCGGAGTTCTCGCCTGCCCAACCTCCTGCGAGCGCGACGGTGAGCACGACGCCGAGCAGTACAACAGCGCGCCCCACTCCTTGCAGAGCCTGCCAGAGGGCAAATGCGTATGCGGACGCAGGTAGGGCTTCCGATGACGGCGTACTGGACAATGCCTCCGATGCCGGTGCCTCCGCCGCCAGTTCTTCGAGTTGGCGCGCCGCGGCTCGGTCCCGTTCGTGGGAGGAGATGCGCAGGATTGCTTCCAGTGCGCGGAGGTCGTCCCGGCTGCGTAGCCGTCCGGTGCGTGGATCGCTGAGCAGCAGGTCGGCTATGGGACGCCCCTTGTGTCCTGGGTGCGTGAGCAGCCATGCCTTGCCGTAGCCCCTCAGAGAGCCCGGTTGCAGCACGTTGACGATTCCGGAATGCAGGCTTGTTCGGTGGTTCGGGGAGCCAATGCCGGTCACCAGCTCTGAGCCATCGATTATCGCTGCACCGTCGGCCAGGTTCCGGCAATCGCCAAAGGTGAGCCAGATCTTGAAGGTGGTGGTGCCGATCGCCACCACGCCTGCGATCAATACGGCGGTGCCAAGCAGCTCATTGCGCTGCGCGGCCAAGCCGATGAGCAGCAGCGGGGGAACAAGGACGAGCAGGTACCAGCCGGCGAACAGCAAGGCCTTGCGCCGGTCCAGCCACCGCGTCAGCCGAACATGATCTTGCCCGTCTGGGAAGCGGCGCAGCGCAATCGCGCCCGCTGGCCGAGTCAGCTGCCGGCAGAGGTTGTGAAAACGTTCGCCGGCCATCATCCCCAAGTCCCGCACTAGCCGGCCCTCGCCATAGTCCACCTCGTTAAGCCGGAACAGTTCCACGGCCGCCTGGCCGTCCACCGGGCTCTCCTCCGTGAGCGGGACTCCTACGCTTACCCCGGCCGCCGGCACCAACAGCAGCCGCGGAGCCGCTGCGGTCCGTCGACGCGCCGATGCGGGGGCCTCGGCGAGCACAACTGCGGCAATCTCGTCCCAACGCAGGTTGTGGTTGAGCTTCGGTGTCCGCACCGACCAGCCCTGCGAGTCGACGTCTACCCGGAACGGCAGCACCGCGTGCCGCACCAGTGAGCCACCGATCACTAGGCCGAACAGCACAACCGCCGCGCAAAAGAACAAGCCGAACCAGCCGAACTTTTCCGTCACCGTTCGGTACGCGATAGCGGCCGCTCCGGCAAGTAGCAGCATGCCGAACAACACGGCGACGACTCGGTCAATGTACGGGCGCCGCAGCTTCACTGGATCATCATCCGCCACCGGGGCAAATCGACTGCCGCGCAAGCCATGTGAGCCGCTGCGGCGACATGTGCCGCCCATCGCGAATACCCCTGCCGGCCACCGGCTGCGGCGCACCACCAGAGCTGGAAGAGAGTGTCAGCGTCACGCAGGTGCTGATACCGATCTGTCACGCAGGTCCCGAGACCGGACAGGCCGGCTGCCTGCGTGTCGGGTCTCGGGACCTGCATGACTGACCAGTCTCGGGACCTGGGTGATACGTCCGGCTACACGATCTTGTCTCTTCGGCTCGGGCCCGTACGATCCTCGCTCATGGGCAGCAGCTATCAGACGATCCTCGCCACAGGCAATCTCGTCGACGTGCGTGCGGCGGTTTCCGCCTCGCAGCAGGCGGCCGTGATCATTCCGGTCGCCGAGGATCGGTGGGCGGTGGTGCCGTTGCAGGAGGACGGCGTCTACGCCGAGACTGAGAACCTGGCGAAGCTGCTGAGCCTCGCACAGGGCAGCGTAGCCGCCTCGTTCGACGTGTTCGACTCCGATGTCATCGTGGCCACGTTGTTCCGCGATGGTCGCAGCTACCACGAGTACCTGTCTGACCAGGCCTATCTCGTAGAGACATGGGACGACGACGACAACGAGATCCTGTTCGACCTACTCGGCCGACCGTACCCGCCGGGCGCTAGCCCGCCCTCCGGTGCCTATGGCGCCGATCCGGCTGCGTTCGCGGCGCTCGGCGTCGGGCTGGTCGATGAGTCGGAGCTAGGCGTCGCACTCAGCCGGTCGGGACTCAGGGCAGACGAGCAGCATCATGCAATCCTGCACGCACTGCATCTCGATTGCGGTCCGCTGACAATGTCTTCCAAGGAAGCTGCCGCATCGGGTTTGGGCGTCTAGGCAAATCTCCACCGACGCTCGGCTACATGACACCATCAGAGCGGCTAGCCGAACTCTTGCGCACACCGGTTGAACCCGCCCGTCACGCAGGTCCCGAGACCGGACAGCCGGCCGCCGGCCTGTGTGGGAGGACTTTCTGTACGTCTATCAAGGCGGCCCTGAACGGGCCGCACGCGCCGCCGCCAGGGCGCGTGCCGGCCGCTGCCGCTGTCGCTCTGCGGCCGTCACGCCTGATGCCCGGCGGCTGGCGCGGAGAGCGGGGAGCCCGGTGGGCCGCCGCAGGACGACAGTGGCATTGACCGGGTGGTGGGCCGGCAGCCGGCCGGGCCGCGCGGCCACGAGCCCGCGCGGCGTTGGGGAGGGCACGCCGGCCGCGTCGGCGAGCTGCCGGCGGTCGCGGGGTTGCGGTTAGTGCGCCTCCGGCGGGGGCGCTCCGGCTCCGGGATGGCCGGGGCTCCGTCGGCGGGTCGCGGTCCGTGGGTGGTTGCGGTAGCGCCATCCCACCGCCGAAGACCCGGGGCGAGCCGAGCAGACCGCCGCCGGGGCCGCCAGCGTCCGTCCGTGCGTCAAGGCCGTCTTGACGTGGCGGCCCCGACGGTGGCCCGCTCCCGCAAGGGCGGGTCGACGGCGACGGGATGGCGAGGTTCCGCTGGCTGGATCAATGCCTCACCAGTCGCGCCAGTCGTCAGTGAGTTCGGTCCGCTCGATGCCGCGTCGGGAGGTAAGGCCTTCGACGTCAATGCCCGCGTCTGTCAGGACGTCGTCGATGTACTCGCACAGCTTCTCGCGCTCGCCCGTCTCGATCCTCCCGTGCTCCTCATTGATCGCGTTGAGAGCCATGACGACCTGTTCGACCGATGCGAAGACCTCGTCATCGGACGGTGACGAGAACGAGCGTACGTCTGCTTCGTAGGCGCCAAGAGCGGTGTCGACAGCGGCGATGAATGCCTCTGGCCAGAGGTGCAGGGCGTAGGCGTCATCCTCAGCGAGGGTTCCTGCGGCGATGCGGCCCTTCTGGTCCTGCACCTCGCGGCCCCACCTCTCCGTGGGTCGTGTGGTCATGGCGCGCAGCCTAGCGATGGCGTCTGATAGCAAGCCGAGTCGATCAGCTTGGGTGACCAACTGAGTGACGATCGGTACGCACGCCGACGGACGGACGCGGACGACGGCGGATTGCCGCAGCAGCTCAGTAGGGGCTTACGGGCAGCTCACAGCCCGCCGATCATTCGTTCGGGACGAAGGAGTCGAGCTACGCCGACGAGTCGGTGGTCGGCTCGTCCGTCTCGTCAGGGCATGCCCGCGTATCGAAGTGGGAGCGGAGGTCGGGGCCGCCGCCACGCGACGTAGGTCACGATGGCGAACGTGATCACGAGTACCGCCGCGACGAGGACGATCAACCATCCGGATTGATCGCCAGCCTCGCGCACTCTGAGGCAAGGGTCGCTCTTGGCGTGGCGGACACGGATGCGGTCACCGGTACCCACAGCACGGTTCGCGTCGACCGTAACGCGCAGGCGTGATTGACACACCTCGCCACGATTTGTCGTGAACTGAACCGTCAGGAAGGTTCTCGCTCCCTGCTGCTCGACGTCCAGCGCCTCAGCTACTGCCTCTGATCCCCGACGCTCGTCTGCCATCGACCATGTGCCTATCGCCGTGAGCGCAACCGCAAAGACCAGACCGAACGTCGAGAACACCCGCATGAAGTTTCGGCTTGGCCGTCGGCGGTTCATGGCCGGACTCTAGAACAGGTCAGCAACGAGGCTGGCACGGTCAATAGGGCCACCACCGGGTGACCGGCAGCCCAGGTTGTGGGCCGTTACCGGGCCGTCTGGGCCGTCACCGGGCCGTCAAACGCCGACCACAGATGACCAGCGACGACCAGCAGCACCCGAAGAAACAGCAGGTCAGCCACCATGTAACGGCGGCTGACCTGGTGGGCGACGGACGAGTCGACCTGTACGCCGGATTGTGTGGCTGATCTACTGGTGGGATGCGTGGCCGCCTCCTTTACCTCACGATGCTGGCTGTGGGCGTGGTGGCGGCCGGGGTCGGACTCATGGTCGCTCTGGGTTACGTAGAGCAGCCAGGACCCTTCAACGAGGCGATGTTGGGTGCGATCGGCGGCGTGATGACGGGGGCGGGTTTCCGGCGTTGGAGGAAGTACCGCTCGCCGGGCTTGGGGCACACACGGGGCACAAGACGGCGTGAAACGTCGGCAACCAGCGACCAATGACGTGAGGCCACGACGGAGCATGGCCAGCGCGTCGAGCGGGGTGGCGCAGGTGACGCGAGCGAGCGTCTATGTTCCGCTTCAACGTCTGTAGCTGTAGCCGTCCCAGCCTCGCCCCGAGCCAGGCGATCTTCTGCCTGACAGGATGCTCGGCGTGGATGCCAAGGAGCCGAGGTACGTCAGACGTGGGCCGGAAGGCGGGCCCTACGCCTGTCCGTGCTGTCGTTTCATCACGCTTGAAGAGCGCGGCATGTATCAGATCTGCCCAGTTTGCTTTTGGGAGGACGACGGCGCGGACGACCGCAGCGCCGACGAGGTCGGTGGCCCCAACGGGTCACTGACGCTGAGGCAAGCGCGAGAGAACTTTGCGCGACTCGGCGCATGTGAGGAGTCGGCGATCCGGCGCGTCCGAGGACCTTTGGACTCGGAACAGCCCGGACGACGGCGCGGTTAGGTTTCGACAGCAACAGACGCGCACAGGGACGGCGGTCGGCGAAGGAGCGCGGACGCTCGCCCGAGGTCGCGGACGGATACAGCCGGACCGCGCGCGCAGTTCTTACAAGCGAGAGGTCTAGCGCAACGCGGTGGACGGGGATCAGCGGAGCCACGAAACTCGGCGTGTGATCGACATGCGAGACGTCGGGGTGCGGGTCCTGGCCGGTGACCTGGCTAGCGAGGAGCTGCCGATGATTGCGGCGCAAGCGCTTGCCGAAGGGCTGGATGGTCCATCGTTGCGGGAACTCGCTGGGCTCTCGCGAGGCGAGTACCGCGAGGCGCGCGAGCTGCTGGACCAGGTGGTCGACGAGTTGGGCTTGCCTGAGCTGCCAGACGACGACCAGGCCGTCTGGGAGGTGGTGGTCTCGTATGCGCGACGTTTGGTGGCCGGGGCCATCGCGCCGGTGGATGGCGCGCATGCCATCGCCGCCTATGCCGGGTCTCTAGGGTTCCCGGAGCCCCTTGCCACGTTCGCCTTCCTGGCAGACCTGTGGGAGGACAACGCGGCCGAGCGCGCCCAACTTGAACAGGACATGGTGCGCGAGGCGGACGCAGTGCTGCGGGGCGTGGGTGACTAACTGGGTGACGATCGGGTCGGACGCCACTGGACGGGCGCGGACGAGCGTGGACCATGCCAGCAGCCGGGAGCCGACAGAGCAGCAGGTAAGCGCGCTGTGATTGTTGCCTGGGGGTCAAGGAGTCGGCAGCCCGCCAGTACATCAGCGAAGTACAGCAACCGGCCCGCCCGAACCAGAGCCGACGACGACCGGCTATCCCGGTGCATGATCGCCGGTCTACCATGCCCCCCGTGAACCGTCCCCTCACGGCGAGCATGCTGGCCGTCGCCCTGCTCCTCGGTGCCTGCACCGACGACAAGCCCGCCGCCAGCCGACCCACCCCGGACGACGCCACCCGCCGCGGCTGTACCGCCGTGGCGTATGTGGTCGAGAGAAATAACGTCTTCTTCGCCCTGAATCTCACCGCCGGGAGGCAGGCCAGCGGCGCGACCGACCCCAAAGTCAGCGCCGGCGGCCGCGAACTGCTGGAGGCTGCGCAGAAGGCTGGCGAGCTGGACGTAGGCAGCCACGGCAAGGCGGACATGACACAGGCCGAGGCCCGGATCGGCGACGCCCAGCAGAAGGTGATGATGGCCTGCCGTGAACTGCTGGGGGACCCACCCTGGTCGTGACCGTCGGCCGCCAGGTAGTCGCTGTGCGGCGCGGGTTGATTAGGGAACCAGGGCAGCAAGGTGGGGAGGCGGCCAGGCCGTCGCCAGGCCGTCGGGCGTCAGGCAGTGATGACTAACCACGACCATTGGCGACGACGTCTGCTCAGGTCACAGCGGGTGATCGGCCGGACGACCGGCGGGGGTGGCTGCGGGTTACCTGTAGTTGGTGAACTGAGGGGTTGCTGTCGACAGCACGGGGCTGGACGGGGAGGGGTCAAGCTGGACAGTGGCGGATCACCTCCCGAGCCCGGAAGGACCCTCTTCGTCGCGCGGCTCCTGAGGGCGGCCGAGCTGTTCGATGTCCCTAGCCCACTGGTGAGTCAGCGCCAGTGCCGCTAGGCGGTCGCTTGTCCGTCGCTGATGTGGATGGTCGCTGCTTTGGTCATCCTCCCCAAGGTGGGATGGAAGCGGGTAGGCCACGACCGGCCAGTGGCCGGACACCGCTCGGTAGGGCCATAGCACCGCGGTGACAAGCAGCGCTGCAAGCCAGTTGAGCATGTAGCCAATAGTCAGAACCAGGAGGATGGCTAGCGCGATGATCTCGAACGGTCCCCCGTCCCCGCCTTGAAGCGCGTGCTGGGGAAACCGGGGACGCCAGGCGAGACGGCGGCGGCCCACCCGCCACACGCGCAGTTGACCGGACTCGTTCCTCCACTGCACCAGCACGACGTCATCGTGGCGTACGACCGCCAAGCAGACAATCCGCTGGGTCGGCAACCCCAGGACGGCCGAGGGCTGAGCTTACGAGTGGGGATAATCAAGGATCCTGCCGAGCAGCCAAGCGAGCAGCCAAACCGGCGAACGAGAGCGGACGATCGCGGACCTGGACACAACGTCGGGCACGAGGAGCAGACGGCCCACCAGCACCCTGCAAACCGACTCGTAATGCGCAGGTGGTCGTCGAGGCTGGGTGACGAAGTGGGTGACAACCGGGGCGCACAACTACGGACGCCCGCGATCGCATGTGAACTGTCGCCGGGGACGCCGTGCGGCAGGATGGGCCGGTGACCGACGCGCAGGACGCCGACGAGACCGTCAACCGGGGGTGGTTCTCGGTGCGGTGCGTTTTCCAATATGGCAGCGATGCGCCGCTCGTGTATGAGGAACGCATCACGGTGTGGCGGGCAGTGAGCTTCGACGCGGCCGTCGCCCTGGCCGAGGCTGAAGCCGCCGAGTACGCGAACGAGGTTGACTGCAGCTACCTCGGCTTCGCGCAGGCATACCGCATGTTTGATGAGCTCGGCCACGGTGCCGAGGTCTACTCGCTGATGAGAGACAGCCAGCTTCCTCCGGACGCGTACCTGACGGCGTTCTTCGACACCGGTGAGGAGCGGCAGGGGACCTTGGAGGAGCCAGCGGCCGATCAGCAGATGCAGCAGACAGGCACAGCAAACCACCGCGCCGAACCCGACCACGAGGAACATGCAACCACCAGTTGAGCTCGTTCGAAGCTGGCACGTCGCGTGCTGGTGCTGGCCGTCCTGACCCATGTCAGCATGTCCCTGGTGGGGGACTCGTCAGCGGTTTCGTGCCGGTGACGCCTGAGTCGCGGCTACCGGACGCGGGTAGAGCAGGCTTAAGAGCCTGGTAAATAAGGGTTTCAGGTGTTTTGGTGGCGGGCGAGGCGGCGGGTCATGACGATGATCATGGCCCATTGGACCATCGCGGCGTGGTGGTCGGGTAGCCGTTCGTAGTCGCGGACGGTGCGTCGGCACCGGTTGATCCAGGAGAATGTGCGCTCGACCGCCCATCTGCGGTGCAGCACGACGAAGGTGGTCTGCCCGGCGAGCTTGGCCACGATGCGCACGGTCAGGGCGAGGTGAGTGGCGGCCCAGTCGACGAGTTTGCCGGCGTAGCCGCTGTCGGCCCAGGTCAGGCGGATGGTGGGGAAGCATGCGCGTAGTGCCCACAGCAGCGGTTTGGCGGCGTCGCGGTCCTGCACGTTCGCGCCGGTGACCAGGACGACGAGGAGCAGTCCGCAGGTGTCGACGGCGATGTGGCGTTTCCGGCCGTTCATCTTCTTGCCGGCGTCGTAGCCGCGGCTGGGCCGGCCGACGGTCTCCGCGCCCCGTACCGACTGGGAGTCGACCAGCGCGGCCGACGGCTGTCGGTGACGCCCCTCGACGTGCTCGCGGACCTGTTCACGCAGGCTGTTGTGCATGCGGTTCAAGGTGCCGTCGCGGGTCCAGGTCTTGAAGTAGTGGTAGACGAGCTTGTGGTGCGGGAAGTCGGCAGGCAGCGCGTCCCATTGGCAGCCGGTCCGGTTGAGGTAGCGGATCGCGTCCACGACGTCGCGGCGGGGGTACGTGATTGGCCGGCCGCGCCCGGTCCCGGCCGGCACGTGCGGAGCCAGGACCTGCCATTCGGCATCCGAGGTGTCGGACGGATAGTGCCGTGGCCGGGCGGTGGGCAGGTGATCGTCAACGATAGCCGGGGTGGCGGATGCGGCGACGCCGGCGACAAGGTATACAGACAGGGTTGGGCCTTCGGTCGTGCTGGTTTAGTCGCCTTTGCTCGTACCGAAGGCCCTTCCCCATGTCACGCCGCCACGCCGGCGCCGTCACGATTGTCGATCTTCGCCAGGACCGGCGACCGCCCGAACCCCCTTATTTACCAGGCTCTAAGAGAATCTGATCGCCAGGTCCATGAGCTGCTGCTGGGGCACCTTCTCCGGCGGATCCTGGGCGGAGGCGAGGGGACCGCCTATCATGACGCGACCAGCCGTCGTGACGCGCGCGGCGCGATTGATCCAAGGACGGACGTGTGGCTTCCAGCCGATCGAGCAAGCCTGTCGCGTTCCTACTACTGGCGCTGCTTCCTTTGAGCTACCTCGGGCTCATGGGGCTCGGCTGGAACACCGACACCGCTAAGAAGCTCACCCAAACAGCTGTAGCCGTCGTCGGTGTGGTGATGGTGATGAGGACCGCTCGAAGCCTCGACCACCACGATGACCCGGTGAGTGGTGGTGGTGTTCCCAAGGTGCTCCTCCGCGCGGTGCTGCTGACCGTGACGATCTACCTGACGGTGGGGGTCGTCGCGGGCGTGGTCTCGGGATTCGAGCCGGTTCAGGCGACCGACAGCGAGGAGCAGCTATTCGATGACCGGATGGAAATGATCATTGGTCTTCCGGTGGCGATGCTCGTCGTTTACAACCTGGGTAGGTGGTCTGTGCGGCTGGTCCCGGCCAGACGGGGCCTTGTGTGGCTGGCCATCGTGGCGATTGCCAGCCGTGCTGTGGGTTTGTCGTTGTACCCGGTGGGCTTGGCCTACGGTCGGGCGTACAACGTGCCGATGCACGCGTTCGGGGAAGCGCTGGTGATTGCTGCCCTCCAGAGCGCGCTGATCTTCTGCTTTCTTGCTCTTGGCAACGTTCGCGCCCGCACGCAGGCACGGAGCACGGCGGCGCCCCACTCCCGACCTGTACAAGCCGCTTGACCTCGGACGCAGCCGTACCAGAAGCCACCGCCAAGAGTTCGGGACGAAGAGGTTGCCGGAGGGCCGAGGCAGCAAGGAGGCAGCGCAAGCCTTGATGCGGGTCGGTCCGGAACGTCAACCGATGAGGTCCGACACCTGCGCATCGACCCGGGTCCGCACCAGATGGCAGCAGCCGACAGCTTGAGACCGCATCCCCCCGACGGGGGTCAGCGCGAGACGGTCGACGAGTTGATAAGCCGGCCTGTCGGCGACGCGAAGGGTTACCCGGTGGGGAGCCCGTGGGTACCGTGGGGCACGACGGCGGTCGACAGGCCGGCGACGCATCCCGCGCTACGAGGAGGTTCGGGATGGATCCCATGCCGGGGCTGACGTTTGGGCAGCGACTCAAGGTCTACCGTGAGCGCTCGGGCAAGACCCGCGCTGTGCTCGGGGGGCTGGTAGGCCGTAGCGCCGAGTGGGTCAAGGCCGTGGAGAGCGATCGCATCCTGCCGCCGCGTGTCCACATGCTCGATCGGATCGCCCGCGCGCCCTCAAGGTCGACGTGTCCGCCTTGATCGGGGAGTTGAGCGATCGATCTGAGGTCGTCAACGGGCCCGAGCATCCAGCACTCGCCTCGGTACGCGACGCCGTCAACCGCTTCGCGTTGTCCGACGACATGTCACCGCAACCGCTACAGCAGATCAAGGGCCGGCTCGCCGCAGCCTGGCGCGCCCGTCATCAGGCGTCAGACCATCGAACGGTGCTCGGCGCTCTGCTACCGGATTTGGTCCGGGACGCTCAGCGTGCCGCGCTGACGTATGAGGGTGACGAGCGTCGTCAGGCTCAGGCGCTGCTTGCCGAAGTGCTCGGCCTGGCCCAGATGTTCCTTGCTTACCAGCCTGCCGCCGAGTTGCTGTGGCGCGTAGCTGACCGCGCGATGGTGGCGGCGCAGGAGTCGGGAGATCCGGAGGCGTTGGCCTGCGCGGGATGGTTCCTGTGCCAGGTTCACCGGGACGCCGGGGACTGGGACACCGGTATGGCGGTGACGCTCGACGTGGTCTCGGCGCTCAAACCCCGAACGACCGACGCGAACCCGAACCTGCTCGCTCTCTGGGGCGCCCTGAACTTTGAAGCTGCCTATACCGCCGCTCGGGCCGGTGAGGAGGGTCGCGCCTGGCGGTACTGGGACCGTGCGGACCGGGTGGCGCAGCGACTGCCGGAGAACTTCTACCAGCCGCAGACTTCGTTCTCGCGGGTCATCATGGGCGCCCACGCCGTTACCGTCGCCGTCGAGCTTCAGAAGTCCGGTGAGGCGGTGCGGCAGGCGAATCGCCTTGACCCGGCGGCGATCCCATCGAAACCGCGCCGTGCCCGGCACCTGATCGAGGTGGCCCGCGGTCACTACGGCAAGGGCGACAACGATGCCACTGTGGTGACTCTTCGTCAGGCGTACGAGTCCGCGCCGGAGACGATCCGCTTCAACGGCTACGCCAGGCAGATCACTCTCGATCTACTGGACGGACCGCGCTCTTTGCGAGGCGATGTGCATGACCTCGCGCTGAAGGTCGGCCTCGTCGCCTGATCAGCGGGTACGAACCTTACCCATTCAGCTCTACCACGCTGCGTACGTTCCTCCTCACGGAATGCGGCGGGCGGTGCGGTTTGGCCTGGTCGCCGCGTTCCTCTCAACTCGGGGGCGAAACAGCGTGCCCCCGTGAATGACGAGGGAGATCCGGTGCGGCGCGTCTCGTACGAGGAGTACCTGCTCGCCGTCGCCATGACCCTCGCGCGGCGGCATCGCCCGGTCTGGTGCTGGAGGCGATGGCGGCGGGTCTGCCGCTGCGGAGCCGACCTGCCGTGTCATGCCCGGCACCGGATCCCGATCAACCGCGGCCACTGGCCCGGGGAGGGGGAGCAGTGAACGACCGTCTGGAGCAGACAATCCTCTCGGTGCACGTCCGAGGACTCGACGGCTTGTGCGCTGGTTGCCGCGCATGGTGGTCGCGGCTGGCTCCGTACCCGTGCTGGCAGGTGAACTGGGCGACCAGCCGGCAGGCCCGAACGATCACCGCCTGGTTTCTCGGCGGTGTGCGGTGACCACCCACGGCCCAGTCATGCCGATCTGGAGCTGCGGCGGCTGCGACCTGCCCTGGCCCTGCCCGACCCGGAAGCGGGAGCTGCGGGCGGAGTACGCAGACGCCCCCGTGTCGTTGGCCCTCTACCTCGGCTCCTACCTCGTCCAGGCCGCCGAAGACATGCCCTGCATGCCGGCCGGCGCGTTGCACCACCGCTTCCTCGGCTGGGCCCGGGAGGCTGACCGATCGACGCCAGCAGTACAGCAACGAAGTACAGCAACCATGGCCGCTGAACGGAACCAAGACGAGCGTCACCAGGCCATCTGACCTCGCATCAGGCCCGACCCGACCGGCTCGCCGAGAGTTCACACCGAAGAGGTCACTGGTTCGATCCCAGTATCGCCCACCATCCCCGCGCGCCGCGCGGGCACGCCGCCACCGTGGCCGGCACGTGAGTCGCTCAACCGACGTCGACCACCGGCGCCGGCCGGGCCACCTTCGCGTCGGCCCGCTCCCTGGCAGACACCCAGCCGGCGTTGACGATCAGCGACCGGGCCTGGGTGGGCGTGAACAGGTACGTCCGTTCACTGCCGCATTTCCCGTCCGACTCCCCAGGGCCTTTGATCCATAGCAGCGCCGCCAGTCCCGGCCGGTCGGTGACCGGTCGGGGTGGTTCGCCCAGCGCCTGCTGCTTTGGGTTGCACCACTCGTCGTCCCGTTTCGGGTCGTCCGGTGGCGGCCCGGCGCCGTTGCGGGAGGTGTCGATGACGAACTCGCGTCCGCCGACGAGGTCGGAAAGCTCTACGCCCCAGCGGTAGCTGTCCTCGGTGGTCTGTCGGTTTGAGACGTTGACCGCGAAGCCTTCGGCGTACTGGATTCCGGCCCGCAACAGCCGCTCGGCGACCTCGCCGCTCGGACGCCACCGGGAGTGGCCGGCGTCGAGGTAGACGGCGTGCCCGGCGGCGGCCAGTCGCTTCGTGGCGTTGGCGATTAGCTCCCCCCGCTCGGCGCTGAAGCAATCGGCCACGATGCCGTCCGGCTCCATCACGATCACCGACCGGGTACGCCCCAGCGCCGCGACCAGCTTGCCGATGTACGCCTGGTACGCCCTGGCGTCCGGGGCGCCCTCTTTGAAGTTGGCGCAGCCCCGGTTCGGGATGTAGTAGGCGACGAACACCGGCAGCTGGTGCCGCTCCCGGGCCCGGGATGCCAAGTCCGGAACCTTGGCCACGTCGATGGGCCCGTTGAGCCACCGCGCCTGCGGCCGCTCGGTGATCGGCTTCAGCCAGTCGGCCGCGTTCGCGGCCTGCCACCGGGCGGCCGCGGTGTCCCGGTCAATGTACAGCGTGGCGTCGCGGAACGGATGCTTAGGCGGGGCGTACGTCACCGCCGGCGGATCCGGGCGCAGCTCGGTGTCGGGCTGGCGGGCGCAGCCGGCGCCGAGGCCGGCGGCGAGGGCCAGCACGGCGGCCAACGCGCCGGTTCGGTGGGGGCCGGGCAGCGGTCGACGGACGGTCACGGCAGCTCCCAGTGTTCGCTGACCCGGTACACCTGCACCCGATCGTCGCCGGTGCCGAAGCTGGCCACCGGTACGGCGTGCTTGCGGGCCTCCATCAGGGTCGGGTACTTCTCCTCGGCGTCGGCGGTGCGGTAGTACCAGTCGGGCAGGACCAGGTAGTCGACCCGCTTGACGCTGCGCTGCACGGCCGGGTCGGTGTCGAGCTTGTAGACGATGACCGGCTTCGGGTCGAAGTCGTAGTACTGGACCAGGTCGGTCCAGATGGAGTCGTGCACCACCACGGTCTTGTCCCGGGGCACGTTGCGGCCCACCCACTTCGTGGCCGAGCGCAGCGGCTGCTCCTCGGACACCGTCATCATCCGCCGCAGTTCCGGCGTCCAGGAGACGGTCGCCACGCCGGCCAGGCCGATCAGCAGCAGGGCCGCCGTGGTGATTCGGAATCCGTACCCGAAGCCCTGCCCCGCGCGCTGGCGCAGCCAACCCGTCGGCACCAGGCCGGAGGTGCCGGCGAGGGCGCTGCCCGCGCCGGCGATGAGCAGCGCGCTCCACGGCAGCAGGTTGATCACGTGCATGAACGGCACGTAGCCGCCACGGACCAGCACCAACCAGCCGATGGCCAGGGCCAGGGCGGCCGGGCGCAGCCGGCGGACCAGCAGCGCGACCGGGATCGCGGCCAGACCCAACAGGAGCAGCCAGTGGTCGTACTGCAGCCAGTTCTGCAGCTGCTGGTAGGTGGCGCTGCCGCGCTCGAGCACAGAGCCACTGGCGGCCCGGTCGGCGAGCTGCCACCTGGCGGTGCCGAGCAGGCTGTTGTGCCCCGGCCCCTCGAACAGCTCGCCCTTGAAGAGGGCGAACAGCGGATACATCGCCATCAGCAACACCCCGGCGAAAGCCGAGGTGACCAGCACCTGTGCCCGGTTGCGCCGGTCCAGGTTCTGCAGCAGCGCCCAGCCGAACGCCGGCAGCAGCAGCAGGGTGGTCTCCTTGGCCAGCGCGGCCATGGCGAAGGCCAGCGCCGCCCCGATGCCGGCGGCGATGCTGCGTCGCGGCGAGTACGCCAGCACGAACGCCAGCAGCAGCCACGGGGTGACCAGGTTGTCGAGGAACGTCCACCGGCCGTAGACCACCGCCAGCGGGGAGAGGCCGAAGAGCAGCACGGCCACCGATGCGGCTACCCGACCGAAGCCGAGCCGCCGACCGAGCACGTAGAGCAGTCCGGCGCCGATCACCTTGGCGATCAGCATGCACTCGTTGCCGAAGGCGATCGCCGAGTCGTACCGGTCGAAGCCGTCGGTCAGTGCCGCCCAGCCGGCGATCTGGATCCAGCCGCCCGGCGCGTGGTCGTAAAAGTACGAGTACGGCGACAGCTCGCCCTCGTACCGCAGCGACCACGCCTGCGACAGGTAGGTGCCGGGGTCGTCGACGTATCCCGGGAAGGTCGACATGCCGATCGCGTGCACGGCCCCGACCAGGGCGAGCAGCGGTACCAGCGCGGCGATGCTGGTGGCGTGCCGGTTCCCCCACACCTGGGCGCTGATCAGGAGCCGGCGGCGTAGCGGCACGGCCTCGCGCAGATCCAGCGACGACGAGGTTGTCTCGATGGTTCTGGTCATGAGCCCACCCCCACCGGTGTCCGGGCCGGGTGCCTACCGTCCTCGGCCATGGGCGCCGCGCCGAGGTGCGCGCCGCTGTGCGCGGTCTTGACCCAGTTGGTACGCCCCATCAGATGCCGCAGCAGCGCCCAGACCGCGGCCACCGAGAGCACCACCTGGTACGGGTAGCCGCCGACGATCACGCCGAGGTGGTCCCGGAACCGGACCTTCTGTCTGAAGGTGCGACCGAACTGGTGCAACATCAACACGTCGAGCGCGATGGTGAGCAGGCTGATCCCCAGCGGGATGCTGGCCAGCAGAGCCACCACGACCGGCGCTTTGTGCGCCAGCGCCAGGGCCAGCGCCACCGGCGCGAAGACCATGGAGAACGCCTGAAAGAACTGGAAGCCGAGCACGTAGACGGCGAGCACCTTCTGCCACAGCCGGGGCAGGGCAAGCCACTCCCACTCGATGAACACCTGGATGAAGCCCTGCATCCAGCGCACCCGCTGGCGGACCAGGCCGCGCAGCGTGTCCGGGGTCTCCTCCCGGGTCACCATCTCGTCGATGTAGACGACGTCCACGTCGTAGCCGAGCACCGACGCGACCATGCCGATCTTGCAGTCCTCGGTGAGGCAGTCCTCGTCCCAGTACGCCCCGTACCGGGCGCGCAGCGTTTCCAGGAACTCCCGACGGAAGAAGACGGTGTTGCCGCCGAGCGGCATCACCTTGGTTGCCGCCTGGAGCTTCAACCGGGACTGGAACCACTTGTAGTACTCCAGCACGTTCGCCGCCCGCCACCAGCCGGAGGTGTTCGCCTGCAGCCAGCGCCGCACGCGGGGCTGCAGGCCGGTGGGCAACGGCAGGGTTCGCGGGTCGACACTGAAGTTCATCAGCTGCACGCCGCACTGCACGATACCCGCACCGGTCTTCCGGAACCGGTAGTCGACCATGCGCAGCAGCCCCGGGTGGAACAGGTCCTCGGCGTCGGCGACGCCAATCCACTCGTATCGCACGCCGAGTCGGTTGAGCTCGCGGACGGCGGCGTTGAGCCCGATCGGCTTGTTGTGAACGTCGGTGTCCTCCGGGTACGGCGCGACCAGTACCCGTCCCGGGTACTGCGCGGCCTTGGCGTGCGCGATCGCCGCAGTGCCAGGGTCGTCCGGATGGTCGATGATCGGCACCACCACGTAGTCGGGATGATCCAGATTGGCCAGTCGCTCCAGGGTGTGCCCGGCGACGGCCTCCTCGTGCCGCATCGGCACCAGGATCACGCCGGGCAGCCGCGGGTCGTCCGGGTCGCCGTAGCGGTCTGGGTCGTTGTGCTCGGGCAACCACCACTTGTACAGCTGGAACGTCAGCGTGATCACCGCGACGACCAGCATGAACAGTGAGATGACGACCAGGAAAACGTTGAGGAAGACGGCGGCCAGGGCGACCAGCACCGCCAGCCACCCGGCCACCGAGGTGATGCGCAGGGCCACGGGCAGCTGGCGGTACGCTCCGCGGGACCGCGGACTGGGTTTCGGTTCGACCATGGTGGTACCTGCCTTGTGGGAGAACGACCAGAGCCGGTCGGAGCAGAAGCTGACGACGGTCCCGGCGGCGAGCAGCCCCCAGTAGGCCAGCCCGGTGCCGAGGACCGGAGCGAGGAACGGGAAGGCGACGAGACTGAGCACGGCGCTGGCGCCCCGGGCCGCCTGGAACCGCCGCCACCTGCGGGAGCGACCCGCGGTCCGGCCGACGATGTGGCGGCGCCAGGTGAGTCGGTCGTGCGCCACGAAGCTGAGCTGGAGAGTCAACACGATCTGCACGGCGTTGGCGAGCGCGGGAGGTGTCTCGTACCCGATCAGCAGCGCCAGCAGGGCATGACCGGCGACCGCCACGCCGGCACCGATGGTGAGGAAGAGCCACGGCTCGCGTTGACGGAACACTGCGATGACGGGACGCATGCTGTCCTTCCAACCCTGCCGAACGCGGTCACACGGCGTAGCCCCAGAGGGGCTTGTCGCGGCGACGCTGCCGCAAACGGCGGGGCGGTCCCGCCGAGGCGCCAGTGGACGGTCGGACAACCCTGGCAACCAGCGATCCGATCAGGAATGCCTTGTCCTGATCGGACCCACGCGGTCTGTTACCCCAGGTCAGCAACTTCAACCATCGCGGTGGCGGAGGCCACAACGGCGGGTGCGCCGTTGGGCCCGGTCGTCCAGCCGGACCCGCAGCGGGACCACGCGCAGCGGCAGGGCCCGGCGGGACGTGCAACGTGTACGTGACATCACCCGCCGTGGCCGAGGCCGGACCCGCTGCGTCAGCAAGAAGTCAGCAAGAGGCCTGGTGTCATCCATCCTTGGGCGACCTCGGACGGTGGCCGGGGCACACGCGACGACATCAGATGACACCGGTTGAAGCGCGGCGGCAGGCGAGATCGACATTCACACCTAAGCGGTCAGCCGCTGGACGGAGCCTGCGTGCGCAGGAGGAAGTCAGAACTAATCTGTGATCGGCGTCGTGGTCCTCTGCTGGGCCGCGTGGCTCCGTTGACAGACATCCCATGAGCGCTGCGGTCAAGCAGCGGCGTCTTGGTGGTGCTGTTCGCGGTGTTGCCAGGCGGTGTTCTCGTCGTAGTGGGTGCCGGTTTTGAGGCAGCCGTGGAGGATGCCGACGAGGCGGTTGCCGAGTTGGCGTAGTGCGGCGTGGTGGCCGAGGCCGCGGTGGCGTTGCTGGTCGTAGTAGGCGCGGGCGCCGGGGGAGGCTTTGAGGGCGGCGAAGGCCTGCCGGCCGATGGCGTCGATGAGTCGGTCGTTGTGCACGTAGCGGGCCAGCACGATCTTCTTCTTGCCGGACTGGCGGGTGATGGGGCTGGTTCCGGCGTAGTTGCGGCGGGCTTTGGCGTCGGCGTAGCGGGTGGTGTCGTCGCCGAATTCGGCTAGCACCCGGGCGCCGAGGATTCGGCCCAGGCCGGGCTGGCTGAGGTAGGTCTCAGCGTCCGGGTGCTGCCCAAAATGCGCCTCGACCTGCTCTTCCATTGCCTTGATCTGGGTGTGCAGCGTGGTCAGGATCGCTACCTGGGCGCGGACGGTGGCTGCGTAAGCGGCGGTCACGAGCGGCGGCTGGCCCAGCTGCTGGGTGCGTAAGGCTGCTTGCACCTTCTCGGCCTTGGCCGCCACATCACGGCGGCGGGCCCGTTTCAGCGCGGCGGTGATCTGCGCAGTGGTCAGCCGGGCCGCCGACGCCGGGTCGGGAGCCTTGCCCAGTAGCTGCAGGGCGTCGGCGGCGGCGAGGTCGTCGAACGCGACCAGGGCGGCGGGGAAGAACTCCCGCAGCGTCTGCCGCAGCCGCAACGTGTGACGGGTGCGTTCCCAGATCAACGTCTGGTGCGCCCGGGCCACGACCTTGACCGCCTCGGCTGCAGCGCTGTCGCCGGCGACCGGGCGGAGCTGATGCCGGTCGGTACGCACCATGTCGGCCAGGGCGTGGGCGTCACCAGCGTCGCTTTTCGCACCTGAGACACCGTGCCGTTCCCGATACCGGGCCACCTGCAGCGGGTTGATTGCATACACCTGATAGCCGGCCGCGATCAGCGCCTGCACCCACGGGCCCCGGTCGGTTTCGATGCCGACCACCACCTGGACCGGGTCGCCGTCCTCGCCCAACTGCTGGCCGATCAGCGCGTGCAGGCGGGCGATGCCGGCGATCCCTTCCTCAAGTTTGGCCTTGCCCAGCCGTCGGCCCGCCTCGTCCTGTATCTCGACATCGTGGTGGTCCTCGGCCCAGTCGTCTCCCACGAACAACACGTCGTCCTCCCGCAGGTCCACAGTCGCGCGAGCTGTCTGGCAGCCTCCGGGAGACCTTCCGCAAGCTAATGATCAAGTGCTCACGCACCTGCGGCGGGCACGACATCCCATCAGCGATTCCGTCTCCCGACCACCGGCAGGGGCACGATCTGTCAATAGGACTGCCACGCGTCCTGCAACGGGGAGTGCTCACCCGCCAGCGGCTACCGGACCCGAGTCTGCCGTAACTGACCCGGCAACTCTCATTAGCAACCGGTTGGCACGAGGACGGCCGCAGGCTGCCAAGCGCGGACAGTCGCCCAAGGTCGCGGACGCGGGCGGACCGCACCGGACGAGGCGCCTAGAACTTGTAATCGAGGAGTCCGTCGACGACCTCGCGGGCCGTTGCTGGGCCGGACCATCAGATGAAGTTGTTGCCAGGCAGGTCCGGGGCTCATGCCCGATCCGTGCCCGATGCAGGGTTCAACACTGGCCTCCAATCGCACGCCGGCAGCCGCAATCTGAACGCTCCGTGCTCATTGATCAACCAGCACGGCTACCCATTGTGGACGTTTGGAACGACAACGTGACTCGGTCAAGTGGCCGAACAGGTACTGGCGCGGCCATCGGCAACAGGTGAGCATGCCTCCATGGATCCTGCTGCGGCGGCCGTCGCTGCCAACCCGCTACGGCCCCGCCGCACCTCGTACCTGGTCGCGGCGCTGATCGCCGTCGGTAGTGTGCTGGCCGCCCCCGCGGTGCTGTTCCTGGTTCCCGCCGGGGGTGACCTCGGACAGCGCATCACGCCCGGCCAGCCGGTCACCGTGCACGTGCCCGAGGCCGGGAAGATGGTGTGGGCCAAGGACAGAGGCCCCCAGAACTTCCCCGGCGTTGGCTGCGCCCCCTCCCCGGCGGACACCCAGGAACTCGGGTGGACCACGGTCTCGATGCGTCCCGACGATGTCACCTTGAACGCGAACGGCGAGCGCTGGCGCGGCGTGATGATGGTGCATGCCCAGCCGGCCGGAACGTACACGGTGACCTGCACGGCCTCGGCTGCGGACGGCACACCGTCCCTCTCAATCGGTGATCCTCCCCGGTTCCACAACCCACGTTCGAAGGCACTGGCGGTGCTGGCCGCCTCCGTCCTGGCATCCCTCGGCGTGCTGGTCGGCACCGTGTTAGCGGTGGTCGTCGCGGTCCGGCGCCGGCGGCGGACGCTCGTCGCAGGCGGGGTGAGTGACTGAACCGCCCCGGTTTGGTAGCGGCTAGATGGGTTGGGTTTCTGGCTGGGTCAGCCGTGGTTGGTTGGGATGGTAGAGGGCTTCGAAGGCGGCTGGTGGTAGGTCCGCGGCGCCGCTGTGGGGGCGGCGGTGGTTGATCCTGGTGTGGTGCACTTCACGACCGACACCTTGGTCGGCGGTGCCGAATCCGCGACCTGGGGCGCCGGTCGCGGCGCCGAGAGCGTTGAGTTCCGGGGCCCAACCGGTCAGGCTCGGTTCGTGCTGGCGCGCAGCGTCGCGACGCTGGACGCGCTGCAGCAGACGTTATCGTCGGCGGGACGACCGCAGCCACCGACCGACGTGCGAGTCGGAGGCCGCCCGGGGGTCGCCTGGTTCGATCCGTCCGGTGACGTGAACCTGTGGTTCGTTCGTTGGCAACCCGTCAACGGGCTCTGGGCCCAGCTCGACATTTACGCGACCACCCGCGACGAGGCGACAGACACGGCGAGTCGTGTCCGGTTCGACGGCGCCCACCGCTGCGTCGTGCCGTTCCGCCTGCAGTCGCTGCCGCCCGGCGGGCGGCTGCTCGAATGCTCGGTCACGCTCGGCCGGTCGGAGCGTGGCTCCTTCGCTGAGGGCTCACTCGTAATAGGTGACGAATCCGGTCGCTGGCTGACGGTTCGGGCGCAACCCGTGCCGGGCTACGAAGCCAGGACCGGCGAACTTGCCGCAGGGCCCTACGGGGCACGCAGGCAGGGCAGCGACGTACTGGAGATGTTCGTCAAGCCATGCGTCATCGAGGCGTTCCTCAAGGGTTGGGGGAACGGCTACACCGAGTCGGAAGGCCTGGCGGTCCTCAGCGGGTACCAGCCGGCCCGCGACCTCGACCACCCCGACACCTGGTGACACCACCCTGACCAGCCCATAACGGCCATCGAACGGTATAACCGTCGCTCAACTACTGCGATCCAAGGGAAGATCAAGTCTGCCTGTCGGAGCCAGCCATCGGCTGCCTCGACGCATTCACACCGGCAGTTTCGGATGTGCGCCACCACCGGAGCCTCCAACGCGCGACCAGCGGCAGATGTGGGTGCTCAAGACTGCCGGTCGACCGCGGCGGTGCCCAGCGCCGAACGCCGGTAGCGGATCTCGTGCCGGTGGCGTTCGCCGATGATGAACCCGGCGTCGCGCAGCACCGTCAGGTGTTCCGAGACGGTGGCCGGGGCGAGAGCGTGCCGGTGGGCGAGCGTGGTCGTCGTCGCGGGTTCGGTCAGCCCGATCAGTAGCGCGGCCCGGGTCCGCCCGATCAGGCGACGCAATGCGGCGTCGGGCGTGCCGCTGAGCTGCTGCCAGAGCGTGCCGGATCCGCGGGCGGGATAGATCACGGTGGGCTGCCACGGCTCGTCCATCACGACGACCACCTGGTCCCACTTGAACGCGCTGGGCATCAGGACGAGTCCCGCACCGGCGAGGTCGCGGTGGTCGTCGTCGCCGTACTCGCGGATGAGGGTGTTGTCGTGCCAGCGCAGGGTGGGATGCAGTTCCGCGAAGAGCCGGTCGAGACCACCCTCCGCGAGCCGCCTGGTCTGAAAGCCCACGTCGGCGTCGAGCAGGGCACGCACGCGGGGCCACCTGGGTTCGACGAGCTGGTGCCACGCGGTACGGATCAGGCCGGTCAGCGTCGCGAGGACCCCGACGGGATCGCCGAGCAGGTATCGGCCGATCTCGCTGTCGGCCGCACCCGGAGTGTCGTGCAGGGATCGGGCGATCTCGGCGGCGACCTGGCTGGGCGGGGTGTCAGCGATCCGGGCCAGATCGTCCTCGAAGGTTGCGAGCGGCCCGGCTGGGGGCGGGGCCAGGAAGTCCGGGGTGTAGCCGCGTCGGGGCTGCAGCAGGGTGATCGGCCGCAGGTCGATTCCGGCGACCTGGCCGGCGACCGCGTCCAGCCAGCGCCGGTGCTGCCCGGGGGACTCCGCCGGCAGGGTGAGCCGGATCGCCGACAGCGTCTCGAAGGCCGGCGAGATTGCGAAGCGGCAGCGCAGCAGGTCGGCGGTGCTGAATCGGAGGGTTGCCGTGATGGCTGGCTCCTCCCCGCAGAGGTCTGAGAGATTCGGTTGTGACCGAATCAGTGGTGTCGAGTCTAGCGACTTCCCAGGATGGGCGAGCGCGAGCCGACCGGCCGCCCGCAACGAGGGAGATCACCATGCATGACGTGACCAGCCAGAGCGAGATCAGCGCCGACTGGGAGCGGCGGGTCGCCGAGGCGTGGGCGACGATGGACAGCTTCGCCGAGGACGACTTCGTCAGTCGGATAGGCGAGCTCGCCGCTGAACTACCCGCCGACAGCGCGGTCGGCCTGTTCGAGCGCGCCTGCGCGTGGGACTCGACCGGGCACTCCGATCTGGCTGTCCCGCTCTACCGGCAGGCACTGCAGGCTGGGCTCACCGGGCTGCGGCGGCGACGGACGATCATCCAGATGTCCAGCTCACTGCGCAACCTCGGTCGCGCCGGGGAGAGCGTGGCGCTCCTGACGGCCGAACGGGACGCCGGCAGCGACGAGCTCGACGACGCGGTCGCGGGGTTCCTGGCTCTGGCGCTGGTCGACGTCGGACGCGAGCGGGAGGCCGTCGCGCTGGCGCTGGGCGCACTCGCCCCGCACCTGGCGCGTTACCAGCGGTCGATGGGCAATTATGCCCGGCTGCTCGCCGAGGGGGACCCGGCGTAGCGGCACGGATGCGGCAGCTGACTGAGCGTACACATCCTCATCTCGGCAAAGTAGTGCGTTGCGGACGGCTTGGCGTCTGACGGGGTGCTGTGGGTGGGCGGTGTCTGGTGGGCTGTCGGCCGTGAGCGGCGGTTGCGGTGTCGACGTCGGTCCTAGCGCTGGCGTAGCCAGCCGGCGGTTGGCGTTGACGCTGGTCCTTACGGTGCTGCCATGAGGGAGAACCTTCGGATGCTCGCCGCGGTCACCTTGTTGATGATCCTGACCGCCTGCGGCGATGATGGCGCATCACCGATCGCCGGCGCCCCGACCAGTTCGGCACCGTCGGCCACACCGACTCCGCCCCCAGCCGCGACGGCGTCGCTCCTGACGGCGGTGGCGGCCGCCCTGCTGACGCCGGCGGACTTCGGTCCGGGCTATGCGGTTGACTCGGACGGGCCGGCCGATCCGGGAGCCGTGCGGTTCGTCTCCGCCTGCCCGAGCTGGCGGCCGCCGGCCGGCACCGCGGAGGGCCAGGTCGTGGCCGGGTCGGCCCGCACCTTCCGCGCCCCGCGCGGCCATTACGACGCCCTCCAAGTGCTGAGGTACGCCGGCGACGGCGCAGCCGCCGCGATGGAGTACGCGCAACGGAGGCTGACGGCGTGTGCCCGATACGAGGAAGCAGCCGACCCCGGGGTGACCGTCGCGACGACCTGGACCGTGCTGGGCAGCGGCTTCGCCGGCGCCGACTCCCTCGCGGTGCGGCAGCGTATCGAGCGCAATGGCATGCTCTCCAACGTGGATTTCCATCTGCTGGTGCGGCAGGGTGACCTCCTGGCGTACGTCTGGCTGAGCGACCAACGGTGGACCGAGGAGGCGCTTCGCGCGCTGGGCGACCGGGTCGCAGCCCGGCTCTGCGCGGCAACCGAAGCCTGCTGACCGGCACCCGGACAATCCCGCGCGGGGGACCCCAGCCGCACGCGCTAGCTGTACTGCCCGGGGACGTTGGTCAACCTGGTGATGGGTGGCCGGCCTGCGGTGGCGGTGTGGGTCGGTGGTGAGGCTCGCCCAGGCGTCGAACAGCACCGCTCTCGGCGCTCACGTCCTAGGCCGTGTTTCATAGCTCGGGTCAGAGCCACTCGTTGATCGCGACGACGTGGAGTGTGGCCTGGTAGCGCACGGCGAGTTTGTCGTACCGGGTGGCTACGGCGCGGTGGCGTTTGAGCTGGTTGATGCCGCACTCGACCGCGTGGCGCTGCTGGTAGATGTGGGGGTCGAAGGTCGGCGGTCGGCCGCCCTTGGACCCCTTCTTGCGCCGGCTGGCGGCCTGGTCGATCTTGATGGGGATCGTGGCCGGGATGCCGCGCCGGCGTAGCTCCGCCCGATTGGCGCGGGAGCTGTACGCCTTGTCTGCGAGGACCCGGTCGGGTCGGGTGCGGGGTCGGCCACCGTCCGGCCGGGGGACCCGGATGCGGGCCAGGACCCGGGTGAACTGGGGGCTGTCGCCGCGGTGGCCGGCGGTCAGCAGCATCGCGAGGGGTTTGCGGCCCTGCTCGCAGGCCAGGTGCAGCTTGGTGGTCCAGCCACCCCGCGAGCGACCCAGGGCATGATCAGCCGGCTCGTCTTCGACCCCGCCTGGTGGTTCCTTCTGCAGCTCAGGTTGGGTGCGGGCACCAGCGGCGTGCTGATGCGCCCGACTGATCGTGGAATCGACACTGACGTCCCAGGTGATCAGACCGGCAGCGTCGGCACGGGTCTGCAGCCCGGTGACGATCCGCTGCCAGACTCCCGCACGCTGCCAGCGGCGGAACAGTCCGTAGACCGTCTGCCAGGGCCCGTAGCATTCCGGCACGTCCCGCCAGGGTGAGCCCACCCGCACCCGCCACCGGATCCCGTCGATGAGCTGCCGTTTACTCCACTTCGGCGGTCGTCCTGGCTTCCTGCCCTTCGGCAGCAGCGGCTCCAGCGCCGCCCACTGCCCGTCAGTCAGGTCGAACCGCCTCGTCACCGCTATGGTGGTCACGAGGTCTCCGTGCTGATGGTCGTCTTGGTCGATGAACCATCTACCGGAGACCTCGCTGTTTATCGATCACCGACACACCAGCGGCCGTAACCTGCCCCACCCAGTCAACCTATGAAACACGGCCTAGCGGGCATGTCAGCCCAGGCGAACCTGCTGGGGCATCCCCGCGAGGCACTGATCCTGGCACGAGCTGGCCGCCGAGGGCTTGCCGAAGGTGAGTCCGTGGCATGCCTCGCAGACCTGCACATCCTTGAGGCGCGTGCCCTCGCAGCCCTCGGTGATGCCCCCGCCGCCGCTGCGTCCGTTGCACGAGCTGAGCAGGTGTTCGCCCGAGTCCAGCACGACGATGAACCTGCGTGGGCCAAGTTCATTGACACTCCGTACCTGCTCGGCGAGGCTGCCCACTGCTTCCGTGACCTCAAGCAGCCGGCAGAGATCGAACGGTTCGCCACGGAATCCGCCGCCGGCGCACGGCGGCGGGGAGGGCGCGCCGCGGTGCGCTGAGCGAGGCAGCGCTGGCGGTGGCCGACCTCGACCGCTCCGACGTAGAGGCCGCGGCGTCTCGCGCAACGCGGGTTGTCGAGCTCTCGGCATCAGTCAACTCGCCCCGTGCTATTGAGACCGTCCCGACCTGCAACGGCGGATGAAGCCCTACCCGAAGGTGCCGGAAGTTCAGCGCTTCAACGCTCGCGCTGGCGAGCTGCTTGGGCTGGCGGCGTAGAGGTGTAGGAGGCAGGGCAGCGTTAAAAGGCAGTCGGGCCAGTCAGGGCCCGGCTGTCTTTGTGTGTGGGTCGAGAGCAGCAAGCGCGGTTTGCGGCGGCCAGTTCGTGGCCTGGCTGCACCCGTGCCGACGTGCCTCTTCGCCCCCGGAAGTGGCAGCGAGGTCGGGGACGATGACGCCATGGCTGGGCGTGTCCCACCAGTAGGGCAGAGGGTTGCCGACCACGCTGGATCTGGCCGGAAGTCGCACCAGGTGCCGTCGAATGGAAACTCACCGCCTTCGGCGCGGACGATGAGTCGTTCACCCTCGGCGCGGATCTGGGCAGCGTCAGCGGCATCCCAGAAGAGCGGGTCGCCGGTCTGTGCGGCGAACTCGTCCTCGTCCTTCCATGACCAGCTGCGGTTCGGGGCGACGAGCAGGTCGAGGGCCTGGTCCTGCACGTCGACGCCGCCGGCCCAGCGGTGAACCGGGGCTTACTGATGTGCGACAGGTCCAGAACCTAGGGGCGGCAGGTTGGCCGCTGACGAAACGTCCTGTCATGCAGAAGAGCGGATGTTCGGGCCGGGCTCACCCGGGCCACCGAGCGTGGGGCGCCGGGCCTGCTCCGGACGGCGCCCGGCCGGCACACTGAGCCTGTAGATATGAAGAGTCTCTGTCGGACTAGTCTGCGGATCATGGCCTTGCAACCGGATGAGTTCTATGACCACGCAGTCGCCGCTGCGGATAGCGCGCGCCGGCTCCCGCTGGCACGTATGACGGGGTGGGAGATCAGTCCGTTCGAGCCGGACGGGCTGCGCGTCGCGCCGCTGCGCCCGCCGGTTCTGCCCGAGCCGGCGCGGCACGGCGAGGACCCATCGGACTGCAACGTCTGTCGCAACCGGGACGAAGGAATTTGGTTCGACGACCACTGGCGGCTGGCCCAGATCACGGGAGTCGGCGTGCCGCTGGTGCTCATGCTATATCCGCGCGATCACTACGACATGGCGGACCTGCCCGATGAGCTGGCCGCCGAGCTGGGACTGTTAAACACACGCATCGTCCGCCACATGCAGGCACTGCCGCACGTCTCGCGGGCCCACGTCTACCGCATCGGGGACGGTGCTGCACACCTGCACATCTGGTTCTTCGCCCGGCCCGAGGGACAGGCCCAGCTGTACGGGTCGTGGCTTGTCGTCTGGGATGACCTCTTGCCGGAGTACCCGGCGGACGTGGCGGAGGCAGACGCTGCGATCGTGGCGGACGCGTTGGTCGCCTCCTACGGAGGCCGCCGGTCGGCCACCAGCGAACCGCCAGCCGATCCTGGGCGACTGGATCAAACGGCGATGACCCACGAGCCGAGGTGACCGATGCCGGCAACGTCGGCGTCCTGCACCCAGAGCCGCCGGGTGTTGTGGACCCGCTCGGCCGACAGGTGAGCGCCATGAATGCGACTCGCGCGAGGTACGACCTCGACGATCAGGAACTCGCTGACGTGGCCGTCCTTCTCGGCCGCCCGTCACGCGGATCCTCGCCCATTGGTGATCACACGGGCCTCATACTCGGTTCGAAGGTTGATCGAATGCACGCTCCTGCCGCGATCAGGGCGCCGGCTCACCGGTCGCTGAACGACCGGATCTGCCGAGATGAGTGCGCCGCGTTCCGTTAATTGTTCACGAGGTTGCGCAGAGCCGCGGGTGAAGGTGGCGCCGCACTGACATGCCGAGGTGGTGGCGTCCGTCAGCCGGCGATGCTCGTTGCGAAGCTAGACTCGCGCGGTGCTCGATGTCCTGAGGCTGGAGCCGCTATTGTTTCCCGCTGAGTTCACGTCGCACCGTATGCGGATCCTCGTCAACGGCCTTGACGTCGTATCAGCGGCGTATCCCCCCGGCGGCTTTTACGGGAAGCCAATAGCCGGATTCACGCCCTCCTGGTTGCTCGGCGTCGCGTTCTTCGACACCGTCACCGCGACCGTGCCCGGCCGACCGGGTGGGCTGGCGGTCTCACCGGAAGCCCGAGAGGTCCCGTTGGGCGGCTCCGACACGGGCGAGGACGAACTTGCGGTCCGCATTAATCAGGTCGGCTCTGAAGTGATCTGGGACTACTGGCGCCTGACAGACCTGGGAACGGTGCTCAAGGAGGGGCCGGATAGTGGGCTAGGGATCTTCCGGTTCGACGCGCAGGCATATGCGTCTGAGATGACTCTGGCAACGGCGCGGGCGAGCCGAATGTGGCCAGCACGTTCGGTTGCAGAGTTCCTGCAGGCCGTGTTGTGGCGTGAAGGGTATGGGCAGGACGGCGGAGCATGGATACGCAGCTACCTAGCGATCCGCGCGCCGGAGGAACGCCCGGACGTGGTCGAGGTCAGCTACCACGCCCGTGACTTGAGCGGACTGCGGTATGCGATGCCGGGCAGATACGTAGTCACCTTCCCGGTTGACGGTACTGATCCTCACGCCCAGGCCCAAGCCATCACGCACCGACTCGGCCACGAAGACCTGAAACCGCATGTCCACCAACCTCATCAACGACGCCGCTGACCCGATCTTGTCTCATTGATCTTGACAGGTTCCGAGCTGGCGCCACAATCATCCGATGGGCGGGCTCATGCATTGGGTGCGGATTGCTGCGGGTGTCACCGGACGTGGGGTGAGCCCTGACCGGCTGCGCGCGGCGGTCGCCGGTCGTACTGTCCTCGTGACCGGCGCGTCCGAGGGGATCGGCGCGGCGACTGCCCGCCGTCTGGCCGCGGCGGGCGCCGTTGTGCTTCTTGTGGCGCGCACGGCGTCGCGGCTGGAGCAGGTTCGGGACGAGATCGTGGCGGGCGGTGGCGTGGCGCACGTTCACCCCGCTGACCTCTCAGTACCCGCGGAGGCCGCCGCGCTGGCGGAGGAGTTGCTGACGCGGTACCGCCGGATCGATGTGGTGGTCAACAGTGCCGGGCGGTCGATCCGCCGTGCGGTGGCCGACACCGCCGACCGGTTCCACGACCTCGAACGCACGATCAACCTGAATTACCTGGGGCCGGCGCAACTGCTGCTGGTGCTGCTGTCCGGCATGCGGACCACCGGCGGTGGGCACCTCGTGAACGTCTCGACCGCCGGACTCGCTATCAACGCCGCGCACTGGTCGGCGTACCACGCCTCGAAGGCGGCGTTCGACACGTGGCTGCGCACTGCCGCCGCAGAGCTGCGGCATGACGGCGTCACCGTCAGCACGGTGTACTGCAACCTGGTGCGTACCCGGATGCTTGCACCTACCGCGCACTACCGGCGTGCGCCGGCGATGTCGGCCGCCGAGGCCGCGGGCATCGTGTGCCGCGCCGTCGCGCGCCCGCGGACCTGGTGGCCATGGTGGGCCCGGCTCGGCTCGGTGGCGGCGGCCGCGCTTCCCCGCGCGGTAGAGCGGACGCTCGCCGCGGGGCTACGGGTGGTGGCGGCGACCGAACCGGTACGGGTCACAGTCGGCGCGGGCCTTCTGCGGCCGGGCCGGCTGGTGCGGTTGGCGCGGGCTGCCCGCCGCCACGGGCGTACCCTCGCCACGGCGGTCGCCGCCGGGTCGCCGACGGCGATCGCCGTGATTGATGAGGACGGACCGGCCACGTACGCGGAACTCGACGCGGCCGCCGGCAGGTGCGCGGCGGCGGCCGCGGCGACCCTCGGCGTACAGCCCGGTGACCGGGTGGGCCTCGCCTGCCGCGACCACCGCGGCTTCGTCGCGGCAGCGGCCGGCCTGGCCCGTGCCGGCGCTGACGTGCTGCTGCTGCCCCCGGACCTGCCCGCCGACCGGGTAACCGACCTGGTAACCCGGGAACGCCTGGTCGCGCTGGTACACGAGTCGGGCGCGCTTGCGTGCCCGGTGCCCGCCGTGCCGGTATCCGCCCTGTTGGCCGGCGACCCGGCGACGTATCCGCCCCGAGGCCGCGGCAAGGGCCGGATGTCGGTGCTCACGTCCGGCACCACCGGCACCTCTCGCAGCGTGTCCCGACCCCTGCCGGCGCGCATGCTCCTCGGCCCGGCCATCACCCACCTGCGGCTCACCCCGGTCCGCCCTGGGGAACCGATCGCCGTCGCCGCACCGGTCCACCACGGCTACGGGCTGACGTACCTCGCGGCCGGCCTGACCCTCGGCGGGCCGGTGGTGCTGGTCAGCGGCCGCGACCCGCAGGACATCCTCGACGCGGTCGAGGAGCACCGCGCCCGGTTGCTCGTCGCACTGCCCATCCAGCTGCGGCGCATGTGCGACCTACCCGTGACCGATCGCCCCCCGCTCCGCCACCTGCGGGCGGTGATCAGCGGCGCCGCCCCTCTGCCGGCCCAACTCGGCGAGCGGCTGCGCGGACTCTTCGGCGACCGCGTCTTCAACATGTACGCGACGACCGAGGCAGGCTGGGCCTCGATGGCCACGCCTACCGACCTGCGAGCCGCGCCCGGCACCGTCGGCCGGTCACCGCGCGGCGTACGACTGCGGGTCGTTGACCGCGCTGGCGCGCCCCTCCCACCCGGCCACGTCGGCGAGGTACAGGTCAGCGGATGGCAGCCGGACGGAGCCTGGCTCGCCACTGGTGACCTCGGCCACCTCGACCTGGTGGGCCGGCTCCTGCTGGACGGCCGGATCGACGACATGATCGTCTCCGGTGGACAGAACGTGTACCCCGGCCCCGTCGCCGCCGTAATCACCAGCCACCCCGACGTAGCAGACGCCGTGCTGCGGCCGGTACCCGACGAGGAGTTCGGCCAGCGCCTGCTGGCCACGGTCGAGGTGCGCACAGATCGCACGTTGACCGAGGCCAGCCTCCGCGAGTGGCTACGGCACCGGCTCACTCGCGCCGAACTGCCCCGTGACATCGTCATCGTCACGACGCTGCCCCGCTCGGCCACTGGCAAGCCGACCTGGGAACGGTAACCAAGTACCCGCCCGTGTCCGACACCGTGACCATCAACGGCCGGGACGACGACGGCCGCGACCTGCGGCTGGGCCATCCCGAGTGACGCCAGCCGAGCCCGGTCACGCCCCGAGCGGCCGGGCCTGGGCGGAGGTCGAGCCGGGGGAGGCTGCGGGCCGGGTGCGTATCGGAATCGAGACCAACCGGTGAACCTGGGTGCAGGCGCTATTCGCGGCCTAACCTGCACCTTCCCCTGGGCTTGGGGCGTTCCACCGAACATCCGGTCATGCCGCCGACCGAGCGTCACAGTCCGTCGGCTGCACTCCGAAGCCGCCCTCGCCCACCTCTGCGGCGCAGCACCCATCCCCGCCAGCTCCGGACGGGTGCGCCGCCACCGCCTCCAACGAGGAGGCGACCGCAGCGCCAACCACGCCCTACACACCATCGCCCTCTGCCGCATGCGCTACGACCAACGCACACGCGCCTACGTCCACCGCCGCATCACCGAAGGCCTCAGCAAGCAAGAGATCCTCCGCTGCCTCAAGCGCTACATCGTCCGCGACGTCTACCCCGCCCTACGCGCGGACTTCACCGCCCTGACCACTTGACCTATATGAGCATCGGGATGGCAGCTCGCAGATGGAGCGTGGGCTACTGGGTCACCAGTCGTACTCCACCGCTAGTACGGACTGAAGATCACCCGACCAAACGTTGATCTTCGCCGGAGTTCAGACCCACCAGTCGCGGCGGATTTCGCGACGCTCGCGCCACAGCAGCTTGAGTCCGGAAAACGGCTTGGTCATCCGGGCGCGGCCATGCCAAGGTGGCAGGCTGTGGACTTCCGCCGCCGACGCCCGTCATCGCAGACCCTTGACTGGGTCGAGCGTGTCGCAGGGGCCAGGGTTGTGGCCTGGCGCAGGATGACAGGCGGCATCGGTTCTGTTGTTCACCGGCTGACGATCGACCACGGCAGCTACCGGGACGTGCTGGTCCTGCGCCAGTACGAGCACGCAGACAGCGACACGGCGGCGCTGGTCCGGGACGAGGCCGCGACACTTCGTGCCGTTCATGACGCCGGACTTCCGGCACCCGAGCCGATAGCCGCTGACGCGGACGGCCGCGAAGCTGACGGGCACCCGGCCATGCTCATGACGCGTCTGCCAGGCCGGCTGGATGTCACGCCAGCCGACCCGGAGGGCTGGCTGCGCCAGATCGCTGCCATGGCCGTGCGGATCCATGATGTGCAGCTCGCGGCGGGACCTTTCGAGGCCCGGATCGATGCAGCCGCCTTTACCACGAATGGCTGGAGGCAGAGGACCCGGAGCCTGATCCCGACCAGCGCGGGCACCCCGGTAATCCCCGCCTCGGCGACACGCCCGGCGGTCTGGGAGGCCGCCTTCGGCATCCTGCGGCAGCAGGCACCTGAGCCGCTACCTGCTTCATTCACCGCGACTTCCAGCACTTCAATCTGCTCTGGCGGCGCGGCCGGCTGACCGGCGTCGTGGACTGGACAAGGTCCTGCACCGGTCCGGCCGACTTCGATGCCGGGCACTGCCGGCTCAATCTGGCCGTCCTGTTCGGGGCGGACTGGGCTGAGCGGCTGCGCCTGGCTTATGAAGCCGAGGCTGGTCGTGCCATCGATCCCTGGTGGGACCTGTACGCGGTTACCGCATACAGCGATGAGTGGCGCCGGTTCATCCCAGTTCAGGTTGCCGGCCGCGCTCCCGTCGATACCGCGGGCATGACATCCCGCGTCGAAGATCTACTGGAAGCGACGTTGGGCCGGCTCTGAGCTGACCAGCTAAGGCCGGAGAGACTCCCGGTACCGGTACAGATCGCGGAGCAGGATGGGTGGGCTGTCCACCCGTCCCGGCCCGAGGTGTTCCTCACCCTCAGCTCGCGGTCCTCGCCGCCACGGGTGTTCAAGTACTCAGCCAGGCGCCGGCTGGCAGAACGGGCGTGCGGGCGCGGGACACGGCTTCGCCGCTAGCTCCTGCTCATTGAGCCTTTTTCCAACCTCCCACGTCACAAACAGCGCTCCCTGCCCCGCCGGCTACGGTGTGGCAGCCTCCCGCGGGCGTAGGTGTCAGGGCTCGGCTGCGAGCGCGTCCTGGCGCGGCTTGAGCCTGACGTCGACCCGAGAGAGGGTCAGATCCCGGCTCAAGCCGCCGCACAGGAGCCGAACCCACGTGGGGGGCGCGCGACGGCGGGGTCGGCCAGGGTGAACGCGACCGGGGTACCCGGTGCGCCCCGACCGAAGCGGATGGCGTTTGGTCTTCATCCCGCAAGGTGCCCCGTGCTTCTTCGCACACGCGACTCAGCTTTCGAATTGACCAAGAAAGGAACCTGGAATGGAGGGTGGCAGCACCGGGGGCCACGTTAGTGCGCTCGCGCGCCCTTGCGCCGCGCGTTGTCCTGTTGCGGGATCGTCAATCGGTCCGGGTGCGGAGGCTCCGCGCCAGGGTGGGGATCATCACCGTCGCAGGGACGAGGTGTAGCCCGAGGAGGGCGGTGGTGGTGGCGGTGTTTGCCCCGGAGAGGAGGGGCGGGACCAACGAGATCGCGGTCAGCGACACTGCCGTCCACACGAATCGCTCGGCGGGGCGAGCGCTCCAACGAAGAAGAGCGACGGCAATGACGATGCCCACGACCGAGAAGAAGCCGGTCACCACGGCGAACCCGGACAACGGGATCGTCTCGCCACCATCGGGGATCTCGAAGTCGACGCCAACGGCCTGGGCAAGCGCAGCGGCGAGGGTGGTGGCCACCATCGCTGCGAGCGTGGCAATGAAGCCGGTGCCGGCGAGCCTGCGGAGTCGGTGGGTGTGGCTGGTCTGGCCCGATGCCGGGCCTGCGACGACCCCGGTGTCATCCATGCTGTTCATGTCGTTCCTCCATCATTCGGTAGCTGGCGTACGGGGTGTGTTGACTGGCATGTGACGGTCCTGACCCTGGGGGTGACGATGCGCACCCTCGCCGTGCGACGGCCGGGGTTCCGCAGGGCGCGGACGCCGGTGCCGCGGAGCCAGAACCCGGCGCCGCGTCCGAGGACCGGCCCGGGCTCGCCGTCGCGCAGCTCCAGCTGCACCCGCCCGCGGGTGACGACGCCGAACGCGTCGCACCACTCCGCCGCGACCACCGCGACACGCGCGCCACCGCGCAGCGCGAGCGTCCACACCGGGACTACCCCGTGCCGTCCGCCGGCAGGCGCTCCGGCAGCCCGAGCCGCGGGAACTGGTCGTCGTGGAAGATGACGATCTCGGTGATCGCCCTGCCGGTGACGCGCAGGACGTCGATCGTCAGCGGCAGGTACGCGCCCTCCCGCTTCCGCCAGAGGTAGAAGGCGACGGCGGGCTGCCGGTTCACGGAGGTGAGGACGCAGCGCATGTGCCCCAGGTCCTCGAAGCCGTCCTCGACCCAGTCGTTCAACACCGTGTCGCGGCCGACGTACAGGCCCGGCGTGGGCGGCATCGAGCAGCGGACGTCGTCCCGCAGCAGGGCAGCGAGCCCGTCGATGTCCTTGGCCACGCTCGCGTCGGTGAAGCGGCGTACCAGCTCGCGCGTCCCGGCGTCCTCCCCGCCGCCGGTCCAGTCCTGCCGCTCGGCGGGCAGGTGCTCCCGCATGCCGGCGCGGGCCCGCTGCAGCGCGCTGTTCACGGAGTTGACGGAGTCCCCGAGGAGCTCCGCGACGTCCTTCGCCGGCCAGCCGAGCACGTCCCGCAGGATCAGCACGGCCCGCGGGCGCGGCGCGAGGTGCTGGACTGCGACCAGGTACGCCAGCTCGATCGTCTCCCGCGCGACGGCGACGGTCTCCGGCTCGTCCGCGTCGCCCGCGGGCAGCTCGTCGAGCAGCCGGTCCGGGTAGGGCTGCAGCCACAGCACCTCGCCGCCGGTCGCAGGCTCCGGGCGGCACTTGGCGAGCAGGTCCAGGCAGGCGTTCGTGGCGATCCGGTACAGCCAGGCCCGGAACGTCGACCGCCCCTCGAAGGTCTCCCGCCGCCGCCAGGCACGGAGGAACGTCTCCTGCACGGTGTCCTCGGCGTCCTCGAACGACCCGAGCATCCGGTAGCAGTGCACGTGCAGCTCCCGCCGGTGCCGCTCCGCCAGCCCCGAGAACGCCGGCCCGTCGACCTCGCCCAGACCGCTCCCGCCCAGCCCGCTCCCGCCCAGCCCGCTCACGCCCAGCCCGCTCACGCCCAGCTCCTCCAGCCGCGTGTCCGCACTCATCACGTCATCCTTCCGCCTCGTCGTGTCCCGTCGTAGGTGTGACGGGTGCGGGCGCGACAACTCATCACTGGGGTCGGTCGGCATGGCTGATCCAGTGACGGATCCGGTGGCGGAGCACGACGCGCGGTACGGCGAGGAGGGCGCGGGTCCGCCGGAGTGGGCGCGGGTGCGCGACCGCCTGGCGCGTGCCGGGTCGCCTGGTTCACGACGACGCGGCGGGCATGGACGCACGGGCACGGCACGAGGTCCACCGAAAAGGATGGGCTTGATCTTGGAGCCGAGACCCGGCTCACCTGGGGAGATGCGCGCCCGAAGGGATTCGAACCCCGGCGCTGTTGCGTTACCGGATCGGCGGACACGCTAGGCCCGCCGACTACCTGTCAGATCGCTTCGGCGAGCTCGGTGAACGCCGCGGCGACCCGCAGTGCGGGACGAGCGTCGACGCCGAGGTCGTAGTGGGCGCGGCGCAGGTTCTGGACGAAGGCGTGGCCGGCAATCACGACTTGCGCGGTCCGGTCAGTTCGTAGGCCGCGCATCGGTCTTAGCCGGCGCTTGAGGTGACCGTGATCAGCTTCGATCGGGTTGTTCGCATACTGAGCCTTTTCATCCTGCGTAGCGGTCGGTTTCGACGCAGTGTAGGACGAGGATGGCCTGCACGATCGCGGTGGCGCGGCGTGGACAGCAGCGCAGCTTGGCCAGGAGTTTCCAGGTCTTTAGCGTGGCGATGGCCCGTTCGCCACGGGCGCGGATTCTCGCGTGCGCCTTGTTCACCGCCTTTTGCCGCCGTGACAGCTTCGGCCGGTATCGGCGCCGTCTGAACGGAGTGCGCACGCTGCCGCGGGCACCTTGGTAGCCCTTGTCGGCGAAGGTCATCACGTTTGCGTTGGTCAGCGCGTCGATGATGCCGTGAGTGCGGGCAGCGCTCAGGTCGTGCGCCGAGCCGGGCAGTGCCGGCGATGCCCATACGAGCCGGCCAGAGGCATCCGCGATGACCTGCATATTCACGCCGTGCCTCTTGTGCTTTCCGGAGTAGTACGGCTTCTGATCGGCGACGCGGTCGAAGGGGATCAAGGTGCCGTCCAGGATCGCGTACGCCAGCTTGCGGATCCGGTCCATGGCGGTGGTCAGGTCGTCGGCAGCCGCGGCGAGCAGGGCGATCGCTTCCTGCACGTAGCGCCAGGCGGTGGCGACGCCGATCTCGAATCCGGCGGCGAGGCAGGTATAGGTGTCACCGCTGCGTAGGTGGGCCAGTGCGAGCAGGGCTTGGCGACTCGGTGCGAGGCGCCGCCAGCGGGATCGATGCTGGCTGCGGTGTTGGCGGATCAGGTCGGCGAGGTGGTTCAGGGTTCGACTGGACAGCGAGATCGTCGCGGGGTAAGACAGCACAGCGAGGCTCCCGGTGGGGGCATCGGGTCTTGGTCGACTGCTGTCTTACCTGGAGTCTCGCCCTCATCGATGTCCGGGGCTGCCACACCCGCCCTGACCTGCAAGATCAGGTTGGAAAAGGCTCACTGATAGCAGCGAAGCAGCAACCGACCGAGCCGCAAGAGCCACCACGCGACAACCAGGAGCTATCCGACGTCGGGGACGACCGCAGGAGATCACACCGCCCGGAGCTACGGATCAGAAGGTGGCTGTACAGCCATCCGTCAGCCAAGCCCGCCGACGAACACGGTCAGGGGTCGATGGTAGGCGACGCGACGAGCAGGTCAGCGGCAGTCATCGACGCTGGTCGACAATCGTCTTGATCTTTGCAAGGCAGGGGCTCAGAGGCAGCCGAAAGGCAGCGACACGGTTGGCGGCCAACGCTGCACCGCAGCGGGCAGTGCAGCGGCGGTAGCGGCACAACTCGGCGGCCGGCCCGTGTCTTCGGGTAGGGCTTCGGCGCAGCACCGTCCGGATCTACTTGGCACTTTCCGCGAGACGATCGGGGCGGACCACGACGGTGCTGACAGTGCCATTGCCCCACACCGTTGTCTCCAGCACCATCCGGCCGTCGAGGGAGGTCATGACGAACTCGGGCACGAACCGGTCGGTGAGCAGCCCGGCGAACGAGCTGCGAAGAAGACACCCGCCGGCGGCCAGGTCCCACTCGTCGAGCAGGCGGACCCTGACCCAGATCACCACGCTCTCCTCGGCGTCAGGATCCTCGATGCCGGCGCTGAACAGGAACTCCCGCCGCTCGTCGAGCAGCCCGTACTCGGTGGCCATTCGCCACCATCCGGCGTTGACCTTCGCCGGCAGGTCCGGGTCGTCGACCTGCACCACCTCTGGGCGGGAGTCGAACCGTCCGTGCTCCGGCAGGCAGCTGGCAGCGGACCGGTGGGGTGGCAACGGGAGGCGGACCTCTCCGTGCACCCGTTCGACGAAGTGCAGGCCGGCCGGGGCCAAGTCGGCCGCGATGGCGGCCTCGGTCAGCGACATCAGCGGACGATAGCCGACCGCTGGCAAGCGGCGCATCCTCGGCCCGCCGGCGGAAACCAGGTGCCACTTGCAGCCGGACAGGCGCCGAGTCGGGCCGACGACTATGGACACGCTGACCAGGGCGGCAGTCACCTGACCAGCCATCCGTGGTCTTTTTCTAAGCCTCGGGCCGCCGCCCGCTACGTGCCCGATCCGGGCTCTGCTCGACGACCTGCTCGTCACCTGAGAGCTGATCTCTTCGTCGGGCAGTCGACCAACGCAATGGTCACTCTGGTGCACGGTCGCGCTCTTAGCCTCCGTCACGGTGCTCCCAGGCCTGCGGCTCACGCTCGCAGCCGCGTGACCTGCTGTATCGCCGCCCCATCTACTCATTCTTGGCTCGCACTTTGCCAAAAGCCTGCTCGGTGGGTGCGTGTTCGGTCGCTGTTGCCTTCTGAGCCTTGGTCCGTCCCCTCCGCGTCGACCAGCCGGAGCGCGACCTTGCCGAGGTCGCCCTCGTAGGGGTGGAAGCCGTGCTGGAGCACCCACATGCCGACCGTGTACCCCTTGCCTGGCTCCATCCGGTCCGGCACCGGATCGAGCGCGGTGACCGCCCAGTTGCCGGCGTACGCGGGAGCCGGGGCCAGGACCATCCCGCCGATCAGCCCGAGCAGTGCGGTGGCCAGTACGGCGAGAACACTTCGGGTGCGCATGTTCACCACCTCCACCAACGACGAGCCGCCGGCCGCGGGTCCGGTTCCGCCGGCGTGCCGCGACACGGGTGTCGCCCCGCCGGGACGCCACGAACTGTCCCAGAAAGCCCTCGCGGTCATGTCGAAGCGCCGCCGCCGGCTTGCCATCGATTTGGACGGAAGCGGCAGTCCGGCGGTAGGTGGTGGCCGCCGGGTCACGGGGCGTCCCCGGAGCGCGTACCCTCGGCCGGGTGATCCGCAGGACGGCGCGTACCTCGCTGGCGGCGCTGACGGCGGTCGCGGTCGGCGTCGGGCTGGCCGGATGCGCCGCCGGATCGACCGGCCCGGCGCCGGTCTGGCGCGGGGCCACGCCGGGTCCGACGCCGTCCGCCACCGGCACCGCGACGCCGGAGCCGAGCGCGCCGGTCGAGGTGCGGCTGGCCTTCGCCGGTGACGTCCACTTCACCGGCCGTACCCTGCGCCTGCTCGACGATCCGGAGACGGCCTTCGGGGCGATCGCGTCGACGCTGCGCGACGCCGACGTCACGCTGCTCAACCTCGAGACGGCGGTGACCGACCGGGGCACCCCGCAGCCGAAGACGTACCACTTCCGGGCTCCGAAGACCGCCTTCGCGGCGCTGCGCGCGGCCGGGGTCGACGCGGCGTCGATCGCCAACAACCACATCCTCGACTACGGCCAGCAGGGACTCTCCGACACCCTCGACGCCGCGACGGAAGCCCAGTACCCGGTGTTCGGCGCGGGCCGCGACGCCGACGCGGCGTATGCGCCCTGGTTTACCACCGTACGAGGGCTGCGGATCGCGGTGCTCGGCATGTCACAGGTGCATGACCTGGCCGGGTCGTGGCGGGCGACGGACACCCGACCGGGGGTGGCAATGGCGTTCGATCCCGCCCGGGCCACCGCCGCAGTGCGTTCGGCGCGGGAGCAGGCCGACCTGGTCATCGTCTTCATGCACTGGGGCGTCGAGGGCAATTCGTGCCCGAGCGAGGAGATGAAGACGTTCGCCGCAAGGCTGTCCGAGGCCGGCGCCGACATAGTGGTCGGTACGCACGCGCACACGCTGCTGGCCGACGGCTGGCTGGGCCAGACCTACGTGCACTACGGACTGGGCAACTTCCTCTGGTACGGCAATTCGCACAGCACGGACTCCGGCGTGCTGACCCTGGTCGTACGCGACCGGACAGTGGTGGACAGCCAGTTCGTCCCGGCGACGGTCTCCGGCAGCGGCCAGCCGGTGCCGGCGACCGGGGTTGGCAAGCAGCGCATCCTCGACAAGCTCGCCACCGCACAGCGGTGCACCGGCTTGGCGGCGAAGCGCCCCGGATAGCGCGGCGGACAGCGCCTGGCCGCCCCCACCACATCGAAGACCTCATCGACAAGATCGAAAAACGCAACCATCGCGCGTATCCGCGCGACCTGGGTGATGGGTTGAAATATCGGCTCAGGGGGTCTGCGGTACTTTCTTCACCAACACCGATCGGTGAACAGGTGGAGTTCCTGCCGCGTTGCCGGACGTCTTACATGAGGCGACAGCCGGTATCCACATTGGAGGCCATGATTCGATGAGTTCCTACACCATCACCATCGCCGCTGACGATCCCAGTCGAGCGATCACAACCCTGAAGGTCGAGGTGAACGACACCACCCCGCGCATCACCGAACTGGTCGTTCGCGCCGGGCAGGGGGACGGGCTGACCGCGGGCCAGATCCCCGCGGTCGACCTGGACCTGCTCTTGAGGGCGATCGCGCCCGCCGCCGGTGGGCGGCAGGCGATAGCCACGCCGCCCATTGCCGTATCCGACGAGGCGCCAGCCGGCGCCGTGCCCATTGACGACGGTGAGCCCGCCGCCGAGCCGGCGGCGGTTCAGCCCACCGCCCCTACCACGGGTGCGGATGAGCCGGCTACGAGTAACCCTGAAGGCGCTGGTGCGGTGGACGCCGTGGTGCCGAAGCAGGCGTCACCGGCGACCAAGGCAAGCAAAGCGAAGAAGGCCACCCGGGCGTCAGGCGCCGGCGCGACCCACAGCCGAGCGGGCAAGCCGAAGACCGCAACGGGCGCCAAGGCCACGACTACGGCGGCGAAGGCCACGAAGCGGATCGCCAAAGGCGGATCCTCCGGAGGCGAGGGACGGGTGTACCGGCGCTCACCGGCCGATCTCGAAGCGGTCTACCAGCAGGCCGGCAGTGTGACGGCTGTCGCCGACCATTATGACGTGCCCCGGCACACCGCCCAGGGGTGGATCCGCACGCTGCGCCGCCGGCAAGCCGGGCCAATTTCTGAGTAGGGAAACGGGTACCGGGTCGGAACGGGCCGGAACGGGCCAACAGGGGTGTCGCTTCAAGGCGCGGGATAAGACCTGACGGCGGGGGCTATCGACGTGCTGCGACAAGCTGTCAGTCTGTCGTCTCCGGCGCGGGCGGCCGGTACTGGTAGACCTTGTGCCTCGCTCTCCAGTCCGCGGCGTCGGCGAAGTCGGCGAAGTCCATGTTCGCGATGGACATGTTGGCGGAGACTTCGGCGTACCAGCGGGGCGGCACCCGAAGGGTCCGGCCGGGCGGGTCGTCGAGGTCGACGGCGAGCAGCGGGTGTTCGTCGTCGGCCATGGTGGTCGAGTCGGCGAGGAGCAGGTAGGTCAGCTTGTCGTCGTCGTCCGCGTCGGCATCGGCTTGGACCAGGGCATGGACGCCTACGCGGGCGTACTGAGGGTCGCTGACGAAGGTCGCGTTGGGGTAGGAGTCTCCGGCGACGAGGGCGGCTTTCAGTGCGTCCCACGCCGCGTTATCGGTGAAATCGGTACGCAGGACCAGCGACGTGAGGTCTTCGGGTTGGGGCAGAGGGACCGTGCGGCATGCGAACACGCCTACGGATGGTCAGCGTGACAACCAGGCCGGTTCAGGTAAGAGGGACAGCCGCTGCCGGTCGGCGTGGCGGTGTTCCCGCACGACATCACGCAGTCGGTGCGACCGCTGGCCGAACGGCTGTACGACATCAGGCACTGGTCGGAGTTCGAGCGCGGCGGCCACTTCGCCGCGATGGAGGTGCCGGAGCTGCTCGCCGAGGACGTCCGACACTTCTTTTCACCTACATCAAGTACGACCACCGGGTCGCCACCAGCTAGGAGACACCACTGGCCGCGAACTGCCGGGCACCCCGGAGCTTCGCGGCCAGCAGGCCGTTCGTCATCCGGGCGGAGCAGGGCGGCGGTCGAGGTAGGCGTCCAACGCGGCGGCGCCGGCGAGCATGGCGCGGCTCCTGGCCGAGAGGCGGGCGCGCCAGTCGCGCAGCATCGACTCCAGCGGTGCGACGCCTCCGGCGGAGCGGACCTGGGCGATCAGCGGGGCGATCTGCTCCAGCAGGTAGCCACCCCGTCTGAGCTGGTGGGTCAGCAGGGCGTCGCGGACGTCCGCCTCGCTGTAGACCCGGTAGCCCGTCCGCGGGTCGCGGCGCGGCTGGACCAGGCCGGCGCGTTCCCATTTGCGCAGGGTGGCCGGGCGGATGCCGAGCCGCCGCGACAGCGGGCCGACGAACGTGTCACCGCGCTCCCGCGGTACGGGATCGAGGTCGCGAAGCGCGGCTTCGACGGCCTGGAGGGTGCGGCGGTCGTCGAGCAGCTGGACGTGGCTCTCGTCGATGAGCCGGAGCGCGTCCTCGGTCGCGTCCCGGTTGACCGCCTGCATGATCGAGGTGGCCGTTTGGTGGCCGTGTCCTGGCACGAGCGCGAGAAACGCGCGGAGGGCCTGCGCGTGCAGCGGCGTGTAGGTGCGGTATCCGTGCAGGGTGCGTTCGGCGCCCGGCAGGATGCCGGCCGCCTCGTAGTTCCTGATCGCCTGGGTGGACAGGCCGTGCCCGCGCGCCAGATCGACCGGCCTGAGTCGTCCACCGTCTTGAAGGTTTCGCCCCACTGTCCTGCCAGCATCGCGGAGAAGTTTCAACCGAAGGTTCAACGATACCGTTGAGGGCATGATTGCTGGTACCAAGGACACCGCCCATGCTGTCGAGGCCGCGACCGTCATGCGGCTGCTCCCGACCCGGCCGCGGCTGCTCGCCCTGGGCGAGCCCACCCACGGCGAGGACCTCCTGCTCGACGTACGCAACGAACTCTTCCGGCAACTCGTCGAGCAGGAGGGCTACCGGACGATCGCCATCGAGAGCGACTGCGTGATGGGCCTGGTCGTGGACGACTACGTGACGTCCGGCACGGGCACCCTCGACGAGGTCATGGAGCGAGGCTTCAGCCACGAGTGGGGCGCCTTCGCGGCCAACCGCGAGCTTGTGCGCTGGATGCGCGCGTACAACGACGGCCGGCCCGGGTCCGAGCGGCTGCGGTTCGCCGGGTTCGACGGCCCGCTGGAGATCACCGGCGCCGCGAGCCCGCGGCAGGCCCTCACCGCACTGCACGCCTACCTCACCGCCTGGGCCGACGCCGACCTGCTCCCCTGCGCCGCCGATACGCTCGACCGCCTGCTCGGCGCCGACGACCGCTGGACGAACCCTGCCGCGATGATGGACCCGTCCCAGTCCGTGGGGCAGACACCCGAGGCCAAGCAGCTGCGGCTGCTCACCGACGACCTGGTGACGCTGCTCGACGCGCAGACGCCACAGCTGATCGCGGCGTCCTCGCGGGACGACTGGGACCGGGCACGCCTGTACGGGCGCACCGCCACCGGGCTGCTGCGCTACCACTTCTGGATGGCCGACACGTCACCGGGTCGCATGGCGCGGCTGCTGGCCCTGCGGGACTCGATGATGGCCGCCAACCTGCTCGCCATCGCCGAACGGAGCCCGACGCTGGTGAACGCCCACAACGGCCACCTCCAGCGGAACAAGAGCACGATGCGGATGGGCAACCTGCCGCTGGAGTGGTGGAGCGCCGGCGCGATCGTCAGCGCCCACCTGGGCGACGGGTACGCCTTCCTGGCCACAGCCCTCGGCACTCTCCGCCACCATGGCGTGGACGCCCCACCTCCGGACACCATCGAGGGGCTGCTGTACGCGCTGCCGGAGGACCGATACATCGTCGACGCCCGCCGACTGGCCACCGCCCTCGGCGACGTGATGCCCGCTCCCCGCGTGTCCCCCTGGTTCGGCTACTCCCCGTTGGACCCGGCCCAGGTGGCCAGCAATGATGGGATCGTGTTCGTCAAGGACGTCCCGGCGGGATGATGCGATGACTGGGCCGAAACGCGCGGCGGTGCTTGAGGTGGGCCGCGGCACCGGTCAGGCGACGCGCTCGCGGTGAACCCACGGGGCGAAGGCCGCGTCGCGGTGCGGCCTTCGCCGCCGGAGACGCGCGTCACATCGGCCGGTTGTTACCTCTCGCCGGATCGCGCCGTCAGTGCGGTGTACCCACGAACAACGCGATGAGACCACGATGGACCCCGGTTCAGCTACTACGGCAACCCGGTTGGCGCGAAGTTCCAGAAGTACATCAACTCGGCCGGCAAGGTGGTGCCGCGGCCGGGACCTGGTGATCGTGGTCATGCGCTCTCTGCCGCTGATGCTCCCCGTGCCGCCGTACGCGCTCAGCGAATAGTCGAGTCCGCCCGCGTCTCCGGCGTCCACTCGCGTGGTGAGCAGCTTCGGCCGCTGCAGCCCACGCCTACCACGACGGCATCGACGGGGCTGCCGGCCGTCGAGTACGTTACCGGCGAGTCGATCTGGCGATGGTGGACGGCGGGGAGGCCGCATGGCCGGGAAACACCGTTCGTGGTGGGGCTGGGGGCACGTCGAGGACGCAGTGACCGGCGCGGAGGCGACGGCGTTGGCCGACCGGGTGCGTACCGTGCTGCCCGACGTCGACCTGACCGAGCACGTCGCGCCGCCGGTGGCCGAACTCGACCTGCGCCCGCCGCGGGTCGATCCGCCGACGTCACTCGCCCGGCTGTGCTCGACGGACCCGGCCGACCGGGCGGCGCACACCCACGGCAAGGCGTTCCGGGACGTCGTCCGCAACCTGCACGGGGACGTCCACGACCCGCCGGACCTGGTGGTCCGGCCAGCGACGGAGCAGGACGTCGTCGACGTGCTGGACTGGTGCGCGGGCCGGGACATCGCGGTGATCCCCTACGGCGGCGGCTCGTCAGTGGTCGGCGGCGTGGAGCCGCGGCTGGACGACGCGTATCCCGCGGCGGTCAGCCTCGACCTCGGACGCCTCGACCGGGTGCTCGAGGTGGACCCGACCAGCAGGGCGGCCCGCATCCAGGCCGGCGTGTTCGGCCCGGCCCTGGAGGACCAGCTCCGGCGGCACGACCTCACGCTGCGGCACTTCCCGCAGTCGTTCGAGTTCTCCACCCTGGGCGGCTGGTTAGCCACCCGCGCCGGCGGTCACTACGCCACCGTCCTAACCCACATCGACGACCTGGTGGAGTCGTTGCGGGTGATCACCCCGGCAGGCACCAGCCAGTCGCGCCGGCTGCCCGGCTCCGGCGCCGGGCCGTCCCCGGACCGGCTGTTCCTCGGCTCGGAGGGCGTGCTCGGCGTCATCACCGAGGCGTGGATGCGGCTGCAGGACCGGCCGCGCTGGCGGGCGGGCGCCTCGGTGCACTTCACCGACTACGACGAGGCGATCGCGGCCACTCGGGCCATCGCCCAGTCCGCGCTACACCCGAGCAACTGCCGGCTGCTCGACCCGGCCGAGGCGCTCCTCAACGCCGGCGCCGCCACGACCGGCGGCGTACTCGTCCTGGGATTCGAGTCCGCCGACCATCCGGTCACACCGTCGCTGGACCGCGCAGTCGAGCTGTGCCGCGACCACGGGGGAACCCTGCCGGAGCCGCCCCGCGGCGACGACTCGTCCGGCCCACGGCAGCGCACCGCCGCCGACGCCTGGCGGTCAGCGTTCCTGCGGATGCCGTACCAGCGCGACGCGCTCGCCGCCCGGTCGATGATCGTGGAGACGTTCGAGACCGCCTGCACCTGGGACCGATTCCCCGCCTTGCGCGCCGCCGTGCTCGACGCGGCCGGCGACGCGCTCCGCGCCGTCGCCGCGACCGGTGTGGTCACCTGCCGCTTCACCCATGTCTACCCGGACGGCCCCGCCCCCTACTTCGGCGTGTACGCCACCGGCCGCTGGGGCGCCACCCTCGCCCAGTGGGACCAGATCAAGCATGCCGTCTCCGACGCGCTGCTCGCCGCCGGCGGCACCATCACCCACCACCACGCCGTCGGCCGCGACCACCGACCGTGGTACGACCGGCAGCGTCCGGACCCGGTCGCGCTCGCATTGCGCGCCGCCAAGGGCGCGCTCGACCCGTCCTGGATCCTCAACCCCGGTGTCCTCGTCGATCCCGCCGGCTGACTTGGGCCGGCCCCGCGACGCCTGACTTCCCGGTAAACCCCGTGCTGGCGGTGCGACTTGTACGGCGACGAAGACCTGTACCGGTGCCGCGGAGACTGCCCCGTGCCGCTACGGCTGACGCGCCCGCGCTGCGTTCGGGCAGCAACGGCGGCAGGACCGGTTCGAAGGACACCGCACCTTCGAAAGAGTGAGCACGATGCCGACAGACGTCGCCGACATCGAAGACACCTTCGACAACGGCGCACCGGACGCCGTGCCCCAGTTGCGGGCGCTGCCCAACGTGTCGATCGAACTCGACCGGGTGGAAGGGGTGCGCGGTCCCCGGCACCGCCACGTGGTGCCTGTTGCTCGTGACCATACGCGCAGGCTCACCAGCGCGCCGGTCAGCTCCTGTTCGGCGTACTGGCGGGGGTCCCGGTCGGCGACACGCTGTGGACGCCGTAGCCAAAGCTACCTCGCCTTCCTGCGCGGACTGCTGGAGCGGCTGCGCACCCGCGGTAGGGCGACGTCATCAATCGCCTGCAGCGCCAGGGATACACGACCATCGCGCCCGCCAACCCGCCGCGCGGCGCGCCGTCGGACACCGCGTACATCGCCAGCGTGCTGGCGACCATCACCGAACCGACCGTCGTGGTTGGACACACGTACGGCGCCATCGTTATGACGAACGCCGCCACCGGCAACCCCAACGTCAATGCCCTCGTGTACATCGCGGCGTGCGCGCCCGACGATGGCGAGCCGCTGGTCGCGCTGCAGACGAGGTTTCCCGGCAGCCGGCTGGGCCTGGAAGCGCTCGACATCCGCCCGACCGGCCCGGAAAGCTTCGACGGCTACATCAAGCCGAGCGTCTTCCGGGAGATCTTCGCCGCCGACCTGCCGCTCAGCACGACGGCTGTCATGGCCGCCACGCAGCGACTTGGCGACCTCGGCACGCTGCAGCAGCCGTCCGGCCCGCCGGGCTGGAAGGCGATCCCGTCGTGGTATCTCGTGGCCAAGCAGGACCAGGTGATCCCGGCCGCCGCCCAGCGCTTCATGGCCGAGCGCGCCGGTGCCCGTACCAAGGACGTCGACGCCTCGCACGTGGCGATGATGTCGCGGCCGGACGCCGCCCGGACGGGGGTTCGTCCGGGCGGGGCCGCGGTGTCAGCGATCAGGGAATGCCGTGGCGGCTACCGCTGCAGTTCGATGCGGTAGGTCCGCGATTGTGAGCCGTCCTCGCTGGTGACCGAGACAGTCGCCGTGTCGTCGTGGGCGTCTGCCTGGTCCACCGCGACGGTGGCGTACGGGTCGGCGGCTACCGCGGTGACCTGCGGGAGCGTGCCCTGCACCGGCAGTTGGTAGGACGTGGTGTCCGGATCGAAGCCGGGCACCTCGGCGCCGTTGACCGCGATGGTTTCGGCGCGGGCGTCCGATGAGGTGCCGGGCCCGTACGCAAAGACCTGGATCTCGCTCATCGTCATGTGCGTATTGGTCCGAGCGGTGAGCACGACCCGGACGGCATCGGTCGTCGTGACCGTGACGGGAACGTCCACCACCGGTGCCGTGGCACCGCCGAGGGGCACCGTCACCGACCCGCTGACGTCGACCCAGGCACCCTGCGCGTTCCGGGCTTGGATCTTCAGGCTCTGGGCGTAGCTCTCCCACGATCCGTCCTGGTAGAAGGCCGTCGCGACGTGGCTGACCGTACGCGGCTTCGGCAGAGTGATGGTGATCGCGTCGGAGGTGTTCTTCGTGCCGGACTTCCAGTTCGACCAGGCCTTGTCGGTCAGGTCGCCGTTACGCAGGCCCGCGGTGGAGTAGCCAGGCTCGGTGTACGTCGCCGTGATGGACGTGCCGGCAGCGAGCGCGGCGTTCTCTTCCGCCGGCTCGGTGACCTGCACGCGTACCGTCGCTGGCAGGGCCCGCCCGTCGCCCGCGTCCGCCTGTCCGGAAAGCGTCACGACGCCCGTGTGGTCGAAGGCGTCCGCAGCGGGCGTTTCCCAGGTCGCGGGACGGGCGACGGTCCCGCCGAGGCTGCCGACGGCGGTCACCTGGGCCGGCAGGTCGGGCTGGCCTCCGACGTAGGTCTTGGCCCGGGCCGGCTGCGTCGACACCAGGTTGTCGACGGTGACCACGGCCTTGGCCGGGTACTGGCGGCCCAGCGGGTCGATGGCCACGCCGGCCACGTTGACGGTCTTCGGCTTGCTCCAGTCCTGGTCCGCCGGCATCTCCCAGGTGACGGGCAGGGTGCCGCGGGGACCATCCCGGTATTCCGGTACGACCGTTGTCGGCATCGTCGGCGCGGTTCCCGGCGTGGTGAAGACCTCGGCCTTCTGCACGTCCTGGACGGTTTCGTCGATGACCTTCCAGCGCTGGTTGTCGGCGGAGTTGGCCAGCCAGACCGACACGCTGGCTCCGTCGTTGGTAGCCGAGCCTCCGACGTCGAGCACCCGCCCGGAATCGACGTTGACGAACGTGTAGGTGCCGTTGCCGGTGGTGGAGAGGATCCACTGCCGGTTCCGGTCCGGCTCAAGCTGCGGCTCGACAAGCGTGAGCGCACCGTTCTGCACGGCCGCCTGACGATCGCCCGCCGCCGTGGTGATCGAGTACCGGGCCCGGTTGCTGTCACCGCCGCTCAGCTCCGTCACGCGCCACAACTGGGCCGCGCTCGTCGGGTCGGTGGTCCGGATCACCGCACCCGCCGTGGTGCTGGCCGGGGTGAGCGACTTGCCGCTCTGGACCCCCTCGATCCGGTAGACGTGCCCGTCCTGAATGAGCGGGGCGTCCTTCGCCACGCCGCTGACCCCGTCGATGAGGAACGTCGACACGGACTCGGCGGGGACCTGCACCGTCACGGTACGGCCCTTCCGGTTCACGGCCACCGGCTCGCCGTGCTTGAGCGCATTTCCCGCGCTGGTGATGACGGGGGTTGCCGTCGCATCTGGCGAAACGGTCCCGAAGGCGGAGAGGTCGATCGTCACCGAGCGCGGCGCGGTGCCGCTGTTGACGTACACGACCTTAGCGCCCTTCGTGGAGATCGCCGCGACGCTGTTGGTGTCGTTGACCTTCACCAGCCGGTCGCCGGGGCGGATGTAGTGCGTGAAGTTGCGCGCCGTGTGGTACTTCGTGTTGGTGTAGATCGGGCAGGTCGCGAGGGTGTCCTGGGCGGTGCAGTCGAAGGGCATCTGGATGCTTCCCCAGTTCGCGCCCTCGGGGGACTCGCCGCCCGGCTTCATGTTGTCGTAGTCCTCGACCGGCTGCCAGAACACCCACGCTGTGGGCTCCAACTCGCGCAGGTCGTCGACCATGCGCTGAGCGATGCCGAGTCCGGGAGCCATGCTCACGAAGTTCTGCCCGTTGCCCCAGGAGCCTTCGACCTCGCTCATCCACAGTGGCTTGTTGTCGCCCTTGGCGATGTCGCGGGCGGTGGTGCGCTGGCCGGTCCCGTACGTGTGCACGTTGAGCTGGCTCACCTTCGCCCGCACGTCGTCGGGGTAGCTGTTCCAGTTGGTCGCGAAGAGCCCGGGGTTGGTCTCGTCCATCGCCGAGATCACCGCGTCGGTTTCGGCGGTCTGCAGCCGCTGCGCCAGCGATCGGATGACCTGCTGCTGCAGCTCCGGGCCGATGTGCGCCCCCTCCTGGCGCCCACCGATCGGCTGACCGGCGGCATTCAGCCGGGTGCTCCAGTAGTTCGTGTTGGGCTCGTTGAAGGGGTCGAGGGTGTCGATCTTGATGCCATGCGCCCGCTCCACCTCTTCGACGACCCGTACGAGGTAGGTGTTGAAGTCGTCGATGCTTTCGGTCCTGAGCTGGTCGTCGGTCGCGTTGAATCCTCCGGAGACGTAGCCGCTGACGGTCTGGAAGTACGGCGGTGAGTTGCTGAAGGCTTCCCAGTGGGTGATGTTGTTCTTGATGCGGTTGATCCACCAGCGCTGATTCTGGTCGGCGTTCCAGTTCCAGTGATCGGGGTTCTCGGGGTCCCACCAGTCCTTGTCGTTTCGGGCGGTACCAGCGGGCGCCCGCCACCACCCCGGGACGGCGCCGCCGGGGCGCAGGTAGTCGGACACGTCGGGGGCGTTGCCACCGCCGACGTTGTAGCGGGCGATGTTGAGGTTCAGACCGTCGGAGCCGAAGAGCATCTCGGCGAGTTTCTCCCGGACCTCGTCCGGGTAACCACCGGTCACATTGGCGAACCAGGCGAGGCTCGTGCCCCAGCCTTCAAACGGCTGCCCCTGATAGGACGGGTCGGGGCGTACGGTGACAGCCGGCAGCGACGCGGTCTGCGACGCCGCGGCCCGCGCGGCCTGCGGCGTTCCGGTCGCCATTGCAGCGATGACCGTGCCGCCCACCGCCATGGTGGCCGCGCTGATCGCGGCGAGTAAACGTCGCGTGTTTCGTCTCATCGGTAGCGCCTCTTCTCCTGTTGGTCGACGGCGTGGTGGGCCAGAACTGGCCCCTCGGCAGTACGGCCACCCCCATGGGTACGGCACCGAGTGGCGGCCGAGGGCGTTCAGGGCACGAATTGCGCGCCCCTGGCGGTGGCGAGGATGGTGCTGCGGTCATCGGCCGACAGCAGGCCGTCGGTCACCCAGGAGCTGGTCACGGTTTCCAGCTTCTTGATTAGCTCGGTCTTGCTGCCATAGGGCGCACTGGACCACAGCTCGTCCAGCAATGAGACACCGTTGGCGCGTACCGGGTTCGCGACGCCGGAGTCGCGGCCCCCGAACACGACGGTGGGCTCGGAGCGCCGGAAGTAGACGTGGGAGGGGTCTTCGGTGCCCTCGTGGAACGGCGCGATCTCGCGGCCGTCGAGGGTGAAGTGCAGCGGCTTGCCCTCGACCGGTGTCAGGCTCGGCAGCAGATCCCCGGAGAGCGCGGCGTTGCGGTAGAGCCCAAACGACAGGTACGAGCGGCTGGCGTCGCGCGTCGCGAGGTTGATCGGGCCGTAGCAGAGCGACTGGAGCGACCGGTCGTCGAGGGCGGCCCCGGTGCGCAGCGTGAAGGGGAGTGACACCGTCACCACGTCGCCGCTGCGCCAGGAGCGGGCGATGCGCAGGTAGGTGCCCGGCGCGGCGTCGACCTTGAGCGCCTTGCCGTTGACGGCCACCGCGAAGCCCGGCCCGACCCACGACGGCACCCGCACCATGAGGTCGAAGGTGGCGTCGTCGCCTATGGTCAGCCGGGTGCCCTGCTCGGCCGGGAAGGTGGTGGACTGCTCCACCGTCACCCCCTTCGCGGCCCACCGCAGCGTGCTTGCGACGAAGAGGTTGACGTAGAGCGCCGACCCGTCCGCGGCACCGAAGAAGACCGAGTCCTGGTATTTGGTCGCGCTCTCCATCCCCGTGCCCTCGCAGCAGGTCGTGCCCTGCTTCGGGGTGTAGTCGCGGACGTGCCCGGGGGTGAGCCCGATGAAGTACGTGGTGAGCGGCTTGTCCGCGTCGGCCTTGTCCTGCTTGGACCCCAGCACCTGGTTGAACAGCGCCCGCTCGTAGTACTCCATGTACTTGGGGTTCTGCTCATGGAAGAAGAGCATTCGGCTCAACTTGAGCATGTTGTGGGCGCAGCAGGTTTCTGCGTTGGTGTCGCTGATCGTGTCCGCGATGCGGCCGCTCGCGCGCCAGAACTCTCCGGTGCTCGTGCCGCCGATCGAGTACATCCGCGCGGGGACCACCATGTTCCAGAAGCCCTTGGCCGCGGCGAGGTAGCGGTCCTCGCCGGTCTCGTCGTGCAGCCGTACCAGCCCGGTGAGGATGGGGATGTGCTGGTTGGCGTGCAGCCCGTCGAGGATGTCCTGCGCTCCGGCGCAGCTGTCGATGAGCCGGTCGAGGTCGAAGAGCTTGGCCAGCGCGACGTGCTCGGCCTTGCCGGTGAGCGCGTGCAGGTCGCAGATGGCCTCGACGATGCCGCCGTACTCGCCGCTGGAAAAGATGGCCCACATCCGCTGGAGGGTCGCGGCGGGCAACTTCGACAGCCGCGAGTACATCCAGTCGCACATCCCCTCGGCCAGGTCGAGCGCCCGCAGGTCGCCGGTGGCCAGGTACGCGTCGAGCAGCCCGCGCAGGATCTTGTGCGCCGTGTAGTACGGCGCCCAGACGACGAAGTAGTTGGACGCCGTCATGGTCTCGAGGGTGATGAACTGCGTCTCCGGGTATGCCGCGAGGAAGCCCAGGTGGCTGGGCCCGCCCCACGTGCGCAGCCAGGTGGCGTGCTGGGCGCGCCCCGAGGAGTCGTGCAGCACGTGCCCGTCGGTCTCGTCCAGGTCGTAGGAGGCCAGGTCACCCCGACCGGCGGGCGCTGCGGACGCGGGCTGCGTCCGCAGCCCCGCCACCTCGGCGTCGGTGAGGGCCCGGGACCAGAGATTGACGTCGTCGAAGGCGCCGGCGTAGACCGGGTCGGGGTAGAGCGACTGGCCGAGCCAGTAGTTCCTGAGCTGACCGAGCTGGGCGGGGCCGAGTGTCATCGCGGTGTTGCGCCCGGCGACGACGCCGTTGACGTAGAGGGTGGCGACCGTGTCGGCCAGGGTGAGCGCGACGTGGCTCCACTCGCCGACCGGCAGGGCGACGTTGGCATTGATGCCCTGCTCCCGGCCGGCGCCCCCGGTGGTGATCGCGAACCGGGGCAGGCCGTTCTGGTTCCGCGCCGCCAGGTACATGTACCGAGTGGTGTCGTTGCCGAAGTCGAAGATCCGCGCCCACGCCGCACCGTGGCTGGGCTTCACCCACGCCGCGAAGGTCAGCTCCGCCGCGCCGCCGAGCACCGTTGTGGGCAGCTGCGCGAACTCGTACGACCCGCGCTGGCTCTCCACCGCCGTCCCGAACCGCCCAGGCACACTCCGCACCGAGGGCGGCCGGTTGAGCGCCTGCCGGCACTGGACGAGGGCCCCGATCATGGTCGAAATGTTGTCGGCGAACACCTGCTCACCCGTGCTGGCGTACGCCTGGCTGAGCATGGACAGGAAGTGCCCGGTGTAGTGGCCGCGCAGGTTGCCGTTGGCCTCGCCGTCCAGGCCCTCCCAGCCGCCGGGCGCGACCGCGCCGAGCGTGGGCAGCCCCGCGTTGGCGCGGAACACCTGGAGCAGCCGGTTGACGTCGTAGCCCCGCGCGTAGTCGAGCATCAGCGCGCGCTTGTCGGCGAAGACGCCGGGCCCGAGGGAGACGTCGGCGAGGGCGAAGGGGCGCAGCCGCCATGCCGCGGGGGCGGGGAGGCCGGTACCCGACGTCGCGGCGGCGGCGGTCGAGGCCGCCGCGGGCCCGGCGAGCGCCGGCAGCAGCGGCAGTGCGCCGACCAGCCCTGCGGCCCGGAGGAACCCGCGCCGGTCCAGTGCAGGTGTGCTCATGATGGTCCTCCTTCAGCTCAGCCAGAACGTCGACTTCGAGCCGGCCGGCCTGCCGACCGTGAGGCTGCCCTTGTCGTGGCGGACGTATACGCCAGGGCGGTCCGACAGCTCCAGGGAGATCGCGTTGCTGTTCGCCAGGCCCGGCACCCGGCGGAAGCTGGCCTGCGCGGCGTACCCACTCCCGTCCTCGACCGGGTCGATCCGCAGGCTCGTGCCGTCCACCCGCCAGTAGCGGTCCGGGAAGTTCACCGACCGGATGGAGACGGTGCCCTCGCCGGCAAGCCCCGGCACGAACCGGAACTGGGAGTCTGCGAGTTCGCGCACGCTCGGGTCGACCCGCAGCGCGTACGCGTAGTGGCGCACGAACGCGGACGAGGCGTCCCCAGGCGACAGCCGCAGGATCGGTCCGCCCTTGCCGACCGGCACACCGAACAGCGGAGTGCCGTCGTCGTACCAGTACAGCCGCTGCGCCCGGGCGTGCCGGTTGGGGTCGTAGAGCGGGTCACCCACGATGTCCCGGTAATCGCGGGCGTGGTAGACGAGCACGTCCGTCTCGCCGTCCTCGGCCACGGTGAAGCTGTTGTGGCCTGGGCCGTACTGGCGGGTCTGCTCGTTGGTCGTGAACACCGGGTCCGGGCTCTTGCTCCAGGTGGCCGGGTCGAGCAGGTTGGCGCGGGCGTCTGCGGTGAGCAGGCCCAGGCAGTAGCGGGCGTCGGTGGCGCTGGCCGAGAAGGTCATGAAGATCCGGCCGTCACGCTTGAGCACCGCCGGCCCCTCGTTGACCCGGAAGCCCTCGACCTCCCATGACCTGGTGGGGGTGGCGATGCGGGCCGGTGTGCCGGTAAAGGTGAACGGTGAGGTCATCCGCGCGATGTAGAGGCTGCTGTTGACGTTGATCTCCGGCTCGCTCTGCGCCCAGACGAGGTAGCGCTGCCCGTCGTGCTCGAAGGTGGTGGCGTCGAGCGCGAAGCTGTCCCACGGCGTGATGATCTGGCGCGGTGACGACCAGCCGCTGACGTCGCGGGGGTCGGCGGCGATCGACTCCATGGCGTACATCCGGATCCGGAAGACGTCGTCGGAGTCGCCGGCCGCGAAGTAGAGATACCAGCGGCCGTCGATCCGGTGCAGCTCCGGCGCCCAGATGTGGCCGCCCATCTTCCCGCTGGCCGGGCGACGCCACACCACCGTCTCCGCGGCGCTGCCCAGCCCTTCAATCGTCGGCGAGGCGCGGACGATGAGCCGGTCGTACTCCGGGACGGAGGCGGTGAAGTAGTAGAGGCCGTCGGTGCGCGGCGTGACGAACGGGTCGGCCCGCTGCCAGACGAGGGGGCTGGCGGTCGGGGCGCCGTAGATGTCGGCGTCCGTGGGCGTGGGCGAGGGCGTTGCCCAAGCATCCTCGCCGACGGCGGGCAGGATTAGCCCAGTCGCCGCCACGCCGAGGCCGCCGCGCAGGAGGGTTCGTCGGGTGAGGTGGATGCTCATCTGCGGCTCCTACCTGGTCTGCACTCGGATGAAGGTCACCGAGTTGGGCTCGAAGATCCGGGTGAAGGTGGGCGCGACGCCCTTGATCGTGCTGGTCATCGGCTTGATCGGCTGCGCCGTGCGGGTGTTGAGCTGCTGCGGGTCACCGCTGATGACGGTCATTTGCGCCTTGTCCATCACCCGCACGCCGGCCCCGAGGTTGATCGTGGTGCGGGCCGGGGCGTCCTGGGCGTTGACGACCTTGATGATCAGCTGCTTGGACGCGACGTCGCGGGTGACGACCTGGGCGAAGGGCTCGGTGACGGCGTTGTCGTCGAAGCTGCCCCACACCTGCCCGTCGAGCAGCAGGGTGACCTTGGTGTCGCGGATCTGGATCCTGATGTCGTACGTGCGGCCGGTCTCGATGGTGTTGGGCTTGGCGATCAGCGTGGTCTTGCCGCCGTTGACAGCCTTCTCCACCGCGCCCTGGGTGTTGTTCCAGCCGCCGAGGTTCCACCAGTAGTAGTTGCCGGAGTCCTTCACCCCGAAGCCGACCAGGAAGCCCTCGGCACCGGAGAGCTTGGTCGCCTTGACGCTGAGGTCGTAGTCGCGCCAGCTCTCGTCACCCGCCTCAACCATGGTGTTCTCCGCCCCCGTGTCGGACTGGACGTAGGCGCCGTCCACGACCGACCAGGCGCCGCGGCCTGCGATCGGCGTCCACCGGTCGGCGCCGTTGGAGAAGTCGTCGCTGAAGAGCGGTGTGCCGTCGGCCGAGGTGACCGCCACGTCGTCGTACTTGGCCGCGGTCCGCCACGTGGACAGGCCGACCGCGCCGGTGACGGGCTCGGGTGCCTTTACCGCGCCGCTGGAGGTGCTCGGCACGACCCGGTCACCGACGTTGGTCATGAACAGCTTCTGCACCTCGTAGTTGGCCGAGCCCCAGGACTGGTCGTTGTCGAACCAGATCAGGTCCGGCCGCCACTGGACGTAGTCAATGTTGGCGAGCAGCGGCGCGTAGGACGCCATCGTCACCACGTCGGCGTTGCGCTCCAGGCCGGTCAGGTACGCGCCCTCGGCGAGCGCGTTGTAGAGCTTGTTGTCCCACGACGCGTACTCGCCCAGCCACACCTTGGCGCCGGAGCGGTCGTAGCTGTCGTAGCGCTTGTTGTTCTGCAGGAACCAGCTCGGGTCGTTGTAGTAGTGCTCGTCGACCATCTCCACGCCGTTGGCGCGATTGAGCTCCCAGGCCCGGTCGAACGTCGTCCCCATGTCGTCCGGGCCGGAGTTGCTGATCACGGTGATGTCCGGGTACTTCGCCGCGATGGCGTCGCGGAACTTCACGAAGCGGGCCATGAAGGCGTCGGGCAGGTTCTCCTCGTTACCGACTTCGATCCGGTCGAGGCCGAACGGCGCCGGGTGACCCATGGCCGCGCGCTTGGCGCCCCAGGTCGACGTCACCGCGCCGTTGGCGAACTCGATGAGGTCGAGGGTGTCCTGGATGTGCCGCTGCAGCAGCGCCTCGTCGTCGACGGCCCGGTTCTGCCCGCAACCGGTGACCAGCGCCGGCACCACCGGCACCGGCTTGGCGCCGATGTCCTCAGAGAACTGGAAGTACTCGTAGTAGCCGAGGCCGTTGGACTGGTTGTAGCCCCAGAAGTTGGCGTTGGTCGCCCGCTCCTCGACCGGGCCGATGGTGTCCTTCCACTGGTAGGCGCGAGCGCGTGGGTATCCGCTGGCGGCGTCGTAGCCGTACATGCTGCCGGTGTTGACGATGCACCCGCCGGGAAAGCGCACGAAGCCCGGGCGCAGGGCGCCGATCTTCTCGGCGAGGTCCTTGCGCAGGCCGTTGGGGCGGCCCTCAAACGTGTCGCGGGGGAAGAGCGAGACCATGTCGAGGCGCAGGGTGCCGTCGCCTCCGGCCTCCACCGCCAGGCGGGCCGCGTCGGTCGTGCCGGTGGCCACGAACGTGCCGGTGTACCTGCGCCAGGCGTCGTCCTGGACCGAGAGCGCGACCGGCGCGGCGTACCTGGTCGTGCCGTCCTGGTTGCGCAGGGTGATGGTCAACGGCGTGCCGCCAGCAGCATCCGTCCGGGCCCAGACGGAGAAGTCGTAGGCCTTGCCGGCCTCGAGCGCGATGCCGGTGTTGTAGCCGGAGTTCAGCACGCCGTAGGTGCCGGCACCGGCGTTGGTGAGCGTCACCTTGAGGTACGTGCGGTTGCGCTCGTTGAGTCGGGCGTCGTCGCTGACGGTGGCGATGCTGCCGCTGCCGCCGGAGGAGGAGACCGGGCTCCACGACGTGAGGCCGGTGTAGGAGCCGTTGTCGACCGGAAGGTACTCGAAGGAGCGGTTCTGGACGAGTTCGGCGTAGAGTCCGCCGTCGGCGGCCCGGTTGATGTCCTCGAAGAACACCCCGTACATGGCGGGGTCGATGGCGGGGCCGGTGCCGGTCGCGTCGACGTTGATCGTGTAGTCGAGCGCCGGGGCCGCATCGGCGCCGAGGGCGGGCGTGCTGGTAGACAACGTCGTGGTGACGAGTCCGGTGACCAGTCCCGCGACGAGGCGGTGGGTGCGCATGGGTGATGGCCTCCCTGTCGTTGGTGGGAGCGATGACGGGTACGGTCGGGCGGGCGTCACCGGACGGTGCGACGCCCGCCCGGGACTCACTGCGCCAGCGGCGGGATGCTCTCCAGCGTCGGCACCACGTTGGCGATCGCGCCGTCGGCGTTGAACCGCAGACGGTCGATGGTCACCTCGCGGTGGGTGCCGTCGCCGCCTGGAACGGCGAAGCGGTGGTAGGCGATGTACCAGTCGTCGGTGCCCGGCACCTGGATCATGCTGTGGTGCCCGGTGCCGAGGATGCCGAGGCTGACGTCCTTGGTGAGGATCTCGCCCCGGTTGACCAGCCCGTCGGCCATCGGGCTCGTGGCGGTGGCGTAGCCGACGCGGTAGTTCTCGCTGCCGGTGTCGTCGATGGACCAGCTGAGGTGGTACGTGCCGCCGCGCTTGGCCATGAAGAGGCCTTCGCGGAAGCCGGTCAGCCCCGTGATCCGCTTGACCTTGGCGGGATCGAACGACGTCATGTCCGGGTTGAGCGGCACGACGTAGGCGTTGCCGTTGCCCCAGTAGAGATAGCTCTGGCCGTCGTCGTCGGTGAAGACCGCTGGGTCGATCGCCTGGCCGCCGTCGGGATTGGCGGCGACGAGCGGCTTGCCGAGCGCGTCGACGAACGGGCCGGTGGGGGAGTCGGCGACGGCCACGCCGATCTTGGCGTCGGCGCAGAAGTAGAAGTAGTACTTTCCGTTCTTCTCGGTCGCGGCCGGCGCCCAGGCCCGCCCGTCGGCCCACGACACGTCGGGGCCGAGGTCGAGGATGGTACGGTGTTCGGTCCAGTGCACGAGGTCCTTGCTCGACCAGGTCTTGAAGGTGGTGCTGGACCAGCCCGGGTAGCCGTCGGTGGTGGCGTAGATGTAGTAGGTGTCGCCGAAGCGGACGATGTTCGGGTCGGCGTTGTAGCCGGGTAGCACCGGGCTGTTCATGGTGACCGCCTTGACGGTCCAGACGCGGCTGCTGCCGTCGGCGCCCGTCACGGTGTAGGTGACCGGTCGCGTGAAGTCCTGGACGGACTCGTTGCCGGGGCTGACCTGTGCGCCGTCGCTGATCCCGAACTCGGGTGCGAGAGCGGTCAGGTCGGTGCCCGGCTTGACCGGCAGGGTCACCGTGCCGCCGTCGTTGTCGATGATGGCCGGCACCTTGAGCGCGTCCAGTTTCACCGCGCCGATGGCGGTCTCGTTTCCGGGCAGGGCGAGCACCTCGCTGGCCGACAGGCCCCGGTTCCACAGGGTGAAGCCGCGCATCCGGCCCGTGAAGTAGCGGTCGGCGGCGTAGAGGGAGCGGCCCAGGTAGTTGGCCGTGGTGATGCCGCCGCCGAGGTCACCCGGCTTGGTCGTGACGCCGGTGTTGCGTGCCACCTCGACGCCGTTGTCGTAGAGGCGGGCCACCCCGCCGGAGAGCGTCCAGGTGATGGTGTGCCAGCTGCCCCGGCTCAGGTCGCGTCCGGTGCCGGTGTTCTGCTCGGTCGACCAGTTCCCGGTCGCGATGGCGGTGCGGTAGGAGTTGCCGGTGGCGAACAGGTAGCCGTTGCCGGCGCCGTTCGTGGTGTTGCCCAGGCCCCAGATGAAGTACGGCGTGGCCTGCGCCGGATCGATCCACACCCGGGCGGAGACGCTCACGTCGGACAGGCCGGTCAGCAGGTTGTCCGGCAGGTCGACGTAGCCGTCGGTGCCGTCGAACGTCATCGCGTCGCTGCCCCGGGTGACCCCGCCGTGGATGGTGGCGTCCCGGCCGTTGCCGGAGCTGTCGGCCACCGTCGTGCCGCTGCCGCCGGCGAGGTGGTAGTCCGCGATGACGCCCTTCCTGGTCGCCGGAGTCGGCGAGGGGCCCTGGCGCAGGCGGTCGAGCTCGGCCTTGGTGACCGGCAGGACGGTGCCGTGCCGCGGGTGGGCCGGCAGGTCGTAGCCGGTCGACATGGTGAACCGCCCGCCGTCGAGGTCGGTGGTCTCGAACGGCACGTAGCCGCGCCCCCCGAACTCGTCGATGAACAGGTACCACTTGTCCTCGGTGTTGCTCTTGAAGATCGTCGGACCCTCGCCCTGGGCGATGCCCGCGGAGGTGTCCGTCGCCTTGCCGATGCAGTCCTGGACGAAGTCCCAGCTCGTGCTGCGCAGTTGGGTCGACTTCTGCTCCAGGATGAACTTGCTGCACGGGGTACTCGAGGTGTTGTTCCGCTCGTCCTTGGTGAAGCGGTAGTAGGTGCCGCCGTGTTTGATCACGGTCGAGTCGATCACCGAGTAGCCGGGGTCGACCCACACCCTGGGCTCACTGAAGGTGCGGAAGTCGCGGGTCGTCGCGTACAGCATCCGGTTGTAGGTGTTGCCGGCGTGCGCGGTGTCCTCCGGCGCGTAGAGCTTGGCGGCCCAGAACACCACGAAGGCGCCGATGGTGTCGTCGTAGTAGGCCTCGGGCGCCCAGGTGTTACCGGCGGTGTCGGGAGAGACGCGCACATGGCGCTGCTGGGACCAGTTCACCAGGTCGGTCGACTCCCAGACCTCGATGTACTTGCTGCCGGTGCGCTGGCTGGCGTCCCAGTCGCCGTTGCCGTAGATCTTGAGGTCGGTGGCGATGAGGTAGAACTTGTCGCCCTCCGGGCTGCGGATGATGAACGGGTCGCGCACGCCCTCGTCGCCCTCGGTGGAGGTGAGGACGGGGCGGCCGCCGTTGAGCTCGTCGTACTTGAGCGGGTCGTTCCCGCGGCTCGCCGCGAAGTAGATCTGCTCGCCGTCAGCGCTGCCCTCACCGGTGAAGTAGGCGAAGCCGTAGCCCTCGAGGGGATCCTTCTTCGGCAGCGGGAGGACGGTCAGGGTGAAATTGCGTACGCCGCTGGCCGCACCCTTGGTCGCCCGTACGCTGAGGCGGGCCTTGACCGCGCCCGACCCGTACCGCGGCCGGGTCACCTCACCGGTGCTGCTGACGACGGAGGAGTCCTTGGCGGTCCACGCCAGCGTGACGTCGCGGGCTCCCCGGGTGGGCAGCGTGATGTTGCCGCGGATCGCGTCCTGGTCGTGGATGACGATGGCCGCGAGGGCTGCCTCGACCTTCTCCTGGTCGGTGATGTCCTCGACGACGGTGACGGCGAACTCCCGGGTGGCGGCGTAGCCGGCGTACGACGCGGTGGCGGTCAGCGTCACGGTCGCGTTGCCGGATCCGGGTGCGGGACGGGTGACCACGCCGGTGTCCGACACGATCGTGGGATTGCTCGACGACCAGGTGATGGTGGAGCCGCCGGCACCGCGGGTCGGCAGGCTCAGGTTCTCCGTGACCCCGGACGTGTCGCCCAGGTCGAGGGCTGCCGCGTCCGCCGCGGCCCTTCCGGAGGCGGTCTGTTCGCCGAGGGTGTGGGCTTCGTCGGCGGTCACGGCCCGGTCGTAGATGCGGAAGTCGCGGACCTGACCCTTGAGGTACCGGTCGGTGGTGTAGACCGAACGGCCGAGGTAGTTGGCGGTGGTGGTGCCGCCGCCGATCGACCCGGGTGTGAGGGTGATGCCGGACTTGCGGGCGACCTCGACGCCGTCCTCATAGAGCACTGCGGTGCCGCCGCCGAGGGTGTAGGTGATGGTGCGCCAGCTGCCCCGGGTGAGATTGCGGCCGGTGGTCACGGTCTGCTCAGTGGACCAGTTGCCGCTGGCGATGGAGGCGCGGAAGGCATTGCCGGTGTTGAACAGGTAGCCGTTGCCGACGCCGTCAGAACCGGTGTTCCCGAGCCCCCAGATGAAGTACGGCGCGGCCTGGTCGGTCGCCATGTTGACCTGCACCGAGACGGTGATGTCGGTGAGGTTCCGCAGGATGTTGTCGGGCAGCCGGACGTGGCCGTTGGCGCCGCCGAGGCGCAGGCCGTCCGGGCCCTGCCAGGTCGCGTCGCCGCTGAGCGTGCCGTTGCGGCCGTGCCCCGAGCTGTCGGTCACGGGTCCGCTGGTCTGGGTCAGGTCGTAGTGCAGGACCAGGCCGTCGTCGAGAGTGGCCGCCTGGCTGGGCGGGGCCAGGGCGGTGACGCTGACCAGGCTGGTGACAAGTGCGGTGACGCCGGCGAGCAGGCGGCGGGTTCGGTGGGGCGCGGAGTGGCGCGCCGGGCGGTGCCGGGACGGGGACATTGCCGGGCTTCCTCCTGGTGACTCGGCCGAGGCCGGGCGTCGGGACGGGTGGTGCAGCCGGGTGCTGTCTGGAGCAGTTGCGCTTCGAGGAACGCCTTTGACTTGCGAAGTGAGCGTTAACATGCTCGAAAGTGAGCGCTAACATACGTACGGCCTCCGATCGTGTCAATACTCCTACCTGCAGCGACATCTTCTGTTGACAAAGAGGACACGGGGGGTTGACATCCGCAGATGTTAACGCTCACACTTCTGCGCCAGATGGGCAGTGGTTGCCAGGCGGCGAACCAGGTACGAGCCGCACGGAGGGGCCCACCATGGCGTCAGAAAGTGGAGGAAAGTCCAATGTCGAAGAAGTTCCTCGCGGCCGTCGCTGGCGTGGTGCTGGCCGTCGGCCTGGCGGGATGCGGCGGTGACTCGGCCGCGTCCGGTGGCGGCGGAGCCGGAAACGACACCATCACCATGGGCTTCGCCCAGGTCGGTGCCGAGTCCGGCTGGCGTACCGCCAACACGAAGTCCGTCCAGGAGTCGGCCAAGGAGGCCGGGATCGACCTCAAGTTCTCGGATGGCCAGCAGAAGCAGGAGAACCAGATCAAGGCGATCCGCAGCTACATCCAGCAGAAGGTCGACGTCATCGCCTTCAGTCCCGTCGTGGAGACCGGCTGGGACGCCGTGCTGCTCGAAGCCAAGCGAGCCGACATCCCCGTGATCCTCACCGACCGCGCGGTGGATTCGGAGGACACCTCGCTCTACAAGACCTTCCTCGGCTCGGACTTCGTCGCCGAGGGCAAGAAGGCCGGTGAGTGGCTGGTGGAGGAGTCCCAGGGCAAGAGCGAGGTCAACGTGGTCGAGCTGCAGGGTACGACGGGTGCCGCCCCCGCCATCGACCGCAAGCAGGGCTTCGCCGACGCGATCAAGGCCGCCTCGCAGATCAAGGTCATCGCCTCCCAGACCGGCGATTTCACCCGGTCCGGCGGCAAGCAGGTCATGGAGGCCTTCCTCAAGTCCAACCCCAAGATCGACGTGGTCTACGCCCACAACGACGACATGGGTCTGGGCGCCATCGAGGCCATCGAGGCGGCCGGCAAGAAGCCCGGTGTCGACATCAAGATCATCACGGTCGACGCGGTGCACGACGGCGTGCAGGCGCTCGCCGACGGCAAGATCAACTACATCGTCGAGTGCAACCCGCTGCTCGGTCCCCAGCTGATGGATCTCGCCAAGAAGGTCGTCAAGGGCGAGCAGGTGCCCCAGCGCGTGGTGACGGAGGAGACGACGTTCACGCAGGAGCAGGCGAAGACCGAGTTGCCCAACCGCAAGTACTGAGGTCGGGCCGATTCTCCACCCACCGCGCCCCCGCCATTCCCACGGATGGCGGGGGCGCAACCCCCGGCGTCCGGCCCACAGCCGGCCATGGCTCGTAGCACATATGGGAGGACCACCATGTCGGTGGACGCGAAGCAGGCGCCGCATGCGGCCGAACCGGCCGCGCTCGTGCAGATGCGCGGGATCTCGGTGGAGTTCCCGGGTGTGAAGGCCTTGCAGGAGGTGGACTTCCGGCTCTTCCCCGGCGAGGTGCACGCCCTCATGGGGGAGAACGGCGCGGGCAAGTCGACGCTCATTAAGGCGTTGACCGGCGTCTACAGCCCGATCGCCGGCGTCACGACGATCGAGGGGCGGGAGGTGTCGTTCTCCGGCCCGGCCGAGGCCCAGGACGCCGGGATCAGCACCGTCTACCAGGAGGTCAACCTCTGCCCCAACCTGACGGTCGCGGAGAACATCCTGCTCGGCCGCGAGCCGCGGCGGCTCGGCGCGATCGACGGCAGGGCGACCCGGGCCCGCGCCGCCGAGCTGCTCGCCGAGATGGGACTCCACATCGACCCCGGCTCCGTCCTCGCCGAGCATCCCATCGCCATCCAGCAGCTCGTGGCGATCACCCGTGCCGTCGCCGTGGACGCCAAGGTCCTCGTTCTCGACGAGCCGACCTCCAGCCTCGACCAGGACGAGGTCGCCGAACTCTTCCGCATCATGCGAGTCCTGCGGGACCGGGGCGTCGCCATCCTCTTCGTCTCCCACTTCCTCGAGCAGGTGTACGAAATCTCCGACCGGATGACGGTGTTGCGCAACGGCCGGCTGGTGGGGGAGCACCGGAGCGCCGACCTCGGCCGGCTCGAGCTGGTCTCCCTCATGATCGGCCGCGAGCTTGGCGCGTTGGCGGAGGTCGAGCGGCTCGCCGGACAGGCCGGCGAGGTGGCCTCCACCGCCCCCGTGCTGCAGGCCACCGGTGTCGGCCGCAAGGGCTCCGTCACACCGTTTGACCTGCAGATCAATCGCGGCGAGGTGGTGGGCCTGGCCGGACTCCTCGGCTCCGGGCGCACCGAGCTCGCGCGGCTGCTCTTCGGGGCGGACCGTCCGGACAGCGGCCAGGTGACCGTCGACGGCAAGGTGGTGCACCTGCGGAACCCCCGCGTCGCCATCGCCGCCGGGATCGCCTTCTGCTCCGAGGACCGCAAGGGCGAGGGAGTGCTGGCCGACCTCAGCGTCCGGGACAACCTGATTCTGGCCATGCAGGCCGCCAGCGGCTGGGCCCGGCCCATCCCCCGTAAGACCAAGGACCAGCTGGTGGAGAAGTGGATCAAGGCGCTGGACATCAGACCGGTGAACCCCGACGCGCTCGTGGGCAAGCTCTCCGGTGGCAACCAGCAGAAGGTGCTGCTCGCCCGCTGGCTGGTCACCAAGCCGAAGCTGCTCATCCTCGACGAGCCCACCCGCGGCATCGACATCGGGGCCAAGACCCAGATCCAGAAGCTCGTCGCCGAGCTTGCCCAGGAAGGCATGGCCGTGGTCTACATCTCCGCCGAGCTCGAGGAGGTCGTACGCCTGAGCCACCGCGTCGTGGTGATGAAGGACCGGGCCAAGATCGCCGAGCTCGACCAGCACGCCACCGTCGATGACATCATGCGGCTCATCGCCCGCGTGGACGAGGGCTCCGAGGCGGTGGCGGCATGACCTCCACGCGCCCCCTGGACCGCTTCCGCAACAGCGGACTGCTGTGGCCCCTGGTGGCCATCGTGGTGCTGCTGGCGGCCAACGCGGTCGTCCGCCCGTCGTTCCTCGCCCTGCGCTTCCAGGACGGCCACCTCTACGGCAGCCTCATCGACATCCTCAAGAACGGCGCGCCGACCATGCTCATCGCGCTCGGCATGTGCCTGGTCATCGCCACCCGGGGGATCGACCTGTCAGTCGGCGCGGTCGTCGCCATCTCCGGAGCGGTCACCTGCTCCTCCATCGTGGGCGCGGCCGAGCCGGGCAGCGCCGGGGCCGCCTTCGTCGGCATGGGGACCGCGCTCGCGCTCTGCGCCGTCCTCGGCCTGTGGAACGGCTTCCTCGTCGCCGGCCTCGGCATGCAACCGATCATCGCGACGCTCGTTCTCATGACCGCCGGGCGTGGCATTGCGATGCTCATCACCGACGGCCAGATCATCACCGTGCGCAACCCGACGTTCCGTACCGTCGGCGCCGGCTTCCTGGTGCTGCCCGTCTCGATCCTCATCGCCGTCGCCGTGTTCGTGCTCGTCGCCCTCGTGACCCGCCGGACCGCGCTCGGCCTGCTCATCGAGTCGGTCGGGATCAACCCGGAGGCGAGCCGGCTGGCCGGCCTGCGCGCCCGCACCATCCGGTGGACCGTCTACGTGTTCGCCGCCATCTGCGCCGGCGTCGCCGGCCTGATGATCAGCTCCAACGTCAGCGCCGCCGACGCCAACAACGCCGGCCTATGGATCGAGATGGACGCGATCCTGGCCGTCGTCATCGGCGGCACCTCGCTGGCCGGCGGTCGGTACAGCCTCACCGGCACGCTGCTGGGCGCGCTCATCATCCAGACGCTCACGACGACGGTGTACAGCATGGGCATTGACCCCCAGATCACCCTCGTCTTCAAAGCCGTCGTCGTCATCGCCGTGTGCCTCCTGCAGGCGCCCAAGGTGCGGGCCGCCCTGCTGGGCCGCACCCGGCGACGGCACGCCCCGCCGGACCCGGAGGCCGAGCCAACGGCCCGGCAGGGTACGCAGACCCCGACTGAACCCCTGGTGGAGAAGGTGGCCCAGCCATGACGACCACAGCAACGCCGGTCAAGGAGAAGGGCCTGCTCGGGACGCTTGCGGGCGGCCGGTCGATCCCCGGCCGGGTCGTCCCGGTACTCGCCACGTTCGTGCTCTTCGTGCTCCTCTTCGGCGTCGGCGCCGGCCGCTACGACGGGTTCACCTCCGGCCAGGTCGTGGCCAACCTGTTCATCGACAATTCCTTCCTGATCGTGCTCGCCGTGGGCATGACCTTCGTCATCGTGACCGGCGGGATCGACCTGTCGGTGGGCGCGGTGGTCGCGCTGTCGACGATGGTGGCCGCGGCCGGCCTGGGGGCCGGTCTGCCGGCGCCGCTCGTGGTGCTGCTGGTGCTGGCCATGGGGTCGACACTCGGCCTGCTGATGGGCCTGGTCATCCACTACTTCGAGATCCAGCCGTTCATCGTGACGCTCGCCGGCATGTTCCTCGCCCGAGGGCTGTGCTTCGTGGTCGGCGTCCAGTCGATCTCCATCAAGGACCCGACCTTCCGCAGCTTCGCCACCGCCTCCCTGCCGCTGTCCGCGAACGTGTCGATCACCTGGAGTGTGGTGATCGCGCTGGCCATCGTGGCGGTGGCCGGCTGGGTCCTGCACCGCACCCGATTCGGACGCACCGCCTACGCGGTCGGCGGCAACGAGAACTCGGCGATGCTCATGGGCCTGCCGGTCGCCAGGGTCAAGGTCGGCGTCTACGTCATCAGCGGGCTCTGCTCCGCGATCGCCGGGCTCCTCTTCGCCCTCTACATGCTCTCCGGCTACGGCCTGCACGCCGTCGGCATGGAACTGGACGCCATCGCCTCCGTCGTGATCGGCGGCACGCTGCTCTCGGGCGGCGTCGGTTACGTCCTCGGGTCGCTGCTCGGCGTTCTCGTCCTGGGTGTCATCCAGACGTTGATCTCGTTCCAAGGCACGCTTAGCTCATGGTGGACAAAGATCGCGATCGGAACCCTGCTGCTCCTCTTCATCGTGATGCAGAGGGTCTTCATGCGGAGGCAGCCGTGACGGCGGCTGCCGCCAAGGCGCCGGTGATGGCCGACGTCGCTCGCCTGGCGGGCGTGTCGCACCAGACGGTGTCCCGGGTGATCAACGGGTCGGCCAGCATCAAGCCGGAGACCCGGGAGCGGGTGCTCCAGGCCATCGAACGGCTCGGCTACCGTCCCAACACCGCCGCCCGCGCCCTCGTGCGCGGACGCTCCGGGATGATCGGCATCATCGGCACCGCCAGGACGCTGTTCGGTCCGACGAGTATTCACCGGAGCGTTGAGGACGCCGCGCGGGCTGCCGGGTACTTCGCCACCTCGGTGAGCCTGTCCGAGGTGACGCGGCGAGCCCTCGACGACGCCACCGACCATCTCATGCGGGTCGGCGTGGAGGGCATCGTCATGATCGCCGGTCACGACGAGGCTCTCGAGGTGGTGCGCAAGCAGCGCTCCGGCGTCCCCTTCGTCGTCGTGGAGGGGGACCTGTCCAAGGCGTCCCGCACGGTCGGCGTCGACCAGGTGCTCGGCGCTCGGCTGGCCACCGAGCACCTCCTGAAGCTCGGGCACCGCGAGATCGTGCACGTCAGCGGTCCGCTCAACTGGGCGGAGGCGCGCGCCCGGGTAGAGGGCTGGCGCCTGGCGATGAGTGAGGCGGGGCTGCGCCCGGCCGAGCCGGTGCCCGGCGACTGGAGTTCCGCGAGCGGGTATGCCGCCGGGCTGCGGATCTGCGAGATGTCGGAGACCACCGCGGTCTTCGCGGCGAACGACCAGATGGCGATCGGTGTGCTCCGCGCGCTGCACGAGCGCGGTCGGCGGGTGCCGGAGGACATCTCCGTCGTCGGGTTTGACGACGTCCCCGAGGCCGCCTACCTCATCCCGCCGCTGACGACGATCGAGCAGGACTTCGAGGCCATCGGTCGACGTGCGATAGACGTCATCACCCAGGCGATCAACGGCGATGACCTCCAGCCCTCGCCATTGGTCATTCCCAAGCTCGTGGTGCGCCAGAGCACCGCCCCCCCGACAAGGACCAGCACATGAGCGACGAGAAGTACGTGGTGGGCGTCGACTACGGGACGCTCTCGGGACGAGCCCTGGTGGTCCGCGTCTCCGACGGTGCCGAGCTGGGGTCGGCCGTGCACGAGTACCCCCACGCGGTGGTGACCGAGGCCCTGCCCGGCGGCCAGCCGCTGCCTCCGGAATGGGCGCTGCAGGTGCCCCAGGACTACCGCGAGGTGCTGCAGGTGGCGGTGCCGCAGGCGGTGCATGAAGCGGGAATCGACCCGGCCGACGTCACCGGCGTCGGCACGGACTTCACCGCGTGCACCATGATCCCGACGCTCGCCGACGGTACCCCGCTGTCCGAGCTGGACCAGCTCACCGCCCGGCCCCACGCCTACGTCAAGCTCTGGCGGCACCACGCCGCCCAGCCACAGGCCGACCGGATCAACCAGCTCGCCGCGAAGCGGAACGAACCATGGCTGGCCCGCTACGGCGGCCAGATCTCCTCGGAGTGGGAGTTCGCCAAGGCGCTACAGCTGCTGGAGGAGGATCCGACGAGCTACGCGGCCATGCAGCGCTGGGTGGAGGCAGCGGACTGGATCGTCTGGCAGCTCACCGGCCGCTACGTCCGCAACGCCTGCACCGCCGGCTACAAGGGCATCTACCAGGACGGGCAGTATCCCGGCCCGGACTTCCTCGCCGAGCTCAATCCCGCGTTCGCCGACTTCGTCGCGACCAAGCTCGACCAGCCCATCGGCCAGCTGGGGGACACCGCCGGCACGCTGACCGACCGGGCGGCGGCGTGGACCGGTCTGCCGCCCGGCATCCCGGTCGCCGTCGGCAACGTGGACGCCCACGTCACGGCAGCCGCGGCCAACGCGCTCGACCCCGGGCAGATGGTCGCCATCATGGGCACCTCGACCTGCCACATCATGAACGGCAGGGAGCTACGCGTCGTGCCCGGCATGTGCGGCGTGGTGAAGAACGGCATCGTCAAGGGGCTCTGGGGCTACGAGGCCGGGCAGAGCGGCGTGGGCGACATCTTCGCGCACTTCGTGCGGACGCACGTGCCGGCCAGCTACACGACCCGGGCCCGCGCCGAAGGCTTGAGCATCCACGAGTACCTCACCAGACTGGCGTCGACCCAGCGGGTGGGGGAGCACGGCCTGCTCGCCCTGGACTGGCACAGCGGCAACCGCTCGGTGCTCGTCGATCACGAGCTGTCCGGCCTGTTGGTGGGAGAGACGCTGGCCACCCGGCCGGAGGACATCTACCGGGCGCTCATCGAAGCCACCGCCTTCGGCACCCGAACCATCATCGAGACCTTCCGGGACGCCGGGGTGCCGGTCACCGAGCTGGTCGTCGCGGGCGGACTCGTCAAGAACCCGATGCTCATGCAGATCTACAGCGATGTGACCCGACTACCGCTGTCCATAGTTCCGTCGGAGCAGGCACCCGCGCTGGGTGCGGCCATCCACGCCGCGGTCGCCGCCGGAGCGTATCCGGACGTACGCACGGCGGCCGCGCGGATGGGCCGCGCCGAACGCGCGGCGTACACCCCGCACGAGGCGGACGCCGCGGTCTACGACGAACTCTTCGCCGAGTACACCACGCTGCACGACCACTTCGGCCGAGGCGACAACAAGCTGATGCGTAAGCTGCGTGCGATCCAGCGTTCGGCGGTGGCCCGATGAGCGTCATCCAGTCGGTCAACGCCACCATCACGTCGCTGCGCGCCCAGGTGGCGGCATTGCACGCCGAGCTGCCCCGAAACGCACTCGTGGTGTGGACGGCCGGCAACGTCTCGGCCCGCGTGCCCGGTGCGGACCTGCTGGTCATCAAGCCGTCGGGGGTCAGCTACGACGACATCCGCCCGGAGAACATGGTCATCACCGACCTCGACGCCAACCTGGTCGACGGAGACCTGGCACCGTCGTCGGACACCGCCGCCCACGCGTACGTCTACAAGCACATGCCACACGTGGGCGGCGTCGTGCACACCCACTCCACGTACGCGACCGCCTGGGCCGCCCGCGGTGAGCCCATCCCGTGCGTGCTCACCATGATCGCCGACGAGTTCGGCGGCGAGATTCCGGTCGGCCCGTTCGCGCTCATCGGCGACGACTCCATCGGTCGCGGCATCGTGGCCACGCTCCGGACCCACCGCTCACCGGCCGTCCTCATGCGCAACCACGGCGTCTTCACCATCGGGACCCACGCCCGAGCGGCGGTCAAAGCCGCCGTGATGTGCGAGGACGTCGCCCGCACCGTCCACATCGCCCGTCAGCTCGGCGCACCGCTGCCGATGCGGCAGAGCGACATCGACGCCCTCTACGACCGCTACCAGAACGTCTACGGGCAGGCGTGAGCCGCACCCCGACAGGAGAACCCGCCATGGCATCGGCCACGAAACCCGAGGTCTGGTTCCTCACCGGCAGCCAGCACCTTTACGGACCGGAAACCCTCGACCAGGTCGCCGACCAGTCCCAGCAGATCCAGCGAACCCTGGTGTCCTCGGGTCAACTCGCCGCCGAGATCGTCTGGAAGCCGGTGCTGACCGACTCGACCGCGATACGCCACGTGATGCTCGAGGCCAACGCGGACCCCGGCTGCGTGGGCGTCATCGCCTGGATGCACACGTTCTCACCGGCCAAGATGTGGATCGCTGGCCTGGACGTGCTGCGCAAGCCGCTGCTGCACCTGCACACCCAGCTCAACGCGGCGCTCCCCTGGGCGTCAATCGACATGGATTTCATGAATCTCAACCAGGCCGCGCACGGTGACCGGGAGTTCGGCTACATCCAGACGCGGCTCGGGGTGACCCGCAAGACCGTTGTCGGCCACGCCGCCGACCCCGAGATGATCGCCCGACTCGACGGCTGGATCCGCGCCGCCCTCGGCCTGGACCACCTGCGCGGGCTGCGCCTGGCACGGTTCGGCGACAACATGCGGGACGTCGCGGTGACCGAGGGGGACAAGGTCGAGGCCGAGCTGCGGTTCGGCTTCTCGGTCAACACCTACGGCGTCAACGACCTGGTCGCCGCGGTCGACGACGCATCCACTGACGAGGTCGACGCGCTCGTCGCCGAGTACGCCGACGCGTACCGCCTCGTAGCGGAACTGGCCCGGGGTGGCGGGCGCCACGAGTCCCTGCGGTACGCCGCGCGCATCGAGGTCGGCCTGCGGGACTTCCTCACCGCGGGCGGCTTCGGCGCGTTCACCACGAACTTCCAGGACCTCGGCGGCCTGCGGCAACTACCCGGTCTGGCGGTGCAACGGCTGATGGCCGACGGCTACGGCTTCGGCGGCGAGGGGGACTGGAAGACCTCCGCTCTCCTCGCCGCGATCAAGGCCATGGGGGCCGGCAGCGGGCGGGGCACCTCCTTCATGGAGGACTACACCTACCACCTGGGGCCGGGCGAGCCGAAGATTCTCGGGGCGCACATGCTCGAGGTCTGCCCGAGCATCGCCGCGCTCCAGCCGTCCTGCGAGATCCATCCGCTGAGCATCGGCGACCGGGAGGACCCGGTACGACTGGTGTTCGACGCCACCGCGGGCGCCGGCGTGGTGATCGGCATGACGGACCTCGGCGACCGGTTCCGGCTGGTCGCCAACACGGTCGAGGTGACACCGCCGGATGAGCCGCTGCCCAACCTGCCGGTTGCCCGCGCGGTGTGGAAGCCGGCCCCGTCGCTGTCCACCTCCGCCGAGGCGTGGCTCATGGCCGGCGGACCGCACCACACCGTGCTGACCCAGGCAGTCGGCGCGGAGACGTTGCGGGACTTCGCCGACATGCTGAACACCGAATTCCTGCTCATCGACCACCGCACCACCCCGTCCGACCTGGGTGACCGGCTGCGGTGGAACCAGGCCTACTACCGGCTGATGCACAGCCGCTAGACCCGGCCGAGGTACCCCTTTCCCACCACAGAGGAGACACCATGGTCATCACCCGTGCTGCATCAGCGGCGGCAGCCATCGTGCTCGCCACAGCCCTGACCGCCTGCGGTTCCAGCACCAAGACCGTCGACCAGCAGGCACAGTCCGGCAACAACGCCGGCGCACTGGTCGGCGTCACCATGCCCACCAAGTCGTCGGAGCGGTGGATCAGCGACGGCGAGAACGTCAAGAAGCAGCTGGAGGCGCTCGGCTACAAGGTCGACCTGCAGTACGCCGAGAACGACATCCCGACCCAGGTCAACCAGCTGGAGAACCAGATCACCAAGGGCGCCAAGCTGCTCATCATCGCGTCCATCGACGGCACCGCGCTGACCACGCAGCTGCAGCAGGCGAGGGACAAGAACATCTCGGTCATCGCGTACGACCGGCTCATCCGCAAGAGCCCGAACGTCGACTACTACGCGACGTTCGACAACTTCAAGGTCGGTGTGCAGCAGGCGACCTCGCTGCTGGTGGGCCTCAAGCTGCTCAAGCCGGACGGCTCGCCCGGTGAGGCGAAGGGGCCGTTCAACATCGAGCTGTTCGCTGGCTCGCCGGACGACAACAACGCCACGTTCTTCTTCAACGGTGCGATGAGCGTGCTGCAGCCGCACATCGACAAGGGCGCGCTCGTGGTGAAGAGCGGCCAGAAGGACTTCAAGACCGTCGCCATCCTGCGCTGGGACCCGGCCACCGCGCAGAAGCGCATGGAGGACCTGCTGACCTCGACGTACACGGGCGGCGCCACGGTCGACGGGGTGCTGTCGCCGTACGACGGGCTGTCGATCGGCATCCTGTCGGCCCTCAAGAGCAACGGTTACGGCACCGCCGGCCAGCCGTACCCGGTCGTCACTGGCCAGGACGCGGAGCTGGCGTCGGTGAAGTCCATCATCGCGGGTGAGCAGTACTCGACGATCTACAAGGACACCCGCGAGCTCGCCAAGGTGACGGTGCAGATGGCCGACGCCGTGCTCAAGGGGAGCAAACCGCAGGTGAACAACGACAAGGACTACGACAACGGGGTCAAGGTGGTGCCGTCGTACCTGCTGCAGCCCGTCATCGTAGACAAGAGCAACTACAAGCAGGCGCTCGTCGACACCGGTTACTACACCGGCGCGCAGCTGGGCTGATCCGCGGTGACTCCCGCCGCGCCCGACACTCGGCGCGGCGGGAGTCGTCAACCTCGTAGTACACGTGCCGGCGGAGGGAGTGCGGCGATGACGGACCACATCCTGCAGATGCAGGGCATCACCAAGACGTTTCCCGGAGTCACGGCGCTCCAGGACGTCAACCTGTCCGTGCGCCGGGGGGAGGTCCACGCGATCAGCGGGGAGAACGGCGCGGGTAAGTCCACGCTGATGAAGGTGCTGTCCGGGGTGTACCCGCACGGCACCTACCAGGGCGAGATCCACTTCGACGGCGAGCCGTGCCGATTCTCCGGCATCCGCGATAGCGAGCACCGCGGGATCGTCATCATTCATCAGGAGCTCGCACTGTGCCCGCAGTTGTCGATCGCGGAGAACATCTTCCTCGGCAACGAACAGGCGCACCGCGGCCTGATCGACTGGAACAAGACCAACCACGAAGCGGCACTGCTGCTGGCGCGGGTGGGCCTGGCCGAGAATGCGGTGACCCCGGTGAGGGATCTCGGGGTGGGCAAGCAGCAGCTGGTGGAGATCGCCAAGGCGCTTTCCAAGGAGGTGAAGCTGCTGATCCTCGACGAGCCGACCGCGGCGTTGAACGACGAGGACTCGGGGCACCTGCTGGATCTGCTGCGCGGGCTGCGTGACGCGGGGATCACCTGCGTGATCATCTCGCACAAACTCAACGAGGTCCTCGCGATCGCGGACGCCATCACCATCCTCCGCGACGGGCGCACCATCGAGACCCTCGACATGGCCACCGACGAGGTGACCGAGGACCGGATCATCTCCGGGATGGTGGGCCGGGACCTGAGCCACCGCTTCCCGCCACACACGCCGAAGATCGGCGAGGAGCTGCTCCGCGTCGAGGGCTGGACCGTGCACAGCCCGACCCAGCACGGCCGGGTCGTGGTGTCCGGCGCCAACCTGGTGCTGCGCCGCGGGGAGATCGTCGGGCTGGCCGGGCTGATGGGCGCCGGGCGGACGGAGCTGGCGATGAGCGTGTTCGGCCGCTCGTACGGCACGAACATCACCGGGCGGGTCGTCAAGGACGGCAGGGAGATCCACCTGAAGTCCGTGCGCGACGCCATCCGGCACGGCATCGCGTACGTCACCGAGGACCGGAAACGGTACGGCCTCAACCTGATCGAGGACGTCAAGCGCAATGTCTCCGCCGCAGCGCTCGGCAAACTGGCGACGCGCGGATGGGTCAACGACAACGAGGAGTACCGGGTCGCCGACGAGTACCGGGCCAGCATGAACATCAAGGCCCCCAGCGTGCTCAGCGTCACCGGCAAACTCAGCGGCGGAAACCAGCAGAAGGTCGTCCTGTCGAAGTGGATGTTCACCGACGCGGACGTGTTGATCCTGGACGAGCCGACCCGGGGCATCGACGTCGGGGCCAAGTACGAGATTTACACGATCATCAACCGGCTCGCCGACGAGGGTAGGGCCGTGCTCGTGATCTCCTCCGAGCTGCCCGAGCTGCTGGGGCTGTGCGACCGAATCTACACGTTGTCCGCCGGCCGGATTACGGGCGAGGTGCCCCGCGAGCATGCCACGCAGGAGCGGCTCATGCAGTACATGACCAAGAGACAGTAAACGGGAGACCAGCATGACCAGCGTCGCACCCACCAACGCCGACCTTGCGATGGCCGACACCACGCTGGCCCAGCCGGGGCAACCGGCCGGCCGCGCGCCACGCCGCTTCACCGTCAACCTGCGTCAGTCCGGCATCTACGTCGCGTTCGCGCTGATCGTGTTGCTGTTCACCGTGCTGACCAACGGCGCGATGCTGCAGCCGCAGAACATCAGCAACATCATCGTTCAGAACTCCTACATCCTGATCCTCGCCATCGGCATGATCTTGATCATCATCGCCGGACACATCGACCTGTCGGTCGGTTCCGTGGTCGCGGTCACCGGCGCGATCACCGCCGTCCTCACCGTCAACATGGGCGTGCCGTGGCCGCTCGCCCTGGTCATCACCCTCATCGCAGGCGCTCTCATCGGTGCCTGGCAGGGCTACTGGATCGCCTACTTCGGGATTCCGGCGTTCATCGTCACCCTCGCCGGCATGCTGCTGTTCCGCGCGCTCACCCTGACCGTGCTCGGTAACCAGGGCATCGGCCCGTTCCCCGAGGAGATCCGCACCCTGTCCAACGGCTTCACCCAGGGCTACCTCGGCAACGTCGGCCTCGGACCGCTCGGCGGTGCGGACCTGTTCAGCCTGCTCGTCGGCATCACGGCCGTGGCCGGAATAGCCATCACCCAGTGGCGCACCCGCGCCGCCCGGCTGGGCTACCACCAGGCGGTCGATCCGCTGCCGACTTTCCTCGCCAAGATCGCGCTCGCTGCGTTCCTCGTCCTCGGGATCGTTGTGCAGCTCGCCCGATTCCGCAACCTGCCCTGGGTCCTCGTGCTGCTCGCCGCCCTGGTGCTCGGCTACAGCCTGCTGATGAACCGGGCCGTGTTCGGCCGGCAGATCTACGCCGTCGGCGGAAACCTGCAAGCCGCCGTCCTGTCCGGCGTCAAGGTCAAGTCCAATGTCTTCTGGATCTTTGTGAACATGGGGGTGCTGTCCGCCCTCGCCGGCATCATCTTCGCCGGCCGCCTCAACCAGGCCGGCCCGACCGCCGGCAACCAGTTCGAGCTCGATGCCATCGCAGCGGCCTTCATCGGCGGCGCCGCCGTCCAGGGCGGCGTCGGCAAGGTGGTCGGCGCGATCACCGGGGGCCTCATCATGGGCGTCATCAACAACGGCATGTCCCTGATCGGGGCTCCCAGTGAGCAGGTGATGCTGGTCAAGGGGCTGGTGCTTCTCGCCGCCGTCGCGTTCGACGTGTGGACCAAGCGGCGGGCCGGCGCCGCACGTTAGCCGCGCCCATCGAGCGTGGCGTCGGTTTCCAGCGCCCCCGGGGCTCATGAAGAGGGGAGAGGCGGTTGGGCCACCCACTCCGCCACTGACGGTTCCACCCACGGGTGGCTCCCGCGCCGCGTCAGTAATTCGCCAGTAACGGTTCAGCCGTAGCCTGCCCGACCAGGCCAGCTCCGCGCTTCCCGGTCGCCCTTCCGGCGGCTTTCCTGCCGTGACCGTCGTCGGCGGGCTTGCCGTGCCGGCCGCGGCCGCCGCGCCCCGGCACAATGCGATCGTCGATCCGGGCCTCGCCGCCGCCGTTGGCGCCGGTCAGGAGGCGACCTTCTTCGTCGTCGTCGACGGCCGCACCGACCTGTCCGGGGCAGCTGGCTGTGAAGCGTCAACCCGGCACGGCCACCGCTGGTCAGACCGGGACCGTCCCACCGCAAGGCGGGACTACCGATCACACGCTCGCTAGAGCGCACTGAAAGGTAACGGTCACCCCACCCGCTAACCGGGTGGTGACGGCTGCTCGGATGGGAATCGTCGGGTACGGGCCGCGTCGGCTACGGCGACGCCGGCGAGGATGAGGGCGGCGGTGGTGGCTACCGCGAGCGGCGGCACCGGCCGCATTGCTGGGGTGAGGGCGACCAGGGCGAGTGCGCCGATCACGCGGGGGGCGGACACGCGGCCGAATACCGCGTACTCGAAGGTGGCTCGTCCGGCGAGGAACAGGGCGGGTCCGCCGAGGATGACGGCGATCCAGGCCGGGTCCGGGTGTCCGAGCGGGTGGGTGACGACGAGTTCGTCGCCGACGGCGATGGTGACAATGCCGGCGGCCATGATCACGTGGGCGTAGATCGTCGCGATAGCAACGCGGTTTAGGTTGGTGGTCGCTGTGATGGCGTCGGCCAGCAGTGCTCCGGCGCGGTGGATGTAGATGCGCCACAGCAGTGCCGTGGTGGCGAACGCCACCAGGGCCGCGGCGCTGCGGTCAGCCCCGAACTCGCCGCTTCCGAATGTCAGTCCGGTCACCAGGATCGGCTCGCCGAGCGCGACGATGAAAAACTGCTGGAACCGCTCGGCCACGTGCTCTGGGGAGGCCACGATCTCGAATCGACGCGCGCCGCCGCGGCCCAGCCTCGGCGTGGGGAAGCCGAGTGCGATCCCCGCGTACTCCACGCCCGCCGCCGTCAGCCACAGCGCTCCACGCACCCAGCCGGTTAGGAACGCACCCGCGATCCATGGCACCGCAGCCACGCCGACCCAGAACAGTATTCGCACCGCGCTGGGCTGCACCTCGTGGCCACGCAAAAAGAAGATGGCGATAGCGAGGCCACCAAGGCGGACGGTGAGGTACGCCCCTATGAAGACCAGGCCCCGCCGACCGAACGCCTCAGGCGTCGCAGCCGCCATCACGAGGGTGCCGAAAATGATCGGCATGGTGAACAGCTGTACCAGCGGATGCAGCGGGTCGAACAGGTCCGTAAACCTCGCCGTAGAGACCCAGACATGCATCATGGCGAACAGCAACACCACTGTCTGGAACGCGCCAGTCCAGCTCAGATGCTCCAGCAGGTGCTGCGAGAGCCGGACGAAGGCGAGGACGAACACCAGGTCGGAGAAGAGTTCCAGGAATGCCGCCCGCGGCTGCTCGGGTCTTCGCAGCAGTACGCCCAACCTACCCGCCGTCATCAACCGCCCATTTCTGCCGTTTCTGTCCGCCTTAACCGTAGTCGTACCATGCGTTGGGCCTTGAACGTTGCCGACATAGAAGCCGCGCACAGCGACTACTGCCCGGGGGGCAGCCCTTCCTGCCCACCGGCCAGCGGGGCTCCGACGAGGCCGCCCAGCTCGGCGGCGATCAGCACGCTGACAAGCACGGTCAGTGGGTTCAGTCGGACCGCGTGGGACATGATGACCGGTTGCAGCAGGTGGTTCTCGACCTGCTGGTAGATCACGAAGAAGACCAGCACGACCAGTCCGGCGGTGGGGGAGTGCAGGAAGCCGGCGCCGCCCGCGATGATGGCGCCGAGGGTCGCCCCCACCAGGGGGATCAGGTCGGCGATGGCGACCAGCAGGGCGATCACGGCGGCGAACGGCACGCCGGTGAGCGCGAGCGATGGACCGGCCGTCGGCGTCGCTCACCGGGCGCAGCTACCCGCTGCGAAGCGGACGAAACGCTGACCAACAACCCCTCGACGGCACACTCATCGGTGCCGACGCCGGATCACGAAAGTGAGAACCGGATGTCCGGCGTCAGCACGGATCAGTTTCGGGATGGTGGGGGAGGGGCCTCCGGCTGGGCAGTCTGGTGAGGAATGCGAGCGGCGGATACGGCGGTGTGAGTCAGTGACAGGCGGGCAGCTGGCGGCCGGCACTGAGGACGGTGCCGTCGGGACGGACGATCGCCACCCGGGCCCCACCTGTCCTCAGCCATTGGTGTAGCTCGCTGCCGGGTTCCGCAGTGATGAGAACTGCTCCACGCCGTTCAATGTCGGCTCGTTGGGTGGGGGACGGCTCGTGAGATGTGACGATCGCGAATCGGCCGGCGGCCACGTCGTCGAATCGGCGATCGCCGTCGACGGTCGCGTTCGGGCACAGTCGGCCCGCGAGGGTGCGGCGCAGGCGTGGCCGTTTCACCAGGTCGGACCGGTGCAGCGGGGGTGTCTGGCTGTCGGTGGCCAGTTCCTTGAGGCCGGGTACGAGGTGCAGCCGCGGCGCCACCGCGCGGCGGATGACGTCGCCGACTCTGCCGCCGGCCGTCATCGCGGTGCCGATCATCTTCGCCAGCTTGATCATGGCGCGGGCGTGGTGCTTGCGTTCGATCTCGTAGGTGTCGAGCACGGTCTCGGGCAGGGTCCCGTCGAGCACGCCGGCGAGTTTCCAGGCGAGGTTCATCCCGTCGCGCAGCCCGGCACACATGCCCTGACCGATGAACGGTGGGGTGAGGTGGGCGGCGTCGCCGAGCAGGAACACCCGCCGGTCGCGCCAGCGGTCGGCGACCTGCGCGCGGAAGGTGTACTCCGCCGCACGGATGACCTCCAGCTCCCCGACGGGGATGTTTCCGGTCCACCGCGCGATCAACGGATGCAGCTGGGCCATGTCGCGGAAGTCGTCCGCGGTTTCACCCGGCGTCAGCTGGAACTCCCACCGGTAGCGGGTCTTCCCGATTCGCATGTACGTGCCGGCGCGGGCCGGGTCGGAGAGCTGGTGCACCCCTTCCCACTGGCCGAGGTCGGCCTCGGTGACCACATCGATGACGAGCCAGCGTTGTGTGAACTTCAGGTCCTGCATAGTGGCGCCGATCGAGGCCCTGGTCAGGCTGTTGGCGCCGTCGCAACCGAGGACGTACGCCGCGCGGACGACATCATGCTCGCCCGTGGCCGTGTCGGTAACGTCGATCCGTACGCCGCCGGCGTCCTGGGTCAGCGCGGTGACCTCGGTGTTGCCGCGAAGGGTGACGGTGTCGTACTGCTTGAGATTCTGACGGAGGATCGCCTCCAGTTCCGGCTGGTCGAACATGCTCCCCGGGGGGTAGCCGTGCCGGCCCTCCGCCATGTCGCGTTGGAACTCGGCGAGCACCCGCATGTTTCGGTCGAGGAGACGCAGACCCCGGTGGGGCCTGGAGATGGCGGCGAACCCGTCCCGCAGCCCGAGGCGCGCCAGGATGCGGTGGACCTCGTCGTCGAGGGCGACGGCCCGGGGCTGGGGATAGACCGACCCCCACTGCTCGAGGATCAGGCACTCGACGCCGTACTGGGCGAGCAGCGTCGCGGCGGTGAGCCCGGTGGGGCCCGCGCCGACGATCACGACCGGAACCACTGTCATCATGCCGCCAGCTGAAGAACGAGGTAGGTGGCGGCCAGGAGCCCGCAGACGAGCGCCGGGGCGTACTTGCGCGGGCCGTCTCCCTTGCGCAGGTGTACGACGACGGCTCCGCCGAGCAGGAGCAGCAGCCCGGCCGCGGCGAGGACGCCGATCAGCGGCTGGAACAGGCCGACGAGCAGTCCAACCGCTCCGGCGACCTCGAGCAGGCCGATGCGGCGATAGGCGGCGACGGAGAAACCGGCCTCCGCGGCCAGCTCCCGCATCGGTTGCAAGGCCAGGATCTTGGCCGTGCCTAGGGCGAGGAAGACCAGCGCGAGCAGTACCGCGAGGATGGCCGCAGCGAGCGTCATGACACAACCACCAATCGCCATTCAATGGCATACCGGCCCAGGATCGCCTTGACGGCCTTCTCCTGGGCAGAGGGATGAATTTTCACAGTTGCCACGATGGAGCTGCCCTCGATCGCGGCCTCGATGTCCTGTACTCCAGGGATCTGGTCGAGCGCGGCACGGAGTTCCGCGCGGACGGCGTCCTTCCGCAGGGCGAGCTTGTAGAGCTTGCCCACGGCGGTGACGGGCAGTTCGTCGAGGATCGTCACGGTCTTGGGCGCGGCGGTGCGGTCGGGCACCTGGTCGCTCGCCCAGTCGCGCAGGTCGTCCTCCGTCACGATGGCGCCTGGCGCGAGGGTGACGTAGGCGACGGGTACCTCGCCGGCGTGGGCGTCGGGGCGCCCGACCGCGCTGGCCGCGGTGACCTGCGGGTGGGCCAGCAGCGTGTCCTCGATGATCGCGGGGTCGATGTTGTGTCCGCCGCGGATGATGAGGTCCTTGGCCCGGCCGGCGAGGTAGACGAAGCCGTCCTCGTCGAGGCGCGCGAGGTCGCCGGTGTCCAGCCAGCCGTCGACCACCTTGCCAAGGCCGTCCAGGACGTGGCCATTCTCGTCACGGTCGGTGACGTAGCCGGGGAAGACTGTCGGGCCGCTGATCGCCAGCACGCCGGTCGCGCCGACGGGTCGGTCCTCCCACGTGCCGTCCGCGGCGACCACCCGCACCCGCTGGTAGGGCAGGCGCTGCCCGACCGAGCCCGGCCGCGACGCGTCGGGGAAGGTACGTGCGCTCGCGCACGTCGCCTCGGTAAGCCCGTAGCCCTCGACCAGGGTTATCCCGGTGTGGGCCTGGAAGTTGTCCCGGACCGCGGTGGGCAGCGGCGAGGCCCCCACCATCGGAAATCGCAGGCTGCTGATGTCGGCGTCGATCGGGACCTGCGCCAGTACGGCGTACACGGTGGGCACCGCGCTCATGGCGGCGATCCGGTAGTGCTCGACGATCTTCCAGAACTCGCCGAAGAGCGCGGGGTCGCGGTAGCCGAGCGGGCCGGCCCACACCACAGCCTGCCCCTTGAACAGCGGCGCGAGCAGGGTGACCACGAGTGCGTTGACGTGGAACAGCGGGAGGGCCGCAAAGACCACGGTCTCCTCGTCGAACAGGGAGCTGGCGGCCAGCATCCACGCGTCGGCGACCTCGTTGGCGTGCGTGTGCGCGGCCAGCTTCGGCGCGCCGGTCGTGCCGCCGGTGTGGAACATCGCGGCCAGGTCGGAGGGCCGGGGTAGGGCACCGTCGAAGGTGGCCGGATTCAAGGGCGCCGCGAGTTCGCCGAGGTAGCCGACGCGTACGCCGTCGATGGCCGGCAGCGGCTGGGGCGCGTCCGCCGCCCCGGTGGGCCGGAGCACGAGGATCGCGTCGAGCAGTCCGCCGCGGGCGAGCGCCTGCGCGGTGTCCCACGTGTCCGGCGCGAGTTCGGGCCCGGCCGTGACCAGCACGCGGGCACCGGAGCGCCGGAGGAGCTCGGCGAGGTGCTGCCGCGACAGTCCGCCGCCCAGCGGCGCCGCGATCCCGGCGAGCTGCGCGGCCAGCGTCGCGGTGATCAGCTCGGCGCAGTTGGGTGACATCAGGGCGACCGCGTCACCCCGCCGCACGCCGAGGTCATGGAGCAGGTTCGCGTACCGGTGGACCTCGGCCAGGAGTTCGGCGAAGGTACGGCGCAGCGGCTCGCGCCAGCGGGCGGCGTCCGGCAGGACGTTGAGCGCCGTACGGTCCGGCCAGCGCGTGGCCGCTCGCGCGAGCAACGCGTACGTCGATTCCGGCAGGCCCCGCGCCTCGAGCGGAACGGCCTCGATCGCGGCGAGGTCCGCGGGCGTGGCGTAGTCCGGCCACAGCAGGGGCCCGGTCATTGGGCGTACCGCACAACCGTGCGCTGGCGACCCAGATCGATCGCGCCGTCGTCGGTGGCGATGGTGGCCTCGACGACGTCGCCATCCTTGAGGTACCTGGGGTTGCGAGCCTGACCCTTGAAGAACATCTTCCACTTCACCGCGGGCGGCAGCAGCGAGGCGACGAACGCGATCGGCTTCGGCGGCGCGCTCAGGGCCGTCCCGACGGGCGTGCCGGTCAGCAGCAGGTCGCCGGGGTCGACCCGCTGGAAGCGGGTCAGCGCCTGCAGCGCCTGGGCCGGGCGGTAGATCATGTCGGCGACGGTCATGTCCTGCCGAAGCTCGCCGTTGACCCACAGCTTCAGCCGGAGGTCGATGAACCGCTTGAGTTCTTCGGCGTCGAGCAGCACCAGCGCGGGGCCGACCGGGGTGAAGGTCGGGTAGGACTTGCCCTCGTAGAACTGGGTCTTGGGCAGCTGCACGTCGCGTGCCGAGATGTCGTTGGTGACCACCAGGCCCGCGACGTAGTCGGCGAGGTTGTCGTCGGTGACGGTCGTGCCGACCGGCATCTCGCGGCCGAAGACCAGGCCGATCTCCACCTCGTAGTCGAGCAGACGCACGTGGGCGGGGCGGACCACGTCGGCGAACGGCCCACTGATCGAGCCCGAGGTCTTGCGGAAGAAGGTCAAGGGGACGGTTGCGGGATCTCCGCCGCTGTCCTTGACGTGCGAGGCGAAGTTCGTCATCTGGGCGACGACGCGGCAGGGCGCCGTCACCGGGGAGACCAGCGCAAGGTCGTCCACCGGAACGGTGTCGCTGCTCGTCGCGGCCGCGAGGATCGCCGGCCGGTCGGCCAGCAGCTCGCTGGTGGTGGTCGCGCTGGTGTGCACCTTGGCGGCGCCGGTGGGGGTAAGCACCCACCAGGCGTCGGCGGTGCGCAGGACGGAGGTGCTCATGAGGTGAACGCTTTCATCAGGCCGCGGAGGCGGTGGAGGTCGAATTCGTTGTCCTCGCGCAGCGCGCCGATGACCGCGCGCAGCTCGCGAAGCGATTCCCGACCGGGTCTCATGCCGAGAAAGTCCTTGGTGGCGGGCGGACCCCACTGGGCGAGCCCCGAGGCGCTCATCGGGGCCCAGCCGGGCTCGAGCGTGCAGTCGAACAGGTCGCCGTCGGTGAAGTGCTCGACCAGGAAGTCGTCCGGGTCGCGCCAGTAGTCGAAGATCTGGCTGCCCTGGATGTGCCGGCCGATCCCCCAGGACCGCTGGTAGCCCCGGTCGAGCAGGTGCTCCCCGCCGGCGGCCAGCGAGTCGAGGTCGGGGACCTGGTAGGCGGAGTGCACGTACCGGGTGGCCGGCCCGAGGGTCATGGCGAGGGTGTGATGGTCGGTGGGTGCGCTGCCGCGGTCGCAGCGGATGAAGCTCATGACCGGGCCCCGCTCGCGCTGCCCCTGGTGGTAGAGGAAGTCGCTGACGATCAGGCCCAGGTGCTCGAGGTACCAGTTGAGCGTCTCCCGGTACCTGGTCGTCTGCAGCACGACGTGACCGAGGCGCTGCACCTTGGCCGGCTCCCGCGGCGGCCGCTGAGTGGCGTTGGTCCGTGCCACGTCGTGTCCGACGTTGAAGGTCAGGGGTTGCTGCGTGGGCAGCGCGGGGAGTTCGTGCGTGTCCGCGACCACGCGGATCCGCGTCCCGCTCGGGTCGACCAGGTCCACGGTCACCCCGCCCAGGCTCTCCGGCAGGCTGGCCATGGTCCGCCCGGTCGCGTCCGCGAGCCGCAGCACGTCGTTCGGCTCGGCAGCCCTGAACGCGGGGCCGATGAACCGGGACCGGGGGCCCCGGCGGATGAGCACGCAGGGGGATCCGGGGTCGGTGCCCCGCAGGTGCAGCTCGTCCTGAGTACGCAGCGACGTGGTGAAGCCGAAGGCCCGGGCGAAGACCTCGGCCCGCTCCAGATCGGGCTTCTGGAACTCCAGCCAGGCCAGGTCGTGCACCTTGACGACCGGGTTGCGCGCCCGCCCCGGGTGCTCGCCCGGCCGGGCACCCTGCTCGCTGTGCAGACCGGTGTGCGGGTCGTGTTGCTCGATCATGTCCCGCTCCTTTCAAGGTGTTGACGAAATCGTCACTTACGAGGGTAACGTCAGTCAAGGGCAGATGACGATTCCGTCATGTCTGAGGGTCGCCGGGGTTAAGGTGGGCGCAGACCGACCTGGGAGAGGTGAGTAAGCAGGCATGGCGCAGCAGACCAGGCCCGCCCCGAACCGCCTGGAACGGCGGAAAGCGCGCACCCGTTTCGCGCTCGTTCGCGCGGCGCAGGCCTTCATCGCGGCTGGCAAGCTGAACGTCCCGATTCTCGAACTCACCCAGGCCGCGGACGTGGGTATGGGCACGTTCTACAACCACTTCGACAGCAGGGAGCAGCTCTTCCAGGCCGCGGTGGAAGACGCACTCGACCGCTACGGCGGCCTGCTCGACGAGCTGACCCTCGGCCTGGACGATCCGGCTCACGTCTTCGCGCAGAGCTTCCGGCTGACCGGACGCCTCCACCGCCGGAATCCCGAACTGAGCAAGGTCCTGCTCAACAACGGCCTGGCCCTGGCCGGTTCAGACAGGGGACTCGCGCCGCGAGCCCGGCGCGACATCGAAGACGGCGTCCGCGCCGGCCGATTCCGTGTGCGCGAGCCCGAATTGGCGATGGTGATCGTGGCCGGAGCCGCGCTGTGCCTTGGCCAACTGCTGCACGACCACCCCGAGCGTGACGACGCCGCAGCCACCGACCAGGTCACGGAGGACGTGCTGCGCATGCTCGGCCTCGCGGCCGACGAGGCCCACGAGATCTGCCAACGCCCGCTGCCCGACCTGGATGGCCGTCGCCCGTAGGCCGATGTTCATCCGCCCGAGCGGGCCGCTCCTAGGAAGTGGCCGCCTCGCGCACCATCCGGTTGGCCGTCTCCGGCTCATACCCGGTCGCCCGGAGCAGGTCACTCGCCATGGTGCGCAGCTGGATCACCACGGCGTCCGAGAAGGGCTTGACGCCCCTGTGGTACGCCTGGCCGGCCAGGCGCGCCCCGTCCAACACCGCGTTGCGGGTCTGGTCGAACGGCCCACCCGCCCGCGCCTCCCGCCTCAGCAACTGGATCGCCTCGGCGAGCCTATCCACTGCGCCGGGGAGTTCCTCCGGGACCGGCTCGTCGTATTGCAACGTGGTCGCGGCCCAGCGGGCCAGCGCCCGGCACCCGAGGATCACCCGATCGATGTGCTGGATGCCGCGCCGGTAGTGCTTGACATCGATTCGGCGTTGCCAGCGTAGCGGCGCGATCGTCGTTACCTCCTCGGCGCCAGCCAGGGCCTCGTGCAGCCGGGCGAGGTCGGGTTCCATGCCGGTCAGCTGGTCCAGCGCCCGTATCGCGCGGTCCGGGTCACGCCGGGCGAGTGCGTGTGCCACCTCTCGAAGCTGCGTGTGGAGGGTCGCGGCGACCGGTGCGACAGCCCGCTCGAGAATGCGCATCGGGTTGATCGGTAGCAGCAACGCCACTACCGCCAGCCCGATGGCGCCGCCCACTCCCGCGTCGACGATCCGCGCCCATTCGAGGCCCTGCTGCACGTGGGAGAACGTGGCGATCAGCACAGCGGTACTGCCCGCCTGAGCGACCAGCGCACCGCTGCGCCCGGTCATCAACAGGGCGACGGCGATGGCCAGCATTACCACCAGGCCGATCTGCCAGGGCCCGAACCCGAGGGAGCGAATGAGAAAGTCACTGACGAGCAGGCCCAGCCCGACGCCGAGCAGCATCTCGGCGGTACGTAAGGCGCGCTGCCCGAGGGCGGCGACGATCGTGCCGACGGCCGCGCTGGGCGCGAAGATCGGTGCGGGGCGACCCAGGACGTCGTGCGCCAGCCCCCAGGACAACGTGGCGGCAAGCCCACATTGAGCTGCTACGAACAGAATGATCGTGAACAGGCGCAGCCTCAGCCGGCCTGCTTCGCCACCGTGACGCCGGGCCTTCGCCGCCAGGTCCTTGGCGTGCCCGGCAGCGGCGTTGGGGCGAGACAGGTCTCCCCGCTCAGCAGCCATGGCGGGGGTTACCCCGCCCGGCCCTTACAAACCCGGCGATCCGTTCTCCTCCCTGTCGAGCTTCCTGTCGAGGCGATTCGGTTGCCCCCGCTCCCATGGCTACCCGCTCGGCGAAGCCGGGCAGCTTATGGGCGTTGCGACCCCGCTCAGACCACCCACGATGCCGGCCGCGAGCCGTTGCGGCAGCACCAGGACAGTTGACCGCTGGATCTCTGCCCGCTCGTGATCGTTCAACCGGGTGGTGATGGCTGCTCGGATGGGAATCGTCGGGCACGGGCCGCGTCGGCTACGGCGACGCCGGCCAGGATGAGGGCGGCGGTGGTGGCTACCGCGAGCGGCGGCACCGGCCGCATTGCCGGGGTGAGGGCGACCAGGGCGAGTGCGCCGATCACGCGGGGGGCGGACACGCGGCCGAACACCGCGTACTCGAAGATGGCTCGTCCGGCGAGGAACAGGGCGGGTCCGCCGAGGATGACGGCGATCCAGGCCGGGTCCGGGTGTCCGAGCGGGTGGGTGATGACGAGTTCGTCGCCGACGGCAATGGTGACGATGCCGGCGATCATGATCACGTGGGCGTAGACCGCCAGGACAGCAACGCGGAGTCGGTTGGGGGCCGCTGTGATGGCGCCGGCTATCAGTGCTCCGGCGCGGTGGATGTAGATGCGCCACAGCAGTGCCGTGGTGGCGAACGCCACCAGGGCCGCGGCGCTGCGGTCAGCCCCGAACGGGCCGTTTGCGAATGCCAGTCCGGTCACCAGGATCGGCTCGCCGAGCGCGATGATGAAGAACTGCCGGAACCGCTCGGCCACGTGTTCTTCGGAGACCACGACCTCGAGTCGACGCTCGCCGCTGCGGCCCAGCCGCGGCGTGGGGAAGCCGAGTGCGATCCCCACGAACTCCACGGCCGCCGCCGTCATCCACAGCGCTCCCCGCACCCAGCCGGGCAGGAAAGCCCCCGCGATCCAGAGCACCGCGCTCACGCCGACCCAGAACAGTAGCCGCAGCGCGTTGCGCTGCCCCTCGTGGCCCCGCAACAGAAGGATCGCGACAGCGAAGATACCAAGCCGGACGAAGACGTACACACCTGCGAAGACCAGGCCCCGCCGGCCGAACGCCTCCGGCGCCGCAGCCGCCATCATGAGGGTGCCGAACATGATCGACATGACCACCAGCTGGATCAGCGGATGTCGCGGGTCGAACGTGTCCGTAAACCTCGTGGCAGCGATCCAGACAAACAGCACGGCGAACAGCAACACCAGTGTCTGGAACGCGCCAGTCCAGCTCGGATGCTTCAGCAGCTCCTGCGAGAGCCGGGAGAACGCCAGGACGAACACCAGGTCCAAGAACAGTTCCAGGAATCCCGCCCGCCCCTGCCCGGGCCTTCGTAGCAGCTTGCTCGCCCTGCCCGTCGTCATCGGCCGCCCGTTTCTGCCGTTTCTGCCGGTCTTGACCGTAGTCGTACCATGCCGTAGGGCCTTGAACGTTGCCGACATTGGCACTGCCCGCAGCGACTGCTGTGTCGCCCTATAAGTTGCGCCGGCGTGCGGTGCGGCTGTATCGAGAGGCCGACCCCGGGCCGCGGGAGGTCGAAGACCGCGGGCTGCTGTCGGAGATCGTCGACCTCCACGACCGGTCCGGGCAGACGTACGGCAGCGCCGCTGCGTCGGCGCGGCATCCTGCTGTACCACCCCGAGCGTGACGACGCCGAAGCCACCGACCGGGTCACCGAGGACCTGCTGCGCGTGCTCGGCCCTCCGCCCGACCAGGCCCACGAGATCTGCCAGCGGCCACTGCCCGCCCTCGATGGCCGTCCCTAACCGACGTCCACCCAGCCAGGAGGGCCCTCGACTGATCTAGGCGTTGACCGCCTCCCGTACCACACGGTTGGCCGTGTCCGTTTCGTACCCGGTCGCCCGGAGCAGGTCACTCGACGCCGTGCGGAGCTGGATCACCATGGCACTTCCGTACGCTCTCAGGCCTTTTCGGCACGCCTTGCCGACCAGCCGAGCGACGTCCAGTACCGCCTCGCGGGTCTGCTCGAACGGCCCAGCCTGTCGTGCCTCCCGCTGCAGCACTCGGACCGTCTCGGCGAGCCTCTCCACGGCGGCAATGAGTTCCTCCGGCACCGGCTCGTCGTACTGCAGCGAGGTCGCCGCCCAGCGGGACATAGACCGGCACGCGAGCGCCACTCGATCCATGTACTGGATCCCGCGCCGGTAGCGTTCGACATCGCGGCGCCGCCTCCACCGGACCGGCGAGATCATCGTCACCTCCTCGGCGCCACCCAGCGCCTCGTGCAGCCGGTTGAGGTCGCCGTCCATACCGCGAAGCTGGTCGAGTGCCCGCACCGCGCGGTCCGGGTCCCGCTGTCTCAGCGCGTGTGCGACCTCCCGAAGCTGCGATGCGAGTGTCTCGGTCAGCGGTGCGGCGGCGCGCTCGAGAGTGCGCATCGGGTCGATCGGCACCAGTAACGCCACCACCACCAGGCCGACGACAGCGCCCGACCCGGCTTCGATGAGCCGCTCCCATTCGAGATTGTGCTGGACCGGTGACAGCGTGGAGAGCAGCACGGCGGTGCTGCCGGCCTGGGCGACCAGCGCGCCGCTGTGCCCGGTCATCAGCAGGGCGACGGCGATGGCCAGCGCCACCACCACGCCGATCTGCCAGGCCCCGAACCCGAGGTAACGCAGTGAAAGGTCGCTGATGAGCAGGCCCAGCCCGACGCCCAGCATCAGTTCGGCCGTACGTCGGGCGCGCTGTCCGAGTGCGGCGACAATCGTGCCGACGGCCGCGCTGGGCGCGAAGACCGGCGCGGGACGCCCCGCCACCTCGTGCGCGAGCCCCCAGGCCAGGGTGGCGGCGAGCCCGCACTGGGCCGCGATGACCAGGACGATCTCAACCTGACGCAGCCGCAGTCGGCCGGCCTTACCACCACGGCGTGCAGCCTGCGCCACCAGGTCTCTGCCCTGCTCGACCACCTCCTCAGGGCGGGGCAGGGGGCTCCGGTCAGCGGCCATGGCGGGGGGTACCCCGCCCGGCCCTCACAAACCTGCGACCCGTTCTCCCAGTCGAGGCGATTCGGTTGCATCCGCTCCCATGGCTATGCGCTCGGCGACGCCGGGCAGCTTATTGCCGACAGCGACCCCCTCAGATCACCCACGATGCTGGACCCGAGCCGTTGCGGCAGCACCAGGCACAGGAGACAGCCCGCGACTCAACCGGATTCCCAATCTGACAGTGCGGGTTCGATTCGTCTAACGAGATGGTGACGGCTGCTCGGATGGAAGTCTTCGAGTGCGGAGCATGTCGGCTACGGCGACGCCGGCCAGGATGAGGGCGGCGGTGGTGGCTACCGCCAGCAGCGGCAGCGGCCGCATTGCTGGGGTAAGGGCGACCAGGGCGAGTGCGCCGATCACGCGGGGGGCGGACACGCGGCCGAATACCGCGTACTCGAAGGTGGCTCGTCCGGCGAGGAACAGGGCGGGTCCGGCGAGGATGACGGCGGTCCAGGCCGGGTCCGGGTGTCCGAGCGGGTGGGTGATGAGGAGTTCGTCGCCGACGGCGATGGTGACGATGCCGGCGACCATGATCATGTGGGAGTAGATCGTCAGGACAGCAACGCGGCGTGGGTTGGGGGCCATTGTCATGGCGCCGGCCAGCAGTGCTCCGGCGCGGTGGATGTAGATGCGCCACAGCAGTGCCGTGGTGGCGAACGCCACCAGGGCCGCGGCACTGCGGTCAGCCCCGAACTCGCCGCTTCCGAATGTCAGTCCGGTCACCAGGATCGGCTCGCCGAGCGCAATGATGAAGAACTGCTGGTACCGCTCGGCCGTGTGCTCCTCGGAAACCACGACCTCGAGTCGACGCTCGCCGCTGCGGCCCAGTCGCGGCGTGGGGAAGCCGAGTGCGATCCCCGCGTACTCCATGACCGCCGCCGTTATCCACAACGCTCCACGCACCCAGCCGGTCAGGAGCCCACCCGCGATCCATGGCACCGTAGCCATGCCGACCCAGAACAGTAGCCGCACCGCGCTGGGCTGTGCCTCGTGGCCACGCAAAAAGACGATGGCGACAGCCAGGCCACCAAGCCGGACGGTGAGGTACGCACCTGCGAAGACCAAGCCCTTGCGGCCGAACGCCTCAGGCGTCGCAGCCGCCATCACGAGGGTGCCGAACATGATGGGCATGGTCAGCAGCTGTACCAGCGGATGCTGCGGGTCGAACGCGTCCAGCAACCTCGCCGTAGAGATCCAAACCGCCAACACAGGGAGCAGCAACACCAGTGTCTGGAACGTGCCAGTCCAGCTCAGATGCTCTAGCAGCTGCTGCGAGAGCCGGAAGAACGCGAGGACGAACACCAGGTCGAAGAACAGTTCCAGGAATGCCGGCCGCCCCTGCCCGGGTCTTCGCAGCAGTACCCCTAACTTACCCGTCGTCATCGGCCGCCCGTTCCTACCGTTTATGCCCGTCTTAACCGTAGTCGGACCGTGCCGTTGGGCCTCGAACGTTGCCGACATGGCCGCCGCACAACGACTACTGCCCGGGGCCGGCCCTTCCTGCCCACCCACTCAGCGGGACGCGGCCGCTACGGCAGCCGGTCTGCGCAGCGGGTACCGCGCCGATCCGGCAAGGAAGCTGCCTCCGGGGGTCCAGCCCCACGACCCGGATCCGGCCTCCGGCGGCCAGGGCTGCTCGCCCTGGCCCCGGCGCTCCGGGATGGCCAGCCGCTTTGGCGCCGCCCCGTCGCATACCGGAGGCCACCAGACCGCGCCCGCTCGGTCCGGGTCAAACCTCAAGCGGGGCGCTCCACCTGGACCGGGCGGGCGCGCTTGAGGTGGCGGCACGCCGCCGGTGAGCCCTGTCATTCGTCGGCCGGTGGCCGGTCCCGGTCGCCAGGTGCCGGCTGCCGGCCGTCGCGTCGTCCTCCGGATGGGCGCCCGCCGGCTGGTCCGGGCCACCCTGACCGAGGCCGCTCAGACGGTGCAGGTCCCCCCGTGCGGTCTGCGGGGCCGGGCTCGGCTGGCATGGAGCCGGCCTGCCGGTCGGCGGGCACGAACTCACGCAGCAAAATTCGCGCGATGCCGGCGGCCGGGATGGCCAGCAGGGCTCCCAGGAGGCCGCCCAGCTCCGCGGCGAGCAGCACGCTGACCAGCACGGTCAGTGGGTTCAGCTGGACCGCGCGGGACATGATGACCGGTTGCAGCAGGTGGTTCTCGACCTGCTGGTAGACCACGAAGAAGACCAGCACGACGACCCCGGCGGTGGGCGAGTGCAGGAAGCCCGCGCCGCCCGCGACGATGGCGCCGAGGGTCGCCCCCACCAGCGGGATCAGGTCCGCGATGGCGACCAGCAGCGCGATCACGGCGGCGAACGGCACGCCGGTGAGCGCGAGCACCACGAAGGTCGCCAGGCCACAGATGAGGCTGATCAGGAGGTTTCCGCTCAGGTAGCCGGTGATGGTGCGCGCCGACTCCCGGCCGATGCGGCGCAGCCGCTCGGCCCGGGCGCCGCCGGCCAGGGCCAGCGTCCCGGCGGTGATCCGCGGCCCCTGCACCACCATCAGGTACGCCAGCACCACCACCGTCAGCACTCCGGCGACGCCCTGCGCCGCTCCGCGGACCAGCCCGACCGTCGACCGGCCGAGCTGGCCGCCGAAGCGCTGGAACTGATCGGCGTGGACGTCGGCGTACTGCCGCAGGTGGAACCGCTCCAGCAGTTCGCCGACCGGTCCTCGCCCGGCCCGAGCCTCGCGCAACAGGTCCGGGGCCCGGTCGGTGAACCGGGCCAGCTCGTCCAGCAGGGGCACCACGATGAGCACGCCGAGCGCGGCGAGAGCCACGAAGCTGGCCACGAACACGACCAGCGTGGCCGCCGCCCGACGCCGGACGAGCCGTCGCTGCACCCGATCCACCAGCGGATTCAGGGCAACCGCGAAGAACGCGGCGACCACCACCCACATCAGCACCCGCCGGGTCTCCCACACCAACGCCAGCCCGGCCAGGGTGGCGAGGACCAGACCGATGACGATCAGCGTCCGGCGAGCCATGGACCGATCGTCGGCGTCGCTCACCGGGCGCGGCTACCCGCTGCGAAACAAACGAAAACCAGCGGAGTGGTCTCGATCTCTGGGGGCGCCGTCAGGCGAACGGGCTCGACGCGAGGGCATCGAGCGCTGCCCGCCGGCCGACTTCGATCATGTCGGCCGCCCGGTGGAAGTCGTACGTCCGGACGGCGTTCGTCGGTATCTCGATCAGCAGGTCCGGCGGGTAGCCGGCCAACTGGTAGCGGATGAGAAGATCCCGTACGGCCTCCAATGACAGGCTCATGACGTCGGATACGCGCAGGTCGGCGGGGAGTTGGCCAGGTGGCCCGTCGTCGGTGGTGATGGTTTCCGCGGCGGCGTCCGTCGTCGGGCTGCCGTCACCAGACACGCCGCCGGGGGAGATCACCCGGTCGACGAATCCGGCGGGGCCCCGCGGGTGGTCCCGCCCCCCTTGTCCCGGCGGGTCGGCCGATTCCCGGACAGCTGCCCCAGGGTGGGAGTCGGCGCGGGCAGCCTTGAGGGACACGGCGACGACCGCGTCGGCTGGCATGAAGGTGGTGGGCGCCATCGGCAGCGGCTCTATCAGGCCACCGTCGGCGAGGAGCCGGCCGTTGATCATGACCGGGGTGATGGCGGGTGGCAAGGCGATGGAGGCGCGCACCGCGACGTCCACCGGGCCGTGCTGAAACCACACGGCTCGGCCGGCCCACAGGTCGGTCGCTACCGCCGTGAAGGGCATGGGCAGCTGTTCGATGCGTACGCCGTCGAGCAGTTCCCTGACCCGGGCCATGAGCTTCTCGGCCCGGAACGCGCCGGGCGCGCCGACGGCCGGATCGAGCAGGCGCAGCACGTCGCGTTGGCCGATGGTGCGCACCCACTCGGCGTACGCGTCGAGCTTGCCCGCTGCGTACAGCCCCCCGACGAGGGCGCCCATGGAAGAGCCAGCGATCGCAACGATGTCGAACCCACGCTCCTCAAGGACCTGGATCGCCCCGATGTGCGCATAGCCGCGCGCCCCGCCTGCGCCGAGTGCCACCGCGATCCGCACGTCACCACCGTCCACTGCTCCGACCCAGGTTGGGCACGAGGCTTCGATGTCGAGGAGGTCGAGCCGCAGTCCGCTTGGCATTTCGGGCAGGCTCAAGGACACACCCGTCACTGCTGACACTCAATCACGAAACGGAGGTCCGGATATCCGGTCTCGGGACTTCGCTCTCTGTGCGGGCAGCCCTTCTGGCCAGCTCCGGCCAGTCGGCCCTCCCCGGAGGCGCGGTCAGCCGGAGCCAGCCGCAATGGTGCGGGGCGACACGGACGGTCGGATGCAGCGGCGGAACCGGGCGTCACATCATCCGGCACGGGTGATGCCAGCTCACCTCGGCGCTTACGAAGGTCGGCTGGAGGGAGGCAGTTGTGACCGGCAATGACGGAAAACAGGGAGGAACCATGGACTTCTCCGACCGACTCGACGCACTGCAACAGCGTGCCGCGGCGGCCAAGACCGAGGTGCAGGCAGCCGCCGCCGAGTCCCGTGAGCAGCTCCGGCAGCGAATCGATCAAACCCAGAGCGAGCTCAACCGGTCCGCAGCCGAGGCACAACAACGCGTGCAGCAGGCCGCCCCCGACGAGCGGAGCCAGTGGGCGCAGATGAAGGCCGACGCCGCCGCAAAGACCGAGGACATCAAGGCCAAGATCGACAGGCGGACTCGGCAGTTGGACGCGAAGGCCGCCGCCAGCGACGCGGACTGGGCCGAAGGCGGCGCGGCCGACGCCCTCGACTTCGCCGAGTGGGCGGCCTACAACGCTCAACTGGCCGTGCTGGACGCCATCGACGCCCGCGCCTACGCCGACGAACTCGCCAGCACCGCACGCACCTGAGCCTTGCTCGAACCCTCGGGGCTGGGCCCACGGTGCGTGCAGACCCGCGTCCCGCTGGACCCAGCCCTCGACATCCGTGGGTTCAGTTCACGCCTCGTCGCGAAGCTTGCGCTTCAAGATCTTGCCGGTGGAGGTCATGGGCAGTTCGTCTCGGAACTCGACGAGGCGGGGGTACTTGTAGCTCGCCATTCGCTCCCTGCACCAGTCCACCAGTTCGTCCTCGGTCAGCTGGGATCCCGGGTTACGGATCACGAAGGCTTTCACCTCCTCGCCGTGCGACTCGTGCGGCACGCCGACCACGGCCACCAGGCTCACGTCGGGGTGCGTCATGATGGTCTCCTCGATCTCCCGGGGGTACACGTTGAAGCCACCGCGGACGATCATGTCCTTGGCCCGGTCGACGATGAAGTAGTAACCGTCCTCGTCGCGGCGGGCGACGTCACCCGTGCGGAACCACCCGTCCCGGATCACCTCCGCGGTGGCGTCGGGGCGGCCGTGGTAGCCCTTCATGACGTTGTGCCCCCGGATCGCGATCTCGCCCGACTCGCCCTCCGGGACCTCGTTCCAGTCGGCGTCGACGAGCGTCATCTGCACGCCCCAGATCGGCTGCCCGATCGAACCGGGCTTGGCCTCCCGGCCGGGGTGGTTGAACGATGCGACGGGGCTGGTCTCGGAGAGGCCGTAGCCCTCCCGGATCCGGACGCCGTAGACCTTCTCCACCTGCTCGAGGATCTCCACGGGGAGGGCGGCACCGCCGGAGATCGCCATGCGCAGGTTGGCCGCGATCGCCGGAGCGTTCCCGTTCTCCCGGCTCACGGAGAGCAGTCCCCAGTACATCGTCGGAACTCCGGCGAAGAAGGTGACCCGCTCTCGCACCATCAGCGCGAGTGCCGTGCCAGCGTCGAACCGGGGCAGGAGAACCAGCGTGGCGCCACCGTACAGGCCCGCGTTCAGCTGCACCGTCTGCCCGAACGAGTGGAAGAGCGGCAGCGTCACCAGGTGGACGTCCTCATCGACGGCGCCGAAGAGGCGCCAGCACGAGAGGGCGTTCATGACCATGTTGGCGTGGGTCAGTTCGGCGCCCTTGGGCTGTCCCGTCGTCCCGCTGGTGTAGAGGATCACCGCGGTATCCGTGGCCTCGGTAACCACGGTCTCGAACCGGGGGGACTGGCCGGCGAGTGCGGAGCCCAGCGTGCGGGCGCCCTCGATCGGGCTCGGCGCCAGGAGGTCCGCGGTGATGAGGAAGAGGTGGTCGCACCCGGGGGCCCCGCCGAATCCCTGCCTGCCCTCGGCCCCCATGGGCAGCTCGGGAGTGCCCTCGAAGCAGAAGTACGCCTTGGCGCCCGAATCCCGCAGGTGATAGGCGATCTCGCCGGCCTTGAGCAGCACGTTCAGCGGTACGACGACGGCGCCCGCCTTGAGGATGCCGTAGTAGACGATCGGGAAGTACGGCAGGTTCGGGCACGACAGCGCGACGCGGTCGCCGGGGCGGATGCCGCTTTCGACGAGAAGGTTCGCGACCTGGTTCGCCGCGCCGTTGAGTTCGGCGTACGACAAGCGAGTGTTACCGAGGACGACGGCCGACCTGCTCGGCAGCCGTTCGGCGCTGCCTTCGAGCATGAGCGCGAGGTTGAGCATGGCAGCTCTCCTTGATGGCGTGGGCGACGTGGTGATGGGCGTCGATGCAATGGAGTTGGGTCAGGTCAGGGCGTCGCTGTCGCGGCGGGCGGGGGCGTCTGTTCGGCGACGGGGCTCTGTGGCGGGTGGACGAACGGTGGGCGGGGCAGGTCGGCGTCACCGGTGGCGGCGGCGTAGACAACGACGTCGGGGCGCAGTGCGAGCACGGTGGCGTGGTGCTGGCGCATCCAGGGGATGAGCACGTCCTCGTCGTCCACGATCGTGCCGGGCGCGGGGGCCGAGCCCGCCGGCGTGACCTGCAGGCACGTGACGCCGCCGGCCGCCCAGGCCGGCCAAGGCCGCGCCGGGCCGGTGTGCAACAGCGTCCACCGACCGGCGAGCATTTCGTCGAGACGGGCCCGGTCACCGCCGTCTGTCCGGACCCAGGGCTGTGGGAGCTGCTTGCCGACCGCCCGATTGCCACCGGTGTGGTCCAGCAGGCCCTTCGGGTAGCTGTTGTCCGGGAACCACCCGGCCTCCTGCATGTAGGCGCGGATGGCCGGGACCCGCATGACGAGCCGGAACGCGATGTTGCGCAGGGCCGTCAGCCCGGGACGTCGCTCGGTGATGATGCGCCCGAAGCGGACCGCCTGCGCGGTCATCTCCCGCACGTGTGGTTTGCGCTCGACCTCGTAGCTGTCCAGAACGTCATCGGGTAGCTCACCCCGCAGCACCCCGGCCAGCTTCCAGCACAGGTTGCCCGCGTCGCGTACGCCGGAGGACATGCCCTCGCCGATCCACGGCGGCATCGCGTGTGCCGCGTCGCCGGCGAGGAAGATCCGACCGACGCGCCACCGGGCGGCGAAGCGGACGTGGTGGCTGTAGATGACCGCGCGGAGGATCTCGACCTCGTCGGGCGTTCGGCCGTAGCGGCGCAGCAGCCGCCAGATGTAGTCGTGGCTGACCAGATCCTGTTCGTCCTCGCCGGGCAGGACGGGGAACTCCCAGCGGTGGTGGCCCAGCGGGGTCGGGCAGTCCACGGCGGGCCGGGCGGGGTCGCAGTGGAAGCGCAGGCGGTCGACGGTGTCCCAGCCCCGCTTGACCTTGGTGTCGATGACGACCCACCGGTCGTGGTAGGTGCGGCCGTCGAAGCCGACGCCCAGCCCGGTCCGGATCGGGCTGGAGCCGCCGTCCGCGGCGATGAGGTACGCCGCCCGCAGGGCTCGTACCGCGTCGTCGGTCAGGTCCCGCACGGTGACGGTGACAGTGTCGCTGTCCTGCTCGACGAGCTGACAGTCGTGGCCGAGGAGGACCTCGACGTTCGGGTAGCGGCGTACGCCGTCGCGGAGGACCTGCTCCATGGCCGGCTGGTAGATGAACAGCTGCGGCGGGTGCCCGTTGCCCCGAGGAGCCGGCGCGAGGCTCAGGAACGACCGGCCGCGCGCGTCGACAAAATCGATCGGCCGGCCGGCGAGCATGTCCTCCTTGAGCCGCTCCGCGAGGCCGATCGACTGCCAGATCCGGATCGTCTCCTCGTCGGTGGAGATCGCCCGCGCCCGGGGGTAGATCGCGGCGTCGCGCTCCACCACGGCGACCCGTACGCCCATGCCGCCGAGCAGATTGGCGGCGGTGACGCCGGCCGGCCCGTAACCGACGATGATCACGTCGTATTCGTGCAGTTCGGTGTTCATGCGGTGGCTCCGCTCAGTGCCGGGACGGTGATCTCCGCGCGGCGCAGCGAGGTCGCGCCGTGGCGGAACTGGTTGAGCTTGTCGATGACGGTCTGGCCCTCCGGGGTGTGGCCCCAGATGCTGATCCCCTGGTGGGTGGTGGGTTCCCAGGTGGCCTCGTCCACGACGATCGGGTTCCAGCCGATCTCCCACTCGAAGCCGGAGGGCGTCCGGACGTAGTAGGAGAGTTCCTTGTCGTTGGTGTGCTGCCCGATGCCCAGGGCCATGGTGAAGCCGAGCTGCTTGAGTCGCAGGTAGGAGGCGGTCATGTCGTCCAACGTGGCGACCTGGGTGTTGAGGTGCTGGATCGTGGTGCGGATCGGATCGATGCGCAGGCCCTCGGTGTTGGCCACGGCGACGGAGTGGTGGCGGCCGTTGACCCGCAGGAACCGGATCCGGAAGCGCACCCGGCTGATCGTCTCGACGATGAAGTCGCTGAGCCGGGCGTCGAGCAGGTTGTCGTAGTAGCGGTGGATGGCGTCCGGTTGCCGTGAGGTGATGGCGATGTGACCCATGCCGGCGTCGCCGGTGACGAAACCGCTGGCCTGCATGTGCAGCGGGGTGGTGGTGGTGACCGGAGTGGTGTACAGCTCCTGGACCAGGCCCTTCGGCCCCGGGAAGCGCACCAGCCGTTGCACGCCGCGCAGCGCGGCTTCCTCGTCGCGGCCCTGCTCGACGGTGACGCCGCGGTCAGTGATGCGGGCGACGATGTCGTCGAACGCGTCGTGGTCGTCGACGTGCCAGCCGACCGTGGTCACGTCCTCGGCGGGGCCCCGTTGCAGCAGCAGGCGGCACTCGTGGTCGTCCAGCCGGAAGCGCATCCGGTCGCGGTCGAGTTCGTCGACGTGCAGGCCGACGCCGTCGGCGCCGAAGCGGCGCCAGTCACCGAACCGGGTGGTCTCGATACCCAGATAGCCCAGGTGGACCTTGCCGAAGACGTTCATTTGGACCCCTCGCAGAGGAAGGCGGTGGTGAGGGCGTTGAACAGATCCGGGCGCTCCCACTGCACCCAGTGGCCGGTCCCGGCGACCAGGTACAGGTCGCAACGGGGCATCCGCTCGGCGAGGAGCAGCCCGCCGGACGGTCGGTTGACCTTGTCGTCGGCGCCCCACAACACGAGCGTCGGCGTGGCGGCCCGGGACAGCCGCTGGTCGCGTAGCAGATCCATCCGCAGCAGGGTGCGTAGCCCGGCGGGGCGCCGCAGCGGCGGGTTGGCGACCACCTCCGGGTCGATGCTCGCCTGGTACCGCTCCTCGATCATCTCGGCGGGGACGGCCGTGCCGTCGTAGACCAGGTCGTCGCGGATGAACCGTTCGAGCTTGGCCCGGGTCGGACCTTCGCCGCCGTAGTAGGCGAGCAGCCGCTTCAAGCCGGGCGTCGGCGGACGTCGGGTCGTGCCGATCCCGCCCGGGCCCATGAGGACCAGACGTCTGATCCGGTCGGGCCGGTCCAGCGTGAGCCGCAGCGCCGCGGCGCCACCGTAGGAGTTGCCGACCAGGTGGGCGCGGTCGATGCCGAGCGCGTCCAGCAGCCCACGAAGGGCGCCGGCGAGGTCACCGAACGGGTCGGACTGGTCGATGTGCTTGCTGGACCGGCCGTAGCCGGGCAGGTCCGGCACGATCACCCGGAACCGCTGTGCGAGGGCGTCGACGTTGCGGGCGTAGTTCGACATCCCGGAGGCCCCCGGCCCGCCGCCGTGCAGCAGCACCACCGCCTCCCCGGCTCCCCGCTCGGTGACGGCGATGTCCCGCGCACCGACTCGTACCAGCCGTTGCTCGGCGGTGCTCTCCCCGACGCTCACTTGACCTCCCACGACCCGGTGCTGTTAATGTAGTGATCGTTCCAGTTGTAGTGGCCGCTACGGTAAGCTTCGCTCCTAGCGTCGTCAAGACATCAGCCGGAAACACAGGGAGCGAGCGATGACGGAATCTCGCGGCGGACGCAAGCGCCGGGCCAACGGCGAGGAGTCCCGCCGGCGCATCCTCGACGCCGCCGCGGAGGTGGCCGGTGAGCGCGGCTACGAGGGCACCAGCATCGCCCTGGTCAGCGAGAAGTGCGGCCTGCCCGCCAGCTCGATCTACTGGCACTTCAAGAACAAGGACGACCTCATCGCCGCCGTCATCGAGCGCAGCTTCGACATCTGGGTCGACGTACTCGCCCTCCCCGGCGACGACAGCGAGCCGATGCCGGAACGCCTCGCCGCGATGGCGGTGAAGGTCGCCAAGACCCTGCTGGACTCGCCCGACTTCCTTCGCCTCGGGCTCATGCTCACCCTCGAGCGCCGCCCGGACGAGCCCAGCGCCCGGCGCGTGTTCCTGCAGGTCCGGGAAACCGCCCGCGCGCGGCTCGCCGCCGTGCTCGCCAGGGTCGCCCCGGACGCCGACCGGGACACGATCGAAACGATCACCACGTACGCCATCGCCGCCACCGACGGGCTGTTCATCGCCAAGGAGATCGGCGGCGACAGCGTTGATCTCCCGCGGCTGTTCGAACTGCTCGGCCGCACCCTGTACGACAGCCTCACCCGCCTGACCGGCGGCAGTCCCGCCACGGAGGCCCAATGACCACCGGCACCACCGATCCCGTTGCCGCAGCCTTTCGTCGGTTGCGCACCGCCGCGGAGACCCGCACGCCGTGTCCGCCGGTCCGCGACCTCATCGGCCCCGACGACGAGACCCTCGCCTACGCCGTTCAGCGCCGGTTGACCGAAGCCGGGGTCCGGGACGGCAGGCGGCCGGTCGGGCGCAAGGTCGGGCTCACCTCCCTGGCAGTGCAGCGCCAGCTCGGCGTCGACCGGCCCGACTTCGGCATGCTCTTCGACGACATGGCGTGCGCGGAGTCCGCGGTGATCAGCCTCGACCGGCTGCTGCAACCCCGCGTCGAGGCCGAGATCGCCTTCGTCCTCGCCGACGACGTCGTCGACCCGGGCGTCACCGCCGTCACCGTGCGCCGACGGGTCGCCTACGCGGTGCCCGCGCTGGAGATCGTGGACAGCCGCATCGCCGGCTGGGACATCAGCTTCGCCGACACCGTCGCCGACAACGGCTCCAGCGGCCTGTTCGTCCTCGGCGCCGACGGGGTCCCCCTCGACGCCGTCGAACCGGCGGCGGTGCAGATGACCATGTTCGTGGACGGTGTGCCCGCCTCGACCGGCTCGGGCGAGGCGTGCCTCGGCGACCCGCTGGAGGCCCTCGCCTGGCTCGCCCGGACCGCCCTGGCCCACGGCGACCCGCTCCGCGCCGGCGACGTCGTGCTCTCCGGCGCACTCGGGCCGATGGTCCGGGTCGACCAGGCCATGCACGTCCGCGCAGACCTCACCGGCCTCGGCAGCGTCGAGGCCACCTTCACCACCCCCGTCACGAAAGGCGGCAGTTGATGTCGCGTACGAAGGTCGCCGTCATCGGATCCGGCAACATCGGCACGGACCTGATGATCAAAGTCCTGCGCCTGTCGCAGCACCTCGAGATGGCCGCGATGGTCGGCATCGACCCCGCCTCTGACGGCCTCGCCCGGGCCCGCCGCCTCGGTGTGCCCACCACCGCCGAGGGCGTTGCCGGCCTCATCGCGATGCCCGACTTCGCCGACATCGCCGTCGTCTTCGACGCCACCTCCGCGAGCGCGCACCGGGCCAACGCCGCCGCCCTCGCCCCGTACGGCAAGATGCTCGTCGATCTCACCCCGGCCGCGATCGGGCCGTACGTCGTGCCCGCCGTCAATCTCGACGCGCACCTCGGCGCCCGCAACCTCAACATGGTCACCTGCGGGGGACAGGCCACCATCCCCGTCGCCGCGGCGGTGTCCCGAGTGACGCCCGTGCCGTACGCCGAGATCGTCGCCTCCATCGCCTCACGGTCGGCCGGCCCCGGCACCCGCGCCAACATCGACGAATTCACCGAGACCACGGCCGCCGCCATCGAGCAGGTCGGCGGCGCCCGGCGGGGCAAGGCCATCATCATCCTCAACCCCGCCGAGCCGCCGATGATCATGCGGGACACCGTGCAGTGCCTCATCGGTCCCGCTGACCACGAGGCCGTCCGCGACAGCATCGAGCAGATGATCAAAGAGGTCGCCGCGTACGTCCCCGGCTACCGGCTCAAGCAGCCCGTGCAGTTCACCCCGCTGGCACCGGACGAACCGGTGCACACCCTGCTGCCCGACGACACGACAGCGGTCACCACCAAGGTGAGCGTCCTGCTGGAGGTCGAAGGCGCCGCGCACTACCTCCCGGCCTACGCCGGCAACCTCGACATCATGACCTCCGCGGCACTCCGGGTCGCCGAACGCCTCGCCGCAGCCAAGGGAGCCAGCCGATGACCGCGACCACACCTGCCCGCCGCCTGTTCATCCAGGACGTCACCCTGCGCGACGGCATGCACGCGACCCGGCACCGGATCACCCCGGCCGACGTCACCCGGATCGTCACCGCGCTCGACGCCGCCGGCGTCGACGGCATCGAGGTCGCCCACGGCGACGGGCTCTCCGGCGGCAGCCTCACCTACGGCCCCGGCAGCCACACCGACCGGCAGTGGATCGAAGCCGCCGCGGCCGCCGTCGCCCGCGCCCGCCTCACCACCCTGCTCCTGCCCGGCATCGGCACCATCCACGACCTCAAACAGGCCCACGCCCTCGGCGTACGGTCGGTCCGGGTGGCCACCCACTGCACCGAGGCGGACATCGCCGCCCAGCACATCGCCACGGCCCGCGAGTTGGGCATGGACGTGTCGGGATTCCTCATGATGAGCCACCTCGTCGAACCCGGACAGCTCGCCGCCCAGGCCAGGCTCATGGAGTCGTACGGCGCCCACTGCGTCTACGTCACCGACTCCGGCGGACGGCTCACCCTCGACGGCGTCCGCGACCGGGTCCGCGCCTACCGCGACGTCCTCGACCCCGGCACCGAGATCGGCATCCACGCCCACGAGAACCTGTCCCTGGCCGTGGCCAACAGCCTCGTCGCCGTCGAGGAGGGCGCCACCCGTGTCGACGCCTCACTCGCCGGCCACGGCGCCGGCGCCGGGAACTGCCCGATCGAACCGTTCATCGCCGTGGCCACGCTGCAAGGCTGGCAACACGGCTGCGACCTGTTCGCTCTCCAGGACGCCGCCGACGACCTCGTCCGCCCGCTGCAGGATCGACCCGTCCGCGTCGACCGGGAAACCCTCACCCTCGGCTACGCCGGCGTCTACTCCAGCTTTTTGCGCCATGCCGAAACCGCCGCACGGCAGTACGGGCTCGATGCCCGGGACATCCTGCGCGAAGCCGGCCGGCGCAAACTCATCGGCGGCCAGGAAGACATGATCATGGACATCGCCCTCGACCTCACCCAGAGATGACCGTCCGATGAGGCGAAGCTCGACGAAAAGGTGTTCGCCGCCTCCTACTCTCTGGCACATCGATCTCAGCGGCAAAGCGCTGACCAGGGCTTCCTTCCCGCTGGCAAGGTCAGGTCCGTCCACTGTGGTTCGGCGTGTCGGCGTGATCTCTGTCGGCAGACCGCGCGGATCCACGCGGGCCGATGGCGACAACCCGGCCGAGCAGCCCGGCGCGGACCGGCGAGGGCAGCCAGACGCGCCAGCGGAAGTTCGACCGGCGACGTGGACGCCCGACGCTTCTAGCCGCGTGAGGTGAGACAGGGGTCCTCCTTCGTGCTACTCCTGCGTTCGCTCGGGATGCATCCCGCTCACCATCGAGTGCCCCGGCACTTTGAGGCAGTTTGCCCCTGGCGCTCGGCACCACAGGCGGGGCAGGGGCGGTACGTCTCGATCGGCCCCGGATCGTGCCCCAGCGAGCGAGCCACGGAAGTGACCTCCTTGGCCGCCTGGTGCAGCCCGTCGTCCCGGTACTTGACGGCGGCCAGGTGAATCCGCTGGAGCGCGTCCCGCGCTACCTGCGTCGGATCGGACACTTGGACTCCCCCTTTCCCGATCCAGCGTTCCCGTTGCGAGGGCCGTCACACATCGACGTTGACGTGCGAAAACGTGGCAGGCAAGGATTAGCGCGACCCGCATCCGTCCCGGCCGGCATCCCGGGCCGATGCCACTCCGCCCGCTACCGGCAAGTCGCAGGCCGGCTTCGCCTCGGTAGCGATGCGGCTGACCGCTTCGCATGAAAGTCCGGGTCAGTGGGCGGTAATGGGCGAAGGCCGCACCGCGCGATCCGGGTCCCGCTGTCTCAGGACGGAACACATCAACAGCGATCAGCTTCGGGCGTCATCCATGCTCGCGACGACATGCACCGTGATCCTGGCGCTGGTCCTGACCGATGTGCGCCGCTGAGCTCCCGCCAGCACTTACGGTGAGGAGCATGTTGCAGGAGTCCTGGCAGGAGGGCGGTGAGTGGAGTTGTATCCATTCGTCGAGTCACACGGCCTGATCGGCGACCTGCAGACGGCGGCGCTGATCGCGGACGACGGCACCCTTGACTGGTTCTGCGCGCCGCGGTTCGACTCGCCCAGCGTGTTCGCCGGACTGCTCGACCACAAAAAGGGCGGGTATTTCCGTATCGCGCCCCATGGCGCCGACTACGTCAGGAAGGAGCAGTTGTACCTTCCGGGGACACCGATCCTGATCACCCGTTTCCTGACTCCCGCCGGCGTGGGCGAGGTCATCGACTTCATGCCGGTGGCCGGCGATACGGCGACCGATCGCCATCGCCTCGTCCGGCTGATCAGCGTGGTTCGGGGCACCATGCAGTTCCGGATGGATTGCCAGCCGCGCTTCAACTATGGGCGCGACCCGCACGAGGTCGAGATGTACGCCGACGGCGCCGTTTTCCGCAGCCCGACGCTCAGCATGACGGCGCATCGGGTCCGCCACGCCGACCAGCCCCCGGACGACGTCGCGATCGAACGCGACGGCGACGGGGTGCGCGCCTTCGCCACCCTGCGCGAGGGTGCCACCAGCGGGGTGCTCGTCGAAACCGGGTCGACCGAGCCACCCCGGCTCATCAGACCGGCGGAAATTCGGTCCATGTACGAGCAGACCCGGGACTTCTGGCGGGACTGGCTCGGCGGCTCCTGCTATGTCGGACGGTGGCGGGAAGCGGTGGAGCGCTCCGCCCTGACGCTGAAGCTTTTGACGTACGCGCCGACCGGTGCCCTGATCGCCGCTCCCACCGCCGGCCTGCCGGAGCAGATCGGCGGGACGCGGAACTGGGACTACCGGTACACCTGGATCCGCGACGCCTCGTGGTCGGTCTACGCCCTGCTCGGGCTCGGCTTCACCGAGGAAGCGCGCCGATATCTGCGATGGCTCAACGACCGGATCTCCGAGGCGGCAGACCGCGCAGCACCGCTGCACCACATGTACCGCGTCGACGGCTCGACAGCCCTCGACGAGGAGGATCTCGACCACCTCGAGGGCTACCTACGCTCCCGCCCCGTGCGGATCGGCAACGCCGCCGCCGACCAGCTCCAGCTCGACATTTACGGCGAAGCGCTGAGCGCCATCCAGTTGGCTGACACGCATGGGCTGCGCAGCTCCTATCAGGCGTGGCTCAACACCGTGAAGCTCATCGACTGGCTCTGCGAGCACTGGGACAGACCCGATCAAGGGATCTGGGAGACCCGGGGCGGCCGCCGGGACTTCACCTTCGGCCGCCTCATGTCCTGGGTCGCTCTCGACCGGGCCATCCGCCTCGCTCAGCGGCACGGGGTACCCGCCGACATCGACCGCTGGACCACCGAACGAACCACGATCTACCGCCAGATCATGAACCGGGGATACCACCCAGGACGCCGAGCGTTCGTGCAGCACTACGGCAGCGACGTCCTGGACGCGGCGCTGCTCTCCATGCCGAGCGTGGGGTTCATCGCGCCCGACGATCCGATGTGGCAGTCAACACTGCGGGCGCTGGACCACGAGCTCGTCTCCGACAGCCTGGTCTACCGGTACAACCCCTCCGCGTCGCCCGACGGCCTGCGCGGCAGCGAAGGCACCTTCAGCATGTGCACCTTCTGGTACGTCGAAGCCCTGGCCCGCTCGGGACGTGTCGACGACGCGCTGATCAATTTCGAGAAGATGCTCACCTACAGCACCCACCTCGGTCTTTACGGGGAGGAGATCGGCCCGACCGGCGAGCAGCTCGGCAACTTTCCCCAAGCCTTCAGTCACCTTGCGCTGATCAACGCCGCGTTGACCCTCGATCAACTCATACCCGCTCCACCGGCACCGTGTCGCGTGCCGCCCGACCTCCTGGTCGAGCGAGATTCACTGCGCCGGTGAAGATTCGCCCGGGGGCCTGCGGCGAGTCCTGATCACCTCGATGCCCTCGGCGGTGAACACCGCGTCGAAGACCTCGGTGAACTTCCTATCCCGGTCGCGCAGCAGGAACCGCTGCCCAGCTGCGCACTGGTCGAGATCCATCAGCAAATCCGTACGAGGTCGGCCGGCTTGGCCAGCGGCGCTGACGCTCGCTCCGTGAGGGGCGGGATTCGGGCGGGATTCCCCGATAGGTCAGATCCGCGGGGCGGGTGGCGCGGGTTCCTGGCCTCGGGCGCGTCGATAGCGGCGATGGGACGGGTCGACGCCGGGGACGTGTGGTCGATCGGCGCTCCGTGCCGGCCAGAGTCGCTGGCCGCGCGGCTGACGCGTCCGCCTCGCAGCGGATGGGGCTCATGCTGCGCGAGGAACTACATCAGCGGGGCGGGTGGCTCGGGCTCTCGCCCGCGGGCGCGCCACGCGTCCGCGACGACGATTCCGACCAGCACGGCCGTGGCGCCGGCACCGGCGACCAGCGGAGGAGCGTGCCACACGGCCGGGATCAGCAGGCCGAGGGCGAGGAGCCCGATCAGCCGCGACGGGGAGATCCGGCCGAAGACCTGCAGCTCGAAGGGAGCCCGCCCGACCAGGAAGAGTGCAGGACCGCCGAGGATGGCCACGAGCCAGTTCGGTTCCGGCCGGCCGGTGGGCTCGATGATGTACAGCTCGAAGCCGACACCAGCGAGGACGACACCGGAGATCATGATCAGATGATTCAAGGCGGCCGTCACGGATTGCCGGGCCGGATCGCGGGCGGCGGTGATGGCCAGCGGCAGGAGCAGGCCGGCCCGGTAGAAGTAGATGCGCCAGAGCTGCACGATGCCGACGAAGGCCAGCGCGAACCCCATCCCGTGGGGGAGGGTTATGTCGCTGTCGGAGAACGCCAGGCCGGACACGAAGACGGCCTCGCCCAAGCTGATCAAGAAAATCTGCTGCAACCGCTCGGCCAGGTGCTCGCCCGCGACCTGTGTGCCGGCCCATCGGCGAAAGCCGACCACGAACCCGGGGAACTCGATGGCTAGCGCAAGTGCCCAGAGCGCACCGCGCAGAAGCGGGTCGTGCACCAACGCCCCCGCGATCCACGGAACTGTGCTTCCGCCGAGCGACAGCAACCCCGGTAGTGCGGACCCCTCGGTCCGCACTTGCCTGACCAAGAAATAGACCAACAGAAGGCTGACCCGCACCGCAACCCACGCACCGGCGAAGACCAGGGCCCGCTCCTCGAACCCCTGCGGCACCGAAACCGCCATGACGGTGGCACCGGCCATCGAGGAGAACACGAAGAACTGACCCGGCCGCGAATCCGGATGCACTCGGCTGGTCAACGCGGCAGTGGTCTGCCACATGAACCAGAGCCCCAGAAACAGCAGCAGGGTCTCAGCGAACTCACTGAACCCGAGCCCTCCGGAGTGAAACTCGTCCAGGAGCCGCAAGCTGATCCGATTGAGCGCGAAGACGAAGACGAGGTCGAAGAACAACTCGAGGATGCTCGCCCGCTGCCAGTTGGCCTCCTCCCGTACGCGCCGCTCGCGGCCCGGCTCATCCATCCGGCATCAGTCTGCTTCGCCGCCGCAGGCGCGTACGGCGTTCCCCTGTCTCGGCAAGCCCAGACCTCCGGCCAGGAAACACGAGGCGGAGTAGCCGCGGCGGGAGGCGATAAACCTGCCATGTCCGGCGCCCCTCGCGCCGATCGCTGCGGTGCTGGGTGCGCTGCGCCAGTAATTCCCCAGTAACGGTCCAGCCGTAGCCTGCCCGACCAGGCCAGCTCCGTGCTTTCCCGTCGCCCCTCCGGCGGTCTCCCGTGAAGCGGAGTTACCGGCTTGCCCCTGTATCGGCGATCGAGGAGCTGTATAAATGCACTTCCCCCGTTCACCCCTGCGGCGCGCGGCCACCGCCTGGGCGGCGGTTGCCGTCACCGTCGTCGGCGTACTCGCCGCGCCGGCCGCGACCGCCGCACCCCGGCACCATGCGGCCGTCGACCCGGGTCTCGCCGCCGCCGTTGCCGCCGGTCAGGAGGCGACCTTCTTCGTCGTCCTGGACAGCCGTCCCGACCTGTCCGGTGCCATTCGCCAGCGCGGCAAGGAGCGGAAGGCCGCCGCGTACCAGACGCTGCGCGCCGAGGCCACCCGGGACCAGAGCTCGCTGACCGGCTACCTGGACCAGGCGAAGGTCGGCTACGAGTCGTACTGGATCGCGAACGCCGTGAAGGTCACCGGCGGCCGGGACCTGGTCGAGCGGCTCGCCGCCCGGCCCGATGTCGCCGCCCTGCGGCGGGAGCAGCGCTACGCCATCGACACCGTCGCGATGGGGCCCGTCATCACGACCGAGACCGCCGACCCGGAGTGGGGCGTCAAGGACATCGGCGCCGACCAGGTCTGGTCCCAGTACGCCGACCGCGGCGAGGGCGTCGTCGTCGCCAACGTCGACTCGGGCGTGCAGTTCACCCATCCGGCCCTGGCGGGCAACTACCGGGGCAGCCTCGGCGACGGCACCTACAACCACAACTACAACTGGTACGACGCGAGCGGCGAGTGCCCCGACAGCGGCACCCCCTGCGACAACAACGGCCACGGCACCCACACCATGGGCACCATCGCCGGCGCGGGCGGGATCGGCGTCGCTCCGGGCGCGAAGTGGGTCGCCGTCAAGGGCTGCGAGGCCAACTACTGCACGGACACCTCGCTGTTGAAGGCCGGCCAGTGGATTCTCGCGCCGACCGACCAGAACGGGCAGAACCCCCGGCCCGATCTCGCCCCGGACATCGTCAACAACTCCTGGGGCGGCGGGAACACCGCCTTCTACCAGGACATGATCGAGGCCTGGAACGCGGCCGGCATCTTCGAGGCGTTCGCCGCCGGCAACGCCGGCGACGGATTCAACTGTTCGACCACCGAGGCGCCGGGTGCCCAGGCCCCGTCGTACGGGGTCGGTGCGTACGACGCGACCGGAGCCATCGCCTACTTCTCCGGCTTCGGCCCCTCCCTCGTCGACGGGTCCATGAAGCCGAACATCGCCGCGCCCGGCGTCAACGTCCGCTCCGCCTGGCCGGGCGGCGGTTACCGGACGATTTCCGGTACGTCCATGGCGACCCCGCACGTCGCCGGTGCCGTCGCCCTGCTCTGGTCGGCGGCCCCCTCCCTCGTCGGCAACATCGACGCCACCCGGGCAGCTCTGAACGACTCCGCGCGGGACGTCGACGACACCCACTGCGGCGGCACCGCCGACGCCAACAACGTCTGGGGCGAGGGCAAGCTCGACATCTTCGCCGCCGTCGACCGGGCCCCGCACACCGCGGCCACCATCACCGGCACCGCCACCGACCGGGCCACCGGCGCCGGCCTGGCCGGAATCACCATCACCGCTACGGGCCAGAGCGGCCAGCGCACCGTGACCACGAATGCCTCGGGCGCCTACCGGCTGGTCCTGGCGGCCGGCGCGTACACCCTCACCAGCGTCAGCTACGGCTACCGCACGGCCACGGAGAACCTCACCGTCACCGACGGCCAGGCCCTCTCCCACGACATCGCGCTGGACGCCGTTCCCCGGCACGCCGTGACCGGCACGGTGTACGACGCGACGGGCAAGCCGCTGGCCGGTGCCAGCGTACGGATCGTCGAGGCGCCGCTCGCCCCGGCCGTGTCGGACGCCGCCGGCGCCTTCCGTTTCCCGGCCGTCGCCGAAGGATCCTTCACCCTGGTGGCGACGCCCGCCGCGCCGGTCCTGTGCAACGGCAGCTATCAGCAGGCCCTGACCGTGGACGGCGATGAGAGCGTGCCGGTCCGACTGCCCGCCCACAGCGACGCCTTCGGCAACAGCTGCCTGCCCGCCGCGTACTCCTGGGTCAGCGGCGCCACCAAGGTCGCCCTCTCCGGTGACGAGAACGCCAAGAGCGTCGCCCTGCCGTTCCCGGTGAAGTTCTACGGCGTCTCGTACAACCAGGCGAGCGTCACCACCAACGGGCTGGTGAACTTCCTCGCCCCGCGGCTCGGCGACTATGTCAACACCGCCCTGCCGGCAACGTCGCAGCCGAACGGCATCCTCGCTGCCTACTGGGACGACCTCGTCCTCGACAAGAGGTCGGCCGTGAAGACCGCTGTCACCGGCACAACCGGACAGCGGAAGTTCGCGATCGTCTGGGAGAACGCGGCCTTCGCCGCCGACTCGAGCCGGCGCGTGACCTTCGAGGCGGTCTTCGAAGAGGCGACCGGTGCGATCGTCCTGCAGTACCAGTCCATCGACGGCGCCTCGGCGCTGGAGAAGGGCGGATCAGCGACCGTCGGCATCGAGAACCAGGCCGGCACCGATGCCGTGCAGTACTCCTTCAACGAACCGGTCATCACCGACCACAGCGCCCTCCGTATCACCCTCAAGGCGGCATGATGAAGAACCGATCCCGAGGCGCCGTGCGCCTCGCCTGTGCCCTGCTCGCGCCCGGGCTCGCGCTTGCCGCGCTCCCCGCGATCACCAACCCGGCGTACGCCGAGGACGGGTCGCAGGCGCGAATCCTGACCGAGGCCCAGGCCGCTGAACTCGAAAGTCGGTTCGAGGCGGCCCCCGCTGCCCAGCAGGCGACCGCGCCGAGCGACACCGCCGAACCGCCGGCCGAGCAGGTGCAGGAAGCGACACCCGTCACCCTCACCGAGGCGTCCGCGCTGGAGACGTACCGGGGGAACGCCGAAACCGCCCCACTCGGCGGCGGCAAGGGCGATTTCCTCGGCGTGCACAGTCTCGGCATGATCACCCGTTTCACGACGGACGGCCGGACGGTGTGGAAGCGCGACAACGAGTCCTTCTACGCCGACTGGCAGGTCATGCCGCTGCGGCCGTGGGAGCGAGAGCCGTATCCGGCTCGGATCACCATCGGCTACGAGGCCAACAGTCCGTACGCGGACCTCGCCGACCGGGGCTTCGCGCAGGGCGACCTGACCGGCGACGGGGTGGCTGACGTCGTCTTCACCGCGAGGGTGGGCTCCAACCCGTACCGCCCGTTCAGGTCCCCGGGCTCCTCCCTGACGACGGGTAGCTTCGTCACCGTCCTCGACGGGAAGACCGGGGCGACCCTGTGGTCGCGGATCTTCCCCGACGCCCAGCAGGTCGCCCTCGCCGGCACGACCCTGCTCGTCGCCGACCAGCCGTCCAACAACTTCGGCGCCGACCAGACGTTGACGACGAAGTTGTACGGCTTCCGCTTCACGTTCGCCGACGGGCGACTGACCCCGGCGGCGACCTGGTCGTACGACACCGGCCAGCGCGACGGCCGGTGGGCCTCGGTCACCGCGCTCTCCGACACCGCGGCAGCCCTCTCCTGGTACGTGCGGAAGACCGACACCGACCCGGCCGCGAGCCAGACCCTCGTGATCGACACGGCGAACGGCGCGCCGCGTTGGCAAACCGCCGGCACGATGTACGGGCGGGAGGCGGTCGTCGACCCGTCCCGGAACCGGCTCGTCGCCATCGAGCAGTCCGACTACACCGACGGGGTGCGGTACCAGCTGGTCGGCTACGACCTGGCCAACGGCGTCCGGACCGTGCTCGATGAGCGGGTCAACGCGGTCGGTACCGAGCTGGCGGTCGGCGAGCTGAAGGGCGGCGACGGCGTCGAGTACGCGGTCGCCGAAGCCACCTTCGACGACGACCTCGACATCAACGCGGCGACGGTGCGCGGCCTGCGCGGTGACGGCGGGACGGAACTCTGGTCGTACACGCTGAAGCGGGACGAGTCGAACGACCGGGATGGTGACAGCGTTCTCGGCCTGCGGATCGCGAACGGCAAGGCCATCGCCTCGTACGTGACGACCGCGGACAAGGGCCGCGCCGTCAACTCGGGGACCCGCCGCTACGGCACGATCACCGTGCTCAGCGGCACGGACGGTTCGGTGCGGTGGTCGCAGAAGGGCGTGGTCGCCTCCCCGATCTACGCCGAGCCGTACCAGGCCGGCGACGACTGGCTGGTACGCACCATCGACAACGACCAGAACATCCACTTCTACCGGCTGGACAACGGCACGTCGGCGGGGCTCGTACCGCTCCTTGCCGACCTGTCCAGCGGCGTCGCGGTCGACGTGAACGCAGACGGCCGCAAGGACCTGCTGGTTGGCGGCCAGTCCCGCGGCCTGTGGGCGTTCGACGGTCCGTCGCTGGTTGCGGGCAAGCCACGGGTGCTGTGGCAGGCCACCCTGCCCGGCCCCGTGTACGGCGACATCGTGCCGGGTGACACGGACGGTGACGGACGCCGCGACGACCTGGTGGTGGCCGCCGAGACCGCCGCGGTGATCATCGACACCACCACCGGTCGGGTCAGGGTGACCATCGATCAGCCGGGGCAGGTCGTCCGCTCGGTGACCGTGGCCGATCTGAACGGCGACGGCGCTGACGACGTGCTCGTGCCGACCGACGCCGTCCGCGCCTACCGGGGTGGTGGCCGCCAACTGTGGTCCTACGCTCCCCAGGGCACGGGGCCGGTGGCCTTCTCGGACCTGGCGGTGGCCGGCGGCCGGGTGGTCGGTTCGTACCAGACGGCCTACCAGCGTGAGCCCGTCACGGTCGGGCAGATGGCTCTGGACGCCCGGACCGGTACGGTTGCCTGGACCGCCAGGCCGGTGTGGACGGGTAGCGACCCGAAGATCTACGGTGCGCAGCTCTTCCACGGCGTGTACGCCTCGCCCGCGATCCCGTACGCGGACGGGCATGCGGTCGTCACCACCTGGGTCGTGCGCGAAGATGACGGCTTGTGGCGGGAGTTCTTCGAGTTCCACGACGTCCGCACGGGCGAGGTGGTGAAGACCGCGATCGGTGGTGGATCCTTCACGCTCGGCAACTGGTTCACCGGCGACGAGGGCCTGATCCTCGCCGGGACGGCCTCGCTGCAGACCTTCGGCGCGGACGGCAACGACTACCTGATCTACACGGTGGGGCCCCTCCACCGAGCCGGTTTCGCGACCGGTCCCGGTGGGCGCCGGCTGCTCGTCGGTGGCACGCAAAGCACGTTCTACATCTGGGATCCTTCGGTACTCAAGGGCGGTCTTTACCCGGATCACGAGGCCCGGCTGCAGCGGTACGCGATGCAGAACGTGGTGATCGGGGACCTCACCGGTGACGGCGTGGACGAGATCGTCGGCCTGCACAACGAGAACTTCGGGCAGGACCGGGTGGCCGAACTGTCCGGCAGCCGGCACGAGCTGGGGGTCGACAGCCGGATGCATGGAATGGTGACGGGCGTCGTTACCAATTCCTGACTTGACACCGCTGATGGGGGCTCCCGCTATTGTGGGAGCCCTCATCAGCGTAGGGAGACCCAGGTGCTGCGGCTGCACCTCCTCGGCGGCTTCCGGGTCTACCGGAACGACGGGCCGCCGCTCGCGCAGCGGTGGCCCCGGCCGAGTGCCCGGACGCTGCTCAAGCTGCTCGCAGTCGCCCCGGACCATCGCCTCCATCGCGAGGAGGCGATGGAGATCTGCTGGCCGGATGCCGATCCCCAGGCAGCGCTGCGCAGCCTGCGGGTGGCGCTGCACGCCGCCCGCCGGGCCGTCGAACCGGAACTCGCGTCCCGGGCCACGTCGTCCTACCTGATCGGCGAGGGGGCGCTGCTGCGGTTGGATCCGCACGCCGTGTGGATCGACGCCGACGAAGCCGAACGGCTCGCGGAGGCAGCGCTGGCGCACGGCGGCCGAGCAGAACTGGCGGCCGCGCTCGACGCGTTCACCGGCGAGCTTCTTCCCGAGGACCGGTACGCGCCGTGGTCGCGGGCCCGCCGGGAACGACTGGCCGCGCTTCGGGAGAAGACCCTCCTCGCACTGGCCGCCGCCCATCTTTCGGCGGGTGCCAGCGAGGAAGCGGTGGAGGCGGCCGAGCAGGTCCTGGCGGCCGCACCCGCCGAGGAGTACGCCCACCGCGTCCTCATCGAGGCGTTCCTCTGGCAGGGGCTCCGACGCAGGGCGGTAACCCAGTACCACCTGTGCCGGGAGGCGCTGGACGCGGAGATCGGGGTGCGGCCGGGCGCCGAGACGGAAGCGCTGTACCGTCGAGCCCTCGCCGCGCCCACCTCGGCCGCCCGGTCAACCCAGCCTGCGCTGCCGGCGGCGGTGCGGCTACCACCCGCCCTGCCGCTGCGCGGCCGGGATGACGTGCTGGCCGAGCTGCTGGAGGTCGACACCACGCCCGTCCTCCTCGTCACCGGAGAGGCCGGGCTCGGCAAGACGCGCCTCGTCGCCGAGGCGGCGCGGCGGGCCGCCGAAAAGGGGGCGGCCGTGCTGTGGGGCGCCGGCCACGACGCGGAAGGGCGCCGGCCGTACGGCCCGTTCGCGGAGGCGGTTGAGGGCTGGCTGGCAGACCGCTCCCTTGAGGAGCGGGCCAGCATGGGCGCGGAGTATCCGGAACTGGCCGGGCTCCTGCCGTTGGGGAGGGTGGAGCCGAGGTCGTGGCGCAGCCCCGAGGAGGAGCGGGACCGGCTGTTCCAGGCAGCGACCGCGCTGTTCGGGGAACTGGCGGCGGAGCGGCCGGTCATGGTGGTGCTGGACGACCTCCATGCCGCCGACGCGGGCTCGTTCCAGCTCCTCAGCTACCTCGCCCGGCGGGCCCGGGAGAACGGTATGGGTTGGCGTTTTCTCGCCACGCTGCGCCCCGAGGAGCTGCCCGGCTCCGATCCCCGGCGGCACACGTTGGACGTGCTGGTCCGCCAGTCGCTCGCCCGCGCTGTCGCACCACCCCGCCTGCCCCGGGAGGCGTGTCTCGAGCTGGCGGCCGACGCGCTCGGCTCCTCGGCCGCTGCCGTACCCGAACGGGTGTGGGAACTGTCCCTGGGTAATCCGCTCTTCGCCCTCGAACTGGCGCGTGCGCTGCGGGACGGGGTCGTGGGCGTCTCGGGAGCACCCGAGGGAATCCGACAGGTGGTCGCCCAGCGGCTCGGACGACTCGACCCGACAGCCCGCCGAGTGGTGGACGTGGTCGCCGTGGCGGGTCAGGACGCGGCACTCGCCGAGGTCCTGGACGTCGCCCGGCGCTGCGGGCAGCCACCGCTGTCGGCGGCCGAGGCGACGGAGGCCGTGGAGGCCGCTGTCGCCGCCTCGGTGCTGGAGGAGCGGCCCGTGGCCGTCGAGGGCCGTCCGGTGGCCGGGCTTGCCTTTCGCCATCCCCTGATCCGGATGACCTGCTACCAGATGCTGTCGGCGGCCCGGCGGCGGCTGCTGCACTCCGCATACGCGGAGGCGGTGCTCCGGCGCCGGCCGGATGCCGTGGACACGCTCGCGGTCCAGTTGACGGGCGCTGACGACCCGCGCGCCACCGGGTATCTGCGGCGGGCAGCGGAACGGGCGGCGGCGCATTACGCGAACGACACCGCAGACCGCTACTACACGGAGCTCACCGACCGGCTCGACGCGCTCGTCGGCGAATCGGCGCGCGCACGGATGGACCACAGCGCCGTGCTGCGCCGGATGGGCCGGTTCGAGGACGCGGCCCGGCTGCTCCGCGAGGCTCTGACGGAGATGGAACGCCACGGCGACCGGGACGGACGGGTTCTCGCCGCCGCCCGGCTCGCCGAGCTCATGGCGAAGACCCGGAGCACGGACGAGGGTCTGCGGTTGCTCGATGCCGCTCCGCCCGCTCCCGACACGCCGGCGGCGACGGCGAGCGCCCACCATCTGGCCAGGGCTGTGCTCTGTTTCGTCGCCGGCCGGTACGAGGAGTCAGCGGCGGCCGCGCGGGCGGCGGAGACCGCAGCACAGGCCGTGCCGGATCCGGAGCGGCGGGGGCTGCTGGCCCGGGCATTGGCGATGCGCGCGACGTCCCTGGGCCTGGCCGGGCGTTTCCGGAAGACCGGCCTGGTCGCGCAACGCGCCCTGCCGCACGCGAAGGCGTACGGCGATCCGCAGCTACTCGCCCTGGTCCTCTCGGTCCTGCGGGAGATCGCTCTTCGGGCCGGGCGGTTACGGGAGGCCATCGACACCGGACGGCGGGCGTTGGACCTCGCCGAGCGGTCCGGCGATCCGACGGCGACCGTCTTCGAGCGGGCGAACCTGGCCAAGATCCACCTGATGATGGAGGAGACAGCCGAGGCCCGGGACCTGGCGGAGGCCGCGGCGCGGGAGACGGGGCCGGGCCTCGGCTGGTGCGTGCCGTACGCTCTGGCAGCCCTCGCCCGGGTGCGGATCCGGATGGGAGACCCCGGTGCGGGGGTGCTGCTGGACGAGGCCGAGCGCGCGGCGCGCGCGCAGGGGGACTTTCAGGCCCAGGACGAGGTGCGGTCGGTGCGCGCCGAGTTGGCGTTGCAGGAGGGGCGCCGGGAGGAGGCGTCAGCGCTCCTGGCAGATCGAAGGACGAGGTCGGCGCACCTGACGGCCCGCGCGTGGCTGGCATGCGGGCGCGTCCAGGAGGCTGTCGAGGTGGCGGCGGCGGAGGCTGCACGCGCGGAGCGGGCGGGGGAGCGGCTTGCGGAGACGGACGCGCGGACGGTGCACGCTGCCGCCCTGGCGGAGCTGGGCCGCGAGCGGGATGCGGCGGACGCTTTCCGCCGGGCGGCCGCCTTGGCAGAAGCCCTTCCGTACCCGGCCGCCGCTCGCCGCCTGGCGTTGCTACGTCAACGACTGCGGATGACCGCAAGCCAGTGACCCGGGACCAGGCAAACGGTTGCGAGGCCGAGCCAGGGGTCGCATTGCCGGCGAGCTGACTCCTGATCCTTCTCCTTGATCGTCGTCAGGGCGTCCCGGACCCACCGGCGAAGTCACGGGCCACAGGTGGAGGTCAGCGGGCGGTTGCGGGCGGGAGGTGAGCCTTGAGGCCCGCGATGAGGGTCTGGACCGCCAACTCGAAACGGTCATTGGCGTCCGCGCCTGCGCGGGATGCGGCGGTCGATTCCGCCCGTCCCGGCGCGGGTCGCATGGCGGCGAGGCGACCGAGGGTTCCGTTGATCTCGGCGAGGAGGAAGCCGGAGAAGAGGCTGGTGAGGACCGCTCCGACGGGGGCGACCTCCGTGGCCGGCACGCCCGCGCTGGTGAGGATGCCGGTCAGCCCGATCCAGAACGGGTCTTCCGGCTCGATGAAGTCCGGGCTGGCCAGGCTGTGCACGATGAGGTTGGGGTGTCGGTGCGCCAGCGCTCGGAAGTCCGTCGCGAACCGGTGCAGCTGTTCCTGCCAGGTGCCGCCGTCGACCTGCGGCTGGAACTGCGCGGCGACGAGGTTCTTGATGCCGCGTAGCAGCGCGGCCTTATTCGGCACGTGGTGGTAGAGCGACATCGGGTTGACGCCCAGCACCGCGGCCAGCTTCCGCATGCTCAGCGCGCCCACCCCGTCGGCGTCGACGAGTCGGAGCGCCGCGGTGTAGATGCCCTTTTCGGTGAGACGTGCGTCTCCTCGGCCGCTTGCGGCCTGTCCGGTCGTAGCCATACACCGTATGGTAGCAGCAGCCATACAGCGTATGGCTGACGTCCGGCACCCGGATCCATTGGCCGGTCACCGCCGGCAACCTCAGGAAAGGAACCCACGTGTCGAGCAACCTCACGACCATCCCCGCCCCGCGCGGGGTTCCGATCGTCGGGAACGCGCTGCAGATCCCGTCCGACGGACCGGCGGCGTTCTTCGAGGAGATGGCCGGTCAGTTCCCTGAGGGCATCTACCGGCTCGCGCTGCCCGGCCGCGAGCTCGTCCTGGTTTCGGACCCGGACCTGGTGGCGGAGCTGTGCGACGAGTCGCGCTTCTACAAGCCGATCGAGAAGCCGCACAGCGACGTGCGGGCGATCGCCGGTGACGGCCTGTTCACCGCGAGGGGGGACGAGCCGAACTGGGGCAAGGCGCACCGGATCCTGATGCCCGCGTTCAGCCAACGGTCGATGAAGTCGTACTTCCCGGAGATGCTCGAGGTTGCCGATGCGCTGGTCGGCAAGTGGCGGCGCGACGAGGGCAAGGACCTCGACGTCGTCGCCGACATGACCCGGCTGACCCTCGACACGATCGGAATCACCGGCTTCGACTACCGGTTCGACTCCTTCGGCAGCGAGGAGGTGCACCCGTTCCTGCAGGCCCTGGCGGACTCGCTGCACGAGGCCATGGGGCGGCTGAAGCAGCCACCCTTCGTCACCGCACTTCGGCGCCGGCAGATTCGGACCTTCGAGGAGAACGTCCGCGTCATGCACTCGCTCGTCGAGGAGGTCATCCGCGAGCGCCGCGCGGGTGGGGGCGATGACCGCCGTGACCTGCTCAGCCTGATGCTCGGCGCGGTCGACCCCGAGACCGGCGAGCCGCTGTCCGACGAGAACATCCGCAACAACGTGGTGACGTTCCTCATCGCCGGGCACGAGACCACCAGCGGTCTGCTGTCGTACGCCCTGTACCAGCTGCTGCGCAACCCGCACGTGCTGGCCCAGGCGTACGCGGAGGTCGACCGGCTGCTGCCCGGTGACACGGTGCCCACCTACGAGACGATCATGAAGCTGAACGTGATCCCGCGGGTCCTGGACGAGACCCTGCGCCTGTGGGGCCCCATCCCGGCGATCGCCCTGGCGCCGTACGAGGACACCGTGCTCGGTGGCCGGTACGCACTGCCGAAGGACCAGCAGGTCATGGTCGTGATCCCGGCGCTGCACAAGCACCCCAAGGCGTGGGACCGGCCGACCGAGTTCGACATCGACCGGTGGCTGCCGGAGAACATCGCCCAGCACCACCCGCACGCCTACAAGCCGTTCGGCAACGGCGAGCGGGCCTGCATCGGCCGGCAGTTCGCCCTCACCGAGGCCCGGCTCGCCCTGGCCCTGGTCCTGCAGAACTTCGCGATCACCGACCCGAACGACTATCAGATCAAGGTCAAGGAGACGCTCACTCGCAAGCCGGAGAACTTCATGGTGCGAGTGCGCTCCCGCCAGCCGTACGAGCGGTTCGACAGCGAGCTGCGGGCGATGCCGGAGCCGCAGGCGGCGGCGGTCGCGGTGAACGCCGTCGGCGTCACGCTGCGCGTCGCGTACGGCTCGAACCTGGGCGCGTCGGAGGATCTCGCGCGGCAGCTGGCCGGCCGGGCCGAGCAGTCCGGCTTCGACACCACTGTGCTCACGCTGGACGAACTGGCCGACAACCCGCCCACCGACGGGATCCTCGTCGTGGTCACGCCGAGCTACAACGGCAAGGCCCCCGACAACGCGCAGCGCTTCGACGCCCTCGCCGCCGCCGGCGGACTGACCGCGGATTCGATGTCGCAGGTGCGGTTCGCGGTGCTCGGCAACGGCAACACGCACTGGATCACCTACCAGGCATTCCCCAAGCGGGTGGAGGCGGCGCTGCTGGCGGCCGGTGCCACGCCGATCGTGCCGCGCGGTGAGGTCGACGCGAACGGCGACTTCGACGGCATGGCCACCACGTGGATAAACGCACTGTGGACGGCGCTGGCCGAGCAATACGGTGCGGACACCAGCGCCATCACCGGCCCACGGCTGTCGCTGGAGGTCCTCACCGAGGCGCAGGTGCGCCCGGCAGTGGTTTCCGAGAAGGCGTACCCGATCACCGTCGTGGCCAGCGAGGAGCTGGTCGGCGACCCGACCGGGCTGTGGGACTTCAGCATGGAGGCACCCCGCCCGCAGGCGTTGTCGATCACCGTCGGGCTGCCCGACGGGGTCGGCTACGAGACCGGCAACCACCTGGCCGTCTTCGGTAAGAATGACCCCGAGCTGGTGACCCGGGCGCTGCGGCTGCTGCGGGTACCCCGCGACCAGGTGGTACGGCTGCGCCGCGAGGACGCCAGCACCGGCACCCATCTGCCGACCGATGTGCCCGTGACCGCGGAGCTGCTGCTGACGGAGTTCGTCGAACTGCAGGAGGTGGCCACTCGCACGCACCTGCGGGCGCTGGCCGAGCACACCCAGTGCCCGTGGACCACCAGCCAGCTCCAGGGGTACCTCGAGGAGACCGACGAGGCGCGCCAGCGCTACCAGGACGAGATCCTCGCCAAGCGAGTCTCGGTCCTCACCCTGCTGGAGCGGTTCCCCGCCGTCGATTTGCCGCTGGCCGCCTTACTGGAGCTGGCCGGGCCGATCCGGCCCCGGTTCTACTCCATCTCCTCCGCGGCGATGGTCGAGCCGAACCGGCCGCGACTGACCGTCGGCCTGGTGGAGGGTCCGGCACTGTCCGGCGACGGGGAGTACCGCGGCCTGGCCTCCCAGTACATGGCCCGGCTTCGGCCCGGCGACGTGTTCTTCGGGTACGTACGCGTCCCGGCCCCGCCGTTCCACCCGCCGGCCGACCCGGCCACGCCGATGATCCTCGTCGGTCCCGGCACCGGCTTCGCTCCGCTGCGCGGCTTCCTGCAGGAGCGCGCCGCTCAGCAGGCAAGCGGTGTCGAGGTCGGCCTGTCGAAGGTGTTCTACGGCTGCCGGCACCCGGAGCACGACTGGTTCTACCGCGAAGAGATGCAGGCCTGGCGGCAGGCCGGCCTCGCCGAGGTGCACCTGGCGTTCTCCACCGTGCCCGATCACCCGCACAAGTACGTCCAGGACGCCATCACCGCCGACGGCGACGCCATCTGGGACGCGATCCAGAACGGCGCCCACATCTACGTCTGCGGCGACGGCCGGCGGATGGCCCCGTCGGTACGCCAGGCGCTGGCTGGCATCTACCGCAGCCACACGGGCGGCAGTGCCGACGACGCCGAGAAGTGGCTCGACCAGCTCGACACCGACGGGCGCTACCAGCAGGACGTCTTCGCCTGATTGCCGGTTCGGCGGTGCGGCGCGGGCCGCCGCACCCGACACCCATGCCCCGCGCGGTGGGGGCGACCGCACGCACCGCGAGACAAGGAGAATGTCATGTCCACCATGCTTGCCGGCCGGCTCGACTACAAGACGGGGCGGTTCGCGATGGAGGAGGTACCCGTCCCGCAGCCGGGACCGGGCCAGGTGAGGATCAAGGTCGCCGCGGCCGGCATCTGCCTGTCCGACGTTCACCTCATCGACGGGAGCCTGCGGCTGGACACCGTCGTGGACAAGGTGACCCTCGGGCACGAGGTGGCCGGCGTGATCGACGCCGTCGGGGAGCAGGTGCCCGCCGAATGGCAGGTCGGGCGGCGCGTGCTGCTGCAGGCCGGCCAGCCCTGCGGCGCCTGCCCGCCCTGCCTCCTGGGGCGGGTGGGCCAGTGCCAGCACCCGCTGACCCGCGGGGTCGACTACGACGGCGGCTGGGCCGAGTACGCCATCGCCGAGCACTTCACCCTCGTCGGCGTCCCCGACGACCTTCCCCTGGAGCAGGCCGCGATCATCCCCGACGCGGTCTCCACACCCTGGGGTGCGATCGTTGGCACCGGTGAGGTACGCCCCACCCAGGCCGTCGGCGTGTGGGGGTTGGGCGGTCTCGGCGCCCACGCCGTCCAGTTGCTGCGTCTCGTCGGGGCCGCCCCCATCGTCGCCGTGGATCCGATCCCGGATGCCCGGACCCGGGCCCTCGCCCTGGGTGCCGACCACGCCCTCGACCCCGGCGCCCCCGATTTCGCCGAGCAGGTACGCCGGATCACCGGCGGGCGCGGCCTCGACGTCGCGTTCGACCTGGCAGGCGCCCCGCCGGTCTGGACCCAGGCCCAGACCGTCCTCGCCAACGAGGGCCGGCTGGTCCTGGTCGGACTGGCGCCCCAGCCGCTGACCATTCACCAGACCACCCTGTTCAGCTATCTGAAGCAGCAGATCCGCGGCCACTACGGCAGCGCACCGGAGCACGTCGAGCAGCTCGTCTCCCTGGTGGGCCACCACCGCCTCGACCTTTCCGGGTCGATCAGCGATGTGCTCCCGCTGTCCGAGGCGCCCCGAGGCGTCGACAGGCTGGTGAAGAAAGAAGGCAGCCCAATCCGGCTGATCCTCAAGCCCTGACATCTACTGCGGGTCGTGAGGCTTTCGCCTCCTGCCCCGCAAGCCGACATTGGCGTGCCGGCAGGGTGGGGCACCTGCCGGCACAGCCTGGACTAGGGCCTGTCCCGTCGATCATGGAAGCCAGATGACGGCGGCGATCAGGACGAGGCTGGCCCGGTAGGGGGACGCACGTTTGGCGTAGCAGGTGGCGATCCCGCCACCGTTTGAGGCGGTTGAAGCAGGCTTCCACGACGTTGCGCTTCTTGTGGGTCACCCGGTCGAAGGTCGGTGGCCGCCCGCCGGCGCTGCCCTTGGCGGCCCGGCGGGCGACCTGGTCCGGTGATCCCGCCACCGCCCCCGACCGCTGCGTGGTTGGAGGCCGCTGGTTCGCGCTGCCTGACGCGTCAGGCAGCCCGGTATGAGCCGGCCACACGCAGCAACCCAGTCGCCGTCCGTCAGGACACCGCGGCCCTCACCAGCTCGACGAGCTTCTTCTCTACCGCCGGGCTCCACTGCTGGAGCGCGTACGACACCGGCCACAGGTCCCCGTCGTCGAGGTTGGCCGTGTCTTGAAAGCCCACGGTCGAGTACCGGTAGTTGAACTTGCCCGAGTCCTGGAAGAAGACGACGATCTTGCCGTCCGGGTTCGCGTAAGCGGGCATCCCGTACCAGGTCTTTGGCGACAGCCCCGGGGCGGCAGCGGTCACCGTCGCGTGCACGCGCTCGGCGAGCGCACGATCTTCCGGCGCCATCTGCGCGATCCGGTCGAGGACCGCCTGCAGCTCGTCGGCCTTCTTGGCGCCCTTCTTGCCCTCGGCGCGCAGCTCGGCGGCACGCTCCTTCATCGCGGCACGCTCCTCGGCGCTGAAGCCGTCTGACACGGTCGTCGAACTCTTCGCGGACATTCTCGGGCTCCCCTTCGTCGTTCAAGGCTCGGCGTGGTGCCTGCTGCCTGAAAGAAGGCTATGGCCCGACGACACCCCGCCGCTTCTCGATTCCTGATCGGGTCCGGGCTCAGCGTCTTGAGGCGACGCAGGACCAGCTGGGCAAGACGCTCGGTGTTGCCACCAGTCTCTGCGCGACAACCCTCGACGATGCTCCAGAAGGCCATCTCCTCCATCCGCTGGAGCCTACGTCGCCCTAACGCAATGCCGGTCCGCGAGACCACCAACGAATCTTGAACCGGCCGCGGTCCGGCACGGCGCCGGCGTGAACGGAGTCAGGCGGTGTCCAGACGACCGCGCTGATGCAGGACGAACAGCAGCGCCATGGCCGGCACGACGAGCAGGAGCGCCGCGGCGGCGACGAGGGTGAGCGACGCCAGGGTGGCGTCGGGAGCCGCGGCCTCGTCGATACGTAGGTGGGTGCCCAGTAGGTACGGGTACTGCGCGACGCCCCAGCCGACCACCACCGTGCCGGCCGCGCTGACGGCGAGCGCCTGCAGCAACCGGGGCGCGGCCCGGTGAAGCAGGGCGATGCTGGCCAGCCCGCATGCCGCGGAGACCAGCACCAGGGGCAGGCCGCGGCCGGTCAGCCCGGAGAACAGGCGCCCGGCGTCAGCGTGCAGGATGGCGATGCCCGCCAGCGCCACGGCGCCGGTCGCCACGGCGCTGGCCTGGGCTCGACGGCGGAACCAGCGCTCCAGGCGGGCGTCGGCGTGGGTACGGGCCTCGGCGGTGAGGAACACCGCGGCGACGAACGCGCACACCCCGACCGCGAGCACCCCGCCGAGCAGCGACGTCGGGTTGACCCAGCTGGTCACGGGATTGCCGTGTCCGTCGGCGGGCACCCGCCCGGAGGCGATTCCGCCGACGACCGTGCCGAGGAAGAACGGTGTGATCACCGACGAGGTGGCGAACGCCGCCCCGGTCGCCCGCTGTTGGTCGGTCTTCACCACCACCTTTCGGAATGCGAACCCGCTGCCGCGGATCACGATGCCCAGCGCGGTGAGGCCCAGCGGGATGTAGAGCGTGGTCATGATCGCGGCGAAGGCGGACGGGAAGCCTGTCCAGAGCATCACCAGGCAGAAGATCAGCCATACGTGGTTGGCCTCCCACACCGGTGCCAACGTATGGTCGATTAGGTGCCGGGGGGCCTGCCCACGTCGCGCACCACCGGCGGTGAGATCCCAGAAGCCGGCACCGTAGTCCGCGCCGCCGAGCACGGCGTAGGCGGTGACGCCGATGAACAGCACGACGGCGGCGAAAGTACTCACGCCTGCCCTCCCGCGGGCGCGGACTCCGAGGACCGGGGTGGGCCGTAGGGCACGTCCGTCTCGGTAGCCCCGCCCTGGTCGCGCCAGCGGTGGCGCAGCAGTCGCAGGACGTACACGGTGGTGGCGCCGACCGCGGCATAGAGCGCGACGGTGGCGGCGAAGAACGGCCACAGGTTGCCGGAGGTTGTGACCGCGTCCCGGGTGAGGAGGTGACCGCGGACCGTCCACGGCTGCCGGCCGACCTCGGTGACCACCCAGCCCGCCTCCAGCGCCACCACCGCGAGCAAACCGCTGACCGTGGTCGCCCGTAGGAACCATCTGCTGCGCGGCAGGTCGCGCCGGCGCCACCAGGCCAGCGCGTACCAGGCGGAGAGGGCCAGCAGCGCGGAGCCGATGCCGACCATCACGTCGAAGCTGAGGTGGACGATTGTGACCAGCCGGTCCGACGGCCGCAGCTCGGCGGGTATGGCGTCCAGGCCCTGGATGCGGGTGGACGGCGAGTAACCGGACAGGAGCGAGCCCCCGGAGGGGATCTTGATGCCGCCGTGCGCCTCTCCGTTCGCGTAGTAGCCGCCCAGCACCTCCGGTACGTGGGTGCTCGTGGTCGGGACGGCCTCGATCGCGGCGAACTTCGCCGGCTCGTTTCGGAAGACCTCGCGCGCGGCGATGTCGCCGACGAAGATCTGTACCGGGGTGGCCAGCGCCGCGACGGTCAGCGGTATCAGCAGGCCGAGCCGGTGGTAGCGGTCGCGGCGGCCGCGCAGCATCCCGGCCGCGTAAACGCCGGCGACGACGAACCCGGCGACCATGTACGCGGCCAGCAGCATGTGGATGGCCTCGTACCAGAACGCGTCGTTGAAGATCACCTCGAGTGGGCGGACCTCCACGATCTTGCCGTCCCGCATGGTGAATCCGCCCGGCTGGTTCATCCAGGCGTTCGCCGCGACCACCGACAGCGTGCCGCCGATCCCGGAGAGCACCACCGGCACCCCGGTCCAGAAGTGTGGCCATGGGCGCATCCGCCGCCACCCGTAGACGTAGATGGCGACGAAGATCGCTTCCAGGAAGAAGAACAGACCCTCGATCGCGAATGGGATGCCGAACGCCGCGCCGTAGTTGCCCATCAGTCGCGGCCAGAGCAGCCCGAGCTCGAACGACAGCACCGTGCCGGAGACGGCGCCGACGGCGAACAGCACCGCCGCCACCTGTGACCAGCGCCGGGCCAGCAGCAGCGCAGTCTCGTCGTTCCGGCGAATGCCGCGGGCGTTCGCGATCAGCATCAGGAATGTGAAGGCCACCCCGAACGGCACCAGGATGATGTGGAAGCCGAGAGTGAAGGCCATCTGCTCGCGCGCCGGCAGCAGCTGCGCCGGATCGGCGAGCACGAGGCTGGCGCCGAGGGGCACCAGTGACAGGCCAGGCATGGCGCGTGCTACCCGTTGACGGCGGCCGGAAACGTACCGATGGGGTGAGGATTAGTCAGGGTGTCGGGGTAACGGGCGGCTGCGTTGCGAGGACCTGTTCGGCGTTGCTGGTCCGGTGGCTTTGCGCGCGCGACGGCGTTGCTTCAGCGGACCGTCCGGCCGGCCAGACGTATCGTCATGAGTCGCATCATCGCGATTGTGATCATGCCTCGGAGTTGACGGTCATGGTCGAAGCCATGGGCCAGCCGCCGGTTGTGCACCAGCCAGCCGAACGTGCGGTCGACCACCCACGCGGCGTCCTGGTCGAGCGCCCCGAGGCCCTCGCCGCCTGATGTGACGTCACCGGAGGCGGACGGCCAGATCGGCGACGTCAGCGAAGACTCGGTCTCCGGCCGCCGCCGCGGCGGGCGAGATGGTGTCGAGGGTGAGGAATCCGTGCACCATCCCGGCCTCGCAGCGGTGCCTGACCGGTACGTCCGCGGCCGCCAGCCGGGCCGCATACGCGTTGCCCTCATCCCGAAGCGGATCGTGCTCCGCAGTGACAACAACGGCGGGCGGCAGCCCGCCAAGGTCGGCGGCGAACACCGGACTGACCTCGGCGTCGGCGCGCCGGGAGGGATCCGGGACCCATTGCTCAGCCCCCCACGCGACGTCGTCGGTAATCAGGCCCCAACCCGTGGTCTTCGTCCGCGCGCTGGGATAGGAGAGTGTCAGATCGGTGTTGGGATACACCAGGATCTGAGCGGCCGGCAGTGGTCCGCCCTCATCGCGCAGGCGCAGGCAGGCGAGCGCGGCGAGGTTTCCGCCAGAGCTGTCGCCCATGACGACTGTCGGGCCCCCGATGCCGGTGCTCGAGCCCCCGCTGGTCGCCGCCCACCGGATGACGTCCACGCAGTCATCGACGGCGGCCGGCCACGGGTGCTCCGGAGCGCGTCGGAAGTCGACGCTCAGCACGGCGGTACCGGTCTTGAGCGCCAAGCGGCGACACGCCCGGTCGTGCGACTCAAGATCGCCAATCGTCCACATCCCGCCGTGGAGGAACACCACCAGCGGCTGAGCCGCCGCCGACGGCCGGTAGAGGCGCGCCCCCACGGCGGCCGAACCGACCGTCAGATCCTCGACCCAGGCGATCTCGGGGCCTGGGGGGCGGGCTTCGACACGGAGCCGTTGCGCGCGTCGCAGATCCGCCGCTCCCACAGCACGGGCAGGAGGTCCGGGATCCTGCCGAACGGCCTCGATGAAGGCGGCCAGTTCGGCATCGGCGAGCGAGGAATCGATCGGTTCGGCCATGCAGGCCAGGATCCCATGATCCGTACTATCCCGTCCGGAGATGACCTCCAGGTCAAGAGACCGCCCTCGCCCGGCTTGATCCGACTCGCTCCGATCCACAACATTTGACAATTTCTCCGCGCGGGCGTGCCGTCCGTCGGAACGATGGGTGTAGAGGTTCAGCGTGGTCGACGCCTTCTTGTGGCCCATCACCGCCTGGACGTCGTTGACCGGGACACCCCGCGACACCAGCTCGGCGCCTCACGGCCGGTTCGTATCGGGTGCCGTGTTCTTAGGGAGTAGCGGCACGAGCGTGAGCGCGGACCTTCCTACTTATCGTGCTGTCGGCGCACCATCTCGGTGATCCAGATGGGCGCGAACGGAGACGTGCAGTTCGGGGGAGTCGGGTAGTCCTTGAGCACCTCCAGGCGCTCACCGATGCCGATTGCACGGGCGCGGTGCTCGGCGTGCTCGATCCCGATCTGAGCCAGGCAGTGGTTCATCGCCCACTGCAGGCGATCCGGGGCGTCTCTCATCTCCGCCTCGATGACGTCGAGCAGTCCTGCGAGGTCGAGGCCCTCGGGCTTCTTCGCCACGCGTTCGGTGGTCAGCGCCCAGCCGGCACTCGCGACCACTGGATCCGGATCGGCGGACCAGGCCAGGCGCAGCTCTTCGGAGTGCGGGTTCTTCTTGACCACGTAGTTCACGAGCCAGTCGTGCACCTTGGGGGTGCGCGCCTCGCGCAACATGACGTCCAACTCGTCACGCTCGAACGCCTTCGGGCGGCAGATCAGGATCGCCAGCAGTCTAGCCGCGGTGTCATCCGTCTCCCAGAGCTGGCACGCGAGTTCCTGCTGCGTCTTCAGCCGCTTCGCGAGCGCGCGCAGCTTGCTGAGGTTCACACCGTGATCGTCACCGTGTTTCTCGTTCACCTCGCGTGTCTTGGGGTCCTCGAGCTCGGCCAGCTCGGCCATCACCTCGGTCAGCGTCGTCTCGGCCACCTCAGACTCCTGTTCGTCACGTGCGGGATGCAGCCTACGACGGAAGTCGGCGGCCCAAGGGATTGAAGATCAAATTAGAAAAATCAAGATCCACGCGTTGACGCCTTAAAAAAATCAAGATACAAATGAATGGCGAGCACCTCGCCGAGAGTAAGGGAGCCGAGGGTGGACTGGCAGGAACTGACGGACCTGACGCGCGGACAGCCGTTCGTGGTCGAGCGGGTCCGCCTCGCCGGCAGCGGCGTCGTGGTCGAGGGTCAGTTCGAGCTGCCGCAGCTGGCTCAGCTCAGCGTCGACGACCAGGTGTTCGTTGCCGCGTTCGTACGGTCGCACGGTTCGATCAAGGAGATGGAGCGGGTCTTCGGGGTGAGCTACCCGACGATCAAGTCCCGGCTGAACCGGATCGCGGAGCACCTCGACTTCGTCGACACCGACCCGGCGCCCACCGGCGCCGACGTCGTTGACCGCCTGCGGCGGGGGGAGATCAGCGTCCAGGAGGCGCTGGCCGAGCTGGAGGGGTCCCGATGATTCCGTACCTGGTGACGGTACGCCATCGCCGTCCCGACGGCCGCTGGCTGCGGCTGTACGTCCCTGTCCTGCCGGTACTGCTGGTGCTGTCACCGCTGCTGCTACTCGTCGTGCTGGTCGCATGCCTCGCCACCCGGGTGAGCCCGGTGGGCGCGCTGCGCGGCACCGGGCAACTGCTGTGGGCGTTGCCCGGCACCCGGTTCGAGGTTGAGGACGGCCGAACGGCCGTGCTGGTAAGCGTCAGATGAGTCAGAGGGGGAGGAGCAACAATGAACGAGCAGCGCCGCCAGATCCTGCGGATGCTAGCCGAGGGCAAGATCACCGCGGACGAGGCCGAGCGGCTGATCGACGCCCTTGAACGAGAACGGCCCGAGTCGCCGCCGGGAGCCGCGCTCCGCCCGAAACCCCGACCGAAGTACCTGCGCGTGGTGGTGAACTCGGAGGACGACTCCGGCGGCGACGGGCCAAGCCGGGTCAACGTCCGGGTCCCGCTGCAGCTGCTGCGCGCTGGGGTCCGGCTCACGAGCCTTATCCCTCCGCAGGCGCTCACCAAGCTCAATGCGGAGCTGAACAAGTCAGGGGTACCGATCGACCTCACCCAGCTCAAGCCGCAGCACATCGAGGAGCTCATCGAGCAACTCGATGAGCTCACCGTCGACGTCGACGACGCCGACAGCAAGGTGCAGGTGTTCTGCGAGTGACACCGCCACGGCGCCGGACGCCCGCCCGGACCACGGGGTCGGGCGGCCGTCCGGCCGGCTGGCGGCCGCGGGCGTTCAACCCGTCACGCGACGGAGCCAATTTCAGATGGCAGTGGCGGCCGCGGTGACCGCCACTGCCATCGCCAGCGCACTGACACTTGACGTACGAAACCATGGAGCGAGGGTTTGAAGCTGACCCTTTGACCGATGCGAGGTGGGCCTGCCCAGCCGGTGCGGGCAGCAACTTGTACCCAGTCTGCGGCGGGGTTCAGGTTACGAGCAGGCGAAGGTCAAGCTGTGCTGCATCGAGAGCGACGAGGTCGCGGTTGCGTTCTGCCCACCGACCTGAGGCGAGGTCATCACGGAGGCTGTGCACTGCCCTCTGCTCGGCGTCCGGCCCGACTCTGGCCCAGACCGATACCCCGCGACGGACGTTCTCGTCCAGGTATGCCTCGGGCCGGCGCCAGTAGGCCTCGAAGAAGCCGTCAGCGCAGTCCCACGGGATGAGCACCGGCTCGACGCGGGCTCCGATCGCGCGGGCCAGCTCGGTCAGCGAAGGCCGGCCGACAAGTAGGTCCGCGACTTCAGGAAGGTAGTCGCGAGTAAGGGCGCGTCTCATTTGGATGGTCGTTGGCCTGGGGGCATGATCTGCTCCCGTGGACGAGGTCATGATCCGCACCTGGGCGCCGGATGATCTCTGGGAGATTGCGGCGCCGTTGATCCCGCCCGCGCCGGTTCGTCGGCAGGGTGGTGGTCGCCGGCGGGTGGATGACCGGGCGGTGCTGGCCGCGATCGTGTACGTGACCCAGGCGGGTTGTTCCTGGTGGAAGCTGCCTGAGGCGTCGTTCGGTGTCACCAGGGCCACCGCGCACCGCAGGTTCACCGAGTGGACCGCGGCCGGTTTGTGGCTCCGGCTGCACGAGGCGACCCTGGACCGGCTCGGCGCCGACCGGCGGATCGACTGGTCGAGGGCGGTGGTCGACTCGATCAGTGTGCGGGCGGAAAAGGGGGCGATCTGACTGGCCCAAACCCGGTCGACCGCGGCAAACCAGGCAGCAAACTCCATGTCATCTGCGACCGGAAGGGGCTGCCCCTGGCTGTGCTGGTCACCGCCGCGAACGTCCACGACAGCCAACTGCTGCTGCCCATGCTCGACAGCGTCCCGGCGATCCGCACACCCAGCGGGCGCCGCCGGTGGCGGCCAGACAAGTTGCACGCCGACAAGGCGTACGACGCCCGCGAGCTGCGCCGCGAGGTCCGGCGACGGGGCATCAAGGTACGCATCGCCCGTAAGGGCATCGAGTCCTCCACGCGTCTGGGCCGGCACCGCTGGGTCGTTGAAGCCTGCATGTCCTGGCTGATGCGCTACCGGCGCCTCGTTCGCCGCTATGACCGCAAGGGCGATCACTTCGAAGCCTTCGCCACCATCGCCAGCACCCTGATCTGCTACCGCCGCCTCACCAAATGAGACGCGCCCTAAGCCAGAACCGACGAAGCCATCCGGTGTCACTGGTGTCGTGCGTGAACACCACCACGCGGCGAGCAACGCGCCGCATCTCGCGCAGGCCCGCGATCGGGTCCTGCCAGTGATGGATGGTGGCAAAAGCCATCGCTGCGTCGAAGGACTGGTCCTCGAACGGAAGGCTCTCCGCAGCGGCAGCCACGCACGGCGCGGCGCCTGCGGGGCGCTGCGCACGCATGAGCGCCGACGGTTCCACCGCGGGTGACGTCACGGTCGGCGGGCTCGTAGGAGCCGGTACCAGCCCCGACATTCAATACCGTCCGCGCATCGCCGAGCGCAGCCCAGACCCTTGCGGCGATCCGCGGCTCGGTGCGCCGCGTCACGGTGTAAGTGGCTCCGATGGTGTCGTACAACTGCGCGCTGGGCATGTCGCTGCCTCCCGGGCTGTAACCATCCCCACGCCGCGCACGTGGCCTGGCGTCGCTTACCGAAATCGTTCCCGGCCGCCAGGAATGCTGTCAAGTTCGTGGAGCCAATTGTGGAGCGAACTCTAGTAGTCCAGCTGGGGAGCATTATGTAGACGGTGGCTGGTGGCTTGCCTGCGGGGGCGGCGACGTGTCGGGACGCGCGGAGACGGCCGCCACGTGATCATCAACGTTTTGTGGAAACAAATTCAGATGGCGTGGCGGCCGCGGCTGTCAGCGTAGACGATCCAACCGGACCCGCCACCGACTCAGCCGTACCGGAAACCGCCAGCTCAACGCCGCCCTACACCGCATCGCGATGACCCAGGCCCGCTGTCACCAGCCCGCCAAGGACCTCATCGCACGTCGCAAGAACTCCGGCGACGGCGGCCTCGAAACGTCCGCGTGCTGAAACGACGCCTATCTGACGTCGTCTACCAGGCCTTACGCACCGACTGCGTACTCGAGGCTTGACAGAGGAGCTATTGACAGACCCGCATCGGATGTCTGTGGGGCAAGCGAGTCTTGCAGCTCAGGCAGTCTTCCGACGATCAAAAGAGCCGGACGGGATCATCGGGCGATAGCGTCCTTGCGCGCTTTTGCGTCGGCGAACCGCTTCGGGGCATCGCCGAACGCGCCGGGGACCCGTCTGGCCGCGGGTGCCCCGCCGCACGCGTTCAGCTATCAGCAGATGGGTCAGGAAGTCCAGCGTCTCGTCGCTTTCCGGCAGCATCGAGGTGTATGTGACGCTCATCGTCGACGCAGAAGCCCGGTATGAAGTTGACCTGTTGGAGGACCACCTTGATACCGAGATTCTGCGTCTTTGCGTTGGACTACAACGGATCCGGCGTGTTGCCGCACCGAAGCGCGATCGGTTACCGAGCACCTGTCGTTACGCGGAATGGCCCAATCATTCGCTGCGTGCGGTCTCCGGTCCGGTGATGCGCTCCAGCAACGGCAGGGTGGAGGCGATGATGGCGAGGCAGGCGGCCAGGCCGACGATGACGATCGCGTAGAACCCGACGCCCGGCGCGGTGAGCGTGTAGTCCATCTGCGCCTTGAGGAACAGCTGTGCGGCGAGGAAGCCCATGCCGATCGCGACCACGGCGACGGCGAGCATCGGTACGGCGCTTTCCAGGGCGACCACGCGGCGCAGGACCCGCACCTGCGCGCCGCTGAGTCGCAGCAGGCTGAACGGGCGCTTGCGTTCGCTCAGTCCGCCGACCACGCTGACCGCGAGGCTGCAGCCGGCGAGTGCGAGGCTGGCGACGATGATGACATTGGCCAGCTGTTTCCAGCCGCGCAGCGTGTTGGCGAAGTCCGACTCGAAGTCGCCGGGCACGTTCGGGGCCACCCAGAATTCCGTCGGGTAGGCAACCTCGAGGACGGTGCGCGAGCGTTCCAGCGCGGCGACCGAAGCGTCGGTTCCGACGACGATCGACGCCACCGGCAACCGCTGGAGGTCGCCGACCGTGACGGATGCGGCGGGCCAGACCCTCGTGGACGATGCCGGTTGCTCGAAGGGCATGAGGCTCATCGGCACCTCGGCAACGGTGGCGCCGTCGGCGCACCGGCCGTACGCCGCCGGGAGATCGGTGCACGCGACCACCCACCCATCGCTGCCGCGGACCGGGTTCTCGCGGACCACCGTCGCGCTGCGCACGCCGGGGATCGCGCGCAGGTCGGTCAGCACCGTGTCGGGCACCGACGGCGGGTTCTCGGTGAAGACGGTGGACATCGTGCCGGCGCCGATCGATCCGATCGGCGCCGGGCCGCGGTTGGCGACGATCGTGGTGATCACGCCGACGGCCACGCTCGTGACGAAGAGGGCGAGCATGATCCCGCTGATCGCCCGGAAGCCGGCCTTCGGGTTGTCGGCGAGGCGCCGCGCGGCGATGAGCGTGGCGGGCCGGCTGGCGCGCCGCGCCATGACCCGGGCGCCGATCATGGTCAGCCAGGGACCGGCGAGGATCAGGCCGGTCATGATCAGCAGCAACCCGGGCAGGAAGATGGCGGTCTGGCCGTCCGACGTGGGGGGCCGGTAGACCAGGGCGAATGCCAGCACGGCGACGCCGAGCACGAGCGGGATCAGCCGGTACGCGCGTGGGGGGCGGGGGGTGACCCGCCGGGTGACGCCGAGCGGGGAGATCCGAACGCGCCGGAGCGAGACCCGCGCCGCCAGCGCCGCGCCGGCCGGAACGCCGAGCGCGACCACCAGGACGTCCAGCGGTCTGAGGAACATGTCACTGGTGAAGAACCGCATGCCGGTGAAGGGGATGTTCGCGAGCCAACCGCGGAACGCGAAGAACAGGATGAAGCCGATCGCGGTACCGGCGACGGCCGCCGCGGCCGCCTCGACTGCCGCGATCAGCGAGATCTGTTTCGGTGTCGCGCCGACCAGGCGCATCGCGGCGAACCGCTGCTCCCGGCGGGCGGCGCTGAGCCGGGTGGCGGTGCCGATGAAGATCAGTACGGGGAACAGCAGTCCGCCGGCGATCACGCCCAGGATCAGGTCCACCACGGTCTCGGGGAGTGCCGGAGTGTTGTCGCCGATGCTGGAGATCTGCCGTGCCCGAGGCAGCTTCGCGACCGTGTCGGGTGTTCCGCCGACGATGACGAGCAGGGTGTCCGGCGATGCCAGCGCCGCCCGACCGATCGAGCCGAGGTCACGTCCGGGGTAGCGGTTGGCGAGCTGGTCGGCCGGGTTGGCGGCCAGCAGCTTCCGCAACGACGGCGAGGCGTAGTACTCGCCCGGCCCCGGCGTCTTCGGAATGCCGATCGGGGTGGGTGCATGCGGTCCGGTCGCGGCGACGTCGATGCGGATGATCTGGGTGCCGTGGAAGTAGTCCTCCCGCGTCGACCACCACAGCGGGTCGGCGTGGCCGCCCGACGTCTGCATGGGGTACATCGAGGCGTACCGGGTGAGCTGGGTGTTGACGGCGTTGACCCCGGCGAGGGTGGCCAGCAGCAGCCCGGCGCCGATCGCGACGGCGGCGGCGATGATGACGAGGCGGGTGAGCGCCTCCCGGCCGCCGGCCAGGGCGAGGCGTAGCCCGAAGCCGATCATGACGCGATCCTCTCCGGCAGGTTCACGCGTCCGTCGCGGACGATGACCTCGCGATCGGCGTACGCGGCGACCCGTGGCTCGTGGGTGACCAGGATGACGGTGGTGCCCTGCTCGCGGGCCGCGGCGACCAACAGGTTCATCACCTGCTCGCCGGTGAGCGAGTCGAGCGCCCCGGTCGGCTCGTCGGCGAAGAGGACCTCCGGCTCGGCGACCAGGCCGCGGGCCAGGGCCACGCGCTGGGCCTGCCCCCCGGACAGCTCTCCCGAGCGTCGCTGCTCCATGCCGTCCAGGCCGAGCCGCTCGAACCAGCCGTACGCCTTGCGCAGCGCCTCCGTCCGGCGGACCCCGCTGAGCAGCAGGGGCAGGGCGACGTTCTCCGCCGCGGTGAGCTCGGGGACGAGTTGTCCGAACTGGAACACGAACCCGAAGCGGTCCCGGCGCAGGCTGCTGCGCTCGGTCTCGGTCATGGCGTCGACCCGGCGGCCGTCGAACAGGATCTCGCCGGAGTCGGGCACCAGGATGCCGGCCAGGCAGTGCAGCAGCGTCGACTTACCCGAGCCGCTGGGCCCCATGATGGCGAGGATCTCGCCCGCGTCCACGGCGATGCTCGCGCCCCGCAGCGCGGGGGTCTCGCCGAACGAGAACGTCACGCTCCGCGCTTCGATCACGATGGTCATGGCCGCACCGCTTTCCTCAGGGCGTCCAGCCGGGCGCCGGTCATCTCGATCCACCGGAGGTCCGCCTCTAGGTGGTACAGGCCGTGGTCGGCGAGCAGCGCGTCGACGAGGCCGCCGGTGCGCTTGATCTCGGTGAGCTCGCGCATCCGCTGCAGGTGTGCGCTGCGCTGCGTGTCGAGGTATTCGTCGGCAGGACGGTCCAGCATCAGCGCGAGCACGACCTTGGCGAAGAGCACGGTCTGCAGGTGCGGCTCCGGCTCGACCGGCTCGGTCAGCCAGTGGTCGACCTCGGTCGCGCCCAGGTCGGTGATGATGTAACGCTTCCGGTCGGGTCCGGCGCCGGGGCCGATCTCGCTGATCACCACCTTGCCGTCCCGGGCCAGGCGGCTGAGGGTCGCGTAGACCTGCCCGTACGGCAGCGGCTTGCCGCGTCCGAAGTAGGCGTCGTAGTCGCGCTTCAGGTCGTACCCGTGACTGGGCTCGCGATCGAGCAGGCCGAGAAGGGTGAGGGGAACGCTCATGCCAGCAGACTACACCGAAGGTATACGCCGCGTATATACCCTCGGATTATTTGCAGTCGCCCGCTGCCACGCCACCGCCATGACCGGTGGCGGAGCCTCCGCAGGCGCCTGGGTGAGTGACGGACTCGAAAATCGCTACGTGCGTGGGAAGGTGGTATGTCGACGAGACGTACGTCAGGGTCAACGGGGCATGGCGGTATGTGTACCGGGCGGTCGACCAGTACGGGCAGGTCATCGACGTTCTGGTCTCGGCCCGCCGTGACGCCGGCGCCGCCCGGCGGTTCTTCCGACGCGCGCTGTCGACGTTGAAGGTGACCCCAGCGAAGTCGTCACCGACGCAGCGCCGGTCTACCCCGCCGTGGTCGACCAGTTGGTCCCGTCCGCGTGGCACCACGTCGAGCAATACGCCAATAATCCGATCGAGGCTGATCGCAGCCAGCTCAAGCACCGGTTGAGACCGATGCGCCGTATACGGACCGACAAGACAGCACAGGTCATCATCGCCGGACACGCGTTCATGCAGAACCTCCGCCGCGGACACTACGAACTCGCCGTCGACGCGTCGCCGGCAACGCGGGTGGCCGCGGCGTTCGCCGACCTCGCCCTGGCGATCTGACTCCGGACCGACACGGGCCGGTCAATCGTCCACGCAATCGCATCGTTGAGCGGATGGTCACGCGCTCCGATTTGGGTCAGGCTGGAGACCGAGTCGGTCCCGTGCGGGCGTCGGACCTCGGCAACGTGTACCCGGGACACGGGCTTACGCAAGCTCACTAGTGGTTCACACCGTCCTGAGGAGCCGGTGATGATCAAGCGACTGTTTACGTTCGCCGCTGTCGCGCTCGCGGCGACGGTGCCGATCCCATCCCTCTGCGCACACGCCGATGACACCGGAAGCGGGCAACCGACCTTGCTCGGTCGCGCCGTGCTGCCGGTCGAGACGTACGCCCCCGGCCCGCCCTCCGGGATCCTCTTGCCTCCCGGGACCGTCAACGGGATCACACTCCCGCTGCCTTCGCAGCCGGTCGAGGGGTTCTCGGCGATCGTCGCTGGCCGACACCCGGGGGAATACCTCGCCATGCCAGACAACGGGTTCGGCGCCAAGGCGAACTCGAGGGACTTCCTCATCCGCGCCTACTACATCCGGCCGGACTTCAAGACCGCCAAGGATGGAAGCGGCGAGGTCGCCGTCGATCTGAACGAGTTCATTCAGTTCCGTGACCCCGACGGTCTGATCGGCTTCACGATCGTCAACGAGGGGACGACCGAACGGTCGTTGACCGGCGGCGACATCGATCCTGAGTCCCTGCAGCGTGGCGCTGATGGGGACCTGTGGGTCGGCGACGAGTTCGGCCCGTGGGTGCTGCACTTCGACGCCACCGGCAAACTGCTCGACCCGCCCTTCGCGGCTCCGGGCGGCCTGCGGTCGCCCAACAACCCCCACCTCGGCGGTGCGGCGGCAACCCAGCCCAACAGCCGCGGCTTCGAGGCCATGGCCATCAGCCCGGACGGCCAGTACCTGTACCCGGCGTTGGAGGGGGCGACGGTGGCCGAACTCGGCACCACGCGGCGCCACGTCTTCGAGTTCAGCGTCCGCGACGAGGCCTTCACGGGACGGGTCTGGCTGTACCAGACCGAGCAGCCCGGCTACTTCGTGTCAGACATGGCTGCCCTCGACCGGCACCACCTCGCGGTGATCGAGCGCGACGGCGGTCTCGGGCTGAACGCGCTGTTCCGGAAGGTGTACCTCATCAACCTCACCGATACCGCTGCAGGCGGGTCCCTCGTGAAGACGACGACCGTCGACCTGGTGGCCGTGCCCGACCCGGACCTGGTTTCCCTGCCCCCCGTCCACAACGGCGACGTGGGACTCGGCGACCCGTACCGCGTGACGTGCGAGTCGATCGAGGCCATCCATCAGATTGCCGGCAACCGGTTGCTGCTCGGCTGTGACAACAATTTCCCTAACACGGGCCGCAACCCCGGCCGCGCGGACGACAGCGAGTTCATCGTCGTGAAGGTGCCCGGCCTCCGCGGCGAGTAGAGAGAGCAGAGCCTCGCAGGACCTCCGGCGGGCAGGCCGGATACTGCTGGGACGGTGACCGTCCCGGAAGCGCCACCTCGCGTTCTACTGCTGGGCCCCGGGCAGGCCGACGGTATCTGGGCGGAATCGGGACGCGTCGACGAACCGATCTTCGCCTGCCTGCTGCCCGGTGCGCGTAGGGAGGCGCTGGCTGGTCTTCGCCTCTACGCCCCGCACCTGGTGCCGGCCGGTGCCGAGTGACGCAGGTAGAACTGGTCCCCGCCGCGGTTCCGGGAACTGGCCACCAACCTGGGGCCGCTGAACCTCTGGCCGGTTTCAGTCGACGCGCAGGCTCACCAGCGCGCCGGTCAGCTCCTGTTCGGCGTACTGGCGGGGGTCCCGGTCGGCGACCATGACCAGGTAGGCGTCCTGCCCGGTCGGCACCCCGCGGACGGAGAACCAGAATCGACAGGTGCCGTCAGTGAGCGCGCGCGGGTCGGTCAGCCTCCCAACGGCCAACCCGCCTGTGGTCGTGATGAGCACCGGAGCACCGTCGGTGACGTCGGCGTGGGCGTCGGTGCCGGCGCAGCCGCCGTGGCCGTCCCTGGTGAAGGATGCGCCGTCGCCGAGCATCACTGCGCCGGAGACCACGAAGGTACCGGTGGTCGGCCGGCTCGTCGCGGCGCGGGTGCGCGGTCCGCTGTTGTTGAGGAACATGGTGAGGGCGAGTCCGAGCCCCGCAGCGGCGCCGGCCCACATCCAGACCGGGCGCCGTGAGGTCGGCTCCGGGTGCAACGGCTGCATGGGATCCCCTGCGCGGTCAGGCCCGTCGGTGTCCGGCGGGACGGTCAGGGGGAGTGTCGTCGAAGATCCGTTTATCTTCGCAACCCCCCAGACCACCGTGACGCGCAGCGCCGCCAGCAGACGGCGGCCCCCCCTCGACCGGCGGAGCCCTTTGCCGCCGGTAACCGGCCGCCGAGCGCACCCGCCGGAGTCAGCCGGACACGCACGGCCCACGATGTCCTAACCGCTGACAAGCGGCGCAACATCCACGCGCTGACCCGGCAACACCAGCGTGGCGCGCTCACTGACGCCGAGTTTGCCGCGGAACTGGCGAAGGTCGACGGCGTCGACTAGGTCGACGCCATGCCCCAGTGCCCGGATGTCTTGCGCCATCCGCCCGACGTCAAGGCCGCTACCGCGTCGCCTGCCGCGGTGGCCTGCGCGGCTGTCGCATGCAACTGATGCGGAGCCAGCCACGGGAATCGGGGGAGCAGGTGGGGAGCAGCCGGGTGCACTGAACGGCGGTGGATTGCACGCAACGGCGCCCAACTGCACTCAACTGCATCGGCCCCTACCTGCGGGTTTCCGTTTCTGCAGGTGAGAGTGGGTGCAGCATCCTGCTTCACACCGAAGCGCGCTCAACGGCACTGAGCGGACTTCTACGGTCCTCAATGTCCGCTGCTAGGGGAGTATCTGCAGGTCACAGCGGTAAGGAGTTCCGACCGGCCGGCACCTTGCAAATGGGTGCAGATTGGGAGCACCTCGCCGAAGTGGTCACCGCGTCCAAAGTGTTCACCCAGACCCGATGGCCGATGGTGCCTTGACCAGCGACGATGCGAGCAGTCTGGCGGCTGTGACCTCCCAGAGAAGACCGAAGTGGTCACAGTGCCGTCGCTGCCAACCCCCTTGCGCCGGCGGTCCCGTCGACCGCACGGACCGACCGACAGGCAGGCAGGTTGATCGATGTCCGACCCTGCGTGGCATCGCCCAAGCGCCGACAAGTGTCCCGCTTATTGAGACTCCGATCCCACCGGGAGCGCGTTGACCAGGACTTTCTGCGTGGTGAACTCTCGGCGGATCCGAAGGCGTCTGCGTCCGTGGGCCGCGCTGATCGGCCAGCAATATCCTCCAATGCCGAGAGTCCGGCGATGGGGTCACCAGCTCGATTCGGTTACCTCCCATGGTTACGCGCGTTGTTGATGGCCGCGCGAAGTTGCAGCCAGGCCGGATCTGAGGCGGTTGCGGTGATCACTTGCGCCAAGCCGTCCGGTTTCCAGGTCCGCAGCAGCCGCGACAGCACCGCCAGCACCACCCGGTCGGCCGGTTGCAGGTCGGGGCGGGTCACCTGGCGGCGCAGCACCGCCATCTGATGGCGGAGCACCAGGATCTCCACACCCTTGGCCCCACCGTCGCGGGCGATCTGGGGCAACATCTGCAGGATCTGGCGAAGCAGCCGGTACAGCAACGACGCGCTCATGGCCACGAGCAAGACGGCTGCGCAGGGCTCGAGCTCTCACAGAACCGCACTTCAGACGCCGAACCGAGTATCCGAGCCCCAGAGGCCCAGGCCCGGCTCGCCAGTCAACCGGCCGTGGTCGCCGCGCTGGCCGACCTGGCCGCGCTGGCCCGCGAGGCGGTCGCCGACGTGCGGCGGGTTGTGCGAGGGCTACGCCGGTGTTGGCGAGCACGGGGTTCCCCGGCCACCGGTGATTAAGTCAGATCTTGAATTAAGCATCGACCAAAGTTAGGCTCCGCAGACGGGGAGGCCTGATCATCCCCCGCACCCCCGACGCGAGAACCACCACCACCCGCGGCTGCGGATTCACCGGCACCGGCAGTCGGCGCCGGATCCTGTCGCGTGGACACTTCCCTCGACATCTGGAGGCGCCGTGAGGCAATCCATCACCGCGACACTCGCCGTCGTATCGACAACCGTCACTGTGCTGGCAGCGGCGCCGCCGGCGACGGCCGACTCTGGCTCGTTCGTGACCGGGACGTACTCCACCGGCGCCGAGCGCCAGTGGCAGCAGTTGCCCACCGTTCGGGTCGGCAATGACAAGGGCACGGCCGCCGACGCCACCGTTGTCGTCGACCCCAGCCAGACGCGTCAGCGCTACCGCGGCGTCGGCTTTTCCCTGGACGAGACGAGCGTGTCCAACCTGTGGAAGCTCGACCCGGCGAAGCGGGAGGAGGCCATCCGGCTGCTCGTCGACCCGAAGACCGGGGCGGGCCTCGATCGGTTCCGCGTGACGATCGGCAGCCCCGACGTCATCGAGCACCTGCCGTTCTGGTCCGAGGACGACCTGCCTGCGGGCGTCACCGAAGACTTCGACCTGAAGTACTTCTCCATCCAGCGCGACATCGACCTGCACATCATCGACACCATCAAGTTGATCCAGCGCTACAACCCGCACGCCACCTTCTTCGCGTCCGCGTGGAGCGCCCCGGCCTGGATGAAGACGAACAACCGGTTCACCGGTGAGGTCGCGCTCCGACCGGGCAGCACGACGAGCTACTACCAGGTCGGCAAGCTGCGCGATGACTGCATCGACGTCTTCGCCCGCTACTACGTCAAGTTCGTCCGGGCATACGCGGAGCAGGGCATCAGAATCGGTGGGCTGACGCTGCTGAACGAGCCCGGCATGGACGTCGTCTACCCGGCGATGGACATCAGTGTGGAGCAGCAGCAGAAGCTGGCCATCGCGATCAAGCGCGAGTTCGCCGCGGCCAACCTGGACACCCAGCTCTACGTGCACGACTTCAACTTCTGGGACTGGCGCGACCCGAACAGCGCTGAGACGAAGAACTACTACCGCATCTTCGAGGACGCACCGGATGGCTCGGTGACCGGAGCGCAGGTCCGCGCGGCAGCCGACGCCATTGCCTTCCACCCTTACTGGGGCGACCCGACCGTCATGCGCGACGCGTACGAGCAGTACGGTAAGCCCGTCGAGATGACCGAGACGGGCAGCGTCTCCCCGGACACCCTCCTGAGCTACTTCCGCCTGGACGCCAGCTCGTACATCATGTGGGCGCAGGCCACTGACCAGGACGGTGGGATACTGCACTGGACGCCCGCGCGCGACAACAACGTCGACTGGGCGGAAATCGGCCGGACCACGAAGTGGCCCAACCGCCTGGTCACCGTCAACACCACGACCCGTGACTTCACCGTCCGCGACGAGCTGTACCAGTTGGGGCAGTTCGCGCGGTACCTCAGCCCGGACGACGTACGCCTGGAGTCGAGCGCCCCGGCGAACGGCATCAGCAACGTGGTCTACCGGGACAAGGCCGACAACATCGTCGCCGTCATCAGCAACAGCAACGATGTTGACACCAAGGTGCGCGTGGTGCTCGCCGGCCAGTCCTTCGTCGAGACCGTGCCGGCGCACTCGTTCGCCACGTTCCAGTGGAAGGGGGACCTGCCGAAGACGAAGGGGAATCATGCCCCGGTGCTGGACAACATGGCCGATGTGATCGTCGACCAGTACAGCACCGTGCAGGTGCCGCTGACGGCGACCGACGCCGATGGCGATCCGCTCGCCTTCTACGCTACCGATCTGCCGGACGGCGTCAGCATCGACGGCACCACCGCGCTCGTGACGATCCACCCCACCGTGGCCGGTGAGCAGGACCTGACCTTCGTCGTCACCGACGGCCAGGCGAGCGACACGGTGACCGTCCACCTGACCGTGCGGCCGCACGGTGCGCCCATCGGCGAGAAGGTCGAGGCCGAGTCGTACGTCGAGCAGCACGGCTGGGTCGAGGGCGGCTGCTGCTTCGTCGAGAGCAACCCGGCCGCCAGCGGCGGGCAGAACATCGGCTGGACGGCTGCCGGCAACTGGCTGACGTACCGCGTCGAGGTCGGGCAGGCCGGAACGTACGACCTTGAGCTGCGCGTCGCCAACGGCACGGGTGCCGTGGCGGCCAACGCGCTGTCGTTCCGTGACGCGAGCGGCCAGGTGCTGGCGACCGCGTCGGTGCCGGACACGGGCGGCTGGGGCGCCTACCAGTCGGTGCACGTGCCGGTCGTCCTGGCGGCGGGCGATCAACTGGTCACGGTGTACTGCGAGACGGGCGGGTTCAACCTCGACTACTTCCGCCTCACATAGGTCGGTCACGACACGTGCACGCGGCCAGGTCGAGCCTCCCCGTCGCTCGACCTGGCCGCACCCCCCGACTACCTGGCCGGGCCGGTGACCGTGGTGGCGGCGATCGTACCCCCGGAATTGTTCCCTTCCACCGCGACCGGTTCCCGGCCTTCAGGTCCTTCAGCGCCCCGTCCTGGGCGACCTTGAAGGCGGTGTCAGGTAGGCAGACGCGCGGACGACCTTAAGTGGTCGACCGCACGACTGGGGTGGTTCAAGAAATCGCCGAGCCACCAGGTGTTTGACGCCCGCCGGTACGGGCAGTGGGCGCGACTAGGGAAGCAAGCGTGGCCGGGGCGTCACCGGTGAGCAGGGCAATGTTCCGGCGCAGGCGAGTCGGCGCAGATGCGCCTACGATGGGCTTCCGGCGGAAGCGTCACCACCTCAGGGACGCAGATCGACTCCATCCTGGCCCCCTGCAACACTGGCGGCCTGGGCTTCCTGGCCGTGCTGCTCGCGCACGTCGTGTTCGGAGTCAACGTCACCATCACCGTTGGCGTCTCGGCTGTCCGCAACACCGGCACCGGCAACCTCTCGTCCTTCGGATCCTCCGCGCAGATCAACAAGATCCTGGTCGACGGTGTGTGATGGCGATCGAAGGCGTCGATTACGCCGGTGACCGACGGAGCGCCGGCCGAGTCGGTCCGCAAGGTCCTCGCGGCGTTCGGCGTGTAGCGCGGCACGCCCGCGGCGGCTGGGGCGCGCAGCTCCACGGGTGACCCGACGGCTCGACAGGCAGAGAGGGGCCCGGCAGCTGAAGCTGCCGGGCCCCTGCGTGTTTCGTGCCTGCCGAGGTCAGCCCACCGTGATGAAGGTGACGTTGGTGGCGCCGGCGTAGGAGATCACACCGAAGTACCGCTTGGCCGGGTCGAGACCCGTCCAGGTCGCGGTCAGCGTTACCGGTACGCCGGCGGTAACCGGGCTGTCACTGACATTCAGGTTGCCCGCGGCGCTGTTCGCCACCACCCAGTTGCTGAGGGCGTACGAGGTCGAGCCGCCGGGCGTTGCGAACCCGTTGACGTAGACGTCGTACGTGCCCGGAGCCGGTGCCGTCAGTGTCACCCGCTCGTCCGACGAGCCGGAGGCCGACAGGGCCACGAGCGTGCCCGCCTTGTAGACGAACAGGTCGAGGTCGGCCGTCTTGTCGTTGGAGACAAGGTCGAACCGGGCCGCCTTGTTATCGTTCGGAACCGTCACGTGGTAGACCTTCGTGCCGGCACCCAAAACCGGGTTGTTGGTGTCGAAGGGTCCGGTCGTGACACTGTCGGCGACCGGCGTCACCCCGGCCATCCCGGCGACAGATGTGCCCAGCGCCGGGGCCGTGGAGCCGGGCGTGACGGCGAAGGTCGTCGACCCGGCCGTGATCGCCCCGGTCACCTCGCTCGGCGCCCTCACAGCCACGGGCCGCAGCGCGATTGGGCTCCGCGCGCTGTGGGTTCCGTCCGACCACGTCAAATTGCCGGTGGCATACGCGCCCAGCGGAGCCGTGGTCCGGCTGAACGTCACCGTGAAGGTCTGCGTCGCGTTCGGTGCCAGCGTGAACCTGGACGGCGACACCACGGTGGTGAAGCCGGGGACGCTCGCCGTGGCGGTGTAGGTCGCCGTCGTGGAGCCGACGTTCCTCACCGTGCGTGTCACCGTCTGGACGCCGGCCAGCCCGCCGATCGCGATCGACGCCTGGTTCAGGTCCGTGCCGGAGACCGGCGGAAGGGTGTCGAACGGCGGCGCGAACTGGACACCGAGACTGACCATGTAGCTGCGGTAGTCGTTCGGACCCGCCGGGTACACCAGTCCGGGATCGGCCGCACGATTCGGGTTCACGAATCCGGCGCCCTGGGCGAACGGGCTCGTCGTCGTCTTGGTGTCGATCGCCGACGTCATGAGCGCGGACTTGATCTCAGACGGCAGCCAGCCGGGGTGCAGCTGCTTCATGAGCGCGCCGATGCCCGCGATATGCGGCGAGGACATCGAGGTGCCCGAGTAGAAGTCCCAGTCCCGGCCGTGGTTGCTCGGCGGCGCCACCGCGGCGACGACATCGTTGCCGGGTGCGGCAATGTCAGGCTTGAGGATGTCGCCACCCGTGGTCGTCGACGGTCCCCGCGAAGAGAAGTCGGTGACATCAGGCACGTCCGGCGCCGCCGCGAGCTCCGCCGGGCTCAGGTCCACGATGCTCGCGGTCGCGCCCGCCGTGTCAGCGTAGGTCTTGACGGCGGCACCATCGACGTTGTTCAGGTGGACCGACGGGATCGGGTGGTAGTCGCCGTTGAGCGAGTTCGCGCTGGTGTTCACCAGTACCATACCGACGCCGCCTGCGCGCTTGACCTCGAAGCTCTTGTCAATACGATCGTTGCCACCCCGGTCACAGACCACCACCTTGCCGGTCACCTTCACCGGGTCGAGGGTGCGGTCGAAGCAGAGCTTGGCGTCGTTGTCGCTCGCACCGGCCAGTTTCCCGCTCAGTGCGGTGATCAGCGGCGCTGGTGTCGTCAGCGCCGGGGTGGTCGAAGCGCCCACGTACCGCGCCCCGTTGCCGAGCGCAACCACTCGGTACGCCTTCCGGAAGGTGGCGGCCGCGACAGTGGTGACCCACGGCGCGGGGTGGTCCAGGGTGCTCGCACCCGGTCCGCTGTTGCCGGCCGAGTTGGCCACGAAGACACCGACGTTGGACGCCGCCCGGAACGCCTGCGCCACCGAGTCGAGCACCGACGACTCGGACGAGCCACCGATGGAGTAGTTGAGCACGTCGACACCGTCGAGGACGGCGTCGTTGACCGCGGCGACGCTGTCGGAGTTGAAGCATCCGGCCTGCACGCCCGGCGCGCCCTCCCAGCACACCTTGTACATCGCGATGGAGGCGGCCGGAGCCATGCCCGACGCGGTGCCGATCTGCTTGCCGTCGATGGTCACCGTGACGCCGGCGTTGCCGGCGGCCGTCGAGGAGGTGTGCGAACCGTGGCCGGACCCGTCGCGCGGCGACAGGAAGTCCTCGTTGGCGATGTTCTGCTTGCCGAATCCCTCGACGTAGTACCGCGCGCCGACCAACTTGTTGCCGCACAGCGACACTGCGAAGTTTTCACCGGCGACGCACGCGCCATGCCAGTTCTTCGGCCGTGGGTTGACCTTCTCGTTGGCGAAGGAGGGATTCTCGGGCCAGATGCCGCTGTCGATGACGCCGACGACGATGCCGGCGCCGGCGTTGGCCTGACCGCCCGCCTGCGACCACACGCCGCCCGCGGCGCTGAGGCCGAGGAACTCCGGAGAGACCGTGGTGTCGAGGTGCGACACCTGGTCGCGCTCGAGCCCGACGATCCCCGGGGTCTTCGCGAGCGCGGTTGCCTGGGCCTTGGTGAGGTTGGCGGCGACGCCGTTGTTCGTGATCGTGTAGTCGTAGATCTTGGTCGCGCCGACCTTGGCCAGTGCCACGTTGTGCTTACCCGTCAGATGCGCGCGCCACGCCTTCACCGCCGACGAATCGGGGTCGAGCTTGTCGCCCGCCTTGGGCTTGGTGGCCTTGAAGCCGGAGTTGTAGCCCTCGTAGCTGCCGACGGGGTCATCGGCGAACGTAACGATGTAGCGGCCGTCGGTGTAGCCGCTCGAATTGCCTGGCGACGACGCCGCATCGGACGTGGTCGCGACAGCGATGCTGCCCGCGATGGCGACAATTGGGATCACGGCCAAACTTGCTCGCCGTAATCCCCTCGACCTGAAGATCATTCTGCTTCTCCTCAGCGGGGGTGATGCCCGGGTCAGGGCACATCGGCATCATGACCAAGGAGGCGATCGCTGTCTATCAGACGCTCCGCCCGCAAGCGCTGAGGCTGCAACGAAAACGGACATTATCGATATAATCGGCGCGACGCCAGAGGTGATCGAGCGCCGAGTCGGATTTGCTTCAGATATCTGAACGATGCAATTCGCCGTCTTTGGGCACGCTGGGCGGGCCTGTACCGCTCGGAAACCCGGTTCTGGTCTCTGAGGTGCGGTTCCTGATGGAGATCGCGACCCGGCGGGTACATATCCTCGGGGGCCACCACGAACCCGGCGGGGGAGTGGGTTACCCAGCAGGCGCGGAGCCTGTTGATGGACCTCGGTGACCGCGTCGCCAGTTCAGGTTCTTGATCCGGGATCGTGACAGCAAGTACACCGCTGCGTTCTTCACCACGGAGGGCATCGAGATCCTGCGTACCCCGCCGAGGGCACCGCGGGCGAACCCGTACGCGGAACGATGGGTACGCACGGTCCGCCGTGAGTGCCTCGACTGGATGCTGATCTACAACCAACGCCACCTACTGGGCAACCTCGGCGAGTACGTGACGCACTACAACGACCACCGACCTCACCAAGGACGACGCCAACACCCACCCAACCCCACCGACGTACCGCCCTCACCGGTCGCCGACCTGACCGCAGCACGAGTTCGCCGCCGGAAGATCCTCAACGGACTGATCAACGAATACGCCCAGGTGGCGTAGCTGTAACCGACTTTCCGAGCGGTACAGGCAGCAGTTTGCGGTTGCGCAGCTCAAAACCTCATCAGTGAGCCACTCCCGGTAACGGCCGGTTGCGGTCTGTGGTCATGCGCCGTGCGGCAGTGTGGTGAAGCAGCACCAGCGGGACCCGTCAGCGGGTGATCCGCCGGGGCCGGCCGGGCGGGCCGCCCGGCTTCGGCCGGTAGGTGGGTAGCCCGATGGCGATGGCGAGCATGCAGGCCGCTCGGGTGTCGAACGCATCCGAGATGTCCTGGTCGCAGAAGGTCAGGCCGGTGCCGCCATGACCGAGGGTGAAGGCGGCCAGTTGCAGGCGGCCGGCGGCCACCCCCGCCTCGAACTGGGCGACCCGGTACCCGCGCTCGCCGTACCCGCCGAGCACCTGGTCGAGATCGGCGCAGGCGAAGTCGGTGTACGCCGAGTCGCCGCCGAGCGGCTGGTCGAGGCAGAGCCCCTGGCTCAGCGCCCGCACCTTGGGCTCCGGCGCCGGCCGGCGCAGCTGCGGCGGGCCGTCGACCTGCTGGTACAGGCCCGGCTCCGTGCCGCGCACCGCGTGGACCGCGACCTCGTGGGAGAGCAGGGTGGTCCCGGTCGGGATTGCGTCGGCGGGGACCGCTCGGGTCGCTGCAGCCATCGCCCAGTGCAGCAGCTCGGCGGGGGCGAGTTGGCGGCGCATGCGCCGGGTGGAGCCGCGGCGCAGGATGACCGACTCGATCGGCTCGCTGCCGGCCGCAACCGGCGCATCGACGGTGTCGGTGGCGCGGGGAAGACCCGCGACGGCGGCCGCGCGCCAGCCGGTCACGTCGTCGCCCGTGGTGAGCTCGCCGGCCTGCTGCACCCGGATGACCAGCGGGAAGTCGACCGGCGCGGGGGAGAGCGGCGTCGGCGGGAACGGCGGCGGAGGTAGCTCGACCGGTTCGGCGGCGGCGGTCGCGGTGGGCCGGCCGCAGGTGATCACCGCCACCGGGAACTCCGTCACGCCGTCGACGCCGAGCAGGCGAGACACGGCGGCGTCGACGAAGCCTAGCCGTACCCGCGCCGGTAGCCCGTGGCCTTCGGCGACGGCGAGCAGATTCGCCAGCATTGTCCCGGCGTCCCAGTAGACGTGCCGCCAGCCCCGTTCGGCGTACTTCCACGCGGTGCGCCACGGGAGGCCGGTGACGACGAGGGCGAGCGGGCTGGCCGCGACGTCTGGGTCGGCGGTGGCGTCGGCCAGCGCCCGGCGGTGGTCCCCGGCCGCGAGTGCCTCCAGGCCGAACACCTCCGGTGCGAAGTGGTACAGCCCGGCGTCGAGCCCGGCCACCTCGCTGGCCACCGCGTACATCTCAAGGGGGTGGAGATTGCCGGCGGAGGGGGCGGCCCGGAACCAGAGGTTGTCTCCGGCGGTTCGGGTGACGCCGGCCGAGTAGAACAGCAGCCGGGCGAGGAGTTCGCCGTCGATGGTCGGGTCGCTCGGCGGTACCCGTCCGGACAGGGTCACCGTGGCCGGCGCCCCGGTTGGCGGCAGGTCGCGGGGGAGGGAGTGCACCGGCGCCCCGAGGTGGCGTTTGAAGGGCTGGGGACGGTTGCTCGGGTCCATCGGGACGAACCCCGGGACACCCGGCGGCCGGCCGCCGCGACACTGGTTCGTCTGGTGGTGGTAGAGCCGGGCCACCTCGCCGGTGCGCATCCGCCGCGCATACCCGCCGGCGCCCGGCGTATGCCCGAACGAGCGCGGTGCCGGGCGCGGCAGCCGTCCGCGGCCCGCACCCGCCGCGCAGCCGTCTTATTTCGGTGCTGTCGCCGGGCGCTGCGGCAGGCACACCTCCCAGCCGGAGGTGGTGAGGTTCGGCACCGGAATCCGGTGGCAGTCCTTGGCCCAGTCGGGCGGGGCGGAGCCCTTGACCAGGAGGGCGAAGCGTCCGGTCGCCGCGGCCTGCCGCAGCTGCGCGGTGCTCGCGTTGCGGTTGTATCCCCGGTCTTCCAGCGCCCGGCAGCCCGCATAGTAGGCGATCGGGATGGCCTCGTGGCCGGAGATCACGCACGGCGGTCGCACCCCTTGCGACTGCAGGGTCTGGACGAGGCGGGTCCAGTCGCCGCGGCCGCGGACCTGCTCCGCCACGACGTGGTGCAGGATGCCGGCCTGGATGGCGAGGTGGCCGGCGAAGCCCAGCGCAATAACGGCGGCGACGACCCGCCGCCACTGGCCGACGGCCGTGGAGAACAATGCGGCGAGCCCCGGGGCGGCGCAGACCAGAGCAACGGCGTACGTCGGCAGCAGGAACCGGGGGGCGGAGTATCCGATCAGGAACAGATAGGGGAAGGCCATGGCGACGGCGACCACGAATGGCAGCCATGCCGTCCGTGCCATGCCCGCCCGGTGGGCCGCCCGGACAGCCAGTGGCATCAGCACCGCCAGCGCCAGCCACCACAGCACCGCCGGCCACCGCACGGGGCTGCCGCACGGGCGGCACAGGATCGGCCCGTCCAGGGTGCTGATCACGTGCCCGAGGGAGAACTGCGGCTTCGCGCCGCCCTGCACGTGACCGGCCTGACGGATGCGCTCCAAGAGCCCGCCGTAGCGCAGCTCGGCCTCGACCGCCCACGGTGCGCCGCCCAGCACGAGGCCTGCGACCACTGCGGCGGTCAGCCGCCACCGCCGGAACGCGGGCACCGCGGCGAGGGCGGCGACGAGCCCGAGGTACGCCCCGGGCCGGGCTGGCTCGGCCGCGGCCAGCAGGAAACACCCGACCGCCGCCACCGTCGCCATCGCCGTGTAGTGGTTGGGCATTGCGGCGTTCGCGTAGAACAGGGCGGTCCAGAGGCTCGCGTACAGCCCGGCGGCTATCGCGGCGGTGCCGGGCCACCGGGACACCCGCGACCACACCCAGAACGCCAGCCCGAGCGACGCCGCCGCGGTGACGGTGAGGAACAGGCGGAGCACGACGGTGGAATCGAGCCAGGACGCCACCGGCCACACCAGCAGGGTCACGCCCCGGGCGCGCGGTGCGCTCATGAACGCCGGCGGCGCATGTTTGCCGTGCTGGCTCACATAGACGACCTCGTCCCAGCCGAGGTCGAGACTGGCCGGCACCGCGACCAGCGACACGGCGGCGAAGATCACGCACACTGCGACCAGGGGTCGCGCGCCGGATCGGGATGTCACGGATGGCGAGAGCACCGAGACCTCGCTAGTGCTCTGACCACAAACGTTGGCCGGGTTGGTCGGGGTTGGGGAAAGTGTCGTACTGGTGGTGTTGGCTTCGGTTCGTGCCTCGTCGTCGGGATCCCGCCGCCCCGCGGGTCGTGCACCGCACCGCACGCGTCGCGTTGCGGGTGACGCCCGGCCAGCGGCGCCGGTGTTTCGGGCTGCTGCGCTCCGCCGGTGACCTGTGGGCGTGCGTGTTGGAGGTGAACGCGTGGCGGCGCCGCCGCCGGGACGTACCGCTGTCCGGTTATCAGGAGTTGTGCCGGGAGTTGGCGGCGTCGGGGCCGGGCACGTTCGCGGAACTGGATTCGGTTGGGGCCCGGTCGGTGTTGCGCCGGTTCTCCGATGCGTGGTTCGCGGCGGCGAAACGCCGCAAGGGCGGTGACCTGTCGGCCCGGTTCCCGCGTCGTCGGCGGGGGTTGGTGCCGGTGCGCTGGTATCACGGCACGTTCACCCTCGACGGGCGCCGCGTCCGGATCCCGACCGCCAGGGGCAGTGCGCCGTTGTGGGTGCGCCTGGCGCGGGAGGTGCCGTATCCGGCCGAGCAGGTCCGGTCGGTCACGTTGCTGTGTGAGGGTGGCCAGCTGTTCCTCGACGTCACCGCCGAGGTGCCGGTGGCGGTCTACCCGCCGGGTGAGGGACCGGACTCCGGCAGGGTGGCCGGGGTGGATCTCGGGATTATCCACCCCTACGCGGTGGCCGGCCCCGACGGGGAGGCACTGCTGGTGTCCGGGCGGGCGATCCGCGCCGAACACCGCATGCACCTGGCCGACACCAAGGGCCGCCGCCGCGCCGTGGAGCGGCGGGCGCCGAAACCTGGTCAGAAGGGGTCGCGGCGGTGGCGGCAGTACCGCCGCCGGGCACGCCTGGTGGAGGGCCGGCACCGGCGCAGGGTACGTCAGGCCCAGCACGAAGCCGCCCGCAGCGTCGTCTCGTGGGCGGTGCGGCAGCGGGTCGGTGTGCTGCACGTGGGCGACCCCCGCGGGGTGCTGAATCTGCCGGCGGGGCGGCGGCACAACCTGCGGTTGCGGCAGTGGCAGATCGGCCGGCTCCTGCAGATCCTCACCGACAAAGCCACCCTCGCCGGTATCACCGTCCGGCTGGTCGACGAACGCGGCACCTCGTCGACCTGCCCCGCCTGCCGCAAACGTGTACCGAAACCTCGTGGGCGGACCCTGTCCTGCCCGCACTGCGGATTCTCCGGCCACCGTCACCTGGTCGCGGCGGCCAGCATCGCCACCCGCACCCCGGGCGGCGGATCCACCACCCCGACAGCGATTGTGCTGCCGCAGGTGGTCACGCACCGTCGAGCCGGCCGGCACCTACCCGGCGCCGGCCGGTCCCGACGTGACCCCCGCCGCCCACCCGGGCCGGCGCGAGGATCAGTTGGCCCGCGGAGGCCCGCCCCACCACCCGGTGGGGAGTCGCTCGCCCCCAAGGCGAGGATCCACAACACCCACCGCAAACCCGGTGAACGTTAGTGGACACCGCACTAGACGAGTCACGCCAGGCCGCGCCCAGCCAGGAGGGTGGGGATTGTGCGAGCAGCCCTCACCTTAGTAGAAAGCCGAACCTATCGGGTCTTCTTCGCGAATCCGGCTATCGGTCAGACCTTGATCCGTCTGTAACTCGGTGATCTGCTCGGGGAAGCGGATGCCGAGCGGCAAGACCGGGCGGCCTGATCGGCAGCAGTGGCGCGGCCTGTACAGGCTCATGTAGCAGAGAGTGTGGCCGAATGCTTTGCCTGACGGTGTGGCCGAAGCTATAGCCAGATGGCGGTCTCGACGGTTGAGGATGGGCCGATCGGCCGGCCAGGCCGGTGGCTCGGGGGCCAGAGGGCCTGGGTAGTTTCCCTGTCATGAGTGAGGACACCTTCCGCTCGGTGGAGATCGAGCGCACCAGCGCGGGGAAGTACGTCGTGCGGAATGTCCGCGGCGGGTCGATGTCGGTGGGCACGGGCGAGGATGCCAGCTTTACGCCGGTGGAGCTGCTTCTGGCTGCCATCGGCGGCTGCACTGCGATAGACGTGGACCACATCACCAGCCGCCGCGCCGAGCCGACCCAGTTCTCCGTCGAAGTCACTGGCGACAAGATCCGGGACGAGGCGGGAGGAAACCGGATGCAGAACCTCAGGGTCGAGTTCACCGTGACGTTCCCGGTGGGCGCGGACGGCGACAGGGCGCGCGAGGCGCTGCCCCGGTCGCTGCAGCAGTCGCACGAACGGCTCTGCACCGTCTCCCGTACCGTCGAACTTGGCACTCCCGTCTCGATCGTCGAGGCTGCCGGTTCCACCGGGGACTGAGGGGGGTCTCCGGGCGTCACCCGGGGTTTACGGGCGGCGAGGCGTTCGATCACCCCGCGGGCGAAATGCTGGTGCTTCTCGATGTGCCGCAACCCCACCCTTGACCGGCCCCGCTCCTTCATGGATGACGTGGCGGGTCGGGCGGCGGCCCGCTCCTCAGGAGGGCGGGTCGACGGCAGACAGTGAGGATGGCGAAGATGACCAAGCTGAGGACTCCACCAGGCCCGGGCGATTACCGGCCACCCACAGGGCCATTGGAATGCCACCTTCGATCTGCTAGTTAGGGCGCGTCTCATTTGGTGAGGCGGCGGTAGCAGATCAGGGTGCTGGCGATGGTGGCGAAGGCTTCGAAGTGATCGCCCTTGCGGTCATAGCGGCGAACGAGGCGCCGGTAGCGCATCAGCCAGGACATGCAGGCTTCAACGACCCAGCGGTGCCGGCCCAGACGCGTGGAGGACTCGATGCCCTTACGGGCGATGCGTACCTTGATGCCCCGTCGCCGGACCTCGCGGCGCAGCTCGCGGGCGTCGTACGCCTTGTCGGCGTGCAACTTGTCTGGCCGCCACCGGCGGCGCCCGTTGGGTGTGCGGATCGCCGGGACGCTGTCGAGCATCGGGAGCAGCAGTTGGCTGTCGTGGACGTTCGCGGCGGTGGCCAGCACAGCCAGGGGCAGCCCGTTGCGGTCGCAGATGACGTGGAGTTTGCTGCCTGGTTTGCCGCGGTCGACCGGGTTTGGGCCCGTCAGATCGCCCCCTTTTCCGCCCGCACACTGATCGAGTCGACCACCGCCCTCGACCAGTCGATCCGCCGGTCGGCGCCGAGCCGGTCCAGGGTCGCCTCGTGCAGCCGGAGCCACAAACCGGCCGCGGTCCACTCGGTGAACCTGCGGTGCGCGGTGGCCCTGGTGACACCGAACGACGCCTCCGGCAGCTTCCACCAGGAACAACCCGCCTGGGTCACGTACACGATCGCGGCCAGCACCGCCCGGTCATCCACCCGCCGGCGACCACCACCCTGCCGACGAACCGGCGCGGGCGGGATCAACGGCGCCGCTATCTCCCAGAGATCATCCGGCGCCCAGGTGCGGATCATGGCCTCGTCCACGGGAGCAGATCATGCCCCCAGGCCAACGACCATCCAAATGAGACGCGCCCTTAGTCCATGGGTGGCAGTTTCACCTTGCTCAGCTCGTAGGATGGGCGTCGCGCCGCACGCTCCGCCTCCGCTCGCGCCTCCTGCCGGTGTTCGAACACCCGGCGCAGGTCGTAGACGGCGGCGAAGGGTCCGAGCACACCCAGGAGAAGGAACCAGAGCCCCACCTTGTATTCGCCTTCGATGGGGTTCACCCAGAGCAGTCCGACGCCCGCGCCAAGTCCCACCACGGGCATGATCATCGTGCCGATGACCTTGATACCGCGGGCGACGCCGGAGCGGATCGCGAGAACGCCGGTAGGTATCGCGAACACCCCGGCAAAGAGCATGCCGCCAACGATGACGAGAAACACCGGATAACTGACTGACATTCGCGACAGTGTAGCCAGCATCCGTGCCCTATCCGTGCCCCATCGATGACGGCGGACAGCGGTCGGCGCATGGCTGTCTGGGGCATCCAGCAGGCACGAGACGCTGTCAAATGTTGTCGACCAGTGACCAGCCATGGCAGCCTGCGACACCGTGTGATCAGGCGTCGAGCATCGTTCCCGCTGGTGGGTCGATCGGGGCTCTTAGTTCCGCTTCAACATCTGACGGTCTCGCTTGCTCAGCCCTGCAGCCGGTGCGCCCAGTAGATCTGGTCGTCGGATCCGATGCACACCATGGCCAGGAGCAGGTCCGGGATCACGACCGGCGCGGTGGTGACGGCAGCCTGTCGTTGAGGCTGAGGCTGCTCCTGGGTCGGCGGGAACGTCGCGACGAAGGTCAGGGGTGACGCTTCCTGGTCGTCCACCCAGATGACGCTGCCCTCGCTGAGCCACGTGTCCTCCCCGGACTTCTTGTCGCCCATGCCTTTCAACCATGGGTAGCGCTGGGCGATCTTGTTCTGTATCCAGCTGCTCCCGACCGTGGCCGGGTCCGGGAGGTCCCGAACCCTGGTGCGACTATGCCGGACCTCGATGATCGCAGGCAGGCGATTCGAGCGCTTGTCGACAAGGACGACCATGAGCGAGCCCTGCAGCGGTTCGGGTGGGGGGCGGCACGAGACTCGACCGAGCACCACCTGAACCTTTGGCTCTAACGATGCCGCGTAGTACACGGGTTGGCCGAGTTCCTCCCGGGACTTCGCGCCGGAGGGGTCCAGGGTTCAAGTCCCTGGCGGCCCACTCTTCACCGTCGCTGAGCTGCGACAACGCCGCGAAGAGATCATCGGGCACCTGGCCCCGGTACTGACAGTTGGGGCGGCGCGAGCGGCGGTGGCATTTTTTGGCGAGATTGGCGTTGCCACGTCGGACCTCAGCATTATGGTCGGTGAATGATCAATGGTGCTCATGTGATCATCTACAGCCGCGACCCGGAGGCGGACCGCGCCTTCTTCCGGGACACGCTCGGCTACCACCACGTCGACGCCGGCCATGGCTGGCTCATCTTCGAGCTCCCGCCGGCCGAGCTCGCCTTGCACCCGACCGAGGGCGAGCCGGCCCACGAACTCTTCCTCATGTGCGACGACGTCGCGGCGACCATGGCCGACCTGGCCGCGAAGGGCGTCGAGTTCACGATCCCGGTCACCGAGGAGCGGTGGGGGCTGCGCACTGCGCTGCGGCTGCCCGGTGGCGGCGAACTCGGTCTCTACGAGCCGCGCCACCCGGTCGCAATCTGACGCGCCGGCTTGTCATACGGATGAAGAGCGCACCTTCCAAACTGAGGGTGTGAGCGCCGCCAGCTAGGGACCGGCCGTGCCCGGATGACCTCGGACGACACCCGATCCGACCGGCTCGCCGAGAGTTCACACCGAAGTGGTCAGGCTGTGCTGCTTTCTGCCTCGTTGGTGCCGACTGTCGTCTCGAGTCCCACGGCACCGACCAAGACCGGCCTTGCTATGGGCCCGCGAGCTGAGACTCGGCTCCCACCGGCAATGCCCTGACCAGGGCCTCGAGCGCGGTGAGCTCTCTGCCAGCCCGAAGAGGACTGCAGCTATTGGGTCGTGGCTGCTCCGATGTTCAGCGGCAGGGAGGCGGAGCCGGTGATGAAGTCACTTGTTGCGCTCTTTGTGCCGCCGTTCCCCGCCGTTGGTTGCCTCGTCAATCCCGATCGATAGACGTAGCGGTAGGTAGCTCCTGTTTGCGAGCGCGGCGACCCTGTCCCCTGGTGGGCTCGCCGCCCGCTCCCGCTGCCCTACATCTACATCGGAAGGAAACTGATGGGATTCGTTCACATGCTGGCCGCGCCGATCGCCGCCGCGACCGCGCTTGCCGGCCTGGCCGTGCCGGCCCAGGCGCAGTCCGCACCGGGCAACACCACCGGGGTTCCACACGCCGCCGTCCGCCGCGACCACCCGGACGTGCGGGTTCCCGTGGTCGTGCGGACTCCGGGCGAGGCCGTCGTCGACCTGGACGTGGCAGCCCCGGGCACCGACTGGTCGACTGCGGGCGCCGAGTCGGCGGTCGTCTCCATCTCGCTCGATGACCGGTACATCACCGATCTCGTCGCGTCCGGTGACCAGCCGCTGCACCGGCAGCTCGCGCTTGGGCACCTCGGTGCCGGAGTGCACCAGCTGCGCCTGCACTTTGCGGCGGAGCGCTCCGCAGCCGCAAGCACGTCCGTCCTGCTGGACGGCCTGCGCCTATCCACGTACGCGCCGGACACCTCGGAATACCTTGTGCTCCGGTACGCGCCGGTGGTCTACGGCCGCAACCTCGCGGCTCTCGGCAGCCCCTACCAGAACGGGACCACCGACACGCCGCTCATCGCCTGGCACGAGATCGCGCCGGCCGCTACCGCGGGTCACAAGCTGCTCACGTACTCGGTCGTGTGGAGCAACGAGGACGGCGGGACCAACTCGCCCGCGCTGATGGCCCGCTGGGGTCGTACGACGGACGTCGAGTGGATCTATTCGGTGGAGGTCGATGAAAGCGGCAACCGGGTCGCGGGCAGCGACATCTACCAGGCGCCGAACCACCAGACGCTGCACTTCTCGGGCCGGTACGAGGGCGACCACGCCCTCCTGCAGACCTGCACCTCGAACAACAACATGTGCGACGTCGTAGACGACCCGATGCGGTTCTTCTTGTCGACCCTGCAGAGCCTGCCCACCGGCAAGGCGCGCGAGTACCTCATGGACACGAATCCCTGGACGTACCAGATCATGGCCAAGGAGATGCTCCGCGAGGGCAAGATCGAGCCGGCCTCAACCGCGGCGGCACTCACGCCGAACGTGAGCGACCAGCGCAACTACCTGTACGCCGTGGTCGACAAGACCACTCTGCCGGCCAACTCGGGGTCGAACTGGGTCGGGGCTTCGCTCGGCGTACGCCTCGTCAACGGCCAGACCGTCTACCTGTCGCACCACGTCGACCCCACCTGGTCGATCCAGCGCGACATCCCGGCGGCCACCACCGTCGAACTGCCCGCGGGCACCACGACCGACGACATCGCCGAGGTGAGTGTCCACCGGGTCGTGGTCGGTGCCGACAACGGCGCGGCAGTGCACGTGACCGGAATCCAGCGTGGCTTCTTCCTGGGCCAGGACTACCTGCCCCAGGCGTCCTTCCTAACCTGGAACGGCGATGTTGTCCTCGATCCGACCACCACGTCTCAGGTGATCTGGCGGCGCTGAGCCGAGCTTTCCCGGGGGCGTCGGCCGGTGGCCGGCGCCCCCGCCCGGGTGCAATCGAGTGGGATGTGCTCGGCCCGACCAGCCGTTCCACCAGCGGCTCCTTGCCGCGCCAGCCCGCTGGCTGTCATCAACCAGGACGGCCCATCCATGATGCATGGACAAGCGCGAGCCGGATCAGCGTCCATCGACCTCAGCAGTCTCGGCCGTACTTGGGCGGAATCGGATTGCGAGGGGGGGGGGTACCTGCTCGTCGGGCGTTCTCCTTGCACCAAACGGCGCTCAACTGCATCGAACGGCGCTCAACTGGCCGCAACGGCACCGGCTCCCACCTGCGGCCTCACGTTTACACAGGTCAGAGCCGGTGCGGCGTCCTGCTTCACACCGAAGTGGTGCGGCCTCACCTCTCTCCCGTCACCAGTCGACCCGTAGCAAACCCGACCGCTGTCTCTGAGCCCGGGAACCGATCATCGAAAGGGGATCGAGAGCGCGTTCCGCCCGGCGGCGGTTGGGTCCAGAGAGTCACAGCCAGCCACGCGTTTTGGCGCTCATGCCCATCTGGAAGCGGGTAGCGGCACCGAGGTCTTCCATCAGCGCGTGGATCCGGCGCTGCGTGGTTCTGATCGACCAGCCTAGCGACCTGGCGATACCTTGGTCCGTCAGCCCTGAAGCGAGCAGCATCAATAGATCCCTGGTTTCCTCGTCCGGTCCGCTCGCGCCGTCCACCGGCCCGTCGACGGACAGCGGCACGCCCCGCTCCCACTCCGCCTCGAAGAGCGTGATCAGCGCGTCGAGGAGGGAGGATGGGTGGATCAGGTAGGCCAGGCCGTTCTTCTCGCTGGAGCTGATTGGAATGACGGCCATCCGGTCATCGACCATGAGCATTTTGAGCGGCAGGTCCGGCCTTACCCGCGCTTGTTCACCCTCGCGCAGCGTCGCGAGTAGGCCGGCTCGTAGCCGCCCAGGCCAGGCGACCGCTTTTCGGCTGTAGATCACCCGATACCGGATGCCCCGGCGCAGCCGCTTGCCCTGGTTCTCCACATTCGCGTTCTCCACATTCGCGCTGGGCGTGCTGACGTAGGGCGGCTTGTCGAAGCCGCGTACCTGCGTCTTGGCGCTGTTCTCGATGTGCGTCACTCTGCGACCGATGTTGTCCTGGCCGACAAGCACCTCCAGTGACTGCTCCGGATGGATGTAACGAGATGCGGCCCGGTGCGTCTCCATCAGTGCCTGTGCGGCGTCGCGCGCCTGCCACAGTCTCGACTCGACCGCGCCGATCAGTTCGCCGATCGCAGCGTCAGGTGGCGCGGCGAGATAGCGCACCGGCCGTCCCGGAAGCCGGCTGACCAGACCGCGCTCGGTTAGCCGGACCAGTGCACCTCTGGCCTGAGCCGGGGACAGCCGGGCGGTTGCGGCAAGTTCGTCCGCGCTCGCTCGAGGGTTGCCCACCAGCGCGACGTACACGGCACTCTCCGCCGGCGCGAGGCCCAGTGCTTTGAACATGTCGCCCTCCAGGCTTCCGTTGTTGGCGGGGCTTTCCAATGCGAGGGCGGCACCCGGCTGTTCTGCGTGATGCCGGCTGCGTGTCCCGGCAGCCGCTGACCATCGTGCTGGCCGGCATAAAGCCGCCACCTGGCAAGTATTGGTCAGCCTGCCATCTTGCGCCAGCGGCTGGCGCGCTGCCAGCCTGGCTGCGGCGGTTCGTGATCAACCCCGTCCGGCCGCCCCCGGCTCAGGGACATCATCAAAGGAGCCCCCCTTGCCAACCCCATTGCCCCGCAGATCGAAGCTGACAGCTTTGGCGTCTGCCCTGGCGATCCTGACGGTCAGCCCGCCGGCGTTCGCCGCCACGGTGGATACCACCCCTGGCGCTACCAGCACATCGCACGCCGGCACCGGATCCGGTCCGAGCGCCCTTCGCACCGTCACCCTGATCACCGGGGACACGGTCACGGTCACCACCGCCGCCGACGGCACCGAAAGCAAGGAGGTCACGGGACCGGACGGTGAAGCCATCGGGTTCAAGATCCACCAGGTCGGGAAGAGCACCTACGTCTACCCCGACTCCGCCCTGCCGTACGTCTCCGCCGGGCGCCTGGACAAGGAGCTGTTCAACGTCACCGAGCTGCTCGCCGACGGCTACGATGACGCGCACACCGACCATCTCCCGCTGCTCGTCAGCTATACCGACAGCGCCGCCCGCGCCCGCGCCCAAGCGCTTCCCGCTGGAGTCGCGAAGGTCCGCACCCTCAGCAGCATTCAGGGCGCCGCGCTGACCGAGAGCCACGGCCACGCCGCCGAGTTCTGGTCCGGGCTCACCGGAGGGGCCGGCGCGCAAAGTGCCGCACGCGTCACCGGCGGCGCCCAGCCCTCCTTCACCGGTGGTATCGCCAAGGTGTGGCTGGACGGGAAGGTCAAGGCCGCTCTGGCCGACACCACCGCGCAGATCGGCGCCCCGGAGGTATGGGCGGCAGGCGACACCGGTCAGGGCGTCGACGTCGCCGTGCTGGACACCGGCGTGGACGCCAGCCACCCGGACCTGGCGGACCGCATCGCCGGCTCGGCCAGCTTCGTGCCCAACGATCCCGACGTCAACGACTACCAAGGCCATGGCACGCACGTCGCCTCCACCATCGCCGGCACCGGCGCCGCCTCGGACGGCAAGGAGAAGGGCGTCGCCCCCGGCGCCCGCCTGCACATCGGCAAGGTGCTCTTCTCGGTGTGCGCGGGCTGCGACACCGTAGGCCAGCAGTCGTGGATCCTGGCGGGTATGGAGTGGGCCGCCCGCGACCAGCACGCCAAGATCATCAGCATGAGTCTCGGAGGCCAGCCGACCGACGGCACCGACCCGATGAGCCAGGCCGTCAACAAGCTCAGCGCGGAGACCGGCGCGCTCTTCGTCATCGCGGCGGGTAACAGCGGCGCCCCGGGCACCGTCGCCTCGCCGGGTGCCGCGGACGCCGCGCTGACCGTCGGAGCGGTGGACAGCTCCGACCAGCTCGCCGACTTCTCCAGCCAGGGCCCGCGCGTAGGCGACTTCGGGCTCAAGCCGGAGCTCACCGCACCGGGAGTCGACGTGCTTGCGGCACGTTCGCACTACACCGCGAATCCGGGCGAGGGCCCCTACACGACGATGAGCGGCACCTCGATGGCCACCCCGCACGTCGCGGGAGCCGCCGCGCTGCTGGCCGCCGCGCACCCGGACTGGACCGGCCAGCAGCTCAAGGATGCCCTGATCAGCTCCACCAAGGCCACCCCGCAGTACACCCCCTATGCGGCCGGCGCCGGCCGCCTGGACGTCGCGGCCGCTGTGCGGGACACGGTGTTCGCGACCGGCGGCGCCTACGCCGGCCTCGACCCGTGGCCGCACCAGCCCGGTGAGAAGCACGACAAGGAGGTGACCTACACCAACACCGCCGACGCCCCGGTCACCCTCAATCTGGCGATCAACGCGCCTGACGCGCCTGCGGGTCTGTTCACCCTGTCCGCCACGCAGGTCACCGTGCCCGCGCACGGCACCAGCAAGGTCACCTACACGGCCAACATGGACAAGGCCCCCCTGGACAGCCACTTCAGCGGCATGATCAAGGCCGCCGACGCCGACGGTAAGATCCTCGCTCACACCCTCATCGGAGTGGGCAAGGAAGCGGAGCGCTACAACCTCTCGATCACCGCCAAGGACCGCAGCGGCGAGCCGCTCTCCGGGCTGCTCTGGGTGGCGGGAAAGAACTTCTCTCACTTCTACGGGATCGATGAGTCGGGCAAGGTCGACCTCCGGCTGCCGGCCGGCACGTACGCTGCCTTCCTCCAAGCCGACGTGCAGGGCACGCACGGCCCGCACTCCCGGGGCGTAGCGCTGCTGAGCGCTCCCGAGATCGCCCTGGACCGGGATCGCGCGGTCACGCTGGACGCCTCGGCCGCCCGGCAGGTCAGGGCCGTCGTTCCCAAGGAGACCACCGACTCCCATGCCCACATGGACGTCTACCGATCATTTGATTCCGCCCATCGCGTGATGAGCACCGCGGGCACCTTCATGCCCGGGTACGACAGCATGTGGGCGCTGCCCACCGGCAATAAGGTCACCAACGGTGACTTCTCCTTTGGCGCGCGCTGGCGCAAGGAGGAGCCCGCACTGACGGTGGCCTCCGACAAGCGGAGCTTCGACGACCTGAGGTTTCAGCGAGGCTCGAAGCCGCTTCCCGATGGACGGATGACCCTCGACACGATCTTCGCCGGGCAGGGCGCCCCGGCCGACTACGCCGGGCTACAGGCCCACGGCAAGATCGTCGTGGTGCGCCGCAACGACACCGTCGTACTGGAGCAGCAGGAGGCCGCGGCCGCACAGGCCGGCGCACGGCTGCTGCTGGTCGTCAACGATGGGGTGGGCCGGCTGGCGCCCTGGCCCAGGCAGCCCATCAGCTCCCTTCCGTTCCTTCCGCCTGTCTCAGTGGCCACCCTCACCCAGGACGAGGGCGAGGAGCTGATCACCCAGATCCAGCACGGTAAGACCCCGCTGACCCTGGTCTCCAGCCGCGTCACGGACTACCTCTACGACCTTGTCCGTCACTACGTCGGCGCGGTACCCGACGACCTGACCTACCAGCCGGCAGAGGAGGACTTGGCCCGCGTCGACGTCTCCTTCCGTAACTACCGGCCGAACAGGGCGACCGAATACCGCTCAGACATCTGGCAGGGATTCATAACAGGCGCCTCTTTCCTTAACGAGGCTCCAGCCCAGGGTGAGCGCACCGACTGGGTCTCTGCCGACAACACGGACATCCAGTGGAAGGAGCGGGCCCAGCTCCCCGGTGAAGTCCAGGAGGCGGCCTCGGCGGTGCGCTACAAGGCGGGCACCACCAGCGACCTTCACTGGTTCGGCCCGATCCACCGTCCCCGCCTCGACAACCAGACAGGGGGGAATAGGACTGACGACAAGATCGACGCCGCGATCCCGGGCTGGGGCGACTCCGGTGTGGACCACGTGGGCATCACCGCCAGCAACCCCCTAGTCAGGAACACGGTGACGCTGTACCAGGGAGACACGCTCCTGTCCACGTGGCCCGCCGACTATATGGCGGTCTCGGGACTCAGCCCCCAGCGCCTTCCCTACCGGCTCGTCTCGGAGAACTCCCGGGGCGACTGGAAGAACCCGTACTCCACCAGCACGCGGACCGAGTGGGGGTTCACCTCGGCGGCCGGCGACACCGGTACGTCCGCAGTCCTGCCGTTGATCCAGCTCGACTACAAGGTCGACACCGACACCGCGGGCAAGGCAAGCCGGACCGCCGACCTCGTGGTCACTCCCTCCCACCTCGCGGGAGGACCGAGCTCCAAGGCGATCGGCGACGTCACCCTTGACGTCTCCTACGACGACGGCGCCACCTGGCAGCAGGCAGCGCTCAACCACATCGGTGACGGCTGGGAGACCGTGCTCCACGCCCCGGCCGGCGCCACGTACGTCACCCTGCGCGCCTCCGCGCACGACGACCAGGGCAACAGCGTCACCCAGAGCATCACCCGCGCCTTCGGGCTGAAGTAACCACCCTCAGCCCGTCGCTCGGGCGGGGCCGCCACCCGCGGTCCCGCCCGAGCGACAGTCCCGCCCGACACACGCCTGCACGCCCCGGCGTCGCGCCCACCCGATCGCCGGGCAACGGTCCATGACGACGTCGAGCCCGGCGTCGGGGGCACGCTGGGCGGCGGCCTCATACCGTCCTCCGATCAGTGCGACCAGTGCGACCTGACGGTCCGACGCCGCGGTCCAGCAGGTCCCTCGTCAGCTCGGACACCCGCAGGGTGACCGCCACCTCACGGGTGATCACCTCCACCAGCTCGGTCGGAGCCCCCTGCAGTCGGCTGGCGCGGTACTCACTTGCCAGGTCATCGACCGCGTCCCCCAGCGCGGCGAACGCGCCTCGGAATCGGCTCGGCGCTTGGCGAGCAGTGCGCTCAACGCGGTCCGCGGGCTGACCGGCCGGTACTGGCCGTGTCGTTCTCTTCGCAGCACGCCCAGTTCCACCAACCGGGCCACCGCGTCCCCTATCCGGCTGGGCGTGGCGCCCAGGTCGTCGGCGATCTCCCGCGCTGTCCGGTCCGGCTTGGCCAGATGCGCTCAAGGGGGTGATCCGGCTGTCCCGGTTCCGGTTGGTCAAGGACAAGCTGGACCGCTCCACCGAGCAGCGGCAAAGCTGAACGGGCCCGCGTCCACTGACGCGGGCCCGTTCACCTGCCGCCGGGGTCCTCGTCCCGTCGCGGCTCAGCGGTCGTTCACGTTGGCGGCCACGATCCTCGGGCTGAACTCGAACAGGTTCGGGTCGTTCGGGTCGATAGTCACGGCCACCCAGTGGGTGTTGCCGTCGCCGAACGTCTCAACCCGGGTGAAATTCGCCACGACCTGGCCGTTGTCGTACTTCAGCGGCTTGTCCTCCTTGAAGTAGTGGCTGTCACCGTGCACGAGCGCAGACTGGCCCGGGAACGCGAGGACCTGCCTGCGCAGCTCGGGGAGGATCCCGCTGAAGCCGTCGTACTGTGCGGGCTGCAGCTTCTGCTCGTTGTTGAAGTTCGGGTCGGCCTGCCAGTCCACGAGTACGCCCTTCAGCCCCAGCCGCTTGGCCTCCGCGTAGGACTCCGACAGCCAGTGGATGTTGGCCGCCTCACGCTCCTGGTGCTCGGCAGCCATCCGCGCGATCTCGCTTGCCGGCCGGTTCTCGCCGTCGACACCCGCGTGCGGCAGGTTGTCGTTGGAGCCTTGGACGTTGAGGCCGATGAACATCACCGGACCTTCGACCAAACGAACGTTCTCCCGGTACTTCTCGTAGCCGGGTTCCTCGCTTTCCCGCCGCACCGTCATCGTGTGACGCCCAAGGCTCTGATCGGTCGGACAGAAGACCTGCCGCTCGTGGTCGAGTCGCTCGAGCGGGTCGAAGCCCCCGGTGGCCGGGCCGTAGCGGCCCCAGCAGTCCGTCCAGTCGTTGTCGCCTGGTAGGGCGACCACCGGGCGGTCGAAGCTGTTGAACCACTCCAGCGACTGCGTGTACAGCGCATCTGTGCAGGCGCCGTCGCCGCCCGCCTTGAGGTCGCCATCGAAGATCGAGAACGCGAGGTTAGCGTCGTTCATGTCCGCGATCAGACGCGGGTACTCGATCCGTCCGGAGGCGCCGTACGGCACGTCACCGAAAAGCCCGACCGTGTACGAACGGCCGTTCGCGTGTCCATCCTCGTGATCGTCATGGTCTGCGTACGCGCTGCCTGCGCCCATCAAGCCAGTCACGACCGCAGCGGCTGCGGCCGCCGCGATCGCACTTCGCCAAATGCTTCGCATATCTGAGGCTCCAGTCGTGCTGGGGATGATCGACCGCAGCGTAGGTAGACGCAGCTGCACAACTCCGGCACGGTGGATTGCCGCGAAACGGCTGCTGAGCGAACGTTCGGCGGATCATGCCCGCGCCGGCGAACGACCTGCGGTCCGCCGGTGGGTTCCGAAGCGCCGGTGAACCACGTGGCGCAGGCACTCCCCGCTGATTCATCAACCACCGGTGGACCGGGCCGGACCGGATGGCCGCCCCGAATCTCCTGCGACCGGTTCCGCGCGGGCAACGAGCCCGAAGTGTCTCGTACATCCTCGCTGTCAGTCCAGCAGGCGTAGGCGGGCACCGCCCAGCCCCTGCAATGCGAGTACCGGCCGGGCCGGGTCGGCTTGCGGGGCCATCAGGAACGGCCCGGTGAGCCGCGTCTCCGACCAGAGTTCCTCGGTGAGGTCAAGCAGCGTCCTCAGCTTGTTGCTCCCGTCGGACAACGCGCGTAGGTCGAGGTCGAAGCGGAGCTCCGTCGTAGACGCTGGGCGGAGGGTCAGCACGGACGTCGGGATGTACAACGGCATCTGCAGCGGCGCTGCGCCGCTTGGGCGTCGAGAACTGTCCTAGCTGGTTGAACGCGGATCTCACGGGCGAGACGCTGACCAGGACTTCTCGCCTGGTGACCTCTTCGGCGGATCCGAAGTGGTCAGGCTCCGCTGCTTCCTGCCTGGCTGGTGCCGGCTCGCGGACTACTCCGGGCCCTGGGATGCCGGCCGTCTCCCGTTCCATGAACGTTCAGCCAGCTGTTCCTGCCTGCGTTGTTTGCCGTCCCTAAGTTGCTTAAGGCTACGAAAGAAGGGGCTCATGGACGCACTCCTCGCAATCCGGGCTCGCGGGATCACCAAGTGTTTCGGCGACGTCGTCGCACTCGACGGCATCGATCTGGATGTGGCGCAGGGGCAGATCCACGGCCTCGTCGGGCCGAACGGCGCCGGCAAGACGACACTGCTCGGCCTCCTGCTGGGCCTGGCCGTCGCCGACAGCGGCCGCCTCGAGATCCTGGGTACGCCGGTCGGGCGGGTGCTCGCCGCACCGGATGGTGTCGCCGGCTTCGTGGACGGGCCCGGCCTCTATCCCTCGCTCACCGCCCGGCAGAACCTCGCCGCGCTGGCCGCTCTCCGCGGCCGCAACGCGCGGACAACGGGGATCGACGACGTGCTCGACCAGGTCGGGCTCACCGATGTCGCCGACGACCGGGCCCGCGGCTTCTCCCTCGGCATGCGTCAGCGGCTCGGGCTCGCCGCCGCCCTGCTCACCAAGCCCCGGCTGCTCGTGCTCGACGAACCTTCCAACGGCCTCGACCCGGCCGGCAAAAAACACGTACACCGTATCCTCACCCGGCTCGCGACGGACGGAACCAGCGTCGTGCTCTCGAGCCACCGCATGGACGACCTCGAGGCACTGTGCTCCGAGGTCACCATCGTCGCCACCGGACGGGTCGTCTTCTCCGGCCCGCTGAGCAAGCTGGCCGCCGAGAACCGTGAACTCGACTACCGGCTGCTCACCTCCGACCCGCAGGCCGCCCGCCGGCTGGCTGTCGACACGGCCGGGATCCGCATCGTCGACGACGCCGGGGCACGGCACGACGCCGCGGTGCTCGTCGTGCGCGCGCTGGTGCCCGCCCTCGACGAACTGGTGGTGCGGCTCGTGCACGCGGACATCGCGGTGCGCGAGCTCGCACCCGTGGTGTCGCCGCTCGAGGCCGCGTTCCTCGCCCTCACCGAGCAGCAGGAGGCCAGCCGATGACCGCGACCATCGCCGACGACCACGCTGCCGGTGCCCGCCGCGTCTCGGTGGCGCGCGGCTACCGCTTCGAGCTGGTCAAGCTGGTCTCGCAATGGCGGATCCGCTTGCTGGTCCTCGCCTGCTGGATCGCGCCGGCGCTCTTCGTCGCCGCGGTGAGCCAGCAGAGCTCGCTGCCCGTCGACACCCTCTTCGGTCGCTGGATGCACGCCACGGGGTGGGCCGGACCGCTGGTGATGCTCGGTTTCGCGGGCACCTGGGCGCTCCCGCTGCTGACCTCGGTGGTCGCCGGCGACGTGTTCGCCTCCGAGGACCGGCTCGGCACCTGGCGCCACCTGCTCGTGGCGGTCCGGTCGCCTCGACGGATCTTCGCGGCGAAGGCATTGTCCAGCCTCACCGTCATCCTGCTGCTCGTAGCCGGGCTGGCCTGTTCCAGCGCGGCCGGCGGGGTCGTGGCGGTCGGCAACCAGCGCCTGGTCGGCCTCGACGGCCACCTGCTGACGCCGGCGGACGCCGCCGGGAAGGTCCTGCTCGCCTGGGTCTGCGTACTCGCCCCGACCCTGGCCCTCGCCGCGATCGGACTACTCGGGTCCGTCGCGCTGGGGCGGTCCCCGATGGGACTGCTGCTGCCCGCGCTCGTCGCGCTCGCGATGCAGCTCGCCCAGATGCTGCCGCTCCCCGTCGCCGTACGCCTCGCCCTGCCCGGCTACGCCTTCATCGCCTGGAACGGTCTGTTCACCAGCCCGGCACAGCTCGGCCCGCTCCTGATCGGCATCGTGGTCAGCCTGATGTGGGCCGTGACCGCGACAGCGCTGGCTTACCTGCTTTTCCTGCGCCGCGACTTCACCAACCCGACCTACGACGGCTCGGGGCGCCGCGCGGTCACCGCCGGAGTCCTGCCGCTCGTCGGGCTGGTCGCCGTGACGGTCGCGGTCGTCGCCGGGACGACCTCGGCCACGGGCTCCGGGATCGAGCAGGACAAAGTGCAGCGCTCGGTCGCCACGGCGTTCGCCCACCTCTACCGCATGCAGACCGAGCAGCTCAACCGCCCCGACGTCACCGAAGCGCAGCTGAAGGCCACGGCGACGTGCAACAAGGGCGGCGGCAAGGTCGCGGCCCAGGGGCCGGGCAACGACTGGCGTTGCGTCATCTCCTGGCATCTCCCCGACGTCGAGGCCACCGGGACGGCCATCTACCAGCTCGACGTCACCGCAGACGGGCGGTTCGTGGCCGATGGCGACGGACCGAAGGAAGTGAACGGCTACTTCCTGGTGCGGACCCCGACCGGGGACGCGCCGAACCCGCTCTGGCAGTTCGACGGCAACGTCGAACTGCTTCCCACCAGCCCGAAGGGATAAGTCCATGCAAGTAACACGCCGTCGGCGTGTCGAAAAGGACCATTCCGGCCTTTTCGGTCGACGCATCGGTCACCGGATACCCCTTGTAGCGGCAGGCACCGCCGCTGTCGTCGTCGTCGCGGGCCCCGGCATCGGTTTCGCCCAGACGCACCAGTTCGGCACCGACCAGGTCGGCCAGACCACCGACCAGGGCCTGGTCGTATCCAGCGACCAGTACCTCAACCCGATCGGCGATCGCCTCGTCATCAACAACGGCAAGATCATGTCGTCCTCGGTCAGCCCGGACGGCACCCACGTCGCGGCCTCGGTCGCCGACGGTGGGATGGCGCTCGCCATCGTGGACCTGAAAAACTGGAAGGTGCAGCAACTCGTCGGCAACAACGCGGCGGCGAACCTGCGCATCAGCGGCAACGACGTGGGCCAGGAAGGCCCCACGTACTCGCCCGACGGTTCGCAGCTGTGGCTGGGCCAGGCCGACGGCTACCGCACGTTCACCGTGAACCCGGACGGCACCCTCGCCAACCCGACGCTCATCCGGATCCCGCAGGACGGGCCCAAGCGCGCGCTGGTGGGCGAGGCGGTGTTCTCGCCCGACGGCTCCACCGTGTACTCCGCCGTCAACGGCCAGAACCGGGTGGTCGCCATCAACGCGGCGACCGGGGCCATCCAGCAGAGCTGGGCCGTGGGCAACGCGCCCCGCGACATGATCATGGTTGGCGGCAAGCTCTACGTCAGCAACGAGGGCGGCCGTCCGGCCAAGCCCGGCGACACCACGATCAACTCCTACAACACCCCGGTGCCGGCCGACCCGGTGACCGCTGCCACCACCACCGGCACGGTCAGCGTCATCGACCTGGCGAACCCGGCTGCCGCCGTCACGAGCATCGACGTCGGTCTGCACCCGACCGCCCTGTACGCCAAGAACGGGGCGCTGTTCGTCACCAACACCGCCACCAACGACGTGTCGGTGATCGACACCGCGAGTAACAAGGTCGTCCAGACCATCGCCACCCAGCCGTGGCCGGAGGCGACGGTGGGCTACGAGCCCGACGCGGTGACGCTCACCGACGACGGTCACCTGCTGGTGACGCTCGGCCGCGCCAACGCGGTCGCCGTCTACCGGTACACGACCCCGCTGGAGCCGGTCAGCTACGTCGGCCTGCTCCCGACGGACTACTTCCCCGCGGAGATCACCACCGTCGGCAACGACGTGCTGGTCTCCAACACCCGTGGTATCGACGCCCGCCGCCCCACCAACAGCGCCGCGCACGGCACCCACGACACGACGTCGAGCCTGCAGCGGTTCACGCTGCCCAGCGACGATGTCATCAAGTCCGAGACCGGCAAGGTCTTCAGCCAGAACGGCTGGCACGGCGGCTCGGTCACGCTGACCGAGGGCACGGGCGACGCGAAGCCGGTGCCGGTCCCGCTGCGGCTCGGTGACCCCTCGACGATCAACCATGTCTTCCTGATCGTCAAGGAGAACCGGACCTACGACCAGGTCTTCGGTGACGTCCCGCGTGGCAACGGCGACCCGTCGCTGGCGCAGTTCGGCGAGAACGTGACGCCGAACCAGCACGCGATGGCGCAGCAGTTCGGGCTGTACGACAACACGTACGACGTCGGCACGAACTCGGCCGAGGGTCACAACTGGCTGATGCAGGCCGACAACCCGGAGTACACCGAGTCCTCGGCCGGTGAGTACATCCGCAGCTACGACACGGAGGACGACGCTCTCGGCCACCAGCGGACCGGCTTCCTCTGGACCGGTGCGCAGGCGGCCGGAAAGACCGTGCGGAACTTCGGCGAGTTCCATCAGTTCCTGACCAAGCCGGCCGGCGCGAGCTGGCAGAACCTGTACTGCGACACCAAGAACATGGCGGCGACCGGACAGGACACCGCCTACCCCATGGTCTCGTCCTCGCCGATCCCGTCGCTCAACAACGTGTCGGTGCACGGCTTCCCGAAGTTCGACACCGGTGTCCCGGACATCTACCGGTACGAGATCTGGAAGCGTGACTTTGAGAAGAACGGGCTGGCGAACCTGAACATGTTCTGGCTCTCCAGCGACCACACCGGTGGTCCGCCGAACGGGGCCGCTCAGGTTGCGGACAACGACCTCGCGGTCGGCAAGATCGTCGACACGATCTCGCACAGCCCGTACTGGAAGGACTCGGCGATCTTCGTTGTCGAGGACGACTCCCAGGCCGGCCTCGACCACGTTGACGGCCACCGTGCCCCGATCCAGATCATCAGCCCCTGGGCCCGGCACGGCGTCGTCGACAGCCACTACTACACGCAGATCACGATGATCCGGACGATCGAGCAGATCCTCGGGATCCACCCGATGAACCAGAAGGACAGCGCGGCCAGCCCGATGCGTGTGGCGTTCACCCAGAACGCGGACTTCACGCCGTTCACCGCGCTGCCCAACCGGACCTCGCTGACCGCGGGTCTGAAGACCCCGCCTGCCTGCGGCCTGGACACCCCCGCGCCGCAGAACCCGAACGCCGCGGCCGCACCGTCGGGGAAGGTGCCGGCGGACAAGCAGCGGGTGGCGGCGCAGTGGGACGAGTGGAAGTCGCACCAGCGGCTGACCGGGCCCGACGCCAAGCCCGACTTCGCGAACCCCGCGCAGATGAACCACTTCACGTGGTACGAGACGCACGAGTGGACGAAGCCGTACCCCGGCGAGGACAAGATCTTCGCGCCGGAGGACGTGCCGGGCGCCTACCTCCCGTCGTCGGAGTCCGACGGCTGACGTAGGCCTGATCGCGTCAAGGGGGCCCCTGACCGGCGTCACCGCTGGCCAGGGGCCTCTTCTGTCCCTGTGTGGCACGCACCTCGAGGTCCCCGTCCACACGGGCGGTGGCCTGCTGATCGGGCCTGACGCGTAGCACGTCCCCAGAGGCATTCCCAGAGCCGACGTACCAATCTGCCGCGCACCGGGCGGTCCCGCAGGCGTGTGTGACCCTGACGGGGATGCTGGCGCATAGCAGCGCTCAGACCAGCCCCCGAACCGCCCGTAGTGCCGAGTCGACATCCGCCTCGCTGTTGGCGATGGTCGCTCCGAATCGCAGGTAGGAGGGGCGGTACGGCGTGCTGCTGGCGATCACGCCCGCGGCGTGCAGCCGTCCTACTGCCTCACCTACCGGCACGTCGGTCACGTCGCAGCAGACGACGCCGGCGGAAAGCTCGGACGAGCGCGGGGTGACCAGCCGCACCCCGCGAATGCCGGCCAGGCCGTCCTTGAGCCGGTCGGCCAGTTCGCGGGTCCGCGCGGCGACCCGCTCCGGCCCGATCCGTCGGTGGAACTCGAACGCCTCGGCCAGCGCCCACCGGTGCTCGAAGCTGTGGTAACCACCCGGCGTGTGCGCGGGTCCCGCGGGCGGCGCCGGGCCGCCCACACGTCCGAACAGCCAGTGGCCGATGCTGCGCCCGTCAAAGGTGGGGATCACCGGCGTCATCCGGCCCCACGCCCGCTCACTGCCCCAGACGAGTCCGGTGCCACGCGGCCCGAGCAGCCACTTGTGGCAGCCGGAGACCAGGACGTCGCAGCCGAGATGGGCCGGGGTCACCGCCTCGGCGCCGAAGCCGTGCACCCCGTCGACGCAGACCAGCGCTTCCGGGCTGCGCGCGCGAACCGCCTTGGCGAGCTGCCGAATCGGCAGCTTCACCCCGGTGCTGGAGTGCACCCAGGTGAGCGCGACGACCCTGGTTCGGGTGGTGACCGCCGCCGAGAGGTTGGCGACCACCTCGTCAACGGTGGTCACCGCCGGGTCCCGGTAGAGGCGCACCCGGCGGACGGTCACCCCGTCCCGCTCGGCCCGCAGCCGCAACGACTCGTGCGTGGCGTAGAAGTCGTGCTCGGTGGTCAGCACCTCGTCGCCGGGCCGTAGCCGTACCGCGGTGTAGAGCAGGCCGAGGCCCATCGTGGTCGAATCGGTCAGGGCGATCTGGTCCGGGCGGGTGTCGAGGTGGTCGGCGGCCGCCTCGAGCACAGCTTCGTCGAGCCGTTGCTCGTTGGCGCCCAGGTAGCCCATCGCATCCCGGTCGAGCCCGTCCCGGTGCGCGGCGACGGCGGCGCGGACCGGTGCGGGGTGTGCCGAGAAGACGAAGGTGGCCAGGTGCGCCCGGCTGCGGTCGAGCGCGAACTGTGCGCGCACGCTGTCCCAGCTCGCCGGGTCGAAGGGCGGTGCGGCGCTCGCCGGGCCGTCGGCCGGTGGAGCACCGGATTCCCGCCGGTCCGGCTCACAGCCGGTGGCCAGACCGGTCACTCCGGCTGCCGCGGTGGCGCCGAGCAGGGTCCGTCGGGTGAACTGCATACCGCTCATCGTTCATCGTCAACGTCACGTACAGGTCACCGAGGCGCTCGCGCTCAAGGCCGCTTGAGCTGCACGAGTGGTCGGATGGCCCCCTGCCACGAGAGCGGGACGCACGAGGTGGGTCAGGCGTGTCCGGCCAGGCCATGTAGGCATAGGCCGGGTACGGCGGCGCGGCCGAGTTCGGTGCCGGTGGCGGGATCGTGCCAGCGCACGGCATCGGTCTGACCTACGTAGAGGCGGTGACCGTCGGGGGTCAGCACGAGGCCGTTGACGGGTTGGCGGACCGGCCATTCGGTGGCGGGGCCGAGGTGCCCGAGATCGACTGTGCGCACCGTTGTGCCGGCGCCGATGAAGAGGCGATTTCCTGACCGACGCCAGGCCCATCAGGTAACCCGGCGCAATGCCCGCACGCATCGCCGGTGCTGCGCCCCAACTAGACCGTCTTCGGCACCGACGAAGCTGGACTGGCCACCCTGGACCGGATCGCGGCCGGCGGGATCGGCGGCATGCCGGAGGACCGGGCGCCGGTCGACGGCGCACCGGCTCCGCCGGTGGAGATCTGCCGGGCCACGCGGGGCCGCTGAAACCCCACCCGGCGGTCCGCCCCGCCTGCGCCCGACAACCTGCCCACCGTGCGCCCGTCCGGCCGGCCATCCGGCCGCCCGCCCGGCCGCCCCTCGGGCGCCCCGTTCCCGGCCGCGTCGGGCCGCCCGGGCGGCGGCCAGCCCGGTGGGTTCGCGGGGCTCCGCCCGTCGGGGTGTCGACGACGCGACCTGGCAGAAGGCTCAGGAGGCCTGCCGTTCGGCACTGCCCAGCGGCGGCCCGGGTCGCGCCCGTGACGGCAACGGCCCTGGCAGCGGGTCGGGAACGAACCCGGCGTACGCCCACTGCCTCTCGGACCACGGAGTGCAGCGCGGCGCCACCCCGGAGGCGAGTGATCCGACGGCCAGCGCGGCGCGGGAGGCGTGCAAGGCGCTCAAGCCGGCCCCGGCTGCGAGCTGACTGGCCGCTGTCGCTCCGCCCGGCCCGGCACGCAGAGCGGCAGGACGAGGCGGCCGGGGCGCCCTGTCGACGAGGATCCACCACAGCCACCCCGACCGGTGAGCGCTCGTGAAGACCGCACTAGAGGCGGGTGTTGGCGGAGTGGGTCGGGGACGGTGTCGGGCCCTCGCTTCCCCGCACGTACTCCTGGACCGTGTCGTGGGCGACCGCCTGGAAGAGCGCCCCCGCCCGGGCAGTGTCCGACAGCACCACGCTCTGCCCACTCCTGGTGCCGGTCCCCGCGCTCGGGCTGCCCAGGAAGGTCAGGTCCGTGCTGCGCAGGTCCCGCAGTTCCAGCGCGACGTCGACCAGGTCGAAGTCCTTGTCGACGGTGACCGACCTGGTGACGGCCTGGAGGAAGGAGTTGAGCTTGACCGGGTTGGCCAACGTGCCGAGGCTCGCCGCCCGGTCGAGCAGTGCCTGGAGGAACTCTCGCTGGTGCCGTTCCCGGCTGAAGTCGCCGTCGGCGAACTGGTAGCGCTGGCGTACGTAGTCGAGCGCTTCCGCGCCGTTCAGATGGTGGGTGCCCTTGTCGAAGGTCCGGTACGGCGGGTGAATCGACGTGATGGTCTTCTCGATCTTCAGATCCACGCCGCCCAAGGCGTTGACCACCTGCTCGAAACCGGCGAAGTCGACCAGTCCGACGTGGTCGATGTGAACGCCGGTGAAGGTCTCCACGGTCTGGACCATGAGCGGCGTGCCGCCCCAGGCGTACGCGGAGTTGATCTTCGCCATGGTGTTCCCGTGTCGACCGTCGGTCGACTTGGGGACGAAGACCCAGGTGTCCCGAGGGATCGAGATGACCTCAGCCTTCTTGTGGTCGGCTTCGAGGTGCAGAAGCATGATCGTGTCGGTCCGCGAGCTCGCGGTCGTGTCCGGGTCGCGGGAGTCGCTGCCGAGCAGCAGCACGTTCATGGCGCCGGTGACCGGCTGCGTCGGGCGAGCGTCGGCCGGCAGTCCGGCGAAGGCGTCCGCGCGGGCCAGGTTGTCGTTGAGCGAACGGCCGTACGCCCCGATGGCGAAGGCCGCGCCGCCGCCCAGCACCAGCAGTGCCGCCAGCACGGCCACCACAATCCGTCGTGATCTTTGTTGCACCCGCTCCAGCCCCTCACGCCTCAGCCGGACGCCATCCGGTCGCCCGATCGTCACCCAAAGTAATAAGCCAAGCTGGGAGGCTGCTTGGAGTGATCACGGGCGCAGTGCGTCTCGCCTGTGACATGGCGACCGCGATCGGGACAGGCGTGCGGACATCCCCGCAACCAGGACGGCTCGCCCGAGCGGACCGCATTTTGCGGCGACGCCAGGCCACCTGCCTCAGCCGGGATGGGCAGGACGTCGTCTAGGTCTTCTGCCGATGTCCCGCCGGCATCGTCGGTGGTGACTGGATCCGCGCGATGTGGCCAGTGAGGCCGGCAAGCCAGACGTCGACCTCGACCGGGCGCAGGACCTCGGGCCGGGTCTCGCCGCTCCGGATGCTCTCGTCGACGCGGTCGACGATGTCCGGGGCAGCCGCCGGCGGGGCGACGGGGCGGCGGATCTGCCCCTGCGGCAACTGTCTGGCCAGGTCGGCGTAAGCGGACCGCAGTCGCTGGGCCCAGCCGACGAGCTGGGCTGCGGACTCGGGCCAGGACGCCAGAACGCCGGGCCGATCGCGGACGAGAAGCGCCTCTGCGCCCTGCAGGATGCGGTTCCCGGCGATCAGTACGACCTCCCAGTCCACATACGACATCCGCGGATCGTGGCGCTCGAAATGGTACTGGGCGAAGGATGCGTCGGTGAGGATCTTCCCTCGACGCGCGGCGTCGAGCGCCCCGGGCCTTCGGTCTTTCCCCGCGAGTACCTGCACGGTTTGTGCGATGGCCTCCGCAGCAGACCCGAGGTAGGCGGCAGCGTTGCGCCGCAGTTCGCTGCTGGCGCCGCGGGGCCACATCAGCAACCCGGCAAGAACACCGACCGCCGCACCGATCAGGACATCCACCAGACGGGCCCCGACCAGCTGCCAATTCGCCGGCGTGAGCTGGGCGAAGACGAAGATGAGCAGCAGTGTCAGCATGGCCTGCGACCAGCCCATGCCCAGCAGAGGGCCCACGCCGAACGCCAGCACCATGCTGATCGGCAGCAGCGCCGCGTAGATCTCGGGCGGTGGAGAACTGAGGAGCAGCAGGCCGCCGGCGACTGCACCGATGAGGGTGCCGACCAGTGCGGGACGCAACGTGGTGCGGGTGTCCGCGCCCGAGGTCCGCAGGAGAGTGAGGATGGCGAGAAGCACCCAGAAGCCGTGGAGCAGGTTGAACGTTCCGGCGATGATGCGGGCGGCGGCGAGAGCCACGGCAAGCCGGACGGCTCCCTCGAAATACACCGAGCGTGGGGTGAGGTGCGCGCGAAACTGCTGCCAGTACAACGACAGGACGCTGCGCCGGGCGTACCAGAACTGGTCGGGACCGGTGGCCGGACGCTCGGTGGCCTGCCTCGTCCGGAAGCCACCAGCCACCCGCGCGGCGGTCGCGAAGATGCCGGCCTGTTCGACCACTGCCTGAACGATGGCGTCTACGCGCAGACGAATGGCGTCGGCCCGCTGCCCCGCCCGGGCCCGCCGCCTTTCGAGTGCGGCGCCCGCGGCATCAAGGTGGTCGTCCGTGCCGGCTGCCTGGGCTTCCCCGAGCGCGATGTCGCCGGAGGAGCGGATCGATGCTGCGGACTGCCGCAGCAGCCGCGCCGCGTCGGCGTCCCTGGTCTCGGTTGTCCCCCGTTCGGTCGCGAGCGACTCGGCGAGCGCGAGCATCTCGTGTACGGCGGCGGCAGCGTCTCGCAACGCACGGTCCCGCACGCTGGCGGACATGGGCCGCTGGGTAGGGGGTAGCTGCAGTATCCGCACCTGTTCGACCGCACGGATGGCCCGAGTGTGGCGCCGCGCCACCTCCGCGTCTGCACCTTGCTGCCCGGACATCACGTCCGCGATTCCCTCGAGGAACGCGGCGACCCCCCTCGCCGCGTCGCCCAGGCGGTGCGGAAAGGCGACCGGTGCCGGGTCGGGCCACAGCGCCACCTCGGCGAGGCTCACGAGCACGATGCCCAGCGTCAGACCAGCCAACCGGGCCGGAAGCGTCCCGGGCTGATACGGCGGGAAGCAGGCCAGGATGTAGAAGAGCTGGAACGCGTTGGCCAGCCCGACCAGGCGCGGGCCGCCGACGCCGGCGAACGCCACGGCGAACCCGACGACCAGCATGCCGGCCGCCGCGGCCCAGGTGCTCCAGGCCAGGACGGTGCCGATGGCCACCAGCACCCACGCCATCGGCAGTGCGGCGAGCAGCGTGCGCGCTCGCTGGGACGCGTCGCCCGGCAACTGGGCGAACTCGCCGGTAGCGACCGTGGCGAACAACGCGTACGTCGCCAGAACGGTGCTGCCCAGACCGTACCGGCAGCCGTAGAAGCTGACGGAGGCGACGAGGGTCAGCCGCGCCGCCCGGCGACCTGTCCGGTATCCCGGGTCCCGGCGGCGGAGCCAGCCGAGGACACTCCGTCCCAACCGCATGTCCTGCCCCCGAACAAGTTGACTGTGACGGCCAGCCCGGTCCGGTCCCCGCTAGGCGAGCGCAAGCGGAGCGCCTGCGTCGGCCGGTTGGTGCGCGAACATGATCGGTGCCGTCGAACTGTGGCAGCAGGCCGACCGGGATGCTCCCACCCGGGTGGGCCCGCGTCCGGCGCCGAGCAGGCCCAGGGCCGGGACTCCGAAGCCGCCCGGCTGGTCTAGCTGGAGGGCTGGCTGACCATCGCCATCACGTGCGCGGTCCAAGGGACCACCAAGCTCCCGTCCACCTCGCCCCGAACATACCGGTAGAAGTTCGGCTTGTTCATGTGCTTGGCGAGCACCTCCTGGTCGGTCCAGTTCTCGTAGAAGAACATCAACGACGGGTCCTCCCGGACTGGTACAGGTCGTAGTCGAGGCAGCCGTGCTCGGCCCGGGTCGGCTCCACCATCGCGAGGTGGGCCCGATGCACCTCGTCGACCGCACCCGGCTTGCTGGTGAAGAACGGAACGAGGGTCACCTGGGCGGGGGAGTTCGCGGTCGCTCGGGCCGGTCCGGTCTGGTGTCCGGGCTGGAGAGCGGCCGCGCACGGCTCAGCATGGGCGCAGCCACCAGATCCATAGCTGACGTTGCCCGACGCTGCGCGTGAGGGCCCGACCAATGGGCGCACCGGCCGGCGGGGTCCGGGCGGCATCGCACGCCGCAACTGTCAGGGTCGCCGCCAGCGCGACGAAGGAACGTGCCCATTTCACTCAGCGCAGCGTACGGAAGCCCACCCGGCCCTGAGCCGATTTGGCCAGGATTGCCCTCGGCCTGACCTGCGTGATGTCGGGGCCGAGATGGCGAGGTGGGAGATAACTCGGACGACAGTCCCTGGCCGGCACCCAAGCTCTCGGGCGCCGGCCAGCGGCAGATCCAGTCGGCTGACCCGGCCCTGCCGGGCAGAACCCCGGTGTTCGGATGAACCGGCTCAGGTCATGCGACGTAGCGACGACGCCGTTGCGCGAGAAGCAGTACGAGGCCGACCACGATGAGACTGCCGCCCACCGCAGTGAGCTTGCCGAGCGTTGGGCCGGAGATTCCCGCGTCGGTCACCGGCAGGCTGGGGCTAGGTGTCCCGCCGGTCGCCGGGCAGGTCTGCGCCAGGTCGAATGTTCCGTCGGTGCCCGTGATCACCGCCGTGGCGTTGGTGAGGGCGAACGGATCCACCAGATCGCCGGTTGCGGACGGGCCGGCTGGCGTCCTGATCCACGCCCTGTCGCCGACGATCGCGCGGTCAGCGGCAGGCGTGGTCGTGATGGTCTCCGTGACGGGGCCACCCTCCGTGGCGAACTCGATGGTCAGTGAGGTGAAGGTGCCCTGCTGCTTCGCAGCCGGCAGGGCGAAGACCCAGACGTCCTCGGCCTGGAAGGGGCCACCACCGAGGTTCGGGTCGCACGTGTGAGTGCCGAACGCGGCCGCCGTCGTGCCGGTGTCCGCCGGATCGATGTTGATCGTCGTGCCACCCCCAGCCCGCGCTGGTGCGGCAGACCACAGGCCGATCACGGCGGCCAGCACGGTGGCCCCCGCAAGGCAGGTGATGATGGTTTGGTCAAATAAATCCCCCAGATAGCGTATTTTTCTTAACAGCTCGTGAAGTGGGGCGCGACCCGGTGCCAGGTAACCACGGACGGCGGGTGCCGATTGCCAGGATCCAACTCTTCCCTCGGGGGACAGCGGGCCGTGATAGGCGATCTGCGAGCCGCGACTCCCAGGAGAGCCTCCCGGCCCAACCGATGTAGCAGCTCGGCCGCGGTCACCGCGCTCGTTCCGGTGATGGCCCGTGCGGCGTCGGACGCCTGGGACATCAGCACGATCCCGCAGGCGATGTTGAGGGTGAGGTGGAGCAGTTGTCGGCGCTGAGGAGTGGGACGGAGTTGGATGTCCCCTCGTGGTCGATGACCAGGCCGTAGATCCGTCCAGGCCGCACTACCGCGACGTGGCCCGAAGTCGATCCGCCACCGCACCTGGCCGCCCGGGTCCGCGCACACCGCCTCGCCGACAGTGGTTCAGACATCTGGGCTGAGGTTCGGTGCCCCGGCGTGCTCCCGCCGCACGCCCTTCTCCTCGGTCGGGAAAGGCGGCGGCCCGGGGGAGGAGACCGGTGAGAGTGCGCTCCGCTGGCGACGGTCAGGCCTCGCCGAGGTCGGTACAGTGTGCGATCGTCGCATCGTCCGCCGCCACCGCGTGGCGCGCCTCCGCCTGGCGGACACGATGGATGATTTCGGCGGGTCCGCTCGACGCTAGGACGGCCATGACCCCTGGCCAGTCGGCGAGCCGGAACCGGTCCACGATGCGGCTGGCTCCATTGCTGAGCAGGACGGCACCGGCCAGCTCGGAGATCGGACAGCTTCCGGTGATCGCCTCGTCTGCCGCCCGCGGGTCGTCCTTGGCCAGCCAGAAGCCGCCCGGCTGGTTCCGATTGGCGCGCAAGTCTCGGAGGACTCGGTGGTACTCGTCGCTACCCTCGGCGGCGGCCTCGAGCGCGGACCGGTACGACCGGCTGATGATCACCTCCCGGGGATCGGAGACGACGAGCGGCGCACCGTCTGCTCGGTCGAGCACGAGGACCGAGTCACCGAGCACCAGGTGCTCGATGAGGCCGTCGGACAGGCGCAGGATGGCTACGGTCGCCGACGGACTGATGGGGTCGGCGACGTCGCAGGTGTCCCGGTGATCGTCCGTCACCTGCCTGATGGCCTCGGCGAGCAGCGCCGAAAGGCTGCGGTCCCGCACGAGTGACAAGAGGCTGAGGAGGCTGCCTCCCAGGCGGCTGGCGTACCAGGCCACGCCGTGTCGGCAGATCGATTCGGTGCCGGAGATGCCGGCGCCGTCGATGAGCACCGCTGCCGTCGGTACGGCGCCAGTGAAGTCCTCGTTCGCGTGGCCAGTCCGTCCCGCAGCGCTCGTCATCGTCACCCGCATGTCCTGCGCCGCCCTCCTGCCGATTAAGGCGTCGACTTTAACAACCGCCGACGCGCTTGGGGCGCACACATCTGCCGCTGATCGGTTCGTTCGCGAGCAGTCCGAAGTTCATCTGGCAGGCTTGCGCCATGATCGACCAGCCACCCGAGGGCCTGCCGCGCTACCGCGTCCTGACCGGACCTGACGACGGGACGTTTCGCCGTCGGGTCAGTGAGGCCCTTGACGTCGGGTTCCACCTCTATGGCGGCCCGGCACTCACATTCAACGGGAGCGAGTGAACGTCGCACAGGCTTCTGTCTGGCCGAGCAACGCAGAGGAATGAGCGCTTACGACGCCTGCCAGGAGCCTCGTCTCGACCCTCCAACGCTCTAAATTGCCGCTGATCGCGTGGTCGTGCCGAGATGAGTGCGCCCCGGCCCAGCTCTGCGGAGGATCGAACCGCGGCGTGGAGGCACCGGCAATATCCCGTTGACCGCAGCCTCCGGAGCACCTACCTTCTGGCCTCGCATGACCTTGGAGGCATTTTATGCGTGTGTCCGTCACGTCAATCCGCGTTGGCCTTGTCACCATCCGCAGCATCGACGTGAGGAACTCTAGAAGTGGATCTTCCGCGCAACTTCACCATCCGGGAACGTAACCACCGCATCCACAACCCCTTCACCGCCGAAAAGCTCGCCACGCTAGGCCAGGCCATCGGCCTGCAGACAGAGATGAGCGTGCTCGACCTCGCCTGCGGCAGTGGGGAGATGCTGTGCACCTGGAGCCGTGACCACGGCATCATCGGTACCGGAATCGACATCAGCACGGTCTCGATCGGCGACGCCCGAGCCCGTGCCGTCGAACTCGGTGTCGGCGACCGGGTCATGTTCCGGCACGGCGACGCCGCCGGGTACGTGGCAGCCACACCCGTCGACGTCGCCGCCTGCATCGGGGCCACCTGGATCGGCGGCGGCATCGCCGGCACCATTGCTCAACTGCAGCGCAGTATCTGCCCGGGAGGGATGCTGCTCGTCGGCGAGCCGTTCTGGAAAGCGACCCCACCAGATCAGGCAACCGTGGAAGGGTGCCACGCCTCCGCCGCAGAGGATTACCGTGACCTGCCCGGCCTCGTCGAGCTGTTCGGACAGCTGGGGTGGGACCTGGTCGAGATGGTGCTCGCCGACGAGGACAGCTGGGACCGGTACGTCGCCGCTCAGTGGATCACCGTGCGCAACTGGCTCAACGCGAATCCGCACGATGAACTGGCTGGCGAGTTTCGTATCGAGCTTGATACCGCCCCGCTGCGGTACGTCCGTTACCTGCGGCCCTACCTTGGCTGGGGGGTCTTCGCACTGATGCGGCGCCGACAGTCAAAGCGGGGGCTTCGATCACCTCGAAGCCCCCGCAAGACCAAGCGACTGCGCGCTTCTGCCGCGATGAGCGTGGCAATGCCGATGAGCGCGCGTTGGTTGCTCGGCAGCGGCCTACCGGCGCGACAGACGTTCCGCACTACGTCGACCGCAACTGGCTGCCCCATGAGGCTGTGAATGCCTTACGGCTCAGGCGATCTGGTCGCCCCAGCGCTTCCAAGCGTCGTCAGTTACGGCATCGATGCTGCGGGCGACTTCCCGCATGTCCGGCGCGGTGAACGACTCCTCTTGACTGGTGCGCCACCGGACTGCCCGGTGGGCTAAGGCTTTCCATTCGGGGAAGATCTCGGCAAGGTGCGCTGCGGCGCCGGCCTTCGAGGTGATGTCTTCGTAGGCGAGCGTGTAGTGCAGCCGGGCTGGACCGAGGACGCACCACGCTACGGCGTTAGCATCCACAGGGGTGTCTGCGGGTAGCTCGGCAACGTGCTGATAGATGTTTGGGGCCGCTGGCTTCCAGTAGTCACGAAGGTTCTCAAGGTTGTACCGGCGCAGCGCCGCTGAGTCGACGTGTATGCCGAGTTCGTCGACCTCCGGCCCGCGAACCCGGATTCCGTACCGCTGCAGGGTCAGCCAGAGCACAGGAGTCAATTCGCCGCATGGCTTGTCGGTGCGAGGCTCGCCATTGACTACGAACGGAACCACGCGAGGATCAATGGGGAACTCCTCGAACGTCGCCTGATCGAGGTACACGCCGTCCAAGTGCGGCTTGGCTGGCATGGTCTCGTGAACCTTCGCCAGCGCAGCCAGGTCACTTGGGCTCGCGACGCGTGATGTCACGATGACCGTGTCGACGTCGCTAGTGCGGTGTCCACTAACGTTCACCGGGTCTCCGGTGGGTGTTGTGGATCCTCGCCGTAGCAGGCGAGCGACTCCCCACCGGTTGGTGGGGCGGGCCTCCGCGGGCCAACTGATCCTCGCGCCGCCGGCGGGGGTCACGCCGGGACCGGCCGGCACCGGGCAGGTGCCAGCCGGCTCGACGGTGCGTGACCACCTGCGGCAGCACAACCGCTGCCGGGGTGGTGGATCCGCCGCCCGGGGTACGGGTGGCGATGCTGGCGGCCGCGACCAGGTCGCGGTGCCCGGAGAACGCGCAGTGCGGGCAGGACAAGGTCCGCCCACGCGGTTTCGGCACCCGCCGTCGGCAGGCGGGGCAGGTGGAGGAGGTGTCGCGTTCGTCGACCAGCCGGACGGTGATACCGGCCAGGGTGGCCTTGTCGGTGAGGACCTGCAGGAGCCGGCCGATCTGCCACTGCCGCAGCCGCAGGTTGTGCCGCCGCCCGGCAGGCAGGTCCAGCACCCCGCGGGGATCGCCCACGTGCAGCACACCGACCCGCTGCCGCACCGCCCACGAGATCACCGTGGAGGCGGCCTCGTGCTGGGCCTGACGAACCCTGCGCCGGTGCCGGCCCTCCACCAGGCGTGCCCGACGCCGGTACTGCCGCCACCGCCGCGACCCCTTCTCACCCGGCTTCGGCGCACGGCGGGCCACGGCACGGCGGCGGGCCTTGGTGTCGGCCAGGTGCATCCGGTGCTCGGCGCGGATCGCCCGCCCCGACACCAGCAACCCCTCCCCGTCGGGGCCGGCCACGGCGTAGGGGTGGATGATCCCGAGATCCACCCCGGCCACCCGGCCGGGGTCCGGTTCCTCGCCGGGCGGATAGACGGCCACCGGCACCTCGGCGGCCACGTCGAGGAACAGCCGCCTACCCTCGCACAGCAGGGTGATCGAGCGGACCTGCTCGGCCGGATACGGCACGTCGCGCGCCAGGCGCACCCACAACGGGGTAGTGCCTCTGGCGGTCGGGATCCGCACCTGGCGCCCGTCGAGGGTGAACGTGCCGTGATACCAGCGCACCGGCACCAGCCCCCGCCGACGACGCGGGAACCGCGCCGACACGTCACCGGCGCTGCGGCGCTTCGCCGCCGCGAACCACGCATCCGAAAACCGCCGCAACACCGACCGCGCCCCGGTGCAATCGAGTTCAGCGAAGGTGCCCGGCCCGGATGCCGCCAACTCGCGGCACAGCTGCTGATAGCCGACCAGCGGCGCGTCCCGGCGGCGCCGCCGCCACGCGTTCACCTCCAACACACACGCCCATACATCACCGGCCGAGCGCAGCAGCCCGAAACAACGGCGCCGCTGGCCCGGCGTCACCCGCAATCCGATCCGTGCGGTGCGATGCACAACCCGAGGAGCGGCGGGATCCCGACGACGAGGCACGAACCGAAGCCAACACCACCCCTACGACACTTTCCCCAACCCCGACCAACCCGGCCAACGCTTGTGGACACGGCACTAGCGTTGGGCACCCAGGCCCCGAGTGCCGCCGAGCCGACGACGTGGAGCTTCTCGACGAAGCCAGGCAGCGCCTCGTCCACCGCTTGGAGGTAGGCGTCGGTCAAGTCCTTGATCACGCGGGCACCGTATCAGCGGGCGCTAGCTGACCAAGCGCACTCATTTGCCGCTGGTCGCGTGGCCGTCGAGCTCGCTGCAGGACGGTCGACTCTGCCGATTACACCTTGAAGAAGGACCGTGATATCAACCGCGACATGAACACCGAGTACGCCTACCCGGACGACCTCACCGAGCTCCGTAACGCCTTCAGCGTGGATGACGCTGGCGAATCGGCTCTGGGCTGGGCAGGGGTATACGCCTTCGAAGCAGAGCACGGCATCGTTCTGCCGGAGCCGTACCGGACGTTCGTCGCCGAGATCACGGATGGATCCTTCTCCGGACCGCCGGACTACGGCCTCGTAGGCGTCGCGGAGATGCCCGACGACTGGGGCGACGATCGTCCGGTGCGAAACCTGAGCGCACCCTTCCCGCTGACTGAGGGGTGGCTATGGGAGGACGATCCCCGACCATACGAGGAGATCGAGCCGCTGCTCGACCCAGTCTTCAACCACGGGTCGGTCGTGCTCGGCACGGACGGCTGTGGGATGTACTGGCACCTGATAGTGACCGGCCGGCATCGCGGCCATATCTGGAACATCAGCCCTGAGGGCGCCGCTCCGTTCGGGGCGGAGTTCGGTCACACCACCGCCAGCCCGGGGTTCGCCGGGTGGCTACGGCACTGGGCAGCTGGCAAGCGATGGTTCGACGCCTCCTGAGAAACGTACTGTCATGCCGCGGAGCGTGCGGGACACGCAACCTTGCTGCTGCTGGCGCAGACGGCGATCGACCAGCCTTCCGCAGGCTCCGCCTCCGGTGGCGGGGGGAGCGCTACCTCTACCTACTGATCAGCTCTGCTCAGACCTGGGTCCAACGAGTCGGTTCCGTCATCGAGGTCACCGACGAGCGAGTCCGGGGCACGCATGCGCCACGCGTCGGTGATGAGCTCCTGTAGACGGTCGACGCTCACGTGCGTCAACCGCAGCATGACCAGGGGCAACCCGTCATACGCGGGCGTGGTGAAGAAAACCTCGGGCTCGCCGAGGAGTAACGCCTGCTTCTCCGCTTCGTCGCCGACGTACAGCACCGCGATATCGGTCCGGATGAGGCGCGACGTACCAGCTCTGCGCTCCGGGTAGGACCAAACAAACCCTTTGCCGGCGACTCGGAAGTCGAAGCCGTCACTGTCGATCTCGACCACGTGAGGCAGCGCCACCGCCACCTGACGGACATCGTCGGCGTCAGCCATCGAGGTCGCTCCAGGACACCGCCCCCTGCATCCGTACAGCCTAACCGCCGGCGCCGCGCCGCCGGCCCACAAGACTCCACAGCGAGACGACCGGCCGGCAGCGACAGAGCCACCTGCCGCTCGCCATGGAGCTGGGGCGTACGCGATGAACCAAACGTGGCCGGGTCGGGCGTTCCGCTGTCGGCCGCACGCGCGGACATCGAGCGACACGGGCACTGGCTCCAGGACGTACGCCGCTTCCAGCCCTCGACAGTCTCGCGCCGTCTGTCCGTGGTGGTCGGCTTCTACCGCGTTCGCGTCCGCGTCCGCGACCGCGCCCTGCCGCACTCGCCGGCCGACGTACTCATCTGCCGCCGACCGAGTCCGGCGCAGGCGTGGGTTGGACCCGGGGGATCAGCACGCTCAGGCAGGTGACGCAGCCCTCAAGCTTCTCGTACTCGCCGATGTCGACGACGACCGGTGTGAAGCCGAGGTCCGCAACGAGCGCCGCGGTGCGCGGCGCCGACGCGGCCAGCAGTACGAGGTCATCCCCGAGTGGTACGACGTGGCAGCCGGCCTCCTCGTCGACCGTGCGCATCGGCTGTCGGAGCGCGGTCGTGTCGAGCAGTTCCGGCAGCGCGAGGAGGGTGCCGTCGGGCAGCGCGGTCACGGCCGACTTGAGATGCAGCACGTCGCGCAGCGGGACCGGGATTACCGTGCGTCCGCGGGACGCCAGGTGGGCGCGCAGTTGGGCCACGCCCTCGCCGTTGGTGCGGCCGCCTCGGCCCACGTACACGGTGGTGCCGATTTGCAGCACGTCGCCGCCGTCCAGCGTCCCGGGAGCCTCGATGCGCACGACTTCCAGCCCGGCCTCGCGTACCGCCTTCTCCGTGCCGGGGATCTCTGGACGGCGCTGTGCCGCGCCCGGCCGGGTGATCACCGCCAGGCCATCGCAGACCACGACGGTGTCCTCGACGAACACCGAGTCGGGGCAGTGGTCGGCGGGGGCGACCTCGCGCACCTGCCAGCCGGCTTCGGCGAGCGCGGCCCGGTACGCCTCGTGCTGACGCCGGGCCTGCGCGACGTCCACGTCGCTGCGCTCGATGTGGGTGACCAGCCCCTCGGCCAGCCGGCCGCTGGGTCGCCGGACCAGGGCAATGCCTCGCGTCATGCCACCAGTCTGCCGTGCCCCTGTCAGCGGAGCTCAAGCAGGGCAGGCAGCAGTTCGCGCTGCGCCCAGTCGAGGAATGCGAATGCCGCTCGTCGCCGACCTGTACGAGGGCGACGTGGGTGGCCTGGCGGCTCGACATCAATATCGATCGATCAGGACTTTCTGCTCGGTGACCTCTTCGGCTGCTCCGAAGGTGTCGGCTTCCGGCCGTTGCATGATTGGGCCCGGCTGCAACTCATGCCGAATTGAGTGCGGCGATAAAGGTCTTTTGGTTGGCCTCGGTGTAGGCCAATTCGCGTCGGGTCCAGGCGAGCACCTCGCCAGAGCGTGCGCGAGCGACCGAGGCCGCTTCGTCGTCGAGGATGTCTCGCCAGAACGCCTCGTTGCGGCGTAAGCGCTCGCCGATGGCGGCAGGTAGACGGTCCCGGTCGGTCGGGCTCAAGCCGTAGGCGTCCGCCAGGATCCGCACCTGGCGGGCCTGCTCTGTCGCGGGTCCCCGATCGGGCCGTGACGAGATGCACCATGCCCACGCCATGTACCCCACGTCCTCCAGCGGGTGGCCTGGCGCCGCGAAGTCGAAGTCGATGAAGGCGATCGGCTGACCGTCGCGGAAGACCGTGTTGTTCGGACCGGGGTCGTGATGGCAAACCACCTCCTCCCGGAGGCTGGGCATCAGGTCTCGCGTGGCATCGTGCAGTTTTCGCAGCAGCGTCGCTGCCTGTCCGACCTGGTCGTCGGTGAAGTGCTGCCATCGTGGAGGAACGTGGCCGGGCACGAACGACAAGATGTCACGGCCGTATTGGTCCCACCCCTGGTGCTGAGGGCAGCCGTCGAAACCCTTCCTGACGAGATGAGCCAGCAGTCGCGCCACGTAACGCGACGCCGGCGACGCTGGGCGGCGCACCGTGTCTCCAACCCGCACCACACCAGCCGTCAAACGGCCCCCGGCCAAGGGTTGTTCCACGTCATGCTCGCCGCCCTGACTCACCACGCGACCCTAACGGCCGCGCGCCGAATGACGGTAAGGCGGCACCGCTGCGACGCCGGGCCCACAGCGGTCAGGACAGTCCTGATACGAGTTCGGCGACGTCCTCGGCGCAGCCGTAGGACAGTGTGACTCCGGCGCCACCGTGGCCATAGCAGTGCACCACCGGACCGCGGTCGATGAACTCGGTTTCCAGCCGCACGGTCGGGCGCCCAGGACGTAGGCCCACGCGATGGCTGAGGATGCGGGCCTTGTCGAGCGCGGGCACCAGCTCGGTGCACCGTTTCAGGATGTCGGTGATCGTTTGCGGCCTGACGGTTAGGTCCTCGTCGCCCTCCTCGGCGGTGCCGCCGAGCAGCACGGTGTCGCTCCTGGGTACGACGTAGATCAGTTGTTCGGGATCGTTCTGGTCGAGTAGCCATTCGGTCAGGCCGAACTGTGCGACGACGATCACCTGTCCCCGTACCGGTGTGAGGGTCTCGTCGTGGACCAACTCCCTGGAACCCAGCCCGGTGCAGTTCACCACGGCATCCACGTCCTCGAAGGCCCCGGCCAGATCATCCACGTACCGGGTTGAAACGGCGACCCCCGCCGTTTGCAACTGACCGAGCAGCCATGGCAGATGCACCGCCATGTCCACCACCGGAACGCTCAGTTCGTAACCGTCGACGTAGCCGGCCGGCAGTCGGTCGACCGCAACCCGACCCAGCTCGGGAACCGCATCCCGCCACCACGGGTCGGAGGTGTGCTGACGGAACAACTCCTGCCCGTGGCGCATTCGCACGCCGGCGGACGGATCGGAGGTCAGGCCGCGCAGCACCTGGTAGGTGGTCGCCGACCATCGGGTTACGTCCGCCTCCGGGTAGGCGCGGTAGGGATACCAGAGTGCCGCGGCGACCGACGATGTGGTGCTCTTCCCCATTCTCGCGGCAACTACGTCGACCTCATGACCGGTTTGCCTCAGACGGAGTGCACTGGTCAAGCCCACAACACCGGCACCGACGACCCTGACCTTCATGCCTTGAGATCACACCACATCGGGGTGCCCTTCCGGGTAACGGACGCCTGGGCAGGGCCAAGGACGTAGGGGCGAAGACGAGCAGGACGTCCGCCTGCTGCTTGCCGCTGCTCAGGTCAGGGCGGGCTCGGTGGTACGCCCGGTGTATGGGCCGTTGGCCCGGGGTTCCAGATGAGGACCGGCGCGCCGACGCACCCCTGCGGAAGGGCTGGCACCCAACGGACGAAGCCGCGCGCGTCCCGGGCGACGGAGGCTCTAGTGATCATCTCGACTCCCGTCGTGCCCGGCTGCCGGTGTCGGCCGTCGTCAGCCGTCCCGGAGAGCGTCGTCGATGCCGGTCTCGCGGCGGCCGAGATGGATCGGGTCCCGGCCGGAGAGCAGGTCCAGCGCCGCCTTAACGCAGGCGCCGTACTCGCGGCTGGAGCTGACCCACCACCGCTGGGCGTACCGCTTCGCGGTCTCGTCGCCCACGCCGTTGGCATCGATGCCGAGGCTCCGGCACAGCGCCACGGCCCGGGGCAGGTGGAAAGACTGGGTCACCACGGTCGCGCGCTGCACCCCGAAGATCCGCTTTGCCCGCGCGCACGAGTCGTACGTGTCGAAGCCGGCGTGGTCCAGCACCACTTTCTGCGCCGGCACGCCCCGGTCGACCAGCCAGCGCAGCATCGCGTCGGGCTCGTTGTAGTCGGCATTCATGTTGTCGCCGGACACCAGGATCGCCCGAACCTTGCCGCCGTCGAACAGCCGCTGCGCGATCTCCAGCCGGGCGGCGAGGAACGGTGACGGCGTGCCGTCCGTGCCCACCTTGGTGCCCAGGACCAGGGCGACCGGCGCATCCGGCACGCCGGCCTCGCTGTAGATGTGGCCGTCCGCACCACTGCGGATCCACGCCACGCTGGCCACCGTGCAGCCGCTCGACAGCACCGCACCGACGACCATCGCGAGAAGCACACGGCGGACGACCCGCCTGTGCTCCCCGTACCACCGCCTGACCGCGGCGAATCGCGCCCGCATGCCGCGGAATTATTCCTGTTCTACCGCTCCGCCGATACCGACGGGCGCCAGCCGACCTCTGCGCGGGGTGTGTTGATGCAGTTACGACACCCTCGTCCGCGGCAGCCCCATCCGGGTCGAGCGCCCGCCCCCGTCCCGACTGGACGCCGTCGTGCGACAGTGGCCCGGTTGGAGGCCGGCGCCATCATCGACACGGCGCGGACCGAGGCCGCCAGATTCGGGGAAGCGCCCGAATCCGAAGCTGGTGACCGATGATGGGATGCCAGCCAAGGCTCCGAGCCGCCCCTCTGCGTCGCGCCATGGACGGGACCGCGCCGAACGCCCGGCGGCTGGCGTGGAGAGCGGGGAGCCCGGCGGACCGCTGGACAACCACAGGCGGTTGACGGGTAAGGCAGTGGGCCGGCAGCCGGCCGGGCCGCGGGGCCAGGACCGGCGCGGCGTGGGGGAGCGCAAGCCGGCCGCGTCAGCGAGGTGCCGGCGGTCGCGCTGTTGCCGCTACTGCGCTTCGGAGCGCGCGGAGCTTACAAGCGAGGGGTCTCAGGTTCGAAACCTGCCGCGCCCACCCCCATCTGGCCAGGGACAGAGGGGCCCCGGTCCCGTTCTCGGTGACCGGGGCCCCTTGGCATCAGGCGAGGTCGTACCGGTCCAGGTTCATGACCTTGACCCACGCCGCGACGAAGTCCTGGACGAACTTCTCCTGCCCGTCGTAACTGGCGTAGACCTCCGCGATGGCTCGGAGCTGGGAGTTCGAACCGAAGAGGAGATCAACCGTGGTGGCGGTCCACTTGACCTCGCCTGTGGCGCGATCCCGACCCTCGAAGACGCTCTCGGCCGAGGCGGATGGCTTCCACTCCGTGCCGATGTCCAGCAGGTTCACGAAGAAGTCGTTCGTCAACGTCTCGGGCCGCCCGGTGAAGACGCCGTGTCGTGCTTGCCCCACGTTGGCGTTCAGGGCCCGCATGCCGCCGATCAGGACCGTCATCTCGGGAGCGGTCAGCGTCAACAGGTTGGCCCGGTCCAGCAGCAGGGTCTCCGGCGACAACTTCTCTCCGGCTCGCAGGTAGTTGCGGAACCCGTCTGCCTTCGGCTCGAGCACGGTGAACGTCTCCACGTCGGTCTGCTCCTGGGAGGCGTCCGTGCGCCCGGGTGAGAACGGGACCGCGACGTCATGCCCGGCGTTCTTGGCCGCTTGCTCGACGGCCGCGCACCCGCCGAGGACGATCAGGTCAGCAAGCGAGACCTTCTTCCCGCCGGACTGTGAGTTGTTGAATTCCTGCTGGATCTGCTCCAGGGCCTGCAGCACGGTGGCGAGCTCGGCCGGGTCGTTGACCTCCCAGTTCTTCTGCGGCTCGAGGCGGATCCGCGCCCCGTTGGCCCCGCCCCGCATGTCGGTGCCGCGGAAGCTCGCCGCCGACGCCCAGGCGGTCGAGACCAACTGGGAGCTGGACAGTCCCGATGCGAGGAGCTTGGCCTTGAGGGCAGCGATGTCCTCGTCCGCGACCAGCTCGTGATCGACCGCCGGGACGGGGTCCTGCCACAGTTGCGGCTCCGGAACCCACGGGCCGAGGTAGCGCGAGACGGGGCCCATGTCGCGGTGCAACAGCTTGAACCACGCCTTGGCGAACGCCTCCGCGAACTGGTCCGGATTCTCCAGGAAACGCCGCGAGATCTGCTCGTACACCGGGTCGACGCGCAGCGCGAGGTCCGTCGTCGCCATCATCGGAGCGTGCCTGACCGAGGGGTCGTGCGCGTCGGGCACGGCGTCCGCCGCGGCGCCGTCCTTCGGTTTCCACTGCTTCGCGCCGGCAGGGCTCTCGGTCAGCTCCCACTCGTGCCCGAACAGCGTCTCGAAGAAGCTGTTGTCCCAGGTGATCGGGGTGGGCGTCCACGCCCCCTCGAGCCCGCTGGTGATCGTGTCCTTGCCCTTGCCGCTGCCGAAGGTGCTCTTCCAGCCAAGGCCCTGATGGTCGACGGGGCAGCCCTCGGGCTCGGGGCCGACCAAGCTGGCGTCGCCCGCACCGTGGGTCTTGCCGAACGTGTGGCCGCCGGCGATGAGTGCAACTGTCTCCTCGTCGTTCATCGCCATGCGACGGAAGGTCTCCCGGATGTCACGTGCGGAAGCCAGCGGATCCGGCTTGCCGTTCGGGCCCTCCGGGTTCACGTAGATCAGGCCCATCTGGACGGCACCGAAAGGACCGGTGAGCTCCCTGTCACCGCTGTAGCGCTCGTCTCCGAGCCACGTGTCCTCAGGCCCCCAGAAGATCTCCTCGGGCTCCCAGATGTCCTCTCGCCCGAAGCCGAAGCCGAACGTCTTGAAGCCCATCGACTCCAGGGCAACGTTGCCGGCGAAGACCAGGAGGTCGGCCCAGGAGATCTTCCGGCCGTACTTCTGCTTGACCGGCCACAGCAACCGGCGCGCCTTGTCGAGGTTCGCGTTGTCGGGCCAACTGTTGAGAGGGGCGAAGCGCTGGGCGCCGTCGCCGCCACCGCCACGGCCGTCTTCGATGCGGTACGTGCCGGCGGAGTGCCAGCTCATCCGGATGAAGAGCGGCCCGTAGTGACCGTAGTCGGCCGGCCACCAGTCCTGCGACGTCGTCATCACGTCGAGGACGTCCTGCTTGAGCTCCTCGACGTTGAGGGTCTTGAACTCCTCGGCGTAGTCGAAGTCCCCGCCCATCGGATTGGCTCGCGGCGAGTGCTGGTGGAGAACCTGCAGGTTCAGCTGATTCGGCCACCAGTCCTGGTTCGTCCTGGGTCGAGTCCGCTTCTGAGTGGGGGATGGGATTACAGGGTTTTCACTCTCGCTGCCGCGATCAGACACGTCGTTCCTTCTCCCGTCTTTACTTCTCGTTCTATCAACTGGTTGCTGGTGCCGGGACACACTCGAGACAAATGCCCCAGTAGGTGACGTCGGCCTCGTCGATCGAGAAGCCCTGGTCGTCAGACGCGGTCAGGCAGGGAGTCTCGCCGACGGCGCAGTCGACGTCGGCGATGGCACCGCACGACCGGCACACGACGTGGTGGTGGTTGTCCCCGACCCGCGACTCGTAGCGAGCCACTGAGCCGGAAGGCTGGATGCGCCGCACCAGCCCCGCGGCGGTCAGCGCACGCAGCACGTCGTACACGGCCTGGTGGGACACCTCGGGGAGCTCCGTACGCACGGCACCGAAGATCGAGACGGTGTCGGCGTGCGGATGCGCGTGCACCGCGGTCAGCACCGCCAGCCGCGGACGGGTCACGCGAAGCGCCGCCCCGCGCAGCATGCGCTCGAAGTCCGAGGTCGCGGGCACGCTGCGCAGTATCCCCCACTTTCTTGAATGCATCAAGAATCCGGTGGCGCCCGCGCGGCCCCGGCAGTGCGGGGCTTGACGCTTCGCCTGATATCCACAGCTGACATCAACGGAGCCGACCGTCAACGAACTCCACGTCCGCGGTCCCCTTGATCAGCGTCCCGTGGCGTTGACCTCCGTCTGCCGGCTCCTGGCAGTGCGGGGCACGCGGGGGGCCCAAGAGGCCGTGAAACCGTCGTCAACCAGCGATCAGCCGTGGCAAGCCCAGAGGCCGCGTGAGCAGGTGCCGAGGGCTGTTCTGGCCGGTGGACGGATAGCAGCTTCTAGTTCCGCTTCAACGTCTGACGATCATTGCGTGGCTCGGTCTCGCTCCCAGTATGGGTCGTCCACAGTCAACGCCGGCGGGATGGTGTCTGCTAGGTGTCGCGGTCCATCGATCCGCCAGGAACGGACACAGCAACCGCAGCCACCTTGCGATATCGAGGTCACGACGTGACGGTGCTGCTCGATCCACGCGGCGGCCTCTGCAACCTCGGCGGGACGATCGACGCGAGCCATCATGCTGAAACGTGCCACGGGATCACCGTAGCGGGACCGGTTTACGTGGGAGTCCTGCACGTCGTCGACGAGGGCCAGGTCCACGCCGACTGACATCGACGGCTGACATCAGCCGTCGCAGACCGCGAGAGACGGACGCGCACGCGCCCCAGGAACGAGCCGGACGGGGCAACCGACGGCCGACGCTCCGGCTCATGCTGGCAGCGCTTGTAAGCGAGAGGTCGCCGGTTCGATCCCGGCTGGGGGCTCCAACCCCACCGGGAATCCTGAACATCAAGATCCGTGCTGGGTCGACTGACAGCAACGCTGACAGCAAGGCCCTCACACCAGGGTCGGCGCAAGCACGTTGTCGATGAACAGGCCGACCTGCCGACGTAGCCGGTCGATGCGCTCGGCCTGGTCGATGGTCTCGTTCATCCGGGCGATCGCATCTGACTTCCGCAGCCCACGCACGTAGAGCGAGCATTGCAGATCGGCGCACATGTAGGTGCCGACACTGTTGCCGTTGCGGCCGGCCGTCCCAGCGAGCGGTGCCGAGAAGAGCGCGACGCCCGAGGAGGCGTGCAAGGTCATGCACAGCGAGCACATCGTGCTCTTCGTGAGTGACTTCGCCGATTTCGCCGCCGCCCGTAGCACGATGCCGACCCAACGATCGTCGGCCTGGGTGACCAGGCAAGCGCGGTCGGGTGCCTTGGGGTCGCGCCAGCCGAGGAAATCGAGGCGGTCGAAGTCAACCGTGGCGAGCGGCCCAGGCAGTGTGATCCGAGCCCGCTCGCCCCGAGTGCAGTTGACGAAGGACGCACGCAGCTCTGCCTCGGTGACCTGGTTCATGTGCCCGAAGGTAACCGCGGGCGTCCGCTCCAGCCAGGGATTAACGGCCCGACGGCAAGGTTGACAGCAAGGGCCTGTACGGCGGCGGGTGCGCTGGATCGCCGCCGGACGAGCGACCGGGGCCGGGCACGGGCGCGTACACGAACGGACCCGCCGCACAGAGCTTGTAAGCGAGGCATCAGCATCCCCGGCGGGCAGCCAGGTGAGCAGCCAAACCGGCGAGCACGAGCGACGAAAGGCATTCGTTGTGCCTGATCTGCGCCCGAGCCCCGCTCCCGCTGACCCACCATGGCGGGGAGGGACGAATATGAGCGGCGCTCGCGTCCGGGGCGGACGGGACTGGAGGGGGTGAGCCCGGCCTGGCGTTGGGACACGTCGCCGGGCGAGCCCGTGTGGCGCCGGCCCGTCGCCCCGATGCTGTCGACGTGCCGGCGGTCGGACTCCAGCCGCAAGGACTCTGTGAGATCACGCCACCTACCGGCAGATGCCGTCATCATCCGGTCGACCATCAGGCGAGCCGCGCTGCTAACACCCAGACGGTGACCAGCAGTCCGAGGGTGTCGGTGTCGGTGACGATGAACCGCTTCCTGCCGTTGATCTTTTTACCGGCGTCGTAGCCGCGGGAACCCCGGGGCACGGTGTCGGCGCCCTTGACGCTCTGCGAGTCGATGATCCCCGCCGTCGGCTCGGCCTGCCTGCCGTGGGCCAGGCGGACCTGCTCCCGCAGTTCGGTGAGGATCCGCTCGGTCACACCCCGGCTGTTCAGCCTCGTGAAGTGCGCGTACACCGTCTGCCAGGGCGGAGAATCGACCGGGAGGTACCGCCACGCGCAGCCCGCGCGCACTACGTACAAGATCCCGTCGATGATCGCCCGGCGAGGATGCTTCTCCGGCCTGCCCATCCACTGCGGAGACGGCAGCATCGGCTCCACGATCTCCCACTCGACGTCGGTCAGGTCAGACGGATACCGCCGCACACGATCCATACCTGTCCACCGACCGAGCCGCACCCATCGATCGGACCCGCTGTGCGACACGCCCGACCAACTCACATCCCAAACGCGCTCTGAGAGTGCCCGGGCGCTGCGGCGGTCGTGGGGGTCCGGCACCCGCCGGGGGTACCCGGCACGCTCCAGGCGGTCGAAGGATCTCAGCCCGCGGCGGACGACAAAAGCAAAGGCAAGAAGATCTCACTCCTTGCCACTTCTAACGTATAGCGCACAGGGGGGCTTGCGGCAAGACCCGGGTCTTGCCGCAGAATCGGCGGCCGGACACAGCACCGACGAGGAAATGGGGCGCACGACGTGGGTGTGTTGTCGATGTACGGGGGACGCGGCGACCTCGAACCGCTGATGAGATTGGCGGTGCAGTTGCGGGCTCTTGACGCGGAGGTGCGGGGGTGCGCGCCGCCCGACCGGGCGCAGCGGCCGGCCGACTCGTCAGAGGGAAGCCAACCAGACATGAGGACGTGCCCAACAAGAGGTTCGACACAGCTCGAGGCGTCGGTGATTCGATCGGCCAGTGCAGTGCAACGGAGCACGGCTGCCTCGGAGGTATCGCAATGATCGAGCAGTACGTGTTGGATCTTCAAGAGGTTGACGAGACGCAGGTCGCGGTCGTTGGTGGCAAGGCCGCGCACCTGGGCGGGCTGTCGCGGATCGAAGGCATCCGCGCGCCGGCTGGCTTTTGCGTGACGACGGCCGCCTTCCGGCGGATCATGGCGGAAGCGCCGTCGATCGACGATCGACTCGATCAGCTGTCCCGCCTGAACCCGGATGACCGGGAGGCGATCCGCACGCTCAGCGCGGAGATCCGCCGGATCATCGAAGGGATTGCCATCCCGGGCGATCTGGCGGCGGCGATCACCCGCGCGCTCGCCCAGCTCGGCGAGCAAGCCGCCTACGCCGTGCGATCCAGCGCGACGGCAGAGGACCTGCCGACGGCCTCCTTCGCCGGCCAGCAGGACACGTACCTGAACGTCGTCGGGCCGGCGGCGATCCTGCGGCACGTCAGCCGGTGCTGGGCGTCGCTGTTCACCGAGCGGGCCGTGACCTACCGCCAGCGCAACGGCATCGACCACCGTACGGTCCACATGGCCGTGGTCGTGCAGCAGATGGTCTTCCCGGATGCGGCCGGCATCCTGTTCACGGCCGACCCCGTCACGGGCAACCGGAAGGTCGCCACCGTGGACGCCAGCTTCGGCCTCGGCGAGGCCATGGTCTCCGGCCTGGTGAACCCGGACGTCTTCAAGGTGCGCGACGGCGAAATCGTCGCCAAGGCGGTCGCCGCCAAACAGCGTGCCATCCACGCCCTGCCGGCTGGCGGGACGCAGGAAGTGGCGATCGACCCGCAGCGGCAGGAGCAGCCGGCGCTGACGGATGCGCAGGTCGTGCGGCTCGTGCAGCTCGGGCGGCGGATCGAAGCGCATTTCGGCCGCCCGCAGGACATCGAATGGTGCCTGGTCGACGATGACTTCCAGATCGTGCAGAGCCGGCCAATCACCACGCTGTTCCCCATCCCCGCGGCCCGCGACCGGGAGAACCACGTCTACCTCTCCGTTGGTCATCAGCAGATGATGACCGACCCCATGAAGCCACTGGGCGTCTCCGTGTGGCAGCTGACGGCCATGGCGCCGATGCACGAGGCCGGCGGGAGGCTGTTCGTCGACGTCACCCGGCGCCTGGCCTCGCCCGCGAGCCGCGCCGGCCTCCTGGAGATGGCGGGGAGGTCCGATCCGCTGATCAGGGACGCGCTGGAGACCGTCCTCGACCGCGGCGACTTCGTCCCGACGCTCCCGGAGGCTGGTCCCGGCGGGCCGCCGGCCAGCGGCGCGTCCGCCCCGATCGAGACCGATCCGGCCATCGTCACCGAGCTGATCGAGCGCAGCCAGGCCTCCATCGCCGCCCTGCGGCGCGACATCCGGACGAAGACCGGACCGGCGCTGTTCGACTTCCTGGTGGAGGCCTTCCAGGAGCACAAGCGAGTCCTCGGCGATCCATTGAGCATGCAGGCGATCATGGCGGGGATGGAGGCCACCTGGTGGCTCAACGACCAGCTGCAGGAATGGCTGGGCGAGAAGAACGCGGCCGACACCCTCACGCTGTCCGCCCCCGGCAACGTCACGTCGGAGATGGGACTGGCGCTGCTCGACGTCGCGGACGTGATCCGCCCGCACCCGGAGGTGGTGGCGTTCCTGCAGGGCGTCGAGGACGACGACTTCCTTGACGAGCTGCCGAAGCTCGCGGGCGGGACCGAAGCGCGCGATGCCATCGAGGCATACCTCGACCGGTACGGCATGCGCTGCGTCGGCGAGATCGACATCACGAGGCCGCGCTGGAGCGAACGCCCCACCACGCTCGTGCCCCTGATCCTCGACAACATCAAGCTCTTCGAGCCGGGCGCCGCCGAGCGGCGCTTCGAGCAAGGGCGACAGGAGGCGCAGAAGAAACAAGAGGACCTGCTGGAACGCCTGCGGGCCCTGCCGGACGGGGAGCAGAAAGCCGACGAGACCAAGCGGATGATCGACCGGGTCCGGACCTTCATCGGCTACCGGGAGTACCCGAAGTACGGCATCGTCAGCCGCTACTTCGTCTACAAGCAGGCCCTGCTGGAAGAGGCCGAGCGCCTCGTGCAGGCCAACGTGCTCGCTGAGAAGGAGGACGTCTTCTACCTCGCGTTCCAGGAGCTCCACGACGTCGCGCGCAGCAACCAGTTGGACGACCATCTCATCCAGCAGCGCAAGGACGCGTTCCGGTCGTACCACGCGCTCACGCCGCCCCGGGTGCTGACATCGGATGGCGAGGCCATCGCCGGGGCGTACCGACGCGACGACGTGCCGACCGGCGCCCTGATCGGCCTACCGGTCTCCGCCGGGACCATCGAAGGGCGCGCCCGCGTCATCCTGGACATGGCCCAGGCTGATCTCGAACCGGGTGACATCCTCGTCACAGCCCACACGGACCCGAGCTGGACGCCCCTCTTCGTCGCCATCACAGGCCTGGTGACGGAGGTCGGAGGATTGATGACACACGGCGCAGTGATCGCACGGGAGTACGGCCTGCCGGCTGTCGTCAGTGTGGTCGATGCCACCCGGCTGATTCCCGATGGGCAGCGGATCCGCGTGCACGGAAGCGACGGGTACGTCGAGATTCTGCCTTGACTGACCACTCACCGAGAAGGCCCGTCTGCCTTGCCAAGCACACATTTTCCAAGCGGCACTGACCTGCTCGGCATCCGGATCTGCCGCGATCCGCGCCTCGGCCAAGACCTGCGGTAACCAAGAGTAGGCATCAGCAGGCGGCCGAACCACCACCCGAGTGGCGACCCCCGATAGGTTTTGGTCTCTTCGACCGCCACACGTCCGCATGAACGGCGGCGCGGTGAGATGCAGGTACGGACGGCCCGGGCGCGCGTGCCCGAGCCGGACAGTGCGGTTGGAGTAGTAGGTGTCCTATTGGGGGTGGCTGCTGCGGAACGTGCGGCGGTAGGTGTCCGGGGGCACGCCGACGGTGCGGTTGAAGTGCCGGCGCAGTGTTGTGGCGGTGCCCATGCCGGTGGCTGATGCGATGGTGTCGACGTTGTCGTCGGTGGTCTCCAGAAGTTCCTGGGCGCGGCGGATTCGTTGGGTCAGAAGCCATTGCAGCGGGGTGGTGCCGGTTACCGATCTGAAATGGCGGCCGAGATTGCGCGAGCTCATGTTCGCCTGTCGGGCCAGTTCCTCCACGGTCAGGGGTTGGTCCAGTCGGTCGATCACCCATGGGAACAGGTCGGCGAGCGGGTGGTTGTCCTGGGCGGGCATCGGGGTGGTGACGAACTGAGCTTGGCCGCCGGGTCGGTGCGGCGGTACGACCAGGCGGCGTGCGGCCGCGTTGGCGATCACTGAGCCGTGGTCGAGGCGGACCAGATGCAGGCAGAGGTCCATTGCGGCGGCCTTGCCGGCGGAGGTGAGCACGCGGCCGTTGTCGACGTACAGTACGTCCGGGTCGACCTCGACCCGCGGATAGCGGGCCGCCAGAGCCCCGGCATGTGCCCAGTGCGTGGTCGCGCGCCGCCCGTCCAGCAGGCCGGCGGCGGCCAGGACGAACGCGCCGGTGCAGAGGGAGGCCACGCGGGCGCCCGCATCGTAGGCCGCCCGCACCGCGTCGACGAGGTCGGTGGGCGGGTGCTCGTCGACATCCGAGCACGCGGGGACGATCACGGTTTCGGCGCGTGCGAGCTGGTCCAAGCCGCTGTCGGGCTCCAGCCGGAACCGGCCGACTCTCACGGCGCCCGAACCGCACAGGGAGATCTCGTACCACGGGTCGGCCAGGCCGGGCGGGGCGGCGCCGAAGACCTCGTACGCCACGGCTAGTGCCGTGTCCACAAACGTTGGCCGGGTTGGTCGGGGTTGGGAAAATGTCGTAGGGCTGGTGTTTGCTTCGGTTCGTGCCTCGCCGTCGGGATCCCGCCGCTCCGCGTGCCGTGCACCGCACCGCCCGCGTCGCGCTGCGGGTCACGCCCGGCCAGCGGCGCCGGTGTTTCGGCCTGCTGCGCTCGGCCGGTGACGTGTGGGCGTGCGTGTTGGAGGTGAATGCGTGGCGGCGCCGCCGCCGGGATGTACCCCTGTCCGGTTATCAGGAGTTGTGTCGGGAGTTGGCGGCGTCGGGGCCGGGCACGTTCGCCGAACTGGATTCCGTCGGTGCGCGGTCGGTGTTGCGCCGGTTTTCGGATGCGTGGTTCGCGGCGGCGAAGCGCCGCACAGCGGGTGACGTGTCGGCGCGGTTCCCGCGTCGGCGGCGGGGGTTGGTGCCGGTGCGCTGGTATCACGGCACGTTCACCCTCGACGGGCGCCGGTTGCGGATCCCGACCGCCAAGGGCACTGCGCCGCTGTGGGTGCGCCTGGCGCGGGAGGTGCCGTATCCGGTCGAGCAGGTCCGGTCGGTCACCCTGCTGTGTGAGGGCGGGCGGCTGTTCCTCGACGTGACCGCCGAGGTGCCGGTGGCGGTTTATCCGCCCGGTGAGGGACCGGATCCGGGCAGGGTGGGCGGGGTGGATCTGGGGATCATCCACCCCTACGCGGTGGCCGGCCCGGACGGGGAGGGGTTGTTGGTGTCGGGGCGGGCGATCCGCGCCGAGCACCGGATGCACCTGGCCGACACCAAGGGCCGCCGCCGTGCCGTGGCCCGCCGGGCGCCGAAGCCGGGCCAGAAGGGGTCGCGGCGGTGGCGGCAGTATCGCCGCCGGGCACGGCTGGTGGAGGGTCGGCACCGGCGCAGGGTCCGTCAGGCCCAGCACGAGGCCGCCCGTGGCGTCGTCTCGTGGGCGGTGCGGCAGCGGGTCGGTGTGCTGCACGTCGGTGATCCCCGTGGGGTGCTCGACATCTCCGCCGGGGGGCGGCACAACCTGCGGTTGCGGCAGTGGCAGATCGGCCGGCTCCTGCAGGTCCTCACCGACAAAGCCGCGCTGGCCGGTATCACCGTCCGGCTGGTCGACGAACGCGGCACCTCGTCCACCTGTCCCGCTTGCGGAAGGCGGGTGCCGAAACCCCGTGGGCGGACGTTGTCCTGCCCGCACTGCGCATTTTCCGGGCACCGCGACCTCGTTGCGGCGGCCAGCATCGCCACCCGTGTTCCGGGCGGCGGATCCACCACCCCGACAGCGGTCGTGCTGCCGGCGGTGGTCACGCACCGTCGAGCCGGCCGGAACCTGCCCGGTGCCGGCCGGTCCCGACGTGACCCCCGCCGCCCACCCCGGGCGGCGCGAGGATCAGTTGGCCCGCGGAGGCCCGCCCCACCACCCGGTGGGGAGTCGCTCGCCCCCAAGGCGAGGATCCACAACACCCACCGCAAACCCGGTGAACGTTAGTGGACACCGCACTAGCTCGAAGTGCAGCATTCCGTCGGTGACGGCCAGAGCGACAGTACCCATGTCCGAAATTGTATGCACCGTGGCGTTCCAGACACTCGCGCCGGCCGGTCACTGCCGAGACGATGTCATTCGCAAGTCGTTGAGCGGGTGGGAGAGCTGATGGGATCGAGTTACGCCGTGGCGGTGTTTGGCGCTTACGGGCACACTGGGCGCTTTGTGGTGGCGGAGCTGCGGGATCGCGGGTTCGTCCCGATTCTCTCCGGCCGCGACGCGGAGAAGCTGCGGGCGCTGGCCGCCCGGGCGGGGCTTGACTCCCGGCCGGCGTCGGTCGACGACCCAGCCGCGCTTGACCGGGCGTTGGCCGGCGCGGCGGCCGTCATCAACTGCGCCGGGCCGTTCGCCGCGACCGCCGCCCCGGTGATCGAGGCGGCACTGCGCGCGGGGATCCCGTACGTGGACGTGGCGGCCGAGATCGAGGCCAACGTGGACACGTTCACGCACTTCGCCGACCGGGCCCGCGCCGCCGGCACCGTAGTCGTCCCCGCGATGGCTTTCTTCGGCGGCCTCGGAGACCTGCTGACCACCGCAGCGATGGGCGATTGGACGGCGGCCGACGAGGCACACATCGCGTACGGGCTGAGCAACTGGCACCCCACGACCGGCACCCGCGTCGCGGGGAAGGTCTCCCGGGAACGCCGCAACGGCCGGCGCGTCCGCTACACCAACGGGCGCCTGCAGTACCACGACGACGACCTGCCGGCCCTCCAGTGGACCTTTCCCGCCCCGGCGGGCAATCGGGCGGTTGTCGGGGAGTTCTCGATGGCCGATGTCGTCACTGTCCCCAGCCACCTTTCCATCCCCGAGATACACACGTACATGACGGTCGAGGCAGCCAGAGACATATCAGCTCCGGACACACCCGCACCGGCAGCTGTCGACGAGCGCGGGCGATCCTCCCAGACCTTCCTCGTCGACGTCGTCGTGAAAGCCGGCGGCGTCCAACGACGCGCCACCGCAACCGGCCAGGACATCTACGCCATCAGCGCGCCGCTCGCCGTGGAAGCCGTCCACCGCCTCCTGGCGGGACAGACCAGAACGGTCGGCGTCGCCTCCGCCGGCGCAGTCTTTGACGCTCCCGACTTCCTCCAAGCGCTGTCCACACACATCTCGTTCGACCTGTCCAGATAGCGCTGCAGCCGCTCAGCGACACGCCTCATGGCGGCCGGCGTGGGCCGCACCGGGGGTGAACATTTTCGACCGCTACTACCCGGCGATCCATGGCTACGCGATGCGACGACTGGGATGCGACCTGGCCGACGACGTGGCGGCGGAGACGTTTCTGGTCGCGTTCGACAACCGGCAGCGGTACGACACCACGCACCCCAGCGCCCGGCCCTGGCTGTTCGGCATCGGGTCCACCTGATCGCCGGCCACCAGCGGACCGAGGCGCGGCAGTACCGGGCACTGGCCCGGGCGGACCAGGTCACCACGGCCGACCCGGACAGCGTCGACGGCCCGGCCGACCTGGTCGCCGTACGGCTGGACGCGCAGGCCGTGCGCGGAAGGCTCGCGGCGGCGCTGGGGGAGATCGCGCCAGCCGACCGTGAGGTGGTGCTCCTGATCGCCTGGGCGGACCTGACCTGCGAGGAGGTCGCCCGTGCGCTGGAGATTCCCGCTGGCACCGTCCGGTCCCGGCTCCATCGGGCGCGCAAGAGGTGACGCCTGAGGGGGTCAGGCTGAAGGGGGGTGACGTCGAGGTCGAGCTGATCCGGGTCACCGGCAAGATCGTGGACGCGCCGGGCCAGACCAACTGACCATCGGGTACGCCGTCATGCCCTCGAGCAGCAGCGCGGCCTGCGGTTGCCGGGCCGACCGTGAGCGCCGTCACTCCAAAGTACTTGCCTGGTCAAGGAATTCGCCTCGCCCGCCCCGGGTTTCTGATGGGCGTCAGGCGTGATCGGAACGAGCGAGGCAGGCGAGCTGAGATGCAGTTCGGAATCTTTGGTGTGGGCGACGTGGCGCGCGACCCGGTGACCGGACGGATGCCGTCCGAGCACGAGCGGATCAAGGCCGTGGTGGAGTACGCGAAGCTGGCCGAGGAGGTGGGCCTGGACGTCTTCGCCATCGGTGAGCACCACAACCCGCCGTTCTTCCCGTCCTCGCCCACCACGCTGCTGGGTCACGTCGCGGCGCGGACGGAAAAGATCGTGCTGTCCACCTCGACCACGTTGATCACGACCAACGACCCGGTGAAGATCGCCGAGGACTACGCGATGCTCCAGCACCTGGCCGACGGCCGGGTGGACCTGATGATGGGCCGTGGCAACACCGGGCCCGTCTACCCGTGGTTCGGCCAGGACATCCGCAACGGCATCCCGCTCGCCGTCGAGAACTACGCCCTGCTGCGCCGGCTCTGGCGCGAGGAAGTGGTCGACTGGCAGGGCAGATTTCGTACGCCGTTGCAGTCGTTCACCTCGACGCCGCGGCCGCTGGACGGCGTACCGCCGTTCGTGTGGCACGGCTCGATCCGCAGCCCGGAGATCGCCGAGCAGGCCGCGTACTACGGCGACGGGTTCCTGCACAACAACCTCCTCTGGCCCAAGGAGCACGTCCAGCGGATGGTGGGGCTCTACCGACGGCGGTTCGAGCACTACGGGCACGGCTCCGCGGACCAGGCCATCGTGGGCCTCGGCGCGCAGGTGTTCATGCGGAAGAACTCACAGGACGCGGTCCGCGAGTTCCGCCCGTACTTCGACAACTCGGCGGCCTACGGGCACGGCCCGTCGCTGGAGGAGACGATGAAGCAGACGGCGCTCCTGATCGGCAGCCCGCAGGAGGTGATCGACCGGACCCTGACCTTCCGGGAGTACGCGGGCGGCGACTACCAGCGCCAGCTCTTCAACGTCGACGGGATCGGTGTACCGCGGAAGACCGTGCTCCAGCAGATCGAGATGCTGGGCGAGGTCGTGCAGGTGTTGCGCAAGGAGTTCGCGGTGGGCCGCCCCGCCCACGTGCCGGACGCCCCGACGCACGAGTCGCTGAAGGCGGCGGCGCGGGCCGCCGCGACGGAGGAGGACCGATGAAGCGCACCATCGCGGTCGTGTCGGCCGGTCTTCGGCAGCCGTCGTCGACCCGCATGCTGGCGGACCGGCTGGCCGACGCGGCCCGCCGCGAACTGGAACAGCTCGGGGCGGAGGTCGACGTCCAACTGATCGAGCTGCGCGACCACGGACACGACCTGGTCAACAATCTGTTGGCCGGCTATCCGTCGGCAGAGCTCAGGCGGGTGCACGAGACCGTCGCCCGCGCGGACGCGCTGATCGTGGTCACGCCGACGTTCACCGCGTCCTACAACGGGCTGTTCAAGATGTTCGTTGACGTCCTCGACGACACCATCCTGGTGGACAAACCGGTGCTGATCGCCGCCACCGGTGGGACGGGGCGGCACTCGCTGGTGCTGGAACACGCGCTGCGGCCGCTCTTCAGCTACCTGCACGCGGTGGTCGTACCGACCGGGGTGTTCGCCGCCCCCGAGGACTGGGGTGCCGGCGACACGGCGCAGGGTTCGTTGGTCCACCGGATCGACCGCGCGGCCGGGGAACTGGCCCGCGAGGTGGACCGGCGAGACAAGCCGGTGCACGACGACCCCTTCGACGATCCGACGCCGTTCGAGCACCTGCTCGCCGGGGAGTGACCGGGCCGCGCCGAGGGCGCCGGGCGTCGCCGCGCCGCGCGCCCGGCGTCCGGCGCCCGCCGCGCCGGCGGCGGATGCGGCCGGCAGCCGTCGTCCGCTGCACGATCAGCGCGCGGCGGATGACTCAGCCGGCCGTCCCGACCCGCTGGAACGCGCGGGCCAACTCGACCAGGTCGACGTCCTTGAAGTGGTCCAGGAACCGCCGCCGCACGGCGGCCAGGTGGCTCGGCCAGGACTCCTTCAAGCGGGCGAGGCCGGCGTCGGTGAGAACGGCGTTCCAGCCGCGCGCGTCCTCCGCGCTCCTGGCCCGCTCGACCAGGCCCTGAGACTCCAGGCGGTTGATGGTACGGGTCATCCCGCTCAGCGAGAGCTGGCAGGCGCCGGCGAGTTCGCTCATCCGCATCTGCCGACCCGGCGCCTCGGACAGGTTCATCAGGGCCGTGTACTCGGTGAGCGGCAACTGGTGTTCGCCCACCATGTCGGCGTCGATCGTCCGCGGCAGGACGTACATCACGCGGCCCAGGGAGCGGACCAGCGCTTCCTCCTCGGGGGTCAGCGGTTGCAGGCGTTCTGCTGGGGAGTCGGACATGCCATCCATGCTAGTTGCTTGACCGAGCAATCGGCCGCCTCGGCGCGGTCGGGGGAAACCGTGGTGAGCGGGCACCAGGCGCTGTGACCGTGACCATAAGGCAAGAAGTTGCTTGACCAAGCAATAAATGGCTAGCGTTTGCTTCGCCAGGCAAGGACATCCGGAAGGGCACGACAATGACCAGGATCGGTATCATCCTCGGGAGCACCCGCCCCGGGCGTAACGGAGAAGCCGTCGCCCGCTGGGTCCTCGAGGTCGCGAAGCAGCGCAGCGACGCGCAGTTCGAGCTCATCGACCTGCTCGACTACCAGCTGCCGCACCTCGACGAGGCGTACCCGCCGGCGATGGGCCAGTACTCCCAGCCGCACACGCTGCGCTGGGCCAACACCATCGCGTCGTTCGACGGGTTCGTGATGGTCACCCCGGAGTACAACCACTCCACCTCGGGTGCCCTGAAGAACGCCATCGACTTTCTCTACGCGGAGTGGAACAACAAGGCCGTCGGTTTCGTCAGCTACGGCTCCGCTGGCGGCACCCGGGCCGTGGAGCATCTGCGCCTGATCGCCGGCGAGCTCCAGATGGCCGATGTGCGGTCCCAGGTGGCGCTGTCGCTCTTCACCGACTTCGAGAACTTCAGCGTCTTCAAGCCGAGCCAGTTCCAGCAGGACTCGCTCAACGCCACCCTCGACCAGGTCGTGGCCTGGAGCACCGCGCTCGCCCCGCTGCGCAACCGCTGAACGCTGCCCCCAACGGTGCCGGAGATGGCCGCGGGATCCTCCCGCGGCCATCTCCGTCCGCTCATCCCCGCCCAAGCCTCGGCGGGGGAGTACCAGCGCGGGTGAGCTCTCTGGTCATGCGGCGGCCTCGGTCAGCCACTCCTCGTGGGCGAGTTCCGCGTGGCCGATGCGTCCTGCTCTGCATCGTTGGCGGCGGTGCATGCAGACCCTGCGGAGGATCCTCGACCGCCTGCGGCCGCCGGCGCGACGGCGGCCGGGCCCTTGTCGATCCGTCGCCGCGTGCCGGGCGCCACGCGGGCAGCGGCGGCCAGGCGTCGGCGTCATCGTCCAGCCTTCAGCGATTGCGTCCACCACGGTTGGGCGTTGACCTTGGGACTCATGGCCGGTGGCGCCCCCGGCAATCTGGTCGACCGGCTCGTCCGCCCCTCAGGGGTGGGCCATGGTGAGGTCGTGGACTTCCCGTATGTCGACTGGTGGCCGACGTTCAACATCGCCGACAGCGCCCTGGTCTGCGGCGTCGCCGTAGCGGTACTGCTGAGCCTGCGCAACGTCCCGATCATCGCCGCTTCGCCCGTGGGAGGCGACGCGGCCCACCTCGCCGACACCGCCGGCGGCCGTGATGGGCGCTGAGATCGAGACCACCGTCACCGGTTGGGGCGCCGGGGCTCGTATCGCCCTCGCCGTGGCGGTTGCCGCCCCGGCAGTGATCATGCGGCTGGCCGGGGTGGAGCTGGCGCCGGTGGCGGCGGTGGCGGTTTTCGGCGCCGCCGTGCTCGCCTCGGTGGCGCTGCTGATGTGGGCCTCGGAGGCCGCCCGGGTGGACATCTCCGGCAGCCTCGCCCTGGCCATCCTGGCGTTGGTGGCGATCCTGCCCGAGTACGCGGTGGACATCTTCTTCGCCTACACCGCCGGTCACGACCCGGCGTACGCCGCCTACGCCATGGCGAACATGACCGGCGCGAACCGCCTGCTCATCGGGGTGGCCTGGCCGCTGCTGGTCCTCTTCGCGATCGTCGCGGTACGCCGCCGCGGCGTCCGCGGCGAACGCGACGCCGTGAGCTTGCAGGCACACCGCCGCACCGAGATCGTGTTCCTCGCCGTCGCCACCCTCTACGCCCTGGTCATACCGCTGACCGGCCGGCTGGCCTGGTACGACGCGCTGGTGCTGAGTGGGATGTTCGCCGCCTACCTGTGGCGGCTCCGCGGCAAGGAGGAAGCCGAGGAAGAACTGGCCGGCGTGGCCGCCACCATCGCTGTTCAGCCGGCCACCCGCCGGCGTGGCCTGGTGGCCGCGCTGTTCGTCGCCGCCGGGATGATCATCCTGGCCGCCACCGAACCGTTCGGCGACGCCCTCGTCGGCGCGGGCAAGGAGCTGGGCATTGACGAGTTCCTGCTCGTCCAGTGGCTGGCCCCGATCGCCTCCGAAGCGCCCGAGGTCATCGTCGCGATCACGTTCGCCCTACGCGGACGCGCCGACGACGGCATGGGCGCACTGCTGGCCGCGAAACTCAACCAGTGGACCCTGCTGATCGCCTGCCTGCCGGTCGCCTACTACCTCGGCGGCGGAGAGTTCGCCGGGTTGCCGCTGGACGCCCGGCAGACCGCGGAACTGGTGCTCACCACCGCCCAGACGCTGCTCGGCGTGGCCGTCCTGACCGACCTGCGACTGTCCCGCGGTGAAGCCGCCCTGCTGTTCGGCCTGTTCGCCGTCCAGTTCGTGCTGCCCGCACCGAACATCCGCTACGTCATCGCCGTCGCCTACACCGTGCTGGCCGTCGTGCTGCTCATCCGGCAGCGTCGCCACGTTCCCGAGCTGATCAGGTCCCTCTGACACCGATCGGAGAACCCACCTCACACACCGACCCCACGCCCCGCCGTGTCCGCGGCAGCGATGGGCCCGCCGGATGACGTTGGGCGCCCGAACGACGTCGCTTGCGTGCGGCACCCGGAGGATGCGGGTACGAACGGTGGTATGGGGACGGCAGCAGGACCAGCGCATTCAGGCGGGCTGATGTCCAGCCCGACGGGAATGTGATCAACGGTTGGCGATGGCCCAGTCGGCGAGGGCGGGTTCGCTGATGGTGTGGTCGAGGCCGATGATCGCGGCACCGTGCAGTGGCCCGTGGTCGCCGTGCGCGGCGTCGACGACCGGTGGGGGCTGGGCCCGGTGGAAAGCCATGAGACCGTCGGTGTAGGCGCTGGCGAACGCGGCGCGCGCGGTGTGGCGGATAGCGGGACCGAGTCCGCCAAGGGTGATTAGGTTGGGGTCGTGCATGTTGGCCAGGCCGGCGATGCCGGTGGCGAGGGCTTGCGCGACGGCGGTGACGGCCCGTCGTGCGCGGGTGTCGTCAGCGGCCCGGTCCAGGATGTGGCGGGCATAGCTGCGGGGATCGGCAGGGGCTGGTTCGCCGAGATGGCGGGCGAGGGCGCGGCCGTCGACGTCGAGGTCCCAGCAGCCGCGGGCCCCGCAGGGGCAGTGCAGGCGGCGGTCGCCGAGGGGTAGGTGTCCGTATTCGCCGGCGGCGCCGTGGGCTCCGGTGACGGGGCTGCCATCGACGGTGAGGGTGCCGCCGATGCCGACCTCGACGATGAGGTGGAGCGCCGTGCTGGCGGTGGTGGCCGCGCCGGTGCGGGCTTCGGCGACGCCGGCGAGGGTGGCGTCATTGCCGACCAGCAGCGGCAGAGACGTGTCGATGGAAATGGTGCTCAGATCTACCGGTCCCCAGCCGAGCGTTGTGGCCTGCGCGAGGTGCCGGTCGTGGATGGTGCCGGCGATGGCGAGGGAGACGGCTCGAAGCCGGTCGCCGTACTGGGTACGGGCCTGGGCGACTGTCTGACGCACCGCGGCCAGCACGGTCGCGGGCCTGCGGCTGCGGTGCGCCTGACGGCGCAGGTTGTGAAGTTGCCCGTCGACGGTCACCACGGCGTGGCGCCAGTCCTCCTGGCGCAGGTCGGCCGCGAGGATCACCGGGCCCTCGGGATGCGGCTGCAGCACGGTCGTGGGCCGGCCGCGCCCACGGACGGGGGCGGGTGTCTCGGTGAGCAGCCGCAACTCGCGCATCCGGGCCGTGATCTCGGTGGCGAGCCCGCTGGTCAGGTGCAGCTCGCGGGCCATCGCCGCTCGAGTGATCCCGGGTCGGCGAGACATCACGGCCAGCACCTGTGACGCGGTGTGGTATCGGGCCGCGTCGGCGCGCTGTCGGGGAGGGCTTGCCATGGAAGGAGCACACCACCTTATCCTCGTATCACGAGCATATTAGGGAGGTTGTCGTGGTGCTGCTGGACCTGGACGGCGCTGGCGAGATCGTTGCGGACCTGTCGGCGGTGGTTGCCGTGCTGCTGGACATGGACGGCACTCTGGTCGACTCCGACGCCGCTGTCGAGCGGGCGTGGCGGGTGTGGGCCGGCGAGTACGACGTCGACGCCGTGGCGGCGTTGGCGATCGCGCACGGCAGCCCGGCCGACCGTACGGTGCGCCGGTTGCTGCCCCACCTCGACGACGCGGCGGTGGCCGCGTCCGCGGCACGGCAGCTGGAGCTTCAGTACGACGACCTGTCCGACGTCACCGCCACGAGCGGCGCACTCGAACTGCTGGCGGCGCTGGCCCGGCTCGGGCTGCCGTGGGCGGTGGTGACCAGCGCGGACACCCGCCTGGCCAAGGCGCGGCTGGCCGCCGCCGGCATCGACGCGCCCGTGCTGGTCACGGTCGACGACGTGAGCGTCGGCAAGCCGGAACCGCAGGGCTACCTACGCGCTGCCATGCTGCTCGACGTGCCCGCCGAGCGCTGCCTGGTCGTCGAGGACGCCGAGGTCGGAGTGCAGGCCGGGCGCGCGGCGGGCGCGTGGACGGCCGGCCTCAAAGGTATCGACGCGGACCTGCGTATCGCGGATCTGGCGCAGCTGGCGTACCTGCTGACGCGGTCGCGTCGGTGACCGTGGTGACGCGACACGCCGGGCTGTCAGGTGTACCTGCCTTGACGCCCGCGGCGTACTTATCGACGAAGTTTGGATTTCGACTCGCTCATCGCGCTCGCGTTCCGCCGACAGCCTGACGGCGACGAGCACACGCTGGCCGAGGCCAAGGCGCTGGTCCGAGAGTACCTGCACCGTCACCTGGAGATCCCGGGAGCCGAGTAACGGGCGCTCCGTCGCCGGCGAAGGGCACATCCGACAATCGGATCCGCCACCGCTTCATGCGAGTCGCCGCCGTGACCAGCGACCGTGTCCCTGTAACAGCACCGCGATGCGCAACGCCTGTGCTTCAGGAAGGTCGGGTTGCACGGCTTCTCTGGCGGGCGGGACTCCAGACCCCGGGGTCCCGCCCGGTCGATCAGAACAGCGCGGACAGGAAGTACCTATGGCTGACCCCACATCGCCGGTAGCACCTCCACAGCCGTCGTCCCAGCAACGGCGCGCTGCCACCGCCTCGCCCGCATCCGCAACGGTGACACGTACCACACCGGACAGCGCGGGCCAGGTGCCACAACTGCCGCCTGAGGAGCGCCGGGTCGCGACGTGCCGGCACTGTCGGCAACCCCTGTTCAATGACGTGTTGTGGGGGTGGATGCACGAGGGGACCCGATACCTGTGCCAGGACCCGGCCACGGGCGAGTTGCTGTGCCAACCCGCGACGCCCACCTGAACGCCTGTCGAGGGAGGCGTGTCGGGGGTACGGCACGAGCGGGCGACACTCCATACCGAGTGCTCGTTCGCGACCGATCGGATCGAACGGCAAACTGGGCGGCTTGGCCTGCTGCACCAGCGGCCCCGTCCAGATATCGTCGGGTGTTGTGACCGCGCCTGAGATCACCGTGGCCGACCGGGCCGATCGTGAACGAGTGATGGGCTCGCTGGTTGCCGCGTTCGCCAACGATCCGGTCCTGCGGTACCTCTTCCCCGACGATGTCGCCTATCCACGGTACGCCGCAGCGTTCTTCGGGCATCTCTTTGACAAGCGGGTGGGCCAGGGAACGATCTGGACAGTCGGGCACGGCGCGTCGGTCGCGATGTGGGACGGTCCCGCAGCCGCGGGCGGGCCCCCGGACGAGAGTCTCGCGGCCCACCTACCCGCGGACGCGCTGGCCCGCGTCAACGCGTACGGCGAGGCCGTGCACGCCGCTCTGCCGACCACCCCGTTCTGGTACCTCGGCGTCCTGGGCACCCATCCCGACCACGCCGGCCGCCGCTGGGGCCACGCCGTCATGGGGGTCGGATTGCGTCGGGCCGCCGCGGACGGCGTGCCAGCGTTCCTGGAAACCAGCAACCCGGGCAACGTCGAGGTGTACCGCCGCGCCGGCTGGGAGGTCGCGCGCACCGTGACGGCCGAGCCGCTGACGATCTGGATCATGCAACAGTCGACCGGCTGACTCGGGCGGAACGGCACACCCAGCGGCGACTGAGCCACTTGGCGGCCGGGTCCGTGACTCGCTTCTGAGGCTCAACCGGCTTCCGGAGGCAAGTCGCTTCCTCACCTTCGCGAGCGCCGCCATGCTGGTGGCCAGCGTCGTGGGTGTGGTGGCGTTCTTCTCGCTGGATGACGGCCGCGGGGCGCCGAGGGTCAGCGCCGTGAGGATTGGAAAGTGCACCACCCTGGGTCGCATCGGAGCCCGCGCCGGCCCCCGGTTCGGTGTTCCGGGCCTGCGGTCTTCCTACCGTCGGACGGCGGTAGGAAGACCGCTCCGATGATTGCGTCCGCAACCGAAGTGCGCCACGATCCAGCCTCGACCGGTCCGTCACACCGGCCCGTACCGGGTGCGGCGCGCGCCGGTGGTCAGTGCCCAGTAGCGGTCGCCGTACGACCAGTGCCACCACTCGGTCGGGTAGTTCACCAGTCCCGCGCCGCCGAGGGCGTCCACCAGGATCCGCCGGTGCCGCCGGGCGGTCGCGCCGATGGTGCGGGCGCCGGTGAAGCAGGCGCCGGCGCTGTCCTCCGGGGTGGCGTCGACGGCCGTGCCCAGGTCCAGCTCCACGCCGTCGTCGGTGCACAATGTCAGGTCCACCGCCCCGCCGGTGCTGTGCGGCGCCACCTCGACCGGCGAGACGAACTTGCTGGTCTCCCGGTGCAGCCGCTCCGGCGACCAGTCCGGGTGCCGCCGGCGCAGCTCGTCCCGGTAGCCGGTGAAGATGCCCAGCTGGGCCTGGTAGGGCCGGTATCCCTCGACGACCAGCAGGCGCACCCCGGCGGGCAGCGAGCGCTGCACGGTCAGCAGCCGGTCCGCGACTCCGCGGCGCAGCCGGGCGTACGCCCCGGCGGGGTCGGCCGCCCGCCCGTCCAGCCGCAGCTCGGGCAGGTCGCGCAGGTCCACCAACGGCTCGCCGTCGTCGGCGCTCGGCACCGCCGCCACCCGGGGATCGGAGAGCAGGATCATCGGGCGCTCCGGGTGGCGGTGGCGGCGCGCTCCGCGTGCCGCGTCCGGGCCAGCTCGACCAGGCGGTCCACCACCTCCCGGTAGCCGACGCCCGCCGCCGCCCACACCTTCGGGTACATGGAGTGCGCGGTGAAGCCGGGCATCGTGTTCAGCTCGTTGACGTACAGCTCGCCGGTGGTCTCCTCGTAGAGGAAGTCGACCCGGGCCAGGCCCCAGCCGCCGATCGCGGCGAACGCGCGCAGGGACAGCTCGCGGACCCGCTCGGTCACGTCGTCGGGCAGTACGGCCGGGACCACCATCGGGTCGGCGTCGCCGAAGTACTTCTGCTGGTAGTCGAACCAGCCCCCGGCGACCCGCACCTCGCCCACCGCCGACGCCTCCGGGCGCCAGCCGCCCAGCACGGCGCACTCCAGCTCCCGGCCGACGACCCCCTGCTCGACCACGACAAGCTGGTCGTGCCGGAGCGCCTCCTCCACCGCGGTCGCCAGGTCGTCGCCGTCGGCGACCCGGGAGATGCCGATCGATGAGCCCATGCTGGCCGGCTTGACGAACAGCGGCCGGCGCAGCCCCACCACCAGCTTCTCGGGGTCGTCGGTCTGCCGGTAGGTGTGCGCGTCGAACGCGACGTGCGGGGTGATCGGGATGCCGTCGGCGAGCAGCGCCCGCTTCATCGCCACCTTGTTCATGCCGACGGCGGAGGCGAGGATGCCGCACCCGACGTACGGCACGTCCAGCGACTCCAGCAGCCCCTGCACCACCCCGTCCTCGCCGAACGGGCCGTGCAGCACCGGGAAGACCACGTCCAGCTCGGCGTGCACCGCGCCGGGGGCGTTCCTCGTGACCACCAGCACGGTCCCCGGGCGGGGGCCGGCCCGCAGCTCGACCGCCGGCCCGGTCACCGTCAGCCGGTCGTCGATGGCCCGGTCGGCGGCGGGCCGGTCCCGCAGCTCGGCCAGGACGGCATCCGGCACCAGCCGGAACCCGCCGGTGCGGGTGACGCCGATGGCGACGGTGCGATACCCGCCGCCGGCCAGCGCCCGGGCCACGCCGAGCGCCGAGGCGCAGGAGACCTCGTGCTCCGCCGACGGGCCCCCGAACAGAATTCCGATCCGGATCGGCGCGCTCATGCCGCCACCCCTTCCACCCTCGTCACGTCGGCGAGCCGCTCGCCCATCAACCGGGCGACCAGCGCCGCCTCGACATTGCCGCCGGTCAGCACGACGCCGACCGTCCGGTAACTCCGCCGGCCCCCGCCGGTCGTTCCGGGCACGCCCGCGCGGGTCGCCGGGAACCCGTCCACGCCGGCCGCTTCGAGCCCCGCCGCACCGGCCGTCCCGGGACCACCCGCGTCGGCCGGCTCCGGCCGCCCCGGGTCGGTCCGGCCGGCCGCGAGGCGCAGCGCGCCGGCCAGGCCGGCCGCCCCGGACGGCTCGGCGAGCACCTTCACCTCCAGCAGCAGCAGCCGGAACGCCTCGGCGATCTCCTCGTCGTCGACCCGCACGACGCCCTGCACGCCGTCGCGCAGCACGGCGAACGGCAGCTCACCCACGCAGGACGGCCGCAGCCCGTCGGCGATCGTGGGTCCCGGCGCGATCGGGACCCGCCGCCCGGCCGCGAGGCTGCGGGCCAGCGAGTCGCAGCCGGCCGGCTCGACCCCGTACACGTCGATCGCGCTGCCGGACGCGGCCAGGCAGGCGCCCGCGACCCCGCCGCCACCGCCGACCGGCACCACCAGCGCGTCCAGCGGGGTGCCGGCACGTTCGGCCTCGCTGATCAGCTCCAGGCTCGCGCTGCCCTGCCCGGCGATGACGTCCGGATGGTCGTACGCGTCGATCAGCGGGTGACCGGTGGCCTCGCTGAGCTGGCGGGCCACCGCCAGCCGTTCCTCGACGGTGGTGCCGGCGAGCACGACGTGCGCTCCAGCCGCCCGGGCCCGGGCCGCCTTGGTCGCCGCCGCGTCGACCGGCAGCACCACGGTCGCCGCCAGCCCGTGCCGCCGGGCCGCCAGCGACACCGCCACCGCGTGGTTGCCGGTACTCTGCGCGACCACCCCGGTGTGCCCGGCGGCGGCGAGCCGGCCGACCGCGAGCAGCGCGCCGCGCATCTTGTACGAGCCGCCGGCTTGGAGGTTCTCCGCCTTCATCAGGACCCGGGCGCCGGCCAGCCGGTCGATCGCCGGTGAGCGCAGCACGGGGGTGCGCACCACCCGGCCGGACAACCACTGGGCGGCCTCCTCGACGTCGGCCCGCACCGGGGCCGGGGGATCTGTGCGTGCCATAGCTTCTCCTTCGATTGCGGTTGTGGTCGCGCGCCGGCGGCGCGTGGGCAGGTCGAACAGCCAGGTCGCGCCGACCGCCAGCAGCGCCCGGTGGACGGCCAGGCTGAGCGCCACCGGGCATGGCGGAGGTGGGGATGCCGCGGTAACGCGGATCCCGGGGAAAGGTGGGTCGGCCGGTCGGCCGGGTCAGCGCCGGGCGGGCAGGTGGACGTCGACCCGCAGGCCGCCGTACTCGGCGGGTCGGGCCGCGATGATGCCGTCGTGCGCCTGGGTGATCGAGCGGGCGATGGCGAGGCCGAGGCCGGCGCCGCCGCCCTGGTTGGTGCGGTCCCGGGCCAGGCGCCGGAACGGCTCGAAGAGGCCGGGCACCGCCTCGGCCGGCACCACCTGGCCGGTGTTGACCACGGTCAGAGCGGGTTCGCCGCCGACCGTGACGGTGAGGGTGCCGTCGGGCCGGTTGTACTTGATCGCGTTCTCCACCAGGTTCGTCACCAGGCGCTCCAGCAGCACCCGCTCGCCGAGCACGACCCGGGGAGCGAGGTGGTGCTCGACGGTCACCCCAGCCTGCGTCGCCCGGTCCTGGTACGCGGCCAGCACCCCTGCGACGATCTCGTCGAGCCGTTGCGGCGTGCTCGAGCGCAGGCCCTGGTCGCTCTCGCTGAGCGCGAGCAGGCCGTCGATGAGTCGCTCGTTGCGTTCGTTGGTCTCCAGCAGCTGGGCGGTCAACAGCTCCAGCTGGTCGCCGGTGGCCGCCCGGCCCAGGCCGACCTCGATCAGGGTCCGCTGCACGGCCAGCGGCGTGCGCAGCTCGTGTGAGGCGTTCGCGGCGAACCGCCGCTGCCCCTCGTAGCCGGCGGCGATGCGCTCCATCATCTCGTCGATCGCCCGGGCGAGCCGGGCCAGCTCGTCGCGCCCCCGGGGCCGGATCCGGTGGCCGAGGTTCTGCGGCCCGACGTTCGCGATCGGCTCGGCGAGGTCGCGCACCGGGCGCAGGCACCACAGGGTGGCCCACGCCAGCGCCGCCACGGCGACCAGGAACACCAGCGGCAGGCCCAGCGCCAGCAGCCCGTCGGCGGCCGGGCGCGCCTGGGCGCAGACCGCCCGCAGCCCGGGCAGCGGCACGTCGCAGAACTGCTGGCCGCGTACCCACACGGCGCCCAGCAGCTGCTTCGCCAGGCGGGGCAGGGAGTACCCGACGAGCAGGGCGAGCACGCCGACCAGCAGGATGCGGCGGCGGGGGGTCCAGTTCACGCAGGGCCGCCGATCCGGTAGCCGGCCTTGGGCACGGTATGGATGATCGCCGGCTCGCCGAGCTTCTTGCGCAGGGTCATCACGGTGACCCGCACGGCGTTGGTGAACGGGTCGGCGAACTCGTCCCAGGCCTGTTCCAGCAGCTCCTCCGCGCTCACCACCCGGCCGCCCGCGCGCATCAGCACGTGCAGCACGGCGAACTCCTTGGGGCTGAGGCCGAGGGCGCGCCCGTCCCGGGTGGCGGTGTGCCGGGCCACGTCGAGCACCACGCCGTGCTGCTCCAGCACCGGTGGCACGGCCGGCGCGGACCGCCGGCCGAGGGCCTGCACCCGGGCCACCAGCTCGGCGAAGGCGAACGGCTTGGTCAGGTAGTCGTCCGCGCCCAGGCCGAGCCCCTCCACCCGGTCCCGGATCCCGGCGGCGGCGGTGAGCAGCAGCACCCGGGTACCGACGTCGGACCCGGCGATGTTCCGGCACACCTCGTCGCCGGTCTGCCCGGGCATGTCCCGGTCCAGCACGGCCACGTCGTACCGGTTCACCTTGATCCGCTCCAGCGCACCGTCGCCGTCGTAGCAGACGTCGACGGCCATCGAGAGGCGCCGCAGCCCCTCGGCGACCGTGTCCGCCAGCAACCGCTCGTCGTCCGCCACCAGCACCCGCACGCTTCCGCTCCCCGTGTTTCCTCGTCGTCCGGCACACCGTTGCAGGCCGGGGTTAAGGGTTCTGTAAGCACTCGCAGGAACCATCCTCCGCGACGGCGCTCGGCGGACAAACCGCCGCAAGCCCGGCCGCCGGTTTCCTCCCCGAGCCGCGCGATCTGTGGCATCCGTCCCGCCCCAAAAACAGGCTATTGACGAGCGGGGGTGGGCTGAGTCACGAAGGCGGCGGGTGGGTCGAACGTCGAGCTGAGCAGCGAGCAGAAGGCGCCGGCTCTGCGAGTCGTCGCCGACCATGGCGCCGTCGGGCGGTTGGTCCTCGACTACGAGACCACGTCGCTCGCCGATGCCGCTGAGGCCTGGTCACGGCAAGCCGCTGGGCGCGCCACGGGCCGGATCGTGCTGACGCCCGACGGTACGAGGCGCCGCACCACCTGACGCGCTCCCGCCCGGCCATCCTCGAGCGCCGCACTCCGGCGTTCGACGTTGAACGCGTCGTCCACCTGGCCCCGCCCGCCCGGGCGGGCCCTTCCCGCGAATTCAGCGCCCGGAGCCGCGCGCGGCGGCTTCCGGTACTGGATCGCCCCCCGGCTTCCGCCGCTTCAGTCGTGCCGCGCCGACGGCGTTCAGACCCACGCCCCAGATCAGCAGGACGACGAGCCACTGCGCCCATGCCACGGCGCTCATCCGGCCGGAGAGCAGGTGCCGGGCAGCGGCGTACGGGGTGAGCCAGGCCTGGGCGGGCCGGAGGACGTCGACGCCGCCCAGCACGAACCACAGGCCCAGCGGCAGCACGATGCTGGCGAGGAACGCGACGACGTACGACCGCAGCAGCAGGCCCAACCCGGTACCGACCAGCTGGGCGACGACCTGCACCAGTATCCCGCCCACCGCGACGGTTCCGGCGTGACGCCACGGGTCCTGAGCGGTGCCGGACGGTGCGACCGCGAGCGCAGCGGCACAGACCAGGACCCCGAAGACCCCGACGGCGGCGGCCAGCAGCGTCGCCGCCAGCAGGGTCGGGGCGAGCCGGGTCGCACGGGGTGCCTGCCGCAGGTCGCGGGCCAGCAGGATGCCGAGGAACGGCACCGTGACCGACATCAGGCTCTGCACCGGGTCCGAGAGCGTGGCGAACGTCAGGTCGGCGGGCTGCACTGCCGCGGTCATCGCCCCGGCGGCTGCCAGGCCCGCCAGCAGGGTGATCGCGACCAGCCACCGCCGGGGCCGCGTCCCGACGGAACGCCGGATCGCGCCGAGAGTCGCCCCACCCGAGCGGACGGTTGCCTCGTCGACGTCCAAGATGTGCCTCATAGCCGGCCCTCCCGTCCTGCCCCGTCCGTCATTCTCTCCTATCTGGATGGACCACGTCACGAGCCGGTGCTCACCACCCGAGAGACGCAGGCGCCGCCGTCGGGCGTGACGCCTGGCGAGGTCGTTCGGGCGGAGCGGTGGAGCGGTGGAGCGGGGGAGCCGCCCGAAGCCGGAGTATGGACAGATGCAGACGGCGCGCGTGGTGGGGTGGCTCGGCCTGGTCGCACACCTGGCCTTGGGAACCTGGTATGCGGCGAGTGGGTTGGTCGCCCCGGCCTGGGCGGTCGCGGGGCTGGTGTTGGTCTGGTTGGTGCTCCTGGCGGTGGCGATCCGGCTTCTGCGTCGGCGGCCGGCGCTCGTGCCGTTGGTGCCGCTGTCGGCGGTGCTGATCTGGCTGGCGGTCGTCTCGGCCGGTGACGCCTGGCTCGGCTGGACCGCGTGAGGGACGGCCGGGAGGGCTTAGCTTGATCCTCAATCTGTGCGGGCTTGGCGTGCTCGGGCCAGGCGGCGGCGACCCGGCCCGTGGGAAGCACGACGGGCGGCTGCGGCACGCCGAGCCCGGGGATGGACTCCTCGAGGCCGGCCCGGCGGTGCGGCTGGCCATCGCCGCTCTCCGGGGCTGGCGCCATCCTGCTGCGTCGGCCGCTGACATTCCTGGTCGCTCGATGCCAACCGCACCAGCTTCTGGCCACGCCGGTCGTCGGGCCGTACTGCGTCGTGGCGACCGATGCTCCGCGACGTGCAGCTACAGGGCGGGTGATGGTGGCTCGGGTGGCCTTCCATAGGCGCGGATGGCGGTGCTTCCTGCCGAACAGTGCGAGCAGCCCGGCCACCGCGAAGAGGATCACCGCGCCGACCAGCGCGGCCACCCACGCCGGCATGAACTCGGCGAGGAGCAGGATGAACGCGGCGACGAGGACACCCGTACCAAACAGTGCCGTCCCGCCTGCGCCACCAACCATCGCGGCACCGAAGCCGGCGCGTTCACCTTTGGCCGTTAGCTCCGTCCCGGCCAGAGCTAGCTCGTCGCGCACCAGACGGGCGAGCTGATTGGTCTCACGCTGCACAAGTTGCGCGACAGTAGCTTCCCCTGGGGCCCGTCCGCCGCCCGGTCTCCGCCGCCCGGACCGCCGTCGCCGTGCGGGATGCAGAACGTCTTGCTGCGCGGTCAGCCACGTCCGTGACCTCCAAAGACAGATTCAGCCCGTCGCGCCAGGCCGCAGTCACCGGATGCCCCCGGCGGGCGCCTCTTGGTCACGGCTGGCCGGCGCCGTGCCTAAGCGCTTGCGGGGCGGCGCTCGCCGTCCTTACCGCGCTGCGGCCGCCGATGACGCCGTTTCCTTGTTCCGGCCAGGGAGGGCGCCGGTGAGCGGCGAGGCGTCCATGCCCGCATCGGCGAACGCGCCGTCCTGCAGGGCACGAAGATCATCGGCCGTCGCGTCACCTACGGCGCGGCGACCGCCGGCTCGTACGACGGCCACCGCCGCCGCCACCGCTGCCAGGGAAATCACTGCCGCCTGCATCAGCGGCGCCCTTCTGCTACGTCGACGCCTCATGCCGCACCATCCCTCTCACTCTCAAGTCCAAGCTTGTTTCTCATCGTGGAGACACCGCAGCGGCAATGTGGGTCTGTTCGGCGCATTCGACACGGTCGGGTCATTTCGCCGCCAATGCGCTGGCGGGAGTACGCGCGGGTCGGGCGCGATCACGAGCGGATCTGATGCGGCGCCGGGCCGAGCGCCGACGCTGGACCGTCGGTGGGCGTGGCCCGCCCATTGCCGTTGCTCGGCGGGCTCGACGGCGACCGCTCCGCGCCGCTGGTCGGCGTGGGACCGGCGGTGCGGCTCGGGGCGGTGGACGGTGTGGGCGTCCGGGAGCCGGTGGTGCGCGCCATCGGCGGGGCGCCGGATCACGGTGGGTGGTGGAGCTCGACGTCCTGCTCAGAGACGCGACGCTCTTGAGGGGCTGCCCTGGGCCTGGTAAGGGCTACGCTTCTGCTGTGATTGGCGTGCAGGGTAGCGGGAGCCACGAGCGGCTGCGTCGTATCGAGGCGGTCCCGGACGCCACGCTGTCCCAACTTGACGTCAACGACCTTCTCGAAGAGCTCCTCGACCGCGTCCGAGAGGTGCTGCGGGTTGACACTGCCGCCATCCTGATGCTGGACGTGCACGCCCAGCAGCTGGTGGCCGCTGCGGCGAAGGGGCTGAAGGAAGAGGTCCGGCAAGGCTCTCGGATCTCCGTCGGCCGCGGCTTCGCCGGCCGGATCGCTCGGGAGAAGCAGCCCGTCATACTGGACAACGTCACCGCCGCCGACGACCAGATCCTGTTCGACCGGGGGGTCCGCTCGCTGTTGGGTGTGCCCATGTTCGCCGGCGGCGAGGTGATTGGCGTAGTGCATGTCGGCTGCCTGCGGCCGCACCGATTTACCGGCGAAGACGTGCAACTGCTGCAACTCGCCGCCGAACGGGCAAGCCTTGCCAGCCGGACCCGGGCCAGCAGCATCGACCGCACTGCCGCCCTCGCACTGCAACGCAGCCTGCTACCCACCCACCTACCCGACGCGCGCGGTGTGGACATGGCCGCCCGCTACGTGCCCGGCCACGACGCCGGCGTCGGCGGCGACTGGTACGACGTGTTCACCCTCCCCTCCGGCTGGCTGGGGGTCGTCATCGGCGATGTGTCCGGACATGGACTGGGCTCGGCAGTTGTGATGGGACGCCTCCGCAGCGCGCTGCGCGCCTACGCCCTGGTCTGCGACGGCCCGGCCGACGCGCTGACGCTGCTTGACCGCAAGATCCACCATTTCGAGACCGGGAACCTCGCCACGGTCCTTTACGCCATGATCTCCCCGGACCGCACCACCATCCAGATTTCTCTCGCCGGGCACCTGCAACCCATCCTGGCCACACCAGCACACCCGGCCGACACGTTGAACGTTCCAGTTGATCTTCCATTGGGTTTGGGCCCGCATCAACCGGCCCGCCGGCACACCGAGGTCGCGTTCCCTCCCGGGGCGGTACTGATCTGCTACACCGACGGGCTCGTCGAACGCCGCGGCGAAATCATTGACGTAGGAATCGAACGGCTCTGCTCAGCCGTCGAGCCAGGTCCCGCCGAAGCGGTCTGCGCCCGCATCATGACCGCACACGCCGCCGAACAGGCCACCGACGACATCGCCCTACTCGCCATCCGCGCGACCAACAATTGTCACCCTTAGGGCAGGCGCTGGCGCTGATGGCTCCCCGCCCGGCGTGCAGCGCCTGAGCTGCTACAAGGCACACGTCAAGGGGCAGTTCGCCGAGTGCCGAACTGCCGCTGCCGGGACTTGCCCGCCCAGGCCGCAGCGGCAGCCCCGGGCGAGTTCACTCTGACCGGCTGTTCCAGCCGTCGCCCCCGTACACTGCACCTGACCGGCGCGCCAACCAGGTCCCCGGACCGATCCTGCTGTGGCCCGACGAGGCGGCTGGACCACGCACCCCGGAGGCCGCCCGCATGATCATTTCCGTCGCCACCAGGACGGATGGTTTTGTTCACCCCGCCCTCTTCTACGCCGACCGCGAGGAGTACCTGGCCGGCACGGTGCCGTTCATCCGGGCCGGCCTCGCCGCCGATGAGCCGGTCATGGTCGCCGTACCAGGGGACAACCTCGACCACATTCGCACCGCGCTTGGCGTCGACGCGGACAGGGTCCAGCTGCACGACATGACCGTGGCCGGGCGGAACCCCGGGCGAATCATTCCGGGCGTGCTGCTCGCCTTCGCCGCCGCCCACCTCGGAAAGCGGGTACGCATCATCGGCGAACCCATCTGGGCCGGCCGTACCACTACTGAATACCCCGCTTGCGCCCAGCACGAGGCCCTGATCAACGCGGCGTTCGCTGGCCGGCAGGCCACCATCCTCTGTCCCTACGACACCAGTCGCCTGGACCGGAGCTGGCTCGACGACGCCTACCGCACCCATCCGATCCTCCAGTCGGGCAGCGCGGTATGGGAGAGCCCGCACTGCGGCGACCCGGTCGCGGTGGCCGCCGGGTTCAACATGCCACTGCAGGACCCGCCTGCCCAGGCGACCACCATTACCGTCGACCTACATGCCCTCCCGGCCATCCGCCGGGTCGTGACCGCCCAGGCCATCGCGGCCGGCCTGCCCCCGGACCGAGTCTCCGACCTGACCCTGGCGGTCAACGAACTGGCTGCGAACACGGTCAAACACACCGCCGCCGGCGGTACCCTTGCGATCTGGACCGACCGCACCCGCCTGATCTGCCAGCTCACCGACACCGGGCACATCACAAATCCGCTCGCCGGCCGGATTCCGGTGCCACCGCAGCAGCCCGGCAGCCGAGGACTCGTCCTGGTTAACCAACTCTGCGATCTCGTGCGCGTCCACACCAGGCCCGGTGCCACCACGATCCGCCTTCACATGCACCGCTAATGCTCGTCCGGGCGGTGCGGTCACCCACGCCCGGGTTCGTTTTGACCCAGCGGTGACCCGGTCTCCGGCCCCCGCCGCGTACCCCGGCGCCGACCGCCCGTGGCGCGACCCGGTCCCGCCCCGGATCAGCTCGCCGGATTGCGGCCACTGGCGCACCGCGTCCTGCGCGAGCGGTAGGCCGAGGATCCGCTCAAGCCGGGTGCTCGCATCGCCGCCCACTCCTGAAACGTTACCGACAGGTCTCCCGGCCGGTACCTCGGCGACGGCGAACCAGTACCGGCACGTCCCGTCCATGAGAGCCCGTCCGTCGGTCAGTCGTCCGCCGACGGAGCTTCGAGCACCGGCGAAGACGACGACCGGTGCGCCATCGTGGATGTTGGCGTAGTCACCCGTGCCGGCGCAGCCTCCGCGCCCGTCGCGTCTGAACGCCCCGCCATCGCTGTCGGCGATCACCACCGCTCCGGACACCACAAAGCTCGGGCTGGCCGACCACCGATCTGTGCAGGCGGCAGGTTGCCCGCCGCCGGTAACGGCGACGGTGGTGCCAGTGCCGAACGCGAGTGCCACAGTGGCTGCGGCGGCCCAGGGCAACACCTGGCGTCGGCGCACCAGGGCCGTACGGCGAGGCTCCCTTTGTCGTTCCAATCATCGGGGGTGGATGAGACACATCCCGCCGGGAGCGGGCCGGTCCATCGCGGCCAACGCGTCGGGCACCTCGTCGAGGCCGATGGTGCGGGTGACCAGCTCGGCAGGGCGCAGTACGCCGGCGGTGACCAGCCGGAGCAGCTCCGGATAGGCGTGCGCGGCCATGCCGTGACTGCCCCGCAGCTCCAGCTCGAACGCGATCACCAGGTCCATCGGCAGGGCCGGGCGGCCCTGGGCGGCGGGGAGGAGTCCGACCTGCACGTGCCGTCCACGCCGCCGCAGGCTCTCGATCGAGGCGGTGCAGGTGGCGTGACTGCCCAGCGCGTCGAGCGACAGGTGCGCGCCGCCGCCGGTCGCCTCCCGTACGGCCGCGGCCACCGCGCCGGGTCCGGTGAGGGTGCTGCCGTCCAGACAGACCGTGGCCCCGCAGCTCCTGGCCAGCTCGAGCGCGCCGGGGGCGATGTCGACCGCCACCACCTGCGCACCGCACGCCGCCGCGATCATCACCGCGGAAAGCCCCACGCCGCCGCAGCCGTGCACCGCCACCCACTCGCCCGCGGCGACCCGTCCCTGGCTGACGACGGCCCGGAACGCCGTGGCGAAGCGGCAGCCGAGCGCCGCCGCGGCCGGGTAGTCCAGTTCGTCGGGGAGCCGGACCAGGTTGACGTCGGCGTTCTGTACGGCCACGTACTCGGCGAACGAGCCCCAGTGGGTGAAGCCGGGCTGCGTCTGCCGCTCGCAGACCTGCTGGTCGCCCGCGAGGCAGGACGGGCACGTCCCACACGCACAGACGAAGGGCGCGGTGACCCGGTCGCCCGGCCGCCAGCCGAGTACGCCGGCGCCGACCGCCATGACGACGCCGGCGAACTCGTGGCCGGGGACGTGTGGCGGGCGGATGTCGGGATCGTGTCCCTGCCAACCATGCCAGTCGCTGCGGCACAACCCGGTCGCCTCGACGCGGATGACCGCGCCGCCGGACGGCGGCACCGGGTCCGGGACGTCGCGGACCTCGGGTCGGGCACCGAACTCGTCGAAGATCACCGCACGCATGAGCCGCATCCTCACATGGCCGCGGACCGGCCGGCACGCCCCACCCCCCGTCGGACCTGCGGCATCCGCCGTCAGAGCCGGGCACGACGAGGGGCGATCGTGGCGGCCCCGCCAGTCAGCCGGGCAGCTTCTCGAAGAGCTCGTTCGGGCTGTCGTAGTACCTCGTCGTGCGGCCCAGGTGAGTCATGCCCAGTCGCCGGCAGACGGCCTGGGAGGCATGGTTGTCCGGATCCGTGACGGCGAGCACCTTCGCCAGGCCCCGGCTGAACGCGTCGTCGAGGACGGCCGCTGCTGCTTCGGTGGCGTAGCCGTGTCCCCAGGCGTCCGGATGCAGGTGCCAGCCGATCTCCACGTCGTTCGGCCCGCCGGAGGGTTCTCCGACCGACAGGGGAATCGGCTTGAGCAGGAGGTTTCCCACCAGGCGGCCGGCCGCGGCTGTGGTGACGGCCCAGATTCCGTGGATCGGGTCGTCGATGGCGCGCCGGCGGGCGATCGAGGCGAGTGCGTCCTCGCGGGTGCGCATGGTCGTGGGATGCGCGCCCAGGAAGCGCACGACCTCCCAGCGCGATTCGAGATCCAGGAGGAAGTCGGCGTCGTCGTCACGCCAGGACCGCAGCAGGAGGCGGTCGGTCGTGATGGTGCGCATGCGACCGAATTTAGCCAGTGTCGAGCGACCCGCCTCAACCCGACGTCCGTCGCACGCCTCTCAAGATCATCTGCGGCTGGTCGTGACCCTCAGGCGCCGCGGGCGAACAGGGCCAGGCGTACCCGGTTGGGGCTGTTGGTCTTGGTCATCAGGCTGGTGATGTGGGTCTTGACCGTGGTGACGCCGATGTGCAGCCGGTCGGCGATTTCCGTGTTGGACAGGCCCTCGGCGACCAGGTTCAGCACGTCCTGTTCGCGCGCGGTCAGCCCCTGGGCCGGTCGCGGCGTCTCGGCGCGGGCGTGCACGGCGCGCTGGACCAGGCGCTGCAGCACCTCCTGGCTGAACGGGCTGTCCCCCGCGGCGGCCCGGCGGACGCCGTCCAGCAGGTCGGCGGGGGGTGCGTCCTTGAGCAGGAACCCGCAGGCGCCGGCGGTCAGGGCCGGATAGAGGTGGTCGTCGTCGCCGAACGTGGTCAGCACCAGGACCCGGGTGGCGGGGCGCTCGGCGAGGATGCGGCTGGTAGCGGTGATCCCGTCGACGCCGGGCATGCGCAGGTCCATGACGACGACGTCGGGGATGAGCCGCGCGGCAAGGGAGATCGCCTCGCGGCCGTTGTCGGCCTCGCCGACGACCTCGATGTCGGGCTGGGCGTCGCAGAGCATGCGCAGGCCCGCCCGGATGAGATGCTGGTCGTCGACCAGCAGGACGCGGATCACGCCAGCTCCGGCGCGTGCGGCCCGGCCGGGGCCCCACGTTCGCGGGGCGCCGGCGTGACGGGGGGAGAGGTCGGCGCGGCGACCGCGGCCGGCAGGACGGTACAGACCCGCCAACCCGCGCCGGTCGGACCCGCCTCCAGCTGACCGCCGAGGACTTCGACGCGCTCGCGCATGCCGGTGATGCCGTGGCCGCCGCCGGGCGGCACCGCCGCCGGCACCCAGCCGCGCCCGTTGTCCGAGACCTCCCAGTGGACGGCCCCGTCGACGACGGAGACCGACAGGCGCGCCAGCGCGGACGTGCCCGCGTGCTTGGCCACGTTGGTCAGCGCCTCCTGGGTCAGTCGTAACACCGCCAGGCCCCGGACCGCGTCGAGCGCGCCGACCGCCGGGTCGATGTCGGCCTCCACCGTGACACCGGCCTGGCGGGCCCGGTCGACCGCCGCGCCCAGTGCCGCCGGAAGCGCCGACGGCTCGATCGCGGTCAGCGCCGCGTCACCGCGTACCCCGTCGGGGTTGCGCAGGACCGCGACCAGCCGGCGCAGATCCGCCAGGGCCGCGGTCCCCGTGCCGTGCACGTCGTCGAAGACCTCGCCCACCCGCGGATCCAGGTCCGTGAGCACGTGCCGGGCCACGCCGACCCGCAGCACCATCGACGCCACGTGATGCGCGACCACGTCGTGCAGCTCCCGGGCGATGGCGCTGCGTTCGTCGGCGCGCGCGGCGCGGCTCTCCGACTCGCGCCGACGCTGCTCCGCCGCCGCCCGCTCCTCGGCCTGCCGGCCGAGTTCCCGGGTGGTCCGGATGACCAGGCCGAGCAGCAGCGGCACGCCGACCTCCACGGTCAGCCCGAAGACGCCGGAGAGGAACCGGCCGAGCGGATCGCCGATCGAGTCGGTCAGGTCGACCGTGACCAACAGCCCGGCGGCCAGCCAGATGGTCCGCGGCCGGCGCGCCCACATGGCCAGCTCGAGCAGCGCCCAGCTGGCGCCCACCTGATTGATCGTCGTGTCGTCGATGACCTGGAACGCGACCGCCAGCAGCGCGGCCTGCACCACCAGGTTGACCAGCGGTCGCCGGTGGAACACCAGCGCGACGGCGAACGCGACCGCCGCGAAGATCCACTGCGTGCTTGTCGGCGAGCGGCCGGCCTGGGTGCCGACGACCAGGTAGCCGACGCCACTGAGGTCGAGCAGCAGCATCCGCGCGAACGTGTCCCGCGCGTCGAACAGTCGTCCCACCCACCCCACCGGATCAGCCTAGGCGCTGCGGCACACGGGCCGGAACGGCCGCCGGCCGGACCCACCTGGTTCGGACCCCGAGGTAGGCGGCCAGGCCGAGCGGTCCGAGCAGGATCGTCAGCACCAGCACCGGAGCCATGAGCAGCGCCGGCACCCCCCGTTCCCGGCTGTCGAGCCACGCCCACCTGCCGACGAACAGATCGAACGCGATCAGGTGCGCCCAGGCCGCCGCCGCGCCGTCCGTGCTGCCGAGCAGGTCGCGCACGCCGCCCAGGGTCGGCGACAGCACGGCCGGCAGCACGTCGCCGAGCGCCGGGATCACCAGCATCGCGTAGATCACCAGGCCCGGCAGCACGATCAGCGGCGACCTGATGATCCGAGCGGTCCAGGACCAGTGCGGCAGCAGGACCATCAGCGCCCAGAACGGCGCGGCCACCGCGAACGTCAGCGTGAACAGCGCCCCGGTCATGCGGCCAGCGCCAGTTCCGGGCGGCGTCGGCGGGCCACGACCACGCCGGCGGCGGTCGCGGTCGCGGCCACCAGGGCCGCCACGGCGGCCAGCGTGAGCGCGTCCGGACGCAGCAGCGGCTGCCCGCGCAGTGCCTGCCCGGTCAACAGCATCGTCAGTACGCCGTAAGCCCCGCCCGCGACGACCAGCAGCCGTACCCGGGTGCGCTCGTCCAGCCGCGTACCGACGAACCGGCTCAGCAGGATCGCCAGGATCGGCAGCGCCTGCAGGGCGTGCAGCCCCACGAAGTGCCCGATCCGCAGGTCCCCGCCGGTGGTGCTCCAGCCGACCAGCGGCAGCCCGGGGCCCCCGTCCGGTACGCCCACGCTGTGCGCCCCGGAGATCCCCTCGATCCCCGTGGCCTGGTTGGGCAGCAGCATCGGTACCGCCACCAGCATGCCCAGCAGGGACAGGCCGAGCCCCAGCCCCACCGCGTACGCGGCGGCCCGGTCCGCGGTCGGCTGCCGCAGCACCACGATCCCGATGACGACGTGCGCGATGAACAGCACCAGGATCGACGCGCCCATCGCCTGCCACAGCGCGGCGTCGAGCGGCGTCGTCTCGTTGTAGTGGCTGGTCGTGCCGCGCAGCACCTGCCCGACGATCACCACCATCTCGACCAGCGACATCGCGACGATGACCGTGCCCGCCCACTCCGCGATCCGGCTGCGTCGGGGCACCAGGGAGAGCATCCAGGCGAGGGTGGTGCCGTACAGCACGAAAGACACGGAGAACTTGAAGGGCTTGAGCCAGATCGGCGCGCCGGTGAGGACGCGCGGGTCGGCGACGATGCCGACCGCGGAGACGACGGCGAGCACCGCCATCGCCGAGACGAAGACCATCAGGGGGCGGTGCCAGTGTGCCGCCCGGTGCAGTGCGGTAGTCATACCTGTAGATGCTGGTGAGCCGGCGTCCGGACTGCGTCCGACCGCAAGCCCCGCTTGCGGCCGGCGGTCGGAGCGCCGCCTCCTCCCTGGGGAGGAGGCGGAGATGCCGGCGCACCCGGCGGGATCGGTGCTGCCGCCGAGTCGGATGGGAGCCAATAGCGCAAACCACGCCCTACGAGTCGTAGGGGTTGCCAGGATGTGAGCGTCGGCGCAGGGCGTCGGTCAGGTGCGGCGGCGGAGCGCAGTGCGTGGCCCGCGCCGATGCCCGCTGAAGTAACGACATGCCCACCTGCCGCCCCGTACCCGGCGGATGTCGACGAGGACAATCAAGCGTCACGACGCAGCGCCGCTCGGTGGAGGTCCGCTGGGCGGGGTGCCGCCGGGGCCGCCGGCCGGTGCGCCGCCGCCGGGGAGTTGGCCGCCGGCCGGAGTGGTGGTCGTGTCGACGCCGACGACCAGGGAGACGGCGTAACCGCTGGTGACGTCACCGGTCACGGTGCCGAGTTGGCTGGTGCCGGCGTCGTCGCCGAACACGTTGTCGTTCCGGAGCGTGACGTGGGCGAGATTCGTCACCGAGGTCTGGTAACCCGGCTGCGCGTACACCTTGGTGCAGGTGTCCTCGGGCAGGGCGACCTGTGAGGTGGCGATGGCGCTGCCGGCGTCGGTGATGCTGGCCCGGTCGGGGTAGACCTCAAAGTGGATGTGCGGCCAACGCCCGGCGTAGCAGGCGGGGAAGATGCTGCTGAAGCGAACCTTCCCGTCGGCGTCAGCGATCTGGACGCCGCGCAGGTAGTTCTGGTCGGTGACGCCCTCGGAGTACAGCGAGTAGCGGCCCTCCCGGTCGCAGTGCCAGACGTAGACGGCGGCTCCGGTGAAGGGCGCACTGTCGTTGGCCAGGTCCTTGATGGTCAGCTCGAGCGTCATGGGGACACCCGCCGCCGTGCCGCTGGCATCCCCGAAGCTCGAGCGGATGTCACTACGGACGACGCCACTCTGCTCCAACACGTTCGGGCCGTTCGATCCGTCGCCCGGGTAGGGGCCGGCGGTCTCGTCGGGAATCTCACCGGGCGCGGCGCTCGCCGAGGACGAGGACGACGACGCCGACGGACTGCTGCCCGAACCGCTCCCACACGCCGCGAGGCCGAGCGTGGCGGCGCCGAGGCCGAACGCCCGCAGCAGTTGCCGGCGCCCCATCAGGATCCCGAGGTCGAAGCCGAGACCCTGGTCGACAAGCTCTTCGTCGGGCCTGGCCAGCGGTCGCCCCTCGTAGGTCGACGCCCGCGCGCCGCTCTGGTTCTCCGGCACTGGTTCCTCCCGATCGTGACACCCGGCCTGCCCGGGCTGGCTCAACCCTGGACCCCGACGCGAGGAATCAGCCTTGCCCAGCTTGTGAATGAGCTGTGCGGGTGCCGGTCGCCGACCGCCCCGGGAGGCCGCGCGATCGCCCGCGTCAGATCAGGAGGTCGCGGCGTCGATAACCCTGCACGCGGCGGCCACGGCCGCGACCGGACGCTCTTCGACCGGATCAGCGACCGCGGCATGCTCCCGATGCTGGGCTGGGAACCATGGGACTACAAGGTGGACCAGGCGGCCTGCAAGGAGAAGCTGCCCGCGCATCGTGAGCTCCCCGGCCGTGGCAAGGGCCTCGCCCAGGCGATCGCCGCCCCCCACTACCACTTGACCTGGTCGCCGGGCATGCTCCCGCGCACCAAACTCGACGATCAGGCGTCGCGTGCGCTGTCGTCGTAACCGACCGGTGCCGACCGCACCGGCAGGACGGGTCTCGGCGTTCAGCGGGGACGGGGTGGGGGGCGCAGGCCGTCGAGGGCAACGCCGAGCACCCGGTCGCGCTGGTCCGGCTCCGGGAACTGGGCCATGGTGAGACCGCTGACCAGCCGGACCACGTCGTCGAAGCTGATGTCGCCGCGTACCGCCCCGGCGGCCTGGGCGCGGCGCATCATCGGCTCGCCCGCCCTGTAGATCTCCGTCCGGCAGCTGCGGAAGAACTCGGAGTCGTGCAGCAGCTCCTCGGCCAGTGCCCGCTTCGTGGCGACGTACCCGACGAAACGCCGCAACCAGGCGACGAGGGCGTCCCCCGGGGGCAGGTCGGCCAGCTCCGCGGCGGACTGGCTGAGCGCCCGGACCTCCTCGACGTAGACGGCCTCGAACAGCTCGCGCCGGCTGGGGAAGTTCCGGTAGAGGGTGCCGATGCCCACGCCCGCGCGCCGGGCCACCTCCTCCAGCGAGGCCGCCGCGCCGTTCTCGGCGAACGTCTCCCGGGCCGCCACGATCAGCGACTCGTAGTTGCGCCGAGCGTCGGCCCGTTTGGGCCGGCCTGCGAAGACGTCGGGCAGCTGCCCCGCGCTGGTCATGACGTGCGTCACCTCGCCCTGGTTGCATCCGGAGGCATGCCTCCGGTAACTTAGCGGAGGACCCTCCGGAAAGTCCGGAGCCATGCCTCCAGATAGCTTACCCCGATCCTTCGAACGGATCCGGCGGAGCGGTGACCGGCACACAGCCCCGGCACGACCAGGGGATCCGCGCGGCATCGGCCGCCGCGCCGCCCGCCCAAGAACCCCAACGACGCCTTATTCGTCGGTAATCATCCTCTTCGCCCCGTACCAGTTGGAGTTTTCTTCGTGACAGAGACCGTTCGGCGCGGCTCGCGCCGGCTCACCTTCTTCGTCCTGGCGGCCGGCGCCGGGTTCTTCGCGATGCTCCAGTCGCTGATCACCCCGGTGCTGCCGACCATCCAGCACGACCTGCACACCTCCCAGAACACCGTCACCTGGGTGCTGACCGCCTACCTGCTGTCCGCGTCGATCTTCACGCCGATCCTCGGCCGGGTCGGCGACATGGTCGGTAAGGAGCGGATGCTGGTCGTCTCCCTCGCCGCGCTCGCGCTCGGCTGCCTGCTGGCCGCCGTCGCGCCGAGCATCGGCGTGCTCATCGTCGCCCGGGTCGTCCAGGGCATCGGCGGGGCGGTCTTCCCGCTCTCGTTCGGGATCATCCGCGACGAGTTCCCTGCCGCGCGGGTGAGCTCCGCCGTCGCCGCCATCTCGGCGATCGTCGCGGCCGGCGGTGGTCTGGGCGTCGTGCTCGCCGGTCCGATCGTCACCGCCCTCGACTACCGGTGGCTGTTCTGGATCCCCATGGTCGTCGTCGGGCTGACCGCCCTCGCCGCGCACCTGTTCGTCCCCGAGTCGCCGGTCCGCACCCCCGGCCGGATCGACTGGCGGGCCACCCTTCTCCTCTCGGGCTGGCTGGTCGCGTTGCTGCTGCCGATCAGCAAGGGGTCGGCCTGGGGCTGGAGCTCGGGCCGGGTGCTCGGCCTGCTGGCCCTCGCCGCGGTGCTGCTGGTCGGCTGGTTGGTCGCCGAGGTCCGCTCCACCAACCCGCTGATCGACATGCGGATGATGCGGCTGCCCGGCGTCTGGACGACCAACCTGGTCGCCCTGCTCTACGGCGCGTCGATGTTCTCCGTCTACGCGTTCCTGCCGCAGTTCGTGCAGACCCCGACCGTCGCCGGCTACGGCTTCGGCGCCAGCATCAGCCAGGCGGGGCTGCTGATGCTGCCGATGCTGGTCGCCATGTTCGTCGCCGGCATCGTCGCCGGTCGGCTGGCGTCGCGGTTCAGCGCCAAGGCGCAGCTCGCCACCGGCGCCGCCTTCAACGTGCTCGCCTCCGCGATGCTGACCGTCGCGCACGACACCCGCTGGGAGATCGGCGTCGCCGGTGGCCTCGTGGGCCTCGGCATCGGGCTGGCGTTCGCGTCGATGGCCAACCTGATCGTCGGGAACGTGCCGGCCCGGCAGACGGGCGTCGCGACCGGCATGAACGCCAACATCCGCACCATCGGCGGCGCGATCGGCGCCGCCGTGGTCAGCGGCGTGATCACCGCCCACCCGCAGGCGAACGGCCTGCCCCGGGAGGCCGGCTTCACGATGGGATTTCTGGTCCTCACCGGCCTCGCCCTGGCCGCCGCGCTCGCGGCCCTGGCCGTCCCGTCCGCCCGGCGGGCGGCGCCCGGCCGACGTCCGGCCCGCGCGACGGAGCAGGTCGGGGAACTGGTGACCGTTCCCGCCGGGCGCTGAGCCGATCGGCGCCCGGGTGGTCCACAGCGCGTCGCGCGTGGCAGGTGATGAGGCGGGGCGCGTCAGCAGGGCGGCGACCGCGACGATCCGGCTCACCGGCAGGACCGGCCACACCACCGCCCGGAACGCGGCGTGGCCGGCGAGGAAGAAGTTGAAGGCGAGCCGGCCCAGCCGTCCGTGCCAACGGCCGACCGCGTTCCGGGAGCGGGGGCGGTGCGGGCGACCCGGGGGAGCGGCCCGACGCGGAAGCGGGAGACCGCCCGCTCGGGTCAGGTTAGAGTCGGCCGGTGAGCGCCCATACCCGCTCAATTCAGGCACTCAAGGCCGATCCGGCCATGTCCTCACTCCACCGCTCGCTGGACTTCTCCTACGGGGATCCGGCGCGCGGGGCCGCGCTCGACGAGCTGTACGCGCGGTTCGTGACCGCGGGAGACCTCCTCTTCGACATCGGGTCGCACGTGGGCGATCGGATCGGCAGCTTCCGCCGACTGGGGGCACGGGTCGTGGCCGTGGAGCCCCAACCGCTGTGCACGCGGGCCATCCGTGCCATCTATGCCGGCGACGAACACGTCACGCTGGTCGAGGCGGCGTGCGGGGCGTACGCCGGGAAGGTCCGCCTGCACGTCAACTCCCGTAACCCCACGGTCTCCACCGTCTCGGCCCATTTCCTGCGGGCCGCGAACGGTGCGGGCGGTTGGGCGGACGAGGTGTGGGACGCCGAGATCGAGGTACCGTGCGTCACCCTCGACTCGCTCCTGAGCCGGTACGGCGTACCGACCTTCGTGAAGATCGACGTCGAGGGCTTCGAGGACGCCGTGCTGGCCGGCCTGAACCGCCCCCTGCCCGCGCTCTCCTTCGAGTTCACCACGATCGAGCGCGCGCTGGCGCGACGCTGCGTCGACCGGCTCACGTCGCTCGGCTTCGTCGGCTTCGACGTCGCGCTGGGCGACGACACGTCGTTCGCCTTCGGGGAGTGGGTGCCGGCGGAGCGGATCACCGCCCACCTGCTCTCGCTGCCGCACCGGGTCAACTCCGGCGACGTGTACTGCGTCGGAGAGCGTTCCGGGTGAGCCGGGGGCCGCGGCATTCTTCCTGATCCGGGACACCGACGGGACCGTTTGCCCGTCCCGGCATCGGGAACGCGTGCGGGACCAGCCGTGCGCCGCACCAGGGCGGCGCCGCGAAGGAGGCCGCACATCATGGGTGACAACCAGCAGCCGCTGGCCGGTAAGCGGATCGCGATCCTCGCCACCGACGGGGTCGAGGAGGTCGAGTACACCCGACCCCGCTCCGCCGCCGAGCAGGCGGGCGCGGAGGTGCATCTGGTGTCGCTGTCCTCCGGCGAGGTCCAGGCCATGAACCGGGACATCAATCCGGCCAACCGGCACCCGGTCGACCGTACGGTGGACCAGGCCAACGCGGCCGACTACGACGCCCTGGTGCTGCCCGGCGGAACGGTCAACCCGGACCGGCTCCGGATGAACCCGACGGCGATGGACTTCGTCCGGGGGTTCTTCCAGCAGGCCAAGCCGGTGGCGGCGATCTGCCACGGCCCGTGGTCGCTGGTCGAGACCGGGATGGTCGACGGGCGGACCGTCACCTCGTACCTGAGCCTGCGCACCGACATCCGCAACGCCGGGGGCAACTGGGTCGACCAGCAGGTCCAGGTGGACAACGGCGTGGTCACCAGCCGCAGCCCCAACGACCTGCCGGCGTTCTGCGCCAAGATGGTCGAGGAGTTCGCCGAGGATCGACACGTGCGTCAGATGGCCACGGCCTGACGCCCCAGGGCTCCGGACCGGGCCGCGGGTCCGGTCCGGAGCCGGCTCGGCGACGTGTGGAAGCTCCGGCAGCGGGAAGGCAGAGCCGTTGGCCAGCCGGCAGCGGGAGGGACATGGGCGCCAGAACCTTCGTGGTGGTCGGTGGCACCAGCGGCCTCGGCCTGGCGGTGGCCCGCTTGCTCGTCGACGAGTACCAGGTCGCGGTGTTCGGCGACGTGTCGGACGAGGTTTCCACGATCGCCGACGACCTGGGCTGCACCGGCGTGGTCTGCGACGTCTCCTCCTACGAGCAGGTCCGGGATGCGTTCGCCGAGGTGGTCGACCGGTACGACGTGATCGACGGGGTGGCGGCGTGCGCCTCGATGTGGGCGGGCGGTGACCTGGCGGACCTCCCCCCGGAGCGGATCCGGCGGGCCGTGGAGATCAACGCGCTCGGCACCACGTACGTGTTCAAGGAGGCGCTGTACCACCTGCGCCGGCAGGACCACGGCAACCTGGTGTACATCGGGGCGCTGGCCGTGACGAAGCCCCGGCCGGGCATCCCGATCTACCGGGCCACCAAGAGCTACGGCAGCAGCCTGGTCGAGTCGCTGGCCGAGGCCCAGCACAGCAACCGGATCAAGGTGATGCAGCTGCATCCCGGACCGATGCCGACCCGGTTGCAGGAACGGGTCGGCGACCATTTCCTCGACGAGATCTACGCGCTGCCGGACCAGGTCGCCGCCGAGGTCGTACGGCTGCTGCTGCTCGCCCCCGACGACCTGTACGTCTCCGGCGAGCGCGTGCTACGCGCGGACGGGCGGTGGTGACGCCCGGAGGCGCCACGGCCGAGGTCACGGTCTCGGCGTGGGCGCCGTTGCGCACCGCGGTCTACCGCAGCCTGTGGCTGGCCCTGCTGGGCGCGAACATCGGCACCTGGATGCAGACGGTCGGCGCCCAGTGGCTGCTGATCCATCAGGAGAACGCCTCGACGCTGGTCGCCCTGGTGCAGACCGCCAGCCTGCTGCCGGCGCTGCTGCTGGCCCTGCCGGCGGGCGCGCTCGCGGACACCTTCGACCGACGGCACCTGCTGATCTCGGTGCAGCTCTTCCTGGTGGTGGTGGCCGGGGCGCTGACGCTGCTCACGGCGACCGGCCGGATGCCACCGGCGCTGCTGCTCACCCTCACCTTCGCCTTCGGCGTGGGGCAGGCGCTGACCCTGCCCGCGTGGGCGGCGGTGATCCCGGAGCTGGTGCCCCGGGAGCAGTTGCGGGCGGCCTCGGCGCTGGGCTCGATCAGCGTCAACGTGGCCCGGGCCGTCGGGCCGGCCGCGGCCGGCCTGCTGATCGCCCACACCGGGGTGGCCCCGGTCTTCGCCCTCAACGCGGTGGCGTTCCTGGTCTTCGCGCTGGCGCTGGTCCGGTGGCGGCCCGGCGACGCCCGCGCCGTCGAGGTGCCCGAGCGGTTCACCGCCGCGCTGCGGGCCGGCGGCCGGTACGTGCGACACTCGCCGATCGTGCGCCGGCTGCTGCGCCGCGCACTGGTCTTCGTGATCCCGGCGAGCGCGCTCTGGGCGCTGCTGCCGCTGGTGGCCGCCCGCCGGCTCGGCATGGACTCCAGCGGGTACGGGCTGCTGCTGGCCGCGCTCGGGGTGGGCGCCATCCTCGGCGGCCTGCTGCTGCCGAGGATCCGGACCTGGATGTCCGCCAATCAGTTCCTGCTGCTGGCCGGGGCGCTCTACGGCGGGACGTTGATCGTGGTGGCGTCGGTGCGGATCGTCCCGGTGGTACTGCTCGCCCTGCTGCCGGCCGGGGTGGCCTGGGTGACCGTCCTCGCCAACGTCAACGCCGAGATCCAGCTCTTCCTGCCCGGCTGGGTACGCGCCCGCGGCCTGGCCGTGTACCAGATCGTCCAGGCCGGCGGGCAGGCGGTGGGCGCGTTCGCCTGGGGTGTGGTGGCCGACACCGCCGGGCTGGTGGCCGCGTTCCTCGTGGCGGCCGCGCTGATGCTGATCGGCGCGGTGACGTCGCAGATCTGGCCGCTGCCCGACCTGCGCGGGACGGACAAGGACCCGACCACCTACCGGCCGCCCCTGGAACTCGCGCTCGAACCGGATCCCCGGGTGGGCCCGGTGCTGGTGGTGGTCACCTACACCGTCCGGCCGGAGCGGGAGGTCGCGTTCCTGGACGCCATGGACCACGTGCGCGGGTCGCGGCAGCGCACCGGGGCGATGCGGTGGGGACTGTTCCGCGAGGGCGAGAATCCCGCCCAGTTCGCGGAGGTCTACCAGGTGCCGTCCTGGGACGAGCACCTGCGCCAGCACGGGGGCCGGCTGACGGGCGCCGACCAGGAGGCCGAGGAACGGGCCAAGGAACTCGCCGAGGGCGAACCGGCGGTGCGGCACCTGCTGCCGGCCGCCTCCGGCCCGACGCTGGCCGACAACCGTGACCTCCCGTGACATCGCCGCGCCTGGCAGCCGGGGCCGGTGTCGTCGCACGGCGAGCCACCAGGATCCGGCAGCTCGGCCGGCAAGCGTGATCGCGAGCATTTCGGGAATGACGGGCCGCGTTGGGCGCGCGGGGACGATGGACGGCCGATGCGGATGGAAAGCCGGGCAGGTCGGGGGATGGAGTGAGAAGGATGGCTCGCAGGAGCACGATGGGTATGCGGTCGGTGACGGACACCCTGGGCATCGAACGGGCGAGCCAGGACCGCCCGTCCGAGGGCCTCGCCCGGTTCCTGGGCTGGTTCAGCCTCGGGCTGGGCGCCGCCGCCATCGGCGCGCGGTCGCGCGTCAGTCGACTCTCCGGGATCGACGACTCCCGGACGGCGCAGACCGTGCTGCAGATCGCCGGGGTGCGGGAGCTGGGCCACGCCGCGGCGCTGCTGGTCCCGCGCCGCGCGGGGTGGGGGGCGTGGACCCGGGTGGCCGGCGACGCGATGGACCTCGCCGCCTGCGGTCGGGCGCTGCAGGGTCGGCGCGGGGAACGGCGACGGCGGCTGGCGTACGCGACGGCCGCGGTCGCCGGGATCACCGCGGTCGACCTCTACACCGCCGTACGGGTCGCCCGGCGTCGGCGGCGGCCGGAGGGCAACGAGGTGCACGCGGCGGTGACGGTGAACCGGAGCGTCGAGGACGCCTACCGGTTCTGGCACGACTTCGAGAACCTGCCGCGCTTCATGCACCACCTGCAGTCGGTGCGGATGACGGGGGACCGGCGGTCGCGGTGGACCGCGAAGGCGCCGGCCGGCAGGAGAGTCGTGTGGGACGCAGAGGTCGTCGACGACCGCCCGAACGAGCGGATCAGCTGGCGCTCGGTGCCCGGCGCGAAGGTGCCCAACGCGGGGACCGTGCGGTTCATGCGGGCCGCCGGTGGCCGGGGTACGGAGGTCCGGGTGCAGCTCGGTTACCGGGCGCCGGGCGGGATGCTCGGCGCGCGGGTCGCCAAGCTCTTCGGCGAGGACCCCCAGCAGCAGGTCTGCGACGACCTGCGGCGGTTCAAGCAGGTGATCGAGACGGGCGAGCTCGTCCGCTCCGACGGCAGCCCAGAGGGCAGCACCGTGCAACAGCAGATGAAGCAGCGTCCGGCGCGACCGCTGGCGACGCGTGGGGCCGGGAGGTGAGCGAACGATGAAAGCCAACTGCTGGATCGCGCCGAACAACGTGGCCGTCGAGGACGTCCCCGACCCGCAGATCCTCAACCCGCGGGACGCCATCGTGCGGATCACCTCGTCGGCGATCTGCGGATCCGACCTGCACCTGCTCCAGGGTTACATCCCGGCGATGAAGAAGGGCGACGTCCTCGGCCACGAGTTCATGGGCGAGATCGTCGAGCTTGGCCAGGGTTCGCGGGACGGGCTGAGCGTCGGCGACCGGGTCGTGGTGGGCTTCCCGATCGCCTGCGGCGACTGCACCTCCTGCCAGCGTGGTCTCTACTCGACCTGCGAGAACTCCAACCCCAACGCGGCGATCGCGGAGACGGCGATGGGCCACTCGCCGGCCGGCATCTTCGGCTACTCGCACCTGCTCGGCGGCTATGCCGGGGGACAGGCGCAGTACGTGCGGGTGCCCTTCGCCGACGTCGGCGCCCTGAAGATCGAGGACGATCTGCCGGACGAGAAGGTGCTGTTCCTGTCGGACGTGCTGCCGACCGGCTACATGGCCGCCGAGATGTGCGACATCACGCGCGGCGACATCATCGCCGTCTGGGGCGCCGGGTCGGTCGGGCAGTTCGCCGCCGCCAGCGCGTTCCTGCTCGGCGCCGAGCGGGTGATCGTCATCGACCGGTTCCCGTACCGGCTGCGGATGGCGCGGGAGAACACCGGCGCGGAGACCATCAACTACGAGGAGTCCGATGTCCTGGACGCGCTGCGCGAGATGACCGCCGGACGCGGACCGGACGCCTGCATCGACGCCGTCGGCATGGAGGGACACCACATCTCCGCGGCGCTGCACGCGTACGACAAGGCCAAGCAGGCGACGAAGGTGGAGACGGACCGGCCGCACGCGCTGCGGGAGGCGGTGCTGGCCTGCCGCAACGGCGGCACGATCTCGGCGGTTGGCGCGTACGGCGGCTTCATCGACAAGTTCCCGATGGGCTCGTTCATGAACCGGTCGCTGACCCTGCGGTCCGGGCAGGCCCACGTGCAGCGCTACATGCGGCCGCTGCTGGAACGGATCCGCAAGGGCGAGATCGACCCGAGCTTCATCATCACCCACACCATGCGGCTCGACGACACGCCGCACGGCTACGACATCTTCAAGAACAAGCAGGAGGAGTGCGTCAAGGTCGTGCTCAAGCCGTAGCGCGACCGGGAGGGACGGCGCTGACCGCCCACCGCGCCGCCCGGTCTGGTCCACCCGCGCCGCGACCGCACAATGACGGCATCGGTGTCGCGACCCCGGCGGCGCTCCGGCCGCGCGGGCTGAAACGTCGACTCTTCACGGAAGGGACGACGGCATGCACCCGATGCTCCGACGTCTGGACGACCTCGCCGCCCACCTCGCCACCCGGCCGGACGCCGTGGCCCTGCTCGGTCTCGGCTCCGCCGGCGCCGAGCACGACCGCCTCGACGCCCACTCCGATCTGGACTTCTTCGTCGTCGTCGCGGACGGCGCGGTGGCCCGCTACGTCGACTCGGTGGACTGGCTGGCGGCGCCCTGCCCGGTGGCGTACAGCTTCGCCAACGAGCGCAACGGCCGCAAGGCGCTCTACACCGACGGCATTTTCGTCGAGTACGCGGTCTTCACCGTCGACGAGCTGGCCGGGTTGCCGGTCGCCGGCGCGCGGGTGGTCTGGCAGCGGCCCGACGCGCCCGCCGGGCTGGCCGAGTGCGGGCCCCCGCCACGGCCGGCGACGCCGTACGACACGGTCGAGTTCCACCTGAACGAGGCGCTGACCAACCTCTACGTCGGCCTGCACCGCGAACTGCGCGGCGAACGGCTGACCGCGACGCGGTTCATCCAGTCGTACGCGGTGGACCGGGTGCTCGCCCTGCTGCGGCTCACCTCGCCCGGTGCGGCGCACCGGCGCGACCCGTTCGACCCGAGCCGGCGGGTGGAGCAGGCGTACCCGCCCGAGGTGCTGCCGCTGGCCGAGATGGTGCCCGGCTACCGGGCCAACCGGACGGCCGCCCGGGCCACGTTGGCCTGGCTGGAGGCCCGGTTCCCGGTGGACCCGGTGATCGGCGCCGCCGTCCGGGACCTGCTCATGGCCTAGCCGCATCGCCAGGGGCCGGGCGGCGGTCCCGATCAAGGGGACGTCCGCGGGCGGCTGGCCGCGGTGATGGGGCTGGGCTGGACGCTGGCCGTGACCGGACACCTGGCCGACACCCGCCGGCTGCGGGCCGAGGCGGTCACCACCGTCGAGCGGCTCGACGACCCGGCGCTGACCCGGCGCTGCTGGCCTTCGCGCCGCGGCGGAGACCGCTTACCGGGCCGCCGACGCCCGGCTCGCCGACAGCGGGATGCCGGGCCTGGCCCACGGACTGCTGCCCCTCGCCCTGCTCGGTCTCCGGCTGTCCATCGGGGAGGACGAGCCTCCCCTGCTCACCGCTGACGCGGACTGGGGGCCGTACGAGCCGTGGGTGCGCCCGCTGGTCCTGCTCGCCGCCGGCCGCCGCGCCGAGGCCGCCGAAGCGTGGCGGGCCCTGCCGGAGACGCCGCACGACCTGCTGCGCGAGGCGCGACTGTGCCTGGCCGCCCGCGCCGCGGTCGCCCTCGACGACCGCCCCGGATCGAGCGCCTCCACGCCGAACTGCTGCCCGCCGCCGGCGAGCTGGCCGGGGCGGGGAGCGGGGCGGTCACTCTCGGCCCGGTGGCCCGGTACCTCGGCGAGCTGGCCACGGCGCTCGGTCGCCACGACCAGGCGAAGGCCCATCAGCGGACGGCTCGGGGGTTGCGCGCGCCGGGGAACTGGTGACCTCCGCCCCGGACCCGCTGACAGAATTTTACCCTTGTCGGTTTCGTTCCGGTATCCACCGTCGGACCGATCCGTCGGTTCCGCCTCCGATGGCAGGATCGGCGCTCGTTGCCGACGGGAAGGAACACGACTTGTCAGAGACCGGGCAGAGGGAAGCGAACAAGCGGAGCACGGAGCACGCAACGGCGGAAGCGCCGGCACATCAGGGATCCTGGCTCATCCACCGGGGGCTGATTCCGGAATCGCGACCGCAGCGCGTACTCGCGCTGGCCACCTTCGTCAACATGGTCGGCAGCGGCGTGTTCATGGTGAGCGCCGCACTCTTCTTCACCCGTTCCGTCGGGCTCTCCGTGGCGCAGGTCGGGCTCGGCATGGGCATCGCCGCCGTGGTCGGACTCTTCGCGGGAGTACCGGTCGGGCACGTCGCCGACCGGCGCGGACCCCGCGAGGTCTACCTGCTGATGCTCGGCGTCCAGGGGATCGCCATGGCGGCGCTGGTGTTCGTCCACTCGTTCTGGCCACTGGTGGCGGTGCTCTGCGTGGGTGAGCTCGCCCGCGCGGCCGGCGCGGCGGCCCGTGGCCCGCTGGTCCGGGTCGTCGGCGGCCGGCAGCTCACCCGCTACCGGGCGTACCTGCGCTCGGTCGCCAACCTGGCCGGCAGCGCCGCCGCGGTCGCGGCCGGGTTCGCGCTCCAGCTGGACACCCGGTCGGCGTACCTGACCCTGGTGCTGGGCAACGCGGTCAGCTTCGTGGCCTGCGCCGCGATCGTCGCCGCGCTGCCGCCGCAACCACCGGTGCCGGCGCCCGCCGGGGGCGGCCGGTGGGCAGTGCTGAAGGACCGCGGATACGTCGCGGTCACCGCGCTCGACGGTGTCATGTCGGTCCACCACCAGGTGCTGCTCTTCGCGCTGCCCCTGTGGATCGTCGGGTACACCGACGCCCCCCGCTGGCTCATCGGCATGGCCGCGCTCGTCAACACCGCGCTGGTGGTGCTGCTCCAGGTGCGGGCGAGCCGAGGAGTCGACGACAGCACCTCGGCCGGTCGGGCGATCCGCCGCTCGGGCGTGGCGTTCCTCGTCGGCATGGCGGCGATGGCCGCCGCGGCCGGGCTGCCCGGGTGGCTCGCCACCGCCGTCATCGTCCTCGGCATCTGCGTCCACACCGTCGGGGAACTCTGGCACTCCGCCGGCTCGCTGGAACTGCGGTTCAGCCTCGCTCCCGCCCACGCCCAAGGGCAGTACTCGGGGCTCTTCGGGTTCGGCACCGGCCTGGCGAACGTGGCGGCGCCCTCGGTCCTGGCCCTGTGCTGCATCACCTGGGGCGTACCCGGGTGGCTGCTGCTGGGCGGCGTCTTCGTGGTGGTGGGCCTGGTCATGCCGGTTGTCGTCCGGTTCGCCGCGCGGATCGAGCCGCTCGCCGATGTGCCGGCCGCACCGACCGTTTCCGCGGCACCCCGCTAGGCCGCGGCACGCGGCGCCGGCACGTCGAGGGCCGCCGGGCGTCATGATGGAACGGTCCACGGCGGGAGGGTGTCGGGCATGACTCCGGAGCGCGCGTTCTGGCTGGACGAGCAGGTCGACCGCGAGCGGGGCGCGGGCGCGGTCGCTACGAGACCGAGGTGTCGGCGCGGCCCGACGAGTTCGCCGACACCTGGGGCGACATCGCCCCGGTCGGCTTCGCGGTGGCGGCGTGGCGGGTGGCCTCGGCGCCGGACGGTCCCGGCGACGAGTTCGCGCCGGCGGCGCGCCGGGCCGTCGCCGTGCTGACCCGTGAGCTGGACGCGCTGCTCGCCCCGCTGATCGGGCAGCTCGAGGCCGGGGTGCCGGCCGACTCCTGACCGGCGCCCCGCCCGCCGGCGGCTGCCCCGGGACCCACCCCCGTGCGGATCCCGGGCTCAGGCGGTGGCCGGGACCTCCGCGTCGGGCTGCTCGGCCGGCTCCTCGGCGGTCCGCCCGGCGGACGTCCCCTCGGGGGGCGTCCGCACGGCGAAGGCGTCGAAGGGCTCCCGCGGCGCGGGGACCCGCTCGACGAGGGCCGGCTGGACGGAGACCGGCTGGACGGGGGAGGCCTCGGCGGCCGCTCGGGCACCCACCTGCGGGTACTCGGCGGTCTCCCCGCCGCCCGCGGCGGCCGCCATCACCGCCGCGGCGGCCAGGTCGGCCACCCGCTTCGCCTCGCGCTGCACCCGGGCGCGTACCTCCTTGGCGTGCTGCTCGGCGAGGTCACCGGCCCGGCGGGCTTCCGCCAGCCGCTTCGTGTCGGCGGTCAGGTCGCGGCGGACCTCCACCAGGCGCTCCTCCAGCTCGGCGCCCTCCTGCTCGATGGTGGCGATCTCCTGCCGGGACCGGTCGAGCTGCTGGCCGGCGGTCTCCAGCTCGGCCTGGAGCTGGGCCAGCGCCTCCTGCCGCTGCTGGAGCTCCTGCTGCACGGTGGTGAGCTGCTCCTGGTGCGCGCTCGTCTGCTCGTCGGCGCGTTCCCGGACCTCGGTGGCGTACTGCTGGGCCTCGGCGACGAGCGCGGCGATGTCCCGCTCGGCCGCGGTGGCCCGGTCGGCCAGCTCCTGCTCGGCCGCGGCCCGCCGCTCCTCCAGCTCGCGGGCCATGTTGGCCTGCCACTGGGCCAGCTCCTGCTGGGCCTTGCTGCGGTTCGCCTGCACCTCCTGCTGGATCTGCGTCCGGGCCGCCTTCACCAGCGCCTCCGAGGCGGAGCGGGCCTGCTCGACCTGCTGGTTGCTCTGCTCGGCGATCCGCTTCGCCTCCTGCTGGGCGCGCTCGTGGGCGGCCTGACCCTCGGTCCGCAGCTTCTCCGCCAGCTCGCGGGTGGCGGTCAGTTCGGCCTGGGCGGCGGCCCGCCGCTCCTCGTGCGCCTGCTCCTGCTCGGCGCGCCGGGCGTCCAGCTCCTCGTCCAGCTCCCGCAGCTCCCGGGCGGCCTGCTCCCGCGCCGCGGTGAGGGCCTTCTCCGCTTGGACATGGAGCTCGGTGGCGCGCTTCGCGGCGGTCTCGCTGATCACCCCGGCCTGCTTCTCGGCCAGGTCGAGGATCTGCTCGACCATCGGGCCCAGGTCGCGGAAGGAGGCCCGGTCCACCTGCGCCGGGCGCTGCCGCAGCTCCGCCACCTCGGTCTCCGCCCGCTGCAACTGCACGGTCAGCTCCTGGACCTGGCGGTACGCCCGGTCCCGGTCGGCGGTCAGCGTGGACACCTCGCCGTCCAGCCGCTTGACGTACCGGTCCACCTGCCGCTTGTCGTAGCCGCGCAGCGCGAGCTCGAAGCTCGGCCGGGCCGACACGTCGTCGTGTGGTGCGAACGCGTCCTCGCCGTTGGACATGCGCCATCCTCCGTCGGTTCGCCAGCGCCAGGCCGGCGGATGACCGCCCCGCAGGGCATGATGAGGCGCAACGGTACCGCCACCGCATAACGGCCCGGCGGCGTGCCCCACCACCGTCCCGGTGGGATGCCGTGACCGTTCGGTCGGGTCGCGCTGAGCCCGGCACCGGTCGGGTCCCGCTCAGCCCGGCACCGGCCGCAGGTCCCGCGCGCCGGCCATCGGCGTCGATCCCGCCCGGCGGACCGGGCCGCAGCACCCGCCGACGGCCACCAGCAGGCAGCCCGCTCCCGCCACCAGGCAGACCCCGGCGGCGCCGTACCGGCCGGCCGCCCAGGTCAGCAGGGCGGCGCCGGCCGGCCCGAGCGAGAAGTGCGTGCTCCAGAAGGCGGAGGTCACCCGGCCCAGCAGGTGGTCGGGCGTGATCTCCTGGCGCAGCGACATCGAGCAGATGCCACCCACGCTGACGCAGCAGAGGTGGACCGCGGCCACCACGGTGAGCGCCGGGACGGTGCCGGCCAACCCGATTCCGGCGACGGCGACGCCACTGAGGCCGGTCGCGCCGATCCAGGTGGCCCCGAAGCCGAGCCGGCGGCGCAGCGGGGCCACCAGCAGCGCCCCCGCGACCGTGCCCAGGGTGGCCAGACCGAGCACCGTGCCGACGGTGCGGTCCGAGCCGCCCAGGTCGTGCTTGACGTGGTAGATCAGCACGTCGGTCAGGCCGAACGTCAGGAAGACGAAGACCGACAGCAGTACGGTCAGCGACCGCAGCACCGGCTGTCGCCAGAGGAACCGCGCCCCGGCCAGGAACTCGGCCAGCGGCCGCTCCCGCGCCGGGGTGGCCACGTCCGGGTCGGACGGCCGGAGCCGGACGAACCGGAGGCCGACGGCGGAGAGCGCGAAGCTGGCCGCGTTGACGCCGACCGCGGCGGCGGGACCGAACCGGGCCGACACCAGGCCGGCCAGCAGCGGCCCGACCACGGCGGCCGCCGCGTACGTCGCGTGCAGCCGCCCGTTGGCCTCCGTGATGCGCTCCCGGTCGACCAGGTTGCGCACCGCGGTCACCGAGGCGACCTGGCAGACCATGCCGACCGCCTCGCAGACCGGCAGCACCACGAAGAGCAGCCACACCTGCGGTCCGGCGAGCCAGACCAGCGGGATCAGCCCGTACAGCACCAGCCGGACCAGGTCGGCGACGATCATCAGGGTCCGCCGGTCGAACCGGTCGACGAGCACCCCGCCGAAGACGCCCGCGCCGACCGACGCCACCCCGGCCACCGCGGTGAGCAGGCCCATCCGGGCCACCGAGCCGGTCGCGTGCAGCACCAGCAGCGGCACCGCCAGGTAGGCGAAGGAGTCCCCGGCCGCGGAGACCGCCTGCGCGATCCAGTACGTGACGAAGGAGCGGTCCCGCCCCAGGGAGGGCCGGGCCGGGCCGGGACCACGGCGCGGGCTCACCACCCGAGGCTAATCGCCGGGCCGCAACCGGTGGCGCCCGCCGGGTCCCTGGGGGACACTCGACGGGTCGCGTGGACCGCCGCGCGCCGGGCCACCGGGACGCGACCTGGGAGGGCTGGACATGCGGATCGCCCTGTTCGTCACCTGCCTGGCCGACACCCTCTTCCCGGAGGCGGCCAAGGCCACGGTACGGCTGCTGGAACGCCTCGGTCACCAGGTCGTCTTTCCCGAGGAGCAGACCTGCTGCGGGCAGATGCACGTCAACACCGGCTACCCGGACGACGCGCTGCGGCTGGTGCGCCGGCACGTGCGGACCTTCGCCCCGTACGACGTGGTGGTGGCCCCGTCCGGCTCGTGCGTCGGCTCGGTGCGGCACCAGCACGCCATGGTGGCCCGCCGGGCCGGCGACGAGCGGCTGGCCTGCCGGGCCGAGGAGGTCGCCCGGCACACCTACGAGCTGTCGGAACTGCTCGTCGACGTGCTCGGGGTGACCGACGTGGGCGCGTACTACCCGCACCGGGTCACCTACCACCCGACCTGCCACTCGCTGCGGATGATCCGGGTGGGGGACCGGCCGCTGCGGCTGCTGCGCGAGGTCCGCGGCCTCGACCTGGTGGAGCTGCCGCAGGCCGAGCAGTGCTGCGGCTTCGGCGGCACCTTCGCCGTGAAGAACGCGGACACCTCCACGGCGATGCTCGCCGACAAGATGCGCCACGTGCTGGCCACCCGGGCCGACGTCTGCACCGCCGGGGACGCCTCCTGCCTGATGCACATCGGCGGCGGGCTGTCCCGGCTCCGGGCGGGGGTACGCACCGTGCACCTGGCCGAGATCCTGGCCAGCACCGAGGCGGGGCGGGCCGGCGACCGGACCGGCCGGACCGAGGGGGTGGCCCGGTGAGGGCGACGGACCGGGAGGCGCGGCGATGACGGAGACGTTCCTCGGCATGCCGGCGACCGCCCCGGCCGGGGTCGGCAACCTGCGCGGCGACGAGCCGTTTCCCGTCGCCGCCCGCCGCGCCCTGGCCGACGCCCAGCTCCGCCGCAACCTGCGGCACGCCACCGGCACCATCCGGGCCAAGTCGGCGGCGGTGATCGGCGAGGTGCCCGACTGGCCGGAGCTGCGGGCCGCCGGGCGGGCGATCAAGAGCGACACCATGGCCCGCCTGCCCGAGCTGCTCGAACAGCTGGAGGCGGCGGTCACCGCGGCCGGCGGCACCGTGCACTGGGCGACCGACGCGGTCGAGGCGAACCGGATCGTCACCGACCTGGTCCGGGTCACCGGCGCCGACCGGGTGATGAAGGTCAAGTCGATGGCCACCCAGGAGATCGGCCTCAACGAGGCCCTGGAGGCGGCCGGGATCGAACCGGTCGAGACCGACCTCGCGGAGCTGATCGTCCAGCTCGGACGGGACCGGCCCAGCCACATCCTGGTCCCGGCGATCCACCGCAACCGGGCCGAGATCCGCGAGGTCTTCCTGCGCGAGATGCCCGGCGTGGACCCGGCGCTGACCGACGAGCCGGCCGCGCTCGCCGCCGCGGCCCGCCGGCACCTGCGCGCGACCTTCCTCAGCACGAAGGTGGCCGTCTCCGGGGCGAACTTCGCGGTCGCCGAGACCGGCACCCTCGCGGTCGTCGAGTCCGAGGGCAACGGGCGGATGTGCCTCACCCTGCCGGAGACCCTGATCACCGTGATGGGCATCGAGAAGGTCATCCCCACCTGGGACGACCTCGGGGTCTTCCTGCAACTGCTGCCCCGGGCGTCGACCGGGGAGCGGATGAACCCGTACACCTCGATGTGGACCGGGGTCACCCCGGGCGACGGTCCGCAGCAGGTGCACCTGGTGCTGCTGGACAACGGCCGCAGCGCGGTGCTCGCCGACGAGGTGGGCCGCCAGGCGCTGCACTGCATCCGCTGCTCCGCCTGCCTCAACGTCTGCCCGGTGTACGAGCGCACCGGCGGGCACGCCTACGGGTCGGTCTATCCGGGGCCGATCGGGGCGGTGCTCTCCCCGCAGCTCACCGGGGTCGAGGAGAACGCCTCCCTGCCGTACGCGTCGTCGCTCTGCGGGGCCTGCTTCGACGCCTGCCCGGTGATGATCGACATCCCGTCCGTCCTGGTCCACCTGCGCGCCCGGCACGTGGCCGAGCAGCGGGCGGCGCACCGGACGCCGAGCGCCGAGGCGGTCGCGATGGCCGCGGCGGCGTACACGATGGACCATCCCCGGCTGTACGCGGCCGCGCAGCGCGCCGCGGGGCTGGGCCGGGTCGCCGGGCGCGCCCTGCCGCCGCCGCTGAACGGCTGGACCGCGAGCCGGGACGTGCCGGCCGCGCCGCCGCAGACCTTCCGCCAGTGGTGGTCGGAGCGGAGCCGGTCATGACCGCCCGCGACGTCGTGCTGGCCCGGCTGCGGGCCGCCCTGGCCGGCGCGCCGCCCGCGCCGGTACGCCACCGGCCGGGCCACCGCCGGCAGGGGGAGCTGCCGCCCGGCCACCCGGAGCTGGTGGACCTGCTCGCCGAGCGGCTGACCGACTACCGGGCCCAGGTGCACCGGGCCACCGAGGCCGCCGTCGCCGACACGGTCGCCGGCATTCTCGCCGCCGAGGGCGCCGCCGCGGTCGTGGTGCCGCCCGGGCTGCCCGTCGGCTGGCGGCCCGGCGGCGTCGAGCTGGTGGTCGACGACGACCTGCCCGCCGACCGGCTGGCTGACCTGGACGCCGTGGTCACCGCGGCGGCGGTCGCCGTCGCCGAGACCGGCACGATCGTCCTCGACGCCGCCGCCGACCAGGGCCGGCGGCTCATCAGCCTCCTGCCCGACCGGCACGTCTGCGTGGTCCGCCCCGAGCAGGTGGTGGCCACCGTGCCGGAGGCCCTCGCCCGGCTCACCCCGGGCCGCCCGCTGACCTGGATCAGCGGCCCCTCGGCCACCAGCGACATCGAACTGAACCGGGTGGAGGGCGTGCACGGCCCGCGCCGCCTGCACGTCGTGGTCACCGACGGCTGATCGGTCGCCGCCGGATGAGCGGCTGCCGCCGGACGGCCCGGATCAGACCGGGAAGTGCGGGTTGCCCGCCGTCAGCCGGACCGTGAAGCCGTCCGGTCCGCGGTGCAGCACCACGTGGTTGCAGGTCTGGTGGGAGATCCACAGGCCCAGCCCACCGGCCGAGCCGGTGGTTGCCGGAAGGAGGCCGGCGAACGGGTCCTTCGGCCCGTCGCCGCCGTCGCTCACCGTGGCCACGATGCGGTCGGCGCCGCTCCACAGCCGCAGCCGGGCCGGCGGGAGACCGTGCCGCAGCGCGTTGGTCACCATCTCGCTGACCGCCACCACCAGGTCCTCGACGTCGTCGGCGGGGAGCTGCCCCCGGTCGGCGGCGTAGACGGCGGCGCGGGCCTCCGCGGGCGTCGGGTCGGTCAGCTCGACCACCGGCGCCGTCCGCTGCACCGGGTCGAGCAGCATCGGCCGCGACTCGGTCAGGTAGCTGGTCGGCTGGGTGTAGACGCCGGTCGGGACGTGACTGCCGTCCGGCCGGGCGACCCGGGGGTGGGTACGCTCCACGTCCGCCAGCACCCGGGCCGGGGCGATCCGGGTGTCGTACGCGCACATGCTCCAGAGCGGGAAGTCGTCGTAGGCGTGGTTGATGGCGGACTCGTACCGGGCCCACCAGTCCCACGTCGAGCCGAGCGCGCTGGGGGGCAGCTCACCGACGATGCGGATCTGCTGGGCGCCGTCGGCCACGTACGAGGCGAGCAGGTTGCGGTAGGAGCGGATCGCGGCGGTCGGCCGGGCGTAGACGTCGCCGCCGGGCAGGAACGTCACGCCCGAGCCGGCGGGCAGGGCCCGCCGGACCAGCTCGGCGTGGCGCCCGCCGAAGCCCACCACGGTCGGCTCGCCGGCCTCGACGCCGCCGAGCAGAAAGGGCAGCACCACGGCGAGCAGGTGCTCGTCGGAGTCGAAGAGGACGGCCTCGTGGTAGTAGCCGACGTGGCCGGCGGCGGCACCCGTCCTCATCGCGTGACCTCGACCCGGACGTCGGGGAGCTCCAGCAGCTCGGCCAGCCGGGCCGCGGCCGACCGGGTGGTGCGCAGCACGGCGATGGCGCCGCGCCGCCGGGCGTGCTCGCCCAGGTGGATCAGGCTGCGGTGGTCGATGAACCGGAGGCCGGCCCCGTCGACCACCAGCCGGCCGTCGACCGGGTGCGGGTCGACGCGGTCCAGCGCAGTGGCGAAGAGCCGATGGATGGACGGGTCCAGCTCGCCGGCGAGGGCGACCATGCCCTCGTCCGGGTCGGCGGCGTGCAGGCGGAACAGCACGTCGGCGTTGGTCTCGGGGTGCAGGCAGGCCAGCTCGGCGATGGCCGGGTCGCCCAGCTCGCGCCGGTCGTAGGCGCAGACGGCCGACATCGGATGAACCCGCATGTAGCGGTCGATGAGGTGCTCGTACCGGGCGAACGCGTCCCGCTGGGCGGGCGTGCGGACCAGTGGGGTCGCCTCGGCCAACACCCGAAACCCGGTGTAGCCGGCGGCGAGCGCCTCCGTCGTGGCGGCCGCGTAGTGCCGCACCTGGGCCTCCGGGTCGACGACGGCGTCGGTCCGGTAGGCGTCGTCCACGGTGACAATCCGGGCGGCCCCGCTGCGCAGCGCGTCGCCGAGGCCGGGGAGGCCGTCCAGGCGGCAGGTCAGCGAGCCGGGCGCGCCGGACGCGGCCAGCCAGACCCGCTCGCCGACCGCGAGGCCGGCGGCCAGGAAGGCCGCCGCCCGGGCGTCGAGGATCGTCGGGTCGTCGTAGGCCCAGCAGACGTGACCGTACGCCGGGGGCGCGGCGTCGCTGGTCAAGCGGGGGTCCTCATGGCGCCAGTCTAGGCGGCTCCGCCGGAACGACCATTGGCGCGGTCGGCCGTGATCCGAGCCCGCCAGGGTCAGACCGTCGCGGCGTACTGCTACTCGGGGACGAGCAGCCGTGATGCGCTGCGACGGGCCGCCGCAGCGACCGTGACGGGGTGGCCGGGGCGGCCGCCGTACGCGATCATCGCCGGGTGACCACCATCGTACGGGAGCTGACCGCCGACGACTGGCCGCAGCTGTGGCCGATGCTGCGCGACATGGGCGTCGGCGACGACCCGCCGGCGGCCCAGCGGGCCCGCTTCCTGCGCCTGCTCGCCGATCCGCGCTGGGCGCTGCTGGCGGCGGTCGGCGACGACGGGCTGACCGGGTACGCCGCCGCCCAGGACCACGGCCCGCACCTGCGTTCCGGCGACGCGCACCGGGTGGCCCGGCTGCACGACCTCTACGTCCGTCCGGACCGGCGTCGGCACGGCGTCGGTCGGGCGCTGCTCGACGCCGTGTCGGACTGGGCGGCCGGGCGGGTCCGCTATCTGGAGTGGCAGGCCCACCGGGAGCGGGCCGCACCCTTCTACGAGCGGCTCGGCCACCGGGGGGAGCCCTGCCCCCAGCCGGAGTACCCGACCTTCATCCTCGACTTCGGGGCGCGGTGACGCGCGCGACGGGGGCGGCCGACGCTCAGGGCAGCGGGTGGGAGATGCCCCGGGCGTGGTCGGTGATCGCCGCGCCGACCACCGTGGCGGTCAGCGGCAGCACCTCCAGGCAGCGGCGCACCGCCGCGGCCAGCAGCGTGTTCGGCACCCGCATGGAGAGCGTGCAGTGCGGCACCCAGCGGCCCGGCTGGTAGTGGTCGACCAGCGTGATGCCGGCGCGGGCCAGCCGGTGGTGCACCTGGGCGTGGTGGGCGAGCAGCTCGGCGGTGGGCGTCGGCCCGAGCCAGAGCACCCGGCCGACGAACTGGCCGGCGTGCTGGAACTCCAGCCGCAGCGGCGCGGCCACCACCATCCCGGCGAGGGCGTCGGCGACCTGGTCGGGGTCGAAGCGGGCGGCGACGGCGAGCGAGACGTGCGGGCGGTGCCGCTGCTCCAGCAGCGACCGCATGCTCTGCACGCCCTCGGACTCCAACGCGTCCCAGAGCACCCGGATCCGCCGGGTGGCGTCGGTGTCGAGATACAGCTCCAGCGCCGCGACCACGTCGCTCACCCTAGAGGTGAGGTTTGTCCGGCCCCGTGGGCGGTACTGCCCAGGTGGCACCGACGTGGAGGAGCGTGGACCGTGGACGTGAACGACCTGCTGGCCGAGGCGTACGGCCGGCTGCCCGACCTGGTCGACTCGGCGGTCGAGGGGCTCCGCCCCGAACAGCTGCGGCAGCCTCCCGCGCCGGGGGCCAACACGGTGGGCTGGCTGGTCTGGCACCTGACCCGGATCCAGGACAGCGGCGTCGCCGACCTGCTCGGCGCGGAGCAGGTCTGGGTCTCCGGGGACTGGGCGGGCCGGTGCGGGTTGACCGCCGACCCGAACGACACCGGCTTCGGGTACACCGCGGAGCAGGTCCTCGCCGTCCGCCCCGAGAGCGGGCGGGCGCTCGTCGACTACCACCGGGCGGTGGCCGAGCGGACCGGGGCGTACCTGCGCGGGCTGCGGCCGGCGGACCTGGACCGGGTGGTGGACGAGAACTGGGACCCGCCGGTGACCGTCGGCGTCCGGCTGGTCAGCCTGCTGGAGGACGACCTTCAGCACGCCGGCCAGGCCGCCTACGCGCGGGGGCTCATCGAGCGGGGTTGACCGCCGCCCGGGCGCGGTCCGGCGCGGCGTGGGCGAGCAGGTGGAACGGCCCGGCTCACCCGGATCGGGTGAGTTGGACTCACCCCACCGCCGGGGACCCTGCGGGGACGACGGGGGACGGGAGGGGGACCGGATGGGCGTCTCGGCGGTTGAGTACCTGGAACGGCGGGTCGCTGGCCGGCATCCCGAGCTGCCGGAGAACACCGCCGGCACGCTCCGCCTCGACCTGTACGACGGCGGGCACACCGAGCACTGGTACCTGACCATCGACCACCAGAACGTCGAGGTGGCCCGTTCCCCCGACGAGGCCGAGCTGATCGTCCGCGCCGACCGCGAGGTCTTCGACCGGCTGGCGGCCGGCCAGCTCCACGTGGTGGCGGGGCTGCTGCGCAACGACCTCACCGCGCGGGGAAACCTCCGGTTGCTGTTGACGCTGCGCCGGCTCTTCCCGGGCCCGCCGGGCGCCCGGCACCCGCGCGACGCGGCCTGCGGGCGGGGTGGCACGGCATGAAACAGGAGTTGGTGCACGTCATCGCCGGCAACTCGTTTGCGCTGAGCGACGCGCAGGGCGACATGGAGGTGGACCCGCACGCCCCGATCGGGCTCTTCTCATTCGACACCCGGTTCCTGTCCCGCTGGGTGCTCACCCTCGACGGACAGCGGCTGCACGCCCTCTCCCGCGACGACATGGCCTACTTCGAGACCCGGTTCGTGCTGGTGCCCGGCGCCGCCAGCCACTACGTCGACGCCGACGTGTCGGTGATCCGGCACCGGTCCATCAACGACGGCTTCAACGAGCGGATCACCGTGCTCAACCACGCCACCGAGCCCGCCGAGTTCGTCCTGCGGATGGAGGTCGCCAGCGACTTCGCCGACACCGCCGAGATCCGCAACCCGGCGCCCCGCCGGGTCATGACCACGGTCGACTCCGACCGGGGCGAGCTACGGCTGTGCTACCGACGGGAGCGGTTCACCCGGGAGACCGTCGTCTCCAGCAGCACGTCCGGAAGCGTCGACCAGGGCGGGATGACGTTCCGGATCCGGGTCGCGGCCGACGGCGAGTGGAGCACCGACCTGCACGTCGGCACGGTGATCCACGGCGCCGGCGGGCGGGACCTGCGGGCCAGCCTGCAGTCCCACCAGCGCGTCGTGCGTCCGGACATGCGGGAGGACCTGACGCACTGGCTCGACCGGGCGCCGCAGCTCGTCGCCGAACGCGACTCGGTGGCGTCGGCGTACGAGTGCGCGCTGGGCGACCTGGCCGTGCTGCGCTACACGCCGCTGGCGTACGCCGAGCGGGTGCCGGTGGGCGGACTGCCCTGGGCGATGGCGCTGTACGGCCGCGATGCCATGATCACCTGTCTGGAGACGCTGCCCTTCACCCCGGAGCTGACCCCGGCCACGCTCCGGCTGCTCGCCCTGCTCCAAGGCGGCCAGCTCGACGACCAGCACGACGAGGAGCCGGGCAAGATCCTGGTCGAGCTGCGCTACGGGGAGGCGGCCGCCTTCGGCGACCAGCCCACCGGGCCCTACTACGGCGCCGCGGACACCACCCCCCTCTTCGTCATCCTGCTCGACGAGTACGAGCGGTGGACCGGGGATGCCGCGCTGGTCCGGCAACTGCGCCACCCGGCCCGGATGGCGTTGGACTGGATCGACGACTACGGCGACGCGTGCGGCGACGGCTACCTGCGCTACCAGCGCCGCAACACCCGCAACGGGCTGGTCAACCAGAGCTGGCGGAACTCGCCCGACGCGATCGTGGACCGGCACGGGCGGCAGCCCGCCTTCCCCCGGGCCACCTGCGAACTCCAGGGGTACGCGTACGACGCGAAGATCCGGGGAGCCCGGCTCGCCCGGGAGTTCTGGGACGACCCCGCGTACGCCGACCGGCTGGAGGCCGACGCCGCGCGGCTGCGGCAGCGGTTCAACCGGGACTTCTGGCTGCCGGATCGGGAGTACTACGCGCTGGCGCTGGAGCCGGACGGCAGCCCGGTCGACGCGCTCACCTCGAACCTCGGCCACCTGCTCTGGAGCGGGATCGTGGAGCCGGAACGCGCCGGCGCGCTCGCCGCCCACCTGTCCGGCCCGGAACTCTTCACCGGCTGGGGCGTGCGGACGTACGCCGACGGGCAGCGCCCGTACAACCCGGTCGGCGCGCACCTCGGCGCGGTGTGGCCGTCGGACAACGCGCTGATCGCGACGGGCCTGCGCCGCTACGGGCACGATGCCGAGGCGGCCCGGATCGCGGCCGGCATCTTCGCGGTGGTGGAGACGCTCGGCGGTTCGCTGCCCGAGGTGGTCGCCGGGTATCCCCGCCAGGTCACGAAGTACCCGGTCCAGCTCCCGACCGCCGGTCGGCCGCAGTCGTGGTCGTCGGGGGCGCTGCTGATGCTGCTGGGCACCATCCTCGGGCTGCGTCCGTGCGGGGACAACCTGCTGGTCAACCCGGCGATGCCGGCAGGGTTCGGCCAGCTCGAGCTGCTCGACGTGCCGGGCCGCTGGGGGCGCGCCGACGCCTACGGGCGGGACCGGCCCCCCGGCCGCCGACCCCGGCTGCGCTGAGGCGTCGGTCAGCCCTCGACGGCGACCACTGAAACCGCGGTCACCGCTGCCCGGCTGCCGTCTCCTCGGACTCGCTGCGGGCGGCGGGCGCGGTGTCCGGGCCGGGTGCGGCGGCCAGCCCGGGAGCGGCTTCCGGGCCGGGCGCGGAGGCCACCGGCGCCGGATCGTCGGCGGCGGCCGCCGGGCGGGCCGAGCCGCGCCGGGCCAGCCCCCGGTCGACGCCGACGAAGACCAGACCGAGCAGCCAGAACGCGAACGCGAAGAAGAGCGAGCTGAGCCCGACACCCGCGTAGCCGAGCTGTCCGGCGTCGATGAACGGGTACGGGTAGCGGTGCACGATCAGCCCGCGGACCAGGGCGAACCCGAGGTACGCCAGCGGGAAGGCGAGCCACCAGGCCGCGTACCGCGGGCGTAGCCGGCCGCGCCGGTCGAACAGCGTCCAGTCCGCGACGGCGAGCAGCGGCACGATGGTGTGCAGAAACTGGTTGCCCAGCGCCTCACCGAGCGCGCGGTCCGGCTGGACCATCGCGAACGGGCTGGCCGGGTTGGCCAGCACCAGGTGGTAGACCACGCCGGTGATGGTGATGTAGAGGGTCACCGCGCCCTTGAGCGCCGAGGGCGGTTCGGGGCGGTCCTGTCAGGCCCGCCAGGCGGCGTAGCCGGCGAAGAGCCCGACCGCCACGTTGCTCTGGATGGTGAAATACGGCAGCAGGCCGGTCACCGTGGCCGGGCCGAGCGCGGTGAGCACGATCCCGGCCAGCACACTGATCACGATCGTCAGGCGGAAGCTGACCGCCAGCCGTCGACGCCGCACCCTCATCGGGGCAAGCTATCAGCCGCTGTGCCGGCACCGGCGCTGCCGGTTCCGGCCTTCTGGGGCGCGGTGCTGCCGGTCCCAGTACCGGCGCACGTCGCCGGTGGCGCTGCCCTCCACAAGGCAACCCACCCGACGGCCAGCCCCAGCACCGTCAAGTCGGCCCTCCAGTCGGCCGGTACGACCAACTACAGCTCTGCCGGCGACCCCGACGGGATCCAGGAGAAGCTGCTGAACGTCGCCACGTTCTGATCCTCGACCGCGCCGGCGCGACCGTGCCGGCAGGTCGGGCCGCACCCTCCGGGTCGGCCGCCCGCACGACGGGCGGCCGACCCGCCTCGGCTCAGTGCGCGGTCGGGCCGGTGGGCGGCCCGGCCGGGTCCTCAGGTGTGTCCGGCGTGGACGGTGCGTGGTCCGGGCGGCTGGTCACCCGGCCGGTCGGTTCGCCGCCGGGCCTGCCGCCCGGGCCGTTCGTCCGGCCGCCCTGGTTGTTTCCCGGGTCGAGCACCTCGTCGCAGTACCCGGGCACCTTCTCCCGGCCGCCCGCGGCCGAGACCAGTTCCGCGAAGCGGGGGCTCTCCAGCGCTCGGTACCGGTTGCCGTTCGCCTCCGCCAGGTAGGCGGTGCAGAGCCCGACCAGGGCGGGTGAGCCGGTCGGCCGGGCGGACGCGCCGGTGGCCGGCGTGGGAGAGACGCCGGGGCCGCTGGTCGGCGTGGGGTGCCCACCGGCGCTCGCGCTCGGTGCCGTCGTGCCGTCGTCGGTGCCGCCCGGGGAGCCCGGCAGGTTGCCGGTGGCCGCGGCCAGCGCCACGCCGCCGCCGGTGGCGGCGGCGGCGGCCAACAGGGCCGCGAGGGCCACCTTCGCGTTGAGCAGTCCGGCGAGGATCCGCCGCTCGGCGCGGATGGCCGGCGCCGGAACGGCACCGGCCCGGGCCGCCCGGAACGCCTCCATGGCGGCCCGCTCGCCGGTCAGCTCGTGCGGGCGCGGGGCGGCCCGGACGGCGGTGAGGAGTCGGACGAGCGCCTCCGGACCGTCCTGCGGGTAGGCGACGGGACCGGCGAGCAGTCGCTCGACGGTCTCCTGGTCCATGCGGTGTGCGTTCATCTCGTGTCCCTCAGCGCCGCCGCTCGACGCGACGTCACATCGGAACCCTGCGTACGCCCCTGATCGCGCAGGTGAGATGGATCACCCGGGCCCCGGAACGGGCGGTTGCCCCCGGCTCAGCCCATGGTCTTCGCCCCGTCGATCGACTCGCGGAGGATGTCCGCGTGCCCGGCGTGCTGGGCGGTCTCCGCGATCAGGTGCAGCAGCACCCGCCGCACCGACCAGCTCGTGCCCGGCTCGAACCAGGGCGCGGTCGGCAGCGGGTGCGCGGTGTCCAGGTCGAGCGTGGCGAGCAGCTCGTCCGTCGCGCGGGCCACCCGGTCGAACTCGTCGAGCAGGCCGGCGAGCGTCTCGCCCTCCTGCATCCGGAACTGGCCCGCCCAGTCGACCGGTTGGCTCTGCATGGCCTCGGCGCCGCCGACGGCGAACCGCATCCAGCGCTCCTCGACGACCGCGACGTGTTTGATCAGGCCGCCGAGGCAGAGCTCGCTGACCGTGCTGCGCCGCGCCGCCTGCTCGTCGGTCAGCCCGTCGACGGTCTGCCTGAGAAAGCCGCGGTGCCGACGCAGCGTGGCGAGCAGATCCGCCCGCTCACCGGTGACGACCTGGTTGGAGATGCTCATGGCGCCTGCCCTTCTGTGACGACTGCGACCACGATAGGACCGGCCACCGACAGTCCCGGCCCGTTCCACAGCGGACGCGCCCCGGCCGTCCCCAGCGGTTGCCGATCCGCCCGGTACGCGGTGCACTGAACTACATGGGTGTAGTCAAGGTGGGAACCTCGTCCTGGGCCGACCAGCAGCTGGTGCGCTCCGGCTGGTACCCGCGGGCGGTCAACACCCCGGCCGGCCGGCTCGGCTGGTACGCGGAGCGGTTCGGGCTGGTGGAGGTGGACACCTCCCACTACGCGATCCCGCTGCCGGAGACCACCGAGGGCTGGGTGGCGGCCACCCCGCCCGGCTTCACCTTCGACGTCAAGGCGTTCAGCCTCTTCACCGGCCACCACACGCCCGTGGCGGCGCTGCCGCCGGACCTGCGCCCGGCCGGCGGGCCGAGCCGGCTCCGCTGGCGCGACCTGCCCGCCGGGGCGTACGACGAGCTCTGGGACCGGTTCCGGGCGGCGCTGGCACCGATCGCGGCGGCCGACCGGCTCGGCGCGGTGCTGCTGCAGTTCCCGCCGTGGCTGGCCCGGAGCGCGGCGGCGAAGCGGCGGATCGTCGAGCTGGCCCGGCGGTGCCGACCCTGGCGGGTCAGCGTCGAACTGCGGCACTCCTCCTGGTTCGCCGAGGACGCCGTCGTGGAGACCGTGACCTTCCTGCGCGAGCACGGGCTGACCTACGTCTGCGTCGACATGCCGCAGGGGCACGTCTCCTCGGTGCCGCCGATCCTGGTCGCCACCGCCGACCTCGCCGTCATCCGGTTCCACGGGCACAGCACCGCCTGGGAGAGCGGCGACAAGCAGGAGAAGTTCCGGTACGCCTACGGCGAGGAGGAGCTGCGCCGCTGGTCGGTGCTGCTGACCGAGCTGGCCGACCAGTGCGCCGAGCTGCACGTGCTGATGAACAACTGCTGCGGCGACCAGGCCCAGCGGGACGCCGCCCGGCTCGCCGGACTGCTCGGCGTCGTCGTCGCCCGGGCGCCGGCCCCCGCCTCCTGACCGTCGCCGGAGGTTTCCCCGGTTCCGGGCCGGGTACCGGCGGTGCCGAGGCACGACGGAGGGGAAGCGCGTGAGCGGACGGGACGAGGCGGCGACGGGCCGGCCGGACGACCGGGATCCCCGGGCGACCCGGGAGGCCGAGGAGGCGCACGGCGGCAGCATGGCGCCGAGCCTGGTGGACGACACCGGTCACCCGGTGACCGGACCGCCCGAGCCGCCCGCCTCTCAGACCGCGCCCGAGCCGGCCGCGCCGGAGACGGCGCCCGAGCCGTCCGCGATGGGGACGCCGGGGGAGGACGGGACCGGCTCCTGACCGGCGGTACGACGGCGGCGCTGATCACCGCCGCGCCCGGGCGGACCGTCGCCCGGAGCACGACGCCTGGGCGGCCGCCGGTCAGCGCTGACGTACCCGACAACGGCCCGACCGCCCGCTGCGGTCGGGCCCTTGTCTGTTCCGGGACCTGTTCCGGGACCGCTCAGCCGCGCCAGCTGACCCCCTCCGGGTGCATGCCGGTCGACTCTTCCAGGGCGTTGTCCGGCAGGTCCTCGCCGGCCCGGTCGTCCGGGAAGGTCCGCGCGCTCGGCGCGGGGTCGGGCGGCCCGCCGGGCCCCGCCTCCGGCGTGCGGGTCGGTTCGACCGGGCCGAAACCGTGCCGCCCGGCCGGGTTCCCGTCTGGGGCCGGGGCGCCGGCCCGGCGTTCACCGCGCCGACCCTCGGGTACCGCGCTCTCCTCGCTGCCCTCGTCCATCGGCGAGTCCTCGCCCGCGCCCCACGGCGCGTCGGCGTCGTACCCGTCGGTGGTGCCCCACGGCTCGGTCGACTCCGGCCCCCGCCGCTCGCCGTCCCTGCCCGGTCCGTCGTTGCTGGTCATGGCCACCTCGTCTGGTCGGTCAGCCCCTGCCCGCGCTGATTGCCCGCCATCGCGCCGGTCATGCCGCCCACCTCGACGGCGGTCGCCGGCGGCGGCGCGGCGCCGGATGGCCGGCATCCCGGCGGGGCTGCCGGCCGTTGCGCCCGGTCGGGTCAGTGGCCGGACATCGCCATGCGCCGCTTGGCCGTGGCCACGGCGGCCACCTTGCCCATCGTCTTCGGCGCGGCCATCAGGCCACCGGCCCGGTCGAGCATCCCCCGGAACACCTGCCCCGGCTTCTGCTGCTCGCCCATGTACGCCGTCACCACCACCAGCGCGCCGGTAAGCGCCGGGATCGCCCACTGCAGCATCTTCATCTGCCGCTGGCAGGAGGCGACGTTCGCCGGTGTCTGGTAGCTCGGCTCGGTGGCCCCCTCGACGGGCTGGCCGCCGGCCTTCTGCAACCGCATGCCGAGCAACCGGCTGTACCCGGTCACCGCGAGCGCGCCGACCGTCAGCGCCGTCTTCACCGCGCTCGTCTTCGCGACCCCGGACTGGGCGGTCATGCGTGGGCTCTCGGTGACCAGCTCACCCACCGCGCCGGCCAGGTGGGCGCCGATCGCCGCGGCGTTCACCGGGGTCCACCGGGCCCAGCCGGCCGAGGCCACTGGCAGCCGCTGCGTCGAATCGTTGACCTGTGCCGCCGCGCCGTTGACGCCGAGCGCTCCCATCAGCGAGCCGCCGAACCAGGCCGCCAGGCCCAGGTCGTGCATCGAGCGCAGTGCGGTGTGCCGTTCTGACATCTGAATCCCCCTCCGCCGTGTTCGGGCGGTGCGGCTTACCCACTTTCCGGCCCGCTACGCACGGGCGGTTCGCCCGCGTCGGGGCATGCGGGGTCGGTGCGCCGGGAAAGCGGGCACGATCGGGACGGGGGAACAGCGACGTGCTGGGACCGGACGAGGTGGGTCAGCGCCGGGGGAGCCCGGCGGCGAACGCGGCCACCCGGGCGGCCAGCGGCGCGGCGGCGCGGACCCAGGTGAAGTGGTCCAGCGGCGCGCCCGCCTCCGCCACCGTGTACCGGTGCCGGGTGACCGGCGCGGCGGTGAGCTTGGCGCAGAGGTGGTCGAGGGTGGCGTGCGGGGTGTACTGGTCGTCGTCGACGCTGACCGCCAGCACCGGCGTACGCACCGACCGGACGGCCGCCTCGGCGTCCACCCCGTCGAGCATCGGGAAGCGGCCGGTCCGCGCGGTGTACGCCCAGTCCCGGATCACCCCGCGCGCCTGCCGGCCGCCGAACCCCCAGCCCGGCCAGACGCCGAGCAGCCGCGCGGTCGCCGCGATCCCCTGGGTGTATGGCAGCACGCCCCACCCGCGCCGGCCGGGGTAGCCCCGCCACCACGGGATGCCGACCGCGACCAGGGCCAGCCCGTCGACGGCGTCCGCGTCGTGCAGCGCCTGGTGCAGCAGCGCGACCTGCCCACCGAGGGAGTGCCCGAGCAGCAGCCGGGTGCGCCCGTCCAGCCGGGGCTTGAGCGCCGCCAGCACGGCGCCGACGTCGCCGGCCAGCTCGGCGTAGCCGTACCGGCAGGAGCGGCTGGGGACCGGGGTGCTCGCGCCGGTGCCGCGCAGGTCGACCACGACGACGCCGAGGCCGGCGGCGCGCAACGCGGCGGCGAACGGGCGGTAGTAGCGGGCCCGGACGCCCATCGCCGGCCAGATCACCACCACCGGCGCGTCCGGCGCGCCGTCCGGATCCGGGTACGTCTGTACGCCGATCCGGGCGCCGTCGACGTCGATGAACTCCTGGCTGTACTCGGGCTCCCCGCTCACCGGCCCAGCCTACGGCCGGAAGCTACCGGCGGGTAGCAGGGGTGTGGACAGGTCCCCGCCGCTCCACCGGCGAGCCCGGCCGGCGTGCGCCAGCCGCCCGGTGATCAGGCTGCCGCCGTGGCCGGACGGGCGACCGTGCCCACCGTCGCGTAGATCGCCCCGAGCTGCTCGGCGCAGCGCTTCCAGGAGTAGCGGCTGCGGATCCGGTCCAGCGCCGCCGTGGCGTACGCGAAGCGACGCACCTTGTCGGCGAGGAGCCGGCGAATTGCGGTGCCCAACGGGCGAGAGTCGCGGGGCGGGACCAGGTCTCCGGTGAGTCCGTCGACGACGGTGTCGGCGATTCCGCCGACGTTCGTGCCGATCACCGGTACGCCGCAGGCCATGCCCTCCATCGGGGCGAGCCCGAACGGCTCGTACCAGGGGGCGGTGACCAGGACGTCCGCCGACCGGTACCAGGAGGCCAGCTCCTCGCGGGGCACGCCGCCGACCAGCTTGACCCGGTCGGCCACGCCGCAGGACTCGGCGAGGGCGGACAGCCGGCGGGCGAAGGAGTCGGCGGCCAGCAGCTCCGCCGGTGGCCCGCCGACGACCACGCACTCGGCGTCCGGCACGGCCGGCATCGCCCGCACCACCTCCAGGAAGCCCGCGCGTTCCAGCATCCGGCCGACGGTGAGGATCCGCGGCCGGGCCGGGTCGCGCGGCGCCACCGGGCCGTCCGGGCGGAACACGTCCTGGTTGACCCCGGAGGGGACCAGCGCCATCCGGGACCGGGGCACGCCGAGGCGGACCAGCTCGGCGACCTCGTCCGCGCACTGCACGATGACCCGGTCCACGGCCCGGCCCAGCGCGCGTTCGTAGCCGACCCGCCCTGGTGGGCTGGTGTCCCGGCCGCCCTGGTGCCGTCGCTTCACCGTGCCGAGCGCGTGGTACGTCAGCACGGTCGGCACCCCGGCGCGCCGACCAGCGTGCACGGTCGCCAGGCCGCTCATCCAGAAGTGCGCGTGCGCCACGTCGGGCGTCCAGTCCCCGTGCCGCCACCGGTCGGCGAGCCAGCCGCCGAACTCGCCCATGTACGGCAGCAGCTCGTCCTTCGGCACCCGGTTGGCCGGCCCGGCCGGTACGTGCCAGACCTGGTAGCCGTCCGGGGTGGACACCGACTCGGTCAGCCTGGCGGAGTCCCGGCGGGTGTAGACGCGGACGTCGTGCCCCTCGCCGACCAGCGCGGACGCGAGCTCCGCCACGTGGGTGTTCTGCCCGTCGCCGTCCTCCTCCCCGAGGACGGCGAGCGGGCTGGCGTGCTCCGAGATCATCGCGATGCGCATGTTTCCTCCTCCATCAGCCGGTCCCGGTGGGTGCGGAACCGGTCGAGCCCGAAGCGTTCCCTCGTCACCTCACGTGCCCGCGCCCCCAGCCGGTACGCCGCGTCGCGGTCCTCGGAGCACGGCACTGGTCGCCTGCCGTGCCTGCGGCGGCTGAACCGCTCCTCGTCGGCGGCGGCCACCACCGTCCCGTCCACCACCCGGGCGGCGACCGGGTCGTCGAAGATCGCGTTGATTCCAAGGACGCGCATGAGCAGTCCCTACCCCCGCCTTCGCGCCCTAACCTGTGCATCATCGACTTCTCCCGGGAGCCGATCGTCGGCTGTGGAAATTCGTCGCCCGCGGCTGACCGTCGCCGGCTTCCCGCGCCCGGCCCGCCGGTACACGGGCGTCCACTCTCCGTCACGCCGGATCCCTGCGCCGGCGGGCCTGTTCCGGCGCAGGGATCCGGTGGCAGGCGCGCGGCATCCCCGCCGCCGGGCACCTCCGGTGGGTCAGACCCGCTCGTCGCGGAGCATGCCCGGGCCGAACACCTCGTACGCGATCCGCTCCGCCGGTACGCCCCGGCGCAGCAGGCCGCCGCGGACCGCGTTCATGAACGGCAGCGGCCCGCAGAGGTGCACGTGCGCGTCGGGGGAGAGCGGGATCAGCTCCGGGTCCACCAGGCCGGTGGCGACCTGTGCCTTCAGCCCGGCCAGCTCCCCGTCTCCGGCGTCCTCGTACCAGAGGTTCAGCCGCAGCCGGGGCAGCCGCTCCTGGAGCCGGGGCAGTGCGTCGCGCAGGGCGTGCGCGGCCCCGGTGCGGTCGGCGTGCACCAGCACCACCGGACGTTCCGGCTCGGCGACCGCGAGGTGTTCCAGCGCGGCCATCGCCGGGGTGAGCCCGATGCCGGCGCTGACCAGCAGCAGCGGGCCGTCGCCGGCGACCGCGCTGACCTCGCCGAAGGGCGGGCTGAGCCGCAGCGTGTCACCGACCGCGATCCGGTCGTGCAGGAAACCGGAGACCATCCCGTCCGGTGCGTCCCCGGTGCCGCGTACCCGCTTCACTGTGATCCGCCAGTGGTCGGCGCCGGGACGTCCGGAGAGGCTGTACTGCCGGATCTGCTGGCCGCGCCCGGCGTCCAGGTCGACGGCGACGGAGGTGTACTGGCCGGGGGTGAAGCCGGGCACCGGGCCGCCGTCGACCGGGACCAGGGTGAACGAGACGACGTCCGCGGTCTCCCGCGCCCTCCCGGTCACCCGCCAGTCGCGCCACACCGACCCGTTCTCAGCCACCCCGGCCTCGGTGTAGAGCCGCGCCTCCCGCGCGATCAGCTCGCAGGCCAGCAGCCAGTACACCTCGTCCCAGGCCGCCGCGATCTCGGGGGTGACGGCGTCGCCGAGCACCTCACCGATCGCGGCCATCAGGTGCCGGCCCACGATCGTGTACTGGGTGGCGGTGATGCCGAGGGAGACGTGCTTGTGCGCGATCCGGTCCAGGATCGGCCCCCACGGCATCGTCCCGGGGCCGGCCAGGTGCTCGGCGTACGCCACGACGGCGGCGGCGAGGGCGGCCTTCTGCTGCCCGGTCGCCTGGTTGCCGCGGTTGAAGATGTTGAGCAGCTCCGGGTGGGCGTCGAACATTCGCTGGTAGAAGCGGCCGGTGATCGCCCCTCCATTCGCCTGCACGACGGGCAGGGTCGCCTTCACCACTGCTGCTGATGATTCCGAGAGCACGGCTACTCCTTCAGTGATCCGTTCTGGCGATCACCACTGAACAGGAATTTGAAAGTCCCCTTCTAGGGCGAAGGTCCCGGGTCCGGGGTCGTCTGAATCACATCCGCTGACCGGCTCATCGGCCCGTGTCGCGAGCCGTTCGCGCTGGCTAGGGTCGGTGCCGTGAAGCTCAACCGGTCCACCGACATGGCCCTGCGGATCGCCATGCTCACCGCCGTGTCCCCGGCGCGTACCACGGTGGACGAGCTGGCCACCCAGCTCGCGCTGCCCCGCAGCCACGTCGCCAAGGTCGTCCAGCGGCTCCAGCGGATCGGCGTCCTGGTCACCATCCGGGGACGGTCCGGCGGGGTGGCCTTCGCCGAGCACGCCGGCGAGCTGACCGTCGGCCACGTCGTCCGGGCCTTCGAGGGCGACGCCGAGGTGGTCGCCTGCGAGCAGCCGGCCTGCCCGCTGCTCGCCGGCTGCCGGCTGCGCGGCGAGCTGCGCCGCGCCCAAGCCGCCTTCCTCGACGTCCTCGACGGCTTACGCCTCGGCGACCTCGTCGACGGCCCCGCCGGTCCCCTGCTGCTCACCCTCGGCGCGCCGGGGGCCCACGGCTGAGGCCTCCCGGCATAGGCTGCGGGGTGACTGGTCCCGGCGGTGGGGAGGATCGATGTCCGTCTCGCATCCGGTGTTCGCGCGGGTCTTCGCGCGGGCCAGCGTCGCGATGGACCGCGCCGGCGCGGCCGAGCACCGGCGTCGGCTCGTCGCCGGGCTGACCGGCCGGGTGGTCGAGGTGGGCGCCGGCAACGGCCGGATGTTCCCGCACTACCCCCCGACGGTGGCCGAGGTGCTGGCCGTCGAGCCGGAGCCCCGGCTGCGGGCCGCCGCCCACGCCGCGGCGGCCGACGCCCCGGTGCCGGTCACCGTGGTGGCCGGGCTCGCCGAGGCGCTGCCGGCCGCCGACGCCACCGCCGACGCGGTGGTGCTGTCGCTGGTGCTCTGCTCGGTGCCGGACCAGGCGGTCGCCCTGCTGGAGGCCCGCCGGGTGCTGCGCCCGGGGGGGCAGCTGCGCTTCTACGAGCACGTGGTGGCGGAGACCCCGGGGCTGCGCCGGGCGCAGCGCTGGGCCGACGCGACGATCTGGCCCGCCGTCTGCGGCGGCTGCCACACCGGGCGGGACACCGTCGGCGCGATCGGCGCCGCCGGCTTCACCGTCGTCGAGCTGGACCGGTTCCGCTTCCCACCGACCGGCATCCCGGTGCCGGCCTCGCCGCACGTGCTCGGCACGGCGATGCGGCCGTGACCCGGGGCGGCACGGCGGCCGACAGCACACCGGCCCGGGGCGGCGCCTCCGGCGCCGTCGACCGGAAGGAGACACGGGGATGACCGCGACGACCGGGTACGCGCCGGTGAACGGGCTCCGGATGTACCACGAGATCCACGGCGAGGGTCGGCCGCTGCTCCTGCTGCACGGCGCCTTCTCCGACATCACCACCGACTTCGGCGACCTGCTGCCGCTGCTCGCCCGTGGCCGCCGGGTGATCGCCGTCGAGTTCCAGGGCCACGGGCGCACCGCGGACATCGACCGTCCGCTGACCATCGAGCAGTTGGCCGCGGACTGCGCCGAGCTGCTCCGTCACCTCGACGTCGGACCCGTCGACGTCTTCGGCTTCAGCGTCGGCGCCGGGGTCGCCCTGCAACTGGGCCTGCGCCACCCCGACCTGGTGGACCGCCTGGTGCTCGCCTCCGTCACGCACGACAACGCCGGCTTCCACCCCGGGCTGCTCGACGGGATCGAGCAGCTCCAGCCAGAGCACCTGCACGGCTCGCCGTACCACGCCGGGTACCTGCGGCTGGCGCCGCGACCGGAGGACTTCCCCGCCCTGGTGGCGAAGGTGAAGGAGATGGACCGCAACCTGCCGGACGTGCCGGCCGACGAGATCCGCGGGCTCGCGGCCCCGGTGCTGATCGTGGTCGGTGACTCCGACATCGTCCGCCCCGAGCACGCGGTGGAGCTCTTCCGGCTGCTCGGCGGGGGCGTGGCCGGCGACGCGGTGGGGCTGCCCCGCAGCCGGCTGGCGATGCTTCCCGGCACCACCCACGTCGGGATGATGCACCGGGCCGACTGGATCGCCGCGATGGTGGACGACTTCCTCGGCGTGGCCGCGCCCGGCGACCATGCGCCGCATCCATCACGCCATGGAAATATGAAAGATCCTCTGGAGGGCGATCAGACCACGCGGGTGTGACGGCCGGCAACGGCCGGACATACCATCGGTCGATGGCAGCCGTCGTGCAGCAATCGGTCTCCACCTGGCAGCAGCCGTTGCCACCGGTCGCGTCGCCGGCCCGGCAGGCCCTGGTCGACCTCCTCGCGGCGCGGATCCTGGAGTCGGGCCCCGGTCGGCTGCGGATCGGCGTCGACGGCTTCACCGCCGCCGGCAAGACCTCGCTCGGGCACGAGCTCGCCGAGCGGATCGCCGCCGCCGGCCGGCCGGTCCTGCGGGCCAGCCTCGACGACTTCAAGCGTCCCTGGCGGGACCGGCACCGCTACGACCGCTTCTCCGGCCCCGGCTACTACCGCAACGCCTTCGACCTGGCGGCGATCCGTGACCTGCTGCTGGCGCCGGCCGGCCCGGCGGGCTCCGGGCGCTGCGTGCTCTGCCTGCGCGACCCGCTCACCCAGCTCGACCATGCCGACGTGGTCACGCCGGCCGCGCCGGACGCGGTGCTCGTCGTCGACGGCGTCTTCGCCTTCCGTCCCGAGTTGGACCACCTCTGGGAGCACCGGATCTGGCTGGACGTGCCGGCCGAGCTGTCGGTGCGCCGGGGCGTGGCCCGGGACGCCGACCGGGAGGGCGCCGACGCGGCCGAGCGGCTGCACCGGGACCGCTACCTCGCCGCCGAGCAGGTCTACCTGGCCGAGGCGGACCCGGTGCGCCGGGCCGACGTGGTCGTCGACAACAGCGACTTCGGCCGACCGCGCCTGCTGCGCGGCTGAGCCGTATTCCCTGCCCGCGGACCGGGCCGGGTCGGGAAGACAACCGGTGGGGCAGGTCGTTGTCGTCCACGGACGCCCGCCCCGCCCGCGCCCCGCCGCGGGTCGGCGCAGGCCCCGTGCGAGGGTGACGTAACGGCACACCCGGCGGGTGCCACGGCGTTGTCACAGCGCCGGGCTAGGCTCGCTGCGGCGCGCCGCGCGTGGCGGTCGAGTGGGTGAGATCGACACGTGAGCGGCACCACACCGCCGAGACCTGGGAGTACGACCAGTTGACCGCACAGCCTGAGACCCTGTACGGGGCCGACGACCTCACGCACCTGGAGGGGCTGGACGCCGTCCGCAAGCGCCCCGGCATGTACATCGGCTCGACCGACAGCCGTGGCGTGGGTCACCTCGTCAACGAGATCCTCGACAACTCGACCGACGAGGGTGTCGCGGGTCACGCCACCAAGGTCGAGGTGATCCTGCACGCCGACGGCTCGGTGCAGGTCGACGACGACGGCCGGGGCATCCCCACCGACGTGCACGCCAAGTCCGGCATCTCCGGCGTCGAGCTGGTGCTCACCCGGCTGCACGCCGGCGGCAAATTCGGCGGCTCGGGCTACAAGACCTCCGGCGGTCTGCACGGCGTGGGCGCCTCCGCGGTCAACGCCCTCTCCCGGCGGTTCGACGTCACCGTCCGGCGCGGCGGCAAGGTCCACGCGATGTCGTTCCGGCACGGCGTACCGGGGATCTTCGACGGGCCCGGCCCGGACGCTCCCTTCACCCCCGGCCCTGGCCTGCAGATCGTCGGCGCGATGAAGCGCGGCCAGCGCACCGGCACCTCGATCCGGTGGTGGCACGACACCCGCTACTTCGAGACCGGCGCCCGGCTGGACACCGAGGCGGTCCGGCTCAAGCTCCGCAACACGGCGTTCCTCGTCCCCGGCGTGGCCTACCGGCTGCGCGACGAGACGGGGGAGGAGCCCACCGAGGAGGGCTTCCACTTCCCCAACGGCCTCACCGACATGGTGGAGTTCCTCGCCCCGACCGGCGACCGGCCGGTCTCCGGCACGCTGCTGATCACCGGCGAGGGGACGTACCGGGAGAACGCCGCCGACGCCAACGGCGTGATGCAGTCCAACGTGCAGCGCCGGGCCGAGGTCGAGGTCGCGTTCCGCTGGGGCACCGGCTACGAGCGCACCGTGGAGTGCTTCACCAACACCATCCGCAACGCGCACGGCGGCACCCACCGTAAGGGCTTCGAGCGGGCCCTGGTCCGCACCCTGGCCGACGCGGCCCGCAACACCCGCGGCATGCTCCGCCCCAAGGAGGACGCGCCCACCCTGGACGACGTCCTCGAGGGGATGACCGCCGTGGTGCACGTCCGCATCCCGGAGCCCCAGTTCACCTCGCAGACCAAGGACGAGCTCTCCACCGCCGGCATCACGAAGGTGATCCAGGGCCTGGTCGAGCAGCACCTCAAGGCCTGGCTGGAGGACCGGCGCACCAAGGCCGAGGCGCGGACGGTGCTGCAGAAGATCGTCGACGCGGCCCGGGTCCGGCTGACCCAGAAGCAGCAGAAGGACGCGGCCCGGCGCAAGACCGCCCTGGAGGGCGCGTCGATGCCGGCCAAGCTGGTCGACTGTCGCACCACAGGCATCGACAGAAGCGAGTTGTTCATCGTCGAGGGCGACAGCGCACTGGGGACGGGTCGGCTCGCTCGCTCCTCGGAGTACCAGGCGCTGCTGCCGATCCGCGGCAAGATCCTCAACGTCCAGAAGGCGAACCTCCAGCAGGTGCTGGACAACGCCGAGTGCGCGGCGATCGTGCAGGTGCTCGGCGCCGGGTCGGGGCGGACCTTCGACCTCTCCGCGCTGCGGTACGGCCGCGTGCTGATCATGGCCGACGCGGACGTCGACGGCGCGCACATCCGTACCCTGCTGATCACACTCTTCGCCCGGTACATGCGCCCGCTGATCGAGGCCGGCCGGCTCTTCGCCGCGATGCCGCCGCTGCACAAGATCACCACCAAGGGGCGCAACCCGCAGACCATCTACACCTACACCCAGGCGGAAATGGAGGCGACCCTGCGCAAGCTGGAGAAGGCCGGCAAGCAGATCGTCACCCCGATCCCGCGGTTCAAGGGTCTCGGCGAGATGGACGCCGACGAGCTCTGGGAGACCACGATGAACCCGGCCACCCGGGCGGTCCGCCGGATCACCCTCGACGACGTCGAGGCGGCCGAGCGGATCCTCGAACTGCTGATGGGGGAGAAGGTCGAGCCCCGCCGTAACTGGCTGATCGACTCGGCCGACCGGGTCGACCGCGAGGCGATCGACGCATGAGCATCGGGTTCGTTCGGAAGGAAAGCTGAGTCATGGCACGCCGCAAGGAAGACCGCATCAAGGCGGACCTGTCCGCCTTCGACCAGGCCGGCGCGCGGGTCTTCGACAACCCGTTGGTCACCGAGGTCTCCGACTCCTACCTGGAGTACGCCTTCTCGGTCATCCACTCCCGGGCCCTGCCCGACGCCCGCGACGGCCTCAAGCCGGTGCACCGGCGGATCCTCTGGTCCATGCACGAGGCGGGGCACCGCCCCGACCGGGCCCACGTGAAGTCGGCCCGGGTCGTCGGCGACGTGATGGGTCGCTACCACCCGCACGGTGACACGGCGATCTACGACGCCATGGTCCGCCTGGCTCAGGACTTCTCGCTCAACGCGCCACTCATCGACGGGCACGGCAACTTCGGCAGCCCCGACGACGGGCCGGCCGCGGCGCGCTACACCGAGGCGCGGATGTCCCGCGAGGCGATGCTGCTCGTCGGCGAGCTGGGCGAGGACACCGTCGACGTCGAGCCGAACTACGACGGCTCGCTGACCCAGCCGACGGTGCTGCCGGCCGCCTTCCCCAACCTGCTGGTCAACGGCGCGTCCGGGATCGCGGTCGGGATGGCGACCAACATGATCCCGCACAACCTCGGCGAGGTGGTCTCCGCCGCCCGGTGGCTGATCAACCACCCGGACGCCGACCTGGACAAGCTCATGGAGTTCGTCCCCGGCCCCGACCTGCCCACCGGCGGGCTGCTGCTCGGCCTCGACGAGGTACGCCGGGCGTACGAGACCGGGCGCGGCGTGGTCCGGATGCGCGGCCGGGTGGAGATCGGCCCCCTCGAGGGCAGCCGCGGCCGGCAGGCCATCACGGTCACCGAGCTGCCGTACGGCATCGGCGCGGAGAAGGTCATCGCGGCGATCACCAACGAGGTCAACAAGACCAAGCGGCTCACCGGCATCGCCGACGTCAAGGACCTGACCGACCGGGAGAACGGCACCCGGCTGGTCATCGAGTGCAAGGTGGGCGTCAACCCGCAGGCGCTGCTGGCCGACCTCTACCGGCTCACCCCGCTGGAGCAGTCCTTCGGCGTCAACAACCTGGTCCTGGTCGACGGCCAGCCGCAGACCCTCGGGCTCAAGGCGCTGCTGGAGGTCTTCCTCGCCCACCGGTACGACGTGGTGACCCGGCGCAGCTCCTACCGCCGCCGCAAGCGCGAGGAGCGGCTGCACCTGGTCGACGGCCTGCTGATCGCCCTGCTCGACATCGACAAGGTGGTGAGGCTGATCCGGGGCAGCGACGACGCCCAGGCCGCCAAGGACGGCCTGATGCGCCAGTTCAAGCTCTCCGACATCCAGGCCACCTACATCCTGGACACTCCGCTGCGCCGGCTGACCAAGTACGACCGGATCGAGCTGGAGGCCGAGCAGGAGAAGCTGCGCGGCGAGATCGCCGAGCTCTCCACCATCCTCGACGACGAGAAGGTCCTCCGGAAGCTGGTCTCCGACGAGCTGGCCGCCGTGGTCAAGCAGTTCGGCGCCCCGCGCCGGACGACGCTGGTCGACGGCGACCTCAAGGAGGTGCTGGCGGCCTCCGCGCCGGCCGGGCCGCTGGAGGTCGCCGACGACCCGTGCCAGGTGATCCTCTCCGCGACCGGGCTGGTCGCCCGGACCGCGGCCGAGTCGGAGGAGGCCGCCGAGGGACGGCGGCGCAGCGGCCGGGTCAAGCATGACGCGGTACGCGCGGTCGCCCACTCCACGGCGCGGGGCCGGGTGCTCCTGGTGACCAGCGCCGGCCGGGCGTTCAAGATCGACGTGCTGCCGCTGCCGGTGCTGCCCGAGCAGTCCGGCACGGTGTCGCTGCGCGGCGGCATGTCCGCGGCCGAGCTGGTGCCGCTGGAGCCCGGCGAGACGGTGGTCGGCCTCGCGCCGCTCGGGCCGTCCGCCGAGGGCTCGCCGGGCCTGGCCCTGGGCACCCGGCAGGGCGTGGTCAAGGTCTGCGCCCCGGAGTGGCCGGTCCGCTCCGACGAGTTCGAGGTCATCTCCCTGCGCGAGGGGGACGAGGTGGTCGGGGCGACCTGGCTCACCGACGGCGCGGAGACCCTCGTCTTCGTCTCCTCCGAGGCGTCCCTGCTGCGCTTCGCCGCCTCCGTGGTCCGGCCGCAGGGCGTCAAGGGCGGCGGCATGGCGGGCATCAACCTGCCGGACGGGGCCCGGGTGGTCTTCTTCGGCGCGGTCCGCACCGACGACCCGGGCCACGGTGAGCCGATGGTGGTCACCTCGACCGGGGCCACGGTGAAGGTGACGCCGTTCGCGGCGTACCCGGCGAAGGGGCGGGCGACCGGCGGGGTCCGCGCGCAGCGGTTCCTCAAGGGCGAGCTGGAGCTGGCCGTGGCCTGGATCGGCTCGCGCCCGGTCGGCGCGACGGCCACCGGCGACCCGGTCGAGCTGCCCCCGGCGGACCCGCGCCGCGACGGCTCCGGCTTCGCCGTCATGCTCGGCCCCACGGTCGTCGGCCACCTCGTCGACCGCGACTGACCTCCGGTCCCTGCCCGCACCGCGCCCCGGACCACCCGGTCCGGGGCGCGTTTCCTACCGGCGAGGGAGGGAGGCGTGGGTCAGAGTTCGGGCTCGGGGCCTCGGCGGGAGTCGGGGGTGGTGCCGCGGAGGTGGGCGATCAGCCGCATGCCGTGGTAGATCACCAGGGCGGCGGCGGTGCCCAGGGCGATGCCGCTGAAGGAGAGGTCGCCGGCCGTCAGGGTGTAGTTCGCGGCGCCGATGATCAGCGCCACGGCGGCGGTCATCAGATTGACCGGGTCGTGGAAGTCGACCCGGTTCTCGATCCAGATCCGGGCGCCGAGGACGGCGATCAGGCCGTACAGCGCCGTGGTGGCCCCGCCCAGCACGCCGGCCGGCACGGTGAGGATCAGCGCGCCGAACTTCGGGCTGAGCCCGAGCAGCACCGCCGCCACCCCGGCCACCCAGTACGCCGCCGTCGAGTAGACCCGGGTCGCCGCCATCACCCCGATGTTCTCCGCGTACGTGGTGGTGCCGGAGCCGCCACCCGAGCCGGCCAGCACGGTGGCGATGCCGTCGCCGAGGAACGCCCGGCCCATGTCCCGGTCCAGGTTGCGGCCGGTCATCGCGGCCACCGCCTTGACGTGCCCGGCGTTCTCCGCGATCAGCACCAGGATCACCGGGATCACCAGCACCACCGCCCGCAGGCTGAAGCTGGGCCCGTGGAACTCGGGCAGCCCCAGCCAGGCGGCCTCCTTCAGCCCGGTCACCGCCTTCGGGTCCAGCTCGCCGAGGACGGCGGCGAGCGCCCAGCCGACCACCACGCCGAGCAGGATGGAGAGCCGGGCCAGGAAGCCCCGGAACAGCACCGTGGCGAGCAGGATCGCGACCAGGGTGACCACCGCGATCAGCGGCTGCGCCTTCACCCCGCCGTTGCCGCCGCCGTCCCAGGCGACCGGCGCGAGGTTGAGCCCGATCAGCGCGACGATCGCGCCGGTGACCACCGGCGGCATCAGCGCGTCGATCCACCGGGCCCCGGCGAGCTGCACCACCACGCCGACCAGCGCCAGCGCCGCGCCGGCCACCACGATGCCGCCGAGCGCCGGACCGATGTCGCCGCCGGCCTTCGCGGCCAGCACCGGCGCGATGAAGGCGAACGACGAGCCGAGGTACGACGGCAGCCGGTTGCCGGTGATCAGCAGGAAGAGCAGCGTGCCGATCCCGGAGAAGAAGAGCGTGGTGGCCGGCGGGAAGCCGGTGATCAGCGGCACGGTGAAGGTGGCGCCGAACATCGCGACCACGTGCTGCACGCCGACCCCCACCGTACGGGGCCAGGAGAGCCGTTCGCCGGGGTGGACGACGTCCCCCGGTCGGATGGACCGGCCGTCGCCGTGCAGGCTCCACGGGGACCGACGGGGCCGCGGTGCGGTGGGGGACTGGGTCATGGTGCGCCCTTCGCGTCGTCAGGTGACGGGGGCGTGATCGACCCTGAGAGTTGTTTCTAGCACGACCCCAAGCGCCGCCCGGTACCGGCCGGTCAGGCGACGCCGGTGGGGCGGAACTGGACGCTGACCCGGGGCCCGACCGGGCGGGTGGTCTTGGGGATGGCGTGCTCCCAGGTGCGCTGGCAGGAGCCGCCCATCACCACCAGGTCGCCGTGACCGAGCGGGAAGCGCAGGCTGGCCCCGCCGCCCCGGGGGCGCAGCAGCAGCGGACGCGGCGAGCCGAACGAGACGATGGCGACCATCGTGTCGGTGTGCGCGGAGCGGCCCATGGTGTCCCCGTGCCAGGCGACGCTGTCCCGTCCGCTGCGGTACAGGCACATCCCGGCGGTGACGAACGGCTCGCCCAGCTCGGGCGCGTAGTGCCGGGTCAGCGCCTCCCGCGCCTCGGTCAGCACGGCGTGGGGCAGCGGCCGGCCGGCGGCGTACCAGCAGAGCAGGCGGGGGACGTCGACCTCGGCGTCGTACATGGTGCGGCGTTCGGCCCGCCAGGGCACCTCGTGCAGCAGGGTGTCGAGCACCGTGTCGGAGCCCCGCACCCAGCCGGGCAGGTGGTCGACCCAGGCGCCCCGGCTCAGCTCGTGCCGGCGCAGCCGGCCGGCCAGCGGGCCCAGGCTGGCGCCCTGCTCGGCGAAGTCCAGCATCGAGGGCTGGTAGGCGACGTCGGACACGACGCCGATCCTACCAACATTTCGAACAGGCGTACGACGGTCAGCGGCGCAGCATCCGGCGGACCGGGCCGCCGACCGCCTGGCGCAGCCGCTCGCGCAGCTGCTGGGCGCGGTGGGTCTCGACGGTCTCCCGCAGCGTCCGGTTCTGGTCGCGCAGCCACTGGATCCGGGTCAGCAGGTCCGCCGGGGCGGTCGCCGTGGCCGGCCGCACCGCCGGCGGGAACGTGGTCTCGCGGACCCGCCGGTCGAAGCGCGCGGCGCTGTCCCCGTCGGCGAACGAGTGGCCCAGGTCGTGCCGGGCGAGGAACCCGGTGATCGCCTCGAAGCGGGCCTTGTGGCCGTCGTTGAGCGCGGTGTAGTCGGCCTCCTCGTAGAGCTGGGCCGCGTCGACGTCGGCGGGGACGTCGCGCATCGCCCGGTGCGGGATGCCGAAGTAGCGGGCCAGTTCCAGGGTGCGGGAGTCGTGCGCGAAGAGGTACCCGGGGGTGCCGGAGACCAGCGCGGTGATGGTGCCGTGGATCCGGGTGCCGAAGGCGAAGTCGAACCCGGAGAGGTACTCCATCCAGGTCCACGGGTCCACGAACATCCGCACCTTGTCCTCGACGAAGAGCGGGTGCGAGGTGTGCAGCGGGATGTCGCTGCGCTTGCCCCGGTGCTCGGGGGCGTCCCCGTAGAGCAGGGTGCCGAGCGTCTTCAGGTCCTGCGGCAGGTAGCGGAGGTTGGGGTAGCGCTGGTGGTGGCCGGTGACGATCCCGGCCATCGAGGAGACGTACGGCGAGATGGTGAGGGCGATCCGGTCCGCGGGCCCGAGCGTCGGCTTGGCCTTCTCGATCCTGAAGTTGTCGCCGTGCAGGAACATCGACGGGCAGCCGATCTGCTCGACCGCCGAGAAGCCCAGGGTGCGCAGGTAGTCCTCGGTGATCTCGCCCCGTACGCCGATGCTGTGCGAGCGGTCGAGCACCGCCCGGCAGAAGGCGCGCACCGGCTCGTCGATCGGGCGGAGGTACTCCCGGTTGCCGTCGACGTCCGTCTGCACGCCGACGCCGAGCACCACCACCGGGATCTTCAGCCGCTCGATCAGCCGGGTCATCGGCGCCAGCCGGTGCGCGTAGCTGCGCCGGAACGCGTTGGCCAGCGGGATCACGAAGACGTCGTACTTCTCGTTGATCTCGGCGGCGTCCTTCGGGCTGGCCCGGAACTGGGACGCGGTGATCTCCGCCGTCGAGGTGGCCAGCAGCTTGTGGGCGGCGTGGCTGAAGACCAGGTTGCCGCTGTTGTCGCCGATCCAGTTCCGCTCGAACGTCTCCTCGGGGGTGAGGACGTCGAACGGGCCCTTGCGGGCGCGCATCAGGATCCGCTGGTGCATCGGGGAGTCCACCTCTCGTCCCTGGCGCCACGGCGCCCAGCGGGACCGAAGCGGCGCGACCGTCCGGAACACGGCCCCGTTCCGTGCAGGAGCCGAAATCCTATGCCACCTTCACGCGCGTCCGGCGCCCCGCGTGCCGAGCGCCACGTCGGCCCGGCGGCGGTCGGAGGTACCAACCGGTAGGGTGCCCGGCGGCGGCGTCGACCCCTGGGCGCCGTCGTGGGTGGTCCCGGTGGTCCGCCCGTCGACGACCCCGCCGAGGAGGAGACGCGCGTGCTGGTGAACCTGGTGACGGTCGGTTCTCCCGCATGACCGGCGCCCCGACCACCGCCGCCACCCCGGCTCCCGCAGTCGCCGGCCGGTTGCCGTCCCTGACCGGGCTGCGCTGGGTCGCCGCGCTGCTGGTCTTCGGCTTCCACGTCGGCACCATGCGGGTCGTGGCCGAGCCGGACTACCAGGCGGTCGTCGACCGGCTGTTCGCCCTCGGCCTCTCCGGCGTGGAGTTCTTCTTCATCCTCAGTGGATTCGTGCTGGTCTGGTCGTACCGGGACGGCGAGCGCCGCCGGACCTTCCTGCGCCGCCGGCTCGCCAAGATCTACCCGAACCATCTGCTGATGTTCGGGGTGGTGCTGCTCGTCGGGCTCTGGTCCGCCGACCCGGTCAGCGTCTGGGCGGCGCTCGGCAACCTGGCCCTGCTGCAGGCCTGGAACCCCACCCCCGGCTACTTCTACAGCGTCAACACGGTCAGCTGGTCGCTCTCCTGCGAGCTCTTCTTCTACCTCTGCCTGCCGTTCGTGCTGCCGGTGCTGCGCCGCCTGCGCCCCGCCGCCCTGTGGGCGGTGGTGGTCGCCGCGCCGCTGCTGATCGTCGCGCTCTGGCCCGGGCAGCGCCTGCTGCCCGAGGAGAGCCGGTGGTGGTTCACCCAGGTCTTCCCGCTGGTGCGGTCCCTGGAGTTCTGGATGGGCGTGGCCGCGGCCGAGCTGATGCGCCGGGGGCGCTGGCGGGGGCCGGGCCTGACCGCCGCCAGCCTGCTCTTCGTGGCCACCTGGGCGGTCGCCGCGCAGTGGATCCGGGCGGAGCTCTGGGCGGGTCTGCTTGCCGTGGCGTACCTGCTGGTCATCACGGCCGCGGCCGACGCGGACCTGCGCGGCCGGCGGACCCCGTGGCGGTCCCGGCCGATGGTCTGGCTCGGTGAGGTCTCCTTCGCCTTCTACCTGGTGCACGTCTTCGTGATGGTCACCGTGCTGCGGCTGACCGGCCACTGGGGTGTCGGGCTTCGCGGCTGGTGGGGCCCGCTCGCCGTGCTCGGCTTCCTGCTGGTGAACCTGGTGCTCGCCGGCGCCCTGCACCGGTACGTCGAGACGCCGATGATGCGCCGGCTCGGGCCGCCGCGCCGGGCCCGCGCGCGGACCGCCCCGGCCGCCGCCGTGCCGGCCCAGGTCGGACCCGCCGCCGCCCGCACCGGGCAGGCCAGGCCGATCGAGTACGCCGGGCGGCGCGACCCGGCCTGAGCCGAGCGCGACGCCCGGGCCGATCCCGGCTCATGACCGTCTCCACGTCGCCGACGTGGCGGTGTCCGAACCGGCTCCACGTCCCGACGCTGTGGAGGCGTGGCGGGTCCGGCGGGCGAGGCGCCGGGTGACGCGTCTTCGTCACCAGCTCGCCGGGCGCCGTCGTGGTGCTGGCGTGGGTGCGTCGCCGCGCGGTGTCCACCCTGGTCAGTGTCGCGATCCGGTGGGCGGCGACACGCCCGGCGGCGGTGCGGCGGGGCGCCGTCGGCGGTAGCGTGGCACCGTGCTCCCGGTCGCGCTCACCTGTCCCATGTGGTGGGTGGCGCGCTGGACCGCCCGCATGCTGGCCAGTCTCGCTGTCGTGGTCGCCTGCTCGCTCGGCGCCGCCACCCTGCCCGTCGGGGCGGCCGCCGCCGCCCAGGCGGCCCCGGTCGAGGAGTTCACCCCCGCCGCCCCGGAAGCCTCCCGGTCGGCGGCCCCACCGGCCCTCCGCGTCGGGGCCCGGGCCGTTCCCGAGCCCGGTGACCGCCCCGAGGCCGCAGGCCGCGCCCTGATCGGCGCAGCCGCACTCGACCCGGGCCGCGTGCTGCCGGGAGCGACCACCGCCGACCGGGGGCGCGGCGCGCGGGCGTCGGTCGGCGCGGCCGGCGGCGACCTCGTGGCCGGGACGGGTCAGCAGGCCCCGCCGGTCGGCGTCGGCTCCCCGCTGGCGGCTCCGCGGGCCGTGATCGTCGCGGCCTCCGCGGACCACGCCCCGGGCGGGACCGTCCCGGCGGCCCTCGGCTCGCGGGCCCCGCCCATCCGCTGACCGCCCGCGGGCCGCGCCCGCAGCCGCTCTCCACCGAACCTCACCCCCGCACCCCGCCCGACGGCGGCCCGGTGGCGCCCGTTCCGGTCGCGCCCCCCCGCGCCGGGGCGTGCGGACCTCTCCTCCGCCACATCGCTCCCGTGAGGTGCCGACAATGCAGACAGTTCTCTACCAGTTCCTGATCGAGGTTCCGCAGGCCGCCGCCATCTGGTCGGCCCTGCTCCTGCTCGCCCTGGCCGTGCTCGCCGTGCTGGTCGCCCGCCCGGAGCGGGAGATCCCGTCGGACGCCGCGCCGGTCCCCGACCCGGCCGCCGAGGAGGCGGCCCGCCTCGCCGATCTGTGCCGGTACGCCGACGAGGTGGCGGTGGCCGCCGCCGGGGCCGCGCAGACCGCGCGTCGACGGCGGGAGCGGTGGCTGCGCGCCCAGGACGAGGTCGACCGGGCCTGGCGGGCGTACGACGAGGCGGAGAGCGCCGCCCGTCGGCTCGCCGGCGCCGCCGTGCTGCCCGCGCCGCGTACCCCGCGGACCCCCGCGGAGTACGCCGCCCGGGAGCGGTGGCTGCGGCACGCCGCGATGGCGGCGCACTGGCGGGGTGAGCTGTCGGCGCGGCAGCTCGCCGACGTCCTCGCGCACCGGAACGGGTGGGACCCGCGCCGGCACCCGGCGGAGCAGGAGATCGTCCTCGCCCGGGTGGTGCGGGACGGCCGGCTGGCCGGCTACCGTGCGGCGGCCGAGCGGGAGCAGCGGGCCTGGCGGGACGCGGAGCTGGCCGCCGAGGCGGCCCGGGCGCTGGCCGTGGAGGCGTACGCCGCCGCGGCGGCGCTGCGCCCCGGCCCGGTGCCGGTACGCCGCGCGGAGGCGGTGACCCAGGCCCTCGCCCCGGTGGCGGCCGGCGCCGCCCCGGCCCGCCCGGCGCGCTGGCGCCCGGCGCGGGTTGGCTGAATTGTGACCTGAATTTGGTGAGCCTGGTCACGCGAATCGGGAAACGGTCATCGGGGTCAGTCGGGGTGATCGAGCACCGCAATTTTCGGTCGCTCGCCACCCGATGTCCGATTGTCGCCCGACGGTTCCGTCATAACTGCTCGTCCCATTGAGTAACGTCAGTGACGGGCTGTTCCGGTCAGAGTAATGGTGACCGAGGTTTAAGCAGGTGAGGGGCGCTTGGCAGGGCGGGTACCCACCGGTAGTGTCGGCGCGTCCGGTGCGGTTTCCGATCGCAAGAGGCGACGCCGCGCCGACCCGCTCAATCGTGATCTCACGAACCGGGGACCCAGTGCACGTCCGGGGTGAATCCGCGAGCCACGGCCCGCGGTAGGGCGATCTTCCCGCCCGAATCCGTCAGCTAACCCGGTAGGCGGTGTCGGAAGGAGTTTCCATCCTCGTGGAACCCGATCCCAGCTCTCGTTCGTCCCCCCGCCTCCACGGCGCCGCGGTGCCGTCGCTCGCCTGACCGGCGAGCTGATTCGGGCATCCGCCCTGCCGCCCGGTTGACCGGGCTCCCCTGCCCCGCGGCCGTACCGCCCAAGATGTCTCGTCGCGCGTGAGTTCCTCCGCGCGTCGGGCCGGCGTGCGCCGCTCCCGCCCCCGTGGAGGACCAAACGTGAAGCACACCCTGAAGCGGCAGTTGCGGCGCCTCGCCACCGAGCGCCCGTACCAGATCGTCGCCGGCTCCGCCGCCGCGCTCGTCCTGGCCTCCGGCACCGGCGCCCTGCTCGCCAACACCGGCGACGCGCCCGTCCGCCAGGAGGCCACCGCCGTCGCCGCGGAGCTGGCCCCGCGCCTCGGCGACGTGGCGACCCGCAACCAGGAGCGGATTGCCGCCGTCCCGTCGACGTCGCCCAGCCCCAAGCCGTCGCCGACGGCGACCTCGGCGAAGCCGGACCCGGACCTGACCCGCAAGGCGGCGCCGAAGCCGCCGTCGACCAAGGTCCTGGACTACAACTACGAGGCGCAGATCTACTACTACAACTGCGGCCCGGCCGCGGTCCGGAACGCGCTCAGCGCGACGGGCATCGAGACGACCCAGGACGCGCTGGCCGGCCCGCTCGGCACCACCGAGATGGGCACCAACTCGGCCGAGGACACCACCCGAGGTCTGAACCAGATGGTCAAGGGCAACCCGTACCGGACCCACATGATCCCGGGCGCGGCCACCCCCGCGCAGATGGACCAGCTGCAGGCCGACGTGGTCAAGGCGATCACCGACGGGCGGGGCGTCGTCGCCAACGTCGCGGGCGACGCCACCGACACCGACGGCGGCTGGCACTCCTACCCGGGCGGCCACTACATCGCGGTGGTCGGCTACAAGAACGACGGTCGGACCGTGCGGATCGCCGACTCGGCGAACCCGGCGCTGCCGGCGTACTGGGTCACCACGATCGACCTGGCGAACTGGATGGCCACCCGCGGCTACTCCGCCTGATCCACTCCGCGTCACCCGTCGGGCACCGGCTCTCTGAGCCGGTGCCCGACGTCGTATGCCCGACCAGACGGCCCACTGCGGGCTCTCGCGCGTGGTGTCCGACCGGTGGCACACTGCGCCGTATGGGTGACGAGACGGGTACCCGCCAGCTGTTGCTGCTGCACGGCCTGGGCGCCACCGGCGAGGTGTGGCTGCCCTGGGCGCCGCTGCTGGAGCGCCGCTGGGCGGGGCGTTGGCTCGCCCCCGACCTGGCCGGGCACGGTTGGTCGCCGCCGCTGCCGGCGTACACCTTCGCGGCCCTGGCCCGGCGGGTGGTGGCGGGCCTGGCGCCGGTCGCCGACCGGCTGGGGCCGCGGGACCGGCTGGTGGTGCTCGGGCACTCGCTCGGCGGGGTGGTGGCGTTGGCGCTGGCCGCGCGGCAGCTCGGCCTGCCCGTCGACGCGGTGGTCGGGCTCGGCATCAAGGCGGTCTGGTCGCCCGCCGAGCTGGACAGGGCCCGGGAGCTGGCCGAGCGGCCGGTCACCTGGTTCGCCAGCCGGGACGAGGCCGCCCGCCGTTACCTGCGCGTCTCCGGCCTCACCGGTCTCTTCGCCCCGGACCACCCGGTGGTCGACGCCGGACTGCGCCGGGAGGACGGCCGCTGGCGGCTGGCGATGGACCCGGCCGCGTTCGGGGTGGGGGAGCCGCGGCTGCCGGCCCTGCTCGCGGCGACCGACGTGCCGGTCCTGCTGGCCCGCGGCGAGCAGGATCCGATGGTGACCGATGCCCAGCTCAAGGAGTTCGGCGTCCCGGTGGCCACCCTGCCCGGCCTCGGGCACAACGCCCACGTCGAGGACCCGGAGGCGGTCCTCGCCCTCCTCGACCCGTACCACTGATGCGCGGTCCGGCCGAGGTGGTTACATTCGCGCAGCGCCTGACCGCCGACGCCATCGCGGCGCGTCTGTACACCGGCGGCCAGCCCGACGACCTTGCCCCCGCAGTGGTCAGGGCGTGGGGGAGAGGGGTGACCCGTCCCGGGCGACGGCGTCGGCGGCCCGGGGCGCCGGCGGGTTCCAGTCCGGCTCGAGCTGCCGGCGGGCGGCGTCGAGGAACGCCTCCGCGTACGAGTCGGCCGGGAAGTCGCCGAGGTAGCGGCTCCGGGTGGCCCAGCGGTCGGCCGCCTTCGGGTCGGTGCCGAGCAGCTGCGTCAGCACCTCGTCCACGTTGGACACGTCCCGGCGCAGCACGTAACCGGAGCCGGCCAGCGGGAACCGCTCGACGAAGTGCTCGCCGTCGACGCCCATGTCCGTGACCGCGTACGGCTTGCCGGAGTAGAGGTAGTCCGAGATGACCCCGGAGACGTCCGAGACCAGCGCGTCGGAGCGGTTGACGCACTCGGTCAGGGTCAGCTCGCGCGCGGCCGCCGCGCCCCACAGATGCGCCCGGCCCGTCCGGGCCTGGTCGGCGGCGAGCAGCTCCGTCAGCCGGGCGAGCTGCCGCGCCGAGGTCGGGTCCTGCGAGGTGTACGGGTGGGCCCGCAGGATCACCGTGGCGCCCCGGTCGAGCAGCCGGCGGATCACCGTCTCGGCCACCGGCAGCGAGCAGTAGTTGGCGTCGGCGTGGTGCCCGGTCCAGGTCGGGGTGTAGAGGACCGTCGGGGCGGCCAGGCCGCGCGCCGGCTCCCGGCGTACCTCGATCGCCTCCACCTGGGGGCGGCCGACCACGACGAACTTCTCCGCGGGGATCTCCACGCCGGCCCGGGCGTACCGGTCGATCGCGGCCGGCCCGGCCACGAAGATCCGGTCGAAGATCGCCGAGACCGGGTTGGCGCTGGGGGCCTTGTCGCTGTCGCCGTGGTGCAGCTGGACGTGGGTGAGCTGGGAGAAGCGGATGCAGTGGCTGTTCTTCGCGCCGTGGTTGACGTAGAACGCCGCCCGCAGGCTGGGCACCAGCGCCTCGTCCATCGTCTTCAGCGTCGGGCAGAAGACGACCGGGGCGCTGGTGGCGGCCGCGACGGTCGGCAGGAACTCCGGCTCGCGCAGCAGCACCATGAACGGTCGGCCGATCCGTTCCAGGTAGGGCAGCCACATGGTGACCTGGTACTCCGACCCGGGCGGGGCGGAGAAGTAGAGCACGAACTCGGGCTGGTGGCGGCGCAGCGCCCGGCCCACCGGACCGCCGCCGGCCGGTGGCCGGAACCGCCGTCGGGCGAGGTCCAGGCCGACCGCCGCGCAGCCGGCCCCGACCAGCAGGGCGGCGACCAGCGGCACCCACGCGGGCAGGGCGGCGCCGGCGGCTACCGCGACGAGCCCGAGCAGCGCCAGGAGTGCGTCGCCGAGCCGCTCCGTGACCAGCGGCGCCCAGGTGCGCACCGGCAGGTTCGCGGCGCGGATCTCCAGGGCGCCCGCGGTGCGCAGCGGGCCGGCCAGCAGGACCAGGCCGAGCAGGAGCAGCGCGGTGGCGGCCAGCGCCGGGTCGAAGCCGTCGTCGAGCTGGCGGGCGTACCCGACCAGGATGCCCGCGGCGACCAGGACCGACTCGGCGACGCCGTCGGCGCCCGGCCGGATCCGGCGCTCCACCGCGGCGGCGGCCAGCGCGGCCAACGCGATCGCCAGCCCCCACCGGGTCGCCCCGGAGAGTGCCACGACGAGGAACGCCAGCACCGCCAGCCCGGTGGTCAGCACCCGGGCGAGCAGCTTCCGGACCAGGTCACCACGCATGTCGGTAGTCCGTTCCGCGGATCGGGTGGGTCAGGCGTCGACGTCGGCGGGGAGCTGCTCGGACGGGTGCGCGCCCGGCTGGGCGGGCACCGCCGCGACCTGCTCGCCGGGCGCCCGCCGGACGTCGATGACCTGGCCGGTCAGCTCGGAGATCAGCACGTCCAGCGACGCCTGGGCGACCGCCTCGGAGGAGAGCAGGGTGTGCTCCGGCTCCTCGCCGAACGCCTTGGTGCGCATCGGGGTCGCGGTGCGCTCCGGGTTGACGCAGTTAACCCGTACGCCGAACTCCGCCCACTCGTCGGCGAGCGCCTGGGTCAGGTTGACCAGGGCGGCCTTGGTGGCCGAGTAGAGCGCGTACCGGGCCCGGCCCCGGGTGTACGAGCTGGAGGTGTAGAGCAGCAGCTGACCCTTGGTCTGCTGAAGGTACGGCAGCGACTGCCGGGCGATGGTGACCGGGCCGACGAAGTTGACGTGCAGGAGGCGGTCCATCGTCTCCTCGTCCATCTCGGCGAGGGCGCCCTTCTCCAGGATCCCGGCGGTGACCACCACGTGGTCGATCCTGCCGGTGGCCTCGAAGGCGGTCTTCAGCGCGGCCGCCACGTCCTCGGCCCGCTCGACGTGGGTGCCGGTGGTGGAGCGGCTGAACGGGAAGACCTGGGCGCCGTAGCGGCGGGCCAGCTCGGCGAGGTCGTGGCCGATGCCGTAGCTGCCGCCGAAGACCACGATGGTCCGGCCGGTCAGCTCCTCGGTGTAGCTGCGGTGGTCGGTCAGCCGGGGCGCCTGTGCGGCGGCGAGCTGGAAGAGCTTGTCCGCCAGGTGCACGTCGACCGGGTGGGTGACCTTGATGTTCTCGTCCGAGCCGTCGATCACCTTGATCGGCGTGCCGGGCAGGTAGCGCAGCACCACGCCGCAGTCGTCGGTGGCGGCGAAGTCGGGGTCGCCCTCGGCCCGGCGGTACGCCTCCCGGATGGTGCCGGAGCGGAACGCCTGCGGGGTCTGCCCGCGGCGCAGGGTGGCGCGGACCGGGATGTCGGTGATGCAGTCGTCCTCGTCGACCTGGATGATCGTGTCGGCCGAGGGGATGGCCACGTCGACCGCGGAGTAGCTCCAGAGCGCGTTCACGCACTCCCGCACGATCCGGGCGCTGACCAGCGGCCGCACCGCGTCGTGGAAGAGGATGTTGACGTCGCCCTCGCCGACCGCGTCGAGCGCGATGCGGGTGGTGGCGTTGCGGGTGTCGCCACCCTCGATCACCTGGCTGACCTTGCGGAACCCGGCGTTGGCGACGATCCGCTCAGCATCGGCGACGTGGCCGGTGGCCATCAGCACGATGATCTCGTCGATCTCCGGCGCGGCCTCGAAGACGGCCAGCGTGTGCTCGATGATCGGCTTGCCGGCGATCTTCAGCAGCTGCTTCGGGATGCCCAGCCCCAGGCGGGTCCCGGTCCCCCCGGCGAGGATCACGGCCACCGTCCGCGAGGGGCGCCAGGGTGCCGGGCTCGCCGGCGCGGCGTCCGGGGCGGTGGAGTGGTCCTGCGTCATTTGCCGTTCCTCACTTCTGCGCGGGTTGGTGGGATTTTTACACCTCTATGACCGGGTGATGAACTTTGGCCTGCGCCCAGAAAACCTTAACGCGGACGAGGGGCGCACCGACCCGGCAGGCCCGGGTCGGTGCGCCCCCGACGGTCAGTTCTTCTCGTACGCTGCGCAGACCTCGTCGGTCGGGCCGTCCATCTTCAGGATCCCGCCCTCCAGCCAGATGGTCCGCTCGCAGGTGTCCCGGATCGAGCTGATCGAGTGGCTGACCAGGAAGACCGTGCCGGCGCTGTCGCGCAGCTCCCGGACCCGCTCCTCGCTGCGCACCCGGAACTTCCGGTCACCGGTGGCCAGCGCCTCGTCGATCAGCAGCACGTCGTGCTTCTTGGCGGAGGAGATCGCGAAGCGCAGCCGGGCGCCCATGCCGGAGGAGTAGGTCCGCATCGGCAGCGAGGCGAAGTCACCCCGCTCGTTGATCCCGGAGAACTCGATGATCTCCGGGGTGACCCGCTTGACCTCCTCCGGGTCCATCCCCATGGCCAGGCAGCCGAGCACCACGTTCCGCTCCCCGGAAAGGTCGTTGAGCAGGGCCGCGTTCACGCCGAGCAGCGAGGGCTGGCCCATCGTGTAGACCGCGCCCCGGTTCGTCGGGAGCAGGCCGGCGATGGCCCGCAGCAGGGTGGACTTGCCAGAGCCGTTGCTGCCGATCAGGCCGATCGCCTCACCCTGGTACGCGGTGAAGCTGACCCCCTTGACCGCGTGCACCTCACGGATGGTCGGCGCGTTGGTGCGGGACACGATGCGCTTGAGGGCGGAAACCGGGCTGGTGCCGCCGGTGGCGCCCTTGTGGATCCGGTAGATCACATGGACGTCGTCCACGATGACGGTGGGGATGCGTCCCTGGTGCGCCGCGACGGCGATGCCCGCCGCCTGGCTCTGGTCAGCCACGGCCGTACTCCTCTTCTCCGCGCCAGAAGTAGATGAACCCGCCGATACCGAAGAGCACCGCCCAGCCGACGCCGAGCACCCAGAGCCGGGTCGGCGATGAGGACAGGTGGGCCTGCGACGACTCCAGCAGTGAATAACGGGCCAGCTCGATGTAGACCAGGACCGGGTTGGACTCGAGCAGGGTCGCCGCCCACCCCGGCAGGTGCTGCCGGAACAGCGTGACGCTGTAGAGCACGCCGGAGCCGTACATCCAGGTCCGCAGGACGAACGGCATGACCTGCTTCAGGTCGGTGATCTTCGAGCCGAGCCGGGCCATGATCATGGTGATCCCGACGTTGAAGATCGACTGCAGGACCAGTGAGGGAGCGACCAGCAGCCACTTGATGGTCAGCGGTTCCCCGGTGACCAGGATGATCCCACCCAGGACGATCATCGACATCAGCAGCTGCTGGAGCTGGATCAGCGTGGTGGTGATCGGGAGGGCCGCCCGCGGGAACTGGAGGGCGCGGATCAGTCCCAGGTTGCTGGTGATCGAGCTGGTGCCGTTGAGCACCGCGCTCTGCGTGAAGGTGAAGATGAACACGCCCGTGCAGAGGTACGCGATGAAGTTCGGCACGTTCCGGTGCTGAGACAGGATGACGCCGAAGATCAGGTAGTAGACCGCCGCGTTGGTCAGTGGGGTGAGCACCTGCCAGATCTGGCCGAGCTGCGTGGTGCTGAACGAGGAGGCGACCTTCGCGTTCGAGTACGCGGTCATGAAGTGCCGGTACCCCCACAGCTGGCGGGCGTACTCGGGCAGGGAGGGGCGCTCCCCAGCGACCCGAAGACCGTACCGCTGGGCGAGTTGCGCCCTGGTCAATCCGGCATAGGGGTCCGCCACCGCGGTGTCGGCCATTGTCTGGCGCTCCGATCTTTCGTACCGACGGGAGGATGGAATGCGGCGCGAGGATGGGGTCAAGTGTGGCCACTTCATGGTCGGGGCCGCCTCACCGCTGCGTGGAAGGTAGTCCAAAACACGTCGGGACGCAACCGTACCGTCGTTGCGCTACATTGTCCCACGTGACGACCGAGAAGAGGCGTGTGCCGGCCGGTGCGGCGGTGCTGCGCGGCGAGATCACCACGGCCATCCGCGCTGCCGTCATGCAGGAGCTGGCGGAGGTCGGCTACGGCCGCCTCTCCATCGAGGCGGTGGCCCGCCGGGCCGGCGTGAGCAAGACGGCGATCTATCGTCGGTGGCGTTCGAAACTCGACCTGGTGCTGGACATGGTCTCCGCCGTGGCCGGGCGCAACCTGCCCCTGCTCGACACCGGCAGCCTGCTGGGCGACCTGGAGATCCTGCTGCACGTGATGGCCCGTGCGCTGCGTCACCGGATGGCCTCACAGATCATCCCGGACCTGCTCGCCGAGGCCGCCCGCAACCCGCAGATCGCCGAGAAGCTCCAGCAGGCGCTCGACGACTACCAGCAGGCGATCGGCCGGATCCTGATCGGCCGGGCCGTCGAGCGCGGGGAGCTTTCCGCCGACACCGACCCGCGCGCGGCGGTCGATCTGATCGTCGGGCCGGTCTACTGGCGGCTGGCCATCGCCCGGGCGCCGCTGCCGATCGAGGAGGTGCCGCGAATGGCGACCGCGATCGTCGCGGCGCTCCAGGTAGCATGCGTGGGGCCTGTCCGCGACGAGGTGGAGATCTGACCCCCGCTGCGCGTCGTCCGCGACATGACTCGTCAATCATGAACAGCAGAACGCAACCGGTCGGACATCAACCGCGACCGGCTTGTTTCCCAGAACCCGCTACCATCCCCCCGGAACCCCCCAATGAGCATTTTGTCGACAGGAGGAAGCCCCATGGCTGGGCCGCACCCAGAGTTCATCCCCCCAGCGCGACCGATCATCGGTGAGGCCGAGATCGAGGCGGCTGTCCGGGTGCTGCGGAGCGGCCGGGTCGTGCAGGGCCCGGAAGTCGCGGCGTTCGAGGAGGAGTTCGGCGAGCTCGTCGCCGGCCGGCACTGCGTCGCCGTCAATTCCGGCACGTCCGCTCTCCAGCTCACCCTGATGGCCCTCGGGCTCGGCCCGGGTGACGAGGTCATCGTGCCCTCGTTCTCCTTCGCCGCCAGCGCCAACGCGGTCCGGCTGGTCGGCGCCGTGCCGGTCTTCGTGGACATCGAGCCCGGCAGCTTCTGCATGGACCCGGAGGCGGTCGCCGCCGCGGTCACCCCGCGGACCGTCGCCATCATGCCGGTGCACCTGTACGGCCACCCGGCCGCGATGGACCGGATCATGGCGATCGCCGAGCAGCACGGCCTCGCCGTCGTCGAGGACGCCGCCCAGGCCCACGGCGCCAGCCTGCACGGCACCCCGGTCGGCGCCTTCGGCACCGCCGGCTGCTTCAGCTTCTACCCCACCAAGAACATGCACGCCCTGGAGGGCGGCATGATCAGCACCGCCGACGCCGGGCTGGCCCGGACCCTCCGGCTGCTGCGCAACCAGGGCATGGAGCAGCGGTACGCCAACGAGATCGTCGGCGCGAACATGCGGATGACCGACGTGGCCGCCGCGATCGGCCGCGTCCAGCTGCGCCAGCTGCCTGGGTGGACCGAGCAGCGCCGAGCCAACGCCAAGTACCTCGACTCGAACATCAACGGCATGATCAGCCCGCCGGTGGCGGACGCTGCCAAGCACGTGTACCACCAGTACACCGTCCGGGTCCGGGGCAACCGGGATGCCGCCCAGGCGCGCCTGACCGAGCTGGGCATCGGCAACGCGGTCTACTACCCGACCCCGATCCACCGGCTCAAGCCCTATCTCACCGAGGACGGCAAGCCCGGCCCGTGGGAGCTGCCGGAGACCGAGCGGGCCGCCGCCGAGGTGGTCTCGCTGCCGGTCCACCCGTCGCTGAGCCAGGCCGACCTCGAGCGGATCGCCGAGGCCGCCAACCTCGCCGGGGGTGCCCGATGAGCGGCGGACGCAAGCTGCGCGCCGGCCTGATCGGCCTCGGCGCGATGGGTCGCAACCACGCCCGCGTGCTCTCCAACCTGGACGGCGTCGAGCTGGTCGGCATCGTCGATCCGGCCGGCGACGTCACCGGCACGCTGCGCGCCCCAGTGGTGCCGCAGCTCGGTGACCTGCTGGCCATGGGCATCGACTACGCCGTGGTCGCCTGCCCGACCGCGCTGCACGAGCAGGTCGGCCTGGAGCTGGCGGCGAACGGGGTCTGCGCGCTGATCGAGAAGCCGCTGGCCCAGTCGGTCGAGGCGGCGACCCGGATGGTCGAGGCGTTCGAGTCCGCCGGCCTGGTCGCCGGAGTCGGGCACATCGAGCGCTACAACCCGGCCCTGCAGAACCTGCGCACCCGACTCGAGGCCGGCGAGCTGGGCGAGGTCTTCCAGGTCGTCACCCGGCGGCAGGGCCCGTTCCCGCACCGGATCGCCGACGTCGGCGTGGTGATGGACCTGGCCACCCACGACATCGACCTGACCGCCTGGGTGACCGGTCAGGAGTACACCTCGGTGTCGGCCCGGACGGTCTCCCGCAGCGGCCGGCTGCACGAGGACATGGTCGCCGTGGTGGGCCAGCTCGCCGACGGCACGATGGTCAACCACCTGGTCAACTGGCTGAGCCCGCTCAAGGAGCGGTCCACCGTGATCACCGGTGACCGGGGCTGCTTCGTGGCCGACACGCTCACCGCCGATCTGACCTTCTACGCCAACGGCGCCATCGACACCGAGTGGGAGGCGCTGCGCGCGTTCCGTGGTGTGGCCGAGGGCGACATGGTCCGGTACGCGATCCCGAAGCGTGAGCCGCTGCTGGTCGAGCATGAGCGGTTCCGGGACGCGGTCGAGGGTAAGGAGAGCGACATCGTGACCCTGCGGCAGGGGCTGCGGACCGTCGAGGTCGCCGGCGCGGTGCTGCGGTCCGCGTCCGACGGTGTGACGGTGCCGATCCTGCCGGCCGTTTCGGAGCTGACCGGATGAAGGTCCTGATCGCCGGCGGCGCCGGCTTCATCGGCAGCACCATCGCCTCCGCCTGTCTCGACGCCGGGATCACCCCGGTGATCCTGGACAATCTGAGCACCGGCCGGATCGAGTTCGTCGAGGACCGCATCTTCTATCGCGGTGATATCGCCGACCGCAGGCTGGTCGACCGGATCTTCGCCGAGCACCCGGACATCGAGGCGGCGGTGCACTGCGCCGCGCTGATCGTGGTGCCCGAGTCGGTGGAGCACCCGCTGCGTTACTACCGGGAGAACGTCGGCAAGTCCGTCGAGTTCCTGGACGCCCTGGTGGCCAACGGCTGCGACCGGTTCCTGTTCAGCTCGTCGGCGGCGATCTACCAGCCGGGCGACGACTTCGCGGTGGACGAGACGTCCCCGGTGGCCGCCAGCAGCCCGTACGCGCAGAGCAAGGCCATGATGGAGCGGGTGCTGGAGGACAGCGCCCGTGCCTATCCACTGCGGGTCATCTCCTTGCGCTACTTCAACCCTGTCGGCGCCGACCCGAAGATGCGCACAGGGCTCCAGCTGGCCCGTCCCTCGCACGTGCTGGGCAAGATGATCGAGGCGGCGCGGACCGGCGCAACGTTCCACCTCACGGGCGCCGACTGGCCCACCCGCGACGGTTCGGGCATTCGGGACTACGTGCACGTGTGGGACCTGGCTCAGGCCCACGTCGAGGCGCTGCGCAGGTTCGACACCGTGCTGACCGGGGACGGCCCGCGGTACGAGGTGATCAACCTCGGGACGGGCAACGGCACGACTGTGCACGAGCTGCTGAACGCATTCAACGCCGTCCTCGGCCGGCCGATCCCGACCGTGGTCTCGCCCCGGCGCCCGGGCGACTCAGCCGGCACCTACACTCGCAGCGGCCGGGCCCGGCAGCTGCTGGGCTGGCAGCCGACGCTGTCGCTGGAGGAGGGCATCCAGCACTCCCTGCAGTGGGCCGAGCGGCGCGACAGCGTGCTGGGCGACGAGGACCCGGAGCTGGTGACCGCCGGCCGGGCACCGAGCCCCCGTTAGCGTCACATCGCGAAAGGGCCCCGCCGGTAGCTACCGGCGGGGCCCTTTCGTCGTACGTCAGGCCGGTCCGTCGCCCAGCAGCAGCCGGTCGAAGTGGTGCTGGACCACCGACCAGTCCCAGGAGCCCAGCGCGTAGGCGGCGGCCTGGCGGCCGGTGGCGCGCCAGGCCTGCTCGGTCTCCGTGGTGGCGAGGATCCGCTCCACGGCCTCCTCCGGGCTACCGATGACCCAGCCCTGCGGGTAGAGGGTCCGGGCGCTGTTCGGCCGTCCGGCGAAGAACGGCCAGTCGCGCACCACCGGGACGGCGCCGCTGGCGGCGCCCTCCATGAGGCCACAGTGGCACCCCTCGCGCACCGACGAGCTGATGATGACGCCGATGTCGCTCAGCATCTTCGGCACGTCGTCGGTCGCCCCGAGCCGCCGGACGGCACCGGTCGCCTCCAGCTCCCCGACGTCGCGGTTGAACGCCTCCAGGTACTCCCGGCTGGCGACGCTGACGTCCGGGCTCATGTCGCCGCCGACAAGGAGCATCCGGTAGCGGTCGTCGCGCTCGCGCAGCAGCCGGAGCACCTGGATCGCCCACCGTGGGTCCTTGGCGACCTGGCTGATCCCGACCATGCCGAGCTGGAACCGGGCCTCCGGCGACTTGTCGATCTGGAAGCCACGCAGGTCCATCGCGTTGTCGAGGACGTGCATCCGGGGGGCACCCGGGCCCTGGAGGTACGGGACCAGGCTGGTGGTCAGGTCCTTGATGTGCTCGGCCACGAAGATGAGGTCGTCGATCCGGGAGAAGTCCACCATGTGGGGCCACCGGGAAAGCGCCTCGTAGCTGTGCAGCCGGACCATGATCCGGGTGGTGCCCGGGTCGATCATGGTGAACAGCGCGGCCGGGGCGACGCACCAGTCCACGAAGACCGTGTCCGCCCAGTCCAGGTACCCGCGTACCCGGTCCTCGACCTTCTCACCGTACGGCGTGTCGTCGGCGGAGAGCCGGTGCTGAAGCATCGGCTTGGCAGCCCAGGTCACGCTCTTCAGGGACGAGTTCGCCGCTAGGTCCAGGAAGCGGACCTCGACGCCCGGATGCGCGTCGTAGTGCGACCGGATCAACTTGAGGAAGTTGTCGTTCGCGCTGGTGGCGATCAGCAGGCGCAGCGGGCGCCCGGTGGGGGGCGGCGCGGCCGGCTGCCGGCGGCCGCGCGGGGTCGCAACGGTGGTCGCGGCGAGCGACCGCCGGAACGGCGCGATGAAGCCCTCCGGGTCGTCGGCCAGCGGCGAGCTGAGCTGGTCGATGTGCAGGACCCGGTCGAACGCGAGCGTCATGGCCCGGTTGAGCAGGTCGGCCGCGGCGGCGTTCTCGTCGGCGCGGTGTCGCTGGTCGGCGACCGAGAGCAGTGTCTTGACCGCACCGTCGAGGTCCCGAGGCGGCATGCCGGCCTTCAGCTCGCGGCTCGCCGCCTCGCCGAGCATCCGGGCGCGGGCGGCGGGCTTGCGCAGCTTGCTCGCCGTCGCGGCGAGGACCAGCGCCTCGCCCTCGGGGCGGTCGGCCCACGCCATCCCCTTGGCCACCTGCTGGGCGACCTTGGTCCGCAACGAGTCGGGGACCTTCGGCGCCCGGACCGCGGTCAACCAGAGCTGGGTGCCCACCTTGCTGCGCATGACCGGCCGGGCCGTGACGGCGTTGACCGCTGCCCGAGGCGCGGCGTTGATCAACCGGCTCACGCCCTGCCGGACCACGGTCGACGACGGGATGCCGTTCGTCAGCCGCTGCAGTGAGGTCGGGCCGGGACGGCCCTGCCGCTCGCCCAGCGCCTGCACCGCCGCCTGGACGCCGTAGCGGGCGTCGGCCATGCGGTTGCGCTGAGCCAGCCGCCACACCGTGTAGATGGCATGCGCGTCCAGCGCCACCAGCACGTCCGCGCCGTGGGCCCGCTCCCGGGCCCAGGGCTCCCGCCGGATCCGCGCCCAGACCCGCTCGCCCGGCACCGCTCGCGCCGCCGCCCGGGTGGGGGTGGCCTTCGCGATGTCCTCGGGCAGGGCGCAGAGGCCGTCCAGCGTGAGGTCGGCAGGGATGTCGTCGGGGTTGACGGCGCCGACCAGATACACCCGGGCGCCCGCGTCCCGCAGCCGCTGCACGGCAGTGGTCAGGATCCCCGGCTGCGGCGGTACGCCCGCCACCAGCAACACGTCGCTCATGCCCGCACCCCGCCCGCTCGCTCCGTATCGCTCATCGGCACGCCGTCGCTGGACGGATGCACCACGGCGCCGTTGACCGGCAGGTCGTGCGACGCGCCGAGCGCGTGTTCCGCCAGCTGCTCCACTGCCCTCTGCATCAGGCTCTCCCGGGTGAAGGGGTCCGCGTGAGCGCGTACCCCGGCCCGCTCAGCGTCGGTGGCCTCGACGGCCATCCGGGCGGCCTGCCGGAAGCTGCTCACGAGCTGCAGCTCATCAAGGCCGCACGCGCCGGTCCAGAGCGGGTGGCCGGTCAGCACGCGGGATGCGTCGTGGTCGACCTCGTGCACCGACACGATCGGCAGCCCGGTGGCCATGTACTCGTAGACCTTGCCGGAAGTGACGTAGCGGCCGCCGATCAGGATCAGCACGAGCGCGTCCCAGCCGGCGTACGTGTCGGAGACCTCCGCCTTGCGGACCGGGCCGCCGAAGGAGACCCCGTCGACCTCGGCCTCGCGGATCAGCTCGGTGAGGCCGTTGGCCTCCCGGTTGGCACCGGCGCCGACGTGGCCACGGATGTCGAACCTGGCGTTGCGGAGCAGTGGCTCCTGCGCCCGCGCCTCCCGCCACGCGTTGAGCACGACCTTCAGCTGGTGGGTGGAATAGTTGACGGTGCCGAGGTAGCCGAAGGTGAGGCCGACCTCGGGGTCGGGCTGGCGCGGCCGGATCGCCGGCACGCTGTCCTTGTCGTACCCGTTGCGCACGACGTGCACCCGGTCCGCCACGTGGGGGTACCGGGCCCGGTAATGGTCGGCGATCGGGTCGTTGACCACCCAGAGCGACTGGCAGTGGTCGAGGATCCGCCGCTCCCAGACGCCAGCCTCTGAGTCCGGGGTGAACGCCTCTCCGCCGTTGACCACGTCGATGGACCAGCCGTCGCGGAAGTCGACCGCGTACGGCACGCCGTGGGTCTCCCACAGCTTCCACGCGGCGGCCAGGTTCACGTACGGCACGCAACTGGCCAGCAGAAGGTCGGCCGGGTGCTGGCGGTGGATGTCGAGCACCGCCTGCTCCAGGGTCCCCCGCCAGGCGCCGAAGACCGGCTCGGGGAAGACCTTCTTCTCCCGCTTGCGCAGGCTGGTCAGCCACTTGGCGGGGCGCAGCGCCCGTTCCTCGCTGAACGTGCGGATGTCGGTCTCGAGATCCTCGCGCGCGAGCGGCAGCTCCACGACCGTGATCTCGGGATCCACCTGCTCCAGCAGGGTGTAGTCGAGCCCGGAGTCCCGCTCCCATGAGGCCGCGGCGATCGTCACGACGGTGACGTCCCAGCCGAGCCGGCGGAACTGGTTAGCGGTCTCCCGCATCCGGTACGCGCAGCTCTTGGCCGCGGGTGGGAAACCGATGGCGAGGTAGATGAGGTGCGGACGGGCATGGCCGTCCTGCCGCCCGAGCTCCGCGTCAGCGGAGGGCCGGCCCGTTGGGGAGGATGTCAACACGTCGCGGGAAATTATCATGGTCGGGTGAACACCCTGGGTCTCTCGGTTTGCGGGCAGGTTCACTTCGCCGCCAGCGTCTCGACGACCCGCTGCGCCGCCTGACCATCGCCGTACGGCCTGCCCTGGGCGGCGTTGGGCGCCGGGCGGGTGGCGATGTCGATCCAGTGCGACCGGGTGTAGGCGGACGGATCCGGCACGAGGTGGTTCCACCCGTCCACGAGGGTCTCGATCCACTCGGTCTCCGGCCGGAGCGTGGTGCACGGCCGGGCCAGGAGGTACGCCTCTTTCTGCAGCCCGCCGGAGTCGGTGACCACGCCGGCGGAACCGAGCACGGCGGCGACCATGCCGGCGTACGGCAGCGGGCGGCCGACGTGCACCGCGCCCCGGTCGAGCTTCAGCCCGTGCTCCGCGGCCTTGGCCACCAGCCGCGGGTGCGCCAGCAGCGCCACCGGCACGGGCAGGTCGGCGAGCCCGTCGATGAGGGTGGCCAGCCGCTCGGGCGAGTCGGTGTTCTCCGCCCGGTGCAGGGTGGCCAGCAGGTACGGCTCGTCCGCCGTGATGCCGTCCGGAAGCGCGGGGGCTGGGTGGCTGCCCGCCAGCACGGCGTCCCGGATCCCAAGGCAGACGTCGACCATCACGTCACCGACCAGCGCCGAGCGGGCGCCGAGGCCCTCGGCCGCGAGGTGCCGCATGGCCTCCTCGGTGGGCGCGAGGAGCAGGTCGGCGGCGTGGTCGGTGAGGATCCGGTTGTGCTCCTCGGGCATCATCCGGTTGAAGGACCGCAGACCCGCCTCCAGGTGGGCGACCGGCAGGTGCAACTTCACCGCCGACACGGCGCCCGCCAGCGTCGAGTTGGTGTCGCCGTAGACCAGGACCCAGTCCGGCTTCTCCGCCATGAAGACCGGGTCGAGCGCGGCGAGGGCCTTGCCCGTCTGCACGCCGTGCGAGCCCGACCCGATGCCGAGGTGGATGTCGGGGTCGGGGATGCCGAGCCCGGAGAAGAACACGTCCGACAGATCGGCGTCGTAGTGCTGGCCGGTGTGCACGATCATGTGCTCATGCTCGGTACGGGCGAATGCGGCGGCGATGGGGGCCAGCTTGATCAGCTGAGGACGGGCCCCGACGACGCTGATGACCTTCACCTGGTTGGCTCCTCGGAGTGATTTCTCGCGAAGGGCAGCCGCGCGTCGGCGGGCTCTGTCCCTTGAGTCAGACGAATTCTGCCTCAGCAGGACGTGTCCGCCAAATTCCCGCTCGGAACCGACCGGCATCAGACGGGACGACAGCCCCATCTCGCCCGCGCCGCGCGGTGGTCGCTCGTCCGACCCTGGTGTTCGTTTCCACACTGCCGCGGGCGCCGTTCATCATCCCTTGACCGGATCGCCCCGTCGGCTACCCTGAGCGGCCATCCTACGTGCCGTACACTCGCGGAGGTTCCGTCCGGGGCCGTACCGCAGGAACACGACGGCGAGGGGACATTCCCGCTGCCGGCACGTCCGCGGCAGCCCGGGCGGTCGCGCCCGTGACCGGCGGCGGACCCGCCGCCACCGGCGGGCACGGCGATCGGGGAAGGATCGGATGAGAACGCCGGACGTCAGCGTCATCGTCGCCGTCTACAACACCATGCCCTATCTCACCACCTGTCTCACCTCGCTGGTCGAGCAGACCATCGGTCGGGACCAGCTCGAGATCGTGGCGGTGGACGACGGATCGACCGACGGCAGCGGCGCGGAGCTGGACCGCTTCGCAGAGCGGTACCCCGGCGTGTTCACGGTTGTGCACCAGGCAAACTCGGGCGGCCCCGCGGCCCCCTGCAACCGGGCGCTGGAGCGGGCGACCGGGCGGTACGTCTTCTTCATCGGCTCCGACGACCACCTCGGCCCGGAGGCGCTGGAGCGCCTGGTCGTCGCCGCCGACCGGTGGGGCTCCGACGTGGTGCTCGGCCGGATGGTCGGCGCCAACAAGCGCTACGTCCACCAGGCGATCTACGCCAGCACCGAGGAGCAGGTGGACCTCTTCGACAGCGCGCTGCCCTGGTCGCTGTCGAACACCAAGCTGTTCCGCCGGGACCTGATCGAACGGCACGGCCTGCGGTTCCGCGAGGACATGCGGATGGGCAGCGACCAGCCCTTCACCCTCGAGGCCATCTTCCGGGCCGCGAAGATCTCCGTCCTCGCCGACTACGAGTACTACTACGCGGTCAAGCGGGACAACGCGCAGAACATCACCTACGCCAGCCGGTTCGAGGAGCGGCTGCGCTGCGCCGAGGAGCTGGTCGGCTTCGTCGCCGGGCTGATCGAGCCGGGCCACCGCCGCGACGCGATCCTGCTGCGCCACTTCACCTGGGAGGTGGCGAAGCTGCTGCGGCCCGAGCTCCTCGACCTGGACCCGGAGGTCCAGCAGCAGGTCCACGACCGGATCCGCAAGCTCGCCGAGGCGTACCTGACCGAGGGGATCGTCGCGGCGATGGCCTCCGACATCCGGCTGCGGATGGTCCTCGCCCGCGACGCCGACCTGGACCGGCTGCGCGAGCTGATCCGCCAGCAGGCCGACACGGTGCCGCCCGAGGTGACCATCGCCGACGACCGCTGGTACGCCCACTACGTCGGCTTCCGCGACCCCGAGCTGGGCTACCCGGACGACTGGTACGACATCACCGCCGGGGCCGCCAAGCTGATGGCGAAGCTCACCGCCACCGGGTTGACCTGGGGTCGGGACGCCGCCGGCGCCCGCGCCCTGGTGATCACCGCGCAGAGCCGCCGGGCGGAGCTGACCGAGCTCGCCGCGGACGCGGTGAGGGTCAGTGTGGGCGAGTTGACGGGTGTCAGTTCGGTCGCCCGCGGCGGTCCCGGTACCGTCGTACGGACGGACTTCGCGGTGGACCAGCTGCTCGCGGTCGTCGCGCCGAACGGCGAACGCCGGGTGGTGCGGGCCGAGGTGACCGCGCTCGGCGGGACCGCGTCCGCACCGCTCCGGACGGACCGCCGCGTCGCGGCGCCGCGCCGGGTGGCCCGCCACGGCGTCCGGCTCCACCTCGTCACGCCCACCACGAACCACAAGGGCCAGGTGATCGTCGCGATCACTCCGGTGACCCCCCGTCGGTTCATTGCCCGTCTCCGCCGAATGTGGCCCTCAGGAGGAAAGTAGTTCCATGAACATCTGCGTCGTCGCGCTGGGAAAGATCGGTCTGCCGCTCGCCGTGCAGTTCGCCTCGAAGGGGCACCGGGTGATCGGTGCCGACGTCTCCGAGCGGGTGGTGCGGCTGGTCAACGACGGGGCCGTGCCGTTCCCGGGTGAGACCGACCTCGACGTCAAGCTGAAGGAGGCGGTGGCCGCCGGGCTCCTCTCGGCCACCACCGACACCGCCGCCGCGGTCGCCGAGTCCGAGGCGGTCGTCGTGGTCGTCCCGCTCTTCGTGGACGCCGACGGGGTGCCGGACTTCGGCTGGATGGACGACGCCACCCGGGCCATCGCCGCCGGCCTCAAGCCGGGCACCCTGGTCAGCTACGAGACCACCCTGCCGGTCGGCACCACCCGCGAGCGCTGGGCGCCGATGCTCCAGGAGGGCTCCGGCCTCACCGCCGGCAAGGACTTCCACCTGGTCTTCAGCCCGGAGCGGGTGCTCACCGGCCGGGTCTTCGCCGACCTGCGCCGCTACCCGAAGCTGGTCGGCGGCATCGACGAGGCGTCGGCCGAGCACGGCGTGCGCTTCTACGAGGCGGTGCTGGACTTCGACGAGCGGGCCGACCTGAACCGCCCGAACGGCGTCTGGGACCTCGGCTCGGCGGAGGCGTCCGAGCTGGCCAAGCTCGCGGAGACCACCTACCGGGACGTCAACATCGGCCTGGCGAACCAGTTCGCCCGGTTCGCCGACACGGTGGGCGTCGACGTCACCAAGGTGATCGAGGCCTGCAACACCCAGCCGTACAGCCACATCCACTCGCCGGGCATCGCGGTCGGCGGGCACTGCATCCCGATCTACCCGCGGATGTACCTGTGGAACGACCCGGCCGCCACGGTCGTGCGCTCGGCCCGCGAGGCCAACGCCGCCATGCCGCAGTACGCGGTCGACCTGCTCGCCGCCGCCTACGGCGACCTGACCGACGTCGGGGTGCTGGTGCTCGGCGCCGCCTACCGGGGTGGCGTCAAGGAGACGGCCTTCTCCGGCGTCTTCCCGACCGTCGAGGCGCTGCGCGCCCGGGGCGCCAAGCCGTACGTCTCCGACCCGATGTACACCAACGAGGAGCTGGTCGCGCACGGCCTGCCGGGCTACGACGGCGAGCCGCTCGGCGCGGCCGTGATCCAGGCCGACCACGCCGAGTACCGCACCCTCGCCCCGGCCGACCTGCCGGGCGTGACGGTGCTGGTCGACGGCCGCCGGGTCACCGACCCGGCCCGCTGGACCGGCGTCCGCCGGGTGGTCATCGGCGGCTGACCCGCCCGCCCGCCACCGGGCCCCGGCCGCGACGGCCGGGGCCCGCTGCGTTGCGCGGCCCGCCGGACACCGACGGTGAGCAGTGCGGTCGGCCGTTCACCCGCCCGACACCCCGGCAATGCTTGTGTTACTTGGCCCGTTTAAGGTCGCAGCTGCCCGGTATCGGACCTCATCGACACCGGTGGGCAGACAGGGAGCGTTCTTTGTTCAGCAGAGTACGAAGCCAGCAGGGCATCGCCATCGTCGGCGCGGTGCTGCTGGCGTACGGGATCATGGTCCTGGCCGGCGTCTTCGGCTGGGTGGTCCCGTTCGCGGTCGCCGGTCTGGTCGCCATCGCCGGTGAATTCGTCCTCGCCACCCGGTTCGCCGAGACCGGCGAACTGCTGGAGAAGGGCGGGCTCGGGCCGGTCTGGCGGCAGCTCACCCGGGACCTGTCGGTCGTCCTGCTGACCGTCAGCGCGGTCCGCCCGGGTGTCGACGCCACCGTCGTCGTCATGCTGCTGCCCGCCGTGCTCTGGGCCCTCGCCGTCGGCACCGGCGCCTTCGCGGTGCTGGGCGAGCGGCGGGCCGCCGCGCCGGCCCTCACCCGCAACATCGACCTCGGCGGGTCGCGCCGGGTGCCGGCCCCGCCGGCCTGGGCGCGCCGGATCGAGGGCGACCGGCTGCCGTTGCTCAACGTGCTGCTCGTGCCGGCGGCCGTGGTGGCAGCGCTGGCCGACCGGGTGACCCCGGTGGTGGTGACCGGGCTGGTCACCCTCGCCGTCGGCGTGGTGACGGCGGCGGTGCTGGCGCTGAACTGGCTGCGCGGCCGGGGCCGGACGCCGGGAGTGCTGCCGGCGCTGCACGCCTGGCTGGCCCGCGAGCGGCCCGAGGTGGCGCTCTACTTCGCCGGCCCGGCGAAGGACGTCTACCAGGCCAACATGTGGCTCGCCCCGATCGAGGCGGCCGGGCACCGCGCGGTCGTGCTGCTGCGCACCGAGGACGCGTTCCGCGAGCTGGCCGACACCCGGCTGCCGGTGGTCTGCGTACCGGCCGGCGTCGACTTCATGAACCTCGACCTGAGCACCATCCGGACCGCCCTGTACGCGGCGAACGTCGGCGCCAACATCCACATGCTCCGCGAGCCGGGCATGAAGCACGTCTTCGTCGGGCACGGCGACAGCGACAAGCAGGCCAGCGTCAACCCCTACAGCAAGGTGTACGACGAGGTCTGGGTGGCCGGCCCGGCCGGCCGGGAGCGCTACGCCCGGGCCGGGGTGGGCGTGCTGGACCGCGACATCGTGGAGATCGGCCGGCCGCAGCTCGCCGGGGTGCACACCTTCGGCTCGGCCGAGGCCGACCCCACCTTCACCGTCCTCTACGCCCCCACCTGGGAGGGCTGGCTGGACGACGACCCGTACCACACCTCGCTGGTGCTGATGGGGGAGCGGATCGTCACCGGGCTGCTCGCCGCCGGCGGCGTGCGGGTGATCTACAAGCCGCACCCGCTGACCGGCACCCGGTCGAAGAAGGCCGGCGCGGTCCACGACCGGATCGTCGCCCGGATCCGGGCCGCCGGCGGGGACACCGACGCCACCTCGCTGGACGGCACCGCGCACCTGGTGGTCACCGGCCGCACCCCGGCCCTGTTCGACTGCTTCAACGCCACCGACCTGCTGATCAGCGACGTCTCCAGCGTGGTCTCCGACTTCGTGCAGAGCGAGCGGCCGTACGTGGTGGCCAACCCGGCCGACCTGCCCGAGGACGAGTTCCGCCGGACGTTCCCCACCGCCCGGGCGGCGTACCTGCTCTCGCCCGACTGCGGCGAGCTGGAGAAGATCCTCGCCGTCACCCGGGCCGGGGACGACCCGATGACCGAGGCGCGGCGGGAGCTGAAGGAGTACCTGCTCGGACCCGCCGGGGTGAACCCGATGGACCGGTTCCGGGCGGAGATCGACCGCCTCTGCGGCTGACCCCGCGTACGCGGACACAGGGGGCGACGGCCGACGGCCGTCGCCCCCTGTCGCGTGCTCAGCCCCGCTGCGGCGGGTTGTCGACGTCCCGGGAGATGACCTCGCCCCGCTCGTCGACCCAGCCCTTCGGCCGCGCCGGGTTGCCGGCCACCAGTTGGTACGGCTGGACGTCCTTCGTCACCACCGAGCCGGCGGCGATCATCGCGAACTCGCCGACCTCGATCCCGCAGACCAGGGTGGCGTTGGCGCCGATCGAGGCGCCCCGCCGGACCAGCGTCGGAGTGATCTTCCAGTCCGGGTTCTGGGCGCGCGGGCGGAAGTCGTTGGTGAAGACCGCGCACGGGCCGACGAAGACCTCGTCCTCGATGGTCACGCCCTGGTAGACGGAGACGTTGTTCTGGATCTTCACCAGGTCGCCGACCGTGACGCCGGCGTCGACGTACACGTTGCGCCCGATGACGCAGCCGGCGCCGACCTGCGCGGTCGAGCGGATGTGGGCCAGGTGCCAGACCTTGGTGCCGTCGCCGACCTTGGCGCCCACCTCCACGTCGGCCGACGGGTGGACGAAGACAGCGGACCGGTCGTTGGTGTCAGTCATCCTTCAACTCGCATCGTCGCAGGGCGCGTCGTCGCGCCGTCGGTGCCGCGTCGGGACCGCGCCGGATGACCGCCGCGGCCCGCGCGGGCCAGGACCGCCCGGCCGCCCCGGGCTCTCGGTGCCGAGGCCGGGGCACGGGCTCGGCGTAGCATAACGAGCCCGTCAGCCGAGCAACGCCGCCACCGCGTCGGCGGCCGGTGTGTCCGCCGGCAACGCCTCCGCCGCCACCACCGCGTCCACCGGCAGCACGCCGTAGAGGTGCGGGAAGAGCGCTCCGCCCCGGGACGGCTCCCAGCGCAGCGCGTCGCCGAGCCGGTCCGGGTCGACGGTGAGCAGCGTCAGCCCGGTGACCCCGGCGAACACCCGGCGGGCGGTCTCCACCACCTGGTCCGCCCCGGAGAGGTGGACGTACCCGTCCTGCTGGTCCATCGCGGTGCCGCTGAAGTGCCCCGCGGCACGGGCCTGGTCCCACTCGTCGGTCGACAGAATCTTGTAGATCACCACCGCAGCCTAGGGCGGGCGCGCCGGCCGGTTCACCGGTACCGCCCCGACCGGACCCGCCCAGCCGGCATGCTCGGATGCGACAGGTGCGGAGGGATGGCGATGGCGAGCTACGACGAGGACTGGACCGACGGTCAGCGGGCCGTCTACGACGAGTGCCACCAGGCCGGCACCGAGTGGGCCGGCGACCCGGCCACCCCCAGCGATGACGTCCAGCACGTGATCAACCTGGCGGAGGCGGACGACGACACCCTCGGCGAGTCGGAGACCGACTATCCGCCGCTGGTCGACGCCGTCACCCAGGCCACCGGGGCGAACGTGACCAGCGTGCCCGTCAGCCACCATGATCCCGGGTTCCGGGGTTTCGTCGACGGGGTCCGGGACGCCAGCGCCGACGAGGTCTTCGGGCTCTGACCCGGCGCACGGACCGCGGCCGGCCGCCCGGGCCCGGCGCCGGCTACGGCGACGCCGTCCAGATGACGAGCAGGTACGCCCCGTAGTACCCGGAGAGCAGCACGAGCAGGGCGACGATCGTCACCTGCGTCCGTCGGCGCGCTTTGCCCAGCGCCATGGCCACCGGGAGCAGCAGCGTGAACGCCGGCACCAGGTAGCGGCCCTTGGCATAGAAGTAGCCCGAGGTGCCGACCGTGACGAGCCAGAAGGTCAGCGAGTAGACCACCACCGGCAGCGGGTAGCGGTGCAGGGCGAGCAGCACGATCAGCACGGCCGCGACGGCCATCACCAGGGCCGACATGTAGAACGCCAGCCGCGACGGCTCGGTCAGCACCTGCTCCAGGGTCCGCAGCGTGTAGACGCCCCCGTCGAACCCGATCCGCCAGGTCTCCTTCTGCATCTGGAAGTAGCCGTCGAGCCGGCCCAGCCGGTGGCCGATCCAGGCCAGGTACCCCAGGTAGCCGAGCGGGGAGAGCGCCGCCGCCGCCCACGGCCGCCAGCCGTCCCGCCGCCGGACGATCGCCACCAGAGCGGTCAGGCCGACCGCCGCGACCAGCGCGGTCGCCGTCGGCCGGGTGAGGCCCGCGAGCAGGCAGAGCAGGCCGGCGGTCAGCCAGCGGCGGCGGAGCAGGGCGTACAGCGTCCAGGCGACCAGCGCGGCGAACAGGGTCTCGGTGTACGCCATGCTCTCCACCACGGCGTGCGGCAGCACCGCCCAGAGAGCCACCAGCGCCACGCCGGTCCGGGGGGAGCCGAAGTGCTGCCCCACCGCGTAGATGCCCCAGGCCGCCACCAGGCCGGCGGTCCAGGAGACGAGCAGGGCGCAGACCGCAGTCGAGAGGGGGGTGAGCGCAGCGACGGCGGCGATCAGCCCTGGGTACAGCGGGAAGAACGGGAGGTTCGGGATCCGCTCGCTGCCGTCCGGGCGGTAGTTGACCAGCCCGTGGTCGTAACCCTCGTCGGCGATCTGTCGGTACCAGGAGGCGTCGTACCGGGTGTGCAGCAGCTCCCAGAAGTCGGCCCCGGCCCGGTGCGCGAACGCCCAGAGGATGAGCAGCCCGACGACCCGGAGCAGGACGTACAGCGCCAGCGCGAGGCCCACCGGGTGGAGCCGCCGCCGGACCCGCGTTGCCTCCGCCGTACCGTCCGCGGTCGAGCCCGCCGGCGCCTCGGGCGTGGCCTGGTCGGGCGTCACGTCGTCCCGCTGTCGGGGGTCGATCGGGTCGTCCAGGTCGCCCCGGGCGTCGGCGGCGGGCTCGTGGGGTGCGGCGGGGATTGCTGACACAGCGCATGACCTTAACCCATCGGTACCGCCCCTGCCGCCCACCGTGGGGCCGGGCCTCCCGTCCCGGCGGCACTTCTGCCACCATTCGTGGGCAGCACGTCGAGGGATGGGGGCACGGGTGCGGATCCTCCTGGTCGAGGACGACCGTCGGGTGGCCGCCGCCCTGTCGTCCGCGCTCACCCGGCGCGGTTACGAGGTGGAACACGCGGCCACCGTCGCCGCCGCGCTGTCGGCCGCCCCCTGCGACCTGGTGCTGCTCGACCTGACCCTGCCCGACGGCGACGGCACCGACCTGTGCCGGGAGCTGCGCCGACGCAGCAGCACGCTCGGCATCATCGCGGTGACCGCCCGCGGCGAGGAACGCGACCGGGTGCTCGGCCTGCGGCTCGGCGCCGACGACTACGTGGTCAAGCCGTTCTCGATGGTGGAGCTGCAGGCCCGGATCGAGGCGGTGCTGCGCCGGGCGGCCCACACCGCGCCGGAGCGGAACCTGATCGAGGTCGGCGCGATCCGCATCGACGTGGGCGGGCGGACGGTGAGCGTGGCCGGCCGACCGGTAGCCCTCACCCGCAAGGAGTTCGACATCCTGGTCTCCCTCGCCCGGCAGCCCGGGGTGGCCGTTCCCCGGGACCGGATCCTGCTGGACGTCTGGGGCACCACCTGGGCCGACCGGCACACCGTGGAGGTGCACGTCGGCTCGCTGCGCGGCAAGCTCGGCGACCCGACCCTGGTGGAGACGGTCCGTGGGGTCGGCTACCGGCTCCGCGGCGAGTGAGGAGGCCCGGTGCGTCGTCGGCTGGTGATCAGCTACCTGCTGCTGATGGTGCTGGTGCTCCTGGCGCTGGAGACGCCGCTGGCGGCCACCCTGGCCAGCCGCGAGACCGACCGGGTCCGCGCGGACCGGCTCGCCGACGCCACCCGCTTCGCCTCGCTGGCCGGTCCGGCGCTGCGCGGCGGCGGACCCGGCCCGCTCGACGGTGAGCTGGGCGCCTACGACGAGCTGTACGGCATCGGCGCGGCCGTGGTCGACCGGGACGGCCGCACGCTGGTCGCCTCCACGAGCTGGCGACCCGGCCACGGCACCGCGTCGGCGCTCGACACCGCGCTCTCCGGGCAGCAGTCCAGCGGGCCCGAGTCCGTGTGGCCCTGGGCGGACGGGCCGGTGGTGGTGGCGGTGCCGATCAACGACGGCGGCGAGGTGCTGGGGGCGGTGGTGACCGCCACCCCGGTCGACCGGGTCCGACGTACCGTCACCTCCTGGTGGCTGCTGCTCGCCGGGATGGGCCTGCTCGCGGTGCTGGCCTGCGTCTCCACCGCGTTCGGGCTGGCCGGCTGGGTGCTGCGCCCGGTCACCGAGCTGGACGCGGTGACCCACGAGATCGCCGAGGGCGACCGGGGCGCCAGGGTGCGCCCGCGCCTGGGCCCGCCGGAGCTGCGCCGGCTGGCGGCGAGCTTCAACAACATGGCCGACGCGGTCTCCGACGTGATGGACCGGCAGCGTGCCTTCGTCGCGCACGCCAGCCACCAGCTGCGCAACCCGCTGACCGCGCTGCGGCTGCGGGTGGAGGAGCTCGGGCCGAGCCTCACCGACCCGGACGGCCGCGCCGAGCACCGCCTGGCGCTGGAGGAGACCGACCGGCTGGCCCGGGTGCTCGACGCGCTGCTCACCCTGGCCCGGGCGGAACGCGAGGAGAACCAGCGGGTCACCGTGGACGCCGCCGAGCTGGCCGCCTCCCGGGTGACCGCCTGGCAGCCGCTGGCCCGGCACCGGTCGGTCGCCCTCCGGCTGGTCACCGTCGACGCCCCCGCGTACGCCCGGACCGTCCCCACCGCCATCGACCAGGCGCTCGACGCGTTGATCGACAACGCGGTGAAGTTCAGCGGCGCCGGGGGAGAGGTGACGGTGACCGTCCGCCCGGCCGACGGGGGCACCGCGCTGGAGGTGCGGGACACCGGCCCGGGCATGACCACGAGCCAGCTCGACCAGGCCACCGAGCGGTTCTGGCGGGCCCCGGACGTGCAGAACGTCGACGGCGCCGGGCTGGGGCTGACCATCGCCGCGGTGCTGGTGGACGCCTCGGACGGCCGGCTCACCATGCGCCAGGGGGAGCCCCGGGGGCTGGTCGCGGAGCTGTGGTTCCCGGCGCCGGACGAGGTCGGCGTCGACGAGGTGGGCGCGGCCGGGGCCGGGTCCGTCGAGCCGGTCGGCTCCGACGCCGATTAGGGCTTGCTCGACCGGTACCAGTCGGCGGCGCCCGGATGCAGCGGCAGCGGGGTGGTGACGATCGCCGAGCGGGGGCTCATCCGGCCGGCCGCCGGGTGGGCGGCGGCCAGCTCCGCCCGGCGCTCCATCAGCAGCCGGGTCACCTCGCGGACCAGCGCCTCGGGCAGGTCGGCGCGGACGATCAGGTAGTTCGGGTTCGCCACCGTGCTGACCGGCGGCACCCCGTACACCGACCGGGGGACGTCCCGGGTCACGTAGACCTGCCCGTACCCGCGGCGCAGCGGCTCGGCCCACTCGCCCAGGTCGACGATCCGGACGGCGGTGGTCGCGGCCAGCTCCGCGACGCCGCGTACCGGCAGGCCGCCGGAGAAGAAGAAGGCGTCGATCCGGCCGGCGCGCAGCGCGGCGATCGAGTCGTCCAGGCCCAGGTGCTCCTGGCGGACCTCGTCGCCGCCGAGCCGGGCCACGTCCAGCAGCCGGGTGGCGGTGACCTCGGTGCCGGAGCCCTCCGCGCCCACCGAGACCCGCCGCCCGCGCAGGTCGGTCAGCGTCCGCACCGGCGCGCCGGCGGTGGTGACCAGGTGCAGCAGGTCGTCGTAGACCCGGGCCACGGCGAGCACGCCGGGCTGCTCCGGCGGCGCGGTCGGCAGCACGTCGGCCTGGCTGAAGCCCAGTTCGGCCTGGCCGGACCCGACCAGCCGGACGTTCTGCGCGGAGGCGGCGGTGACCAGCACGCTGGCCCGCACCCCGGGCAGCTCCCGGTTGAGCACGGCCGCCAGCGACTGCCCGAAGGCGTGGTAGACCGCGGTCGGGCTGCCCGTGGCGATCCGGATCCGCACCGGCTCGGCGCGCTCGTCCCGGCACCCGCCGACCCCGGCCAGCGCGGTCACCAGCATCAGCACCATCAGCGGCGCGGCGGCCCGGCGCGGACCGCGGACAGACCAGCTACGGCTCACGGGCTGCACTGTGCGCCGTGCACGCCGCCGCGCGCAAGCCCGGCCGGGTCAGCAGGCGGGGCCGAGGGTGACGCTGTCCAGGATCCGGTCCCGGTGCGGGCCGTGCGCGACGCTCACCACGAAGCAGCCGGCGCCCGGCCGGAGCAGCGCCGGGACGTCCAGCAGGGCGGCGCCGCGGACCAGCACCGCCGCCAGCTCCCGGTCGGTCAGCCGGACCCCGAGGATGTGCCGGCGGACGTGCCGGCCGCCGGCCAGCAGCGCCGAGCGCCAGGCGGCGGCGGCCAGCCGGGGACGCCACACCCGCCGGGCGGTGGACGCGCCGGGCACCGGCCCGCCGAGCAGTTCGCGGCGGCCCTGCCGCCAGCCGGCCTCCAGCAGCGTCGCGTACGCCGACCGGTGCTCCCGGGGCACGTACAGCCGGTGCAGTTCGTACCGGCGGCGCAGGCCGCCGGTGGTCAGCTCGTGCTCCACCGGCACGTCGAGCCGGCCGAGCAGCTGCCGCATCCGGTGCGCCGCGTCCTCCCGGTTGAACTCGGCGACGCCGCCCCGGTACGTCACGACGGCCGGCCGGCGGCCGTCGGTGGCCGGCGGCGGGGTGCAGCGGACCAGGCAGGCGACCTCGAACGCGTCGGCCAGGGTCAGCCAGTCCAGTGGTGGCGGTGTCGACGGCAGGCGGGGCCGGTCGAGCAGGGTGCTGGGTTCGAGGGCCATCGGACCGCTCCTTGTCGGCGTCGGGTCCCCTAACCGTGGCCCGGTCGCCGGTGCGGCGAAACCGGTCCGCGCCAGCCTTGAGCAAAACTTGCGGCTACAGCTCCGTCACCACCACGTCGAGCTGGCGCGGGCGGCCGGCCGCGACGGGCTGCTCCTCGACCGTGTACTTGAGGTCCCGTAGCGCGCCGACCAGGCTGTCGGCGGTCCGCGGCCGGACCCCGGCGGTGAGCAGGTCCCGGACCAGGCGACCCTTCGTCGCCTTGTTGAAGTGGCTGACCACCGCGCGGGTCGGCACCCCGTCGACCGTCCGCTCGTGCAGCACCCGGACGGTCACCGTCCGGTCGGCCAGCTCGCCCCGCGGGGCCCAGGTCGCCGCGTACGCCCCGGAACGCAGGTCCAGCACCGGACCCGCCCCGGCGGCCGCCGCCGTCGCCGGGCCCAGCGCCCGCCGCCAGTACGCCGACAACGCGCCGACCCCGGGCAGCCGCGCCCCGATCGGGCACCGGTACGGCGGGATCCGGTCGGTGAGCCGGACGGCGCCCCACAGGCCGGAGCTGATCAGCACCGACCGGCGGGCGGCCCGCTCCGCCGCGGGCGGCAGCGTGGCCAGGTCGAGCGCCTCGTAGAGCACCCCGGTGTAGATCCGGCCGGCCGGCGCGGTGGCCGCCTCCCGCAGCCGGGCGTTGCGGCGCAGCTCGCCGCGCTGCCCCTCGCTGAGGCCGAGCGCCGCCCGGGCCGCCGCCTCGTCCGGGCCGGCGCAGAGCGCCACCAGGGCGGTCAGCACCTCCTGCCGGGCTCCGGTGAGCTCCGGCAGGGAGAGCCGGGACGGGTCGAGCCGCCGGCCGGTGCCGGCGTCGGCCTTCCCCTCCGAGGGCGGCAGCAGGATCAGCACGCGGTCAGCGTACGGCCCGGGCTCAGCGCCACGGCCGCACGGCCGCCTCCGGGTGGTACACGCGATACCCGCCGACCTCGGTGACGACGGCGGCGTCGGCCCGGTCGCCGAGCAGCCGACGCAGCCCCCGCTCCGCCGACGACCCCACCGCCAGCACGTACCCCGGCCGGTCCGCCCGGCCCACCCGCTTCCAGTACGCCGGGTAGCGGTTCTGCCCCGGGGTCAGGTTGCCGTCGAGGACCCCGCAGACCACCGCCTCGCCGGTGTTGAAGATCAGTCGGTTGCAGGTCCAGTAGTCGCCGTACACCTCGCGCAGGCCGGCCCCGCGCACCGCGTCGGCCAGCTCGCGGGCCTGCCGCTCCTCCGCGCGCAGCGAGCCGGCGTCGGCGACGAACCGCCCGGTGGCCGCCACGGCGGTGCCGGTGAGTACGACCAGCGCCATCGTTGCCACCGCGCCGCCGAGCCGGCGGGCCGCCGCCGCCCCGTCCCGTCCGGGCCGGCCCGCCGTTCCGGCCGCGCCCCGCCGGACCCGGGTCGCCGCCAGCCAGAGCGGCCAGAGCACCGCCGGCAGGGAGATCTGCAGCACCGACAGGTAGCGGGAGTTGGCCAGCGGGTCGGTCGCGGCGAGCGGGCTGCGGACGTACGCGAGCAGGGTCAACCCGGCGCCGGCGACCAGGGCGAGCTGCGCGACCGCCCGGACCCGGTCGGCCCGGTGGCCGGCCCGCCGGTACGCGACCACGGCGAGTAGCGCGGCGGCCACCAGCAGCACCGGGTAGAGCAGCCCGAACCACTGCTGCCAGCGGGCGCAGCCGTCCATCGGGCAGAGCCCGGAGGCCAGCGGCACCCCCTCCAGCAGCCCGCCGCGCAGCCGGTCCGACCAGGGCGGCGCCGGCCCGGCCTTGGTGCTGATCTCGCGGAACACCGACAGCGAGTCCTGCCCGTCCGGGGCGACCAGGTTGTCCTTGACCATCGGCGACACCCCGAGCAGGAACCCGGCCACCAGCAGCACCCCCGGCCAGCCCACCAGGTCGCGGGGCGCGGCCCAGACCAGCAGCAGCCCGGCCGCCGCCAGGTACGGCACGATCAGCCAGTCCGACCAGAGCGCCGCCCCGGCGAGCAGCCCGAACAGGCCGGTGGCCAGCCAGCGGTGCCGGACCCGGCGCTCGGCGAGGGCCACCGTGATCAGCAGCATCGCCACCACCGCCGGCTTCACCTCGGGCCGGCCGCCGACCGCGGTGAGCTGGTCCCGGACCACCCGCTCCGAGCCGAGCGCCAGCAGGCCGACGACCAGGACGGCGAACCACGGGGAGCAGAGCCGGCGGGTGAGGCGGTACATCAGCCAGAGGAAGAGCACGTAGAGCGCCAGTAGCGGCAGCCGCAGCACCGGCCAGCTCGGCCCGGCCAGCCCGATCAGGGGCGCCGCCAGGTAGGACTCCAGCACCCCCATGTAGCGCTGGCCGTAGAGGAAGACCGGCCGCTCCCGGCCGGCGGCGATGTGCATCGCGGCCAGGCCGAACGTCGCCTCGTCGCTGTTCGAGGCGGGCAGCGTGAGCAGGGTCAGCACCAGCCGGTAGCCGACCCCGGCCAGCCCGAGCAGCAGCGCGACGAGCGCCGGCCGGTCGAACGCCGGGCGCCACCGCCCCGGGTCCTGCACTGGTGTCGACACGACCAACGCCCCCGTCGTCGTCCCGACCGCAGTTTGTCACGGTGGCGACCGGCGGCGAGGTGGATCGGCGGAGTCCACCCGGGCCGCTCGCGTGGCCGCTCTCGCCCGGGTGTGGCAGGGTTGCAGCGTGCCACCCACACCCGCTGGCCAACTGGCCGTACCGAACCTGCACCGGGCCGCGCGGATCGAGGACGCCGTGCACAACCTGGTGGAACGCCGGCTGCGGCGCACCGGGTGGAAGGTCAACATCATCGCGTACGCCGGCTACGGCGGCCCCGGCTGGGCGCGAGTGCTCTGCCGGGTGCTGCTCGGCCGGCCGGACACCCGCCAGCAGGGCCGGCTGGAGAAGGTACGCGGCTGGCGCAGCTTCGCCACCCTGCCCGCCAAGCACGCCACCATCACCATCGAGGCCGGCGGCGTACGGCACGAGGCGACCGCCGACCGCAGCGGCTTCGTCGACACCGTCATCGAGGCCGACTTCGCCCCCGGCTGGGCCTCCGTACGCCTCAGCGTGGCCGACGCCGAGCCGGTCGAGGCGCTGGTCCGCATCCTCGACCCGGACGTGCGGTTCGGCATCCTCTCCGACATCGACGACACGGTCATGGTCACCGCGCTGCCCCGGCCGTTCCTCGCCGCGTGGAACACCTTCGTCCTCGACGAGCACGCCCGGGCCGCGGTGCCCGGCATGGCGGTGCTCTACGAGCGGCTGGTCACCGCGCACCCCGGCGCGCCGGTCTTCTACCTCTCCACCGGCGCCTGGAACGTCGCCCCGACGCTGACCCGGTTCCTCTCCCGGCACCTGTACCCGGCCGGACCGCTGCTGCTCACCGACTGGGGTCCGACGGCCGACCGCTGGTTCCGCAGCGGCCGGGAGCACAAACGGGCCACCCTGGCCCGGCTGGCCCGGGAGTTCCCGGACGTGCGCTGGCTGCTCATCGGCGACGACGGCCAGCACGACCAGGAGATCTACCGGGAGTTCGCCGCCGCCCACCCGGACAACGTCGCCGGGGTGGCGATCCGCCGGCTCTCACCCACCCAATCGGTGCTCGCCGGCAGCCTGCCCGCGCCCGCGGGCCTCCCGTCCTCCGGACCGGTCGGGCAGAAGTGGCTCTCCGCGCCGGACGGCGCCGGGCTGTGGAAGCTGTTGCGGGAGGCGGGTCTGGTCTGACGCGGGCCGGGTCCGACGCTCGACCCGGCCCGCGCCCGCGTCGTGTTCGGTGTCAGGACGTGGCGCCGAAGTCGGCGTTCTTGGTCTCGACCGTCCCGGCCGTCCGCCCCGGCGCCGTCTGGTAGGTCCAGTACAGGTTCGTGTGCGCGATGACCTGGTCCGGCGGCGGCGCCCCCCACGACGTCTTGTCCCCGGTCGTGTGGGCGTCGCTGACCAGGGTCGCGTCGTATCCCCTGGCGAACGCGCCGTGGAGCGTCGAGCGGATGCACGCGTCGGTCTCCGCGCCGACGACGACGAGCCGCCCGACGCCGAGGCCCGACAGCACCGTCTCGAGGGTGGTGTCCTCGAAGGAGTCGCCGTAGTTCTTCTCGACCAGCGGCTCGGCGTCGCCCGGAGTCAGCTCGGGGACGATCCGCCAGGCGTCGCTGCCCCTGGTGAGATGCTCGTCGGAGTGCTGGACCCAGACGACGGGGACCCGCTCCTGGCGCGCCCTCTCGACCAGGCCGGCGATGTTCGCGACGACGGTGTCGCGCTCGTGAGCCCCGTTGACGACGTCGTTCTGCACGTCGACCACGAGGAGTGCGGTGTTCGGCCGGTGCTCGAGTGTGGTCATGATCTCCCCCTACGCACGCTGAGTTCCTGCGACCACCGACGCTAGACCCACCCACCGACAGTGGACAGGAACGAGCTGAACCAACCGGCGGGCGCGTGCTGCCTTGAGACGTCGATCGCCCTCGCAGCGGGTGCCACCGTCCGGCCCTGGCGGCGAAGCCGGTCGACCGGCGGGGCAGCGCCCTGAACATGCGGGCCAGCGTCAGTGTCGGACCGGCGAACCTCCGGGTGGTCTGCGCCTTCGACGAGCGCATCCCGCCCGGAAGTTCTCCTAGGTCGACCGCCCCACCGTCACCAGCGTCCCCGCCGGATACACCTAGTTCGCGCCGGCGCCGACCAGGCCGCCGTCGGCGTTCATGCCGGCACCGGCGTCCATGCCAGCGCCCGCGTCAATGCCGCCGTTCTGCGCGCCGTCACCTGCCATGTCGCCCCGGCCGGTCAGGCTAGCGACGGGGGTGGATCGGGGACAAGACCCGTTACGACCGCTCGTCGCGGCGCAGCCAGAGCACGCCGAGCGGAGGCACCCGCATCGGCGCCGAGGCGACCATCCCGTGCCAGGGGACGTCCTGGGCGTGCACCGCGCCGAGGTTGCCCACCCCGGAGCCGCCGTAGTGGTGCGCGTCGGTGTTGATCACCTCGGTCCAGGTGCCGCCGGCGGGCAGGCCGACCCGGTACTCCTCCAGCGGCAGGGCGGAGAAGTTCGCCACGCAGACCAGGGTCGCGCCGTCCGGGGCGATCCGGATGAACGAGACGGCGTTGTTGGCGACGTCGTCCCCGGCGATCCAGCGGAACCCGGCCGGCTCGGTGTCCTGCGCCCAGAGCGCCGGGGTGGCCCGGTACGCGGCGTTGAGGTCGGCCACGAGGCGCTGCACGCCGGCCCGGGCCGGGTCGTGGGTGAGGTACCAGTCGAGGCCGCGTTCCTCGCTCCACTCCCGATCGTCGGCCAGCTCGCAGCCCATGAAGAGCAGCTGCTTGCCCGGGTGCGCCCACATGTACGCGAGGAGTGCCCGGACGTTGGCCAGCTTCTGCCAGGTGTCGCCGGGCATCTTGCCGACCAGCGAACCCTTGCCGTGCACCACCTCGTCGTGGCTGATCGGCAGCACGTAGTTCTCGCTCCAGGCGTACGCCAGGGAGAAGGTGAGCTGGTGGTGGTGATGCTGCCGGTAGATCGGGTCCTTCGAGGTGTAGAGCAGGGTGTCGTGCATCCAGCCCATGTTCCACTTGAAGCCGAAGCCCAGGCCGCCCTCGGCGGTCGGCCGGGTGACGCCCGGCCAGGCGGTGGACTCCTCGGCGACCATCACCACCCCGGCGTGGTGCTTGTAGACGGTGGCGTTGGCCTCCTGGAGGAAGGCGATGGCCTCCAGGTTCTCCCGGCCGCCGTACCGGTTGGGCACCCACTGCCCCTCCTGGCGGGAGTAGTCCAGGTAGAGCATCGAGGCGACCGCGTCGACCCGCAGCCCGTCGACGTGGAACTGGTCCAGCCAGTAGAGGGCGTTGGCGACGAGGAAGTTGCGCACCTCGCGGCGGCCGAAGTCGAAGACGTACGTGCCCCAGTCGGGGTGCTCGCCGCGGCGCGGGTCGGGGTGCTCGTAGAGCGGGGTGCCGTCGAACCGCGCCAGGGCCCACTCGTCCTTCGGGAAGTGCGCCGGCACCCAGTCCAGGATGACGCCGATGCCGGCCTGGTGCAGCCGGTCCACCAGGTGGCGGAAGTCGTCCGGGTCGCCGAAGCGGGAGGTGGGGGAGTAGTAGCCGGTGACCTGGTAACCCCACGAGCCGCCGAACGGGTGCTCCATCACCGGCAGGAACTCGACGTGGGTGAAGCCCAGCTCGGTGACGTACGCGGTGAGCTGCTCGGCCAGCTCCCGGTAGCCGAGGCCGGGCCGCCAGGAGCCGAGGTGCACCTCGTACACGCTCATCGGCTCCTGGTGCGGCTGCCGCTTCGCCCGCCGCTCCAGCCAGGCCGCGTCGTGCCACTGGTACGTCGAGTGGTGCACCACCGAGGCGGTGGCCGGCGGCACCTCCGCGTACGCCGCCAGGGGGTCGGCCTTGTCCCGCCAGTGCCCGTCGGCGCCGAGGATCCGGTACTTGTACCGGGCGCCCGCGAGCGCGCCGGGCACGAAGATCTCCCAGACGCCGCTGGCGCCGAGGGAACGCATCGGCCAGCCGTCGTCCGGCCCCCAGCCGGTGAAGTCGCCGACCACCCGCACGCCGCGCGCGTTCGGCGCCCAGACGGTGAACGCGACGCCCTCGTCGAAGACCCGCGCGCCGAGCGCCTCCCAGAGCCGCTCGTGCCGCCCCTCGCCGATCAGGTGCAGGTCCAGGTCGCCGAGGGTGGGCGGGTAGCGGTACGGGTCGTCGTGGGTGGTGCCGTCCACCTCGACCCGGTAGTCGAGCACCTCGCCCGGCACGGTCGTCTCGAAGACGCCGACGTCGTGCACCCGCTTCGTCGGGTGCCGTTCGTCGCCGACGAGGATCGCCACGTCGCCGGCGCCCCGGCGCATGGTGCGGATGGTGGTGCGCCCGTCGGCGGGGTGCGCGCCGAGGACGGCGTGCGGGTCGTGCGTCTCGCCGGCGATCAGCTGGTCCATCGTGCATCGTCCTTCTCAGCCGGTGCGGTCGGGGCGGTGCCGCCCGAGAGGTCGGCGGGTACGTCTTCGACGGTCAGCTCCGGCGCCGCCGGCACGGCCGGTTCCGGGCCGGCCGCGGTCGGGCGGCGGACCGTCAGCACGTGCGCGGGCTGCAGGTACGGGTCGAGCCGGACCGCGTTGCGCTGCCCCCAGTCGTAGCTGGTCCCGGTCAGCTCGTCGTGCACGGTGAACCGCTCGTGCCAGTCGAAGCCGAGTGCCGGCATGTCCAGCGTGGTGTTGCCCCACTGCACGGTGTGCGAGTCGAACGAGCAGACCACGATCACCGTGTTGCCGGTCTCCGGGTCGTGCTTGGACCAGCAGAGCAACGCCGGGTTGTCGATGTCGTGGAAGCGCAGGTTGCGCAGCTGGTGCAGGGCCGGGTTGTCGCGGCGGACCCGGTTGAGGGTGGCGATGAACGGCGCCAGGGAGCGGCCCTGCGCCTGCGCGCCCGCCCAGTCCCGGGGGCGCAGCTCGTACTTCTCGTTGTCCAGGTACTCCTCGGCGCCGGGGCGGGCGACGTGCTCGAAGAGCTCGTAGCCGGCGTACATGCCCCAGGAGGGGGAGAGCAGCGCGGCCAGCACCGCCCGGATCTTGAACATCGGCGGGCCGCCGTGCTGCAACGACTCGTGCAGGATGTCCGGCGTGTTCGGCCAGAAGTTCGGCCGCATGTAGTCGGCCGCGGCGATCAGCTCCTCGCAGTACGCCCGCATCTCCGCCGCCGACGTGCGCCAGGTGAAGTAGGTGTACGACTGGGTGAAGCCGATCTTGCCGAGCCCGTGCATGATCGCCGGCCGGGTGAACGCCTCGGCCAGGAACAGCACGTCCGGGTCGACCTGCTTCACCTCCCGGATCAGCCAGTGCCAGAAGTCGAACGGCTTGGTGTGCGGGTTGTCCACCCGGAAGATCCGGATGCCCTCGCCGACCCAGTGCAGCACCACCCGCAGCACCTCGGCCCGGATGCCCTCCGGGTCGTTGTCGAAGTTCAGCGGGTAGATGTCCTGGTACTTCTTCGGCGGGTTCTCCGCGTACGCGATGCTGCCGTCGGCCCGGGTGGTGAACCACTCCGGGTGCTCGGTCACCCAGGGATGGTCCGGGGCGCACTGCAACGCCAGGTCCATCGCCACCTCCAGGCCCTGCTCGGCGGCGGCGGCGATGAACTCGCGGAAGTCCGCCGGCGTACCCAGGTCGGGGTGGATGGCGTCGTGGCCGCCCTCGGCGGCGCCGATCGCCCACGGCGAGCCGACGTCGTCCGGCCCGGCGGTGAGCGAGTTGTTGCGGCCCTTGCGGTTGACCCGGCCGATCGGGTGGATCGGCGGTAGGTAGAGCACGTCGAAGCCCATCGCCGCGACGCCGGGCAGCCGGTCCGTCGCGGTGACGAAGGTACCCGACCGCGCCGGCTCGTCCACGGTGGCCGGGACGGCCCCCTCGGAGCGGGGGAAGAACTCGTACCAGGCGGAGAAGAGCGCCCGGGGGCGGTCCACCCAGAGCCGGTGCTCCTCGCCGGTGGTGACCAGCTCCCGCACCGGGTGGTCCCAGAGCAGGTCGGCCAGGTCGAGGGCGGGGGTGACCCGCCGGGGCAGCGGCAGCTTGGCGTCGCGCAGCGCCCTGGCCGCCGCGCGGACCCGGCCCCGGTCGGCGGCCGGTACGAGCTCGAGCGCCGCCTCCAGCACCCGGGCGCCCTCGGCCAGGTCGTTGGCCAGCTCGGCCGGGCCCTGACCGGCGGCGGTCTTCTTGGTGACCGCGTTCTGCCAGGTCAGGTACGGGTCCTGGAAGGCCTCGACGGTGAACACCCAGTCGCCGATCGCGTCCGGCCGGATGGTGGCGTGCCAGCGGTCCTGGCCGGGCTCACCGGGGCGCATCCGGGTGAAGGGGCGGGCCGCGCCGTCCGGGCCGAGCCAGACGACGTTGCAGCCGAGCGCGTCGTGCCCCTCACGGTAGGCCCGGGCCGACACCGGCACGATCTCCCCGACCACCGCCTTCGCGGGGTAGCGACCGCAGGAGACGACGGGGGAGACGTCTTCGATCGGGAACCGTCCAGTCACCCCGTCAACCTACTGCCCGAGATCGCTTCGCGCTCGGGTCAACCTGCCGCTCCCACCGACCGGTACACCTCCATCGTGCGGGCGGCGATCGCGTCCCAGGAGAAGTGCTCGACGGCCCGCCGGCGGCCGGCCCGGCCGAACTCGGCGGTCCGCGCCGGATCGGCCAGCAGCTCGTTGATCGCCGCGCCGAGGTCGGCCACGAAGCGCTCCGGGTCCAGCGGCCGGCCGCTGCCGTCGGTCGCCTGCTCGATGGGGACCAGCAGGCCCGTCTCGCCGTCGACGACCACCTCGGGGATGCCGCCGGTGGCGGTCGCCACCACCGCCGTCTCGCAGGCCATCGCCTCCAGGTTGACGATGCCCATCGGCTCGTAGACCGACGGGCAGACGAAGATCGTGGCGTGGGTGAGCACCTGGATCACCTCGTGCTTGGGCAGCATCTCGGCCACCCAGACCACCCCGGACCGGTTGGCCCGCAGCTCGGCGACCAGCCCCTCCACCTCGGCGGCGATCTCCGCGGTGTCGGGCGCGCCGGCGAGCAGCACCAGCTGGGTGTCGGCGGGCAGCTCGCGGGCCGCGCGCAGCAGGTACGGCAGGCCCTTCTGCCGGGTGATCCGCCCCACGTACACCACGCTCGGGCGGGCCGGGTCGATGCCGAGCCGGTCCACCACGTCGGTGTTGTGGTCCGGGGTGTACTGCCTGGTGTCGATGCCGTTGTAGACCACCCGGACCCGGTCCGGGTTCACGGCCGGGTACGCGGTCAGCACGTCCTGGCGCATCCCCTCGCTCACCGCGATCACCGCGTCGGCGCTCTCCACGGCGGTCCGCTCGCACCAGGAGGAGAGCGCGTAACCGCCGCCGAGCTGCTCGGCCTTCCACGGCCGCAGCGGCTCCAGGCTGTGCGCGGTGACCACGTGCGGCACCCCGTGCAGCAGCTTCGCGGTGTGCCCGGCCAGGTTGGCGTACCAGGTGTGGCTGTGCACCACGTCCGTGCCGGCGCAGCCGGCCGCCATCTCCAGGTCCACGCCCATGGTGCGCAGCGCGGCGTTCGCGCCGGTCAGGCCGGGCGGTTCGGCGTACGCGGTGACGCCCGGCTCGGTGCGCGGCACGCCGAAGCAGTGCACCCGGACGTCGGCGAGCCGGCGCAGCTCGCGGGCGAGGTACTCGACGTGCACCCCGGCGCCGCCGTACACCTCCGGCGGGTACTCGCGGGTGAGCAGGTCAACGCGCAGGCGAGCGGATTCCGTCATGCCCCCGCACCCTAGTGCAGAAGTCCGTCCGTACGAGTGGTGAAGTCGCAGCCGGGTGGATAGCGTCGTGACATGGCTGCCAAGGTGCTCGCGATCGTCCTGGCCGGCGGGGAGGGCAAGCGCCTGATGCCCCTGACCACCGACCGGGCGAAGCCGGCCGTCCCGTTCGGCGGGATGTACCGCATGGTCGACTTCGTCCTCTCCAACCTGGCCAACGCCGGCTTTCTGAAGATCGTCGTGCTGACCCAGTACAAGTCCCACTCGCTGGACCGGCATGTCACCCAGACCTGGCGGATGTCGACGATGCTGGGCAACTACGTCACCCCGGTGCCGGCGCAGCAGCGCCGCGGCCCGTGGTGGTTCGCCGGCTCGGCCGACGCCATCTACCAGAGCTTCAACCTGATCAACGACGAGCAGCCGGACCACGTGATCGTCTTCGGCGCCGACCACATCTACCGGATGGACCCGCGGCAGATGGTGGAGGACCACATCGCCTCCGGCGCCGGGGTGACGGTCGCCGGCATCCGCCAGCCGCTGTCGATGGCCGACCAGTTCGGCGTGATCGAGGTCGGCGAGGACGGCCGGCGGATCCGGGCGTTCCGCGAGAAGCCCACCGACGCCGTCGGGCTGCCCGACGCGCCGGACCAGATCTACGCCTCGATGGGCAACTACGTCTTCAGCACCGGCGCGCTCTGCGAGGCCGTCGAGCGCGACGCGGAGGACAAGACCAGCAAGCACGACATGGGCGGCAGCATCATCCCGATGCTGGTCGAGCGGGGCGAGGCCAACGTCTACGACTTCAAGGACAACGAGGTCCCGGGCAGCACCGACCGGGACCGCGGCTACTGGCGCGACGTGGGGACCCTCGACTCCTTCTACGACGCCCACATGGACCTGATCAATGTCCACCCGGTGTTCAACCTCTACAACTTCGACTGGCCGATCTACAGCAACCAGCCGCCGTACCCGCCGGCGAAGTTCGTCCACCAGTGGGGCGAGCGGGTCGGCCGGGCGGTCGGCTCGATGGTCTCGCCCGGCGCGGTGGTCTCCGGCTCGCTGGTCGAGAACTCGATCGTCTCGCCCAAGGTGAAGGTGCACTCCTGGGCGCACGTGGACGGCGCGGTCCTCATGGAGGGTGTGGAGATCGGCCGGCACGCGGTGGTCCGCCGGGCCATCCTGGACAAGAACGTGTACGTCCCCGAGGGCGCCGAGATCGGCGTCGACCTGGAGAAGGACCGCCAGCGCTACACCGTCTCCGACAACGGCATCGTCGTCATCGGCAAGGGCCAGCGCGTCGAGCCCTGAGCCCCGCCCCGTCCCCGCAGCACGCAGCAACCCGTCAGGAGGTCCCCGCAGTGGCCCATCCTCGTGCCGGCCAGCCCGCCGAGCCCGCCGACCTGGTCGACGTGCCCCGGCTGGTGACCGCCTACTACGCCGAGCACCCGGATCCGGCGGACCCGGCGCAGCAGGTCTCCTTCGGCACCTCGGGGCACCGCGGGTCCAGCCTGAAGAACGCCTTCAACGAGGACCACATCCTCGCGGTCACCCAGGCGCTCTGCGACTACCGGCGTGACCAGGGCCTGGACGGGCCGCTCTTCCTGGCCCGGGACACCCACGCGCTCTCCACCCCGGCCGAGGCCAGCGCGCTGGAGGTGCTCGCCGCCAACGACGTCACCGTGCTGGTGGACAGCCGGGACGGCTACACCCCGACCCCGGCCGCGTCGCACGCGATCCTCACCCACAACCGGGGCCGCACCAGCGGGCTCGCCGACGGCATCGTGATCACCCCGTCGCACAACCCGCCCGACGACGGCGGGTTCAAGTACAACCCGACCAACGGCGGCCCCGCCGACACCGACGTCACGAAGTGGATCCAGGACCGGGCCAACGCGATCCTCGCCGCCGGTCTCAAGGAGGTGAAGCGGATCCCGTACGCCCGGGCGCGCGCCGCCGCCACCACCGGGACGTACGACTTCCTCGCCCACTACGTCGACGACCTGCCCGCCGCGATCGACATCGACGCCATCCGGGACGCGGGGGTCCGCATCGGCGCCGACCCGCTCGGCGGGGCCAGCGTCGCCTACTGGGGGGAGATCGCCGAGCGGCACCGCCTGGACCTCACGGTGATCAACCCGCTGGTCGATCCGACCTGGCGGTTCATGACCCTGGACGGCGACGGCAAGATCCGGATGGACTGCTCGTCGCCGAACGCGATGGCCTCGCTGATCGCCGCCCGCGGGACCTACCAGGTCTCCACCGGCAACGACGCCGACGCCGACCGGCACGGCATCGTCACCCCGGACGGCGGCCTGATGAATCCCAACCACTACCTCGCGGTGGCGATCGGGCACCTGTTCCGGACCCGGTCGGCCTGGGGCCCGGCGGCGGCGGTCGGCAAGACCCTGGTCTCCTCCTCCATGATCGACCGGGTGGCCGCCGACCTGGGCCGGCCGCTGCTGGAGGTGCCGGTCGGCTTCAAGTGGTTCGTGCCCGGGCTGCTCGACGGCGCGGTCGGCTTCGGCGGCGAGGAGAGCGCCGGCGCGTCCTTCCTGCGCCCCGACGGAGGCACCTGGACCACCGACAAGGACGGCATCCTGCTCTGCCTGCTCGCCTCGGAGATCATCGCGACCACCGGGAAGACGCCCAGCCAGCACTACGCCGAGCTGACCGAGCGCTTCGGCGCCCCCGCGTACGCCCGGATCGACGCCCCGGCGACCCGCGAGCAGAAGGCGGTGCTCGGCAAGCTCTCCCCGGAGCAGGTCACCGCCACCGAACTGGCCGGCGAGCCGATCACCGCCACGCTCACCACGGCCCCGGGCAACGGCGCGCCGATCGGCGGGCTGAAGGTGACCACCGAGTCCGGCTGGTTCGCCGCCCGCCCGTCCGGCACCGAGGACGTCTACAAGATTTACGCCGAGTCGTTCCGCGGGGCCGACCACCTCGCCCAGATCCAGGAGGAGGCGAAGGCACTGGTGGACGGGGTGCTGGCCAAGGCCTGAGCAGACCCGCCGCCCGTCCACCCCGGGTGGGCGGGCGGCTCCGGTCAGCAGGGCGGCGGCAGCTCCCGCTCGTGGCGCTGCCGCCGTATTTCGTCGGGAAGCAGCTCGCGGAGCTGGTCGGGCAGGAACGGCAGGTCGAGCAGGCTCAACTTGAGCTGGTTGCGCTCCTGGTGACGGAGCGGGTCGAAGCGGACCACCCGGCCGGCGTCCCGGCGGTAGCTGATGTCCACCCACCCCTCGGTCGCCGCGTCCTTGAAAATCACCCCGTCCATCTCGACGGCGACCGCCGCCGAGTTCGGCTCCAGCTCCAGCCGGATGCGCTCCTGCGGCGAGAGCACCACCGACCGGGAGATGCCCGCCATCGGCGCCGACGGGGTCACCACCACCGCGTCCGCCGCCGGGGAGACCAGCGGACCGCCCGCGGCGTAGCTGTACGCCGTCGAGCCGGTCGGCGTGCTCACCACCAGGGCGTCACAGCGGTAGTAGCCGTACCGCTGGCCGTCCACGGCGAGGGTGGCGGTGACGAAGCCGGAGCCGGGCTGGCGGACCATCGCGATGTCGTTGAACGCCACCACGTCGTCGCCGCACACGTCGCAGGCCAGGCAGGCGTGCGACTCGACGGTGAAGTCGTGCGCGCTGATCCGGTCCAGCGCCGCCGGCAGGTCCGGCGGCTCGACCTCGATCAGGAAACCCAGCCGCCCCAGGTGCACCCCGAGCACGGGCTTCGGATCCCGTACCGCCAAGCGCAGTGCGCCGAGCATAGTGCCGTCCCCGCCGATGCTGATCAGGGCGTCCGCGCGGACGGCCACCTCGCCGGCGGGGACCGGCTCGACGGTGCGCGGCACCCGGTGCGCGTCCTCCGCGCGCACCATCAGCGTCTTGCGGTGGCGCGACGCCCACCGTTCGATGATCTCGACCACCTCGGAGACGTCCCGGGTGGGGTGCAGTACCAGACCCAGCCCCGCCACCCGTACAGCTCACCACATCGGCGTCGGACGCGCCGGACGTACCGGAAGGTGCGCCGGCGGTGGCTCCCGCCGGCGCACCTCCGCGGACCGCTACCGGCGCGGTGCGCCGGTCAGGTGGGTCAGCGACCGGGCGACCAGGTCGTCCCGGGCCGCCGGGGCCAGCCCCTCCAGGCCGAAGCCGAGGTAGACGCTGTCGTCGGTGACCACCGCCGAGCCCTCCTCGAACGCCTGCTGGCTGCGCGCCCAGTCGTTCGGCGCGCCGGCGGATCCGGCCGGCGGGCCGGCGACCGTCCAGCCGCCCAGGTCGGCCGTCTCGAACGAGGTCTCCGAGACCACCGCCCCGTCGGCGATCACCCGGGCGTCGTCGAGGAACACCCCGAGACCCTGGGTGCCCCAGTCGGAGACGTACGAGATCGAGACCTCGACCTTCTTGCCCGCGTACGCCGACAGGTCGACGGCGAACTCCTGCCACCCGCCGGACGCCCCGGTGGCCGCGTTCCAGGTGCCGGTGCTGCCCGTCGGGGAGCAGTCGGTGCCCTGGTAGTGACCGAGGAACGGGTGCAGCTGCGCCACCCAGCCGGACTGGCAGCTCTCCCCGGTCGTCGTGCCGGTGTGCCCGTTGAGGTCGGGCAGCGTGGTCCAGGAGTCGCTGCCCACCTCGTGCGCCTCGACGATCAGGTAGTCCCAGTCCTGCTCGATGTCGTACGAGGTGAAGAAGCGCAGCTGGCCGGTGGCGGCCCCGGTCAGGTCGACGGTCCGGGTGAGCCGCTTGTACGACTCGTCGGCGCGGCCGCTGTACAGGTACCAGTCACCGGTCCGAGGGTCGAACGGCGCCGCCCCCGGCCGCGCCCAGTCCACCGTCGCGGAGCTGGCGAACTGCGGGAACTGCTCCGGCGGCAGGAAGCTCGACGTGGTGAGGAACGACGCCGTGTGCTCGTGATTCTGCGCCGAGCCCGCCTCGTTCAGCTGGCCGGAGAAACCGACGAACGGACCGTCGGATCCGCGCAGGGGGTACGGGTCGCCGTTCGGGTCGGTGCCGCCGTCGCTGACGTAGTTGTACGCCCCGAGGTAGTACTGCTGGAAGTCGTTGAGCACCGGCAGGCAGGTCACGTCGTCCGGGTCGGTGCACTCCGGCGGGGCGTCCGGCCGGTAGACGTAGCTGCCGTTGGCGCCCTGGGCGAAGAGCGCGTACTTGCCGCTGACCAGCACCTTGCCGCCCTCGTTGAGGTAGTCGCGGACGGCCAGCTCGGTGGTGAGCGCGGCCTCGGCGGTGGTACCGCCGACCTGGCCGGGCGAGCGGAGGATGATGTCGTCCCCGGTCTCCCAGACCACCGCCCGGTAGTGCGACAGCACGCCGAGCGGGTGCGGCGCCTTGCGACCCATCGCGTCGAAGTCGTACACGTCGGCGTGGTGGCCGGCGGCCTCGACGGAGGCGGCGATCTGGCCGGCGTATTTGGCGGTGGTGGCGTTCTGCGTCGGGCTCAGCCCGGTCACGTCCTCCGCCGCGAGCACCAGCACGTCACCGCTGATGTCGGTGTGCACCCGGTAGGTGAAGTGCTCGCTGGCCACCGGGCCCGTGCGCGGCTTGACCCCGGTGAACCAGACCTCCACCCGGTCGCCCGGCTTCGTGCCGGTCACCGTGCCGCGCAGCTCGGCGTAGTAGTCGTCGTTCGTGTCGCCGTACCGCTCACCGCCCTGCCACTCGCGGACCTTGACGCTCTTCGGCCGGCCGCCGTTGACCACGTAGTGCATCCGGACGTCCTTGAGCGCCCGCCGGGCGGTCGTGGCGACCTGCTGGGTCCGCCCGTACGAGGTGTCGAAGGCGTCCACGTCGAAGTCCGGGGTGCTCCGCCCGACCACCGAGACCGGGTCGTCCGGGTCGGCCGCCGACTTCGCCACCGCGAGGGCGAACGGCAGGTTCTTCGCCACCTCCGCCGAGATCAGCTTCTCGTCGTCGGGGAAGATGAAGCCGCTGACGCAGTCCTCCGGCCGCCACTGGTCGTCCGGGTCGGACGCGGCGGCGGTCTGACAGGTGGACATCTCGGGGGTGAAGCCGAGGGTGCCGTACCGGACCTGGGCGTGCGAGTCGGTGTCGCCGTTGGTGGTGTACAGCTCGGCCGAGATGTCCGGGTCGTAGCCGGGCACCGCCGGGTGGGCGTCGTCGCCGGCCATCGCCTGGTAGATGAGGTCGTCCGGGGTCGGCGTGCTCACCTGCCAGCCCACGCCGTAGAGCAGCAGCTGCGCGGCCGAGTGGTAGTTGACGAAGAACTCGAAGTCGACCCGCTTGAAGAGCCGGTCCAGGGCCTTGGTCTCCGGCTCCGAGTTGGGACCGGCGCCGCGGTAGGTGTCGCTGTTCGGCTCGGGCGAGGAGCCCTCGTCGTCGTACCCCCACTTGTAGCTGAAGTTGCGGTTCAGGTCGACGCCGTCGGCGCTGGTGATTTGGCCGTCGCCGTCGTTGTCCCGCAGGTTCTTGCGCCACAGCCGGTTGTCCGGGGTGAAGGTGTGGTCGTAGCCGTCGGGGTTGGCCACCGGCAGGAACCACAGCTCGGTGGTGTTCACCAGCCGGGTGATCTCCGCGTCGGTGCCGTAGTTGTCCAGCACGTGGTGCAGCAGCCGACGGGTCATCTCCGGGGTGATCCACTCTCGGGCGTGCTGGGTGCTGGCGTAGAGCACCGCGGGACGCTTGCCGTCCGCGACCGTCCGGGCGTTCTTGGTGACCTTGACGGCCAGGATCGGCTGCCCCTGCACCGTACGGCCGAGGGTCTCCACCTTGGCCAGCCCGGGGAACCGGGCGGCGGTGGCGGTGATCTCGTCCCGGATGCCGCCGGGCTCGCTGTACGAGCGGAACGCCTGCCAGCCGGCGGCGGCCTGCTCGCGCAGCGCCTGCGAGGCGTCCTTGCCGTGCACCTTCTTGACGCTCAGCGGAACGCCCTGGCCGGTGAGCCGGGCCGCCTCCCGCCGGGTGAGCACGGTCTCGATCGTCGTGCTGCCGTTCGCGCCGGCGGACCGGTGGTCCTCGTCGAGGTCGACCCCGGCGGCCCGCAGCCGGTCGAGCTGCTCGGCGTTGACCGTGCCGACGTACACCTCCAAGCTGTCGCGGCCGCCCGGGTCGGACGGTGGCCGCGCGCTCGCCGGTGCGGTCAGCGCCATCGCGCCGACCAGAGTGAACACGCCGGCGATTGCCAGCCGTGTGCGCCTCATTGCGCCTCCTTCGGTGGAAGGACCTGTAGGCGCGAGCCTTTCGTCGCAGAGCAGGTATGTCAATGGCTCGATCGGTCCAGCCCTGCGGCTTCCGCGGCATCGCCCGGACCAGCTGTCACGCCCGCGGCACCCTACCGGCCAGCGCCGACGGGTGCGGTCACCGGCGCCTCAACTGTGGATGCCAGCGGGTGATCGACCTCGGCGTCGACGGGATCATCACCGACAACCCGGATCTGCTGGTCAGCGTCGCGATCCGCAACGGTCTGCGCTGACAGCAATCCAACCCGGCCGCCGCGCCGCCGCTCATTGCGGCGGCGGGGCGGGGGTGTCGGCCGACCGGCTCTTGGGCACCAGCGCGGCCGAAAGTAGCTGGCCCGGCTGGTCACAGAGCTCGGCCAACCGTGCGATCAGCTTTTTCGGTTCTTCGGCGGGGTCGAGGGAATTGACCTCGATGGGGTCGAGCGCGGGCACGGTGACGTGCGAGATCAGTGGATGCAGCGGCCGGACGTCGGCCTCGCCGGCGCCGAAGAGCTCCTCGTGGAGTTTCTCCCCGGGCCGCAGCCCGGTGTAGACGATCTGGGAGGGGCCGGGAGCCTGGGCCGCGAGTTGCCGGGCAACATCGTCGATGCGAACGGGCTTGCCCATGTCGAGTACGAGCGCCTCGCCGTCCCGGCCGATCGCGGCGGCCTGGAGCACCAGGTGCACCGCCTCCTGGATGGTCATCAAGTAGCGGGTCACCTCGGGGTGGGTGACCGTGATCGGCAGCCCGGCCTCGATCTGCGCCCGGAACGCGGTGACTACGGACCCGCGGCTGCCCAGCACGTTGCCGAAGCGGACGCTGAGGAAGGTCCCGGGGAAGTTGGCCGCGGCGTACGCGGTGAGCCGCTCGGTGATCCGCTTGGAATAGCCGAGCACGCTGATCGGGTGCGCCGCCTTGTCGGTGGAGATGTTGACGAACTTCGCCACTCCCCGGCACGCCTCCAGGACCGCCAGGGTGCCCCAAACGTTGGTCTGCACGGCCTCGCCGGGGTGCTGTTGCAGGAGCGGCAGGTGCTTGAGCGCGGCGGCGTGGAAGACGATGTCCGGCCGGCGTTCGGCCATGATCCGGGCGAGCCGGTCGGTGTCGCGGACGTCGGCGAGGATCAGGTCGGAGCTGTCCAGCAGCGCCCGGCCGGAGAGCGACATCTGGAGGCTGTGCAGCGCGGACTCGTCCCGGTCGAGCATCATCAGCTCGCCGGGGTTGGCGCGGGCGATCTGTCGGCAGAGTTCGGAGCCGATCGAGCCGCCGGCACCGGTCACCAGCACCCGGCGACCGGTGAGTCCGGTGTCGGCGCTCTTGAGGTTTGCCACCACGTGCCGGCGTCCGAGCAGGTCATTGATGTCCACATCGCGTACGTCCGCGACGCTGATCCGGTGATCGACCAGTTCCCGCATGGGCGGGAGCACCTTGAAGGCGGCGCCTGCCGCCAGGGTGGCGTTCCGGATCTTGCGGATCACCTCGGCGTCGGCGTTGGCGACCGAGAAGATCACCGTTGCCGCCCCCGTCTGGGCGACCGCGGTGCCGATGTCGTGCCGCCCACCGAGCATCGGGACGCCATCGATGCGCATATCCCGCTTGTCTGAGTCGTCGTCGAGCAGCCCGACCGGCAGGTAGCGGCCGCGAGGATCGCTCAACATGGCCCGCAGCAGCGCCTGGCCCGCCTCGCCAAGGCCGAAGAGCAGGACAGGCGTGGCCGAGTGGGCCGCCGGTCGCAGCGCCCGGTCCCGCCGGTGGCGGTACGCCGCCCGGGCGCAGAGCATGGCTAACAGCGCCACGGCCGCACCAACCGGCGGCGTGCTGGCGGGTACCGGCCGGTCCGGTAGCGCCAGGACGGTGAGGAGCATGACTGCCGCAACGGCGCCGACCGTGACCGCGAGGGTCCAGAGTTCCTGCAGGCTGCCTAGCGGGTGCCGTCCCCAGTACCGGCGGCGCAGTTGCGAGGCGACGGCGTACAGGGCCGCGGCGACCACACCGGCGCCGAGTACCGCCGTCGCCCGGCCGGCCGTGACGTCGAACTCGTAGCGGGTCCAGGCCGCGATGGCGAAGCCGCCGATCCAGGCGGTGGAGTCGATCGCGACGATTGCCGGGGTCCGGTCCCAGCGCCTCCTTTTGGTGTCGCGGTTCGCCCGGGTACGGGTTGCTGCGGCTGAGGCCAGCTGCATCTGCGCTCCTGTGAGTTCTCGTGGCTGCGTTCGCCCCGGCGGTCCGACCCGGGGGCTTTACGAGCCGCGGGACCCGGCCGAAGTTGGGTAATACATACCTATCCGCTCTGACCGGGCAAAAGCCGGCTTTTGCGCTTTCTTGGTCGAAAGGTCCCGCCAACGAGGCGGGCCGTGACGGTGGCTCCCGCGGTGCGAGCCCGAACAGGCATACGGGAATCTTGTGCAGGTTCGGGTCCGCCCGGCGGCGGACGGTGGGCCCGCTTGTGGATCTCGCTGTATCGCACGGCCTGACGCGCTGCGGTGGTAGGCGTCTCTGAGCGACTCTCCGATATGGAAGAACTCCGCGGCCGGCCGGTCGCGTGACCGTTGGCCGTGACAACTTCGCTGGGCAGCTTGGTCATGGCGCCTCGGCCTGTCGTTAGCGGACGACGGGGGCCCGGCAGGTGGGCCCGGATGCGGTGGCGGCTAAACGGTCGACGAACCGCCATGTCGGCAGTGACGTGTGGACTCGGGCGTGACCGCGGGCAACCTTGTTCGTTGAATAGGGCACAAACCGGATCTAACGGTCAAAGGTCGGCGGTCTTGCCGGCGCCCGGCCGCTCTCATCAGGTGGGGCGGGGCGAGACGAAGAGGAGTGCCAGCGTTGACCGGTCGCCAGACTGAACAGCTGCCGGCGGTGTCGGAGGGCGCCGAGGCCCGGGCACCAGTGCGTGCGCGTTCCGCAGAGTCTGCATGGCTGAGGGCGGCCACGGCGGAGCCCTCAGCCAGCCGTGTCGAAGCGGGGGTATCGACGCCGGATCCAGAAGGCAAGGGCCAAGGCGTGACGGTCACCGTGGTCCTCGCCGCTTTGCTGTCTCTGGTTGCGGTAGTGGCCTTTGTCGGCATCTTGGTACGGCCGGAGACCCCGTATCCGGCGGCTGCCATCAGTGCCGTGGTGTACTTCGTGATCTTGCTTGTCGTCCCGGCCGCCCGTCCGGTGACCCCCTTGCTGGCGCCTCGGAACGTCTGCCTGGCGGTGTGGTTCCTGGTGATGGTCGCGCTTCCCGCGATTATCAACGTTGTTCCGCCATCGGCGAACACTCTGCCCTACATCCCGCCGCACCGCACAATCAACGGCGCGATCCTGCTCAACACGTTGGCATACGTGGCGTTCTTCGTCGGAGCCAGCTGCGTTTTGTCCAGGGCCGGCGATGGCTCGTCCGGCACGCCGGTCGGTCGGCCGATCCGCCAGCGACGTCACCCGCAGCGGAGCCTCAAGGGACTGATCACAGGCTTCGCTGCTGTCGGAATTATCGGTGTCGTCGCACGAGTGGGCACGGTCGGTCAGGCGCTCGCGTATTTCCAGGGCAGGATCGACGGCAAGCAGCTCGAGAACGTCAGCGCTCTCCGGGGGCTGGTGGCAGCGATCGGACCGCCCTTCCTGTCGTTCGCGTTCGTGCTGCTGATCGAACAGTTGAGGAGATCCGGGTCTCTGACCCTGTCAAAAATCGCCCTTCCTCTGGTTGGAGTCATTGCCCCTGTAAGCCTCTATAGCTACAACCGGACGGCGGTCGTGGTACCCGTGATCGCCATCTTTGCCGCCTACGGGCTCCTGGCGCTGACGTCGCGAAAGGCGCTTACCATTTTGGTTCTGGTCGGCCTGCTCGTCTTCGCTTATAAAATGGGCGATACCCGGCGCGAGATCCTTGCCACCGAAGGGGGGCGATACAGCCTTGCCGAGGTCGGCCTCGAAGACGAACCTGCCACGTCTCTCCTCGAAACCATTCAGGTCTACGGTCAGAGCCCCCAGTTCCCGGCGTTCGCGCTCGAGTCAACTCTGCCGCAACATTATCCTGGGCAGTCGTTGGTATCGTCGGCACTTTCGCCTATTCCCGCGCTCGGCCGTCCTTACCGGGACTCCAGTGGTGATGCGATGTACAACCGCGCCATCTATGGCACTTCCGACAACAACGACCAGATCCTTCCGCTCGCGGTGGAAGCCTGGTGGAGCCTCGGACCGCCAGGCGTGCTACTCATCTTTGGCATATTCGGCGCCCTGCTTGAGGTGGTACAGAGGCGGTTTTCGAGAAGAACTTCATTCGCGGGTGCTTACGGCCTGGCGGTCATCGGCGTTTGGCTGAGCTTCACCCCGATCGTGTCCATGCTCGTCATATCTCAGCTTTTCATCTATTTCAGTTTGCCACTGTTGACCTTCAAGCTCTTGGCGGGAGGCGCACGAGTTGGCCGTTCGACGTGGCGACGGCGGGGTGGTGCTGATTTCTGATATGGCCTGGTCGGGGCACTTCGGCGGGGGAGGTTTATGCCAATACGCCTTCCTCATCCCTTTAATTCGCTACGCTCGAGTTAGACCGGAAAGCCCTAGGCATGTCTTCCGGCCAATGGAGACGTCGGCTTCCCTCGCCATGAGGGTCAGGCAGTGGATAGAGGAGAGGCTGTGCGTCTTGCTGTCGCGGGCCGTCGGGCGAGGGTTCGGGACTTGCTGAGGGCTGGCAGCCTCGGAAGGGCGTCGGTCCTCACCGCGGTCGCATCCGGTGGCTCCGGAGCAGTGGGGTTGTTGACAGCGCTCGCGGCAGCGGCCGTGCTCGGCTCCGAGCAGTACGGGGTGTTCGCCTTCCTGACCGTGACCGTGAGCACGGTCAATTCATTAGCCGTCCCGGGGCTCGCACCGCTGGTCAATCAGGGCGTAGCGGCCGCCGACGACTCGCGACGGGCTGGAATGGTCACGTCAGCGGGGCTCTCCCTCGCCGCCGTTCAGCTGTGCATCTGTTGCACCGGTTTCCTGTTGCTGGTCGAAGTAGCCAAGTTCGACTGGTTGGGTCGGGGAAAGGAGTTGCTGCAGGGGACCGGGAGCGCGGTCGTGGTGTTCTGGGCCCTGGCAACCGGCCTCTGGATCGTGATCTCGGCGGTGTTCGCGGGTCACAAGCGGTTCGCTACCCTGGCCAAGTTGACCCTCACCAGGGCGGTGGTCGTCGCATGCGCGACGGTCGCGGCCGGGGCGATGTACGGATCAGCGACAGTTTCGGCCGCTGCGGCAGGGGCCGTCGAGATGATGATGGCGGCAGCCGCCTTGGCCATCGTCCCCAAAGAGCGCTGGTGGATCCTTGGCGAGTGGCGCCAGCTTGCGACCCAGGCCACGAGTCTGGCCCGGCGGGCGGTTCCGGCCGGTGCGGCCGTGCTGGCGATCAACGGGGCAGCCTGGATCCTTCAAAGTCTTCTGCTGGCCAGAGCAGACGGACTCGCCGAGAATGGCGGATTCGCACTGGCCAGTCGACTGAGCCTGATGGTGAGCCTACTTCCGACTGCGGTCGCCACCGCCTCGCTCCCTTACCTGGCCAGCCCGAGCGACCCATTGCGGAGGCGAACCATGACAATCCGGATCTTCAAGACCGGGATGAGCATGGCATTGGCGGCCTCGCTTTCGGTTGTCCTGGCGGCGAGATATCTGCCAGCACTGGTGGGCCCGACCTTCGAACAGTTCGGCTCGGTTATCGTGATCATGGCGTTGGCCGGCGTCGCTGTCTCTGCCAACAACCTGCTCGGCAGTGTGGCGGTCGGCCTGGGCAGAATCCGTGCCTGGGTGATCAGTGATGTCGTTCTGGCGGCCGTGCTGTGCATCCTCGCGGTTCTCCTGACTCCCCGGTACGGCGCGAATGGAGCGGCGATCGCAACCGGCTGCGCCTATGCGCTCTCGGCCGCCTTGCTTGGCGTCCTCCTGCTCCCCGGTGTCCTGCAGGGAAATTCGCCGGAACGCGATGGTGGTTCGTCAGCCGCCCCCGTTCCGGGCCGTCCACCCGCCAATTCAGAAAATCTCCATGTCTGAGGCGATCCCAGGGGAGAAGATGGAATTCGGCGAGATGACGTGCTGTGATTCGTCGCGCTGCTCGTCCGCCTCAGCGAACCGTGCCCGCTGACGGCGGTCGCGATTTTCTCTCTGGATTCGGCGCCGCGACTTTCGCGGGCCAGGGACTGGCGACATGCTACTCACACCGGTCGCGGTTTCCACCGCCCGCGTAAAAGGAGGCCAATATATGAAGGTGCTGGTGGCTGGCGGCGTTTTCCGCCACTCGGCGGAGGAACTGGCCAAAAGGGAGCCCGCCCCGGAAGTCGTACTGGTCGATGGCCTGCGGAGGCGCGGCATAGAGGTGCGCGCCTGTCGACTTGAGGACCGTGGGACAGTGGCGCTGGCACGCGAGAGCGACATCGTCCACGTACACCATTTGTCGAAGGCGGCCGTCCTCGCGGCTCTCTCGCCCCTCGCGCGCCCGTTCGTCTTCACGGCGCACCGTTTCGCGCCGCCGCCGACCCCGCTGCAGCGGAGGGCCCAGCGTATGGTCATGTCCCGGGCAACGGCGGTCGTCTGCCTGAGCCAGGTGGAGGCGGAGCAGACAACAAGCCGCTATCGCCTCCCCCGGTCGCGTGTGGAAGTGATTCCGAACGGGATAGGCATGTCCAGTGCCGTCTGTCGACCGCGTCGGTTGGCCCCCGACGGCCAGATCATCCTTCTGTTCGTTGGCCAGCTCATCGCGATGAAGCAGATCCATCGGGTCATCGAGGCTTTGCCTGACCTGCCCCGGCAGGTCGTCCTCCGGCTCGTCTACCACAACGACGAGCTGGAGTGCCGGCTGCGGGAGCGGGCCCGCGCCCTGGGGCTGCTCGATCGGGTCACCTTCGTCGGCCAACGCAGTGGGCCGGAACTGGTGGAGGAGTACCGGCGGGCCCATCTGCTCGTTCTGCCGTCCGAGCTCGGGTACGAATGCCTGCCCAGTGTCGTCACCGAGGGCCTGCTGACCGGTCTGCCAGTGGTGGCCAGCGAGGTTGGGGGCGTACCGGACCAGGTGCGCGACGCAGGCGTGCTTGTCAGTCCGTCCAGTTCGGTCAGTCTCGCGCCGGCGATCACGACCGTGCTGCAGGCGTACGAAAACTTCGCCAACCGGGCGCTCGCGCGTGCCCGAACCGCCGCCAACGACTACTCGGTCGATCACATGATCGCCCGGCATCTGGATCTCTACCAGCGCCTCATGCAAAAGGGGGAAATGTGAGGATCGTACACATCGGCACGTCGGACGTGCCGGTCCTGCACCGCTTCGGGGGCGCGCTCCAGCGCAGGATCATGGAAATGGCACGGCTTCAGGCCGCCGCCGGTCATGAGGTCGTCGTGCTCACTCCGGGTGAGCATTCCGGCGTGCTGGATGTGGACGGGGTCCAGGTCAGAAGCCTTCCGCTGCGTAGCCATCGGCCCTTACGCGACTACGAAATGTTGATCGGCGCGAGGCGGTGGCTGAACGGGGTGCCCCGTTATGACGTGTTGCACGCACATGGATCGCCCGTAGCGGCAACCGCACTGGGAGCCAGGTTCGCCGCGACCGTGCAGTCGGTCGATTTCTTCCGGTACCGCGGTACCTCGAACGGGGCGGTGCACCGTTACTATCGCGCGCGGCTTGACGACTTCGACCTGATCCTGGCGGCGTCCGAATTTTGCGCCCGTCACTTCGTCGGCTTCTATCCGAATCTTGGTGACAGGACCCGGGTCCTTTACAACGGAGTGAACACGCTTCAGTTCCGCAACGACCCGGAGGCGGCCCGCCGAGCGCGCTCGGCGCTGAACCTGCCGTCCGGGCCGCTCGTGGTGTATCTCGGCCGGGTCTGCGAGCAGAAGGGGTCGGACCTGCTGGCACCGTTGGCCGCGGCCCTCCGGCGGACGCTACCGCAGGTGACCGTCGTCGCGGCCGGACCGCCCGAGCGCTTCGCGCGCAACGGCCCGTCCGAGCTGACGAAGGTCCTCACCGGAGCAGGAGTGCGTTGCCTCGGGGCGGTGGACGAGAAGCTCGTCGCCGGACTTCTGTCCGCGGCTGACGTCTGCGTACTCCCGACCCGACGGGATGAGATGTTCGGGATGGCGGCGCTGGAGGCTGCCGCCTGCGGGACGCCGGTGGTGGCGGCAGACCTCGGCGGGATTCCAGAGGCCGTGGGGCCATGTGGCCTTCTGTTTCCACAGGGCGACGACCGTGGCTTCATCGAGGCGGTGACCCGCCTACTCCAGGATCCGGAACTCGCGGGGACCCTGCGCGCACGAGCGCCGCAGCACGTTGCGCGGTTCGAGTGGTCGTCGATAGTCAACGAAGCCACGAACTACTACGAGAAGGTCCTTCCGTGAGCGAGTTGGTCAGTGTTCTCATGCCCATTGCGCCACGGTCCGCCTGGCTTGGCCAAGCTGTTTCAAGCCTGATCGCCCAGACTCACCAGGACTGGCTCCTGGTCGCGGTTCTCGATGGTGAGTGCGACCAGAATCGTGCCGTCCTGCAGCAGCCCCAGCTGTCCGGCAGGATACGCGTCAAGGTGGTGCCACCCGGATCGGGCGTCGCGAGGGCGCTCAACACCGGCTTGGAGGCGAGTTCCACCGAACTTGTTGCGCGGTTCGACTCGGATGACATCTGTGAACCGGAGCGACTTCGTACACAGATTGCGGAAATGCGCGCGCGGCCCGAACTGGTGGTGCTCGGCTCCAGCGCCGCCGTGATCGACGAGCGCGGCAGGAAGATAGGCATGCTGTCCGTCCCGGTCGGCCCCGAGCGGGTACGGCGGCAGCTGCTGTGGCGGAACGCCGTCATTCACCCGTCCGCCGTCCTGCGGCGGGAGCAGGTCCTGCGGGCCGGTGGCTACGACCCGACCTTCGTCCGGGCACAGGACTACGAGTTGTGGCTTCGCATGTCCCGCCGCGGTCTGCTGGACAACCTGGCGTCGCCGCTCCTCCGGTACCGGAGACATTCCCAACAGCACAGCAGACCCATCACGGAGCCGGCTGAGACCATGCAACTCCGGCTGGCCCGTCGCCGGGCGGCCGGATCCCATCCCGGACGTGTCGCGCTTTCGGACGCCCGGCACTTCGCGTGGTTGACCGTGCAGCACGTGAAGGCGTGGCAGCGTGGCTAGGTCGGGGTCGGCGTCCGTGCTCTTTCTGGCACCTCTGGGTGCGACCCTGGAAGGCTTCGTGGCGCCGGTGTCCCGCGCGCTCCGGCCATACGGGCTGCGACCGGTGGCCGTTGCCGGCCGTGGAAGCGTACCGCCGTCGCTGCACCGGAGCTTCGACGCAGTGCACGAGGTCGCGCCATTCCGGCGGGCAGGCCTCAGGAACCTCGCCCGAGCGGGACGAGACCTCGCACGGATTGTGCGCGAGGAGCGGGTGGATCTGCTGCACCTGCACACCCCGTACGCGGTCGCAGTCGGGCGTGTCGTCGCCCAGGTCACGAGGACTCCACACGTGGCGGTGGTGCACGGGACGCTCTTCGGTGCTCCCGGCAGGGCCGGTCAGCTCTTCTCGGTCATCGAGACGGTCTCGGCCCGGCTCACCCCCACCTACGTCACCCTCAACCCAGACGACCAGGAGATCTACCGCCGACTCGCTCCGCGCAGCAGGGTGCACTATGCGCCGTGCGGGGGAGCGGGTGTTGACGCGGAACGCCTGCGCGCCTCCGGGCCCGGCGAGCCGGTGGGGGAACGGCGGCCGCCACGGGTCGTCGTCATGGGTCGGCTGACGCCGGACAAAAACTTCGACTTGGCCGTCAGCGCCTGGCGGGTGGCGCGGCGATCCTTACCGGACCTCGAACTGCGGATCGTCGGCTCGACCAGCATCGGTGAGCCCGCGTGGGTGCCGCCGGATGAGCCCGGCATCAGCGCGGTCGGGTGGACACCGGAACCGGGTGTCGAACTCGCTGCTGCCGATGTCGTACTGTCGACCAGCCCCCGTGAAGGGTTCGGGCTGACCGTGGCCGAGGCGTTGGTAATGGGAAAGCCGGTGGTGGCGGTCGACAATCGGGGGACGCGCGGGATCGCCGAAAAGGTCGCGGAAGGACTGATTCTCGTCCCGCCACGAGCTGCCTCCATCTCCTCGGCACTGCTCTCACAGCTACGGGCACGCACCGTACGAATCGGGCCGGGGGTGCTGGAGTCCTGGCGACAGGAGAACGTGGTCGCCTTTCACGCTTCGGTGATCCTCGACGCCCTCGCGAGATCAACTGGCGGTGGCCGCAGGGAAGGGCGAGGCGGAGCGGTCGCCGCGCCGGCGGAAACGGTGGCGGCTGGGGTAGGTCAGCCTGAAGCGCCGCCCGCCGCCCGCTAGTGTGATCAGGCCGGGGGCGCGCCGCCACGGTCGGCGTTCGTCAGCGACACTGAGTCGGCGGTGCCGAGGAACTCGGGGGCGGTCGCGTAACCGTCCGCTGTGATGCCCTCGCCGCGGAGGACCACGACCACCGTCTCCAGCAGGATGCGCAGATCAAGGCGGAGACAGCGCGCATCGACGTAATGCACATCGTAGCTGAACTTCTTCTCCCAGCTCAGCGCGTTGCGCCCGCGTACCTGGGCCAGTCCGGTTATGCCGGGCCGTACCTCATGGCGGCGTGCCTGCTCCGGCGTGTACCGCTCGAGATATGACACCATGAGCGGGCGCGGCCCTACCAGGCTCATGTCGCCGCGCAGAACATTCCAGAGGGTCGGCAGTTCGTCCAGACTGCTCGAGCGCAGCCACCTGCCGAAACGGGTCAGCCGCTCGCCGTCGCTGACCCGACCTGGACCGATCGGATGCATCGTCCGGAACTTCCGAAGCTCGAACAACCTGCCGCCGAGACCTGGCCTCGTCTGCCGGAAGAGCACGGGGCGGCCCATCATCAGGGCAACCGCGACGCCTACGCCCAGCAGGACCGGTGACAGGACCAGCAGAGCGAGGCCGGCGAACAGCGCGTCGAGTCCCCGTTTGACGCGGTCGTAGGGCTGACGGTGCGCAGGCATGGAAACATCGGATTTCCGTGCGCCCGCATCCGCCCGGTCAGAGCCGCTCAGCCTCGTACTGTTCACTCTTGCTCCTATCTGGGAGAAACACTCGGCTGTCGGTCCGGGGACGTCGTGATCGGGTGGGACACGGATGTCCGTTCGTGCCGCGACGGATACCGTTGGCGCAGCTTGCGCACGACCGTCGCCGCCTGTCGCATGTCACTGCCGTTCCACCGGAGGTCGGTGTGCGGGTGGAGCATCCGGCGGCAGAAGTCCAACTGGTGCGGTGGTGTGCCCTCCGGGCGATGTCCCAGAGCACAGCCGGGTAGACGTTCCTGGCGATCAGTCCGTGGCGGACGACTCGCGTCGTTCGGGCGGGTCGAACTCCAGCACCACCTCGAAGGTGCGGGTGTGGACCACTACGCCGGGCACGGTCCCGCAGCCACGAAGCGAGCTCCGCGGCGGCGATCCGGCGCCGGCGCAGGTCCTGAGCGGGGAGGACGTGCAGGGCCTGCCGGGAGTGGTCGGAGATGCCGCTCACCGCGGCCGAGTGGAACCCCGCATCACCCGCGGCGTAGAGCGGGAGATATTCCTCCTTCCGCAGCGGCGCGCCGTCCAGATAGGCCGTTTTCAGGCACATCGCGGAGAGGCCCCGGCTGACCGTGGCGAGGTGACCCTCGGTCGGCGGCACGGCGGGCGGCAGCGGGCGGCCGTTGCCCGACCAGAGCATTCCACCGTCGGGCAACGGCAGGGTCTTGTACAGCGAGGCGAAGACGTAGTCGGCCCGTGACCGGTCGAGCCAGGGTGCGACCTGGTCGTGCGTCACGTCGATGATCAAGGCCGCCGGAGTTGACGGCAGTAGGGGCGGCTCGCCGAAGTACGAAACGGTGATCACCGCGTCTGCCGGCCCAGCTTCGGGCCGCGGGTCGGGCCCCATCGGTCCGGTATCGTATCGGCACACGGGAAGCAGATCGACGATCACTTTGCACCACTGCGGGGCAGTAGTAGGCCGGAACGTGTACCGCCTCCCACCCGCAATCCCGCCGGCCGAACTCGATGAGGGCCCTCAGTGCCTGCCGCCCCGACCCGAAGTGCCGGGCCTGCTCAGGTGGTTCAACTCGACCGAGGCCGCGCGGCAGCATCAGCGGGAACGCGGACCCGACCTCCCAGCGGTCGCCCTTTCTCATTTGGCCAGCCCAGAGGTTGCCGGGACGTCCTGCGTGCTGTCGGCTATCAACGGGCTGAGCAGCAGCACTGCGGAGGCCAGCACCACATTCATGGATTTCTCCTTCCGTGCGGCCGGAACCACACCGCTCTCCTTTTCGGAGCGGTAGCCGGGCGAAATGGGACCACCGGAATGCCGTCCGCGATGCTCCGGCGACCCAGTCACCTGCGGCGCAATGTCGGAGGGGAAAGTCGTCGCAAGTGGCCGATGGGTGGCAGCGGTGGTCAGCCCCAGATCGGCCTGGTGTGTCCGCCGACGGGGCTACTGCGATACTATCCGCCCAATCCGGGCAATGTTCCTAATATCCGCAAAACGGGCAACTCGGCAAGCATCTGAGGTGTCGCTGAGGCGCGCCCTCGACATCGGCCTGCTCGGACCGAGGGAGCGAGTCGTGGGCCCAATCCCGGCCATGGCCGAGCTGGGGGTGGGTCAGGCCGGTACGGGCGGCAGGTCCTGGCGGTATCCGGGGAAGAAACCGGGATCCGGCTGCCAGCCGGCGAGCCGGCGCCGCCCCTCCGCCTGGTGCGCGTCGACCAGTTGCGCGTACGTCCCTTGGTCGAAGATTCTCGTGCCGGCCGAGTAGGGGACCAGGCCGTGGGGGGCGAAGGCCCGCTTGTAGCGGAAGATGCCGTCGTCGGGTTCATAGCCGCCGCCGAGTACGACATGCGTCTTCCCGTGCTCCTGCCCCCACCGGAAGATCTCGAACGTCAGCAGGTAATTCGGGCGCAGGTCGAAGGCGGACCGGTCAGTGCCACCCACGAAGCAGTACAGCCTGTCGGCTGAGGCGAGGACGAGTCCAGTGGAGATGACGCGCTCGTCATGCAGGGCGTGGAAGAAGACGAACTGTCCGGCTAGCTCCTGGATGATCGTCTGGAAGAACTCCCGGGGGAAGTAGTAGCCCTCGCTGGCGTGGCGGCGGTCCATTGTGCCGTAGTAGATCTCGAGGAAGTCGTCCAGGCGGGTCCCGGTCTCGTCGACCTCGATCTGGACACCCAGCCGCCTGGCCTTGTTGATGTTCTTGCGGATCTGGTGGTCGAACTCCCGCCACATGCGCTCCAGGGGCGGCCGCAGGTCCTGCACTACGTTGAGCTTCTGTCTGGTCTGGCCCGGGTACGGTAGGCGCCGGTCCTCGAACAGGCAGAGGCGGGTGAATTCCGACACCACGTTGCGGGTCCGGCAGAAGTCGTCGAACGCCGACCAGAACTCCTTGGCGTCCACCTCACCAGCACCGCTGTGGAACGCTCCGCCATAGCCGTACGGACTGGTGATGTCGAAAACCCGCCGGCCGGGGCTGACCAGATGCGGCGCGGTGACCGGCCGGAGCACGAACGGGTACAGGATGAACCCGGACGGCGTCTCGGCGTACGCCGCGAGCGGCTCGTCCTGCTCGCCGGCGAGGAGGCGTACGTAGGAGGGGTGGGCGAACACCTCCCGGGCGGCCCACGCCTGGTGCGCAGCCAGCCATCGGGTCGCATCCGCGATCCTCCGGGCGTTCCAGATCTCGAAGTTCATCTCACCGTCCCATCCCCCCGGGGCATCGGCCCTCGAGGAACTGTTCGATCGAATTGAGGACCCGGACAACCTGGCTCTCGGTCATCGCGGTGCCGCTGGGCAGGGTGAGGCCGTTCTCGAAGAGCCGCTGCGCGGCGCCGGTGAGCAGCGCGCGCGCACCGGCGAAAACAGGCTGAAGATGCATCGGCTTCCAGACCGGCCGGGTCTCGATGGCGTACGCGCCGAGGTGGGCGGCGAGGTCCGCTGCCCGCCAGCCGGCGGCTGCCGGATCGACGGCGATAGTGGTGAGCCAGCAGTTGGCACCTACGTCATCGTCGGCGAGCAGGCGTACGCCAGGAACCGCGGCGAAGAGTTTCGCGTACCGCTCCCGCAGCTGGCGCCGTCGGGCCACGACCTCGTCCAGCCGGCGCAGCTGTGCCCGACCGAGTGCGGCGAGCACGTTGCTCAACCGGTAGTTGTAGCCCACCTCGGTGTGTTCGTAGTGGGACACCGGCTGGCGGGCCTGGGTCGACAGGTAGCGGCAGCGGGCGATCAGGTCGGCGTCGTCCGAGAGAAGCATCCCACCGCCGGACGTTGTGATGATCTTGTTGCCGTTGAACGAGAGCACCCCGGCCCGGCCGAACGACCCGGCGGCCCGGCCGTGCCGGGTCGCCCCGAGCGCCTCCGCGGCATCCTCCACGACCGGTACCTCGGCCTCGGCGCAGAGCGGCAGGACCCGGGAGTAGTCGGCGCAGGCCCCGAACATGTCCACCGGCATCACGGCGGCGAGCCTGCGGCCCCGGGCGCGCAGGTTGCGCAGCAGTTCATCCAGCAACGCCGGATCGAGGTTGCCGGTGGCGGGCTCGCAGTCGACGAAGACCGGTTCGGCTCCGGTGTAGACCACGGCGTTGGCCGTCGCGACGAACGTCAGGGTGGGGACCACGACGACGTCCCCGGGCCGTACGTCGAGGGCGAGCAGGGCCAGGTGCAGGCCGGCGGTGCCCGAGGCCAGCGCCACGGCGTGCGCGCAGCCGACCCGCTGGGCGACCTCTCGTTCGAACGCCTCCAGGTGCGGTCCCGCCGGTGCGACCCATCCGGATCGGAGCGCGTCCAGGACGTAGGACTCCTCGAGTGGGCCGACATCGGGAGGCGACAGGAGGACCGGATCGGTCACGGGACAGACTCCTTGGTGGATGCGAACGCCGGTCGCCCGCGCAACCGGCGGGTATAGGCATCGAGGGCATCCGGCGCTCAGTGTGCGGTTCGGGCATACGCGTCCGACCCGCTCGAATGTTCTTTCGAGGCTAACGAGGAGAATGTCCCCCCGTGGCCGTATTGCCATCTTTCGGGGATAAGTGATGCAACCCTCGGCGCGGCAATCGTCCACTGTGGCGCAGGCTGGAGGGTGGCCGAGTCGGTCTTCGATTCCCAGGAAACTGCCCCGTAGAGTGGGCCGACCACGATGTCGCCGAATGGCGGATGGGGGAGGCATGCTGCACCTGAGGATCATCGCTCCCGCCGACCAGACGGCGGCGGTGGCCGACCTGCTGGCCGCGGATCCCGGGGTCACTCACCTGGCCGTGCTCAACGGAGCCGGCCGCCAGCCCGCGGGCGACCTGATCCTCTGCGACGTCGTGCGGGAGAGTGCGGACGGCGTGTTGCACGGACTCCGGCAGTTGGGGGTCGAGGCCCGCGGTGGGATCGCCGCCGACGATGTGGAGTTGACCCTGTCGACCGCCGCCGACCGGGCCGCCCGGGACGCTCCGGGCAGCGGCGCCGACGCGCTGGTCTGGGACGAGATCGCCGCCAAGACCGGTGAGCAGACCGAACTGTCCGGGACCTACCTGGTCCTGATCGTCGTCGCCACCATGATCGCCGGGATCGGCGTGCTCCTCGACCAGCCCATCCTCATCGTCGGTGCGATGGTGGTCGGCCCCGAGTTCGGTCCGCTCGCCGCACTCTGCGTCGCGCTGCTGCGGCGCAAGGCGAAAATCATCCTGCGGTCGGTGCAGGCCCTCGTGGTCGGGTTCCTGGTCGCCATGGTCGCCACGGTGCTGAGCACCTGGGCGCTCACCGCCGCCGGTCTCGTCAGTCGGGAGATGCTGCTCGCCGAGCGGCCCCTGACCGACTTCATCTGGCGGCCCGACGCGCTCTCCTGGGTGGTCGGCCTGCTGGCCGGGGTCGCCGGGATGCTCTCGCTCACCTCGAAGAAGTCCGGGTCACTCGTCGGGGTGCTGATCTCGGTCACCACCGTGCCCGCGGCCGCGAACGTCGCCGTCGCCGCCGCGTACGGGGTCTGGCACGAGGCCGCCGGGTCGGCGCTCCAGTTGGTCATCAACCTCTGCGCGATCGTCCTCGCAGGCCTGGTGACTCTGGCAGTGCAGCAGCTGTGGTGGTGGAACGTGGCTCGCCGCACCACCGGGCCGATCACTCCCAGGCGTCCCCGGCGTCCAGCCGACGATCGAGCAGCGGCCGCAGGGCAACGGACTCGCCGTCCCGACCGCCCGCTCCGATGACCAACGGCGGCGGTTGGGGTTGCGGGTTGGCGCCGAACAGCCGGGCCCGCAGGCTGGCCGGGACGGTCAGCAGGTAGAACCGTCCGTCGGCGTCGACCGCCCGGGACCGGGCCCGGTCGATGTACCACCCGGTGAGCCGGGTCCGGTAACCACCGGGGCCGTCGTATGGCTTGACGGCCGGCGGCACGGCGCGCAGACCGCGCCGGGTCGCTTCGGCCGCGAACCGGGCGACGAGTTCCGCGGCCTCGGCCTGTTCGGCCGCGCGGCGCCGCTCCTCGGCCGCCGCGCGTGCCCGCACCGCCCGCTGCCGCTGCTCGTGCCATGTCGGGCCGTTGTCCTCCACGTCTGGACGGTACGCGATGCGCTGTCGCTCGCCCCTCCCGGAAGCCCGTACGGGTATACATCGGTTCGACTACCCGCATCGCTTTTAGCGGGTAATGTCCGTATTCATGATGGAGCAGGTGCATCCTGGCGAGATAGGTCAGTCGTCCCGACCGCCGTGGAATCCGCGGGGCGACGACACCGGTCGACGGCGACGTCGACGGTGGTTGCCGAGGAGCCGGTGGGCCCGGGTGACCATCCTCGTCGCCGCCCTCGTGCTGCTGCTGGTGATCGGCGGCGGTGGGGTCGGCGGGTGGCTCTACGTGCGGTCATTGGAGAAGCAGGTCGAGAAGGTGGACTCCTTCAACGGGCTGCAGGAGGAGCAGCGACCGGTCCGGGCCGCGGATTCCGCGCTCAATTTCCTCATCGTCGGCAAGGATCAGTCCGAGCCGGGCGACACCGTCTCGCGTACCGACACCATCATGCTGGTCCACGTGCCGCACAGTTGGGACCGGGCGCAGCTCATCTCGATCCCGCGGGACACCTGGACCACCATCCCGGCGTCCCTCCCTGAGGACGGCGGCGGTCCGAGGAAGGCCAAGATCAATGCCGCGTACGCCTGGGGCGGGACGCCCCTGCTGGTCCGGACGATCGAGGGCTTCACCGGAGTACGCGTCGACCACGTCGTCGTGGTGGACTTCGCCGGCTTCGGAAAGGTCATCGACGTGCTGGGCGGGGTGGACGTCAACGTCGACCGTCGCTTCACCTCTGGGGGGTCAGACGGACGGGTCTACCAGCCGGGCGTCCATCACATGGACAGTGAGCTCGCCCTCTTCTACGCCCGGGAGCGCAAGCAGTTCGCCGACGGAGACTACAGCCGGATGCGCCACCAGCAGGCCATCATCAGCGCGGTGATGCAGAAGGCCAGCCGCACGGGCATCCTCACGAACCCCGCGCAGCTCAACGACTTCCTCCGGGCGACCGCTGGCGCCGTGCAGGTCGACCAAAAGCTGTCGGTCTTCGACACCATCTGGAACCTGCATGGCGTCAGCGCCGGGGACGTCACCATGTTGACCAGCCCCACAACTGGCGTGGGGATGGTCGGCGACCAGAGCGTGTTCTTCCCCGACATGGCAGCCTCGGCGAAGCTCTTCACGGCGGTCAAGAACGACACCATGGACGAGTGGCTGGCTGAGAATCCAAACGCCCGCAACTCCCCGAACTGACCGATCCTTGCGGGTGGTCCCTGACCCACCTCGATGGTGGGCCCGGGACCACCGCCCAGCAGATCGCTCCGGGCCGGGCCCGCGTGGCCGGCTCAGCGGCGGGGCCCGGCGCGACGGTTATCCGTCAGGCCAGGCCGGCCCGGCGCAGGGCATCGGCCATCGCGCCGTCGGCCGCTGGGGGCGGACCCGCCCCGGCCCTGCCGCTGAGGTCCGCCGCGTGAGCCGCCCCGGTCGCCCTGTCCGCGGCCGCGCTCGACCCCCGGTCCGCCCGATGTTGCCTCGGATGCCCCAGAGACAACGACATCTCGCCGTCGCCAGCGTATCGCCACCGCCGGCTTATCCGTTGAGCATGAGGTGCCCCTCGGCTAGATGCACTTGGTCGGGTCGGACGCTTCAGGCGCGGGCCGCCCTTTGGCCGGCAGCCATTGTCGGCACCATTCAAAGAGGAATTGAGGATTATGGACACCTATGGGCAACGCATTCTCTCCACCGGCACGTCGAGCCAAGACTGGGAAGCGCTCTTCAACAAGTACATGTTCGAGTCGCGGTTTCGTAGCCGGAAGAGGGTAGTCGACCTCGGTCCCGGGCGCTGCAACTTCACCCGCATCGCACCGGACAGGATTATCGCCATCGACAACTCGCAGTCTCTCGTGGAGCACTACTCGCAGCAAGGCCTGGACATTCGCCTCGGCTCGGCGTACGACATTCCGTTGCCGGACGGCTCGGTTGATGGCCTGTACTCCTGCTGGCTGCTTGAACACCTTGATGACCCGGTGAGGTGCCTGAGGGAGATCCGGCGAGTCCTCGAGCCTGGTGGCTACGCATGCCTGGTGGTGCCGTCGACCCAGTCGCTGCTGCGCGGCTTCTATGACGACTACACGCATGTGCGTCCGTTCACGCCCAAGTCGCTGGACCAAATTTCCGAGGCAGCTGGTTTCGACCGGTACCGTATCGAGTACCTGTTTTGGACCCGCGGTCTGCGTAGGCTGATCCCGACCATGAGAACCGACCACTTTCTCAGGGTGCTGCGCCTCTCGGACCTCTATGCGCGCCGGATCAGCGTGGTTAACCGGTGGAATCTGCTGCTCGAATTGACCGGATAGCGCCCGGCCGGGTAGCAGCCCGGATCGCTGCCGAAACGGGCCGCCGTGACTCAGCGGCTGCCGAGGCCCTTGTCTAGCCCGGCCCGGCGCAACGCGTCCGCCATCGCCCCGCCGGGGGCCGACGTGCCGGAACCGCCCCGGCCCTGCCGCTGAGATCCGGCCCGGTCGCCCTGCGCCCGGCCGCGCTCCCCGCCCCGGTCACCGCGCGAACCGCCCCGCTCGCGCCGCCCGCCCTCCGGGGTGCCCCGACCGGCGCCGCCCTGCGCCTCGTCCTCAAGCCGCAGGGTCAGCGAGATCCGCTTGCGCGGCACGTCCACGTCGAGCACGCGGACCCGGACCACGTCCCCGGACTTCACCACGTCGCGCGGGTCCTTGACGAAGGTCTGCGACATCGCCGAGACGTGCACCAGGCCGTCCTGGTGCACGCCGACGTCGACGAACGCGCCGAACGCGGCGACGTTGGTGACCACGCCCTCCAGCACCATGCCCGGGGTGAGGTCGCTGATCTTCTCCACGCCCTCGACGAAGGTGGCGGTGCGGAACTCGGGCCGCGGGTCACGCCCCGGCTTCTCCAGCTCGGCGAGGATGTCGGTGACGGTGGGCAGGCCGAACGTGTCGTCGACGAAGTCGGTGGCGCGCAGCCCGCGCAGGATCGCCGACTTCCCGATCAGCGAGCGCAGGTCCTGCCCGGTGCTGGCCAGGATCCGGCGGACCACCGGGTACGCCTCCGGGTGCACGCTGGAGGAGTCCAGCGGGTCGTCGCCACCGGGGATGCGCAGGAAGCCCGCACACTGCTCGAACGCCTTCGGGCCGAGCCGGGCCACCTTCTTCAGCTCCGCCCGCGAGCGGAACGGACCGTTGGCGTCCCGGTGCAGCACGATGTTCTCGGCCAGCCCGGCGCCGATGCCGGAGACCCGGGTGAGCAGCGGAGCGGAGGCGGTGTTGACGTCGACGCCGACGGCGTTGACGCAGTCCTCGACCACCGCGTCCAGCGAACGGGAGAGCTTCACCTCGGACAGGTCGTGCTGGTACTGCCCGACGCCGATCGAACGCGGATCGATCTTCACCAGCTCGGCCAGCGGGTCCTGCAGCCGGCGGGCGATGGAGACCGCGCCGCGCAGCGAGACGTCCAGCCCGGGCAGCTCCTGGGAGGCGTACGCGGAGGCGGAGTAGACCGACGCGCCGGCCTCGGAGACCACCACCTTGGTGAGGTGGAGCTGCGGGTACCGCTTGATCAGCTCACCGGCCAGCTTGTCGGTCTCCCGGCTGGCGGTGCCGTTGCCGATCGCCACCAGCTCCACCCCGTGCGCGCCGGCGAGCCGGGCCAGGGTCTCGATGGCGGCGTCCCACTGCCGGCGCGGCTCGTGCGGGTAGATGGTGTCGGTGGCGACCACCTTGCCGGTGGCGTCCACCACGGCCACCTTCACGCCGGTGCGCAGGCCCGGGTCGAGGCCCATGGTGGGCCGGGTGCCGGCTGGGGCGGCGAGCAGCAGGTCGCGCAGGTTGGTGGCGAAGACGCGCACCGCCCCCTCCTCGGCCGCCTGCCAGAGCCGCATCCGCAGGTCCGCGCCGAGGTGGATGAGGATCCGGGTACGCCAGGCCCAGCGCACCGTGTCGGCCAGCCACCGGTCGGCCGGCCGGCCCTGGTCGCTGACGCCGAAGCGGCCGGCGACGGCCGCCTCGTACCGGCTCGGGCCGGTCGCCGCGGCGTCCGAGTCCCCCTCGGCCTCCGGGTCCATGGTCAGGTCGAGCACGCCCTCCTTCTCGCCCCGGAACATGGCCAGGATCCGGTGCGAGGGGAGCCGGGTGAACGGCTCGGCGAAGTCGAAGTAGTCGGCGAACTTCGCGCCGGCGGCCTCCTGGCCGTCGCGTACCCGGGAGACCAGCCGGCCCCGCGACCACATCTGCTCGCGCAGCGTGCCGATCAGGTCGGCGTCCTCGCCGAAGCGCTCGATGAGGATGGCGCGGGCGCCGTCCAGGGCGGCGGCCGCGTCGGCGACGCCCTTCTCCGCGTCGACGAAGCCGGCGGCCGTCGCGCGCGGGTCCTGCGCCGGGTCGGCCAGCAGCGTGTCGGCGAGGGGCTCCAGCCCGGCCTCGCGGGCGATCTGCGCCCGGGTCCGCCGCTTCGGCTTGTACGGCAGGTAGATGTCCTCCAGCCGGGACTTCGACTCGGCCGCCATGATCTGGGCTTCCAGGGCCTCGTCGAGCTTGCCCTGGCTCCGGATCGACTCCAACACCGCGGCGCGCCGCTCGTCCAGCTCGCGCAGGTAGCGCAGCCGCTCCTCCAGGGTGCGCAGCTGGGCGTCGTCGAGCAGGCCGGTGGCCTCCTTGCGGTAGCGGGCGATGAACGGCACGGTCGCGCCGCCGTCGAGCAGCTCCACGGCCGCCCGTACCTGCCGTTCGGCGACGCCGAGCTCGTCGGCGATGCGCTGGTGCACAGACTGGGTCACGATCTGATCCGCCTTTTCGGGTGGGTTCCGCAGTGCATTCTGCCGGTCGCCCCGGACGACTGCCGCCGCCCCCGCCGGCTGTACTAGCGTGGCGATCATGGAACCACCTGCCGACCCACGGGCGCGGCGGCTCTTCGGCGGCAGCGCCCGGGCCCTCGGCGACCTGGCCGTCAGCCCGTTCCGGGCCGACCGGGACCGGATCGTGGCCTCGCCCTTCTTCGCCCGGCTGAACGGGGTGACCCAGGTGGTCAGCCCGGGCGGTTCGGGCCTGCTGGTGCACAACCGGCTCACCCACAGCCTGAAGGTGGCCCAGGTGGCCCGCGCGGTCGCCGAACGGCTCGTCGCCGACGGGGAGCACCGCGTCCTGCTGGAGAAGCTGGGTGGCTGTGACCCGGACGTGGTGGAGGCCGCCGCGCTCGCCCACGACCTCGGCCACCCGCCCTTCGGGCACCTGGGGGAGCGGGTGCTGGACCGGCTGGCCCGGCAGCGGCTCGGCCTGGCCGACGGCTTCGAGGGCAACGCGCAGTCGTACCGGATCGTGACCAGCACCGAGATCCGGGGCGCGGCGACCACCGGGCTGGACCTCACCGCCGCGGTGCGGGCGGCGATGCTGAAGTACCCGTGGACCCGGCTCGACCACCCGGACCCGCACCCGCGCCATCTCGACCCGGCGCCGCGCGGCGCCACCCCACCGCTGGACGACCCGGAGAGTGGGTCGTCGAAGTTCGGCGCGTACCGGACCGAGGTGGACGACCTGCGGCAGGCCCGCGAGCCGTTCGTCGGGCGGATCCCGGACTGGCAGCAGACCCCCGAGGCGTCCATCATGGACACCGCCGACGACATCGCGTACGCCATCCACGACGTGGAGGACTTTTACCGGGTCGGGGTGCTCCAGCAGGGCGCGGTGGCCGCCGAGCTGATGGCCTGGCAGCGGGAGAGCGGGCACTTCCGGGCGATCACCGATGCCGCCCTGGCCGCCGCGGCCCGTCGCCCCGGCTCGGCCATCGAACGGCTGCGCCGACAGCTGCACCGCAAGGACGCCTGGATCGCCGACGACGACGCGTTCGCCGCCGCGGTCGAGCACGTCCGCGAGGAGCTGGTGGAGGGTCTGCTCGCACTCCCGTTCGACGGCTCGATCGAGGCGGAGCAGTACGTGGCCCGCTTCTCCGCCCGCTGGTCCACCCGGTTCGTCGAGTCGATCACCGTGACCGCCGACCCGAACGTCCGCGTCGGCCACGTGCTGCTGGCCGAGGCGCAGTGGCACGAGGTGCAGGTGCTCAAGTTCGTCCACCACCGGTTCGTGCTGGCCCGCCCCGACCTGGCCCTGCACCAGCGCGGTCAGGCCCGGCTGCTGGGCACCCTGGTGGAGGCGCTCTGGGAGTGGCTGCTCGACCCGGAGGAGGAGTCCCGGCTGCCCCGCCGGCTGCACGACCTGGTGGAGCTGGCCGAGGCGGAGCTGCACCCGCGTACGGCGGACCGGATCGGCCGGGCCCGGGGCCGGGCCATCGTCGACTTCGTCGCGCAGCTCACCGACGGCCAGGCGGTGGCCATGCTGGACGCCCTCTCCGGCCGCTCCGGCGCCCTCTGGACGGACGCCTTCGTGCTCTGAGGCCATCCGGCCCCCGCCGGACGGCTCAGACGATCGCCTGCCACCAGCCGTCCACGGCCGGCGGGTCGTCGACCACCACCCGTTCGCCGGGGCGCGGCACGGCCAGGCGGACGTCCCGGGCCTTCGCCTCCACCCAGAGCCGGTTCACCGGCTCGGCCCAGTCGTGCAGGGCCAGGTTGAACGTCGCCCAGTGCACCGGGATGAACAGCCCGCCGCGCAGGTCGAGGTGGGCGGCGACCGCCTCCTCGGGGAACATGTGGATGCTCGGCCAGGCCCGGTCGTACGCGCCGATCTGCATCAGCGTGACGTCGAACGGCCCGTGCTCGGCGCCGATCTCGGCGTACCCCTCGAAGTAGCCGGAGTCGCCGGTGTAGAAGGCCTTGCGGTGCGCGCCGGCCACCACCCAGGAGCTCCAGAGCGTGCCGTCGCGGCGCAGCCCCCGGCCGGAGAAGTGCTGGGCGGCGGTGGCCGTGATGGTCAGGCCGCCGATCTGGTGGCTCTCCGACCAGTCCAGCTCGATGATCCGCTCCTCGGGCACCCCCCACCGGTCGAGGTGGGCGCCGACGCCGAGCGGCACCAGGAACGGCGCCGACTGGTGGGCCACCAGCCCGCGTACGGTCGCCAGGTCGAGGTGGTCGTAGTGGTCGTGCGAGATCAGGATGGCGTCCACCGGGGGCAGCTCGTCGAGGCGTACCGGCGGCTCGTGGATCCGGCGCGGGCCGACCCGGGTTGACGGGGAGCACCGGTCGCTCCAGACCGGGTCGAGCAGCACCCGGCGCCCCTCGATCTCGATCAGCGCCGAGGCGTGGCCGTACCAGACGACGTTGAGCTCCCGGGCCGGGTCGGCGGCGGGCGCGGCGGACGGGCGCAGTAGCGGCACCCCACCGTTGGGCCGCCGCTTCTGCTTGCCGAAGATCAGCTCCTTGACCAGGTTGCGGCCCGGGTCGGCGACCATCGTGCGGGTGCTCGTCGGGTTGTGGAAGGTGCCGTCGCGGAACCGGGGCGAGCGGGCCGCCCGCTCCGCCCGCGCGCCGGTCAGCCGGCCGCCGAGCTGCGCCGGCACGTCGCGGCCCACCCAGGCCACGCCGGCCAGCGCCGCCACCCCGGCCATCCGCCACAGTCGGCGGCCGAGCGCCCGCTCGACCGCCCGATCCGCTGTCTCGCCCATCCTCGTCCGTCCCCTCCGCCGTGTCCCGCAGTACACGGTAGCCACCCGGCCGCCGTCGCGCCCGCGCGCTCAGCCCAGCCGGCGCCGAGCCGCCGAGCCGACCGTCGCGCCGATCCCGCCGAGCGGACCACCTGCGACAGGTCCGGCAGTCAGCCGCCCCGGACCGACTCACCGCCGGGTTCGGCGTGAACACGATGCCGTCGTGCGTACAGGTGCAGGTCGGAGCCGCAGATCGCGGTCGAGGTGATCCGGACGATCGCGTCGGTCGGCTCCTCGATGCGGGGTCCGATACCTCCTCGACCCGGACGTCACGCTTGCCCTGCCGTGTCAGTGCCTTCATCCCTGAATGCCCCTCTGCCGTGCCGTCCATCGGACTGCTACCCGCGGTGGGGCGCTTGAACCGGCGGTGCCCGGCGTGCCCGGGCCCGGGGCCGCCGCCGTCCGGTCCCGGAAAGACCGACCGCCGTACCCCGGGGCGGAGTACGGCGGTCGGTGTCCGCGCTGGTGGGGCGGCGGGCTCAGGTGCCCGGGGTGTCGCCGCGCTTGGCGGTCGCCGCGAGGTAGTCGCGGTTGAGCCGGCCGATGGTGTTCAGCGGGATGCCCTTCGGGCAGACCGCGGTGCACTCACCGGCGTTGGTGCAGCCGCCGAAGCCGGCCTCGTCGTGCGCGTCGACCATGCCGATCACCCGGGTGTACCGCTCGGGCTGGCCCTGCGGCAGCAGCGAGAGCTGGGTGATCTTGGCGGCGGTGAAGAGCATGCCGGAGCCGTTCGGGCAGGCCGCCACGCAGGCGCCGCAGCCGATGCAGGCGGCCGACTCGAAGGCGGCGTCCGCGTTGGCCTTGGCCACCGGCGTGGAGTGCGCCTCGGGGGCGCTGCCGGTCGGCGCGGTGATGTACCCGCCGGCGGCGATGATCTTGTCGAAGGCGCCCCGGTTGACCACCAGGTCCTTGATGACCGGGAAGGCGCGGGCCCGCCACGGCTCGATGTCGATCGTCTCGCCATCCTTGAACTGCCGCATGTGGAGCTGGCAGGCGGTGGTGCCGCGCTGCGGCCCGTGCGCGTCGCCGTTGATCATCAGGCCGCACATGCCGCAGATGCCCTCGCGGCAGTCGTGGTCGAACGCCACCGGCTCCTCGCCCTGGAGGATGAGCCGCTCGTTGAGCACGTCGAGCATCTCCAGGAACGACATGTCCGGGGAGACGTCGTCGACCTGGTAGGTCACCATCCGACCCTTGTCCTCAGGGCCCTTCTGGCGCCAGATGCGCAGGGTCAGGTTCACTTGTAGCTCCGCTGCGTGGGGTGGACGTATTCGAACTTTAGGTCTTCCTTGTGCAGCACGGACGGCTCGCCGGTGCCGGTGTACTCCCAGGCCGCCACGTACGCGAAGTGCTCGTCGTCGCGCTGCGCCTCGCCGTCAGGGGTCTGGTGCTCGGCCCGGAAGTGGCCGCCGCAGGACTCCTCGCGGTGCAGGGCGTCGATGCACATCAGCTCGGCCAGCTCGAAGAAGTCGGCCACCCGGCCGGCCTTCTCCAGCGACTGGTTGAGCCCCTCGCCGTCGCCCGGGACGCGGACCCGCTGCCAGAACTGCTCGCGCAGCGCCCGGATCTCGTCGATGGCCTTGCGGAGACCGGCCTCGGAGCGCTCCATGCCGCAGTGCTCCCACATGATCTGGCCCAGCTCCCGGTGGAACGAGTCCACCGTCCGGTCGCCGTTGACGGCCAGCAGCCGCTGGATCCGGTCCTCGACGTCGGCGCGCGCCTCGACCACCGCCGGGTGGCTCGCCTCGACCCGCTCGAACGGGCCGGCGGCCAGGTAGTTGGCGAGGGTGCTGGGCAGCACGAAGTAGCCGTCGGCCAGCCCCTGCATCAGCGCCGAGGCGCCGAGCCGGTTCGCGCCGTGGTCGGAGAAGTTCGCCTCGCCGATCACGAACAGGCCCGGGATCGACGACTGGAGGTCGTAGTCGACCCAGAGGCCGCCCATCGTGTAGTGCACGGCCGGGTAGATCCGCATCGGGACCTCGTACGGGTCCTCGCCGGTGATCCGCTCGTACATCTCGAAGAGGTTGCCGTACTTGGCCTCGATGGCCTTGCGGCCGAGCCGGTTGATCGCGTCGGCGAAGTCGAGGTAGACGCCGAGCTTGGTCGGCCCGACGCCGCGGCCGGAGTCGCAGACGTTCTTCGCGGCGCGGGAGGCGATGTCGCGGGGGACCAGGTTGCCGAAGGAGGGGTAGATCCGCTCCAGGTAGTAGTCCCGCTCGTCCTCGGGGATGTCCTTCGGGTTGCGGTCGTCGCCCTTGGCCTTCGGCACCCAGACCCGGCCGTCGTTGCGCAGCGACTCGCTCATCAGGGTCAGCTTCGACTGGTGGTCGCCAGAGACCGGGATGCAGGTCGGGTGGATCTGCGTGTAGCAGGGGTTGGCGAAGTACGCGCCCTTGCGGTGAGCCCGCCAGGTGGCGGTGACGTTGCAGCCCTTGGCGTTGGTGGAGAGGTAGAAGACGTTGCCGTAGCCGCCGGAGGCGAGCACGACCGCGTCGGCCATCTCGGTGGTGATCTCGCCGGTGACCAGGTCCCGGACGACGATGCCCCGGGCCTTGCCGTCGACGATGACCAGCTCCAGCATCTCGTGCCGGGCGTTCATCTCCACGTTGCCGAGGCCGATCTGCCGCTCCAGCGCCTGGTACGCGCCGAGCAGCAGCTGCTGGCCCGTCTGGCCCCGGGCGTAGAAGGTGCGCTGCACCTGCGCGCCGCCGAAGGAGCGGGTGTCGAGCAGGCCGCCGTACTCGCGGGCGAACGGCACGCCCTGCGCGACGCACTGGTCGATGATGTTGACCGAGACCTCGGCCAGTCGGTGCACGTTCGACTCGCGGGAGCGGAAGTCGCCGCCCTTGACGGTGTCGTAGAAGAGCCGGTGCACCGAGTCGCCGTCGTTGCGGTAGTTCTTGGCGGCGTTGATGCCGCCCTGCGCGGCGATCGAGTGGGCCCGGCGTGGGCTGTCCTGGTAGCAGTAGGACTTGACCTGGTAGCCCTGCTCGGCCAGGGTGGCCGCGGCGGAGCCGCCGGCCAGGCCGGTGCCCACCACGATCACCGTCATCTTGCGGCGGTTGGCCGGGTTGACCAGCTTCGCCTCGAAGCGGCGGCGGTCCCAGCGGGCCTCGATCGGGCCCTCGGGAGCTCTGGTGTCGGCGATCGGGTCGCCCTCGATGAAGAGATCCATGGTCAGGACACCAATCCGGTGAGTACGGCGAACGGAACCACCAGGTAGCCGACGCAGAGCACGACCGCGAAGACCAGCGCCGCGTTGCGCGCCCGGCGTTCACCCTTCGGGGTCTGCTGGCCGAGGCTGCGGAACGCGCTGAAGGCGCCGTGGCGCAGGTGGAAGCCGAGCGTGACGATCGCCAGGGCGTAGAAGAGCGTGACGTACCAGCGCTCCGGCGCGAAGTCGGCGACCACGTTGCCGTACGGGTTGCTGGCGTCGCCCTGGGGGTTCAGGTGACCGGTGGTCAGGTCCAGGATGTGGTAGATCACGAAGAGCAGGATGATCACCCCACCCCAGCGCATCGTCCGGGCCGCGTAGCTGCCCTGGACCTTCTTGCGGTGCGCGTACCGGACCGGGCGGGCGGCGCGGGCGCGCATCGCGAGCACGGTCGCGGCGCCGATGTGGGCCAGCACGGCGACGGTCAGCACGGTCCGCTGGATCCACAGGTACCAGGTCGATGGGAGCAGCGGGGTGCCGATGTCGCGCAGCCAGTGCGCGTAGTGGTCGAACGAGGTCTCCCCCGTGAACACCTTCAGGTTGCCGAGCATGTGTGCGATCAGGAACAGCACCAGGAGAATGCCCGTCACCGCCATGACGGCCTTGAGACCGACGCTGGAGCGGATAGGCGACCGAGTTTTCGTGATTACCACGCGATCGACGCTAGGAGCAGTTTGATCAGTCGTCCAATGCATCGACCTCGCAGTCTTGATAGCCGTAGGCTATGTAGATGCAGCTCCATCAGCTCCGGTACTTCGTCGCGGTCGCAGAAGTACGACATTTCACCCAAGCTGCCGACCTGGTAGGCATAACCCAGCCCTCGTTGAGTAAGCAAATTCACGCCCTGGAGACCGACCTCGGGGCCCCGCTCTTCGAACGGGTAAGGGGCAACATCGCCCTCACCGCGGCGGGCGAGGTGCTGCTCCCGTTGGCCAAGCGGATCCTCGCCGACGTCGACACCGCCAGCCGGGAGGTGCAGGAGCTGGTCGGGCTGCGCCGGGGCCGGGTGCGGCTCGGTGCCACCCCCAGTCTGGCCACCTCGCTCGCCCCGCCGGTGCTGCGCCGGTTCCGTGACGCCCACCCCACCGTCGACCTCCGGGTCGAGGAGGGCGGCTCGCAGGACCTGGTCCGCGACCTGCTCCGCGGCGACCTCGACCTGGCGCTGATCATCATGCCGGCGGCGGGCACCGATCCCGGCCTGCGCGCCGACCCGATCCTGCGGGAGAGCCTGGTGGTCGCCTCGGTGGACCCGCTGCCGGCCACCTCGGGCACCGGCGAGCTGCGCATCACCGACCTGCGCGACCAGCCGCTCGTCATGTTCCGCGAGGGCTACGACCTGCGCGACGCCACCCTCCAGGCGTGCCGGGAGGCCGGCTTCGAACCGACGTTCTCGGTCGACGGCGGGGAGATGGACGCCGTGCTCAGCTTCGTCGAGGCCGGGCTCGGCGTCGCCCTGGTGCCCGGGATCGTGGTCGCCCGCCGGCCCGGCATCCGGGTCACCCGGCTCGCCCCGCCGGGCGTGCGGCGGACCATCGCGGTGGCCCGCCGCAAGGATGTGGTCCCCACCCACGCCGGGCGCGAGCTGCGCCGCATCCTCCTGGAGTACGTCCACGACGCCACCGCCACCGACCAGCTCCCGCCGGGCGTCGAGCCGCTGTCGTGACGGGGCGGCTCAGCGCCCCTCGGCGTCGTCCATGGCCCGGTAGATCCGCTGCTCCGACACCGGGTACGGGGTGCCGATGCCCTGGGCGAAGACGTTCACCCGCAGCTCCTCGATCATCCAGCGGATCTGCCGTGCCGCCGCCGAGCTCCGCCGGGCCGGCGGCAGCGCGGCGAGCATGTCCGCGTACTCCTTCTGCACCCCCGCGATCCGGTCCTGCTGCTGCTTGTCCCGCTGCGGGTTGCCGGGCAGCCGGTCCAGCCGGCGCTCGATCGCGGTGAGGTAGCGCAGCAGGTCGGCGAGGCGGGCGTAGCCGGTCTCGGTGATGAAACCCTTGTGCACCAGGCCGGAGAGCTGGTTGCGGATGTCGGCCAGGGCGGCCACCACGGCCAGGTTCCGGGTCGCACCGAGCCGCTGCTCCACCGCGTACGCGGCGGCGAGCACCCGGCGGACCCGATCCATCACCTCGACCACGGTGTCCACCAGGTCGGCGCGGACCTTGTCGCGCAGCGCGGCGAAGCCCTCGGCGTCCCAGGCCGGGTCGCCCGCGTCGGCGATCAACTTGTCGATCGCCGCGCCGGCCGCGTCCTCGATCAGCTCCTGCACGCCGCCGTGCGGGTTGCGGCTCAGCGCCAGCTTCGCCTCATTGGACAGCCGCCCCTGGAGGAACTTCGCCGGGGAGGGCACGGTCAGCCGCAGCAGCCGCCGGGTGCCCGCCCAGTGCGCGGCGGCCTGCTCGGCCTCGGAGTCGAAGACCTTCACCCCGACCGTGGCGCCCTCGTCGACCAGGGCCGGGTACGCGGTCACCGCGTAGCCCGCCCGGACCTGCTCGATGGTGCGCGGCAGGGTGCCGATGCTCCACTCCTTCAGCCCGGTGCGGGCCACGTCCGGCGCGGCGGCGGCGACGACCTGGCGTACCTCCTGGCGGAGCTGGCGTTGCAGGGTCGGCAGGTCCTTGCCCTCGGCGACCGGCTTGTCGTCCTCGCCGAGCACCCGGAACGTCACCCGCAGGTGCGGCGGCAGCTTTGCCAGGTCCCAGGCGTCCCGGGGGACGGTCACCCCGGTCATCCGGCGCAGCTGCCGGGTGAGCGCGTCGAGCAGCGGCTCCTCGCCGGCCGGCAGCTCGGCGAGCGCGGCGCGGGCGTAGTCGGGCACCGGGACGAAGTTGCGGCGGACGGCCTTGGGCAGCGACCGGATCAGCGCGACCACCAGCTCCTCGCGCAGCCCCGGCACCTGCCAGTCGAAGCTCTCCGCCGGCACCTGGTTGAGCATCGGCAGCGGGATGTCGACGGTCACCCCGTCGGTGGGGGTGCCCGGCTCGAAGCGGTAGGTCAGCGGCAGCGCCACCCCGTCGGCCCGCCACTCGTCCGGGTAGTCGGCCTCGTCCACTCCGCCCCGGCCGGCGTTGACCAGCAGCTCCCGGGTGAAGGTGAGCAGGTCCGGCTGGTCCCGGCGGGTCTTCTTCCACCACGAGTCGAAGTGCCGTCCGGAGACCACGTCGGCGGGGATCCGCTGGTCGTAGAAGCCGAAGATCGTCTCGTCGTCGACCAGGATGTCCCGCCGCCGGGCCCGGCTCTCCAGCTCCTCGATCTCGGCCAGCAGCCGCTGGTTGTCCCGCCAGAACTGGTGGTGGGTCTGCCAGTCGCCCTCGACGAGGGCGTGCCGGATGAACAGCTCCCGGGACAGCGCCGGGTCGATCCGGCCGAAGTTGACCTTGCGGGAGGTGACCAGCGGGATGCCGTACAGGGTGACCTTCTCGTAGGCCATCACCGCGGCCTGCTTCTTCTCCCAGTGCGGCTCGCTGTAGCTCCGCTTGACCAGGTGCTGGGCCAGCGGCTCGACCCACTCCGGCTCGATCCGGCCGTTCACCCGGCCCCAGAGCCGGGAGGTCTCCACCAGCTCGGCGGCCATCACCCAGCGCGGCGGCTTCTTGAACAGCGCCGAGCCGGGGAAGAGCGCGAACTTCGCCCCCCGGGCGCCCAGGTACTCGTGCTTCTGGGCCTCCTTGAGCCCGACGTGGGAGAGCAGGCCGGGCAGCAGCGACTGGTGCACCTTCGGGGTGTCGATCTCCTCCGGCAGGTCCGCGCCGACGCCGCGCCGCCCGCCGTCGCCCTCGCGCGCCGGTCGCCCTCCTTCCGGGGTACGCAGCACCTGGCGCAACTGGCTGACGATGTCCTGCCACTCGCGGACCCGCAGGTAGTTCAGGTATTCCGCCTTGCACATCCGGCGGAACGCGCTGGACGACAGCGCCCGCTGCTGCTCCCGCAGGTAGCGCCAGAGGTTGAGGAAGGCGACGAAGTCCGACTCTGTGTCGGCGAACCGGGCGTGCGCCTGGTCGGCCTGGGCCTGCTTCTCCGCCGGCCGCTCCCGCGGGTCCTGGATGGAGAGGGCGGCGGCGATCACCATCACCTCGGTGGCGCAGCCGTTGCGCTCGCCCTCTAGGACCATCCGGGCCAGCCGCGGGTCGACCGGGAGCTGCGCCAGCCGCCGGCCCTGCGGGGTCAGCCGCTTCGCCGGGTCGGTCTCGGTCGGGTCGAGCGCGCCCAGCTCGTGCAGCAGGTTCACGCCGTCGGTGACGTTGCGCCGGTCCGGCGGGTCGATGAACGGGAACGCGCCGATGTCGCCCAGCCCGATCGAGGTCATCTGGAGGATGACCGAGGCCAGGTTGGTGCGCAGGATCTCCGGGTCGGTGAACTCGGGGCGGGAGAGGAAGTCCTGCTCGTCGTAGAGCCGGATGCAGATGCCGTCCGAGGTGCGACCGCAGCGCCCCTTGCGCTGGTTGGCCGAGGCCTGCGAGACCGGCTCGATGGGCAGCCGCTGCACCTTGAGGCGGCTGCTGTAGCGGGAGATCCGCGCCGTGCCCGGGTCGACGACGTACTTGATGCCAGGGACGGTCAGCGAGGTCTCCGCGACGTTGGTGGCGAGCACCACCCGGCGTGCGGCGTGCGGGGCGAAGACCCGGTGCTGCTCGGCGGTGGAGAGCCGGGCGTAGAGCGGCAGGATCTCGGTGCCGAGCAGCGACCGCTTCTTCTGCACCAGCTTGCCGAGCGCGTCGGCGGTGTCCCGGATCTCCCGCTCGCCGCTGAGGAAGACCAGGATGTCGCCGGGTCCCTCGGCGGCGAGCTCCTCGACCGCGTCGCCGATCGCCTGGATCTGGTCGCGGACGTTCTCCTCGTCGGCGTCCTCCTCCTCGGCCTCGGTCACCTCGACCAGCGGCCGGTACCGCACCTCGACCGGGTAGGTGCGGCCCGACACCTCGACGATCGGTGCCGGCTCGCCCGCCGCGTCCGCGAAGTGCCGGGCGAAGCGGTCGGTCTCGATGGTCGCCGAGGTGATGATCACCTTGAGGTCGGGACGGCGGGGGAGGAGCTGCCGGAGGTAGCCCAGGATGAAGTCGATGTTGAGGCTGCGCTCGTGCGCCTCGTCGATGATCAGCGTGTCGTACTGGCGCAGCATCCGGTCGGTCTGCAGCTCGGCCAGGAGGATGCCGTCGGTCATCAGCTTGACCAGGCTGTTCTCGCCCACCTGGTCGGTGAAGCGGACCTTGTAGCCGACCACGTCGCCCAGCTCGGTGCCGAGCTCCTCGGCGATCCGGTCGGCGACCGTACGCGCGGCGAGCCGGCGCGGCTGGGTGTGCCCGATCAGGCCGTTGATCCCGCGCCCCAGCTCCAGGCAGATCTTGGGTAGCTGGGTGGTCTTGCCGGAGCCGGTCTCGCCGGCCACGATCACCACCTGGTGGTCCCGGATCGCTGCGGCGATGTCGTCCCTGCGCTCGCTGACCGGCAGCTGTGCCGGGTAGGTGATCACCGGCACGGCGGCCCGCCGGCTCGCCAGCCGCGCCTCGGCGCGCGCGACGTCGGCGCTGATCTCGGCGAGCGCGGCCTCCCGGCGCTCCGGGTCGCGCAGCCTGCGGACCCCGTCCAGCCGCCGCTGCAGCCGGCGCTGGTCGCGGAACATCAGGTCGGGGAGGCGGCGGTGCAGCTCGCGAACGGCGTCGGGCACGGCGGGTACGGCTGGATTCTGCATGTCGTCGCCAAGAATAGGCAGGCCGACGCCCGACCGCCCCCGGGTTACCGCCCGCCCGCCCCGCAGGCGCGGCCCCCCGCGCCTGAGGATCAGCTGCACCGCCCGCCCGGGTGGCCCGCGCCGGCCCTCCGCCCGCCGGGGCGCCGCCCCCGGCACTTCAGCCGCGCCTGGCGCTTCAGCCGCGCGAGTGGCGCCGGGGCCGGGACGCGATGTGGGCCGGCGACGTCCGGTGCCTGCGGCGTTCGGGCGTCCTCCGGGCTGCGCAGCGAGCGGATCCGCCGGGTCAGCATCGGCAGCGCGGACGCGGCCAGGCCCACCGCGCCGACCGCGACCCCGGCGCGGCTGCCGACGGTGTGACCGAGCACCCCGCCGAGCGCGCTGCCCAGCGGCAGCACCCCGTAGTTGAGCAGCCGGTAGCCGCCGTTGCTCCGGGCCAGCCCGCCCCGGGGAATGACGGTCTGCCGCAGGGTGATCGAGAGGACGTTGGCGACGCCGAGCCCCACGCCGCTGACGAACTGGACCGACGCGAGCGCGGTGGCCAGGCTCGTCCCGGCACCGGGCAGGACGGCGATCAGCAGCGGGGTCCCGGTGGAGAGGGTGAGCGCGCAGGCGAAGCTCCGGCCGTGGCCGAGCCGGGCGGCCACCCTGAGCGAGACGGCCGTGCCCAGGAACGCGCCCGCCCCGGCGGCACTCAGCGCCAGCCCGAAGAGCCCGGGTCCGAGTCCCCGGTCGGTGACCACCCAGACGACCAGGTGCACGATGAGCATCTGCGGCAGCCGGGCCAAGATGCGGACGTACCGGAGGCGTGGCCGGCCCGCCCGAGCAGAGATCGCGGGTCGTACGGGCTAGAGTTTCGCCGACCGACGTCGAGCACGGGGGCGGGATGATCATGCGGGACACCGACCGGGCGCTGGTGCAGGCGGCCACCGCCGTCGCCAAGCTGCGCTGCCGCAGCGAGAACCACACCGTCGCCGCCGCCGCGCGCAGCGCCGACGGGCGCGTCTTCACCGCCGTGAACGTCTACCACTTCACCGGCGGACCGTGCGCCGAGGTGGTGGCGATCGGTGCCGCCGCCACCCAGGGCGTGACCGAGCTGGAGACCATCGTCGCGGTGGGGGACCGGGGCCGGGGCGTCATCCCGCCGTGCGGCCGCTGCCGGCAGGTGCTGCTCGACTACTTCCCGTCGATCAAGGTGATCGTCGGGCCGGCGGACGGGCTGCGCGCGGTGCCGGTGGCCGACCTGCTGCCCGAGACGTATGTCTGGGCCGACCATCAGGTGGAGGTCGCGACCGTGCCGCGGGCCGGGGTGTGGCCGATGCCCGTGGTGCCCGGCAGCCGCCAGGCCGCGGAGGACTGACCCGGTCAGTCGCCCGACGCCGCCTCCAGCATCGACCGGGGGACGGCCACCTGCTCGAAGCGCACGTTGCCCTCCGGCACCATCCAGCTCATCACCTGGACGGCCAGCCGTCCGGCCCGGACGGCCGGGTCGTTGGCGTAGAGCTCGCGGGCCATCTCCGGGTCCACGGAGAGCACGGCGAAGCCGCGCAGCCGTTCGTCGTCGGCGCCGAGGAACGGGCCGGCGGCGAGGACCGCGCCCTGCTCCACCAGCCCGGCCTGATGCGCCAGGTGCGCGTCCTGCAGGCGGTCGACCGCGTCCAGCGGCAGCTCGGGCGGGTCCGGCGGACGGACCAGGAGGACGACGGTGTGCTGGTCGAATCGCATGCCGCCAGCCTAGGGGCGACAAGGCGCTGATTGTCTTCTTGTTCCCGGTAGCGGCCCCGTCCGGGCGGTGCCGACCGGCCGGCGCCCCCCGCTCGGGCCCTGTCGGCGACGCCGCATCGACGAATCCGAGTTAGGCAGGCCTAAGACGCTCGGCTAAGGTAAGGCGATCCTAAGCTGAGAGGGGCGAACCCTGCCGTGACCACCGTCGCCACCCGACCTGAGCGGGCCGGCGTCCCGAGCCGCCGGCGGTCCGGCCGCCGGGCGGCGGTCGCCGCGGCGGCGGCCCTGCTGCTGGTCCTGGCCCTGCTGGCCAGCCTCGCCCTCGGCAGCCGCCCGCTCGCCGTCGACCAGGTGTGGCAGGCGCTCACCGCCCCCGACGGCGGCGAGGCCACCACCATCGTCCGGGAGCTGCGCCTGCCGCGGACGGCCCTGGGGCTGATCGTCGGGCTCGCGCTCGCCGTCGCCGGGGTGCTCTTCCAGGCGCTCACCCGCAACCCCCTCGCCGAACCGCGGATCCTCGGCATCAGCGCCGGCGCCTCGTTCGGCGTGGTGCTCGCCATCGCGGTCTTCGGCGTCGGCAGCCTCGCCGGGTACGTCTGGTTCGGCGTCGCCGGCGCGCTCGCCGCCGGCCTGCTCGTCCTCGCCGTGGCCAGCGGCACCCGCGAGGGCGCCAGCCCGGTCACCCTCGCGCTGGTCGGCGCGGCCCTCGACGCCAGTCTCGCCGCCGGGGTGTACGCCATGCTCAGCATCGACGCGCGCACCTTCGAGGAGTACCGCTTCTGGGTGGTCGGCGGGCTGACCGGCCGGGACGTCGGCGTCGCCGGGCAGGTGCTGCCGTTCGTCCTCGCCGGGCTGGCGCTGGCCGCGCTGGTCGCCCGGGGGCTCGACGCGCTCGCCCTCGGCGACGACGTGGCCCGCGGCCTCGGCCACCGGATCGGCCTGGTACGCCTCGGTGGCGGCGCCGCCGCCGTGCTGCTCACCGGCGCCGCCGTGGCCGCCGCCGGGCCGATCGCCTTCGTCGGGCTCGCCGTGCCGCACCTGGCCCGGGCGCTGGTCGGCGCCGACCATCGGTGGACCCTCGCGGTCTCCGCCCTGCTCGGGCCGGCCCTGCTGCTCGGCGCCGACGTCGTCGGCCGGCTGGTCGCCCCGCCCGGTGAGGTGCCGGCCGGGATCGTCACCGCGCTGATCGGCGCCCCGCTGCTGGCGTACCTGGTCCGCCGGGCGAAGGTGGTGACCGCGTGACCGCCGTCGAGTCGTCCCGCCCGACGTACGCCGGGCTGCCCGGTCGGTCGCTGCTGCGGCTCGGGCCGGTCAGCGTGCAGGTCCGCCGCCGCGCGGTGCTCGTCGCCGCCGTGACCACCGTGCTGCTCGCCGCCGCCGTCGTGCTCAGCCTCTCCCTCGGCACCCCGTACGTCGCCCCGGCCGACGTGCTCCGCTCGCTGTCCGGCGCCGGCACCCCGTACGACCTGGTGGTGCGCGACCTGCGGCTGCCCCGGATCGTGCTGGCCGCGACCGCCGGGGCGGCCTTCGGGATCGCCGGCACGCTCATCCAGAGCGTGGCCCGCAACCCGCTGGCCAGCCCGGACGTCATCGGCATCACCCAGGGCGCCGGCCTGGCCGCCACCGTCGCGATCACCACCGGCGCCGCCGCCGCGCTGGTCGCCCCGGCGGCGCTGCTCGGCGGGCTGGCCGCCGCGCTGCTGCTGCTCGTCCTCGGCGCCCGGCACGGCCTGGCCGCCCAGCGGTTCGTGCTGGCCGGAGTGGCCGTCGCGTTCGCCCTGCGGGCGCTGACCGAGGTGGTCATGCTCTCCGCCGACCCGATCGACGGGCTGCGCGCGCAGATCTGGCTGATCGGCACCCTGGCCGGCCGGGGCTGGTCCGAGACTCTCTGGATCGCGCTCACCCTGGCCGTCCTGCTGCCGGTGCTGGCCTGGGCCGGCTGGGCGCTCAACGGCACCGCGCTGGACGACGACACCGCCCGGGGGATCGGGCTGCGCCCGGCGGCCCGGCGGCTCGGCCTGGCCGCCACCGGCGTCGTGCTGGCCGCCACCGTCACCGCCCAGGTCGGCGCGGTCGACTTCGTCGCGCTGGTCGCCCCGCAGGTGGCCCGCCGGCTGGTCCGCGCCGAGCGGCCGCCGCTGGTCTGCGCCGCCCTGGTCGGCGCGCTGCTGCTGGTGCTGGCCGACCTGGCCGGCCGGCGGATCTTCGCCCCCACCCAGCTGCCGGCGGGCGTGCTCACCGCCGCCATCGGCGGTCCGTACCTGATGTTCCTGCTGGTCCGACGTCGGCGGAGGTCCGCGTGAACCGCACCCCTGAGACCCGAGGCGCGATGCTCTCGACCCGCGACCTGACCGTCGGCTACGACGAGCGGACCGTCCTGGACGGGCTCGACGTGGAGCTGCCCACCGACGCCTTCACGGTCATCGTCGGGCCGAACGCCTGCGGCAAGTCCACCCTGCTGCGGACCATGGCCCGGCTGCTCACCCCGCGCCGCGGCACCGTGCTGCTGGACGGCACGGCCATCCGCGAGCTGCCCACCCGCGAGGTCGCCCGCCGCCTCGGCGTGCTGCCGCAGAGCCCGCTGGTGCCCGAGGGGGTCACCGTGGCGGACCTGGTCGGCCGGGGCCGGCAGCCGTACCAGCGGTGGTGGCGGCAGTGGTCGGAGCAGGACTCCGTCGCCGTCGACCGGGCGATGGCCCAGGCCGACGTGGCCGGACTCGCCGACCGCCCGGTGGACACCCTCTCCGGCGGGCAGCGGCAGCGGGTCTGGATCGCGATGACCCTCGCCCAGGACACCGAGGCGCTGCTGCTGGACGAGCCGACCACCTTCCTCGACCTGGCCCACCAGGTGGAGGTGCTGGACCTGCTGCACCGGCTGCGCGCCGAACGCGGCCGGACCGTGGTCGCCGTGCTGCACGACCTCAACCAGGCCGCCCGGTACGCCGACCACCTGATCGCGATGCGCGAGGGCAGGGTGGTCGCCGCCGGCCCGCCGCGCGAGATCCTCACCGCGGACCTGGTCCGTGACGTCTTCGGGCTCGACTGCGTGGTCGTGCCCTGCCCGGTGACCGGCGCGCCGCTCGTGGTGCCCGGCCTCACCAGTCCTTCCCTGGCGCGCCCGACCGCTCCGGCGGCGCGCCCCTCCGTCGCCGACGCGGACCTGCCGCCCGTCGACTCGTACCCTTCGAAAGGAATCTGATGCGTCGTCTCGCCGCCGCCCTCACCGCGGCCGTCGCTCTCGGCGTGGGCCTGACCGCCTGCGGGGAGAGCGACCCGGTCGCAGGCACCGCCACCGGGGAGACCCGGGAGATCACCCACGCCATGGGCACCACCAAGGTCCCGGCGGACCCGAAGCGGGTCGTGGTGCTCGACACCGACAAGATCGACACGGCGCTCTCGCTGGGCGTCACGCCGGTCGGCGCCGCCACCGCCGGTGAGGCGAAGAGCTGGCCCACCTACTTCGGCGCGGAGAAGCTGGCCGGCATCAAGGAGGTCGGGGTGCTCACCGAGCCCGACCTGGAGGCGATCACCGCGCTCAAGCCGGACCTCATCCTGGGCAGCAAGTTCCGCCAGGAGAAGTTCTACGACGAGCTGAGCGCCATCGCCCCGACCGTCTTCACCGAGAAGGTTGGCATCACCTGGAAGGAGAACCTGCTCCTCGACGGCAAGGCCCTGGGCCGCGAGCAGCAGGCCAAGGACCTGCTGAGCGCGTACGAGAAGCGGGCGAAGGAGTTCGGCGCGAAGCTCGGCGACGCCGCGTCGCGGGAGATCTCCATCGTGCGGTTCATCCCGGGCAACATCCGGGTGTACGGGCCGGACTCGTTCTCCGGCATCGTCGTGGGCGACACCGGCCTGGGCCGTCCGGCGCGGCAGCGGCTCGAGGGCAAGGAGGACAAGCGCTTCGACCTGGTCAGCCCGGAGCGGATCAACGAGGTCGACGGTGACGTCATCTTCGTGACCGCGTACGGCGAGAAGGCCGCCGCCGAGCAGGCCAAGGTCACCGGCGGCACCCTCTGGCAGGGCCTGTCCGCGGTGAAGGCGGGCAAGGCCCACGTGGTCTCCGACGAGGTCTGGATGACCGGCATCGGCGTCGGCGCCGCCAACAAGATCCTCGACGACCTGGAGAAGCACCTGGCCGCCTGATCGTCGGGACGCTGGCCAACCCGCTCGCCCGTTTCGCCCCGGACCGGGTCGGCTGAGCCGGCGGCGGTCGCCCGCTGCCGGTCTGCTCAGGTGGATGCACGGAGAGAGAGGGGTCCTTTCTCCGTGCATCCGTCCGGGCGGGCGGTGGGCCGGCGTGGTGGGGGGTCAGGCGGCGGTGGACCAGATGGCACGGAACGCGGCGGCCTCGCCGGCCAGCCACTGCTCGACCTGCTGGGGCTTGGCCGTCTCGGGCATCCGGTGGGCCTCGCCGCGGCGGACGTCGACGAGGACCGGCTCGGCGTGCGGGAGCACCGCGTCCATGTGCCGGGCCATCAGGTGCAGGGTGGCGAGGGTCGCCTCCTCGCTGGGCGGCGCCTCGTCGAAGTGCAGGCGGACCGCCTCGGCGCGGCCGTCGGCGTACCGGACGCCGAAGTGAGGGTTGATCTTGACGGGCAGGTCGCCGAGCATCGCCAGGGCGTCCCGGGTCTGGGCGAGGTCGACGCCGGCCGGCTCGCCGAGTGACTGGAGCCAGGCCGTCGCGCCGGGGACGAGCGCCTGGTAGAGCGGGCGCCAGCGGGGCTTGACCAGGTCAGGCACCTGGGCCAGGTGGGTGCCGCCGGTGTGGAACGCGATGTCGGCCTTGAGCGCCTTGACGAACTGACCGTGTGGGTTGAACCCGTGCCGGCTCGCGCGCTGCTTGCGCAGGCCGCCGACGAAGGTGGCCTTGGTGGGCCCGGTGCGGTCCACGTACCGGGTGAAGCCGAGGAGGGTGGCGTACGGCGTCAGGGGAGTGGAGATGGGCGCGGTCACGAGCATCCTCCCAGGTCAGGAACTCGATTAGTACATACATTCTAATCGACGGATCTGACATCGCCCAGGGAAGAAAAGGGGCCGTCCTGTCCCGTCCGCGTCAAGTTGGCCAAGTCCGCGGGAGTTGGCCAAAGAGGTGGCCAGTGTCCGCGTGAAGGTGGCCAGTCGGTACGGTGCCGGGATGCTGTGCATCGTGTGGGATCTTCGCGTTCGGCCGACGGCGAAGTTCGGGGTTGGGGCTGACGGCGCCGAAGGGGCGCGGGGCTCGGCCGGATGACGGCTGTTGGAGATCCGCAGGGTTGGCATCGGCAGCATTCGTTCCAGGTCGTCCCCATCGGGTGTATGTGCGGTTTGGCGACGATGAGCACGAGGACGTTGTCGCTGCCGCGCGGCTGGCGGGGTTGACGCCGGCGGGGTATGTGGCGCAGGCGGCGGTGGCCGTTGCTTGCGCCTCGACGCCTGGGTTGGGTGAGCCGGTGGTGGAGGGTGTGAGCAGGACTGAGCTGGCGCAAGGTGCAGCGGGAAGTTGTTCGCGGCGCGGATCTTGTGCCAGGTCCGGTCGATGTGGTCCGGGTCCATCGGCGTACCGACCTTGGACACGATCGGCTTCGCCAACAAGCCTGGCAAGCGTGCCCGCCTCGTAGGGGCAGGAGCCGACGCCAGCACCGAGGGCGCGGACGGGATGGCAACCCTTGCAAGGGCATTGGTTAAGGCGTGTTTCGTAAGTCGGGGGCTTGGGGTCGAGGTCACGGCGTGGCGGTGATCGATAACTGAGGTCTCCGGTAGGTGGTTCAGCGACGAAGCAGAACTTCATACCGGAGACCTCGTGGCCACCGTAGCGGTGACGACGCGGCATGACCTGACCGACGCCGCAATGGGCCGTCCTGGCCCCGCTGCTGCCTGCCGCGCCGGGTAAGGGCCGTCCGCCGAAATGGGAGAAGCGGCAGCTCATCAACGGCATCCGGTGGCGGATCCGGGTCGGTGCTCCGTGGCGCGACATCCCACCCGAGTACGGGCCATGGCCGACGGTGTACGGCCTGTTCCGCCGCTGGCAGCGCGATGGAACCTGGGACCGGATCCTGGCTGACCTGCAGGCACGTGGCGACGCTCGGGGTGGCATCGGCTGGACGGTGAGCGTGGACTCGATGACCAGCCGCGTCCACCAGCACGGCGCCGGCGCCCGCCGCGATGGACACCTGCAGAAAGAACCACCCGGCGGTGTGTACACCGAGCCGGCCGATCACGCACTCGGCCGCTTGTCATCGAAACGGCGAACCGCGCGGTCTACCGCTGATCCGGCTACCGCCGAACCGCCCTCCCGGGATCGCCGTTGCGACCCGGGCCGGCGTCGTACGGCCGACCGGGTGACCATGGCGGTTTCTTCCGCTTTCTTCCGCTCCAATGATCGGGTAGCAGGAGTGGCCACGGATATCCTGTTTTTCCGTGAAGATCCCCAAAACGGCCCCGATTTTGCGATGCCGGGTATGCACGCCTTCACCCACCCTTAACGTCCGATTCGGATTCGGACGCGACCGGGCGCGGTTGGGGTCGCGCCTTCTTTGCGTGTCGGCTCGAGTCGCTTCGAGCATCAGTGGGGAAGAGGGGCTTGATGAGAACGAGTGCGCGTGCTCACGGACTGCGAGAGACCAGATTCGTGCTGTGGAGGAACCGGGCGGTGTCTCTCGCGGGGAGGGACCGGTGACAGCCTCCCGCAACATCGACGATGCCGTGGGCACCGCCGTCGGCTCGCTCTCCGCGCCGGAACTGGACCGTACGACCCAACCGGAGCGTGACGGCCAGCCGCCACTGAGCCTCCTCCGGATGCGGCAATGGTCCGACGGCACCGGCGCCGAATCCGTCAGCGGGGTTCCCGGGCGGCAGACCGTGAGCGTGGTCATCCCCGCGCTCAACGAGGAGAAGAACATCGCCTGGGTGCTCGAGCGGATGCCGTCCATCGTGGACGAGGTGATCCTCGTCGACGGGCACTCGTCCGACCGCACGGTGGAGGTCGCGCGCGCCATCCGGCCCGACATCGTGGTGCTGACCCAGCATTGCCGGGGCAAGGGAGACGCCGCGCGGGTCGCCTTCGCCGCGGCGAGCGGCGACCTCGTCGTGATGATCGACGCGGACGGCAGCATGGACCCCGGCGAGATCCACCGCTTCGTCACACCGTTGATAAACGGGTACGACTTCGTGAAAGGCTCGCGGTTCCTGACCGGCGGCGGATCGACGGATCTGACCCCGCTGCGCAGGATCGGTAACCAGATGCTGGTCCGGATGACGAACAGCATGTTCCTCGTCCGCTTCACCGACCTGTGCTACGGGTTCTGCTCGTTCCGCCGCGAGTGCCTGCCGGAGCTCGCCCTCACGGTGCACGGCTTCGAGATCGAGACCGAACTGGTCGTGCACGCCCTGAAGGCGAACCTGCGCATCGCCGAGGTGCCGAGCACCGAACTGCCGAGGCGGTGCGGGACCTCGAACCTGCACACCTTCCGCGACGGCCAGCGGGTGCTCCGCACGCTGATCCGGGAGCGGGCGGTGCGGCGGCCGCGGCCGGTTGTCGACCCGATCGACCACCGGGTCCTGCACCACTGGCAGTCAATCGCCGCCGAGCTGCCCGACCCGGTGGCGCTGGCCGAGGGGGTCCACTCATGATCGCGTCGGGACGGTGGGGTCGCGGACGGCGGGCACGGGACTCGCTCTGCTGCTCGGGGTGCTGCGGATTGCCGCGAGCGCGATGATGCTGCGTCGGGCCCACCGCGCGGCGCTGCTCGGCGCGGCGACCCGGATGATCCGCGACCTGCACGCCCGTACCCGCGAGCAGGCCCTGCTGGACCGCGTTGCGGTCAAGGAGTGGGTGGACGCCCCGCTGCGGCGGCTGGAGGCGTACGCGCTCACCCGGTCCCGGCCGGCCCGCCTCCTTGACGCCGTGGGGCGGCTGCGCGAGGAACTCGCCGCCGTTCTCGTCGGCCACACCGTCACCATCTCCTGGATCCACGGCGACTTCTGGCCCGGGAACCTGCTGGCCGCGCCGCTCGGCGCCCGGGTGACCGGGATCGTGGACTGGGACTGCGCGACCCCCCGGCCAGCTTCCCCTGCACGACCTGCTGCACCTGCACGTCCTCGCCCGCCGGGTGGCCGGCGGCGAGGAACTCGGCGAGGCCGTCGTCCGCGCGCTGCGCCGCGGCATCGGCGAGGCGCTCGACGTTCCCGCCCGCGAGGTCGCCGCCTGGCTGGACACCGTCCCGCAGCGGGCGGCCCTGCTCCTGTACTGGCTGCGCCACATCCTGCTGTTCATCGACTCGGAAGGTGACCATGACAACCCACGGTGGTTCCGCGGCAACGTCGACCGCGTCCTCGTCAACGTCTGAACCGGTCGCCAGCGCCGACCCGCAGCCGCCGGCCGACCCCGGGCTGGCGCCGAGCGTCACCGTCGTGATCTGCGTCTACACCGAACAGCGCTGGCCGCAGATCGTGCGGGCGATCGGATCGGTGCTCGCGCAGGACGTCCCGGCCGCGCAGATCGTCGTGGTCGTGGACCACAATCCCGCGCTGCTCGACCGGGCCCGACACGCCTTCCCCGACCTGACCGTCGTGCCGAACGCCGGTCCGCGCGGCCTCTCCGCGGCCCGCAACACCGGCGTGGCGCGGGCACGCGGGGAGATCGTGGCCTTCCTCGACGACGACGCGGAGGCGGAGCCAGATTGGCTGGCCCGGCTGCTGCCGCACTACCGCGACGAGCGGGTGCTCGCCGTCGGCGGGCGGGCGGTGCCGGCGTGGCAGGAGGACCGACCGCGCTGGTTGCCACCGGAGTTCGACTGGGTGGTGGGGTGCAGCTTCATCGGGCAGCCGACCGAGGCCTCCCCGGTACGCAACGTCATCGGCTGCAACATGTCCTTCCGCCGTGCGGTTCTCGCCCGGACCGACGGCTTCGATCCCGCGCTGGGCAGGATCGGGCGTACTCCGGTGGGCTGCGAGGAGACCGAGCTGTGCATCCGGATCCGGCAGCAGCACCCGGAGGGGGTCGTGCTCTATGAGCCCGCGGCGCTTGTCCGGCACCGGGTGACCACGGACCGGGCCACCTGGCGCTACTTCCGCCGGCGCTGCTTCTCGGAGGGACGGTCCAAGGCGGTCGTCGCCCGCCTGGTCGGCGGCGACGCCGGGCTCTCCGCTGAGCGGGCCTACACCCGCCGCGCGCTGCCGGAGGGGGTACGCCGGGGGCTGCGCCAGCTCCGCGACGGCGACCGCACCGGGCTGCTGCGGGCCGGGGCGATCGTGGCCGGGCTGCTGGTGACCGCGTCCGGCTACGTCTTCGGGCAGGCGATGCGCGCCTCCCACGTCGCCGGCCGGCCGGACCGGGCACGGCGCGGCGCGGCACCCGAGCCGGTACGGGTGCTCGCGGTCGAACTCGCCGAGGGCGTGCCCGCGGTGCCCGACGGCGGTGGCCCGGACGGGAACCGGTACGTCGCCGCGCAGGTCCTGGTCCGGCTGCACGGGCAACCGCTGGGGCTGTTCGACGTCCCGCTGCCGGCCGGCGGGCTGACCGCCGCCGGGCTGGCCGGCGTGATCCGCGAACGGCTCGCCGAGGCGGTCGACGAACACCTGCGCGAGGACGGCCTGCCGCCGCTCGAGCGCCGCGACGCACGCCCCGACGGCAAGTTCGACGTCGGCCCCGCGTGCCCGCCGCGCCGGCCAGCGGAGCACCCGTCGGTCAGCGTGGTCGTGCCGTCGTGCTGACGTTCGCCGCTCTGCACGGCGGCGCTCGACTCGCTCGCCGCGCTGGACTACCCCCCGTTATTAGATCGTCGTCGTGGACAACGCTCCACAAGACCCGGACACCGCGCGGATCATCGCCGCACGGGCCGCCGAGTGCGCCCTGCGCGACCACCCCACGCTCGGGCGCTGGCTCAAGCAGCACCCCGCCACCGGGCGGCTGTCCATCGACCGGGCCAAGGTCGCCGCCGAGGCCAAGCTCGACGGCAAGTACCTCCTAGCCACCTCCGACCCGGACCTGTCCGCCGAGGACGTCGCGCTCGGCTACACGAACCTCCTCGAGGCCGAGCATTCCTTCCGCACGATGAAGTCGACCTTGTACTTGCGGCCGGTCTACCACCGCCTGGACGAGCGGATACGCGCCCAAGTGCTGCTGTGCTGGCTCGCCCTGCTGCTGATCCGTGTCGCCGAACGCCGCACCGGCACCACCTGGCGCACCATCCGAACGAACTCGGCCGCATCCACCAGATCACCCTCGCAGGCCCCGCCGGCCGCCTGCAGCAGACCACCCGCCTCACCGACACCCAGGCGAAACTCTTCACCGACGCCGGTGTGCCGATGCCACCAAAGGTGACCGGCATCCAGACTCCCGAATAGCCCCTGAACTGGAAAAACACCCGCCGGAGTCGTGGAACACGCCTCCGCCGGCCCCGCATGCCGTCCTCGCAGGTCAGCCCGCGAATCTACCGACCGCGTGTGTCTACCTACTGATGAAGTCGGGTGCGGAGGCCGTCCTCCTTGTGCCCTTTCATGGCCGGCTTCGGTGATCGCTGCCCGGCTCGGGGCGTCTGGGCAGGGGGCCGGGATCAGGCGCCGAGCGCGATGAAGCGCAGGGCCACGAGCGCCGAGAACAGGACGGTCGCCACGATCCCACAAGTGCGGCACCAACGGGTCAGCGAGTGCTTCACCCACCGCCATCTCGACGACCGTGCCGTACTCCTTGGCGACGGGGCCTTCAGGACCACCTCACGTCGCACCAGGTCGTAGAAGAGAGACGACACGGCGAGGGTCGCAAGGGCGACGATCATCGGCGCCGACGTCAGGATGTCCACCAGCAGGGACCTCATGTGGCGTCCCTGGCCTCGCGGAGGGTCGGCAGCAGGGTGAGCGCGGTCGTGGTAAGGGCGACCAGGCCGGTGATCCCCCAGGGGCGCCACATACCCACGATCAGCAGCGCCTGGCTGCTGAGAACGAGGATGGCCAGGGAGGTTCCGATGGCGACCACGGCGGCGACGGCCACGGGCAGGGTGCGCAGGATGACCAGCAGCATCGCGCAACCCGGCCCGAGGGTCATGAACAGGACTGCGTTGACGGCGCGTGGGGATCCACCCACCCCGGTCGGCAGCAGGGCCAGCAGGAAACTGAGCAACGTCCAGCCGATGAGCACCAGCTGGGTCGGACGGAGCCTGGGCAGAATCGCGGTCATGGGCGCCATGTTGACTCGTACTCGTAGATCCATGCTTCCTCGTTATGAAACAGAAGGCGGTAGCCGTTCTCCCTGGTGAGCAGGGGCTGCACGGTGTCGAACCAGTTTTCCCGCTGACCCAGCGACTCGTAGGCGTAGATCTCCTGTGATCGGGTGACGATCAGGTAGGCGCGGCCCGTACGTCTCGTCTCGCCCCCGACCGGCCCCCGCACGGCCTCCCGGTCACCTGCGAGGAACCCTTCGGCGTTCGTCGGCCTGCTGTAGTCGTGCTCCGTTGCGTAGGCGAACCGCCACGGCACCTGGGATGTGAGGCTGATCAGGTCCGAGTCCGGTGGTGCCAATCGGTACAGCGCCCGGATGGCGGCCACCTCGTCGGAGCGCACCTGTTCGAACGACTCGTTGCCGTACCGCGTAGTCAGGAAGAGCGGGACCGACAGCAGAGCCGCGGCGATGACGGCTGGCCGGACCCACCGCATCCGGAGCATGCCGAGCACCGCCTGGCCGATGACCAGGCAGGCGAACGGTGCGGAAAAGAGAAAGATGCGCAGCACACCCTCGTTGCCGTAGTCCTGGGCCAGCGTGAGGAACGGGACGACGACAAGCGTGAACAGGGTTATCGGGGGTCGTTTGCGGATCCATAGCCGGAGCGTCGACGCCCCCATCGCCGACCACACCAGCGCGGTGAACGCCAGGCGGAGCTTGACGACAGCGAGATGGGCGGGCGATCCACCGATACGTTCCCCCACCGAATTGGAGACGACCTCCTGCACGTTGCCAAAGCCGCCGAAGAGCGTGTGGAGGTGGCCTACCCAGTAGGCCGTGGTGCCGACGCTGATCCATCCGAGCACCATTACCAGCGCGATCACGGGGAAGAGAGCGAGTCTGAAGCGTCCGACGAGGACGAGTGCTGCGGAGACGAGCACCAGCATGATCGGCGACAGCTGGTGGCTTACGGCGATGGCACCCGTCAGGAGGAGCAGCAGGACGGCGACGGCGAGCCGTGTGCCCGGTCCAGCCTCGACGTCGGGCAGCCCGTCCCAGGGCAACCGGTTACGACTGACGGAGGAGGCCCGGCTCGGCTGCCGGAAGAAGGCGATGATCAAAGCGACGGCCATGAGGTAGAGCACGAACCCGAGGCTCTGCGGCGCGAAGTAGTCCTGGCCCACCCAGTTGACCAGCACGAAGAACCAGAGTCCGAGCCAGGTGGCGGTTCTCGAGCCGGTCAACTGCCGGCCAATCACGTAGATCGGTGGGAGGTAGAGCAGCACGATGAAGATCGGCGCCCAGCGCAGCAACGGGATTGCGCTGTCCAGGCCTCCGGAGCCCGTCACCGCCGCGGCCGCTGAGAAGAACCCGGGCCAGTTGAACCGGGCGTCGACGCCGCCCGGGCTGACCTGGTGCTCCAGGATCTGGCCGGTGAAACCTGCGTGGAGCCAGGCGGTGGCAAACCGCGGTTCCTGCTCCAGGAACGCCGGTGCTCCGTGCAGCAGCACGACCAGGCCGACCAGGTGGACCGCCAGCGGGAACTGCCGCATCTCCCGCCGATGCCCGAAGAGCTCCAGGAAGAAGGAGCCGGTGAGCAGGGCGACGCTCAGGAAGTAGAGCCAGGGGAGGGCCTGGACCAGTCCCCACGTCCGGATCGCCCCCTGGTCACCCCGGCTGGCCGCGACGCACCCGACGATGACGACCAGGATGGGGAAGAGTAACGGCCCTGCCCCACCGAACCACGAGGCCAGCCGCGTCGTCATCACCCGCGGAGGAGGCAACGCCCATGACGGCTGAGCCTTCCCCGGTATGGTCCTAGTCCGATCGGCGCGACGCCCTCGCTGGATCAGCTCGAGAATGAAGCCATCCGGGAGCGACTTCGTCCCAACGCGACCGTCGGACGGCATCGGCCCCCTCGCTTTCCTGGTGGTTCATGGACGGCCACTGTAGTCAGAGGATGCCGCCACCCCTTAGCGGTTCGTCACAGTATGACCCACCCAGTCACCTTTGGGTGGACGTGTGTGTATCTTTACCGGGTACGGTGCCATAAGGATTCGGGAACGCATAGCGTGACAGAGGTAGCACGGAGGAGGGCTCGTACCGCCGAGTGGGATAGGGACGGTCATGCGGCACGACAGGCGACTGCCAAGACAGATTCTCGGCACCATTGCGGCAGTCGTGCTGGCCGTGAGTTCGTCTGCCCTGCTGGCGGCGCTGCCCGCCCGGGCCACAACGGGTGACATCGGTTACCTGGACCAGAGCTTCAGCGGCGTGTCGAATCCGCCGACATCGGACAAACCGCAGAGCAAACTGTGGTACAACGACGGGCTCTGGTGGGCCACCATGTTCGACACGGTCAGCAAGACCTGGCACATATTCCGGCTGGACCGGTCGACCGGGAATGCGGTCGACACCGGCACGCCCATTGACGACCGCCCCCAGACGCTGTCCGACGCGCTCTGGGACGGCCAGAAGCTCTACATCGCCTCGCAGTGGGCGACGGTGAGCAGCGACAGCTCCATCAAGAAGTCGGTGAGCGGCCGTCCGGCCCGCCTGTACCGCTACTCGTACGACTCCTCCAACAAGAGCTACTCGCTCGACAGCGGCTATCCGGTGGAAATCAACAACTACTCCAGCGAGTCGCTCACCCTCGACAAGGACTCCACGGGCAAGCTGTGGGCCACCTGGACGCAGGTGAGCGGCTCACCGACGAGCGGCTACACGAGCCAGGTCTACGTCAACTCCTCGCAGGGCAGTGACAGCGTGTGGGGGACCCCCATGGTGCTTCCGGTGCCCGGCACGAGCGTGGCACCCGACGACATATCAGCCGTCGTCGCGTTCAAGCGCAGCAAGATCGGCGTGATGTGGAGCAACCACCTCGACGACACGATGTACTGGGCGGTCCACAACGACGGTGAACCCGCGACGAAGTGGCACGGCAGTGTTGTGGTACGCGGTCCGAAGCAGGCGGACGACCACCTCAACCTGAAGGCGATCCAGGCGGACCAGGCAGGGCGGGTCTTCGCGACGGTGAAGACCAGCCTGGACGAGCTGCCGGGGTCCTCGCCGTCGGACCCACAGATCAACCTCCTCGTCTTCAAGCCGGGGACCGCCTCGTGGTCCAGCACTACGGTCGGCACGCTCGCCGACTGCCACACCCGTCCGGTGGTGATGCTCGACGATGAGAACGCGAAGGTTTACGTGTTTGCCACCGCGCCCACGAGCTCTGGGTGTCCGTATTCGGGAGCTCCGGGGACGATCTACGAGAAGGTGGCTCCGATCGACAACCCGGTCTTCTCCCCTGGCCGGGGCACCCCGGTCATCCGTGACGCGGCGTCGGCGAACATGAACAACCCCACCTCGTCCAAACAGAGCGTCAACAGCCGCACCGGCCTGGTTGTGCTGGCCAGCAACATGTCGACCGCCCGCTACTGGCACGCCGACCTGGCCCTGGCGGTCCCGACCGCGAGCTTCACCGCGTCACCGACGTCGGGCACCGCGCCGTTGAGTGTTCAGTTCACCGACACGTCCACCAACAGCCCGACCTCGTGGTCGTGGAACTTTGGCAACGGCACCACCTCTACCCAGCAGAACCCGATGGCGACGTACGACTCGGCGGGCACGTACACCGTCACGCTCGTGGCGTCGAACAGCGCCGGCTCGAGCCCGGCCGCGACCACGATCATCACAGTGAGCCAGGCGTCGGCGGGGATCGTCCGCGCCGGGACGAGCACGAGCGCCGCCACCACGGCCGACACGGGTCTGACGATCACAGCGCCGACGGCGGTCTCCAGCGGTGACCTGCTGGTGTCCTGCCTCGCGATCAACGGCGGCAGCGTCACCAGTGTGCCGGCCGGGTGGACGTCCATCGCGGCGGCGACCGGAGTGCCCAACCCCCACGTGTACGGCTACTACAAGGTGGCGGGCGCCTCCGAGCCGTCCAGCTACCGCTGGGGCTTCAGCTCCAGCGTGACCAGCGGCGGCGGTATCGCCCGGTACACGGGTGCCTCCGGCCTGGACGTCGCGGCGTCGAAGGCGTCCGGCGCCTCGTCGTCCTCAGGCACGGTGCCCGGCATCACGACGACGACGGCCAACGCGATGCTGGTGGGCTGCATGGGCATCAACTCAGGATCGACGACGGTTACCATCACCGGGCCGTCCGGGATGTCGCAGGCGTGGGACATCGGCGGGAAGCGGCAGGAGTACGACGACGCCGTGCAGTCCAGCGCCGGAGCGACGGGCGACAGGACCTGGCAGTTCTCAAGTGAGCGGGCGTGGGCTGGTTGGCTCGTTGCCCTGAAGGCCCAGTGAGCGGCAGCCGGTGGAGGGCCAGCCGATGACTGGCCAGCAGATGCTCTCACCTGCGCGACTGCGTCAGCGAGCTGCTCACGTCGTCCGCGACCCGCTCAGCCGGAGCGCCTGGCCACTGATCCTGAACACCGGATCCAACGGGTTGCTCGGTGTGGCCTACTGGGTGCTCGCGGCTCGGCTCTACGACCGGGCCACGGTGGGGACGAACACCGCGCTGATCGCCGCCATGACCACGCTGTCCGGGATCTCGCAGCTCAACATGGGGCCGAGCCTGGCCGTGCTCGTGCCCAGGGCGGGGTCGAGGGCCCGACGGATCCTGCTCTACGTCTACGGCGCCGTCACGGCGTTCTCAGTGGTGGTGCTGAGCGTGTTCCTCCTGGCCGTGCTCCCGCACCTGAGCCAACTGTCGGAGGTCCTCCACTCCGCGGGCACCATCGTGGTCCTGGCCGTCGCGGTGCTGCTGTTCAATCTCTTCGCGCTGCAGGACGCCGCCCTGGTCTCGCTCCGGTGGGGAAAGCTGATCCCGGTCGAGAACACCTCCTTCGGATTCCTCAAGATCGTGCTGGTCGTGACACTGTCCGGGGTCTTTCCCGCGATGGGAATCTTCGCCAGCTGGCTGATCCCGATGCTGGTGATGGTGCCCGTGGTCTCGGGCCTGATCTTCCTGCGTGGGAGGAACCAGGGCAGCTCGGCGGCTCTCGGGAACGGCCCCCGTGAGCCACTGCGGAGGCTGGGACTGGACTACGTCGGGTACCTCTTCCAGGTCTCGTCCACGTTCTTCCTCCCGGTTATCGCGCTGGAGCTCCTCGAGCCCGTCGCCGCCTCGGTGTTCGCGGTGGCGTGGCTGACCAGCTCGACCATGGACCTGCTGGCCACCAACGTCGGCACGGCGCTCACCGTGGAGACGTCGTACGGCGAGGATCCGCGCGCGCTCCGGCGAACGATCTTCCGTCGGGCCGTCCCGCTCGTCGCGCTCGTCAGCGGGCTAGGCCTCCTGGCCGCGCCGCTGATCCTGCACCTGTACGGGGCACAGTACAGCGCGGAAGGCGCGTCGACGCTGCAGATCCTGCTCCTCGCCAGTGTGCCGCGCTGCCTCGTCACTTTCGCGATCGCCGAGTCGCGAGCGCATCGCAGGATGTGGGTGATCGTCTGGCTGCGGGCGCAGAACGCCGTGCTGGCTCTCGGGCTGTCCTTCCTGCTCACTCCGCGAGTCGGCGCCAACGGCATGGCCGTGGCCTGGCTCATCGCCCAGCTGGCCGGTGGCGCCTGCGCGCTGGCGCAGGTGTGGCGGCGCCGGCCGGCCCTCCTGCCGGAGACGACATGACCGGGAACGACATGACCGGAAACGGGAAGTGCGGCGCGGCCACGGCGCTGGACGACGTGTTCGACGGGTTCGACAGCACCGGGGTGAGCTGGGCCCTGCTGCGCGGACGATCGACCCTCGACCTGGCCGGCCGGGACGTGGACCTGCTCGTCGCCGGGGCCGACCTCGCGCGCGCCGAGGAGGTCATCTTCGCGCTCGGCGGTGTCGCCCTGCCCCGGGCACTGCACCCGTGGCACCGGTTCTACGTCATCGGTGACCGGAGGTCGAGGCACGGCCTCAAGCTGGACATCGTGGTGGAGCTGATCTACCACCGGGAGCTGAGGTTCCGCTCGGGGCTGGAAGGACCGCTCCTCGAACGGCGGGTGCACGATGGACGGGTTCACGTCCTCGATCCCACGGACCTGTTCTGGACGGTGCTGCTGCACTGTCTGCTCGACAAGCAGGCGGTCAACGACCGTCGCCGGGCCGAGCTCGCCGCCGCCGCGCCCGTGGTCGTCACGCCGAGCCCCGGTCAGGAATTCTTCGAGAGCCTGTGCCCGCCGGAATGGACCGGTGACCGGGCGGTGGAACGCGCCCGAGCGGGAGACTGGCCGTCCCTCGTCGCGCTGGGACGGGCCATGCTGGCCCGGGCCGGGGCGGCATCCCCGTCGTCGGCGCACGTGGACCCCGCCCCGCGGGCGAAGGGCATGTCCCGCCTGCCGGCCGCGACCGTGCAAAAACCACGGCAGTGGGCGCGCTCGATGGCCGCTGCGGCCTACCCAGTGGTGTGGCGCCGTGCCGGACTCGGCGCCAGCCCGCGTGTCCTACGCGTCGTGGAGGAGACGGCGGTGGATGTCCTCGTCCTCGGGCTGCGCCGGCGGCCCGCGCTGTGCGAGGTGGACCTCCTGGTCGACGACGGACTGCATGAGCGCCTCGTCTGCGCGCTGCGGCAGGCGAGGTACCGCTGGGCCGCAGGCGCATGGAACCGGCTGACCCGCGCGGGTTTGGAGCGGGTCTGCGTGACATCTCCGTCGCAGCGTGAGATGACCGCCGCGACATGGGCGGAGCTGAGCACGTCCTCGTCGCCGATGTACCGGCGACGCCACTGCCGGCGACCAGGGAAAGAACAGAGCTCCTCGTCGGCCAGATCGAAACACACCGCCGACGAGTGGGCGGTCCGCACGAAGAGGGGGACGTGATGGCGGTTGTCGCCAGGACGAGGACGACAGGACGGCTGGCGGAAGCGTCTCGCTCCCGGCAGGTGAGGATCTCCTTCTCCGGTCTGGACGGTGCTGGCAAGACGCGTCAGATCGAGGCGTTGGTAGCCGCCCTGCAGCAGGACCGCTCCGTCGAGGTGCTGTGGATACCGTTCAGGATCTGGCCGGAGTCGCTGCTCAACCGGCTGCCGGCTGACTTCCGCAGCCGGCTCGGCCCCCGGCGGCGCAGGTCCGCCGAGGCGTCCGACCGCGCCACGTCTCGATACGGCGACAAAATAGAGGGCGTCCATGACCCGGGGGCGGGACTGGCTGGCAACGCTTCGCGGTCCCTGCCGTGGCGGGTGGTCGGCACGTTGGCCGCCGTCTCGGCCGGCCTGAGCCTGCGGCGGCGGGCGTATGCCAGCTCCGCTGACGTGCTCGTGCTCGACAGGTACCGGCTGGACACGATCGTGAAGCTGCAGTTCTGGTACTCCGACGTTCCGGGGCGCTGGCTCGCCCGCATCGTCGGACGCCTCGCTCCCGCCCCGGACGTCGAGTTCCTGCTGCGGGTGGACCCCGCGGTGGCCTACGAGCGGAAGCCGGAGCAGTGGTCCGTCGAGCAGCTGTCCCAACAGGCGCGCCTCTACGACGTACTGACCACCGGGCCGACGCAGGTGGTGACGTTGGACGCCAAACAGGATCCGGACGTCATCGGGAAGACCGTCGTGTCACACGTCAGAACGGTGCTCGATGGACGCTGAAAGCCTCATTCTTGAGCATGTGAAGCCGGCTCTGGCGCACGAACTGCCCCCCGGCGACCTGGAGCGTGTCACGATCGTGCGAAGGGGCCCGTCGCGTCGACGCTCGTCGCTGTACTTTCTCGGCCTCGCTGGTGACGGCCAGAGGTGCCGTTGGGTTGTCAAGCAGCCGAAGAGCGACAGCCAGCAGAACGACCTTGCCTCACCGTTGTCAGCGGAGGACCAGTTCCAGGCGCTGCACAGGCTGTACACCCATTTCGAGGAGCGCCGCAATGGGGTATCGGTCCCTCGCCCCGTCGCCTCCGTGCCGGAGATCGCGGCCTACATCATGGAGTATGTACCGGGACCGACCGTGACGGCACTTATCCGGCCCGGTCTCCTGGCACATCGGGATCCGCTGCTACAGGGCGTGAAGGGGGCGGCGCAGGTGCTTCGGGCATTGCACTCCCTCGAACCGGCTGTAGAGGACGTCGTGGACTCGTCCAAGCTCTACCGCGGTGCGAGCTCCCGTGGCCCCGAGGTCCTCCGAGCCGCAGGCCTCCCGATCCGGCGGGAATGGTTCGAGGACGCCCTCCCGCAGAAAGGCAGCACGAGAGGCTTAAAGGTCGTGCTGCACGGGGACTTCGCTCCCGAGAACGTCGTGCTGGCCCCGTCCGGGCTGTGCTGCCTGGAGCCCGACCTCGCAGAGAAGGACTGGGCCGAGCGCGACGTGGTCCGGTTCCTGCTGATGCTGTTCGACGCGCCGTTCTTCGTTGTGGGAGCGGACCTGCCGCTCGTCCAAAGGCTGCGCCGCGAGGCCGCCACAACCTTCCTAACGGCCTACTACGGGGATCGACCCTTGCCGGTGGCCCTGCGGCCACTCATGCTTGCCAGCGTCGCGTCGCGTTGGTCAACCCGGCACACCGATATCGCGCAGCGGACGCCGCGCCTCGCGCGTGCCCGCCAGCAGTTGCTGCGGCGGCACTTCTCCCGGGTACTGGCCGAAGTCAGTGCGCCGGGTTGGCCGCGCCTCTACTGACCATCCCTGCCCCCGGCGCGCCCACCGCCTCGGGCGCTGCGAGTGCCACAGCAAGCGTCTCCGACGCGTGGCCGGTGTACGAGCCCCACATCTGCTGCAGGAATCGGTCGTACAAGGGCTGCCACGGGAGCGCGCCGGGATCCGCCAGGATGCGGTCGAGCGACGCCATGAGCGTCTCCCTGTCGCGCGTGACCACGCCGGGCAGCTCGAGGGGGTCGACCTCGAAGCCACGCGTCGCGGCATAGTGCTCGAGGTCCGGCATGAAGTAGACCACCGGTCGCCGGATGAGCAGGAAGTCGAGGGCGATCGACGAGTAGTCCGTGACGAGAACGTCGCACAGGCCGAGATAGGCATGCAGATCGGCGTCGGCGGGAATTGTCACGCACATCGGGGACCGGACCTCGGCGGCTGCCACGTTGTAGTGGGCCTTGTAGGCCAGGACGCCGCCATGCGCCGAGCACACCTCGGCAAGTTGCTGCACGAGCTCGGAGTCCGTGTCGTTCACGCGACCGTCGCGCCAGGTGAGGAACAGGCCGACGACCGGGCGGGCCGAGCTCAGCCGTGCCCATTCGCGTTCGTGCCACACCAGGGCGGCAGGAGGCTTCGCCGGGTCGGCGAGCAGGTGGTCGTTGCGCGGGTAACCGAGCTGCCAGCAGCGCTCCGGCGGTACACCGAACGCGGGGGAGAAGCACCGGGTGACGAACTCGCTCGGAGCGAGCAGGAAGTCGGGGGGTCTCTCCCGTGCTGCCTGGGCGAGCCTGTGCAACAGTCCACCCACCTTCCGGTCGTCCCTTCCGATGGCGCCCTCCACCCGCTTGATGGGGAGGCCGTGCCACAACGAGACGGTAGTGGCGCCCGGCCACAGCCAGCGGTTGATGTCCGAGCAGTACCCAGAGTAGACGAACGTGCCGGCACGCAACGCCGCCATGATCCCCCCGCGGGACCAGCGCGTCTCCGCCCGGTAGCCGTGGGAGCGCAGTCGACGGACCACATCGATTGAGCCGCTCACCCAGACGACCTGACGGTCGGGCACGTGTTCCGACAAATACACGTACAGGTAAGCGGCGTTGTCGGCGAAGCGGTCGAGCGGCGAACCCATGACGACCAGCCGGTCGTTGCGCGGAAGTCGGCGCAGGACCAGCGCGAGGATCGCCAGGAGCGGGGCCTGCACCAACCCGGCGACGGCCGTTACTCGGTGCACACCCACGCGGCGTACGGCCAGGCGCACCACGCGCCATTGACGGACCTTGGAAAGCATCACCCAAGCATCCACAACTTCTGGGGCGGCTGGTCTCGTTTCGGGAAACGATGGGGCCGGCCACGAGCCAAGGCCGCCTGACGCTCAACCCGGTGAACGTTCTTGGTCAGCGCACTAGTCCGTGAGCCGTGCGCCACTGTAGGTCGCTGAGGCCGCGGTTGAGTTGCCCGCTACGACTCACGGTAGGCATCCACCGCTTCGGCTCGCTCCGCTGCCGGATGTCGCGAGAGACCGTCGTTTCCGCGACTCAAGCGGCGAACATATCAACGACAGCCATGAGATCGCTGCCGTGAGTATCGGGCGATGTGGGTTGCAGCAGCTGCATCCCAACCAGCAACCGACGTGTCGACCGGCAACACCGACCCCCGCCGCTGTACGAGGAGGACAGGCTATCCATTGGGCCGGGCCATGACCACCAGCCGGACCCGGAATGCACGAAGGGCCCGCTCAGCGGGCCCTAAGGCGGGCGCGGGAGCCCGTAAGGCGTCCTGCGGCTTCCAGGCCAGCAGCAGTGTGTGCATGACAGACAGAGAACCGCCGCCGCGAGGATCCCGCCCGCGGCCCAGGCGGGGTGTGCGGTAACGGCGACCTCGACTCCAACGACCATTCGGTCGTCCCCCGCCCCAGAGACGAAGTGGCGCACTGAGATCCGGAACAAGCGGAGCGCGGCAGCGGCGCGGCTCGACCCACGACCACAGCCGTTCGTTGACCGCCGCCTGGCGCGAGTGGACGACGGATGGCGATCCGGGGCGATCGGCATCGCGACCTCCGAGATTTGGCCAACTTGATCCGGACGATTAGAGCCGCGACCGTCCACCCCAACCTGTCCTAGCGCTGGTCACCGCCTCGTTGATTGGCCAGGTTGAAGCGGACCGGACACCGTCCTTCGGACGCACCGGACGGCCCCTCGGAGAGAAATTTCTACAGCTGCTCCACGGCGGTGATCCGGACGACGGCGGCGCCCACCTCGTCGGAGGCGGCCAGGTCGACCTCGGCGCTGATGCCCCAGTCGTGGTCGCCCTCCGGGTCGTCGAGGATCTGCCGGACGGTCCACCGGTCCCGGCCCTGCTCGATCATGAGCAGCGCCGGCCCGCGGGCGTCCGGCCCCACCCCGATCGAGTCGTACGCGTCGAAGTACGGCTCCAGCGCGTCCGCCCAGGCGTCGGCGTCCCAGCCGTTCCCGGCGTCGAGCTCGCCGAGCAGGTCCCAGCGGCGCAGGGCGGCCAGCTCGACCCGGCGGAACAGCGCGTTGCGCACCAGCACCCGGAACGCCCGCGCGTTGCGGGTCACGGCCGGCGGCCGGTCGTCCAGGGCCGCGTGGGCCAGGGCCACCTCCGCCACGTCGGACGGGTTGCGCAGCCGCTCCCACTCGTCGATCAGGCTGGAGTCGACCTGGCGGACCAGCTCGCCCAGCCACTCGATGAGGTCGACCAGCTCCTCGGTCTTGGCGTCCTCGGGCACGGTCTGCCGCAGCGTCTTGTACGCGTCGGCGAGGTACCGCAGCACCAGGCCCTCCGAGCGGGACAGCCCGTAGAACTGCACGTACTCGGTGAAGGTCATCGCCCGCTCGTACATGTCCCGGACGACGGACTTGGGGGAGAGCTGGTGGTCGGCGACCCAGGGGTGCCCCTGCCGGTACATCTCGTACGCGCCGTCCAGCAGCTCCGCGAGCGGCTTCGGCCAGGTCACCTCGTCGAGCAGTTCCAGTCGGGCCTCGTACTCGATGCCCTCGGCCTTCATCGCGGCGACCGCCTCGCCGCGGGCCTTGAACTGCTGCGCGGAGAGCACCTGGCGCGGGTCGTCGAGGATCGACTCGATCACCGAGAGCACGTCGAGGGCGTACGACGGGGACTCCTGGTCCAGCAGCTCGATCGTCGCCAGGGCGAGCGGGGAGAGCGGCTGGTTGAGCGCGAAGTCGAGCTGGAGGTCGACGGTGAGCCGGACCCGCCGGCCGGTCTCGTCCGGCTCGGGGAGCTGCTCGACCACCCCGCCGGCCAGCAGCGCCCGGTAGATGGCGATGGCCCGGCGGATGTGCCTCCGCTGGGCGGCCCGGTCCTCGTGGTTGTCGGTGAGCAGGTGCCGCATCGAGGCGAACGCGTCGCCGGGGCGGCCGATCACGTTGAGCAGCATCGAGTGGCTGACCTGGAAGCTGGAGGTCAGCGGCTCCGGCTCGGCCTCGACCAGGCGCTGGAAGGTCGGCTCGCCCCAGCCGATCGAGCCCTCCGGCGGCTTCTTCTTGACCACCTTGCGGCGCTTCTTCGGGTCGTCGCCGGCCTTGGCGAGGGCCTTCTCGTTCTCGATCACGTGCTCGGGCGCCTGCACGACGACCCGGCCGAGGGTGTCGAAGCCGGCCCGCCCGGCCCGACCGGCGATCTGGTGGAACTCGCGGGCCTTGAGCAGCCGGGTGCGCACCCCGTCGTACTTGGACAGGCCGGTGAAGAGCACGGTGCGGATCGGCACGTTGATGCCGACGCCCAGGGTGTCGGTGCCGCAGATGACCTTGAGCAGCCCGGCCTGGGCGAGGGTCTCCACCAGGCGGCGGTACTTGGGCAGCATGCCGGCGTGGTGCACGCCGATGCCGTGCCGGACCAGCCGGGACAGCGTCTTGCCGAAGCCGGAGGTGAACCGGAAGTTCCCGATCGCCTGGGCGATCATGTCCTTCTCGGCGCGGGTGCAGACGTTGACGCTCATCAGCGCCTGGGCGCGTTCCAGCGCGGCGGCCTGGGTGAAGTGCACGACGTAGACCGGGGCCTGCTTGGTGGCCAGCAGCTCCTCCAGGGTCTCGTGCAGCGGGGTCATCGCGTACGAGAAGAGGAGCGGGACCGGCCGCTCGGCCGAGCGGACGACGGCGGTCGGCCGGCCGGTGCGCCGGGTCAGGTCGTCGACGAACCGGGTGGTGTCGCCGAGCGTGGCGGACATCAGGACGAACTGCGCCTGCGGCAGCTCGATGATCGGCACCTGCCAGGCCCAGCCCCGGTCCGGTTCGGCGTAGAAGTGGAACTCGTCCATGATCACCTGGCCGACGTCGGCCCGGGCGCCCTCGCGCAGCGCCAGGTTGGCCAGGATCTCCGCGGTGCAACAGATGATCGGGGCGTCGGCGTTGACGCTGGCGTCGCCGGTGAGCATGCCGACGTTCTCGGCGCCGAAGACCTCGCAGAGGGCGAAGAACTTCTCCGAGACCAGCGCCTTGATCGGCGCGGTGTAGAAGGTGGTCCGGTCGTCGGCCAGGGCGGCGAAGTGGGCGGCGATCGCGACCAGGCTCTTGCCCGAGCCGGTCGGCGTATTCATGATCACGTTCGCGCCGGAGACGATCTCGATGACCGCCTCCTCCTGGTGGGGATAGAGGTCGAGGCCGCGCTCCTTCGCCCAGCCGGCGAACGCGTCGAAGAGGGTGTCGGGGTCGGCGCGTCGAGGCAGCGCGGCAGTGAGCGTCATAGCGCTCCCCATGGTGCCTGGATCATGGGCCGCAGCGCCAACCGGGGCGTCGGCGGCGCCCGCCGGGCGCGCGATCCGTCCCGCGCGTCCCGATCCCGGCCGACGCCGACCACCCGGAGGGGTACGCCCGCGGGTCAGCCCCGGGCGGGCGCGGCGGTGGCGGCGACCCGGCGGTGGACCAGGTCGAAGACCGGTCGGCCGGCGGTGAGGGCGCGCCGCTCGAACTTCGTCACCGGGCGGTGCGCGGGGCGCGGGGCGAAGCCGCCGTGGGTGTCGACCAGCTCCGGGTCGGCGGTCAGGGTCTGCCGCATCGACTCGGCGTACTCGGCCCAGTCGGTGGCGCAGTGCAGCGTCCCGCCGGGGGCCAGCCGGGACCGCAGCAGCGCCACGTGGCCGGGCTGGATCAGCCGCCGCTTGTGGTGCCGCGACTTGGGCCAGGGGTCGGGGAAGAAGACGTGCACCGCGTCCAGCGAGCCCTCCGGCAGCGCCCGGACCAGGTCCAGCGCGTCGCCCCGGGCCACCCGGACGTTGCCCAGCGGGTGCCGTTCCGCCAGCTCCAGGAGGTTGGCAATGCCGGGCGTGTGCACCTCGACCGCCAGATAGTGCCGGCCCGGATCGGCCGCCGCCATCGCGGCGGTGGCGTCGCCCATGCCGGACCCGATCTCCAGCACCAGCGGGGCCCGCCGGCCGAAGAGCGCCGCCGGATCGAACGGCCCGTCCAGCTCGGCGATGTCCAGGCCGTACGCCGGCCAGAGCCGGTCCAGCGCGTCGACCTGACGACCGCTCATCCGCCCCCGGCGGGGGTGGAAGGTGCGGATCGGCGCGACGTGCGCGGGCGGGGCGGCGGGGTTCTGGTCGGTGGAGGTCACAGCGACCCGAGCCTACGCGACGGTTCGGCCGATCGGATGTGAGGTGCGGCCGGGGGTGAGAGGATTCATCCCGTACGGCAGGACGGGCGGCCCGCTGCCCGGTACCGCCCTACGGCGCCGGGAGGGGTCATGGTGTCAGTCACGCGCCGCGCGGCGTTGGTGATCGCGGCTGCCGCGTTCGCCGCCCCGCTGGTCGGGGCGGTCCCCGCCCTGGCCGCCCCGGTCCCCGTCGCCGAGCCGGCGCCCGGGCAGTCCTCACCGCCGCCCGGCGAGGTGATCTTCGTTGAGGTCACCCCGAGCACCGTGGAGCCCGGCTTCCTGGTCGGCATCCGGGCGAGCTGCCGGGACAACTCGGTGCCGGCGACCGTGGTGTCGGACGCCTTCGGCCGGGTGCAGGTGCAGCCGCAACGCGGGCTGCTGACCGCCTCGCCGATGGTCAACGAGCGCACCCGTCCCGGCAACTACCGGGTCAAGCTGGAGTGCCCGAGCGGGCAGACCGCGTCGACGATGCTCCAGGTGGTGAAGCGGGTCGCGCCCAGCCGTGGACCGGCGACCGGCTTCGGCGGCAGCGCCGGGGTCGGCCTCGGCGGCCTGCTGGTGCCGATGGGACTCGCGCTGACCCTGGCCGGGGCGGCCGTCGGCGTCGTGGCGTCGCGTCGGCCCCGTACCGTCCGTGGCGCCGCCCGCCGCTGAGTCCCGCCATGGCCTCGCATCCCGCCCCGCAGCCGGCCGCCCGGCCGGCCCGGCGTGACCGGGCGGGCCGCAGCCCCTGGTCCGCGCCGCTGGCCGTGGTGCTGGTCCTGGTCGGGGTCTTCGCCACCGGGGCGGGGCTCGGCCGCACCGCGGGGCCGTTCGACTGGGCCGCCGACGCGGTACGCCCCGGGCAGGGCGACCCGCCGCCGGAGGGCTCGCTGCCGGCGAGCCGCCCGGTCAGCCTCTCCGTGCCGGCGATCAAGGTCAGTGCGCCGGTGACACCCGTCGGGCAGGCCAGGGACGGCTCGATCGCCGTGCCGCCGCTGAGCAAGCACAACCAGACCGGTTGGTACGACCGCGGCCCGACCCCGGGGGAGCCGGGCCGGGCGATCATCGTCGGACACGTGGACACCAAGAGCGGCCCGGCGGTCTTCTACCAGCTCGGCAAGCTCAAGCCCGGTGACCGGATCGAGGTGACCCGGTCGGACCGGAGCGTGGTGACCTTCGAGGTCGACACGGTCGAGCACTTCGACAAGGCCAACCTGCCGGCCGACCGGGTGTACGGCGACGAGGGCCCGCCGGGGCTGCGCCTGATCACCTGCGGCGGCGAGTGGTTGGGCGGGCGGGCCGGGTACGCGGACAACGTGATCGCGTTCGCCTCGCTGGTCGACACCCGCCGGCCCTGACCGGGCTCAGCCCTTGCCGGGCACCTGCTGGACCACCTCGAACTCCAGCAGGGTGGCGCCGCTGGCGACCGGCCGGCGCTGTTCGCCACCCGCGCCGCCGGCGTGCGCGACCCGGGACGGTCCGGCCGCCCACGCCTGGTACGCCTCCTCGGACTCCCAGCGGGTGTAGACGAAGTAGCGGCTCTCCCCGGCGACCGGGCGGAGCAGCTCGAAGCCGAGGAAGCCGGGGGAGTTCTCCACCGCGCCGGCCCGGGCCGCGAACCGCTTCTCCAGCTCCTCGCCGGCGCCGGACGGGACGTCGATCGCGTTGATCTTCACGACTGCCATTGCTCCACCCTAACGACCGCTGCCGGACCGGGCCGCGTCGACGGCCGGGCGGCTCAGAGCGCCTCGACGGCCGGCACCAGGTCGGCGTCGACCACGATCGGGGCGTGGTCCGAGGGGCCCTTGCCCTTGCGCGCCTCCCGGTCCACGTACGCGGAGCGGACCGCGCGGGCGAACGGGGCGGAGGCGTACACCAGGTCGATCCGCATGCCCTTGTTCTGGTGGAACATCCCGGCGCGGTAGTCCCAGTAGGTGAAGGGGTGCGGGCCCTTCATCGGGGTGGGCACCACGTCGCTGAGCCCGAGGTCGCGCAGCGCGGCCAGGGCCGCCCGCTCGGCGGGGGTGACGTGGGTGGAGGCGACGAAGAGCGCCGGGTCCCAGACGTCGGCGTCGGTCGGCGCGACGTTGAAGTCGCCGCAGACGGCCAGGGGCAGCCCGGTGGTCAGCTCCGGTTCGAGCGCGTCGCGCAGCGCGGCGAACCAGGCCAGCTTGTACGTGTAATGCGGGTCGTCGGGGGCGCGGCCGTTCGGCACGTACACCGACCAGACCCGCACCCCGTCGCAGGTCGCCGAGATGGCCCGGGCCTCGGGCTCGGGGAAGCCGGGCTCGGCGGGGAACCCGACGGCCACGTCGGCCAGCCCGACCCGGGAGAGGATGGCCACGCCGTTCCACCGGCCGTCGCTGTGGCTGGCCGCCTCGTAGCCCAGCTCGCCCACCTCGCCGACCGGGAACGCCCCGTCGGGGCACTTGGTCTCCTGCAGGCAGACGACGTCGGGTTTCGTGGTGGCCAGCCAGTCGAGCAGCCGGGGCAGGCGGGCCTTCACCGAGTTGACGTTCCAGGTCGCCAGGCGCATGCCTTCAGCCTGCCGCATCCCGCCCCGACCCGCCGCCGCAGGCGCGCCGGCCGCGCCCGATCAGCTTCCCGGGGTGTCGCCCGGGCGGGTCTGCTCGGCCAGGAAGCGTTCCAGCTCGGCGCCGAGCTCGTCGGCAGTGGGCAGCGGGCCGGTCTCGGCGGCGAGCAGGTTCTTCTCGCCGCGGCCCCGGGCGAACGCGTCGTACTGCTCCTCCAGGGCCTGGACCAGGGTGGCCGCCTCCTCGGTCTGCGCGACCTGGCGGTCGATCTCCACCCGGACCACCTCGGCGGCCGCGCGCAGCCCGTCCCGGGGCAGCAGCAGGCCGGTGCTGCGGGAGACCGAGGCGAGCAGCGCCTCGGCGGCAGCCGGGTACTCGGACTGGGCGACGTAGTGCGGCACGTGCGCGGCGAAGCCGAGCGCGTCGCGGCCCTGCTCGCCGAGGCGGTACTCCAGCAGGTGGCCGACGCTGCCGGGCACCTGGACCCGCTGCAGCCACGGCTCGTAGCCGGCGATCAGCTCCGGGCGGGTGGCGTGCGCGGTGACCCCGGTGGGCCGGGTGTGCGGCACCGCCATCGGGATGGAGTTCAGCCCTGCGGTGAGCCGGACGTCCAGCCGGGCGGAGAGCCCGGCGACCGCGGCCACGAACCGCTCCCACTGGAGATCCGGCTCGGGGCCGGTGAGCAGCAGGAAGGGGGTCTCGTCGTCGTCGTGGAGCAGGTGCAGCTCCAGCGCCGGGGCGTCGTAGTCGGCCCAGTGGTCCTCCACGAAGGTCATCACCGGGCGGCGGGAGCGGTAGTCGAAGAGCTGGTCGACGTCGAACCGGGCGATCGGGCGTGCCTCAAGGGAGGTGACCAGCTGCTCGCGGGCCAGCCGGGCGGCGCTGCCGGCGTCGACGAAGCCGGTGAGCGCCTGGATCAGCACCGGTTGACCGAGTTCGGGCAGCTCGTCGGTGAGTTCGTAGAGCTCGTGTGGGTCGAGCACCGGTTGGGACCTCCCTGGATACGCGCGTACGGGTGGCCGTGCGCGCACGGCACCCGGTTCGGGCAACGTACCCGCCATCCTGATCCATTCCGGCAGGACCCGGCTCGGCACCCGTTGGATGATCACAATTTGGCGCACCGGATGATCAAATCAGGGCGAATACGCCGATCTTGCACCCCCAGGTCACCGGATGGTGGAGTGACGGGTCGGCCGAAAGGACTAGTTAGTCGTTCATGGGCCGGCCGGTCGCCGGACGCGTGCTACCTCCCCCGGGCGGCAGGACTCACGACCGGGCGGAGGTTTGACCGGTCCGCGAGGATCCTCCCGGCCGCGCCCGGGGTGGCCGGCCGGGTCCGGTTCGGAAGGGCGCAACTGTGGGCAGGGCCACTCCGTGACGCTGGGTGACCAGGGCTCGCCCTGCCTAACCTCGTCGAATGCGTGACGACGGCACCCTCGACGACCAGTACGGCCTCGGCGGTTCGGCTGACCGTTCGGACGATACCCCATCCACCGATCGGTCAACCAGCCTCACCGAGCCCTCCGCTCCCCGGCTCTCCACCCTCGGCTCCCTCCGTACCCGCCTCGGCGGGTTCACTAACCCCCTCGCCGCCCGGCCCGGCCGAACCCGGCTGGCCGTGGCCACCGGCGCAGTCTGCTGCCTGGGCCTGGTCGGCGTCGCCCAGGTCGGCGCCGGCGCGATCGGTGGCACCGAGACCCCCGCCCAGCCGGTGGAGGTCGCCCAGCGGGCGACCCCGGACGCGGCCTCCCGGGGCAGCGAGCGGCAGACGCCGGCACCGGTCGCGCAGACCGCCGACCCGGACGTCTCCCCGTCGGCGACGAAGAAGCCCGCGGCCAAGCCGAAGCCGAAGCCGAAGCCCAAGCCGAAGCGGATCGCCCCGGTGGCCGGCCTCGACGAGGACCAGATGGACAACGCCAAGGCGATCGTGCGCGCGGGCCGGGACATGGGCGTGCCCCGTCGCGGCCTGGTCATCGCGGTGGCCACCGCCATGCAGGAAAGCAACCTCTACAACTACGCCAGCGCGGTGTTGCCCGAGTCGCAGAACTACCCGCACCAGGCCATCGGCTGGGACCACGACTCGGTCGGGCTGTTCCAGCAGCGCCCCAGCAGCGGCTGGGGGTCGGTGGGGGACCTGATGGACCCGAAGTTCGCCACCCACCAGTTCCTCGCCGCGCTGGAGGAGATCCCCGGCTGGCAGGACATGGCGCTGACCGATGCCGCCCAGGCCGTACAGGTCTCCGCCTTCCCCTGGGCGTACGCCCAGCACGAGTGGCGGGCCGAGCAGGTCGTCGACGCGATCCTCGGCTGACCGGGGCCGGGCCGCAATGTGGACGCGTGCCGGACGGCGGTTCCGGGTACCAGGGGTTGCCGGTCCCGGGTACACATGACGGGGGACCGCCGACAGGAGGACGACATGTCACTGGTGCAACGGATCAGCACGTTCCTGCGCTCGCCGCGCGGTCAGCAGCTCGTCGATCGGGGCCGGCGCCAGCTGGCCAAGCCGGAGAACCAGCGCAAGCTCCAGCAGCTGGCCTCCCGGCTGTCCAGCCGCCGGCGCTGACCCCGTACGCCGCGAACCGACCCTCGGGAGCACTGGTGACCGAACCCGCGCCCGTCGACGGTGAGCACACCGTCCCGACCCCGCCCGCCGCGCCGGCCGACGCCCCCGAGGCGCCGCCGGCCACGCTCTGGGACCGAATGCGGGACGACCCGCAGTACGCCCCGGAGCACCTGGCCCTGGAGGCCGTCCGGCGACTCGGGCCGGAGGCGGCGCAGTGGGCCGCCCGGGAACGCGCGGCCCGGCCCGACGTCCCGGGTGACGAGCTGGCCGACCAGGCGGTCCGCCGGTTCGTCAACCGGGCCCGGCTCTCCGGCGCGGTGTCCGGCGTCGCCGGGCTGCCCGGCGCGGTGATCGACGTGGGCGTGCTGGCCTGGACCCAGGCCCGGTTGGTGCTGCACGTCGCGGCGGCGCACGGCGTCGACCCGGTGCACCCCGACCGGGCCACCGACCTGCTGGTGCTGCAGCGGGTGCACAAGGTCGCCGAGACCGCCCGGCTCGCCCTCGGGGTGGCCGCCGGGCGGGAACGCGCCGAGGCCCTCTTCGGGATGGCCGGGGAGCGCCCGCTGGGCAGGGTCATGCTCCAGCTCGGCGTCCGGCTGGCCCAGATGGCCGGCATGCGGGCGGCGAAGCGGGTCGTCGCCAAGGTGGTCCCCGGCGCGGCGATCGTCCTCGGCACCTGGGCCAACTCCTCGGCCACCAAGGATCTCGCCGAGCGGGCCCGCGCCCTCTACCGCAACGGCCCGGACGGCCTGCCCCGGCAGCGCCGCCCCTGACCGGCCGCCGTCCCGCGCTCCCGCAGGACGCCCGAGTCGGGTGGCGGGCGCCGGTCAACCCGGCCAGCGGGCGGCCGGCCAGCTCACGTCGGCGAGCCGGTCCTGGCCGGAGGCGTTCGGGTGGAACCAGTCCAGGGAGTTGACCAGGTCGAGGCCGAAGCGGAGCCGGTGCGCCGCCCCGGCGTCCCACCGGCAGCGTGACCCGTACGCCCGGCAGGCCGCGCGGAGCTGGCCGTTCTAGTCGTCGATCCGCTGCCGGAACCGGGCCCGGCGGGCCATGGCGGCGGGCGCCGTCGAGGTCGGGTCGGCCAGCAGGGCCGGGCAGATGCCGTATCCCCAGGCCCGTACCGCCCGGGGCTCGGTGTGCCCCAGCTCCCAGAGCCGGTACAGGTCGGGGATGCTGACCACCAGCACCCGCGCTCTGGGCCGGCCCTTGCGCAGCACCCGCAGGCCCCGGTCGACCTGGCTGCGGAAGGCGGCCACCGGGGTCATCGCGTCGATGCCGCCATGGCAGGCGTCGTTGGCGCCGATCAGCACCGTGACGTAGTCCGCCTGGTCGCGGACCGCCGCGCCGGCCTGCCCGGCCAGTGCCGTGGCCCGGGCCCCCGGCGTCGCCCGGTCGTACGCCCGCAACGCGGGGTTGCGCTCACGCAGCCGCCGGTAGTGGCTCTCCACCCGCAATCCGTCCCCGGTGGACCAGGAGTTGCGTTCGCAGGTGACCAGCACCAGGCAGGAGGCGAAGCCGGTGGTGATCGAGTCGCCGAGCGCGGACATCACCGCCGGCGCGCCGGGGCGCGCGGAGCCCGACGGTCGCGGCGAGGCGTCCGCCCCGTCACAGGCGATCGCGACCAGCGCCGCCACGCAGGCGAGAGCGGCGACCCAGCGTCGAGGCATCACGTCCCCCGTCCGGCGGCGCAGAGCAACGGCACGGTGACCCTATGCGCGCCGAGCGATGGGGAGCGACTCCTGTCAACTTTTAGGCATTGACAACTGTCGTTAAATTTGGCGTGCTAGTGCGGTGTCCACTAACGTTCACCGGGTTTCCGGTGGGTGTTGTGGATCCTCGCCTTGCGGGCGAGCGACTCCCCACCGGGTGGTGGGGCGGGCCTCCGCAGGCCAACTGATCCTCGCGCCACCCCTGGTGGGCGGCGGGGGTCACGTCGGGACCGGCCGGCACCGGGCAGGTGCCGGCCGGCTCGACGGTGCGTGACCACCTGCGGCAGCACAACGGCTGCCGGGGTGGTGGGTCCGCCGCCCGGAACGCGGGTGGCGATGCTGGCGGCCGCGACCAGGTCGCGGTGGCCGGAGAATGCGCAGTGCGGGCAGGACAATGTCCTGCCCCGGGGTTTCGGCACCCGACGGCGGCAGGCGGGGCAGGTGGAGGAGGTGCCGCGTTCGTCGACCAGCCGGACGGTGATACCGGCCAGGATGGCCTTATCGGTGAGGACCTGCAGGAGCCGGCCGATCTGCCACTGCCGCAACCGCAGGTTGTGCCGCCGCCCCGCCGGCAGATTCAGCACCCCGCGGGGATCACCGACGTGCAGCACACCGACCCGCTGCCGCACCGCCCACGAGACGACGCCGCGGGCGGCTTCGTGCTGGGCCTGGCGGACCCTGCGCCGGTGCCGGCCCCTCCACCAGGCGTGTCCGGCGGCGGTACTGCCGCCACCGCCGCGACCCCTTCTCACCACGTTTCGGCGCCCGCCGTGCCACGGCGCGGCGGCGGGCTTTGGTGTCGGCGAGGTGCATGCGGTGCTCGGCGCGGATCGCCCGCCCCGACACCAGCAGTGCCTCCCCGTCGGGGCCGGCCACGGCGTAGGGGTGGATAATCCCGAGATCCACCCCGGCCACCCTGCCGGAGTCCGGTCCCTCACCCGGCGGGTAGACCGCCACCGGCACCTCGGCGGTGACGTCGAGGAACAGCTGGCCACCCTCACACAGCAGGGTGATCGACCGGACCTGCTCGGCCGGATACGGCACCTCCCGCGCCAGGCGCACCCACAACGCCGCACTGCCCCTGGCGGTCGGGATCCGGACGCGGCGCCCGTCGAGGGTGAACGTGCCGTGATACCAGCGCACCGGCACCAACCCCCGCCGACGACGCGGAAACCGCGCCGACACGTCACCGTCCTTGCGGCGTTTCGCCGCCGCGAACCACGCATCGGAGAACCGGCGCAACACCGACCGGGCACCCGTGGTGTCCAGTTCTGCGAACGTGCCCGGCCCCGACGCGGACAGCTCCCGGCACAACTGCTGATAGCCGACCAGCGGCGCGTCGTGACGGCGGCGCCGCCACGCGTTCACCTCCAACACGCACGCCCACAGGTCACCGGCGGAGCGCAGCAGCCCGAAACACCGCCGCCGCTGCCCGGGCGTCACCCGCAACGCGACGCGCGCGGTGCGATGCACGACCCGCGGGGCGGAAGGATCCCGACGGCGAGGCACGAACCGAAGCCAACACCACCGGTACGACACTTTCCCCCAACCCCGACCAACCCGGCGAACGTTTGTGGTCAGAGCACTAGCGGCCGGTCCGCCAGGGGGCCGGCTGGCCGTGCAGCCACCAGTGCAGGGCCCGGGTGATCCGGGGCAGCACCAGGTAGGTCATCAGCGGGGTGAGGCAGAGCGTCATCAGCAGGGTCCGCACCGCCAGGGGCACGTCGGCGATGAACCGGGCGGTGAGCAGGGTCGCGGTGAGGCTCAGCGGGAAGAACGCCAGCCAGATCGTCACCGCCTGCTTCCACCTCGGCGGCGCGGCCGGAACCGCCGGCTCGGCGTCGCCCGGGACGAGCCTCTCCACCACGTGGTCAACCGGCGCGTCGAACCAGCCCTCGATGCCGGTCCGCCGCTCCATCCGGGTGTGCTCGACGATGCCCTGGGCCGAGGTGAGCCACCAGTTCCGCTGCGGGGACTCCTCCCACCGGCGCAGCGTCTCGTCGTCGGCGAAGCGGTACAGCATGTGCCACTCGGGCGACCCGGGCGCACGCTGCACGAACCCGGCGCCGAGGAAGCCGGGGAAGCTCTCGGCCAGCGCCGTGCCGGCCCGCATCCACGCCACCATCTCGTCGCCGCGCGCCGGATCGGCGCGTCGGGCGATGGCGACGGTCACCGGCGCCGCGTGGGTCATGGTCATGCCCCAATCCTCCCCGCCGTCGCCGGGATCGGCCCGGTCGCGGCGTACCGGTGTAACGCAACCCACCGGGGGCTCGCATCCACCGGATACCCGCTCGGTGGCCGGGATCACCGGCGGTCCCCAGCGGCGGTGCGACCGGTTAGCGGGCCCCGTGCCGGGGTAGCCCGGAGGAATGACGCGATCACAGCCCCGCCGCAGGGTCAGTAACGCGTACAGCGCGCTGAACCTGCGGCTCGCGCTCGCCACCTTCGGGCTGGTGACCATGACCGTCTTCGCGGTGGTGGCGTTCTGGGCCCACGTGGCCTGGCTGGGCGTCCTCTGCGCGGTCCTCGCCGTCGTGGCCGTGGTGGACCTGATCGTCATCCAGCGCCGACGCGCCGCCCGCCACCGCGAGGAGCCGGGCGCGCGGCACTCACTGTTCGAGTGACAGGAGCACGACATGCCCATCGCCACCACCAACCCCGCCACCGGACAGGTGCTCAAGACGTACGACCCGATGTCGGACGAGCAGATCGACGCCGCCATCGAGCGGGCCGACCTCGCCTACCGGGACCTGCACCGCACCACCGTCGCCCAGCGGGCGCAGTGGATGAACGCGGCGGCCGACCTGCTCGACGCCGAACGCGGCGACACCGCCCGGCTGATGACCACCGAGATGGGCAAGACGTACGCGGCGGCGCAGGCCGAGGTGACCAAGTGCGCCACCGCCTGCCGTTTCTACGCCGCCAACGCCGAGCGGATGCTCGCCGACGAGCCGGCCGACGCGAAGGCGGTGAAGGCGAAACGGGCGTTCGTCCGCTACCAGCCGATCGGCCCGGTGCTCGCGGTGATGCCGTGGAACTTCCCGCTCTGGCAGGTCATGCGCTTCGCCGCGCCGGCCCTGATGGCCGGCAACACCGGCCTGCTCAAGCACGCCTCCAACGTGCCGCAGACCGCCCTCTACCTGGAGGACCTCTTCCGCCGGGCCGGCTTCCCCGAGGGCGCGTTCACCACATTGCTGGTCGGCTCGGAGGCCGTCGACCGGATCCTCAGCGACCCCCGGGTCCGCGCCGCCACCCTGACCGGCAGCGAGACCGCGGGCCGCTCGATCGCCCAGATCGCCGGCCGGGAAGTGAAGAAGACGGTGCTCGAACTCGGCGGCAGCGACCCGTTCGTGGTGATGCCCTCGGCCGACCTGGACCGGGCCGCCGAGGTCGCCACCACCGCCCGCTGCCAGAACAACGGCCAGTCCTGCATCGCCGCGAAGCGGTTCATCGTGCACACTGACGCCTTCGACGCCTTCGCCGAGAAGTTCGCCGCGAACATGGCGGCGCTGAAGGTCGGCGACCCGATGGACGGCGGCACCGCCGTCGGCCCCCTGGCCAGCGAACACGGGCGGGACGAGGTGCATGCCCAGGTGCAGGACGCGGTCGACCAGGGCGCGACCGTCCTCTGTGGCGGCGAGAAGCCCGCCGGTGACGGCTGGTACTACCCGCCGACCGTGGTCACCGACCTGACCCCGCAGATGCGGATGTGGTCCGAGGAGGTCTTCGGCCCGGTCGCCGGCCTCTACCGGGTCTCGTCGTACGACGAGGCGATCGAGGTGGCCAACGGCACCACGTTCGGCCTCGGCTCCAACGCCTGGACCACCGACCCGGCCGAGCAGGAGCGCTTCGCCACCGACCTGGACGCCGGCAACGTCTTCATCAACGGCATGACCACGTCCTTCCCGGAGCTTCCCTTCGGCGGCGTGAAGAACTCCGGCTACGGCCGGGAGCTCTCCGCCTTCGGCATGCGGGAGTTCTGCAACACCAAGACCGTCTGGGTGGGGGAGGGCGCCGCCTCCGCCGGGGCCGGCGCGCACGCCGAGTAGCCGCGATTGGCCGGACGCCGTCATGGGTAGGAGGTGCGCCCATGACGGTGTTCGGCTTCCACGCGTCCCACGAGCAGATCCACCCCAGCAAGCTGCTGGCGGCGGTGATCCACGCCGAGCGGGCCGGCTTCGGCGCCGCCATGTCCTCGGACCACTTCTCCCCGTGGAGCGCCCGCCAGGGCCAGTCCGGCTTCGCCTGGTCCTGGCTGGGCGCCGCGCTCCAGGCCACCAACCTGCCCTTCGGCGTGGTCAACGCGCCCGGCCAGCGCTACCACCCGGCGATCATCGCGCAGGCCATCGGCACCCTCGGCGCGATGTACCCGGGCCGGTTCTGGGCCGCGCTGGGCACCGGCGAGGCGAGCAACGAGCACATCACCGGCGACGGCTGGCCGCGCAAGGACGTCCGCAACGCGCGGCTGCGCGAGTGCGTCGACGTGATCCGGGCGCTGCTGGCCGGCGAGGAGGTCAGCCACGACGGGCTGGTCCGGGTCGACCGGGCGAAGCTGTGGACCCGCCCGGAACAGCCGCCGGCCCTGATCGGCGCGGCGGTCAGCGTGGCCACCGCGCGCTGGTGCGCCGAGTGGGCCGACGGCCTGATCACCGTCAACGCGCCCGTCCACCACCTCCGCCAGATGATCGACGCGTACCGGGACGCCGGCGGGCGGGGGCCGCTGCACCTCCAGGCGCACGTGAGCTGGGCGCCCGACCAGGCCGAGGCCGAGGCGATCGCGTACGACCAGTGGCGCAGCAACGTCTTCGCCCCGCCGGTCTGCTGGGACCTGGAGATGACCGAGCACTTCGACGCCGTCTCCGCGGACGTGCCGCTGGCGAAGGTCACCTCCACCGTGCACGTCTCCGCCGACCTGGGCCGGCACGTCGGCTGGCTGGAGGAGTACCTGGCGCTCGGCTTCGACCAGATCGCCCTGCACCACGTCGGGCAGGAGCAGCGGGCGTTCATCGACGCCTTCGGCGCGGAGGTGCTGCCGAAGCTGCGGACGCCCGCCTGATCACCGTCCGCCGCCGCGACCCCTAGGCTCGTACCCCATGGAAGCTCTGTTCCAGGTCGTGGTCTTCCTCGCGATCGCCACCTTCGGCGCGGCGCTGGCCCGGCGGCTGGGCCTGCTCGCGCCGATCCTGCTGGTCGTGCTCGGCCTCGCGCTCTCCTTCCTGCCGTTCTTCCCGCAGGTGCGGCTGGACCCGAACCTGGTGCTGGTGGGCATCCTGCCGCCGCTGCTCTACGTGGCGGCCCTGGAGACGTCGGTGCCGGCGTTCCGGCTGAACCTGCGGCCGATCCTGCTGCTCGCGGTGGGGCTGGTGATCTTCACGGCGTTCGCGGTGGGCACCGTCGTGCACCTCCTGCTGCCCCAGGTCCCGTACTCGATCTGCCTGGCCCTCGGCGCGGTGGTGGCGCCGCCGGACGCGATCGCCGCCACCGCGGTGGCCCGGAAGGTCGGCCTCCCCCGCCGGATCGTCACCATCCTGGAGGGGGAGAGCCTGATCAACGACGCCACCGCGCTGGTGCTGTTGCGGGTGGCGATCGCCGCGGCCACCGCGGCCGGCGGCGGCGTCGGGTTCGGCGACGTGGCCCGCGAGGTGCTGATCTCCACCGGCGGCGGCATCCTGATCGGGCTGCTCGGCGTCGTCGTCTTCGGGTACCTGCACCAGCGGACCAGCGACGCGGTGCTGGACAACGCGCTGTCGCTGATCGTGCCGTTCGCGGTCGTCTTCGCCGCCGAGGAGATCCACGCCTCCGGGGTGGTCGCGGTGGTGGTGACCGGGCTGGGCATCGGCCACAAGATGCCGCTGCTGATGTCGGCCGCCTCCCGGCTCCAGGTCGCGGCGTTCTGGCGGCTGAGCCGGTTCCTGCTGGAGGGGCTGGTCTTCCTGCTGGTCGGCCTGCAACTGCGGGAGGTGGTCCGGGACCTCAACGAGCCGTTCGGCTTCCTGGCCGGGATCACCGCCGCGGTGCTGGCCGTCGTCTTCCTGACCCGGTTCGTCTGGCTCTTCCCGGCCACCTACCTGGTCCGGCTGGTGCCCCGGGTCCGGCGCCGGGACCCGGCGCCGCCGGTGCAGGCCCCCATCGTCCTCGGCTGGGCCGGGATGCGCGGCGTGGTCACCCTCGCCGCCGCGCTCGCCCTGCCGCTCACCCTGGCCGATGGGCGGCCGTACCCCCGGCAGCTCTTCATCTGGCTGGCGTTCGCGGTGATCGTGGTCACCCTGGTCGCCCAGGGCGCCACCCTGCCGACCGTCGCCCGGCGGCTGAAACTGCCGGCGGACGACCCGGTGCAGGACGCGCTCTCCGCCGCCGCCGTGCAGCAGCAGGCCAGCCGCGCCGCCCGGGAACGCCTCGACGAGCTGGCCGACGGGGCGCCCCCGGCCGTCGTCGAGCGGCTGCGCGGGCTGGTCCAGAGCCGCACCAACCTGGCCTGGGAACGGCTGGGGGGCACCGAGCGGGAAACCCCGTCCCAGGCGTACGGTCGGCTGCGGCAGGAGATGATCGACGCCGAGCGGGAGGTCTTCCGGGCCGCCCGCGACTCCGGGAAGATCCCCGAGGAGTTGCTGGTGCGCGCCTACCGCGACCTGGACCTCGAGGAGTCGTTGCTGCGTCAGGAGACCGACGAGTGAGCCGCCGAGCCGAGCGGGAGGATGACCGATGAGCTGTCAGCATCTGGCCGAGCCGGGCCTGGTCGAACCGAAGACCACCGACGAGTGTCCGGACTGCGTGGCCATCGGCAACGCCGACTGGGTGCACCTGCGGGCCTGCCTGACGTGCGGGCACGTCGGCTGCTGCGACTCCTCGCCGTACCAGCACGCGACGAAGCACTTCGAGGCCACCGGACACCCGGTGATGCGGTCCGTCCAGCCGGGAGAGACCTGGCGCTGGTGCTTCGTAGACGAGGAGATCGGCTGACGCGGCGCCCGGCCGGCGCGACACGTTCGGCTGGGGCACCGCCTCGCGCAAGCTGACCGGCCCGGCGGTGCCCGCCGCTGAGCCAGCGCCCCGCCGGCGCGGTCACCCGCCCGAGCCGGTCCGTTGGGCAGTCCGCTGGCTGCCGCCGGGCGTCCCCGTCGACGTCGAGGTGTGAGCGCTCAGCCGAGGCGGCGGGCGAGGACCTGGCCCGGCCAGGGCTCCCGACCCGGGCGCGCCACGGTGAACCGGTCGGTGGCGGTGAAGCCGCAGCCCTCGTAGAAGCGGACCAGCGCCCGGTCGTCCCCGCCGTAGCAGTCCACCCGCAGCAGCCCCAGCCCGCGCGCCCGGGCCAGCTCCGCGGCGTGCTCCAGCAGCCGCGCCCCGATCCCCAGGCCGGCGTGCGTCCGGTCGGTGACCAGCAGGTTGACGTACAGCTCGGGCTCGGTGGCCGGGGGGACGTAATCGGTGGCGGAACCGACCACCAGCGCGCCGACCGGGATGTCGTCGAGCACCGCCAGGTGCAGTCCGCCGCCCGTCGCCCAGGCGTCGGCCTGGGCGATCCGGCGCGGGTCGGTCGACGCCGGCTCGGTGCCCCACTGGCCGGTCCGGCCGCGGGCCACCAGCCAGGCGGTGGCGCGGTCGAGCAGCCGCAGCACGGTGGCCGCGTCGTCGGCTCCGCCGGGCCGGATGGTGATGGTCCGTTGATCGCTCATGAGCGTCATGCTGCTACACCGGCGCGGACGGTCGATCATCGGACTGCCTGGTCCCGGCCGCGCCCGCCGGCGGGCGACCGACGTGCCGGTCCGCGAGGGCCTGGTTCGTCAACGCCGGGGTGGCCAGGCCGACCCCGGCGAACAGCGCGGCCACGAGCAGCCACCCGACCGTCCCCCCGTCGAGGATGACCAGGGTCAGCAGGGCCGGGCCGACCGCCCGGGCCAGGCCGGCGAGCAGTCCGTCCGCGCCCTGGTACGCCCCGATGGCGTCCGGCGGGGCCAGGTCGTAGGCGAGACCCGCCCCGGCGGTGCTGTGCCAGAGGTCCCCGAACGTGTAGACGACGGTGGCGGCCAGCAGGAGCGCGACCGCCGCGGCGGTGGGCAGGCCGGCCGTGGCCGCGTAGAGCGGCATCGCCGCCGCGAGCACCAGGCCGGCCCGACGCATCCTCCGGGCCGCCGGGACGGCGGTGCCCGCGCCCCGGCTGAGCCGCACCGCCAGCAGCACGGTGAGTAGCGTGTTCGTCAGCAGCACCGCGGACACCACCGTCGGCGGCGCCCCGGCGCGGGCCACCGTCCACAGCGGCACGATCAGCGTGAGCACCGTCAGGTGTAGCGCGAGCACCGCCGACGCCCCGCTGACCGCGAGGAACCGACCGTCCCGCAGCGCCCGGCGCGGGCCGCGCGTGGCCCGGCCGCCGACCGCCGCCGGCGGGTAGGCCGGCAGGCGCAGCAGCAGCGCCGCCGAGAGCAGGTAGGTGGCCGAGTTGCCGGCCACCAGCACCTGGTACGCCAGGTGCGTGTCGGCGGCCAGCGCGAACCCGGCCAGTCCGGCGCCGACGGCGATGCCGAGGTTGGCCACCGCGCGCAGCGTGGCGAAGGCGTGCACCCGCCTCTGCGGCCCGGCGACGGCGGCGACCAGGGCGGCGCGGACCGCCAGGTTGCCGGAGGTGAGCAGCGCGTCGAGCACCGCGACGATCAGGAACACCGGGAACGAGCCGACCAGCAGGTACGACGCGGCGACCGCGGCCTGGCACAGCTGCAGGACCGCCCGGAGCGTACGCGGGTCGCGCCGGTCGGCGAGGCTGCCCAGCGGCACGCTCGCGGTCAGCCCGACCAGCCCGGCGACGGTGAGCCCGGCGCCGACCGAGGCGGCGGAGAGCCCCACGTCGCGGGTGAGGTAGAGCGCCGCGCCGGCCAGCCGCAGCCCCGAGCCGACCGTGTTGGCCAGGGTGGCCAGGGAGAGGGTGCGCAGCCGCCCGGGCGGCGGGATCGGCGAGGCCGCCCCGCCCAGGACTCTCCTCAGCCCACGCGGCGGTCGTGGCGGAGCTGCGGCGTCCTCATCGACGGCCATGCCACCGACCCTAGGCAGGGCCGGCCGGGCCGGCTGTCCCTGGCGACGCGACGCCGGTCACAGGAGACCGGTCACCGCCCGCTCTGCGGGCTGCGGTACGCGGACCGACGCCATGCCGGCCGCGGTGGCCGCCGCGATGCCCAGGTCGGTGTCCTCGAAGACGAGGCAGGACTCCGGGGGTACGCCGAGCAGCCGGGCGGCGACCAGGAAGGCTGCCGGGGTCGGGCTTGGCCCGCGCGTAGTCGCCGGCGCAGACCAGCACGTCGAACCGGTCGAGCAGGCCGAGCGTGGTGAGCGAGGCGGTGACGGACTCCCGGGTGCTGCCGGAGACGACGGCGAACGGGTACCGCCCGTGGGCAGGGTACGGGATGGGGCGGAAAAACACGCTGGCCCGGATCGCGCCGCTCTGCTTGGCTCGGCGGCGTGGAGAGCATCAGGATCGCCCGGCCGGACGAGTTGATTGAGGTGCAGCGGATGGAGCTGGCCTCCGGGGCGCCGTTCCGGGAGATCGGCATGGTCGACGTCGCCGACATGCCACCGCTGCCGCTGGACGTGCTCGCCACCTGCCAGCGGGCCGGGCGACTCCGGGTGGCGGTGGACGCCGCGGACCGGCCGCTCGCCTTCGCCGTGCTCGACCTGGTGGACGGCTGCGCGCACGTCCAGCAGCTCAGCGTCGATCCGGCGTACGCCCGGCGGGGGATCGGGCGGAGACTGCTCGACGACGTGGCCGGGTGGGCCGCCGACCAGGGCCTGCCGGCGTTGACGCTGACCACGTTCCGGAGCGTGCCCTGGAACGGGCCGTACTACGCCCGGTGCGGGTTCCGGGAGTTGACCGGGGCGCAGGTCACGCCCGGGCTGGCCGAGCTGCTGGCCGCCGAGGCCGCGATGGGACTGGACCCGGCCGAGCGGGTCGCCATGCGCCGGCCCGTCGGCTGACCCGTCAGCGTCGGCCGGGGCGTGGACCCCCGTAGAGGTGCACCCGGTGGTCCACGTCGCGGGCGTACCGTGCGGCGTGAAAGAGGTCGGGGCGGCCCGGGGCGTGGGCGACCTGCACGGTCCACTGTTCGTACCACCAGCGGGCGGAGCAGGCGCATCCGGTGAAACGGAAGTTCGCCCGCCAGCGTCCGCGCTGGCCCGGCGCGAGGGAGAACAACCGGGTGCGGAGCCCCCGGACCGGGTACGAGGCCCGACTCGGGAGGTGGTCCACCACCGCCGCGCCGCCGCGCCACTCGACCCAGAGGCCCGCCTCGCGGACCGCCGCGTCGCCCGACCCGAGGCGGTCCGTGGGCCGGTAACCGGTGGCCTCGTCCAGCAGCACGTCGTGCACGGTGATCCCGTCGGCCGGCCCGTCCGGGAGCGGGTACTCCTGGACGACCCCGCGGCGGACGGTGGCCGCGGCGGCGTCGCGGCTGGTCCAGCGGACCTTGATCCGCTGGACCACCAGCGCCGTCATCGGGGCACCGTGCCGGTGACGAGGCGCTCGGTGGCGAGACAGGAGACCAGGCAGCGTTCCTTGGCGTCGCCGGTCAGCCGGGCGGTCCAGTCGGTGAGGCCACCGTCGCCGACCTCCCACGTGCCGTCGCGCAGGGTGAGTCGCAGCGCGCAGCCGACGTAGTAGCCCCGTCCGCGTTCCCGCTCCGGCTCGTCCCGCAGCGGGATTCCGTCGGCGGCGAGTGCCGGGCGGACGGTGTCGGCCAGCCGTTCGCCGAGCACCGCGTCGTCGAGGACCGTGACGTGCAGCCGGGGTGCGCTCGACGGAGCCAACTCGGCGAGGACCGCCCGCCACCAGGCCAGATGCCGGACCAGCAGCCGGGCCTCGGTACGCCCCGAACCGGTGTCGCGGGCGCTGGACACCAGCGTGAAGAGCCGGAAGTGCGCGGACGCGCCGGGGCCGAAGTCCTGCGCCCGGAGCACCCGGTGCGCGGCGGCCAGGTGCACCTCGCCGGTCCGGGGCTGCCGTTGCCGGCGCGCCGCCGCCTCGACGGCGAGGGCATTCGTGGGGTCGCTCACCACCTCCGCGCCGCGCATGGTGGTGACGATCCGGTTCTGGCTGACCGGCGTGACGGCGGAGCAGGTGCCGGGCGGGGTGACCGGGGACAGCTCCACGCCCGCCACGTCGGCCGGCAGCAGCTCCCACATCCGCGCCTCCAGCCCGGCGAGGACGCGCGGGTCGGCGTCGGACGGGCGGACGAAGCGGTCCTCCCGCCAGCGCCGCAGCACGTCAGCCGGGCGCACCGTCGCCGCGCGGTCCCGGGCCACCGTCAGCAGCAGCGTCCGTAGATCCGCGGCGGGCAGACCAGCCAGCGTGGCGCGCGTCCCCGCCGGAAGCGCCGTCCACACCCGACGCTCCGCGCCGGACAGCTCGGCGGAGTCCATGGCCGCCACCCTCGCGTACGTGCCGCCGCGCGTCCAGCGGATTCGGGGCGGCTGGCTCAGTGGGCGCCGCCGAGGTTGAGCACGACCACCCCGGCGATGACCAGGCCTGCGCCGATCACCTTGGCCCCGCTGAGCGGCTCGCCCAGGAAGGCCGCGCCGATGGCCATGATGGCCGCCGTGCCCAGACCGGACCAGATCGCGTAGGCCACGCCGACGGGAATGTCCCGTACCGCCAGGGCGAGCAGCCCGAACGCCGACAGGTACGCCACCGCCAGGCCGAGCGTGGGCCAGGGCCGGGTGAAGCCGTCCGTCGCCTTGAGCAGGCTCGTGCCGATCACCTCGGCGGTGATCGCGGCCAGCAGGAACAGGTACGCCACAGGTCTCCTCCGGTACGCCGGTACGGGGAGGACGGTACCGGGGTGGAGAGGTGAGCTAGGCGCGGCGAGAAGCCGGGAGCCCGCCGACGAACGCCTGCCAGGCGGCCGGGGTGAAGCTCAGCGTGCCACCGGTGCGGTCCTTGGAGTCGCGGACCAGGACGACGTCGGGGAGATTGTCGGCGACCTCGACGCAGTCGCCGCCGTTGGAGCTGCTGCGGATGCTGGTGCGCCAGCGGGCGCCGGTCAGGTCAGCCATGGTCGCGCCTTCAGGAGCTGGATCGACTGGTCGCGCGGGAGCGCCACCGACCTGAGAGTGTCCCAGACCTGCCAGAGGGCGGCAACGTCCTTTGTCGTCCGGCCGGCGGCCTGGTCGTCCAGGTAGGCCACGTCGTCGCCGTCGTCGGCGCTGGCGATCACGAACGGCCCGGCCTGCCCGGGGTGGAAGCCGGCGCGCAGCGGCAGCACGTGCAGCAGGACGCGGGGCCGTTGCGCCATGGCGATCAGGTGGTCGAGCTGCGGGTGCATGATCTCCGGCTCGCCGCGGCGCAGGGCGGCCTCGTCGACCACGAAGACGGTCAGCGGTGGGCGGGGCCGGTGGAAGACCGCCGCCTGCCGGGCGACCCGGGCGGCCACGTAGCCCTCCACCTCGTCGTCGGCCAGCGGTCCGCTGCTCAGCACCGCGTGCGCGTACTCCTCGGTCTGGAGCAGGCCGGGCAGGACCGACGGCTGGAAGGACCGCAGCGAGGTGGCCTCCCGTTCCACCTCGGCCCAGGGCCGGAACCAGGCCGGCTCGCGTCGGCGGACCACCTCCGGCCACAGCTCGCCGACCTCGCGGCTGAGCGCCCGGGACACCGCCACCCGGTGCCGGGGATGCGGCACCCGGCCGGGCGTCACCCAGCGGGCCGCCGTCTTCGGGTCGACACCGACCCGCTCCGCCAGCGACTCCGCCGTCTCGCCGATCGCGGCCATGGCGACCCGCAACGCGTCGTTCACACCCCACCTCCACAGGGACGTCCCGAACGTCCGCCGACGCTACCGCTACGCGGTGTGCTCGTCCCGCGACGCGCGGCAGGCTCCCATCAACGGCACCGCCGCCGTGGCCCGAACCGTCGGCGGGACCGCCGGGCCGCCCCGCCAACGGCGTCGGGGCGGCCCGCCCCACCACTCGTGAAGGAGGTCCCGCCGTGCGTATCCGGTTCCGGCACAGCGAACCCGCCCCGTCCGCGCCGCGCCGTCCCGGGACGCCGGGGTGAGCCGGCCGGCGCGACCGCACGTACCCATGCGGCCGCTGTGGCGGTGCCGCGCGTGCGGTGCCGAGTGGCCGTGCCCGCCGGCCCGGCTCGCGCTGCTGGTCGAGTACCGCGACGACCGGCCGGCGCTGCTGGTGTATCTCGGCACGGTGATGCAGGAGGCGGGGGAGCAGCTCGCCCAGCTCAACGGGCATGCCCGGCCGGCCGACCTGGCGGAGCGGTTCCTCGGCTGGGCCCGAGCGCGGGGCCGGGACCCGGCCGGAATGTCCCCGCCAGGTGCATCGAGGCCGGGTGGCGACGACGAAGTCCCTGATGGAACACCCCGTGTCACCGACCGAGAAGGAGAAACACCATGAAGAAGATTCCGGGAGCGCTCCCACCGACAGCCCGATGTTTTCCAGCGCGTCTCGCCGCTGTCAATCGATCCGACCCGATGAGCTGAGCGACGGGTCGGCCGCGCGACGGACCGTGAGATTCACCGCGCCACACGGCATCGTCCTGATCTCCTAGAGACAACTGCGCCCTTCGCCTGGCAGGCTGCCTCCCATGACCCTGAAGCTTCGTTCCGTCGGGGCGAGCGACCGTGGGCTGATCCGCAGCGGGAACCAGGACGCGCTCCACGCCGGCAGCTGGCTCGTCGCCGTCGCCGACGGCATGGGAGGCATGGCGGCCGGTGACCTGGCCAGCTGGATCGCCATCGACGCGGTCGGGCCACTGGACGTCGAGACCCCCGAGGACGCGCTGGTCGCCGCCCTGCAGAGCGGGATCGAGCTGACCACCGCGCGGATCCGCCAGGCGGTGGAGGAGGATCCGGAACGCCAGGGCATGGGCACCACGCTGACCGCCCTGCTCTTCGCCCGGACCGGGAGCTGCCTGGCCCTGGCCCACGTCGGCGACTCCCGGGCCTACCTGCTCCGCGAAGGGGTGCTCAAGCAGGTCACCCGCGACGACACCTTCGTGCAGATGCTCGTCGACCAGGGCGTGATCACCGCCGAGCAGGCCAGCAGCCACCCGCGCCGGGCGGTGGTCACCCAGGCGTTGCAGGGCGACGAGGTCTCCCCGACGTACGCGACGATGGTGCCGTGGGCCGGCGACCGCTGGCTGCTGTGCAGCGACGGCCTCTCCAACGTGGTCCGCCCGGACACCCTCGCCGAGGTGCTGGCCGGCCAGGCCGACCGGGAGGCGTGCGCCCGTCAGCTGATCGACCTGGCCCTGCGCGCCGGCGGCCCGGACAACGTCACCGTGGTGATCGCCGACATCGTCGACGAGTAGCCCCTCAGCGCCGCCGGGGCGCCGCCCGCCGGGTGGGCTCCGCGGTGGTCGGGTCCTCCGGCCACGGGTGCCGCGGGTAGCGACCCCTCAGCTCCGCCCGGACCTGCGGGTAGCCGGACCGCCAGAAGGACGGCAGGTCGGCGGTGACCGCGACCGGCCGGCCGGCGGGGGAGAGCAGGTGCAGCAGCACCGGCACCCGGCCGTCGGCGATCCGCGGCGCGTCCCGCCAGCCGAAGGTCTCCTGGAGCTTCACCGCGAGCACCGGCGCGGCCGGGTCGGCGTAGTCCACCCGGACCCGGGAGCCGCTCGGCACGGCCAGCCGCTCCGGGGCCAGCTCATCCAGCCGGGCCGCCTGGCGCCAGTCCAGCAGCCGGCGCAGCGCCGACGCCACGTCGATCCGGGCGAGGTCGGCCCGGCGGCGGGCCCGGGCCAGCTCCGGACCGAGCCAGCGCGGCGCCTCGGCCAGCAGCGCGGCGTCGCCCACGTCCGGCCACTCGTCGCCGAGCGCCTGCCGGCAGAACGCCAGCCGCTCGCGCAGCGCGGTCGCCGCCGGGGTCCAGGTCAGCAGCCCCAGCCCGCCCTGGCGCAGGCCGGTCAGCACCGCCGCGGCGACCAGCTCGGGCCCCGGCGCGGCCAGCGGCCGATCGACCAGCTCGACCGCGCCGAGCCGGACCACCTCCCGGGCCACCACATCCCCACCGGACCAGCCCACCTCACGCTCCGACCGCAGCAGCGCGGCGCCCGCCTCCCGCGCGGTCGCCTCGTCCACCGGCGCGGCGAGCCGCACCCGGGCCGCCGGGGCGCCGGGAGAGCGGTCGGCGACGGCCACCGCGAGCCACGCCGACCCGGCCAGCCCCGACCCCGCCGCCAGCTCCGCCGCGGTGCCGCCCGCCATCAGGTACGCCGAACCGCCGACCCGCCGCGCCCGGGCCAGCCGTTCCGGGTACGCCAGACCCACCACCAGCCCGGCGGCCAGGTCGTCGGGGAGGCGGTCCCCCCGCGCGGCGGCGGCCCGCGCACCGCCCCCGTCCTCCGGGCGGTCGGCGGGCGTGCCGGCGGGCAGGGCGGCCCGGAGCCGGCGCACCTCGGCCCGCCAGCGGGCGGTGGCGGCCGGGTCCACGTTCGTGCGCAGCCGGCGCCAGGCGGCCGTCAGGTCGTCGCCCGGCCCGGCGACGGTCTCCTCGGCGAGCAGCGCGACCACCTCGGCGGCGCGGTCCGGGCCCACCCGGTCCGCCCCGTCGAGCAGCGCCCGGGCCAGCCGGGGATGCGCCCCGACCGACGCGATGACCCGACCCCGGGCGGTGATCCGGCCGTCCGCGTCGACCGCCCCGAGGGCGGTGAGGGTCTCCCGGGCGACCGTCATCGCGGCCGGCGGCGGGGGATCGGGCAGGGCCAGCCCGGCGCCGTCCGGGTCGCCCCAGGCGGCCAGCTCCAGCGCGAAGCCGGTCAGGTCGGCGGTGGCGATCTCCGGCGCCGGCTGCGGCGCCAGCCGGGCGTGCGTCGCCTCCGACCAGCACCGGTAGACCGCGCCCGGGGCCTCCCGCCCGGCCCGGCCGGCCCGCTGGGTGGCCGCCGCCCGGGACACCGGGACGGTCACCAGCGCGCCGAGCCCGCGGGCCAGGTCGGTGCGGGCCACCCGGCTCAGCCCGGCGTCCACCACCACCCGGACCCCGGGCACGGTCAGGCTGCTCTCCGCCACCGCGGTGGCCAGCACCACCCGCCGCCGGTCGGCAGGGCGCAGCGCCGCGTCCTGGGCCGCCCCGGGCAGCCGGCCGTGCAGCGGCAGCAGGGCGATCCGGTCCCGCAGGTCGGCCAGCCGGCCGGTGACCGCGGCGATCTCGCCGGCGCCGGGCAGGAACACCAGGACGTCCCCGTCCCGCTCGCGCAGTGCCCGCCGGACGGTGGCCGCCACGTGGTCGAGCAGCGCCGGGTCGACCCGGCCCGCGCCCGGCGCGGCCACCGGTCGGGGCGGCGGCGCCCAGATCCGGGTGACCGGGTGCAGCGCGGCCTCCGCCCGGACGACCGGCGCGGGCCGCCCGTCGGCGCCGAGCAGCGCGGCGAACCGGTCCGCCTGCGGGGTGGCCGACATCGCCAGCAGCCACAGGTCGGGGCGGAGCGTGCCGCGGGACTCCACCGCGAAGGCCAGGGCCAGGTCGGCGTCGAGCTGCCGCTCGTGACACTCGTCGAGCAGCACCGCGTCGACCCCGGGCAGCTCCGGGTCGCGGTGCAGGCGGCGGAGCAGCAGGCCGGTGGTGACCACCTCGACCCGGGTCGCCGGTCCGACCCGGCGCTCGCCCCGGACCGCGTACCCGATCCGCTCGCCCACCCGCTCGCCGAGCAGGCCGGCCATCCGGCGGGCGGCGGCCCGGGCGGCGACCCGGCGGGGCTGCGCGATCAGCACCCGGCCGGCGACCTCGTCGGCCACCGCGAGCGGGGCGAGGGTGGTCTTGCCGGTGCCCGGCGGCGCCACCAGCACCGCGTCGCCGGTCGCCCGCAGCGCCTCGACCAGCGTCGGGAGCACCGGCCGGACCGGCAGGTCGAGGGGTACGTCGGAGAGCACGGTCCCACTCTCGCACCCGGTGCTCAGGCCGGGCGCACCCCGTCCACGCCGGTGACGAAGGCCGCCCAGGCCGTCGGCGGGAAGACCAGCGCCGGGCCGCCGCGGTCCTTGCTGTCCCGCACGGCGATCCGACCGCCCACCGCGGCGACCTCCACGCAGTTGCCGTTGCCACTGCTGCGCGTGCTGGTGCGCCAGTCCGCCCGGGACAGGTCGAGCGCAGTCATCCCCGTACCTCTCGTCTTCCGTCGGCGTGCCGCCGAGCGGTCACGCAAAGTTACGAGAAGCCTGCTCCAGCCGGAGCAACGACGCCACCGGATCCAGTGCCATCCGGCACAGCTCCTCATGCAGCAGGCTATACCCGTGCACCTGCGCGACGTCCTCCAGAGCCAGCCCCATGGTGAGGTTGTCCAGGTAAACCACGGTGGCGTCGGCGGCGTCGGCGAAGCCGAGGATGACGTACGGGGTACTCATCGCCGGGTGCCCGCCAGCACTGAATGGAAGTACGTGAATGGATACGTTCGGTAACTGAGCGAGTTTCGCCATGTGGCCGAGCTGAGCGGCCATCACGGCCGGCCCGCCGACGGCGCGCAGCAGCACCGCCTCGTTGAGCACCACGGAGAGCCGGACCGGCGACTCGCGGTGCAGCACGTTCTGCCGGTGCAGGCGGGCGGCGACCTTGCGCTCGATGCCGTCCTCGCCCGCGGTGATCCGGTAGATCTCCCGGGCGTACGCCTCGGTCTGCAGCAGCCCCGGCACCGACTCGGCCTCGTACGTCCGCAGGGTGGCTGCCTCGGCCTCCAGCCCGACATAGAACTCGAACCACTCCGGCAGGACGTCGCTGTAGTTCTGCCACCAGCCGCGCTGCTGCGCCCCCCGGGCGATCTCGATCAGCGCCTCGGCGTCGGCGCCGGTCACCTGGTAGAGCGCGAGCGCGGCGCGGACGTCCCGGGGCTTGATGCCGATCTGCGCGTTCTCGATCCGGGAGAGGTTGCTCTTGGACATGTCGAGCTGGCGGGCGGCCACATCGAGGGTCATCCCTGCGCGTTCGCGTAGTTGGCGGAGTTCCCGGGCGATGCGGCGGCGGCGAACGGTGGGACTGGCGGTCACCCTCCGAGTCTGTCACGACAAGATCCGCAGGTCGTGCCGGTACGGAGTGCAACCGCTGAATTCGGGAGTTGCATTGCAGGAGTGCAGGGTGCATCCTCTGTCCGGTGTCGATCGTTTGTGGACAGCCGGGAGGCTCGTTTGCTCATCGCTGACGAGTTCTTCCTGATCGCCCACAACGACAGCCGGGGCAAGGCCAGGCTGCACCCCACGGCGACCGGGCTGGGGCTCGCCGCCGGCCTGCTCGGCGAGCTGGTCCTCTTCGGACGGATCACCGTCTCCGGTGGACTGGTCACCGTGCTCGACCGCCGGCCGCCGGCCGACGCGCTCGCGCACACCGTGCTCGACCAGCTGCTCGGGGAGCCCCGGCACCAGGCGGTCCGCACCTGGCTCAGCTTCCTGGCGCAGACCGCCGTGGCCTCGGTCGGCGAGCGGCTGGCCCGCGCCGGCGTGCTGCGCCGGCAGGAGAGCCGCCGGCTGCTGCGGACCAACCTGAGCTACGTGCCGGTCGACCTCAACACCGCGGCCTGGCCGGCGACCCGGCTGCGGACCCTGCTGGAGCGCCCCGAACCCCCCTCCGTGCCGGACGCCCTGCTGCTCGGTCTGGTCGCCGCCACCGGGCTGACCCGCGAGGTGCTGTGGAGCGCCGGCCCGCTGGCCCACCAACGGCTGGGCGTGCTCGTCCCGGCGCTGCCGGCGCCGCTGAAGGAACTGGTCGGGCAGACCGAGGCCGCCGTCGGGGCCGCGGTGCTGCGCGGCACCCCCTGACCCACCGACCCCTCATCCCTCCCTCGAACCGGAGCACCCCCCATGCCCCCTGCAGCCACCGTCGACCGTCCCAGCAACGTCTCCGAGGCCCTGGCCCGCGGCCGGCTCGGCATTCCGTCGGTCATCTTCTTCGTCCTCTCCGCCGCCGCCCCGCTGACCGTGGTGGCCGGGGTGGTCACCACCGGGTACGCGGTCACCGGCGTCACCGGCATCCCGCTGGCGTTCCTGGTGGTCGCGGTGGTGCTCGCGCTCTTCTCGGTCGGCTACGTGGCGATGGCCCGCCGGCTGACCAACGCCGGCGCCTTCTACGCGTACATCGCCCGCGGGCTCGGCCGGCCGGCCGGCGTGGGCGCGGCGTGGATCGCGCTGATCGCGTACAACGCGCTCCAGGTGGGGCTCTACGGCGCGATCGGCGCCGCGGCCGAGCCGGTGCTCCAGCAGCTCTTCGGCGGCTCGCCCGCCTGGTGGGTGGTGGCCCTGGTCGCCTGGGCGCTGGTCGCCGTGCTGGGCGTGCTCCGGGTGGACATCAACGGCATGGTGCTGGCCGTGCTGCTGGTCGCCGAGATCCTGGTCATCCTCGTCTTCGACCTCGCGCAGCTCACCCACCCGGCCGGCGGCTCGGTCAGCTTCGCCACCCTGTCGCCGGACAACCTGCTGGTGCCGGGCGTCGGCGCGATCCTGGTGCTGGCCACCACCGGCTTCACCGGCTTCGAGTCCGCGGTGGTGTTCAGCGAGGAGAGCAGGGACCCGAAGCGGACCGTGCCGATGGCCACCTACCTGTCGGTGGCCATCATCGCCACGCTGTACGCCCTCTCGGCCTGGACGATGACCGTCGCCACCGGGCCGGACCGGATCGTCGACGAGTCCCGCGAGCAGAGCACGGGGCTCATCTTCAGCCTCGCCGGCGCGCACCTCGGCGACACCGCGGTGACGATCGGCCAGGCGCTCTTCCTCACCTCGCTGCTGGCGGCGATGATCTCGTTCCACAACACCACCGCCCGGTACGCCTTCGCGCTCGGCCGGGAGCGGGTGCTGCCGGCGCTGTTCGGGCAGACCTCGCCGCTCACCGGCGCGCCGCGGGTCGCCTCGCTGGCGCAGAGCGTCCTCGGGCTGGTCGTGATCGTGCTCTACGCGGTCGCCGGCTGGGACCCGCTGGTGCAGCTGTTCTTCTGGGGCGGCACCGGCGGCGGGTTCGGCGTGCTGCTGCTGATCGCCACCACCTCGGTCGCGGTGATCGCCTTCTTCGCCCGGACGGGCACGGCGGAGACGCTGTGGCGGCGGGCCATCGCGCCCGGCCTCGCCGCGATCGCCCTCACCGCCATCATCGTGGTCGCGGTGGACAACTTCGCCATCCTGCTCGGCGTCGCCCCGGACTCGCCGCTGCGCTGGGCGATCCCGGCGGTCTACCCGGTCGCGGGGCTGCTCGGGCTGCTCTGGGGGCTGGTGCTGCGCGGGCGCCGGCCTGACGTGTACGCCCGGATCGGGCTCGGCGCGGACAGCGCGGTCGCCGACGTGCCGCCGGCCGCCGACGTGCCGCCGGCCGCCGGCGACCCGGCGCCCGCCGGCGCGGAGGCGGCCCGGTGACCGAGGTGCCGATCGAGCGGCTGGGGCCGGCGGAGACCCGGGCGGTCGCCGAGCGGATCGCCGGAGCGTTCCACCACCTCGACGTCACCCGCTGGCTGGTGCCGGACGAGTCGAAGCGGGAGGCGGTGCTCGCCGACAACTTCGAGATCCTGGTCGACCACGCGATGCGGCACGGGATCGTGCACGGCACCGCCGACCGGTCGGCGGTCGCGGTCTGGTTCCCGCAGGCCGGCGAGCCGGCCCCGCCGCCGGCCGACTACGACGCCCGCCTCGCCGCCGCCTGCGGCGAGTGGACGCCCCGGTTCCAGCACCTCGACGAGCTCTTCGAGGCGAACCACCCGCACGCCGACCACCACCACCTGGCGTTCCTGGCGGTGGCTCCGCAGCGGCAGGGGAGCGGGCTGGGCAGCGCGCTGCTGCGGCACCACCACGCCGTGCTCGACGCCGAGGGCGTGCGCGGGTACCTGGAGGCGAGCAGCGAGCGCAGCCGCGACCTGTACGCCCGGCACGGCTACCAGGCCGCCGAGCCGTTCCGGCTGCCCGACGGGTCGGCGTTCCACCCGATGTGGCGCGACCCGCGCGGCTGACCGACGCGCGGCGACCCCCGGTGTCCACTGGCGACCGGGGGTCGCTGTCGGCCTTCTCATATTGACCGGCGTGCGCGGCACCGCGTTGGCTGACGGTATGGCCCGTATCGCGTACGACGATCGCAGCGCCGCCGCCTTCGCGGCCGCCCGGCACCTGGCCCCCGACGGCCTGGCGAGCTGGCGGGCGGCCGTGGCGCGGCACCTGCCGACCACCGCCGGCGCCCGGGTGCTCGACCTCGGGGCCGGCACCGGCACCTGGGCGACCGCCTTCCACGCCTGGTACGACGTCGACGTGGTGGCGGTCGAGCCGTCGGCCGCCATGCGGGCCCGCTCCGGGTACCCGGGGATGGTCGGTGGCGGCGCGGAGGCCCTGCCGCTCGCGGCGGCCAGCCTGGACGGCGCGTGGCTCTCCACGGTGATCCACCACCTGCCGGACCTGTCGGCGGTCGCCGCCGAGCTGCGCCGGACGCTGCGGCGCGGCGCGCCGGTGCTGATCCGCTCGGTCTTCGCCGGTCGGGGCGGCGGGATCAGCCTGTTCCGGTGGTTCGCCGAGGCGCTGCGGGTGGTCGAGAGCTACCCCTCGGTGGCGGAGGTCTGCGCGGCGTTCGACGGGGTCGGCTTCGCGCCGGTGGCGCTGGAGCCGGTGCCGCAGGTCAGCGCCGCGTCGCTGCGGGAGGCCGCCGATCGGCTGCGCCGGTCGGCGCACACCCCGCTGCTGCTGCTCGACGACGCCGACTACGCGCGGGGCGTGCGGCGGATGCGCGCGGCGGCGGGGCGGACGCCGGACGCGCCGGTGGTGGACACGATGGACCTGCTGGTGCTGCGCTGAGCGTACGGAAAGGCCCGGCCGGCGAACCGCCGACCGGGCCTGTGGACGCGACGTTGGCCGGGTCCGCCGACCCGGCCAACGTCCCCACCCCCTAGTACGTTCCGTCGAGCTGCCCGCGCAGCTTCGTCAGCGCCCGGGCCAGCAGCCGGGACACGTGCATCTGCGAGACGCCGATCTGCTCGGCGATCTGCGACTGGGTCAGGTTGCCGTAGAAGCGCAGCGTGAGGATCTTCTGTTCGCGCTCGTCCAGGGTGGCGAGCGCCGGGCCCAGGGCGACCCGCAGCTCGGCCAGCTCGAACTCGCCGTCCTCACCGCCGAGCATGTCGCCCAGCTCGGTGGCCCGGTCGCCGTCGCCGGTCGGGGTGGACAGCGACACCGCGTTGTAGGCGCGGGCACCCTCCAGGCCCTCCAGGACCTCTTCCTCGGTCAGCTTGAGGTGGGCGGCGATGTCGGCGACCGTCGGCGAGCGGCCGAGGGTCTGCAGCAGCGTGCTGTTGGCGTCGGAAATGGCCAGCCGCAGCTCCTGGAGGCGACGCGGCACGCGGATGTCCCAGGTGCGGTCGCGGAAGTGCCGCTTGAGCTCGCCGATGATGGTCGGGATGGCGTAACCGGCGAAGTCGACGCCGCGGGAGGGGTCGAACTTGTCGATCGCCTTGATCAGGCCGACGGCGGCGGTCTGCGCCAGGTCGTCGGTGGGCTCGCCGCGACCGCTGTAACGGTGGGCGAGGTGGTTGGCGAGCGGCAGCCAGGCCTCGATCGCCTTGTCCCGCATCGCGGCGCGCGACGGGTGGTTGGCGGGCAGCGCGGCCATCGCGTTGAGCAGATCCGCGGCGCTGTCGGTGAGGGCGCGCGGGTCGAGCTTCTCAGTGGTGGACGGCGGTGTGGTCGCCTGCTCGCTGATCGTTGGCGCGGTCATGGGTGGTCCTCCCTGCACCTCGTCCGCGGATAAAAGACGTGACGCTTTGGTTTAGCTTCAATTGGCCCGTTCGGGAGTCACCTTAACCTGATCGGCTCCGGGAAATCTAGCCGAAAGTACGATGTACTTAAGTAATTTTAGGACATAAAAGCCCTGCAACAGACATAACGCCCCGACTTTGTGATCACGGTTACCGGGCCGCCCGCCCGACCCGGCGTCGACGGACGCCCCCGGGCGGCTGACCGCTCGGCCCACCGGCCCCGCCGACCGTCAACGAAGAAACCGACAAACGGTTCGCATTGTCGACTATCCGTCGTTGTCCCGTCCGCGGGACCGCCCGTAGCGTCCCTGTGTACACGTCTACGGAGGCACCGTGCTCGATCCCGCCGCTCCGCAACTCGTCGTCAACGCCCGGGTGCTGATCTTCAGCTGGCAGCCGGCGGACCCCGACGCGGTCGCGGCGATCCTCCCGGCCGGGCTGCTGCCCCGCCCGGACCGGCAGGTCTTCCTCTGCCAGTACGTGGTGGACGACGACTGCCAGACCTCCGGCTTCGGGGCCTACTCGCTGACCTACCTGGGGATCTCGCTGGTCGGGATGGACCCGCCGGACGGCGACACTCCGGGCGGGTGGTGGAGCCACCACTTCGCCTCCAGCCCCCGGGTCCGCGAATACGCCGCCGCCCGGGGCGCCCCGGCCCAGGCCGGGCAGACCACCATCGACGTGCGGGGCGACCAGCTCACGGCGGAGACCCGCGCCGACGGGCGGCCCATCATCCGGACCGTGGCCCGGGTCGGCCACACCGGACACGTCGTGCGCAGCGGCCACCACCGCTACCTGACCGGACGGGACGGGGAGCTGACCAGCGCCGACTACCCGTACGTGGCCGAGCCCGTGACCCCGTTCGAGATCGAGTGGGTGGACTTCCTCGCCACCGAGCACCCGGTCTACCCGCTACGCCCGGCGAACCCGCTCACCATCTGCTGGGGCTACTACTCCCCACGGGTGTCGTTCGCCTACCCGTCCGCGCCGAACGCGCTCGACGAGCCGCCGGCCGCCGAGCCGGCTCACCAGGTGCCGGCGCGCCGGGCCCGCAGCGGCCTGCCGTCCGGGTCGTAGACCAGCCGGTACGCGGGCAGCGCCCAGAAGCGGGTGTACCAGGGCAGCCGCTCCGGCCGGTGCGGGCGCAGCCGGCCCGGCGGGCGGGGACCCACCCGGCCCCCGTCGTGCCAGCGTTGCAGCGCGTCCGCCGCCCCGGTGATCGCCGGCACGGCGGCGGCCGGGTCCAGCAGGTCGTGGTCCTGGCCACCGTCCGGGTCCCGGTCCAGGTGCTCCCGCCACAGCCGCAGCCGCAGGTCCCGGGCGAAGACCCGGGCGCCGTCGCCGAGGCCGGCCGGGTCCGTGGGCGCCCGCTCGTCCCGGGTGTCGTCCAGCACCGCGCAGGAGAGCTCGCTGTCGTGCGTCCAGGAGCGGCGGTTGAAGTTGTCGCTGCCGACGCTGGCCCAGACGTCGTCGACCACGCAGACCTTGGCGTGCACGTAGACCGGGGTGCCCTCGTGGTTCTCCACGTCGAAGACGTGCACCCGGTCCGGGGCCGCCTTCTCGCACAGCGAGAGCGCCTGCTCCCGGCCCACCATGTTCGGCGGCAGCGCGAGCCGGCCGTCCACGTCCGGGTGACGCGGCACGACGGCGACCAGGTGCAGGTCGGGCTGGTCCCGCAGCGCGTTCGCGAAGAGGTCCGCCACCTCGGTCGACCAGAGGTACTGGTCCTCCAGGTAGATCAGTCGCCGGGCCCGGCGCAGCGCCTTGGTGTAGCCGCGGGCCACCGTCCGCTCGCCGTCCGGGGCGAACGAGTACCGGGGTCGTACCGCCGGGTAGGTGCGCAGCACCTGGATCTGGTGCGGGCCGCACGCCGGGGGATCGGGCGGCTGGTCGGGCAGCGGGTCGGGGCTCAGGTCGGAGCCGCGCAGCCGGTCCCGCAGGTAGGCCAGCGGGTTCTCCGAGTCCAGCGGCATCGGGTCGGTCCACCGCTCGCGGAACGTCGTGTCGAGCGCGCCGACCACCGGGCCGCGGACCGCGAGCTGGACGTCGTGCCACGGCGGGTGGTCGCCGTACCTCGGGGACATGCCGACGGGCTGCGGGTCACCCCGGTGCTCGGCGTCGTCCCGCCGGCTGTGGCAGAGGTCGATCCCGCCGGCGAAGGCGACGTCCCGCTCCGGGGCGTCCGGGTGGCGCAGCACCACGAGCTTCTGGTGGTGCGAGCCGCCGCGCCGGACCCGCTGGTCCAGCAGCACCTCGCCGCCGGCCGCGCAGACCGCCTCGCTGAGGTCGCGGTTCTCCGCCTCGCTGTAGGAGAGCACGTCGAGGTGGGACCGCCAGATCAGCCCCTTGACCACCACGCCGCGCTGGGCGGCCTGCGCGAAGAGCTGCACCACGGTCGGGCCGTCCAGGCGCATCCGCTCATCCGGGTCGCCCCGCCAGTCGGTGAAGAAGAGATGGTCGCCGGCCCTCAGCGCCTCCACCTCGCTGACCAGGCGGTCGAAGTACGCCGCGCCGTGGATCAACGGCTCGGCGAGGTTTCCCGTCGTCCAGACGGGTATTTCAGATCCCGGGTTGGCACGTTCCTGCGCGGTGAGGAACCAGTTCCGCATCGCCACGTTCCAGCCTCCCGAGGTCGACAACGTCCTCACGGTAGGACCCCCACGGCGGGTGCGCACGCCGACCGCAGGTCGGAGCCCTCGTGGTGGCCGCCGCACCCCTCAGACGCGACAACCCAGGAGGCCCCAGCATGTCCGCCGAGATGACGAACCCCGTGACCGAGTACCGCGAGCCGGCGGTCGAGAGCGAACGCGGTGCGGTGGTGGCGGTCCTGCTCATGGTGATCCTCGGGGTGGCCGGCATCTTCGCCGTGTCCTGACCGCCGGCGCCCCTGAACCGCCGATGGGCGCCCCGGAGGAACCGGGACGCCCATCTCGTACGGGTCGATCAGGGACGCGGGCCCTGGCCGCCGGTGTGCGGCAGGCGCTTCGCGGGGATCACGCCGAGCTTGCCGGCCTGGAAGTCCTCAAAGGCCTGCATCAGCTCGTCCCGGGTGTTCATCACGAACGGCCCGTAGTGCGCCACCGGCTCCCGGATCGGCTGGCCGCCCATGATGTAGAGCTCCAGGGCCGGGGTGTTGCCGTCCTGCTTCGCGTCCGCGGTCACCCGCAGCGCGTCGCCCGGGCCGTGCACCGCGAGCTGCCCGGTGTGGATCGGCCGCCGGTCGGTGCCCACCGTGCCGCGGCCGGCCAGCACGTAGACCAGCGCGTTGAAGTCGGACCGCCAGGGCAGGCTCAACTCCGCTCCCGGCTGCACCGTCACGTGGGTGATGGTGATCGGGGTGTGGGTGGAGCCCGGCCCGCGGTGCCCGGCGACCTCGCCGGCGATCACCCGGATCAGCGCGCCGCCGTCCGGGGTGGTGAGCAGCGCCGACTCCTTGCCGCGGATGTCCTGGTAGCGCGGCGGGTTCATCTTGGCCACCCGGGGCAGGTTGACCCAGAGCTGGAGGCCGTGGAAGAGGCCGCCGCTGGTCACCAGGTGCTCCGGCGGCGCCTCGATGTGCAGCAGGCCGCTGCCGGCCGTCATCCACTGGGTGTCGCCGTCGGTGATGGTGCCGCCGCCACCCTGCGAGTCCTGGTGGTCCATGATCCCGTCGATCATGTAGGTCACCGTCTCGAAGCCGCGGTGCGGGTGCCACGGGGTGCCCTTCGGCTCGCCCGGCGCGTAGTCCACCTCGCCCATCTGGTCGAGGTGGATGAACGGGTCCAGCTCGGTCAGCGGCACCCCGGCGAAGGCCCGGCGGACCGGGAAGCCCTCACCCTCGAAGCCGCTCGGCGCGGTGGTGAGCCGGCGGACCGGCCGGAAGGTGGTGGACTCGTCGAGCCGCGGCAGGCGGGGCAGGACGAGGACGTCGTCGACGGTGATGGCGGGCATCGCGGGCTCCTTAGTTGTCGGCCGGGGTGGACGACGCGTCGCGGGCGGCGCGCAGGCGCCGACCGAGCCGCTCGAAGACCCGGGTGAGGCAGGCGACCTCGGCGTCGTCGAGGTCGTCCATGAGGTGGGTGCGCACCGACGCCAGGTGGTGCGGCGCGGCGTCGCGGAGGACGAACAGCCCGGCGGCGGTGAGCACCGCCTCGCTGCCCCGTCGGTCCTCCGGGCAGGACTCCTTGGCGACCAGACCGCGCTTCTGCATCGACGAGATCTGGTACGTCAGCCGGCTGGGCGAGAAGACCAGCCGGCTCGCCAGCTCGCCCATCCGCAGTCGCTGCCCCGGCGCCTCGGAGAGCAGGACCAGCACGTGGTAGTCGGCGAAGCTCAGCTCGCTGTCCGTGCGCAGGTCCTCCTCGAGCTGGGTGAACAACCGCTGGCTCGACTCGATGTAGGCGCGCCAGCAGGCCATCCGCTCCGGGTTCAGGCTCTCGGTCACGGGTACGAGAGTAGCACTCTTTCAAATTTAAACAAGCCCCTCCGCGGGGTGTTCGTCCTGAGGGTGAAAGCCCCGTCTGAAGGGGGTGATTGCAATTTGAAAGGTCGGGCCTGGGGGATAACCGGGGAGCACCTGCTTCCCGGGCCGTGCGAGACTCCCGGCCGTGGACCATGTCGAGCTGACCGCCCCCGGCCTCCTGCTGCGCCCCTGGCGGGAGGGGGACGTTCCGGCCGTCCTCGCCGCGCTGCGCGAGCCGGCCGTCGCCCAGTGGAATCCGTCGCCCGGCGGCACCGACCTGCCCGGGGCGCGCGAGTGGGTCCGCCGACGCGCCGACTGGTCCGCCGGCGACCACGTCTCCCTGGCGGTGACCGGGCCGGACGGCGGAGCACTGCTCGGCTCGGTGTCGCTGCACCGGATCCACGCCGGCGACGCCTCGATCGGGTACTGGACCGTCGCCGGGGCCCGCGGCCGGGGCGTCGCCTCCGCGGCCGTCACCGCGCTCACCACCTGGGCGTTCGCCCAGCTCCGGCTGCACCGGATCGAGCTGTGCCACGCGGTCGCCAACCCGGCCTCCTGCCGGGTCGCCGAGCGGGCCGGCTACCCCGCCGAGGGCACCCTGCGGGAGTCCTACCGCTACGGCGACGGCCGGCGCTACGACGAGCACCTGCACGCCCGGCTGGCCACCGACATCTGACCGCGCCGCTGGCTAGGCTCGGGTCATGGACGATCTCGAACTGCTCGACTGGCGGGAGCGAATCGCCCGGCTCCACCTCTCCGACCTCGACCTGGCCGGCTTCCGGGCGCAACGGGACGAGCTGTTCCGTAGCCACCCGCAGAGCCCGCTGCCGGTCGAGGACCGGCCCGGCTTCACCGGGCTGCGCTACCACCCGCCGAACCCGGACGCGGTGGTGGAGGCGCCGCTGCGCCCCGCCTCGGGCACCGAGAGCATCGACACCGGCGGGCCGGACGGGGTGGTGCGCTACCGGCGGGTCGCGATCGCGGAGACCCCGTGGGGGCCGCTGACCCTGTGGTGGATCGAGGCGTACGGCGGTGGGCTGTTCGTGCCGCTGCGCGACGGGACCTGCGGCACGGAGGCGTACGGCGGTGGCCGGTACCTGACCGACACCGTCAAGGGCACCTTCGGTCGGGGGCTGACCGTGCTGCCGGGCGAGCGGGTCCGGCTCGACGCCAACTACCTCTACAACCCCAGCTGCGCGTACGACGACCGGTGGGCCTGCCCGCTCGCCCCGCCGGAGAACCGGGTGGACGTGCCGATCCGGGCCGGGGAGCTGGCGTACCACGACTGACGCCCCGGCGTGCCTGCGCCGGGGCGTCGGTCGGAGCGGTCAACGGGCGGTCGCGCCCGTCGGCGTCAGGTGCATCCGACCCAGCAGTTGCCGTGCCTGCTCGGCCACGTCGGCGTCCACGGTCACCGCGTACTGGCCGGCCCGCAGCGAACTGGCCGAGGTGAAGTCCCGCTGCCCGCCGGTCATCGCGTGCGCCACCGCGCCGAAGACGGCGCCCCAGATCGCGCCGATCACCAGCCCGACCAGGATCACCGCCACCCAGTTGCCGGCGGTGAAGATGCCGAACAGCAACCCGATGAAGAGCCCGAACCACGCGCCGGTGCCGGCGCCCACCAGGGCGGCCCGGCCCGTGGTCATCCGGCCCATCACCGTCTCCACCAGGGTCAGGTTGGTGCCGACGATCGCGCTGCGTTCCACCGGGAACCGGTTGTCGGCCAGGTAGTCCACCACCCGCTGGGCGGACGGATAGTCCGGGTACGAGCCGATCGTCACGGTCGGCGTACCCGGCTTTGGTCCGTGTCCGTCCCCGCTGGGCGCCGCCGGCCGGCCAGCCGGACCGGACGGGAGGTTGTCGCCGCCCGGCATGCCGGGTTGCCAGGCCGCGGTCGGAGTCGAGGGTCTGGTCATGAGCATCCTCCTTCGTCAACCGCCCGGGTTCCCACCGCCGTCGGGCGGTAACGCGCCGCCGGCGTCGGATGCCCGCCGGAGGGTGCCGGCCGGTGGGACATCCGCTCGGCGCAGGTCGAATGCCGGCCGCGCGGAATGCCGCCGGTGCACCCGGGTAGACACCGGCGTGGAGAGCGGACGGATAGGGGAGCACGGCTTTCTGGCGGACGGCTGCAGTGCGGCGCTGGTCGACCTGGCCGGTTCGGTGAACTGGTGGTGCCCGCCGCGCTTCGACGGGCCCTCCGTATTCGGCCGGCTGCTCGACGACCGGGCGGGGCACTGGACCATCCGCCCGGAGGAGGACTTCACCAGCGAACGGTCCTATCTGGACGACACGCTGGTGCTGCGTACCGTCTTCACCACCCGGACCGGTTCGGTGGCGGTGACCGACGCCTTGGCGCTGGAACCCGGCGCGCGCGGCCACGAGATCGGCCTGCGCTCACCCCGCGTTCTCGCCCGGCTGGTCGAGGGACTGACCGGCGAGGTCCCGATGCGGGTGCAGTACCAGCCCCGCTTCGAGTACGGGCGGGTCTGCGCGTACCTCACCGAATCCGACGGGCAGTTCGACGCCACCGCCGGCACCTGCCGGTTGAGCCTGCGCACCAACGTTCCGCTGGACCTCGGCGACGGCGAGGCCACCGGGCGGTTCACCGCCCGCGCCGGCATTCGCCACCACTTCACTCTCGGCCACGCCGACACCTACGGGGGGCGTCCGCCGGCCCTGCCGGATGCCGACCGGGTGGTGGCCGACGCGGTCGCCGGGTGGCGGTCCTGGGCCGACCTGCATCGGGACCAGTACCGGGGCGAGTACCGGGACCAGGTGTGGCGCAGCGCGATCGTGGTGCAGGGCATGACCTACCAGCCCAGCGGGGCGATCGTGGCGGCGGCCACCACGTCGCTGCCAGAAGAGCTGGGCGGCGACCGCAACTACGACTACCGGTTCGTCTGGGTACGCGACTTCAGCCTCACCCTCCAGGCGCTCTGGCTGGCCGCCTGCCCAGACGAGGCGAACCGGCAGTTCGCCTGGGTGTCCCGGGCCATGGGCCGGATCGGCGACGAGCCGGTGCCGATCATGTACGGCGTCCACGGCGAGCGGGACCTCACCGAACACCGGTTGGACCACCTGTCCGGGTACGCCGACAGTCGTCCGGTCTTCATCGGCAACGACGCGTGGCGGCAGCGGCAGACCGACGTGCTCGGCGAGATCCTCGACGCCGCCTGGCTGATGCGGCACTACCTCGACCCGATGACGCCCGAAGTACACCACCTGCTGCACGCCCTGGCCGATCGGGCGGTGGTCGACTGGCGCCGGCCGGACGCCGGGATGTGGGAGGCCCGCGACGCCGAGCGGCACTACGTATCGTCCAAGGTGCATTGCTGGACCGCGCTGGACCGGGCGGTGCGCTTCGGAACCCGGCTCGGCGAGCCGGCCGACGTTGCCCGCTGGGCGGCGGCCCGGGACGAGATCCGGGAGACGGTGCTGACCCGCGGCTGGAACGAGCGACTCGGCGCGTACACCGGGGCCTTCGACTCGGACAACCTCGACGCCTCGGTGCTGATCATGCCGCTGGTCGGCTTCCTGCCGGCCGACGACCCCCGGATGCGGTCCACGATGGACGTGGTCGAGCGCCGGCTCTGCCGGGACGGCCTGCTGCGGCGCTGGGACGACGACCCCGCGGGCTTCGTGATCTGCTCGTTCTGGCTGGTCAGCTGCCTCGCCGGGGCCGGCGAGCTGGACCGGGCGCGGCGGCTCTTCGACCAGCTCGCCGCCCGGGTCAACGACCTGGGGCTCTACGCCGAGCAGATCGACCAGACCACCGGCGAGCACCTGGGCAACTTCCCACAGGCCTTCTCGCACATCGGCCTGATCCACGCCGCGGGTTGGATCACCGCGGCCGCCAAGCGGCTCGGCGGCTTTGCCGAGCGAGAGGCCCTGCCGACCGGCATGGTGACCACGTGAGGAGCACGCAGATGACCGGACGACTGGCGGGCAAGACCGCCCTGATCACCGGCTCGGACTCGGGCATCGGCCAGGCCACCGCCATCGAGTTCGGCCGCGAGGGTGCCGACGTGGTGGTGCACTACCTGCACGACCACGCCGGGGCGAACCACACCAAGGCCGAGATCGAGAAGGCCGGCCGCCGGGCCGTGGTGGTGCAGGGCGACATCAGCGTGGAGCACCAGGTGAAGGCGATGTTCGACGAGGCGCTCGCCGAGTTCGACACCCTGGACGTGCTGATGAACGACGCGGGTGTCGACGCCTCCGGCATTCCCGTGGCGGACCTGGACACCGAGACGTGGGACCGGTGCATCCGCACCAACCTCTACGGGATGTTCTTCTGCTGCCGCCGGTTCGTGCAGCACCGGCGCGACCAGGGCGGCCAGGGGAAGATCATCAACATCACCTCCATCCACCAGGAGGTGGCCCGGGCCGGCGGCGCCGACTACGACTCCAGCAAGGGCGGCATGCTGGAACTGGCCAAGAGCCTGGCCCTGGAGGTGGCGCCGATGCACATGAACGTCAACAACATCGGTCCCGGCATGGTGCTCACCCCGTTCAACCAGCGGGCCATCGACGACCCGCAGTACCTGGAGGAACAGGTGCAGAGCATCCCGTGGAAGCGGGCCGCGCAGCCGCAGGAGATCGCCAAGCTGGCGGTCTTCCTGGCCAGCGACGACGCCGAGTACGTGACCGGCTCGACGTACTTCATGGACGGCGGCCTGATGCAGAACCAGGGCCAGGGCGCCTGAGCCCGTCAGGCGACCGGCGCCCGCAGCCCGCCCGCCGCGCGACAGATCGGGCGGAGGCGGGGAGGGTCGGGGGGATGCAGCTGGTGATGACGGCCGACACCCACGTACCGAAGCGGGCGCGGGACCTGCCGCCGCCGCTCTGGGCCGCCATCGACGCCGCCGACGTGGTGCTGCACGCGGGGGACTGGGTGGACGTCTCGCTGCTGGACGCGCTGGCGGCGCGGGCCCGCCGGCTGGTCGCCGTTTACGGCAACAACGATGGCCCGGAGGTGCGGGCCCGGCTGCCCGAGGTGGCCCGGGAGGAGCTCGACGGGCTGCGGGTGGCGGTGGTGCACGAGACCGGGCCGAAGACCCGACGGGAGGAACGCTGCGCGGCCCGCTTCCCCGACTGCGACCTGCTGGTCTTCGGGCACTCCCACATCCCGTGGGACACCGTCGCCCCGGGCGGATTGCGGCTGCTCAACCCCGGTTCGCCCACCGATCGGCGGGCCCAGCCGTATGCGACCTGGCTGAGCGCGCGGGTGGCGGCGGGGCGGCTCGACCAGGTCGAGTTGCACCGCCTGCCCCCGCGCTGATTCACCGCCCGCGCCCGGGCCCGAATACGATCACCGGGTGACGGTGGACCGGGCGGGCGTGGTGGTGGTCGGCGCGGGCATCGCCGGCGTGGCCTGCGCCGCCGAGCTGGTCCGGGCCGGCATCCCGGTGCAGGTCCGGGAGCGGGCCCGGGTGACCGGCGGTCGGATGGCCAGCAAGCGCTTCGACGGCCGCCCCGCCGACCTCGGCGCCGCCTACTTCACCGTCGACCACCCCGACTTCGCCGAGGTGGCCGAGGGGTGGCGGGCCGACGGGCTGGCCCGGGAGTGGACCGACACCCTGGTCGCGTACGGGCCGGAGGGCCGGCGGGAGCTGGCGGGCCCGACGCGCTGGTCCGCCCCGCGCGGGCTGCGCTCGCTCGTCGAGCACCTCGCCCGGGATCTGCCCGTGGTCCACGACCGGTTGGTGCTGACGGTCGAGCCGGGGCCGCGGGTCGACGGCCAGGACTGCGCGGCGGTCGCGCTGGCCATGCCGGGTCCCCAGGCGGCCCTGCTGCTCGATCCCGCGCTCGGCGCGGCGACCCGCGCGGTCACCGGCCAGCGCTGGTCCCCGGCACTGAGCGCGGTGCTGCGCTTCCCGGCGCGCCGCTGGTCCGACCTCCGGGGCGCCTTCGTCAACGGGCATCCCGTGCTCAGCCTGATCTGCGACGACGGGGACCGGCGGGGCGACGGCGCGCCGGTGCTGGTCGCCCACACCACCCCCGAGTTCGCCTCGAGCCACCTGTTGCAGCCCACCGCCGCCGGCCCCGCCATCGAGCTGGCGGTCCGGGACCTGCTCGGCCTCCCGGAACCGGCCGAGCTGGTGCACGTGCACTGCTGGACGTACGCGAAGCCCGCCACCGCCGCGAACGGGACGTACCACCTCGACGACGACGGGATCGGCATCGCCGGCGACGCGTTCGGCAAGCCCCGGGTGCAGAGCGCCTGGCTCTCCGGCCGGGACCTCGGCCGGGCGCTGGTCGACCGGCTGCGCGGCCCGCGCGGCTGAGCGGCGCCCGCCCTCGGCCGCTCGGCCCCCGCGCCCGGCGCGGCCGACCGGCGCCGGCCCTCGGCCGCCCCCGGTCAGCTCCGGGCACCGCCCAGGGCGGGCTCCTCCGCGGGCCCCCGCTCCGGGTGCTCCTGCGTCCGCTCGCCGGCCCGGTCGAGCAGCTGCATGACCGGGGTGGCCGCGATCCCGTGCACCACCACCGAGACGATCACCACCAGGCCGACCGTGGCCCAGATCAGCTCGGCCTGCGGGAAGTCCGTCTTGCTGGTGGCGTACGCCAGGTAGTAGAACGAGCCGACGCCCCGGATGCCGAAGAACGAGATCACCCAGTGCTCGGCCGGCCGGCCCGGTGCCCCGCGCAGCGACAGCCAGCCGGCCAGCGGCCGGACCACGAGGACCAGCGCCAGCCCCACCAGCGCCGCCGGCCAGGTCAGCGGGGCGAGCAGACCGCCGATCACCGCGCCGCCGAAGAGCAGCAGCAGCATGACGGTGAGCAGCCGCTCGATCTGCTCGGCGAAGTCGTGCAGCACCGAGTGGAACTCGTGGGTCCGCTCCGCGGCCCGGATCGCCCGGGCCGCCACGAAGACCGCCAGGAAGCCGTACCCGCCGACCACCTCCACCAGCCCGTACGCCAGGAAGGTGGCGGCCAGCGCGAGGAAGCCCTCGGCGTGCCGGGCCAGCCGCAGCTCGCTCGGGGCCCGGAAGAAGAGCTTGCCGAGCAGCCAGCCGACGAGCAGGCCACCCCCCACGCCGACGGCGAGCTTGTAGAGCACGTCGACGGTGAACCAGTGCGCCAGCCAGTCCGCCGGGGCCAGGCTGGTGGTGGCGATCGCGATGGCCGCGTACACGAACGGGAAGGCCAGGCCGTCGTTCAGCCCCGCCTCCGAGGTCAGCGCGAAGCGCACCTCGTCCTCGGAGTCCTCCACGTCGGTCGGCTCACCCACCTGCACGTCGGCGGCGAGCACCGGGTCGGTGGGGGCGAGCGCCGCGCCCAGCAGCAGCGCCGCCGCCGGCACCAGGCCGGCCCACCACCAGCCCAGCAGCGCCACCGCGGCGATGCAGAGCGGCATCGCGATGGCCAGCAGCCGCCAGGTCGACGACCAGCGGGCCCAGCTCAGCGGCCGGTCGATCTTCAGGCCGGCGCCCATCAGCGCCACGATCACCCCGATCTCGGTGAGATGCGTGGTGAGTTCCGGCCAGCGCAGCGGGTCCGGGGTGGGCATCCCGGTCGGGAGCAGGAAGACCAGCATGCCCAGGCCGAGGAAGGCGATCGGCATGGAGAGCGGGCGCCGCTCCAGCACGCGCGGCAGGATCCCTGCCAGCAGTGCGCCCACACCCACCAGCGCGAACGCCACGTCCACCGGTTCCACCGCACCACCCTTCCCGCCGCCCGCGGTGCGGGCAGGTGATGACCAGTGCCCCGTACCTGCGCCCGCTAAGCCTTGGTGTCCGGCTTGCCCCGGTGGGACCGGTCACCCGGACCTCGCCCACACGGAGGGCGCGCGACGGCGCCGGCGGGTCAGACCAGGGCGGCGATGGCGCTGTCGGCGAGGCCGTCGAGGAGCGCGGCCGGGTCGTCGTAGACCGCCGCCGCCCCCGCGCCGGCCAACTCGCCCCGGCTGGTGCCACCGCAGGTCAGGCCGATGCAGGGGATGTTCAGCTTGCCGGCCGCCGCGACGTCCCAGACCGAGTCGCCGACGAAGACCACCCGCTCCGCCGTGAGCCCGGACTGCTCCAGCGCGGCGACCAGGATGTCCGGCGCCGGCTTGCTCTCCTGCGCGTCCGCGGAGGAGGTGACCGTGTCGATGGCGTCGTCGGCGTCCAGCGCGGCCCGCAGCGCGGCCACCTCGTGCTCGGCCGCCGACGTCGCCAGCACCACCCGCAGCCCCCGGGCGGCGCAGGCCCGGAGCAGGTCGGCGGCCCCGGGCAGCGGGGTGAGCCGGTCCCAGTACTCGCCGAAGAAGCTGTCGTGGGCGTCCCGCAGCTTGCCGTCGTCGCCCCGGTCGCGCTCCGGACTCAGCAGGTGGTCGAGGAGCTTGTCGGAGCCCATGCCGATCGACCGGTGGATCAGCGCCATGGGGACCCGGTGATCGGCCTGGCACAGCGCCTCCCACCAGCTCACGGTGTGCAGGTAGGTGGTGTCGACGAGGGTGCCGTCGACGTCGAGGAGGACGCCGCAGCGGTTGTCGGTAGGCATGGCTCCCCTCCTACCCGGCCGGGCTCGCGTTGACGCGCGAGTCGTCAGGAGGGGATGAGGATCTCGAACCAGACCGTCGAGCCGCGCACCGTCGGGTCGGTGCCCCAGGCGTCGCTCAGCTCCTCGATCAGGCCCAGACCCCGCCCCCGGCTGCTCAGCGTGTCGGTCTGCGCCCGGGTCACCGTGCCGCGGGTGCCCGAGTCGGCGACCGACACCAGCAGCCGTTCGGCGCTCAGGTCGATCTCCACCCGGGCGGCGGTGCCGGCGTGCAGCAACGCGTTGGTGGTCAGCTCGCTGGTGCAGAGCACCGCCGCGCCGATCACGGCCTCCGGCACCCGCCACTCGGTGAGCTGCGCGGTCATCCAGTGCCGCACCCGGCTCGGCGCGGTCGGCTCGGCCGGCACCTCCATGCTGGCCGACCGGCTCGGCTTGACCGCGTGCTCCACCGCCAGCACAGCGACGTCGTCCTCGGTGGCCCCCGGCACGGCGCCGGTCGCCGCCGCGCAGAGCGCCCGGGGGTCGCCGCTGCTGGCGGCGGTCACCGCGGCGGCCAGCCCGACCAGCCCGGCGGTCAGGTCCTGCCAGCGCCGCTCGACCACCCCGTCGCTGAACAGCAGCAGGGTGTCGCCGGGGCGGAACGGCACGGTGACCGTACGGGGCCGGCAGCCGAGGCCCAGCGGGGCGCCGGGCGGCACGTCGACGTACTCGGCGACGGGTTCGTCCCTCTCCGAGCAACGCCGGATCAGCGGTGCGGGATGGCCCGCGCTGGCCAGCGTGATCCGCTCCCGGTCCGCCTCGACGACCCCGAAGACCACGGTGACGAAGAGTTCCTGCGTCCCGGCCTCGGCGCCCAGGCTGGAGACCAGCCGGTCCAGCCCGCCGAGCACCGCGTCGGGACGGGGATCGCTGAGGGCGAGCGCCCGCAGGGCCGCCCGCACCTGCCCCATCCGCGCGGCCGCCTGCACGTCGTGGCCGGCCACGTCGCCGAGGACCACGCCCAGCGCCCCGGTGGGCAGCACGAAGGCATCGTAGAAGTCGCCGCCGGCGGCGTTGCCGTCGACCCCCGGGGCGTATCGGGCGGCGATGCGCAGCCGGGGCAGGTCGGGCAGCTGCTCCGGGAGCATGCTGCGCTGCAGCAGCTGGGCGGTGCCGTGCTGGGTCTCGAACCGGCGGGCCCGTTCGGCCGCCTGACCGACCAGCTCGGCCGAGGCGACGAGCAGCGCCCGCTCCGCCGCGGACCAGATGTGCGGGATCTGGTAGCCGACCGCCAGCGTGCCCCGGACCACCGAGGAGCGCAGCGGCAGGGCGGCCAACGCCCGGATCTTCTGGTCGTGCCGGTCGACCGCGGTCTCCCGCAGCGGCTGGCCGTCGCTGACGTAGAAGGGCACCCCGCTGCGGGCGGTCACCACGACCGGGCCGGGCGAGTCGGCCGGGGCGCGCCGCCACAGCGGCGGCAGCCGCTCGTCGGCCTCGTCGAGCAGCTCGCCGCGGATCCGCCGGACCATCCGCCAGCTGCCGCCCTCGTCGACGGCGAAGGCGACCCGGTCGGCGTCGAACGAGTTGATGGCGTACCGGAGGGTGACGCGGGCGACGTCGTCGAGGGTGAGGGTGCCGGAGAGGGCCGCGGCGAAGTCGCTCAGGCTCTGCAACTGCTGGGTGAGCTGGGTGGTCTGCGCCGCGACGGTGAGCACGCCGATGATCCGGCCGGTGCTGTCGCGTACGGGGGAGTGGCCCCGGGTGAAGACCGCCGGCTCGCCGCCGACCAGGTGCCGGTCGGCCGGCAGCACCGCCTCCCGCTCGAGGAAGGACTCGCCGTGCCGGTACGCGCGTTCGAGCACCTCCCCGGCGCCCGGCTCGTGCCAGACGTCCGCGAAGACCGCCGCGGCCGGCCGCCCGAGCGCCGCCGGGTGCCGGGCGCCGATCAGCTCGGCGTACCCGTCGTTGTAGAGCAGCACCAGGTCGTCGCCGTAGAGCAGGGCCATCGGGACGGGCGAGGCGAGGACCAGATCGACCACGGCGCGTACCGCCGGGTCCCACCGCTCGGGCGCGCCGAGCGACGTGCCGGCCCACGGATGGGCGAGCACGGCGGCCGCCGCGCCGGAGCTGCTGGCGCCCGGGTCCACAGGAGCTCCCGGGACCGGGGCTGATGGCGTGGGGACCCGCCTGACCGTGCCTGGCATGACCGCAGCCTATCCGGAGCGTGACGCGGACGTTCGATCATGCACGGGGCAGCGCCCCCGGTGTCGGCCGGTCCGGCCGTTTCAACAGGTCAGGGCCGCTTCGGGGAGGGATGTCGGGAAAATGCCGGCCGGTGGCGCGGCGTGCCCCGGTGACGACCGGGTATGCGGGCGGGGCAGTTCACGCGACAGGAGGGACATCATGCCGAAAACCCTCGCGGCCGGGCAGGCCGACATCGGTGACGCCCTGGCCGACATGTGGAGGTCGGTGCTGCTTTTCATCCCGAGGGCCATCGCGTTCATCGTGATCCTCGTGGTGGGTTGGCTCATCGCACGAGCCGTCCTCAAGATCGTGGACGCGGCACTGGAACGGGTGGGTTTCGACCGCTGGGTCGAACGGGGCGGCGTCAAACGCGCGCTCGAGAGAACCAAGTACGACGCGAGTGACATCCTGGCAAAACTGGCCTACTACGCCGTTCTGCTGTTCACCCTGCAGTTCGCCTTCGGGGTGTGGGGACCGAACGCGATCAGCGACCTGATCCGGGGCGTGGTCGCCTGGCTGCCGCGGGCCTTCGTGGCGATCGTCATCGTGGTGATCGCCGCGGCCATCGCCAACGCGGTCCGGGACCTGATCACCGGCGCGCTGGGCGGGCTCTCGTACGGCAAGATCCTCGCCGACCTGACGGCGATCTTCATCCTGGCGCTCGGCGTGATCGCCGCGCTCAACCAGGTGGGCATCGCCACCACGGTGACCACTCCGGTGCTGATCGCGGTGCTCGCCACGGTGGCCGGCATCCTGATCGTCGGCGTCGGCGGTGGTCTGGTGAAGCCGATGCAGAGCCGCTGGGACGGCTGGCTGGACCGGGCCGCGCAGGAGTCCCGCGCGATCCGGGAGCAGCGTCAGGCGCAGGGCGCCGGGCGCAGCGACTACGAGCGGCAGATGGCCGACCGGAGCGCCGCGGAGCGTACCCAGGTGATGTCCCGCGGCCAGGAGTCGATGTCCGGCGCCCGGGGCGACGAGACCCAGCAGTTCCGCCGTCCGGGCGGCTGAGCCGACCGGTGCCAGGGGAGGGTGTCCGCGGTGCGATCGCGGGCACTCTCGGCGGATCAGGCCAGGTGCCGCGGGTCCAGACCGCGGGCCAGGGCACAGACCGCCAGCAGGCGGGTGTGCAGCCAGTCCGGCGCCGACCAGTCGGTCGGCTCGGCGGGCGGCTGCCAGCCGTCCTCGATCGCGGCGGCGCGGACGCCCTCGGCGTACCCGGCGAGCGCGGCGACCGTGAGCGGTCGGCGGTCGCCGTCCAGGCTGTCCCGGACGGCGGCGGCGTGCTGGTCGACCAGGGCGAGCAGCCCGGGGCGGGCGGCGGCGGCCGCCAGGCCGGCGGTGCCGACGGAGGTGGTGAGCGCGGTGAGGGCGGACCGCGCGGACCCGGCGGCGGAGCGGGTCGCGACCCGGTTGTTCGGCACACGCATGGGAACCGAGGCTAATCACGCCGTGACCGGGCCGACCTCGGCCGACCGGCTGAGTGTCGGTCGGCCGGGGAGGGTGTCCGGCCTCCTCCGCGGGGATTGACCCGGTCGGGACCGGGCAGAAGGGAAACCGCGCGAACCGGCGCAGGCGACCTCGCGGAGGAGCGAAATGGGACAGCAGACGGACGAACCCGACGAGCGGCACCGGCGGCCGGCCGGCGTGAGCGACGACACGGTCGAGGCCCTCGGCAAGCTCAGTGAGGCCCTAGAGACCGTCGAGCGGGCCCGCGGCCACCTCTACTCGCTGCACCAGCTCATCGGCCACGCCGACCTGATGCTCGACGACGCGGTCGAGCTGTTCCGGTCCGCCGGGCACGACGACATCGCCGACCGGATCGGCCGGGACCTGCTCGGCCGGAACGTGATCGCCGGACGCTGGACCTTCCAGATCGTCGAGGACTTCGACGACGGCTACTACGCCCTGTTCCGGGAGCTGGACCGCCGGGCCCGCGACGAGCTGGTCGACGGCCGACGACACCTGTACGAGGCGGAGATGAAGGAGCACCGCCGCACCCCGGGGCGGCCGGGGCACGAGGCGCGCCCCGGCGCGGACGGCTAGTGCTCTGACCACAAACGTTGACCGGGTTGGTCGGGGTTGGGGAAAGTGTCGTAGGGGTGGTGTTGGCTTCGGTTCGTGCCTCGTCGTCGGGATCCCGCCGCCCCGCGGGTCGTGCACCGCACCGCACGCGTCGCGTTGCGGGTGACGCCCGGCCAGCGGCGGCGGTGTTTCGGGCTGCTGCGCTCGGCTGGTGACCTGTGGGCGTGTGTGCTGGAGGCCAACACGTGGCGCCACCGCCGTGGCGACGCGCCACTGGTCGGCTGTCAGCAGCTATGCCGGGAGTTGGCCGCGTCGGGGCCGGGCACGTTCGCGGAGCTGGATTCCTACGGGTGCCCGGTCGGTGTTGCGCCGGTTTTCGGATGCGTGGTTCGCGGCGGCGAAACGCCGCAGCGCCGGCGACCTGTCGGCCCGGTTCCCGCGTCGCCGGCGGGGGCTGGTGCCGCTGCGCTGGTATCACGGCACGTTCACCCTCGACAGGCGCCGGGTCCGGATCCCCACAGCCAAGGGCACGGGCGGCGGCACAACCTTCGGCTGCGGCAGTGGCAGATCGGCCGGCTCCTGCAGGTCCTCACCGACAAGGCCACCCTGGCCGGTATCACCGTCCGGCTGGTCGACGAACGCGGCACCTCGTCCACCTGCCCCGCCTGCGGAAGGCGGGTGCCGAAACCCCGTGGGCGGACGTTGTCCTGCCCGCACTGCGCATTCTCCGGCCACCGCGACCTCGTCGCGGCCGCCAGCATCGCCACCCGCACCCCGGGCGGCGGACCCACCACCCCGGCAGCGGTCGTGCTGCCGGAGGTGGTCACGCACCGTCGAGCCGGCCGGAACCTGCCCGGTGCCGGCCAGTCCCGACGTGACCCCCGCCGCCCACCCGGGCCGGCGCGAGGATCAGTTGGCCCGCGGAGGCCCGCCCCACCACCCGGTGGGGAGTCGCTCGCCCTTCAGGGCGAGGATCCACAACACCCACCGCAAACCCGGTGAACGTTAGTGGACACCGCACTAGTCCGAGGAGGCGGCTCCCGCCGGACGGCGCCGGGAGGCGTCGTCCGCGATGATCACCGTGGCCACCATCAGCGCGACGCAGAGGCTGAACAGCCAGGAGTCGTCGGCGACGAGTTTCGCGGCGATGGGCGCCTGGACGGCGGCGAGCAGGAAGCCCAACCAAGCCAGGCGACGCTGACGAGAAGTGAGGAAGCCGGAACCCTGTTGCATCCCGAAAGTCTTACGCGGCCCCCCGGCATTGCCGTCACCTGTTCGGCCGATTCTGGATGACCTGTCCTGTTTATCAGCCGTCCGGGCGTCACTTTTTGTCGTTTCGGGGGAGTCGCCGGTCGGCGTCGGCGGATCCGTCGGGGTGCGGCAGGATGACCCACCGTGTCGCGCACCCCCGCCCCGCCCCGGGCGTCCCTGCTCCTGCTGGCCTACCTCGCCTTCGTCAGCCTCGGCCTGCCCGACGGCCTGATCGGGGTGGGTTGGCCGTCGATCCGGGCCGACCTCGGCGTACCGACCGAGGCGGTCGGCGTGGTGCTCACCGCGGGGACCGTCGGCTACCTCACCTCCAGCGTGCTCGCCGGGTTCACCCTGGCCCGGCTCGGCGTCGGGTGGCTGCTCGCCGGCAGCACCCTGCTGGCCAGCCTGGCCCTCACCGGGTACGCGCTGACCCCCGCGCTGGCCCTGATGGCCGGGTGCGCGCTGCTGCTCGGGCTGGGCTCCGGCGCGATCGACTCGGGGCTCAACGCCTACGCCGCCGGAGCCTTCGGACCCCGGCACATGAACTGGATGCACGCCTTCTTCGGCCTCGGCGTCGCGATCGGCCCGCTGATCATGACCGGTGCGCTCAGCGCCGGCCTGGCCTGGCGCTGGGGGTACGGCATCGTGGCGACCGCCCAGCTCCTCCTGGCCGCCGCGTTCGCGCTCACTGTGCGCGCCTGGCGGGAGCGGACCCCGGCCGGCACCGGCATCGTGCCGCCCGACCCGATCGCCCCGGCGGTGCTCCCCGGCGCGGACGCCCGCGCCGTGGCACCCGGGGCGCACGCGGCGGACGCCGGCGCGGCGGCGCCCGGCCCGCACGCGGCGGACGCCGGGGACGTGCCGCGGGGGTCGGACGGTCCGGGTGGCGCGGGCGTCGCCCGGCCGGTACGGATCGGGGAGACGCTGCGGCTGCCGGCGGTCTGGCTCGGCGCGGTCGCCTTCGCGGTCTACGTGGCCATCGAGGTGGCCGCCGGGCTCTGGGCGTTCCTGCTGCTCACCGAGGGGCGCGGGCTGCCCGCCGCGGTCGCCGGGATCTGCGTCTCCGGCTACTGGGGCAGCCTCTTCGTCGGCCGGGTGGTGCAGGGGGTGGTCGCCGAGCGGCTGGGCAGCGCGCGGGTGCTGCGGGGGAGCCTGCTCGGGATGGCCGCCGGGGCGGTACTGATCGCCCTCCCCGCGCCGGCCTGGGTGGCGGTGGCCGGGCTGCTGGTGGTCGGCTTCGCCGCGGCCCCGGTCTTCCCGCTGCTGACCCTCACCACCGCCGAGCGGGTCGGCGGGGCGCACGCGGACCGGGTCATCGGCCTGCAGATCGGCGCGGCCGGCCTGGGCGGCGCGCTGGTCCCGGCCGGGATCGGGGTGCTGCTCGGGCGTACGTCGGTGCAGGCGCTCGGGCCGGCGCTGGTCGTGCTGGCGGCGGCCCTGATCGCCCTGCACGCCGCCGCGTCCCGGCGGCCCTGACCTGCCCCGGCACACCGGGTTGTTCCGGCGGCCCTGACGGCTCAGGACGCCGCCGTGCGCCCGGCGTGGCCCGGAGTCACGCGCGGGGATTCCGGCGGCCCCGTCCGCCGGCCGCCGCCGGTGCCCGCGGACCGGGCCCGCCCGCCTCACATGCTGTCGGGGCCGGTCCGTCCGGTCGTCGAGGGCCGGTACGCCCGGTCCGCGTCGGTCATCTCCCGGCGCTCGGCCTCCGGGCCGGCGCCGCGGTCCACCGCCTCGGGACCGTGCCCGAACGCGGCCTCCTCGCCGGCGTCGTTGCCGGTGGCGTCGTCGGCCTGCCCGTCGAGCGTGGACCGGGCGATCGCCCGGTCCAGTTCGCGCAGCGGGGTCCGGTCCTCGTCGCGCCACACGTGGCTGTCGTTGTCGGTCATTCCCCAGCGGTACCCGGCGGCGGTGATCGCAAACGGCCGCGGCGGGCACGGCGATGACCGCCGGATCACCGGCGGCCATCGGAGTTGTCTGTCCGGGGGGTCAGGGGATCAGGGCGTCGGCCGGTCGACCTTGCCGCGCCAGGCGCCGGTCTCCTGACCGCGCCGCTCGATGAACTGCTTGAACCGCGCGAGGTCGCCCTTGGCCCGGCGGTCGACCACGCCCAGCTTGTCGCCGGCCTGCTCGACCACGCCGTGCGGCTCGAAGTCCATCTGCAGGGTCACCCGGGTGGTGCCCTCGTCGAGCCGGTGGAACGTCACCACGCCGGCCTGCTGGGTGCCGCCGGTGGATTTCCAGGCGACCCGCTCGTCCGGCAGCTGCTCGGTGATCTCGGCGTCGAACTCCCGCTTCACCCCGGCGATCTCCACCGTCCAGTGGGTCATCGTGTCGGAGAGCTGCCGCACCTCCTGGACACCCTCCATGAAGTGGGGGAACTCCTCGAACTGGGTCCACTGGTCGTAGGCGGTCCGGATCGGGACGGAGACGTCCACGTGCTCGATAACGCCGCTCATGAAGAATCCTCCTCTGCCCGCCGGTGAGTCTCCGGATCGTGGGCCGATCCGGTCACCAGCGCGTCGTCTCGTTCTTGTGCCCGAGGGCGGCCCACACCTCGGAAATCGTCTGGTAACGGATGCCCTCGGGAAGCCCCTCCAGCGCGGTGATGATGTCCGCCGGCGCCGCGTTCTCCTGGGCGTTGGCGATCAGCGTCGCCCGGTCGCCCGGCAGCGCCGTCATGGTGATGAACCGGCCGAGGCGGCTGCGCCCCTCCACGTCGTCCATGCTCATCCCCTGCGGGTTGCCGCCGCGGCTCGCGCCGGCCGTCACCGTCTTCGGCTCCGGCTGGTCCTCGCCCGCCGGCTCCGGCTGGCGGGACTCCTCGACGCGCGAGCCACCGGCCCCCGGCCCCTGGACGAGCCCGGCGACCTCCTGGCTCATGTTGTCGTCGACCCTCGGCGAGTGCTTGCTGTTGCCACGTTCCATGCCTCCTGACATGCCCGAGGGGGCCGCCGGTAAACCGGGGCCGGCGCGCGGAGCCGGTCATTCGGTCACGAATCGGCGGGCGCCCGGGGCGGCAGGACCGGCTCGCCCGGATCCCCGCCGCCCGCCTGCAGCACCCGGCCACGCTGCACCTCCGCGTTGACCTGGACGCCGAGCAGCAGGGCGCAGTTGGACAGGTACAGCCAGACCAGGAAGGCGATGACGGCGCCGAGGCTGCCGTAGGTCACGTCGTACGAGCCGAAGTTGGCGACGTAGAGGCCGAAACCGAACGAGGCGACCACCCAGGCGAGCAGGGCGAGCGCGCCGCCCGGGGTGAGCCAGCGGAACCGGGGCTGCTGCACGTTCGGCGCGATCCAGAACATCAGCGAGAGCAGGGTCATCACCACCAGGGCCAGCACCGGCCACTTGGTGACGCTCCACACCGTCCGGGCCAGCCCGCCGGCGTGCAGCCGGTCGCCCACCGCGTCGGTGACCGGTCCGCTGACGATCAGGCCGGTGGCGACGATCGCCAGCAGGACCAGCGACACCCCGGCCAGGCCGATCTGCAACGGGCGCAGCCGGTAGAAGGGGCGGCCCTCCGCGACGCCGTAGACGGCGTTGGAGGCCCGGGTGAACGCCCCGATGAAGCCCGAGGCCGACCAGAGCGCGCCGAGCAGGCCGAAGCTGAGCAGCATCTTCGCCTGCCCCTGCTGCTCGACCACGCCGCGGACCACGTTGACGAAGCCGTCGTTGCCGACCACCGAGCCGGCGCCGATCTCCCGGGCCAGGTCGATCACCGTGTCCACGGTGCGCTCGCCGTCGGAGACCAGCCCGACCAGGGCGACCACGACGATGGTGGAGGGGAAGAGCGCCAGCACCCCGTAGTAGGTGAGCGCCGCCGCCCAGTCCGCGCAGTTGTCCTTGAGGAAGTTCCGCCCGCTGCGGACCAGCACCCCGCGCCAGGTGGCCCAGCTCAGCTGGCGCATCCGGCGGGGGATCCGGGCCCGCTGCCGGCCGGTGACCGCCGGCTCCGTCGTCGCTGCCATGGCGCTCCCCCTGTGTTCCGCCGCCCGGGCGCACCCCCGCACGTGGTGGCCCGGGCGGTACCCCGCCGGGAAAGTCGACAAACCGGGTGCCGGTTTGCCGCTGGGCGGTGCGGGAACTTCACTGGGTAACCCAGCGACACGGAGGAGGACGAGATGCCCGGGCGCGAGGTACTGCCCAGCACGCTGCGGCGCTCCCCGGAGAAGGCCCAGCGGACGTGGGAGAAGACGCACGACTCGGCGGTGGAGACGTACGGCGAGGGGGAGCGGTCGCACCGCACCGCGTTCGCCGCGGTGAAGCACGAGTTCGAGAAGGTCGGCGACCACTGGGAGCCCAAGGGACGCAAGGGCCCCAGCGACCAGCAGGCCGCCGGGGGTGGCCCCGCGCGGCGAGCCCCCACGGCCGCCGGAGTGGACGCCAATGCGCCGAAGGAGCACCTGATGGAGGTGGCCAAGAAGCTGGACGTGCCGGGCCGGTCCCGGATGACCAAGCCGGAGCTGGTCAAGGCGATCCAGAAGGCGAACGACAAGCAGACCCGCGAGGCCCGCGCCCGCCGCTGACCGCCCCGACATCACGGGAGCCCGGGACCGACTGGTCCCGGGCTCCCGCGTCGTCGTCACCAGTGGCCGCCGCCCGGCGCCTCGATGTGCACGGTCTTCACCGTGCTGAACTCGTCGAGCAGCTCCGGGCCGTACCCGAAGCCCTGGCCGCTGCCCCGGCGCGGCTGCGCGGCCCCGCCGGGCGCGCCGCCGAAGACCGCGTTCACCTTGACCGTGCCGACCGGCAGCTCCCGCCAGGCCCGCTGGGCGTGGCTCATCGACCCGGTGAGCACCGTGGCCGCCAGCCCGTACGGCGAGTCGGCGGCGCAGCGCAGCCCTTCCGAGAACGAGTCGACCACGATCACCGGGGCGACCGGCCCGAACGTCTCCTCGCGGACCAGGGCCATCTCGTGCCGGCAGTCGGTCACCACCGTCGCCGGGTAGAACGCTCCCGGCCCGTCCGGCACCGTCCCGCCGGTACGCACCCGCGCCCCCTCCGCGATCGCCGCGGTGACCTGCCCGTGCACGTGGTCCCGGTGCCGCCGGTCCACCAGCGGGCCGAGCTGCGACCCGGGGTCGCGGCCCGGGCCCATGGTCAGCGCCTCGGCGCGTTGCACCAGCGCGTCCACGAAGTCCTCCGCCACGTCCCGGTGCACGTAGATCCGTTCCACCGCCACGCAGATCTGCCCGGCGTTGGCGAAGCAGCCGAGCGCCGCCTGCCCGGCCGCCCAGACCGGGTCGACGTGGTTGTCCACCACGAGCGGGTCGCTGCCGCCGTTCTCCAGCAGCACCTTCGCGCCGGTACGGGCCCCGGCGGCGGCGATCTCCCGGCCGGTGGCGGTGGAGCCGACGTGGGCCACCACGTCCACCTGCTGGCCGGCCAGCGCCGCGCCCACCTCCGGGCCGCCGGTCAGCAGCGACAGCACTCCGGCGGGCAGTGCGGAGTCCAGCGCCTTCGTCAGCAGCCAGCCGGTCGCCGGGGTGCGTTCGCTCGGCTTGTACAGCACCACGTTGCCGGTGACCAGGGCCGCGCCGAGCAGCCCGCAGGAGACCGCCACCGGGTCGTTCCACGGGGTGATCGCGGCGACCACGCCGTGCGGCTCGGGGGCCATGAAGTCGATGGACGACTGCCCGCCGTGCAGCGTCCGGCCGCCGCGCACCGGCGCCAGCTCCGCGTAGTGTCGCAGCGTGCCGACCCCCGCCGCCACCCCGCCGCGCGCGTCGTCCAGCGGCTTGCCCATCTCCGCCGTCGTCGCCTGCGCCAGCTCCTCCGCGGCGGCCTCCACGGCGTCCGCGGCCCGGTGCAGCGCCGCCGCCCGCTCCGCCGGGGCGGTCGCCGCCCACTCCGCCGCCGTCTCCCGCGCGGCCTCGACCGCCTTGGCCACCTCGTCCGCCGTCGCCACCGGCACCGTGGTCACCGGCGAGCCGTCGGTCGGATCGTGTACGACCAGCTCCCCTCCCGTGCCACCCGCCCCCCACACTCCGCCTATGAGCTGTGCAACCGTGTACATGCGGCGGTGGATGCCCCGGCCCCGGCGAGGCAAACGCGTTTCGCCCGGTAAGCGGCCGGGTAGGCGGATCGGATGACCACGACCGCCACGGCCAGCGCGGACGCCGTCGTCGTCGGCGCCGGCCACAACGGCCTGGTGGCCGCGAACCTGCTGGCCGACGCGGGCTGGGACGTCCTGGTGCTGGAGGCGACCCAGGCCCCCGGCGGGGCGGTCCGCTCCGCCGAGGTGACCGCCCCCGGCTATCTCAGCGACCTCTACAGCTCGTTCTATCCGCTCGGGTACGCCTCGCCGGTGCTGCGCGGGCTGGACCTCGACCGGTACGGGCTGACCTGGACGCACGCCCCCGACGTGCTGGCCCACCTGCTGCCCGACGGACGGGCCGCGGTGGTCAACCGGGACGTCGACACGACCGCCGCCTCGCTGGAGGCGTTCGCCCCTGGGGACGGGGACCGCTGGCGGCACGCGTACGCCGACTGGCGCGAGGTGGCCGAGCCGATGCTCGACACCATCACCACGCCCTTCCCGCCGGTGCGCGGCGGGCTGACCCTGCTGCGCCGGCTGCGCGTCTCGGGCGCGCTGCGGCTGGCCCGCCGGCTTGTGGTGCCGGTCCGCAAGCTCGGCGACGAGCTCTTCGACGGCGACGGCGGGCCGGCGCTGCTGGCCGGCTGCGCCCTGCACACCGACCTGTCGCCCGAGGAGGCCGGCTCCGGGGTGTACGGCTGGCTGCTGGCCATGCTCGGCCAGCAGGTCGGCTGGCCGGTGCCGGTCGGCGGGTCCCAGAAGATCACCGACGCGCTGGTGGCCCGGCTGGTCGCGCGGGGCGGCCGGATCGACTACGGCGCCCGGGTCGACCGGGTGCTCACCGCCCGGGGGCGCGCCATGGGGGTCCGCACCGTCGGCGGCGCCACCTGGCGGGCCCGGCGGGCGGTGCTGGCCGATGTCCCCGCGCCGGCGCTCTTCCTGGACCTGGTCGGCGCGGCGGCGCTGCCGCCCCGGCTGGTGGAGGACCTGGCCCACTTCAAGTGGGACGGCTCCACCCTCAAGGTGGACTGGGCGCTCTCCGCGCCGGTGCCGTGGAAGAACCGGGCCGTGGCCGCCGCCGGCACCGTGCACCTCGGCGCCGACCTCGACGGGCTGACCACCTACTCCGCCGCGCTGGCCCGGGGCGAGGTGCCCCGCGACCCGTTCCTGCTGGTCGGGCAGATGTCGGTGGCCGACCCGAGCCACTCCCCGCCGGGCACCGAGTCGCTCTGGTCGTACACCCACCTGCCGTTCCGTCGACACTGGCGGGCCGAGGAGATCGCCGGACACGTCGAGCGGATGGAGGAGGTGCTGGAGGAGGCCGCGCCCGGCTTCCGGTCGCTGATCGTGGGGCGGCACGTGGCCGGCCCGACCGACCTGGAGCAGGGCGACCCGAGCCTGGTCGGCGGCGCGGTCGGCGGGGGCACCGCGGCCGCGTACCAGCAGCTCTTCCTCCGCCCGATCCCCGGCCTGGGCCGGGCGGACACCCCGGTGGACCGGCTCTTCCTGGCCAGCGCGTCGGCCCACCCGGGTGGCGGCGTGCACGGCGCGCCCGGCGCGAACGCGGCCCGGGCGGCGCTGGCCCGCGACCGCGCGCTCACCGGCGAGCTGTACGCCGGGGTGATCGGCGCGGCGCACCGGGCCGTCTACCGCTGAGCCGGGCGGGACCGCCGGTCACGGCGGTAACCGCAGCTCAGCGCGCCCCGCCATGACCGTGCGTCACGGCCGCGGCGGGGCGGGACGCCGTGCTCAGCCCTCGATGTTGCGGTGCCGGGAGCGCAGCTTGAACGGCATCAGCGCACTCTCGATCTTGGTGGCGGTGGTCATCTTCGAGGCGCCCTCGCGGCGCTCCTCGAAGCGGATCGGCACCTCCAGGATGGTGTGTCCCAGCTTGGTGGCGAGGTAGTGCATCTCGACCTGGAAGCTGTAGCCGTTGGACTGCACCCGGTCCAGCCCGATGCCGCGCAGGGCGTCGGCCCGCCAGATCTTGAAGCCGGCGGTGAGGTCCCGGATCCGCACCCGCAGCAGCGTGTGCACGTACAGGTTGGCCCAACCGCTGAGCGCCCGCCGGTACAGCGGCCAGTTCTCGTCCAGCTGCCCGCCGGGCACGTAACGGGAACCGATCACCACGCCGGCCTGGGTGGAGAGCAGCGCGCCGAGCATGCCCGGCAGCGCCTCCGGCGGGTGCGACAGGTCGGCGTCCATCTGCGCCACGTACTCGGCGCCGCCGTCCAACGCCCGGCCGATCCCGTCCACGTACGCCCGGCCGAGCCCTTCCTTGCCCGCGCGGTGCACCACCTGCACGCGGTCCGGGTGCTCGATGGCCAGCTTGTCCGCCACCTCGCCCGTCCCGTCCGGGGAGTTGTCGTCCGCGACCAGCACCTTCAGCCCTGGCAGCGGCAGGGCGAGGAGCCGCTCGACCAGCACTGGGAGGTTCCCCGCCTCGTTGTAGGTGGGAACGACGACGGTCAGGCGTGCGTCCCGCCACGGAACGGGCAACTGCACGGGTTCGATCATCACGGACATCCTCGGTCGGCCGACAGTGTTCATCTGAGAGGGTAGCCAGGTGCCTCGGCCCGGTCCGCACAGACGCCCGCCCCGAGGCTGCGGAGCGTCGTCGCGCCGGTCGGTCAGCGTAACCAGCGGGCCAGCCCGGTGACCGCCATCACCAGCCCACCCAGGGCGAGGACCGACGCCGTCGGCTTGTGCGCGCTCACCCAGAGTGCGGCCGAGTGCCGGCGGGACCGGTCGGTGAAGACCCCCTCCGTGCCCCAGTCCTGCTCGTCGTCGCCGGGCCGGTCCAGGTTGTCCCGCCACCGCGCCGGGTCGATCGGGGTCTCGGTCTGCTGGCTGTCGTACCCACTGCGGGCCAGCTGCCGGTCGAGCTGGCCGGGGAAGAGGACGTTGCCCAGCCGGGCCCGCCAGGTCGACCCGCCCACGTTCAGCTCGCGCGGCCCGTGGTCCGCGACCCAGACCACCGCCCGGGCGGCCACCTCCGGCGCGAAGATCGGCGGCACCGGCTGCGGATGCCGGGGCAACCGGGTGCGTACCCAGGAGAACTGCGGGGTGTTGACCGCCGGCAGCTGCACCATGGACAGCCGTACGCCGGGACAGTCGTGCAGCAGCTCGGCCCGGAGCGAGTCGTTGAACCCCTGCACCGCGTGCTTGCTGGCGCAGTACGCCGACTGCAGCGGAATGCCCCGGTAGGCCAGGGCGGAGCCGACCTGCACGATGCCGCCGCGGCCCTGCGCGCGCATGTGCCGCAGCGCGGCCAGGGTGCCGTGCACCGTGCCGAGGTAGTTCACCTCGGTGACCCGGCGGAACTCGGCCGCCGTGATCTCCCAGGCCGGGGCGAAGACCGACACCATCGCGTCGTTGATCCAGACGTCCAGGCCGTCGAAGTGGTGCACCACGTCGTCGGCGGCCCGCTGCACCGCGCCCGCGTCGGCGACGTCCACCTGGTACGTCCGCACGTCGGCGGCGCCGAGCCGGCGGCAGTCCCGCTCGGCGGCGGCCAGGCCGGCCTCGCCCCGGGCGATCAGCCCCAGCCGGGCGCCCCGGGCCGCGTACGCCCGCGCGACCGCCCGACCCACCCCGGCGCTCGCCCCGGTGATCACCACCCGTTGGGTCATCGGTCCGCCTTCTGCCGGGTGGAGATGTCGGAGAGCCGGTTCAACGTCTCCTTGTTGCGCAGGTGCAGCACCAGGTCGTTGAGCTTGTTGCGCACCCAGCGCAGCGGACCGGCGGCGAAGTCCTCGCCGATCCGGACCCGGGTGGCGCCGTCGCCCACCGGGTCCAGGGTGAAGACCACGGTCGCCTCGCCGGCCGGCCAGAGCCCGGCCTTGATGACGAGCTTGCGCGGCGGCTCGCAGACCAGCACGGTGGAGGAGTCCTGCAGCGAGAACGGCCACGGTCCCGCCCGGTGGTGCAGCTGGCTGCCCACCCGGGGCCAGGTGTCGTCCACGTTCCGCACGTGCGCGGTGCCCACCACCCAGTCGCTGTACGTCCACCCGTCGGCCAGCACGTCGAAGACCTGCTGCGGGGGCGTGTCGATCACTTTCTCCACAATCGCCACGGCAGTCCCATACCCCCGTCTGGTCCGCCGCTAACGGGGCCACCGGGTTAGCTTCTCGGCGGCGGCGGGTAACGCCGCACCGGGCGGGGGAGTGGCGCGACGGACCGGCCGGGCACGCCCGGGACGCCGGGTGGCGGTCGGGGCGGCTCCGCCGAAGATGATGTTTACTCCTCGGGGGCTCGGGAACCCGCCCGCCGTGCGACGGGACCGCGAGCGGGATCAGTGCAGGTCAGCCCGGGTTGACCCGGGTTCTGACCGGTTCCCGCCGGGGCTCTTCGACGCGGTCCTGCTGGACCGGGACGGCACACTCGTCGAGGACGTGCCCTACAACGGTGACCCGGAGAAGGTCCGACCCGTGCCGGGGGCCCGGGAGGCCCTGGACCGGCTGCGCACCGCCGGGTTGCGGCTGGCGGTGGTGACCAACCAGTCGGGACTGGCCCGAGGCCTGTTCACCCACGACGAGCTGCGCCGGGTGAACGCGCGGGTGGAGGAGCTGCTCGGACCCTTCGACGCCTGGCAGATCTGCCCGCACGGCGAGCGGGACGGCTGCGGCTGCCGCAAGCCCGCTCCGGGTCTGGTGCGCGCCGCCGCCCGCGCGCTCGGCACCAGCCCGACCCGTTGCGTGATGGTCGGCGACATCGGCGCCGACATGGAGGCCGCCGCGGCGGCCGGCGCCGCGGGGATCATGGTCCCCACCCCGGCCACCCGGCCGGCCGAGGTCGCCGCCGCGCCCACGGTCGTCGAGGACCTGCCCGCGGCGGTGGCGCGGATCCTGGACCAGATCGGCCTGGTTTGCCCGCCCGCGTCGCACGGGCGGCGGGGCACGGTGCTGGTGGTGCGCAGCGACGCCGCGGGGGACGTGCTGGTCACCGGCCCCGGCATCCGGGCCGTCGCCGCCGGAGCCGACCGGGTCGTCCTGCTCTGCGGCCCCCGCGGCCGGGCCGCCGCCGACCTGCTGCCCGGCATCGACGAGATCATCGAATGGCCACTGCCCTGGATCGACGGCGATCCCGCCCCCGTCGACCCCGACGACATGCACCACCTCACCACCCGCCTCACCCGGATCGGCGCCGACGAAGCCGTCATCTTCACCTCCTTCCACCAGTCCCCCCTCCCCCTCGCCCTGCTGCTCCGGATGGCCGGCGTACCCCGGATCAGCGCGATCAGCGACGACTACCCCGGCGCCCTGCTCGACGTCCGCCACCGCGTCCCCGTCGGCGTACCCGAACCCGAACGCGCCCTCTCCCTCGCCGCCGCCGCCGGCTTCCCCCTGGCCCCCGACGACGAACCGGGGCTGCGGCTGCGGGACGACCGGCTGCCGGCCGCGCCGGCCGGCCCCGGCGAGCCCGGCTACGTGGTGCTGCACCCCGGGTCGTCGGTCGAGACCCGGGCCTGCCCGCCGGAGCTGGCCACCCGGATCGTCCGGGTGCTGCACGCCGCCGGGTACCGGGTGGTGGTCACCGGCGGACCGGACGAGCGCGAGCTGACCGCCCGGGTCGCCGCCGCCGGCGGAATCGACCTCGGTGGCCGGACCGGACTCGGCGAGCTGGCCGCGATCATCGCGCGGGCCGGCGCGCTCGTCGTCGGCAACACCGGGCCGGCGCACCTGGCCGCGGCGCTGGGGGTGCCGGTGGTCAGCCTCTTCGCGCCGACCGTCCCGTTCGGACAGTGGGGGCCGTACCGGGTGCCCACGGTCCGGCTCGGCGACGCGGGCGCGCCCTGCCGGGACACCCGGGCCACCCGCTGCCCGGTCTCCGGGCACCCGTGCCTCTCCGCCGTCGAGCCGGGACGGGTCCTGGCGGCGCTGCGGCTGCTCGGGGTACCCGCCGACGCGCCGGCCGGGCCGGAGGCGGTGGTCGCCGGACCGCCGCGGGAACCGGCGGTGACCGCCACCGGCGGGGTGGCCCGATGAACATCCTGCTGTGGCACGTGCACGGCTCCTGGACCACGTCCTTCGTGCACGGGAAACACCGGTACGTGGTGCCGGTCACCCCCGACCGGGGCCCGTACGGCCTCGGCCGGGCGCGGACCTATCCGTGGCCCGACAGCGCCGTCGAGGTGACCCCGCAGGAGCTGGGCCGGGCCGACGTGGACGTGGTCCTGCTCCAGCGCCCCGAGGAGTTCGACCTCGCCTGCGAGTGGCTGGGCCGCCGGGTGGGCCGGGACGTGCCGGCGATCTACGTCGAGCACAACACCCCCAAGGGCGACGTGCCGAACAGCCGCCACCCGATGGCCGACCGCGACGACCTGCTGCTCACCCACGTCACCCACTTCAACGAGCTGTTCTGGGACAACGGCGGCACCCGCACCGCGGTCGTCGAACACGGTGTCCTCGCCCCGGCCGTCGAGTGGACCGGGGAGCTGGACCGGCTCGCGGTGGTGATCAACGAACCGGTCCGCCGCTGGCGGGTCACCGGGACGGACCTGCTGCCCCGGTTCGCCGAGATCGCCCCGCTGGACGTCTACGGCATGGGGGTGGCCGGGCTGGCCGACCACCTCGGGCTGCCGGCGGACCGGGTCACCAGCCACGACGACGTCCCGCAGCACGCCATGCACACCGAACTGGCCAAGCGGCGGGCGTACCTGCACCTGTGCCGGTGGACCTCGCTCGGGCTGAGCCTCATCGAGGCCATGACGATCGGCATGCCGGTCGTCGCGCTCGCCACCACCGAGGCCGTGGAGGCGGTGCCGCCGTCCGCCGGCGCCCTCTCCACCCGGGTGGACGTCCTGCTGGCGGCGGCCCGACGGTTCGTCGAGGACCCGTCGGCGGCCCGCAGGGCGGGCGCCGAGGCGCGGGTGGCCGCACGGAACCGCTACGGCCTGGACCGTTTCCTCGCCGACTGGGACCGGCTGCTGGAGGAGGAAGTATGCGCGTTGCGATGATCTCGGAGCACGCCAGCCCGCTCGCCGTCCTCGGCGGCGAGGACGCGGGCGGCCAGAACACGCATGTCGCGGAACTCTCCGCCGCGCTGGTGGCCGCCGGCCACGACGTCCGCGTCTACACCCGCCGCGACGCCGTGGACCTGCCCGTGACGGTACGGGCCCCGGACGGCTTCGACGTGGTGCACGTGCCGGCCGGTCCGGCCGAGCCCGTCGCCAAGGACGAGCTGCTGCCGTACATGGCCGAGTTCGGCGGCTGGCTGGCGGAGCGGTGGCGCACCGGCGACTGGCAGCCCGAGGTGATCCACGCGCACTTCTGGATGAGCGGCCTCGCCGCGCTCGCCGCCGGCCGGCGGACCGGGGTGCCGGTGGTGCAGACGTACCACGCGCTCGGCACGGTGAAGCGGCGCCACCAGGGGCCGCAGGACACCAGTCCGCCGGGCCGGATCCGCCACGAACGGGAGCTGGGCCGGTCCGCCGACCGGGTGGTCGCCCAGTGCCAGGACGAGGTCGGGGAGCTGGTCCGGATGGGGGTGCCCCGGTCCCGGATGACGATCGTCCCGTCCGGGGTGAACCTCGGCACCTTCGCCCCGCTCGGCCCGGCCGCCGAGCGCGACGGCGACCGGCCGCGGATCCTCACCGTCGGCCGGCTGGTGGAGCGCAAGGGCTTCCAGGACGTGATCCGGGCGACGGCCCTGGTCCCCGGGGCGGAGTGCGTGGTGGTGGGCGGTCCGCCGGCCGGCCTGCTGGAGACCGACCCGTACGCCCGCCGGCTGCGCACGCTCGCGAAGTCCTGCGGGGTGGCCGACCGGGTGCGCCTGGTCGGCGCGGTGCCCCGCGAGGAGATGGGCCGCTGGTACCGGTCCGCGGACGTGCTGGTCGCCGCGCCCTGGTACGAGCCGTTCGGGCTCACCCCGCTGGAGGCGATGGCGTGCGGCGTACCGGTGATCGGCACCGCCGTCGGCGGGCTGATCGACACGGTCGTCGACGGGCGGACCGGCGACCTCGTTCCGGCCCGCGACCCGCAGGCGCTCGGCGCGGCGATCCAGCGGCTGCTCGGGGACCGGATCCGGCGCTTCGGGTACGCCACGGCGGCGCTGGAACGGGCCCGCCGCTGCTACTCCTGGTCGACCACGGCGGACCGGCTGACGGAGGTGTACGGCGAGGTGGCGGCCGTGCGTCGGCCGACCCGGGTGGTCGCCTGATGGCGGCGCCCGGCCGGACCGGCGACGGCGCCGGAACTGTGCTGGACACCCACCTGGCCCACCTGGCCGCGGCGCTGCTGCCCTTCCGCCGCGCGGAGCAGCTCCTCGCCCGCTGGGGCGGGGAGCTGGCGCACCGGCTGGCCACCGGCGGGCGGCTGCTCGTCGCCGGCAACGGCGGCAGCGCCGCCGAGGCCCAACACCTCACCGCCGAACTCGTCGGCAAGCTCCGCGACGACCGCGAACCCCTCTCCGCCATCGCCCTGCACGCCGAAACCAGCGCCCTCACTGCCATCGGCAACGACTACGGCTACGACGAGGTCTTCGCCCGCCAGGTCCGCGCCCACGGCCGACCAGACGACATCCTCCTGCTCATGTCCACCAGCGGCACCAGCGCCAACCTCCTCACCGCCGCCCACGCCGGACGCGACACCGGACTGCGCTGCTGGGCCTTCACCGGCCCCACCCCCAACCCCCTCGCCGACGCCTGCGCGGAGACCCTCGCCATCGACTCCCCGGAGAGCCAGGTGGTGCAGGAGCTGCACCTGGTCGCCACCCACGTGCTCTGCGAGTACGTCGACCGGGCGCTGCCGGCGGCGCTCGCCGGCCGGGCGGCGCAGCCCGTGTCGACCGGCCCCGCCCGATCCACGCCGGTGCGCACCGGCGTGGAGGTGGTGCTCGCGGACGAGGCCCCGGAGGTCGAGGCCCGATGAGGAGGTCGAGCGTGACGGGACCCGTGGTGGTGATCGGTGACACGCTGCTGGACCGGGACGTCGAGGGGGTGGTGAACCGGCTCTGTCCGGACTCCCCGGTGCCGGTGCTCGACGAGACCACGTACGTCGACCGGCCCGGCGGCGCCGGCCTCGCGGCGGTCTTCGCCGCCGCCCAGGGTGCGGAGGTGGCCCTGGTCACCGCCATTGCCCACGACGCGGGAGGGGCCCGGCTCAGCTCGCTGCTGGCCGCCGCGGGCGTGCAGCTGTACGCCCTTCCGCTGGCCGGGGCCACGCCGGAGAAGATCCGGTTGCGGGTCCGGGGCCGGGTGCTGCTGCGGCACGACCGGGGCGGGACGCCCGGCGACCCGGGCGAACCGGGTGAGGCGGTGCTGCAGCTGATCGCCCGGGCGTCCGCGGTGCTGGTCAGCGACTACGGCCGGGGGGTCGCCGGGCAGCCGGCGCTGCGGGCCGCGCTCGCCGCCACCCGGGCGCCGGTGGTCTGGGACCCGCACCCGCGCGGGCCGGCGGCGGTGCCGGGGGTGCGCCTGGCCACCCCGAACGAGGCCGAGGCGCGGGAGCTGGCGAAGGCGGCCCCGGGCGCCTCCCGGCTGGTGACCGCGGCCCGGGGCGCGCAGGCCCTGCGCGACCGGTGGCGGGCGGGCGCGGTGGCGGTGACCCTCGGCGGCGAGGGGGCGCTGCTCTGCCACGCCGGCACCACCCCGCTGGTGGTGCCCGCGCCGGCCAGCGCCGAGGGGGACACCTGCGGGGCGGGGGACCGGTTCGCGGCCGCGGCGACCCTCGCCGTGGCCCGGGGCGCCCTGGTCTCCGAGGCGGTGCAGGCGGCGGTCGCCGAGGCGTCCGCGTACGTGGCGGACGGGGGAGTGACCGCCGCCCTGCCGGCACCGGTCCGGGCCCGGCCCGACCGGCCGGCCGTCGAGGCGGGACCGGCCTTCCCGGCCGTGGCGCACGGCGGCGGTGACCGGATCGGTCCGGCCGCGGCCGGCGCGGTGATCGCCGAGGTACGCGCGGCCGGCGGCACGGTGGTGGCCACCGGCGGCTGCTTCGACCTGCTCCACGCCGGGCACGTGGCCACCCTCCAGGCGGCCCGCCAGCTCGGTGACTGCCTGGTGGTCTGCCTCAACTCCGACCAGAGCGTCGCCGGCCTCAAGGGGCCCGACCGCCCGGTGGTGCCGGAGGGCGACCGCAGCCGGCTGCTCGCCGCGTTGAGCTGCGTCGACGCCGTGCTGATCTTCGACGAGCCCACCCCGCACGCGGCCCTGTCCTGGCTCCGCCCGGACATCTGGGTCAAGGGCGGTGACTACGCCACGGGCGGCGGCGAGGAGACGCTGCCGGAGGCGGAGATCCTGCGGCGCTGGGGCGGGCAGACCGTGGTGGTGCCGTACCTGGACGGGCGGTCGACCACCGACATGATCGCCGCGGCCCGCGCCGGTGGCCGGGGGACACCCGGCGGGCCGACCGTGACCCGGTCCGGCACGACGGCCGTCCGGTCGACGGCGGAGGGAGCACGATGAGCGGCAGTTCCCCGGGGGCGGGCCCCACCGTCCTGGTCACCGGCGGCGCGAGCGGCCTCGGCGCCGCCGTGGTCACCGCGGTCGCCCGGGCCGGCGGTCGGCCCCTCGTGCTGGACCGGCAGCGGCCCGGGGACGGGGTGCCGTGGGTCGAGTGCGACCTGGCCGACACCCGGGCCGCCGAGGCGGCGACCCGCGAGCTTGCCGAACGCTCCGGCGGCCTGGATGCCGTGGTCACCGCGGCCGGCATCGACGTCCCGGGCAAGCTGGCCGACGTGCCCGGCGGGACCTGGGAACGGATCGTGACGGTGGACCTGCTCGCCACCGCCGCGGTGATCCGCGCCGCGCTGCCGTTCCTTGAAGCCTCCCGGGGCAGCATCGTCACCGTCGCCTCCACCCTCGGCGTGAAGGCGGTCAGCGACGCGACCGCGTACTGCGCGGCGAAGTTCGGGGTGGTGGGCTTCACCCGGGCCCTCGCGGCGGAGCTCGCCGGGTCGGTCGCGGTCACCCTGCTGATCCCGGGCGGCATGCGCACGGCGTTCTTCGACGAGCGGGACGCGCAGTACCGGCCCGGCCCGGACGCCGCGCTCAACGAGCCGGCCGACACCGCCGCCGCGATCATGTTCGCGCTCTCCCAGCCGCCCGGGTGCGCGGTACGGGAGCTGGTGGTCTGCGCCGAGCAGGAGTCGTCGTACCCGTGATCCTGGTGCTCCGGGCGCTCGGGGTCGGCGACCTGGCGGCCGCCGTCCCGGCGCTGCGCGGGCTGCGGGCCGGGTTCCCCGACCGGGAGCTGGTGCTGGCCGCCCCGGCCTGGCTGGCGCCGCTGGCCGACCTGGTCGGCGGGATCGACCGGGTGCTGCCCACCGACGGGCTGGGCGCACCGGCCTGGTCGACCCCGCCGCCCGAGGTGGCGGTCAACCTGCACGGCCGCGGCCCGCAGTCGCACCGGCTGCTCGCCGCCGCCCGGCCGGGCCGGCTGCTCGCCTTCGCCAACGCCGGGGCCGGGCACGCCGACGGTCCGGAGTGGGACCACGACGAGCACGAGGTCCGCCGCTGGTGCCGGCTCCTGCTCTGGTACGGCCTGCCGGCGGACCCCGCCGACCTGGCGCTGCTGCCGCCGCCCGCGGCGGCGGTCCCGGCCGGCGCCACCGTGCTGCACCCCGGCGGCAAGATCGACGCCAAGCGCTGGCCGGCGGAGCGGTTCGCCGCGCTCGCCCGGGCGCTGACCGACCGGGGCCACCGGGTGGTGCTGACCGGCTCCGCCGACGAGCGGGACCTCGTCGCCCGGGTGGCCGGCGCCGCCGGGCTGGCCCCGGAGGCCGTGCTCGCCGGCCGGACCGGCCTGGCCGAGCTGGCCGCCCTGGTGGCCGCCGCCCGGCTGGTGGTCAGCGGGGACACCGGCGTCGCCCACCTGGCCACCGGGTACGGCACCGCCTCGGTGGTGCTCTTCGGACCGGTCCCGCCGACCCACTGGGGGCCGCCGCCGGACCGCCCCCGGCACCGGGTGCTCGACGCCGCGGGCGGGGCGCGGATCCGTCGTGATTGGACCGGGGCGCACGGGGTAGGAACGCCCCCGACATTGGCGGCCATCTCCGTCGATGAGGTGCTGGCCGCGGTGGACGACGCGGAACGGGCGGTGCGGGTCTCCGGTGCGGTTGCGGCGTAGTGATCCGGGCAGGCCGGGGTACGGCCGCCGCCGGCGCGGCAAGGGCTGGCTCTTCCTCGACCCGGCCGGCGAGCCGGTGCGCGACCCCGAGGAGCTGGCCCGCCTCCGGGAGCTGGTGATCCCCCCGGCCTGGCAGGACGTCTGGATCTCGCCGTATTCGAACGGGCACATCCAGGCCACCGGCGTCGACGCGGCCAGCCGCAAGCAGTACCTCTACCACCCGATGTGGCGGCAGAAGCGGGACGAGGCGAAGTTCGACCACGTGCTGGAGGTGGCGCGCCGGCTGCCCGGGCTGCGCGAGCGGGTCGACCACGACCTGGGTCTGCGCGGGCTGCGGCGCGAGCGGGTCCTCGCCACCGTCGCCCGGCTGCTCGACATGGGCATGTTCCGGGTCGGCAGCGACCAGTACGCGACCGGCGACGACCCGACCTTCGGCGTCTCCACCCTGCGCCCCGAGCACGCCCGGTCCCGCCGGGGATGCGTGGTCTTCGAGTTTCCGGCCAAGGGCGGCATCGACCAGGTGCGCCGGATCGAGGACCCGGAGCTGTGCCGGGTGCTGACCAACCTGCGCCGGCGGCGGCGGGCCGAGGAGCGGCTCTTCGGCTACTGGGACGGCCGGAGCTGGCGCGACGTGCGCAGCGACGAGGTGAACGACTACCTCCGCGACGCCAGCGGCGGGGAGATGACCGCGAAGGACTTCCGTACCTGGCACGCGACCGTGCTGGCGGCGACGGAGCTGGCCACGGCCGGCCGGCAGCGTTCGGTCACCGCCCGGAAGCGGGCCGTCACGGCGGTGATGCGCTCCGTCGCGGAGCTGCTCGGCAACACCCCGACCGTGGCCCGTACGTCCTACGTGGACCCTCGGGTGGTGGACCTCTACCACGACGGGGTGGTGGCGCCGGTCGAGCCGGAGATGCCGCGCGGCGCCGTGGAGAGGGTCGTCCTGGCACTGCTGGAGGAGGCCTGACCGGCCCCGTCGTCGGTCCTTGGGGGGAAGAACGACGGGGCCGGAGTCGGCGTGTCCGGTGGCCCTGCCGGTGCGAGCGGGAGCCCTCGGCACCGGGCGGCCGCCCGCGACCGACCGTCGCGGGCGCCTCGCCACGGCCCCCCGATACCAGTGGGCCGTGCCGGTCTCCCGGCTGGCGGCCCGCGACCAGTATCTCCGCCCGGGGTTGACCATTGACGCCAGAGAGTTGACGATCCGTGCCGAGCTGCCCAGGCGTCGGACGCGGATGTCTCCGGGTGTCAGTCGTTGAGCACCTGGGAGAGCCGGTCCCGGAAGTGGCGCTCCGAGTCGCTGACCACGTCGCCGCCGAGGCCCAGCAGGCCGCCGGTGGACGCCGCGGTCACCACCTGCTCGGCGATCTCCACCAGCCAGTGCTTGTACGCTCCGGCCTGACCCTCGTCGACCCGGGCGGTCAGCAGGGCCGCCGCCTGGCCGGCCCGGGCCAGCACGTCGTCGATCATCGCCTGCGGGTCGGCGGGCTCGATGACCGGCAGCTCCTCGCCGGCCTCCGGGTCGCCGACCCGGGCGACGATCTCGCCGGCGACCGCGGCCACCAGCGGGCTGGCCGACTCGCGCCCGGCGGCGATGCCCTCCAGCCCGGCGGCGTTCTCCGCCATGGTGCGCTTGGTGCCGTCCGACTCGGCCGCGCTCGCCGCGGTCAACACCGACTGCGGCAGGCCGACCAGCAGCCCCCACTCCTCGTCGGAGAATCCGAACCCGGTGTACGCCGGCTGCTCGATCACGAGTGAGCCCCTCTCGCCCTGGTCATCGTCGTCAGTGGTGCCGGGCGCCACGCCGGCGCCCGGGTCAGGTTAGTCCAGCGTCAGCAGGCCCTGTTCGGACACCACGCGCACGGACAACGTCTTGTACCCCACCTCGTCGAAGAGCACCGTCATCCGGTCCTCCTCGTAGCTGAGCACCAGGCCGGCGCCCCACTCCGGGTGCCGGACCTGGCTGTGCACCGGGAACGGACCGCTCGCCCCGTCGTCGGCGACGCTGGTGCCGGCGTGGCAGTTGTCGCAGTGCCCGCAGACCTCGCTCATCCGCTCGCCGAAGTACGCCAGCAGCGCCTGCCCCCGGCACCCGGTGGTCTCGGCGAAGGCCCGCATCATGTCGGTACGCGACCGGGTGACCGTCTGCTGCCGCTCCGCCTCGGCCAGCGCCGCCGCGGCGGCGGCGGCCGGCCTCGGGGAGTAGCGCGGCGCGCCGAGCTGCTGCCGGGCGCGCGGCTCCACGGCCCCGACCTGCTCCAGCAGGGAGAGGTACTGGCCGAGCTTGCGCGGGCCGAGGCCGGTCAGCTCGCGCAGCTCCTTCTTGGGCCGGGCCTGCTTGCGCAGCACCGCGGCGAGGTCCCGCAGCTCGGTCTCGTCCGGCAGGCCGCCGCTGAAGTAGCGCTGCAGCCCGACGTCCTCGGCGCGCCAGAGCAGCAGCACCCGGGCCGGCTCCCCGTCCCGGCCGGCGCGGCCGATCTCCTGGAAGTAGCTGTCCGGGGAGTCGGGCAGCGCCATGTGCACCACCCAGGCGATGTTCGGCTTGTCGATGCCCATGCCGAACGCGGACGTCGCCACCATGATCGGCACCTGGTCGGCGAGGAACGCCTCGTGCAGCTCGTTGCGGGCGTTGGTGGGCATCCCGCCGTGGTAGTACTGCGCCGGATACCCGGCGTCGGTGAGCCGCTGGGCCAGCTCCTCGGCCGCCCGCCGGGTCGGCACGTAGATGATGCCGGGGCGCTCGTCGTCGCTGAGCAGCGCGACCAGGCGCCGCCAGCGGTAGTCGTCGGTGGGGCAGTACGCCACCTCGAGGAAGATGTTGGGCCGGTCCAGTCCGGAGACCACCACCTCCGGGTCGCGCAGCCGCAGCCGGGCGATGATGTCGTCGCGTACCGGCGGGGAGGCGGTGGCGGTGAGCGCGACCACCGGCGGCCGGCCGAGGCCGTCGATCAGGTGGCCCAGCGCCAGGTAGTCGGGGCGGAAGTCGTGCCCCCAGGCCGAGATGCAGTGCGCCTCGTCGATCGCCACCAGCGCCGGGTTCAGCGACCGGACCTCGGCCATCCGGTCCGGGTTGCTGAGCGCCTCCGGGGTGATGAAGAGGAACTCGGCGCGCCCCTCCCGGATCTCGACGATCGCCTCGGCCTGCTGGGCCGCGGTCTCGTCGGAGCTGACCCGGACCGCGCGCAGCTCGGGGCGTTGCCGCTCGTTGAGGGCCGCGATCTGGTCCTGCTGGAGCGCCAGCAGCGGGGAGATGACCACGGTGGGTCCGGGGATCAGGCTGGCCGGGATCTGGTAGATCGCCGACTTGCCGGCGCCGGTGGGGAGCACCACCAGGGCGTCGCGTCGCTTCATCACCGCGCGCATCGCGGCCAGTTGGTTGGGCCGGAGCGCGGTCCAGCCGAAGAGGCTTCGCGCCGCGCGGCGCAACGTCGTCGAGTGCGTGGTCAGCTTCATCAGTGGCCGCAGGTACCCGAGGGGGGATCGGGCGAAACCGGAGGCTTCCGACGGGGTGGTTCAGCCGACCCCCAGAACGGGCGTTGACGTGCGAGGCGGAGCAGGAGGGGGCGCCGCCCCGACCGGGCGACAAGACCGTGGAGGCGAACCTGCGGGCGTACCTCCGGCGGGCGCCGGCCCTGCACGCGGCGATCCTGCCGGCCTTCGCCGGGCTGACCACCCAGCCCGGGCACTGGGGGTCGGCTGAGTCCCGGCGCAGCGACCCGCCCGGGACGGCGCGCTGTTCAGCGCAGCCGGGGTAGCACCTCCCGCTGGTAGAGGTCGAACAGGCCCGGCCAGTGCGGCCCGGTGTTCGCCACGTAGACCTCGTCGAAGCCGGCCTTGGCGTACTTGTCGATCATCTCCAGGTGCGCGTCGGCGCTGTTGCCGCAGACGAACGACTCCTTCACCATCTCCGGCTTGACCAGCTGGGCGGCCTGCTCGAAGTGGCGCGGCGAGGGGAGCACCTGGGACAGTTCGCCCGGCACCCCGGCGTTCGGCCACTTCTCGTACGCGATCCGCGCGCCGGCGTCCTCGCTGTCGGCGTACGCCGCCTTGAAGCCGGCCTGGCACGGCTTGTCGCCGCCGCCGTTCTCGCGGAACCGGCGGACCATCTCGCCGTCGGGCATGGTGTTGATGTACCCGTCGCCGATCCGGGCGGCCAGGTGGATCGACTTGGGGCCGAAGCCGGAGACGTAGATCGACGGGGGCGTGTCCGGCAGCGTGTAGATCCGGGCGTGCTCGACGGTGTAGTGCCGGCCGTGGTGGTTGACGAACCCGCCCCGCCACAGCTCGCGCATCACCTCGACCGCCTCCTCCAGCATCTCCAGCCGGACGTCGGTCTGCGGCCAGGCGTCGCCGAGGATGTGCTCGTTGAGCGCCTCGCCGCTGCCGACGCCGAGCACGAACCGGCCGTTGTGCATGACCGCGCTGGTCGCCGCCGCCTGCGCGATGACCGCCGGGTGGATCCGGACCGTGGGGCAGGTGACCGCGGTGGTCACCGGCAGCGCGCAGACCTGGCTGAGCGCGCCGATGGTCGACCAGACGAAGGGGCTCTGGCCCTGCGCGTCCACCCACGGGTGGTAGTGGTCGGAGATCCACAGTGCCTCGAAGCCGGCCCGCTCGGCGCCGCGCGCCTGCTCCAGCAGCTCCGCCGGGGTGTACTCCTCGCTGGACAGAAAGTAGCCGATCCTCATCGTTTCCCCTCGCTGCTCGCGGTGCGGGCGCACCGGATGGACAACGAGAGCCGTACCCCGAGGGTGCCGGCCGAACCGGCGGGCGGGGGCGGGTCAGCGGCGGAACATCGCCCGGATCGCGAGGAGCAGGAACAGGCCGCCGACCACCAGGCCGAGCAGCCGTACGCCGGGGACGTCGGCCGCGCTGGTGGCGTCGGCGAGCAGCGCGGGGTGCATGGTCGCACTCTCCCATGGAGTACCGGGCACCGCCAGGCGCTAACAGTAAGGTTTATTGACTATTTCCGGGGGCGATGTGACCATGGCAGCACCCGCCGGGGCGGCGGGTCGGTGGGGAAGACGGGGGTACGACAGCGCATGAGCGAGCCGACCGCGGGGGCGACCGGAGACCTGGCGGGCCTCGCCGCCGCCGTCCTGCAACCCGGCTTCGTCGGCACCACCCCGCCCCTCTGGGTCTGCCGATGGCTCGGCGAGGGGCTCGGCTCGGTGGTCCTCTTCGCCCGCAACATCGTCGACCCCGGGCAGCTCGCCGCGCTCACCGAGACGCTGCGCGCCGAGCGCCCGGACGTCATCGTCGCCATCGACGAGGAGGCCGGCGACGTCACCCGGATCGAGTCCGGCCGGGGCAGCTCCCGGCCCGGCAACTTCGCCCTCGGCGCGGTCGACGACCCGGCGCTGACCGAGGCGGTGGCCCGCGACCTCGGCGCCGAGCTGGCCGGGGTGGGGGTGACCCTCAACTACGCCCCGGACGCCGACGTCAACTCCAACCCGGCCAACCCGGTCATCGGCGTCCGCTCGTTCGGCGCCGCCGCCGACCTGGTCGCCCGGCACACCGCCGCCTGGGTACGCGGACTCCAGGCCGGCGGCGTGGCCGCCTGCGCCAAGCACTTCCCGGGCCACGGCGACACCCGGGTCGACTCGCACCACGACCTGCCCCGCATCGGCGGCGACCGGGCCCGCCTCGACGCCGTCGAGCTGGCCCCGTTCCGGGCCGCCGTCGCCGCCGGGGTGCAGGCGGTGATGACCGGGCACCTGCTGGTGCCCGCGCTCGACCCGGAGCTGCCGGCCACCCTCAGCCCGCGCATCCTCGGCGGGCTGCTCCGCGAGGAGCTGGGGTTCCACGGGGTGGTGGTCACCGACGCGGTGGAGATGGGGGCCGTCGCCGACCGGTACGGCTTCGCCGGCGCGGCGGTGCGCGCCCTGGCCGCCGGGGCGGACGCGATCTGCGTGGGTGGGGAGCGGGCCACCGAGGCGGACGCCCGGGAGCTGCGCGACGCCATCGTCGCCGCCGTGGTGGCCGGGGAGCTGCCGGAGGAGCGGCTCGCCGAGGCGGCCAAGCGGGTCGGTCAGCTCGCCGCCTGGACGGTCGCCGCCCGCGCCGCCCGCCCGGCCGGCGCCCCGACCCGGACCGACGGCTCGGCGGTCGGGCTGGCCGCCGCCCGACGGGCGGTCCGGGTGGTCACCGGACCGGCCGGCACCGACGCGCTGCCGCTGCGCCGCCCGGCGCACGTGGTGGAGTTCGCCCCGCCGCACAACATGGCCATCGGCGCGGAGACCCCGTGGGGGATCGGCGCGCCCCTGGCCGACCTGGTCCCGGGGACCACCGTCGCCCGGTACGCCGAGGGCGAGGCGCCCGCCGACCCGACCGCCGGCGCGGCCGGCCGCCCCGTCGTGCTGGTCGTGCGGGACCTGCACCGGCACGACTGGATGCGGGCCGCGGTACGCCGCGCGCTGGCCGCCCGCCCGGACGCCGTCGTGGTGGAGCTCGGCGTCCCGGAGCTGGTCACCGGCGCCGTCCACGTCGCCACCCACGGCGCCACCCGGGCGGCCGCCCGGGCCGCCGCCGAACTCCTCACCGGCGCCGGCTGAGCCGCCCGCGCGACCCGGTCAGGCCTCGGCGACCACCAGGTCGGCGTACTCGGGGTGGCGCTTGATGAAGGCCGCCACGAAGGGGCACTTCGCCACCAGCCGGCCGCCGCGCTCGCGGATCTGGTCGAGGGTGCCCCGGATCAGGGCCGACCCCACGCCCATGTTCTGGAACCGCTCGTCGACCTCGGTGTGGGTGAAGACGAGCAGCTCGCCGCGCGGGATGTACGCGGTGAACCCGGCCAGCGCGTCGTCGACCAGGATCTCGAAGCGGTGCTTGGCGGGGTTCTCCTCGACCAGGAAGCTCACCGGGCCATTCTCTCCCCACCGGCGACGATCCTGTCCAGTTCGGTGAGCAACCGGTCCACCTCGTCCACCGTGTTGTAGTGGTAGACGCTGGCCCGGACCGCCCCGCCGCCATCGCGCAGGCCCATCGTGCGGAAGTACTCGTAGGCGTAGTAGTCGCCGGAGGAGAGGCAGAAGCCGGCCGCGCCCAGCGCCGTCGCCGTCTCGGCCGGCGCCAACCCGGCGACCCGGAAGGAGACCGTCGGGCAGCGCCGCGCCGGGGAGCCGTACACGGTCACCGCCGGCCGCGCGGTCAGCCCGGCGAGCAGCCGGTCGAAGACCTCCTCCTCGTGGGCCTGGGCGGCGGCCAGCCCGGCGCGGACCCGCTCCCGCCGGCTGCCGGTGGCGCCGGGGTCGAGGGTGGCCAGGTGGTCCACCGCGGCGGCCACCCCGGCCAGCAGCGCGAAGCTCGGGGTGCCGTACTCGAACCGGTCCGGGACCGCGTCGGAGGAGGGGAGCAGCTTCGCCGGGCGCAGCTGCTCCCACCGGGCCGGGTCGGCGACCATCGCGGCCAGGTGCGGCCCGGACCACTTGTACGCGCTGGTGACCAGGAAGTCCGCGCCCAGCGAGGCGAGGTCGGTCGGGCCGTGCGGCACCGAGTGCACCCCGTCGACGCAGACCAGCGCGCCCGCCGCGTGCGCGGTCTTCGCGATCGCGGCGACGTCCGGCGCGGTGCCGATCGCGTTGCTGCCGGCGGTCACCGCCACCAGGCGGGTCCGCTCGCCCACCAGGTCGGCGTACTGGCCGGCGGGGAGCTCACCGGTCGCCGGGTCGAACTCCGCCCAGCGCACGGTGGCGCCGGCCGCCTCGGCCGCCTGCACCCAGGGCCGCACGTTCGCGTCGTGGTCGAGCCGGGAGACCACCACCTCGTCGCCCGGCCGCCAGGCCGCGGCGAGCGTCCGGGCCAGGGTGTACGTCAGCGCCGTGGCGCTCGGCCCGAGCACCACGCCCTCGGGTCGCGCGCCGAGCAGGTCGGCCACCGCGGACCGGGCGGCCGCGACCAGGTCCAGCGACCGCCGGCCGGGCACGAAGGCGGCGCTGCGGTTGCCGATCGCCGCGCGCATCGCGGCGGTGACCGCCTCGATCACCGGCTGGGCGGTCTGGGTGCCGCCGGCACCGTCGAAGTGGACGAAGCCCTCGGTCAGGGCGGGGTATGCGGCCCGGGTCCGGGCGATGTCGAACGGCATGCGGGGACCCTAACGCGGCCGGTGGTGATCACCGGCGGGTGCCGGGGCTGGACGACGTCCCGTACCCTTGCCGGGTGACGAACCGACCCCTTTCCCCCTCCCTGACCCCCACCCGTCGGGCCGCCGGCCTGCTGGCCGGCCTGGCGCTCGGCGTCGCGCTGCTCTCCGGCTGCAGCTCGGAGGGCGCCTCCACCGACTGCGGCCTGGACGCCTGCACGGTCACCTTCGACCGCGGCGTCGACGCCAGCGCCAGCATCCTCGGCGTCGAGGCGAAGCTGATCGGCGCCCAGGGCGACCAGGTCACCGTCGAGGTGGCCGGCGAGCAGCTCACGCTCACCGCCGGCCAGCAGGCCGCCGAGGCGGGCGGCCTCCAGGTCACCCTGGACAGCGTCACCGACCAGCAGGTCAAGATCCGCGTGGCGAAGGGTTCCAGCAGCTGACCCGGTCGCGGGCGGCGGCGGCCGACGTTTGGAAATCTTCGCATCCGGAGATTGAGGCGCCATGTCACTCACCCGGAACGCCGAAGCCGCCGCCTCCGAGGCCAAGAACAGCCGGTGGCTCGAACTGTTGGCCCGGGCCGGATTCATCGGCTACGGCATCGTGCATCTCCTCTTCGCCTGGCTGGCGCTGCAGATCGCGTTCGGCAAGTCGGGCGAGGAGGGCAACCAGAACGGCGCGCTCCGCACCCTGGGCGCCCAGCCGATGGGCAAGTTCCTGCTCATCACGATCGCGGTCGGCCTGGTGGCCATGGCGATCTGGCAGGCGCTGGAGGCGGCCGTCGGCCACCGCGCGCTGCGCGGCAGGGACCGGCTCCTCGAACGGATCACCTCCGTCGTCCGCACCGTGGTCTTCCTCTGGCTCGCCTGGACCGCGGTCAAGGTCTTCCAGGACGCCAGCGCCAACGCCTCCGACCAGCAGGAGGCGCTCTCCGCGAAGCTGATGGCCTCCACCGGTGGCCGCTGGCTGGTCGCGCTCGCCGGGCTGGTGCTCGCGATCGTCGGCATCGGGATGGTCGTCTACGGGCTCAAGAAGAAGTTCGAGAAGAACCTCAAGACCGGTGAGATGAGCCCGAAGACCCACACCCTGGCCCGCCGCCTCGGCATGGCCGGTTACGCGGCCCGCGGCGCCGTCTTCGCCGTCGCCGGCATCCTGGTCGTCGTGGCCGCCGTCAAGTACGACCCGGAGAAGGCCCGCGGCCTGGACGCCGCCCTGCGGACCCTCCGCGACCAGCCCTGGGGCCCGGTGATCCTCGCGCTGATGGCGCTCGGCATCACCGCCTTCGGGATCTACTGCTTCCTCCAGTCCCGGTACCGCAAGGTCTGACCCCGGTACCGGAGGGTCTGACCTGGTCGATTCCGCGACCGCCGGGCACCATTGGGCCTTTGCCCGAAGCGTCCCCGCCCGGCTGGAGGGAGCAGTACCTGTGCAGAGCTACCTCGAAACGATCGTCGCCGCGCTCGCCGCGGCGGCGATCGCTCTGTTGGTGGTCGAGGTGGTGCACCGGGTCACCCGCCGACTCGGCCGGCGTTCGCTGCTGATGACCGAACTCACCGATCACTCGCACCGCCCGTTCCAGGTGTCCGCGACCGTGCTCGCCGTCCAGCTCGGCGTCCGGTTCAGCACCGGGTACGCGGTCGGCCCGTGGCGGCAGATCGTCCTGCACGTGCTCGTCCTCGGGATCATCGCCACCGTGTCCTGGCTGGTCGCCTCGCTGCTGGTGGTGATCGAGGACACCGCGCTGGCCCGGTTCCGCATGGACGTGCCGAACAACCGGCACGTCCGACGGGTACGCACCCAGGTGGTGCTGCTGCGCCGGCTCACCATCGCGGTGATCGTGGTGCTGGCCATCGGCGTGATGCTGATGACCTTCCCCGCCGTACGCGGGATCGGCGCCGGCGTGCTGACCAGCGCCGGGGTGGTCGGTGTGGTCGCCGCGCTCGCCGCGCAGAGCCTGCTCGGCAACGTCTTCGCCGGCCTCCAGCTCGCCTTCAGCGACGCGGTACGCCTCGACGACGTGGTGGTGGTCGAGGGGGAGTGGGGCCGGATCGAGGAGCTGACCCTGAGCTACGTGGTGGTGCAGATCTGGGACGACCGCCGGCTGATCCTGCCCACCTCGTACTTCACCAGCACCCCGTTCGAGAACTGGACCCGGACCGAGGCGGCGGTGCTCGGCACCGCCGAGCTCGACGTCGACTGGTCGATCCCGGTGCAGGCGATGCGGGAGGAGCTGCGCCGGCTGGCCGAGTCCAGCGAGCTGTGGGACGGCCGGGTCTGCGTACTCCAGGTCACCGACGCCACCGGCGGCATGATCAAGGTCCGGGCGCTGGTGAGCGCCGCGGACGCCGGCAGCCTCTGGGACCTGCGCTGTCTGGTCCGCGAGCACCTGGTGGCCTGGGTCCGTGACCAGCGGCCGACCGCGCTGCCCCGGATGCGCGCCGAGGTCGGCGACGCCTCCGGCGCCCTGCCGTGGCAGGCGGTCCAGCCGCGCCGGCCCGTCCGCCGGCTCCCCGACACCGACGTGCCGGACGACGCCCGGGTCTTCGGCGGCAGCGACGACGGCGAGGCCCGCAGCGAGGTCTTCGTGGGCCGCGAGGACCACGCCGAGACCCGCCGCTGACCGGCGGTCCGCCGCCCGGAGCCCCCGGCCGCCCCCGCGGCGCCGGGGGCTCCGCGCTGTCCGGGCCGCCCGCCGGCCGGTGACGTGACCTGGCCCCCGGCGGCGCGACGTGACCTCGCCGCCGGCCCGGCCGTTGCACCTGCCGGGGAGGCGTCCCGCCGCGGCGGGACCCGCGAGGGGTCGCCCGTTACGGGACATCTGGCTGCCGGTGCGTTTGTTCCGTCGCGTTCGGGGGACCTGCTGCGCACGCCCCTGCTCCGGCCCGCGCCCCGCGTGCCGGACGGTGGGCGGCGCGACCGGTGCTCCGGGCAGGATTGGCGGGCCGCGACTCCGGGCATACAGCGCGGTGATGATGAAAGGAGGACAGCATGGCTGACGTCGCGAGTCGCAGCACGTCCCGGACCGGGAGCGAGCCGTCCACCGCAGAACTGGTGCAGCGGGCCACCGAGCAGGTCTCCCGGCTGGTGCGGGACGAGCTGGCGCTGGCCCGGGCGGAACTGACCCAGAAGGGCAAGCACGCCGGGATCGGGATCGGCCTCTTCGGCGGCGGCGGGGTGATGGCCCTCTACGGGACGGGCGCCCTGGTCGCCACGGCGATCCTGCTGCTGGCGTTGGTGATGCCCGCGTGGCTCGCCGCCCTGATCGTGGCGGTGGCGCTCTTCCTGCTGGCCGGGATTCTCGCCCTGGTCGGCAAGAAGCAGGTCAGCCGTGCCGTCCCGCCGGTGCCGGAGGCGACGGTCCGCAGCGTCCGGGCGGACGTGGACACCGTCACCGCCGCGGTGAAGGACGGGAGGCGGGCATGACGGGCAACGGGACCGGCGACACGGAGGCGCTCCGCGAGGAGATCCGGCGTACCCGGGTGGAGCTGGGTGAGACGGTGGAGCTGTTGGCCGCCAGGGCCGACGTCAAGGCCCGGCTGAAGGAGTCCGCCGAGCAGGCGAAGGCGCGGATGCGCGAGCAGGCCGCGTTGACCATGGCCCGGGTGCGCGGGCAGGCGGCGCAGAAGGCCGGCCTGATGCGCGGGCAGGCGGCGCAGAAGGCCGGCGTGGTGCGCGGGCAGGCGGCGGAGAAGGCCGGCGTGATGCGCGGGCAGGCGGCGCAGAAGGCCCGGGTCGCGCGGGCGCAGGCGTACGACAAGGGTGGGGCGGTCCGGCGCAACCCGGTGCCGTGGGCGGCCGTCGCGGCCGGCGCGGTGGCGACCGTGGTGGCGCTGTTGATCGTCCGGGGGAGGCGCAGGTGAGCGGAAAGATCGGCAAGGCCGCGTACCGGCCCGTCGGGGTGCTGCTCGGGCTGGCCGCCGGTACGGTCGCCGGGGTGATCTTCCGGCAGGTCTGGAAGGTGACCGCGGGCGACGGCGAGGCGCCCAGCGCCACCGACGAGGACCGTGGCTGGGGCGAGGTCCTGGCCGCCGCGGCGTTGCAGGGGGCGATCTTCGCGGTCGTCCGGGCCGCTGTGGACCGGGGCGGCGCGGTGGGCGTGCGCCGGCTGACCGGCCGCTGGCCCGACTGATCCGCAGGTGTCGGCCCCTTCCCCAGGCATCGACGGGGAAGGGGCCTTTCGCATGGTCCCGCCTGCCCGCCCAGTTGATCTGACGCATCCGTCAGGTCACATGTCGGAGAAGTTCGTCGGGTAGGCTGTGCAGAGTTTTTGCGTACGTGGTTTGCTGTTCCCCGCTGTTGAGAGACGGCGTGGGTTGAGAGAAGTCTCCTACTTGGGGGCCGCCTCAGGCACCGCTGCTCGAAAACGGCCAATCGGCCGCACGGCGTGCTCGGCCGCCAGTTTTAGAAGGAGATACACATGGCGCAGGGAACCGTGAAGTGGTTCAACGCAGACAAGGGCTTCGGCTTCATCACCGTCGACGGCGGGGGTGCTGACGTGTTCGTCCACTTCTCGGCCATCCAGACCAGCGGCTACCGGTCGCTGGAGGAGAACCAGCGGGTGGAGTTCGAGATCGCCCAGGGTCAGAAGGGTCCGCAGGCCGAGCAGGTCCGCCCCCTCTGAGCAGTGCCGGCCGGCAGCCGCCGGCCACTGCGGTCCGGCCCCCCGGATCGATGTGAAGCCCCGCACCCCGCCCGGGATGCGGGGCTTTCCGCGTTTCCGGGGTGTGGCCCGGGCGGAGCGGGTCAGGATCGGTGGCGGCGGCGCATGCCGTACCAGACCGCGGCGAGTCCGATGAGGACGACCACCGGGCCGATCACCGCCCAGATCCGCTGGTCGGTCATCACGCTGCCGCCGAGGTAGCCGAGGCCCTGCACGGTCCAGACCGCGCCGACGACCACCGCCAGCAGCCCGAGTGTGAGCGTGAGCCAGCCCCTCATCGAATCCCCTCCCGGCGTACGGCACCGGTGCAAGCATGCCCGACGGCGCCCCGGCACGTCGGCGCCGCGCCGGTCACCACCGGTCGTGCACCTGCGGCCGGATCAGCTCGTCGTAGGTCGCCCGCACGGCGGCCAGTTCGGCGTCGGTCAGCGGCGGCAGGTCGGCGGCGGCGGTGTTGCGCCGGGCCTGCTCGGCGTTGCGGGCGCCGGGGATGACCACGGTGACGCCGGGCTGGTCGAGGATCCAGCGCAGCGCGAACTGGGCCATCGTGCGGCCCTCGCCGACCAGCGGGGCGAGCCGGCGCACGGCGGCCAGGCCGAGGTCGTAGTCCACCCCGGAGAAGGTCTCGCCGACGTCGAAGGACTCGCCGTGCCGGTTGTAGCTGCGGTGGTCGTCGGCGGGGAAGGTGGTGTGCTCGTCGTACCGACCGGAGAGCAGGCCGCTGGCGAGCGGCACCCGGGCGATGATGCCGACCCCGGCCGCCTCGGCGGCGGGCAGCACCCGCTCCAGGGGCTTGTGCCGGACCGCGTTGAGGATGATCTGCACGCTGGCCACGCCCGGCCGGGCGATGGCGGTGAGCGCCTGGTCGCAGGTCTCCACGCTGACCCCGTACCCGGCGATCCGCTTCTCGGCGACCAGGGTGTCCAGCGCGTCGAAGACCCGGTCGTCGGCGAAGACCGCGGTGGGCGGGCAGTGCAGCTGCACCAGGTCGAGGGTGTCCACGCCGAGGTTGGCCCGGGACCGGTCGGTCCAGGCCCGGAAGTTGTCCAGGGTGTACGCCTGCGGCGTCTGCTCCACCCGGCGGCCCATCTTGGTGGCGACGGTCAGCCCGTGGCCGGGGCGCTCCCGGAGGAACCGGCCGATGAGCTGCTCGCTGCGCCCGTCGCCGTAAACGTCGGCGGTGTCCAGGAACGTGACGCCGGCGTCCACGGCGGCGGCCAGCACGGCCATCGCGGCGTCCTCGCTGACCTGGCCCCAGTCGCCGCCGAGCTGCCAGGCGCCGAGTCCGACGATGCCGACGTGCCGGCCGAGCCGGTCGAAGCTGCGCTGTTCCATCCCGACGAGCCTAGTGATCCCCTTGCCGGGGCGCGCGTCGGGCCGTAAGGTTCCAACAAAACGTACGTACGGTTTGGAGGCTGTCATGTGGGACCCGACCACCTACCTGCGGTACGGCGACGAGCGGTCCCGGCCGTTCCACGACCTGGTGGCCCGGATCCCGGCGGGTCAGCCGCGGGCCGTCGTCGACCTCGGCTGCGGACCCGGCACCCTCACCGCCACCCTCGCCGAACGCTGGCCGCGGAGCCGGATCGTCGGCCTGGACTCCTCCCCGGAGATGATCGACCGGGCCGCCACGCTGGGCGTGCCGGTCAGCTTCACCGTCGGCGACGTCCGCGACTGGCGGCCCGGGGCGGACGTGGACGTGGTCGTCTCCAACGCGGTCCTCCAGTGGGTGCCCGGCCACCGGGACCTGCTCACCCGCTGGGCCCGCGAGCTGCCCGCCGGCGCCTGGCTGGCGGTGCAGGTGCCGGGGAACTTCGACGCCCCGTCGCACCGGGCGCTGCGCGAGGTCGCCGGGCGGGACCGCTGGCGGGCCGAGCTGGCCCCGCTGCTGCGCGAGGCGCCGGTCGGCGACCCGGTCGACTACGCCGCCCTGCTGGTCGAGGCCGGCTGCGCGGTCGACGCCTGGGAGACTACCTACGTGCACCTGCTCCCGGCCCCCGCCGACGCGGACCACCCGGTGCTGACCTGGATGGAGGGGACGGCGCTGCGCCCGGTCCGGGCCGCGCTGGATCCCGCCGGCTGGGCCGATTTCCGGGCCGAGCTGGGGGTACGCCTCACCGAGGCGTACCCGGTGCGGCAGGGTCAGGTGTACTTCCCGTTCCGCCGGATCTTCGTGGTGGCCCGCACGGGCGCCCACGCAGAGGAGAACCTGTGACCGACCTGTCCACCTTCATCGCCGGACTGCCCAAGGTGGAGCTGCACGTGCACCACGTCGGCTCCGCCTCGCCCCGGATCGTCGCCGAGCTGGCCGCCCGGCACGAGGGGCGCAGCCCCGTCCCGGCGGACCCGGACGCCCTCGCCGACTACTTCGCGTTCCGCGACTTCGCCCACTTCATCGAGGTCTACCTGAGCGTCGTCGACCTGATCCGCGACCCGGAGGACGTCTGGATCCTCACCCACGAGGTGGCCCGGGAGCTCGCCCGCCAGCAGGTCCGGTACGCCGAGCTGACCGTCACCCCGTACTCGCACGTGCACCGGGGCATCCCCGCCCCGGCGTTCTGCGAGGCCATCGAGGACGCCCGCAAGCGGGCCGAGGCCGACTTCGGCATCGCGCTGCGCTGGTGCTTCGACATCCCCGGTGAGGCCGGCCTGCCCGCCGCCGAGGAGACCCTGCGGATCGCCCTGGGGGAGCGGCCGGACGGGCTGATCAGCTTCGGCCTGGGCGGCCCGGAGATCGGGGTGCCCCGGCCGCAGTTCAAGCCGTACTTCGACCAGGCCCGGGCGGCCGGCCTGCGCTCGGTGCCGCACGCCGGGGAGACCACCGGCCCGGAGACGGTCTGGGACGCGCTGCGCGAGCTGGGCGCGGAGCGGATCGGGCACGGCATCTCCGCCGCGCTCGATCCGCAACTGCTCAGCCACCTCGCCGAGCGGCAGATCGCCCTGGAGGTCTGCCCCACCTCCAACGTGCGGACCCGGGCGGTGGCCACCATCGAGGAGCATCCGCTGCCGCAGCTCGTCGAGGCGGGGCTGCTGGTCACGATCAACTCCGACGACCCGCCGATGTTCGGCACCACCCTCAACGACGAGTACGCCGTCGCCGCCCGGCTGCTCGGCGCCGGCCCGGAGGGGCTGGCCGGGCTGGCCCGCGCCGCGGTGACCGCCTCGTTCCTGGAGCCCGGGGAGAAGGCGCGGATCAGCGGCGAGATCGACGCCTATCTGCTGGCCGCGGCACGCTGAGCGGTCGGGACGGGGCCGGCCGCCGGGACACCCGCGGCGGCCGGCGCCGCCCGGCGGAGCAGGCGGCTGGCGGTCGGCGTCATCAAGGTCACCTCACGCCCGGGGTGCGGCTCGACGGGGGAGTGGCGCGCGGCGGGAGCGAGGTGTGGGGGGACCGAACTCCCGCCGCGCGCACGGCACCACCGGCCGGTGGGTGTTACGGGGCGTTCCGGCCGACGGAACTGATGGGTTCGTCCCTGATCCTGTCAGTCGCCGGTGGTCCCGACGCCGTCGTTAACCCGGATCTAAGGAAGACTTGCGCCGGCGCACAGCCGGCGGGGTCAGCGCGGCCGGGGCCAGCGGCGCCCGCTGGTCTTCTGCTCCCGCCCCTCCCGGGCCATCCGGCCGACCAGCCCGAACCGGTTGACCTGCCGGGGCGTCGCCTCCGGGTCGGCCAGCAGCATCACCACGCTGGCGCCGCCGAGCCGCGCCCGGTCGATGCTCACCGAACCGCTGGCCTGCAACGCCACCCGCTTGGCGATGTCCAGTCCCAGCCCCGTCGAACCCTGATCGCTGGCGCCGCGGCGCAGCGCGCGGTCGGGGTTGGCGATGCCCGGACCGGCGTCGTCGATCCGGATCGCCACGTACCCGTCGCGCCGGCTGACGGCCACCTCGAAGGCGGTGCCCTGCGGGGTGTAGCGGAAGACGTTGCCGATCACCGCGTCGAGGGCGGCAGCCAGCTCGGCCCGGGGCACCGGCGCGGGGATGCGCAGCTGCGCCCCGCTGACCCCGTGCGGCCGGTTCTGGTCCCCGGCGAGGGCCGCCCAGAAGACCATCCGGTCCCGGACCACCTCGCTGACGTCGCACATCGCCGGGCCGGTCTCCTGAGTGATCGCCTTGCGGGTGGTGTTGATCAGCTGGTCGACCTCGCCCTCCAGGGTGACGATGGCCTGGCGGATCCGCCGGATGCCCCGCCGGCGGTCCAGCTCCGCCTCGCTGAACGTGCCGATGCTCGTGTCGTCGGACTCCAGCGCCTCGGCATCCAGGCGCAGCACGGTCAACGGGGTGCGCAGCCGGTGCGAGAGGTCGGCGACGAGTTCCCGCTCGTCGGCGCGGAGCGCCACCAGCTGGTCGGCCATCCGGTTGAACGCGTGCCCGGCCTCGGCCAGCTCCCGCGGGCCGCTCGGCGCGACGCGCACGCCGAGGTCGCCGTCGCCGATCGCCAGGGCCGCCTTCACCAGCTCGCCGGTCGAGTCGACCGCGCGGGCGGCGACCCGGTCGACCACGATGACCGCGGCGCCCACCAGCGCGACGGCCACCGCGAGCAGCAGCAGCCAGCGGCCGCCGAAGCCCTCGTCGAGCACCTCGTCGGGGACGAAGACCTCCACCACGGCGACCTTGTCGCCGAGCACCACCGGGTCGAGCCGGAGCACGCCACCGGGGACGTCGGTGACCACCGAACGGCGCTCGGCGCCGGCCCGGGCCAGCGCCGCGGCGTCGGCGCGGCCCGCGGACTCGTCCCCGCCCAGCCCGTGGACGACCGGCCGGGTCGCCGGGTCGTCACCGCTGGCCGCCACGGCCCGCCGGACGACCGCCGGGTCGGTGCTGACGGCGAGGGCGCCGGTGACCAGGGCGCTGCGCCGGGCGGCGTCCGCCAGCTTCTCCGCGCGCGCCTGGTCGCCGAGGCTGATCCCGAGCGGGATGAGGAAGGCGAGTGCGACGAGGCTGCACATACCGGCCGTGAGCCAGGCCAGCGACGGCCTCAGTCCGGCGCCACCAGCCGGAAGCCGACCCCCCGCACGGTGCGCAGGTAGCGCGGCTTCGCCGCGGACTCGCCCATTTTGCGGCGCAGCCAGTACAGATGCACGTCGATGGTCTGGTCCTCGCCGACCGATGGCTGCCGCCATACCTCCTCCAAGAGTTCCCGCCGGGACACTACCCGGCCGGGACGTGCGGCGAGATACGCCAGCAGGTCGAATTCCTTGCGGGTCAGCGCCAGTGGCTCCCCGTCGAGCAGGGCGCTGCGCTCGCCCACGTCCACCCGCAGGCCGCCGACGGTGTGCACGGCCGGCTGCACCGTGCGGCTGGCCCGGCCGGCGCGGCGCAGCACGGTGGTGATCCGGGCGTCCAGGTGCGCGCCGGTGAACGGCTTGACCATGTAGTCGTCGGCCCCCGCCCGCAGCAGCCGGACCACCGACTGCTCGTCGTCGCGGGCGGTGGCGATGATGATCGGCACGTCGGTGATGCCGCGCAGCATCCGCAGCGCGTCGGAGCCGTCCAGGTCGGGCAGGCCGAGGTCGAGCACGACCAGGTCGGGGGTCTCGGCGGCGACCCGGCGCAGCGCGTCCAGGGCCGTACCGACGGCGTGCACGGCGTGCCCCCGGTCGGTGAGGGACCGCAGCATCGCGCCGCGTACGACGTGATCGTCTTCGACCAGGAGCACGGTGGCCACGTCAAGACGGTACTTGGCGTGGCAAGTTGATCGCGTTGCGGCACTCCAGCGAACCGGGCAAGCTGGGACGACGATGACGTTCACCCTCTTCCCCGACACCCGGCTGGCGCTCGCCCGGGACGCGCTCGCCGGCCTGTCGGTCGGCGACGCGCTCGGCTCGCAGTTCTTCGTCCCCGGCCGGCACCCCACGGATCTCGCCGCCGGACGGCTGCCACCACCGCCGTGGCAGTGGACCGACGACACGGAGATGGCCTGCTCGGTGGTGGCCGCCCTGGCGGCCGGCGGCCAGCTCGACCGGGACCGGCTGGCGCTCGACTTCGCCGAGCGCTGCGAGCCCTACCGCGGCTACGGGCCGGGCGCGGTGACCATCCTCCGGCTGATCCGCACCGGCACGCCCTGGCCGGTGGCGGCCGCGTCGGCGTTCGACGGGCAGGGTTCCTGCGGCAACGGGGCCGCCATGCGGGTCGGCCCGCTCGGCGCCTGGTACGCCGACTCGACCCGCCGGGCCGCCGACCAGGCCCGGGCCTCGGCCGAGGTCACCCACGCCCACCCGGAGGGGATCGCCGGGGCCATCGCGGTGGCCGTTGCCGCCTCGCTCGCCGCCCGGGCCCGCCTGGACGGCGACCGGCCCGACCCGGCCCGGCTGATCGGCGCGGTCGCGGCGGCCCTCGACCCGGCCGGGGAGGTGCACCGGGGCGTACGCCGGGCGGCCGCCCTGCTGAACCGCCCGGCGGCGGAGGCCGCGGACGCGCTCGGCAACGGCTCCCGGGTGACCGCCCAGGACACGGTCCCGTTCACCCTCTGGGTGGCCGCCATCCATCTGGACGACTACCCGACGGCGATCCGGGTGTGCGTCGAGGCCGGCGGGGACGTCGACACCACATCCGCGATCGTCGGCGCGGTGGTCGCCGCGTACACCGGCGTCGGCACTCCCGGCGGTGTGCCGGACGGCTGGCTCGCCGCCCGCGAGCCGCTGCCTGACTGGTTGGCCTGACCCCGCTCATGCACGGCGCCGGGGTGGGACGGTCCCTCAGCGGGCGGCCGTTGATTCCACCGGCGCAGCCGCGGCATCGTCCAGGTCCTCGTGCCCGGCGGCGTCGGCCTGCCCCGGGGCCAGCGCCAGCTCCCCGCGTCGCCGCCGGCTGAACAGCCAGCCGATCGCCGCGCCGCCGGCCAGCCCGGCGAGCAGCCCGCCGCCGAGCAGCAGATCGGCGCTCGGGGCGTCCTGGCCGTCGGCGTCCGGCGCCGGACCGGCCGCACCCGCGGCGTCGGCCCCAGCGGCCGGGTCGACCGGCCCCTCGGCGGTGGTCCCGCCGTGGCCGGCGTGCCCGCCCGTGGCCGCGCCGGGCGCCGCCGGCAGCAGCGCGAGGGCCGGGGCCGGGTGCGCACCACCCGCCGGCTCCGCCCACCGGACCACCGTGCCGTCCGCGTACGTCTGCACGACCTGGAAGGCCAGCCGGTCCGTCGCCGGCATCGGGCCCATGCCGAGGGCGAGCCGGGCCGGTCCCGCCGCCGCGCCGGGCACCCGGATCCACGTCACCGAGTCGGTCACCGTGTCCACCCCCGGGGCGTGGATGCCGGCCACCGGCTGATCGAGGGTGCGGGTGGTGATCCGGGGCGCCCAGCCGGGCACCGACATCGGGTACACCTCCCCGACGGGCGCGTCACCGGGCATCCTGATCTCGATCCGCTCGGTTCGCGTCCCGGACCGCTCCTCGGGCACCGCGAAGGTCACCTCGACGGCGTCGCCCTGGTGGACCTGCGCCGGGGCGGTGGTGATGGACACCTCGGCGGCCTGCGCCGGGCCGGCCCAGCCCAGCAGCACCCCGGCCGCCACGGCGGCCAGCAGCAGCGTCCCGCGGACCCGGTCCCGACGGGTCATCGTCATGGTCTTCCCCATCCGTCTCCACGCGGCCGGCACCGGATCCGGCCACACCGGGTAGTTCGGCCGGGAGGGCGGAAAGGTTCAACGGTCGGCGGAAGTCGGAGCGGTGACCGCGGCGCGGGACGCCGGTGGCGTCGCCGACGGTGCCGAACGGGCGACCGATAGCATCGCAGGAGCCGGTAACCGGCACATCCGATCAGCATCGACGACAGGAGTCACCGTGTCCGCACCCCGTACCCCCGTCGTGGCCGACCCCGTCGTCGTCGCCGCCGGGACGACGGCGGCCGACGCGGTGGCCGCGGCCGGGCTGCCCAGCACGGGCCCGAAGGCGATCGTCGTGGTCCGCGACCCGCAGGGCGTGCTGCGCGACCTGGACTGGAAGCCGGCCGAGGAGACCACCGTCGAGCCGGTGGGCATCGACACCCCGGACGGGCTCAACGTGCTGCGCCACTCCACCGCGCACGTGCTCGCCCAGGCGGTGCAGGACGTCTTCCCGGAGGCCAAGCTCGGCATCGGCCCGCCGATCGAGAACGGCTTCTACTACGACTTCCAGGTCGACAAGCCGTTCCAGCCCGACGACCTGGCCAAGCTCGAGAAGCGGATGCAGGAGATCATCAAGTCCGGCCAGCGGTTTCGCCGGCGGCGCTTCAAGAACCTCGACGAGGCGAAGGCCGAGCTCGCCGCCGAGCCGTTCAAGCTGGAGCTGATCGACGTCAAGGGTGAGGGGCTGGACTCCTCCGAGGTGATGGAGGTGGGCGGCGGCGAGCTGACCATCTACGACAACCTCGCCGCCGGTGAGGACAAGGTCTGCTGGTCGGACCTCTGCCGGGGTCCGCACCTGCCGAACACCCGGCTGATCGGCGCGTTCAAGCTGATGCGCTCGGCCGCCGCGTACTGGCGGGGGTCGGAGAAGAACCCGCAGCTGCAGCGGGTCTACGGCACCGCCTGGCCGACCCGGGACGAGCTGAAGGCGTACCTGAAGCTCCTGGAGGAGGCCGCCCGGCGCGACCACCGCAAGCTCGGCGCGGACCTCGACCTGTTCAGCTTCCCCGACGAGATCGGCAGCGGCCTGCCGGTCTTCCATCCCAAGGGTGGCGTGATCAAGCGCGAGATGGAGGACTACGTCCGCGCCCGCCACATCGAGGAGGGCTTCCAGTACGTCGGCACCCCGCACATCTCCAGGGAAGGGCTCTTCCACACCTCGGGTCACCTGCCCTACTACAAGGACACGATGTTCCCCCCGATGGAGATGGAGGGCAGCGACTACTACCTCAAGGCGATGAACTGCCCGATGCACAACCTGATCTACAGGTCGCGCGGGCGGTCCTACCGTGAGCTGCCGATGCGGCTGTTCGAGTTCGGGTCGGTGTACCGGTACGAGAAGTCGGGCGTCATCCACGGGCTCACCCGGGTGCGCGGCTTCACGCAGGACGACTCGCACTCCTACTGCACCCGGGAACAGGCGCCTGCCGAGGTCAAGCACCTGCTGGCGTTCGTGCTCAATTTGCTGCAGGACTTCGGGATCACCGACTTCTACCTGGAGCTGTCGACCCGCGACGACGCCAGGCCCGACAAGTTCGTCGGCTCGGACGAGGACTGGGCGACGGCGACCGCGGTGCTCGAGCAGTGCGCGACGGAGACCGGGCTCGAGCTCGTGCCCGATCCCGGCGGCGCCGCCTTCTACGGTCCGAAGATCTCGGTGCAGGCCAAGGACGCCATCGGCCGCACCTGGCAGATGTCGACGATCCAGTACGACTTCAACCAGCCCAGGGGCTTCGGGCTGGAGTACCAGGCGGCCGACGGCAGCCGGCAGCAGCCGGTCATGATCCACTGCGCCAAGTTCGGGTCCATCGAGCGCTTCATCGGCGTGCTCACCGAGCACTACGCCGGGGCGTTCCCGGCCTGGCTGGCCCCGGTGCAGGTGGTCGGCATCCCGATCCGTGACGAGCACGCGGAGTACCTGGCCGGGTTCGTCGCCACGCTGCGCGCCGAGGGTGTCCGGGCCGAGGTGGACGCCGGTGACGACCGGATGCAGAAGAAGATCCGCACCGCGCAGCAGCAGAAGATCCCGTTCATGGTGATCGCCGGCGACGACGACGTGGCCGCCGGCACGGTCTCCTTCCGCTACCGGGACGGCTCGCAGCGCAACGGCGTGCCGATGGCCGAGGCGGTCGCGCACGTCCTCGACGTGATCCGCTCCCGGACCAACTCGGGGCCGTCCGCCGAGAGCTGACGTCCCCCGCGTCGCCGATCGACCCCGTTCGCCGCGAATGGCGGTGTCCCCGACCGGGGGCACCGCCACTCGGCGCAGCCCGGCGCTGGCCGGCTGGTGCGGACGGGTGGGACCCGCTGCGGTGACCGTAGGATCGACGGTGTGACTGGGGCGGCGCGGCACTTCGACAACGGCACCGACGGTCTGGCGGACGGGCTGGAACGGCTCTGGACGCCGCACCGGATGACCTACATCTCCGGCGAGGACCGGCCCGAGGGCGGCTACGAGAAGCCCACCGGTTGCCCGTTCTGCCTGGCCCCCGGGCTGCCGCCGGACGAGAGCCTGGTCGTCGCCCGGGGCGAGCACGTCTACGCGGTGCTTAACCTCTACCCGTACAACCCGGGGCACCTGCTGGTCTGCCCCTACCGGCACGTGGCCGACTACACCGAGCTGGACGCGCCGGAGACCGCCGAGCTGGCCACCTTCACCAAGGACGCCATGCGGGTGGTCCGGCAGGTCTCCAACGCGCACGGCTTCAACCTGGGGATGAACCAGGGCGGGGTGGCCGGCGCCGGCATCGCGGCGCACCTGCACCAGCACGTGGTGCCGCGCTGGGGCGGCGACGCCAACTTCATGCCGGTGATCGGCCGGACGAAGGTCCTGCCGCAGCTGCTCGCCGACACCCGCGACCTGCTCGCCAAGGCCTGGCCCTCCGCCTGACCGGGCGCGGATCCCGGCCCCCCGGCGCGGCGGCGCGCCTCGGTACGATGCGCCGCATGGCTCTGCTGCACCGGGCGGAACTGCGCCCCACCAAGCTCGAACTCCTGGCGGCGTGGCTGCCCGGCCGGCCCTGGTTCCACGGCCCGGCGGGCGCGGACGTCGTCCGGGTGGCGGGATTCCGCTTCGACGACCCGGCCGGCGCGGTCGGGATCGAGACGATGCTCGTCCGCGCCGGTGACGGGCCGGTGCACCAGGTGCCGCTGACCTACCGCGGAGCGCCGCTGGACGGCGCCGACGGGTGGCTGGTCGGCACCACCCACCACTCGGTGCTCGGCCCGCGCTGGGTCTACGACGCCTGCGGGGATCCGGTCTACGCCGCGGCGCTGGCCGCCGCCATCCTCGGCGGGACCGGCCAGGCGGAGGAGTTCTTCGAGGTCGACGGCGAGCGCCAGGTCCGCGCGCCGAGCATGAGCATCACCAGCAGCGGCGCCGGGGACGTCGATGTCTCCGCCGTGGGCGCCCCGCGCCGGGTGGTGGACGGCGACCCGACGCTCATCGGGACCGACACTGTGGAGCTGGCCGTCGTCCGCCGACCCGGTGCGGTCGACGGGCGCCCCGGCGCCACGCTCTCCGGCACCTGGCCGGGCCAGTCCACCCCGCTGCCGCTGGCCTACGCCACGCCCCGCTGAACCCGGCCCGGGCCGGCGGGGGCGGAACGCCGCCGACGTCCACGCCCCGCCGTCGCATGTGGTCGCGCGTGCACGACGGGTGAGCTTCTCGCCCTCCAGCGCGCTCGAGGTGACAGGATGCGTCGATGGCAGTGATCACGCGGACCTTGGGCCGCAGCGGCATCGAGGTCAGCGCGCTCGGCATGGGGTGCTGGGCGATCGGCGGGCCGTGGGCCGAGGGCTCCCGCCCGCTCGGTTGGGGCGCGGTGGACGACGAGGAGTCGGTCCGGGCGGTCCGCCGCGCGCTGGACCTCGGGGTGACCCTCTTCGACACCGCCGACACGTACGGGGCGGGGCACGGCGAGCGGATCCTCGGGCGGGCCCTGGCGGGCCGCCGCGACGAGGCGGTGATCGCCACCAAGTGGGGCTACACCTTCGACGAGACCACCCGGCAGGCCACCGGGGAGGACGCCTCGCCCGCGTACCTGCGGCGCGCGGTGACCGACTCGCTGCGTCGGCTGGGCACCGACCGGATCGACCTCTACCAGTTGCACCTCGGCGACCTGCCGCTGCCCCGGGTCGAGGCGCTGATCGACACGCTGGAAAAGCTGGTCGCCGACGGCCTGGTCCGGGCGTACGGCTGGAGCACCGACCGGCCCGACCGGGCGGCGGCCTTCGCCCAGGTCGCCCGGGGCGCCAGCGCCGTGCAGCACGGCCTGTCGGTGCTGCGGGACGCGCCGGCCATGCTGACGGTCTGCGACAAGCACGACCTGGCCAGCGTGGCCCGCGGGCCGCTCGGGATGGGGCTGCTGACCGGCAAGTACACCACCGACTCGATGCTGCCCCGCGACGACGTGCGGGGCACCGCCCCGAACTGGCTGGAGTGGTTCCGCAGCGGCCGGCCAGCGCCGGAGTGGCTGCGCCGGGTGGCCGCGGTCCGGGGCGCGCTGACCGCCGACGGCCGGACCCTCGCGCAGGGAGCGCTGGGCTGGATCTGGGCCCGCAGCGGTCGCGCGGTGCCGATCCCCGGCGCGCGCACCGTCGCCCAGGTGGAGGAGAACGCCGCCGCCCTGCACCGGGGCCCCCTGACCACCGACCACTTCGCCGAGGTCGAACGCCAGCTCGCCGCGCTCCGCACCGCCGCCCTCCGCGACGCGGACCGCCCCCACTGGCCGATGCCCCCCGTCCCCGCCGCCCGCCCCTGACCGCGGGAACGGTCATGGACCGCTGGAGGGCGTCTATCCGGCGTCGAAGACCGCGGTCAACATGATCACCGTGCAGTACGCGAAGGCGTTCCCGAACATGCGGATCAACGCGGTGGAGCCCGGTTACACCGCGACGGACCTGAACCGGCACACGGGCACGCAGACCGTCGAGGAGGGCGCCGAGATCATCGTCCGGATGGCGCAGGTGGGCCCCGACGGCCCGACCGGAGGCTACTTCGACGTCGAGGGACCCCTCCCCTGGTGAGGGGAGGGGCGTCCTGATCATCCGCAACCTTCGGCCGGCCGGAGCGCCGCGGGGAGGGGCGGGTCAGGGGTGGGTGCCGTGTTCCTTGCGGGCCTGGTCGGCCAGGTGGGCGGGCATCGGGTCGTAGCGGACGAACTCGCGGCGGAAGGTGCCGGCGCCGGCGGTCATCGAGCGCAGCTCGACGGCGTACCGGAGCAGCTCCGTCGCCGGCACCTCGGCGCGGACCAGGGTGCGGCCCTCGGCGTCCGGGTCCGGCTCGGTGCCGAGCACCCGGCCCCGCCGGCCGGAGAGGTCACCCATGACCGCGCCGACCGACGAGTCGGGCACCCGGATGGTCACCTCGTCGACGGGCTCCAGCAGGGCCGGCTGCCCCTTCTCCGCGGCGTCCCGCAGCGCCAGGGCGCCGGCGGTCTGGAACGCGGCGTCGGAGGAGTCGACGCTGTGCGCCTTGCCGTCGAAGAGGGTCACCCGCAGGTCCACCACCGGGTAGCTGGCGACCAGGCCGCGCTCCATCTGCCCCCGGACGCCCTTCTCCACGGACGGGATGTAGTTGTGCGGGACGGCCCCGCCGACGACCTTGTCGACGAACTCGAAGCCGGCGCCCCGGGGCAGCGGCTCCACCTCGATGTCGCAGACGGCGTACTGGCCGTGGCCGCCGGACTGCTTGACGTGCCGGCCGTGCCCCTTGGCGGCGACGGTCAGGGTCTCGCGCAGCGCCACCCGCACCGGCTCGGTCTCCAGCTCGACGCCGCCGCTGCGCAGCCGGTCGAGCACCACGTCGGCGTGCGCCTCGCCCATGCACCAGAGCACCAGCTGGTGGGTCTCCGGGTTGCGTTCCAGGCGCAGGGTCGGGTCGCCGGCGACCAGCCGGCTCAGGTTGCGGGCCAGGGCGTCCTCGTCTGCCCGGCTCTTCGCCACGATCGCCACCGGCAGCAGCGGCTCGGGCATCTCCCAGGGCGCGATGAGCAGCGGCTCCTCCTTGGCGGAGATGGTGTCGCCGGTCTCCGCGCTGCCCGACTTGGTGAGCGCGCAGATGTCGCCGGCGACGCAGAGCGGCACCTCGCGCAGCGCCGCGCCGAGCGGGCTGTAGATGTGCCCGACCCGCTCGTCGGCGTCGTGGTCCGGGTGGCCGCGCTCGGCCATCCCGTGCCCGGAGACGTGCACCACCTGGTCGGGGCGGAGCGTGCCGGAGAAGACCCGGACCAGGGAGACCCGCCCGACGTGCCGGTCGACGGTGGTCTTGACCACCTCGGCGACCAGCGGCCCGTCCGGGTCGCAGGTCAGCGGCGACCGGGGCGAGCCGTCCACCCCGGTGACCGCCGGCAGGTCGTGCTCCAGCGGGGAGGGGAACGCCGAGACGAGCCCGTCGAGCAGCACGTCCAGCCCGACGCCGGTCTGCGCGCAGACCGGCACCACCGGGTAGAAGTGACCCCGGGCGACCGCCTTCTCCAGGTCGGCGATGAGCACCTCGGTGTCGATCTCCTCGCCGCCGAGGTAGCGGTCCATCAGGGTCTCGTCCTCGCTCTCGGCGATGATCCCCTCGATCAGCTCGTTGCGGGACTCCACGATCGCCGGCAGGTGCTCCGGGTCGGGCTCGCGCACCGCCGCCGGCAACCCGGCGGTGTAGTCGAAGACCCGCCGGGTGATCAGCCCGAGCAGGCCGACCACGGACACGCCGTCGTCGCCGAGCATCGTCAGGTGGAGCGGGAGCACGTTGTCGCCGAAGACCCGCTGGCACAGCGCCACCGCCTCGTCGAAGTCGGCGCGCGGGTGGTCCAGCCGGGTCACCGCGACGGCGCGCGGCATGTCCACCGCGGCGCACTCCTCCCAGAGCGCGGCGGTGGCAGTGTCCATCCCGTCCACCGCGGAGACCACGAAGAGGGCCGCGTCGGCGGCGCGCAGGCCGGCGCGCAGCTCGCCGACGAAGTCCCCGTACCCGGGGGTGTCGAGGAGGTTGACCTTGACGTCGTTGTGCAGCAGCGGGGCGCAGGCCAGGCTCACCGAGCGCTGCTGGCGTACCGCCGCGGGGTCGTGGTCGCAGACGGTGGTGCCGTCGGTGACATTGCCGGCCCGGCCGATCGTGCCGCTCGCCGCGAGCAGCGCCTCGACCAGCGTGGTCTTGCCAGCGCCGGAGTGCCCCACGAGCACCACGTTGCGAACCCTGTCGGGTTCGGTCACCACCGGCGCGCCGCCGGTGACACCCTTCTCCTGATTTTTCTGCGCCATCGCGGCGCACCTCCCTCAGCCGGTGGTGGTGGCGACCGCCGCGCGCGACGGGGAAGCGGGCCCGGGCGGGTGCCGCGGCGATATCCTCCGGTGGTCTCCTGGACGACGGGTAATCAACGGGTGGGTCGGTGAGCTGGCTCACCTCCCACTTCCGATCTCACACCCGTTGCCCACCCCGCACAAGCCTCCCGCCCGCGGGTCGGCACGACCGGCCGTATCGCGGACCGCCGCCGGCCGTTATCGTGGGACCCCCATGGCGAAGATCTTCCAAGTGACGGCCCGCGCGGGGATGACCCGCGTCGTGGAGCCGGTCGCGCGCGGCCTGCTCCGCGCAGGCGTGTCCCCCAACGCGGTCACCGTGACCGGCACCCTCGGCGTGCTCGTCGGCGCGCTCGGCTTCGGCGCCCGCGGGCACCTGGTCGCCGGTGCCCTGATTGTCACGGTCTTCGCGCTCACCGATCTGCTCGACGGGACGATGGCCCGGATGAGCGGCGGCTCCACCCGGTTCGGCGCGTTCCTCGATTCGAGCATGGACCGGATCGCCGACAGCGCCGTCTTCGGCGCGGTCGCGTACTGGCTGGCCACCGAGGGCGACCACGCCGGGACGGCCGCCGCGCTGATCTGCCTGGCCGCCGGCGGGCTGGTCTCCTACGTCAAGGCCCGGGCCGAGGGGCTCGGCATGACCGCCAACGTGGGCGTCGCCGAGCGCACCGAGCGGCTGCTGATCGTCGGGGTGGGCGGCCTGCTCACCGGCTTCGGCGTGCCGCTGGCCCTGGAGATCGCGCTCTGGCTGCTGGCCGCCGTCTCCATCTTCACGGTGGGGCAGCGGATGGTCCACGTGTACCGGCAGGCCCAGCTGGTCGGCCGGGAGTGAACCTCGCCGAGCTCGGCTACGTCGCCGGCTGGCGCCTGGTCCGCGCGCTGCCCCGGCCCGTGGTGGCCGCGGCCTTCCGGTTGGGCGCCGACCGCGCCCACCGCAAGGGCGGCGGCGGTACGGCCCGACTCCGCGCCAACCTGCGCCGGGTGGTCGGCCCCGACCTGCCCGAGGCCGAGCTGGACGCGCTGGTCCGGCGCGGCCTGCGGTCGTACGCCCGGTACTGGATGGAGGCCTTCCGGCTGCCCGCGCTGAGCCGCCGGCAGATCCTCGCCGGGTTCCGCCTCGACGGTCAGGAGAAGCTCGCCGCCGACGTGGCGGCCGGCCGCGGGGCGGTGGTGGCGCTGCCGCACGCCGGCAACTGGGACGCCGCCGGCGCCTGGGTCGCGGCCGCCGGCTGGCCGATCACCACCGTCGCGGAGCGGCTCAAGTCGGAGGGCGTCTACGAGCGGTTCCTCGCCTTCCGCCAGAGCCTGGGCATGGAGATCCTGCCCACCCACGGCGGCGAGCGGCCGGCGTTCGACGTGCTGGTGGACCGGCTGCGGGCGGGGGCGGTCGTGCCGCTGCTGGCCGACCGGGACCTCTCCGCCCGGGGTGTCGAGGTCGAGTTCTTCGGCGGCCGGACCCGGATGCCGGCCGGGCCGGCCCTGCTCGCGCTGCGCACCGGGGCGCCGCTCTACGTCGCCTCGCTGTGGTACGAGCCGAACGCCGCGTGCGCCTCCCTCGAGGGGCCGCTGGAGCTGCCCGATCCGGACAGCGGGCCGCTGGACCAGCGGGTCCGGACGCTGACCCAACGGATTGCCGACGGTCTGGCGGCGGGCATCGCCCGCCATCCGGAAGACTGGCACATGTTGCAGCGGATGTGGCTGGACCAGCGCACGGCGACCGACGGCGGGACCGCGGCGCAGCCGTCGGCCGCCACCTGGACGAGCTGAGGGAGCGGGCGCAATGCGGATCGGCATCGTGTGCCCGTACTCCTTCGACGTCCCCGGCGGGGTGCAGAACCACGTCATGGACCTGGCCGAGGCGTTGATCGGGCTGGGGAACGAGGTGAGCGTGCTCGCCCCGGCCGACGAGGACTCGTCCTTGCCGCCGTACGTGGTGTCGGCGGGGCGGGCGGTCCCGCTGCCGTACAACGGCTCGGTGGCCCGGATCGCGTTCGGGCCGGTCTCCACCGCCCGGGTGCGGCGCTGGATCACCCGCGGCGACTTCGACGTGCTGCACGTGCACGAGCCGCTGACGCCCAGCCTCTCCATGCTCGCGGTGCTCTGTGCCCGCGGCCCGGTGGTGGCCACCTTCCACACCGCGATGACCCGGTCCCGGGTGCTCTCCGCGGCGCAGGGCGTGCTGCAGATCCTGCTGGAGCGGATCACCGCCCGGATCGCGGTCAGCGCCCTCGCCCGCAAGGTGCAGGTCGAGCACATGGACGGCGGCGCGGTGGAGATCCCGAACGGGGTGACCGTGGCCAAGTTCGCCGGGGTCGCGCCGCTGCCCGGCTGGCCGGGGGAGTGCGGGCCGGGCACCGGCGGCACGCTCGGCTTCCTGGGGCGGTTCACCGAGCCCCGCAAGGGCTTCCCGATCCTGCGGGACGCGTTCGTCGCGCTCGCCCCGCACCGGCCCGGGCTGCGGCTGCTGGTCGCCGGCCCGGGCGACCCGGACGACCTGTACGACCAGTTCCCCGCCGAGCTGCGCGACCGGGTCACCTTCCTCGGCCTGGTCTCCGAGACGGACAAGGCACGCATGCTGCGCAGCGTGCACCTCTACGTCGCACCGAACACCGGCGGGGAATCCTTCGGGATGATCCTCACCGAGGCACTCGCCGCCGGCACCACGGTGGTCGCCAGCGACCTGGACGCGTTCCGCCGGGTGCTCGACGGCGGGCGGGCCGGCCGGCTCTTCCCGACCGGCGACCCGGCCGCGCTGCGTACCGCGCTCGCCGCGCTGCTCGACGACGCCGAGCAGCGGGCCGCGCTGACCGCCTGCGGCGACCAGGTGGTGGCGAATTTCGACTGGCCCGTGGTTGCCCGCCGCGTTCTGGAGGTATACGCAGCGGCGATCGAAGCCACCGACGGTCGGGTCATCGACCAGGAATGGGTGGGGATGGGCTGAGCGGCGGGGCCGCTGGGGCCGATGTGACGAGCGCGTCGGCGACAGCCGCGCCGAACCGGGCGGGAACGGAGCAGCACTACGATGCCGGGCATGTGGTGGGTGGTGGGCGCGGTCCTGGTCGTCGGGCTCGTCGGGGCGTACCTGATCTGGACGGCCGGCCGGGTCGAGCGGCTGCAGGCCCGCGCGGAGTCGGCGGCCCGGGCGCTCGACGCGCACCTGCTGCGCCGCGCCGCGGCCGCGGCGGTCCTGGCCGAGCAGCGGTACGGCGTGGAGCTGTACGCGGCGGCCCGGATCGCCCTGGACGCCCCGCCGGAGGAGCGGGAGGCGGCCGAGAACGACCTCACCCGGCAGTTGCGCGGGGTCCAGCTGGACCCGGCCGACCCGGCCTGTGAGGCGGTGATCGCGGCCAGCCGGCGGCTGGCGCTGGCCCGGCAGGTGCACACCGACCTGGTCCGGGACGCGCGGTCGGCCCGTGGCCGTCCGCTGGTACGCCTGCTCCGGATGGGACGCCGGCACCAGTGGCCGCGCTACTTCGACGTCGACGACCCCACCCTCGCCGTGCCGGCGGACGTCACCACCGGCTGACCGGGCTCCCGGGCCGCGCGCAGCGGCCCTGGTCAGGGGTGATGCGGGCCACAGAGCAGTCCACCGTGGGTCTGATTGGCTGTCGGACCGGCGTTGACCCCGTCGTAGCATTTTTGCAGCCACCCCCTGAGCACGCCCAAGGAGCGATGACCCGTGCCCGAATCCACCTCCCCGAACGCCAACGCCACGCCCGTCGTCGGCACCGCCCGCGTCAAGCGGGGCATGGCCGAGATGCTCAAGGGCGGCGTGATCATGGACGTGGTCACCCCCGAGCAGGCCAAGATCGCCGAGGACGCCGGCGCGGTCGCCGTCATGGCGCTGGAGCGCGTGCCCGCGGACATCCGCGCGCAGGGCGGCGTCTCCCGGATGAGCGACCCGGACATGATCGACGGCATCATCGAGGCCGTCTCGATCCCGGTGATGGCCAAGGTCCGCATCGGCCACTTCGTCGAGGCGCAGATCCTCCAGTCGCTCGGCGTCGACTACATCGACGAGTCCGAGGTGCTGACCCCGGCGGACTACGCCAACCACATCGACAAGTGGGCCTACACCGTCCCCTTCGTCTGCGGCGCGACCAACCTGGGCGAGGCGCTGCGCCGGATCACCGAGGGCGCGGCGATGATCCGCTCCAAGGGCGAGGCCGGCACCGGTGACGTCTCCAACGCCACCACCCACATGCGCAAGATCCGCCAGGAGATCCGTCGGCTGCAGTCGCTGCCGGAGGACGAGCTCTTCGTCGCCGCCAAGGAGCTGCAGGCGCCGTACGAGCTGGTCAAGGAGATCGCCCAGACCGGCAAGCTGCCGGTGGTGCTGTTCACCGCGGGCGGCATCGCCACCCCGGCCGATGCCGCCATGATGATGCAGCTCGGCGCCGAGGGCGTCTTCGTGGGCTCCGGCATCTTCAAGTCGGGCAATCCGGCCCAGCGCGCGGCCGCGATCGTCAAGGCGACCACCTTCCACGACGACCCGGACGTGCTGGCCAAGGTCTCCCGCGGCCTGGGCGAGGCGATGGTCGGCATCAGCGTCGACGAGATCCCGCAGCCGCACCGCCTGGCCGAGCGCGGTTGGTGACGCCGATGGGTGACCAGCCGAAGATCGGTGTCCTCGCGCTGCAGGGGGACGTGCGCGAGCACGTCGCGGCCCTGGCCGGCGCGGGCGCGGACGCCCGCCCGGTACGCCGTCCGGCGGAGCTGGACGCGGTCGACGGGCTGGTCATCCCCGGGGGCGAGTCCACCACCATCAGCAAGCTCGCCGACATCTTCGAGATGCGCGAGCCGATCGACAAGCGGATCGCCGGCGGGATGCCGGTCTACGGGTCCTGCGCCGGCATGATCATGCTGGCCACCGAGGTCCTGGACGGCCGGCCCGACCAGCGCGGCTTCGCCGGCATCGACATGACGGTGCGGCGCAACGCGTTCGGCCGGCAGGTCGACTCGTTCGAGGCGCCGGTGGCGATCACCGGGGTCGAGGGCGGGCCGTTCCACGCCGTCTTCATCCGGGCCCCCTGGGTCGAGCGGGTCGGCGAGGGCGTCGAGGTGCTGGGCCGGGTCACCGACGGGCCGGCCGCCGACCGGATCGTCGCGGTCCGGCAGGGCAACCTGGTGGCCACCTCGTTCCACCCGGAGCTCACGGGTGACCTGCGGCTGCACCGCTACTTCGTGGAGCTGGTCCGCGCCGCCTGAGGCGTCCGACCCGGGCCTCCCTCCCGACGGGAGGGAGGCCCGATCCACGCCCGGCCGGTGCGTGTGTGACACCGCCGGGTGCGACCTCGGTAGGATTGCCGCGGTTCGGCAGGGCTCACCGCCCGCCGCAGCCCTCCACCCGACCGGCCGCCGGTTCTGGCGGTGGAGCTGGCGCGGACAGTCGACGCAGGCGTGAGTCAACAGACGGAGGTATGAGATGTCCGGCCACTCAAAGTGGGCGACGACCAAGCACAAGAAGGCCGTCATCGACGCCAAGCGCGGCAAGATGTTCGCCAAGCTGATCAAGAACGTCGAGGTCGCGGCCCGGACCGGCGGCGGCGACCCCGCCGGCAACCCGACGCTCTACGACGCCATCCAGAAGGCCAAGAAGAACTCGGTCCCGAACGACAACATCGACCGCGCGGTCAAGCGGGGCTCCGGCCTGGAGGCCGGCGGCGCCGACTGGCAGACGATCATGTACGAGGGCTACGGCCCGAACGGCGTCGCGATGCTCATCGAGTGCCTCACCGACAACCGCAACCGCGCCGCCACCGAGGTGCGGACCGCGCTGACCCGCAACGGCGGCTCGCTCGCCGACGCCGGCTCGGTCTCGTACATGTTCTCCCGCAAGGGGGTGGTGATCCTCCCCAAGGCCGGGACGACCGAGGACGACGTGATGATGGCGGTCCTCGACGCCGGCGCCGAGGAGGTCAACGACCTCGGTGAGGCGTACGAGGTGGTCTCGGAGCCGACCGACCTGATCGCGGTCCGCACCGCCCTGCAGGACGCCGGCATCGAGTACGAGTCGGCCGAGTCCTCCCTCATCCCCAGCATGAACGTGCCGCTGGACGAGGAGGGCGCGCGCAAGGTCTTCAAGCTGATCGACGTGCTGGAGGACTGCGACGACGTGCAGAACGTCTACGCGAACTTCGACGTCTCCGACGACGTGATGGCGGCCGTCGACGCCTGACCGTCGGTGCCGGCGCGCCCCGGGTTGCGGTGGCGCGCGGCTCCGGACATCCCGGCGAGGTACTACGAAGCTGATGTCGTGAACGATTCACCGCTGCGGCGTTGATTCGTCGTCGTCCGCACCGCCGCTGGCCGCGTCGCCCGGTCCGGCGCCCGGCGATCCATCCACGACATCAGCTTCGTAGCGTTCGGTGTGGCTGGTCGCCGGTCGAGCGGCGCGACGCGTCCGCGCCCGTGCGCAGGGTGCCCACCTCCTCGGCCTGCACGCGTTCGTCCCGGACCACCGCCTGCCAGTCCCGCCCGGACGTCACCCGCTACCTCTACTTCGGCCCGAACGACGAGGCCGCGAGCCGGGAGGCGCTGGCGCGCAAGTGCCGGCGCACCGCGCTGCGCGAGCAGGGCGACGTGCGACCGACGTCTGACGCGGCGCTCCCGGCCCGGCGCCCCGTGTGCGTCGGGCCGGGACCGCTTCAGGCGGCGTGCCGCCGCGCCTTGACGGCGCTGTCGATGACGTCCCACGCAGTGATGGCGGCGGTGACCACGACGGCGATTCGGGTCAGGTCGTGCACGCCGCCCTCGCGCAGCCACTCGAACCGGCGTACCAGCTCGGGGTTGAGCAGCCGGTCGGTGAGCAGCAGCCAGGCGACCGGCACGGCGAACGCGAGGTCCAGCACGGCGTTGGCCGCGACCAGCGGCCAGGTCCACCGGCCGGCCCGGTACTTCGCGATCTCCAGGCCCACGGTGGCGACCAGCACCGCCAGCAGCACCGGCAGCCAGAAGCCCCACAGCGCCGGGTCGATGATCGGCAGCCGGGAGCCGTCACCCGACAGCCAGGGCTGGAAGTGCTGCCAGGGCAGGAACGCGATGGCGAGCACCAGGAACGCAATCGAGGCGCAGCTGTCGACCAGCGTCACCCGCCGCTCCTTCGGCGCCTCGGGCAGCTGGTCGACGCTCCACGCGGGCAGGTTCAGCGGCGTGTTGGTGCGCTCGAGTACGGCGAAGCAGAGGGTGACCCAGAACGCGATCTGCACCGCGGTCTGCAACGCGCTGGCCACCCCGGCGCCGATCGCCGGGCCGGGCTCGCCGCCGACCGTGGCCTTGACCACGCCCGTCACGACGCCCACGATGGCCGGCACGAAGGTGAGCAGCATCCGGAGCAGCCGCCACCAGACCAGGAAGTAGCGGGGACCGATGAGCTGCAACCGGCGGTCGGTGTAGCGGGCGGCGAGCTGTTCGGGGTTGCCCAGCTCGGTCAGCACCTCGCGCTCGACGGTGCCGCGCTCCTGCCCGGCGTCGGTGCGCCCGTCGATCATGTCCTCGATGGCGGCGCGCAGCTCGGTGGCGATCTCCGCGCGCCGCGGCGCCGGCACCGCTCGGAGGGTGGCGGCGAGGTAGCGGTCGGTCAGGGAACTCATCGGTCCACTCCTTCGATCAGCCCGGTCACGGAGCTCTGTACGGCGGCGAGGTCCTCGAGGAGACGGCCCAGCACGAGCTCGCCCTCCGCGCTGGTGCGGTAGAACTTGCGCGGGCGGCTCTGCTCGGTGTTCCACTCGCTGGTCAGCAGCCCCTGCTCCTCCAGCCGCCGCAGCAGCGGGTAGAGCGTGTTGGCGTCGACCGGGAAGCCGTGCGCCGCGAGGCGTTGCAGCAGCGCGTAGCCGTAGTCGGGGCGGCGCAGGGCGACCAGGCTCGCCACCACCACCGTGCCGCGGCGCAACTCCTGGAGATGGGTCCGCAGGATCTCCTCGCTCACCATGACTCACACGATACTGTGTGGCACACACCAATGTCTAGCGCGACATCGTTGTGCCATTAGACGTCACTGTGGTTCTCCATGCCGGCTGGCTCGGTACGCCGGCCGGCCCGCGCCGTCTACCGTCGAAGCGGGGACGGGGGTGAGATGGTGGACACTCCGGCGTGGATCGGCTCCTACCGCATCGAGCGGCTGCTCGGGACGGGGTCCTTCGCGACCGTCTGGTTGGGCCACGACCCGGTGCTCGACTCCCGGGTGGCGATCAAGGTGCTGGCTGAGAACTGGAGCCACGACCTGCGGGTGCGGGAACGGTTCCTGGACGAGGCCCGGCTGCTGCGGCGACTCGACCACCAACGGCTGGTCCCCGTGCACGGCGTGGGCGAACTGCCCGACGGCCGACCGTACGCGGTGTTGGCCTGGGCGGACGGCGGCAGCCTGCGGGACCGGCTGGCGCGCGGCCCGATGCCCTTGGCGCCGGCCGTGGACCTGTTGGTGGAGATCGCCGCCGGAGTCGCGGTCCTGCACCGCCACGGTGTCGTGCATCGCGACCTCACACCGGGCAACATCCTCTTCCGCTCGGGTACGAGCGGGGAACGCGTACTGATCGCCGATCTGGGGCTGGCCAAGGCGGTCGCCGCCGCGTCAGGTCTCACCGCCAGGGCGGGCACCCCCGGCTACATGGCGCCGGAGCAGGACGATCCGTTCGCGGTGGTGGACACCCGCGCCGACGTGTTCGGCCTGGGTCGGCTCGGCGTCCGACTTCTCGGCGTCGAGATGGCGCGGCCGAGCGCGGCGAGCCGGCTGCGGGAGGGGGTTCCGCCGAAGGTGGCGGCGGTGCTTCGCCGGGCCTCCGCACCCCGCCCGGCAGACCGCTACCCCGACGCGGCGACCTTCGGATCGGCACTGCGGCGGGCGGCGACGCCCACGGTTGGGTCGGCCGGTGCGGGCCGGTCGACCGGGTGGCAGCCCGTCCGCCGGCGCCGGCTCGGCGTCGCCGCCGCGGCGGCCATGGTGCTCGTCGGACTGGGCGGCACGGCGAGCGACGCCGCGATCGTTCAGCGGCCCCGTGCCACCTGGACGAGCGGGCCGCTCACCGTCGCGCTGCCGGCGGGGTGGCGGGCGGCGGGCACCGGCTGGGCGGGCCAGTTCGGCGACGACGGTCGGCTCGAACCGGCGCTGGTGATGTCGCCCGACCCGCAGCGGTGGGCCGCCGACCCCACCCTGCCGGGTGCCTTCGTCGGTCTCTCCGCCAGCATTGCCGCGCGTACCAGCCCCGAGGGTTTTCTCGCCGAACGCCCGCACGCGACCTGTGCCGCCGCGCCGGTGCGCAGGACCCGCCAGGCGGGAGTCGACTGGGTGGTGGCCCGGTTCAGCTGCGAGCGCGGCAGGCCGGAAATCGTGGAGGCGGCGGGCCTCGGACCGGGCCGCAGCGGGCTGATCTACGTGCAGATCGCACCGCCGGCGGGCAGCGGCGCCGACTTCGTCTACACGCTGCTCGCCGGGGTGCGGCTGCGGTAGGCCTGGAGGGCTACCGCACCACCACCGTCACCGTGTACGTCCGGCCGCCGTGCGGGATCGTGACCGCGACCGTTCCGCGACGCAGGAAGCGGACGTTCACGATTCCCGCCTCGTAACTCGTGGACGCCAGGTCCTTCCGGTTGACGGTGACCTGACCGGGTCCGATCCCTTCGATACGGAGGACCCCGCCGGTGGCCAGGCAGAGCGACGTGAGCAGCGCCAGCTCCTGCTCATCCACCTTGAGGTCGTAGCGGATCGCCCCGAGACAGGCGGGCGCCCCGGTCGCCGATGGCGTCGCCCGGGGAATGCCGCCGGTCGCGGACGGCGGGGAGGCGACCGAAGCGGGTCGCGGGGTCGTCGGCGTGCCGGGGGGTCCGGACGGAGTGGCCCCGGTCGCCGCGGTGGGCGGCTGGACCGGAAGTGGCGAGACCGGTTCCTCCCCGCACGCCCCGATGGCAGCGATCAGCGCAACGGCCGCGGCCGCGGCCGAGATCCGGCGTCCAGGGGTGCTGCTCCTCATGGCGATCCTCCTTCGGTGAGCGTGCCGTTCACCGTGTCTGTCGCCGCCGCGGCCTGTTCGGTTCGAGGAATCGTGGGCTCATGTCCGGTCGTCTGCCAGCCGTTGGCGGACCTGCTGTCGCGCCACGTGGATCCGGGACTTCACGGTCCCCTCCGGCAGGCCCAACAGGGCGGCGATCTCGCGGTAGCTCAGCCCGAGGACGTCGCGCAGGGTCACCGCCTCGGCGAGTTCGGGGCGGACCGAGTCGAGCGCGTCGAGCAGATCCAGCCGGGTCCCGGCGACCACGCTGGTCCGCCGGGGATCGGGCGACTCGGGCAGCGGCACGCCGGCGGCTTCCACCCGCCAGCGGCGGCGCAACACCCGGTACGTCGACCGGGCCCGGTTGGCGGCCAGCCGGTAGAGCCAGGTGTGGAACGAGGACCGGCCCTCGAAACCGGTGATGCCCCGGGCCAGCGCGAGCAGCGTGTCCTGGCACGCCTCCTCGGCGTCCTCCCGATTCGGCAGCAGGCGGGCGCAGAGGCGCAGCACTTCCGGGCGGACGGCCACCAGCAGGGCGTCGAGCGCTGCCCGGTCGCCCAGGGAGGCCGACCTGGCCAGATCGTCGATACCGTCCGCGAGGGGCATGACGCCCTCCCGTGCTCGCCGAGGTGCTTGCCGTCCAGGCTACGACCGGTCGCGCGGCCCCGGCCGGGCCGAGTCCGGCAGCCGACTCGCCGCCCCGCCCAGGGTCGGTCCGGGAGATCCACGCCACCCGACGGTGATCTGCCCGCGCGGCTGCTGGAGGTGCCTTCGAGGGCGGGGATAGGGTGGGCCGACCGACTTCTCACCACCCACGAAGCCGACCCGGGGGGCGCCACGCATGGGCGATTCGTTCGCGCATCTGCACGTGCACACTGAGTACTCGATGCTCGACGGGGCGGCCCGACTCAAGGACCTCTTCGCCGAGGCCAATCGGCTCGGCATGCCGGCGGTGGCCATCACCGACCACGGCAACATGCACGGCGCGAACGACTTCTACAAGCAGGCGATGGCCGCCGGGATCACGCCGATCCTCGGCGTCGAGGCGTACGTGGCGCCGGAGTCGCGCTTCCACAAGGCGCGGGTCAAGTGGGGCCGGCCGGAGCAGAAGAGCGACGACGTCTCGGGTAACGGCGCGATCACCCACAAGACCATGTGGGCGCGGAACGCCACCGGCCTGAAGAACCTGTTCACGCTGAACTCGCGCGCCTCCATGGAGGGCCACTACGTCAAGTGGCCCCGGATGGACATGGAGCTGATCGCCGAGCACGCCGAGGGGATCATGGCCACCACCGGCTGCCCCTCGGGTGCGGTGCAGACCCGGCTGCGGCTTGGCCAGTTCGACGAGGCGCTCAAGGTCGCCGCCAGCTACCAGGACATCTTCGGCAAGGAGAACTACTTCCTGGAGATCATGGACCACGGCCTCGACATCGAGCGCCGGGTCCGCGACGGGCTCACCGAGATCGCCCGCAGGCTCGACATCCCGCCGGTGGTCACCAACGACTCGCACTACACCCACGAGGCGCAGGCCACCGCGCACGACGTGCTGCTCTGCGTGCAGACCGGCAGCAACATCGACGACCCCAACCGGTTCCGCTTCGAGGGCGGCGGCTACTTCATCAAGTCCGCCGAGCAGATGCGCGCGGTCGACTCCTCGGAGCTGTGGCAGCAGGGCTGCCGCAACACCCTGCTGGTCGCCGAGAAGGTCGACCCGACCGGGATGTTCGAGTTCCACAATCTGATGCCCCGCTTCCCGGTCCCGGAGGGGGAGACCGAGGAGTCCTGGTTCCGCAAGGAGACCTTCCGCGGGCTGGCCCGCCGGTTCCCCAACGGCGTCCCGGAGGGCCACGTCGTCCAGGCCGAGTACGAGCTCGGGATCATCATCCAGATGGGCTTCCCGTCGTACTTCCTCGTGGTCGCCGACTTCATCCAGTGGGCGAAGAGCCAGGGCATCGCGGTGGGTCCGGGTCGTGGCTCGGCCGCCGGCTCGCTCGTCGCGTACGCCCTGGGCATCACGGACCTCGACCCGATTCCGCACGGCCTGATCTTCGAGCGGTTCCTCAACCCCGAGCGCGTCTCCATGCCGGATGTCGACATCGACTTCGACGAGCGTCGGCGCGGTGAGGTGATCAAGTATGTCACCGACAAGTGGGGCGAGGACAAGGTCGCCCAGATCGCCACCTTCGGCACGATCAAGGCGAAGGCCGCGATCAAGGACTCGGCCCGGGTGCTCGGCTACCCGTACGCGGTGGGCGACCGGATCACCAAGGCGATGCCCCCGGCGGTGATGGGCAAGGACATCCCGCTCACCGGCATCTTCGACCCGAAGCACCCCCGGTACGCAGAGGCCGGCGAGATCCGCGGCCTCTACGAGTCCGACCCGGACGTCAAGAAGGTCATCGACACCGCCAAGGGCATCGAGGGGCTGATCCGGCAGACCGGCGTGCACGCCGCCGGCGTGATCATGTCGGCGGAGCCGATCATCGAGCACATCCCGCTGATGCGCCGGGACGCCGACGGAGCGATCATCACCCAGTTCGACTACCCGACGTGCGAGTCGCTCGGGCTGTTGAAGATGGACTTCCTCGGCCTGCGCAACCTGACGATCATCGACGACGCGCTGAAGAACATCGAGCTCAACCACGGGCGCAAGGTCGACCTGCTGACCCTGCCGCTGGACGACAAGCCCACGTACGAGCTGCTGGCCCGCGGCGACACCCTCGGCGTGTTCCAGCTCGACGGCGGCCCGATGCGCTCGCTGCTGCGGCTGATGAAGCCGGACAACTTCGAGGACATCTCCGCGGTCCTGGCGCTGTACCGGCCGGGTCCGATGGGCGCCAACTCGCACACCAACTACGCGCTGCGCAAGAACGGCCAGCAGGAGATCACCCCGATCCACCCGGAGCTGGCCGAGCCGCTGGAGGAGATCCTCGGCCCCACCTACGGCCTGATCGTCTACCAGGAGCAGGTGCAGCGCGCCGCGCAGAAGCTCGCCGGCTACAGCCTCGGCCAGGCCGACCTGCTGCGCCGGGCGATGGGCAAGAAGAAGAAGGAGGTCCTCGACAAGGAGTTCATCCCGTTCCGCGACGGCATGCGGAACAACGGCTACTCCGACGAGGCCATCCAGACCCTGTGGGACATCCTCGTCCCGTTCGCCGACTACGCCTTCAACAAGGCGCACACCGCCGGTTACGGCCTGGTGTCGTACTGGACCGGCTACCTGAAGGCCAACTACCCGGCCGAGTACATGGCCGGGCTGCTCACCTCCGTCGGTGACGACAAGGACAAGATGGCGCTCTACCTGTCGGAGTGCCGACGGATGGGCATCCAGGTCCTGCCTCCGGACGTGAACACCTCCGCCGGGCCGTTCACCCCGGTCGGCAGCGACATTCGCTTCGGCCTCGCCGCGATCCGCAACGTCGGTGCGAACGTGGTGGCCTCGATCATGCGGTGCCGCGAGGAGAAGGGCGAGTACGCCGACTTCTACGACTTCCTGTCCAAGGTGGACGCGGTGGTCTGCAACAAGAAGACCATCGAATCGCTGATCAAGGCCGGCGCCTTCGACTCGCTCGGCCACCCGCGCAAGGGCCTGCTCGCCGTGCACGCCGACGCCATCGACGCGTACGCCGACGTCAAGCGCAAGGAGGCGGTCGGCCAGTACGACCTCTTCGGCGCCGGCTTCGGCGAGGCGGACACCGGCGGCAGCACCACGGTCATGCCGACCATCGGCGAGGGCGAGTGGGACAAGCGGGACAAGCTGGCCTTCGAGCGGGAGATGCTCGGCCTGTACGTCTCCGACCACCCGCTCTTCGGCCTGGAGCACGTCCTCGGCGCGGCGGCCGACACCACGATCGCCGCGCTCGCCGAGGAGGGCGGGGTGCCCGACGGGGCGGTGGTCACCCTCGCCGGCATCCTCTCCGGCGTGCAGCGCCGGGTCACCAAGCAGGGCCGGGCCTGGGCCTCGGCCACCCTGGAGGACCTGGCCGGCGGGGTGGAGACGCTCTTCTTCCCGAACACCTACGAGGTGATCGGGCAGTACATCGCCGAGGACGCCATCGTGGTGGTCAAGGGGCGGGTGGACCGGCGCGACGACACCCCGCGGATCATGGCGATGGACATGTCCATGCCGGACGTCAGCAGCAACCCGGCGAACAAGCCGGTCACCCTCACCATCCCGGTGCACCGGTGCACCCCGCCGCTGGTGGAACGGCTCAAGGAGACCCTGGTGCTGCATCCGGGCGACACCGAGGTGCACGTCAAGCTGCTCAACGGCGGCAAGGTGACGACACTGCGGCTCGGACCGTTCCGGGTGGCCGCCACCACCGCGCTGATGGGTGACCTGAAGAGCGTCCTCGGCCCCACCAACGTCAGCTGAGCATGCTGACCAGGGAATATCACTGTCGGTAAACCTGCGCGTCATCTCGGCTTCCTACGCTTCCCCGGCGGCTCGCCACCCGGCGGGCCGCCGGACCAGGAAATCCGAGGAGTGCAGATGAGTCAGGTCCTCGTCGCCGTCGCGGTCAACGTCATCAGCGCCGCGCTGATCGCGATCATCACCGCCGCCGTCCGCCGATTGCTGGCGCCGGTCGTCTAGTCGTACGCGGGCGCCGCGCCCCGCGGCGGCGCGGCGCCGGACGATCAGCGCCGGCCGCCGGTCACACCGGCCGGTACTCAACCTCCGGCCGGCCCGGGGTGCCGTAGCGCGACGTGCGCACGGCGCGGTCGATGGTCACCAGGTATTCCAGGTAGCGGCGGGCGGTCACCCGGGAGATCCCGGTCCGCTGGCTCACCTCGGTCGCGGAGAGCCCCGTCCCCTCCCTGAGGGCGGACAGCACCCGGTTCAACGTCTGCACGTCCAGCCCCTTGGGCAGGGTGTGCTGCGCCGCGCCGCGCAGGGTGGCGAACATCCGGTCCACCTCGTGCTGGGCGGCGACCTCACCGCCGGCGAGCGCCTGGCGCCGGTAGTCGGCGTACCGCTCCAGCTTGTCGCGGAACGCGGCGAAGGTGAACGGCTTGAGCAGGTAGTGGGTCACCCCGAGGGAGACGGCGGTGCGGACCACCGCCAGGTCCCGGGCCGAGGTCACCGCGAGCACGTCCACGCTGCTGCCCGCCGCCCGCAGGGCCCGGCAGACGTCCAGGCCGTGCAGATCGGGCAGCCGGAAGTCCAGCAGTACGAGGTCCACGCCCTCGCCCGCCCGGTGCCGCAGCGCCGCCATCGCCTCCCGCGCGGTGTGCGCCACCCCGACCACCACGAAGCCGGGCACCCGCTCGGTGTACGCCTTGTGCGCCTCCGCCAGCAGCGGCTCGTCCTCCACCACCAGCACCCGGATGTCGGTCACGACCGGCCCTCCGGGATCGGCAGCCGGACCGTGAACACCGTCCCGCCGCCGTCGGCGGCGGCCACGTCGCAGCGGCCACCGTGCCGCCGGATCACCTGCCCGACCAGCGCCAGGCCGAGACCGCGGCCGGCGCTCTTGGTCGACCAGCCACGCCGGAACGCGTCCGCGACCCGGTCGGGGTCCAGCCCCGGTCCGTTGTCGCCGACCCGGACGACGATGTCGTCGTCGACGGTGCCGACGAAGACGCGTACCCGCCGCGGCGGCTCGCTGCCGGCCACCGCCTCCAGCGCGTTGTCGACCAGGTTGCCGACGACGGTGAGCAGGTCGGCGGTGGGCAGGGGGCTGTCGTCGAGGCGGCAGTCCGGTTCGATCACGAGGTCCACGCCGCGCTCGCCGGCCCGCGCCGACTTGCCGAGCAGCAGGGCGGCCAGCGCCGGCTCGGTCACCGCGCCGACGACGCGGTCGGTGAGCTGCTGGGCCAGCTCGAGGTCCCGGGTGGCGAGCCGGACGGCCTCGTCGGCGCGGCCCAGCTCCACCAGGGTCAGCACGGTGTGCAGCCGGTTGGCCGACTCGTGGGTCTGGGCCTGCAGGGCCTCGGTCAGCGCGCGTACCGAGTCCAGTTCGCTGGCCAGGTTCCGCAGCTCGGTCTGGTCGCGCAGGGTCAGCACGGTGCCGAGCGCGGCCCCCTCGAACCGCGTGGTCCGCTGGTTGGCCACCAGCACCCGGTCGCCGGCCAGCACCGGCTCGTCGTGCGCGTCCCGCCCGGAGGCCAGCAGCTCCGCCACGGCGGGCGGCAGGTCGATCCCGGCCACCGGCTGGTCGGTCACCGCCGTGTCCTCGTCCAGCCCGAGCAGCCGGCGCCCCTCGTCGTTGACCAGCGCCACCCGGCGGTCCCGGGTCAGCACCACCAGCCCCTCCCGGACCGAGTGCAGGACCGCGTCGTAGTACTCGTACATCCGGGTCATCTGGGCCGGTCCGAGGCCGTGCGTCTGCCGGCGGAGCCGGCGGCTGAGCAGCCAGGAGCCGGTGGCCGCGAGGGCGAGCGCCGGTGCGGCGGCGTACAGCAGCACCGGGACCTGGGCGAGCAGCTTGCGGTTGATCGCCTGGGTGGTGATGCCGACGGAGACCAAGCCGATGATCCGGCGGTCGTCGCCGTACACCGGCACGACCGCGCGCACCGACTCGCCGAGCGTGCCGACGTTGGTGACGGTGAACGGCTCACCGGCGAGGGCGGGGCCGATCTCCCCGATGAACGGCCGTCCGATCAGGGTGGGGTTGGGGTGCGAGTACCGGGTCCGGTCGGGGGCCATCACGACCACGAAGTTCGTTCCGGTCGCCACCCGGATCGACTCCGCGTACGGCTGGAGGGGAGTGGCCGGATCGGGGGAGGTCAGGGCGGCGCGGACGTCGGGGGAGCGGGCCACGGTCTGCGCCACGGCGAGCACCTCCTCCTCCGCCGCCTGCCGGGAGTCGCTGCGGGCCAGCCAGACGGCGCCCGCCGCGCCGGCGAGCACGAGCAGGGTCACCACCACGGCTTGGAGGGCGAACAGCTGCCCCGCGATGCTCCACTGCCGTCGGGCCACGTCCCCCTCCTTCCGTCCGGTCGTCGTCCGCAAGTGTGGCGCACCCGTCCGGCGCCCGTTTCGGCCGCGAGTCACGGGGGTGAACAGAATGAACGCAAGGATGCCTTGTGTTGAGACGCGCTTCACATTGTGGGCATGGACACCACCACACCCACCCCCGTGGTCGCCCGGCCCGCCCGCCGGGACCGGACCCGTTACCTCTACCTGGCGGTCATCGTGGCCGTCGCCGCCGGCATCCTGGTCGGCCTCGCCGCCCCGGAGTTCGGTAAAGAGCTGAAGCCCCTCGGCACCGGCTTCGTCAATCTGATCAAGATGATGATCGGGCCGGTCATCTTCTGCACGATCGTCCTCGGTGTCGGATCCGTCCGGCAGGCGGCCAAGGTCGGGAAGGTCGGCGGTCTCGCCCTCGGCTACTTCCTGGTCATGTCCACCATCGCGCTGGCCATCGGCCTGGTGGTCGGCAACGTCATCCACCCCGGCGCCGGTCTGAACCTGGGCCCGGACCTGGCCGGCGCGGGCAAGGCCGCCGCCGGTGGCGAGAGCGGCGGGACCGTGGACTTCCTGCTCGGCATCATCCCGACCACGCTCTTCTCCGCGCTCACCGAGGGCGAGGTGCTCCAGGCCCTGCTGGTCGCCCTGCTGGTCGGCTTCGCCGTGCAGGCCATGGGCACGCGCGGCGAGCCCGTGCTGCGGGCCGTGGGGGTGCTCCAGCGGCTCGTATTCAAGGTGCTGGCGATGATCATGTGGGTCGCCCCGATCGGCGCGTTCGGGGCGATCGCCGCGGTGGTCGGCGCGACCGGCGTGGACGCGCTGAAGAGCCTGGCCCAGGTCATGCTCGGCTTCTACGCGACCTGTGCGATCTTCGTCTTCGTGGTGCTCGGCACGCTGCTCTGGCTCGTCGCCCGCGTCTCGATCTTCTCGCTGCTCCGCTACCTGGGTCGGGAGTTCCTGCTCATCTTCTCCACCTCGTCGTCGGAGTCGGCGCTGCCCCGGCTGATCGCCAAGATGGAGCACTTCGGGGTCAGCAAGCCGGTCGTCGGCATCACCGTGCCGACCGGCTACTCGTTCAACCTCGACGGCACGGCGATCTACCTGACCATGGCGTCGCTCTTCATCGCCGACGCGCTGGGCAAGCCGATGTCGATCGGCGAGCAGATCGGCCTGCTGGCGTTCATGGTCATCGCCTCGAAGGGCGCGGCCGGGGTGACCGGCGCTGGCCTGGCCACGCTGGCCGGCGGCCTGCAGTCGCACCGGCCGGACCTGGTCGACGGGGTGGGGCTGATCGTCGGCATCGACCGGTTCATGTCCGAGGCCCGGGCGCTGACCAACTTCGCCGGCAACGCGGTCGCCACCGTGCTGGTCGGCACCTGGACCGGCGAGTTCGACCGCGACCAGGCCCAGGCGGTGCTCAGCGGCCAGCGTCCGTTCGACGAGGCCACCATGCTCGACGAGGACGAACCGGCCGAGGATCGGCCCGCGGACGGCGAGCCGGGCCAGCGGCCCCCGGCGCTGGCCGGCGCGCCGGCCTGAGCCGGCCGGTCGAGGATCACCCTGCCACCCGGGGTCGCGCCGGTTTCCGGTGCGCCCCGGGTGCGGCGGTCGCCCCCATACCGGGCCGGGCGCCGCTGCCCCTGTCCGGGGAACGGTCGCCGGGGCCCGAGGTTCAGGACCGGCGCGGCCGGAGCACATCGACCGACTGTTCGGCGGTCTCCAGCACCACGGTGTGGTAGCTCTCGATCCGGGAGAGGATCGCCTCGCGCGGGCCGTCCCGCCAGGCGTCGCTGCCGTAGAACGCCTCCTCCCGCTCGTCGCGGACCGCGAGGGAGGGGAAGGCCCGGATCAGGTACGCCTCCTCGTGCCCGTCCTCGCGGACCAGGGACGCTCCGGCGGCCACCACCCGGATCCCGAAGCGTGCCAGCAGCGGCGCCGCCTCCTGGCGCATCAGCCGGACGAACTCGTCGATGGTGCCGGGCTTGAGGCGGTAGGTGCGGATCTCGAGAATCATCGCCGACCTCCGGAGTGGATGACAGGCCGACGTTAACCGGCACGCACCCGGCGCCACCAGGCGGTGGCTACCCGCCGATGGTGTCCAGGTCCACGACCTCGTCGGCCGGCAGCTTCAGGTCGGCCGCGGCCCTGACCGGATCGCGGACCGCCCCCGGGACCGCCCCGGCCCGCCGGGGGTGGTGCGCGGGCCGCGGGGTGTGGATTGGCCGTTCCGGTCGGCGACGGGCCTGGCTAGCGTCGGCGCCATGGAGCTGGGAGAGGCGCAGAAGCTGTGGCAGCCGGAGCCGGGCTGGCTGAACACCGCCAGCTACGGGCTGCCGCCCGAGCCGGCCTGGACGGCGCTGCAGGAGGCGCTGGCCGACTGGCGGGTGGGGCGGATCTCCTGGGAGGGGTGGGGCGGGTCGGTCGATCGGTCCCGGGCCGCGTTCGCCGCCCTGGTCGGGGTGGCGGCGGCGGACGTGGCGATCGGCAGTACGGCGTCGCAGCTGCTCGCCCCGGTGGCGGCCGCGCTGCCGCCGGGGGCCACGGTGGTGGTCCCGGAGATCGAGTTCACCTCGAACCTCTTTCCCTGGCTGGTGCAGGAGCGGCGGGGCGTCACGGTACGCACGGTCCCGCTGGCCGGCCTCGTGGACGCGATCGACGCGGACACCGACCTGGTCGCGTTCAGCCTGGTGCAGTCGGCCGACGGCGCGGTCGCCCCGTACGACGAGATCGTCGCCGCGGCCCGGGCGCACGGCGCCCTCGTCGCGGTGGACGCCACCCAGGCCTGCGGCTGGCTGCCCTTCGACGCGGGCCGGGCCGACGTGGTGGCCGTCGCCGCGTACAAGTGGCTGATGGCGCCGCGCGGCGCCGCCTTCGCCTACCTCGCCCCGGCGCTGCGCGACCGGCTGCGTCCCGACGCCGCCGGCTGGTACGCGGGCGCCGACCCGCACGCCTCCTACTACGGTCCGCCGCTGCGGCTGGCCGAGGACGCCCGGCGCTTCGACATCTCCCCGGCGTGGTTCTCCTACGTGGGCGCGGCGCCCGCGCTGGAGCTGCTCGGCGAGATCGGGCTGCCCGCGGTCCGCGACCACGACGTCGCCCTGGCCAACCGGTTCCTCGCCGGGCTGGGCCGGCCGCCGGGCGAGAGTGCGATCGTGACCGTCGAGGTGCCGGGGGCGGAGGAGAAGCTGGCGCGGGCCGGGGTGCGCGCGGCGGTCCGCGCCGGCCGGGTCCGGGCCGCGTTCCACCTCTACTGCACGGAGGACGACGTCGACCTGGCGCTCGACGCGCTGACGAGCTGAGTGGGTGCTCCCGCCCCGGGACCGGGCGGGAGCACCCGCTCAGGCCAGGTGGCCGCCGATCTTCGTGTACCCGCGCAGCAGGTCACGGGAGATGATCAGCCGCTGCATCTCGTCGGTGCCCTCGAAGATCCGGTAGAGCCGCACCTGCCGGTACCAGCGCTCGATCGGCAGCTCCCGGGTGTAGCCCATGCCGCCGTGGATCTGCAGCGCCCGGTCCACCACCCGGTTGACCATGCCGGCGCCGTAGAGCTTGCCCATCGAGGAGGCGTGCCGCGGGTCCAGGCCCTGGTCCACCGTCCAGGCGGAGCGCAGCACCAGCCAGCGGGCCGCCTCCAGCTCGGTCTCCGAGTCGGCGATCATCCACTGGATGGCCTGGTTGGTGCCGATCTTCGCGCCGAAGGTCTCCCGCGTGTTGGCCTGGTCGATCGCCATCTGCAGGACCCGCTCCGCGATGCCGATGGCGTGCGAGGGGATGGTGTAGCGCCCCTTGCCGATCCACTCCATGCCCAGCGCGAAGCCCCGGCCGACCTCGCCGAGGATGTTGCGGTGCGGCACCCGGACGCCGTCGAAGATCAGCGACGCCGGGCCGCCCTCGCCCATGGTCTGGATGAACTCCGACCGCCAGCCCATCGCCCGGTCCACCAGGAACGCGGTGGCGCCGCCGTTGCGGGCGCCCTTCTCCCGGTCGGTCACCGCCACCACGATCGCGAAGTCGGCGTCGTTGCCGTTGGTGATGAACGTCTTCTCGCCGTCGAGGATCCAGTCGTCGCCGTCGCGGCGGGCCGACAGCCGGATGTTGGCCGCGTCGGAGCCGGCGCCCGGCTCGGTGATCGCGAAGCAGGAGATACGTTCCCCCTCGATGGTGGGGAGGAGGAACTCCCGCTTCTGCTCCTCGGTGGCGTGGAACAGGATGTTGTCCGCCTCGCCGCCGAAGCGGAACGGCACGAAGGTGCGGCCCAGCTCGGTCCAGATCAGCGACTGCATGACCGCGGGCAGATCCATCCCGCCGTACTCCTCCGGGGTGGCCAGCCCCCAGAAGCCGAACTTCTTCGCCTTGAGCTGGAGTTCCCGCAGCTCCGAGCGGTCGAGGCCGGGCTGGTGGGCGCGCTCGCGGCGGAGCACCTCCTGCTCCAGCGGCATCACCTCGCGGCTGATGAACGACCGGACGGTGTCCCGAACGGCCCGTTCCTCGTCGGTCAGTGAGAAGTCCACGGTGGTCCCCCTGCGTTGGCGCGGCGATGGGTCGCCCTCAAACTAGCGGTGTAAGTTTTAGTCCGTCCAGACCCCACGTCCCACCCGACGGAGGACGGGCCGCCCCGGGCGGCGCGGCTAGGGTGCACGGGACCGCCGGTGAACCGGCCAGGCCCACGAGGGAGAGACACCGGTGCCCCGACCCCGACAGGCTCTGCTCACCCGGGACCGGATCGTGGCCACGGCGCTCGCGCTGATCGACGCCGACGGGCTCGGCGCCGTCTCCACCCGGCGGTTGGCCGCCGCCCTCGGCGTCCAGGGCCCGTCGCTCTACAACCACTTCGCGACCAAGGACGCCATCCTCGACGCGGTGGCGGACAGCGTCACCGCCACCGTGGACACCGGCTTCTTCGCCCGGCTCGACTGGCGGGAGGCGCTGCGCCGGTGGGCCTGGTCGTACCGGGAGGCGCTCTCCGCGCACCCCAACGTCGTGCCGTACCTGGCCCAGGGGCCCGGCCGGCGGCCGGCCGCGCTCGCCATGGCCGACGCGGTCTACGGCGGCCTGGTCCGGGCCGGCTGGCCGCCCGCCCGCGCCACCCACATCGGGGCGGCGCTGCGCTACTTCGTCGCCGGTTCGGCGCTCGGCTCGTTCGCCCGGGGCTTCGTCGAGGACCCGGCGCTGTACGCCGCGCACTACCCGCACCTGACGCAGGCGCACCGGCTCGCCGGGCGCCAGCGCAGCGTCGACGAGGGCGCCTTCGCCCTCGGCCTCGACGCGCTGCTGCACGGGCTAGCCGCCGAGTACGAGCGGACCGTCGGGCCGCTCGCCCCGCTGGAGCCGACCGGCCGTTCGGAGTAGCGTCCAAACTCCCAGCGCTAGTTTCCCGCCCCCGCGAAGGACGACATGGATCTCGCCGCCGCGCCGCCCGCCCTCCTGGTCCGTCACCACCTGCACGTCGCCGGCGAGTGGGTCGACCCCACCGGGCGCGACACCATCCCCGTCGAGAACCCGGCCACCGCCGACACCGTCGGCCAGGTCCCCGCCGGCACCCCGGCCGACGTGGACCGGGCCGTGGCCGCCGCCCGGGCCGCCTTCCCCGGCTGGGCGGCCACCGCCCCCGCCGAGCGGGCCGCCCACCTGGACCGGCTGCACGCCGCGCTCGCCGCGCGCGCCGACGAGATCGCCCGGACCGTCGCGTGGGAGCTGGGCACCCCGCTCAAGCTCGCCGCCCGGGTGCAGACCGGCCTGCCGCTGACCGTGCTGCGCAGCATGGTCGAGCTCGCCGCCCGGCCGCCCGCCGAGGAGACCGTCGGGAACTCGCTGGTGGTCCGCGAACCGGTCGGCGTGGTCGGCGCGATCACCCCGTGGAACTACCCGCTGCACCAGGTCGTCGCCAAGGTCGCCCCGGCCCTGGCGGCCGGCTGCACGGTGGTGCTCAAGCCCAGCGAGCTGACCCCGCTGACGGCGTACCTGCTCTTCGACGCGATCACCGAGGCCGGGCTGCCGCCGGGGGTGGTCAACCTGGTCCCGGGCACCGGCCCGGTGGTGGGCGAGGCCCTCGCCGCCCACCCGGACGTGGACCTGGTCTCGTTCACCGGCTCCACCGCCACCGGCCGCCGGATCGCCCACCTCGCCGCCGACCGGATCGCCCGGGTCGCCCTGGAGCTCGGCGGCAAGTCGGCCAACCTGATCCTCGCCGACGCCGACCTGGCCACCGCCGTGAAGGTCGGGGTCGGCAACGCCTTCCTCAACTCCGGCCAGACCTGCACCGCCTGGACCCGCATGCTGGTCCACCGCGACCGCTACGACGAGGCGCTCGAGCTGCTCGCGGCGGCCGTCGGGGGGTACCGGCTGGGTGACCCGTTCGACCCGGCGACCCGGTTGGGTCCGCTGGTCTCCGCCGCCCAGGCCGAGCGGGTCCGCGGGCACGTCGACCGGGCGCTCGCCGACGGGGCGCGGCTCGTCGCCGGCGGCCCGGACGCCCCGCTCCCGCCCCGCGGCCACTTCGTCGCGCCGACCGTCCTCGCCGACGTGCACCCGGACAGCGCGCTCGCCCAGGAGGAGGTCTTCGGCCCGGTCCTCGCCGTCATCCCGTTCGCCGACACCGACGAGGCGGTCGCGATCGCCAACAACTCCCGCTACGGGCTGGCCGGCGCGGTCTGGTCCGCAGACGAGGAGGCGGCGCTCGCGGTCGCCCGGCGGCTGCGCACCGGGCAGGTCGACGTCAACGGCGGCGCGTTCAACCCGCTCGCCCCCTTCGGCGGCTACCGGCAGTCCGGCCTCGGCCGCGAGCTGGGCGCGTACGGCGTCGACGAGTTCCGCGAGATCAAGGCGATCCAGCGATGAGGGCCCTGGTGGCCCGTGGCCCCGGCGCGCCGCTGCGCGTCGAGGAGGTACGCCTCCCCGCGCCCGGCCCCGGCGAGCTGCGCGTCCGGATCCGGGCCGCCGGCATCTGCCACTCCGATCTGTCCATGGTGGACGGCACGCTGGCGCCCGCGTACCCGCTGGTGCTCGGGCACGAGGCGGCCGGCGTGGTCGCCGAGGCCGGCCCCGGGACCCGGCTGCCGGTCGGCACCCCGGTGGTGCTCAACTGGGCGCCGGCCTGTCGGGACTGCTGGTTCTGCCGCCACGGCGAGCCATGGCTCTGCGCCGCCAACACGGCCCCGGCGGTGGCCCGCGGCGAGACCGCCGACGGCGACCCGCTGCACGTCACCCTCGGGCTCGGCGCCCTCGCCGAGGAGGTGGTGGTGCCGGAGCACGCCGCCGTCGCGGTCCCCGCCGGGCTCCCGCCCGAGCAGGCCGCGCTGCTCGGCTGCGCGGTGCTGACCGGCACCGGCGCGGTCCGCAACACCGCCCGGGTCGCCGCGGGCGAGTCGGTCGCGGTGATCGGCCTCGGCGGGGTCGGGCTCGCCGTGCTCACCGCCGCCCGGGCCGCCGGCGCGACGCCGATCCTCGCGGTCGACGTCGCCGAGGCCAAGCGCGGCCTGGCCCTGGCGGCCGGCGCCACCGACTTCCTCCGCTCCGACGACCAGCTGTCGAAGGAGGTGCGCACGCGCACCGAGGGCCGGGGCGTCGACCACGCCTTCGAGTGCGTCGGCCGGTCCGCCACAATCCGGGCGGCCTGGCGGATCACCCGGCGCGGGGGAGCGGTCACCGTGGTCGGCATGGGCGCGAAGGACGACCTGGTCAGCCTCGCCGCGCTGGACATCTTCCACTCCGCGCGCACGCTGCGCTCCTCGGTGTACGGCTCCTCCGACCCGGACCGGGAGGTGCCCGAGCTGGCCCGGTCGCTCGGCGACGGCACGCTGGACCTGCGCCCGCTGGTCAGCGGCACCGTCGGACTGGACGAGGCGCCGGCCGCCTTCGACCGGCTGGCCCGCGGCGAGGGGGCCCGCTGGGTGGTCACCTTCCCCGGGTGATCCCCTCGATCAGGGTGGTGTAGCCGTCCAGCAGGCTCCGCAGACCGAACGCGAAGACGCTGTCCAGGTCCAGGTCCACGTCCCCCTCGGCGAAGAGCCCCGCCATGGTGGGGTAGCGACCGTCGGCCATCATCCGCTGGAACTCGGTCCCGTGGCGCTCCACCCACTCGTCGTCGGTGAGGCCGGTGTCCTGCTCCGAGCGGGCCCGCGCCTCCAGGTTGGTGCCCATGCCCCGGACGTACGCCATCAGCGTGAGGGCGAGATGCCAGCGCAGGTGCCGGTCGAGGCCCAGGTCGGCGGTCGCGCGCAGCGCCCACTCGGTGTGCGTCATGCCGCGCGGCATCGGCTGCGGCCGGGAGATCGAGATGACGTGCGGCAGCCAGGGATGCCGCCGGTAGATCGCCCACTGCGCGCGGGCGAGCAGCTCCAGGCGGGCCCGCCACCCGGCCGGCCGGACGACGGGCAGCGGCGCGTCCGCCAGCGTGGCGTCGGCCATCGCCAGGACCAGCTCGTCCCGGCCGCGCACGTGCCGGTAGAGCGACATGGTGGCGACCCCCAGCTCGGCGGCGACCTGCCGCATGGAGACCGCGGCCAGGCCGCCCGCGTCGGCGAGCGCGATCGCGGTACGGATCACCCGGTCCCGGGTCAGCTCCGGCTCCGGCCGGTCGGCGGCGCGTCGCGCCCCGGGCGTCGCGGTGCGGCCGGGAGCGACGACGGTGCCCGCCCCCGGTCGGGTCAGCACCAGCCCCTCGGCGCGGAGCAGGGCGAGGACCTTGGTGGCGGTGGCGATGGCGACCCCGTGCTCGCGGGTGATCCGCCGGGCCGAGGGCACCGGGTCCCCGGGCCGCAGCTCCCCGAGGTCGATCCGGCGGCGGATCTCCGCGGCGATCCGCCGGTACGGCGGCTCCGACCCGGGCGCTGTGCTGGGCATGGCGACACCTCCGGCGCGGAGCGTACTAGTACGACCGGCGGCGGAACCCGCCTGCCCGGCGCAGCGTACTAGTTCGCGGCGAGCGCGGGCGTCACGGCCGAACCTACCGTTCACCGCGCGGGGGCACCCCCTCCGACCGGGTCCGGCGCCGCCGGACTGACGGTGTACGCACGACCGTTGGAGCGCCTCGATGGACGACAGGACCGTGCTCATCTCCGGCGCCGGCATCGCCGGCCCCGCCCTCGCCTTCTGGCTGCGCCGGTACGGCTTCCGCCCGACGGTGGTGGAGCGGGCCCCCGGCCCGCGCCCCGGCGGGCAGGCGGTCGACGTCCGGGGGACCGCCCGCGAGGTGGTCGACCGGATGGGGCTGACCGCGGGGGTCCGCGCCGAGTGCGTCGCGGAGCACGGGATGGCCTACGTGAACGCCCGCGGCGAGGTGACCTGCCGGATGCCGGTGCACGCCTTCGCCGGTGAGGGCATCGTCGCGGAGATCGAGATCGAGCGGGGGGACCTGGGCCGGCTGCTGTACGAGGAGACCCGCGACGGGGTCGAGTACCTCTTCGACGACTCGATCGAGACGCTGACCGAGACCGGCGACGGGGTGCGGGTCACCTTCGAACGCTCCGCCCCGCGCACCGTCGACCTGGTGGTGGGGGCCGACGGGATGCACTCCCGGACCCGGGCGCTGGCGTTCGGGCCGGAGTCGGCGTACGTCCAGCCGCTCGGGGCGTACCTGGCGTACTTCGGCACGCCGTACCCGGACGACGACGGCTGGTTCCTGATGCACAACGCCCCCGGTGGCCGGGTGGTGGGGACCCGCCCGACCCGGCACGGCCGGACCAGCGCGCTGTTCAGCTTCGTCTCTCCGCCGCTGGGGCTGGACCGGCGGGACGTCGCCGGCCAGCAGCGCCTGCTCGCCGAGCGCTTCGCCGACGTCGGCTGGCGGACCCGGGAACTGCTGGCCGTCATGGCCGACGCCCCGGACTTCTACTTCGACCTGTACGGGCAGGTGCGGGCGGACCGGTGGAGTGCCGGCCGGGTGGCGCTGCTGGGCGACGCGGCCTGGTGCCCGTCCCCGCTGACCGGGCAGGGCACCAGCCTCTCCCTGGTCGGCGCGTACGTGCTGGCCGGCGAGCTGGCCGCCGTCGGGGGCGACCACACGGTCGCGTACCGCCGGTACGAGGAGGTGCTGCGGGCGCACGTCCGGCGCGGCCAGGAGGTGCCCGGTGGCGGGATCTCGGGCTTCCTGCCGGCCAGCCGCGCGGCGATCCGGTTGCGGGACGCGTCGATGCGGGCGATGACCTCCCGCCCGCTGCGCCGGCTCACCACCCGGCTCTTCTTCAGCCAGGCCGACGGCCTGCCCCTGCCGGAGTACGCGGTGGCCGGGTGAACCCCGCGCGGGGTCGGCCGGCGTGCCCCGGCCGACCCCCGCGTCCGGCGGCCAGGTGCAGCGGCGGCCGGCGTTCACGCAGGCGGTGCTCCGTACCGCCCCTCGCGCAGTCAGGTGGCCGGGCCACATGGGAGCGCTCGCCCGACCCGCCCACTCGCCACCGTCGATCCGCCCCGACCGGCCGCGCGATGACGGACATGTCGGCCGACCCCGCGTCGACCGGCTGGAAAGTGTGGGGGACCGACATGGCTCGACTCGGCCGGTGCACCGTAGGTTTCCTCCACGCGACGGCCCTGTGACCCCGATCACCGACCCGGCCGTCGCCGGACACCTGCGGAGGATGTGGCGATGGCCGGGCAAGCGCTCCTGTCGGCCCGCGGGCTGACCCGCGACTTCCGGGGCTTCCGGGCGGTCGACGGCGTCGACCTCGACGTGGCACCGGAGTCCGTGCACGCCCTGGTGGGCCCGAACGGCGCCGGCAAGACCACGCTGTTCAACCTGCTCACCGGGTTCCTGCCACCGACCGCCGGGCGGATCGAGCTGGCCGGCCGGGACGTCACCGGCCTGCCCCCGGAACGGGTCGCCCGGCTCGGCGTGGCCCGCTCGTTCCAGATCACCAGCCTCTTCCCGCAGCTCGGCGCCCGCGAGCACGTCGCGCTGGCGTTGCAGTCGTCGAGCGGGCTGGGTTGGCGGTTCTGGCGCTCGGCGAAGCTGATGGACCGCTACCGGGAACGCGCCGACGAGCTGCTGGCCATGGTCGGCCTCGCCGAACTGGCCGAGGCTCCCGCCGAGGCGCTGGCGTACGGGCGCAAGCGGGCCCTGGAGCTGGCCATCGCCCTCGCCCTCGACCCGAAGGTGCTGCTGCTCGACGAACCCACCGCCGGGATGGGGCTGGAGGACGTCGACCGCACCGTCGACCTGATCGCGAAGGTCCGGAAGGGTCGGACCGTGGTGATGGTCGAGCACAACATGAGCGTCGTCGGGCGGCTCGCCGACACCGTCACCGTGCTCCAGGCCGGCAAGGTCCTGGTCGAGGGGCCCTACGAGCAGGTCCGCGCCGACGAGCGGGTCATCACCGCCTACCTGGGAGCCGCTGATGCTGCGCATTGAGAACCTCTCCGCGTTCTACGGCGAGGCGCAGGTGCTGCGGGAGGTGAGCCTCGAGGTCGCCGCCGGCGAGGTGGTCACCCTGGTCGGCCGCAACGGCGCCGGCAAGTCCACCCTGCTGCGCTGCGTGATGGGCCTGCACTCCGGGCAGCGCGGCACCGTCACCCTGGACGGCCGGGACCTGACGAAGCTGCCGGCGTACAAGCGGGCGCGGCTCGGGCTCGGCTGGGTCCCCGACGACCGCGGCGCGTACGCCACCCTCACCGTCACCGAGAACCTGACGCTGCCGCCCCGGGTCGGCCCCGACCCGTGGCCGCTCGAACGGGTCTACGAGGCGTTCCCCGCCCTGTACGCGCGGCGCGACTCGGCGGCCACCATGCTCTCCGGCGGCGAGCAGCAGATGCTCGCGCTGGCCCGGGTACTGCGGATGGGCGCTCGGCTGCTGCTCTGCGACGAGCCCACCGAAGGGCTCTCCCCACTGCTCGTGCAGCAGGTCGGCGACCTGCTGCGGGAGGCCAAGCAGCACGGGGTGACCGTGCTGCTGGTCGAGCAGAACCTGCACTTCGCCACCGGCGTCGCCGACCGGCACTACCTGCTGGCCGAGGGACGCATCGCGGAGGCGATGGACAACTCCGAGGTGCGCTCGCGGGAGCGCGAGCTGCTGGCGTACCTCGGGATCTGAATTATTTCGACGGCTGACCCGCGCGGACCGCGCGGTACGAAAGGGATGGACATGCGTAGGAGCGTGGGTGTGGCCGCCGCGTCGGCGGCGGTGCTGCTGGTCGCCGGCTGCGGCGGCGGTGGTCCGCAGTCCGGCGGCGACCAGAAGCTGACCGGCGACAAGATCGTGCTGGGGGTCCTGAACGACCAGTCCGGGGCCTACTCGGAGCTGTCCGGCAAGAACTCGGTCAAGGCCGTGGAGCTGGCCATCGCCGACTTCAAGGCGAAGTACGGCGACAAGGCGGTCACCAAGGACATCACCGTGGAGACGGCCGACCACCAGAACAAGCCGGACGTGGCCAACAGCAAGGCCGCCGAGATGTACGACCGCAAGGGCGTCGACATCATCCTCGACGTGCCGACCTCCTCGGCCGCCCTCAAGGTCGCCGACGTGGCGAAGGAGAAGAAGAAGCTCTACTTCAACATCGGCGCGGCGACCACCGACCTGACCGGCAAGAGCTGCAACAAGTACACGTTCCACTACGCGTACGACACGTACATGCTGGCCAACGGCACCGGGAAGACCACCACCGAGCAGGTCGGCAAGAACTGGTACATCCTCTACCCGAACTACGCCTTCGGCCAGGACATGGAGAAGAGCTTCTCCGCGGCGATCGCCCAGGCCGGCGGGCAGGTGGTCGGCAAGGACGGCGCGCCGTTCCCGAACACCACCGGGGACTACTCGTCGTTCCTGCTGAAGGCGCCCACCCTCAACCCGAAGCCGCAGGTGCTCGGCACCATGCAGGCCGGCGCGGAGCTGGTCAACGTGGTGAAGCAGTACAACGAGTTCAAGCTCCGGGACAAGGGCATCGGGCTGGCCGTGGGCCTGATGTTCATCACCGACATCCACTCGCTGACCCCGGCGGCCCTGGCCGGCACCACCTACACCGACGCCTGGTACTGGAACTTCGACCAGCAGAACCGGGAGTTCGCCGACCGGTTCCAGAAGGAGACCGGCACCCGGCCGTCCTTCGCCCACGCGGCCAACTACTCCGCCGCGATGCAGTACCTGGAGGCGGTGCAGGCCGCCGGCACCGACGACGCCGACACCGTGGTCAAGGGGCTGGAGGGCAAGGAGATCAACGACGTCTTCCTGCGCAACGGCAAGATCCGCGCCGAGGACCACCGGGTCATCCACGACGCGTACCTGGCCCAGGTGAAGCCGCAGGCCGAGGTGACCGAGCCCTGGGACTACGTCAAGATCCTCAAGACCATCCCGGCCGCCGAGGCGTTCCGCGCCCCCTCGGCCGACTGCAAGATGTGACGGGCTGATGTCCGGTTTTGCGCAGAACACGTTCAACGGGTTGGTGAGCGGGGCGTTCTACGCCCTGCTCGCCCTCGGGCTAGCGGTCATCTTCGGCATGCTCCGGGTGGTGAACTTCGCCCACGGCGCCTTCTACATGCTCGGCGCGTTCGGGGCGTACGTCCTGCTCACCGAGGCGGGCGTGCCGTTCTGGGCGGCCCTGGTGATCATGCCAGTGGCCCTCGCCGTGCTCGGCATGGCGCTGGAGCGGGCGGTGATCCACCGGCTGACCCGGCTCGACCCGCTCTACAACTTCCTGCTCACCTTCGGCCTGACGCTGATCCTGCAGGACCTGGTGAAGTCCCGGTACGGCATCCAGTCCAGCCCGTACGCCACGCCGTCCGCGCTGAGCGGCTCGGTGGACTTCGGGCTCTTCGAGTTCCCGACGTACCGGGTCTTCATCCTCGGCTTCACCCTGCTGCTCTGCGTCGCGGTGTGGTGGGTGCTGGGGCGGACCCGGATCGGCATGGTGGTCCGGGCGGCCACCGAGCGGCCCGAGCTGACCCGGGCCTTCGGCATCGACGTGGGGCGGTGGGTCACCCCGGTCTTCGGCTTCGGCATCGGCCTGGCCGGCCTGGCCGGGGTGCTCGCCGCGCCGATGCGGGCGGTGAACCCGCTGATGGGCGCGGACCTGATCATCGTGGTCTTCGCAGTGGTGGTGATCGGCGGCCTCGGCTCGATCTTCGGCTCGGTCGCCGCCGGCTTCGGCATCGGCCTGGTCCAGGCCTGGGGCGAGGCGTACCTGTCGGAGTTCCCGATCGTGTCCCAGACCGTCGTCTTCGTGGTGATGGCCGTGGTGCTGCTCTGGCGCCCGGCCGGCCTGTTCGGCCGTGAGGAGGCACCGGCATGACCAGCGCCGTCGACACCCCCGCCGACGCGGCCCGGCCGGTCCCACCGTCCGGCCTGGTCGCTGTCGCCCGCGCCCCGGGCTGGGTCCGGTACGCGCTGCTCGCCGCCGGCCTGCTGGTGGCGTTCTGGCTGCCCAACGGCCTCTACCCGGCGGTGGCGGTGGACATCCTCTGCTGGGCGCTCTTCGCCGTCTCGGTGGACCTGCTGCTCGGCTTCACCGGGCTGATGTCCTTCGGGCACGCCGCGTTCTGGGGCACCTCCGCGTACGTGACCGGCCTGGTGGCGATCCACGCCGGCCTGCCGTTCCCGGCGGCGGTGCTGGCCGGCGCGCTCGCCGCGGCGCTGCTCGCCGTGCCGATCGGCTACCTGGCGGTCAAGCGCACCGGGATCTACTTCGCGATGGTCACCCTGGCCTTCGCGCAGCTGGTCTACTACGTGGCCAACGAGTGGCGCTCGGTGACCCGGGGCGAGAACGGGCTGCAGGGCGTGCCCCGGGAGTTCTTCGGGGTGGACCTCACCGACGACTACTACTTCTACTACGCGATCCTGCCGATCGTGCTGCTCGGGCTGGCCGCCGCCTGGCGGATCGTGCACTCGCCGTTCGGCCGGGTGCTGGTCGGCATCCGCGACAACCCGGCCCGTGCCCGGGCGCTCGGCTACCCGGTGCACCGGTACAAGCTGACCGCGTTCGTCCTCTCCGGCTTCATCGCCGGGCTGGGCGGCGGGCTCTTCGCCGTCAGCCACCGCTTCGTCTCCCTCGACGTGCTGCACTGGACCACCTCCGGCAAGGCGGTGATCGTGGTGGTGCTCGGCGGCATCGGCACCCTTTGGGGCGGCGTGCTCGGCGCGGCGATCGTGGTCCGGTTGGAGGACTGGCTGTCGTTCTCCGGGTTCGAGGCGATCGGCCTGGTCACCGGCGGCATCTTCGTGCTCGTCGTCCTGCTGTTCCGGCGGGGGATCTGGGGCACGGTCGCCGCCCTGGCCAGACGGTGGGGAGCCGCCCGCAGCCGATAATTTCTTCCACCGGCGTATCCGGACGCCGCCGTCCCGACGGACCCCCTGGTAGTGAACGTCTACCCGGGGGTACGTCTGGTGTTGACGGAGCCGCGCAGACCTCGGTCACCGGCCGCGCGTAACGCACTCTCCGCCGCCGTCGGGGCCTGCCTCGCCCCGCCCGCGCCGAGGTGACGAAGCGCCCCGGGCTGCGCCGGGCCGTGACCGCCGGGCGGTGGAGGGTCGCCGCCGATCAGCGGGGCAACAGGCCGCGGAGCAGCGCGCCGATCGCCGCTTCCGGGTCGAAGTCGTCCTCCGCGTATGCGAGCTGGTTGCTGAACAGCCCGTCGATGAGGCTCAGCAGCATCCGGAAGTGGGCCGGCGGATCGGCGGAGCCGAGCCCGGCGACCAGTGGCACGCCCCACTCGGCCAGTCGCTCCCGTCCGATGCCGATCTCGCGGCGCAGCTCGGGGTGCACGGCCGCCTCGATGAAGAGCGCGTGCCGGGCCAGCACGATCACCCGGCCCTCGCCGGTGAGTTGGCGGATGAGCCGACCGAGCACCGCGACGAACGCGTCGACGTCACCGGGCGGCAGCTCCGTGGCGAGCTGGTCCCAGGCGGCCGTCTCCACCTCCACGAGGCGGCCGAACACGCCGGCGACCAGGGCGTCGCGGGTGCGGAACTGGTTGGACGTCGAGCCCTCCGGCAGGCCGGCCTCGACGTCCACCGCCCGGTGGGTGAGCTGGCGCGGCCCCCGGGTGCCGAGCACCCGGATCGCCGCGTCGAGCAGGTGCTGTCGCCGATCCGCCACACCGGTCACACTACAGGCGTAGTCGGGCTGACTACAGCTGTAGTACGGTGCGGCCATGGGGATGCATGCGGCGGTGGTCGGCGGCGGGATCGGCGGCCTGGCGGCGGCGATCGGGCTGCGGGCCGCCGGCTGGGAGGTGACTGTCCTCGAACGGGCGGCCGGGCTGCCGGAGACCGGCACCGGACTGGGCATCTGGCCGCCGGCGCTGCGGGCCCTCGACGCGCTCGGCGTGGGGGAGCAGGTGCGTCGGCGGGGGCGCCGGCAGAGCGACGGGGTGATCCGCCGCCCGGACGGCTCCCGGATCGCCACCATCGACGTCGGCCGGCTGGAACGCCGGCACGGCGAGCCGGTGCACCTGGTGACCCGGCCGGTGCTGTTGGCCGCCCTCGCCGGGGCGCTGCCGCCCGGGACGGTCCGGTTCGGCTCGCCGGTCGACGACCCGGCCGCCCTCGCCGAGGCGTACGACCTGGTGGTCGGCGCCGACGGGATCGGCAGCGTGGTCCGGACCGCGCTGTACGGGGACCGGCACCCGCTGCGTCACACCGGCATGGTGGCCTGGCGCGGGGTGGCCGACGTCGAGGTGGCCACCGGCGGCGAGACCTGGGGGCGGGGCCGCAAGTTCGGCGTCACTCCGGAGGGCCCGGGCCGGACGAACTGGTACGCCGCCGTCGCCCTGCCCGAGGGGCACCCGCCGCCCGTCGACGACCGGGTCGAGCTGCGCCGGCTCTTCGGCGACTGGCACGAGCCGATCCCGCGGCTGCTCGACGCGCTCACCGCGGACGGCGTCCTCCGGCACGAGGTACGCGACCTGACGCCGCTGCCCTCCTATGTGGCCGGTCGGGTGGCGCTGCTCGGCGACGCCGCCCACGCGATGACCCCCGATCTGGGGCAGGGCGCCTGCCAGGCGCTGATCGACGCGGTGGCGCTGGCCGAGTGTCTGCGCGGCGCCGACGACGTACCGGCCGCGCTGCGGGCGTACGACCGGCGGCGCCGGCGGCCCACCCAGCGGATCGCCGCGACGGCCCGGCGGGCGGGCCGGTTGTCGCAGGCCCGGCGCCTACTGCCGGCCCGCGACGCGCTGCTGCGACTGGCGCTGGCCGTCGTCCCGCCCGGGTGAGCTGGGACACAAACGATACGATCCGGTTCCGTATCGAAACCCCTTCACCTACGCTCGGCATCGTTACGAGTCTGCCCCGTATCGTATTTCGACGCGGGGGAAGCCGGGGGGAGAACCGGACATGGAACCGCACGAGAACACCGGACACCCGAGGAGGTGGGCGATCCTCGGGGTGCTGGTGATCAGCCTCCTCGTGGTCGTCCTCGACAACACCATCCTCAACGTCGCGCTGCGCACCCTCGCCGACCCGGTGCACGGCCTCGGGGCCAGCCAGGGCGAGCTGGAATGGGCGATCAACTCCTACACGCTGGTCTTCGCGGGCCTGCTCTTCACCTTCGGGGTGCTCGGCGACCGCGCCGGCCGCAAGCGCTTCCTCATGGTCGGCCTGGTCGTCTTCGGCCTCGCCTCGCTGCTGTCGGCGTACGCGCAGAGCCCGGCGCAGCTGATCGGCGCCCGTGCCCTGATGGGGATCGGCGGCGCGGCCATCATGCCGGTCACCCTCTCGATCATCTCCAACGTCTTCGACCCGCGCGAGCGCGGCCGGGCGATCGGCATCTGGGCCGGCGCGGTCGGGCTCGCCGTGGCGATCGGCCCGATCCTCGGCGGCGCCCTGCTGGAGCACTACTGGTGGGGCTCGGTCTTCCTGATCAACGTGCCGGTGGTGGCGGTCGGCGTGGCGCTGGTCGCCGTCCTGGTGCCCGAGTCACGCGACCCGAACCCGGGCCGGGTCGACCTGCTCGGCGTGCTGCTCTCGGTGGTCGGCCTGGTCGCGCTCACCTACGGCATCATCGACGGCGGCGAGCACGGCTTCGACCGGCCGCTGGTCTGGGCCTCGATCGTCGGCGGCCTGGCCGTGCTGGGCTGGTTCATCTCCCACGAGCTGCGCAGCGACCACCCGTCGCTGGACGTCCGGCTGTTCCGGGTGCCCCGCTTCGCCGCCCCGGTGGCGCTGGTCGGGCTGGTCTTCTTCGCCGCCATGGGCGTGATGTTCTTCAACGCCTTCTACCTGCAGCTGGTGCGGGGCTACAGCCCGCTGGAGACCGGTCTGCTCTTCCTGCCCTTCGCCGCCGCCCAGCTGTTCTTCGCGCCGCGCAGCGCGGCGATGGTCCGCCGCTTCGGCGGCCGGGCGGTCGCCGTCGTCGGCCTCGTGCTGACCGCGGTGGCGCTCGGCGCGTTCGTCTTCGTCGACGAGGTCACGCCGATCTGGGTGGTCCTGGTCCTGACCTTCCTCCAGGGCACCGGCATGGCCAACATCATGCCGCCGGCCACCGAGTCGATCATGTCGGCGCTGCCCCGGGAGAAGGCCGGCGTCGGCTCCGCGGTCAGCAACACCGTCCGGCAGGTCGCCGGCGCGCTGGGCGTCGCGGTGCTCGGCTCGGTGCTCTCCGCGGTCTACCGGGAGGACATCGCCTCGGCGCTCGCCGGCCTGCCCGCGCCGGCCCGGGACGCCGCCGACGAGTCCATCTCCGGCGCGTACGCGGCGGCGGCCCAGCTCGGGCCGGCGGCGCCCAAGCTGATCGCGGCGGCCAACGACTCGTTCGTCGCGGCGATGCACTGGGCGGCCGGGCTCTCCGCGGTGGTGGCCGCGCTCGGCATCCTGATCGCGCTGCGCTGGCTGCCGGCGCGCCCGGCGGCCGGCCCCACCGAGGCTCAACCGGTCGTCGAGCCGGAGTTGGCCGGGACCGCCTAGGTTGGGCGACAATGTCTGACATGACTTCCACCGCCGATGCTCCGCGGTCGCCCGGGCGACCGCGGAGCGTCCGCGCGGACGAGGCCATCATCGAGGCCACCCTCGACCTGCTCGCCGAGGGCAGCAGCATCGAGACGCTCTCCATCGAGGCGATCGCCGCCCGCGCCGGGGTCGGCAAGGCCACCATCTACCGGCGCTGGTCGGGCAAGGACGCCCTGCTGCTCGACGCGCTGCGCCGGCTCAAGGGCATCCTGCCGCAGCCGGCCGGCCACTCCGTCCGGGACGACCTGGTGCTGCTGGTCGGCGCGGTCGGGCACAACATCGACCCCCGGGCCGCCAAGATCATGCCCTGCCTGGTGCCCGAGGTGAACCGCAGCCCCGACCACTTCCAGCTCTACCAGAACATCATCGAGCCCCGGCGAAAGCTGATGCGCGAGGTGCTCCGGCGCGGCGTCGCCAGCGGCGAACTGCGGGCCGATCTCGACATCGAGCTGACGATGGCGCTGCTCACCGGGCCGATGCTGATCCAGCGGATGCTGCGCTGGCACCCCGAGCTGGACGACCGCATCCTGCCCGAGCCGGTCGTCGACGCCGTCCTGGAGGGCATCCGCCCCCGCTGAGCCCGGCCCCATCCACTCCAGGTCGCCGACGTGGGGGTATCCGAAGGACTCGGATGCCGCCAGTCGGCGATCCGGCGGCCGGGTCCCGCCGGGTCAGCCGGCGGGCGTACGCAGGCGGTGCAGCCGCAGCGCCAGCTGCACCTCCAGGGCCCGCTCCGGCTTCTGCCAGTCCGCGCCGAGCAGTTGCCCGACCCGCTCCAACCGCTGGGTCACCGTGTTGACGTGCACGTGCAGCAGCTCCGCCGCGCGGGCCAGGCTGCCACCCACCCCGAAGTACGCCTCCAGGGTCTTCACGAGCGCGGTGCCCCGCCGGGCGTCGTAGTCGACCACCGGCCCCACCGTCGTGGTGAGGAACCGGGCCACGTCCCGGTCGCCGGAGTCGCCGACCGCGCCGAGCAGCAGCCCGACGAAGCCCAGCTCCGCCGTGCTGGCGCCCTGCCCGGAGCGGCCCAGCGCGCCCAGCGCGGTGAGGCAGCGCTCCGCCTCGGCGAAGGTGGTGGTCAGCGACGCCGGACCGCTGGACGGGCCGCTGGCGCCGGCGGTCACCGGGCGGCCGGTCACCCGGGACAGGTCCCGGGCCACCGCCCGGGCGCTGCCGCCGGCGTCCCGCCCGGGCAGCATCAGCACCACCCGGCCGTCGCGCGCCGCCGCCAGCCCACCCCGCGTCGAGGCGTACGTGGTGGCCCAGGAGAGCACCCGCTGCCGGGCCGAGCCGGTCGCGGCGATCGCGTCGTCGCCGACCGCCACCAGCACGTGCGGCGCGTCCAGGTCCACCCCGAGGCGGCGGGCGCGGCTGCGCAGCGCGTCGGCGTCGCGCAGCGGCCGGGCGATCAGGTCGTCGAGCAGCTCGCCCCGGACCCGCCCCTCCGCCTCGGCGACGGTCCGGCTGAACAGCAGCAACAGCGCGGTGACCAGCGCGGCGCGCTCCAGGATCCGCTGGTCCGCGTCGACCAGCTCGCCGTCGGGGCGCAGCACCAGCGCGCCCAGGTTCTCCGCGCCCGCCACCACCGCGGCGTACCAGAGCGGCCCCCGGCGCACGCTGCGCCCCTCGGTACGCGAGGCGGCCACCGCCTCCACCATGTCGGCCCGGTCCGGCTCGTCGATCTGCCCTACCCGGGCGAGCTGGCGTCCCTCGGCATCCAGCGCCAGCAGCGCCCCGTCCAGCACGTCGGTCACCGCGGCCGCCACGTCCTCCACCCCGCCGCCGCGCAGCACCAGCGCGGTCATCCGGTCGTGCGCCGCGGCGGCCCGCTCCACCGAGCTGCTGTGCGCCCGGATGGTGCTGTTCGCCCCCGACAGCTCCGCCAGCGCCGAGCGGGTCTCCGCGAGCAGCCGGGCGGTGTCGATCGCCACCGCCGCGTGCGCGGCGAGCGACACCAGCAGTGACACCTCCTCCCGGGCGAACGGCCGGGCCGACCGGTTGGCCGCGTAGAGCACGCCGATCACGCTGGAGCCGAGCCGTAGCGGCACGCCGAGGATGGCGACCAGTCCCTCCTCGCCGACCCCGCCGTCGATCTCCCCGGTGTGCTTGAAGCGGTCGTCCTCCTGGTAGTTGGAGGTGACGTACGGGGTGCCGGTCTGCGCCACCAGGCCGCCCAGGCCGTCGCCCATCTCCAGCCGCAGCCGCTGGAAGCGCGCCGAGATCGAGCCGTCGGTGACCCGCATGTACGTGTCGCCGCGCTCGTCGTCGTTGAGCGTCATGTACGCCACGTCGGTGCCGAGCAGGATCCGCGCCCGGTGCACGATCGCCCGCAGCACGTCGTCCAGGTCGCGCAGCCCGGCCAGGTCGCTCGCCGTGTCGTACAGGCCGGAGAGCTCGATCTCCCGGCGGCGCCGGCGCTCCAGCAGCGCGCGGACCCGCAGCGCCACCACCTTCGCCTGCTCCAGCTCGGCGAGCCGCTCGGCGGGCAGGCCGGCGGCCCGGGCGGCCACCAGCGGTCCCTCGAACTCGACCGCGGCGGCCTCCCGGGCCAGTAGTTCCAGGAACTCGACCGGCGACGACATGAGCGACATTGTGCGCGAGGCCACTAGTTGGCCGTCCAGCCCCCGTCGAGGGCGATCGAGGCGCCGGTGATGAAGTCGGCCGGCGGGGCGCAGAGGTACGCCATCAGCTCCGCCACCTCCTCGGGCTCGATCAGCCGCTTGATCGCCGCCCGGGCCAGCATGATCTTCTCGACCACCTCGTCCTCGCCGATGCCGTGGGTGGCCGCCTGGTCGGCGATCTGACTCTCCACCAGCGGGGTCCGGACGTACGCGGGGTTGATGCAGTTGGCGGTCACGCCGTGCGCCGCACCCTCCAGTGCGACCACCTTCGACAGCCCTTCGAGGGCGTGCTTCGCCGACACGTACGCCGACTTGTAGGGCGAGGCGCGCAGCCCGTGGACGGAGGAGATGTTGACGATCCGCCCCCAGCCCTGGGCGTACATGTGCGGCAGGGCCCGCCGGATGATCCGGAACGGCGCCTCCACCATCACCCGGTGGATGTAGGCGAAGCGGTCGGTGGGGAAGTCCTGCACCGGCGCCACGTGCTGGAGGCCGGCGTTGTTCACCACGATGTCCACGTCGGCGTCGAGCCGGTCCACCGCGGCCGGGTCGGCCAGGTCGATCCCCTCGGCCCGGCCGCCCGCCTCGGCGGCCACCGCCTTCGCCGCCTCCACGTTCCGGTCCACCACCAGCACGCTCGCCCCGGCCGCCGCCAGGCGCAGCGCGCAGGCCCGGCCGATGCCGCTGCCACCACCGGTCACCAGTGCGCTACGACCGGAGAGGTCGACGCGTACGACGTGGGGGACCGCCACGGGTTCTGCCGTCATGGCGCAAGAAGTTACGAGCTGTGTGGCCGGCGGCACATGGGGCGGCGACACATACTCCACTGCCGCTCTGTGTGGACCCGCCGACCTCCGACAGGCCCGCCCCGCCACCGGGCGGTGCCCCGGCCCTCCGGCGAGAAACGTCGCCGGCCCGTGGCACAGTGACCGCACCCCGGGGCCGGCCGCCATCACCGCCCGGCTGACCGACCGAACGGACGTGACCATGGGAACCACAGCACGGTCCCGCCGAGCTGCCGCCGACGCCCGGGATGACGGCCGCCAGCAGCCGACGTCGTCCTCCCCGACGGTCTTCGAGGCGGTCCTCGTCCGCTGGTCCGGCGCGAGCGGATGGGTCTTCGCCCCGGTGCCGGACGAACACGCGCCCAGCGCGGCGGGCCCGTTCGGCCGGGTGCCGGTGGTCGCGACCGTGGACTCCCGCACCTGGCGGACCAGTGTGTGGCGGGACCGGAAGGCGGGCTGGTTGCTGGCCGTACCAGCGGGGATCCGGGCCGGCAAGGACCACGGGGACGTGGTCGGCGTCGCGATCGAGATCGACCACGCGCGGCTGTAGGCCCGTGTCCGGTGCGGTGTGCCTGCTGCCAGGTCCGCCGCCCCGGCGTGTCCCGACCGGCGGCCGTTCCGGAGCACAAGTAGGGTGTCGAACACACGTACTGCTGACGGCTGGGGAGGAGGCGGCGTGCGCGTGCTCGGCGTCGACCCGGGGCTGACCCGGTGCGGGGTCGGCGTGGTCGAGGGGGTGCCGGGCCGGCCCTGCACGCTGGTCGCCTACTACGTCGTCTACACCGACCCGGCCGACGAGCTGCCGCTGCGCCTGCTGCACCTGGACCGGTCGCTGACTGACCTGGTGGCCGAGCACCGGCCGGACGCGGTGGCCGTCGAGCGGGTGTTCAGCCAGCACAACGTCCGCACGGTGATGGGCACCGCCCAGGCCAGCGGGATCGCCGTGCTCGCCGGGGCGCGAGCCGGGCTGCCCGTGCAGACGTACACGCCGAGCGAGGTCAAGGCGGCGGTGACCGGCTCCGGTCAGGCCGACAAGGCGCAGATGACCGCCATGGTGACCCGGCTGCTGCGGCTGGCCGAGCCGCCGAAGCCGGCCGACGCCGCCGACGCCCTGGCCCTGGCCATCTGCCACGTGTGGCGCGGCGGCACCCGGTCCAAGCTGGCCGCCGCGGCCGAGCGGGCCCGACGAGAAGGAGCGCGATGATCGCCAGCGTGCGCGGCACGGTGACCGCGACCGGTCCCGACCATGCGGTGGTGGAGGTCGGCGGGATCGGCCTGGCGGTGCAGTGCGCCCCCGGCACCCTCGCCGAGCTGCGGGTCGGCCAGCCGGCCCGGCTCGCCACCAGCCTGGTCGTCCGGGAGGATTCGCTCACCCTGTACGGCTTCGCCGACGACGACGCCAAGCAGCTCTTCGAGCTGCTGCAGACCGCCAGCGGGGTCGGCCCCAGGCTGGCCCAGGCGGTGCTCGCCGTGCACACCCCGGACGCGGTCCGCAAGGCCATCGCCAACGCCGACACCGCCGCGCTGACCCGGGTGCCGGGCATCGGCAAGAAGGGCGCCGAGCGGCTGGTCCTCGAGCTGCGGGACCGGATCGGCCCGGTGCCGGTCGGCGTCGACGGCGCGGCCGGGGTGACCGGCGGCGCCTGGCCCGAGCAGGTCCGCCAGGCGCTGGTCGGGCTCGGCTGGTCCACCGCCCAGGCCGAACAGGCGGTGGCCGTGGTCGCCGAGACCGTCGACGGGGAGACCCCGCCGGTGCCCGTCCTGCTCAAGCAGGCCATCCGCCTGCTGGGTCGCTCGCGATGACCGGGGAGAACCTGGTCTCGGCGTACGTCAGCGACGCCGAGCTCGACGCGGAGGCGAGCGTCCGGCCGAAGCGACTCGACGAGTTCATCGCCCAGCACCGGGTCCGCGACCAGCTCGACCTGCTGCTGCAGGGCGCGATGCGGCGCGGCTCCCCGCCCGACCACATCCTCCTCTCGGGGCCACCTGGCTTGGGTAAGACGACCCTGGCAAACATCGTCGCCGCCGAGCTGGGCGCCGGCATCCGGGTGACCAGCGGTCCGGCGATCGAGCGCTCCGGCGACCTGGCGGCCATCGTGACCAGCCTCGCCGAGGGCGACGTGCTCTTCATCGACGAGATCCACCGGATCGCCAAGCCGGCCGAGGAGCTGCTCTACAGCGCGATGGAGGACTTCCGCGTCGACGTGGTGGTGGGGAAGGGCCCGGGGGCCACCGCCATCCCGCTCGACGTCGAGCCGTTCACCCTGGTCGGCGCGACCACCCGATCCGGCCTGCTCACCGGGCCGATGCGGGACCGCTTCGGCTTCGTCGCCCACCTCGACTTCTACGCCCCGGCCGACCTGGAGACGCTGCTGCGCCGTTCCGCGCGGATCCTCGGCGTGCCGATCACCGAGGAGGGCGCGGCCGAGATCGCCGGCAGGTCCCGGGGAACCCCGCGGATCGCCAACCGGCTGCTGCGCCGGGTGCGGGACTTCGCCGAGGTCCGGGCCGACGGCGTGGTCAACCTGAAGACCGCCCGGGCCGCCCTGACCGTGTACGACGTCGACGCGCTGGGCCTGGACCGGCTGGACCGGGCGGTGCTGACCGCGCTGGTCGACTCGTTCCGGGGCGGCCCGGTCGGGCTCTCCACCCTCGCGGTCGCGGTGGGGGAGCAGCCGGACACCGTCGAGGAGGTCTGTGAGCCGTTCCTGGTCCGGGCGGGGCTGCTGGCGCGTACCCCGCGGGGCCGGGTCGCGACGGAGGCCGCCTGGCGGCATCTGGGGCGTACACCGCCGAATGGTACATTTGGCACGGATGCCCCTCCCGTGCCCGATCTGTTCTCCGCGCAGCCCGATCAGCCGTGATCCGAACGTGATCTCTGCCGCATTCGGTGTTCTCAGGTGCAGGGATTAGACTTCGCCGCGGTCTGTACAGGATGTGAGAATCCGCCTCCGCTCCGGCGCCCTCGGGCCAGGCGCGGGGGCCAATGGGAAGGTCGACAACCGTGCTTTACCTAGCAGCGGGTGGCGGAGGAGCCGGCGGTCTGACGCCGATCCTCATGATCGCTCTGCTCTTCGGCGTCATGTACTTCATGATGATCCGCCCCCAGCAGAAGCGCCGGCGCGAGGCCGAGCAGATGCAGTCCGCTCTCTCCGCGGGCGACGAGGTGGTCACCATCGGCGGTCTCTACGGCACGGTGACCGAGGTGGACGACGACACCGTCCTGCTCGAGGTCGCTCCGGGCGTGCAGACCCGGTACGCCCGCCCGGCCATCGCCCGGGTGACCACCCGGGCCGAGCGCCCCGAGGCGACCGAGCCGGTGGCCGAGGAAGCCGACGCCGTCAAGGAGTGACCGACCGCCCCGACGGGGCAGCGGATTCATCCCGAAAAGTGGATAGTTGGGTCGGCGCCCGACGCCGACACGCGGAAACTCCCCCGACGCCGCCGCGTCGTGACCCGGAGGCGTGTCGGTCGGCGGCGTCGACCCGCCAGAGCAGTCGGCCGGACACCCCCGGTCCGACATTCGTCGCCGCTGCGCCGGCGGCGCGACCGTACAGGGAGACAGGACAGCCGTGGCACCACCTCAGGGACAGATGCGCCCCGGACGGCAGCTCGCCGTTCTCGGGCTCGTCTTCGTCGTCCTCTATCTTTTGGTGTTCTTCTCGGGCGGCGCCAGTGGTGGCTGGAAGGACCGGCTGGAGCCGCGGCTCGGCCTGGACCTGATCGGCGGCACCCGGCTGACGCTCGAGGCCACCAACAGCGTGGACGGCAAGCCACCGACGGCCGCCAACCTCGAAGAGGCGCGCCAGATCATCGAGAACCGGGTCAACGCGTACGGCGTGGCCGAGGCCGAGGTGGTCACCGAGGGCAACCGCAACATCGTCATCTCCCTGCCCGGTGAGAACCGGGACCTGACCGACGTCGGCAGCGCCGCCGAGCTGCGCTTCCGCAAGGTGCTCAAGGCGACCGACGGCAGCGGCGCGACCGCCGCCCCGGCCCCGACCGCCAGCGCGACCCCGGCCCCGGCCGGCAGCGCGACGCCGAAGCCGTCCGGCAGCGCGACGCCGAAGCCGTCCGGCAGCGCCGCCCCGAAGCCGTCCGCGAGCGCCCCGAAGGTCACCGCCTCGCCGAGCGCCGGCGGGCAGGGCGGCATGGCCCCGACGCCGAGCGCCAGCGCCGCCGCGCCGACCCCGACGGCCTCGCCGAGCGCCGCCTCGCCGTCGCCGAGCGCCAGCGCCGCGCCGGTGCCGCAGAGCGTCGAGCAGCAGCGCAAGGCCGTCGAGCAGAAGGTCGGGCCGGCCGCCTGGGCCGCCGCCAGCGGCCTGAAGGCCCCGGCCGACGTCTCCGCCGACCCGTCGCTGGCCGAGAAGCTCAAGCCGTTCGGCGCGCTCTCCCCGCAGGAGATCGCGGTGCTGCCAGTGGACATGCAGTTCAACGTCCCGACCATCACCTGCGCCCAGCTCGACAAGCGTCCGCCGGCCTCGATCAAGGACGAGAAGCAGCAGGCAGTCGCCTGCGAGAGCGGCGGGAAGTACCTGCTCGACGTGGCCAAGGTGGTCGGCACCGACGTCAAGGACGCCTCCGCCCAGCTCGACCAGACCAGCTCCTGGGTGGTCAGCCTCCAGTTCACCGGCAAGGGCCAGGAGCACTGGACCAACCTGACCCGCGAGGCGTTCAACAACGAGGGCCAGGCCTGCGACCAGACCGCGATCGGGCAGGACGGCAAGTGCCGGGTCGCGGTCGTCCTGGACAACCAGATCGTCTCCTCGCCGGAGATCCAGGGCGTGCTGACCGGTGACTCCCAGATCACCGGCAGCTTCGACAACAAGGCCGCGAACGCGCTCGCCAGCCAGCTGCGCTACGGCGCGCTGCCGGTGACCTTCGTGCCGCAGGAGCAGCAGAACGTCACCGCCACCCTCGGCGACAGCCAGCTCCGGGCCGGTCTGCTCGCCGCCGGCATCGGCATGCTGCTGGTCATCATCTACTCGTTCTTCTACTACCGGCTGCTCGGTTCAGTGATCTTCCTGAGCCTGGTGCTCTCGGCGCTGCTGGTCTTCGGCTCGCTGGTGGTGCTCGGCCGGTCCATCGGCTTCACCCTCACCCTCGCCGGCATCGCCGGCATGATCGTCTCGCTCGGCGTGGCGGCGGACTCGTTCGTCATCTACTTCGAGCGCCTCAAGGACGAGATCCGCGAGGGACGCAGCCCGCGCAGCGCGGTGCCGCGGGCCTGGATCCGGGCCCGCCGGACGATCATCTCGGCGAACGCCATCACCCTGATGTCCGCCGTGGTGCTCTACATCGTCTCGGTCGGCACGGTGAAGGGCTTCGCCTTCGCCCTCGGCCTGGCGACCGTGCTCGACCTGCTGGTCGTCTTCCTCTTCCGTCACCCGATCATGACGATGTTCGCCCGGACCCGGGCGTTCCTGTCCCCGCGGGTCAGCGGCCTCGGCCGGGCCCTGCCGGCCCGTTCGACCGAGCAGGGCACCGCCCGCAACCCGCGCGTCAAGGAGGCCTGAGATGGCTAAGAGTGGTCTGGCGTCCCGGCTGTACCGGGGCGAGGCCGATCTCAACATCGTCGGCCGGCGCAAGCTGTGGTTCGGCGTCGCCGCCGGGCTGGTGCTGCTCGCGGTGCTCAGCTTCGCCGTGCGCGGCTTCAGCCTGGGCATCGAGTTCGCCGGCGGCAACTCGTTCCAGGTGCCGGCCAGCGTCGGCACGCTGGACGGGGCCGAGGAGCAGGTCAACGCCGCCCTCAAGGCCGAGGGCGGCGGTGCCGAGGTGGTCACCGCGCAGAAGGTCGGCAGCACCAGCGGCCAGTACTACGAGATGCGCACCACGCAGCTCAGCCCGCAGCAGGCCAACGCGGTCAAGGGCGAGATCGCCGAGAGGTTCGACATCCAGCCCGGCCAGATCAGCGGCAATCAGGTCTCCGAGGCGTGGGGCAGCCAGGTCACCGAGCGCGCGCTGCTCGGCCTGCTGCTCTTCATCGCGGTGGTGGCGATCTACCTGATCCTGCGCTTCGAGTGGCGGATGGCCGTCGCCGCGATCAGCTCGCTGTTCATGAACCTGTTCCTCACCGCCGGCATCTACTCGCTGGTCGGCTTCGAGGTCACCCCGTCGACGATCATCGGCTTCCTCACCATCCTCGGCTTCGCGTTGTACGACGTGGTGGTGGTCTTCGACAAGGTCCAGGAGAACACCCGGGGCATCACCGCGAACAACAACCTGACCTACGGCGAGGCGGCCAACCTGGCGCTGAACCAGAGCCTGATGCGGTCGCTGAACACGTCGGTGGTCGCCCTGCTCCCGGTCGGCGGTCTGCTCTTCATCGGCGCCGGCCTGCTGGGCGCGGGCACGCTGAAGGACCTCGGTCTGGTGCTCTTCGTCGGTATGGCGGTGGCGTTCCTGACCTCGATCCTGCTGGCCACCCCGCTGCTGGTGCTCCTGAAGAACCAGGACCCGCGGATCAGCGCGCACAACAAGCGGGTGCTGGCCCGCCGGGGCGCCATCGCCCGGGGCGAGCTGACCCCGAAGGGCGCGCCGCGCGCCGCCGAGGCCGGCGAGGAGGCCATCGACCCGGAGACGGCGGCGCTGGCCGGCTCGGCGCCGAAGGTGGGCGCCCGACCGGTGAGCAAGCGCCCGACCGGCGCGCGGGGCGGTCGTCCCGGCGCCGGGGGCAACCGGCCGGGCGGCGCCAAGCGCCGCTGACCGCTCCACCGGACCCGGTAGCGATCGACCTGACGGCGTCCGCCATGCTGTGCGCAGCATGGCGGACGCCGTCCTCGTTTGAAGGGAAGCGGGACAACCGTGACGGAGACCCACAGCACGGCGGTACGGGGAGACAGCGGCCCGGAGGTCGCCCGGCTGGTGGCCAGCCGGGTGCTGGACGTGCCGGACTTCCCGAAGCCCGGCGTCATGTTCAAGGACCTGATGCCGCTCTTCGCCGACGGTGACGTGTTCCGCGAGGTGATCGACGGGATCGTCGGGTACCACGGGCGTGACTCGTTCGACGCGGTGGTCGGCATCGAGGCGCGCGGCTTCGTGATCGCCGCCGCCATCGCGTACGCGACCGGGGTCGGCGTGGTGCCGGTGCGCAAGGCCGGCAAGCTGCCCCGCCCGGCGTACTCGGCCTCCTACGCGCTGGAGTACGGCGAGGCGACCCTGGAGGTGCACCAGGACGCCTTCACCGCCGGCCACCGGGTGCTGGTCGTCGACGACGTGCTCGCCACCGGCGGCACCGCCGAGGCCACCCTCGACCTGGTCGAGCGGGCCGGTGGCACCGTCGCCGGCTTCACCGTGCTGTTGGAGCTGAGCTTCCTGAAGGGGCGGGAGCGGCTGGCCCCGCGTCCGGTCCATGCCCTGCTGACCGTTTGATGCCGCGGCCGTCGGGCCAAGCCCGCGCGGACCGTCCGGCGGAGCGGCGGGGCACCCTGCGTACGGGTAGCATTGCCCTTTGCTGACCGGGCGGGCGACCGTCCTGCGGCGGGAAGACCGCCGGCCGCGGGCCGGCGCGGAACAACACCGGCCCCACAGCCGGTTGATACGAACGTCGGCCGTACGGTCGGCGCATCCCGGCGAGCGGTGAGGAGGCCGGTGTCCCACGATGTCGTCCCTCCGGTGGAGGGCACGGTGCACCCGACAGGCGACGCGGACGGCTCGGTGACCGAGCGGAGCGGCAACCCGCCGGCCCGGGTGACGGGCTCTGGCAGCGGCGTCGCCCCCGACGCCGGCACGGACGACGGCACGTCGCCCGCCGGCGCGGTCGTGGTGCCGTTCCCGACCGACGGCTCGGTCGATCCCACGCCGAGCGGTGGTTTCGCGCTGTCCAACGCGCCCACCGGCCGGCGGGTCCGCGCCCGGCTGGCCCGGTTCAACGCGCCCTGGCAGACCTCGCAGGTCAGCGAGGTGCTCGAACCGCTGATCGCCACCCACCGGGAGAACCACCCCAAGGCCGACGCCCGGCTGCTGCAGCGCGCGTTCGACACCGCGGCGCGCTGGCACTCCGGTCAGTACCGCAAGTCCGGTGACCCGTACATCACCCACCCGCTTGCGGTGGCGACCATCCTGGGCAACCTGGGGATGGACACCACCACGCTGGTCGCCGCGCTGCTGCACGACACCATCGAGGACACCGAGTACACCCTCGACCAGATGCGGGCGGACTTCGGCCCGGAGGTGACCCTCCTGGTCGACGGCGTGACGAAGCTGGACAAGGTCAAGCTGGGTGACGCCGCCAAGGCGGAGACGATCCGCAAGATGGTCGTGGCGATGGCCAAGGACCCGCGGGTGCTGGTGATCAAGCTGGCCGACCGGCTGCACAACATGCGTACCCTCACCTTCCTGCCCCGCCCCAAGCAGGAGCAGAAGGCGAAGGAGACGCTGGAGATCCTGGCTCCCCTCGCGCACCGCCTCGGTATGAACACCCTCAAGTGGGAGCTCGAGGATCTCGCCTTCGGCACCCTCTTCCCGAAGCGGTACGAGGAGATCAACCGGCTGATCGGGGAGCACCAGCCGCAGCGGGAGGCGCTGCTGCGTCAGGTGACCCAGAAGGTGTCGACCGACCTGAAGGCTGCCAAGATCAAGGCGGAGACCACCGGCCGGCCGAAGCACCTCTACTCGATCTACCAGAAGATGATGGTGCGGGGTCGCGACTTCAACGACATCTACGACCTGGTCGGGGTGCGGATCCTGGTCGACACGGTGCGGGACTGCTACGCGGCGCTGGGTGTCATCCACGCCAACTGGCAGCCGGTGCCGGGCCGGTTCAAGGACTACATCGCGATGCCCAAGTTCAACATGTACCAGTCGTTGCACACGACGGTCATCGGGCCCACCGGCAAGCCGGTGGAGATGCAGATCCGCACGTACGCGATGCACCGCACCGCCGAGTTCGGCATCGCCGCGCACTGGAAGTACAAGGAGCACAAGGGCACCCAGATCGTCGGCCCGCCGGCACACATCGACGAGATGACCTGGCTGCGCCAGCTGCTGGACTGGCAGCGGGAGGCGGCCGACCCGAGCGAGTTCCTCGACGCGCTCCGCTTCGACCTGTCCAGCCAGGAGGTGTACGTCTTCACCCCGAAGGGTGACGTCATCCCGCTGCCGACCGGGTCGACGCCGGTGGACTTCGCGTACGCGGTGCACACCGAGGTCGGGCACAAATGCATCGGCGCCCGGGTCAACGGCAAGCTGGTGCCGCTGGAGTCGACGCTCTCCAACGGCGACGTGATCGAGATCTTCACCTCGAAGTCGGACACGGCCGGCCCGACGCAGGACTGGTTGGGCTTCGTCAAGAGCCCCCGGGCGCGGACGAAGATCCGCCAGTACTTCAACAAAGAGCGGCGCGAGGAGGCGATCGAGGCCGGCAAGGACTCGATCGTCAAGGCGATGCGCAAGCAGGGCATGCCGTTGCAGCGGATGCTCACCTCGGACGCGCTGATGGCGATCGCCCGGGACCTGCACCTGGCCGACGTCGCCTCGCTCTACGCGGCGGTCGGCGACAGCCAGGTCTCCGCCCAGTCGGTCGTGCAGAAGCTGATGGCCACGTACGGCGGCGAGGAGGGCGCGGCGGAGGACATCGCCGAGACCGCCGTCGCCACCCGGCCCCCGCGCAGCCGGCAGAGCAGCAGCGACCCGGGCGTCGTGGTGCGGGGCGTCAGCGACGTCTGGATCAAGCTGGCCCGCTGCTGCACCCCGGTGCCGCCGGACGCGGTCTTCGGCTTCGTCACCCGCTCCGGCGGGGTGAGCGTGCACCGGGACGACTGCGCCAACGCCGAGGACCTGCGGGCGCAGAGCGAACGGGTGGTCGAGGTCAGCTGGAAGCTCACCTCCGCCTCCACCTTCCTCGTCGCCATCCAGGTCGAGGCGCTGGACCGGCACAAGCTGCTCGCCGACGTCACCCGGGTGCTGTCGGAGGAGCGGGTGAACATCCTCTCCGCCACCGTCACCACCACCCGGGACCGGGTGGCGGTGAGCCGGTTCAGCTTCGAGATGGCCGACCCGAAGCACCTGGGCCACCTGCTGGCCGCGGTGCGGAAGGTCGACGGCGTCTTCGACGCGTACCGGGTCACCTCGGGCGCCTGAGGCACGCACACGAAAGCGCCCGCCGGCTGGAGCCGGCGGGCGCTTCGTCGTCGTACGGGCGGGCTCAGCCCTGGATGTCGCTCATCGCCAGCTTGTTGATGACGATTTCCTTCTTCGGGTGGCCGCCGCCGGCCTGCTGCGCGAAGGCCTTGTCGTCACCGGCCGCCGCGACCTGCTTGACCACGTCCATGCCGCCGGTGATGGTGCCCAGCACGGTGTAGTTCGGGTCGAGCTGCGAGTCGCCGAACACGATGAAGAACTGGCTGCCGGTGCTGCCCGGCTGGCCGGAGTTGGCCATCGCGATGACGCCCTCCGGGTACGGCGGGCGCTTGTCGGTCGGCAGGTTCTCCTCGGCCAGGTTGTAGCTCGGGCCGCCGGTGCCGTCGGTCTCGCGCCAGCCCTTGCCGGTCGCGCTCGGGTCGCCGCACTGGAGCACCTTGATGCCCTCGGTGACCAGTCGGTGGCACTTGGTGTTGTCGAAGAAGCCCTTGCTGGCCAGGTGGGTGAAGCTGCCCGCGGTGCAGGGCACGGCCGCCCGGTCGATCTTCGCGGTGATCGGTCCCAGGTTGGTGTCGATCGTCATGGTCTGGGTGCCGGTGTTCTTCTGCTGGCCGCCGGGCAGCCCGACGTCCTTGATCTGCTTGGTGCGCCCCTCCTTGGGGACCTCGGTGTAGGCGCACTGGGCGGCACCCGCCGACGTGGCGGTCTGCTTCTTGTCGTCGTCGCCACCGAGGGCGGTGGCCAGCCAGACGGTGCCGGCGACCACCAGCAGCAGGACCGCACCGGCCCCGACGATCGCCTGCGTCTGCCGGCGCTTGCGGGCGCGGGCCGCGCGCTCGGCCATCTCCCGCTCGAGTCGGGCCCGCGCCGCCGCGCGCTGCCGCTCTCTCGTGGACGTCACGGTCACTCCTTACGAAACTTCTCGGGCGCGGACGGTGCCGCTGCGGTGGGTGGGCGGCCGGGTCAGCCGGCGCTGGGGCTGGCCGTGGGCGCGCTGGTGGCGGCCGGTCCGGTGGTCGGCTCGCCGACCGTGAGGCTCTGGATCACCACGTCGGTCTTCGGCTTGACCTTGGCCCCGCTCCCATTGTCCACGGTCGGCAGGGCACCGATCTTCTCCACCACGTCCAGCCCGCCGGTGACCTTGCCGATGACCGGGTAGGCCGGCTTGGCCGGGTTGAAGTCCTTGAAGAAGACGAGGAACTGGCTGCCGTTGCTGCCCGGCGGGTTCGCGATCATGGCGACCGTGCCCTTCGGGTATGCCGGGGGCTGCCCGGCGGCCGGCTTGCCGGACGCGCTCGGCGCCGGGGTGGGCAGGTTCTCGTCGTAGAACGAGTACGCGGGGCCGCCGATGCCGGTGCCGCTCGGGTCGCCGCAGCGCAGCGCGCCCTCGGCGGTGATCTCGTGGCACTTGGTGTTGTCGTAGAACGACCTGCCGGCCAGGTGGGCGATGCTCGCCCCGGCGCACGGGGCGGCGGCCAGGTCGAGCTGGGCGGTGATCGGGGCGCCCTGGTTCGTGGTGATCGTCATGGCCCGGGTGCCGGAGGTCGGCAGCCCGGTGGTGGCCGGGGTGCCCACGTCCTTGAGGTTGGCGTTCGCGCTGGCGTCCTGCGGGGTCCACACGCAGACGTCCTCGGCGGCCTTCTTCTCCGGCTTCGCGTCGAACGCGCCCAGCGCCCAGGCCGACCCGACCACGATCAGCGCGAGCACGACGGCGGCGCCCACGCCGGCCTGGATCTGCCGGCGGCGCTTCGCGGCCGAGGCCCGCCGGGCGAGCTGCCGGTCGAGCTTGGCCCGCGCCAGTTTGCGCTGCCGGTCCCTGCTGGAAGCCACCCGTGCTCCCCTTCCTTTACCCTGGTCGTCGCCGGCGTCCGGGCGCCATCCGCCCGTCGGGCGGCAAGTGCGCCACGCCACACGCCCGCCAGAGTGTACGGGTAGCCGCTGTGAAAGTGGTGTACGAGGTCCAGCCTCGGTTTATCGGGGTACATCACTGTGCCCACCGGGACGGCTGGGACCGCTGGGTCGGAACAATGCGCTCGCCCGTCCGACTAGGCTGCTGGGCGGAGACGACGACTCGACGGAAGGGGAGCGGACGTGCTCGTGGCCGGCTTTCCCGCGGACGCCTTCGGCACCAACTGCTACGTGGTGGCGACCGCGCCGGGGGAGCAGTGCGTGGTGGTCGACCCCGGCATCGGGGTGCTCGACCGGCTCGACGCCCTGCTCGCCGAGCACCGCCTGCACCCGGTCGCCGTGCTGCTCACCCACGGCCACCTGGACCACACCTTCTCCGTGGCGCCGGTCTGCGGTGCCCGCGGCATCCCCGCCTACGTCCACCCCGACGACCGGGAGCTGTTGGCCGACCCGGCCAAGGCGCTCTCGGCGGACCTCACCCAGGTCTTCGGCGGCCGGCTGCCGTACACCGAGCCGGACGACGTGGCCGAGCTGACCGACGGCGCGACCCTGGCCCTGGCCGGGTTGGAGATCACCGTCGACCACGCCCCCGGCCATACCGGCGGGTCGGTGCTGTTCCGGATGCCCGGCGCCGGCTCGCCCTGGGAGGCCGAGCAGATCTGCCTCTCCGGTGACGTGCTCTTCGCCGGCTCGATCGGCCGCACCGACCTGCCGGGCGGCAGCATGCCCCGGATGCTGTCCAGCCTGCGGGAGAAGGTCCTCCCGCTGGCCGACGACACCGTCGTCCTGCCCGGCCACGGCCCCGCGACCACCATCGGCCGCGAGCGCGCGAGCAACCCGTACCTCCTCGAGGTGGCGGGCACCGGCGGCGCGCGCCCGGCGGCACCTACCCGCGGTCTCTGACTCACCGCACCCACGACCTCCCCGCGCGGCCCGCGCGGGACGCAAGGAGTACGCCATGAGCAAGCCCACGCCCATCTCCGGCTTCCCGGAGTGGACGCCCGCGCAGCGGATGATCGAGCAGTTCGTCCTCGACCGGATCCGCGGCACCTTCGAGCTGTACGGCTTCGCCCCGATCGAAACCCGGTCGGTCGAGCCGCTCGACCAGCTGCTGCGCAAGGGGGAGACCTCCAAGGAGGTCTACGTCCTGCGCCGGCTGCACGCCGACCCGGAGGGTGCGACCGGCGACGATGCGCTCGGCCTGCACTTCGACCTGACCGTGCCGTTCGCCCGCTACGTGCTGGAGAACGCCGGCAAGCTCCAGTTCCCGTTCCGCCGCTACCAGATCCAGAAGGCCTGGCGGGGCGAGCGGCCACAGGAGGGTCGCTACCGGGAGTTCCTCCAGGCCGACATCGACATCGTCGACCGGGACACCCTGCCGGCCCACTACGAGGCGGAGCTGCCCCTCGTGGTCGGTGACGCGCTGCGCTCGCTGCCGATTCCGCCGGTGAAGATCCAGGTCAACAACCGCAAGGTCTGCGAGGGCTTCTACCGGGGCATCGGGCTCACCGACCCGGAGGCGGCGCTGCGCGCGGTCGACAAGCTCGACAAGATCGGCCCGGCGAAGGTGGCCGAGCTGCTGGCCGAGACGGCCGGGGCGAGTGAGGCGCAGGCCAAGGCGTGCCTGGCCCTGGCCGAGATCTCCGCGCCGGACGGCTCCTTCGCCGACGCCGTGCGTGCGCTCGGGGTCAGTCACCCGCTGCTCGACGAGGGCATCGCGGAGCTGACCGCCGTGGTGGAGACCGCGGCAGCGCACTCGCCGGGCCTCTGCGTTGCCGACCTGCGGATCGCCCGCGGCCTCGACTACTACACCGGCACGGTCTACGAGACCCAGCTGGTGGGGTACGAGCGGTTCGGCTCGATCTGCTCCGGCGGTCGGTACGACAATCTGGTCAGCGCGGGTGGCTCCACCTACCCCGGAGTCGGCATCTCCATCGGGGTGAGCCGTCTGCTCGGGCTGCTCTTCGGCGCTGGTGAGCTCTCCATCTCCCGCAGCGTGCCGACCTGTGTGCTGGTCGCCGTCACCAGCGAGGACGAGCGCCCGGCCAGCAACAAGGTCGCGGAGGCGCTGCGCTCCCGGGGCATTCCCACCGAGGTGTCGCCGAGCGCGGCGAAGTTCGGCAAGCAGATCCGGTACGCCGAGCGGCGGGGCATCCCGTACGTCTGGTTCCCGGGCGCCGAGGGCGACGAGGTGAAGGACATCCGCTCCGGCGAGCAGGTCGCCGCGGCGGCGGGGGAGTGGACGCCGCCCCGGGCGGATCTGAAACCACTGGTCAGCTGAGTTCCTTACTGGCGCGTACGGGGTAGAGGACCTACGGTAGCGTAAGTTACGCCACCGTAGGGAGATTCGTATGACCGGCCCGATGAGCCAGACCGCCCTGCTCCTCGAACTCGAAGCCGTGGTGGAGAAGAACCTCGACCGGCACCTGTCGATGGCGAAGGAGTGGTTCCCCCACGAGTACGTCCCGTGGAGCGAGGGACGCACCTTCGACGGCCCGCTCGGCGGGGAAGCCTGGGCGGACAGCGACTCCACCATCCCCGACGTGGCCCGCACGGCGCTGATCGTCAACCTGCTCACCGAGGACAACCTGCCCTCGTACCACCACGAGATCGCCACCCTCTTCGGCCGGGACGGCGCGTGGGGGAACTGGGTGCACCGGTGGACCGCCGAGGAGGGGCGGCACGGTACCGCGATCCGGGACTACCTGACGGTGACCCGGGCGGTCGACCCGGTGGCCCTGGAGCGCGCCCGGATGACCCACATGTCCGCCGGCTACGTCAATGCGCACGGCGACGAGGTGCTGCACTCCCTGGCGTACGTCTCGTTCCAGGAGCTGGCCACCCGGATCTCGCACCGCAACACGGGCCGGGCGACCGGCGACCCGGCCTGCGAGGCGCTGCTGGCCCGGGTCGCCGCCGACGAGAACCTGCACATGGTCTTCTACCGCAACCTGCTCGCCGCGGCCTTCGAGCTGGCCCCGAGCCAGGCGATGCGGGCCGTGGCCGACGTGCTGGCCGACTTCCAGATGCCCGGCGTGGGCATCGACGGCTTCGCCCGCAAGTCCGTGGCGATCGCCCTGGCCGGCATCTACGACCTGCGCCAGCACCGCGACGAGGTGGTCGTCCCCGTGCTGCGCCAGTGGGACGTCTTCACGGTGGCCGGCCTGAACCCCGACGGTGAGGTCGCCCGCGACCAGATCGCCCGCCACCTCGACGACCTGGAGCAGGCCGCGTCCCGCTTCGAGGAGAAGCGCGCCGCCCGCGCCGCCCGCCTCGCCACCCTCCGCTGACCCCACCCCACCCCCCGCCCACCCCCGCCTCCGCTTCGGCGATCTTGCACTTGGTGCCCCGGCAAAAGCCGCATCCTGCCCGTGCCGAGGGCCCCAAGTGCAAGATCGGCGGGGGAGGGGGCGGGGGCGGGGCGGGCGGAGAGGGGAGGGGGTCAGGCGGGGGGGTCGAGGGGGAAGAGGAGGCAGCTCGACGTGGCGTGGGCGATTAGGCGGCCCTGCGCGTCGGTGAGCCTCGCCTCGGCGAGGGCGGTGCGACGGCCGCGCTGGAGGACGGCGCCCTCGCAGCGGAGGGTGCCGCTGGCGACCGTCACCGGGCGGAGGAACTTCACGTTCAGATCGAGCGAGGTGTAGCCGACGCCGGCGGGCAGGGTGGTGTGCACCGAGCAGCCGGCGGCTGTGTCCAGCAGGGTGGAGATGACTCCGCCGTGGACGGTGCCGAGGGGGTTGTAGTGGAACTCCTGCGGCATCAGCTCCACCGCGACCCGGCCCTCCTCGGCCTCCATCCGGGCCATGTCGATCAGGTGCATGATCGGCGGCGCGGCCAGCTCGCCGGCGATCATCGCGCGGAGCAGCTCCAGACCGCTACGCCGGCCGACGTGCGCCGCGCCCGCGACCGGATCGGACCAGGAGAAGGTACGGCTGCGCGTCGGGTCCTGCGTCTGAGTCATGGACTCAGCCTGGCAGCGCGTTGCTGAGTCTGTCAATCAGACCTAGCCTGGTCGGCATGAGACCCGCAGCACTGGACTGGTCGGTGGAGAACTGCACCATCGCCCGGGCGATGGCGATCCTCGGCGAGCGCTGGACGCTGGTCGTGCTCCGCGAGGTCTTCAACGGCATCCGCCGCTTCGACGACATGCGGGTGCGGACCGGCATTCCCCGACAGGTGCTCACCAAGCGGCTCGCCACCCTGGTCGAGCAAGGAGTGCTGCGCCGGGAGCCGTACCAGGAACCGGGCAGCCGGGTACGCCACGAGTACCGGCTGACCGAGAAGGGCCTCGACCTCTGGCCGGTGCTGGTGGCCGTGCTCGGCTGGGGCGACCGCTACCTCGCCGACCCCGAGGGCTCGCCGCTTCGGGTGACGCACCGGGACTGCGGCGCCGAGGTCCACGCCGAGCTGCGCTGCGCCGAGGGGCACGAGGTGGCGGACCCCCGCGACGTGCTGCCCAGGCCGGGCCCCGGGACGCGCCGCCGGGTCGACTGACCGCCGATGTCCGCGTCCGGCACGCCGGAACGGGCGCGGGCCGGCGCGGGCGGCGGACCGCCCGCGCGCCGTGGGGAGGGACTACCAGCCGAAGCCGTTGGCGTACGAGACGCTGGCGAGCACCGCCTGACCGCTGGTGTTGGGGTGGAAGTAGTCCCAGCCGGAGACCTGGCTGAGCACGAACGGGTAGTTGAACACCGCGTTGCCGTCGAAGTCGCAGTTCGCGCCGTACGCGGTGCAGGCCTGGGCGAGCTGGCTGTTGTAGTCGATCACCCGCTGCCGGACCCGGGCCCGGCGGTCGACGTCGGCCTGGGCGGTGGACGTGGCGTTGGCCAGCATCGACTGGCAGATGCCGAAGGTCGACCAGGCGCTGAGCGCGCTGAAGTTGCTCTTGCCGATGTACCAGAGCCGGTGGATGTCGGGCACGCTGATCACCGCCACCCGGGCGTTGGGCAGCCCGGCCTTGAGGCGGTTGAGCGCGCTGTCGACGTTGGCCCGGAACGTGGCCACCGAGGTCATGGTCGATTCCGAGCTGGTGCAGGCGTCGTTGGCGCCGATGAGCATGGTGACGTACTCGACCCCCTGGCTGACCGCGGTGCCGGCCTGGCCGTACATGTCGGCGGACTTCGCGCCGCTGCGGGCGTCGTTGTGGTTGCGGCCCTGGATGTTCGCGTTGACGGCGCGGATGCGCAGGTAGTGACTGTTCACGGTGGAGTAGTCACCGGTGCTGAACGACCGCGAGGTGCAGTCGACGTACCAGCCGCAGGCGTTGAAGCCGCGGGTGATGGAGTCGCCGAGGCTGGCCATCGAGTTGGGGGGTGGGGTGGTGGCGGCGGCAGCCGGGCTGGCGGCGAGCAGGACGAGGGCGGTCAGGCTGGCCAGGGTGGCCAGCACACGTCGGGGGATGGTCATCGGGGCCTCCGGATCACGGGTGCCGGGAATGCGACGGTGACCGGATGGTATAGATGGCGGTCTGTGTCCACAATGTTGCGGAGCAGTTACCTGTGGCCGCCGGGTGAATTCGGGCAAACCATGGTCTTGCATAGGATCTTAAACATGTGAATACTTCACTCAGCCCGGCCGGTTCCCCCAGCTAGGCCGGGTTGGTCCAGGGCCCTCGCCACGAGTTGGCCCCCCATCCCCCATCCGGGAGGCTGTTCATGCGACCCACGAGGTCATCGCTCCGTCGCGCCGTCACCGTCGCCGTCGCCGGAACCCTGGTAGCCGGCTCGCTGCTCGGCGTGCCCGCCCAGGCGGCACCCTCCTCGCCCGCTTCCCCCGACGCCGCGGCCAACCTGGCCACTCGGCTCGGCGACCGCGCCGCCGGCACGTACGCCGACGCCAGCGGCAGGATGGTCGTCGCCGTTACCGACGACGCCGCCGCCCGCGAGGTCCGCGCCGCCGGCGCGACCCCGAAGCTCGTCGCCCGCGGCGCCGCTGTGCTGAACCGGGCCGCCGCCGAGCTGGAGCGGTCCGCGAAGATTCCGGGCACCGCCTGGTGGACCGACCCGGCCACCAACCAGGTCGTGGTCTCCGTCGACAGCACCGTCACCGGTGCGAAGCTGGACAAGGTCAAGGCCGCGGCAGCCCGCACCGGAGGCGCCGTCCGGATCGAGGCCGAGGCCGGCGTGCTGAGCACCCGGATCAACGGCGGGCAGGCGATCTACGCCGGGGGCGGTGGCCGCTGCTCGCTCGGCTTCAACGTGCGCAACAGCGCCGGCACCTACTACTTCCTGACCGCCGGGCACTGCACCAACATCTCGGCGAGCTGGTACACCAACTCCAGCCAGACGACCTACATCGGCCCGCGCGCCGGCACCAGCTTCCCGGGCAACGACTACGGCATCGTCCGGTACAGCAACACCAGCCTGACGCACCCCGGCACCGTCTACCTCTACAACGGCACCTCGCGTGACATCACCGGCGCCGGCAACGCCTACGTCGGCCAGTCGGTGTCGCGCTCCGGCAGCACCACCGGCGTCCACGGCGGCTCCGTCACCGCGCTCAACGCCACCGTCAACTACGCCGAGGGCAGCGTCTCCGGCCTGATCCGCACCACCGTCTGCGCCGAGCCGGGTGACAGCGGCGGCTCGCTCTTTGCCGGCAACACCGCGCTCGGTCTGACCTCCGGCGGCAGCGGCAACTGCTCCTCCGGCGGCACCACCTACTTCCAGCCGGTGACCGAGGCGCTGAGCGTCTACGGCGTCAGCGTCTACTGACCGATCAGCCGCGAGCGGGTCGCCGGGTGACCGGCGGCCCGCTCCGGTGCGTCTGCCCGTGCTGCTGCTGGCGCTGACCAGCCTGATGGTGGCGCTCGTCGCGGCCGGGGCGGTGATGGCGGTCAGCGCGCTGAGCGTCCTCGTCTGGCTGCTGCGGGAGACCCGGGGGGTCAACCGCGACCCGGCGATCTACTGGCCCGAACCGCACCTCGCCCTGGAAGCGCAGCCGCGGACCGGGCCGGTGCTGGTGCTGGCGGCCGTCTCCTACACCGTGCCGCCGGAGCGGCAGGCCGACTTCGTCGCGGCGATGCGGGCGGTCGGCCGGTCCCGCCGGCGTACCGGGGCGATGCGGTGGGGACTGTTCCGGGCGGGGGGAGCGGCCGCACGGCTTCGTCGAGGTCTACCAGGTGCCGTCCCGGGAGGAGCACCTGCGCCAACACGGCGGCCGGCTCACCGGGGCGGACCAGGCGATCGAGGAGCGGGCCCGGGTGCTCGCCGAGGAACCGGTCCGGGTAAACCACCTGCTCCCGGCCGATCCGGACTGATCGGCGGAACGTAGGTGGTGTGCCGGCTCAGGTGCGCCCGCCGCGCGGAGAGCACCGCGAGCAGCGGCCACAGCGCGACCGCCACCGCCGCCACCCGCTCGGCCAGGCCGGTGCGGGAGCCCCCGGTCACCTCGAAGGTGAACCAGCCGAACAGCCCCAGCAGCAGCGCGGTGACGGTCAGTGCCACCGCCCGCCGGAACGCCCAGGGCGGCTCCGCGCGGGCCGGGTGGCCGGCATCCCCGTTGCGGGGCAACCACAGTGCCGATCCGGCCGGCCAGAGCACCAGGGCGAGGACGGCGACCGTCGCCACGGTGCCGTGGCCGAGGGAGCCCCCGACCTTCGGCCGCGGGAAGGCGACCAGCGCGATGGTGGCGACCCCGCCGACGGCGAGCAGGAACCGGCTGGGGAGTCCGGCGGCGTGCAGCACGGCGGCGGTCGCCAGGTAGCAGCAGCCGAGCAGGACGAGACAACCGATCATGATCCAGGAGTCCGTCGCGCCCTGGCCCGCGAGTTCGCTGATGGTGTCCCGCACCGGGTCGTAGCCGCCGGGCTGCCGGGAGCCCGCGACCGTCCAACCGCCCACCAGCAGGACGGGCGCCGCCGCGGCCGTCGTCACGGCCCACGTCGGTACCGCACGCATGCGGCCACGGTAGCCGCCCGACCGGTCCGCCGGCCGGCGATCGCCGGAGCCGCCGCGATCCGGATCGGCCGTCCCTGCGGGTGCCCGGAGGGAGGGCGGGCGCCCCTGACAGAATGCGGGTGACGACTGTTCCACGACGAGGAGTTGCCTGCCGTGATCCGTACCCACAATGCCGGAAGCCTGCGCGCCGCGGACGCTGGCTCGACGGTGACGCTCGCCGGGTGGGTGGCCCGCCGGCGCGACCACGGCGGTGTCATCTTCGTCGACCTGCGCGACGGCTCCGGCGTGGTCCAGGTGGTCTTCCGCGAGGAGGACGCGCACGCGCTGCGCAACGAGTTCTGCGTGAAGGTCACCGGCGAGGTGACCGACCGCCCCGCCGGCAACGCGAACCCGGAGCTGCCCACCGGCGAGGTCGAGGTGACCGCCACCGAGCTGGAGGTGCTCTCCGAGGCGGCCCCGCTGCCGCTGCCGGTGGACGACCAGATCGAGGCCGGCGACGACATCCGGCTCAAGTACCGCTACCTGGACCTGCGCCGCAGCGGCCCGGCGAACGCGATGCGGCTGCGCTCGCGGGCCAACCAGCTCGCCCGGGGCGTGCTGCACGAGCGCGACTTCCTCGAGATCGAGACCCCGACGCTGACCCGCTCCACCCCGGAGGGCGCCCGCGACTTCCTGGTCCCGGTCCGCCTCCAGCCGGGCAGCTGGTACGCCCTGCCGCAGTCGCCGCAGCTGTTCAAGCAGCTGCTCATGGTCGGCGGCATGGAGCGGTACTACCAGATCGCCCGCTGCTACCGGGACGAGGACTTCCGGGCCGACCGGCAGCCCGAGTTCACCCAGCTCGACATCGAGATGTCCTTCGTCACCGAGGACGACGTGATCGACCTCGGCGAGGCGATCGTCTCGGCGCTCTGGAAGGACCTGGCCGGCCACGAGATCTCCCGGCCGATCCCGCGGATCACCTGGCACGACGCGATGGCCCGGTACGGCTCGGACAAGCCGGACCTGCGCTACGGCGTCGAGCTGACCGAGCTGACCGACTACCTGCGCGGCACCGAGTTCCGGGTCTTCGCCGGCGCGATCGACGCGGGCGGCTACGTCGGCGCGGTGGTCATGCCGGGCGGCGCCGGCCAGAGCCGCAAGGAGCTGGACGGCTGGCAGGACTGGGCCAAGGCGCGCGGCGCGCGCGGCCTGGCGTACGTGGTGCTCGACGCCGAGACCGGCGAGGCGCGCGGCCCGGTGGCGAAGAACCTCTCCGCCGAGCACCTGGGCGGGCTCGCCGACGCGGTCGGCGCGAAGCCGGGCGACGCGGTCTTCTTCGCCGCCAGCACCAACACCCGGGAGGCGCAGGAGCTGCTCGGCGCGGCCCGGATCGAGATCGCCAAGCGGGCCGGCCTGATCGACGAGAGCGCCTGGGCGTTCTGCTGGGTGGTCGACGCGCCCATGTTCGAGCGCACCGACGAGGGCGGCTGGACGGCCGTGCACCACCCCTTCACCTCGCCGAACGCGGAGTGGGTCGACAAGTTCGAGGAGGCACCGGACCGGGCGCTGGCGTACGCGTACGACATCGTCTGCAACGGCAACGAGATCGGCGGCGGCTCCATCCGTATCCACCGGGGCGACGTGCAGAAGCGGGTCTTCGACCTGCTCGGCATCACCCCGGAGGAGGCGCAGGACAAGTTCGGCTTCCTGCTGGAGGCGTTCAGGTACGGCGCCCCGCCGCACGGCGGCATCGCGTTCGGCTGGGACCGGGTCTGCATGCTGCTCTCCGGCGCCGACTCGATCCGCGAGGTCATCGCCTTCCCGAAGACCCGGGGCGGCTTCGACCCGCTGACCGGCGCGCCGACGCCGATCACCGCGCAGCAGCGCGCCGAGGCCGGCATCGACGCCAAGCCGAAGGCCCCGACCGGGGTGCACGCCGGCACCGCCGGCCCGGTGGCGCCAGTCGCCGACCCCACCTGAGCCGTCCCCACCTGATCGAGAGGTCCGCGTCATGATGATGCGGACCTCTCGATCGTTTCAGGGAACGGGGATGCGAATGACACTGCTCGTGGTGGGGGCCAGCGGCTTCCTCGGCGCGGAGATCTGCCGGCAGGCGGTGGCCGCGGGGGAGCGGGTGGTGGGGACGTACCACTCGGCCGCCGTCGCGGTGCCGGGCGTCGAGGCGCGCCGGCTCGACGTCACCGACCGGTCCGCCGTGCGCGCGCTGGTCACCGCGGTACGCCCCGACGCCGTCGTCGGCACCCCCTACCGGTACGACGACTGGGCGGTCACCGCCGACGGGGCGGCGCACATCGCGGTCGCCGCCGCCGAGGTGGGCGCCCGGCTGGTGCACCTCTCCAGCGACGCGCTGCACGGCGGCCGACCGTCGCCCTACCTCGACGACGAGCCGCCCAGTCCGGTCTTCCCGTACGGGGCGGCGAAGGCGGCGGCGGAAACCGCGGTGCGGGCGATCGACCCGAGGGCCGTGCTGGTCCGGACCTCGCTGATCGTGGGGGAGGGGAGCAAGCAGATCCAGCTCTGCCGCGACGCGCTGGCCGGCCGGGCCACCCTGTTCACCGACGAGCTCCGCTGCCCGGTCGATGTGGTCGACGTGGCTGCCGCCGTCCTCGAACTGGTGCCCTCGGGGTACGCCGGCCCGCTCAACGTGGCCGGCCCGGACGCGGTCAGCCGCGCCGAGCTGGGCCTGCTGGTGGCCCGCCAGGAGGGCATCGACCCGGCCGGGATGAAGACCACCACCAGCGCCGCCTCCGGCCTGCACCGCCCCACCGAGGTACGCCTCGACTCCACCCGCGCCGCCAACCTGCTGCGGACCCGCCTGCGCGGGATCCGGGAACTCCTCGCCTCCTGACCCGCCTCGCCGCCGTCGCCAGATCACGCACACTTTTTATGCACAACTATTGTGCACAGGAAGTGTGCACGGATATTGTGCAAGGCATGGAGAACGACGACCCGGGGACCCGACCCGAGCCCCGCGCGGTGCGGATCGACCACCGCCAGGTGCGGGTGCTCGCTCACCCGCTGCGCATGCGCCTCGTCGGCGCCCTGCGCGTGAAGGGCCCGGCCACCGCCACCGCCCTCGCCGAACTGCTCGGCACGAACACCGGCGCCACCAGCTACCACCTCCGCCAGCTCGCCGAGGTCGGGCTGGTCGTCGAGGACCCCGACCGGGGCACCGGCCGGCAGCGCTGGTGGCGGGCCGCGCACGACGTCACCAACTGGGAGCCCACCGACTTCGACGACGACCCCGACGCCCGGGCCGCGATCGAGTGGATCCAGGGCGACCAGGTGCGCCTGCTGGTCGAGCACGCGGAGCGGTGGTTCTCGGAGCAGCACGAGTGGTCGCCCGCCTGGCGGGACGCCCTTGGCATGGGAGACACCTTCATGACGATCCCGCCGGACCGCCTGGAGGGGCTGAAGGCGGAGCTGTGGCAGGTCCTGGAGCGCTACCGCGCCGAATCAGAACCCGCTGAGCCGGACGCCGCGCCGGTGCAGGTCTTCCTCGCCGCCTACCCGTTGATCCAGGAGATGCGATGAGCGCGCTGTCCGTACGCCAGGTCCGGTTCCGCTACCTCACCCTCTACGGCCTGCGCTGGCTGCCCGCCGGCCTGATGATCCCGGTGATGATCCTGCTGATGCAGGAACGCGGCCTGTCGCTCACCCAGATCGGCCTGGTCGGCACCGCCCAGGGTCTGATCGTGCTCGCGCTGGAGCTGCCGACCGGCGGGCTTGCCGACGCACTCGGCCGCAAGCCGGTGCTCGTTGCCGCCTGGGTGGTCTGCCTGGCCTCCCTGGCCATCTTCGCGGTGGCCGACTCGTTCTGGCTCTTCTTCCTGTCCTGGGCGCTGCAGGGCGTCTACCGGGCGCTGGACAGCGGACCACTGGAGTCCTGGTACGTCGACGCCACCCTCGCCGCCGACCCGAAGGCCGAGTACGAGCCCGGCCTCGGCCACGCCGGCACCGTCATCGGCATCGCCATCGGCGCCGGCGCGCTGCTCAGCGGCGGCCTGGTCGCGCTGGGTCCGGTCGGCCCGGTCAGCGCGCTGACCCTGCCCGTGCTGGTGGCCATCGCCCTCCAGGCGGTCGCCCTGATCGTCCTGCTGATGCTGCTGGTCGAGATCCGCCCGGCCAAGGGCGCGGGCGCGCTGCGGGCCTCGATGGTCGAGGCGCCCCGGATGGTCGGGCAGGCGGTCGGACTGCTGCGCCGCTCCCGGGTGCTGCTCGCCCTGGTCTGCGTCGAGCTGTTCTGGGGCTTCGGGATGGTGACCTTCGAGTCGCTGCTGCCGGTCCGCCTCGCCGAGGTGGTCGGGAACGCCGACCGGGCGGCGGCGTTGCTCGGCCCGGCCAGCTCGGTGGCCTGGCTCGCCAACGCGGCGGGCGCCGCGCTGACCCCGCTGCTGCTGCGCCGGCTGGGCGCCGCGCCCAGCGCCGCGTTGCTGCGGATCCTGCAGGGTGTGACGGTGGTCGGGATGGGTGTCTTCGCCGGCCCGGTCGGGGTGCTCATCGCCTACCTGGCCTGCTACACCGTGCACGGCGCCTCCAACCCGCTGCACATGGGGCTGCTGCACCGCCAGGTCGACGGGCCGTACCGGACCAGCGTGATCTCGCTGAACTCGATGATGGCCCAACCGGCCGGAGCGCTCGGCGGGCTCGTCCTGACCACCCTGGCGGACCGCAGCAGCGTCAGCACCGCCATGTTCGTCGGCGCGGTGGTGCTCGCCCTGGCCGCCCCGCTCTACCTGCCGGCCTGGCGCGCCGGGCGGGCCGGCACGGCGGCGGCCGACGGACCGGTCACCGGCCTGCCGACCGGTCCCGACGACACCCTCGCCGGTCCCGGCCCCGTCGTGCCGCCGCCGGCGGGCGACGCCGTGGGGACGCCGGCCCGGGCCCGGTGACCGACCAGCGGCGGGCCCCGACGGCCGGGTCCGCCGCTGTCCCACCCTCAGCCCAGGTGGACCGAACTGCGCGGCTCGGTGCCGGTGTAGCCGAGCCGGCGGTAGAGCCGGATCGCGCCGACGTTGTCCGTGTAGACGCCGAGCGCGACGAGGCCGTATCGCGCGGCCAGGGCCCGGGTCATCCCGGCGGTCAGCGCCGCCCCGAGCCCTCGGCCCCGCCGGTCGGTCGCCACGGTCAACCCGGCCAGGAACCCGACGTCGCCCCGGCTGCGGTCCGCCCCGCACGCCACCAGGCGGTCCCCGTCCCGGATGCCGTACCAGTCGACGATCCGCGGGTCGCCCGGACGGGAGGTGGTGGTCGGGAAGGACTCCTCGATCAGCGCCGCGAGGGCCGGGTGGTCGGCCTCGGTGAGGCGGACCACCCGCTCCTCCGCCGGCTGGCGCGGCGGTGCAGCGGTGGTCCAGAGGAAGTCCCACTCGTCCAGCCGGGCCACGGTCAGCCGGGCCGTCACCTCGTCCCGGTCGGCCCGCGGCAGGTGCAGCCACTGACCCTCACGCAGCACCCCGTCGGCCACCAGGCCGGCGAAGACGTCCAGCGCCGGGCCGGGGGCGCCGAGCGCGCCGCCGGCCGGCCCCTGCTCCGGCGGCAGCAGCCAGCCCACCGCCCCGTCCCGTCGCCAGCCGCGGGCCTCAGGGTCGTGCCAGAGCGCGTGCCGGGCGTACGGGTGGTGTCCGGTGGCGGCCAGGAGGGCGTCCCGACCCGTCAGCACCTGGTCGGCAGTGATCATGCCGCCAGCCTACGAGAGGAGTACCGATGACCGAGTTGAGCTCCGTCCGTCCGGTCGAACTGGCGGGCGGCCGGTGCGCCCTGCGGGAGTGGCGGGACGACGACGCCGAGGCCCTGCACGCGCTCAGCAATGACCCCCGCGTCACCGAGTGGGTGCTGGACGAGGCGCCGCCCTCCCTCGACGACATCCGGGCGGCCGTGCCGGCGTGGCGGCGCGAGGCGGCGGGCGAGCCGCGCCGGCACTACCGGCTGGCCGTCGTGACGGGCGACCGGCTGGTGGGCCTGGGCACCCTGACGGTGGAGAGCCCGGCCCACCGCCGGGGTGAGATCGGGTACGTGCTCCATCCCGACCACTGGGGGCTCGGCCTCGGCACCGAGGTCGCCCGCCTGCTGCTGCGCCTCGGGTTCGGGGCGGTGGGCCTGCACCGGATCGAGGCCACCACCCGTCCGGACCACATCGCCTCTCGGCGGGTGCTGGAGAAGGCCGGGCTGCGGCCGGAGGGGGTCAGCCGGGAGCACCTGTTCGTCCGCGGCCGCTGGTGGGACTCGGTGCGGTACGCGGTGCTCGCCACGGACCGCTGAGCTGGCCCGCTCCACGGTGGAGATTGACGAACAGACCGATTGGGTACATCAGCCGCCGACCTACTGGGACCCCCCACCGGAGGAACGACATGCTCGCCATTCTCGCGGCCATCGTGTTCGGCTTCGCGCTGCTGCTCGACTTCCTGAACACGAACCTCGGCGCCCCCGACCTCTTCAACAACTGGACCCTGGCCCTGATCGGCTTCCTGCTGCTCTCGCTCTACCTGGCCGGGGTCGGCTCCGGCCCGCGCGGCGGTGGTGGCGGCCGCTGGTACCGGGGTCGCCGTCCGGGTCGTGGCTGACCGGAACGGATCACCGCTGGCCCGGTCCGCGGCGCGATTCCAGCGTCGTCGGCCGGGCCCGGTACTGTCTTCGTGATGGAGTCCGAAGCCCTCTTCACCCTCGGCGAACCCGCCGGAGCGCCCAGCGCCCCCGCGGGTTCCGGTGGCGTCGACGGGTTCACCGCCGTTGGCGAGGACTCGCCCCTGCCGGTGCGGATGCGGCCGGCCAGCATCGACGAGCTGGTCGGGCAGGACCAGCTGCTCGCCCCGGGCGCGCCGCTGCGGCAGCTGGTCGGCGGCGCGGCGCCCATGTCGGTGATCCTCTGGGGCCCGCCGGGCAGCGGGAAGACCACCATCGCCCACCTCGTGGCCCGGGCGACCGACCGCCGGTTCGTCGCCATGTCGGCCCTCTCCGCCGGGGTGAAGGACGTCCGGGCGGTGATCGAGACCGCCCGCCGGCAGCGTCGTGCGGGCGGCCCGCAGACCGTGCTCTTCATCGACGAGGTGCACCGGTTCAGCAAGACCCAGCAGGACTCGCTGCTCGCCGCGGTGGAGGACCGGACGGTCACCCTGCTCGCCGCGACCACCGAGAACCCGTACTTCTCGGTCATCTCGCCGCTGCTGTCGCGGTGCGTGCTGCTCACCCTCCAGCCGCTGGACGACGACGCCGTCCGCGGCCTGCTGCGCCGCGCGGTCGCCGACGAGCGCGGCCTGCGCGGCGCGCTCACCCTGGAGACCGACGCCGAGGACCACCTCGTACGCCTCGCCGGCGGGGACGTGCGCAAGGCGCTGACCGCCCTGGAGGCGGCGGCCGCCACCGCCACGGCGCTCGGCGCCGGTCGGATCGAGCTGGCCACCGCCGAGCAGGCGGTCGACGTCGCCGCCGTCCGCTACGACCGGGACGGCGACGCCCACTACGACGTGACCAGCGCGTTCATCAAGAGCATGCGCGGTTCGGACGTGGACGCGGCGCTGCACTGGCTGGCCCGGATGCTGGTCGCCGGTGAGGACGCCCGGTTCATCGCCCGCCGTCTGGTGATCTTCGCCAGCGAGGACGTCGGGATGGCCGACCCGACCGCGCTGAGCGTCGCCACCGCCGCCGCGCACGCCGTGGAGTACGTGGGCCTGCCCGAGGCGCAGCTGAACCTCGCCCAGGCGGTGATCCACCTGGCCACCGCCCCGAAGTCGAACTCGGCCACCACCGCCCTCGGCGCCGCCATCGCCGACGTGCGGTCCGGTCGCGGCGGCGCGGTGCCGCGCGTCCTGCGCGACTCGCACTACTCCGGCGCGCGGGGCCTCGGGCACGGTGCCGGCTACCGCTACCCGCACGACGACCACCGCGGTGTGGTCACCCAGCAGTACGCTCCGGACGACCTCGTCGGGACCGACTACTACCAGCCCAGCGGGCACGGCGCCGAGCGGTCGGTGGCCACCCGGCTGCCGCTGCTGCGCCGGATCGTCCGCGGGTTGGCCGCACCGGCGGCGCGGGCGGAGCAGCCCGCACCGGCCGCCGTGAACGGTCGCCACCCGGCGAGCCCGGAGCGGGCCAGCGGGGCGGATGAGGGCGGCAGCGACGCCGTCGGGGAGGGTCAGCAGTGATGGCGCGTGGTCCGGAGCGGCCGGAGGACGGCCCCGACGAGCGGCGGGACCCTCGTGCCAAGGGTCGCCGGTGGGGGCGCGGCAAGGCCGACGCCGAGCCGGACGGCGGGGTCGCCGGCGAGGAGTTCGGCTGGATCGACGACCTGCGTACGGCCAAGGAGCAGCGGACGGAGCTCGGCCCGGAAGGTGGCGGCCCGGGCCCGGCGTCGCCGCGCGGCCCGATGCCGCCCGCCGGCCCGCCGCCGCGCTCGGTGCCCCCGTCACCCGAGCCTGACCGGGGTGCCCGGCCGGGAAGCGTGCCCCCGCCCGGCGCGGGCCGCCCCGCTCCCGACGGGCCGCCCGTGCGGCGCAACCCGGCCGAGGCCGGGCCGGCGGCACCCCCGGTCCGTCCCGGCGGGCCCGATCCGGCCGCCGGCCGGTCGCGCCCGGCCGAGGGGCCCTGGCCCGGGTCGCCCGAGCCGGCCGGGCCCGTCCGCCGCCCGGCCGAGCCGTCCCGACCCCCGCGCCGCGGCGTGGCCGGGTCCACCGGCGCGCACGGCACGGTCCCGCCGGCCGCCGGCGGCCCGCAGGCTCCGGCCGGCGGCCATCCCGGCCGGGGCGGGCAGCCGCCCGCGACCGGCTGGCCGGCGCCCGGGTCGGGCGCCCCCTCCGACAGCCCCCGGTCCGCGCCGCCCGGCGTCGGCCGGCGCGGCCCCGAGGGCCCTGGCGCCCCGACGTCCGCCCCGCCCACCTCGAGGGCGGGCCGCCGTGCTGTGCCCGAAGGCGCCGAACCGGGCGGCCGTCCGGTCTCGGGTGCGGGCCCGCGCGCGATCCCCGGCGGCACCGATCCTGGACTTCGCCCCGTCTCGGGCGCGGGCCGGCGGGGGATGCCTGACGGCGGCGATCCCGGTGTCCGTCCGGTCTCCGGCGCGGGTCGTCGCTCCGCTCCGGCGGGCGCCGAGCCCGGCCGCCGTGGCGCACCGGCCGGGGATCCGCCCCGTGGGGCGGCGACTCCGCCCGGCGCCGCCTACCCGACCGTCGACCCGGCCACCGGCGCGCCGCGCCCCGGCCCGGGTGGAGCCGAGGGGCGGCGCCGTCGCGCGCCGGCCCAGCCGGGCCCCGCGGACCGGGCCACCGCCGGTGTGCCGCCGGTGACCGACGGCCCGACCGGGCCCGGTGCACCGCGCGCGGGCGGTCGTCGCCGCGCCAGCGAGCCCGAGGAGCCGGTCCTGCCGAGGAGCGGCAACGCACCGTCGGTGCCGGGGGACGTCACGTCGCCCGGGACCGCCCGCTCCGCTCCCGGCACCGACCCGGGACGTGCGGGTGACCGTCGGCGTCCCCGACCGGAGCCGGCCGGCCCGGCCGCGCCCGGTCGTCGCGCCGCGCCCGACACCCCGTCGACCGGTGGCCGCCCGGCCGCGCCGGAGGTCACCGGGCCGCCGACCGGCCGTCGCGCCGCCGGCGGTACCGACCTGCCGGCCGGCCGTCGGGCCGCCGCCGAGGGCGGCGAGAGCCCGGGGGGCCGTCATGGCGGGGCCGACGCGTCCGCGCCGCCCAGCCCACGCCGCGCCGGGCGGGACGGCGGCGACGGGCCGCGCGGCGACCGCCCCGAGCGGCCGGCCGACTGGCTACGCCAGGCCGGCCGCGGACACCACAGCGACCCGGCCCTGCCGGTGGTCGACGGGACGGCGTCGGCCGGGCCCGCGGTCGAGGAGCCGCCCGCCGGACGACGGGGCACCCCCGCCGGCCCCGGTCGGGCCGCGACCGGCCGGGCCGGCGCCGCCGTGCCGCCGGGACCGGCTGCCGTACCCGATCAGCCCACCGGCGCCCGCGGGGCGGCGCGCCCCGGCGGTCCCGCCCCGGCCGGCCGGCCGGGAGCGCCAACCGTCGGCGGCCCCGGTCCGGCCCCCGCCGGTCGTTCCGCTCCGTCGCCGGCCGCCGGTGACGGCCGCCAGGCCGGGCCGGCACGCGGCGCGGCCCGGCCGGGCGTCGCGTCCGACGGTCCCGTCCCACCCCGGTCGCCCGGTGCCGACCGGCTCGGCCCCCAGACCGGCGACGTCGGCCCCCGCACCACGGGCGGGCAGCCCGCGGTGGCCCGCGCGGCCGCCCCCGTGGCCCGGCCCGCCGGACCCGACGAGCCGCCGGTCGGCCGGTCGGCCCAGCCGCAGCGGGAGCCGGGCCGCCCGGAACCGCGCGGCGCGGCGGCCGTACCGCCGCCCGGTCGCCCCGGGGACGCGCCCGCGGTGGCGCGCGCCGCCGCGGTCGTACCGCAGCCGGAGCCGGTCGGTCTGCGGCCGCAACCGGCGGACCATTCCGGACCGGCGCTGCGGCGGGCCGGGTCGGAGTCGGCGGACGACGACCTGACGCCGGCCGGTGGCCTGCGCGGCGCCCGGTCCGAGCTGCGCCGGCAGATGCGCGAGCGGCGCCGCCTGCGGATGGGCATCCTCGCGCTGGTCAGTCTGCTGCTGCTCGGCGCGGTGCCGCTCTACTTCGGCCTCCGGACGCTCAGTCGGGACCCGGTCTTCGACTCCCTCGACGCGCTCGACCTGCCGACCTGGGCGACGGTGAAGACCGTCGACAACGTCAGCGGGAGCCGTTGGTGCCTGCAGGACTGCCGGCTCCGGGAGCGCACCGTGGAGTCGCAGCGGGCGCCGAAGGAGACCGCCCAGGCCTACGAGCAGGCGCTGACCCGGGACGGCTGGCGGCGGTGGAAGGTCAGCCGCTGCCCGGAGCAGCCGGCCAAGGGCAGCTACACCTGCTGGCGTCGGGACGAACTCACCCTCGACCTGTGGGTACGCGAGCCCACCTGCGCCCTGCCGCCGGTCAACGGGCAACCCGCGCCGTCTCCGGCGCCCTCGCCCGCAGCGGGGAAGTGCGCCGGTTCGTTGGTGTCGGTGAAGGTGCGCAACGCGATCGACGACGAGCGGACCGGACCACAACCGAGCACTGACCCGTCACTCACCGGTGAGGATCCGTTCCCCACCCTCACCGACGATCCACTGGGCGAACAGACACGCTCACCGTCCTGAGCCGGTTTCCATCACGGACGGTAGGGTCTGGGGCTGGCGGGCCCGCGTGCGCCCGTCGACCGCGGTGGTGGGTCGGCGCGGGGCGAGTGGGCAGGACGGTCGCGCGTTCCGGGACGTCGGATCCCGGAACGCCTGCTTGAGGAGGACATGCGCGTGGATGGTGGACAGATCGCTGCGCTGATCGCGGCCGGCGCGTTCCTGATGCTGGTGCTCGTGCTGGCGGTGCCGATCCTGCGGCTGCGGCACACCGTGGATGCGACGACCCGCATGATCAACGACCTGAACGAGCGCACCACGCCGCTGCTCGGCGACGTCAACACCACCGTGAAGAACGTCAACGTCGCCCTGGAGCAGGTGCAGACCTCCCTCGACGGGGTCAACCTCCAGCTGGCCAAGGTGGACACCATGACCACTCACGCGCAGAACGTCACCGCCAACGTGGCGAACCTGGCCACCGTGGTCTCCGCCGCCGCGGCGAACCCCCTGGTGAAGGTGGCCGCGTTCGGCTACGGCGTGCGCCGGGCGGCCTCGGCCCGCCGGCACGCGGAGACCGAGCGCGAGGTGCGCGACACCATCAAGCAGCAGCGTCGGGCCGCCAAGCGCGGCAACCGCTGACCGGCCGGCGCTGACCAGGAGGATGAGAACATGAGGCGGTTGTTCTGGCTGGGCGTCGGGCTGGCCGTGGGCGTGCTGGTGGTGCGCAAGGCGACCAGAACGGCGCAGGCGTACACGCCGGCCGGCATCGCCAGCGGCCTGTCGGAATCCGCTGGCGGCCTGGTCGAGTCGCTGCGTAGCTTCGTGGAGGACGTCCGGGTCGGGATGGCCGAGCGCGAGCAGGAGATCCACGAGGCGTTCGCCCGCGGCGAGACGTTCGACGACCAGTTCGCCGAGCTGCGGGAGGACCCGCGCATCGGCGACCGAGAGATTTTCCCGGAGGAGCACCAGCGATGAAGACGGCGGAGATCAAGCGGCGGTACCTCGCCCACTTCGAGGCGAACGGCCACGCCGTGGTGCCGTCCGCTCCGCTGCCCGCCATCAGCGACCCGAACCTGCTGTTCGTCAACGCCGGCATGGTGCAGTTCGTCCCCTACTTCCTGGGCCAGCAGACCCCGCCGTACTCCCGCGCGGTCAGCGTCCAGAAGTGCATCCGCACGCCGGACATCGACGAGGTCGGCAAGACCAGCCGGCACGGCACGTTCTTCCAGATGAACGGCAACTTCTCCTTCGGCGACTACTTCAAGGACGGGGCCATCCCGCTCGCCTGGGACCTGGTCACCAAGCCGCAGGACCAGGGCGGTTTCGGGCTGGACCCGGAGCGGATCTGGCCGACGGTCTACCTGGACGACGACGAGGCGTACCAGATCTGGCGCTCCGTCGGCGTGCCCGCCGAGCGGATCGTCCGCCGGGGCAAGGCGGACAACTTCTGGTCGATGGGCATCCCCGGCCCCTGCGGCCCGTGCTCCGAGCTGTTCTACGACCGTGGCCCCGAGTACGGCCGCGAGGGCGGCCCGGCGGTCGACGAGGACCGCTACATGGAGTTCTGGAACCTCGTCTTCATGCAGTTCGAGCGGGGTCCGGGCACCAGCAAGGAGGACTACCCGATCCTCGGCGAGCTGCCGGCGAAGAACATCGACACCGGCATGGGCCTGGAGCGGATGGCCTCCATCCTCCAGGGCGTCGACAACCTCTACGAGATCGACGAGGTCCGGCCGATCCTCGACAAGGCCGCCGAGCTGACCGGCAAGCGGTACGGCGCGCGCTCCGGCCACGTGGCCAGCGAGTCGCACCCGGACGACGTCCGGCTGCGGGTGATCGCCGACCACGTGCGCACCGCGCTGATGCTGATCGGCGACGGGGTGACCCCGTCGAACGAGGGCCGTGGCTACGTGCTGCGCCGGATCATGCGCCGGGCGATCCGCGCGGTCCGGCTGCTCGGCTACCAGGACCGGGCGCTGCCCGAGCTGCTGCCGGTGGCCCGGGACTGCATGTCGCCGTCGTACCCGGAGCTGTCCGCCGAGTTCGGCCGGATCTCCCAGTACGCGTACGCCGAGGAGGACGCGTTCCTCGCCACGCTGCGGTCGGGCACCACCATCCTGGACACCGCGATCGCGGAGACCAAGTCGGCCGGCAAGGCGGCGATCTCCGGCGACAAGGCGTTCCAGCTCCACGACACGTACGGCTTCCCGATCGACCTGACCCTGGAGATCGCGGCCGAGCAGGGGCTCCAGGTCGACGCGGAGGGCTTCCGCCGGCTGATGGCCGACCAGCGGAGCCGGGCGAAGGCGGACGCGCAGGCGCGCAAGACCGGGCACACCGACGTGTCGGCGTACCGGTCGGTGCTCGACGGCGGTGGTCCGGTGGAGTTCACCGGCTACACCGAGCTGAACCGGGAGTCGCGGGTGCGGGCGCTGCTCGCCGGCGGCGCCGAGGTCGGCGCGGCGGTCGAGGGCGACACGATCGAGCTGGTGCTCGACACCACCCCGTTCTACGCGGAGGGCGGCGGCCAGCAGCCGGACCAGGGTCTGATCACGGTCGGCGGCGGCCAGCTCGAGGTCTTCGACGTGCAGCAGCCGGTGCCGGGCCTGATCGTGCACCGGGCGCGGGTGGTCCGGGGCGAGGTGCGCGCCGGGGAGACCGGGTACGCCGAGATCGACGTGTCCCGGCGGCGGGCGATCTCCCGCTCGCACACCGCGACCCACCTGGTGCACCAGACCATGCGCAACTTCCTCGGCGAGTCGGCCACCCAGGCGGGTTCGCTGAACGCGCCGGGCCGGCTGCGGTTCGACTTCAACACCCCGACCGGGGTGGCGCCGAGCGTGCTGCGCGACGTGGAGCAGCAGGTCAACGAGGTGCTCCTGGCCGACATGGAGGTGCACGCCTTCATCACCACTCAGGAGGAGGCCCGCCGGATCGGCGCGATGGCGCTCTTCGGCGAGAAGTACGGCGAGCGGGTCCGGGTCGTCGAGGTCGGCGACTACGCCCGGGAGCTGTGCGGCGGCACGCACGTGGCCCGGTCGGCGCAGCTCGGCCTGGTGAAGATTCTCTCCGAGGCCTCGGTCGGCTCGGGCGTGCGCCGGATCGAGGCCCTCGTCGGCATGGACGCCTTCGGCTTCCTGGCCCGCGAGCACCTGCTGGTCTCCCGGCTGGCCGAGCTGTTCCGGGTCCCCGGCGACCAGGTCGCCGACCGGGTGGAGCAGACCGTCACCCAGCTGCGGGACGCGGAGAAGGAGCTGGAGAAGCTCCGTGCCCAGCTGGTCCTCGGCGGTGCGGCGGCGCTCGCCGGGCAGGCGAAGGACGTGCGCGGGGTGGCGTACGTCGGCACCGAGGCGCCCGAGGGGGCGGCCGGCAACGACGTGCGGACCCTGGCCCAGGAGATCCGCGGCCGGATCGACCCGGCCCGGCCGGCGGTGGTCGCCGTGGCGGCCCGGGCAGGAGGCAAGGCGTCCCTGGTGGTGGCGGTCAACCAGGCCGCGCGCGGTCGCGGCCTGACCGCGAAGGAGCTGGTCAAGGCGGCCTTCTCCGGCCGCGGTGGCGGCAGCGACGACCTCGCCCAGGGTGGTGGCCTGCCGGCGGCCGAGGCGCCGAACCTGCTGGCCACCGTGGAGAAGGCGATCGCCGACGCGTGATGGCGCACCGACTGGGGCCAGGGCGGACCATGCCGGTCCGCCCTGGCCTGTCACGGGGCGGTGTCCGGTAGTGGCTGAGCTGTCCCGTGGGGTCCGGCTGGGGGTGGACGTCGGGCAGGTCCGGGTCGGCGTCTCCCGCTCCGACCCGCACGGCATCCTGGCCACCCCGCTGGTCACCCTCGCCCGGGACCTGACCGCCGCGGCCGACGCGGTGCCGGCCGACATGGCGGCGCTGGTCGACCTCATCGCGGAGCACGAGGCCGTCGAGGTCGTGGTGGGTCTTCCGGTCAATCTTGCCGGCAAACACGGTCCTGCGGCGGTCCACGTGTCGGCGTACGCTGCCCGTCTGGCCGAGGTAATAGCGCCGGTTCCGGTGGCGCTGACGGACGAGAGGATGTCGACCGTCGTGGCTAGTCGTAGGCTGGCCGAACGTGGCGTCCGGGGAAAACGTCAACGGGCGGTGGTCGACCAGGCCGCCGCGGTGGAGATTCTGCAGAGCTGGCTGGACGCGCAGCGGAGGCGGACGTAATGATCGACGATCTGGATCTGGTGTTCGACGAGTCGGAGAGGGGGGAGAAGGGCCGGCACCGGCGCGGCGCCGTGGCCAAGCGCAACGGCAAGTCGCGCGGCCGGGGCAAGACGATCTTCGCCCTGCTGATGGCGCTCGTGCTGCTCGGCGGCATCGGCGGCGGCGCGTACGTCGGCTTCGACCGGATCCGCAACCACTTCGTCACCCCCGACTACGACGGCCCGGGCTCGGGCGAGGCGCTGGTCGAGGTGAAGAACGGGGACACGCTCACCGACATCGGTGACTCCCTCTACGACGTCGGCGTGGTGAAGAGCACCAAGGCGTTCATCGAGGCCGCGGAGGCGAACTCCCGCAGCAAGAACATCCAGGTCGGCCGGTACAAGGTCCGCAAGCAGATGAAGGCCGCCGACGCGGTGACCATGCTGCTCGACCCGAAGAACCGGGTGGTGAGCGGGGTGACCATCCCCGAGGGCACGATCAGCCTGGCGATCTACGACATTCTCTCCAAGCAGACCAAGATCCCGGTCGCCGACTTCAAGGCTGCCGCGAAGGATCCGGTCAAGCTGGGTGTGCCGGCCTACTGGTTCACGCGTGGCGACGGCAAGAAGGGCCCGAAGAGCATCGAGGGCTTCCTGTTCCCGGCGACCTACGAGATCCCGCCGAAGGCGACCGCCGAGCAGATCCTGTCGATGATGGTGGACCAGTTCCTCACCGTCACCAAGGAGTTGAACTTCGTCGAGAAGGCGCAGCAGGAGCGGAAGATCTCCCCGTACGAGGCGCTGATCACCGCGTCCATCGCCCAGGCCGAGTCGGTCAACCACGTGGACATGCCGAAGGTGGCCCGGGTGATCTACAACCGGGTCTACACCGACAAGTACCACTGCAAGTGCCTGGAGATCGACAGCGCGATCAACTACTGGAAGCGCCTGCAGGGCAAGGCCCCGAAGGACTCCGACGTCCTTACGCAGGCCGAGCTCAACGACCCGAAGAACCCGTACCGCACGCACGGTGCCGACGGGCTGACCATCACCCCGATCAGCAACCCCGGCGAGGAGGCGCTCAAGGGCGCGGTGAACCCGCCGGCGGGTGACTGGATCTACTTCATGACCATCGACCAGAAGGGCACGATGGGCTACGGCTCCAACGACGCCGACTTCCGGAAGCTGCAGAAGCAGATGTGCGACAACGGCGTCCTGAGCGGGACGAACTGCGGGTGAGGGCCGCTGTCGTCGGCAAGCCGATCGCCCACTCGCTCTCCCCCGTGATCCACGAGGCGGGGTACGCGGCGGCCGGGTTGACCGGGTGGTCGTACACCCGGTTGGAGTGCGCGGCCGACGAGCTGGCCGGCCTGGTCGCCGGGCTGGGTCCGGAGTGGGCCGGGCTGTCGGTGACCATGCCGGGCAAGGAGGCGGCGCTCGCGCTGGCCGACGAGGTCTCGCCGGTCGCCGCCGCCGTCGGCGCCGCCAACACGCTGGTACGCCGGCCCGACGGCACCTGGTACGCCGACAACACCGACGTCACCGGCATGGTCGACGTGCTCACCGCCGCCGGGGTGGCCGCCGGGGCGACGGTCACCGTGCTGGGCGCGGGTGGCACCGCCCGGGCGGCCCTCGCCGCGGCGGCCCGGCTCGGCGCGGCCGAGGTCACCGTGGTGGCCCGCCGCCCGGAGGCGTGCGAGGAACTGGTCCCGGTGGCCCGCGCCGTCGGCGTGCCGCTCGCCGGCGCCGACTGGGACGGGGCGCCGAGCCACGCCCGGGCCGACCTGGTCGTCTCCACCGTGCCGAAGGGGGTGGCCGACCCGCTCGCCGCGCACTTCGACTGGCGGCCGGGGACGGTCTTCTTCGACGCCCTCTACGACCCGTGGCCCACCCCGCTCGCCGCCGCCGCGCTCGCCGCAGGCTGCCGGGTGGTCTCCGGGCTGGACCTGCTGCTCGCCCAGGCGGTCGGCCAGTTCGAGCAGTTCACCGGGGTGCCGGCACCCCGGGAGGCGATGGCCGCCGCGCTGGCCGGGGCGCGCCGCCCGGGCTGACCTCGCGGCGCCCCGGGCCGCCCGCTACGGCCGGTGCCCGGACGGGCGCGTCCGTAGGACGGGACGCGGTGGGCACGGCGTCGCCGCGGCCACCGGGCGTGACAGACTGACCGCTGTGTTGCGCTGGCTGACTGCAGGTGAATCGCACGGACCCGCCCTCGTCGCGATGCTCGAGGGGGTGCCTGCCGGGATCGAAGTGACCACCGGGGAGATCGCCGGTGAGCTGGCCCGGCGCCGGCTCGGCTACGGCCGGGGCGCCCGGATGTCGTTCGAGCAGGACGAGATCGAGATCATCGGCGGGCTCCGGCACGGGGTCACCATCGGCAGCCCGGTGGCGATCCGGGTGGGCAACTCGGAGTGGCCGAAGTGGCGCACCGTGATGGCCGCCGACCCGGTCGACCCCGACGAGCTGGCCGGGCAGGCCCGCAACGCGCCGCTCACCCGCCCCCGGCCGGGCCACGCCGACCTGGCCGGCATGCAGAAGTACGGCCACACCGACGCCCGGCCGATCCTGGAGCGGGCCAGCGCCCGCGAGACCGCCGCCCGGGTCGCCGTGGGCACCGTCGCCAAGGCCCTGGTGAAGCAGGCGCTCGGCGTCGAGATCGTCTCCCACGTGGTGGAGCTGGGCCCGGTCGTCGCCAAGCCCGGGCTGCGCCCCACCCCCGAAGACGCCGAGCGGATCGACGCCGACCCGCTGCGCTGCCTCGACCCGGAGGCGAGCGCCCGGATGGTCGCCGAGGTCGACGCCGCGAAGAAGGCCGCCGACACGCTCGGCGGCGTGGTCGAGGTGCTGGCGTACGGGGTCCCGCCGGGCCTGGGCAGCCACGTGCAGTGGGACCGCAAGCTCGACGCCCGGCTGGCCACCGCGCTGATGTCCATTCAGGCGATCAAGGGCGTGGAGATCGGCGACGGTTGGCAGCAGGCCCGTTCCCGGGGGTCCGAGGCCCACGACGAGATCCTGCCGACCGCCGCCGGGGTGCGCCGGGTCACCGACCGGGCCGGCGGCCTGGAGGGTGGCATTACCACCGGCGAGCCGCTGCGGGTGAAGGCGGCGATGAAGCCGATCTCCTCGCTGAACCGGGCCCTGGCCACCGTCGACGTCATTACCGGTGAGCCGGCCACCGCCATCAACCAGCGCTCGGACGTCTGCGCGGTGCCCGCCGCGGCGGTGGTCGCCGAGGCGATGGTCGCCCTGGTGCTCGCCGAGGCGGCGGTGGAGAAGTTCGGCGGTGACTCGGTCGCCGAGATGCGCCGCAACCTCGCCGGCTACCTCGACGCCCTGGTGATCCGGTGAGCGCGAGGAGTGCAGCGGAGCGGAGCCCCGCAGTCGCGAACGAAAGAGGGACCCGGGTGAGCGCGAGGAGTGCAGCGGAGCGGAGCCCCGCAGTCGCGAACGAAAGAGGGACCCGGTGACCGCGGGGAGCGTGACCCGGTGAACCGGCCGGTCTGCGTACTGGTCGGGGCGCCCGGCTCCGGCAAGACCACGGTCGGCCAGGCGCTCGCCGCCGAGCTGGGCGTCGAGTTCCGGGACACCGACCTCGACATCGAGCAGCTCGCCGGCAAGCCGATCCCGGAGATCTTCGTCGACGAGGGGGAGGACCACTTCCGTACCCTCGAGCGGGCGGCGGTGGCGGCGGCGCTGGCCTCGCACGGCGGGGTGCTCGCCCTCGGCGGCGGCGCGATCCTCGCCGAGGAGAACCGCGCCGCGCTGATCGGGCACACCGTGGTGCACCTCTCGGTGGAGCTGCCCGACGCGGTGAAGCGGGTCGGTCTCGGTGCCGGGCGACCGCTGCTGGCGATCAACCCGCGGGCCACCCTCAAGCACCTGATGGAGCAGCGCCGTCCGCTCTACGCCGAGGTGGCCACCGCGACCGTGCTGACCGACGGGCGCACCCCGGAGGAGATCGCGGCCGAGGTCGCCGCCCTGCTCAAGCCCTGACGACCGGGAACCGGCGTGGTGACGACGCGCCGGACCGGTCGGACGTCGGCGTGCCGTTCCGGTCACGGACTGGACAGTCGCCGCCCGGGGACCGCCGGCTCGACTAGGCTGCCGGCGATGGACGAGGTGACCCGGATCCCGGTCGGCGGCGAGCGGCCGTACGACGTGCTGGTGGGACGCGACCTGCTCGACCCGCCGCCCCGACTGCTGCCCGGCGCGAACCGGGTGGCGGTGCTGCACGCTCCCCCGCTCAAGGAGTTGGCGGAGACGTTCGGTGAGCGGGTCCGCGCGGTCGGGGTCGAACCGCTGCTGATCGAGGTGCCCGACGCCGAGGCGGGCAAGCAGATCGACGTGGCCGCCGACTGCTGGGACCGGCTCGGCGAGGCCGGGTTCACCCGTACCGACGCCGTGGTGGGGATCGGCGGCGGCGCGGTCACCGACCTGGCCGGCTTCGTGGCGGCCTGCTGGCTGCGCGGGGTGCGCTGGGTGCCGATCGCGACCTCGCTCCTGGGCATGGTCGACGCGGCGGTGGGCGGCAAGACCGGGGTCAACACCGCCGCCGGCAAGAACTTGGTCGGCGCCTTCCACCCGCCGGCCGGGGTGATCTGCGACCTCACCACCCTGGACAGCCTGCCCCCGGCCGACCTGGCCGCCGGGATGGCCGAGGTGGTCAAGTGCGGCTTCATCGCCGACCCGGTGATCCTCGACCTGGTCGAGCGGGATCCCGCGGCCGCGCTCGACCCGACCGGGCCGGTGACCCGCGAGTTGATCGAGCGGGCGATCCGGGTGAAGGCCGACGTGGTCTCCGGCGACCTGCGCGAGTCCGGGGTACGGGAGGTGCTGAACTACGGGCACACCCTGGCCCACGCGATCGAGAAGGTGGAGGGCTACCGGTGGCGGCACGGGCACGCGGTCTCCGTGGGCCTCGTCTACGCTGCCACGCTGGCCCGGCTCGCCGGTCGACTGGACGCGGCGACCGCCGAGCGGCACCGGGCGGTGGTGGCCGCGCTCGGCCTGCCGACCAGCTATCCCGCCGACGCGTGGCCGCGGCTGCTCGCCGCGATGCGGGTCGACAAGAAGGCCCGGGGCAGCACGCTGCGTTTCGTGGTGCTCGACGGCCTGGCCCAGCCGGCGATCCTGGAGGGCCCCGACGACGACCTGCTGCACGCCGCCTACCGGGAGATCTCCTCGTGAGGGTGTACGTGCTCAACGGCCCCAACCTGGGCCGGCTCGGCACCCGGCAGGTCGACGTCTACGGGGTGACCAGCTACGCCGACCTGGTCACCAGGTGCGTGGACGTCGGCCGGGAGCTGGGCCTGGACGTGGTGGTCCGGCAGACCGACGCCGAGCACGAGCTGCTCGGCTGGCTGCACGCGGCGGCCGACGAGGGCGCCCCGGTGGTGCTCAATCCCGCCGCCTGGTCGCACTACTCGATCGCGGTGCGGGACGCCTGCGCGATGCTGCGCGGGCCGCTGGTGGAGGTGCACATCTCCAACATCCACGCCCGGGAGGAGTTCCGGCACCACTCGGTGGTCTCCGCGGTGGCCACCGGGGTGATTTGCGGGCTGGGCGTGGACGGCTACCGCCTCGCCCTGCAGCACATCGCCACCCGGCTGGCGGCGACCGACTGAGCCGGCCGCGGTCACGTTCCGTCGCGTCCCGGCGCCGGCACCCGGGGTGACCCTCAGGCCGGGCGGGACAGCGGCGGCGCTGTCGGTTCGACACAGCTAGTAGACTTTGCAGGTCTGTCCGCCAATTGATGATCAAGGCAGGAAATGGCCACCACCAACGAGCTCAAAAACGGCCTCGTACTCAACCTCGACGGGGAGCTCTGGGCCGTCGTCGAGTTCCAGCACGTCAAGCCCGGTAAGGGTGGCGCCTTTGTGCGCACCACGCTGAAGAACGTGCTGTCCGGCAAGGTCGTCGACAAGACCTTCAACGCGGGCACCAAGGTCGAGACCGCGACCGTCGACAAGCGCACCATGCAGTACCTGTACGCCGACGGCGAGGACTACGTCTTCATGGATCTGGAGACGTTCGACCAGATCACCGTCCCCGGCGGCACCGTCGGCGAGGCGGCCAACTACCTCCTGCCGGAGGCCGAGGCGACCGTCGCCACCCACGAGGGCGTCCCGCTCTACATCGAGCTGCCGACCTCCGTCGTGCTCGAGGTCACCTACACCGAGCCGGGTCTGCAGGGCGACCGGTCGACCGGCGGCAACAAGCCGGCCACCGTCGAGACCGGCGCGACCGTGCCGGTGCCGCTCTTCATCACCACCGGCGAGAAGATCAAGGTCGACACCCGCGACGGCCGTTACCTCGGCCGCGCCTGATGGCTGAGGGTCCCAAGCAGCAGATGCCGGCGCGCCGCAAGGCGCGCAAGCGGGCGCTGGACGTGCTCTTCGAGGCGGATCTGCGCGACCGGCCCCCGGTCGAGGTGCTCGCCGGCTACATCGAGCGGATCGAGAAGCCCCGCCCGGAGCACCTGGGCTACGCGGTCAGCCTGGTCGAGGGCGTCGCCGCGCACCTCGACCGGATCGACGAGCTGATCGCCAGCTACGCCGAGGGCTGGACGCTGGACCGGATGCCGGTGGTCGACCGTAACCTCGCCCGGATCGCGGTCTACGAGCTGCTCTACGTCGACGACATCGACGACGCGGTGGCGATCAGCGAGGCCGTGGAGCTGGCCCGGCAGATGTCGACCGACGACTCGCCGCGCTTCCTCAACGGGGTGCTCGGCCGGATCGCCGAGTACGCCACCCGCTGAGTCGCGGCCGACGCGCCACGGCGACCGCACCCGTACGACGAAAGGGCCCGTGCCGGACGGCACGGGCCCTTTCGGTTGCTGCTACGGGTCAGGACGCGAAGAACGCCCGCGGGTCGGCGACCAGCACACCGTGCTCGGTGAGCCGCTCGATCAGGCCCGACGGCGAGGCGTCGTAGACGATCGCCAGCGCGCGCAGGTCGTCGGCGCGGATGGAGAGCACCCGGCCGTTGTAGTCACCGCGCTGCTGCTGGATGGCACGGGCGTACCGGGCGACGTAGGCGAGGTCCTCGGAGGCCTCGTCGTAGAGCCGCTCCAGGTCCAGGACGATTTTGCTGGTCGGCTCGTGGCGCACCCCGCTGCCGTCGGGCAGCAGCTCCGAGACGGGAACGCGGTAGAAGTCGGCCAGCTCCGCCAGGCGGGACACGGTGACGGCCCGGTCGCCGCGCTCGTACGAGCCGACCACCACGGCCTTCCACCGCCCGTTCGACTTCTCCTCCACACCCTGCAGGGACAGGCCCTGCTGCTGGCGGATGGAGCGCAGGCGGGCGCCCAGCGACTTGGCGTATTCAGAGGGCATTCGGACACTCCCAGTGCTGCTCGGGGTTCTCCCAGCTATCGCTACGGAGCGTGACGGTACGGGGATTGCGACACCTGGTCAAGTGGTCGTGACAACACCGTTGGGGGGCACGGGGGGAGTTATCCCCATTTCGCCACCCTGATTCTGGGGTCAGCACCGGCGGCGGTCGGCCCGGTGACCGCTGGTAACGTGGCGTGAAGCCCCGGTCCAGGCCGTTCCCGGCCGGACCGGCAACCCAGACATCCTTTAACGACCCGTCCCGTGAGGCGGGGAAGGAGGTCCGCCGTGGCCTACCCACCGGCTGCCCAGTCGTCGCCGCCGCGACAACCCTCGGTGAAGGTGATCCTCGCCGCCGCCGACGTGTCGCGCGTGGTCGACCGCATCGCCCACCAGATCCTCGAGAAGACCCAGGGCGCCGCCGACACCGTGCTGCTCGGCATCCCCACCCGGGGCCTGCCGCTCGCCCGCCGGCTCGCCGCGCGGATCAGCACCTTCGAGGACGTGGCCGTCCCGGTCGGCGTGCTCGACATCACCCTCTACCGCGACGACCTGCGCCGGCACGCCACCCGCGCGGTCGGCCCGACCGAGCTGCCGCCCGGCGGGATCGACGGCAAGCGGGTCATCCTCGTCGACGACGTGCTCTTCTCCGGCCGCACCGTGCGGGCCGCCCTGGACGCGCTCAGCGACGTCGGCCGCCCCGCCTCCGTGCAGCTCGCCGTCCTGGTCGACCGGGGCCACCGCGAGCTGCCGATCCGCGCCGACTACGTCGGCAAGAACATCCCGACCGCGCTCGCCGAGAGCGTGAAGGTCACCCTCGCCGAGACCGACGGCGCTGACGAGGTCAAGCTGTACGGGGGGAATCCCGCATGATCCGGCATCTGCTCTCCGGCGGCGACCTCGACGCGGCCACCGCCACCCTGATCCTGGACACCGCCGCCGAGATGGCCACCGTCGCCGGCCGCGAGGTCAAGAAGCTCCCCGCGCTGCGCGGCCGGACCGTGGTGAACCTCTTCTACGAGGACTCCACCCGGACCCGGATCTCGTTCGAGGCGGCCGCCAAGCGGCTCAGCGCCGATGTGATCAACTTTTCCGCCAAGGGCTCCAGCGTGACCAAGGGCGAGAGCCTGAAGGACACCGCGCTCACCCTCCAGGCGATGGGCGCCGACGCGGTGGTCGTCCGGCACCCCGCCTCCGGGGCCCCGCACCGGCTGGCCAACTGGGTGGACGGGTCGGTGGTCAACGCCGGCGACGGCACCCACGAGCACCCCACCCAGGCGCTGCTCGACGCGTACACGATGCGCTCCCGGCTGGGTCGGCTCGCCGGCCTGCACGTCGCGATCGTCGGCGACGTGCTGCACTCCCGGGTGGCCCGCTCGAACGTGCTGCTGCTCTCCACCCTCGGCGCCAAGGTCACCCTGGTCGGCCCGCCCACGCTGATCCCCGTCGACATCTCCGGGGCGCTCGCGCCGGGCACCGACGTCTCCTACGACCTCGACGCCGTGCTGCCCGGCGTGGACGTGGTGATGATGCTGCGAGTGCAGCGCGAGCGGATGAACGACTCCTACTTCCCCTCCGCCCGCGAGTACGCGCGCCGCTACGGCCTGGACGGCCCGCGGATGCGCCGGCTGCCCGAGCACGCGATCGTCATGCACCCGGGCCCGATGAACCGGGGCATGGAGATCACCCCCGAGGTCGCCGACTCGCCCCGCTCCACCATCGTCGAACAGGTCGCCAACGGGGTCTCCGTGCGGATGGCCGTCCTCTACCTGCTGCTCGGAGGGAACAACCGGTGACCGCGTACCTGATCAAGAGCGTGAGCGTCGTCGGCGCCGCGCCGACCGACCTGCTGATCCACGACGGCGTCGTGGCGGAGGCCGGCGTGGGGCTGACCGCGCCGGACGCCACGGTGATCGACGGCACCGGGCTGATCGCCCTGCCCGGCCTGGTCGACCTGCACACCCACCTGCGCGAGCCCGGCCGGGAGGACGCCGAGACCGTCGAGTCCGGCTCCCGGGCGGCGGCGCTGGGCGGCTACACCGCGGTCTGCGCGATGGCCAACACCTCCCCGGTCGCCGACACCGCCGGCGTGGTCGAGCAGGTCTGGCGGCTCGGCCGGGAGGCCGGGCTGGTCGACGTGCAGCCCATCGGCGCGGTCACCGTCGGGCTGGCCGGCGGGCAGCTCGCCGAGCTGGGCGCGATGGCCGACTCGGCGGCCCGGGTGCGGATCTTCTCCGACGACGGGCACTGCGTCGCCGACCCGAAGCTGATGCGCCGGGCGCTGGAGTACGTCAAGGCGTTCGACGGGGTGATCGCGCAGCACGCCGAGGAGCCGCGGCTCACCGAGGGCGCGCAGATGCACGAGGGCGAGGTCTCCACCCGGCTCGGGCTGACCGGCTGGCCGGCGGTCGCCGAGGAGGCGATCATCGCCCGGGACGTGCTGCTGGCCGAGCACGTCGGCAGCCGGCTGCACATCTGCCACGTCTCCACCGCCGGGAGCGTCGAGGTGCTGCGGCACGCGAAGGCGCGCGGGGTGAAGGTCACCGCCGAGGTGACCCCGCACCACCTGCTGCTCACCGACTCCAAGGCCGAGACGTACGACCCGGTCTACAAGGTGAACCCGCCGCTGCGGACCGCCACCGACGTCGCCGCGCTCCGCGCCGCGCTGGCCGAGGGCGTGATCGACATCATCGCCACCGACCACGCGCCGCACGCCGTGGAGGACAAGGAGTGCGAGTGGGCGTACGCCCGGCCGGGCATGCTCGGCCTGGAGACGGCGCTCTCCATCGCCCTCGACGTGCTCGGCCCGCAGTGGGACCTGATCGCCGAGCGGATGTCCCGCACCCCGGCCCGGATCGCCGGCCTGGACGGGCACGGCGTCGACCCGGCCCCCGGCGTGCCGGCCAACCTGACCCTGGTCGACCCGGCCGCCCGCCGCACCATCGAGCCGGCGGAGCTGGCCAGTCGCAGTCGCAACACCCCGTACGCCCGCATGACGCTGCCGGGTCGCATCGTGGCGACCTTCCTGCGCGGCGAGCCGACGGTCCTGGACGGAAAGGCAGTCAAGTGACCCGCAGACGTTCCGCGATCCTCGTTCTCGAGGACGGCCGGACTTTCCACGGCGAGGCGTACGGCAGCGTCGGGGAGACCTTCGGCGAGGCGGTCTTCAACACCGGCATGACCGGCTATCAGGAGACCCTGACCGACCCGTCCTACCACCGACAGGTGGTGGTGCAGACCGCCCCGCACATCGGCAACACCGGCGTGAACGACGAGGACGACGAGTCCGGCCGGATCTGGGTCGCCGGGTACGTGGTCCGCGACCCGGCCCGGATCGGCTCCAACTGGCGGGCCACCGGCGGGCTGGAGGACCGGCTCGCCGCCGAGGGCGTGGTCGGCATCAGCGGCGTCGACACCCGGGCGCTGACCCGACACCTGCGCGAGCGGGGCGCCATGCGGGTCGGCATCTCCAGCATCGACGACGACCCGCGCGCCCTGCTGGCCCGGGTCCGCCAGTCGCCGCGGATGGTCGGCGCGGACCTCTCCGCCGAGGTGACCACCGAGAAGCCGTACGTCGTCGAGGCGCAGGGCGAGCACCGGTTCACGGTCGCCGCGCTGGACCTGGGCATCAAGCGCAACGTGCCGCGCCGGCTCGCCGCGCGCGGGGTCACCACCCACGTGCTGCCCGCCGGTTCGAGCATCGACGACCTGCTCGCCACCGGCGCGGACGCGGTCTTCCTCTCGCCCGGCCCGGGCGACCCGGCCACCGCCCACGGCCCGGTCGCGCTCGCCCGGGAGGTGCTGCGCCGGCGGGTCCCGCTCTTCGGCATCTGCTTCGGCAGCCAGATCCTCGGCCGGGCGCTCGGCTTCGGCACCTACAAGCTCGGCTACGGCCACCGCGGCATCAACCAGCCGGTGCTCGACCGGGCCACCGGCAAGGTCGAGGTGACCAGCCACAACCACGGCTTCGCCGTCGAGGTCCCGGGCGCGGGGCACGGCGCGGTCGTCCCCGACCAGGTGATCGAGACCGAGTTCGGGGGTGTCCAGGTGAGCCACGTCTGCCTCAATGACAACGTGGTCGAGGGGCTGCGGGCGAGGGACGTGCCCGCCTTCACCGTCCAGTACCACCCCGAGGCGGCGGCCGGCCCGCACGACGCGGACTACCTCTTCGACCGTTTCGCCGAACTGATCGAGGGCGCTGGCGCCCTCGACCGGAAGCGCAGCGAGGGCCGTGGCCTCGACCGACAGCAGAGTGAAGGCGGCAAGAATGCCTAAGCGGACCGATCTCAAGCACATCCTGGTGATCGGCTCCGGGCCGATCGTGATCGGGCAGGCCTGCGAGTTCGACTACTCCGGCACCCAGGCCTGCCGGGTGCTGCGCAGCGAGGGGATCCGGGTCAGCCTGGTCAACTCCAACCCGGCGACGATCATGACCGACCCGGAGTTCGCCGACGCCACGTACGTCGAGCCGATCACCCCGGAGTTCGTCGAGCTGGTCATCGCGAAGGAGCGCCCCGACGCGCTGCTGCCCACGCTGGGCGGGCAGACCGCGCTGAACACGGCGGTCGCCCTGCACGAGGCGGGCGTGCTGGAGAAGTACGGCGTGGAGCTGATCGGCGCCAACATCGAGGCGATCAACCGCGGCGAGGACCGGCAGCTGTTCAAGGAAGTCGTCGCCAAGGCCGGCGTACGGCTCGGTCTGGACGACCCGACCAGCCTGGTGCCCCGGTCGCGGGTCTGCCACTCGATGGCCGAGGTCGAGGCGACCGTCACCGAGCTGGGCCTGCCGGTGGTGATCCGGCCGTCGTTCACCATGGGCGGCCTGGGCTCCGGCATGGCGCACACGCCCGAGGACCTGGCTCGGATCGCCGGCGCCGGCCTGGCCGCCAGCCCGGTGCACGAGGTGCTCATCGAGGAGAGCGTGCTCGGCTGGAAGGAGTACGAGCTCGAGCTGATGCGCGACCGCCATGACAACGTGGTCGTCGTCTGCTCGATCGAGAACGTCGACCCGATGGGCGTGCACACCGGCGACAGCGTCACCGTGGCCCCGGCCATGACGCTGACCGACCGGGAGTACCAGCGCCTGCGCGACCTCGGCATCGCGGTGCTGCGCGAGGTCGGGGTGGACACCGGCGGCTGCAACATCCAGTTCGCGGTCAACCCGGCCGACGGCCGGATCGTCGTGATCGAGATGAACCCCCGGGTGTCCCGCTCCTCGGCGCTGGCCTCGAAGGCCACCGGCTTCCCGATCGCCAAGATCGCCGCGAAGCTGGCCATCGGCTACACCCTCGACGAGATCCCCAACGACATCACCCTGAAGACCCCGGCGGCCTTCGAGCCCACCCTGGACTACGTGGTGGTGAAGATCCCGCGGTTCGCGTTCGAGAAGTTCCCCGGCGCGGACCCGGAGCTGACCACCACGATGAAGTCGGTCGGCGAGGCGATGAGCCTGGGCCGCAACTTCACCGAGGCGCTGAACAAGGCGATGCGTTCGATGGAGACGAAAGCAGCCGGATTCTGGACTGTGCCGGATCCGGTCGTCGCTGCCGCGACGGGCGCCGACCCGGCCGGCGCGACGAAGGAGAACACCCTCGCCGCGCTGAAGATGCCGCACGACGGCCGGCTCTACACCGTCGAGCGGGCGCTGCGGCTCGGCGCCTCCATCGCCGAGGTCGCCGCCGCCTCCGGCGGGATGGACCCGTGGTTCCTGGACCAGATCGCCGCGCTGGTCGAGCTGCGCACGGAGATCGTGGACGCCCCGGTGCTCGACGCCGGCCTGCTGCGCCGGGCCAAGCGGGCCGGGCTCTCCGACCGGCAGCTCGCCGCGCTCCGCCCGGAGCTGGCCGCCGAGGACGGCGTCCGCACGCTGCGGCACCGGCTCGGCGTCCGCCCGGTCTACAAGACGGTTGACACCTGCGCCGCCGAGTTCGAGGCGACCACCCCGTACCACTACTCCACCTACGACCAGGAGACCGAGGTCGCGCCCTCGGACCGGCCCAAGGTGCTCATCCTGGGCTCCGGACCGAACCGGATCGGCCAGGGCATCGAGTTCGACTACTCCTGCGTGCACGCCGTGATGGCGCTGCGGGCGGTCGGCTACGAGACCGTGATGGTCAACTGCAACCCGGAGACGGTCTCCACCGACTACGACACCGCCGACCGGCTCTACTTCGAGCCGCTGACCTTCGAGGACGTCCTGGAGGTCTGGCACGCCGAGGACTCCTCCGGCCGGGCGGCCGGCGGGCCGGGCGTGGTCGGGGTGATCGTGCAGCTCGGCGGGCAGACCCCGCTGGGGCTGGCGCAGCGGCTCAAGGACGCCGGGGTGCCGGTGGTCGGCACCTCCCCGGAGTCGATCCACCTGGCCGAGGAGCGGGGCGCGTTCGGCTCGGTGCTCGCCCGGGCCGGGCTGCGCGCCCCCGCGCACGGCATGGCCACCTCGTACGACGAGGCGAAGGCGATCGCCGACGAGATCGGGTACCCGGTGCTGGTGCGCCCGTCGTACGTGCTCGGCGGGCGGGGCATGGAGATCGTCTACGACGACGCCACGCTTCGCGACTACATCGGCCGGGCCACCGACATCTCGCCGGACCACCCGGTGCTGGTGGACCGCTTCCTCGACGACGCCATCGAGATCGACGTGGACGCGCTCTGCGACGCCGACGGCGAGGTCTACCTCGGGGGCGTGATGGAGCACATCGAGGAGGCCGGCATCCACTCCGGCGACTCGTCCTGCGCGCTGCCGCCGATCACGCTGGCCAGTTCGCACCTGGCCCAGGTGCGCCGCTACACCGAGGCGATCGCCAAGGGCGTGGGCGTCCGCGGCCTGCTCAACGTGCAGTACGCCCTCAAGGACGACATGCTCTACGTGCTGGAGGCGAACCCGCGGGCGTCCCGGACGGTCCCGTTCGTCTCCAAGGCGACCGCCGTGCCGTTGGCGAAGGCGGCGGCCCGGATCGCGCTCGGCGCCACCATCGCCGAGCTGCGCGCCGAGGGCCTGCTCCCGCCGACCGGGGACGGCGGCGCGATGCCGGCCGACGCCCCGATCGCGGTGAAGGAGGCGGTGCTGCCGTTCAAGCGGTTCCGCACCCCGTCCGGCAAGGGGATCGACTCGCTGCTGGGCCCGGAGATGAAGTCCACCGGCGAGGTGATGGGCATCGACACCAACTTCGGGCACGCCTTCGCCAAGTCGCAGTCCGCCGCGTACGGCTCGCTGCCGACCGCCGGGAGGATCTTCGTCTCGGTGGCCAACCGGGACAAGCGCGGCATGATCTTCCCGATCAAGCGCCTGGCCGACCTGGGCTTCGAGATCGTCGCCACCACCGGCACCGCCGAGGTGCTGCGCCGGCACGGCATCGCCTGTGAGCAGATCCGCAAGCACTACGAGGCCGGTGAGGGCGAGGACGCGGTCTCGATGATCCTCGGTGGCGACGTGGCCCTGGTGGTCAACACGCCGCAGGGCTCCGGCGCCAGCGCCCGCTCCGACGGCTACGAGATCCGCAGCGCCGCGGTGACGGCGGACATCCCCTGCATCACCACCGTCCCGGGCGCGGCGGCGGCGGTCATGGGCATCGAGGCCCGCATCCGCGGCGACATGCGCGTCCGCCCCCTCCAGGAGCTCCACGCCGCCCTGCGGGCCGCCCAGTGACCCCCCGCATCGCCGCGTCGATCATGAAGTTGTGGCCTCGACACGTCGGGGCGCGGGGCACCAACTTCATGATCGACCCCTACCGGGGAGGCCCGGCGTGATCTTTGAGAAGGTCGTGCGGCCGGGGCTGTTCCGGGTGGGGGGTGGGGACGCCGAGGCGGCGCACGAGTGGACGTTGCGGCGGCTGGCCGCGGTGTCCCGGCGGCCGGCGGCACTGGCGGCGCTGCGGGCCCGCTACCTCCGGCGGGCGCCCCGGACGGTGTTCGGGGTGGAGTTCCCGAACCCGGTCGGGTTGGCCGCGGGAATGGACAAGAACGGGGTGGCGCTGCCGGCCTGGCCGGCGCTCGGCTTCGGCTTCGTCGAGGTCGGCACGGTCACCGCGCACGCCCAGCCGGGCAACCCCCGGCCCCGGCTGTTCCGGTTGCGGGACAGCGAGGCCGTGGTGAACCGGATGGGGTTCAACAACGCCGGCGCCGCGGCCCTGGCCGACCGGCTGGCGGCGCTGCCGCGCCCGATCGGCGTACCGCTGGGCATCTCCCTCGGCAAGTCCAAGGTGACCCCGCTGGACGAGGCCGTCGAGGACTACCTGACCTCCTACCGGGCGCTGAAGGGGCACGGCGACTACTTCGCCGTCAACGTCTCCTCACCGAACACCCCGGGGCTGCGGTCCCTTCAGGACAAGTCCCACCTGGACGCGCTGCTCGCGGCGCTGGTGGGGGAGAAGCCGGTGCTGGTGAAGATCGCCCCGGACCTCACCGAGCCGGCCATCGCCGAGCTGCTGGAGGTCTGCCTGGACCGGGGCGCGGCCGGGGTGATCGCCACCAACACCACGCTGGCCCGCGACGGGCTCGCCCCGGCCGACCGGGAGCGCGGCGCGGAGACCGGCGGCCTCTCCGGCCGTCCGCTGGCCGGACGCGCCCGCGAGGTGGTCGCCTTCGTGCACCGGGAGACCGGCGGCCGGCTGCCGGTGATCGGGGTCGGCGGCATCCTGGACCCGGCCGACGCGGCCCGGATGTTCGACGTCGGAGCGAGCCTCGTCCAGCTCTACACCGGTTTCATCTACCGTGGCCCCGCTCTGGTCCGCGCGGCCGCCCGCGCGGCGGCCGGGACGGCGGCGGTACCGGCCGGCCACCGGTGAACCAGGGCCGGACGACATCCCCGCGGCACGCCCTTTGCTCTGCTGCCCCCGGCGCAACGGCCGCCGTCCGGTGTCCGGACACCCGGTGTTGCCGTCGCTGCAGCAGAGCAAAGGGACCGTGGGAGCACCGTCCGGCCCCACCGGCGTGCGGCCCGGTCCGCGCGTGCCGGCCATCGGGGTGCGCATCAGTCCGCGCGAGGACACGAAGGAGGGCCCGTGACGCCTGAGGAGATCCTGGCCGCCGACCGCCGGCACGTCTGGCACCCGTACGCGGCGCTGCCGCCGGCCAGCCCGCCCCACGTGGTGGCGAGCGCGGAGGGCGTACGGCTGCGGCTGGCGGACGGCCGGGAGCTGGTCGACGGGATGTCGTCGTGGTGGGCGGCGATCCACGGCTACCGCCACCCCGTGCTCGACGCGGCGGTCACCGACCAGCTCGGCCGGATGAGCCACGTGATGTTCGGCGGGCTCACCCACGAGCCCGCGGTCCGGCTGGCGAGCACCCTGGTCGAGCTGGCCCCCGACGGCCTGGAACACGTCTTCCTCGCCGACTCCGGCTCGGTCAGCGTCGAGGTGGCGGTGAAGATGTGCCTGCAGTACCAGCGGGCCACCGGCCGGCCGGAGCGCCGCCGGCTGGGCACCTGGCGGGGCGGGTACCACGGGGACACCTTCCACCCGATGAGCGTGTGCGACCCGGAGGGCGGGATGCACCACCTCTGGGGGGACGTGCTGCCCCGGCAGGTCTTCGCGCCGGTGCCGCCGGGCGGCTTCGACACCCCGCCGGACCCGGCGTACGAGCAGGCCCTGATCGACGCGGTGGAGCGGCACGCCGACGAGCTGGCGGCGGTGATCGTGGAGCCGGTGGTCCAGGGCGCCGGCGGGATGCGCTTCCACCACCCGCACTACCTGAGGGTGCTGCGCGAGGTGACCCGGGCGCACGGCGTCCTGCTCGTCTTCGACGAGATCGCCACCGGCTTCGGCCGTACCGGCGCGATGTTCGCCGCCGAACACGCCGGCGTCACCCCGGACGTGCTCTGCGTCGGCAAGGCGCTCACCGGCGGCTACCTGACCCTGGCCGCTGCGCTCTGCACGCCCGAGATCGCCCGCGGCATCTCGGCGGGCGGGGTGCTGGCGCACGGTCCCACGTTCATGGGCAATCCGCTCGCCTGCGCGGTCGCCAACGCCTCGCTGGACCTGCTGCGGGCCGGGGACTGGGCCGGGCGGGTGACGAGGATCCAGGACGGGCTGCGGGCCGGGCTGGAGCCGCTGCGCGACGCGCCCGGGGTGGCGGACGTGCGGGTCCTGGGCGCGATCGGCGTGGTCCAGCTCGACCGCGAGGTGGACCTGGCCCGGGCCACCGCGGCCGCGGTGGCGCAGGGCGTCTGGCTGCGCCCGTTCCGCGACCTGGTCTACACCATGCCGCCGTACGTCACCGACGACGCTGACGTGGCGCGGATCGTCAGCGGCGTCGAGGCGGCGGTCAAGGCCGGCTGAGGCGTACCGGGGGAGCGGCCCGACGGTCCGCCCGGGCGGCACACGACGAGCGGCGGCGTTCACCGCCGTACGACCACCGCGGCGCGGCGCCGCGCGAAGGAGAGGGAGAGTCGCGATGGAGAGCTTCGGCGTCCGCCTGCACCGGGCCGTGGCCGAACGGGGACCGCTCTGCGTAGGGATCGACCCGCATCCGGGCCTGCTGGCGCGCTGGGGGCTGTCCGACGACGTCGCCGGGCTCGACCGGTTCGCCCGGACCGTGGTCGAGGCGCTCGGTGATCGGATTGCGGTCGTCAAGCCCCAGTCGGCCTTTTTCGAGCGGTTCGGTGCCCGGGGTGTCGGGATTCTTGAGTCAACTATCCGACAGTTACGGGATGCGGGCTCGCTCGTTCTCCTCGACGTCAAGCGTGGCGACATCGGTTCGACGGTCAGCGCGTATGCCTCGGCCTACCTCGATCCATCCAGTCCGCTGTATGTCGATGCGATCACGGCCAGCCCCTATCTCGGGGTCGGATCCCTCGCGCCGATGTTCGAGCTGGCCGCCGCGCACGGGGGCGGCGTCTTCGTCCTGGCGCTCACCTCGAACCCGGAGGGCGCCTCGGTGCAGCGCGCCGTCACGGCCGACGGGCGGACCGTCGCGCAGACCGTGATCGACGAGATTTCCCAGCTCAACAGGGGTGTCGAGCCGCTCGGCAGCTTCGGTCTGGTGGTCGGCGCGACGATCGGCGACACCGGTCACGACCTGTCGGCGGTGAACGGTCCGCTGCTCGCGCCGGGGCTTGGCGCCCAGGGTGGCACGGCGGCCGACCTGCGGACCGTCTTCGGCTCCAGCCTGCCCTCGGTGCTGCCCTCGTACTCCCGTGAGGTCCTGCATGTGGGACCGGACATCGCCGCCCTGCGGGCCGCGGCGGACCGGGTCCTCGGCGAGTGTCGGGCCGCGCTGGGCCAGGTCCTGACGGAGTGACGGCTCGGTCACTTTGCGTTGATCTTCGCGCGCCCACGTTGCCGAAATCTCCGATGACCGCTAGTTTTCCCCGCGCTGGGAACCACGGACCCCTTTGGTTGCCAGCGACACCACGTTTCACAGATGCGGCGGTGCGCCCCGCCCGCCGCGATAGGGACCTGAGGAGAACTGGTGCCGCTCCCGTCACTGACCCCCGAGCAGCGCGCTGCCGCGCTGGAGAAGGCCGCGGAGATCCGCAAGGCCCGTGCAAAGCTGAAGGAGGACCTGAAGCAGGGCAAGACCAACCTCGCCACGGTCCTCGAGCAGGCCGAGTCCAACGACGTCGTCGGCAAGCTGAAGGTGTCGGCCGTCCTGCAGGCAATGCCGGGCATCGGCAAGATCCGGGCCACCCAGATCATGGAGAAGCTCAAGATCGCCGACAGCCGCCGACTGCGTGGCCTGGGCGAGCAGCAGCGCAAGGCTCTGCTTGGAGAGTTCGCCGCCAACTGAACGCCGCAACGTGTAGAAACAAGCGGTGAGCAGGGATGACGAGGCGCGCCCGGCGGCTCGGCTCACTGTCCTGGCCGGACCTTCCGGGGCCGGCACGGAGAGTGTCGTCGAGCTGGTCCGGGCGCGTTTCCCGTCCGCCTGGGTTCCCGTGGCAGCCACCACCCGGCCGCCCGGCGCGGGCGAGGTGGACGGCGTGGACCGGCTCTTCCTCGCCGCGGCCGAGTTCGAGCGGATGATCGCCGGGGACGAGCTGCTGGAGTGGAGCCGGATCGGGCCGTACCGGCGCGGTATCCCGCGCGCGGGGATCCGTTCCCGGCTGGCCGCCGGTCGGCCGGTGCTGCTCCCGCTGGACCTGCCCGGCGCGCTCGCCGTCCGGGCCGTCGCTCCGGACGCGCAGCTGGTGCTCCTCGCCCCGCCCGGGTACCGGCCGGACCCGGCCCTGGCGGCGGTCTTCTCGCACGCCGTGACGCACGACCGTGCCGAGCGCGCGGCCGACGAGCTGGTAGGCTTGCTCGGTTCTTCCTTCCTGGCTCCGGCCCAACCGCGCCCGAGCGGTTGAGAGACCACCGCTTTCGCGCGGTGCAGAGACGCAGAGGTTAATTCGTGGGATCCATCGCCAACCCCGAAGGCATCACCAACCCGCCGATCGACGAGCTCCTCGAGAAGACGACCTCGAAGTACGCGCTGGTGATCTTCGCCGCCAAGCGCGCGCGTCAGATCAACGCCTACTACAGCCAGCTCGGTGAGGGCCTGCTGGAGTACGTCGGTCCGCTCGTGGAGACCACCCCGCAGGAGAAGCCGCTCTCGATCGCCATGCGCGAGATCAACGCGGGCCTGCTCACCGCCGAGCCGACCGACCAGCCGTAAGCCCGCCCGCGTCGATGTCCGCCGAGATCGTCCTCGGGGTCGGCGGTGGCATCGCCGCCTACAAGGCGTGTGAGCTGCTCCGGCTCTTCACCGAGTCGGGTCATCGCGTCCGGGTCGTGCCGACCGCGTCGGCGCTCCGCTTCGTCGGGGCGCCGACCTGGGCCGCGCTCTCCGGGCGGCCGGTCGCCGACGACGTCTGGTCCGAAGTGCACGAGGTGCCGCACGTCCGCCTCGGCCAGCACGCCGACCTGGTGGTGGTCGCGCCGACCACGGCCGACCTGCTCGCCAAGGCCGCCCACGGGCTCGCCGACGACCTGCTGACCAACACCCTGCTGACCGCCCGCTGCCCGGTCCTGCTCGCCCCGGCGATGCACACCGAGATGTGGGAGCACCCCGCCACCGTCGCGAACGTCGCGACCCTGCGGGCCCGGGGCGTCCGGGTGATCGAGCCCGCCGTCGGCCGGCTCACCGGCGCCGACACCGGCAAGGGCCGGCTGCCCGACCCGGCGGAGATCTTCGCCGTCGCCCGCCGCGCCCTCGCCCGGGGCGGCACCGCCCCGGCCGACCTGGCCGGCCGGCACGTGGTGGTCACCGCCGGCGGCACCCGCGAGCCGCTCGACCCGGTCCGGTTCCTCGGCAACCGCTCGTCCGGCAAGCAGGGGTACGCCTTCGCCCGCGCGGCGGTGGCCCGGGGCGCCCGGGTCACCCTGGTGTCGGCGAACGTCTCGTTGGCCGATCCGGCCGGCGTCGACCTGGTCCGGGTGGGCACCACCGAGGAGCTGCGCAAGGCGACCCTGGAGGCCGCGGCCGGCGCGGACGCCGTGGTGATGGCAGCCGCTCCCGCCGATTTCCGTCCGGCGACGTACGCGCCTGGCAAAATCAAGAAGGCGGACGACGGCAGCGCGCCGACGATCGACCTGGTCACGAACCCGGACATCGCCGCCGAGCTGGGCCGTAGCCGTCGACCCGAACAGGTGCTGGTGGTGTTCGCCGCCGAGACCGGCGACGCCGAGGCCAACGGCCGGGCCAAGCTGGCCCGCAAGCGGGCGGACCTCATCGTCATCAACGAGGTCGGCCCGGACAAGGTCTTCGGTGCCGAGACCAACGCGGCGACTGTCATCGGCGCGGACGGCTCGGTCGCCCGGCTGGCCGAGCGGTCCAAGGAGGACCTCGCCGACGACGTCTGGGATCTCGTCGTGGCCCGGCTGGCAGACCGGTCCTGAACACTGGTCACCACCGCATTCCCTGAGTCACCCTCGAGGCACGGTGACTAAACTGCCGCGGAGCGACCGTATAAGAGTTTTCAAGTGCTTAGGAGTGCCGTGACACGTCTCTTCACGTCCGAATCGGTCACGGAAGGCCATCCGGACAAGATCGCCGACCAGATCAGCGACGGCATCCTGGACGCGCTGCTCGCCAAGGACCCGCACAGCCGGGTCGCGGTCGAGACCCTGATCACCACCGGCCAGGTGCACGTCGCGGGTGAGGTGACCACCAAGGCGTACGCCGACATCCCGACGATCGTCCGGGACACCATCCTGGGGATCGGCTACGACTCGTCGAAGAAGGGCTTCGACGGTGCCTCCTGCGGCGTCAGCGTCTCCATCGGCGCCCAGTCGCCGGACATCGCCCAGGGCGTCGACAACGCCTTCGAGCTGCGTACCGGCTCGTCGGAGAGCGCGCTGGACGCGCAGGGCGCCGGTGACCAGGGCATGATGTTCGGCTTCGCCTGCTCGGAGACGCCCGAGCTGATGCCGCTGCCGATCGCGCTCGCGCACCGGCTGGCCCGGCGGCTCTCCGCGGTCCGCAAGGACGGCACCATCCCGTACCTGCGGCCGGACGGCAAGACCCAGGTGACCATCGAGTACGACGGGCTGCGCCCCGTCCGGCTGGACACGGTGGTGGTCTCCAGCCAGCACGCCGCCGACATCTCGCTGGAGTCGTTGCTCACCCCCGACGTGCGCGAGCACGTCATCGCCCCCGAGCTGGAGAGCCTCGAGCTGGACACCGAGGGCTACCGGCTGCTGGTGAACCCGACCGGGCGGTTCGAGATCGGCGGCCCGATGGGTGACGCGGGCCTCACCGGCCGCAAGATCATCGTCGACACCTACGGCGGGTACGCCCGGCACGGTGGCGGCGCCTTCTCCGGCAAGGACCCGTCCAAGGTCGATCGCTCGGCCGCGTACGCGATGCGCTGGGTGGCCAAGAACGTGGTCGCCGCCGGCCTGGCCGAGCGCTGCGAGGCGCAGGTCGCGTACGCGATCGGCAAGGCCCATCCGGTCAGCCTCTTCATCGAGACCTTCGGCACGGAGACCGTGCCGGTCGCCTCGATCGAGAAGGCCGTCGTCGAGGTCTTCGACCTGCGCCCGGCCGCGATCATCCGGGACCTCAACCTGCTCCGCCCGATCTACCAGCAGACCGCCGCGTACGGCCACTTCGGCCGTGAGCTGCCGGACCTGACCTGGGAGAGCACCGACCGGGCCGCCGACCTCAAGTCGGCCGCGGGAGCCTGACCGGCACCAGGCGCAGCGACCGGCGACCCGCTGAGGGGTCGCCGGTCGCTCGTGTCTGCGTGGACATGCCCTTGGCCCACCTGGACCGCCCCTTCGACTACCTGGTCCCCGCCGAGCTGGACGCCGAGGCGACCCCTGGCGTCCGGGTCAAGGTGCGCTTCGCCGGCCAGCTGGTCAACGGCTGGCTGCTGGAGCGGGTCGAGCAGTCCGACCATCCCCGGCTGGCGTACCTGGAGAAGGTCGTGTCGCCGGTGCCGGTGCTCGCGCCGGAGATCGCCCGGCTGGCCCGGGCGGTGGCCGACCGGTACGCCGGCAGCCTCGCCGACGTCCTCCGCCTCGCCGTGCCGCCCCGGCACGCCCGCGCCGAGAAGGAGCTCGTCGGGGCCGCGCCGCCCCCGGCCGACACCACCCCGGCCGGCCCGGTCGCCGATACGGCCCCGGCCGGCGGCACCACCGACCCCGCCCCGGCCGGCCCGGCCGTCGAGGCGGTACCGGTCGACCCGCGCGGGTGGCGGGACTACCCGGCCGGGCCGGCGTTCCTCCGCGCGCTCACCGGCGGGCGGGCGCCCCGCGCGGTCTGGTCGGCGCTGCCGGGGGAGGACTGGGCCGCCCGGTACGCCGACGCCGTCGCCGCCACCGTGGACGGCGGCCGGGGCGCGCTGGTGGTGGTGGCCGACGCCCGGGACCTGGACCGCCTCGACGCCGCGCTCACCGGCACGCTCGGGCCCGACCGGCACGTCTGTCTCTCCGCCGCGCTCGGACCGGCCCGGCGCTACCGCGCCTTCCTCGCCGCCCGGCGGGCCGAGGCGCCCGTGGTGATCGGCACCCGCGCGGCGATGTTCGCCCCGGTGGACCGGCTCGGCCTGGTGGCGATCTGGGACGACGGCGACGACCTGCACGCCGAGCCCCGGGCGCCGTACCCGCACGCGCGGGAGGTGCTGCTCACCCGGGCCCAGCTCGGCGGGGCGGCGGCCCTGGTCGGCGGGTACGCCCGGACCGCCGAGGCGCAGCTGCTGGTGGAGACCGGCTGGGCCCGGGAGGTGGTCGCCGACCGGGCGACCGTCCGGGCGCGTACCCCGGCGATCGCGCCGACCGGGGACGACCCGCAGCTGGCCCGCGACCCCGGCGCGGCGACGGCCCGGCTGCCCAGCCTCGCCTGGACCACCGCCCGGGACACCCTGCGCGCCGACGCCCCGGTGCTGGTGCAGGTGCCCCGCCGCGGCTACCTGCCCTCGGTCGCCTGCGCCGACTGCCGGACCCCGGCCCGCTGCCCGCACTGCGCCGGCCCGCTCGCGCTGCCCTCCGCCGCCGGGACGCCCGCCTGTCGCTGGTGCGGCCGGGTCGCCGCCGCGTACGCCTGCCCGGAGTGCGGCGGGCGGCGGCTGCGCGCCTCCGTCACCGGCGCCCGGCGCACCGCCGAGGAGCTGGGTCGGGCCTTCCCCGGGGTGCCCGTCCGCACCTCGGGCCGGGAGGAGGTGCTCACCACCGTGCCCGCCGGGGCCGGTCTGGTGATCGCCACCCCGGGCGCCGAGCCGGTCGCCGAGGGCGGCTACGGGGCGGTGCTGCTGCTCGACTCGTGGGCGCTGCTCACCCGGGCCGACCTGCGGGCCGGCGAGGAGGCGCTGCGTCGCTGGCTGGCCGCCGCGGCCCTGGCCCGGCCGGCCGCGGCCGGCGGCCGGGTGGTGGTGGTCGCCGACGGCGCCCTCGCGCCGGTGCAGGCGCTGCTGCGCTGGGACGCGGCCTGGTTCGCCGCCCGGGAGCTGGCCGAGCGGCGGGAGCTGGGCTTCCCGCCGGCGGTGAAGATGGCCAGCGTCACCGGCCCGGCCGAGGCGGTGGCCGACCTGCTCGCCGGGGCGCGGCTGCCCGACGGCGCCGAGGTGCTCGGCCCGGTCCCCGCCGACGAGGGCCGCGAGCGGATGCTGGTGCGGGTGCCCCGGGCCCGGGCGGCAGCCCTGGCGGACGCGCTGCACGCGGCCGCCGGGCAGCGCAGCGCCCGGAAGGCCGCCGACCCGGTGCGCCTCCAGGTAGACCCGCTGAGCCTCTTCTGACCCCGCCCGCGCCACCCGTCGGAGGGGCCGCCTCGCCGTGTGACAGCCACGCGTCGGGACGGCGGGAGGATCTGCGGGGGCCCTCGCGGGCGACGTGGCGGCGGGTATGGCGGAACGCCGGTCGCACATCGCGTACGGTAAAGCGCTGGCGCCTGCGTGATAGCATCGCCCGTCATGCCCGGGCGCACGGATGGCGCGACGAAGGCGGGAACGCGTCGATCCGACGCCAAATCGATGATGTCAATCAGCCGGTGAGCAGGGGTGGACCAGTTGTGACCGTTCGTCAATCGATCGTCTTCAACGGCGACCTCGGCAGCGGCAAGAGCACCGTCTCCGTCGAGATCGCCAAGCGGCTGGGGTTGCGCCGGGTCAGCGTCGGCGACCTCTACCGGCAGATGGCGCAGGAGCGGCAGATGACCGCGCTCCAGCTCAACCTGCACGCCGAGCTGGACCAGGCGGTCGACGGCTACGTCGACCAGCTCCAGCGGGACATCGCTGCCTCCGGCGAGTCGCTGGTGATGGATTCCCGGCTGGCCTGGCACTTCTTCACCGACGCGCTCAAGGTGCACATGATCACCGAGCCGACCGAGGCGGCCCGCCGGGTGCTCGCCCGCCCGTCCGGCCCGGCCGAGAGCTACGCCTCCCTGGAGGAAGCGAAGGCGAAGCTCCGGGAGCGCAGCGAGAGCGAGCGCGGCCGGTTCATCGTCCGGTACGGCGTCGACAAGGCCCGGCTGCGCAACTACGACCTGATCTGCGACACCACCCGGGCCAACCCGGAGCAGGTGATCGCGCACATCATCGACGCGTACGAGGGCCGGCTCGGGGCTGACGTGCTGGCGGACGGCGAGCCGCTGCTGCTGCTCGACCCGGCCCGGGTCTACCCGACCGAGGACATCACCACCCTGCGCGGGCTCTGGGACTCCGAGTTCGTGGGCGAGGTGGCCGGGGCCGGCGACGAGGCCCTCGAACCGCTGCGGATCGGCTACACCGGCGAGTACTTCTTCGTCGTCGACGGGCACCGCCGGCTCAGCGCCGCCATCCAGAGCGGCTTCCCCCTCGTCCCGGCCCGGCTGGTCGCCGAGGTGGAGGAGCCGGTGGTCGGCGGGATGAGCGCCGTCGACTACCTCGCCGCCCAGGTCCGCCCCAGCATGATCCACGACTGGGAGGCCGCCCACGGCATCGCGCTGCCGCTGCCCGAGCACGCCCTGCTCGGCGGGGACGCGGTGCTGGCCGGGGAGCCGGGCACCGGCGTCTGAGCGCGCGACCTACCGGACCGGCGCGGCCGGGTGGCGGCGGCCCGCCCGGGCCGCGACAGCCGACGCGAACGCCCGCACCATCGGGTGCGGCTCGTCGCCGTCGCCGGCCAGCTCGGGCTGGAAGAGGGTGGCCAGAAAGAACGGGTGTCCGGGCAGCTCGGCCACCCGTACCTGGCCGTCGTCGTCGTGCCCGGTGAAACGCAGGCCGTGCGCGACGAGAGTGTCCAGGTGGCGGTGGTTGAGGCCGTAGCCGCACTGGTACCGCTCCACGCTGCGTTCGACGCCGGTCGCCCGCTGCGCCAGTGAGCCGGCGGTGAAGCGCACCACCCCCTCGTGCCCGCGCAGGGCGCAGGAGAGCGGCTCGATGAGCAGATCCTCCGCCCCGGGCGTGTTCTCGGCGTGCGCGACCCCGGTCAGGCCGCACACCGCCCGGGCGTACTCGAGCAGGGTGTGCTGGAAGCCGCCGCAGGTGGCCAGGAAGGGAAGGTCGCCGGTGCGGGCGGTGCGCACCGCGCGGAGGGCGCCCGGCTCGCTACGGTACGGGCTGCCCGGCAGCAGCCAGACCCCGTCGAACTCGGCCAGCCGGCTCGCCGCCACCTCCTCCGTGGGGATCCAGTAGGCGTCGAGGTCGATGCCGTGGCGGTCGCGTAGCGCGGCCAGCAGGGCGGGCACCCGGGTGTGCGACCGGACGGCGGGGGAGCGATCGGCGACGAGGGCGAGGCGGGCGGCGGTCATGCGATCATCCTCGCCCGGGCGGTGGATCAGGTCCAACGATGATCTCTGCTGCCGCGATCAGAAAGGCTTATCGACGTGGACCCGCACCTGCTGCGCACCTTCACCGTCGTGGCGCGCCTCCGGTCGTTCTCCGCGGCGGCCGTGGAGCTCGGCTACACCCAGTCGGCGGTGAGCCAGCACGTCGCCGCGCTGGAGGCCGACCTCGGCGTACGCCTGCTGGCGCGTCGGCCGGTGGCGCCGACCGTCGCGGGGGAGCGGCTGCTGACGTACGCCGGGCCGATCCTGCTCAGGCTGGCCGCCGCCCGGGCCGACCTGGCCCGGCTGGCCACCCCGCGCCCCGGTCGGCTGCGGGTCGGCGCCACGCCGCTGGCCGTGCCGGCGGCGGCGATCCTGGCGGCCGGCGAGGCGGCGGCCGGGCTGGTGCTCCGGGTCGCGGCGCGGGACGAGCTGGTGCGGCAGGTCGCGACCGACGCCCTCGACCTCGGTCTGCTGGACGGGTTCACCGCCCCGAACGACCCGCTGCCGGTCACCGACCTCGGCCCGACGGAGGTGTCGGTGCACGGGCAGGAGCCGGCGGTCGTGACGCTGCCCCGGGCGCACCCGCTGGCCGGCAGGTCGGCCCTGGCCCTGGCGGACCTGGCCGAGGCGCGCTGGATCGACGCGCCCGACGTCGCGGCGCCGCTGCCGCAGCTGCGGGCCGCCACCGGCACGGACGGGTTCCGTTCCGCCGTCCGGTACGACGGGACCGATGTCGCCGGCCTGCTCGCCGCGGTCGCCGCCGGCCACGGCCTCGCGGTGCTGCCCGCCGGGACCGTTCGGGCCCACCCGGAGCTGGTCGGGGTCGACGTGCGCGAGCCGCGGCTGGTGCACCGGGTCGAGCTGATCCGGCCGGCGGGGTCGGCGGGGGATCGCCGGATCGGCGCCACGGGCGCATGATGAAGGTCGCCCATCTCCCGGGAGGCTGACCGTGGATCCTGCCGACGCCCTCGCGCTGCTGATGTCCCCGCAGGGGCGGGTGAACCCCTATCCCACCTACGAGCGGTTGCGGGCGCACGGTCCGGTCGTCCAGGCGGGGCCGGTCTTCTACGCGGTCACCGGCTACGCCGAGGCTGACGAGATCCTCCGCGACCCCCGGTTCGGGGTGATGGACGACGACCTGCGCGACCAGTTCCTGCCCGGCTGGCGGGAGAGCCCGGCCGTGGCGTCGATCTCCCGGTCGATGCTGCGCACCAACCCGCCGGACCACAGCCGGATGCGGCGGCTCGCGGCGGGCGCCTTCACCCCGCGCCGGATCGCCGCGATGCGCGACGTGGTGGTCGCCCAGGCCGACGAGCTGGTCGACCAGATGCGGGACCGGGGTCGCGCCGGCGAGCCGGTCGACTTCATGGCCGACTTCGCGTACCCGCTGCCGGTCGGGGTGATCTGTGCCCTGCTCGGCGTGCCGGCGGCGGACCGGCCGCTGTTCCGACGCTGGGCGACCGACCTGACCGGCGTGCTGGAGCCGGAGATCACCCCCGAGGAGCTGGCCGTCGCCGACCGGGGCGCCACCGAGCTGCGGGACTACTTCGCCGAGCTGGTGCGGGCCCGCCGCCGCGCCCCGGCCGACGACCTGACCACCGCCCTGGTGCAGGTGCACGACGCCGACGGCGAGCGGCTCTCCGGCGACGAGCTGCTGGCCAACCTGGTGGTGCTGCTGGTGGCCGGCTTCGAGACGACCACCAACCTGCTCGGCAACGGCCTCGCGGTGCTGCTCGGCCACCCCCGCGCGGCCGAGGCGCTGCGCGGGCACCCGGAGTTCGCCGCCGCATTCGTCGACGAGCTGCTGCGCTACGACTCGCCGGTCCAGCTCACCTCCCGGATGAGCATCGCCCCGGCCAGCTACGGCGGGCTCGACCTGCCCGCCGGCAGCTGGCTGATCGTGATGCTCGGCGCCGCCAACCGGGACCCCCGCCGGTACCCGGAGCCGGCGCGGTTCGACCCGTGGCGGGCGCAGATCCACCCGCTCTCCTTCGGCGCCGGCCCGCACTACTGCCTCGGCGCGGGGCTGGCCCGGCTGGAGGCGCAGGTCGCCTTCCCGCTGCTGCTGAGCCGGCTGCCCGGGCTGGCGCTGGCCGGCGAGCCGGTGCGGCGGGTCCGGCTGACCCTGCGCGGCTACGCCACCCTGCCGGTCACCGTGGGTGAGGAGTCCCCGCTCACCGATCGCGGTACGCCGGCCGGGGCGGCCCGGGCCACTCCGTAGACTGGTGCTGCAGAGTTCGTCCCGCCGTCGAAGGAGCCACCCCGCGTGACCGTTCAGCCCATCCGTCTGTTCGGGGATCCGGTGCTGCGCACGCCGGCCGATCCGGTGGTCGACTTCGACGCCGAGCTGCGCAAGCTCGTCGCCGACCTGACCGACACGATGCGCGAGCAGAGCGGCGCCGGCCTGGCCGCGCCCCAGCTCGGCGTGGGCCTGCGGGTGTTCACCTTCGACGTGGACGACGTGCTCGGCCACCTGGTCAACCCGGTGCTGGAGTTCCCCGACGAGGAGGAACAGGACGGCCCGGAGGGCTGCCTGTCCATCCCCGGGCTCTACTTCGACACCAAGCGCCGGCAGAACGTGATCGCCAAGGGGTTCAGCGCCTTCGGTGACCCGATGCAGATCGTGGGCAGCGGCCTGATGGCCCGCTGCGTGCAGCACGAGACCGACCACCTCGACGGGGTGCTCTTCGTCGACCGGCTGGATCCCGAAGGGCGCAAGGAGGCCATGAAGGCGATCCGCCAGGCCGAGTGGTACGACCAGGCCGCCCCGCCGGTGGTCAAGCTCAGCCCGCACCTGAGCAATCCGTTCGGTCTGGGTAGGTGAGCCGCCGGTGCGTCTGATCTTCGCCGGCACCCCCGACGTCGCCGTCCCCGCCCTGGACGCCATCGCCGCGTCCGGCCACGAGCTGCTGGCCGTGGTCACCCGTCCCGACGCGCCGGCCGGTCGCGGCCGGGGCCTGGTCCGCTCGCCCGTCGGCGCCTGGGCCGACGCGCACGGCGTCGAGGTGCTCACCCCGGCCCGGCCCCGCGAGCCCGAGTTCCTGGACCGGCTCCGCGAGCTGGCGCCGGACTGCGTGCCGGTGGTCGCGTACGGCGCGCTGGTGCCGCCGGTCGCGCTGGAGATCCCCCGGCACGGCTGGATCAACCTGCACTTCTCGCTGCTGCCCGCCTGGCGGGGCGCGGCGCCCGTGCAGCACGCCGTGCTGCACGGCGACGAGCTGACCGGGGCCAGCGTCTTCCAGCTCGAGCAGGGGCTGGACACCGGCCCGGTGTACGGCACGGTGACCGACGAGGTCCGCCCCGCCGACACCTCGGGCGACCTGCTGGAGCGGCTCGCCCACTCCGGCGCCGGCCTGCTGGTGGCCGTCCTCGACGCGATCGAGGCCGGCACCGCGCGGGCCGAGCCGCAGCCGGCCGACGGGGTCTCCCTCGCCCCGAAGCTGACCGTCGAGGACGCCCGGGTGCGCTGGGGCGACCCCGCCTTCGCCGTCGACCGGCGGATCCGCGCCTGCACGCCGGCCCCCGGCCCGTGGACGACCTTCCGCGCCGAGCGGGTCAAGCTCGGCCCGGTCGTCCCGGTGGCGAACGGCCCCGAGTTGAAGCCCGGCGAGCTGCTGGTGGAGAAGGCCCGGGTGCTGGCCGGTACGGCCACCGTCCCGGTGCTGCTCGGCGAGGTGCGGGCGGCCGGCAAGAAGGCCATGTCGGCGAGCGACTGGGCGCGCGGCGCCCGGGTCGCCGCCGGGGAGGTACTCGCGTGACCGGGCCGGCCGAGCCCCGGGGCGGGCGCGACTCCGACGAGGGCCGACGCGGCCCGTCGACCGGACGGCCGTCCGGCGGCGAGCGGGGCGGGTTCGACCGTGCCGACGGCCCGCGCTCCGACGAGGGTGGCCGCGGGGAGCGGCCCGGCGACCGGGGCCGGTCCTTCGGGGCCGAGCGCGGCGACCGGTACCCGCGCGGCGGGCGAACGGGCCAGGGCGGGGACCGCCCGCGCGGCGGCCAGTTCGGCGCGGACCGGCGTGGCGCCGGCCGGCGGCCGGTCCGGCCCGTCGTCGACCTGCCACGGCAGGTCGCGTACCAGGCGATCGCGGCGGTGCACCGGGACGACGCGTACGCCAACCTGGTGCTGCCCGTGATGCTGCGGGAGGAGGGGCTGGTCGGTCGGGACGCCGCCTTCGCCACCGAGCTGACCTACGGCACCCTGCGCCAGACCGGCACCCTCGACGCGATCATCACCGACGCCGCCGCCCGCGACGTGCAGCGGATCGACCCGCCGGTACGCGACGCGCTGCGGCTCGGGGCGTACCAGCTCCTGCACACCCGGGTGCCGGCGCACGCGGCGGTCTCCTCGACCGTCGACCTGGTGCGGTCGGTGGGTCCGGGCGCCACCGGCTTCGCCAACGCGGTGCTGCGGGAGATCACCACCCGGGACCACGACGGCTGGGTGGCGAAGCTCGCCCCGGCAACGGAGACCGACCCGGTCGGGCACCTCGCGCTGGCGTACAGCCACCCGCAGTGGATCGTCCGGGCCTTCGCCGAGGCGCTCGGCGGCGATCTCGGCGAGACGGAACGGCTGCTGATCGAGGACAACGAACGGCCACCGGTGCACCTGTGCGCCCGGCCCGGCCTGGCCGATCCGGTGGAGCTGGCCGACGAGGTGGGCGGCGCCCCGGGCGCCTTCTCGCCGTACGCGGTCTACCTCTCCGGCGGCGCGCCGGGCGAGCTGCGGGCGGTCCTCGACGGTCGGGCGCACGTCCAGGACGAGGGCTCCCAGCTGGTGGCGAACGCCCTGGTGGCCGCGCCGCTGGACGGCCCGGACGCCCGCTGGCTCGACCTCTGCGCGGGTCCGGGCGGCAAGGCCGGCCTGCTCGGCGCCCTCGCCGCGCAGCGGGGTGCCCGGCTCACCGCGGTGGAGGTGGCCGAGCACCGGGCCCGGCTGGTCGAGCAGGCGACCCGGGGGCTGCCGGTGACCGTGCTCGCCACCGACGGCCGGACGGTCGGCGCCGACCCGGAGCTGCCCGAGGGGCACTTCGACCGGGTGCTGGTCGACGCCCCCTGCACCGGTCTGGGCTCGCTGCGCCGCCGGCCGGAGTCCCGCTGGCGCCGCCAGCCCTCCGACCTGCCGCCGCTGACCCGGTTGCAGCGGGAGCTGCTCACCGCGGCGCTGCGGGCGGTTCGCCCGGGCGGTCTGGTCGCCTACGTCACCTGCTCACCGCACACGGTGGAGACGCACGTGACGGTGACCGAGGCCGCCCGCCGCTGCGGCCTGCCGGTCGACTTCGTCGACGCCCGGCCGCTGATGCCGGCGGGCATGCCGGGGCTGGGCGACGGGCCGACGGTGCAGCTCTGGCCGCACCGGCACGGCACCGACGCGATGTTCCTGGCGGTGCTGCGCCGGGGCTGAACCCGCGACGCACCGCAATGACCTGCCCGGATGCGGTGGTGCATGCCTGCACCACCCGACCCGCCGGCACCCGCGCCGGCGGTTTCGAGTCGGGCACGACGCCGTGGACGGCGAGCAGCGGTGTGATCACCAATGACACGGGGCCAGGCGACGCGGACCGGGTCGTACGGCGTCGGGGGGCGGACGTCGGCCCGCCCCCGACCGCGCCGGATCGGTGACACCCCGTTGACTATTCAATCGATACATGTAACTGTTTCGATCACCAGCACCATCCCCGAACCGCTCCCCGCCGACCCCCACGAGGAGTCTCGATGAGTCGTCGCACCCCGATCGCGGGCCTCGCGCTCGCCCTCTTCGCCGGCATGACGTCGACGCTGGCCGCGACCACGGCCAGCGCAGCACCCGCGCCCGTGACCGCGGCCGCGGCCGCCCCCACCCTGCTCGCCGCCGCGCCGGACATCTCGGTGACCAACGTCCAGGCCCACCTGACCCAGCTCAACACGATCGCCACCAACAACGGCGGCAACCGACGGGCCGGCTCCGCCGGCTACACCGCCTCGGTCAGCTACGTGAAGGGCAGGCTCCAGGCCGCCGGCTACACCGTCACCGAGCAGAACTGCACCACCTGCACCTACCCGGGCAACAACGTGATCGCCGAGTGGCCGCAGGGCCCGGCCGACCAGGTGGTCATGTTCGGCGCCCACCTGGACAGCGTCTCCGCCGGCCCGGGCATCAACGACAACGGCTCCGGCTCGGCCACCCTGCTGGAGAACGCGCTCGTGCTGGCCCAGCAGAACCCGAGCATGACCAAGCGCGTCCGGTTCGCCTGGTGGAACGGCGAGGAGCAGGGCCTGCAGGGCTCGAAGTTCTACGTCAACTCGCTCAGCGCCACCCAGAAGAGCTACCTCAAGGGCTACTACAACTTCGACATGGTCGGCTCGCCCAACGGGGGCTACTTCATCAACCGGGTCACCTCCACCACGGCGGCGCCGCTGAAGGCGTACTGGGACTCGTTCAGCCTTCAGCCTGAGGAGAACGTCGAGGGGCAGGGCCGCTCCGACGACTACTCGTTCCAGAACGCCGGCATCCCCACCTCGGGGTACGCCGCCGGGGCCAGCGCCACCAAGACCTCCGCGCAGGCCAGCAAGTGGGGCGGCACGGCCGGCGCGGCGTACGACTCCTGCTACCACCGCTCCTGCGACACCACCAGCAACATCAACGCGACGATCCTCAACCGCAGCGCCGACGGCGTCGCGTACGCGATCTGGCAGCTCGCGGTCGGCGGCACCCCGACGAACGACTTCTCCGTGGCGGTGAGCCCCACCTCCGGCAGCGTGGCCCGGGGCGCCTCCACCACCGCGACGGTCAGCACCACCACGACCAGCGGCAGCGCGCAGACGGTCAGCCTGTCGGCCGCCGGCGCGCCGAGCGGGGTCACCGTGTCGTTCAGCCCGTCGTCGGTGACCTCCGGCGGCTCCGCCACCATGACGGTCAGCGCCTCGTCGACCGCCACCACCAGCACCTTCACCATCACGGTCACCGGCACCGGCTCGGTCAGCCGCAGCGCGACGTACCGCGTCACGGTGACCGGCAGCGGCGGATGCGCCGGCGGTCAGCTGATCGGCAACAGCAGCTTCGAGTCGGGCACCACGCCGTGGACCGCCACCTCGGGCGTGATCACCAACTCGACCAGCCAGGCGGCCCGGACCGGCTCCTACAAGGCCTGGCTGGACGGGTACGGCAGCACCCACACCGACACGCTGTCCCAGTCGGTGACGGTGCCGGCCGGCTGCGCCAGCTACACCCTGGCCTTCTGGCTGCACATCGACACCGCCGAGACCACCACCTCGACGGCGTACGACAGGCTGACCGTCCAGATCGGCACCACCACGCTGGCGACGTACTCGAACCTCAACGCCGCCAGCGGCTACGTGCAGCGCACCTTCAACCTGGCCGCGTACGCCGGCCAGACCGTCACTATGAAGTTCACCGGGGTCGAGGACTCGTCGCTGCAGACGAGCTTCGTCGTCGACGACGTGACGCTGCAGGCCAGCTAGTGCTCTGACCACAAACGTTGGCCGGATTGGTCGGGGTGGGGGAAAGTGTCGTACCGGTGATGTTGGCTTCGGTTCGTGCCTCGCCGTCGGGATCCCGCCGCCCCGCGGGTCGTGCACCGCACCGCGCGCGTCGCGTTGCGGGTGACAGCCGGGCAGCGGCGGCGGTGTTTCGGGCTGCTGCGCTCCGCCGGTGACCTGTGGGCGTGCGTGTTGGAGGTCAACACGTGGCGGCGCCGCCGTCACGACGCGCCGCTGGTCGGCTATCAGCAGCTATGCCGGGAGCTGTCCGCGTCGGGGCCGGGCACGTTCGCAGAACTGGACACCACGGGTGCCCGGTCGGTGTTGCGCCGGTTCTCCGATGCGTGGTTCGCGGCGGCGAAACGCCGCAAGGGCGGTGACGTGTCGGCCCGGTTTCCGCGTCGTCGGCGGGGGTTGGTGCCGGTGCGCTGGTATCACGGCACGTTCACCCTCGACGGGCGCCGCGTCCGGATCCCGACCGCCAGGGGCAGTGCGCCGTTGTGGGTGCGCCTGGCGCGGGAGGTGCCGTATCCGGCCGAGCAGGTCCGGTCGGTCACGTTGCTGTGTGAGGGTGGCCAGCTGTTCCTCGACGTCACCGCCGAGGTGCCGGTGGCGGTCTACCCGCCGGGTGAGGGACCGGACTCCGGCAGGGTGGCCGGGGTGGATCTCGGGATTATCCACCCCTACGCCGTGGCCGGCCCCGACGGGGAGGCACTGCTGGTGTCGGGGCGGGCGATCCGCGCCGAGCACCGCATGCACCTCGCCGACACCAAAGCCCGCCGCCGCGCCGTGGCACGGCGGGCGCCGAAACGTGGTGAGAAGGGGTCGCGGCGGTGGCGGCAGTACCGCCGCCGGACACGCCTGGTGGAGGGGCCGGCACCGGCGCAGGGTCCGCCAGGCCCAGCACGAAGCCGCCCGCGGCGTCGTCTCGTGGGCGGTGCGGCAGCGGGTCGGTGTGCTGCACGTCGGTGATCCCCGCGGGGTGCTGAATCTGCCGGCGGGGCGGCGGCACAACCTGCGGTTGCGGCAGTGGCAGATCGGCCGGCTCCTGCAGGTCCTCACCGACAAAGCCGCGCTGGCCGGGATCACCGTCCGGCTGGTCGACGAACGCGGCACCTCCTCCACCTGCCCCGCCTGCCGACGGCGGGTGCCGAAACCCCGGGGCAGGACATTGTCCTGCCCGCACTGCGCATTCTCCGGCCACCGCGACCTGGTCGCGGCCGCCAGCATCGCCACCCGCGTTCCGGGCGGCGGACCCACCACCCCGGCAGCCGTTGTGCTGCCGGAGGTGGTCACGCACCGTCGAGCCGGCCGGCACCTGCCCGGTGCCGGCCGGTCCCGACGTGACCCCCGCCGCCCACCAGGGGTGGCGCGAGGATCAGTTGGCCTGCGGAGGCCCGCCCCACCATCCGGTGGGGAGTCGCTCGCCCCTCAAGGCGAGGATCCACAACACCCACCGGAAACCCGGTGAACGTTGGTGGACACCGCACTAGGCGGCACCGGGGAGCGCGGCGGGCGACGGCCCACCCCGCTCACTGGACCGGCAGGCCCTTGGTCCCGGCGCCCTTCAACGACCGGGTCAACGTGCGGTCGTCGACCCAGAGGAAGCACTGCACGCCGTGGTTGCCGTCCTGCCACTCCTGCTCGAAGGGGTGGTAGATGACCGTGCCGGCGCGGTACTGCATGTCGCTGTTGTTCGGCACCTTGACGTACTTGGCGATCAGCCCCCGGCACGCCTTGTGCGCCCGCAGCGAGGTGCGCCGGAACTCGTCGTAGCTGATGTCCGGTGCCTGCCAGACGCCGACGAACTCCGCGTGGTGCTTGGCGGTGCAGGCGACCGGCCGCATCTGGTCGATGTCGTCCTTGACGAGCTTCGGGTTGAAGCAGCCGTAGGCGAGCGGGGAGCCCGGGGCCAGCGCGTCGCGCAACGAGGCGCCGCGCGGGGTGATGCTGCTGTCGTCGAGGCCGGCCACCTCGGCGACGTCGCAGCGGAACCAGCGGGCGCCGCCCGTCCAGGCCAGCGCCGACGGGAAGATGACGGAGACCAGCAGCCGTCCGGACCGCCAGTCGGCGCCGACCGCCTTGCTGACCTGCTTGTCGCACTCGGCGCGGGCCGTCCGCACGCCGGTCGAGCCGGCCTTCGGTGGAGCGCTCCGCTCGGCGTCCGGCCCGGTCAGCGTGCCGACGTGCAGGGTCTCCGCCCGGTGCGTGGCGGTGCACTCGACCGGGTTGTAGCCGCTGAGGTAGCCGACATCCTGGACCGTGGGGTGACAGGCCCCGTTCTCCGGCACGAAGGCCTTCGCCGGCGCGAGGTCCGGCCAGTCGTCGGCCAGGTTCCGGTCCACCCCGGCCGGCGCGCAGCCGGCGAGCGCCAGCGCCACCGTTCCGGTCACGACGACCGTCGTCCACCACCGCCGCATCCGCCGACCTCCCCGTCGTCCGTCGTCGCGCCGACCCGGCTGGCACCGCCGGTACGCCACGGCGCAGCAGCATACGGCAATCGGGCTCAGATGACGGGGAGTCCCTGCGGGCCGACGCCGCGCATCGAGCGGGTCAGCTTCCGGTCGTCGCTCCACAGGAAACAGCGCACCCCCCGGTCGCCCTCCGCCCACTCCCGCTGCGACGGCGGGTAGAAGATCGAGCCGGCCCGGTACGGCAGCTCGCTGTTGTTCGGCACGTTGGCGAAGAGGGCGATGAGCGCCATGCAGCGCCGGTGCACCAGTTGGCTGGACCGGCTGAACTGCGCCCAGCTCATGTCGCGTTCCACGTAGACGCCGACGAACTCGGCCCGGTGCGGCTCGGTGCAGAGCACCGGCGCCATGTAGTTCAGGTTGTCGCCGATCAGCTTCGGGTCGAAGCAGCGGTGGACCAGCGGGTTGTCGCCGACCATCGCGCCGCGCAGGCTGCCCACCCGGTTTACCGGCCGGGTGTTGTCGATGCTGTCGGTCTCGGCCAGGTCGCACCGATACCAGCGGGCGCCGGCGAGCCAGGCGGTCACCGAGGGCAGCGCGATGTTCATGGTAAGCCGGGCGGAGTGCCAGTCCCCGCCGATCACCTCCCGGGCCCGCTGATCGCATTCCGCCCGGGCGGTCCGCAGTGCGGGGGAGCCCGGTTCGGGGCGGGCGCCGGCCGCGGCCGGCCCGGTGAAGGTGCCGACGTGCACGGCCTCGGCCAGGTGGCTGCGTCCGCAGGCCACCGTCTCGTAGGTGCCGGCCTGCACGACCGCGGTGATCCGGGGCAGGCAGGCGTCCGTGGCGGGCATGAACAGCTGGGGCGCCGGCAGGGCGGGCCAGTCGTCGGTCAGGTCGCCGTCGGCCCGGTGCGACTTGACGCAGCCGCTCAGGGCCGCCGTCGCCGTGCCGGCCAGCGCCAGCGCCACGAGCCACCGTCGCATCCTCCGCCCCTTCCGGGAGATGGCAGCCGGTCGCCGCGGCCCGTACGGCGTTCCCCGCCGACGGGCGTGCGGCATCTGTGACCGTCCCCGATGGAGTGTTGCGGGGTTTCCGTCGATCGGCCAGTCGCGACTGGCTTTTCGTCCGGGATATCGGGTCCGGGAGGGCCGATTCTGCACCACCGGTCACGGCTGGGTCACAGCGGGTCCCGGTTGGTGCCGTGCTGCGGGCGGCGGGTGACCGCGTTCGTACACTGGCCCCGTGACCGTACCGCCGCCCATCGTCGCGCCGAGCATCCTGGCCGCCGATTTCGCCCACCTCGCCGACGAGGTCCGCGCCGTAGAGCACGCCGCCGACTGGTTGCACGTGGACGTCATGGACAACCACTTCGTGCCGAACCTGACCATCGGCCTGCCGGTGGTGCAGAGCCTGCGCGCCGCGACCGAACTCCCCTTCGACGTGCACCTCATGATCGAGGACCCGCGCCGCTGGGCGCCCGGGTACGCCGACGCCGGGGCGTACAACGTGACGTTCCACGCCGAGGCGTGCGACGACCCGGTGGCCCTGGCGAAGGACCTGCGCTCGGCCGGCGCCAAGGCGGGGCTGGCGATCGACCGGGACACCCCGATCGAGCCGTACCTCGACCTGCTGCCCAGCTTCGACACCCTGCTGATCATGACGATCAAGGCCGGGTTCGGCGGCCAGCGGTTCATCCCGCAGCTCCTCGACAAGGTGCGGGCCGCCCGGCGGCACGTCGACAGCGGCCACCTGGAGCTGCGGATCGAGGTCGACGGCGGGATCGCCGCCGACACCATCGAGCAGGCGGCGGCGGCCGGCGCGGACGCCTTCGTCGCCGGCACCGCCGTCTACGGCGCCGACGACCCCGCCGAGGCGGTCCGCCGCCTGCGCGCCCTGGCGGAACGCGCGGCCACCGGGGCCTGAGGTGGACCCGGCCGGCGAGCGACCCGACATCATCCTGGTCGTCGACGACGACGAGGACATCGCGCGTTTCGTCGAGTTCAACCTGCGGCTGCACGGCTTCGAGGTGCTCCACGCCAGCGACGGCCAGGAGGCGCTCGAGGTGATCGAGCGGCAACGGCCCGACCTGGCCGTGGTCGACCTGATGATGCCGCGCATCGACGGCCTGGAGCTGACCCGCCGGCTGCGCGCCGACCCGATGACCTCCGCCCTGCCGGTGATCATGCTGACCGCCAAGGGGATGACGCAGGACAAGGTCAACGGCCTCAGCGTCGGTGCCGACGACTACCTGGTGAAGCCCTTCGACACCCTGGAGCTGGTGGCCCGGGTCAACTCCACGCTGCGCCGCAACAAGGAGTTCCGCGAGGTCTCGCCGCTGACCGGGCTGCCCGGCAACAGCCGGATCCGGCGGGAGATCAGCGACCGGGTCCGCAACGGCGTCGACTACGCTGTCGGGTACATCGACATCGACCGGTTCAAGAGCGTCAACGACCGGTACGGCTTCGTCCGCGGCGACGAATTCATCTCCGCCCTGGCCCGCAGCCTGCACCGGGCGGTGGTCTCGATCGGGCTGCCGCCGGCCTTCCTCGGCCACGTCGGCGGCGACGACTTCGTCATCGTCTGCACCCCCGGCCAGGTCCGGCCGCTGACCAGCCGGGCGGTGGTCGACTTCGAGAAGGCCGCGGACGCCCTCTACGACCCCACCGACCGGGAGCGCGGCTTCGTCGAGCTCAAGGACCGGCGGGGCAACATCCGGCGGGCCGCCCTGGTCACCCTCTCCATCGGCGTCTCCCTCTCCGACTCCGGGAAGCGCTTCACCGACCCGCTGGAGGCGATCGCGGTGGCCTCGGAGATGAAGACGGTCGCGAAGAGCCAGCCCGGGTCGTACGTGGCGGTCGACCGGCGCCGCGGCGTCACCTGAGCGCAACCGGACATCTGTGAGGTAGCTCGCCTTCGGTGGCGACGGCGGCCGTCCGGCGTGTAAGACTTCGGTGTACCCACCACGCGCTGGCGGGGCTCGGTGAAATTCCGAACCGGCGGTGATCCACGGTCCGACCGTGGTAAGCCCGCGACCCGGACGGCTTCGGCCGGACGGTGGACCTGGTGAGAATCCGGGGCCGACGGTGGGGAGCGGTCCGTCCGCCCCCCGAAAGTCCGGATGGGAGACAGCGCGCGGGACGGGGAGGGCCCCTGCCGGCTGCTGTTCCTCAGCGCCGCGTGGGCTCCCGGGGTCGGCTGTGCCGTCCCCGAATCTCCGCCGCCGCCTGCCTGCGGCACACCGTGCCGACTGCCTCCCGCCCTCGCCCGCGCGCGACCGGCGAGTGAAAGGGCAGTGACAGGCGATGGCGAGCGTCTCCATCGACGAGGCGATGCGTCGCGCGATCGCGCTGGCCGCCCGCGGGCTGGGCACCACCAGCCCCAACCCGGTCGTCGGCTGCGTGCTCCTCGACCCGGACGGCGAGGTCGTCGGCGAGGGCTTCCACGCGTACGCCGGCGGGCCGCACGCCGAAATCGTCGCGCTCGCCCAGGCCGGCCGCCGCGCCCGCGGCGGCACCGCCGTGGTCACCCTGGAACCCTGCGACCACACCGGCCGCACCGGCCCCTGCAGCCACGCGCTGATCCAGGCCAGCGTGGCCCGCGTGGTGGTCGCGGTCGGCGACCCCAACCCGGTCGCCTCCGGTGGCGCCGCCACCCTGCGCGCCGCCGGGATCCAGGTCGAGTTCGGGGTACGCGCCGAGGAGGCCGAGGCCGGCAACGTGGCCTGGCTGACCTCGATGCGCCGCGGCTGGCCGTACGTCATCTGGAAATACGCCGCCACTCTCGACGGGCGCTCCGCCGCGGCCGACGGCACCAGCATGTGGATCACCTCCGAGGCGGCCCGGATGGACGTGCACGCGCTGCGCGGCACCGTCGACGCGGTGCTAGCCGGGGTCGGCACCGTGCTCGCCGACGACCCCCGGCTCACCGCCCGCAACCTGCGTGACGGCACCCTCGCGATCCGGCAGCCGCTGCGCGTGGTGGTGGACAGCTCGGGGCGTACGCCCGCGGCGGCCCGGGTCCGCGACGGCGCCGCGCGGACCTGGATCGCCACCGCCGCGGAGGTCGGGGCGGGCCCGGACGGCCGGGTCGACCTGCCGGCGCTCCTGGCCGAGCTGCACCACCGCGGCGTGCGGGCGGCCCTGCTGGAGGGCGGCCCCCAACTGGCCGGTGCGTTCCTCGCCGCCGGGCTGGTCGACAAGGTCGTCGGGTACGTCGCGCCGAAGCTGCTCGGCGCCGGCCCCACCGCTCTGCTCGACGCGGGTGTGGGCACCGTCGCCGACGCCATCGATCTGGAGATCACCGACGTTACGCAGGTCGGTCCCGACCTGCGGATCACCGCGCTGCCCCGGAAGAGGGAGGCCTGACATGTTCACCGGCATCGTCGAGGAGTTGGGCGAGGTCGTCCGGACCACCGAGACCGGGGGTGACTCGGCGCTGGTCGCCATCCGCGGCCCGCTGGTCACCTCGGACGCCCGGCACGGCGACTCCATCGCCGTCAACGGGGTCTGTCTGACGGTGGTCGACGTCGACGGCGGCGTCTTCACCGCCGACGTGATGGGGGAGACCCTGCGCCGCTCCGCGCTCGGCGCGCTGCGTCCGGGCGACCCGGTCAACCTGGAGCGCGCCGCCGCGCTCGGCAGCCGGCTCGGCGGCCACCTGGTGCAGGGCCACATCGACGGGGTCGGCGAGCTGATCTCCCGGGAGCCGGCCGCGCAGTGGGAGACGGTCCGGTTCCGGCTTCCCGCCGCGCTGTCCCGGTACGTGGTGGAGAAGGGCTCGATCACCATCGACGGCGTCTCGCTGACCGTCGCCGAGGTCGGCGACGACTGGTTCGCCGTCGGGCTGATCCCCACCACCCTCAAGCTGACCACGCTCGGCGCCAAGGGCGTCTGCGCCCCGGTCAACCTGGAGGTGGACGTCGTGGCGAAGTACGTCGAGCGGCTGCTCGGCGACCGGCTCGCCGGCGGCGCGGCCGTACCGGGCGGTGAGCTCTGATGGGCCCGCTCGGCTGGCTGCTCGACGCCCAGGTCCAGGTGGCCGGCTCGCCGGTGCTGGTCCGGGAGATCGTCGGCAACGTCTTCGGCCTGGCCTCGGCGCTGTTCGGGCTGCGCCGGCTGGTCTGGGCCTGGCCGGTCGGCATGATCGGCAACGCGCTGCTCTTCACCGTCTTCCTCGGCGGCGTCTTCGTCACCCCGCAGGCGCACGACCTCTACGGCCAGGCCGGCCGGCAGGTCTTCTTCTTCGCGGTCAGCGTCTACGGCTGGTGGCGCTGGTCGCGCAACCGCCGCTCCGCGGCCGGGGAGCAGCCCGCCGTGACGCCCCGCTGGGCCACCGGCCGGGAACGCCTCGGCCTGCTCGCCGCGGCGGCGGTCGGCACCGCAGCCGGGTACCCGGTGCTCGCCGCGCTCGGCTCGTGGGGTCCGCTGCCGGACGCCTGGATCCTGGTCGGCAGCCTGCTCGCCACGTACGGCATGGCCCGCGGCTGGGTCGAGTTCTGGCTGATCTGGATCGCCGTCGACGCGGTCGGCGTGCCCCTGCTGCTGCGCGGCGGCTTCTACCCGTCGGCCGCCATGTACCTGGTCTACGGCGCGTTCTGCGTCTGGGGCCTGGCCGCCTGGTGGCGCGCCTCGCGGACCACCCCGCCGGTCCGCACCCCGATCCCGCCCACCTATTCGGAGGCCGTCGCATGACCACCTTTGGCAGCATCGAGCAGGCGGTGGCGGACATCGCCGCCGGGCGGCCCGTCGTCGTGGTCGACGACGAGGACCGCGAGAACGAGGGCGACCTGATCTTCGCGGCCGAGCTGGCCACGCCCGAGCTGGTCGCGTTCATGGTCCGGTACACCTCGGGCTACATCTGCGTGCCGCTGACCGAGAGCGAGTGCGACCGGCTGGACCTGCCGCCGATGCACCACACCAACCAGGACCGGCGCGGCACCGCGTACACGGTGACCGTGGACGCCCGGGAAGGGATCAGCACCGGCATCTCGGCGGCCGACCGGTCGCACACCATCCGGCTGCTCGCCGACGCCGCCACCGACCCCACCGACCTGGCCCGCCCCGGGCACGTGGTGCCGCTGCGGGCCCGCGAGGGCGGCGTGCTGCGCCGGCCCGGGCACACCGAGGCGGCCGTCGACCTGACCCGGCTGGCCGGGCTGCGTCCGGCCGGGGTGCTCTGCGAGATGGTCAACGACGACGGCACCATGATGCGCCTGCCGGACCTGGAGAAGTTCTGCGCCGAGCACGGGCTGACCCTGGTCACCATCGCCGACCTGATCGCGTACCGGCGGCGGACCGAGAAGCAGGTGGAGCAGGTCGCGGACGCGCGGATGCCCACCCCGTACGGGGTGTTCCGGGCGCTGGGCTACCGCGCCGAGCACGACCCGGCCGAGCACGTCGCGCTGGTGATGGGCGACCTCGGCGACGGTCGGGACGTGCTGGTCCGGGTGCACTCCGAGTGCCTCACCGGGGATGTCTTCGGCTCGCTGCGCTGCGACTGCGGCCCGCAGTTGCAGGCCGCGCTGGCCCGGGTGGCGCAGGAGGGGCGCGGGGTGGTGCTCTACGTGCGCGGGCACGAGGGGCGCGGGATCGGCCTGCTGCACAAGCTCCAGGCGTACCAGCTCCAGGACCTGGGCCGGGACACCGTGGACGCGAACCTCGACCTGGGGCTGCCCGCCGACGCCCGCGACTACGGCACCGGCGCGCAGATCCTCTACGACCTCGGCGTGCGCTCGATGCGGCTGCTCACCAACAACCCGGCCAAGCGGGCCGGCCTGGAGGGCTACGGCCTCACCGTGAGCGGCCGCGAGGGGCTGCCGATCCGGTCGAACCCGGAGAACGTGCGGTACCTGCGGACCAAGCGGGACCGGATGGGGCACCTGCTGGACGAGTTGGACGAGGTGACCGAGGCGCCGATGGGCCGCCCGGTCGACGGCGACGAGATCGGAGCGTAGACATGGCGGGTTTCGGCGAACCGGGCGTGACGTCCGTGGACGCCGCCGGGCTGACCGTCGGCGTGGTCGCCGCGCGTTGGCACGGCGACCTGACCGACCACATGGTCGACCGGGCGGTCGCCGCCGCGCAGGCGTGCGGGGCCCGCGCGGTGGTGGCCCGGGTGGCCGGCTCGGTGGAGCTGCCCGTGGTGGCCCAGGCGATGGCCCGCCGGTACGACGTGGTGGTCGCCCTCGGCGTGGTGGTCCGCGGGGCGACCGCACACTTCGACTACGTCTGCCGGTCGGTCACCGACGGGCTGACCCGGGTGGCCCTGGACGAGGGGAAGCCGGTCGCGCACGGGGTGCTGACGGTGGAGACGATCGAGCAGGCCCGGGACCGGGCCGGGCTGCCCGGCTCGGCGGAGGACAAGGGCTGGGCGGCGACGGTCGCCGCGCTGGATGCCGCGCTGGCGATCCGCGGCCTGTCCGCGGCCGCCGCCCAGCGGGTCGGCTTCGGCGGCTGACCTCCCCAGCTGATCGTCGTGGCTGACTCCGGGGTGGCGGAGATCGAGTACGCGGACCTGCCCGGGCTGCGGATGGCGTACCGCAGCTGGGGCCCGGCCGACGGGCGGCCGCTGGTCGCGCTGCACGCCGGCCCGGCGGACGGCGCCACCTGGTCCGCGCTGGCCGGCGCGCTCGACGGCGTCCGGACGTACGCCACGGCTGTCCGGGCGCCGTCGGCACGGCGGGGGAAAGATGACGCGCCCGGACCCGGAGCACGTCGTGGATCCGGGCGGCTGGAAGAATCGCATTCCGTGAAGACGTTCGAGGAGTTGTTCGCCGAGCTGCAGGCCAAGGCCGCCGCCGGCACCCCGGGCTCGGGCACGGTCGCCGCGCTCGAGAAGGGGGTGCACTTCATCGGCAAGAAGGTCGTCGAGGAGGCGGCCGAGTCCTGGATGGCCGCCGAGCACGAGGGTCCCGAGCGGGCCGCCGAGGAGATCTCCCAGCTGCTCTACCAGGCCCAGGTGCTGATGCTCGCCACCGGTCTCGAGCTCAAGGACGTCTACCGACATCTTTGACATCCTCCCGGCTCTAAAGGGCCGGGATTCCCACCCTCGCGGGTGAGTGTTCCTGGTTCATCGCACACTGCACGGAAGGTTGCCCTTCGTGTCTGACGTCCGCTCCGCAGGCGTTTTTCGTCTCGGCCAGCCCGGCCGCGACGGCGATGTTCTTGGCGGCGTTGACGTCCCTGTCGTGCAGGGTGCCGCAGTTCGGACACGTCCAACGGCGTGTGCCGAGGGAGAGTGTGGCGAGCAGATGTCCGCACGCCGAGCAGGTCTTCGAGGACGGATACCAGCGGTCCACGACCGCGAGGTGCCGCCCATCCCGGTGCGCCTTGTAGGTCAGCAGTTCGCGGAATTCGGCCCAGCCGGTGCAGGAGATCGCGCGGGCCAGCTTGCGGTTGCCGACCAAGGCGTTGTGCTGATGCCGCAGCGTCTGTTGCAACGGCACCGACGAGACCTCGCCCAGGAACGCCAGATCGGACTGCTTCTTCATCTCGGTCAACGCCCGGTCTGTCTCGGCGTACGAGGTGGACTTTCCTTCGATGTGGTAGCGGGCGTGCCGGGCGGCGAGGGTGCGGTTCCAGACCACGCGCACGCACCCGAACGTTCGGTTCAGCACCGCCGCTTGTTCGGGTGTCGGGTACGCCCGGCACCGGTACGCCGTCCTCACACGGCAGATTTACCAAAAGGGACGATCATGGCTGAAGCGCAGTGGGCCGCCATTCCTCCCCACCTTGAAGGACGGGGCATCCTGGCAGCCTTTCGGTGATTGCCCCCGTCCGCTGATCAACCCGATCGAAGGAGCACTCCCATGCTGCGTGTCGCCATTCCGAACAAGGGCACCCTGGCCGAGCCGGCCGCCGAGATGCTGCGCGAGGCCGGTTACCGGCAGCGCCGCGACCCCAAGGACCTGGCCTGCCGGGACGAGGCCAACGACGTCGAATTCCTCTACCTGCGTCCCCGGGACATCGCCACCTACGTCGGCTCCGGCGACCTGGACCTCGGCATCACCGGCCGGGACCTGCTGGTCGACTCCGGCGCCCCGGCCGAGGAGATCGTCGACCTCGCCTTCGGCGGGGCGACCTTCCGCTTCGCCGCCGGCCCGGACACCATCGACTCGCCCAAGGAGCTGGGCGGGCACCGGATCGCCACCGCGTACCCGGGGGTGGTCCGCCGCTACCTCGACGACAACGGGCTGACCGCGGACGTCATCCGGCTCGACGGCGCGGTGGAGAACGCCGTCCGTCTCGGCGTGGCCGACGTGGTGGCCGACGTGGTCTCCACCGGGGCCACCCTGCGCCAGGCCGGGCTGCAGATCATCGGCGAGCCGCTGCTGGTCTCCTCGGCGGTGCTGGTCCGGCGCGCTGGCGCGCCCGGTTGTGCCCAGGCCGAGCAGCTGCTCCGCCGGCTGCACGGCGTGCTGGTCGCCCGGCGCTACGTGATGCTCGCCTACGACGTGCCGGCCGGCCTGCTCGACCGGGCCAGCTCGCTGACCCCTGGGATCGAGTCGCCGACCGTCTCCCCGCTGCACCGGGAGGGCTGGGTCGCCGTGCAGGCGATGGTGCAGCGCGACGACGTGCACCGGATCATGGACGAGCTCTACGAGCTCGGCGCCCGGGCGATCCTGGTCACCAACATCCACGCCTGCCGGCTGTGAGGCCGCTCCCGCCGTCGGCCGCCCTCGCCATGGTGGTGCTGGGCGGCGCGGCCTCCGCGGCCCAGGGCGTGGTCAACGCCGAGCTGGGCGAGCGCGCCGGCAGCCCGGTGCTCGGCGCGGTGGTCAACAACCTCGGCGGCAGCCTGCTCGTCGTGGTGGGGCTGCTCGCCGTGCCGTCGATGCGCGCCGGGCTGGCCGCGCTGCGCCGGTCCCGGCTGCCCTGGTGGTCGTATCTGGGCGGGCTCGGCGGCGCGGCGATCGTGGTGATCGGCACGTACGTCGTTCCGGTGCTCGGGGTGGCGGTCTTCACCATCGCCCAGGTCGCCGGTGGCAGCGTCGGCGGGCTGGCGGTGGACCGGGCCGGCCTGGCCCCGGTGGGGCGGCTGCCGTTCACCGGGCCCCGGGTGGCCGGGGCGCTGCTCGGCGTCGGCGCGGTGACCCTGGCCCAGCTCGGCCGCCCGGTCGGCGACCTGGCGGTCGGGCTGGTGCTGCTCGCGGTGGCGGGCGGCCTGGCGGTCGCCCTCCAGTCGGCGCTGAACGGGCGGGTCTCCGCCGCCGGCAGCACCGCCGCCGGGATCGCGGTCAACTTCGCCGTCGGCACGCCGGTGATCCTGGCCGTCGCGGCGCTGGTCGGCGCGTTCGCCGCCCGCCCCAGCTGGCCGGGGCAGTGGTGGCTGTACGGGGGCGGCCTGCTCGGCGTCGGCATCGTGCTGTCCCTGCTGGTCGGGGTACGCGCGGTCGGCGTGCTGCGGACCGGCCTGGCGCTGGTCGCCGGGCAGCTCGGTGGCGCGCTCCTGCTGGACGTGCTGCTGCCCGGCGGCGCGGGCGCGCGGCTGCCGGTGCTGGCCGGCGCGGCGCTCACCCTGGTCGCGGTCGTGGTGGCCGGTGGCCGGCGACGCGCCGTGATCCGCGTGGTACCGGACCGGAGCCCGGAGCCGGATGGCAGACTGGTCGGGTGAGCGATTCACTGGTGACCGTGCGGCCGCGGCGGATCCGGCTGGTCTGCTGGGCCTCGGCGGCGACCCTGCTGGTGGTCTTCAGCCTGGTGGCGACCTCGCTGACCGGCCGGACCGGTGACGGCTACGGCACGTTCCAGCGCGGCGACCAGTTGGCCATGATCGGCCTGGGCGTCTTCGGCGCGCTCGGCATCCTGCTCTTCACCCGGCCACGAGTGGTGGCCGACGCCTGGGGCGTCCGGGTCCGCAACGTGATCGGCTCGTACGAGCTGCCCTGGGAGGTCGTCCGGGGGGTCCGGTTCGACCGGGGCGCCCCGTGGGCCAGCCTGGAGCTGCACGACGACGACCTGCTGCCGATGGTCGCCCTGCAGGCGGCCGACAAGGAGCTGGCGGTCGAGGGCGTGCGCGCCCTGCGCCGCCTCCACCAGGCGCACCTGGCCGCCCTCGCCGGCGGCCCCACCGCCCGCTGACGGCGGCCCCGCCGCCCGGGCCCCCGCCCGGCGGCTTCGATCCGCCCCGACGACCCGCCTGAGCTGCGAGCCCGGTTTGGGGATGCCTGCGGCCAGGGTGTAGTGTTGCCGAGTCGACCAGACTGCCCCCGTTTCCGACGTGCGGGCGGTCCTGAAGCGGAGCGCCTGCTCCCACCCGAGTCGCCCCTGACGGTGGCCGGGTCCGGTCACCGGTTCCGGGGACATCCCGGTCCCGGATGCGCGATCATGTGATCGTGCCGACCGGTCGAGCGGGCCCTGGCATGCGCCGGGGCCTTCTGCTTTCCGGGTCGGCTCCCGTCCGGGAGCCCGCGGAGTCGGCACGGTAGGAGACTCGACTCGAGGAGGCCCCATCAGCGTCGAACCACGCGTGAACGAACAGATCCGGGCACGTGAGGTCCGACTGGTCGGCCCTGAGGGTGAGCAGGTGGGCATCGTCCCGCTGGAGCGCGCCCTGCAGCTGGCCGCGGACGTCGACCTGGACCTGGTCGAGGTTGCGCCGATGGCGCGCCCGCCGGTGTGCAAGCTCATGGACTTCGGCAAGTTCAAGTACGAGAGCGCACTCAAGGCGCGCGAAGCGCGGCGTAACCAGCAGCAGACCGTCATCAAGGAGATGAAGCTCCGGCCGAAGATCGACCCGCACGACTACGAGACCAAGAAGGGTCACGTGGTGCGGTTCCTCAAGGCCGGCGACAAGGTCAAGGTGACGATCATGTTCCGCGGTCGCGAGCAGAGCCGCCCGGAGCTGGGTTACCGGCTCCTGCGCCGGCTCGAGTCCGAGATCACGGACCTGGGATATGTCGAGGCCGCTCCGAAGCAGGACGGCCGCAACATGATCATGGTTCTCGCTCCGCACCGGGCCGTGAAGGCCTCCGCGGTCGCCGCCACGGCGTCCCGCGGTGGACCTCGGGAACGGGCCGCGGAGGAGGCCGGTGCTCCGGAGGCCGGCGAGACCCCGGAGGCCGGCGAGACCGCAGCAGCCGGCGAGACCGGCCCGACCGCTGACACCAGCGGCCAGTAACAGGGAGAAGACGTTCCACATGCCGAAGATGAAGAGCCACACGGGTACGGGCAAGCGGGTCAAGGTGACCGGCAGGGGCAAGATCGTTGCCCAGCAGGCCGGCCTCCGCCACAAGCTGGAGAAGAAGTCCTCCACCCACACCCGGCGGCTGACCGGCACGGTCGAGCTGGCCAAGGCCGACGTCAAGCGCATCAAGAAGCTGCTCGGCCGCTGACGCGCGCCACCTGAACCGAAGAAGGAGTTGAGATGGCACGCGTCAAGCGGGCTGTGAACGCCCAGAAGAAGCGTCGTACCCTGTTGGAGACCGCGAGCGGTTACCGCGGTCAGCGCTCCCGCCTGTACCGCAAGGCGAAGGAGCAGGTGCTGCACTCGATGCAGTACGCCTACCGGGACCGTCGCGACCGCAAGGGCGACTTCCGGCAGCTCTGGATCCAGCGGATCAACGCTGGCGCCCGGGCCAACGGCATGACCTACAACCGGCTGATCCAGGGCCTGCGCCTGGCCGGCATCGAGGTCGACCGCAAGATCCTGGCCGACCTGGCCGTCAACGACGCCGCGGCGTTCGCCGCGATCGTCGAGCTGGCCCGCGCCGCCGTGGCGGCCGAGGGCACCGGTGGCGCCGCGGCCCAGGCCGCCTGATCCACCCGCAGCAGATCGAGGCGTCTCCCATGCAGTCACCATCGCGCGGGAGGCGCCTCGACGCTGTCTCCGGCCCGTTCACCCCGCGTACCCCCAGGGTGGTCGCCGCCCGCCGGCTCCAGCGCCGCCGGGACCGCGAGGCCACCGGCCGGTTCCTGGCCGAGGGCCCGCAGGCGGTCCGCGAGGCCCTGGCCCGCGCCGGGACGGTCACCGAGCTGTTCGGCACGCCGGCCGCCCTCGACCGGTACGCCGACCTGGCGGCACAGGCCGCCCGTGCGGACGTACCGGTCTCCGAGGTGACCGAGGAGGGGCTCGCCGCGCTCGCCGAGACCGTCGCCCCGCAGGGCCTGGTCGCCGTCTGCCGGCACCTCGACGTCCCCCTGGACGCCGCCCTGTCCCGGGGCCCGCGGCTGGTCGCGGTGCTCGCCGAGATCCGCGACCCGGGCAACGCCGGCACCGTGCTGCGTACCGCCGACGCGGCCGGCGCCGGGGCGGTGGTCTTCGCCGGCGACGCGGTCGACCCGTACAACGGCAAGTGCGTGCGGGCCTCGGCCGGCAGCCTCTTCCACGTCGACGTGGTCCGCGCCCCCGACCCCCGCCAGGTGGTCGATGCGCTACGGACGGCCGGGCTCTCCGTTTTCGCCACCACCGGTTACGGCGACACCAACCTGGACGATCTGGCCGACGCCGGCCGGCTCGCCGCGCCCACCGCCTGGCTCTTCGGCTCCGAGGCGCACGGGCTGCCCGAGGAACTGGCCGCCGCCGCCGACGCCCGGGTCCGGGTGCCGCTGCACGGGCGCGCCGAGAGCCTGAACCTGGCTGCGGCCGCCGCCGTCTGCCTGTACGCTTCAGCCAGAGCACTGCGTTGACCGTCACCCGGTCGCGCGGTCGTCACAGCAGGGGAGTCGTCCGGATGATGAACGCGCCACGGCGTTCGTTTAGCCAGCCCGCCGGTGTCGGCGGGCGGCGGGCCTGACCCTTCCTCCTGCGCGCAACTCCCACCGGCGGGCTGCGGCACAGCCGCGCGTCCGTAGACTCGCCTAGCCGCCCGTGAGGGCCGGCGCCGCCGTGAGGGAGTGCCCGTACGCCATGAGCTACCGCAACGATCCGTACGACCCGAAGCAGGTCGCCCTGCTCGACCCGGGCGCCCTGGCCGGGGCCGTGGCCGACGCCGAGAAGGCGTTCGCCGCCGCCGCCGACCCGGACGCGTTGGCCGCGCTGCGCCCCGCGCACCTCGGTGACCGGTCCCCGGTCTCCCTGGCGCGGCGGGAGATCGGCGCGCTGCCGCCGGCCGCCAAGTCCGACGCCGGCAAGCGGGTCAACGAGGCCCGCCGCGCCATCGAGGCCGCGTACGCCGCCCGGCAGGAGACCCTGGAGCGCGAGCAGGCCGAGCGGGTGCTGGTCGAGGAGCGGGTCGACGTCACCCTGCCGTACGACCGGCGTCCGCGCGGCGCCCGCCACCCGCTCAGCCTGCTGATGGAGCAGATCAGCGACTTTTTCGTCGGGATGGGCTACGAGGTGGCCGAGGGGCCCGAGGTCGAGCTGGAGTGGACCAACTTCGACGCGCTGAACATCCCCGCCGACCACCCGGCGCGCGGCTTGATGGACACCTTCCACATCGCACCCCCGGACGGGGCGGAGAGCTCCGGGCTGGTGCTGCGCACCCACACCTCGCCGGTGCAGGCGCGCACCATGCTGACCCGTAAGCCGCCGATCTACGTCATCGTGCCCGGCCGGGCCTACCGCACCGACGAGCTGGACGCCACCCACGCCCCCGTTTTCCACCAGGTGGAGGGCCTCGTCGTGGACAAGGGCATCACCATGGCGCACCTGCGCGGCACCCTGGACCACTTCGCCCGGGCGATGTTCGGGCCGGAGGCGAAGACCCGGTGGCGGCCGCACTACTTTCCGTTCACCGAGCCATCGGCCGAGTTCGACGTCTGGTTCCCGGAGCACCGCAGGGGGCCGCAGTGGGTCGAGTGGGGCGGCTGCGGCATGGTCAACCCGCGGGTGCTGCGCGCCTGCGGCATCGACCCGGAGGTCTACTCCGGATTCGCCTTCGGCATGGGCATCGACCGGACGGTGATGTTCCGGCACGGGGTCGGCGACATGCGGGACATGGTCGAGGGGGACGTGCGGTTCACCCGCGCGTTCGGGGCGTAGACGATGCGGGCACGAGTTACGGAGACGGTGGTCTGAGTCATGCGAGTTTCTGTCAGTTGGCTGCGGGAGTACGTCGACCTCCCCGCCGACCTGCCCGTCGGTGACCTGGAGCAGGCGCTGGTCGACCTCGGCATCGAGGTCGAGTCCATCGTGGACCTGCGGGAGACGGTCACCGGTCCGCTGGTGGTCGGCGAGGTCCTGGAGATCGAGGAGCTGACCGGCTTCAAGAAGCCGATCCGGTTCTGTCGCGTCGACGTCGGCGCCGCCAACGGCACCGGCGAGCCGCAGGAGATCGTCTGCGGGGCGACGAACTTCGCCCCGGGCGACAAGGTGGTGGTGATCCTCCCCGGCGGCGTGCTGCCCGGGAACTTCGTCATCGGCGCGCGCAAGACGTACGGGCGCAACTCCAACGGCATGATCTGCTCCGCCAAGGAGCTGGGCCTGGGCGACGACCACTCGGGCATCATCGTGCTGCCCGAGGACACCCCGGCAAAGCCCGGCGACGACGCCCGCCCGGTGGTCGGCCTCGACGACGTGGTGGTCGAGCTGGAGATCACCCCGGACCGCGGCTACGCGCTCAGCGTCCGGGGCATCGCCCGCGAGCTGTCGCACGCCCTCGGCGTGCCGTTCCGCGACCCCGCCCTGGCGACCGCGCCCGGCGCGACCGAGCGGCCGGCGTACCCGGTCGAGGTGCGGGACACCCACGGCTGCGACCGGTTCGCCGCCCGGATGGTCCGCGGCATCGACCCGACCGCGCAGACGCCCGGCTGGATGCAGCAGCGGCTCACCGTGGCCGGCATCCGCAGCATCTCGCTGCCGGTCGACGTCACCAACTACCTGATGCTCGAACTCGGCCAGCCGATGCACGCCTTCGACGCCGACCGGATCAGCGGGCCGCTGGTGGTCCGCCGGGCCGAGCCGGGGGAGAAGCTGACCACCCTGGACGGGGTCACCCGCACCCTGGTCGCCGAGGACATGGTGATCTGCGACGACACCGGGCCCATCTCGCTCGCCGCCGTGATGGGCGGCGAGACCAGCGAGGTGATCGCCTCCACCACCGACGTGCTGTTCGAGGCGGCCCACTGGGACCCGGCGATGGTCGGCCGGACCGCCCGCCGGCACAAGCTGTTCAGCGAGGCGGCGAAGCGCTGGGAGCGGGGCGTCGACCCGGCCCTGCCGCTGGTCGCCCTGGAGCGCGCGGTGCGGCTGCTCACCGAGCACGCCGGCGGCACGGTCGGTGACGAGATCCTCGACATCGACCACGTCCGGCCGCGTACCCCGGTCACCCTGCCGGCGGACCTGCCGTCCCGGCGGGTCGGGGTGGCGTACCCGCCGGAGCGGGTGGTCGAGCTGCTGGAGCAGGTGGGCTGCACCGTGGTCCGGGGCGCCGACCGCCTCGCCGAGGACCCGGGCGAGGTCGGGGTGGCCGCGGGCGGCGGCGACGTGCTCGCCGTCACCCCGCCGACCTGGCGGCCCGACCTCACCGACCCGGCCGACCTGGTCGAGGAGGTGGTCCGCCTCGACGGGTACGACCGGGTGCCGTCGGTGCTGCCGACCGCGCCCGCCGGCCGTGGCCTCACCTGGCAGCAGCAGCGCCGCCGGGCGGTCGCCCGGTCGCTCGCCGAGCGCGGGTACGTCGAGGTCCTCGCGCACCCGTTCGTCTCCCCCGAGCTGGCCGACCAGCTCGGCCTGCCGGGCGACGACCCGCGCCGGGCGGCGGTGCGGGTCGCCAACCCGCTCTCCGAGGAGGAGCCACTGCTGCGCACCACGCTGCTCGGCCCGCTGCTCGGCATCGCGAAGCGCAACATCGGCCGGGGCCTGCGGGACGTGGCGATCTACGAGATCGGCGCGGTCTTCCACCCGCGTCCGGGCGTCGGCGCCCCGCCGGCCATGGGCGTGGACCGGCGGCCGACCGACGAGGAGTTCGCCGCCGCCGACGCGGTGGTGCCGGACCAGCCGCGGCACGTGGCCGTGGTGCTCGCCGGTGAGATCGAGCCGGCCGGCTGGTGGGGCGCGGGTCGGGCGGCCGGCTGGGCGGACGCGGTCGAGGCCGGCCGGGCCGTCCTCGCCGCCGCCGGCATCCCGGCCGACCGGATCACCGTCCGGGCCGCCGGGTACGCCCCCTGGCACCCCGGCCGCTGCGCCGAGCTGCTGGTGGACGACGCGGTGGTCGGGCACGCCGGTGAGCTGCACCCGGCCGTGGTGGCGACGCTGGAGCTGCCCCGCCGGACCAGCGCCATGGAGCTCAACCTGGACGCGCTGCCCGCCGCGCCGGTGGTGACCGGGCCGGCCATGTCCACCTTCCCGCCGGCGCTGATCGACGTGGCGCTGGTGGTGGACGAGTCGGTCCCGACCGCCGAGGTGCAGCGGGCCCTCACCGAGGGGGCCGGCGAGCTGCTGGAGGGCGTCCGGCTCTTCGACGTGTACGCCTCGGAGCAGCTCGGCGCGGGGCGCAAGTCGCTCGCGTACAAGCTGACCTTCCGGGCCCCGGACCGGACGCTGACCGTCGACGAGGCGGTGGCCGCCCGGGACGCGGCGGTCGCCGAGGCGGCCCGCCGCTTCGGTGCCACCCTGCGCGGCGCCTGACCGGTACGGCGCACGGCCCCGATCCGGCACCCCCCGGGTCGGGGCCGGCCACCGCCGTCTCTCGCCGTTCGTGATCCGACTGATGCACAGCGTCACGGATAGGCCGAAAGGTCAGCGGCGACGGCATCTTCGGCTACCCACGGCTCACCTGCGAGCGGTTAGCCTGCTTGGATTCCGGCTATCGCCGGGATCACACCCCCGCCACCCACACGGGAGTCCAGCCATGTCCGAGGATCCGGTTCCCCCGCCCATCTCCGTCGACGTCTGCATCGTCGGCGGCTGCGGTCGGGTCGGTCTGCCGCTGGGCATCGCGTTCGCCTCCCGCGGCCTCTCCGTCGTGCTGTACGACATCAACGCCGACGCGGTCGCCACGGTGAACGCCGGCATCCTGCCCTTCGCGGAGCCGGGCGCCGCCGAGGCGCTCACCGAGGCGGTGACCGCCGGCCGGCTGCGGGCCAGCACCGACCCGGTCAGCGTGGGTGCCGCCGAGCACCTGGTCGTGGTCGTCGGAACCCCGGTCGACGAGCACCTCAACCCGGACCTGGGTGCGGTGCCCCGGGCGCTGGAGCGCTGCGCCGAGCACCTGCGCGACGGTCAGCTGGTGGTGCTGCGCAGCACCGTCTACCCGGGGGTGACGGCGCTGACCGAGAAGCTGCTGGTCGGCAAGGGCATCCGCGCCGACGTGGCGTTCTGCCCGGAGCGGATCGCCGAGGGCCGGGCGATGACGGAGCTGTTCGCGCTGCCGCAGATCGTGGCCGCCCGTACGCCGCACGCCCTCGCCCGCGCCGAGAAGCTCTTCCGGCACCTGACCGAGGAGATCGTGCCGCTCGAGCCGGAGGAGGCCGAGCTGGCGAAGTTGTTCACCAACACCTGGCGGTACATCAAGTTCGCCACCGCGAACCAGTTCTGGATGATGGCCAACGACTTCGGGCTCGACTTCGCCCGGATCCGGCACGCGGTCGCCCACGACTACCCGCGCGCCGCCGACCTGCCGATGCCCGGTTTCGCCGCCGGCCCCTGCCTGTTCAAGGACACCATGCAGCTGGCCGCGTTCAACCGGAACAACTTCGTGCTCGGCCACTCCGCGATGCTGATCAACGAGGGGCTGCCGCTCTACCTGGTGTCCCGGCTGGAGGACCGGTTCGACCTGGCGGACCTTACCGTGGGCATCCTCGGGATGGCCTTCAAGGGCGGCAGCGACGACCCGCGGGAGAGCCTGGCGTACAAGCTGCGCAAGATCCTGGCGTTGAAGACCCGGGAGACGCTCTGCACCGACCCGTACGTCGCCGACGACCGCCTGGTCGACCTGGACGAGGTGCTGCGTCGGGCGGACCTGCTGGTGATCGCCGCCCCGCACGAGCAGTACGCCCGGCTGGAGACCGACCGACCGGTCATCGACATGTGGGGCCTGACCGGGACCGGGGTGCGGGTGTGACGCCGCGGGTGTCGGTGATCGTGCCGGTCTACAACGAGGGCGAGGCGATTCTGCGCTGCCTGGAGCGGATGCTGCGCGAAATGCTGCTTCCGGCCGAGGTGCTGATCGTGCACGACATGCCGGAGGACACCACGGTCCCGTACGTGGAGCAGATCGCCCGCACCGATCCGCGGGTGCGCGCGGTGCTCAACACCTACGGCCGGGGCCCGGCGAACGCCATTCGGTTCGGCATCGACGTGGCCCTCGCCCCGGTCGTGGTGGTGACGATGGCTGACGGCTGCGACGACCCGCGCCAGATCGACGAGCTGGCCCGGCTGGTGGACCGGGGCGTGGTGGTCGCGGCCGCGTCCCGCTACATGCCGGGCGGCCAGCAGGTGGGCGGGCCCCGGCTGAAGCGGATGATGTCCCGCTGGGCCGGGCGCAGCCTCTACACCTTCGCCCGGGTCGGCACCCGGGACGCCACCAACAGCTTCAAGGCCTATGACACGGCGTTTGTCCGCGAGGTGGGGATCGAGTCGCGGACCGGCTTCGAGATCGGGCTCGAGCTGACCGCCAAGGCCAACCGGCTGCGCCTGCCGGTCGCCGAGATTCCCACGATCTGGTTGGACCGGCCGCTCGGGGAGTCCCACTTCGACCTGGGTCGGTTCCTTCCCGGTTACCTGCGCTGGTACCTCTTCGCCTACGGTCGACGGTTGAGCCGGGAGAGGCTGGTGGCCCGGGCTGCCCGCTCGCGGTCGTCCGCGGTGCCGGCACCGCACGAACCGCATGACAGCAGCGAGTACGAGAAGACCGCTTAGGAGCGCACGTGGCGAAAGTCCTGGTAACTGGTTCGGCCGGGTTCATCGGCGGCTACCTGGTGCAGGAGTTGTTGGGCCGGGGCCACGAGGTCGTCGGGATCGACAACTTCTCCAAGTACGGTCCGGTCAGCCACAGCTACGACGACCACCCCCGGTTCCGGTTCGTCGAGGGCGACGCGCGCGACGCGGACCTGCTGACCACGCTGCTGGACGGCTGTGACCACCTGGTCGCGGGCGCGGCGATGATCGGCGGCATCTCCTACTTCCACGCGTACGCCTACGACCTGCTCGCCACCAACGAGCGGATCATGGCGGCCACCTGCGACGCGGCTATCCGCGCTCATCGGGACGGTCGGCTGGCGAAGGTCACCTACCTCTCCTCCTCGATGGTCTTCGAGTCCACGGAGCACTGGCCGAGCAGGGAGGGTGACGAGCGGCGCATCCCACCGCCGCTGTCGTCGTACGGGTTCCAGAAGCTGGCCGTGGAGTACTACGCCCGGGCCGCCTGGGAGCAGTACCAGCTGCCGTACACAATCGTGCGGCCGTTCAACTGCGTCGGCGTGGGGGAGGGGCGCGCGCTGGGCCAGGTCGAGGTGCTCTCCGGCAACGTGAAGCTGGCCATGTCGCACGTGGTGCCCGACCTGGTGCAGAAGATCGTCAAGGGGCAGGACCCGCTGCACATCCTCGGCGAGGGCGACCAGGTGCGGCACTACACCTACGGCGGAGACCTGGCCCGGGGCATCGCCACCGCGGTCGATCACCCCGCCGCCCGCAACGAGGACTTCAACCTCTCCACCGCCGAGTCGACGAGCGTGCTGGAGCTGGCCGAGCTGATCTGGCACAAGATCAAGGGTCCGGACGTGCCGTTCCGGCACGTCTCCGACGAACCCTTCCAGTACGACGTGCAGAAGCGGGTGCCGGACGTGACGAAGTCCCGCGAGGTGCTCGGCTTCGCCGCCACCACGTCGCTGGACGAGATGCTCGACGAGGTCATCCCGTGGGTGACCCGGGCGGTCGAGGAGGGCCGCCTCTGACGGCTGCCCGCTCTTCGTCCCGGACGGCCCGGATCGCCTGAGTGCGATCCGGGCCGTTCGGCGTTCAGATCAGGTGGTCGGGGTCACGCCTTCATTTCCATGCAGTGGAACGCATGAACTTGCACTGGAGGGTGGTTGCGACTAACCTTCTCTGCATAGTCATGCGGAGGTGAGTATGGGCATCCGAGTCGCGGTCGCCGGGGCCAGCGGTTACGCCGGCGGCGAGCTGCTGCGCCTGGTCGCCGGGCACCCGGAGTTCGACCTGGTCGCCGCCACCGCCCACGCGCAGGCCGGCCAGCCCGTCGCCGCCGTACATCCGCAGCTCGCGGGCCTGGACCTGGTGCTCGGGGCGACCGACCCGACCGCCCTGGGCGACGCGGACCTGGTGTTCCTGGCCCTGCCGCACGGCGGGTCGGCGGCCCTGGCCGCGGCCCTGCCCGAGTCGGTCAAGGTGGTCGACCTCGGCGCCGACCACCGGCTGTGCGACGCCGACGCCTGGGCCCGGTACTACGGCGGCCCGTACGCCGGCGTGTGGACCTACGGCCTGCCCGAGCTGCCCGGCCAGCGGGCCGCCATCACCGCCGCGAGCCGGGTGGCCAGCACCGGCTGCTACGCGGTGGCCACCATCCTGGCCCTCGCGCCGCTGATCGCCGCGGGCGCGGTCCTCCCCACCGACGTGGTGGTGGTCGCCGCCTCCGGCACCTCCGGCGCCGGCCGGGCCGCCAAGGCCCACCTGCTCGGCAGCGAGGTGATGGGCGACCTGTCGCCCTACAAGGTCGGCGCCCACCAGCACGTGCCGGAGATCAAGCAGGCCACCGGCGCGACCAGCCTCTCCTTCACCCCGGTGCTCGCCCCCATGCCGCGCGGCATCCTCGCCACGGTCACCGCCGTGCCCACCGGCGACGCCGACCCGCGCGAGGTGCTCACCGCGGCGTACGCGGACGCCCCCTTCGTGCATGTGCTGCCCGAGGGGGCCTGGCCGCACACCGCCGCCACCGCCGGCGCGAACTCCTGCCACCTCCAGGCCACGGTCGACGTCGACTCCGGCCGGGTGATCGTGGTCAGCGCCATCGACAACCTCGGCAAGGGCGCCGCCGGCCAGGCCGTGCAGAACGCCAACCTCATGTTCGGCCTCCCCGAGACCGCCGGCCTCTCGACCTTCGGAGTGGCGCCGTGACCGTCACCACCCCCCGGGGCTTCCGGGCCGCCGGGGTCGCCGCCGGGCTCAAGACCAGCGGCGCCACCGACCTCGCCCTCGTCGTCAACGACGGCCCCGACGCCGGGATCGCCGGCGTCTTCACCGCCAACCGGGTCAAGGCCGCGCCGGTGCGCTGGAGCCAGCAGGTGGTCCGGGGCGGCGTGGTCCGCGCCGTGGTGCTCAACTCCGGCGGCGCCAACGCCTGCACCGGCCCGGCCGGCTTCCAGGACACCCACGCCACCGCCGAGCACACCGCCGCCGCGCTCACCTCCAGCAGCAACCGGCTGATCCTCGGCGCCGGCGAGGTGGCGGTCTGCTCCACCGGCCTGATCGGCGAGCGGCTGCCGATGCAGAAGCTCCTCCCCGGCGTGCGCGCCGCCATCCGCGGCCTCGCCCGCGACGGCGGTGCGGCGGCGGCCGAGGCGATCATGACCACCGACACCCGGCCGAAGACCACCGTTGCCAAGGGCAGCGGCTGGACCGTCGGCGGCATGGCCAAGGGCGCCGGGATGCTCGCCCCGGCCATGGCCACCATGCTCTGCGTCATCACCACCGACGCGGTGGCCGGGCCGGAGGCCCTCGACGCCGCGCTGCGCGCCGCCACCCGGGTCACCTTCGACCGGATCGATTCCGACGGCTGCATGTCCACCAACGACACGGTGCTGCTGCTGGCCAGCGGCGCGTCCGGCATCGAGCCGACCGGGGCCGAGCTGACCGCCGCGGTCACCGCCGCCTGCCACGACCTGGCCCAGCAGCTCATCGCCGACGCCGAGGGCGCCACCAAGCAGATCGCGATCGACGTGGTGGGCGCCGCCGACGAGGAAGACGCGGTCGAGGTGGGCCGCTCGGTGGCCCGCAACAACCTGGTCAAGACCGCGCTCTTCGGCAACGACCCGAACTGGGGCCGGATCCTCGCGGCCGTCGGCACCACCTCGGCCGCGTTCGAGCCGGACGGCGTGGACGTCGCGGTCAACGGCGTCTGGGTGTGCCGCTCCGGCGCCGCCGCCGAGGACCGGTCCAAGGTGGACCTGAGCGGGCGGGACGTCACCATCCGGATCGACCTGCACGCCGGCGACGCGGCGGCGACGATCTGGACCAACGACCTGTCGCACGCGTACGTGCACGAGAACTCGGCGTACTCGACATGAGCCTCTCCGCGGACCTCACCCGGGCCCAGGCCAAGGCCGAGACGCTGATCGAGGCCCTGCCCTGGCTGGCGAACTTCTCCGGCGCGACCGTCGTGGTCAAGTACGGCGGCAACGCCATGGTCGACCCCGCACTCCAGCGCGCCTTCGCCGCCGACATGGTCTTCCTCCGGTACGCCGGCCTCAAGCCGGTCGTCGTGCACGGCGGCGGGCCGCAGATCTCCGCGATGCTCGGCCGGCTCGGCATCGCCAGCGAGTTCAAGGGCGGCCTGCGGGTCACCACCCCGGAGGCGATGGACGTCGTCCGGATGGTGCTGGTGGGCCAGGTCGGCCGGGAGCTGGTCGGCCTGATCAACGCGTACGGCCCGTGCGCCGTCGGCCTCTCCGGCGAGGACGCCGGGCTCTTCACCGCCGTGCGCCGCCCGGCGTACGTCGACGGCGAGCCGGTCGACGTCGGGCAGGTCGGCGACGTGGAGTCGGTGGACATCTCCGCGGTGGCCGACCTGATCGGCGCCGGTCGGATCCCGGTGATCTCCACCGTCGCGCCGGACGTCGACGGGGTGCTGCACAACCTCAACGCCGACACCGCCGCCGCCGCCCTCGCGGTCGCCCTCGACGCCCGCAAGCTGGTCGTCCTCACCGACGTCCCCGGCCTGTACGCGGACTGGCCGGACACCGGCAGCCTGGTCAGCGAGATCAGCATCGACGACCTGGCCAAGCTGCTGCCGTCCCTGGAGTCGGGGATGGTCCCGAAGATGGAGGCCTGCCTGCGGGCGGTGCGCGGCGGAGTGCCCGCCGCGCACGTCGTCGACGGCCGGGTCGCCCACTCCACGCTGCTCGAAGTGTTCACGTCGGAAGGATTCGGCACGATGGTGACTCCGTCATGAGCACGCTGGTGGAACGCTGGGGCCAGTCCATGATGGACAACTACGGCACCCCGCCGCTGGCGCTGGTCTCCGGCACCGGTGCGGTGGTCACCGACGAGGCCGGCCGGGAGTACGTCGACCTGCTCGGCGGCATCGCGGTCAACGCCCTCGGCCACGCCCACCCGGCCGTGGTGGCCGCCGTCTCCAAGCAGGTCGCCACCCTCGGCCACGTCTCCAACCTCTTCGTCGCCGAGCCGCCGGTGGCCCTGGCCGAACTGCTGCTGGCCCTGGCCGGCCGCCCCGGCCGGGTCTTCTTCGCCAACTCCGGCGCCGAGGCGAACGAGGCCGCGTTCAAGCTCTCCCGGCTCACCGGCCGCACCCACGTAGTCGCCGCGCGGGGCGGCTTCCACGGCCGCACCATGGGGGCGCTGGCGCTCACCGGCCAACCGGCCAAGGTCGACCCGTTCCGCCCGCTCCCCGGCGACGTCACCCACGTGGCGTACGGCGACGTGGCGGAGCTGGAGGCGGCCGTGACCGACGCGACCGCGATGGTGATCCTGGAGCCGGTCCAGGGCGAGAACGGCGTGGTGGTCCCGCCCGCCGGCTACCTCGCGGCGGCCCGGCGGATCACCGCCCGGCACGGCGCGCTGCTGGTGCTCGACGAGGTGCAGACCGGCGTCGGCCGGACCGGGCACTGGTTCGCCCACCAGGCCGAGGGCGTCGAGCCGGACATCGTCACCCTGGCCAAGGGCCTCGGCGGCGGCCTGCCGATCGGCGCCTGCCTGGCCTTCGGGCGGGCCGCCGAGCTGCTCGGTCCCGGCACGCACGGCACCACCTTCGGCGGCAACCCGGTCAGCAGCGCCGCCGCCCTCGCCGTGATCGCCACCATCGCCAACGAGGGGCTGCTCGACCACGTCAAGCGGGTCGGCGAGCGGCTGCGCCGGGGGATCGAAGCGCTCGGTCACCCGCTGGTGGCCGAGGTGCGCGGGGCCGGGCTGCTGCTGGGCGTCGTGCTCACCGAGCCGGTCTCCGGCGCGGCGGCGACCGCGCTGCGCGAGGCGGGCTTCCTGGTCAACCCGGTGCAGCCCGGCGTGGTCCGGCTCGCCCCACCGCTGATCCTCACCGCGGCGCAGGCCGACGCCTTCCTCGCCGCCCTCCCGGCGGCGCTCGACGCGGCGGCCCCGTCCGCTCCGGTTCTCGACGGCACCCCGGAGGGGCCGGCAGCGGCCACGATCCCGACACCGACTCCGACGACCGCGACCAGCACGGAGGTCAGCGCATGATCCGGCACTTCCTGCGGGACGACGACCTGACCCCGGCCGAACAGGCGACGGTGCTCGACCTGGCCGCCCGGATGAAGGCCGACCGGTTCGCGTACCAGCCCCTCGCCGGGCCGCGCTCGGTGGCGGTGCTCTTCGACAAGCAGAGCCTGCGCACCAGGATCTCCTTCGACGCCGGCATCGCCGAACTGGGCGGCCACCCGCTCGTGGTGGACACCCAGGTCACCCACTTCGGCCGGGGCGAGACCCTCGCCGACGCCGGCCGGGTGCTCTCCCGGTACGTCGCCGCGATCGTGCTGCGCACCCACGGCGACGACCGGATCGCCGAGGTCGCCTCGCACGCCACCGTGCCGGTGGTCAACGCGCTCACCGACGACTACCACCCCTGCCAGCTCCTCGCCGACCTGCTCACCGTCCGCGAACGGTTCGGCGCCGTCGCCGGCCGGACCCTGGCGTACGTGGGGGACGCGGCCAACAACATGGCCCACTCGTACCTGCTGGCCGGGGCCACCGCCGGGATGCACATCCGGATCGCCGGCCCGGTCGGCTTCCAGCCCGATACCGAGATCGTGGCCCGGGCCGAGAAGATCGCCGCCGGCACCGGCGGCTCGGTGCGGGTGCTCACCGACCCGGTCGAGGCGGCCCGCGGGGCCGACGTGCTGGCCACCGACAGCTGGACCTCGATGGGCCAGGAGGACGACGGGCTGGACCGGATCACCCCGTTCCTGCCGTACCAGATCAACGCCGCGCTGCTCGGCCACGCCGGGCGGGACGCGATCGTGCTGCACTGCCTGCCCGCCCACCGGGGCGAGGAGATCACCGACGAGGTCCTCGACGGGCCGCGGAGCGCGGTCTTCGACCAGGCGGAGAATCGCCTGCACGCCCAGAAGGCGCTGCTGACGTTTCTCCTGGAGGCATCCGGGAGCGCGAGGAGTGAGCTTGCGAGCCCCGCAGTCGCGACCAAGGAGGCCCCGACATCATGACCGCCCCGCTGACCCGCGCCGCGCGGCACGCCCGCATCGTCGAGCTGATCCGCGACAAGGCGATCCACTCGCAGACCGAGCTGGCCGACCGGCTCGCCGGCGACGGCATCCAGGTCACCCAGGCCACCCTCTCCCGGGACCTCAAGGAGCTGGGTGCGGTCACCGCGCGGGGTGGCGACGGGCGGGGCGTCTACGTGATCCCCGAGGACGGCCAGCGGCCGCTGCGCGAGGCTGAGGCCGCCCCGGCCCGGCTCGTCCGGCTGCTGCGCGAGCTGCTCAACGGGGTCGACTCCAGCGGCAACATCGCCGTGCTGCGTACCCCGCCGGGCGCAGCCCACTACCTGGCCAGCGCGTTGGACCGAGCGGGCCTGCCCGAGATCGTCGGCACCATCGCGGGCGACGACACCATCCTCGTCGTCGCCCGCGAGGCCGTCGGCGGCGCCGCGTTGGGCGACAAGCTCGCCGGGTGGGCGCGCCGGGAAGAAAACGTTGAAGGGAGCACCACACCTTGACCTGCTCCCCTCGTTGCAGCGAGGGGATTCCCACGGTCACCCGTGAGGCTTCCTGTTTCATTGCCGACTGCCCCGAAGGGAGGGGATCCCATGAGGTCTTACGTCAGCTCCGCAGGCGTTTCGCCTCTCCGCCAGCCCGGCGGCGAGGATGTTTTGTGCGGCATTGACGTCCCGGTCATGCTCTGTGTGGCAGGCGGTGCAGACCCACTCCCTGACAGTCAACGGCATCGACGGGTTGATTCGGCCACACGTGGAACATGTCTTCGACGACGGAAACCACCGGTCCACAACGATCACCGCGCGCCCGTACCAGGCGGCCTTGTATTCCAGCATGCGACGCAGTTCCGACCACGCCGCGTCGGAGATCACCCGGGCCATGCGGTGGTTGCGCAGCAAGGTGCGGAGGCTGAGATCCTCGATCATTACCGCTTGGTTCTCACGAACAAGTCGAGTGCTCAGCTTGTGCAGATGATCACGCCGCCGGTCAGCGACGCGGGCATGAATCCGGCCCACCCTCGCCTGGGCCTTGGCCCGGTTGGCGGAGCCCTTTTCCTTGCGGGACAGGTTGCGCTGCGCCTTGGCCAACTTCCGTCGATCCGCCTGCTCGTGGCGCGGATTGGCAATCTTCTCCCCGGTGGACAGGGTGACCAGGCTGGTGATCCCCGCGTCCACTCCCACCGCCCGATCCAGTGCGGGCAGGGCCTGCACGGTCGGGTCCTCTACCAGGAGGGATACGAACCACCGGCCGGCTGCGTCTCGCGACACGGTGACCGTGGACGGCTCGACATCCGTGGGCAGGGGTCTGGACCACACGATGTCCAGGGGAGCGTCCATCTTGGCGAGGGTGAGATGCCCGTCGCGCCAGCGGAACGCCGAGCGGGTGTATTCGGCCGACGCCCGCGACCTGCGCTTGGACTTAAACCGCGGGTACCCGCAGCGCCTTTGCCAGAAGCCGGCGAATGCGGCCTGCAGATGCCGCAGCGTCTGCTGCAACGGCACCGCACTCACCTCGTTCAGAAACGCCAGGTCGTCGGTCCGTTTCCACTCCGTCAGCCAAGCCGAGGTCTGCGCGTAACTGCTTCGCTGCCGGTCCACCTTCCACGCTCGGGTCCGCGCCTCCAACGCGCGGTTGTAGACCAGACGCACACATCCGAACGTCCTATTCAACTGCTCAGCCTGCTGGGGAGACGGATAGAAGCGGCACTTGAACGACCGCTTCACCCCAGCCACGCCTCAGGTTCTACCAACCGGGTACGACAATCACTTGAAGGGAGGGAGCGGCGCGTCCCGCCCGCTTCGATGGCACGCCGCAACTCAGATGACTGAACGTGTAGTTCTGGCGTACTCCGGAGGGCTGGACACCTCCGTCGCCATTCCCTACCTGGCCGATCAGACCGGCGCCGAGGTGATCGCGGTCGCGGTCGACGTCGGGCAGGGCGGCGAGGACCTGAACGCCATCCGGCAGCGCGCCCTGGACTGCGGCGCCGTCGAGTCCGAGGTGGTCGACGCGCGCGACGAGTTCGCCGCCGACTACTGCCTGCCGGCGATCCGGGCCAACGCCCTCTACATGGACCGCTACCCGCTGGTCTCCGCGCTGTCCCGGCCGCTGATCGTCAAGCACCTGGTCGCCGCGGCCCGCAAGCATGGCGGCACCATCGTGTCGCACGGCTGCACCGGCAAGGGCAACGACCAGGTCCGCTTCGAGGTCGGCCTGGGCGCGCTCGCCCCCGACCTGAAGATCGTGGCCCCGGCCCGGGACTTCGCCTGGACCCGGGACAAGGCGATCGCCTTCGCCGAGGAGAAGGGGCTGCCGATCGACGTGTCGGCCAAGTCGCCGTACTCCATCGACCAGAACCTGTGGGGCCGCGCGGTGGAGACCGGCTTCCTGGAGGACATCTGGAACGGCCCCATCGAGGACCTGTACTCGTACACGTCCGACCCGGCCGAGCCGCGGGACGCCGACGAGGTCGTGATCACCTTCGACGCCGGCAACCCGGTCGCGATCGACGGCGAGACCGTCACCCCGTACCAGGCGATCCTGGAGCTGAACCGGCGCGCCGGCGCCCAGGGCGTCGGTCGGCTCGACATGGTGGAGGACCGCCTCGTCGGCATCAAGAGCCGCGAGGTGTACGAGGCTCCCGGCGCGATCGCGCTGATCACCGCGCACCAGGAGCTGGAGGCGGTCACCGTCGAGCGGGACCTGGCCCGGTTCAAGCGCGGCGTGGACCAGCGCTGGGGCGAGCTGGTCTACGACGGCCTCTGGTTCTCGCCGCTGAAGAACTCCCTCGACGCGTTCATCGCCGACGCGCAGCAGCACGTCTCGGGCGAGGTGCGGCTGACCCTGCACGGCGGTCGGGCCACCGTCACCGGCCGGCGCTCCGAGGCCAGCCTCTACGACTTCGGCATGGCCACCTACGACACCGGCGACACCTTCGACCAGTCCCTCGCGAAGGGCTTCGTGCAGCTCTGGGGCCTGCCCAGCAAGATGGCCGCCGCGCGGGACGCCCGGCTGGGTGGCTCCTGATCGTGGGGACCACAATGGGCGGGGTGGACGACAAGAGCCTGACCGAGAACAGCGCCGCCACCAACCGGACGAGCCTGTGGGGCGGCCGGTTCGCCGGCGGCCCCGCCGAGGCCCTCGCGCGGCTGTCGGTGAGCGTCCAGTTCGACTGGCGCCTCGCCCCGTACGACATCGCCGGCTCCCGGGCGCACGCCCGGGTCCTCGCCGGCGCCGGCCTGCTCGACCCCGACGAGCTGGGCCGGATCCTGGCCGCGCTGGACGACCTGGAGGCGGCCTGCGCCTCCGGGCAGTTCCGCCCGACCGTCGACGACGAGGACGTGCACACCGCCCTGGAACGCGGCCTGTTGGAGCGGCTCGGCAGCCTCGGCGGCAAGTTGCGCGCCGGCCGGTCCCGCAACGACCAGGTCGCCACCGACCTGCGGCTCTACCTGCGCGACCACGCCCGCGGGGTGGCCAGCCGGCTGGTCGAGCTGGCCGAGGCGCTGGTCGAGCAGGCCGAGCGGCACGTGGACACCGCCGCGCCCGGCATGACCCACCTCCAGCACGCCCAGCCGGTCACCTTCGGGCACTGGCTGCTCGCCCACGTGCAGCCGCTGCTGCGCGACCTGGAGCGGCTGCGCGACTGGGACCACCGGGCGGCGATCAGCCCGCTCGGCGCGGGCGCGCTCGCCGGCTCCGGCCTGCCGCTGGACCCGGTGGCCGTCTCCAAGGAGCTGGGCTTCCGCACGTCCTTCGCCAACTCGATGGACGCGGTCGCCGACCGGGACTTCGTCGCCGAGTTCCTCTTCGTCACCGCGCTGATCGGCGTGCACCTGTCCCGCCTCGGCGAGGAGGTGGTGCTCTGGACGTCGCACGAGTTCGGCTGGGTCGAGCTGGACGACGCCTTCGCCACCGGCTCGTCGATCATGCCGCAGAAGAAGAACGCGGACATCGCCGAGCTGGCCCGGGGCAAGTCCGGCCGCCTGGTCGGCGGGCTGATGAGCGTGCTCACCATGCTCAAGGGCCTGCCGATGACGTACGACCGGGACATGCAGGAGGACAAGGAGCCGGCCTTCGACGCGGTCGACACCCTGGAGCTGCTGCTGCCGGCCCTGGCCGGGATGATCTCCACCATGACGGTCCGGGTGGACCGCCTGGTAGCCGCCGCGCCGGTCGGCTTCTCCCTCGCCACCGAGGTGGCCGACTGGCTGGTCCGCAAGGGCGTGCCGTTCCGCGACGCGCACGAGATCACCGGCAAGCTGGTCGCGCTCTGCGTGGCCCGGGACTGCGCCCTCGACGAGGTCTCCGACGCCGACCTCGCGACGGTGAGCGAGCACCTCGACCCGTCGGTGCGCGACGTGCTGTCGGTCCGCTCCGCGCTCGCCGCGCGCACCACGCCCGGCTCGACCGGGCCGGGCCCGGTCGCCGACCAGCTCGCCACCGCCGCCGACAAGCTGGTCGGCTGGCGGGAGTGGGCCGCGGCGCGGGTCGTCCCCCGCTGAGGTCGTCGGGTCGGCGCGGGTGACTCCACCCGCGCCGACCCTCCTCAGCCCGCCGGGCGCTCCCGCTTCGGCAGCTTCGCCACCACCGCGTCGTACGACCCGTCGACGGCGTCGATCAGCTCCTCGTCGTCGATCCCGCCCTCCAGGCGCAGCGTGTTCCAGCCGGACCGCCCGATGTAGGCCGAGGCCTTCGCATCGTCGGGGAACCGGTGCAGCCACTCGTCGGCGACGTCCCGGTTCGGGCCGCACTTCACCCCTACCCGCGCCTCGCCGTCGGGGGAGCCGAGGAACGCGAAGATCCGGCTCCCCACCTTCACCACCTCGTCGCCCTCCCACGGGCGGTCCAGCCAGGCGCCCGGCTTGGCCAGGCAGTACGCCAGCATCTCCGCACGCGTCATCGCGTCCTCCCGTCGCCCCATTGCGGGCCCAGTCTCGCCGGTGCCTGCGACAGTCCCACCGCTCGCGCCGCGGCTCAGTCGCCGGTGCCGGTCCGGACGGTCAGCCGCTCGTAGCGCTGGCGGGCCGCCTGGGCGCTGCCCAGCCCCAGCCCGAAGGCGATCGCCTGCCAGGTCAGGCCCCGGCCGCGGGCGACTTGCAACAGCCCCGCCTCCAGGGCGTCGACCTCGGCGCGGACGTGCGGGATCAGGGTCAGCGCCGCCATCAGATCGGCCTGGTCGACCGGCTCCTCGCCGGGCTCCAGCTCGGCCCCGCCGGCCAGCGCCATCACCAGCGTCGCCGCCTCGTACGCGTCCGGCACGTCCGGGTGGGCGTACCGGCGGCGGCGGGCGTCCGTGCCGGCGTGCCGCTCGGCGATCCGCAGCAGCGCCGCGTAGTTGCGGTGCGCCCGGGCCTGGGCAGCATCCGGAGCAGTGAACGGATCGTTGTCCAGCGTGACCATGTGTTCCATCACAGCCGCTTGAACGCCCTTTTGTCAACAGCCTGTTGAAAGCAAGTCGTGCTCATCTCCGGGTCGCCGGTAGGGTCGAGCCATGACCATCGCTGACCCGTGACCAGCGCCGGGCTGGCCGACCTGCTCGCCGGCCCGGTGGTGCCGGCCGCGCGCGGACTGCTCGGCTGCCGGCTCGCCGCGGGCGGGGTCACCGTCCGGATCACCGAGGTCGAGGCGTACGCCGGGACGGCCGGCGACGCGGCCTCGTACGCCTACCGGGGACGTACCCCGCGCAACGCGGTGATGTTCGGGCCGGCGGGCCACGCCTACGTCTATTTCACCTACGGCATGAACTGTTCGTTGGACTAGCGGCGTGTTACGGGCTGGCCTGTTACGGAAACGGGTGTGGCAGGCTGCTGACCCACCACCTGGCAAGACGAGGCGGGAGCGGACGCGGCTGCAAGGCGTAGGGTCGGCGCCCGTGCGGCCCCTCGGCGGCCTTGATTTCCTTCGCGGAGCCAGCGGATGGTTGGCCGAGCGCGGCGTATACCTCGTACACGGATCAACTGGTCTCGTCGTTAGTGCCGGCTTGGTAGGTGGTTCGTCCGGCCCCGTGACTGTCGAGGATTTGCTGGGCGGCGACCGCTGTCGGCGTACGGGTCAACGTGCCCAACCGGGTACGGCCGAACGTGCACAGGTCCATAACGACGTTCAACGATTGATCCCGGAGGTCCGGTGCCCGTGCGGTCGATCCGGCCATCGGCTTCAACGACTATCGCTGTCCGAGTCGGGCCGAGATCGTGATTACTGAGGGTGACTGATTTGGCGCCCGAGTCGCCGCGCGCATCGCGGCAGATCAGCGCACGTGATCTCGGGCTCATTGCGTCCCAAGGCGTGGCGGGCCGCTCAGGTGCAAGTGATCTACTCGATGGGTGAGCAACCTGCGAGATCTCATCGTCCGCTGGCAGCGCGGCTGGGGCGTGGCTCGCGCGCTGCCCGTCGCCGAAGACGTAGGCGGCGCGTTGCGGGTCCGGTGCATGCAGCCCGGCCGCGACATCGAGTATGTCGCGCTCGATGCCGGCGAGGACCTCGCATCGCTCACCACGCTGGCTGAGCTAGTCGCTGGCGAGGACGCCGTCACGTGGCTGACCGTGCCTACCACCGACCCGGCGAGGGCGGCTTCGGCTCTGGCGGCTGCCGGCCTGATCGTGCTTAAGCACTCGGAACTGCTGATGACGGCCGATCTTCGCGGGCATCCGCAGAACATGCCCGTGGCACCGTACCGGCTCCTGACCCAGGTCGACTCGCAGGGAGGCGACAGCGTGGTCACGGCCACGGTACGGCACGAGTCGGGAGAGGTCGGTGCGCGCGGGACGATGGGACTGGCCGGTACGGATGCGGTCGCAGACCGGATCGAAACCATGCCGGCTCATCGCCGCAAGGGCCTAGCCAGCGCGGTCATGAGTGCACTAGCCCGTTCCGCGATCGAAGAAGGCGTCGAACAGGGCATTCTCATCGCCAGCGAGGACGGTCAGCGTCTGTACATGACGCTCGGCTGGCAGCCGGTGGCCGATGTACTGATCGCAACGACGCCTGGCAAAGCGTACCCGTCCTAAACGGCGCAGATAGCCGCGGCCGACCCACGCTCCTCGTCGTCGCCCAAGCGAGCGCGCAATCCAACGTCCGACGACAACGGCGCACTGATCTCGGCAGATCCGGTCGTTCAGCGACCGGTGAGCCGGCGCCCTGATCGCGGCTATGAGAGTGCACGCGAGTCAGGCGAAGTGATCGCCCTTCAGGAGGCTGTACATGTACATGTCATGGCGCTCCTCGCCCACCGCTTGCGTGGCGTGCGAGGTAGGCCAAGGCGTCTTCGCGGTCACCGGCGGTCGGCACTGTCGTGATGAGCGGGATCAGCGGATCCCCCGCGACGGACAGGACGAGGTCAACATCTGTTTCGCGGAAGGCGCGTAGACGTACCGGCTCGCGGGTGAGCACCGGCAGTTGCGGAGGCAGCATGCTGTCGATCATGTTCGCCGCTGGGCGGCCGGTCAAAGAACTTTGCGCTCATCGGCTACCGGATGTTGCTGCGAGCGCCGCTCGGTCGGCGTTTGGGCGTGGCGCGGCCACCGGTTGCGAGCGTCGCGCGGTCCGGGGGCGGCTCGTTACGGTCGGGGGGTGAGGTCGCCACCGCTGGTCGGTGTTGCGGGTGCGGTGTGGAGCCACGACCCGATCCGACGAGCGGCAGCGAAGCTTGCCCAGCCGGCCGCCGCTATGAGCGCTTCGTCTCCGGCTGGTCCGGGGCGCGCCCGTGCGTCGTTGAGGACCTGAGCGTCGACCTGGTAGGAGGCGAGCGCGGCCAGCAGCGCGAGCCGCCCGAGTGGCCGTTGTGGTGCTGGCAGCGTCTCGATGGCGCTTTCGACCCAGCCGCGAGATATGCCTGGCTCCTCGCCACGCCATGCGCTGAGCCGGGTGGCCACTAGTTGTCGCACGTGCTCTGGGAGTGCCTGCTTGCCAACCGCATCGAACGCGGCCGCGGCTCGGCCGAACGCATCGGCGATGACCGGATCGCCTCGAGCCCAGCCGAGGTCGTCGGGCAGCGGGGCAGGGGGAAGTAGGTCGAGCGACGCGCCGGGTCGTACCTCGCGAGCGAGCAGTCTCCGAAAGACCGGCACGGCGATGCGTCTGGCGATCGGCTTGATCTTCGAGTCCCCGAACGGGAACGGCGATGCGACAGCGAAGATGTTGACCATGCGGTTGATGTAGTGGTACGCGAGGGCGACGCCGATCAGCTCGGGCGCGTGCTGGTCAGGAAACGGCCGTTGTTGCAGGATGGGCGCGTCCGGCTGGCGGTTCGCGCGTGCCCAAGCAACCACCGCACGCAGGTCCGGATCCGCGATGCCGTCCGTGTCTCCGGAAACGATGGCCGCGGCCGGGGCTCGGTCTCCAAGGGCGTCGAGCATCGTCGTGTGGACGTCCACGCAGTAGGGACACGCGTTGATCGCTGATACCGCGGCGGCAACAGCTTCCTTCTTCGCGCGATCGACAAGCCGGCCGTAGGTCGGTTCACGAACGATGGCCCAGTAGGCGCAAAGGGCGTCGGGCGCCGGGAGGTGGAGCGCGAACGGCGGGACCAGCATGCCGAAGTCCCGCACGATCTGCCGGCGTACGGCGGACGTGCGCGGGTCGTGCACGGCGGGATCGACGTGGCGAACCTGGCGTCGGAACGGGAGGTCGCGGATCGACATGGTTACCTCCGCTAGATCGGGAGAAGTAGGTAGAGACAAGTTTTCCAAGCCATGCGACGACTTGTCAAACTCCACGGTAGGACTACTCGTCAACTGTTCGGTAGTATTAGGCGCATGTCTCGACGCCGATACAGACAGTTCTGCCCGCTCGCCAAGGCGCTCGACGTCCTCGGCGAGCGTTGGACCCTGCTGATCGTCCGTGAGCTCTTGAGCGGGCCGAAGCGGTACACCGACCTGCGGCAGGGACTGGAGGGACTGGCCACCGATCTACTTGCGGCGCGACTGCGCGAACTCCAGGAGGCCGGTGTGATCGATCGGCGCGAAGTGCCGCCACCGACGCCGGCGACGGTGTACGAGCTGACCGAGCGCGGCCACGCGCTCAAGCCGACGATCCTCGAGCTCGCGCGCTGGGGACGCCCGCTGCTGCGCGATCCCGCCGACGACCGCCTGCCCGACAGCGCCCTCTTGCTCGGCTTTGAGGCAGCGTTCCACCCGGATGCCGCAGTTGGCCTGGATGAGACCTACGACATCGAGGTGGACGGTGAACGAGTCACCGTTCGGGTTCACGACGGCACGGTCGATGTCACATCAGGTGGCGCCGGGGAACACGCCACGCTCAGGATCGTCACCGATCGACAGGGCTTCATGGAGCTTGCCCGGGGCCACGCAGGAGACCGCGTGCGGATCGACGGTGACGCCGACGCGTTGGTCCGGCTGCAGCGGGTCTTCTCTCTGGCGTAGACCGTGCGCTCCTCTTGCAGGGACAGGGATCGGGCAGCAATAGCCGCGGTTCGTGTTCCAGCGGGTTTCGGCGGATGGCCGAAGAGGAGCTGAGGCGGAAACGCCCGCTATTCGGCAGAGCCGGTCGTTCAGCGACCGGTGAGCCGGCGCCCTGATCGCGGCATGACAGCGTGTTGCGCACGAGGTCGCGCCTCGACCGGGGGAATACGGAGCGGCGCTTGCTGGTGAAGCTGCCGAGGGAGCGTGTCGTCGCGCTGATCGCAGCCGGGCACGGCGAACCGTTCGCATCGGCCGGGCGGGTGTTCCGGATAGGGTGGCGGTCCCCAGGCGTCGCGGACGCGCTGGCGGGGCCTGCTAATCGAGGCGCGCGATCACGCCGGGTCGACCGCCGGAGAATAGTTCCGCTCGGGATGTCCAGAACAGGGTGGCGGCTCCGACCAGGAGCCGCGCCCCGGATGAGGGCGCCGGACGGAGAGGATGCGGCATGAAGTACATGATCATGATGTTTGGTGGGCTCGGTGAGACGCTCGCGAACCGGTCGCCGGAGTGGATCAGCGGCATGCAGAAGCTCATGATGGAGATCGACGGCGAGCTGCGGGAGAACGGCGAGCTGCTGGCGAGCGACGCGCTGGTCGACCCGGCGCAGGCGACCACGGTGCGCTTCCACAACGGCGCGCCGCTGCCGACGGACGGGCCGTTCGCCGAGGTGAAGGAGTCCCTCGCGGGCTTCTGGATCGTCGATGTGAGCGAGGAGCGGGCCATCGAGATCGCGTCGCGGGCGGTCGCCTACATCGAGTTCCCGATGGAGGTCCGCCGCCTCATGGACCACCAGCCGCCCCAGTCGTGACCGAGTGAGCGACCAGTCCGTCGGGGACCTGCTGCGCGAGTTCGCGCCGCGGGTCCTCGGCACGCTGGTGCACCGGCACGGGCAGTTCGACGTGTGCGAGGACGCGGTGCAGGAGGCGTTGCTCGCGGCGGCCCAGCGCTGGCCGGCCGACGGCGTGCCGGAGCGGCCGCACGCCTGGCTGCTGACTGTAGCGACCCGGACGCTGGTCGACTTCTGGCGCCGCGACAGCGCCCGCCGGCGGCGCGAACTGGAGGCCGCCGCGCTCGAGCCGGCCGGGGTAGCGGAGACGGCGGACGTCGACGACACGCTCGTCCTGCTGTTCCTGTGCTGCCATCCCGACCTGTCACCCTCGTCGCAGCTCGCCCTGACGCTGCGCGCCGTCGGCGGTCTCACCACCGTCGAGATCGCCGCCGCGTTCCTGGTGCCAGAGGCGACGATCGCGAAGCGGATCGTCCGGGCCAAGCAGCGCATCCGCGCGTCCGGGGCCCGGTTCGAGCTGCCCGCTGCCGAGCAGTGGCGGGCGCGGCTCGACGTCGTCCTCCACGTGCTGTACCTGGTCTTCAACGAGGGCTACACCACCAGCGCCGGACCCGTCCTGCATCGCGCCGACCTGACCGCCGAGGCGATCCGGCTGACCCGGCTGCTGCACCGGCTCCTGCCCGTCGAGGGCGAGGTCGCCGGGGTCCTCGCGCTGATGTTGCTCACCGACGCCCGCCGGGCCGCCCGCACCGACGCCGCCGGCGCGATCGTGCCCCTCGCCGAGCAGCGGCGCGAACTCTGGGACGCATCCGCGATCGCCGAGGGCGTCGCGCTGGTGACCCGGACGTTGGGGACGGGGCTGGTCGGGCCGTACCAGATCCAGGCCACCGTCGCCGCGCTGCACGACGAGGCCGCGACCGCCGACGACACAGACTGGCCGCAGATCCTCGCCCTCTACGACGTCCTCGACCACGTCGCGCCCGGCCCGCTCGTCACGCTGAGCCGTGCCGTCGCCCTCGCGATGGTGCGCGGCCCCCGCGCCGGGCTGGCACTCCTCGGCACGCTTGACGGCGACGACCGGATGGCGCACACCCACCGCCTCGAGGCGGTCCGCGCCCACCTGCTCGACCAGGCCGGCGACGTGGCCGCGGCCCGCGAGAGCTACCTGCGTGCGGCGCGGATGACCGCGAGCCGTCCCGAACGCGACTACCTCACGCTGCGCGCCGCCCGCCTCGCCTGAGCGCAGCTACTGGCGCCCATGCGGTTGTTGTGGACGTCGCCGACCTTTCCGGCGTGCGCTGGCCGGTACTGGGTGGCCAGCTCCGCGCCCGGCACGCCCGGCAGCGTGGTGAGCATCGCCCCGCTGGAGCGTCTCGGCGACGGTGACGCGGGCCCGCAGGTCCAACAGCCGTTGCAACGCGTGGGCGCTGTAGCCGGCGAGCGCCACGACCGCGGCCCGCTCGCTGACCCCGAACTTGTGGGGGCGGTCCCACGCGAACCAGGCATACCAGGACGCAACGAAGCCCTGCTGAAGACCCAGCCACGCCCTCACATCGGCAAAGGCGGACGTTGCGGGAGCGGTGCTGAACGCGCGCATCGCGGCATTTCAGTGCACGTGATCTCGGCGGTGGAGGACGTGGATCGGGCGTGCTCATGTTGGCCAGCTATCGGACCGGGTCGGGTTGTCGCCTCCAAAGTGCAACTGATGGTTGCGCGACGCCGACCTTCCGGGTACCGTCATGCGCAACCAAACGTTGCGGGAGGGTGTCATGGAGTTCGGGACCATCGAGCGCGAGATCTACGTCGAGGCGTCGCCTGAGATCGTCTTCGAGGTGGTGAGCAGTCCCGACCACCTCAAGCAGTGGTGGCCGGACGACGCCCGGTACGACCCGACGCCCGGGTCGGCGGGGGAGATCGTCTTCGGCGACCGCGACGCCGGCGGCGCAGTGGTGCCGTTCACCGTCGTCGACGCGCGACCGCCGCGGACGTTGTCGTTCCGGTGGACGCACCCGGCCGACGAGGTCGCGGCGGAGGGCAACTCGCTGCTGGTCACCTTCGACCTGACCCCGTCCGGCGGCGGGACGCTGCTCAAGATGACCGAGACCGGCTTCCGCGAGATGGGCTGGGAGGTCGCCGTCCTGGAGCAGCAGTACCAGGAGCACGTCACCGGGTGGGACTTCTATCTGCCGCGGCTGGCGCCGTACGTCGCGACGCTGCAGGTGCGGCGATGAGCGCCGCGGTGGCCGAGAAGGTCGACGACGACCTCTGGTCCGCGATCGGGGACCCGACCCGGCGCCGAATGATCGACCTGCTGCTCATCGAGGGCGACGGCACCGCGACCACGCTGGGCCAGCAGCTGCCGGTCACCCGTCAGGCGGTGGCCAAGCACCTCGGCGTCCTCGACCGGGTCGGCCTGGTCCGGGCGACGCCGGCGGGTCGGGAGAAGCGGTACCGGGTGGACGACGCCCAGCTCGCCCGCGCGGTGGCCCAGCTGTCCTCGGTCGGCTCGGCGTGGGATGCCCGGCTGCAGCGGATCAAGCGGATCGCCGAGGCGATCCAGCGCACCCAACAGGACTGACAACAGGACTGACGAGATCAAGGAGAGTCGAGATGGTGGACATTCTGCACAGGGTCGGGGTCAAGACCCCGACGCCGGAGAAGGTGTACGACGCGCTGACGACGGTCGAGGGCCTCGCCGGCTGGTGGACCGACGACACGAAGGGCAGTGGCGACGTCGGCGGCGTCCTCGAGTTCCGGTTCCCGGTCGGTGGCTTCGACATGGAGGTCGTCGAGCTACGGCCGTCCGACCGGGTGGCGTGGCGGGTGGTCGACGGCCCCGAGGAGTGGATCGGGACCACGATCGACTGGGACCTCCGCCAGGACGGCGACTACACGATCGTGCTGTTCAAGCACCAGGGCTGGAAGGAGCCGGTGGAGTTCATGCACCACTGCAGCACCAAGTGGGGCTCGTTCCTGATGAGCCTGAAGTCGCTGGTGGAGACCGGCGAGGGCGCGCCGGCGCCGCGGGACGTGCAGATCAGCGACTGGCACTGAGCCGGCGGGAGGTCAGCCCTGTCCGGCGTCGCCCGAGGTTCCGGCAGCACCGTTGGTTCCGGAGCCGTTCCCAGCGTCGCCGGCACCGCCGTCCTGGCTGACTGGGAGTCGGCGCTTTGGCTGCACTGCTGGCCGGCACGCAACCCTTGCTTCGGTACGACCCCGTCGCGCCCGCCGCGCCGGGGTCGTCGGCGTGGTCACGGTCGGCCTCGTCGCCGGCGGCATCGGGCCTGCCGCCGTCAACGAGTTGCCCCGCCCGGCTCAGCGAATCGTCTCGACCGTGGTCAACGGCCTGAACCCGTACAGGGCACGGCGCTGTGGCCATAGTCCACAGTTACTTACAGTGACTCGGCACTGTGCGGCCTCGCAGCCGAGAACCCCGACCGTGACGGACGCACGTAGCCGACACGCCCGGCGGCAGATCCGGATGTCGGGTAACAGCCTCGGCGATTCGTCATTCATCGACCGTGATCTGGTCGTTGGGTCCGACCTCGGCGACGTCGAGCCCGTTGGTTCGAAGGAGGTCGTCCAGGAGTTGGCGCGACCCGCCGATGTAGGTCGCATCGGAGTCCACTTCGTTTGCGACCACCCACGCCCTGTCCTCAGGCCACCACAGGCTCGGCCCCCGGTTGTCGCCCGCGAAGGCCATCAGATCGTCGTCGAGGCTTCCGGTGAACAGGAGAAATTCGCGATGCGGCAGATGGAACATCGGTGCTCGCCGCCTCCAGGCCCCCGCCGCCGGCCAGCCGTCCCAGAGGGCAAACCAGCACGTGTCCGGCGTCTGGGTATGCCTGGCCAGCACGTTGCGGAGCAGCGGCAACGGCAGGTCCTCTTGGGAGACGACCCGCGAGAAGGCGTCGTACGTCGCCGGCACAACGTCGCGGACCCGCCCCTCAAAGCCCGTCACCTCCTGGATCAACCAGTCGGCCGGACTCAGGTCGGTCAGGGGTCCAACGTCCTCGGGGCCCACACCGCGAGCGTATCGGCGTAGGCGCGGTTCGGATGTGAAGAGGCGCTCGCCGCACTCGCGCGGATCGCGGCAGACATCCCATGTTTTTCGTTGTCAAGAACTGGGGTGGAGATGGGCCCAGGCCGTTGTCTCGTTGTAGGCGGTGCCGGTCTTGAGGCAGCCGTGCAGGATGCCGACGAGGCGATTGCCGAGTTGTCGCAGGGCGGCTTGGTGACCGGTGCCGCGGGCGCGGAGAGTGTCGTAGTAGGCGCGGGCGCCGGGTGAGCCTTTCAGCGAGCAGAACGCCCATTGGTGGACGGCGTCGCTGAGTCTTCGGTTGCGGGCGTAGCGCGCCAAGACGACTTTGCGAGTGCCGGAGGCCCGGGTGATCGGGGACGTGCCGGCGTAGTTCTTGCGGGCCTTTGCGTCGGTGAAGCGGTGCGGGTCGTCGCCGAACTCGCCGAGGATCCGGGCGCCGAGGACCACCCCGAGGCCGGGCTGGCTCAGGTAGTGGTCAGCGTCCCGGTGCCGGCCAAAATGGTCGGCCACCACCTGCCCGAGCTGCTCGACCTCGGCGTTGAGAGCGGCGATCAGCCGAACCTGGGCAGTCACGATGGCCGCGTAAGCGGCCTGAACCGCGTCCGGTTGGCGCAGCTGCCCGGCGCGCAGCCGCTGCTGCAAGTCGGCGGCTTTCGTGTCGATGTTGCGGCGGTTCGCCCGCCGCAACGCGGCGGCGATCTGTGATCGTGACAGCCGGGCGGCGCGAGTCGGGTCCGGCGCGCGGCCGAGCAGCTCCAAAACGTCGGGCGCGGTCAGGTCGTCGAAGGCGTCCAGGGCGGCGGGGAAGAACTCGCGTAACGCGCTGCGCAGCCGCAGCATCTGCCGCGACCGGTCCCAGATCAACGTCTGATGAGTGCGGGCCACCAGTTTCATGGCCTCCGCCTCGGCGCTGTCGCCGGCAACCGGACGGTGATGGGCGTGATCCAAACGCACGATCTCGGCCAGCACGTGCGCGTCGCCGGCGTCGGACTTCGCCCCCGAGGTGGAATGCCGCTCCCGATAGCGAGCGACCGACATCGGGTTGATCGCATACACCTGATAGCCGGCCGCGAGCAGCGCCTGCACCCACGGGCCACGGTCGGTCTCGATCCCGATCCGCACCTGGGCTGCTGCCTCGGCCGGGTCGAGATCGGCCCAGTCGGCCGGCATGTGCTCGGCGATCAAAGCGTGCAGCCGGGTGACACCTTCGAGGCCTTCGGGTAGCCGTTTACGGACCAGCTTGCCACCGTTGCCGTCAACGAGTTCGACGTCGTGGTGGTCCTCGGCCCAGTCGTCTCCCAGGAACAGCATCACGCCTCTCCTCCTCTATGGACCACATCGTCCATGGCAGCGCGGAAGAGACCCCAGCGATCTAATGGCCAAGTGCTCACCGCAAACCCGGGGCACGTCATCCCATCAGCTGTCCAGCCTCCTCACGACCAGCGGGCGCACGGTCTGCCGCAAGGCCTCGAAGGCCTGAAGAGTGGAGTGCTGACCCGCCAGCCGCTACCGGAGCCATCCTGCACCAGCAGGCTGACGGAACCCATTAGAAGAGTGCGCGCTCAATCAGTCGGCAGGAGCGGGCGCATGAACGTTCGCTCGTACCGCACGACACAACCCGAGTCGTCGCGGATGCTGTCAGCCGCGACGAACTCCGGGTCATTGCCGAACCGTGCGCGGTAACGCTCGTAGGCTGCCAGGCTCTCGAAGCTGAACAGCGCCTCGGCCTGGTCGCTGGCTCCCTCGGCGGGTAGGAAGTAGCCGTGGTGCACACCACCGTGCTTGGCCACTAGCCGCATCCACGCGCGGGCGAAGCGTTCAAACGCCTCGATCTGCGCGGGGTTGATGGTGTAGTGCACGACGCAGGTGATCATGACGCCACCATACGGGCCGGTGCTCGCACATCTCGGCACGACCGCGCGGTCAGCGGCAGATCCGGATGTTCGATTGTCCGCCACTGGGGACTACGAGCTCGGCTGATCCAGCGCCCCTCGTGCGCCGGGACCTTCCGTCGGGGATCGACCCGGGTTGACTCGTTCGTCATGCTGGAACCGGAAGCCCCACGCCCGCACCCGAGGAGGACCTGTGCGCAAGCCGGCCAAGACTGCCGCCGTCCTTTTCGGGCTCGGCGTCGGCGCCACGGTCGGTCCATCCCTCGGGCCGGCCGCCGTCTGGTCCGGCGTCGCGATCGCCGCGCTCGGCGTCGCGCTCTCCCTGGTCGGTACGACGGAATCCGATCTCGTCGGGGACGGCCTGGTCGACCGCGACGAGGACGCCGGGGTGGCAGGCGACGGGACGACCACAGGAACCGCGGTCCTCGCGGAACGACGACGGCGGAACCGGCAGCGGCCAACCCTCAGCGGCCTGGGCACCCGGGTAGAACAGATCCTCAAACTCGCCGAGGAGCAGGCCGACGACCACCGCGCCGAGGCGCGGCTCGAAGCCGAGGGGATCGTGACCGCCGCCCGACGGGAGGCGGAGGCGATCCTGAACCGGGCGCACGAACAGGCGGCCGGGATCACCGGCACCCGCCGGGACCGGTCTCCTGTACCGCCCACCCGGGCGCCGTCACCGGACGAAGATCCGAGCCCTCATGCCTGACGGAAGCGGAGCCGCCGGGCGGATCCCGATTGTCAGGCGGGCCGCCAAAGATCGACCGGCGCAGCCGGAGGATGAACGCCGTAAAGGATGCACTCCGAGGGTTTCCGGAGTTGTCAAGACCGGACCAGCGGCGCACCCTCTCATTGGCACGTCCGGATGTATGCACCCGGGCGTTCACCTTCGTCGCCGGTATCGGACCGGCCCTGACCTTCGTTCGCGCCCGGTCATGAGCGACCGCGCGCGGACCGCCGCGTGATGCAGTCCGGGGCAAGGCCACCTTGCCTCTCGCCCCGGCTCAGGCCCACGGCGGCGGCTCATAGCCGGACGAACGAGAAGTCCCTGTGAGTTCTGCGGTTCAGCGGAATGCCGATCTTGACGCGGCGAGCGACCTCCCCGCGGCTGATGCCCAGCCCCCTGGGCGATGAGCCGTTCGGGGCGAAGGGGCACGGGGTCGTCGAAGATGACCGAAACCTGGACGGGCCAGGGGCTTTCGGGAGGGGACGGGGCGAGCAGTTCCCAGCATGAGTCCCACTCCAGGGCGAACCGGTTGCGCCGGGCGATCAGCGGGTCGAGAAGGACGCGGGCGACGAGGGAAGAGGAGTTGCCGGAGTAGCCCTCCAGAAGGATCGGATCCAGGTACCGGACCGGGACGCGATCGTGAACGGTGATTTTGCTGGTGCGGTCGCAGGAAACGCAGGCGACCAGGAGCCAGATGTCGAGGAGTTTGCCGTTGGCATTGACGCGGAACTTCCCGTCGCCGGTGCTGGCGAGGCCGGAATGGCAGTGGACGCAGCGGAACGCGAGCAGGGGAAGGCGCGTGCGCCGAAGGGTCCAGGACAGCACGATATGAGGACGCGTAGACATGATCTCTCTGAAGACCTGACGGAAGGCATGGGAAAAGAGCCGACGGCGACGTCGGCGACCGATGCACGGGGAAGGTGTCAGGTCTAAAGAGCAGGCGGCGTCACGCGGGGTGAAGTCCTCTCGTGAGTGGGTCGGAGAAGAAGATCCAGTTACAAGGTAGGGCGGGACGGGCTGGCGAGGCCACCCATTTTTGTCCTGGTGCCGAGCACTGAGGGGAGGGGTCGGCGAGCTGGGCGTCGACCACGCGCCGATCGCCCCCGCGCCCCCTTTCTGCCGTATTCCGGCCGCCCCCGTGGGACTTGTTCCTCCCGCTGGCCTTCGCCCTGTCCTTCGGCAGCCTCGCGGGGACGACCGCCGCCTACCTGCCGCGGCGGATTGGTGAACAGAGAGGAGCAGCCGCCTCGAAAGCCCGAGCCCGGATATCCGTCGTCACGGCGGCGCTCGCATCGCGGCAGATCAGCGCAGTGCGTAGAACCAACTGCCGGCGTAGTCGCGTGAGACCGTCTCCTCGGACTGGACCGTGACGCCCTCGACTGCAATGCCCTCGTCGCTCTTCAGGTCGAGGACTCGGAGCACTTGGCCGACCAACTCTGGGCCACCTTTCAGGGCCTCTCGCTCCTGGTCGGTAGAGGTGCCCAGCCAGACCCAGACCTCGGGCCTGGGGAAGGCGGACACGTACTCGACCCGGACGACCCCTCGATGCCCGAATGCTGCAACCAGCGCCGGCGCGGCGCTCTGCAGGCGAGTCCAGCGCGGTTCGGTCATGGAGCCATCTTCTCGGCCTGGAACCGAGATGTCATCGGCAGGTTCGAGCTCATAGCGGCAGATGCGGACGCTCCATGGTGCGCCGGGTCGCGGGCGTACTCCGTTTGCCCCTAGCGTGCTCCCGTGGGCGCGGTTCAGAACAGCGGGAGCGTACGTCTATGCAAAATCAAACGCCCCGCAGGAGTCTTTTGGTTTGATCTCCAGCAGGTCCTCCAAGACCGTGACGGGACGTGGCTGCGGGGCCTGGACGGTTCACCATGGGGTGCTCCGCATGACAGTGGCGCTCTTTCGGTACCCGTCGTGGTGCTGCTCACGGCGGGCCGCCCGTGGGTGGCGTGGTGGGTCGGCGATCCTGCTGATCGGCGGATTGAGATCGACGTGTGCCTCCCGCCGGAGCGTACCGAAGCAGGCTGGCGGTATGTCGATCTCGAACTGGACCCGGTGCTCCACGAGCGGGATTGGCGTGTCGAGATCGAGGACTGGGACGAGTACGAACAGGCGTGCCGCAACGGCTGGATGAGCGCGGATGAAGCCAAGCTCGCACAGTCCACGGCCGAAGATCGTGCCGGGGCACTCCGGCGCCGGGACGAGCCCTGGCAGGAGCGCGGATGGCAGATGCTTTCTCAACAGGCCTGAAGACTCGGATGCCGCACGCTCATCGGCACGAGCGGACGGCCTCGGCGCCGCGGTCGCTTACCCAAGGTGACGCCCGCTCGGCGGCATGACAGTCATCTGGCTGCGGCGGGATCGCAGGTACCGCCGCCACGGACGCGTGACCGGGCCGTTGTGCCACACGATACCTAGCAGTACTATGCACAATACTTCTAGGGTATGGAACGGGGTGAGTTCTCGTGAAGGTCGCCAAGGATCTGGTGGCCGCCTCGGCGACACCGATGGTGCTCGGCATCCTGGCCGAGGGGGAGAGCTACGGCTACGCCATCCTCAGGCGGATCAACGAGCTGTCCGGTGGCGAGCTGGACTGGACCGAGGGGCTGCTGTACCCGTTGCTGCACCGGCTTGAGCGCCTCGGCTATTCGGAGTCGAGCTGGCAGTCGGTAGCCGGCGAGCGGCGGCGCAAGTACTACCGCATCACTGACAAGGGCCTGGCAGAGTTGGCCGAGCAACGCCGCCAGTGGGACACGGTCACCGACGCGCTCAAGGAGATCTGGCTCGGCCTCGGCGACCGCAGGCCGCTGACGGCGATCCCGCTGGGGTGCCGGGCATGACGGCGCGGGAGGGTCAGGAGGAGTTGGAGGCGCAGTTCGGGCAGTGGCGTCAGTACGTACAGCGCCGCCGGGAACTGCAGCCGTCCGACGCCGACGAGCTCGAAGACCATCTCCGCGGTTCCGTCGACGAACTCGTCGCGGTCGGCCTGAGCCCGGACGAGGCGTTCCTCGTCGCGGTGAAGCGGATGGGCAGCCTCGACGAACTGTCGCTCGAGTTCGCCCGGGAGCATTCGGAACGATTGTGGAAGCAGCTGGTGCTGACCGGCGAGGCCGGCAGCCCGATGGCGGACACGCGGTCGCGGCGGGACCTGTGGGCGATGGTCATCTGCGCGGCGGGCGCGGCGGTGTCCATCAAGGTGCCGGAGCTGTTCGGGTTGAGGTTGGCGGACGACGGCCCGTTCTACGCGCGGAACTTCACCCTGTTCGCCCTGCCCTGGCTGGCGGTCTTCCTGGCCTGGCGCCGACAGGCCCGACGCCCGCTGATCGGGACACTGGTGGCGCTGTTCGGGCTCGGCGCGGTGGCGGCCAACGCCTACCCCCTGGCCGAGGAGTCAAAGTCGCTGGTCCTCACCAGCATCCACCTCCCCATCGCCCTGTGGCTTGTGGTGGGTCTGGCCTACGTTGCCGACGACTGGCGCTCCTCGCGCCGACGCATGGACTTCATCCGCTTCACCGGCGAGTGGTTCATCTACTTCGTCCTCATCGCCCTCGGCGGCGGTGTGCTCAGCTTGTTCCTGTTCCACACCTTCAATGCCATCGGGATCATCCCGCAGGAGTTCATCTCGCAGTGGCTCCTTCCCTGCGGCGCCGTGGCCGGGGCTGTCGTGGCCGGGTGGCTGGTCGAGGCCAAGCAGAGCGTGGTCGAAAATATCGCCCCGGTGCTCACGCGGCTATTCACTCCGCTGTTCACGGCAGCACTGCTGGCCTTCCTCGTCGCCGTCGTCTGGACCAGCCATGGCATCAACGTGGAGCGCGAAGCGCTGATCCTGTTCGACCTCCTGCTGGTCGTGGTGCTGGGGCTACTGCTCTACTCGATCTCAGCCCGCGATCCGCTGGCCCCGACCGGCCTGTTCGACAAACTTCAGCTCGCCCTCGTGGTCAGCGCGTTGGCCATCGACGTACTGGTACTGCTCGCGATCACCGGACGCATCACCGACGAGTACGGCACCACACCCAACAGGGCTGCCGCGCTCGGCGAGAACGTCATCCTGCTGGCCAACCTCGCCTACTCGGCGTGGCTGTTGCTGAGGTTCATCCGGCGGCGCACACCGTTCGCGGCGCTCGAGCGCTGGCAGACCGGCTACCTACCCGTGTACGCCGTGTGGGCCTGGATCGTGGTCCTCCTCTTCCCTCCGTTGTTCAGCTATGTCTGACCGAGAAGGTCCACCCCATGACGGCGATGTCGACGACCCGCCCATCGGTGTGTGAACCGCCCCGGGTTTGGTAGCGGCGCGACCTCTTGTGGAGGATCGAGTCATGTCACGCCCTTCCCCCTATCCGCGTGAGCTGCGTGAGCGAGCGGTGCGGATGGTAGCCGAGGTGCGGCCGAATTACGAGTCGGAGTACGCGGCGATCGGCGCGGTGGCCCACAAGCTTGGGATCGGCACCGCGGAGACGCTGCGTAAGTGGGTGCGCCAGGCCCAGGTCGACGCCGGTGAGCGTTCCGGGGTGAGCACGGACGAGTCGGCGGAGCTGAAGCGGCTGCGTCGGGAGAACGCCGAGCTGCGCCGGGCGAATGAGATCCTGAAGGCGGCGTCGGCTTTCTTCGCGGCCGAGCTCGACCGGCCACAGGCACGCTCGTGAGGTTCATCGACGAGCACAAGCAGGTGTTCGGCGTCGAGCCGATCTGCCGTGCCCTGAGCGAGCACGGCTGGCAGATCGCGGCCAGCACCTACCGCGCCGCCTGCCGACGGACGCCCTCAACCCGCTCGCGCCGTGACGCATGGCTCGGGCAGGAGATCCGCCGGGTGCACGCGGCGAACTACGGCGTCTACGGAGCCCGCAAGGTGTGGCTGACGCTCAACCGTGAAGGCGTCCCGGTTGCCCGCTGCACCGTCGAACGGCTCATGCGGCAGCTCGGCTTGCGCGGGGTGGTGCGCGGCAAGACCCGCCGCACCACGATCGCCGGCGAGCATGCGGCGCGTCCGGCGGACCTCGTGCAACGGCGGTTCACCACCGAGGCGCCGAACCGCTTGTGGGTCGCCGACTTCACCTACGTGCCCACCTGGTCCGGGATGGTCTACGTCGCGTTCGTCATCGACGCCTACTCCCGCCGGATCGTCGGCTGGCGGGCGGCCACCAGCATGAAGACCAGTCTCGTATTGGACGCCCTGGAGATGGCGATCTGGGCCCGCGGCCGCACCGGCGTCACGGACTTGGCCGGGCTGGTGCATCACACCGACGCCGGCAGTCAGTACACCTCCATTGCGTTCACCGAACGCCTCGCCGCCGCCGGCGTCGACCCGTCCGTCGGATCCGTCGGCGACGCCTACGACAACGCCCTGGCCGAATCCACCATCGGCCTGTTCAAGACCGAGCTGATCAAACCGCGAGGGCCGTGGCGCACCTGCGACCACGTCGAGATCGCGACCCTGGAGTACGTCGACTGGTACAACCACCGCCGCCCCCACAGCGGCGCCGCGGACCTACCACCAGCCGCCTTCGAAGCCCTCTACCATCCCAACCAACCACGGCTGACCCAGCCAGAAACCCAACCCATCTAGCCGCTACCAAACCCGGGGCGGTTCAGGGTGTGTGCGCTACCAGCGGCAGATCAGTGCACGTGATCTTGTTTGAGCTTGGATCGCTCGCTATTCGTCGCGGCCCGGAATCAGTTGGATGGGGTCCGCTTTTGGGCCGGGGAGCCACACCCGCTGACTCTCGATGTCGCGGCGCCCGGCGTCAGGTCTCGTCGGCAGGCAGTTCGTCGGGCTTCCAGTTCCCGAGGTACATGGTTGGTGTGCCTTCGACCTGCTCCTCGCTCAGGCTGGTCGCGCCGGCCAGGATGCGCTCCATCACCGGCACGGGTAGGTGCGGGTTGGCGGCGGCCTCACCAGTGGTCAACGGGTCGTCGAACAGTTCGAGCGCCCGCTCGCGTGACAGCCGAGGATCGGCCGCGACGCATGTGCGCACGGCGGGGTGGGGATCGTGGCTGAGCCGTTCGAGGAGTTCCGCCGGAGCCTCGGGGTCGAGCACAGCCAGGCAGCGGGCACTGGGATCCGGGGACTCCGTTAGGCGGGCCAGTCCGACCCGCTTGAAGGCGGGATGGTGCAGCAGCCGACCGCGGGTAATGGTCCTGGCCTTCAAATAGGTATCGAGCACGGTCTCGGGCGGCACGTCGGCATGGTTCTCGCAGAGCAGTAGCCGTACCGCGAAGTCGTCGTCGGTGGCGAGCACCGCGACCAGGTCCGGTGACAGCGATGGGTTATACGCGACACTGCGGCGAAGCCCGATGTGCGCGGAGTAAACACACCGGCACTGCTCCTGCGGATTGCGAGTGACCGTCGCCCAATGTGCCGGATCGATCCGGTCGTCCGGGGCCACCTGGTAGTCGATGGCCGCGCGCTCCTCCTCGCTGAGCTCAGGACGCATCGACACGGCCAGCCGGACCATGGGGGACGGATCGACCGCGAGTCTTGCCACGAGGTCGACGGGCAGCCTGGGATCGGCGGCACCGCCGGCTCGCGTCCACTCGCTCTCGCTACCCGCGATGGCCTCGGCCTCCCCGCTGTTCAACGGAGAGTCCTCGACGGGTGCCGGACGCGAAGCGTTCGCCAACGTCGGCGATAGCTGTTCGCGCAGTTCCCACGGCACCCACCGACTCGTCGCGAGGAGCTCGCCCAGGCGAGCGTCTCGTTCGATCAGCCGGCGATAGGCCCATCGGGGCAGCAGCGGCTCAAGCGTCGTGAACCGCAGAGCGTCCGTCATCGGGCCCTCCGCCAGCACGCACAGCACCTCGGGGTGGTCGATCAGTGCCTCGAACTGCTCGTTGGACCACTCTAGACGGAAGCTGAGGTAAGACCTCACCTCGGTGAATTGCTCGTTGACGAGCCGCCGCAGCACGGTGCCGGGAATCGCGGGGTTGCGGACAAGGCCCCGCAGCCGTGCTCGGGCCGGCTTGTTGTAATGGGCGAGGAACGCGTCGTTGACGTACAGCGAGACCTCCAGGCCTCGTTTGACCGTGCCCTGTCCTGTGCGGGCCGGATGGCGTGCAGCCAGCGTAGGAGGCAAGTCCGCAGTTCAACAGTCAACAGGGCCGGTCGATGGAGTGACTAGAGCCGATGTGCACCGATATGGTGATGTCGGTTGTCGCTCCTCAGCCCACTCAACCGGCCCGCGTCACCACGTTGCCCACAGCCAACGAAGGCGCCCGGGGCGCACTGATCTCGGCACGACCGGACGGCTAGGCACCGCGGCTGATTATCCGGTGCGACGCCCGACCGGCGGCAGTTGAGGATGCGCAACAGATTCGGTGCGACTCAGTCCCACCAGAGGGCAACCGAAAGCCGCCGTTGCGCCGCATACGCATAAAAGTCGCGGAGCGCGGCGAAATGCCGATGCAGGTATGGTCGCGGGTGTCCATCGAACTCGCGCATTCCGATGCTCAGCGCTGCAGCCGCGGCGTCCTCCGGCAGGGCGGCCAGCACCACCTCCGGCTCAACCTGCCCGAGCAACCTGGCAACATCAGCGACGATGTCAGGTTCAAGCGCCGCCACGGGATGCCCCCACATCGTGTCCTGGCGGTCTCGATATGCCGGATTGATCTCCCCATCGCCGTCGAGCCCGCGCCGCAGCGCTACGACGATCGGCGGGCTGACCTGCGCTAGCTCGAAAACGCGGATGAGTGGCGCCGGCGCCAAATCGAGGTCCAGGTAATCCGACGAGGGCAGCAGCCCGAACTCACAGAGCTTGTCCAACTCCTCGGCCGAGCTGCGGCACGCGGCAAGCTGCCCGGGCGAGAGCCGTGCCAGTTGCCGCGTTACAGCCACGCCGAAAGTCTCTCAAACCGTAGATCACCGCTGCCCGCTGGACGTACTCATCCACGCCGATCCCCTCCCCATGCTTCACGAACAAGATTGCGACGCACTGTTCTCGGTATGCGAGCGTGTCCGTCAGGGGGTGGTCACCGGCCTCTATAGGTACTGTCATCGAGTTCGTTGTAGGGCCAACCCCGGCGGCATGAGCGCGCGTCCGGTGAGGACAGGCCTGGCAGCGCAGGCCGCCTGATGGTCCACGGTTCGCCAGCCGTCGCCAGTGGCGTCGCCGCCGACCGATGAGTTCGTCGCTGGCCGCCAGTCTCCACTTTCGAAAGCGGCACCAGCCGCGCAGGATTCTGGAAGGAACCAGACGTATGACGCAGGTAGTCGTCAACATGACCATGTCCCTGGACGGCTTTACGGCCGGCCGTAACGTCGGTGTGACGAGTCCCCTCGGTGAGGGCGCCGAGCACCTCCACGACTGGATCACAAACACCGGGGGCAGCGATGGCCCCAACGCGGATGGGCAAGCCGTGCAGGAGATGTTCACGACGACGGGTGCGTTCGTGATGGGCAGACGGACGTTCGACGTGGGCATTGATCTATGGGGCGACGACGGCGCGTTCGGCGTGCCGTGCTTCGTCGTCACCCAACGCGCCAAGGGAACGCTCACCAAGGGCCCCACCACGTTCACCTTCGTCACAGACGGCGTGGATCAAGCAGTCAAGGAAGCGAGAACAGTCGCAGCCGGCAAAAACGTCTGCGTCATGGGCGGGGCTGACATCGCACAGCAGTGCCTACGAGCAGGGCTCGTCGACCAGTTGCGGATCCATCTGGCGCCAATCCTCATCGGCGCGGGCTCCCGCCTCTTCGACCACCCTGAGCTCACACGGCTCGACCTTGAGCGAACGGGAGTTGTTAACGGCCCGATCGCCACCCACCTCGCCTTCCGGCTTGTCCGGCCGAAAGATCGCTGAGCCTCAACTGATCCGTCGGAGTCGGGCGCTGCGACAGCCTGGTCGAACGCGCGCAATGCGGCAGATCCGGATACGGACGGCCCTTCACTTTGCGAGCCGCGACAACAGGTCGAGCAGCGTTTCTAGCCGTGTGGCCAAGGTCCCGTCGACGCGGACGCTGACCACTGCGCTTCCCGGTGACTGCGCCAGCTGGATCACCAGTGGCGGCGTGCCGGCGAGCGGGTATTCGAGCCAGCCGTTGGCTACCTCGTCGTTCGTGCCATCGAGCGCGCCGGTGAGCGCCGCCTCGTCCAGATCGTCATAGGGATAGCCGATATAGGTGCTGATCTGCCGCAGCAACTGCGCAACATGGTCCTCGGCCACCCATCCGCCATCGTTGAATTCTCGGCGTTCGTTACGGGGAGCCCTCGATGATCCGGCCGCTGCGCCTCTATCGTCCATTGATAAACCGGCGAGTGTTGTTGTCCGCTGGGAGCAAGTCCCGCGTGTCAGAGGCGTGCGCGGGCCTCGGCAGCCCAGTGTGGAGCGTTCCATCGGTCGGCGATGGAGGCGGCCCGCGCGAAGTGGGCGGCGGCCTCGTCGTCGCGGCCGAGCAGCAGTGCCAGCGCGCCGAGCGTGTGGGCGGCCGGGCGCACGGCCAGCGACAGGCTGGTGGCGCCGGCCGGAGGACCGTCGCGATGGGGGAGCAGGGCGGCGTAGCACTCCTCGGCCGCGTCGCTATCGATCGGGGCGGTGTCGTTCAGGGCGATGACGGCCATGGCGCGCAGGGTGGTCAGGAAGGTGAAGTAGAAGTCGGGGCGGATCGGGCTCGGGCCTGGTGGCGTGCGGGCCCGTCGTGCCTCGTCGTCACGGCCGGCGGCGTGGAGGGCGAGGGCGAGCAGGTCCGCAACCATCGGGCCGAACGTCTCGTGGAGGGCGCACACTTCGTCCAGGTGGTCGCCGAGCGTGCCGTCGTTCAGCCAGATCGCGGCCAGTACGAGGCGGAGGAAGCCCACGGCGTGGCCGGATCCGGCGCGTTCCATGCGTTCCGTGGCCTCGGTGTAGAGGCGCTCGGCCTCGGCGAACCGGCCCTCGATGAGCACCAGGGTCGCCAGCGCGATCTCCGCGACGCCGACCGCCTCGGGCATCCGGTAGGTGCGCGCGAGGGCGAGGGCCTCCCCGACCGCCTCGCGCAGGGTCGCCGGATCATTGGCCGCGGCGGCGCCGGTGGCCTGGTTCAGTAGCCCGGTCACGCGGTAGACGGGCAGGTCGTGCTCGAGGCCGATCTCCAGCAGCTCGCGCCAGGCCTCGTCCTGCCCGGGCGTACCGCCGGAGGCGCGCGCCAGCACCTGGAGCGCCGCGCCCCGGAGGCGGGGATCGGTGGCAAGGTCGAGTGCCTCCCGCGCCGCCTCCATCACCGTCGGATTGTCCTCGCCCGCCAGCTCCTCGGCGTACGCGGTCAGCAGGCGGGACCGCACTTCGGGCGCCAGGTCCGTCCGCTTGAGCAGGCGGCTGAGGCGGTCGACGATGGGCCGGTCCACGGTGCCGTACGCGCGGGCCTGCCAGGGCGTGGGCTCGGTCCAGGCGGTGAACGCCGCGATCATCAGGTCGTCGCGCCCGAGAGACTCGGCGAGCTCCACGGCCTGCCGCCGCGTGTCCCGCGCCGCCGTCACGGCCCCGGCCCTGATCTGCGCGCGCAGCAGCCTGCCGAACAGGTTGATGCGTTCCTCCGGTTCGGCGGAATTCGCGACTGCGTCGGTCAGGAGGGCGGCGGCCACGTGGTGCGCGTAGCGCGCCTCGGCCAGCTCGGCGGCCCGCACGCAATAGCCGACGGCCTTCGGCGACCCCGCTCGTGCATAGTGATGGGCCAGCGCGGCGATGTCGCCGGTGCCCTCCAGCGCCTCGGCGATCCGGGCGTGCATCCTGGTGGCGCGCAACCGGCTGAGGTCGGCGACCAGCGTGTCTCTTACCAGCGCGTGAACGAACCGGACGCGCCCCGGCCCCGGCTCGTCGAGCAGCCCGGTGATGACGCCCGCGTCCAGCGCGTCCAAGACACCGTCCTCGCCCGTGTCGGCGGCCCGCACGAGGACGTCCACCGGGCTCTCCCGCCCGGCGACCGCGGCCAGCCGCAGGACGGGCACCGCGTCGCCGGGCAGCCGCGCGAGCCGCCGCCGCAGCACGTCCCGTACGCCCTCGGGGACCTCGGAGAGCGCGACCAGCGCACCCTCGCCGTTCAGCAGCCGCGCGCTCTCCCGCACGTAGAACGGGTTGCCGCCGGTGCGCTCGGCGATCCCCGCCACCGTCGCGTCGTCGGCCTCGCTTTCGGCCCGTACGAGCTCGGCCACCGCCGCGCCGTCGAGCCCGGGCAGCGCGATCCGCAGCGGCGCGGTGCGGGCGAGCGCGCCCAGCGTCTCGGTGAGGTGCTCGCTCTCGTCCGGGCGGTACGCCGCGACGACCAGGATCGGGGCCCGCACGCCGACGCCGCCGCCGAGCAGCCCCAGCGTGGTCGTGTCCGCCCAGTGCAGGTCGTCCAGCACGACAGCGACGGGCTGTTGCGTGGCGGCCGCCGCGAGCCAGCCCCACACGGCCCGGCGCAGCCGGAACCGCCCGGCGGCGGCGTCGCTGTCCACCGGCATGGAGTCGGAGAGCAGCGGCGCCAGGTCTTCCGCGAACTCCCCCTGAGGAACGGCCGCGGCGACGGCCCGCAGCGCCTCGACCCACGCCCACGCGGGCGGCGCGCCGTCGACCTCCGGACAGCGCCCGGCGGCGACGAGCTAGCCGTCGCGCTCCAGCTGTGCGCCGAGGTGCTCCAAGAGCGTCGACTTGCCCAGCCCCGCTTCCCCGGTGACAAGAGCGACGCGCGCCCCATCGGCGGCAGCCTCCCCGGCGGCCGAAACCAGCGCGGCAAGCTCGGCCTCCCGCCCCACGAACGAGGCAGCGCGATGCGGAGTCGCGTCGTGCGAGGCCGCACGGTGCGGGGACGCGTCGTGCATGCGCGCATCGTGTGGGGGCGTGGCGTGTGCGGAAGCGGTGTGTGGCGACGCGGTGTGCAAGGTCGCGTCATGCGAGGGCGTGGCCTGTGGGGGTGCGGGAACGGCCGCGCGGAGGATGTCGATGCGCTGGGCGAGGATCGCCTCTTCCAGGGCGACCAGGTCGGGGCCGGGGTCGAGGCCGAGGTCGTCGGCGAAGGTGGCGCGGGCGCGGCGGAGCGTCGCGAGGGCGTCGGCCTGGCGGGCGCTGCTCCACAGCGCGAGGGCGTGCAGGCGCCAGCCCTCTTCGCGCAGGGGTTCGTCGCGGGTGAGGCGTTCGGCTTCGGGGACCACCGAGGCGGGGTCGCCCGTCCGCAGGCCCGCCGCGACGTGGAGCTCGCGGGCGACCAGGCGCAGCTCGTTCAGGCGGGCGGTCTCGGCGGCGGCCCAGGCTTCGTCGGCGACCTCGGCGAACGCGGGTCCCTGCCATAGGCCCAGTGCCTCGGCCAGGCGGGCGCGGGCGGCCTGAGGCTCGGTGAGCGTGCGGGCTTCGTCGAGCAGGTCCTCGAACCGCCATGCGTCCACCGATTCCGGCGGTAGCCGCAATGCGTAGCCGGGGGAGGCGCTCACCAGGAGGCGGGCCGGGGTTCGGGGCGGGCGGCCGGGCTCCAGCAGCCGGCGCAGGTTGGAGACGTACGCCTGCAGGGAGGCCAGCGCACGGGAGGGTGGCTCGCCGCGCCAGAGGTCCTCGATCATTCGGTCGACCGACACGACCTGTCCGCGCGCCGCGACCAGGAGGGCCAGGACGCCGCGCTGCCGCGGGCCGCCCAGGGGAACGGACTCGCCGTTGACCTCGGCGCCGAGAGAGCCCAAAACCCGGATCAAGACCATGACGCGGGACATCGTACGCGCGCGGGTGTTCCAAGTCGGTTCCAAGTGCCTTCCAAACGCCTGGGAGCAGCCTTGACACGTCGAACCGATGAAGGGCAGGAACGAAATGAGCGTCAACACCCAGGACATGGAGATCGTCCACCGCGCCTTCCGCCGAGAGTCGCGGCTGCTGATGGAGCTCGTCGCGGCGGTGGCCCCGGGTGACACCGCTCGCGCAAAGGTGATCGCCGATCACTTCCGCGACTACCGGCTGGGACTGAAGAACCACCACGAGGGCGAGGACGAGCTGCTCTGGCCGCCGCTCCTGTCCCGGGTGGACCTGGAGGCCGACATCGTGCTGCGCATGGAGGCCCAGCACGAACGCGTCGCCGCGACGCTGACCAGGCTGGACGCGGCGGTCCCCGCGTGGGAGGCCACCGCCGGGGCGGACGAGCGCGACACGCTCGTGGCCGCCCTAGCCGACCACCGGGCCGTCCTCCTCGAACACCTCGACGACGAGGAGGCCACTCTCCTTCCGCTCGCGGCCGAGCACATCACCGAAAAGGAATGGGCCTCCCTGGGCGACCACCTGGTGGCCAACACGCCCATGCTCACCCTGCTCACCCTCTTCGGCCTCGTCCTGGAGGATGCGAACCCGGCCGAGCGCGCCACGCTCCTGTCCGCCCTTCCCGCTCCGGTACGCGGCATCTGGCACATCATCGGCCGCCCCCGCTACGCCCGCCACATCAGCCGCGTCCGCGCAGCCTGACCAGGCTCCATACGACTCACCAGGCTCCACCAAGCTCACGAAGACTCGCAAGGAGAAGAACAATGTCGCTGAAGAAGATCAACACCGTCCTGGCCGCCGCCTTCATTCTCTTCATCCTCTGGTTCGGGACGGAGTTCATCCTGAACCCGGAGACGACGGCGCCGGGCTTCGGTCTGCCGAGCTGGCCGTCCGGCGACGGCGGCGGCTTCCTGATCATAAAGGGAATCCGCGACATCGTCTTGGCCCTGGTCCTGGGCATCCTGCTGGTGACGGGCCACCGCCGAGCGCTGGGCTGGGTGCTGCTGGTGGAGGCCCTCGCCGCGTACGGCGACATGACCACCGTGCTGGCCCACCACGGCTCCGTGGCCAAAGCGCTCGGCGTCCACGGCCTGACCGCGACGCTGATCGTGGTCAACGGCCTGCTGATGATGCGCGAGACCCGCAAGGTCGCGGCCGCTCCGGCGACGCCCGCCCCGCGGCCCGCCTGATCCCATCGGACCAAGGTGGCCCGGCCCCCGGCCGGGCCACTTTGGAGATGACCGTGTGATCTGGTGCAAGACCTCTATCACTGACGCGCACTGCACCGGAATCCGGCTGGCTCAGGCTCGTCGCCGACTGCACGCTTCTCGGCAGTTCCGGATGCCGAGCCGACCCACCAAGCGACCACTCTCGGTGACGGACCACAACCCGCCACCGCGCACGCTGCGCGGCAGATGAGGACTTGGCCATGCCGGAGTTGGACCAGGATCAGCGACTGCTGGCACGAGGTCAGGCGGGATGCGGGTCATCCCTGGTAAGGCGGGGCCACACCCCAGCCCCAGCGTGGTACCGGTGCCTGCCGGATCGGGTCTGCGTCGGGTTGGGAATTGCGTACCGCCAACCGGGTGCCCCACTCGAGGTAGCTCGTGAAGGCGGCGCGGAACTCCGGATCGTCGGGTAGGCCGACCTCGTCGGCGGCGTCCATCATCAGATTGACCCACCGCCGACGCTGCGCCTCGCTGATCGCCTTGCCCAGGTGCTGGCCGACCATGTGGCGGTAGCCGCCGTGCTCCATGGTGTAGGTAGCCGGTCCGCCGAAGACCTCGGCAAGCCATACCGCTACATACCGGGCGTGGTCGGGGTCCATGTGCGCGAACATCGGCGCGAGTAGGTCGTCGGAGCGGACCAGGCGGTAGAACGCATCGCAGAGCTTCATGAACGCGTCGGTGCCGCCGGCCCACTCGTACAAGCTCGGCGGCGCGGCGCCACCAGGGCCGGCAACCGAGGTTTGGGCGTAGTGCCGCATCTCCTCGATGTCCTCGACGTACGGCTTGATGGCGGCGAAGAACTGCCCGAACACCGGGCCGCCCCGAAACCCGCCCAGGTGCTCGTCTACTGATGTCCAGGTGATGCGCAGCAGGTAGCAGGCGGGGTCGTCCAGGCAGCGGCTCAACTCGTAGTCCACGCACTGCGGCGCAGCGCGTAGCGCGTCAGCGGCCTGCTCGTACGCCGCCTCGAAGCCGTCCAGCCGCTCCTGCGGCACGCGGTACCTGATGTACTCGATGACCATGGGTACAGCCCAACACCCGCAGCCACGGCGATCAAGTACGCACCATCTGGTACGTGCCTTTAAGGGGGCCCACCATGCCCAAGCGATACCACTGCCCGGTGGAGCTTGCCGTCGACGTCATCGGCGGCAAATGGCGGCCGGTGATCCTGGCCCATCTCAAGGAGGGCGTACACCGCTATGGCGAACTGCGCCGCCGGATGCCAGGGGTGAGCGAGAAGATGCTGACCCAGCGTCTGCGCGAGCTGGAGGCCGACGGGCTCGTCGTGCGGCACGACCACAAGACCACACCACCCCATGTCGAGTACCGGCTCACCGAGGAAGGACTCAGCCTGGTCCCGGTGCTGCAGGCCCTGTACGACTGGGGCGCCGCGCGGGCCGCACGTACCGGTACCGCCATCGACGAACCTACCCGACCAGATCTCCCGGCGAGCGGCACCTGATACAGCTCGGGAACGAGGGCGCCGCACGGCGGCGTGTTCGAAGGACCGGCGAATCCCAGGAAACGAACATCCTCTCATCGGCAGTTCAGGATGCCCGCTCGACTCAGAGGCCAGCCACCGAGCGTGATGGTCACGATCGGCCAGCACGCCCGGATCGCGGCATGAGCGATCATCCGGGCACCTCAACCCAGCGGGCGGCCGCGTCGAACGTGTCCGCCGGGGTGGCGTTGAATGCGATCGCTGCGTCGGGCGCGTGCCGCCGCACCAGATTGACCACCAGCTCGAACAGTTCCGGCTGATTGCGCACCCCGCCACCAATGACGACGCACTCCCAAGGCTGGGCGCAAAGGGCAGTGGTGACGACCGCCTCCACATCGTCGCTGCCGTCGAGGCCGAACAGGCAGAATTCAGCCCCCACTCCGTGTTCGACGAATCGGGCCCTCCCGACTTCGATGCCGTCTGCGACTGGCTTGGGGTCCCACGGCCCCGGCACCCGATACGGATCCAACCCGATCACCAGCACGCGAGGTGTGAGGGCCGTTGTGTCCACCGTTGAAGACTACGTCGCGCGGTGCACGGTCATCGGCAGATCCGGTCGTTCAGCGACCGGTGAGCCGGCGCCCTGATCGCGGCAGATCAGTGCACCTGACCTTGGGATTGGGTCGCGCCCACGCTGGCGCCGAGCGTGATCCGCTAGCGCGAAGACCATGGAGAAGCGCCGCGCGGGCCGTCGAGGATTTCGAGGGTCAACGGTGCGAAGTCATTGGTGCTGCCATGGACGGTGAAGCCCGCCGCGGTCAGGATCTCCGTCATGGTCCGGAGCATGGCCTCGACAACCATCTGGTAATGGCGGAAGACGGGTGCATCGACCTGTTCCGCCATGGCTACTCGCTGGAACAGTTCTTGTAGCGTGCGGTCGGTGCGCCACTCGACGCGTACCGGGGCATGGCAGTCCGCAAGTTTGTCGACCCTCACCTCCGCGCCGGACTGTCGTAGATGCGGACTCATGTCGGCGGCCACGATCGGCAGGCCGGCCACGGCCAGTTCATCACGCACGCGTCCCGCCAGGCTCTCCCGCTGGGCCATAGCTGAGGCGGCGGCAAGCTCAACCACGGTCCGTTTATACAGTGAGCCTGCGTGGGGAGAAAGCATCCTCAGTCATCCAGGGTCGGCGACGCGGTGTCCGCTCTCCGGCACGGCCGGACCCCGACCCGACCGAGCATCGTGACGTTGCGTAGCGCGCGACTCGCGGCAGATCCGGATGCCGGAAGCGCCTCGGCAGGCTTCGCTGCCCGCGATGAGCAGCGTGGCTGCGGCACTGCCCGGTGGAGGCGGCTCGCGCCAGCTGCACAATGGTCGCTATGGACGAGAACGTCGCGAACGAAGCGTGGTGGAGGCGGCAAGCCGCCGTACAAGTGGAACGGTGGCAGAAACGAGCGGCAGCACAGCAGGAGGAGACCCTCCGGCAGAACAGCCTGATGTACGGCGGCTTGATCGCTATCGGAGCCGTCTTCGTGCAGCCGTTCCTGACGTCGGAAGCCGCTTCGCTTGATCTGTCCGCCAAGATCTGCGTGATCGCTTTTTCCTTGGCCATCCCGCTCTTGTCGGCTCTTATCGTGTTGAATCGGCAGGAAACCTATCGTCGGCGGGTGGCGAGTAGTTCCGTTCTAGTGCTGGTTGGGCAGCAAGTGGCGCTCGGGCTCGGCTTCGTCGGGGTGGTCGCCGGCTTCTGGCACATCATGACGATCGCCGGGATCGCGATCCTGGTTGGCGCGATCTTGGGAGTGGCCGTTCACAGCGCGGGTTATGTGCGGGTAGAGGAGGAAGACGCCAACGCCACACAAGATGCGGAGCAACCGTCCCAATCGTAGATCCGCTGACGTCGACGTCCGGACGATCTACACGATCTCCTCCTCCCAAAGCCGGGAAGGCTTGTGGGCCTGGATCGGGCGCTCGGATCGCGGCTAGATGCGGATGACTGATCGCGGTGCCGTTCGTCCTAAGCAAGGCCATGCCGGACACGCGGTGGGGCCACCCGTCTGGGTGCATCCCTCGACGCCCGGGAAAGCGAGCACTGTCAATGGCGGTGCGCCAGGAGTGGAGTGTGGCGTCGTACGACCACCCCGAACGCGCGTCCGGCCCGACGCGAGTGCGTTGGTACGATGACGTATGACCTCACAGCGGGCGAACGGCGTCGAACTCGGCATCGAGACCTTCGGTCGCGATACTGATCCGCTCGTGCTGCTGGCCGGCGGAACCACCATGGTCTCCTGGCCGGATGCGGTATGCGAGCGGCTCGCGGCAGGCGGGCGACGGGTGGTCCGCTACGACCTGCGCGACAGCGGAGCGTCGACGACCCTAGACCCGGAGGCGCCGGCATACCGCCTGCGCGATCTCGCCGCCGACGCGGCGGCGCTCGTCGGTGCTCTCGGCGCCGCGACGGCCCACCTCGGCGGAGTCGGCGTCGGCGGGATGGTCGCTCAGGTCGCCGCGCTCGACCATCCGGATGCGTTCTCGGCGCTGACCCTGGTGGGCACGCGGCCGGTCGCGCCCGGCCCCGTCGACGACGATCTGCCGGACCACGACGCGGCGACGATGGATGCGCTGTTCTCCCGCCCCATGCCTGACTGGACCGACCGGACAGCGGTCGCAGCGTTCGCTTCTGACGGCGCGGAGTTGCTCGGCAATGACCCGGAGCAGGCACGCACGACCGCGGCCCGGATCTGGGACCGCACGCCGTCGACCGAACCGGCGGTGCAGCAGGCGAATCAGCTCGGGATGGTGTTCGCCCGGCTCGACTGCGCGCCGCGGTGGCGCGAGCGCCTGGGCGATCTCACGCTGCCGACACTCGTCGTGCATGGGCGCAACGACCCGTTCTTCCCCGTGGGCAACGGCGAGGCGCTCGCCATGGCGATCCCCGATGCACGTCTGCTCGTGCTCGACGAGATGGGCACTGCCATCCCAGACACAGCGGCCGACGAGGTCGCCGTGGCGATGCTCGAGCGCTGACGACTGCAGGACCCTGTACTCAGTGGTCGGGTCGGCCGCGCACGGCGGGGCCGCTGCCACACCAACCCGCACGGTCGGCGAGTGAGGGCAGCTGCAGCGGATTCCGGAGCCGGCGGCTGTGGAGCCGTCGTCGATCCGGGTAGGCGAGCCGTTGGCCGAAGCCGTCGCCGATCTGATCCGGGCCTTGCCGACGCTCGGCCTCTCCGCCGAAGATCAGCAGGACGTCCAGGACGTGGCCGAGGAAGTCGCCGGGGAGATCGTCCTGGACCAGCCGAATCGCGGCCGGCTCCGCCGGGCCGGCTCAGCCCTCCGCGGCTTCCTGTTGCCCATCGCAACCGGCGTTGTCGCCGGAGTAAGCGACGAGGCCCGAGAGAAAGCCGGCAAGCAAGCGCCGCGCTCATCGCGGCAATAGAGGATGCCTGGCATCGGGATCACAAGCGACGGGCATCGTTAGCACATGGGTACCCGAGATCACCTGCTCGTCCAAGAGGCGCATGCAATCGTGGCCGGCAGCGGACCCGAGCGGGCCCTTGGGCCGGCTCGTTCAGGCGGCGGCGACCCGTACCTGGCAGACGAGGTCCTCGAACGTCGGCGGATCAGTGCGGGGGTGGTTGCAGTGGTAGACGCGTCGGTCCGCGGCGACCTCGACCCGCATGCCCGCCTGCTCCTCCCACCGGGCGACGATCTCCCGCCCACCCCCGGCGCGTTCGACGTACACGTTGCACAGTCGCAGGATCCGGTGCGGCGAGCGGTAGGTCAGGGCGATTTCCTCACCCACCCGTTCCGGCCAGACCAGCGCCTCACGCGACGGCGCCTCACCCTCGTGCGCCACCGAACCCTCGGATACGGCGACCGCCAGGCCGTGCCGGCGCCGATCGTCGACCCGGATGGCGCGCACGATCACCCGGCCGGCAGCCGGCAGCCCGGCCCAGACATCGCCGGTGAGCACCTCACCTGAGCCCCAGCGGATCGGCATCGCCGGCCACGGGGGCAGGCCGAGGCGCTTGCGCCGCTTGACCGCGTCAAGCATCGCGGTGGCAATCGGCAGTTCCGTGCGCGCGTAGTCGACCGGCCCCGGGTCCCGGCCGAAGGTGCCTTCGACGGGTGCGAAGATCCGCGCCCAGTCCTGGTCCCCGTCGCGGACGGCCGCCATGACCGATCGGAAGGCCGCCAGGATGTCGACGGCGTCGACCTCCTGGATCGGCTCGCCGGGCCACTGCCTAAACCGCAGCCGCAGCGACCCGGCTCGATTCGCCACCACCTGGACGAATCGCTCCGCCATCTGATCGCAGCGGATCGTCGCGGTGGCGGTGTCCGTCTCCGCGAGCGCATCCATAAGGAGGTAGAGGATGTCGCCCGAGGTGGGCAGCACGTCATCATCGTGGTCCGTGATCAGTCGATAACTCCCCGCCATAGCCACCCCTCATCGTCGTACCCAGGATCACCCGTACCGCGGCGGAACGCGCGCCTGATCTTGGGGAGTTGCTCTTCCAGGTTCTCACCGAACGCGAGGCGAAAGCCTCTGTCGCGGTTGCCTCCGGGGCGGCCTTCTCCGGCGGATCAAGAGCTTCGCTGGCCTGGGCTTTCGCATGCGGCATCTTCGACGGAGCGACGACTACAAAGCGCGGCGGCGCGTCGAGATGTGCCAATAGGTTAGGGCTGGCTGGGCACCTGGTGCACGGACAGTTGGCCGGTATCGCCGCCGCAGGCAAGCAGGGTGCTGTCGGCGGAGAAGACGACGCGGTGGGTGCGGCCGGTGTGCGACGGTGCCAGCGCCATCGGTGAGGGCTCGCCGTTAGGCAGGTGCAGGCTGGCGCCGAGACGGCCGCCGATGGCGAGGAGATCCCCGTGTGGGGAGTACTGCCAGCTGAAGCAGGTGCCGTAGCGGTCGGTGCGGTACGGGTCGGGCACGGCCCAGGCGAGGGTGTCGCCGTCGATGGGCAGGGCGAACGGTCCCTCCGCGAAGCCGCCGGTGGCGAGAAGGAATCGTTCGGTGGGGTCGAAGCCCAAGTGGCTGATCCCGGTGCGGCCGGTCGTGCTGGTGAACGGGAACGGGAATCGGGTGCTTTGCAGTAGCCGGCCGGTGTCGACGTGCCACAGCTGCACGGTGGAGTCGTGCACGCCGTAGGCGAGGGCAAGCAGCCGCCCGGAGGGTGACAAGGCCCCAGCGCGGCACTCGGGTTGGCCGGCGGTGTGCAGGACCAGCACGTCATCGCCGGTGCTGGTGGCACGGACACGGACCTGGTCATCGGTGTCGAACAGCAGCAGCCGCTGCCGGGTGGCGTCCTGGACCGGCCGGGCGCAGAAGGGGTTGAACCGAGCCGTGCTGAACTGCTCATAGCGTGCGAGAACGCGGGTGGTGCCGGTGCTGAGGTGGAGGTGACGCGTCTCGCCGTTGAGCGTGTACACCAGGCCGGTGCCGTCGGCGTCGAACAGCACGGTGTGGATGAACGTCTGCCCCCCGCGGCCGGTGCCGGGTGTCTCGGTGTGCAGGAGTCGGCGCCGACCGGTCGGGACGTCGACGAGGTGCAGGTCAGCGCCGTAGGCGTCACGGTGCAGCGAGGCAACTGCGAGGGTGTGGCCGTGTGGATGCAGGTCGAAGGTCTGTGGGCCGTCGCGGTTCGGCGGGGCGCAGCGCAGGACGGGCTCACCGGGTGGGGTGCCGGCCGAGTCACGGACGAAGACGTAGCCTTCGCGCATGCGAGTGGCGGCCTCACGTGCGAGGGCATCGCGGGCGGCCTGCGGGTTGGGGAAGTCGCGGGCACTGTGCCGACCTTTAGCGCTGCCTCGCCATGAGCGGCGTAGCAGGCGGGCGCCGTCGACCGCGAGGTGCAGGTGTCTAGGTGTGGGCGGGTCGGGATGGGTAAGCAGCAACTCGTCGGTCGGCACGGCCGGACTGTAGCGGACCACCGGCCGCCTCCAAGGCCAGGACCTGTAGGCCGTCGGAGCGGGGCAACCTGCTCTCACACCGAGCATCCGCTTCTCGGCACGAGCGCGCACCTGATCAAGCGGTGTGACGACCAAAACGGCACTGCGCGGGCTTAGAGCCGAACCCACTCTCCGAGTCGTTCGGCTGGAGCACCATCGATAAAGGCGGCGATCGTCGCCGTTGCCTTGGTCACGCTGGAGACGAAGTCACCCGAGAATGTGCAGTCGTCGCCGAGCACCGGGACTTCGACGGTTTTCGTCGCGGGCAGCCCGCCATCCCCACAAAGAAGGCGGCAGTCGTCTGGGGACTCAACCAGGTGCATGACTGCGTAGTCCCCTCTGAACGAGAACGTCAACAGGGGGTAGTCCGCCTCGACGCGGCGTACCTCCGTGTATCCCACTCCGGCGCTCAGAAGGTGCTGGAGCCGGGACATGAAGCCGTCGACGTCAGACTGGGTTTCCGTGGAGGCCAGGTCGCCACTTCCAGGATCGGTCGCGATCCATGCCACGTCCATGTGTGTCTCCAGCAGGCGAGTCAACGCGTCGCACGCAGCGTCGCACACGAGCGCACAGAGACGCTGTCTTCGGCATGTGCGTATGCCGGCCGAGTCAGCACTTCGTAACGCCGCGTAGCGCGCGGATCGCGGCAGAAGCGTGCGTCCGTGATGCACGGTTGGAAACGCCAAGTTCAGAGCTGTCCTGGCAGACAAGCCTCCGCTTGGCTGACCACGATTTCCCGGATCAGGAGTAACTCTGCAGCAGTGCTCTTACCCCCGAGGCCTTGAACGTCATACCACCGGTCTAAGGGACGTCTCGTAACCCCGGTGTCTGTCTGTTGAGGACGATCATCGAGGATGCCTGGGTGCAGGTGATCTCCGCAGCGCGCGCCGAGTGGATCTTCCCGTTCACGGGGTTGCAACCGGCTCAGTTCCGCAAGCTGGTCCGCCTGGTCGCCGAGCGAGGCGGGGACACGATCGCTGACGGTCGGCCGGGCCGGCAGTGGGCCCTTGACCTGCCGGACCGCGTGCTGTTGGTGGCCGTGTACTGGCGCACCAACCTGACCATGCGCCAGATCGGCCCGCTGTTCGGGGTGTCGCACTCCGCCGCGCACCGGGTCATCGACACCCTCGGCCCGCTGCTAGCCCTCGCCCCCGTGCGTCGGCGTCCGGTCGACCAGATCGCCATCGTCGACGGCAGCCTGATCCCCACCCGGGACCACCGCCTCGCCGCCCCGAGCAAGAACTACCGCTACTCGACCAACCTGCAGGTCGCCATCGACGCCAGCACACGTCTCGTCATCGCCGTCGGCGACCCCCAGCCGGGAAACCGCAACGACACCATCGTCTACCGCACCTCAGGCATCGACCAGAAGCTCGCGGGCCGGCCTGTGATGGCCGACGGCGCCTACCGCGGCAACCCGGAAGTGATCATCCCGTACCGCAAGCCCTCCGACGGCAGAGAACTACCGGCCTGGAAGGAAGAGCTCAACACCCAGCACCGCACCGTCCGCGCCGGGGTCGAACACGCCCTGGCCAGGATGAAGTGCTGGAACATCCTGCGGGACTACCGCCGAGCCGCCCACACCTTGATCGATACGGCTTCCGGCATCGCCCATCTCCACAACATCGTCCTCGACGGGTGAGCGCCAACCCGGTCACGGGCAACGCCTTCACCGAGTTACGAGACGTCCCTTAGGCAGGAGATCACGTATGTCCATTGCGCGCCGGTCAGCGACACGGTCACCTCTTGATCGTCGTGAGGCCAGTCGGTGAAGCCTGTTGTTTCAGGCGTCCAACCAGAGATCTGGCGCCAGCCTTCTCGAAGAATCTGGACTCCGGTCTCCACGAGACCGTGCGGGTCACCATTCTCGGCCTCGACGTTAACCACGTTGTCGAGGACGCGGTCGACCCTCCGCCATTGCCGAGCGGGCATCCGGACTGCGCAGGTGTTCGGCTCAGCTGACTGATGGGGCATGCGCAGCATGGTGACCGACCGACGTCTGGTGGTCAACAACTCCCGCCCGCTCGGGTCTCGGCACTGCGATGACCTGTCCGCGGCAGATCCGGATGTCGCGTTCCGACTCGTCGCGAAGTTCGCGGACCATCGCCGGGCCTACAGTCCTCTGCCAACCACGCTCGGTCTGCAGCCGCTGGCACTGCCAGCTGGTGCGATGACGTGGTCGCTGGGCTGGTCGATGTCGGGTTACCACGCCCCGGGCTAACTATGGCTTGTCGACCCATTGGACGTTGTTGGGCCGACGGCCGGTGCGCAGAAATTCGTGGCCTGCTTGGCGGGCCTGTCCTTCGGTGATTTCGAAGGGGTCGGCGCCCTCGGCGGTGAACCACGGGTCGGAGAACGCGTATTCGGCGTCGCCGGCTGTCAGGCCAAGTGGGGCGCCAGGCGGTACCGGTCCCCAACTGAGCATCATCTCGTCCTCGTCCTCCCATACCAGGCCGGATTGGCCCCCAGCAAGGGTGATGTGCAAGGACCGGACGCCGTCATCGCTGATCAGCGACAGGCCGCTGGACGGTACCCGGTCAAGGACGGCGTCGAGGTCGGCGGCGCCGGCCACGGTGGTGCAGGTGTCATCGATCCACGCTTGCACAGATGCGTTCACCGGCTGCTCGCGAGCCGTGGGGTTGCGCAGCCATTCGGGCAGTACGGTGAGCTGGTTACCGGCCAGATCGAGCCGAGTGAGTGCGGCCACGGTCCCCAGTGACTCCGGCAGCACGGTGAGCTGGTTGTCGGTCAGGTACAACTGGGTGAGAGCGGTCAGATTGCCCAGTGACTCCGGCAGCATGGTGAGCTGGTTGTCGGTCAGATCCAGCCGGGTCAGTGCGGCCAGGTTACCCAGCCATTCCGGCAGCACCGACAGCTGGTTATCGGCCAGGTCCAGCCAGGTGAGCGCCGTCAGGTTACCCAGCGACTCCGGCAGCACCGACAGCCGGTTACCGGAAAGGCCCAGCCAGGTCAGGGCGCTCAGGTTACCCAGTGACTCCGGCAGCACGGTGAGCCGGTTACCGCCCAGGCCCAGCTCGGTGAGGGCGGTCAGGTTACCCAGCCATTCCGGTAGCGCCGACAGCTGATTGCCGACCAAGACCAGCCGGGTGAGGGCGGTCAAGCTACCCAATGACTCCGGCAGGGTGCCCAACGAGCGCCCAGACAGATCCAACGAGGAGGCACCACTGCGCCGTGCCGCCTCGATCTGATCGTCTAGCCAATCCATTTCACGCCTACATCCTGCCGTCATCGGCGGTCATGATCAGTTGTCGGAGCCGACACCGCGCGATTAGACCACAATCTCTACATGGAATCGCAACCTTGCACCCATCAAGCGCACTTCACGCCCGCGGCGCCGCTCCAGAGCACGTTCGGGCAAGCGGGCAGATCGAAGCGTAGGCATGGGGTCGAATCCCCGGTCCACTCGTCAAGCGCCAGGCGACAGCACTATCGGCAGCGGTCTTCCGCTCCTTGCCAGTTCCAAGTAGTAGTGCAGCTCCGAACTACGATCGGGTGCACGCTCATCGACACGTCCGGACGGCACCCGGCCAGCTCGGCCTGACGCTGCGTAACGCGCGGATCGCGGCAGTTGAGGATGCACGTGGGGAGGGCGACCATCGGCGGCACCTGACGACGTACGTCAAGAAACGTCGCCGTTGTACTTGATCATCGCGCACCGACGAGAAGCATCTATTCCGGGCAGCGACGCTTCGTGTTGCATCGCGGCTGCCAGCTCGCGTCCGATCTCCGCGCCGGGTAGCTCTCGGTACCCAAGTTTCCGGTAGTAGGGGCCGTTCCACGGCACATCGCGAAACGTCGTCAGGGTCGTCGCCGGCCGATCGTTGCGTCTGCCCCACAGCTCGAGGTGCGATATGAGCCGGCGGCCGATGCCCCGCCGAGCGTGAGTGGGAGCTACCGATACCTGCTCTATATGGGCATTACCGTCCAGCACCCTTGCCACGATGTAGCCGGCGATCTTCCCGTCTTCCTCGGCAACCCATATCAGCCCTTGCCGCTGACTCCGACTCAGGGCCTGCTGATCGGGGACATGGTCGGCCACCTCTGACATGCCAACCGAGTGGAAGAGCTCGCCAGCCTGGACCTCGAGCAGGGCCAAGTCATCGAGCTCCGACTGTCTTGCCGAACGGATCAGCGGGGAAGCCATATCCTCACCTTTTCATAGAGGCAAGACGTCCTGTCATCGGCATGTCCGGACGTGCTCGCGCCTGGAAGCGCTAGCGCCGCCGGCTACCAAGAGTGACGGGTGTGCCAGCACTGACGCGCACTGCCTCCGGCAGATGCGCGCACCTGACCTTGGTTCAGGCGCTGGCGGTCTCAAGCGCGCGGGTCTGCCGAGGGTCCTCGACTGGGCTCCGACTGCCTGGCACGGTGAGTGCTCAGGGGTGTGGCCGCTGTACCTGCTCGAAGTGGAACTCGCGAATGAAACAGTCTCGTGGTTGGCCGACCGCGAAAAGCACGCAGTCGATGACCGACCGCGCGGTGAGGTCGCTGTTCACCTGTCGCGGCCCGTCCTGAACGAAGTCCGGCGGAAACAGCGAAATCACCCGGATCCCTTCTGGCCGGAGCCGGTGCGACAGGATCTCAGCGAGCCCGCCGTGGGCATGCTTGGCGGCGTAGAACGCTGGATGCGCGCCAGAACGGCGGTGCCCCACCTCGCCGCAAGCGGAGATCATGTTGACGATGTCGGGCCGCGACGATGCCCGCAGCAGCGGCAGCAGATGTTTAGTCAACAGCACGGTGCCGGTCCCGCCCGCAGCCACTACGCTTTCGATCTTGTCGTCCGAGACGTCTCCCAGGTCGTCACCTTCGATGTACGCGGCACCATTGTTGATCAGCACATCGAGGTAGGTCGTCCGACCGGCCAAGGCTGCGGCGAACGCGCGCACCGAATCCGCTACGGCGAGGTCGCAGCGAAATGCATCAGCCCGACCCGGCCCCCGCTGGCCGATCGCACCCGCAACATGCTCGGCTGCCGCCAGGTCGCGGGCCGAGAGGAAGATCTGCGCACCGCGCTCGGCGAAGGCTTCGGCCAGTAGCCGTCCGGTGTCACGTGCGCCGCCGGTGATAGCGACGCGCAGGCCGTCAAGATTCATGGCCGACAGTGAAGCATCTGAACTCTGGTTGAGGTCAACAGGAACTCGCCAAGATCGGACATCCGCTCTTCGGCATGTCCGGGAGCTGGGCGACCCAACTCGTCGTGACGTTCCGTAGCGCGCTGATCGTGGCATGTACGGACACCCCTGCGTTGGGCCCGGACGTACTACGCTTGGAGGCCGGCCTGCCCAACGCGTGGCGCCGGTACCGCGCGTCACTGAACCCAGGGGTGGCAGCACCGTTCGAGTCGGGCCAGGCTCCGGGGAGCCCGCTCATGATGAGCGGGCTCCCGAAACGGCCCATCCGGACCCCAACCGTTCAACTGCAACCGCGCGGATCCCGGCAGATGAGTGCACATGATCATGAAGATGCCGATTACGGCGAGTTCGGAGGCTTGGCCTTCTGCGGGTAAATCGTCTCGTGACGGGCCAGCATGGCAACGAACTCGCCGATCTTCCGCTCGCGGGTCTGCGCCCGTTTGACGGCATTGACGCGGTGGATGAGAGCGAACCGGTTGGTTTTGGTGAGTACGTCGAACATGGCCTGGGCGGCGGGGTCGGCGGCGATGGCGGCGAGTAGGTCGGCGGGCACCTCGGCTTCCGAGGGCGGGGCGTAGGCGGCCGCCCACCGCCCGTCCGCCTTCGCGGCTTCTACCGCGACGCGGCCTGGGGGCAGCATTCGCCCCTGCGCCTCCAGCCGGGCCACGTGGGCGATGTTGCGTTGTGACCAGGAACTGCGGGGCCTGCGAGGGGTGAACCGGATCCAGGAGGTTTCCTGATCCCGTTTACGGGCCTGCCCGTCGATCCAGCCGAAACACAGGGCCTCGTCGACCGCCTGCTGCCAGGTCAGCGTCGTGACTGTGCCGCCCTTCTTGGTCAGGGCGAGCCAGACGCCGGGCGACGTGGCGTGGTTGGCCGACAACCACGCGCGCAGCGCGTCGGCGTCCGCGACGATCAACTCATCCAGTTCGGCGCTCGCCATGACGGCAGGCTATCGCTGCGCCGCAGCAGCCTCTGCCTGTTGGATCGCCCGACTCGCCGGGCTGCCGGCGCGCCGGTCGCTCGGCGGACCGTCGGGGGCAGGACCCCGATGCTCAGGACGGCCTCGACGTCGGGCCGGCATGTCGGACTCCTCGTGCACGTGCCGGTTGCGGCGAGCGTCGTCCACGACCACGGGCCTCTGCCAATCGCCAGCGCCATCCACGGTGGCGGCCAGACGGCGTACGAGCCGGCGACGCCCGGCGATCCAGCCGCGCACCTCAACCGCTCGGTCTGCGGCTGATGAGCGCATGTTCTTGAGCAGATCGAGTTCCGCAATTTCACGGCAGACTATCGGCCAAGGTTGGGCGGCCCCGGTTCATCAACTTGAGTGGTGGGACGCCCTCATGATCCGAGTCGCATGGCGCAAGCGGTGAGATGGCGGCGCTCGGGCAGGCTGGTGGCGCGTCGCGCGGCCTCGCGGTAGTCGGCCGCGGCTGCGGTGTGCTCGCCTGCCAGTTCGCGCAGGTGGGCGCGGGTCGCGAGGAGGCGGTGGTGGCGTGCCATCCGCTGGTCGACTTCCAGCGCTGCCAGCAGAACCAGCCCTGCTGACGGGCCGTGCACCATGGCGACGGCGACCGCACGGTTGAGCGTGACCATCGGCCCCGGCGCGAGCTGCTCTAACAGTGCGTACAGGGCGAGGATCTGCGGCCAGTCGGTCGATTCCATGTGCTCGGCCTCGTCGTGGACCGCGGCGATGGCCGCCTGCACCTGGTACGGGCCGACCGGGCCCCGGGCCAGCGCCTCGGTGACGAGTGCGACCCCATTGGCGATGAGCTTCCGGTCCCAGTTGCTGCGGTCCTGCTCGGCAAGCGGCACCAACGCACCGTCCGGTGTTGTACGGGCGGGTCGGCGCGCCTCAGTGAGCAGCATCAGGGCCAGCAGCCCGCTCACCTCGCCGTCGTCGGGGAGCAGCCGTCGCAGCCAGGTGGTGAGCCGGATCGCCTCGTTGGACAGCTGAGGCGCGGTGAGGTCCGGGCCGGTAGTGGCGGTGTAGCCCTCGTTGAAGAGCAGGTACAGAACGTGCAGCACGGCGCGCAGCCGCTCGGCGCGCTCCGGGCCCTTCGGCATCACGAACGTCGTACCGCTGGTTCTGATGCCTTGTTTTGCTCTGCTGATGCGTTGCGCCATGGTCGCCTCCGGGACCAGGAACGCGGCAGCGACCTGCGCGGTGGTGAGGCCGCCGACCGCGCGCAGGGTCAGCGCAATCTGGCTGGGCGGCGACAGCGCCGGGTGGCAGCACAGGAACAGCAGGGTCAGGGAGTCGTCGCGGTCGGCGCCCGGCTCGGCGTCCGCGGGCCGGCCCAGCAGCTCCGACTGCGGGGTGGCGGCGATGATCGCGTCCTCGCGCCGCCGCCGGGCCTGGTCGCTGCGGACCTCGTCGAGCAACCGGTGGGACGCGACGGTGACCAGCCACCCGCGGGGGTTGTCCGGAGTGCCTTCGGCGGGCCACCGCGTCGCGGCCCGAGGAAGCGCCTCCTGCGTCGCGTCCTCGCAGGTGTCGAACTGCCCGTACCGGCGAACCAACGCGCCGAGGACCTGCGGCGCCAGCTCGCGCAGCAGGTCCTCGACGTCCCGGTTAGGAATCACAGGTCGGCGGCCGCCTCGTGCAGGACCGGCCACACCTCGACCGGCTCGACGTCGGCCCACGGCATGTCCGCGGCGATCTCGTACGCCCGCTGTTCGTTCTCGCAGTCCAGCAGGTAGAAGCTGGCGAGGTACTCCTTCGTCTCCAGGTACGGCCCGTCGGTGACCGCCGGGGCACCGTCCGTGCGCCGCACCAGGCGGGCCGCTGCGGCGTCGGCCAGGCCGTATGCGCCCAGCAGTTCGCCGGTCCCTTGGTATTTCTTGTTGAACGCGTCCTGCTTGGCGATTTCCGCGGGCCAGGTCTCAGCCGGGATCGAGCTCCACTTCTCCTGGTTGCCGTAGATCAGCAGCATGTACTTCATCAGGCTCATCCTTCCGGTCCGCGCACCGCCGGCGCGCTGTCACTTCGCAAACGGAGCCGGCACGCCACTCTCGACATCACTACCAAAAATTCTTCTGTGCCGGCGATGTCGAGCCCAGCGTTACCGCTCCGTCCATCTGGAGAAGGCAGCCACGACCGAGGGAGAACCATCATGGGTACCACGACGGTCCCGTCCACCGACGTCCTCGCCACCCGGCCGGTGTGGCTGATCAGCGTGCTGGCCGGACTAGCCGCAGCCGTCGCGACCGAGCTCTACGGCCTGGCCGCCCGCGCGGTGGGGATACCGATGGTGGCGGGAACCATCGGTGCCTCCGTCTCCGGGCCGATCACCATCGGCATGTTCGCCATGGGCACGGCGACGTCGGTGTTCTGGGGCACGATCCTCGCGGTGCTTCTCGCCCGGTACGCCCGCCGCCCAGCCCGCACCTACCTGTGGACCACCATCGCGCTGACCGCAGTGTCCATGGCCGGGCCGTACTTCGCCGGTGCCACCGCGACCTCGACCAAGCTGATGCTCGCCCTGGCACACATCATCGCTGCGGCGATCGTCATACCCGTCGTCACCCGCCGGCTAAGTCACTCCCCGGCCGTCTCAATGGTGTCGGGAAGGGGGGCCCGCCGCCCGGCGGTGGGCGCTGAGAGGCTGGTCCACCCAGCCGACCGGCAACAGGACTGAGATGAGATTCTGGGAACGCCGCTGGCAGACACGGAACCGCATCGAACGTCCGCTCATCGGCAGATCAGCATGATCGACTGAGCTTGCCGGGTAACGCTCCGTAGCGTGCGGATCGCGGCAGAAGCGCGCGCCTGACCTTGGACAACGCGCGTTGATCATCTCGCGGGTAAGGCGAGGACTGCATAGTCCCCAGGCTTGGTTTCTAGCTGGACCTTCCGCTGTGCGTCAGTTGAGGCTTGACCCTCCCGCCTAGCCACCGTCAGGCACAAGTCCGCGATCGAGCCCGGACGTTCCTGGATCGGAGGAAGCTTCACCGACAAGATACGATTGACCAACGCGCAATCACCGGCAGAAAGAGGGCGTATGCCAAGACGCCTATGTCGCTGTCTTTAGCGCACCAGCTCTTCGCGGATCGCCGTGACGAAGGCGTCGACGTCGGCTTCGGTCGTGTCCCATGCCGTCATCCAGCGCACTTGGCCTGCCGCGCGATCCCAGTCATAGAAGCGCACCCGCTCGCGGATACGGTCCGCAACCGCGTTGTCAAGCACAGCGAAGACGGCATTCGCCTGGGTCGGCTGGGCGAAGCTCAGCCCGGTGATCGACCCGTCGGTGATGCCGGCCTCCAGCGCTGCACGCAGTCGCCTCGCCATGGCGTTGGCGTGCTCGGCCGAGCGAACACCCAGCCCGTCGTCGAACAGCGACAGCAGCTGCGCGCTCATGAAGCGCATCTTCGAGGCGAGCTGCATGCTGAGCTTGCGCAGGTACACGAGCCCAGGCGCCCGGGAGGGGTCGATCGCGACGATCGCCTCGGCGCCGATCAGGCCGTTCTTCGTGCCCCCGAGACTGAGGATGTCAACGCCGGCATCGGTCGTGAACTCGCGCAACGGCACGCCGAGTGCCGCGGCCGCGTTCCACAGCCGGGCGCCGTCCATATGCAACGCCATGCCGTGCCGGTGCGCGAAGTCGGCGATGGCCTGCACCTCGTCAGGCGTGTAGAGCGTGCCGAGCTCAGTGGTCTGGGTGATGCTGACCGCCAGCGGCTGCGCCCGGTGTTCGTCACCCCAACCCCAAGCTTGCGTGCGGATGAGCTTGACGGTCACCTTGCCGTCGGGCGTCGGCACGGTCAGCAGTTTGAGCCCGCTAACCCGTTCCGGGGCGCCTGCCTCATCGGTGTGGATGTGCGCGGTGCCGGTCGTGATGACGGCGCCCCAGCGCGGCATGAGCGACGTGAGCGCGGTGACGTTCGCGCCGGTGCCGTTGAACACTGGGTACACCTCGGCGCCCCCGCCGAACTCGGCGCGAACCACCTCGCCGAGGCGGGTCGTGTACGCGTCCTCGCCGTAGGCAATCTGATGGCCGCCGTTCGCCGCGGCGATCGCCTCCAGCGTCTCGGGGTGTACTCCGGCGTAGTTGTCGCTCGCGAATCCACGGTAGTCGGGGTCATGCAAGGGCATCAAGGTCACGGGGGCATTATCCAAGGTGGGGTGAGTTGCTCGACGAGCGCCCGGCGCCCCTCCGGTAGCCGACGAGGATGCGGTCCCAACCCTCGCCGTCCCCGCTCACGTCCCTCTTGCACCCCCCCTGTAGTAGGAGATGTACCTCGCGCAAGAGCGGTCAGTCCTGTGACAGCAGTCATGTCTTGGCCGGCTGCTCTCGGACAGTAGCTCGGTCACGAACGCCGTCGCCGCACCGGCGCGACTCCCTCGCGTCAGCGTCAACCGGCCAGCGAACGAACCGAGCACCCCAGCCAGCACCGTTCGGCATCCGCACATCGGCTACTTGTTTACTGGCGCTACGACCGCAGCCCGGCCAGGCTTGGTCGAGGTGACCGGCGGGGTCGCTCTCTCATCGGCTGCCCACCGCGGTTTGGTGTGGCTCTCATCTGGCGTGCGTCCTGCCGGTCACCGTGGCGGGGAGAGGCTCAAGAGGGGTCTGCCCAGCTCGAAGTAGCGCTGCCCTCCTCGCTGACATCACCCGTGTCTGATCGAGGAGGACGAGCGTGGGACAGGTCATCATCGGTATGGATCCGCACAAGCGGTCCGCGACCATCGAGATCATCAACGACCGCGAGAAGATCCTTGCCCAGGGCCGGTTCACCACCGACCGCGACGGCTACCAGACGATGCTCAAGCTCGGCCGGCAGCACAAGGACCGGATCTGGGCGGTGGAGGGCTGCAACGGCATCGGCCGGCACATCGCTCAACGCCTCGTCGCCGACGGCGAGACCGTGGTGGACGTGCCGGCGAAACTGTCCGCCCGGGCCCGCGTGTTCGACACCGGCCAGGGCCGCAAGACCGACCCGGTCGACGCCCACAGCGTCGCCGTCGCAGCCCTACGCGCCAAAGGCTTGCGGCAGGTAGCCGTCGACGACGCCACCGTTGCACTGCGGCTGCTCGTCGACCGCCGCGACGGTCTTGGCCACGCCCGCACTGATCTGCTCAACCGCATCCACAAACTCCTGCTGGAACTGCTGCCCGGCGGAGCCAAGAAGTCCCTGTCCGCCCCGCAGGCCCGGACCCTGCTCAACACGGTTCGGCCGTGCGATCTTGTCGGGGCCACCCGCCGGCGGCTGGCGTCGGAACTGATCACCGAACTGGTCCAGGTCGACAAGAAGATCAAGGCCGCAAACAAGGAACTGACCGAGCTCGTCGAGACCACCGGCAGCAGCCTGCAGGACCTCAACGGCATCGGCCCCTCCGGCGCCGCCCGCCTGATCGGCGACATCGGTGACATCAGCCGGTTCGCCAGCCGCGGGCACTTCGCCTCCTGGAACGGCACCGCACCCCTGGATGCGTCCTCCGGCGACCAGCAACGCCACCGCCTGTCCCGGGCCGGGAACCGGCGCATCAACCGGGCCCTGCACATCATGGCCGTCGTCCAACTGCGCCACGACACCGAAGGACGCGCCTACTACCGGCGCAAACTCGCCGCGGGCAAGACCCCGATGGAAGCCATGCGCTGCCTGAAACGCCGTCTGTCCGACATCGTCTACAAGCAGATGATCACCGATGCGAAGCAGGCGAGGACGGGCCCGGGAGGACACGTGGGGGCGACTCTGCAATCCAGCGCGGCTGACCCGATCCCCATGGTCAACACTTCGGAACAGTCACTTCCCGGACCCGCCGATATCCAGCCTAGAACACCACTCCCCGCCGCCTCTTGACACAGAGGGGTGCCAGAAGCGGATGCGCCACACGGTCGATGCTGGGTCGGTCGTGGATGCGTTGTTCGCTGGCGTCGAACTCGATCGGTAACAGCGGCTGGGTGCGGTCCGGGGTCTGGATCTGGGTTTGCTCGTCCAGGCTGAGCACGACTGCCCCGCCGGGTGGGTCCAGATACAGCCCGACGAGTCGGCGACCGTGTCGGGGAACAGCGGATCCTTACTGAGTTTTGAAGGTGCCCTGCGGGTGCGGTTTAAGCCCATGCTCGCGCCACAGGTTCGCGACCCAGTGATGCGAGACCGGCGTCCTACTCGTGCGGGTGACGTAGTCGGCCATGCTGCGGCTGGACCGGTGCGACAGCCCGGTCCCTCGGCATGCCACAACACGATCCGCGCCCGCGTCCCGACCGCCGCCTTCACCTCCGTGCTGGTCATGAGCGCAGGAAGCTCAGCACGCTGCTCCGCCGTCAACTCCCCCCGACTGCCAACCACACCATCGTCACGTAAAGACAACAGCATCACGTGACATCAGCCGCCGCTGACGTGGCGGAGGACGGCCAGGACCCGGCGGTTGTCGCTATCCGAGGACGGCAAACCGAGTTTCGCGAAGATGTTCGCCACGTGCTTCTCCACGACTCCGGAGGTGATGACAAGAGCCGCCGCGATCCCGGCGTTGGATCGTCCCTCGGCCATCAGCGAAAGCACCTCACGCTCCCGGGGGGTCAGCGACGCCACCCCGGCCGTGTCCTGCCCGGCCCGCATCAGGTGGCCGACCACCTCCGGATCCAGTGCGGTGCCACCGGATGCCACCCGGGTCAGCGCGTCCACGAAATCGGCGACGTCGGCGACGCGGTCCTTGAGCAGGTATCCGACGCCGGTCGGCCGGTCGGCGAGCAGGCGGGTCGCGTAGCGGGTCTCCACGTACTGGGAGAACACCAGCACACCGATCTCGGGATGGTCGCGTCGGATGTCGATCGCGGCGCGCAGTCCCTCGTCGGTGTGCGTCGGTGGCATCCGGATGTCGATGATGGCTACATTCGGTACGCTGGCGGCAATCGCGGACCGCAACGCATCCGCGTCGGCCACCGCCGCGCACACCTCGAAACCGCGGTCGGTGAGCAGCCGGACCAGCCCTTCGCGCATCATCGCGGCATCCTCCGCGATCACCACCCGCATGTCGTCGCCTCCGTTCACACCTGTGTGGGCAGCTCGATCTCGACCCGGGTCGGACCGCCGGTCGGACTGTGTACGCGCATCCGGCCGTCCACGACGGCGATGCGGCGGGCCAGGCCGGACAGGCCGGGACCGTCCGGGTTCGCCCCGCCGATGCCGTCGTCCTTGACGGTCAACATCAGGCGCTCGCCGGATCGGACGACGCCGAGCCCGATACGGGTCGCCCGGCTGTGTTTGGCCGCGTTCGCGAGCAGCTCGGAGGCGCAGAAGTAAGCGATGGTCTCGATCGCGGGCGCCGGGCGGTCGGGCAGCTCGACGTTCACCGCGACCGGGATGGCGCTGCTCGTCGCGAGCGTCGCCAGCGCGTCGCCGAGACCGTTGTCGAGGACCGGCGGGTGGATCCCGCGCACCAGGTCGCGCAGGTCGGCGAGGGCATCCTTCGCTCCGCGGTGGGCGAGCGCGACCAGTTCGCGGGCCTGTGCGAGGTCGGGCGGCGGGCCGTCGACACCGAGCTTCTCGGTCGCCATGCCGAGGTTCATCGCCAGCGTGGCCAGCCGGATCTGCGCGCCGTCGTGCAGGTCCCGTTCCAGCCTGCGCATCATCGCGGCCGCGTCGTCGATCGCGCGGGCCCGGGTGACCTGCAGTTCGCGTACCCGCTCGGCGAGCCGACGCGGACCGAGCAGCCGTCGCATCGCGGCAAGGTCCAGTGTCGTGCCGGCCCGCATCAACCACGGTGCGACCAGCAGCATGGCGAGGCCGGCCGCGGCGATGAGGAACGTTCCGGCGAACGTCTGCGTACCGATAGTGCCGAACGGCGTCAGCGCCCACACCGGTCCGAGGCGCGTTCCGGCCGGGTGGTTGCGAAACAGCGGCCACCACACCGGGTAGCTGAGGTTGACCAGGCCGAACACGTAGCAGAACGCGCCGTAGCCCTCGGGGATGGCCAGTGGCAACTTGAGCAGGCCGTACCCGACGGCGCGCCAGCCCGGTCCGTCGGAGACCACGGCGCTGATCCGCTTCGAGAGCCGGGGCGGCGGGGCGTCCACGTGCACGTCGAGCAGCCGGTCGGCGAGTGAGCGATGCACGGCTCCCATCGCGCGCCCGATCGGGGCGGCCAGCACGACCAGGAGCGCGATGGTGAGCGGAAACAGCACCAGGAACACCGGTGCGACGGTAGGTGCGGGCTGGTTGGACATGGCTCCGGTCGCCCAGAGGATGAGGACGCCCAGGGCCGGCACGATCGCCGGTACGCTCAGGATCGCGGCCGCACTGACCACGCCGACGACGCAGAACACCGCCCGGCGCAGGGCCAGTGTGGTGAACGGAGCGCGCAGCGCGGTCATCAGCCCATTGTCGCTGGTCACGCGTCGCGATGGCGGAGCAGCACGCCGCCGCACAGAATCGCTACCGCCGCGTACCCGCACATCAGCAGCGCGCTGATCCAGCTGGAGAACAGCCCGGGTACCGGCGAGGTCACCGCGATCGAGTTGAGCAGCATCAACAGCGGGACGAAGCGGCCGACCTGGATTCCGCTCTCGCCGAACAGGCCGGCCACGATCATCGGGACGAACATCAGACCGAACAGCGTGCCGATCGCGGCGCCCGAGTGCTGCATGATCGTCCCGATGCCGACCCCGATCAGCGCGGTGACGCCCAGATACACGCCGGTCAGCACGACCGCGCGCAGGATCGCCGGGTCTCCGAGGGATGCGGCCGGGATGGCGGTGCCGCGGATCGCGAGCTGCCCGCTCAGATAGCCGGCGAAGCTCGCGACCAGGCCGACGGTGAGAGCCGCGCCGCCGCACACGGCGACCTTCGCGGCCAAGACGATCCGACGCCGCGGGACGGCGGCGAACGTCGAGCGGATCATCCCGGTGCCGTATTCGCCGGTCACCATCAGGACGCCGAGCGCTCCGAGGAGCAGCTGGGCCACAATGGCGCCGCCGAGGCTGTTGTTCAGGATCTGGGCGGCGGTGGCGACCGGGGTGTGCGATCGGTACCCGAAGCCCACCCCGGCCCCGGCCGCGGCCATCGAGACCACCGCAGCGATCGCCAGCCACCACGTCGACCGGACGCTGCTCAGCTTGATCCGCTCCATCCGGGCCGCGTGCCGGAATCCGTACCCGTTCATGACGCTCCCACTCCGCGATAGTCGGTGGCCTGTGAGGTGAGCCGGAAGAATGCGTCCTCCAGGCTCTCGTCGCCGGCGGCGAGTTCGGCGACGGTCGTCTCGGCCAGCAGTCGGCCGCGGCCGATGACCACCAGCCGGTCGGCGGTCAGCGCCATCTCGGCGATCAGGTGGCTGGACACAAACACCGTCCGGCCTTCGGCGGCGAGTCCGCGCAGCAGGTCCCGGATCCAGCGGATGCCCTCCGGATCCAGTCCGTTGACCGGCTCGTCGAGCAGGAGGACGTCCGGGTTGCCGAGCAGGGCCACAGCGAAGCCGAGCCGCTGGCGCATGCCGAGCGAGTACGTACCGGCACGCCGCGTTGCCGCGTCGGACAGACCGACGATGCGCAGCACCTGCTCGACCCGGGAACCGGGGATGTCGTTGCTCGCGGCCAGCGCGGTCAGGTGCGAACGGGCGCTGCGGCCGGGATGGAACGCCCCGGCATTGAGGAGCGCGCCGACCGTCTTCAACGGCCAGTTCAGGTCCGGGTACCGGACGCCGCCGATCAGTGCCTCGCCATGGTCCGGGGCATCTAGGCCGAGGATCATCCGCATCGTCGTCGACTTGCCGGATCCGTTCGGGCCGAGGAAGCCGGTCACCACCCCCGGCTGCACCCGGACGCTCAGCCCGTCGACGGCGACCCGGTCGCCGTAGCGTTTCGTCAGCTCACGTAGTTCGATCACCCGATCGACGCTAGGCAGCGCCGTCGGCGGTCGGAAGCCGGAAACCATCCAACTCCGCCTGGAGGTTTTCCGCCCCCATCGCGGTCCCGACCCCGGGAGGATGGGCGACTTCGCTGATGCCGATGCAAGTCTTGCGACCAGAATCGGTTGCAGACCGGCTCTCGGTTCAACAGCCGCACCAGGCTCTTGCGCCTCAGCAGGTCCAGCCCGTCCTGCTCTGAAAGGACGCCGAGCGGGAGCCGAGTCATCCTGGTTCCCCGGCCGGGTCACGAAGGCGTGGAGGCGGGTCCGTCGCGGGCGATGAAGGACCGAGACGATTTCGCCGGGCTGCAGCAGCGCTGACACGTGCCGACCGGTTCCGGGACTGCCTCAAAGCGCCAGCGGAGACCGCATGTCAAACAGTCAGCGCGGATGTGCGCCTACGGCGCGGAATGTGGCGGCGGTACGTGCTCACGCTCGGCTCGCCCACCAGCCAGAACCGCCAAGGTATGTCGTGCGCTGCGGTCACCCCGACGCGGGGACCGGAGGCGATCAGTGCTGGGTCGATGGGAGCTGATGGTGGGGTTACGAGCATCGGCCCGGACCCGTCGATGGCTGAGGCGCCATTGGCGTCGCGGCCGAGCCCGAGCGCGTTCACTAGCCTCGCTGGCCCGCGCGCCAGGTCACGATCCGGGGCATGGTTGCGGCGTTCTCTGGCGACCTCGATCCCCTCGGTGACCTCACCGGCCCGCAGCAGGACCGCAGCCGCCTCGCCCTCGTGGCCGCAGACGATGTTTATGCACCAGTGCATCCCAAACACGAAGTACACATAAACATTTCCCGCTGGCCCGAACATGACCTCGTTGCGCGAAGTTGGCCCTCGGTGGGCATGGGAGGCCGGGTCTTCCCCAGTGCCGGCGTACGCCTCGACCTCGGTCAGCCGGATGCTGACGCCGTTGCCCGATACGGTCCAGCCGAGGAGGGTTTGGGCGGTCACCGCGACCTGCGAGGCGGGGGCTTGGAGCCAGGGGTAGGTCATTGTGAGACAAGCGTACCGGCACGCCTGAAGATCGACTTCTGGGCGCGGGCGTGCTTATTGGCCAAGCGGACCTTCGAGGAGCGGCTCAGATCCAATGGCCCGGCCGTGCTCGCGAGGCGCGAGGAGTTTCGGCGCGAGTACGAACGCCAGATGGCGCAGTTCGATGCAGAGCTAGAAACCCAGCGAGAAGAGACGGAGGCGCGCCTGCGGGACGCCAGCTTGCCCGTCATCCCGGAACTGATCGAGTGGCTTCGGGCCTGTCCGGTCCTACGTCTTCCGTCCCGAAGCGCATAAGGGGCGCCACGCCCAACGAGTAAAACACCGGCACCCGGACACGTACGCCAACGATCTCAGCCCCGACCGGCGCCATGACCTGATGCTCGCCACCGCGACCCGGGGCGCCGACCCTACGCCTTACAGCCGCGTCCGCTCCCGCCTCGTCTTGCCAGGTGGTGGGTCAGCAGCCTGCCACCCCTGTTGCCGTAACAGGCCAGCCGGTAACACGCGCAAACAGTCCACAGAAGCACTGGTGCGTGAACGTGGTGACCGGCCCGGACGGGGAGGCCTCGGCGGTGCTGCTGCGGGCCGGCGAGGTGGTCGGCGGCCTTGACGCCGCCCGGGCCCGTCGTCCCGCCGTACGCCGGGACGTGGACCTGGCCCGCGGACCCGCCCGGCTCTGCGCGGCGCTCGGCATCGACCGCTCCGCCTACGGCCTCGACCTGCTCGGCGACGGTCCGGTGCGGCTGCGACCGCCGGTCGCGCCGGTGCCGGAGGCGGCGATCGGGGCCGGCCCCCGGGTCGGCGCCACCGGGGCGCACGACGTGCCCTGGCGGTTCTGGATCTCCGGCGATCCGACGGTGAGCGTCTACCGGCGGCACGTGCCCCGAGCGCGACGCTGAGCCCTGCGGCGCGGCCGGGGGCATTCCGTCGGAGGGCGTGGCCATAATCACTACGCCGAGTCCGGTCGCTGCCGTGCCGTCCGCCTGTCCCGGATCGCCGGATCGCCGCCCGGCCCCGGCTACCTGCCCGCCGACGGATCGGAGGACCGTCATGGCAACGCTGCTCGCGATCGGCACCGGCAAGGGACTCTTCCTCGCCACCAGCACGGACGGCCGGCGCAGTTGGGAGGTGAGCGGTCCGCACTTCCCGATGACCGGCGTCTACGCGATCGCCATCGACAAACGCCGCGGCGCGCGGCTGCTCGCCGGCATGACCAGCTCGCACTTCGGGCCGAGCGTGGCCACCAGCGACGACCTGGGCGCCTCCTGGCAGGAGCCGGACCAGGCTCCGGTGGCCTTCCCCACGGACACCGGCGTCAGCCTCGGCCGGGTCTGGCAGCTCACCCCCGCCGGCGCCGACCAGCCCGACGTGGTCTGGGCCGGCACCGAGCCCTCGGCGCTGTTCCGCTCCGACGACGGCGGTCGCAGCTTCGCGCTCGTCCGGGCGCTCTGGGACCACCCGCACCGGGAACGGTGGGACGCGGGCTTCGGCGGTCAGGCGGTGCACAGCGTCCTGCCGCACCCCCGCGACCCGTCCCGGATGGCGGTGGCGATGTCCACCGGCGGGGTCTACCGCACCGAGGACGCCGGGGCGAGCTGGGCGCCGGGCAACACCGGCATCCGGGCGTACTTCCTGCCCGACGAGTGGCCCGAGTTCGGGCAGTGCGTCCACAAGATCGCCCGCGACGCCGGCCACCCCGAGCGGCTCTACGCGCAGAACCACCACGGCGTCTACCGCTCCGACGACGACGGTCGCACCTGGACGTCGATCGCCGCCGGCCTGCCCGGCGACTTCGGCTTCCCGATGGTCGCCCACCCGTCCCGCTCCGGCACGATCTACGCCTTCCCGCTGATCGCCGACGCGCAGCGCTATCCGGTCGACCACCGTTGCCGGGTCTACCGCTCCACGGACGCTGGCGGCAAGTGGGAGCCGCTGACCGTCGGGCTGCCCGACGGGCCGTTCCACCCGTCCGTGCTGCGCGACGCGATGTGCGCCGACGACGCCGAACCGGCCGGCGTCTACTTCGGCACCCGGTCCGGCGAGGTCTACGCCAGCCGGGACGAGGGGGACTCCTGGTCCCCGGTGGCCGCCCACCTGCCCGACGTGCTCTGCATCCGCGCCGCGGAGGTCTGAGTGGTCACCGTGCTGCTGCCGGGCCCGCTGCGCGGCGAGGCCGGCGGCGCGAGCCGGCTCACGGTGGCGGCCACCGGCACGCTGCGAGCGGTCCTCGACGAGCTGGCCGAGCCCTGGCCCCGGCTGGCCCGCCGGATCCGCGATGAGCGGGGCGAGCTGCGCCGGTACGTCAACGTCTACGTCGACGGCGAGGACTGCCGGCACGTCGGCGGCCTGGACACCCCGGTGGGCGACGGCGCCGAGGTGCAGGTGCTCCCCTCGGTGGCCGGCGGCTAACCGGTCCGCCGGGGCCCCGCGTCCCGCCATGATCCGCTAGGGTCGGCGGCTCCGGCGGACGAGGGGAGCGGGCGCGGTGACGTCCTACGAGTGGGGCCGGTTGATCGGACGACTGATGTGCCAATTCCTGATGCTGGCGCTGATCGTCGGGGCGATCGTGCTCGTCGCGGTCCGGCAGCGACGCCGGCGCCGCCCGCCGGTCCCGCCCTACCCGGCGCACGGCTGGCAGCAGCCGCACCTGGGCCCGCCGTATCCCGGCCAGCCATACCCGGGCCAGTCGCAGCAGGGTGGGCCACAGGCCGACCCGGGCCTGGGTTGGCAGCAGCCGCATCCGCAGCAGGGCTGGTCGCCGCCGCATCCGGGCCAGCCGTACGGCGGCCCGCCGCAGCCCGGCGGCGGCCCGCAGCTGCCGTACCCGGGTCCCCAGCCGCCCCGGCCCTGATATCGCACGGCCTGCGGGTGGGGCCGGTGCCCGGCGCGAACGGCCGTCGCGCCCCGCGGGTCAGGGCAGGTCGTACTCCAGCACGTAGCGGTGGCCACCGTCCGCGCCGGCGATGATCTGACTGCCGCCGCATAGCTCCCGCAGCTCGTCCGTGCCTGAGTCGGGCACGACCGTCCAGGACAGCGCCGATTCCGCGTCGGCGTGCGCGGACGCGTTTGTGGTGCAGCACGAAGCTGCCGTTTCCTCTCATGGTGCGTGGGTGAGCTCATGATTGGATGTCCTACCTTGCGGTGGGACGGTCCCGGTGTTGCCCGCTTTGGCAGTGCCGGGTTGACGTTTCACGGCCACCGGCCCCGTGGGCGGGGTCTTACGGTCGGCTGGGATCCACCCTTAGGTACGGCGTTTCCGGCCCGGTCCGACGGCGTGAGGTGGGGCACCCGCGGACAGGCCCGCGACGGAATAGTTGCTACGTCAAATATGTTGTGCGGTGCGATCCGGGCCGCGGCGGTCCGGGCGTCACGCGAGGAGCTGGTCATGCAGTTCGGAGTCTTCACCGTCGGCGACGTCACGGTCGACCCGACCACCGGGCGGCTGCCGTCCGAGCATGAGCGGATCAAGGCCATGGTGGCCATCGCGCTGAAGGCCGAGGAGGTCGGGCTCGACGTGTTCGCCACCGGCGAGCACCACAACCCGCCGTTCGTGCCCTCGTCGCCGACCACCATGCTCGGCCACATCGCCGCCCGCACCGAGCGGCTGCTGCTCTCCACCTCGACCACGCTGATCACCACCAACGACCCGGTGAAGATCGCCGAGGACTACGCGATGCTCCAGCACCTGGCCGACGGCCGGGTGGACCTGATGATGGGGCGCGGCAACACCGGGCCGGTCTACCCCTGGTTCGGGCAGGACATCCGCAACGGCATCCCGCTCGCCATCGAGAACTACGACCTGCTGCACCGGCTCTGGCGCGAGGACGTGGTCGACTGGAAGGGGCGCTTCCGCACCCCGCTGCAGTCGTTCACCTCGACGCCGCGCCCGCTCGACGGCGTGCCGCCGTTCGTGTGGCACGGCTCGATCCGCAGCCCGGAGGTCGCCGAGCAGGCCGCGTACTACGGCGACGGCTTCTTCGCCAACCACATCTTCTGGCCCAAGGAGCACACCCAGCGGATGGTCGGCCTCTACCGCCAGCGGTTCGCCCACTACGGCCACGGCACGCCCGAGCAGGCCATCGTCGGGCTCGGCGGGCAGGTCTTCATGCGACGCAACTCCCAGGACGCGGTCCGCGAGTTCCGGCCGTACTTCGACAACGCCCCGGTCTACGGGCACGGGCCGTCGCTGGAGGAGTTCACCTCCCAGACCCCGCTGACCGTCGGCAGCCCGCAGCAGGTCATCGACCGTACGCTCGGTTTCCGCGAGTACGTCGGCGACTACCAGCGCCAGCTCTTCCTGATGGACCACGCCGGGCTGCCGCTGAAGACCGTGCTCGAACAGCTCGACCTGCTCGGCGAGGAGGTCGTGCCGGTGCTCCGCAAGGAGTTCGACTCGCTGCGTCCCGCTGACGTACCCGAGGCGCCCACCCACGCCTCGCTGGTCGCCGCCCGCGCCGCGGCGGCGGACCTGACCGGAGCGGAGGGCGGCCGATGACCCGGCGCACCCTGGCCGTGGTCTCGGCCGGCCTCGGCCAGCCCTCCTCGACCCGGCTGCTCGCCGACCAGCTCGCCGCGGCCACCCGCGACGAGCTGGAGCGGCGCGGCGCCGAGGTGGAGATCCGCCCGGTCGACCTGCGCGAACACGCCCACGACGTGGTGAACCACCTGCTCACCGGCTTTCCCTCGCCCGCGCTGCGGGAGGTGCTGGACGCGGTGGCCCGCGCGGACGGGCTCGTCGCCGTCACGCCGATCTTCAACGCCTCCTACAACGGGCTGTTCAAGTCCTTCTTCGACGTGGTCGACTCCGACGCGCTGTCCGGACGGCCGGTGCTGATCGGCGCCACCGGCGGCACCGCCCGGCACTCGCTCGCCCTGGAGCACGCGGTCCGGCCGATGTTCGCCTACCTGCGGGCGCTGGTCGTGCCGACGGCGGTCTTCGCCGCGCCCGAGGACTGGGCCGGCGATGGGGCCGACGTGGCCCTGCGCGCCCGGATCCGGCGGGCCGGCGGCGAACTCGCCGAACAGGTCGACCATCGCCCCGCCGGCGCGGGGCCGGCCGACCCGTTCGCCCTCACCACCAGCTTCGAGGAGCTGCTCGCCGGCCGCGACCCGGCCTGAGCCGGCCGCGACCCGGGCCTGATCCGGCCTGACCGATCCGGCCTGGCCGGGCCTCAGCCGGCCGCGACCCAGCCGCGACCCGGGCCTGATCCGGCCGTCACCCGGCGTGGCCGGTGCCCGCGCCCGCCGCGCACGGCGGGCGCGGGCTCAGTCGGCCCGCTCGTGCGGGTGGGCGACCAGCACCGGGCAGTGGGCGTGCTGCACCAGCGCGTGGCTCACCGAGCCGAGCAGCAGGCCGGCGAAGCCGCCCCGTCCGCGGGAGCCGACCACCACCAGGGCGGCCCCCCCGCTCGCCTCGATCAGCGCCTGCTCCGGCTTGGCGGCCCGGACCGGGCGCTCGGTCACGGTCAGCCCGGGATGGTCGGCCCGCACCCGGCCGGCCGCGCGGGCCAGCAGCTCGGCCGACCCGGCCCGCTCGGCCGCCCCCGACTCCGCCACCTCCTCGGGCACCCCACCGGGCCGTTCGCCGGGTCGTACGTGCATCAGCACCAGGGGCGTTCCGCGGCGTACCGCCTCGTCGGCGGCCTGCCGGACGGCGAGCGCCCCGGACTCGGAGCCGTCCACCCCGACCACCACCGGCCCGCCCACCGGGATCGGCTCGTCGGCCGGCCGGACCACCAGCACCGGGCAGTGCCCGTGCAGGGCGACCTGGCCGCTGACCGAGCCCAGCAGCAGGCCGGCGAAGCCGCCGTGGCCGCGGCTGCCGACCACCACCAGCTCGGCCCGGCGGGACTCCGCCACCAGCGCGGCGCCCGGCCCGCCGGCCACCTGCCGCACCTCCACCCTTAGGCCTGGATGGCGCCCGGTCAGCTCGGCGGCCACCTGCTCCAGCATCTTCTGCGCCTCCTCGGTCGGCGCCGGCACCCCGAGGTCGTACGGGTTGAGCGGCACGCCGTAGCCGAGCGGGTGCAGGTAGCCGTGCACCAGGTGCAGCGGCCGGGACCGCTGGACCGCGTTGCGCGCCGCGTGTTCCGCGGCGACCAGGCTGGACGGTGATCCGTCGACGCCCACCACGACAGGTCGGTTCATCAGCTCCCCCAGAGGTCGATCAGGTCATTGTCGGCGTACCCATCGCCGCCGGGACGCATTTGCCCCGGCGCCGCCCCGGGAACAACTCGCCCGGACGGACATCCGCGCCGGCCGGGAGCGGCCGACGCGGACGTCCGTCCGGCGGTCAGGTGGGGTCGCCGCCCCGGCGGTGCCGGACGATGGCCAGCGGGCCGCGCGCGTGGTGCAGCACCGCGTGGCTGACCGAGCCGAGCAGCAGCCCGCGGAAGGCGCCCCGGCCGTGCGCGCCGACCACGGTGAGCTGCGCGTCCGTCGACTCCTCCACCACCGCCCGGGCGGGTGCCGCGGCGACCAGCCGCTGCCGTACCGGCACCTCCGGGTAGCGCTCGGACCAGCCGGCGAGGGACTCGGCGAGCACCCGCCCCTCCTCGGCGGCGAGGGCCTCCGGGTCGTACACCAGCGGCACGATGTCGCCCGGGCCGACCGGCGTCGGGTACAGCCAGGCGTGCACCGCCACCAGGGACGTGCCGCGCTGCGCGGCCTCGGCGAAGGCGAAACCGATCGCCTCGGTCGACAGCGGGGAACCGTCCACCCCGACCACGACCGGGCCGTCGGCGCGCGGCTCGCCGCGGACCACCAGCACCGGGCAGTCGGCCCGGGCGGAGAGCTGCACGGCGGTCGACCCGACCAGCAGCTCGGCGAAGCCGCCGAGGCCGCGGTGGCCGAGCACCAGCAGGGCCGCGTCCCGGCTCTCCCGCAGCAGCACCGGGGTCGCCGCGCCGTCCATCACGGCGCCGGTGACCTGGACCTCGGCCGAGACCTTGCCGGCCTCGTCAACCGCCTCGGCGACCAGCTTCTCCGCCTCGTGGCGCAGGCCGGCGTCGGGCGGGGCGGCGGGGACCGGGCCGAGCGAAACGCCGTACAGCGGCCAGATGAAGGCGTGCACCACCCGCAGCGGCCGGTGCCGGGCCGCCGCCTCCCGGGCGGCCACCCGGACCGCGTCCAGAGCTGACGGGGAACCGTCCACGCCCACCACGACAGGGGCACCGGATCTGTTGGTCATCACGTCCTCCTTCGTCCTACCTTCAGCCTGCTCCGGCACGCGGGCCGTCGTCAGGGGCGGGGGACCCGGCCGCCGGGCCGTTGGTCCCGGGTCGTGGGGTGACCCCGGGCCGCCGGGTCAGCCGCAGCACCAGGCCCGGCAGCGCGGCCACCGCCGCACAGGCGAGCAGCTCCGGCACGCCGAGCGGAACGGTGCCGAGCAGCGTCCGCAGTGGACCGAGCAGCACGCCGCCGACCTGGAGCAGCGCGGAGAGCGCGACCGCGGCGAGCAGGCCCGGGTTGCCCGGCCGGGCGGCCATCCGGCGGGGCACCCGGACCGCGAGCGCCACCCCGAGCTGGGCCAGGCCGAGCACGAGGAAGACCACCGACTGCCACGGCCGGTCCCACCGGGCGGCGGCCCCGCCGGCTGCCAGGGTCACCGTCGCGATCAGACCGCCGGTGAGCAGCACGTCCCGGCCGAGTCCCGCGCCGAGCACCGACTCCTGCGGGGACCGGGGCGGGCGGCGCAGGGTGCCCGACTCGGCCGGCTCCGCGCCCAGCGCCACCCCCGGCACCCCGTGGGTGAGCAGGTTGATCCAGAGGATCTGCGCCGGCAGCAGCGGCACCGCCAGCCCGAACAGCGGCCCGAGCAGCATCACCGCGATCTCGGCCACCCCGCCCGAGAGGGCGTAGCGCAGGAACCGGCGGGTGTTGTCGTAGATCCGCCGTCCCTCACCGATCGCCGCGGCGACCGTGGACAGGTCGTCGTCGACCAGCACCAGGTCGGCGGCCTGCCGGGCCACCTCCGTCCCGCCACCCATCGCCACCCCGATGTCGGCCCGGCGCAGCGCTGGGGCGTCGTTCACCCCGTCGCCGGTCATCGCCACCACGTGCCCGCGGGCCTGCAGGCCGGCGACGATGTCGAGCTTCTGGTCCGGCTGGGTGCGGGCGAAGACCCGGGCCGCCGGATCCGCGTCGGCCGGGTCGCCGTCGTCGCCGCGGACCACCGGGTCCCCGTCGCGCCAGAGGCCCAGCTGCCCGCCGATCGCCGCGGCCGTCGCCGGGTGGTCACCGGTGACCAGCACCAGGCGTACGCCGGCGCGGTCGAAGCTGTCGGCCAGGTCGGCGGCGCCGGCCCGTAGCGGGTCCCCGACGGCGACCAGGCCCACCGGACGCAGCCCGGTCGGCGCCGCCGGGTCCGGTGGCGCGCCGAGCAGCGCGCTGGCGACGGCGAGCACCCGCAGCCCCTCGGCCGCCAGCCGGTGCGCCTTGGCGGTCAACGCGGCGAGCTCCTGGGGCGACGCGTCAACCAGCGGGGCGACGAGCACGTTCTCCGGGGCGCCCTTGCACACCACCAGGTACCGGCCGCACCCCCGGTGCACCGTGGTCATCCGCCGGGTGGCCTGGTCGAACGGGTGCTCGGCGACCCGGGGCCAGGCGGCGCGGGTGGCCTCGGCGTCCAGGCCGCACCGGCCCGCGAAGGCCACCAGCGCCGCCTCCAGCGGGTCACCCACGGCGGTCCACTCCGGTCGCCGCTCGTCGGGCGGTGCCAGCGTGGCGTCGTTGCAGAGCAGCCCGGCCCGCGCCAGCCGGCGCAGCTCCCCCGGTACGCCCACCCGGCCCCCGTCCCGGTGCACCGTGCCGCGCGGGGCGTAGCCCGCGCCGGTGACCGCGTACCGGGCGCCCTCAGCGGTGACCGCCTGCTGCACCGCCATCCGCCCCTCGGTGAGGGTGCCGGTCTTGTCCGAGGCGATCACCGTCACCGAGCCCAGCGTCTCCACCGCGTGCAGCCGGCGGGGGATGGCCCGCGTTCCGGCCATCCGGCGGGCGCCCAGCGCCAGGGCCAGGGTCACCACCGCGGGCAGCGACTCGGGCACCGCGGCCACCACCAGGCTGACCGCGATGACCGCCATCTCCACCACCGGCCGGCCGCCGAACACGCCGACGGCGAAGACCAGCGCGGAGAGCAGCACCGCGGTCAGCCCGAGGGCGCGGCCGAGGCCGGCGAGCCGACGCTGCAACGGGGTGGGGCCGGGCCGGGTCCGCGCCACCAGTCCGCTGATCCGCCCCAGCGCGCTGGCCGGGCCGGTCCGCAGCACTACGCCGGTGGCCCGGCCGGTGGTCACCACGGTGCCGGCGGCGAGCTCCGCGCCGGCGTCCCGGGCGACCGGCACCGCCTCGCCGGTGAGCGCCGACTCGTCGAGCTGGAGCCGGCTCGCCGCCAGCAGCAGCAGGTCGGCCGGTACGACGTCACCGGCCTGGACGCGGACCAGGTCGTCGCGGACGACCTCGCCGGCGGGCAGGATCAGGTCGTAACCGTCGCGGACCACCCGGGCGGTCGGCGCGGCCAGCCGGTCGAGTGCGGCGATCGCCCGGTCCGCGCGGACCTCCTGGACCACTCCGATGGCCGTGTTGACGGCTACCACCAGCACGATCACCGCCGTGTCGGGGTAGTCGGCGAGCACGGTGGTGACCACGGCCGCGGCGAGCAGCAGGGCGACCAGCGGGTCGGTGAGCTGGTGCAGGATCCGGGCGGCCAGGTGGCGGCGGGGTGGCGGGCCGACCAGGTTCGGGCCCTCGGCGCGCAGCCGGGCCGCGGCGGCCGCCGCCGACAGGCCGGCGACCGACCCGGCGTCGGGGCGGTCGGCGAGCGGTGGCTCCCCGGCCCGGGTGGTCGTACCGACTGCCGTCACCAGTGACCTCCGCCTCCCGGGGTGCGGCGCGCTCCGTCCCCCTCCACCGTCGTCCGCGCGACCCGGCCGGTGGCAGAGGCGTTGCGCCCGGGCGGCCCGGGACCATCGGCCCTGACGGTTCGGGCGCGGGCGCGGTCGGATGGAGAGAGGACGATCGACAAGGAGGTCGAAAATGTCCACTGTCACCAAGTTCCGGGGCGGCACGTTGGCGCCGTTCGACTGGACGAACCTGTCCTGGCTGCCGATGCTGGCGCCGACCATCCGGGTCGAGGACTACCTCGACGGCGACCGGTACGTCGTCCGCGCCGAACTGCCGGGCATCGACCCGGCGAAGGACGTGCGGATCACCCGTACCGGGGAGAGCCTGCGGCTGGACGTGGTCCGCCGGGAGAGCCACACCGACAAGGTCCACTCGGAGTTCCACTACGGCTCCTTCTCCCGGCTGATCCCGCTCCCCGCCGGGGTCAAGGAGGAGACCATCGCGGCCCGCTACGCGGACGGCATCCTCGAGATCACCGCCACCGTCGGCGGACCCGAGCCGACCGCCCGGGAGATCCCGATCACCGTGGAGCACAGCGGCAAGCGGTGAGCAGACAGCCGAGGGGCCCGGCGGTACGCCGGGTCCCTCACCCGATCACGGAGGCGTGAGGCCATGACCCCGCTCGAGATGCTCCGCGCGCACCCCTTCCTCGCCGGCCTGCCGGAGGAGTGGGTGCCCCGGTTGACCGGCTACGCCCGTCCGGTGGTCTGGCATCCCGGGCACCGGTTGTTCCGCGCGGGGCAGCCGGCGGAACGGTTCTGGCTGGTGCGTACCGGTCAGGTGGCGCTCGACTTCCCGGTGCCGGGGCGCGGTGACGTGGGGATCGAGATGATCGGCGCGGGCGGGGTGCTCGGCTGGTCGTGGCTCTTCCCGCCGTACCGCTGGCAGTTCGGCGCGGTCGCCGTGCAGCGCAGCACCGCGGTGGAGTTCACCGCGGAGGGGGTGCGCCGGCTGATGGAGTCGGACGACCGGCTCGGCCGGCAGCTCACCGCCCGGTTCATGAGCGTGGTGGTGGACCGCCTCCAGGCGTCCCGGGTACGCCTGCTCGACCTGTACGGCTACCCGGCGCTGCCGCCGACCGGCTGACCTGCCGAGTGCCGGTGGACGATCAGCTCGTCCACCTCCAGCCGGCCGATCCGCAGCTCGCGGATCACCGCTCGGCGCACGGCCAGCCGTCCGATCGCCAGCGTGCCCACCGCCACCGCCCCGAGCGCGGCAGCGGCGAGCGCCAGCGGGGCGGCCGCCGTGGGGCCCAGTGCCCGCGGGCCGGCCACCTTCGCGCCCGTGACCGAGGCGCCGCGGACCCGCACCGGGATCGCCGGCCGGCCCCGGCGGTGACGCATCCTGTTCATGCGACGATCCTCCGCCGCCACCTGGGCGCATCGCGCCGGTTCCCGGGCGCGGTCCACCACCCGGGTGACCGCCGCCCGCCGTGCCAGCCCGGCCAGCCCGCGCAGGGAACTGGCCGCGCACCCGCTCCACCGACGGCGGTTCCGTCCCGGTCAACCCGGCTCGGCGTAAGGGTGCGGGCCGAGCCGGCGGCAGGAGGTCCCCTCGGGGGCGGCTCCGCTGCGCGGCTGGTGCGCCTCCGCCGGGCGCCGAGGGGGAGGGCGACGCCCGGCAGCGGGCGGCTCAGCGCTCGACCACCAGCCGTCGCGCCCGCAGCGCCCGGGCCCACCAGGGCCGGCCGGGCTCCGGCCGCAGCGCGGGTGGGCGTACGCCGCGCAGGCTCACCCAGCCGCCGGGTCCCATGGTCACCGCGCCGATCGCCGCCGGCCGGCGGCGGGCCACCGTGGCGACGGCGGCGGTGAGCACAGCCACCGCGAACGCTCCGGCGGCCGCCGCGACGAGCTGGTCCGGGTCGACCACCCGGCGGTAGCGGACCCGCCCGGCGGAGAGGACGAACGCCCCGATCGGACGACCCTCGTAGGTGACCGGCACCAGCGCGGCGGCCGGCGTGCCGGGCAGCTCCAGCACCGGCCCGATCGGTAGGACCGGTGCGGCCGGCACCGGCGGGGCCGGCGCGGGCGCCGGCCGGACCGGTGGTGGGCTCGCCGGGGCGAGTCCGGTGGGGTTGAAGATCGCGGTCATCGCGCTGCCCTCCTAACGGGAGTCGGACGTGCCGGTGGCGGGGTCGACGGCGGCCCGACCGGCGGCCAGCCGCGCGATCGGCACCCGGTACGGCGAGCAGGAGACGTAGTCCAGCCTGGCGTCGGCGAAGAACGCCACCGAGTCGGGGTCGCCGCCGTGCTCACCGCAGACCCCGATGGTGAGCTCCGGCCGGGCGGCCCGGCCCTCGGCGACCGCCATCCGGATCAGTCGGCCGACGCCGCGCCTGTCGATGGTCTCGAAGGGCGACACCGGGAAGATCCCGCGCTCCAGGTAGGTGCTGAAGAAGGAGCCCTCCACGTCGTCGCGGGAGAACGCCCAGGCGGTCTGGGTGAGGTCGTTGGTGCCGAAGGAGAAGAAGTGCGCCTCGGCGGCGATCTCCCCGGCGGTCAGCGCCGCCCGGGGCACCTCGATCATCGTGCCGATCGGGATCTCCGGCGCGCCGTCGACCGTCGCGAGGACCCGTTCGGCCTCGTCGCGCACCGCGGCCAGCTCCCGTACGTCGCCGACGAGCGGCACCATGATCTCCGGTCGCGGGTCGCCGCCGGCCCGGATCCGCTGCGCCGCCGCCTCGGCGACCGCCCGGACCTGCATGGCGAAGAGCCCGGGGACCACCAGCCCGAGCCGCACCCCGCGCAGCCCGAGCATCGGGTTGGCCTCGTGCATCCGGCGGACCGCCGCGAGCAGCGTCGCGTCGCGGCCCGGGTCCTGGCCGAGCGCCTCGGCGCGGGCCACCCGGGCGGTCAGCTCGGGCAGCGGCGGCAGGAACTCGTGCAGCGGCGGGTCGAGCAGCCGGATCGTCACCGGCAGCCCGTCCATCGCGGCGAGGATGCCGACGAAGTCGGCCCGCTGCAACGGCAGCAACGCGGCCAGCGCGGCGGCCAGCTCGTCCGGGCCGTCGGCGAGGATCAGCCGCTCCACCAGCTCCCGGCGGTCGCCGAGGAACATGTGCTCGGTCCGGCACAGCCCGATGCCGGTGGCGCCGAACCGCCGCGCCCGCCGGGCGTCCTCCGGCGTGTCCGCGTTCGCGCGTACGCCGAGCGCCCGCACGGCGTCGGCGTGGCCGAGCAGCCGGTGCACGGCCGCGACCAGCGGATCCGCCTCGGGGCTCAGCTCGCCGGCCAGGTAGCGGGCCACGGGGGAGGGCTGCGCCGCCACCTCGCCCAGGTAGATCCGGCCGGTGGTCCCGTCGATCGAGATCATGTCGCCGGCCCGGACCACCCGGTCGCCGACGGTGAACTCGCCGCGCTCCGGGTCGATCCGCAGCGCGTCCGCCCCGCAGACGCAGGTCCGGCCCATGCCCCGGGCCACCACGGCGGCGTGCGAGGTCTTGCCGCCGCGCGACGTGAGCACCCCGGCCGCGGCGATCATGCCGGGCAGGTCGTCCGGGTTGGTCTCCCGCCGGACCAGGATCACCGGGTCGGTGGCCGCCGCCGCGGCGGTCGAGTCGAAGACCACCCGCCCGACGGCGGCGCCCGGCGAGGCGCCCACCCCGACCGCCAGCGGCTCGGGCGCGGCGGCGAGGTCGAACGCGGGGAACATCAGCTGGGCGAGCTGCGCCCCGCTGACCCGGTGCAGCGCCTCGTCGAGGGTGATCAGCCCCTCGTCGACGAGCTGCGCGGCGATCACGAACGCGGCTGCGGCGGTGCGCTTGCCGATCCGGGTCTGGAGCATCCACAGCCGGCCGCGCTCGATGGTGAACTCGATGTCGCACAGGTCCCGGTAGTGCCGTTCCAGGGTGGCCATGATCTCCAGCAGCCGCCGGAAGCTGACCGGGTCGAGCCGCTCCAGCTCGGGCAGGCCGATCGTGTTCCGGATGCCGGCCACCACGTCCTCGCCCTGCGCGTCGGCCAGGTAGTCGCCGTACACCCCGGGCACGCCGGTGGCCGGGTCGCGGGTGAACGCGACCCCGGTGCCGGAGTCCGGCCCGAGGTTGCCGAAGACCATCGCCATCACGTTGACCGCGGTGCCCAGGTCGTCGGGGATGTGCTCCTGCCGCCGGTAGAGCCGGGCCCGCTCCGCGTTCCACGACTCGAAGACCGAGCGGACGGCCAGGAAGAGCTGCTCGTGCGGGGCCTGCGGGAAGTCGTGCCCGACGTGCCGGGCGAAGATCTTCTTGTACGTCTCCACCAGGTCGCGCAGCTGCCCGGCGCTCGGCCCGGCCGCCCCGGCCGTGGCCCGCAGCGCGGCCAGCTCCCGCTCGAACTCGTCGCTCGGGACCCCGTACACGGTGCGGCCGAACATCTGGATCAGCCGGCGGTACGAGTCCCAGGCGAAGCGCTCGTCACCGCTGCGTGCCGCGAGGCCGCCGACGGTGGCGTCGTTGAGCCCGATGTCGAGGATCGTCTCCATCATCCCGGGCATCGAGTACCGGCCGCCGGAGCGGACGGCCAGCAGCAGCGGGTCGTGGGGGTCGCCGAGCCACCGGTCCAGCCGGGCCTCGATCTCCCGCAGGTGCGCGTTCACCTCCGCGAAGAGCCCGGGCGGCGGCGACCCGGTGGCCAGGAACGCCCGGCAGGCGTCGGTGCTGATCGTGAAGCCGGGCGGCACGGGCAGCCCGAGCCGGGTCATCTCGGCCAGGTTCGCGCCCTTGCCACCCAGCAGGTCGGCCCTGCTCCGGTCACCCTCGATGAAGTCGTAGACGTACTTGGGCATGGTCCCGGCCTCCACTCCGCTACCGCGGGAAACGACGTCCCATTCGTTGGTAGCAATGCGCGGGGCCGGGGCGGCAGGGTCGGACGCCGACGGTCACCGGGCCAGAGGTCCCGAGTGCGTCGGTGGGCCTGCGTATCCTCCGGCGGTGACCTCTGACGTGCGCCTCCGCCCGGTACGCGACGCCGACCTGCCCGAGTTCTACGCGCACCAGCAGGATCCGCAGGCCAACTGGATGGCCGCCTTCGGCCCCGCCGACCCGGCCGACCGGGTGGCGTTCGACGCGCACTGGGCGCGCATCCGCGCCGACCCGCGCATCGTCACCCGGACGGTAGTGGTCGACGGCGAGGTGGTCGGGCACGTGGCGGCCTTCCCGGTCGACGAGCGCACCGAGGTCAGCTACTGGATCGACCCGCGCCGGTGGGGCCGGGGCCACGCCACCGCCGCGCTGGCCGCGCTGCTGCGTGAGGTGCCGCAGCGCCCGGTGCACGCCCGCGTCGCCAAGGACAACCGCGCCTCCCTGGCCGTGCTGCGCAAGTGCGGCTTCGTCGTCGTCGGCGAGGACTCCGGGTACGCCCCCGGCCGCGGCGCCGAGGTCGAGGAGTGGGTGCTGGAGCTGCCCGCCGACGCCGCTGAGCTGGGCGACCACTAGTCTCCCGGGGGTGAACTGGCTGGAACTCGTCGGCTGGGCCGGCTCCGCGCTGCTGGTCTGGTCCCTGCTGCAGACGCGCATCCTGCGGCTGCGCGCGCTGAACCTGATCGGCTGCCTCATCCTGATCGGCTACAACGGGGCGGTGCACGTCTGGCCGATGGTCGGGCTCAACGTGGTGCTGGCGGTGATCAACGTCTGGTACCTGCGGAAGATGCTGGCCACCCGGCACGACGAGGAGACGTACCAGGTGGTCGAGGTGGGCACCGGCGACGCGTTCCTGGCCCACACGCTGCGCGTGCACGCCGCCGACATCGCCCGGTTCAACCCCGACTTCCACTGGGACCCGGCCGACGGGCGGCGCTCGGCGTTCCTGGTGGTCCGCGCCGACGAGGTGGTCGGCGTGGTGGTGTCGCACGCCGAGCCCGGCGGGGTCGCCCAGATCGACCTGGACTACGTCACCCAGCGGTTCCGCGACTTCACCCCGGGCGAGTTCGTCTACCGGCGCAGCAGCCTCTTCACCGACCGGGGCTTCCGCCGGGTGGTCAGCCCGCCCGGCATGGTCGCCCCCTACTACCACCGGCTCGGCTTCCGCCCCGAGGGCGACGCGTACGTGCTCGACCTGCCCGCGCCGGCCTGACGGCCCGCCGCCACCGGGAGGATTCAGCGACCCCGCCGCTGGGCACAGTGGGGCCTACGCCGACCGGGTTCCCGGCCGGCGGCGTCGGCCGTGCCGGCCGACGCTGGTCGCGGTGAGGGAGAGAACCGGGCGTGCAGAGCTACTGGAGCCAACTGGCCCTGGTCGGAGTCCTGGTCATCGTCAACGCGGCCTTCGCCGGCAGTGAGATGGCACTCGTCTCGCTGCGGGACAGCCAGCTCCAGCGGCTGGAACGGACCAGCCGCGCCGGCCGGACCCTGGCCCGGCTCGCCAAGGACCCGAACCGCTTCCTCGCCACCATCCAGATCGGCATCACCCTCGCCGGTTTCCTCGCCTCGGCCGCCGCGGCGGTCTCCCTGGCCAAGCCGCTCGTACCGCTGCTCGGGGTCTTCGGCGACGCCGCCGAGACGGTCGCCATCGTGGCGGTCACCCTGGCCCTGACCTTCGTCACCCTGGTCTTCGGCGAGTTGGCCCCGAAGCGGATCGCCATGCAGTCCGCCGAGCGGTGGGCGCTGCTGGTGGCCCGGCCGCTCGACCTGCTGGCCACCTTCACCCGGCCGGCCGTCTGGGCCCTCGGCGCCACCAGCGACCTGGTGGTCCGCCTCTTCGGGCTGAACCCGAAGCACCAGCCCGAGGAGATCGGCCCGGACGAGCTGCGCGACATCGTCGCCGGCAACCACGGCTTCACCAAGGAGCAGCGGACGATCATCGCCGGCGCGGTGGAGATCGCCGACCGGCAGCTGCGGGCGGTGCTCGTACCCCGGCTCCAGGTCTTCACGCTCGACAGCGGGACCACCGCGGAGGCCGCCCGGCTGGTGCTCGCCGCGACCGGACACTCCCGGGCCCCGGTGGTCCGGCACGGGGGCATGGACGACGCGGTCGGGGTGATCCACCTGCGCGACCTGGTCGGCGTGCCGGACGACCGGCCGGTCGACGAGTGCGCGCGCCCGCCGATGTTGCTGCCCGACTCGCTGCCGGTGGTCGACGCGCTGCGCCAGTTCAAGGCCGAGCGGCAGCACATCGCGCTGGTGGTGGACGAGCGCGGCGCGGTCGACGGGATCGTCACGCTGGAGGACATCCTCGAGGAGATCGTCGGGGAGATCTACGACGAGACCGACCGGGACCTCAGCTCGGTCCGCACGGAGGACGACGGCACGCTGGTGCTGCCCGGCACCTTCCCGGTGCACGACCTGGCCGACCTCGGCGTGAAGCTGCCCGGCCGGCCGACCGGCGACTACACCACCATCGCCGGGCTGGTGCTGACCTGTCTCGGGCACATCCCCACCGTGGCGGGGGAGAGCGTCACGGTCGACGGCTGGGAGCTGGTGGTGGCCGACATCGACCACCGGGCCATCACCGAGGTCCGGATCCGCCGCGACGCCGGCGCGGACGAAACGGCCGACGCCGACGCGCCGCTGCTGGACGAGGCCCGTAGCTGACTGCCGGGCCGGTGCCGGGCAGGCCCGCGGGTCGGGCCCGCCGCCACCCGGGGCCGCCGGTCAGCCCTCGCCGCCCGGCGGGCCGAACGGGAAGCCGGGCACCGGCGGGACGAGCCGCACCTGGTCGGCGGCGAGCTGGTGGGTGCTCCGCCCGAGCACCCGGGCCACGACCCGGAGGAGCCACGGGCCCGACGGGTGCAGCTCCGGGCCGATCAGCCGGCCGGTGACCCGGGTCCACCAGTGACCGGCGACGATCACGTCGGTCAGCCGCAGCCGGTCGGGCGGGAAGCCACCCCGGACCACCACGTCCACCACCCGGCCGAGCCGCCGGCCGTGCAGGTCGTACGCGGTCCTCCCGAGCAGCTCACCCGCTCGCACGGTTCGCTCCGGGGATCCGGTCGATGAGGTGCCGGCGCAGCCAGCCCTCGACCGGCGGCGGCGGCAGGTCGGCGGCCCGGGCGCGCAGCCGCACGGCGCTGTCCACCCGGTCGATCAGGGTGACCGGGATCCGTACCGGTCGCACCGGCGGATCGTCGACGAACCGGTCGGCGATCCCGACCAGGAGCCGGCCGAACCGGCCGCCCATCCGCTGCCCGAGCGCCCCCTGCCCGGTGAGCAGGCAGTCCACGTACGGGAACCCCTCGTCGTCCACGGCGAACTCGATGTCGTCGACCCGGCCGACCAGCCGGCCGTCCCGGTCGACGATCTGCCGGTCGAGCAGTTGCTTGGCGAGCTGGACCCTCACTGTCCCATCCTCGTGATGATCGCCAACGGGATCGCCGCCAGCGACGCGGCGACGATGAGCAGCAGGAAGAGCGACCCGAGCAGGTTGTTCCAGCGGCCGTTCACCCGGTCGCCCAGGTAGTTCCGGTCGTTCGCCACCACCAGGATCGGCAGGTACGTCAGCGGCAGCACCACCGCGCTGAGCACCAGCATGTACTCGGTGAGCCGCACCGGGTCGATCGTGGTCAGCAGCAGGAGCACCCCGAGCAGCACGCTGACCAGCAGCACGCTGTGGAACCGGGCGGCCTCCCGGGGGCTGACCCGCTTGCCCCACTGCCAGCCGAAGTACTGCGCCGCGGCGTACGCGGCCGACAGGCCGGTCTCCAGCGCGGCGCCGAAGGTCACCGCGAAGAACGCCAGCACCGCCACCGCCAGCCCGATCCCGCCGAACGCCAGCACCACCGGCTGCGCGGCCTGGTCGAGGGTGTCCAGCGACGTCCCGCTCGGGTGGTAGACCACCGCCGCGGCGGCGATCAGCGACAGCGCGAGGAACCCGCCGACCGGGAAGCCGATCAGCACGTTCGAGCGGGCGTGAGCCAGGTCGGCGGCGCTCCACCGCTCCTCCACCCCACCGGAGGAGAAGAAGAAGACCTCGTACGGGCTGACCGTGGAGGCGAAGAGCGCCACCGCGATGAACCAGTAGGCGCCCCAGCCCTGCCCGGCGGTGCCGAGGTGCACGGCCTGGCTGCCGAGCCGCGCCCAGTCGGTGGGCAGGGCGAACAACGCCACCGCGAAGACCAGCAGGGCCAGCCCGGCGAGCCCGAAGACCCGTTCCATCAGCTCGAAGCGCATCCGCCACAGCACCAGCCAGACGGCGAACGCGGCCACCGGCACCCACAGGAGGTAGCTGACCCGGGTGGCCAGCTGCACCGCCAGCGCCACCCCGCCCAGCTCCGCCGCCAGGGTGACCACCGTGACGAGGTAGGACGCGACCAGGTTGAGCAGCGCCACTCGCGGCCCGAGCCGCTCCCGGACCAGGTCGAACACCGCCCGGCCGCTCACCGCCGCGATCCGTCCGGCCATCTCGGCGTACGCGCAGATGCCGAGCACGCCGACGAGCAGCACCCAGGCGTGGGCCATCCCGAACCGGGCGCCGGCCTGGCTCGCCGCCACCAGGTCACCGATGTCGACGAAGCCGCCGATGGCGGAGAGCACGCCGAGGGTGGCGGCGAGGAGCTTCCTCACGTCGGTGGGGGAGCGGGCGGTCTCATCGACGCGACGATATCGGCGTCAGCCGCTCATTTCAGGTCGAATCCGGCAGCCCGCTCCGCGGCGGTCAGCCGGCGGTCAGGTTCTGCAGGCGCACCTGGCCGCGGGACACCAGCCGCCCGTCGCCGTCGGTGATCTCCACCTGCCAGAGCTGCTGACTGCGACCCCGGTGCACCGGCGTGCCCACCGCGGTCAGCTCACCGTCGCGAACCGCCCGCAGAAAGTCGGTCTGGTTGGACACCCCGACCACCTGGCCCTTGTCGCCCAGCCAGAGCGAGCCGCCGATGCTGGCCGCCGTCTCGACCACCGAGCAGTAGACCCCGCCGTGCTGGATCCCGAACGGCTGGTGCAGCTCCGGGCGTACCTGCCAGCGGATGACCACCTTCTCGCCGCTGACCTCGTCGAACTTCAGGCCCAGCAGGGCGACGAAGCCCCCGGTCAGGTCCGGCATCTCCACGGCAGCCCCTCCTCGCGTCGTACCGAGCCGCCAGCCTAGTCGCCCCGGCGAAAGGCAAACCCGGTACGGCCCCAGGGGTGTGATGGGGGAGAATCGGTGACCGTGACCGAGAGCAATCTCCCGCACGGGCGGGACTCCCTGACCGAAGACCTGCGGTGGCGGGGCCTGATCCAGGACTCGACCGGCCTCGACGAGCTGCGCGAGCTGCTCGACGGCGGGCGCGCCAGCTTCTATGTGGGCTTCGATCCGACCGCCCCGAGCCTGCACGTCGGCCATCTCATGCAGGTCACCACGGCCCGCCGGCTGCAGCTCGCCGGGCACCGGCCGCTGCTCCTGGTCGGCGGCGCCACCGGCCAGATCGGCGACCCGAAGGAGAGCGCCGAGCGGACCCTCAACCCCCCCGAGGTGGTGGCCGGCTGGGTCCAGCGCATCCGGGACCAGCTCGCGCCGTTCGTGTCGTACACCGGGGAGAACGCCGCCCAGCCGGTGAACAACCTGGACTGGACCGGCGAGATGTCGGTGGTCGAGTTCCTGCGCGACGTGGGCAAGCACTTCCCGGTGAACAAGATGCTGGCCCGGGAGGTGGTCAAGGCGCGGCTGGAGACCGGCATCAGCTTCACCGAGTTCAGCTACCAGCTCCTGCAGGCCCACGACTTCTTCGAGCTGCACCGCCGGTACGGTTGCCAGCTCCAGTACGGCGGCTCCGACCAGTGGGGCAACATCACCGCGGGCGTCGACTACATCCGGCGGCGCGGTGCGGGGCCGGTGCAGGCCTTCGTCACGCCGCTGGTCACCAAGTCGGACGGCACGAAGTTCGGCAAGACCGAGGGCGGCGCCGTCTGGCTCGACCCGGAGATGACCAGCCCGTACGCCTTCTACCAGTTCTGGCTCAACGCCGACGACCGTGACGTCGTCCGCTACCTGCGCTACTTCAGCTTCCGCTCCCGGGAGGAGCTGGAGGAGCTGGAGAAGGCGACGGCCGAGCGTCCGCAGGCCCGACTCGCCCAGCGTGCCCTCGCCGAGGAGCTGACCACGCTGGTGCACGGCGAGCGCGAGATGGCCCAGGCGGTCGCCGCCAGCCAGGCGCTCTTCGGCCGGGGGGCGCTGGACGACCTGTCCCCGGAGACGCTGCGGGCCGCCCTCACCGAGGCCGGCCTGGTGCACCTCACCGAGCTGCCGGACGTGGCTGGCCTGCTCAAGGAGTCCGGCCTGGTGCCCAGCACGAAGGAGGCCCGGCGGGTGATCGTCGAGGGCGGCGCCTACGTCAACAACACCCGGATCTCCGAGGTGGACGCCACCGTCGCCCCGGAGGACCTGTTGCACGGCCGGTACCTGGTGCTGCGCCGCGGCAAGCGTTCCTTCGCGGGGGTTGAGCTGCGCAAATAGTCGTACGTCGAGAATGTGACGCGGGACGCGCCCAGCGGATTTGACGATCAATCCGCTGGGCGCGTAACTTTCTCTCTGCCAGCGCGGAACGGACGAAACAGGCGAAAGGCCTGGAAGGCCGGAGCGCGGGAATGACCCCAGGGTTGGATGGGTTACTCCATCGGAGTCTGGACCGGGTGGTGCCCCGGATTCGCCGCGAGGCGGATTTGGCGAGGCGGAACCGACCGGGTAAGGTTCATCGGCCGGCAGGGAAACGGGCGAGCGTGCGGGAGACCGCAGCGGCCGTCCTGCCGAAATCCACAAAGCGCCCGGCGCGAGCCGGTCGAATAGTGGTGCCCGGTAAAAGGGTTGGCGCACGACAAACCGCGAAACACCGGTTTGACACGGCAAAAGCCACCGGGTAACGTAGTAAAAGTGCCCGGCGCGAGAGCGGCGAGCGGTTGAACGAAAATACCCCGGGTCGGGGCTCCACGGTGTGGGGTTTCTGGGCGGTGTGTGGTTGTTCTTTGAGAACTCAACAGGGTGCTTGATAAGCCAGTGCCAAATTGATTTATACCCCGGACTGGCAGTTCTCCTTTGGGAGGGTTGTTGGTTTGGATTCCTTTGGCAACACTTTTTGTTGTCGGGATGACTGTTTCAACAAGTTTTTGTTGGAGAGTTTGATCCTGGCTCAGGACGAACGCTGGCGGCGTGCTTAACACATGCAAGTCGAGCGGAAAGGCCCTTCGGGGTACTCGAGCGGCGAACGGGTGAGTAACACGTGAGCAACCTGCCCTAGGCTTTGGGATAACCCCGGGAAACCGGGGCTAATACCGAATAGGACTGCTGGCCGCATGGCTGGTGGTGGAAAGTTTTTCGGCCTGGGATGGGCTCGCGGCCTATCAGCTTGTTGGTGGGGTGATGGCCTACCAAGGCGACGACGGGTAGCCGGCCTGAGAGGGCGACCGGCCACACTGGGACTGAGACACGGCCCAGACTCCTACGGGAGGCAGCAGTGGGGAATATTGCACAATGGGCGGAAGCCTGATGCAGCGACGCCGCGTGAGGGATGACGGCCTTCGGGTTGTAAACCTCTTTCAGCAGGGACGAAGCGAGAGTGACGGTACCTGCAGAAGAAGCACCGGCCAACTACGTGCCAGCAGCCGCGGTAAGACGTAGGGTGCGAGCGTTGTCCGGATTTATTGGGCGTAAAGAGCTCGTAGGCGGCTTGTCGCGTCGACTGTGAAAACCCGCGGCTCAACCGCGGGCCTGCAGTCGATACGGGCAGGCTAGAGTTCGGTAGGGGAGACTGGAATTCCTGGTGTAGCGGTGAAATGCGCAGATATCAGGAGGAACACCGGTGGCGAAGGCGGGTCTCTGGGCCGATACTGACGCTGAGGAGCGAAAGCGTGGGGAGCGAACAGGATTAGATACCCTGGTAGTCCACGCTGTAAACGTTGGGCGCTAGGTGTGGGGGGCCTCTCCGGTTCCCTGTGCCGCAGCTAACGCATTAAGCGCCCCGCCTGGGGAGTACGGCCGCAAGGCTAAAACTCAAAGGAATTGACGGGGGCCCGCACAAGCGGCGGAGCATGCGGATTAATTCGATGCAACGCGAAGAACCTTACCTGGGTTTGACATGGCCGCAAAACCGGCAGAGATGTCGGGTCCTTCGGGGGCGGTCACAGGTGGTGCATGGCTGTCGTCAGCTCGTGTCGTGAGATGTTGGGTTAAGTCCCGCAACGAGCGCAACCCTCGTTCGATGTTGCCAGCGCGTTATGGCGGGGACTCATCGAAGACTGCCGGGGTCAACTCGGAGGAAGGTGGGGATGACGTCAAGTCATCATGCCCCTTATGTCCAGGGCTTCACGCATGCTACAATGGCCGGTACAATGGGCTGCGATACCGCGAGGTGGAGCGAATCCCAAAAAGCCGGTCTCAGTTCGGATCGGGGTCTGCAACTCGACCCCGTGAAGTCGGAGTCGCTAGTAATCGCAGATCAGCAACGCTGCGGTGAATACGTTCCCGGGCCTTGTACACACCGCCCGTCACGTCACGAAAGTCGGCAACACCCGAAGCCGGTGGCCCAACCCGTAAGGGAGGGAGCCGTCGAAGGTGGGGCTGGCGATTGGGACGAAGTCGTAACAAGGTAGCCGTACCGGAAGGTGCGGCTGGATCACCTCCTTTCTAAGGAGCACCTTCGCCCGAAAGGGTGTAAGGAGCCCGCGTCATCCGAATGTGGTGGCGGGGTGCTCAATGGCGGAGACACTGGTTAGTCGGATGCCGGCAACGGTCTCGGATGTCTAGTACACGCCCTTCGGGGTGCAGGAACGGCGGAAGTGATGCGGCTGGGGTTTGGCGTAGAGCACCCTGTTGGGTCCTGAAAGAACAACCGGTGGTTGTTTCTTTCGGAGCCTTGAGCGGAGCGTGAGCTTCGCGGGCTGCCAGGCATGGCCTGGCCTCGCATACCGCCGGCGGTTGTCGGGTTTGGTGTGGGGCGGATCGGGTTGTGGGTTGGTCGTTTGTTGAGAATTGCACAGTGGACGCGAGCATCTTTGTGGTCAAGTTGTCAAGGGCGAACGGTGAATGCCTTGGCACCAGGAGCCGATGAAGGACGTGGGAGGCCGCGATAGGCCTGGGGGAGCTGTCAACCAAGCTGTGATCCCAGGGTGTCCGAATGGGGAAACCCGGCACCAGTCATGTGGTGTCACCTGCACCTGAACACATAGGGTGTATGGAGGGAACGCGGGGAAGTGAAACATCTCAGTACCCGTAGGAAGAGAAAACAAATAGTGATTCCGTGAGTAGTGGCGAGCGAAAGCGGATTGAGGCTAAACCGGCTGCGTGTGATACCTGTCAGGGGTTGCGTGGTCGGGGTTGTGGGACCTTGCTCGACAAGCTGACACTTGTCGGAGGAGTTACAAAGCCAGTTGCTAGCCGAACAGTCTGGAATGGCTGACCGTAGGCGGTGAAAGTCCGGTAGGTGAAAGTGGCTGGCCTCCTGTGAGTGTTCCCGAGTAGCGGCGGACCCCTGAAATCTGCCGTGAATCTGCCAGGACCACCTGGTAAGCCTAAATACTTCCTGGTGACCGATAGCGGACAAGTACCGTGAGGGAATGGTGAAAAGTACCCCGGGAGGGGAGTGAAATAGTACCTGAAACCGTTCGCCTACAATCCGTCGGAGCCTTGCGGGGTGACGGCGTGCCTTTTGAAGAATGAGCCTGCGAGTTAGTGGCACGTGGCGAGGTTAACCCGTGTGGGGGAGCCGTAGCGAAAGCGAGTCTGAATAGGGCGATTCAGTCGCGTGTCCTAGACCCGAAGCGGAGTGATCTAGCCATGGGCAGGCTGAAGCGCGGGTAAGACCGCGTGGAGGGCCGAACCCACCAACGTTGAAAAGTTGGGGGATGACCTGTGGTTAGGGGTGAAAGGCCAATCAAACTCCGTGATAGCTGGTTCTCCCCGAAATGCATTTAGGTGCAGCGTCGCGTGTTTCTTGCCGGAGGTAGAGCACTGGATGGTCTAGGGGGCCCACAAGCTTACCGAAATCAGCCAAACTCCGAATGCCGGTAAGTGAGAGCGCGGCAGTGAGACTGCGGGGGATAAGCTTCGTAGTCGAGAGGGAAACAGCCCAGATCACCAGCTAAGGCCCCTAAGCGTGTGCTAAGTGGAAAAGGATGTGGGGTCGCACAGACAACCAGGAGGTTGGCTTAGAAGCAGCCACCCTTTAAAGAGTGCGTAATAGCTCACTGGTCAAGTGGTTCCGCGCCGACAATGTAGCGGGGCTCAAGCACACCGCCGAAGCTGTGGCATTCACATTTCAACCTCGCTTGGACTTGATTCCTTGTGCAGGTGTGTGGATGGGTAGGGGAGCGTCGTGCCGGGGGTGAAGCAGCGGGGTGACCCAGCTGTGGACGCGGCACGAGTGAGAATGCAGGCATGAGTAGCGAAAGAAGGGTGAGAAACCCTTCCGCCGGATGACCAAGGGTTCCAGGGCCAGGCTAATCCGCCCTGGGTGAGTCGGGACCTAAGGCGAGGCCGAGAGGCGTAGTCGATGGACAACGGGTTGATATTCCCGTACCCGCGAAAGAGCGACCCTGACGAACCTCGTTGTGCTAACCACCCGAGCTGTGGGCGGTCTTCGGACCAAACGCGGTGAGCGTGGGAACCTGACGGGTAGTAGTCAAGCGATGGGGTGACGCAGGAAGGTAGCTGATCCCGGCCGGTGGTTGTGCCGGGGTAAGCGTGTAGGCCGCACCATAGGCAAATCCGTGGTGCACATAGGCTGAGACGTGATGCCGAGCCGATTCAGGTGAAGTCAGTGATCCTATGCTGCCGAGAAAAGCCTCTAGCGAGTTCTTAGCGGCCCGTACCCCAAACCGACACAGGTGGTCAGGTAGAGAATACCGAGGCGATCGGGCGAACTGTGGTTAAGGAACTCGGCAAATTGCCCCCGTAACTTAGGGAGAAGGGGGGCCGGACGCGTGAAGGGACTTGCTCCTGGAGCGTGGTATGGCCGCAGAGAGCAGGGGGAAGCGACTGTTTACTAAAAACACAGGTCCATGCGAAGAAGTAATTCGATGTATATGGACTGACGCCTGCCCGGTGCTGGAACGTTAAGGGGACCTGTTAGCTCTTCGGGGCGAAGCGGAGAACTTAAGCGCCAGTAAACGGCGGTGGTAACTATAACCATCCTAAGGTAGCGAAATTCCTTGTCGGGTAAGTTCCGACCTGCACGAATGGCGTAACGACTTCCCCACTGTCTCAACCACAGGCCCGGCGAAATTGCATTACGAGTAAAGATGCTCGTTACGCGCGGCAGGACGGAAAGACCCCGGGACCTTTACTATAGCTTGACATTGGTATCTGAATTAGCTTGTGTAGGATAGGTGGGAGCCGGTGAAGCTCATACGCCAGTATGGGTGGAGGCAATCTTGAAATACCACTCTGGTTGATTTGGGTATCTAACTTCGGACCGTTATCCGGTTCAGGGACAGTGTCTGGTGGGTAGTTTAACTGGGGCGGTTGCCTCCTAAAGGGTAACGGAGGCGCCCAAAGGTTCCCTCAGCCTGGTTGGCAATCAGGTGTTGAGTGCAAGTGCACAAGGGAGCTTGACTGTGAGACTGACAGGTCGAGCAGGGACGAAAGTCGGGACTAGTGATCCGGCACTGGCATGTGGAAGCGGTGTCGCTCAACGGATAAAAGGTACCCCGGGGATAACAGGCTGATCTTCCCCAAGAGTCCATATCGACGGGATGGTTTGGCACCTCGATGTCGGCTCGTCGCATCCTGGGGCTGTAGCAGGTCCCAAGGGTTGGGCTGTTCGCCCATTAAAGCGGTACGCGAGCTGGGTTTAGAACGTCGTGAGACAGTTCGGTCCCTATCCGCCGTGCGCGTAGGATACTTGAGAAGGGCTGTCCCTAGTACGAGAGGACCGGGACGGACGAACCTCTGGTGTGCCAGTTGTCCCGCCAGGGGCACGGCTGGTTAGCTACGTTCGGAAGGGATAACCGCTGAAAGCATCTAAGCGGGAAGCTCGCTTCAAGATGAGGTATCCCACCCACTTTGTGGGGTAAGGCCCCCAGCTAGACGACTGGGTTGATAGGCCGGAAATGTAAGCCCGGTAACGGGTTCAGTTGACCGGTACTAATAGGCCGAGGACTTGACTACCAAGCTGCTACGCGTCCACTGTGCAACTCCCGACAAACGAACAACAGACCACGAGTGGTGGTGTTGTTTGACATGTCGATAGAGTTACGGCGGTCATGGCGGAGGGGAAACGCCCGGTAACATTCCGAACCCGGAAGCTAAGCCCTCCAGCGCCGATGGTACTGCACTCGGGAGGGTGTGGGAGAGTAGGACACCGCCGGACAATCTTCCAGTCGAGGGCCGCCCCATCCGGGTCGGCCCTCGACTGCGTTAGCGTCTTTGGGGACGCAATCAGGAAGGATGTACCTGTGAGTTCAGGACCGCAGGGCGGCGATCGCCCCCGTCGTGACGAGGACCGCGCCGGCCGCGAGCAGGGGCGTGGTGACGCCCGCCGCGACGACCGTCCCCCGTACCGGGGCAACCGCGACGACCGCTCGGGCGGACAGCGCACCGGTTCCGGTGGCGAGCGCCGTGAGGGCGGTTTCCGGCGGGACGACAACCGTGAGGGCGGCGGCTTCCGTGGCGGCGACCGCCGCGAGGGTGGCTTCCGCTCCGGCCCCCGTGAGGGTGGCTTCCGCCGAGACGGTGACGCGCCCCGTGAGGGCGGTTTCCGTGGCGGCGACCGCCGTGAGGGTGGCTTCCGCTCCGGCCCCCGTGAGGGCGGCTTCGCTGGTGGCGACCGTCGTGAGGGCGGCCCCCGGCGGGACGACAGTCGCGAGGGCGGCTTCCGCGGTGGTGACCGCCGTGAGGGCGGTTTCCGTGGTGGTGACCGCCGTGAGGGTGGCTTCGCCGGCGGCGAGCGCCGCGAGGGCGGCTTCCGGGGTGGCGACCGTCGTGAGGGCGGCTTCCGGTCCGGCCCGCGCGAGGGTGGCTTCGGTGGCGGCGACCGTCGCGAGGGTGGCTTCCGCGGTGGAGACAACCGCGAGGGTGGCTTCCGGGGCGGTGACCGCCGTGAGGGCGGGGCGCCGCGTGAGGGTGGCTTCCGCGGTGGCGACCGTCGTGAGGGCAGCGCCCCGCGTGAGGGTGGCTTCCGGGGCGGTGACCGCCGTGAGGGTGGCTTCCGCCGTGAGGGCGGGGCCTCGCGTGAGGGTGGCTTCCGGGGCGGTGACCGCCGTGAGGGTGGCTTCCGCCGTGAGGGCGGGGCCTCGCGTGAGGGTGGCTTCCGGGGCGGTGACCGCCGTGAGGGTGGCTTCCGCCGTGAGGGCGGGGCGCCGCGTGAAGGCGGCTTCCGCCGCGACGGCGAGGCGCCGCGTGAGGGTGGCTTCCGTGGCGGTGACCGTCGTGAGGGCGGGGCGCCGCGTGAGGGTGGCTTCCGCGGTGGCGACCGCCGCGAGGGTGGCTTCCGTCGTGAGGGCGGGGCGCCGCGTGAGGGTGGCTTCCGCGGCGGCGAGCGCCGTGAGGGTGGCTTCCGTCGTGAGGGCGGGGCGCCGCGCGAAGGTGGCTTCCGTGGCGGTGACCGTCGTGAGGGCGGGGCGCCGCGTGAGGGTGGCTTCCGCGGCGGCGAGCGCCGTGAGGGTGGCTTCCGTCGTGAGGGCGGGGCGCCGCGCGAAGGTGGCTTCCGGGGCGGTGACCGTCGTGAGGGCGGGGCGCCGCGTGAGGGTGGCTTCCGGGGCGGTGACCGTCGTGAGGGCGGGGCGCCGCGTGAGGGTGGCTTCCGGGGCGGTGACCGTCGTGAGGGCGGGGCGCCGCGTGAGGGTGGCTTCCGGGGCGGTGACCGTCGTGAGGGCGGGGCGCCGCGTGAGGGTGGCTTCCGGGGCGGTGACCGTCGTGAGGGCGGGGCGCCGCGTGAGGGTGGCTTCCGGGGCGGTGACCGTCGCGAGGGTGGCTTCCGTCGTGAGGGCGGGGCGCCGCGCGAGGGTGGCTACCGTGGCGGCGAGCGCCGCGAGGGTGGCTTCGCCGGCGGGGAGCGCCGTGAGGGTGGCTACCGTGGCGGCGAGCGCCGCGAGGGTGGCTTCCGGGGTGGCGACCGTGAGGGCGGCTTCCGGGGTGGTCCGCGTACCGAGCGGGACGGCGACCGGCGGGGCTACGACGACCGTCGGGACCGGGCCGGGGGCGGCGAGCGCGTCACCGGGCCGGCGCTGCCGGACGAGATCGTCGCGACCGACCTGGACTCGACCGTCCGGGCCGAGCTGCTCTCGCTGGCCAAGCCGGTGGCGGAGACCGTCGCCCGGCATCTGGTCGCCACCGGTCAGCTGATCGACGAGGACCCGGCCGAGGCGTTGGCGCACGCCCTCGCCGCCCGCCGGCTCGCCTCGCGGATCTCCGCGGTGCGGGAGGCGGTCGGGCTGGCCGCGTACCACGCGGGGGAGTGGCAGACGGCGATCGCCGAGCTGCGCACGTACCACCGGATGACCGGCTTGCAGAGCCACCTGGCGGTGCTGGCCGACTGCGAGCGGGCCCTCGGGCGCCCGGAGCGGGCGATCGACCTGTTCCGCGGCGCCGACCGGGCGAAGCTCGACCAGCCGGTCGCGATCGAGCTGCTGATCGTCGCCGCCGGGGCGCGGGGCGACCTCGGCCAGAAGGACGCGGCCGTGGCGATGCTCCAGGTCCCCGAGCTGACCGCCGACTCGTCCGAGCCCTGGGCCGCGCGACTGCGCTACGCGTACGCCGACGCGCTGCTCGCGGTGGGCCGGCGCGAAGAGGCGCGGGAGTGGTTCTCCCGGGCCGCCGACCTGGACTCCGAAGGGGAGACCGACGCGGCGGAGCGGCTGCTCGAGCTCGACGGCGTGGTGATCGAGGGCGACGACGAGGACGAGGAGTCCCCGGCCGAGGAGGTCGCCGCCGGACCGGGTGCCCCGGGCGCCGTGCCGGCCCGCCCCGACGCCGAACTGACCGGCGGTGACACCGAGCCGGACGACGACACGGACGTCGACGACGAGGGCGACGACGAGGACGACGACCTGTCCGACGAGGACGAGGACGACGACCTCGACGGCGACGTCCGTTACGACGACGAGGACGACGACGACCAGGACGACGACCTCGACGACGACGACCAGGACGACGACCTCGATGAGGACGACGACGATCGGGACCGCGGCGACGCCCGGTACGACGACGGCGACGACCTGGCCGAGGACGAGCTGACGGACGTCGAGGCGCGCGGGGTCGCCGACCAGGCCCGGTCCGGCCTGGCCGGCCCGACCGGCGGCGAGCCGGCCAGCGGGTCGGAGTCGGACCAGCGATGACCGCGGACGCCGGGGAACGGCTGGTCGACGGGTACACCCTGGTCGTCTTCGACCTCGACGGGGTGATCTACCTGATCGACCGGCCGATCCCCGGTGCGGTCGAGGCGGTCGGGCGGCTGCACGCCGACGGCAGGGCGGTGGCGTACGCCACCAACAACGCCTCGCGCCGCTCCAGCGAGGTGGCCGACCTGCTCACCGGCATGGGCGTACCGGCCCGGGCGGAGGAGGTGCTCACCTCGGCCGCCGCCACCGCCGAGCTGCTGCGCGACCGGCTCCCCGCCGGCGCGCCGGTGCTGGTGGTGGGCGCGGAGGCGCTGCGCGCCGAGATCCGTGCCGTCGGCCTGCGCCCGGTGTCCCTGGCCGACGAGGAGCCGGCCGCCGTGGCCCAGGGGTACGGCCCGCAGGTCGGCTGGGTCGACCTGGCCGAGGCGTCGCTGGCGGTCCGCGCCGGCGCGCCCTGGTACGCCACCAACACCGACCGCACGCTGCCCAGCGAGCGCGGTCCGCTGCCCGGGAACGGGTCGCTGGTGGCCGTGCTGCGGACCGCCCTCGGCCGGGAACCGGACTTGGTGGTCGGCAAGCCGGAGCCGGCACTGTTCGCCACCGCCGCCCGTCGGGCGGGCGGTGGGCGGACCCTGGTCGTCGGCGACCGGCTGGACACCGACATCGAGGGCGCCTGTCGCGCCGGGCTGGAAAGCCTGCTGGTCCTCACCGGCGTCAGCGACGTACCCGAGCTGCTGGCCGCCCCCGAGTCGCGCCGGCCGACGTACGTCGCCATGGACCTGGCCGGGCTCTTCGACCCGGCGGCGGTGGTCCGGCTGCCCGGCGTGCCCGACGACGGGGGTTGGTCGGTGACGGTGACCGACGGCGGCCTGGCGCTCGACGGCGCCGGACGCCCGCTGGACGCCCTGGCCGCGCTCTGCGCGGTCGCCTGGGCGGCTTCGACGGGCCCGGCGGTACGGGCGGAGTCGCCGGAGGCGGGCAAGGCGCTGGCGGCGCTGGGCCTGTCGGCCTGACGCCACCCCGGTCCGGCCGGAGCGGCCTGACGCCGGACCGGCTCAGAGCAGCTTGCGGAGCTTCATCAGGTCGAACGGGTTGGCCTTGATGGAGACCCGGCGTGCGCCGATCGCCTTGGTGATGTCGAGCTGACCGTGCACCAGCGCGATCAGGTCGTCGCTGCTGGCGCTCAGCGCGATCTTGGCCTTCGGGTCGTCGCCGTCGGAAAGGTCGACCAGCCGGCCACCGGAGATCCGGCCGTGGAACGCGGTGCCCAGGTCGGTGACCCGGCAGGCCAGCGTCCGGTCCAGGTCGATCCGGTCCTGCACGTCCGCGTGACGGTCCAGCCGGGCGGCCAGCTCCTGCAACGCCTGCCGGCACTCGTCCACGCTGGCCACATCGTCTCCTCACCAAATGCCGCGCCGTTCCCCGGCACCGTACCGCAACGGGTGGTCGGAGGGGCCCGGTAGCGTGACACCTGCACACCCCCCGCCCCGCGGAAGGACTCAGGCATGCAGGACGCGTGGCGCGCCTACCTCGAGCTGGCCATGGGCCTGACGGAGGCGCCCCGGAAGAAGGCCCAGGACGCCGTTCGGCGCGTGGTCGGTCAGGGCGGCGCAACCGCCGGCCAGTTGCAGGCGCTCGCCGAGGAGCTCGTCTCCACCGGCCAGGCGAACCGGGAGGCGCTGACCAAGCTGGTCCGCTTCGAGGTGGACCGGGCGCTCGGCGCGGTGGGGCTGGCCACCGCCGACGAGGTCGCGGAGCTGACCCGCCGGGTGCACGAGCTGGAACGGCAGCTGCGCGAGGCCAAGGCGGTGCCGGCCGGCGCCTCCGCCGCCGCGCCGGTCTCCGCGCCGGCGGGCCGCCCCGCGCCCACCCCAACGACCGCGGTGGCGAAGAAGACCGTGGCGAAGAAGGCGATCGCGAGGAAGCCGCCGGCCACCGTGTCGCGCACCCCCGCCGAGGAGTCGCCCGCCACGCCGGTCCGGCCGGTGAAGAAGGCGCCGGGCCGCAAGCAGACGCCGGGCGGCGCGGCGTGAGCGCCCCCACCGGCCGCCGGTCCGCGCCATGACCGGCCCGTACCGCCCCGGCCCGCCGCCCGGTCCGCCGGTCGGCGCGCGTCCAGGACCGCCGCCCGGGGTCCGCCCCGGCCCGGCGCCGTCGTTCGAGGACATCGAGGACGCCCGGCACCCGGCGGTGGACGCCGCCGTGCAGGCCATGACCAACGCGGCCGCGCTCTCCCCGGCGGACCAGATCGCCCAGTACGAGGCGGCGTACGAGACGCTGCGCGAGACCCTGGCCAGCATCGACCAGGCCTGACCCGACCGGAGAAGAACCACCCATGGCACGTCGCAACCGGCTGGATGCCGAACTCGTCCGCCGCGGCCTGGCCCGCTCCCGCGAGCAGGCCGCGGCGCTGGTGGAGGCCGGCCGGGTCCAGCTGCGCGGGGTGCCGGCCCGCAAGCCCGCGGCGATGGTCGACCCGGCCGACCCGCTGCTGGTCACCGGCGAGGACCCCACCGCCGAGTACGTCTCGCGCGGCGGCCACAAGCTGGCCGGCGCCCTCGCGGCGTTCGCCCCGGGCGGGCTGACCGTGGCCGGGCGGCGCTGCCTGGACGCCGGCGCCTCCACCGGCGGCTTCACCGACGTGCTGCTGCGCGGCGGCGCGGCCGAGGTGGTGGCGGTCGACGTCGGCTATGGCCAGCTGGCCTGGCCGCTGCGCAACGACGAGCGGGTGCGGGTGTTCGAGCGCACCAACGTCCGCACGCTCACCCCGGAGGCCATCGGCGGCGAGGTCGACCTCACCGTGGCCGACCTGTCGTTCATCTCGCTGCGGCTGGTGCTGCCGGCGCTGGCCGGCTGCACCCGGGCGGACGGCGACCTGGCGCTGATGGTCAAGCCGCAGTTCGAGGTCGGCAGGGAGCGGGTTGGCGCGGGCGGGGTGGTGCGCGACCCGGAGCTGCGGGCCGAGGCGGTGCTCGACGTGGCCGCGGCGGCGGCGCAGCTCGGCCTGGGCCTCGCGGACGTGGCCGCCAGTCCGCTGCCCGGGCCCAGCGGCAACGTCGAGTTCTTCGTATGGTTACGCCGGGGCGCGCCCGCCGCGGACCCGGAGCGGGTCCGCACGGTCGTGGCCGCCGGCCCCGAGGGCGTCCCACCACCCGCGGATCCCACGATCGAGGAGGTCGCCCGGTGAGCCGGACCGCCCTGCTGGTGACGCACACCGGCCGCCGACGCAGCACCGAGCACGCCCGCGCGGTGGCGGCGGACCTGATCGCCGCCGGTTTCGAGGTACGGGTGGTGGCCGAGGAGGCCGACGACCTGGACCTGCCCGGCGTCGTCCCGGTGACCGGCCCGGAGGCCGCCGAGGGCGCGGAGATCGTCTTCGCGCTCGGCGGCGACGGCACCTTCCTGCGCGCCGCCGAGCTGGCCCGGCCGGCGAAGGCCCCGCTGCTCGGCATCAATCTCGGCAAGGTCGGCTTCCTCGCCGAGGCCGAGATCGACGACCTGGACTCGGCGGTACGGGACGTGGTCGGGCGCAACTACACCGTCGACGAGCGGCTCACCGTCGACGTGACCGCCGAGTTCGAGGGCGGCCCGACCATCGAGTCGTGGGCGCTCAACGAGATCAGCGTCGAGAAGGGCGAGCGCGCCCAGATGCTGGAGCTGCTCGTCGACGTCGACGGCCGCCCGCTGTCCCGGTACGGCTGCGACGGGGTCGTCTGCGCGACCCCCACCGGCTCCACCGCGTACGCGTTCTCCGGCGGCGGGCCGGTGGTCTGGCCGGAGGTGGAGGCGCTGCTGCTGGTGCCGATCAGCGCGCACGCGCTGTTCAGCCGGCCGCTGGTGACCGCGCCGACGTCGACCTTCGTGATCACCGTCGACCCGTTCACCACCCTGGCGGTGCTCTGCTGCGACGGGCGGCGGGTCTACGACCTGCCTCCGGGGGCGAGGGTGACGGTGCGCCGGGGCGCGCTGCCGGTGCGGATCGTCCGGCTCCGGGCGCGACCCTTCACCGACCGGCTGGTGGCCAAGTTCGACCTGCCGGTGCAGGGCTGGCGCGGCAGCCGCCGGTGACTCGGGGGCCCGCCGGGTCGCCGCACCGTCCGCCGCCGACCGGCGCGCATACGCTGCTCAGCCGCCCGCTGGTACCGGCTTGGACCCGCCCCCGTGCAGGGCTGGCGGGCAGTTCCCTCCCGTCCATCAGCGGGGCGAACCGGCGCCGCTGACGTGCCGGACTGTGGCCCGGCTACCGCCGGGCAACCCGCCGGACATCGGGCGGTCCGGCCCCGGCCGTCCGTTGTCCACCTGGCGACATGTCGCCGATGCGGCGGGCCGCAACTAGTGACCATCGATGATCTCCGTCGCAGACTCCGATCGGTCGATCTTTTGGGACCGGCCATCGGAGAAGAGGAGCGCATCGCATGCACTGGCCCCCACGCTGGCTCGCCGCCGGCGCGGTCGGCGCGATGGTGGTCGGACTCGCCGCACCGGCGTCCGCCGCCCCGCCCGCCCCGCCGGCCGGCCCGAGCCCGGCCGCCCCCGCCTCGGGCGGCGCGCCCGTCCGTATCACCCTGCTCACCGGCGACCAGGTCGACCTGGTCCAGGCCGCGCCCGGCCGGGTCGCCGCGACGGTCCACCCCGGCCCCGGCCGGGAGCGGATCACCTTCCACACCGTGGAGGCCGACGGCGGGATGCGGGTGCTGCCCGGCGACGTCGTGCCGTACGTCTCCGCCGGGGTGCTCGACGCCGACCTGTTCGACGTGGAGGAGCTGGTCGCCGAGGGCTACGGCGACGCCGCGCAGGGCGCGCTGCCGCTGATCGTGCGCTACCAGCAGCCGGCCGCCGGCCGGGTCCGGCCGCTCGCCGGCGCCACCGCCGCCCGGCCGCTGGAGAGCATCAACGGCGCGGCGCTGCGGGTCGGCAAGGGCGACCTCGGCGGCCTGTGGACAACGCTGCGCGGCACGGCGGCGGCCCGGACCACCGCCGGCGCGCCCCGGCTCGGCGCCGGCATCGCCCGCGTCTGGCTGGACGGGCGGGTCCACGCGGATCTGGAGCACAGCGTGCCGCAGATCGGCGCCCCGGCGGCCTGGGCGGCCGGCCGGGACGGCAACGGCGTCCGGGTCGCGGTCCTCGACACCGGCGTCGACGCCGGCCACCCCGACCTGGCCGGCCGGATCGCCGAGGCGCACGACTTCACCGGCAGCGGCAGCGCCCGGGACGGCCACGGCCACGGCACCCACGTGGCCTCCACCATCGCTGGCAGCGGCGCCGCCTCCAACGGGCTGCGCAAGGGCGTCGCCCCCGGCGCACAGCTGCTGATCGGCAAGGTGCTCGACGACCACGGCAGCGGTTACGGCTCGGACATCATCGCGGGCATGGAGTGGGCCGCCCACTCCGGCGCGAAGGTGGTCAGCATGAGCCTCGGCGGCCCGGCCACCGACGGCACCGACCCGATGAGCCAGGCGGTCAACGACCTCACCGCCGAGACCGGCACGCTCTTCGTGATCGCCGCCGGTAACTCAGGCGCGGCGGGTACCGTCGGCACGCCGGGCGCGGCCACCGCGGCGCTCACCGTGGGCGCGGTGGACCGCGACGACAACCTGGCCGACTTCTCCAGCCGCGGCCCCCGGATCGGCGACAACGGCCTGAAGCCGGAGATCACCGCGCCGGGCGTCGGCATCGTCGCCGCCCGCGCCGCCGGCACGACCATGGGTACGCCGGTGGACGACGCGTACACGCGGGCGTCCGGGACGTCGATGGCGACCCCGCACGTCGCTGGCGCGGTGGCGATCCTCGCCCAGGAACACCCGGACTGGACCGCCGGGAAGCTCAAGGACGCGCTGGTCAGCACGACGAAGGCGAACCCTGCGCTGACCGTCTTCGAGCAGGGCGCCGGCCGGGTCGACGTGGCCCGCGCGCTGAGCCAGCGGGTGTACGGCTCGGCCACCGCCGATTTCGGCCGGGTGAACACCGGCGGTGCGGTGGCGGAGCGGACCGTGACGTACACCAACAGCACGTCGTCCCCGCAGACCCTGCGGCTGGCCGTGGAGCTCCGCAACCTGGACAGCGGTGCCGCCGAGCCGGACGGGGTGTCGCTCGACGGCACGGAGGTGACCGTGCCGGCCGGCGGCGGCGTGAGCGTCCCGCTGCACGCCGACCCGGCGAAGCTGGACCGGGGAGTGCACGGAGGGTGGCTGGTGGCCACCGGCGCGGACGGTGTCGCGGTACGCACGGCCGTCGGGCTCACCCTCAGCGGCCCGCTGCACACGGTCACCCTGCGCGCCCTGGACATGGCCGGGCAGCCCGGCCTGGCGTCGGTGGTCACCCTCTTCGGCGAGCACCCCGAGTCGGACCACATCGGTTGGATCCCCGGCGAGGCGCAGGTGCAGGTCGAGGAGGGCCCGTACCTGCTCGAGGGGCTGATCGAGCACGGCGCCCCGTTGGACGAGCAGATCACCCTGGTCACCGACCCCGAGCTCATGGTGGACCGCGACCTCACCGTGGTGCTCGACCCGCGCAAGGGCACTCCGGTGCGGATCGAGACGCCGAAGCCGACCGAGCAGCGGGCGGTGATCAGCTTCTACGAGCACCGGGTCTTCGGCAACGGCCGGCAGGTCGACCACGGCGTGATGAACTTCAGCACCACCCAGCAGGTGAACGTCACGCCGACCCGGCCGGTGCGCCAGGGCGAGTTCGAGTTCGCCTCCCGCTGGCAGCTGGTCGCGCCCATAGTGGACGCCCAGGTCAGCAACGTGTCCGGTCCGCTGGACATCAACCTGCTGGGCCAGTCGCCGGCTCCGGCCGGCCGGCGGAAGCTGCCGCTGGTCTGGGCGGGCGACGGCACCGCCGCCGAGCTGGCCCGGGCCGGGGTCCGAGGTGCGGCCGCGCTGGTCGCCGGCAGCTACGACCGCGCCGAGGAGGACCAGATCGCGGACGCCACGGCGGCCGGCGCCGCGATGGTGCTCATCGTCCGCCCGTCGGACCGGAGCGCGTGGACGGTCTGGCGCCCGGACGGGGATCGGTTGCCGATCCCGTCGCTGGTGGTCGCGTACGACGACGGACAGCCGATGATCGCGGCGGCGAAGAGCGGCCGCGCCACCCTGGACGTGACGCTGACCGTGGACAGCCCCTACCTGTACGACGTGTGGCAGGTGTCGAAGGGGCGGGTCCCGGATCGGATCCTGCACCGGGTCACCGCGGACAACACCGCCGAGGTGACCGCCCGCTACGCCGACACCGGCGGGTCCGAGTGGGCCAGCGAGCAGCGGTTCGGGTGGCGTCCCTGGCAGGAGTACTCCTGGAACGACGACCAGCGGATGGTGCGTACCGGCACCACCCGGCAGGAGTTCGTGAGCGCCGGGGACTCCTGGTGGCAGCAGCGGGTGCTGCACCAACTCACCTGGTCCTGGGGGCCGCTGCTCGGCGGGCTCACCCAGCAGCCCCGGCGGTACGCCGCCGACGACCGGGTCACCGAGACCTGGCACGCTCCGGTGGTCCGCCCGGCCGTGCCGGCCGGCGGCGGGGCGCGGGTGCCCACGCGCACCGGCGACACGCTGGACCTGCGGGTAACCGAGTTCGTCGACGCCGACGGCCACTACGCCCCGGCTCGCAGCAGCGAGGAGCAGGACACGGTGCAGGCCCGGCTGAGCCGGGACGGGCAGCAGATCGCCGACCTTTCCGCCGGCTGGGCACTCGTGCCGACCACCCGGGGGGCGGCCCGCTACCGGCTGGACCTCACCACTGAGCGGTCTTCCGAGGAGTGGCGCTGCGCCACCCGCACCGAGACGGCGTGGCAGTTCACCTCGGCCCGGCCGGCCGGGGACGCCGCCCAGCCGCTTCCGCTGCTCCAGGTGGACTACCAGGTCCCGGCCGACCTGCGCGGCCAGGTCCCCGGCGGCCACCCGCACCAGCTGGGGCTGACGCTGCGCCAGCCGGCGGGCGTACCGGCGCCGACCGGCACCAGCGTCGGGGTCGAGGTGTCGTTCGACGGCGGGCAGAACTGGCAGGCGGTGCCGGTGAACGGCTCGGGCACCAGCTTCACCGCCATGGTGCCGGCCGGGCACGGCACGGTGTCGCTGCGGGTGCACGCCGGCGACCGGGCCGGCAACACCGTCGACCAGACCGTGATCGACGCGTACGGGCTGCGCTGAGCGGACCGGGCGGGGCGGCCCTGTGCCGCCCCGCCCGGCTCAGATCCAGCCGCGCCGGGCGGCCTGGAAGGCCAGCCCGGGCCGGGTGTCCACGCCGGCGACCGCCATCAGGTCGGCCAGCCGACGCTGCACGGTACGGCGGCTCACCCCGAGCTGGGAGGCGATGGACTTGTCCGGCACGCCGGCCACGAAGAGCGAGAGCAGCCGGGCCTCGTCGGCGTCCGGCCGGTAGCCGTCACCCGCCCGGTCGGCGGGCGGGGCGGACGAGCGCACCGGCGTCGCCATCAGCCAGTGGCTCTCGAAGAGGGCGAGCAGCGCGTCGAGCAGCTGGCTGCGGCCGATCACCGCGGCGGTCGGCTCGCCGCCGTCCCGGTCCGGCACCAACGGGCAGATCGCCGTCCGGCCGTCGACGATGGCCAGCCGCACCGGCAGCCGGTCCAGCACCCGGGCCTGCTCTCCGGCGCGGACGCCCCGCTCGAGGTCCTCCAGCGCGCCCGGTTCGAGGAGCATCTCGCGTTCGTAGATGGCCCGGTAGCGCACCCCGCGCGCCAGCGCGTCGAACTCCTCGACGTTCTCCTCGCCGGACATGGCCAGTGGGTTGGCCCGGCAGAACCAGAGCACCTCGACGCGGGCGCCGTCCTGCACGTCCCGCAGGCGTTCGCGGAGCACCCGCGCCCCGGTGATCACCTCCACCAGGTGGCCGGCGTCGTGCCGCCGCATCCCGGCGCGGTACTCCTCGGTCAGGTGGGTGACCGCCGCGCGGGCCGCCTCCAGCGCCGCCTGCCGGCGCAGCAGCGCCTCGCCGAGCGGCACGTCGGGTGCCAGCGGCCGCAGCGGCGCGTCGGGCTCCGGCCCGGTCGGCAGCACCAGCCCCTTGCCGCGCAGGGCGTCGAGCTGCGCGACGACCTCCGCGCGCGGCCGGCGCAGCCGCTCGACCAGCTCCTCGACCCGGGCCGTGGTGAGCTGGACGAGGGAGCGGTAGAGCTCCTCCTCGCCCGGGTTCAGACCGATCACGTCCAACACGGGGCAGAACTGTACGACGTCACCGGCCGTAGTCCACAGCACCCGCACCACGCCGGCTGGTCAACTGTCGCAGGGCGCGTCTACTGTCGGGTGCTGTGCTGGAAGAGCTGCGCATCACCGGACTGGGCGTCATCGAGGACACCACGCTGCCGTTGACCGGCGGGATGAACGTCATCACCGGCGAGACCGGTGCGGGCAAGACCATGGTGGTGACCGGCCTCGGCCTGCTCTTCGGCGGCCGGGCCGACGCCGGGCGGGTGCGGGCGCAACCGGGCCGGGCGGTGGTGGAGGGGCGGCTGCGCCTCGACGGCCGGGTGGCCGACACCGTGCACGCCCGGATCACCGACGCCGGCGGCGAGCCCGACGAGGACGGCTCCCTCCTGCTGAGCCGCACGGTCACCGTGGAGGGCCGGTCCCGGGCGCACCTGGGCGGCCGGAGCATGCCCGTGTCGATGCTCGGTGAGGTCGGCGAGCAGGTGGTGGCCGTGCACGGTCAGTCCGACCAGCTGCGGCTGCTCCGCCCGGCCGAGCAGCGGGCGGCGCTGGACCGGTTCGCCGGCCCGGCGCACGAGAAGCTGCTCGACGCGCTGCGCGAGGCGTACACCGGGTGGCGGGCGGTGGTCGACGACCTGGCCGACCGGCGGCGCAACGCCCGCGAGCGCAACCAGGAGGCGGACCTGCTCCGGCTCGGCCTGGACGAGATCACCCGGGTCGACCCGCAGCCCGGCGAGGACGACGAGCTGAAGGCGGAGGCGCAGCGGCTGGAGCACGCCGAGGGGCTGCGCACCGCGGCGCAGCTGGCCCACCAGTGCGTCGCCGGCGGCGTGGAGGCGACCGACGAGACCCCGGACGCGACCGCGCTGCTCGGCACCGCCCGGCGCACGCTGGAGGCGCAGTCCGGCACGGACCCGGCGCTCGGCGAGCTGGCGGCCCGCCTGGAGGAGGCGGCCACCCTGGTGACCGACGTCTCCGCCGAGCTGTCGGCGTACCTGGCGGCGCTGGACGCGGACCCGGCCCGGCTGCAGGTCATCTACGAGCGGCGGGCGGCGCTGCGCGCGCTGACCCGCAAGTACGCCGACGACGTCGACGGCGTGATCGCCTGGGGCGAGCGGGCCCGCACCCGACTGTCCGACCTGGACACCTCCGACGATCTCCTGGAGGAGTTGGACCGGGAGGCGTCCCGGCTGGCCGGCGAGGTGGCCGAGCTGGCCGGGCGGGTCTCCGCCTCCCGGCAGGAGGCGGCGGTCCGCTTCGCCGAGCAGGTCACCGTCGAGCTGGCCGGGCTGGCCATGCCGCACGCCCGGATCGAGGTGGCGGTGCTGCCCCGCCCGACCGGTCGGGCCGAGCCGAGCCTGCCGGTCAACGGCGTCGAGGCCGGCGTCGGCCCGGACGGCGCGGACGAGGTGGAGTTGCGCCTGCTGGCCCACCCGGGCGCGCCGTCGCTGCCCCTGCAGCGGGGGGCCTCCGGCGGTGAGCTGTCCCGGGTGATGCTCGCCATCGAGGTGGTCTTCGCCGGCTCCGGCGGCCCGCCCACCCTGGTCTTCGACGAGGTGGACGCGGGCGTCGGCGGGCAGGCGGCGGTGGAGATCGGCCGCCGGCTGGCCCGGCTGGCCCGCAGCCACCAGGTGCTGGTGGTCACCCACCTGCCGCAGGTGGCCGCGTTCGCCGACCGGCACCTGGTGGTGGCGAAGGACACCGGGGGAGCGGTGACCACCAGCGGGGTCCGAGTGGTGGAGGACACAGAGCGGGCCCGCGAGCTGGCCCGGATGCTCGCGGGTTTGCCGGATTCCGATCTGGGTATCGCGCATGCCGAGGAACTCCTCGCCGTGGCGGCCAAGGAAAGACGACCGTGACGCCGGGTTTGTGAGCGCAAGCACACCGGCGTGCGCTCCGGTGTGCTTCCCTGGGTAGGCGGCCCTGCTCAGGCATGTCGCGACAGCAAAACCTGCCTCACATGCCAGGATGGTCACGATGCGTCTACCCACGTTGCGCCGGACCCGGAACGCGGAACCGGGCTCAGTCCTCGGCACCGCGCGCCTCGACCGCCGTACGAAACGGCTGGTGGGCCGGCTCCGACCCGGCGACATCGCGGTCATCGACCACGTCGACCTGGACCGGGTGGCGGCCGACTCGCTGGTCGCCGTCGGCGTCGCCGCGGTGCTCAACGCCAAGCCCTCGGTCTCCGGGCGCTACCCCAACCTGGGGCCGGAGGTGCTGGTCGCCGCCGGCATCCCGCTCCTGGACGACCTGGGCGAGAGCGTCTTCGAGCAGATCCGCGAGGGCGACACCGTCCGGATCGAGGGCAACACGGTCTTCGTCGGCGAGGAGCCGGTCGCGCACGGCGCCCTGCAGGACGCCGAGACGGTGGCCAAGGCGATGGCCGACGCCCGGGAGGGGCTGTCGGTCCAGTTGGAGGCGTTCGCCGCCAACACCATGGACTACCTCAAGCAGGAGCGGGACCTGCTGCTCGACGGGGTCGGCGTACCGGACATCCAGACCCAGATCCAGGGCCGGCACTGCCTGATCGTGGTCCGCGGCTACGACTACAAGGCCGACCTGGACGTGCTGCGCCCGTACATCCGGGAGTTCAAGCCGGTGCTCATCGGCGTGGACGGCGGCGCGGACGCCCTGGTCGAGGCGGGCTACACCCCCGACATGATCGTCGGTGACATGGACTCGGTCACCGACGACGTGCTGCGCTGCGGCGCCGAGGTGATCGTGCACGCCTACCCGGACGGCCGCGCCCCCGGCCTGCCCCGGGTCACCGGCCTCGGGGTGCCGGCGATCACCTTCCCGGCCGCCGCCACCAGCGAGGACCTGGCCATGCTGCTGGCCGACGAGAAGGGCGCCTCGCTGCTGGTCGCGGTCGGCACGCACGCCACGCTGGTGGAGTTCCTCGACAAGGGCCGGGGCGGCATGGCCTCGACCTTCCTGACCCGGCTGAAGGTCGGCGGCAAGCTGGTCGACGCCAAGGGCGTGAGCCGGCTCTACCGGCAGAGCATCTCCGGTTCCTCGCTGCTGCTGCTGGTCCTCTCGGCGGTCGCCGCGATGGCCTCCGCGGTGGCGGTCTCCACCGTCGGGAAGGCGTATTTGGGCGTGGTCTCCGAATGGTGGGACAATTTCGTGTTCCAGCTCGGCCAGCTCTTCTAGCTCCCCGACGATCAAGAGGCTGCAAGCGTGATCAACTTCCGCTACCACGTGGTGTCCCTCACCGCGGTCTTCCTGGCGTTGGCGATCGGCCTGGTGGTCGGCACCGCCGCCCTCAACGGGCCGGTCGCCGACTCGCTCAAGGAGAACGTCAACGCCCTGCGCAAGGACAACCAGCAGATGCGCCAGTCGGTCAACAGCCTCCAGAAGGAGCTGGACATGGAGGAGGACTTCGCCGCCGAGATGGCGCAGGTCGTCCTCCCCGGCAAGCTCAGCGGGCGACGCGTGCTGGTGCTCGACCTGCCCAGCGGCCGCGAGCACACCGACGGCGTGGTGAAGATGCTCGAACTCGCCGGCGCGAACGTCACCGGCCGGGTCGACCTGCAGGACAAGTTCATCAACCCGGACAGCAACAACAACCTGCTGGAGCTGGCCGTCACCGCCGCCCGCCCGAACAGCGCCCCCACCGCAGGGCTGCCGGGCAACGGGCACGGCGTGGAGACCTCCAGCGCCCTGCTGGCCAGCGTCCTGCTCGACCGCCCCCAGGGCGCCCCACCGGTCTCCGACGCGGACCGCCGGGCCGTGCTGGCGGCGTACTCGAACGCCGGCTACCTGAGCACGGAGAACAAGGTCACCGGGGCGGCCGAGGCGGTGGTCCTGGTCGGCGGCCAGCCGTACGTGGACAAGGACTCGGCGAAGAAGGACGAGTCGGTGGTGAAGGTCGCCGAGCAGTTCGACCGGACCGGCGCGATCGTGGTTGGCGGCAACGGCTCGGCCGGCGGCAACGTGGTCGCCGTCGTACGCGGCGACCCGGTGCTCTCCCAGACCATCTCCACCGTCGACAACGCCAACACCGTCCAGGGTCAGCTGGTCACCTCGCTCGCGCTGGTGCAGCAGCTCACCGAGAAGAAGGCCGGCCAGTACGGTGTCGGCGACAACGCCGCCGCGCTGCTGCCTAAACTGCCCCAGTGAGCGGCCGACCGCTGTCCGGTCTGCACCGCATCGCGTACGGCATCCGGATCGGAGGGGTCGCGTGACCAGGTGGGGTCGGCTGCTGGCCGCCGGAGCGGGGGCGGTCGCCGCCCGGTACGTGCTGCGGGAGGTGCGTACCGCCCCGGTAGGGCCGGCGCTGGAACGGACCAACTTCCGCGGCCGGACGGTCACCCTCGCGGCCGGGCCGGCGCTCGCGGTCGGCGCCGCCACGGCCGGGGCGCTCGGCGCCGGCAACGCCCCGTCCGGAGCGGCCGCGCTGGTCGCCGGGCTCGGCGCGGGCGCGATCGGGCTCTACGACGACGTGGTCGGCGCACGCCCCGAGCAGAAGGCCGCCAAGGGCTTCGGCGGGCACCTCGCCGCCCTGCGGGAGGGGCGGGTCACCGCCGGTCTGCTCAAGATCGTCGGGGTGGGCGCCGCCGGCCTCGGCGCGGCCGCGCTGCTCGCCTGCGACCCCCGGGTCGCCGCCCATCCCCGCCGGCAGCGCCACGGCACCCTCGGCCGCGGCGTCGACGTGCTGCTCGGCGCCGGCGTGGTCGCCGGCACCGCCAACCTGCTCAACCTGCTCGACCTGCGTCCCGGCCGGGCGCTGAAGTCCGGCATGCTGCTCGGCGCGCCGTTGTCCGGCGGCGCGCACGGCGGCATCGCCGTCGGCGCGGTCGGCGCCGCCGCCGGGCTGATCCGCGACGACCTGGACGAGCGGGTGATGCTCGGCGACAGCGGCGCCAACGCCCTCGGCGCGCTGCTCGGCGTCAGCATGGCCGCCCGCAGCGGGCCGCTCGGCCGGGCCGGCATCCTCGCCGTGCTCGCCGCGCTCACCGCCGCGAGCGAGAAGGTCAGCTTCACCCAGGTGATCCAGCGGACCCCGGGGCTGCGAGAGCTCGACGCGCTGGGCCGGCTCGACGACTGACGTGAAGAACCCGGCACCCCTCGCCGCCGCCGGCCGGGTGGCCGGAGCGGCCGCCCTCATCGCCGTGCTCACCGTGGTCAGCCGGCTCGCCGGCTTCGGTCGTACCGCCGTCTTCACCTGGTCCCTCGCCCCCACCGACCTCGGCGGCGCGTACGTCGTGGCGAACAACCTGCCGAACTTCATCTTCGAGATCGTCGCCGGCGGGGCGCTGGCCAGCCTGGTCGTACCGCTGCTCGCCGGCGCGGTGGAGGCCGGCGACCGGCGGGGCGTGGCCGCCACCACCGGCGCCCTGCTGACCTGGACGCTCAGCCTGCTGGTGCCGCTCGCGGTGCTGGTGGCGCTGCTCGCCGACCCGCTGATCGGGCTGCTCGGCCCCGGCCTCAGCCTGGAGCAGCGGCAGGCCGGCGCGCGGATGCTGCTGGTCTTCGCGCCGCAGCTGCCCCTCTACGGCGTCGGCATCGTGCTCACCGGAGTGCTCCAGGCGCACCGGCGGTTCGCCTGGCCGGTGCTCGCGCCCCTGCTGTCCAGCATCACCGTCATCGCGGTCTACCTGGGCTTCACCGCCGCCGAGGGGCGGCTGGCGACCGTCGGCGAGGTCGGCCGCGGCGGCGAGCTGCTGCTCTCCGGCGGCACCACCCTCGGCGTGGTGGTGCTCTCGCTGTCGCTGCTGATCCCGCTGCGCCGGCTGGGGCTGCGGCTGAAGCCGGGCTACGGCTTCCCCGCCGACGCCCGCGCCCGGGTCGGTGCGCTGGCGATCGCCGGGGTGGTCACCGTCGCCGCCCAGCAGCTCGCCCTGATGGTCAGCCTCAACCAGGTCACCTACGGTGCGAAGTCGAACCCCGGCGTCTACAACATCGCGCAGACGATCTACTTCCTGCCCTGGGCGGTGCTGGCCGTGCCGCTGGCCGTCGCCGCGTACCCCACCCTCGCGGCCGCCCGCGCGGCCGGTGACGAGCGGACCTACCGGGAGACCCTCGCCCCGGCGGTCCGCGGGGTGGTCCTGTTCAGCCTGCTGGGCGCCGCCGCGCTGGTCGGCACGGCGGTGCCGGTGGGGCACTTCTTCTTCGACCCGCCGGTCGCCGGTGCGGCGGCGGCCGCCATCGCCGGGTTCGCGCCCGGCCTGCTCGGCTACGGCCTCTTCGCCGTGCTCACCCGGGCCCTCTACGCCCGCGGCGAGACCCGGGCGGCGACGGTCGCCACCGCGGTGGGCTGGCTGACCGTGCCGGCCCTGGCGGTGCTCCTCGCGCGGGTGCTGCCCCTCGCCGACCGGGTCCTGGCCGTCACCCTGGCCACCTCGGGCGGCATGCTGGTCCTCGGTGGCCTGCTGATCGCCGCGGTGCTCCGCTCGGCCGGCCGCGACGCGCTGGCCGGGGTGGGCCGGGCCGGGGCCGCCGGTCTGCTCGCCGGCGGGGTCGCCGGGCTCGGCGGGGTCGCCACCTCCCGCTGGCTCGCCGGGCTGGGCGACGGGACCCCGACGACATCGGAGGCGCTCGTTCAGGGCATGCTGTCCGGGGTCGTGGTCGGCGCCCTGTTCCTCGCCGTCGCCTGGCTGACGGACGAACGGGACGTGCGGCCGCTGCTCACCGCCGTGCTGCGCCGCCTGGACCGGAGACGCCCGCCCACCGCGGCCAGCGGCCAGGAGGACCAGACGCCCCCGGAACGGGGTGACGGGAAGGAGACGGTGTCCCGGTGAGCGCGAGGAGTGAGCCGGGTCTGCGAGCCCCGCAGTCGCGAACGGAAGGCAGGCACCGGTGAGCGCGAGGAGTGAGCCGGGTCTGCGAGCCCCGCAGTCGCGAACGGAAGGCAGGCAATGACCGACGCCACGTCGGCGCAGCGGTGGCCCGGCTCGGTGGCCCTGGTGCTCGCCTCCAGCACGGGCGGGGTGGGACAGCACGTCCGCTCGATCGCCCGCGGCCTGACCGCCGCCGGTGCCACCGTGCTGGTCTGCGGCCCGGCCGCCACCCAGGACCAGTTCGACTTCACCGGCGTCGGCGCCCGCTTCACGCCGGTGGAGATCCCCGCCAGCCCCACGCCCGCCGACGCGCGGGCCGTCGCCGCCCTGCGCCGGGCGCTGGCCGACACCCCCGTCCAGGTCGTGCACGCGCACGGGCTGCGGGCCGGCCTGGTCGCCGTCCTCGCCCGCCCGGCCGCCCCGCTGGTGGTCACCTGGCACAACGCGGTGCTCGCCGGCGGGCTGCGCGGCCGGCTCTCCCGGCTGGCCGAGGGGATCGTCGCGCGCTCCGCCCGGGTGGCGCTGGGCGCCTCCGCCGACCTGGTGGAGCGGGCCGCAGCACAGGGCGCGGCCGACGCCCGGCTGGCCCCGGTCGCCGCGCCCGCAATGCCCGCGCCGCGCCGCCGTCGTGCCGCCGTCCGCGCCGAGTTCGGCGTCGCCCCCGACCGTCCGCTGATCCTCTCGGTGGGCCGGCTGCACCCCCAGAAGCGGTACGACGTGCTGGTCGACGCAGCCGCCCGGTGGCGTACCCGGACCCCGGCGCCGGCCGTGGTCATCGCCGGCAGCGGCCCCGCGTACCTCCAGCTCGCCGCCCGGATCTCGACCGCCCGAGCGCCGGTGACGCTGCTCGGGCACCGCACCGACGTGGCCGACCTGCTCGCCGGCGCCGACCTGGCGGTGGTGACCAGCGACTGGGAGGCCCGCCAGCTCTTCGCCCAGGAGGCGCTGCGGGCCGGCGTACCCCTGGTGGCGACCGCCGTGGGCGGCCTGCCGGAGCTGGTCGGCGACGCCGCGGTGCTGGTCCCGGCCGGCGACGTCGACGCGGTCGACGCGGCGGTGCGGGAGCTGCTGGACGACGACGCCCGCCGGACGGAACTGGCGCGCCGCGGCGCCGCCCGGGCGGCGACCTGGCCGACCGAGGCGGACACCGTCGCCAGCCTGACCGACCTCTACGCCGAGCTGGCGCCGGCCGGGGCCGATCCGTCGACGGGACGCCGCTGATGCTGCGCAGACTGACCCCGGTCCTGCTGACCCTGGTCGTGGTGGCGCTCGGCATCACCGCGCTGGCCGCCCGGCCGGACACCGGCCCGCCCGGGCGCCGCGCCGACTTCGTGGTGCTGGCCGGGGTGGCCGGGCTGCGCTGGGACGACGTGGATCCGCAGACCACCCCGACGCTGTGGCGGATGGCCGAGCAGGGGTCGATCGGCTCCCTGTCGGTACGCTCCGCGCACCGGCCCACCTGCCCGGTCGACGGCTGGCTCACCCTCGGCGCGGGCAACTTCGCCGCCTGGAACGGCAGCCGCCAGCAGGGTGGCTGCCCGCCGACCGGGGTGACCGTGGAGCAGCCGGACGGCATCGGCGCGAACCTCCCGGACCAGGAGGGCGTCGTCCGGTACAACCAGGACCGGCTCTCCTGGGGTACGACGCCGGGTGCGTTGTCGGAGTCCGTCCGCTGCTCGGTGGCGGTCGGGCCCGGGGCGGCGGTGGCTGCCGCCCGCCCGTTCGGCCGGGTCGACCGCTACACGCCGGTCCTCCCCCCCGACCCGGCCAAGTTGCTGGGCTCCTGCGTGCTGAGCATCGTCGACCTGGGCAGCGTCGACGGCGAGGACCGGGCGTCCCGGGCGGCGCAGGCCCGCCAGGCGGACGCCCAGCTGGCCCGGGTGCTCGCCGCCCGCCCGCCCCGCTCGCTGGTGGTCGTCGCCGGCGTCTCCGACACCGAACAGCCGTCCCGGCTGCACGTCGCCGTCGCCGACGGCCCGGGCTGGGAGAAGGGCTGGCTCACCTCTCCGAGCACCGCCCGGGAGGGCTACCTCCAGCTCGTGGACCTGGCGCCGACCGCCCTGGCGGCGCTCGGCCGGCCCATGCCGGAACGGCTCTTCCTCGGCAGTCCCGCCGTGTCGGTCGGCGGCCGACCGGCGGACCTGCGGGCCGCCATCGACCAACCGGCCGACGCCGACCGCGAGGCCGCCGCCCAGCGCCGGGTGGCCGGGTGGTTCTTCGCCATGCTCGCCGTCGCCCAGGTGGCGCTCGCGGTCGCGGTGCTGCCGCTGCTGCGCCGGGCCCGCCGGCACGCCGGCCCGCACGGACCCGAGCCCGTCTCCCGGCGGGTGGTCGCCGCGGTGGAGCTGCTGCTGGTCGCCGCCGCCCTGGCGGTGCCGGCCGCCCTGCTCGCCGACGCGGCACCGTGGTGGCGGGGCCAGCACGCCGGCTGGTGGTTCGCCGTGGTGACCGCCCTGCTGATCGTGGGCGGTACGGCCGCGGTGCGGTTCACCCCCGGCCACGACCGCACCCTCGGCCCGCTCGGCGCGGTCGCCGGCCTGGCCACCCTGGTGGTCGGGGTGGACGTGCTCACCGGGTCGCGGCTGCAGCTCAACGGCGTGGTCGGCTACTCGGCGCTCGAAGGCGGCCGGTACGCCGGGCTCGGCACCGTCGGCCTGGGCGTCTTCATCGCCGGTTCGCTGCTCAGCGCGGGCTGGCTGGCCCAGCGGGTCCGCCGCGCCTGGCGGCCGATGGTGATGGTGGCCGTCGGCGGCGGCGCCGTGGTCGTCGTCGGCAGCCCCTACCTGGGGGCGGACTCGATCGGTGCGATCGCGCTGACCGCCGGGGTGAGCGTCGCCGCGGCGATCAGCAGCGGCGGCTGGCTGACCGTGAGCCGGCTCGCCTGGGCCACCATGGCGGGGCTGGCGTTGACCATCGGCTTCGCCGTGGTGGACCTGCGCCGCCCGGCGACGGAGCGGGGCAGCCTCGGCCGCTTCCTGGCCGCGCTCGGCGACGGCACCGGCGGTCTCACCGTGCACCGCTCCAGCACCGCGAACGTGGAGACCCTGGTCAACAGCCCGCTCACCGTCCTGGCACTGGCCGGCGCGGCCCTGGTCTGGTTGGCGCTGCTGCAACCCTGGGGCGGCCTGATGCGGCTGTTCGGCATCTACCCGGCGATCCGGGCGGCGATGGCGGGCACCGCCGTGGCCGCCGGCATTGGCGGGGTGCTCGCCGGCTCGGCGCTGGACGTGGCCGGGGCGGCGGGCGCGCTGGTGGTGCCGATGGCCGCGCTGGCCGCGCTGCGGGTGCTGGACCACTCCACCGACCGTACGCAGCCCGGCGCCGGGCGACCCGGCGACGAGGGGCCCGGTGGCGCGGCGGGTGGCCCCACCGACGGCGGGGACCGTCCCGGCGGAGGCCGCGCGTCGGGGGAGGGGCGGGCCGTCGAGCCCGGAGTCTCCAGCCGTCCGGCCGAGCCGACGGATCAACCCGACGACGCGGCCGGGACCGGTCGCCCCGCCGGGCCGGGCCGGGGCGCCGACCCCACGGAGGGCGCCGGGCCGACGCCGGACGCGGGGGACACCGTGGGACACGGCGGCACCATCCCGGCCGGACCGGCCGGACCGGCCGGACCGGTGCGGGTGCCCGCCCAGCCCGGTCCGGCATCGACCGGGGTCGGCACCGGCTGACCCGGACGGGGCGCGACGTGCGCCGACGGCGGGTGCGACGCCTGCCCGGGCCGGGAGAGGTGTTACCGTGGAATCCCGTGGATCGCGTGATCACTTGGCTGATCGGCACGGCGGTTCGCACGACCGCTACGGACGACACGGGAGCAGGCGTTGGCCCCTTCAGCACGGACGACCAGGCACATTTTCGTCACCGGGGGCGTCGCCTCCTCGCTGGGTAAGGGCCTCACCGCCTCCAGCCTCGGCAATCTGCTGACCGCGCGCGGGCTGCGTGTGGTGATGCAGAAGCTCGACCCGTACCTCAACGTCGACCCGGGGACGATGAACCCGTTCCAGCACGGTGAGGTCTTCGTCACCGAGGACGGCGCCGAAACCGACCTCGACGTCGGGCACTACGAGCGGTTCCTCGACCGGGCGCTCTCCGGCAAGGCGAACGTCACCACCGGGCAGATCTACTCGGACGTGATCGCCAAGGAGCGGCGCGGCGAGTACCTGGGCGACACGGTCCAGGTCATCCCGCACATCACCAACGAGATCAAGTCGCGGATCCTCGGCATGGCCGACCCGGACGCCGAGGGCCAGATCCCGGACGTGGTGATCACCGAGGTCGGTGGCACCGTCGGCGACATCGAGTCGCTGCCGTTCCTCGAGGCGATCCGCCAGGTCCGCCACGACCTGGGCCGGGACAACTGCTTCTACCTGCACGTCTCGCTGGTGCCGTACCTGGCGCCGTCGGGCGAGCTGAAGACCAAGCCGACCCAGCACTCGGTGGCCCAGTTGCGCAGCATCGGCATCCAGCCGGACGCCATCGTGCTGCGCTGCGACCGGGAGATCCCGGAGAAGCTCAAGGAGAAGTTGTCGCTCTACTGCGACGTGGACCGGGAGGCGGTCGTCGCCGCCCCGGACGCGCCGAGCATCTACGACATCCCGAAGGTGCTGCACCGGGAGGGCCTCGACGCGTACGTGGTGCGCCGGCTCGGCCTCTCCTTCCGGGACGTGGACTGGACCAGCTGGGACGACCTGCTGGACCGGGTGCACCAGCCGCACCACACGGTCACCGTCGCGGTGGTGGGCAAGTACGTCGACCTGCCCGACGCGTACCTGTCGGTCAGCGAGGCGATCCGGGCCGCCGGCTTCGGCCACCGGGCCCGGGTGCAGCTGCGCTGGGTGCCCAGCGACGACTGCGTCACCCCGGCCGGCGCCGCGGCCGCCCTGGCCGGCGTCGACGGCATCGTCATCCCCGGCGGCTTCGGCGTCCGGGGCATCGAGGGCAAGATCGGCACCGCCCGGTACGCCCGGGAGAACGGCGTCCCGCTGCTCGGCCTCTGCCTCGGCCTGCAGTGCATGACCATCGAGGTGGCCCGCCACCTCGCCGGCCTCGACGGGGCGAACTCGCTGGAGTTCGACGAGGAGGCGAAGCACCCGGTCATCGCCACCATGGCCGATCAGGAGGACATCGTCGCGGGCAAGGGCGACCTGGGCGGCACCATGCGGCTCGGGGCGTACCCGGCGACGCTGGCCGAGGGGTCGCTGGTCGCCGAGGCGTACGGCAGCACCGAGATCAGCGAGCGGCACCGCCACCGCTACGAGGTGAACAACGCCTACCGGGACCAGCTCACCAAGGTCGGCCTGCACTTCTCCGGCACCTCGCCGGACGGCCGGCTGGTCGAGTTCATCGAGCTGGACCGCGACCTGCACCCCTTCTTCGTGGCCACCCAGGCGCACCCGGAGCTGAAGAGCCGGCCGACCCGGCCGCACCCGCTCTTCGCCGGCTTCGTCAAGGCGGCCATCGCCTACTCCGAGGCCGACCAGCTCCCGGTCGACCTCGACGCGGCGCCGGCGGAGACCCCGGCGGCGAAGAAGACCAGCCGCAACGGCACCGCCGCCGCGGCGAGGGCGGCGTCGGCGTCGTGAGCGCCGTCGAGCACCGCTACGAGGTGACCGGCCACCGGGAGATCTGGTCCGGCCGGATCTTCTCGCTGGTCAGCGACGACGTCACCATGCCCGGCGGCGGCACCGCGGCCCGCGACTACGTCAAGCACGTCGGCGCGGTGGCCGTGGTGGCGCTCGACGACTCCGGCCAGGTGGTGCTGATCCGCCAGTACCGGCACCCGGCCGGCCGGCACCTGTGGGAGTTGCCGGCCGGGCTGATGGACGTCAGCGGCGAGGATCTGGCCGCGGCGGCGGCCCGGGAGTTGGCCGAGGAGGCCGATCTGACCGCCGGCGCCATCGACGTCCTGATCGACCTGCACAGCTCGCCGGGTTTCTCGGACGAGGTGGTCCGGGTCTTCCTGGCTCGTGACCTGGCCGACGTGCCGGCGGAGCAGCGGCACGACCGCCGCGACGAGGAGGCCGACCTCCAGGTCGTCCGGGTCGACCTCGACGAGGCGGTCCGGATGGTGCTGGCCGGGGAGATCACCAACGCCTCCTGCGTGGCCGGGCTGCTCGCCGCCGCCCGCGCCCGCGAGACGGGTTTTTCCGAGCTGCGCCGGCCGAACGCGCCACTGCCCCGCTGACCCGGGGGTACGACACCGAAGGGGCCGCGCGATCGGATCGCGCGGCCCCTTCGGTGTCGCCGCTCAGTCGCGCAGCGGACGGCCCTGGCCGTCGACACCGCCGTTGACGGAAACGCCCTGGGGGTACCCGGGCTGGTAAGGAGGAGTGGTCATGAGCGGACACCTCAGTGATCGCCGGCGATCCTGTCCGCACCGCCGCGCCCCTGGTGGGACGATGAGCGCGAACACTGTCCTGACGGCTGAGGTGGTCTCCACCGCCGGCCCGGTCGACGCCTGACACTTCGTCAGGACGATCGCGCACCGGATGTCACTGTGCTGGCTTCCGGGGCGGGCCGGCCGGCCTAGACTGCCGCCGGCGGGACCGGTGGACCGCGCCGGCAAAGGGGCCGTCGCGGCGCCGAGCAGTCGGGGGTGGGCAGCCCCGAAGAGAGGTGTCTGCATCGTGAAGGTCGGAATCCCACGCGAGGTCAAGAACCACGAGTACCGCGTGGCGATCACGCCCGCGGGCGTCAACGAGTTCACCCGCCACGGTCACGAGGTCTTCGTCGAGTCCGGCGCCGGGGTCGGCTCCAGCATCAGCGACGACGAGTTCGCCGCCGCTGGCGCCAAGATCCTCGCCACCGCCGACGAGGTGTGGGACGCCGCCGAGCTGGTGCTCAAGGTCAAGGAGCCGGTCGCCGAGGAGTACCACCGGATGCGCGAGGGGCAGGTGCTCTTCACCTACCTGCACCTGGCCGCCTCCAAGGAGTGCACCGACGCGCTGATCGACCGCAAGGTCACCGGCATCGCGTACGAGACGGTCGAGCTGCCCGACCGCTCGCTGCCGCTGCTCGCCCCGATGTCCGAGGTGGCCGGCCGGCTCGCCCCGCAGGTGGGCGCCTTCTACATGATGCGCACCGGCGGCGGGCGCGGCGTGCTGCCGGGCGGCGTCTCCGGCGTGTACGCGGCCAAGACCGTGGTCATCGGCGCCGGCGTCTCCGGCATGAACGCCGCCGCCATCGCGCTGGGCCTGCAGTCCGAGGTGCTGCTGCTGGACAAGAACGTCGCCCGGCTGCGCCAGGCCGACGCGATCTACCGGGGCCACCTGCAGACGGTCGCCTCCAACGCGTACGAGATCGAGCGGGCCGTGCTCGACGCGGACCTGGTCATCGGCGCGGTGCTGGTGCCGGGCGCGAAGGCGCCGAAGCTCATCTCCAACGAACTGGTCTCCCGGATGAAGCCGGGCAGCGTGCTCGTCGACATCGCCATCGACCAGGGCGGCTGCTTCGAGGACTCGCGGCCCACCACGCACGCCGACCCGGTCTACAAGGTGCACGAGTCGATCTTCTACTGCGTGGCGAACATGCCCGGCGCGGTGCCGAACACCAGCACCCACGCGCTGACCAACGTCACCCTGCCGTACGCCCTGGAGCTGGCCAACCACGGCTGGCGCGAGGCGCTGCGCCGCGACGGGGCCCTCGCCCTGGGCCTGAACACCCACGACGGCCAGGTCGTCTACGGTCCGGTCGCCGAGTCGCACGGCATGGCCACCCTGCCGCTGGCGGACGTGCTGGCCTGAGGGGCGACGGGCTGACCGGAACACCGGCCGGGGCCGGCGCGGGCGTGGAGCCCGCGCCGGCCCTGCGCCGTGCCGTCCGCGGCTACCTCGACCACCTCACCGTCGAGCGCGGACTCTCCGCGAACACGCTCTCGTCGTACCGCCGGGACCTGGACCGCTACCTCGCCACCCTCGCTGCGGCCGGGGTGACAGACCTGGCCGCCGTCGACGCGGCCCAGGTCGAGGCCCACCTGGCCCGGCTGCGCGCCGGCGACGACGACCACCCGCCGCTGGCGGTGTCGTCGGCGGCGCGGGCGGCCAGCGCGGTGCGCGGCCTGCACCGCTTCGCGCTGCGGGAGGGGATGGCCGGCGCCGACCCCAGCCGCGACGTCCGCCCGCCGACACCGCCGCGCCGGCTGCCCCGGGCGCTGCCGGTCGAGGACGTGGTCCGGCTGCTGGAGACCGCCGGCGCGGTGACCGCCACCGGCGACCAGGCGCCCCTCGCGCTGCGCGACCGGGCGCTGCTGGAGTTCCTGTACGGCACCGGGGCGCGCATCTCCGAGGCCGTCGGCCTGGCCGTGGACGACCTGGACACCGACGACGGCGCGGTGCTGCTGCGCGGCAAGGGCGGCCGGACCCGCCTCGTCCCGATCGGCGGGTACGCGGTCGAGGCGCTGCGCGCCTGGCTGGTCCGGGGTCGCCCGCCGCTGGTCGCCGCCGGCCGGGGCACCCCGGCGGTCTTCGTCAACGCCCGCGGCGGCGCCCTCTCCCGGCAGGGCGCCTGGACCATCCTGCGCCGCGCCGCCGAGCGGGCCGGCCTGCCGGTGCACGGGCCCGGCGCGGTCTCCCCGCACACCCTGCGCCACTCGTACGCCACCCACCTGCTCGACGGGGGCGCCGACGTGCGGGTGGTGCAGGAGCTGCTCGGCCACGCCTCGGTGACCACCACCCAGGTGTACACGTTGGTCACCGTGGAGCGGCTGCGCGAGGTGTACGCCACCGCGCACCCGCGCGCCCGCGGGTGAGCCGGCCCCGACCGTCCTGACCGTCCGGTGCGTCCGACACGCCGACCGGGTATCGAACGCGCTGCTGGTGCGTGGCGTACAGTCGGCATCGGCGCGGACCTCCTGGGGCGACGAACCGGGGTGCGCAGCGGCGCCGCGAAGGACGTCGGACGGCTCCGACGCCGGGTGGTCGTCGGGAGGGGGCAACGAGGACATGGCTGGCAACGGTGACCGTGCCGACGCCTGGACGTCGGAGCTCCGCGAGCAGCAGGCGTCGCTCGGCGCGGACCTGGGTCCGGCCGACCCGGCTGCGTACACGATGCGCAAGCCGATCCCGGAGCCCATGCCGACCGACCGGCACGGCCCGGCGCGGATCATCGCGATGGCCAACCAGAAGGGCGGCGTCGGGAAGACCACCACGACCATCAACCTGGGCGCCGCGCTCGCCGAGTACGGCCGCAAGGTGCTGCTGGTCGACTTCGACCCGCAGGGTGCCCTCTCGGTCGGGCTGGGGGTCAACCCGCACAACCTCGACCTGTCGGTCTACAACCTGCTCATGCAGGACGACGTCACCGCCGAGGACGTCCTGATCAAGACCGATGTGGCGGGCCTGCACCTGCTGCCCGCCAACATCGACCTCTCCGCCGCCGAGATCCAGCTGGTCAACGAGGTCGCCCGCGAGATGGCGCTGGCGCGCGTGCTGCGCACCGTCCGCAAGGAGTACGACTTCATCCTGATCGACTGCCAGCCCTCGCTGGGCCTGCTGGCGATCAACGCGCTGACCGTCGCGCACGGCGTGCTCATCCCGCTGGAATGCGAGTTCTTCAGCCTGCGGGGCGTGGCGCTGCTGCTGGACACCATCGACAAGGTCCGTGAGCGGCTCAACTTCGACCTGGAGCTCGAGGGCATCCTCGCCACCATGTACGACAGCCGCACGACGCACTGCCGTCAGGTGCTCCAGCGGGTGGTGGAGGCCTTCGGCGACAAGGTCTACCAGACGGTGATCACGAAGACCGTCAAGTTCCCCGAGTCGACCGTCGCCGGCGCCCCGATCACCACGCTCGACCCGGCCTCCTCCGGTGCGCGCAACTACCGGCAGCTGGCCCGTGAGGTGATCGCCGCCCAAGCGGACCGGTAGTCCGGGGTGCACCAGGTCACCGGGCCGTCCTGCCCGTCGACTACGGTCGTCGGGTGACCGCTCCGCCCCTCGACCCACCCGCCGCGCCGCCCGGCGCCGCCGACCCGGCGGTCGCCGCCGAGCTGGCCGCGGAGGTCGACGGCGTCGTACCCGCCGGCACCGCCGAGGAGTCCGGCGGCTTCACCGTCCGGCTGGACAACTTCACCGGCCCGTTCGACCTGCTGCTCCAGCTCATCGGCAAGCACAAGCTCGACGTCACCGAGGTGGCCCTGCACAAGGTCACCGACGAGTTCATCGCCTACATCCGGGCGATGGGCGACCAGTGGGACCTGGACGAGGCCAGCGAGTTCCTGCTCATCGCGGCCACCCTGCTCGACCTCAAGGCCGCCCGGCTGCTGCCCGCCGCCGAGGTGGAGGACGAGGAGGACCTCGCCCTGCTGGAGGCGCGGGACCTGCTCTTCGCCCGGCTGCTGCAGTACAAGGCGTACAAGGAGGCCGCGGCGCACATCGCCGAGCTGGAGGCGGTCGGCGGCCGGCGCTACCCGCGGGCGGTCACCCTGGAGCCCCGGTACGCCGAGGCGCTGCCCGACCTGGTGCTCGGCATCGGCCCCGAGCGGCTGCTCAAGCTCGCCATCCGGGCGATGACCCCGAAGCCGGTGCCCGAGGTCTCCATCGCCCACGTGCACATGGTCCGGGTCAGCGTCCGCGAGCACGCCGCCGTCCTCACCGAGCGGCTGCGCCGCGCCGGTACGGCCACCTTCTCGCTGCTCTGCGCCGACTGCGAGATCACGCTGGAGGTGGTGGCCCGCTTCCTCGCCCTGCTGGAGCTCTACCGGGAGGGCCTGGTCGCCTTCGTCCAGGAGCAGGCCCTGGAGGAGCTGACCGTCCGCTGGACCGGCCCCAGCGAGGGCGACACCGAGCTGCACATCGACGAGTACGCGGGCTCCCCGGAGCCGCCGGGGGCCGCCCCGCCGCCCGGCGACGGCGATGCGGGCGGGTCCGTGCGGGCCGTGTCCGGCGACGGAGGGGTGCCCGCGCCGCGGCCGGGGGAGCCGGGCGACGAGACGGGAACGACGGAGGAGGGACCGCGATGAGCGACGAGGAGCACCGGGACACCCTGGCCGACCAGGCCGCCGCCTGGGTCCCCCCGTGGGAACGCCCCACCCCGTCCCGCCCCGCCCCGGCGCCGGACTCGCGCGAGGACGAGCCGTCCCCGCAGCGGCCCGAATCCGCCGGCACGCCGCAAGAGCCGGCCGCTCCCGCGCCGGCCGCGAGCGCTGACCAGGTTCCGTCGGCGGTCGGCGGTGGCCCGACCGGTCCGGCCGGCGGCGCCGCCGCTTCGTTGGGAGCGCCGGCGGAGCAGGTCGACTCGGCCGGAAAGCCGGCGGAGCAGGTCGACTCGGCCGGAAAACCGGCGGAGCAGGTCGACTCGGCGGAGCAGGGCGCGGCCGCGGGCGTACCGAAGAAGCAGCCGGCGGGGCGGCGGCGGGCGACGCCCGCGCCGGAGCCGGCGCCCGAGCTGGACGACGCCGAGCTGCGCGGCGCGCTGGAGGCGATCCTGCTGGTGGTGGACGAGCCGGTCAGCGAGCTCACCCTCGCCGAGGTGCTGGAGCAGCCGGCCGAGCGGATCGGCCCGATGCTGGACGAGATCGCCGCCGGCTACACCGCGGCCGGGCACGGTTTCGAGCTGCGCCGGGCGGCGGGTGGCTGGCGTCTCTACACCCGCCCGGAATACGCGACCTACGTCGAACGGTTTGTGCTGGACGGGCAGTCGGTACGACTGACCCAGGCCGCGCTGGAGACACTGGCCGTGATCGCCTACAAGCAGCCGGTCACCCGGTCGCGGATCTCCGCCATCCGCGGTGTGAACTGCGACGGGGTGATCCGTACGCTGGTCTCCCGCGGCCTGGTCGAGGAGTGCGGCACCGAACCCGACAGCGGGGCGTTCCTGTACCGGACGACCACGATGTTCCTGGAGAAGCTCGGGCTGAACTCGGTGCACGACCTGCCCCCGCTCGCCCCGTTCCTCCCCGACGACGTAGAAGAGCTTGCCGATGCGACGCGATGACCGTGCCCCGAAACCCGACGCCCCCGTGTACGAGGGGACCGAGCGCCTGCAGAAGGTGCTCGCCGCCGCCGGCGTGGGCTCCCGACGCGCCTGCGAGGACCTGATCTTCCGGCGGCGGGTGACCGTGAACGGCCGGGTTGCCAAGCTCGGCGACAAGGTCGACCCCGCCACCGCCGTGATCCACGTCGACGGCGAGCGGCTTCAGGCTGACAACCGCCTGGTCTACCTGGCGATGAACAAGCCGCGCGGGGTGGTTACCACCATGGCGGACGAGAAGGGACGCACCGAGCTCGCCGACTTCATCGGCATCCGGGTGGAGCAGCGGGTCTACCACGTCGGGCGGCTCGACGCGGACAGCGAAGGCCTGCTGCTGCTCACCAACGACGGCACCCTCGCCCACCGGCTGATGCACCCGTCGTACGAGGTGCTGAAGACCTACCTCGCCGAGGTGGCCGGGCCGATCCCGCGCAACCTGGGCAGGCGGCTGGTGGCCGGCGTGGAGCTGGAGGACGGGCCGGTCAAGGTCGACTCGTTCAAGGTGGTGGACACCCTGGGCAAGACCGCCCAGGTGGAGCTGAGCCTGCACGAGGGACGCAAGCACATCGTCCGGCGCCTGATGGCCGAGGTCGGGCACCCGGTGGCCCGGCTGGTGCGTACCTCGATCGGGCCGATCCGGCTGGGTGACCTGCGCACCGGGCGGCTCCGGCGGTTGACCAACGCCGAGGTCGCCGCCCTGTTCAAGGCCGTCGGCGACTGACCGGAGCCGTTCCGGGTACCGCTGCGGGTAGGCTTCCTCGCGGCCGAGGCGGACCGCGAGTGTCGCGGGTCGCGCCCGGCGACGTCGCGCGCGTGCCCGGACGGCATCGCGGGCATCATTGACGAAGGACAACCGCTCAACGGCGCCGGAGGAACCGGCGACCCGCGAGGTACGGGCTGAGGAGGAACACGGTGGGGCAGAACGAACGGACCGGGCGGTGCGTGGTCGCAGTGGACGGGCCATCCGGTTCGGGTAAGTCCACCGTCTCGCGGCGGCTCGCCGTCGGCCTGGACGCCCGCTACCTCGACACCGGCGCCATGTACCGGGCGCTGACCTGGGCGGTGCTGCGCTCCGGGGTCGACCTGACCGACGCCGAGTCGGTGACCAAGGTCGCCGGCGAGGTGGACCTGCGCATCGGCACCGACCCCCAGGGGTACGGGGTGACCGCCGACGGCGTGAACGTCGACAAGGAGATCCGCGGCCCCGAGGTGACCGGCGCGGTCTCCGCGGTGGCCGCGGTGCCGGCGGTCCGGGAGATGCTCGTCGCCCGGCAGCGGGAGATCATCGCCAACGCCCGCCGGGTCGTGGTCGAGGGCCGCGACATCGGCTCGGTGGTGGCGCCCGACGCCGACCTGAAGGTCTACCTGACCGCCTCCGAGGCGGCCCGCGCCCAGCGGCGCAGCGCCGAGGACGCCGCCGACGTGGCGGCCACCGCGGCCGACCTGGCCCGCCGCGACAAGCTGGACTCGACCCGCGAGGTCAACCCGTTGCAGCAGGCCCCGGACGCGGTCGTCCTGGACACCACCGAGCTGGGCATCGACGAGGTCGTCGCCCGGCTGCGCCAGCTGCTTACCGAGCGGGGTGTGGCATGACCCAGGACAGCACTGGTTGGGTGGAGCTGCGCGAACCGGACCTCGTCACCGAGGAGCCGTCCGGCCCGCAGCCCGTGGTGGCCGTGGTCGGCCGCCCCAACGTGGGCAAGTCGACGCTGGTCAACCGCCTCATCGGCCGCCGCCAGGCGGTCGTCGAGGACATCCCCGGGGTGACCCGGGACCGGGTCCCGTACGACGCCCAGTGGAACGGTCGGGCCTTCACGGTGGTGGACACCGGTGGTTGGGAGCCCGACGCCAAGGACCGGGCCGCGGCGATCGCCGCCCAGGCCGAGACGGCCGTCGCCACCGCCGACGTGGTGCTCTTCGTGGTCGACGCGATGGTCGGTTCGACCGATGTGGACGAGGCCGCGGTGAAGATGCTGCGCCGCAGCGCCAAGCCGGTGATCCTGGTGGCGAACAAGACCGACAACACGGCCATCGAGATGGAGGCGACCTCGCTCTGGTCGCTCGGCCTCGGTGAGCCGTTCCCGGTCTCCGCGCTGCACGGCCGGGGCTCGGGCGACCTGCTCGACGCCATCCTGGAGGCCCTGCCCGAGGCGCCGAAGATCGTCGAGAACCGGCCGCGCGGTCCCCGCCGGGTGGCCCTCGTCGGCCGGCCCAACGTCGGCAAGTCCAGCCTGCTGAACCGCTTCTCCGGCGAGCTGCGCGCGGTCGTCGACTCGGTCGCCGGCACCACCGTCGACCCGGTCGACAGCCTGGCGGAGATCGGCGGCGAGACCTGGCAGCTGGTGGACACCGCCGGGCTGCGCAAGCGGGTCGGCAAGGCCAGCGGCACCGAGTACTACGCCAGCCTGCGGACCGCCGGGGCGATCGAGGCGGCCGAGGTAGCGGTGGTGCTGCTCGACGCCAGCGAGCCGATCAGCGAGCAGGACCAGCGGATCCTCGCCATGGTCACCGAGGCCGGCCGGGCCCTGGTTATCGCCTTCAACAAGTGGGACCTGGTCGACGCCGACCGCCGGTACTACCTGGACAAGGAGATCGAGCGGGAGCTGCGCCGGATCCCCTGGGCGATCCGGCTGAACCTGTCCGCCATGACCGGCCGGGCCGTGGACAAGCTCGCCCCGGCGCTGCGCAAGGCCCTGGCCAGCTGGGAGACCCGGGTGCCGACCGCGCAGCTCAACCAGTGGCTGACCGCGTTGGTCCAGGCCACCCCGCACCCGGTGCGCGGTGGCCGGGCCCCGAAGATCCTCTTCGCCACCCAGGCGGGGGTCGCGCCGCCGCGGTTCGTGCTCTTCACCACCGCGCCGCTGGATGCCGGCTACCAGCGCTTCGTCGAGCGCAAGCTCCGCGAGGAGTTCGGCTTCGAGGGCAGTCCGGTGGAGATCTCCGTACGCCCGCGCAAGAAGCTGGGCCCGGGCGGCCGCGGCAAGGCCCACGGCTGACCGTACGTCCGAACGCCGGGCGGCCCCGCGCCGCCCGGCGTTTCCTTGCCCGCACCAACCCTCCTAGGACGCTCTAGGGGATGTGAAGGGTGGGCCGGCAGCGCGGGAGGGGGCATGCACGCCTCCGGAAGATCCTGCGCTAAGCTGTACCGGCTGTCGCGGGGAAACCGCGCGGGGGCATCGGGACGTGGCGCAGCTTGGTAGCGCACTTGACTGGGGGTCAAGGGGTCGTCGGTTCGAATCCGGCCGTCCCGACAGCGAGAGGGTTTCCGCAGGTCAGCGACTTGCGGGAGGCCTCTTTTCATTGCTTGGCATGGATGCCTGGTCTAGCACGCCGCTGTTGGACTCCTTGACTCGGGCAGGTTGTCATGCCACTCCTCGATCTTCGGAAGCTCACCGTCGGACTGTCCCGGACCTGGGCCGGGTTCCTGCGGGACTGGGACCGGTCGCTGCGGGCCGGGAACTACCCGCAGACCACCCGCTACAACTACCTCCTCGCTGCCGCACAGTTGGGTCGGTATCTGGGGGAGTCGTCCCCGGATCCGGACGCCGATGATGCGACTGACGACCCGTGTGCGGTGACCCGGGCGCACGTGGAGGCGTTCCAGGCATGGATGATCGACACCAGGTCGGCGTCGACCGCGCTGAACAAGCACAAGGGGCTGCAGCAGTTCTTCAAGTGGCTGCTCATCGACGAGCAGGCCATCGACCGCTCGCCGATGGAACGGGTTCGGCAGCCGAAGACACCCCGCAAGCTGATCCCGGTTCTGCGCGACGAGGACACCAGCAAGCTCCTTGACGCGTGCAAGGGCAAGGGCTTCGCCAACCTGCGCGACGAGGCGCTGATTCGGTTGTACTGCAACACCGGTGCCCGGCTGTCCGAGGTTGGCAACCTGCTCGTGGCCGATGTCGACCTGAACGCCGAGTCGGTGCACTTCCACGGCAAGGGCGCGAAGGACCGACGGGTACGGTTCGGGCCCAAGACCGCTCGGGCGCTGAGCCGCTATCTGAGGGCCCGGGACAAGCACAAGGGCACCGCATTGCCCTCACCTGTGGCTGGCCGAGCGCGGCGTGGCCCCCTTGACCCCGAACGGCATCCAGAGATCACCACACCCGCCCTATCCGTCGAAACGGGTCAAGCCCAGTAGTGGTGAGGTATCGCTGGCCATCGGGCGCAGGATAGCAGGCTCCCTCTGACCGCACGAGGCGATCGGGACGGATGAGAACCCGGCCCGACCGCCTCTGTCACGACCGCCCGACGGATGCGTCGAGCGGTCCTGTCACGAACGACGGCGCGTATATTCCTCGGCGGCCGCCGTGCTGACCGACGCCTCGTAACCGGGGCGTTCCGCGTGGCCCAACCGGTGGTACTTGCCCGCCTTGCGGTCGAGCTTGAGCAGACCGTGCACCGAGCTGACGAGCTGGTACGCTCCGGCGCGGCCTGGGTTCGGGTCGGGCCGGAGGAACGCCACGATCTCGTCTCCCACAGCGCTCTGCTCGGCCTCCATGAACTGGAAATCCACGACGGCGTTGGCCGGTGCGGACGCGGGGAGCATCGCCGCCTGGTCAGGCTTGAGGTCCGGCAGCACCTGACTCAGCGGGATCTGGCCGCCGTCTCGGTAGACGACGACGGTGGAGCCGACCGCCACGCTGCTGCTGCTGGACTTCGTGACCTTCACCGTGAGCTTCGTGTAGGCGACCTGTTCCTGGTACACCGGTGTGGCCTCCACGACCGTGCCGCTGACGATCAGCCGGACGTTAGGGCTGGCCGCGAGCTGGGCGAGGGTCGCGTAGTCCTCCTTGAGTACGGCGTCGGATGCCACCTTGAGCGCGACCACCGGCGCGTCGACCGAGGCGGCGTCACCGCCACCGGTTTCCGCTCGGGCGGCGGCGCCAGAGCCGGACGTCCCGGCCGCCGACGTCCCCGAATCAGGTGAGCTGGCGCAGGCCGCCAGGCCGATGGTGAGCGCGACGCCGAGCAGCAGTGGCACGGTCTTCGTCATGGAGGTCCTCGTCATCGTCGTCGCGCTCCTCAGTACAGGTAGTTGATGCCGTTGAGGTCATCGGGTGTGGCGCGGTTGGTGGACAGATCGGCGATGTCCGAGCGCATTACGGCCGTTCCGCTGTACACGTGGGCCAGCCCCATGCTGTGTCCCTGCTCGTGGGCGATGACCCCCTTCTTGTTGGGGCAGTTGGCGTAGTCCCCGTCGAGGAGGACCTTCGCCCACACCCAGTTTGCCGTCGACGGGTTGATCTGCGTGGACCCGCTGAACATCTGGGTGAGTCCCCACCAGCTGTTGATGGTGGAGACCTTGTAGTGGTCCATCCGGCTGCTCGACTTCACCGAGGTCCGAGTGTAGGAGATCGGCGTCGTGATGCCCCAGTACGACGTTGTGTAGATCCAATTGTCCATCGCGGTGTCGATCGTGCCGGAGTAGGCGGAAGCTGAGGAGTCGACCCAGTAGTGCTGGGTGCTCGACCCGTAGTTGCCCACTCCGTAGATCAACTTGTGGCCGTTGAAAGTCGCGTAAGCCGAGGCGGGCACCGCCCCGGTTGCCAGCTCGATGGTCAGGAGCATGCCGCTGGCCGTCAGGGCCGTGAGTGCGCGTTTGATCACGAAACCTCCCCGCGTTAGGGCGGCCGACGACGACCGCGGCGTGATCATTCCAAAGTGGATGCCGAGTGTCAATGAATCCGACCGCGACAAGGGGGTGGAGGTGGGCCTCCCGTCCGGCGGGGAGACCGGCACAGGCGGAACTACTCCTCGCAGGCCTCGCCCTAGCTTGATCTTTAACCTGTTCGGCGTGGGCGGGGATTGGCGGTCTTGGTCTTTTTGGCGGTTGGTTTTGCGGCGTTCGTGGTGGTCGCGGTCTGAACGTCGTAGCGCGGGGTGGGGTGACTGTTGCGGCGGCCGGGTGGTCGTCCTGGTCCTGGTCGGCACGGCTTAGGCGCACCGGCGGGCAGGTGACGAGCCTGTCGTACAGCTTTCGATCTTCGCCTGTCAATAGTTGTTGCTGCGATTCGTCTATTGTGGACGATCATCTTGCGCCGTGGCATACAACTTCATCTCCTGCAGCCCGGACAACTTGTCGCTGCCCCGACATGACCTGCGTGGGTGGCTGCCGCCGCAGCATCTGTGCTGGCAGGTCCTGGCGGCCGGTGGCGCCTGCCGCTCGGGGTGGCTTGGGTAGTCGTAGTACCCGGTCGGTGCGGATGCGGCCCAGCAGCTGCACAGGCAGATCCGCGAGGACGAACGCCAGTCGGGTGATGTCGTAGCCGGTGTCGGCGACGATCAGGATCTCAGGATCGCCGTCGCGCCAGTGCCCTGCGGCGATGAGACGATTGACGACATCGCGTAGCTGGTCGGCGGTCACGGCGGTGGCGTCGTCGGTCGTCCGAGGCGCACCACGTCCAGGATCGCGGTCCACGAGGTGCGGCCGGACTCCAGCGCGGCGACGAACGAGTACGGCCACCCGGAAATCATCTGGGCCTGACCCTTCGCCCGCCCATAGACGTGGCAGAACAGCCGGTCCGCCGAAGTGGACGTCGGGGCGCAGCCAGCTACTGACATCGACCGCCAGGACCCTCCGCCCGTTCGCGGTCCTCGGAAGCGGCAGGCCGGCCAGCCTCACCCGCAGCCGGCCTATGTCGAGCCGGCCGCTGTTCAACCCGTCGTACAAGGCGCCGTGACCACGCCGGTGCTCCGCCGCAAGCGACAGGTCGACCACGCCCAGGTAGTCCACAATCGTGGCCACGGCCACCGCCTGATCTTCGCGTCTTTGCCGGGACCGCAGGATCATCAGACGGTGGCCGTCTTCCGTCCCGCAGGACACGCTGGCATTCATAAAGGACCGTGTCGACCCACGGACGGCGAGGTTAAAGAACAAGCTCGGGTGGTGATGGTTTCTCCCAGGGGCGGCGCAGGTCGGCGGCCAGGGTGCGGGCCAGGGGGAGTTGGGTGCAGGCGGCGAGGATCAGCCAGGTCCAGCGGTCGTCTCGCCCTCGCTGTTGTCACCCGTGTCTCCTGAAATGTCTCGGCAAGATCCACAGGGTTGACACGGGCCGGGGCCCCAGCAATGATCGCTTCATTCCGCATGTCACGTCATTCATGTCGGCGACAGGCTGGCAAGCCGAAGCGATGGTGCGACGAGTTGTACGACGATCTGGTGAAACGTCAGCGCGATCTGAACCTTGGAACCGCTCTTGCATGGGACTCGTACCGCGAGCATCGCGCGCGGCTGACAAAGCTCATCATGGGCCACCATCACCCAGCTGTCGGTGCCCGCCTGGTCATCCTCGGGGCGGGAAACTGCAATGACGTCGACCTGCGGCAGGTGGGCGCGGCGTACGGTGAGGTGTGCCTGGTCGATATAGATGAGGACGCGTTGAAGGCGGCCGTCGAGCGGCAGGGGCTGTCACGTGCCCCTCACGTTCGCCTGTTCGGGGCCATAAACCTGGCCGATGTCGAACCTCAGACCGTGGCGAAGCTGGGGCATGCCGATGTCGTGGTTTCCGCCGGACTCCTGACCCAACTGCTGGACGCCGAGATCGAGCGGGGCGGAGCAGCGGAGGAACTTGTCGAGGTCCGTAACGCACACCTGCGGCTACTGGCCCGCCTGTTGTCCGAGAAGGGAGTCGCTCTGCTGGTCACCGACTTCGTCTCGTCCGACACCTGCCCCGCCCTGCATACCGTCGCCGATGCCGACCTGCCCATGCTGGCGGCCGACCTCATTGAGGCGAAGAACTTCTTCACCGGAGCGAATCCCTTCGCCGTCGAGCAACGGCTCCGGAACGATCCCCACCTGTCGGTCAGGCCGGTCGGTGTCACGCTGCCCTGGCGGTGGACACTCGGCGCACGGGTCTATCTGGTCTGTGCCGTCGTGTTCGAGAAGCTGGCCGGGAGATGACGCATCGGTGTCGACGGGAACGTCGGCGGCCCCCGACACGGGGGGCACTGGCGTTCCGCGCGTTCCGTTCGGCGGGTGGTCAGCCCTTTCCTAGCGCTGCAGGAACTCCTGCGAATCCACGGCCCGCTTCTGCAAGGCAGCGGGCAGGTGTTCGGAGTGACCACCGGCGTACCGGAAGACGGCGGCACCGTCGTCGTACCGGTATATGCCCTCGCCGCACGCGTGGCACGGCGTAACGGCGGGGACCGGGCGGGCGGGCTGTAGGTTCGGGCGGATGACCAGCAGAGCCGCCGCCGGTGGGGCGGTGGGCAAAGGTGGACATCGCCGGTCGGCCGCTTTCGCCGCCGGCCTGGAACTCAAGCGGGAGTTCGCCGCCGGCGACCTTGTGCCTGCCGAGAATTCCATTCAGGCAGGTCAGACACCCCATGTCGTTGAGTGTCATCCATGAAGGAGCGGGGCCGGTCAAGGCTGGGATTTTGACCTGCTGACGTTGATTTTTCCGGTTCCGGCAATGGGTTTCGGGCAGGCGTGTGTGCGGTGCCGGGGTCAACGGCTGGGCCGTAGGCCCACCCCGCAGGGGCTTGGCCTTGACGCCGGCGCCGTGCGCGCCATGCTCGTGATGCCGGAAGGCGTTGTGGGTGGTCGCGTCACCAGTTCCGACCGATGTCGGAGGGGCAGGCCGAGGGGTTCGGCTGCCGGTCATCCATTCGCCCTGCGGGTTCGGGGCATGGTGGTGTGCGACCGTGACCGGACGGGGTCAATCAAGCGGGCGGCCTCGCCGTCGGCCGACGGGGGTCAGACACAGAACGAGCTCGCGTCCGGTCACGTCCGAACCTGCTCACGCCGCCGCCTTGGCCGGTGCGAGGGCGCGGATGTGCCCGTCGCGTAGGCCGTAGTAGACGAGGGTGAGCAGCTTGCGGGCCACCGCGACGGTGGCGATGTTGCGTCCGCGGCGTTCGGCGATGCGGGCGCGGGTGGAGGTCAGCCAGGCGGCGGTGTGCGGGACGCCGTGGGCGGCCTCGACCGCGGCCCACCGCACCAGGGTCGAGCCCTGCTTGGTGATCCGTCCCCGGTGCACGACAAGGTCGGACTCGCGGTGCCGCGGGGTCAGCCCGGCCCACGAGGTCAGCTGCGCCGGTCCGGGGAACCGGTCGACCTCGCCGATCTCGGCGACGAACACCGCCCCCAGGACCGGGCCGATGCCGGGGATGGCCTGGATCGCGGTGTAGCCGGCGTGCCCGGCGAGCCTGGCCCGGATCGGCCCGGCGACCGCCCCGATCTCGAAGTCGACCGCGTCGATCAGCCGGCACAGCGAGGCCAGCCGACCCCGATACGCCCCATCCAAGGGGGCCCGGGCGAGCAGTTCCCGCCCACCCACGCCGAACAGATCCGATACCGCGATGTGCACGCCCTGCTTGGCCAACACCGCATGCACCGATGCCTTCAACCCCGAACGCCACGCGACTAGCTTGGCCCGATACCGCACCAGCTCCCGCAGCTCGCGCACCACCGGCGGGGCCACATACGCCTCCGGCAACCTGCCCATCCGCAGCAGATCCGCCAGATCAGCCGCGTCACGGGCGTCGTTCTTCACCCGCCGGTAGGCGAACCCCTTCACCCCCAACGGATGCGCCAAATGCACCCGGGCACCGGCCGCGGTCAGCACATCCACCGCCCAGTACCAGCCGTAGGTGGCCTCCAGGACCACCTCCGGGTCGGGGCCGGCCTTGGCGATCTCCAACCCCAGCGCGACCGGGTCGTTGTCGATCCGCACCGTTTCGAGCTTCTCGCCGGCCTCGGTCATCCGCACGATCACCGACCTGCGGCGATGCAGATCGATACCCACGATCTGCCGGCCGTCGTACTCTGCCTGCATGAGGGGCCTCCTTCGTCGTGAGAAGTGAGCACCCCGAGCATCCCGCCCGGGACCCGCGAGGAGCGAGGCCCCGCTCCTTCATGCCATCAAGCGGCATGGGGTTGGACATGGTGCGACCAGGCGGTCGCCTCGTCGTAGCGGGTGCGGGTCTTGAGGCAGCCGTGGAGTATGCCGACCAGGCGGTTGCCGACCTGCCTCAGGGCCGGGTTGTAGCCGACCTCGCGTGCGCGCTGCTTGTCGTAGTAGGCGCGGGCGCCGGGTGAGGCCCGCAGGGCGGAGAACGCCTGGGTCTGCAAGGCGTCGGCGAGCCGGTTGTTGCGGACGTAACGGGCTTGGACGGTGTGGCTCTTGCCGGAGGCCCGGGTGACGGGGCTGGTGCCCGCGTAGTTCTTGCGGGCTTTGGCGGAGGCGTAGCGGGCGGGATCGTCTCCGAATTCAGCGATCACCCGAGCGCCGGTGATCTCCGCGATGCCTGGCATCGAGAGGTAGATCTCAGCGTCCGGGTGCGCGAGAAAATGTGCCTTCATTTGCCCTTCCATCTCCGCGATCTGCTCGTTCAGCGCGATCAGCACGCGGGCGTGGGCGGCGGCCGCCGCGTAGGCGGTCGTGACCGGCTCGGGCAGGCCCAGCTGCCGCTCGCGCAGCGCGGCCTGGATCGCGGCCGCCTTCTCGTCCCGGTTGCGGCGCCGGGCCCGGGCCAGGACCGCGGTGATCTGCGTGCGGGTCAGCTTCGCCGCCGCTGCGGGCGTGGGTGCCTTGATCAGCAACTCCAGCGCGTCCGTGCTGGTCAGCGCCAGCTCGGCGTAGGCGCCCAGCGCGCCAGGGAAGTACTCGCGCAGGGTGCTGCGCAGCCGCTGGAAGGTGCGGGTGCGTTCCCAGATCAGAGTCTGGTGGGCGCGGGCGACGACCTTGACGGCCTGGGCCTGGTCACTGTCGCCGGCCACCTGCCGCAGCTGGGCCCGGTCGATGCGGACCATGTCGGCCAGTGCGTGCGCGTCGCCCTTGTCGCTCTTGGCGCCGGAGGTGGCGTAACGTTTGAACCGCGCGACCTGGCGGGGGTTGATCGCGTACACCTGGTAGCCGGAGGCGATCAGGGCCTGCACCCACGAGCCGCGGTCGGTCTCGATCCCGACGATCACCCGGGCCGCGTCCAGGTCCTCACCGCCGTGACGCGCGAGGAGCTCGTGTAGCTTCGCGATGCCGTCCACGCCCTCCGGCAGTCGCGCGGCGGCGAGCTTGCGACCAGCCTCGTCCTGGATCTCGACGTCTTGATGATCTTCCGCCCAATCGTCGCCGATCAGCAGCAACATGCCCTCCCCTGCAACGTCGTTCACTACGTTCAGCAGCCTGCGGAAGGCGCGGCACGCGGCCTAATGGATCCAGTGCTCACGCCCTCCAGGGGCGGGCACGCCACCCCATCAGCGGTCTGGCCTCCCGGCCGACCAGCAAGGGCACGGTCTGACCTCAGAAGTCGAACGCTTCCGGCGGCATGAGTGCTCACCTGCTGGCGGCTACGGCACCGAGTCTGACCGCGACCCGGTAGCTCCCATTAGGCGGCACGTTCGTACTCGTGAAGGATGCCGCCGAGGCGGTCACGTCGGTGGATGCGCAGGTGGGCGAGCGGGTCCGAGCCGGTGATCGGTTCGGACAGCGGCGCGAGTGGACGGGCGTTGGCGATGCCCTGGTGCGGACGAAGTCGACGACCGGCACGTATGGGGAATTGGTATGTGTCGATCAGACGATATGGACTCCCACGACAGCTGGCGGGAGGTCACGCGCTGCTCGTCTGGCTGACGGCAGGGAAGTCGATGGTGGCGGGGGAGTGGTGCGACGACTCCTTTACTCGGCCGGTTTATGCTTCGGGCGACCTGGGCAAGCGTGCGTGAGCATGCCGCTGGGCCACCGGACTACTGGGGGTCAAGGGGTCGTCGGTTCGAATCCGGCCGTCCCGACAGCGAGAGGGTTTCCGCAGGTCAGCGACTTGCGGAAACTCTCTTTTCATTGCTTGGCATGGTTGCCTGGTCTAGCACGCCGCTGTTGGACTCCTTGAGTCGGACAGGTTGTCATTCCACTCCTTGATCTTCAGAAGCTCACCGCCGGGCTGTCCCGGACCTTGGCCGGATTCCTTCGCGGCTGGGCCCGGCCTCTGCGGGCCGGCAAGTAACCGGAGACCGCCCGCGACACCTTCCTCCTTGATCCGCTATGCGGCATACCTCGACGACTCCGGCGATCCGGAGCAGGCGCGCGCGTGTTTTCGACGAAAACCCGAGGCTCGTGCGGCAGCACGAGGAGTGCCTCAAGGCAGCCGGATTCACCAGCATGTAACGGATCGAGTGCCCTGGATTGGATCCACGGTATTGTCATCGCCACCAAATGACCCTCGAGGAGAGGTCGACTGGTGATGCGGTTCGGGCTGGACGTCTCCAGCGCGGGCGCGTACGCGAATCCGCGGCTGATCGCAAACCTGGCGGCACGGATCGAGACCGCCGGGTGGGACGGGCGTCACCCCGCACCGTCAGACGGAGGGTATGTCGCACGCATCCTTGGGTAGATCGCAAGCAGCCGCCGGAGGTCGCTCCGCCCTAGCGGTGGTGCGGGGCGGACGGGCGGATCCGCGCCGTGCCGCCTCGGCAAGCAGCATCCGTAGTCCTTCGGCGAGGCCGGCGCTCCTGGTGACTCGATGGGCGAACGGCAGCCTAACATCGGTGTGCCTGTCCGGTGCCTCGGCGCGGAGCACGATGCCGTCGGCGTCGACAGTGACCGGTACGACCCGCGCCGGCTTGGTGGTCAACGCCGGGTCGAGCAGCGTCGCGAGCTGGTCAAGGACAGCGCTGTGCTGCTGGGTGAGGGGAACAGGAATCGTCTTGCCGGCCGCCCCTACCGTCGAGGTATGTCCGCACCTGCCTGGGCGGTCGTTGCCGCCCTCACCGGCGTACTTCTGGTCCTGGCCGCCGCCGGCTGGCGGTGGCATGCGCGGGCGCGGGCCAAGGCCCGTCGCGTGCTGACCCGCGAGCAGAAGCTCGCCGCCGGCCGGCAGGCGGTCCGACAGATGGGCCGCTCCGGCCCCCGCCCGCGCCGGTACCCCTTCGACACGGGCGGCCCGCCCGGTGACGGCTACCCGGGGACGTTCGCGCAGAACAGCTGGTACGGCGACGCCGCCGGCCACGGCGGATCCGACGGCGGCGGGAGCGACGGCGGCTCCTACTGAGCGGCCCGCGGCCTGTGGGTTCCAAAACTCGGTCACGGCCCTGGCCTGCTGTTATGCGGCGCGTTGGTAGTCGCTGATCAGGCCGCCGCCGAGGGGCCGCTATTGCGTGGTCTGGGTACGGTGGATTGCCTGCTCAATGTACGAGGCTGCGGCGAGCAATGGGCGGCCGAGGCGTTCGACGGCAAGGCTGCCGGTCCGGCCGACCACACCGACGACGCCGATGATCCGCCGGTCCGGGCCGTGCACGCCAGCGGCGATGCAGTTGTATCCGCGCATGGACTCTTGATGTTCGATGGCGACACCGGCGTTGCGGGCTGTGTCGATGGCGGCGAGAACCTTTTCCAGCTGGGTGGGAGTGTACGGCGTCATCCTTGGCAGGGGTCGCGAGCGTAGGTATTCCGTCAGGTCCGGCCGGTCGCCGAGAAGGATCCGCCCGCACGCGGTGGTCAGGAACTGCGCGCCGCGGATTGCGGTCGGCCAGGGCCGGCGCACGTCGGCCAACCGGTCGGTTCCGAAAGCGGTTTCCAGCACCACGTTGGTCGTCTCAGTGAAGACGGACAACCAGACGATCTCACGGGTACGCGCGAAGAGATCTTGTACGTACGGGGTAGCAGCCTGGCGCAGGCCCTGTTGCCAGGCGGCCTGGGCGCCGAACTCCAGCAGACGCGGGCCCAACCGGTAGCCGGTGGCGTCGCGGTTGAGGATTTTACGGGCGACCAGGTCGGCCGCGATACGCCGAACGGTCGGCTTCGGAATGCCGGTGTGACGGGTCAGCGCGGCCAGCGTCGCCGCCTCCTCGAGGGCGCCGACCGCCTCGAGCACCGCCATCACCCGGCCTGTGACGGTGTGGTCGTCCATGGCGTCAATGATCGCGTACCGAAACCCTCCAGCGTGTCGGATCTACGACGCGGCCGGGATCGGCGCGGTGTGGGGTCTCCTCGAACGCCCGGACGCCGAACGCCGAGGCGAACTGGCAGTCGTGTCAGTGAGTGATTCGCAAACCTGGACCGTCCATATCGACGGCTCCATCCTGTGCATAACTCACGCCCCGATCCAGGGAGCACTGCGCGTCCACGGTGGTCGCAACGAGCTATTCCACGACGGGCTTGATCGCCAAATCAGACGAGATAGGAGTTTCCCGATGAAACGACCAAGGCGTGGAGCGGCGGTCTTGGCAATTGTGGCTCTCGCGACCGTCGCGACCATCGCGTTTGCGCCCGCTGCGGCCGCAACCTTCCCAGGCCGCAATGGCCTCATCGCCTTCCAGGCCGAAACAGAGCAGGGGCTGCAGATCTTCACCGTTCGGGCGAACGGGCACCAGTTGCACCAGATCACCCACGTCGACGGCGCCGCGGCCCTCCCGGACTGGTCCCCGGATGGGCGCTGGATCGCGTTCACACTCAACGAGTGTTCGGTGGCCATCATGGACGCCGACGGAGGCGACCTCAGCGTCCTCGCCGAGGATCCGGGTCTCTGCCAGGGTGATGCGTCCTTCACTCCGGACGGTTCGAGGCTCGTGTACACCCGCTTCGACGTCGCCTTGGAGGTCGAGCAGATCTGGAGCATGGACGTCGACGGCTCCGACAAGCGGTTCATCACCGACCCTGGTGGGCCCGATCCGAACGTCTCGCCCGATGGTCGGAAGACCAGTTTCAAGGGCCCGCCCGACGGCGCCTTGTTCGTAGCGAACATCGACGGCAGCGGCATTGTCCAGATCTCGCCGTCGATCTCGGTCACCTACAAGCACGACTGGTCGCCGGACGGCCAGCACTTGGTCGTTAGTGACAACTCTGAGCCTGCCCCGGATGAAGCCGTCAACATTGTGACGGTCCGGCCGGACGGCAGCGACTGGACCTACTTGACGCATTACCCGGCTGGGTTCCGCGCCAACGTGGGCGGCTACTCGCCGGATGGTCAGTGGATCGTCTTTAGGCTCGAGGGCCCGGGCCTGGTGCCTACGATGTACCGGATCCGCCCCGACGGGTCGGACCTCCACAAGATCTTCCAGTCGTCAACGATCGTCCCCCGGTTCATCGACTGGGGGCCGGCAGCGCGGCACTGAGGCCCGAGGAACGAAGAAAGGGAGCGAGCCTTGCGGCCGCTTCCTCTTCGCGCTCGCCCGTGTTGGCTCCGGCGGCGTGTCGGGTTCCAAAACCCTGTCGTCTGGTCTGGGCTGGGCTTCTATGCGGCTCGTTCGTACTCGATGATCAGTCCGCCCAGGACGGGACGGCGTTTGATCCGCTCGTGGGTTAGGTCAACTACAGGGCGATCGGAGCGCGGGGGCTGCAACTGCAGCGCTCGGTGAGGACGCCGCCCGTTGTAGTGACGGGCGTATTCGCCGAGTGTTCGGCGTAGATGTCGCTCTCCGAGGACGAGCAGGCGATCGGTGATCTCCCTGCGGACGGTGCCGACGAACCTTTCGGCGAAGGCGTTGGCCCGCGGGCCGCGCGGTGGGATCCTGCACACGGTGATGCCGGCGTCGGACAGCACCGCGTCGAAGGCGGCGGTGAACTGCCCAGCCCGGTCACGGATGAGGAATTTGAATTGGTCGGCGCGTTCGCCCAGGTCCATGAGCAGGTTGCGGGCCGCCTGGGTGGTCCGCGGCCCGTCCGGGTTGGCGGTGATGCCGAGGATGTGCACGTAGCGGCTGTCCACCTCTATTACGAAGAACACGTACAGGCGCTTGAGGGTGATTGCGCAGTCCACATGGAAGAAGTCACAGGCGAGCATGGTCGATGCTTGGGTGCGCAGGAAGCGCCGCCAGGTGGTGTGGTCACGGCGTACCGGCGTCGGCGGTATCTCGCAGCGTTTGAGGATCCGGCGGATGGTGGAGGTGCCAACACGGTGGCCGAGGCCGAGCAGTTCGCCTCGGATTCTCTGGTAGCCCCGGCCGGGATTATCTCGGGCCATCTGCTCAACCAGGGCGGCGATGGCTGGGTCGACCGGCGGGCGGCCGGGCCGATGAGGGTAGGTCAAGTGGCGGGCCACCAGCCGCCGATGCCAACGAAGCACCGTGGCCGGGGTGACGAGCCGGTGCCGCTTCAACGCCCGGGGCAGGAGTCTGATCAGGGCGGCGAGCACGGCGCGGTCGGCCCAGTCCAGACGTGGCCTGGGGTTCTGGCGGAGCAGGACCGCGTTCTCGTGACGGAGAACCAAGATCTCCACGTCTTTGGCCGCGCTGGTGCGGGTCATCAGGGTAAGCCAGCCGGCGATGCGGCAGAGCACGAGGTAGAGAAGTCGTAGCGACACGAGCAACGATCATGCCCGGCGACACTGTCGGACATCGGATCCGGCCAGGTCAGCTACCGTGACGCGGTTTTGGAACCCCACAGGTAGCCGGTGGCGTCGCGGTTGAGGATTTTACGGGCGACCAGGTCGGCCGCGATACGCCGAACGGTCGGCTTCGGAATGCCGGTGTGACGGGTCAGCGCGGCCAGCGTCGCCGCCTCCTCGAGGGCGCCGACCGCCTCGAGCACCGCCATCACCCGGCCTGTGACGGTGTGGTCGTCCATGGCGTCAATGATCGCGTACCGAAACCCTCCAGCGTGTCGGATCTACGACGCGGCCGGGATCGGCGCGGTGTCGGACCTCCTCGAACGCCCGGACGCCGAACGCCGAGGCGAACTGGCAGTCGTGTCAGTGAGTGATTCGCACACCTGGACCGTCCATATCGACGGCTCCATCCTGTGCATAGCTCGCGCCCCGATCCAGGGAGCGTCTACCCACCCCAACCCATGGGAGAGCCGAATGAGAGTCCATAACCGAGGGTCTAGGCGCAAGCTTCGTGTTGCGTTGGCCGGCGGATTGGTCATGGTGGTCATCGGCGTTACGGCCGTGCCGGCCGGCGCTACCGTCGTCGACCAGGGCCACTACTCGGGGACCGAGTCCTCTACCTACAACGACTGTGGCTACCCCGTCCAGGTGCAGGCGGAGTTCAGCGGGAACTACGTCATTCGTGCCGGCGAGCACGACAACCAGTCTGCCTTCTTCGTCACCGACAACTATTCCTACCGGGAGGTCCACACCAACCTCGACACCGGCGAGTGGTTCGTGCTGCGCGGCAACGGTGTATTTCACGACATCAGGGCCACGCGGGTGGAGGGTTCGGTCTTCGAGTTCGAGTCGGTCGAGGCGGGCCAGCCGTTCGTGGTGGAGGACTCTGCCGGCAATGTCGTGCTGCGAGATCGGGGTGCGATCCGCTACCGGACCCTGTTCGACACTGGCGGTGACGACGAGCCCGGCGGGACCTTCCTCGAGTTCCTGGGCGCCCAGGTCAGCGGCCCGCACCCCGGGTTCTTCGCCGGCTTCTGCCGGATCGCCGGCGACCTGATCGGAACGGGGTCGTCGCAGCGGCTCACGCCTCGCCCGACGGGGACAACGGACGCACCCCTCGGCTATTACGAGTACCTTCCGCCCGGCTACGGAGGGGGTGAGCCGAGTCCCCTCTTGGTGTTTTTGCACGGGTTCGGTGAGAACGGTGACGGCTCAGCCGCCCAGTTGGGGAACCTGCTCGCCACCGGCATCCCCGGGCTCATCAGCACCAACGGGTGGCCGTCGGAGCGTCCCTTCGTGGTGTTGGCGCCGCAACATGCGAGCCCGCAGAACGACGCGCACTACGCCCCCTGCGAGGGTGAGGGTGTCGTGCACTTCGGTTCCTGCGCGATGAGCATCCAGCACGACTTGGGCCATCCTCCGAACGGCTCCGCCTGCACCACCCCCGCGGAGGTCCACAAATTCCTGTCGTACGCGATCGCCAGCTACGACGTCGATCCTGAGCAGGTCTATCTGACCGGGCTGAGCTGCGGCGCCTTCGCCGCCTGGGAGTACGTCGCGGAGCATGCGGCCACCCAGATCGCAGCCATGGTCCCCATCGCCGGTGACGGCCGCCCGGCGTGGGACACGGCGATGTGCGGACTGGGTGCGGTCGCCGTCTGGGCCTTCCATGGCGAGGCCGACGACGCCGTGGATCCAGCCGGAAGCATCGAGCCGATGGCCGACCTGACGGCCTGTCCGTCGCCGCCGCGGCGCGACGCCCAGCTCACCATCTATCCCGGTGTCGACCACGACTCATGGACCCGCACCTACAACCTCAGCGCCGGCCACAACATCTACGACTGGCTGCTCGGCTTCACCGTTCCATGAGGCCAAGCGAGTTGTCCGCCAAGGTGAATTTCGATACCGGACGGGTGCCGTGCGTCAACGTCGAGACGGCCGAGCCCTGCCCTTGCCGAAAAACTCGTCCGCGCGGGTCAGGCGGCATGTCGGTACTCGTGCCAGTGGTTTGGGCGATAGATGCCCCAGCCGGCGGTGTGTCAGTAGCCGCCGGGAGCCGAGGGGAGGCGACGTTCGTAGTTACCAACCGAGGAGACACTAGCGGACGTGCCCCTCTCTACGCGTCAACCGGCGGCTGATTACATCTCGCACGGGAACTCGAGCATCCTCGATCCCGAGTTCCTGATCACAGCCACACATCAGACCCACAACGCCATTCACCACGGCGACGAGCGACTTCTTCCCCGGCCACTCGCCGAACGTAGAGCTGGCGACACAAAGTTGTGGTAACCGAAAGGAGTCAAATGGAAACGCCTCCCTACCACGACGCCTTCGACGCCGACGTTCCCGACGTCGACACGCTCGAGCCTGACTTCGAGGCCGAAGAGGTCGACGAGGTCGACGAGGAGGTCGCCCCGATCCCCGAGGACGAGATCGCGGATGCCGCAACCGATGATGAGGAGACGACATGAGCAGCTTCGCCTACGTCAGCAGCGAGCTGGGCAATGTCAAGCCCGAGACGCGCTCCATTGCGGAGGAGCTGTACAACGTCGCCAAGGCCGCCGGCCGCGAGATCTGGTTCATGTGGGGCATCGGCACCAGCGCGGAGCACAAGACCGGCCTCGCGCTCGACCTAATGGTCCGCAACGAGGCGGCGGGTGACTTCGTCCGCAACTACATCTGGGCCAACCGCGAGCGTCTTCGTCTTCGGCACGTCATCTGGGAGCAGCACATCACGTCGACCGTCGTCCAGCCTGGTGTCCGTCGCAAGATGGCTGACCGTGGCGACCCGACGGACAACCACTACGACCACAACCACGTGTGGTTCTTCCGGGGTTCGTACCGCCCGCCGCCGTCCCCGACTCCGAAGCCGCCGATCTCGACTCCGAAGCCGCCGGTGACCAAGCCGACGGTCAAGCAGCGGACGCTGTACTGGAACAAGACGACGATGTTGAGCGGCAACGACGTGCTCGCCCTCCAGAAGGGTCTGCGTCGTGTCTTCCCGCTCTACGCCGGCCGTCTGGTACTCGACGGCAAGTTCGGTCGCGCCACCGACAAGGCGGTTCGGGAGTTCCAGCGCCGTGCCGGCCTCAAGGTGAACGGCAGGGTCGGTCCGGCAACTCGGGCCGCGCTCCGCCGTTACGGCGTCCGGCTGTAACCCAGTTAACCTGGGTGATTCATGGTGATCGCCGAGGTGTGCTGTTCGTTGGTGTGTAGATGAGCGGAAGTGCCTGCCCTGCAAGGGAAACTTGTGATTGCGACATCTACAGGTTTCTCTTCGAGGGAGGCACTTCCGAGGTGCAGCTTACGGCGTGGTCGAGGGATCTGCGGGTCACCGCGGGTGGTTCGGGTGTGGTGTCGCACGTCGGGGCGGCGCTGCTGCGGATGCTGGCTGATCGGGCCTGTGGGGTGCCAGAATTGGGCCACAGTCACTGAGCTGGGCGAATGTCGTGGCCCGCGGTGTCGGGAATGATCGGGACTTGTGTCGCTGCGTCTGCTGTATCTCGTGTTCTGCCGCATCGCTGGCTGGCTGACCCTGCTCACCCAGACACCTTCGGCGAAGGAGGTAGAGATCCTCGTCCTGCGCCATGAGAGCGCGGTCCTGCGCCGGCAGAACCCGAAGCCGCGTCTGGACTGGACGGACCGAGCCGTGCTCACCGCCCGGATCAGACTTCTGCCCCGGGCGTTGAAGGTGCACCGGCTCGTCACTCCGGCCACGGTCCTGCGCTGGCATCGTCGCCTGGTCGCCCGTCACTGGACCTACCCGAACCGAGCCGGGCGCCCACCGATCGACCCGGTAGTTGCCGCTCTGGTTGAGCAGATGGCCCGGGCCAACCCCGGCTGGGGATACCAGCGCATTCAAGGCGAACTGCTCGGCCTCGGGCACCGGATCGGCGCGTCCACGATCCGCCGGATCCTCAAACGGCTGGGCATACCGCCAGCGCCGGTCCGCCGCGATCACACCACCTGGCGCCGGTTCCTCCGTACGCAGGCGTCGACCCTGCTGGCGTGCGATTTCTTCCATGTGGACTGCGCGCTTACCCTCAAGCGTCTGTATGTGTTCTTCGTGATGGAGGTCGGCAGCCGGTACGTGCACATCCTCGGCGTCACCGCCAACCCCGACGGGCCGTGGACCGTTCAGCAAGCCCGGAACCTGCTCATGGACCTGGGCGACCGGGCCGACCAGTTCAAGGTGCTGATCCGGGACCGGGCCGGACAGTTCACCGCCGCCTTCGACGCCGTCCTGGCCGACGCAGGCATCACCGTCTGCAAGATCCCGCCGCAGAGTCCGCGCGCGAACGCCTACGCGGAAAGGTTCGTCGGCACCGTCCGCAGAGAGGTCACAGATCGGATGCTCATCTTCGATGAACGGCACCTACGGCGAACACTCGCCGAATACGCCCGTCGCTACAACCGGTGGCGTCCCCATCGAGCGCTGCAGTTGCAGCCCCCACGCTCCGATCGTCCTGTCATCGACCTGACCCACGAGCGGATCAAACGCCGGCCCGTTCTCGGCGGGCTCATCAACGAGTACAAACGAGCCGCATAAAAGAACCAGCTCAGCGCACGTGACAGGGTTTTGGAACCCACAGGGCTTCTTGCTCGGTGACCTCTTCGGCGCATCCGAAGTGTTCAACCTTCAGATGCACGGCGTGAGCATCTGGCGTGCCAGGGGCGAAGAGTTCACCCTCAACCCGGACGATCTGCTGGGGGCAGCTCCGCATGTGCCGCACGAGATGCAGCATGAGTCATCGCGCAGGCTTCCTTCTGCTTCGCCGCCGTGGACATCTCGACTGTTCTGGGCCGGCACCCCGACTTCGCCCCGGACTGGCACGGCCTGCCACCAACGCTGACTGTGGCCGGCGCGGACTCGCTGGTCGACGCATTTCGCCAGATCTGCCGCGAACTGACCGCAGCGCGACGGCACAGCACAACTGGCCTCGTCCTCGCCGTCGACCGGCTGATTCTGGAGATCACCCGTGAGGTGCGGGACCTCCCGTCCCAATGCTCGCAGCGCACCCGGCTGTCACGAGAGCGCGGGAGCTGCTCGACCGGGACAACACGCGCAAGTGGACTCTCGACGAACTGGCTCGCGACGTGGGCCTCGCCCGGGGTATCTCGCCACGCTCTTCGCACGGGAGATCGGCATGACCCCACACCGATATCTCAACGAGCGACGGCTGCACCAAGCCCGGCACCTGCTCACCACGACCGACCTGTCGGTCACCGCCATCGGGCTGGCCTGCGGCTACGGCTCGGGCCAGCATTGCGCCCGCGTGTTCCGGCAGCTCACCGGAACGACGCCACGTGAACACCGGCGGGCGACGAGCCCGCCGCCCGCCGGTGACCCCGCTCAGGACCAGGCGGCTGAGTCCCGAAACGGGAAATGGCGTGCCGGGTCGAAGACCGGCACGGGCTGGTAGGAGTTGACACCGAGATCTCCGCGAAGCCACAGTGCACTCGGATACGGCTGCTCCTCGCCGAGGATTCGGGTAGAGGTGGGGATGTAGCGGAGAGTCAGCCCGCATCGGCGGTGCGGGCTGACGTTGGCGTTGCTTCCGTGGATGATGTTGGGATGGTGCACCTCGACGTCGCCGGGGCGCAGCACGATGTCCACGGCGTCGGCCTCGTCCACGTCGCAGGCGATCTCGTGTCCGAGAACGTTGTCCTTCTCGGTGTTCGGCCGCATCGCCGCGATCTCTCGGGTGTGGCTGCCGGGGACGACCCGGACACAGCCGTTCTCGGGCGTCGAATGGTCGACCGCCAGCCACAGCGTCACGACCTCCATCGGCTCCAGCGGCCAGAAGGCGCTGTCCTGATGCCAGAGCACGGTCTGCCCGGTGAAGGGAGGCTTGCTGATGTAGTGCGAGGCGAACAAGGCGATGTTCGGGCCGATGAACATCTCGGCGATGTCGAGGAGCCGGTCATCGCTGATCAAGCGGATCCAGAACGGATCATCTCGAAGATAGATGTGGCCCAGCTGCTCGGTGCGCACGTCGGGATGACGCTTTGCGAGCCAGTCGACGTGTGCGCTCGCCTCGGCGATGAGATCGGCGTCGATGACATTCCGGAAGATGGAGTAGCCGTCGCGCTCGTACTGATCGAGCACTGACGCTCTGCCTACGCTGACGGTGGACATGGCGTTCCCTTCGGGCAAGGAGTTGTCCTGTGCGCACACCGTGCCACTCGCGGCCCCAGCCGGAATACGCTCTGTGCTCTCCAGAAGTTGTACTGTGTTGATGTGTCCTCAACGCAGCCGGAACGCGCGGAGCGGTTCGAAGACCACGCACTCGGGCGGCCATATCACGCCGCGCTCGTCGAGCTGAGGAGCCGCTCGCACCCGCACAGCCATCGTGATTATTACGAAATAATGGCCATCGTCGCCGGCGACGGCGAGCAACTCGTGTCACATGGTGGCGGCCCTCCGCGCCGGCAGCCGCTTCGTGGGGGCGACCTGCTGCTCGTCCGTCCGCGCGACCACCACACCATCATCGGTGGGCTGCACTTCTACAACATCGCATTCCCTGCGGCCGGCTGGAGGGCCTTCACCGGGCTCGCCGGAGCCGACCCCGCGGGCGGGTTCCTCCCGCCCCTGGTACACACCGGAGACGACCGCGGTGCCCAAACATGCGCCGCCGCTCTCGAACGGTTCCATGACGCGCCCCGGCAAACCGACCTCATCCGCTTCTGGTGCGAGGTCCTCGACCTGCTCACACACGGCGCCGATACGCCCGGACAGCCACTCGAGATCCCAGCGTGGCTCCTGACCGCAACTGCCGCCATGAGCCACGAAGAGCACCTGCGCGAGGGAGTCCCGCGATTGCGGGAACTGGCACACGTAAGCGACGGGCACCTGGCCCGCAGCATGCGCCGCTACTACGGGACCACACCGACCGAGTTCGTTGCCGACGCGCGCTTACGGCGCGCGGCCACGTTATTGGCCACGACGACACGCACGATTGCCGACATCGCCTACACCTGCGGCTTCACCAGCGCCAGCTACTTCACCCGGCGATTCCGTGATGCGCACGGCGCTTCGCCACGCCAGTTCCGCGTCGCGGCGCGAAACGCGTTCGTGCCCGCCTAGCCGGGCCTCACGAGGCCCGGCTAGGCCTTGCACTTGCCGAAACCTCGTCCGCGCAGGTCACGCAGCATGCTCGGACTCGTGGAGAACACCGCCGAGGCGATCGCGTCTTCGTATGTCGAGGCGGGTGATCTTGTCTGGGTCGGCGACCGGCGCGGGCAACGGGTATAACGGTCGTGCGTTCCCGATGCCCTGGTGCGGGCGGTGCCCGTTGTAGAACTGCTCGTACTCGCGCAGGGCGTGGAGGAGATGCTGTTGGTTCCAGATCAGGCTGCGGTCAACAGTTCGCGTCGGCAGGTCTGTACCCAGCGCTCCATGATCGGGTTCATGCGCGGCATCCGGACGCCGCTGAGCACGACGTCGATGCCCGCGTCTGCCAGGAAGGCGTCGAACAGGGCCCGGAACTTCCCGTCACGGTCCGGATCAGGAACCGGGACACCTGGTCTCACCATAGGCAGCACGCCGCCACCGCTGGCGTCACGCCCAGGTAAGCCGTTCGCAGCAGCACGGCCGACCATCATGCCGTGCCGATCACCGGTGTGCGAGAGCCCCAGCCCGCAATCGGGATCAGCACCCCGTCCACCCCGCGCACCGGCTCCAACCAGGGCGGATGGAGTTTTCGGCAGGGCAACCGTGGAGCGGCTCATGCGCAACGCAGGACTGCGCGGGGTCGTGCGCGGCAAGAAGATCCGCACCACGGTCGCCGGTCCCGGCCACGAACGCGCCGGCGCCTGGTCGCCCGGGATTTCACCGCGACCGTGCCCGACCGCGCCGTTTCCCGGCCGACCACAACCCCGCCCGGCGCCCATGCCGGCGCTGCCCGCACCTCGTCCGCCAGAACACGCCTTGCCGGGGAGCCCTTGCTCGGTATGGCTTGTGCGGACCGCTCTGGCTGGGTGACCGAACGCGGCTTACTACGTGCGCTACGCTCGCCCCGGGCCACCCCATCGACATCCACCCGCACGACGGGATCCTGGTCATCGGTCCGCGAGGTGATAGGCCCACGTCGAGTCGATCAGCGGGCTGGGGTGCTACTACGCCTTGAGCGCACCGGAGAGCATGCCCCGGATGAACGCTCGCATCGTGATTGCCAGTACGACGACCAGCGGCAGGGCGGAGATCACGTAGCCGGCCATCAGCTGGGGGTAGTCCACGTTGTACCGATCGCCGGTGAGGAACGCGAGCGCCACCGGCACGGGACGCTGCTCCTCGGAGCTGATCGTCACCAGCGGCCACAGGAACTGGTTCCACGTCCACAGCACGTTGAGCGTGACGAGGGTGGCCAGTGTCGGAAGGCTCAGCGGTAGCACAACGTGCCAGAGCACGCGCAGGTCGCCGGAGCCGTCGAGCTTCGCTGCCTCGACCAGCTCCTGGGGAACAGCGCGGAAGAAGGCTCGCAGCAGAAAGACCGACAGACCAACGGTTCCCGCGGTGTACGGCAGGATCATGGCCCACTGCGTGTCGATGAGCCCGACATCGCGAACGAGCACGAACATCGGCACGAAGGTGAGCACGGCCGGCACCATCATCGTGCAGATTGCGACGGTGTAGATGAGCTGTTGGCCGCGGAAGCGACGCCAGGCAAACGCGTACGCCGCCGGCACGCCACAGGCCAGAACGAGCGCGACGGTGGCCGTGCTGACCAGCACCGAGTTCCAGACCGAGGGCAGCACCTCACCTGCGGCAGTGCGGTAGTTGTCGAGGTGCACGTGACGATCGGGCAAGAAGTAGTTGGTGGCGAACGCCGACTTCGTCTTCAGAGAAGAAATTACGACGAAGGCGATCGGGTAGAGCGATGCCCCGAACAACACGACGAGGATGAGTGCCCGCACGGCGCTGCCCGCGCTAGACCGCCACCTCTTCGGGCCCATGGCTCAGTGCTCCTTTCGCCAGGGCCGAGCCGGCCCGAGCACCGTGAGGACGAAGATGACCACGAAGAGCACGACTCCGATCGCGGCGGCGTAGCCGTACTGCCCGTAACGGAAGGCGTTGTTGTAGAGCAGCAGGCCCGGTACCACGCTGGCATCGGCCGGGCCGCCCTGAGTGAGCAGGAAAACGTTGTCGTAGTTCTGCAGGCCGAGGATGACCGACAGGATGACCAGCAGCCGAGTCTGCCCGCGTAGCAGCGGCAGCTCAACCGACCAGAAGGTCCGCCAGCGGCCGGCGCCGTCCATGCGAGCCGCCTCGTAGAGGTCGCGCGGGATGGTCAGCAGGCCCGCCAGGTAGATCAGGGTGTTCGCGCCGTTGAGCCAGGGGAGGCCCACCAGGATCAGCGCGAATAGGACGACCTCTGTGTCGCCTAGCCAATTGTGGCCGAGCGAGTCGAGCCCGACCGCGCCGAGAAGCCGGTTGACCAACCCGTCCGGCTGCAGGAACTGGCTCCACACCAGGAAACCGACGACCGTGGGTACGACCGCCGGGACGAGCAGCAGGATGCGCAGCCAGTACTGGACCCGGTCGCTGCGCAGGTGGTGGATCAGCCAGGCCGTGCCCAGCGGCACCAGCACCGACTGCGCGACGAACGCTACGGTGAGCAGGCCCCCGTTGCGGATGGATCGCCAGAACAGCGGATCTTCGGTGAACAGCGCCCGGTAGTTGGCCAGGCCGACGAACTCGTCGATATTCGCGCCGTTCCACTCCGTGAACGAGCGGTAGATGGCCTGGCCAAACGGGTAGAGGACGAAGACGCCAAGCACGGCCACGAGAGGCAGGACCAGAACGTACGGCAGGAGCGCGTGCGTCAGGCGTGTCGTTGCCGACTCCTGGCGCGCGGCACGCGGCGGCGACGCCGTCGCTGCGGGCGCCCGCCCTTCAAGAACCTGAGTCATCCCCTCGCCCTTCCCCGCCTGACGGAAGCCGGGTCCCGGCGGAGACGATTGCCTCCGCCGGGACCCGATTTTTGCCTATCCGAGTTCGCGCTTGATGAAGCCCTGGTCTACCTGGGCAGCGGACACCTTGAGGTTCCGCTCGAGTGCATCCAAGTTGGACTTGGACCGCTGCGACAAGAATTGGTCGATGCTCGCCTTGCCGCTCCACAGGCCCTGCCACTGGGCGATGAACTCGTCGAAGTCCTTTGTGTCGAACGTGGGTGGCATCCCGAATCCGTACAGCGGGATCTCCGCGAACTTCGCCATCGTGTCGACCTTCGTGAACGAGGCGGGGTACTGCACGCCGACGATCTCGGCCGGGTCACCGGCGGTCGTCCCGCTGTCGCCCTTGGCAGCCCACATCCTGGTCGCCTGGTCCGGGCTCGTGATGAACTGCAGGAAGTCCACGGCGAGTGCGCTCTGCTTGGTGGCCGCCGGGATCATCCAGCCGTTGCGCGTGCCGGCCAGCGGGTTGGTGCCACCTGCGGTGAGGCCGGGGAAGTCGGTCGGAGTGATCGAGGGGAAGTTGGTCGCCCCGATCTCGAACTGCTTGTCCGTCGCCAGCCCACCGATCTTCGTCAGGATGCCCGGAATCGCGAAGGTGCCGGTGAGGTCCTGCACGCTGGCGCCGGAGACGAACTTGTCCTCGACCTCCGCGCCCTTGGCGGCGAGCGCATTAGGGTTGAGGTGCGGCTTGAGCTGCAGCATCAGCTCCACCGCGCGGCGGTACTCCGCCGACTTGGCCGGGTCGATGACACCCTTGCGGAAGGCGACGTACAGCTCGTCCGGGGTGTACGACTCGCCCGCCACCGAGGCGGCCTTCGCATGGTCGTACTTCCACCCGTCGGCGTGCCGTAGGTTGATCTGCTCGCTCTTGGGCCGGTAGAGCGCCTGCAGCATGGTGGTCAGCAGCCACCACGTCTGGGCGTCGTCGTTCTTGATGGCGGTGTAGAGGGGCGCCTGGCCGCTCGCTTTGAGTTTGTCGTTCGCCGCGATCCAGTCCTGCCAGGTGGCCGGCGGCGTGGTGATGCCGGCCTTCTCGTATGCCTTCTTGTTGTAGGCGAGGCCGACCCAAACCGCGGACCACGGCACCATGACGACCTTGCCACTGTCCATCGTCGACTCCACCGAACCCGGGCGGAAGCCGTCACGCCAGGTGCCGGTGCCGCCGTACGAATTCGCCTTGCCGAGCGCACCGGTCAGGTCGGTCGCTAATCCGCGCCCGCCGAGCCCCTGCACCATCGGTGGCTCGACCATCACGAGGTCGGCTGCGGTGCGCGAGACGAGCCGGGTCTCGAGGGCGTCCTTGTAGCCGTCGTACGGCGCCATCTCGATCTTGATGTCGGCGCCAGCGTGCTTGGCCTCGTAGTCCTTGGCCGCAGCTTCGAGCTGCGCCTTCCAGTTGGACGTGCCATCGAAGGCGAGCACCCGCAGGTCGCCGGAGAGATTGCCGGCCTTGTCACCGTCGTCGCTGCCGCAGGCAGTCGTCAGCATGAAGAGGCTGGCAGCCATGCCTGCGGCCGCCAGTCGTCGGGTGTATCCGCGCAACCGTTCCTCCTCGAATGAAGGTCCGCCGAGCGGCTTGCCCGACAGTCCTGTCGCTCGGCGGGCGCTGGGGCCTTGCTTGGTGAGGCCTCGCCGGTGTGGGTGCGGCAAAGGCTAGGGTGGCGAAGATAACGTTGTCAACGGATGCGCCGAAACCTTGTCGTTACGGCGCCGAGACCCGGAGCCGGAGACCTAGCGCCGGTGGTGGTTGCGAGCGGCCCCGCCGCTAGCCACCGGCACCGGAGCCCGAGCCGGCTCTCGTGCTGGCCCTTGTGGCGCGTGTGCGCGAGCCGGCACCTGCGGCGGGTGCGCGCCGGCCGGCCGTCTCCGACCCGTAGCGCACGAGCGTCGTGGGGATGACGACCTGCTGCGGAGTGCGCCGGCCATCGAGGCGTTCGAGCAGCAGTTGGGCCGCCCGCCGGCCCGCCTCGGCGGCGTCGTACGAGACCAGCGCGAGCGGTTGCGCGAACAGGCCCGCCGTCTCGATGTCATCGAACCCCGAGACATCCGCCGCGCCGCCGCGACGCTGCAGCTCGGCGAGCACACCCACGGTCATTCGGTTGTTGCAGGCGAAGAACGCGGTCGGCGGGTCGCCACCGTCCAACAGCTGAGCTGTCGCGGTGGCGGCGTCCGCCGGAGTGAGCGGGCCGAGGCAGACCAGGTCCTCAGGGTACGGGACGCCCGCGCGTGCCAGCGCCGAACGGAAGCCGGCGAGGCGCTCGCGCATCGTCCAGACTTTCGCCTCGTGGCCTAGCACGGCGATCCTTTGGTGGCCGCGATCGAGCAGGTAGTCCGTGGCGGCGATGGCGCCGCCGCGGTTGTCCACCAACACGGTGTCCGCGATGAGGCCGGTCGCCGGCCGGTCGAGGAAGACGACTTGCAAGCCCATCTCGATCTCGGCCTGGAGGAAGCTGTGGTCAAGCGCTGTCGGCACGATGATCATGCCTTCGACTCGTCGTTGACACAGCTCGAGCACGAGTGCGCGCTCCCGCTCAGGATCCTCCTCGCTACTGGCCGTCATGAGCACGAAATCCCGGTCGTGTGTCAGCTGCTCGACGCCGCGGGCGACCGAGCTGTAGAACGGGTTGCCAAGATCCTCGATGACAAGCCCCACGCTCGCAGTGGATCGACCCGCGCGCAGGTCACGAGCCATCGCGTTACGGCGGAAGCCCAGCTTGGCGACGGCCAGGAAGACTCGGTCGGCCATCTCGGGACTTACACCCGATTCGCCGTTGACCACCCGCGAGACCGTCTTGAGACCGACGCCCGCCTCCCGTGCGACGTCCACCATCGTCGGCCGTCGATTCCTCATGCGCCGCCTCCATCGCATTCGTACGTTGTCACGCTAGCGCCCGCCCATGATCGCACGCAGCTGCGGACCGTCGCTGCTGTCGAACGTTCCGTTGTCGACACCGCAAGCGGCCCGCGCAGGCGGTGTTCTCCGCGCCACGCACCGCGACCTTGGGCGGGGATCTCGACTAGACAACGTTGTCACCCTGTGCTTACTCTAGCTGACAGATCGCGATCTATATCACGAACCCGAAGATGCCGCGCCAGGACGAACGCTCCATTCGCTGCGCACGACTGGGGCGCCACGTGTGCGTGGCCCGTCCCCAATCGCGAAGGAGGAACGACATTGACGTCGCGCTTCATCGATCGCTGCGCATGCTGTGTGCGGTGATCGCCGCCGTGGTCCTCGCCACGGTCGGATACGCCGGCCAGGCAAGCGCCAGCGACAGCCCGTACCCCGCGACCATCTCCGCACTGTACGACCGGAATGAGGCGTTCCTGAAGGTCGACAAGCAGTGGGTAATGGGCGAACCGTTCAACATGCACTTCATTTCGACGGTCACCATCGGAGGAGAGATCTCGGCGTACTACATCAGGAACAAGCCCGACGGCACGTTCGCAACCGCCCTCGCGACGTCCACCGACGGTGTCAACTGGACCGACCACGGCATCGTGCTCGACACCGGGCCGTCCGGCTCCTGGGACGACCGGATCGCGAGCTTCCCTGGCGTGGCGTACGTGAATGGCACGTTCTACCTCGTGTACGAGGGAGCTGGCTTCAACCCCGCCAACCCGGGTGACATCGGCCTGGCGACATCGACCGACGGAGTCACCTTCACGAAGGTCGGACGGATCCTCACGCACAACCCGTCTGGGTGGGAGTCGGCGAACATCGGTACGCCGAACCTGTGGTACGAGAACGGTACCTGGCACCTCTACTACCACGGGTACGACGGCACGGACGTGCGCGTCGGCTTCGCCAGCGGAACGAGCCTCACCTCGCTCTCGAAGAGTGGCAGCAACCCGGTGCTGAGCACTGGCCCGGGCGGTTCGTGGGACGCCGGCACGATCGGCAAACGGGACATAGTCAAGGAGGGCTCGTACTACTACATGGTCTACGAGGGCAGCACTGACGCCCCCTTTGAGACCGCGCAGTGGTCGAGCGGGCTCGCCCGGGCACCGAGCCCGTCCGGCCCTTGGACGAAGTACCGGCAGAACCCGGTGCTCGCTCCAGAGAGCGGGTTCGGTAACGACGGGCCCGCATTCCTCAGCCTCGGCGGGGAGCGGTGGGTGTACTACCGCAGTATCGGCCAGTTCGGCAGCGTAACCCGTCGCGCCAAGGTCTCCAACGAGACCAACGGCGGGTGGGGGCTGGTGTTCGAAACCGAGTCGATGCCGTACCACCAGGTGGGTCGCCCCGACGGGGACGGCTGGTCGGCGAACACGTCCGACGGGCCGGGGTTTCTCGCGTACGGGCCGTACAACAACAACGTGGTGCCCGACTGGAACACCGGCGTGGTCAAGCTCGCGATCGACAACGTCACGGCCGGCAACGACCTCGTGGCGACGATCGACGTATACGACGCGACGGCGGGCCAGATCATCGCCACGCGGCAGATCTTCCGGCACGACTTTCAACAGGCCAGCCACTATGAGTTCATGATCGTGCCGTTCGCGTGGGAGGGCCGCGCGGGCCATACGTTCGAGATCCGGACGTTCACGCACGGCACCGCGTACCTGCGGCAGGACCGCCAAGGCACCGACTAGTTCCTCCGTGATCAGAGCGTCCGTCATGCCGTCCTAACGACATGGGGGACGCTCTGATCACGAGGCGGATCGGGTCTAGACAACGTTGTCGGAGCGGGTTACGGTGACCGCCCAAGAGCCAGCAGCGGACGGCAGGAGGCGCGGCGGTGAGACAGCTCGACGTCGTGGAACGGCGCGGGTGGGAGATCGTCCGGCTCGGCTCTGATCTGCTGTCCGCCGAGGTCCTGCCCGGCAAGGGTGGCGATGTCCTGTCACTGCAGTGGCTTGGCACGGCAACCGAGTTGCTGTGGCAGTCGCCATGGGGGCTGCGCGCTCGCGGCGCCGTCACCACGAGCGAGCACGACGTGGCCCGACTGATCGAGGCGTACCCGGGCGGCTGGCAAACCGTCTTCCCCAACGGCGGCGACGCGGTCACCGAACACGGCGTCGCCTGGGGCATGCACGGCGAGGTTTGGCTGACACCGTTCGACTGGACGCCCGTGGACGGCGCCGATGGCGGCTGCGGCGTCGAGCTGCGCGCCCGGCTCGTACGCAGTCCATTCGACATCGTCAAGCGGGTCGTCCTGGACGGCGCCCGGCTCAGCGTCACCGAAACCATCACAAACGTCGGCGGCGAACCCATTGAGGCGATGTGGAGCCAGCACCCTGCCTTCGGGGCGCCGCTGATCGGGCCGGACACGCTCATCGAGACGACCGCCGGCACGTTCGTTGTCGATGACCGGCGCGACACGCCGAGCGGCGACCTCGCGCTCGGCGTGCGCGCCACATGGCCGCACGTCCCCGGCCGGGGCGGCGGGAACGTTGACCTGACCCGCATCCCGGCACCCGACGCAGGCGTCGACCGGATGGGCTACCTCACCGACTTCACCTGCGGTCACGCGGCGATCCGCAACCCCGGCCTGGGCCTGGCCGTCGAGCTGGACTGGGACGCGGCGACCCTGCCGCACGCGTGGTACTGGCTGGAGGCGGGTGGCGGCGCGGGATTCCCGTGGTATCGCAGCGCCTACGTGTTGGCGATCGAGCCGGCAACGAGCTTCCCCGGCCAGGGCATCGCAGCCGTACGGGCCAACACGGGCACCCAGGTCGTCTTCGCTCCCGGTGAGACGCGGACCGCGTCCGTCACCGTCACCGTGCGGGAGCTGGCGTGAGTATTCGACTGTGGCAGATCGGCGACCCGGCTGCCGGCCCGCGTCAGTTCGCCGACCACTGGTACGCCGGCACCGACGCGCGGCCGTCGCCGTACTCGCCGGTGGACAGACCGGACCCGGTCGAGCGAGGTCCCATTTTCGAGATCGGCCGCAGCGACGCCTCGACGCACTGGCCGGCGGTCCAGCCGGGCCCACTTGACGCCGGGCACGGCTGGCGGCCCGCGGACGCGACGATCCGGTTCGACGCTCCGGCCGGCTCGGAGGAGCTCTGGCATGACCTGCACCTGCATGCGCTGGCCAGCCACGGCCCCTGTCCGGATCTCATCGTCACCGTCAACGGCCGGCGCGGTCTGGTGCTGCTCGACCCGGTACGCGACGACCGGGCCCACGCGCCGATGCCGCCGTCGCCGATTTCGGGGCCGATCGACCGGGTCGTCCCGCTGCGGCCTGGGCTCATCCGGCCCGGCCGGAACGAGATCATCCTGACCACGCACTGCCTGGAGGAGGTCGAGCCCGACCTCACGAAGACGCGGCCGCACCTGCCGCATCTGGGCGTGTGGTTCGGCAGCGCACTGTCCTGGCGGGGACTCTCGCTCGCCGCCGGCACCACACCTGCTGAACCGACGTTGCGGCTTTGCCCCACCTCGCTGTACGTCGAACGCGACGGCGACCTCTTCGAGCTGGTCGACCTGGACCTGACATCCCCGCATGGGTTCGCCGCGGGCACCGCCGCCCTGCGGGTCGGCTCCCACGAGCGGTCATCCCCTGTGGAGGGCGTCGACTTCGGCGACACCCGGATCAGGTTCGCGGTGCCCGCCCGCTCGGACACCGACACCCACACCGAGACCGAGATCGATGCCCACGCTACGCTCGACCTTGACGGCCGCCGGGTCGAGCTGCCCCGGGCGCCGTTCCGCCCCGCACGGCGCTGGACGCTGCATCTGATCCCTCACGTGCACCTGGACGTCGGCTACACCGACAACCAGGCGAAGGTCATCGAGCTGCATAACCGCAACATCGATCGGGTGACCGGGATCCTGCGTCACACACCCGACTATGCGTTCACGATCGACGGCAGCATGATCCTGGAGACCTTCCTGCGGTCCCGCACCGAGGCGCCCACGGCCGCGGCACTCGAGGCGATCCGCGCGGGCCAGGTCGGCGTCAACGCGTTCTACGCCCTGTTCCTCGCCGGCGTGGCGAGCATCGAGGAGTGTTACCGGGCGGCCTACCTCTCCGCCCAGCTCGGCCGTGACCTGGGCCTGCCGATACGCACGGCCAACCTCACCGACGTACCGTCGTACCCACAGGCGATCCCGTCGATCGTCGCCGCGCTGGGGCTGACCGGCTTCTTCGGCATCGCCAACCACACCCGCGGCGGGAACCCGGACAGCGACACCCTGCACCTGCTCTCGCCGGTTCGCTGGCGCGGCCCGGACGGCGCCGAGGTGGTCGCATACTTCTCCGACTCGTACTCTCAACTGCGCTTCATGTGCGCGGACCCGCCGTCGCTCGCGGGCATGTCCGCGTCACTCCCGCGCTACGCGGCCCGCTACGACCGACCCGACTATGTCCCGCACGACCTGCCGATCGTCGGCACGCACGCTGACAACGAGGACGTGGCCGACGGATACGCCGACCTGGTCGAGCGGTGGAATGCCCGGTACGCCTATCCCCGACTGCGCTTCAGCACCATCGCCGACTATCTCGACGCCATTCGCCCGCTCGCCGACCGTCTGCCGGTACTGGAGGGCGACGGCGGCAGCTACTGGGAGGACGGCGTCGGCACGCAGGCCGCTGCGATCGCCCGCTATCGTCGCGCGCAAGCCCTCATGCCCGCGGCCGAGGCCATGTCCGCGCTGGTCGCGGCGGCAGATCCGACCATACGCCCAGACCTGTCCACCCTCGACGAGGGCTGGCGCCGGTTGCTGCTCGGCTGCGAGCACACCTGGACCGCGGCCCACGCGACCATCCGCCCGCACTCGGCAGATGTGATCGACCAGCGCGACTGGAAGATCGGCCAGATCGACGAAGGGCTGCGCATCGCGACCGACGAGGCCCGGCGAGCACTATCCCAACTGGCCGAGCTCGTGCCCACCGAGGGCCCGGCGCTGGTGGTCGCGAACCCGGCCAGCTTCGCGCGGAACGTTGAGATCGAGGTGGAGCTGGCCGCCGACGAGCGCGTCGAGACGCTCGATGGCACCCCGCTACCCGCGATCCGGCTCGGCTCTGCGCCCGGGGTCGTCCGGGTGCGCACCGGCCCGCTGCCCGGCTTCGGTTATGCGACGTACGCCGTGCGCCGTGACACTGCGCCGCCGCGTGAGGCCACGACCCGCCCCGTGCCGTCAACTCTGGATACACCGCGCTACCGGGTCGAATTCGACCCGGACACCGGCCGGCCGACCAGCCTGCGCCACCACCGACTCGACCGGGAGCTGCTCGACCCGAGCCATGGCTGGGCGCTCGGCGACGTGCTACACGTGACCGGTGGCGGCACCGCCAGCGGGCGTGGACTGGGCGACGAAGCGACCTCCCTCAACGACATCGACCCGACACTGCCCCCACCACAGCTGACGGTCAACGCGGCGGCGATGCGGGCCGAGGGCGCCCGCCGTCTGCCCTGGGGCTGGGAGATCAGCGCGGTCGGCGCTGCGCCAAGCCTGCCCGTGGTGCGTACGACGCTGCGACTGCACGACGACACTGACCGCATTGACCTCACCGTCACCCTGGTCAAGGAGGCCGAGCTGGCGAAGGAGTCGGTGTATGTGGCGTTCCCGTTCGCCGTGCCCGACCCGATCGTGCGGTACGACCGGCAGCAGGGCTGGGTCGACCCCGCCCGCGATCACCAGCCCGGCGCGTGCAACGAGTGGTTCACGGCGCAGGACGCCGTCACCGTTGCCGGCCCGGACCTCTGCGTGGCCTGGGCAAGCGCCGACGCGCCGCTGTTCACCCTCGGCGACATCGTGCGTGGTCGCTGGCCACGCACCGCCACCCCGAGCGGCATGGTCCTCTCCTGGGTCATGAACAACTACTGGTGGACAAACACGCCGGCCAGCCAGGACGGCATAGTCATGCTGCGATACGCGTTCACCCCGCTGTCCACGTACGACCCGGTTGCCGCCTGGCGACTCGGCCGCGACCTGCGCGCGCCGGTGCTGTCCAACCTGGTCACCTGGCTGGACAAGGGCGGCGGCACACCGCGACGGTCCGCCGCCGGCACCCTTTTCGACGCCGCCCTGCCATCTAACGTGGATGCCTCGGTCTTCGCCGGTCGCCGGGCGAGCGGCATCGTGGTCCGGCTCCGCGAGCTCGCCGGTACCGCCGCCACCGCGTCGGTCCGGCACCCGCACACCGGCCCAGGAGCCGTCGCGCTGCGCTGCACCGCGACCGAAGAACCGGTCGAGTCGCTAACCGTCCGTGCGGACGGCACCATAGCCGTCACCGTGCGCCCGTACGAAGTCGTCACCGTCGCGCTGAAGGAGCCGGCGTGAACTACCGCCTCAACCGCCTGTTCAACCCCGCCTCTGGCCGCTGCCTGGACGTGGCCGTGGACCACGGCTTCTTCGGCGAGCCGTCGTTCCTCACCGGCATCGAGGACATGCCCGCGGCGATCGAGACCCTCGTGGCTGCCGCACCGGACGCCATCCAGCTGACGCCCGGGCAGGCGCCCCTGCTGCAGTCGCGGCGATGTCGACCCGGATGCGCCGGCCTGGTGGCCGCGCGCGCGAAGACCGGCACGCAGATACGGGTCGAGCCGGGTGAGTCTCGAAGCAGCGCACTCACCCTCACGGTGACCGCCGACGGAAACGGACGTCACGACTGATTGAAAGGTGCCATGTCCGCCCACCGACTGGTCCGGTGACCACTTTCCAGGGCGGTCGTGGACGGGGGATAACCGCCGAACGACGAGGAGGACGGCATGGGTGAACGGATGGAGGATGGCGACATGGTGTACGCCAGCGACCTTGCCGGCAAGGTAGCGGTCGTGGTGGGCGGGTCTACCGGCATCGGCGCCGCGACTGCGCTGCGGCTAGCGAGCGCCGGCGCGGCGGTCGTCATCGGCGGGCACGAGGCCGATGATGTGAAGGCTGTCGTGGACCGGCTGGGCGCCCAGGGGGCCGTGGTGGACGGCGACGTGGGCGACGTGCGCAACGATGACGACATGGCCCGGTTGTGCGCTACCGCAGCGGACCGGTTCGGCGGGCTGGACGTGTTGGTGTACTGCGCGGGCATCCAGCGGTACGGCACCGTCGTAGACACCACCGCCTCCGGGTTCGACGAGGTCATCGCCGTTAACCTACGCGGCCTGTACCTCGCCGCGCACCACGCCGTACCCAGGATGCGGGAGCGGGGCGGCGGCGCCATCGTCGCCGTCGCCTCGGTGCAGGCCCACGCGACCCAGAAGGGGGTAGCGGCGTACTCCGCCAGCAAGGGCGGCATCGTCGCACTAACCCGGGCGATGGCGATCGACCACGCGGCCGACGGCATCCGGGTGAATGTGGTTTCACCAGGCTCCGTCGACACGCCGATGCTTCGTCGTTCGGCCCGGCAGTTCGGCAACGGCCGCGCCGAAGATGACGTCCTGCGGGATTGGGGGACCAGCCACCCGCTGGGCCGGGTCGCCCACGCCGACGAGGTGGCCGAGGTCATCGCGTTCCTGGCCGGTCCGCGTGCCAGCTTCGTCACCGGCGCGGAAATCCGGGTCGACGGAGGACTGCTCGCCAACTTGGCCGTGGCGCTGCCCGAATGACGGCGGGGACTGGAACTGACAGTAGACGAGCCGGTGGCTGGGTCGAGCCGGACCTCCAACACCTTCGGGGCGGGAGTCATGACCACTGACATACGCATCTATTTCGACGGTCTGTTCACCGAACCGCGGTTGGACCACGCGGAGGGTGTGGCAGTAGCCCCGGACGGGACGGTGTGGTGCGGCGGCGAGCAAGGCCAGATCTACCGCCTGGCAGACGGCCGGTTTGAGCAGGTCGCGTCGACGGGCGGGTTCTGTCTCGGCCTGGCGTTGGACGCCGCGGGACACGTCTTCGTGTGCGACGCGGCCCACGCGGCGGTGATGCGGTTGGACACGGTCACTGGCCAGGTCGACACGTTCGCTGACGGCGTGCCGGGCCACCGCTTCGTCAACCCCAACTTTCCGGTGTTCGACACGGCCGGGCGACTTTACGTGTCCGACAGCGGCACGCCGCACGTACCCGGCCCGGGCATCGCCCGGCTCGAGCCGGACGGCGGTGACGTGCTGTGGCATCCCGGGCCGTTCGACTTCGCCAACGGGCTGGCCCTGTCCGCGGACGGCCGCACCCTGTACGTGGCCGAGACCTGGGGTCACCGCGTCACGGCGATCGACATCACCGCCGACGGTGCGCCCGGTGCGCGACGCATCCTCGCGCGGCTGGGCGAGGCGCTGCCCGACGGGCTTGCGCTGGACACCGACGGCAACCTCTACGTCGCCTGCTACGAGCCCAGCCAGATCCTGGTCGTCGCCCCCGGCGGCGCCGTGTCGGTCCTGGCGCGGGACCCGGGCGCCCACAAGTTGTGCCACCCCACCAACGTGGCATTCCTCGGCAGCACCCTGATCGCGGCCAACCTCGGCCGCTGGCACCTGTCCGCCATCGAAACCGGGGCAACCGGGCTCCCGTTGGGCCCGTTCCGCGACAAAGGGACACGGCTATGAGCATGCGCATCGCCCTCGGCCACATCGACACCTACGACGACCGCACCGCCGCGTTCGCCCGACAGCTCGGCTTGACCAGCGTGCAACTGCACGCCCCCAGCAACCTCCCGAGTGACGCCGGCTACTGGACCTATCCAGACCTGCGGGCGCTACAGGACCGCTGCGCACGCGACGGCCTGACCATCGAGGGGCTGGAGAACGTCCCGGCAGCCCAATTCGACAAGATCCAGCGCGGGGCAGCAGGTCGGGACGAGCAGATCGAAAACTACCAGCGCACGATCCGTAACATGGCCCGGGCCGGGATCTTCCTGCTCGGCTACCACTTCATCACGACCTACGTGTGGCGTACCGACATGCGGGCCGTCGGCCGGGGCGGCGCCCGCGTCACCGCGTTCGACCTCGCCGACGTTGGCGCCGGCAACGCCCTGGCAAGCTACAAGCTGACACCCAGCGAACCGATCGAACCGCCGATCACCGCCGAGCAGATGTGGGCCAACTACCAGTACTTTCTCGATGCCGTGCTACCAGTCGCCGAAGAGGCCGGCATGCGGCTCGCCCTGCACCCCGACGACCCGCCGGTCGACGCCCCGCTCGGTGGCGCCGCGCGCATCTTCACCACCCCGGCCGCCCTCAAGGAGGGCCACCGGCGGGCCAACGGCAGCCCGGCGTGGGGCCTCAACCTCTGCCTTGGCACGGTGTCCGAGATAGACGGACACCGCAGCGTCGACGAGGTGATTGACTTCTTTGGTCGTGCGAACGCGATCAGCTACGTGCACTTTCGCGACGTGAAGGGCACCGTGCCCGCATTCACGGAGTGTTTCCTCGGCGAGGGGAACCTGGACCCGGCCGCGGTGATGGCCCGGCTCGCGTCGGTCGGCTTTGACGGCTTTATTATCGATGACCATACCCCGGCGATGTCCGACGATCTCGACACGTGGGGCGATACCTCCTCCGCCGGCTATTGCAGCCGCGGGCGGGCTCACGCGATCGGCTACCTTCAGGGCATCCTCACCGCCTGCGGACGGGTGCGCGGCGGACGGGAGAGCTGATGAAGCTGATGCGGGTGGGCCCGGCCGGCCACGAACGCCCGGTGCTCGTCGGTGAGGACGGCCGGCACCATGACTTGACGCCGATTACGGCGGACCTGGACAGCAGGTTCTTCGCCACGGGCGGTGTGGCGCGGGTTCGCGCCGCCTACCAGTCGGGCCGGCTGCGGGAGGTGGACGTCTCCGGCCTGCGTGTCGGAGCTCCCGTGGCGCGGCCGGGCGTCGTGCTGTGCATCGGTATGAACTACGCCGCGCACGCGGCTGAGTCCGGCGCCGCCCCTCCAGCCGAGCCGGTCATCTTCTACAAGGCACCCAACACCGTTGTGGGGCCGTACGACGATGTGGTGATCCCGCGCGGTTCGACGCGAACCGACTGGGAGGTGGAGCTGGCCGTTGTGATCGGTGCTCGCGCCCGCTATCTCGACACACTCGATGATGCGCTGACCTGCGTGGCCGGGTATGCCACATCGAACGACGTGTCCGAGCGGGAATTCCAGCTTGACCGCTCCGGCGGGCAATGGTCCAAGGGCAAGAGCTGCGAGACGTTCAACCCGCTCGGACCGTGGCTAGTCACCCCCGACGAGGTCGGCGACCCGCAGGACCTTCCGCTGCGCAGCTGGGTCAACGGCGAGCCGCGCCAGGATTCCTCCACAAAGGACATGGTGTTCGGGGTGGCGCACCTGGTGTGGCACCTGTCCCAGTTCACCGTGCTGGAGCCAGGCGATGTGATCAACACCGGGACGCCGCAGGGGGTGGCGCTGTCGGGCCGCTTCGGCTACTTACGCCCGGGTGATGTCGTCGAGGTCGAGGTGGCCGGCCTGGGTCGGCAAACCAACACCTGCCGGCGGGCGTGAGCACGATGCGCTCGCCGCGAACCACCTCGTCGCCTGCGTTTCCTCGCCTCCGCAGAGGTCGACGGGTCGGACGCGAGGAACCCCGACCCGGATGCTCACCCGCCGGGCGCCCGCCCGACCGGGGTTGGCCACTGGCGAACACATGGCCAGCCAGGTGATTGTCAAACCGCTGCTGCACGCCGAAGTCAGCGACGTCGTGCAGATCGACGCCTGCCGGGTCGGCGGAGTAAACGAAATCGCGGCAGCCTGCTGCTCGCCGCTGCCCGCAACGTACCGGTCCGCACACCAGCCGGCGGGCGTCGGGCTGCGCAGGCGCATCGAGGGCCTGCGCGACCTTTCGTCGACGCGGTGGTGATGGCGACGGTCACTACGTCGCGCCGACCGCGCCCGAATGCTTCGCCGCGATCATCTCCGAGGCGTTCGACCGCTTCGAGATCCATATGACGCCGCGTGGCGATGACCGACACCTCGCCCAACCAACGATAGGAGGCCAGTAGGTGAGCACAATGGACGGTCTGGTGGCGGTTGTCACCGGCGGCGCATCGGGCATCGGCGCCGCGTGCGTGCGCCGGTGCGTGGATGCCGGCGCGCGGGTGGCCGCGCTGGACCTGACCGCGGGCGACCGGACCGACGACCGAGTGCTGCCCGTGCACGCCGACGTGGCCGACGCCGCGTCTGTCGAGGCGGCGCTCGCCCTAGTCAACGCGGCGTTCGGCGGCGTGGACATCGTGGTCAACAACGCGGGCGTCAGCGCCGTTGGCGGTGTCGAAGCCAACGACGACGCCGAATGGCATCGGGTGCTCGACATCAACGTCGTCGGGGTCGCCCGGGTCAGCCGGGCGGCCCTGCCGTACCTGCGCCGCAGCGCCCATGCGGCCATCGTGAACATTTCCTCGGTCGTCGCGTGGGCAGGCCTGCCCAACCGGGTCCTGTACTCGGCGACCAAGGGCGCCGTACACGCGATGACGCTGGCCATGGCCGCCGACCTGATCGGCGACGGCATCCGCGTCAACTGCGTGTGCCCCGGCACTGTCGACACCCCGTGGGTCGCCCGGCTGCTCGCCACGTCCGCAGACCCAGACGGGGAGCGGCGCCGGCTGGAGGCGCGGCAGCCGACGGGCCGGCTTGTCACGGCCGAGGAGGTGGCCGACGCGGTGCACTACCTGGCGTCGCCGGCGGCCGCTGCCACGACCGGCTCCGCGTTGGCCGTCGACGGCGGCATGCACGGGCTACGCCTCCCGAGGTGATGGACGAGGGCAAGGGTGTCTGCTCGCGAGCGGCGTTTAGCAAAGCGTGGGTTGGCGGTCTCGGCGCGGCCGCGGTGGTCCCGCGCTCGGCCGATCTGGCCTCGGTCGGGCCGGTGCGGGTCTGGCTGGAGGCGGTCCCGCTCGGCGAGGCGGCGGACCCGGCCGGGCCTACACCACTCATCCCTCGCGGCCGAGTAGGAACTCGCTGGTCAGGACGAGCGGGCGTGGGGTTTCGGTTCGTGTCCCCCCACCGACACGAACCCCCATGCCTGCGGTAGGCGGGTCGCGATGGGTAAGAGCACGTCGTTCTCTTGGTGACGGGAGGTCCCGATGGTGGGGGAGCGGGGCGCGGTGGGACCCTGGCGACGTCCTGTCGGCCTGCCCCCATTTACCCCCCGAAAACCCCCGCCTGTGGTTGACAACCAGTGACAAGAAGCGATCATTGCTTGATCGTGTCTGTGCAGCTCAGCGCCTATTTCTGACAGTCAATGACAAGGTCGGGGTGGCTACGGTTGGTAACAAGGGGTCGTCGGTTCGAATCCGGCCGTCCCGACAGCGAGAGGGCTTCCGCAGGTCAGCGACTTGCGGGAGCCCTCTTTCCATTGCTTGGCATGGATGCCTGGTCTAGCACGCCGCTGTTGGACTCCTTGACTCGGGCAGGTTGTCATGCCACTCCTCGATCTTCAAAAGCTCACCGTCGGACTGTCCCGGACCTGGGCCGGGTTCCTGCGGGACTGGGACCGGTCGCTGCGGGCCGGGAACTACCCGCAGACCACCCGCTACAACTACCTCCTCGCTGCCGCGCAGTTGGGTCGGTATCTGGGGGAGTATTCGCCGGATCCGGACGCCGATGACGCCGCCGACGATCCGTGCGCGGTGACCCGGGCGCACGTGGAGGCGTTCCAGGCCTGGATGATCGACACCAGGTCCGCGTCGACCGCGCTGAACAAGCACAAGGGGCTGCAGCAGTTCTTCAAGTGGTTGCTCGTCGACGAGCAGGCCATCGACCGGTCGCCGATGGAACGGGTGCGGCAGCCGAAGACACCCCGGAAACTGATCCCGGTTCTGCGCGACGAGGACACTGGCAAGCTCCTCGACGCGTGCAAGGGCAAGGGCTTCGCCAACCTGCGGGACGAGGCGCTGATTCGGCTGTACTGCAACACCGGTGCCCGGCTGTCCGAGGTTGGCAACCTCCTGGTCGCCGACGTGGACCTCAACACGGAGTCGGTGCGCTTCCACGGCAAGGGCGCCAAGGACCGACGGGTACGGTTCGGGCCCAAGACCGCTCGGGCGCTGAGCCGGTATCTGCGGGCCCGGGACAAGCACAAGGGCGCTGCCCTGCCGAACCTGTGGCTGGCGGAACGAGGTACCGCACCCTTGACTCCGAACGGCATCAAGATCCTCCTCAAGCGGCTTGGCAAAGCAGCCGGGGTGGCGGACGTGCACGCGCACCGGTGGCGGCACAGCTTCGCCCACGAATGGAAGCGCGCCGGCGGCGACACCGGTGACCTGATGCTCCTGCTGGGCTGGACATCGGAGGACATGCCCCGTCACTACGGCGCGAGCGCGGCGGCCGAGCGGGCGCAGGAGACGCAGGCGCGACTGGGTATCGGGGAGCGCGTGTAGGTCGGCTGGTTGACGCGATCACGCCGGCAGGGCCGTGCGTGATCGCGTCGTCACCGGTAGGCTGCGGCGGGCTGTCGGGGAGGGGTGGCGATGACGCGGTACGCGATCGACGAGACTCGCAGTGAGCTGGTGGCGACCTGGGACACCGGCTACGGGTCTGTTGCGATTCGGGTCGCGCCGCTGGCGGCGAGCATCCCGCGGCGACAGCGACTGGCGCTGGCGGCCGAGTTGTCGGGCCTGTCCGAGGCGCTCTGGCGCTGCTACACGCACCCGGCGAGCGCCGCCGACAGCCTGGAGATCAACACGGAAGGGTGGCGGCGAGAGCAGACTCGGAACGAGTTCGCCTCGGTGACCGCAAACATCAGCAAGCCGAACGTGCCCGACGGTGATGGCTTGCTGATGGTCTCGTACGACCCTGTGGAGGAGTACGCCCATCGAGTGGGCCGTTGCCTGCACGCGGCTGCGGACGCGGTTCTTACTGCTGCCGTGGTCGCCGATGTGGAGGCCGAGATTGCGGCGGTTGAGCGTGCCGAACTGGGAAACCTGTCGGGACGCTCGGCGCAGGCCGTGCAACTCACGCGACAAGACGCCTCGCCAGTCCAGGTCGCCGCCGCGAACCAGATTCTGACGGACGACCCGCTCGGCGCGGACGAGCTGTTTCTTAACCTCGACCCGACCTCGGCGTGCGTTGCAGCCGCGCACTGGCTGCTGGCGGCCGCCGAAGTGGCGTCGGAGATATCGGGAACCGCCGTGACCGAGATTGTGGTGGAAGCGGACGACATCGAGGCACTTCCGCACGCAACGCCCGCCGCAGTGCTGGAGCTGATGGAGATCGGTCTGTCGCCAACAGACGCGGTGACCGGCATGATCCGTTACGCCATGGCCGTCGCCGAGGGTGAGGCGCCCGACGTTGATGACATACGGGACAAGCTCGAAGAGGCTGACGAGAAGGCCGAACGGTACGAGGGGAACGACCCCGAGGCGGACACCGAGCTCATGACGATTCGGTTGACCACTCTGGACCCTGGTCGTCCCGCCCGCGACATGCTGGAAGATCTTCTGGCCGGAATTCGCGGCTGTTGGCTTGTCTACCAGGAGTACGCCGAGCGGCCCGCTGGTCCGGAGGACGACGTGTCCGATGACAAACTGCAGGACGAGATCGACACCGCGTTCCGCAACGAGGTGCGCGCCCGAGCATTCGCTGAGCGGCGCCGGCTCAATCTGGAAGATCGCGATTGATGTCCCGGCCGGGCGAGGCAGGCGGACTTGCCGGAGTGCTAGAACGATCGGCCACCGGCAATGACACGGGGCCATCGCCTGGGCAACCGGTGTTCAAGTCCCCCCTCGGACACAGATTTTCCGCATCTATGCGCTGTTTCACGTGTTCGTGTTCAAGCGCGCTTGAACACCTCATCTACCCTCTGGCGTCTCTGCGGGCGACCGCCGTGCCGGGGCGGGGGTGGTCGTGGTGACCGCCTCGTTCGTGCCGCCGGTGATCCCCAAGGTGGTCCCTGGCGGTGCTGGTCCGGTGGGTCGGAGTCGACGGCCGCTTCCCGTACCGGCGTTGGAATCCGGATCCCCGCGAGCGACCGACGCCGTCTACGCGTTGAGCGCTGTGGACAAGAGCGGCCGCGTCGCCGATCGCAGTATCGTCCGGGTGCTTGGCTGGGGGCCGGGGACCCGGCTGGACATACGCGAGCAGGCGGGAATCATCGTGGCCCGGCCGGCAGTCGATGGTGTCCACTGCGTAGGCGATCGTGGTCACCTGCATCTGCCGTTGGCGGTGCGCCGGTGGTGCCGGCTGACGGCCGGGGACCGCGTTCTGCTTGCTGCCGCCCCTGCCGCTGGCGTGCTGGTGGCCTATCCCCTTGCGGTGCTCGACCGGCTGCTGGCTGATGTGCACGCCGCCGTGGCGGGGGGTGAGGCGGCGTGAGTCAGACCGTCGCTGGCCGGGCGGAGTTGGAGGCGGCCCGGTTGCTGCTGGAGCGGATGGGCATCTCTCCGGCCGATCTGCTGGAGGTGCGGCCGGCCCGTCCGCTGGCCCCGACGTTCGCCGAGTACGTGCCGGTGGTGGCCGCTGCGGTGTCGCCGGGTACTCGTCGGGCGTACGGTTCGTACTGGAATCGGGTGGTCCAGGCATGGGGGGATCGGCGTATCGACGAACCCCGACCGTCTGAGATCGAGCAGTTGCGCGCCCAGGTGCAGGCCAATGTGGTGGCGCGACGCAACAACCGGGGCGGCCGATCGGCTGCCGAACATCTGGTGGCCGCGCTGCGCTGCCTGTACCGGCGGGCGGTGGCCGCCGGGTACCTGGATGCGGCCGACAACCCGGCGTTGAAGGTGGACAAGCCACGCCGGCTGCCCAGCACCCGGCGAGCGATCGGCGACGTCCGCCTGGCGGAGATCAACGAGGTGGCGGCCAGCACGGGGGATGACCCGGGTCTGGACAGTTTGCTGATCCGGCTGCACACCGAGACGGCCTGCCGTCGTGCCGGGGCGCTGGCGCTGCGCCCGCGGGATCTGGATACCGACCAATGTCTGGTCTTCTTGCGGGAGAAGGGCGGCACGTCCCGTTGGCAGCCGGTCTCCCCGACTTTGATGCGGCACCTGCTGGCGCATCACGCCGAGCGGGGCGACGGCGACCGCAACGGCAGTCTGCTGCGCTACCGCAATGGTCGGCCGCTGACCTACCGGCGTTACGACCATCTGTGGGCGCGGATCGGGCAGCATCTGCGATGGGTGCACACCCAGCAGATCAGTACACACTGGCTGCGGCACACCACCCTGACCTGGGTGGAGCGCACCTACGGCCATGCCGTCGCCCGCGCCTACGCCGGCCACACCGACGGCGGCAGTGGGAGCGGCTCGACAGCCACCTATGTGCGGGCGACGTTGCACGAGGTCGCGGTGGCTTTGGCCGGTCTGACCAGCGAGGACCATCCACTCGCCGTGGAAGCCTAGACGATGGATCACCTGGTGGCCTCCATCGACAGGGCCGAGGGAGGCCACCGTGCCTTGAGGGGAACCATCTGGCCGCCGTTGGGGAGATTGGCTGGCCGTTACAAATCAGCCGCAGTAGAGACTCCCGCCAACCGACGTCGTTACTGGCAGTGATGGGCCAGGCGACGGTCCGCTCGTTGTCTGCGGCAGATCCGGATACTCGATCGCCCGCCAACTGAGGCCTACGAGTTCAACCGATCCAGCGCCACTTCTGCCCGACCGGGGTCAGCCAGGTCCGGATCCTGAGCGTCGAACGCCTGCTCCAGCGTCCCCCACCCGGACTTCTGGATCACCTCAGCTTCACCGGTGGTGATTGGAACCAACCACGTCAAGACCACCGGCGCGGTTTCGGTGTGACAGACGGCAAAGGACTCCGGCAAATATCTCGGGCTGATCGCGACCATGGCTGTGGTCTGACTGCCCGGGTAGAGGGGCCCGCGCGGACCAATCACCTGCCCATGCGGCAAGCCGGCCCTACGGCGCACCATCTCGCCGGCCACCTGGAACAACAGCCCGGCCGCCCGAGCCGGGTAGTCATCGGTTGGAACGTGCATCACCAACTCTTGGTGCACGGCCCCGTCAATCGGCAGGTTGAGATGACGCCGCGATAGCCCGACGGTCACCAGGGTCGTGACCCCGCCGAACGGGACGTCAGGGCCAAACCACGCCACCTGAACGCCCGCCGGCGTCGTATCGTCGCCTCGGCTTCCACCCGCGATGAGCCCGAGGAACGACTCCAGGTGTTCAATCAACCCAGCCACTCGGTGATAATCCCCGATCGGGCAACGACGAAAGCTCCGCCCCCCAGTCACCATGTGTTGGCCCCGCGCCAGCTCCAACCGTTGATCATCGCAAGTGCACTGTTCTCGGCGGGTGTGCATGCCGGCCGAGTCAGCACTTCGTGACGCCGCGTAGCGCGCGGATCGCGGCTAGATCCGTGCGTTCCTCACCGTCACCTTGCCGACCCTTCGGGCCGTTGGTGGTCTCCGAGTGCTCGACGAGGCTGCGTTGCACCGGATGGGGTACGGCTCCGAGTCGCGATCTCCTACCGGCCGGTGGCACCGTCGATTAGCTCTCGCAGGATGTCGGCGTGACCGGCATGCCGGATGGTCTCGCTCGTCATGTGGGCGAGCACCCAGCGAAGCGTACGAGGCGCGTCAACGACCGGCTGCGCGGTGAGGCGCACGTGGGCCCTGGCGCGCAGCTGGGTGTTGCCGGTTGGACCGGCCATGACACCAACTCGCCGCCGCGACCGTGAGCAGCTCATCGGCGCGCTCATTCCGGTCCCGCTTTCCGACCGACCGCGACCCCGCCCGGCGCCGATGCCGGCGCTGCCCGCACCACGCCCGCCGACAGATCTGTCGCCGGACGAGATCCTGATCGGTATGGCTCGCCCGGACCGCTCCGGCCGGGTGACCGAACGCGGTCTGCTGCGCGCGCTGCACTGGGGCCCGGGCCACCGCATCGCCATCAACGCGCAGGACCAGATGCTGGTGATCGCGTCGGCGCGGGCGGGGCAGCACGTGGTGGGCAGCCGAGGGGAGCTTCCACTACCGGCCAGCGCGCGCCAGATGTGCGCGATCGCGCGTGGGCAGCCGCTGCTGCTCGCCGCTCTGGTCGCCCATGACCTGCTGGTGATCCATCCGGCCAGTACCGTCGCGCGGCTGCTGGCCGACCTGCACGCCCAGGTGATTGGAGGCCGTCGTGTCGGCTGATCCCGCCCGTGTCGCCGCCGCCCGGCAACTGCTGGCCCATCTGGGCGTCACCCTCGCCGATCTGCAGGCCGAGCCCGGTCCGAGCCTGCCGACTTTCGCCGAGTACCTGCCCCACGTCGTCGCGGCAGCCGGGCCGGGTGCCCGCCGCACGTATGGCACCTACTGGAACCGCATGGCCGCCGCGTGGGGTGAGCGCCCCTTGGACGCGGTCGCCGCCAGCGACATCGAGGCCATGCAACGACAGATCGCCGCGACCGCCCGGTCACGGCGTAACAGCCGCAGCGGCCGCCACGCCGGCGAGCACGTCATCGCCGCCGCCCGCGCCATCTACAACCGGGCCATCGCCGACGGGCTGATCGACGCCGCCGCCAGTCCCGCCCACCGGGTGGTCAAGCCCCGCCGACTACCGAGCACCCGCCGCGCGCTGACCCCCGACGAGCTCGAACAGATCAACGTCGCCGCTCGCACCAGCGGCAACGACGTCATCCTCGACGCGCTGCTGCTGCGCCTGCACACCGAGACCGCCTGCCGCCGCGGCGGCGCGCTCGGACTACGGCTGGCCGACCTGGACACCGACCGCGGGCTCGTACGGCTGACCGAGAAGGGTGCCACCCTGCGCTGGCAGCCGATCACCCTCGACCTCGCCGCCCACCTCGATGAACACGCACACACCCGGGGCGCGGTCTTGCCCACCGACCTTCTGCTGCGCTACCGCAACGGGCGGGCGATCACCAGCCGCCGCTACGACCACCTGTGGAAACGCATCGGCGAGCAGTTGCCATGGGTGGCTGCCCAGGGCATATCCACCCATTGGCTGCGCCACACCACCCTGACCTGGGTCGAGCGGCACTTCGGCTACGGCATCGCCCGCGCCTACGCCGGGCACACCGACTCCACCGGGCCGGCCACCACCACGTACATCAAGGCCGACCTGCACGCGGTGGCTGCCGCGCTGGCCGCCATGACCGGCCAACCACACCCGCTCGCCACCACCGAAGACCGCGCTGGTCCGTGATGCCTGCTGGACCACCAAGCCAGTACCGCCACCAAATATTCAGGGCTGCTCGATCGACTGGTTCGGCAAACGAGGATGTCAGAACCCTCCGCTACCGTCGGGGCCAAGTGCAGTCACTCCGTACTGGGGAGGACGATGACCGATCAGGAGACCGGCGAGCCGGTGGCCTCGGACCATCGGGTCGCGCGCGACACATCGACTCAACGCGCCCTATTTACGTACCTGACTGCCGAGGTGGCAGACGACTACATCGCCATCATGCGGGTCATCACCGGAACCTTGCTCGCCGACCTCTCTGCCGTCGAGATCGCTTCGCAGTTGGCGGAGCAGGGCACCGTCCTCGAGCCCGACACGGTGGAGGGCCGGTGCCGGCAGCTGGTGGAGTGGGGCAACCTGGTCCGCTCGGTTCGCGAGACCCGCGTGCCCACCGTCGCTGCCTATCACCGGTCTCGGTCGCGATACCAGGTCTCGAAGCTGGGCGGGCGCCTTCACCGCGAGGCCGAGGAGATCTTGCGAACTGTCGACGGCGCGCGTGAGGTGGCGCGTGAACTGCTCGCGCGCATTGTCGACAGCCTGCAACAGATCTTGGACCAGGTGGCGAACACCCGGCGAGCCGTCGACAGCGAGGCACTCGCCGGCGCGGTGACCAGCGTCTTCACCGACCATCGAGTCTTTACCGAGTCGGTCACCGACTTCTACGCCTACCTGGCGGGCGTGCTCACCCGCTACGACCTTGCCGATCAAGAATATGCCCAGTTCAAAAGCCTGCTGCTCGACTACGTCGATCTCATCGGCGCCGACGTCAACCGTAACGCCCCGCTCATCCGGCAGCGGCTCCTGTGGGTGGTCGAGCTGATCGACAGCGTGCTGGACAACCTGCCGGTGCTGGTCATCGAAGGCATGGGCACGGACGTTGAGCGCCTGCCCGGTCGTACGCGCGACGAGTGGGAGCAGCTTGCGTCCTGGTACGGCGCTGGCGACGCGCGCTCCGGGCCTGACCAGCTGCGCGCCGCCGCGCGGCAAGCCCTGGGACAACTCATCACCAACGCCCGCCGGATGTTGACCGCCTCCGGCACCGGCCTGTCCCGGCGCGCCGATTTGCTCAAGCTCGCTGGCTGGTTCCACACCGCGGACAGTGAGACCGCGCACCGCCTGTACGACGCCGCGTTCGGCGCCTATCCGGCGCGCCATCTACTGATTGGGCCGGAGGAATCGGATGTGGCCGCCGGGCCGACCGTATCGTGGTGGGACGCCGTGCCGGTGGACGTACCGGTGTCGCTGCGCGAGCGAGGTGACCGGTCGGCCCGGGGCCGCAGCTCCCGAGTCCCGGATCCGGGAGCCGACGCCCAGCACCTGCTGGAACAGGCGCGGCGACGCAACGAAGCCCGGCGGGCTGCCGCGGCCGAGCTCATCGCCGTGGGCGCCCTGCATCGCAGCCGGCTGAGCCGTGCCGCCCGGGACCTGCTGCTCGACAAGCTGTCGCGCTTGATCGTCGCCGTCGTCGCGGGCGGCATGGCAGCCGAGGACAGCGATGCCGATCTCGACCTACTGCTTCGGATGACGCCTGCCCGTGGGCAGGTCACCGTGGTGACGGGCGACGATGGCACCGTCACCATCCATGACGTCGCCCTGGTCGCTCAACGCCTGCACGCGGCCGGCGGCGGCCTGGCGGTCCCGGCATGAGCGGCGCCACCGGCACGGCTTCGCAGTCGGCCCGGGAACGGCAGGATGCGGCCAGGGCTCTGCTGGCTCGCCCTTTGCTGACCGCCGCTCACGCCGAGGAGCTTTCCCTCGTACGCCTGCATGCCCCGGCTCTGCGCAGCGTGTTCAAGACCACCCTGGGCTACCACCTCGTTGTCGAGTCGACGTTTGCGCGTCTCACCAAGGGGCCCATCAGCGCGGACGGACCCGCACGCCCCGCGCGCCGCGCCGACGGCAGCGCCTTCACCCCCGTTACGTACACCCATTTGGCGTTGTTGTGCGCCGCCTTGCTGGCACCGGGCACAGGGGAGCAGATCCTCATCTCGGCCCTTATCGAGCAGGTGCGGTCCGACGCGGCCACCATCGGCGTCCGGATCGGGGACACGCTGCCGGAACGCCGGGCGTTGGTGACCGCGATCGGTCATTTGATCGGCTGGGGCGTGCTGTCGGAAACCGACGGGACGGCCGGTGGCTGGGGCGAACGCCGCGACGAGGCCCTGCTGACGCTGCACCGGGCGGCACTGCCACACCTTCTCGCGCGGCCGCTGTCGGGCATGGAGCATGTCGACGACCTGCTGGCCGAGGACCCGCAGGCCGCCGACCAGCCGCGCCGGTCCCTGCGACGCAAGCTGGTCGAGAACCCTCTCGTACGCCGTGAGGACCTCACCGACGCCGAGCGAGATGTGTTGTCGCGCGAACGCACCGAACTGACCCGGGTGCTGGCGGACAACTTCGGCCTCACGCTCGAGGTCCGGGCCGAGGGCGCCCTTGCCTACGACACGGCCGGCAGCCTGACCGACGTCACGTTCCCCGGCAGCGGCCGGGTCAAGCAGGCCGCGTTGCTGCTTCTCGGGGAGCTCATCGATGCCCGTACGCCGACCGCCGGCGCGAGCGCGACCCTCGACGACGGACGGGCGGTCCCGGGGTTGGCGGTGAAGTGGTCTGAGATCGAGGCGACCCTTGCGTCGCTGACAAACCGACACGCCAAAGCCTGGGGCGAGACGATCGGACTGCGCGATGAAGCCATCGCGGTCCTCACCGACATGGGGCTTGCCCGGCCGACTTCCGAGGGAATCGTCGTCCATCCCGCTGCTGCCCGTTACCGGCCGCGCCCTCAATCCGCACCGTCGACCCGCGCTGCGCGCCGCCTCGCCGACCAGCTCGAACTGGAGATGCCATGACCGACCTGTTCGACCGGACCCCTCTGCGGCAGTATCCGTACCGATGGCGGTTGTCGCGTGCCGGCTTCGTCAACGTGTGGCATTACTACGAGAACACCTTTGACATCTCCGGCGGCCGGTTGATCCTGCGCGGCTCGAACGGATCCGGCAAGTCCCGTGCCTTGGAGATGCTGCTGCCGTTCCTGCTGGACGCGGATCGGCGCAACATGGGTACGGGCTCGTCGGTCAAGATGGAGGACCTGATGAGTGCGGGCGCCGGCGAGCAGACCAACCGCCTCGGCTACATGTGGTTGGAGCTGCGCTGCGATGAAGAATCCGCGGAGTTCGGCGATCCGGTCACGCGGTTCCTCACCCTGGGGGCGCTGGTCCGTTTCGCAGTCAGCACCAAGGAAGCGAAGGTCTGGTACTTCACCACGCCGCTGCGCGTCGGGGCGGAGCTGCGCTTGCTGGGCGCCGATCGTCAGCCGCTGTCGCGACGGGACCTTGCCGACCTCGTCACCGAGGAACGCATCACCGACGTCGCCGAGAAACACCGCGAACGGGTACGCGCCGAAGTGTTCGGGCTTACTGGGCAGCTCGGCCGTGAGCGGTTCGATGGCCTGACCAAGTTGCTGCACACCTTGCGTTCCCCGGATGTCGGCAACCGCATCGAGGAGGGGCGCCTGCCGGCGATCTTGGCCGACGCGTTGCCGCCGCTGTCCGAGGAGGCCTTGACCGACGCGGGTCAGCAGCTCGACGGGCTCACCAGCACCCGGGAGGACCAGCAACGGCTAGAGGCCGCCCGCGATCAGGTGCGGACGTTCCTCGACGCGTACCGAAAATTCGTCACCGGAGTGCTCGCCACCTCCCTGCGGGACCTGCGCTTCGACGCCGAGGAAGCGCGGCGGGCCGCGGACGACGCGCGCGAGCGCGCGAACCGCGCCGCTCAGCTCGAGGAACAGCTCGCCGCTGACACGCTGCGCCTGGAGGAACGAAACCAGCAGGCCGAAGGCCTCGAAGCACGCCTGGACGGGTTGCGCGACTCCGACGACTACCGCAGCGGACAAGAACTGGGGCAACTCGGCGCGGTGGTGAACGCCCGCGCCGGCGAAGCCGACACAGCGCTGAAGGCCGCAGACGGAGCGCGCCGCGAGGAGGAGCGGCGCGTTGCCGACACGGCCATCTTGGCCGGCGATGTCGAGCGGGCCGCCGGCCGGATCTCCGCCACGCTCCGGGACACCCGAAAACGGTTGGCTACGGCCGGCATCACCGATCACGAGCTGCCCACCGAGGTGCGTGCCGACCGGCGGCCGGGACCAGGCACCCCTCGTACGGTACGGACCTCGCGCCTTGCCGAGCCGGACATCCTCGACACGCCGGTTCCCGACGTTCTCGCACTGGAACCGGCGAACTTGAATTTTTTGACGGACGCCGCACAGCGGACCGGACAGCTCGCGCGCACCCGTGCCGCGCAGGCGAGCAACCGTGCGATCGAAGCACGCTCCCTGAAGGAGCAGCGGCGAGAGGCGGACCAGGCTGCCGACAATGCATCCGAAGTTGAGGAGCGGGCCACGGAGGCCACCTCCGACGCCGAGCAGGCCGCCGAGGATCGTGACGATGCGGCTCTCGCCCTCGTCGACCGGTGGCGGAGTTGGATCGAGAGCCACACCACAGCTGAACTCCTCGGGCCCGTCAACTGGGCATCGGTTCCGGCCCTTCGCCGAATCATCACCGATCGGACGGCGCTCTGCGGTGAGGGAACGGACGTGGCCGACCTGCAAGAGCTGGACGGGGCGGCTGACGACGCCGTCACCGACGCCACCGCGCACGTGGACCGAGCACTGGAGCGCCTCCGCGACGCCGACCATCTGGCACAGCAGCAGGCTGATGCGCTCACGGCCGAGCAGGCCAGGCTCTTGGCCGAGCACGACCCGGAACCCGAGGCGCCCACCTGGGTTACCGGCACCGACGGCGTGCCGTTGTGGCGATGCCTGGACTTCGCCGAGGCAGCCGACGCGGACCTGCGCGCCGGTCTCGAGGCAGGCCTTCTGGCCTCGGGGCTGCTCACCGCGACCGTGGACAGCACCGGCCGGCTCGTCGCCACCACCGGCCACCTGCTTCTGACAACGGCACGGGAGCGGGTCCCCGTACCGCTGTCTACCGTGCTCGTCGTCGACCGGGCCAGTCCGCTGCCGGCTGTGGCGGTTCAGGCTGTCCTGGACCGGATCGGGCTGGACGACCCCACCGTCACCACCTGGATCGGCGGCGACGGTAGCTGGGGGAACGGTGCCCTTCGCGGCCGGCACACCGTACCTGCGGCGCGGCACATCGGGGCGGCGGCACGGGCAGCAGCGCGCGCCGCACGGCTGTTCGACATCGAGTGCGACCTGAAACGGCTCGCCGACGAAGCCGCGCTTCGGCAGGCCGAACGCGTCGACCTGCAATCCCGCCGGACCGCTCTCCGTGATCACCACCGCACCGCCCCCCGGTCCGCGGCGCTGACGCAGGCGCGGACCCTGGCCCAGGAAAGGGCTCGACAGGCCACTCGGACGGCAGGTGACGCCGTACGGTTTCGAGCCACGGCCGACCGGCTCTCCCGAGCCTGGGCCGAGAAGGACCGCGAGCACCGCCTCGCCTGTGCAGAGTTCGGCCTTCCGGCCGACGAAGACTCGTTGCGTGCGCTGCAGGAGGCCGCACGGTCCGCCGCGGACAATTGCGCCACGGTCACCGAGGAAGCGAAAGACGTCGCGCAATTCATACAGCGGTACGCGGACTCGGTCACGGCCGTCACCAAGTTGGCCAGCAGGCGGGTCGAAGCCGAGAAACACGCGGCCGCAGCTTGGCAGAGCTGGCAGAACGACGAGACGCGGTTGCGCGCTCTGACCGAGGCGGTCGGTATCGCCGCTGCCGAGGTGCAGCGCCAGGTCATGGACGCGGAAACCCAGCTCAGGAAGATCAGGAACGCCATTCGGGAAGGCACGGTCGCCCTGCAGAACCTCAGCCGCGACGCGGGAACCGCCGGATCGGAAGCCGAGACAGCGGCGACGCGAGCCGGCGAACGCCGTACCGGATTGGGACGGCGCGTGACCGCGGTGCTGGATCAACTCAACCAGCCCGGCATCGTCGACACGGCGTTCACTGCCGCCCCCGGTGGCGTCTTCACCAACCTCGCGCCGGAAGCGGTCGCGGCTGAGTCCGCCGCCGTCGCTGCGGCGCTGCGCGCGGGCCGATCCGACGAGAACGCCCTGTTCCGCGCCCAGCAGGCCTTCGAACGCGAGATCTCCGGCAGCTACGACGTTGCCGCGACCGTGGTGGCTGGCATCCGGCTGTTCGAGCTGATCGACGCCGACGGCCGCCGACCGCTGGCCCTCGCCGCGATGGAGATCGAGCGGCAGTGCGAGGTCGGTCGCGCCGCCCTCACCGAACGCGAGCACCAGGTCTTCCACCGGTTCGTCCTCGGCGAAGTAGGGGAGGAACTGCGTCGCCGACTCGGCCAGGCGACCACTCTCATCACCGCGATGAACGCCAGCCTCAAGTCCATCCGAACTAGCCACGGTATCGGCGTCCGCCTCACCTGGAAATTGGCTGAGGAGGCGGGCAGCGACATCGTGCGGATCAAAACCCTCGTCAGCACCGCCGCCGCTGTGCGTACCGCCGCGCAGGACACCGAACTCACGGATCTGCTGTCCAGCAGGGTCGCGGCCGAGGCGACCAAAGACCCGACCGCCGGGTACGCGGTCCACCTGCGCGCCGCCTTGGACTACCGCGCCTGGCACACCGTCGAGGTCATCATCACCGGTCCAGAAGAGGGCAGGGAACGACGGATCAGTCGGCGGGCGAAACTCTCCCAAGGCGAAACCCGTTTCGTGTCGTACGTGACCCTGTTCGCGGCGGTCGACGCCTACTTGTCCGGCCTCGAGAACACCGACACGGCGCTGCGGCTCATCCTGCTCGACGACGCGTTCGCCAAGGTGGACGAGCAAACCATCGCGGAGCTGCTAGGCCTGCTCGTCCGCCTCGACGTCGACTTCGCCATGACAGGGCACGCGCTCTGGGGCTGCGTTCCCCAAGTGCCCTCGCTCGACATTTACGAGATTTGCCGCGAAGAGGGGACACCAGCCGCCACCGCGCACGTGCACTGGGACGGGCGTACCCGACACTTCCTACGCGCCGCATGAACGGCCCTGATGCGCTCCCGCCTGAGCTGCGCGAGTACCTGGCAACGCCCCACTTGGCGCCGATGTGGCAGGCCGTCCGCGCCCGCTTGGAACGCAACCGTCTGCAGCCGACCGGTACCGTCTCCGTCAACCTCGACCAGGTCGGTGCGGATCGACTTTCCGGGCTGCTCGGACGCACCGTCGCCGCGGGAGCCCGGCGTCGGATCAGTCTGGCCGACCTGGATGCGGCGCTGCGTGGCTCCGTCGGTGGCCGAGGTTTGGTCTCCGTGATCGAGATCCTCGACGGTCGCCCGGTCCTCGACCGCGCTGGCGCCCGCGACAGCATCCAGGCGGAATGGGCTGAAGTGTGGCGGCGGCTGGATTCGTCCCTGGCCGAGGCCGGGCTGGCTGATGCGCCGTGGGTCGCGGACTGGATCGACAGCCTGCGTCGCTCGGGCATTCTCACCCGAGCCGGGACCGATGCCGCCGACCGCGCCCTCTCCCACGCCGTGGCGGGACTCGGGATCCTGCTGAACGGAGCCGAGGGACCGCAGTCCATCCGCGAGCTCGGCGCTTTGGCCAGTGAGGTTACCGGCACCGCGCACGGCTTCGACGAGACCACGCTGGCTGCTGGCGTGCTGTTGCGAGCCGCGGCTCATGCTCTTGAGCGGCCGGCCCCGGAGACCGCGGCCGACCGCAGGGAGCTCTGGAAAGCGCTGCGGGTTGCTACCGACTCGCTGTCCGGAACAGTTCTTGCGTGGCAGATCCGTCCACCGGGTACGGACGGTTGGTCGCGTATGATGCGAGACCGGGCGGACCTGGGACTCGTGACTCACCTGACACTGCATGAACTCGATGTAGCGGGTCCCGCATCGCTGGCGCCGCGGGGACAGGTCATCTCCGTCTGTGAGAATCCGCAGGTATTGCAGGCTGCGGCCCGTACGCGTTCCGAGATGCCGCTACTGTGCTTGTCTGGCAATCCTGCGATCGTCGGAACCCGACTGATACGAACAATGGTTCACCAGGGCAGTACCCTCCGGTACCACGGCGACTTCGACTGGCCTGGGGTTGCCATCGCCGCCCGCGTTATGGGCCTCGGGGCTGAACCGTGGCAGATGTTCGCCGATGACTACCTGGCGGCCGTTGAAAGGCTCGATGACGATCATGTCGTCGCTCTCACGGGCAATCCGTCGTTGACCCCCTGGGATCCTCGGCTGGGGCCTGTCATGGCGGAGCAGGGCGTGGCAGTCCACGAAGAATTCGTCCTGCCCAACCTCCTGGCTGACCTCCGATGAAACGAAGAACGCCCTGAACGCCGATCACCGCAGGGAGAGTGGCAGGTTCCTTCGGCTGCCGTCGGTGTCGGGGCCGCCCTCGCTCAGGAGGTGATGCGACCGCCTACGGCAGCTTGTCGTCGTCATGGGCGGGGCCAGTCGTGCCGCGATTCGCCCTATCGCAGGTGTGCTCGTTCGTCGACGTGGATGTCCGGCTGACCGGTTGGGGGTGTGCTCTCGGCGAGCGCTAGGACGAATTGGCGATGAGTTCTTCCCGCCATTGCGCGAAGCGCTTGCGCATCTCGCTGATATGGGCGGGGCCGGCACCGTAGGCGGCGAAACGGCGGTCCGGGTAGCGCTCCAGCATTCCGAACAGGTCTGCCAGGATGCGCCGGTCGAACCCCGCGTCGGATTGTTCGGCCAGCTCGCACAGCTGCGCCCGGGTGTAGCGGCCGGTCATGAGCGCCGCGTCGATGTCCAGGAAGTCTCGGGGCTCGGCGCGCGTGTACAGGGCGGACATCTTGCCCGCGACGACGTCGTCGGCGTGCAGCACCGGCCCGACGTCCATCATCACCGGCGGCAACGCGCGCCAGTTGGCCGCCAGCTCGACCTTGTACGGATGCTCAGGGTGAGCGGGATCGATGACCGCGAGTCGGGCGAAGGTGTCGAACTGCTGCGTCACCTCGACGGAATACCCGCCGACCCGGTAGCCGTCGACCACGGCGTCCACTGCTGCGGCGAACTCGCCGCGTCGCTCCCACGCCGTGAACAGGTCGACGTCCTCGCTCGGGCGGTCCAGGATGCCGTGGGCCTGTACGGCGTAGCCGCCGGCCAGCGCGAACCCGTAGCGGGCAGCGACCCGCAGTCCGATCTCCGCCAGGCGGAAGTGAACCTCATCCACTTCTATCCGGCCAGCGTTTGGGGTGGCGTGGTCAGTTCGGGAAAGCGTGCCTGCCACAACGCCCGCAGGCGGGCCGGGAGCCACAAGTTGGGCCACAAGCGGCGCAGCGTCGGGCCGTGCAACCACCGGCACAGGTCCGCGATCGAATTGGCCTGGTTCAGCACGGTCTGGTACATCAGCTGCAGATCGCCGGCGTCGTCCAGGTCGTAGGTACTGTCGCCGGACCAGTCCAGCGACCGGTCGAGTGTCACCACACCGCGAACCGGACCGTGCAGGTCGGACAGGGCGGCGGCGACCACGAAGTGCCGCTGGTCCACGTACCGTGAACCAGGCGGTGCGCCATTGCCGCTGGACATGTCTACCTCCTGATCCAGATCGTACGTCTGAGCGGCGTCGCCGGGTGGCATGACATCGACCTGCCTGCCATAAAATCTCCTGCGATGGGCCCTGCGGCCCGATGGTCATCGCTGGAAGGGCGAACACTCGCCTGCCGATCCCGCACTACAGGCGGCGTCACGCGGTGGGTTCGGCTTCGGGCGCGCGGCTTTCGGCGTGGGCGGTCTCGCGAACCTCCCGGCGGCGTTCCCGGGGCAGCTGAACCAGCAGCAGGGGTGCCCAGAGCGGCGAGCAGGCCGAGGACCGCCAGTGCGGGCAACCCGCAGCAGCGCGGGGATGGTCGCGGCGAGGACGGGCTCGACATGCTCGGGTCCCGAGCCGACGCGGTCTGCCCTGCGAGGAAGTGGTTGTTGAGCTGTCGCGGTCTGGTTCATCCTCCTGGCGGGGTGGTGGTGTATCCGAGGGCGCGTAGTGCGCGGCGGAACTGTGTTTCGTGTTCGACGGGGACGGTGAGGTGGCGGTCGCCGACGAGGGTGCACAGGGTGCGCAGTTTCGGGTCGCGGGCGACGAGGGTCGCGAGGGGCGTATCGGCGCATTCGACGAGGCGGACGAGGCCGCGGTCGCTGATCCTCGTCGCCCGGGTGGTCACGTCGTCGACGAGGACGGCGAGCGCTGCTGGCAGGTCGTGCGTTGTACGATCCGCCAGGAAGGTGACGAACTGGCCGAGCGGCCGTCCGGTTTCGGCTGCGGCGAGCAGCGTGTCGGCGCGTACGGTCCAGACTCGGTCGCTGGTGTGTTCGGCGTGGGCGTCGAGGACGAGCCGGTCGGCGGCGGTGGGGTCGCCGACGGCGACGATGTCCAGGGTTGGCAGGACCTTCAGGGTCCGTTCCGGCTCCGTGGCGCTGGCGGGTGGCTGGTAGCTGCCGGTCAGCCCGAGTGCGTAGGCGCCGAGCGGGTTGAGTCGGATGGCGCGCAGGCCGTCGTAGCGGCTGAGGTAGTCGAGGTCGTCGGCGCCCCAGTTGTCGTGGTAGTCGGTGCGGGCGCCGACCGGGTCGGTGTACTCGATGTCGATGAGGCCGAGGGTCGCGGCGTACTCGAACAGTACGGCGAGGGTGTACCGGCCTTCGAGGATCGGCCAGTCCGCGAATCCGCTGTAGCCGAGGCTGCCGTACTGGGGGTCGACGAGGTACAGCTTCCACAGTGCGCGTTCGCTGCGGGCGACGGTCGGGGAGGTCTCCCGGTTGCGGCGCATGGTGGCGAACAAGTCGTCGATGGCGATCCATTCGCCGCGTGGGCAGCCCGCGAGGGCGGTGGCGACGGCCTTGCGGCGGGTCTTGACCGACGTGAGGACGTTCGCGGCCCGCTGGCCCTTGATCCGGTCGATCCGGTTGAACTCGTCGAGCACGGTGGTGGTGACCCAGGACCGCCAGAGCTGCCGGATCATCGCGGCGGCTGGTTTACCGAGTGCGGCGCGTCCGCGATCGGTGAGCTGGAGTCGGCCGCCGGCGAGTTCGGCCAGTCCGCCGGCCTGCAGCAGCAGCGGCCACGCGAACGCCGCGATCGGCTCGGCGGGGTAGAAGTCCCCGCCGTCGAGCACCTCGGCGACGGCGGCGACGGTCGCGGCGGCGGGTCGACGGGTCGTTTCGCTGCACCGTAAGCGACCGGCTGCCACGAGGTGCAGGACGGCGTGAAGGTTGGCCTCGGCCTGTGCGGTGGTCGACCGGAGGGTGTCAGGCATCGAGTCCTGCCAGATCGAGGCGTTCCAGCAGGCTGGGCTTACGTGCGTGCACCGCCCGAAGCTCGGCCAGCCGTTGCTGGAAGAGTGTGGTGTTGCCGTCGCGTTCGCTGAGGTCGCGCAGGTCGACGAGGAGTTGAACGCCCGTGTCGTACTCGCGGGGTTTCTTCGTGGCGATGAGTTCGTTGACCCGCTGCCACGCGGCGGGCTGATCGACGGCGAGGGCGTCGAGGTGCCGTTGCCGGGCGGCCGCCGCGGACCGTTCCTGGCGGATCCGGTCCCGCTCACGCTGCTCGGCGACCTGGCGTTCCCGTTCGGCGCAGAGATCCGCGGCGGCGGCGAGCAGCTCCCCAGCGGTGCGTGGGGCCGTCGTGGTGGACGCCGTCGTGGGCTGCGCGTCGCGGTACCGGCGCAACAGCTGGCCGCGCAGGTGACTGTCGCCGCCGGTGATCAGGTCGGCGAGGATGGCGTCCTTCTCCCGGACCGGGAGTCTGGTGACCCACGAGCGCAGTTGCGTGGCGGTCGGCTCGACGGCGGCCTGCGCCGAAGCGGCCGCCGCGGCCGCGAGCAGATCAGGGTCGATGCACAGGAACTCGGCGACCGCGGTGAGCGAGGCGTCGAGCGTGCCCAGCCCGGCCGGGACCGGCGGCTCGGGCTCCTCGTCGGCGAGTTCCAGCGACTGCGCACAGCGCAGCCAGCCCAGGTACAGCAGGCGCCTGTCGCCGGCGGCGAGGCCGGCCCGCACCGGGATGATCGAGGCGAGCAGACCGTGCCCGTCAAGGTCCCACTCATCGGTGCCGTCCTCGTCCTCCCGGTGGAGTTGGACGATGAGGTGCTTACCGGCGGTCCACGCGGAGGCACTGTCACCGACGCAGTAGCGGACGACGGTGGCCGGATCGAGCGCGCGCGTCGGCAGCCGCAGCATGAGCTGGCGGGTGCCCCAGTTCGCCAGGTACAGGTGCGCGTCGAAGTACCGCTCCATCAGCTTGCGCGGGTCACCCTTGAAGTCGCCCCACTGGTAGGTGTTGACGAAGCTGGTGGCGGTGATGTCGGCCCGGGTGGACAGCGACCGCAGTTCGGCCTGCTCTCGAGTCGTGAGGGGCCGGTCGACGGCGGTGAACTCGTAGTACTGATACTCGCTCACCGTGGCTACCGCCCCGCCCAGTGCCGGTAGGCGTCGATCCAGTCGGCGCCGTCCGGTCCAGGTGTGGGCAGCGGCAGGTCGAGCAGGTCGATCTTCTGCCGGTGCCGGCCCCGGCCACAGACCGCGACGATGCTGTCGACGGTGAGGTCGACCTCCTGCACGATTACCTCCATGCCGAGGACGGTGGTGGTAAACGGCACCGCCAGATGCTCTTCGAGCATGGTGAACAGGCCGGTGAGCTGTTCGTCGTCGCCGAACGCGTCGACGGTGGCCTCTTCGATCATCGCCTCGAGCGCCGCATTCCGCTTCGATGCCATCGGCGCAGGATAGCGGACCCGTCCCGGGGTGTTCGAAGCCCGATACCCGAGGATGGTTGGGTGGGTTCGGTAGACGAGTTCGAGGGTCTTCGCCGGGAGGTGAAGCGGTTACGGGCGGAGAACGCCCGGCTGTCACGGCTGCTGGAACTGCGCGGTCAGGACACGGCTCCGGCGCCGGAGCAGCTGTCCGCGCCGGTCGCTGCGCCGGGTTTGGTCACGATGGCTTCACCGGTGGCGGACAAGCTGGCGCTGTTCGCCGACCGGTTCCGGGCCCGCGTCGACGTGTACGCGGTGCGCTGGGAGAACACCCGCACCGGCGCTGCCGGGTGGATGCCCGCCGTTGCCGGCGGCTGGCGTCGAGGCATGGACCGGCGCGGCGCCGCATACCTGCCCCGTACGCTTGAAGTCGTCGCCGCTCATCTTGTCGGCGACGTGTTCATGGGGCTGTACCCGCTGCTGCCCGGCAACACATGCCACTTCGTCGTGGCCGACTTCGACGGCCCGACGGCGATGCTCGATGCCCTGGCCTACGTCAAGGCGGCGCGAGCCAGCGCTGTGCCGGCGGCATTGGAGATCTCCCAGTCCGGTCGCGGCGCCCACGTGTGGATCTTCTTCGCCGGTGTGGTCCCGGCGACGACGGCGCGGGCCGTCGGAACCGCCCTACTGCACGAGGCGATGGTGCTGCGCGGGTCGATGGACCTGCGGTCGTACGATCGGCTGTTTCCCAACCAGGACGTCCTTCCCGAGGGCGGCTTCGGCAACCTCATCGCCGCGCCGTTGCAGGGCCGACGCCGCAGGGACGGGCTGACGACGTTCCTCGATCTCGGCACGCTCGAGCCGTACGAGGACCAGTGGGCGTTCCTGTCGACGCTGGACCGGCTCAGCCCCAGCGACGCGGAACGCATCGCCCGGCAGGCGAAGCGTGCCACCACCGGTGCCGACGTCGCCTCGATGAGCCGGTCCGCCGCGACCCGGGTGCATCCCGCGCTGCCATCGGTGGTGCACGCGGAAGCCGGTGCCGGGCTGAGCCTTGACGTGGCGCAGCTCACCCCGGCCGCGTTGGCGGCGTTCAAGCACGCCGCCGCCATGGCCAACCCGAAATTCTACGAACTGCAACGACTACGCAAGTCCACCTGGGACACCCCACGATTCATCCGCGGCTACGACCTCACCCTCGACGATCGTCTGGTACTGCCGCGCGGCCTGCGCCACACGATCGCCGCGATCGTCGAACACGCCGGATCGAGGCTGGCCGTCACCGACGGGCGAAACCCGGGCCGCGAAATCGACGCCCCGTTCACCGCCGAACTCACCACCAAGCAGAGCACCGCAGTCGGCGCACTCCTCGCCCACGACGACGGGGTGCTCGTCGCCCCACCCGGTTCCGGCAAGACCGTCATGGCCTGCGCCGTGATCGCCGAGCGCGGCCGGCCGTGCCGGCGGACGTGCGGGCGCTGGAGGGCCCCGAGGAGCTCGCTGAGCGGGTAGCCGCCGACCCCGACAGCCCGGTCACCCTGACCGTGCGGGACTTCATCGGGCTGTGGGGCATGGTAAGCCGCTCGCGGAAGGCGATCGAGACCATTCGGGCCGGACTGGCCGAGTTCGGTCTTTCGACCATGCCCCCGTTCACCGAGGTGAGCATCGACAGTGAGATCACCGTGCTGCCTATCGGCGAGGCACCCGAGCCTCACCGCTACGCCAAGGGCGATGCCACGGCGGATCTTGACTTGGAGCCCGTCGAGCCCGACGACCTGGGCCCTGAGTCGGTCGAGACACCGCAGGAGTCCGATCAGGAGGCGGCGGCGACCGCGTCGATGCCGCTGATGCTGACCGTGGGCCGAATTCCGTCGGCTCGACGGCCGGTGACGACCATCAAGCTGTCCGACCAGATCTCACGCGCGATCGACCTCATGGCGGCCAATGACTTCGACCAACTGCCCGTCATGGGCGCAGACGATCACGTATGCGGCACTATCTCATGGCGTGAGATCGCCGCGACCGCGCGACCGACCAAGGCGCTGGTAGCAGAGGCGACGATCCAGTTGGTTAGGTCGGTTCGCACCAACGACTCTCTGGTCGACTGCCTTGACGTGGTCGCCGATCACGGCTGCGTCGTGGTCCTTGCGCCGAACGGGAAGCTATCCGGGATCATCACCCGCCACGACCTCGCACATCGGTTTGCGGCCGAAGTGCGTCCGTACGCAATGCTGGAAGAGGTCGAACGTCGGCTTCGCCGTGCGATAGCCGTTGCGCTACGGCGGATCAAGGACGAAACCGGCGCCTACGCACTGCCAGGCGACGAGGCGAGGATCCAGAAGCTGACAACCAAGGGAATGAACTTTTCCGATTACATCGACCTGTTGAAGCGCCCAGAGGTGTGGACGGCGACCGGCTGGATGTTCTCCCGCGACAGCTTCACCGACCGCCTCGACAGGGTTCGCCAGATTCGTAACACGACCATGCACTTCCACGACACTGACGACGACCGCGACGGCGCCTTCGCCGAGATCAGCACCGTGCTGTCGATGCTGAAGACCGTTGACCCCCAGCTCTGAGGCACTTGACCAGCCCGCTGCCTCACCCCGGCGAGCGCATCTTGCGCGGCGGTAGTGTCAAGCCCCGGGTTTGATGGGAGACTGGCCACGTGCCGGCCGAGGTGTGACTCCCAGACTTAGTTGGCCATTTTGCAGGTTAGTTGGCCAACGGGCTGGGGGCTTGCCCCCTGATCTTGGACACGGGGTTTATGCGGCCGGGGCCAGCGTAGCCGGCGCCGGTTGGGTGTTCTTCTCGTAGGTGATCGGGGATTGGTGTCCGAGGCGGGAGTGGCGTCGGACGGTGTTGTAGCGGTGCAGCCAGCGGAACGCGGTCAGCCGGGCCTCGCGTTCGCACGAAGCTCGATCATGCCCGAGGCGCGCCGCCGTGCACCACGTCCGGCCAGGTCAACGAGGGTGACGGGATTATGGAACCCCACAGGTGCTGCGGCTGGCTGAGGAGAATCCGACCTGGGGCTGCCGGAGGATTCAGGGCGACCTGATCGGCTTCGGCTACCGGATCGCGGCCAGCACGGTGTGGAAGATCCTCACACAGGCCGGGCTGGATCCGGCACCGCGCCGCAGCGGGCCGACCTGGGCCCAGTTCCTGTCGGGCCAGGCCGAAGGGATCCTGGCCTGCGACTTCCTGCACGTCGACACCATCGGCCTGGCCCGGGTCTACGTGCTGTTCCTGACGGAGATCGGCACCCGGCGGGTCCACCTCCTCGGCGCGACCGCGAACCCGACCGGGGCGTGGGTGGCCCAGCAGGCCCGCAATCTGTTGATGGACATGGGGGAGCGAGTGAGCCGGTTCAGGTTCCTGATCCGCGACCGGGACACCAAGTACACCGGCGTGTTCGACGAGGTGTTCACCGCCGAAGGGATCGAAGTCCTGCGTACCCCGCCTGGAGCGCCGAGAGCCAACGCGCACGCTGAACGCTGGGTACGCACCGTACGCCGGGAGTGCCTGGACCGGATGCTGATCTACAACCTACAACGAGCATCGGCCGCACCAGGGCCGGGCTCAACGCCCTCCGGCGTTGACTCGTCCCTGCCACCGGTGGCCGACCTGACCGAGATCAGGTTACGCCGCCGGAAAATCCTTCACGGGATGATCAACGAGTACTCGCAGGCAGCGTAGCTCGAACCAAGGCTTACGAACGGTACAGGCACGCCGAGCACCCGACGATCCTGGTCGGCCGCGTAGAGGTGGACGACCAGTGCCCCTGCGCTGCACGCTTTGCGATAAGACGGTTGTCGAGCTGAGCGTCGACCGCACTGCCTGACAGACGACGAAAGCCCCCGGCAGGATCGCGTCCCGGAGCCGCGCGCGGGCTCCTACCCGACCGACCCGCGCAACACCATCTGACGCACGTCGCCTCTGTGCCTGATGAGCCCGGCGGTCTCGACCACGGTTGGGCCCGCCGGGCTCACTCCGCTTCGGCCAGGCCGAACAGCGGCAGGCACGCCTGGAGGCCGCCGACGGTGACCGCCGGCCGCTCGGTCCGTTCCCAGTCCTCCCGGGTCAGCCGCATCCGCTGAGAGACCATCACCTGCCCGTGCAGCACGTCGCGGGTGATCCCGTCCGGGCGATAGCCCAGCTTGCGGGAGATGGCCAGCGGCGCGGCGTTGTGGGTGAACGAGGCGGTGGTGGCGTGCGCCGCGCCGAGGCCGGCGAAGGCCAGGTGCAGCATGGCCGCCCGCATCTCGCGGCCGATGCCCCGCCCCTGGTGGGCGAGTCCCAGCCAGGATGCGCTCGTCACCTCCCGCGTGATCGCGAAATCCCGGGACCACATGGCCTGCACGCCCACCGGGCGACCGTCCTCGAAGACCGCCAGTCCCAGCGCCCAGTCCTGCGGAGTCCAGGCGCCCAGATTGCGCCAGTGACGCGTGACCACGTGGCGGGCCCGCTCAGCGGGCGGCAGATCGGTCCAGGCCATGAGGAACGGCCGCTGACCCGGCTCGTGGACCCCCCGCGCGGCGAGGTCGGCCAGCTCGGACAGTTCCTCGTCGCCGGGCAGGCGCAGCTCGATTCGGTCGGTCCGAACGCGCAGCCCCAGCAGAGGCCAGTGATCGATCAGCACGACGCATTCTGGTGCGGGGACGGCGCGTCCCGCACCGGGTTTACCGCCTCCGGGATCACTTCTGCGCCGAGTAGCGAGCCGGCACCCCCGGGGGGCCTTCTCATGTCCGCCGTGGCGGCACCAGTCGCGCTGCGGTGAGGATCCGCACCGCCGCCCGGACCTGGGCCAGCTGCGGGCCGCCGGCGTAGCGCAGCTGCGCGCCGACCCGGCGCGCCGTGGCCATCTCGAACACCACCGTCGCCGGCGGCTCGACGCCGGGCGGCTCGGACATGCCCTCCAGTCTGCTCCCGTTGCGACGTGCGACCTCGTCCATCTGCGCGCGCGGCGCCCTGCCGGTCCGGCACGATCGCCGCAGGGGGCCGGATGAGCGGGGTGCGCAGCCTGGGCGGCTCGGCCCGACCGGGGTGAGCCTCGGCCGGGCCGAGCCGGTGCTGCGTCGGCCGGTCGCCCCGATGCTCTCCGCCCCGGTGGACGCCGTGCCGCAGGGCGCCGCGCCTGGCGTACGAACCCAAGTGGGACGGGTTCCGCGCCCTCGCCTTCGTCGAGGCGGCCGGCGTCTACCTGCAGTCGCGCGCGGGCAGGAACCTGACTCCCTACTTCCCGGCCATCACCAGGGCCATCCACTACACCTTCCCGCCGGGCGTGATCCTCGACGGGGAGCTGATCGTGTGGGAGCGGGGTCGCACCAGCTTTGCCTGGCTGCAGCGCCGGATCACCGCCGGCCGGGGCCTGCTGATGATGGCGCGGGAACATCCGGCGCATTACGTCATGTGGGATCTGCTCGCCGACGCCGGCGGCCATGTCGTGATCAACGCGCCGCTGTTCGAACGGCGGGGCCGGTTGGCGGAGCTGCTCGCCCGGGCGCCGGCGCAGCTGACCCTCACGCCGCAGACCACCGACATGGACGAGGTCGGGGAGTGGCTGACCACCTATACGGTGGCCGGGATCGAGTACGGTGGCCGGGATCGAGGGTGTGGTCGTCAAGCGCCTGGACAGCCGCTACGAGCTGGGCCGGCGCGGCTGGCAGAAGTTCCGGGTGCGCGGCGACCGAGGCGATCATCGGCGGGGTGACCGGCAGCCTCGGCAACCCGAGCGCGCTGCTCCTTGGCCGGTTCGATCGACGGGGACACCTGCGCTACACCGGCCGCACCCACCCGCTGGCGATGGTCCAGCGCCGGGAGCTCGCGCCGCTGCTGTCCCCGCTCCGGCCGCAGCAGCGCCGGGGCATCGTGGCCCCGCACCCCTGGCCGCAGCCACTGCCCGCGAGCTGGACCGGACAGCTCGACCGACCCGATCCGCTGCGCTACGTGCAGGTGGAGCCGAGCGTGGTGGCGGAGATCGAAGTGGACACCGCCTTCGAGCACCGGAGCTGGCGCCATCGGGTCTGGTACGTCCGCCCGCGGCTGACCTGTCGGTGTACGACGTGCCGCTGCTGCTCGGCGAGGAGGCTGACCCGTTCTGGGACGCTGCGGTCGGCGCGTGAACGGTCGCGCGGCCGAGAGGCCCTCCACCTGCGCCCAGTGCCACGACGACTGGCCGTGCAACCGCGCCAACTGGGCCCATCAGGCCCTGCTCACACAGGACAACCCCCGGTGACGCGCCCCGCAGGCGGAGGCGGCGCCCCACCGCGCGACCCGACCAGCCGCCACCCGCGGCTGCGCAGTGCGCGCCCGCCGCGCCCGACGCCACCGGGAGGGCCCGCGGCAACGGTGCCCTCCCGGTGGTGGCCGGGGCCACCTGACCCGGGCGCGGCACCGGACGGTCCCCCCGTGCCGGCCGGCGCCGCGCCCCCTTCCATCAGCAGCACGACTTCCCAGGGAGGGCGCCATGGACGCGCCGAGCAACCCCAGTCTCGAGGCGCGGATCCTCGCCGCCAGCTCGCCTACCACCAGCACCGCCCCGACGACCGCGACCACCGCGCGTGCGCGAGCTGCGCGCACCGCAGCTTCCCCTGCCACCGCCGGCAGTCCGCGGAGCGGGTCCTGGCGGGCGCCGGACGCACACCCGTGGGGCGACGGCGTGAGCGACGGGCAACCTACCCACGCGGCCCGGCTGGGAGTGCGGCGACTGCGGCCTGAGCTGGCCGTGCGAGCCGGCCAGGGAGCCGCTGCTCACCACCACCCCGCCGGCCGACCTCGGCATCTACCTGGCCGGCCACCTCGCCGACGCCGCCCGGGAACTGCCCGACATCACCCCCGAGGAGTTGCACCGTCGGTTCCTCGGGTGGCTGCGCTCCGGCCCGCCCGCCAAGGGCCACCTGGACCTGCCCGTGCACCCGGCCTTGGATCTGCTGCACCTCGGCGTCGCCGCGCAGATCGGGGGCCTGCTCGAAGAGGCGATGACCGGTGACGCCGCGGTGCGGTGGATGGCCGCCGGCGCGAAGCTCGACGACATCTACGACCTGGCCGAGCGCCTGGCCGACGCGCACGCGAAGCACCTGCTGCACGTCGAGGACGTGCACGTGGCGCTCGACGGCAACGTGGTCGCCGGGTTCCTGGCCGGCCGGCACCCGCTCGCCCTGCCGCCGCTCGGGCTGCTCGCCGAGTACGAGCGGGACCTGGTCGCCGCGGCCGAGCCGTACGCCGCCCGGTACGCCGAACTGGCGCGCCGGCCGTCTGCCCCGCCGCCCGCACTACTACCTGACGCACCTGGTGGTCCGGCCCGACTACCGCCGCCACGGCGTGGCCACCGCGCTGCTGCACCACCTGCACGACCACCTCGATGCGCTCGGCGTGCCGGTCTACACGGCGGCGGCCAGCGAGCTGCTGATGCGCCCGATGGAGCGGCGCGGCTACGAGATGCACCACAAGGCACTGGACACCGGCGCCGAGCGGCCGCGCGTGCTCGGCCTGTGGCGCGAGGCGAAGGCGTGCGAGCCGAGCCTGAGGATCTGACCCGCGGACAGGAACGCCCCCCGCCCGCCCTGGTTCGCGCGCAGGGCGGGCGGGGGGCGTTCGCTTGCTAGAATGGCCTAGAGTAGTTCCTTGGAGGAGCACACCAAGTCCAGCCCTCGTCTGTGCAGACAGTTACCTTGATCCTGTTGATACCGCCGGGACGATTGGTGTCTCCGATCCCGAGATTGTATTCGATCAGCCCCTGGCAGCCGATTTCGTCGCCATACACCTGCTTGGAATCCACCTTGGTCGAGCCCGCGAAGGCTTCGAACGCTACCGCGGCGCCGCCGGGAATGTCGCAGTTCCACATCCATCCATAGATTGAGGCCGTCCGGTTGTACCAGGTGAATCGGCCTTCGGTGCCTGAGTAATCGCAGCCCATTGGACCACAATTGTAAAACGAGGTTTGTGGGTAGGCTGCGGACGCAGGAGCCGCCAAGCCCAGCGTGAATGTCATTGTCATTGCAAACAGGGCTGTCATTACCCTGGCGATCTTGGTTGGTCGCATGGTTCCCCTCCGTGATTCCGATATGGACACCTGGCCAAGCTAAGGCGCGTCCGTCGGATGGCCAGAGGGGCCGCAGATCGGCCAACCCTCATGTCGTCGTGCCGCCCCAGCCAACATTCCGCGGGACCGGCGCAGTTCTGCCCTTCTCCACGCACCGCCGTTAGCTTGTCGTGGACCTACCGGCCGGTCGCCTGCTGACTCGGCCAGGAGATCTATCTCTGCATTGTGGACCTAGACTCGATAGGCCACGGTCGGAATTCCGACAGGCCGGGCTTGACCAGGCAGCGTAGGCGCCCGCCATGCCCGGAACCTCCACCGCCCGCCGTTCCCGGTGTCGAACCTGTGAGGCTCGGAAAGTCGTCGCTGCAGGTCAAGCGGCATAGCGGTACTCGTTGATGACGCCGCCGAGGATGCGGGTACGCAGGAGTCGGCGGCTTTCGAGTTCGTGTACGGCGATGGGCTGTTGGTCAGCGGCTGGCGGGAGTTGGTTGCGGGCCCGGTGGGGGCGGTGCTGGTTGTAGTGCCGCTTGTAGGTGGTCAGGGCGTGCCGGGCGTGGGCGTCGTTCATGATGTGCACATGGTCCGGGGCCTCGCGCCGGATGCTGCCGATGACCCGCTCGCAGTGGGCGTTCATGCGAGGGGCCTGTGGTGCACACTTGAGGATCTCCGTCTCCTCGGCCTCGAAGACGGCGTCGAAGGGCTGGCCGTACTTGCCGTCGCGGTCGCGCCAGCAGGAAGCGCAGGGACTCCATGCGCGTGCCGAGGTCGGCGGCCAGGTTCCGGGCCTGTTGTGCCGCCCACTCCCGGGTGGGGTGGGCGGTGACGCCGGCGATGTGAAGGCGTCGGGTGCGGTGTTCGAGGAACGCCAGCGCGTAGAGGCTGTGGGGCTCGTAAAGCCGGTTCGGCTATGCTGCCTGCGAATACTCGTTGATCAACCCGCCGAGGATCGGGCGTCGTCGGACCCTGGCGGCGGTCAAGTCAGTGACTCCTGTCGGCGGGTTGGGCGGCTGCTGGCCGAGCGATCGATGTGGGCGGTGGCTGTTGTAGTGGGCCGTGTACTCGGCGCGGACGGCCGTGAGGTGGCGCTCGCCGACGATGAGTATCCGGTCGGTGCACTCCCGGCGTACGGTGCGAACCCATCGTTCGGCGAAGGCGTTCGCCTGGGGTGCCTGCGGTGGGGTCTTGATCACGTCGATGCCTTCGGCGGTGAACACGGCGTCGAAGGTGTTCGTGAACTTCTTGTCGCGGTCGCGCAGCAGGTACCGCAGCCGCGCCGCGCGTTGGTCGAGGTCCATCAGTAGATTCCGTGCTTGCTGGGCCACCCAGGCGCCGGTCGGATGGGCGGTCACCCCAACCACGTGGACTTGGCGGGTGGCGATCTCGACGAAGAACAGCACGTAGACCCGCTTGAGTAACAGGGTGTCGACCGTGAAGAAGTCACAGGCCAGGATCGTGTGGGCCTGGGCGGTCAGGAACTGTTGCCAGGTGGGTCCGGACCGCCGGGGTGCTGGGTCGACCCCGGCCTGGTTGAGGATCTTCCACACCGTGCTGGCCGCGACCGGGTAGCCCAGGCCGATCATTTCGCCCTGGATGCGACGGTGCCCCCACGACGGGTTCTCCGTTGCGAGTCGTAGCACCAGGTCGCGGACCTGCTTGTCGACCGGGGGCCGGCCCGGCCGGGCATGCGGGTACGTCCATCGTCGGGCGACCAGTTCGCGATGCCACCGCAGTAGCGTGGCCGGGGTGACGAAGAACACCGACCAGCGCGGGCTGGGAAGCAGCCGCGACAGCACCGCCAGCACCACCCGGTCGGCCGGTTGCAGGTCGGGGCGGGTCACCTGTCGGCGCAGCACCGCCACCTGATGGCGGAGCACCAGGATCTCCACATCTTTGGCCCCATCGTCGCAGGCGATCAGGGTCAGCATCTGCAGGACCTGGCGAAGCAGCAGGTACAGCAACGGCGCGCTCATGGCCACGAGCATGACGGTTGCGCCGGGCTCGAGATCGCACAGAACCACACTTCAGACGGCCGAACCGGATATTCGAGCCCCACAGGCTTCGGAAATACTTCTTTGGGCCGTGTTGGCCATGCCTCTGATACCGAAGTAGGCAGTCGTCATGGTCGCGACCGCCGTGAACGCGCTTGTCAAAATGGCAGCGCTGGTCTCGCCACTTATATTGGCGGCACTGACACCCAAGATCACTACCAGGCAAATGGCGGCGTCGCCGAACAGTACGGCTAGCAGGCCCGTCCACGTGCGTGTATTCTGCACTTTGTTGTCAGCTTCTTCCATAGTGGACACCCTGTTCATGAGCACCGCCGAGGCGGCGAAGGCTCATTCATCTCGTTAATGAAGCGATGGCACAGGCGCCTTGAGGCGCACCGCCGGGTGGACAAGGTCCTTCGACGGGCCGCAGGGTGGGCTGAGGTGGTTGCGCTCGCGTTCGCACAGGCTGCACGCACAGCGTGGTCCCAAGTGGAAGTGTCGCTTCTGCCCGCTTGGTCTGTGATGTACGTAGATCAGTCGGGTTGAGCCGCTTCTAGGGGGTGATCGGTGCGGTCCAGGTCGCCCGCCAGGTTTCGGGTCCGACGATTCCGTCGACGGTGAGTCGTTTGTCGGTTTGGAACTGGCGGCAGACCTTTTCCGAGTCGTCGCCGTACCTGCCGTCGACCCCGATCCTCCAGCCCCGCCGTTTCATCTGCTGCTGCCATGCTGTGACGTCGTCACCGGCCATCGTGGGTGGTTGGGTGAGGTACCGGCCTGGCCAGGCGGGACGCGGCTCGGCCGGGGCCACCGTGCGTCTCTCGTAGCGGAGGCCCGGGATCAATGCGGCGTGCGTCCATCCACGGCCCTGGGCTGAGAACTGTCCCACCCCCCACCTGCGGCCTCTGGCTTCGATGGTGCTGCCGTTGCCCAGGCTCACCGCGACGTGGACGGTCGCTGGGCGGGGTCCTTGGAAAGGGTTGCCTAGGAATTTGAACAGCAACGCGCCCTGCGTGTCCACGGCGCGCGCAACGGGGGTCATGGTGTTGTGGGAGCGGCAGTGTCTGGCCTGCAGCCACGACCCGTCCGGCATGGTTGGCTGGATCTGCAGTCCGGCGCAGCCCCATTGCACCAGCTCGGCGCAGTCGAACAGGTCCGGATCGGGATCCTTGAGGGACACTTCGTGTCCGAATCGATATTCGTCGCCGCGCTGCTTGAGCAGCAGGCCGACGAAGTCGGCGACGTTGATCACGGCTACCTCCAGACACCATAGTTGGAATTCCCTAATTGTGCTTCTATCTCTGTGACTGAGCCGAAGCAGAGTCGCTGATAGGCGGCGCAGTGGAAGGTGCATCGAATCACCCGACTGAAGGGCGCGCAATGCCCGCCGGGCATTGTTCTCCTGATTGCGGTGCCGGCTCGTGTCTTGTTTGGGGCTGTCGCCGTGTCGGGGTTCCGCTTCGAACGCATAGAGCAGGACTGCCCGCTGAGCCCATAGGTCAGCCCATCGTGGACCAGCGCCAGGCCGTTACGGCTGCTGGACGGGGTTCGACCCCCAGCTCACGTTGCCTTCGTGCTCTGGCGTGTTGGTGACTTGGACGATGTCGGTGCCGTCCGCTGCTGATGTATAGATGTCGTCCTGGCCGAGGGCGGGGTTCCACATGCTGAAGGCGAATCGGTTGCCGTCGGGGGACCAGTCGGGCTCGAAGGCGAAGTACCAGCTCTCGCCCGTGTCTAGCTTGATCTGCTGTAGGTTGGAGCCGTCGGGATGCACCTTCCAGATCTGGCCGTGGAAGTTGTTGAACAGCAGCCATTTGCCGTCGGGTGACCAGCTCGCGCAGTTGCGTAGCTTGCCCCATGGGGTGATGCGCTTGACGTTGGTCCCGTCGCTGTCGGCCACGAACAGGGCCGAGTTGCCGTTCTTGCGGGTCGGGTCGTCGCGGTAGAAGGCGATCTGTGACCCGTCGGGGGAGTAGTCGCACTTGAGGTCGGTGCCGCCCGGGTACGGGTTGGTGGTGAGCCTGGTCAGGTGGCTGCCGTCCAGTCGGATCGTGAATACGCCCGAGGCGAAGTCCGGATCTGTCTCGTCCCCCACTTCGCAGGCCAGGTGCGTCTGGTCGGGTGACCAGGTAGTGCAGCCGGGGAGGATCGCCGGGCTGGGCCGGGCCAGCACGTGGAAGCCGGTGCCGTCGGCGTTGTAGAGGCCGGTGCAGCACTGGCCGTCCTCGGTGAGGGCGAGCTGCGCCAGCATCGTGCCGTCCGGAGACCAGGTGGCGCAGCATCCCTCCACCCCGTCCGGGCTCAGCCTGCGCTCGGCCGTGCCATCCGGGTTGCTGATGAAGACGGCGTTCTCGCCCCGGTCGAACGCGAGTTGCCCGTTGACGGGTGCGCTCGCTACGGCTGGCGTGGTGCCGCCGAGTAGCAGCCCAGCGAGCAGGGTCGCCGCCGCCGCGAGGCTCCGCATCGTCTGTCGTCCCATGGCTGTCTCTCCGTTGCCTGGTCCGTCCGGCGGCCGGTCGACCACCTGCCTCACAGGCTCGGACGGGGGGCGGATGCCGACATCCGTGCAGTCACTGAGTGACGGGGATTCGGGCGGCGAGCCGGTTGGTCCCGTCGGCTCGCGGCTCCACGGTCAGCCGACCGCCGAGTGAGCTGATCCGGTCGGGCACGTCGTCAAGCGCCTCCGTCGCGCCGGGCGAGACCAGGTCGAGGAGCAGGTCGTCGTCGTACATGGTCACGGCCGCGTCGGTGGGACCTGCAGCGGCGGCCCGGGCGACGAGGAGGTACGCCGTCGTCTCGGCCAGGTCCGGGAACCGGCCCTCGGGCAGGGCGAGCAGGCGCAGCGGTGCGGTCTCAGCGAGCGAGGTCAGTGCCGCAGCGAGCCCCTCCTCGCGGAGGACGACGGGCGATATTCCACGGGCGAGGGCACGGAGCTGGTCCAGGGCCGCCTGCACTGCCTGCGCCGCGGCATACAGCCCGCCGTCCTCCCCAGTTCGGCTGCGCAGGACGCTCAACGCGAACGACAGCCCGACCAGTCGCTGTTGGGCGCCGTCGTGGAGGTCCCGCTCCAGACGCACACGCTGCGTGTCGCCGGCCTCGATGAGGCGCAACCGGGAGGCACGCACGTCCTCCAGGACCGCCAGGGTCCGGGCGCGCAGGCCCGCGCTCTCCAAGCCGAGGTGCCCGGCGCCGATCAGCTCGGCGACGAGGACCGGGTCGTCCAGAAGACCGGGCCTGTGCACCAGGACGGCAAGTTCGTGGTCGCCGATCGCGAGTCGGGTGGTCCAGCGGCCGTCGGCGGGAACGATCAGCGGATGCCCGGCCGCATCGACGTACCCGCCGACGTCCAGGGGGTAGGCGATCTCCAGGCCGGGATCGCCGACGCGTTCGGCGACGGCGTCGCGAAGCCGACCGGGCTGGGAGCCCGCGGCAACGTCGACGACAAGCCGGGAGAGGTCGGCGTGGGTGCGCCGGGCGCGTACGAGCTCGGCCACGAAGGTGGCCGCCAGCACGATCAGGGCGATTCCCTGGGCGGACCAGAGCCGGCGCTCGAGTGCGGTGTGTCCGAGGTGGCCGCGATCGAAGTTGATCAGGAAGGTCCACGCGGAGGCCACCAGGTAGGCGCCCCCTCCGGCAACGAGGGGTGCCGCCCGCCGTCGCCGGACCGGTGTCGCGCGCACGAGGCGTGCGGTGACCACCCCGATGACGACGACCGCCCACGCCAGGCCGATCCGCATCCCCCACTGCGCCGTCCGCTGAAGCGCCCCGGCGTCGTCCGCCAGCACGACAAGGTTGTCGGGGCACGTCGGACACCCCTGGCTGGCCGGGTCGAAGAACACCGTGGGCAGCACACCGAGGAGCGCGATCGTCGCGACGTACCCGACGGCGGCGAGCGGCACGTTCCACCGCGATCGACCCATGTCGACCAGGGTCAGGTGCCCGACTACAGCGGGGCCGGCGTTGCCGAGGCAGAGCGCCGTGGTGAACGTGAGCGCGGATCCGGCCAGCGGCGAGTGCCACTCGGCCACGAACCAGGCGATCGCGATCAGGACCAGGAGCAGAGCCGGCGGTCGACCCCAGTGCAGGACACCTGCCGCGATCGTCAGCCAACCGGCGGTCAGGTACAGGATCAACGCCCACGGTGCGTCCGCGGCGAACGAGTACCCCTCGCTGTTCGCCGCCAGCCACAGAGAGAGACCGCCGAGCAGGAGCCCGGCTCCGCCAACCGTCAGCCGGACCGGCATGGTCGGATTATTCCAGCCGAGCCGGTTAGGCGTCACCCTTGACTCAGTGCCTGCACCGATGGCGGATCCGCCGACCCTTCGTAGCCTCCAGGGAGCCGAAAGGAGACGCCATGAAGCACTCGTACGCCGCCATCGCCACGGCGCTCTCGTCCGCCTTGCTGGCTTCTGGCTGCAGTGCCGCGCCGGATCGCGCCGGAGGTGACGCTGGGGAGCGGGTGCGGGTGCTGACCTATGCCGTGGTGAACATCGGAGGGCCTAGCGCGGCGGAGACCGAGTGGGCCGACGACGTGAAGCGACTCTCGGACGGCGCGCTCGAGATCGAGTTCAAGAACGCCTGGCGGCAAGGGGAACCCCAGCAGGAGCAGGGAGTCCTCGCCGACCTCCGCGAAGGGAAGGTCGCCCTGGGCGGCGTGCGGGCGCGGGTCCTGGACCGGGAGGGCTACCTCGGCTTCCAGGCATTGGTGGCGCCGTTCCTGGTCGACAGCTACGCGCTGGAGTCCGCGGTGTTCGACAGCGGGATCGTGGACGACATGCTGGCCGGCGTCACCGCAATCGACGTGGTCGGCATCGCTGTCCTGCCATCATCGCTCTACCGGGTGACCGGCAAGGAGCATGCCTTCGCCGGTCCGGACGACTTCCGCGGCCAGATCCTCGCCACGCAGGACTCCGCAATGAACGAGGCCACGATGAAGAGCCTCGGAGCAACTCCGCATTTCATGGCGAGCAGCTCCGACATCCGGGCGTACGACGGCTACACGGCACCTCCCGGAGCCGTCGCCGGGAACAGCTACCAGAGCTTCCTGCGCCACCTCGCCGGCAACGTCAGCCTAGGCATCCAACCCAGCCTGATCCTCATGGGCAAAGTAGCCGAGGGCTCGCTCGACGAGGAGCAACGCAAGATCCTGCGCGAGGCCGCCAGTGACGTGCACGCTGCGGCGATCAAGGCGAGCCAGCAGGACGACCGGGTCGGGATGTCGATCCTGTGCAACTCATCGGTGGAGGTCAGTTTCGCCAGCGCTGAAGATCTACAAGATCTCCGGGAGGCCGTTGCGCCCGTGTTCGACCAGCTCAGGCAGGATCCCCAAAGCGCGGAGTGGCTCGACCAGATCACCACCCTCAAGATCAAAACCGCCGCTGCCCCGGACGTGGCGACGTGCCCCGATACTCCAACCCCCGCCTCCACCGAGTCAGGCATCCCGGACGGGACCTACGTCCGCACCCGGACCAAGGAAGACCTCAAGCGAGCGCCCTACTACCGCTCGTGGTATCCGCCCGGCACGTCGACCCTGACCTTCAGGCGTGGCGTGCTGACCAAGATCGACGCGGAGGGGGTGAGTCAGAGTCACACGTATACGTTGTTCCAGGGCCGTATCCACGCCGAGAACAACGGCCCCGTGGACTTCATCGCCTCCTATCACCTAGACGGCGACAAGCTGACGTTCACCGACTTCATCTGGCCCGACTGCACCGACTGCCAGCCGGACGAGTCTGCCTACGGAGGATCCGACCCATGGATCAGGCAGTGAGGGCGGGGTGAGCGACCCGTGTCCGTCGTGTCCGCGTTGGATCTGCTCGTCGGAGCCGTGGTCCTGGGTGCCGGTGCGGTCGCCTGGCGGACGCGTCCCGGGAGCCGCGTGGGTCTGCTCATGGTGCTCGCAGGGCTGGCGTGGTTCGCCGGCTACCTGACTCCAAGCCTCGTGTTCCTCCATCGTGGGCCGCTAACCCACTTACACCTGGTCTACCCGACCGGCCGCCTGCGGGGTCCGTTGTCGTGGGTCGCGGTCGCGGCGGCGTACCTCGCCGCGGTCACCGAGGCGTTCGCCCGCTCGCCGTGCCTGCAGGTGATCCTGGCCGCCCTGGTGGTGGTCACCGCGTTCCAGGTCTTCGGACGGACCAGCGGGCCCGCCCGCGTGGCAGCTCGCCCTGCACTCCTGGCGGCATGCGCGTTCGCTCTCGTGCTCCTGCTGGGCGGCGTCAACCAGTTGTTCGCTTGGCGGCTCGACCTGCCTGTCCTGCTGGCCTACGACACGGTGGTCGCCCTCGTGGTCGTGGTGTTGCTGGTGGACCTGCTCGGAGGCGGGTGGACCGACGCTGCGCTCGCCGAGTTGGTCACCAACGTCGGACGAGGCCTGCCGACCGGGCTGCGTGCCCAGCTGCGCCGCGCCATGGGAGACCCAGCCGTCGAGATCGGCTTCTGGCGTGCCAACCGAGGCAGCTACGTCGCCGAGGATGGGACCGTGCTCGACCTCACCGGCGACAACCGGGCGGCCACCCGCGTCGACGAGGGGGACGAGCCGCTGGCCGTCGTCGCGCACGACCCCGTGCTTCTGGGCGACCCCGAGCTGATCGCCGGGGTGGCGTCCGTCGTTCGGCTCGCCCTCTCCAACAACCGCCTGAACGCGGAGATCGATGCAGCCGTGACCGAGCTGCGCGCATCCCGTCGCCGCCTGGTGGAGATCGGGGACGCCCAGTGCCGGCGCCTGGAGGCGGCCCTGGTGGCAGGGCCGTACGAGCAGCTCGACCTCGCCGCCGGCATCCTGCGCGAGTGTGGCCCGCTCAACGGCGAGCGCGATCGGCTCCTGATCGAGCTGCATGCTGCCCGCGCCGAAATGGACGCCTTCGCACGAGGGGTCCGGCCGCCCTCCTTGGCTGCCGGCGGGCTGTCCGCCGCGCTGCGGGAACTTGCCCAGCGGTCGGCCGTTCCCGTAACCGTCACCGCCGACGTCCGGCGGCTGCCGCCGGCGGTCGAGGCCGCGGTCTACTTCTGTTGCTCGGAGGGGCTCGCCAATATCGCCAAGCACGCCGGGGCGACGGCCGCGTCGATCGAGATCACCGCCGACGCGCGCAAGGTGGTCGCCCACATCGGTGACGATGGGGTCGGCGGGGCGGACCGCCGCAGCGCCGGGCTGCGCGGCCTCGCAGATCGGGTTGAGGCGCTCGACGGCACCCTGACGGTGGTCTCCCCGCCAGGCGGCGGCACGCAGCTTGTCGTGAGCCTCCCGCTGGCCCGGAAGGAGGAATGATGCGGGTCGTCATCGCCGATGACTCCATGCTCATTCGGGAGGGCCTCGCGCGCCTGCTCGCCGAGGCCGGCGTCGAGGTCGCGGGGACGGCCGAGGACGCCGCAGGGCTGCTCCGGGAGGTCGCTCTTACCGCCCCCGACGCCGCAGTGGTGGACATCAAGATGCCCCCCACCCACACCGACGAAGGGCTGCGCGCGGCCCAGCGCATCCGGTCCGAGCACCCCAAGGTGAGCGTCCTGGTGCTCTCCCAGCACCTGGAGTCGGACTACGCCCGCCGGCTGGTCGCCGAGGCGCCAGGTCGGGTCGGCTACTTGCTCAAAGACCGGGTCAGCGACATCGACACGCTCCGCGATGCCCTCAACAGGCTGAGCCTCGGCGAGTGCGTCATCGACCCCGCCATCGTGTCGGGCCTTATGTCCAAGCGACGCCCCCCGAGCCCGCTGGACTTCCTCAGCCCGCGAGAGCGCCAGGTACTTGTCCTCCTCGCCGAGGGCAGGTCCAACCGGGCCATCGCGGATCGTCTGAGCATGAGCATGCGCACGATGGAGACGCACGTGCGACAGATCTTCAACAAGCTTGGCCTTGCCGAGTCCGGTGAGGATCACCGCCGCGTGCTGGCCGTGCTCACCTATCTGCGATCGACCAATTGACATCCCAAGACTTCATAGGGACGGAGTCGGAACTCCGAGGCCTGAGCGACATAGGCCTGAGGGTCCTGTTGCGTTGCCGGATCGATGAACGCGTTGTACCCGGGTGGGGGGGCCGAGGTCAGATCGCCTGGGCGAGCTCCGCAAACGCCGTCGACACTCGCGTTGCCGGCGGGGCATCGACGGCGAGTTCGTAGTGGCCGCGTCGTAGGTTCTGCATGAAGGCGTGTCCAGCGATGATCACCTGCGTTGTCCTGTCGGTTCGTAGTCCGCGCATCGGTCTTAACCGGTGCTTGAGCTGGCTGTGGTCGGCCTCGATTGGATTGTTCGCGTACCGTTCGACGTGGTGCCACGCCTGCGGGATCAGCTCGTCGAGCACTCTGGGGTAGACCGGCGCGGCGTCGGTGACGACCTCGCTCGGTGTCACCTTCAACGTCGACAGCGCCCGGCGGAAGAACCGGCGTGCCGCGTCGGCGTCGCGGCGAGCCGAGACCAGCGCGTCGATGACCTGCCCGTCCTGGTCGACCGCTCGGTGCACGTAACGCCACACACCGTTGATCTTGACGTAGGTTTCGTCGACGAACCACCGGTCACCTGGGGAGTGCCGGCAGAATCGGGCGGCGTCGGCCAGCAGTGGAGTGAACCGTTGCACCCACCGGTAGACCGTGACGTGGTCGACCTCGACTCCGCGTTCAACCAGCAACTCTTCAACATCGCGGTAGGAGAGGTTGAACCGTAGATGCCAGCGGACCGCGACGACGATCACCTCGGACGGGAAACGGAAACCGGCGAACGCCGACTTCGGTGGCAGCCACGGTCGCGGACGGGTCGACAGCTTCACCAGTCAAGCTTGCCTTGGCCTTGCCAACGCTCAACGCAGAGCCCTCGCGAGTCATGTCGTAGTTGACGCGTGGTGGACAAGATTTGGAAAACGACGAGCTTGCGCGTCGCAAGGTCTACGGGACGGCACCTAGGGTGGCGGATGCCATCGGGCCAAACCCAGCGGACCGCGGACAACCTCAGCGACCACCATGACCTGCGGGAGCAGGCTGCCAGCTTGCCCTGCCGGTGCCTGGCAGCGTGGGAGTAGGTACAGCAGGGATGTCAGCAACGCGGCCGACCGCAAGGGGGCCGAGCCACGGGCTGGCGAACAGACCCACTGGTCCGGGCGACGGGTGCGCCGCCGTGTGGGCGGCGCACCGTCGCTGGTACCGCAGGGGGGCGCCGTGGTCGTGTCGTCAGGTTCCGAGGTCCCGGAGGAAGACGTCGTTCGCGCTGTTGGTGTCGTTGGGCACCAGGTTGGTCGCGACCCCGTTGAAGAAGATGAGTCGGCCGTTGGCGCTGATCGTCGGGCCGCCGGTCTGGCTGTTGCCCTGGGTTCCGGCGGTGGAGACGCTGATCCGGGTGGTGGTGCCGGTCACGCGATCCCGGAGGTAGACGTCCCACAGGTACCCGTTGGTGTCGCCGGCTACCAGGTTCGTTGCTCCCGAGTCGAAGACGACGTAGCGGCCGTCCGCGCTGATCGCTGAGTTATAGCTGTCCATGTTCGCTTGGGCGCCGCCGGTCGCGACACTGATTCTCGTCGTGGTGGCGGCGACCCGGTCTCGGAGGAAGATGTCGTAGCGGCCGTTGGTGTCGCCGGCCACCAGGTTGGTGGCGTAGGAGTAGTAGGAGACGTACCGGCCGTTGGCGCTGATCGCGGGGGCGTAGCTGTCGCTGTTCGCTTCGGCGCCGTTGGTGGCGTAGCTCATTGCGCTGGTGGTGGCGGTGGCGAGGTCACGGACGAAGATCTCGTCATAGTTGTTGGTGGGTGGCGTCGTCATGTTGGGCGCCCTCGAGGTGAACGCGACGTAGCGTCCATCGGGGGTGATGGCCGGCTGGCGGCTCTCCCCATAGGTGTCGCCGCCCGTGGTGGAGACGCTGATCCGGGTCGTGGTCGCGGCGACACGGTCCCACAGCAGGATGTCCGAGTACCAGTTCTCGTCGCCCGGTACCAGGTTCGTCGCCCACGAGGTGTACGCGACGTAGCGCCCGTCGCCGCTGATCGTCGGTTCGTAGCTGGGGTAGTCGCCCTCGGCGCCGGCGGTGGAGACGCTGATCCGGGTGGTGGTTCCGGCGACGCGGTCGCGGAGGAAGACGTCGTCGGAGAAGTTGGTGTCGCCCGGCACGAGGTTGGCGGCGTCCGAGACGAAGGCGACGTAGCGGCCGTCGGCGCTGATGACCGGGTCGCTGCTGTTGACGGTGTATTGGGCGCCGGCCGTCTGGGCGCCGCCGGTCGCGACGCTGACCCGTTCTGTGGTGCCGGTGGCCCGGTCACGGACGAAGATGTCCGAGCGGCCGTTGGTGTCGCCGGGGACCAGGTTGGTGGCCTCCGAGGCGAAGGCCACCCAGCGCCCGTCGGGGCTGATCCCGCGGCCTCCGCTGTGGTCGTTGCCCTGCGCCCCGCTGCTGGAGACGCTGATCCGGGTGGTGGTGGGCGCCGTGGCGGCCGCGGGGACGGCGTGGATTCCCACGAACGTCACTGTGGTGGTCGTCAGGATGGTGAGCCCGATGCGTAGATTCCTCATGTCGGCTCCAAGGACCAAATTCCGATGTTCAAGGGGGCATGCTCTCGCCCTCTTCGTCCACCACGAAGCTGCCGTTGGTCTGGTTGTCCGTGGTCTTGTGCTGGAGCGTCTGCTTCGACATCTGGTGCAGGATTTTGGCCTGGCGTTCACAGATGGTCGAGTGTCCGGCGCACGCGTAGTAGCGATTGTCGGTGGCGTGGTTGCCGTCCAATCGCTATTCTTTCCGGGCCTCGTGCCCGGACGCAGGTCAGGGTGGTCCTGCTATCGGCGCAGGTCAAGGCCTATCCGACACAAAACAAGAGGAACGACAGCCGGAATCAGCATCTGTCACAACGCCGTTTTCGGTCAGGCGGCAGGGAGCGGCGGCAAACCCCTTGTCCTGTAAGGGGTCCATCTGATTTTCCGTCGCCAGCACGGCTGTTCCCGCAGCTCGGTCAGGTCACTTTCGAGCACCAATGCGGATTAGCGGGTCTGTTGCGATTGGAGGGCGAAGCGACGGATACTCGTATAGCCTGACTTGCCTTACGACATCGTCATGTCGCATCACATCAGGCAATAATTAATGGTGCGCAACTGTAGTTTTCGACACGGGCCTAGTCCGCTGAGCGGACCAACCGGGGGGTCATACCGCGGTTAGCCCCTTGCTCGTGTCGCAGTCCGCGCCGACCGGCGGGTCCGCCTGGACGTCGGGGCACATGCGGCAGCGGAGCACGAGGTGCCCGCCGCAGCGGCACGGTCACCAGTCGGGCACCGGCCGGGTCGCCGACACGCCGACGTAACTGTGTCCGGTTCCGCAGCGCTGCGGCTCGTCGCCGACCAGCTCGCGGACCTGGCGATAAGGGAAGGCCACTACGTGCCGGTCGGCGCGGACCCGTGCGACCAGGTGCCGCAGCCCGGCGGGGGAGTCCACGACGTGCTCGACCACGGTCACGCTGGCGGGCGAGTTGTTGGCCCCGGTCCCAGCGGATCGTGATGTGCCAGCGGATGCGCTACTCCATAGGGGCAGGCTGATCGTAAAAGTGTTCGACCAGGTCGGAAACCTACTGATCTGTGGAGCCCGGGACGCGCCCGCTCGCCACGAGACGGCGTACGACCTCGGGTTCGCCGATGATGACGGCGCCGGCCGCCACGAGCCCGGACAGGGCGACGAGGGCCTCCGTCGTGGTGACCAGGACGGCGTCCGGCTCCTCGGGCGGCTCGTGGGCGACCTCGGCGCCAGTCGACGTGAAGCGGACGCCGAACCCGCCGGCAGGACCGTGGTCGCGCAGCTCGATCCGGAGCGTCGCCTCGGGCCGCTCCGGTGTCGGCACGAAGGAGGTGCGGATGCTCAGCATGGCGCTGTCCACGCTCACGAAGACCTGTTCCGCGGTTGGGGGGGCGAGCCAGCGCCGCGGCCCTTCCGCAGGCGGGTGCAGGCCGCCGATGTCGGCGACAGCCCCGGAGGTACTCCGGGGCTGTCGTCTGTTGCTAGGCCGGTCACAGGGTGACGACGGCGTCCTCGGCGAGGGTGAACAGGCCGGCGTCGAAGGTGATCGTCTTCAGCTTGGTGCCCTTGGGTACGTCGAAGTAGACGTTCGCCTTCACCGAGTTGCCGGGGTTGATCTCGTCGAGGAAGCCCTTGGTGTCCTCGTTGCCGTAGATGGCGGCCTCCCCGTCGACGTCGTACTCCCGGCCGGAGGCGTCCTGGGCGGTGATGGTGCCGTCGGCGTGGAACAGGTGGCGCTCTTGGTGACGTTCTTGGCGGTCACGCTGACCCGGCAGAAGGTGCCCTGCGCCTTGTGGTTGAAGTAGCTGCTGCCGACCTGGGAGATCCCGCACCTCACGCTGTTGACGGTGAACTCGAAGTCGCCACCGCGCACCTTGTCGCCGATGCCGAAGGTCTTCGGCTTTGCCGGCGCCGGCGCCGGCGCCGGCGCCGGGGCCGAGGTGGTCGGCGCGGTGGGATTGGCCGCCGCGCTCGACGCCCCGTCGCCGGCCTCCTGCTCGCGGTGACCAGCCTGCCCGCCGTGTGGCTGATCACCGCGGTACAGGCGACTCTCCTGCTGCCGGCCACCCGCGACGTCAGATCTACGTGACGTGAAGGACTGCACCGGACCCAGTCCCACCACCAGATGCGTCCGGGCTTGGTCGCCCCGGGAGTGCGCCGCGGCGGCATGGGTCGACCGCTCCTGTGGCCGGCGCCGGTCCTGGCACCGTTTACGCGGTGACCTGACGGCCGTCGACCTCGAGGTGGATCTTTTGAGGGTAGAAGCAGAGGTGTTCGGCCGCGGCCAAGCCCTCGGGGAGCGGGTGTGGCAGGCTCCACGCCGCATCGGATACCCGTTGTCCCTCGGCGTGCAGGTGCCAGTGCTGCCCGTCGCCCTTGTAGGGGCATTCCGAGACGGTGTCGCTGCGTTCCAGGACACCAAGGTCTACGTCGGCGAAGGGCAGGTAGTAGCGGATCGGGGTGCTCGTCTCGAACAGCAGCTTCGGCCGGGTGGACTCAGCGACTACCCGTCCGGCGTGGCGGACCACGACGTGGCGTGATGCGGTGCGTACGTCGACGCGGTGGTAGGGATCGCGGACGTGGCCGTAGATCGGTTCGTCCTCCTCGAACCAACGATCCATGGCGGCGAAGGCCACCGAGACGTACCCGTGCAGCGGCGGGATCGCGTCGTCGCTGTCCGTGTAGGCGGTGACCGCGCCAGGTGCGGTGCGCTGGCCGGCCCGCACACTGAACTGTGCCCGGCCGTGCGCGTCGGATTCGGCGGCTGACAGCAGGCCCTGGTCCAGGTCGTCGAGGGGATAGAAGTGTTGGGGCAGGCGCCCGGTCTCGTGCAGCACGATTCCGCGTTGGCTGTCCAGCACGGTCCGCCCGGCGAACACCGCCCGCATCCGTCGGGGCCAGGGTTCCCAGTAGCGCACGTGCTCCGGAGCGGGGAAGTCGAACCCGCCGCGCTGCCTGGCGAATGGGGCGTGCCCCAAGGTCAAGGACATCGCTTCTTCCTCTCGCGGTATCGCCCGGTCACGAGTATGCCCGCCGCATCAACCGCCGCACGGCGTACCACGACTGCGGCCAGCCGTGCAGGACAGCACCCATCGGCGCCCTGTCTGCCAGGCTACGGTCCTGACTCCGCTCCCCGCGACGGAACCCAGTACGCCGGTCAACGCGCTGCCACAGCCACGCGCCTCCGATAGCGCGACATGATCGGCTCGCCGACCAGCGGGATGCCCATCGCGACGACCGCGACAAGCCAACCCGGCAGACCGCTGTCCGCGGGCAACCGTTGGGCCAGCCCAGCGAGGTAGGTGTCGATCAGGTGGCGGGCTGAGCGAAGCGACTCTTGGCTCATCCTTCGCCGCCGGAGCAGTGCTCGAAACCTGTGGATGAGCGCTGTGGGGGCGTACCCTCCCGGCGAGTTCCGAGTCCAAGGAATCGAGTAGTGCCCGCGCGCCAACGCGGGTCGGGAAGGTACGCCCGTGCTTACCGTACGCCGCCGAGTGGGAACTCCGTGATCAGGACGAATGCTCGTGGGGTTATGTGGCAACTGGGCCTCCGACACGAACCCCCACGGCTCGACTGCCAGTGATGCGAAGAGCCGGTCCGTCCGTCGGTGCGGGAAACTCCGTAGTGGTGGGGGGTGCTGTTTAGACGTGGGCGGGTTCCGACGGTGGCCCCCGTTTACCCCCCGGAAACCCTGTCCGGACGTCCACAACCAGTGACAAGAAGAGACCAACGTCCGGCCGTGTCTGTGCAGGTCAAGGACCGCTTGCGGCAAGCGATGACAAGCTCGGGGCGGCTGCTGTTGGTAACAAGGGGTCGTCGGTTCAAATCCGGCCGTCCCGACAGCGAGAGGGTTTCCGCAGGTCAGCGACTTGCGGAAACCCTCAGCTTGTTGTTCTGGCTCGATGCGGTGGCGTGCCAGGCGCTGCTGGAACCCTTAACTCGGGTGGTTTTGCGAGCCGATCTTGGTTGCCTCCGCTGTGAATCGCCTGGTAGGCGTACTGCATCGGCGTCGTTGTGGTCGGCGCTGGACCTCTTGACGGCGGACGATTTTTGGGCAAAAGGGATGCGAGTCCGTCCCGGTCACGGATGAGGTGCTGGGCGCGGCAATCGGCATCCTCGAGGTCCATCACGAAGGTTCCGGCTGGCCTGCGTCACTCGTGCGGGAGTCGGGTAGGCGGTAGCACCCAGGCCGAGGGCTGGCGTGCTCGATCACCGTCTGCGCGTACACCCGTGTCCCGGTCAGCGTGACCGTCTCGAAGAAGTCATACGCCAGCAGCGCCTCCGTCTGCGGTCGCAGGAACGCGGTCCAGGTTGTGCCGTTCGAGAACTCGGTCACGGGGCGTTGACGTACGGGTTTGTGCGACGCCGGCCATGGGTTGATGGCCATGCTGGCCAACGTGATCCTGTCGTGTGGGTACTTGTTCCTGTGCCAGATCATGCAGTTGATCGTGCTCGACCTGCGCGGCGAGCGGTCCAAAGAGGTCGAGATCCTTGTGCTGCGTCATCAGGTCGCGGTCTTGCGCCGGCACGTGAGCCGTCCGGATCTTGAACCAGGGGACCGGGCGGTGTTATCGGCGTTGTCGCGGCTGCTGCCCCGCCCGAGGTGGGCGGGTTTCTTCGTGACCCCTGCCAGGCTGCTGCGCTGGCACCGCGAATTGTCATTATGTAAGCCGACACTCGGTGGCTTCCTCGAAGTCAGGTGTCAGAGCAGCGGTTTCCTAAACCTATGGTCATCGATCATTGGCAGGCGGCTGACCTGCTGCAACTCCTTCGGTCAGGGATGTGGCGGCGCTGGTCGGCGCACTGCCGAGGCCCAGGACCCGCGCCGGCGGAATCGGCTGCAGGCCGAGCTGTCAGGCAGCGCGTGGCGACGACATCGGCTGCGCGGATGTCAGCGGCCGGGTCGGGCGGAACCGGCCAGCGAACCACGCCACCGCACCGGCAGCCGGCGCGGCGACCCGTGCCCGAGCTCGGGCGAGCAGCCCGGGCCGGGTCGCGGCCTGGCACGCACGGTGGGCGTCGCGCGCAGGCGGACACGGATACGCCTCACCGACGCAGCGCAGGTTGGCTGCAGCCGTCCGGCGGCAGCAGCGGCAGATAGCGTTCCGGCGGCCAGCCGACCACCACCTTCGGGCAGGCCGGCGCCGAGCCGCCGGTAGAACCGCTGCGCGCCGGTGTTCTCCGGCTTGACTTCCCAGCGGATGACGAGCCCGTCGTCGGCCGCGGTACGGGCCAGCGCGAGCATCAGCCCCCGCCCCACCCCGGCGTCGCGGGCAGGTGCCCGGACCAAGAGGTCGTCCAGGGCGAGGATGTCCCGCCCGGACCACAGGTGCAGGCGGCGGTGCGCCGACACGTAGCCGAGCGGCTCGCCGGCGCGCTCGGCGAGCAGCACCGTGACGTCGTCCCGGCCGAGCAGGTCCGCCCAGCGTGCGGCGGTGACGGTGACGTGCGCGTCGTCGCCCTCGTGCATGGCGATCTCGCGAACAAGGGTGTGCACGATGGTGGCGTCGGCCGGGCCGGCCGGGCGGATGGTGACGGGGACGTCATGGTCTTCTCCTTGCAGGACCCGGGGTGGTGCCGGCGGGTCGCCGGCACCACCGGTTGTCAGGGCGTGGCGATGGCGGCGAGGACGTCCAGCCGGGCGGCGCGCCGGGCCGGCAGCAGCCCGGCCAGCAGGCCGGCGGCGAGGGTGACGGCCAGGACAAGGCCGAGCCGGCCGGCCGGCATGGCCAGCGCCATGGGCGCCTCCCGGCCCAGCGCGGCCACCGTGGCGGCCGCGAAGCCGACGCCCAGCGGCAGGCCGAGCACCGCCGCCAGGGCGGCGACCAGCACCGCCTCGCCCCGGACCAGCCAGCCGAGCTGCCGCCGGGTCATGCCGACCGCCCGGAGCAGGCCGAGTTCGGCGGTCCGCTCGGTGATGGACAGGGCGAGGGTGTTGGTGATGCCGAGCAGGGCGATCAGCACGGCGAGCATCAGCAGCGCGGTAACCAGGCCGAGCATCTGGTCGACCGTGGTGGTCCGGGCGGCGACCGCCGCGGCCTGGTCGCGTAGTTCCGCTGTCGGGTGGTCGGCGAGCGCGGCCCGGACGGCGCGCTCGGCGGCGTCCCGGTCGACCCCGTCGGCCGTCCGGATCAGCAGGCTGGCGTCCACGTTCTCGCTGTACAGCTCGGCGTACCCGGCGAGCGAGATCAGGTAGTCGGTGGAGAGGGCCCGGGCGTCCCGGTCCCGCAGCAGGCCGACCACCCGCAGCTGCCGGGTGCCGACCCGGGAGAACGTCATCGGCAGCGGGTCGCCGACGGCCAGGCGGCGCTCCCGGGCGACGTGCGCGGCCAGCACGACGCCGCCGGTGCCGAGCGCGTCCAGGCCACCCGCCGTGAAGTGCAGCCGGGTCACCCGGGGCAGCGTCGCCGGGTCGACCGCGGTCAGCGCCCGGGTGGCATCCCCGTCGCGCCAGTGGCCGTACCTCAGCCGGGAGGTGACCGTCACCTCCGGCAGCCGGCCGACGTGTTCCGCGACGGCGGGGGAGAGCCCGCCGAGCATCTCGTTGCGGCCGCTCTCCACCACGTGGTCGGCGGTGACCACCTCGGCGTAGGACTGCCGGACCGCGTCGCGGACGGACGCGCCGAGCACCGCCATGAAGGAGACCAGGGCGAGGCCGAGGGCCAGCGCGAGCGCGGTCGCCGCGGTGCGGCGGGGGGTGCGGGCCGCCGAGTCGGTGGCCAGCCGGCCGGTGATCCCGAGCGCCGCGAGGGGACGGCCGAGCAGGCGTACCACCGGCGGGGTGAGTGTGGGACCGAGCAGCGCGAGCCCGCCGACGGCGGCCGGCGCGGCGGCGGCCAGCAGCGCGACCGGGGCGACCCCGGCGACCACCGCGGCGACGCCCGCGGCGCCCGCCGCCAGTGCCAGCCCGCCGGCCGCCGCGCGGACCCGGCCGCCGCGGCCAGCGGCGGTGTTCCGCAGCGCCGCGATCGGCGCCACCGCGGCGGCCCGGCGGGCCGGGCCGAGCGCCGCGCCGACCGTCACCAGCACGCCGACCGCCAGCGCCACCATGACGCTGCGGCCGGTCAGCACCAGCCCGCCGGCGGGCAGTGCCACGCCGAACGCCCCGGCCAGCCCTCGCATGCCGGCGGCCGCGGCGACCCCGGCCAGGAGGCCGAGCGCCGAGGCGACGATTCCGACCAGGAACGCCTCCCCGAGGACCGAGCGCAGCACCTGGCTGTTGGTCGCGCCGGCGACCCGCAGCAGGGCCAGTTCCCGGGTGCGCTGGGTGACCACGATCGAGAACGTGTTGGCGATGAGGAACGCGCCGACCAGCAGCGCGGCCGCCGCCAGCGCGAGCAGCACCAGGCTGAGCCAGGCGACCTGGTCCCGGGCCGCGCGGGCGCCTGCTGCGGCGATGTCCCGGCTGGCCGCGACCTCGTAGGCGGGGCCGACCGCCGCGACGATCCGGTCGCGCAGCTCGTCGGGGGCGGTGCCGGGCGTTGCCACCACGGCCACCTCGGTGGTGCCCGTGCCGAGGCCGAGCAGGCGCTGGGCGGTCGCCCGGGTCACCAGCGCCAGGGTGCTGTTCGGCAGGCCGGGCCGGTCGCCGAAGCCGACCAGCCCGACCACCCGCAGCGGGGCCGCGACCTTGCCGCGGACGGTGACGGTGTCGCCGAGGTCGATCGCCCGGGTCCGGGCCGTCTCCGCGTCGACCAGCACCTCGTCGTCCGCTCCCGGGGCTCGCCCGGCGCGGAGCGGGAACGCGCCGACCGGCGGCGGCTCCCAGGAGGCGAGCACCGACGCCCCGGGGGGTACGACCGCGCGGCCGTCCACCTCCAGCAGGCCCTGGCCGCGCACCAGCAGCCGGGCGGTGGCGACCCCGGGCAGCGCGGCGATCCGCGGGGCCAGTTCGGCGGGGAGCGGGTCCCGGGTCACCTCGACGCCCATCGCCGAGTCGAAGGCTACGGCGTCCCGGACGGTCAGGTCGACGCCGGCCGTGGCGGTGCGGAACTGCTCGTCGAGCAGTCGCCGGGAGGTGTCGGTGAGGACTAGGCTGCCGGTGACGAAGGCGACGCCGAGCACCACGGCGAGCAGGGTCAGCGCCAGCCGGGCCCGGCGGGCCAGGGTGGTACGCAGGGTGATCCGCCACATGTCAGTTCCCCTCCCCGGTCGCGGCGGCGGTCAGCCGCGCCATCCGGGACAGCACGGCCGGCACCGTCGGCGCGTCGAGTTCGCTGGCGATCCGGCCGTCGGCGAGGAACACCACCCGGTCGGCGTACGCGGCGGCGTGCGGGTCGTGGGTGACCATCACGATGGTCTGGCCGAGCTCGTCAACGGCCCGCCGGAGCACGCCGAGCAGCGCCTCGGCGGCCCGCGAGTCGAGGTTGCCGGTCGGCTCGTCGGCGAAGACGATGTCCGGCCGGGTGACCAGCGCGCGGGCCACCGCGACCCGCTGTTGCTGGCCGCCGGAGAGTTCCCCTGGTCGGTGCCGTAACCGGTCCGTCAGGCCGAGGCTGGCGACCAGGTGGGCCAGGCGCTCGGGGTCGGGACGGCGACCGGCCAGCGTGAGCGGCAGGACGATGTTCTCCCGGACGGTCAGGGTCGGCACCAGGTTGAAGGCCTGGAAGACGAAGCCGATCCGGTCGCGGCGCAGCAGGGTGCGCTGCCGCTCGGTCAGCTGGCCGAGGTCCGTCCCGCCGAGCAGGATCTGCCCGGCGTCGACGGTGTCGAGTCCGGCCAGCGCGTGCATGAGCGTCGACTTGCCGGAGCCGGACGGACCCATGATCGCGGTGAACCGGCCGGCCGGAATTGACACGGTGACGCCGTCCAGGGCGCGGACGGCGGCGTGACCCCGACCGTAGGTGCGCACGACGTCCCGGGCCTGCACGGCGACGGGGGTCGAGGTGGTGCGGGTCGGCTTCAGGGTGGTGCTCGTGGTCATCGGGAATCTCCTGCGTCTGGCTGGGGGAGGGGCGATCAGCGGGCGGTCCGGCGGCGCACCGGCCTGCGGGTCGCACGAACGGTGGCGGCGTGCCGGTCCCGGCGCAGCCGGCGCACCAGCTCGGCGCGCTCCATCTCGAACAGTTCGGCGGTGAGCAGGTGGTTCATGACGACTCCTCGGTCAGCTCGGGTCTGTGACACGAGGAGAGTCGCCCGCCGCGCTGTCCGGACACTGGCCGTCGATCCGGCCGGTCCGGACAGCGGATGGACAGACCGCCGCCAGCGGCCGCGATCAGGCTGGCGGCATGGTGGAACAGAACGAGCCGGCGGCACCCGCCGCGGAATCGACGCAGGTGGCGATGGTGGCACTGCCGCCGGGGATCTGCCGGCGCTGCGTACGCGCGGTCAGCCGGCGGGTGAGTGACCTGCCGGGGGTGGTGTCGCTGGAGTTCGACGCCGACGCCGGTGTGCTGCGTGTGGGCGGGGAGGTGGATCCGGCCGCCCTGCGCCGGGCCGGCTCAGCGGACTGCCCGGCCGGCGCCGACTGCTAGCGACCCGCCGCCAGGGCCGCTGCCGCCCGCCGGGCCGCGTCGGCCTCCGGCCCCCGCCCGGCGGCGGCCGCCGCCTCGGCGGAAAACGACCAGAGTCGGAGCCGGGCCCACGGAAACTCACGTTCCTCGAGCAGCTCCAACGCCCGACGGCACTCGTCGGCGGCGGTGGCCGCGTCGCCGTCGGCGTACGCGATCCGGGCTCGGCCCCAGGCGGCCCAGGCCTGGCAGCGCGGGTTGCCGCTGCGGCGGGCGGTGTGGTCCGCTTCGGCCAGCATCGCCGGCACGCCCTCGACCTCGCCCCGGTCCAAGCGGGTGTGCGCGAGCTGCACGAGGGTGAAGGCAATCGAGTGCGGGGAGTGGTTGATCCGGGTCTCGCCCACCGCCTCCTCGAGTGTGGAGATCGCCTCGTCGTGCCGGCCGGCTTCGCGCAGCGCGATGCCGAGGTGCGCCAGGATCCCGGCGGGCAGGAGGCGGTCGCCGCTCTTTCGAATGAACTCGAGGCTGCGCGTCCACTGGGTGGCGGACCGCTCGAAGGCACCCGTCCGCAGGTCCAGCAGCCCTTCGACATAGCAGGTCGTCCCGTGCCACCAGGGGTCGTCGGTGTCGCCCATCTCGCGACCGGCCTGCGCGACCATCGCCCGGTACCGGTCCGCGTCACCGTCGTACTGGCCCTCCCAGGCGACGGTGAGCCGCGAGATCGCGGTGTTGACGATGTCGCCCAGGCGCTCGAACTCCACCAGGCTCTCCCGTGCGGCGGCCCGGGTCTGTGCCGTGGGGTAGTAGACGCCGAGCTGGCCGATCCGCTGCAGGGCGGCGGCCCGTGCGGCCGGTGCGGCTTCGCCGGCGGCGAGCAGCGCGGTAAGGGCCCGGATCCCCTCGTACCGGGGTCCGTAGTTCCAGAACAGGAAGAGGGCGTCCGCCAGCCGCAGGCCGGCGCCGACCCCGTCGGCCCGCTCGAGACAACGGTCGACGGCGGCCCGGAAGTTGTCGTGCTCCTCCGTCAGGCGCGCCCAGGCGTCGGCGTCGGTCCGCGCGTGTGGGCCGTACCGCTCGGCCAGCTCCGTGAAGTGGACGAGGTGCCGGTCGCGGGCCGCCTCCGTCTCGCCGGCCTCGGCGAGCCGGGCGGCGGCGTACTCCCGGATCGTGACCAGCAGCCGGAACCGCCCGGTGTGTGGGTCCGGCACCACGAGGGAACGGTCGACCAGACGGAAGAGCAGGTCGAGGACCTCGTCCGCGGCCAGGCCGTCGAACGCGCAGACCTGCTCGGCGGCGGCCAGGTCCCAGCCACCGCGGAACACCGCCAGCCGGCGCAGCAGTCGCCGCTCGGCCTCGGACAGCAGGTCGTAGCTCCAGTCCAGGGTGGCCCGCAGCGTCCGGTGCCGGGCCTCGCTGGTGCGCGCCCCCGCCGTGAGCAGCGCGAACCGGTCCTGCAGCCGGGCGGCGATCTCCACCGGCGGCAACGCCTTCACCCGCGCCGCGGCCAGCTCGATGGCCAACGGCATGCCGTCGAGCTGCCGGCAGATGTCCGCCACCACCAGCGCTGTCGCCTCGTCGAGGACGAACCCGGGACGCACCGCCCGCGCCCGATCCACGAACAGGGCCACCGCCGGGCTGCCGCCGAGTCGCGCGAAATCGGCCGGCCCGTCCGGTACGCCCAGCGGCGCCACCGCGAGCTGGGTCTCCCCGGGTACGGCCAGCGCCTCCCGGCTGGTGGTCAGCACGGTCAACGCCGGGCAGGCCTCGACGAGCTGCTCGACCAGTTCCGCCGCCTCGTCGATGACGTGCTCGCAGTTGTCGACCACCAGCAGCGCCCGGTCGGCGCCGAGCCAGGCGACCAAGGCGCTGGTCGCGGCCGGCGCCGGTCCACCGGTGGGCACACCGAGCTGGCCGGCGACCGCCTCCGGGAGGTCGGTGCCGCTCGGCAGGGCGGCCAGGCGGACCAGGTGCACCCGGTCCGCCAGAGCGTCGTCGACGTGACGGACCGCCTCCAGGGCGAGCGTCGTCTTTCCGACGCCGCCCGGTCCGGTGAGCGTCACCACCCGCGCCTCGCGCAGCCGGTCCAGCACGCGGTGCACGTCGTCCTGCCGGCCGATGACCGAGGAGAGCCGGCGCGGCAGGTTGCCGCGCTGCGGCGTGCCCGAGGGCGCCAGGGACACGGGGCGGGCCGGTGCCGCGGCGGGTCGGTCGCAGGGACGCGGCGGTGGCCGTGTCGGCCCCGGCGCCGGCACGGCGGCCGTGGTCGGGGCAGAGGGCACCTGGTGCCGCAGGATCGCCTCGGCGAGCGCCTGGAGTTCGGGTGCCGGGTCGATGCCCAGCTCGTCGGCGAGGCGGTGCCGCAGCGCGTGGTAAGCGGTTATCGCGTCGGCCTGCCGCCCGCTCCGGTAGAGCGCCAGCATCAGCAGCCGGTGCAGCCGCTCGCGCAGCGGGTGGGCGGCGACCAGGAGTTCCAGGTCGGCGACCGCCTCGGCCTGGCGGCCGGCCTCCAGCAGCAGCTCCAGGCGGTCCTCCACCGCGCCCAAGCGCAGTTCCTCGAGGCGGGCCCCCTCGGCCAGCGCCCAGTCGGCGTCTCCGACGTCGGCCAGGGCCGGTCCGCGCCACAGCCGCAGCGCCTTGTCGAAGCTGGCCAGGGCCGCCGCCGGTCCGTCGCCGGTGGTCGCGGTGCGGGCCCGTACCAGCAGCCGTTCGAAGCGGTACGCGTCCACCGCCTCGGGGGCCACGGCGAGCTGGTAGCCGGGTGCGCGGGTGACCAGCAGGTCGGCGCCCGCCCCGGCAGCCACCAGGGCCCGGCGCAGCTTGGACACCCGCAGCTGCAGCGCGTTCGTGGCGTCGGCCGGGGGTTGGTCGCCCCAGAGCGCGTCGGTCAGCGCGTCGGCGGAGACCACCCGGCCCCCGGCGAGGACCAGCCGGGCCAGCAGCGCGCGGACCGCCGGGGCGAGCGGCGTGGCGGGGCGGTCGGCCACCTGGAGCTCGACCGTGCCGAGCACGCCGAAGGCCACCGGCGTGGTGGTGACTCCGCTGTCCCGGCTCATCGCACTCCCGTCCGCTGCGGCCTCGACCGTGGGGCCCACTCCGATCGCCGGGTGGCTGCCCGGGCGGGCCCCATGGTACGTCCCGACAGGGCCTGAACCGATCCGCCGAAAGGCGCTGAGCTGCCCGCCACCCGACGTGCCATCCGGTGCCGCCTGACTGCTCGGGGACGGGTCGGCCGGAACCGCTGGCACCGGCCCGGCCGGGAACCGTCGGCGCCGGTCAGGCCGGAACGGCCGGCGCCAGCCCTGTCGGCGCCACCGATCGCCGATCCTCGGCCAGCCGGGCGGCCAGCACCTCCGCGTCCCGCCCGACCCAGCCCAGCACCGCGGAGCCACGGGCGCGTTGCCAGGGCAGGCCGAGGAAGTACAGCCCCGGCCAGTCCGTCACGCCCTGGTGGTGCACCGGCGCGCCGGACGGGTCCAGCACCGGCACCTCCAGCCACGGGTAGTGCGGGCGGAAGCCGGTGGCCCAGACCACCGCGTCCACCCGCCGCCGCCCACCGTCAGCCAGCAGCACCTCGTCGCCGTCGGCGTCAACGACCCGGCCGACCCGGTCCACCCGGCGCAGCAGCCCGGCGACGTCGGTGCCAATGACCGGGTTCTGGGCCGCGATCCGGCGGCCCAGCCGGCTGCCCGCACCCAGCCGCATGCTGCCCAGCCGGGAGAACCACCAGAAGATGTCCCGGCCCAGCCAGCGCTGCGGCACCACGGGGCCGATCGCCGGAGCGGCGAGCACCACGCGCCGTCCGCTGTCGGCCAGCTCGGCGGCGATCTGCACCCCGGTGTTCCCGCCGCCAGCGACCAGGACGTCGCGCCCCGGCAGCTGCGCGGGGTTGCGGTACCGGCTGCTGTGCAGCTGCGCGACCCGCGGCGCGAGCTTCCGGGCCACCTCCGGGATTCGGGGGTTGTGGAACGCTCCGGCGGCGACCACCACCCGCCGCGCGTGCAGCGGTCCGGTCGACATGTCCACGGTGAAGCCGCCCGCCGTACCGGGGCGGACCGAGGTGACCCGGCAGCCGAGCCGGACCGGCAGGTCGAAGTGCGCGGCGTACCGGGCCAGGTAGTCGGCGACCTCGTCCTTGCCGGGGTGGCCGTCCGGGTCGCCGGGGAACGACAGGCCCGGCAGCGCGGAGAACCGGCGCGGGGTGAACAGGGTCAGCGAGTCCCACCGCTGCCGCCAGGCGTCGCCCACCCGGGCATGCGCGTCGAGGATCGCGAAGGGTACGCCAGCGCGGCGCAGGTGGTGGCCGAGCGCCAGCCCGGCCTGACCGCCCCCGACGATCACGGTGTCCAGGTCCATCGGTCCGTCTCCCTCGTACCGGTCAGGCGACCTGGTGGCCGGCCTCGCCGATGGCGGCCCGGACGGCGGCCGGGTCGGCGTCGCCGTCGACCCGGACGGTGCGGGTGGCGAGGTCCACCTCGACGGCGCGGACGCCGGCGACGAGGCCGACCTCCTCCCGGATCGCCTCGACGCAGCGGCCGCAGCTGATCTTCGGCACGGAGAGCACGAGCTGGTTCACGGTTCACTCCTTCGCACGGTGGGCCGCCTGGTCGCGGCCCGGCAGGACGAACCGTGCCGGTGGCCGCTGTCCGGGCCCTGTCGGCGTACGCCGGGAGCGGCCGACGGGTCGCGGACAGCGGCCGGACAGCGGCGGCCGGGAGCGTGACGGCACCGGCCAGCGACGGCGGCCGGACCAGCGAGGGCGCCTGCGACGCCCGGTACGAGAGGAGCAGTGCCATGACGACCCCCACAGCCGTCTCCGGCACGCTGGAGATCGGCGGGATGACCTGCGCGTCCTGTGTCCGGCGGGTGGAGCGGGCGCTCAGCCGGGTCGACGGCGTCGAGCTGGCCGAGGTCAATCTGGCGACCGAGACGGCGAGCGTCGTCTACGACCCGGCCCGGGTGAGCCAGCCGGCGCTGACCGCGGCGGTGCAGCGGGCCGGGTACACCGCTACCGTTCACGTCGACGAGCCTCGCCAGCCGGGCGGCGCGCCGGGGTCCCCGGTCCCCGCCGGGGACGGCCAGGACGCCGAGCGGGCCCGGGCCGAGCAGCGGGAGGTCGACCGGCTCAAGCGGATCTGGCAGCTCACCCTGGCCACCGGGCTCTCCATGATGGTGCTGATGTACCTGCCGCTGTCCATCGACGCGATGGACTGGCTGATGCCGGCGCTGCTGGTCGTCGCCACGGTGGTGCAGCTCGGGGCGGGCCGGCCCTTCTACCAAGCGGCCTGGGCGGCGGCCCGGCACGGCGGGGTCAACATGCACACCCTGGTGGCCCTCGGCACCACCGTCGCCTACGCCTACAGCGCCTTCGTCACGCTCTGGCCGGCGGCGGCCGAACAGCTCGGCCTGCCGCTGCACGTCTACTTCGAGATCTCCGTGGTGGTCATCGCGCTGGTGCTGACCGGGCGCTGGATGGAGGCCCGGGCCCGGCGGCAGACCGGCGCGGCGATCGGGGCGCTGCTCGGGCTGCGCCCGCGTACCGCCCGGGTGCTGCGCGACGGCGTCGAGACCGAGGTGCCGGTGGACTCGGTCGTGGTCGGTGACCTGGTCCGGGTCCGTCCCGGCGAAAAGGTGCCGGTGGACGGCACGGTCACCGAGGGAGCCTCCACGGTGGACGAGAGCATGCTGACCGGCGAGAGCATGCCGGTGGGGAAGACGGTCGGGGACGTGCTGATCGGCTCGACCGTCAACCGGACCGGCTCCGTGGTGCTCCGGGCCACCGCGGTGGGCCAGGACACCACCCTCGCCCAGATCGTCCGGCTGGTCCGCGAGGCCCAGGGCGCGAAGGCGCCGATGCAGCGGCTCGTGGACAGGGTCTCCGCCTGGTTCGTCCCGGCGGTGATCGGACTGGCCCTCCTGACGTTCGCGGTCTGGGCGGTGGCCGGCCCCGACGACGGCCGACTCACCCTGGGCATCGGCACCGCGATCGCCGTGCTGATCATCGCCTGCCCCTGTGCGCTCGGCCTGGCTACCCCGACCGCGATCATGGTCGGTACGGGCAAGGCCGCGGAGCTGGGCATCCTCATCTCCGGGGGCGACGCGCTGGAGCAGGCCCGGCGGATCACCACGGTGGTGCTGGACAAGACCGGCACGCTCACCCGCGGCCGTCCCGACGTCACCGTGATCCACGCCGTCGACGGCGTCGACGCCGACCAGCTGCTGGCGTACGCGGCCGCGGCCGAGACCGGCTCCGAGCACCCGCTCGGTGAGGCGATCGTCCGGCACGCCCGCGCCCGCGGCATCGCCGGCCCGGCGGCGGACTCCTTCCAGGCGGTCCCCGGACACGGCGTCGAGGCGCGGGTCGACGGCCGCAGCGTTCTCATCGGCAACGACGCCCTGCTGCGCCGCCACGGCATCGACGGCACCGCCCTGCCAAGGGAGGTCACCGCCGTCGCCGCGGCCGGTGGCACTCCCGTGTACGTCGTCCTCGACGGCCGGCTCGCCGGCGTCGTCGGCGTGGCCGACACCCTGCGGCCCGAGTCCCTCGAGGCGGTGGCGCAACTGCGGGCGCTGGGACTGGAGGTGTGGATGCTGACCGGCGACAACCGGGTCACCGCCGAGGTGGTCGCCCGCGAGGTCGGCATCGCGAACGTGATCGCCGACGTGCGGCCCGAGGAGAAGGCCGCCCGGGTCGCCGCCCTGCAGGAGCGGGGCGCGGTGGTGGCGATGGTCGGCGACGGCATCAACGACGCACCGGCGCTGGCCCGGGCGGACCTGGGCATCGCCATCGGCACCGGCACCGACGTGGCGATCGCCGCCTCCGACATCACCCTGGTCGGCGGCGACCTGCGCGGCATCGTCTCGGCGATCGCGCTGTCCCGGCGTACGGTCACCACGATCAAGCAGGGGCTGGGCTGGGCGTTCGGCTACAACGTGCTGCTCATCCCGGTGGCCGCCGGTGTCCTCTACCCGGCGTGGGACACCCTGCTCGACCCGTCGTTGGCCGCCGCCGCGATGGCGATGAGCTCGGTCAGCGTGGTGACCAACGCGCTGCGACTGCGCCGGTTCCGCCGGCCGGAGACCGCCGACGCGCTACGGCCCCGGCTGCGGACCCGGGTCGGCGACTGGGCGTTCCTGGCCGGAGTCGCCGCGCTGGCGCTCGCCGTGGGCGCCGGCTTCACCGCGCTGAGCCGCACCGACGCCGGCGCCCGGGGCATGAACGGGGTGCTGGCCTGGACCCAGGGCACCGGCATGCCGATGCGGCCGGCGATGAGCACCATGATGACCGCCGAGACGGAACCGGTGCACGCCGAGGACGCCGGGGTCCGGGTCGACCTCCGGCTGCCGGGCGACGTGGTGCCAGGGCGGCCCACCACGGTCCGGATCCGCATCACCGACGCGCAGACCGGCCGACCGGTCCGCGACGTGGGGCGCAGCCACGAGGCGTGGATGCACCTGATCGCCGTCCGCGACGACCTGGCCAGCTTCGCCCACGTCCACCCGCAGCCGGCCGGCCGGCCCGGCGAGTTCGACGTGACGCTCACCTTCCCCACCCCCGGCCGGTACATCGTCAACACCGAGTTCCGCCGCAAGGGCGAGCTGACGGATGTGCTGGAACGGCACGACGTGGTGGTCGGCGACCCCGCCGAGGTCATCCACCAGCCGCCGACGGTGTCCGGGCGGCAGCAGGTCGTCGACGGCGTACGCGTGACCCTGGACGGGACCGCCCAGGTCGGCGGCAGCCGGTTCACCTACCGCTTCGCCGACGCGGCCACCGGCCGGCCGCTGACCGGGCTGCGGCCGTACCTCGCCGCCGCCGGACACGTGGTGATCATGTCGGCGGACGGCGACAGCTTCGCCCACGAGCACGCCGAGACCGAGGACGCCGACGGCCGGCCCGTCTTCGCCCTGCCCGGGCAGACCTACGGGCCGAATCTCGACCTGCACGCCGACTTCCCCCGTCCGGGCCGCTACCGGCTCTGGGGCCAGTTCCGCCTCGCCGACGGGCACGTGATCACCGTGCCGTTCACCGTCGACGCCCGCTGACCGTCCGCCACTGTAGGAAAGGAAACTCCGATGCAGATCGCCATCCTCCTGTTCGAACGGTTCACCGCGCTCGACGCCGTCGGCCCGTACGAGGTGCTCGGCCGGCTCCCCGGCGCCCGTGCCGTCTTCGTCACTGACCGGACCGGCCCGGTCACCACCGACGTGGGCACCCTCGCCCTGTCAGCCACCGCCACCCTGGACGAGGTGACCCGCCCGGACGTGCTGGTGGTGCCCGGCGGTCCCGGGCAGATCGCCCGGATGACCGACACCCGACTGCACGACTGGCTCCGCGCGGTGGACGCCACCCCCACCTGGACCACCTCGGTCTGCACCGGCTCGCTGCTGCTGGCCGCGGCCGGGCTGCTCGACGGCCGGCGGGCCACCTCGCACTGGCTGGCCCTGGACCAGCTGCCCGCCTTCGGCGCCCAGCCGACCGGTGAGCGGGTGGTCTTCGACGGCAAGTACGTCACCGCGGCCGGGGTTTCCTCGGGCATCGACATGGCGCTCACGCTGGCCGGCCGGATCGCCGGGGACGGCGTCGCCCAGACCCTCCAACTCGGCATCGAGTACGACCCGCGGCCGCCGTACGCCGCCGGGTCGCCCCGCACCGCACCCGCGCCGGCCGTCGCCGCGCTGCGGGCGAACCCCGGCATGGTGCTGGGCTGACGGCTCGCCGCACCTGGCGCACGGCCCGGCCGGCCGTCCGGATCAGCGGGCGGCCGACTGGCTGATGCGCGAGCCAGCGGGGGCGACCAATCTGCCGGGCCGGCTCGCGGCCTCGTCGGTCAGTGCCGGGCCACGTAGACCTTGTTCGCCGCCACCCGGCCCTGCAGCGGGTTGGCGAAGCGGACCACGTGCGCCACCGAGGTCGGGAACACCTCGGTCAGCACCCGCTGGAACGCCGGTCCGGTGGTCGTTCGATCGTGCCCCGGCACACCGCCCAGGGGTGGATCCGCACGCTGCGCCGCCGGCAAGCCGGGCCAATTTCTGAGTAGGGAAACGGGTACCGGGTCGGAACGGGCCAACAGGGGTGTCGCTTCAAGGCGCGGGATAAGACCTGACGGCGGGGGCTATCGACGTGCTGCGACAAGCTGTCAGTCTGTCGTCTCCGTCGCGGGCGGCCGGTACTGGTAGACCTTGTGCCTCGCTCTCCAGTCCGCGGCGTGCCCGATTCGGCGGGCCATTGGCCTCTCATTCACGGGCTTGGTCAGTCACCCTCGAAGCTGAGGCCGCGATATCAACACAGCGCCAAGTCACTCCGCGTGAACGTTGATGAAGGTCGCTTGCCCCGGCGGTGCACGGATCTGCCGAATTGAGTGCGCGGCACATGGTTGGTGATCATGGCCGCAGTACTGTGCGCCCGTCAGCGACTATGAGTGGGTGACCGGACGATTGGAGAGGTTTGCTTCCTTGGGCTTGGCGCTCGCGGCGATTTCGACGTGGGCGTGCTGGCGGCGCACGATGCGACCGATCCCGCGCCATGGTCACGAGATGCGCGCGTGGCAACGATCGTGCTGGCTACATCGGTGGCCAACACGTCGGTTCCACATGATGAGTCGCACTCCGCCGAGTATTCGGTGGGGTTGACGTGACGGAGCAGTGGTTCTTTGCGTCGCAGACCCGCCGGCTGTCAGCCGAACAGAGGAAGGTCAACGACAACCACGTCCATGGCCGTCGGCGTTGTGGCAGCGTCACCCAAGAGGGGGCGTGACGGAAGTGGCACTCCAGTGCCGTGATCTGCGGTGAGAGGGGATCCCCACATGAGCGCATCGTCCACCGGCCTGCGCGCCGCGGAGGGCCCCGGCTCCGTCTTGCAGGCTCCAAACCTGCCGGACGGGTTCACGGACACGTTCACCAGCCGGTACGTCGACGCCGGGGCACTGCGTCTGCACGCGGTCATCGGAGGCGACGGGCCGCCGCTGCTGCTGGTACACGGCTGGCCCCAGACCTGGTACGCATGGCGGCTGATGATGCCGGCGCTGGCCGAGAACTTCGAGGTGATCGCGGTCGATCAGCGTGGTATGGGGCTGTCCGACAAGCCCCGGGACGGCTACGACACCGCAACCGTCGCAAACGACCTTGTGGCGTTGATGGACGCGCTCAGCCACGAGCGGTTCGCCATGGTCGGCTGCGACACCGGACTGCTCATCGGCTACGCCCTGGCCGCTGATCACCCCGACCGGGTCGACCGCCTGGCCCTCGGGGAAGCCCCTCTTCCGGGCGTGTCTCCCACGCCGCCACTGTTCCTTCCCGCGCCGCTCAACGAACGCCTGTGGCACATCCCGTTCAACGCACTTCCAGAGGTCAACGAGAAGCTCGTCAGCGGGCGGGAGGACATCTTCTTAGGCGCGAAGTTTTCGGCCGCGGCCGGAAAGAAGGAGCTGTCCACCGACGCCGTCAAGTACTACGTCGACCTCCTCGCGGCCGACCCGGAGGCGCTGCGCGGCAGCTTCGAGCTCTACCGCGCTTTCCCGGTGAGCCAGGCGCAGAACGAGCAGCGCAAGACCCGGCGGCTGACGATGCCCGTCCTGGCGATCGGCGGAGCGGAAAGCTTCGGCGAACAGGTCGGCAAGTGGATGGACCTCGTCGCGGACGACGTGCAAACCGTGGTCCTGCCCGACTGCGCACACTGGGTCGCCGAGCAGGCTCCGGACGCGATGCTCGCCGCCCTGATCGGGTTCCTGGCCCCGTACCGGGACGGGTGGATCGCGGCCCGCAATCCGCGCTGAGCCTGTCGGGTGCGGTCCGGGAAGCGCGTCGCTTGCTCGGCGGAGGTCGCCGGCCGATGCACAAGTTACCTCGCCGGGCGGGCGGGTCGGCTCTTATGGCTCTCCTGCGCACAAACGACCGGATCTGCCGCAAATAAGGCGCGCCGCCCGTCCGTGTGACTGTGACTGTCTCGCGGACGCCGGCGGAGGGGTGGTCCTGGAACTGCCGCTGTCGCAGCGCCGGGCCCGGCTGGAGCAGCTGCTCGCCGACGCGCCGGCGCAGCTCCCCCTGACCCCGCAGACGGCCGACATGCGGCAGGTGTCGGACTGGTTGCTGAACTGGACCGTCGCGGCGGGCATCGAGGGCGTGGTGAGCAAGCGCTTGAGCGGCCGGTACGAGCCCGGCTGCCGAGGCTGGTCGAAGTTCGGACCCGGATCGTCACGGACGCCATCGTCGGTGGGGTGACCGGCAGCATCAGCCGCCCGGAGACCGTGCTGCTCGGCCGATTCGACCGGCGGGGACGGCTGCGATACACCGGCCGCACCCACCTGTGGGGCTCGTAAAGCCGGTTCGGCTACGCTGCCTGCGAGTACTCGTTGATCAGCCCGCCGAGGATCGGGCGCCGTCGGATCCTGGCGGCGGTCAGGTCAGTGACTCCCGGCGGCGGGTTGGGTGGCTGCTGATCCAGCGATCGATGTGGGCGGTGGCTGTTGTAGTGGGTCGTGTACTCGGCGAGGACGGCCGCGAGGTGGCGCTCGCCGACGATGAGTATCCGGTCGGTGCACTCCCGGCGTACGGTGCCCACCCATCGTTCGGCGAAGGCGTTCTCCCGGGGCGCCTGCGGCGGGGTCTTGATCACGTCGATGCCTTCCGCGGTGAACACCGCGTCGAAGACCGCCGTAAATTTCGTATCTCGGTCGCGGAGCAGGAACCGCAGCCCAGCTGCGCGCTGGTCGAGGTCTATCAGTAGATTCCGTGCTTGCTGGGCCACCCAGGCGCCGGTTGGATGGGCGGTCACCCCAACCACGTGGACTTGGCGGGTGGCGATCTCGACGAAGAACAGCACGTAGAGGCGCTTGAGCAACACCGTGTCGACGGTGACGAAATCACAGGCCAGGATCGTGTGGGCGTGGGCGGTCAGGAACTGCTTCCAGGTCGGTCCGGACCGTCGGGGTGCCGGGTCGACTCCGGCGTTGTGCAGGATCTTCCACACCGTGCTGGCCGCGACCCGGTAGCCCAGGCCGACCAGTTCACCCTGGATGCGCCGGTGCCCCCACGACGGGTTCTCCGCCGCGAGTCGCAGCACCAGCTCGCGGACCTGTGCGTTGACCGGTGGCCGGCCTGGCCGGGCATGCGGGTACGTCCATCGTCGAGCGACCAGTTCACGGTGCCACCGCAACAGGGTCGCCGGGGTGACGAAGAACGTTGACCAGCGCGAGCGGGGCAGCAGCCGCGACAGCACCGCCAGCACCACCCGGTCGGCCGGTTCGAGATCGGGGCGGTGCACCTGTCGACGCAGCACCGCCACCTGATGGCGGAGCACCAGGATCTCCACATCCTTGGCCCCATCGTCACGGACGAGCTGGGACAACATCCGCAGGACCTGGCGAAGCAGCAGGTACACCAACGACGCGCTCATGCCGACGAGCATGACGGTTGCACCGGGCTCGAGCTCGCACAGAGCCGCACTTCAGACGGCCGAACCGAGTATTCGAGCCCCACAGGGTCCAACGGCGCCCGATTCTCGGCGGACTGATCAACGAATACTCGCAGGCAGCGTAGCCGAACCCGGTTTACGAGCCCGACAGGTCGCGTCCTCCGCTGTGACCACGGTGGCGTTCCGCTCGAGCGCCCGGTCCAGCACTGCGGCCGCGACGTCGCGCTTGTTCCCGAAGTACCGGTATACGGTGCCGTGCCCGATGCCCAGCTCGCCGGCGAGGTCGGCAATGCCGGCGGCGGCGTTGCCCTTGCGGACGTAACGCCCGGTGTCGGCACCGGCCGGTCTCGACATTCAGCGCGGCGGTACGGGGCCGGTCGAGTCGCGTACCACCAGGGCGTGCCCGGTCGACCGGCGCCGGGGGCGGGTCGAGGGGGGCTTGAGCGCGAGGGTGAGCGCCATCCGCCCCATGTCGGTCATCGGCAGCCGGACGGTGGTGAGGCTGGGCGCGAGGTCGGCGGCGACGGAGATGTCGTCGAAGCCGACGACCGACATCCGCTCGGGCACGGGGATGCGGTGCGCGCGGAGCGTCGACAGCACCCCGATCGCCATCGCGTCGTTGAGCGCGATGATCGCGGTCGTCTCCGGGTGGTCGCGCAGGATCTGCTCAGCGGCCACCCGACCGCCGTCCCGGGTGAAATCTGAGTGGACAACGGGGAGGCTGTCGAGGGAGAGCCCGCGCTGTCGCAGGGCGGACGAGACCCCGGCGAGCCGGTCGGCGACCGTGGTGAGTCCCGCCGTGCCGGCGGCGACTGCGATGCGCCGGTGCCCGAGCTCCAGCAGGTGCTCGGCGAGCGCCCGGCCGCCGGCCTCGTTGTCGGGCCGCACGGCGTCGACGCCGAGCGCGTGCCGGCCGATGACGGCGACCCGGCCGCCGAGGCTCTGGAACTCCGACAGCTCGGCCCGCGCCTCTGCCTCCACCCGGGGGTCGTCGTAGCCGGACCCGGCGATCAGGATGATCCCCACCCGCTGCGCGATGAGGTGGCGCAGCTGCCGCAGCTCGGCTTCGGGGTCGCGGCCGGAGTGGCAGATCTGCACCAGCAGCCCCTCCTCGGCGGCGACCTGGATGACCCCACCGGCGATCTCCGAGAAGTACGGGTCGTCGACCTGGTGGACCACCAACCCCACAGTGAAGCTGGCGCCGCCGGCCAGGGTGCGGGCGTACGGGTTGGCGACGTACCCGAGCTCCCGCGAGACCTGCCGGACGCGACTGGCTACCTCTTCGCTGACGCCGTCCCGGCCGGAGAGGGCGCGGGACGCGGTCGCCAGCGAGACCCCGGCGCGCTCGGCCACGTCGACGAGGCGCAGTCTCGGGCCAGGCTTGGGCATCGGCAACTCCCCAGAAACATCCATGTCATCTGACTATTGCCAGTGACGCGTAACACAGCCTAATCTACGAAAGCGCTTTCGCAAGCGCTTCCGTCCCGGCAAAGGAGCGTCACGGGATGACAACCCGTTTCAGGCGAATGCAGTGGATGACAGCCCTCGGCGCGACGATGACGCTTGCGCTAGGGGCCTGCAGTGGCGACGGTGGCGGCGGATCGGCCGCCCCCGATGAACCGATTGTGATCGGGATCTCCCTCCCGCTGACCGGAGACTTCTCCGAGCCGGGCAAGGGTGTCCAGCGTGGTTACGAGGCCTGGGCCAAGATCACCAACGACAAGGGCGGCCTGCTGGGCCGCAAGGTCGAGCTGAAGATTCTCGACGACCAGTCCAACGCGGACCGCGTGGTCGCCGACTACGAGCAGCTCATCGGCAAGGATCAGGTCGACTTGGTGGTGGGTCCGTTCTCGACCCGCCTCGTCGTGCCCGCGGGCCGCGTGGCCGAGGAGTACGGCATGCTCTTCGTCGAGCCCGCCGGCGCGGCGAAGCAGGTCTTCGAGCAGGGCTTCAAGAACCTGTTCTACGCCGCTCCGGCGGTGGCGAACGACCACTACAACTACCTGGCCGAGTACCTGCTGGCGCTGCCGGCGGACCAGCGGCCGAAGACGGCGGCGTACGCGGCCATGGACGACCCGTTCGCGCAGGGCACGGCGTACGGGCTAAAGGAGAAGCTCGAGGCGGCTGGCATCCGCACGGTCGTCAACGAGGTCTACCCGCCGAACACCACCGACTTCGGCAGCATCGCCGCGAAGATCGCGGCCTCGAAGGCCGACATCCTGGTGGGCGGCTCGCAGTACCAGGACGGCGTGAACCTGATCGTCGCCCTCCAGCAGCTCAAGTACCAGCCGAAGCTCGCCGCGTTCTCCACCGCGCCGACGAACCCGGAGTTCGCCAAGGCCATCGGCAACAAGACCGAGGGGATCATCTCGCCGACCGGCTACACGCAGAAGGCGCCGTACCCCAGCAACAAGGAGTTCGTCGAGAAGTACACGGCGCAGTTCGGCTCGCCGCCGGAGGAGGATGAGGCCAACGCGTACACGACCGGCCAGGTCGTCGCGGCGGCGGTCACCGCGGCCGGCTGCGCCGAGCAGGGGGAGTGCCAGCAGAAGCTGGTCGACTGGGTACGCAAGAACACCGTGGAGACGGTGGTCGGCCCGCTCTCCTGGGACGAGACGGGCAAGCCCAAGGGCGCACACATGATCCAGCAGTGGGTGGGCGGCGAGATCCAGATCGTGCTGCCGGCCGACGCCAAGGAGACCGAGTTCGTCTACCCGAAGCCGGCCTGGTAGCCAGATGCCATCCGGTGCGCTGCTCTTCCAGAGCGTCATACTGGGTCTGCTGCTGGGAGGGCTCTACGCCCTCCTGGCGGCGGGCCTGACCCTCTACTTCGGAATCATGCGGGTCGTGATGATCGCCCACTCGGCGTTCCTCATCCTCGCCGCCTACCTCGCCTGGTGGTCCCACTCCCGGCTGGGCGTCGACCCGCTGCTGTCGATGATCGTCACCGTGCCGCTCTTCTTCGGCTTCGGGGTGACGCTGCAACGGCTGCTCCTGGCCCGACTGCGCCCGGTCACCCTGACCATGATGTCGGTGCTGTTGACGTTCGCGATCGCGGTCGTCGTCGAGGGGCTGCTCGGGTACGTGTTCACCGGCACCCAGCGGCGCATCCAGCTCGGCTACGGTTCGGCGAGCTTCGGGCTCCTCGGGGCCCGCATCGCGGTCGTCAAGCTGATCGCGTTCGGCCTCGCCGCCGTCGCCCTGCTCACCCTCTACCTGCTGATGAAGAAGACGACGTTCGGCTGGGCACTGCGGGCGACCATCCAGCACCGCGACGCCGCCCGGCTCATCGGCATCGAGACCGAGCGGGTCGCCGGGTACGGCTTCGGGATCGGCCTCGCCACCGCCGCGGTGGGCGGCACCGCCCTGGCCCTCGACACCACCATCTACCCCTCGCTGCACTGGCACTGGATCGGCCCGCTGATGGCGATCATCGTGGTGGGCGGGCTCGGCAGCGTACCCGGGGCCGCCATGGCCGCCATGGTGCTCGGCCTGATGCAGAGCCTGCTGCAGATCCCGCTGGGTACGACCTGGGCGCAGACGATCTTCTACCTCGCCCTGTTCGCGACCCTGGCGTTCCGGCCACAAGGATTCTTCGGAGGTCGCCTTGCCCAGCGCTTCTGAGCCGACCACGGCGCCGGCGGCGAGAACAGCGGCAACAGCGACGGCGGCGGCGCGCCGGCCCGTCGGCCGGATCGTCCAGGCGGTCGCGGTCCTCGTGCTCGCCGCCGCGGTGCTGTCCTTCCCGTCCCTGGCGCCCAACCCGTACATCCTGTCGGCGGGCATCGTGGTGCTCAACTACGCGGTGCTCTCCACGTCGTGGAACTTCGTCGGCGGGTTCACCGGCTACATCTCCCTCGGTCACGGGGCGCTGGCCGGGCTGGGCGGCTATTGCACCGCCCTGCTGGTCACGAAGGCCGGGCTGCCGAGCTTCGTGGCCCTGGTGGTCGCGGCACTGCTGGTGGCCGCGCTCGCCGTGCCGATCGGCTTCGCGGCGCTGCGGGTGCGTGGCGCCTCGTTCGTGATCGTGTCGATCGCGCTGGTGCTGATCCTGCTGCTGGTCTTCCAGAGCTGGGCTTCGGTCACCGGTGGATCGCGCGGGCTGGTGGTCCCGCGGCCGTTCCCCGGGCTGCTGCGCCCGGAGCACCACCGGGTCTTCTACTTCCTCTTTGCCGGTCTACTCGGACTCGCGCTGCTTGCCTGGTGGCTCATCGACCGCTCGCGGTTCGGCCTCGGGCTCAAGGCGATCCGGGAGGACGAGGACAAGGCGGAGGCGCTGGGCACGCCGACGTTCGCGTACAAGCTCGTGGTCTTCGTGGTCTCGGCGGGGTTCACCGCCCTGGCCGGTGGGCTCTACGCGCTCTGGTTCGGCGACCTCGACCCGGTCTTCCAGTTCTCCATCCTCACCGGCTCCTACATGGTGCTGATGGCGCTGCTCGGCGGCGTCCGGCACCTGTTCGGCCCGCTGGTCGGCGCACTCGTGGTCGGGACCGCGCTGGAGTACTTCAAGGTGGAGTTCGGCAACACGCCACTGCACCTGGTCGCGACCGGCCTGCTGCTCGCCCTGGTCGTGATCTTCATGCCCGACGGCGTCCTGCCGGCGATCGGCGGGCTGCTCAACCGGATGCTCCGGCCGGCGCAGAGCTCCATCCGCGAGGTCACGGCCGCACAGCTCCGTGACCAGCGGGCGGCGGGTGCCGGTACGCAGGCGGGAGCGCGGGAGCCGGTCGACGCGGCGGCGGCCACCACGGGGGTTCGCCCGGAGCCCACCAAGGAGCGGGCATGAGCGAGCGCTGCGAGCGAATCATCAGGCACAGTGCGGTGGAGCCTCATGCCGTCGCCGACCGCAGGGAGGTGACGGCATGAGCGAGGTACGCAGCCTGGCGACCGCGGGCCTGACCAAGGCGTTCGGCGGTGTGGTGGCGCTCGACGGTGCCACCGTCGAGTTCCGGCACGGCCAGGTCAACGCGCTGATCGGGCCCAACGGGTCGGGCAAGACGACGTTTTTCAACTGCGTCACCGGGATGATCCGTCCGGACAGCGGGCAGACGACCTACCGGGGGCGGGACATCACCCGTAAGGCGCCGCACGCCATCGTCCGCGCCGGCGTGGGGCGTACCTTCCAGCTGTGCCGGGTGTTCCCCCGGATGTCGGCGCTGGACAACGTGCTCGCCGCGGTCCGCCCGGCCGGCCTAACCGGCCAGCTGCGCGGCGCTCGCGCCCGGGCGGAGGTCGACCGGGCCCGGGGCTGGCTCACCCGCCTCGGCATCGACCACCTGGCCGACGTGGAGGCCCGCAACATGTCGTGGGGCCAGCAGAAGCTGCTGGAACTCGCCGGCGTGCTGATGAGCGACCCGGAGACCGTACTGCTCGACGAGCCGGCCGGCGGCGTCAACCCGGCGCTGCTGGACCGGATCGGCTCCCTGGTCCGCGAGCTCAACGCCGAGGGAAGGACCTTCGTGATCGTCGAGCACAACATGGACCTGGTGATGAGTGTCAGTGACCACATCGTGGTGTTCGACCGCGGCCGCCCGATCGCCGAGGGCCCGCCGTCGCTCATCCGCTCCGACGAACGCGTGCTGGGGGCCTACCTTGGCGTCTGAAATCGAACTCGTCGACATCCAGGCCGGCTACGGGCGCGCGGCGCCGGTGCTGCGCGGCCTGACCGTCTCGGTGCCGGCCGGCCAGATCGTCTGCCTCGTCGGGCCTAACGGCGCCGGCAAGTCGACCGTCCTCAAGGTCGCCAGCGGGCTGCTCAAGCCGCGTTCTGGGCGGATTCTCGTCGGGGGCGTGGACGTGACCGATCAGGGCCCGCAGCGGATGCTCGCCTCGGGGGTCGCGCACGTCCTGCAGGGGCACAGCGTCTTCCGCGAGATGACCGTGGCCGAGAACGTGCTCCTGGGCGGTTACACCCTGAAGGACAAGGCGCTCATCGCCGAACGGACGGCCTTCGTCAAGGAGGTCTTCCCCGTCGTCGCGCAGCGCTGGAACTCCCTGGCCGGGCTGCTCTCCGGCGGCCAACAGAAGCAGGTGGAGTTCGCCCGGTCGCTCATGGTCAACCCCAAGGTCGTGCTCCTCGACGAACCGTCCATGGGGCTGGACCCGAAGGCCACCACCACGGTCTTCGAACAGGTCGTGCGCATGCGCGACGCCGGCACGGCGGTGCTGCTGGTGGAGCAGAACGCCCGGCGGGCGCTCGAGACGGCAGACCTCGGCTGCGTGCTCGACCTCGGGCGCGTGCACATCTCCGGGCCGGCGGCGCAGCTGCTGGCCGATCCCCAACTCGGCGAGCTCTACCTCGGCGGGCGGCCCGCCGAGCCACCGGTCTCGCCCATGCGGTAGCACCCTCAGGCGCAGCGGCACAACCAGGCAGATCGAATGCACGTACGTAAGCGCTTCCGAAAGCGGTTGCGTGCCCCAACGCGAAATGAGGTGTACGCGATGACCAGAGCCAGACGGGCCGTCGTCGCCACCGCTGCCCTGCTGGCGGCCGGTGTGCTGGCGGGCGCCGGGGCACCCCCGGCGCAGGCGGACCGGAACAACCCGCCCGACGTCCACCCGCACCTGCGATCGAATCTGGTCGCCTTCTACGACTTCGACCACCCCGTGGAGGGCGACGCCGCGCTCGAGCGCGACCAGGGCCGCTCCGGCACCGAGATCGAGCTCGTCAACGGCGGCCCCGACATGCGGGTGGCCGAGCACGCCTACCCGGGCAGCGGCAACGCGCTGCAGACCCGGCAGGTCAACCCGGCCGCGGCTGGCAACGACGACTGGAAGGCCGGCATCTGGTCGGCGAGTGGCGTACGGACCCTGCGCGCGTTCGCCGGGACCCAGGGCACCACGGTGATGGGCTGGTTCAAGCGGGAGATGGACGGCCCGGCACTGAACTCCACCACCGCCAACCCGACCGACCGGTTCAACGCGATCGGCCTGGCCGGCGTGCTAACCGGCGACTCCGACGGCCACGGCGTCCGAGCGCTGCTCGAACTGATCGACGTCAACGGTGAGCTGCGCCTGGTCGCGCTGGGCCGGCGCCTCGACGGCGGCAACTCGCAGACCTTCGCCGCGAGCGAGGACTGGCGCACCCTGCTGCCGAAGGGGGAGTGGGTGCACCTCGCCGCCACCTTCGACTTCAACACCGGCGCCATGGCGCTCTACCGCAACGGCCAGCCGCTGGACGGCTTCTACACCCGCACCGACGACCCGTGGCTCGTGTCGGGGCCCGGCCCGCACGTGACCACCGCCTCCGACCCCCGGGGCATCAAGATCGGCGGGAGCTTCCCGCAGGACACGCTGGAGCGGAACCCGTGCGACTGCCGCATGGACGCCCTGATGTTCCTCGACGGCGTGGTCTCGGCGAGCGACGTCGAGAAGCAGTACCGCTACATGGCCCGCTGACCACCCTCGGCACCGTCCCCACCGAGAAGGAGACCCGCGTGCGCAGTATCGGCAAAATCCGCAGATCCGCGCTGACGGCCGGACTCACGGTCGCCACCCTCGTCCTGTCCACCCTGGTGTCCGGCCCCGCCCGGGCCGCCGACCCGGTCTACGACCCGGTCCGCGAGATGCCCACCCAGTCCCGGCTCGGGCTGGTCCTCTCCGAGTACGCCAGCTTCCCCCAGTCGTTCCCCAACCCGGCCCCGGTCGACCAGCGGCTCATGCGGACCGCCCGGATCAACACCATCATGGAGTTGCCCGACGGCTCCGGCCGTCGCGCCGTACCGGACCTCAACGGCAACTTGTACCTCGTCAAGGACGGAGTGCCGCACGTCTACCTCGACGTGGCCGCGACCTTCGCGCCGCAGTTCTTCTCCGGCCGCGGGCTCGGGCAGGGCTTCGGCTACGTGGCGTTTCACCCGGAGTTCGGCACCAACGGCCGCTTCTACACCATCCACACCGAACAGGCGTCGCTGACGACCAAGGTGCCGGACTACGCCCAGACGAACGTCCTCTACCACGGCGTCATCACCGAGTGGACGGCCACCGACCCGGCCGCCGACACGTTCGCCGGCAGCCGGCGCGAGGTGCTGCGGATCGGCTTCGGCGGCCAGGTCCACGGCATTCAGGAGATCAACTTCAACTCCACTGCGAAGCCCGGCCAGAGCGACTACGGGCTGCTCTACCTCGCCGTCGGCGACGGCGGTCTCGGCGTCCGCAACACCGACCCGCAGAACCCGGCCATGCCGCACGGCAAGCTGCTCCGGATCGACCCGCGCGGCACCAACTCCGCCAATGGGAAGTACGGCATCCCGGCCGACAACCCGTTCGTCGGCCAGGCCGACGCGCTCGGCGAGATTTACGCGGTGGGCTTCCGCGACCCGCACCGGTTCAGCTGGGACCCGGCCACCGGCCGGATGTTCCTCGGCCACATCGGCGAGCACGCCATCGAGGCGATCTACGAGGTGCGCGCCGGCGACAACTTCGGCTGGAGCGAGCGGGAAGGGGCGTTCCTGTTCGACAAGACGGCCACGAACCCCTGCAACAAGCTCTTCCCCCTGCCGGCCGACGACGAGCAGTACGGCTACACGTACCCGGTGGCCGCGTACGACCACAACCCGGCACCGGGGTGGAACTGCACCTCGGACGTGGGTGTCGCGGTGGCCGGCGGGTTCGTCTACCGCGGCAATGAGCTGCCCGCGCTGAAGGGCAAGTACGTCTTCGGCGACCTCGTTGACGGCCAGGTCCTATACACCGAGGCGCACGAGATGCGCCGGGGTGCCGGCCTGGCGCCGATCCACCGGCTGGCCCTGTTCAACGCGGCCGGCAGCCCGGTGCGGATGCAGGACCTCTCCGGCCCGGGCGCGCCGGGCAACCCGGAGCGGGTGGACCTGCGCTTCGGCACCGACGCCGCGGGCGAGCTCTACATCCTCGCCAAGGCCAACGGGAAGATCTGGAAGGTCACCGACACCCGGGTCTTCGCCAGCGGCGACGTCGGCGGCACGAAGGTGCACAAGCCCTCGGGCCCGGACAGCTGGGCGCCGGTGACCCCGTCCAAGTGGCAGTTCGACGGCGACGAGGTCATCCTCGCCGAGGCGGGCGTCAGCCGGCCGGGTCCGCGCCGTCCGTTCGAGTACGCGGTGGTGACCGACGGGCCGGAGTGGTCCTCGGTGGAGATCGAGGCGGACGTGCGGTTGGACACGCCGGTGGAGGTCAGCAACCGGGACGTGATCATCGTGTTCGGCTGGCGCTCGGACACGGAGTTCTACTATGCCCACGTCTCCACCGACAACACGATCCTGCCGCACAACGGCATCTTCAAGGTCAACAACGCCGACCGGCAGCGGATCGACTACCAGTGGAACTGGCGGTCCCGCGGCGCCAACCCGGCGATTGTCGACGCCGACTGGCACAAGGTGCGGGTCGTGCACCTGCCGGCCACCGGCGAGATCGCGGTGTACGTCGACGGAAGCAAGGACCCGCTGATGACCGCGAAGGACACCACGTTCGGCTCCGGGCGGGTCGGCTTCGGCTCGTTCGACAACATCGGCCGGCTGCGTCACCTGACGGTGACCGGCGCGCCGGCCTGAGTCCAACCCGGCGGGGGCGGCGGCAACGTCGCCGTCCCCGCCGGCGGTCCCGGGGAGACCGGGACGAGGTTTGCGGCACCCGGAGGAGTCGGGTGCCGGAGGAAGCGCTTACCTGGAGGGTGAGACGATGACGGCACGTGTCCCGATCGGGATCGTCATGAACGGCGTGACCGGGCGGATGGGCTACCGGCAGCACCTGGTCCGGTCCCTGCTGGCGATCCGTGCGCAGGGCGGCGTACCACTGCGCGGCGGCGGCCGGCTCTGGCCGGAGCTCGTCCTGGTGGGGCGCAACGAGGCCAAGCTGCGCGACGTCGCGGCCCGGCACGGGCTGACCGACTGGACCACCGACCTCACCGCCGCGCTGGCCCGCCCGGACGTCTCGATCTACTTCGACGCCCAGGTCACCAGCGAGCGGGAGAAGGCGATCGGCCTGGCCATCGAGGCGGGCAAGCACATCTACACCGAGAAGCCGATCGCCACCACCCTCTCCGGCGCGGTCGACCTGGCCCGGGCCGCCGACGCGGCCGGCGTGCGGCACGGCGTCGTGCAGGACAAGCTCTTCCTGCCCGGCCTGCGCAAGCTCGACCGGCTGGTGCGGGGCGGGTTCTTCGGCCGCATCCTGTCGGTGCGCGGCGAGTTCGGCTACTGGGTCTACGAGGGTGACTGGCAGGAGGCCCAGCGCCCGAGCTGGAACTACCGGGCCGCCGACGGCGGCGGCATCGTGGTCGACATGTTCCCGCACTGGCACTACGTGCTGGAGCAGATCTTCGCCCCGGTGCGGGCGGTCACCGCGCACGTCACGACCCACATCCCGCGACGCTGGGACGAGGACGGCCAGCCCTACGAGGCGACCGCCGACGACGCCGCGTACGCCATCTTCGAACTCGACGGCGGCATCGTGGCGCAGATCAACTCGTCCTGGGCCGTCCGGGTCAACCGGGACGAGCTGGTCGAGTTCCAGGTCGACGGCACCGAGGGCAGCGCGGTCGCCGGGCTGCGCGGCTGCCGCGTACAGCACCGGGCCACGACCCCGAAGCCGGTCTGGAACCCCGACCTGCCGTCCAGCGATGGCTTCCGGGCCCAGTGGCAGGAGGTGCCGGACAACGAGGTGTACGACAACGGGTTCAAAGCGCAGTGGGAGATGTTCCTGCGGCACGTCGCCGAGGACGCCCCGTACACCTGGGACCTGTGGTCCGGCGCGCGCGGCGTGCAGCTGGCCGAGCTGGGCTTGCGGTCGGCGCGCGAGGGCCGGCGCCTCGAGGTGGCGGAGCTGTCCTCGTGAGCACCACCGTCACCCTGCCCGACAGGCCCCTCACCCTCTCCGGCGCCGGGCGCGAGCACGCTGCGCCCGGCGCCCGCTTCACCAGCCGGATCGCGTACGCCGCCGCGCACGTCGTCGCCGACCCGGGGGCGGAGAACGTGCCGGGTGCGCCCGCCGCCGTGGACTGGGATGCGACGCTCGCGTTCCGCCGGCACCTCTGGTCGTACGGGTTCGGTGTGGCCGAGGCCATGGACACCGCCCAGCGGGGCATGGGTCTGGATTACCCGACCGCGCGCGAGCTGGTGCGACGGTCGGCGCGTGCGGCTCGGGCCGAGGGCGGCGCGATCTGCGCGGGCGTCGCCACCGACCAGCTGCCGGCGGGTCCGGCCACCCTCGACGAGATCCGCAAGGCGTACGCCGAACAACTCGCCGACGTGCAGGACGCCGGGGCCCGGCCGGTGCTCATGTGCAGCCGGCACCTGGCCGCGGCGGCCCGCTCGGCCGAGGAGTACCTCGACGTCTACGGCCGGCTGCTCGACGAGGCGGGCGGCCCGGTCGTGCTGCACTGGTTGGGCCCTGCGTTCGACCCGGCCCTCGCCGGCTACTGGGGCGACCCCGATCCCGCGCGGGCCGCCGACACGGTGGTCGCGCTGATCGGCGCGCACACCGGCAAGGTCGACGGCATCAAGCTGTCCCTGCTCGACGAGGACTTCGAGGTCGCGCTGCGCCGGCGGCTGCCGCCCGGGGTGCGGCTCTACACCGGCGACGACTTCAACTACCCGGCCCTGATCCGCGGCGACGGCGAGGGCCACTCCGACGCGCTGCTCGGCGTGCTGGCCGCCATCGCGCCGCCGGCCGCGGCGGCGCTGCGCGCGCTCGACGCCGGCGACCTGGCGACGTACGAGGAGATCCTCGCGCCCACGCTGCCGCTGGCCCGGCACCTGTTCGGCGCACCGACGTTCTACTACAAGACCGGCATCGTCTTCCTGGCCTGGCTCGCCGGCCACCAGGACCACTTCACCATGGTCGGCGGCCTCCAGTCCGGACGGTCGCCGGTGCACCTGGCCCGGCTGATCCGGCTCGCCGACGCGGCCGGGCTGCTGCCCGACGCCGAGCTGGCCGCGCACCGGGCGCGGTCGTTCATGACCACCGTGGGGGTGACGCAGTGAAGCGGTTCGCGCTGAACTCGGCCACCACGAAGCGGTGGCCGCTGCCGGAACTCGTCGCGGGCTGCGTCGACGCCGGGGTCTCCGGGGTGGGGCTGTGGCGCGAGGACCTGGCCGTGTACGGCATCGAGCAGGCCGCGGCGCGCGTGCGCGACGCCGGCCTCACCGTCACCTCGCTGTGCCGGGGCGGGTTCTTCGACGCCCCCGGGTGGTTCGACGAGAACCGGCGGGCGATCGACGAGGCGGCGGCGGTCGGCGCGCCGGTGCTGGTGCTGGTCTCCGGGGGGCTGCCGGCCGACAGCCGGGATCTCGACGTCGCCCGGGCGCACGTCGGCGAGGCGCTCGGGGCGCTCGTGCCGCACGCCCTCGCCGCGGGCGTACGACTCGCCGTCGAGCCGCTGCATCCGATGTTCTGCTCCGACCGGTGCGTGGTCGCGAGCCTCGGCCAGGCCCTCGACCTGGCCGACCCGTACCCGCCGGAGGCGGTCGGCGTCGTCGTCGACACCTACCACCTCTGGTGGGACGACCAGGTGTGGTCGCAGATCGCTCGGGCAGGGCGGGAGAACCGGATCGCCTGCTTCCAGGTGGCCGACTGGGTGACGCCGCTGCCGGCCGGGGTGTTGCTCGGCCGGGGGTTGCCCGGCACCGGCTGCGTCGAGCTGCGCCGCTTCCGGGAGGCCGTGGACGCCGCCGGGTACGCCGGCCCGATCGAGGTGGAGGTCTTCGCCGAGGAGGTGTGGTCGCGTCCGGGCCGCGAGGTGCTGGACGAGGCGGTCGCCGGCTACCTCGCCCACGTGGCCTGAGCGCCACCGATCGGCGCGGCGCCGCCCCGGCACGCTGCGCGGACGGAGAGCGGGGTGCTTCCGCTCACCGTCCCCCGGGCGGTGGCGACGCCGGTCCCGGCGCCCCGGTGCACCTGTCTCCTGCGCTACGTCATCAGGTCGCGGTGCTGCGCCGGCAGGTCGCACGCCCGGACCTCGAGCCCGTCGACCGGTTGGTGCTGTCAGCCCTGTCGCGGCTGCTGCCTCGGTCCCGCTGGTCGACGTTCTTCGTTACCCCCGCCACCTTGCTGCGGTGGCACCGTGAGCTGGTCGCCAGGAAGTGGACCTACCCGAAACGACGACCCGGGCGTCCTTCGATACGGGCGGAGATCCGCACCCTGGTGCTGCGCCTGGCCGAGGAGAGTCCGACCTGGGGCCACCGCCGGGTGCAGGGCGAACTGCTCAGGCTTGGCTATCGGGTCGCGGCCAGCACGGTGTGGAGCATCCTGACCGCTGCCGGCGTTGACCCGGCTCCGCGGCGCGGCGGGCTGACCTGGACTCAGTTCCTGACCGCCCAGGCCGAGGGCCTCCTGGCCTGCGATTTCCTGCACGTGGACACGATCGGGCTGACCCGCATCTACGTCCTGTTCCCGATGGAGGTCGAGACCCGGCGCGTACACGTCCTCGGTGTCACCACGCATCCGACAGGGGAGTGGGTCACCCAGCAGGCCCGGAATCTACTGCTGGATCTTGGCGACCGAGTCGCCCGGTTCAGGTTCTTGATCCGAGACCGTGACAGCAAGTACATCGCCGCGTTCGACGAGGTCTTCAGCGCCGAAGGCATCGAGATCCTGCGCACTCCGCCGCGGGCGCCTCGGGCGAACGCGTACGCGGAGCGGTGGGTTCGCACGGTCCGCCGGGAGTGTCTCGACCGGATGCTGATCTACAACAGGCGGCACCTACTGGCCACCCTCGACGAGTACGTGGCCCACTACAACGAGCACCGGCCGCACCAGGCCCGGCACCAACAACCGCCCAACGCTACCGACATACCGTCACGACCGGTCGTCGACCTGACCGCCGCACGAGTGCGGCGTAGGAAGATCCTCAACGGGCTGATCAACGAATACTCCCAGGTGGCGTAGCTCTGACCGAAGGTCGAATACGTCCACCGCCGCCAGTTCCGCACCAGGTCGGAAGCGCGCCTGAAGATCGCCACCTGGATCACCGACTTCTACAACCGGCGCCGCCGGCACTCCGTCTGCGACTGGCGATCGCCTATCGACTACGAACGATCAACCACCCGCGCCTTTGAGGACCAGGCCGCATAACGCAACCCTCCACGATTCGAGGGGACTGACACGCAGCAGCTCGGCCGTTTCCTGCTCGGAGTAGCCCTCGAGGTCACGCAGCACCAGCACGGCCCGGTGTTCGGGGGTTAGGTTCGCCAGACTCTGCGCAATGTCTGCGCCGAGCAGCTGGTCGCCCGGCGCGGGCAGGTAGCTCAGATCGTCAGGGACTGACCGGGCGTCGGCGCGGGCCACCGGATCGCCTCGCGGACGGCGATGGTCTTCACCCAGCCGTGCAGCGCGGCGGGTTCCCTCAGCCCGCGCAGCGCCTTGAAGATAACGATGAGCGCCTCCTGCGCCGCGTCAGCTGCGGCGCCTAGGACAATCGATGGTCTCGAGCAGCTTTCTACACGACTTATATTGACGCATGAATGAAGTGCCCATAGCCTTCAGCCGATTCCCGAGGACGAGGAGGTTCCTAGATGGAGACCCGACCATCACCCATGCGACGACGGCGCACGCTCGCCGCGATGAGCATCGCCGTCGCCGTCACCGCGTCGCTGGCCCCGGTCTCGGCGGCCTCGGCTGCCGAGACAGGGGCCGAGCGTCCTGCCTATCTCGACCCGTCGCAGCCGACCGATCGCCGGGTCGCCGACCTGCTCGGCCGGATGACGCTGGTGGAAAAGATCGGCCAGATGACGCAGGCCGAGCGGAGCGCTGTCGCCAGCGATCCCACCCGCGTCGCCCAGTGGGGCCTTGGCTCGGTGCTCTCCGGCGGCGGATCCACCCCCGCGCAGAACACCCCGGCGGCCTGGGTGGCGATGGTCAACGAGCTGCAGACGCAGGCGCTCAGCACCCGCCTCGGGATCCCGCTGATCTATGGGATCGATGCCGTGCATGGGCACGGCAACGTCTACGGCGCCACCATCTTCCCGCACAACGTGGGGCTGGGCGCCACCCGCGATCCGGAGCTGGCGGAGCGGATCGGCCACGCCACCGCCGCCGAGGTACGCGCGACCGGCATCCCCTGGAGCTTCTCGCCCTGCGTCTGCGTCTCCCGTGACGAGCGGTGGGGTCGCAGCTACGAGAGCTTCGGCGAGGACCCCGCGCTGGCGGCTCAGATGGCCACGATCATCGATGGCCTCCAGGGCCGCAAGGGTCAGCTCGACAACGACGATCGGGTGCTCGCCACGGCCAAGCACTTTGCCGGTGACGGCGACACCAAGTACAACACCGCCATCGCGGCGGCCAACGTAGGCAAGCCGTGGTGGTCGCAGGGCTACACGATCGACCAGGGCATCACGGCGACGAACCGGGACGACTTCGCCCGCCTCGACCTCGCCCCCTATGGCCCGGCGCTGCGCGATCACCACGTGGGCAGCGTCATGCCGTCATACTCCAGCGTGGACTGGACGGAGGACGGGCTCGGCAACCCGGTCAAAATGCACGCCAACCAGGAACTGCTGACCGATGTACTCAAGGGCCAGATGGGGTTCGACGGGTTCATCATCTCCGACTGGGAGGGCATCCACCAGATCCCCGATCCGGCCGAGCCGACGAATGGGGGGCTGACGACGTACAAGGTCCGGGTGGGCGCCAACGCGGGCACGGACATGTTCATGCAGCCCAACAACGCGCCGCGGTTCCAGGAGCTGCTGCTCGCCGAGGTCGCCGCGGGACGGGTCAGCCAGGAGCGGATCGACGACGCGGTGGGGCGAATCCTGCACAAGAAGTTCGAGCTCGGGCTATTTGAGCACCCGTACGCGTCGGCCGACAACATCGACAGGGTCGGCAGCGCGGCGCATCGGGCGATCGGCCGGGAGGCCGTGGCGAAGTCGCAGGTGCTGCTGAAGAACGCGGGCGACGCGCTGCCGCTGCGCCCCGACGCCAAGGTCTACGTGGCCGGCCGCAATGCGGACAACATCGGCCACCAGGCCGGTGGCTGGACGATCACCTGGCAGGGCACCTCAGGCGATACCATCCCCGGCACCACGATCCTCGAGGGAATCCGCGAGGTCGCTCCCGGTGCGACGGTCACCTACAGCGCCGACGCGTCGGCGCCGACCACCGGTTCCGACGTCGGGGTCGTGGTGGTCGGTGAGTCATCCTACTCAGAGGGGTACGGGGACATCGACGGGCCCGAATGCGGCTGGTGCTCCCAGCCGCAGCAGGAAGAGAAGTCGCTCGCCCTGCAAGCCAGTGACCGCGCGGTCATCGACAAGGTATGCGCCGAGATCAGCACCTGCGTCGTCCTCGTCGTCTCCGGCCGGCCGCAGCTCGTCACCGACCAGCTCGGCCAGATCGATGCTCTCGTCGCATCGTGGCTGCCGGGCAGCGAGGGCGCCGGGGTTGCCGACGTACTCTTCGGCCAGCAGCCTTTCACCGGTCAGCTGCCGGTGAGCTGGCCTCGGGACGCCGCTCAGGTGCCGATCAATGTTGGCGATGCTGACTACCAGCCGCTGTACCCGTTTGGCTGGGGTCTGCGGACCGGGCCGCGCTTCCCGGGCGACCCCGTTTCGCTGGCACGGGACGAGGCACAGGAGGCGGTCATCGCCGGCCGGGCGGCCGCCAACTGGGCACAACTCATCGCGGACGCCGACCACGCGCTGCTCACCGGCAACGAGGGGCAGGCGCTGAAGCTGCTCAAGAGCGTGGCGCGCTAAACCAGCTCGCAGCTCCTTCAGGAGCTGGTGCTTACCATTGACGGATGAGCACCAGCTCCTGAAGGGCTGCGCTGGACGCGATCCGGGTCAACCAGCCCGGCCCGGGCCTGTACCGCTCGGAAGCCCGGTTCTGGCCTCTGAGGTGCGGTTCTGTGCGGCCCGGCTAGCCGGCCGTGGGGCATGGTGGCGGGCATGTTCCTGTCTTTCGGGCACCTGGTCTTGTGTCAGATCCTGTGGCTGGCGGTGCAGGGCATGCGCGGCGAGCGGTTCAAGGATGTCGAGATTGTCGTCCTACGTCATCAGGTCGCGGTGCTACGCCGGCAGGCGCACGCCCGGACCTGGAGCCCGTCGACCGGGTGGTGCTGTCAGCCCTGTCGCGGCTGCTGCCTCGTTCCCGCTGGTCGACGTTCTTCGTCACCCCGGCCACCCTTCTGCGGTGGCACCGTGAGCTGGTCGCCCGGAAGTGGACCTACCCGCGACGACCCGGGCGTCCTCCGATACGGGCGGAGATCCGTGCCCTGGTGCTGCGCCTGGCCCGGGAGAACCCGACCTGGGGTCACCGCCGAGTGCAGGGTGAACTATTCAGATTGGGATATCGGGTAGCGCCGAGCACCGTGTGGGCCATCCTGACCGCGGCCGGCGTTGACCCGGCTCCGCGTCGCGGCGGGCCGACCTGGACCCAGTTTCTGGCCGCCCAGGCCAAGGGCATCCTGGCCTGCGATTTCCTGCACGTGGAAACGATCGGTCTGACCCGCATCTACGTCCTGTTCCTGATGGAGGTCGGCACCCGGCGGGTGCACATTCTCGGCGCCACCGAGCATCCGACGGGGCAGTGGGTCACCCAGCAGGCCCGGAACCTGTTGATGGACCTCGGCGAACGGGTCGCCCGGTTCAGGTTCTTGATCCGGGATGGTGACAGCAAGTACATCGCGCCGTTCGACGAGGTCTTCGCCACCGAGGGCATCGAGATCCTGCGAACCCCGCCTCGGGCGCCGCGGGCGAACGCGTACGCGGAGCGGTGGGTTCGCACGGTCCGCCGTGAGTGTCTCGACCGGATGCTGATCTACAACAGGCGGCACCTACTGGCCACCCTCGACGAGTACGTGGCCCACTACAACGACCACCGGCCGCACCAAGCCCGGCACCAACAACCGCCCAACGCCACCGACATACCGCCACGACCGGTCGTCGACCTGACCGCCGCACGAGTGCGCCGTAGGAAGATCCTCAACGGGCTGATCAACGAATACTCCCAGGTGGCGTAGCTCTGGCCGACTTTTCGAGCGGTACAGGGATCAACGGCGCCGCTATCTCCCAGAGATCATCCGGCGCCCAGGTACGGATCATGGCCTCGTCCACGGAAGCAGATCATGCCCCCAGGCCAACGACCATCCAAATGAGACGCGCCCTTAGACCCGTTGGAAGGCGATCAGGATTGACCGCCGCGGCAGCGTGTAGTGCTTCCGCAGCGTCGCCCAGTTCGGCAGCTACGCTGACGCGATGGATTGCGACGTTGGTGGGGCCAAACGCAGTCCACGCGAAGTTGGCGTCGTGCCCAAGCACCGCCGCCAGGTCCTCAGCCACAGCGAGCCTCCGCCAGGCTTCCGCACGGTCGGTACGGCGAGCAGCAATCACGGCCGCAATCAGCCACAGCGCGCCAGCCACGGAGACGAGGTTGGGCACGTCCGCTCGCGCGTGTCGCTGGACCTGCTCCGCCATGCTGATTGCTAAGCCCTCGGCGTCCTCGGGACGGTCAGCCCGCAGGAGGGCGCAGACGACTTGATAGGCCGCCATTCCACGAGCCTCGACAGAATCTGCCTCGATGGCTGCCGTTGCGCTGCGGCCGGACGTCAGCAACGCGAGGTCCCCTGCCCCCATCTTGGTCAAGAGCTTCGCGGCGACGACGTAGGCAGAGACATACGCAAGCAGTAGGTCTCGACGAACAGAACCCTGCGCGCCTCGATCGAGTGCGTCTGCGGCCGTCAGCAGGCCGGGCAGGTCTGATATGACCTTCTCATATCGAGCTGCCTGGTACGTGCGGTGTGCGTCGGCTACCCGACTTCGCAGCGCCTTGAGGTCGAAGTGAGCGCCGGGTTCCATCCCTAACAAGTGGTCATAGCGCGAGAAGTACTGCCGCACCGCTTCCAGATCAGCGGGTGTGCTTCCACCGTTGGGGGCGTATTGCCAAGGGCGGCCCGTCAGGGCGTCCACCTCGACGTGGAGCACCTTCGCCATGTCCAGCAGAACCGACAGCCGGTCGACCGACCGTACGCCGCGCTCCACCTGCGAGAGCCACGACTCCGACCGGCCGATCAAGCCAGCGAGCGCCGCTTGGCTCAGCCCTCTCCGGCGTCGATAGGCCGCAATACGTTCGCCGATTGATCCGGACACCATGGGCATCAATTTCTCACATATTTGCTCCAGAATCATTCGGCGCGTAGCCCGTACCGTCGGTGCGCCTGCTCGGACCGTTTTGCACTCTATGCGGTTGGCGTGGTCGGGATGCTCCTCGCCGTGCCGATGACTTCTCCGGCCGCCGGCCGTCTACCTAGCCGGGTGGTGACGGCGGCTCGGGTGGGTGTTCTCTCGCGCGGGCGGCGTCGGCGATGGCGATCCCGGCTAGGACTGCGGTGGCGGCGAGGGCTGCCAGCAGTGGCGGCATTAGGAGCGCCGCCGGTGTCAGGGCGGCCAGCACGAGCAGTCCGATCAGCCGATCCCGGGAGACGCGCTTGAAGACCTGGTATTCGAAGAAGGCGCGCCCGGCCACGAACAGCGCAGGCCCGCCGAGGATGACGGCGATCCAGGCCGGTTTGGTGTGCCCGAACGGGTGGGCGATGACGAGTTCGACGCTGACGGAGGTGGCGACGATACCGGCCACCATGATCAGATGAGCGACCGCCGCCGATCGGGCACGGCGGTGTGGGGCGGGCGCTGCTGCGATGACAGCGGGCAGCACCTCCCCGGCGCGGTAGATGTAGATCCGCCACAGCAGCACCGTGGTGGAGAACGACACCACGGCCGCCGCGGTCCGGTCGGGCGCAAAGCCGCTGCCATAAAGGGTCAGACCGGAGACCAGGATCAACTCGCCGAGCGCGATGATGAAAAGCTGCCGGTATCGCTCGGCCAGGTGCTCGGCCACGATCGGCCACGCCGATGTGGGTAGGCGGCCAAGTCCCGGAATGGGGAAGCGGAGTACGACTGCCATGTATTCCACGGCTAACGCGAGTGTCCACAGCGCCCCTCGCGCCGTCGCGTCCGCGAGCGCCCCCGCGATCCACGGCACGGCGGACACGCCGAACCAGAACAGGGCCCGCGCGGCTCTACGCTGCGCCCCGTGGCCACGCAGGGCGAGCACGAGGAAGAGTTGACGGCCGATGTGGATGGCGACGTACACCCCCGCGAAGACCAGGCCTCGCTTGCCGAACGCGTCGGGCAGCGCGACCGCAATCACGAAGACACCGAGCATGGTTGCGATGACCAGCAGCTGTATCGCCGGCCGTTGCGGGTTGTACAAGTCGGTTATCCACGCCGTGTAGGTCCAGACCCACCAAACGGCGAGCAGCAGCACCAGCGCCTGGAAGGCGCCGCTCCACGTCAGGTGCTGGATCAGCCCGTGTGAGAGCTGGGTGATCGCTAGGACGAGCACCAGGTCGAAGAACAGTTCCAGGAACGTTGCCTGCTGTGGCTCCTCGGGCTTCCGCAGCAGCTCGCCCGCCCTACTCCTCATCGACCCGCCCGTCCTGTGGCTTTGTGCCCTCGTTGAGGCATTCGTACCACGCGCCAGCGTTGGTGAACACGGATCTGCGGCCGTGGCCGCGCTACACGGGCGGGCGACGGTAAAGGCCGGTCAGTTCCTTCGATCCGTCGCCGCCGGTTCGGATCAGCTCGTCGACCTGGCCCAGCCGTCGGGCCGGTGCTAGAGGCGACGGAGTGTTATTCAGGTCCTGATACCGATGTGTCACGCAGCTCCCGAGACACGACACGGCCGGCTGCCGGCGTGTCGGGCTCCACTTGATGCGTCACATCTCAGTTCCGCTTGATGGGTGACAGTTGATCAGGCAACTCCAGCCCGTGCTTACATCCCGTAATTGGCCCGAGATAATGTGAATGATCAAACGGCGCTCGCCGAAGGCCGCGGTCGTCGGCCGAGCCGTGCGGCCTAGGCTGCCGGGCGTGGAGACAGACTGGGATGCAGTACGCAGCCGCACGCTTCGGGTGCGTGCCGCCCTGACAGGCCGCTCCGGTTTCCGCTTCCGGCGCGGTCATAGCCCTCTGGCTCCCTTGACCGAACATGAACTCACCGAAGCAGAGCAGCAGTTTGGTGTCACCGTGCCCGACGGATACTGGCAGTTCCTGCTGCATGTCGACTCCGGCGGGATCGGGCCGGTGAATCTGCGCCGGTTATCGCGTGGTCCCGGCGGCTGGGGATGGGAGAACGACCAGGAGACGGACCACGCGGCTTTGGCGACGCCGTTTCCAGACCAGGACTCGTACGAAGACCAGTGGGAAAAACTCGAAGCTGTGAAGCCGCAAGTCTCAGACGAGACCGCATGGGCAGCCTGGAACCGGCGCAGCGATGACCTCGAGCGAGCACAGACCGCTGGGGCGGTGCACCTCAGCGACAACGGATGTGGCTTCTACACGCTGCTCGTCGTCTCCGGCACCGAACGCGGCAACGTCTGGTTCGACCGGCGCGCCACGAGCGACGTGATCGTGCCCTTGCGCAACCGGGGCGGCACGCACGCCACCTTCACAGACTTCTACCTCGACTGGCTTGACGCTGCGGAGCAGGCGCTCACGGCGAGTTGGGGACCGCTGCACCGCTACGACATCCGGGCGCCGATCTGGGAGGGACGCTTCGACGACTGAGTCAGTATTCACCGGTGCGACCAATCGGCATTCACGATGGGTAGCCGGCGAACTGGGACACCCTGTAATCCATCAAGTGGAGCCAGCGTGTAACTCATCCGAAGTACGACACGGCGGCTGCCGGCGGCTGCCGGCCGTTGGTTCAAAGTTTCTGTACGTCTTCAAGGCGGCCCGCAACGGGCCGCACGCGCCGCCGCCTGGGCGCGCGCCGGCCGCTGCCGCTGACGCTCTGCGGCCGTCACGCCCGACGCCCGCCGGATGGCGCGAAGCGCGGGGGAGCCCGGAGGGCCGCCGCAGAACGACAGACCTTTGAGGGTGGTGTGGTGGGCCGGCAGCCGGCCGGGCCGCGCGGCCAGGATCCGCGCGGCATAGGGGAGCGGACGCCGGCCGCGTCGGCGAGCTGGCGCACCGTGCGGGGCTGCGGTTAGGGCGCCTCCGGCGGGGGCGCTCCGGCTCCAGGATGGCCAGGGCTCCGCCGGCGGGTCGCGGTCCGTGGATGGTTGCGGTAGGCCATCCCGCCTGCCATCGACCCGGGCAAGCCGAGCAGACCACCGCCCGGCCCGCCAGCGTCCGAACCAGGCGTCAAGGCCCGCCTGACGTGGCGTACCGGGCGGCGGCCCGCTCCCCAGGAGGGTGGGTCGACGGCAGCCGGGATGGCGGACAGTCGGGTGGCGTATCTCAGGGACCTGCCGAAGAAAGTGCGTACATGTGTGCCACCAGGTGGGGGTGCTTTCGTGCGTTACGAGCCGTGATACGCGTTTCAACCGGTTAGGGTGGTGGCGCGGTCGGTGAGGTGAGGTGGGGGGCTGGGTGGATTCGTACCCTGGGGTGGAGGCCCACGGCTTGATCGGTGATCTGCAGACCGCGGCGCTGGTGGCGATGGACGGGACGCTGGACTGGTTCTGCGCCCCTCGGTTCGACTCGCCGAGCGTGTTCGGCGGCCTGCTCGATCGGCACAAGGGTGGGTACTTCCAGGTGTCGCCGGAGGGCGTCGAGTACGTGAGCAAGCAGTTGTACCTGCCCGGCACGCCGATCCTGATCACCCGCTTTCTCAGCGCGGACGGCGTGGGTGAGCTGGTGGATTTCATGCCCGTCGCGGGGGATCAGCCCACCGACCGCCACCGCCTGGTGCGGATGCTGCGGATGGTCCGAGGCACGATGCGATTCCGGGTCGACTGCCAACCCCGCTTCAACTACGGGCGGGATCCGCACGAGATCGACACCTACCCCGAGGGGCACCTTTTCCGCAGCCCTGCGCTCTCCCTCACCACGAACATAGTTCGATACCCCGAAACCCGGCCCGGCGAGCAGGGAGTCCGGCGTAAGGAGGGGGGCTGGTGGGCGATCGCCACGCTGCGCGAGGGCGAGTCCGGGGGTGTCGTTCTGGAGACAGGAGTGTCGCCTGACGGGCCGCGCTTCTACCCGCCGGGCGAGGTGCAGGAGCTGCTGGAGCAGACCCGCGACTTCTGGCGGCGTTGGCTGGCCCGCTCCCGCTACACCGGCCGCTGGCGGGAAATGGTCGAGCGCTCCGCGATCACGCTCAAACTCATGACGTACGCGCCGACCGGCGGGCTGGTCGCCGCCCCCACCGCCGGACTGCCGGAGCAGATCGGCGGGGAACGCAACTGGGACTACCGCTACACCTGGATCCGCGACGCGACAATCTCCGTACACGCCCTGCTCGCCTTGGGCTTCACCGACGAAGCGTGGCAGTACATGCACTGGGTCGACGACCGGGTCCGGGAGGCCAGGGAACGGGAGGTGCCGCTGCAGATCATGTACCGCGTCGACGGCTCACCCGATCTCAGCGAGGAGGTGCTCGACCACCTCGAGGGATACCGCGGATCAGCACCGGTGCGGGTGGGCAACGGCGCGGCGAACCAGCTGCAACTCGACATCTACGGCGACGTACTCAACGGCCTCCACGAGGCCGACAGCCACGGTCTGCAGTTCTCTCGCCAATTGTGGCTGAACACCGTGCGACTGGTGGACTGGCTCTGCGAGCACTGGGACCAGCCCGAGGACGGGATCTGGGAAACCCGCGGTGGCCGCCAGGACTTCACCTACGGGCGCCTGATGTCCTGGGTAGCCCTGGACCGGGCTGTCCGCCTCGCGCAGCGACGCGGACGGCCGGGCGACACCGACCGGTGGGTGCGTGACCGAAACCAGATCTACGAACAGATCATGACGCGTGGCTTCCACCCCGGGCGCGGTGCCTTCGTGCAGCACTACGCGACCGACGTCCTGGACGCGTCGCTGCTCACCATGCCCTCGGTCGGATTCATCGCGCCGACCGACCCCATGTGGCAGTCAACGTTGCGAGCCATGGACGCCGAACTGGTCTCCGACAGCCTCGTCTACCGGTACGACCCGAACGCCTCGCCCGACGGCCTGCCCGGCCAGGAGAGCACCTTCACCATGTGCACGTTCTGGTACGTCCGGGCTCTCGCGCAGTCCGGACGGCTCGACGACGCCAGGCTGACCTTCGAGAAGATGTGCACCTACAGCAGCCCCCTCGGCCTCTACTCAGAGGAAATCGCGCCCACCGGCGAGCAGACCGGCAACTTCCCGCAGGCGTTCAGCCACCTCTCCCTGATTGGCACCGCCGTGGACCTCGACCGCCTACTCGACGCCCGCCCCTGAGCCCGACGTAGCGATATCCGGGCGGAGGCCGCAGCCAGCTCAGGCACAGACACCAACTTCGACACAGGCCCCTAGCGGTCCTGGTTGCAACTCGCAACCGCTTCAGACGGAGGAGTCCGGCCAATGGCCTTTACCTACTCGACCCTGAGGACGGAACTCAGCAACGGCGTGCTGTGGGCCACGATCGACAACCCGCCGATCAACCTGATCGACGAACGGTTCGTCGCCGATCTCATCGCGCTGCTAGATGACACGCAGGCGACAGGCGACGTGCGAGTGGTCGTGTTCCGCAGCGCGGATCCTGACTTCTTCCTTCCACACGTCGACATGACGCGGATCGCCGAATACACCGCGGTGGCCGCCACGTCCGGGGGGACCCGACGGCATCAGTCTCGGGGCGCTCTACCGGCGTCTGAGCGAGGCGCGCCCCGTGACCATCGCACTTCTCGAAGGTCGTGCCCGGGGAGCTGGCGGCGAGTTCCTCTACGCCTGCGACATGCGGTTTGCATCGCTCGAGCGCGCCGTTATCGGACAGCCCGAGGTGGGAACAGGGGTTTTCCCCGGTGCCGGAGCGGTCCAGCAGATCGTGCGGCTCGCAGGGCGGGGGCAGGCGATGCAGGTCATCCTGGGTGGCGAGGACGTCGACGCGCGAGAGGCGGAGCGGATCGGTCTGGTCAACCGGGCGCTCCCGGACGACGAGCTCATCGCGTATGTGAAGGCTCTCGCCGAGCGCATCGGCAGTTTCCCAGAGGCTGCGGTCCGCCTCGCCAAGCGCCGCATCAACGCCGCAGCACTGCCGGCGAAGGAGGACGTGCAGGTCGACGGGGTTCTTCCAGATCCTCGCCCGCGACGGCTCGAGCACGTCGCGCGTGGCGGCGCTCATGGAGCGAGGACTGCAGCAGCGCTCCCGCACGGAACTCGAGTTCGGCGCCGCGCTGGGCGAGCTCTGATCGCCATGAGTGACTGACTGAGTGACGATCGGAGCGGACGCCAGCCGACGAGCGTGGACACCGGAGAACCGTTCCTATAGCTCAGGTATCGCGGGGAGCAGGTCGGGCGACGGTGCTGGTTGCCTGGGGATCAAGGGGTCGTCGGTTCGAATCCGGCCGTCCCGACGCAGGTCAGAGGCCATTCGGGATCTTCCGGGTGGCCTTTTCTGATCTTGTGCAGCAGCGAAGTACAGCAACGTGTGGGGCTCGCAAAGTCGGTTCGGCTACGCTGCCTGCGAATACTCGTTGATCAACCCGCCGAGGATCGGGCGCCGTCGGATCCTGGCGGCGGTCAGGTCAATGACTCCCGGCGGCGGGTTGGGCGGCTGCTGGCCGAGTGATCGATGTGGGCGATGGCTGTTGTAGTGGGTCGTGTACTCGGCGAGGACGGCTGCGAGGTGGCGTTCGCCGACGATGAGCATCCGGTCGGTGCACTCCCGGCGTACGGTGCCCACCCACCGCTCGACGAACGCGTTCGCCCGGGGCGCCTGCGGCGGGGTTCTGATCACGTCGATGCCGTCGGCGGTGAACACGGCGTCGAAGATCGCCGTAAACTTCGTATCTCGGTCGCGGAGCAGGAACCGCAGCCCCGCTGCGCGGTGGTCGAGGTGCATCAGTAGATTCCGTGCCTGCTGGGCCACCCAGGCGCCGGTGGGATGCGCGGTCACCCCAACCACGTGGACCTGGCGGGTGGCGATCTCGACGAAGAAGAGCACGTAGATCCGCTTGAGGAACACGGTGTCGACCGTGAAGAAGTCGCACGCCAGGATCGTGTGCGCCTGGGCGGTCAGGAACTGCCGCCAGGTCGGTCCGGACCGTCGGGGTGCCGGGTCGAAGCCGGCGTTGTGCAGGATCTTCCACACCGTGCTGGCCGCGACCCGGTAGCCCAGGCCGAGCAGCTCACCCTGGATGCGGCGGTGCCCCCACGACGGGTTCTCCGCCGCGAGTCGCAGCACCAGATCGCGGACCTGCGCGTCGACTGGTGGCCGGCCCGGCCGGACATGCGGGTACGTCCACCGCCGGGCAATCAGTTCACGGTGCCACCGCAACAGGGTCGCCGGGGTGACGAAGAACGTTGACCAGCGAGCGCGGGGCAGCAGCCGCGACAACACAGCCAGCACCACCCGGTCGGCCGGTTCGAGGTCGGGGCGGGTCACCTGGCGGCGCAGCACCGCCACCTGGTGGCGGAGCACCAGAATCTCTACATCCTTGGCCCCGTCATCGCGGGCGATCTGGGACAACATTTGTAGGACCTGGCGCAGGAGCAGGTACACCAACGACGCGCTCATGGCCACCAAGCATGACGGCTGCACCGGGCTCGAGCTCGCGCAGAACTCCACTTCAGACGGCCGAACCGAGTATTCGAGCCCACAAGTCCAGGTGGGGTGCGTTTGCGCAGGCAGTGGTAGCAGCCGTACGGACGGTCGCCTACTGCGCGAACGCCTCGTACGGGCGCAGCAAGTGATGCGGATCCCAGCGCCCCGCCAGCGCCTCCAGGGCGCTGGCGGGGCACCCCGGGATTCCCGTTCGTGTCGAACAGCGTCGTGTGTCGAACTCGATCACAGCCACTCCCGCAATTGGAGCCCGCGGATCGAATCGCCGACATCTCGCGTACAACCTTTGTGCACCAGGTCCGCTCCCGCCTGGGAGCGGTCGTCAGCTCGGAGCAGCGCCCGTCTTCGCGCTCGCTGGCCCGCCGCCGGCCAGCGCGCTGTCGCCCTCGCTCATCCGATTGAGGAACCGGTCGAGCGCTCCCGCGTGAAGACCGCGCTGGGCCGACGAGAAGTACGGCAAGGAATTCCAGCTGCGGGCTGGTCGCGGCCGCCACCGTCGCGCGGGGAACGGGCCGAGGCAGGCGGTGCTCCGCAGCTGCGCCATCTCCGCGCGGCCAGGCCAGCCAGCGACGGCGAGCGCTGCCACGACGAGCGCCGCCAGGACCGCGTCGCGAGGGGACACGATTCTCATTGCCGGTTCTGGCCCGAACTCCTCCCGCCGGTCGGTGCGGTTGCAAGACCGCGAACCAATCCGCGGAAAAGCGCAAACCCCGGACCCGAGTCACCGTCGTCGCAATGGGGTGCCGGTCACCAGACGGTCACCAGGGCACGATGCCGCTCGCGTCGTGGAACTCGCCGCTGGGACCGTTGTCGTCGAGCAGCGCGAAGCGTACGGCAACGGCCGCGCCGTGGGCCGGGTCGCCGGCACCGGGCGTCGGCGAGCCGCCGTAGAGGTCGGTCGCGACGTACCCGGGTGTGACTGCGTTGATCTTCACGGGCGTGTCGCGGAGTTCCTTGGCGTAGAGGATGGTCAGCGCGTTCAGCGCGGCCTTTGACGACTGGTACCCGCCGACGTTGATCGGTATCCGGTTCCTCATCAGGGTGAGGGAGCCGACCTCGCTGGACACGTTGACGATCCGCGGTGACGCGGAGCGCAGCAGCACGGGCAGGAAGGCGTTGGTGACGGCGACGACGCCGAACACGTTCGTCTCGTAGGTGCGGCGCAGGTCCTCCGGCGACGTCCGGGACGGGGTGTCGTAGCCGCTGCTGATGCCGGCGTTGTTGACGAGGATGTCCAACGCCGTGACGTGCGCGGCGGCAGCCGCGACGGAGCCGGCGTCGGTGACGTCCAGCTGGAGCAGCCGCACGTCGAGCCCCTCGGCGCGCAGTTCGTCGACCGTGCGCTGGCCGCGCGAGGTATCGCGGGAGCCGGCCAGCACGCTGACGCCCGCCTGTGCCAGCTGCCGGGCGATGTGCCGGCCGACGCCCTTGTTCGCCCCGGTGACGAGCGCGATCTTGCTCTGGTAAGCCATGACTCAAGGCTGCCCGGCGGGGTGGGCCGGGCGGCAGGCCCAGCCAGTACCAGTCTCGGCGGGCACCTTTGGGTGGTGTGCGAGCTGCTGTCTGGTTCGTCCAGGTACCGTTTGTACCTGGCAGCTGGGCTCGCGCGGGCGATACTTACGGCCATGGACCGTACCGAGCTTGGCGAGTTCCTGCGCAGCAAGCGGGAGCGAACGCGACCGCAGGACGTCGGCCTGCCGGCCGGCACCGTGCGCCGGACCCCGGGGCTGCGCCGGGAGGAAGTCGCCCGGCTCGCGCACATCTCGGTCGAGTACTACACGCGGCTGGAACAGGCCCGCGGCTCCAGCCCGTCCCGGCGGGTGCTCGGCGAGCTGGCCCGGGCGCTGCGCCTGAACGCGGACGAACGCGACCATCTGTTCGACCTTGCCGGCGTCGCACCGGAATCGGCGGCCGGGCTACGCTCCGACGTCCCGGCGACTGTATTGAACCTGCTGGAGCACATGACGGACGTCGCGGCGTTCGTGGTCAACGCCCGCTACGACGTGATCGCGTGGAACAGCCTGGCCGCGGCCCTGTTCGAGGACTTCTCCGCGGTTCCACCAGCCCGCCGCAACCTCATCTACCGCCACTTCCTCCACCCCGACCCCACCGCGCGGCACTACGGGATGAGCGGCGCGGACGAGTTCGGCAGGCTGGCGGTGGGTCAGTTGCGCGCGGCCGCTGGCCGGTACCCGACCGACCCGCAGATCCACGCAATGGTCGACACGCTGTACCGGCGCAGCGCCGAGTTCGCGCAGCTGTGGGACGTCCACCATGTGGAGACCGGACACCACCACCGCAAGTTGATGCACCACCCGATGGTGGGCACCCTTGAGCTGAACTGCGACACGCTCGCCGTGCCCATGCGCGACCAGTACCTCGTCTGCTTCACCGCCCAGCGGGGCAGCCCCTCCCATGAAGCACTGCGCCTGCTGTCGGTGGTCGGCACCCAGGACATGAGCGTTGCCGTGGACAACGAGTGACGACGTTCCGGCTGGGACGATTTTCGGTCGCGCGCGTCGGGTACGGCGCTATGCAGCTGACCGGGCCCGGTGTGTTCGGCCCACCGGCCAGCCGTGACGACGCCATCGCCGTACTCAGGACCGCGGTAGAGATCGGCGTGAACCACATCGACACCGCCGAGTACTACGGACCCCGGGTCGTCAATGAGCTGATCCGGGAGGCGTTGCACCCGTACCCGGGCGGGCTGGCGATTGTCAGCAAGGTGGGGGCCCGGCGGGACGACGCGGGTGCGGTACTGCCCTACGACGAGCCCGACGAACTGCGCAGGGGCATCGAGGACAACCTCCGGACGCTGCGGGTCGACCGCCTTGCCGCGGTCAACCTCAGGCTAATGGACGACTCACCTCCAGACGGCCGGTTCGATGCCCAGCTGGCCGCGATGGCCACGGCTCGAGACGAAGGTCTGATCGACGGAATCGGTCTCAGCAATGTCTCGCTCGCCCACCTGCGGCGGGCGCTCGCGGTCACCGAGATCGTGTGCGTACAGAACTCGTTCAGCCTGCTCGACCGCGCTTCGATGCCGGTGCTGCAGGAGTGCGCGCGGCACGGCATCGCGTTCGTGCCCTATGTTCCGCTGGGCTGGCCACGAGATCGGCGCGAGGCCATCTTCAACAACCCGGCGGTGGACCGCCTCGCCCGCCTGCACCAGGCCACGCCGGCGCAGATCGCGCTGGCATGGCTGCTCGCGCTGTCCCCGAACGTCCTGCTGATACCGGGCACCGCCTCGCTGCGGCACCTGCGGGAGAACCTCGCGGTGGATCGCATCGAGCTGGACCGGGACGCCATGAACCAGCTCGACTCGGCGTTCGCCTGAACGGCCGGGCGGCTGGGACGTACCGCTGAAAGCCCCGGTGTCCCGTGACCCCCGGGAGCCGGCGGCTGGCCGGCGCCCGGGGAGAGCGGCGTTGCGGCGGGCATGGGTCAGGGATGGATCTGGGATCCGAAGCCGAGGTCGAGGCGGACGGATTCGAGGATGGTCAGGGTGCTGCTCGTGGTGAAAACGTCGGCCGCGGCCAGCACCCCGGTGTATTTCGCGATGACGGGGGCGGCGGCCTGGTTGGTGACGGCGTCCAGGTAGGTCTTCACCGCCGCCCACGTGTTCGGGCCGTACTTCACGAAGTATGGCGTCGGATCGACCGTGGCGAGCGCGGTCTTCACGTTGGCGACGATGTCGGTCACGTACTGCTGATGCAGGCCGATGTCGGCGCGGGTGCCGAGCCGGCCCAGGTGGCCACCGATGTAGTGCTTCCAGGGGTAGGAAAGAGCGGTGGTGGGGGCGGCGATGAATCCGGGTATGTCGGTGCTGAGGTTGAGGTTGTAGATGGGTACCCAGCCGGGCAACGCGATGTCGACGAGCATAAGGGTGTCGTGGTCCGGCAGGTGGATGTAGATGTTGTCTGGCGCGTGGTTGGAGCCGCGCCAGGCCAACTCGACGCGTTCCCCGCCGACGCGCAGGGTGCGACGGTCCTGCAAGGTGACATCGGGGGCGGGTCGGGCCGGGTCGTTGTACTGCAGCAGCAGCCGGCGGGTCTCCGCGTGGCCGACGCGCACGACATCCTTGCCGAACAACGCCGACGCGCCGATGTGGTCGGCATGGTGGTGTGAGTACACCAGGTGCGTCACCCTGTTGCTGACGCCGTTGGCGGCGGCGATCTCGTCCACGGCGCGACGGAGGTTGTGGCCGATGGTCGGCGGCGCGTCGAATAGCACGACGCCGTCGTGGGTGGTCAGGAACGCGGACTGGTACGTGCCGTCGGTAACCCAGTACAGGTTCCGCTCCACCCGTCCGACGTAGTAGCCCTGGCTGTTGAGGGCGGGTCCGAGCGCCGACGGGGGCACGGGCGCGTAGTCCGGCAGGGCCGAGTCGGCCTCGGCCGGCGACGGTCCCGCCACCGCGGCCATGATGGCGCCGATCGAAGGCACCGCCGCGAGCGCGGCGCCGCGAGCGAGCAACGACCGCCGGCTCGTACCGGACGGGTCGGTATTGGTTGGTGTCACAGTGACTCCTTGAAACGTGATGATTTGAGCTTCGCGACCACCGCGAACCGCCCATAGCGGACAGCCGCGGTGGGCGGGAGCCCTATGGCTAGTCGACGCTGACGGCGTCCTTGTGTTCGAGCAGCCACTGGTGGAATGTGCGCAGTCCCGGGTGCAGCGTGCGCACCACGGTCAGGTCGCGTGCGCCGGTGAAGGTGTCGGCGGCCTCGGCGTAATACTGGAACATGTTTCCGATCTCCGCCGCGGCGGGGATGCCGAGAGCTCGGAACTGGTCGTGGGTCAGCGGCCGGTAGGCCACCGGCTCGTCGAGCACGTCGGCGAACACGGCCGCGAACTGCGCGCCGGTCAGGTGCTCGCCGGCGATGCTGACCGTCGCGCCGAGGTAATCCTCGCCGGCGGCGAAGATGCCGAGCGCGGTGCGGCCGATGTCCTCGGCGGCGATCCCGGCCAACGCGCTGTCACCCATCGGCAGCGTGAGCACCAGTTGTCCGGCTTCGTCGCGGTGCGGCCCGAATCCTTGCAGAAACGCCTCCCAATAGAAGGTGGTGCGCAGAAACGTCGTCGGCACACCGTCGTCGACGAAGAACCGGTCCGCCTCTGCCTTTGCGTCAAAATGCGGCACGGTGTAGGAGCCGTCGAACACCGGTAGCCGGGGGTCGGTGACCGGGAGCCGCTCGCGGGTGTCCTCCAGCGTTGACCAGATCACGTGCCGCAGGTTGGCCTGCTTCGCCGCCCGGGCCGCGTTGCGAGCATGGCCCAACTCGGTCTGTGCCGACATGCCTTCCCAGTAGTTCGTCACCACATAGGCGCCGTACGCGCCGGCGAAGGCGCGCCGCAGGCTCGACTCGTCGTCGAGGTCAGCCTCGACCACCTGGGCGCCACGGGAGGCCAACTCGCGGGCGGCAACGGAGTCCGGTCGGCGGGTCAGCGCCCGGAGCGTGAACTCGCCACGCGGATCCGCCAGGATGGCGTTGGCCAGGCCACCGCCCTGCGCGCCGGTGGCGCCCACCACCGCGATGATTCTCTTTTCGGACATACCAATTCCTCCCCTGTCGGGGTCCTTGCGCGAAACCAGTGCGCCGGATAGCGCACGGGCGACGGGGAGCTGTGTGCTGTGTCAGCCCGCCGCGGGTCGAGCGTCGCGCGCCGGTGGACGACCAACCAGGTACAGCCTGGGCACGGCTCGCGGCAGGAATATCCGTGTGCCGGGAATAGCGGGGGTCATGTGTCGACGGCCGCGGGGACGACCCGCGGCGGAACCTGGTGCCGATTGTCCGCCGGCCGCCCCGGCGCGCACGGTCCCCGCGAAATATCTGTGGGCCCGGGAGCCGGTGCGGATCTGACGGCGGCCGGGGCGCGGGCACTGGCTGCTCGCCAGACGCAGCGTCACCACGCGAGATCGCGTGCCGTCCTGGCTGAACTGCACGCCATCGCCATCCGCGACACCGTCAGCCTCCGGGGCGCGTGGGCACAGTTCGACGAAGCCGGCAGGGCCAAGGCCGGCAGCCGACGCCGCCGCCAAGACCCTGCTCGACCAGCTCGCCTGGTGGGCGCACGCCCTGTGCGATGCCAGGACCGTCCGCCCGTACGGGGCCTGAGGGCCGGCCATGAAGGACAGCCAAGCGCGGCCGTCGATCTACGACTCGGCACACTAGCCAGGTGGTGAGGGCGGCTCGGATGGGCGTGCTCGGGCGCGGGCTGCGTCGGATATGGCGATTCCGGCCAGGACGAGGCCAGGTGCGATGGCGACCAGCAGCGGCGGCAGGTAGAACGCCGCCGGCGATATGGCGGCGAGTACGAGGACCCCGATCGGCCGGGAGCGGGAGATCCGGCCGAACACCGTGTACTCGAACATGCCCCGTCCGGCGAGGAACAGCGCGGGTCCGCCGAGGATGACGGTGATCCAGGCCGGTGGTGTGTGTCCGAGCGGGTGCTCGATGACAAGTTCGTCGCTGACGGCGATGGCGACGATGCCGGCGACCATGAGCAGGTGGGCGTATGTCGCCGGGATGACCGCGCGGAATGGGTCGGGGGCGGCTGCGATGGCCTCTGCCAGCAGGCCCCCGGCGCGGTGGATGTAGATCCGCCACAGCAGCGCCGTGGTGGCGAACGCGACCACGACCGCGGCTATCCGGTCAGGCTCGAACCTGCCGCGGCTGAAGGCCAGCCCGGTGACCAGGATGAGCTCGCCGAGCGCGATGATGAAGAGCTGCCGGTAGCGCTCGGCCAGATGTGGGGCGGAGATTGCGAACTCGGCTGCACGCGCGCGACCCAGCCGCGGTGTGGGAAAGCCGAATGCGAGTCCCCCGTACTCCATGGCCACCGCCAGCGTCCACAGCACCCCGCGCGCCGTGTCGTGCGCGACAGCACCCGCGATCCACGGAACCGCGGACACGCAGGACCAGAAGAGTGGCCGCACGAAGGCGCCCCGCGCCTCGTGGCCCCGCAGCAGGAGCACGGCGCCGGCGCCTTGACCGATCTGGGTGGCGACGTACAAGCCTGCGAATACCAGGCCCTGCTCGCGGAATGCGTCCGGCGTCGCGGCGGCCATCAGCAGGGTGCCGAACATGGTCGCGATCACCAGCAGCTGTATCAGCGGTTGCTGCGGGTCCAACCTGTCCGTGAGCCCCGCCGTATGGGCCCAAACCGACCACAGGGCGAGCAGCAACACCAGCGTCTGGAAGGCGTCGCTCCAGCTCAGGTGCTCCAGCAGCCCCTGCGAGAGCCGCGCGAGCGCGAAGACGAACACCAGGTCGAAGAACAGTTCCAGGAACGTCGCTCGTGGTTCCTCGGGTCGCCGCAGCAGCGCCGCTGCCCCACTCGTCATCCGCGCGCCCGTTTCTGCCGTTTCTGCTATCTTTTCGGTAGTTCGTACCACACTGCATCGCCGTCAGATGCGGATGTGCTGCGGTGGCGGATGGTCGTTGAGCGGCCGAGCGATGGTTATCGAGCAGCGGGCTGGTAGGTCAGCAGGACGTTGCCGGATCTGAATTCCCTCGTCTTCAGCAGCTTCAGGCTGAAGCGCTCGTCGGCAGTCCTGACGAGGGACCTGCCATCGCCAAGGGCGACTGGCGTCACCATGATCCGCAGCTCGTCGACGAGCCCCAGCTGCAGCAGGCTGACCGTCAGACTCGGGCTACCGAGGATGGCGATGTCCTTGCCGGGTTGCCGCTTGAGCTCGTTGATCTGCTCGGCGACGCCGCCCTTGACGAGCTGTTTACTGGCCCACTCAGCCTTGTCGAGCGACCGCGACACAACGATCTTGCTGAGGCCGTTCATCCTCGCCGCAACCCTCGGACCGTCCTCCTGCGCGGCACCGGTCGGCCAATACGCCGCTATCCCCTCGTAGGTCACCCGCCCAAACAGCAGCATGTCGGCTTCGTCCAGCTGCCGCTCGGAGAACTCGTTGAACTCGTCATCGACGACCGGCCAGTCGAACTCTTGATTCGGACCCTCGTAGTAGCCGTCGACGGTCGTCACCAGGAACGAAGAGACTCTCCTCATCGGAACTCCCCTTGTGATCGCTGCGTTGACATCCGGTGTGGATACCCTTCCCCTCGGAGGGTCGAAGCCGACGACAGGGGCCGCCTCGACAGGGTGGCACCGATCGGGCCATCCGCGCGCCGGCCACGACCGCATGCTTCGCGGCTACCTCTTTAGGGCGCGTCTCATTTGGTGAGGCGGCGGTAGCAGATCAGGGTGCTGGCGATGGTGGCGAAGGCTTCGAAGTGATCGCCCTTGCGGTCATAGCGGCGAACGAGGCGCCGGTAGCGCATCAGCCAGGACATGCAGGCTTCAACGACCCAGCGGTGCCGGCCCAGACGCGTGGAGGACTCGATGCCCTTACGGGCGATGCGTACCTTGATGCCCCGTCGCCGGACCTCGCGGCGCAGCTCGCGGGCGTCGTACGCCTTGTCGGCGTGCAACTTGTCTGGCCGCCACCGGCGGCGCCCGCTGGGTGTGCGGATCGCCGGGACGCTGTCGAGCATCGGCAGCAGCAGTTGGCTGTCGTGGACGTTCGCGGCGGTGACCAGCACAGCCAGGGGCAGCCCCTTCCGGTCGCAGATGACATGGAGTTTGCTGCCTGGTTTGCCGCGGTCGACCGGGTTTGGGCCCGTCAGATCGCCCCCTTTTCCGCCCGCACACTGATCGAGTCGACCACCGCCCTCGACCAGTCGATCCGCCGGTCGGCGCCGAGCCGGTCCAGGGTCGCCCCGTGCAGCCGGAGCCACAAACCGGCCGCGGTCCACTCGGTGAACCTGCGGTGCGCGGTGGCCCTGGTGACACCGAACGACGCCTCAGGCAGCTTCCACCAGGAACAACCCGCCTGGGTCACGTACACGATCGCGGCCAGCACCGCCCGGTCATCCACCCGCCGGCGACCACCACCCTGCCGACGAACCGGCGCGGGCGGGATCAACGGCGCCGCAATCTCCCAGAGATCATCCGGCGCCCAGGTGCGGATCATGGCCCCGTCCACGGGAGCAGATCATGCCCCCAGGCCAACGACCATCCAAATGAGACGCGCCCTTAATTGGATCTACGACCCGTGCCCGGCCAGGCCGCGTCGAGGTATCCGGTGGGATCGCTCTGTTTGCGGCTGTAAGAGCCTGGTAAATAAGGGTTTCAGGTGTTTTGGTGGCGGGCGAGGCGGCGGGTCATGACGATGATCATGGCCCATTGGACCATCGCGGCGTGGTGGTCGGGTAGCCGTTCGTAGTCGCGGACGGTGCGTCGGCACCGGTTGATCCAGGAGAATGTGCGCTCGACCGCCCATCTGCGGTGCAGCACGACGAAGGTGGTCTGCCCGGCGAGCTTGGCCACGATGCGCACGGTCAGGGCGAGGTGAGTGGCGGCCCAGTCGACGAGTTTGCCGGCGTAGCCGCTGTCGGCCCAGGTCAGGCGGATGGTGGGGAAGCATGCGCGTAGTGCCCACAGCAGCGGTTTGGCGGCGTCGCGGTCCTGCACGTTCGCGCCGGTGACCAGGACGACGAGGAGCAGTCCGCAGGTGTCGACGGCGATGTGGCGTTTCCGGCCGTTCATCTTCTTGCCGGCGTCGTAGCCGCGGCTGGGCCGGCCGACGGTCTCCGCGCCCCGTACCGACTGGGAGTCGACCAGCGCGGCCGACGGCTGTCGGTGACGCCCCTCGACGTGCTCGCGGACCTGTTCACGCAGGCTGTTGTGCATGCGGTTCAAGGTGCCGTCGCGGGTCCAGGTCTTGAAGTAGTGGTAGACGAGCTTGTGGTGCGGGAAGTCGGCAGGCAGCGCGTCCCATTGGCAGCCGGTCCGGTTGAGGTAGCGGATCGCGTCCACGACGTCGCGGCGGGGGTACGTGATTGGCCGGCCGCGCCCGGTCCCGGCCGGCACGTGCGGAGCCAGGACCTGCCATTCGGCATCCGAGGTGTCGGACGGATAGTGCCGTGGCCGGGCGGTGGGCAGGTGATCGTCAACGATAGCCGGGGTGGCGGATGCGGCGACGCCGGCGACAAGGTATACAGACAGGGTTGGGCCTTCGGTCGTGCTGGTTTAGTCGCCTTTGCTCGTACCGAAGGCCCTTCCCCATGTCACGCCGCCACGCCGGCGCCGTCACGATTGTCGATCTTCGCCAGGACCGGCGACCGCCCGAACCCCCTTATTTACCAGGCTCTAAGCTTGATCTTTAACCTGTGCGCTGTTTACGAGCGGTGATGCTGAGGTCACGTTTGGCGGTTTTCCCGACGTCGTGGCGGGGCGCTGGTCGGCGGTTGGTGGATCCGGGTGGGCGTCCGGGGCCTGGTCTTGCGGGTTTCGGCGCACCGGCGGGTAGGGCGCTGTTCGCGCGTAGGTTCCGAAATCCTCGGCGGACCCGGGCGGGGGTGAGCCGGCTTGGTGTGGTGGGCCGTTCCCAGGGGCGGCGTAGGTCCGCGGCGAGGGGTCGGGCGAGGCGGAGTTGGGTGTGGGCGGTGATGATCAGCCAGGTCCAGCGGTCGGCGGCCTCGGGAGTACGTAGTTTCGGTCGGGTCCAGCCGAGGGTCTGTTTGAACAGCCGGAACATGTGCTCCAGGTCGAAGCGGCGCAGGAACGCCTGCCACCACCGGTCCACATCGGCGGCGGTGGCGCCGGTGGCGGAGCACCACAGCCACACCGGCTTGGGGTTGCGGTCGCCGGGTAGGTGCTCGACCTGCAGCCGGATCAGGGTGCCGGCGATGACGGGCAGGTCACCGTCGTGGTCGATCCAGCAGCTGCGGCGGGTCAACCGGGGGTGCAGCCGGTCCCAGCTGCAGGCGTTGGCGGTGCCGTAGCGGGTCGTGGCGGTGGTGGTGTGGTGCTGCGGCGTCGGCCACGTGTCCGGGGTGTCCAGGCGGAACTCGGGTCCGTGCTTGGGTGGGCGGCCGGTGGCGCCGGCCGCTCGGGGCGGTTTGGGTAGTCGTAGTACCCGGTCGGTGCGCAGGCGACCGAGTAGCTGCACCGGCAGATCTGCGAGGACGAACGCCAGTCGGGTGATGTCGTAGCCGGTGTCGGCGACGACAAGGATCTCAGGATCGCCGTCGCGCCAGTGCCCTGCGGCGATGAGACGGTTGACGACGTCGCGGAGCTGGTCGGCGGTCACGGCAGTGGCGTCGTCGGCGGGTCCGAGTCGGACCGCGTCCAGCACCCCGGTCCAGCTGGTGCGACCCGATTCCAGCGCGGCGACGAACGAGTACGGCCAGCCGGGAATCAGCTGGGCCTGACCCTTCGCCCGGCCGTAGACGTGGCAGAACAGCCGGTCCGCCGCGGTCGACGCGTCCGGGCGCAGCCAGTTACTGACATCGACCGCCAGGACGATCCGCCCGTCCGCGGTCCTCGGCAGCGGCAGACCGGCCAGCGTCGTGCGTAGCCGGCCGATGTCGATACGGCCGCTGTTCAACCCGTCGTACAGGGCGCCGTGACCACGTCGGTGCTCGGCCGTCAGCGTGAGATCGACCAGACTGTGCACCGGCCCGTCCGCGCACAGCACCGCGTCGGTGAGCTCGAACAACACGTCCGCCCGCCGGGTCAAGCACTGGTAGAAGTCCCGACGCAATCCCGCTAGCACCGATGCGGGGTCGGTCGTGGGCGTGTCGGGTAACCCCAGACCGCTCAGGTAGTCCAGAATCGTGGCCACGGCCACCGCCTTGATCTTCGTGTCCTGCCAGGGAACCCGAAGATCATCAAACGGTGGCCGTCTTCCGTCTCCACGACACGCCGCGTCCACACAGGATCGTCCAACCCGCCGGACACAGGAGGTTAAAGAACAAGCTAAGAGCTCCTAACTCTTTGAGGTCTGGAGTCGGCGCCAGCAGATGATGGCGCAGGCGAGGGTGAGGAAGGCTTCGTGGATGTCGTCGCGGATCTCCCAGCGGATGCGCAGGCGGCGGAACCAGTGCAGCTGGGCGATGGTCTGTTCGACGACCCATCTTCGGGCGCCGAGTCCGGAGCCGTGGCTGGTGCCGCGTCGGGCGATGACCGGGGTCATGCCCTTGGCCCGCAGCTGAGGGCGGTAGGTGTCGAAGTCGTAGCCGCGGTCGGCGTAGAGCCGCTGCGGTCGCTGTCGTGGTCGACCGGGGATGCCCTTGATGGGTGGGACCCTCGGTAGGGTTGGTGCGGCCGCGGCTGGGCCTGCCGGTGTACAACGGGCCTCTGCTGCTCGGCGAGGAGACCGACACGTTTCTGGGATGCCGCAGCCGGAGCCTGACCCGGCGGTCAGGCCGGCCGCCACCGCAGCCGATTGTCCCCGGCCGAGCGCTTGCATATCATCAGCTTCCCTGTGCTGGTGCGTCCCATCGCGCCGGCCGCCTTGCAGAATGCCCCCGGGTGCACACCGTTGCGGCTGGACGGGCGCGTGGTGTGCTTCACCGTCGACTGAGGGCTGCTGCGCGTCGGCCTCGGGGTGGGCTTCGCCGTAGTGTTCGGCGTCGACGACGGACTGGCCGAGGTCGGGGCGGAGCTGAAGGGAATGGCGGCGATGTGGCCGGCGCTCGTGCTCACCGACGGGGTGGCTTTCCGCTCGTCGTCGCCGAGGAGGTTCCCGCAGAAGTAGAGGCCCAGCAGCACCGCGAAGGTGGCCGCGATGACCTTCGCCGGGTGGCGTTTGGCTTTCGAGAGGAGGCCGGGCGGCGGGGGAGCTCGGTGCTTCACGGGCACGAGTGTGACTGGCCGCAGGAATGGACGCCCATTACCCGTTCGGCTGTTCGAGGTTACTGCCCGCTGTCAACAAACGGACAGAAGGGGCCGGCCATCAGGCTGAGGGCTTGAGCAGCGGCTTGACATCCGTGGCTGACATCAACGGTGACGGCCGTGGCCGGACATGCTCGTACGGATCTCGCCTCCGGTCCGAACCCAGTGGACGTCAGCGGACGATGCGAGTTCGGCTGGAACCGCCTTACAAGCGAAGGGTCATCCGTTGCCGAGGCGACCTATCGGTGGATCAAGGCGGCCGTGCCGCAGCGGACCCGCACGGGTGGCGGGCTCGCGGGGACTGCTTACCGTAGGCGGCATGTCACGGGTGCGCAGGGCCTTGTTACGACGCGTGGACCACGTGTGGGACATGGGGTGGTTCAACCTCGTCGGGGTGGCCATTGTCGGCTTCTTCCTCTTCCTCACCTGGATGCCGCTGAGCGATGGCATCGACAATCTGCGGGCCGAGAAGTGGGGCGTCGGTGGGACCCTGACGGTCGACCGGTGCGCCGTCGACGAGTGGGGCAGGGGTGACCCGTGGTGGTGTCACGGCACCTTCGTTTCTAGCGACGGCACGCTGCGGATCAGCGGCGTCCGGTACGAGAGTAGCTTCGACGAGGACCCCCGCACGGCGGGGGAGCGGCTCGACCTCGACGCTCGGGTGGTCGGGTCGGGATCGTCGGAGGCGTGGCCGCCGGGCAATGAGTGGCAGCCGGCGCTGATCGTCGGCATCTTCTGCCTGGTCCTGACCGGGATGGTCTTTCTGTGGTGGGTCAGCCCGGACGACTCCGCGGCGCCCGCGTCGCCCTCACCGCCGGTAGGCCGTCGCGGGCGGACGAGAAGCGTGCGGCGATGGGGGGGTGCGCGTCGCCGGCGCAGCCGGCGGTGAGGCGATCGCAGGCCGTGGCGTGCCGGCCGGCTCCGGGCCGTCGCCAGGCGTAGTACAGCAGCCAAGTCCAGCAACCCGATCACACCAGACCAGACCCCGACCATCCGAAGGGGCCGGATGACGTCGCACGGAACCCGACCGGACGAAGCCGCCGACAGTTCGGGATCAGGAGCTTAGGGGTTCCGTGCGCGGGGTGGGGCCTGACCTCGGCTGGCGCGGCTAGTGGCACCAGCAACGTTGCGGCCACAGCAGCGACGGCAAGGATGGGATTCTTCCTCGGTGGAGATTCACCTGCTACCGGAGATCGGCGTGCGGCTGCCGCTGCCGGTGTGCCAGCTTGCGTTTGGCACGGCGGAACACGACGTGGTCGCGGCGCTGACGAGCGTCGGCGACGTGCAGGAGGCGTTCGTGTGTGGTTTCCGGGCAGAGACACCGGTTTCGGCCAGGCTGCTTGCTCTCGGCGACGTCACGGTGACTGTCGGATTTTCTGGGATGCCTGACGCCCTTAACACGGTGGGCGTCGGCCGCTCGGCCGACGACCCGACCGGCGCGGTCGCCGTGGCCTTCGACGACGTCGATCTGTTCGGTTCGCCGGCGGACGATGTTGTCGAAGTGTTGCGCGACGCTGGTCACGAGGTGCACCACCCCGGCAACGGGAACGTGTGGATAGACGGCCAACTTTGGATGCTCTACCAGCCCCATAGCAGTACTACGCCCGCCGGTCGTAAGCCTCGACGGGAGCCGCCCAGCTACCTCAACTACGTCTGCCTCTATTCGTCTCGTCAGGACTAGGGCTGGGCCACTGACCACCGTCGGCTTCGCCCGGCCGACAAGGCTGCCGTCCGGCAGGTACCCTCGGCCGGTGTTCTCGCCTCAAGGCCCGTCTCTGCGTGAACTGTGCATCCAGGCGCTGTCCTCGGTCGAGCGGGGCTACGACCTCCTGGCTCCGAAGTTCGACCACACGCCCTTTCGCACCCCGGAGAGCATTCTCGGCGCAACCGCCCACGTGCTGTCCGAACTCGGGCCGTTCAGCCAGGGACTGGACGTGTGCTGCGGTACCGGTGCGGGCATGCAGCTTCTCGGGCCCCTGTGCGAAGGACGGATCACGGGCGTCGACTTCAGCGCCGGCATGCTCGCGCAGGCGCGCAGCGCGCACCCGGACGCCACGTGGGTGCGGGCCGACGCCCGGGCCCTGCCTTTCGCTGAGAACTTCGACCTCGCGGTCACCTTCAAAGCGCTCGGGCACTTCCTGCCCACCGAACGGCCTGCACTCTTCGAGGGGGTGTACCGCGCGCTGCGGCCCGGCGGGCTCTTCACCTTCGCGATCGGCGCGCCGCCGCCCCTCACCTCGGTCTCGCACTGGGCCACGCTCGGATTCGACCTGGCCATGCGGGTCCGTAATGCCGTGTGGCGCCCCCCGTTCGTCATGTACTACCGCACCAGCCCGCTGCCCGCAGTCCGCGACGACCTGGCGGCGGCTGGCTTCACCGCGACGGCCGTCGCCTTGACCGTCCTGGGCCGGCACCGGGACGGCAGCCCACGGTGCCAGCTCATCCTCGCGCGTAAGCCGGCAGACCCTCGCTGAGGCCCGCTGGTCGCATCGAGCGGCTCGCCCGCCGTAGGCGACGGGCCAGCACGCCGAGCAGGGCCCACCGCGGCACAGACACCATTGCATCCGTCGACGCGATCGGGTGAGGCGTCGGGGAACACCACGGCCAGGAGCACGACCGCCATCAGTCCGATCTGGACTCCCAGCGGGTTGTCGGGGACCGCTTACGCGGAGAGCGCTGCGTGCTGTAGCGGGAATGTGGTCCTCGTCAGTCACCGGTGGCGACGACGCCGGATTCTCGATCATGAGGAGATGCCGCTGGACCGGTCGGACCGTATGCAGCAGCCTGAGGAACAGGCGCTCGGCATCCGGCCAGTGCAGGTCACCGATGGGCAGCACCTGAGCCTTGGTGTCGATCGGTGGTGCGGGAAACGGCCCGGTAGGAGCAGCCCACAAGAGCGCTTCGGTGCGGTCTGCGCCGTCCGTCTCGTCCACGTAGGCCACCATCGTCTTTCCTTCGCCGAAACTCACCGGTGCTCCGGCTGCCGGGCCGAGTAGGAGACGCCAATCTTCGCATCTGGTCCGACGCAATCGTGCCTTCGCCCCAGCGTTCGGCCGCGTGGGGATCTTCGTAGCTCAGCGGATAGAGCGTCTGACTATGGATCAGGTGCAGGGGGTTCAAGTCCCTTCTCCGCGCCGACGATCGTCACGAGCTCTTTACGAGCAGGTCCACGTCGAGGGGGTTGTCCCGGTCGTAGGAGGCGTCCCCGCCGGCGCGTAGTTGCAGCAGCCGGTGCACGGTGGCCGCGGGGTGGCCGGTGAGCTCGGACAGGCGTTTGGCGGCGCGGCCGGTCGGGGCGACGAGGGTGACCTTGGCCTTCTTGGCGGCGGCGAGTTCGACGATCGAGCGGACGGTGAAGCTCTTGCCGCAGCCCGGCCCGCCCGTCAGCACCGCCACCTTCGATGTCAGAGCCAGGCGGACGGCCTGTTCCTGCTCCGGGGCCCAGGTCGGCGCCGGTTCGCGCCGTCAACCAGGCCAGGGCCTTGCCCCAGTCGACGCCGGCGAAGTGGGGTAGCCGGTCGGCCCGGTCGTTGAGCAGCCGCAGCAGGGAGCCGGCGAGGGACTGCTCGGCGCGGTGGAACGGCACCAGGTACACCGCCTGCACCGGCTCCCCGTCCGGGCCGGGCAGCGTCTCGCGGACGACGCCCTCGTCGGCGGCGAGGTCGTCGAGGCAGCGAGTGACGAGGTCCCCGGGCACGTCGAGGATCTTCGTGGCGTCAGCGACGAGCTGCGCGGCAGGCAGGTAGCAGTGGCCGCTGTCGGTGGCCTCGGACAGGGTGTACTGCAGGCCGGCCATGACCCGCTGCGGGCTGTCGTGGGGAATCCCGACGGCCTGGGCGATCGTGTCGGCGGTCTTGAACCCGATGCCCCACACGTCCGCCGCCAGCCGGTACGGCTCCTTCGTGACCACGTCGACGGAGGCGTCGCCGTACTGCTTGAAGATCCGCACCGCCAGGGACGTCGACACCCCGACGCCTTGCAGGAAGACCATCACCTCCTTGATGGCCTTCTGCTCCTCCCACGCCGCGGTGATCTTCGCGGTGCGCTTCGGCCCCAGCCCCGGCACCTCGACCAGCCGGGCGGGCTCCTCCTCGATCACCCATAAGGTGTCCAGGCCGAAATGGGCCACGATCCGCTCGGCGAACACCGGACCGATGCCCTTGACCAGGCCCGAGCCGAGGTAGCGCTGGATGCCCTGGATCGTGGCCGGCAGGACCGTGGTGTAGGAGTCGACCTCGAACTGCCTGCCGTACTGCGGATGCGACGACCACCGCCCCGACAACCGCAGGCTCTCCCCAGGCTGCGCCCCCAACAACGACCCCACCACGGTCAACAGGTCCGCGCTGCGGTCGGTAGCCACCCGGGCGACGGTGCAGCCCGTCTCCTCGTTGACATACGTCAGCCGCTCCAGCACCGCGTCCAGCGTGGCAAGCGGCACACGGGCGGCGGCGGTCACGGCAACCATCGTGCCGGCTGCCCGATCCGCCCCGGCCGGCGGCACCGCCTGCGGCGGTCAGTCCGCTCGCCATACGCGGCGGAAGAGGTACCGCAACAGGTCCAGGATGTGGCGCTTCTCCTCCGCAGGCACAGAATCGTTCGCCACCCGCCGGCGGGTCGCCCTCCTGTCGGCCTCGACCTGACCCGCGCCGCGACCGGGCGCCTGGCTTCCGGAAGGTTCCCGGGCAAGCGACCTTGCGGCGGTGTGGTTCACGGTAGACCGCGACCACTTGGTGATCAACTCTCACATCAGCGATGCCTGCGATCACCGCTGGCACTGGCCTTGGCCGCACGCGACCAGGCCGCGGCGGTCGCCGGACGTTTGGTCATGCCATCCGGACGCCGCGACTTCACGGCCGGACTCCGTCGCAAGCGCATGGGCGGCGGCCTGCTCCGACGGCGGCGACCGTCAGGAGGTGACCGGCGTCGTCGTACCTGTGGGGCTTGCCGATGGCGACGCCGGATCGGTGGACGCGGAGCCGCTGGGCGCCGGGCTGCTCGGCCCCGGAGTGCCGCCCGACGGGGTCGGACCAGGTGTGGACGGGGCCGGGGTGGGGCTTCCGGACGGGCTGGGAGTGGCGGTGGTCGGCGGCAACGAGGGGGCGCCGGTCGATCCGGGCGTCGGACGCACCGTCGGCTTCGTGGTCGGTGGCCTGGTGGCCGGGCTCGTGGCCGTCGGCTTCGGGGCGCCGGTCGCCGAGGGCGGAGTCGCCGGGTCGGCGGTCGGCTGGCGCAGCGACTCGGTCTGGGCCACCGGAACGTTCGGTGGGGCGACGTCGGTGGGAGACGGACCGGAGACGACGTCCGCACTGGGCGTCGCCGGGAGATCCGGCGTGGGGGTGGCCGGTGCCGGCCGGAGGTCCGGCGCGCCGGCGGCCCGCGCCTGCACGGTGCCGCCGGAGTCAGCGTCGGCGTCTCCGATCAGCGCGAAGCCGAGACCCGCTCCGCCGACCAGCAGGGCGGCGAGGGCTCCGGTCGCGACGGGCAGCGCGGCCGAACGGGGTGGGCGGGGACGCCGGTGGGCGGGCAACGAACGCTCCTGACCTGCTGGGACGACTGAGCTGGCGCGACGACGCCGACCCCCGACCCTGCCGCCCGCCATGCGCGACCGCCAATGGCCGGAAGGCGGAGGTGACCGGGATCACCACCAATCAGGCATGCGGCGGCCGAAGCAGCCACCAGACCGACATGTCGGACGAGCGCGCCGATGCGGCGGAGATCAATGCCCTGTTGCCCGGCTCGCCGAGCCGGAAGTGCTGACCGGCATGGAGAAGCGCCGGCGGGTCGGCGACGTGGACCTGGCCACCGACCCGCCGGCCTGGCTGACCGGCCCGGCCGGAAGCCATCGAGTTCGACTTCGACCCCAAGGAGCTATAGGGGCAGGACCAGTTCGATGTCCTGTGGTCATTCCTGCGTCTCGTCGGCCGTCACCTGAGGAAGTCGGCTCGCCTCACGCCCGAAAACCTGCCGGACGTCCCCCTGGTCAGCTAGGCGCCGGCAGTAGATCGGTTCAGTCAGCGCAGGGACTGAGCCATAGAAGTTGCTCACGGGCGACCACGGCCGGCGGTGACTCGCTACACGGCCGGCTGCCGGCCCACCAGTTCGCCACCCCAATGGCCTGTGGCTTCGTGTTCCAGTCCTACAACTCCATGGGCTCGCTCACGGTGTGGCCAACGTCCTGCTGCCGCATCGGCTGGCGGGCGTACGGCCGGACGGGCCCGGGCCCGGGCCCGGGCCCGTGAGGTCATCGCGCGGGTCGGCCTCGCCGGGCGAAAGAACGACCGGCCGGGCCAGCTCTCGCGGTCGACGCCAGCGGGTCGCGCTGGCGCGGGTCCTCGCGGCCGCTCGGAAGTGATCTTCGCGGACGAACCCACCGGCCCGCTCGGCCTGTCCAGCGGGCGCGAGGTGCTCGACCTGCCTGCGCGGTCGCAACCACTACCGTCGACTGTGTCGCGCATCACATGGACGTCATGTCACGGGCAGTCGGGCAGCTTGCATCTCGTGGTCGTCAGCAACGTTGGAGGAAGGCGAAACGATGAGCGCACAGCATGAAGCCGGTGTGGCGGCCCCACACCGCGTGGTGATCCTGGGGGCGGGTTACGCGGGCATGTCCGCGGCGATCCAGCTCGCGGCTCGGGTCAAGGGGCGCAAAGATGTGCAGGTGACCCTGGTGAATGCGCAGGAGCGGTTCACCGAGCGGCTGCGGCTGCACATGACGGCCACCGGGCAGCAGGTCGCCGAGCTGAGCGTCCCGCAGCTGCTGGAGGGTACGGGTGCGCGGTTCGTGCGCGGCTGGGTGACGGCGGTGGACGCGGACGCGAAGATCGTGCGGATCGACGACGACCGGGTCCTGCACTACGACACGCTGGTGTATGGGTTGGGCAGCCTGGCCGACACGGCGGCGGTGCCGGGTGTCGAGGACTACGCGTACACCCTGAACAGCGCCCAGGACGCCAAGTTCCTGGCCGATCGGCTGGCGCGGCGGGATGGCGGCACGGTGGTGGTCGGTGGCAGCGGGTTGACCGGTATCGAGTCGGCCGCGGAGATCGCCGAGCGGCACCCCGAGCTGAACGTCGTGTTGCTCGGCCGGGGTGAACCCGGTGCGGCCATGAACCCGAAAGCCAAGGCGTACCTTCAGTCCGCGCTGGAGCGCTTGGGCGTCCAGGCGCGCAGCGGGGTCGAGGTGGTGAAGGTACTGCCCGATGCGGTCGAGCTGGCGGGCGGGGAGAGCATCGCCGCCGACGTGTTCTTGTGGACGAGCGGTACGCGGGTGTCGCCGCTGGCGGCCGCCGCCGGATTCGCTGTCGACGAGCGCGGCCGCATCGTCACCGACGCCGCGCTGCGGTCGGTGTCGCACCCGCAGGTGTACGCCGTGGGCGACGCGGCCGCGATCCGCCAGGGCTACGGTGTCATGCACGGCACCTGCCAGAGTGGTATGCCGACCGGTGTGCACGCCGCGGTGTCGATCGTACGTGCGTTGAAGGGCAAGCAGCCCAAGCCGTTCCGCTTCGGCTACTACCACACGGCCGTGAGCCTCGGCCGGCACGACGCGGTGGTGCAATTCACCCACCCGGACGACAGTCCTCGGCGGATGTGTCTGACCGGCCGCCTGGCGGTCCGGTACAAGGAGACGGTGACTGCTTCGCCCTGGCCGACGTACGGCCGCATGAAGAAGATGCCCGCCTCGGGCGCGTTCTGGCCCCGCGGCGGTCGCTTCACCAGGGTCCGGGAGGCGCGGTGACCCACCCGCCTCCCGACCTCGACCAGCAGGTGTTCAACCAGCATCGCAATCTGCTGTTCTCGGTGGCGTACCGCATCCTCGGCACCGCGGCCGATGCCGAGGATGCAGTCCAGGACGCCTGGATCAAGTGGTCGGCCTCCGACCGGGCGCAGGTGGCCGACCCCAAGGCGTACCTGGCGCGGATCGTGTCAAATCTGGCGCTGGAACGCCTGCGCTCGACCCGGCACAAGCGTGAGACGTATGTGGGGCCGTGGCTTCCGGAGCCCATTCTTACCAGCGGCGACGCCGCCGAGGCGGTCATAGACGCTGAGTCGGTGTCGATGGCGATGCTGATGGTGCTGGAGACGCTGAGCCCGCTGGAGCGTGCGGTGTTCGTGCTGAAGGAGGTGTTCGGCTTCAGCCATGCCGAAATCGCGGAGGCGGTAGAGCGTTCAGAAGCCGCGGTGCGGCAGGCCGCACATCGTGCCCGTGAGCATGTGCGGGCCCGGCGGCCGCGCTTCACCGCGGACCGGTCGCGGCACCGCGAGGTCACCGAGCGGTTCTTCGCCGCTGCGACCGGTGGCGACATCAACGCCCTGATGGGGTTGCTCTCTCCGGACGTCACGCTCTGGACGGACGGCGGCGGCAAGGTCCGCCAGGCCATGCGTCCGGTCGTGGGTGCGCCCACCGTGGCCGCCTGGTTCGCAGCCATCGGCACCGTCACCTACCAGGGCGTCGAGCCCGCCGACATGAACGCCGAACTCGTCGAGATCAACGGCGGGCTCGGGATGGTGTTCAGCGCAGTAGGCCGCGTGATCGCCACGGTCACCTTCGATTTCGACACCGACGGCCGTATCACCGCCATCCACAACGTGGCCAACCCCGAAAAACTCCGGGCCATCGCCGATGGCACCGCACACGACGTCCGTACGCAATGAGCCCTGTGCGACCGGGCGCCGGCGCTCCGGCCACCACCGACGCGGCAGTCCGCCATGGGTTTGGGCCACCATAACCGGGCGGCCACACGCCGCCATGGGTGGCAATCATCGTTGGCAGCACCCGCCCGGGCCGCAAGGGCGACTACAGTCGCCCGGGTCCTCGACATCGCCGTTCGACGTGATGACGCGACCTTCGAAGTCGTGGAAATAGCCGACCATGCACTGTCCCACCTCGACGAACCCATCCCGATCCAGCAAGGCCAATACCCCCACATCCACACCTCGCGGGGCGAACCTTCCCGAGATCACCGGGATCCTCTGGGAACTCGTCACCGACCAACCGGCCGGCGAAGTCCTGCTTTAGACGAAGAGGATTGCAGCCATGAGCACCCAGCAAGCAACCCGCATCATCGATGAGACGTCCGCTCGAGTACGCGACATCCTCCTCGACGCGGCCCGGCTTCCCGCCTGGAACTCGGCGTTCCTGTCAATCGAGGATCCGGGCGGGACCGCAGCGGACCGAGAGTTCGCCATCGTCGTCCGCCCCGGCCTCTGCGGCACCTGGCGCTACACGATGATCGAGGACGAGCGCATCGGCACTGCCTGGAACGTGCCCGGGTTCGCCGATACCGGTAGCTGGCAGCTCCGGCCCCACAGCACAGGTCGAACTCCTCGATGATCTCCCGGGGTGCCGTTGGCCGGGGCGACCCGGTCGACGCCGAGCACCCGGGCCCCGAGAGCCCGGGCTACGTGGGCGACTGCGCCGCCCACCCGCCGGAGACACCGAAGACCACGACGGTCTCGCCCTGGCTCAGCTGCGCGGTCTCGACGGCGCCCAGCCAGCCGATCACGAACTTGACCCCGAACGCCGAGGCCTCTTCGAAGCTGAGCTGCGCCGGCTTGCGCGAGGGCGGTGACCGGGATGTGGATGTACTGGGCGTGGGAGCCGTCCAGGGTGAAGCCCACATCGCCGCCGGTGCCCCACACCTCCACGCCGAGCCACTCCGGCGGACCGTCGACGATGACGCCGGCGAAGTCACGGCCGGGCCGTCGAGAAGTTGCTGTCTGGGGGTAAGCGATGAACCGCGAAGACCGCCGAGAAGGCGGCACGGGAGCCCGTCGACTGGCTGGCCGAGGGCGAGGTCGAAACCACCCCGCGACCGGTCCGCATGAACTACTCCCTGCGGATGCGCAAGGGCGACGAAGCAGCACCTTCGGCTCGACGGCGTTCTGGCGCCGGTTGAAGGAGCTCAGCGCCGAGCGGGGACACGCCGAGCACCCGACGATGCTGGTTGGCCGCGCGGAGGTGGACGACCAGTACGCCCTGCGCTGCACGCCCTGCGATCAGACGGTTGTCGAGCTCAGCGTCGACCGCACTGCCTGACTGACGACGAAAGCCCCCGGCGGGATCGCGTCCCGGAGCCGCGCACCGGCACCTACCCGACCGACCCGCGCAACACCATCTGACGCACGTCGCCTCCCTGCCGGATGAGCCCGGCGGTCCCGACCACGGTTGGGCCCGCCGGGCTCACTCCGCTTCGGCCAGGCCGAACAGCGGCAGGCACGCCTGGAGGCCGCCGACGGTGACTGCCGGCCGCTCGGTCCGGGCCGTCCCTGGGCCGTGTGGCCGGCGGCAGTAACGACCTGGGGATCAATAGTGGTGTGTTGATGTGACCCGGCGTGTCGGCCTGATCGAGATGATGGCGGGCCGCACGGTCTGCTGATTTGTGACGATCAAGAAGGCCCGTGCGGCGTTTTGGTGGCGACTGGACAACTTAGGCCGGGCGGCCTACTATCGGGCCATGCGGCCTGACGATAGTCCGAGCGAACGGAATCCGACCGAACGGAAACGGAACCCGATCATCGAGGAGGCCCGGCGGCGGCAGATCATCGACGCCGCGATCGAGACGGTGGCCACGGTCGGCTACGCGCAGGCATCGCTGGCGCGCATCGCGCAGTGCGCCAAGACCAGCAAGAGCGTGGTGTCCTACCACTTCGCCGGCAAGGACGACCTGCTGGAACAGGTGGTCACCCAGGTTTACAACGATTCCTGGGCGTTCATCGAACCTCGGCTGGCCGGCCACGCCAGCGCGGCAGGCAAGCTGGGCGCCTACATCGAGTCGAACATCGAGTACATGCACGCGCGCCGTTCGCACCTGCTCGCCGTCGGAGATATCGTCAGCAGTCACCGTACGGCCGACGGCCGGCTGCGATTCGAGCTCGGCGCCGACGAGTCGGTGCTATCGCTGCTGATCGGGATCCTGCGCCACGGGCAGCGCGACGGCGAGTTCCGCGATTTCGATCCGCGCCTGGTCGCCGTCACCGTCAGCCAGGCGATCATCGGTGTGCTCGGCGCCTGGGTGGCGGATCCCAGGATTGACCTGACCGCGTACGCGGCCGAGCTGGTCACCCTGTTCGACCAAGCCACCCGACGTTAGGAGTGCGAAATGGGCCTGACTCACAGGGGCGTCAACTACGACACCGGCACCAACTATGGGGCCGGCGGCGCACTGTCGCGCGAAGCGTGGCGACCGGAACTGGTCCGGTCGGAGATCCAAGCCATCCGGGAAGGGTTGCACTGTAACGCCATAGGCATCTTCGGTACCGACATCGACCGGCTCGTGCACGCGGCGACGGTTGCCCTGGAACACGGGCTGTACGTGTGGCTGCAACCCCGCCTGGTCGACGCGCATCCACAGCAGATGCTGAACCACCTCGCCGACGCGGCCCGTGCCGCCGAACACCTCAGACGGCAGTACTCCACGGTCAACCTCAACGTCGGCTGCGAGCTGACCATATTTTCCGCGGGCGTCATCCCCGGCGCCACCTACCAACAGCGCGGAGCCCGACTGTCTTCACCTCGAAGCTGGCCGCTGCTGCCCTGGTACAACCGCAAGCTGAATTCGGTGCTGGGGCAAGCCGCCACGGTCGCCAGATCCCACTTTCACGGCCAGATCACCTACGGCGCCGGGCTGTGGGAGCGGGTCGACTGGCGTCCGTTTGACATCGTGGGGCTGGACTACTACCGCGTTCGATACAACAACCGACGGTACGCGGCAAACCTGCGCAGGTATCTACGGCACGGCAAGCCAGTTGTCGTCGTCGAGTTCGGCTGCGCAAGCTTTGACGGGGCGGTCGACAGAGGTCCCGCCGCGCACGAGATCATCGATTGGAGCGGCTCCGTACCGCAGATCACCGGCCCCTACGCCCGCAACGAACAGGTCCAAGCCGAGCAGCTCGCGGAGCTGATCGGCATCTACGAGGCAGAGGGCGTCGACGGCGCGTTCGTGTTCGAATTCATCGAACCGAGCCACCCCCATTCCGACAATCCCTACCACGACTTGGACATGGCCGGCTACGGCATCATGAAGGTGCTCCCCGATCAGGGACCGGGGTCATACCGCTGGGAGCCGAAGGCCGCCTTCCACACCGTTGCCCGGCTCTATGAAGCCCTCGACCGGACAGTAGGAACGGACGGGACTGCCCCGGGTTCGGTTGACTCGCGGGGTTGAGTGGTTCAGGCCGCGTGTGCGGGCCTGTTGATTGTCTCAAACTCGATCGGGGTAAGCCGGCCCAGGCGTCTTTGCCGTCGGCGCCGGTGGTAGGTGCGTTCGATCCAGGTCACGATCGCCAGGCGTAGCTCGTGGCGGGTGTGCCAGCGTTGCCGGTCGAGGACGTTGCGTTGCAGTAGGGCGAAGAACGATTCCATCGCCGCGTTGTCACCGCAGGCGCCGACGCGCCCCATCGAGCCGACCAATCCGTTGCGGTGCAACGCTTTCACGAACTTTCTGGACCCTGACTGCCCCTGTCGGAGTGCACGATCGTGCCGGCCGGGCTGCGCAGGCGAGCCGCGTTCGACAGCGCCGCGACGGCCAGGGACGCCTTCATCCGTGAGTCGATGGAGTAGCCGACGATCCGGCCAGAGTACACGTCCTTGATCGCACACAGGTAGAGCTTGCCCTCGCCGGTGGGGTGTTCGGTGATATCGGTCAGCCACACCCGGTTCGGCGCGTCGGCGGTGAAACGGCGTTGCACCAGGTCGTCGTGCACCGGCGGCCCGGCCCTTCTCGTGAGGCCTCTGCGTTTGGCGAACACCGACCAGATCCGCTGCTGTGAGCAGAGCCTGGCCACCCGGTTGACGCCGGCGGTGAGCCGTGGGCAGGTAGTTCATCCGCGATGAACCGGTACCCGAACGCCGGGTCGTCGGCGTGGATGTCGAGAGCGGCGTTGATCAGATAGGCGTCTTCCAGGTCCCGGCGGGCGACCGGGCTGTTCTTCCACGCGTAGTAGGCCTGCTTGCTGAAGCCCAGCACCCGGCAGGTCACCGCGACGGGGATCCCGTCCGCGGCCAGGTCACCGACCAGCGGGTACGTCATTTTGGGGCGATCTCCTTGGCGAAGAACGCCGCCGCCCTGCGCAGGATCTCGTTCTCCTGCTCCAGCAGCTTGTTGCGTCGTCGCAGCTCCCGCAGCTCCGCCGACTCGGAGCTGGTGGTGCCGGGGCGGATCCCGTCGTCGGCGTCGGCGATCTTCAACCAGCGGTGCAGGCACGACTCGGAAATCCCGAAGTCCTTCGCGATCTGGGCGATGGGCGCCTCGCCCTTGCGGGCAACCGCGACCACGTCACGGCGAAACTCCGGCGGGAACGCTTACGGCATGGCAGACATCCTTCCAGCGAGGAACGCATCCTCACAGGTCAGGAGTCAACCGAACTGGGGGCAGTCCCTTTGATCGCTAGCGCATGAGGTATTGAAGGGAGATTTGAAGTACGCCAACCCGGCCCCGACCTGGTCCGTTGATACGCTGACAGGCGTGACGGCGGCGGTGTGGGTGTCGGTGTGGTCCAGCTGACCTGGCACGGGCACAGCATGGTGTGGATCGAGGATTCCGGGACCCGGCTGTTGACCGACCCGCTCCTGCGTGACCGGCTCGCCCACCTGCGCCGCCGCCGCGGGCCTACCCCGCAGCTGCGGGGCGCCCCGGACGCCGTACTCGTGTCGCACCTGCACGCCGACCACCTGGACTTCGCCTCGCTGCGCCGGCTGCCCGAGCACACCGCGCTGGTCGTGCCGGCCGGTGCCGCGCGCCTGGTCCGCCAGGGCCTGGGCGCGGCGGCCGGCGGCCGTTGCACGGAGCTGGCGCCCGGCGACGGCACCACCATCGGCAACGTGACGGTCACCGCCGTGCCCGCGGCCCACCACGCAGGCCGCGGTCCGTGGTCCCGGCACCAGGCACCCGCCGTGGGCTACCTGGTCCACGGCGCTGCGCGCACCTGGTTCGCCGGCGACACCGGCCTCTTCGACGGGATGGCCACGCTGGGGCCGGTGGACCTGGCGCTGGTCCCGGTCGGCGGATGGGGGCCCACGCTCGGCCCCGGTCACCTCGACCCGGCGGACGCCGCCGAGGCGGTACGGCGTGCGGCGGCGGCACGGGCCGTGCCGATTCACTTCGGCACCTTCTGGCCGGTCGGCTGCGACCGGATCCGCCCTGACCGGTTCTTCCGACCGGGCGATGACTTCGCCCGGCACGCCGAAGCGGTCTCGCCGGGCACCCGGGTGTCTGTGCTGCGGCCGGGCGAGTCGTTGACGGTGCGCCGGCTGTGACGGCGACGCTCGGCGCGCTGGGCGGGCTCGTCGTGGTGGTGCTGGTCGGCTCCCTCGTGCCGGTGGTGCCGACCGGCGCGGCGGTCAGCGGTGCCGCCGCCCTCGCCGCCCACCAGCATCCGGTGACGGTGGTTTTCGTGGTGATCGCCGGCGCGATCGGGGCGTACGCGGGCGACCTGGCGACCTACCGCATGCTCGGCTGGGGTGGCGAGCGCGTCGCCCGGCGGCTGCACTGGCTGCGTGGACCGCAGCGGGTCGGCCGGGTGTCGGCGCAGGTGCGCGAGGGGCTCGTCCCGATGCTTCTGGTATCCCGGCTCATCCCGGGCGGCCGGCTGCCGGTGCTGCTGGCGGCGGCTGTGGCCGGGCTGGCCTGGCGGCGCTTCGCCGTCGCCAACGCGCCAGCCAGCCTGCTGTGGTCGGTGCTCTACGCTGCGATCGGCATCCTCGGGCGAGCGATCTTTCCCGAGCCGTGGCAGAGCGTGGTCGCCGCGATCCTGATCGTCGTGCTGATCAGCCAGGGGCTGAGGTGGGTGAGCCGGCGCCGGACGCTGCCGGAGAATCCCCCGGCGGGGCCGTAGCCGGCACCAGCGTGCCCGTTGTTCGCGCTACGCGTCCGGATCGTGGCCCGCGTCGTTGTCCAGCTCCCGGCCCTCGCGGTCGTTCCGGGTGGCGGCGTGGTCGTCCGGCTGGCGAAGGCCGAGCTGGCGCATCCAGGCGAGCAACTGACTGTGTACGGCCTCCGGGCCGACCAGCTCGCCCTCCTGTGACCAGTCGGCAGGGTGGATTAGCAGTGCCTCCGTCTGCCAGCCGCCAAGTCCTCCGTGGGAGCCGATCAGCTCCTCGAAGGCCGTCACCTCCTCCAGGCCCGGGTCCACCGCGCTGATCACCACCAGGTCGCCCACGTGGTCCATCGCCTGGTGGCGCAGCAGGTCCTGACGCGCCCACCGGCCGTACGGCGCCAGCGGATCGTCGCCGTCGACCTGCCCGTTCCGCAAGCGGTGGCAGCCGCGCGCCCCGAACGCCAGCGGCCCGGCGGCGGAGTCGACGACCACCAGCCCGATGCCGGGGTGCGCGGCCAGGCCGTCGATCAGCCCCGGGACGACGTCGTCGATGCGCTCGCGGGTCAGCCGCCCCGGATGGTGGGGCAGATAGATCATCGCGAGGTTCCCGGACGCCACCACCAGGGTCTCCGGATCGGTACGGGTGACCGCCTCCTCCCGGTCGGCCGGCCCGAGGCTGACCTCGCCCCCGTCCGTGTGCGCCCGTACCGCCGCCCGGGTCGCCGTGCCGGTCGCCCCGCCGCGGGTAGCCACCTCGGTGAGCAGCGTGTTGACCCGTCCCCACTCCTCGACCGGCCCGGCGGCCTCAGCGGTCGTCGCGGCCCTGATCGGAGTGGGGGGCTGCAGCCGGCCGTCGGGAGTAACCGGCCGCACCTTCGGCGCGGCAAACCGGGCAACCACCTGGGCCAGCGACTCGCCGTACCGCTGGCGGAAGGTGTCGCCCTGGCTCTGCCCGTGGTCGCTCAACACGACGATGTGGTACCGCCGCGCCGCCTCGGCCGCCAGACGCTGCAGGATGCCGAGCGTGTGATCGAGCGCCTCGAGAATCGCCAGCGCCTGCGGGCGGGCCGGTCCGGCGTGGTGGGCCACCTCGTCATAGTCGAGGAAGTCGCAAAAGATCACTGGGGCGCCGCTGGCCATCTGCTCGGCGACGAGCGACACGTTGAGGTCGCTGAGCAGGCTCGACATCGGACGCAGCGCCAGGTAAGAGCCGCTGCGGCGGCCGCTGGGCTGTACCCCGCGCAGCCGCTGCCGCCGCGCCTCGTACAGCTCGCGGAGCACCTGCCCGGCGCCGCGCACGACCGCACGGGCGAAACCGTACGGGCTGGCCATGAACGCCGCGTAGCCCCGGGTGAATCGTCCGGGCAGCGCGGCTCGGCTCACCGTGAGCAGGCTGGTGGGGGCGTCGCCGGAGAAGGCCGTGCTGATGCTGACACCACCGTCCCGCAGCAGACCCTGCCCGGTGGACAGCCGCCGCTCGATCTCGGCGGCGTCGCGGGGTCGGCTGGTCACCATGAGACGGCCGGTGGAGCGCACGCCGTTGCCGCTTGTTGTTGCCTTCTCATACCAGCGATAGGCCGGCACGCGACGCACCTCTCCGTGTAGCAGGCCCGCCTGCGCCGCAGGCGTGGTGGCGGGAAGCCCGGTATGCCAGCGGGTCATCCGGTGGCTGCGCGAGCGCAGCCACCGGCCGATCGTGGGAAGGTTGCCGGCACGTATGGCCCACTGCACCAGCGGTGCCGACACGCCGTCGAGTTGGACGATGAGCAAGCCGTCGGCTGCCTGCACGTCGCGTTTCCGCCGTTGTCGCCGCCACACCGGGCGCCAGCGACGCTCCGGCCTACGCCGCACCCGGCTCATCAACCACAACAGCTCGCTGACGAACGCGTCATCGGTGCCGGCGTCGGCGAGCCAGTTGATGATCGCGGCGAGCGCCACCGCGAGCCACGCGGCGGCGAATGCGTCGGCGAACCCGGCCACATGCGCTCCCGGGTCTAGGCGCAACGCGACGTACATGACGACAGCCTGCACGCACACGCCGATGGCAAGAGCGCCAAGTCCGCCGAGCCCGGTGGCCAGGGCGAAAAGCAGCGGGCGCAGCACCGCGCCGATCCCGGCGACCAGGCCAACCAACCACAGAATCGCAACCAACCCGCTGGCAGTGACCCCGGGCAGCAGCCACAGCGTCGCGCTGAGCACCACGAACGAGGTCGCCATGCTGCGCAGCAGCCCGCGGACCCGCGCTACCGTCGGCCGGTAGTCGCGCAGCACGCGCAGGCCGACGCGGACGGGCTCGCGCAGCGTGCGGCGTGCCTCGGCGTCCCCGTCCGGCTCCATTTCGTCACCATGCCATATCGGAGCTGTCAAGATCGGCGCGAGTGGGATCAGTCATTCAGGCGCGGCTTGTTTGGGTCTTCGTGGTCGATGCACCCTCTACCGGAGACCTCGCTGTCTATCGATCACCGACGCGCCGGGCCATCATCAGCCGACGCCAGCACGTCACGGCCGAAGAAGGCCTGGTTGCCGGCTGGACCGACGTCGAGCACCCGGTCGTACCACGCCTGAACACCGGCCGCGCCTCCCCGTCCACCATCACGGGAGGCTAGAACCCGGGCGCTCCGGCCCGCGCACCGGGCGGACCGGACCGGGCCGACCCCGACGCCCGGCAGATCCCCGGCGCCAGGAAGTACTGGGTATCGTGTCGCAACACTCGCGAGGGTCGGCCGGGTCGTACGCTGCGCGGGTGGGCAAGGGCAAGAGGCAACAGGCGGCGACCAGCCGCCAGGCGACCGACGCGGCGTACCGCGAGGCGTTGGGTGTGCCCGCCGGCGAGAAGCTCCCGCAGCAGGTCGGCACGGGCAGCCCCGCCGGCGGCACCGGGGTATACCGGGGCAGGGACCGCAAGGCCAAGCCCACTGAGTGGCGAGGCCGCTACACCCCGGACGTGAAGGTCACCGCCGCGCAGGTCCGGGCCGAAACGTGCCCCCGCTGCCTGGCCGGTCCCGGCAAGCCGTGCCGCAACCAGACCGGGGGCGCCGTCTCGGCCGGTCACGCCGCCCGCCGGACACTGGCACAGCGCGCCGAGGTCAAGCACCTGCGCGGCCGCCGCCACGATAAGGAACTCCCGCTGCCGCGCGGCGAGCACCAGCAGTTAGTCGCCCGCGCCGAGCGGGCGCGCCAGGAGCGGTCTCCCCGCGCCGACCCCACCACCGGCAAGAAGGTGCTCTCCGTCGCGGCCGCCTTCACCCGCGACTACACCGCCCGTCCGGCCAAGCCGCCACGCCAGCAGGGTGGTGCCGGCGGCAGGAAGCCGGCCAGCGCCACATAGCGGCCGCCCGGACCGGTGCGCCAAACGGCGTCGTACAAGCCGGATACGGTGACCGCCATGGGTTCCGCGCACGCCCCCGACCCGCCGCGGTCTGCCGAAGATGACGCCGACCAGGCCCGCTGGTTCGCCATCAGCCTCGACGACGCCACCCCGGAGCGGGTCGCCGCGGTGACCGCGGCGCTCGTAAAGACCTGGCAGGCGGACGTGGACCGACTGGCGGCGGCGCGCGCGGTGTGCCGACGCCGCGACGGCGAGGGAAACGAGGACGGCTGGCGGGAGACGGTCGAGGGCTGGAAGCGGCGCACGTCCTGGAGCCAGCGCACGTACCGCTCGATGTCCGCGCGTGTGGTCGACAGTGGCTGCAGCTCGTGGCCAGTGCACCAGGTCAGGAAGACACGCAGGTCGGACTCGCTGTGCAACCGCGTGTCACCGCGGTACCGACCGAGGTAGGCGGCAACCGCCGCACGGAGAATCACACGATCAGGAGAGACGACACCGGGACCGGAAGCGGGAGAGGTAGTCATACCTCACGGTGCGTCACCAGTCACAATCAGCGCCAACACCCTCCGCGCGGCAGAGGAGGACGTCCGCACGAGTGTGCGGGTCGTAGGCAGATACTCGATTCGTGGCACAGAGTGAACGACGTCCCGACTCCGAAGCGCGCCGAGCCGCGGTCGACGGCGTGGCGGCTTGTGTGACTTTCAGTCGTACTTGTCACCACCGAGTCGCCGTGAGCTGCCGCTTGGCTCGCTTCTGTCAGCGATAGTTGTCACCGGATCGACGCATCGCAGCATCACCCGAGTAGTCATCCAGCGCGATGCCCACCTCCGGTGAGCCGGCGCCGCCGGTGCGTTCACCCGGGCGGCCGTCGACCGCTTCGTCACCGGCGTACGTCCCGCCGCCGGCGCACCTGACCCGGGCGTCACCGGCTCGGCGCCCTGCGGGGGTGCCCGTTGGCCGAGCCCGTGGAGTCGTCCACCAGGCGGGTACGCAGACTCAGCCACCACGGCACAAGCTGGACGACGCCGAACGCCACCTCGACAACGAAGAACAGCCACAGCACCCGGAAGGCGCCGTGGGCCAGCGCGTACGCCTGCCCCATCGCGAACAGCGTGCGCGCGACGCCGTCGGCTAGTCCGTGCACCGGCAGCGGCTTGACGATGCGCAGGAGGGCCCAGACAACTACGACCGAACCCATCAGATTCGCGTACAGGGTCATCACCGGGTCGAGGGCGGGCAGGACGCCTAGCCCAAGCGCGCCACCCAGCGACGACAACGCGCGGTGCAACAGCGCGTACGTCCACGGCGTCGCGAATCCCGCCGTGACGACGAGGTCGTACCAGGCACTCGCGCGTACGACGCGAAGATAGGCGGGGCGGGAAGGGGCGAAAAGGCGGATCACGATGAGGCTCCTGTTGGTCTCACGGCAGCGACGCCTCACGGTAAACAGTGGAGTACGCTCCAAGGTCAAGCCCATAATCCGGCGGAGGGTCATGCGTATCGGAGAGCTGGCCGCGCAAGCGGGTATGACCAGGGATACCATTCGGTTCTACGAGAAGGTCGGCCTCGTCACAGGTCGACGGCTGGCCAACGGCTATCGCGACTTCCCGCCCGAGACAGTGGCCTGGCTGCTCTATGTCCGCACCGCGCAGACGCTCGGGTTCTCGCTGGCGGAGATCGCACGGCTCGGCGAGGAACTGCGTGACGCGCCGGACGCCGCTGAGGCGTTGTCTGCGCTGTTCGAGGAGAAGATTCAGATCATCGACGCGCGCATGGCCGAACTCTCCGCCCTGCGGGCCGACCTCGACACGCGCGTCGGCACCGGATGCCCGTTGCGGGCGGCCAGCCAAGCCGGCTGAGCGCCGGGCCACCCGAGCGGCGGCGCGACGCCGAAGAGGCACAGCCGGTGCTGTTCATCCCGATGATGCCGATGGCCTTCATCAGCTCCGCCTTCGCCCCGGTCAGCCTCCTGCCCGCCGGGCTGCGTCAGATCGGACAGGCCAATCCCCATCGCCGAGTGCTGACCTCTGCGGCCGACCTCCTCGAGCTGGCCAGGCAAGTCGGTGCCGGTGGCGTCGCCTGCGAACTGAAGAACCTGATCTTCGCCGCCAACGGGCCCAAACCGGAGATCGTGTTCCGCGACGCGATCAACAACGACATCGCCGTGGTGAAGAACGAGCGGTACTGCCTGATCTACGACCGACCGCTTGGTGCCGACGGGTTGACGTGGCAGGACCTGACCACCTGGTGGGCGCAGCGGGAGGGACTTTTCGCTGAGGAGCGGGAGATCGCGAGATCGCTGCACCAGCGGTTGATGCAGTCGCTGGCCAACGACGCGGAGAGGCGCATCATGCACGCCTACGCGCGCCGCTACATCCGGTACGGCCCGAACATCCCAGCCCTCATTCCCCAGGTGTATCTGCACTACGACCCCTACGCCAGATCCGAGCGGGGAGCGGCCGCCGCGGTCTTGGCCCGTCAGCGCATGGACTTCCTACTGCTGCTGCCCAACCGGGGCCGGATCGTCATCGAATGCGACGGGATCCAGCACTACGCCGATGACCTCCGTCGCGCCGACCCTCGCCGGTACGCCGAGATGGTCGCCGAGGATCGGGCGCTGCGGCTGCGGGGTTACGAGGTCTACCGCTTCGGCGGGTACGAGTTGACCGAGGGCCCCGAGTGCGAGGCGCTGCTGGACACGTTCTTCGACCAGCTGGCCAGGAGGCACACCACGTGACGCTGTCGTGGACCGGTTAGCACGCTGACCTGGTCCGGCTGGGTCCGGGCGCATGACACCCCGCGAAGCACTCTCGCAGGGCCCACTCGAACGGGACCTGCCTGCCCTCGCCCACGAGGTGGGTCTATCACCCGGCGACGATGAGCGCTGCTTCGGCGAAAGCGCCCCTCGTCGAGCGCAGAACATGGCCGGGCTCTCCGGGGCAGGCCAGCCGTTGATCACCGAGAGCAGCTGGAGGTACCGCTCCCTGCGTGGGTCGTTCGCGGTCTGCAGCTGGATCAACGGCCGGTGCCGAAGGTCGACGTCGTCCGGGCGACTACGGACGTGCGCGTACTGAGCCGTGACTGCCGCGACGACCGGATCAGCCTGGGGCGAGGCCGGGTCGATGCCGGCTGCCAGGGCAGGGCCGACCTGGTCACGGACCACCGCGGCCGCGTCGCGGCGCACGCCCCGGCTGTCGCTCTCGGCGCGCTCCGCCGCATACTGCTCGGCCATGCGCCGCATGCTGGCGCGGAAATCCGGATCCTGGGACAGTTCGGCCAACTCCACCCACGCCTCGACCTGCCGCGGTCGGAGTAGAAGCGGAGGCTCCGTTGCGTTGAGCGTCGCCAAGATCGAGGCAGACTTGAGCAGTGAAGTCGTCGAACCGACCTGACTCGTGGTTGCCTCCGAGGTCGGCGTTCGCAGCACAGACCCGGTGGCGGGCCGTCAACGCACCCCACCTCGTCGCGCTGGTCCGTGCCGGCGCGGTATTCAAGAACGGCAAGCTCATCGAACGACCCGACGAATCAGAGGGTGGTGATCAGCAAGTCGCGTGACACGCCGATCCACTCACCCATCGCCCTCCCTGCCCGCCGCCGTCGCGCGTGCCGTCTCCGGGATACGCGTTTCCGCAGCCGCTGACAAGGGTCACGATCGTCATCTGACAAGACCCGCCTGATTCCTCCCGGCTTGACGCATGCCGATAACGGTATATGATGGCGTCCATGGCACGAGCAGCGACGACGTCGGACGTCTTCAACGCGATCGCCGAGCCGCAGCGCCGGGAGATCCTGGTACTGCTGCGGGCGGGTGAGCGGCCGGTGACCGAGTTGGCCCAGGAACTGGGGATGACCCAGCCGGGGGCGTCCAAACACCTGCGGGTGCTCCGGGAGGTCGGGCTGGTGCGGGACCGCAAGGCAGGCAAGCAGCGCCTGTACGGCCTTGACGCCAGCGGGCTGCGACCGGTCCACGAGTGGACCGGCGGGTTCGAGCGGTTCTGGAACGAGAGCTTCGACCGGCTGGACGCGTACGTGCAGGACCTGAAGCAGGCAAGGCAGGAGGAGTAGCTGATGAGCGAGATGGGACGAGGAGCGCCGGCGCAGTCCGCGACGGCTGACCGCGAGATCGTGATCTCCCGGGTCATCGACGCCCCACGGGAGCTGGTGTTCGAGGCGTTCACCGAGGTGCGGCACCTGTCGCGGTGGTGGGGGCCGGAGGGGTTCACCACGACCACGCGGTCCTTCGAGTTCCGCGTCGGCGGGGAGTGGGACTTTGTGATGCACGGGCCGGACGGGACGGACTACCAGGAGTGGATCTCCTGGACCGAGATCGTCCCGCCCGAGGGGATCGCGCTGCTGCACGGTGAGTCCCGCGGCGACCCGAACGCCTTCGAGTCGATCCTCACGTTCGCGCCCGACGGCGCGGCGACCCGGATCGAGATGCGCACGGTGTTCCCCACCAAGGAGCTGCGCGACGAGGCGGTCGAGAAGTACCACGCGATCGAGGGCGGCCAGCAGACCCTGAGCAACCTGGCTGCCTACGTCACCGAGATCGTTCGGAAGGGAGCTGAGGGCTGATGGCCGGGAAGGTGTTCTTCAGCGTGTCGATGTCGCTGGACGGTTTCATCGCGCCCGAGTCCCTCGAGGACTTGATGGGGCAGCAGTGGATGGAACTGCAGCAGTGGATATTCCCGCAGCGCTTCCTCCGGGAGAACCTGAAGCTCGGCGAGGGCGGCGAGGAAGGGCGCGACAACGACATCGTGCGGGAGACGTTCGAGCGCACCGGCGCGAGCGTGATGGGCAAGCGCATGTTCGACGCCGGCGAGCAGGCGTGGCCGGAGGAGGCGCCGTTCCACACGCCGGTGTTCGTCGTGACGCACGAGAAGCGTGACCCCTGGGAGCGGCCGGCTGGGACCACCTTCCACTTCGTCAACGACGGCATCGAGCCCGCGCTCGACCAGGCCCGCGAGGCCGCCGGCGACCGAGACGTCCGCATCGCGGGCGGCGGCGCAACGATCCTGGAGTACGTGAACGCCGGCCTGATCGACGAGTTCTCGATCGCGCTGTCGCCCGTGCTGTTCGGCTCCGGAATCCGCCTGTTCGAGGGCGTGGACGCGGGCCGCGTGGCCCTGGAGCCGGTCCGCGCGGAGCCCTCCCCGAGGGTGACGCACCTGACCTACGCCGTCCGGGAGCGGTAACTGTCTCGACCTCAGCGCTCCCCCGCCGAGGTCAGCAGCGCGGTGAGATCCTCGACGCTCTGAGCGTCAGGAAGGGCGAGCGTTCGGGCCGCGATCTCGGCCGCGCGCTCCTCCTGGAGGGACCTCACGGCGTTGTCATCGAACTTTCTCGCCAGCTCAGGCTTCGCCAGCGAGTCACCAAGGGCCCCGGCTCCCGCGCCGCCGGCGTCGCGATGGCGTTCAAGCTCATCGAATCAGCACAGACCCGGTGGCGGGCCGTCAACGCACCCCACCTCGTCGCGCTGGTCCGTGCCGGCGCGGTATTCAAGAACGGCAAGCTCATCGAACGACCCGACGAATCAGAGGGTGGTGATCAGCAAGTCGCGTGACACGCCGATCCACAGGCCTTGACTATTCCTCAGGACACGGTGACCGCAGCCTTGCACCAGCTGGACAACCGGTACCAGCAGTTCCGACGCCTGAAAGTTGGATCGGGCCGTACCGCGGGCTACCGGATGGTCACGGACGCCGAACTGGCCGCACTCCGCGTCAGCGGCAGCGTGGTGTGGGAGAACCAGCGGTATGGGTCGGTGTATGTGGTTGATGAACCGGGCCTGCGTCAACAGCTCTGCGAGGCCATCCCCGTAATACACCTCGGCCAAGTCGATGCCATCGACGCCGTACGTCAGGCATTCCCTGACGTGCAGTGGACCCTCGTCGCTCCTACCTGCCCCAGAGACGTTGCAGAGCGGCGAGTTGTTCAAAGGAAGACCGGCGACGCGGCGGAACGGCTTAGGGCATGGGAAGAGACGGAGGCAGTCCCTGGTGCCGACATCACCATCGACACGTCCAAGACTCTTCCCCACGTGGCGGCGAAGCTGATCGACCGGGCAGCGCGAAACAGCGCCCCACGCCCCTGATCTCGGATGTCCGTCAAAGCGGGTCAGGCCCGGAAGTATCTGAGTTGAGTCGCGTCATCAAGCGACTGACGACCGCCTGGGGGGACGCATCGTTGATGATGGACCTGGTGACGGCAGCTACGGCGGCGGACGAGAAGCAGCGCGAAGCCGCAGTTGCCCTCCTGCCCATCGGAAGCTTCGAACAGCACGTAGACTTCCTGCCACTCATCACCGATACCGTCGTTGCCTCGGCGATCGCCCGCAACATCTCGCGCGCCTACCCGACCCTGCTGCTTCCACCGATCACCATCTCGTGTTCGCACGAGCACGCCAGCTGGCGCGGCACCGTCAGCTCCCGGACGCTCTACCAGATCGTGGCGGATGTGGCGGTGTCCTTGACCCGCTCCGGCGTTGAGCACTTGGTCCACATCAACGGCCACGGCGGCAACTACAGGTCCGTGCTGTGCGCCATGGTCAAGCCGTTCATGGCAGCGGGCCGTCGGTTTCCGCAGTCGCGCTGAGGCAATCCCGGATCAGCGCGATCACGGTGTCGGCGGTCCGGTCGAGGTGACTGCGGCCATCGGGTAGCCCGGCCTCCGGGCTGATGTAGCTGCGCGGACCGACGTGGGTGGCCGGGTCGAGCCGATGCACGGTGATCTTCCCTTCGCGGTCGGCCCGGTTCCATCCGCTCCGGCGGAACAGCCGCCACCGCTGCGGGAAGATCCAGGTGCCGACTCGCTCAATCTGGTCGCCGGAACTGGTCAGCCGGTAGAGGTGCTGGGCGTGGCTGATGTCGTTGGCGCCGTTGTGGAACCCGCCGAGAGTGATCAGCCAGAGCGGGGAGCGCAGCTGGGACCACAGTTCGTCCACCGCGCCGGTGGCGACCTGGGCGCCGCCGCTGTAACTGAGCAGTACCACGGGGATACCGCTGTCACGCCGGTAACCGGCGAACCGGAGCTGAGCGGCGATCTGCGAGCCGACGGCGCGGTTGTACAGGGGACGGTACCGCCGGTCGGCGGCGACGAAGATCTGCATCACGTTGTGCAGGAACAGCACCAGCCCGATGTGGCGGCGCAGCCATGTCCACACCGGCCGGTCGGCGAGCGGAACGGCCAGCGGAGAGTAGGGCTGCGCCTGGCCCAGCACCCTGAGCTCCGGCGCTCCGTCGATCAGGGACCTGACCAGTCGGCCGCCGTCGCGGGTGTCGTGGAAGCGGCGTTTCCCGATGCCGTCCAGATAGACCAGGTAGGCGTAAGGAGGGCGGTCCGGGTCAGCGCCCCGGGCGGAGGGCATGCCCGTGGGGAGGGCGATGGTGGGAGTTCGCCAGCCTGCGGCATAGACCAGCACCTCGTAGCGGGCGAGCAGAGCTTCGGCGAGCAGGACCAGCCCGATCCCGCCGAGCAGCAGCAGGAGCGCAAACTCGATCATGTGAGTGGCTCCGGTGCTCTTGGCGAATTGAACCTCACGACCAGGCGGCGGACGCCCTCGACAGCGACGCCAAGCCCGATTCCCGCGACGGCTACGCAGCCGGCGGCATCCCACCAGCCGAGCCCGGCCACCGTGGCGAGCGCTGCGGCGAGGCCGGCCCCCACTCCCACCATGAGCACAAAGTGCAGCAGCGGCCCGAGCAGCGGGAACGCGAGGACTGCGGCAAGCAGCAGCGGGGCGGCCAGGCCTGGTGTCCAGACCAGCGCGGCCTCGTCGGACGGTGAGGTGGGCAGCACCAGCTCGGCAAGGGTCCACGCGGACAGCGGCCAGAGCGCGAATACCGCGCCGTTGACCAGGGCGCCGGCCAGCATCAACCCGACCACCCTGGCGTGCGACACGCCGGACAGGCGTGCCACCACGGGCAGGAGACGCCCGGCGGCCTCGGACAGCCCGGCGAACAGCAGCAGGATGGCGACGACGGGGGACATCGGTCAGCCCTGCGGTGGCAGATCGGCAGAGCCCGGCTGAGTGACCGGGCCGGTCTGCTGCACATAGCGCTCGAGTTCGTCGGCGGCGCGCGGATAGCCGCCTGCCTGACGCTGGGCGACCTGCAGGGTGCTCGCGGCGGCCCGGAATCGGGGCTCGTCGAGCAGGCGCTGGGCGAGGGCGCGCACGACCTCCACGGTGACGTCCTCGGTGCGGATCGAGAGACCGGCACCGAGCTCGACGACGCGGGAAGCCACCAACGGCTGGTCAGCCCCCTGCGGGACCACCAGCATCGGGACGCCGGCGTACAGGGCCTCGTTGACGCTGTTCACCCCGCCGTGGGTGACGAACAGCGCTGCGCGGGCCAGCACCTCCGGCTGCGGTACGGAGCGGTGGGCGACCACGTTGGCCGGCAGCGGACCGAGCGCGGCGGGATCGGTGCGTCCGGTGGAGACGATCACGGTGCCACCCAGCGGGGCGAGCGCGTCGGCGAAGCTGCGCAGCAGCCGCGGGCCGACGTCGAACAACGTGCCCATTGAGGCGTACAGCACCGGGTCCCGCAGCCGATCGACCGGGAACGACGAGTCGGCTGGGCGGGCACCGATACTCGGTCCGACGAACCGGTAGGACTGGTCGAAACTGTCGGCCTCGGGGTGGAGCGCCCGCGAGGTGTAGACCAGGTTGAGCGGCTGACGGATGTTCGCCAGGTCGATCAGGGGCAGCGCACGCGTGTCGTACCGGCGGCGCAGCTCCCAACGCGACCTCAAGTACCCCCCGGCGTGCCGGGGCAGGGCCGCCGCCGCGGCGAACAGCTCCCAGGAGCCGCGGGTGGGGCTGGGCATGTGCCGGTTGAACGCGAACGTGGTGAACGACGACGCTGCCGGCACGTCGAGTTCCCGGGCGGCCACCGGCCCCCACGGGCAGAGGGAGTCGTGCACGATCAGATCGGGCCGGGCGCCGCGCAGATCGGTGAGGACGGCGGGCAGCACGCGTACGGCGGTGCGCGCAAGCTGATCCATCAGCGTGACCGGTGTGCCGGAGAGCGGTTGGTCATCCCCGGAGTAGAGGAGCACTCGCGCGCCGGTGGCCGCGATCTCCTCGGCGTAGGCGGACGTCGTGTGGTAGGTGACGGAGTGGCCACGACGAACAAGCTCGGCCACGACCGGCAGCGTCGGGTTGATGTGCCCGTGCATGGCGATGTTGAGGAATGCGACTGCGCTCATCGGCCGACCCCGGACAGGAAAGGAGTCAGTGTCCGGCAACATGTAGCGATCAGGGCTGACGGGAACGGAATCGGGGTCCCTACGGGGCCCCTTTTTCGTGCGCTCAGGGTGCATGTCGCCCGGGTTCACTGGGCGATCAGGGACGTTGATGCACAACTGTCCCGGCTCAGCACCGCACACGGGGCAGGGGCGGTACGACTCGACGGGCCCCGGATCGAGGCCCCTCGCCTGGGCCGCTCGGACGATCTCGTCGGCCGCGTGGTGTAGCTCAAGGTCCCGATGTCTCACGGCAGCCTTGTGGATTCGCTGGAGCGCGCTTCGCGCCAGCTCCGCTGGGTCAGTCATCCAACCGACCTTCCCGCTGTGCTCGCCGTCACACGCACCCCTGTTTACCTGCGGAAACGCACGTTACGGGCCTTGTGGAACGCCACTGTCAAACATGCCGTGACGGGACACGGCCGGCACCAGGCCAGGCCGTCGCCAGGCCGTCGGACGTCAGACAGTAGTGACGAACGACGACCAGTGGCGACGACATTTGCCCAGGTCACAAGGCGTGGCGAACCGCTTGGCCGGCCACGACGGCGAGGGCCTACCTGTAGTTGGTGAACTGGCGGGCTGGCAGCCGGCCGAGGCGCGGCCGCCGCGCACCGCAATGTGTAGCACGAGTCGGTCTGGTGACCCGACTGTCGATCGGGCCGCCCCGTCGGCGGCGATTGTCGGCCCGGCCGGTTTCCGGGACGAGGTGCCCCAGCCGAAGGCGTACGTACGGCTGGCCGGTCGAAGGGCCGGGTCGGTCAGCGGCCGTCAGCCGCCGACCTCGATGAGGGGCGTCGGCCCGCCGATGTGGGTGATCCGCACATCGGTCATGCTCGCGCGTGCCGCAGGGCCCAGTCGAGGGCGTAGTCGGCGATCTCCTCCCATCCCTTCTGCGCGGGAAGCAGGTGCGCGTAGCCCTCGTACTCCTTGACCTCCGTGATGGTGTTGGACTTGTAGTGCTTGGCGTTGGACTGCTGGACGGCCGGCGGCATGATGTGGTCCTCGCTGCCGGAGATGAACAGCAGCGGCGCCCGGTCGTCGTTGTGGTAGTCGACCCAGGTGTCCTGGTGGCCGGGCTGGAAGTTGGCCAGCACGCCGCCCCACACGATTCCGCCGTTCGCGGGGATGTGGTAGCGCTCGTAGAGGGCCCGGGACTCCTCCTCGGTGAACGTGTTTGTGAAGGTGTACTTCCACTCCTCGAACGAGAGCCCCACCGCCTTGTGCCGGTTGGCCGGGCTCTTCAGCACCGGGAACGTGGACTTGACCTGTGACAGGGGCACGACCCGTACCCCTTCGGTCGGCGCCGAGTTCATCGCGACGCCCGCGGCGCCCAGGCCGCGGTCGAGCAGGAGCTGGGTGAACGTCCCGCCGGCCGAGTGCCCCATGATGATCGGCGGTGCGGGCAGCTCGTTGATGACGGCCGTGAGGTGGTCGACGACCTTCGGTACGGTGACTTCCATGATCGGGGTCGGGTCGGCGTTGAGGGCCTCGACCTCGACCTCGAAGCCGGGGTACGCGGGCGCGAGCACCCGGAATCCCCGCTGCTCGTAGTGGGTGATCCAGTGCTCCCAGCTGCGCGGGGTGACCCAGAATCCGTGGACGAGGACGATGGTGTCGGGCATGGTCATTGTGAACTCCTTAGGAGGAAGGCGAGCAGGTCGTCGAACGGTCGCTGCCGGTGGCTCGGCACCAGAACTCACTCATGGGACGGTCTGCGGGACAGGTACACACCATTGACGACAGGAGGGCCGGGTGCGGTGTGACAGCCACCGGGCGTGACACCGGCCATGCCAGGCCGGACAGCCCACGTTCCGGCACCGGTCACCGCGCGCCGCCGCCGGTCCGCCGGCGGTAAGGGCGGGGTCCTCGGTTAGAGCCGAGGATGCCCAAGGGCGGGCGGGTCGTGAGCACTGCCCGCTCCTTGGGCTATGAACGTCGTCGAGGATCAGGGGTGATCGGCCTGGCGGGTGTGCCGCACGATCGCCAGCGGGGCGTGCGAGTGGTGCAGCACCGCGTGGCTGACCGAGCCGAGCAGTAGCCCGCCGAGCGCGCCGCGGCCGTGCGCGCCGACGACCACCAGCTGCGCCGCCTTCGACTCCTCCACCAGTACCCGTGCCGGGGAGCCGCGGACCAGCCAATGTCGCACCGGCACGTCCGGGTAGCGCTCAGACCAGCCGGCCACCGACTCGGCGAGCGTGCGGTCCTCCTCACTGGCGAGGGCGTCCAGGTCGTAGACCAAGGGCAGTATGTCGCCCGGGTCGACCGGGGTGGGGTAGAGCCAGGCGTGCACCGCGACCAGCGGGGCGTCCCGGTAGGCGGCCTCCTCGAACGCGAACCCGACCGCCTCGGTGGACAGTTCCGAGCCATCCACGCCCACCACCACCGGGCCGTCGGCCCGCGGCTCACCGCGTACCACCAACACCGGGCTCTGCGCGCGGGCGGAGACCTGCACGGTGACCGAGCCGATGAGCAGGCCGGCGAGGCCGCCCAGACCACGGTGACCGAGTACCACCAGCGCCGCCTCCCGGGACTCGTCCAGCAGCACGGGAGTCGGCGCGCCGTCCACCACCTCGCCGGTGACCGGCACCTCGGGGGAGACCTTGCCGGCCTCGGCGACCGCCTCGGCGACGTACCGCTCCGCCTGGTGGCGCAGGCCGGCGTCGGCCGGAGCGCCCGGCACCGGGGTGAGCGGAGCGCCGGTCAGCGGCCAGATGAAGGCGTGCACGACCCGCAGCGGACGCCCCCGGTACGCCGCCTCCCGCGCCGCCACCCGGACCGCGTCCAGTGCGGCCGCAGAGCCGTCCACACCAACCACGACGGGGGCGCCACTGTTGATGGTCAACATATCCTCTCTCGTCACTCTCAGCCTATCCGCGGGTTAGCGGGCCGCTTGGATCCAGTCCTGGTAATGGGTGGGTGCCAGGTGTGCGTCCGGGCCTGCGATGAGCACGTCGCCGGCGACGACCGCGAACATGCCGGCCTTGTCGTCGGTGATGACGGTCCGGTCGTCGTGCTGTGCGGCCAGGGTGACCCGGCCGAGGTCGTCGAGGGCGAAGACGTCCGGGCCGGCGACGTTGCGGATGCCGTTCAGCGGGGTGCCGGTGGCGACGTCGACGACCGCGTCGACGACGTCCGCGGCGGCCATCGGCTGAATGGGGGTAGCGGGCAGGCGAACGGTGGTGTCGTCGGAGGTCCAGGACAAGACGGCGTTCATGAATTCAAAGAACTGGGTGGCACGCACGATGGAGTACGGCGTGGGCCCCTGCCGGAGCAGGTCTTCCTGCAGGGTCTTGGCGCGGTAGTAGTCGAGCTGGGACACCTGATCCACGCCGACGATCGAGAGGATCACCTGGTGACGGACGCCGGCACGCTCCCCGGCGGCCAGCAGGTTGGTCATGGAGGTACGGAAGAAGCCCAGGGAGGCCTCGTCGAAGGTCGGCGAGTTCGCGACGTTGACAACGACGTCGGCGCCCTTCAGCGCCTGGTCCAGGCCCTGTCCCGTGATCAGGTCGACGCCGGTCGACAGCGCCGCGGGGACGGTCTCGTGTCCGGCTGCGGTCAGCTTCTGGACCACCTGCGAGCCGATCAGTCCGGTACCGCCGATGACTGTGAGCTTCATGGCTCTCACCTTTCCGCGGCGTGCCACACGGCACGCCAGCTTCGTCGAGGACACATCCCCGACTCGGATACTTCCTGTCCGAGACAATAGTCGGATAGACTTTGTCCGAGTCAAGCGGGGGGGTCGGATGAAGCTGTCAGGCGGGGTCGAGTGGGCGCTGCACTGCTGCGTGGTGCTGACCACGGCGACGGAGCCGGTGCCGGCCGCCCGGCTCGCGGAGCTCCATGACGTCTCCGGCAGCTACCTGGCCAAGCAGCTGCAGGCGCTCTCCCGCGCCGGCCTGGTGACCTCCGTCCAGGGCAAGGCGGGCGGATATGTCCTGACCAGGGCGCCCGAGCTGATCACCATCCTCGACGTCGTCGCAGCCGTCGACGGCGCTCAGCCCGCCTTCGTGTGCACCGAGATCCGCCAGCGCGGCCCCCTGGCGACACCGCAGGAGGCCTGCACCCGGCCGTGCCCCATCGCCCGCGCCATGGCCGGCGCCGACGCCGCCTGGCGCGCCGCCCTGCAAGCGATATCCATCGCGGACCTCGCCCGCAATGTCGATGAGGACTACGGCCCGACTGCGCTCGCCGGAATCCGCGCCTGGCTGAGCGGGCCGAACGACAGCGATCCCGCGATTGTCGAGCAGGGGTAGACGCGCCAGGCGATGCCGCGGATCTCGTCAGCGACAGACCCTAGTGTCGCCCGCCGCCAGGTCGGCCAACTGGATCACGTGGAGCCAGTCGCGGTTCGCGACGAGTTCGCGCATGTCGGTGCTGACGTGGGTGTTGAGGTTGTCCCAGATCAGCACGATCGGCGCCTTGAGGTACTGATGGGCTGGCCATTGCCCCGGCGCCCTGGAGCTCGCGGACATGTCGGCCAGTAGCGGGGCAGCAAGAAGGGGCAGCGCGAGCCTCGATGGGCGTCGGTCCTGGCCGTCAGACAACGACGCCATCTGCTCGCCGTCAAGTTCCCCGCCGCAGGGGTCGTGGCCGACGCCAGAAACTGCCGGCGAGCGATGGACGGGCGAGATCATCGGGCACAACCCGGGCACAACTGACACCGACAAGGGCCGTCAACCGGTGTAAGGCAACGCACCGCCCCGCCCAGGTCCAGCTCGCCGATCCGCCCGATTACCGCTGATCAACGCACCCGCAAGAGGGTTCAGGGTTCAAATCCCCTCAGCTCCATCCACGGAAAAGGCTCTCCCGTGGCGGGAGACGGCCTTTTCGACCTTGTACAGCAGCTGAGTAGCAGATCAACGAACTGCAGGCCGAGGCGCCTGAGCGCCTTCTCCCTCGCCTCCGAGGCCACCTCGCTGTATCCGGCTCACCTAACTGTTCGGGATCCGCGGCCACACCGCCATTCGGTACCGCCCCTCCTGAGCCGGGCCACCCGTCCGGTTTGCACGACGATGTGATGTTCACCGAAGCCCGCCGAGCGCGATGCCGCTCACTCTCAGCTCTGAGGTTCCGAGTCGGGCTTACTCCTTGAGTGATCCCTTCAGGCCGGGTACGGGACCGAGCTGCGTGCCGCACGCAGGGCGGCGGCCCACCAAGCGAGCTGGTCCAGCAGGGTTTTGGCATATCCGGGCGCCTCGGGGTCCAGCGGCCGACCGTCTTCCCACGCTGTGCGGTAGTTCGGGAACGCCAGGCCATCGCGGATTGTCACGGCGTGCAGTTCGGTGAGCACGTTCTCCAGGTGGAGGACAGCGTGGCGGCCGCCAGCCGCGCCGCCGTAGCTGACGAAAGCGACGGGCTTGGCCGTCCACTGGGTGAAATGCCAGTCGATGGCGGCCTTCAGCGACGCGGGGTAGCTGTGGTTGTACTCCGGCGTGACCATGATGAACGCGTCCGCGTCCTCCAGGCGGGACGTCAAGGACGCCATTCCGTCGGGGCGCGGGTATGAGTCGCCGGCGAACTTCGGTGAGACTGCCGGCAACGACAGCGGGATCTCGGCGTCGGCGAGATCGACGACGTCGATGTCGAACCCGCCGTGCTCGCGCGCCTGGTCGGCAACCCAGGAGGCGACGACAGGCCCGAACCGGCCCTCTCGGACGCTTCCGACGATGATGACCAACTTGTGCTTCTCACTCATGCCCTCCACGGTCCATCGTCCCGACGATGACAACCAGACCGGGCGTAGGCTGGCCCCCGTGGGGCCACTCTGCGGGTTCGAGGCGCTGGGAAGACCGCGCTAGGCTCCGGACATGAGCACGCCGCTGGGCGATTTCATCCGTGCCAAGCGCGACAGCATCCAGCCAGAGTCGTTCGGGCTGCCTGATCGTGGCCGCCGCCGGTCCCCTGGACTACGACGCTCAGACCTCGCCACGCGCGCTGGGATCAGCGTCGAGTACCTCACCCGCATCGAGCAAGGACGAGACCGCAACCCGTCCCCTGCCGTGATCAACGCACTTGCGGACGCCTTGAGCCTCGATGCCGCCGAGCGCAATCACCTGCGCCACCTCGCCAAGATCACCGGCGGAGGGTGCCCAGGGCGCGGACGGCCAGTGCCGCCCAACCGCCATGTCCGGCCCACCGTGTTGAAGACCCTCCAACTTCTTGAGCCCGGCGTCGCTTTCGTCACCAACCGCCTGGGAGACGTGCTCGCGTACACGAGCGGGTTCGAGCTGCTGATGCGTGGGATCGGGCTGCTCGAGAGCGGGGAGCCGAACCTGACGCGCTACGTGTTCACCGATGCGCGCGCCCGGACGTTCTTCCCCGACTGGGATCAGCTGGCCGACGAACGAGCCTTCGACCTGTGGCTCGGGCCGTCTGCGGAGACCTCCGAATGGTTCAGGGTCGAACTCGCCCCCCTGGCCGGAGAGGAGTTCACCCGACGACTCAACCGCCACCTGCCCCCACCGCACATCACGCTTCGGCTCAACCACCCCATCGCGCACGAGCTTCGGTGGCAGCGAGAGAAGCTCGAGTTGCCGAGAACCGACGCGCAGGAGCTGGTCGTTCTCCTGCCCGCCGATGACGCGACGGCGCGGGCCATGGAGCGGCTGCGCCGCCAACCCGACCGCATTCTTCGCGCGGTCATCTAGTGCGGTGTCCACTAACGTTCACCGGGTTTGCGGTGGGTGTTGTGGATCCTCGCCTGTTGGGCGAGCGACTCCCCACCGGTTGGTGGGGCGGGCCTCCGCAGGCCAACTGACCCTCGCGCCACCCTCGGTGGGCGGCGGGGGTCACGCCGGGACCGGCCAGCACCAGGCAGGTGCCGGCCGGCTCGACGGTGCGTGACCACCTCCGGCAGCACAACCGCTGCCGGGGTGGTGGATCCGCCGCCCGGAACACGGGTGGCGATGCTGGCCGCCGCAACGAGGTCGCGGTGCCCGGAAAATGCGCAGTGCGGGCAGGACAAGGTCCGCCCACGGGGTTTCGGCACCCGCCTTCCGCAAGCGGGACAGGTGGAGGAGGTGCCGCGTTCGTCGACCAGTCGAACACTGATACCGGCGAGGGTGGCCTTGTCGGTGAGGACCTGCAGGAGCCGGCCGATCTGCCACTGCCGCAACCGCAGGTTGTGCCGCCGCCCAGCAGGAAGGTCCAACACCCCACGGGGGTCACCGACGTGCAACACACCGACCCGCTGCCGCACCGCCCACGAGACGACCGTGTGGGCGGCCTCATGCTGGGCCTGCCGCACCCGCCGCCAGTGCCGGCCCTCCACCAGGCGGACCCGACGCCGGTACTGCCGCCACCGCCGGGATCCCTTCTGGCCCGGCTTCGGTGCCCGGCGTGAGACGGCGCGGCGGCGGGATTTGGTGTCGGCGAGGTGCGTGCGGTGTTCGGCGCGGATCGCCCGCCCGGACACCAGCAACCCCTCCCCGCCGGGGCCGGCCACGGCGTAGGGGTGGATGATCCCGAGATCCACCCCGGCCACCCTGCCGGGTCCGGTCCCTCACCCGGCGGGTAGACCACCACCGGCACCTCGGCGGTCACATCGAGGAACAGGCGGCCTCCCTCGCACAGCAGGTTGATCGACCGGACCTGCTCGACCGGATACGGCACCTCCCGCGCCAGACGCACCCACAACGGCGACGTGCCTCTTGCGGTCCGGATCCGCACCCGGCTCCCGTCGAGGGTGAACGTGCCGTGATACCAGCGCACCGGCACCAACCCCCGCCGCCGACGCGGGAACCGCGCCGACAGGTCACCGGCGCTGCGGCGTTTCGCCGCCGCGAACCACGCATCGGAAAACCGGCGCAACACCGGCCGGGCACCGACGGAATCCAGTTCGGCGAACGTGCCCGGCCCGGACGTCGCCAACTCCCGGCACAACTCCTGATAGCCGGACAGGGGTACATCCCGGCGGCGGCGCCGCCACGCATTGACCTCCAACACACACGCCCACACATCACCGGCCGAGCGCAGCAGCCCGAAACACCGCCGCCGCTGGCCTGGCGTGACCCGCAACGCGACGCGCGCGGTGCGGTGCACGACCCGCGGAGCGGCGGGATCCCGACGACGAGGCACGAACCGAAGCAAACACCACCCCTACGACATTCTCCCAACCCCGACCAACCCGGCCAACGTTTGTGGACACGGCACTAGGTCATGGCATCGGCCCTCCCGCCCACAACCCGCTACCGACTGGCCCTTGCCGCAATCGTGGGGGGCAGGCACGGCCCGTCAGGCCAGCGATCCGGAGCTGCTGACGGGAGCGAGCCTCGGCCGATGCCAGCAGCACAGCAGAGAAGTACAGCAACGCCAACAACCGAGCCAGCCGTCACGAGACGCCATCACCCCGTCTGACCTCGTACCGAGCCGCACCAGACGGCGTCGCCATCAGTTCACACCGAAGAGGTCGCGCTGTCGCGGTCGGCGTCAGCGGAGCTTGCAGAGGACCTCGACGCCGCCGCGGTCACTGCCCTCCGCCGGACCTGGCCGGCCCTGCCGCCGGCCGGTGGCATCGTTCGGGCCTCATCATGGACGTACTGGACGGTGATGAACGCTGCGACCATTGCCGGATGCGCCTTCAAAGCGAAGGGCCGAGCCTGCTGCGGCTGCTCGCGCAGGTTTTCAGCCCGAGGCAGTCCTGCGACCATTGAACAGTGAGCCGTGAGGTCGAAGACGTACCGAGGAGGTCCGGGATGCCGAACGCGGGTGCCTAGTCTCCGGACCGACGACCGCCGGACAGAGACCGAGAACCACCACCGCAGCCGACGGAGGGGCCGGGTGTGTGGATCCGGCCTCGGGCGGGTGAGGGACCGCAGCCGACGGAGGGGCCGGCTGTGCCCATCCGACCGTTGCCCGACAAGAGCGAGAGCGACGGGCCACGGATCTGAGGGCAGTCACCAGCCACGGCATACGGAGGGGCGACAGAGCCATTCTTGCGAGCAGCCGTCGCGACTGCCAGGAGCGACGGCGATGGGCAGCGACGAGGCAGCGAAACGACCAGCAGTAGCCGACAGGAGACGACACAAGCCAGCACTCCGGGCTGGCTCTGCAGCGCAAGACGGCATTAGACGACATCGAACGATGCCCATACCCGCGTTCACACCGAAGAGTCCCGTGAAGGTGACACTTGCAGTGGCGGGCGGTGGGACAGCATCGCGACGATCGGTACGTGCTGAGGTGCCCGCTCTGTTCCGAAGCGGTCGATCCAGGTGGGCCGGCGGTGCTCCGTTTCCGGCGTGGCGACAGATGGAGCTACATGTGGCAGCCGATCGTCGGATACGAGGCAGGCGGGTCATTCTATGGATGCGGGGACTTCGCTGGGAGCGGCTGCAGCTTCTTCGCTGAATTTTAGGCCAGAGTCAGAGTAGCGAGGCATGCCGGTAACAACTGCGACTATTAGCCGACTAATCGCTCTTTCTCGGCTGGCGCCGTCAAGCTGGTTCGCCAGACGTCCCGCTGTGAGGACGTGTCGATCTCCGCTGCCGTTGCCGGCGGGTTCAGCTCCGCACGGAATCGGGGCAAACCGCGACAGCCAATCCTCGATCCGGTGCCACGCCCGCTCCACCGCAGTATCGGATCCCCAAGTCATGGTTGGGTCAATCCGCACTTCCGCTTTGTCGCAACCTGCCGGGCCGCAGCTCCACGTGCGGGTCGGCTGGGACCGCGTCCGGTCGCAGGAGTCGTCGCCCTACTCAGATGGACGGGTCGAGGTGTGCGTTCCACACGGGCGCTGCGCGCTCGTGGGAATCAACCCCGGCGAAAAAGGCGTCGGCCAAAGCGGGATAATCCTGCCTGTCGACGCCGACGACCTCGATGAACTTGGGCCGGTGCACGGCGAAGCCGTCGGGACTCGGCTGCGGGCGGTAGGGCACGCCCATCTTGAAGGACCGACGGGCCGGCCCGTATTGAACGGCGTCGACGATCAACGCGTCGGTCCGTCCACCAGGCAGGTGCAGGTACCCGTCGACCACCAGCACTGCGCGAATCGCACCGTGCTGGTTCGTCTGTAGCGCCTCCTGGCCGGCTTGTGCGCCGGCGCCGACATCGTCGAAGGCGAACCGGTCCATGCCGCGATCGCCGCTGGCCTGCTCATAGCCCAGTAGCGGCATCAGTGTCGCTCCATCCGAGACGCCCCAGATGCCGTGGGCGGCAAAGAACCCGGCCAGTCGGGCGATTTCCTGCATGGCTGCCAGTATTCCAGGGTCACGTGCGCCGTGCTGTCCCAAAATGTGAGGCGTTTCCCTTCGCGCCCCGGAAACCGGGGCGGAGCCGCTGGCTGCCCGGCATCATCGCCGTCGTTGCCGCACCGCGACGCAACGGGCGGTCGGATGCGCGGCACCCGGCTCCGAGGGTCGCATCGAACGTCGGGTCGTGTGGTCGTGCCGGGTCGATCGCATTACCTTGATCAATCCCAGTATTTGGCCCAACCTGTAGGTGTCCGTTACGGACGGATAGTTCCGGTGAGCACTGTGGACAATCACTTTCATGGATGTGCTGGCCGGGATCTTGGTTCGTTTCGCATAGACGGAGGTGCTTGTGAGACACAGAAGACGATTGCGGTCAAGACTTGCCGCTGTGGTTGCGGCACTGGTCGCCGCACAGGTGGCGCTCGTCGCCGCCCCGGCGTCGGCAGGGGAGACACCTCTCTGGCAGGTGGAGGTAGCGAAGATCCCCACCGCCAAGTACACCCGGGACGCGAAGGTCTGTGCCACCGAGGCTACCCAGGCGTTGCGCCCGTACGTCGGTGACGGGCTGGGCGAGAGCCGGATCGACCCGGTGTTGGCGGATGTCGAAAGCCGGTACTTCGACGGCGCCCGCTTGAAGAGCGCCGCTGATGGTGAGGGCGCGTTCGACAACCTGCAGCACATGGAGTCGTTCCTCAAGAGCCGCATGACCGGTGCCAGCCCGCCCAGCGGCGAGGCCGAGCAGGCCCACGTGGCCGCCCTGGTGGAGACCCTCACCGGCGTGCGGCTGCTGGCGGACGCGGCGATCCAGGACGCCGAGGCGACGATCGGGCCGTTCCGGGCCAACCCGCCACCCGCGCCCGCCCCAGCTGGGCTGGCCGAGGCGTTCGCGGACCTCGACGCGGCCAAGGTGAACCTGGCCAAGGCCGACGAGATGCTGGCCAAGGCCAACCCGGAGCCGGCGACCCTTCAGGCCGGGAACGCCTGGTCGAGCGGCTTCAACGTGCTCACGCGGCTGGGCATCACCTACACCGGTGACCACGACAACGACGGCGTGGTCGACGTGGTGGAGCTGCGGTTCGGCTCCAGCCCGCTGCTGGTCGACTCCGACGGTGACGGACTGACCGACAAGTTCGAGATCACCGAACTGGCGGGCTGGACCCGACCTAACGCGGTCGACACTGACCAGGACTCGGTCGCCGACGGCGCCGAGGACATCGACGGTGACGGCCTCACCAACCTCCAGGAACAGGACCTCGGCACCTCACCCACCAACCCCGACACCGACGGCGACGGTGCCACTGACGGTGCCGAGGTGGCCCAGGGCAGCAACCCGCTCGTCGCCGACCAGCCACGCGCCCCGCCGGCCCCCGGCGACGTCCCGCCGATCGAACCCGCCCCCACCGACACCGACACCGACGGTGACGGCCTCGAGGACCTTGTGGAGGAGGACGGCGGTTCCGACCCCGCCAACGTCGACACCGACGGCGACGGGCTCTCGGACTACACCGAGTACGACTATTCGATCAGCCCACGTGTCCAGGACACCGACGGAGACGGTCTACGCGACGACTACGAGGTCGCCAACGCCGACTCGGGCTACGACCCCGGGCGCTTCGACGAGCAGATCAGCAAGTGGACGTACGTCACCGACTTCCTGCTCGGTATGTTCGCCGGCGACTTCGCCGAGAAGGACTCGATGGCGTGGCTCGCGGGCAACCTGTGTGGCGGCGGGCTGAGTGGTCCGCACGTCTGCACGGCGTGTCGGATGATCCGCAATATCACACCGCCCTGGTGCAGGCCCTGGCCCAGGTGCCCGACCCGCGTGACCGGCGTGGACTGATCCATCCATTGCCGAGCCTGCTGGCCGTGGCGGTCGCTGCGGTGGCGGCCGGGCAGACCTACCTGGTACCCGATGCCACCACGATCGGGCGGCTCCTGGCCCGCATTGACGCCGGCGCCTTCGACGCGGCGATCGGCCGCTGGCTGATCACCGTCACGGCCGGCACGCCGGCACCGGCACGGCGGGCCATCGCGGTGGATGGTAAGACGCTGCGGGGCAGTGGCCGGCCCGGCGCCCAGGTGCATCTGCTGGCCGCCCTGGAGCAGCACACCGGCATCGTGCTCGCCCAAGTCGCCGCCGACGGCAAGACCAATGAGATCACCCGGTTCCAGCCGCTGCTGGACGCCCTCGACCTGGCCGGTGTCGTGGTCACCGCGGACGCCCTGCACACCCAGCGCGACCATGCCCGTTGGCTGGCCGGCCGGAAGGCGGCCTACCTGTTCACCGCAAAGAAGAACCAGCCACGGCTGTATCGGCAGCTCAAGACCCTGCCCTGGACGAAGATCCCGATCCTGGACGCCAGCAGCAGCCAGGGTCACGGCCGCCGCGACATCCGCCAACTGCAAGCCGTCACCTGCCTCGGAGCGCTGGCCATCGACTTCCCACACGCCGTGCAAGCCCTGCGCATCCGCCGGCGCCGATACCAGCAGTCCACCGGACGCTGGAGCACCGTGACATCAACCGCCGTGGCCGGGGGCAGACCCTCGCGGACGTACGGGGGACCAAGCGCGGGCGGTACGGACCTCTCCGGACGCTAGGCCCCATGCTGGAAGCGCCTTACAAGCGAGGGGGCGCAGGTTCGAAACCTGCCGCGCCCACCATCAATTACCAGGCGAAACCCGCCCGGCCTCTGCGCCGTCGGCGCGGCCCTCGTCGCCACGCGGATGGTGGTACGTCGAGGTCATACCCGCCCCGAGCGGCCCCCGACGGGGCAGTATGAGGAAGGTACGGCGTATGGGCTGTCCGACCGCGCAGCCGGCTGGTCCGGCCCATGAGCATGTCGGGTCGGCGGGGCAACCGGAGGGGGATCCATGGTTGGCGGCACACACCACCGGACCGCGACTGTCGACGGCCTCGACGTCTTCTACCGTGAGGCCGGCCCGCCGGACGCGCCGCCGCTCGTCCTGCTGCACGGCTTCCCGACCAGCTCGCACATGTTCCGGGAGCTGATCCCGGCGCTGGCCGACCAGTACCACGTGGTGGCTCCCGACCACATCGGGTTCGGCTACTCTTCGGCGCCGTCGCTGGCCGACTTCCCGTACACCTTCGACGCGCTCACCGACGTCACCGTCAGCCTGCTGGACCAGCTCGACATCCGCCGGTACGCCGTCTACATGCAGGACTACGGGGCACCGATCGCGCTGCGGTTGCTGCTGCGCCGCCCCGAGAGCATCTCCGCGATCATCACCCAGAGCGGGAACGCGTACCAGGAAGGTTTCGTGGAGGCGTTCTGGAAGCCGCTGTTCACATATGCCAAGGAGCCCGGACCGAAGACGGAGGCTGCCGCGCGGCAGGCGTTCACCGAGAAGATGGTCCGCTGGCAGTACGAGACCGGTGTACCTGACGTCAGCCTGGTCAGCCCGGACGCCTGGCGGCACGCTATGGAGGTACTCGCCCGGCCCGGCAACGACGAGAACCAGCTTCAGCTCTTCCGGGACTACAAGACGAATCTCGACATCTATCCGCAGGCGCAGGAGTGCTTCCGGCAGACCCAGCTGCCGCTGCTCGCGGTGTGGGGAGCCAACGACGAGATCTTCGGCCCCGACGGTGCCCGCGCCTTCGCGCGCGACCTGCCCGACGCCGAGATCCACCTGCTCGACACCGGGCATTTCGCCCTGGAGACCCACGTCGATGAGATCGCCGGGCACATCCGGGAGTTCCTCGGCCGGCTGCAGCTCCAACCGATGATGGCCCGCTAGGCGGTGGCCGCCTCGCGTCCACCCCGCCTCACTAGCGGCATCTCAAACGGCGGCTGCCGTCGGAGGCCGATCGTGAACGACCAACGACGACCACTAGGATACGCGACGGCGCGATCGCAGGTTCGCCACGATGGCGACGCCGACAACCGCCAGGGCCAGCTGGATAAGCAGCTCTATCCAGTCGATGCCTTGGGCATCGCCTACGCCGAACAGGTTGGCCAGCAACGAACCCAGCACCATAGCGGCCATTCCCATGAGGATGGCCACCCAGATCGGTACGTTTTTGCGCCCGGGTACGACGAGATACGCGAGCAGGCCGAAGAGCGTGCCGACGACAAGGATCAAGAGCGTAGCGATGACTACCACGAGACACCCTTCGTTTGATGGACGACGGATGTCATTCCCGCCGTCCGGGCTGCGGCAAACCCGTAAGTGCCCAGCGCCGGTGCAGCGGGTGCCTCTGGCCCCAGCGGCGCCTTCCGGACCGGCCGGGGCGCCGCCGTACCGCCGCAGGTAGGTCACTCGCGACCTCGACATCGGCTGCGGTCCTGGGTCATTGACGCTCCACCATGCGCGCTACGACTGCCCTGATTGCTGGGAATAGCCCGCTGCTCAGTAAGGCCGCCAACAACCCCGGTCCGCCATCGTCGAGGCGGACGGTGTACAGCGCAGAAGTACAGCAACCGACCCGACCGCTGGAATCTTCGAGCAGCCGGTAGGGGCTCGGGAGCTGCGCACGGAGCCGCAGGCGACCGCCTCGCCGGCAATCCATAGGTCAAGGGCGTCGGCTCAGTGAAAGAGGCCCAGGCCTGCCATCGCGTCGAGGGCTACGACCAGGTCTGCGACGCCGAACGACGCCACACCAAGTAGCCAGAGGCGGTAGGACGACAGCCGAATCCACCAGGGTTGGTGGTTGCCGAGACGGAAACGGCCGGCGGCATGGGGAGGGACTCCAAGGCCTTGCTCAAGGCCTAGCTGTCGTTCGATCCGCTCCGCTAGCCGGCTGTCGCTCATTTCAAGGTGGCGGTGCTTGGCCATCAATTGTGCCGACAGCACTGCGAGGATAGCGCCGAGGATGGCTGCGACGGCTTGAGCAGCGGGCGAGCCGCCCGGCTGTAGTGCGATCGTGAGAAGGAAGGCCTGAGCCGCGGTAGTCAGCGCGGGAACTTGCCACATCATCGTGTCGAAGGATGTGCGGCGGGCGCCGACCACGGCGTAGGCCGCCATGAGGACCTGTTCGGATACCTGATCCTCGGCCTGGGTAGCAGGCGGGCCTGGCGTCATGGCGTCATGGTCCCAACCGCTTGCAACGCCCGGGAGGGCAGCGTGGAGGCAGCGGGACGACCGATAGCACTCGGCAAGAGAGGACCGCGAGGAACGCCCGCACGCGGGTTGACCTCGTACGGGGCACTGTCCGGCCGCCCGCTTGCCGCGCCTGTTCCCGTTCCTGCAGCAGCACCCACGTGGCAGCGCCGGCGGCAACCAAGATTGAGGGTGTGGCCCCTACGCCGGGGAACCTTGGGGAACACAGTGGGACCACACGTAGTGCGCGTTAGCGGACGACACACACTTGACGGCACGTCTTGATCATGGTTATAGCGTGTTTGACATGCACGAACGCCTAACGCAACGTCCTGGGGGTCAAGGGGTCGTCGGTTCGAATCCGGCCGTCCCGACACTGTTCAGAGGGCATATCTCACCGATGGATATGCCCTCTCGTCGTATCTGGGTGACAACTGAGTGACTACGCCTCAGCGTCGAAGATCCGATCCATGGCGACCGCGCCGCTCAGGAGCACCGGCCGGAGTTGGTGCCGGTAGACGCTCTCGGTGACGGTCGTGCCGGAGTGGCCGCAGAGGTCGGATCTGTTCAATGCTGACGCCGCTGTCGGACAGCAGGGACACGAAGCTGTGCCGCAGCTCGCGGGGGTCCAGTCGCGCGGGTCAAGGCCCGCTTTGGCGACGACCAGGCGGAAGGCCCGAAGCACGTTGTGCCGGTCGAGGTCCCGAACCGTCTGGTTCGCGGGTCTCAGGAAGCTGGGCGCCAAGGACGATGTCCTGGTTTACGGGTGCCGCTGGATCGAGGAGAAGCTGCGCGACCGCGGCTGGGCGGCCCGGCATGATGGCAATAACCAGGGCGACAACCTCGCTGAAGCCAGTGGCCGCGTATTCTCCGTTCCGGTCGGTGCGGGTGCGGACAAGCTGGCGGCCGTGCGGGTCGATCACGGTGACCGTGGTGCCTGGCAGCGGCTGACCGGACGGATCGGTGACCCGCCCGGTCAGCATCGGCTCTTCGTCGCCGAAATGGTGCTGGTGTGGGGCAAGGGCGACGGGCTCGGGCAGCATCACCGTGGGATCTTCCGCAGGGGGCCCGGGGACATGCTCGGTCATGGTCAGGTCTGCTGCCTCCTGCGCCAGGCGCCGTTGCTGCTTGAGGTAGCCGAGCAGGATGAGCGTGGCGCCGGCAGCGGTCCAGGCGCAGAGCACCGCTGTGGGCCGCAACAGCTGGCTATTGCCGAAGTAGCCGACGCTGCGCAGGGCATCGGCGGCGTTCCCCATGGGCAGGATCGGGTGCAGGAACCTGAAGAGTCCTGGCAGGAGTTGGACGGGGACAGCGGCGCCGCTGCTGGGCACGCCGAGCAGGACGAACAATGTGATCGCGATCCCGGGGAAGAACCCGCGGAAGAAGGGCACCAGGCCATAGGCGGTTAGCGACACGGCCTGGGTCAGCAGGAACAGGTACAGCAGGGCCAGCGGATGCGGCGGGATCGCCTGCACCACATGGGCACCCGCGAGGTAAGCGACAGCGGCGGTCACCGCCCCCCAGCCGATGCTAGTGGCTACGTGTGCCCACAGGCCGAAGCCCACCGCGCGCTGCATGGTGATCACCATGAAGTAGGCGGCGACAACGCAGGACAGGACGACGTACAGCAGGCTGGTGCCGGGGGCATCGCCCGGCACGGTGGGGACCAGTTCGCGGAAGGCGAGCGTGCCGCCGGCCCGTTCCGCAACGGCGGCGAAGGTCTGGCGGATAACCGGCTCCAGGGCAGCGCCGTTCGCCTTGGCCCCGTACAGCAGCGGATGGGGCCCGCCTGGCACGTATGCCGCGACTGCGCTCTGGTGTAGGACGGCAGCACGGGCCTCGGCGGCGTCGGCCGTCGGCCGGAGGGTGAAGCCACCCGGCGCCGCCAAGTCGAGCTCGTGCTGCAGCTGCGCCGTGGCGGCCGGCGAAGCGGCCACTGCGATGCTGACGTGATGCGGCGCCGGGTGATGGAAGGCCGGCAGGTAAGAGAAGAGCAGCCCGGCCAGGAAGAGCGCCGGGAGCCACAGGCCCGTCGCGAGCGTGCGCACGGCTTCGCCGACGCGCTTTCTGTCTATCTGCCCCTGTGTCACGCCGCCACGCTACAAGAAAGTTTGCAGTAATGCAAAATTTCATCAGTGCAGTAAGATGTAAGCCGGATACGCTGACACTCGCACATTGCGGAAAGGACCTGGTCTCCATGCATGCAGCAGCTCCGGGGCTCCGGGAACGCAAGAAGGCCGAGACCCGCGCGGCCCTCCGCGCAGCGGCCGTGCGCCTGTTCCTCGAGCGTAGCCCTGCCGCCGTCACGGTGAGCGACATCTGCGAGGCGGCCGGGGTCTCCGCACGGACCTTCTTCAACTACTTCGATGCAAAGGAGGAAGCGCTCCTGCCCTGGGACAAGCACCTCATCGAAGAAGTCATCACGGGACTGGCTGCGCGCCCGGCCGCCGAGCCGCCGCTAACCGCGGTGCGCCAGGCGATCGAGCAGACCCTCCCCAGCCTCACCGCCAGCACCGGCTGGCAGGCCTGTGACAGGGTGCTCACGGCATACCCCGAACTGCGCACAACGATCGTCCACGGGATGATCCGCAACGAGACCAGGCTCGCCGATGCCCTCGCCAACCGCGCCGGGCAGACAGGCGGCAGTCTCTACCCGCAGCTCCTCGCGGGCGCCGCGGCGTCAGCGTTCCGCGCGGCCTTTAGCGTCTGGGCACCGGAAACCGGGGCCACAGGCCTGCAAGCGCTCGTCGGCGAAGCCTTTGACCGGCTCGCCGCCGGCCTTCCCCCGAGTCGACCTGACCCGGCGAGCGCCGCCGGCCGCCCGCTTGCTGGGGAGGCTGGCGACGGCCAGATCACGCCAATCGGGCGACGGCTAGTTTAACCACCACCTCCGCCAAACTGTGCCGAGTCAATCGCGTCAGCGAACGCCAAGTGTCATCCAGGTCCTGATACCGATCTGTCGCGCAGGTCCTGAGACCGGACACAACCCTGCCGGCGAAGTGGTGAGAACTTTCTGTACGTCTTCAAGGCGGCCCAGAACGGGCCGCACGCGCCGCCGCCAGGGCGCGCGGCCTGCACTCCGCTGCCGCTCCGCTCCGGCCACTCAGAACGCCGGCGGCTGGCGCGGACAGCGGGGAGCCCGGGCCGCCGCAGCACGACAGACCGTTGACCCGTGGTGTGGTGGGCCGGCAGCCGGCCGGGCCGCGCGGCCAGGACCCGCGCGGCATAGGGAGGGCAGGCCGGGTCCGCCGGCGAGCTGGCGCACCCTGCTGGGTTGCGGTTAGTGCGCCTCTGGCGGGGGCGCTCGGGCTCCAGGATGGACGGGGCTCCGTCGGCGGATGCCGGGTCCGTGGGTGGTTGCGGTAGGCCATCCCGCCTGCCCTCGACCCGGGCGAGCCGAGCAGACCACCGCCCGACCCGCCAGCGCTCGACCGCCCGTCAAGGTCTGCTTGATGGCATGAAGGAGCGGGGCCTCGCTCCTCGTGGGTCCCGGGCGGGATGCTCGGGGTGCTCACGTCTCACGACGAAGGGGGCCCCTCATGCAGGCAGAGTACGACGGTCGGCAGATCGTGGGTATTGATCTGCACCGGCGCAGGTCGGTGATCGTGCGGATGACGGAGGCGGGCGAGAAGCAGTGCTGTCGACAGCAGCGCTGACAGCAACCGCCGCGTATGAGAACGGCCGGCGAGTGCCAGACGTGGACACTCGCCGGAGGCCACGGACTCGGGCGGACGGTGCCGGACGGAGCGCGCAGAGCTTACAAGCGAGGGGTCCAGCGCAACCCGCTGGACGGGGATCAGCGGAGCACCGACACTCGGCGTGTGATCGACATGCGGGACATCGGGGTGTGCGTGCTGGCCGGTGACCTGGCTAGCGAGGAGTTGCCGATGATCGCGGCGCAAGCGCTTGCCGAAGGGCTGGACAGTCCGTCGTTGCGGGAACTCGCTGGACTCTCACGAGGCGAGTACCGCGAGGCGCGTGAGCTGCTGGACCAGGTGGTCGACGAGCTGGGTTTGCATCAGCTGCCAGACGAGGACCAGGCCGTCTGGGAGGCGGCCAGTTCATGTGCGCGCCGTATGGTGTCCGGGGCGATCTCGCCGGTGGATGGCGCGCATGCTCTCGCTGCCTATGCCGGGTCTTTAGGGTTCCCGGAGCCCCTTGCCACGTTCGCCTTCCTGGCCGACCTGTGGGAGGACAACGCGGCTGAGCGCGCTCAACTTGAACAGGACATGGTGCGCGAGGCGGGGGCCATGCTGCGGGATATGGGTGACTAGCTGAGTGACGATCGGGTCGGACACCAGCGGACGCGCATGGACGCACCCGGATCGTTCCGGCAGCTCAGACCCGGTAGGGCAGCAGGTAAGAGCCGCGTGATCGTTGCCTGGGGGTCAAGGGGTCGTCGGTTCGAATCCGGCCGTCCCGACAGCAGGTCAAAGGCCATCTCACGGAATGCGGAGATGGCCTTTTTCATGCCCGTACAGCAGCGAAGTACAGCAGCGCTCATCCGTCGAGGCTCTCGCCCAAGCGCCGAAGGGCGTCGCGTGTCGCCTTGGGCGACGCCTGGCTGTAGACCTCCATCGTGATCGAGAAATCGGCGTGCCGGAGAATCGCCATCGCGATCCGGGGATGCACGTCCAGGTCGACGAGCAGGGACGCGCAGGTACGGCGAGCGTCCTGCGCAGTGATCTTCTTGACCCCGCCGGAGACAGCCGGCATCCCAGGAACGCGAGAAGTTGCGCGGCTCGACCGGCAGACCGTAGCGGGTGGTGAAGACCATGTCGGTGTTGTGCCATCGCTCGCCGCCCGCCGTCGCGGCGGCTTCCTGCCGAAGCCGTCGGTGCCGAAGCACGCTGACGCAGATGCCGGGTAGAGGTAGGGGAGCGTCCGACTCTTCGGTCGTTGTCTCGCGGTGCAGGAGCTGCCCGCGTACCCGCTGGAGTTGCTTGTCGACCAGGAGGCACACGTCGTACCTGTCACGGCAGGGTTCGCAAAACCGTTCGCCGTGTCCGTCACAGCGCAACTGCCAGCCGCCCCAGTCGATGTGGTCCCAGGTGAGCCCCAACACCTCGCCTTTGCATAGGCCGAGGACGAGGACCAGGACGTACTGCGGGGTAGAGGTAATCTGTCGCCTCCCGAGCTGCCTCAAGGAACGCCCGGGCCTCCTCGCTGGACCAGGTGTTGCACTTGCGGCGTCGCACCGGCGGCAGCTTGACCAAACCAGCGACGTTCTTCCCCACGAGCTCATCGGCTTGAGCTTGGGACAGCGCCGACCGTAGGACCGCCCGGATGCCCTTCAACGTGCGTACGGATGGAAGATCCTCGCAGCACTTGCCGATGGCGCAAGCACCGACGCCTGGCCAAGGTCGACGAGCGGATCAGAACCGGCGGCGACGGCTGGAAGGAACTGATCGGCCTCTACCGTCGCCCGCCACGGGCGAGGCCGTTCGGCCCCAGGCCGCAGCAGCACATCCGCATCCACCAGCGCTGCCGGGTGGTACGACTGTCTCAGAGGCTGACAGAAGCGGCAGAAACGGGGCGAACCGATGACGAGTGGCGCAGCCCGGCTGCTGCGGGGACCGGAGGAGCAGCGGGCGACGTTCCTGGACCTGTTCTTCGACCTGGTGTTTGTCTTCGCGCTCTTCCGGCTCTCGCAAGGGCTGCTGGACCATCTGACCTGGAGCGACGCCTTCCAGACGCTGGTGCTGCTGCTCGCCGTGTTTTGGGTGTGGGACCAGACGTCGGGGGTAGCCGACAGGTTCGACAATCGACGGCCGGCGATGCAGGTGCTGTTCATCGGGTGCATGTTCGGCAGCTTGGTGCTGGCGGCCGCGGTGCCTGAGGCGTTCGGCGAACATGGCCTGGTCTTCGCCGGCGCGTACGTCGCCGTCCAGGTCGGTCGCAGCCTGTTTCTCGTGATCGTTACGCGTGGCGACAAGCTGCAACGTTCCGAGATGCGGATGCTGTTCTGGTACGGCGTGTCGGCGGTGCCGTGGATCGCGGGCGCCCTCATGCAGGGTTGGCCGCGTGGGGTGCTGTGGGCGCTAGCGGTGGCCGTGGACTACACGGTGGCCAGACTCGGCTGGCCCATGCCGAGGCTGGGCCGCGCGGGTGCGGCGGAGTTTTCGATCTCGGGCGAGTTCCTGGCCGAGCGGCATCGGCAGGCCTTCATCATCGCGCTCGGCGAGCTGATCCTGGTGACGGGGCTGGGGCTCAGCAGCAACGCCTTCGAGGCTGACCACAGCGCGGCGGTCGTGGTGGCGTTCGCGACCACGGTGCTGCTGTGGCGGATCTACATCAGCCGTGCCGGGGAGGTGTTCGGCGGGGCCGTCGCCGCGGCCCCTGATCCGCTCCGCCTTGCCGCGCCGGCGATGTACGCCCACGTGGTCATGGTCGCCGGCGTCGTCGCGATCTCCGTCGGCGACGAGCTCGTCATCGCGCACCCGTTCGGGCACACACAACCGGCGTGGGTCGCCGCCATCCTCGGCGGACCCGCACTGTTCCTCGCCGGACGGGCCATCCTCGAGTATGCGGTGTTCGGCCGGGTGTCCCGAAACCGCGTGGCCGGGGTCCTCGTGCTCGCCGCCATCTCACCGGCAACGATCTTCCTGCCGCCCGTGCTGGTCGCCGCCGCCGCTGCTCTCGTCCTAGCCGGGATCGCCGTATCCGACGCAGCCCGTGCCCGAGGACGCCCACCCGAGCCGCCCTCACCACCTGGCTAGCCCGAAATTGTCACCCACGTCCGAGACTGTTCTGTCACGGACGTCCTGAGACTCGACAGCCGGCTGCCGGCGTTGCCGGGCATCAGCTGATGCATTACGGATCGATGTCACATGATCCGTGACCGTGCCGGCTAGACGATCTTGAGGGAGAGCTCGGGACTTGGCCACATAAGCAAAAGCGGACGGATACGCTAATACGGACCCAAGATCGGTAGGAGCGGGCGGTCCGGTGACGACGAGTGGCACAAACGGACTGCTTCGCAAGCTCGAGGACATCGCGCGAGCGTCGTTCCTGGAGCTGTTCTTCGATGTGGTGTTCGTCTTCGCGCTCCGCGCGCTCGCCCAGCAGCTGTTCAACAACCTGACCTGGTCCGGCGCGTTCCAGGCACTGGTCCTGCTGGTGGCCATCGCATGGGTGTGGACCCAAACCGCGCGGGTGACCGGACAGTTGAACCCGCGGCGGCCGCCGGTACAAGCGTTGGTCCTCGCCACCATGGTGGGTGCCCTGGTGCTCTCCGCGGCGGTCCCCGAAGCGTTCGGCAAGACCGGCCTGATCTTCGCGGTCACCTACCTTGCCATCCAGATCGGCCGCGATCTGTTCCTCGTGGTCCTGTTGCGGGGCCAGGAGCTGCAACATGTTGCTGGACGGGCGGCGATCTGGCACGCCGCCACCGCGGTGCTCTGGCTGGCCGGGGCGGTCGCCTCGGGCACGGTACGTACGGCGCTGTGGACGCTCGCGGTTGTCTTCATCCACGTCGCATGGTGGTTCAGCTACCCCCTGCCAGGACTCAGGCGCCTGGCCGGTGCGCAGTTGCCGCCCGCCGGCGATTACATGGCCGACCGCTACCGGGCACTGTTCGTCATCGCCCTCGGCGAGGTGGTGCTGGCGATCGGATCGAGCCTCACCGGTCGCGGCTTTGCTACCGACCAGACCGTGGCGTTCGTGGTGGCATTCGCCGGCACGGCATTGATCTGGCGGATTTACATCTTCCGCGCCGGACAAGACATGGGGCCGGCCATCCAGGCCTCAGCCAACCCTGACCGGCTCGGCATCCTGGTGGGCTACGCACACCTGGTCATGATCGCCGGCCTCGTCGTCGCCTCGGTCACCGCCGAACTGGTCATCGACGACCCGTTCGGCCATCCACGCGCGGCCACGACCGTCACCATCCTCGGCGGTACCGCGCTGTTCCTCGCCGGTCGGACCCTCCTGCAATACCTGGTATTCGGCAGCATCTGGAGAAGCCGCGTCCTCGGGCTGGTCGCGCTCGCCTGCCTTCTGCCGCCGATGCTGCTCCTGCCACCGCTCGTCAACGCCATCGTTACCGCCACAGTCCTCGCCGGCATCGTCATCGCCGACAACATTCGTGCACGACGACGCCCCCAAACGATCTCCCCACCAGGCCCCCACCGCCCCAGCAAGACGTGACAGGCCTGGCGAGCGCCACTCTCCCCGTCAACATCACGATCGGCGGGGGCGTCGCTCACCATGTGGAACCAATCTGGGCGGGTTCAAGGGGTGTGCGCAAGTAGCTCGGCGAGCTTCTCGGATGGTGTCATGAAGCCGAGGGTCTTGCGGGGGCGGGTGTTGAGGCTACGGGCGAAACGAGCGAGGTCGTCGGCGGTGTGGAGCGATAGGTCGGTTCCCTTGGGCATGTACTGGCGGAGCAGGCCGTTGGTGTTCTCGTTCGATCCGCGCTGCCAGGGCTTGTGGGGGTCGCAGAAGTAGACCTGGATGCCGGTGGCTGCGGTGAATTGGGCGTGCTGGGACATCTCCTTGCCTTGATCCCAGGTGATGGTGCGAACCAGCTCGTCGGGCAGGGTGGCGACGGCCTGCCGCATCGCCTGCTCGACGCTGTGGGCGGTGCGGCCTTGGGGTAGGTGCAGCAACAGCAGGAATCTGGTGCTTCGCTCCACGAGGGTGCCCACCGCGGACTTGCTGTCTTTGCCGAGGATCAGATCGCCCTCCCAGTGGCCGGGCACCGCACGATCGTCGGCCTCGGCGGGGCGTTCGCTGATCATGACCATGTTCGGGATCCGGCCGGTGTTCTCGGGCCGCTGGCGGGCGCGGCGCTTGACTCGGCCGGTGCGCAGGCAGCGGGCCAGCTCTCGGCGTAGCTCACCGCGGCCCTGCACGAACAGCGCCTGATAGATGGTTTCGTGGCTCACCCGCATCAGGGGATCGCCGGGGAACTCGATTGGCAAGCGCCGCGAGATCTCCTGCGGTGACCACCAGGCCCGCAGCCACTCGGTCACCTTCCCGGCCAGCCTCGCACAGGCCAGCTTCGGCGTCTTCGGGCGTCGGGCCCGCGCTCGAGCTCGCTGGTGAGCCCGCCATGCGCGGTAGTCATCCCGGCCGCCGTTACCAGCCACTTCGCGTGAGACCGTCGAGGTGGCCTTGCCGAGCCGGGCGGCGATCGACGTGAACGATTCGCCGCCACGAAGGCCGAGACTGATCTCCTCCCGGTCGGCGAGGGTGAGCCGCCCGGGCCCCGGCTGCCAAGAGTCGGATCGCACAGGGCGTTTCGATTCGCGGCGTACGACGGTTCGGACGATCTCATGGGAGCAGCCGACCTGGCGGCCGATCTCCCTCAACGACAGGCCCTTAGCGCTCAGCCGTCGGGCCAGCTGTCGTTGCTCCATCGTCAGATGGGCGGTCATCAACATCTCCCTCGATCGAATCGACGCATTCTCATCGACTCGTCGAGCCCGTTGCACTGACCGGTTGAACCCGCCCTGTCACCCATCAAGCGGAGTACGACAGGCCGGCTGCCGGCGAAGTGGTGAGAACTTTCTGTACGTCTTCAAGGCGGCCCGCAACGGGCCGCACGCGCCGCCGCCTGGGCGCGTGCCGGCCGCGGCCGCTGGCGCTCTGCGGCCGTCACGCCGGACGCCCGGCGGCTGGCGCGGAAACGCGGGGAGCCCGGAGGGCCGCCGCAGAACGCGAGGAGCGTTGAGCGGTGGTGTGTTGGGCCGGCAGCCGGCCGGGCCGCGCGGCCCAGACCCGTGCGGTGTAGGGGAGGGCACGCCGACCGGGGCCGGGTGCTGGTGGACCTGGCCGTGATGCTGGACGACGGGGGTGAGGCGATCGGTGACATCGACACGCTGCGCCACCAGAGGAGCTGTTCGGACCGGTGGCCTCGCCGGCAACCTGCCGGCGGGCGTTGGACGAGATCGACGAGGCTCGGCTGCGGCGCATCGCGCAGGCGCGGGCGGCGACCCGGGCCCGGGTATGGGCCCTGCTCGGCGGAGCACCGGGGGCCCGGGCCGCCGGCCGCGAGATCGGTGCGGGTGTGGTGGTGTTGGACGTGGACTCCACCATCGTGATCGCGCACAGCGATTTGGAGGGCGCCGCGCCGACGCACAAGCACACGTACGGGTTCCATCCGATCCTGGTCACCTGCGACAACACGAACGAGTTGCTGGCGTTGCGGCTGCGACCGGGCAACGCGGGTGCCAACACCGCTGCCGATCATCTGCAGGTGCTCCGCGAGGCGGTCGGCCAGATCCCTGCCCAGCATCGGCGGAATCTGCTGGTCCACGGCGATTCGGCCGTGGCCACCCACGCCGTACTCGACTGGCTCAGCACCCGCAACACCAGGCGGGGCCGGCGGGTGGAGTACTCCATCGGTTGGGCCATCGGCGAGCCGGAGCGGGCCGCGATCACCGCCCTGCCCGCCGACGCCTGGTCACCAGCGTTGGGCGCGGACGGCGACATCCGCGACTGCGCCCAGGTGGCCGAGCTGACCGGGCTGCTGAACCTGGGTGCCTGGCCGGCCGGGATGCGGGTGATCGTGCGCCGCGAACGCCCGCACCCCGGCGCCCAGCTGTCGCTGTTCGAAGAGCAAGACGGGTGGCGCTACACCGCGTTCGTCACCAACACCGCCGTTGGCCAGCTGCAGTGGTTGGAGGCCCGCCACCGCGCCCACGCCCGGGTCGAAGACCGGATCCGCTGCGCGAAAGACACCGGCCTTGGCCGGCTGCCCTCCCGCGAGTTCGCCGTCAACGCCGCCTGGTGCACCGCTGCCGCGATCGCCGCCGACCTCATCGCCTGGCTCCAACTCCTTGCCCTACAAGGAGAGCTGGCCATCACCGAACCAAAACGGCTGCGCTACCGCCTGCTGCACACCGCCGCCCGACTGACCCGAGGACAGCGCCACCGCTGGCTCCGCATCCCGGCATCCTGGCCCTGAGCCGACCAGATCACCGCCGCGTTCATCCGCATCGCGGCCATCCCCGCCCCGAGCTGACCAGACAGATCAGCCCCTGCCCAACGACCGGAGGACCACAGGAGACCCCGCCCGCCGCCGCGACAGACGGCCCACCACCACGACCAGCCACCAGGAATATCGGCAGAAGGCGATAGATGATGGTGCGTCAGGACACCTCGTCACACCCGGGATTGATCAAGGCTAGAAGCTCGCGCCGCTGAGGGCCTTCAGAAACGCCTGCGGGTTCCAGTACTCGCGGTAGTTCACGATAAGACCGTCACGGAAGGTGGCGAAGGTGGCGTAGCGCATCTCATAGGGGTTGCCGTTGGTCAGGACAGTCCCGGACACGCTCCAGTCCGCGATAGCCACGTTCTCGTCATCGGTCGCGTAGATCCGCACCGTCGGGATCTCCCGCACGTCGATGAGATCGGGGTAGCCGCGCAGGTACTCATAGAGCGCTTCACGGCCCTCGATCCGCGCCGGCGATCCCTCCGGGGCGAACGGAAACTCGGCGACGACATCGTCGGCGCACAGATCCGTCCAGCCTTTCATGTCCTTGGCGAGGAAGGTGTCGAGACTGCGCTGCAGCAGGTCCACAGCCGAGGGGGTGGTGCTCATCGTTCACTCCAATCGTTGGGGGCATCCAGCCGAGAAGGCGGCTGCCCGGAGACCGACCGCGGGGTTCCCCGAGTCGAAGGGTGGTAACACCGTTCACGGACTCGGCCCGGACGTCCGACATCCGTTGATCTCGTCATCGCCCGACCCGGGAACGAGAGTATCACTGTGTAAGCGACACAGTGACACTTTTGCTGAGACCTAGGCCACATCTGCGGTCACTCACCACTCGAGCGGCATCGTGAACTTTCCGAGGCGAGCCACGTCCGCGGCGAGATCCGCGATCGTGACGCGGGCCAGCTCTGCCTCGAATGCCTCGCGCGCGCGGGCCAGGGTCGGTTGGAGGGCGTCCACGATGTTGCCGCCGACGGCGCACGTTCGGGGCGGTGGTGTGCGATGCAGGGTGAACAGCTGGGTGTCCTCGACCGCCTGGTAGACCTCCAGCAAACGCACCTCCTCGGCCGGCCTGGCCAAGAGGGCACCGCCGCCCGCTCCGAGCTGCGACTTGGTGAGTCCCGCGCTACTCAGCCGCGAGAACAGCCCGCGGATCACCGCCGGACTTGTGCTGACCGAGTAAGCGAGGTCTTCGGACCGCAGGGGTTTGTCGCCGCTGACCGCCAGGGCAACCAGCGCGTGAACGGCGACGACGAAGCGGCTACTTGTAGGCATTGCAGTCCCGAGGTGTGTTGAGCGAAGGTACACATAACGCCCACGCCGGCTCCCAGCCAGCATGATGCACAACCGAGCCCGTCGTGTAACGGAGGTAGCGGCGTGTGGCGATCTGCCGGTTCAACTATGCCGCACCGGCGACGGTGTCGACGACCCCGCTCCGCGCGACGGCAGCCCCAGTGCGGCCGTTCGCGCCCGGTCCGCGAAGCTTTGCTACGCGCGTACCATCAGCCGGCGTGACCTCCGACGAGATGACGAGGCGCGCAGTTCTCACAATCGAGGGGTCGAAGCAAGCTCCGCTCGTCGTCGACGAGAACCAGGTCCAGGCCGTTAGGGGTAGACCACCAAGGACCAACGGCTGTAGATGGCGCCAAGGCTGCGCAGCTTAGCGGCGTGCTCGGCCCACCGGCGGTCAGCCGGTCAGCCAGATCGAGGCCCGTTTGATGTACGCGAGCTGTGCGGCGAAGGCGACCAGTGCCACCGCCACCCCGAGCGCGATCGCCAGCGCGGGGGATCCGCCCAGCACCCCGGTCAGCAGGGCGGCGCCCAGGCCGATCAGCAGTGCGTTGATCGCGCCCACCATCGCTGCCGTGGTCAGCAGCAGTTGCCAGCGAGCCGGCCTGCTGCCCACCGCCGCCGAGATTGCCTGCACGTCGCCCCGGCCGGTGACCGCGTCGGCGAAGAAGTCGTGCTCACCGGCGAATTGGCGGTGGTAGTAGGCGCGGATGCGCTGGATGCGCTTGAGGTTCAGCGAGTTCTCCACCGTGTTTTGAACTAGCCGGGCGAAGGTGAGCAGACCAGTGATCACCAGGGTCGGCAGCACCCCGCCGAGGTACGGCTCGATCAGGTGGCCGCTGCTGGAGACGAAGCCGAGCCCGATCAGCGAGGCGGAGAGCAGTGACAGGAACACGGTCGCCCGCCCAACGGATTCGGTGATCGTGGCGCTGCGGGAGGTCTGGAGCACGAAATGCTCCGTGGTTAGGGCGGTGAGCAGCCCCTGCTCGCGCGCATCCTCGTCCATGCCGCACCTCCGGTGCTGGTGGCCCGCCGCGAACTACTATGAACTGGCAGCAGCAGTGCCAACGATCGGTATGCGGCCACACGGCGGGCCTCCACCGCTGCTTGTGGCTTTTGTCATCTGCCTGCATGACCCGCCGGCATTGCGGTCCGGGTTTCGGCTGCCGCCTTGATGAGCTGTGCCGCTTCGTCGGGGTGAGAAACCATCGGGACGTGGCTGGCAGGGACTTCGATGGTGGTCGCGCCCATGCGGCTGGCAAACATGAGCTGCGCGTCCGGCGGGATCGCCTGGTCCTGGGTGGCGACCAGGTACCAGGACGGCAGCGATTTCCAGGCCGGGACGCCCATCGCATCGTTGAAGGCTGAGCCGGCAATTGGCTGCTGTACGGAGTGCATCACCTTAGCCCGGACCGGGTCGACGTCGGCCGCGAAGTGCTGGACGAAGTCGTCCTGCGGCTGCCACATGAAGCCCTGCTTGTCGGTGAACAGGTGCGCCAGCGCCGGCGGTGTGGGTCCCTGCGACAATAAGGCGGCGAGCGACTCCCCGTTGTCGAGCCCGAAGGCCGCGATGTACACCAGCCCGGCCACGTTCGGCGCGTCGGTGCCGAGGGCGGTCATGATCTGGCCGCCGTAGGAGTGCCGACCACGATCGTCGGGCCGTCCTGCAAGTTCAGGACTTGGCGTAGCCGGGCGACATCATCGGCCGTCGAGGTCAAGGGGTACTGCGGGGCCGTCACGTGGTAGCCATCGGCCTGTAGGCGCTCGATACGCCGCTTCAGCAGGAGCCGTCGGCCCATGCACCGTGGACGAGGACGATGTTCGGTCGGCCATTCATGGTGGGTTCCTTCCCTACTGGGTCGAGTGGTCGTTTCTGCCCATGCAAGCCTGCGGGCGACGGCCGATATCCGCACGTTGACTGTGCCCGCCGCCCTGACCAGGTGCAGTCAAGTTGCGAGTACCAAATCGGCCTAGGCGTAAACCTGCTCGGTCCGGCCAGTCGAGAACCGAAGGGAGAGGCGGCGAGGAGGCAGCGAGACGACCAGCGACGGCCGAGACCAGACCACACAAGGCGGCAGGGGCCATGCTCCGCAGTGCAAGACGACATGGGATGTCATCGAACGATGTCCCGTAACCGCGTTCACACCGAAGAGGTCACTGGTTCGATCCCGGTATCGCCCACCGTAAATATAAGCAGGCAGGACGCTCGTTACCGAAGCTATCGGTAACGAGCGTCCTCGTTTGGGTCCCTTACTTTGGGAGCAGTTTGGGAGCACCGGTTGTGGTGCTGTGTAGGCCGGCTCGGGATGTGGTGGGTAGACGCATTGCCGCGCCGAGACGTTCCGCCCGGCCTTGCGCGCCCTCGGGCGCGCGCCCAAGACACTTCTCCGGCCACTCCGGAGCGATTCTGGCGAGCGGGTGCCTGCGGGAGAGACCGCTGCGGAATCGGGCTGGCTTGTGCAGCCCACGCCCCCGGGCCTGCGCGAAGATGGCCGGTCTACCGGCGGCCCTCGGACCGATGGAAGAGTCAGTAGTGGCTGAGGGTATCGACGACCCGGTGGCGGCGGGGTGCGAGGGCCGAAAGCGCCCGCGCTCGCGAATGGTCAGTTGGTGCGTCGGTACCTGGTCACCAGCATGTGGGGCTCGTAAAGCCGGTTCGGCTATGCTGCCTGCGAATACTCGTTGATCAACCCGCCGAGGATCGGGCGCCGTCGGATCCTGGCGGCGGTCAAGTCAGTGAATCCCGACGGCGGGTTGGGCGGCTGCTGGCCGAGCGATCGATGTGGGCGATGGCTGTTGTAGTGGGCCGTGTACTCGGCGAGGACGGCCGCGAGGTGGCGTTCGCCGACGATGAGCATCCGGTCGGTGCACTCCCGGCGTACGGTGCCCACCCACCGTTCGGCGAACGCGTTTGCCTGGGGTGCCTGCGGCGGGGTCTTGATCACGTCGATGCCTCCGGCAGTGAACACGGCGTCGAGGGTGTTCGTGAACTTCTTGTCGCGGTCGCGGAGCAGGAACCGCAGCCCAGCCGCGCGTTGGTCGAGGTCCATCAGTAGGTTCCGTGCTTGCTGCGTCACCCAGGCGCCGGTTGGATGCGCGGTCACTGCGCCGAGGTGAACCTTCCAGGTGGCGATCTCGACGAAGGACAGCACGTAGATCCGCTTGAGCAACACCGTGTCGACGGTGAAGAAGTCACAGGCCAGGATCGTGTGGGCCTGGGCGGTCAGGAACTGTTTCCAGGTCGGTCCGGACCGCCGGGGTGCCGGGTCGACCCCGGCTTGGTTGAGGATCTTCCACACCGTGCTGGCCGCCACCGGGTAACCCAAGCCGACCAGTTCACCCTGGATGCGGCGGTGCCCCCACGACGGGTTCTCCGCCGGGAGTCGCAGCACTAGGTCACGGACCTGCTTGTCGACCGGTGGCCGGCCCGGCCGGGCATGCGGGTACGTCCATCGTCGGGCGGCCAGTCCACGATGCCACCGCAACAGCGTGGCCGGGGTTACGAAGAACGCCGACCAGCGCGGGCGGGGCAGTAGCCGCGACAGCACCGCCAGCACCATCCGGTCGGCCGGTTCGAGATCGGGGCGGGTCACCTGGCGGCGCAGCACCGCCACCTGATGGCGGAGCACCTGTAGGGTCCAAAACTCGGTCAGCATCTGTGAGCAGCAGATTTGTACCGCGGTCCACGACAACCCGGTTCGCGACTTGAACAGGTTCAATGAGTCAGGGCAGGATCCTTGAACCCGTTCAGATCAACAACGGACCCGGCTAGTGATCGTCGGCGAAGTGGCAGGTGAATGATGGTGACTGAGTTTTCGGCACCCGCAAGGCCGGGCTGGCCGTCGACGTCGTCCGCTGGGACGACCCGGCCGTGGAGTGGGACGCCCATGGCGTCGCGGTCGTCCGCTCCTGCTGGGACTACGCCTGGCGGCGGCAGGAGTTCCTGACCTGGGCGGCATCCGGAGCAGGCGCGGTTCACATCGTCTTCGCCCATGACGCCGTGGGGGTGTGGCGCGCCCACGGCCGCCGCGCCGCCGTACCCACCGAAGCGTGCTCGAACTGCGGCTCTGTGGCCTGCCCAAGACCGCCGGCGGATGGCCGCGCCGGTGACGCTGGGATGCGACGCTGCCGGCTGGCCTGTCACCAGGTATTCCTGAACGCCGATTCAGGACGCCGGCCGTTCGATCCAGGTCATCCAGGCAGGCATGTGTGCGTATGGTTCAACTCGCTCCTCGGGCACAATTTTAGTACATGATCCACTTGGGGTGACCTGAGCGGACACCATCCGAGCCGTCGGCTTATAGGTGAGTCTGAGCCCCAGTTCGTGGTAGATCCGGCCCTTGTCTGTGGGGTCGGCTTCGCGCAGCACCATCGCCAGGCCATCGGACCACCCCGGTTCGCCTCGTTCGCGCCGCTGTCCCGTCGAGTCACGGGCTCGGCGCCGGGCGGTTACCCGCACCGCCCCCGTCCCATTCCCGCCCCGTCCCATTCCCGCCCGTCGCGCACCCGGCCCCGCACCCGGCCGGACCTCCCCGACACCGCACCGATCCTCAGACCCATCGGCTGAGTGCCGGCCGGCACACCCGGCGGGGCGGGGTGCGGGCCGACGCTTTCGGGTGCCAGACTGCGAGGCCGGGGCGACCCGGCGGGACACGTGCGGATCGGTCCCGACCGTCGGAGGCCGTGAGCCGGGAGGGAACGTATCGTGGGTGACCAGACCAAGCCCAAGCCGGAGCCGCAGGCCGTGACCGCGGCGATCGACCCTGCCGTGCCACCGAGCGGCCCGGGCTGCGTGGAGTGTGAATCCTCCGGCGGGTGGTGGTTCCACCTGCGCCGCTGCGCGGCCTGCGGCCACGTCGGCTGCTGCGACTCCTCGCCGAGCCGGCACGCGACCGCTCACGCAGCCGCGACGGGTCACCCGGTCATCCAGAGCTTCGAGCCCGGCGAGTCGTGGTTCTGGGACTACTCCAACGACCAGTTCTACGAAGACGGGCCGGAGCTGGCCGAGCCGCACTCGCACCCTCTCGACCAGCCCGCCCCCGGTCCCCGGGGCCAGGTACCGGAGGACTGGAATACCCGGCTGCACTGACGCGACCGGCCGGCCCGGTCGACACCTCCGGCGCCGCGGGTCAGGCGGACCGGCACGTCGCCTCTCGGCGCAGTCGGCACGTCCGAAGTCCGTGACGTGTCTTCGCCATGGTGGGGGAGGGGACACCGGGTAGGGGCGAGGATCCGCGACAAACGAATGCCGGGGGTGGCGCCCCCTGCGCCGCCCGGTGCAGGATGACGGCGTGGACGAGCTCGCCGCCATCCGGGACCCGGGGGAGCGGCCCGTTCGGTCCGGCGAACTGATCAAGGAACGGCAGTAGGCGATCGTCGAGCCGTCGAGCATCCGCCAGTTGCCCGAGGCCGGCTGCTGGCTGGTCAGGCCACGGCGGGCCAGCCACCACCGGCCGGCATCTCAGGGCAGGTCCCTCATGGCCGCGCTCGCCGGTCAGGAGGGCCCTGCTGGCGGCGATGGAGCCGACGGCGCAGATCACGCCGGGCTGACGAAGCGGTGCCCTCGCGCGAGTTCCGTGGCCGTGGATACGCCCGCCTGCTCACCGAGTAGATCATGCGCGATGGGTTCGCGGCCGGGGCGCGGTGACGCTCATGATGTGGCACCCTGGAGCGGTGGGCGACGACAGGATCGACCGGAGCCGCGAACCGTCGCCGCCGTGGCCGCGGCTGCGTGTGGCGGAGTGGGCCGACACCAGGGACACACTGCACATGTGGACCCAGATCGTCGGGAAGATCCGGATGGCGCACGCGCCGGCGGTCAACCACTGGTGGCACGTCACGCTCTACCCTAGCGCCCGCGGGTTGACCACGTCGGCGGTGCCGTACCGGGACGGGGCGTTCGACATCGAGTTCGACTTCCTCGACCATCGGCTGCACCTGCGCACCAGCGACGGCCGTTCCCGGGCCGTGGCGCTGGAGCCCAAGCCGGTCGCGGCGTTCTACCGGGAGACCATGGACGCGCTGGCCGGGCTGGGCGTGCAGACGCGGATCCATGCCGTCCCCAACGAGGTCGAGCCAGCCATCCCGTTCGCCGAGGACGGGGTGCACACGGCGTACGACGGGGCGGCGGCGCAGTTGTTCTGGCGGCAGCTGCTGCAGGCCGAGCGGGTCATCGGGCGGTTCCGGTCCGAGTTCGTCGGCAAGGCCAGCCTGGTGCACTTCTTCTGGGGCGCGATGGACCTGGCGTACACCCGGTTCTCCGGCCGGGCCGCCCCGCCGCACCCGGGTGGCGCGCCGAACTGCCCGCCGTGGGTGATGCGTGAGGGCTACTCCCACGAGCTGGCCAGCTGCGGCTTCTGGCCGGGCGGCGGTGCGGAGGGCGCCTTCTACGCGTACGCCTACCCGGAGCCACCCGGATACGCCGAACGGCGCGTCCGCCCGGACGCCGCCTCCTACGACGACGGCAGTGGTGAGTTCCTGCTCCCGTACGAGGCGGTGGCCGGCTCGCCGGACCCGGACGCGGTCCTTGCCGACTTTCTCCGGTCCACCTATGAGGCCGCCGCCGACCTCGGAGGCTGGGACCGGCGAGTTCTCGAGGCCGGCCCGAGCGGCGGCTAGTGCTGCAACGGCAGGTAGGTGAGTGGACAGCCGAGGCCTTTGTCGTGCCCGAGGCGGGCTTGGTGTTGATGCTTACGGCGCCAGCATGACCAGGACCCGGTGTGTGGCGGGGTGTCCTGACCGCCCGGGTCGCGGCACTGTGCCCTGACCTGGTGCGCACCTGGGCCGGCGGGAGCGGCCCGATCAGTGTCCGGTACGTCTGGCACCCCCGCGCCCGGATCTGGCAGGGGCCGGAGCGCGGCGACCGGTTCATGGCCGAGTTCAAGGAGGAGCAGTTGCCGGCGACCTGAGCCGGCTTCGACGTTGCGCTTGCCGAAAACCTCGTCCACGCAGGTCACGCAGCATGCTGGTACTCGTGGAGGATGCCTGTACCGCTCGGAAACCCGGTTCTGGCCTCTGAGGTGCGGTTCTGTGCGGCCCGGCTAGCCGGCCGTGGGGCATGGTGGCGGGCATGTTCCTGTCTTTCGGGTACCTGATCTTGTGTCAGATCCTGCGGCTGGTGGGCCAAGGCCTGCGCGGCGACCGGTCCAAGGGCATCGAGATTCTCGTGCTGCGTCATCAGGTCGCGGTCCTGCGCCGGCAGGTGGCACGCCTGGACCTGGAGCCGCCGACCGAGTGGTGCTGTCAGCCCTTTCCCGGCTGCTTCCTCGTTCCCGGTGGTCGACGTTCATTGTCACCCCGGCCACGTTGCTGCGCTGGCACCGTGAACTGGTCGCCCGGAAGTGGACCTACCCGCAACGACGACCCGGGCGCCCACCGATACGGGCGGAGATCCGCGCCCTGGTGCTGCGCCTGGCCAGGGAGAACCCGACCTGGGGCCACCGCCGAGTGCAGGGCGAACTCCTCAGGCTCGGTTATCGGGTCGCTCCCAGCACCGTGTGGACGGTCCTGACCGCCGCTGGTGTCGACCCGGCTCCGCGGCGCGGCGGGCCGGCCTGGACAGAGTTCCTGACCGCTCAGGCCAGGGGCGTCCTGGCCCGCGATTTCCTGCATGTGGACACGATCGGTCTGACTCGGGTCTATGTGTTGTTCCTGATGGAGATCGCGACCCGGCGGGTACATGTCCTCGGGGCCACCACGAACCCGGCGGGGGAGTGGGTTACCCAGCAGGCGCGGAACCTGTTGATGGACCTCGGTGACCGAGTCGCCCAGTTCAGGGTCTTGATCCGGGATCGTGACAGCAAGTACACCGCCGCGTTCGACGAGGTCTTCACCACCGAGGGCATCGAGATCCTGCGTACCCCAACTCGGGCGCCGCGGGCGAACGCGTACGCGGAACGGTGGGTACGCACGGTCCGCCGTGAGTGCCTCGACCGGATGCTGATCTACAACCAACGCCACCTACAGGGCAACCTCGGCGAGTACGTGACGCACTACAACGACCACCGACCTCACCAAGGACGACGCCAACACCCACCCAACGCCACCGACGTACCGCCCTCACCGGTCGCCGACCTGACCGCAGCACGAGTTCGCCGCCGGAAGATCCTCAACGGGCTGATCAACGAATACGCCCAGGTGGCGTAGCTGTAACCGACTTTCCGAGGGGTACACGCCAGAGAGCCACCCTCGCGCGTCTTCTACGCGCAGCGGACCAGCGAGTTCCTGAATCTTCCAGGAGACGTGCAAGACGGGCGAAGGCCAGAAACGATGATCGCCAGGCAGGGCAGTGACCGGCAGCACCGAGAATTGGCGGGCAACGTGACATGCCACAGCACCTTGGCCATCAGGCGGGGTCCCGGGTGACGGTGACGCCCTCGCGGCTCGGCAGACGCCGCCGCGGCCGCCGGCCGATCGTCCGGTCGCTCGAATCCCGTACGACCAGCTCCGGATCGAAGACAACTTGGCGGTGCTGGTGGCTGCTGTCCTCGGTCGCCTCCTCGATGAGCAGCTCCGCGGCGGTCCGTCCGAGCAGATGCCGGGGCTGGCGAACCGAGGTGAGTGGCACTGCGGCGGCGGCGGCGAAGTCGATGTCGTCGTAGCCGACGATCGCCACGTCGTGCGGAATCCGCACGCCGCGGCGGGTCATCTCCGGGGTCGCCACGCTGCGGCATTGCTTGAGTCGGTTGAAGCAGCGCTCGACGACGTTGCGGTGCTTGTAGAGCTGCTTGTCGAACACCGGTGGCCGGCCGCCGCGGCTGCCGCGTCGGCGGCGGTTGGCCTGCTGGTCGGCGCGCTCAGGGATGGTATGCCCGATGCCGCGTCGACGCAGGTCGGCCCGGATCGCCTTCGAGCTGTAGCCCTTGTCGGCGATGACGTGGTCCGGGCGGACCCGGGGACGGCCAGGTCCTGACCGCTCGACACGAAGGGCGGCCATGACGTGGTTGAAGCGGGTGCAGTCGTTGACGTTGCCGCCGGAGAGAACGAAGGCGAGAGTCCGGCCCAGGCCGTCGCAGGCGAGGCAGATCTTGGTGGTCAGTCCACCTCGAGATCGACCGAGGGCGTGATCTTGTGGTTCGTCCGATTCTCGGTGCCCCCTTTAGCGCCAGCGGCGTGCTGATGTGCCCGCACGATCGTCGAGTCCACCGACACCAGCCAGTCGATGTCCCCGGCCGCGTCCGCGTCGGCCTGCACCCCGGCCAACATCCGCGCGAACGTGCCATCCAAAGCCCACCTGCGGAAACGCGTGTAGATCGACTGCCAGGACCCGTAGCGGGCGGCCACGTCCCGCCATGCCGCGCCCGCCCGGATCTTCCACACGATTCCGTTGAGCACCCGCCGGTCATCCGACCGAGGCCGACCGCCGGTCACCGCCGACGGCAGATACCGCGACAACGACTCCCACTCGACATCCGACAACTCGTAGCGACGACCCACGCGCTACATCATCCGACACCAAGATCCTTTGAAGACACCGCCTAGGACGGTTGGCTGCTCCCGCTGACGAAGGTGTAGAGCTCTACGATGACGCCGTCCTTGCAGCGGGCGATGTCCATTCCGGTGAAGACGGGCGGTTGACCGGCGGGGCCGTACTGGAAGCCGAGGTGGCCTAGGTCGTCGAGGGCGGAGACGGGGCCGTCGGGCCGGAAGACCCAGCCCGGGGTCTCCGCAAGCAACTCTGTGGCGCGCTGGACGAGCGCCTCGCGGCCTCGAATGACGCGGTCGGGTTCGTGCCACACGACGTCCTGGGCGTAGGTCAGCGCTATGGCCGCGTTGCGGCGCTCGGGGTCCCGTTCGTTGAAGACGTCGAGGAGGTTGCGGCGCATCAGGTCGGCGACGGTGCTGTTCATGGGGTCCTTCGGATTGGCTTGCAGGGTGAGTTGTGGCCCCGGCTGGCAGTCTGACGCTACCTGCCCTACACGCTCAACACTGTTGCGTTTGGCCGATCGGCGCTTCGTCAAGTCAGTAGTGATGAGGAACGGGACCTCTGGTAGATCAACGTGGTGTCGAGCCATGTGATCAAGAACCAGGGGTCCGTTGCAGGAGCAGCGTGTCATCGCGCGGATGATCACGACAGCCGCGGGTGTGTACGCGCCCGGGCATCTGGGTGAGCTGACCCAGATCGTGGACTTTGAGCTGGTGGATGCGGTGCTGGAGGAGACCGGAGCGCGTGAGAAGCGGTTGCAGCTGCTGCCTGCGCGGGTCGTGGTCTACTTCGTCCTCGCGCTCACGTCGCTGCGGATGCCCGTGGCAGCCGGACCGATGGCCGCGACGGCCTCGTCCAGCTGCTGCTGGCGGCGCCCGGTGATGAAGACGTGCGCGCCTTCGGCTGCGAAGCGGCGGGCCGCGGCCAGGCCGATGCCGGTGGTGCCACCGGTGACCAGGGCGGTCTTGTCGTTGAGCTGTGCCATCTGTCGTACTCCTTGGAACTCGGGTGGTGCGGGATGGGTTTCGTGCGTCGCTGACCCGGGCGCTGGGCACGCGGGTCAGCCGGGGTTGGTCAGTGCGCGGTGCGCGGGGTGAAGTGGGGCAGCAGCCCGGCGAGTTCCCGCCACTGCCGCCGGGGCAGGTCCCCACCGTCGGCGGGGTCGGGCCGCAGGACGTGCAGGGTGACGTGGTCCGCCCCGGCGTCCAGGTGGGCCTGGACGCGGCCGGCGACCGCGTCGAGGTCGCCCCAGGCGACCAGGGCGTCGATGAGCCGGTCGCTGCCGCCCGGGACCAGGTCCTCCTCGCCGAAGCCGAGGCGGGCCAGGTTGGACCGGTAGGCGGGGAAGCCGATGAACACCCCGACGCCGTCCCGGGCGGCTGCCCGCGCCCGGGCGGGATCGCGGTCCAGGACGACCGCCAGGTGGGGAGCGATGAGCGGGGCGTCGCCCACGCGCGCCCGCTGGACGGCCGAGTACTCGGGAGTGACCAGGAACGGGTGCCAACCCGAGGTCCGCGCGGTGGCCAGATCGACCATCTTCGGACCCAACGCACCCAGCAGACGCCGGTCGGCCGGGATCGGATGGGGTGCGGCGTCGAGGCCGTCGAGGAACCGGCCCATCGACACGGTGGGCTTGCCGTAGTCCTGGCCGGCGTTGGCGGCGGAATTGGCGTTGCTGACCCCGAGGCCCATGACGGCGCGGGGTCCGTACGCCGCATCCAGCGCGGACCAATGGTCGCCGAGCGCGGCCGGGTCCTGGCCCCACATCGACAGCACACCCAGCGCGACGGTGGCGCGCGGCGCGGCGGCCAGCAGGTGCTCGACGTCGTCCAGCGCCCCCTGGCCGTCCAGGCCCGGGATCCAGAGCGCGGGAAAGCCGAGCTGGTCCAGCTCGGCGGCGGCCTCGCGGACCTCGGGCCGGGCGGCCCCGCGCAGTTCCATGCTCCAGATCCCGACCGTGCCGAGCGTGCGTTTCACGTTGTCCATCTCGACCCCCTTCCGTAGTTCTGTACCGACCGGTACATAAGAAGCTAGCAGGGCCCGGCGCCATTCCCCAAACTTTTGTACCGATCGGTTTCGGCGGCGGTAGTGTTGGTGCCACGAGGGGGTGGACGAGATGACCCAGACCGGACGACCGCGCGGATTCGACACCGAACAGGCCCTGGACCGGGCGATGGAGGTGTTCTGGCGGCACGGCTACGAGGGCACCTCGCTGACCGACCTCACCGCAGCCATGGGCATCAACAAGCCCAGCCTGTACGCCGCCTACGGCAATAAGGAGGGACTGTTCCGCAAGGTCGTGGCCCGGTACGCGGACGTCGAGGTGGCGTACGCGCGCGACGCGCTGGACCAGCCCACGGCCCACGAGGTGGCGGCGGCCCTGCTACGGGACAACGTCGTGGCCCTGACCCGACCGGACCGCCCGGCCGGATGCCTCTCCGTCCAGGGCGGCACCGCCTGCGGCGCCGAGAACGCGGCGATCTCCGAGTTCCTCGCGGCCAGCCGGCTGGCCGGCGAGCAGGCCATCGCCACCCGCTTCGCCCGCGCCGTCGACGAGGGCGACCTGCCCCCGGACGTCGACCCCGCCGCGCTGGCCCGCTTCCTCAGCGTCGTCACCGAAGGCCACGCCGTCCACGCGGCAGCCGGCGCGCAGCGCAGCCAACTGGAACAGTCGGCCGAGATAGCCCTGCGCGCCTTCACCGCCGCGGCATACCACGCCCCTACCGCCGGCGCCCGGTAGACGTTCAGCGTCACCGTGCGTACGCCGGGCCGCGCACCTCGCGCCTCGGCGTCCGGACGTCGCGTCATCCGCCGCCGGCCACGGAGGCGGCCGGAAGGTCAGACCGGGATGTAGATGGAGACTCGAGCCCCGTCGCGTCATTGCTCCGCCAACGCCCTCTCTTGCCGCGAACCGCGCGATACGGAGCGTCGCGGCAGGCGGAGTCAAGTCGGCGTCCCACGATGCGCCGCGTCCGCGAGCACGCTCGCCGTCCCTACCCACCGTCGGGCCGCGCTCCGTGCCGCGGGGGCGGACGGCCCTGCGTTAGACAGACTGTCCCGGCTGAACGTGTGGGTCCATGCGGGTCCGGGATCGGGGAGCACAGTGGGAGCATCCGGGTGCACTGAACGGCGTTGAACTGCACTCAACGGCACCGAACGGCGCTCAACGACATCGCCCCGACCTGCCGCGTTGCATTTTCCCAGGTCAGAGTGGGTGAAGCGTCCTGCTTCACACCGAAGCGCTCACCGGACCGAAGTCGAGAGCGCGGCCGAGGAGCCGATGAACGTCGCCTTCGGTCCGTATCTCGCGACCATCGATCTCGACGAGCAGTGGCTCATCCTCCTTCACCCGGCAGTCGCGGGTCGACCGCCCAATTGGGGCGACGACGTGTAGCAATCGCTGTAGCAACGGCGACAGACGATCGCGTACCCGCACGACATCCACGGACCGTCTGCGCTGCTTGGCCAACATCGCATGCGCCGACCCTACGTCCTCATGGCGCGGGCGGGCGCTGCACTGACCGCTCCTGCGTGGACGCCGAAGCGGCTGGCCTGCTTGCGGGAGGTTGTCCATCAGCTGTGGCCCGGGAAGCCGGGAGAATTCTCCACCTCGGTGGTGGTCATTGGCGCGCCGCCGGACTGGCTTACGAGCGCGCGACACGTTCGCCGGAGAGAGTTCTGCCAGGGCTCAGAGCCAGGGTGGTGGGCCCTCGAAGGTGAGGGTGTGAACGTCGAACAGGACCGCCGCCTCCACGCCCAGCGCCGGCCCGCCCTGGCGGGCCGCCCAGGTGAGGAGCGGCCCGGGCTCGGGGCCGGCCACGCCCAGGCCTCTGGTGTACTCGGCGTGCGCGGCCAGTGAGGCGATACCGCGCTGCAACGGCTCACCGGTGACGTCCACCCCGTGCGTGGGGCGCTCGGCGCCGCCGAAGCAGACGTAGCGCACGCCACCCCAGGGAGACAGCCCCTCGTCCACCAGCTCCGGGAAGATCCACCGGTTGCCCGCGTCCCGCGCGGCGTCCAGCGCAGCCAGCCCCACCGCCCGGTGGTCGGCCTGGTTGGTCATACCGCCCACCATGCGGACGGTGAAGGCGCCCGAGACGATGACCTCGGGCCGATGGCGGCGGATCGCCCGTACGATGTCGCGGCGCAGGTCTGGGCCGTACTCGACGACGCCGTCGCGGTGGTCGAGGAACTCCACGACCTCCACGCCGACCTCCCGGGCCCCGGCGCGCTGCTCCTGCTCGCGCAACGGTGCCGCCTGGTCGGGGCGCATGGTGTCGATTCCTGCCTCGCCGCGCGTGGCCAGCAGGTAGGTGACCTGCTTGCCCTGTGCGGTCCAGCGGGCGATCGCCGAAGCGGCGCCGTACTCGATGTCATCAGGGTGTGCGGCCACCGCTAGGCAGCGGTCCCAGTCCTCCGGCAGCGCCGGTAGAAGCTCGTCCACGGTCCACACCGTACCGACCTCTTCGCCGATTCGACACCGCCGTGTCGGCAACCCGGAGATCCGTCGGGCGAGCGATACTGGGTGGGTGGACCCCGGCCGACTGCACCCGCAGGCGCGGGCGGCGATGCAGGTCCAGCAGCGTGTCCCGCTCACCCGGGCGACCCTGCCGGCGGCACGGCAGAGCATGGTCCAGGCGACTCCGGCGGAGGTCGGCACCGGACCGGCGATCCGGTCCGTGATGACCGTCGACGCCGGCGGCGTACCCGGCCGCCTCTACCGCGACCGCGACCGCGACGCCATGCCGGTGGTCCTCTTTGCGCACGGCGGGGGCTGGGTGATGGGCAGCGTGGACACCCACGACGGGCTGTGCCGGCATTTGGCGGCCGAGTCCGGCTGGGCGGTGCTCTCCGTGGACTACCGGCTCGCCCCCGAGTATCCGTATCCGGCCGCGGTGGACGACATGGTGCGCGCGCTCACCTGGCTGCGCGGACCCGGGGCGGCAAGGCACGGCCTCGACCCGGGCCGGACGGCGGTGGCCGGTGACTCCGCGGGAGGGCACCTTGCGGCGGTGACCGCTCGGCGCGCCCGGGATGCGGGGACACGTCTTGCGGGACAGATCCTCATCTGCCCGGTCATCGACCCGGCGGCCGACTATCCGGCCCTCGACGAGTACGGCCTGGACCGGGAGGAGATGCGGTTCTTCTGGGACGCGTTCGCGCCATCCGGCGTGGACCGTAGGCAGCCGGATCTGGACCCACTGCGGGCCGACCTGACCGGCCTGCCCCCCGCCGTGGTCATCACCGCCGAGCTCGACCTGTTGTCCATCGAGGGCGAACGGTACGCCGCCGGGCTGCTGGCGGCCGGCGTTCCCGTCACCGCAGCCCGGTACCAGGGGCTCATCCACAACTTCCCGCGGAAACTGGCCCTATTCGACGCCGCCCATGTCGCCCTGGCCCAGCTGGCCGCTGTGCTGCACCGTTGGTGAAAGGGTCAGTACGGGCCGAAAACCATATCCGGCAGGCTGAAGCGGCAACCAGGACATTCCCGGCCCAGCCGCGATCAGCCGAGCGGTATGGCGCCGAGAACGCACAGCCCAAGCTCGACCTCACCCAAGCTCGACGAAGCGGACCGATGAGTCCAGCGCCGGCGGGCAGTCTCTGCTAGGTCCGATGTCTCCGATATCCGTCACAGGAGGAAGCATGAGCACCACCGAACGGCGAGGCCCGGTGAAGGCCGCCATCACCGTGTCACTGGACGGCTACGTCACCGCTCCCGGCGATCGCGAGGGCCAGGGGCTCGGCATCGGCGGCGAGCGGCTCCACTACTGGGTGATGGGCGGCCCGTGGACCTACGAGACGGAGCGCGAGCCCGGCGCCGGCATGACCGACGCGGACCGTGCGTACTTCGACGCGCTGCTCGAGGGGACGAGCGCCGGCCTGTGCGGCCGGGGCATGTACGACAGCGCCGGGGCCTGGGGCGGCCGGAATCCGTTCGGAGGCACCATGGTCGTGCTCACCCATCGCACCGCCGACCAGCCCGACCCGAGCACCGGTTTCCTCATGGTCAACGGGTTCGAGGAGGCGTTGGCGGCGGCCCGGCGGGCGGCGGGCGACAGCGGCGTCGCCATTGGCGGGGGCGCTGACATCATCCGGCAGGCGCTCACGGCGGGGGTGATCGACGAGCTAGGCATCACTACCGCTCCGGTCGTCCTCGGCCGGGGAAAGCGGCTCTTCGAGGGCTTCGACCGCGATATCGACCTCAAGATCCTTGCGGTCCACCACTCGCCGTACGCCGTTCATGTGCGGTACGCCGTCGTGCGTTGATCCCGTCGTGGCGGGGAGGCCCACCCGCAGGGCACGCAGGGGTCGACGAACCGGGGGCGCGCCCGACGGCGGTCGCGGATGCTGTTGGGCCGTCAAGACCGGCAGTGGCTCTGGGCTCGTCTCGGTCACACGGCTGCGCCGGAGCCTGGCAGCGGGTCGACGTCGTTTGCGTGCATCGGCTCGCCGCAGTGGGCGCTGCGTAGGTCGACACCGCTGACCTCGCCGCACGCGTGGTGGCGGTACAGCACTGGCGGGCCAGCCTCGCCCGCGAGCCACTTGTCTCCCCAGCCGGTCATGACCATGAGCAGGTCGACAAGCTCGCCGCCCTTCTCCGTCAGGACGTACTCGTAGCGCGGTCGCCGGTCGTAGGGACGGCGCTCGAGCACGCGAGCGCCAGATGGGTGGCGCCCACCACGCCCAGCGCCGCCAGGGCCGGGTCGGGAAGAAAGGCGAGGGCGGGTCGGGACATGCCGGCGGTGTCCTCCAGGTAGCGCAAAGGTCGGGCAACTCTAACCCGGTGGATTTTGCACAAGGGACGGTCGAACGGGTTAGGCGATGGAGCTGCGTCATCTGACGTCGGAGTTGCGGACGCTCGCGGACGGGGTCGTCGCCTCCGGTTTGCCGCTCGGAGGCAAGCCAGGCAAGGCTCTTGACGAGGCCTACGACAACCTTCGAATCGCCGCAAAGGCTCGCCTTCATCTTGATGCAGCTCGGCGCCCTGACTGACCCCGCTGCGGCGGACCGCGCAGACGGCGTACCTCCTGCTCGGGCTGGTCGTCGCAGCCGTCGTGGTCGCGACCCTGCGACCAGACTCCGCGGCTGGCACGTTGAACCTGCGCCCCGGTGCCGAGATCCGCGACGAATGGGACAACGGCAACCGGGGGCTCGGGATCGTCAACATCGTCGGGAACGTCGCGATGTTCGTCCCCGTGGGATGGCTGCTGCGCGTGGTGCTGCCGCAGGCGGGGGCGGCGGTCGCGGCGGGTGCGGGCCTGTCGCTGCTCATCGAGCTCGGCCAGTTGCTGTTGAGCCGCGCCGCCGACGTCGACGACGTCATGTTCAACTCGTGCGGGTGCGCCCTGGGCGTCGGGATCGCCGCCGGGTTCACCCGGCTTCGTACACGGGCCTCGTAGCCGGGCCCAAAAACCCGGCTTTCGGCGCCCAGAAACCCGGCTTTCGGCCGGTGGGTGATCGGCAGCGGAAGGTTCGGTGAATTGGGCCGTCTTGAGTTGCCGGGTGTGGAGCGAGCACTGCAGGGTCTGGGGAACGACCGCCCCCCCACGACGGAAGTGCTTGCCTGTGCGTCTACTGGCGTTCCTCGCCGCCCTTGTTGCCGTGTTCCTCGTCGCCGCTCCGGCGCAGGCCCACGTCCGCGCGACCTCGGTCGCGGTCGACCTGCGCAGCCAGGGCGACGGCGTCGCGGCTGTCGTCGACGTGGAGTACGACGTCCTCGCCCGGCTGCTGAGTCTCGACGGTGCCCTGAGCCCGGACGCGGTCGGCGTGGACGGCGCGGCCGCCGAGGTGCCGACCGAGGTGCGGCGCAGCTCGCTGGACGCGCACGCGAGCGACGTGGCGGCGTACGTCGGCGGGCGGCTGCGGCTGAGCCGCGGCTCGATCGGGTGCACCGCTGAGGACGACGCCCGCGTCGAACTCGCCGACTCCGGCGCGGTGCGGGTCGCGCTCGCCTACGACTGCCCGGCGTCCGGCGCGCTCACCGTCCGCAGCGACATCTTCCGCGTCTCCGACGGCGTCATCGACGACACCACCACGATGGTGGCCTACGACATCGACGGCCGCCGCGGTTCGACGTTGCTCGACACCGCCCGCACCAGCGTCACGGTGGGGCGCACCGACCTGCTCAGCGAGATCCCGCGGTTCGTCCGGCTCGGGGCGGAGCACCTGCTCTTCGGGCTCGACCACGTGCTGTTCCTGCTGGCGCTGCTGCTGGGCGCGAAGCGGCTGCGCGACGTCGTCGAGGTCGCCACGGCCTTCACGGTCGCACACTCGGTGACCCTGGTGCTGGCCGCGATCGGCTGGGTCAGCGTGCCCGGGTGGATCGTCGAGCCGCTCATCGCGCTGTCGATCGCGTTCGTCGCGCTCGACAACCTGCTCTCGCCGAGGACGAGCCACCGGCTGCCCGTGGCCTTCGGCTTCGGGCTGCTGCACGGGCTCGGCTTCGCGGGCGCGCTCAGCGTCGACGGGCCGCTGTCGGCCTCGACGCTGGCCGACCTGGTCTCCTTCAACGTCGGCATCGAACTCGCCCAGTTGACGATCATCGCGCTCACCTTCCCGGCGCTGCTGTTCCTGCGCAGGGCCGCGACCACGCCGGTCGCCGCTCGCGCCCTCACGCTCGGCACCGTCGCGGCGACCGTCGCCGTCGCCGGTGCCGGTCTGGTCTGGTTCGTCGAACGCTCCCCGCTCCTGACCTGACACCCACCTCCCGCCCCCACCCCGAAGGATCCCGATGTCCGCGTTCACCTGGACACGCGCGCGCCTGCGCGTCGTCCTGTACGCCACCACGCTGGGGCTCGCCGCCAGCGTCGTGGCGGGCCCGCTCACGTCGTACGCGGCGGCCGCCATCGACCCGCCGGAGGCCACCGTCAGCGGCGTCGTGTACGTCGACGCCAACGGCGACGGCCAGCGCAACCCCGACGAGGTCGGCCTGGCCGGCGTGCGCGTCTCCGACGGCAACGTCGCCACCACGACCGCCGCCGACGGTTCCTACTCGCTGACGATCTCCATCGACCGTCGCAAGACGGACATCGTGTGGGCCGGCCAGCCGCGGGGCTACCGGTTCGGCCTGGACCAGTACAAGGAGCCGAGGTTCTGGGCCAAGCTCGGCCAGCTCGCCGACGACGCCACGCCGACCGCGGACTTCGCGCTCGTCCGTGACGACCTCTCCGACGGCGACACCTTCTCCTGGGCCAACATCGCCGACCCGCACGTCAACGCACAGCTGCCCGACCAGATCCGCGAGATCAACTCCACGGGCACCGACCTGCGCTTCATCGCGGTCAGCGGCGACCTCACCAACGACGCCAGCCAGGGGCAGTTCGACACGTATCGTCGCGGCACCCAGCAGTCGGCCGTCGGCGTGTGGCCGGCCGTCGGCAACCACGAGTACGCGAGCGGGTCGGCGTACGCGGACAAGATCGACAACTATCGCAAGAACGTCGGCCCGGAGTGGTACTCGTTCAACTACGGCAACCGGCACTTCGTGGTGCTCGAGAACAACGGCTCGGCGCCGTTCGACGAGGAGCTGAACTGGCTCAAGGACGACCTCGCCGCGAGCGTTCCGCTCGACGACGACCCGACCAACGACATCGAGGTCGTCGTCCTCACCCACCAGCCGATGAACGTCCCGTTCGGCTCGCCGTCGACGTACGACGCCTTCGGTGACGTGCTCGAGCACTACAAGGCGCAGCTGATCCTGGTCGGCCACGAGCACTCCAACCACGTCGAGAACCACTCGGCGTTCGCCTCGACCGCCAAGCACATCCAGACCGTGTCGAGCTCCTACACGATCGACAACGCGCCCCGCGGCTTCCGCTACATCCACATGGCGGGTCCGGGCTTCGACAACCCGTTCCGGATGTACGGCGAGAACGAGCACCTCACCATCGTCAGCCCCGCGCCGGGCTCGAAGGTGCCGGCGGCGAAGTTCCCGGGCATCCAGATCAACGCCTACGACACCGGCGACGAGGTCGTCTCGGCGCGCTACCGGATCGCCGGCGACAAGAACTGGATGCCGCTGCACCACAGCGGCGAGTTCACCTGGCAGAGCAACCTGCCCGACAGCCTGCAGACGGTCGGTGAGCACAGCATCGACGTGAAGGTGGTAGACGCGGCGGGCAAGACCTGGACCAAGTCGGCGGACTTCACCCTCACCGACGAGCCGGCGCTCGAGCCGGTCGCCGGCGGTGACTGGGACCAGCACCACGGCAACGAGGCCCACTCCGGTGTCGCGCCGGCGCAGGAGGCCGGCCGCCGCCTGGCCTGGAGCTTCCGCACCAACGGCACCTTCCTCACCGGGTCGCCGGTCATCCACGACGGTGTCGTCTACGCGGGCACCCGCGACGAAAACGGCGACGGCAACAGCCGGATCCACGCCGTCCAGCTCAAGAACGGCAAGGAGCTGTGGAACGTCGAGGTGCCGCAGTCGATCCACGGCAGCCTCGCCTACGGCGACGGCCTGATCTTCGCGCCGACCCTCGGCTCGGAGCTCTACGCCGTGGACGCGGTGACCGGCGAGCTGCGCTGGAAGGCCGTGCCCGAGCAGGCGCCGGCCCCGAACAACCAGCGCACCTACGGCTACTACTCGCCGGCCGTCTCCGGCCACACCGTGCTCTGGCCCTACCAGGCCCGCTTTGGCATTGGCAGCCAGGGCGTTCTCAAGGCGCTCGACACCCGCACCGGCGCGCAGATCTGGGCCTCCCCGATGTCCGGCGCGACCATGAGCGACGGCACGCCCGCCGTCATGGACGGCACCGTGTACGTCGGCAACGAGACCGCCGACCGCGTGCTCGCCTACGACCTGGCCACCGGCGCCCGGAAGTGGACTGGAGCCGAGTCGCTCGGCAGCTGGCAGGACGGCGTACCGACCGCGGCCGAGGGCAAGGTCTTCATCGGCGCCAACAACGGCATCGCCGCTCGTGACGCCAAGACCGGCGCGACGCTGTGGACCTACCGGAGCTCGCGCTCCTCGCTCGTCTCGAGCGGCTCGACCCCGAGCGCCGCGGCCGTCAAGGACGGCGTCGTCTACATGGGCTTCCCGAGCGGCGCCGTCGTCGCCCTCGACGCCCGGACCGGCAACGTCTTCTGGGAGCGGGTGCTGCCCGGCGACATCTACCACGGTGGCGTCATGTCCAGCCCGGTCGTGGCCGGCGACACGCTCTTCGTCGGTGCCAACAACGGCAAGTTCTACGCCCTGGCCACCGACACCGGCCAGATCCTGTGGAGCCACGAGATCGGCACCTGGGTGGGCGCCGGCCCGGCCGCCAGCGGCAACACCGTCGTGACGGGCGCCTGGGACGGCAACCTCTACGCCTACGTGCCGGGCGGCGAGTCCGCGCAGCGCTGGGCGACCGTGACCGGCACGGTCAGCGACCCGGAGACGGGCGCTCCGATCGCCGGCGCGAAGGTCACCGCCGTCGCCGCCGGCCAGGACACCGCGGTGACCAGCACCGACGCCCAGGGCCACTACCGGATCGGCCTGCCGGAGTCGACCTGGACCGTCACGGCGGCCAAGCGCGGCCTGATCGCCGACGACCGCTCGGCGGCCAGCGTCACGGTCGGCACCACCGGCAACGCGACGGCCGACCTCAAGCTGATCAAGGTGACCCACCCGGTCGCCGGCAAGTCGACGTACGCGCCGGACTACGGCAACGGCAGCACGCGTACGGACGTCGTCACCGGCAAGGAGTACTACTACCTGGCCAACGACAAGATCCGGGCGTCCGTGACGCCGTACGCCGCCGGCAACAACGGCGTCGGCGGTCTGGGCCAGGGCGCGCTGTCGGACCTCATGCTCAACGACGCCAACGGCGCCGAGACCCTCGACTGGGGCGAGATGCTGCTGCGTCCGAGCCTCACGCCGCCCGACTCGTGGGACCGGCCGAACGACCAGCTCGACCTGCCCGACCTCGCGGTCGACGGCGCTGCCGTGGTCGGCAACGGTCAGTACCGGGCGAACCCGGCCATCAAGGCGCAGGTCCGCTACGAGACCCTGCCCGACGCTCCGATCGTGAAGATGACGGTCAAGCTGACCAACACCGGCACGACGGGCTACCAGGGCTACTTCAACTACATGATCGACCCCGACAGCTCGGTCGACAACGGCCGGATCCCCGGGTTCAGCGGCATCAACCCGGGTCTGAAGACTTCGGGCTGGACCGGGAACTACGTCTACGTCGGTGCTGACGCGGCCACCACGAACGGCCAGGCCGCCCACGGTCTCGCGTGGGCACTGGACATGCCGACCGCGGTCGGTGCGTACGGCTACGTCGAGGGCCTCTACTACGACGCCACGATGGCGCCCGGTGCGACCAAGCAGTTCAGCTTCTACCACCTGACCGACTACGCGACCGCCGGTGGCGACCCCACCCGCAACATCGCGAACTGGGCCGACGAGATCGACCTGCACGACGCGGCCGTCCCGGACGCCGCTCGCGCGGCCGGCACGATCACCGGGGGCGGCGCCGCCGTCTCCGGTGCCCGGGTCGCCCTCGAGCAGGCCGGCACGGTGGTCGCGACCACGAGCACCGACGCCCAGGGCAAGTACCTCGTCAAGGCCCCGACCGGTCAGTACGACGTCCGGGTGTCCAAGCTGGGCTACCAGACGGCCACCGGCACGGTCACCGTGCCGGCGGTGGGCAGCGGCGTCGCCGACGTCGCGCTGAGCCCGGTCACGGTCGAGGCGAGCTACGGCAAGCAGATCGGCTCGGGTCTGGTCGAGGCGGGCTACGGCGACGTCATGCTCGAGAACGACAAGCTCTCGATGGCGATCGCCGACGCCTACAACGACTCGCAGCTCTCCGGTGGCACCCGCGGCAAGCCGGTCGACATCGCCGTCCGTGGCATGGCCGACCAGTTCGACTGGATCAACCTGCCCTACGTCTCGGCAATCCAGCCGACCGGCGACAGCGCGTGGGACAACCGGTCGGTGGCGGCGACCGACGTCCAGATCGTGCAGGCGACCGGCGACAAGGCCGTCGTCCGGGTGTCCGGGCCGGTCAAGGGCTTCACGGGTCTGACGGCGACGACGACGTACACGCTGAAGCCGGGCGACAACTTCGCCACGGTCTCGACGGAGCTGAGCAACTCCGGCTCGGCTCCACTCAGCGTGTGGACCGGTGACGCGATGGACCACGACGCGGCCGGCCAGGCCAGTGTCATCCCGGGCGCCGGCCTCGTGACGCCGGGTGCGACGGCGGCGTACGCCCCGACCAAGCCGTACATCGGCATGACCGGGACCGACCCGCAGGTCTTCGGTCTCGTCTACGGCACGCCGGCCAGCGCCTTCGACGTCTACGCCGCGGGCAACTGGGTGATGAGTCGGTTCAACGTCGACGTGCCGGCGGGTGGCTCATACACCCTCACCCGCAAGCTCGTCGTCACCCCGGGCACCGACGCGGTGGGCATCCTCGACGGCGTCCCCGCGCCGTAACACACACGCACCCCACCGCACGGGGCCGGCCCGGACTCCAACCGGGCCGGCCCCGTGCGCCGAGCCGCCAGAACAATGCGGCGGGTCACGTCAGGTGGACCGCATCACCACGACGGTGCGGGCGCCGATCGAGAGGCGTAGTGGTGCCGCAGGTCGACGTTCGTCGAGAGCTGCTCAATTCCCCGCTCTTTCAGCCGCGGGCCGAGCCGACGCCCACTGTTCCGGCTGGCGCGGTGGCGTCCAGCATCCGGACGTCACCGCGCCATCGGTTGGCGCCTCTTGTTGCAGGTCGGCACGATCAAATTGTCAGCAGAGGGCCTCTCGCCGGCCTTCGTGGACTGTTCGGTGGCCGCTCAGTTGGACGCCAGTCGTGCTGACAGGGACAAACAGCTCAGCCCTTGGTCTCGCGAGGGTCGCGGCTACGGGGATAGGTGTTCTTCTCGCCAATGGTGCCGTCTTTCTTCTTGATCACGTGCTCGACGTCGCGCTCAGTCGCCGTCTGCCGGCCCGCGGCTTCCGCTTCTGCCTTGGTGTCGTGCACCGTGCTCGCGCGCTGGTTGCCCTCCGGACGATTCTTCCACTGCCCATCCTCGTAGTACGTCTCGATGTCGCTCTTCGCCATGAGTCGTGGCCTCCCTGGTCGGCGTGGTCAGTCACGACTATCTGCCCAAGCCGGATCCTCCCCCAAACGTCTGTCGCACGGCTCTGCGACGACAGCAGTCGAAGGGATGATCCGGGAGGAGTGTCGGACGCCGAAATCTGGTACAGCAGGATCGAGGCCGTCGCATCGGGCAGCAGCGAGGCAGCAAGAAGGCATCGCGAACCTCGATCAGGGTCAGCCCCGGATGGCAGGGAACGCTGGCCACCGGGACGTGGCCAGGGCGTGGAGAACAGCGGCCGTCACGTCGGGGCCGCCCACCCGGACCGCATACCAAGCATCCATGACCCGCTCGCGCCAGCCATCGCGCAAGAGTTTGGCCACGTCGGATGCGGTGAGGGCTTGGCTCGCAGCTGCGATGTCCGAGAGCAACTCCGGCCCCTGCCCGACCGCGTTGAGCCGCATCATATCGAGGTAGACGGGCGCGACGTGACGGACAGCCAGGTCGTCAATTCGAGGAAGTGCAGGTCCAGCAGGGCAGGTACAGCAACCGTGTCGCCTCGGAGCCGCCCGACCAGACCTCATCGTCCTGGTTCACCTCGTGCCCACCCTTACCGGCTTTGGTTGCCGAGTTTGAGGTCAAGGGGTGGACCCTCAGCTCTTTTGATCCGACCGGGACTCGCGGAGCTGTAGGTTGCGCCATCCACGGGCCGCCCGGTGGAAGATCGGGACGACAGCGCTACCGCCGGGTCACGGGCCGCCACGCCAACTCCTGCGGGGTCGGTTCGTCGCCTCGAGCCCGACCAGTCCCTGTCGCTGCTGGTTCTCTCGGCCACGCGGGGCGGCGAGAGTTACGAGAAACCGCAGCTGCTCCTCGTTTGTCACGGCCGACCCCAGAATCCGCCACCCGGATTACCCGTTCAACGGTGCATGACAAGGCACTAGCATGCCCAACATGGCGCTGCGTCGGCCGTTCTCGCTCGCCGTCGATCCCGCGGAGGAGCTGCCGCTCTACCTCCAGTTGGCGCGTGGTATCGCGGATGCGATCCGGGCGGGGCGGTTGCGTGCGGGCGATGCATTGCCAGGTAGCAGGACGATGGCCCGCTCGCTTGGGGTCAACCGCAACACCGTGCTCTCGGCCTATGAGGAGTTGGCCGCCGAGGGCTGGGTGGTCGGACGCAGGGCCAGCGGCACTTTCGTCGCTGAGGACCTGCCCAGCCCGCTTCGTTCGCGCCGAGCACAGGCAGCGACCGCGGCAACGGTCGGTTTTGCGTTGGCGTCGCCGATCGAACACGATACGTTTCCCCGCCACCCGCCCGGCGTGTTCGTGCTGACCAGAGGCACGCCGGATCCCCGGCTGCTCCCGACGATCGAGCTCGCCCGTGCGTATCGCCGCGTGTTGCAGAAGGACGGCCGCCGGCTACTGGTCTACGGCGACCACCGCGGGCACCCCGGGTTGCGGCTAGGACTGGCGGAGATGCTCTCCAGCGCCCGAGGGCTGACGGTGACGGCAGACGACCTCCTGGTCACGCGCGGCAGCCAGAACGCGTTGGACCTGATTGCCCGAGCCCTGGTCACGCCCGGCGATGTTGTGGCGGTAGAGGCTCTTGGCCACCCGGTGGTCCGCGCTGCCTTTCGGCTAGCCGGCGCGCGGCTGAGGTCCGTCCCGGTCGATCCACATGGCGCGTGCGTGGGTGACCTCGAACGCCTGGCGGGTAATCACCGCATCCGGGCATTCGTGGTCACGCCGCACCATCAGTTCCCGACGACGGCGGTGATGCCTGCCGCGCGTCGGATGCAACTGCTGCACGTCGCGGCCCAGCACCGGATAGCGGTTATCGAGGACGACTATGACCATGAGTTCCACTACGAAGGACGGCCCGTCCTGCCGCTTGCCAGCGCCGACAGCGCGGGTGTGGTCATCTACGTGGGTACCCTGTCGAAGGTTCTTGCACCGGGTCTGCGGCTGGGCTACGTGGCAGCGCCGCGACCGTTTGTCGACCGGATTGCCAGCATTCGCGCGGTGACCGACATACAAGGCGATCTCGTCATGGAGGCCGCGGTCGCCGAGCTGTTCGCCAGCGGCGAACTGGTCCGCCATGTCGGCCGGATGAGGCGGATCTATCGGAGCCGGCGAGATGCCCTGGTCGCGGCCGTGCGCCGGGAGCTGGGCAACACCGTGCAGGTTGAGGCGCCGCCCGGTGGAACGGCTGTCTGGGCCCGAGTCGGCAGCGACGGCGAACCGATCGACATAGACGGCTGGGCGCGTCGCGGGGAACAGCACCGGGTCATATTCCGCAGCGCACGTGCATACGCGTTCGATGGTGCCGAGGTCAACCACCTGCGGCTGGGATTCACTCTGCACGACGAGGATGAACTTGCCACTGCCGTACGCCGGATGGCTGCCGCGCTGCCGGCCCGGTGAACAACTACTGGCCTGGTCTTCGTTGCCCGAACTGGATCTGGTGGGCGGGCCAGTTGTGTAAGAAGGTGTGCGCACAGCCATCTAGGAGGCAGATGTGCGCAGACTCGTCAGGCTCGCACTCCCCACAGTATCCGTACTCGCCCTCGCGATGATCGGCGCGGCGCCAGCCCAGGCCATCGAAACCGGCTCCCACGATCAGGGCCATTCGCTGGTCTTCAACCACCAGGCTCACCCCTACGGACAGAGCATGGCGACGTGGACTGAGCGATGGTGGCAGTGGACCATGGGAGTACAGTTCGCCCACAATCCAGGCCTTGATCCGACCGGCGCAGACTGTGCGGTCGCCCAGCCCGGAGGTCACGTCTGGTACCTGGGCAGCACTTTCAACGCGGCGAGCGCAACGCGCTCGTGCTCGGTGCCGGAGGGCAGGGCCATTCTGGTCAACCTGTCCGGCACGCTGAACGACTATCCGTGTCCGTTCCCCGGGTTTGAACCGGCACCGGGGCAGACCCTCGAGGACTTCCTGGCCGCCGGAGCCAGGCGCGCCGCTGACGGTATCGACGAACTGACGCTGACCATTGACGGCGTCGAGGTATCGGGGCTCTTCGAATACCGCACAGCGACCCATCTGTTCACCTTCACCGGCGACCCAACCATGCACGCGATCGATCCATGTGTCGCCGGAACCGCACAGCTGGCCGTCGCCGACGGCTACCTAATCGTCGTGAAGCCCTTACCCAGGGGCGTGCACAGCCTCGTCACGACAGCGCACGACATCGCCGGCAACGCACTGACCATCAGCTACACGATCACCGTCACTTGACGGGCCTCTGGTTGGGGCGGCCTGGTCGGTCCGCCCCAACCCGGCCGCAAAGGCGAGGATCCACAACTGCCACCCCAACCCGGCGAACGTTGGTGCACACCGCACTAGTCTCGGCCGATGAACGTGCCGGACTGGACGCTCGATTCCGACCCTTCCATCCGGTGGCAGGCATTGCGTGATCTCGTCGATGCGCCGGCTGAGGTCGTGGCGGCGGAGCGGGCGCGGGTGGCTACCGAGGGGTGGGGCGCCCGCCTACTGGCCTTGCAGGGCGAAGACGGCCAGTGGGAGGGAGGCGCCTACTTCCCCGCGCGGAGCGGTGACTCCGATGACGGCGACCAGTCCGATGCTGACGCCCGGTCCGACGACGACGAGAGCCAGCCCCGGACCGCCACGGCGTGCAGTCTTTGCTGCTGCGTGACTTCGGGGTCGACCCGCGTAGTGACCAGGTGCGCCCGGGCCGTGGCGCTGGTCAGGGACCACTGCCGTTGGGAGGAGGGCGGGCAGCCCCTCGTCACCGGTGAGGTCGAGCCATGCATCAACGGCATGACCGTCGCGCTCGGCGCCTACTTTGACCAGGACGTCGATGGCGTGGTCGCCCGGCTGCTCGGTGAGCAGCTCGAGGACGGCGGGTGGAACTGCTGGGCGGAGTACGGTTCGGGTCGCTCTTCGTTCGCGACCACGATCAACGTGCTGGAAGGGCTGTTGGCACACGAACGCGCAACCGGTGGATCGGCGGAGTCGATCGCGGGTCGACGCCAGGGCGAGGAGTACCTCCTCGAACGGAAACTGTTCCGGCGTAAGAGCTCGGCGCGGCGCTACTTCCGGGCCGCGGTGCGCCACTGGTCGAGGGTCGTGGCGCCGAGCCGGGCGCCGTCGCCGGGGACCAGCGAGCGCTCCGTCAGGACGGCGCCGAAGTACGCCGCCGTGGGGTCGGTCACCACCGTGCGGGAGTCCTGCCGCGCGGTGAGGATCGACCGCGCCAGCTCGTCGAGGCGGAACTGCTCGGGACCGGCGACCTCGACGACCCCGTTGGTCGGGGCGCTCACCGCGACCTCGGCCACCGCCGCGGCGACGTCGTCGGCCGCCATCGGCTGGATGAGTACCGGAGCGAGGCGTGCCGTGTCGCCGTCCGTGCCGGCGTCGATGATGCCCGGGATGAACTCGAAGAACTGCGTCGCGTGCACGATCGAGTAGGCGATCCCGGACGCGGCGATGAGCTTCTCCTGGGCGACCTTGGCCCGCATGTACCCGCTGTCCGGCATCCGCTCGGAGCCGACGACGGACAGTGCCACGTGGTGACCCACGCCGGCCGCCGCCTCGGCGGCGAGGAGATTGCGGGTGGAGGTCTGGAAGAACTCCAGCACGGCGGAGGCCTCGAACGAGGGGGAGTTCGACACGTCGACGACGACGTCCGCGCCGTCGAGCGCCGCGGCCACCCCCTCGCCGGTCAGTGTGTTGACGCCGGTCGCGGGGGAGGCCGCCACCGCCTCGTGGCCCTGCTTGTCGAGGAGGGCCACGACCTTGGAGCCGATGAGTCCGCTGCCGCCGATGACGACGATCTTCATGATCGAACCACTCTCTGTGAATCTGCGACTGTCATCTTCTTCGACCGAACATGGCGGGGATCCGTGACACGGTTGGTCAAGCGCTCCAGACGGGTGCCAGTACGGAGCTTACGGGTCTTGCCGTGCACGCCGACCCGGAAACGAACCGGTTCAATCCGGCCGGGCCCACCACCGATCTGGCCATCAGCCGGATGGAGCTGGCGCGCTGGATCGACCACTGGGCCCGGCACGGCTTCGGCTATTGGACGGTCTGCGACCCCCGTGGTCATGCTGATCCGGATCCTGCGGCTGCACCTCGCCGACGAGCCCGGCCGGTCGTCGGGCTGGCTGGCCGGGCTGGCCGACCCGACCGTCGCGGACGCGCTGCGGGAGATGCACGCCCGTCCGGCCCACCCGTGGACCGTCGCCGAGCTGGCCCGGACCGCCGCCGTCTCCCGGTCCACGCTGGCGGCCCGGTTCAAGGACGTCGTCGGCAAGGGTCCGCTGGAGTACCTCACCGAATGGCGGATCGAGCTCGCCGCCGACCGGATCCGGCGGGGCGGCGAGACCGTCGCCACCATCGCCCGGGCCGTCGGGTACGGCTCGGAGAGCGCCCTCAGCGTCGCCTTCAAACGCACCACCGGCCGCTCGCCGCGCGCCTGCCGCGAGCAGCTCACCCGGCCCGGCTGAGGCCCCGCCCGGCCCGCCGGTCGGCTCAGCCCAGGGCGGCCGGGTCGAACTCGCGCCGCTCGACCAGGACCAGCCAGTTCCCGGAGTTGTCGCGGGCGACCGCCTCCACCCCGTACGGCCGCTCGGACGGTTCCTGAATGAACTCCACGCCCTTGGCGCTCAGCTCCTCGTGGGTCTTGCGGCAGTCGTCCACGGCCAGGCCGAGGCCGAACATGCCGCCTTCGGCCTGGGCGCGGCGCAGCGTCTCCGCCACCTCCGGGGAGTACGGCGGCCCGGGCAGGGTCAGGTGGACCTCCAGCTCCGGCTGGCTCGGGTGCATGACGGTGCACCAGCGGTAGGAGCCGTCCCCGACGGTGATGTCGGTGTGCTCGGCGAACCCGAGCACGTCGAGGTAGAACGCCTTGGCCGCGTCGATGTCCTGCACCAGCACGCTGGTGATCGAGATGTTGGTAATCATGTGACCAGGCTAGGTACCGGCGCCCGCGTCCGGCTTCTCCTGGCTTGCGGACCCGCGCCGTTCGGCCAGGCCCCACATGAGCACGAAGCATCCCGGTACGCGGGGCGCGCCGGTCGCGGCCCAGCGCCGCTGGAACTCGCTCGGCGTCTCGCCGACCAGTTCCCGGAACCGGCTGCTGAACGAGCCGAGGCTGGCGAAGCCGACGGCGTGGCAGACCTCGGTGACGGTGAGGTTGGTGGCGCGCAGCAGGTCCTGCGCGCGTTCGACCCGGCGGCGCGACAGGTGCGCGGCGGGGGAGAGGCCGTAGGTGGCGGCGAAGAGCCGCTGGAAGTGGTACTTGCTGACGCCGGCCACCGCGGCGACCGCCGCGAGGTCCAACGGTTCGGCGTAGTGACGGTCGATGTGGTCGCGGGCCCGGCGCAGGTGGACCAGCAGGTCGCCCGGGGCGCGACGGGGTGGCGTGCTCATCACCCGCGAGCTTAGGACCTGGTCGGCGGGCTGGACGGCCACCTGCCCGACGCCGCCGGCGCCACCGAGGACGAGCACCCGCTGCCCGACGTGCACCCGCGCCCGGTCCGCCAGGCCCTCTCAGGGGCGTGAAGCCGGTGACCTGCGGGCCGACCTCTTCGACGGCCCCGGCGAGGTCCAGGCCGAGGACGGCCGGCAGCCGGCTACGGGCGTGCCCGGCCCGGCGCCTCGCCTCGTCGCGCCGCTCCGGATGAAGCCGAATTAGCGGATAAATCGTATCGTCTGGCCGTGCCGGCGCGGCCGTGAACGCCGGTCACGAACCAGACGAACGGCTACCGCTACGCGGCGGCGGCGGCCGGCACCCAGAGGTCGTCGATGGCGCGCTCGGCCGCCGCGAGGCTCTCCTCGGCCAGCGGGATCAGCCCGGCCATGGCGGGGTTCACCTGGGCGAGGGTCAGCTCGGCCGTGATGAAGCGGGGCTGCATGCCGGTCATCGCCAGGCCGTGCGGGAGCCAGGGCTCGGCGTGGTCCCAGCCCGCGCGCGGGGTGCCCGCGCTGTAACCGCCGCCCCGGGTGGCCAGCACGATGAGCTCGCGTCCGTCGAGCAGGCCGGCCTGGGTCTCCGGGTGGTACGACAGTCCGGGCGCGATGAGGTGGTCGACCCACGCCTTGACGCTGCTGGGCGCGGCGAAGTTGTAGAGGGGGAGGCCGAGCAGGACGGTGTCGGCCTGCTTCACCTCCTCGACCAGCTGCTCGGTCAACGCCCAGGATGCCCGCTGTGCCGGGGTGTGGTGCTGCGCCGGCGTCATCCGGGCCAGGCCGCCGGCCTCGTCGAGGTGCGGCAACGGCTCGCGGCCCAGATCCCGGTAGGTCACCGTGCCGCCGGGGTGGGCGGCGCGCCAGGCGTCGGCCGCCCGGGCGGTGAGCCGGCGGCTCACCGAGCGCTCGCCCTGAATGCTCGAGTCGAGGTGCAGAAGGTGCGGCATTGGCTTGCCTTTCCGTCAATAGTTTGTGGTGCGCGAACCATTTGTAGCACGCCGACTCCTCGGGAGGTCGGTAGACTTGGTCACATGCCCGCCGCGCCGGTCGACCAGCCAGAGCACCGCCTGGGTCCGCTGCTCGACCACCTCGCGCGCCGGATGCGGCTGCGGGCCGAATCGGTGCTGGCGCCGCTGGGCCTGCGGCCGCGCCACCTCGTCGCCCTGACCGTGCTGCGCGCACAGGGGGGCAGCAGCCAGCAGGCGCTCGCCGGCACCCTCGCCATGGACGGCACGAACATCGTCGGGCTGCTCAACGAGCTGGAGGGGGAGGGGCTGATCGAGCGGCGACGCTCACCGGAGGACCGCCGGCGCCACGTCGTCGAGCTCACCGACGCCGGCGCCCGACGGCTCAGCGAGGCGGAATGCGCCCTCGCCACGGTGGAAGGGGAGGTGCTCGGCGCCCTCGACCCGGGCCAGCGCGAGACGCTCTACCAGCTGCTCCAGCGGGCCGCCACCGGCACCGCCGTCAACTGCGTCGATGCGTTGGAGAGTCCGCCGGGTGACGCCGCGACCTGCTGAGGGCTGCCGTTCACCGGTCCCGTACCGCGCGGGCGAGGGCTACGGGATCCTGGGCCCGCTGAGCCGGTAGCCGTCCTCGCTGAGGGTCCGGGTCATATGTTGCGCGTACCACTGCGGCCAGTCCGGGTCGGTCCGGCCCAACTCCTTCTCGTGCACCCCGTGCGCCTCCGAGGCGCGCTTGAGCGCGTCCAGGATGACCTCGGTGGTCGGATCCATCGCTGCTCCCTCCTCGCTGCGGTTCATCGTCCCGGAGCCCGGGTCCGGACCTCCTGCAGCAGCCACCCGTTGCCGTCCGGCGTCCGCCGGGGGGCGGGACCGGCGCGCACCGCGGGAGCGGCGGGATCGTCTGAGGCTCACCCTAGGTGGGGACCCGGCGTACGGGACGGAAATGCGGCTTCCCGACCGCAGTCGCGGCCTCAGCCTCGGTCGGCCTCGCGGAGCCGGCCGACGAGATCGCGGACCGCCGCGGCGAACCGTTCGTCGGATTCGCACGGCCAGTGGCCGCGGATGGGCGGCGGGACGCTGTCGCTCGGGGGCACCACCACGTCCTCCGGGTCCCGGAGCCGGCGGTCCACCCGCTCGCTCGGGTCGGTCCCCGGCGGGGGGTCGCCGGGCCGGTGGCCGGCGAAGATCCAGCCGCCGATCTGGTCGGTGTCCCGCCACAGGTTCACCCATCGCCAGTCGATCCGGGCGCCCACCTCGCGCAGCACGTCCCGACCCAGGTACGCCGGGAAGAGCCGGGTGTACAGGCGGTCCAGCGGGGACCCGTAGGTGAGCAGCGCGACCCGGCGGCGCACCGGGGCCGGCAGTTGCAGCACGGCCGCGGCGAGCAGGACCGAGCCGTGGCTGTGGCCGGTGAGCAGGACGCCGTCGTGCTGGCCGGCCAGGTAGCAGATCCGCTTCGCCAGCTCGGGCACGGCCCGCTCGGCGTAGCAGGGCGGCGCGAACGGGTGGGCCGCCCGGGGCCAGAAGGTGCCGAGGTCCCACATCACGCCCACGTACCGGCGGAACTCGGCGGTCCGGTAGGCGAACAGGCCGCCCACCACCAGCCCGGCGATGATCCCGGCGATGAGGTAGCTGCCGAAGGTGAGCCCGAAGTTCACGAATCCGACCGGCACCCCGAGGAACCGCTCCGCCAACGGGCCGGGCTGGCGTTCGAACAGGCCCAGCACGCTCGCGGCCAGGCCGACCACGGCCAGGCCGGCGGTCACGATGGCCAGCGGCCCGAGCCGCTCGGTGAACCGGGCCCGGGCGATGGTCCTCGCCACCCGGTCCAGGCGGTCGGCCGCCTCCGGCGGGGCGTTCGGGAAGTCCCGGGCGACGATCGCCGCGGCGGCTCGTCGCCGGCCCGGGCGGGTTAGCAGGGTGCCCGTGCCGCCCGCCGCCACCGCGGCGGTCGACGCCAGGAAGAACGTGAAGATCGCCCACTTGTACGCCAGTGGCGGGGGCACCAGGTCGTCGGCGCTCCCGGTGATCGCCCGTCGGTTGAGGAAGTACGCCGTCCGGTAGACCAGCTCGCCGGAGAGCGCACTGGCCAGGCCCACCGCGACGGTCGCGATGACCGGCGCGCCGAGGCCGCGCAGCAGCGCCTGCCGAGGATCCCGGCCGCGACGTCGCCACAGCGCCAGCACGGCCAGCGCGAAGAGCAACGTCATCTGCGCGACGAACGCCCAGGCGACGATCCGGCTGTACCCGGGCAGTCCGGTGGAGTGCGGCCAGGGGGCTCCGTCCAGCGCGACGACCCCGAGGGTGGGCACGGTCAGTACGCACGCGACGACGCGCACGGTGGCGGCCAGCCGGTCCATCGGACCGGTGGACGTCCGTTCCAGCGGCGCGCCGGCGCAGAGCAGCGCCAGGCAGGCCGCGAGCACCGCGCCGGCGACCGCGGCCAGCGCGATCACCACGGGCGACGGCCCGCTGGCGCCCCGCGCGGCGAGGAGGGTGAGGTTCAGCACCGCGAACGCGGCGGCGACGTGGATCGCCCGCAACCGGCCCACCATCGGCATCGCGTCCCAGTGGCCGACGGCGCTGAGCCGGTCGCCCTCGGGGCCGCCGCCGGGCACCCGGAAGGCCTCGTACGGGCGGCCGGGCCGGACGCTGAGCAGCCAGAGCAGCCCGAGGGCGGCGACCGGTAGCACGGCGAGCACCACCAGGCGCAGTCCGACCGGGCGGCCGCCCAGCCAGGACAGCCAGGTGCGTTCGTCCATGCAGCGGGACGAGCCCATGCACTTCCAGGCGATGAGGTCGAGGGCGACGCCGGCCGCGGAGAGCACGTACACCAGGGAGAGGTTGAGCGCGATGAGCCGGCAGAGCACCTTGACCCCCGAGCCGGAGCCCCGGCCCGCCGGGCGCATCCAGATCGCCACGTTGCTGAGCATGAACGGCAGCAGGAAGACCAGGGACAGCGTCCGTGCGGCCGTGCCCGACGGCAGGTCGCTCCACCGGTACGCCTCGAGCACCACCCCGCCCGGCCCGGTGGAGTCGGGGTAGTCCGGCCGGGGCCGGTAGAAGCCGCCGCTGCGGTCCCCGGCCACCTGGTGGACGTGCGGCCGGTCGAGCACCTGCCCGGCCCCGGCGCCCGAGACGCCGTGCACCCGCAGCTCCACGACCTCGCCCGGGACGTCCTGGCGTCCGGGCGGCGGTGACTCCTCCGACATCGGCCCGCGACCCCCGCTGCGCGGCCAGCAGCTCGTGACGGGTCGCGGACCGACGACGAGCTCTGCCGCCACCCGGCTGGCCGGGCTGACTACCCGCCCGGCGGCCCGCCAACCGCGTACCGGAACCGGCGGTCGCCGGGCCGGCCGGCGCGGGGTCCGGGACGTGGCACGGCGGGCGCCGAAGCCGGGCCAGAAGGGATCTCGGCGGTGGCGGCAGTACCGGCGCCGGGCACGCCTGGTGGAGGGCCGGTACCGGCGCAGGGTCCGCCAGGCCCGTGACCCCCGCCGCCCACCAGGGCGGCGCGAGGATCGATTGGCCCGCGGAGGCCCGCCCCAGCAACCGGGTGGGGAGTCGCTCGCCTGCTACGGCGAGGATCCACAACACCACCGGAAAACCCGGTGAGCGTTAGTGGACGCCGCACTAGGGTTGATCGCGAGTGATCGGAACAGGGAGACCAGACATGGCGGGCGACGACGACATCTCCGGGTGACATCGGACCGGCCCACGGCAGGCGCGCCTCGGCGCAGCCGCCGTGGTGCCATGCCGCCGTTCCACGAGCCCTGTCCCCCGCCGGGCCGCCCTGACGCGCGCCCGCCTCACCACGAGGACGCCACATGTCCGACGCGTTCATCATCTGTTCGAACGTCTCCTTCTCCTGGCCGGACGACACCCCGGTCTTCACGGACCTCTCCTTCACCGTCGGCGCGGGCCGCAACGGCCTCGTCGCGCCCAACGGCGCCGGCAAGAGCACCCTGCTCAAGCTGATCGCGGGCGAGTACCGGCCCACCGGGGGCAGCGTCTCCGTCGAGGGCGTCCTCGGCTACCTGCCGCAGGACCTGCCGCTGGACGGGGGCCGGAGCGTCGCCGAGGTGCTGGGGATCGCCGACCGGCTCACGGCCCTGCACGCCATCGAGTCCGGGGACGCCAGCGAGGAGCACTTCGCCACCCTCGGCGACGACTGGGACATCGAGGAGCGCAGCCGCGCCGAACTGGACCGGCTCGGCCTCGGCGACGTGCCGCTCGACCGGCGGCTGCACACCCTCAGCGGCGGCCAGGTCGTCTCCCTCGGGCTGGCCGCGCAGTTGCTGAAGCGCCCCGACGTCCTGCTGCTCGACGAGCCGACCAACAACCTCGACCTGGACGCCCGCCGCAAGCTGTACGCGGTGCTCGAGGAGTGGGTCGGCTGCCTGCTGCTGGTCAGCCACGACCGGGCGCTGCTCGACCGGATGGACCGGATCCTCGAACTCGACCGGGGCGGGGTTCGCTCCTACGGCGGGAACTTCACCGCCTACGAGGAAGCCGTCCGCGCGGCGCAGGACGTCGCGGAGCGCAACGTCCGCAACGCCGCGCAGGAGGTCAAACGGGAGAAGCGGGAGATGCAGCAGGCGCGGGAGCGGGCCGAGCGCCGGGCCAGCAACGCCTCGCGCAACCTCAAGAACGCCGGCCTGCCGAAGATCTTCGCCGGGACGATGAAGCGAGGCGCCCAGGAGTCGGCGGGGAGGTCGAGCGAGACGCACGCGGCGCGGGTCAGCGAGGCGCGGGCCCGGCTCGACGAGGCGGGCCGTGCCCTGCGCGAAGAGCAGAAGATCACGCTGGAGCTGCCGGAGACCAACGTACCGGCGGGACGGACGGTCTTCCTCGGCGAACGGATGCAGGTGCACCACGGCGACCGGGCGCTCTTCCCCGGCGACGGCGTCGACCTGGTGATCCGGGGGCCGGAGCGGATCGCCCTGACCGGGCCGAACGGCGCCGGCAAGTCGACCCTGCTGCGGTTGATCCACGGCGACCTGGCGCCGGAGGGCGGCCGGGTCCAGCGGGCCGACGGCCGGGTCGCGTACCTGTCCCAACGGCTGGACCTGCTGGACCTGGACCGTACGGTGGCGGAGAACCTGGCCGCGTTCGCACCCACCATGCCCGACGCGCAGCGGATGAACCTGCTCGCCCGGTTCCTGTTCCGGGGCTCCCGCGCCCAGCTCCCGGTCGGGGCGCTCTCCGGCGGTGAGCGGCTGCGCGCCACCCTGGCCTGCGTGCTCTGCGCCGAACCGGCACCGCAGCTGCTGCTGCTCGACGAGCCGACCAACAACCTGGACCTGGTCAGCGTCGGCCAGTTGGAGAGCGCGCTCGGCGCGTACCAGGGGGCGTTTGTGGTGGTCAGCCACGACGTGCGGTTCCTGACGGAGATCAAGGTGGAGCGCTGGCTGCGGCTCGACGAGGGCGGGCTGCGCGAGACGGGCGTACCCGACGCGGACTAGCCCGCAGCCTGGCGGCCCCGGCTCACGCCGGCTCGGGGGCCGCCGGGGGCATCGCCAGCGCGAGGGTCAGGTCGAGCACGGTGGCCGGGTCGTGGAGGCGGTCGCCGTACAGCTCGCGCAGCTGGCCCATCCGGTAGCGCACCGTCTGCGGGTGCACGAAGAGGTCGGCCGCCACGTCGTCGCGCCGACCCTGGTGCAGCAGCCACGACCGCAGCGTCTCGGCGAGCCGGTGCGCGGTGGCCGGCGGCAGCGACTCCAACGGCTTCAGCGCCTGGGCCCGCAGGTCGGCCAGCCCCTCCGGGTCCATGCTGAGCACCAGCTCGGCGAGGTGCTCCTCGGTGTCCAGCGGCCCGGTGTCGGGCCGATCGAGGCCGAGCGCCAGCGCGCGGGTAGCCCGCTCATAGGAGGCGCCCACCCGGCTCCACGGGCGCGCCGGCCCGAGCACCGCCCGGTGCCCCCGCAGCACCCGGGCGAGCTGCCGGCGGCCGGCACCGTGCGCGTCGGGCACCAGCAGTACGGCCAGCTCCTCGGCGAGGTCGACCCCGGGCAGGTCCTCCCCGCTCTCCAGGGTGTGCGGGCTGAGCAGCGCGAGCACCGGACGCAGGTTGCGGCGCGGCAGCAGCACGACGGTGAGCGTCTGCGGCAGCGGCCACTCCGCCCGCTCGGCGCTGCGGCGCAGGGTCTCCTCCGGCTCGCCGGCCAGCAGTTGCTGGGTCAGCCGCTCCAGGTAGCGGCGCTGGACCCGGCCGGCGCTGGCCAGCTCGTCGGCGTGCCCGGCGACGCTGGCGGCGGAGAGCTCGTCGATGTAGGCGAACATCAGCTCGGCGAACTGGGCGACCGTCTCGGCGGCCAGTCCGCTGCGTACGGTGGTGGTGGAGACCTCCCGCCACGCCACCCGCGCCCCCACCCGGTACGCCGCCAGCAGCGCGTCCATGCTGCGGCCGGAGCGCGCCTCCCCGCTGCCGAGCGCGTACGCGGCCTCCAGGGCCGGGGTCAACGGCGTGCTCGGGTCAGAGGACTGAGCCTTCTCGACGAGCTGGAAGAAGGTGCCGAGCGCGATGCGCACCGCGTTCTCGATCTTCTCCCGCATGGTGCCGGTGAGGGCGCCGGAGTAGCCCGGCACCTCGCCGGTGATCGCGCTGACCGTCCGCTCCGCCACCACGGGGAGGCGGTCGCGGAGCCGGGCGGCCACCCGCTCGTCCAGCTCGAGGCGGGCGGCGCGTCGGGTCGTCCCGGACTGGTCCGACATGTTGTTCTCCCCGAACAAAAACCTGCGGCTGATTCACCTTTGCCGGTCAAGATGTTATGCGATTATGCGGTCACCCTGGTCATATGACCACAACTGTCCCGCGGCCCACCGCGAAGGTCTCCCTCCGGGACCGGCTGCTGCGGCTGGCCGAGATGGTCACCACCCCGCTGCTGCCGGAGGACTACCTCGACCTGGTCGCGCCGCTGCGCGCCGGCGCCGCCCTGCGTGGCCGGATCGTCGCGGTGCGACCGGAGACCCGGGACGCGGCGACCGTGGTCATCCAGCCCGGCCGCGGCTGGCGCGGCCACGTCCCCGGACAGTACGTCCGCCTCGGCGTGGATGTCGACGGGGTCCGCCAGTGGCGCGCCTACTCGGTCACCTCGGTCCCCGGCGCTCGGGACGGCCGCCTGGCGATCACCGTCAAGGCGATCCCGGACGGCAAGGTCAGCAACCACCTGGTCCGCCGCACCCGGCCCGGCACGATCGTCCAGCTCGACCAGGCCCAGGGCGACTTCGTGCTGCCCGAAGCGGCCCCCGAGCGGGTTCTCCTGCTCACCGCGGGCAGCGGCATCACCCCGGTCATGGCGATGCTCCGCGCCGGCCTGCACACCCGGGCCGACGTGGTGCTGGTGCACTCCGCGCCCACCCCGGACGACGTGATCTTCGGCGCGGAGCTGCGGACGCTCGCCGAGCGGGGCGCGCTGCGGCTGGTCGAGCGGCACACCGACACCGACGGGCTGCTCGGTGTGCACGAGCTCGATGGCCTGGTGCCCGACCACGCCGAGCGGCAGACCTGGGCGTGCGGGCCGGTCGGCATGCTCGACGCGGTCGAGGGGTACTGGGAGTCCAGAGGCGTCGCCGACCGGCTGCACACCGAGCGGTTCCGGCCGACCGTGATCTCACCGGGGGAGGGCGGCACTTTGACGTTCACCGCGGCCGGCGTGACCGTCGAGGCCGACGGCGCCACCCCGATCCTGGACGCCGGCGAGAACGCGGGCGTCCTGATGCCCTCGGGCTGCCGGATGGGGATCTGCTTCGGCTGCGTGCTCCCGTTGCGCCAGGGCGCCGTGCGCGACCTGCGCAACGGCGACCTCACCACCGCCGTCCCCGGTGACGGCGTGCTCATCCAGACCTGCGTGTCGGCGGCCGCCGGTACCTGCGACATCGAACTCTGACGGGAGGCCCGCACGTGACCGTGATCCAGAAGAAGGCCGTCAACCCGATCGCCCACCTGAGCGCCGAGGACATCGAGATCATCGGCAAGGAGCTGGACGCGATCCGGGACCGGGTGATCGCCGACCGGGGGGAGCGGGACGCCCGCTACATCCGCAAGGTGATCAAGACCCATCGGACGCTGGAGCTGAGCAGCCGCGCGGTGCTGCTCTTCTCCTTCTTCCCGCCGGCCTGGATCGTCGGCACCGCCGGCCTCGCGGTGGCGAAGATCCTGGACAACATGGAGATCGGTCACAACGTCCTGCACGGGCAGTGGGACTGGATGCGCGACCCGAAGATCCACTCCACTACCTGGGACTGGGACCACGTCTCCCCGCCCGACCAGTGGCAGCACTCGCACAACCAGCTGCACCACCGGTACACCAACGTGGTCGGCAAGGACAACGACCTTGGGTACGGCATCATGCGCGTCGACGAGGACCAGCCCTGGCACCCGGTCCACCTCGGCCAGCCGCTGTGGAACCTGATCAACGCCTGTTTCTTCCAGTACGGCATCGCCGCGTACGACCTGGAGCTGGGCCACAACCTGCGCGAGGGCCGGCACAAGGCCCCGGAGTTCCGGGCCCGGGCCCGCGCGGTCGGTCGCAAGATCCGTCGCCAGGTGGTCAAGGACTACATCGTCCACCCGCTGCTGTCCGGTCCGTCGTTCCTCAGCACCCTGGCGGCCACCTTCACCGCGAACCTGATCCGCAACGTGTGGAGCCACTCGGTGATCATGTGCGGGCACTTCCCGAACGGGGTGGAGACCTTCGAGAAGACCTCCATCGAGGGCGAGACCCGGGGCGAGTGGTATCTGCGGCAGATGCTCGGTTCGGCCAACATCAGCGGCAGCAAGCTGATGCACATCATGACCGGCAACCTGTCGTTCCAGATCGAGCACCACCTCTTCCCCGACCTGCCCAGCAACCGCTACCAGGAGATCGCCCCGCAGGTGCGGGCGCTCTTCGACCGGTACGGGCTGAAGTACACCACCGGCCCGCTGCCCAAGCAGGTCGCCTCCGCCTGGTGGAAGGTCATCCGGCTCGCGCTGCCGAACCGGCGGACCGACCGGCGGCAGCCGGTGGCCCCGGCGCTGGCCTCCTCCGGGGCGGCCTGACCCGTCGCCCGACCCGGGACCGCTCGCACGCCGGCCCGGCCGACCCGACGCCGATCTCTCGGTGTCCGGGCCGGCCGGGCCGGTGTCGTTCCTGCCGTTGCCCGGGGACCGCTACCGCCGGGCGGCCGGTGTCACGGGTTGACGAACTCCCGCACCTGGCCGTAGATGGTGGCGTCGTTCTGCAGGCTGGTGTGGAAGACGCAGGCCGTCTGGGTGTTGGCCGCGCCGGAGATGACCGTGCTGTCCACCGGGTTGATGACCCCGTCACAGGGGGAGCGCCAGGTGCCGTAGACGAAGGCGCCGGGCGTCTCGTCCCCGGAGTTGAGGGTGGCGAGGAAGGTCGAGCCGACCCGCATCTCCACGCAGGCGGTGCTGACGCAGGTGTTCGCCGAGCTGGTGCCGTGGTTCGGACCGCCGAGGGAGACCCAGCGGTCGACCTTGCTTCTGCTGGCGAGGTTCTTCAGGTAGTAGCGGGACGACAGCCCGCCCATCGAGTGGGTGACGATGTCCACCCTGGTCGCACCGGTGGCGGCCAGCAGCTTGTCGACCTCCTGGCTGACCGTCTGCGCCGTGGTGGCGTTGGACTGGCTGGTGTTGTAGGAGAACGCCCGCAGGTGGCTCGCCGGCCACCCGTCGGCCTGGAAACGGCTGATCATCGTGTTCCAGGTGGAGGCGGTGCTGTTCCAGCCGTGCACGAACAGGATCGGGTTGCTCGACGGCGCGTACGAGGCGGCCTGCGCGGGGGAGGGGAGGCCGACCAGGGTCGCGGTGGCGACCGTGAGGGTGAGCAGCCATCTCGTCAGGAGCGATGTCACGGGGGTGGATCCTTCCGGGGGAGACGGGCGAGGCGCCGCCGGCCGGCGGGCCGCCCACGAGCCGTCCACGTGCCTGTTCGGCACCTCGGAGGGGGTACGACACGGGTTCGGGGGCACCCACGTCGTCCGAGGTGGGCGAATGTTACCGACGGGTTGCCTTCGGATGTCAATACATCGATGAGCGGTTGCTGTCTGCTGCCCGGGCGGCGGCGAGCGGTGGCGAGCGTCGGGGGTGGCTGGCAGACTTTCGGGAGGTCACCGCCGGCGGAGGGACGTGGGTCCATGACGGAGAACGGGCACGACCTCCGGCCGGGCGCCGACAGCTACCCCCTGTTCGGGGCCCGGGTCACCCTCGTCGACGCCGCCGGGCTGCTCGCCGCAGCCGGCGCCGGCCCGGTCGAGCTGCTCGCCGACGCCGACTTCCCCGCCCCGGTGCGCGCCGTCCGGCTCACCGTGCGGGCCGCCGACGGCACGCACCGCTTCGACGCCGAGGTCCGCACCTCCGCCGGCCGCGCGGTCGGGCTGCTGGCCCTGGGCGTCGCCGGCCCGGCCGGGGTGCTGCTCGCCCGCCGGCTGGCCAGCACCGACCCGACGTCCGGCGGGGTCCTCGCCGAGGCGTCGCGCCGGCTCGGGCTCGGGCTCCGGCCCGCCGCCGCCGGCACCGGGGAGGACCTGGCCGGGGCCGCGGCGCTGCGCGAGGCCGCCGCGCACGGCCTGCACCCCGAGCTGACGTACGACGAGACCGCCGACGGCGGACGGACGGTGACCCTGCGCGCGGCCGTGCCCAGCGCCGAGGCCGGCCCGGCTCAGCTGCGGGCGATGGTCGGCCTGGTGCTGCACGTGGTGCGCGAGCTGGCCGGGGAGGACGCGCTGCGCGACCGGTCCTACACGGTGGGCCGGCGACCCGCGCCGGCGGCGGTCCGGGCCGTGCCGCGCTCCGAGGCGGTCACCCTGGACCAGGTCGGCGGCCTGGCCGAGGTGGTCGCCCGGTTCCGGGAGATCGCGGTGTCCTTCCGCCACCCGCAGGTGATGGCCCGCTGGGGCGCCCGCCGCCCGCAGGGCATCCTCATGTACGGCCCGCCCGGCACCGGCAAGACCATGCTGGCCCGGGCCCTGGCCAACGAGATCGGCGCCGACTTCACCGAGATCCGCACCCCGGAGATCCTCGACAAGTACCTGGGCGGCTCGGAGCGCAACATCAAGCAGATCTTCCGGGAGGCCCGCCGCTACCGCCGGCCCACGGTGATGCTCTTCGACGAGTTCGACAGCATCATCAGCTACGCCGGGGCGGGCGGGGACGCCGCCAGCCAGGCGGTCAACGCGGTCGCCGGCATCTTCAAGCAGGAGATGAACACCCTGTTCGAGGAGAACCCCGACGTCATCGTGGTGGCCACCACCAACTTCCCGCAGCGGGTGGACGCCTCGCTGGTCCGCTCCGGGCGCTTCGACATCAAGGTCGCCATCCCCGCCCCGGACGAGTCCGGCCGCGCCGAGATCATCACCAAGATGATCCGGGAACTGATCGCGCGGCACGAGGGGCCCGGCTTCCGGATGTTCGCCGCCGACGTCGACCCGGCCGAGCTGGCCGCGCTCACCCCCGGCCTGACCGGCGCCGATATCCGCGAGGTGCTGCGCCGGGTGCAGCTGGCCAAGGCGATGCGGGAGGCCACCGAGGGTGCGCCGGCCGGCCCGATCAGCCAGGATGACCTGCGAGAGGCCGTCGCGGGGCTGCGCCGCGGCTGAGCCGGCCCGACGGAAGGAGACCCCCGTGTCGTCCACCCTGCTGTCCCGTCGCGACCTGGCGTTCCTGCTGCACGACTGGCTCGACGTGACCCGGCTGACCGAGCGGCCCCGCTACGCCGAGCACTCCCGGGAGACCTTCGACGACGTGCTGGACCTCGCCGCCCGGGTGGCCGCCGAGCACTTCGCCCCCCACAACCGGGCCGCCGACACCGCCGAGCCCACCTTTGACGGGCGCCGGGTGCACACCATCCCGCAGGTCAAGGCCGCCCTCGACGTCTTCGCCCAGACCGGGCTGCTGGCCGCCAGCCTGGACGAGTCGATCGGCGGGATGCAGCTGCCGCACGTCGTCTCCGCCGCCTGCTTCGCGTGGTTCCAGGCGGCCAACGTCGGCACCGCCGCCTACCCGTTCCTCACCCTGGGCAACGCCAACCTGCTGCTCACCCACGGCAGCGCCGAGCAGATCGACACCTGGGTACGCCCGATGGTGCAGGGGCGCTTCTTCGGCACCATGTGCCTGTCCGAGCCGCAGGCCGGCAGCTCGCTCGCCGACATCACCACCCGGGCCGAGCCGCAGCCCGACGGGACGTACCGGCTGGTCGGCACCAAGATGTGGATCTCCGGGGGCGACCACGAGCTGGCCGAGAACATCGTCCACCTGGTGCTGGCCCGGATCCCCGACGGCCCGCCCGGGGTCAAGGGCATCTCGCTGTTCATCGTGCCCAAGGTGCTCCTGGACGCCGACGGCGCCCTCGGGCCGCGCAACGACGTGGTGCTGGTCGGCCTCAACCACAAGATGGGCTACCGGGGCACCACCAACACCCTGCTCAACTTCGGGGAGGGGGTGCACCGGCCGTACGGCCAGGCCGGTGCGGTCGGCTACCTGGTCGGGCAGCCGCACCAGGGTCTGGCGCAGATGTTCCACATGATGAACGAGGCGCGGATCGGCGTCGGCGCCGGCGCGACCGCCCTCGGCTACACCGGCTACCTCAAGTCCGTCGCCTACGCCCGCCAGCGCCCTCAGGGTCGGCCGCTCGCCGACAAGGACCCCACCGCCCCGCAGGTGCCGATCGTCGCCCACCCGGACGTCCGCCGGATGCTGCTGGCCCAGAAGAGCTACGTGGAAGGCGCGCTCGCCCTGATCCTCTACTGTGGCCGGCTGCTCGACGAGGAGAAGACCGCCCCCGCCGAGGCCGACCGCAACCGCGCCCACCTCCTGCTGGACATGCTCACCCCGATCGCCAAGAGCTGGCCGTCGCAGTGGTGCCTGGCCGCCAACGATCTCGCCATCCAGGTGCACGGCGGGTCCGGCTACACCCGCGACTACGACGTCGAGCAGCACTGGCGGGACAACCGGCTGAACCCGATCCACGAGGGCACCCACGGCATCCAGGCGCTGGACCTGCTCGGCCGCAAGGCCATCATGCAGGGTGGCGCCGGGCTGGCGGTGCTGCTGGAGACGATCGGCGCGACGGTCAGCCGGGCATGGAAGGCCGAGGGGGAGGCGGCCGAGCTGGCCGCCCAGCTCGGCGTGGCGGTGGACCGGATCGGCGTGGTGACCCGCCGGCTCTGGGCCACCGGCGACCCGGAGCTGGCGCTGGCGAACGCCAGCGTCTACCTGGAGGCGGTCGGCCACGTCGTGATCGCCTGGATGTGGCTGGAGCAGCTGCTCGTCGTCGAGGCGGCCGGCGTCCCGGACGGGCCGGACGTCGACTTCCTCGCCGGCAAGCGCCAGGCGGCCCGGTACTTCTTCCGCCACGAGCTGCCCCGCACCGGGCCGCAGTTCGACCTGTTGGAGAGCCTCGACCGGACGACCCTGGACACCCGGGAAAGCTGGCTCTGACCGGCCGGCGGGCGCGCGGGGCGTAGCTGCGCCTCCAGGGCCGTTCCGCGGTCGCGTCCATCGCCGCCTCTCCTCGCTGGGGTGGGGGTGGCGCCACGCCCCAGCCTAACTTACGGGCCGGTAACTTACGGTCCCGTAGGTTAACGGAAGACCCCGGCCCAGGGGTCAGTGCCGGGCGACGTAGACGGTGTTCGCGGACTCCCGCCCCTGCAACGGATTGGGGAACCGGACGACGTGCGCCACCGAGGTCGGGAACACCTCGGTCAGCACCCGCTGGAACGCCGGGTCGGGCGGGTCGTTCGACCAGAGCGCGAAGACCCCGTCGTGGTGCAGGAGGTCGGCGAGCCGGCGCAGCCCCGCGACGGTGTAGAAGTCGGCGTGGCTGGGGTGCAGCACCTGGCGCGGCGAGTGGTCGACGTCGAGCAGCACGGCGTGGAACCGGCGTCCCGGCGCGTCCGGATCGAACCCGCTCCCGCCGGCGACGGCGGCGAAGAAGTCGGCCCGGACGAACCGGGTCCGCGGATCGGTGGCCAGCCCGGCCGTGAAGGGGAGCAGGTCCCGGCGGTGCCAGTCGATCACGTCCTCGATGGCCTCCACCACCACCAGCGAGCGGACCCGCGGGTCCTCCAGCGCAGTCCGCGCCGTGTAGCCGAGGCCCAGCCCGCCCACCACCACGTCCAGGGCATCGCCTTCCAGCGTGGCCAGCCCGAGCCGGGCGAGTTCGATCTCCGCGACCGGGAAGAGGCTGGACATCAGGAACTCGTCGTCGAGCTTCACCTCGTACACGTCGACGTCGAGCGACGGGTCGCGACGCCGGCGCAGGCTGATCTCGCCGATCGGGGTCTCCCGCCAGGCCAGTTCTTCGAATCGCGCGCCCACGGGTGGTCCTCTCCGCCGGTTCCGTCACCGGATGTTACCGGTCCGTCGGCCGTCGCCGGACGATCCCGGCCGCGCCGGGCTTTTCCCGCCGTCGTCGGCATCCCGCGCCCCCGCCCGGGTAAGCCACCCGGTCGAGGACGTCGGAGCGAAAGGGGAGCGCGGTGGCGGAGATGCTGGCGGGACGGTTGCACGTGACCGGGCGGGCGTTGCGGATGGAGTCGGTGCCGGTGCCCGAGCCGGGCCGCGGGCAGGTCCGGATCAAGGTCGCCGCCGCCGGGGTGTGCCTGTCGGACGTGCACCTGATCGACGGCACGCTCACCCCGCTGTACCTGCCCGGCGACGTGGTGACCCTCGGTCACGAGGTGGCCGGGACGGTCGACGCGTTGGGGGAGGGGGTCGAGGGCTGGCAGCCGGGCCAGCGGGTGCTGCTCCAGGCGGGGGAGCGGGACCGGCGCGGCACGGTGCTCACCCGGGGCGTCGACTACGACGGTGGCTGGGCCGAGTACGCGCTGGCCCGCGAGGACACCGTCATGCCGATCCCCGACGCCCTGCCGTTCGAGCAGGCCTGCATCATCCCCGACGCGGTCTCCACCCCGTGGGCGGCGGTGACCGACACCGCCCGCACCCGGCCGGGGGAGGCGGTCGCGGTGTGGGGGGTCGGCGGCCTCGGCGCGCACGCGGTGCAACTGCTTCTGCTGGTCGGCGCGGCGCCGGTCATCGCCGTGGATCCGCTGCCGGCGGCCCGGGACCGGGCGCTGACCCTCGGCGCCGACATGGCCCTGGACCCGAAGGACGACGCCTTCCGGGACGCCGTGCTGGACGTGACCAACGCCCGCGGTCTGGACGTCGGGTTCGACTTCGCCGGCGCCACCCCGGCACGCGAGCAGGCCATGACCGTGCTCGGCCGGCAGGGCCGGCTGGTGCTCGCCGGGATCGCCAACCAGCCGGTCACCATCCCCTCGGACAGCCGGTTCAACTACAGCCGGCAGGCCGTGCTCGGCCACTACGGCTCGGAGCCGGAACACGTCGAGCAGCTCGTGTCGCTCGCCGCTCAGGGACGGCTCGACCTGACCGCCTCGGTCAGCGACGTGCTGCCCCTGACCGACGCCGCGGAGGCGGTGCGGCGGGTCCACGACAAGGAGGGCGACCCGATCCGGCTCATCCTGCGCCCCTGACCGCTCGGCCGGACGGGCCGCGTGCGCCGGTGCGGGATCAGCCGACGGGTCGGGCCGCGACGACCACCGTGTCGAGGGCGTCCACGCTGCCGCCGTCGTCGGTCGGCACCGGCCGGCGGGCGGTCTCGGCCCGCTGGATCCGCAGCCCGGCGAGCCCGTCGACGACCGCCTCGGGGGTGAGCAGGATCGCCGGGTCCTGCGGTCCGCCCGTCCCGCCGTCGAGGTTCGCCCGGTCGTGGCCCACGACGACGACCGTGCCGCCGGGGCGCAGCGCGTTGCGGGCGGCGGCGAGCACCTGGGCCAACTCCTCGGCGGGCAGGTGCAGGTAGCTGATCAGGACCAGGTCGTAGCTGCCCGGGACCGGCCGGTAAACGGTCACGTCCGCGACCCGCCACTCGACCGGAACGCCCCGCTGGCTGGCCAGCTGACGGCCCCGCTCGACGGCCACCGGGGAGAAGTCCACGGCGGTGACCCGCCAGCCCGCGCCGGCCAGCCAGACCGCGTTGCGTCCCTCCCCGGCCGCCAGGTCGAGCGCGCTGCCGGGGGTCAGCCCGGCGACCGACTCGACGACGAAACGGTTGGGCTCAGCGCTCCACACCAGACCCGGTGTGTTGGCGTACCGGGTGTCCCAGGCGCTGCTGTCCACGGTGTCTCTCCCTCCGGCGGCGCCACACCACCACCGCGACCGTACCGGTCAGCGAGAGCGCCGCCGTCACCGCCAGCCCCAGGCCCAGCTCGGCGGGGAGTTGCTGGGCGAGGACGAAGACGCCCATCGCCACGACGAACCAGCCGAACGACCTGCGCAAGAGCTCGGCGGGGATGCGCCGGACGAGCCGCCCACCGGCGAGGCTGCCGGCGATGGCGGCGACGGTCACCGCAGCGGCCAGGCCCCAGTCGATGCTCACGCTGGAGAGGTAGCCGGCCAGGCCGGCGAAGGACTTCATCGCGATGACCACCAGGGAGGTGCCGACCGCGACCGGCATCGGCAGGCCGCCGAGCAGGGCGAGTGCGGGCACCACCAGGAAGCCGCCGCCGGCGCCGACCAGGCCGGTGACCAGCCCGACCACGACCCCGTCGAGGATCACCCGCAGCACGGGAAGCTCGTGCGGCACCGGCCGGCCCTCGGCGGCGCGCCGGCCCCGGATCATCGCGACCGCGGTGGCCAGCATCATCACCGCGAACCCGGTGAGCAGGAACCCGGCCGGGATGAACTCGGCCAGCCGGCCGCCAGCGTAGGCGCCGGTCATGCCGGCGAAGCCGAAGATCAGGCCGGTACGCCAGCGGACCCGCCCCGCCCGGGCGTGCGGCAGGACACCCACCGCGCTGGTGGCGCCGACGACCAGCAGCGAGGTGGCGATCGCCTCCTTGGCCGGCAGGTCGGCGACGTAGACCAGCAGCGGCACGGCGAGGATGGACCCGCCGCCGCCGAGCAGGCCCAGGCTGATCCCGATCAGCACGGCCAGCCCGATGGTCAGCGCCAGGCTTGCCGTCATGCTCGCCCCCCGGCGCTCTCATGGAGCTGGCCGACGATGGTGTCCAGGTCGCAGCTGGCGCCCCGGTTGTACGGCAGCTTGCCGAGCAGCATGCCCATCGCGCAGGTGTTGGTCACCGCGGCGAAGGTGAGGCCGGCGCCGATGAACCCGGCGACCCACTTGAGGCCGGGCACGAAGACCGAGGCCAGGATGCTGACCAGGACGATCGAGCCGGCGACGAGACGGACCTGCCGTTCCAGGTCCCAGCGGGGTGCACCATGCTTGACCGGCGCGTTGGCGACCTGCCAGGCCAGCATGCCGCCGTCGAGGATCTTGAGGTTCGGCAGCCCGGCCCCGGCGAGGGCCTGTCCGGCCTGGGTGGCGCGGCCGCCGGAGCGGCAGATCAGCACCACGTCGTCGGCCAGGTGGTTGCGCAGCTCCTCGCGGTGCTCCCTGAGCAGGTCCAGCGGGACGTTGTAGGCGCCGGGGATGTGGGACGTCTCGAACTCGGCGGGGGTGCGCACGTCGAGCAGTCGGGGCCCCTGGCCCGAGTCGATCAGCTCGCGCAGGGCGCCGGCGTCGAGCGTGGCGGGGCGGGCGGTCTCGGAAGTGCTCATGTCTCCTCGTTCGTGGCTCAACGCCGTTGTCGGCGGGCAGGGTCGGGCCGGCCGGCGCGGAGCCGCGCCGGCCGGTGTCGCAGTTGGGTCAGGGCTTGTCGGCTATGGCGACGCCCGCCGGCTCCGCGTTGCCGAACTTGTCGTCGATGACGACGACCTCGCGGCGGGCGTTGGCGAGCAGGGACGCCGCTGCGGTGGCCCGGTAGCCGGAGCCGCAGTGCACCCAGACCACGCCCGGTGGGACGTCTGCCAGCCGGCGCGGGAGGTCGGGCAGCGGGACGTGCACGGCCCCGTCGACGTGGCCTGCCCGCCACTCGTAGGTCATCCGCACGTCCAGGACCACGTCGGGGGCGGGCAGGCCGGCGGGCGGGTCGCCCGCGCCTGCCGCGGCCAGCGCCGGGAAGTCGGCCATCCGCAGCTCGCGGAGCTGGGCACGGTCGCTGGCCCACTGCTCGGGCTGGCCGGTGGCCTGCGCGGCGGGCCGGTCGATGCCGATCCGGACCAGCTCGCGCTGGGCGTCGGCGACCTGCTCCGGCGTCTCCGCCAGCAGGGTGATCGGTACGCCCCAGTCGATCAGCCAGCCGAGCCAGGTCGACATCGGGCCGTCCAGCCCGAGGCTGACCGTGCCGGCCAGGTGCGAGGCCGCGTACGCCTTGCGGTGGCGCAGGTCGACCACCCACTGCCCGGCGGCCATCCGCTCGCGCAGCTGGGCGGCGTCGGCGCGCGTCACCGGGGTCAGGTCCACCGGTGCCGGGCCGGCGACGTTGGCCACCCCCATGTGCGCGTAGTACGCGGGGTAGGCGTCGAGCCCGGCCAGGGTCTCGGTGGCGAACTGGTCGGCGGCCAGCCGCAGCACCGGGTTCGCCTGCCTCTCCCGGCCGATGGTCGACTCCGGGGCGTCGGCCTGACTGGCCGAGCAGAAGCTGCCGAAGCCGTGGGTCGGCCAGACCTGGGCTCCGTCGGGCAGCAGGTCGGCCAGCCGCCTCGCTGAGGCGTGCTGATGGTGGGCGAGCTCGTGGGCGTGCTCCTTGCCGAGCAGGTCGGTGCGCCCGGTGGTGCCGAAGAGCAGCGAGCCGCCGGTGAAGACGCCGGCCGGCCGCCAGTCGCCGTCGGTCGCCTCGTCGAGCACGTACGACAGGTGGTGGAAGGTGTGGCCGGGCGTGGCGATCGCCCGGATCCGCAGGGTGTCCGAGACCGGGACCTGGTCGCCGTCCGAGACCGGCATCCGGTCGAAACCGACCTCGTCGGCCGCGGCCACCAGGTAGTGCGCGCCGGTCAGCCGGGCCAGTTCCAGTCCGCCGGAGACGTAGTCGTTGTGGATGTGCGTCTCCACCACATGGGTGATCCGCACGCCCTTCTCGCCCGCCAGGTACATGACCCGGTCGATGTCGCGTTGCGGATCGACCACGATGCCCACTGTGCCGTCCGAAGCCAGGTAGCTCCGGTCGCCGAGGGAGGACGTGGCGATGACCGACACCTCAACTGACATTCCGATCTCCCTTCAAAGTTCATATACCCGGGGGGGTATCCGGATCGCAGACTTCGGCCCTTCGAGGTGCGTTTACCCGCCCACGCCGCCGGTAGGCGACGTGGGCGTCACGTCGTTGAAATGATCAATCAGGCCAGGGCCAGGAAGAGCTTCTCGAGCTCCTCCTCGGTCATCTCCGGGGTCTCGCCACGCTCCCGCGCGGCGTTGCAGTGCCGCATCCCCGACGCGATGATCTTGAAGCCGGCCCGGTCGATCGCCTTGGACACGGCGGCGAGCTGGGTCAGTGCCTCCCGGCAGTCGTGCCCGCTCTCCATCATCTCGATCACCGCGTTGAGCTGTCCCCGGGCCCGCTTGAGCCGGGTCAACGCCTCGCCGGTCATCTCCGGTCGTAGCTTCACTGCGCCACCTCCTGCGCTCCAACATACCCCCGGGGGTAGCTGCCCCGCCACATACCCCCGAGGGTATCGCCGGCCGGGCCGCCGGAAGCGCCCATTGGGCGCGGGATGGCGACGCAGGGTCCTCGGCGCATTGACGGAACGCTTATCCTGTGCCCGGACGATCCAGGGAAGGGACCGCATGCCGTCGCGGCAGGACCAGCTCCACTCGTACCAGTTCACCGTGCAGCGGGCGGTGGCCGCGCTGGTGATGCGGGAGACCGACCCCGCCCAGTCGCCGTTCCGACGGCTGGCCGGCGCGGGCCTCGCCAGCGTGCTGGTCGCGGTGATCGGCCTCGGCGGCTTCGCCCTCTACGGCCTCTTCGCCGGTGGCGGCAACTCCTGGCGGGACTCCGGCGCGGTGATCGTGGAGAAGGAGTCCGGCGCCCGGTTCGTCTACCGTGAGCAGCGGCTGCACCCGGTGCTGAACTACGCCTCCGCCCTGCTCATCATCGGCGCCGACCGGCCGAAGACCGTGCTGGTCTCCCGCCGCTCGATCGAGGGCGTGCCGCGCGGGCTGCCACTGGGCATCGCCGACGCGCCGGACTCGCTCCCCGCGCCGGGTCGGCTCTCCACCGCGCCGTGGACGGTCTGCTCGGTCACCTCGACCGAGGCCGGGCGGACCGAGCCGCGCTCCGCGCTGCTGATCGGCCGGGACGCCACCGACGGTCGGGCCCTCGGCGAGCAGGGTCTGCTGCTGCGGCACCCGGACGGCAGCCTGCACCTGCTCTGGCACGACCGGCGCTATCTGCTCCGCGACACCGACCGGGTGCTGGCGGCGCTGGCCGCGACGCGGGAGCGGGCGGTGCCGGTGGCGCCCGCGCTCCTGAACACCGTGCCGGCCGGTGCCGACCTGGCCCCGCCGGCGGTACGCGGCCTCGGCGACCGCTCCGCCGGGGTCACCGGCGCCACCGTCGGCGACGTCTACCTGGTGCGCAACTCCGGGGGCGGCCGGCAGTACGCGGTGGCCGAGCGGGACGGCCTGGCCGGCATCACCGAACTCCAGGCCGGCCTGCTGCTCGCCCGCACCGGCCAGGGCGAGCCGAAGCCGATCACCCTGGGCCGGTTCGCCGCCCTGCCCAAGCTGCCCGACCGGGTCCCCACCGGGCCGACCGCGCCGCCCCCCGCCCCGCCCCGGCTGGCAACCGTTGACGGCGGCGCGGTCTGCGCCCGGGTCGGCGACGACACCGGCGTACGCGACGTGCGGGTGGGCGCCACCCCGCCGGACCTCGCCGCCGCCGCGCGGACCCCGGTTGGCCGGGGCGGTGTCCTCGCCGACCAGGTGGTGGTCGAGCCCGGGCGCGGCGCGGTGGTGGAGGCGGCGGCGGCGCCGGGCGCGTCCGGCGGCGCGGTCTCCGTGGTCACCGACCTGGGCCGGCGGTACGTGCTCGCCGACGGTGCGGTGCTCGGCATGCTCGGCTACGCCGGTGTCCGCCCGGTGCGGCTGCCGGCGAGCCTGGTCAGCCTGGTGCCGGCAGGCAGCCCGCTCAACCCCGCCGCCGCCCGCGCGGTCGCCGCCCCGGCCTGACCTGGGGCCCACTGGCCGGACACCGGGTGCCGGGCCCGTCCTGGGGCCGGCGGCCGGGGGTGCCGCCCGGGCGGCTCAGTCGGCCGGCCGGCGCAGGACGCTGACCGCGAAGTCGGCGTCGTCCCGCCATGGGCGCAGGTCCCAGGTGGCGAAGCGATGCTCCAGCCGCAGCCCGGCGGCGACCGCGTCGGCGTCGAAGTCGGTCAGCGGGTAGCCCCGGTCGGTGCCGAAGCCGACCACCACGATGCCGTCCGGGCGGACGTGGGCGGCGACCCGGGTCAGCACCGCCCGTTCGGTGCCGGGTGCGACGAACGCCATCACGTTGCCGGCGATCACCGCCGCGTCGAAGGGCTCCGCCTCGTCCTGAGCGGCGAGGTCCAGCTCGGCCAGGTCGCCGACCAGCCAGCGTGGCCCGGGGTGATCGGCGCGGGCGGCCTCCACCAGGGCCGGGTCGGCGTCGACCCCGACCACGGTGTGGCCCCGGGCGGCCAGCGCCGCGCCCACCCGCCCGGTGCCGCTGCCCGCGTCCAGGATGCGGGCCCCCGGCGGCACCATCGCGTCCAGCATCCGCGCCTCACCCGCCAGGTCCGCCCCCTCGGCGGCGAGCCGGCGGAACCGGTCGATGTACCACTGCGAGTGCCCGGCCTCGGTCTCGGTCACCCAACGGGTCGGCTTGCTCATGGGTCCACCGTAACCGGATCTTCGTCGCCGGCAGCCGGATGGGTGGCCGGGCGCGGCCGCCGTGCGTGACCAGGCACGATGCGCCATGCCGTGGGGTCAGGTCAGCGCGAGGAACGTGCCGGCGGCGAGGGGGACCCCCGCCGTGGCGCCCGCGACGACCTGCGGCCAGGTGTGGTCGCGCAGCCGCACCCGGGACCAGGCGACCGCGGCCACCAGCAGCCAGGCGGCGTGCAGGGCCGGGCCGAAGAGCAGCACCAGCACGGTGGTCGAGGCGGCGATCACCGCGGCGTGCACGCTGAGCTTCCACCAGTGGTTCACCACGGTGACCGCCGCGCCGACCACGAAGATCACGACGATGACGGCGAACAGCTCCGCCGGGGCGCGCAGCGCGGCCAGCAGCGCCATCCCGACCGCCACGGAGGCCAGGCCGGTCAACAGCGGGCGGGCCCGCTGGGTGCGGTCGCCGATGTGCCGGTCGGTCAGTCGGCCCCGGCGCACCCCGTGGACGATCACGCCGACCGGGATCACCGCGCAGAAGAGCAGCGCGGTGCCGCCCCAGGCCAGGAAATCGCCCGGGCCGACGCTGACCCGGGCGACCGCGACCAGCGGCAGGGCGGTGACCAGGACGCCGGGTGCGAGCAGCTCGGTGAGCAGGCGGGCCAGCCGCCGGCTCACCGACCGGTCCCCGTCCACCGTGGTCGCGCGCACCGGGTCATCGTGGTGTCACCCCACGCTCAAGGTCAAGTTCAGCCCGTCTCCGTGCCGCTGGTCAACCTTTCGGTGAGCAGCCGCTCGCTGGCCCCGCCCGGCCAGCAAGGTGCTGTGGGAACCGTCCCGTCAACCGGCGGAGAGGACGAGCTCCGCGGTCCGCTCCGGTTGGTCGACCTGCACGAAGTGGCTCGCATTCCGCAGCAGGTGCAGGTCGGCGCGCGGAAAGAGCTCCGCGAAGCGGCGCGCGACCCTCGGGTTGAGGGAGCGGTCCTCCGCGCCGAAGATCACCCGCACCGGCCGGTCGAATCGGCGCAGGTCGGGTAGCCGGCGCCGGCGCGTCAAGACGGTGCCGAGCAGGTCGTCGTTGAGCCGCCAGAAGGCCGGCTGGGCCGCGGGGAAGTCATCGTACAGGCGGTTCACCAGAGGATCCCTGCGTTGGTCGTCCCAGACGAACCTGCCCACCTGCCAGATGTAGAGGCGCCGAGCGAGGTCCGACCCACGGCCGGCCAGCGCCCGGGCTGCGTTGCGCAGCAGCGGAGTCGAGTACAGCGCGATGGCGGGTGGTCGGCGCAGCGCCGCTGTCTGGTGGTAGTAGGTGTTGAGCAGCACCAGCGCGGCGACCCGGTGCGGATACAGCAGCGCCCAGTCGATCGCTGGTGGCCCGGACGCGTCATGGGCCACGAGCACGACCCGCTCAAGCCCGAGGTGGTCGATCACCGCCGCGAGGTCGCCGGTCTGGTTGTCGGCCGTGTACGGGTAGCCGGCGGGCTTGTCGGAGCGGCCCCAGCCGAGGAAGTCGAAGCGGACGACCCGCCGATCGCCGAGGTGCGGCATCAGTTCGTCGTAGAGGTGCAGGTTGTCGGGGAAGCCGTGCAGCAGCACCAGCGGCACCCCCTCGCGACCGGTCACCTCGACATGCAGCAGGTGCCCGGCCCGGGGGACCTTGAGTGCCTCGCGTACCGCCGCCATACGACCCCGATCGCCGTGAACTAACGCCGACACTAGTGCGGTGTCCACTAACGTTCACCGGGTTTGCGGTGGGTGTTGTGGATCCTCGCCTGTTGGGCGAGCGACTCCCCACCGGGTGGTGGGGCGGGCCTCCGCGGGCCAACTGATCCTCGCGCCACCCTCAGTGGGCGGCGGGGGTCACGTCGGGACCGGCCGGCACCGGGCAGGTGCCGGCCGGCTCGACGGTGCGTGACCACCTCCGGCAGCACAACCGCTGTCGGGGTGGTGGATCCGTCGCCCGGAACACGGGTGGCGATGCTGGCGGCCGCGACCAGGTCGCGGTGCCCGGAGAATGCGCAGTGCGGGCAGGACAGGGTCCTGCCACGGGGTTTCGGCACCCGCCTTCCGCAAGCGGGACAGGTGGAGGAGGTGCCGCGTTCGTCGACCAGTCGAACACTGATACCGGCGAGGGTGGCCTTGTCGGTGAGGACCTGCAGGAGCCGTCCGATCTGCCACTGCCGTAGCCGCAGGTTGTGCCGCCGCCCGGTAGGAAGGTCCAGCACCCCGCGGGGGTCACCGACGTGCAGGACACCGACCCGCTGCCGCACCGCCCACGAGACGACGCTGCGGGCGGCTTCGTGCTGGGCCTGGCGGACCCTGCGCCGGTGCCGGCCCTCCACCAGGCGTGCCCGACGCCGGTACTGCCGCCACCGCCGCGACCCCTTCTGGCCAGGTTTCGGCGCCCGGCGGGCCACGGCACGGCGGCGGGCCTTGGTGTCGGCCAGGTGCATGCGGTGTTCGGCGCGGATCGCCCGCCCGGACACCAACAACCCCTCCCCGTCCGGGCCGGCTACGGCGTAGGGGTGGATGATCCCGAGATCCACCCCGGCCACCCTGGCCGGATCCGGCTCCTCGCCGGGCGGGTAGACCGTCACCGGCACCTCGGCGGTCACGTCGAGGAAAAGCCGGCCGCCCTCGCACAGCAGGGTGATCGAGCGGACCTGCTCGGCCGGGTACGGCACCTCCCGCGCCAGGTGCACCCACAACGGCGACGTGCCCTTGGCTGTGGGGATTCGGACCCGGCGCCTGTCGAGGGTGAACGTGCCGTGATACCAGCGCAGCGGCACCAACCTCCGCCGGCGACGCGGGAACCGGGCCGACAGGTCGCCGGCGCTGCGGCGTTTCGCCGCCGCGAACCACGCATCCGAAAACCGACGTAACACCGACCGGGCACCCGTGGAATCCAGTTCCGCGAACGTGCCCGGCCCCGACGCGGCCAACTCCCGACAAAGCTGCTGATAGCCGACCAGTGGCGCGTCGCCACGGCGGTGGCGCCACGTGTTGGCCTCCAACACGCACGCCCACAGGTCACCGGCGGAGCGCAGCAGCCCGAAACAACGGCGCCGCTGGCCGGGCGTCACCCGCAACGCGACGCGCGCGGTGCGGTGCACGACCCGCGGGGCGGCGGGATCCCGACGACGAGGCACGAACCGAAGCCAACACCACCCCTACGACACTTTCCCCAACCCCGACCAACCCGGTCAACGTTTGTGGTCAGAGCACCAGCCGGCAACCGGGCGAATTCGGCTCGAAAGGCGGCACTGCCAGGCGCCGGCGAGAAACCCCGGCACCTGGCAGTGCAGACGTCAGCCCTTCTCCGCGCCGCTGGTCAGCCCCTCGGTGAGCAGCCGCTCGCTGGCGAAGAAGAGGATCACGATGGGCAGGGTGAGGATCACCGATCCCGCCATCAGCACGGTCTTCGGCACCTCGACACCGTCGGAGAGCAGCGACAGCCCCAGCGACACCGTCCACCGGTTCGGCTTGTCCACCAGGAAGAGCAGCGCGAAGAGGAACTCGTTCCAGGCGATCATGAAGTCGTAGAGGGCGACCGCCATGATCGACGGCGCCGCGAGGGGGAGGCTGATCCGCCGGATGATGCCGAGCCGACCGGCGCCGTCGATGGCCGCCGACTCCTCCAGGCTGACCGGGATCGTCTCGAAGTAGTTCTTCAGCATGTAGACCGAGACCGGCAGGGTCTGCGAGATGTAGACCAGCACCAGCCCGAACAGCGAGCCGCGCAGCCCGACGCGGGTGAAGACCACGAAGAGCGGGATGGCGATGACGATGGACGGGAAGAGGTAGACGGCGAGGAAGAGGGCGTTGACCTGCCGCCGGCCGAAGAACCGCAGCCGGGACACCGCGTACGCGCCGGGGATGGCGACCACCAGGGTCAGCAGCGTGGCGGCCAGCGCCACCAGGCCGCTGTTGCGGATGAAGGTGAGGAACCCCTGGCCGCCGTCCTCGGCGGCCTTGAGCACCTCGGCGTACGTGGCGACGGTGAACTCACTGACCGGCACCCACAGCGAGCCGGGGTCGAGCAGCAGGCGTTCGATGGGGCGCACCGAGAGCACCAGCATGTACCAAAAGGGCAGCACGGTGACGATCAGGAAGGCGGCGATCACCAGCCGGCGCAGCCAGCGCAGGCTGACCGTCTCGATCCGGTCCCGGTCCATCACGCCTCCCTACGTGCGGTGAAGAAGCGCAGGTAGATCGCGACGAACGCGATCAGCACCACGGCCAGCACGACCGCCTGGGCGGCCGCCGCGCCGACGTCGGTACGCGCCGTGAGGAACTGGTAGACCCGGACGCTGACCACCTCGGTGCCGGCCGAGCCGCCGGTGAGCAGGTAGACGTCGTCGAACTTGTTGAAGGTCATGATGAACCGGAGCACGGCCAGCAGCGCGATCACCGGCATCAGCTGGGGCAGCAGGATGTGCCGGAAGCGCTGGGTCGGGGTGGCCCCGTCGACCCGCGCCGCCTCCTCCAGGTCCCCGGGGACCGCCTGCAACCGGGCGAGCAGGAACAGGAACGCGAACGGGAAGTACCGCCACGCCTCGAACGCGATCACCGTCCACAGCGCGGTCGAGTCCTGGGAGAGGAACGGGATCGGCGCGTCCCAGCCGAGGAACCGCTGCCCCCAGGCGTTGACGACGCCGAGCTGCGGGTCGAGCATCACCTGCCAGACGAAGGCCACCGCGACCACCGGCGCCACGTACGGCAGCAGCATCGACGCCCGGACCAGCGTGCGCCCCCGGAACGGCCGGCGGACGACCAGCGCGGCGACCAGGCCGATCACGATCGACCCGAAGGTCCCGCCGAGGCTGTAGAGCAGGGTGGTCCAGAGCGTGTCGGCGAACCCGGGGGTGTGCAGCACCCGGTCGAAGTTGCTCAGGGTGAACTCGCCGAAGAGCCCGGTCCTGCGCAGGGTCGCCAGGCGTACCCGTTGGAAGGCCAGCACCACGGTCCAGACGATCGGGATGCCGATCACCGCGAACACCACGAGCAGGGTCGGGGCGACCAGCGCGAGCCCGGCGCGGGACTCGCGCCGGCGCAGGGTCAGTGGCCGGCGCCGGGGGCCGGGCCGCTCCCGGGCGGGGGAGCGGCCGGCCTCCGGCGCGGTGGTGGTCAATTGACGCCCTTCTTGACCGCCTCGACGTCCTTCTTCGCCCGGCCGGCGGCCGCGGCGGCGTCGGACTTGCCGCCGACCACGTCGGCGAGCGCCTTCGGTACGGGCAGCTCGCCGAGGATGGCGCCGACCAGCTTGCCCTGGCCCTGCGGCAGGCCCCAGCGCTGGAAGGTGTCCGGGCTCTTGCGGAGGGTGGCGAGCACGTCGTCGCCGTACACCGCGGACAGCGGCTTCTTGGTGTCCACGCCGGCCTGGCTGGTGTTCCAGGCGGTGAGGAACTTCTCCTTGTCGTCCGCGGTGCCCTTGCGGGCGGGGAAACGACCTTCGGGGGACATCCCGAACCAGCGCGGGTAGCCGTCGCTCAGCATGTATTCCACGAACGACTTGGCCGGGCCGGCCGCGGCGCCGTCGAGGACCGCCCACGAGCTGATCTCGCCGTACTGCGCCGGCTCGGCGCCGTTGGGTCCCTTGATCGCGGTGACGAAGCCGCTGTTCTTGGCCAGGAACGTCGGGTCCTGCTGGCACTGCCGGCAGGTCGGCTTGGCGTCGTTGCGCAGCCCGGCCAGCTCGTCGAGGATGAACGGCGACCAGATCAGCATCGCCGCCTTGCCGGCGAAGTAGGTGGCCCGGGTGGTGTCCACGTCCTGCGCACCCCTGACCGAGTGGTTGCGCATCAGGTCGCCGTAGAAGCGGAACGCCTCGACGCACTCGGGGGAGTCGAGCTTGACCGCGCCGGAGTCGTCGGTGAGCTGACAGTTGTTGGCCAGGGCGATGTGCTCGAAGGTCTGTTGGGTGAAGACGTCGCCGGGGGAGGTGGCCGCGGTGATGCCGGCGACGCCGCCGGTGTTGAGCTTCGCCGCGGCGGCGGCGATCTTCTCGTACGTGTCGGGGGCGGGCAGGCCGGCGGCGTCGAAGAGGTCCTTGCGGTAGACGAGGAGTTGGCCCCACCCGTCACTGGGGACGGAGAGCTGCTTCCCGCCGTCGGAGGTCAGCTCCAGCGCCCGGGGGGAGAAGGTGTCCCGGCCGAGCTTGTCGACGATTTCGGCGTTGGCCGACTCGTGCAGCAGCTCGTTGCCGGCGAGGGTCTGGATGCCGGCGAGGGAGACGGAGCCGACCACGTCGGGGAGCTTGCCGGCGGCGGCGCTGGAGGCGATGAGGGAGGGGAACTGGTCCTCGTTGACGGTGACCAGGTTGACCTTGACGCCGGTCTTGGCGGTGAAGTCGCTGATGATCGCCTTGGTCGCGGTGACCCGGTCGGCCACGTCCTCCAGGCTCCACACCGTGATCTGTGAACTGTCGCTTTTCTGCTCATCGCCGCTGCAGGCAACCATTCCCACCCCGGCGAATGCCATGATCAGGGTGGTGGCCAGCAGCCGCGTCGGAGGTAATGACATCGGCGGCACTCCTCTCGAAGGGTACAACGTGGATTCAATACCCTTCGATTGATCAATCCAACTACATATGCCGATTTATTTGGTAAGATTGGTTCCGGCACTTTCCTCGGAGCGACGCCATGGTCAACTGGGTGGTCTCTCTGGCTGGGCCCCGACGCGTCAGCCTGGAGCCCTGCCCCGCTGATCCGCTCGGCCCGGGCCAGGTTCGCGTCCGCACCTGCTACTCCGGCATCTCGGCCGGGACCGAGCTGACCCTCTACCGGGGCAGCAATCCGCGGCTCAGCAAGGACTGGGACGACGCCACCCGGATGTTCGTGCCCCGCCAGGCACCCGCCGCCTACCCCGTCGTCGGCTTCGGCTATGAGGAGGTCGGCGAGATCGTCGAGGTTGCCGCCGACGTCGCCGACCGGCATCCCGGGCAGGTCGTCTGGGGGATCTGGGGGCACCGGGCCGAGGCCGTCGTGCCGGCCGGCGCGGTCCAGCCGCTGGCCCGCGGGCTCGACCCGCTCACCGCCGTCTTCGCCCGTCCCGGCGCGGTCGCCCTCACCGCGGTGCTCGCCGGCGACCTGCACCTCGGCGACTGGGTGGGGGTCTTCGGTCAGGGGGTGATCGGCCTGCTCGCCACCCGGCTGGCCGCCCTCTCCGGCGCCCGGGTGGTCGCGGTCGACCGGGTGCCCGCCCGGCTGGACTTCGCCACCCGCTTCGGCGCCCGGCGGGTCGTCGACGCCGCCGTCGACTCCGCCGCCGCCGTGCTCCACGGAGCCACCGACGGTCGCGGCGCGGACGTCTGCCTGGAGCTGTCCGGGTCGTACCCGGCGCTGCACGAGGCGATCCGCGCCACCACCCACGCCGGCCGCGTCGTGGCCGCCGGCTTCTACCAGGGGTACGCCCTCGGGCTGGGACTCGGCGAGGAGTTCCACCACAACCGGATCCAGCTGGTGGCGGCCCAGATCTCGGGGCCCACCCCGGCACCCGGCACGGCCGGCCGGTGGACCGGGCCCCGGATCGCCCACACCTTCATGGACCTGGTGGCCGAGGGCAGCGTCGACCCGCTGCCGCTGGTGAGCCACGTCGTCGACGCGGGCGCGGTGGCCGACGCGCTCGCGTTGCTCGACCGCGGTGACGGTGACGTCCTCCAAGTCGTGCTGAGGTTCTGAATGGCCATCCCACTCGCCTGCCAGGAGCAACTGCTCCCGGGCGCCAGCCTGTCCGACAAGTTCGCTCTCGCCACCACCCTCGGCTACCAGGCCATCGAGCTGCGCGGCCGCGGTGACCTCGCGTTCGCCCGGCGGCTGCCGGAGCTGCGCCGGGCCCGCGCCGACGGCGTGCCCATGCCCACCGTCTGCGTCGACATGGACCACTTCATCGGCGACTTCGACCCGGACCGCTCCCGGGACGCGGTGCGCAACCTCCGCTCCCAGCTCTCGGTGATCGCCGAACTCGGCGGGATCGGCGCGATGACCCCCGCCGCCTGGGGGATGTTCTCCCGGCGGCTGCCGCCCTTCGAGCCGCCCCGCTCGCCCGACGGCGACCGGCAGGTCCTCGTCGACGCCCTGGGCGAGCTGGGCGAGCACGCCCGCGCCGAGGGCGTAACCCTCTTCCTGGAACCCCTCAACCGGTACGAGGACCACATGGTCAACCGGCTCGACGAGGCGGTCGCCCTCTGCGCGGCCGCCGGCCTGCCCTCGGTCCGGGTGGTCGCCGACACCTTCCACATGAACATCGAGGAGGACGACGTGCACGCGGCGCTGCGCGCCGCCGCGCCGTACCTGGGGCACGTGCAGGTCAGCGACTCCAACCGGTACCAGCCCGGTGCCGGGCACCTGGACTGGCCGGCGCTGCTGCGTACCCTGCACGACGTCGACTACCGGGGGTGGCTGGCGCTGGAGTGCCGGCTGCGCGGCGAACCCCTCGCCGCCCTCCGGCAGGCCGCGACGGTGCTCACGCACGCCCAGCAGTGGCAGGCGGCGGCATGAGCGCCGGGCCGGCCGGCGGACCCGGCGCCGCCGCCGGGCTGGACGGCACGACGGGTCCCGACGGCGGCCCGTCCCGGCGGGTCGGTGCCGAGCGGGCCGCGGGGCTGCGCCGGCTGGCCGTCGCCACCCTCGACGGCAACTGGGAGCACGACCACACGGTGCCGTCGCGCACCCTCTACCCGCACCAGTGGAGTTGGGATTCGGCGTTCATCGCCGTCGGGCTGGCCCACGTCCGACCCGAGCGGGCGTGGCGGGAGCTGCGGACGCTCTTCGCCGCTCAGTGGGCCGACGGGCGGGTGCCGCACATCGTGTTCAACCCGGCGCTGCGGGTCGGCTCGTACTTCCCGGGGCCGGAGTTCTGGGACTCGGCCCGTGCCGACGGCGCCCCGGCCGTCGCCACCTCCGGGATCGTCCAACCGCCGGTGCACGCCCCGGCGGCGTGGCTGACCCACCGCCGGGCCCCGTCGGAGGCCTCGGTGCGGGCCCTGCGCTGGCTCTACCCGCGGCTGGTGGCCCAGCAGCGGTACCTGACCGGCCGGCGGGACGTCGGCGGTGCCGGGCTGGCCTGCCTGGTGCACCCGTGGGAGTCGGGGCTGGACAACAGCCCCGCCTGGGACGCCCCGATGGCGGCGGTCCCGGCCGACGCCGCGGTCATGCGGGCGTACCGGCGGCACGACACCGCGCACGTCGAGGCCGCACACCGCCCCACGGACCTGGACTACGCGCGCTACGTCGCGATCGTCGCGTCCTACCGGGAGGGCCGCTACGGCGACGACGGGCTCGCCGGCCGGCATCCCTTCCTGGTGGAGTGTCCGCTGCTCAACGCGGCCCTCGGGGTGGCCGAGCACGCGCTGGCCCGGATCGCGGCGGTGGTCGGCGCCGACCCGGGGCCGCACCGGGACCGGGCGGCCCGGATCACCGCCACCCTGGTCGACCGGTTGTACGACCCGACCACCGGCACCTTCCAGCCGCGCAACCTGCGCACCGACCGGCTGATCCCGGCCCGGACGGTGCTCGGGCTGATGCCGCTGATCCTGCCGGACCTGCCCGCCCGGCAGGTACGGGCGGTGCTGACCGAGGCGTGCTCGCCCCGGTTCGGCCTGGCGTCCCGGATGGACCGTCCGCTGCCCACCCACGACCGCACCGCGCCGGACTTCGAGCCGCTGCGCTACTGGCGCGGCCCGAGCTGGCTGAACACGAGCTGGCTGCTGTGGCGGGGGCTGCTCACCCACCGCCGTCCCGCGCTGGCCGCCGGGCTGCGGGAGTCGATGCTCGGGTTGGTCGCCCGCAGCGGCTGCCACGAGTACTTCCACCCGGACACCGGTGCCGGGCTCGGCTCCCCGGCGTTCAGCTGGACCGCGTCCCTGGCGCTCGACGCCCTCGCCGAAGGGTGAGCCGCCGGCGTCGCCCGGGGCGACGCCTGCGGGCGGCGGGTCAGGCGATCCCGGCCGGGGTGCCGGCGCCGGCGCGCAGGGCGGCCATCGGCGCGTCGTCGACCGCGTACCCGAGCGCGCCGACCACCTCGACCACGCCGCTGACCTGGCCGGTGAGCCGCAGCGCCAGGTGCACGGTCGACCAGCGGCCGAGCTGGCCGGTCAGGGTGACCACGCCGTCGTACACGGTCACGTCCACCACGCCGTCGGGGACACCCAGCACCCGGTGCAGCACCTCGTCGACCACGTCGCGGCGGATGTCGGCGTCCGGGCGCAGGTGCACCTTGAGCAGGTCGCCGCGGGTGACGATGCCGACCAGCCGGTCCAGGTCGTCGACGACCGGCAGCCGCTTCACGTTCCGCTCGCCCATGATCCGGGCCGCCTCCACCAGCGAGGCGTCGGGCGCCACGGTGACCGGCGGTGCGGTCATCAGGTCGGCGGCCAGGGTGGCCCCGGCCTTCACCCGGGCCTGCCGGTGGTGCCGGCTGACGAAGACCCGCCGCTCGTGCGGCTGCCCCTGCAACTCCACCTTGTGCAGCAGGTCCGCCTCGGAGACCACGCCGAGCACCCGACGGGCGCCGTCCACCACCGGCGCCGCGGTGACGTGCCGGCCGGTCAGCAGGTCGACGATCTCGCGGTACGGCGTGCCCTCCCGCACCGTCGCGACGTCGGTTGTCATCACGTCCTGCACCTGCCACGTACGCATGGCGACCTCCTCGTTCCCACCGTCGACGCTAGGCGCGGGCGGTGGGGCGGAGCAGGGGCGCACGGACCGGCCGCCCGGGTCGGAGGTCCCGAGGGTCAGCCCCGCAGCTCGGCCAGCAGGCGCGTCACCCGGTCCCGGATCTCGTCCCGGATCGGCCGGACCGCCTCGACGCCCTTGCCGGCCGGGTCTTCCAGCTTCCAGTCCTCGTACCGCTTGCCGGGGAACACCGGGCAGGCGTCCCCGCAGCCCATGGTGACGATGACGTCGGAGGACTCCGCCGTGGCGTACTCCAGCAGCTTGGGGGTCTGACCGGTGAGGTCGATGCCGACCTCGGCCATGGCCTCGACGGCGGCCGGGTTGACCGCCTCGGCGGGCGCCGAGCCGGCGGAGCGGACCTCGACGGCGTCGCCGGCGAGGTGGCGCAGCCAGCCGGCGGCCATCTGGGAGCGGCCGGCGTTGTGCACGCAGACGAACAGGACGCTGGGCTTGTCGGGCATCAGGAGCCTTTCTCGCAGTGCGGGTCGCAGGGCCGGTTCACCGGCGCCTCGGCCTCCGCGGTGGGCAGGGGCCAGCGGGAGTCGCTGTTGCGGTCCAGCAGGCGGTAGCGGCCGGCGGGACGCGGCGGATTGAGCAGGGCGCGGTACGACCGGTCCGCTGCACCGTGCTCCGGGTCGGCGCTCATGCGCCGAGCGCCCGGTCGCGCTCGTCGGTCGGCACGACCACCTGGTCGGCGGCCCGCCCGGCGTCCGGGTAGAGCGCGGCCAGGAGACCGATGCCCACGGCGAGGCCGACGAGCTGCGCGACGACGAAGCCGGGCACCGAGGCGGGCGCGATGCCGGCGAAGGTGTCGGTGAACGCCCGGCCGATCGTCACCGCCGGGTTGGCGAACGATGTCGACGAGGTGAACCAGTACGCGGCGCCGATGTAGGCGCCGACCGCGGCGGGGGCGACCGGGGCGCGGCCGGAGCGGGCGAGGGCGAAGATCAGCAGGATCAGGCCGGCGGTGGCGACGACCTCGCCGAGCCAGAGGTGCCCGGCCGCGCGGCCCTTGCCGGAGAAGTCGACGGCGGCCAGGTCGAACATCAGGTTGGCCAGGACCGACCCGCCGATCGCGCCGGCGACCTGGGCGGTGACGTACCCGCCGAGATCCCGGCCGGTCAGGCCGGTGCCGGCGCGGCGGCCGAGGAACCAGTCCGCGGCGGAGACCACCGGGTTGAAGTGCGCGCCGGAGACCGGGCCGAAGATCAGGATCAGCGCGCCCAGGGCGAGCGCGGTGGCGATCGAGTTCTCCAGCAGTTGGAGGCCGACGTCGTCGGGGGAGAGGGTGGCGGCCATGATGCCGGAGCCGACCACGGCGGTGACCAGCAGGGCGGTGCCGGTGAACTCGGCCAGCAGGCGCCGCCAGGGTGCGATGGTCATCAGTCTGTTCTCTTCCATTGCGGTGGCGTCCCGGGCCGCGTTTCGGCTCGGGCGTGGATGTCATCGGGTGGCGGGGAAGACCGGCCAGGCGTCGCCGCGGGTCACGGTGGGCCGAGCCGCTGGCCCACGGCGTCAGTCACGGCGGTCTCCCGGGCTCATGGCGGGGGTGATGACGGGGGCGACGCGATCGACCCGGGCGGCGAGGTCGGCGAACGCGGCCTCGAAGGCGGCGTCGGTGTCGACCCGGACCGGGTCGGGCACCGACCAGTGCAGTCGGGGGCGGACCGGCCCGGTGAGTTCCTCGTGGGCGTTGTCGCAGACCGCGATCAGCAGGTCGTCGTCGCGCACGATGTCCGCGACGTGCGAGGTGCCGGTCGGGTCGAGGTCCAGGCCGTGCCGGTGGGCCACCACGACGGCCCGGGGGTGGACCCGCGGCGCGGGATTCGTGCCCGCCGACGCCGCCGAGGTGCGGGTGCGGTGGGCCCAGAGGGCGGCGGCGAGCTGCGACCGGGCGGAGTTGCGGGTGCAGACGAAGACCACCCGGCCCACCCCGGCCAGCGGCGGCGGGGTGAGCGTGGCCAGGGCCTCGGGCCGCAGCCGCAGGTAGGTGCGGCGGCGGTCGCCCTCGGACCGGCCGCGGACGACCAGGCCGGCCCCGGAGAGGACCTTGACGTGGTGGGCGACGAGGTTGGTCGGCATCCCGAGGTCGGCGGCGATCTCGCCGGGGGAGGCGTCGCCCAGGGTGAGCGCGTCCACGATCGCCAGGCGCGCCGGGTCGCCGAGCGCGGCGTGGATCCGGGCGCGCGCCCGCAGGGAGGCAAGCTCAGCAGTCATTGACTCAACTATCGCTGAGCGATCGCGCGACTGTCAAACGGGACGCCGACGACTCCGGTCGTTCTCGTCGGACACGCCGCACCCCAGCCGGGCGGCCGCCCCCCGGTGCGGCCGCCCTACCGCACTCGGCCGGCGGCTACCGGCTCCTGCTCGGCACGGTCGCCGGCTGTCGTGCGGTCGCCGCCGTCGGCATGCTCATCCGCGCGGACCGGCGGTTTCCCGGACCGGCCCCGGCGCCGTCTCCACCACCAGCAGCTCCGCCGGCACCGGCTCGACCTCGACGCGGGTGTCGTGGAACGTCGGACCGCCCCCCAGGTCGGTGTCGCGCACCGCGGTGACCGCGTTGACCGTGGTCCCGCCGGGGCTCAGCCGCGCCCAGTACGCCTTGTAGGTGAACGCCAGCCCCGGCCGGGTCGCGTCGTCCACCGCGACCGCCGCCAGGAACGCCCCGCGGCCGTTGTGCACCCGCACCGCGTCCCCGTCGGTCAGGCCCCGGGCTGCCGCGTCGTCGGGGTGCAGGTGCACCCTGGGCGGCCCGGTCCGGCCGGCGTGCCAGGGGAGCGAGGCGAAGGTGGAGTTCATGAGGAACCGGCCGGCCGGGGAGATCAGCACCAGCGGGAAGCGCCGGGCCAGCTCCGGGTCGGCGGCCTCCGCCGGCGGGGTGTAGCCGACCAGCGGGTCCACCCCGTGCCCGGCGAGCCGCGGGTCGAGCAGCCGGGCCCGGCCGTCCGGGGTGGGGAAGCCGCCCTCGGCGTACGGCGCCGACCCGACGGCCACCCCGGTGGTCCGGGCGTACGTCCGCTCGCGGAGCTCCTCGAAGCTGACCGGCGCGTCGCGGAGCAGTTGCCGGGCCAGGTCCTCGTCGCTGTCCCGCAGGCGGGGATGGTCGAGACCCAGTGCGGCCGCGATCCGGCGGAAGATCTCGGTGTTCGGCAGCGCCTCGCCGGGCGCCCGGGTCGCCGCCAGGTTGAGCGTCGTGTAGTGGTGGCCGTAGGAGGTGTGCAGGTCGAGGTGCTCGGGCTGCATGGTGGCCGGCAGCACCACGTCGGCGAAGTCGCAGGTGTCCGTCCAGCGCTGCTCCAGCACGACGGTGAACAGGTCGGCGCGCCCCAGGCCGGCGCGCAGCCGCCGCTGGTCAGGCGCGGTGGCCGCCGGGTTGGCGTTGAAGACCACCAGCGACGTCACCGGCGGGTCGGCGTCTCCGGTGAGCACGGCCGCCAGCCGGCTCATGTTGACCGACCGGGCGGGCGGCGCGGGCATGCCGCGCGGACGCACCACCGGGTCGAGGGGCACCGGGTGGTGGCCGCCGGCCGTGCAGAGCGCACCGCCGCCCGGGTACCGGAAGTCCCCGGTCACCAGCGACAACGCGCAGATCGCCCGGATCGCCTGGCCGGCCCCGTGGTGGCGCTGCGGTCCGAGCCCGACCCGGACCGCGGTGGGCCGGGTGGTGGCGATCCGCTCGCCCAGCCGCCGGACGACGTCGACGTCGAGCCCGCACTCGGCGGCGGCCCGCTCCACCGGCCACTCGTCGAGCCGCGCCGCCAGCTCCGGCCAGCCGACCGTGTGCGCGGACAGCCATTCCACGTCGGCGGCGCCCGCGTCGCGGACGAGCCGCATCAGCCCCAGCGCCAGGGCGGCGTCCGTGCCCGGCAGCGGCGCGACGTGCTCGTTGCTGCGGGCCGCGGTGTCCGTGCGCAGCGGGTCGATGGTGACGACGTACGCGCCCCGCTGCCGGGCCTCCTGGACGAAGGGCCACTGGTGCAGGTTGGTGGAAAGCAGGTTGGCGCCCCAGAGCACGATCAGTTTGGCGTCCACGATGGACTCCGGCTCGAAGCCGACCGAACCGCCGAGCAGCGAGTTCAGCGCGGCCCGCGCCGCGCCGGTGCAGATCGTGGTCTGCAGCCGGGACGCGCCGAGGTACGCGAAGAGGCGCGGACCCATCGTCCAGCCCTGGACCAGGCCCATCGTGCCGGCGAAGTAGTACGGCAGGACCGCCTCCGGGCCGTCCCGGTCGATGCTGGCCCGCAGCCCGGCCGCCACCCGGCCGATCGCCTCGTCCCAGCTGGCGGGCCGGTAGGAGACCGGCCCCACGCCCTTCGGCCCGGTCCGCACCAGCGGGTGGGTCAGCCGGTCGGGTCCGTTGACCGCGTCCAGGTAGCGGTTGACCTTGCCGCAGAGCGCGCCCCGGGTGAACGGGTGGTCGCGGTCGCCGCGCAGCGCGACCGCCCGACCGTCCTCGACGGTGAGCTGCCAGGTGCAGGTGTCCGGGCAGTCCAGCGGGCAGGCGCCGGGATGGGTGGCGCGGGACATGGGCCGATGCTACCGACCGGCCCGGCCGCCCGGCGCCCGCGCTCTACAGTTGACCGCCGTCCCAGTCGAGGAGTGAGTTGCCGTGCCCGAGATCGACAAGGTGGCCTGGATCCGGATCGAGGACGGGCGCATCCTCAGCACCCGCTCACGCGGCAAGGACGTCTGGTACCTGCCGGGCGGCAAGCGGGAGGCCGGCGAGACCGACCTGGACACCCTGGGCCGGGAGATCGCCGAGGAGCTGGGCGTCGCGGTGCTGCGGGAGTCGGCCGTCCACGTCGGCACCTTCTCCGCGCTGGCGCACGGGCACGCGGCCGGCACGTTGGTCCGGATGACCTGCTACGCCGCCGACTACCGGGGCGAGCTGCACCCGGAGAGCGAGATCGAGGAGCTGGCCTGGCTCGGTTACGCCGACCGGCACCGCGTCTCCCCGGTGGACCAGCTCATCTTCGACCGGCTCCGGGCCGAGGGCACGCTCCGCTGACGGTCAGCCCGGCAACAGCCGGGCCAGGGCGCGCAGCGCCGCGCGTACCGTCGCGTCGTCGGCGCTGAGGCTGACCCGCAGGCCGGCCGCGGCCCCGCGCCGGGCGGCGAACTCGTCGGTGCCGGCGACCGCGACGCCCCGGCGGCGGGCGAGCGCGGTCACCGCGTCGGCGTCGTGGCCCAGGCGCACCCAGGCGAAGGGCGCCGGCCCGGTGGCGGCCACCTGGTCGCCGAGCAGCTCGCGGGCCAGCGCGGCGCGCCCGGCAAGCTCGGCCGAGCGGGCGGCGGCGAGCTGGTGCGCCGCCCCGCCCAGCACGAGCTGGGTGGCCACCTCGGCGGCCAGCGGCGCGGGCGCCCAGGCGAGCGCCCGGGCGGCGGCGCGCAGCGGCTCGGCGAGCGCCGGCGGGGCGTACCGGTAGCCGATCCGCAGGCCCGGGGCGAGGGTCTTGGTGATGCCGGTGAGGTGGACCGTGCGGGGGTGCCACGCGGCGACCGGCGGCGGCCGGTCGGGCAGCAGCGCGCCGAACGGATCCTCCTCGATGACGGTCAGGTCGTGGCCGGCGGCGACGGCGGCGATCTCCCGACGGCGCTCGGCCGGCATGGTGAGGCCGGTCGGGTTGTGCAGGGTGGGGTGCAGGTGCAGCGCGGCCACCCGGCGTCGGGCGCAGAGCCGGTCGATGGCGTCCGGGCGGGGCCCGGCCGCGTCGCTCGGCACGGTCGCCAGCTCGATCCGGAGCAGCCGCGCCGCGGCGAGCAGGCCCGGGTTGGTCAGCTCGGTGGTGACCACCACCTGCCGGGGCTGGGCGAGCGCGGCCAGCGCGGCGGCGAGCCCGTGCTGGCCGCCGGCGGTCACCTCGACCTCGTCGGGGGCGGGTCGCCAGCCGCCGTGGGCCATCCACCGGGCGCCGGCGACGCGGTGCCGGACCGCGTCGGCGTCCTCCGCGCCGAGGGCCAGGGGGTCGGCGGCGATCCGGTGCAGGATCGGCGCGACCGCCCGGTGCACCGGCCCGTGCCCGGGCGGGTGCACGGCGGCGACGTCGAGCACCGGCGCGGTGGTGGGCGCGGTGGCGGCGGGGGCCGGGGCGACGAAGGTGCCGCGGCCGACCTCGCCGGTGAGCAGTCCGCGCCGGGCGGCGACCTGGTAGGCGCGGCCGACGGTGGCGATCGTGATGCCGAGCCGCCGGGCCAGCTCCCGCTGCGCCGGCAGCCGGTCACCGGCGGTGAGGCGGCCGGCGGCGATGTCGGCGCCGATCGCGTCGGCGAGCGCCAGATAGCGGGGACCGCTCCCGGACGGCGCTGCGGGCTCCCAGATTGTCACCGTGACAATCTACCCGCCGCGCGGCCCGGCCGCCGCCGGATTGTCACCGTGACAATCAGGGCCGCCGACCTTCCCGGGTACGTCGTTGACGCTGCCCCCATGACCGTCACCTCCGCCGCGCTCTGGCGGCACGCCACCTTCCGCCGGCTCTGGCTCTCCGACGCGGTGAGCACTCTCGGCACCCACGTCACCACCGTGGCGCTGCCCCTGGCCGCGCTGACCGCGCTCGGCGCCGGGCCGACCGGGGTCGCCGTGCTGACCGCCGCCACCACCCTGCCGTACCTGCTGCTCGGCATCCCGGCCGGCGCGCTCGTCGACCGGCTGCCGCGCCGCGCCGTGCTGGTCGGCGCCGACCTGGCCCGGGCCCTGCTGCTGGCCAGCGTGCCGCTGGCCTGGGCGGCCGGGCTGCTCACCCTCGCCCACCTGGTGGCGGTGGCGCTGCTGGCCGGCTGCGCCACGGTGCTCTTCGACGTGGCCTACTTCGCGGCGGTGCCCGCGGTGGCGCCGCCCGGCCGGCTGGCCGACGCCAACGCCCGCCTCGAGGCGACCCGCGCGGTCGGGCAGACCGCCGGCCCCGGCCTCGCCGGCCTCCTCGTCGGCGCGCTCGGCGCGCCGGTCGCCCTCCTCGTCGACGTGGCCAGCTTCGTCGGCTCGGCGCTCTTCCTCGCCGGTACGCCCCGGCTGGCCCCGAGCCGGGCCACCGGCGCGGGCGGCGTGTGGCGGGACGCCGCCGGCGGGGTGCGCTTCGTGCTCGGTGACCCGGTCGTCCGGGCGCTGACCCTCTGCTCCGGCCTGACCAACCTCTGGCACGCCGGTTTCCTCGCCATGCTGCTGGTGTACGCGGTCCGCGAGCTGCGCCTGCCCGCCGCCACGGTGGGGCTGCTGATCGCCGCCGCCAACGTCGGGTACCTGCTCGGCGCGGCGGTCGCCGGCCGGGCCCGGTCCCGCCTCGGCGTCGGGCGGGCCATCGCCGCGGCGGCGGTGCTCCAGGCCGGCGCGGCGCTGGTGCTGCTGCCGCACCCGCTCTGGATCGGCGCGGGGCTGGCGGTGAGCGCCTTCGCCAGCGGGCTCTACAACGTCAACGCGGTCAGCCTGCGGCAGGCGGCCACGCCCGCCGGGATGCTGTCCCGGATGACGGCCACCAGCCGGTTCTTCATCTGGGGGACGATGCCCCTCGGTGCCGCCCTCGGCGGGGCGCTGACCGCGCTGCTGGGCGCGCCGGCGTACCTCGCGTCGGCCGCGGTGGGCATGGCCGCGGCGGCGCTGCTCGTCCGATGGTCGCCCGTCTGGCGGACCGTCGAGATCCCCGCCCCGGACCGGGCGCCGGTCCCGGCCGGGGCCGTGCCCGCCGGGCGGTGAGGCGACCGTTTGGCATAGCCGGCCGGGGGTAACCGCGTGACCGGCTCCGGCCTTGCGCGGCCGGCGACGACAGGAGGGTGGCGTGCAGTTTCCCCGATTCGTCGAGGCGGTGTCCCGCCGGTCCGAGCTGCCCACCGGGCAGGCCGCCATGATCTCCCGCGCCACCCTGCAGACCCTCGCCGAGCGGGTGACCGGGGGCGAGGCGGACGAACTCGCCGCCCAGCTGCCGGACGAGCTGAGCGCGTACCTCACCGCCCCGGCCGGCGACGGTGGCCCGACCGCGGGCACGGTCGCGTTCCTGTACCGGGTGGCTGACCGGGCCGGGGTCGACCCGGCGGTCGCCGAGGTGGGGGTGCGGGCGGTCCTGACCACCCTGCGCGAGGCGGTCACCGTCGGCGAGTTCCGGGACCTCATGGCCCAGCTGCCGAAGGGCTTCGACGCGATGGTCGACCCGATCCCGCGACCGCCGTACGGCGGCTGACGAGGCTCGCCGACCCGTCAGGACGGGCCGGCGAGGTCGGCGGCGGACGGCTCCTCCGGCTCGGCCACCCAGGCGGAGAAGACCGGCACCCCGTGCCACGGGCCCACCCCGTCCGGCCGCTCGTCGGTGGCCACCGCCACCACCGCGTACGGGTGGCCGAAGCGCAGCTCGGCGGTCCGGGCCACCCCCTCCGGCGCAAGACTGACCAGGGCGAACGCGCCGGTCACCGCGGCCGCCTCGAAGCCGTACCGGCCGAACCGGGCCATCGCCGCCTGCCGGGCCTCGGCCTGCGTGCCGACGCCCGCCACCGCCCTGATCGCCGTCGGGAAGCCCAGTCGGGCCCCGGTGAGGTCGTGCTCGCTCCGCGCCGACCAGCAGGGCAGCACCGCCGAGTGGCGCTCCTCCCGGCCGCCCCGGGCACGGGTGCGCACCCGCTCCTCGCGCACGCTCCACAGTGCCGTCTCGCCCAGCGGCAGGTCGAACAGCGACCGCCGGCCCGGCTCGCCCCCGGCCACCGCCGCCGCGCCGAGCCGGTACGCGGCGGAAAGCACGTCACCCGGCGGCACCTCGGGCGCGGCGGCCACCGACAGCACGGTCAGTCCCGCCCGGCCACCCTCCGTGGCCGCCGGCTGGGCCGTCGCCACGTGCACGATCACCTCGCCGGCCCGGTCGGTGGCGGCGATCCAGCACCGGTGGCCGCGCTCGGGTGAGCGCAGCACCCGGGTGAGCGAAGCGGCCCAGCCGCCGGCCGGCCCGAGGGCCGCGGCGGGGGCCAGGTCGAACGGCTCCGCCCAGGAGATCCGGGTGGCCAGCGCGCTGGCCAGGGCCAGCACCACCTGCGGAGTGATCCGCAGCGGGAACCGGTCGATCAGCCCGAGGGTGTGCTCGCGGGCCCAGCCGTCCAGCGCGTCCTGTGGTGGCAGCGGCCCGGTCGCGGTCCGCGGCGGCAGGCCGGCGTACCAGTCGGCGAGCCCGGGCGGGTCGTACCCGGCGCGGTGCCAGACGGCCGTCGCGGCGGGCACCAGCGGGTGCGGCTCGGCCAGCATGGCGGCCGCCGTCGCGGCGGCGTCCGAGGGGTCCATGCCGAGCACGTCCGCCAGGGCGTCCCGCTCGGCGCCGGTCGCCGCCGGTCCGCAGAGCGCCAGCAGCAGCCACGCGCCGAGCGGGGAGGCGACGTGGTGGCCGGGGTCGACGGTGGCGTGCAGGCGTTCGGCGTACCGGGCGAGGGGCTCCTGGAGGCTCGTCATGGCTCCACTCTGCCCACCGCCGGGCGGTTCGGCACGCCCACCGGGCCCGTCAGGACCAGAGTTCGAACGGCTCGTCGATCTCCTCGCCGGCCAGGAACGGGGTGAGCAGCGCCGGCAGCCGCCCCGGGTAGAAGCGTTCCCGGCTGGCCACGATCTCGGCGACCGGCCACCAGCGGAAGCCGAAGTAGTCCTCCACCTCGTAGTCGAGCCGGTCCGTCTCGTCGACCGCCGGGCCGCGGTCCGGCACCCGTACCGGCACGACCACCTCGTCCTGCACGTGCCGCAGCTGCCGGTGAATGAAGCTGGCCCGCCGCCAACGAGGCACGCCGACCTGGTCCGGCCCCACCCGGATCCCGGTCTCCTCGCGCAGCTCCCGCACCGCCGCGTCGAGGTACGTCTCGCCGGGGTCGAGGCCGCCGCCCGGCAGCTCCCACCAGGTGCCGAGCCGGGGGTGGTCCGGGTCGCGGGTGTGGAAGAGCAGCACCCGCTCCTCGGCGTCGAGCACCACCACGCGGACCGCGCGGCGTTCCAGGACCGGCAGGTCCCGGGGCAGTTCGTCGGTCATGGGTTCCCTCCCCAGGGTCACGTGTCCGCGTCCACCCTGCCACGATGGCGGTCATGTCCCAGCTTTTCGGTGAGGTGGCCGGCAGCTACGACGAGGCGCGTCCGGGCTACCCACCGGAGATCGTCGAGGCGATCCGCGGGTACCACGGCGGGGTGCCCGCCCGGCTGGTCGAGGTGGGCGCCGGGACGGGCCGGGCCACCGGGATGCTGCTCGGGCTGGGCGCGCCGATGACCTGCGTGGAGCCGGACGCGCGGATGGCCGCGCTGCTGGCGGCCCGGTTCCTCGCGGTCGAGGTGGTGGTGGCGCCGTTCGAGGAATGGACGCCGCCGCCGGGCGGGGCGCCGGCGCTGGCCTGCGCGATGGCCTGGCACTGGCTGGACCCGGAGACCCGCAACCGCCGGGCGTACGACGCGCTGACCCCGGGCGGGACCCTGGCCGTCTTCGCGCACCGCTACGCGTACGTCGACCCGGCGCAGGCCGCCACGCTGCGGGCGGCGTTCGAGTCGGTGGACCCGGCGCGCCATGGTGACCCGGCCGAGGACTGGTTCCACGCCGACATCGCCGGCAGCGGCCGCTTCGCCGACGTCCGGTCGGTGCCGTTCCGCCGCGCGGTGCCGCTGACCACGGCGGCGTACCAGGCGCTGGTCAGCACGTTCTCGCCGCAGCTGAGGCGGCCGCCCGAGCTGCGGGAGCGGGTGCTGGCGGCGGTCGGCGCGGCGGTCGACGGGTTCGGCGGGACGGTCGTGCTGGACCTGCGCACCACGCTGGTCCTGGCCCGCCGCCCGGCCTGACCGCTCAGTCCGAACCGGCGTCGACCACCTCGGGCGGGAGCGGGTAGGGACGCTCCACCGGCAGCAGTGCCGCCGCTCCGGCGTCGTCGCCGGCGGTCAGCCGGTCCCGGATCGCCCACGCCACCGGGGTGACGTCGGTGAGGCCGACCAGCCACTCGTCGACGTACCGGTGCACGGCCTCGCCGGAGAGGCCGACCTGCAGCGAGCGGTGCGGCAGCGGCGCCAGGCGCAGCGAGCGTTCCGGGTCCCACTGCACCCGCACCGGGCTGGCCCGCAGCTGCCGGCGCCAGACCGCCCGGTCGGCGTGCAGCCGCGGGTCGAAGCCGCTGGCGCAGGCGTGCGCCAGCGCCCACTCGAAGCCGGCCCGGGTGATCTCCACGGCCAGCACCCGCTCCTGCCCGGGCTTCCGCGCCCAGCCGCAGCGGTACATCATCCAGCGGAACGACGGCTTGATCCAGGTCATCCGCTCCCGCTTGAACGGCGGCACGAACCGGCCGGCGGCCAGCGCCGCCTCGGCGACCTCCGGCGGGAACGCCTGGTAGACGGTGATGCTGTCGGCGGTGAAGGTGGCCCGGATCTGCCGGGCGGGAACGGTCACCGGGCGATCGTCGCCGACGCCTCCGCCGTACCTCCACCGCGTTTCGGCGGCGGCCCCGCGCGGTCCCCCGGGCCGGGGGATAGGCTGCCCGCCGTGGCAGGTCTGTTGAGGAACGTGGCGTCGCGGTTCGGCCGGATGACCGGGGGCACGGCGACGCCGGCGCAAAAGCCGGGCCCGATCCCGGCCCAGGTCGCGCGGCGCCGCCAGGTGGCCGCGCTGCAGCGTCGCCAGCTCGCGTACGCCCCGGAGCTGGACGGGCAGGCCGACCCGGGGGAGATCGTCTGGACCTGGGTCCCGTACGAGGACGACCCCCGCCAGGGCAAGGACCGCCCGGTGCTGGTGGTGGGCCGGCACAGCCGCACGCTGTTCGGGCTGATGCTCTCCAGCCAGGACGAGCGGGACGGACAGCGGCACTGGCTGGCGCTCGGGCCGGGCGCCTGGGACCGGGACAACCGCCCGAGCTGGGTACGCCTCGACCGGGTCCTCACCATGCGGGAGGACAGCATCCGGCGCGAGGGCGCGGTGCTGGACCGGACCCGCTTCGACCGGGTGGGCCAGGCCCTGCGCGCCGGCTACGGCTGGCGCTGATCCGGCGGGTAATCGCTCGCGGCTGAGCGGGGGGAGTGGCAGGGTGACCCGATGACCGCTGTGGACGATCGGCTGGCCGGGTGGCTGCGGGCGGACTTCGGTCTCGTCCTTGTGGCCGCCGAGCCGGTGCCGTACGGCGCGGACGCCACGGCGCGGCTGTGGCGGGCCACCACCGCCGACGGTGCCCAGTGGGCGGTCAAGCTGGGCGGCGGCGGCACCCCGGCGGGGTTGCTCGTCACGGCCCACCTCGCCGGGCAGGGCGTGCCGGGCAGCGCCGCGCCGCTGACCACCGGGGACGGTCGGCTCTGCGGAGTCCACGAGGGACGGCGGCTCTCCGTGGTGCCGTGGCTCTCCGCCGACCGGGCGCTGGCCGGCGGAATGAGCGCCGCGCACTGGCGCGCGTACGGCGAGGTGCTGGCCGCGACCCACGGCGTCGCGCCCACCGACGAGCTGGCGGCGCTGCTGCCCCGCGAGGATCACACCCATGCGGCGGTCGGCGCGGCGACGCGGGAGACGGATCGCCGGCTGCGGGCTGTGGACGACGCGGCCGACCGGTGGACCCGGGAGGTGGCGGCCCGCTGGCGGGCGGCCGCGGACGACGTGGCGAGACTGCTCGATCGCATGGACGGGCTCGGCGCGGAGTTGCGGGACCGGCCGGCGGACCTGGTGGTCTGCCACGGCGATCCGCACCTGGGCAACCTGCTGCTCGAACCGGACGGGCGGGTCTGGCTGATCGACTGGGACGACGCGGTGCTCGCGCCCCGGGAACGCGACCTGATGTTCGTGCTCGGCGGCGTGCTGGCGTTCGCGCCGGTGACCCCGGCCGAGCAGGCGGCCTTCTTCGCCGGCTACGGCCCGGTGGATCCCGATCCGGTCCGGCTCGCCTATCACCTGGGCGTGCGGGCGCTGGACGACATCTGGAGCTGGGCCCGGGACGTGGCCGACGCGGACCGGCCGGAGGCCGAGCGGGTCCGCGCGCTGGAGATCGTGGACGGGCTGTTGTCCCCGGTGGGGCTGGTCAGCCTGGCCCGCGACGCGCTGCGCGATCTCGGCCGCTGGGACTGATCAGTCGGTCAGCACTCGGCGAGGTGCGGGGTCTCCACCAGCTGGCGGGCCGGTCGGGCCGCGGCCACGCTCTTCGCCTGGTACATCGCCGCGTCCGCGCGGCAGAGCGCCTCGGCGAGCTGGGCCGGCCCGTGCACCGGGGCGAGTCCGACGGACGCGGTCACCTGCACGCTGCGGCTGCCGAGCGGGATCGGCGCGGCGAGGGCCTCGCAGAGCCGCCGGGTGGCGTGCTCGATCCACCGCCGGTCCACCGTCGGGCTGGCCAGCAGCCCGGCGAATTCGTCGCCACCGAGTCGGGCGACCAGGTTGTCCCCGGCGAAGGCGGCGAGCCGCTGGGCCACGCTGATCAGCACCTGGTCACCGGCGGCGTGGCCGTACCGGTCGTTGACCTGCTTGAAGTCGTCGAGGTCGAGCACCACGGCGATCAGCGGGCTGCCGGCGGCGCCGGTGAGCAGGGTCCCGGCGAGCCGGTAGAAGGCCCGTCGGTTGGGCAGCCCGGTCAGCGGGTCGTGGCTGGCGGCGTGCCGTTCGGCGGCCAGCTCGGCCTGCAGGAGCTCGATCTCCGCCTCCGCGCGCAGCGCCCGACGGCGCAGTTGCCAGACGGAGACCAGGGCACCGGCGGCGGAGATCCCGGACGCGACGGTCATCGGATCCGGCACGAACCCTCCCTCGCCACAGCCGTCGATCTCCCGTGGGCGGTGCCTCGACCGCCCGGCCCGGGCCCGTGTTTCCACTGGTCGCCCGGGGAGTGGGGTAACCCAAAGTGAACGGATGGGTACACCGCACGTGCGTTATCATGCCCACTGCCCAATGCAGATGCAATAGCAGATGCACGTGCATCACGGTCCTCTGCCGACACACCACCCGTCGCCACCACCGCTCCTCCCGCGGCATCGGCTGGCTCTGGCACAGAAAGACGCCCTATGCAGCAGCCCCAGAACGGCGTACCCACTAGTCAGCTGCCGCCGCTGCGCTGGCAGAAGAGCCGTCGCAGCAACCCCAGCGGAAACTGCGTCGAGCTGGCCGAGCTCCCGGACGGCACCGGCATCGCGATGCGCAACTCCCGGCACCCGGAGGGCCCGGCGCTGATCTACACAGTGGACGAGATCACGGCCTTCGTGCTCGGCGCCCGGGACGGGGACTTCGACAATCTGATCGCCTGAGCCGCGGCCCGCCCACGGGGTTGATCGGCCGTCCGGACGAGTTCATCTCACTGACGGTCCATGGCATGCTTACACGTCGGCCGGACTGGGGCGTCCGGTCGGCGACAGTCGGCATGCGAAGGACGACCACGTGACGATGGTTCCCGGCGAGGACGGCCCGGCCACCGGGCCGACCGTGCTGCGCATGCTGCTCGGGGCGCAGCTGCGGCGGCTCCGCGAGGGCGCCGGGGTCACCCGCGAGGGCGCCGGCTGGGAGATCCGGTCCTCCGAGTCGAAGATCAGCCGGATGGAGCTCGGCCGGGTCGGCTTCAAGGAGCGGGACGTCGCCGACCTGCTCACCCTCTACGGCGTCTCGGCGACCGACGAGCGCACGGCGCTGCTCAAGCTGGCCCGGGACGCGAACAGCCCCGGCTGGTGGCACCGGTACGGCGACGTGCTGCCCACCTGGTTCCAGTCCTACCTGGGGCTGGAGGCTGCCGCCGCGCTGATCCGGACGTATGAGGTCCAGTTCGTCCCCGGCCTCCTGCAGACCCCCGAATATGCCCGCGCGGTCATCCTGCTCGGCCACCGCGGCGCCGCGCCGGAGGAGATCGACCGGCGGGTGAAGCTGCGGGTGGAGCGCCAGGAGCTGCTGCGCCGGACCCGTCCGCCCCAGCTCTGGGCGGTGGTCGACGAGGCCGCGCTGCGCCGGCCGATCGGCGGGCCCGAGGTGATGCGCGGGCAGTTGGACGCGCTGATCGAGGCGACGGCCTCGCCGCACGTCCGGCTTCAGATCGTGCCCTTCGACGCGGGCGGGCACGCCGCCGCCGGGGGCGCCTTCACCATCCTGCGCTTCGGCGACCAGGACCTCCCGGACATCGTCTACATCGAGCAGTTGACCAGCGCGATCTACCTGGACAAGCGCGAGGACCTCGACTACTACGCGCTGGCCATGGAGCGGCTCTGCGTGGAGGCCGCGCCGCCGGAGCGGACCCCCGAGCTGCTCGGCCGGATCGCCGACGAGCTGTACCCGCGCTGACCGTTTCCGGGCCACCGGGCGCGCCAGGTCGCGCTGATGCTGGTGGCGGTGCTGCACTTCGTACCGGACGGCGACGACCCGTACGGCGGTCGCCCGGCTGCTCGACGCGCTCCCGTCCGGGGTCGGGTCGATCTTCTTCCGGCCGGGCATTGACCGCCCCCGACGCGTGCGAGTAGTCTCTGGATCGATCCAGACTGAATCGATCCAGAAGGGCGTCGCGGTGAAACCGACCCTGCAGGACGTGGCGAAGGCCGTGGGCGTGTCCCGCAGCACCGTCTCCAACGCCTACAGCCGCCCTGACCAGCTCTCCGCCGCCCTCCGGCGCCGGATCCTCGACGCCGCGCGGCAGCTCGGCTACCCCGGGCCCGACCCGACCGCCCGGTCGCTGCGCCGCGGCTTCGTCGGCGCGATCGGCGTGCTCTTCACCTCCCAGCTGTCGTACGCCTTCACCGACCCCTTCGCCGTGCGCTTCCTGGCCGGGCTCAGCGGGGCGGCCGAGCGGCACGGCGCCGCCCTGCTGCTGGTCCCGCTCCCCACCGACCCGGCGCTCGCCCGTGCCGCCCTGGAGAACGCCGCCGTCGACGGCTTCTGCGTCTACTGCGTCGGCGACGAGGAGTGGGCGCTCGAGGCCATCCGTGGCCGGGCCCTGCCCTACGTCACCACCGCCGTCGCTGAGGCGGCCGACCCGGCGCACCGCTACGTCGGCATCGACGAGCGCGCCGCCGCCCGTACCGTCGCCGAGCACGTCGCCGCCCTCGGCCACCGGCGGGTGGCCCTCCTCGGCGACACCGTGCTGCCCGACGCCCCACCCGGACCGCTGCGGCTGGCCGGCCCGGCGGACGTCCCGCACCCCACCACCCGGGGCCGGCTCGCCGGCTTCGCCGACGCGTTCGCCGCGCTCGGCGTCGGCTGGTCCGCGCTCACCGTGCTCAACGCCACCGGCAACAGCCGCGCCGCCGGCGTCGCCGCGGTGGCCGCCACGCTCGCCGGCGACGCCCCGCCCACCGCCGTGCTGGCCTGCTCCGACGTGCTCGCCCTCGGCGTCCTCGACGCGCTCGCCGAGGCCGGTCGACGACTTCCGCACCCCGTCTCCGTCACCGGCTTCGACGACATCGCCGAGGCCGCCGCGGCCGGCCTCACCACCGTCCGGCAGCCGGCCGAGGAGAAGGGGCGGATCGCCGCCGAACTCCTTCTGGAGCCGCCGGCCGACCCGGCCGCCGGCCACGTCCTGCTCCGCACCGATCTCGTCGTCCGCACCTCCACCGGTCCTGTCTGAAGGAGCCCACCATGGAACAGCCCACCGGTTACGTCCTCGCCGTCGACGCGGTGACCCGACACGTCAACTCGGCTCGGCCCGACGCGCCGGTCCGCCCCGACCGCCCCCGCCCGGCCCGGCTGACACCCACCCGGCTGGCCGCCGCCGGTGCGCTGCGCCGGCTCGCCGACCTGATGGAACCCCGGCCGGCGCCCGTGCCGCACACCTGCTCCTGAGTCCCGCCGCAGCCGGCCCGCCCGGGTGGCCGGGGCCACCCGGGCACCCCGCGGATCAGCCCATCGGGGGCCACCCGGTGCCGAACCGGGCACCGGGTTGGGGGCGGCGGCGATCGGCAGGCAGACTGGGGCACCATGTCGCCGTTCACGCCCACGCTCCGGCTGCACGATCGGTACGTCCTGCGCGAGCGCATCGGCCTCGGCGGGATGTCCGAGGTGTGGCGCGCCGATGACGAGGTGCTGCACCGCTCCGTCGCGGTCAAGGCCCTCGCGACGGAGCTCGCCGCCGACCCGCAGCTGCGCGCCACCATCCAGCGCGAGGCCCGGGCCGCGGCCCGGCTCACCCACCCGAACGTCACCCAGGTGTACGACTACGGCGAGGCGACCCTGCCCGACGGGTCGGTCGTGCCGTACCTGGTGATGGAGCTGGTGGAGGGGCACAACCTGGCCGACCGGCTGACCGGTGGCCCGCTGGCCTGGCCGGAGGCCGTCCGGGTGGCCGGTCAGGTCGCCGCCGCCCTCGCGGCCGCGCACCGGATCGGCGTGGTGCACCGGGACGTCAAGCCCGGCAACGTGATGCTCACCGAGACCGGCGCCAAGGTGCTCGACTTCGGCATCGCCACGCTGGCCGGCCCGCGCCACCCGCTTGCCGGCCAGACCGGCGAGCTGATGATGGGCACCCCGGCCTACTTCGCCCCCGAGCGGATGACGCCGGGCCCGGCCAACCCGGCCAGCGACGTCTACGCCCTCGGCGCGCTGCTCTACCGCACCCTCACCGGGCGGGCCCCGCTGCCCGTGCAGACCTGGGAGGACGTGCTCGACGTGCAGGCCCGGCGCCCCCCGGTGCCGCCGCTGCGCGTCCCCGGGCTGCCCACCGACATCGCCGAACTCACCCTGGCCTGCCTCTCCCCGGACCCGGGCCGCCGGCCCACCGCCGCCCAGCTCGCCACCCGGCTCGGCGCCGGCCAGCCGACCGACCCGCCGACCGCGATCCTGCCCACGGTGACCCGGCCGGAGCACCCGCCGACCCTGATCGAGCGGCCGCCGGCCGCCGTCCGCCCGGTGCCACCGGCGGTGCCGCAACGGCCGCCGGCCCGGTCGAACCGGCTGCTCGGCGTGCTGGTCGCCGCCGGTGTCGCGCTGCTGCTCGGGCTGGTCGGCATGCTCGCGTTCACCGACGGGTCGGGGACCCCGCCGGTCGCCGACCGGACCACCGGGGCGCCGGTCGAGGAGCTGGCGGAGTCGTCCAGCCCGGCTGAGCCGGCCACCTCCGAGCCGGCCACCACCACCGCGCCGGCGCCGGTCACCCTGCGCCAGCTCGCGGCCGCGTTCGCCGCCGTGCTCGCCGACGCGGAGGCCCGGGGCGACATCGACCCGAAGACCGCCGACGACCTGCGGGAGAAGGCCGCCGAGCTGGACCGGGGCAGGCCCAAGGACCGCGCCAAGCGGGTCGCCGAGCTGCGCGAACGCGTCGCCGAGGCGGCCGACGACGAGCGGATCGGCACCGACACCGCCGCCCGGCTGCAGGAGCTGCTGACCGCGTACGCGCAGCTGCGAGGTGGCAGCGGCGACGAGGGCTGAGCCGGCTCAGCCGAGCCGTACCGGGTCGTCGCGCCGGACCGGGCCTGGGCCGCAGCACCTGGGGCGGGTCGCCGGCGTTTGGTGCCCTGCCGGCTCGCGCCCGCTGCGTGCTGGCTGGGGCGTCATCGACTCCATGTCTCCGATGCGGCGCTGTCCGGAAGGCGCGGATACCGCCACATCGGGGATGTGGTGCCGGTTGTCCGTTTCGCCCCGACCGGGCGGCGGGTGATCTGGGATCGGATGTTGGGGTGACCGCTGGCATCCTCGGGCCGGAATGATGGCCAGGCGGGGATCGTTACATCTGGCGTACGGCCGAGTACCTGGCCCGCTCGACCGGGCCGATGGCCGGGCCCCGGAATGATGGCGGGCCGCCGGTCGTTACACATGGTCCCGGCGCCGCGAAGAGGCCCCCGCCCCGCGGTCGGGCCGGGTAGAGACTTTTCCCCTTTTGCTTGTGAGCGCCTGACGGTGCTTGCGCATCTCCCGGCCCCCACCGGGTGTGCGCCAACCCCCCAAGGAGCTTTCGTCATGAACACGATGCTGCGTAAGAGCGTGCTCGGTATTGCTGGTCTGGCGTTCGCCGGTGGTCTGGCCGCCGGCCCGCTGAACCACCACGACGCCACCCCGACCAGCGCGATGACCCCGGCCGCCGTGCAGGCCGACAAGCCCGACATGGGCAAGCTGATCCCGCACGGTGTGCAGGGCGCCCAGTCGAAGATCACCCTGAACGACGAGCAGACCGCCAACGCGAAGGCGATCATCGCCGCGACGAAGAAGGCGGGCCTGCCGGAGCGGGCCGCGGTCATCTCGATCGCCACGTCGCTGCAGGAGTCGAAGCTGGAGAACCTGGGCCACCTGGGTGACGCCAACGACCATGACTCGCTGGGCCTGTTCCAGCAGCGCCCGTCGAGTGGTTGGGGTACGCCGGAGCAGATCACCGACCCGGAGTACGCGACCCTGGCGTTCGAGAAGGGTCTGAAGCAGGTCGACGGGTGGCAGGACATGCCGCTGACCGAGGCCGCCCAGACGGTGCAGGTGTCGGCCTACCCGGACGCCTACGCCCAGTGGGAGAAGCAGGCCGCCCACATCGTGGCCCAGCACTGGAACAGCTGACCCAACCGAATACACGCAACAAGCCGCTGGCCGGCACCCCAAGACCCGGGGTGCCGGCCAGCGGCATATGCACATCCCAAGCCTGACCGCCCGGAGCCGGGGACGATCGCCCCCAGCCCCCAACAGCAACCAATTACTCAGGGGCAGGGCGCGTACAGACGCCGGGTGCCGGCCCCCGCGGCGTACGCGGCCCGGTCGCTGAACCGGCAGCCGAAGTCCGGGGCCGCCACCGCCTGAGGATCGGTCACCGCGTCGCCGTCGGGACGGTCGCCGGTGCGTACCCATGAGGTGAGGTCGTCCCAGGCGGCGCCGGCCTCGGCCGGGCTGAACTCGCAGTGCTGGGAGGCCCGGATCGCCCGCTGCACCACCAGCCGGCTGCGTCCGTGCCACGCCACGTCCCGGGCGTACGCCTGCTCCATGGCGAAGGGCACGAAGAGGTCGCCGAGGTCGTGCAGGCTGACCACCGGCGCGGTCGGCCGGCCGCTGATCCGGGGCACCTCGGTAAGCGTGGGGGAGAGGCGCTGCCACAGGTTGTCCGGGGCGACCCGCTGCACGGTGGCGTTGACGTCCACGGGACTGTTCGGGGTGTACCGGGTGAGCAGGTTGGTGGCGAGCTGGCCGGGCCGCTGCGCGGGGGACTCCCCGCCGTTGGTGGTGCTGATCGCGAAGAGGAAGTCCTTCCAGACCGCGAAGGAGGCCTCGGCGCCGGGCCGGTCCCCGCCGGAGCGGTCGATGGTGATGGTCCGGAGCTGCTTGCCCAGCTCGTTGGTGGTGTCCGGCCCGCCCGGCTTGAGCCCGGCGAGGCCGAGAGTCACCTGGATGCGCGGCACCGCGTTGGTGAGGTAGTCCGTCGGCGTCGGGTACGCCCGCACCCCGGCGAGCGCCTGCGCGACGAGGTTGTAGTCCAGGAAGAAGTCGAGCAGCTGGTGGTCGCCGAGCACCCCGCACATCGGCAGCGCGCCGTCGTAGAAGCCGGGGTACTGCTCCAGCGACCGGCCGATGATGTAGCCGCCCATCGACACCCCGGCCATCAGCACCCGCTTCGGCCGTTCGACGGTACGGCCGAACAGGTCGGCGAGGTCGCGGGTGCTCAGCACGCCGGAGCGGATGTCGAAGCCGTTGCTGTAGTACGACGACGACGCCCAGGCGTACCCCTGCTCCAGCATCCGCTGGCGCAGGCCGAACGCCGGGGCCTCCGGGGAGAGCACGGTGGTCTGGCCGCGGTAGCCGTGCGTCCACATCACCAGGTCGCCGTTCCAGTCGGCGGGTACCTCGATGATGTAGCCGGCGTGTTCGTGCACGCCCTGACGGACGGTGGTGGCCGCGCCGCGCACGACCAGCGGGTCCAGCGGCGGGTTGCTGATGGTGTAGCCGGGCAGCGGCTGGCTGCCGTCGTCGTCGCTGTCGGCGGCGGCGGCCGGTGTCGCGCCGGCGAGCCCGACCGTGAGGGTCAGGGCCGCGCCGGCGGCGAGCAGCCGGCGGACCAGGCGGGTGGTTGAGGTCAGCATCGTTGCTCCCCCGGGGACGGTGCCGCCCACCGGGGGCGACCAGGCGGGACGGTGCCTACCGGCCGGTAGCGCCCTGAAACTAGGCCCGCCCGTCGATCGCTGTCAATCACCTCCTGACCGAACGGTCAGCCAGCTCCGTCCGGTCCGCCCACAGTGTTCGGTCAGACCAGCCCGTGGGCCAGCATCGCCTCCGCCACCCGGCGGAACCCGTTGATGTTCGCCCCGGCCACGTAGTCGCCGGGCAGGCCGTACTCCTCGGCGGTGGCCCAGCACCGGGCGTGGATGTCCCGCATCGTCTCCCGCAGCCGCTGCTCCGACTGGGCGAACGTCCACGAGTCGCGGCTGGCGTTCTGCTGCATCTCCAGGGCGCTCACCGCGACCCCACCGGCGTTGGCCGCCTTGCCGGGGGCGAACCGCACCCCCGCCCGCCCGAGGATGCGCACCGCCTCCGGCGTGGTCGGCATGTTGGCGCCCTCCACCACCGCGACGCAGCCGCCGGCCACCAGCGCCGCGGCCTCCGCGCCGCCGATCTCGTTCTGCGTGGCGCACGGCAGCGCCAGGTCGCAGGGCACCTCCCAGACGCTACGACCGGAGACCGTCACCGCGTGCGGCACGTGCCGTACGTAGTCGTCGAGCCGGGCCCGCCGCTCCTCCTTCAACTCCCGCAGCAGCTTCAGGTCGATGCCCTTCTCATCCAGCACGTAGCCGTCGGAGTCCGAGCAGGCCACCACCGTCCCGCCGAGCTGGTGCACCTTCTCGATCGCGTAGATCGCCACGTTGCCCGAGCCGGAGACCACCGCCCGCTTGCCCTCCAGGCTGTCCCCGGTCTGCCGCAGCATCTCGTCGGCGAAGAAGACCGCCCCGTACCCGGTGGCCTCCCGGCGCGCCTGCGCGCCTCCGTACGACAGGCCCTTGCCGGTCAGCACCCCCGACTCGTACCGGTTGGTGATCCGCTTGTACTGCCCGAACAGGTAGCCGATTTCCCGGCCGCCGACCCCGATGTCACCGGCCGGCACGTCGGTCTGCGCACCGATGTGCCGGTACAGCTCGGTCATGAAGCTCTGGCAGAAGCGCATCACCTCCCGTTCGGAGCGGCCCTTCGGGTCGAAGTCCGCGCCGCCCTTGCCGCCGCCGATCGGCAGCCCGGTCAGCGCGTTCTTGAAGATCTGCTCGAAGCCGAGGAACTTGACGATGCCCAGGTAGACCGACGGGTGGAAGCGCAGCCCGCCCTTGAACGGGCCGAGCGCGCTGTTGAACTCCACCCGGAAACCCCGGTTCACCCGGACCCGGCCGTGGTCGTCCTCCCACGGCACCCGGAAGATGACCTGCCGCTCCGGCTCGCAGATTCGCTCGATGATCCGCGCGTGCGCGTACTCGGGGTGACGGGCCAGGGCCGGCCCGATGCTTTCCAGCACCTCCCGTACCGCCTGGTGGAACTCGGGCTCACCCGGGTTCCGGTTGACCACACTGGCGAACACCGTCTCGACGGCCTCCGGCATCACCGACACTTCCCTTCAGTCCCGGCGGCGGCCGCGTCGCCACCCCCGGATCGGCATCCCGCCGACGTCACCGGATACGGATCGTCACCGCTGTCCGGTTCACTGGTCGGGTGGATGAGTCGATCTGGGACGCGGTCCGGGCCTCCCGCGGCTGGCTGGACGCCGCCAACGGCACGGACGACGCCGAGCTGACCTGTCGGATCCTGAAGCTCACCGAGGAGGCGGGAGAGGCGGCGGGCGCCTGGATCGGGGTGCTCGGTCAGAATCCCCGCAAGGGCGTGACGCATCGCCGCGAGGACGTCGCCGCCGAGCTGGCGGACGTCGTCTTCACGGCGCTCGTCGCCATCGAGAGCCTGGGGTTGGACGCGCGGTCCGTGGTGGCGGCGTGTGCGGCGAAGGTGCGGGATCGCGCTTCGACCTGAGCGTTCCTTCGTAGTTCGCCTGCATGTCGCCGATGTGGGGGTGTCCGACAGGCGCGGATACCGCCACATCGGGGATGTGGTGCCGGATGTCCGGTCCGGCCCGCCAGGTGGCGAACGGTCTGGGTCGGATGTCCGTTTCCGGGTGTGACCGGCGGCATCCTGGCGGCGGAATCGTGGCCGGCCGGGGGTCGTTACATCTGGCGTACGACCGAGTACCTGGCCCGCTCGACCGGGCCGATGGTCGGGCCCCGGAATGATGGTGGCCTGCCGGTCGTTACATATGGTCCCGGCGCCGCGAAGAGGCCCCGCCCCGCGGTCGGACCGGGCAGAGACTTTCCCCTTGTGCTTGTGAGCGCCTGACGGTGCTTGCGTCTGCCGCTGACCCCCATCGGCGCTGACGCCAACCCCCCAAGGAGCTTCATCATGACTTCGATCATTCGTAAGAGCGTGCTGGGTGTTGCTGGTCTGGCCTTTGCCGGTGGTGTGTTCGCCGGTCCGATCGCCGCTCACGCCGACACCACCCCGGTGGCTGGCAAGCCCGTCGCGGTCGCGGTGCAGGCTGACAAGCCGGGCGTCGACAAGAAGAAGCTGATCCCGCACGGTGTGCAGGGCGCCCAGTCGAAGATCACCCTGAACGACGAGCAGACCGGCAACGCCAAGGCGATCATCGCCGCGACGAAGAAGGCCGGCCTGCCGGAGCGCGCCGCGGTCATCTCGATCGCCACCAGCCTGCAGGAGTCGAAGCTGGAGAACCTGGGTCACCTGGGTGACGCCAACGACCACGACTCGCTGGGCCTGTTCCAGCAGCGCCCGTCCAGTGGTTGGGGTACGCCGGAGCAGATCACCGACCCGGAGTACGCGACCCTGGCGTTCGAGAAGGGTCTGAAGCAGGTCGACGGGTGGCAGGACATGCCGCTGACCGAGGCCGCCCAGACGGTGCAGGTGTCGGCCTACCCGGACGCCTACGCCCAGTGGGAGAAGCAGGCCGCCGACCTGGTCGCCCAGCACTGGAACAGCTGACCCAACCGAACACACGCAACACGCCGCTGGCCGGCACCCCAAGACACGGGGTGCCGGCCAGCGGCATATCCACGTACCCACCGCAACCAGCGACGCAGCAGGTGATCCGGACGACCCCTGGGTACGTACTCCCTGCGGGGACCGGGGAGAGGGGATCAGCGTGGCCGCATCGGGGGACGACGAGTATCGCCGGGTCGGGGCGGCGGGGGAGCCGGCGGTCGAGGTGCCCGGTGGTCCGGATTTGTCGTCCCGGCGCTGGCCCTGGCCCGGTCCAGTCCGGCTGCTCAGCGTCGCCGCTGTGCTGGTGGTGGCCCTCGGCGTCGTCGCCGTGGTGGCGACGCTCTCCCACCCGGCCCGACTGGGCTTCGCCTTCTCCGGCGGTGAACCGCGGGCCGTGACGACCGCCGCCGAGCCGGGTGGGGTCGGCGCGGCGGAGGCGGCCGCCGAGCAGGCCGTGACCGCGCCGCTCGCCGGCCGGCGCCGGGCCAGCTTCGAGCTGGCGGACGGCCTGACCACGTTCGGCCTGCGCATGGCGGACCTCGGCGACGAGCTGTACCGGATCGAGGTGCCGACCGACGGGGGCGTGACACCGCGCCCGGAGGTGCGGGGCGACCGGGTACGGCTGCGCGTCGAGGAGAACGGACGACGCGGTCCCGCCGCCGTCGAGGTGCTGCTCAACTCCCGGGTCGAGTGGCGGCTGCGGCTGGCGGGCGGGGTCAGCGACCAGCTGCTGGACCTGAGTGCGGGCCGGCTGACCGGGATCGAGCTGATCGGCGGCTCGTCCCGCACCGAGCTGCGGCTGCCCCGGCTGAGTGGGACGCTGACCGTGCGGATGACCGGTGGGACGAGCCTGCTGACCGTCCGGGTCCCCGACGCGTCGCCGGCCCGGGTCCGGGCCGCCTCCGGTGCCGCCTCCGTCGCCGTCTACCAGGAGCGTCGGGACGGGGTGGCGGCCGGCGAGCTGGTCAGCTCGCCCAGCTGGGACCGCGCGGTCGACCGGCTCTACGTCGAACTGGTGGCCGGGGCGAACACGGTGACCGTCGAGGAGGGCTGAGCGTAGAGTCGGGCGGTGGACCGTACCGAATCGTTGCCGGCGCAGACCCTGCCGCCCGGCGTGCCCTCCAGCGACCCGGGCAGCGTGCTGCTGCCCGGCCACGACGTGCCACTCGGGCGCTACACCACGGTCCGGCGGCTGCTGCCGCAGCGGCAGCGCCGGATGGTCGGGGCCTGGTGCTTCGTCGACCATTTCGGACCGGACGACGTCGCCGAGCGGCCCGGCATGGAGGTGCCGCCGCACCCGCACACCGGCCTGCAGACGGTGACCTGGCTGCTCGACGGGGAGATCCTGCACCGGGACAGCCTGGGCAACCTGCAGCCGATCCGGCCCGGCCAGTTGAACGTGATGACCTCCGGGCACGGCATCGTCCACTCCGAGCGGTCACCGGCCGAGCATCCGCCGGTCATGCACGGCGTGCAGCTGTGGGTGGCGCTGCCCGACCCGGCGCGGGCCGGCGCCGCCGACTTCGCCCACCACGCGGAGCTGCCCCGCTGGCGGGACGGCGACCTGGACGTCACCCTGCTGGTGGGTGAGACCGGCGGCGAGCGCTCCCCGGCCGTGGTGCACACCCCGCTGGTCGGCGCGCAGCTCGAGGTGCGCGGTCCGGCGTCGGCCACGCTGCCGCTGCGCCGCGATTTCGAGTACGGGCTGCTGGCGATGTCGGGCTCCGCGGTGGTGGACGCGGTGTCGCTTGCCCCGGGTGCGCTGCTGTACCTGGGCGCCGGCCGGGACACGGTGACCCTGCGCGCGGCGCCCGGCAGCCGGCTGCTGCTGCTCGGTGGCGCACCCTTCGACGAGCCCCTGGTGATGTGGTGGAACTTCGTGGGCCGGTCGCACGAGGAGGTCGCCGCCGCCCGGGAGGACTGGATGGCCGGCCGGCGGTTCGGGACGGTGGCCGACGATCCGGCGCCGCCGCTGCCGGCCCCGGCGCTGCCCACCACCCGGCTCAAGGCCCGCGACCGTCGCGGCGGCCTCATCGGCTGATTGGGCGGCCCCGTCCCGGGTAGACGCCGGGCATGCCGACCAGTGCGATCTCCAACATCGAGGACAAGAAGCGACTGGTACGCCGGCTCGCCGGTGACGGTCGCGGTTTCGCCGAACAGTACGGCTTCCGGGTCCTGAACAACCCGTCCAACCTGTTCCAGGTGCTCTGTCTGTCCGTCCTGCTGTCCCGGAAGGGGGATTTCCGCCGGGCGGTGGAGGCCGCGGCCGCGCTGCGCGACGAGGGTTGGGACAGCGCCGCCCGGTTGGCCCGTTCGATGCACGCCGACCGGGTGCGGGTGCTGCGCGCGCACGGCCAGCGTGGCGACGTGGACGGGCTCGCCGACGTGCTGGGCGACCTCGCCCGCACCGTCGTGGACCGCTACCGGGGCGATCTGCGGCGGTTGCGGACGGAGGCGCACCAGGATCCGGCCCGGGAGCGGAAGCTGCTCACCGACCTGCCCGGAGTGGACGACGAGGTGACCGAGCTGTTCCTGCGGGAGGCGCAGGCCGTGTGGCGGGAGGTGGCGCCGGTGGCCGACCGACGGGCCCTGGTGGCCGCGCGCCGCCTGGGCCTCGGCCGCTCCGCCGACGACCTCGCCAGCCTGGCCGGCAGCGGCGAGTCGGAGCGGTTGGCCTGGCTGGTCGGGGCGCTGGCCCGGGTGGACCTGGAGAAGCGGTACGCGGAGCTGACCGGCTGATCAGGACGTGCCGCGGGACACAGTTTCGCGATACTCACCCGAAAGGCTGATCCCGCATCGTATGATGATCGTGGCAGCGATGCCCGCCCGGTTCGGGCGAACATCCACCGCCTGGCGGTCGCGATCCGGTTCGGGCGCGGACCGCCGGGAGCAGGTGCTGCGTGGCGCCCCAGGTCGCGGTTCGTGACCCGGGGCGCCCGCCTGTCAACGGGACTACCTCGCCAGGCCGACGACCAGGTTCACCGTGGCCGCGATGATGACCGCTCCGAACAGGTACGACAACAGCATGTGCCGCAGCACGGTGCGGCGCATCTCGGCGCTGCACAGGTCGGTGTCGGACACCTGGAACGTGGCCCCCACCGTGAACGCCAGGTACGCGAAGTCGGCGTAGCAGGGCGCCTCCTTCTGGTGGAAGTTCACGCCGCCCGGTTCGCCGGCGTAGTACAGCCGGGCGTACCGGGCGGTGAAGAGGGTGTGCACGACGAACCAGGAGAGCACCACGCTCAGCACGCCCAGTCCACCGTAGGCGTCCAGCGGCAGCCCGGGCGGCACCTGGTGCGCGGTGGTGAGCACCACCCCGACCGCGAGCAGGCTGGCCAGGCAGGCCCCCAGCAGCAGCCCGTCCCGCATCGGGCGGTTCGGGTCCTCGTGCACCGCGAGCCGGGCGGTGTGGTCGGCGTCCAGGCGCCACAGCCGACCCCAGAGCAGGGCCAGCCAGCTCAGCGCGGCGGCGTCCCAGCCCACCAGCGGGCCGACCGTCGGCGAGACCAGGGCCGCGAACAGTCCACCGCAGACCACCCCGACCAGCCCCATCACGGTGAGCTGGAGCGCCGCCGGGGTGTGCCCATCCGGGTCACGGACCGTGCGCCGCACCGGCGGCGGTGGTCAGATGCCGCGCAGGTGCTGCGAGACCCGCTGGTGCCGTTTGTCGCGGGCCTGCGCCGCCCGCTGCGCGGGGCCGACCTCCGGGGCGGCGTCGATGCCGGCCGACCGGGCGACCTCGTTGCCGTTGGCGTAGTCGACCGCCGGCAGGGCCCGCAGGGCTCGCAACACCTCCGGCGGCGCGCCCTCCCGCTCGGCCTCGCGGACGACGTCGTCCTTGCCGGCCGGGTAGTCCAGCGCGGACAGGTAGTCAAGGACGTCGGTGTAACTTGCCATGGGTGGGGCTCCTCGCGCGTCGGTTGCGGTCACGACCGGCGGCGGTTACCCGCCCGCCGGCGGGTCACGCGTGGTCGTACGCGGAAATTCGCGGCGTTTCCGCCCCGGCCGGGCGGGTAGGCGGCGACGGCGGAAGAGCCGAAGGGGGTACCACCGATGAACTACGACACCTTCGTCGACCAGGTCGCGCAGCGGACCCGGGCGTCCTCGGAGCGGGCGGTCGAGTTGACCCGGGCCACGTTGGAGACGCTGGCCGAGCGGTTGACCGGCGGCGAGCTGCTCGACCTGGCGGCCCAGCTGCCGAAGCCGCTGCAGTTGGTGCTGAAGCCGAGCCCGGGCACCGAGGCGGCGGAGCGGTTCGGCGCGGCCGAGTTCGTCGCCCGGGTCGGGCAGCGGGCCGGCATCGACGAGAACGCGGCCCGGGACACCGTCCGGGCGGTCTTCACCACGCTGCGCGAGGCGGTCACCGGAGGGGAGTTCGACGACATCGTGGTGCAGCTGCCCCGCGACTACCGGGACATGGTGGAGCCGGTCCTGGCCCCCGGGGCGACCCTGCGCCGCTGACCGGGCGCCATGGCGGCCCCCGGGCGCGGTCAGCCGATCGCGCCGTCGGCGCGCAGGGCGGCGATCCGATCGGCGTCGAAGCCGGCCTCGGCCAGCAGTTCGTCGGTGTGCTCGCCGGGCTGCGGCGGCGGTCGGCGTACGGCGGTCGGGGTGCCCGAGAAGCGCGGCGCCGGGGCCGGCTGGGTCACCCCGTCGTGCTCGACGAAGACGCCCCGGGCGGCCAGGTGGGGATGCTCCGGCGCCTCCCGCCAGTCGAGCACCGGCGCGACGCAGGCGTCCGACCCGGCCAGCAGCTCCGCCCACTCGTCCCGGGGCCGGGTGCGGAAGAGCCGGCCCCACGCCGCGCGCAGCGCGGGCCAGTTCGCCGGGTCGGTGCGGTCGAGGGCCTCGTCGCCGGGGAGCGGGAAGCCGGTGAGCCGGACCAGCTCGTCGTAGAACTGCGGCTCCAGCGCGCCGACCGCGAGGTGTCGCCCGTCGGCGCACTCGTACGTGTCGTAGAAGGGCGCCCCGCCGTCGAGGAGGTTCACCCCCCGCTCGTCCTGCCACATGCCGAACCGGCGCAGGGCGTGGATCTGGGTGGCGAGCACCGACACACCGTCCACGATGGCCGCGTCGACCACCTGGCCGGGCGCGCCGGCGCGAACGGCGTAGAGGGCGGCCACCACGCCGAGGGCCAGCATCATCCCCCCACCGCCGAAGTCACCGAGCAGGTTCATCGGCGGCACCGGGCGCTCGCCGGCCCGGCCGATGCCGTGCAGGGCGCCGGTCAGCGCCAGGTAGTCGATGTCGTGCCCGGCGGACGCGGCGAGGGGGCCCTGCTGCCCCCAGCCGGTCATCCGGCCGTAGACCAGCCGGGGGTTGACCGCGAGGCAGTCGTCGGGGCCGAGCCCGAGGCGTTCGGTCACCCCGGGGCGGAAGCCCTCGATCAGCGCGTCCGCCCCGGCGGCCAGGGCCAGCACCACCTCCCGGCCGGCGGCCGACTTGAGGTCCACGGCCAGGGAGCGGCGGTTGCGGTTGAGCAGGTCCCCGGGCGGGCTGCCGAACGCGGCGGGGACCGTCCGGTCCACCCGCACCACGTCGGCGCCGAGGTCGGCCAGCATCATCGCGGCGAACGGGCCGGGCCCGATGCCGGCCAGTTCGATCACCCGGACGCCGGAGAGGGGGCCGACCGGGGCGGGCGGCGCGTCGTCGGTCATCGGGCCACGATAGGCGTCGGGCGTCCGCCCCGTCGCCCCCGGTCGCCCCTGGGTGTCGGCGTACCCCGCCATACAGCAGTTGGCCAGGGCAACCAGCTGACCTGGGGTGGTGCGTCGGACTTGGCGGACGAGGTGAGTCGGCCCTAACCTTGACGCCACGAGGGGAGTACTTCCCACGAACCATTCCGGTCAGTACGGCGCGCCCCGGGCGCGCCCCGGGTGGTTGCCCACGACAAAGCGTGGGTGAAGGAGACCTCGAACATGTCACGGTGTTCGAGGAGGCCCCCATGACCGACTTGTCATACCTGTCCGCGGCCAGCGAGCTGTCGTCGGTCGGCACCCCCACGCTGTGGGGGGTGACCCTCGCCGGGGTGCTCGCCCTGCTGGTGCTGGACTTCCTGGTCACCCGCCGCCCGCACGAGGTGTCGATCAGGGAAGCGCTCGGCTGGTCGGCGTTCTACATCGCCCTGCCGCTGGCCTTCGGCGGCTGGATCTGGTCCCGCTTCGGCTCGGAACTGGGCGTGCAGTACCTGACCGGTTACCTGGTGGAGAAGTCGCTCTCGGTCGACAACCTCTTCGTCTTCATGCTGCTGCTGGCCGCCTTCGCGGTGCCCGCCGTGCTCGCCCAGCGGGTGCTGCTCTACGGCATCGCCGGCGCGCTGGTGCTGCGCGCGATCTTCATCGCCCTCGGCGCCGCCGCCCTGCAGACCCTCGACTTCGCCTTCCTGCTGTTCGGCCTCATCCTGATCGCCACCGCGGTCAAGCTGCTGCGCGACGCCCTCTCCGGGCACCAGCAGGAGGTCGACATCAACAAGATGCGGTCGGTCCGGCTGCTGCGCAAGGTCATGCCGGTGGTCGACGAGTACCAGGGCACGAAGATGACGGTCCGGCAGACCGGCCGGCGCGCGCTCACCCCGTTCGCCCTGGTCGTGGTCGCGGTGCTCGCCACCGACATCGTCTTCGCCGTCGACTCGGTACCCGCCGTCTACGGCATCACCGAGGACCCGTACCTGGTCTTCGCCACCAACGCGTTCGCCCTGCTCGGCCTGCGGGCGCTCTACTTCGTGCTGCACGCCGCGCTCAGCCGGCTGGTCCACCTCAGCTACGGCCTGGCCATCATTCTCGCCTTCATCGGGGTCAAGCTGGGCCTGCACTGGGCGCACGGCATCTGGGCCGGCGTGCCGCAGATCCCGACCCTCGCCTCGCTCGGCGTGATCATCGGGGTCCTGGTGGTCGTGACCCTGACCAGCCTGCGCGCCACTCGCGACCGCGAGTCCGGCGACACCCACGTCGTCGTCGCCGACCGGCACTGACCCTCGGTAGCCGGCCGCCGAAGTGGGTCGCCCACCGCGGCGGGTCCGGCCGATCGGGCTGTCCGACCCCACCCCGAGGTGGTACGACTGTCGGGTGGGAATTGTGTCGCCGGGCTTCCAGGGTCGGCCCCGCTCGGCCGAACCCGCCCTGCCGCCGGGCCAGTACCTGACCGAGGACTTTCCGGTGCTCTCCGCCGGTCCGACGCCGCGGGTGCCGCTGGACACCTGGGAGTTCGTCGTCACCGCCGAGGGGGGCGTCGAGTTCCGGTGGACCTGGGACGAGCTGATGAGCCTGCCGCAGGAGACGCCCACGGTGGACATCCACTGCGTCACCCGGTGGTCCAAGCTCGGCACCAGCTGGCAGGGGGTGTCGCTGGACACCCTGCTGGAGGGGATCGACACCGCCGCCCGGTACGCGCTGGTCCACTCGTACGGCGGGTACACCACCAACCTGCCGCTGGACGACCTGCGCGGCGGTCGGGCCTGGGTGGCGCACACCTACGACGGCGGCCCGCTGCCGGCCGAGCACGGCGGCCCGGCCCGGCTGCTCGTCCCGCACCTCTACTTCTGGAAGTCGGCCAAGTGGGTGCGCGGCATCCGGTTGCTGGTCGACGACAAGCCGGGTTTCTGGGAGACCGCCGGCTACCACGACTACGGCGACCCGTGGCGCGAGCAGCGCTACCAGGGCGACTGAGGTGGCCGCGCCCACGACCGGCCGGGTGGCGGCGCCGCTGACCTGGCGGGTGGCCCGGCTGGTGGAGCGCCGGACGGAGACGCCGACCGCGCAGACCCTGGTGCTGGAGGTGCCCGGCTGGCCGGGGCACGCGGCCGGGCAGCACGTCGACGTCCGACTCACCGCCCCGGACGGCTACCAGGCCGCCCGTTCGTACTCCCTCGCCGGCCCGCCGGAGGGGGACCGGATCGCGCTGACCGTCCAGAAGGTGCCCGACGGGGAGGTCTCGCCGTACCTGATCGACGTGTACGCCGCGGGCGACCCGGTGGAGGTGCGCGGCCCGGTCGGCGGCTGGTTCGTCTGGCGTACCGAGGAGACCGCGCCGGTGCTGCTGGTGGCCGGCGGCTCGGGCGTGGTGCCGCTGATGGCGATGATCCGGGCCCGCCGGGAGGCGGGCAGCCGGGCGCCGTTTCGGCTGATCTACTCGGTGCGCACCCCGGTGGACGTGATCTACGCCGACGAGCTGCGCCGGCGGACCCGCGACGACCAGGGCCTGGACGTGGCGTACGTGTACACCCGGGAGGCGCCCGAGGGGTGGCGGGGCGAACCGCACCGGGTCGGCCTGGCCGACGTGAACACCCACGGCTGGCCGGCGGACCTGGAGCCGCTCTGTTACGTCTGCGGCCCGACCGGCTTCGTGGAGACGGTGGCGGACCTGCTGGTCGGGCTGGGGCACCAGACCCGGCGGGTGAAGACCGAACGGTTCGGCCCGACCGGTTGAACGGCGAGGAGACCTGATGACCGACATGTCCTACCTGGACGGCAACATGCTCGACGGGCCGCTGCGCGAGCTGTTCGCCGTGGACCTGAGCAGCGCCACCGGCCGTTGTGACTCGTGCGGGACGCTCGGCCCGGTGGCCGGGCTGCACGTCTTCTCGCATGCGCCCGGCCTGGTGGGCCGCTGCCCGGCCTGCAGCGGGGTGATGCTGCGGCTGGTCCGGGCGCCCGACCGGGCCTGGCTGGACCTGCGCGGCACGACCTTCCTCCAGGTGCCGATGCCGCTGGACCAGCCGCATCCCCGGCCGCTGTAGCTGCCAGACCTACCCCCGGGTCGCTACTTCCGGGCCGAGCACCAGACCCCCGACGGCCGGCTCGAGGGGTGAGGCCGTCGGTCAGGAGGCGGGGCTGAGCTGACCGATCGGCAGGTCGCCGCCCCGGTCGTGCTCTGCGTGGTTCCCGACGACGGTCGCCGACGGGTCGCCCACCGGAGCCGGCGTCCGGGCGGTGCCGGCGGCGTGGGCGGCCCGGGTCGGGGCGGGCACCGCCGGCGCCGGCGCGGGCGCCACCCGCGCGGGGCCGGCCGGAACCGCCCGGCGGAGCCGCCGGGCCAGCCGGCTGACCAGCTGCCCGACGGTCACCGGGACCACCGAGAGGACGAGCTGCCCGCTGCGCGGGTCGACGGTGGCGACGACGCCGTACAGGCGCAGGCCGTGCCGGAGCAGCCGGGGACGGCCGGTGGCCAGCCGCGGCGCGCGGACCGGGGCGCTGCCCCGGCCGTGCGTACCGGTCAGCTCGGCGCGGACCGGGTGCCGCTGGCCGGTCGCCGCGCTGGCGGCCAGCAGCCGGTCCACCGGGAAGTCGGTGCGGACGGTCCGGCCGGTGGGGTCGGTGGCGTCCAGCAGGGTGGTGCCGGCGAGCTGCCCGGCGACCAGCCGGACCGGCCCGGCCTCGGCCGCGAACCGGGGGTACGGGCTGCGGGTGGTCACCGCGAGGGTGTGCCCGCCCTCCCAGGTCACCTCGACGGTGTCGAGCTTGGCCAGCCAGTCGGCCCGGACGTCGGTGACGTCGGCCCAGCCGCCGGTCCGGGCGCCCGGGTAGCCGGCGTGCCACCGGCCGTCCTCCACCACCGTCGGCGGGACGCCGCGCTCGGCGTCCTGGTCGATGACGGCGAGCAGGTCGTCCACGCCGCCGGCGGTCACCGCGCCGAGCCGCAGCCGGGCCTCGATGTCGAGCCGTTCCCGCAGGTCGTCGGTGACGTACCGGTCAACCAGCCGGCGGACCACCGCGTGCACCTGCTCCTGGTCGGCCCGGCCCAGCCGGCGGAAGTCGTCGCCGACGAGGTTGGCCAGCTCCAGCCCGGCGTGCCGGCGCAGCACCGCGTCCCGCCGGAGCCCGGCCGGGATCAGCGCGGCGACGAACGCGAAGAGCCGCTCGACGCTGACCAGGCGGGCCGCGACCCGGCTGTGGTAGGTGATGTTGCGGGCGTTCAGCCGGCGTACCGCGTGGTAGTAGTCGTAGTCGGCGAGCACCGAGATCCGCCGGGCCCGGTAGCAGGCCTCGAGGGTGAACGGCTGGTCGCTGAGGACCGGCATGTCCTCGGGGAAGCGCAGCCCGTGCCGCTCGACCAGCTCCCGGCGGAACAGCTTGGTGTTCGCCAGGGACCAGGGCAGCGCCGAGTCGAACAGGTCCACGTCGACCGCGTTCCCGGCCGCGAAGACGTCGGAGAAGACGTGCCGGCCGTTGACCCCGACCACCTTGCCCAGCACGACGTCCGAGCCGTGTCGGTCGGCCGCGGCGACCAGGCGTTCCAACGCCTCCGGGCCGAGGTGGTCGTCGGAGCCGAGGAAGAACACGTACCGGCCGGTGGCCAGCTCCAGGCCCCGGTTGCAGGGGGCGGCCGGGCCGCCGGAGTTGGCCTGGTGCACCACCTTGACCGTGCCGGGGTGCCGGGCGGCGAGCCGGTCCAGCAGCCGCGCGCCCCCGTCGGTGGAGCCGTCGTCCACCACCACGATCTCCATCCGCTCGTGGCCGATGGTCTGGTCGAGCAGCGAGGAGAGGCAGGTCCGCAGGTACGGCATGGTGTTGTAGACGGGGACGACGACACTCACGTCGGGCGCGGTCATCGGATCGCTCCTCGGGCGGTCGGCGGGTCGGTCAGCGGCGCGCCGGGCGTCGCGGGGTCGGGTGTCGCGGGCGGTTCGGCGTCGGCCAGCAGCCGCTGGTAGACCCCGTCCAGCACCTCGGCCTGCGCCCGCCAGGTCCAGCTCTCCAGCAGCCCCGGCCGGTCGTACGCGGCGCGGTGACGGGCCGGGTCGGCGAGCACGGCGCCCACCGCGCGGACGAAGTCGTCGACGTCGGCGGCCCGGAACACCTCGCCCTGACCGGTCTCCCGGACGGTGGCGGCCATGGTCCGCACGTCGCTGACCACCAGCGGCAGCCGGGCGTGTGAGTACTCGAAGAACTTGGTGATCAGCGCGATCTCGTGGTTGGGCCAGCGGTGGATCGGGATCACCCCGACATCGGCGCCGGAGAGGAAGGGCACCACCTGCCAGTGCGGCACGTACGGCAGGACGTGCAGCCGGTCGGCCACCCCGGCCCGGGCGGCCCGGGCGGCGAGCTGCTCGACGTACCGCAGCGCGGGGTTGACCACCAGCGCGACGTGCACGCCGGGCAGCCGGGGCAGGGCGTCGACGAGGGTGTCCAGGCCGCGTTGCGGTGCGGCCGCGCCGCTGTACACCAGCAGCGGCACGTCGGCGGCAAGGCCGCACTCGGCGCGGATGTCCGGCGGCGGCGCTTCGTCGGTCGGGCCGTGCTCCGCCGCCGGCGCGTTGAGCAGCACGGCCGGCGGCGCGGGCAGCCGGTGCTCCCGGCGCAGCAGCTCGGCGAGGTCCGCCGAGACGGTGAGCACCGCGTCGGCGTGCGGGGCGTACTCCCGCTCGTGCGCCCGGTGCGCCGGCAGCCAGCGGGCGTGGTCGCGCCACGGCTTGATGCCGGGCAGGAACTCGTGCGCGTCCCAGACCAGCGCGACCCGCCGACCCTGCCCGGCGGCGCGGATCTTGGCGCGGGCGCCGACCCCGAGCATCCGGAAGTCGTGAGCGTGGATCAGGTCCGGGCGGAGCCGGTCGACCTCCGGGCCGTAGGCCAGCTCGTAGTCCCAGAGCCCGGGCTCCAGTCGCCGCCAGGCGCGGTCGCCCTGCACGACCTGCCAGAACAGGGTGTACGCCCGGTCCCAGGGGTTGCGGAACTTCCGCCCGCTGCGGACCCGGTTCATCATCTTCGTGCGCAGCCACACCCAGCGGCCGACCAGCCGGGCCGCCGTGGCGCGTCGCCGCAGTCCGCGGCGGGCCCGGCGCAGCCGGCCGGGGGCCAGCTCGCCGGCGCGGGCCCGCTGCTCGAGCAGCGCGGCGCGGACGGTCAGGTCGGCCTGCCAGGCCCGCACCCACTGCGCCCGGTGCTCGGCGATGCCGCCAAGCCGGTACGCCAGCGGCCAGCGCAGCCAGGAGCGGCGGAACTCGTGCCGGCGCCGGTCCAGTGGGTTCGGCATCGGCAGCAGCCGGACCTCGGCGGCGCCGAGCTGCCAGCCGTGCTCCACCGCGTCCGGCGACCGCCCCAGCAGCGTGACGTCCCAGCCCGCCTCGGCGGCCGAGCGGGCGATCTTCTGCACCCGGGAGTCGCCCTCGACCTTGTTGTCGACGAGCATGACGATCCGGCCGCGGTGCTGCCCGGCCGTCGTGTCGTCCTGTCCCACTGCTGGTCCTCCGCTGGTCGGCCGGCGTCTCCGGCGCGTCCCACGCTGGTGGAGCCAGTCGTCGCAGCGGCGACGCGGACGTGACGTCCAGGCGACCGTCAGGCGGCGGTTGCGTTGTGACCCAGGACACAGCGGCCGCCGGTGGGGAGGCCGGACCGGCCTCCCCACCGGCGGCGCCGGTCAGCCGGCGGCGCCGGCGAGCCGTCGCCAGACCAGCGCGGTGAGCAGCGCCATCGCCGCGCCCGCCAGCCAGAACGGCGCGACGACGCTCCCCGTCGCCTGGGCGATCAGGCCGCCGGTGGCCGTGCCGACGGCCGCACCGCCCAGGTCGGCCAGGGCGTACGCGCCGTTCACCCGGCCGCGCAGCCGGTCCGGCACGAGTCGCTGTCGCAGCGACACCACCAGCACGCCCCAGACCATGGTGTGCACGCCCCAGCCGGCCAGCGCCGCCCCGGCCACCCAGGGGCACCGGGTGGTGGCGAGCACGACCTGGAGCCCGACCTCGACGAGCAGCCCGACCCGCAGCAGCGTCGGGGTGCCGAACCGGGCCCGCAGCCGGGGTGCCAGGGCGGTGCCGGCCAGCCCGCCGAGCGCGGCGGCGGTCAGCAGCACCCCGTACCGGATCTCGGTGAGGCCGAGCCGCTGCCGGGCGTAGAGCACGAACGCCGCGAACGCCGCGCAGAACGCCACGTTCATCACCGCGATGCAGCCCGCGAGCGTCCGGAGGACCGGCACGCCCCAGAGCGCGCGTACCCCGGCGGCGATGTCGGCCCGCAGCGACCGGCGCCGGTCGCCGGCCGCCGGCTCCGGCGCCGCCGGGGGCACCGGACGCCAGCGCAGCAGCGCCAGCAGCAGCGCGGCCAGCCCGAAGGTGGCCGCGTCGAAGGCGAACGGCGCCGCCGCGGCGAGCACGAAGAGGTACGCCCCGAGCGGCTTGGCCGCGAACTGGTTGCCGACCACGAAGGTGGCGAAGAGCCGGCTGTTGGCCTGCTCCAGCCGCTCCGGCGGGACCACCGAGGGCAGCAGCGCCCCGGCGGCTGTGTCGGCCAGGGTCTCCCCGACCCCGGTGAGGAAGAACGCCAGGCAGATCAGCGGCACGGTGGCCCACCCGGCGAGCACCGCGACGGCGAGCGCGGCCAGCACCAGGCCCCGGCCGACGTTGACGCCGACGAGCAGCCGGCGTCGGTCGAGCCGGTCGACGAGAGCCCCGCTGACCAGGGCGAAGAGCAGCCACGGCAACTGCTGGGCGAGCACCGCCGCGGCGACGGCGGCCGGGTCCCGGGTGAGCGAGGCGACCAGCAGTGGTCCGGCGACCATGGTCACGCCGTCGCCGAGGTTGGTGACGGCGCTGGCGGTCCAGAGGCGGCGGAAGTCCGGGCCGAGCCGGCCGGTGGGAACGGTGGCGGTCATGCCGACCACCGGGCAGGGGTGTGACGTCCGGGCGCGACGAGGCGCCCGGACGGGTTGTCCGGAAACACGAGGAACTCCCTCGGAAGCGATGTGGGTTGGCGTGGTCACGCCATGACGGAGGACCCGCGCGGGGGCGGGTCACCTGATCGCTTCGCGGCGAGGAGTGGTGTCGAGGGGACGATCCCGCTCCCGGCGGTGGGGCCGGCGGTGGGCGGGATTGGTGGGCCGGGCGGCGCGGGGCGCCGGACGGCTCGGGTCAGGACACCGCGGTCCGCAGCGGCGAAGCGGGAGCCAGCACCGTGCCGAGAAGAGCCATACCCATGATCGACCTCCTGTCGTCGAGGGGTCACGCTAGTGGGGCGGCGGCCCGGTCCGCGACCCCGGTTGGACGTCGGCCGGGCCCGTGCGCGAGAGTGTGGCCACGTGAGATACCTGCGCACCGACGGGCGGGTCGGGATCCGCCGCCCGCGCCCCGCCGACGAGGGCGAGTTCATCGCCGCCGCCCGGCGCAGCCGGGACCTGCACCACCCGTGGCTCGCCGCCGCGGACGACCCGGAGAAGTACGCCGCGTACCTGCGCAAGGTGCGGGGACGGGACAGCTCGGGCTACCTGTTCTGCGACCAGGCAACCGGGGAGATCGCCGGGTACGCGACCATCAGCGGCATCGTGCTGGGCGCCTTGCGCGGCGGCTACCTCGGATACGCCGCCTTCCTGCCGTACGCCGGGACCGGGCACACCTCCGCCGGCATCGGTCTGGTCCTCGACCACGCCTTCACCGCGCTCGGGCTGCACCGGCTGGAGGCGAACATCCAGCCCGGCAACGAGCCGTCCAAGCGCCTGGCCCGCCGGCTGGGCTTCCGGCTGGAGGGCTTCTCCCCGGACTACCTCTTCATCGACGGGGGGTGGCGGGACCACGAGCGCTGGGCGATCACTGCGCCGAAACCCGGCTGACAGCGGGGTGGCGGTCGCCGTACGGCGACCGCCACCGGGTGTCGGCTCAGCGTCCGGGGCCGCGTGCCTGCGGACGCTGCCCGGTCAGGTGCTCCAGCCGCGCCTGTTTGTGCTCGACTCGTCGCCGCTGCCGGGGCGTCAGCTCCGCGCGGCCACTCTGCCGCAGGTACGTCGGCACCCGCCGGTCGTTCGGGATCGGCAACTTCATGACCCGGTCCTCCGTTCCTCATGGACGGCGAGGGGGAGGTCCCGCAGCACCGGTACCTCCTGCCGCTGCGGCTCCCGGGTCAGCGTCGCGGTGAACCGCTCCGGCCGCACCTCCAGGTACGGCGGGGCGTCGCCCTCGGCGTACCCGGCGACCGCGACCGCCACCGGTGCCCGGCCCTGCCGCTCCGGCCGCACCCGGATGGTCTGCCCAGGGCGGACCAGGTACGAGGACCGGTTCACCTTGCCGCCGTCGACGGTGAACGTGTTGTGCGCGACCAGGCCCCGGGCCTCGTCGATGGAGCGCGCGAAGCCCGCCCGGTGCACCAGCGCGTCCATCCGCTGCTCGAGCTGCCCGACCAGGTTCTCCGCCGCGTCGCCGGGCTGCCGGCCGGCCGCCGTCATGGCGCGGGCCAGCTGACGCTCCCGCAGCTCGTAGCCGGCGCGGACGCGCTGCCGCTCGGCGTCGTCCAACCGGTATCCCCGCGGGGCGCGCCGTGGCCCGCCGCGCACGCCGACCGGATGCCGCTGTCGCCGCAGCCGGTAGCCGTGCGCCGGATGCAGTGGGACGACATCCTCCGGTGAGGGACGTACCGTGGTTCGGACCGCCATGTCGTTTCCTCCCTCTCTCGCGGTCCCACCACCCTCCGCCGCCGGCGGGTGAGGCGACCCCACCCGGTGCGGGTGAGCCGGGCGGTCAGCTCCCCGGCTTCGGGAAGGCCACCGGGCTGCGGTGCCCGTTCCGGTCCACCGCCCGGACGCCGAAGAAGGTCGGTCGGGCCGCCCCAGGCTCGGCCGAAGATCCGGCCGCCCGGTGGCTCGCCGGTACGTCCGCCTGGCCCCGGACTGACTGCCGGACAGGCACGTTTGTCGCGCGTTTCGGCGGGAACGGCAGCGGCATGACGAAACCTCGTGTGGTGATCGTGGGGGCCGGGTTCGCCGGATACCACGCGGCGAAGACGTTGAGCCGACTGGCCGGCAAGCGGGCCGAGATCGTCCTGCTGAATTCGACCGACTACTTCCTCTACCTGCCGCTGCTGCCCGAGGTCGCCGCCGGGGTGGTCGAGCCGACCCGGATCTCGGTGCCGCTGTCGGGCACCCTGAACGGCGTCCGGATGGTGATCGGCGAGGCGGACCGGGTCGACCTGCAGAACCGTTGGGTGGGGTACCGGCAGCAGGAGGGCGACCGTGGCCAACTGGCCTACGACCGGCTCGTCCTCGCCGTCGGCAGCGTCAACAAGCTGCTGCCGATCCCCGGGGTGACCGAGTACGCGCACGGCTTCCGCGGCCTGCCGGAGGCGCTCTACCTGCACGACCACGTGGTCCGGCAGATCGAGCTGGCCGAGCTGACCGAGGACCCGGCCGAGCAGCGGGCGCGGACCACCTTCGTGGTGGTGGGCGCCGGCTACACCGGCACCGAGGTCGCCGCGCACGGGCAGCTCTTCACCGACCGGCTGATCGCCCAGCGTCCGCACCTGAAGGTGCGCCCGCGCTGGATGCTGCTCGACGTCGCGCCCCGGGTGCTGCCCGAGCTGGGCGAGCGGATGTCGCGGACCGCCGACCGGGTGCTGCGGCGGCGCGGGGTCGACGTACGGATGGGCACCTCGGTGTCGGAGGCCACCCCGGACGGGGTGATGCTGACCGACGGCGAGTACGTGCCCACCTGCAGCCTGGTCTGGTGCGTCGGCGTGCGCCCCGACCCGTTCGTCGCGGAGCTCGGGCTGCGTACCGAGAAGGGCCGCCTGGTGGTCGACGAGTTCCTCAACGTCCCCGGCTACCCCGAGGTGTACGCCTGCGGCGACGCGGCCGCCGTGCCCGACGTGACCCGCCCCGGCCAGATCTGCACGATGACCGCCCAGCACGCGCAGCGGCAGGGCAAGCTGGCCGCGCAGAACATCGCCGCCTCGTACGGGCAGGGCAGTCGTAAGCCGTACAAGCACTACGACCTCGGCTGGGTGGTGGACCTGGGCGGCAAGGACGCCGCGGCGAACCCCCTGAAGGTGCCGCTGTCGGGCCTGCCGGCCAAGGCGGTGACCCGCGGTTACCACCTGCTGGCCATGCCCGGGAACCGGGCCCGGGTGGGCGCCGATTGGGTGCTCGACGCGACGATGTCCCGACCCGCCGTGCAGCTCGGCCTCGTCCCGGCCAACGCGGTGCCGCTGGAGAGCGAGTCGCCCGAGATGGTCCGCCGCGCGTGAGCGACGGTCAGCCGCCGGCCGGCGGCGGCGCCCCACCGGTTCCCGGGGCCCGCCCGCCGGCCGCTCGGGCTCCCGGCCCCCCGCGTGGCAACTCCGGGGCGTTGTCGCCAGCGGCCGGGTCGGCGGTGCCGGTGGCGGGGGACGGCACGGCGCGCAGCCCCTTCGGGGCGGACTCGCGGAGCAGGATCTGCGCGATCCCGGCGGCCGGGATGGCCAGCAGGGCACCGACCAGACCGGCCAGCTCCGCCGCGAGCAGCACGCTGACCAGCACGGTCAGCGGGTTCAGCCGGACCGCCCAGGACATGATGACCGGCTGCAGCAGGTGGTTCTCGGCCTGCTGGTAGACGACGAAGAAGACCAGCACGATGATGCCGGTGGTAGGGGAGTGCAGGAACCCGGCGCGGGCCGCGATGACCGCGCCCAGCGTCGCGCCGACCAGCGGGATCAGGTCGGCGATGGCGACCAGCAGGGCGATCACCGCGGCGAACGGCGCGCCGGTGAGGAAGAGCACCGCGAAGGTCAGCCCGCCACAGATGACGCTGATCAGCAGGTTGCCGCTGAGGTAGCCAGTGATGGTGCGGGACGAGTCGCGGCCGACGCGGCGCAGCCGTTCCGCCCCGCCGTCGCCCACCAGGGCCAGCGTCCCGGCGATGATCTTCGGGGCCTCCAGCACCATCAGGTACGCCAGGACGATCACCGTGACCAGCCCGGCGACGGTCTGCAGCACGCCTCGGACCAGCCCCACTGCGGGCTGGCCGAGCCGTGAGCCGTACCGCTGGAGCTGGTCGGCGTGGGTGTTGGCGTACTCCCGCAGCCGGAGCCGGTTGAGCGCCTCGCCCACCGGCCCGCGGCCCGCCCGGGCCTCCCGCAGCAGCTCCGGCGCCCGGTCGGCGAACCGCCCCACCTCGTCGACCAGTGGCAGGACGATCATCGCGGCGAGCGCGCCGAGCAGGACGAACGCGGCGACGAAGACCAGCAGGGTGGCCAGCGCGCGGTGCCGCACCCAGCGGCGTTCCAGCCGGTCGACCAGCGGTTTCAGGGCCACCGCGAAGAACGCCGCGATCAGGGCCCAGACCAGCACCCGCCGGGTGGCCCAGACCAGGGCCAGCCCGAGGAGGGTGGCCAGCACCAGGCCGATGGCGATCAGCGCCCGGCGGGCGGTGGACCGGTCCTGGGCGTCGCTTATCCGGCGCGGCTACCCGGCGGGCCCCCGGGAAAACGCCGCGGAAGGGCCGCCACCGCCCGGTGCGGTCCGCGGCCACCCTCCGGCCTCGGGAGCCCCGGCTCGGGCGGGCCGTGGGTCAGTCCGCGGCGAGGGTGGCGTCGGTGGCCGGGCGGGCGCCGGAGACGAAGGCGTCCAACGTCGGGCCGTGCAGCACCCCGCCGGGGACGGGGTCGGCGGCCACCCGGGCGGCGAGCCGGCGTACCGGCAGGCGGTCGGGCCGGTGCGCGGCGGCGAGCACCAGGTTGCCGTACCGGCGCCCGCGCAGCATCCGCCGGTCGGCGACCAGGTAGACGTCGGCGAAGACCGCGCGCAGGGTGGCGACCTGGGCGCGGCAGAAGACCAGCGGGGGGAGGTCGGTCACGTTGACCAGGTAGACGCCGTCGGAGTGCAGCGTCCGGGCCGCCTCGGTAGCGAACTCGACGCTGGCCACGTGCCCGGGCATTCGGGCCGCCCGGTAGACGTCGGCGAGGACCAGGTCGTACCGGCCGGTCGGGGCGGCGGTCACCGCGTCCCGGGCGTCGGCGACCGCCACGGTCACCTCGGGCGGCAGCGGCGGCAGCTCCCGACGCACCAGGTCGACCACGGCCGGGTCCCGCTCGACCGCCAGCTGCGCCGATCCCGGGCGGGTGGCGGCCAGCCAGCGCGGCAGGGTGAGCGCGCCGCCGCCGAGGTGCAGGGCGGTCAGCGGCCGCCCCGGCGGGGCGGCCAGGTCGATCACCGCGGCCATCCGCCGGACGTACTCGAAGTGCAGATGGCGCGGGTCGACGACATCCACGTAGGACTGGCCGACGCCGGCCGCGAGCAGCGTACGCCCGGTCCGTCGGGCCGGGTCGACGACCAGCGCGAGGTCATCGGCGGCGCTCTCCATGGCCGGCAACGGTAGCCGATCCGGTTGGGCGGCCGGCCGGGTCGGGCCGGCGGGCTCGCGGCCCGCCGGCCCGGCCGGCTCAGCCGGCGTTCATCCCGGCGCCGACCTCCTCGATGGCGTCGTCGATCCGGTGGGCCAGTTCGACGTCGAGGGCGGTCACCCCGTCGACCCGTTGGGTCCGCACGGTCAGCACGGCGCTGTCCGGGTCCGGCCGGCCGATCTGCGGGGCGCGGCCGACCTCGGTCCGGAGTTGGTCGAGCCGGTCGAGCACCCGGTCCAGGTTGTCCGGCGGAAGCTCGATCGTGCGCACCAGCGACCGCCGGTCGCTCGACCAGTACCGCAGGCCGCTGAGTGCGTCCCGCAGCTCCTGCTCGTCCAGTGGGGCCGTGGCCGACCTCGGACCCACCAGGCCACCGCCGGGCTCCGGCGGCGTGAGCAAGCCCCGCAACCCGTCCGGTACGCGCAGCGACTCGACGAGGTCGCCGTCGGCGTCGGCCAGCGCCGCGAGGGTCGCCTCGGCCTGGTACCGCGCCTGCTCCGGGGTGCGACCGCTGATCCGGGCCACCTCGGCGAGGAAGCCCGCCAGGTCGTGGTGCCGTTCGATGCCGTCCACCGGCACCACGTCGTGCAGCTTCATCGGCACCGCCTCGAGCAGCCGTTCCCGCGCCGCCTCGTCCAACGCCCAGGCCAGTGCCAGCACGGTCGCCTCGGCACCCACCTTGGCGGTGGAGAAGTCGACCCCGGCCCGACGGCCGACGTCGTCGACCAAAGCGCGGTACCCGACAGCGGTCACCGCGGGAGTGCCCTTGCCGGGCTCAGGGAGCGGCCGACCGGGCTGCTGCACAGAGCGCTCCGGCGGGGCGGGACCGCCCCGGGGGATGTTCGGCTTGCGCCGACCGGCGGGCGGCGGACCGTGCCGCCGGCCCTGGTCCAGGGAGGTGATCTGCTTGGACGCGCTCAGGCTCGCGCGGGCCTGGCTGGGCTGCAGACCCCGCTCCCGGGCCGCCCGGGCTAGGGCCCGGCGGCGCTGGTTGTCGCCCTCCATCTGCTTGCGCATCGTCGCACCTCGTTCCTCGTCGGGTTCGGCCTTCCGCGCGTCGCCTTCCCGCCGTCGCGGGGAAGGAAACGGCCACGGCCGGCGCCCCGCGGGGAGCGCGTGTCAGCTTCATTCGCTGGGGGTGAGGGGCGTTCACCCGGCGGCGGCCCACGATCGGGGTGGACCGGGAGACTTCCGATGCACGCGGAAGGAAAGGTCGTCATGAAGAGGATCGTCGAGATCGTCCCCGCCCGACCCGGCTGGTACGCCCGGTGGCAGCTTGCCACCGAGGCCACCCGCTGCTACCCGGTGACCCTGTGGGCGCTGCTGGAGGAGTCCGACGGGACCGGCCGTGAGGTGGTCGGCGTCGACTCTGTCGGACAGTGGCCCGGAGCGGACGACAACGAGGCGGGTGGGGAGTTCGTCCGCTATCTCTTCCAGACGCCAGATTCCGGCCCGCCCGAGGACGCGGAGCCACCCGCGGCGAAGGAGCTGCGGTCGACGGGCCCGCGGTTGCAGCCGGTCCCCGCCGCCTGAGCCACCCTCCCCGGCCCCCGGCCCCTGGTCCCAGGGTCGGGGGCCACCCCCCGCCTATGGGCGGAATGGCCCCTGGTCAACCCGCCTCGCGGGCGTCGTCGGTCGCGGCGGGCCGCGGCGCCGCCAGCAGCTCGCCCAGCCCGGTGCGGTCGAGCAGCTGCTCGACCTGCGGGTTCATCCCGGTGAGCTGGATCGGCCCGGTGCCGGCGCGGTGGATCACCACGAAGGCGCTCAGCCCGGAGGAGTCGCAGAGCCCCACGCCGTCGAGGTCGATCAGCAGCTCCTGGTAGCCGTCGAGGCGGAGCTCCGCGGCGGCCGCGATGAGGTACGGCGCGGTGTCGAAGTCCAGCTCGCCGGTCAGCCGCAGCCGGGCGCGCCCGGCGTCGAGCCGGCTCACCTCGATGGTCAACAGCTGGGAGGGCATGGGTCCATGTTCCCAGGCCGACGTGATCGGGAAACCCCGGGGTGTGCCTCAGGCGGAGGCGGATCTCTCCGTGGCGTCCCCGGCGGTGGGCCATCCGGGACGGACGCTGAGCGGTGGCCGGGCCAGCAGGCCGGTGACCCCGGTCATGTCCAGGATCGTCGCCAGGAACCGTGGGGTCTCGCGCAGCCGGATCACCGTCCCGTTCTGCTGCCCCTCGCGCCAGGCGTGCACGATCAGCGACAGGCCGGTGCTGTCGATGAAGAGCAGGTCGCCGAAGTCGAGCACGAGCGTGGGTGGGGCCTCGGCCAGGAGCCGGTCCAGCTCGGCCCGCAGCGGGGCGGCGGTGGTGAAGGCGAGATCGCCGTCGACCCTGATCGCGGGAGCGCCGGGGTCGGAGCGGTCCACGGAGATGCTCAGCGTCGTCGCGTCGGGCTTCCTCCGTTGCTGTACCACATCACGCCTCTCCGCAGGCTGCCGGTCCGGCAGGTCGTTCGGATCGTAACAACCCCGGAACCACCCCGCTCGGCGTCGTCAACGGCGCCGGCGGACCTGCTGTGGGGTGGCGGTCCGGGCATACGGGCGTAGGCTGGGGCGAAGGGTTCGGACCACATACGCCGTTTCGGGTGGACTGCGGGTAGCGACGCCGCGGGTGTCGACAAGGAGTGGGGCTTAGCTGGTGACTGCTGCCGACGTCAGGGATTCTGACCCGGGCGACGGACGGATCTCCACGCCGAGTACCGCACGGGCTTCGGCGCGGTCCGCCGGCGTGGCATCCCCCCTGCCACCCCTGGCCCCGGATCGTGGGGCGGCCACCCCCGACTGGTCCGAGGTGGTGGAGCACTTCCGCGAGGGCCTGATCGTCTGCGACGCCGACGGCGTGGTGCGACACCTCAGCCCGGTCGCGGAGCGGCTCCTGCCGGAGGTGGTGCCGGGCGAGGTGCTCGCCGCCGCCGGTCTGGCCTCGCTCACGGGCGGCGGACCCGCCGAGTTCACCCACCGCGGTCACCGGCTGCGGGTGCGGCAGGTGTCCCTCTCGGCCGCCCGCTGCTGCTGGTACGTCGAGGACGTCACCGAGAGCGTCAGCCGCGCCGACGCGCTGCTGGCCGAGCGCGCCCGCTCGGCGTTTCTCGCCGCGGTCGGGGAGAAGCTGGGCAACCCGCTGCACCCGGACCGCGCCGCCGCCGCCGTGGTGCGGCTCGCGGTGCCCACCCTCTCCGACGTTGCCGTGCTGGTGCTGGCCCCCCGCTCCGGGCGGGCCCGCTGGTGGCGGGCCTCCCGGTCCGACGACGAGGCGCCGGCGGTGGACAGCGGCGTGCTGACCGCCGCCGACCTGCCCGCGGCGATCGAGGAGGGGCTGGCGGGCATCGAGCCGCACACGCTCGACTGGCTGGTCGAGCAGGCGGTGGAGGCCGGCTGGCTGCCCGGGATGACCGCGGCCGAGGCGACCGCCCGCGTCGTGCCGCTGCCCGGCCGGGACATGCCGGCCGGCGTGCTGCTCGTCGCCCGGCGCGCCACCCGGTGGTACGACGAGGCCGACGTCCACCTGGTCCGGGCCTTCGCGGCGCGGGCCGGCGCCGCGCTGACCACCGCGGTGCTCTACCGCGACCAGGCCGAGGTCGCCGACACCCTCCAGGCCAGCCTGGTGCCGGTGGAGCCGGCCGCGGCGACCGGGGTGCAGTGGGGCACCGCGTACCGGCCGGCGCAGGCGGGTCTGCGCATCGGCGGCGACTTCTACGGCTCACACCGGTTGGCCGACGGTGGCTCGGTCTTCTTCCTCGGGGACGTGTCGGGCAAGGGGGTGGAGGCGGCCGTCTTCACCGGCCAGCTCCGGCAGTGCCTGCAGGCGCTGCACCGGGTGGAGTCGCACCCCGGCCGCCTGCTGCGGCTGCTCAACGACGCGCTGCTGGAGACGACCCAGGCGCACCGGCAGGGGCGGTTCGCCACCATGGTGCTCGGGGTGGTCCGCCCGCACCGGGACGGCAGCCTCAGCCTGACGATGGCCGGCGGCGGGCACCTGCCGCCGCTGGTGCTGCGCGCCTCCGGCGAGGTCGAGGTGGTGCCGCTGAGCGGGATGCTGATCGGCGTGGTGCCGGATCCCCGGATCGGTGAGGTCACCGTCCGGTTGGAGCCGGGGGAGACCTGCCTGCTGTACAGCGACGGGGTGACCGAGGCCCGTGGCGGCCGGCGCGGCGACGAGCAGTTCGGCGCCGAGCGGCTGTTCACCGCGATCTCCGGCTGCCACCGGATGCCGGCGCCGGCCCTGGCCGAGCGGATCGAGCAGGTGACCTGCGACTGGCTGGCCCACGGCGACCACGACGACATCGCGGTGCTCGCCCTGCGGGCGACCGGTCCGGGGGCGCGGACGCCCCGACACCTGCATTCGGTGCCGACCCCGGCCCGCCCCGACCACCTGAGGGAGACCTACGCGTGACCGTCACGACCACCGAGGCCGACCCGGCCCACGCCTACCCCGGCTACCTCCAGTCGCTGGAGGAGGCCGACGAGTACGCCGCCGTCGAGGTGGCGCTGGGGCTGCTCGAGGCCGGGGTGCCGGCGGAGCGGGTGCTGCTCGACCTGGTCGCCCCGGCGCAGGCCGAGGTGGGGGAGCGCTGGGCGCGCAACGAGTGGAGCGTCGCCCAGGAGCATGCGGCCACCCACATCAGCGAGCGGGTGGTGGCGGCCGTCGCCGGGTACGCCGACCCGCGGCCGACCCGCGGCCGGCTCGTGGTGGCCTGCCTGGACGGCGAGTGGCACGCGCTGCCGCCCCGGCTGGTGGCCGAGGTGCTGCGGCTGCGGGGCTGGCAGGTCACCTTCCTCGGCGCCAGCGTCCCCGCCGCGCACCTGGTGTCCTACCTGTACCGGTACGACGCGCACGCGGTCCTGCTGGCCTGCGCGCTGCCGATGCGGCTGCCGCACGCGCACCGCATGATCGAGGCGTGCCGCCGCTCCGACGTGCCGGTGGTGGTCGGGGGGCGTGGGTTCGGCGACGACGGGCGCTGGGCGCGACGGCTGGGGGTGGCGTGGGCGGCGGACGCGCCGACCGCCGCCGATCTGGTCGCCGACGAGCGGGCGCTGCGCCGGGTGCCGCCGACGCAGCTCGACCACCTCGCCGACGATGAGTACGCCAGCCTGGTCAAGCGGCGCGGTGAGCTGATCGACAGCGCGCTGGCGGACCTGCGGGAGCGGGTGCCCGCGGTGCACGACTACACCCCGGCGCAGCTCGACTCGACCATCAGCGACCTGGGCTACATCGTCGACTTCCTGGCCGCCGCGCTCTACGTCGACGACGCCACCCTCTTCACCGACTTCGTCGGGTGGCTGGTGACGATCCTGACGAGCCGCGGGGTGCCGGCGGGTGCCGTGCGGCTCACCCTGGAGCATTATGGACAGACGCTGCGGGACTTTCCCCGGGCGGCGCGGTTCCTCGACGACGGCCGGGCGCTGGTGAGCGGGGCGGCGGGCCGGCCGCGGCGCTGACCGGTCAGGTACGGTCGTCGGGACGCCTCCTGCTTATACTTGCTGCACTGCAAGCATCCGCCTGCGGTGGGAGCGAGAGGGACCGCGTTGCCGTTCACCGTCACCTACGCCCAGCGGGCCGACGGACGGGCGTGCCTGCGGCTCGCCGGTGAGCTCGACATGAGCACCGCCCCCCAGCTCAACGCCGAGATCGACCGGCTCCGCGCCGACGGTGAGCGGTACCTGCTGATCGATCTCACCGAGTTGACCTTCTGCGACTCGACCGGCATCGCGGCGTTCGTCCGCGGCGACAACCAGGCCTCGGCCGACGGGGGCTGGCTGCGGGTGACCGGGGCCAGCGGGCGGGTGGAGCGGGTGCTGCAGGTGACCGGGCTCGCCGAGGTCCTGCGCTACGACGCGGACACGCCCGACCCGGCATCGCCGTCGCACCCCTGATGGGCTAGATTTCCCCGCCAGCAGGTGACCGAGAGGTCCCGTTCCGCCACCGAGACGAAGCAGGTAAACCGATGGGTCCAGGCAGCCCGAGCCCCGTTCGTATCCTGGTGGTGGACGACGATCCGGGCGACGTCCTGATGATCGAGGAGGCCCTCGAGGACTCTGACGTCGAGAAGGTCATCGACGTGGTCAACGACGGCCAGGAGGCGATGGAGTTCCTCCGGCGCGAGGGTCGACACACCGACGCCCGCCGCCCCGACGTGATCCTGCTCGACCTGAACATGCCCCGGATGGACGGCCGGCAGGTGCTCGGCGAGGTGAAGCAGGACGAGGACCTGCGCACCATCCCGATCGTCGTGCTCACCACGTCGAACGCGGACACCGACATCGTCGGCAGCTACACGCTGCAGGCCAACGCGTACGTGACGAAGCCGATCGACCTGGACGACTTCAACGACGTGGTGCGGCGCATCGACGAGTTCTTCGGCCGCGTGGTCGTGCTGCCCAAGCGCTCCTGAGCGTCGTTCGTCCGGATCGCCGCCGGCCGGGGTGCCGGCGGCGGGGATTGTCCACGCGCGGTCGCCGGTCGTCGACCGCCCTCGGATGCTGAACATTTTTCCTGAACCGCCCCGGCGGTCACCGGCAGCACCCAGGATCGGCAGGTGGGGAAGAAACATCAGCTGCCTGGGGGGCGACAGTATGAGGTTCTCCGTCGTTGAGACCGGTTACGACCAGCGGCAGGTGGACTCCTGCCTGGACGAGCTGGGGATCCGGTTGACCCGGCTCGCGGCGCGGGCGGAGAGCGCCGCCGGCGCCGGTCGCGAGTGGGACCAGATCCGGCACGAGGCGACCCACCTCTGCGGACTGCTCGACCGGCGGGGCGGGGCCGGGGCGGGCGACGTGGCGGCCGTGCGGGCCGGCGCGACGGCCTTGGAGCGGGAGGCGGCGGCGCTGCTGGCCCGGGCCCGTGGCGAGCTCGACGCCGCCCGCGCCGAGGCCCGCCTGGTCCGGGAGCGGGCGTACGCCGAGGCGGTGCAGGCCCGCCGTGACTTCGAGGCGGCGCTGCTGGCCCGCCGGCGGCGGGAGGCCCGGGTCGACGATCTCCTCGCCGGCCTGACCGTGGATCCGGTGCCGGCCGACACGCCGACCGCCGCCGCGGCGGTGCCCGGCGGCGGGGTGCCGGCGACCCGGCTGGCGACCGCCGCCGGTGAGGCCCCGGTCGAGCCGCCGTCCGAGCGGAGCGCGGCCTGACCGCGGCTCAGATCAGCGCGTCGACCACGGTGGTGGCCCGCTCCTCGTGCTGGGCGTACGCGTCGGGGAAGGCGGAGACCTGGACGGCCTGGGCGGCCTCGGTGATGCTGAGGTCCGCCCAGCCGGGCACCTCGGCCAGCGCCGCGTAGAACGCCCGGGCCGCGTACGCCGGGCGCATCAGCTCGGCGACCGTGCCCCAGCCGCTGCTGGGCCGTTGCTGGAACAGCCCGACCGAGTCGTGGTCGGAGCCGCTGCCCTGGTGCGGGTAGTCGTAGGACTCCGGCAGCACGTCGCTGGCCAGGTTGTAGAGGTTGCTCTCCTGCATGGCGGTCGCGATGGCCACGATCAGGGCGCGGCGCGGCAGCTTCATGCCCCGCCCGACGTCGACGATCACCTTGGCGTTGTCCATCTGGCGCTGGTCCAGGCCGGCCACCGGCCGCGGGTGCTTCGGCCGGACCGGCTTCCGGGGAGCCTTCCTCGTCGGCGTCGGGCTCGGGGTGGCGGCCGGGATCGGGGTGACCGGCACGGCGACCGGCGGGGCGGTCCGCTGGAAGTCACGGGAGGCGCGTTGCTCCGCCTCGGCGGCGGCCGCCGCCCGGTCCGCCATCACCTCGCGTACGGGCTCGTGGCGCTGGCCGGTGTCCCGGGCGCCGATGACGGCGACCAGGCCGAGACAGCAGGTCACGCCGGTGGCGACGGCGACCCGGGCCGAGGTCGAGGCGAGGGGTCCGCGGCGGGGCGGTTCCGGGGCCCGGTGCCGGCCGATCGTCCTTTCGGCTGATGCGGCATCGGTGGGACGGTCGGCGGGCCTCGTCGCGGTCTGCTTCTGCTCGGGGGTGTCGTCGGGGTGCACCCGCCGAGGCTAGAAAGCATCCGGCCGGTTGCCATCGGGCCGGTTGGTGGCATGCGCCACAATTTGCCACGATCCGCCGGGGCATTACCCTCGGTGAACCATGAAACCGGCTCATTACTCGTTTCGGTTTTGTCGCTTATTACCGATCCGCCTGGGCGAATCAGACTTAAGATCGTCTTCGGTGCGAGATGCCTCGGCCTCCCCCGTTCGGCCCATGCGCCACCCCACCGACCTGCCGGCGAGCGCTCCGCCGTAGGTGCCGGTCCGTCCCGCCGGACCCCGGTCGAGCCGGCTGCCGCCATCAGCCCGCCCGCCCCGCCGCCGCTCGATACGATGCGGACGGTGACGGAGCGCGCGATCGACGGGCGGGGGACCGGTGAACCCCACGGCCGCCGGGACCGGCGGGGCTTGCTCGTCTGCCTGCTCGCCGGCCTGCTCGCCGCGCTGCTCGCCGGCCACCGCGCGGTCCCCAACGTGCACGGCTTCGGCAGCCTGCTGGACAGCGCCGCCCCGCTGCTCGGCCTCGGCGTACCGCTGCTCGTGCTCGCCGCGCTGCTGCGCCGGTCCCGGCGGGCGCTCGCGGCGGTGCTGCTCCCGGCGGTCGTCTGGGCGGCGCTCTACGGCGGCGCGTGGCTCCCCCCGGCGGCCGGGGCCGGCCCGGCCGCGATCCGCGTCGCCAGCCAGAACCTGCGCTCCGGCAATCCCGACCCCGCCGCCACCGTCGACCCGCTGGCCGGCTCCGGCGCCGACCTGATCGCCCTCCAGGAGGTCGACGACGACGACCGGGTCGACGCCGCGCTGCGCCAGCGCTACCCGCACCGGGCCACCGTGTCGACCGTCGCCCTGTGGAGCCGGTGGCCGATCCGGGACTCCACCGGCGTGGACACGGGACTGGGCTGGACCCGGGCGCTGCGCGCCGTGGTCGCCGCCCCGGGCGGCGACCTGGTGGTCTACGTGGTCCACCTGGGCTCGGCCCGGGCGGGGCACACCGCCACCCGGGACGAGACGCTGGCCACGCTGGCGACGACCGTCCGCGACGACCACGCCCCACGACTGGTCGTCCTCGGCGACCTGAACACCGCCGCCACCGACCGGGTCTTCGTGCCGCTCACCCGGCTGCTGCGCGACGCCCAGGCGGACGCCGGGCAGGGCTTCGGCTTCACCTGGCCGGCCGAGCTGCCGGTGACCCGGCCCGACCACGTGCTCTACCGGGGGCTCACCCCGACGGCGGCCGGCGTCCTGCACACCCCGGACAGCGACCACCGGGCGGTGACCGCCGGCTTCCGCTGATGAGCCGGGCGGCTCAGTGCCGGCCGTTCTCCGCCGGGGTGACGGTGAGCCGGTGTCGGCTGTTGTCGCCGCTGGAGAACGGCCAGAGCCGGTCCGCGTACGCGACCAGGTCGGCCAGCTGCTCCCGGGTCAGCCCGGCCGAGGAGATCTCGGCGTGCACGTCGGCCCGGTACCGGCCGTCGTCGTCGCGGCCCAGTTTCGCCTCCGCGGTCACCTGGACCGTGTGCGCCTCATTGGTGATGTCGGCGGCGGCCTCCACCGCCGCGTGGTGCAGGCAGGACGCGAACGCGGCGGCGAGCAACTGCTCGGGCTTCAGCCCGGTGCAGTGCGGCGCCAGCGGCGACGCCAGGGCGGTGGAGAGCCCACCGTCGTCGGTGCGTACGTGTCCGCCCGCGGCGGTCGCGGTGGCCTCGTGCAGCCAGGAACTCGGATCCGGCATCGCGTTCCTCCCGTCACTCACCCGCCCGGCTACCCGGCTCCCGCCCACTGAAACCGGGCCGGGGTCCGGGGGAGGACTCAGCTGGCCCACTCCGTGGGCTGCCGGTCGACGAGCATCGCCTCGGTGGACTCGGCCGCAGCCCGGTCCGTCCACGGGGAGACCGGGGCGATCCGCTGCCGGGGCGTCGCGGTCAGCATCGGCACGTAGACCCGGGCGTCCACCACCTCGGCGAGCAGCAGCGCGGCCATCAGGCTGCTGGGGCGCCGGTCCGGGTCGTCGGCCAGGCAGCGCCGGCACAGGTCGGCGACCTCCGCGGGCAGCCCCTCGATCTCCGGCAGCGGCTCCGGCGCCTGCCGCTTCCGCTCGCCCAGCAGCTGGGTGGTGCTGCTGGCGGCGTACGGCAGCCGGCCGGTCAGGCAGTAGTAGAGCAGCACGCCGAGGGCGTACATGTCCGCGGCGGGGGTGGCGGGCTGCTGGTCCAGCTGCTCCGGGGCCAGGTAGGCGGGGGTGCCCACCACGATGCCGTCCGGGGTGTGGTCCGTCGCGCCGGCCGAGGTGGCGATGCCGAAGTCGAGGACCTTCACGCCCGACGGGGTGAGGATCACGTTGGCCGGCTTCACGTCGCGGTGCACGATGCCGTGCGCGTGCGCGGCGGCCAGCGCGGCGCTCACCTCGGCGCACACCCGGACGGCGATCCGCCAGTCCAGCGGGCCCTCCCGCAGGTGGGCGGCGAGCGTCTCACCCTCGGCCAGCTCCATCACGATGTACGGCGCCTCGCGGCCGGGCATCGTCGTCGAGGTGCCGAAGTCGTGCACGCTGGCCACGTTCGGGTGCACCAGCCGGGCCGCCGACCGGGCCTCCTCGCGGATCCGCTCCACCGACGTCGCCTCGTCGTCGAGGCTGGGCGAGATCAGCTTCACCGCGACCGTCCGGTCCAGCACGAGGTCGTGGGCCCGCCAGACCTCCGACATCCCGCCGATGCCGACGCGCTGTTCGAGCTCGTACCGCCCGCCCAGCGTCCTCATCGACCACTCCTCGTCCTCGTCCGGGACCCGATCCCGGTGCTTCGGGACGCGGTACCCGGGGCCCGAGCTGGGCAAACCGCCGCGGGTTTGCCGGCCGGGGCCGGCCGCGGCGGGGTAGCTTCCCCTCCAGGGGCGTGGTCACCACCGGTGCCGGCCCGGGGACGGAGGGTGTGCGGGTGGCTGAGGTGCGCGTACGGTTCGTCGGCGGACCCGCCCATGACCTGGTCCGGGAGCTGCCGGCCGACCCCGACGGCGCGCCGCCGCAGTGGTGGATCATGCGCCATCCCGGCCACGGCGCGCCGCCGGCCGGCGGCGGACCGGACCACCTCTACGAGCGGGACCACCGGGACGGGTACGGCACCTGGACGATGCGCTTCGTCCGGACCGACCCGCTCGGCGCGACCGAGTGACGGCGCCGTGCAACAGCACCAGCGGCGGCCCCGCGCCACGCCGCTCGAAGACCACCTCCACCGGCACGTTCACCGGTCGGTTCCCGCCGGGGCGCTCACCCCGAAACCACGGCCCAGCGCGCTGGCCTGCTCCTCGATCAGCGGGACGGTGGTGGCCGCCGTACGCCCGATCAGCCGGTCCGCGAGCGGGCTGACCAGCAGCGACCGGACCGCCTGCACGGCGGCGACGGCGCGCGGGACGTACACCCGGCGTTGGCGACGCTCGACGGCCCGGACGAACGCGGCGGCGCACGCCTCGACGGACGTGGTGCGCCGCATCGGCCAGGGCAGCTTCGCCAGCGCCGCCTCGAACGCCGGCAGGTCCGCGCGGGCCTCGCGGACCAGGTCGGTGTCCACCCACGACGGGTGCGCGGTGCCCACCGCCACCCCGCGGTGCGCCAGCTCCAACCGGATCGCGGTGCCGAAGTGCTCGACCCCCGCCTTGGAGGCGCAGTAGGCGGCCATCCCGGGCAACGCGGCGAACGCCGCGGCGGAGGAGACGATCAGCAAATAGCCCCGGCGGGCGGCGAGCGCCTCGACGGTCGCCGCGGCCGTCCGCATCACCCCGACCAGGTTGACCTCTACGGTGCGGACCAGCGCCTCGATGTCGCCGACGGCGATGGTGCCCCGGTTGGCCACCCCGGCGTTCGCCACCACGGCGTCGATGCCGCCGAGGGCCGCCACGGTCCCCTCGGCCGCCGCCCGCAGGGCCGCCTGGTCGGTGACGTCGGCGGGAAACCAGACGTGGCCGGGGCCCAGCTCGGCGGCGAGCGCGGCGAGCCGGTCCGGTTCGAGGCCGACCAGGGCGAGCCGGGCACCCCGGGCCGCGGCCAGCCGGGCGGTGTGCGCGCCGATGCCCCGGGCGGCCCCGGTCACCAGGACGACCTTGCCGGTCAGCGGGCCGGGACGAGGATCATCGATGGACATGCCCGGCAAGTTACCACCGGGTAGCCGGCTGCGGAAGGGCCGCCGGGCGCGCCACCGGCCAGGCCCGCACGCCCTGCCCGGCCAGCCACTCCGGGCCGTCCGGACCGCGGACCAGCGCGGCCACCGCGAGCATCGCGGCCCGCGCCGCGTCCGGCGCAGCGACCGTCACCGCCGCCCACGGCGAGGTCGGTGCCCCTCCGGTACGCGGGTCGCGTACCCCGCCGCCGTCCGCCCGGTGCCCGTCCGCGGTGACCAGGGCGCCGCGCGCCAGGCTGCGCGGCCCGCCCTCGACCGCGACCGGCCAGCCGCCGTCCGGCGCCGGCCCGGCGGCGGCCACCCGGGAGCCGACGGCGACCAGCACGCCGGTCCGGTGCCGGACCGCGACCTGCTCGGCGCAGCGCTGCGCCAGGTACGCGGTGGCGGTACCGCCGAGGTCCAGCCACCTCGGCGGCGGCACCGACAGCAGCTCCCCGCGCAGCGTCACCGCCCGCCAGTCCGCCGTCCGCCCCACCGGCCCCGGCCCGGCGCCGCAGACCGGCAGCAGCCCCCGGACCGCCGCCCGGCGCAGCCGGGCCGCGCCGACGGTCGGGTCCACCGCACCGCCGCTGGCGTCGGCCGCGCCCAGCGCCACCGCCACCAGGTCCCGCAGCAGCGGGCCGACCGGCACGGGGCGGCCGGCGGCGCGGTGCGCCCGGGCCAGCTCCGACTCGGCGGTGCGCAGCGCGGCCAGCCGGCCCGCCACCGCGCGCCGGGCCGCCGGCAGCGCCGTCCGCTCGGTCACCGCCACCCGCACCGGCCGGTCCCGCCACCACCAGCGGACCTCGAAGGTCCCGTTCAGGTTCATGTCGGCAGCCTGCGGGCCGTAGCTGGAGGGGACGTGGGCCGGACCTGTGGCCGGGCTGTGCGTCGGCCGCGCCGGGCGGCGCCGGGGTCACCGACGAGCGGGCACGATCGCACCGGCAGCGCGGCGGAGACCCTTGGCGCCCCGATCCAAGCTCGACGACCGGCCGACGGCGGGCCTCGCGCGACAGCGGCCCGGCGGGGCCGCACAGCTGGTACACAGGATCGGGACAGGCCCGGCACAGCGGAGCGACCCACGATGGGGGACATGGTCATGGACGGGCAAGCCACACAGGGCCGGATCGAGCTGCGCCGCCCCGACGGGGAACCGGTGCGGGTGCTGGTGGTCGACGACGAGCCGACGCTGACCGACCTGCTCTCGATGGCCCTGCGCTACGAGGGCTGGCAGGTCCGCAGCGCGGGCAACGGGATGGCGGCGCTGAGCGCCGCCCGGCAGTTCCAGCCCGACGCGGTGGTGCTCGACGTGATGCTGCCCGACCTGGACGGCTTCCAGGTGCTGCGCCGGCTGCGCGAGCAGACCCCGACCGTGCCGGTGCTCTTCCTCACCGCGCGGGACGCGGTGGAGGAGCGGATCGCCGGGCTGACCGTCGGCGGCGACGACTACGTCACCAAGCCGTTCAGCCTGGAGGAGGTGATCGCCCGGCTGCGCGCGCTGCTGCGCCGCTCCGGCTTCGCGGTCGCCACCCGGGAGGACGCCGTGCTCACCGTCGGCGACCTCAGCCTGGACGAGGACAGCCACGAGGTACGCCGGGGCGACGACCTGATCACCCTCACCGCGACCGAGTTCGAGCTGCTCCGCTACCTGATGCGCAACCCGCGCCGGGTGCTGAGCAAGGCGCAGATCCTCGACCGGGTCTGGAACTACGACTTCGGCGGCCAGGCCAACGTCGTCGAGCTCTACATCTCCTACCTGCGGAAGAAGATCGACGCGGGCCGCGGGCCGATGATCCACACGTTGCGCGGCGCGGGGTATGTCCTCAAGCCCGCGGAGTGACCGGCCCGGGCGGCTGCGCCGCCGGCTGGCCGGCTGGTCGCTGCGCCGCCGGCTGGTGCTCTCCGTGGTGGCGCTGCTCGCCCTGGTCAGCATCGGCATCGGCGCGCTGACCACCGTCGCCCTGCGACACTTCCTGATCGGCCAGGTCGACAACCAGCTCACCGCCGGCGACCGCCGGCAGCAGGACCTCCCGCCATGGTTCCGGGAGCAGCCCGAGTGGACCCGGACGGCGGATCGGCAGCGGGCCCCCGATCCCCCGCCCGGCTTCCCGCCAGAATCGGTAGCGGTCAAGGTGGTGGCCGGCCAGGTCGTGTCGAGCCGGATCCGGACCACCGCCGGACCGGCCGAAGACGTCCCGGCCGGCGAGGTGGCCCCGCTGACGCGGCAGCCCACGGACGGGCAGCCTCGCACCGTCGACCTCGGTGACCGGGGCGACTACCGGGCGGTGGCCCGGCAGGTGCCCGGCGGGGACATCCTGATCTTCGCGATCCCGCTCGCCCAGGTGCAGGAGACGGTGATGTGGATGATCCTCGCCCAGGCCGGCGTGGTCACCGCCGGGCTGATCATCGCCGGCACCCTGGGCGCGCTCATCGTCCGGGCCACCCTGCGCCCGCTGAACCGGGTCGCCGCCACCGCAACCCGGGTCACCGAGCTGCCTCTGGACCGGGGCGAGGTGGCGCTGTCGGTGCGGGTGCCGGAGGCCGACACCGACCCGCGTACCGAGGTGGGGCAGGTGGGCGGTGCGCTGAATCGGATGCTCGGCCACGTCGCCGCCGCGCTCGCCGCGCGGCAGGCCAGCGAGATGCGGGTACGCCAGTTCGTCGCCGACGCCAGCCACGAGCTACGTACCCCCCTCGCGGCCATCCGCGGCTACGCCGAGGTGGCCCGGCGCGGCCGGGACCGGGTGCCGCCGGACGTGGCCCACGCGCTACGCCGGGTGGAGTCGGAGAGCACCCGGATGACCAGCCTCGTCGACGACCTGCTGCTGCTGGCCCGGCTCGACTCCGGCCGGCCGCTGGCGGCCGAACCGGTCGACCTGACCGCGCTGGTCGTCGACGCGGTCAGCGACGCGCACGTGGCCGGCCCGGAGCACCGCTGGCAGCTCGACCTGCCCGACGAGCCGATGGCCGTGACCGGGGACGCGGCCCGGCTGCACCAGGTGGTGGCCAACCTGCTCGCGAACGCGCGGGTGCACACCCCGCCCGGCACGACCGTGACCACCCGGCTGGCGCCGGTCGCCGGCGGGGTCGAGCTCAGCGTCGCCGACGACGGGCCGGGCATCCCGGCCGACCTGCAGGAAGAGGTCTTCGAGCGGTTCGCCCGTGGGGACAGCTCCCGGTCCCGGGCGCACGGCAGCACCGGCCTCGGCCTGGCCATCGTGGCCGCCGTGGTGGAGGCCCACCATGGCCGGGTCGACGTGGTCAGCCGCCCTGGCCACACGGTCTTCACGGTGTGGCTGCCGGATTCCACAGCCGCCGCATAGGTCGTACACGGGGCCGGATCAGCGGGCCGCCCGAGGCTTGCCGGCATGGACAGAACAGAGAGCCTGCTGACCGCGCCCACGACCGGGCAGCCCACCCCGGCCCCCACCGCGCCGCCCACGCCGGCACACCACGTGGCGCCCGCGCCGGACGCCGCCTCGTCGCCGAAGCCCACCGCGGCCGAGCCCGAACCCGTGCGCGCCGGCGACCGACCGCCGCCCGAGCCCACCCGGGCCGACCCCCGCTGGGCGCGGCCGGCCCTGCCGGCCCTCCTGGTCGCCACCGGACTGCTCTACCTGTGGAGCCTCGGCGCCTCGGACTGGGCCAACTCGTTCTACTCGGCCGCCGTGCAGGCCGGCTCGGAGAGCTGGAAGGCCTTCTTCTACGGCTCGTCCGATGCGGCCAACTCGATCACCGTCGACAAGACCCCGGCCGCGCTCTGGCTGATGGCCCTCTCGGTACGGATCTTCGGGCTGAGCAGCTGGTCGATCCTGGTGCCGCAGGCGCTGCTCGGCGTCGCCTCGGTCGGCGTGCTGTACGCCGCGGTCCGGCGCTGGTACGGCCCCGCGGCCGGACTGATCGCCGGCGCGGTGCTCGCGGTCACCCCGGTGGCCACCCTGATGTTCCGGTTCAACAACCCCGACGCCCTGCTGGTGTTCCTGCTGGTCGCCGCCGCGTACGCCACGGTGCGCGCGGTGGAGACGGCGAGCACCCGGTGGCTCACGCTGGTCGGCGCGCTGGTCGGCCTCGGCTTCCTCACCAAGATGCTCCAGGCGTTCCTGGTGATCCCGGTCTTCGCCGGGGTGTACCTGCTGGCCGCCCCGACCGGGCTGTGGCGCCGGGTGTGGCAGCTGCTGCTGTCCGGGCTGGCCGTGGTGGTCGCCGCGGGCTGGTGGGTGGTGGTCGTCGAGCTGGTCCCGGCGAGCGCCCGCCCCTACATCGGCGGGTCGCAGCGGAACAGCATCCTGGAGCTGACCCTCGGCTACAACGGCCTCGGCCGGATCACCGGCGACGAGGAGGGCAGCGTCGGCGGCGGCGCGACGGGCGGCGGTGGCGGTGGTCCGTTCTCCGGGCAGACCGGCTGGCTGCGGATGTTCGACACCGAAGTCGGCGGTCAGATCTCCTGGCTGCTGCCGGCGGCGCTGATCCTGCTGGTGGCCGGCCTGGTGCTGGCGGGCCGGGCGGCGCGGACCGACCGGCGCCGGGCCGGGCTGGTGCTCTGGGGCGGCTGGCTGCTGGTGACCGGGCTGATCTTCAGCTTCATGTCCGGGATCTTCCACGCCTACTACACCGTGGCGCTCGCCCCGGCCGTCGGCGCCCTGGTCGGCATCGGGACCGTCCTGCTGTGGCGGGAGCGCACCGCCCCGGCCGTCGCCGTCCCCGCTCCGGCCGGCGGGTACGCCCCGGCCGTATCGACCGGACCGGTCCCGCCGCTCGCCGGCACCCCGGTCGCCCCGTCGCCCGGCGGGCCGGCCGCGTCCGGCGCCGTCCCGGCCGAGGCGTCGACCGACGCCGGAGCGGCCCCGGCGGGCCCGGTCGACGAGAGCACCGCCGGCCGGACCGGCGTCCGGCGGCGCGCCCTGGCCGCCACCGTCACCCTCGCCGGCACCCTCGCGGTCACCGCGTGGTGGTCGTGGCGGCTGCTGGGCCGCAGCGCCGACTGGTACCCGTGGCTGCGCACCGCCGTGCTGGTCGTCGGGCTGGCCGCGGCCGTGCTGATCGTCCTCGCCGACCGGCTGCCCCGCCGGGCCGTCCCGGTGGTGCTCGCGCTCGGCGCGGCCGCCGCGCTGGCCGGGCCGGTGGCGTACTCCCTGGAGACCGCGTCGACGCCGCACACCGGCTCGATCCCGACCGCGGGGCCGTTCGTGCAGGGCGCCTTCGGGCCCGGCCGCGGCGGCTTCCCCGGCGGCGGCCAGTTCCCGGGCGGCATGGAGCTCCCCGGCGGCCAGTTCCCGGGCTTCCCGGGCGGCGGCCGGATCGGCGGCACGGCCCAGAACGGCCAGCTTCCGGCGTTCCCCGGCGGCGGGCAGAACGGGCAGCTCCCGAGCCTCCCCGGCACCGGCCAGATCGGTGGCACCGGTCAGAACGATGGCACCGGCCAGAACGATGGCACCGCCCAGAACGGTGGCACCGGTCGCGTGCAGCGCGGCGGCGGCATGGGCGGGCTGCTCGACGCCCGCGAGCCGAGCGCCGAGCTGAAGTCCCTGCTGGGGGCCGACGCGGACGCCTACACCTGGGTGGCGGCGACGATCGGTTCGAACAACGCCTCCGGCTACCAGCTCGCCACCCGACGGCCGGTGATGGCGATCGGCGGCTTCAACGGCAGTGACCCGTCGCCGACCCTCGCCCAGTTCCAGCGGTACGTCGCCGACGGGAAGATCCACTACTTCATCGGCGGCGGTGGGTTCCGGGCCAACGGTGGCAGCTCCGCCTCCCAGGAGATCGCCTCCTGGGTCGCCGACAACTTCACCGCGAAGACCGTCGACGGGGTCACCGTCTACGACCTGACCAGCGGAGAGCAGGGCTGAGCGATGACCTTTCCGAGCGCTCCCCGGGCGGCGGTGCGGGCCCGGCCGACAACGCCCACGGCGGTGCTGGACGTGGTGGTGCCGGTCTACAACGAGGAGGCCGACCTGGGCCCCTGCGTCCGGCGGCTGCACGCCCACCTGACCGCGCACTTCCCGTACCCGTTCCGGATCACGGTGGCGGACAACGCCAGCGTCGACGGCACCCTCGCGGTGGCCGAGGCGCTCGCCGCGGAGCTGCCCGAGGTCGGGGTGCTGCATCTGGACGCCAAGGGGCGGGGCCGGGCGCTGCGGGCCGCCTGGTCCGCCTCCCCGGCGCCGGTGCTGGCGTACATGGACGTGGACCTCTCCACCGACCTGGCGGCGCTGCTGCCGCTGGTGGCGCCGCTCATCTCCGGCCACTCCGACCTGGCCATCGGCACCCGGCTGGCGCCGACCAGCAGGGTGGTCCGGGGCGCCAAACGGGAGGTGATCTCCCGCGGCTACAACCTGCTGCTGCGCGGCACCCTGGCGGTGCGCTTCTCCGACGCCCAGTGCGGGTTCAAGGCGATCCGCGCCGACGTGGCGGCCGGGCTGCTGCCGCTGGTGCAGGACACCGGGTGGTTCTTCGACACCGAGCTGCTGGTCCTCGCCCAGCGGGCCGGCCTGCGCATCCACGAGGTGCCGGTGGACTGGGTCGACGACCCGGACAGCCGGGTGGACATCGTCGCCACCGCCCTGGCCGACCTGCGGGGCATCGGCCGGTTGGCCCGCGCCCTGGTCGGCGCGACGCTGCCGCTGGCGGAGCTGCGCGAGCAGCTCGGTCGGGCGCCGCTGGCCGCGCCGCCGGCGCAGGTGCCGGTCGGGCTGCCCCGGCAGCTAGCCCGGTTCGCCGCGGTCGGGGTGGCCAGCACGCTGGCGTACCTGGTGCTCTTCGTGGCGACCCGGGGCGCGCTGGGGGCGCAGGCGGCGAACCTGCTGGCCCTGCTGGTGACCGCGGTGGCCAACACCGCCGCCAACCGCCGGCTCACCTTCGGCATCACCGGCCGCCGGCACGCCGCCCGGCACCACCTGCAGGGGCTGGTCGCCTTCGTCCTCGGGCTGGCGCTGACCAGCGGCTCCCTCGCGGCCCTGCACGGCGTGACCGCCGAGCCGCCCCGCCCGGCGGAGCTGGCGGTCCTGGTCGCGGCGAACCTGGCCGCCACCGCGCTGCGGTTCCTCCTGCTCCGGCTCGGCATGCACCACCGTCGCCCCTAACCGCCCGGGCCAGCCTGCCCAGCGCGATCCCGCCGGCCGGCACCGGCACCGACGGTCAGGAAGCGACAGCGGTCGAGAGGGCCTCGACGAGGCGCCGCGCGTGGCGCCCGTCGGGGTCCTCGTCGGCGTTGAGATCGGCCACGCTCATCCCGAGCAGTCGCTCGGACCGAACGAGCGGTCCGACCAGCGCGAGCAGGTCGTCCCAGTCGAGGCCGCCGGGCTCGGGGTAGGTCACCGCGGGCAGCGCACGCGGGTCGAGCACGTCGAGGTCGAGGTGGAGCCAGGCCGGCGCGACGCCGTCCCCGGCCAGCTCCCGGCCGACCTCCGCGGCGCCGCGTCGCCGCAGCGCGGGCGCCGGGAGCTGGAGCACCCGGGGGTCGACCCGGTCGGCCTCCCGGCGGCTCGCGTCGTCGTCGGGCGGGCGGTGGCCGACCAGCCGGACCTGCGCGGGGTCGACCAGCGCCCCGCCGAACAGGTCGGGGCCGTGACCGGTGAGGATGGACAGCTCCATGTCCGCCCCCTCGCCGGTCTCCGACGTCCGGCCGTCGAGGAAGTCGACGTGACCGTCCAGGAACCACAGGCCCGTACCGGCGGGCAGGCCGAGGAAGACGCCCAGCAGGATCGTGCAGTCCCCGCCGACCACCAGCGGACGGTCTCCGGTGGCCCGCACCTCCGCCACCCCCGCGGCGATCGCTCTGCTCGCCCGGCGGACCTGCGCGGCGCCGATCAGGCCGGTGGCCGGGTCTCGCCGCGGATCGTCGATCCGGGCGTCGACCGTTCCGCCGTCCCGCGCGTCGAGCCGCGCCAGCAGGCCGGCCGCCCGCAGCGCGCCCGGCGCGCGTTCCTCGCCCCGGCTCCGGCCCGAGGAGTCCAACGCCGCGTCCAGCACCGTCCATCGCACCGCCGCAGGTTAGCCCGGGCGTGGCAGGCTGGGCGGCGTGTATCGGGAGTTGCCCGCCGCCCTGCCCGGCGCGGTGCGCTGGACCAGCGTCAGCGACGGCGCGCCCGCCCGGGTGCTGCCGGACGGCTGCCTGGACCTGCTCTGGTCCAGCCGGTCCGGGCTCCTCGTCGCCGGCCCGGACCGCACCGCGTACCTCACCGACCCGACGCCGGGGGAGCGGTGGGTCGGGCTGCGGCTGCCACCGGGCATCGGCCCCGCCGTCTTCGGCGTCCCCGCCGACGAGCTGCGTGACCGCCGGGTCCCGCTGGACGCGCTCTGGGGCCGAGCGGCGACCGACGTCGCCGAGCGGCTGGGCGAGCGGCCGACCGCCGTCGGGCTGGAGGCCGTCGTCGCCGCCCGGCTGGCTGCCGCCGGGGGGCCGGACCCGCTCGGCGTACGGGTCGCCGCCCTGCTCGCCGCCGGGACCGGCGTCACCGCGACCGCCGCCGAGGTCGGCCTCGGCCCGCGCGCCCTGCACCGACGCAGCCTGAGCCTCTTCGGGTACGGCCCGAAGACCCTCGCCCGCATCCTGCGCATGCAGCGGGCGTTGGCCCTGGCCCGCACCGGCACGCCCCTCGCGGAGGTGGCCGCCCGCTCCGGCTACGCCGACCAGGCCCACCTCACCCGCGACGTCCGCGAACTGGCCGGCGCCTCACCCACCCGGTTGTTGGCGGGCTGATCCGTCGGCCCGGCGGCGGAGCCCGCCCACGGTCACGGGTTCAGCGGCGCGAACAGGTCCACGCCGTTGCCGTCCGGGTCGTGGAGGACCGCGTACCGCTGGCCCCAGAAGGCGTCCCAGGGCGCCAGGTGGCCGTGGTGTCCCGCCCCGGTCAGCTCGGCGTACCAGCGGTCGACCTCGGCCGGGTCGGCGCAGCGGAACGCCAGGTTCACCCGGGGGCTGCCGGTGGGCGCCGTCCAGTGCGGGTCGAAGCCGCGGATCATGTCGGCCGCGTCCCACGCCAGCCGGACGCCGCTGTCCAGCGTGACCTCCACGTGCGACTCGCGCTCCGCGCCGGGCGGGATCGCCAGCCCCAGCCGGCGGTAGAAGTCCAGGGTGCGGGCCATGTCGGTGACCGTCATGCCGATCAGGTCGAAGCGAGGTGTCATGCCGGCCACGGTAGGGGCGGGCGGGGCCGGTCGTCTTGAACGGAACGGACGTGGGCGCAGTGGCCGGTGTGGCCTTCACGGCCGGCCCGCGCGGCGTACGGTGTCAAGGTGACAAGTCCGGCTTAAAGGGCTAAATGCCTCATTGTGGCCGGCCTCCATGACGGCGAGGGAAGGGAGCGGCCGGTGATGCATCTGGCCTACCTGGACGCGGGGTCCGGCAGCCTGATCGTGCAGGCGGTGGTCGGTGGCGTGGCCGGAGCGGCGGTGGCCGCCAAGCTCTACTGGCGCCGGCTGGTCGCCCGGTTCCGTCGCCAGCCCACCGACCAGCGCTGACCGGCCGGCACCGGCCATGACGGTCTCCCACACCGGCATCCGGGTCGAACCCGGCTCCTTCCGCGATCCGGGCAACCGGGTCTTCCACCGCGACGGCGAGGTGCTGCGCGGGCTCGACGACCGGGCCGCCGAGGACTGGCGGGCCCTGGCGGCCAGCGGCTTCTTCCGCGCCCTGCTGGCCGACGGGAAGGTCTGCGGCACCGAGGAGGTCACCGCGACGCCGCCCTGGGCCGCGGTGCTCCGGCACGAGCGGATCCCGTTCGTCTCGCACCCGTACGAGTGGTCGTTCGGCATGCTGCGCGACGCCGCCCTGCGGCACCTGGAGATCCTGCGCGCGGCGCTCGGCGACGGGTTCACCACCAAGGACGGCTCGGCGTACAACCTCCAGTGGCGCGGCGCGTCCCCGGTCTTCATCGACGTGGGCTCCTTCGCCCCGCTGCCCCCGGGGGAACCCTGGGCCGGCTACCGCCAGTTCTGTCAGACGCTGCTCTATCCGCTGCTGCTTCAGGCCCACCTCGGCGTCGACTTCCAGCCGTGGCTGCGCGCCCGGGTGGACGGCATCGAGCCGGACCAGATGCGCCGGCTCTTCGGCGGCGCCCGGCGGCTGCTCCCCGGCGTGCTCACCCACGTGCACCTGCACGGCGCCATGCAGCAGCGCAATGCCCGCGCCACCACCACCGACGTCCGGGCGCAGCTGCGGGCCGCCGGCTACTCGCGGGAGCTGGCCTCGGCGACGGTCCGGGGCATCGAGAAGCTGGTCCGCCGGCTGGACCACCGGCCGGGGCGCAGCCACTGGTCGGACTACCAGCGCACCTGCGGCTACTCGGCACAGGACCGGCAGGCGAAGGAGCGGTTCGTCGCGGAGGCGGTGGCCGCCACGGGCACCCCTGCGCTGGCCCTCGACCTCGGCGCCAACGACGGCCGGTACGCCCGGATCGCCGCCCGGCACGCCGGGTACGTGGTCGCCGTCGAGCAGGACCCGGCGGTGGCCGACGAGCTCTACCGGGCGCTGCGCGCCGAGGGGGAGCGGCGGATCCTGCCGCTGGTGATGGACCTGGCCGACCCGTCGCCGGGCGGCGGGTGGCGCGGCGTCGAGCGGGCCGGCTTCGCCGACCGGACCCGGGCCGACGTGGTGCTCGCCCTGGCCGTGGTGCACCACCTGGCGATCGGGCGGAACGTGCCGCTGGCGGAGGTGGTGGACCAGCTCGCCGGGCTGGGCGCGCCCGGCGCGGCGCTGGTGGTGGAGTTCGTCCACCCCGAGGACCCGATGGCCCGCCGGCTGCTGGCCAACAAGCCCGACGGGCTCTTCCCCGACTACCGGCGGGACGCGTTCGAGCGGCTGCTCGCGGCGCGCTGCCGGATCACCCGGCGGGCGGAGCTGCCCTCCGGCACCCGGACGCTCTATGAGGCGGTGGTGGGTGGCTGAGCGCACCCTCTCGCCGCCCGACGTCCGGCCGGCCCCGCCCGCCCCACCCCGGCCGGGTCGACCCTGGCGGGCGGAGCTGGGCCGGCTGTTCGAGGTGGTCGCGCTGGTCGGCCTGGTGGTCACCCAGCCGCTGCTGGACGTGCTCGGCCGCAGCCCCGACTTCTTCCTCTTCCACCGCGCCTCGCGGGCCGACATCCTGCTCCTGGTGGCGCTGATCGCGATCGCGCCGACCGTGCCGTTCGCGCTGCTCGGCGCGGTCAGCCTGGTCGCCGGGCGGGCTACCCGGGCGGCGGTGCACACGCTGCTCGTCGGGCTGCTGCTGGCCGCCCTCGCCGTCCAGGTCGGGCGGCACGGCACGCCGCTGCGGGGCGTACCGCTGCTGCTGGTCGCCGTCCTGGCCGGCGCGGTCGGGGCGGCGGCGCACCGGCGCTGGCGGGCGCCCGGCCGGGTGCTGCGGGTGGCGGCCTTCGGGCCGCCGGTCTTCGTCGGCCTCTTCCTCTTCGCCTCGCCGGCCTCGGCGGTGGTGCTGCCGCGGACGCACGCCGGCGCCGCCGGGGTGGCCGGCCCGGGCGCCCACCCGCCGGTGGTCATGATCGTCCTGGACGAGCTGCCGCTGGTCTCGCTGCTCGGCCCCGACGGGAAGATCGACGCCACCCGCTACCCGCACTTCGCCGAGCTGGCCCAGGGTTCCACCTGGTACCGCAACGCCACCGGGGTCAGCGGCTGGACCCCGTACGCGCTGCCGGCCATGCTCACCGGCCGCTATCCGGCCGAGCCGTTCGCCCCGCACTACTCGCAGTACCGGGACAACCTCTTCACCGCCTTGGGGGGCCTGTACGAGATCAAGGCCGAGGAGAGCATCACCCGGCTCTGCCCACCCAGCCGCTGCGAGCAGCCGGCCAGCCCGGAGCAGGGGCTCGGCGTGCTGGTCCGGGAGAGCGGCCGGCTGCTGCGCCAGGTGACCGCCCCGGCGGACAGCCGGGTCGACCCGGAGGACTCCTACCGGGAGCTGACCCGCGCCGAGGCCGGCCTGGACGCCGCCGAGCCGGTGCCGGCCGACCCGAAGTTCCGTTGGGACACCCTCGACGACAATCAGCCGGTCCGGTTCACCAGCTTCCTGGCCGGGCTGCGCCCGTCGTCCCGCCCCACCCTGCACTTCCTGCACCTGCTGATGCCGCACTCGCCGTGGGCGTACCTGCCCTCCGGGGCGCACTACACCGCGCCGGAGGACCTGCCCAACGACGGCGCCGGCTGGGTGGACCTGGCCCGGCAGCGGCACCTGGCCCAGCTCGGCTACACCGACCGGCTGATCGGCGAGACGCTGCGCACGCTGCGCGCCACCGGCCTCTACGACAAGGCCCTCGTCCTGGTCACCGCCGACCACGGGGTGAGCTTCCGCAAGGACTGGCAGGGCCGGGGGATGGACGCGATCAACCACGCCGCCGACCAGGTGGCCTGGGTGCCGATGTTCGTCAAGGAGCCCGGCCAGCGCGCCGACCGGGTGGACGACCGCAACTGGGAGCACGTCGACCTGCTGCCCACCATCGCCGATTACACCCACGTGCGGGTCCCGTGGCGGATGGACGGCCGGTCCGCCCGGCAGGCCCCCCGCGCGGGCGCGGAGAAGCGCTTCTACGACCGCCCCGGCCAACCGGTGCCGATCAGCGGCGGGGTGCCCTCGCCGCCGGCCACGCCGGCCCCGAGCCCGCTGGTCGGCACCCGGGTGGGGGAGCGGCCGGCCGGCGGTACGGCGAAGGTGGCGAACCTCGCCGCGTTCCGCGCCGTCGACCCGGCCCACGGCGAGCTGCCGGCCCTGGTCTGGGGGACCGTGCCCGGCGCCGTGCCGGACGGGACGATGCTGGCGGTGGCGGTCAACGGCACGGTCGGCGCGGTCGTCCCGGTGGTGCCGCCGGACCGGGGTGGCCGGCGGTTCGCCGTGCTGCTGCCCGACGACCGGCTCTTCACCGCCGGCGCCAACCGCCTCGACGTCTACCGGGTGGGCGCCGACGGCGCGCTGCGCCGGCTCGCCCTCTCCTGACGGCGGATCCCCGCCCCCGGCCGCTCCGTGCGGCCGCCGCCCGGCCCCGCGTGCCCCGTCTCCGCCCGCCGCCCGGCGGTGGGCGGGCGCGAGCATGCACAGGGTTTCCGAGCCGGCAAGTCGGGAATCGGGTGACGCATACCTCACCGCGGAACCACGACGAGCGGTGTCCCCGATACCGCGATTACGGTAAAAGCGAAGGCAATTCAACGAAGATCTTGCCGGCGAAGCGAGGAACACATGACGGAAGTCAAGCTCGACCACCCCGGTGGGCAGCTGTCGATGCCGGTGCAGTCCGCGGTCGAGGGCCCCGCCGGCATCGGGGTGAGCCATCTGCTCAAGGAAACCGGGATGACCACCTACGACCCCGGTTTCGTCAACACCGCGTCCTGCTCGTCCGCGATCACCTACATCGACGGTGACGCGGGCATCCTCCGGTACCGCGGGTACCCGATCGAGCAGCTGGCCGCGAAGTCCTCCTTCCTGGAGGTCTCCTACCTGCTGATCTACGGCGAGCTGCCGACCCAGCAGCAGCTGACCGAGTTCAGCGAGCGGATCCGGCGGCACTCGCTGCTGCACGAGGAGATGCGCCGCTTCTTCGACGGCTTCCCGCGCGACGCCCACCCGATGGCCGTGCTGTCGTCGGCGGTCAGCGCCATCTCCACCTTCTACCAGGACAGCCTGGACCCGTTCGACTCCGATCACGTGGAGATGTCGACGGTCCGGCTGATGGCGAAGGTCCCCACCATCGCCTCGTACGCCTACAAGAAGTCGATCGGGCAGCCGCTGCTGTACCCGGACAACTCGCTGGGCTACGTGGAGAACTTCCTCCGGATGACCTTCGGCGTGCCGGCGGAGCCGTACGAGGTCGACCCGGTGATGGCCCGGGTGCTGGACATGCTGTTCATCCTGCACGCCGACCACGAGCAGAACTGCTCCACCTCGACCGTGCGGCTGGTCGGCTCCAGCAACGCCAACCTCTTCGCCTCGGTCTCGGCCGGCGTGAACGCGCTCTTCGGCCCGCTGCACGGCGGCGCCAACCAGGCCGTGCTGGAGATGCTCCAGAAGATCCACGCCGACGGCGACGACGTCCGCTCCTTCGTGCAGAAGGTGAAGGACAAGCAGACCGGCGTGAAGCTGATGGGCTTCGGGCACCGGGTCTACAAGAACTACGACCCGCGCGCCGCCATCGTCAAGAAGGCCGCGCAGGACGTGCTGGGCCGGATGGCCAAGCCGGACCCGCTGCTGGATCTCGCGATGGAGCTGGAGGAGATCGCCCTCGCTGACGACTTCTTCGTCTCCCGGCGGCTCTACCCGAACGTGGACTTCTACACCGGCCTGATCTACAAGGCCATGGGCTTCCCGACGAAGATGTTCACCGTGCTCTTCGCCCTGGGCCGGCTGCCCGGCTGGATCGCCCAGTGGCGCGAGATGATCAACGACCCGGAGACCAAGATCGGCCGCCCGCGGCAGATCTACACCGGCTACCCCGAGCGCGACTACCCGGCGGTCGCGGAGCGCTGACCCCGCCCCACCCGTACCACGAAGGCCGCCGACCCCACCGGGCTCGGCGGCCTTCGCCGTACCCGGCCCCCGCCGATCTTGCAGTTGGTGCCCGGTCAGGTGCGACATGTCCGGCAAATCGTGGGCCCGAAGTGCAAGATCGGCGGGCGGGGTGGGGGTTAGCGGAGGCCGGCGGCGGCGAGGAGGTTGCCCTCGGGGGTGGCGGGGAGGGCGCGGCCCAGGGTCATCCGCTGCTCGGCGCGTTCGGCGGTGAACTGGGCGTCCCGGGCGATCGCGGCGGCGTAGGCAGCGGCGGTGCGGGCCGCGATCGCCGACCAGCCGTACTGCTCGTGGACCATGGTGCGGGCCCGGCGGGCCAGCGCGCGGGCGCCCTCCCGGTCCGACAGCAGCGCGTGCACCGCCTCGCTCAGCGACTCCGGGTCCTGCGGGGCGAAGGTCATTCCGGTCACGCCGGGCTCGACGATCTCGGCGAGCCCGCCGGTGCGCGCCACCGCCAGCGGCGCGCCGGCCGCGGCGCCCTCCAGGGCCACCATGCCGAACGGCTCGTAGATGCTCGGCACCGCGAAGCAGTCCGAGGCGGCCATCACCGCGGGCAGCTCGACCCCGCCGAGGAAGCCGGGCATGCTCACCGCGCCGCCCAGGCCGAGCCGGTGCACCTCGGCTTCGAGGGCCGGCCGGTACGGCCCGTCGCCGACGATCACCGCGCGCAGTCCGGGGTGCCGCTCGCGCAGCCGGGGCAGCCCGGCGAGCAGGTGCTGCACACCCTTCTCGTAGACCAGCCGGCCGGCGAAGGTGACCAGCGGGCCGTCCCCGGCGAAGCGGGCCCGGGCGGCGGCGACCGCGGCGACGGGCGCCCGCCAGCGCTGCGGCTCGACCCCGTTGGGCACCACGTCGACCCGCGCGGCGGGCACGCCGAAGAGCGCGGTCACCTCGTCGCGCATGTAGCCGGAGCAGACGATCACCCGGCCGGACTCGGCGGCCAGCCACTGCTCGACGCCGTGGATGGTGCGGTTCATCTCCGCCGGCAGCCAGCCCTGGTGCCGGCCGGCCTCGGTGGCGTGGATGGTGCTGACCAGCGGCACGTCCAGGTGCTCGCGCAGGGTCATGGCGGTGTGCGCGACCAGCCAGTCGTGGGCGTGGATGACGTCGTACGAGCCGGACTCGGCGGCCCGCAGCGCCGCCCGGGTGAGCGTGTGGTTGAACGCCATCGTCCAGGCCAGCAGCGAGCCGGTGGCGAGCGGGAAGGTGACCGGGTCCTCGGCGGCGCGGACGATGCGGACGCCGTCGGCGTACTCCTCCAGCGGGGCGCCCTCGGCGTGCCGGGTGACCACGGTGACCTCGTGGCCGGCGGCGGCCAGGGCCACCGACAGCGCGTGCACGTGCCGGCCGAGCCCGCCCACCAGCACCGGCGGGTACTCCCAGGAGAGCATCAGGATGCGGCGGGTCCGCGGGGGCACGCCGGAGCCGGGGCTCTCCTGCGGGAGCTGGGGCCGGGAGGTCAGGGTGGGCCGGTGGGACCGGTCCGTGGCGGCGGTGGCGGACTGCTCGCCGACCCGCAGGGTGGTCACATCAATCTCCGTCCATGCACGAAGGATCGCGCCGGCAACGGTGGCGGCGGAAAGGGGGTGGAGGGGGCCGAGAGGCCGAGCGGACCCGCCCGCGCGGGCGGGTCCGCATCAAGGAAAGGGCATCACGCGGTTCCGCGCATCTCGAAAAGGCATATCGTGACTGAGGACACCCAAAGCTCCGCCGCAGCTCAGGTGGGTGAATATCGGGTGTGGTCCGGACAGGTGGATTGGCCGCTCCGGCGACGGGGCACTAGCGGCGTGCGCACCGGCGGTCCGCCCGTCCGGTGCGCTCATGATCATGTGCCGAAGGAGCGACATGCAGGTCTGGCCGGGCGAGAGCTATCCCCTGGGCGCCACCTACGACGGGATGGGGACGAACTTCGCGATCTTCTCGGAGGTGGCCGAGAGGATCGAGCTCTGCCTCTTCGACGAGTGGGACACCGGTGCCGAGCGCCGGGTCGAGCTGCGCGAGGTCGACGCCTACGTCTGGCACGCGTACATCCCGGGGATCGAGCCCGGCCAGCGCTACGGCTACCGCGTCCACGGCCCGTACGACCCGGCCAACGGGGTGCGCTGCAACCCGCACAAGCTGCTGCTCGACCCGTACGCCAAGGCGGTCGACGGGGCGGTCACCTGGGGCCCGCCCATCTACGACTACGTGCTCGGCGAACCGGAGCGGATGTCGGAGGACGACTCGGCGCCGTTCATGCCGAAGTCGGTGGTGGTCAACCCGTACTTCGACTGGGGCAACGACAAGCCGCCGCGCACCCCGTACCACCACTCGGTGATCTACGAGGCGCACGTTCGGGGGCTGACCATGCGCCACCCGGACATCCCGGCGGAGCTGCGCGGCACGTACGCGGCGATCGCCTCGCCCGTCATGATCGACTATTTCAAGCGGCTCGGGGTGACCGCGGTCGAGCTGATGCCGGTGCACGAGTTCGTGCACGACCACCGCCTGACCGACCTGGGGCTGCGCAACTACTGGGGCTACAACACCATCGGCTTCTTCGCCCCGCACCACGGCTACTCCGCGCTGGGCCGGCTCGGCCAGCAGGTCCAGGAGTTCCGCGGCATGGTCAAGGCGCTGCACGCCGCCGGCATCGAGGTGATCCTCGACGTGGTCTACAACCACACCGCGGAGGGCAACCACCTCGGCCCGACGCTGAGCTTCAAGGGCGTCGACACGGCCAGCTACTACCGGCTCTCGGAGGAGGATCGGCGGTACTTCGTCGACTACACCGGCACCGGCAACAGCCTCAACGTGCGCAGCCCGCACTCGCTCCAGCTGATCATGGACTCGCTGCGCTACTGGGTGACCGAGATGCACGTCGACGGCTTCCGCTTCGACCTCGCCGCCACCCTGGCCCGCGAGTTCTACGAGGTCGACCGCCTCTCCACCTTCTTCGAGGTGGTGCAGCAGGACCCGGTGGTCAGCCAGGTCAAGCTGATCGCCGAGCCGTGGGACGTCGGCCCCGGCGGCTACCAGGTCGGCAACTTCCCGCCGCAGTGGACCGAGTGGAACGGCAAGTACCGGGACACCGTCCGGGACTTCTGGCGCGGCGAGCCGGCCACCCTCGCCGAGTTCGCCTCCCGCATCTCCGGCTCCGCCGACCTCTACCAGGACGACGGCCGCCGCCCGTTCCACAGCATCAACTTCGTCACCTGCCACGACGGCTTCACCCTCAACGACCTGGTGTCGTACAACGACAAGCACAACGAGGCCAACGGCGAGGAGAACCGGGACGGCGAGAGCCACAACCGGTCCTGGAACTGCGGCGTCGAGGGGGAGACCGACGACCCGGCGGTGCTGGCCCTGCGGGCCCGGCAGCGGCGCAACTTCCTCGCCACCCTGGTGCTCTCCCAGGGCGTGCCGATGATCGGCCACGGCGACGAGCTGGGCCGCACCCAGCACGGCAACAACAACGCGTACTGCCAGGACAGCGAGCTCGCCTGGGTCGACTGGGAGCGGGCCGACGACGACCTGCTCGGGTTCGTCCGGCGGCTCACCGACTTCCGCAACCGCCACCAGGTGTTCCGTCGGCGCCGGTTCTTCACCGGGCTGCCGGTGGGCGGCCGGGCCGCCGGATCGCGCCTGCCCGACCTGGCCTGGTACACCCCCGACGGCCGGGAGATGACCGGCGAGGACTGGGGCAACGACTTCGGCCGCTCAGTGGCCCTCTTCGTCAACGGCGACGGCATCCCGGAGCGCGGCCAGTACGGCCAGCGCCACCGGGACGACTCGTTCCTGCTGCTGTTCAACGCGCACGACGCGCCGCTGGATTTCACCCTGCCCGGGGAGGAGTTCGGGCAGCGGTGGGAGTTGGTGATCAGCACCGCGGAACCGGATCCGGAGAAGACCACGCTGGTGGAGGCGGGCGGCACCATCTGCGTGCCCGACCGCTCCCTGCTGGTCCTGGAGAGGACTGCCTGACATGTCCATGTCCGACACCCCCCGACCCGACGTGACGACGGCAGCGACGACGCGGGTGGGGTCGACCTACCGCGTCCAGATCCGCCCCGGCTTCGACCTCGACGCCACCGCCGGGCTCGCCGACTACCTCGCCGACCTCGGCGTCACCCACCTCTACAGCGCGCCGCTGCTCACCGCCACCCCGGGCTCCGCGCACGGCTACGACGTGGTCGACCATCGGGCGGTCAACCCGGAGCTGGGCGGCGAGGCCGGCCGGCAGCGGCTGGTCCGCGCGCTGCGCGCCGCCGGGCTGGGCCTGGTCGTGGACATCGTGCCGAACCACGCCGGGGTCGCCCAACCGGCGGCCAACCCGGCCTGGTGGGACGTGCTGCGCCGGGGCCGCGACTCGGCGTACGTCGACTGGTTCGACATCGACTGGGACCGCGGCCGGCTGCTGCTGCCGGTGCTCGCCGACAGCCCCGACGCCCTCGACGACCTCAAGGTCGTGGAGGGTGAGTTGCGCTACCACGAGCACCGCTTCCCGATCGCCGACGGCACCGGCGCGGGCACCCCGCGCGAGGTGCACGACCGGCAGCACTACGAGCTGATCTCCTGGCGGCGCGGCGACGCCGAGCTGACGTACCGCCGCTTCTTCGCCGTCTCGGACCTGGCCGGCCTGCGGGTGGAGGACCCGGCCGTCTTCGCCGCGACCCACGCGGAGGTCCTGCGCTGGGCCGACGCCGGCGAGCTGGACGGCATCCGGGTCGACCACCCGGACGGGCTGCGCGACCCCGCCGGCTACCTCGCCCGGCTGCGCGCGGCCGCGCCGACCGCGTGGCTGCTGGTCGAGAAGATCCTCGAGTACGGCGAGGAGCTGCCGGCCTGGCCGGTGGACGGCACCACCGGCTACGACGCCCTGGCGGCAGTCAGCGGGCTCTTCGTCGACCCGGACGCCGAGGGCGACTTCACCGCCCTCGACACCCGGCTCACCGGGCACGCCACCTCGTGGGAGAACCTGACCCACGACACCAAGCTGGCCGCCGCCACCCGGCTGCTCGCCGCCGAGCTGACCCGGCTCGCCGCGCTCGTCCCGCAGCTCGACCGGGAGGAGGCCTGGGCGGCGCTGGCCGAGCTGGCCGCCTGCTTCCCGGTCTACCGCGGCTACCCGCCGGAGGGCGCCCGGCACCTGGCCGCCGCCCGGTCGGAGGCGGGCCGGCGGCGCCCCGACCTGACCGCCACCCTGGACGCGGTCACCGCCCGGCTGCGCGACCCCGGGCACGAGCTGGCCGCCCGCTTCCCGCAGCTCACCGGCGCGGTGATGGCCAAGGGCGTGGAGGACACCGCCTACTACCGGTGGAGCCGGTTCGTCGCGCTCAACGAGGTCGGCGGCAGCCCCGCCCACTTCGGCGTGCCGCCGGCCGAGTTCCACCGGTTCGCCGCCGCCCGGCAGGTGCGCTGGCCGGACAGCATGACCACCCTCTCCACCCACGACACCAAGCGCGGCGAGGACGTGCGGGCCCGGCTCGCCGTCCTGGCCGAACTGCCCGGGCGCTGGGCGGGGCGGGTGTCGGACTGGATGTCCCGCGCGCCGCTGGCCGACCCCGCCTTCGCCCACCTGCTCTGGCAGACCGCCGTCGGGGCCTGGCCGATCGAGCGGGACCGCCTGCACGCGTACGTGGAGAAGGCCGCCCGGGAGGCGTCGGTCTCCACCGGCTGGGCCGACCCCGACCCGGCCTTCGAACGGGAGCTGCACGCCCTGGTCGACCGGATGTACGACGACCCGGAGCTGCACGCCGAGATCACCGAGTTCGCCGCCGGGATCACCCCGGCCGGCTGGTCCAACTCGCTCGGGCAGAAGCTGGTCCAGCTCGCCATGCCGGGCGTGCCGGACACCTACCAGGGCACCGAGCTCTGGGAGAACTCGCTGGTCGACCCGGACAACCGCCGGCCGGTCGACTTCGCCGTACGACGGGACCTGCTGGCCCGGCTCGACGGCGGCTGGCGACCCGAGGTGGCCGCCGACGGCGCAGCGAAGCTGCTGGTGGTCTCCCGGACGCTGCGGCTGCGCCGGGACCGCCCCGAGCTCTTCGCCGGCTACCGCCCGGTGCCGGCGCGCGGCCCGGCGGGGGCGCACGCGCTCGCCTTCGACCGGGGCGGCGCGATCGCGGTGGCGACCCGGCTGCCGATGCGCCTGGACCGGGCCGGCGGCTGGCGGGACACCACCCTGTCACTTCCCGTTCATTCGGTCACTGACATGTTCACCGGTCGGGTCTACAGTGGCTCTGAGCTGCTGATGCATGATCTGCTGAGCACGTATCCCGTCGCCCTGCTGGCTCCCACCGATTCCGTGGAGGCTGCCGCATGACCGAGTTCACGGTGTGGGCGCCCGAGGCCGCCCGGGTCCGGCTGCGCCTGCCCGGCGCCGCCGACCACGAGATGCGCGCCGGCCCGGACGGCTGGTGGCGGATCGAGGTGCCGGGCACCGGGCCGGGCACCGACTACGCGTTCCTGCTCGACGACGACGACCGGGCCCTGCCCGACCCGCGCTCGGCCTGGCAGCCGGCCGGGGTGCACGGCCCGAGCCGGCTCTACGACCACGCCGCCCACCGGTGGACCGACCAGGGCTGGACCGGCCGGCAACTGCCCGGCAGCGTCCTCTACGAGCTGCACATCGGCACCTTCACCCCGGAGGGCACCTTCGACGCGGCCATCGGTCGCCTCGACCACCTGGTCGACCTCGGTGTGGACATGATCGAGCTGCTGCCGGTGAACGCCTTCAACGGCGAGCACAACTGGGGCTACGACGGGGTCTGCTGGTACGCCCCGCACCAGCCGTACGGCGGGCCGGACGGGCTGAAACGCCTGGTCGACGCCGCGCACGCGAAGGGGCTGGGGGTGATCCTCGACGTCGTCTACAACCATTTCGGGCCCTCCGGGGCCTACGCGCCGATGTTCGCGCCGTACCTCACCGAGCAGAGCAACACCTGGGGGCGCACCGTCAACCTGGACGGCCCGCACTCCGACGGCGTGCGCCGCTACATCATCGACAGCGTGCTGATGTGGCTGCGCGACTACCACGTCGACGGGCTGCGGCTGGACGCCGTGCACGCCATGCCGGACTCCCGCGCCACCCACTTCCTCGAGGAGGTGGCGGTCGAGGTGGAGTCGCTCTCCACCCACCTGGGCCGGCCGCTGTCGCTGATCGCCGAGTCCGACCTCAACGACCCGACGCTGATCACCCCGCGCGAGGCCGGCGGCTACGGCCTGCACGCCCAGTGGAACGACGACGCCCACCATGCCCTGCACAGCCTGCTCACCGGCGAACGGCAGGGCTACTACGGCGACTTCGGCTCGCTGGAGTGCCTCGCCGACGTGCTGACCGGCGCATTCTTCCACGCCGGCACCTGGTCCAGCTTCCGCAACCGCAGCCACGGCCGACCGGTCGACCGGCAGCGCACCCCGGGGCACCGGTTCGTGGCGTACCTGCAGAACCACGACCAGATCGGCAACCGGGCCACCGGAGACCGGATCTCCGCGACGCTCTCCCCGGCGCTGCTGCGGGTCGGCGCCACCCTGCTGATGACCGGACCGTTCACCCCGATGCTGTTCATGGGGGAGGAGTGGGCGGCCACCACCCCGTGGCAGTTCTTCACCAGCCACCCCGAGCCGGAGCTGGCCACCGCGGTGGCGACCGGGCGGCGGCGGGAGTTCGCCGCGCACGGCTGGCCGCCCGGGGACGTGCCCGACCCGCAGGACCCGCAGACCTTCGTCCGCTCCCGGCTGGACTGGGCCGAGCTGGACAAGCCCGAGCACCGGGAGATGTACGACTTCCACCGGCGGCTGATCGCGCTGCGCAGGAGCCGCCCCGACCTGTCCGACCCCCGGCTGCACGCGGTCGACGTCCGGCACGGTGACCAGTTCCTGCTGATGCGCCGGGGCGAGTGCCTGGTGGTGGCGAACCTCGCCGCCAAGCCGCAGCGGATCAACCTGCCCGGGGTGGTGCGCAGCGTGTTGCTGGCCACCGGCACCGGTGTCACCGTGATGCGCGACGGGATCGAGCTGCCCGCCGAGACGGCGGCGATCGTCGCGCTCTGACCGGGCCGGCCCGCCCGCGACACCGCCTGGGCCGCCGGCCGGCCGCGCCGCCGCTACCGGTCCGGGGCGCGCCAGAAGGCGGCGGGCAGCGCGGTCACGCCCCGGGCCGCCTCGTCGTACGGCGGCCGGGTCGTCGAACGGCTACCGTCCGGAGGATGGAGCACGGCTACCCTCCGGTGTCCGTCGCCGGGACCGTCCACGAGGCCGATGGGATCGTCGTCCGGCTGCGCCCCGTCGCCGAGCCGGATCTGGCGCTGTTCGGTCGGTTCGCCGTCGAGCCTGGCCTGATCGGGCTGGACTGGGGTGGTTTCCGGGACCCGGCCGCGCCCGGCCGCCGCTTCGCCGACGACGGTTACCTCGGTGCGGAGGACGGCCGGCTGATCGTCCAGGTGGGGCCGGACGACGTCGCGGCCGGCTTCGTCAGCTACCGGTCCGGGCTGTACGGCGGGGTGGCGAAGCACTGGGAGATCGGCATCGCCCTGCTGCCCGACTGGCGCGGCCGGGGCGTCGGCTGGCGGGCCCAGGCGTTGCTCTGCGACTACCTGTTCGCGCACACCCCGGCCCAGCGGATCCAGGCCGGCACCCACCCGGAGAACGTCGCCGAGCAGCGGTCGCTGGAGAAGGCCGGCTTCCAGCTGGAGGGCGTGGTGCGCGCCTGCGAGTTCCGGGCCGGCGCCTGGCGCGACGGGTGGCTCTACAGCCGGCTGCGCGACGACCCGTCGCCCTGGGACCGTGACCGGGGCTGAGCCGGATCAGGGGATCGGCCACTCGTGCACCGGGCGGTTGCTGTGCATCAGCTCCACGTAGTGCCGGACCACCTCGCGCAGCGCCTCCGGCCGGTCCAGGTGGTCCGCGGACTCCAGCCGGTGCAGCGTCTCCACCTGCCAGGTCGCGCCGTTGCGCCCGGTCAGGCAGCGCTGCTCGACGATGCCGAGCAGCCGGTCCCGCTCGGTCGGGTCGAGCCCCCACCGGTCCAGCCCGTGGTACGCCAGCGGCAGCAGCCGGCGCAGCACCAGTTCGGTCACCGGCAGGTAGCCCAGCCCCGGCCAGTACACCTGGGCGTCGATGCCGTGCCGCGCGCAGCTGGTGAAGTTTTCCTCGGCGGCGCTGAACGACATCTGCGACCACAGTGGCCGGTCCGACTCGGCCAGGGCCCGGACCAGCCCGAAGTAGAAGGCGCTGTTGGCGATGGTGTCCAGCACGGTCGGGCCGGCGGGCAGCACCCGGTTCTCCACCCGCAGGTGCGGGCGCCCCTTCAGCACGTCGTAGACCGGCCGGTTCCAGCGGTAGATGGTGCCGTTGTGCAGCCGCATCTCGGCGAGTTTCGGCACGTCCCCGGCCGCCAGGGTCTCGCCCGGGTCCTCCGGGTCGCAGACCGGCAGCAGCGCCGGGAAGTAGCGCACGTTCTCCTCGAACAGGTCGAAGACGGTGGTGATCCAGCGCTCGCCGAACCAGACCCGGGGGCGTACCCCCTGGGCCTTGATCTCCTCGGGGCGGGTGTCGGTGGCCTGCTGGAAGAGCGGCACCCGGGTCTCCCGCCACAGCTCCCGGCCGAAGAGCAGCGGCGAGTTCGCGCCGAGGGCGACCTGGATGCCGGCGATGGCCTGGGCGGCATTCCAGTAGTCGGCGAACTGGGCGGGGCTGACCTGGAGGTGGACCTGGGTGCTGGTGCAGGCCGCCTCGGGGGTGATGGTGTCCGCGGTGGTGGCCAGCCGCTCCACGCCGCTGATCGAGATCCGCAGATCCTCACCGCGGGCGGCGAAGATCTGCTCGTTGAGCAGCGCGTAGCGGGGATTCGCCGAGAGCGTCTCGGCCGTCAGGTGTTCCGGGCGCAGGGTGGGCAGGATCCCGATCATCACCATGTGCGCGCCGACCGTACGGGCCTTCTCCTCGGCGGCGTTCAGGCTGTCCCGGACGTGCTCCTCGAACTGCGCCGTGCCGGTGCCGACGAGCCGGCGTGGCGCCACATTGATCTCGACGTTGAACTGGCCCAGCTCGGTCTGGAAGGCCGGGTCGGCGATGGCGGCCAGCACGTCGGCGTTGCGCATGGCCGGCTGCGAGTCGTCGTCGACCAGGTTCAGCTCGATCTCCAGGCCGGTCATCGGCCGCTCCACGTCGAAGCGCGACTCGCGCAGCATCTCGGCGAAGACGTCGAGACAGCGGCGTACCTTCTCCCGGTAGCGAGCTCGGTCCTCCCGGCTGAAGGTCCGCGCGCCGACGTCCTCGCCCATGGTCACCACCCTGTCACCGCTGGTTCCCCTAACCTTGCATGACACGGCGGGGCGGGGAAGACCCGAAGGTCTCTTTACCTACCCAGCCAGCGCCTCCGTGATCCCCGTCGCGTCCGGCGTCTGGGCGCGCGGTTCGCCCCGCCGCGCTGGTTAGCATGGCCGGCGACCGGTGGGGAGAGGCGATGCGCGAGAAGATGACCAGGCTGTTCGTGGCGGCGGCGATCGCCGAGGCCTGCTCCTGGCTGGCCCTGCTGGCCGGCATGGCGGTCAAGTACGGCCCGCCCGCCAACGAGATCGGCGTGCACGTCTTCGGGCCGATCCACGGCGCGCTCTTCGTGGTGTACGGCATCCTCGTCCTCGTGGTGGCCCGGCTGCGCCGGTGGCGCCTGGTGACCACCGTGGTGGCGCTGGCCTGCGCGGTGCCGCCGTTCGCCACCCTCGTCTTCGAACGTTGGGCCCGCCGGCGCGGCCTGCTGCACGACGCCTCGACCCCCGAGCGCAGCCTCACCCCGGTCGGCTGACCCGCCGGACGACCCCGACGCGGGCCCGCGCGTTGCCCGGTGACAGGCCGGGCCGCTCAGCCGGCCAGGAAGTCCGCCAGCACCGCGGCGAGCCGCTCCGGCGTCTCCTCGGCCATGTGGTGCCCGGAGTCCACCGAGGCGGCGCGGACGTCGTCGGCCCAGTCCCGCCAGATCGCCGCCGGGTCGCCGTAGAGCTCGACCATGTCGTCCCGCTCGGACCAGACGAACAGCACCGGGCAACCGATCCGCCGGCCGGCGGCCCGGTCGGCGTCGTCCGCCGCCCGGTCCGGGCCCAGGCCGGCCCGGTAGTCCTCGCACATCGCGTGCACCGTGGCCGGGTCGTGGATGGCGCGGCGGTAGTCGGCGTACGCCTCCTCGCCCATCGCCTCCGGCGAGCCGCCGTACCAGGCGTCCGGATCGGCGTTGATCACCCGCTCGGCCGGCTTGTCGAGCTGGCCGAGGAAGAACCAGTGCCACCAGCGGGCCGCGAAGCGGGCGTCGCAGCGGGCCAGCGCCTCGCCGATCGGCACCCCGTCGAGCACCCCGAGCCGGCTCACCCGAGCCGGGTGGTCCAGCGCGGTCCGCATCGCCACGTACGCGCCCCGGTCGTGGCCGACGACCGCCGCCCGGTCGTGGCCGAGCGCGTCGAGCAGCCCCACCACGTCCGCGGCCATCGCCCGCTTGGCGTACGTGGTGTGCGCCGGGTCGCTCGGTGGCTTCGACGAGCCGCCGTAGCCCCGCAGGTCCGGGCAGATCACGGTGTGCCGCTCGGCCAGCAGCGGGGCGACCCGGTGCCAGGTGGCATGGGTCCGCGGATGCCCGTGCAGCAGCACCACCGGCGGCCCCGACCCGCCGTGCCGGACCCGCAGCCGCACCGGGCCGACGTCGATCTCCTCGAGGGTGAATCCGGCGAACATGGCCGTACCGGTGCCCGCGACCGGCCGGGCGGAAACCTCAGCCGAGCGCCGTCCAGGCGGCGACCCCGACCAGCAGCAGCGCGCCGAGCATCGCCTGGAGCAGCAGCGGCGGACCGAGGTGGGACCAGACCGTCGCGGTACGCGGGCTGAGCAGCTGGCCGGTGGTCAGGTTGACGATCCGCTCGATCCGCGGCGGCAGTTCCGGGTCGCGCTGGGGGCGCAGGGTGAGCTGCACGTGGTCGGCGGGGTGCAGCGCGCTCTGTGGCAGGTGCCCGTGCAGCTCCACCTCCAGCAGCCGGTTCGCGCCGTCGCGCAGCCGCAGCGGGGTCACCAGGAACTCCGGCCCCTTCTTCAACTCCTTGAAGCTGCGCCGCGCGCCCCCGCCGCCGCTGCTCAGCAGCGACCGCACCAGCAGCATCAGCAGCCCCATCACCCCCGCCGCGGTGAGCACCGCGATCAGCACGGGCTGGCCCACCCGCACCTCGCGGGGGTAGCCCTCCAGCAACCGGACCACCCGCCCCGTGACGATCCGCTCCGTCGGATGGACCGCGCGTCGGATGTGGAGGTCAGTATCCATGATCACCACCGAGAGTCCCGTTTCGTTTACTGATGGTATCGACTCCTCGCGTTGAACGACGTGAATGAACGCCGGTCACGCGGTGGCCGCCAGGTGACATCCGGGACGGCGCGGGTATGCGTGCGGCCGAGCTGGAAAGGGGTCGAGCATGCAGCTGTCCTTCCTGCGTCCGCTCTACGACCGTCCCGGGCCGTGGTGCTCGGTCTATCTGGACGCCTCCCGGGACACCCACGACTCCCGTCCCGCGCTGGACCTGCGCTGGCGGGCCCTCAAGGGCAAACTGCTGGAGCAGGGCGCCGACCCGGCGAACATCGACGCGGTCGAGCGGGTGGTCCGTGGGCACGACCCGATGGCGGGGGACTACGGTCTGGCCGTCTTCGCCACCGGCGGACGGGTGGTGCTCTCCGAGTACCTCTCCGCGCCGCCGCTGCGGGACCTGGCCAGCTGGTCCACCCTCCCGCACACCATGCCGCTGGTCGCCCAGCGCGGCGAACAGGTCGCCTGGGTGCGGGTGCTCGCCGACCGCACCGGCGCGGACGCCATCGCGGTCAGCGCCGGCGGGGTGCCCCGCAAGGCGCACGTCAAGGGTCGGGAGAGCTACCAACTGCGCCGGGTCAATCCCGGCGGCTGGTCCCAGTCCCGCTACCAGCGGGCGGCGATGGAGGCCTGGCACCACAACGCCGGCGACGCCGCCGCGGCCACCGCGGAGCTGGCCGACAAGGTGGGCGCCGACGTGGTGGTGGTCGCCGGCGACATCCGGGCCACCGGCATGATCGCCGCGCAGCTCCCGGAACGCTGGCAGGACGTGCTGGTCCGCACCGACGCCGGCTCGCGGACCGGCGGCGCCGACCCGATGGCGATGGACGACCTCACCGTGCAGACCATCGCCGAGGTCGCCGACCAGCGGATCGCCACCGCGCTGGACCGGTTCGGCGTGCAGGAGGACGTGGGGGCCGGGTTGGAGGCGGTCGTCTCCGCGCTGCAACGCAACCAGGTCGACACGATGCTGATCGTCGACGACGCCTCCGCCAACGGCAAGCTCTGGATCGGCCCGGAACCGACGGAGATCGCCACTGACCCCGGGCAGCTGAGGAACATGTCGGTGGCCGACCCGCAGCGGGTCCGGGCCGACGCCGCCCTGCTCCGGGCGCTGGTCGGCACCGACGCCGAGCTGACCGTGCTCGCGCCGGAGGAGGCGCCCGAGCTCACCGAGGGCGTCGGCGCGGTGCTGCGCTACGTCGACGTCAGTACCCCCGGGCGGGGCAATGGCTGACCGGACGGTCGCCGACCTGGTGGTGGAGCGGCTGCGCGCCTGGCGGGTCCCCCGGGCCTTCGGCTACCCCGGGGAGGCGATCGCCCCCCTGGTGGGCGCGCTGGACCGCGCCGGCGGGGACCCGGCGTTCATTCCGGCCCGCCACGAGGAGACCGCCGCCTTCATGGCGACCGGCCACGCCAAGTTCACCGGCGAGATCGGGGTCTGCCTCGCCACCCAGGGGCCGAGCGCCGTGCACCTGCTCAACGGCCTCTACGACGCCAAGCTGGACAGCAAGCCGGTGGTGGCGATCGTGGGCGAGGACATCACCGGCCCGCTCGGCGGCGCGCACGAGGAGATCGGGCTGAGTCGGCTCTTCGGCGACGTCTGCAACCAGTTCGTCCGGTACGGGCGGGGGCCCGAGCAGGTGCCCGCCCTGCTCGACCAGGCGTTCCGTACCGCCGCCGCCACCCGCAGCCCGACCTGCGTGGTGCTGCCGCGCGCGTTGCAGGTGGCCGTGGTGCCGGACCTGCTGCCGCAGACCGCGGGGGTGCTGACCGCGACCCCGGGCGAGCCGCTGGCCCGGGTGCTGCCGCACGACGTCGACCTGGACGCCGCCGCGTCGCTGCTCGCCGGCGGCCAGCGGGTGGCGATCCTGGTCGGCCAGGGCGGGCACGGCGCCGCCGACCAGATCGTGGCGCTGGCCAACCGGCTCGGCGCCGGGGTGGCCACCTCGCTGCTCGGCAAGCCGGTGCTGGACGAGCGGCTGCCGTTCCACACCGGGGTGCTCGGCGAGGTCGGCACCACCGCCGCCGCTCAGCTGATGGGGGGCTGCGACACCCTGCTGCTGGTCGGCACGAACGACCCGTGGACGGACTACTTCCCGATGCCGGGACAGGTGCGGACCATCCAGATCGACATCGACGGACGGCGGATCGGCAGCCGGTACCCGGTGGACGTTCCGCTGGTCGGCGACGCCGCGGACACCCTGGGCGCGCTGCTGGGCCGGGTCGCCGACCGGCCCAACCAGCAGTGGCGGGGCGTCGTCGAGAGCTCCGTGGACCGCTGGCGGCAGGCCGCCGCCGACCGGGCCGCCGCCCCGGCCGAGCCGGTCAACCCGCAACTCGTGCTCCACGAGCTCTCCGCCCGGGTGCCCCGGGACGGCTCGGTCGCGGTCGACGTCGGGTCGGTCCTCTACTGGTACGCCCGGCACCTGGAGCTGCCCCCGGGCGTCCGCGCGCAGCTCTGCGGGACGCTCGGCTCGATGGGCTGCGCCCTGCCGTACGCGGTGGCCGCCAAGCTGGCCCGCCCGGACGAGCCGGTGCTCGCCCTGCTCGGCGACGGCGCGATGCAGCTCAACGGGCTGGCCGAGCTGATCACCGTGGCGCACCACTGGCGGGAGTGGCGCGACCCGCGGCTGGTGATCCTGGTGCTGAACAACCGGGACCACTCGGGGATGGGCGGCGGCCCGCGGCCGACCGGCGAACTGGGTGACCGGCGACCGGACGTGCCGTACGCCGGTTGGGCCCGGCTGCTCGGCCTGCACGGCGTCCGGGTCGACCGGCCGGAGCTGGTCGGTCCGGCCTGGGACGAGGTGCTCGCGGCGGACCGGCCCAGCGTGCTGGAGGCGGTGGTCGACCCGGCCGTGCCGTTGAACCCGCCCGAGCCGGCGCTGGCCGACCTGCGCGGGGTCTTCGCCGACGGCGACGCCGCCCGACGGGTCCGCGAGCGGATGCTCGAGGCGCAGGTGAGCGTGGAGGCCGAGGACCTCGTTTAGTGCGGTGTCCAGCGACGTTCACCGGATATGCGGTGCGTGCCATGGGGGCGAGCGACTCCCACCGGGTGGTGGGTCCGCCGCCAGGGATGCGGGTGGCGATGCTGGCGGCCGCGACCAGGTCGCGGTGCCCGGAGAATCGACAGTGCGGGCAGGACAACGTCCGCCCACGAGGTTTCGGCACCCGCCTGCGGCAGGCGGGGCACGTGGAGGAAGTACCCCGCTCGTCAACCAGCCGCACCTTGTTGCCGGCCAGGGCGGCCTTGTCGGCGACGACCTGCAGGAGCCGGCCGATCTGCCACTGCCGTAGCCGCAGGTGGTGCCGCCGCCAGCGCCGCGACCCCCGCCGACCCGGCTCGGGAGGTCCACTCCGGCCACTCGATCGGAGTCCGGTTCCTCACCGGGCGGGTGGACCATCACCGGGACCTCGGCGGTCGCCGTGCTTGCGGCGTTTCGCCGCGCTGAACCAGGCATCTGCGAACCGGCGCAACACCGACCGGGCACCAGTCGAATCCAGTTCCGCGAACGTCCCCGGCCCCGACGAGGCGACTTCCCGGCAAGGTCGCCGAGAACCCCGGCAAGGGGTTCCGTCCCCGGACGGCAAAACCCGGCGAAGGGACGTCGCTGGGTCCGGTGCGTCCGGACCACCCCTCCGCCGCGCACCCGAGGATTGATCCTTCCCGTGGAGGGATGCCCCGTTTAGACCGCATAGGGACGGGAAGCCGGGCCGCGTGGTGAGCGAACGAGGCAAGGTGGGGCCGGTGCCGAAGGTGCCGGTGGGGCTCACGGCTGAGGGCGCCGGACTGGCCGGCGACCGGGTCGTGGCGGCGGGCAGCACCGCCCGGATCCTGGTCGCGGCGACCGCCCGGGCGCTGCGCGGCACCGACTGCGGCGACCTCGGGCACCCCACCCCGCTGTCCCGCTTCACCGGCGCCCCGGAGCCGGTCCGCCGGGCCGCGGCGAACCGGGCCGCCGGCCGCGTCGCCCTCAGCCCCGCCCAGGCCGCCGAGGTGGACGCCGAGCGGGTGGCGCGCTGGATCGTCGACCAGTACCCGCGGCGCCGCTACCCCGGGCTGGTGCTCGGCTCGGCGCACGGCTCCGCCGCGCACCTGGCGGTGGCGCTGGGCGTGCCCTGGCTGCCGGCCGCCTTCGAGCTGACCGCGCACTGGACCCGTGGCGCGGTCGACCGGCCGCGCGCCGCCCTCGACCACGGCGCCGCGCTCGCCGCCCGCCTGCTCGCCGGCAACTCCGACGTGCACGTCCGGCAGGTCCACTGCCCCGCCAGCCGGGGCGCCCTCGCCGGCGCCACCGTGGCCCTCGCGGTGCGCTGGCGGCGCCTGCCGGCGGCGTACGCGCGGTTCCTGGCCGATCGGCTCGAACCCGGCGCGGCGGTGCTGCTGCTGCGCGACGCCCGCACCTGGCCGGTGCTCGACGAGGGCCGGGGTCACAGCTTCCAGGTCGGCTCCCCGGCCAGCGGCCTCGAACCGGTGGACTTCCACCCGGACGCGCACGCGCTGCGCCAGGTGCTGCGCTCCGCCGGCGGCGACGGGGCGCACTGGGAGCCGCCGGAGGTCTCCGCCCCGCAGGGGCACGCCGAGCACGGCGTGGAGTCCGGTTTCGAACTCAGCGCCCGGGACTGGACCGGCCGGCACGGTCATCCGCTGCACCAGGTGCTCTTCCCGCAGCCGGACGCGCTCAGCGCCGCCACGGCCGACCTGTACCGGCGCTGGCTGCGGCGGTCCGGGAAGACCGGCGACCGGCTGGTGGTGGAGTGCGGGCGGCTGCTCGACCCGTGGCAGGTGGTCCGGGCCGGGATGGTGCCGTACTGGTGCGAGAACGCGACCCGACGCCGGGTGGAGGGGGTGGAGTGGTGGCTCGCCGGCAGCGAGCCGTTCAGCTCGGTGGACGTGCTGCCCGAGCCGCCGGGCGTCCGGTCGCCGGCGCTGGCCGGCCTGCCGCAGTGGCTGGCGGTGGCCGCGTTCGGGCGGCGGCGGCGGTCGTTGGACCGGGGGTCCGCGCGGGGCTACCCGGTCTCTTCGGTGCCGACCCGGCGTGCCACGGAGGTGTTGCGCAACCAGCCGTACGACCTGCCCGTCCCGCCGCCGCTGCGCGTCGCCGAGGCGGTGGACGTGCTCCGGGACACCGGCGCCCACCAGGGGTTGCTGGTCTCCTGACCGGATTTGAGCGGGGGCCGGCGGACCGGTCCACGCCGGCCGACACCAACCCCGGCGAAACATCCTCGCGAACTCGCGGTCCGTGATTGAGTACCTACGGAGCGGGAACACCGCTCGCTGCGACGGCACGATGACGCCGTGTGGCGGGCTGTCGTCGCTCCTGGCGTGCCAGTCACGTAACCCACTTCCGGCCCGGTGCGTGGCCCGACCACGCGCATGACCGGTTTCCCAATCCGGGCGGGGGACCTTCCTGAGGGAGGCGCGGATGTTCGGACAGACCACCACGACCACACCACCACCCACCGATCGGGGCCTCGAAGACCTCGACGCGGCGGCGCTGGCGTACGCGGCACGGATCGAAGGACTGCCGCCGGAGCGGCGGCAGGAGGCACGGGACGACCTGGTCCGCTTCGCGCTGCCCTTCGCCGGACGGCTGGCCCGCCGCTACCGGGGTCGGGGGGAACCGCTGGAGGACCTGGAGCAGGTGGCCCGCCTCGGCCTGGTCAACGCCGTGGACCGGTACGACCCGGAACGCGGGTCGTTCACTGCGTACGCGGCGATCACCATCGTCGGTGAGATCAAACGGCACTTCCGGGACCGCACCTGGGGCGTGCACGTGCCCCGCCGGCTGCGCGACCTGATCCTGGAGGTGGGGCAGGCGACGGCGGCGCTGACCAGCGAGCTGTCCCGGGCGCCCACGGTCGCCGAGCTGTCCCATCGGCTGGAGACGCCGGAGGAGGAGATCCTCGCGGCGCTGGAGTCGGCCGCCGGCTACAGCCCGGCCTCGCTCAACGCGCCGGTCGGCGGGGAGAGCTCCGCCGAGTTCGGCGACCTGGTCGGCGAGTCGGACAACGCGTTGGAATCGGTGGACGACCGGGTGACCGTCAGCGGGCTGCTGCACCGGCTGCCCTGGCGGGAGCGGCGGATCCTCGCCATGCGCTTCTACGGCAACCAGACGCAGGCGGAGATCGCCGCCCGGTTCGGCATCTCCCAGATGCACGTCTCCCGGCTGCTGTCCCGGGCGTTGACCTGGCTGCGCCAGGCGATGCTCGCCGACGCCCCACCGCCGTGGCAGAACGGCGCCGCCGAGTCGGCGGAGCCGGCGAAGACGCGGATCTCGGTGCGGCAGAGCGGCGACCGGGTGGTCGTCGAGGTCGGCGGCGACGTCGACCGGGACGGCGCGGACCAGCTGCGCCGGGCGATGCTGGAGGCGGTGACCGGGCAGCCCCGCGAGGTGGTGGTGGACCTGGTCGGTGCGGGCGGCGTCGACGCGGGCGGGATCGCCGCGCTGATGGCCGGCCGCGACGCGGCGGCCCGGACCGGGGTGCCGCTGCGGCTGACCCGGGTGCAGCCCGCGGTACGCCGTTCGCTCGCCGCCGCCGGCCTGCCGGCCGCCGGCGACTGAACCGACCCACCCACCGTAGAGACGAGGGAGGGGGCCGGCGCTCGTGGCGCCGGCCCCCTCCGTTTCGTGACCGCTCAGCGCTCGGGGTTCTCCTCGTCATGCCCGCGGGGGTGCCGCCACCGCTCGCTCTCCCGCGGCCGGGGCTCCGCGCCCGGCTCGACCTCCTCGGGCACCTCGTACTCCTCGAAGCTCGGCCGGCGGATCTCCTCCGGCTCCGGCACCACCACCGGCCGTGCCCCGGACTGCGGCGCGGGCTGGTACTCGACGGCCGCGCGGGCGCCGTGCGCCCCCTCGGCGGCCGGCGCCTCGGGGACGTGCGGCTCGAGATGCAGCTCCTCGGCGAAGTGCTGCGGCGGCTTCGTGGTGCGCTGCGGCAGGTCCCGGCCCAGGTTGGCGACGAGCTGGCCGTACTTGGCGTCGAAGGCGGGACGCTCGGAGCGGATCCGGGGCATCCGGTCGAAGTTGCGCAGCGGGGGCGGGCAGGTGGTGGCCCACTCCAGGGAATTGCCGAAGCCCCACGGGTCGTCGACGGAGACCATCGTGCCGTACCGCCAGGACTTCCAGACGTTGTAGATGAAGAACAGGGTGGACACGCCCAGGATGAACGACCCGATGCTGGAGATCGTGTTCAGGGTGGTGAAGCCGTCGGTGGGCAGGTAGTCGGCGTACCGCCGGGGCATGCCCTCGTTGCCGAGCCAGTGCTGGACCAGGAAGGTCATGTGGAAGCCGACGAACATGGTCCAGAAATGCGCCTTGCCCAGGGGTTCGTCGAGCAGCCGCCCGGTCATCTTCGGGAACCAGAAGTAGACCCCGCCGAACGCGGCGAAGACGATCGTGCCGAAGAGCACGTAGTGGAAGTGCGCCACCACGAAGTAGGTGTCGGTGGTGTGGAAGTCCGCCGGCGGGCTGGCCAGCAGCACCCCGGTCAGGCCGCCGAGCAGGAAGGTGGTCAGGAAGCCGATGGCGAAGAGCATCGGCGTCTCGAAGGTGAGCTGCCCCTTCCACATGGTGCCGATCCAGTTGAAGAACTTCACCCCGGTCGGCACGGCGATGAGGTAGCTCATGATGCTGAAGAACGGCAGCAGCACCTGGCCGGTGCCGAACATGTGGTGCGCCCAGACGCTCATCGACAGCACGGTGATCGCGATGGTGGCGAGCACAATACCGGTGTAGCCGAAGATCGGCTTGCGGGCGAAGACCGGGATTATCTCGGTGATGATGCCGAAGAACGGCAGCGCCACGATGTACACCTCGGGATGGCCGAAGAACCAGAACAGATGCTGCCAGAGCATCGGCCCGCCGGTGGTCGGGTCGAAGACGTGTGAGTGCAGGATCCGGTCCGAGGCGAGCACGAAGAGCGCGGCGGCCAGCAGCGGGAAGACCAGGATCACCAGGACGCTGGTCAGCAGCAGGTTCCAGGTGAAGACCGGCATCCGGAACATGGTCATCCCGGGGGCGCGCAGGGTGATGATCGTGGTGATCATGTTGACCGCGCCGAGGATCGTGCCGAGGCCGGAGAGGGCCAGCCCGACGATCCACATGTTTCCGCCGACACCCGGGCTGTGCTGGGACAGGCTCAACGGGGTGTACGCGAACCAGCCGAAGTCGGCCGCCCCGCCCGGGACGAAGAACCCGCCCACCACGATCGAGCCGCCGAACAGGTAGAGCCAGTAGGCGAGGGCGTTAAGCCGGGGGAACGAGACGTCCGGCGCGCCGATCTGCAAGGGGACGATGTAGTTGCCGAAGGCGAACACGAGCGGGGTGGCGAAGAGCAGCAGCATGATCGTGCCGTGCATGGTGAACGACTGGTTGTACTGCTCGGGGGAGAGGAACTGCATGCCCGGACGGGCCAGCTCGGCCCGCAGGAGCAGCGCCAGCACCCCGCCGATCAGGAAGAAGCCGAATGACGTCACCAGGTAGAGCAGGCCGATCAGCTTGGCGTCGGTCGTACCAAGCAGCTTGAGCAGCGAATTGCCTCTGATGGCGGTCCGTACCGGGCCGGGATAGCCGCCGAACCGGGCGGGCGCGAGGATCGCGGGCCCCCGGTCTCGTGCCGGCTCCGTGACTACCCGCTTCGGCATATCTCTCACCCCGTCGTGACGACAGAAAGGACGGGCACGCCTACCCGGCCCTCTGCCCATAAAACCAGGCGAGAGCGGAAAATTCGGTCAGTTCGCCGGTAGCATCGCCCAGACGACCTTGCCGTCACCCGTCGGCGCGCTGCCCCAGCGCTGGGTCAGCTCGCGGACCAGCAGCAGCCCCCGGCCCCCCTCGGCCCGCAGGTCCTGCCCGGCCGCGGCCCGGGCCGCGACCCGGCTGCCGTCCGTCACGGCCAGCTGGAGGTACGGCCACCGCAGGGTCACCGTGACCTGCATCGGCGTGCCGGCGTGCCGGACCACGTTCCCCACCAGCTCGGTCAGCACCAGCGAGGCCGGCCCGATCAGCTCGGGGATGTTCCACCGCCCGCAGGCGTCGGTGACCAGCTCCCGGGCCCGTCGGCAGGCGCCGGCGACCGGCTCCAGCCGGGCCCGCAGCCGCGGCGCCGCCGACGCGCCGGCCAGCGCGGTGGCCTCCGCGCAGTCGGGCCGCACCGGCACCACCCGGCACGCGGTCGTCTCGGCGAGCCAGGCCGCCGCGTCCGGCGGCGGGGCGCAGAGCACCACCGGCACCGCGGGCCAGTCGGCGGCCCGCCGGGCGGCGGCGGCGAAGACGGAGAGCGCCAGCCGGTCGACCACGTCGACCTCGGCCAGGTCGACCACCAGGGCGTCCGGCTGGGCGGTGAGGCAGCGGTCCAGCACGGTGTGCACCGTGCGCATGGTCGCCAGGTCGAGCGCGCCCGTAAGCCGTACGAGGGTGACCGGCGACTCGTCGCGGACCTCGCAGCTGATCCGGCTCGGCATGGCGCCCTCGATTCCGTCTCGTCGCGGACCTGCGAACTACCCGCCGCCCAGCCCGGTCAAACCGGACCAGCCGCCCACCCGGTTCTGCTCAGCGACGATTCACGCCGCGCGTGGTGAGCAGGCCGAGGGCGATCATGCCGATGCCGAGGAACAAGTGGAGCCAGTTGTCGGCCCCGTTGAGCGGGATGAAGTTCGCTCCGCTGGAGTGGTCGACCACCAGGCCGTAGAGCCAGAGCACCAGATAGATGGCGCCTCCGCCGATCAGGTACGTCCGGGCGCCGGAGACCGTCCGGGACAGCGCCAGGCCGGCGATGCCGAAGAGCAGGTGCACGATGTTGTGCAGCACCGAGACCTGGAACAGGCCGAACAGCTTCGCGTCCGACTCGTGGCCGGCGAAGTACAGGTCGTCGAAGTTGCTGGTGATCCCCGGTATGAAGCCGAGCACGCCGATGATCAGGAAGATCACGCCGACGGCGGCCGCGGCCCGGCGTACGGGGGCGCGGCCGTCGGCCGGGTTGCGCCTGCCCCGGGAGTGGGCCATCGAGTTCGTCACGACGTCTCCTCACCTGGAACGGACGGCGTGGCTTCCCGTTCCGGCGGGCGGCAAACGCCGGCCCGGCCACCCCTCGCGGTTCGGCCGGGCCGGGTTAGGGCGCTCAGGCGGGCAACAGGGGGCGGGCGGCCAGCTGGCGGACCCGCTCGTACAGCTCGACGTACCGCTCGGCCATCATCGCCGGGGTGAACCGGGCGGCCGCCTCGCGCCGGCATTCGTCCGGGTCCAGCAGGCCGGCGGCCAGCACCAGCTCGCCCAGCTCCTCCTCGTCGGTGGTGAGCAGCCCGGTGCGCCCGTGCTCGATCAGCTCGGGCAGGCAGCCGCGGGCCGTGGAGACCACCGGCGTACCCAGGGCGAGGGACTCGACCACCGCGGTGCCGCCGGGCTCCTCCCAGCGCAGCGGGAAGAGCGAGGCGCGGGCGCCGGCGAGCAGGTCGTCGCGCTCCTGGCCGGCGACCGTGCCCACCCAGCGGACCAGGTCGCCGTCGACGTGCGGGGCGACGTGGTCGTAGAAGAACCGCACGTCCGGGTTCTGCCGGGCCTCGTCGCCGGCCGCGGCCAGGTCCTCCGGCCGGTGGTACGGCCCGACCGGGCCGGCCAGCACCAGCGGGAAGCCCACCTGCTGGGCCAGCCGGGCGCCGAGGTCCTGGCCCTTGCCCGGGTTGATCCGGCCGAGAATGATCAGGTAGTCGCCCTTGTCCACCAGGGGTCGGCGGTCCGCGTCGACGGCGAGCGGGGTGGACAGGTGCACGTGCCCCACCGAGTGGTCGCGCAGCGCCTGCGGGGCGCGGGCCAGCTGCGAGGCGGAGACGCCGTTGACCCGGACCCGGTCGCCGCCGTCCAGGTTGCCGTAGAGCTCCGGGTGCTTGGCCAGGTCCCAGTGCAGGGTGTGCAGCGCCGGCGGGGCGTCCGGGCCCATCGCGGCCATGGTGGCCAGCCCGACCGCCTCCACGTGGTCGTGCACCAGGTCGATGTCGTCGCGGGTGTGCAGCGCGCGCACCACCCCGCTCAGGTGCGCCTGGGAGACCCCGCAGACCTGGTTGTACGGCCGCTGCAGGGCGTGGAACTGGCCGTCCGGGAAGACCGAGATCTTCTCGTCGACCGGCAGGGTGCTGGTCTCCACGGAGGCCAGCACGACTCGGACGCCGAGCCGGCGCAGCTCGGGCACCAGGGTCGCCACCACGTTCTCGATCCCGCCGTAGCCGGGGGGCGGCACGGACAACCAGGGACCGGCGTTCATCAGGACGGTGAGACTCATCGTGTCGGGTTCCTTCCCTCGGCGGCGCCCCCGTCGGCCCTCCGCGTGCCAGCGACCGGCCCCGCGGGCCGGCCGTCACCGCTGCGCGCCGGTCGCCCGGACCGGCCGTCGCCACCGTCGCCCGGTGGCCTCACGCCGCCACCCGCCGCCGCGGCACCCGGTGCCGAAGCTGCGCCAGCGGCGGGCGCTCCTCGATCGAGACGTCGCTGACCACGATCTCGCGGTCCAGGTTGGGCAGCGCGTCGGAGCCACCCCGCCTGAACTGGGTGAGCAGGGCCGCCGGCGTGGTGTTCGGGCTGGCCCAGCCGCGACGCTGCAGCCGGGACCAGGCGGTCAGCATGATCTGGGCGGACATCCGGCCCAGCGCCGCGGTGTCCTGGTGACGGTGCTTGCGCTCACCCAGGTCCACCTGGGCCAGCGCGTCGAGGCCGACCAGCTCCAGCAGGTCGATCAGCATCGCCGTCTCCACGCCGTAGCCGGAGACGAACGGCACCTGCTCGAGCACCTCCCGGCGGCCCGCGTACTCGCCGGCGAGGGGTTGCACGAAGCCGGCCAGCTCCGGCCAGAAGAGGTTGAGCAGCGGCCGGGCCATCAGCTCGGTCACCCGGCCACCGCCGTCGGCCTCGACGCTGGTCGCGCCCACCAGCGGCCGGTGGTAGAAGCCTTTGACGAAGTCGACCGACGGGTCGGTCAGCAGCGGGCCGATCAGTCCGGTGACGAAGTGCGGCCGGAACTCGCGCAGGTCGGCGTCTACGAAGGCGACCACGTCACCCTCGGCGGCGGCCAGGCCGGCCCAGAGCGCGTCGCCCTTGCCGCTCAGCTGGGGCAGCCCCCGGGTCATCGCGTCCTGGCTGACCACCTCGGCCCCGGCGGCGCGGGCCACCTGGGCGGTCCGGTCGGTCGACCGGGAGTCGACCACGATCAGCTCGTCGACGAGAGGGAGTCGGTCCATCAGGTGCTCGCGGATCGTCGACACGATCGCGCCGACGGTGGCCTCTTCGTTACGGGCGGGCAGCACCACGCTGACCCGCTGGTCACCCTTGGCGCGCAGCAGGCGCCGTGCCGGCCAGTCGTTGGCCGACGTGGTCCGATAGGTGGCCCAGGCCTCCACCACCGGTGAGACGATCGATTCTGTATCCCGCACAGGCACACCCCCAGGTCGTGGCGGAAACGCGGGGAGGGGATTTCCCATTACCGACCCCGCGCTAACCGGATCATGCCTATCAGCTTGATCACGCCCGGGCACCGGCCGGTTCCCGGCGGATGAAGGTCTGATTGCGCCGGCCGCCGGGTTTGGTGGGGTGCCGGCAGGGGGAGAGCTGTCCGGGTAGTCGTGAAACCGTGGCGAGAGGGTCTGTGGAATGCGCGCGTGCCGGGTGGGACTGGTAGGGGCCGGCGGGGTGGCGCAACGCCACGCCCGGGTGTTGACCGGCTTCGAGGACGTGGAACTGCTCGGGGTGACCGACGTGGCCCGGGACGCGGCGGAGGCGCTGGCCGGGACGCACGGCGCCCGCGCCTTCGCCGATGTGGACGAACTGCTCGCCGCCGGCCCGGACGCCGTGTACGTCTGCGTGCCGCCGTTCGCGCACGGGCCGATCGAGGAGGCGGTGATCGCCGCCGGCGTGCCGATGTTCGTGGAGAAGCCGGTCGCGGTGGACCTGGAGACCGCGGAGCGGGTCGCCGCCCTGGTGGAGCGGCGGCAGCTGCTGACCGCGGTCGGCCATCACTGGCGTTACCTGCACGTGGTCGAGCAGGCCCGGGAGCTGCTCGCCGACCGCCCGGTGCGGATGGTCAACGGCGCCTGGCTGGACAAGGTGCCGCCGGTGGCCTGGTGGGCCCGGCGGGACCGCTCCGGCGGCCCGGTGGTCGAGCAGGCCGCGCACGTGCTCGACCTGATCCGCGCGCTGGTCGGCGAGGCCACCGAGGTGACCGCGTACGGCGACGGCGCCCCGCCGCCGGTCGACGGCGCCGACATCGACTCGGTCACCGCGGCGGCGCTGCGCTTCCAGAACGGCGCGGTCGGCACGCTCGCCGCGGCGTGCGTGATGACCTGGAAGCACCGGGCCGGCCTGGAGATTCTCGCCGACGGGCTGGCGCTGTCGCTGGCCGAGGACGGGCTGACCATCTGCGACGCGGACGGCGAGCGGCACCTGCCCGCCGACCCGGACGGCGCCCGGACGGCCGTCGACCGGGCCTTCGTCGACGCAGTACGGGGGATCGGCGACGACGTCCGGGTCCCGTACGCGGAGGCCCTGCGCACCCAGCGGCTGGCTCTCGCGGTGGCCGAGTCCGCGCGGACCGGGCGCAGCGTCTCGCTGCCCACCGGGCCGGCCGCGCGGCCGCGGACGGCCGTGGTGGACGCCGCGCCCGCGGGGGTGACCGTCGATGCGTGACAAGGTCGTGGTGGTCAGCGGCCCCGGGCGGGTGGAGCTGGTCGAGCAGGACGCCGTTGAGCTGCGGGACGGCACGTTCCGGGTGGAGACGCTCTACAGCGGCGTCTCCGCCGGCACCGAACTGAGCTACGTCAAGGGCACCAATCCCTACCTCAACGTCACCTGGAACGCCGGCCTCGGCCTGTTCCAGCCGGGGGAGGCGACCGCCCCGTACCCGGTGGACCGGCTCGGCTACATGCAGGTCGGCCGGGTGGTGGAGAGCCGTACCCCGGCGATCGGGGTCGGGACCGTCGGCGCGATGACCTACGGGCACCGCACCGGGTACGTCGCCGACCCGGTCGCCGAACGCTTCGTGCCGCTGCCGGAGGACCTCGACCCACTGCTCGGCGTCTACGTCGCGCACATGGGTCCGATCTGCGCCAACGGCCTGCTGCACGCCGCGGCCGACCTGTGCGGCACCGACGTCCGCTCGCTCGGCGACGGCGTGCGCGGCCGCCGGGTCGCGGTCGTCGGCAGCGGCGTCGTCGCGCTGCTCACCGCGCTGCTCGCCCGGCGGCACGGGGCCGCCTCGGTGGTGGTGCTGGACCCGACCCCGCAGCGGCGAGAGGTGGCTGAGGCGCTGGGCCTGGAGACCCTCGACCCGGAGGCCGACGACCCGGCGGTGGTGCTCAAGACCCGGTGGAACCACGCCGCCGGCGACCGCGGCGCCGACGTGGTGTTCCAGTGCCGGGGCCAGGCCTGGGCGCTGCACCTCGCCCTGCGCCTGCTGCGCCCCCAGGGCACGGTCATCGACCTGGCCTTCTATCAGGCGGGCGCGGACGAGGTCCGGCTCGGCGAGGAGTTCCACCACAACGGCCTGTCGCTGCGCTGCGCCCAGATCGGGCGGGTGCCGCGCGGGCTCGCCCCCCTCTGGGACCGGGAGCGGCTCTCCGCGGAGACCATCGAGCTGCTCCGGCAGTACGGCGACGTGATCCGCAAGCATCTGGTCTCGGCGGTGGTGCCGTTCGAGGAGGCGCCGGCGTTGCTGACCGACCTGGCCGAGCGGCGCCGGTCGGAGCTCCAGGTCGTGCTCACGCCCTGAGCCGGCGGTTCACGGGGTTCGCCGCCGGCTGCCGGCCACCGACCGGCGGGGATGACCGGGCCGGCTACCGTGCTGCCATGACCACGGACGCCGCCCGCCCGCCCGGGCTCGCCGCCCTGCTGCCGTACCTGCGCGCCCACCGCGGCACCCTCGCCGTGGTGGGCGTGCTGTCGCTGGCCGGCGCCGGGGCCTCCCTCGGGCAGCCCCTGCTCACCCGGGTGGTGCTGGACCGGATGACCGCCGCCCGGCCGATCGCCGGGCTCGTCGTGGCGCTGGTGGCCCTGGTGGTGGCCGGCGCGGCGGTCGGCGGGCTCCGCGACTACCTGCTGCAACGGACCGCGGAGGGGCTGGTGCTGGGCACCCGCCGTCGGCTCGCCGGGCACCTGCTGCGGCTGCCGATCGCCGAGTACGATCGCCGGCGCACCGGCGACCTGCTCTCCCGGGTCGGCTCGGACACCACCCTGCTGCGGGCGGTGGTCACCTCCGGGCTCTTCGAGACCGTCACCGGGGCCGTGATGGTGCTCGGCGCCGGGACCGCGATGCTGCTGCTCGATCCGCCGCTGTTCGGGGTGACGCTGGGTGCCGTCGCGGTCGGCATCGGGTTCGCCCTCACCGGGGCCCGCCGGGTACGCGGGCTGGCCCGCCGGGCCCAGGAGCGCGTCGGTGAGATGACCTCCGCCGTCGAGCGGGCCATCTCGGCCGCCCGCACCATCCGGGCCAGCCGGGCCGAGACGCGGGAGGCGGAGACCGTCGCCGGCAGCGCCGCCGAGGCGTACGCGGCGGGGCTGCGGGTGGCCCGGGTGCAGGCGCTGGTCGGTCCGGCCAGCACGGTCACCATCCAGGGCGCCTTCCTGCTCGTGCTGGCCGTCGGCGGGGCGCGGGTGGCCGCCGGGGCGATCAGCGTCGGCGACCTGGTCGCCTTCGTGATGTTCCTGTTCTTCCTGGTGCTGCCGCTTGGGCAGGCGGTGCACGCGTACACCCAGCTGCAGAGCGGGCTGGGCGCCCTCGCCCGGATCGAGGAGATCCTCGCCGTACCCGAGGAGGGGGCCGGCGACCGACGGGCCCGGCCGGTGGCGGCTCCGGCGGCCGGCGGGCCGGCGGCGATCCAGTTCGACCGGGTCGGGTTCGGCTACCCGGGCGGGCCGCCCGTGCTGCACGGGGTGAGCTTCACCGTGCCGGCCGGTACCCGGACCGCCCTGGTCGGCCCCTCCGGCGCCGGCAAGTCGACCCTGCTGGCCCTGGTCGAACGCTTCTACGAGGTTACCGGGGGCGCGCTCCGCCTGGACGGGGTGGACGTGCGCGACCTGCCCCGCGAGGCGCTGCGGGCCCGGCTCGGGTACGTCGAGCAGGAGGCCCCGGTGCTCGCTGGCACGCTGCGGGAGAACCTGCTGATCACCGCGCCGGGCGCCCCGGACGACCGGCTCCGGGCCGTCCTCGACGAGGTCAACCTGGGGCACCTGGCCGAGCGGGCGCCCGAGGGGCTGGGCGTGCAGGTCGGTGAGGGCGGCGTGCTGCTCTCCGGGGGTGAGCGGCAGCGGCTGGCCATCGCCCGGACGCTGCTGGCGGGCCCGCCGGTGCTCCTGCTGGACGAGCCGACCAGCAACCTCGACGCCCGCAACGAGGCGGCGCTGCGCCGGGCCATCGACGCGGTGGCGGTCCGGCGCACCCTGTTGATCGTGGCGCACCGCCTCTCCACCGTCGTGGACGCGGACCAGATCGTGGTCCTCGACGGGGGCCGGGTGGTCGCCGTCGGCAGCCACGACGAGCTGACCGTGACCAGCCCCCTCTACCGGGAGCTGGCCACCCATCAGCTCCTCGTCAGCTGACCCTGCGGCAAAGGCCCTGAGCTGGGCGGATGCCGCCGATTCCGGACACCGGCGCGACCTGCCGACCGCCGGGCCGCACAATCGCGTTCGGTTCGCGTACCGTTGCCGCTCATGGGTGTGTCGCAACGGTTGAAGAGCAGGTTCCGGCAGTTCCTCCAGCGGCCGGGAACCACGGTCGAGCTGGCCCCGCTGGAGAAGCTGCTGCCGGCCATCGAGGCGCGCGAGGAGGAGCTGCAGGCGCTCGACGACGCCGAGCTGACCGAGGCCGCCGGCGCCGCCACCGGGTACGAGGAGATCTGCGCGGTCGGCCGGGAGGCCGCCCGCCGCGGCCTGGACCAGCGGCCGTACGACGTGCAGCTGCTCGGCGCGATGGCGCTGCTCTCCGGCAAGGTCGCCGAGATGGCCACCGGTGAGGGCAAGACGCTCACCGCCACCGTCGCCGCGTACGGGCACGTGCGGATGGGCAACGGCCCGGTCCACGTGCTCACCGTCAACGACTACCTGGCCCGCCGCGACGCCGAGTGGATGGGCCCGGTCTACACCCTGCTCGGGCTCACCGTCGGCTGGGTCAACGAGGCGTCCACCCCCGCGGAGCGGCGCGCCGCGTACGCCTGCGACGTCACCTACGTCTCGGTCAGCGAGGCCGGCTTCGACTACCTGCGCGACCAGCTCGTCACGGACATCGACGACCGGGTCCAGCAGCCGCTGCGGACCGCCATCGTCGACGAGGCCGACTCGATCCTGATCGACGAGGCCCGGGTGCCGATGGTCCTCGCCGGCGCCGTCCCCGGCGAGCAGGACCCGGTGCACGCGGCCGCCGCGCTGGTGCGCGGGCTGCGCAAGGGCGGGCACTACACCGTCGCCGAGGACGGCCGCAGCGTCGCCTTCACCGCCGCCGGCCTGGCCACCGTCGAGGCCAAGCTCGGCGGCATCGACCTGTACGACGAGGAGCACGTCGGGCAGCTCTCCGCGGTGAACGTGGCGCTGCACGCGCACGCCCTGCTGCACCGTGACGTCGACTACATCGTCCGGGACGGCTCGGTCGAGCTGATCGACGAGATGCGCGGCCGGGTGGCCCAGCGCCGCCGCTGGCCGGACGGGCTCCAGGCCGCGGTCGAGGCGAAGGAGGGCCTGGACGCGACCGCCGAGGGCGAGGTGCTCGGCACGATCGCCGTGCAGGCGTTCATCGCGCTCTACCCGAAGGTCTGCGGGATGACCGCGACCGCGGTGCTCGTCGGCGACCAGCTGCGGGAGTTCTTCGGCCTCGAGGTGGCGGTGATCCCGCCGAACACGCCGTGCGTCCGCGAGGACGAGCCGGACCGGATCTACGCCACCCGGGCCGAGAAGGTGGAGGCGCTGATCGACGAGATCAAGCGCTGCCACGAGCAGGGCCGGCCGGTGCTGGTCGGCACCCTGGACGTGAAGGAGTCCGAGGGGCTGGCCGCCGGGCTGCACGCCGCGGGGGTGCCCTGCGTGGTGCTCAACGCCAAGAACGACGACGAGGAGGCGGCGATCATCGCCGAGGCCGGCGCGTACGGCGCGGTGACCGTCTCCACCCAGATGGCCGGCCGGGGCGTCGACATCCGGCTCGGCGGCAGCGACCAGGCCGACCAGGAGCGGGTGGCCGAGCTGGGCGGCCTGTACGTGATCGGCAGCGGCCGGCACGACAGCCGCCGGGTCGACGACCAGCTGCGGGGTCGGGCCGGCCGGCAGGGCGACCCGGGCGGTTCGGTCTTTCTCGTCAGCCTGGAGGACGACCTGGTGGTCCGGCACGCCGGCGACGCCGTCCCGGCCTCGCCGCGGATGAACGCCGACGGCCTGGTCACCGACCCCGAGGTGGACTACGCGGTGGAGCACGCCCAGCGGGTCGCCGAGGGCGTCAACCACGAGATCCACCGCAACACCTGGCGCTACAGCGTGGTGATCGAGCAGCAGCGCAAGGCCCTCGCGGAGCGGCGCGAGCGGCTGCTCACCAGCGACATCGCCGCGCTGATGCTGCTGGAGCGGGTGCCGGAGAAGGCCGGCGAGATGGACGAGGACCTGCTTGCCGACGCGGCCCGGTCGATCGCCCTGTATCACCTGGACCGGCTCTGGGCCGACCACCTGGCCGAGCTCTCCGAGGTCCGGGAGGGCGTGCACCTGCGGGCGCTGGGCCGGCTCGACCCCCTCGACGAGTTCCACCGCAGCGCCGTGCCCGCGTTCAACGCGCTGATCCCCGAGATCGAGACGCGGACCATCGCCACCTTCGAGGAGACCGAGTTCGACGAGGGCTGGGAGCCGGACGCCTCGAAGCTGGTCCGGCCGACCGCCACCTGGACGTACCTGGTGCACGACAACCCGTTCGGCTCGGAGCTGGACCGGTTGATCGCCTCCATCGGGCGACGGCTCATCTCCGGTTCCCGCTGACCGTCACAGGGGTCCCTTCCGACGCGCCGGCCGCGTGGAAGGGACCCCTTTGCACGGTTTCGATCCTGATTTGGGAGGGTAGTAGCCCGGGGCTTTCGAGTCAGGGAGAGGCAGCGGGGATGACACAGGCAATGGGACTGGACGGGGACACCGCGTGGTCGTACGCGCCGGGGGCGGGGACCGCGAGCCGGTGAACCTGGACACGCGGGAGTCGACCATCGACACGCTGGGCGTGCTGGAGACCGCGGCACTGCTGCGGGAGCTCACCGCCGGCCTGATCACGGTCACCGACTTCGACGAGGCGCTGGAGCAGCTGGTCCGGATCGCCCGGGACGCCGTACCGGGGGTGGCCTGCTGCGGCTTCACCGCGCTGCGGGCCGGCGAGCCGGCCGGCGTGGCCGCCTCCGACCCCCGGCTGGCCGAGCTGGACGACCTGCGGCACGGCCCCGACTCGCCGGCGATGAGCGCCATCCGCCGCCGCGAGATGATCATCGCGGAGGACCTGACCCAGGAGTCGCGGTGGCCGGCCTGGACCACCCGGGCCCGCGGCCTGGGCGTACGCGGGGTGATCTCCGCGCCGGTCGACGTCGACGAGCAGGTGATCGGCGCGATCAACCTGTACGCCGAGGCGACGCCCGGGCTGACCACCCGGCACCAGCTCACCGCGATGCTCCTCGCCGAGCACGCCGGGCTGCTGCTGGCCGCGGTCCGGGACCGGGCCCGGCAGGCGGCGACGGCCGGTCAGCTGGACGCCACCCTGCTGGAGGAGGGGGTCGTCGGGCAGGCCATCGGGGTGATCATGACCCAGCGCGGCTGCCCGGCCCCGGAGGCGCTGGACGTGCTCCGCAGCGCCGCCGCCTCGTTGGACATACCGCTGCGCGAGGTGGCCGAGCGGTTGGTGATCACCGTCTCCCGTCCCCGGGAGAGCTGAACGGCGTTCGTTTCGCCCCATTGGCGGTCGGGTAGCACTCTGGACTGGCGCACCGCACCGATCCTGGGAGGAACCGATGGAGAGCCGACTGCGGGTGCAGGGGAACCCCATCCAACCGATGCTGGTGACGTTCCCGTTCGGGCTCTTCGTCAGCGCCGCGGTGTTCGACCTGGCCGACGTCGCCGGCGGCCCCGCCTTCCTTGGCGAGGTGGGCTACTGGAGCGCCGTCGCCGCGCTGGTCGCGGCCGCCCTGGCCACCGTCGCCGGGATGGTCGACCTGTGGGACGTCCGGGCCGGCCGGACCCGCCGGACCGCGGTCACCTTCAACCTGGTCAACGCCGCGATGGCGGGGCTGTTCCTGCTCGCCTGCCTGATCCGGGCCCACGCGCCGCAGCGGGGCGCCACCGGCGCGCTGCTCGCCACCGAGCTGCTCGCCCTGGCCGTCGGCGCGGTCGGGGTCTGGCTCGGCGCCCGGCTGATGCGCCAGTTCGACCGGGGCCGCGTCGAGCCGAGCGGCTTCGAGGCGCTGGGCACGGTCACCGGCTCCACCGTCGAGATCGTCCGCCGGCCGGCCTGACGCGACGCCGAACCCCGTCGCCCCGGCCGGGCGGGAAATGCCATTGCCGGGTGCCGCCCGCCGGCGGCAGGCTCGCGGGATGGAAGCGGATCGTGACTTCGATGACCTGATCGCCGAGGGGGCCGGCGTGCCGGTCGACGGCTGGGACTTCTCCTGGCTCGCCGGGCGGGCCACCGAGGAGCGCCCGCCGTGGGGCTACGCCCGGCTGGTCGGCGCCCGGATGGCCACCGTCGCCGCCGCGCTGGACATCGACACGGGTGGGGGAGAGGTGCTCGCCGAGACGCCCACGCCGCCGCCGCTGCTGGTCGCCACCGAGGCCTGGCCGCCGAACGTCGAGGTCGCCCGCCGTACGCTGCGCCGGGTCGGCGCCACCGTGGTGCGGGTGGCCGAGACGCCCCCACTGCCGTTCCGGGACGGCGCGTTCGACCTGGTCACGAGCCGACACCCGGTGGAGACCTGGTGGGACGAGATCGCCCGGGTGCTCCGCCCCGGTGGGAGCTATCTGTCCCAGCAGATCGGGGCGGGCACGGTCCGCGAGCTGAGCGAGGCCGTCCTCGGCCCGCTCCCGCCGCCGGCCAGCCGGCACCCGGAGCAGGCGGTCGCCGCCGCCCGGGCCGCCGGCCTGGCGGTCGTCGACCTGCGTAGGGCCACCCTGCGGACGGTCTTCCACGACATCGCCGCCGTGGTGTACTTCCTGCGCAAGGTGATCTGGACCGTGCCCGGCTTCACCGTCGACCGCTACCGCGACGAGCTGCGCCGCCTGCACGACCGCATCCGCGCCGAGGGCCCCTTCGTCGCCCACGCCCAACGCTTCCTCATCGAAGCCCGCCACCCCTGACGGCCCCCCGCACGGGAGGGGGTCAGTGGGCGGTGGCGTGGTGGGCGGCGAGGACGTCGGCGCCGAAGTCGCTGGCCGGGCGGCGCAGGACGGTGTGCGCGTGGTTGCCGTCGTCGGTGGTGTTGTCGTACTCGATCAGCAGGTCGTCGCCCTGGACGCGGTAGTAGTGCCGCTGCCCCGGCCGGGTCGGGCCGGCCCAGGCGAAGTGCAGCTCCCCGCCGTCGAGCCGGTCGGCCTCCCGGGCGGCCAGCTCCGGCGGGAGGCGGTCGAGGTAGAGGGCGACGAGCTGGTCGAGCAGCGCCCGACCGGTCGCCGTGAGGCGGTTCCGGGGCACCCCGAGCGGGTCGAGCCGGCCGGGCGCGGTCGGCCGAGTGGCGCTGATGATGTCGGTGGGCGCCTCGTCCGCGACGATCGCGGCGGCCCGTCCCGCCGGTCCGAGCGCGTCGAGCAGCTCCCGGGCCAGGTCCTCCTCGGCGCCGAGCGGCCGGGAGACCGACCGGCCGGCGTGCCGGACCGTGGCCGGGTTGGCGCCGAAGAAGAGCGGGGCGGGGGAGACCTGGTCGTCGACCACGGTCATGCTCACCGAGAGGTGGTGCCCCTCGATTCGCCAGCCCCACCGGTCGTCGGCGCCCGGGTCGCCGAAGAGGGCCACCCAGTAGTCGCCGCTGTGCCGGCCGCGCCGCCAGCCCTCCGCCCGGTCGAGCACCTCCTCCAAGGCGATGATCGTCATCGCCTGCGCGTACGCCGGCGGGCTCAGCGCGGTGGCGAGCAGGCGGTGCGCCGCCTTGCGGGCCGCCACGTCCAGGTCGGCGAGGGGCACGCCGGGTCGGGGCCGGGGCCGGTACTCCAGCCACCGCCGGGCCGGCTCGTCGTCGAAGGCGTGGCCGGCGCGCCGCCGGCCCGACTCGTCGAGCGCCGCCAGCAGGGCGCTGGCCGCCGTGCGCATCTGCTCGGGTACGGGATCCTCCACCGACCCTGTATACCGTCCCGGCGGTCGGCGCGCCGGCAGGTGGGTCAGCTCCGGCCGAGCGCCGCCAGCATCTCCGGCAGGTCGAAGAAGCGGGCCGTCTCCACCGCCGAGGGGCTGCCGTGGTCCGGGTCGGCGCCGGCGTCGAGCAGCGCCCGTACCGCCTCGGTGTTCTTCCGGAAGATCGCCGCGGCGAGCGCCGTCTGGCCCCGGTCGTTGATCCGCCCGTGGTCGGCGCCCCGGGCCAGCAGCGCGGCCACGGTCGCCGGCTGGGCGTGGTACGCGGCGAGGATCAGCAGCGTGTCGCCCTTGCCGTTGGTCATGTTGACCGGCAGGCCGGCGTCGACGTATCCGGCCAGCTCCTCGGTCGCCCCGTCGCGCGCCAGGTCGAAAATCCGGTGCGCGAAGGCGAGCGTCTCCGCGTCGAGATCGTCGGTCATCCGTCCAGGTTAGTGGGACCCGGGCTGGCCGCGCCTGGTAGCTTGCCAGCCCGGCGGGCGGGAGGGGTGGATGGACGATTCGGTGTACGTCGGCAACGCGGGCGTGGACGGTGCCACCGACGCCGGCTGGCTGCTCGGCCACTTCAAGCCGCCGGGGGACGTCCGGCACAGCACCGAGGTCGAGGTGAAGTGGGGTGTGCACCCGGCGGGGGAGGCCCGGTCACAGTGGGCCACCGGTGAGCGGCGCACCGCGCTGCTGGTGCTGATCAGCGGCCGGTTCCGGGTGGAGCTGCCGGATCGCACGGTGGTGCTCGGCACGCCCGGCGACTACGTGGTGTGGGGCCGGGGCGTCGACCATTCCTGGTACGCGGAGCGGGAGTCGGTGGTGCTGACGGTGCGCTGGCCGTCGGTGGCCGGCTACCGGGTGGGCCCGCCGCTGGTCCGCTGACCGGCCGACGCGGCGGCCACAGTCGTCCCAGCATCCGGTATTACCTACTAAACCCATAGGGTTTGCCTTCTATGGTGGAGGGGTACGCGCCGCTCCGCACCCGGGAGGACGACCCGCCCATGACCAGCGCACACCCCGTCGACCTGCTCGCCCTCGCCGCCCGGCACGCGGACCCGGTGCGATGGCCCGTCCCGCTGCGCTTCGACCGGGCGCAGCGGTGGTACGCGCGGCTCGCGGCCGGGCCCGACCACGAGGTCTGGGCACTGAGCTGGCTGCCCGGGCAGGGCACCGACCTGCACGACCACGGCGGCTCGCCCGGAGCCTTCCTGGTCATCGCCGGCACCCTCACCGAGGAGACGGTCAGCGGCGACCGGCTGCGTCCACATCGGCTGGCCGCCGGCGCCGGCCGGCGCTTCGGCGCCCGGCACGTGCACGTCGTGACCAACCGGGGCGACCGACCGGCGGTCAGCGTGCACGTCTACCGGCCCGCGCTGCGCCGGATGACCCGCTACCGGCTCCGCGACGGGCAGCTCCTGATCGCCGACGTGGCCGAGGCCGGAGTGGCGTGGTGACGCCGCCCGGCGCGCGACCCCTCCCGCCCGCAGACCCGACATCCGCCTGGAAGGACCCGACCATGCCGCACACCCGGACCCGCCCCGAGAGCTGTCCGGTCCCGCCGCCCGGCGCCCGGGGGATCGACGAGATCCTCGCCGCCGCCCGCGCCCGGCTGCGCCGGCTCGACCCCGAGCAGGCCCACCTCGCGCACCGGTCGGGGGCCCTGCTGATCGACATCCGGCCGGCCGGCCAGCGCGCCGCGCACGGCACCGTCCCCGGCGCCCTCGCCGTGGAGCGCAACGTGCTCGAGTGGCGGTTCGACCCGCGCTGCCCGGCCCGGCTGCCCCAGGCCGTCGACTACGACGTGCCGGTGGTGATCCTCTGCCAGGAGGGCTACACCTCCTCGCTGGCCGCCGCCGCCCTCCAGGAGCTCGGCCTGCACCGGGCCACCGACGTGGCCGGCGGGTTCGCCGCCTGGCGCATCGCCGGGCTGCCCACCCTCGGCCCCACCCCGCCGCACCGCCCCTCGTCCGCCGCGCCACCGGTCACCGCCGGCCGGGCGCCCCGCTGACCGTCGCGCCGTACCCCGGCGTGGCGGGCGCGACCGCCAGCTCAGGAGGCTCCATGTCCGTCGTCGCCATCTCCCCGCGTCCACACCGGCCCGGCCGTACCGACCGGGCCGCGCCGTCCCGCACCGCGCCGGCCCTGACCATCACCCTCGAGATCGCCGCCGGTGCGCTGACGCCCGGCCTGGCCCGGCTGGTCGACCTGCTCGGCGAGCTGGCCGGGACGGGCGAGGGGGTGCTCCACCACGAAACCTCGGGCCCCGCCCTCGCCGGCCGGCCGCGCGCCGCCGTCCCGATTGACCCGCCCACGCACCCCGATCTGGTCGCCGGGCCGCCGGCCCCGCAGGCCGGTCCGGACCCGGTACGGATCCTGGCCGGCCCCAGGATCGTCCGCCAGGGTCCGCGGGAGATCCCGCTGACCCGGATCGAGTACGACCTGCTGCTCTTCCTCGCCGAGCACCCGCGTCGGGTCTTCACCCGCCGGCAGCTGCTCGCCGGCGTCTGGGGCTACGAGCACGCGGTGGCGCGCACCGTGGACGTGCACGTCCGCCGGCTGCGCGCCAAGCTCGGCGCCGACACCCCGCTGGTGACCACGGTGTACGGCGTGGGCTACCGGCTCGCCGACGAGGCCCGCGTCGAGGTGGACCGGGAGTGCTGAGCCGACGGGCGGGCCCTCGCCGCGCCGGGTGCCCGGGGTCGGATCCGCCACCCCGGGCGGCCGGCGTCCGCGCACTCTCCTCACGTTCCCCCGCCTGAGCAGCGGCCCCGCGACCCCACCGGCCAATGTGAACCGGCCGGGGACCCCCCTTGACGGGCCGACTCGGCGACTCTGCTGTAATCATCTGGCCTCGCACGGAGAGCGAGCGGGTGGCTCCGATGTGTTCGTCAATTGTCACATTCATGCAACGTAGCCGCCCCTTGACCCTCGCACAGGCGCCGGGAAGCATCGATGAAGCGGCGTCCCGGGCCGTGGGGAGATACCCGGACCAGCCAAGGAGGACCATGTCGGTCAGCCCCGCCTCGTCGCGCGCCGGATGGCATACGTCCCAACCCGCGGTTCCCGGTCGTCCCCCCGGCGGCCAGCGTCGCCCCGCGAACACCGCCGCACCCGTGCTCACGGTCACCCTGTCCATCCCGCTCGCCTGCGAGGAGTCCCTGACCCCACCCGCGCGCCGGCTGCTGGAGGCCGCCCGGGAGATGCTGGAACGCGGTGACGCGGTCATCACCAGCGGCGCCGGCCCGGTGGAGCGTCGCGCCGACCCGGTGCCGGCCGGCCGGTCCCCGTCCCGCCCCCTCGCACCGACCATCCCGACCCTGCACATCCTGGCCGCCTCCCGCTCGGTGCTGCGCGACGGCGAGCCGCTGCCGCTGACCCGACTGGAGTTCGACCTGCTGCTGCACCTGGTCGCCCACCCGCGCCGGGTCTTCACCCGGTTGCAGCTGCTCAACGCGGTCTGGGGGTACGAGCACGCCGGCGTCCGCACGGTGGACGTGCACGTCCGACGGCTGCGCGGCAAGGTCGGCGTGGACGTCCCCCTGGTCACCACCGTCTACGGCGTCGGCTACCGACTCTCCGACGACGCCCGCGTGACCATCGACCGCACCGGCTGAGCCAGCCGGGTCCTTGGTCGGCCACCGGGCCGGCCGGGCACCATGGTCGGATGCGCGTCCGTCCGATCACGCCCGAACGGCTCGTCGCCGAGCTGACCGACCGGCTCGCCGGCACCGCCGTGCCGGGCCGGCTCCGGGTGGCCGTCGACGGTCCGCCGGCGGCCGGCCCCGACGCGCTGGCCGCGGCCCTGGTCGACCCGCTGCGTGCCGCCGGGCGCCCGGTGCTGCACGTGCTCGCCGCCGACTTCCTCCGCCCCGCCTCGCTCCGGCTGGAACAGGGCCGGACCAACCCCGACGCCTACTACGAGGGCTGGGTCGACGAGACCGGGCTGCGCCGGGAGGTGCTCGACCCGGCGGGCGCGGACGGGTCGGGCCGGCTGCTCCCGTCGCTCTGGGACGCCGCCACCGACCGGGCCAGCCGGGCCGGGTACGTCGAGCTGCCCGCCGGTGGCGTGGTGCTGGTCAGCGGGGCGCTGCTGCTCGGCGGCGGGCTGCCCTTCGACGTCACCGTTCACCTGGTGCTCTCCCCGGCCGCGCTGGCGCGGCGTACCGATCCGGAGCTGCGCTGGACGCTGCCCGCCTTCGCCCGGTACGCCGACGAGGTCGCCCCGGCCTCCTTCGCCGACGTGGTGGTCCGGGTCGACGACCCCCGCCACCCGGCCGTGGTCGAGCCCGGGGACGCCGGCTGAGCGGCCGCCCGGCGAACCGGACGCTCGGGACGTCAGTGGCGAAAAAATCGTCGGTTTGATCCTTTCCGGCTGCGGGTAATCGCCCCGCTCACAGAGCACGGGTGATCTCACCCGGGCCACCGACGGACAGGTCCGGGGCGTTCACCGCCCCGGACCGATGTGAGGCCCCACGAAAGGCAGGCAGCGATGCTCGTCCACGACACGGTAGCCACGGGCCGGTCTCAGGCGGAGATCGACCAGATTAGGCAGTCCCTGCGGTCGCGCTACGACGAGCTGACCGCGGAGTACGACCAGGCCGTGCTGCAGAGCCAGGTGCTGCGCCTGGTGGAGGTCGGCGACACCGCCGGCGACGACCAGGCCGACAGCGGCACCAAGACGGCCGAACGGGACACCGCGCAGTCCCTGTTACGCACCATCCTGGACCGTCGCGCCCAGTTCGAGCACGCGCTGACCCGGCTCGAGGAGGGCACCTACGGGTTCTGCGAGGGTTGCTCCGCCCCGATCCCGGTGGAGCGGCTGGAGATCTTCCCCTCCGCCACCTCCTGCGTGGCCTGCAAGCAGACCCGGGAGCGGCGGGCCGCCTGAGCGCCGCCCGGGTTGCCGGTCGGTCCGACGCGCGGTGGACTCCAGCCATGGGTGAGATCAAGGTGGGCACCGCCTCGTGGACCGACCGGACCCTGCTCGACTCCGGCTGGTACCCGCAGGCCGCGGACACCCCGGAGAAGCGGCTGGCCTACTACGCCCGGCAGTTCCCGCTGGTCGAGGTGGACGCCACCTACTACTCGCCGCCCGCCGAGCGGACGGCGGAGCTCTGGGTGGCCCGCACCCCGCCCGGGTTCACCTTCAACATCAAGGCGTTCAGTCTGCTGACCGGGCATCCGACCCGGGTCGGCGCGCTCTACAAGGACCTGCGCCCGGAGACGGACAAGAAGAACGTCTACCCGGACGACCTGCCGCCGCAGGCGTACGAGGAGGTCTGGACGCGCTTCCTGTCCGCCCTGGACCCGCTGGTCGAGGCGGACCGGCTCGGCGCGCTGCTGTTCCAGTTCCCGCCCTGGTTCACCATCAAGCGGGACAACAAGCAGTACCTGCTCGAGGTGGCGAAGCGGTGCGCCCCGCTGCGCCCGGTCTTCGAGTTCCGGCACGCGTCCTGGTTCGACGGGGCGAACCGGGACGAGACGCTGGGCTTCCTGCGCCAGCACCGCCTGGCGTACGTCTGCGTCGACATGCCGCAGGGGCACCGCTCGTCGGTGCCGCCGGTGCTGGCCGCGACCGCGGACCTGGCGGTGGTCCGGTTCCACGGGCACAGCGACAAGTGGACCAGCAAGGACATCCACGAGAAGTTCGGCTACCGCTACTCCGAGCGGGAGCTGCGGGACTGGGCGCCGAAGCTGCGCGAGCTGGCCGGTGAGGCCGAGCAGACGCACGTGCTGATGAACAACTGCTACCGCGACTACGCCCAGCGCAACGGCCAGCAGTTGAAGGCACTGCTCGGCGCGGACTGATTCACCCGGGTCGGGTGAGGCCGGCTCACCCGCTCTCCGCGCAGCATGGGCGGTGTGTGCGGTCCGTCGACCGACGCGACCGCAGGCCGACAGGAGGTGGGCCATGACGGTGCGGGTGGTAGCGGATGCACGTCGCGGCGGGGTGCTGCACGTGGTCGGGAAGTCCGACGTGCCCCGGCGTGGCGAGCGGCCCGGTCGGTTCAGCCCGACCCGGCCCTGGCGGGGGCCCAGCGGGCCGCCGCGCCGCACCGACGACCGACGCTGGGAAACCGACGCACGGGGGTGGGCAGATGGCTGAGCAGCTGATTTCCGCGGTCGAGTCCTCATTGGACAAGACGAACCTGATCCTCAAGGACATCGAGCAGGCATACGGCTGGCCGAAGGAGCAGCGCAACCAGTCGTACGCGGCGTTGCGCACGGTGCTGCACCTGCTGCGCGACCGGATGCCGCTGCAGCAGAGCGTGGAGTTTTCTCAGCAGTTGCCGGTGCTGGTACGCGGCATCTACTTCGAAGGCTGGCAGCCGGAGAACGTGCCGATCAAGCTGAACCGGGAAGACTTCCTCTACGAGGTCCGGCAGGGCTTCCCGTACGACGTGGAGGGCGGCACGGAGCGAGTGGTGCAGGTGGTGCTGGACACCCTGCGCCAGCACGTCACCCAGGGCGAGTGGCAGGACGTCAAGTCGCAGATGCCGAAGGACCTGGGCCGGATGATTCCCTGACCGGCGCCGTCCCGGCCCGCTCCACTCCGGTGGGGCGGGCCCTCGGCGTCCGGCTGACCGGGAGGCCGGCCCGCCGGGCCAGCGCGGCGAAGGCCACCGCGTCGACGATCGCCGCGCCGCCGGGGTCGTTGTTGAAGTAGACGTACGCCGGCTCGGCGTCGCCGAACGTCTCGCCCAGCCGACGTACCCAGGACGCCAGCGCGGCCCGGCCGTAGCGTGGCCACGGGCGGGCGCGCCCCTCGTGCAGCCGCAGGTAGCCGAAGTCGGTGGTCCGCCACAGCGGCGCCACCGGCCGGCTCAGCCGGTCGGCCCAGACCAGCGCGGCCCGGCGCCGTTCGAGGACCCGCCGGGTGTCGTCGCTCCACCAGGAGGGGTGCCGGGGCTCCACCGCCACCCGCACGTCGGCGGGGAAGAGCCGCAGCGGCGCGTCGAGCGCGTCGGGGTCGGCGCGCAGGTTCGGCGGGAGTTGCACGAGCACGGGCCCGAGCCGGTCGCCGAGCCCGCTCGCCCGGCCGAGGAACCGGTCCACCGGCTCGGCCGGCTCCCGCAACCGCTTGACGTGGGTGAGGTACCGGCTCATCTTCACCGCCACGCAGAAGTCGTCGGGGGTGCGTGCCCGCCAGGCGACGAAGGTGTCCCGCTCGGGCAGCCGGTAGAAGGCGTTGTTCACCTCGACCGTGGCGAACCGTTCGGCGAAGTGCTCCAGCCCGAGCCGCTGCGGCAGCTTCGCCGGGTAGAAGCACTCCCGCCAGTCCCGGTACTGCCAGCCGGAGGTGCCGACCAGGATCATTGTGATCGCGCCCTTGGAGGTTCGTTGCGGCGTACCGCTGCCGGAGGTTCAGGGCTTGTATTCGCTGCGGGTGCGGGGAAGCCATTGCGGGTGTTCATCCCGAAGGTAGCGGATCAGGCCCTCGCGGAGGTCGCAGCGGAGGTCCCAGGCGCTCGGGCCGTCGGCGGCGGAGGCCTGGATCTGGATGACCACGCTCTGTGCGGTTGCGTCGACCATCTGCAGCACCCATTGGTCGCGGTCCCAGAGTGGCGACGCCTCGACCAGCCGCCGGGCCTCCGTGCGTAGGTCATCCAGGTCGGCGGTGTGGTCCACGTGAAGTTTGATCTGGCCGACCACCCGGCTTTCGTTCCGGGTCCAGTTCTGGAACGGGCGTTCGGTGAAGTAGGTCGTGGGCAGGATGAGCACCCGGTCGTCCCAGAGTCGGATGACGACGTTGGTCAGCTTCAACTCCTCGACGCGGCCCCACTCACCCTCGATCACCAGGACGTCGCCGACGTGCAGTGAGTCGGCGAAGGCCACCTGGATTCCGGCGAAGGCGTTGCCCAGGGCGGTCCGCGCGGAGAGCCCGATCACCGCGCCGACCACTCCGGCCGATCCCAACACCGACAGACCGAACAGGCGTACCGGCCGGAAGGTGACCATGATCAGGCCGATCGCCAGGATGGTGACGACGGTCGCGGTGAGGCGCCGCACCGGCCGGATCTGGGTGCGGGCGCGCCGGATGCGGCGGTCCGAGACCGCCGCCTCCGGCAGCCGGCTGAAGATGATGCTTTCGGTGACGTACAGGGCCTTGACGATCAGCCACGCGGTACCGCCGATCAGCAGCAGCTGGACCCCGTGGCGGACTGCTCGAATCCACCAGTCCGGCCCTGTCGGCATCGCGAAGTACAGCGCTCCGAGCAGCAGCACCATGATCGCGGGACGTCGGCAGGCCCTATACAACGGCGTCAGGCACCACTGGTAGCGGCCGCGGGCGACTCGCCGGACGAGTACGCCGGTGAACCGATCCAGCAGGAGCGCCGCTCCCAGCGAGGCCAGCACGATCGCCACCGAGACCATCAGGCGCCGACCGAAGCAGCCTTAGTGCTCATGCTCCTCCAACTCCTCGGGCAGGTTGTCCTGTCCGAGCGTGTCACGGGAGTTGCGACCGTGCGGTGTGCATCTGGAAACGACCAGGCCACGCGAAGTCCCCGGGGATCGGGCACGCGTCGGCAGGCTGGGCCCCCGCCCCGACAGCGGGGGGTGGACCTAGTGACCGGTCGCCGCGCCCATCCCGCGTGGGGTGGCGATGACGGTGGTTGCGACGAGGGCGGCGAGGAGCAGAGCGGTCAGGCGGGACGGCGCGGGTGTGAGCGGGGTGAGCAGCACGAGCGCCGCGGTGGCCCAGTACGGCGCGGTCATCTTCAGCTGCTCGTATGGGCGGATGTGCAGCGTCCAGACGGCGATCAGGTAGATGGCGACCGGCGCGGCCACCGCGTACCCGGCGGCGACGCGCCCGAGGTGTGCCGCGCCGGTCTGGTAGTCGACGTCGACGGCCAGACCCGCGCCGAGCGCGGCCGCCGACGCGAAGATCAGGTACTGGCCGTATCCCCACAGCAGCGCCACGCGCGGCGAGGTTGCCAGGTGTTCGACCGGACGGTCGAAATACAGCCACCACATGGCGAAGACGATCACCACACCGGCACCGGCGATCGACAGCAGGGCGCTCGCCTTGGTCCCCCTGTCGAAGGCGGTCTGCACGGCGAGGCTGGCGGCGAGTACCGACTCGCCGAGCACGATGATGGTGAACAGGCCGTACCGCTCGGTTATGTGGCGCGGGTGCCAGATGATCGGAGCGGGGCGCCGGGCCCAGAACGGCAGCAGCAGTTCGGCGACGGCGACCGCCAGGAAGCCGGGCAACAGCCAGGGCCATCCGTCGGGCAGTGCCAGCCGGGCGATCCAGGCCGCCTGCAGCACGATGATGCCCACGGCATAGCGCAAGGCGGTGGCTCGCCGCTCGGGGTCGCTGTGGGCGACGCGCAACCACTGCCCGACCATCGCCAGGCGCATGATCACGTACCCATACGTGATGACGGAGAAGTCGCCGTGGTCGAAGGCGCGGGGCACCCCACCGGCGATCACCAGCGCCCCGGCGATCTGGACGAGGGTGGTGAGCCGGTAGACGTCGTCCTCCGGGTCGTACGCGGAGGCGAACGTGGTGAAGTTCATCCACGCCCACCAGATCGCGAAGAACACCGCCGGGTAGAGGCCGATCCCGTGGCCGATGTCGGCCTCGCCCAGGTTGTGGTGCAGCCGGTCGGCGGCCTGCCGCACCGCGGCCACGAAGCACAGGTCGAAGAGCAGCTCGAGTGGAGTCACCCTCCGATACGGCTCGTCGCTGGGGCGGGCGACCATCGGCCGGTACCAGGTGCGCGACGGGGCCCGTGGATGACTCGCCGGCTGGGACATGGCAGCACCTCGGACGGCTCGCGTGCGGAACGTTCCCTGGGGCCGATCCTTCCGAAGCGCACAGGTCCCGCGCGGACTCTCGCCGAAGTTGGCAGCTCGGCTCCACCGCCATGCCTGCAAGGCGCCGTGACCCGGAGGCGCGACTCGACCGCTCAGAAGAGGTCGAAGTGGAAGACCTCGAAGGCGGCGCCGTAGCGGACCCCGAGACGGGTGCCGGCGGGCCGGCTGATCCCCTCCAGGAACTCCTCCGGGTCGAGGCCGCCGTTCCCGAGCCCGCGCAGGTACTCCTCGTGCGCCCGCAGCGACGCCACGCCCCGTTCGAAGGTCGCCGTGACGTCCACCCCGTGCCGAGACTGCGGGGAGGTAGCCGCCCAGACCTGCCGTACCCGGTTCCACGGCTCGACGCCGTCGACCAGTTGCTCCCGGAAGATCCACCGGTTGCCGGCGTCGCGGACCGCGTCCGGCACCGCGCGGCCGGTGGCGATGTGGTCGGCCTGGTTGAGCGCGTACGCCCCGTCCCAGGTGTCCCGGAAGTTGTTGGTGATGACGACGTCGGGGCGGTGCCGGCGGACCATCGCGGCGATCTCGCGGCGCAGCGCGACGCCGTACTCCAGCAGGCCGTCGGGGAGGCCGAGGAACTCCACGGTGGGCACCCCGACCAGGGCGGCCGACTCGCGCTGTTCCCGCTCGCGGATCGCCCGGGTCCGTTCCGGCGGGATCCCGTCGATGCCCGCCTCGCCGCTGCTGACCAGGCAGTAGATGATCTCCTTGCCCTGCCCGGTCCAGCGCCCGACGGCCGCCGCCGCGCCGAACTCCAGGTCGTCGGGGTGCGCCACCACCGCCAGGCCGCGCTGCCAGTCCTCGGGCAGCGGCTCCAGCGGCTCGACCTCCGGTTGCGCCATGCGACCCTCCTGCCGGCCAATTCCCGGTACATCCTGACACCGCACAGCGGTCTGCGCCCGCAGGCCTGGGCTGCCGCAACGGATGGCCCAGGTTCGGGGCCGGCGAACCGTCCGTGTCGCCGGGTTCCGACGTCTACCGTGTGGTTAGAGAAGATCGCACGTGGGGTACCACCCGCTCCACGACGAAACCCCGACGTACGGCGGGGCGGCACACCCGAGGGAGCACCCATGGCACTCAACGACGACGACATGCAGACGACCGGCGGCGGCGGCCCCGAAGGCCCGGCCGACGGTGGCGCGACCCCCGGCCAGCAGGACGGTGGCGCCGACGGCGGCGCAGACCGTGGCGCTGAGCGTGGCGCCGACCGAGGGGCCGACCGTGGTGCCGAGGGGCCGGCCGACGGCGGCGCGACCCCGGGCCAGCAGGACGGTGGCGCCGACGGTGGCGCCGAGGGTCCGGCCGACGGCGGCGCGACCCCGGGCCAGCGCGACGGCGGCGCCGACGGCAGCGCCAGCTGACGGATCGTCGTGACGCACCTCGACCCGCCGGGCGGCCGTGGCCGCCCGGCGGTCCCGTCTTCCGCCACCGACGCCCTCGCCCGGTGCATCTCGGTGGAACCGGCGAAGTTCGCCGCCGCCCACTGGGGCACCGCGCCGCTGCTCTCCCGCGCCGCCGAGCTGCCCAACCCGCGCGGCTTCACCGACCTGCTCAGCCCCGCCGACGCCGACGAGCTGCTCAGCCGGCGGGGTCTGCGTACCCCGTTCCTGCGGGTGGCCAAGGACGGCCAGCTCGTGCCCGCGGCGCGCTGGACCGGCGGCGGCGGCGCGGGCGCCGAGATCGCAGACCAGGTCCTCGACGAGAAGGTCCTGGAGCTGTACGCCGCCGGCGCGACCCTGGTGCTCCAGGGCCTGCATCGGATCTGGCCCGCGCTGGTCGACTTCGCCCGGGACCTGGGCGCCGCGCTACGGCAGGCGTTGCAGGTCAACGCCTATCTGACCCCGGCGGGCAGTCAGGGCTTCGCCACCCACTACGACACCCACGACGTCTTCGTGCTCCAGGTGGACGGCCGCAAGCACTGGCGGATCCACCCGCCGGTGCTGCCCGACCCGCTGGAGAAGCAGCCCTGGGGCGGACGGGCCGACGAGGTCGCCGCCACCGCCGAGGGCGCCGCCGCGCTGGACGTGGTGCTCGAACCGGGCGACACGCTCTACCTGCCCCGCGGCTGGCTGCACAGCGCCCAGGCGCAGGAGTCCAGCTCGCTGCACCTGACCGTCGGCATCCGGGCGCTGACCCGGTACGCCGTGGTCGAGGAGCTGCTCGCGCTCGCCGCCGAGGACGCCCGACTGCGCGCCGGGCTGCCCTTCGGTACCGACGTCGCCGACCCGGACGCGATCGAGCCGGAGCTGACCGAGACGGTCGAGGCGCTGCGCGACTGGCTGCTGCGGGCCGACCCCGCCGCGGTCGCCGCCCGGCTGCGCGACCGGGCCTGGCCGGCGGCCCGACCGGCGCCGATCCGCCCCCTCGCGCAGGCGGCGGCCCTGGCCGCGCTGGACGCGGACACCCGGGTCGCCCTCCGCGCCGGCCTGCGCTGGCAGCTCACCCCGACCGGGGACGGGAAGGTGGCGCTGCGCCTGTTCGACCGCACCATCACCCTGCCCGGCACCTGCGAGCCGGCCCTGCGCGCCGTCCTCACCGGCGACGTCACCCGCGTCGGCGACCTCCCCGGCCTCGACGACGACGCCGACCGCCTCGTCCTCACCCGCCGCCTCCTCAGGGAAGCCGTCCTCACCCCCGCCTGACCCCACCCCGCCCCGCCCGCCCCAAGGTTGAGTCCCCGGCCGTGAGCCTGGGGCCGGGGGGTCAGCGGGGGGCGAGGGTGAGGAGGGCGATCGTCGTCAGCAGACCCGCGAGCAGGGTCACGATGATCGGGCGGGGGCCCAGCACCGCGTGCCGGCGGTCGGCGAGCAGGCGGGCCGGCGCCAGCCCCAGCAGGGGGCCGACCAGCGTCACCACCAGGGCCAGCACCGGCATGCCGACCGCCAGGTCGCCGCCGCTGCCGGCGCCGACCGCGCGGGCGCCCGCCCCCAGGGCGTACGCGGCCACGGACCCGCCGACCCCGCAGAGGGCCAGCAGCGGGTTCACCGAGCCGGGCAGCTCGCCCGGCTGCCGGGTGCGGTCCAACAGCTCCCGCACCCCACGCAGCAGCGGCACCGGATCGCCGGTGGCGTCCCGGGCCGGCCCCGGCGGGTCACCCAGCCGGCGGGCGCCCCCGCCGAGCCGGACGCGCAGCTGCTGCCACAGGTGCGCCGCCTCCGCGTCGACCCGCTCCACCAGCTCCCGCGCCTCGGCCACCTCCGCCTCGGCGCGGCGGACCTGCTCGGCCGCCTCGGCCACGGCCCGGTCGGCGGCGGCGCACTGCTGGGCGTACCAGGTGTGCGCCTCGGCGCGCTGGGTGGCCACCCGGGCGGTCAGCTCGGCGAGCCGACGGAGCTGGGCGGCGTACGTCTCACTGGCGACCGGTTCGTTCATCGGAACTCCTTTGAGAAACCCCGCATCAGCGCCGGAAGGAGTCGCAGGCCTGAGGAGCAGGGCAGGGATGGCCGGCCGCCGGCACTGTGGACCCGAGCCCCCTCCCGACAACCCGCAGGTTGTCACAGGTTGATGCGATAGTTCGAAAGCCATGAAGACCACGCGCGTGAAGCGAGCATTCAAGTACCGCTTCTATCCCACGGACGCGCAGGCGGCTGAGCTGTCGCGCACGTTCGGATGCGTGCGGAAGGTCTACAACCTTGCGTTGGCGGCGCGTACCGAGGCGTGGACACTCCGGCAGGAACGCGTCTCCTACAACGCCACGTCGGCGATGCTGACCGCGTGGAAGAAGACAGAGGAACTGGCCTACCTCAACGACGTTTCCTCGGTCCCACTCCAGCAGGCCCTGCGTCATCTTCAGACGGCCTTCGCCAGCTTCTTCGCCAAACGCGCGAAGTACCCGCGTTTCAAGTCGCGGAAGAGGTGCCGGAAGTCGGCGGAGTACACGACCAGCGCTTTCCGCTTCCGGGACGGAAGGCTGACGTTGGCGAAGATGGCGGAGCCGCTGCACATCGTGTGGTCCCGTCCTCTCCCCGAGGGTGCGAAGCCATCGACGGTGACGGTGTCTCAAGACCCGGCTGGGCGTTGGTTCGTGTCCTTGCTGTGCGAGGACCCGACCGTTCAGCCGCTGCCCCCGACCACCGCGGCGATCGGGATAGACGCCGGGCTTGACAACCTGCTGACCTTGTCGACCGGGGAGAAGATCACCAACCCTCGGCATGAGCGGCGCGACCGTGCCCGGCTCGCCCGCGCCCATCGGGAGTTGTCGCGGAAGGCCAAGGGCTCGGCGAACCGCGACAAGGCGCGCCGCAAGGTCGCCAAGGTTCACGCTCGCATCGCAGACCGGCGACGCGACCACCTGCACAAGATCACCACTCGGCTCGTTCGTGAAAACCAAACGATCGTCATCGAGGACCTGACCGTTCGGAACCTGCTGAAAAACCACAGACTCGCCCGCGCCATCAGCGACGCGGCGTGGCGCGAGTTCCGCAGCATGCTGGAGTACAAGGCCCAGTGGTACGGCCGTAAGTTGATTGCGGTCGACCGTTGGTTCCCCTCCTCCAAACTGTGCTCGACATGCAGAGCCGTACGGGACACCATGCCGCTGCACGTCCGCACATGGACGTGCGACTGCGGCATCAATCACGACCGTGACGTGAACGCGGCGCGGAACATTCTGGCCGCCGGGCTGGCGGTGTCTGCCTGTGGAGCTGGTGTAAGCCCTCAACGGGAGCCCTCCCGGACGAGGCGGTCAGTGACGAAGCAGGAAACTCGACGGGCGACCGTGGGAATCCCGGTCCTATAGGGCCGGGAGGATGTCAACGGGACGGACCATAAGGGATGATCACCTGTCCGGTGCGGTGCACCGCCCGGTCGAAGTAGAGGCCCCGCCACGGCCGGGGGTACCAGTCCGGCCCGCCGGTGCCCGGATAGAGCGAGGAGCCCAGCTCCGCGCCCTGCACGTCGAGCGCCACCCACGCGCCGATCTGGTCGGTGCGGGCGGCCGGCCCGCCCAGGTCCACCCGCATCCGGGCCACCCCGCGCCACCAGGCCAGCACGTGGGTACGCCGTTCCGGCCCGTCGTGCAGGATCCGGCGCAGCTGCTCCAGCCCGGTACGCCGCCCGGCCCGCCCGGCGAGCTGACCGGACGCCGCGTCGACCGCGTAGAGCAGCAGGTAGTGCGGGGTGTTCCGGGTGCCCGGCGCGCCGAGCGAGTCGCCCACCTCGGCCATCAGCTCGGGGAGCGTCTCCTCGTCGTACCAGGCGGCGTCGTCGGCCAGGTCCTCGTAGAGGGCCCGGGCGGCCGGGTCGGCGTCCTGGTCGAGGCAGGCGATGGAGAACCGGGCGGTGCCGTGGCGGTGCTGGCGGGCCAGCGACCGGGCGGCGGCGTCCAGCACGGCGCACGCCTCGTCGACCCGGGTGCCGAGCACCGCCAGGTTGCGCCCCGGCGCCCGGGGCAGCCGCAGCGCCGCCGATCGGGCCTGCACGTCGATGATCTCCCCGAGCAGGGCCACCGGGCTGCGCGGCACCCCCTCGTCCGGCACCGTCAGCGCCCGGAAATCCGGCGCGTCCGCGAGCCGCGGGATCGCGTCGCCGTCGAAGAGCCGGGCCGGGGCGGCGTCGGCCGGGCGCATCCGCCACAGCCGGTGCTGCAGTTCGCTCCAGCTGTCCCAGTCGCTGGCCGAGGGGATCCGGGCCACCTCGTTCCCAGCGGCCAGCCCGGACTCGGCGTTGACCACGGCGTGGTGCCGGGGCAGCGACTGGGCGGCGTCGTTGCGTTCGGCCAGGATGCGCAGCGCCTTGGGCAGCGCGATGCGCAGGGTGAACTGGGCGACGAGGGCGGGGCGCCCCCACAGCGCCTCGATGCCGCGGACGTCCTGCGAGGCGAGCACCAGGTGGATGCCCTGCGACCGGCCGCGCCGGGCCAGGTCCTCCAGCAGGTCGGCGGCGTCCCGGGCCACCACGTCCCGCCCGGCCAGCAGCGCCTGGAACTCGTCGACCACCGCGACGATCCGCGGCCAGTGCCCGGTCGGGTCCACCGCCCGCAGCTCGGCCAGCTTGGTGACCTCGTGCTTCTTGGCGGCGTCGGCCCGGCGGCGCAGCTCCTCGGCGAGGAAGCGCAGCAGCGCCAGCCCGAACTCCCGGTCGGTGTTGACGTTGATTCCGACCAGCCGCATGTGCGGCAGCCAGCTCGGGTCCCGTCGACCCTGGGCGAACCGGGCGAAGGACACCCCCTCCTTGAAGTCCAGCAGATAGAACTCCAGCTCGGCGGGGGAGTAGCGGGAGGCCAGCGCGCCGATCCAGGCGAAGATCAGGTTCGTCTTGCCGGTGCCGGACGGACCGCCGATCAGGGCGTGCGGCGGGTAGTCGCCGAGGGTGAGCAGCACCGGCCGGCCGTGCGGGCCCTCGCCGATCGGCGCGGTCAGCCCGTGCGCCGAATCCTCCTGCCACATCCGCTCGGGCGGCGGGAGCAGGTCGGCGAAGGGCGCCGGCGGCGGGCCGGCGTTGACCCGGGACGCCACCTCCCGGCAGGTCTCGGTGACCAGGGTGGCCGGCGGCGGGTCGTCGAGGGCTACCGGCAGCCCGCCGATCCGGGCGCCGTCCGGCTCCACCACGATCCGGGAGACGGTCGGGTCGTCCGGCAGGTCGATCCCGCGGACCACCAGGTGCACCCCGCACGCGGCGCCGGTGCGGACCACCCGGTCCAGCTGGCCGCGCTCGTGCCGGGACAGCTCGTCGCCGCCGAGCAGCACCGCCACCCGCCACGGCTCCGGGCGCCGTCCGGTCGCCGCGGCCAGCTCGCGCAGCGAGCTGTACTCGCCGGCCAGCACGGTCTCGTTGATCCGGCGGATCTGCTCCACCAGGTCGTCCAGGAGCCGGTCGAGCCCGCCGGGGCCGACGAAGGTGAGCAGCCCGGCGGTGCCCAGCGGGGCGAACCCGGCCAGGCCGCCGCCGAGGTGCTCCGGGTCGTACCCGAGGAGGCGGACCCCGCCCGGGTCGGCGCGGCCGACGGAGCGCAGCAGCAGGGCGGGCACCACCGCGGCGATGCCCGCCCGGTCGCTGCCGGCCAGGTGCACGTGGCCCGCGTCGAGCAGCGGCACCAGCGCCGGCACCGGCTCGGCGTCGGGAATCCGGACCGTGCCGATCCGTACCGCGCCGGGCGTCTCGGCCCGGCCGGCGGGCGTGGCCCGCCACCGCGACCACGGCGCCGACGCCGCGCCGGGGGCCTCGCGCTGCGCGGCCGCCGCGGCCCGGCGGGCCAGCTCCGCGATCCGCGCGGTGTGCCGGGCGTCGATCTCGGCCAGCCGGCGGTCGCGGGCCGCACCGACCCGGTCCGGTACGGCCGCTGCGGCGCGTCGCACCCGGGCCAGCCGCTCCGCGCCGGCGGCGAGCTCGGCGTCGGCGTCGGCCAGCCGGTTGCGGGTCGCGCCGAGCGCCTCGGAGAGCATCCCCCGGACCCGGGTGACCAGTTGACCGCGGACGTCAGCCATCGGAGCCCCGGACCGGCTGCCGCTCGTCGGCCTCGGTCGGCAGGTCCCGGCCGAGCCGGGCGAGCAGCACCCCGGTGACGACCCCGGCGGTGACCGCCGGGTCGGCGGCGTGCGGCTGCTCCTGGTCGCCGGAGCGGCGGGGCGGGGGCATCCGGCACACCCGGGTGAGCAGGGTGTCCAGCACCGGCGGCGGCAGCCCGGGCAGCAGGTCCCGGACCCGGCCGGCCAACTCCCGGCGCAGCCGGCCCAGGTCGTCGGCCCGGGGCGGGTGGCCGAGCAGCTCGCCGGCCAGGTCGCGCAGCAGCGGCGGGGCGACCGCGGCCAGGCCGAGGCCGACGTCCGTGTGCGCCCGGCGCAGCTCGCTGTGCAGCCGGTCCCGGTCACCGGCGCGGACCCCGGTGACCACCCGGCGCAGCAGCTCGCGGGCGTCGCCGACCCGCTCGTCCGGCTCGTCCGGCGGTCCGTCCCGGCCGCCGGTCAGCTCCGCCACGCGCACCGACCACCAGCGCCGCATCGTCGGGTCGGCGCCCTGCTCCGGCGCGGCCCGCGGCGCCGGCACGTCCCGAGGCGTGTCGTGCTTCGGCCGGCGGTCCTCCGGGCGTGGTGCGGGCGAGCCGTCCGCGGCCAGTCCGATCGCGGCCAGATAGCCGGCCAGCTGCTCCTGGGCGACCCGCAGCGCGTACCCGGCGGTCTCGGCGTGCTCGGTGGCGGCGGAGAGCTCCGGCACGCCCATCGGGTTCGCCGACTCCTGCCGGACCCAGCGCAGCCGCTCGGTGGCCTGGCCGAACTTCGCCAGCGCCAGCGCCAGCGGGGCGAGCGGCAGCTCCTCGACAGCGGCCCGGACCTGCGCGCCGACGTCCTCGATGATGGACACGGCCGGCTCTACAGGGTCGACACGTAGAGCTGCGCCTGCTCGACCGCCACCAGTGTCGCGGCGAGACACTCCTCCAGCTCCTGGCCGGCCTGGGTCAGCGAGGCCTGGGCGGCCTCGACCGTGGCGTGCCCGCTGCCCTCCAGCGCGCCGGCCAGGGTCTGCTGCGCCTCGGCCAGCTTCTCGCCGGCCGCGTGCACGGCTGTCTGCCCGTCACCTATCTGCTGGAGGGCGACATCGATGGCTGCCTTCAGCTCGGCGACGCTCGCCACGGGGACCTCCTGGGGGCGGGGAAGATCTCCATTACAACCCATCCCGCCGGGGGAGCGAACATCCGCCCTCGCGGTGTTCCTGCCCGGCTGTCCGGTTCGGTGCCTGACGTGCGGGAAAGGCCCCACCGGCCCGGCCCGTCGCGGTCCCGTCGACGGACCGGCCGGTCCGGTCCACGGGTCACCCGCCGTCCCGGTGCCGGTCGCGGACCGGCGCGCCGGTCAGCCGCCGGCCGGGTCCGGGCGGAGCCAGCGGGGGCCGTACACGTCGGCCCCGAGCGCGCCCACCCGCGCGCGCAGCTCACGGTCGGCCGTGACCACCACCCGACGGCGGTCCGGCGCGGCCGCGACCAGCTCGACCATGGTGTCGTCGCCCGAACCGGGCGCGGAGACCACCCGGACGCCCGGGACGCCCGGGACGTCCCGCGCCGCCCCCTCCACCACCAGCACCACCTCCACCGGCGGGGGCAGCTCCGGCGGCACACCCCGCTCGGCGAGCGGCACGAGGGCGTCGCGCAGCCGGGCCGCCGCGCCGGCCCGGTCCCGCCACCAGCCGTTCGGCCGGGAACCCACCACGTTGGCGCCGTCGACGATGAGCAGCGGACTGGTCTCCATGCCCCCAGCGTGCCACCCGGGGGTGTTTGTCGCGCCGACCGCCGGGTAGCCACCGCCGACCGTGCCGCGCCCACCGGTTGCCTTCGGCGACCGGCCGCGCCCGACTCCGGAGGACAGAGATGATGGGACCCGGCGACTTCGGCTCCGACCCGTGGGACGAATTCCTGGCCCGCTACTTCGGCCGGAGCGAGGGAGGACGCCGGCCGGCGCACCGGGTCGACATCACTCGGCTGATGACCGCCGACGCGCGGGAGATGCTGGCCGACGCGGCCCGCCGGGCGGCCCAGAAGCACAGCAACGACCTCGACACCGACCACCTGCTCTGGGCGGCGCTGCAACGCGAACCCCTCCGCGACCTGGTACGCCGCGCCGGCGCCGACCCGGACGCCCTGGTCAACGCCCTCGGCGGGCGCGGCGAAGGCGCCCCCCGCGGGGAGGTGCCGCCGAACCTGTCGCTCACCCCGGCGGCCAAGCGGGCGCTGCTCGACGCCCACCAGCTCTCCCGTGCGATGGGCGCCAACTACATCGGCCCCGAGCACATCCTGATGGCGCTGCCGCTCAACCCGGAGTCGCCGGCCGGCCGGATGCTCGCCGCCGGCCGGATCCAACCCGAGTCGCTGCAGGCGGCCAGCGCGGAACGCGGCCAGGGCGGCCCCAGGCCGGACCGCGGCACCCCCACCCTCGACAAGTACGGCCAGGACCTCACCGAACTGGCCCGCGCCGACCAGATCGACCCGGTGATCGGGCGGGCCGACGAGATCGAGCAGGCGGTGGAGATCCTCTCCCGCCGGACCAAGAACAACCCGGTGCTGATCGGCGAGGCCGGCGTCGGCAAGACCGCCATCGTGGAGGGGCTGGCCGAGCGGATCTGCGACGGCGACGTGCCGGAGACCCTGATCGGCAAGCGGGTGGTGCAGCTCGACCTGGCCGGGCTCGTCGCCGGCACCCGCTACCGGGGCGACTTCGAGGAACGGCTGAAGAAGGTGATCGACGAGATCCGGGCGCACCGGGACGAGCTGATCATCTTCCTGGACGAGATCCACACCCTGGTCGGCGCGGGCGGCGCCGGCAGCGAGGGCGGCATGGACGCGTCCAACATGCTCAAGCCGGCCCTCGCCCGGGGCGAGCTGCGGGTGATCGGCGCGACCACGCTGGACGAGTACCGACGCAGCATCGAGAAGGACGCCGCACTGGCCCGCCGCTTCCAGCCGGTCTTCGTGCCCGAGCCGACCGTCGAGGACACGGTCGCCATCCTGCGCGGCCTGCGCGACCGGTACGAGGCGCACCATCAGGTCCGCTTCACCGACGAGGCCCTCGTCGCCGCCGCCGAACTCTCCGACCGGTACATCACCGACCGGTACCTGCCGGACAAGGCGATCGACCTGATCGACCAGGCGGGGGCGCGGGTCCGGCTGCGCACCCGCACCCCCGCCGCGGACGTGCGGGACCTGGAACAGCAGCTCGACGAGGTGCGCCGGGACAAGGAGCAGGCCGTCGCCGACGAGCAGTACGAGCGCGCGTCCCAGCTGCGCGACCGGCTCGCCGAGCTGGAGGACCAGATCCGCCGGGCGCGGGGCGACGAGGGCCCGAGCCAGGTGCCGGCGGTCGGGCCGAAGGAGATCGCCGAGGTGGTCTCCCGGGCGACCGGCATCCCGATCAGCCAGCTCACCGAGGAGGAGCGCGACCGGCTACTGCGGCTGGAGGGGTACCTGCACGAGCGCGTGGTCGGGCAGAGCGACGCGGTCAGCGCGGTGGCGGAGGCGGTGCGCCGCTCGCGTACCGGACTGGCCGACCCGGACCGGCCGATGGGCAGCTTCCTCTTCCTCGGCCCCACCGGCGTCGGCAAGACCGAGCTGGCCCGGGCGCTGGCCGAGGCGCTCTTCGGCGAGTCGGACCGGATGGTCCGGCTGGACATGAGCGAGTTCCAGGAACGGCACACGGTCAGCCGGCTGGTCGGCGCCCCGCCTGGGTACGTCGGCTACGAGGAGGCCGGCCAGCTCACCGAGGCGGTCCGCCGCCGCCCGTACGCGGTGGTGCTGCTCGACGAGATCGAGAAGGCGCACCCGGACGTGTTCAACATCCTCCTCCAGGTGTTCGACGACGGCCGGCTCACCGACAGCCAGGGCCGGACGGTGAACTTCAAGAACACCGTACTGATCATGACGAGCAACCTGGGTTCGGAGCTGATCACCGGCACCCAGCGGGCGATCGGTTTTGCCACCGCCGGGGAGGCGGGCGCCGCCCAGGAGGCCACCGAGCTGCGCGAGCGGCTGATGCGGCGGCTGCAGGAGAACTTCCGGCCCGAGTTCATCAACCGCATCGACGAGATCATCATCTTCCAGCGGCTCGAAGCCGAGCAGCTGCGGCAGATCACCGAGCTGATGCTGGAGGAGACCCGCCGCCGCCTGCACGCGCAGGACATCCAGGTGGAGTTCACCACCGCCGGCATGGACTGGCTCGCCGAGCACGGCTACCAGCCCGAGTTCGGCGCCCGGCCGCTGCGCCGGGTGATCCAGCGGGAGGTCGACAACCGGCTCTCCCGGAAGCTGCTGGAGAACGAGATCTCGCCCGGCCAGAAGGTCATCGTGGACGCGCGCGACGGGCAGCTCGCCTTCGACGTGACCGCCGGCGACCGCGACTACACGGCGGCGACGACGTCCCACCCGCGATGAACCGGAGGGCGGAGATGACCGAACCAAAGGAGTCCCGGGAGGACACCGAGCGCAGCGAACCGATCGTGGCGCCCCCGACGGCGAACCCGTCCCGGGTGAAGGTGCCGCCGGAAGGGCTGAAGCAGCGCACCGACGAGGGCGAGCCGGCGCCGTCCGGGCCGCCGGCGGGAGAGGAGGCGTGATGGTACGCGAGAAGCGGCTGGATCCCGAGGTCGAGGTGATCTGGGATGACTTCCACGCCCAGGTGAACGTCCCCTCCGAGCAGCTGCGGCAGTGGCTGCTGACCCGTGGTTCCGGGGAGGAGACCTTCGGGCCGGACCCGGACCTCGCTCTGCCCGAGCCGGGCCGGCGCATCCTGCGGGTCCTGACCAAGCGCAAGGTCGACCTCACCCCGGAGGACATCCAGACGATGCGCGACGCGATCGAGCTGATCCAGAACCTGATGGACGAGAAGCCACCCCGTGGCAACGCCGACGACGAGTGGCGGCGCTCTCTGCTCGACCTGGGCCACGACGTCCTCGTCGAACGCTGAGCGGCAGCGCGCAGCCGGCGGCACCCGGGACCGGAGTCCCGGGTGCCGCCCTGGTCGGTCTACTGCTCGGTGCCGACGCTGGGCAGTTCCAGGCCGGCGGCGTCCGCGGCGGCCTGCCGCTCGGCGCGGGTCTGTTCCTCCCGGGCGAGCAGGTTGGCGTACTGGGTGATGTCGGCCGGGTCGGGCACCTCCGGCAGCCGGCGCAGGAACGTTTCGACGTCCTGGGACGCGGCGGTGTGCGCGGCGGCCGCCCGGCGCAGCAGCTCGGCCTGGTCGGCGGCGGGGTAGAGATCGGTCATGGTGGCCAGATACCCGTCGTCAGGCCGTTCGCACCCCGCCGGCCGCCCGCGCCGTCGTCGGCTGGGCGCCGAAGTCGGGGTGGCGCAGCAGCCAGGCCAGGTAGTCCGGGTGCGGCGCCAGCGAATCCGTGTACGCGGCCACCGCCGTCTCCAGCACCGTCTCGGCGGCCCGGGCGGCCGCCGCGTCCGGGTGCCAGCCCAGCAGCAGTCGCCAGCGCAGCGGCGTCCCGGCCAGCCGGCGGGTGACCAGCCCGGTGACCGGACGGAAGGTGGCCTGGCAGAGCGCCACCGCCTCGCCGGCGTCGACCAGGTCCACGCAGCCGCGGACGTCCGTCTCGTACATCTTCCGTGGGGTGAAGCCGGCGCGGGCGCAGGCGGCGGCGAAGCAGTCGCCGAAGCAGCCGTCGCCGGGCGCCGCGACCCACTGCTCCCGCCGCAGGTCGCCCAGCCGCACCTCGTCCCGGTCGGCCATCGGGTGGGTCTGCGGCAGCAGCACGAAGATCGGGTCGACGGCGACCTCCCGCCAGCTCAGCCCGAACTCCGCCGACGGGGTCGCGTCGCCGCAGACCCCGATGAGGGCGAAGTCCAGCCGCCCGCCGGCGACGAGCTGGGCCAGCTGGTCCACCGACCAGGAGGCGTACGTGGTGATCTGCAGCTGCGGCTGCTCGGCGGCGAGCCGGTGCACCAGCCGGCCGAGGATCGGGCTGTTCACCCCGCCGAACCGGTACCGGCCCAGCGGGTCGCCCGCCCCGGCCAGCCGCGCCGCCTCGTCCTGCAGGCCCTTCATCGCCGGCAGCAGCACCCGGGCCCGGGCCAGCACCAGCTCGCCCAGCGCGGTGGGTCGGGCGCCCCGGCGGTCCCGCTCGAACAGCGGCCCGCCCAGGATCCGCTCGATGCGCTGGAGCTGGGCGGTCAGGGCCGGCTGGGCCAGACCGAGCGTCGAGGCCGCCTTGGTCACGCTCCCCGTCTCCGCGATCGCGCACACCACCCGCAGGTGTCGCAGCTCCAGATTCATACGGTGACCGTAGGGCCACGCATCGATGGACGGAAGAGCCGAACGGCATCGGCCCGATCCGAGGCGCACGGGCGGCGGGTCAGGCCTTCGGCTGCCGCTCCAGGTCCGCCAGTTGGGTACGCCGGCCGGTCACCGCGTCCCGGAGCTTGTCCACCACGCCCACCGCCGGTTCCACGATCTTGTTCCACGGTGGGGTGGCCGGGGTGCCGGGGTGCGGCCGGGTCGGCGCCGCCTCCTCGGCGATCTGCCACCGGTTGCCCAACCGGATCAGGTCGGCGTCGCTGGCCACCTCGCGCAGCGGCGTCATCAGCGCGGCGACCCGGCCGACGTGCCGGCGGACCCGGTCGGCCACCTCGGCCAGCGCCGGGTCGTCCGGCCCGGACAGTCCCTTCAGGGCGGTGAGCAGCCCCGCGTCCGCCTCGATCTCCCGGTCGACCAGCTCGGCGCTCTCCGGCACGGCGGCCCGGGCGGCGGGGAAGAGGTACTGCTCCTCGGCGGAGAGGTGCCGGGACACCACGGCGGTGAGCACGTCGACCACCTCGCGACGGCGCTCCGCGGCCAGGTCCGGGTCGGTGACCTCGTCGGCCAGGCCGAGCAGCTGCCGGTGCTCCCGGTCCACGAGCTCGGCCAGGCTCCGGCCGCCGGGCCGGTACGCGTCGTCGGCGGCGGGTGGCAGCGGCGGCAGGGGGACGGTCATGGTGCCCTCCTCGACTCGTGGCCGGCGGGGGCCGGCGGCCCGGTGGGCGGTGCGGGGACGACTGCGGCGGTACCCGCACGCCCCGCGCGCGAAACCGGGCCGTACGCCGTCCCGGTCGGCGGCGCGCGCCGGGGGAGCCGGGCGGGGCGCGCCACCGGGTCGCCCCGGCTGGTATGAAGGGCCCATGACGAGCGACGCCGCTTCCGCCCGACCCGACCCCACCGACGAGGTCGTCGACCTCTGCCGCGACCTGCTGCGGATCGACACCACCAACACCGGGGACAACGACACCAGCGTCGGCGAACGGCTTGCCGCCGAGTACGTGGCGGAGAAACTGGCCGAGGTCGGCGTCGACGCGGAGCTCCACGAGTCGGCGCCCGGCCGGGCCAACCTCGTCGCCCGGATCCCCGGCACCGACCCGGGCCGCGACGCGCTGCTGGTGCACGGCCACCTCGACGTGGTCCCCGCCGACCCGGACGAGTGGTCGGTGCACCCGTTCTCCGGTGAGATCCGCGACGGCTACCTGTGGGGCCGGGGCGCGATCGACATGAAGGACTTCGACGCGATGGTGCTCGCCGTGGTCCGCGGCTGGCAGCGCGCCGGGGTCCGCCCGTCGCGCGACATCGTGCTCGCCTTCACCGCCGACGAGGAGGCCGGCAGCGACTACGGCGCGCACTTCCTCGCCCAGCGGCACCGCGGCCTCTTCGACGGCTGCACGGAGGCGATCGGCGAGGTCGGCGGCTTCTCCTACTCGGTCAACGAGTCCCAGCGGCTCTACCTCATCGAGACCGCCGAGAAGGGCATCGACTGGCTGCGGCTGCACGCCAAGGGCCGCCCCGGCCACGGCTCGATGGTGCACGACGACAACGCGGTCACGGCGTTGGCCGAGGCGGTCGCCCGGATCGGCGGGCACCGCTTCCCGGTGGTGGTCACCGACACCGTGCGGGCGTTCCTGGAGGAGGTCTCGGACCTGCTCGGCGTGGAGCTGGACCCGGAGGACCCGGAGACCGCCATCGCCAAGCTCGGCCCGATCGCCAACATCATCGGCGCGACCATCCGCAACACCGCCAACCCGACCCGGCTGGCCGCCGGCTACAAGGACAACGTCATCCCCGGCCGGGCCACCGCCACCATCGACTGCCGCAGCCTGCCCGGCCAGTCGGAGCTGCTGGAGCAGCAGCTGCGCGAGCTGATCGGGCCGGACATCGCCATCGAGTACATCCAGCGGCAGCCCGCCCTGGAGACCACCTTCGACGGCGACCTGGTGGAGGCGATGTCCGCCGCGCTGCGCGCCGAGGACCCGGGCGCCCGCCCCGTTCCGTACATGCTCTCCGGTGGCACGGACGCCAAGGCCTTCTCCCAGCTCGGCATCCGCTGCTTCGGGTTCGCCCCGCTGCGGCTGCCCGCCGACCTCAATTTCTCCGGCCTGTTCCATGGCATCGACGAGCGGGTTCCGGTGGACGGGCTACAGTTCGGCGTGCGGGTTCTCGACCGGTTTCTCCGCAGTTGCTAACCGTGTCCGCGGCGTCACCGGCGACGCGGATCCTCCCCCATCGCGAAGGGACTGCCTCACATGACCGACCAGCACGGTGAGCTGGACGCCGCTCTCGAGCGCGTGATCGCCGCCGCCCGCGCCCACCTGGCCGCCGTCCGTGCCGCCGAGGGCCGGATCGACGACGACAACGTCTGGCAGGCGTACGTCGCGTTGAACAACGCCTCGTTCGCCTACGACGAGCAGCTGCTCGACGCGTACGGCGAGGTCACCCCCTGGGACGTGGAGTCGATCGACCCGAACGAGGCCGACGAGCGCTTCGGCGGCGCCGAGGGCGTCGAGGCGACCGACCCGCACCCGCGGGTGATCTCGGTGCGGCAGCGCCGCGACTACCGGGTGCCGAGCGTGTCCGCCCTGATCCGGGTGGCCGAGGCGGCCCGCCGGGAGGGCACCCCGGAGGAGGACGAGCCGGCCCCCGTCGAGGGCGTCGGCGAGGCGGTGCTGGAGCTGCTGCAGAGCGGCGACGGCTCGCTCGGCGCGCTGGACGTCCCGGAGCTCGAACCGCTCGACGGGGTGGTGATGGTCAGCGAGGTCGGCACCCCGGTCGACCTGGAGTCCTTCGACGACGACGACCCGGTGGGTCCGTTCCAGCCGGCCGCCGACGACCGCCTCGTGGGCCGGCTCGACGAGCACCCGTTCCTGGAGCTGGACGAGGAGCACGACCACGCCCACTAGGCCGTGACGCGCCCGGGCCCGACCACCCGGTCGGGCCCGGGGCCGTCCGCCTCGCGCCGGCGTTCGCCGTCGCTCAGTACGACAGGCCCGGCTGCGGCTGGTTGATCCGCCGACGGCGCAGCATCACCTGCCGCGTACCGTCCCGGAACAGCCGCACCCGGGCCAACTCCCATCCGGAGAACTCCGCCTGGATCGCCAGCTGCGCCGCGGCGGTCAACCGGTCGACGTTCGGCGGCAACCGCAGCGGCGCGTATTCGTAGTCCATGCGTTCCATGCTGCCCAGGCCGGCCGTGGTTCGCCACCCCCTGCCGGTGATCCGCGTCGCGTCCCGCCGGGGTCGCCCGCCGGGCGGCCGGCGTGCCGCCGCGGACCGGCGCCGCCCCCCGACGGACGGGTCAGCCGTCGCGCTCCGGGTAGCCGACCGGGACCGCGGAGACGTCGTCCAGCGCGGTGACGATCTCCTCGGGCAGGGTCATCCGCTCCACCTGGAGCGCGCCGAGGAGCTGGCCGACGGTACGCGCGCCGAGGATCGGGGCGGTCACCCCCGGCCGGTCCCGGATCCAGGCCAGCGCCACCTCCAGCGGGGAGACGCCCAGCCCGCCGGCGGCGGTGGCCACCGCCTCGACGATGCTGGAGCAGCGCGGCTCCAGGTAGGTGGCGACGAACCGCTCGAAGTGCGGCGAGGCGGCCCGGGAGTCCGCCGGCCGGCCATGCCGGTACTTGCCGGTGAGCACCCCACGGCCCAGCGGCGACCAGGGCAGCACGCCCAGCCCCATCGCCTCGCAGGCCGGCAGCACCTCCCGCTCCACCCCCCGCTCCAGCAGCGAGTACTCCACCTGGGCGGCCACCACGGGGGCCCGCCCGGGCCAGGCGGCCTGCCAGGCGGCGGCCCGGGCGGTCTGCCAGCCGGAGAAGTTCGACACCCCGACGTACCGGGCCTTACCGCTGGACACGGCGTGGTCCAGGGCGGAGAGGGTCTCCTCCAGCGGGGTGTCCGGGTCGTACCCGTGGACCTGCCAGAGGTCGACGTGGTCGGTGCCGAGCCGGCGCAGCGACGCGTCCAGGGTGCGCAGCAGGTGCCCGCGCGAGCCGTCCCGGCGGCGGCCGCTGCCCGGGCGCAGCCCCGCCTTGGTGGCGATGAGCAGGTCCTCGCGGGGGACCAGGCTGCCCAGCAGGGAGCCGATGACCGATTCGGCGTCGCCGTCGGCGTACACGTCGGCGGTGTCGACGAGGTTGCCGCCCGCGTCGAGGAAGCTCTTCAGCTGGGCGGCCGCGTCGTCCGCGTCGGTGTCCCGTCCCCAGGTCATGGTGCCGAGCGCGAGCCGCGAAACCGCCAGCCCGCTTCGGCCGAGCGGTCGCTGTTGCATGCGTGAACCTTATTTCGAACCCGGCGTCACGGATATCCTCGCCCGAAGTCAAGTTCCTGCTCCACCGGCCGAACGGGTGCTACGCGTTCGAGGTGAGCCGGTGATCGGGAGCACCGCCCGCATTGCGTAACCTGATGCGACCTGTGGTGCGGATGGTGGGAGGACCAGTGCGACTCGGGCTCAGCCTCGGATATCAGACGGCGTGGAGCACGCCGGCCGACCACCTGGCACTTGCCCAGGAGGCGGACCGGCTCGGCTACTCGGTGGTGTGGGCGGCGGAGGCCTACGGCTCCGACTCGCCCAGCATGCTGGCCTGGATGGCCGGTCAGACCCAGCGGATCGACGTGGGCGCCGCGGTGATGCAGATCCCCGCCCGGACCCCGGCGATGACCGCGATGACGGCGGCCACCATCGACGCGCTCTCCGGCGGCCGGTTCCGGCTCGGCCTCGGCGTCTCCGGCCCGCAGGTCTCCGAGGGCTGGCACGGCGTCCGCTTCGCCAAGCCCCTCGCGCGCACCCGCGAGTACGTGGACATCGTCAAGCTGGCGATCGCCCGCAAGGAGGTCGCGTACGACGGCGAGCACTACACCCTGCCGCTGCCCGACGGGCCCGGCAAGGCGCTGCGCCTGGGCTTCCACCCGCCGCGCGAGCACATCCCGATCTACCTGGCCGCGGTCGGCCCGAAGAACCTCGAGCTGGCCGGTGAGATCGCCGACGGCTGGCTCGCCGTCTTCTACGCCCCCGAGTTCGCCGAGGAGCAGCTCGCCTCCGTCCGGGCCGGCCGGGCCAAGGTCGGCAAGGAGCTCGCCGGCTTCGACGTGGTGCCCTCCGTGCCGGTGGTGGTCGGCGACGACATCGCCTCCTGCGCCGAGCTGGTCCGCTGGTACGCCGCCCTCTACGTCGGCGGCATGGGCAGCCGGCAGCAGAACTTCTACAACCAGCTGGCCACCCGGATGGGCTACGGCGACGCCGCCCGCGAGGTGCAGGACCTCTACCTGGCCAAGCGGCAGCGGGACGCGGCCGCCGCGATCCCGATGGAGTTCATCGACCGCACCTCGCTGCTCGGCCCGAAGGAGCGCATCGCCGAGCGGATGCGCGAGTACGCCGCCGCCGGCGTCACCACCCTGTCGGTGACCCTCTTCGTCGCCGACCGGGACAGCGGCGTGCAGACCCTGCGGACCGTCGCCGAGGCCCTGGAACTCTCCGGAGTCGGCGAGTGACCTGGGTCGAGGCCATCGTCCTGGGCATCGTCCAGGGGCTCACGGAATTCCTGCCGGTCAGCTCGTCCGGTCACCTGCGCATCACCTCGGCGATCTTCTTCGGCCGGGACGCGGGCGCGTCGTTCACCGCGGTGACCCAGCTGGGCACCGAGGCGGCCGTGCTCATCTACTTCGCCAAGGACATCTGGCGGATCGTCCGGACCTGGCTGCTGGGCATCCGAGACCGCTCGGTCCGCGCCAGCCTCGACTACCGGATGGGCTGGTACGTCATCATCGGCTCGATCCCGATCGGGCTCTTCGGGTTCCTGTTCAAGGACCAGATCCGCACCGCCGGCCGAAACCTGTGGGTGGTCTCGTTCACGCTGATCGTCTTCGCGTTCGTGCTGGCCTTCGCCGAGTACTGGGGCCGGCAGACCCGCACCCTGGAGAACTTCCGGCTGCGCGACGGCGTTGTGATGGGCTTCGCCCAGGCGATGGCGCTGATCCCCGGCGTGTCCCGCTCCGGCGGTACGCTCACCGCCGGCCTGCTCCTCAATCTGACCCGGGAGGCGGCGGCGCGGTACTCGTTCCTGCTGGCCATCCCGGCGGTGGTGATGTCGGGGGTGTTCAGCATCCCGGACGTCTTCGAGCCGTCCGCGCCGGGCACCGCCGCGCCGAGCGGGGCGCAGATGATCGTCGCGACGCTGATCGCCTTCGCCATCGGCTACGCGGCCATCGCCTGGCTGCTGCGCTACGTCGCCCACCACACCCTGTACGTCTTCGTGCTCTACCGGGTCGCGCTGGGCGCCCTGGTCCTCTCCCTGCTCCTCACCGGCACGATCACCGCTACCTGAGTTTCTGGTTGCTGACGGTCGCCCCCAGCCCTGACCTTGGTCGCGGCCCGTCCGTTTGGATGTGGATATGCCGCTGGCCGGCACCCCGGGTCTTGGGGTGCCGGCCAGCGGCGTGATGCGTATTCGGTTGGGTCAGCTGTTCCAGTGCTGGGCGACCAGGTCGGCGGCCTGCTTCTCCCACTGGGCGTAGGCGTCCGGGTAGGCCGACACCTGCACCGTCTGGGCGGCCTCGGTCAGCGGCATGTCCTGCCACCCGTCGACCTGCTTCAGACCCTTCTCGAACGCCAGGGTCGCGTACTCCGGGTCGGTGATCTGCTCCGGCGTACCCCAACCACTGGACGGGCGCTGCTGGAACAGGCCCAGCGAGTCGTGGTCGTTGGCGTCACCCAGGTGACCCAGGTTCTCCAGCTTCGACTCCTGCAGGCTGGTGGCGATCGAGATGACCGCGGCGCGCTCCGGCAGGCCGGCCTTCTTCGTCGCGGCGATGATCGCCTTGGCGTTGCCGGTCTGCTCGTCGTTCAGGGTGATCTTCGACTGGGCGCCCTGCACACCGTGCGGGATCAGCTTCTTCTTGTCGACGCCCGGCTTGTCAGCCTGCACCGCGACCGCGACGGGCTTGCCAGCCACCGGGGTGGTGTCGGCGTGAGCGGCGATCGGACCGGCGAACACACCACCGGCAAAGGCCAGACCAGCAACACCCAGCACGCTCTTACGAATGATCGAAGTCATGATGAAGCTCCTTGGGGGGTTGGCGTCAGCGCCGATGGGGGTCAGCGGCAGACGCAAGCACCGTCAGGCGCTCACAAGCACAAGGGGAAAGTCTCTGCCCGGTCCGACCGCGGGGCGGGGCCTCTTCGCGGCGCCGGGACCATATGTAACGACCGGCAGGCCACCATCATTCCGGGGCCCGACCATCGGCCCGGTCGAGCGGGCCAGGTACTCGGTCGTACGCCAGATGTAACGACCCCCGGCCGGCCACGATTCCGCCGCCAGGATGCCGCCGGTCACACCCGGAAACGGACATCCGACCCAGACCGTTCGCCACCTGGCGGGCCGGACCGGACATCCGGCACCAGATCCCCGATGTGGCGGTATCCGCGCCTGTCGGACACCCCCACATCGGCGACACGGAGTCGATCACGCACACCCCCACCGCAACCTCCGCCAAACCGCGAGCGAAGCGACAGCAGCACGCCGGCAACCGCGAGCACACCCGACCCCCCGACGCCCTAGGGTGGTCACCGTGGCGACCCTTCTCCTTCTGCGACACGGCCGGACCACCGCGAACGCCGACGGCGGCCTGGCCGGCCGGCAGCCGGTCGAGCTGGACGAGACCGGTCGCGCCCAGGCCACCGCGGTCGGGGAGCGGCTGCGCGGCGTTCCCCTCGCGGCGGTGGTGACCAGCCCGCTGATCCGCTGCCGGCAAACCCTCGACCTGGCCCTGCCGGAGGCGGAGCCGGTGGTGGAGGAGGGGCTGATCGAGTGCGGGTACGGCAGCTGGGAGGGGCAGCCGCTGAAGAAGCTGGCCAAGGAGCCGCTCTGGCCGGTGGTGCAGCAGCATCCCAGCGCCGCCGTCTTCCCCGAGGGGGAGTCGATGGCCGCGATGTCGGCGCGGGCGGTGGCGGCGGTACGGTCCTGGGACGCCCGGATCAACGCCGAGCACGGGCCGGAGGCGGTCTGGCTGGCGTGCAGCCACGGCGATGTGATCAAGGCCATCGTGGCGGACGCGCTGGGCGTACACCTGGATCTGTTCCAGCGGATCGTGGCCGACCCGGCGTCGGTGACGGCGATCCGTTACACCCCGTTGCGGCCCTTCCTGGTCCGGCTCAACGACACCGGCGGGGACCTGGCCGGGCTGGTGCCGCCGCCGCGCAAGCGGCGTCGGCGGGCCACCCGGGCGGTCGACTCGGACGCCGCGGTGGGCGGTGGCGCGGGGGCGGCCCGGTGAGCCGCGTCGCCACGCCCGGGGCGGGGCCGGGTGGCTGGCGGCGTTTCGCCCTGGGCGGAACCACCGTCGGTGCGGTGCGCGACGCCTCCACGCGCCGGATAGGGTCGTGGGTATGACCCACCAGGTGCACGCCTTCGAGCCGCCGGAGCGGTTCGTCGCCGGGACCGTCGGCCCGCCGGGGGAGCGTACGTTCTTCCTCCAGGCGCGCGGCGGTGGCCGGCTGGTCAGCGTCGCGCTGGAGAAGGTCCAGGTGTCCCTGCTCGCCGAAAAGCTGGAGGAGCTGCTCTCCGAGGCGCAACGCCGGTTCGGCGTGGAGCTGCCGGAGGCGGCGCCGATGGCCGTCGGCGACAACGACCCGCTGGACACCCCGGTCGACGAGGAGTTCCGGGTCGGCACCCTGGGCCTGGCCTTCGACGTGGACACCGCCACCGTGGTGATCGAGGCGATCGCCGTCGGTGAGGCGGAGGCCGAGGTCGAGCTGGGCGACGTGGAGGACGACGAGGACGAGGACGAGGAGCCGGAGGAGCCGGACGAGGACCTCGACCGGCTGCGGGTCCGGCTGACCCCCGCGGCGACCCGCGCGTTCATCGAGCGGGCCCGCCGGGTGGTCAACGCCGGCCGTCCGCCCTGCCCGCTCTGCGGTCAGCCGCTGGACCCGGCGGGCCACCTCTGCCCCCGGCACAACGGTTATCACCGGTGACGTCGTCGGAACTCCAGCCCCGACAGCACAGCGCCGTCGCTCTCCGCCTGCTGAGCGACGGTGAGCTCGACCTCGAGGGGCGGCTGGTCGACGCCTCCAACACCACCCTGCGCGGGATCCTCACCCTCGACGGGGTGACGGCCCGCTGCGTCTACAAGCCGGTGCGCGGCGAGCGCCCGCTCTGGGACTTCCCGGACGGCACGCTCGCCGGCCGCGAGGTCGCCGCCTACCTGGTCTCCCGAGCCACCGGCTGGGACCTCGTGCCGCCCACGGTGCTGCGGGACGGCCCGTTCGGTCCGGGCTCGTGCCAGCTCTGGATCGACGAGCCGGAGGATGCCGAGTCGCTGGTCGGGTTCGTGCCGGCGGACGCCGTGCCGCCGCGCTGGTTCCCGGTCGCCGCGGCCCGCGACGACGACGGCGTCGCGTACGCGTTGGCGCACGCCGACGACCCCCGGCTGGCCCGCCTCGCCGTCCTCGACGCGGTGCTCAACAACGCCGACCGCAAGGGCGGACACGTGCTGATCGGGCCGGACGACCGGATCTACGGTGTGGACCACGGGGTCTGCTTCCATGTCGAGGAGAAGCTGCGCACGGTGCTCTGGGGCTGGGCCGGCCGGCAGTTGCCGCCCGACGCGGTGGAGATGCTCGACGCGCTGGCCGGTCAGGTCGCCGGACCGCTCGGCGAGGAGCTGGCCGAGCACCTGACGATCGGCGAGGTCGCCGCGCTGGCCGGCCGCGTTGACCGGCTGCGGGAGACCGGGCGGTTCCCCCAGCCGCCGGAGGACTGGCCGGCGATGCCCTGGCCGCCCATGTGAGCGGTTGTCGCGTTGATCACGCCCGGGGCGGCATCGGGCGGGTGGGCGGCTCGTTAGGCTGACGGTCATGGAGTCTTGGGTGGGACACGAGGTGCCACGGCTGCCGGGTGAAGGCGTGCCGCTGAGGTTGTACGACTCGGCGCGGCAGGGCGCCCGGCCCAGCGAGCCCGACGGCACCGCCTCGATGTACGTCTGCGGCATCACCCCGTACGACGCCACCCACCTCGGGCACGCCGCCACCATGATCACCTTCGACCTGGTGCAGCGGATGTGGCGGGACGCCGGCGTGACCGTGCGCTACGTGCAGAACGTCACCGACATCGACGACCCGCTGCTGGAGCGGGCCGAGCGCGACGGCGAGGACTGGAAGGTCCTGGCGATGCGGGAGACCGCACTGTTCCGCGAGGACATGGAGGCGCTGCGGATCATCCCGCCGGCGCACTACGTCGGCGCGGTCGAGTCGATCCCGGACATCGCCGAGAAGGTCCTGGTCCTGCTCAAGGACGGCGCCGCGTACCGCCTCGACGACGGCACCGGCGACGTCTACTTCGACATCACCGCCGCCCCCGAGTTCGGCTACGAGTCCAACCTCTCCCGCGAGGAGATGCTGAAGATCTTCCCGGAGCGCGGCGGCGACCCGGACCGGGCCGGCAAGCGCGACCCGCTCGACCCGCTGCTGTGGCGGGGTGCCCGGGAGGGCGAGCCGTCGTGGCCGGGCGGCGAGCTGGGGGCCGGCCGGCCGGGCTGGCACATCGAGTGCGCGGTGATCGCGCTGAACCTGCTCGGCGACCGGATCGACGTGCAGGGCGGCGGCAACGACCTGCTCTTCCCGCACCACGAGTGCTCGGCGGCGCACGCCGAGCGGCTCACCGGCCAGGCGCCGTTCGCCGACCACTACGTGCACGCCGGCATGATCGGCCTGGACGGCGAGAAGATGTCGAAGTCCAAGGGCAACCTGGTCTTCGTCTCCCGGCTGCGCGCGGACCGGGTGGACCCGATGGCGGTGCGGCTGGCCCTGATGAGCGGTCACTACCGCGCCGACCGCTCGTGGACCGACGAGCTGCTCGCCGCCGCGCAGGAGCGGCTGGCCCGCTGGCGCCGGGCCGCCGCCGCGCCGGCCGGGCCGTCCGGGACGGCGTTCCTGGCTCGGGTGCGCGCCCGTCTCGCCGACGACCTGGACACCCCGGGCGCGCTGGCCCTCGCCGACGACTGGGCCGACCGGACCCTGGCCGACACCGTCGATGACCCCGAGGGCCCGGCGCTCTTCGCCGCCACGGTGGACGCCCTGCTCGGCATCCGCCTCTGACGCCCCCGGCGTGGCCACCGGGCCTCTGGTCTCCGGAGGCCTGGTGGATGGCTCATGGATCGCCGACGGTGTTCCGGCGATCTTCCAGGAGGTTCGATCGGCCGCTGGCGGATCAGAGCCGGCGGGCGGTGCGCCACCTGTCCGGCCAGTAGCCGACACCGTCCAGGAGCGGTGCACCGGAGAGGTCACCCATGGTGGGGCCGTCTGTCTGCGACCGGCTGGAGATGAACCGATGGTGCCCGCCGTCGTCGATGCCCAGATAGATGCCCGAGTGGTCGATCTGGCCGGTCGGTACCGGCTGGGCGTTGAAGAACACCAGATCGCCAGGAAGCAGCCGGTCGATTCCTCGGGCCCGCTGGCCGGAGTTGGGCATCAGCTCGACACCTGGGCCGAACCCGGCCATCGCGTAGGCTCGGCGCGGAAGACCATCGCCCGGGGTGTTCGTGCCGCGGAGCGGATATCCGAGCCGGTGACCGTACACCATCCGCAGGAAGCCGGAGCAGTCAAGCGCCAGCTCGCGCTGCGGTTCTGGCATTTCGCTCTTGCCGTCGAGAAACGACCACGCCTGACCCAGGTAGTCGTAGAAGTCGGAGCGCTCCTGACGACCGTCGGGGTCCGTCAGGTCCGGCGGCCCGAACGACGCGTCACCGGAATACTGCTGTCCCTGGTTGTCTCTCTTCACCGGAGCTCCGTCGACGTACTCGAAGGCGATCGCCAACACGTCCGGCGAGCGGTCCCTGCGGGCTGCGGCGAACCAGTCGATGAACCATTGCTCCTGTTCGGCACCGGCATGCCATGGCTGGGGTGCGAGCCGAACCCACACGTCGGTCTCGATCTTCGCATCCGTGAAGCGCGGCTCCTCGAACGTCCGGGACGGACCGTAGATGTGCGCGGTCCGCGCAGCATCGGTCATGATCGCGACAGGCTTCCCGGAGGAGTCGATGATCTCCGTACGGTCCGGCTGCGTCGACCGCTGGTAGGTGAAGCCCGAGGCGCCGCGCGCCTGACCGCCGGCCTTCGCCGCGCCCAGGGTCAGCACGGGTTCGTCGGCTGGCGACGGTCGCGCCACCACGTAGGTGAGCGTACTTGCGGCGATCAGCAGGACGAGCCCGGCGATGCTCAGCAAAGCGGGCCTGCGGAGATGCGTGCGGTAGCTCATTCCTGCTTCTCCTTTCGGGGTTCCGGGCGGTCAGGTCACCGGCACGAATCCGGCGACGACGCCGCTGTACGCGATACCGAACGTGATCGCAGTCACGACGAGTGTCGCCAGGATGGTGGCCCTGGGCGGCTGACGCACGAGCTGGTACGCGATGAGTCCCGGGATGACGAAGCCCAGCGTCTGGTGGGCGAAGAGCAGCGGGAGGTCACGCTGGACGATGACGAACATGGTCAGTTGGAGAAGGACACTGACCAGTACGATCGCCGCGAACAGCCGCTTCCCGTAGAGGATGATCACGCGGTGCATCAGCCGGGCGATGAGGTAGGTGACAATGGTCACCGCCACAACGATCACCGCCTGCAGTTGGTCCTCGATGAGCGTCAACGCGATCCAGCCCGGGGTGATCATGCCGCCGGGCGAGAGGTTGGTGGTCAGATAGCACAGCAGCGCGAACACCAGTCCGATGCCGAGGCTCGCGGTGGCAAGCTGGGCGCTGAGTTCTCCGCCGAAGGTCATCGCTGAATCCTTTCTTCGGTCGGCTTACGGGGCATGGTGGAAGCGGATGGTGAGCCGTCCTCGCAGGTCCAGCCCGGCAGTCCCGCCAGCTGATGGACCAGCACCTCACCCTGCCCGTGGATGTTCCCGACGGCGACGATCGAGGAGTCGTCCGGGGTTGCTGCCGTCACGCTCTCCAGCAGGCTGCCCGGGTCGGGCTTGCCACCGAGGTCGACAACCCGGTCCTGAAGGTCCGCCGGGACGGTCGTACGGGCGCTCTTGGTCACCTCTCCGATCAAGATGATGTTCTCCGGTCGCACCCGGCCGCTCAGCTCGCCCATCTGACCGTTGCGTTCGATCCGGTCCGGCCGGCAGTTGATCACCATCGTCAGCGGACGGGTGATGAGCTGTTGGTCCTCCAGTTGCTGGATGTTCATGAAGGTGGATTCAGGGTCGTTGGCGGCGAAGATGTTGGCGAACCGGAACCGCTTGTCGCCGTGCATCACCCGCGCCACGGACAGCACGCCCGGGTCGGGCGGCGCCTCCCACATGCCCTTGAGCGCGCTCTGCCGGTCGATTCCCAGCTCCCCGGCAACGGCCAGTGCGATGGCGACGTTCTCCTTGAAGGTGATCCAGCCGAATCCGTCCATCTCGTGGTCACTCACCGACTCGGGATCAACCGCGATGAGGCGGCAGTCGCGCCGTTCGGCTTCTTCCTGCAGGATCGGGAGCCGTTCCCGCTCAGCGGTGACGCAGACCCCTCCCACCGGCATGGATCGGCTCAGGGAGCGGGCGACGTCGTCCAAAGTGGGCCCCATTTCGGCGAGATGGTCCTCGCGCACGTTGCACAGCACCCCGATGTTGGATCGGATCAGCTTGCTCTGGTTGACCTCCTGCAGCGCCGGCATCACGGCCATGCACTCCATGACCAGAGTGTCCGGGTGGTACACGGCAGCCCGACGTACGATGCCGATCTGCTCGACCACATTCGCGATGCCGAACTTGCGGTGCACCGGCTCCTCGCTGGCGTCGGGGAAGATGAAGCGGGCCGCCGTGCCGGTGGTCTTGGCCACCACCACGCGGCCACCGCCCCGCAGCGCGCCGGCGCAAAGCCGCGTGATCGAACTCTTGCCCCGGATACCGTTGACCAACACGCGGTCCGGAATCCTGTCCAGGTTGCGATAGTGGTTGCGCTGCTCGACGATCCCGGCGACGAACAGAGCCCCACAGCAGAGGACGAAAACGACGTAGAGGTATGCCACGTCAACTCCTTTCGTCTCGGTTGTCGCCGCGAGAGTCGGCATGATCGCCGTACCAGAGCGTGGTCCGTTGAGCTTCGGCTAGCGGCGGGACCTGGGGGAGCACGACGGTGCGGTCGTCCTCGGTTCCGCGCAGCCGGCTCGCACCGCCCAGCCGGCTGGAGCCGGTGTGCCGGACCTGACGGCAGACCTCCAGACACATCGCCAGTGCGCCGATGTCGTCGTGCCGTTGTGGCGAGATCGGCTCCTCGACCTTTCCGTCGCTGATCCTGTCGGCCTCCGTGGCAAGCCGACGCAGTGGGCGCGCGAAGACGAAGTACTGCCACACCTGGGTGAGCACCACGACGCCTGCTGCGGCGCCGGCGACGAGCAGGGTCCATCGCCGCCCGTCGCTCTGCGGCAACCGCAGCCCGGCCAGGTCCTGCTCCACCACCAGCGACCACTTCAACGGAGCAACCGTATTGGGCTTGTTCAGGCCAGCGGCGGCGATCAGAGCCGGCCTTCCGTCGGGCGTCTTCGCCATCCCCACGGTGCCGCCCTTCAGTGCCTCGGCGGCGGCAACACGTGCGGTGCCCTCCAACTGCTGGAAAGCGCGGAAGCCGTTGGAGTCGAAGACCGTGCGCAGATCCTCGTCGACGACCCGGACCTGCCCGTCTACCGCGCGCAGCATCCCCAGCAGGTAGTCGATGTCGAACTCACCGACAGTCGCGACGCCGTTGGGGGCGACCCGAAAGGCGTACACCAGCGGGAGCCGCGCGGTTTCGCCGTCCAGCTCGATGCCGGTTTCACCGCGCAGCGGCTCCTTCCGAAGCGGCTCACGTCCCGCAGAGCTGACCACCGATCCGCTCGGATCCATCAGGTAGAGGCTGCGGAATCGTTGCTTGCTGGCCATCTCCTGCTTCAGGAGCGGGGCCAACTGGGCGGGGTCGGGCGCTGTCTCGGCCGCCTGGGAGATCCGGGTCACGGTCTGCAAGCCGTTGTTCAGCGCCTTACCCATGACGTTGCTCGCCGCCTCGGCCCTGCTCTCCTCGTCCCGGACGAGCTGGTTGGGTATCGGCGGCTCGGCTGCACCGAGTGTGTAAGCCACGGCCGCTGCCGGCCAGAGCAGAGCGACGACGGTGGCCAGGGCCAAGCCCTGGGTGACGGTCGGCCGCCACCGCCACCGCCACCGCTTGCGACGGGCGGTGGCGGCGGAGGGGTCGGCGGACGTGAGGGCCAGGGCCCGGGCGATGCGGTGGGCCTCGGAAACGCGCAGCGGGTGCCGCTTCGTGAGGACTTCGCCACACGCGTTGGCCTTGGCGCGCTTCAGCAGCGACCGCACGGGGCTGACCAGCGCTAGCCGCATCAGCAGGAAACTCGGCACCGTCAGCGCCAGCAGGGTCAGGCCGAGCAGGAAGCCGTGAACGGCGGAGGTGCCGCCCGCCTCGTCGGCGACGATGAGGGTGGCGACCGTCGCCCCGGTGTCCCCGACGGGAGCAGAGGAGACGACCAACTGCTTGTTCACCCATTCGGTCACCCTGATCGGGTGGCCCTCGGCGGACTGGGACTGCGCCAGCCCCCGGAAGACCACCGGTAGGTGAACGTCGGGTACGGCGCTGACCCCCTGCATCAGGGTGCTCTTGCCATCCGGTGTGATCAAGAAGATGCCCTGTCGGGCGCTGGGATTGAGTCGGAGTTCGTCGATGTCGAGCGGTTGCGTCGCCAGCAGGGTTCGCGAGCCGTCCAGCGCGATGCTTCGGACCAGCGCCGGCCCGTTGGGGGTGGTGATCGGAATGGTGTCCTTGGGGGGCAGCGTCGGCGGCAGCAGCTCCATGGGCACGCCGGTGCCGGCGGTCGCCAACGGGCGGCGGGAGGCGGTCTCCACGATCGCGGCCCCGTTCCACTCCGTCCCGTCTCCCACCACCTGCTTGAGAAAATCGGCGTCGGGCGTCGATGGGGACCGCGCCGCGATCCGCTGATCGAGGTCCTCCACGTAGTGATTGATGCTCAGTCGCATGCTGGCAGCGACCTTCGACACGTTGTCCCGCTGCGAGTCGACCACGGCCGGAACGACGCCCCGTTGATTGTTCACTGCGAATCCGAGCACGATAGCCGCCGCCAGGGTCATGACCGCCCAGAGATACACCAGCGACGGCTTACCGGAGCCCGCGGGAAATCCGGCGGTCGGTAGCTGCTGGTCAAGCGCCCGTCGCCGCCAGGGGACCATCTGCTCTTGCGGCGGGTCGGAGGGCACGGACGCTACCGGTGCGCGTCCGCGGAATCGCGACTGATTGCGACTCAGGTCAGGCGCGGACTGTTCGCCTCGGCTCTTTCTCTTCATGCCAACCCTTCGCTCTCGGCGACATCAAAGTTGCGCGGTGACATCGAAGTTGGGCGGTCCATCTCGATACTCGAACGCGGCAGGGTGAGGAGACCTCACCCCGCCGGGATGAACTCGAGGGCGACCAAGCTTCCGCCAGGCGCGACTTGCCGACGGCGCCGAGCGGTAGGACCCGATGGTCGAACATGGCGGGGTGAGGGAACCTCACCCCGCGCAGATGAATCGCGTGCCCGGCCAGGCAGGAGCGATGTCAACGCTGCACACGGAGCCCAGCGGCGATCGCGCCACGGCTGTCGAGGTAGCCGGTGATCCGATCCTGAGCGGCGGTGTAGCTGGCGCGGCGGCGGTCGCTGGCGGGCAGGTGGTGGAGGGTGCGGGCCAGGTCGAGGACGCGGATGGTCGGATCGAGGGAGACCCAGATGGGGATGGCCTCGGCGTTGGTGACGACCCACCGCCGGTTGGGCTGTTCGGTGAACGTGAACTTGGCCAGGACCCCCTCCCGGTTGGCGTCCTTGGGGAAATCGTGGCGGGCGAGGGTGTTTCCAACGCCGTAGGCGATCCATTCGTCGCCGACCCGCTCGAAGGGCTGCACGACGTGGGCATGGTGACCGATGATCAGGTCGATGTTCGGGTCGGCGATGAGCTGTCTGGCCCAGGACAGTTGCTGGCCGTCGGGTGGGTGACTCATCTCTGTGCCCCAGTGGGCGGAGAGCACGATGATCTGCGCGCCGGCCTTGCGGGTAGCGGCGGCGGCGGTGCGGATCGCGGCGACGTCGATGCGGTTGGCCAGCCACGCCTTGCCGGCTGGCGGTTCCAGGCCGTTGAAGTGCATCGCCCAGGAAAGGTGACCGATCTTGACGCCGTTGACCTCGTAAATCGTTGGCGTGGCCTGCTCGGCAGCGCTGCGGAAGGTGCCGGTGTGGCGCAGACCGGCCGCATCCAGCGCGTCGAGGTTGTCGTACACGCCCTGCTCGCCCTGATCCAGGGAGTGGTTGCTGGCGGTGGAGCAGGTGTCGTAGCCGGCAGTCTTGACCGCAACGGCCAGGTCGGTGGGTGCCTTGAAGCGTCGGAAGTCCCTGGGTTCGCCGGGCCCCATCGGGGCCTCCATGTGACAGATGGCCAGGTCCGCCGATTCGACGGCGGGGCGGATCGAGGCGAAGATCGGGTCGAACTCGTACCCGGCGTGGCCGGCCGCCTTGGCGTCGGCCCGCGCCTGCCGCCACGTCGGCGGGTGCACCAGGATGTCACCGGAGCCCAGGATGCTGACCTGGCGCGGCGTGCCCGCCCCCCGTTGCGCGGTCGTCGCCGCCGGTTGCGGTGACCGGCGCTCGCGAACGATGTCGTCGCCCTGCGCCCGTGCCGGGGCTACGACCAGCGCGGTGACGAGCAGGACGCGGACGAATGCACGCATCGAAGATATTCCCTTCCTGGCGGCGGACGACCTAACGCCCGGCCGCGGCGCCATCCCTGCGCTGGTCCGCCGCGCCGAGAAGCTGGTTTCCTCGGACCTCGATCGCGGTGAGACCACTGTCCAGTGCCACGACTCTGGGACACGGGTGCTCGCGCAATACGAGGTCGGGCAGGTTCACTGCGATCCGCCTGTCTGCTTCGAGCTCGGAGGGCGCGTCCCTCTTCCCGTCACACTTGCGCGTGATGTCCTGCCCGCTGTAATGCCCCTGATTGAGTGCCTCGGCCGGGCTCATGCCATCGACGATTACCCCTACCAATGTCTGCGTGACGTAGTCGGGAATGTGCGAGCCGCCGGCAGCGCCGACCACGAGCCGCAACTTCTTCCCCTCGCGGTCAAGCACGATCGTCGGTGCCTGCGAGGCGGTGGGTCGCTTCTTCGGTTCTTGGACGTTCACGGGCTTGCCGGGTGAGACGGACTCCGTGTCCGTGAAGTTGTTCAACGCGTTGTTGAGCATCATTCCCCGTGCCTCCAGGTGGGACCCGAAGTGGGTGTTGTTGGTGGTGGTCATGGACACCGCGTTGCCGGCGGCGTCGACGATGCTCGCGTTGCTCGTCGGATCACCGACGTCCGTCGTGGCGGGTTGATCGCTGACAGACGGTCCGGGTGGCAGCACTCCCGGGGGGTTGCCCGGTTCAACCGGGTGGATTGCCTTGTCCGGGGAGTAGAGGGCGAAGCGACTGTCGAGATACTTGGCGTCGAGCAGCCCGGCAACGGGCACGGCCTGGAAGTCCGGGTCCCCCACGTACGCGCGGCGGTCGAAGTTCGCCAGGCGGCTGGCCTCGACCGAGAGGTGGATGCGGTCCGCCGAGCCGGGCTTGGTCTTCCGCACCTGGCCGCGTTCGAGCAAGCCGAGCATCTGCAGGGTCGCCACTCCGCCGAATGCTGGCGGCGCCGAGGTGCAGACCGACACGTCGAACGCCTTCCTGCACACCTCGGGGCGCTCCACCACTTCGTAGTCGGCGAAGTCCTGGGCCGTCATGAGACTGGGGATGACCACCGGGCCCGCTGTGTTCCCTTTCAGCTTGATGGGGCCCTTGGCCGCATGTTGCGCGATTGCTGGTGCGATCTTGCCGTTCGGGTCGTAGAAGGCGTCCGCGCCGTTGTCCCGAACCTCCCGCAGCACGTCCGCGAGCTCGGGGTTGTACAGCGTCGTTCCCTCCTGCTTCGGTTCGTCGCCGTTGCAGTAGCGGGGACGCAGGTCCGGATAGTTGCAGCGCTTCCGTCCGTTGAAGCGCTGTTTGAAACCGCCATGCAGGCTGGCGGACATCGGGAAACCGTTCGCGGCCAGCCGGATGGCGTCGTCGAAGAGTTGATCCCACGGGAGGGTGCCGTACAGGCTGTGCACCGTCGCGAGCACTCGCAGTGTGCCCGGAACACCGAACGACCGCCCGCTTGCACCGGCCGCATTCGGAAAGCGGTCGGTCCGGAGTGCTCTGCGCTCCTGCTCGGTGGGTGTCCTGACGTTCTCGGTCACGTTCCCCGGGGCTCTGGCCAAGCCGTCGAAGAACCGGGCCTGGTCCTTGTCGGGATTCCAGTAGGTGATGAGTGTGCCGCCAGCCAGCCCGGAGGCGTGAGGCTCCACGACAGCGAGAACCGCCTGAACGGCTACCGCCGCGTCCGCAGCCCTGCCACCTCGGGCGAGGATCTTGCAACCTGCCTCGACGGCGAGCGGATTGGCGGCCGCCACCATGAACTTCGTACCGACCGCATCTGCCCCCCGACCACTCGTAGGATTCGCGCAGGATCCGGCCGGTGGAGCCACAGTGCTCGCTCCGGTGGCCTCTGTCGACAGGGCCGGCAGGATGAGCGTCAGCACCAGCGTGGGAAGGAGGTAGCGCCGCTTTCGTGCGTACATACAACAACCTCTCCGATTCATGCGGGAACGGGCCGTCGCGTGAAACGCCATGAAGTTCCGCGGCAGGAATCTCCGCCTGTTCGGTGTCCGGCCTGTCAGCTTCGCTTGAGGGCATGGGGCTCGGGACGAACGAATCCTGAGTCGCATCAGGACCTTTCCCTTTTCAGCCGGCGTCAAAGCGACTGCTCGGTCGCGGCTGGCACATCGGCTGCAGAAGTGCCCTGACGTCGGCTCACCGACGCGGAACCGAGGCCGACACGGGCATCATGGTTCGCGGTGGGGTGACGGCGCAGGGCATCGCGAGAAGTCGTGGCTTCCGAGACGAAGGTGTCCCAGGTGGCAGCGGGGATGGTCCAGTCCGGCCGAGGATCAATTGTCGTCGCGTCGACCGCCGCTGTCCGGGATGTCCGCTTGGAAGCCATTGTGCGTCGAGGGTCGCCGATGCACCTAACGCTGAGTGAGGAACCCGCTTCCGCATGTCTACATCGTGTTAGCGTCGGGTAAGCGGCGTCTTGTGACGTGCGCCGCCGGCCGGACCGATTCTCGAGTCTCCGTCCCCCTGCTCTTCGGGTGGTGGCGGACCTTTGTCCGAGCCCGCCCGGCCTCCCGGCGCGACATCCACCTTGAGGAGGAATCGTGCAGGAGCAGTTCGATGCCACGGGCCGTACTCGGTGGCGGCGGTTCGCCGCGCTGGCGCTACCGGCGACCGCCATCGCCGGCGCGATGGTGTTCGGTATGGCGAACGGTGCCTTGGCCGCCTCGTTCGCCGTCTCCGGCCAAATCTTCAAGGTCTCTGCCTCGGAGTTGCGCGGTGAGGGATTCGTCCAGTACGGCGGCGTCGCCGAGGAGGTCGACGGCACGAAGCATCCGGTGGCGGTCACCGGCATCCGCCGGGCGCAGCTGTTTGACCTCTGCCAGTCGGTGAAGGTGCCCGGTGCTCCCGTGGTGCTCCGCACCGACGCCGGCGGTGGCGGCAGGCCCGCCACCGCGACCGATCTGTTGATCGACGCCGAGTCACTCGAGGGTGACGTCGAGTTCACGAACATCAACATCAACCAGGACGCATCGACCCTTGACCGCGGGCCCGTGAAGGGTCCCAGGAAGGCCTTCGGCCAGCAGGCCGACGCGGTGCGGATCACGAACCTTCGCCAGGTGGCCCGCTCCACCCAGGCCGGGACGTTCAATCTCACCGGGCTGAAGCTGAAGGTCAACGTCGGCGCGGCCGCCAAGGAGTGCTTCTGAGCTGATCACCGCCCCCGCCCTCCGTGAGGTGGTGGCTGCGCTCGACCCCTCACTCGCAGGAGGCACAGGTGACAAGCGCCGAACCACAACCCGTCCCGCCGAAGCGGAGCGACGCCCCGTGGCGCGGCTTCCGCCACTGGCGCCGGACCCGGCCGTTCTGGGGCGGCCTGTTCACCGCACTGGCCGGTCTGGAGATCTTCGGCACCACCCAGATGTCGCTCGCTGGTCTCGCCTTCCAGATGGGGCCGACCGGTTTCCTGTCCTGGCTGGTCCCCACCATCCTGGTGACGTGCGGGCTGCTGATGTGGTTCAGGCTGCAACATCGGATCCTCTACGCCGTGGTCGCCGCCGTGACCACGCTCTTTTCGCTGATCGGGGTGAACCTCGGCGGCTTCTTCGTCGGTCTGCTGCTCGGCCTGCTGGGCAGCGCCCTCGGGTTCGCCTGGGCGCCGGACACGCACCCGACCGCCACCCGCGGTAGCGAGCCAGCCGGCGACGGGACGGCGCGGGACGAGGCGGCCGGCGACGAAACGGCGCGGGACGAGGGGGGCGGCGACGGGACGGCGGGGGACGGGACACCGGACGACGGGACGGGGCGGGACGGGTCGTCGGCCCGTGCGGGAGCTGACCTACCGGCCCCAGACGCGGCCCCGAGCGCGGGCAGCCGGCCCTCGTCCACGAGCTGATGTCCGGGCGGGACAGGATGGGGCTACGCGTCTCTCAGCGGGCGCCTGCCGGGTACGAGGAAACCCCGGGGGCCGGGACGTTCCGGCAAGCGGAGGGGCCGGAGGCCGCGCGCCGCAGGCACCGACACCGCGATCCGCGGTTCTTCGCGGTGCTGCTCGGGATCTCCGCCGCCGTGGGGCTCGCCGGGACCAGCCCGGCGCGGGCGTCCGTGGCGCCCACCCCGACGTTGGACGGGCCCACCTGGCCGGCACTGAGTGGCTTACCGAACGCGAACCGGCCCGAGCCGGCCGGCACACCCCGCTCATCCTCGATCAGCGCAAGCGGGTACGCCAAGGTGAACTCGGGCAATGTACTCATTCTCGGCGGGATCGGTGACCTGTTCGACGGGGGCCAGGATGACGACGAGGGGGCCACGGCGCCGCCGGAGTCTCCGGCGACGCCCAGCCCTGGGCCGCCCGCGACCGAGCTGGCCAGCCCCCGGCCGCAGGTCCCTGCTCTCGACTCCGCCAACCCCAACGCGACCCCGACCGAGGCCGTGGAGGCAGGCAAGCCGTTGCCGCTGATTCCCGCCGATCCAGGGCAGCCGGTGGTGGCAGAGACCCTGTCCACCGTGACCGCCTCGACGGTGACCATGACCGGACTCCGCATCCACGGGATCGTCGACCTGCCTACCACCGGCGGCACCCTGAGGACGTTGAAGTTCAGCATGGACCGCGCGATCACCGACGACTTTCTGCTCCGCGCGCCCGGCCCGGCTGGCCGTACCATGCGGTTCGCCACCGACCGGCTGACGCTGACCGGTGAGGTGGCCGTCTACGCCACCCGTTTCGTCGGACGGCTGCTCGGCGTCACGATCACGCTGACCCCGGACCTGCCGTTCCCCTACGGGATTCCCACCACCTCGCCGGTCACGATCAGCGACCCGGCGATCGACCTGGCCTTCATGAACAGCCACTCGCTGACCGCCCGGCCAGCGCTGAAGATGACCTTGGACTGACGGGTGGATGAAGCGGACTCCTCCTGGCGCAGTCCAACCGTGGCCAGACCGACTGACTTCGACGTCTTCATCGTTTTCCCGCCACGCTCTCGCGCAACAAATTCCGCGGTCACCGGAATGGCGCGGAAGTCGGGCATTAAGGGGAGACCATGAATCCCGGGGCGAACAATAGCGCCCGGAGGTCTTTCCCCGATCAAACCGGCGTGCCGGCCAGTCGACCACTCATGGCCGTTATCAAGGCAATCTTCGCGCTACAACGCATTGCCGCATTTGCGTCATAGGCGATCTTCCTGATCGCGGGTGCCCTCCTACCCTAAATGGGGTCGCCCCCGCGCGTGTTTGCGTAAATCCACCCCGGCCCCCCTTCTACTCGGGTAGGTTGTGGCGTTTTCTCCGACGGGGGCGTGGGTAAGCGGCAAGCGACAGCCGGGAAGCCAACCCGATGGGAGCTTCACGATGAACTCGATTTTCCGCAAGAGCGTGCTCTCCGTTGCCCTGGTGGCCAGCGGGACCGTCGCTGGTCCGGCGATCGCTGCCCAGGCGTCTGCCGGTCCGGTGACGGCCGCGCGGCCTGCCCAGGTCCAGAGCAAGCCGGGCTTCGCTGAGCAGGCACAGCCGCCCCCTGCGCCGCCCCCGTCGCCGCCGCCTCCGGCGGACGAGGGCAAGCGGGTGCTCCACTACGACTACCAGCGACAGCCGAACTCTTACTACTGCGCGCCAGCCGCAACTCGGATCGCCCTGTCCACCCAGGGCAAGGTCGTGAGCCAACGCGAGGTCGCCGACAAGCTGGGCACCACCAAGGCCGGCACCAACTCGGTCGACGACACCACCCGCGTGCTCAATGAGATGACCGGCGGTGGCTATGAGACCACCGAGATCAAGACCGCCGAGGCCGAACCGGCTCAGGTGGACAAGCTGCGTACCGATGTAGTTGAGGCGGTTGACGCCCAGCGCGGCGTGGTAGCCAACATCACGGGCACCGCGGTCGACACCCAGGGCAACCAGTACTCGTACCCGGGCGGGCACTATCTCACCATCATTGGTTTCCGCGACGGCGGTGACACGATGAAGATCGCCGACCCGTACGACCCGACGAAGAACTACTGGATGAGCGACGACAAGGTCGCCGACTGGATCGCCGAGCGCGGCTACTCCAGCTGAGCCAATTCAGGACACCAGCTGGCCGGGTCCCCGGAATGGGATCCGGCCCTTTCGAGCGCAGGATCCTGATCAAGCAAGCAGCACCGGCGAGGAGCGACCGTGGGACACCGGCGATCATGGAGGACCGGCACCTTCGGGTCGCCGATCCGGTGGTGGTTTCCTGGAATCAGCCGAGGACCAGGCCGGGGTCGGGGTCCTGGGCCGGTGCGGGGGCGGGGATCTGGTACTCCTCGGTGAGGGTGGTCATCGGGCCGGGCCAGGTGGCCTGGGCGACCTCGATCGGTTTGCGCCCCTCGTCGTAGGCGACGTGCAGCAGGTGCAGCACCGGGGTGTCCGGACGGATCTGCAGGGTCTCCGCCTCCTCGCGGCTGGGCTGACGGGCGCTGATGGTGTCGGTCGCGGTCGCGTACTGGCGGCCGGTGGCCTCCTCGGCCTCCTGATAGAGCGGGCGGCCGAACGCCTCGGCCCGTTCGAGGGAGGTGCCGGCGGTGTCCGCCGGCAGGAACCAGGACGCCCCGACCTCGACCGGTGACTCGTCGGTGCGGACCAGGTGCCGCCGGCAGAGCATCTCGGTGCCGTCGGAGACCCCGAACGCGTCGGCGACCTCGGGCGGGGCGGGGGCACGGCCGACGGAGACGAGCTGCTGCTTGTACCGGGCGGCCAGGTCGGTGTGGTAGCCACGGAAGCCGCCGTACCGGCCCCGGGCGAGCCGGTTGAGCCGGCGCCGGGTGCCGCGGACGTACGTACCGGAGCCGGGTTTGGTGATCAGGATGCCCTCGACCCGCAGCTGGTCGACGGCGCGCTGCACGGTCTGCTTGGCGACGCCGAACATCTCGGCGATGGCCGGGATGGACGGCAGCCGTTCGCCGGGCGCCCAGTCGCCGCGGCGGACCTGGGCCTTGAGCTGCGTGGCGATCTGCCGGTGCGGGAACTCGGCGGCCCCCGGGTTGATCTGCACGCCCGCCTCCTCATGACAGCTAGGTTCCTAGGATGCCCTAGCGGGTGTGTCGCCGTCACCCGTGACACGCGAAAAAGCGGGCCCCGGACGGCGACGTCCGGGGCCCGCTGAGCGCCAGGGGGGGAGGGCTGACTACCAGGAGCCGGCGGTCGGGCCGGCCGACCCGCCGCGGCGGCGCAGGTACTTCTCGAACTCCTGGGCGATCTCGTCCCCGGTCAGCGGCGTGATGCCGGCGTCGCCGACCCGCTCCTCCAGCTCCCGGACGTACTCGCCCAGCTCGGCGTCCTGCTCGGCGGCGCTGCGCACCCGCTGCTCCCACTCGGCGGCCTCCTCGGCCAGGTCGGCCATCGGCACCGGCAGGTCGAGCACCTCCTCGACCCGGTGCAGCAGCGCGAGGGTGGCCTTGGGGCAGGGCGGGTTGTTGGCGTAGTGCGGCACGTGCACCCAGAACGACACTGCGTCGACCTCGGCCCGGCTGCAGGCGTCGTGCAGCACGCCGACGATGCCGGTGGGCCCGTCGTAGCGGGTGGGGGTGAGCTGGTAGCGCTGGGCGGCCTCGGCGTCGGAGGCGCTGCCGCTGATCGGCAGCGGCCGGGTGTACGGCACGTCGGCCAGCAGCGCGCCGAGCAGCACCACCCGTTCGACCTCCAGGCTGTGGCAGATCTCCAGCACCTGCTCGCAGAAGGTGCGCCAGCGCATGCTCGGCTCGATGCCGCGGATCAGCACCACGTCCCGCTCGGTGCCCTCGGGGCTGGCGACCATGAAGCGCGTGGTGGGCCACTCCACCCGGCGGGTCTCGCCCTCGGCCATGGTGATGGTCGGCCGGCTCACCTGGAAGTCGTAGAAGTCCTCCGGGTCCAGCTCGGTCACCTGCCGGGCCTGCCAGACCTGCTCCAGGTGCTCCACCGCGGCGGTGGAGGCGTCCGCGGCGTCGTTCCAGCCCTCGAAGGCCGCGATGGCGACCGGGGACCGCAGCACCGGCAGCCCGTCGAACTCGGTCACGCCGTCACCTCGCCCTGCTCGTCGGGAGCGGCGCCGGGCCGCTGCCCCGACATCCGCCCGCCGGGCACGCTGGCGTCCCTGATGTCCTTCACGTCCGCCAGCCTACGTGCCGGCGCGGGATGCGGCCCGTCGGCCGCGCCGGTCGTGGATCGGACCAGCCGCGCCAAACAGGCAAACCGGACCCGGTGATCCCGCTGACAGTATGTGGGAAGGCCGGCATGGCTCGACCGGGGCGCGAGGCGTCGCACTAACCTGGCTCTGTGCGGACTTCGTTGCTGGATGTGCTCGCGGACCGGATCCTCATCGCCGACGGGGCGATGGGGACGATGCTCCAGGCGGCCGACCTGACCCTCGACGACTTCGAGGGGCTGGAGGGCTGCAACGAGATCCTCAACGTCACCCGGCCGGACGTCGTACGCGGGGTGCACGACGCCTACCTGGCGGCCGGGGCGGACTGCGTCGAGACCAACACCTTCGGCGCCAACCTCGCCAACCTCGGCGAGTACGACATCCAGCACCGGATCCGGGAGCTGTCGGAGGCGGGCGCGCGGATCGCCCGGGAGGCCGCCGACGCGTATGGCACGCCCGAGCGGCCCCGCTTCGTGCTCGGCTCGATCGGCCCCGGCACCAAGCTGCCCACCCTGGGGCACGCCGCGTACGCGACGCTGCGCGACGCGTACCAGGAGAACGCCGCCGGCCTGATCGAGGGCGGCGCGGACGCGCTGATCGTGGAGACCTGCCAGGACCTGCTCCAGGTGAAGGCCGCGGTGGTCGGCTCGCACCGGGCGATGGCCGAGGCCGGCCGGAAGGTCCCGCTGATCTGCCACGTCACCGTGGAGACCACCGGCACCATGCTGCTGGGCAGCGAGATCGGCGCGGCGCTGACCGCGATCGAGCCGCTCGGCGTGGACCTGATCGGCCTGAACTGCGCCACCGGCCCGGCGGAGATGAGCGAGCACCTGCGCTACCTCTCCCAGCACGCCCGGGTGCCGCTGTCGGTGATGCCCAACGCCGGCCTGCCGCAGCTGACCGCCGACGGCGCGGTCTACCCGCTGACCCCGGTGGAGCTGGCCGACGCCCTGGAGCGCTTCGTCGCCGAGTACGGCGTCTCCCTGGTCGGCGGCTGCTGCGGCAGCACCCCGGAGCACATCCGGGTGGTGTCGGAGCGGCTGCACGGCGCCCGCCCCGGCCCCCGCGAGCCGCGGCAGGACGCGGGCGTCTCCTCGATCTACCACCACGTGCCGTTCGCCCAGGACGCCAGCGTGCTGATGGTGGGGGAGCGGACCAACGCCAACGGCTCCAAGGCGTTCCGCGAGGCGATGCTCGCCGCCGACTGGCAGGCCTGCGTGGAGATCGCCCGCAGCCAGGCCCGGGACGGCTCGCACCTGCTGGACCTCTGCGTCGACTACGTGGGCCGGGACGGCACGCAGGACATGCGTGAGCTGGCCGGCCGGTTCGCCACCGCCTCCACGCTGCCGATCATGCTGGACTCGACCGAGCCGGCGGTGGTCGAGGCCGGGCTGGAGATGCTCGGCGGGCGCTGCGTGGTCAACTCGGTGAACTTCGAGGACGGCGACGGCCCGGAGTCGCGCTACGCCCGGGTGATGCCGGTGGTCGCCGAGCACGGCGCCGCAGTGGTCGCCCTCCTGATCGACGAGGAGGGCCAGGCCCGTACGAAGGACTGGAAGGTCCGGGTCGCGGGCCGGCTGATCGAGGACCTGACCACCCGGTGGGGGCTGCGCCGCTCGGACATCCTGATCGACGCGCTGACCTTCCCGATCGCCACCGGGCAGGAGGAGACCCGCCGGGACGGGATCGAGACCATCGAGGCGATCCGGGAGATCGCCGCCCGCTACCCGGGGGTCAACTTCACCCTGGGCATCTCCAACGTCTCCTTCGGACTGAACCCGGCGGCCCGGCAGGTGCTCAACTCGGTCTTCCTGCACGAGTGCGTGCAGGCCGGGCTGACCTCGGCGATCGTGCACGCCAGCAAGATCCTGCCGATGTCGAAGATCCCCGAGGAGCAGCGCGAGATCGCCCTCGACCTGATCTACGACCGCCGCCGCGAGGGGTACGACCCGGTGCAGCGGTTCATCGAGGTCTTCGAGGGCGTCGACGCCGCCTCGGCGCGGGCCACCCGGGCCGAGGAGTTGGCCGCGCTGCCGCTGGAGGAGCGGCTGAAGCGGCGGATCATCGACGGTGAGCGCAACGGCCTGGAGGCCGACCTGGACGCGGCGATGGCCGGCGGCCGGTCGCCGCTGTCCATCATCAACGACCTGCTGCTCGACGGGATGAAGGTGGTCGGCGAGCTGTTCGGCTCCGGCCAGATGCAGCTGCCGTTCGTGCTCCAGTCCGCCGAGGTGATGAAGACCGCGGTGGCCTACCTGGAGCCGCACATGGAGAAGGCCGACGACGGCGGCAAGGGCCGGATCGTGCTCGCCACCGTCAAGGGCGACGTGCACGACATCGGCAAGAACCTGGTCGACATCATCCTGTCCAACAACGGCTACGAGGTCGTCAACATCGGCATCAAGCAGCCGATCAACGCGATCCTCGACGCCGCCGAGCAGCACCGGGCCGACGCCATCGGCATGTCCGGGCTGCTGGTCAAGAGCACGGTCATCATGAAGGAGAACCTGTCCGAGATGGCGTCGCGCGGGGTTGCGGAGCGCTGGCCGGTCCTGCTGGGTGGGGCGGCGCTCACCCGGGCGTACGTCGAGGACGACCTGCGGTCGGTCTTCCCCGGCCAGGTGCACTACGCCCGGGACGCCTTCGAGGGGCTCTCCCTGATGGACCGGGTGATGACGGCCAAGCGCGGCGGCGCGCCGGTGGTGGACCCGGAGCGGGAGGCGGCCCTGGCCGCCCGGCGGGCCCGGCGGGAGCGGCAGCGGGCGATGGTCAGTGAGGCGCTGCCGAAGCTGGACGACGCCTCGGTCCGCTCCGACGTGGCCACCGACGTGGCGGTGCCCACCCCGCCGTTCCTCGGCACCCGGGTGGTGAAGGGGGTGCCGCTGGCCGACTACGCGGCGCTGCTCGACGAGCGGGCCACCTTCCTCGGCCAGTGGGGGCTGCGCGGCGCCCGCGGCGGCAAGGGACCGTCGTACGAGGAGCTGGTGGAGACCGAGGGCCGGCCGCGGCTGCGGTACTGGCTGGACCGGCTGATCGCCGACCAGGTCCTCGAGGCGGCCGTGGTCTACGGCTACTTCCCCGCGTACGCGGAGGGCAACGACCTGGTGGTGCTGGACGAGAACGGGCACGCCGAGCGGGCCCGGTTCTCCTTTCCCCGGCAGCGGCAGGAGCGGCGGCTCTGCCTGGCCGACTTCTTCCGGCCCAAGGGCGACGAGCTGGACGTGGTGGCGTTGCAGCTGGTCACCGTCGGGCAGCCGATCAGCGAGTACACCGCGAAGATGTTCGCCGGCAACGAGTATCGCGACTACCTGGAGGTGCACGGCCTGTCGGTGCAGCTCACCGAGGCCCTGGCCGAGTACTGGCACCGGCGGATCCGCGCCGAGCTGACCCTGCCGGGCGGGCGTACGGTCGCCGACGACGACCCGGGGGACCTGGCCGGCCTGCTGCGCACCGACTACCGCGGCTGCCGGTACGCGTTCGGCTACCCGGCCTGCCCGGACCTGGAGGACCGGGCGAAGATCGTGGAGCTGCTGGGCGCCGAGCGGATCGGGGTGCAGCTGTCCGAGGAGTTCCAGCTGGTGCCCGAGCAGGCCACCGACGCGATCGTGGTGCACCACCCGGAGGCGAACTACTTCAACGCCAAGTAGTGGCGACATGGTCCCTGACCTGCGTCGGAAGCCCGCCGGAAAGCCCTTGACCATGATCATGCCGTCGCCAGTCCGTCACGGGTCGTCTGCGGTGGTAGGAGCTGCACCGAACGCCTTGTCGATGGCTCGCCGGGTGCGGTCCTCGCTGGTGGGGAGTAGGTGGGTGTAGGTCCGCAGGGTGAAACCGGGATCGGCGTGGCCCAGGTAGGCGGACAGGGCTTTGATGCTCTCTCCGGCGTCCGAGAGGACTGAGGCGTAGGCGTGCCGCAGGACGTGCATGCCGTTGTGGCGGTTGTCGGGGATGCCGGTGGCGCGGATCGCGCGCTTCCAGATCCCGGCGTTGAACGCAGGCCGGCTGAGCGCCGTACCGGCTGGGGTCGTGAGGTAGAGCGGCACCGTGACAGGCTCGCCGGTCGACCGGGCGCTGGATGTGCTGCGTCGGGAGTCGGTGCTGCGCCGGGCCCTACCGCTACTTGTATCCGAACAGTCGGTGCCCGGGCCCGAAGACGGCGTGGCGCTGACACTGCGACTGGTGTGCGGTCTGTCCACGGCCGAAGTGGCCCGCGCAATTCTGGTGCCGGAGCCCACCATGGCCACGCGGATCACACGGGCCAAGAAAAAGATCACCACCGCCCGTATCCCGTACCGCGTGCCGTCACCCGACCACCTCGCCGAACGCGTCAGCGCCGCCCTCGAGGTCCTACATCTGATCTTCACCACCGGCCACACGGCGCCGATCGGCGCGCATCTTGTCCGCCGGGACCTGGTGGACAGCGCAATCAGCCTCGCCCGCATGCTGCACCTGCTCATGCCGAACGACGCCGAGATCAGCGCCCTGCTCGCGCTGCTGCTCATCGACGCGCGCGCCGACAGCCGCCGGTCCGCCACTGGGCGGCTGCAGCTGCTCTCGGAGCAGGACCGCACGCGCTGGGATACCCGGCTGATCGGTGAGGGTATCGCCCTGCTGACCGATGCGCTACGCCGCCAGCCGCCGACGCGGTACGCCGTCGAGGCCGCGATCGCCGCCGTGCACGCCCAGGCGCCGACCTGGCAGGACACGGACTGGGCGGAGATCGTCGGGCTGTACGACGTCCTACTCCAGCTCTGCCCTCGCCGGTGGTCGAGCTCAACCGTGCCGTCGCCGTGGGACTGCGCGACGGCCCGCAGGCAGGCCTCGACGCGCTGACGCCGCTGCTCGCCGAGCCGGCGTTGGCCACCTACGGCTACCTCAGCGCCGCCCGCGCCGACTTCCTGCGCCAACTGCACCAGTGGACACAGGCGGCCGACGCGTACCAGGAGGCCCTGACCCTCACCGACAACGACGCCGAACGCGCCTTCCTCACCGAACGGCTCGGCGACGTCCAGCGCATACCGGCCGGGAAAGACCAGCCCCAGAGCAGGCCTACCAATGGCAGCTAGTGCCTCGTCATGCAGCCTTGATCGGGTAATCCGGGTGGCGGATCTTGGATCCGGCGCCGTGCGACCGCCCTCCCGGCGCGGCCGTGCGATGGGCCGGGGTGACCTCGTGATGCGCTACGAAGCTGATGACGAGAATGAGTCAGGGTGATGCTTCAGTCCGGGCCCAGGCCGGCGTCGGTTGCGTGGCGGGGTGAGTCATCTGCGTCATCAGGTTTGTAGCGACCGCGACGGACCGCGCGGGCGATCGGCGACGTGGCGCCGGGCGGGTTCCGCCCGGGCCGGCGCACCGGGATGGCGAATCCGGATTTCGGTTGGGCGCGGTGGTTGCGCCATCGGATGTAGGCGCCGATGGCGGTGTCCTGCTCGGCGTGGGTGCGGTGGTCGGTGCCGTTGAGGGCGGATGACGTGCAGCCTCTGATCGGGCCAGCGCCGGCGCAGGGTCTTGAGGGAGCTCAGAAACTCCTGCCAGCGTCTGCGGTCGCGGATGCGGTAGTGCAGCCGTCCGGTGGCCAGGTCCAGAGCAGAACAGGCCCGCCAGGTGCGGACCCTGGCGGACGCTTACGGCTTAAGCGTCAGCGACCGGCACCGGCTACCAGCCGCCATCCGCGACCGCTTACGCCGCAACGAGGCGTTCTGGCGAGACATCCTGGAGAACGACTGAGGCCAACCAGCAGACGTTCGCCGCCGCACTGAACTCGACATGACCGCGCTCACCGCGGCAGTTGCGGACGTTCCGCTCGCGTGCAGTCGGGTCGCACTGCTCGACGGGCGCAGAGGCAGGCGATTGCTGGATCCCTCAGTGAGCCATTCAGGTGACCAACGGGCTCGCTGTGCGCGGCTATGAGCACGCTGTGCGATGCGGTGGGAGACACTCGGACGATGACCGGCATGCCCCCGGAGACGATGTATCACCGAGCGCTGGGGTGGCACGCCCCTGCCCTGCGGCGAGCCGTCATCGTCGCCTCCATCGGGCTCATCGTCGCTCTGGCGCTCCTGCCGTTCATGACGTGGGAGTTGGCCGCGGTCGGGGGCTGGGACGCCGCTGCGCTCGCCTTCCTCCTCACCATCTGGCCGATCATTGTCCGAGCGGACAGCCCGCGCACCGAACTGCTCGCCACACGTGAGGACGAGACGCGGGGAACCGCCGCGGTGCTGCTGGTAGGGGCGGGCGTCGCCAGCCTGCTGGGTGTCGGCTTTGCTCTTAGCCTTGCCGGCCGGCAGAGCGGCTCAATGCGGGTGCTGCTCGTCGGCGTCGCAATGCTGACCGTCCTGCTGTCGTGGACCGTTGTCAACACGGTCTTCACCCTGCGCTACGCCGACCTGCATTTCCGATCAACGACCGGGGGGCTCGGCTTCGGCGGCCAGTCTGTGCAGGGGCGGCCCACCTACCGCGACTTGGCCTACGTCGCCTTCACGATCGGCATGACTTACCAAGTATCGGACACGGCCATCAGCGATCCGCGGATCCGGGGCAGCGTGCTGTCCCATGCCGTCCTGTCGTACCTATTCGGCGTGGTGATCGTGGCGGGTTCCGTCAACCTCATCGCCGACCTGGCCCGCTGACCGTGTCGTCCGCGTAGGTGATCGGGTCGCCGAGGACCGCGCTCCAGAACCGCGCCTCGGCCATTGGATCCGGGCAGTCGACGATCAGATGGTGGAGCCGGCCGACAGGCAAAGCGAACACCTTCTTTGTGGTCAGGCCCCGTGCCAGCACGGTTGTATGGCCACTTCCGGCACACGGGAAAGGTCGTGTCCGGACCATGTTTGTTCATCGTCGCCTAGGGTGTGCGGCCAGGAGGGACTGCCACCCGGGCGGACAGCGGCAGAAGCGGACGTTCGGTCAACGACCTCAACGGCGCGCCGTGAGGGGCACGAGGACGAGGACGGCAACGCCAAGTGCGGTGGCGCCGATAGCCCACCACCAGAAGAATCCCGAAAAGACCGAGGCGATCAGGAGCCCCATGCCGAGGCCGGCCAGCAGGCCGAGTGCGAACAAGGCCCGTGGGGGCAGGGCGAGGTGCGGCAGGCGCCGTACCACGAGCACTTCCAGCCAGGTGCCGCCCAACGCCAGCAGTGCTGCGCCGACCCCGTCTACGGCGGATAGTCCGTGACCTTCGCTGACGGGCACGAGGACTCGGCCCTCGTCACCGGCGGGGACGAAGAGGATGAGCACGCCGGCGACGATGAGCAGAGCGGTGATTGCTACCTGCGTGCGTGGCGCACCCCCGACATCTTGAGACATCGCTACAGTCTCGGTCATCCGCCATGGTCTCCGCAGGAGCCGTATCGCCGAACATCGAATGCCGGCGGTAGTCGCCGCGTCTTGATCTCGCCTTCCTCGCCCAACCTTGCGCGATCCGCCGGCACCGACCAGCGGCAGATCCGCGTACGTGACCTTGGTTGGCCGAGACGTGACGCGGGGTCTTTAGGAACTCCGCGATTTCGGCGCGGGCGGCCCTGGAGGTGTAGGAGAGCCGAAGATCGGTTCCGGCGCGGTAGTGGCCGGTGCGGGGCAGGTCCGGTCGAGGTCGCTGTCTCGCACGAAAGTGCCAAGCACGCCTACGGCTCTCTCGTTGTCGACCACGACGAAGATCTGGTATCGCTGCAGGGCGGAGACATCCTCCGGAACTGGAGCGCGAGCAGGAGGTCACGCCGCCATGCCGACTCGACCGTCGTTCGTGGTCACCGGGGGCGCTCGAGGCGTCGGTCGGGCCATCACCGAACGCCTGGCTCGCGACGGTCAGGTCGTCGTGCTGGATGTCACCGGTCAACTTGCCTGGCAGCACGAACGCATCGTGCTGGTCACCGGCGACGCCCGCGATCCTGAGACGGCCCAGCGAGCGGCCGCGACCGCCGAGGCCACGGGCCCGCTGCTCGGCTGGGTCAACAACGCCGCGATCTTCCGCGACGCCGGTCTCGGCGACGCCTCGGCCGCCCAGATCCTGGACCTCGTCACCGCGAACCTGGCCCTGGCCCTCACCGGCTGCCACACCGCGGTCAACCACTTCTTAGCGCACGAGCGCGACGGCGCCATCGTCAACGTCTCCTCCCACCAGGCGCAGCGCCCTGTCCGCGGAGCACTGCCCTACGCGACCGCGAAGGCGGCGGTCGAGGGCTTGACCCGCGCCGTGGCCGTGGATCACGGGCCGGCCGGCATCCGCACCAACGCCGTCGCGCTGGGCTCCATCGCCACCGACCGGTTCGAGCAGTACCGTGCCCAGCACCCCGAAGTGGACGTCCAGATGGCCGCACTGCATCCGCTGGGCAGAGTGGGCGACCCGAGCGAGGTGGCAGACGCCGTCGCCTTCTTGTTGTCTCCCGCCGCCGGATTCGTCAACGGCGTCGTCCTTGCCGTTGACGGCGGACGAGCAGCCAACGGCCTCGACCCCGAAGCCACCTGACCGGAACCGAGCACCCATCGCCGCATGAGCGCGCATCTGGCGACCTAAGGCGGCTATCCACCGACCCCCTGGTCTGGTAGATAGTGACCATGGCGAAACGGTCTGGCGGATTCGGTAAAGCGCTCACGCGAGGGTTTCTGCGTACGGCCGTGTGGCTGTACCGGCGCAGCGGCGGGAAGCTCGGCGGCAAGATGTTCGGCGCACCGGTGCTGTTGCTGACCACGACCGGGCGCAAGTCGGGGCGGTCGTGGACGGTACCGTTGATGTACCAGATCGACGGCGACCGCTGGGTGATCATCGCGTCCAACGGCGGCAGCGCCAGGCACCCCGCCTGGTGGCTCAATCTGCGCTCGCAGCCGAACGCCTCCGTACAGATCGGCCGGCAGACGCATCTGGTCACCGCCGTCGAAACCGCTGGCGAGGACCGCGAGCGTCTGTGGCGGCAGATGGCCGACATGTACAAGGGCTACGACGGGTACGCGCGGAAGACCACCCGCCAGATTCCCGTGGTTGTACTGCAAAAGCGCTAACGCATGCTGCCCGACGGTTTGCACGCCCGCAAGGCGGCAGAAGAGGATGTCCGCGAGCCGTCAGCTGCGGCTGGCGTACAGGTAGACCCGTGGCCGTATCCGCTACGTCGAGATTTGATGTGGCCCAGCACGGTGGCCACGACGGCGACCGACAGGCCGGACACCGACACCAGCGCGAGGCTACGGGCGATGGAGACCGAGTTCATGTTTCTCAGGCTTCCCGGTCCACGCCACGTGCCCGATATCGGGAACCACCCCGTCCGCGCCACCGCCGAGACGTCGGCGAGGTCGAATCGCGCGGCATGTCGATCTCGGCCTGGCCGCTGTGCTCGGTCAGCACCGTCTTCGGCCGAATGCCGTTGCGGATGTTGCCCAAACCAGTACCGGCCGGGTCGTGCTTCGCATAACTCAGATGCTCAGTCATCTCCTCGTTCGGCGCGGTCTCAAGCACCGCGGGCCAGCCCGGACGGTCCAGTCCTGGCCGATGCAAAGCACCAACCATCGGCGTTATTCTCAGCGGCACCGTAAGCAGCGAAGGCTAGGGCCGCCAGCCAGCGGTGCCGGGTCACCCGGTCGGTGGTCTTGCTTCCCGAAGGGGTGACGGATGACCGATCTTGGATCAAGGTACGTGGCTGCTCTGGCGGCCAAAGACACAAACCGCCTTCTCGCACTCTTTGTCCCAGACGTGATCTTCCGTGGCATGACGCCCGGGCGTTTCTGGGAGGCGGATTCCCCACAGCGGATCGTGCACGAGGTGCTGTACCAGTGGTTCGAGCCCGATGACGTTATCGAAAAGATTGAGCATGTCGAGGCGGGGCACGTAGTTGATCGCGAACGCATCGACTACCGCTTCCGGGTCCGGAACGCCGACGGCCCATTCATCGTCGAGCAGCGGGCCTACTTCGACACTGACGGCGCCGGTCACATCACCCGAATGCACGCGATCTGCGCCGGGTATCGGCCCACCACCGACCCGATCGGGGAACGGTAGCTGCCGTTCCGGCGTACGCGCAGCCGCGGCCCAGCGGCGTCGGGCTTGCCGATTTCCGTCAGCGGTGATGATGCATCGAGCCACGTTGGGTCAGCTGCTGGACCGGCTGGAGCGCGGTCTTCATCTCGTACGTGATGCGCATCGCGGGCGCCGGACCCGCCTTCGCGTACTCGCGGGCCCATCAGACCTACATCCGGGCGGCGCGGCGGAACCGGCTCGGCGGCGTCACCGGCAATCCGTTCTGGGCGTACCGCGCGGACGAGATCGTGCCGCGGATCGGCGACCTGGTGTGCGCCTCGCGGTCGGGCAGCGGCGCGACGTACGACAACATCGGCGACGGGCAGTACCGGCCGACGCACTGCGATGTGGTCAGCGAGATCGGTTCCGGCGGGATCTGGGTGATCGGCGGCAACGTCGACCAGACGGTCGGCCGGAAGTGGTTGACCACCCTGCCGGACGGGCGGCTGAGCCTGGCCGGCAAGCAGAGCCGGTTCTTCGCCGTGATCAGTTGCGGCGGCCAGCGACCGGTGCTCACGCCAACCCGTGGTGCGCCGTCTTCTCCACCCGCCGCACCGGCTCCCGCCGGGGTCGAGGGCCGCGCGGTGCGGGTCATGGAGTTGCTCGTCCGCCGGTACGGCTATCCGGTGAACGGCGCGGCGGGCCTGGTCGGCAACCTCATCGCAGAGTCGGGCGTGATTCCGGAGCGGATCGAGGGCAGTGCCGAGGGCACACCGATGCGTGCGGCCGACTTCAGCGGACGGGTGCGGACCTTCACGCCCGACGAGATCCGCGACCGAGACTACACCCGGCGGCTGGGACCGAAGCTGCCCGGCGTCGGGATCGCCCAGTGGACCAGCCGCAACCGGCGGGCCGGTCTGTTCAGCCACAGCCTCCAGGGCCGGCGACCGGGCTCGGCGATCCTGTCCGATCTCGACGCCCAGGTCGACTACCTGGTCACCGAGCTGCGCCGCGACTACGGCCAGGTGGACGCCACACTGCGGTCGCCCGGGATCACCGTGGACCGAGCGTCCGACGTGGTCCTGCTGCGGTTCGAGAGGCCGGCGGTCGTGGTCAACGGGCAGCCGGGCGATCCGGCGGTGCAGCAGGCGCTGGCTCGCCGCCGGGCACACGGCGCACGCGCACTGGCCGCCTATCGGCGCGCGCATCCGTAGTCGGCGGTTCGTCGCGGCCGGGCAGAAGGCAGCTCGCAGCCGCGTCGAATCGGATTGCCGACGCATGCGATTCGCACCGCCTCACCTGCTCTTACGATGTATCCGGCTTCGACGGAGGGTCCCGCCGTGAACAGCTACTTCCTCGAAATCATCGAACGCGCTTCCGATCGCTATTCCTGGGTTTTGGTGCTGTATCGCGATGGTCAGCGGCGGGTCATCGCGCGGGCGTACCGCGACTACCGTTCGCTCCGGAAGGCGGCAAGGGCCGCCGAGGCGCTGCAGAAGGCCGTCGGTAGCGCGGAGATCGTGTACGCCTTCCCGCCGACACCCGACTACACCTTCCAGATCCTCCGGGACGTGCTTCCGCTGCCGGTCGGCTCCGCCGAGTCCACCGAGGACCAGCGTTCGCAGCCGCCACAGAGCTCAGTCACTCAGAGCCCAGCCATCCTGCGGCGCCCGACCACCTCGCGGGCCGCCCGCATGGACGACGGTGCGCCCACACGCCCTGGCGTGGGCGAAGGTGAGCATGCCCCCGCTCCCGTCAGTGCGCCGGCACGCCCTGACGCGGGCGAGGGTGAGCATGCCCCCGCTCGCGCCGACGACGCCGCTCCCGCGGCGGGAGCCGCGCTCGCGAAGGAGCCGGCGGAGGACAAGCCGGCGCGTCCCCGCAAGCAGCAGACATCGCCCGCCCCGCGCGGCCGGGGCGCCGCCAGGGCCACCGCGCAGAGTTGAGCCTCGGGCATGGCCCCGGAGACGTCCCTCTCGCGGCCGGCCGCGCCCGTCGAGGCGCGGCTGGACGCCGCCGGTCTGCCGGCCGCCCGGACCGCTGCGCTGCGGGAGGCCCTCGCCGCGGCCGGCGTCCGGCCATGCCCGCACGCCCGCAACGGCATCGTGGTCCTCGACCCGCGCCGTCCCGGTGCCGCGGACCGGGTCAGGGCCCTCGCCGGTCCCGGCCGGCTGCTCGTCCTGTCCCCGTCGGAAGCGCCTGTCGGTGACGCCGGTTGGGCACTCCTGCGGGCCGGCGCCTCCGATGTGCTCGCCTGGACCGGCGACGAGGTGGCCCCCGCGGTGGCGCGGCGACTGCGCCGTTGGCAGGTCGTCGACGAACTGCTGGACTGTCCGTACGTGCGGGAATTCCTGGTCGGCGACAGTGCGGTATGGCGCTCCGTGCTCCGCGAAGCTGTCGAGGCCGCGCGGTTCACCACGGCGGCCGTGCTCATCACCGGCGAGAGTGGCACCGGCAAGGAACGCATGGCTCAGCTGATTCACGACCTCGATCCCCGTCCCGCCAAGAAGAAGCTGGTCATCCTCGACTGCAGCACCGTCGTGCCGTCGCTGTCCGGGAGCGAGTTCTTCGGGCACGACAAGGGCGCGTTCACCGGCGCCTCCGTGGCCCGGGCCGGCGCCTTCGAGCTGGCCGACGGCGGCACCCTGTTCCTCGACGAGGTCGGCGAGCTGCCGGTCACCCTGCAGGCGGAGTTGCTGCGGGTCATCCAGGAGGGCACGTACAAGAGGGTGGGCAGCAACATCTGGCGCAAGAGCACGTTCCGGCTGATCTGCGCCACCAACCGTGACCTGGCCGTCGGGCAGGCGACCGGCGCCTTCCGCGGCGACTTCTTCCACCGCATCTCCGGCTGCACGCTGCACCTGCCCGCCCTGCGCGAACGCGTCGGCGACATCATCCCGTTGGTGGAGCACTTCTTCCGGCAGGCGACGCCCGGTCGCGAACCGCCCCCGCTCTCCGGCGCGGTGCGGGAGCTCCTCGTCCGCCGGTCGTACCCGGGCAACGTCCGGGACCTTCGCGGCCTGGCCCTGCGGATCGTTCACCGACACCTCGGCGACGGTGAGATCAGCATCGGCGATGTCCCGGACCGGGAGCGCCCGCCGGCCGGCCCCGCCGCCACCACCGATCGGGGACTCGAGGAATGGGTCCGGGGCCGCCTCGCGCGGGGTGACACCCTCGAGGAGATCACCGCCGGCGTCCAGGAGAAGGTGGTGCGGCTGGCCATGCTCAACCAGGGCGGGAACCCGCGGCTAGCGGCTCGCTCGCTGGGCGTGCCCGGCTCGACCCCGTTGCCGTCCGGCGAAACCGCAGTCGCGCCGGCCGGGTGAGCCGAAGGAAGTTGCCGCCGAGGACCAGCGCCTCGGCGGCCGGCGGCAGGCCCAGCAGGCGTACCTTCGCCAGCTCGGCGCCCGGGTGCAGCCAGGGACCGTCCGAGCCGAACAGCACCTTGTGCGGCCCGGCCCGACGCACCGCGCGCAGCAGCAGGTCGAATCGGCGTACGCCGGACGTGTCGGTGTAGACGTTGGGACGTTCGGCGAGCACGGTGCAGAACGCGGCCTGCGCGCCCCAGTCGTCGGCGAAGCTGCCCAGGTGCGGGATGACGAAGTCGACGTCCGGGTACGCGGCGGCGAACAACGCGACCTGGGTGGTCTCGCCGGCCACGTCGTACAGGACGGGCAGCCGCAGTCGGCGCGCCGCCTCACAGATCTCGCGGCTGAGCCGCGCGTCGTGCCGATGCACCTTGACGCCGCAGAAGCCGAACCCGTCCACCGCCCGCCGGACCAGCGGCAGCACCCGACCGCGGTCCCGCTCGGCGTGGACGAACGCGAAGCCGGTGAAGCGGTCGGGCCGGGCGGCGACGATCCAGCCCACCTCCTCGTTCGCGACGGCGTAGTCGGTGTGGAAGGCGGCGAACAGGTTCGACCGCCAGATGCCGGCCTCGTCGCAGCGCCTCAGGTACCTGCCCAAGGGGGCCTCGGTGTCCCAGGGCCCGGTGAACCCGTCACCGGGCCCCGCGTGGCAGTGTGCGTCGATGATCGGCGGCGGGCGCATCGGTCAGCCGCGGTACGTGGGGTACGGCCGCCGCCGGGCATACCCGTTCGACGACGTCTCCGGACGCCGGTTCATGCCGCGACCGGTTACGGCGCGGTACGCGTGGCAGTACTGCTGAACCTCGCGCCGGAAGTACCGGGCCCAGTTCGCCGCCTGGTCGGGGTCGCTGACCGAGGTCCACGCGCCGAACCGGATGCTCAGCAGCAGCTGCTCGCCGTACGCCGCGAGGTCCCGGAAGTGCAGCACCGAGATGTCCGACCAGCCCTGCAGCCGGTTCATCCCCTCCACCGCATCGATCCAGGCCTCCGGGGAGTCGACCATGACCCGCGACGGCAGGAAGTCGCGCATCTCCGGCCGGCTCAGGATCCACTGGCTCATCAGCATCTCGTGCCGGGCTGTCCAGGGCAGGTCGCCGTACTGGTTGTGGGCGCCCTGGGTGAGCAGAAGATGGGTCTCCTTCAGCCCGTTCAGCACGTCGAAGCCGTTGGCGATGACCACCGTGTTGTCGTCCCGGTCGTAGAACTCCATGCACTCGGCGAGCAGGCTGTGGAACGCGCCCATGAAACGCGACCGGGCGTCCGCCACCCGCCGGTCCGGGCCGCCGAGCGACAGGCCGTAGAGGTGCTGGTACTCGTTGTCGCGACGGACTTCGGTCAGCCGGTGCTGTTCGTCCTGCGCCCAGCCCCACAGGATGTTGTTCAGCGGGCGCAGCGGGTCGACGTCCAGTCCGGCCAGCGGATCCCGTCCCGGATAAACGGGCGCCCGGTTCTGGAACCGCCAGTTGATCGCGTTGATGGTCTGCACCAGGCCGCTGCGCTCCAGCCAGTACGAGTGGATCAGCTCCAGGAAGCAGGGGTTCGTGAGCTTCTCGGCCAGGATCCCGTAACAGACCGCGGCATCGTCGTCGTCCGTGCCGCTGCCGACCACCGGGACGTCACCGAGCTTGCGGCGGACCAGCCCGAGGTACGGCAGCACGTCCAACTCCCCGCCGCGCCCGTCCGGGGTCTCCACCAGGTACCGCCGATACTGCGCCTCCAGGTCACCCCGACGCACGTCCCGGTTCAGCCGGGCGCTCTCCTCGTCGAGGTCGACACGGCGGAAGTCGCCGTGGTCGGTCCGGCAGTTGATCATGATGAAGACCTCGGTCGCGGCCTTCAGCAGGCGGTACCGGTCCACGTTCGGGAACGGCAACGCGGTGCGGCGGTCGGTTCGCCGCAGCTCCTCGCGGGTGTCGCGGGAGCCCTTCCGCCCGCGGCCGAGCCCGTTCCGGCCGTCGCACCACACCCGGTCCATGAACCGGATGTAGTTGTCGAAGCCCAGCGCGTTGGTGCTGGTGCGGATCGCCACCCAGAGCGCCTGGTCCGCGGTCGGGGCGACGGCGGCACGCCGGAGGCTGACCGACACGTCGTCGCCGGACGCGAAGGGCGCCTGCACGACCCGGATCGGATCCGCCGTATCGGTATAGGTGGTCGTTCGCTCGGAGATCCCGACCCGGGTCAGCGTGATGGACACCGTCCAGGAGCCGACGGCGAGCTGACTGGTGTCGAGGGTCGCTCGGATCTGGAAGTCGGTGACGTCCGGATCGTCCGTCTCGAAGGTCACCCGGTTGCCGGTCACCGTCGTCGCGCCGAGCAGCGCGATCGCGGTCTCCCGCGGGGACAGGACGACCGGTCCCTCGATCCTCCACGTGACGTCGAAGGCGCCCTGGAGGGTTGTGGTGGCGACGAGCAGCACGATGCCACCGGTCGTGATCTGTGTCGGCTGCGCGGTGAGCTCGAGCTCCCTGGTGTCGGCCTCTCGGCTGCCCATTCGGACCACTTCAGTCATGGTGTTTCCTCCGATCAGATGGCAAGGGACAGGTGGTCGGTGACGGGCGGCGGATCCGCCCAGATGGCGGGCTGCCCGACGACCATCGGGACATCGGCGCGGCGGGCAGCGTTTCGGGCGGTGGCGAGTGTGCTGGTGACCGCCCACCCGGTGATCAGCCGGCGCAGGATCCACGCCTCGCGTTCCGGGGTGAGCAGCCCGTTGGCGCGGGCCTGGCCGATCACCGCGAACGCCAGCGTGGGTGGGGCGCTGGCCATCCGGCCCGGGTCGGACTGCCAGGCCCGGAAATGCCGGAGCAGGGCGTCCGGGCGTACCTCCGGGTTGCGCAGCACCGCACCCAGCCGGCGGCCGTCCAGTGTCGGTGGCTGGTGGTTCACCAGCATCGTGACCAGCGCGGGCATGGTGGCCTCCAGATCGGCGATCGCCGCCGTCAGCGGCGGCGGGACGCCCTCGATCGGGTACATCGCCCGCCAGACCGCGGCCAGCCGGCGCCATTGCGGGTCCGGATAGAGCCGGTCGCCGATCGCGCAGCTGAGCAGGACGCGGACCCAGGGGGTGGGGTGCGGGTCGTCGTCGGACGGGCGGAACACGAAGGGCGGCGGCAGGCTCACGAGGGCGATCAGCCCGAGCGTGGAACCGATTCCGATCCGTCCGATGGACCAGTAGTCCGCCACGATCTCGGAGATCCAGCGGTCCCACCGGTCCCACGCGGACGGCCGGCCGCGACCCCGCCGGGTCCGGCGCAGGTCCGCCCGCAACGAGCCGACGAGCCCGAGCAGTGCCGCACCCTGGTGACCGACCTCGTGCACCAGCGACGACGCGATGCCGTACCCGACGATCCGCTCGCGCGGGATCCGGATGATGGCGACCGGGTTCTCGCCGCCACCGGGCAGCCGGGTCCGGACCCGGCGGATCGCCCCACCGAGACCGCGATGCAGAGCACAGACCACCGGCGGCCCGTCAACCAGCCCCCCGGGCACGCGCAGGGCCTCGGCGGCCGCCACATCCAGACCGGACAGCAGAACCCCGTTGTCGCTCTCGCTGCGCTGGGTGATCACTTCGGAGAAGAGGTCGAACTGCGACAGCGAGTTCTGAAAGGCGATCCGCAGAGTCCAGAACCGGCGCTGCTGCTCGGCGGCCGGTGCGGTCGCTCCCGGGCCGTGCAGCCATCGGAGGTACGCCCACGCCCGCAGCCCGACCTCGCGGCGCCCGGCCAGCAGGTACTCCTCGATGCCGGACAGCGCCGCCGGGGACAGCGCCGCCGCCGCGACGGCGGTCTCCTGGAGCACGAACGGCTTGACCAGGGCGAGCCGGGCCAGCAGCGCGCGCGTCTCCTGCTCCAGGAGACTGGTCGCGGACGGGTGCGCGGTCATCGCTCAGGCGCCCAGTACGACGATCTTGCCGCGACGACGCACCCAGCGGCCGGCCTGGCCGTCGCCGTCGGATCCGTTCATGCCGGGTGCCTCCCCAGCCTCCTGGGCGTAGCCGCCGGGCTGGTACTCGCCCTGGTTCCATTCGCCTTGGTCCCACTCGCCTTGGTCCCACTCGCCCTGGTTCCATTCGCCCTGGTTCCATTCGCCCTGGCCGGGTTGGCCGGGCGGCGGACCATCCGGCGGCGCGGCCGGGCCCGACGGCGCCGGCTCGGGCGGGACCACCGGGGGCGCCGGCGCGCCGATCGGCACCGCGACCCAGCGGTATCCGGGCTGCGGCGGGCCGGGTGGCTCCGGCGACGGTCCGGGGAAGGCGGCCGGCGGCGGCCCCATCGGCTCCGGCGGACCCTCGACGTATCCGGAGGGTGGCGGGTAGCCGTACGGGTATCGGTAACCCCCGTAGCGCGGGCCGCGGTAGCCGCCCCAGTGGCGCGGGCCGCGGTACCCGCCGTAGGACCGGCGGTACGGCCGGCCGTACCGGGAACCGCCGCGCGATACGCCGTAGCGTCGAACCCCGAGCGCCCTCCGCACCAGCGGCGAGACCGCCCGCAACGCGCGGCCGAACAACGGCCGGGCCAGCCGGCTCGCGGCGCGGATGATGCCCAACTCGCCGACCACCTCCGGAGGGGCCCCCGGCGGAGCCGAGGCCACGTTCTGGGCGGCGGCCGCGGTCAGCCGTACGGCCTGCCGGGCCGCCTCGAACACCTCCTGCTCCTGGCTCAGCCCCGAGGTCTCCGTCTCGAAGACCTCGCCCGGCGACAGGCCCGTGCCGGGCACGACGGTCCGTGCGACCGGCGTCATCGCCTCGACCAGGGCGCGGCCCTGCGGCGAGCTCGCCGCGTTCCGCACGCCCTGCAGCGCCGAGCCGACCACGTTGACGATCTTGCCGAGCACCTGCTTGAGCTCGTCCTCATCGGACACCTCGAGCAGCCGGCCGGCCAGTTCGGCCTCCTGGGCCGGGCTCAGCGGCACCTCCTCCTCGTACTCCGCCTCGCCGAGGAACCGCTTCAGGAGGTTGCCGATGAACCGTTCCTCGTCCTCGCCCTCCTCGCCCTCCTCGTACTCGGCCTCCTTGCCGCCGCCCAGGCTGCCGAGGATGGCGGGCAGCAGCTTGAGGCCGGCCGCGACGATCGGCAGGAACTGCTCCTCGCCGGCGTCCTCGTACTCGTTCTCGTACTCGTCCTCGAACTCGGCGCCGCCCTGGGCGAACTCGTCGTCGTCGGGGGCCCAGCGCCGCCGGCGGCGCCACCAACGGCGGCGGCCCATCTCGTCCTCGCCCTGGTTCCACTCGCCCTGGCCGTTCTGACCGGCCACCGTGGTGTCGAACATGGGTGTCTCCCGTCGTCGAAGATGCGGGGTCGCTACGCCCCCGGATGACTGCAAGAAAGGGGCCAGGCCCTGGAAATCACCGCAGTGCGGCCGACGTGAAGCCGAGCCGGGCACGGTGCTTGGCCACGGTGCGCCGGGCCATCGGGTAGCCCGCCTCGCGCAGCAGATCGGCAAGTTGCTGATCGGACTGCCGGCCGCGATCGGACACCAGCAGCCGGCGCAGCGCCTCGTCGGCGCCGCCACTCGCCCCGAAGAACGTCGCCAGGGAGGTGACCGTGCGGTCAGGCAGCAGCACGTACTTCTCCGCAACCGCCCGGCTCACCGTGGACTCGTGCAGGTCGAGCGCCGCGGCGACCTCCGACCGGGTGAGCGGCCGCAGCCGCGCCGGGCCGCCGGTCAGGAAGGCACGCTGGTGCCCGGCCACGTACTCGGTGACCCGGCGCAGCGTCTCCCAGCGGTCGCGCAGCTGGGCGAGGAACATCCGGGCCGCCCCGACGCCGGGCCCACCGAGTCGCACGCGCAACCGGATGGTCGCCGCCTCCACCAGCTCCACCCGGAACCCGGCCGGGGCCGCGGGGTCCGCTCCGATCACCGCGTCGGGCACGACGTACGCCGGTGCTGCGGTGCCCCTGCCGTCGAAGGCGGGATACGGCCGCAGCCGCCGCCGAATCACGTCAAGCGCCCGTTGCACCTCGTCGCGGGTGGCGCCGAGCCCGTCGGCGATCGCGGCGAAGTGCCCGCGGGCCAGCGCCGGCAGGTGCCCGGCGATGACCGCGCGGACCAGCCGGTCGTCCGGCAGGCCGAGAGCGTCGAGTTGCAGCAGCAGGCATTCCGCGATGCTCGTGGCCCCGACGCCGGGCGGTCCGCACCGGCGGATCACCCCGACCAGCGCGGCCACGTGCTGTTCGGTCGTGCCCAGCTCGGCGGCGAGCTCGGCGCATGTGCGGTCGAACAGACCGTGCTGGTCGAGGCTGTCGATCAGGTAGTCGACCGCGGCGGCGTCGGCCGTACGCGTCTCGGCGTGCGCCGCCTTCCGCAACGCCTGGCAGTCCGACTCGGAGTCCGGCACCTCGGCCGCGGGCCGGTGCTGGTCCGGGCCGACGCCGCGGGACGGCACCGCACACACCGGGCAGCGCGTCCGCCACGAACCCCGGCAGACCGGGCACTCGCCCGGCTCCAGGCGTTCCAGGGCGGTGTTGGCGTTCAGTTCGTCGTCCACCAGGCTCTGCAGCGCGGCGTACGGCAGCATGAGCATCTCGCCGAAGGCGATCAGCGCTGGTGACACCTCGAGACCGAGCCGGGGTGCCATGGTGAACTCGAACGTGGGGGACAACCTGGACCTCCCCGGGCAGAACCGCGACGCCGTACGGCGTACCTCGCGATCTGTCTCTTCAGCAGGATCCGGGCCAGGTCATCCGGGCAGAGGGCTCGAGTCCGTGATCCGACACCGCACGAAGCGTCGCGGCTGTGACCAGGCTCGACACCGGCCCGCCAGCGTGGGCCATGGTGGTGCCTACCCTGGCCTTCACGGTCGTCCGGCAGGTCCTCGCCATGGTTGGGCTGGGCCCGTCACCAAACGCCAAGGACGTGGAGATCGCCATCCTGCGTCGGCTTGCTGTACTTCCGTCCTGTACCCGTTGTTGCGGTCCGACATCCGCCCTGGGGCGGCGCCCCGTGCGGTAATGTCTCCCGCTGTCCGTAGCCGGCCCGGGAGACGGGCTGATCAGTCCGGCCAAGGACGTCCACAGTGTTGTCACATCGACTGGGTGGTCTTCAAGGAAGACCACTTGCCAGTCAAGATCTAGGCTTGGCGGCTCGGGCGGCTTGTTGTCTTCCGAGAACCAGCCCACGAAGACGCACGGCTGTACCTCAAATCAGGCTAGGACAACTGAAGGCCGTCGCTGGTCCTCCCGCTGTGCGCGTAGTAGTAGGCCACGCCTTCGATGTTCGCGGCGTCATCAGGCAGGCAATCGGCCTGTCTGGCGGCGACGTCCAAGTCGCGCAGTGCCCCGACCAAATCGCCGTCAGCGCGGAGGTATCGTGTCTCGCCGCGCCTGCAACGAAGACGAAAAGGATCGTGCCCCCACAGGCCGTTGGTTGCACCAGCATGGCAGATATCGAAAGTCGACGTCGCGACGGCGGTCAGCTTGGTACCGCCTCGTCAGACACGGTCTGCGAGCTGGCCTCTTGCCGCGTTGGTGCGTCCGTACCACAAGCGGTCAGCGCGAGCACGCAGGCTAACGCGGCCAGACCGGCCGCACGCCACCTTCGCCGTCCTGGCCCTCACCTACGCGATCAAGTGGTCGCGCCGGAAACGAGCGGCGGCGTAGGTGTACCAGTCATTCCAGTCCCTGGAGCGCCACTGCGAGGCCGGGCCGCGATAGGACTGGTCTCCCATTCGGCTACCGAGGTCGCGCCAGAAGATCGCGCGCTGGTTCTTAGTCAACACGCGGCCGTGCAGGTAGCCGGCGACCAAGCCGGCGTGGTGATTGGCCTTCGCGACCTTGGCTCCGTCCGGGAAAAAGCTGTTCCGGAAGACGAGATTGCCGTAGTACTCCCGAACCAGGCGCGCCGACCGCCCGTCCGCGCCCATCACGGCGCCCCGGGAGTATCCCGAAGCCGACGACTCTTTCGCGATTGTCTCGGCCGCCGCCTGGTAGGGCGCGCCGAGCGCGAGGAAGTTACCGACCAAGGCGAGGGCCGGGCCGGCAATGGCGAGGCCGCCGATCAATGCGGAGGTCTCTGCGAATATCTCGGCGGTGAGGAGACCAGCATGAGCGAGTTCCACCCAGACGTGCGCTGAACGTCCCCTTTGCAGATCCTGCGCGAAATCACCGACGACACGCTTGGCATCGAGCCGGTATTCGATCGGGATGTACTTCCGGTAATCGGGGTCGTCGGGGAGCGCCTCCCGAAGCGACTTCGGGCGCAGCCGCCCGGTCGCCCTGGCCGGGATCGGCGCCTCCAGCTGACCGAACCTTCGTCCCCAGGGATCAGTGGGATATCCGAGTGGCCTGCTCATTCTCGTCTCCTTCAGCGCAAAACGGCGGCCTGTCAAAGCTGGTCTACTCGGATCGCTGCAAGTTTCGGGCCAGGGCAACCGGCCGCGCGGCGGCGGTGGTGACGCGGCAGGGCCCCGGCAAACACGGTCGACCGACCCGCGACCACGAGGACACCGAGATCGCCGTGCCCGCCGACCGGTTCGCCGAGGTGGCGGAGCGCTTCCCGGACTGCGACTTCCACGTCGTCGGGGATGGCCGGGCCGTACCGCCGTCGCCGGAGGCGCTGCGGGCCCACCACCAGACGTGGGCGTGGCAGCGCGGGCCGGCGGTGTGGCGGTTCGACGTGTTCCGCGAGCCGCACGACGGCGGCACCTGGATCTGCCGCCGCGACGCGCGGATCCGCCGTCCGTACGCGGAGCTCATCCGGCACGACCCGGGCGGGATCCCGTACCTCTGCCCGGAGGTGGTCCTGCTGTTCAAGGCGAAGGCCGTGCGGGACAAGGACCGGGCGGACTTCGACGTCACGGTGCCGCTACTGTCGGCCGCCGGTCGCCGGTGGCTCGACGGGGCTCTGGCGCTGGTCCACCCGGGGCACCCGTGGCGGGAGCGGCTGCGCTGACGGTGGAAACCTCGGCACGAGACCGGCCGGCTCGGCCGCGGACGACGCCGCCGGTTAGGGGTACAGGGCCGCCAGCGCCGCCGCGCGGACCTCGGCCGGCGGCTGGTAGCCGTACCGGCCGAGCTCGTAGCTGACGGCGGCCGGGTAGCGGCGGCGCCACTCCCGGAAGTTCGCCACCCCCTCGAACCGCTCGCCGGACTGCGGGAACTCCAGGACGGCGTCGGGGTGGTAGATCTCGTGCGCGGTGTCCTCGTCGGTGCCACTGTGCGCGAGGTAGTGCGTCAGCGCCGCCCGGACGGCCTGCTCGTCCATCGCTCTCCTTGCGATCGGTGGCTCCGCACCGAGGCTACGGACGTCCGGCGGCGGCGGACCGGGAAAGCCGGACAGTCAGCCGAGGCGGGCCGCCCGGCCGTGCAGGTAGCGCTGCTGGGACAGGTTCTGCGAGCGCCGCGCCGCCGTCAGGTACGCCTGCCGCGCCGCGTCCGGCTCCCCGGCCAGCTCCAGCAGGTGCGCCCGGGCCGCGTGCCGCCGCGGGTCGTCGGCGATCCGCCGGTCGGCGGCGAGGCCGTCGAGCAGTTCCAGCCCGGCGCGGGGGCCCCGGGCCATGGCGACCGCCACGGCGTGGTTCAGCCGGACCACCGGGTTGTCGGAGATCTCCAGCAGCAGCTCGTACAGGGCGACGATCTGCGGCCAGTCGGTCGCCTCGACGTCGGGCGCCTCGTCGTGCAGGGCGGCGATCGCCGCCTGGAGCTGGTACGCGCCGACCGCGCCGCGGGGCAGCGCGGCGCTGACCAGGGCCACCCCCTCGGTGATCTGCCCGGCGCGCCATCGTCGGCGGTCCTGCTCGGCCATCGGCACCAGCTCCCCGCCGGGCCCGGTACGCGCGGGCGTGCGCGCGTCGGTGAGCAGCATCAACGCCAGCAGCCCGGCCACCTCGGGGTCGTCGACCAGCCGGTGCAGCATCCGGGCCAGCCGGATCGCCTCGGCGCGCAGGTCGGCGCGGTGCAGGTGCGGGCCGGCGGTGCTGGCGTACCCCTCGGTGAAGATCAGGTAGAGCACGTGCAGCACCGCGTCGAGGCGGGCCGCGCGCTCCGCCGGCGCGGGCAGGGCGAACGGGACGCCACTGTCCCGGATGCGCTGTTTGGCGCGGGTGATCCGGCGGGTCATCGTCGACTCGGGCACGAGGAACGCGCGGGCCACCTCGGCCGTGTTCAGCCCGCCGACGGCCCGCAGGGTGAGCGCGATCTGCCCGGCCGGGGGCAGCGCCGGGTGGCAGCAGAGGAAGAGCAGGATCAGGGTGTCGTCGGCCTCGGCCGGTGGCCGGTCCGCGGCCGGCGCGAGCCACCGGTCCGGTGGCAGCCGACGGGTCACCGTCTCCTCGCGCTGGCGGCGGGCCCGCTCGCTGCGCAGCAGGTCCGTCAGCCGCCGGGAGGCCACGGTGATCAGCCAGGCCTTCGGGTCGTCGGGCAGGCCGTCGCGGGGCCACCCGGTGGCGGCGGCCAGCTGCGCCTCCTGGGTGGCGTCCTCCGCGGTGTCGAAGTGCCCGTACCGGCGGACGAGCGCGCCGAGGACCTGCGGCACCAGGCGGCGCAGCAGGTCCTCGACGGTCTCGTCGGCCACGGTCAGCCCTGGAGCTCCCCGACGCCGTCGAGGACGGGCCGCACGTCGACGTACTCGCCCTCGGCGGCGGGGTTGACGAACCGGGCGGCGATCTCGGTGGCCCGGTCGAAGCTGACACAGTCGACCAGGGTGTAGCCGGCCAGCACCTCCTGGGTCTCGGCGTACGGGCCGTCGGTCACGACCGGCGCACCGTCGCGCAGCCGGATCCGGCGGGCGTGCACCGGCGCGGTGAGGCCCTGCGCGTCGACCAGCTCCCCGGACTCGGCCAGCTCCTGATGGACCGCCGCCATGTGGGCGTGCATGGCCGCCAGCTGCTCCGGCGACATCGGGGGCTGGTCACCGGGCACGCCGGACATGGCGTCGTAGTCCCGCTGGGTGCCGTAGAGCATGATCAGGTACTTCATGGTCGCTCCTCTCGGGTGGCGCCGGTCGCGCCGTTCACCGGAGACGTCGGTGCCGAGGAGCCGCACCGGACATCCCGAGAGTAGGCGGCGCTCAGACGACCCGGCCGGAGGCGAGCAGCGCGGCGGTGGGCAGGACGAGCATCCCGTCGGCGTCCCGGTAGCGGGCGCTGAGCAGGTCGTACTGCTGTCGGATCCGGTCGCGGACCGCCACCGGCTGCCGTTCCATCAGCAGGCCGAGCGTCCCGATCCCGTTCGCCGGGCCGGCCCACCAGTCCTCCGGGTCGGCGCGGTGGTCCCAGGCCAGCGTCGCGCACCGCACCTCGGCCAGCCCGGCCGCGGCCAGCAGCGCGGACAGGCCCTCCTCGGTGCGCGGGAAGTCGCGCTCGGTCGCCACCCGCGGCAGGTCCGCCGGGGCCTCGCCGCCCGCAGCCGTGAAGATCTCGCCCCAGAGCCGCTGCAGCGGCGGCTGCGGGTACGGCCAGATGGTGACCGCGACCCGGCCGCCGGGCCGGACCACCCGGCGTAGCTCGGCCAGTCCCGCGGCGGGGTCGCCGACGTGGTTGAGCACGAAGTTGGCGACCGCCGCGTCGAAGCCGCCGTCCGGGAACGGCAGCCGCGGCAGCGTGGCCCCGCGGATCTCCGCGCCGGGCGCGTGGCGGCGGGCCGCGTCCAGCATGGTCGGTTCGGCGTCCACCGCCACCACCTCGGCGCCGCGGCGCAGCGCCCGCGCCGCGACGGTGCCGGGCCCGGTGCCGACGTCGATCACCCGCCGTCCGGCCCGCACCGCCGCCGCGTCCAGCAGCGCTTCCGCCGGGTACGCGCACAGCGTTGCGAAGCTGCGCTCGTACGACGCGGCCCGCCCCGCCCAACGGGACCGCTCATGCGTGTCGAAGACGTCGATGATCATGGCCGGCAGCGTAGTCGTTCCGAGGGGTGCGCGGTGGTCCTACCGTCGGGGCATGACGACCATCCTGGTGGTGCTGGCGGTCCTGGCCGTGGTCGTCGCGGGCGCGTACGGCGCGGTCGCGTGGCGGGAACGGCGCTCGGCCCCCGGCGACCCCGCCGCCGCCCGGGAGGCCCGGGTTCGCCAGCACCGGTACGAGGCCGAACGGCACGGCTCGCAGGGCGACACGTGGCAGCGCGGTCAGCGGGACTCGTCCAGCTGAGCGCACCCTGCGGGGAGCGCCGGTGAAGGCGACGACCCGGTGGCGCGTGATCGACACGTGGGCATCATCGGCGCGCGGTCGGGGTACTGCGCACCACAGGGACGAGGCCGGGGAGGCAACCGTGGGGGAGAGCGCGCGACGTCGGCAGCCGGGCCTGCTCGCCGGTCTGCTGGTGGCGGTGGTGGTGGCCGCCGGCTGCATGGGCGGCGGGCTCGACCAGGGCGAGCCGCAGCAGCCCGGCCCGGAGCAGACCCGGCAGCCCGTCTCGCCGGGCGCGAAGACCACCCGGGCCGACGGCACCACCAGCGTCGCCGAGTTCAAGCAGGACTTCAGCGACGCGGTCGACAGCGCCGAGGACTACTGGACCGCCCAGTTCCAGGCCTCCGGCGAGCGGTTCCAGCCGGTCCGGCGGGTGGTGCCGTACACCCGGGAGGGGGAGGTCTCCTGCGGCGGGCAGCCGCTGCCGCGCAACAACGCCGTCTACTGCTCGGCGGGGGACTTCATCGCCTACGACGTCAACTGGTCCGTCGGCGCGTTCCGGCAGATCGGCGACGCGTTCCTGTTCTACCTGCTCGGCCACGAGTACGCCCACGGCATCCAGGTCCGCCTCGGCATCCGCTACAACTTCACCATCCAGCAGGAGCTGCAGGCCGACTGCATGGCCGGGGCGTACCTCGGCGACTCGGTCCGCGACGACCGGTTGACCCTCGCGGAGGGCGACCTGGACGAGTTCCGGGAGGGGCTGCTCGCGGTCGGCGACGACCCGGACCAGCCGTGGTTCGCCGAGGGCTCGCACGGCACCGCCGAGCAGCGCACCGACTCGTTCTTCCGCGGCTACGAGAAGTCCCTCGGCGCCTGCGGGCTGGGCTGACCGCGGCGATGCCGCAGGTCACGCCCGGCCGACGCGGCGCGCGGCGGACCCGGACCGGCTGAGAGGATCGGCGGGTACGTCCGCACCCGTCAGGAGGCTCCGCTGAGCAGCAACCACCCCGCCGCCGTGCTCTTCGACATGGACGGCACCCTCGTCGACAGCGAGAAGCTGTGGGACGTCGCGTTGCAGGAGCTCGCGGCGGTGTACGGGGGCAGCATGTCCGACGCGGCCCGCAAGGCGATCATCGGCACCAGCATGGCCGACTCCATGCGGATCCTGCACGACGACCTCGGCCAGCCGGAGCGCGACCCGGAGGCCAGCGCCGCCTGGATCAACGCCCGCATCCTGGACCTGTTCCGCACCGGCCTGCGCTGGCGGCCGGGCGCGTTGGCGCTGCTGCGGGCGGTCCGCGCGGCGGGCATCCCCACCGCCCTGGTGACCTCCAGCGGCCGACCGCTGGTCGAGGTCGCCCTCGACACGCTGGGGCGGGACAGCTTCGACGCGGTGGTCTGCGGCGACGAGGTGGACGCGGCCAAGCCGCACCCGGAGCCGTACCTGACCGCCGCCCGGCTGCTCGACGTGCCGATCGGGCGCTGCGTGGCGATCGAGGACTCGCCGACCGGGGTGGCCAGCGCCCTCGCGGCCGGGGCGGCCGTGCTGGCCGTACCGGCGGAGGTGCCGCTGCCGCCGACCGACGGCGTACACCAGCTGGAGAGCCTGACCGGGGCGGACCTGGAGCTGCTGGCGGCGCTGCTCGGCGAACCGCCCGCCTGACCGCGACACGCGAAGGGGCCCCGCCGACCGGCGGGGCCCCTTCGTCGCGTGCGGGTCACTCGTGGGCGATGGCGCCCAGCACGTTGATCCGCGCGGCCCGCACCGCGGGCAGCACCGCGGCGATCACGCCGATGATCGCGGCCAGGGCGAGGAAGACCCCCATCTGGCCCCACGGCAGGACCAGGTCGGTGATCCCCTCGTCCTTGAGCGCCCGGACCACCGCGGCGCCCAGCCCGGTGCCGACCGCCACGCCGAGCAGCGCCCCGAAGATCGAGATCACCACCGCCTCGACGGTGATCATGCGCATGGTCTGCGCCCGACGCAGCCCGATCGCCCGCAGCAGCCCCAGCTCCCGGGTCCGCTCCAGCACCGACAGGGCCAGGGTGTTGATGATGCCGAGCACCGCGATCACGATCGCCAGCGCCAGCAGGATCTGGATCATCCGCAGCGGGGTGTCCAGCTGGCTGGTCTGCTGCTTGATGAACGCGTCCCGGTCCGCCACCGACACCTCCGGGCTGTCGGCGAGCAGGGTCTCCACCCGCGGCTGCACGTCGGCGACCCGGGCGCCGGGCGCGAGCTGCACGAAGCCCTGGATCGGCTGCGGGATGGCGAAGTCGGTGGCCGCCTGCGGCGGCAGCACCACCGGGTTGGTCAGCTGCGAGCTCTCGTAGATGCCGCTGACCGTGTACGTCCGCGCCTCGCCCCGGGACAGCTGCACCGTCACCTGCGAGCCGACCGACACGTTGCGCGACTTGGCGGTGTCCGAGCTGAACAGCATCTGGTCCGGGCCGAGCCGGCTGATGTCACCGGCGGTGGTCTTCGCGCCGAAGATCCGCTGCAGCGCGGCGACGTTGCTCGACGCCCCCACCCAGGTGCGGGTGCCGTTGACCGTGGCCATGTCGCCGTACTCGCCGTCGACCAGCTGCACGCCCGGGATCGCCGCCGCCTTCTCCAGCACCGTCGGGTCGAAGCTCGGCGGGCGCGGCCCGCTCTGCGCCCCGGAGATCACCAGCTCGGCCTTGATGGTGTCCGCGGCCACCTTGCTGATGCTGCCCTTGGCCGAGTCGAGGATCACCGTCACGCCGGTCACCAGGGCGATGCCGACCATCAGCGCGGCGGCGGTGATCGCCGTGCGGCGCGGGTTGCGGCCGGAGTTCAGCCGGCCCAGCTTGCCCGGCACCGACCAGGCGAAGAGCGCCCCGAGCAGGCCGACCACCGGCCGGCTGATCAGCGGGGTCAGCAGCGCCACCCCGATGAAGGCGAAGAGCACGCCGCCGAGGATGGTGGCCAGGGTGCTGTCGCCGGCGTGGCCGTTCAGGCCGAGAAAGAGCAGCGTGGCGCCGATCGCGGTGACGATCCCGCCGGCCACGGTGACCTTGGTCAGCGGGCGGTCCGGGGTGGCCACGTCCTGCATCGCGGCGATCGGCGGGATCCGGGACGCCCGCAGCGCCGGCAGCAGCGCCGCCACCACGGTGATCACCAGGCCGACGCCGAAGGCGCCGATCACCGCCGCCGGCGGCACGCCGAGCCCGGCCAGGCTCAGCCCGCCGGCCAGCTTCCCGAACAGGTACGCCAGCAGCGCGCCGACGCCGATGCCGGCGGCCAGCCCCAGCACGGAGGCGATCAGGCCGACCACGATGGCCTCCAGCACCACCGAGCCGATGATCTGCCGCCCGCTCGCCCCGATCGCCCGCATCAGGGCCAGCTCCCGGGTGCGCTGGGCGACGATGATCGAGAAGGTGTTGAGGATCAGGAAGGTGCCGACCAGCAGCGCCACCGCCGCGAAGCCGAGCAGGATCTTGTTGAAGAAGGAGAGCGCCTCCTTCAGGCTGGCCGCCTGGTCGGCGGCGGCCTGCTCGCCGGTCTTCACCTCGTAGCCGGCGCCCAGGGCGGCCGACACGTCGTCGCGCAGCCGCTCGGCCGACACGCCGTCGGCGGCCTTCACGCTGACGTTGGTGAAGGTGTCCGGCTTGCCGAGCATCAGCCGCTGCGCCACCGGGGTGGTGAAGACGACCTCGTTCACCCCGCCGATCGAGTCCCGGCCACCGCTGTAGCCGAAGACGCCGACGATGGTGAACTCCTTCTTCGGCTCCAGGGTCAGCACGCCGACCCGGTCACCGACCTTGACCTTTGCCGCGTCCGCGAGGGCCTGGTTGACGACGATCTCGTCGTCGGCCCGCGGCTCCCGGCTGCCGTCGCGGAGCTCGAGCAGGTCGTCCTCGCCGACCCAGTTCTCGCCCAGCTGCGGCGGCCCGAACGAGGTCACCACCTTGCCGTTGCTGCCGATCAGCCGGGCGCCGTCGGCGTTGACCAGGCCGGTGACCTCCGCCGCGCCCGGCACCTTCGCCTTCACCTGGTCGACCACCGACGCCGGCACCGGGGTGGGCACCTGCTCGCCCTCGGCCTCGCTGAGCTCGACCTTCGGCTTGCCGGAGACGATGACGTCGATGTGCGAGTACCCGTCGGCGAAGACCGCGTCGAACGACCGGCCCAGGGTGTCGGTCAGCACGAACGCGCCGGAGACGAACATGACGCCCAGCACGACGGCCAGGCCGGACAGCAGGAGGCGCACCTTGCGCGCCAGCAGGCTCTTCCACGTGGCGCGGAACATCAGCGCGCCACCTCGGCGGGGGTGTCCAGCTTCTTCATGGTGTCCAGCACCGTGTCGGCGGTCGGCTCGACCAGCTCGGAGACGATCTGCCCGTCGGCGAGGAAGATCACCCGGTCGGCGTACGCGGCGGCGGTCGGGTCGTGGGTGACCATCACGATGGTCTGGCCGTGCTCGCGGACCGAGTTGCGCAGGAAGTTCAGCACCTCGGCGCCGGAGCGGGAGTCCAGGTTGCCGGTCGGCTCGTCGGCGAAGATCACCTCGGGGCGGGCGACCAGGGCCCGCGCGCAGGCCACCCGCTGCTGCTGGCCACCGGACAGCTGCGCCGGCCGGTGCCTCAGCCGGTCCCGCAGGCCGACCGTGTCGATCACCGTGTCGTACCAGGCCGGGTCCGGCTTGCGGCCGGCGATCGACAGCGGCAGCAGGATGTTCTCCTGCGCGGTGAGCGTGGGCAGCAGGTTGAACTGCTGGAAGATGAAGCCGACCTTGTCCCGGCGCAGCTTGGTCAGCCCGGAGTCGCCGAGCCCCGTCACCGTCGTCTCGCCGATCGACACCGTGCCCCGGGTCACCGAGTCCAGGCCCGCCAGGCAGTGCATCAGCGTCGACTTGCCGGAGCCGGACGGGCCCATGATCGCGGTGAACCGGCCGCGCTCGAACTCCGCGGTCACCCCCCGCAGCGCGGCGACCTGCGCCTCGCCGCTGCCGTACAGCTTCCACACGTCGTTGGCCCGGGCCGCGGCCTGCACCTGCGGACCCACCATCGCGGTCACGTCATCTACCTCTTCCGTCTGCCTGCATTTTCCGCACCGCCCCCGCTGGTCGGTGCGACAGTTTCCATCCTCGGCCCGGTGGCTGGAGGATCCGTCCACCCCCGGACGTATCCGATGCCGGAGATCCTGCTGCGGGTCGGCCCCGATCCCGACTCAGGGTTGCCCCTGACCCGGCCGTGGTCGACCGGTTTCCCGCACCGCCGGGACGTCGTCGTCGACGCTAGGACCTGACGTCGCGTCATGGTCAACCCCGCCGCGCCGCCGATGGTCACGGTAGGTGACAAGGGCAACTCCGCGGTGGACGCGCGGCCCGCCCGCCGCTCACGCCCCGGGGCGCACCAGCCCCGTCTCGTACGCCAGCACGACCGCCTGCACCCGGTCGCGCAGCCCCAGCTTCGTCAGCACGTGCCCGACGTGGGTCTTGATGGTGGTCTCGCTGACCGACAGCGCCCGGGCGATCTCCGCGTTGGACAGGCCCCGGGCGACCTGCACCAGCACCTCCCGTTCCCGCTCGGTCAGCGCGCTGAGCGCCTTCGGCGGGCTCGCCGCCGGGTCGGGCAGCACGTCGGCGAAGCGGTCCAGCAGCCGCTTGAGGATCCGCGGCGCCACCACCGCCTCCCCGGCGGCCACCGTACGGATCGCGGTGACCAGGTCCTCCGCCGGCACGTCCTTGGCCAGGAAGCCGCTCGCCCCGGCCCGCAACGCGCCGACCACGTACTCGTCGAGGTCGAAGGTGGTCAGGATCAGCACCCGCACCGGCAGCCGGGCGTCGACGATGGCCCGGGTCGCCGCGACGCCGTCCATCCGGGGCATCCGGATGTCCATCAGCACCACGTCCGGCAGTAGCCGCCGGGACAGCTCCACCGCCTCCAGGCCGTCCCCGGCCTCGGCCACGATGTCCAGGTCGTCCTCGGTGCCGAGCACCATCCGGAACCCGGCCCGCAGCAGCGGCTGGTCGTCGGCGAGCAGGATCCGCACCGGCCGTGCCGGCGCCGTGCTGTCGGTCATCGGATCTCCCCGTCGTGCTCCTCGTGCCGCCCCGGCCCGTCGGGCCGGTTCCGCGTCCCGGGCCGGCGTGAACCCCGAGCTCGTCGGCCGGTCACGCGGGGACCACCCCGACCGGCTCCAGCGGGATCCTCGCGTACACCCGGAAGCCGCCGCCCGGCCGCGGACCGGTCCGCAGGACCCCACCGTAGAGGGCGACCCGCTCGCGCATGCCGACCAGCCCGTGCCCGATCCGCTCGGGTGCCGGACCCGGGCCGCGGCCGGTGTCGGTGACCTCCACCGCCAGCGAGCCGTCGGCGAAGGTGAGCCGGACCAGCGCGGTCGCCGCGCCGGCGTGCTTGAGCGCGTTGGTCAGCGCCTCCTGCACGATCCGGTAGACGGTCAGCGCCACCCCCTCCTCCATCGGGCCGGGCCTGCCGTCCACCCGCACGGTCACCGGCAGGCCCGCCTCCCGGACCTGCTCGACCAGCGCCTCGATGCCGGTCAGCCCGGGCTGCGGGGCGAGGTCGGCGGCCGGCTCGGCGTCGGTGCGCAGCACGTCCAGCAGCCGGCGCATCTCCCGCAGGGTGGCCCGGCTGGTCTCCTCGATGGTGGCGATCGCCTCGTCCGCCGTGTCCGGGTCCCGGCGCAGCACCCGGCGGGCGCCGGTGGCCAGCACCCCCATCACGCTGACGTGGTGGGCGACCACGTCGTGCAGCTCACGGGCGATCCGGCGGCGCTCGTCGGCGACCGCCTGCTCGGCCAGGGAACGCTGGTTCGCCTCGGCGACCCGGGCCCGCTCCCGCAGCGCCTGCGTCGACTGCCGCCGGGCGTGCACCGCCCGACCCACCGCGTACGCCACCGAGGCGGTGAGCAGGTTGTTGAGCACCAGGTAGGCGGGACCCATGTCGAGCACGCCGTCCAGCGGCGCGATCGTGTTGGCCAGCACCACCGGCACCCACAGCAGCACCGCGGCCAGCGTGGCCGGCCGCAGCCGCCGGTGCGCCGCCATCGTGTACGTGAGCACGACGAAGGTCACGCCCTGCGTGGTCGGGGCGTGCCCGAGCAGCACCGGCACCGCCAGGGTGGCCACCGCCGCGCCGACCGCCGGCCACGGGGCGACCCGGCGCACCGCCACCGGCGCGGCGCAGAGCACGCTCCAGCCGAGCGCGGCCGACAGCTGCCCGGGGCGCAGCTCCCGCGGGGTGAGCAGGAGGAACACCGCCTCCAGCAGCACCAGGGCGACCGCGAAGCAGGCGTCGATGGCCAGCGGTCGGTGCCGTGCCCACGCTCTCAGCCGATCCGTCACACCGGAACGCTATCCGCCGCCCGGCGCGACCCGTCGTCGCCGATGCCGAACCCGCCCTCCTCCCTGGGGAGGAGCCTCACTCGTCCGCGCCCGGGGCGACCGGCCCGGACCGGGCGTCGCGCAGCGGATCCGTGGTGGCGGTGGTCGGGAAGGGCGGCGGGGTGCCGCCGAAGCTCGGGCAGTGCGCCTGGTGGCTGCACCAGTCACAGAGCCGGCTGGGCCGGGGCCGGAAATCCTGCCGCGCGGTGGCCTGCTCGATGGCCTGCCAGAGCGCCACCACCGTGCGCTCGAAGCGCAGCAGCTCCTCGGCGTCCGGGGTGTAGTCGCAGATCTCGGCGTCCTTGAGGTAGAGCAGCCGCAGCACCCGCGGCACCACACCCCGGGTCCGCCACAGCACCAGGGCGTAGAACTTGAGCTGGAACAGCGCCCGCGCCTCGAACGCCTCCCGCGGCGCGCCGCCGGTCTTGTAGTCGACCACCCGCAGCGCGCCGTCCGGCGCGACGTCGAGCCGGTCCAGGTAGCCCCGGATCAGCAGCTCGTCGTCGACCACCGCGGAGATCAACGCCTCCCGCTCGGCCGGCTCCAACCGGCGCGGATCCTCGACCGCGAAGTAGCCCTCCAGCAGGGCGGCGGCCGAGCGGAGGAACTCGGCGACCCCGGCGGCGTCGCCCTCGGCGAACAGGCCCGCCAGCTCCGGCTCCTCGATGACCAGCCGGTCCCACTGCGGGGCCACCAGGTCGCCCGCGGACTCCGGCGTGCGGGCCGCCGCCGGCAGGTCGAACAGCCGCTCCAGCACGGCGTGCACCAGCGTGCCCCGGGCCTGCTCCACGGTGGGACGCTCGGGCAGCCGGTCGATGCTGCGGAACCGGTAGAGCAGGGGGCAGGTCTTGAAGTCCGCCGCGCGCGACGGCGACAGCGACGCCCGTACCGTGGGTGGCACCACCGCCGTGGCGAGGGTGCCCTGTGCGTCGATCACCGGTTCCGCCGTCATGTCCGGAAGGTTAGGGCACCGGTGTGACAGGGCCGCCGTCGCCGCACCGGCACATGATCGGTGCCGCTTGACGTTCTCCCCGCCCTAAACGGCGGAGATTCCCTCCACGCTGCGGGTGGAACACGCAGCGTCCGGGTGGATTCCTGCTTCTCGGCGCGGTGCCGGCACGGGTGCCGGACTTACCTGCGCTCCACAGGCGTTTAGGCTCTCGGCGCGTCCCGCCGCGAGGATGTTGATCGCCGCGTTGACGTCCCGGTCGTGGACCGCCCCACAGGGGCAGGTCCACGATCGGACGGACAGCGGTTTGGGTCCGTCGAGCCGCCCGCACGTAGAGCATGTCTGCGACGTCGGCGCGAATCGGTTGGTCTTTCGGAAGGTCCGCCCGTGCCGGGCGGCCTTGTACTCCAGCATGTTCACGAACTGCGCCCAGCCGGCGTCGTGCACGGACTTGGCCAGCCGGGTGCGGCCGAGACCGGTCACGCACAGGTCCTCGACGTACACCGCTTGGTTGTCGCGGATGATCCGTGTCGAGAGCTTGTGCTGCCAGTCCCGCCGCGAGTCGGCCACCCGTGCGTGTGCGCGAGCGACCTTGACGACGGCCTTCTGGCGGTTGTTGCTGCCCCGCTGCTTGCGGGACAGGTCCTGCTGCAACCGGCGCAGCTTGCGCGCCGCCCGGCGCAGGAACCTCGGCGCCGTCACCTTCTTGCCGTTGGACAGGACCGCGAAGTGCGTCAGCCCGAGGTCGATACCCACCTCGCGGTCGACCGGCGGCAGCGGCTGGTTGGTGGTGGCCACCACGAACGAGGCGAAGTACCGCCCGGCCGCATCCCGGATGACCGTGACGGAGGTGGGCGCTGCCGGAAGTTGCCGGGACCAGCGCACTGGCACGTCACCAACCTTCGGCAGCCGAAGTCGGCCGTTGTCCAGGACCTTGAACCGGGCGTTGGCGGTGAACCGGATCGCCTGCCGGTTGTCCTTGCGGGACCGGAACCGGGGCCGGGCCACCTTGCGGCCCTTGCGCTTGCCGGACAGCCAGGCGAAGAAGTTGCGGTACGCGGTGTTCAGATCCGCGAGGGCCTGTTGAAGCACGACCGCGGACACCCCGCCCAGCCACTCCCGCTCGGGTGTGCGCTTGGCCTGCGTGATGACCCGCTTCGACAGTTCACCGTCCGACAGGTACGCCTCGCCCGCCTCGCGGGCCTGCTGGCGCGCGCGCAGCCCGTCGTTGAACACCACCCGCGCGCACCCGAACGCCCGCGCCAGCGCTACCTGCTGGGCGGGCGTCGGGTAGACGCGGTAGTTGTACCGGAGCTGCACATCGGACACCCTAGCGTCGGAGCCTATGACCGAAATCGCGAGTGTTCGCAGTGTTTTCGCCCTGCACGCCCATCTGGTCTACGTGACCAAGTTCCGGTCACATGTGTTCGACAACCGGCACCTGACCCGCCTGGAAGAGATCATGCAAGCGATGGGGGCCGACTTCCTGTGCGAAGTGGTCGAGTTCAACGCCGACAGCCAGCACGTGCACCTGCTGGTCACCTTCCCGCCGAAGTCGCCCTGTCGAAGGTGGTCAACAGCCTCAAGGGCGTGTCCTCACGGCGGATGAGCCACGAAGTTGCCCCGACCTCGCGCGCCACCACTACCGGGCCAACCGCCTCTGGTCAGCCTCGTACTTCCCCGGCCCCGTCGGCGGCGTACCCCTGACCGTCCTGCATCTGTACATCGAGCAGCAGAACAGGCCGGGATAGTGCACGCTCGGGCCTAGCGCGCCCTCCCACGCGGACCTTCACCCCCCTGAAGGGCAAGCACTGGCCCGCATCTCGGTAGCATCGGTGCGGTGCAGCAGCCGTCCCGACCACCACGCCGGCGCGGGCGCCGTCCCGGCCTGACCGTGGGCCGGGTGTTCGGGGTGCCGCTGCACCTGGACGCCTCGATGCTCCTGCTCACCCTGGTGGTGACCGTCGCGTACGCGGCGCTCGCCCGCCGCCAGCTCGACCTCGGCCCGGTGGCCGGCTACCTGGTCGGCGTCGGCTTCGTCGTCTCCCTGCTCGGCTCCGTGCTGCTGCACGAGCTGGGGCACGCGCTGACCGCCCGCCGGTACGGCATCGGTGTGCGCGGGATCACCCTCGAGCTGCTCGGCGGGTACACCGAGATGGACCGGGACGCGCCCAGCCCCCGGGTCGACCTGCTGGTCTCGCTCGCCGGCCCGGCGGTCTCCGCGCTGCTCGGCGCCGCCGGCGTCGCGGCCACCCTCGCCCTGCCCGACGGCACCCTGGCCGACCAGCTCGCCTTCCAGCTCGCGGCGAGCAACGTCGTGGTGGCGGTCTTCAACAGCCTGCCCGGGCTGCCGCTCGACGGCGGCCGCGCGCTGCGCGCGGCCGTCTGGGCGCTCACCGGGGACCGGCACCGGGGCACCGAGGTGGCCGGCTGGGTGGGCCGCGCCGTCGCCCTCGGCACCCTGGCCCTGGTCGTCGCGCTCACCCTGCGCCGTGAGCTGCCGCCGCTGCTGCTGCCGTTGCTGCTGCTGGTGGCGTTCACCCTGTGGCGGGGTGCCGGCCAGTCGATCCGGCTGGCCCGGATCAGCCGCCGCCTCCCGCTGATCGACCTGGCCCGGCTGGCCCGACCGGTGCTGCCGGTGCCCAGCGGCACCCCGCTGGCCGAGGCGCAGCGCCGCCGCGCGGAGGGCCCCGACCCCCGTGCCGCGCTCACCGTCGTCGACTCCGCCGGCCGGCCGGTCGCCCTGGTCGACCCGGCCCGCGCCGACGCCGTACCCCCGGAACGCCGGCCGTGGCTCGCGGTGGACGCGGTCTCCCGCGGCCTGGACACGGTCCCGACGCTGCCGGTCGGCACGGACGGCGAACGGGTGATGCAGACCGTGCAGACCCACCCGGGCGCACAGTACGTCGTGACCGCAGGCGAAGATGTCGTCGGCGTTCTGCACATCGCGGATCTGGCGCAGCTCCTGGAACCCAAACGGAAGATGAACACGTGACCGCACAGCCCTCCACCGTCCCGGCCGACCCCGCCGTCCCGGCGCTGCCACCCGTGCACCGGGGGCCGTTCCGCCCCGGCGACCGGGTGCAGCTGACCGACCCGAAGGGGCGGATGCACACCGTGACGCTGGAGCCCGGCAAGGAGTTCCACACTCACCGCGGCATCCTCCGCCACGACACGCTGATCGGCCTGCCCGACGGCAGCGTGGTGACCACCACCGGCGGCGGCACCGCCTTCCTGGCCCTGCGCCCACTGCTGTCGGACTACGTGCTCTCCATGCCGCGGGGCGCCCAGGTGATCTACCCGAAGGACTCCGCGCAGATCGTCGCGATGGGCGACATCTTCCCCGGCGCGAAGGTCCTCGAGGCCGGCGCCGGCTCCGGCGCGCTCTCCTGCTCGCTGCTGCGGGCCGTCGGCACCGAGGGCGAGCTGCACTCCTTCGAGGTGCGCGACGACTTCGCCCAGATCGCCCGGCGCAACGTCGAGGCGTTCTTCAACGGGCCGCACCCCGCCTGGCGGCTGCACGTCGGTGACGTCGCGCAGTGCCAGGAGACCGGCTTCGACCGGATCATCCTGGACATGCTCACCCCGTGGGAGACCCTCGACATGGTCGAGCGGGCGCTGGTGCCCGGCGGCGTCTTCATCGGCTACGTGGCCACCACCCCGCAGCTCTCCGAGCTGGTCGAGGCGCTGCGCGAGCGCGGCGGCTGGACCGAGCCGCGCGCCTGGGAGTCGCTGGTCCGCGACTGGCACGCCGAGGGCCTGGCCGTCCGCCCGGACCACCGGATGATCGCGCACACCGCGTTCCTGGTCTCCGCGCGCAAGCTCGCTCCGGGGGTCACCGCGCCGCCGCGCCGCCGCAAGCCGAGCAAGGGCACTGAGGCGTACGTCCAGCGCCGGCAGGCGCTGCGCGAGGCTGAGGCGGCCCGGCAGGCGGCGACCGCGCAGGTCGGCGAGGGTGCGGCGGCCGTCCCGGCGGAGGAGCTGGACCAGCCGTGACGGGGTGGCTGGTCGACCCGGCATGAGGCAGGCGATCATGTGTCCCGGCGCGGACCGGCGCCGGGACGACACCGAACGGGCGGAGACGGTGGCATGAGCGAGCGGATCGGGGCGCGCGGCGGGATCCGGCCCCGCGCGGGCCTCGGCGACGGTGACGGTCGGCGGGTTCGGCCGGACGCCCGGTGGGCGGGGGCGGCGGCATGAGCAGCCCCGGCTTCGGCAACGGCGACCTGCCCGCGGTCTTCCCCGACTGGTCGCCGTACACGGACCTGGAGTCGGCGGCGCGGGCCTACCTGCGCGATCCGGACGTGGCCCTGGAGGCGCTCGGCGGGGTGCTGCGCGGCGCCTCCGTGCTCGGCTTCACCCTGGAACGTTTCGTGAACGAGGTCAACGGGGTGTGGCAGGAGGTCGTCGTCTGCGACGGCAGCCGCCTCGTGCTCTGGCACGGCGAGGACGTCCCGCCGGGGGAGGGGCCGCCGGGTTCGATGACCTCGTCGCTCCGGGTGGTGCCGGTCTCCACGGTGACCGAGGTCGGCTGCCGGCGGCGGCTGACCCGGGCCGACACCGGCGAGATCCGGGTCGACAGCATCGACGTCTACCTGCTGCTGACCTCGCTGGACGAGGCGCCGCCCGGGGACGAGATGGTCGCCGGGCCGCGGCACGACGCGCTGCGCTTCGGCAAGACCCTCGACGACGGCGGCGCGGGACAGATCGCCCGGCTGGAGGAGTTCGCCCGGCTGGTCGCCTCGGTGGTGGGCCGCCCGATGCTCTGAGCCCCGCCGGCTGACGCACCCCTGTCCGGCCGGCCACTCCGGCGCCTGCCGGCCACCGGGCGGCAGGCGGGCGGCTCAGTCCTCCTCGGCGTCCGGGCCGGCCACCTCGACGCCGTCGCTGCCGCGCACCACGTGGATGCACTCGCCCGGGCACTCCTTCGCCGAGTCGATCACCTCGAGGCGCAGGTGCTCCGGCACGTCCACCCGGCTGCCCGGGGCCAGCCGCAGCTCACCGTCGGTGCCCTTGACGTACGCCAGGCCGTCGACGTCGAACTCGAAGACCTCCGGCGCGTACTGCACGCAGAGCCCGTCGCCCGTGCAGAGGTCCTGGTCCACCCAGACCTGAAGCTGGTCCGTCGCGACCTGCGTCATCGTGCACCCCCCATGTTCTCCCGTCCCACGCCCCGACGGTACCCGAACGCCGGTACCCGCCCGGCGACCAGCCCTTGGCGATCAAGCTTCGGTGACGAGCGCGTTGCGCGGGACCGAATCGAGCTCATAGCGGCTAGTGTTAGGTCAGAACGTTCAAGCCCCCCGGGGAGGTGGGACGTGGCACGCAGCGACGACGCGGACTCGCGCGCCGCACGGTGGGAGAAGGAGGCCCACGATCTCTCCACGCAGGTCGCGTTCCTTCAAGAGGAACTCGCTCTGGTGCGGCGCAAGTTGACCGAAAGCCCCCGACACGTCCGGCAGCTCGAAGAGCGGCTGGCGGCCACCCAGGCACAGTTGGCGCGGCTGACCGAGAACAACGACCGGCTCGTGAGCACCCTCAAGGAGGCTCGCGCGCAGATCGTGACGCTCAAGGAGGAGATCGACCGCCTCGCGCAGCCACCCAGTGGTTACGGCGTCTTCCTGGCGAAGCACGACGACGGCACGGTGGACGTGTTCACCGGCGGGCGCAAGCTCCGGGTCGCCGTCTCGCCCTCGCTGGAGGTCGACGAGCTCCGGCGCGGCCAGGAGGTTCTGCTCAACGACGCGCTCAACATCGTCGACGCGTTCGGCTACGAGCGGGTCGGCGAGGTCGTGATGCTCAAGGAGATCCTCGCGGGTCCCGGCGGCGCCCCGGGCGACCGGGCGCTGGTGGTCTCGCACTCCGACGAGGAGCGGATCGTGCACCTCGCCGAGACCCTGATCGGCTCGCCGATCCGGGCCGGCGACTCGCTCATGATCGAGCCCCGCTCGGCGTACGCGTACGAGCGGATCCCGAAGAGCGAGGTCGAGGAGCTGGTCCTGGAGGAGGTGCCCGACGTCGACTACACCGACATCGGTGGCCTCCAGTCGCAGATCGAGCAGATCCGCGACGCGGTGGAGCTGCCCTTCCTGCACGCCGACCTGTTCCGTGAGCACCAGCTCCGGCCGCCGAAGGGCATCCTGCTCTACGGCCCGCCCGGCTGCGGCAAGACGCTGATCGCCAAGGCGGTGGCCAACTCGCTGGCCAAGAAGATCGCCGAGCGGCGTGGTGAGGAGAAGCACACCAGCTTCTTCCTCAACATCAAGGGTCCCGAGCTGCTCAACAAGTACGTCGGCGAGACCGAGCGGCACATCCGGCTGATCTTCCAGCGGGCCCGGGAGAAGGCCGGCGAGGGCACCCCGGTGATCGTGTTCTTCGACGAGATGGACTCGGTCTTCCGCACCCGCGGGTCCGGCGTCTCCTCGGACGTGGAGAACACCATCGTCCCGCAGCTGCTCAGCGAGATCGACGGCGTGGAGGGCCTGGAGAACGTCATCGTCATCGGCGCCTCCAACCGGGAAGACATGATCGACCCGGCGATCCTGCGCCCGGGCCGGCTCGACGTGAAGATCAAGATCGAGCGGCCGGACGCCGAGGCGGCCAAGGACATCTTCTCCAAGTACATCCTCTCCGGGCTGCCCCTGCACCCGGACGACCTGGCCGAGCACGGGGCCGACCCGCAGGCCACCGTGGCGGCGATGATCGACGCGGTCGTGCTGCGGATGTACTCGGAGACCGAGGAGAACCGCTTCCTCGAGGTCACCTACGCCAACGGTGACAAGGAGGTCCTCTACTTCAAGGACTTCAACTCCGGCGCGATGATCCAGAACATCGTCGACCGGGGCAAGAAGATGGCCATCAAGGAGTTCCTCACCTCGGGGCGCAAGGGGCTGCGGCTGCAGCACCTCCTCGACGCCTGCGTCGACGAGTTCCGGGAGAACGAGGACCTGCCCAACACCACCAACCCCGACGACTGGGCCCGCATCTCCGGCAAGAAGGGCGAGCGGATCGTCTACATCCGCACGCTCGTCTCCGGCGGCAAGGGCGCGGAGGCCGGCCGGTCGATAGAGACCGCCAGCAACACCGGCCAGTACCTGTAGGCCCGACCAGCAGACGGAGGCCCGCGGCGTGTCGCGCCGCGGGCCTCCGCGCGTCCGGCACCGGCCGCCCGCGCGCCGCCACACCGTACGCCCGCACCGCGCCGAGCCCCCGTACCGCGTGCCGGCGACTACGCTCGACGTGACGGGGGGACCGGGACGGGCGAGCGGGAGCGGGCAGTCGATGAGCGTAAGACGGATCATGGGCACCGAGGTCGAGTACGGTATCTCCGTGCCCGGCCAGGCCGGGGCCAACCCGATGGTCACCTCCTCACAGGTGGTGAACGCCTACGGGGCGCGCCCGGAACTCAACCGCGGTGGCCGGGCCCGCTGGGACTACGAGGAGGAGTCGCCGCTGCGCGACGCCCGCGGCTTCACCTACTCCGGCGCGGCCTACGACCCGGCCGAGGCGCTCGCCGACGAGGACCTCGGGCTGGCCAACGTCATACTCACCAACGGCGCCCGGCTCTACGTCGACCACGCGCACCCCGAGTACTCCACCCCCGAGGTGACCAACCCTCTCGACGTGGTGCGCTGGGACAAGGCGGGGGAGCGGGTGATGGCCGAGGCGGCCCGCCGGGCCGCCACCATTCCGGGCACCCAGCCGATCCACCTGTACAAGAACAACACCGACAACAAGGGCGCCAGCTATGGCTCCCACGAGAACTACCTGATGCGGCGGCAGACCCCGTTCGCCGACATCGTGGCGTACCTGACGCCGTTCTTCGTCACCCGGCAGATCGTCTGCGGCGCCGGCCGGGTCGGCATCGGCCAGGACGGCGGCCAGAACGGCTTCCAGATCTCCCAGCGCGCCGACTTCTTCGAGGTCGAGGTCGGGCTGGAGACCACTCTCAAGCGACCGATCATCAACACCCGCGACGAGCCGCACGCCGACGCCGACAAGTACCGCCGGCTGCACGTCATCATCGGCGACGCCAACCTGTCGGAGGTCTCCACCTACCTCAAGGTCGGCACCACGGCGCTCATCCTCACCATGATCGAGGAGAAGGCGCTCGGCCCGGACCTGGGCATCGCCGACCCGGTCAGCGAGCTGCGCGCGGTCAGCCACGACCCCGGGCTGAAGCACCTGATGCGGCTGCGCGACGGGCGCAAGCTGACCGCCCTGGACGTGCAGTGGGCGTACCTGGAGCGGGTCCGGTCCTTCGTGGACGACCGGTACGGCAGCGACGTCGACGAGCAGACCGCCGACGTGCTGGACCGCTGGGAGAGCGTGCTGGACCGGCTCGGCCGCGACGCGTTCCTCTGCGCCGACGAGCTGGACTGGGTGGCCAAGCTGCGGCTGCTGGAGGGGTACCGGGAGCGCGAGAAGCTCGCCTGGGGCTCGCACAAGCTCCAGCTGGTCGACCTGCAGTACTCCGACGTTCGGCCGGAGAAGGGGCTCTACCACCGGCTGGTGTCGCGCGGGTCGATGAAGACGCTGCTGACCGACGAGCAGACCCGGACCGCGATGACCCAGCCCCCGGAGGACACCCGGGCCTACTTCCGTGGCCGCTGCCTGGCCCAGTACGCCTCTGAGGTGGTCGCGGCGAGCTGGGACTCGGTGATCTTCGACGTGGGCCGGGAGTCGCTGGTCCGGGTGCCGATGATGGAGCCGGAGCGGGGCACCCGCAAGCACGTCGGCGCGCTCTTCGACCGGTGCGACACCGCCAAGGATCTGCTGGAGACCCTGACCGGGGGCTGACCGCCGCCGGACGCAGGCCCGTCGTACGCCGGAAGCCGGCGCGCGGCGGGCTTTTCGTCGCTCCCGCGAGGTAAGTTCATCGCAGGCGATCGTGGAGGAGGCACCTGATGGCTACGCAAGAAGGCGGCCAGACCCAGTCCGGCAAGTCGACCCAGGGCGAGGAGATCGAGGACGTCACCGCGCAGGCCAACCCGGAGGTTGCCGAGCGCCACGCCGAGATCACGGAGGACGTCGACGACCTGCTCGACGAGATCGACTCTGTCCTCGAAGAGAACGCAGAGGAATTTGTCAGGGGCTACGTTCAGAAAGGGGGTGAATGATATCATATGTCCGGTTCGTCCAGCGAATCGGGCAAGATCTGTCCGCAGTGTGAGCGCCGCCTGTCCGTCACGGAGTTCCACCGCAACCGGCGGCGAGCGGACGGGCTGGCCTACTACTGCAAGACCTGCGCGGCGGCCCGCTCTGAGGCGAGCCGCCGTAAGCGCGGGATTGGCGCCCAGCGGAAGCCGGCGGCTCCGGTACCGGCCGGTCTGAAATGGTGCCCGGACTGCGACCAGGTGAAGCCGCTCGAGGATTTTCCGCGCACCAGAAAGTCGCCAGGGCGACACTCGTACTGCAAGCCGTGCCACAACAGCCGGACCAGGGAGACCAAGCAGCGGCTGTACGGCGGCGACCGCGAGTACCACCTGCGGCGGCGGTACGGGATCGGGGAGAAGGAGTTCCGGGAGCTTTTCGCCGAGCAGGGCGGCGTCCGCGCGGTGTGCGGCGAACCCGATCCGGAACATGTGGACCACGATCATCGCACCGGGTGGGTGCGCGGGATACTCTGCTTCAACTGCAACGGTGGTCTTGGCCAGTTCCGTGACAGTCCCGCGAGGCTGGCCAGGGCGATCACGTACCTGAGAGGAACCACGTGGCAGCGGGTTTTGATCCATCCGGGCGTCTTCCAGATGTGTTCACCAACGCGGGGACGTCCTCCTTTACAGCGTTCCTGAGCAAGGTGGCCCCCGAGATGCTGCCCGGCCGACGGCCGCTGCCGCCCGGTATGGCCGCCGACATGGCGCCGCACGCGACCACCATCGTGGCCATCGCCGCGGCCGGCGGCGTGGTGATGGCCGGGGACCGGCGCGCCACGATGGGCAACCTGATCGCCCAGCGGGACATCGAGAAGGTGCACCCGGCGGACGCGTACTCGCTGGTCGGCATCGCGGGCACCGCGGGCATCGGCATCGAGCTGATGCGACTGTTCCAGGTGGAGCTGGAGCACTACGAGAAGATCGAGGGCGCGATGCTCTCGCTCGACGGCAAGGCGAACCGGCTGGCCTCGATGATCCGCGGCAACCTGGGCGCGGCGATGCAGGGCCTTGCGGTGATCCCGCTCTTCGCCGGCTTCGACCTGGCCGCCAGCGACCCGACGAGGGCCGGTCGGATCTTCAGCTTCGACGTCACCGGCGGCCCGTACGAGGAGACCGGCTACGACGCGATCGGCTCCGGCTCGCTCTTCGCCAAGTCGGCGCTGAAGAAGCGTTTCCGGGCCGGCCTGTCGATCGACGACGCGAGGCGGCTCGCGGTCGAGGCGCTCTACGACGCGGCCGACGACGACACGGCGACCGGCGGTCCGGATCTGACCCGCCGGATCTACCCGGTGGTGATGACGGCGACGGCGGAGGGCACGCACCGGCTCACCGACGCCGAGACGGCGACGATCGCGGAGAGCGTCGTCTCCGGCCGGATGGAGAACCCGGGCGGCTGACCCCGCTCCCACCTGACCAGCCAGCAGTCCGCAGCACAGCGCCCGAAGGAGAACCGCCGCCGTGGCCATGCAGTTCTACGCCTCGCCCGAGCAGATCATGCGCGACCGCTCCGAGCTGGCCCGCAAGGGCATCGCCCGGGGTCGCAGCGCGGTGGTCCTGAGTTACGACGGTGGGGTGCTCTTCGTCGCGGAGAACCTCTCCAGCACCCTGCACAAGGTCAGCGAGATCTACGACCGGATCGGTTTCGCCGCCGTGGGCCGGTACAACGAGTTCGAGAACCTGCGCCGCGCCGGGGTGCGGATGGCCGACCTGAACGGCCTGAGCTACGACCGGCGGGACGTCAACGGCCTGGCCCTGGCGAACGCGTACGCGCAGACCCTGGGTGCGATCTTCACCGAGCAGTCGAAGCCCTTCGAGGTGGAGATCTGCGTGGCCGAGGTGGGCGCGACGCCGGAGGACGACGCGCTCTACCGGCTGACCTACGACGGCTCGGTCAACGACGAGCCGGGCCGGATGGCGATGGGTGGCCAGGCCGAGTCGATCTCCGGGGTGCTCAAGTCGCAGCACCGGCCGGACATGTCGCTCAGCGAGGCGGTCCGGGTGGCCATGCAGGCGCTGAGCAGCGTCGGCGGGGAGGGCGGGGCGTCGCGGACGATCGCCGCCAACCAGCTCGAGGTGGCGGTCCTGGACCGGGGCCGGGTGGGGCGGACGTTCCGCCGGATCACCGGGGCGGCGCTGACGGCGCTGCTGGACGGCGAGGCCGGCGCGGACGGGGCGCCCGCTGCCGGGCGGGCGAAGACGCCGACGGTGCCGACGGAGGAGGCGAACAAGCCGATCACGTCGGCGGGCTCGGCCGACCTGGAGGGCCAGCAGACCGAGCAGCCGGAGGAGTAACGGGCAGGTCACCTCCGGCCGGCGTCGCGGACCCCGACCGGCGTCGGGGTCCGGCGAGCCGTCAGCGGTGCGGCTTGAGCGGCTCCCACCAGGCCCGGTTCCGGCGGTACCAGTCGACGGTGGCGGCCAGGCCCTGCTTCAGGTCGACGGTGGGGGACCAGCCCAGCTCGCGGTGGGTGGTGGTGCTGTCCAGCGAGTAGCGGCGGTCGTGGCCCTTGCGGTCGGCGACCGGTCGGACCCGGTCCCAGCCGGCGCCGCAGGCGGCCAGCAGCCGCCCGGTGAGCTCCCGGTTGGTCAGTTCGGCGCCGCCGCCGAGGTGGTAGACGCCGCCGGCGCGCCCCCGGGTCTGGGCCAGCGCGACGCCGTGGCAGTGGTCGTCGACGTGCAGCCACTCCCGGACGTTGCCGCCGTCGCCGTAGAGCGGCACGTCGTGCCCGTCGAGCAGGTTGGTGACGAAGAGCGGCACGATCTTCTCGGGGTACTGGTAGGGGCCGTAGGTGTTGGCGCCCCGGGTGACGACGACGTCCAGGCCGTGGGTGCGGTGGTAGGCGAGGGCGAGCAGGTCCGCGCCGGCCTTGGCGGCCGAGTACGGCGAGCTGGGGTCCAGCGGCGCCCGCTCGGTCCACGAGCCGGTGGCGACGGAGCCGTACACCTCGTCGGTGGAGACCTGCACGAAGCGGCCTACGCCGTGCCGCAGCGCGGCGTCGAGCAGGGTCTGGGTGCCTACCACGTTGGTGGTGACGAAGGCCGCGGCGCCGGTGATGGACCGGTCCACGTGGGATTCGGCGGCGAAGTGGACGACGACGTCGTGGCCGCCGACGACGGCGTCGACCAGCGGCGCGTCGCGGATGTCGCCGTGGACCACCCGCAGTCGGGGGTCGGCGCGGACGGCGTCGAGGCTGCCCTCGGTGCCGGCGTAGGTGAACGCGTCGAGCACGGTGACCGCGTCGACGTCGACGTCGAGGGCCGGCTCGGCGCCGCCGAGCAGGCGCCGCACGTACGCCGATCCGATGAAGCCGGCGCCGCCGGTGACGAGGATCCTCACGGCTGGGAACGTACCGGCTCGCCGGTCGGGGCGCGGCGGGACCACGGTGCCGGCCGGGCGCGCGTGGCGGCCGCCGATGAGACGGCTGGGTTGAGCGCTGCCCATGTGGGGCCTCGGGCGGCTAATGTCACATCATGGAGCGGCGAATCTTCGGCCTCGAGACCGAGTACGGCGTCACCTGCACCTACCGCGGGCAGCGCCGGCTTTCCCCCGACGAGGTCGCGCGGTACCTGTTCCGGCGGGTGGTGTCGTGGGGCCGGTCGAGCAACGTGTTCCTGCGCAACGGGGCCCGCCTCTACCTGGACGTGGGCTCACACCCGGAGTACGCGACGCCGGAGTGCGACTCGGTCACCGATCTGGTCGCCCACGACCGGGCCGGTGAGCGGATCCTCGAAGGGCTGCTCGTCGACGCGGAGAAGCGGCTGCACGACGAGGGCATCGCGGGTGAGATCTACCTGTTCAAGAACAACACCGACTCGGCCGGCAACTCGTACGGCTGCCACGAGAACTACCTCGTCTCCCGGCACGGCGAGTTCGGCCGGCTCGCGGACGTGCTGATCCCGTTCCTGGTCACCCGGCAGTTGATCTGCGGGGCGGGGAAGGTGCTGCAGACCCCGCGCGGGGCGGTCTACTGCCTGTCGCAGCGGGCCGAGCACATCTGGGAGGGCGTCTCCTCGGCGACCACCCGGAGCCGGCCGATCATCAACACCCGGGACGAGCCGCACGCCGACGCCGAGCGGTACCGGCGGCTGCACGTGATCGTGGGCGACTCGAACATGAACGAGGTGACCACGCTGCTGAAGGTGGGCACCGCCGACATCGTGCTGCGGATGATCGAGGCCGGGGTGGTGATGCGGGACCTGTCGCTGGAGAACCCGATCCGGGCGATCCGCGAGGTGTCGCACGACATCACCGGCCGGCGCAAGGTGCGGCTGGCCTCCGGCAAGGAGGTCAGCGCGCTGGATATCCAGCAGGAGTACCTGGCCAAGGCGACCGAGTTCGTGGAGCGGCGCGGCGGCGACCAGACCGCGAAGCGGGTGGTGGAGCTCTGGGGCCGGGTGCTGCGGGCGGTGGAGACCGGCGACCTGGACCCGGTGGCCCGGGAGATCGACTGGGTGACCAAGCTGAAGCTGATCGAGCGGTACCAGCGCAAGCACGACCTGCCGCTGTCGCATCCGCGGGTGGCGCAGATGGACCTGGCGTACCACGACGTGCGGCGCGGTCGCGGCCTGTACGGGCTGCTGGAGCGGCGCGGCGAGGTGGACCGGGTGGCGACCGACCCGGAGATCTTCGAGGCGAAGGAGACCCCGCCGCAGACCACCCGGGCCCGGCTGCGGGGCGAGTTCATCCGGCACGCGCAGGAGAAGCGGCGGGACTTCACCGTCGACTGGGTGCACCTGAAGCTGAACGACCAGGCGCAGCGGACCGTGCTCTGCAAGGACCCGTTCCGGGCGTACGACGAGCGGGTGGAGCGGCTGATCGCCAGCATGTGACGGCGCAGGCGGCCGGTGCCGACGGCGCCGGCCGTCCGTCCCGGTACGCTGGCGACGCGATGAACACTTCCGAACCCTCCGGCCGCGACAGCGGCACAGAGAAGCTGAACTGGATCGACCGCCGCCGGCAGAAGATCCGCGCCGAGATCGACCGGAACCGCCGGGGCGAGTACACGGTGCCGACCTGGGTGCTGGCGGCGGCGCTGGTCCTGATCGTGGGCGCCTGGCTGGCGCTGATCCTCTTCGCCGGCTGACCCGTTCCCGGCCGGTCGCCCAGCCCGGCGAGGCGGGTCGGCTGAGGGTGGCGCGGGCGGGACGGCCTTGACGGTGCGCCCGGCGCATGATCGTCTATGTCTTTCGTCGGGCTCGATCGAGGGTGGGACATGCCGGTCGCGGAGCCGCCCTGTGCCGGCTGCTGCTACGCCTTCACCGACACCCCGTGCGGCTCGTGCTACACCTCCTGCACCGACGGCCGGGCGGATCTGGCCGCCTGGCTGACGCTGCCCGAGGTGGTCGTGCGGGCGGTGCTGGGGCTGGCCGTGACCGCTGCGGCGGACCGGTCGCCGGAGCGACGGGCGTCGACCCGGTTGGCCCTCCGACTGATCGAGGGGTACCGGGAGCGCATCTCGTCGCGTACCGCGGCCAGGTGCCGGTTCGTGCCGACCTGCAGCGCGTACGGGTTGACCGCCGTCGACAGGTACGGCGTCCTGCGGGGTTGCCGGATGATCCGCCGCCGACTGACCCGGTGCCGCAGCTCCGTCGCGTTCGGCACGCCCTACCCGGTGCCGCTGCCCGCGGTGGCGCGCTGACCCTGCGGAGCCGGGACATGGAAAGGGAGCGTGACGTCATCGCACACATCGATCTCGGCTTCGACGAGCGGCAGCAACCCGGCATCCGGGGGCTGACCCGGTTCCGTCCGGAGACCGCCGGGCCGCTCAACGCCCTGGCGGAGACGCTGCTGCGGGCGCCGCACCCGACCCTGACGCCGGGGGAGCGGGAGCTGATCGCCGCGTACGTGTCGGCCCTGAACGACTGCGGCTTCTGTTGCGCCTCCCACTCGGCGACGGCGGCGGCCCAGCTGCCGGCGGGCATGGCCCTGGTCGAGCAGGTGCGCGCCGACGTGGACGCCGCGCCGGTCGGGGAGAAGCTGCGGGCCCTGCTGCGGATCGCCGCCGCCGTCCGGCGCGGCGGCGGGGAGGTCACCGGCGAGCTGGTCGACGCCGCCCGGGCCGCGGGCGCCACCGACCTGGAGCTGCACGACACGGTGCTGATCGCCGCCGCGTTCTGCATGTACAACCGCTACGTCGACGGGCTGGCCGCGTTCACGCCGGAGGATCCGCGGACGTACGAGAGGGCGGCCCGGCACCTCGTGGCGCACGGCTACGACGCGGGCTGAACCCGGCGCCGGTCAGCCGATGAGGCGGGCCGCGTGCCGGCCGGCCGCCGCCGCGGCCAGGAAGTAGGCGTGGTCGGCGTCCAGGCCGCGGCCCATGGTGGACAGCGTCACCGGGGTGGCGCGCAGCGCGGCGTCGAGGCCGTCGGTGGGCACCCGGACGATCGGGTGCCGCCCCGCGAGGGGGGCGAGCGCCGCGTCGACCGCGGCGGCGAGCGCCGAGTCCAGGCCGTCGGGCACGACCAGGTCCGCCGCGGCGAGGGCGACCCGGCCGTACGCGGTGAGGCTGTGGTGGGAGACGCCGCGGTGCCGCGGACGGGGGTCGGCGTCGGAGATCCGCAGCGAGCCGACCGGGCGGCCGCCGAGGGTGGCGACGGCGTTGACGGCCTCGCCGACGGCGACCCCGGAGAATCCCCACTGGGTGCCGGTGCCCAGGTTGCCCGGTCCCTGGGCGACGATGGCGACGTCGGCGCGGAGCACGTGCCGGGCGGCGAGCAGCCCGCTGTGCAGGGTGCTGGCCTCCAGGTCGCCGCCGAAGGTTTGGCCGACGCTGACCGTGCCGACGAGGTGGTCGGCGAGCCCGGCGAGGGTGCGGGAGAACCAGGCGGGCAGCGCCCCGCCGTCGGTGAGCAGGTACGCCACCCGGGCGTCCGGGGCGTCGGCGTGGATCCCGGCGAGGATCGCCGGCAGGGCGGAGTGCAGGTCGGCGGTGACCACCGGCATCCCGTCCAGGCTCTCCGCGGCGGCGAGCAGGTCGTGGTGCGGGGAGGCCTCCTCGTCCACGCCGAGCAGGATCGGTTGCAGCGGGGTGTAGCGGGCCTTCACCAGGTGGCCGGCGTCCCGGGTGTCGAGGGCCTGCGGCGGGTCCGGCGGCAGCCGGTCGGGCAGGGCCACGACCAGGGCGTACCCGCCGGTGCCGAGGCCCATCAGCAGGGCGCCGGCGTTGAGCAGCACCCGATCGCCGGGCTCGGGGTCGCCGACCAGCGCCGGGTAGGCCAGGGCGCGCATCCGGGTGCCGTCGGGCAGGTCGACGTCGAGTTCCGCCGCGCCGGCCCACCGCCGCCGCACCGCCGTGACCGTTCCGGACCGCCATCGCACCATGCCGGGCACGCTATCCGCGTCCGCCGGGCCGGTCGTGCCCCGGGTCAGGGCTGGCGGCCGGGGCCGGCCTCCTGGTCCGCCGGACGCTCGTCCTCGGCCTGGGTCTGGCGGGCGCGCTGGCCCCCGGCGCCGGGCATCGACCGGGTCGGGTCGAGGAAGACGTACCCGATCTCCGGGTAGCGGTCGGTGAGCCGGCGCTCGGCCTCGTCCGCGGCGGTCTCGATGTCGGCGCCGGTGGCGTCGTCGTGGAAGTCGACCTTGGCGGCGACCAGGATGTCCTCCGGGCCGAGCAGCATGGTCATCAGCGTGTCGACCCGGTCCACCGTCGGCAGTCCGGCCAGTTCCCGCTCGATCTCCCGGTGCACGCGTTCGGAGACGGCGCGGCCGACCAGCAGCGAGATGTTGCTCCGGGCCAGGATGGTGGCGACCGCCAGCAGCAGCACGCCGATGAGGATCGAGGCGACGCCGTCGTAGAGCTCGTCGCCGGTGAGGTGGGAGAGCCCGAGGCCAACGCCGGCGATCAGCAGGCCGATCAGCGCGGCGCTGTCCTCCAGGAAGACCGCCTTGACGGTGGTGTCGGCGGTCAGCCGGAGGTAGCGGCGCGGGCTGGACCGCCAGCGGCGGGATTCCCGGCGGACCTGCCTGACGGCCCGGGTCAGGGAGACCGACTCGATCACGAAGGAGATCGCCAGCACGAGGTACGACGCCAGGTAGGCGCCGGTGTGCTCGTGCACGAGGATCGTGGTCACGCCGTGGGTGATGGCGAAGCCGGCGCCGGCGACGAAGGTGAACAGCGCGGCGAGGAAAGCCCAGACGTAGCTCTCCTTGCCGTACCCGAAGGGGTGGCGGGTGTCGGCGGGCCGCGCGCCCCGGCGCAGCGCCAGGTAGAGCAGCACCTCGGTGGTGGTGTCGGCGACGGAGTGGGCGGCCTCGGAGAGCATCGCGGCCGAGCCGGAGATCAGCCCGGCGACCAGCTTGGCGACGGCGATGGCGAGGTTCGCCGTGCCGGCGACGACGACCGTGCCGACGCTCTCGGTCTTGACTTCCGCTTCCGACATGCGCTCACCCTATGACCGGTTTCGGCCTCCCGCCCGTCGTCCGGAGCCGTCCAGGAGGGTGTGGCGTGGCTCGCCCGGGCCCCGACGCTCCGCGCGCCGCGCCCGCGCGGGTGCGCGCCCACGCCGCGCGGGCTGCTAGCGTTCAGCACGTGTCGCGGACCCGCACCGAACGCCTGGTCAACCTGGTGATCTGCCTGCTGTCCACGCGACGGTTCCTGACCGCCGCGCAGATCGCCGCGACCGTGCCCGGTTATGAGCACGATCCGAACGACGCCAAGGACCATGAGGCGTTCCAGCGCAAGTTCGAACGGGACAAAGCCGAGCTGCGCGAGCTGGGTGTCCCGCTGGAGACCGGCACGGCGAGCGTCTTCGACGCCGAGCCGGGCTACCGGATCGCCCACCGCGAGTACGCGCTGCCCGACATCCCGCTGGAGCCGGACGAGGCCGCCGCCGTCGGCATCGCCGCCCGGCTGTGGCAGCACGCCGGCCTGGCCGCGGCCGCCTCCTCCGGGCTGGCCAAGCTGCGCGCCGCCGGCGTGGACGTGGACCCGCAGACCACCCTGGGCATGGAGCCGATGGTCACGGTCGACCCGGCGTTCGCCCCGCTGACCGCCGCCGCCCGCGACCGGCGGGAGGTCAACTTCGACTACCGGGTGCCGGACCGGGACGCGTCGAGCCGCCGCCGGCTGCAGCCGTGGGGCGTCGTCTGCTGGCGCGGCCGGTGGTACGTGGTCGGCCACGACCTGGATCGGGACGCCACCCGCTGCTTCCGCCTCTCCCGCGTGGTCGGCGCGGTCCGGGTCACCGGCCAGCCGGGGGCATATGAGCCGCCCGCCGAGGTGGACCTGATCAGCCACGTCGCCCGCTGGTCGGGGCCGGTGGAACGGACCGGACGGGCCACCGTGCTGGTCGTCCCGGGCCGAGCCGCCGGGCTGCGCCGCTGGGCGGTGGCGAGCACCACCGGGCCGGACGGCGACCAGCTGGTCCTGCCGTACGCCGACCCGGACTCCCTCGCCGGCCAGCTCGTCGGGTACGGCCCGGACGTGCGGGTGCTGGACCCGCCGGAGGTGCGCGAGGCGGTCATCCAGCGGCTGAAGGAGATCGCCGCCCGGCACGACGAGCTGGCGGTGGCCGGGGGTGCCCGGTGACCCGCCCGGCGGCCCGCGGCGGCCGCGCCTCGGCGGACCGGCTGGCCCGGCTGCTGAACCTGGTGCCGTACCTGCTGGCCCGGCCCGGCATCGAGATCGCGGAGGCGGCCGGTGATCTGGGGGTGACCGAGCGGCAGCTGCGGGAGGACCTGGAGCTGCTGTGGGTGTGCGGGTTGCCCGGTTACGGCCCGGGTGACCTGATCGACATGGCGTTCGACGGTGACCGGGTGACGATCACCTACGACGCGGGGATCGACCGGCCGCTGCGGCTCACCCCGGACGAGGCCCTCGCCCTGGTGGTGGCGCTGCGGATGCTCGCGGAGACCCCGGGCGTGGCCAACCGGGAGGCCGTCGAGCGGGCCCTCGCCAAGATCGAGAACGCGGCGGGTGACCTGGTGGCCGCCCCGGTGGAGGTCCGGCTGCCCGGGGACACCGCCCGGGCGCGGGAGCTGCGCGCCGCGGTCGAGCGCGGCCGTGCCCTGCGGATCACCTACTACACCGCGGCCCGGGACGAGACGACCGAGCGGACGATCGACCCGCTGCGGATGCTGATGGTGGGCGGCCGGGCGTACGTCGAGGCGTGGTGCCGGCGGGCCGAGGCGGTCCGGCTGTTCCGGGCCGACCGGATCGACGCGGTCGCCGAGCTGGCGGAGGCGGCGGTGGTGCCGCCGCAGGCCCGCCCGCACGACCTCTCCGACGGGGTGTTCCGTCCCTCACCGGATTTGCCGCTGATCACCCTGCGGATCGGCCGGGGCGAGCGGTGGATCACCGAGTACTACCCGTGCGAGCGGGTCGAGGCCGACGGCGAGCAGTGGCTGGTGTCGCTGCGGGTCACCGACCTGGGCTGGGCCCGCCGCTTCGTGCTCGGGCTGGGCCCGGACGTCACGGTGGTCGCCCCGGCGGAGCTGGCCGAGCAGGTCCGCGCCCAGGCGGTTGCCGCGCTCGACGCGTACGCGACGCCGGCCCGGCCCGCCGACCCGGCGGGGGCGGCCGTCACCCAGTAGGCTGACCGCCGTGGTGACGTGGATCGTGCTCGCGGTGGTGCTGTTCGCGCTCGTCGTGCTGGCCCTGGCGGTGCGGCCGGTGCTGGCGCGGCTGCCCCGGCTGCGCCGGGCGGCGCTGGCGCTACAGGGGCGGCAGGCCGAGGCGGAGGCGCTGCGGTCCGCCGCCGAGGCGCTCCAGGAGCGGGCCGAGGCGTTGCAGAACCGGGCCGCCACCGCCCAGCAGCGGGTGGCGTTGATCAAGGCCAAGCGGGGAAAGTGATCGATCGCTGTCGGTCCCGGGCGCGGTAGCTGCGCGTTCGACGGCGGTTGCGCGCAGGAACGCGCCCGCGTGGACGGTTGACGGGACACTCCGGGTTGGTCGAGACTTCACCGGCCGGGCCCGCACCGACAGGCCCGGTGGGGTGGCAACCGCTCTCGGCGCACGTACGATGGGCTGCGACCGCCCCTCAACGACACAGAGCGACTGGAGCTTCCCATGGGTGCCCTCAAGCCGTGGCACATCGCCGTACTCGTGGTCGTGCTGATCCTGCTCTTCGGCGCGAAGCGGCTCCCCGACGCGGCCCGCTCGCTGGGCCGCTCGCTGCGGATCATCAAGGCCGAGACCAAGAGCCTGCACGACGACGACCGTGACCTGGCCGAGAAGGCCGACGCGCAGGCCGGCTACCAGCCGCTCCAGCCGTACGCCGGTCAGCAGCCGCAGCAGGGTTACGCGCCGCAGCAGCCCCCGCAGCAGCAGCAGTACGCCCCGCAGCCGCAGCAGCCGGTCGCCCCGCCGGTCGACCCGGTGCAGCGCGTCCGCGACAACTGACCGAAGGGCCCAGCACCGTGGCCTTCGCGCTCCTTAAGCGCGGCCCGAGCACCTTCGAGCGGGCCGCCGACGGCTCGATGACGCTCATGGAACACATCCATGAGCTGCGCAACCGCCTGTTCCGCGCCTCCCTGGCGATCGTGGTCGGCTTCGGCTTCGGCGTCTGGCTGTCCGGTCCGGTGCTGCACCTGCTGCAGAAGCCGTACTGCGACCTGCCGAAGGCGCGGCTCGTCAACGGCACGTGCAACTTCGTGCAGCTCGGGCCGGCCGACCTGTTCCTGCTGCAGATGAAGGTGGCACTCTGGGTCGGGCTGATCATCGCGGCGCCGATCTGGCTGTACCAGCTCTGGGCGTTCATCGCGCCGGGCCTGCACCGGCACGAGCGGCGGTACGCGTACTTCTTCACCGGCCTGGCGGCGCCGCTGTTCGGCGGCGGCGCGGTGCTGGCCTACTTCGTCACCTCCAAGGGCCTTGAGTTCCTGCTCAACGTCTCCGGTGGCGGTGACATCACCACGACGCTGGACATCACCCGGTACATCTCGTTCGTCACGAATCTCATCCTGCTGTTCGGGGTGGCCTTCGAGTTCCCGCTTATCGTGCTCATGCTCAACTTCGTGGGGTTGGCCAGCGCGAAGCGGCTGTTCGGCTGGTGGCGGGTGGCGATCTTCGTCTTCTTCGCCTTCTCCGCGGTGGTCACCCCGACGCCCGATCCGTTCGGCATGACCGCGCTGGCCATCTGCCTCTCCGCGCTCTACTTCGGCGCGGTGGCGGTGGCCTTCCTCAACGACAGGCGGCGCGGGCGGGGCCGGGAGGTCTACTCCGATCTCAGCGACGACGAGGTGTCGCCGCTGGACCTGACGCCCGAGCCGGTCGAGGCGGGGCAGCGGGTCGACACGGTCGCCCCGGTCGGGGCGCCGGAGCCGGTCGCCGCGCCCGCGCCGATCGAGCGCCGCTACGACGACATGACCTGACCGGGCTCACTGGAGCACCGACGCGGACGCCGCCCCGACCGGGGCGGCGTTCCGCGTTTCCGGGGTGTCCGCCGGACCGGTCACAGCCGCGCCAGGAGACGGTCGAGCGCCGGCGGCACCCGGGCGGGCGGGAGCGCGCCGGCGAGCAGGTCGGCGTACCGTGCCTTCCGTCCGGACCGGGTGCCGATGAACCGGTGGAGCTGAGCGGCGAGCGGGCGGTCCTGCTGGGCCGGCTGGCGTTGGAAGAGGCGGAGCGAGCGCAGGTCGCCCGCCGCCTCGACGACCTGCTCGACCGCCGCCACCCCGAGCGCGCGGATCAACTCGTCCTCCAGGTCCGCCACGCACACCTGGAAGCCCCGGGCGGCCAACTGCTCGCGGGACAGCACCGCGCCGAGTCCGGCCCGCTCCAGCCCACGCCGGACGAATCCCTCCTCGGCGACGTCGTAGAGGCCGGCGAGGTCGCGGTCGAGGCCCCGCGGGCCGAACAGGTCGAGGAAGTGCCCGATGTTGGTGATCCCGCCCATCGGCACGATCGCCACCCCGGCCAGGGGTCGCCCGCCCCGGCGCGCCACCGCCTCCAGCGCACGGCGATCGCTGGCACCCTCCACCAGCACCACCGTGCGCGCCCGCAGACCGGCCGCCCGGTGCAGGCTGGTCCGCAGATCCACCGCCCACCTCCCGCCGACGTCGATACCCTGCCCGCGCCCGTGCCGGCCGGCAACCGGTATCCGGCTCGGGTGCACCGGAACGACGGTGATCAGTCCCGGCATACTGGCCCGGTGATCGACAACGGATCGCCGGGCCGACCGGACCTCTCCTCCGCGCTGCGGTTCCTCAGCGAGCTGATCGCCTGGGTGGCCACGCCGTGGGCGCTCGCCCCGCACTCGGTGCCGCTGGCGGTCGCCTCGGTGGTCGTCCTCGTGGGACTGCCGACCGTCTTCGCGACCCCCGGCGACAAGAACCACGTCCTGGTCCCCGTGCCCGGGGCGGTCACCATCGCACTGGTGGGGTTGCAACTGGTCGCCGCGGCGGTGTCGGCCTGGTTGGCGTGGCCGTGGCCGGCCGCCCTGGTCGTGACCGCCGTGGCGCTGTCCACCGTGGTCACCGAGCTGCCGCGCTGGCGTCGGCTCGCCCCGCTCGGCCGCGACGGCCGGCCCTCGCACCGACCTGCCTGACCCGTCCGCGGCCGGCGACCGGGCGGCGACCCGACCGGGTGTCGCGTCGGTGGGCCGGGCGGGTCAGGCCACCCGGCGGATGCTGCCCGCCGGCGGGGCCGGCACGGCGTCCGGGTGCAGGATCGCCGCGATCGCCTCGACTCCGTCGACCAGCCGGGGTCCGGCGCGCACGATCAGCCCGTCCGCGTCGACGGCCCAGACCTCCGCGTCCGGGAAGTGCGGGGTCACCGCCGCGGCCTGCTCGGCCGCCCCGGCGAGGTGGAAGCCGCACGGGGTGACCAGCACGACCTCCGGCGCCGCGGCCCGCAGCGCCGCCCACGTGGTGGGCGTCGAGCGGGCGCCGGGGTGGCCGGCCACCGGTTCGCCGCCGGCGGCGCGGACCTGGTCGGGGATCCAGTGACCGGCGCCGAACGGCGGGTCCACCCATTCCACGACCGCGACCCGGCGCCGCAGCCGGCCGGCCACCGCCGCGGTGACCCCCGCCAGTCGTGCCCGCAGGCCGTCCACCAGGGCCTCGGCCCGATCTGGTACGCGGGCCGCCGCCCCCACCGCCAGGATGGTGCCGAACACCTCCTCCAGGGTGTACGGGTCCAGCGACAGCACGTCGGCCCGGCAGCCGAGGTGGTCGACGGCGTCGGCCACCCGCCCGGCGGGCAGGGCGCAGACCCGGCACAGGTCCTGGGTGAGGATCAGGTCGGGGTCGAGCCCGGCCAGCGCGCCCGCGTGCAGGGTGTAGAGGTCGGCGCCCGCGGCGAGCTGCCCCTTGACGTACGCGTCAATCTCGCCTGGGCTCATGCCCCGGGTGTCCCGGCCGCCCACGACGACGGTCGTGCCGGCCCGGTCGGCCGCCGGCAGCTCGCACTCGAAGGTCACCCCTACCAGGTCCTCCGCGAGGCCCAGGGCGTAGACGATCTCGGTGGCGGACGGCAGCAGGGAGACCAGACGCATCCCGCCATCCTGCCCGCCCCGGGCAGGTGTCCCGCAGCGCCCCCGCGGGTTGCCAGATCCGGGCTTCCGCGCCCGGTGCCGGCGATACGCTGAGCCGGGCCGGGAGCAGGCACGCGTCGGTCGTCGCCGCCGAACGGGTCGCCACGGTCCACCTCGGGGCCGTCCGCCCCGACGGCGATCTCGCGGGAGGCGGTGCGGTGTCGGATCCCATCGGAGCGTTCTTCGACCGACTCGCCGGCGGCGGGTACGAGCGTCTGCTGCGCAAGACCCGCGGTACCGTCCGGTTCGAGCTGACCGGAGACGACGGGGTCGACATCTGGCACCTGACCATCGCCGACGGGCGGGTCGCGGTGTCCCGGGAGCCGCTTGACGCGGACGCGCTGATCTGCACCGACCGGGCCTCCTTCGCGCGGATAACCCGGGGCGAGGCAAAGCCGCTGGCGGCTTGGCTGCGCAATGACCTCACCATCGATGGGCAGTTCGGCTTCGTCGTCCTGCTGGAGCGGCTCGTCGCCGCGCCGCCGGGGGCCCGGCACCCGCGCGCCATGGCTGGCGACCGGCAGGAGTCGGCGTGAACCCGAATGTGGCCCGGGTGCTGGACGGCAACATCTTCGTGCTCAGCGGGGACAACGGCGACATCGAGGCGACCGTCGCCAACGTGTGCGGCTTCTTCGACTTCGACACCCGCTTCCTGTCGCTGTGGCGCCTCCGGCTGAACGGCGAACGGCTGAACCCGCTCTCCATCGCCGAACGGGACTACTTCGCACTGCGATTCTTCCTGGTGCCGGGCGAGCCCACCCATTACGTGGACGCGAAGGCCTCGGTGATCCGGGAGCGGTCCATCACCGGCGGCATCTTCGAGGAGCGGCTGACCGTGCTCAATCACGACCGGGAGCCGGTGGAGTTCAGCGTACGGCTGGAGGCGGCGAGCGACTTCGCCCCGATCCAAGCGGTCAGCGAGGAGCGTGAGCCGGTGGGACGGCTCTATCGGCGCGTCGAGGAGGGCTGTCTGCGGCTCGGCTACCGCCGGGAGAAGTTCCACCGGGAGACGGTGATCTCGGCCGACGAGCCGGCGGCCGTCGACGAGAACGGGCTGACGTACACCGTGCGGGTGGACGCGAACGGGGAGTGGACGACGACCCTTCGGGTCCGGGCGCTGGTGCTGCGGCCGGACGGCCGGGACGTTCGGGAGCAGCTGGACCGGCCCCCCCGGCGGACCACCGCGGAGCAGCAGGACGACCTGGCGGGCTGGCTGGCCCGGGCGCCGCAGCTGAGCTGCGACTGGGACGCCGTGACCACCACCTACCGCCGGAGCCTGGTCGACCTGGCCGCGCTGCGGTACTCCCCGCTGACCCTCCCGGACCAGGCGATGCCCGCCGCCGGCCTGCCCTGGGTCGCCACCATCACCGGGCGGGACAGTATCCTGACCAGCTTCCAGGCGCTGCCGGTCGCCCCGGAGCTGGCGGTGGCCACTCTGCGGATGCTCGGCATCGACCAGGGCTCGGTGCTCGACGACTTCCGCGACGAGGAGCCGGGCAAGATCCTGCGCGAGTTCCGCTACGGCGAGCAGGCGGCCTTCGAGGAGCGACCCGAGTCGCCGTACTTCGGCAGCGCCGACGCCACCCCGCTCTACGTGGTGCTGCTCGACGAGTACGAGCGGTGGACCGGCGACGCCGCCCTGGTGCGGGACCTCGAGGACGAGGCGAGGGCGGCGCTGAACTGGATTGACGAGTACGGCGACCTCCTCGGCGACGGCTACGTCCGCTACCAGCGGCGCAACGCGCGGACCGGGCTGGAGAACCAGGGCTGGAAGGACTCGCCGGAGGCGATCTGCTACGCCGACGGCCGGCTGCCGGCACCGCCCCGGGCCACCTGCGAGCTGCAGGGGTACGCGTACGACGCGAAGCTGCGCGGGGCCCGGCTGGCCCGCGAGTTCTGGGGCGATCCGGCGTACGCGGACCGGCTGGAGCGGGAGGCGGCGGCGCTGCGGGAGCGCTTCGAGCGGGACTTCTGGATCGCCGACCGGGGTTACTACGCGCTCGCGCTGGACGCCGACGGCCGGCAGGTCGACGCGCTCGCCTCCAACATGGGGCATCTGTTGTGGAGCGGCATCGTCGACCCGTCCCGGGCCGCGCAGGTCGCCACGCACCTGCTCGGCCCCCGGCTCTTCTCCGGCTGGGGGGTGCGGACGCTGGCCGACGGGCAGGCGCGGTACAACCCGCTGGGCTACCACGTGGGCGCGGTCTGGCCGTTCGACAACGCACTGATCGCCTGGGGGCTGCGCCGCTACGGCCTCGCCGAGGAGGCCGGCCGGATCGCCGAGGGGATCATCGACGTTGCACACCACTTCCACGGCCGGCTGCCGGAGGCGTTCGCCGGCTATTCCCGGGAGCTGACCCGCTACCCGGTGCGCTACCCGGCGGCGAACAGCCCCCAGGCGCTGGCCACCGGCGCGACGTTCCTGCTGCTGCGGTCCCTGCTCGGGCTGGAGCCGGCCGGGGAGCACCTGGTGATGGCACCCCGGGTGCCGGCCCGGTTCGGCCGGGTGGAGCTGCTGGACATCCCCGGGCGGTGGGGTCGGATCGATGTGATCGGCAGCGGGCTGGCCCACACGGGGGCCGCCCCCGGGGGGACGGTTTGACGGTCTGCGGGGGCCTGCCCTATCTTGCCGTAAGCAAGGTTAGACTTACCTAACTAGCGGGGCGGCCACGGGTGGTCCGCGTCGATCGTGACCAGCTCCGCTGGCATGCACTCCGGAGAGTCGATGAACATCCGTACCGCCGTCGCCGTCGCCGCGCTCTGCGCCGCCGTCAGCCTCACCGCCTGCGGTGAGGATTCCCCCGGCAAGGCCGGCGGGGTGGCGATCGCCGCCACCGACAGCGCCTGCGAGGTCGCCACCACCAGCTTCGCGCCGGGCGAGGTCACCTTCACCGTGACCAACAAGGGCAGCCAGACCACCGAGGTGTACGTCTACGGCCGGCAGGGCGACGGGTTCACCAAGGTCGTCGCCGAGGTGGAGAACGTGGCACCGGGCCTCACCCGCGACCTGACGGCGACCCTTGGCGGCGGCGCGTACGAGATCGCCTGCAAGCCGGGGCAGACCGGCGCCGGCATCCGTACCGCGATCACCGTCTCCGGCGGCTCGGCCGCCGCCACCGCCGAGGCGGAGGCCGCGTACGACCGGGAGATCGAGCTGGAGGTCACCGCGGCCGGCGTCACCGGCGGCGACGGGCTGACCGCCAAGGTCGGTGAGAAGATCGAGTTCAAGCTGGAGAACGAGGCCGCCGGGGCCCGCGCGCTGGAGATCGTCGACCCGTCCGGGAAGGTGGTCGCCGAGATCGAGGCGGATCCCAACGGCGCCGCCGAGACGATCGTGCCGCTCACCGGCGCGGGCGCCTGGACGCTGAAGGTCGAGGGGCAGGGCGTGGCCGAGGTGGAGAAGCCGCTCACCGTCGGCTGACCCGCCGCACCGCGTCGAGGGGCCGCTGCACGAAGCGCACCTCTGCCTCCGGCAGGGCGCGGGTGACCGCCCGGTCGGGCGCCGGCGGGCGATGGTGAGCCCGGCCACCCTCGCGGCGCGGCGGGTTGGTGGTCGTTCCGAGCGGGTCTAGCGTTCGGCGGGGCGCGCCGCCGGCGCCCGACAGCCCACCACCGCCCACCCGGAGGACATCCCGTCATGCGCGCCACCGTGATCCACGGCCCGAACGACATCCGCATCGAGGAGGTGCCGGACGCCGCCGTCCGCACCCCCACCGACGCCGTCGTCCGCACCGTGCTCGCCTGCATCTGCGGCAGCGACCTGTGGGCGTATCGCGGAGTGGCCAAGCGCCAGCCCGGGCAGCGGATCGGTCACGAGTTCCTCGGCGTGGTCGAGGCCGTCGGCGCCGAGGTGACCTCGGTCCGGGCCGGCGACCTGGTGGTGGCGCCGTTCGTCTGGTCCGACGGGGTCTGCGACTTCTGCCGCGAGGGCCTGCAGACCTCCTGCCCGCACGGCGGCTTCTGGGGCGAGCCCGGCTCCGACGGCGGCCAGGGTGAGGCCGTGCGCGTCCCGTACGCCGACGGCACCCTGGTCAAGCTCCCCGCCGAGGCGGCCGGCGACGAGCGGCTGCTCACCGCGATGCTGGCGCTGTCCGACGTGATGTCCACCGGCCACCACGCCGCCCTGGCCGCCCGGGTCCGCCCCGGCGCCACCGTCGCCGTGGTCGGCGACGGCGCGGTCGGGCTGTGCGGGGTGCTCGCCGCCCGGCGGCTCGGCGCCGCGCAGATCATCGCGCTGGGCCGGCACACCGCCCGCACCGACATCGCCCGCTCCTTCGGCGCCACCGACGTGGTCGCCGAGCGGGGCGACGCCGCGATCGCCGCGGTCAAGGAGCTGACCAAGGGGCAGGGCGCGCACGCCGTGCTGGAGGCCGTCGGCACCGAGGAGTCGATGCGTACCGCGATCTCCATCGCCCGCGACGGCGGCGCGGTGGGTTACGTGGGCGTGCCGCACGGCGGCAGCGCCGGCGTCGACATCGGCCAGATGTTCGGCCGCAACGTTGCGCTCGGCGGCGGCGTCGCGCCGGCCCGGGCGTACATCCCGGAGCTGCTCGCCGACGTGCTGGACGGCACCATCGACCCGTCGCCGGTCTTCGACCGGTCGGTGAGCCTCGACCAGGTGCCGGACGGCTACCGGGCGATGGACGAGCGCACCGCGCTCAAGGTCCGCATCACCTTCTGACGAGGATCGTCACCGGTCCGGGGCGTCGACGACGGGCCGGGGCCAACCACCGAGGCAGAAATACGGGCCACGCAGCGCGCCGCCGGACTGCCCGCGGTTACGCTGCGTGGCCGGGCGGGCAGCTCGTCGGCGGGACGGAGCCACCGGGGCCCAACCGACGACGACCTGCCGCGCCATGCTCCCTCCGGCCACCTGCGGCCGACGTCGCGCCCCCGTTCCTCGCCACGTCCTCCGGCGACCACCGGGGGAGCGCCCTGGCATCACGTCGTGCCACCCCCGAGCGGGTGTGGCCACGGCGGTTGCCAGAGGCGGTCGTAATCGTACGCATGCGTAAAGTGGACCTGTCAATGCTTGATTCCGGATCGCCCTCTCGTGTAAACGTGGGGCTCCGCCGCGCGAGGAGTCCCCATGCCTGAAGCCCCCGAGCCACCTGGCGAAACGTTCGCCGAGCGTCTCGACTGGCTGTTCCGCACCTCCCGGGATCCCGTCGGCAGGCCGTACAGCGTCCGGTACGTGGCCACCGAGCTGACCCGCCGTGGCTGCCGGATCTCCCACACCCATCTCAGCAACCTGCGGCAGGGGCGGGCCCCCGACCCGCGGCGGTCCATCGTGGACGCCATCGCCGCCTTCTTCGGGCGACCGCCCGCCTTCTTCGCCGAGCAGGCCGGCAACCGGGACCAGGGTGACCTCGTCCACGCCTTGGCCGACCCGCACATCAAGCACGTCGCCATGCGGCTGGCCGACGCCCGGCTGTCACCCGAGGGGCACGCGGCGGTGGTGGCGATGATCGAGCAGGTGCAACGGCTGGAGGCCGCCGCGCGCCGCCGCCGGGACGACCAGCGGCACGACCTCGAACGGTCCGGCGCCGGTGACTGACGTCCAGGCGCCCGGGCACCGCGCGGTCACCCCGGGCTGCGTACGCCTGGACCGGTGGTGGCGGCTCGGCGGAACCGCCGCATGGCACGAGCAGGTCCGCCGCTGTGACGAGCTGCTGCGCGGGCTGGTCATGCCGGTCCCCTTCACGGTGGGCGACCTCCTCGCCGAGCTGGAACGGGTCCGGGGCCGACGGCTGGTGGTCCGCGCGCTGCGGACCCGGTTCGCCGAGGCGCGCGCCCTGTGGTGTCGCGGCTCCACCACGGACCACATCCTGGTCGGGTCGCCGGGTCCGGGCCTGCACCGGGACCATCTCGCCCTGCACGGTGTCGGGCACATGGTCTTCGGTCACGTCGGTCAGCCGGCGGTCGCGCAGCGCCTGCGCGACGTGCTGGACGGGGCCGACCTGGCGGCCCTGCGCGAGCGGTCGACGCGGGTCGTCTACACGCCCGACGAGGAGTGGCAGGCCGAGGTCTTCGCCACCCGGGTACGGCAGCTGGCCGTCGTCGCGCACCCCCGCCCAGCCTCCGGCGCGGAGCGGGTGCTGGCGAACCTCGCCACGGTGCTCGAACACCGGCCACGCCGGCCGCGGTCGACGGGAGGAGTCGATGCGACGTAGGAGCGCACTCGGCGACCTCCGGGACCAGTCCGAGCGACTCCTGGCCGCCCTCGACCTGCCCGCGACGTTCACCTTCGCCCAGCTGCACGACCGGATCGAGCGCCGCCGGGGGCGCCCGGTGCACCTGATCGCCCGACACCTGCCGGCGCTCGCCCCGCACGGGCTGTGGGTGGCCGGCGAGATCGCCGACTACGTGTTCTACGACGCCAGCGCCAGCAAGGTACGGCAGAGCCTGATCATCGGCCACGAGTACGGGCACATGATGTTCGACGACGTCTCCGTGCCGGGCGACCTCGACCAGCTCGCGGCCATGCTGATGCCGACGGTGGATCCGTCCGTGCCGCAGATCATGCTGGCCCGCAGCGGGTACGACGAACCGGTCGAACGCCGGGCCGAGATCTTCGGGACCGTCGCGGTGCAGCGCGCCGGGTCCTGGTCGGAGATCCCGGCCACGACGCCGGCGGACCCCGAGGTCTCCGCCCGACTGATCGCGACGCTGGAAGGCCGGTGGCCCTGATGTCGGGGATCGTCGCCGTCGCCATGGTCGTCGTGCCGTTGGCCTGCTGGGGGATGAGCCTCTACAAGCTGCGCGACCTGGCCCGCGACCCCGGCAACCGACCGCTGCGCGCGCTCTGCGTGGCCCTGTGGTCGATCACCCTGGCGCTGACCGTCCAGCCGGTCGGGCCGTGGCTCGACCAGCGCCTGGGCGTGCTGGACGTGGCCCGGCTGACCGGTAACTGCCTCACCCTGGTCTGTGTCACCGCGGGTCAGGCGTTCCACCTCTACATGACAGGCACGGACGCCGCCACCGAGCGGCGCGTCCGACGGCGCTGGGTGCTCCTCGCGGTCGCCGTGGCCACGATGATCGTCCTGTTCGTCCGCACGCCGCCCGCGGCCGACCTGGCCGATCCGCGGGTGCTCTCCCGCGACTACTACGCCGAACCGTTCGACGCTCCGTTCCTCTACGTGTACCTGGCCTACCTGGGCTGGTCGCTCGCGCAGATGGCGATCCTGGCCAACCGGTACGCCCGCATCGCCCACCGGCCGCTGCTCCGCTTCGGACTCCGGCTGATCACCGTCGCCGCGGTGTCGGGGCTGCTGTACGCCGCGGGCAAACTGGTCGCCGTCGTCGCGGGGGTGTTCCGGCCGGGCCTCGTCCCGGCCGTCGACTCGCTGGTGATCCTCTGCTTCACCACCTCGATCCTCCTGGCGCTGATCGGCTCCACGATCCCGTCGTGGGGGCCGCGGGTGGGTCTCGACCGGCTGTGGGCGTGGGCGGGCGCGCTGCGCGACTACTACCGGCTCCACCCGCTGTGGCGGCGCATCCACGCGGTGCTGCCGCAGATCGCGCTCCTCCCGCCGCCGTCCGGGCTGCGGGGCTTTCTCTCCGTCGCCCGGGACGCCTCGCTGCGGCGGGTCAGGATCACCGTGGAGATCCTCGACGGGTACGCGGGCCTGCGGCCGTGGATGTCGGCGGAGGTGGCCGCGGCGGCCCGGCAGGTGGCGCGCGAGCAGGGCCTCCCGGTCGAGGAGCAGGCCGTGGTCGTCGAGGCCGCGGTGATCGGGGCGGCGCTGCGCGCCCGCCGGCAGGGCGGATCGGCCGTCGCGCCCGGAGATCCGGCCGTGGAGGTGCCGTTCCACGACCCGGAGGCCGGTGACGGTGACCTCGGCGCGGCCGACCAGGTGACCTGGCTGGCCCGGGTCGCCCGGGCGCTCGCCACGCCGACGGTCGAGATGATCATCGCGCGGGCCGCGCCGCCGGTCGGCCTGGGGACGCCGGGACCCGCCGGGCGGCCGTAGCGGCGTCTCCCCTGGTGGACGGCCTGGGTCGTACCGTACGGTGCTCGCCGTGACCGCGCACGATCATCTTCCGCCCGGCCCCGTCGCCGTGCTCGCCAACCCCACCGCCGGCCGGGGCCGGCACCGTGGCCTGCTGCCCCGGCTGCTGGAGCGGCTGGGTGCCGGCGGCCGCCCGGTGCGGGTGCTGACGGCGGGCACCCCGGCGGAGGCGGAGGCGGCGTGCCACGCCGCCGTCGCGGACGGCGTCGGCGCGCTGGTCGCGGTCGGCGGCGACGGCACGGTGCACCGGGCGTTGCAGGCGGTCGCCGGTACGGACGTGCCGTTCGGTCCCGTCCCCGCCGGCACCGGCAACGACTTCGCGGTCGACACCGGCTTCCCGGCCGACCCGCTGGCCGCGGTCGACGTGATCGCCGCCGCGCTGCGCGACGGCCGGACCCGCCCGGTCGACCTGGCCCGGATGAGCGCCCCGGACGGCGGGCAGCGCTGGTACGGGGCGGTGCTGGCCGCCGGCTTCGACGCGATCGTCAACGAGCGGGCCAACCGGATGCGCTGGCCGCGCGGCCCCCGCCGCTACGACCTGGCGATCCTGGTGGAGCTGGCGCGGCTGCGCCCGCGTCGGTACACGCTGCGCCTCGACGGCGAGGAGCTGAACCTCGACGCCGTGCTGGTCGCGGTGGGCAACTGCGCCAGCTACGGCGGGGGCATGCGGATCTGTCCCGACGCCGACCCGACCGACGGGCTGCTGGACGTGGTGGTCGGCGGGCGGTTCGACCGGCGCACCCTGATGCGGGTGAAGCCGCGCATCTACCAGGGCACGCACGTCGACCACCCGCTGGTGCGCAGCTACCGGGCGCGGACCGTGGAGCTGGCGGCCGAGGGCATCACCACCTACGCCGACGGGGAGCGGGCCCTCGACCTGCCGGTGCGGATCAGCGCCGTGCCGCAGGCGGTGCGGCTGCTGCGCTGAGCCGCCCGTCGGACCCCGCGGCGGAGCCGTCCGGCCCGTCGCCGCCCTGGCCGACCGCGGCCCCGCCGACCGGGGTGTCGTCCACCCCGCCGGCCGGCGCGTCGAACCGTGCGCCGGCCTGCGTGGCGTCGGGCTCGGCGGCCGGTGCACCGGCCCGGACCGCGCCGATGCTGGCGGCGATCACCAGGCCGATCGCGAGGACCTCCGCCGCGCGCAGCTCCTGGTCCAGGACCAGCCAGCCGGCGAGGGCGGCGATGGCCGGGCCGAGGCTCATCAGCACGGCGAAGGTCGCGGTGGGCAGCCGGCGCAGCGCCAGCAGCTCCAGGGTGTACGGCAGCACGGAGGCGAGCACGGCGAGCCCGGCGCCCAGCCCGAGCACGGCCGGATGCCACAGCCGGGCGCCCGCCCCGACCAGCCCGATCGGCAGGGTGATCAGAGCGGCCACCGCGAGCGCCAGGGCCAGCCCGTCGGCGCGCGGGAACCGGCCGCCCACCCGGGCCGAGCAGACGATGTACGCCGCCCACATCACCCCCGCGCCCAACGCGAGCGCGGCGCCGACCGGGTCGAGCCGGTCGAAGCCGCCCTGGCCGAGCAGGGCCACCCCGGCCAGGGCCAGCCCGGCCCAGCACCAGGCGGCCAGCCGGCGGGCGGTGAACACCGACAGCGCGAGCGGTCCGAGCACCTCCAGGGTGACCGCCGGGCCGAGCGGGATCCGGTCGATGGCCTGGTAGAAGATCGAGTTCATGCCGGCCAGGGCCAGCCCGAAGGCCACCACGGCCGCCCAGTCGGCGCGGTCGTGGCCGCGCAGCCGTGGCCGGCACACCGCCAGCATCAGCAGCGCGCCGATGGTCAGCCGCAGGGTCACCGCCCCGGCCACCCCGGTACTCGGAAAGAGCAGGGCGGCGACCGCCGACCCGAACTGCACCGAGAGCGCCCCGCCGAGCACCAGCCCGACCGCCCCGAGCTGACCGCCGCGCGGTGCGTGCGTCGTCGGCGGGTGCGGCCTGGTCGTCATGGCGGTGACGCTAGCCGGGCGTCGCGGAACCGGGCCCGCCGGGCCGGCCGATCCGGGGGCGGATCACGTCGCGCCCGTCGCTCAGAGCCGCCGGCCGGTCGTCGGCCACGCACCCGCCCGGTAGTCCCGCGCCGGCACTCCGTACGCGGCCCGGAAGGCGCGGCTGAAGTGGGCGGGGTCCGGGAACCCCCACCTCGCCGCGATGACGTGGATGGGCTGGTCCCGCAGCAGCGGGTTGCGCAGGTCGCGCCGGCAGTGTTCCAGGCGACGCCGGCGGATGAGCCCGGCGATTGTCTCGTCCTCGCCGGCGAAGAGCCGGTGCAGGGTGCGCAGTGAGATGTGGTGGGCCCGGGCCACGGCGGCGGGGTCGAGGTCCGGGCGGGTGAGGTGCCGCTCGATGAACTCGACGACCTGCAGTCGGGTGACCTGCTGACGCGTCTCCGGGGAGAGGGCTTCCGCGGCGTCGGTGTGCCGGGCCAGGGTCGCGCACACCAGGTCGAGGGCGATGCCGCCGAGCCGCAGCGCCTCGGTCGGCTCGTACTGCTCGGGGTGCGCCGCCACCTGCCGGAGGAACTGCGCCAGCAGGCCGCCGGTCCCCCGCTCGGCGGGCATGGTCGTCGCGAGCAGCTGGTTCACCCGGTCGGGGGAGAGCGGCAGTCGCGCGTGCGGGATGTGCAGGCAGATCGTCGAGGTGTAGGCCTCCTCGTCCACCCGGTGCTCCGCCTCGTACGGGCGGGAGGTGTCGAAGAAGGTGAACGCGGTCTGGTCGATGGTCGACTCGTTGCGGGCCTGGCTGATCGCGCTGAACCCGGCGATCGGCAGGGCCAGCTGGAACATCTCCGCGTCGGCCTGCCGGATCTGCCGCGCGGTCCGCCTGGTGCGTAGCGTCGGGTACCGGAACGAGGTCAGGTGCACGCCGCCCAGGTCGATCAGCTGCGCGAAGGCGTTGAACGGCGCCGCCCGGTCGGTCCAGATGCTGGCCGGCGTGCTGCCGACGACGAAGTCCGCCCAGAGGTCGAAGCGGTCGGATTCCGGAACCAGCTGGGTGTCGAGCACCTGACGTGGCAGGATCGCTTCCTCCTCGAGGGCCGTTGACGATCGCGGCAGCATCGTACGGCAGCTCGCGGGCGCTCACCGCGCAGCGCGGCTCGCCTGGGTGGGCGGGGGGATCAGCGGGCGGCCTCCCGGGACGGCCGCCCGCCGGCCAGCCGGTCCAGCCACTCGGCCAGCAGCGTCCGCTCGGCCGGGCTCAGGTCGCCGGCCACCTCGGGCAGCGCGGCCCGCAGCGCGACGGCGTGGCGGACCGGCCGGTCGGGTGGGCGTGCCGCGCGGGTGGCGGGGCTGTCGGCGCAGATCGCGGCGAGGACGGCCTCCCGGGTGGCGGGGGAGAGGCCCGGGTCGCCGCCCTGGATCTGGGTGAGCGTGACGCCGCAGCTCGCCGCGTGGATCATCTCCGCCGCCCGGTCCACGTCGACCCGGAGCCGGCCCGCCTCGGCGACCCGCTGGACGAGCTGGCGGAGGATGTCGGCGGCGACCCGGGCGGCGGTCGGCCGTCCGCCGGGGTGGGGATCGCCGTACATCAGGGCGTGCAGGGCCGGGTTGGCCACCCCGCACTCGACGAGCGTGTCCCAGCCGCGCCGCAGGTCGTCCACCGGGTCCGCGGCGGGCTCCCCGGCGGCCCGGGCGTGCAGGTGCGCGGCGAAGCCGTAGCTGGCCGCCGCGTCGAGCAGCCCGCGCAGGTTGCCGAACTGCCGGTAGATCGTCGGCGCCTGCACCCCGGCCGCCCGGCCCACCGCCCGGGTGGTGACCGCCTCGCGGCCGCCCTCGGCGAGGAGCGCGGCGGCGGCGCGGACGATCCGGTCCCGGGGCGAGGTCTCGATCATGACAGCGACGCTACGGTCCCGATGTCAGCGCCGCTACCGGAGGCGCTAACCACCTCCGGTTAGCGCCGAAAACAGCAGCTCAGGACCCCAACGCCAGGTCGAGCACCGCGCCGAGCCCGTTGGCCCGGCCGGCGTCGCCGGCCGGCAGCACCAGCACCGCGCACCCCGCCGCCACCGCGCCCGCGTCGGCCGGCGTGTCGCCGACCATCAGCGCGCGCTCCGAGTCGACGCCGAGCATCCCGCAGGCCCGCAGGAAGATCCCCGGGTCGGGCTTGCAGCGCCCCACCTCGTAGGAGAGCGCGTACGCGTCGACCAGGCCGTCGAGGCCCCAGGTGGCGAAGAGCGGCCGGATGTCGAAGCCGATGTTGCTCACGACGGCCACCTTCACCCCGGCGCGCCGCAGCTCCTTGAGGACCGCCTCGGTGTCCGGGTACGGCACCCAGCCCTCCGGGACCAGGACCCGCTCGTAGAGCGCCTCGGCGAACCCGTCGATGCCGGCGTCCACCGTCTCGGCCAGCCCGGTGTACGCGCCCCGGTGGGCGTGCTCGTAGAGATCCCGGTCGGCCCAGAGCTCGGCCAGCCGGGGCGGCACCCGCGCCGGGAGCGGCCCGCCGGCCCGCCCGGCGGTGAGCAGCCGGTCGGCCAGCGAGGTGGCCCGCACCCGGTCCAGCTCCACCCCGCACGCCGCGGCGGCCGCCAGCACCCACTCGCGCGCCTCCTCCACCTGGGCGAGGGTGCCGTGGAAGTCGAAGAGCACCGCCTCCACGGGCCGGCGGGACGTGCTCGGGCGGACGACGTCGTCGGCGCCGCTCGAGGCGTGGGGCGGTTCGGCATGGTCCGGCACGTCGTGCACCCTACCGACCTCCGCCGACCGTCCTGCCGGATGGCCTTGTCAGGTGGTGGTCGGTCGTACCGATTAATCTTGGAGGCATGTCGAGCCCCGCCGAGCGGTACGCCGCGGCGCGCCGCCGGGCCGCGCAGGCCTCCGCCTTCCCGGCCCTGGACGAGTTCGCCCGAGACCTCGGGTTCGACCTCGACGACTTTCAGCGGGAGGCGTGCCAGTCCCTGGAGCGGGGCAGCGGCGTGCTGGTCTGCGCTCCCACCGGCGCGGGCAAGACCGTGGTGGGCGAGTTCGCCGTACACCTGGCCCTGCGCGGCACGCCCGGGCAGCCGGCGGCGGCCGACGCGGCGGAGGGGCCGACCACCCGGCGCAAGTGCTTCTACACCACGCCGATCAAGGCGCTCTCCAACCAGAAGTACCACGACCTGGTGGACCGCTACGGCGCCGAGCAGGTCGGCCTGCTCACCGGCGACAACGCGATCAACGGCGACGCGCCGGTGGTGGTGATGACCACCGAGGTGCTGCGCAACATGCTCTACGCCGGCTCCAGCACTCTTGAGGGCCTGGCGTACGTGGTGATGGACGAGGTGCACTACCTCGCCGACCGGTTCCGGGGCGGGGTCTGGGAAGAGGTGATCATCCACCTGCCCGCCTCGGTCACCCTGGTCTCCCTCTCCGCGACGGTCTCCAACGCCGAGGAGTTCGCCGACTGGCTGGTCACCGTGCGCGGCGAGACCGCCGTGGTGGTCAGCGAGCACCGGCCGGTGCCGCTCTGGCAGCACATGCTGGTCGGCAAGCGGATGTTCGACCTGTTCCACGACGCCGACGCCGCCCGCAAGCACGACGTCCACCCGGAGCTGCTGCGCTACACCCGCGACACCGTGCGCCGCCTGGAGCTGGGCGAGGGGCGCAGCGCCGGCCCCGGCGCCGGGCGCCGCGGCCCCCGCTGGCGCGGCCCGATGCGCCCCGACATCGTCGACCGGCTCGACCGGGAGGGCCTGCTCCCGGCGATCCTGTTCATCTTCAGCCGGGCCGGCTGCGCCGCGGCGGTGCAGCAGTGCCTCGCCGCCGGGCTCCGGCTGACCTCGCCGGAGGAGCGCGCCGAGATCCGCCGGGTGGTCGAGTCCCGGGTCACCGCCATCCCCGGCGAGGACCTGTCGGTGCTCGGCTACTGGGAGTGGCTCGACGGGCTGGAGCGCGGCCTGGCCGCCCACCACGCCGGCATGCTCCCGGTCTTCAAGGAGGTCGTCGAGGAGCTCTTCGTCCGCGGCCTGGTCAAGGCGGTCTTCGCCACCGAGACGCTGGCGCTGGGCATCAACATGCCGGCCCGCTGCGTCGTCCTCGAACGCCTGGTCAAGTTCAACGGCGAGGCGCACGTCGACCTCACCCCGGGGGAGTACACGCAGCTCACCGGGCGGGCCGGCCGGCGCGGCATCGACGTCGAGGGGCACGCCGTGGTGGTCTGGTCGCCGGAGACCGACCCCCGGCACGTCGCCGGGCTCGCCTCCACCCGGACGTACCCGCTGCGGTCCAGCTTCCGGCCGTCGTACAACATGGCGGTCAACCTGGTCGGCACGGTCGGCGCGGAGCCGGCCCGGGCGCTGCTGGAGTCGTCCTTCGCGCAGTTCCAGGCGGACCGCTCGGTGGTCGGCCTGGCCCGGCAGGTGCAGCGCAACACCGAGACCATCGAGGCGTACGGCGTCGAGGCGGCCTGCCACCACGGCGACTTCGACGAGTACTTCGCGCTGCGGGTGGCGATCGCCGACCGGGAGCGGGCCATCGCCCGGCAGGGCCAGACCCAGCGCAAGGCGGCGGCCGTCGCGTCGCTGGAGCGGCTGCGGATCGGCGACGTGATCCGGGTGCCGTCCGGGCGGCGGGCCGGACTGGCCGTCGTCCTCGACCCCGCCACCGGCGGTTTCGGCGAGCCGCGCCCGCTGGTGCTCACCCAGGACCGCTGGGCCGGCCGGGTCAGTCCCGGCGACTTCACCACCCCGGCCGAGGTGCTCGCCCGGATCCGGGTGCCGAAGCACTTCAACCACCGGTCCCCGGCCGCCCGGCGGGACCTCGCCGCCGAGGTCAGCGGCACCGGGCTGGACCGGCACGGCGGTCGCCGGGGCGGGCGGTCCCGGCAGGCCGAGGGCGAGGACCACCGGCTCAGCCAGCTCCGCACCGAGCTGCGCCGGCACCCGTGTCACGCCTGCCCGGAGCGGGAGGAGCACGCCCGCTGGGCCGAGCGGCGCCGCCGCCTCGAACGCGACACCGAGGAGCTGCGGCAGCGGGTCTCCGGCCGGACCGGCTCGCTGGCGCGGACCTTCGACCGGATCGTCGCGCTGCTCACCGCCCGCGGTTACCTCGCCGCCGACGGCGGGGTCACCGACGCGGGCCGGATGCTCGGCCGGATCTGGACGGAGGCGGACCTGCTGGTCGCCGAGTGCCTGCGCCGGGGGGTCTGGGACGGGCTCTCCCCGGCCGAGCTCGCGGCCGCCGTCTCCGTGGTGGTCTTCGAGGCCCGCCGGGACGTCGACGAGCGGGCCTCGGTGCCGCGCGGCGCGGTCGTCGACGCGGTCGACGAGACGCTCAAGCTGTGGAGCGAGATCGAGGCGGACGAGGCCGCCCGGGGCCTCGCGGTCACCCGCGAGCCGGACCTCGGCTTCGCCTGGCCGATCTACCGCTGGGCGCGGGGCGAGGCGCTCGCCAAGGTGCTCGCCAGTGGCCACCAGATCGACGGCGAGATGCCCGCGGGCGACTTCGTGCGCTGGGCCCGGCAGGTGGTCGACCTGCTCGGCCAGCTCGCCGACTCCGGCGGCGCGTCGGCGGAGCTGCGCTCCACCGCCCGGCAGGCCATCGCGGCCGTCAACCGGGGCGTGCTGGCCTATCACACCTCCGCCTGATCTTTCGGCCACCGCTGGCCGGATATCGACGCATCGCAGCGTCACCGCGACGGGTATCCCGAATTCGACCGGGGGTACGATTGCGCCTGCTCATCCACCTCCCCGATCATGGCTCGGGCGCCTTGCTGCGCAACGGTGATCAACGGGGGGACGACTGCGATGGCGCAGATCCATCACATCGAGTACGGGTGGATCACGCCCGCGCTCAGTTACGCCCTGTCCGTGCTGGGCTCGGCCCTCGGGCTGGTCTGCGCCGGGCGGATCCGCACCGCGCGCAGCGGCGGCCAGCGGGCCTGGTGGGGGCTGCTCGCCGCCTGGGCCATCGGCGGCACGGCAATCTGGGCCATGCACTTCATGGCGATGCTCGGCTTCGGCGTCGAAGGGACGAGGATTCGCTACGACGTACCGATCACCGCAGCCAGCACCGTGATCGCCGTCGTGGCGGTCGGCATCGGGCTGGCCATCGTCGGCACCGGCCGCCTCAACGCGCTGCGGCTCCTCGCCGGCGGCCTCTTCACGGGCCTCGGCGTGGCCGCAATGCACTACACCGGCATGGCGGCGATGCGGCTGGACGGCGCCCTCAGCTACGACCGCATCCGGGTCGCACTGTCGGTGCTCATCGCGGTGGTGGCTGCCACGGTCGCGCTCTGGCTGGCGATGACCGTCCGGCGTGGGCTGGCCATCGCCGCCTCCGCGCTGGTCATGGGAATCGCGGTCAACGGGATGCACTTCACCGGGATGAGCGCGCTGTCGGTGCACGTCCACGAGCGGCGGGGCGAGCTGACCGGCACCGAGGTCACCGGCCTGCTGGTGCCGATCCTGCTCGCGGTGATCTTCGGCGTCGTCGGGCTGGTCTACGCGCTGCTCGCCGCGCCCAGCGAGGACGACCTGGCCGGGGCGGCGTACCTGGATGCGCGGCGGGGCGCGGAGCGACCGCCGGTCGCCTCGCCCGAGCCCGCCCCGGACCCGGTCGGCCTGCGTGGCCGGTCCACGCTGGGCCAGCCCGGCACGCCGTTCCCGTCCCGCCGGGGCAATCCGCCCCGCTGACCCGAATGTGCGGGGAGGGCGGTCATCGTGACCGCCGCGCTCCGTCGCATCTGGTCAGGAACGGGCGGCGAGCGCGTCGACCAGCCGCCGGCACGAGCCGGCGAGGTTCCACCGCTGCGCCAGCTCCAGCAGCCCGTCCGGGTCCGCGGGCGCCGTCGGCAGCGCGGTGGGCAGCTCCGGCAGCGGTACGTCCCGCGCCACCTCCACCACCTTCGGCGCGACCGCCAGGTAGTCCCGGGCCGCCGCCAGCTTGCTCCGCAGCCCCGGCGCGAAACTGGCGTCCCCGTCGTCCAGCGCGGCGAGGATGCCCGGCAGCCCGCCGTACCGCTCGATCAGCCGGGCGGCCGTCTTCTCGCCCACGCCGGGCACCCCGGGCAGCCCGTCGCTCGGGTCGCCACGCAGCGCCGCGAAGTCCGCGTACCGGTCGGCGGGGACCCCGTACCGGGCGCGGACCGCCGCGTCGTCGCAGTCCTCCAGCTTGGCCACCCCGCGCCCGACGTAGAGCAGCCGGACCTGGCGGGCGTCGTCCACGAGCTGGAACAGGTCACGGTCGCCGGAGACCACCTCCGCCGGGCCGGGCTGGGTCACCGAGAGCGTGCCGAGCACATCGTCGGCCTCGTAGCCGGTGGCGCCGACGTAGGGAATGCCGACCGCGTCCAGCACCTCCAGGATCATCGGAACCTGCGGGGAGAGGGTGTCCGGCACCACCTCGCCGCCCTCCGGCGCCACCCGGTGCGCCTTGTACGACGGCAGCAGCTCCACCCGCCAGGCCGGCCGCCAGTCGTAATCCAGCGCGCAGACCATCCGGTCCGGCCGGCGGGTGCGGACCAGCTGGGCGAGCATGTCGAGGAAGCCGCGCACGGCGTTGACCGGCTGGCCGTCCTCGGTCTTCGCGGCCGACTCCGGGATGCCGAAGTAGGCCCGGAAGTAGAGGCTGGGGGAGTCGATCAGCAGGATCGGGGGTCGCTGTGCCACCCGGACAGCCTGGCACAGCCGTACGACGAGATGGGGGAGGGGCGAACCGGGCTTACCGGCCGGCGTTTTCCGGCTGCGGTCGGATCGTCCGGTGCGCAGACTGTCGGGGTGACCTTCGTACCCGGGCTGGCGCTCGCCCGGCGGTTCCACGACGAGGTGGTGGCGCCGCTGCTGGCCCGGCGGCGGCCCGGGCTGCGCTACGCCGCCGGCCTGCTCGACGGCGGGTCGGAGCTGCTCGGCCTGGACACCGCGCGCTCCACCGACCACGACTGGGGTCCGCGGACCCAGCTCTTCGTCGCCGGCCCGGACGAGGTGGGACCCGTCCGGGCGGTCCTCGACGCCGAGCTGCCGGCGGAGTTCCTCGGCTGGCCGGCCCGCTTCGCCGGCGGCCCCGATGTCCGCCTCGGCGTCGTCGACGCCGACGGGGACCGGCACGGGGTGAGCGTGGACGAGCTGGGCGGCTGGCTGCGCGGCCGGCTCGGCTTCGACCCGCGGACCGGCGTCGGCGTGGCCGACTGGCTCGCAACGCCCACCCAGCGGCTGGCCGAGCTGACCGGTGGCGCGGTCTTCCACGACGGCCTCGACGGGGCGCTCACCGCCGCCCGGGGCCGGCTGGCCTGGTACCCGGACGACGTGTGGCGGCACGTGCTGGCCGCCGCCTGGACCCGGATCGGCCAGACCGAGCACCTGGCCGGCCGGTGCGCCGAGGTCGGCGACGAGCTGGGCAGCCGGGTGGTGACCGCCGGCCTGGCCCGGGACCTGATGCGGCTCGGTCTGCTGCTGCACTGCCGCTGGCCCCCGTACGCGAAATGGCTCGGCACCGTCTTCGCCCGGCTGCCGGCGGCGGACCCGGTGGTCGACGCGCTGTCCCGAGCCCTCGGCCCCGACGGCTGGTCCGAGCGGCAGGCCGGGCTCGTCGGGGCGCTGGAGACGGTGGCCGGCTGGACCAACGACCTGGGGCTGGCCGCGCCGGTGGACCCGGCGGCCCGGCAGTTCCACGGGCGGCCGTTCCTGGTGCTCGATGCCGGCCGGTTCGCCGCCGCGCTGCGTGCCGCGATCGGCGATCCGGCGCTGCGCGCGCGTCTCCCGGTGGGCGCCGTCGACCAGTACGTGGACAACGTCGACGTCCTCACCGACCCGCAGCGGGTGCGCCGGATCGTGGCGGCGATCCCGTCGGACTGACCGGGCGGGCCAGCCGGTCGGGCGACCCGCGCGACGACGGAGCGTGCCGGGGATTACACCGCCGGCTGCGGCGGGCCGTCGTCGTGCCAGCGGGCGCGCCAGGCGGCCTCGCTGGCCTCGTGTTCGGTCCGCTCCTCGAACACCGCTGTGCGCAGGGCGCGTCGGGAGTCCGCCAGTACCACCACCTCGATGACGACGAGCGCGACGCAGATGGCGGTCAGCAGCCCGAGCGCGCCGAGCGCGGGCAGGTGTCGACCGACGGGGAGTCCGGCCGCCAGCGCGAGGAGCGCGGCGACCCGGGTCCACGTGACGGTGTGCAGGGTGCGCAGCTGGAATGCCATGTCGGCGGCCAGGTAGACCATCACCCCGCCGAACAGCATCGGGACGGCCGGGCCGTGCGCTCGCTCGGCCACCCCACCCGCCGGGTCGGTGATCGTGCGTAGGAGATCCTCGGCGCCGATGGCGAACAGGACGACTCCGGCGATCATCGGCAGGTAGAGGTAGGCGTAGGCGTCGCGGGCCATCGCCACCCGTGGGTCGCCCTGTGCGGCGTGCAGCGCGATCCGGGCGGCTGGCCCGATCATGTCGAAGTGCGCCCACCACAGCGCCGCGGTGAACAGGATCCCCAGCATGGCCGCCGGGATCGCCGGCCAGGTCACCGGTTGGCCGATCAGGTTGCCACCGACCCCGACCGAGATCACGGACTCACCCAGCGCGATGATGAGGATCAGGTCGTACCGTTCCGTCCAGTGTTCGGCGGAGGTGACCGTCCAACCCTTGGTGCCGCCCGTCAGCCCGCTGCCGTACTGCAGGACGACGACGGCGATCCACAGCCCGTCGCGGAGCCACACCCCGAGGTGGGGATCGTCGATGTTCGGTGGCAGGAGCGCCGCGATCAGCAGCAGGAGGGTGGTGATCACGATCTCCGGCACGAAATGGAGCAGCTTGCGGCGGGCGTCCGGCCTGCCCCGCGTCGCGTGCACGTACAGTGCCAGGTGCACGGCGCGGACCACCACGTAGCTGATCGTGACCAGGATGGGTCCGGCCGAGCCCTGGTGCAGGCTGCCGAAGGTCTGAGGCAGCGCCAGGGCGAAGGTGAACAGCGCCATCATGCCGACCACCATCAGCACCGGGACGAAGCCCTCGCCGAGGCGGAGCTGGCTGGCGACCACGCTGTGCACCACCCAGCACCACCAGAGCACGGCCAGCACCAGCATCGCGTGCAGCAGCTGCCGCCCGCTGACGTTGGCGGCGGTGGCCCGGGTGATGATGAAGAACGACACGACGAAGACGAGGTCGAAGAACACCTCGAACTTGTCCACCCGCGCGGCCGGGGCGATCGGGATGGCAGGCCCCAGCCGCCCGGTCCACCGGTCGCCGCCCACCGGTCGAGTCTGGCAGCGGCTGGCCCGTAGCGGGTCGGAATCGCCCTGGGCGGCCGGGCAGCGCGGTCTACGGGTCGCCGATGCCGTGACCGCTTCGGGTCAGCGCGGCGGTTCGACGCCGAAGGACACGTTCAAGCTGTATCGCTCGCCCGCGTACCGCGAAGGCCCGCCCGGCCGCGGCGCCGATCCCCGTACGGTTCGCGGACCTACCCGGGCGACCACCCCGGCCGTTGCCCGGCCGCCCGCACGCCGAGCGGGTCCGAACGGCTGGACAGCAGGCCGTGGCGGTCTTCCCGCGGCGGGTTGCCGGCCGGGCGGTGTTCCTCTTTCATGCGGTAGAGGCGCTGGTCGGCCACCTGCATCAGGGCATCGAGCGTGTCGCCGTCCTGCGGAGCGGTGGCCGATCCGATGCTGACGCGGGCGTGCGGGCGCACCGCCGCGTCGATCCGGGTCAGCACCGTCCGCGCGGTGACGTCGTCCGCGTCGACCAGTACGACGACGAACTCGTCACCCCCGATCCGGGCGATGGCGTCCCCGGCGCGCAGCACCTCTCGGGTCGCCGCCACCGTCCGCTGTAGCAGCCGGTCGCCGCCGGCATGTCCGAGGCGGTCGTTGACCAGCTTGAAGTCGTCGAGATCCAGACAGAGCAGGGACGGGCCGGGGCGACACCCGTTCCGGAACAGGTGCCTGGTGAACTCGGCCAGGCCGCGCCGGTTGAGGGCGCCGGTGAGCGGGTCGAGCTCCGCGAGCGAACGGAGCTGGGATCGCTGCCGCGCCAGTATCCGTGCCTGCGCTGAGCACACCGAGATCAGCACCACCATGGCCGCGACGTAGATGAAGACGTGACCGGGAGGCACCGGTCGTCCGGTGGCGGCCACGGCGAGGTAGGACCCGACGGTGAGCACCGCAAGCCCCATCATCAGCCGCAGGTGGGGGGTGTGGCTGGCCACGAACACGGCCGTGGTCACGAAACCCACGGCGGCCGGTGAGGCGGCGCCGCCGTCCCAGTACGCGCCGAGCGCCGCCACGACGAGCGTGATCATCAGAATCGTGAACGAGACGCGGTATACCGAGACCTTCGTGGTCACCGTCCTCGCTGCCCACAGGCCCACGATTCCGGACGCCAATCCGCAGCCGTAGCCAGCCAGCATGAGGGACCGATGTGGCTGGTGCAACGTCATGAGGCAGTAGGTGACGGCGATCCCGTGCGATACGACGTGCAACGCCGAGGTGAGCAGCATCCTTCGCCGGCGCTCGGTCACCCGATTGTCCATCGCATCCACGACAATCTGACGACGGCGCTCGATGACGTGGAAGCGGAGTCGATCGAAGTGGCCGTGACCGTGGTCCGGGTCGAGGCCGCTCCGACGTATCCCACCATCCCGACATTCAACGATGTGCATGAGGGGACGTCAATATTTCGGCGCGGGCACGTCTGCGCTGCGTACGCCCACGATGGCTCACGGCGACCCGGCGCTCCTCGCCGTAGCCGTACGCAACCGGCGAGCTACTCACCGGGGCGTCGGCCGGCGGGAGCTCGCGGTGTCCCGCTACCCGAGACCGAGGTGGGTCGGCGACGAGGCGAGCGAACGGAACCGCTCCGCCGGATCCGCCACCAGTCGTCGCGTCTGCAGGTCCAGCACTCCGCCGACCCCGGTCAGTTGGGCGACCGGGGTGCCGTCCACGCGTACGTACTCCTGCTCCATACGGAATGTCCTGCCCCCACCCCAGACGAAGCCGCAACTGACGTCGACCTCGTCGCCCGCCCGCAGTTCGCGAAGGTAGCGGATGGTGCACTCGAGCTGGACCGGCCCGACGCCGGCCGCGCGCAGCGCATCCGGGTGCAGGCCCGCGGCGCGCAGGCACTCCCACCGGGCGTGCTCGGCGTACTGCAGGTACACGGCCTGGTTGACGTGCCCCTGGATATCCAGCTCGTAGCCCCGGACGGCGATGCGCACACGAAACGGCTGACTCATGAACAGATCTTGGCACGGACGTCTCTGTGGAGCGGGTTCGTGCGGGTCAGAGGCGACCACCGGCAGCGGTGTCGGAGACGCGCTGGGCGAGGTAGATCGGCACGATCGAGAGCACGATCAGCACCGCCGCGACGACGTTGATGACCGGCGCCTGGTTGGGCCGGAAGAGGTTGTTGAAGATCCAGATGGGCAGGGTCTGGACGCCCGGCCCGGCGGTGAAGGTCGTCACGATGATCTCGTCGAAGGAGAGCGCGAAGGCCAGCAGCCCGCCGGCGAACAGCGCCGAGCGCAGCAGCGGGAACGTCACGTAGCGGAACGTCTGGAAGGTGTCCGCGCCGAGGTCCGCGCTCGCCTCCTCCAGGTTGCCCCCCAGCCGGCGCAGCCGGGCCAGCACGTTGTTGTAGACCACCACGACGCAGAACGTCGCGTGCCCGACGATCACAGAGAACAGCCCCTTGCCCACCCCGAGCGGCTCGATCAGCGAGCGGAACGCGGTGTCCAGCGCGATCCCCGTGACGATGCCGGGCAGCGCGATCGGCAGCACCACGAGCAGCGACACGGCTTCGCGTCCGAAGAACCGGTAGCGCTGCACCGCGAACGCGACCAGCGTGCCGAGCAGGAGCGCGACGGCGGTCGCGCCGAGGCCCGCCTTCGTCGAGGTCCACAGCGCCTCGCGGGCGCCCGCGTTCTCCCACGCCCGCACCCACCAGTCGGTGGTCCAGCGCGGCGGCGGCCAGGCGAAGGTGCGGTCGGCGTTGAACGAATTGATCAGCACGATGGCCAGCGGCACGTAGACGAAGGCCAGGCCCACCGCCATGGCCCCGCGCAGCAGCCAGCGCGCTCCGCGTGACAGCGTCACAGCTCCTCCAACGCGCCGGATCGGCGCACCGCGACCAGATAGCCGACCATGATGAGTACGGGGATCGTGGCGAGCGCCGCCGAGAACGGCAGGTTGTTGGCCGCGCCGATGTTGGCGTACACCAGGTTGCCGATGAGCTGCGTCTTGCCGCCCACGATCTGCACGGTGATGTAGTCGCCGAGGGACAGGGAGAACGTGAAGATCGAGCCGGCGATCACCGACGGCACGATCATCGGCAGCACCACCGAGCGGACGGTGCGTCCGCCCCGGGCGCCGAGGTCCGCCGACGCCTCCAGCAGCGAATCCGGCAGCCGCTCCAGCCCGGCGTAGATGGGCAGGATCATGTACGGCAGCCACAGGTAGCTCAGCACGAGAACGGTCGCGACCAGCCCGTACCCGGGACCGTTGCCGGCACCCCCGAAGAGCCAGTCCACCGGGCCGCCGTTGGCGAGCATCACCCGCCAGGCGTACGCCTTGACCAGGTAGCTCGCCCACAGTGGGGTGAGGATCGCGATGACCAGCAATCGGCGGCTGCGCGGGGAGGCGCCCTTCGCCATGAAGAACGCCATCGGCAGCGCGATGAGCACGTCGATGACGGTGACCGCGGCGGCGACGCCGAGGCTGCGCAGGGTGACGGTGCGGTAGACCGCTTCGGTCAGGATGGTGCGGAAGTTCGCGAACGTCGGCTCGCGCACCAGGTCGCCGGTGAAGCTGTTGACCGTCCACAACGCGGAGACGAAGAGCACGGCCAACGAGCCGAGGTACGCCACGAGCAGCCAGAGCAGTGGCGCCGAGAGCAGCCCGGCGAGGCGTGCGCCGCGGTGTCGGTGCAGCCAGGAGGAGAGCCGGCGGACCGGCCCGCGGGCGGGGGTGTTGTCCTCGCCCGCGGGCCGGTCCACGGTGGAGAGAGCGGTCACCTGACTCAGCCCTTGATCGTGGTCCAGGCCTGGGTCCAGGCCGCGTAGTCCTTGCACTTGACGTCAGTACGGCCGTCGAGGCACTGCTCCACCGGGGTGCTCCAGAACCAGACCTTGTCGAAGTACGCCTCGTCGGCGGCGTGGAACGTGGTGCAGTGGTTCTTGTCGGCCGTCTTGTCGCAGGCGAGCTTGTTCGCCGGGGCCTCGCCGAACCACTCCGCCACCGCGGCGTTCGCCTCCGGGTCGATGATGTGGTTCATCCAGAGGTAGCCGCAGTTCGGGTGCTTGGCCTTGGCGGAGACCATCCAGGTGTCGGACCAGCCGGTCGCGCCCTCGGAGGGCAGGACCGCCTCGACGGGGGCGCCGTCGGCCTTGGCCAGGTTGACGATGACCTGCCACGCGGTGCCGACGACCGAGTTGCCGGACTTGAACGCCTGCACCTCCTTGGTGTAGTCCGACCAGTACTCACCGATCAGCTCGTTCTGCTTCTTGAGCAGGTCCACGGCGGCGGCGAACTGCTTGTCGTCCAGCGCGTACGGGTTCTTGATGCCCAGCTCCGGCTGGTGCTTCATCAGGTAGAGCGCCGCGTCGGCGATGTAGATCGGCGAGTCGTACGCCGTCACCTTGCCCTTGTACGGCGAGTTCGCGTCGAACACCGCGCTCCAGGACGTCGGCGCCGGGGTGACCTTGTCGGTGCGGTACATGAGCACGTTCGCGCCGCGGCCGTGCGGGATGCCGTACGCCACCCCGTCGACCGAGTTCCACTGCTTGAGCTTCAGGCCGTCGAAGACGTCCTTGTAGTTGGCGACCAGGTCGGTGTTGACCGGGGCGACCTCACCGCCGTAGATCAGGCGCAGCGAGGCGTCGCCGGAGGCCGAGACGACGTCGTAGTCGCCGGTCTTCATCAGCGTCACCATCTCGTCGGAGGTGCCGGCGACCTTCACGTTGACCTTGCAGCCGGTCTCCTTCTCGAAGCCGGTGACCCAGTCGACCTTCGGGTCCGTGGAGCCGTTCTCGACGTACCCGGCCCAGGCGACGATGTTGACCTGGCCCTCCCCGGCGCCGAGCGACGCCAGCTTGTCGATTTTGGGCGGCTTGATGCCGCCGGGGCCGGAGCCGCCGGTGGCGCCGCCGCCGTCGCCGCAACCGGCCAGCGCGAGCAGGCCGGCCGCGGCGAACGCGGTGAAGACTCGGGTGGTGCGCATCTGCGGTCTCCTTCTGGTTGCCGACGGGGGTCGGGTGGTGTCAACGGGAGTTCGCGGGAACGGCGACGACGTGCTCGGCCCGCCAGGTCAGCCGGATCGGTTTGCCGCGCAGCGCCGCCACGTCGGCGGGGGAGGTCTGCTGGTTCTGCTGCATCGCGACCACGCGCGCCCCGGCGTCGAGGTCGACCACGAAGCGGGTCGCCGCTCCCGCGTAGATCACCTCGACGACCTGGCCCGCCGCGCTGATCTCCTCGGCGGACGCGGGCGCGCCGCCGAGGCGGATCTTCTCCGGACGTACGGAGAACACGCCGTCGCGGCCGAGCACGGCGCGGGCGCTCTCACCCTCGAACAGGTTGGAGGTGCCCACGAAGCCGGCGACGAACGGGGTGCCCGGGCGCTCGTACACCTCGGCCGGCGTGTCGACCTGCTCGATCCGGCCGTGGTTGAACACCGCCACCCGGTCGCTCATCGTCAGCGCCTCCTGCTGGTCGTGCGTGACGAAGACGAAGGTGATGCCGACCTCGCGCTGAATGGCCTTCAACTCGACCTGCATCTCCTCGCGCAGCTTCAGGTCCAGCGCGCCGAACGGTTCGTCGAGCAGCAGCACGGCCGGGCGGTTGACCAGGGCGCGGGCCAGCGCGACGCGCTGGCGCTGGCCGCCGGAGAGCGCGTTGGGCCGGCGCTCGCCGTACCCGTCGAGGCGGACCGTCCGCAGCGCCGCCGCCGCCCGCTCCCGGCGCTCGGCGCGCGCCACCTTGCGCACCCGCAGGCCGTACTCCACGTTCTGCTGGACGGTCATGTGCGGGAAGAGGGCGTAGTCCTGGAAGACGGTGTTGACGTCCCGGTCGAACGGGGCGAGCCGGGTGACGTCGCGACCGGCGAGCGTGACGGTGCCGGCGGTCGGCAGCTCGAATCCGGCGATCATCCGCAGCACGGTCGTCTTGCCCGACCCGGACGGCCCGAGCATGGAGAAGAACTCGCCGTCGGCGATGTCCAGGTCGATGCCGGCGACGGCCTCCACGGCATCGAACGACTTGCGCAGACCGGTCAGGCGGATCGCGGGTTCCGACACGGCGACAGGCTCCAACTCTTCAACGAATCATGGGGACACGACACCGCACGAGCTACGGATTCTTGAGCCGAAGAATAGAACCGCAACGGATACCGTAGTCAATAGTTGTTGCCGGATCGTTGGCATGCTGGCCGGAGTGGAGGCCCCGCGCCGCGACAGCTTTTGCCGTTCACCGCCGCCTGAGCCGTCGGTCGGGCCATGATGGCCGCGAGGCCGCCCGGTAGGCCTCCGGATCGGCTGTGGCCAGGACGGGGAGTGGACGTGCGCGAGATGGCGGTCGAACCTGAGGCCATCGACACCGACGTGGCCGGGCTGGGCGACAAGGTTTGGGACAACGCCCGGGAAGATCCCGATGCGGTGCAGTTCCTGCGTCCGGATCCGGTTCCCCGGTCGTGGCCCGCGCCGCGGTCCGTGCGCGGCGGTGCGCTGCCGGTGACCTGTCTGCAGTTCCGCGACGACGTGCTCACCCTCGCGCGCGGCTTCGTCGCCGCCGGCGTGAGCCATGGCGACCGGGTGGGACTGATGAGCCGCACCCGCTACGAGTGGACCCTCGTCGACTACGCCCTGTTGTCGATCGGCGCGGTCACCGTCCCGATCTACGACACCTCGAGCGCGGAGCAGCTCAAATGGATCCTGGCTGATTCGGGTGCGGTGGGGTGTGTGGTGGAGACCGCCGAGCACGCCGCGACGCTCGCCGGTCTGCGCGATGACCTGCCGGCGCTGGGCCGGGTGTGGCAGATCGACGGCGGTGACCTGATCGCCCTGGCGGGGGAAGGCCGGGTGATCGACGACGCGCAGGTCGACGTCCGCCGGCGGGCGGTGTCGGGCGGGGATGTGGCGACCATCGTGTACACCAGCGGCACCACCGGGCGGCCGAAGGGCTGCGTGCTGACGCACCGCAACATCCATTGCGACGTCAGCGCCGCGACGGGCGTGTTGCCTGAACTGTTGCACCCAGGTGCGTCGACCGTGTTGTTCCTGCCGCTGGCGCACGCGTTCGCGCGGCTGATCCAGATCGGCGTGGTGCACACCCGCGCGACGATGGTGCACAGCGCCGAAATGGCCGGTGTGCTGGAGCAGCTACGCAAGTATCGCCCGACGTTCATCCTGGCCGTGCCGCGGGTGTTCGAGAAGATGCACACCAGAGCGCGGCAGCGAGCTGACGATGCGCACCGAGGATGGCTGTTCAGCCTCGCGGACCAGGTGGCGGTGCGCTACAGCCGCGCCATGGACACCCGCCGAGGTCCGGGAGTTCCGCTACGACTGGCGCACGCGGTGTGCGACGTTGTCGCGTACCGGAAACTGCGCGACGCCCTCGGCGGACGGTGCCGGATGGCGATCGTCGGTGGGGCGCCGCTGGGGGAGCGGCTGGGGCATTTCTTCCGCGGCGCCGGCCTGACGGCGCTGGAAGGGTACGGGCTGACCGAGACCTCGCCGGCCTTGACGGCGAACCTGCCCTCGGCGATGCGGATCGGCACCGTTGGACGTCCGCTGCCCGGCGTGCAGATCCGCATCGCCGACGACGGGGAGGTCCTCGCGTACGGCCCGGTGGTGTCCCCTGGTTACTGGAACAACCCCGAGGCCACGCAGGCGGCGTACACCAGTGACGGGTGGCTGCGCACCGGGGACCTGGGCAGTCTCGATGACGACGGATATCTGCGCATCACCGGCCGGAAGAAAGAGATCATAGTGACGGCGGCGGGCCAGAACCTCGTCCCGGCGCCGATCGAGGAGAAGGTACGGGCGCATCCCCTCGTAAGCCAGTGCATGCTCGTCGGCAACGCCCGCCCCTATGTCGCCGCGCTGATCACCATCGACCCACACGCCTGGCCGCGCTGGCGGTCCGCGCGGAAGCTGCCCGAGAAGTCCGTCGCTGAGATGCGCGACAGTCCCGAGCTGCGCAGCGAGATCCAGACCGCCGTCGACCGAGCCAACCAGACGGTGTCCAAGGCGGAACAGATCAAGACCTTCCGCATCCTGCCGCGGGACCTCACCGAAGCCGACGGCGAGCTCACCCCCACCCTGAAGATCAAACGGGAGGCGGTGCGGGAACGCTACGCCGACGATGTCGACGCTCTCTACCGCGGCCACTGACCGACCCGCCCGGGAAGCATCGCTCGGACATCGACCCGAAGCGGCGATGGCAGGAGAATGCCGGTTGTCGCGTCGGGCCGGCGCGGAACTGGATACGGTGCCGGCGTGGAGGTTGGATTCGCCCCGCCGGTGTCCGGCTCGTGGGCCACGCCGGAGAACATGGTCCACGTCGCCCGCCGCGCCGAGCAGTTCGGATACCACTCGCTGTGGACCTTTCAGCGCCTGCTGGTGCCCGCCGATCTCGGTTGGAGCGAGACGTATCACAGCGTCCAGGACCCGCTGACCACGCTGGCCTTCCTCGCCGCCCACACCGCGCGGATCCGGCTCGGGGTGGCGGTGCTCAACCTGCCGTTTCTCTCACCGGTGGTGTTGGCGAAGCAGACCGGGACCCTCGACATTCTCTCCGGCGGACGGCTGGACGTCGGACTCGGTCTGGGTTGGTCGGATGAGGAGTATCAGGCGACAGGTGCGAGCAGGCACCGGCGGGGCCCGCGGGCCGCCGAGTTCCTCGCCGTTCTCCGCGCCTGCTGGCAGGACGACGTCGTAGCGCATCGCGGCGAGTTCTACCAGATCCCGCCCACGCGGATGGAGCCGAAGCCGGTGCAGCGACCGCACCCGCCGATCCTGCTCGGCGGCCACGCGCCTGCGGCGCTGCGCCGGGCGGGTCGGCTCGCCGATGGCTGGGTCAGTGGCAGTCAGGCCGACCTGAAGGGCATCGGCGAGGCGATCGCCATCGTCAAGGCCGCCGCGGCCGGCGCCGGCCGCGATCCCGGCTCGTTGCGGTTCGTGTGCCGCGGCGCCGTCCGGGTACGCGGCCCCGGCCCGGCCAACCGCGAGCCGCTCACGGGCACCCTCGAGCAGATCCGGTCGGACCTTGGCAGACTCGCCGCGGCCGGCGTCACCGAACTGTTCGTGGACCTCAACTTCGATCCGGAGATCGGCTCACCCCGTGCTGACCGGCAGGCGTCATTGCGCCGCGCCGACGAGGTGCTCGACGCCCTCGCTCCGACCCGCTGACCGCGGGGCCCGGGGGATCGGGCGGTGCGCCTCGGGGGGTCACCCGGCCGGGTGGACTGCTCCTTCCGCCGCCGACCACGCCGACCAGCGGGTCACCGTGACGGCGACGACCGGCCGGCCCGGAGGCTGCTCGACGTACTGTGGATACTTCGCGGCCAGTGCCGCGCGGACCGCGGCGTCCTCCGCCGGATCGTCGACCAGCCGCCCGTGCCCGTCCAGCCGTATCCACCACAGCTTCGACCAGTCTTCGTGGTATTCGTCGATGAGCAGGCAGGCGCGGCCCGTTGCCTTGATGTTCTCCAACCGGCGTAGCCGCCGGTGGCGCTTGGGCTTCTCGTCGACGGCGTGGTAGGCGACGTCGCCGAGCAGGACGAAGCACACCGGTACCAGGTGTGGACGACCGTCCGCGTCGACGGTGGCCAGCCGGGCCAGCCGGGCCGACCGGACCCGGTCCCGGAGGTCGTTGGCGGGCACAGGCCCAACGTAGTGGAACCCCCGCCGGGGGAGTGCCCGCATCCGGGGACCCGCGTGGACCGGATGCCGGTCCGTCGACGCCCACCCGTGCCACGCTGACACCGAGGAGTGGCCCGGGGCCGTGCGGGACCTCCCGTCCCGCTCGTTTGGACCGGGTGCCGACGGGTACGGCCGACCAGGCACCGGGACACGGAGGGCGGTCCGGCGATGGACAGTGGTCGACTGGGTGACATGCTCGTCGGCGCGGCCGGCAACGTGGCCGGTACGGTCGTCGATCCGCGCAAGGGACTGGGTCAGCTCCGCTCGGCGGTCTCCGGGCGGGCCCTGGTGACCGTGGCGGCGGGTCTGGTCGTCGGCTTCCTGGTGGCCCGGTCACGACGCCGGGCCTGACGCCCGCCTCCGGGCGCGGTTGGCCTGCCCGGTCCGGGCGCGCCCGGAGTGACCGGCAGGTCGGGGCGTCCGCGCTCCCGCGCGCCGCCCACGGTGAGATCAAGGGTGGGCGGTCAGCAGCCGGGTGATCTCCGGGGCGGCCGGGTGTTCCGGCGCGATGGTCAGGAAGCGTCGCAGGGTGCGTGGCGCCTCGGCGGGGAGGGTACGCCGCTGGGCGAGGCCCAGCACGAGCAGGCCGTCCGGGGAGTCCGGGGTGCGGCTCAGCACCTCCTGCGCGGTTTGTCCCGCGCCGGCCGCGTCTCCCGCCCGGAGCAGGGCGAAAGCGAGCCGCAGCCGGATCGTGTCGTCGGGCCGGTCGCGCAGCGCCTCCCGGTACATCTGCGCGGCGGCGTCGTACCGGTCCTGCGACTCCAGGTCGCGCGCCAGCCCGACCGCCACCGCGACCGGATCGGCCGGCGTCGGATCGGGCCCGGGCCGGTCGAGGCCGCGGGCGGCGACGGCCACCGACACCACGACGGCGATCAGCCCGAGCGCGGACCACCGCCAGGCCCACCGGGCCGCGCCGCCCGGTGCCGGTCCGACGGCCGGCGTTGCCGCCGGCAGGTCATCGGTGCGCCGGGGCCGGGGCCGCAGCGTGCGCCGGGCCGCGTGGCCGGCGGCCAGCAGGGTCAGCGCGGGTACGGCCCAGAGCAGCAGCTCCACGCCGCGGGCCGGCGGGTCGGCCAGCACGTCCGGGCCGTAGCGTTGGACGAACCAGCGCCGGACCTCGTCGCGGCTGCGCCCCTGGGCCACCTGGTCCGCCACCGCCTGCCGCATCGCCGCCGCGATCGGTGAGCGGGAGTCCGCCACCGACTCGCCCTGGCACGCCGGGCAGCGCAGATCGGCGGTGACCGAGCGGACCGGGTCGTCCTGGCCGGCGCCCGCGACCGACCGGGCCAGACCCGCGGCGGCCGCGGCGAGCAGGGCCACGAGGACGAGCGTCCCCGCGGCCGCACGCCGCCTCATGAGGCCAGCAGCGGCGCCACCCGCTGCTCCAGCCACTGCCGGGTGACCACACCCCGCTGCCGGTCGACGATCCGGCCGTCCCGGTCCACCACGAAGGTCTCCGGCACGCCACGGACGCCCCAGTCGACGGCCCGGGTGCCGTCCGGGTCCGGCAGTACGGTCAGTCCGGCCGCGCCCGTCTCGTCCAGCAGCGCGCGGACGGCTTCGCTGCCGTCCCGGACGTTCAGCCCGACCAGCCGCAGCCCCTGCGGGGACCAGCGCCGCCCGGCGTCGACCAGCAGCGGCAGTTCGTCGCGGCACGGCCCGCACCAGGAGGCGAAGACGTTGACCAGCAGCACGTGCCCGTGGGCGTCGGCCAGGTCGAACCGGCCACCATCCAGCGTGGGGCCGGAGAGTGCCGGGGCCGGGACGGGCGGCCCTGCGGTCCCGGCGTCGCTGCCCGGCGACGTCGACCCCGATCGCAGGCCGAGGGCCACGACCACGCCGACGGCGACGGTGACCGCCAGGACCAGCGGCGGCCAGAGAGGTACCCGTCGTGGCCGCCGGCCGGCGGGGCGGATCATCCGGCGGCTCCGGCGTGGACGGCGACGGATGCCGGCCGGGCCCCCTCGCGCGGCATCCCGACCCGGCGTCGCGGGCGGGCCGTGGCGATCGCCGACCCGAGTCCCCCCGCGGCCGTCAGGGCGCCGCCGGCCCAGAGCAGGCCGACGAGCGGGTTGACCGCGAGCCGCAGCGTGGCGCTGCCGTCGTCGGGGGAGACCGCGATCAGGGTGACGTAGGTGTCCCGGAACAGCCCGGTGTCGATCGTCGGCACCGTGACGGCGGTGTCCCGGGCCGGGTGGTAGCGCAGGGCCGGGGTGACCGTCCGCTCCGCGTCGCCGGATTCGGAGAGCCGGAGCCGTGCCCGCACCGCCATGCCGCCGCTGTCGCCCCTCCGGTCCACCCCGACCAGGCGGACGCTCACGTCAGCCACCCGCAGCGTCTCTCCGGTCCGGACGGTCCGCTCGGCGTCCCGGCCGTACGCCGAGGATCCGGCGACGCCCACCGCGACCAGGGCGATCCCGGCGTGTGCGACCAGTCCGGCGAGCCGGCCCCGGCCCGACCGGCGGAGCCGGTCCGGCAGCTCCCCGGCCAGGCCGGTGAGCACGAACGCGGCGGTGCCGAAGGCGGTGAGCGCGGGCAGGCCGGGCCGGCTGAGCAGACCCACCAGGGCGACCGTGGCCAGCGCCACGGCACCCGGTACGGCGAGACGTCGCAGCGCCCGGGTCCGGTCGCGGACCCGCAGTGCCGGCGTCACCCCCATCGCCAGCAGCACCACGATGGCCAGTGGCACCGCCGTGCGGTGGTAGTAGTCCGGGCCGACCGAGGTGCGGACGCCGCCGAGCGGGCCGGACAGCAGCGGGAAGATCGTGCCGATCAGCACCACCGCCGCGATCGTCACCAGGAGCACGCCGTTGACGAGGACGGCGGTGTTCCGGGACAGCACCGGCGACGCGGTGCGGCCGGCCGGCTCGGGGGGCCGCCACCCGGTCAGGATCGTCGACGCGACGACCGCCAGCAGCACGAAGCCGAGCAGCATGGGGCCCAGCGGCGAGTCGGTGAAGGCGTGCACGCTGGCCACCGCACCGGACCGGGTGAGGAAGGTGCCGAGCAGCACCAGCACGAAGCTCGCGCAGGCCAGCACCAGGTTCCACCCGGCCCGGCGGGCGCCCGGACCGAGGGCGGTGTGCAGGAACGCGGTGGCGGTCAGCCAGGGCAGCAGGGAGGCGTTCTCCACCGGGTCCCACGCCCAGTAGCCGCCCCAGCCCAGCACCGCGTACGACCACCAGGCGCCGAGCCCGATGCCGGCGGTCAGCGCCGCCCAGGCGACCAGGGTCCAGGGCCGGGCCACCCGCAGCCAGCCGCGTCCCTCCGGCCCGGCCAGCGGCGCGGCGAGCGCGAAGGCGAACGGCACGACGAGCCCGATGTAGCCGGCGTAGAGCAGGGGCGGGTGCACCCCCATCGCCGGGTGCTGCTGCAGCAGCGGGTTGGGCCCGGGACCGTCGGCCGGCACCGGATCCACCGCGCGGAACGGGTTCGCGGCGAAGCAGGACAGCGCGAAGAAGAACACGGTCACCGCGCTGACGACGACCATCGCGTACGCCTGCAGCCGGGCCGGGTACCGCCGGCCGGCGAGCAGGACCGCGTACCCGCCGAGGACCAGCAGCCAGAGCAGCAACGACCCGTCCAGCGCGGACCAGAGGCTGGTCACGGTGTAGTACAGCGGTACCTGGCGTCCGCCGTTCTCCGCCACGTACCGGACGCTGAAGTCGTGCCGGAGCAGGGCCGCCTCCAGCACGCCGCAGGCGACGGCGGCGGTGGTCAGGGTCGCGGCGGTCGCGAGCCGGGCCGGTCGGGTGGGCGTGCCGAACAGGGCCACCCGCAGCCAGAGCAGGGCGGTCAGCGTGGCGCAGAGCAGCCCGACCGTGAGGCTCGACGTGCCGAGCTCACCGAGCATCGACCGGCTCCACCGGGGAGGTGGACGGCCGGTACTCGTTGCCGTGCCGGACCACGACGTGGTCGGAGCGGAACGTCCCGTCCGTCGACAGGGTGCCCTCGACGATCGCCCCCTCGCCCTCCCGGAACGTCCCCGGCGGCGCGCCGCGCTGCTCGACGGTGATCGCCTGGCCCCCCTCGGCGAGGCGGAACACCACCAGGTCGCCGTCGCGGCGCAGCGACCCGGGCACCACGTCCCCGCCGAGGCGTACCCGCTCGCGGGCCGCGTCCGGGTCGCGCAGCACCTCACCGGGGGTGCGGTAGTAGGTGAGGGTGCCGCGCAGCCCGCTGGTCACCAGCAGCGCGCCGGCGGCGAGGAGCACGACGACGACGGCGGTCCGGCCGGTGCGGCGGCGGGTCATCCGGCCCGGGCCGGGACGCGGTCGGCCGTGCGGGGGGCGTCGGCGGCGAGCCGGCGCTCCAGCCGGACGACCCGGTGCAGCAGGACGCAGAGCGCGGCGATCGTCGCGGCGGCCACGGCGAGCAACAGGGCGAGGGCCATCCGGGCATCGATCGGCGGGCGTTGCGGGGCGAACACGGTCGCCTGCTGGTGCAGCGACCGCCACCAGACGACGGAGAAGTGCACCACCGGAACGAGCAGGAAGCCGACCATGCCGACCAGTGCCGCCGGGCGCGCCACCCGGTGGTCGTCCCCGTCGCGCGCGTCGGTCCGGTCGCTCACCGCGCGGCGCAGGGCAAGATAGCCGGCGTACGCGAGCAGCAGCAGCGCGGTGCTGACCAGCCGGGGGTCCCACGCCCACCAGGTGCCCCAGACCAGCTGCCCCCAGACGGATCCGGTGGCGATGGCGACGGCGGTCAGCACCACCCCGATCTCGGCGCCGGTCCGGGCGAACCGGTCCCAGCGCAGATCGCCGCCGATGAGGTAGCCGCCGCTGGCGGCGAGCACGACGGCGAACGCGGCGTAGGCGACCCAGGCGGCGGGGACGTGCAGGTACATCAGTCGCTGCGCCGGGCCCTGGACCGCGTCGGGCGGGGCGAGCCAGCCGCCGGCCACGGTCGCCGCCGTGGCGAACCCCCCGGCGGTCCAGGCCATCGTCCGACGGGCGGCGGCCGCTCTGGCGGTGTCCGCGACGAGGTCCACCGTGGAGGCTCGCATGATCTCCCTGTCCGCGCCCGGGCGCTTGCCGGATGGGTTCGCTGCGCGTTCACCATAAGCTCCTCAAACGTTCGGATCCCCCCATATCGCGCAAAAGCGTTGGAACTAACCGGAAGCGTCTAATGTCGCTCCCGGTGGAGAAGACAGCGGACCTGACCGTGAGCGCCGCCCGGCACGCCCGGGGGCGTGGCGTCCCGCGCCGTCTTCCGGTGCTGACCACGCTCTGCGGCCTGCTCCTGCTCGCCGGCTGCGCCGGCGACTCACCCTCCGCCCTGAATCCCGGCGGGGCCGGGGCAACCCGCGTCGCCGGCCTCTGGTGGCTGCTCTTCTGGATCTCCGTGGCCGTCTTCGCCGAGGTCATGGCACTGCTGGTCTGGGCGCTGGTGTTCCGGCGGGGAAACGCCCGCGTCCGCCACGGGCAGCCGCTGCGCTTCGTCACGATCGCCGGCGCCGGCCTGCCCTTCGTGATCCTCGTCGCCGTCTACGGCGTGGGCCTGCGCGACCTCGCCGCGTTGGGCGACGGCCCCGGTCCGGACGCCCCCACCGTCGAGGTGACCGGCCACAAGTGGTGGTGGGAGGTGCGCTACCAGGGCGCTTCGGGGGCCACCGCCAACGAGATCCACATCCCGGTCGGGGAGCGGGTCAAGGTGCGGCTGCGTACCGACGACGTGCTGCACAGCTTCTGGGTGCCGCAGCTCATGCCCAAGACGGACCTGATCGCCGGTGAGACCCGGGAGACCTGGCTGCGGGCGGAACGGGCCGGCAGCTACCGGGGCCAGTGCGCCGAGTACTGCGGCACGCAGCACGCGCACATGGCCTTCCTGGTGGTGGCGCAACCCCGCACCGACTTCGACGCCTGGCTGGCCCGGCTCGACGCCCCGGCCCGGGAGCCGCGGACCGAGGCCGAGCGGCGGGGCCAGCAGGCCTTCGTGCAGGGCACCTGCGCCGCCTGCCATGCGGTACGCGGCACCGGCGCCGCGGGCCGGGTCGGGCCGGACCTGTCGAACGTGGGCTCCCGGTGGAGCCTCGGCGCCGGCGCGGTGCCCAACGACGCCGGTCACCTGGGCGGATGGATCGCCAACGCCCAGACGGTCAAGCCGGGCAACGCCATGCCCCCACAGCCGGTCGATGCCGCGCAGCTGCCCGACCTCATCGCGTACCTGCGGTCACTGGAGTAGGTCGGGGAGGAGAAGCGATGTCCACGACCACCACACCGCCGCCGGGCGTCAGCGAGCAGGACCTGGCGCGGCTGGCGGAACACTGGGGCGAGCGCCCTTCCCTGCGGGGCTGGTTCAGCACCGTCGACCATAAGAAGATCGGCCGGCGCTACCTGGTCACCGCCGGGTTCTTCTTCGTCCTCGCCGGGCTCAGCGCCCTGGTGATGCGCACCCAGCTCGCCCGGCCGGAGGCGGGCGTGGTGTCGCCGCAGGAGTACAACCAGCTCTTCAGCATGCACGGCACCGCGATGATCTTCCTGTTCGCCACGCCGATGCTCTTCGGCTTCGGAAACTTCCTGGTCCCCCTGATGATCGGCTCCCGGGACATGGCGTTCCCGAGGTTGAACGCCTTCGGCTACTGGGTCTTCCTGTTCGCCGGTCTGTTCATGTGGGCGAGCCTGCCCTTCGGCGCCGCTCCCAACAACGGTTGGTTCGCCTACGCCCCGCTCAGCGGGGAGCAGCACAACCCGGGCCTCCACATGGACGTCTACGCGCTCGGGCTGCTCTTCCTCGGCATCTCCACCACCGCCGCGTCGATCAACTTCATCGTCACCGCGCTCAAGCTGCGGGCCCCGGGGATGTCGCTGAACCGGGTGCCGCTGTTCGTCTGGGCGATCGTCGCCACCGCGTTCATGGTGATCTTCGCGTTGCCGGCGCTGAACGTGGACAACGCGATGCTCTTCCTCGACCGGCGCTTCGGCACCCACTTCTTCGACCCGTCCGCCGGGGGAAACGTGCTGCTCTGGCAGCACCTGTTCTGGATCTTCGGACACCCCGACGTCTACATCATCGTCATGCCGGCGCTGGGCATCGTCTCCGCCGTGCTGCCCGCCTTCACCCGCCGGGGGGTGGTCGGCTACCCGCTGATCGTGCTGTCCATCGTGTCGATCGCGATCATCTCGTTCGGGGTCTGGGTGCACCACATGTTCGCCACCGGGCTGCCGCAGTTGTCGTACAGCTTCTTCAGCGCGGCCAGCACGATCATCACCATCCCGTCGGGCATCCAGATCTTCGCCTGGCTGGCCACCATGCTGCTCGGCCGGCTCGTCCTGCGGGTGCCGCTGCTGTACGTGATCGGCTTCGTGGTGACCTTCGTGCTCGGCGGGTTCACCGGCGCGATGTTCGCGCTGACCGCGTTCGACCAGCAGGTCACCGACTCCTACTTCGTGGTGGCGCACTTCCACTACGTGCTGATCGGCGGGGCCGTCTTCCCGATGCTCGCCGGCATCTACTACTGGCTGCCGAAGATCACCGGGCGGATGTACCACGAGCGGTTGGGCCGCTGGGCGTTCTGGCTGGTCTTCGCCGGCATGCACGTCACGTTCTTCCCGATGCACCTCTACGGCCTGTTCGGCATGCCGCGGCGGGTCTACACCTACCGGAGCGAACCCGGCTGGGACGGCTGGAACCTGGTCAGCACCGTCGGGTCGTACCTGCTCGCCGTCGGACTGCTGCTCGTGCTCGTCGGAGTGGTGCACGCGCTGCGGCGGGGCCGGCCGGCGCCGCCGGACCCGTGGGAGGGCGACAGCCTGGAGTGGTTTACGGCGTCGCCGCCCGAGCCGTACAACTTCCCGGTCCTGCCCCGCGTGCACAGCCTGCACCCGGCGTGGGACGAGCGCACCGCCGAGTCCGTGCGCGCCGGCGCCACCGCGGACCGCATCCTCAGCGACGGGCGGCGCACCCTGGTCACCAGTGAGCTCGACGCGCACCCCGAACGCGCGGTGCGGATGCCGGAGTCGACCCTCATGCCACTCGTGCTGGCCGGCGCGCTGCTGATCTTCTTCACCTCGATGCTTTTCGCCTGGTACCCGGTGGCGGCGGTCGCCGCGCTGGCGGTGGCGGCGACGATCGCGGTCTGGCTCTGGCCGCCTCGCCGCCCCGACGAGGAACTGGGGGTGTCCGGGTGAGCGATCGTGGCGGGGTCGTCGCGGCGGCCACCGGCGCCGAGGCGCTGAGCACCGAGCTGCCGGTCGGCCGGTCCACCGGCTGGTGGGGCATGGTGATGTTCGTGGCCACCGAGGCCACCCTCTTCGCCTGCCTGCTCGGCAGCTACTTCTACCTCCGCTTCCAGTACGGCCCACAGTGGCCGCCGGACGGCATCGGCGCCCCGGAGCTGCTCAAGCCGCTGGTGATGACCGCGGTACTGGTGCCCAGCAGCCTGCCGGTGATATGGGCCGAACACGGCATCCGGCACGGCCAGCGGTGGCGGCTGCGGTCCGGGCTGGCCGCCACCATGCTGCTCGGGATGACCTTCCTGGCCCTGCAGGCCACCGAGTACGCCGAGAAGCTGAAGCACTTCACCATGACGACCGACGTGTACGGCTCGCTGTTCTACCTGATCACCGGCTTCCACGGGCTGCACGTCCTGGTCGGGCTGACCATGATCGGCTGGCTGCTGGCCGCCTCCCTGCGCGGCGGCAGCTTCGGCTCCCACCGGCACGAACGGGTCCGCAACGTCGCGATCTACTGGCACTTCGTGGACCTGGTCTGGGTCGCCATCCTGTTCACCATCTACCTTTCCCCGCGGCTGTGATGACCACGCGACCCGGTCCGCACGCGCGCCTGACCGGCGGGCTGCTGCTCTGGTACGGCGTGCTCGGCGGCGCGGTGGCCTGGGCGGTGCACGTGCTCGCCGCGTGGAGCCTGGACGAGCTCGCCTGCGCCGCCGGCTCCGAGCGCGTCGCCGCCGTACCGCTCTGGCAGGCGGTCGGGCTCGCGGTGGTGATCCCGGGCCTGTTCACCGTGGGGTCGCTGCTGGTCGCCGCGCTGGTGTGGCGGCGCACCGCGCGGGCCGGCGAGGAGGACCGGGCGTTCGGCCGGTCCCGGATGCTCGCCGTGGTCGGCGTCTGGGCCAACCTGTTGTTCCTGACCATCATCGTGCTCGGCGGGGTCGCCGTGCTGGTGCTGCCGCCATGTCAGCGTTGACCGCGCACCGGGCCCATCAGCCCGGTCCGGATCCGGTGGCCGAGGGCCTGCTGACCATGCTCGCGGTCGTCACGCTCTGCCTGCTGGTGGCCGGCTACGGGCGGGGCGTCCAGGAGCTGTGGGCCCGGCGCGGCGCGGGCCGGGTCATACCGGCCTGGCGGGTGGCCGCGTTCGGCGTCGGGGTGCTGACGGTGCTCGCCGCCGAGCAGGGCCCGGTGCACGAGCTGGCCGAGTCCTCGTTCGCCGGGCACATGGCGCAGCACATGCTGCTCCTGCTGGTGGCGGGGCCGCTGCTGGCGGCCGGCGCGGCGGGGTTGCCGCTGAGCCTGGCCGCCCCGGTGCCGCTGCGCCGGCTGCTGGCCCGGTGGCGAGTGGCGCCGGCGGTGCGCCGGCTGCGCCGCTCCACCACGTACGCCCTGCTGGCCGGGGGTGGACAGACCGTCGTGCTGTGGTTCTGGCATCTGCCGGGGCCGTACGCCGCCGCGGTGGACCGGCCCGCCGTGCACGCCGCCGAGCACCTCAGCCTGCTGGCGACGGCCTGGCTGTTCTGGGCGCCGGTGCTGGGTCCACCGCGCCACCGCGCCCCCGCCCCGGTGACGGTGCTGCTGCTGGTCGGTGCCATGTTGCCGGCCTCGGCGCTCGGGGCGGCGCTCACCTTCGCCCCGGCCCCGGTCTATCCCGACCGGATGCTCGGTGCCGACCCGTTGGCCGACCAGCAGCTGGCCGGCCTGCTGATGTGGGCGCCGATGGACCTGGTCGTACTGGTCGTGGCGCTGACGGTGTTCCTGCGCTGGCTGCTGCGGATGGACCGCGACCGGCCCGACGCCCTGGCCGGCGGGCCGTTTCGTCACGGAGGCGGCCCGGTGGCGTCCAGGCGTGGAACGGAAGGGATGGTGCGATGAAGCTGCCCGGTCGGAGCTGGGCGCTCGGGGTGGCGCTGACGGTGCTGCCGGTCGCCGCGGTCACCGGATGCTCCTCGACAGCGCCACCACCGCCACCCGAGGTGCGCAGCGGACGGCCGGACCGGGGCGCCGACTTGATCGCCCGGTACGGCTGCGGGTCGTGCCACACCATCCCCGGCGTCAGCCGCGCCGACGGCCTGGTCGGGCCGCCGCTGACCCGGTTCGGCGCCCGCTCGTACATCGCCGGTCAGCTGCCCAACAACGCCGACAACCTGCGCCGCTGGATCACCGACCCGCAGGCGGTCGAGCCGGGCACCGCCATGCCGAAGCTGGGTGTCAGCGCCATCGACGCGCAGGACATCGCCGCCTACCTGTACACCCTGGACTGACCGGTGCGGCGACCACGAGTGGCGACGGTCCTGCCCGACCCGCACCCGCGCCGGGCCCTCGCGGTGGGCGCGGCGCTGGTGCTCGCCGCCGGACCGGTGGCCCTCACCCCCGTACGGACACCGGCGGGCTCGGCGGCCCCGGCCGCCGCTGCCCCGGCCTCCGGCGACCGCGGCACCCAGCTCTACCTGGAGCACTGTGCGAGCTGCCACGGCGCGCAGGGACAGGGCGCACAGCGGGGGCCGTCCCTGATCGGCGTCGGCCCCGCCTCGGTGGACTTCCAGGTCTCGACCGGACGGATGCCGTTGTCGCACGAGGTGCAGCAGGCGCGCCGCCGGGAACCGGTGTTCTCGGCCGAAGACATCTCGGCGCTGGTCGATCACGTCGCCAGCTTCGGTGGCGGGGGGCCGCAGATTCCCCGGGTCGCGCCGGGCGATCTGGTCTCCGGCCGGGAGATCTTCGCCGCCAACTGCGCACCCTGCCACGGGGCGACGGGCGCGGGCACCGCGCTGACCAACGGATGGATCGCCCCGCCGCTGTACGACAGCACCGCCGTGCAGGTGGCGGAGGCGGTTCGGGTCGGTCCCGGCCTGATGCCGGTCTTCCCCAGCCAGGTGCTCGACGACCGGCAGGTCGACGACCTGGCCGCCTACGTGCAGCGGCTGCGGGGCGAGCGGCTGGACCGGGGCGGCAACCCCCTCGGCCGGCTGGGCCCGCTCGCCGAGGGACTGGTCGCCTGGCTGGCCGCCCTGGGTCTGCTGGTGGCCGCCGCCCGGTGGCTGGGCCGGAGGGCAGGGGAGTGAGCGGCCGGCGCCCGTCGGCGACCGAGCGGGCCGCGAGCCGCCGGATCGTCGCCGCGTTCGGTGTCAGCGCCGCCGGGGCGGTGGGCTTCGCCGTGACGTACGGGCTGGGCGGAAACACCGCGAGGGAGGGGATCTGCCTCGCGGTGGCCTTCGCCGGGCTGGCCGTGGGCCTGGCCGTCTGGGCGCGACGGCTCGTGCCGGCCGGCGGGTACGTCGAGGAACACGAGGGCTTCACCCCACCTCCGACGGAGCAGGCGATGACCGCCGCGGTGCTGACTGCGGCGGACAGTCCGGTACGCCGGCGGGGCCTGCTCGCCGCGCTCGGGCTGGCGCTGACCGCGCTCGGCGCCGCGGCGCTGTTCCCGCTGCGCTCCCTGCTGCCGTTCGACCGGGCCCGCCCGCTGCGGGCACTCAAGGACACGCCCTGGGGAGCGGGTGTGCGGCTGGTCGACGCCGACGGGCGGCCGTTGCGGCCGGACGACGTACCCGCGGACACGGTGGTCGCGGTGTTCCCCGAGGGCAACGTCGACGCCGGGGACGGCCCCGCCTTCGCGGTACGCCTCGAACCGCAACGCTTCTCCCGGCCGCCCTCCGGGGGACACCTGGACGGCCTCGTCGTCTGGTCACTGCTCTGCACGCACGCCGGCTGTCCCGTCCGGGTCTACCTGAAGGGCACCGGGCAGCTGCTCTGCCCCTGCCACCAGTCGTCGTTCGACCTGCTGGCGGGTGCCCGGCCGGTGGCCGGGCCGGCGGCCCGGGCGCTGCCCGGGCTGCCGATCGAGGTCGGCCCCGACGGCTTCCTCCGCGCGACCGGTGACTTCACCGCCCCGCCCGGCGCCGGGTTCTGGAGCTCGCCGTGATCACCGACCGGCTGGCCCGGGCGCTGGACGACCGGCTGCGGCTCTCCCCGATCACCCGCCGGGCGCTGGCGAAGGTCTTCCCCGACCACTGGTCGTTCATGCTGGGCGAGATCGCGCTCTACTCGTTCGTAGCGCTGCTCCTCACCGGCGTCTACCTGACCTTCTTCTTCGACGCCAGCAACGCGGACCGGGTCTACCACGGCGACTACGCCCCGCTGGACGGCGCCACCACCTCCGCCGCGTACGCCTCGACGGTCCGGCTCAGCTGGGACATCCGGGCCGGCCTGCTGATCCGGCAGACCCACCACTGGGCGGCGCTGGTCTTCGTCGCGGCGATCGTCCTGCACCTGTCCCGGATCTTCTTCACCGGGGCGTTCCGCAAACCCCGCGAGCTCAACTGGCTGATCGGCGTGACGATGCTGACCCTCGCCCTGGCCAACGGGTTCACCGGCTACTCCCTGCCGGACGACCTGCTCTCCGGCGTGGGCCTGCGGATCCTCACCTCGGTGGTGGAGTCGATCCCCCTGGTCGGGGCGTGGCTGGCCGCCCTGGCCCTGGGCGGGGAGTTCCCCTCCGACGCGATGATCCCCCGGATGTTCGTCGCCCACGTGCTGCTCGTGCCGGCCGTCCTCGTCGCCCTGATCTCCCTGCACCTGGGCATCCTGGTGCGGCAGAAGCACAGCCAGTTCCCCGGACCGGGGCGCACCGAGCACAACGTGGTCGGCTCCCGGCTGTGGCCGAGCTACACGCTGCGTTCGCTCGCCCTGTTCGCCTGGCTGCTGGCGGTGCTGTTCGCGCTCGGCGGCCTGGTCCAGATCAACCCGGTCTGGCTCTACGGCCCCTTCGAACCGGCCCAGGCCACCTCGCCCGCGCAGCCCGACTGGTACGTCGCGTGGGGCGACGGCGCCCTGCGCCTCTTCCCGCCCTGGGAGTTCCGGATCGCCGGGCACCTCGTTCCGGGCCCGCTCTTCCCCGGCGTGGTGCTCGGCGGGGTGACCTTCCTCGCCCTCTACGCCTGGCCGTTCGCCGAACGGGTCCGTACGAAGGACCGCAGGGCGCACCACCTGCTCGACCGGCCCCGGGACCACCCGGTCCGCCTCGGCGTCGGGGTCGGCGCGCTGACCTTCTACGCGGTGCTGACGGTCGCCGCGGGGGACGACATCATCGCCCGGCTGGTCCGGGTGCCCGTCTACGACCTGCTGTCGCTGTTCCGGGTGTTGGTGCTCGTGCTGCCGCTGCTCGCCGGGCTGCTCGCGTTCCTGGTCGCGCGGGCGCTGCGGCGCGGCGACGCCGCCGGTGTCGGCGGGCTCACCCGCGCGGACCTGCGCCGGGCCGCACACCGGTCGGCCCGGCCGCCCGAAGCCGACTCCGGTGAGTCGGAGACGCCCGCCCGGGACCGGCCGGGGGAGCGGATCGAGATGTGGCCGGAGGGCGACCTGTGGCGTTGGCGCTACCGGGACGAGGACCGGCACGTCGTGCTCACCGGTAACCGGGCGGTGCTGTCGGAGGAGGAGGCCGCCTCGGCGGCCCGGCTCGCGTACCCCGGGGTGGACCGGGTCGTGGTGCCCGGGCCGCCCCCGGCCCCGCCGCCCGGTCCGGTCCGCGCCGCCCTACGTCGGTGGGGACGCGCGGCAGCCGCCGGGTCGCTGCTGGTCGCGGCCCTCCTGCACCGCCGTCGGGACCGGCGGCGACAGGAGCGCGAGCGGGCGGAGCAGGCGGCACCGCCGGAGGCCGCGGACAAGGCGTCGACCGGTGGCGGGCGGACCTGAGACGTGTGGTGCGCCCCGGCGCGTCGGCAGCCTGCCGGAAAATGCATCGGGTCGGACGTTTGGGACGAATGGGCAGGGGTAGCTGCCGGAACATCGGCACGTCCGGGCGGCCGCCCGGGACAGCTCGACGCCGTCCTGCCGCAGCGCGCGCGTCCGTACGCGATCGACGCGCCACACGGGCCGGCGTCGGTAGTCACCGGCGGCATGCAGGCCGGCACCAGCGGGGGCCGAGAACGCGGGAACTCCAGATCAGGAGGCGTGACGTGCAGGAGATCGTGGGCGAACGCCTGGCCCGACGACTGGTGGAGTGGGGCGTCGACACCGTCTTCGGGCTGCCGGGTGACGGCATCAACGGGCTGATGGAGGGTTTCCGCCGGCAGCGGGAGAAGCTGAAGTTCGTACTGGTGCACCACGAGGAGGCCGCCGCCTTCATGGCCACCGGCTACGCCAAGGCCACCGGCCGGCTCGGTGTCTGCTGCGCCACCTCCGGTCCGGGGGCCATCCACCTGCTCAACGGGCTGTACGACGCCAAGCTCGACCACGTGCCGGTGCTGGCCATCACCGGCATGCAGGAGACCTCGGTGTTGGGCGCGCACTACCAGCAGGAGGTGCACACCATGCTGCTCTACCAGGACGTGGCGGCCTACAACCAGATGGTGACCAACCCGCAGCAGGTGCCCGGGGTGGTCGACATCGCCATTCGGCACGCCCTGGCGATGCGGACCGTCGCGCACCTGACCTTCCCGAACGACGTGCAGGTCGCCACGGCCGGCGAGGACCCCTACCGGCACGTCAGCCCGGGGGAGCCGCCGACGAGCAGCACGGTGGTGTCGCAGTCCCCGATGGCGGCGGCGCCGGCCGACCTGGCCCGCGCGGCGGAGGTGCTCAACGCCGGGAACAAGATCGCCATGCTGGTCGGCGTGGGGGCGCGGGAGGCGCGGGACGAGGTGCTGGCGGTGGCGGAGGCGCTGGCCAGCCCGATCGTCAAGACGCTGCCCGGCAAGATGGTGGTGCCCGACGAGCACCCGCTCACCACCGGCGGCCTCGGGCTGCTCGGCACGCGGCCGAGCGAGGAGCTGATGGAGGAGTGCGACACGCTGCTGATGGTGGGCACCTCCTTCCCGTACGGGAAGTACCTGCCGTCGCCCGGCCAGGCCCGGGTGGTCCAGATCGACATCGACGCCAGCCTGATCGGCATGCGGCTGCCGGTGGACGCCGCGGTGACCGGCGACGCCCGACTGGCGTTGCAGCAGCTGCTGCCGATGCTCCAGGCCCGCACCGACCGGGCCTTCCTGACCAGGTACCAGCAGGAGCGGGACAGGTGGCGCTCGGAGATGGTCGCGTTGCAGGACCCGGCCCGAAACCCGATCGCCCCGCAGTACCTGATCAGCTGCGTGGACGAGGCGGCCGCCTCGGACGCCATCCTGACCTGCGACTCCGGCACCATCGCCACCTGGGCGGCCCGGCATTGGACCATCCGCGGCGACCGGGAGCTCTACCTCTCCGGCAATCTCGCGACGATGGCGCCCGGGCTGCCGTACGCGATCGCGATGCAGCACGCGCACCCGGGCCGGCAGGTGATCGCGTTCGTCGGGGACGGCGGGTTCGCCATGCTGATGGCCGAGTTCCTCACCGCCGTGCGGCACAACCTGCCGATCAAGGTGGTCATCAACAACAACAACTCGTACGGCCAGATCCTCTGGGAGCAGATCGTCCTCGGCTACCCCGAGTACGCGGTACGGCACCGGCAGCCAGAGGCGGACTTCGCCGCCTGGGCGCGGGCCTGCGGCGGGTACGGCGCCAAGGTCACCGACCCCAAGGCGCTGCCCGGGGCGATCCGGGAGGCCCTCGCGCATCCCGGCCCGGCGCTGGTCGACTGCGACGTCAACCCGAACGAGCCGCCGATGCCCGGCAAGGTGAAGTACGACCAGGCGAAGTACTTCACCGAGGCGTTCCTGCGTGGGCAGCCGCACAAGGCAGCCACCCTGGCGACGGTGGCCCGCGACAAGATCAACGAGCTGCGGTCATGAGCGAGCGAACCGGCGTGGTGTCCCTGCCCGAGCCCCTCCTGCGCCCGCCCGAGCCGGCCGAGGGCACCGACCTGGCCGCGCTCGCCGCGGACCTGCGGGCCGAGGTGGATGGCGAGGTGCGCTTCGACGCCGGCGCCCGGGCGGCGTACGCCACCGGCGGCTCCAACTACCGCGACGTGCCGCTCGGCCTGGTGGTGCCACGTACCGTCGAGGCGGCGGTGGCCGCCGTCGCCACCTGCCGGCGGCACGGGGCGCCGGTGCTCTCCCGGGGCGGCGGTACCAGCCTCGGTGGGCAGGTCACCAACGTGGCGGTGATCATCGACTGGTCGAAGTACTGCAACAGGTTGCTGGAGGTCGACCGGGAGGCGCGTACCTGCCTGGTCGAGCCGGGCATCGTGCTCGACACGCTCAACGAACTGCTGGCACCGGAGGGACTGGAGTTCGTCCCACGACCGTCCACCCACAGCCACTGCACCGTCGGCGGGATGATCGGCAACAACTCGTGTGGAGCGTCGGCGCAGCGCGGCGGCAAGGTGGTCGACAACATCGTCGACCTGGAGGTGCTGCTCTATGACGGCACCCGGATGTGGGTCGGCGAGACCACCGAGGAGCGGTACGCCGAGATCCAGCAGCGCGGTGGCCGCCAGGCCGAGATCTACCGCCAGTTGCGGACGCTGCGGGACGAGTACCTGGCGGAGATCCGCGCCCGCTATCCGGACATCCCGCGCCGGGTCTCCGGCTACAATCTGGACAGCCTGCTGCCGGAGAAGAACTTTCACGTGGCGCAGGCGCTGATCGGTTCCGAGGGCACCCTCGTCACCGTGCTGCGGGCGCGGCTGAGGCTGCTGCCGGTGATCCGGGCCAAGTCACTCGTGTTTCTGTCCTACCCGGACATCGGCGCCGCGGCCGACGACGTACCCCGGATCCTGTCGCACGACCCGGTCGCGATCGAGGGCATCGACGACAAGCTGATCAACTTCGAGAAGCGCAAGCACCTGCATCCGGAGGCCCTGCACAAGCTGCCCGAGCACGGCGCCTGGCTGATGGTGCAGATGGGCGGCGACACCATCGAGGAGGCGGCCGCCGCCGCCGACCGGATGGTGACCGCGCTGCGCGGCGACGGCGCCTCCGGCGTGCACCGGTTCGACGACGAGGCCGACGAGGAGCAGATGTGGCTGGTGCGCGAGTCCGGACTCGGTGCCACCGCGCGCGTACCGGATGAGCCCGACACCTGGGAGGGCTGGGAGGACTCGGCGGTCGCCCCGGACCGGCTGGGCGACTACCTGCGGGACCTGGACCGCCTGTTCCGGGAGTACGACTTCGATCAGGCCGCGCTCTACGGCCACTTCGGGCAGGGCTGCGTACACACCAGGATCCCGTTCCGGCTGACGACCGCGGACGGGGTACGCCAGTTCCGCTCGTTCGTGGAGCGGGCCGCCGACCTGGTGCTGTCCTACGGTGGCTCGTTCTCGGGCGAGCACGGCGACGGGCAGGCCCGCGGCGAACTGTTGGTGAAGATGTTCGGCGACCGGCTGATCCGCGCGTTCGGGCAGCTCAAGGCGATCTTCGACCCGGACGACCGGATGAATCCGGGCAAGAAGGTCGCCCCCTACCCGCTGGACAGCCACCTCCGACTCGGCGTCGACTTCCACCACGGCGAGGTGGAAACCCAGTTCCGCTACCCCGACGACTCCGGCAGCTTCGGCCGGGCGGTGCTGCGCTGCGTCGGGGTCGGCATGTGCCGGCGGCAACACGGCGGGGTGATGTGCCCGTCCTACATGGTCACCCGGGAGGAGGAGCACTCCACCCGGGGCCGGGCCCGGTTGCTCTTCGAGATGCTCGACGGCACGGCTCGGGGCGGCACCATCGGCGACGGCTGGCGGTCCGAGGCCGTTCGGGACGCCCTCGACCTCTGCCTGGCCTGCAAGGGCTGCAAGGCGGACTGCCCGGTCAACGTGGACATGGCGACGTACAAGGCGGAGTTCCTGTCCCACCACTACCAGGGTCGGTTGCGGCCCCGCGCGCACTACTCGATGGGCTGGCTGCCGGCGGTGGCGGTGGCGGCCGGGCTGGCGCCCCGGGTGGTCAACGCGCTGACCCAGGCCCCCGGGCTGAGCCAGCTGGCAAAGTTCGTGGGCGGAATCGACCGGCACCGAGAGATTCCGCTCTTCGCCCCGGAATCCTTCCAGCGGTGGTTCGCCGACCGCACCCCGGGCGGGGACGGCTCGCGCGGCGAGGTGCTGCTGTGGCCCGACACCTTCACCAACCACCTGCACCCCGGCGTCGCGCAGGCGGCGGTGGAGGTGCTGGAGGCGGCCGGCTGGCGGGTGCGGGTGCCGGAACAGCCGGTCTGCTGCGGGCTGACCTGGATCTCCACCGGGCAGCTCGGCGTCGCCAGGAAGGTGCTGCAGCGGACCGTCGAGGTGCTGCGACCCCACCTGCGCGCCGGCACCCGGGTGGTGGGTCTCGAACCCTCCTGCACGGCGGTGTTCCGCAGTGACGCCCACGAGCTCTTCCCCGCCGACGAGGACGTCACCCGGCTGCGCGAGCAGACGGTAACCCTGGCCGAGCTGCTGCACGACCACAGCCCGGGGTGGCGCCCGCCGTCGCTGCCGGCGCACGCGCTGATCCAGACCCACTGCCACCACCATGCGATCCTCGGCACCGCCGCCGACCAGGCGGTGCTGCGGGACGCCGGGGTGCGGGCGGACTTCCTCGACTCCGGCTGCTGCGGCCTGGCCGGCAACTTCGGCTTCGAGCAGGGGCACTACGAGGTCTCCGAGGCCTGCGCCGAGCGGGTGCTGCTGCCGGCCCTGCGGGACGCCGCCGACACCGACGTCATCCTCGCCGACGGCTTCAGCTGCCGTACCCAGGTCGAGCAGGGCGCCTCCGGCGGCCGCACGGCGATCCACCTCGCCGAGCTGCTCCGCGCCGGCCTGCACTCCGACGAGGTGCCGACCCGGCCGGAACGCCGGTGGGCGAAGCGCCCGGCCCGGCCGTCCCTGGCCGCGAGGTGGCTCGCCGCCGGGGCGGTCGGCCTGGCCGCGCTCGCCCCGGTGGCCGCGCTCGCCGCACTCGCCGCGCGGGCCGCCCGGAAGGCGCGGTGACCGACGGTGCGCCTGACCGCGGCGGCGTACCAGGTGCCGACCGACGCGCCGGAGGGCGATGGCACCCTCGCCTGGGACAGCACCACCATGGTTCTGGTCCGGGCCGAGGCCGACGGACAGGTCGGAGTTGGTTGGACGTACGGGCCGACGGCCGTGGTCCCGGTCGTGACCGACCTGCTCGCCCCGGTGGTCGCCGAGCTCGAACCGGACGACGTGCCGGCCGTCTGGTCGGCCATGCAACGACAGCTGCGCAACGCCGGCCGCCCCGGGGTCGCCGGGCTGGCGCTCTCCGCCGCCGATTGCGCGGTCTGGGACCTGAAGGCCCGCCGGCACGGGCTGCCGCTGGCCCGGCTGCTCGGCACCGCCCGCCGCCAGGTGCCGGTGTATGGCAGCGGCGGGTTCACCACCTACGACGCGCAGGCGCAGCACCGGCGGTTGTCCGAGTGGGTGCACGACGAGGGCATCCCCCGAGTGAAGATCAAGATCGGTGAGTCGTCGGGGAGTGAGGTGTCCCGCGACCTCGCCCGGATGGCCGCCGCCCGGCGCACCATCGGCGACGCCGAGCTGTACGTCGACGCCAACGGCGCCTACCGGCGGAAGCAGGCTGTCCGGGTGATGCGGTCCGCCGCCGACCTCGACGTGCGCTGGTACGAGGAGCCGGTCAGCTCCGACGACCTGCCAGGGCTGGGACTGGTCCGCGACCGGGTGCTGCCCGACGTGGCGGCGGGGGAGTACGGCTACGACCTGGCCTACTTCCACCGGATGGCGCCCTACGTCGACTGCCTCCAGATCGACGTCACCCGGTGCGGCGGGATCAGCGAGTTCCTCCGCGCCGCCGCGGTGGCCGCCGCCGCGGGGCTGGAGGTGTCCGCGCACTGTGCGCCGCATCAGCACCTGCCGGTCGCCGCCGCGGTGCCGAACCTGCGGCACGTGGAGTGGTTCCACGACCACGTGCGCATCGAGGCGACGCTGTTCGACGGCGCGGTCGGGGCGACCGGCGGCCTCGCTCCGGTGAACCTCGACGCCCCGGGCATCGGGCTCGACCTGCGGACCGTGCAGGCCGAGCCGTACCGGGTGGCCTGACGCGGGACCGGGACGGCCGACCGGTCGGCGGTCGGCCGAGAGGGACAGGAGGAGACGGATGAAAGTTCAAGAGGTGCACCACCAGACCCGGCGGGTCCTGGTGGTGGTCTGCGACAAGGGCGAGGAGGCGGTGGCCACCATCGGCCGGGCCCTGACCGCCCAGGGCGTACGGTCCGGCCAGGTGACCGCCGTCGGCGGGTTCTCCGGCGGCGAGGTCGGCTACTTCGACCGGGACCGGGGCGACTATCTCCGGATCCCGATCGGCGGGCAGGTCGAGGTGCTGTCGCTGCTCGGTGACGTGGCCGAGCGGGACGGCGAGCCGGTGCTGCACGTGCACACGGTGCTCGGCCGACCCGACGGCAGCACCCTCGGCGGGCATCTGCTGCACGGTGAGGTGTGGCCCACCCTGGAGGTCGTCATCACCGAGGTCGCGCCCGAACTGGCCAAGCGGGTGGACCCGGAGACCGGCCTCGCCCTGATCGCCGCCGCCCCGCCGCGCTGACCGGCGGTGGGCAGCCGCCTGAGGGGTAGGAAGGTGGAGTTGGGTATGAATGCCGGATCGTCGCGGGAGGCTCTGCGGCGCGCGCGCGACGAGGCCGAGTTGCTGATCGCATCGTTGACCCGCGATCTGAACGGCGTCATCGACGCTTCCCTCTCCTCGAACGCCGATGACGAACACGATCCTGAAGGCGCGACCATCGCGTTCGAGCGGGCACAGGTCGCCTCGCTGCTGGCCGGCGCGCGGCGACGCCTCGCGGACCTGGATGCCGCGTTGGAACGACTGGACGTGGGCACGTACGGCACGTGTGAGCGATGCGGCTTGCCGATCCCGGCGGAACGGCTTGCGGTACGGCCGTCCGCGCGTACCTGCGTCAACTGCGCCAGCTGAGACCCTGTCACCCTCGGCGCGCGAACACTCGCGCTTCAGATTGGCAGCTTGGTCGGCCGTCGGTATCCGACGATGCGTAACACCCGGCGGCAGTGGATCACCGTCGTCAACGACGAGCCCGGTGTGATTCGAAAATCCGGAACTGCCACGGGTCGCGCGATCATAGCCGACGGGTGCGCGTTCGTGAACTCTGACGGAGCGAAGGTCTGTCCGGCGTGGACGCGCGTCCGAAGCCGAGGAAAAGCCGGGGTCTAGCGAAGGTCCAGGACCAGGTCAGCAGTGGCGACGCCGACCTCACCGTCGTACCTGTCACCGGCCGCGGCTCGCGCAGCCGCCGGATCCGTGCCTGGCCAGAGGTGGGTCATTAGTAGGTGTCTGGCGCCGGCATCCGCGGCCAGCCGACCTACCTGGCGAGCGCTCGACAGGTAGCGCCGCGAGTCCTCCGGCACCTGATCCACGTAGGTGGCCTCGGCCAGCAGCAGGTCAGCATCGCGTGCCAGTTCCACCACGTCGGGGCTCGGGCCGGTGTCACCGGTGTACGCGAGAACCCGGTCGCCCGCAGTCAGCCGTACGCCGGCATTTGGCACCCAGTGCGGCAGCAGGCGGGTCTCGGCGCGGAACGGGCCGATGTCGAGGCGGCCGCCGACGGTGAGCTCGTGCAGAACGTAGGCGGTAGCCAGCATCCCGGGGCGGTCCAACGCCAACACCGCATCCAGCGCGCCAGGCAGTGCGTACACCGGTAGCGGCGCCGGCGGATCATCGCGTAACGCTCGCGCCCGCAGCAGCGGGTTCAGGTCGGCGCAGTGATCGGGATGTCCGTGGCTGATGAACACCGCGTCGACCTGGTCCGCGGTGATCTGTCCCAACAGCCGCGGCACGGTCGCATAGCCGAGGTCGACGAGCAGCCGAAACCCGTCGTGTTCCACGAGGTAGCCGCTGCATGCCTGGCCCGCCTCCGGCCATGCACCGCACCCGCCGAGAACCCTCAACCGCATCTGAAAAACTCTATCGGCCGGTTCGCCAACTGTGCCAGTTCACTCGTGGCGCAGGCCGGTGCTCGAACATCCTCAACTGCGGCAGACCGCGGCCCGAGCCACTGCCCCGTGTCGACCAGGCGAGCAGCGAATGACGGGCCGGTCCCGGCCGTCGCCGTACGCCTTGCTGCCCGCATCAAACGAGCGGGTCGACTCCGGTCAACGCCAGTTGCCGGCAGGCCGTGTTGATGGTGAACCCGGAGGCGGAGTCGGCAGTGCCGTTGGCTAGCGCGACCGCGCGGTCGGTGTCGCGGCGAGTCCGGTGCAGGCGTGTAGCTTCGCGTACTCGTGGGAGATTCGGGCCGCGTCCTCCCCATCGGCGAGTTGGGGCTGGCCGGTACGCCGAGAGATCAACGCCGGCACGAACTCGGTCTTCACGGTCGCCGATCCGTGCAGGGTCACCCGCAGCACGCCCGTGTCGTTGCTGTAGGCGTCGTCCCGCCACCACAGGAAGTTGCCCAGTCCGTACTGGACGAAGGTCCTGCCCATCCAGCCCTCGCCGAGCAGCAGATGGGCGTGGGTGCCGACAACGATGTTGGCGCCGGCCTCGGCCATCGCACCGGCGAACTCACGCGCCTCGGCAGGTGGGCACGATTCGCCCTCCACGCCCCAGTGGACGTACACGACGATCACGTCGGCGTGCTGCCGGGCGGCCTGCACCGCCGCGACCGCGCGGCTGAGGTCCCGCGTCATCGCGATGCCGGCCCGGGCGTCCGTGGCCTTCCACGACGACCACAGCTCGGAGACCTGGCTGAAGGCGAGAAACGCCACTGTCGTGCCGCGTACCTCGGTGATCCACGGCGCGTACGCCGTCGCCGCGTCGACGCCTGCCCCGACAGCCGGGACCCCGCTGGCCTTGGCCGCATCCAAGGTGTCGCTCAGCCCCACCCGCCCGTAGTCCAGGGTGTGATTGTTCGCGATCGCCACGACGTCGACGCCGGCCGCCTTCACCGCGTCGTACGCGTTCGCCGGCGCACGGAAGTGGAACTCCTTCGGCTCCGGGGTGCCCCGTGTGGTGACCGCGGTCTCCAGGTTGACCATCGCGAGGTCTGCGGCGGACAGCGTGGACGAGATCGACCCGAAAGCGGTTGCCGGGTTGCCCAGCAGGCCAGCCGTTCGGCCGGCGAAGTGCACGTCGCCCGCGAAGGCCAACGTGATCTCGGCGGGTCCAGCCTGCGACGGGGACGCCGCCACCGAGGCGGATCGGGCGGGTGCACCGGCCTTCGGGGCCGGTGCGGAATCGCATGCAGCCAGGGTCAGGGTCGCCGCCACCGCGACGAGGGATCGTGCCCAGTTCACTCGCGGCAGCTTACGGCGGAAGCGGCTGACGCTCGGCCTACTTGGGCAGAACTGGTCGAGCGGACCTGTCGTGCCTGACCGGACCTGGTGGGCCAGCACCGGGCAGGTGCCGGGCGGCTCGACGGTGCGTGACCACCTCCGGCAGCACGACGGCTGCGTCAGCCCCGACCCGTGCGGGCATGACCAGCGGAGAGCCGCAGTTCTCGGCCCGGCCGCCGATCCCGCAACGCGCGGCGCCCGGCCGGGTGACCTGCCGAGCCGGCGCGGCGGTCAGCCGATCAGCTCGCCGAGCGCATCGGCGAACGCCTCGTGGTGGCGCGCCACGTCGTCGGTGGTGGTCTGCGGGCACATCAGGGCCATGTTGTGGAACGGGGTCAGCAGGATGCCCCGGTTGGCCAGGTAAGCGTGCAGGTAATCCTCGAGCTCGGCATCGGCGTGCGCCGCCGACGCTCCGCCGGTGCGCGGGGCGGGGGAGACGAACCGGTACTCCACCCGCGCGCCGAGCTGGTTGACCGACCAGGGCAGGCCGTACTCGTGAATGATCTTCTGGGTGCCGGTGGCGAAGGCGGTGGCGACGTCGATCATGCCGGCGAACGCCGCGTCGGTGAGCACCTGCTCGAGGGTGGCCCGGGTGGCGGTCAGCGACAGCGGGTTACCCGCCAGGGTCCCGCCGACGCCACCCATGTCGACCAGGTCGAGGTCGGTGCGGCCGCTCAGCGCCGCCGACACCGCCGCGGACAGCCCGTACGCCCCGACGGGGATCCCGCCGCCGATCGCCTTGCCGATGGTGACGACGTCGGGATCCAGGCCCCACGCCGCGGTCGCGCCACCCGGGCCGGCCGAAAAGGTGTGGGTCTCGTCGTTGATGAGGTAGGTGCCGTGCTCACGGGTCAGCTCCCGGACACCGGCCAGGTACCCCGACTCGGGCAGGACGATGCCGATGTTGGTCAGCGCCGGCTCCATCAGCACGACGGCGACATCGCCGTGGGCAAGTTCCCGGGCCAGGCCCTCGAGGTCGTTGAACTCCGCCACCCGGCTCGTCTGGGTCACGTCGTAGGGCGCGCCGACGTTCCCGTCGCGGCTGCGCGCCTGCCCGTCGGGTCCGACCACGATGAGCGACTCGTCGACCGACCCGTGATAGCAGTAGCTGTTGACCAGGATCCGCGGTCGTCCGGTGACGGCCCGCAGCAGCCGGATCGCCCACCGGTTGGCGTCGGTGGCGGTGAGGGTGAAGCTCCAGAGCGGCAGCCCGAAGCGACGGGCCAGCTCGGCGCCGACGGCGGCGGCCTCCTCGGTGGGCAGCATCGTGCTCGCGCCGCCCAAGTCGGCCAGGCGCCGCGTGACGGCCTCGACCACCGGCGCCGGGGAGTGCCCCGCCATCGCGGCCGTGTCACCGAGGCAGAAGTCGATGTACTCGTGCCCGTCAATGTCGCTCACCCGTGCGCCGCGGGCCCGGTCGAGGTGGATGGGAAAACCGGCGGCGCTCTTGTTCATCCAGGTCATCGGGACCCGGCCGAAGAGGTGATCGGCCCGAGCGTACGCGGCGGCCGAGCGGGGGTGCCGGTCTTCGAATGTCGCCCGCTCGCGGGCCAGCAGCGCGGTGACGCGGGTGCGGTCGAGCATCCTGTGACTCCTGAATCCGTCGGCGAGGCCTCACGCTACCAACGATTACGTCGGTAAACCATGGCTGAGGCGACCGAATCAGTAGCCTCGGTGGCTGCGGCGGATCGGGGTGGTGGAGCGTCGATCAGCCGGTTGAGCCGTGGTCGAAGTCGCTCATGCCCGGCCGGGCTCCTGAGGTGCCGGTCGAGCATCGGTCAGCCGGAGGGCGGCGGCAGGGAGTCGGCGAGTTCCGCGATCACCTCGGCGTGGCAGCGTTCCGGTACGCACCAGCAGCCGAGTCTGCGCCCGCGCAGGTCCGGGAGGAGGGCAAGGAGCTCGGGGCGGCCGAGCAGGTACCCGCGGTACTTCTCGATCACCTCGTCCCGGGTGCCGTCGGGGCCGGGGCGGTACGGGCTGGCCAACGGGGAGTCCGGGAGGCGCCAGCCGCCGCGATAGATGGCGCGCCCGACGTAGACCACGTCGGCGTACGCCGGGTCATCGCGGTGGCCCGCCAGGTTGACGACCGTGGTTGGCCCGGCGGCCTGGCTCCCATCGGGTTGAGCAGGTGGTGTCACTGGCTCGTTGCTCCTTGCCTGTGCTGCCGCCGATCGCGGGATCAGGGAAGCGTGACCGCGAGGATATCGACCGGGCGGATGCCCGGAGGCGAGCTGAGCATGGTGGCGGCCGCGTCCGTTGGCGCTGCCGGGCTCCCAGGCCCTCACCCTCACCGGGCTCGAGTCCGACGTGACCGAGGCGATCGCGTACGCGCAGACGAAGGGCGTCGCCGTCATCGCCGCGGCCGGCAATGAGACAGCCCCCCTGTGCGACGTGCCGGCCTGGGAATCCGGCGCTCTCTGCGTCGCCGCCACCGACCGGAACGAGGTGAAGGCGTGGTACTCCAACCTGGGCACGAAAGCCGACCTGAAGGCCGTCGCCGCCCCTGGTGGCGCGGGCCTCGTCAACTGCGACGACGACGTGTGGTCCAGCGTCCCGGTGGGCACCGGCTCGGCCGCCTGCGGGCAGCGCGACTACGACGCCTACGCCGGCACTTCGATGGCGACGCCCTAGTTCTCCGGAGTCGCGGCCCTGCTCTTCGCCCAGGGGCGCAGCCTCGACAACGTGTACCCGGTGCTGATGTCGACCGCCCGCACCCCGGTCGCCGGCCTGCGCGGCGTCTACTCGCCGGCGTACGGCTGGGGCATCGTCGACGCTCAGGCCGCCGTGGCCGCGCCCCGCACCTGACACGCCGACCGGGACGGCCCGGCCGCGACCAGGCACCCAGTCCCAGCTCGGGAACAACACCCTGAGCTGGGGCTTCCCCCTCTGCCGCGCTGACTCCAGGCCTCTCCGAAGCCGCGGCGCAGGCGAGACTCAGGGGGTGGCTGATGGACAGAGCAGCCGCTCCGCCACTGGTGGCCGTAGCGGGCCCACACAACGGTTGATCAGAGGGGGATGCGGCGACGGTCGTCCGGTGGTCCGGGCTGGATCTGTGGTCGGATCCGGGGTCGTGGTCGGGGTCGGTGTCGTGGTCGGGGCCGGACCGGTGGTCGGCGCAGTAAGGGGGGTCGGGGCCAGCCCGGTGGTCGGGGCCGGAGGGGCAGCCGGGCCCGTGGCCGCGACCACCGATGCGGCGGAGGTGGCCCAATTCGTCGGACGCTGGCGGGGGATCGGTCCGGCTACGCCCGGCACGCCGTCGCTAGCCGGAGCTGCCGGCGCGCCGGTCGGCGACGCGGCCGTGCCGCTGTCCGGAGCCACCGGCTCGTCAGGGCTCCTCAGAGCGGTGGCGCCGATGGCGTGCCGCACGCCGGTGGCGGTGCCGCTTGCGCCTGCGTCCGCCCGGTACGGCAGGTCGGCGTGCCCCGTCCCGAACGTGCCGGCAGGCAGCGTCGCGAATGTCAACGCGACGACCGCGGCGACGATGGCCGCCCGGCGATCGGGACGCAGCGCGGTCAGTGGGGCGTGGTCCGGCTCGGCCGGTGGCGGTGGCGCCGGCCGAGCGCGCCCGTGGGCGTCGCGCAGTGCGTCGACCTGCGCGGCGATGGCGGCGCGCTGCCCGGTGGCGGCGGCGAAGGCGAGGGTGAGGTAGAAGCGGAAGTTCACGGTCGCCGGGGCCGGCACCAGCAGCCCGGTCAGCCGATTCCCGTCCGTGGTGTGCAGCAGGGTGATGGGGACGTCGGGGTGGTGCGCGGGCCCCACCATGCCCGCGTATGTCCACTCCCGCTGGCCTTCCCGCCCGGAGAAGGCCACCCGACGGTCGGTTACGACGGCCATGCCGGCGTCGACGACGCGCAGGCCCCGCGGCAGGGCGCCGCCGGGTGCATCGATGCTGCTCGCGGCGATGGTGAGCCCCGGCGTGGGTAGTCCGGAGACGTGCCGTGCGTCGGCCTCGACCAGTTCCGCCGCCGGCAGCACCCGGTAGACGACCTCGTCGTCGTCGAGGTCCATCGGCAGCCCGGTCCGCGGCTGCGTGTAACCGAGGAACCCGGCGGCCTCGAGCCGCAGCCGGATCAGCTGGTCGTTGCGTCGGTGCCAGGCCTCGGTCCTGGTGTCGTGCGCGCGGCGTCGCCGGTCGGTCTCGCGTTCCGCCCAGGTGATGCGCCATCGGGGCAGCGCCGCCGACGGGATCGTGTCGATGGCGGGTGATTTCGCCGTCACGCCCGGTACAACCGCTCGCGCGCCGTCCAGGAAACGCGCCGGGATCGATACTTCCCTTTGTTTGCGATAGGAGAAGGTTGAGCCGCGGCAGGGCGTCGGCCGAGACGGTGAGGGCCGGCGGGCAGACGCCGTTGGGCGGTTGCCGCCGCATGCACGGCGGCAGCGACTCGTAGGAGAACTCGACGACGGCCACGACGAGGAGCAACCGGTCGTTGTCACGGGACTACGGTGCGGCCGGTCTGGGCCGTTGGGTGGAGAAAGACAAGGACGTGGTGCCGACTCCCCTGACGCGCCGTCGGCAAGTACTCTCCCGGGCGGAGAGGAACGCGATGATCAGTCGACGAAAGTTGATCGCCACCGGTCTGGGTGTCACGGCCGGCCTGGTGACGGCGGGTTGCAGCGGTGGGTCGCCGTCCGGAGCCACGTGGTCGCAGCCCGGTCTGGCTGTGGCGAGTGCGCCCGCGGGCGAGGTGCGAGTGACCGTCACCCCGGCTGCCGATGCGACCAAGGTGTCGCCGCTCGAGCAGGTCGTCGTGGCGGTGGAGGGCGGCACGCTCAAGGACGTCTCGGTGGCCACGGGGGGCAAGACCGTCGCCGGCAAGCTGGGCAGCGACGGTCAGACGTGGCGTTCGACCGGCAAGCTGGCCTATGGCAAGACCTACACGGTCACCGTGTCGGCGGCCGACTCCGCCGGGGCGCTGACCCGGCACACGAGCAGCTTCCGCACTGTCAAGCCGTCCGGGGTCGCTGCCGTCACGTTCCAGGTCAACGCGCTGGCCGCCCTCCAGGACGGCGGCACGTACGGGGTCGGTCAGCCGGTCATGGTGAACTTCAGCAGGCCCGTCAAGAACCGCGCCGAGGCCGAGAAGGCGATGCTGGTGGAGACCACGCCGGCCGTCGAGGGACGGTGGCGTTGGATCGACGGCCAGAACGCGCACTGGCGGCCGGCGAGGTACTGGACCCCGGGCACGAAGATCTCGGTGAAGGTCAACCTCTTCGGCCGTGATCTCGGCAAGGGCGTCTACGGTGGCGCCAACGCCAGCACGCACTTCACCATCGGCCCGTCCCGTATCGCCATCGCCGACGCCAGCACCCACCGGATGAAGGTGTACATCGACGGCAAGATGGTGCGGGACGTCCCGATCAGCATGGGCAAGGGCGGCACCACCGTGGGCGCGAACGGGGAGGTCATCAGCTACTGGACGCGCTCCGGCCCGCACGTGGTGATGACCCGGGAGTCCTCGCACCGGATGACCTCCGCCAGCTACGGGATCGTCGATCCCGAGGATCCCAACTACTACGACGAGGTCATCAAGCTCTGTCTGCGGATCTCGTACTCGGGCGAGTTCGTCCACTTGGCTGACTGGAACATCGGTGCGCAGGGCAACCGGAACACCTCGCACGGTTGCATCAACGTCGGACCGGCCGATGCCCGATGGTTCTACGAGACGTTCCGGCTCGGCGACGTGGTCGATGTGCGCAACACTCCTCGACGGATGGCGCTCACTGACGGGGTGGGCGACTGGACCGTACCGTGGGACAAGTGGTGACCAGAGGCGCCACGGCACGGCCCGGTGAGCCGTTTCCTAGTAGGCGGTTCCACCGCTGGCCGGCTCGTCGAAGGGAGAGCACCCGGTCTGAAAGCCGGGCGGTGATGTGGGCTCGATGCGCCACGTTCGGCGTCGCGGGCCCACCGTCTGAGCGGCAGCCGGACAGCCTCGGGCGGGTGATGACCACCGTCCTTGCCGGGGCCGCAGCACGCCGATGCGATGCGCATGACGGCGACGGCCTGCGTGATCCGATCGAGGTCGATGCCGCACGACGCGATGGTCGACGGCCGGTGCGCACGTAGGCGGAGGCGTTTCGGTCACGATCTTCTGATCCTCCAGCGGATCCCATTCGCAGGGTGCCGCAGGTCACGGGAGGGCCGGTCCTGGTTCCGCTTCGAGTCACCTCGGGGGCCGTGGCCGGACCGGCAGATGCCCTAAAGTTGGCCGTCAGCGGCCGGCAGCGCACGGCCTGACGAGACTGATCCGGCGGGGGTCGGAACGGCGATCGATGTACGGCTGGACGGGCGGTCAACTGGTCAACCGGAGGAACTTCTCCCAGGAGCCGATGGCGGTCCGGTTGGCGATCAACGGCAGGGCACCGGCGTTCTCCGCGGTCACGTACCGGTTGTTCGCGTTGGCCAGCAGGCTGACCGTGCCATCGGCGTTGGTGATGATTCGGAACTTCTCCCATGACCCCACGGCTGTGCGGTTGGCGATCAGCGGCGAGGCACCGGCGTTCTCCGCCGTGACGTACCGGCCGTTGACCCGGGCGCGGAACGCCACGAATCCGCCCCCCACATCGATCTGGTCGAACTGCTCCGATGGGCCGGTCACGGTCCGGTTGGCGATCAAGGGGGAGGTGCCGGCGTTCTCCGCCGTGACGTACCGGAGGTTCACGTTGGCCAGCAGGTTGACAGGGACCTGCGGCGTGACGACGCGGAACTTCTCCCAGGAGCCGATGGCGGTCCGGTTGGCGATCAACGGCAGGGCGCCGGCGTTCTCCGCGGTCACGTACCGATTGTTCGCGTTGGCCAGCAGGCTGACCGTGCCATCGGCGTTGGTGATGATTCGGAACTTCTCCCATGACCCCACGGCTGTGCGGTTGGCGATCAGCGGCGAGGCACCGGCGTTCTCCGCCGTGACGTACCGGCCGTTGACCCGGGCGCGGAACGCCACGAATCCGCCCCCCACATCGATCTGGTCGAACTGCTCCCAGGGGCCGATCGCGGTCCGGTTGGCGATCAAGGCGGAGGCGCCGGCTTTCTCCGCGGTCACGTAACGGTTGTTGACGGTCGCCAGCAGGCTGGTCGCGGGACCGCCGAGCAGTCGGGCCAGAGACGCGTAGTCGCCCTTGAAGACGTCCAGATCGGGGGTGGAGAAGTCGGAGCCGGGGACGGGGGTGCCCGCGGCGTGCTGCCAGACGGCGAAGGACGACCAGCCGGCCGGTAACGGCGGCGGATTCTGTGAGTAGTTGGCGATGAACAACGGGTTCGCCGCGAAGCTCTGGCTGCTGGCCGTACAGGGATTCCACCAGTTCGTGTTGGTGTAGATCATGGCCTGCCGACCGGTGCGTACCGCGATCTCGGTGACGAAGTCCCGGATCCAGGCCACCAGTTGGGCGGGTGTCATGTTGTAGCAGTCGTTCAGACCCCAGTCGGCCCGGGGCCACTCGAGGTCCAGCATCGGCGGGAGGCTGCGTCCATCGGAGACGTAGGGGGCGAAGTCGAGCAGGACGTCCGCCTGCTGCTTGCCGCTGCTCAGGTCAGGGCGGGCGCGGTGGTACGCCCCGGTGTACACCCCGTTGGCCCGGGCACCGGCATAGTTGGTGGCGTAGAAGGGATCGGGATTGTTGTGGGACACCGCTCGCCCATCCTGCTCGCTGACCCGGATATAGGCGAACTTCGCGCCGCCCCGGGCTACCGCAGCCCAGTCGAGCGACGGTCCCTGGAAGTAGGACACGTCAACGCCGGTGATCGAGTATCCGGCCGGGGTGGGCAGCGCCTGGGCCGGCGACGCAACCCCGGCCAGCCCCACGAACCCCAACGCCGCACCCAGCAGAACAGCCAGACCTCTGCGTACCATGGCTCGCCTCCAGACACCGCCAGGGCGCTACGCCTCGTGTGGACGAAGCGTAACCGCGCACGGGACGCAGAGACATGGGCCAGTGGTCCTAGTTGCCAGCCGCCGGGCCGTTCGGATCGAGCGCGTCCCGGTCAGCGAACGATCGTGACGTTGAAGATCGGGGTGTTCAGCGGGTCCATCAGTCGTACCCAGATCGGCAGGACCATTTCGGCGCCCCACCATGAGCGCTGCGGTGAGGGGTTGAGGGACTTGACCACCTTCGAGTCGGGGAAGGCGCGCTGGATCTGTTCGCCCAGGCAGTCGGTGTTTTTGACAAACAGTGTCGGCGGGAAGCCCCGGGAGAAGTCGAGCGGGTGGCGGGCCGTGAACGTGAAGGCGCACTGCTGGGCTGTGAGGGTGGGACTTGCTGAGGGCCTCCACCATTCGGCACGGAGGAGGGGTGACATGGCAATTCCGGCGCGTCAGCGCGGCCTGCATCGGGGCCGCCACGACCGCCGTGGCCCTGCTGGCGATGGCCTCGCCAGCGCAGGCCGCCAAGGGCACCATCGGCGTGCGCGAGACCGTCTGCGCCGACTCGTTGTTCGTGCGCACCGCCCCGGGCGGTGCCTGGATGGGCACGCTGTATGCCGGCCAGACCTTCCTGGTGAAGGGCCCCAGGAGCAGCGGCTACATCTACGGCTTCGCCTACGGTCACGTCAACCGCAACGGCTGGGTACAGGACGGCTGGTTCTGCTGAACCAGCCGGCGCCGCCGGCTGTGCCGACCCACGTTGGCACAGCCCGCGGTTGACGTGTTCAGAGCCCCGCGGTTCGGCGGTATCCAGTGTCGGTCTCGTCAGCACTTCCGCGGTCAGTGTCCCCGGACGCGAACGGGGTGCGCATGCGGGTCATCGTGGCTGCGCTTATGTCTACGGTCCGCACGCGGTCGCGGTCGGTATCCCCGCTCTTCTCTGCGTCGAACGGATTCAGGGTGGGCGGCGTTATGTCTGTCAAGACGCACTCCAAGATGTACAGGGCAGCGCACAACGGATTCACTGGCAGCTGCAAGCCGGGTCGGGAGGCGGGTGGTTGGGCGGGCCATCGGCCATCGCATACCCGCTTCGACAGCTTACGCTCGCACGTCCTGTTGCAGGCGGTGAGGTGTGACCGGGTCATGGACCCTCGCGCCAGAGCGGGACCGCCGCCATTGCCGGCCAGGTGACGTTCACCTTACCGAGCAGGGCGGCGCTCTCGTCGCACCGCGCGCAACTGAACCCGGTCAGCTCAAGGCGCACCGACGGCAGGGGGGGCGACGTCACCCGTGGCATTCGCGCAATGGCCCCGCAGACCTCGGTCCCAGTCGGCTCCAACCCCGCGCTACACCAGCCGCCACAACGGGTGGCGCACGTCAACCTGGCGCAGCGCGCCTACATCCAGGCGCAATCTTCACGGCCGGGCGGTCGCTGCTCTTCCCGTGCCGGGGGAGCGGGTTGGGAGCAGCGGAGTTCCTGGGCACCGGGCGCTGGAGTGACTCGCAACGGCGCCACGGGTGTCCCGCCCGCGGCTGGCCGACCCCAACTACGGGTCGAATCTATCCATGATCATCGTGCCTGCGGACGCTCGGCGGCTACCTGAAGATCCCTTGCGCCATTCATCGTATACAACATACGCTCCCCGAATCGCCCACTTGAGGAGCTCCTTATGACGAACCTCTTCTTCAGCGAAACGAGCCGGCGGAGGCTCGCTCCACTCCGCGCCGCGGTGGCGGCGGTCGCTGTTGTCTGCACTGTCGTAGCCTGCTCGCCGGTGTCGGACAACGGGGGCAGCAGCCAGTCCGACGGGAACCAGTCGGCAGGCCAGGACTCCTTCGGTACGCCGGCGGACCCCGCTGCCGTGAAGGAAGGCGGCAAGCTGGTCATCGCCCTCTCCGCGGAGCCCGACGCGCTGGACCCGAGCATGTCGCGGAGCCTCTACTCGCGCTACGTCTTCCAGGCCATGTGCCAGAAACTCTACGACGTGAACGAGCAGGCGCAGGTGGTGCCGCAGTTGGCGACCGCCCTCCCCACTACCAGCAGCGACGGTAAGACGGTGACCATCCCGCTGCGCCAGGACGCGCGCTTCGCGGACGGAACGCAGCTCGACTCCGCTGCGGTGAAAGCCACCCTGCAACGAAACCTGACCCTCCCCAGGTCGGCGCGCAAGAGCGAACTCGGCCCCATCGAGACGGTCGACACGCCTGATGCCCACACCGTCGTCATTCACCTGAAGCAGCCGTTCGCGCCCCTGGCCGGAGCGTTGGCGGACCGCGCCGGCATGATCATGAGCCCGAAGGCGCTGAAAAGCCTGGGAGAGAACTTCGCCTCGGCGCCGGTCTGCGTCGGACCCTTCAAGTTCGCCAAGCGGGTGCCGCAGAACTCCATCGACGTCGTGAAGGACCCCAACTTCTACGACGCTGCCAAGGTCCACCTCGACGCCATCTCGTGGCACATTCTCAGCGACGCGAGCATCCGCGCTGCCAACCTGCGCTCCGGCGACGCCCAGGTCGCCGACAGCATCTCCACCCAGGATTTCGCCGCCTTGCGACAAGACGCCTCGGTCTCCGTCCTGCAGTCGCAGTCTCTCGGATACCAGGGGCTCACGTTCAACATCGGCAACGTCGACGGCGTCGGCACGACGCCCAAGCCCATCAACCGCCCCATCGCGCAGGACGCCAAGGTTCGACAGGCCTTCGAGCACGCCATCGACCGGAAGGCGCTGGTACAGGCCGTCTTCAACGGGCTCTTCGCGGCGGCCTGCTCGCCGATCTCTCCCGCGAGCCCGTTCTCGTCTCCGGAAGCGCAGACGTGCCCGGCGCACGATCCCGCCAAGGCCAAGCAGCTGCTCGCCGAGGCCGGCGTTCAGACGCCGTACCAGGTGACGATGCTCGCGTCGAACACGCCCGACACGCTGCGTCTCGCGCAGGCACTTCAGGCCATGGTCAAGGACGGCGGATTCGATCTGAAGATCAATCCGGTGGAGTACTCCTCTCTGCTCGACGAGCAGGACCGCGGCAACTTCGAGCTGCTGCAGCTGGGGTGGAGCGGGCGGATCGACCCGGACGCCAACATCACGAACTTCGTCGGTACCGGCGGAAGCCAGAACGTCTCCGGCTACAGCAACGCCCAGCTCGATGCTCTGCTGACCGAGGCTCGTCAGTCGAACGACGTCGAAGAGCGCAAGAAGCTGTACGGGCAGGCGGTGACGATTCTTCAGCAGGATGACGCGCTGATCTACCTCTACCGGCAGCGGAACCTGACGGCTGTCTCCAAGAAGGTGCAGGGTCTGCAGGTCTTCCCGGACGGCGTGATCCGAGCGGCCTTTGCCGGGTTCACCAAGTAGGTCCTCGTGATCCGCTACCTACTCAGGCGCGCCTGGCAGTCAGCGCTGACCTTGTTGTTGTCAACCGTCGTGGTGTTCCTCGGTGTGCGGGCCCTTCCCGGGGACCCCGCGCTCGCACTGGCAGGGGAGGACCGGTCGCCCGAGGCGCTGGAGGCCATCCGTCACCACTACGGGCTGGACCAGTCGCTGCCACTTCAGTTCGCGCAGTACGTGGAACGCGCTCTGCAAGGGGACTTCGGGGTTTCGATCCGAACCGGGATGCCGGTCTCGTCGATGCTCACGACCGCCCTGCCCGTGACGGCCGAGCTCTCCATCCTGGCGATCCTCATCGCCGCGGTGCTGGGCGTCGGCGCCGGTGTGCTCGCGGCAGTGCGTCGCGGGCACCCCGCGGAGTGGTTGGCCAACGGACTGGCACTGGTGGGCCTGTCGGTGCCGCACTTCTGGCTCGGACTGCTCGCGATCCTCTACCTCTCCGTGGCGACGGGGCTGTTTCCGGCCTCCGGCTTCGTGCCGCTCCTGCAGGATCCGGTGGACAACCTGCACCACATCGTCCTGCCGGCCGTGATTCTCGGCACGGGGCTCGCCGCCATCATCATGCGACAGACGCGATCCGCGATGTTGGACTCGCTCTCCTCGGACTACGTACGGACGGCGAAGGCGAAGGGTCTTCGGCCGCGAGCTGTCATCACCCGGCATGCCCTCCGGAACAGCCTCATCGTGGTGGTGACGATCGTTGGCCTCCAACTCGGGGGCCTGATATCTGGCGCGGTCGTCACCGAGCAGATCTTCGGGCTCCCGGGCTTCGGCAAGATGACCATCGATGCGGTGTTCCAGCGGGACTACCCGGTGATCCAGGCTGTCGTCCTGCTCACCGCAACGGCCTACATCGTGATCAATTTCTTCGTTGACCTGCTCTATTCGGTCATCGACCCACGAATTCGTGTGACGGGGGATCCGGCATGACCGTCCTCACCGTTCCGATGGCGGAAGCCGGGCCCGCCAGCATCACTCGACGCACCCGGGTCCTCAGACGGTTGCGAAGGAATCCTCTCGCCGTAGTGAGCTTCGTCGTGCTCGCGCTCGCGGCCGTCGTTGCCGTGCTCTCGCCCTGGATCGCCCCATATTCCGTCGAGCAGACCGACTTTGCCCACACGTTCTCGCCTCCGGGCACCCCGGGACACGTGCTGGGGACCGACGATCTGGGCCGTGACGTCCTGTCGCGCATCATGCTGGGGGCACGAGCGTCCCTCGAGGTGGGACTCCTGGCGGTAGCCACCTCTCTGGTCATCGGCGTACCGCTAGGGCTCGCGGCCGGCTATTTCCGGGCGTGGGACGCCGTGATCTCACGGTTCACCGACCTGCTGCTCGCGTTTCCGTTCCTGATCATGGCAGTGGGGTTGGCGGCCGTCCGGGGCGCCAGCCTCGGAAACGCCGCCGTGGCCATCGGGATCGCGCAGATCCCGGGGGTCATCCGCGTGGTGCGCTCGGACACGCTACGGCTCAAGTCGCTGGACTTCGTCGCCGCGGCCGTCGTGGACGGTGCGAGCGACCTGTGGGTGCTCGCCCGGCACATCCTGCCCAATGCGACGTCGGTGATCCTGGTGCAGGCCACGGTCGCGATCCCGGCCGCGATCCTGGGAGAAGCGGTGCTCTCGTTCCTCGGCCTCGGCATCCAGCCCCCGGCCCCCAGCTTGGGAACCATGCTGGCCACTGCTCAGCAGTTCGCCGCCCGCGCCCCGTGGGCAGCAATCTTCCCTGGTGTGGTGATCATGATCCTGGCGCTGGCGTTCAACGTCTTTGGTGACGCCCTTCGTGACGCCCTCGACCCGAAGGGAGACCGGTGATGACCACAGTCGAACAGCCGGGCACCGCCTCCTCCGTGGTCGGCACACCCGTGCTGGAGATACGCGATCTTTCGGTCTCGTTCACGACCGAGGGCGGGACTGTCTCGGCCGTCGACCGGGTAAGTCTGGATCTCGCTCCCGGGGAGATCGTCGGCATGGTGGGCGAGTCGGGCTGCGGCAAGAGCGTCACGGCGATGAGCATCGCGGGCCTGCTCCCCAGCAGCGCCCGGGTCTCCGGTTCGGTGCGGCTGAGGGGAACCGAGCTTGTCGGTACCCGTGAGTCGGTGCTGCGCCGGGTGCGCGGTAAGGAGATCGCCTACATCTTCCAGGAACCGATGACGTCCTTGAACCCGGTGCTCACCGTCGGGCGCCAGATCGGTGAGGTGCTGCAGGTTCACGAGCGGATGTCCAGGCGGGGCGCCCGGGCGCGGGCCGTGGAGTTGCTGTCGCTCGTCGGGATCCCGTCCGCCTCGAACCGTGTCGACAACTACCCACATCAGCTCTCCGGGGGCATGCGCCAGCGGGTGATGATCGCGATGGCGGTGGCCTGCGGCCCGAAGGTGCTGGTGGCCGACGAACCGACCACCGCCTTGGACGTCACGGTCCAGGCCGGCATCCTCCAGGTGCTCCGAGACCTGCGCGACAGGCTGGGCACGAGCATCCTCATCATCACGCACGATCTCGGCGTGATCGCCGACGTCGCGGACCGCGTCGTCGTCATGTACGCCGGGCGGGTGGTGGAACGGGCGCAGGTCACCGACCTGTTCGCGCACCCGTACCACCGGTATACGGCCGGGCTTCTGTCGGCCTCACCAACTCCGGGCAAGCATGCCGGCACCGAGCGGCTGCAGGAGATTCCCGGACTGGTGCCCGTCCTGTCCAGCCAGCCCGACGCGTGCACGTTCGCGGACCGGTGCCCGGCTGCCGACTCGCAGTGCCGTGACTCCGCCCCGCCCCTCGAGGTGGTCAGGACAGGAACCGCGCTCGCGGCGAAGGACCACCTCGTGGCATGTTGGCACCCTTGCCCGGCGCCTCGGACGCAGCCTCAGGAGACGAACCTATGACGCCGCAACCGAACGCCCTCGAACTCGAGGACCTGGTGATGCACTTCGGGCCGGTGCGAGCCGTGGACGGTGTGTCCCTCACTATTCCCAAGGGCCGGGTCACGGCGCTGGTGGGGGAGAGCGGCTCCGGGAAGTCGACGGTGGGCCGGTGCGTGGTGAGGCTCGTGGAGCCCACCGTCGGCGTGGTCAGGATAGACGGGACTGATGTCACGCACCTGTCCCGGCGACAGCTACGCCAGCACAGAAGTGAGGTGTCGATCGTCTTCCAGGACCCCGCAGGCTCGCTGGACCCGCGCATGCTGGTGGGCGACGTGGTGGCTGAACCATTGCGTTTGTCGGGTAAGCGGATCTCGCGACGCGACCGGGAGGCGCGAGTCGCCACGGAACTCGGAAGGGTCGGCCTGCGGGCTGAAGTGGCGCGCCGGTATCCCCATGAGCTCTCCGGAGGGCAACGCCAGCGGGTCAGCATCGCCCGGGCGCTGATCTCCGAGCCAACGCTGCTCATCGCGGACGAACCCACCAGCGCACTCGACGTGTCGGTGCAGGCGTCGGTGCTCAACCTCCTGGCCGACCTGCAGCGGGACATCGGGTTCGCCTGCCTCTTCATCACACACGACCTGTCTGCGGTGGAGTACCTGGCGGACGAGATCGCCGTCATGTACCTCGGCCAACTCGTCGAGACGGGCTCGCGTGAGCAGATCTTCACGCGACCCGCCCACCCCTACACACAGGCGCTGCTGGCGGCCGCACCGGTGGCCGACCCGGTCCGCCAACGGCAGCGTCAGCCGGTACTGCTCGGCGACGACCTGCCGTCCGCGCTGGACCCTCCGTCCGGCTGCCGCTTCCGTACCCGATGCCCTCTCGCGTTCGACAGGTGCGCGACGGAGGTACCGGCGCAGGTTGAGTTCGGTGGCGGGAAGGCCGCGTGCCACCTGGTGCAGCCGGACGGCACACGGCCTGACGTTCGGACCGTTGACAACAGTGAGGTGCTTTCATGACGTTCACCACCAGGCCCACGCTGCAGGGAACCTTCGGGATGGTGTCCTCGACGCACTGGCTCGCCAGCCAGGCGGCCATGGGGATCCTCGAGCGCGGCGGGAACGCCTTCGACGCGGCCGTCACCGCCGGGTTCGTCCTGCACGTCGTGGAACCACACCTCAACGGGCCAGGCGGTGAGGTGCCCGCCATCGTCGCAACGGCCCAGGACCCGGCGCCGAAGGTGCTGTGTGGGCAGGGGCCCGCGCCGGCCGGTGCCACGATCGAGCACTTCCGGTCCCTCGGGATGGACCTCATCCCCGGATCCGGCCCGCTCGCGGCGGCCGTGCCCGGCGCCGTGGACGCCTGGCTCCTCCTGCTGCGGGACCATGGCACGCTCTTTCTGGAGGAGGTGCTGGAGCCGGCGATCGGATACGCCGGCGCCGGCCATCCGCTGGTCGGTAGGGTCGGCGACACCGTGGCAGCCGTGCAATCGCTGTTCGAGGAGCATTGGCACACCTCCGCGGAGCTCTGGCTGCGCAACGGCAAGCCGCCGGCGGCGGGCGAGATGTTCGCCAACCCGGCCTACGCGCGGACTCTGCAAAGACTCGTCAATGCCGGACAGGCAGGCGGCTCCGACCGCGAGGCGCAGATCGACGCCGCACGTCGCGCCTGGAGTGAAGGTTTCGTGGCCGAGGCGATCGACCGGTTCTCCCGGGAACCGTTCCAGGACTCCAGCGGGCGTCCCCATGCCGGCCTCGTCACCGGCGCGGACATGGCTGCCTACTCTGCGACCTGGGAGGAGCCGGTCACCCTCGACTGGAACGGTCACTCGGTGGCGAAGACCGGTTTCTGGGGCCAGGGCCCGGTGCTGCTGGAGACGCTGTCGGTCCTCGACGCGCTCGACGACCCAGCCGCGTACGACCCGTCAACCGCTCACGGCATCCACGCCCAGGCCGAAGCGCTCAAGCTTGCGTTCGCCGACCGCGAGGCCTGGTACGGCGATGGCATCGACGTGCCCCTGAAGGCGCTCCTTTCCAGGGAGTACGCACGGGAGAGGGCAGGTCTGATCGGAGGGCGGGCGTCGGCGGAGCTACGACCGGGGCGTCCCGATGGAGCGGAACCGCGTCTCCCTGGCTATGTCCAACAGAATGCTGGACGCCGGGCCGACGTGGTGGATCCCACGACGGGCGAGCCGACGGTGAAGCCGGACGGCGTCACCCGCGGCGACACCTGTCACGTCGACGTGGTCGACCGATGGGGCAACATGATCTCCGCCACCCCGAGCGGTGGCTGGCTGCAGAGCTCTCCCACCATTCCGGACCTCGGCTTCCCCCTCGGCAGCCGACTCCAGATGTTCTGGCTGGAGGAAGGTCTCGCCTCGTCGCTTGCCCCGGGACGCCGACCCCGTACCACCCTGAGCCCGACACTGGTGCACCGCGACGGCGCGCCCGTGCTGGCGTGCGGCACTCCCGGCGGCGACCAGCAGGATCAGTGGCAGCTGCTGTTCCTTCTTCGCCATCTGGCGGGAGGTCGGTCCCTGCAGGAGGCCATCGACGCGCCCATGTGGCACACCACCAGCCTGCCGGCGTCGTTCTACCCGCGCGACTTCGAGCCCGGCGTCCTGGTGATGGAGGACCGCCTGGACGAGGATGTCCTGACGGCACTGCGTGCGTACGGGCACGAGGTACGGCTCTCCGGCTCGTGGAGCCTCGGCCGGCTCTGTGCCGTGACCCGCGATCCGGCTACGGGTGTGCTCGGGGCAGGGGCGAACCCGCGTGGCATGCAGGGCTATGCCTGCGGCCGTTGACTGCTAGCGGGCTCCATACCCGCCTTCGGCGTTCTCGTAGGCGGCCGCGGATGCCGCGTCGAGATGGGAGAGTGCGGCCTGCTCGGCTCGCTCACCGTCACCTGACTCGATGGCGTCGACCAGCTGAATGTGCTCGGTCCACGAGTGTGGTGCTCGTTCCGCGGCTCCCAGTCGGAAGACCCATTGCACATGGAGGTACAGCGCCTTGGCGATCGACGACAGCCAGGGGTTTCCGCTGATCTGGAGGATCCGCAGGTGCAGGGCGGTGTTCAGTTCGGCGACCCGTCGCAGGTCCTGCTGCTCCGTCGCCTCGTGGCCCTGGTCCAGCAGCGCCCTCAGGGCGGCCACGTCCGCCGCCGTCGCCCGCTCGGCCGCCAGCCGGGCGGCCAGCGCCTCCAGGCGCTCGCGGACGGCGAACATGTCGGCGATGGTCCCGCTGCTGGGGGAGGCGACAACCGCCCCGCGGCGGGGCAGGATCACGACGAAACCTTCTGCCTCTGCGACGCGCAGTGCCTCCCGGACCGGGTTGCGAGAGACGCCGAAGTCTTCGGCCAACCGGTCCTCGGTCAGCCGCTCGCCCGGAGGGTAGTCGCCGTTGATGATGGCGGTCCGTAGGGCGGCGAGGACCTGGTCGCGTAGCGGCAGGTGTTGAGCGCCGAGCTTGTCCCGCAGGTCTTCAGCCACCTGATCGCCTCTCCGTGAACGTCCCGACGAAGTGTATACGAAGAACAATCCGTGGAGGATAGCCGACAGTGCTGAAAACAGTGCCGCGTGTCATGCGCTCCCGTGCCACAGCAAGAGGAAGCCTGGATCTCCTCAGGCGAAGGCACGCCCTCGTTGTCGTGCTCACGTTCTTGACCGGATGCGCCGACGCCGTTGGCTTCCTCTCCCTGGGCGGCGCCTTCTCGAGCGTGATGACGGGCAACATGGTCCTGCTCGGGCTGGCAGCGGGCAGAGGCGAAGCAGATCTTGCCCTGACTTCAGGCTGCGCCATCGTGAGCTTCATTGCCGGCGTCCTCGCGGGTGCCCGCCTCGCCGGCTCGGCGCAGCCGAACGACCCCGTCTGGCCGGGTCGGGTCACCCGGGCGCTCGTCCTGGAGCTCCTGGTGTTCGTCGTGTTTCTCGTCGTCTGGGAGCTCAACCTTCCCAACCACTCGGAGCACGTCGATCTCGCTCTCCTGATGCTGTCGGCAGCGGCATTGGGTGTGCAGAGCAGCGCCGTCCAACGGTTCGGCGTACCGGGCCTCTCCTCCACATACCTGACAGGCACTCTCACGAGTCTGATCGCCGGTGTTGCCGCTCGGACCCCCTGGCGTGGCTTGCGGCCCAAGGCTCAAGTCCTGGCGGCCCTGATGAGCGGCGCCGCTGTCGGTGCCCTGGTGGCTGTACACCTGTCCGCGTGGTCGCCGGCACTGTTGATCGCGCCGCTCGTGTTCGTCATCGCCGTGTCCTCGCGGATGGCTCAAGAACCCGGCGTCGAGGTGTCGACCGCTCCCTAGGCAGAAGCAGTACGGCCCTGGACCTACTGGAGGTCGAAGAAGGGCAGCAGCAACGAGTGAGCATCGACCGGCTCGGCCAGGTCGCGGACGGCGCGCGGACGTTGCCGCGGGACGCCGCAGCGTCAGCGCGCGGCCGCGACGGGCTCTCGCGCGGTCGGTCCATCGACCGCCAGGTCGGTCAGGTCGTGCAGACCGCGGACGGGGGAGAAGAGCAGAGCCAGCGGGGCCAGCACCGCCGCCGCGGCGAAGGCGAAGAGGGTGACCCGGGCGCCGACCAGCCCGGCGAGGGTGCCGGCGATCAGGCCGCCGACGGGGATGGCGCCCCAGGAGACGAAGCGGACCGTGGCCATCACCCGCGACAGCAGGTCGGGCGGGCTCGCGATCTGCCGGTAGGTCCGGGTGGTCACGCTGAGCACCACCACGCCGCCGGCGAAGACCACGTTGCCCGCTGCGAACGCCAGGTAGGCCCTCCAGCCGACGCCGACCGGGACGAGGAACGCGCCTCCGACGGCGATCAGGCAGGCGACCACGAGGGAACGGGCCGTGCCCCACCGTCCGGTGATCCACGGGGTCAGCGTGGCGCCCACCAGCGACCCGACGCCCTCCACGGCCAGCAGCACGCCGACCAGCGCGGCCGGGGCGTGCAGCTCCCGGACCAGGTAGAGCGGGTAGACCGCGAGTTGGGCGCCGCAGACGAAGTTCACCGCAGTGGCCGTCCACATGGTCGGCCCCATCACGGGGTGGCGGGTCACGTAGCGCCAGCCCTCGCCGATCATCTCGCGGAGCGGGGGCCACCGGTCCGGGGCGTCGACCCGCCGCGCGGGCAGCGAGCGCAGCAGCGCGGCCGAGACCAGGTAGCTGGCCGCGTCGACCAGCACCGTCGGCACCGCGCCGAGCGCCTGCACCGCGAGCCCGCCCAGGGACGGGCCGCTGAGCTGGGTGGCGGCGTGCGTGGCCGAGGTGAGGCTGTTACGGGCGTGCAGCTGCTCCCGGCCGACGATGGCCGGCAGGAACGTGGCGTTGGCGACGTCGAAGAGCACGTTGGCGAAGCTGACGACCAGCGCCACGACGACCAGTTGGGCGACGGTGAGCCAGCCCCACCACCAGGCCACGGGGATGGACGCCACCGCGACGGCGCGGGCGAGGTCGGCACCGACCTGGGCGCCGCGCAGCGGCAGCCGCTGCACGATGACGCCGGCCGGCAGCCCGATCACCAGCCAGGCGACGTAGCTCGCGGCGGCGATCAGGCCCATCTCGAACGCGGACGCGTCGAGCACGGTCAGTGCGGTCAGCGGCAGCGCCACCGCGCCGACCGCCGACCCGACCAGGCTGGTCGTGCCGGCGGTCCACCAGCGCCAGAACACTCCGGCCCCCTGCCTGACGGTCATGCCGTCGACCCCCGTTCCCGAGCCAGTGGGTTCCAATCTGAAACGGACTATAGTCGACGTGGTCGGACGGACGGGAGGTGGGATGTGAAGCGGACGGATCTCGGCGACGCGGACTGCGGCATCGCGCAGGCCCTCGGCGTGCTCGGCGACTGGTGGACCTTCCTGATCGTCCGCGACATCGCCGGCGGCACCACCCGGTTCGACGCGTTGCAGCGCGAGCTCGGCGTCAGCCGGCGGGCCCTCACCGAGCGCCTGGGCGCGCTGGTCGAGCACGGGGTGCTGCGGCGCCAGCCGTACTCCGCCCACCCGCCGCGCCACGACTACCTGCTCACCCGCAAGGGCGAGGGCCTGTTGCCGGTGCTGATCGCCCTGCAGGACTGGGGGACCCGGCACGTCATGGGCGACGGCGACCTCACCGCCACCGCCGACGCCGACTCCGCCGAGGCCCGCCGGGTGCACCAGCTGGTCGGCCGCCGGCTCCCGGCGCTGACGCTGCCCCGGCACGACGCCGGCGAGGAGGCACCGGCCGTCCCCGGCCGGTGGACCGTCCTCTACCTCTTCCCCGGGGCGTTCGCGCCCGGCGCCCAGGGCCTACCGCGCGGCTGGGAGGACATCCCCGGCGCCATCGGGTGCACCCTCGAATCCCGCACGTACGCCGACCGGCACGACCTCTTCCGCGCCGCCGGCGCCGAGCTACGCGGGGTGAGCACCCAGCGCCCCGACCAGTTGCGGGCGTTCGCCGAGCACGCCCGGCTGCCGTACCCGCTGCTGTCCGACCAGGACGGTCGGCTCGCCGCCGGTCTGCTCCTGCCGACCTTCCGGGCGGGCGGCGTGGACCGGTTCAAGCGGCTGTCCCTGCTGCTCGACCCGGACGCCGTGGTGCGCGCGGTGCAGTTCCCGGTCACCGACCCGGCCGGCTCGGTCGACGAGATGCTGGACCTCGTCGCGGGGCAGCGCACCCCCTGAGCACGCGCCCGGGGGAGACCTGAACGCGGCCGGTGCGCGGTCACGCCGGCACCGGGCCGACCCGGCGGCGGGCGGCGGGCACGACCAGCGGCGTCCCGGTCTCCGGGTCGTCGATGACCCGGCAGGAAAGCCCGAACACCTCCTCGACGAGGGCGGCCGTCACCACCCGGCGCGGCTCCCCGGCGGCGACCACCGCGCCGTCGCGCATGGCCACCAGCTGGGTGGCGTAGCGGGCGGCCTGGTTGAGGTCGTGCAGCACCGCGACCAGGGTGCGGCCCTGCTCCTCGTGGAGCCGGGCGCACAGGTCCAGGACCTCGACCTGGTGGGCGATGTCCAGGTACGTCGTCGGTTCGTCCAGCAGCAGCAGCGGGGTCTGCTGGGCGAGCGCCATGGCGATCCACACCCGCTGCCGCTGCCCGCCGGAGAGCTGGTCGACCGGCCGGTCGGCGAGGTCGGCGACGCCGGTGTCGGCCATCGCTCCGGCGACGATCCGCTCGTCGTCGCGGGACCACTGTCGCAACAGCCCCTGGTGCGGGTGGCGGCCGCGGGCGACGAGGTCGGCGACGGTGATGCCGTCCGGGGCGACGGAGGACTGCGGCAGCATGCCGAGGACGCGGGCGACCTCGCGGGTGGAGCGCCGGTGGATGTCCGCGCCGTCGAGCAGGACCGCGCCGGCGGCGGGGTGGAGCAACCGGGCCAGCGCGCGCAGCAGGGTGGACTTCCCGCACGCGTTGGGGCCGATGATCACGGTGAACGAGTCGTCGGGTACGGCCAGCGTCAGGTCCTCGGCGACGGTCCGCCGCTCGTACGCGAGGGTCATCGCCCGGCCGACCAGCCGGGGTGTGTCGGGGCGCATGGGTGGTGCTCCGTTCTCGTGGGGGCGGGTCACAGCCGCCCGGCCCGGCGTTCGGTGGCCAGCAGCCAGACCAGGTGTCCGCCGCCGATCACCCCGGTCACCACGCCCACCGGCAGCTGGCGCCCGGTGACGGCGTGCTGAGCGAGCTGGTCGGCGGCGACCAGCAGTGCGGCGCCGAGGACGGTGGCCGGCAGCAGGTTCGCTCCCGGCGCCCGGGTCAGCCGGCGGGCCAGGTGCGGCGCGGTGAGCGCGACGAACGACACCGGGCCGGCGGCGGCCGCGGCGAGCGACACCAGCGTGACCGCCGCGGCGAGCAGCAGCGGCCGCAGCCGCCGCACCGGTACGCCGAGCGTCGTGGCGAGGTCGTCGCCCATCCCGGTCACGCCCAGCGCCCGCCCGCCGGCGAGGACGGCCGGCGCGAGCAGGGCCAGCGCCGCCAGCAGCGGCAGCGCGTTGACCCAGCCCCGCCCGTCGAGGCTGCCGGTGAGCCAGAGCGTGGCCCGGGCGGCGTCCATCAGCGGCGCCCGGGTCAGTAGGAAGCCGTTCACCCCGGCGAGGATTGCGGTGACGCCGATGCCGATCAGCACCAGCCGGTGGCCGGCGAGGCCGAGACGTCCTGGTCGACGCAGCTCGGCGCCTCGGTGGCGGTGCTGCCGTAGAAGACGCCCCGCCCGCTGAAGTCCGACAGCCCGGGCGCGTCGAGCACCCGGTACGACACCCCGGTGGCGAGCACCACCGTGTGGGCGGCGATCTCGCTGCCGTCGTCGAAGCGCAGCAGCCGGGCCGACCCGGCGGCGCTCAGCCCGACCACCTCGCGGGTGCTCAGCAGTTCGGCGCCGAACTTCGTCGCCTGCCGCCGGGCCCGGTCGGTGAGCTGGGCGCCGGAGACCCCGTCGGGGAAGCCGAGGTAGTTCTCGATCCGGCTGCTCTGCCCGGCCTGCCCGCCGGTGGCGCGGCGCTCCACCAGCACCGTCCGCAGCCCTTCGACGCCCCGTACACGGCCGAGCCGAGTCCGGCGGGGCCGCCGCCGACCACGACCAGGTCGTAGAAGTCGGTCGCCGGCGCCACGGTGAGCCCGGCCAGCGCGGCCAGCTCCGTCTGGGTCGGCGCCACCATGGCCTTGCCCTCTGCGGTCACCACCAGCGGCAGGTCCGCCTCGGTCGCCCCGGCCGCGTCGAGCAGCCGGGCGCCCTCCGGCTCGTCCACCAGCAGCCAGCGGTACGGCACCAGGTTACGGGCGAGGAAGTCGCGGACCTTGAACGACGGCGCGGACCAGCGGTGCCCGACCACCCGCAGCTCGGCGAGGACGGCGTCGGGACTGGCCGCCCACGCGTCGAGCAGGGTTGTCCAGCACCGGGTAGAGCTTCTCCTCCGGCGGATGCCACGGCTTGAGCAGGTAGTGGTCGAGGTCGACCACGTTGATCGCATCGATGGCGGCATCGGTGTCCGCGTACGCGGTGAGCAGCACCCGGCGGGCGGCCGGGAAGATGTCCATGGCCGCCTCGAGGAACTCGATACCGGTCATCTGGGGCATGCGGTGGTCGGCCAGCAGCAGCGCCACCTGCTCGCCGCGCAGCTTGATCTCGCGCAGCGCGTCCAGCGCCTCCGGCCCGGAGTTCGCGCGGACCACGCGGTAGCGGTCACCGTACCGCCGGCGGACGTCCCGGGCGACCGCCCGGGACGTCCGCCGGATCGTCGTCAACGGTCAGGATCGCCGGGTTCGCCATGGCGCCCATGAACCACCTCGCCTGCGGCGGGTGAACGGGGTTGCGACGGGAGTCCCAGCTTTGGCCCATCGGGCACGAGCCGTGACCTGGGTCGGCCGTGCGATGGCCCAGCCGGGAAAGTGACTAACATCGGCAGCGGAGCAACCACCGCGCCACCCCTTGGGAGGTCCCCCATGAGCGCCGATGCCGGTAGCGACGAGGTGCAGCAGTACGACGACATCGAGGACGACGGCGTTCTCGACGGTTCCGACACCCTCGAGGACGGTGTCGGGGACCCGCTCGACGTCGGGATCGTGGCGACCGATCGCTGGTCGGGCGCCAACCGCTTCGGTACGACCGCCGCGGAGGAGCACGCGGGTGAGTCGCTCGCCCAGCGGCTCGCCGAGGAGGAGCCCGACATCTCGTCCGACGACGATCCCGCGCCCTACGCCGACGAGGACGAACTGACCCGGCGGGGATTCGACCGCGACCTGCGCGCCGGGCGGCTCGTCGACAGCAACGAGGGGTCCGGCGAGGATGTCGAGGCGGACTCCGTCGCCCGGGAGGTCGGCATCGACGGCGGTGGCGCCAGCGCCGAGGAGGCCGCGGTGCACGTCATCGATCAGCCCTATGCCGAGTCGGAGACGCCGCTGTGGTGAACGGCCGGTAGCCGCCGGTCGGCGGCTTCCGGCAGGTCACCCCGTCCAGGGCTGAGGGCCCGGACAGGGTGACCCACCGGACGCCGACTCACCAGGGCGCGGGCGCCGGCGGCGGTACGACGGTCGGGCGGTCGTTGCAGGTGATGGTGTTCGGCAGCAGCCACGGCGCCAGCCAGCCACCGTCGTTGCCGCCGAGGTCGGTCAGGCTGAACTCGGAGCCGGCCGGGGTGAAGTGGAACGATCCGCAGTTGTTGACCCCGACCGCCCCGATGTTGCGGGCGTCGACGTTGGCGAAGGAGGCGGAGCCGGCCGTGCGGGCGCTGACCACCGAGGTGCCGGTGCCGTCGACCCGGATGTCCCGGAATCCGACGCCGGTGATCGCCACCTGGTCCTTCACCGGCCAGTCGCTGACCAGCATGATCGCGTTGTAGGTGTTGTCCAGGAAGGCGTCCCCGACGACCTGGATGTCCGCGTCGATGCTGCGGTCCAGCGCGTAGAACCAGATCGCGCCGAGGCCGATGTTCCAGTTCAGCTCGTAGGTGCCGGCGCGCACGGTGGTGTTGTCGGTGATCCAGAGGTGCCCGGTGAACGGCTCGGCGCCGAACCGGGAGCCGACCTGGATGGCGCTGCCCTCGCGGACCGGATCGGCGATGAGGTTGTGCGACACCGTGTTGTCCGTGCCGCCGTAGAGGGCGATGCCGTTGGCCAGGACCGGGGACTGGACGGTGTTGTGGTCGAAGGTGTTGTGGGCGTTGCCGGTCCGCTCCGACCACATGGCCAGGCCGTCGTCGCCGGTGTTGCGGATGAAGCTGTTCGAGACCGACGAGTGGGTGACGCCGGTGTGGAAGTTGAGGCCGTCGGCGATCTGGTCGGCGATGACGGTGTCGGTGACCCGCAGGTCGGTCATCGGTCCGTCGAACCACATGCCCACCTTGGTGTGGTGCAGGTACAGGCCGTCGATGGTGGAGTGGTTGAGTGCCCCGCCGATCGCGTTGACCTGGTCGAGGTCGATCCGCTCCCGGACGTCGCCCTCGATGGCGAAGCCGGAGAGGTGCACGTTGCTGCTGCCGCCGACCGCCGCGTCCCGGCCGTAGAAGCCGACCCCGGTGTGCATCGAGCCGTCGGGGGCGGGGGTGTCCAGGGCGACCTCCCGGCCCCGGATCACGGTGTACCAGCTGCCGGCGCCCTCGATCGTCACGTGGTCGACGATGATGTGCCGGTTGACCTGGTACGTGCCCGGCGGGAGGTAGACCGGCCGGTGGGTGCGGCGGGCCACCGAGATGGCCCGGTCCAGCGCGTCGGCCGAGTCGCGCCGGCCGGACGGGTCGGCGCCGAGGGCGACGGCGTTCACCGCGTGCGGCGCCACGTGCGGCGGTCCGACGAGCTCGGAGTCCAGCAGGTCGATGACCGTCCAGGCGGCGGCGCTGCCGGCCGGCGCGGTCAGCCGGACGATCTCGCCGGCGCGGTGGGTGCGGCCCAGCAGCAGGCGCTGCTCGTCGTAGAAGTGGTGCGGCCGGAACGGCTTGCTGATTGTCGGCGCTGGCGTGGTGGCCGCCGGGACGCAGGAGCACTCGGTGATCCACCAGTCGGGGTGCAGCAGCCCGGCGTCGGGGTCGTTGCTGAACGGGTACTGGTTGTAGAGCCAGGCGTACTGCGAGGTCAGGGTCATCGTGCGGGGCCGACCGCCCACGGCGACGTCGAGGGGCGCGGTGATGCCGCCGCCGTCGGGCGAGTCCGGGATGCTGTACCGGATGGTGATCGCGTTGGCCGCCGCCGGCAGGGTGAACTCGACGTACTGCCCGGGGGTCAGTCGGACCGCCCGGCGGCCGGAGGCCTCGCCCGCCAGCGTGTACGCGGACCGGTCGGGACCGATCACCGTGCCGGTGGTCCGGGCGTGTTCGGCCTCCTGCTCGAGAAAGCCGACGGCGGCGCCGCGGCCGGCGACGAGCGACGGATCGAGCGCGGCCCGGGTGACCACGGGCGCCGGACCGGCGGGCCGGGGACCGGCCGCGGCGGCGCCCCCGGTGAGCACGCTCAGCGCCACCGCCGCGGTGACCGCGGCGGTCCGGGCGGCACCGCGGCGGCGTCCCGGCGCGGCGTCCTCGTCGAAGCTTCCGTACATCGGATGACCCACTCTCTCGGGTTGGTCTGACGGATGCCGCCGCCCCGACGTCCCGATGGCGTCGCTCTCAGGACGGCCCACTGGGGCAGCCGTGGGCGTGACGCGCTCATGTTATTGCTATAAGTTGTAGATATTCAAGCATCCCTTTGTTCATATCTTGCGATGACGTCATGGTCGAGCCGGAGCCGGCAGGGCGGCCGCCGGCTCCGACAGGCGCGCCGCCGGTCATTCCAGGAGCGCGTCGAGGGTCCGGCGCGCGGTGTCGGCCATGACGGGATTGGTGCCCACGTAGTAGGCCAGCGCACCGATGGCCTGCACGAGGGCCCACCCGCGGCCGCGCTGCCACGTCGCGTCGTCGACCCCGAGGGCGCGCCGGTAGGTGTCGCGGGCGTCCACGGGCAGCAGGTTCCACGCCGGCATCAGGTCCACGGCCGGGTCACCGACACCGACCGCGCCGAGGTCGATGACCGCGGCCAGCCGGCCGTCGCGCACCAGCAGGTTCCCCGGCATCAGGTCGCCGTGCAGCCACACGTCGGGCCCGTCGTGGGGGGCCGCGTCGCGGCACTCCGCCCAGGTCCGGGCCAGCCGCGCGGTGTCGGTCAGGTGAGTGCTCTCGCCCAGGGCCCACCGCACGTACGCGTCCCTGGTGTGCAGCGGACCGCCTCGGCCGCGCCCGTCCCAGGTACGCCCGCCGGTCTCCATGTCGTGCACGGCCGCGACGAACGCGGCCAGGTCGGCGGCGAACACCCGCGGCCCGCTGATGGTGCGCCGGTCCGCCGGCTCGCCGGGTATCCACCGGTACGCCGTCCACGGGCCGGCGTAACCGGGACCGGGCTCGCCGACGGCGATCGGCTCGGGAACGGCCACCGGCACGTGCGTGGCGATCCGGCGGGCGTGGTCCTGCTCGGCCACCAGCTCGTCGCGCAGCGCGGCGTCCAGGCTCGGCCGCAGCGGGAACCGCAGCGCGATCTCGTCGCCGAGCCGGAACAGGGTGTTGACCGTCCCGTACGACACCACCGGCCGCACCGGATCCGCCCGCCAGTGCGGGAACTGGGCGCCGACGAGCGCCGTGACGACGTCGGCGGTGATGTCGACCTGATCGGCATGCATCCTCACCCGGCGATCCTCACACCCGCGCACCCGCGGCGGCGACCGCGTTACCGCCTGCCTCCCGCCGCGCCGCCGGCCCGCGCGGATGGCGGCGGCGGGTGCGCGGGCGGGTCCCGCAGGTCCGGCCCGGGGACGGAGGCGCCGCCGTACTGATGTCACCGGGCAGCACATGGTTCATTTCTTGCAAGAATCCGACGTAGGATTGCGGCCGTGACGAAACGGTTGAGTGAGGTGGCCCGCAAGGCGGGCGTCAGCGAGGCCACCGTGAGCCGGGTGCTCAACGGCCGCGGCGGCGTCTCCGAGGCCACCAGGACCGCGGTGCTCACCGCGCTCGACGTGCTCGGTTACGAGCGGCCGACCAAGCTGCGCGGCGAACGGGCCCGGCTGGTCGGGCTGGTCCTGCCCGAGCTGCAGAACCCGATCTTCCCGGCGCTGGCCGAGGTGGTGACCGGCTCCCTCGCCCAGCGGGGCTTCACCCCCGCACTGTGCGCCCGCACCATCGGCGGGGTGTCCGAGTCGGACTACGTCGAGATGCTGCTGGACCACCAGGTCTCCGGCGTCATCTTCGCCGGCGGGTTGTACGCCCTCGCCGACGCCCCGCACGAGCACTACCGCCGGCTGACCGACCGGGGGCTGCCCGTCGTGCTGGTCAACGCGGGCGTGGACGAGCTGGGGTTCCCCCGGGTCTCGACCGACGACGCGGTGGCCGTGGAGCAGGCGTGCGGGCACCTGCGTTCGCTCGGCCACGAGCGGATCGGCATGGTGCTCGGCCCCGAGGGCCACGTCCCGTCGCGGCGCAAGCTCGCGGCGATGCAGCGGATCGCCGGCTGGAGCGAGCCGGGGGAGTGGGTGGAGCGGTCGAGCTTCTCGATGGAGGGTGCCCGGGTGGCCGCCACTAAGCTGGTGAACCGGGGGATCACCGGCATCGTCTGCGCCAGCGACGTCCTCGCGCTGGGGGCGATCCGCGCGGTGCGCCGGCTGGACCGCGCGGTGCCGGCGGACGTCTCGGTGGTCGGCTTCGACGACTCGGCGTTCATGACCTGCACCGATCCGCCGCTGACCACCGTTCGGCAGCCCATCGAGACGATGGGTCAGGCGGCCGTCGACCTGCTGGTGACCCAGATCGAGGGCGCCGGCGTGCACGGCGACGAACTGCTCTTCGAACCTGAGCTGGTGGTGCGCGGTTCGACCGGGCCGGCGCGGGCCGCGACCGGGTAGCGCGGGACGGAGCACAAAAAGGGACGGACCCTCCGAGGTCCGTCTCTTTTTGCGTCCGGAATGGCGCCAGTCCCTGTCTTTCATCCTTCGGTTCAGTTCTTGCGCGACCTGATTCGGCTTTGTATCGTCATCGGCACGAAACATGCCGTGCACGAGAGCTAGATCACCATCCCGCGCGCCGGTCCGCCGCAGATCCAGGCGGCGGGTCACCTGGCGGAGACAGATCAGTAGCAGGGTTCGGCCGCGGTGACGATCACCGCAGATCAGCGAAGGTCATGGAGACTCCCGTTCCCGAAGGGATGGACAGATGTCCGTACCGAAGTACCGGAAGGCTGCGGCGTCAGCGCTCGTGGCCGGCCTGGGGCTCAGCCTGGTGGCTTGCTCCACGAAGAGTGACGACGCAAAGACCGATGCAGGCGGCAAGGTCACCATCACCGTCGACTGCCAGCCGGTCGGCGCCCAGAAAGAGCTGCTGAAGAACTGGAACGACGACGTCGTCGAGTTCCAGCGGCAGAACCCCAACATCGTCGTCAAGAGCGTCAGCGTCGGCGAGCAGTGCAACAACCCGCCGGACTTCACGGCTCGCCTCGCCGGCGGCACCGTCACCGACCTGTTCTACGGGTACATGACCGATCTCCAGCAGGTGCTCGACTCCGGTCAGGCGATGGACATCACCGAGTTCGCCAACAAGGACACGGTCCCCTCCTGGGACAGCGTCGACCCGGCGCTCAAGGAGGTCTTCACCGACGGCGGCAAGCTCTATGCCGTCCCGGTAAAGAACTACTCGATGGGCCTGGTCTACAACAAGGTCCTGTTCCAGCGGGCGGGGCTCGACGTGAACAACCCGCCCAAGACCTGGGGCGAGGTCCGGGCCGCCGCCAAGAAGATCTCCGCGCTCGGCAACGGCATCGCCGGCTACTCGGAGTACAGCGCCGGCAACACCGGAGGCTGGCACTTCACCTCCTTGCTCTACTCCCAGGGCGGCCAGGTGCTGACCGCCGACGGCAAAAAGGCCGACTTCAACAACGCGATGGGCAAGCAGGTCCTGCAGAACCTCAAGGACATGCGGTACGGCGACAACAGCATGGGCGACCGCCAACTGCTGCAGTGGGCTGACCTGCTGACCAATGCCGGCGCGGGCAAGGTCGGCATGTTCGTCGGCGCGCCGGACGCCACCCAGGCGATCGTCAGCCAGTTCCAGGGCAAGTTCCAGGACTGGGCGATGGCCCCGCTGCCCGGCCAGGACGGCGCGGCGAAGGGGACGCTCGGTGGTGGTGAGGGTTACTTCTTCAAGAAGGGCCTCACCCCCGAGCAGGTCAAGGCCGGTCTGAAGTGGATCGCGTACCAGAAGCTGACGCCGGGCAAGGGCCAGTTCGACTACGTCCGGGCCAAGCCGCAGAACTACCCGGTGGGCCTGCCCCAGCCGCTGCTCTTCGCCAACGGCAGCGACACGCAGAAGCAGGAACTCGAGCTGCGCAAGGCGAACGCGAACGTCGACACCGCGAACTTCGCGATCTTCGAGGCGAACCCGGTCCCGATCAATGGTGAGCCACGCAACGCGCAGGCGATCTACGCGGTGCTCGACGCCGCGATGTCCGGTGTGCTGACGAACCCGAACGCGAACATCGACGCGCTGCTCAAGACGGCCGAAGACAAGGTCAACCAGCTCCTGGCCGCCGAAAAGTGACCTGAAGGTGTGGGGGCTGGCGCGCCGCCGGCCCTCACACCGTCCGCGCCGCACCGTCGGCGTCACTGACTCACACAGGAGTTGCCTTGGCGATCACCACCGCCCCGGGGACCAGGAGAGAACCGGGTCGCCCCGCGTCGCCGTACCCGGCAGGGCCGCAGCGTACGAGCCTCGGCCGCAAGGTACGCGACAATCTCACCGGGCACGCGTTCCTGATCGGCGCGGTGATCTGCTTCGCGTTCTTCTCCTGGTATCCGATGATCCGCGGCGTCGTCATGAGCTTCCAGCGCACCCGGCGCGGCGTCACGAGCTGGGTCGGCTGGGACAACTACGACCGCATCATCGCCGACCCCAGCTTCTGGACGGCCTGGAAGAACACGTTCTACTTTACGATTCTGGCGCTGGTTCTCGGGTACGCGGTGCCGTTCTTCGTAGCGATCCTGCTCAACGAGTTTCGCCACGCCACGGGGTACCTGCGGATCCTGGTCTACCTGCCGGTGATGCTGCCGCCAGCCTCGGCGCTCTTTCTCTTCAAGTTCTACGCGTACGACCCCGGCGACGCGGGACTCTTCAACTCGATCCTCAAGGCGCTGCACCTGCCGACATCGCAGTGGATGCAGTCCCCCGAGATGACGATGCCGGCGATGGTAATCGCGTCGACCTGGATGAACATGGGCGGCGCGGTACTGATCTACCTGGCGGCACTGCAGAACATCCCCGGCGAACTCTACGAAGCGGCCGAGCTCGACGGCGCCGGGATCTGGCGGCGGATCCGCAACGTCACAATCCCGCAGACCCGGCTGATCCTCGCGCTCCTGGCGATGCTGCAGATCGTCGCCACGATGCAGTTCTTCATCGAGCCGCTGATCCTCGCGAACGGTACGGGCGCGGAGGACTCCGCGACATCGGTGGCGTACCTCATCTACCAGCACGGGTTCTTCCAGAACGACCTCAACGGCGCCGCGGCGCTCGGCGTGATCATGCTCGTGGTGCTGGCCGGCTTCTCCGCCGTCTACGTGCGGCTCAGCTCGAGACAGGATTAGGACGGGACGACCCATGGCACAGGACTCCGGGACCCGGACCCTCATCTCCCACGCTCAGCTTCGGCGGGGGCGCGGCAAGGTCATCTACTGGACGCTGCTGGCCGTCGTCGTCGTGGGCTTCACGCTCGTCTTCCTCGGGCCGCTCTACTGGATGGTCACCGGCGCGCTCAAGTCCGGCCAGGAGATCGCGCAGACCCCGCCATCGCTGTTCCCGAAGGATCCGCAGTCGCAGAACTACGCTGACGCGTGGAACAACCTGAACCTCGCGAAGCTGCTGTTCAACACGTTCTACTACGCGGCTGGCGCGCTGGTGTTCCAGCTCGTCCTCGACACCGCCGCGGCGTACGCCTTGTCGAAGCTTCGACCGGTGTTCGGCAACGTGATCCTCGGCCTGATGCTGGCAACGCTGATGATCCCGGCGATGGTCCTCATCGTTCCGCAGTACGTGACCGTGATCGACCTGCCGATCCTGCACATCAACCTGCTCGACTCGCCGTTTGCGATCTGGCTGCCCGCGGTCGCGAACGCGTTCAACATCTTCCTGCTGAAACGGTTCTTCGACTCGATCCCGGAGGAGTTGATGGCGGCGGCCCTCATGGACGGGGCGACGCCGCTGCGCACGCTGTGGTCGATCATCCTGCCGATGTCGCGCCCCATCCTCGGCGTCGTCTCGATCTTCGCGGTGACGGCGGTCTGGAAGGACTTTCTCTGGCCGAAGCTGGTCATGCCGTCCCCCGAGACCCGGACGGTCAGCGTCGGCATCTACGCCTTCTCGGGTGGTACGCCCATGAACGTGGTGGTCGCCGCGTCGGTCATCGCCGCGATCCCGACCGTCATCGTCTTTCTGATCTTCCAACGGAACATCATGTCCGGTCTGACCACAGGCAGCCTCAAAGGCTAGCCCCGCAGGTGCGCGGCGAACAACGACAGTTCGCCCGATACACCTTCAGGTCCGGCGAACCCGCCGACGTACTGACGCAGAAAGCAGGTGCTCGTGTCCACACCAGACAATGGTCCGTGGTGGCGTGGAGCGGTGATCTACCAGGTGTACCCACGGAGCTTCGCCGACGGCAACGGCGACGGCATCGGCGACATCGCCGGCATCCGGTCCCGGCTGAATCACCTGTCCGCGCTCGGCGTCGATGCGATCTGGTACAGCCCCTGGTACCCCTCCCCGATGGCCGACGCCGGCTACGACGTGGCCGACTACCGCGACATCGACCCGGTTTTCGGCACCCTGGCCGAGGCGGAGGCGCTGATCGCCGAGGCACACGCGTTCGGCATCCGGACCATCGTCGACGTGGTGCCGAACCACTGCTCCGACGTGCACCCCTGGTTCCAGGCGGCACTCGCCGGCGGCCCGGAGGCGCCCGAGCGCGAGCTGTTCTGGTTCCGCCCGGGTCGCGGCCCGGACGGCTCGCAGAAGCCCACCGACTGGGTCTCGCCATTCGCTGGCGACACCTGGACCAGGACCACCAACCCGGACGGCACGCCGGGCGACTGGTACCTGCACCTCTTCGCCCCGCAGCAGCCCGACTTCAACTGGGACCACCCCCGGGTGCGCGCCGAGTTCGAGGACATCCTGCGGTTCTGGCTCGACCGGGGCGTGGACGGCATCCGGATCGACTCGGCGGCGATGCTGGCCAAGGACCCGACGCTGCCCGAAGCCACCCCGGACGGCCCGAACCCGTTCGTCGACGTGGAGACGGTGCACGAGATCTACCGCAGCTGGCGGCGGATCGCCGACAGCTACCCCGGCGAGCGGGCGCTGATCGGCGAGGTGTGGCTGCCCGACCATGAGCGGTTCGCCAACTACCTCCGCCCCGACGAGCTGCACGCGGCGTTCAACTTCGACTTCCTCGGCTGCGCCTGGGAGCCGGCCGCGCTGCGGGCCTGCATCGACGCGACGCTGGCCGCGCACGCCCCGGTCGGCGCCCCGGCCACCTGGGTGCTCTCCAACCACGACGTCACCCGGCACGTCACCCGGTACGGCCGGGCGGACACCACGTTCAGCTTCGCGGCCAAGCGCGAGGGGGTCCCCACCGACCTGGAGCTGGGCACCCGGCGGGCCCGGGCCGCCGCGCTGCTCTCCCTCTCGCTGCCCGGCGCGGCCTACGTCTACCAGGGCGAGGAGCTGGGCCTCTGGGAGGTCGAGGACGTTCCCTACGAGCTGCGCCAGGACCCGATGTTCGCCCGCTCCGGCAGGGTCGACCCCGGCCGGGACGGCTGCCGGGTGCCGCTGCCGTGGACCGGCGACGCACCACCGTTCGGGTTCAGCCCGGACGGTTCCGCGGCGGCGCCCTGGCTGCCGCAGCCAGCTGACTGGAAGGACCGCACGGTCCGCGCGCAGACCGGCGACCCGCACTCGATGCTCGAGCTGTACCGGGCCGCCATCGCCGTCCGCCGGGCCGACCCGGCGCTGGGTGACGGCGAGCTGACCTGGCTCCCGGCGCCCGCCGGCGTGCTGGCGTACCGCCGAGGCGGCGACTTCCGCTGCCTGGTCAACCTCTCCGACGCGGCGGTGCCGCTGCCGCCGTACCAGCGGCTGCTGCTGGCCAGCGGTCCGCTCGACGACGACCTGCTGCCGCCGGACACCGCCGTCTGGCTGCGTACCCCCGAGGAGCCCCGCGGGCCGGCGGTCCCGGCCTGACCCGCGCCGCGGCGTCGGCGGTCCGTCCCGACCGCCGGCGCCGCGCCCCACCAACGCAAGGAGGTCCGAGGGAGCACCCGCCACGCCGCACGTACACGGGGGACCTGGCCCGGGAGGTCAACGCGGCGATCAACATCCTCGCCCAGGGACGCTGGGAGAGCCTAAACGCCTGTGGAGCGCGGGTAAGATCGGCACCCGTGCCGGCACCGCGCCGAAAAGCAGGAATCCACCCCCACGCCGCGTGTCCCACCCGCAGCGCGGCGGGGCCGGAAGCAGGTGCCCCTCCACCATGTCCAGATTCCGTGCCAGGCAGGGCTTGGAATCTTGGCCAACGAGCTGCCGGAGCCGGGTCAAGGCCCGGCGGTTGGCTCGGCCACCTTCACGGACCGGGCCGGCTGCGGCATTGTGCCCCGGACGCGCTCCCGTGATGGTACGACTGTCGTCAGGGGCGGCTCATCTGATGCCTCCGGGAGGACGGGGATGGCGAAGGGGCTTCCCTGGGGCCTGTTGCGACAGCGCGAGGACCCGAGGCGGGCGTCGTTCCTGGAGCTCTTCTTCGACCTGGCCTTCATCTTCGCGTTGACCCGGCTGTCGCGGGAACTCCAGCTCGACCTCAGCCTGCACGGCGCGTTCCGGGTGTCGCTGCTGTTGGCGGCCATCTGGTGGGTGTGGTTCGTGACCGCCTTCTCCTCGGACTGGTTCGACCCGCGGACGCCGCTCATCACCACGCTGCTGCTCTGGGCGATGTTCGGCGGCCTGCTCATGGCCGCCGCCGTACCGACCGCCTTCAGCGGGCACGCCCTCGTGTTCGCCGGTGCCTACGTGGCCATCCACCTGGGCCGGGCCGCGCTGTTGATCCCCGCACTGCGGGGCCATCCGCTGCAACTGCGGACGGTGCGGGTCGCGATCTGGTTCGCGCTCTCCGGCATCCTGTGGCTGGCCGGCGCATTCGTCGCGCCGGCCCGCGAGGTGCTGTGGGCGGTGGCCCTCGTGATGGACTACTCCCTGGCCAGCCTGGGCTGGCCGACGCCGAGGCTCGGGCGCAGCACGTGGTCGGAGCGGCAGGTCGTCGGCGAGCACCTGTCGGAGCGCTACCAGCAGATCTTCATCATCGCGTTGGGCGAGCTGATCCTGATGGCCGGCATCACCTACAGCGAGGCCGGCTTCGACCAGGAGCGCACGCTCGCGTTCGCGCTGACTTTCGTGACCGCGGTCAGCATCTGCCGGCTGTACCTCGCCCCCGCCGGCGTGCAGCTCGGCAGCGCCATCGAAGAGGCCGGGCCACCCGGCAACCGGCTGGCGTTTCTGGCCGGCTACCTGCACCTGGTCATGATCGCCGGGACCGTCACCATTGCCGTCGGCGCGGAGCTGATGATCGCCGAGCCGACGTCCAGCGATCCCGACCGACAGGCCGTGATCGCCGCTGGGCCGGTGCTGTTCCTGACCGGCCGGATCCTGCTCTCGGCGTTGATCCACCATCGGCTGTCCTGGCCCCGGGTGATCGGGCTGATCGTCTTCATCATTGGTGGCCTGGTGGGCGGACAACTGCCGCTGGTCGGTGCCGGGGTGATCACCACGTGGCTGCTCATCGTGATCGCGCTGGCCGACGTCGTGGCCGACCGGACCATTCGACGGCGGGGACCGGCACGAACGTAACCTGATGAACGCATCCGAATGCTTTCGCATCGGAGCAGGATGTCCGTCCGCCGCCCGGCCGAACTTCGCCCCGACTGTTGCGTCGCGCGCCTCGAGGCTGGCCCGCCACCCCGAAGGTCCGGCGCGTCCGGGCTCCTTTCCCTGGGGCCCGAGCCCGGCGCACAATGAGCCGAGGCCGGCGGCGGATGATCCGCAGGCGGCGCGGACGCGGTCGGCGCCCGGTCCCGGGGAGCATGGTGGACGGTCAGTCACTGGTCGGCAGGACCGCGCGGGTGGTGCACCCGCTGCGCGACGGTTGCCCGCTCCCAACGAGGCGCTGCTCATCAGCGGACGAAAGCAGCGGGGAGCGGATGCGCTGCCCTTCAAGATCGTCACCGGACACGGCGTCTTCGTGGTGCCGGTCCTGTCCAAGGCCACTCGGCTGACACTGGCCATGCAGGAGGCCGAGGTGACCGAGGACTGCTACACCAAGCAGGGCATCACGCTGACCGTGCAGGCCGTCATCGCGTTCAAGGTCGGCGACGACCACGAGTCCATCGCCGCGGCGGCCTGCCGCTTCCAGGGCGACCAGACCCAGATGCCGACCCTGGTCGGGCGGATCTTCGGCGGTCACCTTCGCAGCATCATCGGCAGCATGACCGTCGAATCGATCATCCGCGAGCAGCAGACCCTCGCCGACGCCATCGTGGACGCCAGCAAGACCGAGATGGCCCGGATCGGCCTCGCCGTCGACTCGCTGCAGATCAGCAGCATCGACGACAAGGGCGTCGGCTACATCAGCGCGCTCGCCGCGCCCCACCAGGCCAAGGTCAACCAGGACGCCAAGGTGGCGCAGGCCGCCGCGGACCAGGCCAGCGCCATGGCGCAGCAGGAGAGCGTCCGGCACCAGGCCGAGTACGCCCGGCAGACCGCCATCGCCCGGGCCCAGTACCAGGCAGAGATCGACCAGGCGCAGCAGACGGCGGCCCAGGCCGGCCCGCTGGCCGCGGCACGCGCCCAGCAGGAGGTGCTGGTCGAACGCGCGTTGGTCGCCGAGCGTAACGCCGAGCTGCGACAGGCCGAGCTGATCGCCGAGGTGATCCGACCCGCCCAGGCCGAGGCGTTTGGGCGCCGGGCCCTACGCGTTCCGTGCCCGCCACCGCCGGTACGCGTACAGGACTCCGCTGGCCAGGAAGAGGGCGGCGCTGACGAGCAACCAGCGGGCGAGGAACGGCTGCTGGTCCTGCCCGGTCGCGGCCAGGTAGGTCTCCCGGCCCTGGCGGAGGATCCCGGGCAGGTGGACCAGGAACAGCAGCGCCGCGGCCAGCGCCGGCACGCGGAGGTGGTTCAGCAGCGACGGCCCGGACGCCGGCCGGGCCCGTCGCTCGCCAACCGCCGCCCGGAGCGCCCGGTCAGCCGAGGCGTAGATCGGGAACAGGACGAGGTCGTGGGCGATCGCCGCGCCGACGAACCAGAGCAGCATCCGCCCGGCGGTCGCCTCACCGGCCAGCCGCAGGGCCACCCAGCCGGCGACGGCGAAGCAGCCGACGAGCAGCAGCAGGTGCCCTCCGGGCGCCCCGTACGCGGCCCGGAAGCGCGCCGCGACCTCACGCATCGGCACGCCCCCGGAACTCGATCCCCGCCACCCACTTGGTGCAGTGCACCCCGGGCAGCGCCGGGACGATCACCCGCGCCGGAAAGCCGTGGTCCTGGGTCAGGTCCACCCCGTTGACCCGCAGCGCGAGCAGCGAGTCGGGGTCGAGGACCTGATTGGCCTGCAGGGTCGCCTGGGCGAACAGCCCCGCCTTCTCCAGCGAACGGACGTGGGCGGAGCCAGGCGCACCCGCCCCGACCAGCGCGGCGAGGTCGCGCAGCCGTACCCCGGTCCAGGTCTGCAGCGTCGACCACCCCTCCACGCAGGCGATCGGCAGCCGGGCGGTGTGCTGGGGCATGCCGAGCAGGGCGGCCCGGTCCAGGCTGGCCTGCCGCCCGCCGGCCCGCAGCGTCAGCCGCCAGCCGGCCCCGGTGTCGGCGGCCTCGACCCCGGCGGCCGCCGCCGTGCGGTTCACCGGGAAGCCGGTCGGGCCCGTGCCGGGCTGCCGGCCCCGGGGCAGCAGCAGCGCGGTGCGGCGCCACCGGCCGTCGAGGGTCTGCCCGACGGTCAGGCCGGCCAGCAGCAGCGACAGGCCGCCGACCAGGGCGAGCGCGCCGCGCCGGCTCACGGTGGCCGGACCCGGTCGGGCGGCGACCAGCCCGTCGGGGTCCGGCGGCTCGGGCCGGGTGGCGTCGCGCGGGACGGCCAGCTCGGCGCGCGCCGGCCGGGACCGCAGCGCCGTGAGCATCCGCCGCAGCTTGAGCGCCACGTGCGTGACGAGCGCGGCGACGAAGACCCAGGCGCCGAAGTAGTGCGCGGTGTAGAAGTCGAATCCGAACAGGTACGCGTACTGGATGTTCAGCAGCCCGGTGGCGATCTCGAAGAGGATCCCGCCGACCAGCAGCAGCAGGGAGAGCCGTTCCAGGAGCTGTGCCACCGATCGGGCCGGCGGCCAGTCGAAGAGCTTCGGGATGACCGACCAGAGCTTGCCCAGTACGACCGGGATCAGCGTGATCCCGAGCGTCACGTGCAGACCCTGGGTGACCCGGAACAGCCAGGACGGGCGGGTGGGCCAGTCGAACGGTGGCAGCCGCAGCCAGCCGACGTCGCTCGGGAGGGCCTGACCGAACTGCGGGCTGTAGGCCAGGTAGTCGAGCAGGCCGGTGAGGAAGACCAATGGCAGGCCGACGAGCAGCACGAGGCCGTACACCGAGGTGAGCCACGGTCCGCGCAGCGGGCTGCGCCACCGTCCGTCGACGCCGCGTGCGCCGGGCGGCGGATGCTCCGCCAGCAACGCCCATCCCCGCCGGGGGAAGCCGAACGCCGCGCGGCCTTCCGGGTCGGTCCGCGAGCCGGGGCCCGGGTGGTCCCCGGGGGACGTACGGTCGGCGCTCACCGGCCCTCCTCCTGACTGCTCGACGTGCCGGTCCACCGGCGGTGGCGGGAGCTGCGCGTCCGGCGGCCGGCGCGGGTTCTTGTTTGGCAGGCTACGGGCGGTGTCGGCGGCCCGGCGGGACTTGCCCGATTACGGAAGGCTTACCGGCGTCGGTGGGCGACAGATGTTGTGGAATCACTACGGCTGTCGCAACGCGGCCCGCCGTGCCGGCGTGCCGACCTACGCTGGCGGGCATGCGGGTACTGGTCACCGGCGCGGCCGGGTTCATCGGATCGCAGGTCGCCGACCTGCTCGTCGTCGAGGGGCACGAGGTGGTGGCGATGGACGCGCTGCTGCCCCAGGCGCACGGCGGGGAACTGCCGGAGTGGTCGCGGCGGCACGACCCGGTGGTCGGCGACGTCCGCGACCCCGAGCTGCTCGACCGGCTGCTGGCCGGGGTCGACGCGGTGTGCCACCAGGCCGCGATGGTCGGGCACGGACTGGACCCGTCGGACGCGCCGGCGTACGCCAGCCACAACGACTACGGCACCGCCGTGCTGCTCGCCGCGATGCACCGGGCCGGCGTGACCCGGCTGGTACTGGCCAGCTCGATGGTCGTCTACGGCGAGGGACGCTACGAGTGCGCCCGGCACGGCACGGTCCGCCCCGCCCCGCGCCGGGCGGCCGACCTCGCGGCCGGCCGCTACGACCCGACCTGCCCGCACTGCGCGTCGACGCTCACCCCCGCCCTGGTACCCGAGGACGCCCCGATGGAGCCGCGTAGCACGTACGCCGCCAGCAAGCTGGCCCAGGAGCACCTGGCCGCCGCCTGGGCGCGGCAGACCGGTGGCGGGGTCTGGGCCCTGCGGTACCACAACGTCTACGGCCCCCGGATGCCCCGCGACACCCCGTACGCCGGGGTGGCCTCCATCTTCCGGTCCGCGCTGGCCGCCGGCCGGCGGCCGCAGGTGCTTGAGGACGGCCGGCAGCGGCGGGACTTCGTGCACGTCAGCGACGTGGCGCGGGCGAACCTGCTGGCGCTGGCCACGCCGCCGCCGCAGCCCCTGACGCCGGTCAACGTCTGCTCCGGCGAGCCGCGCACCGTGGGCGAGCTGGCCGCCACCCTGGCCACCGCCATGGCCGGTCCGGCGCCGCTGGTCGTCGGCGGCGCCCGCTCCGCCGACGTGCGGCACGTCGTCGCCGACCCGGGCCGGGCGACCGACCTGCTCGGGTACACCGCCCGGGTCGGGTTCACCGACGGGGTCACCGCCTTCGCCACCGACCCGCTGCGCGAACCGGCGGCCCTGACGGTCTGACCGGCGGCGGACGTTCCCGTCGCCCGCCTCAGGAGACCGTCCACAGCAGGTGGTTGACGACGAGGGCGGTGCCGGCCTGCCCGAGGAGCCACCAGCGCCGCGTCGACGCCGGCAGGTGGGCGGTGGCGACCAGCAGCCAGACGGTGAACGGCAGCCAGATCCGCTCCACCTCGGCCTTGCTCAGCCCAGACAGGTCAGCGGCGAGCACCGCCACCGCCGCGGCCACCGGCAGCAGCACCGTCGGCCCGGCGGCGAGCGTCCGCCCGGCGCGGTCGCGCCAGCCCTCGTTCGGCCGGATCCCGGACCGGATCGCCCCGGCGCGGGCCGCTACGGCCCGGCGCAGCGCCGGGCCGAGCACCGGGCCGGCGGAGAGCAGCAGCGCCGCCAGGTTCGCCCACACCCAGTAGCCGTACGGGCGGTCCGCCGCCCAGCCCTGGTAGTAGCGCTCCACCACCAGCCGGTAGCCGTCCCACCAGCGGAAGCCGGCCGCGGTGAAGGCGACCCCCACCGCCGCGACGCCGGCCGTTCCGGCGAGCAGCGCGGCGACCCGGCCGGTGGGCCGCAGCGCCAGCACGGCCAGCGCCAGCAGGCCGACCAGGACGAAGCCGTACGACAGGTACAGCGCGAAGCCCAGCAGCAGCCCACCGGCGGCGGGCGCCACCCGCCCGCGTACCGCGAGCAGGGCCAGGCCCGCCGCGACCACGCCGGCGAAGAGCCCGTCGGCGGAGGCGCCCACCCAGACCGCCCCCGGCAGCAGCACCAGGAACGGCAGGACGGCGCGGGCGGCGTCGGCCGCGCCGAGCGCCCGCAACGCCACCGGTACGGAGATCGTGACGCTCGCTCCGACCAGGACGCACACCAGCGCGGCGGCCACCCCGCCGCCCAGCCCCACCCGGTCCAACCCTACGAAGACCAGCAGCGCCCCCGGCGGGTGGCCGGCGGTGTGGGTGGACCACGAGTCCGGCCCGAAGTCCAGGATCCGACCGGTGAAGCCGGCCAGCATCGCCGGAACGTCGGTGACCTCGGGCACCTCGTGCAGGTACTCCGCCTGCGGGGTGAGCCGCTCGGCGAACCCGGCCGACCAGCCGTCGACCAGGGCCAGCGCCAGCGTCCAGGCCACGGACGCCAGGTAGGCCGCGCCGAGCAGGGCGGCCCAGCCGGCGGTGCGGGCCCAGCGCGTACCGACGCCGAGCACCGCGCCCGCGACCAGCACCGCAGCCGGGGTGCCCCAGCCCAGGTGTGGCCGCCAGGTCGCGTAGAGCGGGGCGGCGTCGGCGTACAGGCCGACCCCGCGGGCGTTGAGCAGCGCGCCGACCACCGCGGCGAGCGCGACCAGCGCCGCCTCGACCCCCAGCACGAGCAGGTCGGCGCGGGACCGGCCCGCCGGCGCCCGGACGGCGGCGGCGGGCAGCGTGGTCGCTCTCATGTCGACCGGACGGTACGGTCCGCGCCGCGCCGGCGGCGGCCGAACGGCGCAACGTCACCGTTCCGTGGGAAGGGGCGAGGGGGTAAGGGTCGATCCATCCCCGTTCGGGGGGATCGGGCCCTAGCGTCGGCGGTATGCCGACCCAGATCGACGTGGTGCTGCCCTGCCTGGACGAGGCCGCCGCGCTGCCCGGGGTGCTCGCCGCGATCCCGCCCGGATACCGGGCGATCGTGGTGGACAACGGCTCCCGGGACGGCTCGCCCGAGGTCGCCGCCCGGCACGGCGCCCTGGTGGTGCACGAGCCCCGCCGGGGCTACGGCGCGGCCGTCCACACCGGGCTCGAGGCCGCCGACGCCGAGCTGGTCGCGGTCCTCGACGCCGACGGTTCGTTCGATCCGACCGAGCTGCCCGCCCTGGTCGCCCCGGTGGCCGGGGGCGCCGCCGACCTGACCGTGGGGCGGCGGCGCCCCGTCCGGGCCGGGGTCTGGCCGTGGCACGCCCGCGCCGGCACCGCCCTCGTCGCGGCGCTGCTGCGGCACCGGGGCGTACCGCTGCGCGACCTCAGCCCGATCCGGGTGGCCCGCCGCGACGCCCTGCTCGCGCTGGGCGTCGCCGATCGGGCCTTCGGCTACCCGCTCGAACTGCTGATCCGGGCCGCCGCCGCCGGCTGGCGGATCCGCGAGCTGGACGTCCGCTACGCCCCCCGGGCCGCCGGCACCCGGTCCAAGGTCTCCGGCTCGGTCCGCGGCACCCTGCGCGCCACCCGCGACTTCGCCGGCGTCCTGCGCAGCGTCCGATGACCGTCCTGCTCGTGATGGCCAAGGCGCCCGTGGCGGGGGCCGTGAAGACCCGGCTGTGCCCGCCGGCCACCCCGGCTTGGGCGGCCCGGATCGCCGCCGCGGCGCTGCGGGACACCCTCGACGCCGTCCGCGCCACGCCGGGGGTGACGCCCGTGCTCGCCCTGCGGGGACGGCTCGCCGACGCGGAGGAGGGCGCAGCGCTGACCGCGGCCCTCGCCGGCTGGACCGTCCTGCCGCAGCGCGGCGACGGGTTCGGCGACCGGCTGGCCCACGCCCACGCCGACGTGGCGGCGGCCTGGCCGGGCCGCCCGGTCCTGCAGATCGGCATGGACACCCCGCAGGTGACCCCGGCGCGTCTGGGCGTCGCGGTCCGGCGGCTGCTCATGGCCGACGCGGTGCTCGGCCGCGCCGTCGACGGCGGCTGGTGGGCCCTGGGGCTGCGGGACGGCCGCCACGCGGCCGCGCTGCGCGAGGTGCCGATGTCCACCGCGCAGACCGGGCGGCGCACCGTGGCGGCGCTCGCGGACCGGGGACTGCGCACCGCCCCGCTGGCCGTGCTGCGCGACGTCGACGAATGGTCCGACGCGCTGGCCGTCGCCGCCGAGGTGCCGGAGAGCCGGTTCGCCCGGGCGGTGGCGCCGCTGCACCACGCCCTGCTGCGCGGCGGCCGGCCGTGACCCTCGGCGCCCGCGCCGCGGGGGAGCTGCCGGCACCCGTGGTGGGTGACGTCGCGACCCGGGCGGACGGCTTCGCCGCCGCGCTCGACCGCGCACCCGGTCGGCACTGGCTGCTGCACAGCGACGGGCGGCGCAGCCCGCTGCCGGTGGGGCGCTGGCACGGCCCGCCCGAGCCGGCGAGCGGGGCGGTCGTCGCCCGGTGCGCCGGCCCCACCCTCGACGTCGGGTGCGGCCCGGGCCGGCTCACCCTCGCGCTCACCCGCGCGGGGCACACCGCCGTCGGCGTCGACGTCTCTGCCCAGGCCGTACGCCTCACCCGCCGCCGTGGGGCGGTCGCCATCCACCGGGATGTCTTCGCCCGGCTGCCGGGTGAGGGCCGCTGGGCCCACGTCCTGCTGATGGACGGCAACATCGGCATCGGCGGTGACCCGGTCGCCCTGCTCGGCCGGTGCCGTCAGCTGATCCGTCCGGAGGGGACCGTCATCGTGGAGCTGGAGCCGCCCGGGCTCGGTCTCTGGCGCGGGCACAGCAGGCTGGCCAGCCTCTCCGCGGACGGGGAGCTGCGCCGGAGCGGGACGTTCAGCTGGGCCCGACTGGACGCGGTCGCGGTGCACGACGTGGCCGCCGCCGCGGGCATGGTCGTGCCGGAGGTGTTCCGGGCCGGCCGGCGCTGGTTCGGCGAAGTCGCCGTTCCCGTCCCGCCGGAGGGCGCCGTGCCCCGGGCGTGCCGCCGCGGGTCGACGCGGTCGGGGTAGCCCGCGACGGTGGCCGCGCTCGCCGGGGCGTCGAGGACCGCGCGGGCAACGCGGCCCCCAGACGATCAACCGGGCGTCCGGACTGCGGTAGCCGCCGTGCGGTGAGCGACCGGGCGGGGCCGCGACCAGCGGTCCCGCCCGATCGTCGCGGCAGGGTGCCCGGTGCGGCCCCGCGGTCCGGGCCCGGTCCTCGCCCGCTCGCGCTGCGGCCGGACGACCACCTGTGCATACTTGCGCGGTTGATGTTGATCCGGCGGCTTACCGCCGGCCGCCGGACATGGATGGTTTGTGGTGGTCGAGACGACGACGGCGAAGCGGCGACCTTCGGGGAGCGGCGCGGGCGCGCCGATGGCGGACCCGGGCCTGCGGCAGTTGCTGGCGGGCCTGACGGCGGTCCGCGACGGTGACTTCGGCACCCGGTTGCCGGAGGACGGCGACGGGCTGCTCGGCGAGATCGCCACCGTCTTCAACGGCATGGTCGACCAGCTGTCCCTGTTCACCTCCGAGGTCACCCGGGTCGCCCGGGAGGTCGGAACGGAGGGGCAGCTCGGCGGTCAGGCCGAGGTGCCCGGCGTGTCGGGCACCTGGAAGGACCTCACCGACTCGGTGAACGCCATGGCCGGCAACCTCACCGACCAGGTCCGCGACATCGCCGAGGTGGCCACGGCGGTCGCCCGGGGCGACCTGTCGCAGAAGATCACCGTCGACGTGCGGGGCGAGATCCTCGAGCTGAAGATCACCATCAACACGATGGTGGACCAGCTCTCGTCGTTCGCCGACGAGGTGACCCGGGTGGCCCGGGAGGTGGGCAGCGAGGGCCGCCTCGGCGGTCAGGCCGAGGTGCCCGGGGTCGCCGGCACCTGGCGTGACCTCACCGACTCGGTGAACTTCATGGCCGGCAACCTGACCAGCCAGGTCCGCAACATCGCCCAGGTCACCACGGCCGTGGCTCGCGGCGACCTGTCGCAGAAGATCACCGTCGACGCCCGCGGCGAGATCCTGGAGCTGAAGAGCACCATCAACACGATGGTGGACCAGCTGTCGTCGTTCGCCGACGAGGTGACCCGGGTGGCCCGGGAGGTGGGCACCGACGGGCGGCTCGGCGGTCAGGCGCAGGTCAGCGGGGTGGCGGGCACCTGGCGGGACCTCACCGACTCGGTCAACTCGATGGCCGGCAACCTCACCGACCAGGTGCGCAGCATCGCCCAGGTGGCCACGGCCGTGGCCCGGGGCGACCTGTCGCAGAAGATCACCGTCACCGCGCACGGGGAGATCCTGGAGCTGAAGAGCACCATCAACACGATGGTGGACCAGCTGTCGTCGTTCGCCGACGAGGTGACCCGGGTGGCCCGGGAGGTCGGCACCGAGGGCCGACTCGGCGGCCAGGCCGACGTCAAGGGCGTCTCCGGCACCTGGAAGGACCTCACCGAGTCGGTGAACGTCATGGCCGACAACCTCACCGCCCAGGTGCGCAGCATCGCTGAGGTCACCACCGCGGTGGCCAAGGGCGACCTGACCCAGAAGATCCGGGTGGACGCCCGCGGCGAGATCCTGGCGCTCAAGGAGACCATCAACACGATGGTCGACCAGCTCTCCGCGTTCGCCGACGAGGTGACCCGGGTGGCCCGCGAGGTCGGCACCGAGGGGCGGCTCGGCGGTCAGGCCCGGGTGTCCAACGTCGGCGGCACCTGGAAGGACCTGACCGACAACGTCAACGAAATGGCCAACAACCTCACCAACCAGGTGCGCTCCATCGCGCTGGTGGCCACCGCCGTCGCCCAGGGCGACCTGAGCCGGCAGATCACCGTCGAGGCCAAGGGTGAGGTCGCCGTCCTCGCCCAGACGATCAACACGATGGTCGGCACGCTCGGCGCCTTCGCCGACGAGGTGACCCGGGTGGCGCGCGAGGTGGGCACCGAGGGGCGGCTCGGCGGCCAGGCCCGGGTGCCGAACGTGGCGGGCACCTGGAAGGACCTCACCGACAACGTCAACTCGATGGCGAACAACCTGACCGGTCAGGTCCGCAACATCGCGCAGGTCACCACGGCGGTGGCCCAGGGCGATCTGACCAGGAAGATCGACGTGGACGCGCGCGGGGAGATCCTCGAGCTGAAGACCACCATCAACACCATGGTGGACCAGCTCTCCAGCTTCGCCGCCGAGGTCACCCGGGTGGCCCGGGAGGTGGGCAGCGAGGGCCGCCTCGGCGGCCAGGCCGAGGTCGAGGGCGTCTCCGGTACGTGGAAGCGCCTCACCGAGAACGTCAACGAGCTGGCCGGCAACCTCACCCGGCAGGTCCGCGCCATCGCCGAGGTGACCAGCGCCGTGGCGACCGGCGACCTCACCCGGTCCATCACCGTCGACGCCCCGGGCGAGGTCGGTGAGCTGAAGGACAACATCAACTCCATGGTGGAGTCGCTGCGCGAGACCACCCGCACCAACCAGGAACAGGACTGGCTCAAGACCAACCTGGCCCGCATCTCCGGACTCATGCAGGGCCACCGCGACCTCGACGTCGTCGCCGGCCTGGTGATGAACGAGCTGGCCCCGCTGGTCGCCGCGCAGCTCGGCACGTTCCTGCTGGTCGAGGAGACCGCCGACGGGACCGCCCTGCGGGTGGTCGGCGGCTACGGGCACGACGCCACCCGCCGCCGGTACGCCCTCGGCGACTCCCTGGTCGGCCAGGCGGCGCTGAGCAAGCGGGCGATCGTGGTGGACGCCGTACCCGCCGACTACGTCACCGTCTCCTCCAGCCTCGGCGCCGCCGCGCCGCTGCACCTGGTGGTGCTGCCCGTGCTCTTCGAGGACCAGGTCCTCGGGGTCATCGAGCTGGCCAGCATGAGCCGCTTCACCGAGATCCAGCGTGACTTCCTCGACCAGCTCACCGAGACCATCGGCGTCAACGTCAACACCATCGTCGCCAACGCCCGTACCGACGTCCTGCTCACCGAGTCCCAGCGGCTCGCCGCCGAGCTGCGGGCCCGCTCGGAGGAGCTGCAGGCCCGCTCCGAGGAGCTGCAGCGGTCCAACGCCGAGCTGGAGGACAAGGCGGCCCTGCTGGCCCGGCAGAACCACGACATCGAGACGAAGAACTCCGAGATCGAGCAGGCCCGCCAGGAGCTGGAGGCCCGCGCCCAGCAGCTCGCGCTCGCCTCGAAGTACAAGTCGGAGTTCCTGGCGAACATGAGCCACGAGCTGCGTACACCGCTGAACTCGCTGCTCATCCTCGCCCAGTTGCTCGCGCAGAACCCGAACCGGAACCTGACCGGCAAGCAGGTGGAGTACGCCACCGTCATCCACTCCGCCGGCACCGACCTGCTGCAGCTCATCAACGACATCCTCGACCTGTCCAAGGTCGAGGCCGGCAAGATGGACATCAACCCGGAGACGTTCGACCTGTCGGTGCTGCGCGACTACGTCGACGCCACCTTCCGCCCGTTGACCACCCCGCGGGGCCTGGAGCTGGACATCGTCACCGGCCCGGACGTCCCCACCCGGCTGCACACCGACGAGCAGCGGCTGCGGCAGGTGCTGCGCAACCTGGTCTCCAACGCGGTCAAGTTCACCGAGCGGGGCCGGGTGCAGCTGCGCATCGAGCGGGCCCGGCCGGACGAGCTGCCCGGCGGCATCGAGCTGGGGGAGGCGCCGATCGTCGCGTTCCGGGTCATCGACACCGGAATCGGCATCGCCGAGCAGCACCTGACCGCCATCTTCGATGCCTTCCAGCAGGCCGACGGCACCACCAGCCGACGGTACGGCGGCACCGGCCTCGGCCTGTCCATCAGCCGGGAGATCGCCCAGCTGCTCGGCGGCCAGATCACCGCGCAGAGCGTCCTCGGTCAGGGCAGCACCTTCACCCTCTATCTGCCGGTGACCGTCACCGGCCCGCTCACGTCCGACGCCGCCTCCGTCGCGATCGCCGGCCACCCGGCGGCCGCGCCGGAGCCGGACACCCACCGGCGGGCGGAGTCCCGGCGGCTGCTGGTGCTGGAACCCCACGACAAGGCGCTGCTCACCGTGCTGGCCCAGGGTGTCGCCGCGGAGACCGGCAGTCCGGTCGAGGTGTCCACGGCGGTGGACGCCGCCTCGGCGGTGGAGGCGCTCACCGCTCACCGCCACCGCCTGCTGGTGCTCCGCCTCGACCCGTCCGACGACAGCGGCACCGCCCTGCTCAAGGCGCTGAACGACAACCCGGACCTGCGCGGCGTCCCCGTGTTGGCGTACCACGGGCATCCGCTGACCCCGGGCCAGGAGACGCTGCTGCTGGCGCTGTCCCAGGACCGGTCGATGGAGATCCTGCGCAGCCTCGACGACCTGCGCGAGCGGATCGCCCTGCACCTGACGGTGGACACGCCGGAACGCGTCGTGCCGTTCCCGTCGCCGGCCGCCGACCCGATGCCCGTCAGCGACCCGCTCGCCACGGCGCTGACCGGCCGCAAGGTCCTCGTCGTCGACGACGACGCCCGCAACGTCTTCGCCCTGACCAACATCCTGGAGCTGCACGGCATCGAGGTCGTCTACGCCGAGAACGGCCGCAAGGGCGTCGAGACGCTGATGCGCCACGACGACATCGACCTCGTCCTGATGGACGTGATGATGCCGGAGATGGACGGGTACGCGGCCACCGCCGCGATCCGCGCGATGCCCCGCTACGCCGACCTGCCGATCATCGCTGTCACCGCGAAGGCCATGCACGGCGACCGGGAGAAGAGCATCTCCTCCGGCGCCAGCGACTACGTCACCAAGCCGGTCGACGCCGACGACCTGCTGCACTGCATCCACCGCTGGCTGATGACCTGACCCGGGACGACTGCTTCGCCGACCCGACGTCACCCACCGGCAGTTGGTCGTCGTGGACCGGCCGACGACGGCTTTCGGCCGGTTCCGTCGATCGGGGCGATGGCGATGTCCAGCGCCGTTTCCAGGTAGCTGACGTTCCCGGTCGCCATCAACAGCCCGACGCCGCCCTGCACCGCCGCGAGGATCGACGTCGCCAGTGCACCCGGTGACGACATGCCGGCTCGAACGGCACCGGCCTCGAGACGGGCGTGCCAGTCCTCGAGCAGCGACGCCACCAGCGGTCCGATTCGCGGATCGGAGTCGGCCAGTTGGCTGGTCAGCGAGCGTAGCGGACACTCCCGCCCCTGTTCGCGATACTTCCGTACGACGACCGACCGCCAGACGACCCAGGTGTGCGGTGGCCCGAGCTGGTCCAGGGCCGGCTGCTGATCGGCGATGACCTGGGTCGCCTCGTGCGCCGCGACCGCGTAGAGCAGGTCCCCCCGGCCCCCTGGGAAGTAGTGGAAGAGCTGGCTCTTGCTGGTCGCCGTCACCGAGCGGATGTCGTCCAGCCCGGTGTGCTCCACCCCTTGGGCGCGGATGAGCGCCGCGGCCCCCGCCACGATCCGGCCCCGGGTGGCCGCGCCCTTGGGCGTCAGGGGGCGCGTCATGTGACCCAGCGTACCCCTTCTGGACTTGACGGTCCAAAAATGCCGGAGGCATTCTTTGGACCGTACGGTCCATAAATGGTGAAGGGGTGTGTCGTGGCAGGAAGACTGGACGGGCGTACGGCGCTGGTGACCGGGTCGACCAGCGGCATCGGACGCGTGATCGCCACCGCGTACGCGGCCGAGGGCGCCCACGTGATCGTGACCGGGCGCCGGGTCGACGAGGGTGCGAAGCGGGTGGCCGAGATCACCGAGGCAGGCGGCCGGGCGACGTTCGTCCCGGCGGACCTGCGAGACGGCGAGGGAGCGGCCGCACTGGCCCGGACGGCCCTGGCTGCGGCCGGCGGCCGGATCGACATCCTGGTCAACAACGCCGCCGCGCTGGTCGGTGGCAAGGCGTCGACGGAGACGGACGAGCGCATGATCGACACGATTCTGGCCACGAATGTCAAGGCGCCGCTGTTGCTCGCGTCCGCGCTCGTGCCCCCGATGCTCGACCGCGGCGAGGGTGTCATCGTCAACGTCGGCTCGATCAACGGCATGATCGGGATGAATGGGGCGGCGCTGTACGGCGCGTCGAAGGCCGCGCTGCACTCACTGACGAAGTCGTGGTCGGCCGAGTGGGGCCGGCGTGGTGTCCGGGTCAACACCGTGGCGCCCGGTCCGACCGAGACGGAGTGGAACGAAGGGCTGCGCGACCATCTGAAGCGCCTGGTGGACACCTCGCCCAGCGGGCGGTGTCCGGCGCGGCCGAGGTCGCCGCCGTGGCCGTGTTCCTCGCCAGCGGCGACGCCTCGCACGTGCACGGCGTCACGATCCCGGTCGATGGCGGGATGACCGCGGTCCGCGGTTTCATCTGACGCCACGCCTGGGTTGTCCGGGGTGGCGGCGCCGCCCATCGCGGCCACTCCGCCGGTGTCAGGGTTTGCGGGCGACCGCGGCGTACATCGAGGCCTGCGCGGCGGGTGTCCGCTGCTCCGGCGGGTCGTCCGGCCGCCACTCGGTGACCGGGCTGATGCCCGGCGGGATCAGGTCGAGCCCGTCGAAGAACGACGCGAACTCGTCCCGGGCGCGGAACGCCATGTCGATCATGCTGGTGGCGGTGGACGGCGCGGCGGTGGCCGCGATGTGCCGGGGCACCAGATCCGTGGTGGCGTGGGAGATCACCAGGTAGCTGCCGGAGGGGAGGGCCTCCACGAGCCGGCGGGTCACCCCGTACGGGTCGTCGCCGTCGGGGAGGAAGTGCAGGATGGCGACCAGCATCAGCGCGACCGGACGGGTGAGGTCGAGCGTCGCCCGCAGGTCGGGGTGCCCCAGGATCCGCTCGGGGTCGCGCAGGTCGGCGTCGACGTAGGCGGTGGCGCCGTCGGACGCGCTGGTCAGCAGGGCGCGGGCGTGCGCCAGCACGATGGGGTCGTTGTCGACGTAGACGACCCGCGACTCCGGCGCGACGACCTGAGCGACCTCGTGCATGTTCGGGCTGGTCGGGATGCCGGTGCCGATGTCGAGGAACTGCCGGATCCCGGCCTGCTCGGCGAGGTGGCGGGTGGCCCGCTGCATGAACCGCCGGTTCTCGATCACCGTGGTGCGGATCGCCGGGTACGCGGCGGCCACCGCGTCACCCGACTCCCGGTCCGCGGCGAAGTTGTCCTTGCCGCCGAGCCAGTAGTCGTAGCGGCGGGCGGCGTGCGGCACCGTCGGGTCGATCCGCGCCGAGGGCGGGACGTCCGCCGGCAGGGGTCGCCCGCCCGATCCGAGCGACTGCGACGTGGTCTCGGCCACCGCGACCTCCAGGGGCTGTGGGAACGGCACGGCGATCGTACCGACCCGACGGCCGCGCGGCGGCCCCACCGTATCGGTGACGGTGGATGTCCGCGGGTGGGCCGGGAGGACGCGACGCGCCGCCCGCCCCCGATCACCGCAAGGAGTCCCAGGCGATCCTCATCAACGTCGTCCTGCTGATCCTGGCGGCCGTCGTGGTGTGGGGCCGGTTCGGTCCGTACTCCTTCACCTCCTGACCGACGCGGGCCCGGCCGCGGCCGGCGCTTCCTAGAATCGCTGCCATGCCGCGGATCGTGCAGTTGCTGGCCTCGCCCGTGCACCGCTACGTGGGCCGGCCCGCGGACGGACCGGCCCCGGCGCCGCCCGGTGAGCTGGTGTCGGAGATCCACGTCCGCGCCGGCCTCGGCATCGTCGGCGACCGGTACTTCGGCAAGCCGGCGCACCGCGACGCGAGCGTGACCGTGATCGCGCAGGAGTCGCTGCCGCCCGGCGTCGATCTGTCACAGGTCCGGCGCAACATCCTCACCGAGGGCATCGCCGTCGACGATCTGGTCGGGTCCGTGCTGATCCTGGACTCGGGACAGGGCCCGGTCAGCCTGGGCGTCCGCCGTCCGGCGAACCCGTGCGCCTGGATGGACGCCACCATCGGTCCCGGCGCGTGGCGGGCGTTGCGGGGCCGGGGCGGGGTCCGCTGCGCGCCGCTGACCGACGGCGTTCTGCGGGTCGGCCCGGTCGAGGTCAGGATCGGCGGCGAGGTCACCGGGGACCGACGATCGCACCCGCTCTGAGCTGCGGATGGTTGCCTTTTGGCAACGGTCGCGAAGTTTACAACGATGTGTAGCCTTCTACCCGTGACCGAGGACCCCGTGGCATCCGACCCGAGCCACCCGACTCCCGGTCCCGTCGTCGGCGTGGCGCTGATGTCCCAGGACTTCAGCGCCGCCACCGTCACCGCCCTGCGCCACCGCCTGACGGCCGCGGTGACCGGTGCCGGGCTCACCGGCGACGCCGGCTACGACTTCGTCCTGGCGGTGCACGAGCTGGTCACCAACGCCGTACGCCACGGCGGCGGCCACGGCCACCTCGACCTGCGACGCCAGGACGACGTGCTGATCTGCGAGGTCACCGACCGGGGCGCCGCCGCCGCGGGCAGCCTGCCCGTACGGCTGCCCGCCGCCGACGTCGCCGGCGGACGCGGGCTCTGGCTGGCGCACCAGCTGGCCGAGGGGCTCATCCTCGCCCGGGGGCTGCACGGCCTCACCGCCACCGTCACCGCCTGCCTGTCCCCGGCTGAAACCTCGGCCGGCATACCCGCCACCGCACGTCGGCATGACGAGCCCGACGGGCCCGTGGCGGACGGCGAGCAGTGACGCTCAGCTCAGCCGGCCGCACCGGATCCGCGTGGAATCGGACGGCACCTTCGTCGTGCTCGACGGGGAGATCGACGTCAACGGCGCCGCCGCGCTGCTGAGCCTCCTCGACGCGACGATCGACTCCGCCCAGCAGGTTCTCGTCGACCTGCACGCCGTGCATTTCATCGACTCCACTGGCGCGCTGATCACCGCCCGGCAGACCGCCACGGACGCCGGGAAGCGCTTCGGCGTCATCAATCCCACCGGCAACGTCGCACGGACCCTGCGCATCACCGGCGTCCTCGACGCTCTCTCGCCGTACCGCGGTCGCGGTGTTCGGCGAGACCGCTGAGCGGGCTTGCGCCGGCGCGGCCGGGCCGGCGAAGGCTGTCCAGGTGTTCGCTGAGGACGGCTCTGACTTGTCCGGGCCCGACCACCCGAACCGTCACTGCGGGACCGGGTGCGGGACCGTAGAGTCTCGGCGTGATCGAGATCGACAATGAAGTCGGCCTGTTCCACCCCGCTGACCGGGTCTGGCGCACGTTGACGGACCAGGAACTGCTCGCCCGGTGGTTCACCGAGGTGGAACCGGTGGAAGGAGCGCGGGGACGCCTGCTGCTGCACACGGCCGGGCTGCCCGGCTTCGACGCCGCCGTCGACGCCGAGGTGACCGAGCGGCGGGAGCCGGAACTGCTGGAGTTGCGGTGCGACGAGGCGGGCCGCCGCACCCGGCTGACCTGCACCATCATCCCCACCGCCGAGGGCTGCCGACTGTCGGTGCGGGAGGCCCTGGACCACGGCACGTGGCCGGCCGAGCAGCGGGCCCGCCGTGAGGAGTGCTACCAGCAGGCGCTGACCGGGCGGTTGCCGGCGATCCTCGACTGGTTGGCCTTCCAGCAGGTCGACCTGCGACGCGGCGAGCTGGGGGATACCGCCCGGTTGCCAGTCACCGCGGCGATCGGCGAGGTGTCGACCTGCCGGCGCAGCCGACCGGTGCTGATCGCGGTGCTGGCCGGCGCCGTCCTGGCCATCGGGCTGGCGGTGTGGGCCGTGCTGCCGACCGAGCGGCAGCCGGTCGCCGGATCGGATCCGGCGCCGCTGCCCGTGCCGACCGTCGCCAACGCCGCGACCCGCCCAGCCCGGGCGGCCGTCTCCGCCCCTCCCCGGCCGACCACCAGCACCGCCGTCGCCCGCCCGGCCAGGTCCGTGGCGAAGCCGTCGCGTACCCCCACCGCGCTTCCGCCACCGGCCCCCGGCGTCACCGCCCGCTACACCACCCAGTCGACGCGGATCTTCGGCTACACCGGCGAGGTGGTGGTCGACAACCGGGGTGGCGCGCCGGCGGAGGACTGGACCGTGGTCGTCACGCTGGCGAAGGGCGGCACGATCGCCGGCGCCAGCGGGGCCGACTGGCGGCAGGACGGGCAGGCTGTCACCTTCACCGGACCGCCCGTACCGGCCGGAGGATCGCAGACGTTCACGTTCGACGTCCGCGATCCGCTCGCCAAGGCGCCCGAGGGCTGCACGGTGGGCGACGCCCCGTGCGCCGGTGCCACCGCGACGCCGTAGCGTGGGGCGGCCAGCCGGCAGGCGCCGCCGCCCGGGTCGGGGTCAGGCCTGCGCGGCCTGCGACCGGGCGGCCCGGCCGATGTCGAGCAGGTGGTGTTCGCCCTCGTGGACGGTCTGCCGACCGAGCCAGAGCAGCGTCCGGACCTGCGGCTGCGGCCAGCAGTACACGCCGGTGCGGGCCAGCTCCGGCTGACCGAGCGCGGCGAACCGGGCCGCCAGGTCGTCGGCGGCTGCGGCCAGCTCGGCGAGCACGACCGCCGGGTCCTGCTCGTTGTACGCGTCGGCGACGGCGCGCTCGTCGCGACCCATCGGCGTGAACTCCGGTTCCTCGACCACCAGGGCCAGCGCGAGCCGCTCACCCTGGACCCGGAGCACGTCCCGTACGTGGCAGGTGTACTCCAGCGGCGACCACACCCCCTGGGCCGGCCGGCGGCGCACGTCCCCGTCAACCTCGTCAGCTACCCGTGACCGGCCGGGTGGCGGCGGGCGGTCACCTGCCCGCCGCCGCACGCCCCAGGTATGAGCCCTGGCCCGCCGGGTACGCGATGCGCCGAGGACACCAGGGAAGGATGACGTGCGATGAAGGTCAGAAGCTCCCTTCGTGGGCTGAAGCGGAAAGTGAACTCAATCGTGGTACGCCGTCGGGGCAAGCTCTTCGTGATCAACAAGGCCGACCCGCGCCAGAAGGCCCGCCAGGGCTGACGGGTCCGCGGCGAGCCGTCAGCGCGTCGCGGCGGGGACGAAAGAGTCTGGCCCGGGGGACGGGCGGCGAGGGTATGAAGGCGGGGGGAGGCGCCGGGGGGAGCCGCGATGTCGAGCAGGCCGGCCACGCTGCTGCGACGCCGGAACGAGCCGTTGCAGGCGTCGTTCCTGGAACTCTTCTTCGACCTGGCCTTCGGTTTCGCGCTGTCGCAGCTGTCGCTTGTCCTGCTCGCCGAGTTGAGCATCGCCGGGGCGGCGCGTACCGCCCTGCTCCTGTTGCCCCTGTGGTGGGTCTGGCTGGTGACGGCCTGGTTCAGCGACTGGTTCGACCGCACCAACCGCTGGGTGCGGGCCCTGCTGGTCGGCGTCACGCTCGGGGTGCTCCTGATGAGCGTCGCCGTCCCGGACGCGATCGGGGGTCGGGCCGGGCTCTTCGCCGGGGCGTACGTCGCGATCCACGTCGGCCGCAGCGTCGTCACCGCGGTGGCGCTCCGGGGGCATCCGCTGCACCGCCGGACGCTGCGGATTCTGGTCTGGTTCGGAGCGACCGGCGTCCTCTGGCTGGTCGGGGCGGCCTGGCCCGCGGCGCGGGTGCCGGCCTGGGTGGCGGCCCTGGCGTTGGATTATGCGGCGCCGCGGATGGGCTGGCCGACCCCGGGGCTGGGCCGCGCCCAGCCCGGTGAGCTGCGGCTGCGGGGCGAACACATCAAGGAGCGGTTCCAGCAGGTCTTCATCATCGCGCTCGGCGAGCTGATCGTCACGGCGGGGGTGGCCTACGCGGCGACCGGCCTGGCGGTGGCACAGTCCGCCGCGTTCCTGCTGGTCTTCGCCGCCACGGTGCTCATCGGCCTGCTGTACGTCACGCCGGCCGGGGGACCCCTGGGCGCCGCCATCGACGAACGGGATCCCTCCCGGTTCGGCACCGTCACGGGCTACCTGCACCTGGTCATGATCGCCGGCGTGGTGGCCCTCTCGGGGGCCGCCGACCTCGCGATCACACATTCCACCGAACGGGGATCGGGCGCCGCGGTCGCCCTCACCGTCGCCGGCTCCGGGCTCTTCCTCGCCGGCCGGGTCGCACTGTCCGCCGTCATCGACCGCCGGTTGTCCTGGCCCCGGCTGCTCGGCCTGCCCGCCCTGCTGCTCGTCGCTCTCGCCGGGCGCGCGCTGCCACTGCTCGGCGTCGCGGCGGCGACGGTTGCCGTCCTCCTCGCCGTGACGGCCCCGGACCGCTGGCTCGCGCGTACCGAGCCGGAACCGCGGCCGGGGCGGTGAACGCGCCCCGCCCGCAGACGTCGCCGGCAGGATGTCAGCGGGCCCGCTGGAACGCCCGCCCGACCTCGGTGACCTCTCATCCCGGTGCGTCGCACCAGGCTCCGAGGAGGAGAGCGCGCGGCGGGCGGCAGATTGGCGAAACTGCCGGCAGCCCGGTCGCGCACGAGTCGTCGGCCGACCGACCGGGGTTCGGGGCGTAGGCTGCTCGGGTGGACCACGAAGATCGCATCGCGCTGTTCCTCGACTACGAGAACCTGGCGTTGGGGGCGCGCGACCATCGCGGCGGGATGGCCTTCGACTTCCGGCCGGTCGCCGACGCCCTGGCCGAGCGGGGCCGGGTGGTGGTGCGCCGGGCGTACGCCGACTGGTCGTACTTCGACGAGGACCGCCGGATGCTCACCCGGTCCCACGTGGAGCTGATCGAGATACCCCAGCGCATGGGCGCCTCACGGAAGAACGCCGCCGACATCAAGATGGCCGTGGACGCGGTGGAGCTGGCCTTCGAGCGTGAGTACATTTCGACGTTCGTGATCGGCACCGGCGACAGCGACTTCACCCCGCTGGTGCACAAGCTCCGCGAGCTCAACAAGCGGGTCATCGGCGTCGGCGTGGAGAAGTCCACCTCGGCGCTGCTCCCGCCGGCGTGCGACGAGTTCCTCTTCTACGACCGGCTCGAGGGCGTCGAGATCCCCGAGACCCGGGCTCGGCGCGGTCGTCCGGCCCGGCTGCCCAGCCCGGAGCCGCAGCCGGTGGAGCGGGAGCCCGAGCCGCAGGCGGTGGAGGAGGAGGCCCCGCGCGACGTCGACACGCTCGCGGTCCTGGTGGCCCAGACGGTGGCGGGTCTGCAAGCCAGCTCCAGCGGCGCGGTGACGGCCTCGACGTTGAAGCGCACCCTGCTGCGCAAGGACCCGACCTTCAGCGAGTCCGACTACGGGTTCCGCACCTTCGGCGAACTCCTGCGGCACCTCGCCGCGCACAACGTGATCGAGCTGGCGGAGGGCCCGGCCAAGGGCGACCCCGAGGTGTCGCTGCCCGAACACGGTGATCGGGAGGTGGCGTTCGGGCTGCTGCGCACCGTGGTCCAGGAAATGGCCGGCGCCGACGGCACGGTGGCGCTGTCCGGGCTGAAGAACCAGCTTCGCCGGGCGCGCCCCGACTTCAGCGAGAAGAAGCTCGGCTACCGCAGCTTCCTGCAGTTCTGCAAGGCCGCCGCCACGAGCGGCGTGGTCGAGCTGCGGTGGAGCCCGGAGGCCGACGACTACCTGCTCACCGTGCCGGGGGCGTGATCGCACCGCCCCGGCCCGGCACCGACACGCCGAGACACGGTGCGGCGCCGGAGACCGCCTGATCCGTGCCGGCCGGCCGGCTAGACAACGGCATGCTGCGCGGAGAACTGATCGGCCTGCGGGCACGCCACGAGACGAACGTGCCGATCCTGCACGCCGAGCCGTACGAGGACGTCACCACCCGGTCCCCGGCCGACTCCCGTCCCTGGCGACCCATCCCGAGCGGGTCCGGTGCGTCGCCGTACGCGGTGTCGGAGCCCGCCGGCGACGCGGCCTCCTTCTCAGTGGTCGAGCTGGTGGGCGGGGAACTGGCCGGCGACGCGCTGCTGTGGGGGATCGACTCACACCACCGCTCCGCGCATCTGGGCGTCTCGCTGCGGCCCGGCCTGGCGGGGACGAGGGCTCGGCATCGACGTCGTGCGGGTGCTCTGCCACTAGGCTTCGCCGTGCGGGGCCTGCATCGTTTGCAGGTCGACACGCTGGCCGACAACGCTGCGATGATCTCCGTCGCGGAACGGGCCGGGTTCAGCAGGGAGGGCGTCCTGCAGCAGGCGGCGTGGGTCGACGGTGGATTCGTCGACGAGGTCATCCTCGGGTTGTTCGCGACGCGGTGGCGGCGCGAGCGGACGCCGGAGCAGTGACGCGGCCCGACGGCACTCACCGCGCGGAGGCCCTGAGCACTGGACGAGGGCTCAGTCGCCCAGCCGCTGCCGGGCGAGGAACTTCGGCACCACCATCCTCCACGCCTCCGTCACCAGCTCGGTCATCTCGGCGTGGTCGAGCCGGGCCAGGTGGCAGCACAGCCAGTTGAACCGCAGGTCGGAGGCCCGGGGAAGGTAGAACAGGTCCGGCTCGGCCGCGATGAGGCCGTCCCGCTGCTCCTTCGGGTAGCCGAAACCCATCGTCTGCTCGTCCCGGGAGAACGCGACGTACACGATGGCGCCGACGCGGAACTTCACCCGATCGTGGATGAGGTGCTCGGTGGTGCGTGGCAACGTCCGGGCCAGCGCACGGACATCGGCGACGGTTATCACGCCAGCGACCGTACGGCCACCCTCCGACAAGAGGCGCCACGAGCGCCCGCTCACGCGCCAGGGAGGTCCGGCCCGGCCCCGCTTGGCGGTGGTCGCCCGTTCGGGCGCGGCGGTCGACTCAGCCGGCCGCTAGGACGGCCTCGACATCGGCGCCGTTCGTCACCACCACGGCGCCGGAACGCAGCTCCTCCGGGACCACGCCACGCTGGTCCTCGACGGTCAGCATGGTCGCGCAGTCGGGGGGAATGATCACGCCGCTGGCCCGGCGGGGCGAACTCGACCAGCAGGTCGAGCACCTCGCCGGGAGAGAAGTGGCTGATCATGAGACTGTCGATCCCGGCGTCGGTGACGCCGTAGAAGGTCGCGTCGCCGCCGTCGGGGACGGTGACGTGGGCCGAGCCGAACTCCGGTTCCCGCCGGTCGACGTACGGGCCGAAGACGGCGCCGAACAGGTCGCCGGGCATCGCCTCCACGTCGTCCCCGACGAAACACTGCACCCACATCTGGTAGCTCATGCCCGGGACCGTACCCGCCGGCCGGTCCGCGGTGCGCCCCGCTTTGTTGCAAGATCGTCTGCCGGCCGGACCCGGTCCACCCCACGACTTCTGCCGGCCGGCGGGGCGCACCCTGGAGATGCTGCGCAACCCTGGCCGGGCTGATCGGCATCGGCCTGCTGTGCGCCGCCGTGCTCGGCGGCGCGCTGGCCTGGACCGGCCCGACGACGTGGTCGCGGTCGATGTCGGTGGCGACAACCTCCGGGTCGCGGCGGCGGACATGAGCGGCACTCTCTGTTTCGAGCAACGCCAGGCCACCAGAGGAACCGGCGCCAGCCGTGTCGCCGCGCAGGTTGCCCGGATGATCGCGTCCGCGACGAACGCGGTGGGGGATCAGCTGGGGCCGCTTCGTAGGGTCGGCGTGTCGGCGCCCGGTGCTGTCCATGCCGACGGTCGCACCATGTCGGCCGCCCGCAACCTCGGTGAGGACGGTCCGTTCGACCTGATCACCCCGCTCGAGGCGCGCGTCGACGCGCCCATCGTGCTGGAGAACAACGTCAACCTCGCGGCGCTGGGCGAGCGCTGGCGGGGGCACGCCCGAGATGTCGCCACCTTCGCGTTCCTGGCCGTCGGTGCCGGCATCGGCATGGGTCTGGTCCACAACGGCGAACTCGTACGCGGCGCGCACGGTGCCGCCGGCGAGGTCGCCTACCTGCCGCTACCGGGTTCGGTGCCCCCGGGCCAGCGGGCCGGGCGCGGCAGGGAGCAGCTGGCGGACGAGGCCGGGGCGTACGGCGTTCTCGCGGCTCTCGACGCCCGCAGGTCATGGCCGGGCACGCGGCCGTCCTCGGTGGAAGAGTTGTTCGCCCAGGCAGCCGCGGGCGTTCCCGCCGCCCGTGACCTGGTGGAGGCCGAGGCCCGGCAACTCGGCCTGACAATCGCCAGCGCGTGTGCGATCTTCGACCCCGAGCTCGTGGTCCTCGGCGGGGGCGTCGGCCGCAACCCGCTACTGCTGCCGACGGTCCGGGACACCGTCAACGCGTACGCGCCGTTTCCACCGCGGATCGAGACCAGCGCCCTGGGCGAGGCGGCATCCCTCACGGGAGCACTGTTCGTCGCCCTGCAGGCCGCCCGCGCTGAGCTCCTGCAAGCCGTCAGCGGTCCCGACGGCGGCTGACCGGCTTCGGCAAGGACAGCGCCAGCGCGAAACGGCGGGCAAACCGTTTCATGGTGCGGGGGACAGGCGCCGCAGTCGGCGGTTCCACCACCCGGGACGGGTATGGGCCTGCCTCAGCAGTCGCCGGTGCTCCCAATGCTGGTACGCGATGAGTACCGGCACGAGCCCGAGCATGGCCATCGGCACGCGCGCGCGGGCGGTACGGTTCTCCCCGGCGACGGCGAGCAGGCCCGCCGCACCCGAGAAGTAGAGAATCGGGTTGTAGAAGCGCATCAGCTCGGGTCCCAGCCCCTCGCAGTCTGCCAACCAGGGCAGACCTGTTCTGGTGCGACGAGTTGGCCAGCCCAGCAGATGGGCAGACACCGCGGCGAGGCCGAAGCCGTTCGCCGCCGCCAACAGCGTGTCAGCCGACGCGTCGCGATCGCTGGCAACCCAGACGCCGCCCGTGACGAGTGTCCAGAAACCCGCGGCGGCGTACGGCCCGACCACCGAGGCGAGCGGCATACCGACGCCAGCTCCCAGCTCGAAGACCACATGTCCCGCCAGGCTGACCACGGTCAGCCGCGTCAGGGGTCGGCGCCCGGCGGGCTCGGCGGGGACCCGAGGGGCGCGGCCGTGTTGCGGGCGACCTCCGGTCATCCCGGGAGACTGTCCGACGCGATGCGTGCGTACCGGAAGCCGGTCATGCCGTTCCGCTCCTCATGACGGTGCCCGCCGGCCGCTGCGTGGTCCCCCTGACCCCCACTCGACTCTATGGGCTTTGCCCGTGTGCGGCCCGGCATTCGCCAAACCGGCGATGCGGCTTCGCGGTGGAAAGGTCCCGCTATGGCGGGGTATGAAGTGGATGTGCGGCTGTCGTCGAACCCGGTGCCCGTAGTGTCGTCTGGCGAGGACGGTGCGGCGGTCCCGGAGGAGGTCGATGGCAGCGGAAGGCGGCGCCGGTGCGGCGGCCGCGGCCCAGCGGGATCCGGGGCGGCCGGCGTTCCTGGAACTCTTCTTCGACCTGGTCTACGTCTTTGCACTGATCTCCCTGGCCAAGACGCTCGCCGCCGACCTGACCTGGACCGGCGTCGGGGAGACGCTGGTCCTGCTGCTCGCTTTCACCCTCGTCTGGGCGCTGACCACGTGGGGCGCAGGCACGGTCGACCTGGCCCGGCCCGCGGTCCAGGTGCAGTTCATCGGGGTGGCGGCCGCCAGCCTGCTGCTGGCGGCGGCGGCGCCGGACGCGTACGACGAGCGCGGCCTGCTCTTCGCGGTCACCTACCTGGTCATCCACCTCGGGTCGAACATCTATTACGTCCTGCTCCGGACGAGTGCGGCATTGCCCCGCCGCAGCGGCCGGATCCTGTTCTGGTACACCATCGCCGCGGTCGGCTGGATCGGCGGCGGGCTGGCCGCCGGCCCCACCCGCCTGGTGTTCTGGGCGGCGGCTGTCGGCGTGGAGTACGTCGCCGCCTCGCTCGGCTGGCCGGTGCCGCGGCTGGGGCGGTCCCAGCCGCACGAGTGGCGGCTGGTCGGCGAGCGGGTGGCCGAGCGGTACCGGCAGTTCGTCATCGTCGCGCTCGGCGCGTCCATCTTCGTGACCGGGACGACCTTCAGCCTGAACGAATACACGGTGCACCGGGCCTGGGCCCTGCTGGTGGTGTTCACGATCGTGGTGCTGACCTGGCGAATCTACATCTACCGGGCCGGCGAGCTGCTGACCGTTGCCATCGCGCGGTCGACGAACCCGTCGCTGCTCACCCAGTCCGCCGCGGTGACCCACCTGATCATGGTGGCCGGCATCGGCGGCATGGCGGTCACCAGCCACCTCGTCATCGTGCGTCCGTTCGGGGAGACGCCGCCCTCCTGGGCTGCGGTCATCCTCGGCGGACCGGCGTTGTTCCTGGTCGGCCGCGGCGTGCTCGACTACACGGTGTTCGGTCGGATCTCCCGGTCCCGGCCGGCTGGGCTGGTCCTGCTGGCCGGCGTGGCGCCGGCCTCGTCCCTGCTGCCGCCGGTGCTGGTCGCGCTGCTCGCCATGACCGTCCTGGCCCTGATCGCCGCGGCGAACCTGGTGAGCACCCGCGTGCACGCCCGCATGCCGATGCCACCGGCGCTCGGGTGACCCTCACCCGGTCGGCACGGTGGCCCGGACCAGCCGCGAGCGTGCGGGCAGCGTCTCCCAGACCAGGGTGAGCAGCAGGACCAGATTCGCCACGACCAGGATGGCCAGCGGCGGGAGCAGGGCCGTCGCGGGCGCGATGGCGGCCAGCAGCACCACCCCGAGCGCCCGGGGCCAGAGGACCCGCCCGGTGAGCACGGCGTCGAACAGGCAACTCCCGAGCAGGAACAGGGCCGGGCCGCCGAGGATGAGGGCGACCCAGGCGCCCGGCGCCGCACCGAACGGTCGGTCGATGACCAGCGAGACGCTGGTCGAGACTCCCAGCACCCCGGCCACCATCACCAGGTGGCTGTACGAGGTGGAGGTGCCGGGGCGGACCCGCTCCACCACCGTGACGGCGGGCGGTGCCAGGAGCTGCCGCACCCGGTGGAAGTAGAGCTGGAAGAGCACGACGGCGCTGGCGAACGCGACGGCGCTCGCGGCCACCCGGCCGGCCTGGAAGCCGCTGCCGGCCAGCCCTGTGCCGGCGCTCAGGATCAGCTCGCCCAACGCGATGATGAAGATTTCCCGGTGCCGCTCAGACAGGTGGGTGCCGGTGAAGATCTGACTGGCGAGTTCGGTGCGGCCGAGCTTCGGCGTGGGCCAGCCGATCCGGGCCGATCCGAGGTCGACGGCCACCGCGACCGACCAGAGCAGCAGCCGGGCCGTTCCGTGCACGAACGCCCCGGCCACCCACGGCACGGCGGTGACGCCGAACCAGAAGAAGACCCTGATGCTCCTGGCCTGGACCGGGCGGTTCACCCGGGTACCGGGGATGAGGACGGCGTCCCGGACGAGGTGGATGCCGAAGTACGCCGCGACGAGGAGCCACCCGTAGTCGGCGAAGGCGTACGGCACCGCGATCGCCATCAGCAGGGTGCCGAACATGACCGCCAGAACGGTGGCCTGGATGATCGGCAGCCGCGGGTTGAACAGGTCGGTGAGCCACGCGGTCAGCACCCAGACCCACCAGGCGGCCATCAGCAGGACGGCGGTCTGGGCGGCGCCCCGGACGGTGAGGTCCGCGGCCAGCCCCGCCGAGAGCCTGGAGAGCATGAAGATGTAGACCAGGTCGAAGAAGAGCTCCAGGAACGTCGGATAGTCGGGCTCGCCGCGCCGGCGAAGGATCCTGGGTAGCGGACTGGCCGTCACCGCGTCTGCCTCCTCTGGCACGCCGCACCGGGGAGCGGAGGCGCTGGCAACCTGGCGCTCCCCGCCAACCTACAAAAGCGGGGTCACCGGCGAGTCGAAACGACAGGAGCAGGGCGCGGGCCGGGCTCCGGATCCGCCGCGGGGATCAGCCGCCGAGCGCCTCGCCGCTCAGCTCGCCAGGATCAGGTCGGCGGCCCGCCAGCCAACCTGCAACCGCTGCGTGCGGAGATCCTGGATCGCATGGAAAGCCAGTCGCGGCATCAGTCCACTAACCGTCGATCCGGATGATGTTGCGCATCTTGTTGGACGCGTCCAGGGCTGCCACCTTGTACGCCTCAGCCAGCGTCGGGTAGTTGAACACCGTGTCGACCAGGTAGTCGACGGTGCCGCCGCAGCCCATGACCGCTTGCCCGACATGGACGATCTCGGTAGCGCCGGTGCCGAACACATGCACGCCGAGCAGTCGGCCGTCCTCCGGCGAGACGAGCAGCTTCAGCATGCCGTACGAGTCACCCACGATCTGGCCGCGGGCCAGCTCGCGGTAGCGCGCGATGCCCACCTCGAACGGCGTCGAGCCGTCCGTCAGCTCCTCCTCGGTCTTTCCGACGAAGCTGATCTCCGGAATCGTGTAGATGCCGATCGGCTGCAACCCGTGCAGCTCGCGAACCGGCTCGCCGCAGGCGTGCTGCGCGGCCAGCCGGCCCTGCTCCATTGACGTGGACGCCAGCGCCGGGAAGCCGATCACGTCACCGACCGCGTAGATGTTGTCCACCGCGGTGCGGTAGTTCGCATCGACGTTGATCCGGCCGCGCTTGTCCGCCTCCAGCCCGGCCGCTTCCAGCGCCAGGTCGTCGGTCTGGCCCTGGCGGCCGGCCGAGTACATGACCGTGTCCGCGACGATCTTCTTGCCGCTCTTCAGGATGCACAGCGCCGCAGTCTGGTGCTTCTCCACCGCGGCGACCTCCTCGCCGAAGCGGAACGTCACGGACAGGTCCCGCAGGTGGTACTTGAGCGACTCGACGACCTCTTCGTCGCAGAACTCGAGCATCCGATCGCGGCGTTCCACCACGGTCACCTTGGTGCCGAGCGCGGCGAACATCGACGCGTACTCCATGCCGATCACGCCGGCGCCGACCACGACCATGCTGCGGGGTACGGCCTGGAGGTTGATGACGCCGTCCGAGTCCACGATCGTCCGGTCGTCGAAGTCGACGCTGTCCGGGCGGGCCGGGCGCGTACCCGCGGCAATGACGATCTTGTCAAAGGTGACCTTGGACTCGTGCCCGGAGCCGCCATCCACCCAGATCGCGTGCGGGTCCGCGAACCGTCCAATGCCGGTGATCATTGCGACGCGGTTGCGCGCCAGCTGATTTCGGATGACGTCGGTCTGCCGGCTGATCACATGCTGGGTCCGGGCGGCCAGGTCGCTGACCGTGATCTCCTCCTTGACCCGGTAGCTGCTGCCGTACAGGTCCCGCTGGGTGAGGCCGGTCAGGTAGAGCACGGCCTCGCGTAGCGTCTTGGAGGGGACGGTGCCGGTGTTGATGCACACCCCACCGATCATGTCGCGGCGGTCCACGATGCCGACCCGCTTGCCCAGCTTGGCGGCGGCGATCGCGGCCTTCTGGCCACTGGGTCCGGAGCCCAGCACCAACAGGTCGTAGTCATACACAACTGTCAGCGTCGCAAGATGTCCCGGCCCGCGCTAGGCCGCATTTTCGTGCGGCGCATCCTCGTCCGCCGTGCCCCGCAGGAGTCGATCCCGGTCGGGGTTGTCGGCGAACTGCCAGGCCAGGCGTATCCGAACGGCGGTAGGCGCCGGTTCGGCCGGCCACCAGGTTGCCGCTGGGTTCCCTGCCGCACTGGGTCAGCCGGGTGCCTTCTTGCTGGCCCTGCGCAGCCCGAACAGGGCGACCAGGGCGAGGAGGATGATGGCGACGGAGTATTCGTTGGCGGTCCGGGGCAGGCCGCCGGCGTAGACCACGAGGAAGCCGGCAATGACGGTGGGCAGGCCGAAGCCGACGTAGCAGACGATGTAGAGCAGGGAGAGCACGCTGGCGCGTTCGTGCGCCTCCACGGCCGGCATGACCGTCTTGAGGCTGCCCTGGAAACCGGCACCGAAGCCGACGCCGCCGAGCGCGAGGCCGATGAAGAAGCCGGGGATGGACTCGATCATGACCGACACCAGCGTGATGATCATGCCCAGGATGAGGGCGGTGATTCCGGTGAGCATCACGGTCCGCGCGGCGGCGTTGCGTAGCAGGAGGACGGTGATGGACCCGACGATGCCGATGACGAAGAGGAGCAAGCCGGCAACCACGATCGAGGTGTTCATGAGGGCGCGCACGAGCGCCGGGCCGAGCGCGCCGAAGAAGCCGGCCAGCGCCCAGACGGCGAAGACTACCGGTAGGACGACCAGTACCGGCCCGCGCACGGCGCGGGGCAGCTTGATCTCCGGACGCAGGCTCTGCAGAGCTCCCTTCATCGGCGTGACCGTTTCCGGCATCAGGACGACCCCGACGCCTTGGATCAGCAGGATGACGAGCAGGACGGCGTACACCAGTCGCGTCGGCGCGGGCAGGAACTGGATGAGCAGCGCCGAGAGCAGGGCACCGCTACCGGTCCCGATGCCGGGGGCGATGGAGTTCGCGAGCGTGCCGCGGGAGCGGTTGATGTCGAGCATGGCGGCACCGACGGCGCCGGTGGCGGCGCCGGCCGCGAGCCCCTGTTCGACGCGGGCGGCCAGCAGCGTGGGTACGCCGTTGGCGAAGATGAAGATGACCAGCGCGATCATCTGGACCGCGGTCGCGACGAGCAGGACCGGCCGCCGCCCGACATGGTCGGACAGCTTGCCGAACGTGAGCAGGGACGCCAGCACCGCGGCGGCGTAGATGGCGAACACCACCGTGGTCGTGATCGGCGAGAAGTGCCAGCGCGCCTGGTAGATCCCGTAGAGGGGGGTCGGGGCTGCCGACGCGGCCAGGAACGACACGAGGATCGAGGCGAGCAAAAACAGGGACACATCCGGCGAGAGGCGCCGCTGTCCGGCGTTGTTCATGTCAGATGCTCCTCGGGTGACCTGCGGTGGCCGCCCCGCGCGGTCCGAGCTGGACGCCGTCCTCCTGCTAAGCCGCGGCGGATCACCCGAGGCGCGTTAGCACACGCAAAATGGCCTCCCCGGCGTCCGGCCAGAGCACCAGGGATGTCGGGGGAGGGGAGTGGGAGCAGTGGTATGCGCTCAACGGAGCCCGCGACTGCGCCCAGTCGCCCTGGCCTGAACGTCAGCGTCCACGAGGACGACGTGCCCGCGCAGCTCGGCGGGGCCGGTTGGCTCGGAATTGAGCCACTCGTCGGCTCCGCCGAGCGAGGGCAGGTGCAGACGTTCGAACACGGAGACCTACCGAAACGACCGGAACGCCGCGGCAACATGCGGCCTGGGGTTGTGCGCCGGGTCCGGTCAGTTGCGGTACGGGGCCAGGAGCGCGGTCAGCGCCGCCAGCATCTCCTCGGCGGGGTGTGGCCGTAGCCGGGTATGACCACGCTCTGCGCATCGTCCGCGGCGAGCTTCATCGCGTTCCCGACCAGTTTTGACAGACCCACGCGCTCCCCCGGCTACGCGCTGGACTGGGGGGTCGCCATCGTCGTGCCAGCCCGCAGGGTTGCCAACGCGCCGCTCCAGGCCGCCAACTGGTCGAGCATCGTGTTCACCGCATCCACCTGATGAGGGCCGGGCTTGAAGACGCTGAAGTTCTCGAAGTCGGTGAAGAGCGAGAGTGCGACCTGCGCCCGCACGTCCGCGATCTGCAACTCGGCCACCACCAGGCGCAGGTGCTCCACGGCGCGGGTGCCGCCGACGCTGCCATAGCTGACGAACCCGGCCGCCTTGTTGTTCCACTCGGCGTAGAGGAAGTCGATCGCGTTCTTCAGCGCCCCGGACGTGGAGTGGTTGTACTCCGGCGTCACGAAGACGTACCCGTCGAACGAGGCGACCTTTTCGGCCCACCTCAGGGTGTGTGGCTGGGTGTACTGCCCGAGCGACGGTGGCGCCATCTCGTCGAGGTGGGGCAGGTCGAAGTCCTTGATGTCGACGAGTTCGTACTCGGCGTCGACGCGCTTACTGGCGATGTCGTGCACCCAGCGGGCCACCGTCTCCCCGTTGCGGCCGGGCCGGGTGCTGCCGATGATGATGCCGATTCTGGTCATTGCCGCCCTTTCCTTCCGGGACCCCACGCCTGGGAGCGGGAGCCGTCGGCGGGTACCCCACCTGCGTGGTTTCGAACGGGCACACGGTGTTCCGGTTCCGGGCGATGTGCTGTGAAGGGCGAAGGTGCTCCCAGGGCAGCTAGTGCAGCGGCTTCTACCTGCGGTGACATGGTTCCGCTGGTCAGAGCCGGTCGGCGTGCGTCTCTGCGCACGTCGGTCTCAGCGTGTCGAGCCCGTCCTGCCTTCTGGACCGGCGATCCCACCCGCAGAGCCCTGACCAGGGCCTTCTGCTGGGTGAGCTCTTCGGCGGACTCGAACGAGTCAATTCGTCGAGCCCGGTCAAGCGACCCGGCCGCAGCGCAGATCGCCGGGGTTGTCGAAGAGGGCTGGTACGCCTCTCGGGGAAGGGTGCGAGCGACGGCCCTTCAGAGTCGTCTGAAGGGCCGTGCCGTCCCCAGCGATCCGCTCGACACCCCCTGACTCGCTTGAGTCGTGTGGGATCGAACGGATCATGCTGCGGCCGGCGGCCTGGGACAGGCATCCATGCCGGATCGGCGTCGGCGGCCCCACGGTGCGGCTGGGCTGGTTCACCACCCCCGGGGCCGCGCTGGTGATCGTCACAGGCCCACGGGATCTGCGGATCGACCTGGCCGTGATACCGCCGGAGACTACTTACGCTGTGGCGACGGCCGCCCTGCTGGCCGCTTCCCGCCCCGGCAACACCACCCGGGCCGCCGATATTCTGCCCACATTGCCCAGTTTTCGCCCGCGACGGTTGGCACGATACGGCGACGACGTAGCCGTCTGGGAACCCGAAGGCGGCCACCTTCAGCCCGATCGACAACTCACAGCGCCGGTCCAGATCTGAACGCTCCGGGTACTTCTCTTGGTACTCGCCCTGCTCCTACCTCTGTTGATCACCTCACTCCTGGGCGACCTGACCTAACCGCAGCACTCCCGCGTCGGTCGGATGCCGGCGGGCCCCAACCGCGGCGGAACACTCTCGGGTGCCCGCGTTCGCCCGCCGAACCAGTCGTTACAGCTACTGGCCCGCCGTGTCGTTGTCGGTGTCCGACACTCGCACGGCAGCGAGATCGCCGTGTTCATCACCGACCGGGCTGATAGCCGGTCACGAACTGAAGGTCCGAAGAGCGGAGCAACGGCATGGAGTTCGACGTCACCATCGAGATCCCCAAGGGAACACGCAACAAGTACCAGATGGATCGCCAGACCGGTCGGATCCGGTTGGATCGCACCCTGTTCACCGCTACCCAGTACCCGGCCGACTACGGCTTCATCGAACACACCCTCGGCGAAGACACCGACCCTCTCGACGCGCTGGTGCTGGTACAGGAACCGACCTTTCCCGGCTGCCTCATCCGATGCCGGGCCATCGGCATGTTCCGCATGCGGGACGAGAAGGGGCCCGACCCGAAGGTGCTGTGCGTGCCCACGGCTGACCCCCGCCTCGCGTACCTCGGCGACATCACGGATCTGGAACACTTCCACAAGCTGGAGATCCAACACTTCTTCGAGGTGTACAAGGACCTGGAGCCGGGCAAAAGCGTCGACATCGAACGCGGGATCTGGGCCGGCCGGACCGAAGCCGAGGCGGAGGTCAGACGCTCACAGGAACGCGACCGCCAGCCGACCTCTGCCAGATGACCGCGCCAGGCCGAGCCCCCCGGAGCCCTCGTCCGCCTACTCGCAGTCTGGCCGGGCGTTTGGTCGCGCCGTTCAGGTCAGCCGTACGGGTGGCGGAGTAGGCTGAGGGAAGCGTTGGCTCCAGACCCCGGCGGCGTGCTTGAGCGTCGATTGCCGGGAGGACCCGTGAGCAGCATCGATTCGACCATGGCGCAGGTGCGGCCCGGATTGCAGCGCCGTCGCGGCAGCGAGTATGCCGAACTGTTGACCCGGGTGCGGCAGGCAGGCCTGCTCGACCGGCGCCCGACCTACTACACGATCAAGATCGCAATCAACGCCGCGTTGGTTGTCGCCGGATGGACGATCTTCGTGCTGCTGGGGGACTCGTGGTGGCAACTGGTCACCGCGGTGTTCCTGGCCGTGGTCTTCACCCAGACCGGGTTCCTCGGCCACGACGCCGGCCACCGGCAGATCTTCCGGTCCCGACGCGCCAACCATCTGGTCGGGCTGTTGCACGGCAACCTGGCGATCGGTCTGGCCTTCGGCTGGTGGGTCGACAAACACCACCGCCACCACGCCCACCCCAACCAGGAGGGCCTCGACCCCGATATCTCGGGAGAAGGCCTCGTGTTCACGCGCACGCAGGCCGGTGCGCGGCGCGGTGCTGGCCGGCTGCTCGCTCGCTACCAGGGCTTCCTGTTCTTTCCGATGCTGCTGCTCGAGGCCGTCTCCCTGCACGTGGCCAGCGTCCGGGCGTTGTCACGCTCCACCTATCGGGAGCGTGGCCGGGAGGCGCTGTTGCTCGGGCTGCACGCCGCCGTGTACCTCACCGCGGTCGTCGCGGTGTTGTCCCCGTGGCGGGCGTTGGTCTTCGTCGTCGTTCACCAGGGCCTGTTCGGTGCGTACCTGGGATGTGCCTTCGCCCCCAACCACAAGGGCATGCCGATCCTCACCGAGGACGACGACACGGATTTTCTTCGCCGCCAGGTCCTCACCTCCCGCAACGTCCGTGGCAACTGGTTGATCGACTTCCTGCTCGGCGGCCTGAACCACCAGATCGAACACCACCTGTTCCCCAGCATGCCCCGCGCTTCACTACGCCACGCCCGGCCCATCGTCCGCGCCTACTGCCTCGAGCACGGCCTGCCCTACGTCGAGACCACCCTCCTCGACTCCTACCGGCAAGCGCTGCACCACCTGCACAGCGTGGGTCGCAGCGGACAATCGGTTCGAGAACCCGAACCGGCCGACGTACCCGACGCCGGCCTCGTCGCAGCCAACGGCCGCCAGTGACGTTCCAGGATGTTGGTCGCGCCGACTCGGACTGGCGGGGGTCTACAGCTAGAAGGCGGGTGATGGTGGCTCGGGCGGGCCTCCATGGGCGCGAACGGCGTCCGCGACGGCGATCCCGGCCAGTACGAGGGCGCCCACGACGGCGACCACCAGTGGGGGTACGAGCACCATCGCGGGCGCCGCGACGGCCAGCACGAGCAGCCCGACCAGCCGGGACGGCGACACCCAGCTGAATACCTCGTACTCGAATCGGGCCCGCCCGGCCAGGAACAACGCGGGTCCGCCGAGAACGACGCCGACCAGCCCGGGCGTGGTGTCCTCGGTGGGATGGGCGATGACAATTTCGAAACCGGCGGCGGCGGCGACCACGCCGGCCACCATGAGCAGGTGGGTGTACGGTGCAGACCTCACGAATCGGCCCGGGTCGTGGGAGGCTTCGATGGCTGCTTGTAGCAGTGCCCCGGCGCGGTGGACGTAGATCTGCCACAGCAGCACTGTCGTGGCGAACGCGACCAGGAGCGCCCCGGTCCGGTCGGCCGTGAACTCGTTATCGGCGTAGATCAGAGTGGTCACGAGGATGAGATCGCCGAGGGCGAGGGTGAAGAACTGCTGGTAGCGCTCGGCCAGGTGGTCGGCTGCCACCTCGTACTGTGACGTGGGCACCCGACCGAGTCGGGGCGTGGGGTAACGACGCCAGGCCGTTCCGTAATCGATGGCGAGCGCTGTCGACCACAGTAGGCCGCGCGCCGTGCCTTCCACGAGACCGCCAGTGAGCCATGGTGCGGCGGAGACAACAAACCAGAAGATGAACCGCCCGGCGTGTAGTTGCGCCTGGCGGCCGTGGAGCGCGGACGCCAGGAAGAGGCCTCGGCCAACGTGGATCGCCACGTACGCGCTCACGAACACCATGGCGTAGAGGTCGGTTGCTAGTGCGGTGACGGACCAGACCCACCAGATCGCCATCAGCAGCACCAGGGTTTGAAAAATGCCGCCCCCGGTCGAGATTCCTTGCCAGCGTCTGTGAAGTCAGAGCGAGTGCGGCGACGAATACCAGATCAAGAAGCAACTCCAGCAGTGTCGCTCGCTGCGGACCCTCGCCCTTGCGCGCCAGCCCCACCGCTCGGTTGGTCGTCACCGGCTGCCGGCTCTGGTCGACCGCAGGCTAGCGGGAATCGGTGGCACCCTTCGGTGGCGAAATTTCGCCGGCCGGATGAACTCAGACGCGGCCACACCTAACAATAACGGCGCTTCTCGGCCCAATAGGATGAAATACGCGCGTCGCCGCGCTGCGGAAGCTGGACAACGGAGCGCTCCGTGGTTTGACCGGTGGCGTAGGGTGAGGGACGCAGTAGCTGCCCTGGTCCCTGGCGGTGCCCCAACCGCAGGCACACCACCAGGAGCATCGGATGGCTGTCCCACGCATCTACGTCGTGCCGGGCACTGAGTCCGTCAACGATCTCGTCAAGCGGATCGCCGACCGCGACCACGCCGCTTTCCGCCGTTTCCACCGTCGTCTCGTCCGCGCGGTCTTCGCTCAGGTGTGTGAGAACCTCGGCAGCCCGGCGATCGCCGTGGCGGTGACCCGGGCGGTGTTCGTCGAGGTGTGGCGGCTCGCGCCGATGCCCGCCTCCCGCCAGCTCGACGGCACCGCCTGGGTGACCTCCATCGCCGCTCGCCGGGCCGCAGACCGGCTCCGCGAGATCAACGGCCCTACGCCGACCCTCGGCACCGCCTATGACGATCTCCTCGGTCGTGAACTCGCCGTCGCGCTGGGAACCGAACCGCCGGCACACGCCAGAACTTCCTTCCACACACCGACCGACTGATTGACTGCCTGCCGCTTGCCGCCAACTGACTCACGACTCGCGGCTCGCTGACAGCCGTCGTCGCCGCACATCCCATTCGGGGGTTGGCGAGCACCCGGGTCGTAGCCGGTTGTCTCTAGTGCGTTCATGCGGGCACTCCCGTGCGGGGACGGGTGGTGGATTCGGTGTGGCCTCGGTGGATTCCGCCCGACGCGGGGCTGCCGCCCTCGTTGTCCCACACCGCGTACGCGTCGGAGCTGGTCGTCGTTGTCGCGTCCTGCGGGGTCGGTCCGGTGGTGAGGATGTCGGGTGCGTGCCTGAGGTTGGTCGGGTCGGCGGCGGTGGCCATGGCCAGCTCGGCTGCCTCGGGTGTCGTGCCGGGTGGCACGACGAGCAGGTCGACCTGGTCGTCGCGGCCGGTGGTGGCGACCAGCAGGGCGGGGTCGAGGGTGTCGAACCAGCCGATCCGGACCACGTCCGGTCCGACCGCCAACCGGCGGATCCGGCTGTCCCAGGTGTGGATGTTGAGCATGATGTGCCGGATCCGGCCATGCCGTTCGGTCAGGGCGAGGACGAGGCCGGGGAGTTCGGCCACCGGGTCCCAGGAACGCGGCCACCATCCGCCGTCCAGGACCGTCCGGCCCCTGGTGGGAGCGAGGGACAGTCGGGGCCGGGAGGGCGGCGACGGGGGGATCACGGTGGTGGGCATGGCTCACCTGTCCTGGCGGTAGGTACGCGGCGGCGTAACGCGGGCGGTGCCGGTCACCGTCGGGGAGCGCGGACCGGGCCTGGGTCGGGCGTCGGGGTTTCCGGCGGGACGGCGTTGGAGCATCCGGAGTTGCACGATGCGGGCGGTGCCGGGGAGGGCGACGAGCAGGATCCCGAAGACCGCGGCCAGCAGCAGGGCAACGCCCATGGGCAGGTGCCCGTGCGCGCCGAGGAACGACACCTCGGCGCGCTGGCCGTTCTGCAGTACGAAGATCAGGAGCAGCAGGAGCACGAACGCGAACACCACGGCGGCGACCCACAGGCCGCCCATCCGCGAGCGTGCCGTCGCCGGTCGGTCCGGCGTGGGGCGGGAAGCGGTGTCGGTGCCGTCGTGGCCGTTGATCGGGGGAACCGGGTCAGGATGGTTCTGCGGTGCGGTCATCACAAACCGCCGCCTTCCAAGGAGCAGCTGACATGCCTGAATGCCGTGGGGAGCCAGCGCAGGCATGGGCGATGGCGGGCGTGTGACGCGGTGTCCGAGTCCGGAACGCCGGTGCGACGGGATGGGCCGGGCCCAGGGGGCGCACGAGGAGGCCGGCGACGCGGCCAGTTGATGTCGTACGGCGGGCGGCCAACACGGTGACCTCGATCGGTGGGGTGCGTCCGCCGGCGGCGAACTGTCAGCCACCGGGGTCCCGAGCGACAACTATCATCGTACGCTTCTGCGGTCCCGGCGGCGATCGTGTCGGCGACCGCCTTGGCGGCCCGCGCCGCCTGCCGCCAGCCAGGAGTACGGTGAGAGCGTCGCCCGGGACCCCGGTCAGCCGCACGGCATATGTCCGCTTCGGACGATCCGGGTCGGAGCCAGTCTTGGAAGAGCGAATCAGCGGGACCCGTCCCCGCTTGCGAGTCGCTTCTCGCACCCGCGTGCCTGTGCTCCGACTGACCGCGTCCGATTGTGGTCGCGGGGCCGATCCCGGTACGGCGAACCGATGAACTCCGATCGCAGGATCCGGCTGTGGGCCCTGGTCGTGGACGTGGCCCGGGGCGGGACGGTCGCGGTCGAGCACGTCTGCGCCGCGTCGGTGGCGGTCGCCGGCGTCGACTCTGCCGCTGTCGCGGTGACGCTGCGCGCCACCCCACGCGAGGTGCTGTTCGCCAGTGACCGGACCGCGTCGGAACTGGAGGAGCTGGCCCTGACCCTCGGTGAGGGTCCGTGCGTGGACGCGATCACCGGCGGCCCGGATCTGGTCGCCGATCTGGCGGCGCCGGAATGCCTGGCCCGCTGGCCGGCGTTCGCCCCGGCGGCGGTGCTCGCCGGGGTCCGTGCGGTGTTCGCGCTGCCGCTCCAGGTCGGCGGGATCCGTCTCGGTGTACTGGGCCTCTACCGTGCGCGGTCTGGCGGCCTCGACGGCGAGCAGCTGGCCGACGCCCTGGTGTTGGCTGACACGGCGTGCGCGGTGCTGCTCGATGGCGCGCGGCCGGACCGGGACGAGCGTTGGCCCGAGCAGGGCGGTCTGCAGCATCCCGAGGTGCACCAGGCCACGGGGATGGTCACGGTCCAGTTGGGGGTGACCGCGGCGGTGGCGCTGATCCGGTTACGCGCCTTCGCCTACTCCCACGGGCGGCGCCTGCGGGATGTGGCAGGTGACGTGGTTGCCCGCCGGCTGCGTTTCGACTCCACCGACGACGCACGGGATGGCGGGGCCGGGTGAGAGCCCGACTGCGGCCGTCGCGAGGCGGCGGCGCGGACCACGGCCCCGTACCGCCGGAGAGCCGGCGGGACTATGGTACGACGAGGGTGAGTGACATGGGCGAGAGCCAGCTGGCGGACGTGTTCGTGGAAATGGCCGACACTCTCGTCGACGATTTCGACGTGATCGAGTTCCTGCACGTGCTGACCGAGAGGTGTGTCGAACTGCTGGGGGTGTCGGCGGCCGGGCTGCTCCTGACGGACCAGCGGGACACGCTGCAGGTGATCGCCGCCTCCTCCGAACGCACCCGACTGCTGGAGCTGTTCCAGCTCCAGACCGACCAGGGTCCCTGCGTGGACTGCTTCCGTACCGGTCAAGCGGTGTCGGTGGTCGACCTGCCAACCGCCAATCGCTGGCCAAGGTTCACCGCCGCCGCGGCCGAGGTCGGCTTCGCTGCGGTGCACGCCCTGCCCATGCGCCTGCGCTCCGAGGTCATCGGCGCGCTGAACCTCTTCGATGTCCAGCCGGGGGCCCTCGACGAGGGCAAGCTCCGCATCGGTCAGGCGCTCGCCGACGTGGCAACCATCGGACTGCTGCAACAGCGCGCCATCCACCGGCGTGACATCCTCGCCGAACAGCTGCAGACCGCACTGAACAGCCGTGTCCTGATCGAGCAGGCCAAGGGGGTCCTGGCCGAACGCCTTCGGGTGGACGTGGGCGAAGCCTTCGCGCTGCTGCGGGACGGCGCCCGCAGCCGCAACCGGCGGCTGTCCGAGCTGTCCCAGGCGATCGTCGACGGCTCCGAGCAGTTCGCGCCGGGACCGGCCGTCAACCGGCCCGGCTGATGACCGGCCCCGGGCCGGCCCCGCTGAACAGTCGGCTCCCGGGAGTGCTGCCGGCGGAGGGTGCCGATCCGCGAGATGAGGCGTACGGTGGCCATGTCGCCCGGGTCCCCGGTGGCCGCCAGTCTCGCCGCCACCAGCCCGTAAGGGGCGTTGAACAATGATCACCCCCATCGCGACAGCGACGGCAGTTTTCCCTCCGCCGCCTCGGAACGCGGTAACGGGGAACAGCGAACAACTGCTGCGTCGACGCGCGGCCCTTATCGCCAACGATCCCGACCGCGCGCGGCTGCGAGCCCGGATCATTGAGGCCAACCTGCCGATGGCCGGTCGACTGGCCCGCCGCTACTCCGGTCGCGGAGAGCCTTACGAGGACCTGGCACAGGTCGGCGCGCTCGCCCTGATCAAGGCCGTCGACGGATACGACACCGACCGAGGGACGCCGTTCGCCAGCTACGCCATCCCGACCATCCTCGGCGCCATCCGGCGGCACTTCCCTGACACGGCCTGGGCGATCCGGGTGCCGCGCGCAGCCCAGGAACTGAGTCGCCGGGTGGCCGCCGCCCGGGGCGAGCTCGGGCAGCAACGGGGTCGCCAACCGACTGACGGAGAGCTCGCTGACCACCTGGAGGTGACCGTCGCCGAACTCCTGGCCGCCCTCGTCGCCTCCGAGGTCTACCGGTTGCCGTCGCTGAACGAGCATGCACGTCTCCCGGCTGCTGAAGCGCTCCCTGGCCCAGCTCAGGGCCGGGATGCTCAGTGACCGGTCATCCTCCCGGACCGCTCAGGCACCCGGGCCGGATCGTTGAGATCACCAGGAGAGGGTGTCATGGCCGTTCGTCCGATCGCCGCGACCGGGCCTTCCCCGCCCGTCAAAGGGGAATCCGTCCCCTCGACATTCGGTGTACGGGTCAGGCGGGCCGTCGACGTCCGCGCGCTCCGTATGCGGGTGTTCCTCCTGGTGACCGTCCTGCTCCTGCCTATGGTGCTCATCACGGTGTTCGCTGACCGCTGACCCGTCTCAGGGGTCACCTCAGATGAGGCCCGGCACGCCGGGCCGGACCGGCGTAGCCTGGGGTTGTCCCAGACTCGACGACATTCCACATCTGAGGCGCCCGCCACGCCGGCTCCGCCCCCTGGGGATGCCACGTCCGTACCGCACGATTCGCCGGTCACGGTGAGAGCTCGAAGGCCCGCCGCACACCTCGGCGCCCCGGTGATGGGGATTCGACCAGCGCCTCCACACCGCTACCCGGTGACCATGACCGTCCACGAACGGCTTCACAAGGGAGCAGACGATGAGGATCGCCAAGCACAGGATCGTTGCAGCCCTACGCGAGCGCGGCCAGCAGGCCAGGGCCGACTGGGTCGAGCGCGAGTTGCCGGAGCGGGTGGACTCCGACAAGCACGTCGGGCTGCTCGCGACCCTGCGTCTTGATCCGGCCGACCTCGCCGAGGCGACATCCCCGTGAGAGTGGCTCTGCTCGGGCCGGTCGCCTGGCGGACACCCCCTTACCACTATGGCCCCTGGGAGCAGGTGACCGGCCTGCTCGCCGAGGGGCTGACCACACGCGGCGTTGACGTGACACTCTTCGCGACGCTGGACTCGGTCACCTCCGCCTCCCTCGACGGTGTGTGCCCCCGCGGGTACGCCGACGACCCGAGCATGGACGGCCGGGTGTGGGAGGCGATGCACGTCTCGCACGCGATGGCCCGCTCGGCGCAGTTCGACCTGGTGCACAACCACCTCGACTGGCTGCCGCTGGCCTTCGCCGAGCACTGCCGCGCTCCGCTGCTCACCACCGTGCACGGCTTCTCCGGTGTGGGCATCCTCCCCGCCTACACCAGGGCCCGCTCGTCCTACGTGTCGATCTCCGACGCCGACCGGATCGCCGGACTCGACTACGTCGCCACGGTGCACCACGGCGTCGACCTCACCGGGCTGCCGTTCACCCGGGACGCCGGCCCCGGACTGGTCGCCTTCGGCCGGATCCATCCCGACAAGGGCATCCACACCGCCATCGAGATAGCCCGGCTCGCCGGCCGGCCCCTGACCATCTGCGGCATCGTGCAGGACGAGCGGTACTTCACCGAACAGGTGGCCCCGCACATCGACGGCGATCAGGTGGTCTTCCTCGGCGCGGTGGGCCCCCGACGACGCGCTGAGATCCTGGGCGCCAGCACCGCCCTGCTGCACCCGATCGCCTTCGACGAGCCGTTCGGCCTGTCGGTGGTGGAGTCGATGGCCTGTGGCACGCCGGTCGTGGCGTACGCGCGGGGGTCCATGCCGGAAGTCATCGACGAAGGGGTGACGGGATTTCTCGTGCACACCGTCGAGCAGGCCGTCGACGCCGTCACCCGGGTCACCGGCCTCGACCGTGCCGGCTGCCGGGCCCGGGCCCGGCAGCGCTTCGGCGCGGACCGGATGGTCACCGACTACCTGGCCGTCTACGACGACCTCACCCACCGACCGCAACGCTGAACCTGCCGAACGACCGACGATTCCTGACGAATCAGGCCCCGCTCGATCCGGTTCACCCCGGCCAGGTCCCGCACCCGTGGTGGCCCGGCCTCGAACCCGTTCCGCCGGTCACACACGCTGGCCGGCGTGCGCCGTCACCGCGTGAGGTCCGCCGCCCTTCCCTTGGCGGCGGCCGACAACCGGAAGGCCCAACATCCATGCCCAGCTACGGTTTCCTCAGCACCCACCCACCGACCCGGTGCGGACTGGCTACCTTCAACTCCGCCCTGGCCGCCCACCTGACCGCCGACGGCACGCGCGGTGGCGTCGTGCGGGTCACCGATGGAAGCAACGACCAGCGCGCCCTGCCCGGGGTCGTGCACACCTGGTCGGCGCGCACCCCGGCCGGCTGGCGGGACGCCGCCGCCGCCCTGAACACCTTCGGCGTGGCCATCGTCCAGCACGAGTACGGCATCTACCCCGGTAGGGACGGGGAGGACGTTCTGCCGCTGCTGCGCCGGCTCGCCGTGCCGAGCATCGTGGTCCTGCACACCGTGCTCCGTCAGCCCTCCGCCCGGCAGAAGTCCCTGCTGGAGCAGATCGTCGCCGCCGCCGGGGCGGTCGTCACGATGACCGACACGGCCCGCGACCGGCTACTGGTCGGTTACACCGTGGACCCGGCGAAGGTCACGGTCATCCCACACGGCGCCGCCGACCACGTCGGCGTGCCCGTCCTACGCCGTACCCGCCCGCACCTGCTCACCTGGGGGTTGCTCGGGCCCGGCAAGGGCATCGAGTGGTCGTTGCGGGCCCTCGCGCGGTTGCAGGACCTCGATCCGACACCCACCTTCACCGTCGCGGGCCGGACCCACCCGAAGGTGATCGAGCACCAGGGGGAGGCGTACCGGGCGGGCCTGCACCGGCTCGGCGCGCAGTTGGGTGTCGCGCACGCCGTGGACTACCAGCCGGTCTACCACGACCCGGCCGCGCTCGGCGCGCTGATCCGCTCCGCCGACGTGGTCCTGCTGCCGTACGACTCCCGTGAGCAGGTCACCTCGGGGGTTCTCGTCGAGGCGGTGGCCGCCGGGGTTCCCGTCGTGGCCACGCCGTTCCCGCACGCCGTCGAGTTGCTCACCGGCGGGCCCGGTCTGGTCGTACCCCATCAGGATCCGGCGGCGCTGGCCGCGGCGGTCCGGCGGATCCTGACCGAGCCGGGTCTGGCCGCCCGGCTGGCCGGCCGCGTCCGACCGGCGGCCGCGGAGCTGCGTTGGCCGGCGGTGGCGGCCCGGTACGACGTCCTCGCGGAGCGGCTCACCGCCGCCCGCCCGCCCGTGGTCAGCGCGGCGTCGGCGTGACCGCGACCGTCGGCCGTCCCACCACGACGGCCGGCAGCCCGGTCACCGGCCACCGCCTGGACGTGCCCGCGCCGAGCTTCGCTCACCTGGGCCGGTTGAGCGATGACACCGGGCTGTTCGAACACGCCCGGCACGCCATCGTGCGCCGGGAACACGGCTACTGCACCGACGACGTCGCCCGCGGTCTGGTCGTCACGAGCCGGGAGCCGGAGCCGACCGGCGCCGTGCTCCGGCTCGCGGAGTGCTACCTCGCCTTCCTGACCCACGCGCAGGACGCCCGCGGCGCCTTCCACAACCGACTCGACCACGACCGGCGCTGGGCCGACGAGCCCGGGCTCGGCGACTGGTGGGGCCGGGCGCTGTGGGGCCTGGGCACCGCCGTCGCCCGCAGCCCCGCGGCCTGGATCCGGGAGGAGGCACTGGTCGCCTTCAGCGCGGGCGCCGTGCGGCGCAGCCCGGCCCCACACGCCATGGCCTTCGCCGGGCTCGGCGCCGTCGAGGTGCTGCGCCGCCACCCCACGCATTCCGCCGCGGCCGCGCTGCTGGCCGACGCGGCCACCACGATCGGCACCCCGCAGGGGGACCCGCGATGGCCCTGGCCGCAGCAGCGCCTTACCTACGCCAGCGCGGCCCTCGCGGAGGTCGTCATCGCCGCCAGTGAGCTGCGCCACGACGGTCCCCTGCTCGACAGCAGCCTGCGGATGCTGGCCTGGCTGCGCGACGTCCAACTGCGCGACGGGCGGCTGTCGGTCGTACCGGCCGCCGGTTGGGGACGTGGTGCGGTGCGGCTCCGCCACGACCAGCAGCCGATCGAGGTTGCCGCCTTCGCCGACGCCTGCGCCACGGCCGCCACGGTCACCGGTGACCCCGGCTGGGAGGTAGGGGTACGGCAGGCCGTCGGGTGGTTCCTCGGCGACAACGACGTCGGCACCCCGATGTGGGATCCGGCGACCGGCGGCGGCTACGACGGGTTGACCCCGCACGGACCCAACCTCAACCAGGGCGCCGAGTCGACCCTCGCCCTCATCTCCACCCTGCAGCACGCCCGGCGGTGGTCGTGACCGGGACCCTGGCCATCCGGCAGGACCTCACCCTCAGCCCGGACCCACGCCGGGTCATCGTCAAGCTCTTCGTACCCGGCGAGGACGCCGCCGTCGCGCGCACCCGGGCGCAGGCGCTCATCGACCGCGTCGCGCAGCTTGACGAGGAGGAGACCGGCCGGCTGCTGCGGGACACCTTCCACCGCTTCGGTGCGCGGCACCGGGACCTGGACGCCACGTTCCACCACCACTACGACCTCGTCCGGCACCGCATCGCCCGGGCTCGGGACCTTTCCCCCACCACCCGGCTGCTGGTCGGCGCGTACTTCAGCCACGAGTACGCGGTCGAGGCCGCCGCGCTATGCAACCCGTCGATGGTGGCCCACCCCGACCAGACCGATCTGGGTGCCGGGCAGCTGCGCGTCGCGGTCAGCCTGCGCCAGATCGGCGAGGGCCACCTGTCGTCCATCGGGTTCGCCACCGCGGTCCTCGGACCCGGGCGCCGGCTCACCGTCGCCGACCGGTCCGGCCGCCTGGCTGTCGGTCAGCGGGTGGGCGTACGGCACCGCCGGGACCTGCTCGCTGCCGGCTTGGCCGAGGAGGCCTGCGACAACGAGATCACGGCCACCGTGCTGGACGCCCTGCCCGACCGGTACGACGAGGCCACCTTCGAGCGGGTGCTCGGCAACCTGCCACCGGACCTGCTCTCCCGCAGGGCCGGGCTGGGCACCCTCGAACAACTGCGCCGCACCAACGCCGCCAGTTACGCCACGACCTTTTCCGCCGACACGGCTCTGCATGAACGGGTTCTCTGGCCGGCCACCCCGGCGGAGAGCAACGGCTTGGAGGACGCCCGGTTCGTCAGGTTCGTGGACGAGTCGGGACCGCTGTACCGGGCCACCTACACCGCCTACGACGGACGGCGCATCGCCACCCGTGCGCTGGCCAGCAGCGACCTGCGCCGCTTCGAGATCACCCCGATGCGTGGGCCGGGCGCCCGCAACAAGGGCATCGCGCTGTTCCCCCGTACCGTCGCCGGCCGTCACCTCGCACTGTGCCGCGCCGACGGTGAGACCATCGGTCTGACCTGCCTGGACGGTGAGAACCGGTGGAAACCCCCGGTGCCGCTGCACGCCCCCCGCGACAGCTGGGAACTGATCCAGGTCGGCAACTGCGGATCCCCCATCGAAACCGATGCCGGCTGGCTCGTGCTCACCCACGGGGTCGGCCCGATGCGCCGGTACGCCATCGGCGCGCTGCTGCTCGACCTGCATCGACCGGAACGGGTTGTCGCGCAGCTCCCCGGTGCGCTCCTGTCACCCGACAAGGCCGACCGGGACGGGTACGTACCTAACGTCGTCTACTCCTGCGGCGGGCTCGTCCACGCCGGCGAGCTGTGGCTGCCGTACGGGGCCAGCGATGCCCGGGTCGGTTTCGCCACCGTGCCGGTGGCCGCCCTCATCGCCGCGATGATGGAATCCCCGGCGCCGGGCGGCCGGGACGGTTGAGCGCCGGCCGTCACTCCGGCGACGCTGCCGGTGCCCGCCTCCTTCGGACTCGGGCAGCCGGGCCTGGCCATGCTGTTGCTGCCCGGCCTCGGCCCGTTCGTCTCCGAGCTGATGGTGGTGGTCGGCACCGATCAGCGGTACGCGGTGGCCGCGGTGGTGGTGGTCAGCGCCCTGGTCCGCTCGACGCTGTACGTGCTGTGGACGTACCAGCGGATGTTCACCGGGCCCACCCGCTCATGACTCCTCCATGTCCGGCACCGGTGAGATCGTTGCACCGGCCGACAGCAGTCTCTCCGCCAGCGCGCGACAGCGCCTCCCGAGCTCCGGAGGGTCGAGTACCTCGAAGTCGTGCCCCAGCAGGACCACGTGCATGAGCACGAAGTCGAGGCTGCCGGCGCCACTGAGCACCTCGCAGAGCTCGCTCCCTCGCCGTCGTACGACGGCCGCCGACGCCGGAATCTGCGCGCGCACCGTGTCGGCCGACGCGTGCACGAGGAAGCGCGCCTGGTGCGGGTAGACCCGACTCGCCACACCCTCCTGCACGTACGTCGCCGCGTCGGGCGCCGCGCGCGGGCGGAAGCGCCAGGTCCGTGCAGACACATCGGTCATCCGGTCGACGCGGAAGCTGCGCCAGTCGTCGCGATCGAGGTCGTAGGCGAGGAGGTACCAGCGCCGGTCGGAGGCGACCAGGCGGTAGGGCTCGACCCGCCGCCGTCGCACCTCGCTCCCGGACGGGTAGTCGAAGCCGGCCTCGACCTCGTCGCGGCGGGCTCTGGCCAGCGTCATGAGCACCTCGGGGTCGACCGGCGTACGGCCTCCGCCGAAGGACTCCACCGAGCCGGAGAGCGCGCGCACCTCGTGCCGCAGCCGGGTGGGCAGCACCCGGTCGAGCTTGGTCAGCGCCCGGAGTGCGGCGTCGCCGGCGCTGGCGACCCCGCCACCCGCGTCGGCGAGCAGCGAGACAGCGGTGGCGATCGCCTCCTCGTCGTCGAGAAGCAGCGGCGGCAGGTCCTGCCCCGGGCCGAGCTGGTAGCCGCCGCCGACACCCTGGCTGGCATGCACCGGATAGCCGAGCGTGCGCAGCCGCTCGACATCCCGCCGTACCGTGCGCGGCGTGACCCCGAGCCGGTCGGCGAGCTCGGGGCCGGTCCAGACCTGGCGCTGCTGCAGCAGCCCGAGCAGGGTGAGCACCCGCTCCGTGGTACCCCGCACGTCACCGCTTGCCACGTCCATGTCGCCCACCCTGCCAGAGATAGCGGACCGATTCTGTCCGCTAGGGGTGTCAGGGTGGCTCCATGGATGCGGACGAACTCGACTGGAACCGGACGCTGCGCGAGCAGTGGGAGTTCCACTGGAACCATCAGCTGCGAGCCCGGCTCGACGGCCTCACCGACGACGAGTACTTCTGGTCGCCGGTGCCGGACACCTGGAGCGTGCGGCCGCGCGGCAGCTCGACGGCGCCCGTGCAGGTCGGTGCCGGGGACTTCACGATGGACTACGCCTTCCCCGAGCCGGTCCCCGCGGCCTTCACCACGATCGCCTGGCGACTCGGTCACGTCATCGTCGGCGTGCTCGCCGCGCGCAACGCGGCGCACTTCGGCGCGCCGGCGGCGTCGTACGAGACCTGGGAGTACGCCGGCAGCGCGGCCACCGCGCTCGACCAGCTCGAGGCCCAGCTCGACGTCTGGCTGGCCGGGGTGCGCGGCCTCGGCGAGGCCGGGCTCCGGGTCCCGGTCGGCGCGAAGGAGCCCTTCCCCGAGGCACCCATGGCCGATCTGGTGCTGCACATCCACCGCGAGATGATCCACCACCTGTCCGAGGTCTGCCTGCTGCGCGACCTCTGCCTGCACACGAAACCCGCTACGAACGGAGCAACCCGATGAGCCGCCACATCCAGGTCACCTTCGACGCCCACGACCCGCGGGCGCTGTCGTCCTTCTGGCGCGACGTACTGGGCTACGTCCACCCGGGCCCGCCCGGAGTCGACCTGCCCGCGGACGCCGACCCACTGGCCGCGTGGGACGACTTCCTCGCGCGGGTCGGCGTACCGGAGGAGCAGCGCAACACGAGATCGGCCATCGAGGACCCGGACGGGCACGGCCCCCGGCTGTTCTTCCAGCAGGTGCCGGAGGACAAGGTCGCCAAGAACCGCGTCCACCTCGACGTCCGTGCGGCTCCCGGGCTGCAGGGAGAGGAGCGGATGGCGGCGCTGGAGGTCGAGTGCGACCGGCTCGTCGCGCTGGGAGCGACGCGGGTACGTCGCTACGAGCCCGCTCCCCCGATGAGCGCCGGCTTCATCGTGATGACCGATCCCGAGGGCAACGAGTTCTGCCTGGACTGACGCAGCTCAGCTGTAGTCGCGGAAGCCGCGGCCGGTCTTGCGGCCGAGGTAGCCGGCGGTCACGAGGTGCTCCAGCAGCGGGGCGGGCGCGAAGCCGGCTCGCGGAACTCCAGGTAGAGCTCGCGCTGGATCGCCAGCGACACGTCGTTGCCGACCACGTCGAGGAGCTCGAAGGGCCTGATCGGAAGCGCACAGCCCTCCTTCATGGCCGTGTCGATCTCGTCGGCGGTCGCGCAGTGGGCCTGGAGCATCTTCACCGCGTCGTTGAGGTACGGGAAGAGCGGCGCGTTGACGATGAAGCCGGAGCGGTCACCGCACCGGACGGCCACCTTGCCGAGTTCACCTCGCGACTCGGCATGGTCTCGCCGTCGAGGTTGCGCTCGTCGCGGGCGCGTTGGTTCAGCTGACGGACATCTGATTATCGAGGCACTACTGCTCGCAACGCCGACGCGCGAGATGGACGGTGATGTCGGCGGCAATCTTGACCGTCTCAGGCAGGACCTGCATGATCCGGCTATATACCTGCTCTTGCTCCGAGATCGGCAATTCGAGATAAGCCGAGATGGTCGAGAGATGGCCAACGTAGTCGCGAGCACTCATCGTCAAGCGCCGCTCGATCACGGACTGCTGAACATCGGTGAACCATGCAGACCGTTGGAGCTCCGTACCCGGCCACTGCATGTCATGTCCCGGAGGCGTCCCATCTGGAGACGGAACCTCGTCGCTCTCCAAGAACGGTGCCCGGGCCGCGCGCACAGCTTCCTCCACAGCCGGGTCAGCCAGCTGGACTGGTCCACCGAACGAGGCAAACACGCCACCCGGCTCCAGCAGCGCGGCCATGCGCGACCACCGACCCACCGGGTTCGTCCAATGCAGCGCCGCTGCCGCATAAACCAGCCCGTAGCTCTCGCCCGGTCGCAAGTCCTCGAACGCGGCTTGCACGGTCTTGACGTTTGCTGGCACGTGCTTACGCAGCTCGGCGAGCATGGCCCCGTCAGGCTCGGTCGCGGTGACCGTGACCCCCCGTTGAGCGAACAGACGGGTTGCTTTGCCTGTCCCGGCGCCAATCTCGAGGGCAGTCCGAAACGGCTGACCCGCGTACGTCTTCACCATGTCGAAAAGCTCCACGGGATACCCCGGCCGGAACCGTTCGTATGCTTCCGCCACCACTCCGAAGCTCAGTGCGCGACCAGACATGCCGAGCATCCTGACACGATGTGGGCCGTCAATGCTCGGTCTTTTCCCGCGACCCAGCCGCCCGATCATGGGCAACGCTGAAGCAACGACGATCGCTCATCGGCTACTTGTTTACTGGCGCTACGACCGCAGCCCGGCCAGGCTTGGTCGAGGTGACCGGCGGGGTCGCTCTCTCATCGGCTGCCCACCGCGGTTTGGTGTGGCTCTCATCTGGCGTGCGTCCTGCCGGTCACCGTGGCGGGGAGAGGCTCAAGAGGGGTCTGCCCAGCTCGAAGTAGCGCTGCCCTCCTCGCTGACATCACCCGTGTCTGATCGAGGAGGACGAGCGTGGGACAGGTCATCATCGGTATGGATCCGCACAAGCGGTCCGCGACCATCGAGATCATCAACGACCGCGAGAAGATCCTTGCCCAGGGCCGGTTCACCACCGACCGCGACGGCTACCAGACGATGCTCAAGCTCGGCCGGCAGCACAAGGACCGGATCTGGGCGGTGGAGGGCTGCAACGGCATCGGCCGGCACATCGCTCAACGCCTCGTCGCCGACGGCGAGACCGTGGTGGACGTGCCGGCGAAACTGTCCGCCCGGGCCCGCGTGTTCGACACCGGCCAGGGCCGCAAGACCGACCCGGTCGACGCCCACAGCGTCGCCGTCGCAGCCCTACGCGCCAAAGGCTTGCGGCAGGTAGCCGTCGACGACGCCACCGTTGCACTGCGGCTGCTCGTCGACCGCCGCGACGGTCTTGGCCACGCCCGCACTGATCTGCTCAACCGCATCCACAAACTCCTGCTGGAACTGCTGCCCGGCGGAGCCAAGAAGTCCCTGTCCGCCCCGCAGGCCCGGACCCTGCTCAACACGGTTCGGCCGTGCGATCTTGTCGGGGCCACCCGCCGGCGGCTGGCGTCGGAACTGATCACCGAACTGGTCCAGGTCGACAAGAAGATCAAGGCCGCAAACAAGGAACTGACCGAGCTCGTCGAGACCACCGGCAGCAGCCTGCAGGACCTCAACGGCATCGGCCCCTCCGGCGCCGCCCGCCTGATCGGCGACATCGGTGACATCAGCCGGTTCGCCAGCCGCGGGCACTTCGCCTCCTGGAACGGCACCGCACCCCTGGATGCGTCCTCCGGCGACCAGCAACGCCACCGCCTGTCCCGGGCCGGGAACCGGCGCATCAACCGGGCCCTGCACATCATGGCCGTCGTCCAACTGCGCCACGACACCGAAGGACGCGCCTACTACCGGCGCAAACTCGCCGCGGGCAACACCCCGATGGAAGCCATGCGCTGCCTGAAACGCCGTCTGTCCGACATCGTCTACAAGCAGATGATCACCGATGCGAAGCAGGCGAGGACGGGCCCGGGAGGACACGTGGGGGCGACTCTGCAATCCAGCGCGGCTGACCCGATCCCCATGGTCAACACTTCGGAACAGTCACTTCCCGGACCCGCCGATATCCAGCCTAGAACACCACTCCCCGCCGCCTCTTGACACAGAGGGGTGCCAGAGTCGGACGTGCCCAACTCGCTGAAGTGGCAAGGCGCGATCAGCGGCAGGACAGCGAGTTCGAGTTGTGTAACCGGTGGGCGGGAGGTGGTGGTCAGCTGTCCGACTCGGCCGGGTGCGGCGGCCCAGGGTGCTCACTGGCCGAGGTAGGCCTTGGTGGACGCGCGGATCGCGGTGACGCACGCGGCCACAGCCGGGTGGGTGGCCGCCCCCCGCCGGTACGCGATGCGGGTCCGTCTCCGGGTGGGCAGCGGGACGAGTTGGACCCCGGCGGGTGGCTGCGCTGCGGCGAGCTGGGGCACCAGCGAGACCCCTTGGCCGGCCGCGACCAGCGCCAGTACCGTGGCGAAGTCGTCGGCGTGGTGGCGCACCTGGGGCATGAAGCCGGCCGTCCGGCAGACGCGCAGCGCGACGGTGTGGCAGAGGGTGCCGGGGCTGCCCACGATCCAGGCGGCGTCTCTGGCGCCGCGGATCGGGTCGGTGTCCGCTGCCGCACGAGCAGCGGCGGGCACAGCGAGGAATACTGTCTCGTCCAGCAGAGGCGCTCCGTCCAGGGCGTGGTCCGGCTCGACCGGTGCCACGTCGTAGTCGTGCATCAGCCCCACGTCGAGCCGCCGGTCGCGCAGCGCGTCCGGCACCGCGGCCGGGTCCAGCTCGCTCACCATCAGCTCGAGCCCCGGATGTTCGCGACCCAGCGTGACCAGCGCGGCCGGCAGCAGCGTGCGCACCGCGGTGGGGAACGCGCCGATGCGCAGCGGACCGGACAGCCCGGAGCCGGCGGCGGCCATCGCGGCGGTCGCCCGCTCGAGGGCGGCCAAGACGGTCTCAGCGTGCTGCGCAAGTACCGCACCGGCCGGGGTGAGCGTGACCCGGCGGCCGGTGCGCTCCAGCAGCGGCACGCCCGCCTCCCGCTCCAATGCGGCCAGCTGCTGAGAGACGGCCGACGGTGTGTACGTGTGCGCCTCGGCGACGGCGGCGATCGTGCCAAGGTGAGCCAGGTCGCGCAGCAGGCGCAGTCGGCGAACGTCGAGCATTAGCTGAGCTTACGAGTCTGTTGAGAAAGGTGAACTGGACCTTCAGTGCCCGGACGCCACAGGCTGGATGGATGACGACTCTCACCGGTGTGTACGTTCCGCTGATCACCCCGTTCGACGCCGCCGGGGCCGTAGCCCTCGACGCGCTGGAGACCCTCGCGCACCAGGTACTGGACGCCGGAGCGGCCGGCGTGGTCGCGCTCGGCACCACCGCAGAGCCGGCCGCGCTCAGCGGCCCGGAGCAGCGGGCCGTGGTCGACGTCGCCGCTCGGGTTTGCCGGGAACGCTCCGCGCAGCTGCTGGTCGGCGCTGGCACTGCAGAGGCTCTGCACACGTTGCGGGACCGGCCGGAGGTGGTGGCTGCGCTGAGCCTGGTGCCACCGTTCATGCGCCCGGGCGAGGCGGGAGTGCTTGCCTATTTCGCCGACCTGGCCGCCGCCAGCCCCGTACCGCTCGTCGTCTATCACGTCCCGTACCGGACCGGGCAGTACCTGTCTGCGGATGCCCTGCGGCGGCTGGCGGACCTGCCAGGCGTGGTCGGCGTCAAATACGCCGTCGGCGGGGTCGATGCCGATACCGTCGCGCTCCTCGCCGACCCGCCGAACGGCTTCGCCGTGCTCGGCGGCGACGATGCGTTCATCTCGCCGCTTCTGGCACTTGGTGCGCACGGCGGCATCCTGGCCTCGGCGCACGTCGCCACGACCCAGTTCGTGGAGCTGGCCGACGCGTGGCGCACCGGCGACGTGGGCCGGGCGCGGACGATCGGGCACCGTCTCGCGGTCCTGTCGACGGCGCTGTTCGCCGAGCCCAACCCGACCGTCGTCAAGGCGGTTCTGCACGCGCACGGCCGCATTCCCACCGCCGCAGTACGACTGCCGCTCCTGCCGGCCCGCCCGGACACCACACAGGCGGCGCTGCGCCGCGCCGATGCCCTGCTCGGCGCCACGACCTAACCGGCGAGCCCAGTTCGCGAAACATCCCTCATCCGTATGACCGGGCGGCCAGCGGCATGACAGGACCGCGCTAGCCCAATTCGACGAGTCTGGCGAGGTTCGCCAGGGCGATGCGCGTACCCGTCTCGTTGTCTTCGGCCGGGAGCGCGTCGGGAATGCCTTCATGAACGACGACGACTTCGGTGCGGCCGTCCACGTCGGTGAGCGTCGTGGTCATGGTCATCGCGCCGCGGAGCGCGGGATCGTCGGTCTCGAACTCGACGACCTCGACCACCTGCTGGTCGGGCACGATCTTGACGAAGTGGCCGTGGTAGGTGTCGGTGTGTGCCGTCGACTTGCCGGTATTGTCCGGCGCCTCAGGCTCGGTAGTCTCGGCCCGTGCAGATGCCGTCCCAGGATGCACGACACGGTCGGACTCGCGGTGCCGCGGGGTGCCACGGTTCGAGGGTGGCCACCACCGGGTGCCTCCTCATCGGCGCACCTCGGCCGGCCGAGAGGCTCCTGCCGGCCTGGCCGTCGCGGGGCCAGGTCCCAGTGGACGAGCCTCCGGCAGAGATCAACGCCTACCCCAACGTCCACCGGCTCGTGGAAGACCTGTGCCGCCATCGATCTGGAACGGAACCGGCGCGGTGCCGCTAAAGTCGACATGTCCGCAGGACTCAGACGGCTGTCAACTGCGCGACGGGGTGCCGGTGCGGCGAGATGACCTGGCGCAGGACGGGTGCCCGTGCTGCCGACTCCGACCCGCACACTGAATTGCTGCCCTTCGGTCTGCAGCTGGGGAAGGATGGATGAGCGTGATCGAGGTGTTGTACTTCGACGGCTGCCCCCACCACGCGGGCTTTGTGCCGCATCTGCGGGCGCTGCTCGACGCCGTTGGCGTGGACGATCGGATCCACGAGCGCGCGGTGGAGACTGATGCTGACGCCCAGGCGCACCGTTTCCTCGGATCGCCGACGCTGCGAATCGACGGCGCGGACGTCGACCCGACCGCCGCTCAGCGCACGAACTACGGGCTGCAGTGCCGGCTCTACCCGTCCGAGGACGGCCGTCGCGGCACCCCGCCCGACGAGTGGATCCGGGCCGCTTTGCAGCGCCGGGCATCTCGCCTGACGGCCGGCTGATGGTAGCCCGGGTCGATCTGCCGCGGCTGCGTGCGCTGCTGGACGCGGGCGCCCAGCTCGTCGAGGTGCTGCCCGCCGCCGAGTACGCCGACCAGCATCTGCCTGGCGCGCTCAACATCCCTCTCGAGACCCTCAACGCCGGCACGACCGCTGGTCTCAACCGCGCCTCCCCGGTCGTCGTCTACTGCTGGGACGGCCTTTGAGACATGAGCCCGCGAGCCGCGTGCCGGCTCGAAGCGCTCGGGTTCACCGATGTCTACGACTACACCGCCGGCAAGGTGGACTGGCTCGCGAATAACCTGCCCATGGAGGGCGGGGCGGACAATGCACCTACCGTAGGCAGCCGGCTCCGCCACGACGTTCCTACCGCCGGCCCTGACGAAACGCTCGGCGCCGTACGTGCCCGCGTCGACACCTCTCGTTACCGGTTCGCGCTCGTTGTCGCCAGCGATCGCACCCTGCTCGGCCGCCTCCGTCACGCCGCCCTCGCCGCCGACCCCGGCACCGCAGCTCACGTAGTGATGGAACCCGGACCATCGACGTTGCGACCCCACCTGGCCCTGGCCAACGTCGCGTTCCACCTCCGCAACCACCACCTGCCCTACGCGATCATCACCGACCCGGAAGGCCACCTGCTGGGCATCGTGCACCACGAGGACCTGACAGGCGGTGCCGGGGACCACCATGCCGAGACCGTTCCGGGCTGACGCCCACTAGTGCCAAACCCATCGCACGGTTGCGGTCCCGGTAGTACAGCGCCCAGGTGCCATTGCTCATGGTGTACCTCAACCGTGCTACGGGAAGCCTCGTCCATTCCGGCCCGATGTCGGCACGCCACGGCGCTCGGCATTCGACGACTGTGACGTGTCGGGCCGCCTCCTCACATTCAATGCGCACCTGGTCGCGGACACGTTCCGGGACGCGCTGGTCGCACCAACGACGGACGCGAGCCACGTCGAGTTCGGGGAGTCCGGTAGCTGCCACCTGTGCAGTCTCCCGTACTAGCACTCCTGGATCCTTGGCCTGCCGCAGAGCCGGAGCGTGCACTTCTCGGCTGCCGTCCGCGCGGTCGACGTGCTGAGGTCGCAGTCATGCGGCCGTGCTCATCCTGAGCTCCGCGTGCGGGGTCCTTCGTTCGAAGCCCTGCCGGGAGAGGGATTATTGTGGCCCGATGCTTGCCTTGAGCAGATTTGACCTGGAGGAGATCGCCACCGCGCTGGCGGACCAGACCGACTACGAGCACCGATGGCTGATCAACCCGCAGACGGGCGAGATCGTGTTCTGGACGGCGGACCTTGGAGTTGATGGGCGGGCGCCGGTTGACCTCGACGATCTGGATCTGGTTTGTATCGAGCCGCTGCCGTCCTACGTCTGGTACCAGGACATGGCCGACTTCGCCGAGAGGATCAGCGACGAGGCAGTCGGGCGGAGACTGGCGCGAGCCATCCAGGGCAAGGGCGCCTTCCGCCGGTTCAGGGACGAACTGCACGAGGAGTATCCGCACCTGCTGCCGGCGTGGCACACCTTCCGCGCCGTCCGGGCCCAGCGCCGGGCAGTTGAGTGGCTCGCCGACAACTCGCTCATCGATGACGAAGCGGCCACGCGATTCGTGACCGAGCACCCGGACCCCGACCTGCCCTGACTTGGGCGCCCAGACAGCGTTGATCCCGAACGCCAACCGCACAGATCTGTCGGCACGGGGGAGCGGATTGGGAGCAGCAGGGTGCCCTGAACGCCGCGCAACTGCACTCAACGGCGGCGCGACGCCCACCAGCGCATCCACGACCTCACGATCGAGGCGGACCCCGGCCACATCGCCAAGGACCCCACCATCTGGCTGGCCGGCCGCAGCTACCCCAACCGACCAGCCTGAGCCTCAATCCCGTACTTCTGAAACAGGCCCCAGACGAGCAAGTCCTGATCCGGGTTAGTGGTCGTAGTTGATTCCGTAGCGCTTGCGGGCCTCCTGAACGGTCTCGGGCTTGACCTCGCCGCGCCGGGCCAGGGCTGCGAGCGCCGCGACCACGACCGACTGCGGGTCAACCCCGAAGTGGCGACGGACGGCCTCGCGGGTGTCGGAGAGGCCGAAGCCGTCCGTACCGATCGAGTGCCAGTCCTGCGGCACCCACTGGCTGATCTGGTCCGGGACCGCCCGCATCCAGTCGCTGACGGCGAGCACCGGGCCGGGAGCGCCGTCCAGCACCCGGGTGACGTAAGGGATCCGGTCCTCGCCCTTGAGCTGCAGCGCGTCACAGTCCAGAGCGTCGCGGCGCAGCTCGCTCCAGGAGGTGGCGGACCACACGTCGGCCGCCACGCTCCAGTCGCTGGCGAGGAGCCGCTGGGCCTCCAGGGCCCAGTGAATGGCGGTGCCGGAGGCGAGGAGCTGCAGACGCGGGGCATCCGCCGCCAACTCCTGGGCATCGGCTTCCTGGAACCGGTAGAGGCCCTTGAGGATGCCCTCCTCGATGGCCGCGCCCCGCGGCATGGGCGGCTGGACCTTGGCCTCGTTGTAGACCGTGAGGTAGTAGAAGACGTTTTCCGCGTCCGGCCCGTACATCCGGCGCAGACCGTCGCGGACGATCACGGCGACCTCGTATGCGAAGCCCGGATCGTAGGCGATCGCCGCAGGATTGGTGGAAGCGATCAGGTGGGAATGGCCGTCCGCGTGTTGCACGCCCTCGCCGGTCATTGTCGTACGGCCGGCGGTGGCACCGATGAGGAAGCCGCGGCCTAGCTGGTCGGCGAGCGCCCACATCTGGTCGGCCGTCCGCTGCCAGCCGAACATCGCATAGAAGATGTAGAAGGGGATCATCGGCTCGCCGTGGGTGGCGTACGACGTGGCGGCGGCAGTGAAGTCGGCCATCGAACCGGCCTCGGTGATGCCCTCGTGGAGGATCTGGCCGTTCGTGGCTTCCTTGTAGTACAGGAGCATGTCGCGGTCGACCGGGTCGTAGGTCTGGCCGTGCGGCGAGTAGATCCCGGCGGTGGGGAAGAGCGACTCCATGCCGAAGGTACGCGCCTCATCCGGAACGATCGGCACCCAACGCTTGCCGGTCTCCTGATCCCGCATCAGATCCTTGACCAGGCGGACAAAGGCCATGGTTGTCGCGATCTCCTGACTACCGGACCCCTTGGCCAAGGTTTCGAAGGGCTTGGCAGGCGGCTCGGGCAGCACCACCGGGTGGACCGTGCGAGCCGGGGCGGGCCCGCCCAGCGCGGCCCTGCGCTCGTGGAGGTAACGGACCTCCGGCGAGTCGGTGCCAGGGTGGACGTACGGCACCAACTCATCGTTGAGCCTGCTGTCGGGGATGGGGAGTTCGAGGAGGTCGCGCAGCGCGCGGAACTCGTTGCCCGTCAGCTTCTTCATCTGGTGGTTGGCGTTGCGCGACGCGAAGCCGGGGCCGAGCGTGTGACCCTTGACCGTCTGGGCGAGGATCACGGTCGGCGCGCCCCGGTGCTCGACCGCGGCCCGATAGGCGGCGTACACCTTGCGAGGTTCATGGCCCGCCCGCGAGGCGTGGAAGCACTCGGCGATCTTCGCGTCGGTCAGCACCTTCGCCATCTCGACGAGCGCCGGGTCGGCGCCGAAGAAGTGGTCGCGGATGTAGCCGACATCCCGGGCCGCGTACGTCTGGAACTGCCCGTCGGGGACTTCGCGCAGCCGGCGTACGAGCGCGCCCGTGGTGTCGAGCGCGAACAGGTCGTCCCAGGCCGAGCCCCAGAGCGACTTGACGACGTTCCAGCCCGCCGCGCGGAACTGGGCCTCCAGCTCCTGGACGATCTTGAAGTTGGAGCGCACCGGTCCATCGAGCCGCTGCAGGTTGCAGTTGATCACGAAGGTGAGATTGTCCAGGCCTTCGCGACCAGCGAGGGCGAGCGCGGCGGTCGACTCGGGCTCGTCCATCTCGCCGTCGCCGAGGAACGCCCACACCCGCGAGGCGGAGGTGTCCTTGATGCCACGGTGCTGCAGATAGCGGTTGAACCGCGCCTGGTAGATCGCCGACAGCGGGCCCAGGCCCATCGACACGGTTGCGAACTCCCAGAGCCACGGCAGCCGGCGCGGGTGCGGGTAGGAGGGGAGGCCATCGCCGCCCGCCTCCTGCCGGAACCGATCGAGGTGGCCCTCGGTGAGCCGTCCGTCCAGGAAGGCGCGGGCGTAGATGCCGGGGGAGGCATGGCCCTGGATGTAGAGCTGGTCGCCGGAGCCGTCGGCCTCCTTACCGCGGAAGAAGTGCTGGAAGCCGGTCTCGTAGAGCCAGGCGGCGGAGGCGAAGGTGGCGATGTGGCCGCCCAGGCCATAGCGGCTGCCGCGGGTCACCATCGCGGCGGCGTTCCAGCGGTTCCAGGCGGTGATGCGCCGTTCCATCTCCTCGTCGCCGGGGAACTCCGGCTCGGCGGCGGTCGGGATGGTGTTGATGTATTCGGTCTCCAGCAGCTTCGGCAGCGCGAGGCCGGAGCCCTCGGCGTGTTCAAGAGTGCGGCGCAAGAGGTACGAGGCGCGGTGCGGCCCGGCTGCCGCGGTGACGGCGTCGAGAGAGGCGGCCCACTCGGCGGTCTCCTCGGGGTCGCGGTCCGGGATTTGATCGAGTGCGCTTGGCTGCTTTCGCCCGATGTCGGTCATGGTGGGCCGCCTTCCGACGGTTCCGGACCTCTCGTCCGCGGGGCGGGAGGTCGAGACGGTGAGACAGGGGACCTGCCGGCCGGGACAGCCCGGGGTCCAACGCCACTATAGATCTGATCGATGATCGATCAAATAGCGCCGAGCAAGCTTTCCGCTGGCCACGAAAGTGGCATCCCATGTCGCGAAATCAGACGTGGGGAGCACAACCGAGCACATGCTCCTTGACCAACGCGTCGACCCGGGGATCCCGTCGCCGAAAGGCCTCAACGATGGCCTCGTGCTCCTCCGCGTACGACTGCTGGCGGGTGCCCAGCCAGCGGATGGAGAGCGTCGTCCACACCTCGATACCGAGCGACTCCCAGGTGTGCAGCAGCACGCTGTTGCCGGATGCGCGCACCAACTCCCGATGGAAGGCGACCGTATGCCGTACCTGGGCCTCGGCATCACTCCTGCGATCGGCCTCGTAGAGCGCGGCGACCTCGGGCTCCAGGACGGAGACGTCCTTGCCCAGCCGTGGCGCGGCAAGCGAAGCGGCGATCTGCTCGAGGCCGGCCCGCACGGGATAGATCTCCTCGAGATCGGCCGCGGAGAAATTGCGTACCCGCACGCCCTTGTTGGGTGCGGACTCGATCAACCGCAGCACCTCCAACTCGCGCAGCGCCTCCCGGATGGGCGTCTGGCTGACCTCCAACTCCACGGCAATCCGCCGTTCCACGATCCGCTCGCCCGGCTTCCAGCGCCCGCTGACAATCCCCTCGACGATGTACTCGCGGATCTGCCGAGGCAGCGAGCGGACGACGGGCGGGGCCATGGGCACTCCTCGGGAGATTGGTGGCTCCCTAGACAATACGGCGGCCAACCGGAGGGCCGAATCGACCCGCCACCCGGGCCAGCCCTGCATCGAGCAGGCCGCGCCATTGGTCAGGGTCTACGCTGTGGCCCGCGCCACCGCATGATCGTCGGTGTTCTTCTCACAAGCCATCGGTGACCAGCTGGTCGATCCGGTCTTCCAGCGGGTTCCCCGCCGCGGAAGGCCCCGGCTCCGTCTCGCAGGCGCCGCAGCTTCCGGCAGGGTTCACCGACACGTTCACCAGCGGGTACGTCGACGCTGGTGGAATTCGCCAGCGCGTGGTTGCGCACGAGATCAACATCCACACCGAAGAGGTCACTGGTTCGATCCCAGTATCGCCCATCGCAAATATTTTCAGGTAGGGAGCCCGTTGCCGGAGGCGCCGGTAACGGGCTCCCGGATCGTCACGGTTTGCGGGATGAGCCGAGATGCGCGCTGAGCGTTGCGGCGACCTCGCCTGCCGCGGCGAGTTGATCCGGCGTGAGCGCGTCGACGAAGAGTTCGCGGACGGCGCGCAGATGCGGGACCGTCGCACCCCGGAATGCCTCCGCGCCGGTCGGGGTGAGCACGACCTCGGCTCCCCGGTTGTCGGCGGCGCACTCCTCGCGGCGGATGAGTGCGCGCCGCTCCATGCGGCCGAGGTGATGGGAGAGACGGCTGCGCTCCCAGCCGATGCCCGCCGCGAGCTCGGAGGAGCGCATCCGCGCCCCCTCGGCCTCGCTGAGGGCGAGCAGCACCGCGTAGTCGCCGGGCGACAGCGAGGACTCGCTCTGCAGGCGTGATGTGAGCTCGGACCTGAGTGCCTCCGCCGTCTCGATGAAGTCGCGCCAGATCCGCAACTGCTCGGCGGTCGGCAACTGGCGCCCTCTCCGCCGCTGCGGTGTGTTCTCCGTCATCCGTCCTCCATTTGACGTGTCAATCATACCGTGGGCACAATTGACACGTCAATCAGTCTGCCGAGGGTGGCGCGCCGCACTGCCTGGGACTGGAGCACGGAGGAGACCATGAGCGCCGAAGGCTTCGAACTGGGCCTCAACACATTTGGCGAAGTAGCCACCGACGGCGACCGTGTCCTGAGCGACGCCGAGACCGTCCGGCTGGTCGTCGAGGAGGCGCAGCTTGCCGAATCGGTCGGCCTCGACCTGTTCAGCGTGGGGGAGCACTACCGCGAGGGCTTCACGGACTCGGCGACGCCCGTGCTGCTCGCGGCGATCGCGACGGCCACCGAGCGCATCCGGCTCGGCACCTCGGTCACGGTTCTCAGCACGAACGACCCCGTCCGGCTCTACCACGAATTCTCGACACTCGACGCGGTGTCGAACGGCCGCGCACAGCTCATCCTCGGGCGCGCCTCGGCGACCGAGTCGTTTCCGCTGTTCGGCTACGACCTGGCCGACTACGAGCAGTTGTTCGAGGACAAGCTCGAACTGTTCATGCGGCTCCAGCGGGAGGACTCGGTGACCTGGTCGGGCACCGTCCGCAGCCCGCTGATCGAGCAGCGCCTGCACCCACGGATGCGACCGGGAGGCATCCCGACCTGGATCGGCGTGGGCGGCAGCCCGAGCTCCGTGGTCCGCGCCGCCCGCTACGGACTTCCGCTCATGCTCGCGATCATCGGCGGGCGCCCGCAACGGTTCGCCGGCCACGTCGATCTCTACCTCCGCGCGCTCGAACAGTACGGGCACGCCCCGAAGCCGATCGGACAGCACTCGCTCGGCCTGGTCGCCGACACCGACGAGGAGGCCGCGGAGACCTGGTGGCGCTACTGGCGACCGGTCGTGGCGCAACTGGCCCGCGAACGCGGCTTCTACAAGCCGACCCGCGAACGCTACGAGGCCGAGATCGACCGCGGGGCACTGTTCGTAGGGTCTCCCGAGACAGTCGCCCAGAAGATCGCCACGATGGCCCGCGACCTGCGACTCAGCCGCTTCGACCTCAAGTACGACGTCATGTACCTACCCCGGCGGGCCCGCGCCCGCAGCATCGAACTGCTCGGCCGCGAGGTCGCCCCGCGGGTGCGGGAACTACTCACCAAGGAGCCCACCCATGCCTGAAATCCTGTTCGGCCTCGACACCTTTGGCGACGTCCCGGAGGACGACTCCGGTACATCGATCTCCTACGCCGCCGCGATCCGGCAGGTCGTCGATGAGGCGGTGCTGGCGGACGAGCTCGGCGTCGACGCCATCGCCCTTGGGGAGCACCATCGACCGGAGTACTCGGTGTCGACCCCGGAGACCGTGCTCGCCGGCATCGCCACGCGCACCTCACGCATCCGCCTCGGCTCCGGCGTGACCGTGCTGAGCTCGGACGACCCGGTACGGGTGTTCCAACGCTTCGCCACCGTAGACGCGCTGTCACACGGCCGCGCCGAGGTCATCCTCGGACGCGGCTCGTTCACCGAGTCCTTCCCGCTGTTCGGCTACGACCTGAGCGACTACGACGCGCTGTTCGAGGAGAAGCTCGACCTCTTCGTGAAGCTGCTCGACGAGCAGCCGGTCACCTGGAGCGGCACCATGCGCGCCCCGCTCGAGCAGGCCGACGTCTTCCCGAAGACCGAGTCGGGGCGCCTCGCCACCTGGGTGGGCGTCGGCGGTTCGCCGCAGTCGGTCGTGCGCACCGCGCGCCACGGCCTGCCGCTCATGCTCGCCATCATCGGCGGCCAGCCCGACCGCTTCGCGCCCTACCTCGATCTGTACCGGCGAGCCGCCGACCAGTTCGGCACGACCGCGCATCCGGTCGGAATGCACTCGCCGGGCTTCATCGCCGACACCGACCAGGAAGCCAAGGAGGTGTTCTGGCCGCACTACCGGGTCATCCGTGACCGGATCGGCGCCATGCGCGGCTGGCCGCCGATCCGCCGCGCCGAGTTCGACGCCGAGATCGAGCACGGATCCCTCTACATCGGCTCGCCGGAGACCGTCGCCCGCAAGATCGCCCGCACGATCAACGCCCTAGGCGTCGGCCGGTTCGACCTCATCTACACCGCGGGCGCACAGCCAGTATCCGCCCGGCTGCGGGCGGTCGAGCTCTACGGCACGAAGGTGATCCCCATGGTCCGCGACATCCTCGCCAACTGATCCCACGTACGCGGCATCGAACACGATCGGAACAGACATGAACGACACCGCCGAGAACGGCCGCCGAACCATCGGCATCCTCGGTGCCGGCAAGCTGGGAACCGTTCTCGCCAGGCTCGCCCTGGCCGCCGGTTACCGTGTGCTCATCGCCGGCTCCGGCGACCCCGCCAGAATTGCGCTCACCGTCGAGGTGCTCACTCCCGGCGCGGTCGCCACCACCGCCGTCGACGCCGCGGCCCGCGCCGACATCGTCATCCTCGCCCTGCCACTCGGCAAGTACCGCAGCATCCCCGCAGACGCGCTGCGCGGCAAGCTCGTCGTCGACGCGATGAACTACTGGTGGGAAGTCGACGGCATCCGAGACGACCTCACCGACCCGCGCACGTCCTCGAGCGAGATCGTCCAGGCGTTCCTTCCCGGCGCCCGTGTCGTCAAGGCGTTCAACCACGTGGGTTACCACGACATCGAGGACAAGGCCCGCCCCGCAGGCGTTGCCGCACGCACGGCTGTGGCGATCGCCGGCGACGACCCCGCCGATCTCGCCGCCGTCGCCTCCCTCGTGGACGCACTCGGCTTCGCCCCGGTCATCGCCGGCCCCCTCGCCGAAGGCATACGCTTCGAACCAGGCACCGAGCTCTTCGGCGCTGACGTGGACGCTGACGAGGTCCGAGCCAGACTCGACGGCTTCCCGGAATCGGAGCGTGGGCGGATCGTCGCCCGCGCGCGTGCCGAGACGCCGGGACTGAAGACGAACGGCTCTGGCACGAAGGCGGTGGTGAGCCCGTCCTGAGCGATGTGTCGGGTGCGGCAGCCTGCCACCAGGCCGCCGGGCTGGAGCCTCCACGTGCGCCCGGAGGCCCGCTCGCGGACGAGGCTTTATCGGGCGCGCCCCAGCGGCGGCGTTCGGGCTGATGGCGGTCGGCGGCGCCATCGGAGGTTCGGGGAGCGGATTGGGAGCAGCGGGCTGCACTGAACGGCCGTCAATTGCACCCAACGGCACCCAACTGCACGGCACCGCCCCCTACCTGCCGTCTCGCGTTTGCCCAGGTCAGAATGCTCGACGGCGCGGAGATCGGCGGCCGTGTGCTGCGACAGGTCGGTGCGTTTGGGGAAGTACTGACGCAGCAGCCCGTTGGTGTTCTCGTTGGTGCCGCCTTGCCATGGCTGGCCTGGATGGGCGAAGGACACGCCGTCACGCAGCAGCGGTGCGATCTGCGTCCTGGTCCCAGGTGAGGGTGAGTCGCGCCGCCTCCGGAAGCTCCGCCAGCACGGCGAGCAGGCACTTTTCTCCGAGCGCCCAGAAGCCTGACGCCTGGCGGAGTGTGATGACGGGAACAGCCCCCACAGACAGTTGGCCAGGTCGGCGATGGGTGGAGGAACATGTACGCACGCTCCGGGTGCACGCGGCGGGGCCGATCAACCAGGGAGGCGAACAGTGAGTGACGTGGACATGATCGTCATCCGGAACAACCCGGAGATGAAGAGGTACGAGGTGCTGGTCGACGGCACTCTCGCCGGCTTCGCCGACTACCGCCTCGTCGGCGACCGTGTGGTGTTCACTCACACCGAGGTGGACGTCGCCTACGAGGGGCGCGGACTGGGCTCGCGGCTGGTCGGGGAGGCGCTGGACGATGTGCGACGGCAGGGCCGATTCGCCACCCCGCTCTGCCCGTTCATCGTCTCCTACATCCGCCGCCATGCGGAGTACGCCGACCTGGTCCGGCACCCGTGACCGAGCCGGCCACGCACGACCCTTTCGATGACGGGAAGCGGTACTCCGGCCCGGAGATCCTGGTCAGCTACGACGCTCGCCGGTGCCGGCACGCCGGCGAGTGTGTCCGGGGTCTACCGAAGGTGTTCGACGTCGGACGACGCCCATGGATCCTGCCCGGGGCCGCACTGGGAGACGAGGTCGCGACCGTCATCAGGCGGTGCCCGACCGGGGCCTTGCAGTATCGCCTGACGACCGGTGCCGACACCGAGCAACCTGATCCGGTGACGACCGTACGAGCGGTGCCCGGTGGTCCCCTCCTCTTGCGGGGCGACTTGCGGGTGTGGACGGATCAGCCCGGCGTCGGTGTCGGGATGCGCCGCGAGACCCGGATGGCGGCCTGCGCCTGCGGCGCCACCGGGCTCGCCCCGTACTGCGACGGATCGTGTGGTGTCGAGCTCTAGTCAGCTCCCTGGCGGTCACCCGGCGGCGGAGTGTGGTTCGCAGGCCGCGCAACGATTCCCTGGCAGGGATGTTCTCGTAGACTCGCCGATTCGACGGTGCCAGGTCGACGTTGCCCATCCGCCCGAACGGTGGACCGGGGAGTCTTCATGACCGTCGCTGGCCGCTAGCGTCGTTCACCGGGACGGCCCTCCCTGTTGGCATCGGATGGACGTCCAGTTCCTACCCCCACTCCCGGCGCACCGGAGGCTGCTCGGGCTCCTCGTGCGGGGGATCCGTTTCTGCCGTCTCGACCTGGTCCGCCGGCGCGACTCGGGCGGGCAGCTCGCCGAACCTGACGTGCCGCAGGACTTCGAACTCCTCGTCCGTTAACCGGTCGGTGTGCCCTCGATCCTCACCCATCGCCGACCTCCCTCGTCGGGTTCCATTGTCCCCGCTGAGGCAATTTCGGTCACCGCAGGGTTGGATCAGCGAGGAGGCAGCGAGACCCCTCCCTAGGTCTCGCTGCGCTCCGTCAACCCGCAACTGCTCCTGTTGCACTAGTGCGGTGTCCACTAACGTTCACCGGGTTTGCGGTGGGTGTTGTGGATCCTCGCCCTGAAGGGCGAGCGACTCCCCACCGGGTGGTGGGGCGGGCCTCCGCGGGCCAACTGGTCCTCGCGCTGCCCGGGGTGGGCGGCGGGGGTCACGTCGGGACTGGCCGGCACCGGGGAGGTGCCGGCCGGCTCGGCGGTGCGTGACCACCTGCGGCAGCACAACGGCTGTCGGGGTGGTGGGTCCGCCGCGTTCCGTCGAACTTCGGTAGGGGTCCTCATGATCGTCAGGCGGCGATCACGTTGTCAGGATCTCGTGAGGATGACGAGTTGCTGGGTCGCTCGAGTCATCGCGACATAGCGGTCGACCGCTCCTTCAATGCCTTTGCCGAATGCTTCCGGGTCGATGAGGACGACCAGGTCGAACTCGAGCCCCTTCGACAGCTCCGGGGTCAGCGACCGGACGCGGGACGTCGTCCGGAATGTGGGATCGCCGATGACGCAGGCGATCCCGTCGGCGTGGGCGGCGAGCCAGGTGTCGAGGATCGAGCTCAGATCAGAAGCAGATCCGTGTACGACGGGGACGTCGCTGCTGCGGATGGAGGTCGGCACGTTGGCGTCCGGGAGCACGGCCCGGATGACCGGCTCGGCTTCCGCCATGACCTCTTCCGGCGTCCGGTAGTTGATGCTCAGGGAGGCCAGGTTGATCCGGTCGAGCCCGATCCGCTCGAGCCGTTCCTGCCACGACTCCGTGAACCCGTGCCTGGCCTGGGCGCGGTCCCCGACGATGGTGAAGCTCCGGGACGGGCAACGGAGCAACAACATTTGCCACTCAGCGTCGGTCAGCTCCTGAGCCTCGTCCACGACGATGTGCGCGAACGGGCCGGCGAGCAGGTCCGGGTCGGCACCCGATAGTCCGGACTCGTCGACCAGGGCGTCCCGCAGATCCTGCTGGCGCAGCATCGTCAGCAGGCCTTCGCCGTCGTCATAGACATCGGCCTCGATCAGGTCGTCGACGACCCTGGCCATGCGTTCGCGTTCGGCGGCGACCGCGGCATCGTGCCGGCGCTGACGTCGGGAGGCCTCCGGGTCGCCGAGCCGCTGCCGGGCCGCGTCCAGGAGCGGCAGGTCGGACACCGTCCAGGCCTGGGCGTCTTGGCGCTGCAACGTCCGAACGTCGTCGGGGCTGAGCCAGGGAGCGCACTTGCGCAGATAGGCGGGTACCGACCACAGATCTCCGACGAGGTCGGCCGCTTCGAGCAGCGGCCACGCGCGGTTGAAGGCCGTGCGCAGCTCCTTGTTCCGCTGTAGCGACATGCGGACCAGGTCGGCCGGTTCGTCGCCGTCGTGCTTGTCCACCAGGATCGTGAGCAGCTCCTCCCAGATCTGGTCGCGTGCCTCGTTGTGCGGGGTACCGGGTTCTCGTGCTTCGAACGCCTCGGCCCAATCGTCGGCGCTCAGCCGGATGTCGGACGAGTCGGTCGTGACCGTCATCCCCTTGGTCGGCGGCTCCTCGTAGAACCTGACGGCTGTCTCGATCGCCTTCACCAGGTCCGCGGACGACTTCAGGCGGGCCACCTCCGGGTCGGTCTCGATCGCGGCGGCGGCTCCCTCGGCGACGAGGTCCCGCAGGGTGCAGATCTGGACGTCCTCCTCGCCGAGGCTGGGCAGGACGTCGCCGACGTAGGCCAGGTACGGCTGGTGCGGGCCGACGAACAGCACGCCGCCCCGGCGGTGACCGAGGCGGGGGTCGGAGTAGAGGAGGTAGGCGGTGCGGTGCAGCGCGACGACCGTCTTGCCCGTACCCGGACCGCCGTCGACGACGAGAGCGCCGCGAGATCCCGCTCGGATGATGGCGTCCTGGTCGGCCTGGATGGTGCCGAGCACGTCCCGCATGCGGTTCGACCGGTTGCCGCCCAGGCTGGCGATGAAGGCCGACTGGTCGTCGAGCGCGGCGGCGTGCCCTTCGAAGCCGTCCGCGGTGAACACCTCGTCCCAGTAGTCGCTGATCCGGCCGCGGGTCCAGCGATAGCGGCGGCGGCTGGCCAGGCCCATCGGGTTGGCGTGGGTCGCTCCGAAGAACGGCTCAGCCGCCGGGGAGCGCCAGTCGATCAGCAGCCGACGACCCGCGCTGTCCGTGAGGCCCTGTCGTCCGACGTACACCGGCTCGGGGTTGTCCGCGCTGACCATGCGTCCCAGGCACAGGTCCAGGTCGAAGCGACGCAGTTGTCGCAGGCGAGCGGTCAGTCGGCGGACCTCCTGGTCCCGGTCCACCGCCTGCCGGCCCTTGCCGCCGGGTGCCTTGCGGGCGGCGTCGAGGCGGTCGGACAGGTCGGCGTCCACCTGCTCGAGGCTCTCCGCGATGGCCGCGAAGTGCTGCTCGTCGCCGGCGATCAGCGTCGGGTCGGCCTTGGGGGAGAGGTGGTCGGGAAGGTCAAACACGCTGGTAGTCAGGGGGTTCACGGCATCAGCTCCGATCTGAGGTCGCTTGCAATGGGAGACGAGTGCGCGGCGGCCCTGCGCGCGGATCGCCTCGATGGCCACCCGGGCGATGTCTTTCGAGGCGCGCATGGGCATGCTGCCGAAGCCCACGTACACCGGTGGTGTGCCGGCGTCCAGGAACGCCACCGACTCGGCCGGGAGCGGGCGCTCGTCCGGCAGGATCCACGCGCCGGTCTGCATGACGTCGAGGTCCGTCGGCTCCTGCCACGGGCCGAGGATCGGGTCCGCCGCCAGCCACGGGTGGTCGGTGCGGCGTGGCCGTCATCATGTACGCCCCGCGCGGCGCCTGACCCGTGGCCGACGGGCCAGGCGCCCCGCGCGACTCAGCGCGGTGCCGCCGCCGCTTCCCGCGCACGGCGCTCGTCGCCGGTGAGGGTGGACAGCGGCTTCTCCTTGATGAGGACCACCGCGAGCACGGCGAGGAACGCGATCGGCGCGGCCACCAGGAACAGGTCCGAGGTCGCCGTGCCGTAGATGTCGCGGATCACGGCGAGGACCGGCGCGGGCAGCGTCTCGAGGTCGGGCACCTTGGCGCTGCCGCCCCCGGTCGCCGCCGCACCGAAGTGGTCGACGAAGAGCGAGGTCACCCTGTTGGTGAGCACCGCGCCCAGCGCGCTCACCCCGATCGCGCCGCCCATGCTGCGGAAGAAGGTGAGCGTCGAGGTGGCCGCGCCCAACTCGGCAGCGGGCACGTCGTTCTGCGCGGCGAGCACGAGGTTCTGCATGAGCATGCCGACCCCGACCCCGAGCACCACCATGTACGCCGCCAGCAGCACCACGCCGGTCTTCGCGTCGATCGTGCTGAGCAACAGGAAGCCGCCGGTCATCACGAGCGAGCCCACCACCAGGTACGCCTTCCAGCGCCCGAACCGGGTGATGAGTTGTCCGGCGACCGTCGAGGACACCAGCAGACCGAAAATCATCGGCAGGCTCATCAGGCCGGCCACCGTCGGGGACTTACCGAGCGCTACCTGGAAGTACTGCGACAGGAACACCGTACCGCCGAACAGCGCCACGCCGACCAGCGTGCTGGCCACCACGGTCAGCGTGACCGTGCGGTTGCGGAAGATGCCGAGCGGGATGATCGGCTCCGCGGCCCGCGACTCGGTCCACACCGCGAGCGCGAGCAGGAGCACGCCGCCGCAGACGAACGCCGCGGTCTGCCACGAGCCCCAGGCGAAGTGCTGACCGGCCAGGCTGGACCAGATCAGCAGCGTACAGACGCCGGCCATGATCAGCAGCGCGCCCAGCCAGTCGACCTTCACGGGCCGCCGGACGATCGGCAGGTGCAGCGTCTTCTGCAGCAGGGCGATCGCGGCCAGCGAGAACGGGATGCCGATGAAGAAGCACCAGCGCCAGCCCAGCCACGAGGTGTCCACCAGCGCGCCGCCGATCAGCGGGCCGGCGATCGTGGCCGCGCCGAACACCGCGCCGAAGACGCCGGAGTAGCGGCCCAGCTCGCGCGGCGGGATCATCGCGGCCATCACGATCATCGCGAGCGCGCCCATGCCGCCGGCGCCCACGCCCTGCGCGATGCGGCTGACCAGCAGCAGCGTGACGTTCGGCGCGAAGCCGGCGATCAGCGAGCCGACCACGAACAGGCTCAGCGAGAGCTGGATCAGCAGCTTCTTACTGTAGAGGTCGGCCATCTTGCCCCAGAGCGGCACGGTCGCGGTCATCGACAGCAGCTCGGTGGTGACCACCCAGGTGTAGACCGACTGGGTGCCCCCGAGGTCGGCGATGATGCGCGGCAGCGCGTTGGAGACGATCGTCGAGGCCAGGATCGTGACGAACATGCCGAGCATGAGGCCGGACAGCGCCTGGATCACCTCGGCGTGCGACATCCGCCCGGACTGCTCGGCCGGCACCTCGTCGCGGGCGGCCGCCTCGGCGGCCACGGGCACGCCGGCCACGGCCAGGTCGGCCGGCGCGATCGCCGCCGGGGTCCCGGCCGCGCTCGGCTCGGGTTGAACGGTCATCAGCTCTCCTCGGTGGTAGGGGTGGGTGTGGCCAGGCCGCCGGCGAGCATCGCGAACGCCTCGTCCACCTGGTCGGCGAGCGGGGCCGCGCCGTCGCCCGCCGTGGCCCAGCGGATCATCGCGGTGCGGAACGCGGCGCCCGTGAAGGGCCGCGACGACCTGCGCGTACGCGTCGCGCGGCCCAAGACGTGGTCGCGGACGTTGTCCACCGGTGGCAGGCCGATCGACGCCCGGTGGATGTCGAGCGCCGCGCCGAACAGCGCGTGCGGCGACGGCAGCATGATCACGACCGGCACGTCGCCCAACCGGTCCAGGCGCGACAGCATGGCGAGCGGCCTGCGCAGGCCCGCTCCACCGCGTGTGCTACGTCGCCATCCCCAACCCGCTCAGGTTTGTGTAGCCCCATCCTGGCGAGATTTCACACCGTACGGCTCGCTCGCGGCCCGTCCAGCCCCCACGAGACGATCTTGGTAGGTGTGATCCTGATGATCTCCCGGGAGAGGTACGGCAGGGGCGGCTCGTGGTCCGTCAGCGCCACCGCCGTGCCCCGGATCTCGATGCCTCGGGGCGCCCACGGATCGACCGTCGCCAGGTCGTCCACGACGAACGCGACCGTGCTGCCCTGCTGGACGTTCCGGAACTTCTTCGACGAGCCCAACGCGCCCCCGCCGATGACGATCGTGCCAGTGCCGGCATCGACGAAGAAGTTGGTCGGGTTGTTCTGCACCTGCCCGTCAGGCGAGACGGTGGCCAGCCGCCCGATGTGCTGCGTGGCCAGGTAGTCGAGTTCTGCTTGGGTGAAGACCATGCACGTCAGCATGAAACCCCGTTCCCGCGCGACCCGATCGTCGACAACAACACACGCATTTCGCGACTCCCATTTCCGTAGGTTCTGGCCTCGGCCGACGATTCTGCGGCACGACCCGGGTCTTGCCGCAAGTCCCCCGGTGCGGTATATGTTGAGAGTGGAAGGGAGTGGGTACTTCCCTTTCCCTTGATCGTCCGCTGGACGGACAACCTCTCGCGACACGGCGGCGCGCCGCGTACGGCGGTACCGCCGGCCCAGGAGTGATCTCCCATGGGCCTACGGATGCAGTCGCGGAACGAGAAGTTCTTCACCCTCTTCAGCAAGGGCCGGCTCGAACGTCGTCGAGGGCGCCGCCATGCTCAATCCCCGTATTGAGCACAAACAAGATCCCACACAACACCTTGCGATCGTCCAGCGCCGCCGACCGGGATGGTCGGCTCGACGCGGCACGACCGGCAACAGCGGCTCAATCCCCGCCCACACAGCTCGTCGGAGACGATCCAGGGAGGCTGCTCACCCTTCCTCACATCAAGATCAACAAACCCGGCACCCCAGCCTATTCCACGCCAGAAGCGCGGGCATGGTGGCGGTTGTAACGGGAAGGCCAGTGCCGCCAGCAGGACTGACCGAGGAGGCGGCGCCGTGACGGACACCTCGCGCACAGGGTCGGGTAGTGGACGCCCTTCGGCGGGTGGTGGCTTCGCCGTCGTGGAGATGTTCACCTCCCAGGGCTGCAACAGCTGCCCTCCCGCCGAGGAGGTGCTGTCCGAGATCGACCGCGACGCCCGGGAGCGGGGGCAGCCCGTCTACGCCCTCGGCTTCCACGTCGACTACTGGGACCACCTGGGCTGGGCCGACCCGTACGGCGATCCGGCGCATACCCTTCGGCAGGAGGCTTACGCGCGCGCTTTCGGCTCCGGGGGGTTGTACACGCCGCAGATGGTCGTCAACGGCACCGTCGAGTTCGTCGGCTCCGACCACCGGCAGGCGTCATCAGCGATCAAGTCCGCCCTCACGGAAGCAGCTGCCACGTCGCTCGCGCTGTCGGTCGAGGACGTCGCCGAGGGCACGGGCGGCGGGCGCCGGGTGGTGGTGGACTATCAGGCCGAGCGACCGCCGGAACTGGCGGTGCTGAACGTGGCGGTCGTCGAGCGTGGCCTGGAGAACGACGTCCCCCGGGGTGAGAACGCCGGGCGGAGGCTGCGGCAGGACGGCGTGGTACGCGCCTTCACGTCCGCGAAGGTGGACCTGGTGCGTGGGCGGGTCGAAATCGCGGTGCCGCCGGACCTCGATCCACGACACGCCTCGGTGGTCGGCTACGTGCAGAACGACGGTGACAAGTCCATCGTCGGCGCCGCGGCCGTCGACGTGTCGGCGGAACGACGGACATGACCGTGCAGCTCCCTCCCATCACCGTCGAGCGGCGGGTGAGCTCGCCGCCCTAGGTCAAGGCGTGGCACCGTGACTATGCGGACCTGGGTCTGACCGTCGTCGGCGTGCACGCGCGAGTTCGAGTTCGGCCGGCACGCAGAGAACATCGGACCGGGCGATCCGCGACCACGGGCTCACCTCTCCCCTCGCACTCGACCGGCCGGCCGTGATCCGGCTCGTCGCCGACGCGTCCCGGGTCGACCACCCCACCGCCGGCATCCGGTAAACCGTCAGCATGCGTGCGCACAACGCGCCCCGGACCCGCACCCTGGTTATCCGGCAGCAGGTCACCCACAGGTCACCCTGGCACGATGGGCGATCCGGCAGGGCTGTGGTCAGTCCCCCTGACGCAGAACTCGTTGCCGTCTGGATCTGCCAGCATGACTGCGCCGTCCTTACCGATCTCGAGCCGAGTGGCCCCGAGGGAGATCAGCCCGTCGACCGCCGCTTGCTGGTCGCCAGCGGCCGGGATGAGCTCGAAGCGCTGCTGGTTCGGCTCCTTTTTCGGGGCCACGGGCGGGCCTGCCCATGCGACCTTGGTGCCGCCGCGCGGTGACTGGATCGCGGTCTCCTCGTCCTGGTCCCACACCAGCGGCCAGCCCAGCACCTTACTCCAGAACAGGCCGACTTCCCGGGTGCCGTCACAGGTGAGCTCACCGAGGAAGCCGCACCCGGCGAGGTAGGCGTTGCCGGGCTCGATCACGCAGAACGCGTAGCCCGCGGGGTCGGCCAGGACGACGTGCTCGTCCTCAGGTCGCTGCCCAACGTTGAGGTGGCGGCCACCAAGCTTCAGCGCCATCGCCACCGTGTGCTGCTGCTCGTCGAGATCGGCGCTGGTCAGGTGCAGGTGCATGCGGTTCGCTCCGAGTTGGCCTGCGCGGCCCGGAACGAACCGAAGACCGAGCTGGGTGTCATCGCCCGGCAAAAGCGCTCCGACGGCATCCTCGATGACCTCCCGACCGAGCAGAGCGGCCCAGAACTGCGCCGGACGAGCCGGGTCGTGCGCCTCGAAGGTCACTGCCAGCAGTCGCGAACGCATCACCAGACAGTAGACACCGCCCAGGCAAGGCAACAAGGCATTAACGAGTTGGTGCACGTACAAGAGGTTGAAGGCCGAGGTCCGCGTCGTTATGGCAGTTCGGTTCGAGGGTCATGCCGGTTTGGGCGAGGAAGCCGGCGATGAGGTCACTCTGCTGCTGGCAGGCGCGTAGCCGCTGTTTGACGATGTGGGCGAGGTGGTCGACGCCGTGGACGGCGATGTTGGTGATACCGCGATTGGTCCAGGACCAGACGCCCTCGGTCGGGTTCAGGTCGGGTGCGTAGGCCGGTAGTCGTATCACGGTCAACCAGTGCCGGGCGGCGATCAGAGTCCGCATTCGCACGCTGATGTGGGTGTTGAGGTTGTCCCAGACCACCACGATCGGCGCCTGCAACCGCTGGTGGGCCTGGTCGAGGAAGGCGATGTAATCGTCCTCGCTGAAACTGCCCCGCTCGCCGTGCCGGCCGCGGTGTAGCCGGGTGCGCCACATCAGCCGCCCACGGTGTCCGGGTTTGAGGCAGACCAGCCCGGCGATCGAGATCCGGCCGGAGCCCTTGCCCGACACCGTGACCACCGGCGTTCGCCCGCGCCGTGCCCAGGTCTTGCTTCGCAGCGGTCGCAGAGTCTGACCTGTCTCGTCCTGGAAGCAGATCCACGCGCCCCGCGCCGCCGCTAGCCTTTTTACCGCCGGCCACCGCCTGCGGTGCCAGGTGGTGATCGCCCGCTCGTCGCGTTCGACCGCCCGCCGGGCAGGAACCTGCAGGCTGTAGCCCATCCGGTGCAGCAGATAGGACACCCCGCGCAGGGTGTAGGTGACCTCGAAGCGCCGCTCGATCAGCTCCGCAACCCGAGCCAAGGTCCAGCGGGCGTCGTCCCAACCATGCACGACCGGTCCCTCGTCCAGGACAGCAGCGAGCTGATCCCGCTGCTCAGCGGAGAGTCGGCAGTCCGCGCCGCCGGTTCCCGACGAGGCCAACGCTGCCGCCCCACCGGCAGCCCATCTGCGTCGCCAGTCCCGCACCGACTTCGCGGTGACCCGCAAATGCACGGCGATCACCGCGGTCGGCTGGGACTGCTCGAACATCGCCGCAGCCTGGCGGCGGACCGCCTCCCGCCGAGCCCGAGCCGCCGCGCTTATCCCACCACCAGCCGGATACTTGATCAACCCGACCTACCGAACCCATCGACCCATATCGCGCTGACCAGGGCTTCCTGCTCGGTGACCTCTTCGGCCGCCCCGAAGGTGTCAGCCGATCCCACTCCCGTGCGATGCGCGTACAGATGTTCGGCCGGTAGGCGTCACTCTGGTCACCGGGTGGACGCGCAGGTACGGACCGGGCCCGGGGCCGGTGGCGCCGGCCGCCGATAGGTTCGGCCGCCCCCGTCCATCCTGCCGCCCGGGCGCCGCAACTTGCATCCGGCGAGTACGTTGACGGCCAGCAATTCCGTTGACGTCTCGCCCACGGCGAGTGCTGAAGAGGGTGGTGCCGGTGACGGCGACGCTCGTCCCCCCGCCGGTGACCGATGTACGGCCTACCCGGCTGGCCGGTCTGCGGGGCCGGATCGCCGGTGGCCTCCGGGACACGCCACGCCGGCTGGCCGCCGTGCTGGCCGGCCTGGTCGCCCTGGGGTTCGTCGTTGGGGTGGTGGGATTCACCGGGGTGCGGCAGCGGGCCGACCTGATCGACGGCGTGACGTCTCGCAGCGGCGCGTTGGTGGTGGCCGCGCAGGACCTCTACCGGGCTCTGTCCGACGCGGATGCCACAGCGGCGAGCGCCTTCCTGTCCGGCGGTGTCGAGCCGGCGGCGCAACGTGACCGCTACAAGCAGGGCGTAGCCGAGGCCGCGGCGGCGTTGGCGGTGATCGCCGCCGGGCGGTCCGGAGACGGGGCCAGGGACGGCGCCGTGGGGGTGATCGCCGCCGAACTCCCGGTGTATACCGGGCTGATCGAGACGGCTCGCGCCTACAACCGGCAGGGTCTGCCGGTCGGCGCGGCGTATCTGCGGGAGGCGTCGGGGCTGATGCGGCAGCGGATGCTGCCGGCCGCCCAGCAGCTCTACCGGTCGGTCACCGCGGAGCTGGACCGGGCGCGCGGCGGCGGCGCCGGGTTCCCCTGGATCGCCGTGCTGCTCGGACTGGTGGCCATAGCCGGTCTGGTGCGGACGCAGATCTGGCTCACCCGGCGGACCAACCGGGTGTTCAACATCGGTCTGGTGGGGGCGACCGCGGCCGCGGTGGTGCTGGTCGGCTGGCTCGGGGTGTCCGCGGTTGTCATCGGTGCCCGGCTGGACGCCAGCGACCGGGACGGCTCGGCGCAGGTCGACCGCCTCGTCCAGGCCCGGGTCGCGGCGTTGCAGGCCCGTGCCGACGAGTCGCTGACCCTGGTGGCCCGCGGCGGCGGCGGTGACTTCGACAAGGACTACAGCGCGGTGATGAGCCGGCTGATCGGCCCGGATGGCCACGGCGGGCTGCTGCGCGACGCGGCCGCCCGGGCCGCCGACGAACCGACGCGGGCCGCGGCCGACAGCGCCGCGGGGCGGGCCCGGGACTGGCTCGCCGCACACCAGAAGCTGCGGCAGCTCGACGACGGCGGCCAGTACACCGAGGCGGTGACCGCCGCGGTGGGCAGCGACCCCGCCGCGACGACGAGCATCTTCAACGAGTTGGACGGCACGCTCGCCAGCTCCATCACCCGCAACAGCGACCGGTTCGAGGCCGACGCCCAATCCGCCCGTCGCGGCTTGTCCGGTCTGGACCTCGGCGTCGTGGTCCTGGCCGGATTGATGGTGATCGGCGCTGCGACGGGCATCCAGCGACGAATCGCGGAGTACCGATGAATGCCTCTCGACTGATGTCCGCGGCCGTGGCGCTGACCGTGACCCTCGGCCTGGCCGGCTGCGGCGGCGGCGGTGGCGGCGGGACCCTGCCGGCCGGCACGTCCGCCGTCACGCCGGTCCGCCCGGTCGGGGTGCAGGATCCGGCGGAGGTCCCGGACGGGGCCAACGCCGGCCCCGCCCCCTGCGATCCGCGGGCCAGTCTCCGCCCAGCGGCCACCCAGCCCCGCCCCGGCCAGATGCCGGCCGGCTCGACCATGGCTCAGATTTTGCAGCGGGGCCGGCTGATCGTCGGTGTCGACCAGAACAGCTACCGGTTCGGGTTCCGCGCCCCGCTCACCGGAGAGCTGACCGGCTTCGACGTGGACGTGGCCCGCGAGGTGGCCCGGGCCATCTTCGGCGATCCATCCAAGATCCAGTTCAGGGCCACGAACTCGGCCGCCCGGATTCCGTCCCTGCAGGACGGGACGGTCGACATCGTCGTACAGACCATGACGATGAACTGCGAACGGTGGCAGCAGGTCAACTTCTCCACCGAATACTTCACCGCCGGCCAGCGGATCCTGGTGCGCCGCGGGTCGCCCGTGCGCGGCATCGCCGACCTGGGTGGCCAGAAGGTCTGCTCGGCGATCGGCAGCACGTCGATCCGCAACGTCGCTGCCGCACCGGCCAAACCGCTGCCGGTCGGGGTGCCGGACTGGACGGATTGCCTGGTGATGCTCCAGCAGAACCAGGTCGCTGCCGTCTCCACCGACGACAGCATTCTGGCCGGGCTGGCCGCGCAGGACCCCAACGCGGTCGTGGTCGGGCCACGGTTCAGCGACGAGCCGTACGGGATCGGCATCAACCGTGATGCCACCGACCTGGTCCGGTTCGTCAACGGGGTGCTGGCTCAGTTGCGCGCGGACGGCACCTGGACCCGGCTCTACACCCGGTGGCTGACCGCGCTCGGCCCGGCTCCACAGCCGCCGACCGCCCGATACCGGGACTGACCGGCGTGACCGCACCGGCTCCGCTGAGCCGTGACGAGGTCGACGTGGCCATCGTCGCGCTGGGGGCGGCCCACGACCGGATCTCCGCCGCCATGTACTCCCTGGACAACCATCCCGGCCTTGCGGCGGTCCGGGTGCCCGGCCTGACCGGACGGACCGAGCGGTACGCCGCCGACCTGACCGCCCACATCGACGCGCTCTGGTCCCGGTTCAATGCCCTCGGCGCGGTCCTGGACCAGGTCCGGACCCTGCGGGCGCAACGTTCCCGACCCGGCGACGCGGAGCTGGCGAAGCTCACGTGGTTGCTGCGTGCCCCGGTGGTCCCGGTCGGCGCGAACGGAATGGTTCTCGACGATGCGCCGCCGGGCGCCGTCCGGCTGCCGCTGATGGAGCTCGCCCGCCAGCTGGAAGCCGGCAGCGCCGACGCCATCGACCGCCTGTCCATCCTGGACGACGTCGGATCAGCGCTGGTTGTCCGGTTCGCGGAGCCGAATGAAGCGCTGGCCCGGCTGCGGGCCGCCGTCGACGCCCTCGGGCCGGACGGGGCGCCCACCGCCGCCCTGGACCGGCTCGGCGAGCGGCTCGCCGACGCGTACCGGGAGGCGTCCGGCGATCCGCTGGCGGTGGCGCCGGGCGGACCCGGCGCCGGCACGCTGGACACCCGGCTGCGCGACCTGGCCGCCGAGACCGCGACGGTGGCCGGCGAGATCGACGCGCTGGTCGGTCTGCGCGACGGGTACCCGCGACGGGCGGAGCGGCTGCGCATCACGGTTGTCGAGGTCGAGGCCGGCGAGGAGGCGGCCGCCCGGGCCTGCGTCGCCGCCGAGGAGAAGATCGCCAACACCGGCCTGCCCGCCGTACCGGATGCCGCCCCCGCGCTACGGGCCCAGCTGGCGCAGCTCGACCAACTTCACCGGGAGCGGCGGTGGAGCCGGCTGGCCGACGAGCTGGCGGCGGCGGAGCGGGCCGCCGCGGCGGCGGTCGAGCGGGCCGCCGGGCTGCGGGATGCCGCGGACGGGCTGCTGGAGCGCCGCGTCGAGCTGCGCGGCCGCCTCGCCGCCTACCGGGCCAAGGCGGCCCGGCTCGGCTTCGCCGAGCACACCGAGCTGTCCCGTCGGCACCGCGCCGCCGAGGACCTTCTCTACTCCAGCCCGTGCGATCTGCCCGCGGCGACCCGGGCCCTGTCCGCGTATCAGCGGTATCTCAACGACCTCAGCGAGCGGGGGACGACATGAGCCAGCGGTGCGTACGACCCGACTGCACCGGCAGCTACGGGCCGGAGGGCTACTGCGACGAATGCGGGCGCAAGGCCCCAGCCGGGATCCTGCCGGCGCAGCCGCCCCCCGGCGCCGGGCCAGCGCTGCCCGGGTCGGGCGTGGGACCGGCACCACTCGCCTCCGTCGCCTCGACCCCGGTGAGCGCCCGCGGCGGTTCGGTGCGCACCGGCTCGCGGGGCTCCGGCCGCAGCCGTGGGGCCACCCGCGGTGGCCTCGGTGCCGGCCTGATCGAGCTGCCCAGGGTCCCGCTGCGCGACCCGGCCAGCGCGGTGATGGCCGAGCCGACGGTGGCCGAATCCCGCCGGTACTGCGTCGCGTGCGACAAGCCGGTCGGCCGGGGACGGGACGGCACCCCGGGCCGTGCCGAAGGCTTCTGCCCCCACTGCGGCACCCCGTTCTCTTTCCTGCCCCGCCTCGGCCGTGGCGACGTGGTCAACGACCGGTACGAGGTGCTCGGCGCGCTCGCCTACGGCGGACTGGGCTGGATCTACCTGGCCCGGGACAGGAACGTCAGCGACACCGTCAGCGACCGATGGGTGGTCCTCAAGGGGCTGATCAACACCAGTGACCCGGACGCGATGGCCGCCGCCGTGACCGAGCGGCGCTACCTGGTGGAGATCGACCATCCAAGCATCGTCAAGATCCACGATTTCGTGCAGCATCCGGACCCGAAGAGCGGGGTGCCGGTCGGCTACATCGTGATGGAGTACGTCGGCGGCCAGTCGCTGCGGGACATGCTGGTCAGCCGGCGGGCGGCCACCGGCGAGCGGGCGCTGCCGCTGGCCGAGGTGATCGCCTACGGCGTCGAGATCCTGCCCGCGCTGGGCTATCTGCATGACCGCAACCTGCTGTTCTGCGACTTCAAGCCGGACAACGTCATCCACGCCGAGGAGCAGCTCAAACTGATCGACCTCGGTGCGGTCCGGCAGGTCGACGACGACGTGAGCGCGGTCTACGGCACCCCCGGCTACCAGGCTCCAGAGGTCGCCGAGGTGGGGCCGTCGGTGACGGCGGACCTCTACACCGTCGGCCGGACCCTCGCGGTGCTGAGCTTCGACTTCCGCGGCTTCGCCAGCATCTACGCCGACCGGCTGCCGGACCGCTCCGAAGTGCCCCTGCTGGGCCGCGAGGAGTCGTACGACCGGCTCCTGCGCCGGGCCACCCACCTCGATCCGGACCGGCGCTTCCAGTCGGCGGCCGAGATGACCGAACAGCTCCTCGGGGTGCTGCGGGAGGTGCTGTCGGCCGCCGACGGCGTGCCCCGGCCGGCGGTGTCCCGGCAGTTCACCCCGGAACGCCGGGCGTTCGGCACCGGCGCCGGAGAGGTCGGCCTGACCGCCATCGCCCAGCGGCTCGACCCGGCGGCGGTCGCCGCCGCGCTGCCGCTGCCGCAGGTGGACGTCCTCGACCCGGGTACCGGCTTCCTGACCACGCTGACGGCGACCGCCCCGGGCGAGCTGATCGCGCAGTTGCGCAACGCCCCGGTGCGCAGCGTCGAGGTGGCGCTGCGCCTGGTGCGGGCCCGGATCGACGGCGGCGACCTGGCCGGCGCCGCCGCAGACCTGGACCGGCTCTACGCCGACGACCCGTTTGACTGGCGGATCGACTGGCACCGCGGCCTCGCCGCACTGGCCGCGAACCGGCCCGGGGACGCGCGCGTGGCGTTCGACGCCGTCTACGGCCAACTGCCGGGCGAGCCGGCCGCCCGGCTGGCGCTGGCCGCCGCGGTGGAGTGCACCGGAGACCCGGAGCTCGCCGAGCGGCTGTACGACCGGGTCTGGCGGACCGACCACGGCTTCATCAGCGCCGCTTTCGGGCTGGCCCGGCTCCAGCTCGCCAAGGGCGGCCGGGTCGCCGCGCTGCGCGTCCTCGACCAGGTGCCGGAGAGCTCCAGCCACCACATCCCTGCCCAGGTGGCCGCGGTGCGGGCCAACCTGCCGGCGGACGGTTTTCCCGCCGGGGCCGGCGAACTGCTGGCCGCCTCCGGCCGGCTGCAGCGGCTCGGGTTGGACGTCGAGCGGCAGGCCCGGTTGACGGTGGAGATGCTCGAGGCGGCCCTGGCCTGGGTCACCTCCGGGCACGCCCTGCCGCCGGACGCCCGGGTGCTCGGGCATGAACCCCACGAGAAGGGGCTGCGGCTGGGCCTCGAACGCGCCTACCGCACCCTGGCACAGTTGGCCGCTGACCCGCCCACCCGCATCGCGCTGGTCGACCGGGCCAACGCCGTCCGGCCGAGGACGCTGACATGACGCCCCCGTCCTGCCCCGAGCACGGCCCGGCCGGCGATCCGGGGGACCGCTTCTGTGAGGTGTGCGGGCGCAACCTGCGGACCGGCGAGGAGGCGACGGCCACCGCGGCCCCGCTGCCAGGGCCGAGATCGGGCACACCGCCGGTCGTACCATGGTTGTCCTCCCGGGCGACCGAGGGCGACTGCGGCGGCTGCGGCGCCCAGGTGCCAGGCGGCGGATACTGCGACTCATGCGGCCGCCGGCGCTCGGTCGGCCGCGACCACGCCGAACTCGCCCTCGGCGGCCTTGCCGCAGTGACGGACCGGGCCCGCCGGCCGCGCAACGAGGACGCCGTGGCGATCGGCCGAGTCGCCGACGCCACGGTCGCGGTGGTCTGCGACGGCGTCTCCACCTCGACCCGCGCCGACACCGCCGCCACCGCCGCAGTGGAGTCGGCCATCAACGAGCTGCTGGACGCCCTGCGGGGCGGTGCGGATCCGGCGGAAGCCAGCCGGCGGGGCTCCCGGGCAGCGGCCGCCGCGGCCCGGGCCGCCGCCGGACCCACGGACCGCGACACCCCACCCAGCTGCACGTACGTCTCTGCGATCGTCACCGGGGACGCGGTGACGGTGAGCTGGATCGGGGACAGCCGGGCCTACTGGCTCGGGCCGGACGACGCACTGTTGACCCTCGACGACTCGTTGCGGGCCCAGGTGGCCGCCGGCCTGCCGGTGCCGGCAGGGCTGGCCGAGGAGGACCCCCGGTCCCCAGCCCTGATCCGCTGGCTCGGGGTGGACGGCGACGACGAGGACGCCCACGTCGTGACTGTCCGTCCGACCGGCCCCGGCCGGATCGTGGTCTGCTCCGACGGGCTGCACCACTATCTGCCGGGCGCGAACGACATGGCCGCGGCGGTGTCCGGTCTGCCGCCGACGCCGCTGGCCGTGGCGCAGGGCCTGACCAGGCTGGCGCTGGAGGGCGGCGGCCACGACAACGTAGCGGTCGCCGTACTGCCGTTTCCAGTAACCGAGACAGGAGGGACACCGGCATGAGCGGGCAACCCGAGTTCGTCGCCGAGGTCGACCAGAACGAATACCTTCCGGCGGGACGACGGATCGTGGACGCGATCGTCACCGTCACCGCCTCCGGCGCAAACCTGCGGGGTAACTCCGGCCCGCTGAGCGCGGCGCAAGTGATCATGATCGACACCTCCGGTTCGATGACCGCTCCCCACTCGAAGATCCAGCAGGCGAAGCGGGCCACCGCGGTCGCCATCGACACCCTGCGCGACGGCGTGGCCTTCGCGGTCGTCGCCGGCTCGGCGCACGCCCGGATGGTCTACCCGCCGCAGCCGGGGATGGTGCCCGCCTCCCAGCAGACCCGGGCACAGGCCAAGGCGGCGGTGGCCGGGCTGCGAGCCGAGGGCGGAACCGCCATCGGCGCCTGGCTCAACATGGCCAATCACCTGTTCGCCAGCCAGCCGGCCGAGGTGAAGCACGCCATCCTGCTCACCGACGGGCAGAACCAGAGCGAGCGGCCGGAGGACCTGCAGCGGGTGCTGGACGCCTGCGAGGGCCGGTTCATCTGCGACAGCCGAGGCGTCGGCGCCGACTGGGTCGCCGACGAGCTGCGGAAGGTGGCGTCCACGCTGCTCGGCACCGCGGACGGGTTGGAGAACCCGGCCGACCTGCCAGCCGCGTTCCAGGCGATGACCGCGTCCGCGATGGGCAAGTCGGTGGCTGACGTGTCACTGCGGGTGTGGAGCCCGGCGGGCGCCACGATCCGCTTCGTCAAGCAGGTCTTCCCGCAGGTCGAGGACCTCACCGGCCGGCGCACCGAGGTCAGCGCCCGCATCGGCGACTATCCGACCGGCGCCTGGGGCGCGGAGAGCCGGGACTATCACATCTCGGTGGAGCTGGAGCCACAACCGGTGGGGGAGGAGCTGCTCGCCGCCCGGGTCAGCCTGGTCAGCGCCGGTCAGGTGCTCACAGAGCGACTCGTGCTGGCCCGGTGGACCGACGACGAGGAGCTTTCCACCCGGATCAACCGGCAGGTGGCGCACTACACTGGGCAGGCCGAGCTGGCCGCCGCGATCCAGGACGGGCTGAAGGCCCGGGACGCCGGCGACGTCGAGACCGCCACCGCGAAGCTCGGCCGGGCGGTCCAGCTGGCCACCGAGTCCGGCCACGCCGACACCGCCAAGCTGCTGGCCCGGGTGGTGGACGTGGTCGACGCGCCGACCGGCACGGTCCGCCTCAAGAAGCAAGTGGCCGGAGTGGACGCCGAGCTGACCAACGTGCGGTCGGTGAAGACCATCCGGGTGAAGAAGACGCAGGCCTGACGGGAGCGGAACGATGGCCACCTGCCCCAAGGGACACGAATCGACGACCGCCGACTATTGCGACCAGTGCGGTGCCCCGATGTCCGGCACGTCGACGCCGGCCCCGCCAGCCGCCGTGGCCCCGCCGTCCGTGGCGCCGGTCTCGCCTGCGACCCCGCCCGCGGATCCCGTCGCCACCGGTACGCCGTGCCCGGTCTGCGATACGCCCCGGACTGGCCGGTTCTGCGAGGAGGACGGCTACGACTTCCTGCTCGCCCCGCCGGTGACCGCAGCGGATCCCCCCACCTTGCCCGCCGGCGTCGCCGTCCCCGAGGCGGGCAGTGAGACGGCCGCCGGACCGGTGGCTTCGGCCGCGCCGACGGCGCTGGTCGTCGTGGTGGGCACCGACCGCGGCTACTTCGACGCCGTGCTCGGCATGGGCGGCGAGGACGCCGGCGGGCTGACCTTTCCTCGGTTCGTCGTCGAGCGCCGGTTCCCGTTGGTCGGCCAGCAACTGCTGGTCGGCCGGTCCAGCCGGTCCCGGGGCATCCATCCCGACATCGACCTCAGCGGCCCACCGGAGGACCCGGGCGTCTCGCATACCCACGCGCTCCTGGTCGCGCAGCCGGACGGTTGGGCGGTCGTCGACCTCGGCTCATCCAACGGCACGTACCTCAACGACCCGCAATCGGCGCCGGTCCCGTCCGAGACCCCGATGCCGATCGCCGCCGGTGACCGCGTCTTCGTCGGCGCTTGGACCTGCCTGTCCATCCGCCCCGCCTAACTTGATCTTTAACCTGTGCGGCTGGGCGGGGATCGACGGGCTTTGCCTTCTTTATGGCTGGTTCGGCCTTCGCTGTGGTCGCGGTTTCGGCGGGGTACAGGGATGGGGAGTGGATCCCGCTGCGCGTCCTCCTCAAGAGCGGCCGGAGGAGGTCGACCCCTAGGGGTTTCGGACAGTAGTGCCGGTGCGTACCGCCGATGCTGGGACGCACGGGTAGACGGGAACATAACCTGGTCCATTGGGGCTTGGACGTCCAAAATGGGGGGATCATGACCAGGTCGGTTGCGAGCTTGATCACAGGACGCAAGACAAAGTACCTCATCATCGTGTTCTGGCTGGCTCTCGTCGCTCTGGCTGGGCCGCTTGCCGGCAAGCTCACCAGCGTCCAGGACAACGAAGCCAAGTCCTGGCTGCCGGGCAGCGCGGAGTCGACCCAGGTGCTCGACCGGCAGGCGGCGTTCGCGTCGCCCGACACGATCCCGGCCGTTGTCGTCTACCAGCGGTCCTCCGGACTGACCGAAGCCGACCGGGTGAAGGTCGCGTCCGACGCGCACAGGTTCGGCCAGCTCGCCGAACTCGACGGCCAGGTCGCCCGCCCGATCTTCTCCGGCGACGGCCAGGCGGCGCAGATCATCGTCCCGCTCAACCTCGGCCCTGAGGGGTGGGACAAGGCGGGCGACATTGTCACCTCGATGAAGGACGTCGCGAAGGCCGGCGCCAGCGAGCTGTCGGTGCACGTCACGGGGCCCGCCGGCAGCGCGGCGGACTCCAGCGAGGCCTTCGCTGGCATCGACGGCAGGCTGCTGTTCGCCACGATCGGTGTGGTCGTGGTGATCCTGTTGTTCACCTACCGCAGTCCCGGGCTGTGGCTGCTGCCCGTCATCTCCGCCGGCGTAGCGCTTACCGCCGCCCAGGCGGTCATCTACCTGCTGGCCAAGAACGCCGGCCTCACCGTCAACGCGCAGAGTGCGGGCATCCTGACCGTGCTCGTGTTCGGCGCGGGCACGGACTACGCGCTGCTGCTCGTGGCGCGGTACCGCGAGGAGCTGCGGCGCCACTCCGACCGGCACGAGGCCATGGCAGTGGCGCTGCACCGCGCCGGCCCGGCGATCATCGCGAGCGCCGGCACCGTCGTGATCGGCATGCTCTGCCTGCTCTTCGCCGAGACCAACTCCACCAAGGGCCTCGGCCCGGTCGCCGCGATCGGCGTCCTGGTGGGGCTCGCGGTCATGCTGACCCTGCTCCCGGCCATGCTTGTGACGGTCGGCCGCTGGATCTTCTGGCCGGCGCGGCCCCGGTTCGGCTCCGCCGAGCCCACCATTACCGGGTTGTGGGCCAAGATCGGCAAGCGAATCGCCAACCGCCCCCGCGTCACCTGGGTCGCCACCGGCCTGGCACTGGCCGTCATGGCGATAGGCCTCGTCCAGCTCGACGCGACCGGGCTGACCCAGAAGGAATCGTTCCGGGGCAACCCGGACTCGATCGTGGGCGAGGAAGTGCTCGCCCGGCACTTCCCGGCCGGTGCGGGCAACCCGGTCGTCGTAATCAGCAAGGCGGAGCAGGGCACCGCGGTGAAGGCGGCGCTCGCGTCGACTGAGGGCATCGACCCGGCCTCGGTCAGCGAACCCGTCGCCAAGGGTGGCCTCGCCTATGTCGTGGGCACCCTCAACGCCGCGGCCGACAGCCCGGCGGCCTACGACACCATCGACCGCGTACGCGACCGCGTCCACGCCGTGCCCGGCGCGGACGCTCAGGTCGGCGGCAACACGGCGATCAACCTCGACCTGCAGCGGGCGGCCCGGTACGACCGCAACCTCATCATCCCGATCGTGCTCGTCGTGGTCCTCGTCATCCTGGCGCTGCTGCTGCGGGCCATCGTCGCGCCGCTGGTGCTGGTAGCGACGGTGGTGCTGTCGTTCGGCGCCGCCCTGGGCGCGAGCGCGCTGGTCTTTCGGCACATTTTCGGCTTCGGCGGCGCCGACACGTCGTTGCCACTGTTCGTGTTCGTGTTCCTCGTCGCGCTGGGCATCGACTACAACATCTTCCTGATGACCCGGGTACGCGAGGAAGCCGCGAGGTACGGCACCCGGCGCGCCGCACTCATCGGCCTCGCCGCGACCGGCGGCGTGATCACGTCCGCGGGTCTCGTCCTCGCCGGCACCTTCGCGGTGCTGGCCACCCTCCCGCTGACCGCCTTCGCCGAGATCGGCTTCGCGGTGGCGTTCGGCGTCCTGCTCGACACGATCATCGTCCGGGCGGTCCTGGTCACCGCGCTGAACCTCGACATCGGACGGCACATGTGGTGGCCCAGCCGGCTCGGCAAGATCGCCGACGTGGAGCCCCCCGAGGCGGCCCGGCAACCAAGCGAGGTCCCCGCCTGACGGAGCTAGTGGGTACAGGTCAGGTGCACATCGGCGAAGTGGTCACCGCGTCCGAAGTGCTCAACCGGCCCGACGGCCGACGACGCCCTGACCAGCAACGGCCCCACCGCCCCGCCATGCGTCGGCTCCGCCTGAAACCGCCGCCCTTCGGTCCTTTCCCGTATCCGGCGGTGGTCCTACATTGAGTAGGTGACGGAGCGTCGGCGGACGCTGCCGATGTGGCTGACCGCCGTGTGGATGTTTGTACTTGCCGGTTGCGGGATCGGCACGTCGCCCAAACCCGGGCAGGTTGACGAGCGCCTCAACGAGATCGCCGCCAACGCCGAACGGCCGGTCTACTACCTCGGCCAGCAATTCCGCGATTGGCCGCTGACCGACGTTGGCGCGGACGGCACCGGCCGGGTCGACGCGATCTACGGGACGTGTCTCGCGGTCGTCGACTCATGTGCGCCTCCGCTCGAGGTCATCAATCAGCCGCTGGATTCGTCGATGTTGAGTATGGCTGTCGGTTGTAGTCGCCTGGCGCCGGTCCGCGGCGTCCCGGCCGTGCACCTCGGCGATGCGCTCGTCCTGCTCACCGGTGCTTCGCTGGTCACCGTCGCCGTCGCCGGTGATGACCCGGCGACCGCCATGGCCGCGGCGGAGCAGCTGCGGGGGGTCGGTGCGGAGCTTTCCCGTGAGGCACTGCCGCCGCCGGACACCGCGGCCCTGCAGGTGCTCGATGTTGCGTGCGGGAAGAACCCGGGCGACACCGGTCGAATGGAACCCGACGAGGGAGCGGAACCGGTCCGGGACATGCAGGTGCCTGACTTCACCGTAGGCCAGCTCGGCGGTGGAGACCTCCGTTGGGCGGCGTACCTCGGCAAGCCCGTGGTGGTCGTGGTCGGTGACGTCCCGCACGTGCTCACAGGGATCCAGCGCGTCCTCGCGCTGACCGCCAGTCACCGGCCGGCCGTCATTGGCCTGGCATGGAAGCCGTTCGGGTCCAAAGACGCCCCGGCACCAATCGCGGAGATCGAGCAGGAGGCAGGCCGCGTTCCCGTTCCAGTCGGTTATGCCGCGATCCCCCGCCCGGCAGTCTGGTTCTTCGACATGACCGAGGTCGACCCGGCGCAGTCAGGCGTGATCGCGTTCGTCGACGCCGACGGCACTGTCATCGGCCATGTCCGAACGGACGCGACCGACGACGCGATAGCCGCCGCTCTGGACAGGCTCGCACGCTGACCTGCCGATCCGGCGGGCGGCAACCCGGCCGGGGCCAGGATGCTGCAGGCGCGCTGTCGCAGTATGGTCCTCGGGCTGACGCAGGCGATGAGGACGTGGGGAGTTGCGACGGTGGGGGAGTTGATGACAGCGACTGTGCCGCTGGACGCGATCCAGAGCGACCGGGCTGCCGGTGTTCTCCTCGCTGCGGCGTGCGGTGACGCGCTCGGCGTGCCGTACGAGTTCCAACCGCCGCTTGCGGCCGGCGAACAGCCCGAGATGCGCGGCGGTGGGCTCGGCCCGTACGCGCCCGGTGAGTACAGCGACGACACCCAAATGGCAATGTGCATCGCGGAGGTGTCCGCCACCGGGGCGGATCTGCGCAGCAGCGACTCCCTCGACCGCATCGCCGGCAACTTCCTGCGGTGGAAACGGGAGGGCGCCAGCGATATGGGGGCACAGACCCGGCAGGTCCTCGGCGCGGTCTCGCACGTGGGCGGAGCGGGCATCGCCGCGGCGATGCGAGACGCAGCCGCGGAGCTGCACAGGAGAACCGGCCTCACCGCGGGTAACGGGTCCCTGATGCGCACCGCGCCGGTTGCGCTGGCCTATCTCGGCCAGCCGGAGGCGCTCGCGGAAGCCGCCCGCGCAGTCAGTGAGCTGACCCATCACGACCCCCTGGCCGCAGACGCGTGTGTGTTGTGGTGCGCCGGGATCCGTCGGGCGGTTCTCGACGGGACCTTTGACGGGGTACGCGAGGGTCTGGACCTGCTGCCTGCGGGGCGGCGTGACCAGTGGTCGGGCTGGTTGGCCGAGGCGGAGTCGAAGCCGCCGGAGCAGTTCCGTCCCAACGGGTTCGTGATCCCCGCGTTGCAGGCCGCCTGGTCGGCGATCACACACACCGAGATTCCGGAACACGACCCGGGCCGTGGCAGTTTCGCCTGTCAGCATCTCGAACACGCTTTGGCGGCGGCGGTCCGCGTCGGCGACGACACCGACACCGTCGCGGCGATCGCCGGGGCCCTGCTCGGCGCCCGGTGGGGCTCCTCCGCCGTGCCCCTGGCCTGGCAGCGCATCGTTCACGGCTGGCCGAACCGGCGCGCGGCGGACCTGAACCGCCTGGCCGTGCTGACGGCCCAAGGCGGCAGGACCGACCACGCAGGCTGGCCGGGCTGCGCCCGCGCGCCACGACCTGCGGTTGCACCGTTGATGCTGGCGCATCCGCACGATCCCGGGGTGATCCTCGGCAACCTCCACACCGACGCGGCCGCGGCGGGCGCCGGAGCGGTGGTCTCCCTGTGTCGCGTTGGCTGTCACGACTTCGACGACGTGGCCGTCGCCAACCGGGTGTCAACGTGGCTGGTCGACCAGCCCGGAGCCAATGCGCAGCCGCACTTCGTCGTCGATCAGGCCGCTCGGATGGTGCTCGAGTTGCGTAAGGAGGGCCATGTCGTGCTGCTGCACTGCGCCGCCGGTCAGAGTCGCACGCCGGCGGTCGCCGCCCGCTACACGACCTTGACCACCGGCATGCAGGCGCGCTCCGCGCTGGCCGAGCTGCGCGGACTGCTCGGCGCGCACGGCTGGACACTCAACCCGGAACTGCGGCAGGTCGTCGAACAGCTGTGACCCGTTACGCCAGCGAGGTAGCGCGTTCGCCCGGGCTGCCGCCGCAGGCGTAACCGGCCCCGAGTCTCGCCGCTTCCGGTGGCTTGCCTGGCCGGGGCCGCCACTATCGGGTGGCAGACCCGTCCCCGTGGTCCCGTCATCCAAGGAGGGCCCGGTGTGGGTCACCCGACAGAAACGGCGGGCAGTACGGGTCGCACCGCCGGGAACCGCCATGATGAGCCGGTGAAGATCCTGTCCATCCAGTCTTCGGTCGCCTACGGCTACGTCGGCAACTCGGCGGCCGCCTTCCCCCTTCAGCGGCTCGGGCACGAGGTCTGGCCGGTACTGACGGTCCACTTCTCCAACCACACCGGGTACGGCGCGTGGCGCGGGCCGCTGCTGGCGCCGGCCGACGTGGCCGAGGTGATCGCGGGCATCGCGGACCGGGGGGTCCTCGGCAGCGCCGACGCGGTGTTGTCCGGCTACCAGGGTGACCCGGCGATGGGCGCGGTGATCCTCGACGCGGTGGACAAGGTCAAGGCGGCCAACTCGGACGCGGTGTACTGCTGCGACCCGGTGATGGGCGACGCCGGCCGCGGGATGTTCGTCCGGCCAGGCATCCCGGAGTACATGCGGGACATCGTCGTCCCGCGCGCGGACATCATCACGCCAAATCAATTCGAGCTGGACTTCCTCGCCGGCCGTACGACGAACTCGCTCACGGAGTTGCTGGAGGCGGTCGACGTGGTGCGCGAGACGGGACCGCGGCACGTCCTGGTCACCAGCGTGCTCCACGGCGACGTGCCGGTGGGCTCGCTGGAGGTGGTGGCCGTCTCGGACGAGGGCGCCTGGGCGGTGACCACGCCGCTGCTGCCGATCAACCCGAACGGCGGCGGCGACGTCACCGCAGCGCTGTACCTCGCGCATCTGTGGACGACGGGCTCGCCCGCGACGGCACTGGAACGCACCGTCGCCTCCGTCTTCGCCGTCCTGGAGGCGACCCTCGCGGCGGGCACCCGGGAGATCCAACTGATCGCGGCCCAGGACGCGATCGCCCAGCCGCCAGCCAGGTTCACCGCCCGGCGGCTGCGCTGACGCCGAGGTCAGTGAGGAAGCGGTGTTGGCGGAGATCGCCAAGCGACACGACGCTGGTAGCGCTACATCACGGGAGCCTCTGTGCGCGGTCGACGGCGGAATCTCATGCCGGAGGTACCCCCTGCTTGCGGTTCGGGCTGGCTGGGCCGTCGGGTGGCGCGGGCATTGGCAGCACAAAAGCGGAAACGGTCGCTGTTGACGCCGAAGGTCCTCATGTCTGAGGTGAGTGACGCGATACGCAGGCGACCTCTAGCGCCTAGAGGCCGGGTTGATCAATAGGCCCGCGAGGCGGAAAGGGGGCCGGTTCGATGGACGGGGATGTCGTACCTGTGCGGTTACTTAGGGGTCCCTCTTTTTTCGATGTGGAGTGCAGGAACCCCATGAACGTGTCTCGCGTCAGGCGAGGTACGTGCCGTCCTGTTGCCGGTCGTCGTCGCGCAGCCGCAGCATCGCGCCGTCGCGGCAATAGTCGGCGACCGGGTACACCGGACCGGGACCGAGCACCTGGGTCGCCTCGCCCCTCCCCGACCAGCAATTGCGGCGCGACGGGCGGGCGCCGGTCGCCAGGCGCCCCACTGGGCAGCCGCAGCACCGGAGCGGAACAACTCGGCCGGCGACGCCGGCCGAGATCGACGCCCCGATTCCGTCCGGGACGGCGGGCCGATGCAGCCTGAGATCGGCGTAAGAGGTGATCAGCCAGCGCTAGGGGCGGAACCCGACGTACCGTGAGATCGTGCCGACGAGAGATGTGATCACCAGCGCTGATCTCGACGAACTTCGCCGCTCGGCGCTCGGTACAGCCAATCCACTCGGCGTCGCCGCCGACCTGGCCGACGCGGTGGAGCAGGGCCGGGTGGCGGAGCCGGAGGACGCCGGGGACGCGCTGACCCTGGCCGCGGAGATCGCCGAGATCCGAGGGCGGCTCGACGCCGCGCTCCGGTACGCGGACCGGGCATTGGAGGCGTACCCGTCGGTAGAGGATGCCCGGGCCGGCTTCGCCCGGGCGCTGCGGGCCCGGATCCTGTTCCGGTCCGGCGGCCGGGAGGACGAGGCGATGGCGGAGCTCACCGCGCTTCGCCAGCTCCTGGTCGAGCAGCCCGAGGCCCCGGCGTACGTCAGCGCGGCCCTGGACGCCGGCGGTCTCTCGGTGATCGCCGAGGAGTGGCTGAGCGAGGCGGTCGACACCGTTCTCGGCAGGCGCGCCACCGCCGCCGGAGCACCCACGGAGGCCGTACCCGCCGCCGAGGCGACGGTGGAGGTCGGCCCTCCGGAGGCGCCCGGCGTCCTCTTCTTCCTGCTGCAACAGCGGCACCGGGTACGCCGGGACTTGAACCTGCCGCATGATCGGCAGGACGATCTTGCGGACCGGCTGGAGGCTCAGCTCGTCCGCCGGGCGGAGCAGCGGCAGGGCACGGAGCCCGACCTGCTCTTCTGGCCCCGGGCCGAGTTCGACCGCCTGCTCGCCGAGCACGCCGAGCTGACCGAGGCGTACGGGCCGGACTGGGACGCGCACCGGGGCCGCCTGGAACGGCACCTCGTCCAGCAGGCCAACACCGGTCGGACCGGGCTGAGCGTGGTCGGCGCATCGGTGGATGGGCTGAACGGCTACGCCAGCCGACACAACGGAGATCCGACGGATCCGGAGATCCGCACCCGCTACGCGCGAGATCTGGCGACCCGGCCCGGCGCGCAGATTTCCTGGCCGCCGGAGCGCAACGACGCCTGCTGGTGCGGCTCGGGCCTCAAGTACAAGAAGTGCTGCCTGCCGCGCTCCCGTAGCTGACGGCCCCGCCAATCGCTGCTGGCGGCAGTCAGGCCACGCCGGCCTCGGCGAGTGGTCGCCGCCAAGCGGGGGCGCAGGATCGGAACTGTGGCTCCCACAAGCTGGATTTCCGCCGGGCGGGCCAGTAGAAGCGGACCAGAACGAGGGACTTCGGGTCCCTCGCCCTGCTCGTTCGGTATTTTGACCGCCCGGCGTCCCGATCGTTGCGCGGGGGTGGGTCAACGGACGCTGTTTCGGCTCGCGTACCGATCAGGGTTCGGGTCGCACCGGCGGCTTGTGGCCGCCGTCGCGCCTCGGACACCAGTCAGAATCCGGTGCGTGCTGAGGTCAGCTTCAGCGCGCACCGTTGCGTTTCCGGATGGTAGGTCAGCCGCAGGCCGAGCTGGCGGTAGACCTCGGCCTTGTCGGCGGGTCGGCGTCGCGGAGTACGGCGACGATGTCGCCGAGTGCTCGGACGAGGGCGGCGATCTCGGTCCGGCTCATTCGACGTCGTGCTGCTGCCGGTTCCACTGCATGAAGATCGGCTTCGGCCCGCATGGGCCGGGTGAGGGTTCAGCCCGTCGACGCGTGGTGCACCTCGACGGCGTGGCCCATGCGGGTGACGGCGTCGGTGAGGATCGCGGGTGAGGTGGCGAAGTTGAGTCGTACGAAGCCGACTCCGCCGGTGCCGAAGACGTGCCCGGAGCTGAGGGCGACCCGCGCGCGGTCCAGGAACATCTTCGCGGGCCCGGCGACATCGCTGACCACGCCGGGTTCGCCGTCCGACCGTCCGGTGTCGATGCCCAGCGCCGTGCAGTCCAGCCAGGCGAGGTAGGTGCCCTCGGGCCGGTGGTACCGGACGGACGGCAGGTGCTTCGCCAGGAGCGTTTCCAGCAGCGTGCGGTTGGTGTCGAGGCCGTCGAGGAGGAGGTCGAGCCACGGTCCGCCGGCGCGGAACGCGGCGGTGTGCGCGATGATGCCCAGGTGGCTGGGCCCGTGGCCGACCTCTTCCGGCATGCGGTTGAGGTCGGCGGCGGCCTGCGGCCCGGCGACCGCGAGCGCCGCCTTGAGGCCGGCGAGGTTCCACGCCTTTGAGGCGGAGGTCAGGGCGAACGCGTTCTCGGCGCCGGCCACCGTGAGGTACGGGGTGAAGTGCGCCCCGGGGAGCGCGAGGGGGGCGTGGATCTCGTCGGAGATCACCCGCAGGCCGTGCCGGCACGCCAGCTCCGCGATGGCCTCTAGCTCATTGCGGCGGTGGACGATGCCGGTCGGGTTGTGCGGGTTGCACATCAGGAACGCCGGCCGCCGGCCATACTCCCGCGCGCGGCGGAAGGCCTCGTCGAGAGCGGCGAGGTCCATGCGCTGGTCGGGTCCGAGCGGGGCCTCGATCACCTGCCGGCCGGCGTGGCTGACGAAGGCGTAGAAGGGCGGGTAGACGGGGGAGCAGACCACCACCGCGTCTCCGGGGTCGGTCACGAGCCGGAGTACCTCGACGATGCCCATCATCACGTCGGGTACGACCGTGGTGTGGTCGACGCGGAAGTCGTTCCAGCCCCACCGCTGGGCGGCGAAGTCGCCGAGCGCCTCGGCGTACGCCGTGCCGTGCGCGTATCCGGTGTCACCGAGGTCGATCGCGCTGCGGAGCGCGTCGGCCACGGGGGGAGCGAGGGGTACGTCCATCTCCGCCACCCAGAGGGGAAGCACGTCCGGCGCGTACCTGCGCCACTTCACGCTGGTGCGCTGCCGGAGTTCGGGCAGAGTCAGCCGGGTGAGCGGATTCTGCGCCGTGGAGCCGTTGGCGGAGGGGACAGCGCTTGCCATGCCGCCCACCCTAGGCCGTACGTCGACGTCGCCGCCCGGTCGGGCGCCGAGCCCGACAGGATTTCGTGCGGCAGGCCGGCGAGCAGTAGCGATCAACAGACCCGTTCCAGTGCTCGGGTTGAGACGCACTCACAGCCGCTGGTCGTGCGTTGACGGCTCGGCGGGTGAGGCACATCCGACCGTAGCCTCGCGCGGTCGTGCCGATTACAGTGCGTCAAGAATGCCCGCCGACGACGATGCCGCTCAACGTGCAGCGGCGTCAGCGGGGATCGCCTGAAGTCGTGCTCGGCATTCGGCGATGAAGGCGGGATAAGTGTGCCAGTAGTAAGTGATGCCGCTGACGCCCACCGCGATGGCCCAGGCCCTGGCGCGAGCCCAGGTCAGATCGTCAAGGTCCAAGGCGTTCCAGTAAGCCTGGCGTGCTTGGGGCGGCAGGTCCCAGACGGTGGAGTGCTCGGCGTCGGGAAATCCGACCGACAGGCCTCCGAAATCGATCACCGCGCGAAGCTTGCCCTCCTGCACCAAGAGGTTGGTGGGCTTGAGGTCGCCGTGGAGCCACACGTGTGGTTCGGAAGGGTCAGGCAGGGCGGGCGCGGCGCGCCACAACCGGTGGTGGGTCGGCGGCCGTTCAGCTTCCCTGCAACGTGTCCGATGCGGCGGGTCTGGGCTCCAGGACCACCACCGCGGTCTCGGATGATCGCAGCGCCGCGTAGGCGTCGAGGTTCGTGTCGATCTCGCGCCAGCGGGCCCACAGCCGCAACCGCTCGTCCCCTGTTGCGGCGTGACCACGTACCAGCCGCTGCCCGTCGACCAGATCGACGGTCGCGTCCGGATGCGTCTGCAGGTTGAGCCACCAGGCGGGCTCACCCTCACCCCACCCGTTCATCGCCAGCGAGACCAGGTTCGGCCCATCCTCGAAGTATCCGACGATGACGCTGCGCTGCTGGCCGGTTCGGCGCCCGGTGGTGGTCAGCCGTAGAGCGCCCCAGCCGTTGGCGCGTGGGCGCCACAGCCCGACCCGGCCGCCAAAGACCCGGTACAGGCCCCGGTGCACCGACCAGGCCAGACGGATGAACCAGCGCGGCGGAAGCCGCGGTCTTTTCGCCCGGTTCTCGACAGACATGACGACCTCCCACGCCTAGCTGGCCATGGTACGAACAGGACGCTAGCCGCAGCCTCGGGCGGACCAGGAGAGTCGAACGGCCCGCCGATGCCCCCGGCTGCATCACCTCCTCGCCGGCCTCGCATTGGTGTGGCCGGTCGGGCAGGACGCGCCCTTGTCGAAGAAGGTGGTCAAACATCCGCTTACGCCGCTGATCGCGCGGTCATGGCCGCGTCGTTGAACTTCGGGGCAGGCGAAGCGGTTGGGTGGCGACGTCGGCGTTGGTGACCAGCGCCAGCCGCGCTTCATGGGCCTGTCGCGATGTGGATCGCTGTGCCAGCCACTGACCGAGGAGCGCGGCGCTTCCGGTTACCAGACCGACCGCCACCGTCTTGGCGGCGGTGACAATTGAGGTGTCTGGCACACCCGCGATCCTCCCAGAAGCGCGGCCGATGACACAGGCCCGACAACTGTGACGACTGGACCGTGCACGCTTTTGCCGCTGTGAATGCCGTACGGCTGGCTCGCCGGGAGTAGGAGTGGGCCTGTCGCGTTCAGGCGCCGGGTCACCGAGGACGTGCCTAGTAGGGTAGATGATGGCGCTGTGGACATTGTCAGCTTCGGCTCAGACAAGCCCCGGCGGCCGCTACCGCGGTGGCTGGTCGTGATCGGGGTTGTCTTGTTGCCTGCCGCTGTTCTCGCTGTGACCGTCGGTGACTCCGACGATCGTGGGGTGCGGCGGGTGACCATTGTGAGCCCGAACCCCAGCCCGAGCCCGGTGCCGGTGGACACCTCAGCGGGCCCGGCGTGCGTGCCGGTCGGTTGGGCCCAGAGCCCTGCGGCGGTGGACCCGGTGGCCGGCCTGCTCATCGCTCGGGTCTCGGCTGGGCGCGGTTCAACGCTGGAGAGCTGTGACCGCACGGCGGTGAATGGCCCGTGGACTCTGGTTGTGCGTCGACCAGACGGCTCACTCGGGAGAAACGGGGCGGTTGTCACGTTTCCGGTTGGTGCCCCGAGGGTTGGCCGCAGCGTCGATGTGGGCGGGGTGATCGGCAGGGCGGAAGGCGGTACGGTCATTTGGCCGGTTGCCGAGGCCTACGCTCGAATCCGAGGTGACCTGAGCGAGGTCGAGCTGATTGCCATCGCTGCCCGCACCACCGTCGTGGCCGGCCGGCCCATCATGCGCCAACCAGTCGGGTATGTGGTGTTGTCTAGGGGTCCGTACCGGCCGCCCACCATCCACGAGATCCGCTACGGCAGCGCTGAAGTTGGAGAGCAAGAGGCCCTCGGCAGCGGGCTGACCTTCACCGGGGTGACCAGCGGCGGCGGGTTCGAAGATCAGCTCTACGCCGCGCGAGCCGAGGACGGAGGGCTGGTCCACGGTAGACCGGCTGTCGTCTCGCACGTATCCGGCGGCAACGCCACGCTCGCCTGGGAGCCAGCACAGGGGATCGTGGCCTACGTCGGCTACAGCGGCTCGCAGCTGGACGAGGAGGCGATAGCAGCCCTTCGCCGGTTGGCCGAACGAGCCCGCGCCCTCACAAGTAGCGAGTGGCGGGCCACCAACCCGCAAATCATCGACCAGGTCAACGAACCCGGCTGACCAAGCAGGTGGCACGCGCCGGCGAGCTGGCCAACCGACGGGATCCTCCGACGTCCGCAATTGCCGCCGACCGAGGATGGCCTCTTCCGCCGACGAGCCCGACCCCGGTGCCACCCCCCCAAAACGGGGGATTTGGGCGGGTCGCGGCGGTTAGCGGGTCGCGGCGGCTACCCGTAGCCCCAGGGCGATGAGCACGGTGCCGCTGACCGCTTCCAGTCGACGGCGGATCACCGGTCTGCGGAACCACGCGCCCGCTCGCCCGACCACGGCCGCCAGACCGAGGTACAGAACGATCTCGACAGCTACCTGGAGCAGCGCAAGGAGGGCGGTGGTCGCGAACAACGGCCGATCGGCCGGCACGAACTGGGGGTAGAACGCGATCATGAACACGGCGGCCTTCGGGTTGGCGAGCATCACCAACGCACCCTCGCCGAAGGGCTTCCACCAGCCCCGCTTCGGGTTGGACAGCAGGTCCTCGGTCGGCTCCTGGACCGACCCCAGCTTCCGGCTCTGCCAGGCGGTCCGCCACGCTTTGATTCCTAGATAGATCAGGAATCCCGCGCCGATCACCCGGAGGACAATGAAGGCTGCTTCCGAAGCGGCAACCATGGCTGCCAGACCTGCGGCGGCGAACAACGCCCAGAGGTAGAGACCGGCCTCCAGGCCCAGTACGCTCGGCACAGCTCCGGCGAATCCGCGCAGCGCGGCCCGACGCATGATCAGCGCCATCGCAGGACCTGGAGATGCCGAGATCAGCACAACGGCACCAACGAAGGCAGGTAGCGAGGCGACGAGATCCATCAGTGGATCATTCCGGCTGGCGCCGCCCCGCTCAACCCCTCTCCCAAGCCAGCCGACTACCGCTGAGGACCAGGGCGCGGGCGAAGACCACGTTCGAGGCGCGCTCGGCGAGCCCGGCGCATCGGGTAGCCGTAGCAGTCACTGTCGTAGGGCAGGTAGGTCCGGAAACTTTGGCCCCTGGCCGCGGCCAGCCGGGTCTGCTCCTCTGGGCGACTGCCGTAGGGCATCTGGAACTCGAACTCGTCCAACGAGCGGTCGAACCAGCCGGAGGAGGTCATCCTAAAGATCAGGAAATGCACTGCCTGCCCTGCCCAGGATGCCCCACTTCGACGTCCGCACATGCCGCAGCGAGCGTGTCGTCTACGGATTACTGCGCAGCGCCCGTCCGTCGGGCTCCATCGACTGCAGCACCTCCATGCGTGCGGCCCGTTGCCAGCCAGAGCGGTAATTGCCGTCGCGGCGAGGGCGGTGAGGTTCAGTGCAAGGGCCAAGCCGTACTCGCGGACCGCAGCGTCCGTGATGTTGTAGACGTCGGCGTCCTCGTCCGCGAGGTACGCCGCCACACCGCTGACCGCAGCCCCACCCGCTTCATCGCCGTACGTCGCCGACTTCGTGCCACGGATCGCGCATCCACCAACGACCCGAACACTCCTGGGGCCCCCGCTTCCGCTGTCGAGGGGCTTCAGGTCGGCTTCGTGTATGCGGGCCTGTCCACCCGGCGGCGCTGGGTGCGGCGTAGTGTCGAATCGTGGATCTACCCGAGGACCTGGTCGACCTGCTCCGTAGGCCCAGCATCTGCTTCATCACGACACTCATGCCCGATGGGTCACCTCAGATCAGCGAGACCTGGGTGGACACCGACGGCAAGCACATCGTCATCAACACCGTTCAGGGTTTTCAGAAGGTCCGCAACGTCGTACGCGACCCGCGCGTCGCGGTAGCGATCGCCGACCCGGAGGACCCGAGTCGCTACATCGCGGTACGCGGCCGGGTCCTCGACCTGACCGAGCACGGCGCCGTCGAGCACATCGACCGCCTGTCCCAGAAGTACCTCGGCCGCCCCTATCCGTGGTTCGGTGGCCGTGATCAGACTCGCGTGATCATGACGATTGAGGCGGAGAAGATCAGTTCTCCGGGTTGACCGTCCGGGACAGCGCTCCGCGGGGTACGACCATCGTCTTGTCAATGCATGTGGCGCACTCAACTGCCGCACAGTGCGGCGAATCGTGGTCAATGAAGGTGCTCGCAGGAGGGAGAGCATCGACGGCCAAGAGCGTGTCCGAGATCGCGCAGAAGGCGGCCGAGCCGCTCGGCTTCCTCGGTGGTCGGCGGGGTGATGGGTGCGCCGGCCGCGACATGCTCTCCGGTCTCGTACAACACGGCATACAGGTCTTCGGCGGTCGTCCGGTCCAGCCGTAGGGTGATGAATCCGGCACGCGGCGACCTTACTCTCATGGCCGCTGGGCGCGCTGGCGTAGCAATGGCCCGCTCACCCGAGACGTCGCGGGGCCCATCGTCACGGCACTCGTCACCGCAATCGACCGCCCTCGCCTTGAACTGCGACTCCGACACCACCAGGGGCGCCATTGATACAGCCGCCAGACGAGGCCAAACCACCCATGGACCGGTCGTCCAAGGCGGTGATCTCGCAGGTGCTCGCCGACAGCGTGACGCCGATCCTCAAGCGGCACGGGTTCGACCGCCGGGGCCGCACGTATGACCGCGCCAGGGACGGGCGGCGAGAGCTGATCAATATCGAGCCCCACAACTGCAACCGGTACGGCGGGTCGTTCAGGATCAACTTGGGAATCTTCATCCCCGAGGTGGACTCCATCCTGTCGCTGTATCCGCTGCAGGTACCGCCGCAGGAATGCGAGTGCCACATCCGGTGCGGGATCGACGATGTCGGGCCGGGCGGGCGGATGCGCGACGAAAAGGGCGCCGACGCGGGGCGGGGATGGCGGGCGTTTGACGCGGCGACGGAACTGTCGGCGTTCGGTGCCGAGGTCCGCCAACGGGTTGAGCACAATGCCCTCGGCTTCTTCGACGATCTGAGCACCAGGGCGGGGATCCTCGCGTGGTTGCGCCGGTATCGGATACCGGCCCGCATCCTGGGGCTGCACCGGGTCGTCCTGGCCGCGTACGCGGGCGACCCAACCCTGGCCCAGGAATGGCTCGACATGCTCGTCGCGGAGCCTTCCCCTGGCCCGAACCGGGTACGCCGCGAGGCGGCACGCATCGGTGGCCGGCTTGGCCTCACCTCCCCGGCACCAACCGACACGCCCGCCCTGACGGCGGTGTTCCGCGTGGCCGCGGACACGACGCCGCAGGACCGTCACAGCGCGTTCTACCACCTGGACTACAAGTTCAGGCAATACGTTGAGCTGTTTCGCACGGTGCTACCGGTTCAGGACCCGGCCCAGCTGTACCACACAGCGGAGTGCTCAGGCCTTGCCTGCACCGTCAGTTTCTACGGTGCTGATCCAGAGGACCTGCTCGGCCGTCTTCGACGTGCCTTCGAGCGCCTGTCCGAACAGTTCGCCGAGATCACCTGGCACGTCAACCCGGCGGCTCCACGGCGCGGCTGACAGGAGCCCCGGCAAGCGGGCCGGTGATCGCTTTACCCGCTCGCAGGCAGGACGCTGGCGGCGGGGCGGCTGAGCGGGGATGATCGAGGTTCACTGCGAGGAATTCCGGATCACTCGATCGGGGGCGGGGAAGTGGGTCGACGCCGATGACCCCGACGCAGCTGCGCGCGTACGTCGCCGTGGTCCGGCTGGGATCCGTCAAGCAGGCCGCCGCGCAGCTCGCGGTCTCCGAGTCGGCCGTATCCCTGCATGTTGGGCAGCTGCGCAAGGAGTTCGGGGACCAGCTGTTCACCCGGACGGCGGCGGGGCTCGCGTTCACCCCCGGCGGGCTGCGGCTGGCCAGTCGCGCGGCCGAGCTACTGGGCCTGCAGGACCGTACGGTGCTCGAGGTGAGCGCCGCGAGACGCGGCCGGCGGCTGCTGCGGGTCGCCGCGTCCAGCCTGTTCGCCGAGCTCGCCGCGCCGGGGCTGCTCGAGCTGTTCGCGAAGCGCGCCGCCGACCTCGATGTGGAGCTGAGCGTGTGCAACCCGGGCTCGTTCGAGACACTGCTGCTGACCCGGGCTGCGGACATCGCGATCGGGCCGCAGCCCCCGGTCGTCGACAAGGCGATCGTCTGCCGGCCGGTGATGAACTACCGGCTCGTGATCGTCGTCGGCCCGGACCATCCGCTGGCCGGCGTGCAGGCGTCGCCGGGGCAGCTGCGCGACCAGACCTGGCTGCTCGGGCCGTCGGCGGCCGCCGACCTGGGCGCGGTCCCGGCGATGCTGCGCCGGCTCGCCGTGCCCGACGACCGGCAACAGCTCTTCCAGAGCCACGCGGCCGCGCTGGGGGAAGCGAAGCGCGGCAAGGGCATCGCGCCGGCGCTGTCGTTCACCGTCGCGCCGGACGTCCGCAAGGGCCATCTCCTGCTGCTGGCTGGTCCGCACGCCACCTCCGATGCGGGCTGGCATTCGCTGGTGCTCAGCAACCCGGGCACCCCATCGGCCGCGGCCGAGCTGTCCGGGTTCGCGTCGACGGCGCGGGCGATTCACGCGATGATGCGCGGCGCGGGCGTCAGCGTCGGACATTTCAAGCCGTCGGTGCACGTGACGCTCTGGAGCTGACGGGCGGCGTCCACCAGGTCCCGGAACGTCCCGGCCGGCAGCAGCCGGTCGCAGTAGGGCAGCGCGGCGGCCATGCCCGCCACCCGAGGGACGAAGCCGGGGGCGCCGGCCCGCGGGTTCAACCAGACGATCCGGTACGCGCGGCGGCGCAGCCGGGCCATCATGGCCGCGAGCTCACCCGGCGGGTCGCTGTCCCAGCCGTCCGAGCCGATCACCACCACCGCCCCGCGGACGGCGTCGCCGTGGTGGGAAGCGAGCAGGGCGCGCAGGTTCGTGGCGATCCGGGTGCCGCCGAACCGGTCGGTCACGGCCGCGCTGGCCAGCGCGACCGCCGCGGCCGCCGAGGTGTGTCGCAGCGCGACCGTGAGCCGGGTCAGCGTCGTCGCGAACGCGAACACCTCCGCGTCGGCGACCACCGCGAACGCCCGCATCAGGTGCAGGTAGGCGGTTGCCTGTGCCCGCATCGACTCGCTGACGTCGCAGAGCAGCACGACCCGGCGCGGTCGCCGCACCGGCCGCTCGCGGACGACCTCGACGGGTTCCCATCCGGTGCGGCGAGCCCGGGCGATCGTCGGCCGCAGCGCCACCCGCCGTCCGGCCGGGCCGACGGCGTGCCGCCGGGTCCGCCGGGTCGGCCAGTCCGCGACGGCCGCGCGCAGGGCGTCGCCGAGCAGCGTGACCTGCGCGCCGTCGAGCTCCTCGAACGGCCGGTCGGCGAGTACGGCGAGGGCGCTGGGGTGCCGCTCGGGCAGCCGCAGCCCGGCGTCGGACTCCCGCGCCTCGGCGACGGCCGGTGGCAGTGTCGCCCACGGCAGCCCGCCGCCCGGGCCCCTGTCGTCCGTGTCGGCGGGCACCGGCACGTGCACCGCGTCGCGGCCACCTGGTGGGGCCGCGGACCGGGGCGGCGGCAGCGACGGCGCGTCCGCGAAGACGGCTGCGAAGACGCGGTCGAACGGGGCGAGGTCGGCGTGCCGCCGGACCAGGCTGATCCGGGCGGTCCAGTAGAGCGCGGACATCGAGACGGGTGGGTTGGCGGCGAGCGCCCGGACGAAGTCCTCGACGTCGGTGAGCCCGGCCTGGACGCCGGCGTGCCGCAGCCGGTCGGCGAAAGCCACCGCGAATGCGGCGCGGTCGATCCCGCGCACCACGGCGGACCTCACCGGCGGGCGACCAGCCAGGCGATCACTGCGCCGACCGCGAGGAGGCCGACGACCACCGGAACGAGCCGCTTGGAGATCGAGCCACCGGCGAGGCTGAGCAGGTCGAGCGTCTCAGCTTCCGGGTCGCGCCCGGTGAGCGTGGTGGCGGCTGGGGGCGCGACGGGCGACGGCTGCGCGGCGGCGGTGCTGGGCATGGTGGCGACCGCCGCGGCGGACGCGGCCGGCACGGGCTCCGGTTCGGGCGGGACGGTGGACGCGGCCGGAGTGACCGCAGGCTCGGCGGCTGGCGCCGCCGTTCCCGTCTCCTCGGCCGCCAGCTTGGTCTCGAGGTTGGCGACGAACTGGGCCATCAGCTTGCCCGAGACATCCTTGATCATGCCGCTGCCGAACTGGGCCAACTTCCCCGAGATCTTCAGGTCGGTGTCCACGCTGACCAGCGTCCGGTCGCCGTCCGGCCGCAGCCGGGCGGTGACCAGTGCGGCCGCGTTACCCGCCGACCGGGCGTCGCGGCCCTTCGCGTCGATGACCCCGCGGTACTGCACATGGTCCCGCTCGATGAACCGCGCGGTGCCCGCGAACTCGGAGATGACCGGCCCGACCTTGACCTTCACCTTGCCCTGGTAGACGTCGCCGTCGACGCCGGTCAGCCGGGCGCCCGGCAGGCACGGCGCGATTCCCTCGAGGTCGGTGAGGACCGCCCACGCCCGCTCGATCGGGACGTTGACCGCGAACTCGTTGGTGATCTTCATGGCTGACTCTCCTGGTAGGTGCCGAGCGCGGCGGCGACGGCGGCGCGGTCGTCGGGAGTCTTGGCGATGGTGCCGATGGTCCGAAGGACCTCGCCGGCGGCCAGGTCGGTGGCGCCGAGCACGGACAGCGCGGCGACCCAGTCGATGGCCTCCGCCATGCCGGGCGCCTTGTCCAGCTCCAGGCCGCGTACGCCGCCGATGAACTCGATCGCCGTGCGGATCAGGGGCTCGGCCGCACCCGGCACGGTCCGGCGGACTATCTCCGCGGCCCGGGCCGGCTCGGGGAAGTCGATCCAGTGGTACAGGCAGCGGCGACGCAGCGCGTCGTGCAGTTCCCGGCTGCGGTTGGAGGTGAGCACGACGACCGGCGGCGTGCTCGCGGTGAACGTGCCGAGCTCGGGGATAGTGATGCCGGCCTCGCCGAGGAACTCGAACAGCAGCGCCTCGAACTCGTCGTCGGCGCGGTCGATCTCGTCGATCAGCAGGACCGGCGGGACCGGTCCCTGATGACGTACGGCCCGCAGGATCGGCCGCTCCTGAAGGAACTCGGCACTGAACAGGTTGGCATCGGTGAGTTTGGTGTGCTGCGCCTCGGCCAGCCGGATCGCGAGCAGCTGCCGCTGGTAGTTCCACTCGTAGAGCGCCTCGCCGGCGGTCAGGCCCTCGTAGCACTGCAGCCGGATCAGCGTCGTGTCCAGCGCCCGGGCCAGGGCCTTGGCGGCCGCGGTCTTGCCGACGCCGGGCTCGCCCTCGAGCAGCAGCGGCTTGCCGAGCTTCAGCGCCAGGAACAGGGCCATCGCCATGCCGTCGTCGGACAGGTAGTCGACGGCGTCGAGGCGGTGCCGGACGGCGAGCGGGTCTCTCACCGGGCCTCGCCCGCCAGCAGCCGCTCGTAGTCCGCGCGGGTGTCGACGTCGATCGGCACCGGCCCCTCGGCGGGCACCTCGGTCACCGGGTAGCGGCCGGAGTGCAGCAGCTTCCAGACGGCCTTGTCGCCGTGCAGGTCGCGCAGCTCCGGGAAGATCTCCCGGCCGAACCGGAACGGATGCCCCAGCCCGTCGGAGTACCGGCACACAGCCAGTGGGGTGGCCGTCGAGGCGACCCGCCGGACGTCGGCGGCGCGCACGCCGGGCTGGTCGCCGAGGAGCAGGACGAGCCCGTCCGCGCGTGGGTCCACCGCTTGGACCGCCGTGCTGATCGACGACCCGCAGCCGGTGCTGAACCCCGCGTTCTCGACGACCTGGACCCCGGTAAGGTCCACCCGGGCGCGGATCCGGGTCGCCGCGCCGCCCAACGTCACGAGCAGTTGGTCGAAGCCGCACGAGCGGGCCAGCTCCAGGGTCGCGTCGAGCAGGGTCCGCCCGCGGTACGGCAGCAGCTGCTTGGCCTCGCCGAGGCGCACGGACGCCCCGGCGGCGAGCACCAGTCCGGTCACGAACACGGCCTACGCCGCCGTGAAGCTCGTGCGGCAGCCGGCGCAGCAGAACCAGTGGTCCTGCCCGTCGACCCGCGCGTGCGGCGTCTCCGGCCCGACCAGCACGGTCATCCCGCACACCGGGTCGACGGCCTGCTGCTGCCGGGCCACCGGCGTGCCGGCGCACCGGGCCAGCCCGTCCACCCTGATCGCCCGGACCACCTCAGCCATGATCGACAGGGCGATCTCCTGCGGCGTACGCGCCCCGATGTCCAGCCCGGCGGGCGTGTGGACGCGGGCCCGTTCGGCGTCGGTCAGCTCCAACTCGTCGAGCACGACCGCACCGCGCTTGCGGCCGGCGACCAGCGCGATGAACTCCACGCCGGCGTCCAGCGCGGCCCGGATCGCCTCCTGCTCGCCCTTGCCGAGCCCGGCCACCACGACTGCGGTGCAGCCGGCGTGGTCGCCGGACGTGGCGACCTCGAAGTCGAGGAATGCCGCCAGCGTCGCCACCGCGGCGCTGATCGGCGTGCTGCCGACCAGGCGCAGCACGGGTGTCGGCAGCATCGGTCGCAGGAAGATCTCGATCGCGCCCCCCGAGTGGCACGGGTTGACCACCACCCGTGCCCCCGGCGCCTCGGGGAACGTGGCCGCGCCGTCCGGCAGCACCCGCAGCAGCAGCGCGTTGCCGTCGCGCAGGGTGTCGAGCGCGGCCGCCCGCACGGAACTCTCGGCGCACACCCCGCCAACGAAGCCCTCGATGGAGCCGTCCGGCAGGATCACCGCGGCGTCGCCCGGTCGCGCCGAGGTCGGCTCCTGGGCACGGACCACGGTGGCGTGCACGAACGGCTCGCGTGAGACGGTCAGCTCACGGGCGCGGTCGGTGATGGTCGTCATGGTCGGCCCCTCAGATCGGCGGCCGGGCCCGGCCGCGCATCGCGTCCCAGACCCGCGACGGTGTCAACGGCATGTCGGCATGCCGTACGCCGAAGGGCTTGAGGGCGTCCACGACCGCGTTGACGATGGCCGGCGGCGAGCCGACCGTGGCCGATTCACCCACGCCCTTCGCGCCGATCGGGTGGTGCGGCGACGGGGTGACGGTGAAGCCGGTCTCCCAGTCGGGCACCTCGAGCGCGGTCGGGATCAGGTAGTCCATCAGCGACGCGCCGAGGCAGTTGCCGTCCTCGTCGAAGGCGATCATCTCCATCAGCGCCATGCCGACCCCGTCGGTCAGCCCGCCGTGCACCTGCCCCTCGATGATCATCGGGTTGATCCGGGTGCCGCAGTCGTCGACCGCGATGAACCGCCGCACCTTCACCTGCGCGGTGCCGGGATCGACGTCCACCACGCAGATGTACGCGCCGTGCGGGTAGGTCAGGTTCGACGGGTTGTAGCAGATCTGCGCCTCGAGCGCGCCCTCGACGCCGTCGGGCAGGTCCCCGGCACCGTGCGCGCGCATGGCGATGTCCTGGATCGTGACGGACTTGCCCGGGTCTCCCTTGACGTGGAAGGCGCCCTTCTCCCACTCCAGGTCGGCGACCGAGACCTCGAGCATGCCCGAGGCGATGATCCGGGCCTTGTCGCGGACCTTGCGGGCGACCAGGGCCGCCGCCGCGCCGGAGACGGGCGTCGAGCGGCTGCCGTACGTGCCGAGGCCGAACGGGGTGTTGTCGGTGTCGCCGTGCAGCACCTCGATGTCAGCCGGCGGGATCCCGATCTCCTCGGCGACGATCTGGGCGAACGTCGTCTCGTGCCCCTGGCCCTGGGACTGCACGCTGAGCCGGACCACGGCCTTGCCGGTCGGGTGCACGCGCAACTCGCAGCCGTCCGCCATGCCCAGTCCGAGGATGTCCATGTTCTTGCGGGGGCCGGCGCCGACGGCCTCGGTGAAGAACGAGATGCCGATGCCCATCAGCTCGCCCCGGGCGCGCTTCTCCTCCTGCTCGCGACGCAACTCGGCGTAGCCGGCCATCTCCATCGCCAGCCGCATGGTGGGCTCGTAGTTGCCGGAGTCGTACACCCAGCCGGTCTTCGTCGTGTACGGGAACTGCTCCGGTCTGATGAAGTTCTTCAGCCGCAGCTCGGCCGGGTCCATGCCCAGCTCGTCGGCGAGGCAGTCGACGATCCGCTCGACCAGGTACACGGCCTCGGTGATCCGGAACGAGCAGGCGTAGGCGACGCCGCCGGGCGCCTTGTTGGTGTAGACCGCGGTCATCTTGCAGTAGGCGGCCTCGATGTCGTAGCTGCCGGTGAAGACCCCGAAGAACCCGGCCGGGTACTTCACGGGCGCGGCGGTGCCGTTGAAGGCGCCGTGGTCGGCGAGGACGTTGGTGCGGATGGCGAGGATCCGGCCGTCCCGGGTCGCCGCGATCTCGCCGCGCATGATGTAGTCGCGCGCGAAGCCGGTGCTGATGAGGTTTTCCGACCGGTCCTCCATCCACTTCACCGGCTTGCCGGTGACGATCGAGGCGACGATGGCGCAGACGTACCCGGGATAGATCGGCACCTTGTTGCCGAAGCCGCCGCCGATGTCCGGCGAGATCACCTGGATCTTGTGCTCCGGGATGCCCGCCACGAGGGCGTAGAGGGTGCGGTGCGCGTGCGGCGCCTGGGTGGTGGACCAGAGCCGCAGCTTGCCGTCGACCGCGTCGAATTCGGCGACCGCCCCGCACGTCTCCATCGGTGCCGGGTGCACCCGGGGATAGACGAGGTCCTGACTGACCACGACGTCGGCGCTCGCGAACACCGCCTCGGTGGCCGCCTCGTCGCCGGTCTCCCAGTCGAAGCAGTGGTTGTTCGCCTTGCCCTCGAGGTCGTCCCGGATCAGCGGGGCGTCCGGTTCAAGCGCGCGGCGGGCGTCGATGACCGGGTCGAGGACGTCGTACTCGACGTCGATCAGCTCGAGTGCGTCCCGCGCCGCGTACCGGTCCTCGGCTACGACGAACGCCACCTCCTGGCCCTGGAAGCGCACCTTGTCGGTAGCGAGTACGGCCTGCACGTCGTTGGAGAGGGTCGGCATCCAGGCCAGGCCCTGCTGCGCCAGCATCGCCCCGGTCACCACCGCCTTGACCCCGGGGGAGGCCTCGGCGGCGCTCGTGTCGATGCCGACGATCCGGGCGTGCGCCACCGGCGCCCGGAGAATGGCGAGGTGCAGCATGCCGGGCAGCTGGATGTCGTCGACGAACCGGCCGCGGCCGCGGACGAACCGCGGGTCCTCCTTGCGCAGCATCCGGCCGTACCCGATCGGCTTCTGGTCGTTGTCGTGGAAGGTGTCCACGCGCTCGTGCACGGTCGTCATGCGACGCTCCCGGCGGGCTGGCCGGCTTCCGCGATCTCGCCGGCTTCGCTTGATTCGGTGGTCTCGCTGACCCGGGCGGCGGCGGCCGCCTCGTGCACGGCGGCCCAGCGGACCGAGCGCACGATGGTGGCATAGCCTGTGCACCGGCAGATCTGGCCAGAGATCGCCTCGCGGATGTCCGCCTCGGTCGGGTCCGGGTTCTTGTTGAGCAGCGCCCGGGTGGTCATCATCATGCCCGGCGTGCAGAAGCCGCACTGCAGGCCGTGGCACTGGATGAAGCCCTGCTGGATCGGGTCGAGCTCGGCGCCCTTGGCCAGGCCTTCGATGGTGCGCACCTCGTGGCCGCCGGCCATTGCGGCCAGTACCGTGCACGACTTCACCGGCTCGCCGTCCAGCCAGACGACGCAGGTGCCGCAGTTGCTGGTGTCGCAGCCCCAGTGCGTGCCGGTCAGGCCCAGCACGTCCCGCAGGAAGTGCACCAGCAGCAGGCGGCCCTCGATCTCCCGGGTGACCTCGACGTCGTTGACGATCATCGTGACCTGCATGCTCAGCTCCTCGCCCGTTCGACGGCCCGGCGTAGGGTCCGTTTGGTCAGCTCGGCGGCCAGGTGCCGCTTGTAGTCCGCGCTGCCGCGCTGGTCGGTGGTCGGGTCGCAGCTGCGCGCCGCGATCGCCCCGGCCTGCTCGAAGAGGCTCTCGGTGGGCTCCCGGCCACGTAGCGCCGCTGAAATCTCCGGGATTCCTGTGGTGTTCGGGCCCACCGCGGCCAGTCCGACCCGGGCGTCCGCGATCACGCCGTCGTCGAGCCAGACCGCCGCACCGGCCGAGACCACCGCCCAGTCACCGGCCCGGCGCTCGACCTTCTCGTACGCGCTGCCGCAGCCGGGCCGCACCGGCAGCCGGATCTCCACCAGGATCTCGCCGTCGCCGACGGCCGTCTCGTACGGCCCGACGTGGAACTCCTCCATGGACACGACACGCTCGGTGCCGCCCGGCCCGCGGATCACACAGCTCGCGTCCAGCGTCGTGCAGACGGCGGAGAGGTCCTCGGACGGATCGGCTTGGCAGAGTGAGCCGCCCAGCGTGCCGCGGTTGCGCACCACGGGGTCGGCGATCACCCGCTCGGCGTCGGCGAAGATCGGGAACGCTGCCGCCAGTGTGGCGGATTCGAGCAGTTCCCGATGGCGGGTGAGCGCGCCGATCCGTACCGCGTCGGGGGCCGACTCGATGTAGCCCAGTTCCGCGTGCAGGTCGTTGATGTCGATGAGATAGTCGAAATTGGCCAGCCGCAGCTTCATCATCGGCAGCAGGCTGTGCCCGCCGGCGATCAGCCGCGCCGTACTGCCCAGCCGTTCCATCAGGCTGATGGCGTGATCCACATTGGTGGCTCGCTCGTACTCGAACGGTGCCGGCACCTGCATGTCGCACCTCCGCAGTCCGGGAAAATCTGGTCCCGGCGCGGACCAAAGTCAACGCCGACCTAAGCAACTACTTAGGTCGGCGTTGACGGTGCCGCCGCGGTTCGCGGATCGTGCGGCCATGCGGGACATCGTCGACGGGTTGACGGCCTGGCGCACCGCCGGCGTCGCGTTCGCCGTCGCGACCGTCGTACGGACCTGGCAGTCGGCGCCTCGGCAGCCGGGCGCGGCCATGGCCGTGTCTGCCCGTGGCGAGGTCCTTGGCAGCATCTCGGGCGGCTGCGTCGAGGGCGCGGTCTACGAGCTCTGCCTGGCGTCGCTCGAGACCGGTAAGGCCCGGACCCAGACCTACGGCGTCAGCGACGACGACGCGTTCGATGTGGGGCTGACCTGCGGGGGCACGATCGAGATCCTGGTCCAGCCGGACGTCGCGATGGCCGAGCCCGACGAGGTGCTCGCCGCGATCCGGGACGGCCGGCCGGTCGCCACGGCGTCGGTCGAGGACGCGCAGTTGGTGGTCTGGCCCGACCGGGTCGCGGGCAGCCTCGGTGAGCCCGACCTGGACGACGCGGCGGCGCGGCTGGCGGCCGGCATGCTCGCGCTCGGCGCCACCGGCACGGTCCACCTGGGTGCGCACGGGGAGCAGCGACGTGATGAGGTGTCCGTCTTCGTCCAGTCATACGTGGCCCCGCCCAGGATGATCATCTTCGGCGCGATCGACTTCGCCGCCGCGGTGGCCCGGATCGGCCGGTTCCTCGGCTATCACGTCACGGTCTGCGACGCTCGCCCGGTGTTCGCTACCCGCAAGCGCTTCCCGGACGCCGACGACCTCGTCGTCCAGTGGCCGCACAAGTACCTGGAGTCGACGACCGTTGACGAGCGCACGGTTCTCTGCGTACTGACCCACGACCCGAAGTTCGACGTACCGCTGCTCGAGGTCGCCCTGCACACCCCCGCCCGCTACATCGGCGCGATGGGCAGCCGTCGCACCCACAAGGACCGACTGCGCCGGCTACGCGAGGCGGGTGTGGACGAAGCCGCCCTGGCCCGGGTCTCCTCCCCGATCGGGCTTGACCTCGGCGCGCGGACGCCGGAGGAGACGGCCGTGGCGATCGCCGCCGAGATCATCGCCCAGGCCTGGGGTGGCTCCGGTCGCCCCCTCACCGACCTTGAGGCCCCGATCCACCACCCCTGACCAGCTGCGCCCACGCCGCGAACTGATCATCCGGCGGGCGGTCGCCCGAATCTGCGGTCCGCAACGCCGACCGGAGGTCGTCTCAGTCGGTGGCCTCTTCGGCGGACCGGAAGAGCCCATCGAACAGTTGGCCCGTGCCGTCCCTCGGACACCGATGAGAGTACGAAAACGAGGGCAGTCAGTTGACCTGGCTTTACTCGGATGAAGCCCTCCGGTGCGTCGTCGTCCGACCACGGGTGCGGCCGGCCTCGTGCTGGTCGGTCAGCCGCCGTACCTGTGCGTCGACCCAGGGCGGGTCGCCGTGCACCACCAGCTCGCCGTAGGCGTGCACGACGAGGTGGTTCCAGGTGGGGGCACCATGGTCAGGCCTTTCCCACTGCGGGGGCTGGCGCGCTGTTGCGGGTGCGCTGGATCAGTACGACGCAGGCCAGCACCACCAGCGCCGCCGCGATCGAGGCCGGGGTGACGGTCTCGCCGAGCAGCAGCGCCGACCAGACCAGCGTGAGCACCGGCTGCGCGAGCTGGATCTGGCCGACCTGCGCGATGCCGCCCCGGGCCAGGCCCGCGTACCAGGCGAAGAAGCCCAGGAACATGGAGACCACGGTGAGGTAACCGAACGCCGACCAGGCTATGGCGTCGGCGTGCGGGGGATCGGCTACGGCGGCGACGACCGTGATGGGCACGGTGACGGGCAGCGACAGCAGCAGCGCCCAGCAGATCGTGCGGGCGCCGCCCAGCTCGCGGGCGAGCGCGCCGCCCTCGGCGTAGCCCAGGCCGCAGAGCACGACCGCCGCGAGCAGGAACAGGTCGGCGGTGGACAGTGCACCGTGCACTGCACCGCTGGCGCCGAGGAAGGTGAGCACCGCCAGCAGCCCGCCGGCGCTCGCGACCCAGAACAGCAGCGGCGGGCGCTCGCCGGCCCGTAGCACCGCGAACACTGCGGTCGTGGCGGGCAGCACGGTGATGACGACCGCGCCGTGGGCGGAGGTCTGGGTGATCAGCGCCAGCGAGGTGAACAGCGGGAAGCCGACGACGACGCCGAGGGCGACGATCGTCAGCCGCCGCCACTGACCGCGGGTGGGTCGCGGCGCGCCGGTGAAACGCAGGTACGCCCATGCCAGCAGCGCCGCGCCCACGGCCCGGCCGAAGGCGACGAACCACGGGTCGAGCTGCTGCACGACGACACGGGTGGCGGGCAGCGACATGCTGAAGGCGAGCACGCCCAACGCGCCGAGGGCGAGGCCGGCGACCCGGTCCGCTGTTACCGTGGTCTTGACAGTAGCGCTACTCTGATCTTTCATGAGCAACAGTAACGCTGCCGAACGCGTTATCCAAGATCTGCGCGGGCTCGTGGCCGCCGCAGATCCCGGCACGCGGCTGCCCTCGGTACGCGAGTTGACCGCCCGGCATCAGGCCTCGCCGGTCACCGTCGCCGAGGCGATCCGGCAGCTGGTGGCTCAGGGGCTGATCGAGGCACGATCCGGCAGGGGTACCTTCGTGGCCGCGCCGCCGGAGGAGCGACGCGCCCCCGACCTGTCCTGGCAGACCGTCGCGCTCGGCCCCCGCCGACCGGGCGAGGAGGAGATGCAGGCGCTACTGGCGTTACCGCCCGCAGGAGCGATCCCGCTGTCCGGCGGCTACCTGGACGCGGAACTGCAGCCGGCCGCCGTGCTCGGCGCCGCGCTCACCCGCGCCGCCCGGCAGCCCGCGTCCTGGCAGCGCGGACCGGCCGAGGGGCGTGAGGATCTGCGCGCCTGGTTCGCCCGCGAGGCCGGGACCGGGCTGCGCGCCGACGACATGGTGATCTGCCCCGGCGGACAGGCCGCGCTGTCGTCGGCGCTGCGCGCGCTCACCGCGCCCGGCGACACCCTGCTCGTCGAGTCGCCGACCTACCTGGGCGCACTGGCCGCCGCCCAGGCCGCCGGACTGCGGGTGGTCCCCGTGCCCGCCGACGCCGACGGCGTACGGCCCGACCAACTCGCCGCCGCGTTCGCCCGCACCGGCGCCCGGCTGTTCTACTGCCAGCCGCTCTACGCCAACCCGCACGGCGCGACACTGGCCGACCACCGCCGGGCCCAGGTCGCCGAGGCCGTCCGCGACGCCGGGGCGTTCCTCATCGAAGACGACTACGCCCGCGACCTCACCATCGACGGGGAGACCCCGCCACCACTGGCCGCCGACGACCCCGACGGGCACGTCATCTACCTGCGCTCACTGACCAAATCGTCAGCTCCCGGCCTGCGCGTCGCCGCGATCGGCGCCCGCGGCCCGGCCGGCGCTCGGCTGCGGACGGCCCGGCTGCTCGACGACTTCTTCGTAGCCGGCCCACTGCAGCAGGCCGCGCTCGAGTTCGTCACCGCCCCAGCCTGGGCGCGTCACCGCCGCGCCCTGCGCACCGCGCTACGGACACGGCGCGAGGCGCTACTGACCGCGCTCCGCCGGCACCTGCCAGAACTCGCCCAGCAGGCGGTCCCGCGCGGCGGCCTGCACCTGTGGACCCGCCTACCCGACGGCACCGACGACGTCGCGCTGGCCGCCGCCGCGGCCGCCGAAGGCGTCATCGTCTTCCCCGGCCGCCCCTGGTACGCCGCCGAACCCCCGGCCCCACATCTACGCCTCACCTATGCCGCCGCCCCACCCGACCTCATGGACGAGGCCGTCCGTCGCCTCTCCCGCGCCCTCCGCAAAGGAACGGCACCTTAGCCGACGTCGGCCGCCCAGGAGAGGGCCGACGTCGCTCTCTCGGAAGGGTGAGGCGCGCTGTCGCAGATCGCGAAGGACTTCGGGATCTGCGAGTCGTGTCTGCACCGCTGGTTGAAGCTGGCCGACGTCGACGGTGCCAGCCCCGGTGTTGCCTGCTCCGAGTCCGCCGGGCTGCGCGAGCTGCGGAACCGGAACAAGCTGCTGGAGCAGGAGAACGAGATCCTGCGCCGGGCGGCGGCGTTCTTCGGCCTGGAGATCGCCCCAAAATGACCTAGCCGCTGGTCCTCGACCTGGCCGCGGACGGCATCCCCGTCCGGTGACCTGCAAGGGAAAATGCGAACAAAGGAGGCCCGTTCGCACGGGCCAAACCTGCTAACATGCTGCGGTTTTGTCACGGGGGAGGAAACGCGATGTACGGGGAAATGCAGACCGTGGAGTTCAGCCGGATACCACCAGCGCCGCCGGTCCGGCGCGGCCGGCGTCGCCTGCCGCGGGTGCTGAGCGGTCTGCTGGCGCTCCTGCTCCTCGGCGGCGCGCTGTACGCCGTCACGCCGCTGCGGCATCCGCTGCACAACCCGACGATCGAGCTGACCCTGCCCGCGTCGATGACCATCCCCGGTACGGCGCCGCGACTGCCCTGGCCGCGTTCGGGCCAGGCGATGATCTCGATCGACGGGCTCGGCACGCTCGGCACCTCCGGCGGATCGAAGCCGCTGCCGATCGCGAGCGTGACGAAGGTGATGACCGCCTACGTAATCCTGACCGAGCACCCCCTCGCCGTCGGCGAGCAGGGGCCGGAGCTCACGGTCAGCGCCGAGCAGGCCGCCGCGTACCCGGCGGAGAAGGCGCGCGGCGAGTCGCTCGTCGAGGTGCGGGCCGGTGAGGTGATCACCGAACGGCAGGCGCTGCAGGCGGTACTGCTGCCGTCGGCGAACAACATGGCACGCATCCTCGCGGCCTGGGACTCCGGCAGCGTGGCCGCGTTCGTCGAGAAGATGAACGCCACCGCGGACCGACTCGGCATGTCCGGTACTCACTACACCGACCCGTCCGGCCTCGACCCCGACACCGTGAGTACCGCGCGGGACCAGGTGGTCCTGGCGAGCAAGGCGATGGCGTTGCCGGCGTTCGCGGAGATCGTGAAGCAGAAGCGGGCGACCCTGCCGGTGGCCGGTACGGTGAAGAACTACAACGAGCTGGTCGGCCGCAACGGCGTGGTGGGGATCAAGACCGGCTCCACCGACGAGGCCGGCGGCTGCCTCGTCTTCGCGGCGGTGGTCACCGTCGGCGGCCGGAAGCTCACCATCGTCGGTGCCGTACTGGGCCAGCCAGGTGCCGACACCCCGGTCCAGCTGGATCGGGTGTTCGCGGTGACCCGGTCGCTGCTGCGGTCGACGGCGGCCGCGCTCGCCGTCCACACGCTGGTCGAGGCCGGCGAACAGGTTGCCACCGTACGGGGCCCGCTGGGCACCGGCACCACCATCAACGCCGCCGAGAAGGTCGACGTGGTCGGCTGGCCGGGCCTGCAGGTGCGGATCGACGCCCGGATCCCGGCCGTGCCGTCGCGGATCGCGGCCGGCGCCGAACACGGCAAGCTCACCGTCACCGCCGGCGGTAAGCCGGTCGGCACGGCGCTGCGCACCGGTACCGGTATGGAACCGCCGAGCACCTGGGAACGCATCCGCCACCACCGCTGACCACCGCTGCCGGCGCGGGTATCACCGTCAGCCCGTCCCGGCCCGCCACGTGCGGCGGTCACGGCGCACCGGTGCGCAGCTTCCACAATCCCGTTGATGACCTGACGGTGATCCCACCGCCGCCCCACCGCTACAAGATCGGCAGGACACGCCCCTACCTAGCGCGCCGGTCGTGACGAGGTTCCGCGCGACGTCGCGGCCGCAATGTCATTGGCGTTTCCGCCCGATCGGCCTATGGTGTGGCGCATGTTCCCGGCCCGGCAGCTGGTCGCCACCGCCGTTCCCACGGCGGTGCCGGCTGCTGCCCGCGGCCAGCGGTCCGCGGTCGCCGCGATCCGTCCGGTGGACGCGCGGGACGTCGCGCCCATCCACGGCCTGCCGAACCCGGTTCCCACCGGCCGTGGCCCTCCGGGAAGCCACACCCCCGCGAGCACGGCCACCAGGGCGAAGCCATCCGGCTTCGGCCCTCTTTCTTTTCCAGGGAAGGAACCCCAGATGAGCACCGACCTCCGAGGCACCCTCGATCCGCAGTGGCGCGCGCGGCTGCGCGACACCCTGAGCACCGAGTTCGAGTCGCAGACCGCGCGGCTGACCGAACTCACCGCGGACACCGGCGACCCCGGCGAGGCGCACACCCGCGCCGCGCTGATCGCCGCCACCCGGCAGAGCCTGGCGCAGATCGGTGACGCGCTACGGCGCATCGCCGACGGTGGCTACGGGACCTGTGAGCGGTGCGCAGTGCCGATCCCGGCGGAACGCCTGGAGGCGGTGCCGCACGCTCGCTTCTGCGTACCGTGCCAGCAGAAGCACGGCTGACCCGGCCTCGGTGGCGCCGGACCGCCGGACCGCTCCGGCGCCGCACCGGATGGACCCGCGGTGGCGGGGTCCCGCAGGGTCAACGGACCTGGAGGGCCTTGACGTTGTCGCCGAAGGTCCAGCCCTTCGACCCGTCCCAGTTGATCGACCAGGTCATCAGGCCCTTCAGGCCGCCCTGGTACGTGTTCCACGCCTGCGCCACCGAGGACGGCGCCAGGTACCCGCCGCCGGCCCCGGACTGCGCGGGCAGGCCGGGCACCTGCCGGTCGTACGGGACGCGGATGGTGGTGCCCTGCACGACCAGGCCGGCGTTGAGGCAGTTGGTCTGCGCGACGAACCCCTGCACGGTGCCGGCGGCGTACGAGTCGCCGGAGCAGCCGCACACGCTGCCGTTGTAGTACTGCATGTTCAGCCACCAGAGCCGGCCGTTGTCGACGTACCGCTTGATGATCGGCAGGTAGGCCCCCCAGATGGACCCGTAGGTGACGCTGCCGCCGGTGACGTACGCGGTCTCCGGCGCCATGGTGAGCCCGAAGCCGGCGGGCATCTGGGCGAGCACCCCGTCGATGATGCGGACCAGGTTGGCCTGCGAGGTGGAGAGCCGGGTGATGTCGCCGCTGCCGGTGAGCCCGGTCTCGATGTCGATGCCGGCGGTCGCGCCGCCGATCGACAGCAGAACGGTCAGGCCGGCGGCCTTGGCCTGGCACATCTCGGCCGGGGTGGGCACCTTGACGCCGGCGTCCATGCCGTCCTCCCAGAGCACCGCGCCGTCCGAGCGGATCACTGGGAAGGCGGGTGTACACCGTTGGCTGCGCCGGTGCCACCCGGGGAAAGGACGGCGGCGAACGTGGATGCCAGACGCACCACCGTGTTCCACATGCCACCCAACCGCTCGGTGCTCGTCACCAGGATCTAGCTCGACGGCCCGCTGAGAGCCGCACTCCGGTTGATGCGTCTCATCGATGGTCTTGCAAGCGAGTCACGGCGCCATGTGTTGCTCAGCTTTTGCCACCCAGTGAAAGCGCACTGTCAGGATCCGCGCGTTGTCCGCGGCAGATCCGGATGCCGGTTTGAGTCCAGCACCGGACCAGCGGCCAAGTAGAGCTGTGGCGTTACTGGATGCGGGGTGAGGGCCACGTTGGCGCGTCCTCGCACGGCGCGGTCTGGATCCTGGGTGAGGGCGACGATGAGCGAGCGCGCGCCGCGCCAACCGGGCACGCCCAGCGCGGTCGCCAGATCCGCGCGTACTGCGGCGGACTCGTCGGAAGCCAGGTCCTGTAGCGTCCCGGTCAGATTCGGGCCGGCGTTGCGAGCGAGTGCCGCGGCGATCGCGGCACACACCTGCGCGCGCGGGCCGCTTGCGGTCACTGGCCGGGCGGGGACTCCAGCAACTCCGCCGCGCGGCGCAGCGCGGCGGCCAGGCCGCGGCTGTGACGATCGAGACGGCTGTCTATCCGTGGTCTGGACTTGGTTGGGCGGTGTCGTTTGAGGTTGTTTCGGGTTTGGTGTGGAGGACTTCGCGGGCCTGTTCGGCGGCGCGGGTGATGCTTTCGCTGATGAAGTCGAGGAAGCGGGCGATGTTCTCCAGGCGGGTGGCGGCGGGGGTGCGGGGGCCAAGGATGGCGACGCCTTGGCGTGCGGTTTCGACGAGCTGGTCGTTGGATCGGGCGCTGGCGATCGTCGCCTGGTAGAAGAGTTCGTCGTCGACGAGGTAGCGGTCGCGGCGGCGTTCGTCGCGTTCTCGGCGGACGAGGCTCTGGCTCTCCAGGAAGGCGATCGCTTTGGAGATGGACGCCGGGCTGACCTGGAGGCGCTGGGCGAGTTGGGACGCGGTGAGGCTGCCGGCGTCGGTGGTGAACAGGCAGGTCAGCACCCGGGCCGTCATCTTGGGCAGGCCCGAAGCCATGAGGACGGTGGTGAGCGTCTCCTCGTACTCGGCCACGGCCTCGGCGTCGCGTCCGTGCGGCTGGGGGACTGACTCCGCCCTTCGGGAGGAGGCGGGCCTGCGCCGGTGGGCGCGGCGTTCGGTGGCGCGGTGGGCCAGGTCGGCGCGGTAGGCGGTGGGGCCGCCGTTGCGCATCACCTCACGCGTGATCGTCGAGGTCGGACGGTCGAGGCGTCGGGCGATCTCGGCGTAGGGGAGGCTGTCGGCCAGCCCCAGCGCGATCTGCTGGCGTTCCTGCTGGGTGAGCCTGCCTCCCGGCATCGCGATCTCCTTGGTGATCCTTCATGGCGGTCCCTGATTCCCCACTATAGCGTTCACTCTTCATCCATTGCAATGATCAGTGCAGCCATCGTTGCGTTACTCTCAAGGCCGTTGCAACAGTTTCCTGGCCTCTACCTGCTTAGATGCCGATTCCGTGCAACAGGTGTGTTGCCGGGTTCTGGAAAGCAACGTAGCGTTTCCGGTGTCAGAAACAACGAGCGAGCACGGGAGAGCACGATGCAGAAGTTCGACACCCCCGCCCCGATCTCCGCCGTCCTGGACATCCCCGCCGGACGCATCCAGTTCATCGCCGCAGACCGCGCCGACACCACCGTCGAGGTCCTGCCCGCCAACCCCTCCAAGAGCCGGGACGTCCAGACCGCTGAGCAGACCACCGTCGCCTACGCCGATGGCGTCCTGCGGATCACGGCCTCGACCCCCAACAATCAGCTCTTCGGCCCCTCCGGATCCCTGGAGGTCACCGTCCAGCTGCCCGCCGGCTCCCGCATCGAGGCCAAGGCCGCCAGCGCCGAGCTCCGCGGCGTCGGCCGCCTCGGCGACGTCGCCTTCGAAGGCGCGTACCGCCAGATCAAGATCGACGAGGCCGCGAGCGTCCGCCTCACTGCGATCGACGGCGACGTCGAGGTCGGCCGGCTCAACGGCCCCGCGGAGATCAGCACCGCAAGGGGCGACATCCGGATCACCGAGGCCGTGCGCGGCACGGTCGTGCTCCGCACCCAGTCCGGCGACATTTCGGTCGCCGCCGCCGCCGGCGTCTCGGCGACCCTGGACGCCGGCACCGGCTACGGCCGCATCAGCAACGCCCTCAAGAACGATGGCACCGCCGAACTCGACATCCGCGCCACCACCTCCCACGGCGACATCACCGCCCGCAGCCTCTGAAGGAGCAGAACCAGGACTGTCCGGCCGGGCCCACCGCGATCGAGATCCTGTCGGTCGTCGCCGACGACGCGGCCGTCCGTCCCGAGGGGCCTGCGATCCACGTGCAGGGCCTCGAGAAGTCGTACAGACGCCTAACGCGACCCGGAGTGGAATACATGACGAAGAACAGCACTTCCTCGGCCAGTTCGAAGTGGACCGGCATGGTGCCGGTTGACGATACGGCCCTGGCCGTCACCGACACCGGCGGTCCCGGTATCCCTGTGGTCTACCTCAATGGCCAGTTCGCCACTCAGGGGTACTGGCGGCGGGTCATCGCTGAACTCGGCCCCGGCTACCGGCACATCACCTACGACGAGCGGGCTCGCGGCAAATCGAAGAAGTCGCGCGACTATTCCTTCGCCGCCGCCGTCCGCGACGTCGACGTCGTCCTCAAAGCCAGGGGTGTGGACCGGCCGCTGGTGGTGGGCTGGTCCTACGGGGCGTTCGTCGCGGCGCACTGGACCAGCCGCAATCTCGACCGTGCCCTGGGCGCGGTCATGGTCGAAGGCGCGCAACCGCACGACTGGCTCGACGAGGCCATGGAGCAGCGGATCCGCAAGCTGTTCAAGCGGTTGAACTGGTTCCTGCCGCTGCTGCGCCCGACGGGCCTGACCCCGCGGATGACCGCCGCACAGCAGGCCGACAGCAACATCGAACTCGGCAAGCTCGCCCGCGAGCGCGAGCTGGGCCCCGTCCTGGACAACATCACCGTCCCGGCGCGGTATGTGGTCGCTTCGGGATCGTCGATCGGAAGCAAGGGTGATGAGCAGGAACGCATTCGCGCCAGCCTCAATCTGGTGGTCGAGCGCAACCCGAACATCAAGATCAGCGCCAAGGTCCCCAGCAACCACGACGCCATCCTGAAGAAAGACGCCCCAGCCATCGCCGAGGCCGTACGCGAGGTCGCCGCCCTCGACCGCGGGGGGCGCTGAAGACACGACCTGCGGACTGACGACAACTACACGTCCTCGCCACCATCGTCATCATCGTCCAGCTCGACCGCGTCCGGGTCGCGCAGGGGCCGTAGTCCTTCGCGCGGGACGGACGCGGTGAAGCTGTAGAGGCCGAGCACGTTGAGGTTGCGGTGCTTGATGTACAGCACGCCCGACGGCAGTAACTGATCGTTTCAGCGGACCACGTCGGCCCCTCACCTGTCGATCGCGGCCGCCCCGGCTCCAAACACCATCTGATCGTCGACCGCCACGGGACCCCGCTCGCCGTCACGCTCACCGGCGGGAACCGACACGACGTGACCCAGCTCCTGCCGCTGCTGGACGCGATCCCGTCCATTCGGGGCCTGCGGGGACGGCCCCGCCGCAAGCCCCGGCGCCTGTACGCCGACCGGGGCCACGACTTCGACAAGTACCGCCGCCTGCTGTGGAAGCGCGGTATCAAGCCGATGATCGCCCGACGCGGCGTCGCCCACGGCTCCGGGCTGGGCAAGGTCCGCTGGGTGGTCGAGCGCGCGTTCGCCTGGCTGCACCAGTTCAAACGGCTCCGCGTCCGCTACGAACGACGCGCCGACCTCCATCAGGGCCTGCCCGATCTGGCCTGCAGCCTCATCTGCCTCCGCCGCCTACGCGTCTCATGCTGAGACGATTAGTTGGGCGGGCGATGGTCCCGTCTCAGCGCTGCGTCTTTTGTCGCCGGTCCATGCGGTTTCAGAGCACATGCGGGCGGGCTGGCACAGGTGAACCGGTCTACGGCTCGGCGAGCACGGCCAGGGCGTCGACCTCGACCCGGAATCGGGGTACACCAGCGCGCTGAACCTGGACCAGCGAGCCGGTCGGCGGCTGCCGGCTGTCGACGTACTCGTCCCTGACCGTGCGGAGGCCGGGAGTTCGAGATCTACCAGGTAGACGGTCAGCTTGGTGACGTGCCGTCAGTCCGCCCTGGTGGGCTTGAGGGCGGTGCCGATGTTCCGGCAGACCTGGCGGAGCTGAGCGGTCGTGTCCCCGTCGGCCCGGGGCGCAGCAGGTGGCGCATCGTTACGTCCTACTCATCCGGGTCCCAGGCAATAAGCAGGTCGAAGAGACGTCGGTCGCCGTCGAGCTTCAGGGAGTCCACCGGAATACGGCCGTAAAAGGCCAGGACCAGTTCACTGGCCGTGCCTCGGGCGAAGGCCCGGGGTCAGCGCTTGGCGGCAGCGGCCGGGCGGCGACGGGCGCGCTCCCGGGGGTTGCTCACGTTACGACTATTGCATGTAATCGAACTCTCCGTGATCTTCGGCTGATTACGTGCACAGTGGAGCAACGACTGCGATTTCGCCCTGTCCGGATATAAGTGATTCCTGGCCGGACGAGGGCGGCGCCGTACGACGATCGGTGGGCAGCATGGAGGTCGGAAACACGGTCCGCACACATTTCCCGAAAGGTCAGAGATCATGCCAGAGGTCATCGCGGGGTTGGAGATTCCTGAGACAGCGGCGGTCGCCGAAGCGACCAGGCGCATCCAGGAGACGACCAGCCCCCTCATCTACCACCACTCCCGACGGGTCTTCTTCTTCAGCCTGATTCACGCTCACAAGCTTGGCGTGAAACCGGACCCGGAGCTGCTCTATCTGGCGGCCATGTTCCACGACACCGGCCTCCTGACTCCCTTTTCCGACGTCGAGCAGCGCTTCGAAGTCGATGGCGCCGACCACGCGCGCAAGTTCCTCCTGGACCGGGGTTTCTCGACGGCCGCCGCCGAGACCGTTTGGACGGCGATCGCGCTGCACACCACGCCGGGCATCCCCGACCGGATGGCCCCGGAAATCGCGACCACGTACCTCGGTGTCTTGACCGACGTGCTCGGCTTCGGCCTAGACGGACTGGACCACGATCAGCTGGGCGAAATCCTCGCCGTCCATCCACGAGGGGACTTCAAGAACGAGTTTCTGCGAGCCTACGTCGACGGGCTGAAGAACCGCCCCGAAACCACGAACGGCACCGTGAACTCCGACGTGCTCGAGCACTTCATCCCCGGCTTCCAGCGCGTGACGACGGTCGAGCGCATCGTCGGTTCGCCCTGGCCGAGCTGATTGGACATAGGCTCACCAGCGCACCGACGACGGGCGATCCGCGACCTCCGCGGCCGGGGCCGCACCACGCGCGTCACGAGCGGACCCCGGGCTGAGCCCCCACAACCACCCCATACCGACGAACTTTCTTGGAAAGGATTCGAGCATGCGAGCGATCACCGTGCGAGACCGTGACGCGGGTGTCAGCGGGCTCACCCTGACCGACATGCCTTACCCCCACGCTGCGGAAAACGACGTCATCGTGCGCGTGCACGCCGCAGGCTTCACCCCCGGAGAGCTCGACTGGCCGGGAACGTGGTCCGATCGCGCCGGTCGCGACCGGACACCCAGCATCCCCGGGCACGAGCTGTCCGGAGTTGTGGTCGAGCTCGGCTACGGAACCACCGGCCTCACCGTGGGCCAGCGGGTGTTCGGACTGACCGACTGGACCCGCAACGGATCCCTGGCCGAATACACCGCGGTGGAGGCTCGCAACCTCGCCCCCCTCGCGGCCGACATCGACCACACCGTGGCCGCCGCGCTGCCCATTTCCGGACTGACCGCATGGCAGGGACTGTTCGACCACGCCCACCTCACGACCGGCCAGACCGTCCTCATTCACGGCGCCGCGGGCGGCGTCGGTTCGATCGCCGTTCAACTCGCGCGGGAGGTGGGCGCCCGCGTGATCGGCACCGGCCGAGCCGACGACCGTGATGTCGCGCTCGGCCTCGGCGCGCAGACCTTCCTCGACCTGGACGCCGACGATTTGCAGCACGTCGGCGAGGTGGACGTGGTGTTCGACGTCATCGGCGGCGACATCCTCGAGCGATCGACCGAACTGGTACGCCCGGGCGGCACCCTCGTCACCATCGCCATGCCACCTACCGTGCAGCCCAAGGACGGGCGAGCCATCTTCTTCGTCGTCGAACCTGATCGCGCCCGGCTGACCGACCTCGCCCAGCGCCTCCGGACCGGACGGCTCAACCCCATCGTCGGCGCCGTGCGACCGCTTTCCGAAACGGCCTCCGCGTTCGCCCGCCACCGCCGCACGCCCGGCAAGACGATCATTCAGGTCGCGGACGAACAAGGAACGCAGCACTCGTGATCAGTGTGCGAATGCCAGCGGCGTGCTGATCGCCGGCACGGCTGCCGCGGTCGTCGGATGCGCCCCTGCGACCGAGCGTCCGACCACCTGGCCACCGCGGGCAGGGTTTCGAGCATGGCCAGGTGGCTCACGAAGGTGCCGGCGCGCTGGGCTGTGGTCGTGGGTCAAGACCGTCCTACCGCCGCGCTGGAACGGGCACAGCGCGACGCGCGGGTGACACGCCATTGGCGTACGGCGGAACACTTGAACGGTCGCTGGCAGTTGCCGGTCGGCCGGACGATCGGGTGGCTGCCGAAGTGAGCCGCGCCGATCCTGAGCACGAGCCAGGGCTGAGCTCAGTTAACCGGCGGTGCCCAGGTAGGGCGTCTGATCAGGCAGAATGGGTGCCCAGCCGGATCGGCGTATACATGATCGCCGGGCAACCGCCGCGCGCCTAGCGCGAGCACTGCCTTCCCCGCCGCAGCCTGGTCGTCGACCATCACGTCGAGGTGCATCTGCTGCGGCACTGCCGGCTCCGGCCACGTCGGCGGCGTCAGATCGGCGGCGCGCTGAAACGCCAGCCCGGACGCCGCCGTGCTGGCCGACACGACGACGAAGTCCTCGTCTGCGTAGGTGATCGGGTCGCCGAGGACCTCGCTCCAGAATCGTGCCTCGGCCATCGGATCCGGGCAGTCGACGATCAGATGGTGGAGCCGACCGAACGGCAAAGCGAACACCTCCTTCGTGGTCAGGCCACGGGCCAGCACGGTCAGTATGGCCGCTTCCGGAGCAAGGGCAACGTCATGTCTGGACCGTGTTCGTTCACCGTCGCCTAACCTGTGACGCCGCAAGGGACTGCTGCCGGGCGGACAGCGGCAGATGCGAACGTCAGGCCGGTGCTGACTGTCGGCGTTGTTCGCCTTCGCAGGCACGAGCGAGGTCGGCGAGATCCTGGGTGTTGTTATCGATCTCGCACTTGCGGATCCTCCGCGAAGCAAGGAACTCGGCAAGCCGGTAGGCCGTGATCCACAAGTGGCGCCGGTTCTCACGAACATCCGCTGGTCATGGGGGCGCCGGTAAGCCGGCCTCGCGCTGCCGTCTGACGAACTCCACAGCCGCGACGCCCAGCACGACGAGCGTGGCGACGACGCTCAGGAACAAGACGCGTACCGGGATGGGAGACCAGGCCGCCGACGATCCACAGGATGCCGGAAACGGTGCTCCACGACAGGACACGGATCGGCCGCTCCCGCTCCCTCCGGCCGCGCAGCGACGCGATGAGCACCAGGCTCCGGCCCCAGTTGATCCCGGCCCAGGTGGCGCCGAAGGTCAGGCCATGGCTGCCGAACGCAGTCGGGCAGGGCGGCGGACATCAGCATGCCGCCGAACATGATCCCCAAGATCACGAGCTGGACGGGTCGCTCCTGAGGACTGTAGAGGTCCGTGAACGACGTGGTGGTGACCCAGACCGCCCACAGCGTCGACAGGGCGAGCAGCGCCTGAGCCATGCCCGTCCAGGTGTCCTCGTTCGCCATCTTCTTCGACGCGAGGGTCAGACTGGCGATGAGCGCAAGATCGAAGAACAGTTCCAGCAGATCCGTCGGCTGTCCACGCATCATCGTGCGCGTTATCGGCCCACGTCCGCCATTCGTCACAGCAGGCCTTCTTGGTCTCGGCGCTCGGTCAGCCACAACGCCCGGCGACCACGTCCGGCCCTGGCCGCCCATCGATGAATGCTGAGCGGCCACCCACTCCCGCAATGCGTGCCGGGACCGTCGGTCCTGGCCGGCTTGGCGCTGTTCTGCGGCCCAAGCTAGCCGACGCCCACCGCGGTCATCGACGAATTCCGGACTCTGCCACCCGGCGGCGGTGAGGTGGCGGTCGACGCCGGGGGCAGGGCGGTCGCGGCCGTCGGCCGCTTCGGCGTCGGCACCGGCGGGTGCGCGTCCGTCCTACTCGAGGCCGCGGAGGATGTGGTGCTCGTCCGTCGGATCGTCCTCGTCAGCGCCGGCCCGGCCGAGCTGGGCGGCGCGAGCCCAGACCGACAGGGACGTCGTGGTCTCCGTCGTGTCACTGATCTGCTGGCCCGCACTGTGTTCGCCCCACTCGGTCCGGAGCTCTGTGTCGGGATCCGTCATGGTGCTGCCTCCTCGTCACGCATCCGGCCGGCCGGAACCGGTCGCTTCTACGGCACCACTGGGAACCATCCCACGCCACCGTGCGCCGGGACCCTCAAGCCGCCGTAGAGCGGCGGTGAAGGCTGCCGACCCGAGCGGGACGGGATGCCGGCCGGACCCGGAACCGCTCTGCGTTGACGCCATCGTCCCTCGCGCCGGTGTCCACCGCACCACCATGCCAGGCGGTCGGGTCATGGTCGCTCCGACTGGTGCCCCGACGAACGGAGAGGAGAGTCTGTTCGATTCCATGCTGCTGCGCGCTCCCCAGGCCCTCTGCGAGGTGGCGGGCGTCCGTGACCAGGCCCCGGGCAACACCGTCGAGGGTGTCCAGATCGGTCGCGACGAGGCGGTACGGGGCTGAACCTCGTCGACCGGCGCGGTCACCGGCCGCGGGACACCTACCCACCCCACGGGCCTCCGTCACCCCCTGCCCCTGACCCAACCGGGTGAACGGCGCCCGGGCAGCGATCCCCGACGCCGCGGGCACGACATGCTACGAGCGCCGGTGCGGGCCGACGCGCGCCCGGACGCGCGTTCACCGGATGCGGGCACAGCGGGGCGGAGAGGAATCGCACATGGCAGCGGGGGATGTGCCCGAGCGGATGCAGGCGGCGGCCTTCGACGAGTTCGGGGGTCCGGAGGTGATCACCCTGCGTACCCTGCCGGTGCCGCAGATAGCCGACGACGAGATCCTGCTCAAGGTGTGGAGCGCCGGTGTGGGGGTGTGGGACGCCTTCGCGCGGGAGGGCACGCTGGTGCCCGAGGGCGCCGCGTTCCCGATGGTGCCCGGCACCGAGGCTGCGGGGACGGTCGCCGCGGTGGGACGGCGGGTGACCAACGTCGCGGAGGGCGACCTGGTCTACGTGTACGGGTACACCCGGCCGAAGGGTGGCTTCTACGCCGAGTACGCGGCGACGAAGGCGCAGTACGTCGCGAAGCTGCCGTCGGGTGTGCCGGCGGAGCACGCTGGGGCCATGCCCACCGACGCACTGACCGCGTTGTCCGGACTGGACGTCCTGGGCCTCCCCGCCGGGGCGTGGGTGCTGATCTTCGGCGCGAGCGGCGGCCAGGGGCATCTGGCCGTGCAGTTGGCGAAGCGGCAGGGACTCAACGTGATCGCCGTGGCGTCCGGGGCGGAGGGCGTGGCGCTGGTGACCCGGCTCGGCGCCGACCTGTCCCTTGACGGCCACGGCGACCTCACGGAGGTGCTCGCCCGCATCCGCGACGTGGCCCCGGACGGGGTCGACGGCGTCCTGGCGATGGCGGGTGGCGCAACTCTGGACCGACTCGCCGGAGCGCTCCGCGACGGTGGCCTGCTCGCCTACCCCAACGGGGTGCAACCGGCGCCGCGCGAACGACCCGGCGTGACGGTCCAGGCGTACAACGGCGAGACGGGTCCCGAACGGTTGCAGCGCCTCAATGAGTTCATCGAGGCGGGACCGTTCCAGGTGCACGTCGCCGAGGCGTTCCCCCTCGGGCGGGCGGCGGAGGCGCACCGGCGCCTGCAGACCTCCTTTCCCGGCAGGTTGCTGCTCACAGTCAGGTAGCCAGATCCTGCGTCGGACCCTGTCCGGCCGCCCGGAGCCAGCGGGCCGTACGCGCCGAGGGGTTGAGAGGACCAGCTACCACCCGCCCGCGCCGCAGGACGCGGACGCCGGCCGACCGGACGCCGGGTGGGCGTCCGGTCGGCCGGCGTCGATCGGCTCCGCTTCGGGGTGGGACCGGTGGGAACGGGCCGACGAGGTCCGGGCTGCGGCGGTCAGCCGGCCACGGACTGGTTGTAGTCCTTGATCGGGCCGGCCAGCGCCTGCTGCTGCTGCTCGAGCGCCACCCGCGGGTCGGTACCGCTGAGCACCGCCGCCTGCATGGCCTGCTCCGCGGCCTTGCGGGCCTGCGGCATCGCGCCGAGCAGGCAGCCCTGGGTCGCCTTGCTCAGCGGGGTGTTCTGCAGCTGCGTGATGGCGGTCTGGAACTGCGGCCGCTGGGCCACCCACTGCTTGTCCACGTCGGTCTCCAGGGCGCCCTTGCTGATCGGGAAGTACCCGGTCGAGGTGTGCCAGGTGGCCTGCGAGTCCTTGTCGGACAGGAACTTCACGAACTCCCACGCGGCGCGCTTGTGCGCGTCGTCCTTGCCCTTGCCGACCACCCACAGCGAGGCGCCACCGATGATCGGGCCGCCCGCGTCGCCGGCGTTGATCTTCGGGTAGTTGCCGGTGGCGAGCTCGAACTTGCCCTCGGTGCTCTTGAGGAAGCCGCTCAGCGAGCCGGTCGACTCCAGCGTCATCGCCACCGTGCCGGCGGTGAACGCGTTGTCCGCGGTGGTGGTGTTGCTGTCCAGCTTGGGGGCCAGGCCCTCGTCCACCATCTTCTTCCACCAGGCCAGCAGCTTGACGTGGTCGTCGGTGGCCAGCTGGACGGTGGTGCCCCGGCCGTCACGGCCGTTGCCCTGGTCGCAGTACTCCTGGTTGCCGGCGGCGGTCCACTGCTCCAGGAACCAGCCGTAGAGCGCGGCGCCGAAGCCGTACTGGGTGACCCGGCCGCTGGCGTCCTTGACGGTCAGCTTGCGGGCCGCCTCGGTGATCTCGTCGAGGGTCTTCGGCGGGTTCGTCGGGTCGAGGCCAGCCTTGGTGAACGCCGTCTTGTTCAGGTACAGCAGGGGCATCGAGGTGTTGAACGGCATCGAGTAGAGCTTGTTGTCGACCGAGTAGTAGCCCGCGATGTTCGGCTGGATGTCCGAGGTGTTGGTCTTGTCGACGTCCACGAACGACTGCACCGGCATCGTCGACTTCGAGTCGATCATGAACCGGGTGCCGATGTCGTAGACCTGCACCACGTCCGGCGCCTGGCCGCTGTTGAGCGCCGCCTTGTACGCCGACAGGGTGTCGTCGTAGGTGTTCTTGAACTGGAGGTTGACCTTGACCCGACCCTTGTTCTTCGCGTTGAACTGGTCGGTGAGCTGCTGGAGCGCCTCGCCGTTCTTGCCGCTCATCGCGTGCCAGAAGTCGATCGACACCTCGCCCTTGCCGTCCAGGGCGCTGGCGGCCGGCGCGCCCGCGCCGCCGGTCGCGTCGCTGGTGTTCGCCGTGGCCGAACCGCAGGCCGCGGCGGTGGCCGTGAGGGCGGCGAGCGAGAGCCCGACCGCCACCCGGCGCAGAGTGGTACGCACTGGTTCCTCCTACTACTGGGGTGAGGTGATTACTTGACCGCGCCGGCCGTGAAGCCCCGGACGAGCCAGCGCTGGCCGAAGACGACCAGCAGCAGCGTCGGCACCAGCGTGATGGTGATGCCGGCCAGGAGCACGGCGGGACTGCCGCCCTCGTTGTCCTTGAGGGCGAAGACCGCGGTCTGCAGGGTGTTCAGGGAGTTGTTGCTGGACGAGATGATCAAGGGCCAGAAGTACATGTTCCAGCCCTGCAGGAACGACCAGACGGCGATGCCGATCAACGCCGGCCGGGTGGCGGGCAACAGGATGGTGACGAGGAACCGCAGGTGGCCGCAGCCGTCGATGACGGCGGCCTCGCGCAGCTCCCGGGGGAACTGGGCGAACGCCTGGCGCAGCATGAACACGCCGAAGCCGGTGGCCAGGAAGGGCAGGATCAGGCTGAGCCGGTTGTCGTTGATGCCCAGCGACCGGATGAACAGCGCGTTCGGCACCACGATCGACTCGTACGGCACCATGATCGTGGCCAGGAACAGCCAGAAGATCGGCCGGCGCAACGGGCTGCGCAGGAAGACCAGGGCGTACGCGGCCAGGCACGAGGTGACCAGGTGCCCGAGCATCACGCTCACCCCGACGAAGAGCGAGTTGACGAAGGCCGGGGCGAGCGGCACCACCGGCTGCCGCCACGCGGCCCGGTAGTTCTCCAGCGTCCAGTGCCCGCTGAAGAGTTGCGGCGGCTGGTGCAGCAGCGCGTTCGACGGCAGGAAGCCGCCGATCACGGTGAGCAGCACCGGGAAGAGCAGCACCACCGCGGCGACGCCGAGCCAGAGGTAGGTCAGGACGGTCGGTACCGGACCGGGCCGGTTCACGCTCCTGCTCACCGGTAGTGCACCCGCCTCTCCAGTACGCCGAACTGCAGCACGGCGATCAGCACGCCGATCACCAGCAGCACCAGCCCCTGCGCGCTGGCCAGCCCGAAGTTGCTGTTGTTGTTGTGGAACGCGTTGTCGAAGATCGAATAGACCAGCGTTCGGGTGTGTCCGTTCGGCCCGCCGTCGGTCATGATCTGCACCTGGCCGAGCGCCTGGAGCGCGGCCAACGTGGTGGTCACCACGGCGAAGAAGAGGCTCGGCGAGATCATCGGCAGCACGATGCTGACGAACTGCCGGGGGCCGGTGGCCCCGTCCATCCGGGCCGCCTCCAGCACCTCCTCGTCGACCCCGGCCAGGCCGGCGGCGAGCACCAGCAGGTTGAAGCCGGAGACCATCCAGACCGTCACCCCGACCACGGTGGCCATCGCCCAGCCCGGCTCGGTGGTCCAGTTCGGCGCGGGAGCGCCGACCAGGCCCAGCGCCCAGTTCACCGGGGAGACGCCGGGGTTCAGCATGATCAGCCAGACCACGCTGGCCGCCGAGACCGAGTAGGCGAACGGGAGGGCGAAGGCGGTCCGGAAGATCCGCATGCCGGGCAGTCGCTGGCTCATCGGCGCGGCCAGGGCGAGGGGCAGCAGCACACCGGGCACCACGACCAGGACGGTGAAGACCAGGGTCTGCCAGAGCAGCGTGCCGAAGGCCGGTGTGAGCAGTTCGTGAAAGTGCTGCAGTCCGACCGAGCGGGTCGGGTTGCCGAGGATGTCGTTGCCCCGGGTGGCCAGGTACACCGCCTGGAAGAGCGGAAAGATCACGAAGGCGCCCAGGCCGGCCAGGCCGGGGAGGACGAAGAGCAGGCCGAGTGCGGCCTCCCGGGTTCGCACCGGGGTGGCGCCGCGCCGGGTCCGGCCGGGCGGCCGGTCGGCGGACGCGTCGGCGAACGGCCCGCCCGCCAGCAGAGTTGGAGCTGTCACATCGGGGAACCTTGTACCGCTCACGCGTCCGACCGGGGTTGTCCCGTGGTCGATCAGGTGACTGATGGCTGGCGCGGCAATGACGTTGCGCTACGCAGCGTCACTCCCACGCTGGGCTTCATCGACGAAGACGCTGCTGGCCGCGCTGCGGACCCCGCCGTTCAGTAACGATCCGTGGCGATGTCGCGGCGATGAGGGCCACCTCGGACGTGACGAAGTCAGTGACCGCCCGGGTGAAGGTCTCGGTCTCCTCCAAGGTGGCCGTCCCCGCCGGACCTACCATTGCCGGCCCGGCACGAGGAGAGATTCCCGCCCCAATGCCGGACCCGGCCGCCTACTCCACCGGCCGCGCGCGGGGCGGAGGCACCGGTGGGGCGTAGTATGCGGCGGCGCCGCGGGTCTCGTCGGCCACCCGTGCGCGCATGGCCTCCGGGCGGAGGACCTCGACGGCGGCGCCCAGGCTGAGCAGGGCCGAGCACGCCCACGACTCGTTCTCGAACGGGACCGTCAGCTCGACCTCCTCGGTCGCGGTGACCGGGACCAGGGCCTGCCCGTGGACGGGCACCAGGCGGCGCAGCCGCGGCAGGGCCCTCGCGGCCACGCGTACCGTGACCTCGACGCCGGGCTCCTCGTCCTCCAGCTCCCGGCGCGCCTCGGCCCAGCACCGCGCGAGGTCGAACCCGGCCGGGCGGGCCACCGGCTCGTCGAGCAGCTCCAAGGAGTGGACCCGGGAGGCCCGGTAGGTGCGGCGTTGGCCGTCGCGCCGGGCGACCAGGTACCAGTCGCCGGCCGCGAGGACGAGCCCGAGGGGGTCGATCTCCCGGGTGGTCGCCCGCCCGTCCCGTACGTACCGCAGGCGCACCCTACGGTCGCGCCAGACCGCGTCGGCGAGCTGGGTCAGGCACGGTACCGGCTCCGGCGTGCCGTACCAGCGGACCGGGTCCAGGTGGAACCGCTCCACGGTCCGGCCGGCGCGCTCCCGGGCCTCGCCGGTGAGGCTGGCCCAGACCTTGATCCGGGCGCCCTCCAGCATCTCGCCCAGCCCGAGCTGCTCGGCCGGGCCGGCGAGGCCGAGGAACGCCAGCGCCCCGGCCTCGTCGAGGCCGACCCCGGTCAGGCGGGTGCGGTAGCCGCGGTCCAGGCGGTATCCGCCGGCCGGCCCGCGGGTCGACCGCACCGGTATCCCGGCCGCCACCAGCGCCTCGATGTCCCGCTGCACGGTCCGCTCGCTGACCTCCAGGTGCGTGGCGAGCTCCCGGGCACTGGCCTGGCCGCGCACCTGGAGCTGGAGCAGCAGGGTCATCATTCGCGAGGCACGCACGGCCCCATCCTGAACCAGATATACGACAGAAGGTGTCGGGAACTCGGGTGACACTGGGTCGGCGGCGCCGCCCCCGGCGCCGCCCGGCGAGAGGAGTGACATGGCTGAGTTGTCGACGGACCCGACCGAGCGGATCACCCCGCGCCAGTTCCACGAGGCCGACGGGGTCGGGGACTGGCGGGTGCTGGGCGAGGGAGCGTGCGCGTACTTCCGCACCGGGTCGTTCGCGGCCGGCGCCCGGTTCGTCCAGGCGATCGGCGAGCTGGCCGGCCTGGACGATCACCACCCGGACGTCGACGTGCGGCACGCGGGCGTGACCGTACGGCTGATCACGATCATCCCCGGCTTCTACGGGCTGACCGCGCGCGACGTCGAGCTGGCCCGGCGGATCTCTGCGGTGGCGCGCGAGCTGGGCCTGCCCGCCGACCCGGGCGGCCTGCAGAACGTCCAGGTCACCATCGACGCGCTGGTCGGTCCCGACGTGCTGCCGTTCTGGCGTGCCCTGCTCGGCTACATCGACCGCGGCGACGGCGACCAGGACCTGATCGACCCGCGCGGTCGCGGGCCGCTGCTCTGGTTCCAGCAGATGGACGCACCGCGCCCGCAGCGCAACCGGATGCACATCGACGTCTGGGTGCCGCACGACCAGGCCGAGGCCCGGGTGGCGGCGGCGGTCGCGGCCGGCGGTCGCCTGCTGACCGACGAGTACCTGCCGGCGTACTGGGTGCTGGCCGACGCCGAGGGCAACGAGGCCTGCGTCGGCACGGCCGGTTGGATGGGGCCTGAGCCGGGCGCCCGATGAGCGGTAGCGTGACCAGGGCTCGCCGCGCTGGTGGAGGTGTGCGAACGAGAATGGCCGACACGACCCGGACGACGACGGACACAGTGATCTCCGTCGTGCCCGCCAACGAGGCGAGCTGGGACGACCTGCGGGTCGTCTTCGGTACGCGCGGCGACGCGTCCCGCTGCCAGTGCCAGTATTTCAAGACCCGTGGTTCGCAGTGGCGGTCGGTTCCGGTGGAGGAACGCGCCCACCGGCTGCGCGAGCAGACCGACTGCGGCAATTCCGAGGCCGGCACGACGAGCGGCCTGGTCGCCTACCTCGACGGCGAACCCGTCGGCTGGTGTGCGGTCGAGCCGCGCACCGCGTACGAGCGTCTGCTGCGCACCCGCGTCCCGTGGACCGGTCGCGACGAGGACAAGACCGACGAGGGCGTCTGGGCCGTCACCTGCTTCGTCACCCGCGTCGGCTTCCGGCACCGCGGGGTCAGCCGTGCGCTCGCCCGCGCCGCCGTCGACTTCGCCCGCGCGCGCGGCGCCCGCGCCGTCGAGGGCTATCCGATGATCACGGAGCCGGGCCAGGAGATGGCCTGGGGAGAGCTCTACGTCGGCAGCCGGAGCATCTTCGCCGCCGCCGGGTTCGCCGAGGTCAACCGGCCCACGCTCAGGCGCGTCGTGATGCGGATCGACTTCTGACCACCGGGCCAGGCCCGTTCTTCGGAACTTGGTTCATGGCATTAATCTGGCGGTGACGCCTCCCGGGGTGGGGCCGCCGCCGGTGGCGACAGGAAAGGTGGGCGGAGATGGACGCCAAACGCACCACCGTGCGCGACATGCGCCGCGCCAACCGCTCGGTGCTGCTCACCCGGATCTGGCTCGACGGCCCGCTCAGCCGCCACGAGCTGGGGCAGAGCACCGCGCTGAGCCTGGCCAGCGTGAGCAACCTGGTCGGCGAGATGATCGGCGAAGGGATCGTCGAGGAGGCCGGCTCGGTCGAGTCCGACGGGGGCCGTCCCCGGGTGCTGCTGCGGGTCGCCCCCGGCTACGGCTACCTGGTCGGCGCCGACGTCGGCGAGACCCGGGTCCAGGTCGAGCTCTTCGACCTGGCGATGACCGCACTGGCCAAGGCCGAATACCCGATCGCCGCCGCCGAGCCGGACCCGCACGCCGTGGCCACCCACCTGCTGCACGGGCTGGCCGCGGTGGTCGAGCAGGCCGGCGTCGACCCGGCCGCGGTGCTCGGCTTCGGCGTGGCGGTCTCCGGGACGGTGGAGCGGACCGCCGACGCCGTGGTGCACGCCCAGACGCTCGGCTGGGACGGCGTGCCGCTGGGCGCGATGCTGCGCGCCGGCACCGATATCCCGGTGCATGTCGACAACGGCGCGAAGACCCTCGGCCAGGCCGAGATGTGGTTCGGCGCCGGCCGGGGCGCCCGGCACGCCGTCATCGCCCTGGTCGGCTCCGGGATCGGCGCGAGCGTGGTGGCCGACGGGGTGGGCTACCGGGGCGCGCACAGCAGCGCCGGCGAGTGGGGCCACACCACGATCGTGTACGGCGGTCGCCGCTGTCGGTGCGGCAACCTCGGCTGCCTGGAGGCGTACGTCGGGGCGGAGGGGGTGCTGGATCGGTTCCGCCAGGCCAACCGAGGCCGCCCGGCGGTCGGCGCCGACGAGGAGAGCGCCTTCGGCGAGGTGCTGCGCTCCTCGACCCGGACGGCCGCGAAGGTGCTCGACGAGACGGTCGGCTACCTCGGCGCGGGCGTGGCGACGCTGGTCAACCTCTTCAACCCGGAGCGGGTGGTGCTCGGCGGCTGGGCCGGCCTGGCGCTGGGGGAGCGGTACCTGCCGCAGATCCGCGAGGCCACCGCGCGGCACGCGCTGCGCCAGCCGTACGCGCAGACCTCGATCGAGCTGTGCCAGCTCGGACCGGACGCGGTCGCGATGGGCGCGGCCACCCTGCCGATGGCCCGGCTGCTGCGCGACGGCGGCGTGCCCCGCGACCTGGTCGCCCGGGTGACCACGACGCCGCCGCGCGCGGCCCGCCGCCCCCGCTCCCGCGCCCGCTGAGCCACCGGGCCGGCGACACCGCGCCGGCCCGGGACGGGCGCCCGAGGTCTCCCCGGGCGCCCGCCTCGTCACCGGTCACCGCTCCCCGCGGACCCGCCGGACGGTGTCGCGGTACCAGAGCGCGCTGCGCTTCGGGGTGCGCCGCTGAGTGTCGTAGTCGACCCGCACGATGCCGAACCGCTTGTCGTAGCCGTACGCCCACTCGAAGTTGTCCAGCAGCGACCAGGCGAAGTAGCCGCGCACATCCGCCCCGGCCAGTCGGGCCCGGGCCACCGCCCGCAGGTGCTCGGTCAGGTACGTCACCCGGTCGTCGTCGGCGACGAAACCGTCGGCGTCGGGCCGGTCGTCGAACGCCGCCCCGTTCTCGGTGATCACCATCGGCACCCCCGGGTAGTCGCGGCTGAGCCGGACCAGCAGCTCGGTGAAGGACTCCGGGACGATCTCCCAGTCCATCGCGGTGCGCGGCAGGTCCCGCCGGACCACCCGCTGCACCGGCCGGCCGGCGTCGTCGCGCTCCCGCCCCTGCTCGTCCACCCCGGAGAAGAGCTGGCCGAAGTAGAAGTTGACGCCGAGCACGTCGAACGGGGTGGAGATGACCGCGAGGTCGCCCTCCTCGACGGGGATGCGCACCCCCTCGCGGGCCAGGTCGGCCACCACGTCCTCCGGGTAGCGGCCGTGGACCAGCGCGTCGAGGTAGAGCCGGTTGCCCAGGCCGTCGGCGGCCCGGGCGGCGTCCCGGTCAGCCGGGCTGTCGGTGGCCGGGTCGGCGGTGGCCAGGTTGACGGTGATGCCCAGGTCCACCGGCCCCTGCGCGGCCGCCCGCAGCCGCTGCACCGCCAGGCCGTGGCCGAGCAGCAGGTGGTGCGCCGCGGCGATTCCGTCGCCCAGGTCCCGGCGGCCCGGCGCGTGGGCGCCGTAGGCGTAGCCGAGCATCGCCGAGCACCACGGCTCGTTCAGCGTGGTCCAGGTCTTCACCCGGTCGCCGAGCGCGTCGAAGACCAGCTCCGCGTAGTCCGCGAACCGGTACGCGGTGTCCCGGACCGGCCAGCCGCCGGCGTCCTCCAGCTCCTGCGGCAGATCCCAGTGGTACAGGGTGACCCATGGGTCGACACCGCGGCCGAGCAGCTCGTCCACCAGGCGGTCGTAGAAGGCCAGCCCGGCCGGGTTGGCCGGCCCGCGCCCGCCGGGCTGCACCCGCGGCCAGGCCACCGAGAAGCGGTACGTGTCCAGCCCCAGGTCCGCGATCAGTGCGACGTCCTGCGGCATCCGGTGGTAGTGGTCGCAGGCCACGTCGCCGTTCTCCCCGTTGGCCACCGCCCCGGGCACCCGACAGAAGGTGTCCCAGATGGACGGGGTACGGCCGTCCTCGGCGACCGCGCCCTCGATCTGGTACGACGAGGTCGCCACGCCCCAGCGAAAGGTCGGCGGGAGGGTGTCGATCGGGTCGGCCTGCCCGGTGGCGGCCCGGGCGGTGCGGTCGCTGTCCATGGTTCTCCTCGCGGGTGGTGGTTCGGGATCGGGGGTGGTCGTCGGGCCGGTCGGGCCGCGACGGTTCACCGGGGGACCGCCGCGGCGGCGGGGTGCAGCCAGCAGGCGACGGCGCGCCCCGGGTCGTCGTCACCGGGCGGGCCGAGCGGTGGGAGCTCGGCGTCGCAGGGCGTGAAGGCCCGGGGGCAGCGGGGGTGGAATGCGCACCCGGTGGGCATGGCGCGCAGGTCCGGCGGGGACCCGGGGATGCCGGTCAGCTCGCGGCGCGGGCCGCGCAGCGCCGGGAAGGAGTGCAGCAATCCGTCGGTGTACGGGTGCAGGGCCCGCCGGTACAGCTCGGCGGCCGGCGCCTCCTCCACGATCCGACCCCCGTACATGATGGCGATCCGGTCGGAGAACTCGACCAGCAGCGACAGGTCGTGGGTGATGAACAGCACCGCGAAGCCGAGCCGCTCACGCAGCTCGGCGAGCTGGCCGAGGATCTGCCGCTGCATCACCACGTCCAGCGCGGTGGTCGGCTCGTCCATGATGACCACCTGCGGTTCCAGCGCCAGCGCCATGGCGATCATCACCCGCTGCCGCATGCCGCCGGAGAGCTGGTGCGGGTAGCTGTCCAGCCGGTCGCCGGCGATGCCGACCAGGCGCAGCAGCTCCCGGGCCCGGGCCAGCCGGCCGGCGGCGGTGCTCCGCGGGTCGTGCGCCTTGATCACGTCGAGCAGCTGGGTGGAGACCTTGTGTACCGGGTTGAGCGAGTTCATCGCGCCCTGGAACACGATCGAGGTCTCCGCCCAGCGGAACTGCCGCAGCTGGGCCGGGCTGAGGGTCAGCACGTCCACCGGCGGGCCGCCGACCGGGTGGTAGATCACCTCGCCGCCGCTGACGACGCCGGGCGGGGGGAGCAGCCGGGTCAGTCCGTACGCCAGGGTGGACTTGCCGCTGCCGCTCTCCCCGGCAAGCCCCAGCACCTCGCCGCGGTGCAGGGTCAGGTCGACGTCGCGGACGGCGTGCACCGCGGCGTCGCCGAGCCCGTAGTCGACGCGGAGCCCGCGGATCTCCAGCACCGGATCCCTCACGGGGCGACCTCCTCTCGGGGGGCCGGCACCGGACGGGCCGGCGCCAGCACGGGGGTGAAGCCGACCCGCATCCGTACGGTGCGGCCGTCGGCGGTGCGGATCCGGGTCTTGCCGGCGCTGCGCAGCCGGGGGCTGACGAACTCGTCGATGCCGAAGTTGATCAGGGCGAGGGCGGTGCCGAGCAGCGCGATGGCCAGCCCGGCCGGGACGAACCACCACCAGGCGCCCTGGGCCAGGGCCTGCTGGCCCTGCGCCCAGAACAGGATGGTGCCCCAGTTCCAGGACGAGATCGACGAGATGCCGATGAAGGCCAGGGTGATCTCCGACATGACCGCGAAGATGACGGTGCCGACGAAGCCGGACGCGATGATCGCGGTTAGGTTGGGCAGGATCTCGAACAGGATGATGCGCCAGGTCCGCTCGCCGGTCGCCCGGGCCGCCTCGACATAGTCGCGGCGCCGCAGCGACAACGTCTGTGCGCGCAGCACGCGGGCGCCCCACGCCCACGAGGTGAACCCGATGATGAGCGCGACCAGCGTGTCACTGGCCTGCTCGACGATCGACGTCACGATGATGATCAGCGGCAGCGCGGGAATGACCAGGAACACGTTGGACAGGGCCGACAGGCCCTCGTCGGCCGCCCCGCCGATGTAGCCGGCCGTCACGCCGATGAGGATGGACAGGATCGTCGCCAGCACGCCGGCGATCAGGCCCACGACCATCACGCTGCGCGCGCCCACCAGGATCTGGCTGAAGATGTCCTGACCCAGATGGGTGGTGCCGAACCAGTGCGTGGTCGACGGCGGCTGGAGGACGTCGCCGCTGCGCGCGTCCGGGTCGTACGGCGCCACCCACGGCCCGATGACCGCGAAAAGGCAGTAGACGGCCAGGATGACCAGGCCGGTCGCGGCCTTGGCGTTGGCCACGAACCGGAACCGGCGCCGCTTCGCCCGGCCCGGCGCGGCCGCCGGCTGGGCCATCGCCCCCTGACCGGGGATGACTTGCTCGATGCTCGACGGTGAGATTGTCATCGCTCAGCTCTTTCGGGTCCGCGGGTCGAGAAGCAGGTACGCGACATCGGCGAGCAGGTTCGCCACCAGCACGGAGATCGTGATGATCAGGAAGATCCCCTGCAACAGCGGGTAGTCCTTGGCGCCCACCGCCTGGAAGAGCTGGTAGCCGAGACCCGGGTAGGAGAAGACGATCTCCACCAGCAGCGTGCCGCCGACGATGAACCCGAGCGACAGGGCGAAGCCCGAGACGTTGGGCAGCAGCGCGTTGCGGGCGGCGTAGCTGAGGGCCACCCGGCGCTCCGACAGCCCCTTCGCGTGGGCGACCGTGATGTAGTCCTCCGACGAGACGGTGACCATCATGTTGCGCATGCTGAGGATCCATCCGCTCATCGAGGAGACCAGGATGGTGGCGGCGGGCAGGATGCTGTGCTGGATGGCGCTCGGGATGAAGTACTGGTCGAACGCCGGCACCAGGCCCGGCTCGTAGCCGCCGGAGGACGGGAAGAAGCTCCCCGGCCCGGCGAACAGGGCGATGGCGACCAGGCCCAACCAGAAGTACGGGATCGAGGACAGGAACGTCGTGGCCGGCAGCAGTCCGTCGACCCACGAGCCGCGCCGCCAGCCGGCGCCGACGCCGAGCGCGGTGCCGAGCAGGAAACTGATGATCGTGGTGATGCCGACCAGGCCAACGGTCCACGGCAGGCTGTCGCCGATCACCGTCGACACCGGCGCCGGGAAGAAGGTGAAGGACAGCCCCAGGTCACCGTGGAGGAGTTGCCCCCAGTAGTCGAGGTACTGCTCCCAGATGTTCTCGTTCTCGTCCAGCCCGAACAGCACGCGCAACGACTGGATGGCGTCGGCGCTGATCCGGCCCTGGTTGCGCGAGATGAGGGACTGGACCGGGTCGCCCGGGACCATCCGCGGGATGAAGAAGTTGAGCGTGATGGCCGCCCACGCCGTGAACAGGTAGAAGGCCATGCGCTGCAGCAGGAATCTCATCGTGCCTCCCCCCGCGTGGCGGTGTCTTCCCGCTCGACCAGCGCCGGGGGTGGCGGCACGGCCGGGTCGGCGTCGGGAGCGGCGGAGCCGGGGGCGTCGGCGGCGACGGTGGCCGGATCGTAGAGCCAGCACGCCGTCCAGTGGCCGGGCCGGTCGCCGATGCTCAGCCGCGGCGGCAGGTCCGCGGTGCAGCGCCGCATGGCGTGCGGGCACCGGGGGTGGAACCGGCAGCCGGCGGGCGGGCTGATCAGGCTCGGCGGCTCGCCGTGGCCGCGGTCCTTCCCGGCGGCCTCGTCGATGCCGGCGCCGTCGCCGGTGATGCGCTCGGGGTCCGGTGCCGACGCGGTGAGCAGCCGGGTGTACGGGTGGGCCGGGTTCTGGGTGACGGTCTCACTGTCGCCGCCCTCGACCATGCGGCCGGCGTACATCACGATCGTCTCGTCGGCGAAGTAGCGGGCCGAGGCGATGTCGTGCGTGATGTAGAGGATCGCGAGGTTGAGCCGTTCCTTGAGGTCCTGCAGCAGGTTGAGCACGCCGAGGCGGATCGAGACGTCGAGCATGGAGACCGGCTCGTCGGCGAGGAGCACCTCCGGGTCGGCGCCGAGCGCCCGGGCGATGGCGACGCGCTGCCGCTGGCCGCCGGAGAGCTCGTGCGGGAACACGTCCAGGTAGCGCTCGGGCGGGGTGAGGCTGACCCGGGTGAGCAGATCGGCCAGGGCCTTGTCCAGATCCTCTGCGCTGCGCCCCGCGTTGCCGTGGATCCGCAGCGATCGGGTGAGGTGGTAGCGGACGGTGTGCACCGGGTTCAACGACGCGAACGGGTCCTGCAGGATCAGTTGGACACGTCGCACGTACGACCGGAACGGACGACCGCCGCGCACCCTGGTCGATGTGCCGTGCAGGCGAATGTCGCCGGCGGTGCGGGGGTAGATCTGGGCCAGCAGCCGGGCCACCGTGGACTTGCCGGAGCCGGACTCCCCGACCAGCGCGGTCACCCGGCCGCGATGCAACGCGAACGATACGTCGTCGACGGCGTGCACGACTGCCGGCGTCCGGGAGAAGAGGTCACGCAGCCGTTTGCGGACGGGGAAGTGCTTGGTCAGGCCGACGGCCTCCAGCACCACCTCGTCGACCGGCGCCGCCGCGCTCTCGCTCAACGTCATGCCGAGTTCCTGTCTGGGGTTGCCGTGTCACCCGAAGGTGACGGGTACCGATTTGAGGGGTGAGTTCCGCCTCCCCGGTCGGCCGTGGCCGACCGGGGAGGCGGTGCCGGGTGTCAGCTACCGGCGGGCTTGAGGTGCAGCACCACGTCCAGCGCGTTGGGCTGGGTGGGCTGCATGGCGCCGTACGGGTTCGAGTCGTCGGGCCAGCCGGTCCAGTTCTTCGTGCTGTACGCGCCACCGATGTTGTCGGCGCCGACCGGGATCATCGGCATCTGCTCGACGAAGACCTTCTGCAGGGTGTTCATCGCGGTGGTTCGGGCGGCGTCGTCGGTCGCGTTCGCATAGGCGACCAGGGCGTCCGTCGCCTGCTTGCTGTTGAAGCGGCCGAAGTTGCCGGCGGGGGAGGCGGTGCCGATGGGCTTGAGCTGCCGGCCGTCCATCACGGTCCGGTAGATGTCGTACGGCGTGGCGCCGCCCTCGGTCCACCGGAAGGTCGCCTCGAAGTTGCCCTGCTCGACGTTGCGGAACCAGGCGTCCTGGTTGGCCTTGTCGACCGTCGCGGCGATGCCGATCTTCGACAGGTTGTCCTTCACGATCTCGAGGCTGGTCTGGTAGTCGGACCAACCGGCCGGGTCCGTCAGCTTCACCGTGACGGCCTTGCCGGTCTTGTCCTTGAGGGTGTTGCCGTCGAGCTTGTAGCCGGCGCCGGTGAGCAGCGCCTTGGCGCCCTCGACGTCGACCTTGTGCTCCTGGCCCTTGAACTCCGGCGCGACGAACGAGTCACCGGCGGGGCTGGGCAGACCGGTCACGCTCTTCACCAGCGGGTGGAAGTACCCGGCTTCCGCCGTGGTGAAGATGTCTTCGCGGTCGATGACCATGTTCATTGCGCGGCGCAGTGCCGGGTCGTCGAACGGCTTCTTCGTGGTGTTGAGGTAGAGCCCGTGGATGCCCAGGACCGGCGGCGCCCACACCTTGTGGTGCGCCTGGTCCTTGGCGACGAAGACGGCTTGGACGTTCGGGATGAAGACGAAGCTCCACTCCGACTCGCCGTTGGCGAGGGCGGTGGTCTGCGCGCTGTTGTCCGTGTACGACGTGAAGCGCAGCTCCTTGACCTTCGGCAGGTCCTGCCAGTAGCCGCTGTCACGCGCGGTCAGGGTCGTGGTGGCCGGGGTGAACGACTTCAGGGTGTACGGGCCGCTGCCGACCGGCTGCTTGACGGGGTCGGTCGTCGGGTCGCTGATCTTCTCCCAGAGGTGCTTGGGCACGATCGGCACCCGCCACAGCACCTTCTGCTGGTTGACGAACTGCGGGCTGGCCATCTTGATCGTGACCTCGTTGCCGCTGGCGGTCGCGTCCGTGTAGGGCACGCCCTGGTCGTTGAGCGCCGGGTACTTCTTGACCAGGTTGTAGGTGAACGCGACGTCCTCGGCCGTGACCTTCTGCCCGTCCGACCAGGTGGCGTTGTCGCGAATGGTGACCTTGACCGAGGTGTAGTCCGGCGACCACTCGGCCTTGGTCGCCAGCCACGGCTTGAACGGGTCGGCCGGCTTGACCGGATTCCACATCATCAAGGGCTCGAAGATCTGCCAGCGGTAGCCCAGCGAGGCCGCGGCGGACGTGGTGAGGAACGGGTTGTTGTTCTCGGCCTGCGGGCCGTTCGGCATGCCGACGTTCAGCACGGTGGCCGCCTGGCCGTTCTTCTTGTTGGCGTTCGGGCTGTCGCCGCATGCGGCCAGGGCGGTGGCCATTGCGCCGGCCAGCGCGACGGCGAGTAACTGCCTTCTTCTCATGGAGGTCTCCCTCGGTGTTCCCGCGATCCTCGAGCGGGATGTGGTGGATGGAGGGTGTGCGGTGTTGCCACCGGTGGGCACCTGCCCGCCGGTGTGGGTGGTGGATAAGCGGTGGAGGGGTCAGGTGGTGCTGGTCGAGGCGCGGACGGTGAAACTGGTGGGGATGATGGTTGGCGTGTCGGGCAGCGGCGTGCCGGCGAGGTGGGAGATGAGGGTGCGGGCGGCGGCCGCTCCCATCTCCCGCAACGGCTGGCGTACGGAGGTCAGCGGCGGGTGGGTGTGCCCGGCCAGGGGCAGGTCGTCGAAGCCGACGACTGCCACGTCGTCCGGTACGCGCAGTCCGGCGTCGCGCAGCGCTTGGAGGGCCCCGGCGGCGGACAGGTCGTTGTGGGCGAACACGGCGTCGAACGGCACGCCGGCGGCGAGCAGGCGTTCGACCGCAAACCGGCCACACTCGAAGGTGAAGTCGCCCTCCACGATGAGGGCCGGGTCGATTGGCAGGCCCGCGTCGGCGTAGCCGTGGGCAAAGCCGTCGAGCCGCTCGCGGGTGCAGCCGAAGCGGCTCAGGCCGGTGACGACCAACGGGCGTCGTCGCCCGAGGGCCAACAGGTGTGCCGCCGCGGCGGCGGCGCCGGACTCGTTGGTGGTGCGGACCGAGGGGAAGCCGGGCTGGTGGCTGCGGTCGTCGATGAGCACGACCGGCAGGCCCCGCTGGTGCAGGGCGGTGATGTAGTCCAGGGTGCCCTCCGGCTCGACCACCAGCAGGCCGTCGAAGGACTTCGCGGAGACCTGGGAGGCGAACCGCCGCATCGACTCGTCGCCCCGGTTGCAGGTGAACAGCAGGAGGCCGTACCCCTCCGACTCGACCGCGTCGACCGCCCCCTGGAGCACCTCGCCCATCCAGGGCCAGGTGAGCGCCGGCACCAGCATGCCGACCACCCGGGTACGCCCCCGGGCCAGGCCGACCGCGCGGGCGCTCGGCACGTAGCCCAGGTCGGTGATGACCGCCCGCACCCGGTCCGCGGTCCGGCCGTCCACCTCGCCCTTGCCGTTGAGCACCCGGGAGACGGTCGTCTTGCTCACGCCCGCCCGGGTGGCAACGTCGGCGATGGTGATCGGCACGTGACGCTCCCGGGTCGCAGGGATTGAAGGCGTGTTGCGGAACCGGTTGCGGAAGCGGTTCCGTCGCAGTCAATCGAAGTGGCTGCGGTCACGTCAATAACGGGGACGTAACAAAACACGGCTTACTTCAAGTCGTCAAAGAAGTGCCGGGCCAGGATGTGTGCCGCACGGATCCCGCGGGCTCCCGGCGGCGGGTGGGCAGAGGGCGGCTGAGCAGCCTGGATGTCCCGAGCGGCATTGCGTCGCCCGATCCGCGTGCGCGGCGCGGCTGCCCGCGCTGGCGCGGGCGATCACCGCCGACCAGATGCCGCGAGGGTCCGCCTGCCGGCCGTTGAAGCCGGCCGCCGCGCCGCGCCGCGCCGTGCTGGCCGCTGGCAGGTGGTTGGTGTGGACCGACGACGAAGCCCTGCCGGCGGTGGGCAGGCACCGCGAAGAGTTGACTGCGCAAGGGCGGGCGCTGCTGATCGCGCCCCGCCCGAACCGCGGCCTGCGGCGCGACCTGGACCGGGAGGCGTTCCTCAGGGCGTCCGCACCGTAGGTCGTCAAGGTGCGCCAATCGTGACGGGAGATGCAGCCGTGTGGCTACCTGCACATGATCGGCCGGTGCCGTCGCCGCTGATCGGGGCGCCCCCTGGTGCGGCACTCCCGCAGGGACCGTCGGTCGACCCGGCCTGGCAGGCTGGGCTGCGGCGCCGCCGGCGCGCCATAGCTGGGAGGGGCCCGATGGAGCAGGACCGGGACGGTGTCGTCCTGTACTGGCGGCCGATGTGCACGTACTGCCTGAAGCTCTGGGTGAAGCTGCGCTTCGCCCGGCTGCCGTACCGGGCGGTCAACATCTGGCGGGATCCCGACGCCGCCGCGTTCGTCCGCTCGGTCGCCGACGGCAACGAGACGGTCCCGACGGTGACCGTCGCCGGACACCCGCTGGTCAACCCGTCGCTGCGCCGGCTGCGGGCGGCGGTCCGGGAGCACGCCCCGCATCTGCTGGCCTGAGCTACGCCGCCGCCCAAACGACCGTTAAGCTGGGCGGGTGGGAACCGACGAGCTGTACCCGGCCGAGCGGCTGGCCGCCGCGCAACGCGCCACCGCCGCCGCGGGGCTGGACGCGCTGCTGCTCACCCCCGGCTCCGACCTGCGCTACCTGACCGGGTACGACGCCCACGCGGGGGAGCGGCTGACCTGCCTGGTGCTGCCGGCCGAGGGCGAGCCGACGCTGATCGTGCCGGTCCTGGAGCGCCCGGCCGCCGAGGCGTCCCCCGCGCCGGCCACCGGCCTGCGCATCGTCGACCACGCCGACGGCACCGACCCGTACCCGCTGCTCCGCGCGGCGCTGCCCGGCCCGGTGAGGGCCGTCGGCCTGGCCGACCGGATGTGGGCCGAGCAGGTCCTCGCGCTGCGCGCCACGCTGCCCGACGCCGCCCAGCGGCTCGCCGGCGAGGTGCTGGGCGAGCTGCGGATCCGCAAGTCGCCCGCCGAGGTGGCCGCCCTGGCCGAGGCCGGCGCGGCGATCGACGCGGTGCACACCAGGATGGGGGAGTGGCTGCGCCCCGGCCGTACCGAGGCCGAGGTGGCCACGGACATCGCCGCCGCGATCCGCGCCGCCGGCCATGTGACCGTCGACTTCGTCATCGTCGCCGCCGGGCCGAACGGCGCCAGCCCGCACCACGGCACCTCGGACCGGCCGATCGGCGCCGGCGAGCCGGTGGTGGTCGACATCGGCGGCACCATGCCGTCGGGCTACCGCTCCGACTGCACCCGTACCTACGTCGCCGGCGGCCCCGCCCCGGCCGAGTTCACCGACTACTACGGGGTGCTGCACGAGGCGCAGCGCGCGGCGGTCGACGCCGTCCGCCCCGGGATGACCGCGGAGGCGGTCGACGCGGTGGCCCGCGACCTCATCGCCGCCGCCGGCTACGGCGACGCCTTCCTGCACCGCACCGGCCACGGCATCGGCCTGGACGGGCATGAGGAGCCGTACGTCGTCGCCGGCAACCCCCGTCCGTTGGAGGCCGGCATGGCGTTCTCCATCGAACCCGGCATCTACCTGGCCGGGCGGCACGGCGCCCGGATCGAGGACATCGTCGTGTGCACCACGGACGGCGTGCAACGGCTCAACACCACCCCCACGGAGCTCATCGCGCTATGACTGTCGACCGGATCCTCCCCACCGACGAGGCCCACGACCTGCTGGACCTCGCCACGGAGCTCGCCGACCGGGAGCTCGCGCCGAAGGCCGCCGGCTTCGAGGAGCGCGCCGAGTTCCCCCGCGAGGTGCTGCGCACCCTCGGCCGGGCCGGCCTGCTCGGCCTGCCGTACGCCGAGGAGCACGGCGGCGCCGCCCAGCCGTACGAGGTGTACCTCCAGGTGCTGGAGATCCTGGCCAGCCGCTGGCTCGCCGTCGCCGAGGCGGTCAGCGTGCACACCCTGTCCTGCTACCCGGTGGCCCAGTTCGGCACCGACGAGCAGCGCAAGCTGCTGCCCGACATGATCGGCGGGGAGCTGCTGGGGGCGTACTGCCTCTCCGAGCCGCAGGGCGGCTCCGACGCGGCGGCGCTGACCACGAAGGCGGTCCGTGACGGCGACGCGTACGTCGTCTCCGGCACCAAGGCGTGGATCACCCACGCCCGGGTCGCCGACTTCTACAACATCTTCTGCCGTACCGGCGGCCCCGGCCCGAAGGGCATCTCCTGTCTCCTGGCGGACCGGGCCACGCCCGGCATCCACCCGCAGGCCGCCGAGCGGACCATGGGGCTGCACGCCTCACCGGTCGCGCAGATCGCCTTCGACGACGCCCGGGTGCCCGCCGACCGGCTGATCGGCGGCGAGGGGATGGGCTTCACCATCGCCATGTCCGCCCTGGACTCCGGCCGCCTCGGCATCGCCGCCTGCGCGGTCGGGCTGGCCCAGGCCGCCCTGGACTACGCGGTCGGGTACGCCAAGGAGCGGCAGCAGTTCGGCCGCGCGATCATCGACTTCCAGGGGCTCGGGTTCAGCCTCGCCGACGCGGCCACCCAGATCTCCGCCGCCCGGGCGCTGACCCTCGCGGCCGCGCGGCTGCGCGACGCCGGCCGGCCGTACTCCATCGAGGCGGCGAAGGCGAAGCTCTTCGCCACCGACATGGCGATGCGGGTGACCACCGACGCGGTGCAGGTGCTCGGCGGCGCCGGCTACGTCGCCGACCACCCGGTCGAGCGGTACATGCGGGAGGCCAAGGTGCTCCAGATCGTCGAGGGCACCAACCAGATCCAGCGCCTGGTCATCTCCCGCGCCCTGGCCAAGGGCCACTAGCCTGTGCCGATGGCCTTCCCGCGGATCACCGTCGACTCCGACGTCATGGGGGGTGCGCCCTGCGTCCGGCAGTCGCGGATCCCGGTCGCCACGTTGCTGGCGATGATGGCCGAGGGGATGTCCGTCACGGACATCCTCACCGACCTGCCCTTCCTCGACGAGGAGGACATGGCGGAGGTGCTGAACTACGCGGCGGACGCGGTGCGCGACCGCACGGCCCGCTGAGCGTCCCGCCCGGCGGGCCCGGTACGGCACCGCAGCGCTTTTCCAGGTAGGTTGCACCGCGTGGAGGAGATCGACCGCGCCATCGTCGCCGCGCTGACCGGGGACGGTCGGCTGTCGTACACGGACCTGGCCGAGAAGGTGGGTCTGTCGGTGTCCGCGGTGCATCAGCGGGTCCGCCGGCTGGAGCAGCGCGGCGTCATCAAGGGGTACGCCGCCCGCGTCTCCTTCGAGGCGCTGGACCTGCCGCTGACGGCGTTCGTGGCGATCCGGCCGTTCGACCCGTCGCAGCCGGACGACGCGCCGGAGCGGCTGGCCCACCTGCCGGAGATTGACTCGTGCTACTCGGTGGCGGGGGAGGACTTCTACCTGCTGCTGGTGCGGGTGGCCAGCCCGACGGACCTGGAGCGGGTGCTGCAGGAGATCCGGACCTCCGCGAACGTCACCACCCGCACCACCGTGGTGCTCTCCACGCCGTACGAGAACCGGCCGCCGAAGATCAGTGCCGAGTTCCCGGGACGGGGTCGGTCCCGGGCGGCGGCGGAGACGGCTGGTTCCAACGCTGGATGACCTGCCGCCCGTGCTCGTGACCGAGCACGCTGACGGTGGCGGTGTCCAGCCGCAGCCGGGCGCCGGCCGACGGCGGCAGGCCGATCCAGCGGGCGCCGAGCACCCGCAGGCTGTGTCCGTGGCCGACCAGGCCGACGTTGCCCCGGTCGAGCAGGGGAGTGACCCGGGCGAGCACCCGGTCGAGGCGTTCGCCGACCTGCGGCGGTGACTCGCCGCCGGGGCAGCCGTCGGTCCAGATGTTCCAGTGCGGCCGGTCCTCCTGGATGTCCGCGGTGGTGCGTCCCTCGTACTCGCCGTAGTTCCACTCGGCGAGGTCGGGGTCGGTGGCGTCGACCTTGAGGCCGGCGAGCTGCGCGGTGCGCAGGGCCCGCTGCCGGGGGCTGGACAGCACCCGGACGAACCGCCGGCCGGCGAGCATCACCCCGAGCGCGCGGGCCTGCCGCTCGCCGTCGGGGGTGAGCTCCAGGTCGGTGTACGAGGTGTGCCGGTGGGTGGCGCTCCAGGTGGTCTCGCCGTGCCGGATCAGCAGGATCTCTCCCATTCGGCCAGTTAACCAGCCGGAGGCTTTCCCCGTTCACCTAGTGTCCTAGGACGCCTTAGCGGTGGTGCCGGCCGCCACCGAACCGCCAGGCGTTTCGCCCACGGGGAGCCGGGGACGCACGGGGGAGCGGGCCGCACGGCCCCGAGCACCGCCGCAGCGGAGGGAGTCCTCGATGAGCTTCACCGAGAAGGCGAAGAACAAGGCCCAGGAGCTGAGCGGAGTCGCGAAGGAGCGGATCGGCGAGGCCACCGACAACGAACGGTTGCGGGCGGAGGGCGCCACCGAGCAGAGCACGGCGCGGGCCCGGCAGGGCGGCGAGCAGGCAAAGCAGGCCGGCCGGCAGTCCTTCGACAGGTAACCCGCGCGGCGGCGGGCTCCCGATCCGGGGGCCCGCCGCCGCGTGCCGGGCTTGCATCCGGTACCTGGGTACGGGCTTACCGTCTAGGTATGAGCCCGGATGACGAGGAGTGGGTGCCCGAGGTGTGCACCCTGCCGACGGCGGAGCGGCCGCTGCGGGTGGCCGAGTTCGACGAGCTGTTCACGACGGCGCTACGCGGTCAGACGCGGCTGTCGTCGACCGCAGCGCGCTGGGAGTTTGCCGTAAGCAGCGCAGCGGTGGTCCGTGACCTGATCGAGCGGGAATCTGACTGCTGCTCCTTCTTCACCTTCCTGATCTCGACCACGGACGACGCCGTGCTGGTGGACGTGCGGGTTCCGGTCGGGCACGAGACCGTCCTGGACGGGCTCACCGACCGGGCGGGACATCGGGGGACGGTGCGGTGAATCTGCTGCGCAGTGGTGCGGTGGCCGCGGCGGCCGGGGTGCACCCGCAGACCCTGCGGTACTACGAGCGGCGCGGTCTGCTGGCCGCGCCGGATCGCAGCCTGGGCGGGCACCGCCGCTATCCGGCCGAGGTGGTCACGGTGCTGCGGGTGATCAAGGCGGCCCAGCGGTTGGGGTTCACCCTGGGTGGGGAGTCGACCGGGTCGACGGGCGCCGCTGGGTAGCCTCCCGGGATGACCGTCGCCCGTTCGCTGCTGCTGTTCGTGCTGGCCGCGCTGGCCGAGATCGGTGGCGCGTGGCTGGTGTGGCAGGGATGGCGGGAGCACCGGGGGCTGTGGTGGATCGCGGCGGGCGTGCTGGCGCTGGGGGCGTACGGGTTCGTGGCGACGTTCCAGCCGGACCCGCACTTCGGTCGGATCCTGGCCGCGTACGGGGGTGTGTTCGTGGCCGGGTCGCTTGCCTGGGGAGTGCTGGTGGACGGCTTCCGGCCGGACCGCTGGGACGTCGTCGGCGCGGCGATCTGCCTGCTCGGCGTCGCCGTCATCATGTACGTGCCGCGGGGCGGCTGACCGCTAGGTCGCGGTCGTGCGGCGGCGGGCGTCGGCGACCGTGGTGACCCGTTGCGCCGTCTCGGGGTCGGTCGGGCTCATGGGATCGGACGTTAGTGCGCCCGGGCGTGGGTGGTGGCGGGGCGGGAGAAACGCGTCGCCCGGCACCTGCGGGGTGCCGGGCGACGGTTGTTCGGGTCAGTCGTTGCGGTGGTCGGCCCACCACTGCTGGCCGGACTCGGGCAGGGTGTCGATCGGGTCGTAGTAGGCATAGCGCTTGTTGAGCGCTTCCAGGTCGGCGGACTCGATCGAGGTGCGGTAGTTCTTGGTCCAGTAGGAGATGCCGCGTTCGCGGTCGTACTCGGTGAGCATGTGCACCCAGCGCTTGCCGACGAAGGGGACGTCGCAGACGATCCGCGGGGTGGCGTAGCCGGGCAGGTAGCCCATGATGTCGTGCTGGAGCTGCTGGGCGTGCCAGACCGGGACCCGCCAGTGTTCGGCGTTGGGGATCATGTCGCACATGTAGAAGTAGTACGGCAGGATGCCCGCTTCGCCTTGGAGGGCGAAGCAGAGGTCGAGCAGGTCGGGGGTGGTGGCGTTGACGCCGCGCATGAGCACGCCCTGGTTGCGGACGTCGCGGACGCCGACGTCGAGGGCGGTCTGGGCGGCCTTGGCGACCAGCGGGGTGAGCGACTGGGCGTGGTTGACGTGGGTGTGGATGGCGAGGTTGACGCCGCGGCGGGAGGCGGTGCGGGCGACGCGCTCCAGGCCCTCGACGACGTCGTGCTGGAGCCAGTGCTGGGGCAGGCCCATGAGGGCCTTGGTGGCGAGCCGGATGTCGCGGACGGTCTCCAGTTCCAGCAGCCGCATCAGGTACGACTCGAGGTTCTTCCACGGCACGTTGGCCACGTCACCGCCGGAGACGACGACGTCGCGGACGCCGGGGTGGGCCTTGAGGTAGCTGATGTGGGCGTCGTACCGGTCGACGGGCTTGAGGGTGAGCTTGAGCTTGTCGACGGCGGGGGTGGAGTTGCCGACGAGGTCCATCCGGGTGCAGTGCCCGCAGTACTGCGGGCAGGTGGAGAGCAGCTCGGCGAGGACCTTGGTGGGGTAGCGGTGGGTGAGGCCTTCGGCGACCCACATGTCGTGCTCGTGCAGCGAGTCGCGGCTGGCGTAGGGGTGGGACGGCCAGTCGGTGCGCCGGTCGGAGGCGACGGGGATCATGTAGCGCCGGATGGGGTCGGCGAGGAACGCCTCGGTGGTCATCGGCGCGAACGGCACCATCGTGTTGATCATCTGCGGCGGCACCAGCATCGACATGGTGGCCAGGGCCTTCTGGTCGGCCTCGAGGTCGGCGTAGAAGGACTCGTCGACGAGGTCGCCGAGGACGGTGCGCAGCTGCTTGATGTTCTTGACGCAGTTGACCCGCTGCCACTGGGCGTTCTCCCACTGCTCCCGGGTGACGTGGCGCCAGCCGGGGAAGCGGGTCCAGTCGGGTTCGACCAGGGGGCTGCGGCGGTATTCGTACGGCTGCCCGGCGGTCGGTACGGCGACCGGGGCGTGACGGGGTTGAGGGATGGTCTCAACCGGTTGGGTCTGGGTCACGGCCCCTCCTCGTTCCTGTGCGGGTTGATCAGCGATCCCGAAGGCTACTGGAAAATATCCGGTAAAGAAATTAGTCTGCCGTAAGTTTTCCCGCGACGCGAGTCCTAGCCAGGGCTTCGGGCGGCTGGAGGTAGGGGGTCGGCGTGACGTCACCGGTGGGTCTGCACCGCGTCGTGGAACCGGCGGGGGTGCTGCCGCAGGCGGCCTGGCGGCTGGACGCCGACCCGCGGATCGCGGCGAACGAGGTCCGCATCCGGGTGGAGCGGCTGAACCTGGACGCGGCGAGCTTCCGGCAGCTGTCGGAGAAGCACGGCGGCGACGGGGAGAAGGTCCGCGCCGAGGTGCTGGAGATCATCTCGACCCGGGGGAAGATGCAGAACCCGGTGACCGGGTCGGGCGGCATGCTGATCGGCACGGTGGAGGAGGCCGGGCGGCGGTCCCCGCTGGGGCTGAAGGCGGGCGACCGGGTGGCGACCCTGGTGTCGCTGACGCTGACCCCGCTGATGATCCTCGACGGCCTGGCCCGCTGGGACGGGCGCAGCGAGCAGGTGCCCTGTGACGGGTACGCGATCCTGTTCGCCCGGTCGATCGCGGCGGTGCTGCCGGCCGACCTGCACCCGGAGTTGTCCCTGGCGGTGCTGGACGTGTGCGGGGCGCCGGCGCTGACCGCGCGGGTGGTGGCCGAGCACGTTGCCCGGCGGCAGCGCGAGGGTGACCCGCGGCCGGTGAGCGTGGCGGTGATCGGCGGCGCCGGCAAGAGCGGGTCGCTGTCGCTGGCCGCGGCGCGGCGGGCGGGCGCGGGTCGTACCGTCGGGGTGGTGCCGGTGGCCGCCGAGCGCGACGCGCTGGAGCGCGCCGGACTGGCGACGAACGTCGCGTTGGCCGACGCCCGCGACCCGGTGGGCCTGTCGGCGGCGGTGACCACCGCGCTGGGTACCCCGGCGGACGTGACCGTGGTCTGCGTGGACGTGCCGGGCTGCGAGCACGGGGCGGTCCTGGCCACCGAGGACGGCGGCACGGTGATCTTCTTCTCGATGGCGACGAGTTTCGCGGCGGCGGCCCTGGGCGCGGAGGGCCTGGCGGCGGACGTGACGATGCTGGTGGGCAACGGGTACGTGCCGGGTCACGCGGAGTTGGCGTTGGAGCTGCTGCGCTCCGAGCCGGGGGTGCGTCGTCTCTTCGAAGCCCGGTTGGCGGCAGACTGAACCCCATGACGAACCCCTCGACCTTGTACCGCGGCGGTGTGCTGCACTGTCCGGCCGACCCGAGCGCAACGGCGCTGCTGGTCCGTGACGGCCGGATCGCCTGGCTGGGTGCCGCCGCGGACGCCCCGGCCGCCGACCGGGTGGTGGACCTCGACGGCGCGCTGGTGACGCCGGCGTTCGTGGACGCCCACGTGCACGCCACCGACACCGGTCTGGCCCTGTCGGGCCTGGACCTGTCGGCGGTGCACTCGGCCGGTGAGCTGCTGGAGGCGGTGTCGGCGTTCGCGGCGGGCCTGCCGACCGACGCGGTGCTGCTGGGGCACGGCTGGGACGAGTCGAACTGGTCGGACAAGACCCTGCCGGGCGCGGCGGCGCTGGACCGGGCGGCCGGCGGCCGGCGGGTGTACCTGTCGCAGGCGTCGATCCACTCGGCGCTGGTGTCGGCGGCGCTGCTGGCGGCCTGCCCGCAGGTGGTGTCCGCGTCCGGCTACGACGCGTCGGGCTGGCTGCGCCGCGACGCGCACCACGTGGTGCGGGAGGTGGCGCTCGGGTCGGTGTCGGCGGCGCAGCGGGCGGCGGTGCAGCGCACGGCGTTGCGGCACGCGGCGTCGCTGGGGATCGCGGCGGTGCACGAGTGCGGCGGGCCGGGCACGTCGGACGAGGCGGACTTCACCGGCCTGCTGGCGATCTCCGGGGACGGGGTGCCGGAGGTGTACGGCTACTGGGGTGAGCTGCTGGGCGCGGCGAAGGCCCGGGAGTTGGGCGCGGTGGGCGCCGGTGGGGACCTGTACGCCGACGGGGCGTTGGGGTCGCGCACGGCGCACGTGTCGCAGCCGTACCTGGACGGCGACGCCGGATCGTGCGGGCACGGCTACGTCACGGCGGAGCAGGTGCGCGACCACCTGCTGGACTGCGCGGCGCACGGCCTGCAGGGCGGGTTCCACGCCATCGGCGACGCGGCGATCTCCACCGTGCTGGACGGTTTCGCCGCGGCGGCCGAGAAGCTGGGCGTGGATCGGCTGCGGGCGGCCCGGCACCGCATCGAGCACGCGGAGATCATGAACAAGCGGCTGATCGCCGGGTTCGTGGAGTACGGGATCGTGGCGAGCATGCAGCCGGCGTTCGACCGGCTGTGGGGCGGCGCGGGCCGGATGTACGAGTCGCGGCTGGGTCTTTCCCGGTCGTTGGAGTCGAACCCGATGGGGGCGATGCACTCGGTCGGGGTGGCGTTGGCGTTCGGGTCGGACTCGCCGGTGACGCCGCTGGACCCGTGGGGTTCGGTGCGGGCGGCGGCGGCGCACCACAACGCGGCGCAGCGGATGAGTGTGCGGGCGGCGTTCGCCGCGCACACCCGCGGCGGGTGGCGGGCGGTGCACCTGGACAACGAGGGTGTGCTCGCGCTGGGCGCGCCGGCGACGTTCGCGGTGTGGTCCACCCTGGCCGGGGTGGACCGGGGACTGCCGGTGCTGCTGGCCGAGGACCCGGAGCTGCGAGGTCCGGCGGACCCGACGCCGCTGCCGACCTGCCGGGCCACGGTGCTGCGCGGTGACGTGATCTATGAGGAAGGGTCTTCGTGACAGGCAAGCTTGACCTGGATCCGGCGCTGGTCGCGCGGGCGCGGGAGTTGGCGCGCCGCGCCGGGCGGCCGGTGGTGGATCTGGCGCGCAGCCACACCACCGTGTCGGTGGAGCGGGCGGTGCTGCGGCTGGCCGGGGTGACCGGCGCCGACCCGGACGGCATCCCGTGGGTGAACCGCCTCGTGGACGCGGTGGTCGCCGACACGGGCCTGGGGCACGGGGTGGCGGCGTCGGTCTTCGACGCCCTGACCCGGGAGCAGATCACCGACGTGACGCTGCTGGCGCAGAAGGCCGCCGCCGGGTCGGTGCGCTTCGCGCAGCCGACCGGCAAGGCGGCCACCGCCGCGCGCAAGGCCGCCCGGAAGGCCGTCGGTGCGGGCATCCGGCAGGTCGACCGGCGCCGGGCCGAGCGGGACCGCCTGGTGAAGCGGTACGGGGACCCGAAGCAGCGACCGTGGATCTACCTGATCGTGGCGACCGGGGACATCTACGAGGACATCCCGCAGGCGCAGGCCGCGGCCCGGGCCGGCGCGGACGTCATCGCGGTGATCCGGTCGACGGGGCAGTCGTTGCTGGACTACGTGCCGGAGGGGGCGACCCGGGAGGGGTTCGCCGGCACGTACGCCACGCAGGAGAACTTCCGGCTGATGCGGGCGGCGCTGGACGAGACGTCGAAGGAGCTGGGCCGGTACGTGCGGCTGACGAACTACGCGTCGGGGCTGTGCATGCCGGAGATGGCGACCCTGGCCGGCCTGGAGCGGCTGGACATGATGCTCAACGACTCGATGTACGGGATCCTGTTCCGCGACATCAACCCGATCCGCACCTTCGTCGACCAGCGGTTCTCCCGGCAGGTGCACGCCCGGGCGGGGATCATCATCAACACCGGTGAGGACAACTACCTCACCACCGCCGACGCCGTCGACGAGGCGCACACGGTGACGGTGTCGCAGCTGCTCAACGAGTACTTCGCGCACGAGGCCGGGCTGGCCGACTGGCAGCTGGGGCTGGGGCACGCCTTCGAGATCAACCCGGACGTGCCGGAGTCGTTCCGGCTGGAGCTGGCGCACGCGCTGCTGGCCCGGGAGCTGTTCCCCGACGCGCCGCTGAAGTGGATGCCGCCGACGAAGCACATGACCGGCGACGTGTTCCGCGGCAACCTGCTCGACGGGTTCTTCAACCTGGTCGGCACCATGACCGGGCAGGGCATCCTGCTGGTCGGCATGATGACCGAGGCGGTGGTGACGCCGTGGCTGTCCGACCGGGACATCGCCCTGCAGAACGTCCGGTACGTGCTCGGCGCCGCCGGTGGGCTGCACGAGGACTTCGTGCCCGCGCCCGGCGGGTTCATCCAGCAGCGCGCCAACCGGGTGCTCGGTGAGGCGCTGGACCTGCTGGAGCGCATCGGGGACCAGTCGCTGCTCACGGCCATCGCCGAGGGCACCTTCGGGATCATGAAGCGGCCCGCGGACCGGGGCAAGGGCCTCGACGGGGTCGCGATGCACGAGGACGACTACTACAACCCGGCCACCGACATCTTGGAAGGGCAGCAGGCGTGAGCGCCGTCGAGACCGGCGCGGGCGCCGAGAAGAAGATCGTCCGGCCGTACGGGGACACCACCGGCGACGGCATGGTGCAGGTGTCGTTCACCCTGCCGGTGCCGCACGACAAGCGGGCCGAGGGCGCGGCGATCCAGCTCGCCAACAGGATGGGCATCGACCCGGCGATGCTGGTGCACGCCAAGCCGATGAGCGAAGGGTTCACCTTCTTCGTGGTGTACGGGCGGGTGAACCACCTGGTGGACCTGGCCGCCGTGCAGGTCGTGGAGCGGGACTTCCCGCTGCTGTCGGCCAAGGAGGTCAACGCGGTGGTGAAGCAGCAGCTGCGGCGCAAGCTGTCCGTGGTCGGGGCGTGCATCGGCACCGACGCGCACACCGTCGGCATCGACGCGATCCTCAACGTCAAGGGCATCGCCGGCGAGAAGGGCCTGGAGTACTACCGGGAGCTGAAGGTCACCAACCTGGGCGCGCAGGTCAGCGTGCCGGAGCTGGTGGAGGCCGCCCGGGTTGAGAAGGCCGACGCGGTGCTGGTGTCGCAGGTCGTCACCCAACGCGACGCGCACCTGCACAACACCCGGGAGATGTCCGCGGCGTTCCGGGAGGCCATGCCGGCCGGGAAGCGGCCGCTGCTGATCGTCGGCGGGCCCCGGTTCGACGAGACGTTGACCGACGAGCTGGGCGTGGACCGGATCTTCGGCCGGGGCACCACCCCCGGCGAGGTCGCCAGCTACCTGGTGCACGCGCTGATCACGAACAAGAAGGCGAGAGCATGAGCGATTCCCGGGTCGGTCTGACCGTCACCCACCGCCGGTACGTGCCGTACTCGCACGCCCACTACGCGGGGAGCCTGGTCGACGGGGCGTACGCGCTGGGGCTGTTCGGGGACGTCGCCACCGAGGTGTGCATCCGCACCGACGGCGACGAGGGGCTCTTCGCCTCCTACTCCGACGTGCAGTTCACCGCGCCGATGAAGGCCGGCGACGTCCTCGAGGTGACCGCGACGGTGACCCGGGTGGGCACCCGCAGCCGCACCATCGACTTCGCGGCCCGGGTCGTCTGCCGGGGCCGGCCGGACAGGTCGGAGTCGGCCGCCGAGGTCCTGGCGGAGCCGATCGTGGCGGTCACCGCGACCGGCACGGTGGTCGTACCCCCGGCGGCGTGAACGTCGCCGTCTGCGCCGACGTCGGGTCCACGTACACCAAGGCGGCGGTGGTCGACCTCGACGGCGGCCGGCTGGTCGCGGCCGCGTCGGCGCCCACCACCGTCGGCACGGACGTGCTGCACGGCCTGGACGCCGCCGTCGGCGCGGCCACCGCCCGGCTCGGCGTGACCGACGTGCCCTGGTACGTCTGCTCGTCCGCCGGCGGTGGGCTGCGGCTCGCGGTCATCGGCTACGAGCCCCTGGTGACCGCGCAGGCCGGCCGGCGGGTCGGCCTGTCCGCCGGGGCGAACGTGGTGCACGTGGCCGCCGGTCGGCTCGGTGCGGCCGACCTGACCGCGCTGCGCGCCGCCCGTCCCGACGTGGTGCTGCTGGTCGGCGGCACCGACGGCGGTGACGCCGACACGCTCACCCACAACGCCACCCGGCTGGCGAAGGCCCGCTGGCGGGTGCCCGTGGTGCTCGCCGGCAACGGCGACGTCCGCGATGACCTGCACGCCGTGCTCACCGTCGCGAAGGTGCCGGTGACCGTCGCCGACAACGTGCTGCCCCGCATCGGCGTGCTCGCCCCCGCGTCGGCGCGGGCGGCGATCCGCGAGGTGTTCCTGCGCCACGTCATCGGCGGCAAACGGCTCTCCCGCGGCACCCGCTTCGCCCGGCTGGTGCGGGCCGCCACCCCCGACGCGGTGCTCACCGGGGTGGAGGTCCTCGCCGACGCACTCGGCGGGGACCTCGCCGTCGTCGACGTCGGCGGCGCCACCACCGACGTGTACTCGGTGCTCACCCCCGATGAGCGGGCCACCGGGCCCGGGCGGGAGGTCGCCGGCACCCTGTGGCGGGCCCGCACCGTCGAGGGGGACCTGGGCATGCGGTGGAGCGCCCCCGGCGTGGTGCGCGCCGCCGCCGAGGAACGCCTCCTCGGCCCGGCCGAGGAGGACGACTTGGCCGCCGCGGCGGCGGTACGGGCCGCCGACCCCGGCTTCCTGCCCGCCGACGACACCGACCGGGCCGTCGACGCCCGGATCGCCGCCCTCGCGGCCACGGTGGCGCTGCGCCGGCACGCCCGCGGCGCGGCGACCGGGGAACGGGCCGGCCGGGACCTGCGCGACGTGCGGCTGCTGGTCGGCTCCGGCGGGGTGCTGCGCCACGCGGCGCCCACCGACGCCGCCGGTGTGCTGGGCGCGGTGCTGGGCGACCACGCCGGCGGCTGGCCGCTGCCGCGCGCCGCCCGGCCCGTCGTCGACGTCGACTACGTCCTGGCCGCCGGTGGACTGCTCGCCGCCGACCATCCGACGGCGGCGCGGGCGCTGCTGCGCCACCACCTGGACCGCTGAGCGCACCGACGGTCGCCGCATCGAGACGCGCCGACGCGACACGCCGTGGCGCAACACACGACAGGCCCGGGCGGGTTGACAGCGGACGGGGTGCAACACGTACCGTCTTTGAGTCCTACTACGGGAAGCGGCTGTTGTTCGCTTCGTCCCTTCGTCCGCTGGCCGAGCGACACTGATGCACTTCGTCGCGGCGGCCAGGTCCAGCGGGCGGGGGTCGGCGGGGCGGCGCGAACCGGCCGCGGTTACCGGTGTACGGGCAGGGTGAGGGGCACGGCCAGTAGACAACGGCCAGGCGGGGGCAGCCAGTCCACGTCCGGTCGGTCCGAAGGTCGGCGTCGCTCATCCTCGCCCCACCGGCCGGGAAGGGCCTGGGAGCATCGGGGCGCGGCGCGAGCCGCGCCCCGATTTCGTTCCCGCCTCACACCTCCCGCCGGTACGCCTCCAGACGGTCGGCGAGCAGCGCAGGCTGGCTCAGCGCCAGCAGGTGCCCGCCGGGCAGATCGTCGGGCGCCACGCCCAGCCGCTCCCGCGCCAGCCGCCGCTGGAACTCCAGCGGGAAGAACCGGTCGTCGCGGCCGGACACCACCCGGGTCGGCACGTCGGGCCAACGGCGCAGCGGATTCGGCCGGGTGAACACCGCCGGCGACTCCGGCGAGCCGCCGGCCGCCAGCATCGGCGCGGTCACCTCCTCCGGCACGTCGTGGAAGAAGTCCACCGCCAGGTCCACGTCGGCGTCCGGGTCGCGGCCCTGCGCGGCCGCGTACGCGGCCCGGGCCGGCGCGTGGCCGGTGGCCGCCCACCAGTCGCCCGCGGTCTCCCCGGGCGCGGGGATCATCGGGTTGACCAGCACCAGCAGCCGCACCGCCGGATGGTCGGCCACCAGCGGGGCGGTGAACGCCCCCAGCGACTGGGCCACCAGCGTCACGTCGCGGTGGCCGTCGACCGCCGCGCGGACCGTGTCGGCGTACTCGGGCAGGGCGGCGTGCTCGTCGGCGGCCGGCAGGTCCACCGCCACCGCCGCCCGCCCCCGCCGGCGCAGCTCGTCGACGAGCAGCCGCCAGTACTCGGCGCTGCCACCGGCGCCCGGAATCAACACGTACGTCGTCGCCGCTGTCGGCGGCCCGTCTGCCCGCATGCCGCCCACCGTGCCAGCCGGGTACGACATCCCGCCTGGTCGCCGGCGGATCCGCGCCGCGCGCGCCGTCAACGGCCGGTGGGGCGGGCCCGCACGTGCAGTCGCTCGCCCTGCGGGCCGAAGAGGGCGAGGACTTCCGCGGGCTGCGGGTCCGGATTGGCGACCGCGTGCGGCAGCCGGGTGTCGAACTCGGCGACCTCCCCGGGGGTCAGCAGCAGGTCGTGCTCGGCCAGCAGCAGCCGGATCCGACCCGACAGCACGTACAGCCACTCGTAGCCCTCGTGGGTCTGCTGCTCCGGCTCGGCGGGGGTGTGCGGCGGGAAGATCTGCTTGAAGGCCTGCAGCCCACCCGGTCGGCGGGTCAGCGGCAGGAACGTGATGCCGTGGCGGACGATCGGGCGCGGGTGCACCCGCGGGTCGCCGGTGGCGGGTGCGCCGACCAGCTCGTCCAGGGGCACCTGGTGGGCCCGGGCGAGCGGCAGCAGCAGCTCCAGGGTGGGCCGGCGCTGCCCGGACTCCAGCCGGGACAGGGTGCTGACCGAGATGCCGGTGGTCTCCGCGAGCTGGGCCAGCGTGACCTCGCGCCGGGTGCGCAGGGCCCGCAGCCGGGGACCCACCGCGGCCAGCACCGCCGACTCCTCGTTTGCCATAACAGCAACATTACTTGCCGCTGAGCCGGGTCGGGCGCACGGTGGGCACCGACGACAGCGACGGAGGCGACGATGAACGACAGATACGACGTGGTGGTGATCGGCGGTGGGGCGGCCGGGCTCGCCGGGGCGCTGGCCCTGGCCCGGGCGCGCCGGTCCGTGCTCGTGGTCGACGCGGGGCAACCCCGCAACGCGCCGGCCGGGCAGGTGCACAACTTCCTCGGGCACGACGGCACGCCGCCGGCCGAGCTGCTCGCCGCCGGCCGCGACGAGGTCACCCGATACGGCGGCCAGCTCGTCGCCGGGACGGCCGAGGACGTGCGCCGCGACGGTGCGGACTTCCTGGTGCGCCTGCATGACGGGCGGGACGTACGGGCCCGGCGGCTGCTGGTCACCACCGGGCTGGTCGACGAGCTGCCCGACGTGCCCGGGCTGGCCGGGCGGTGGGGACGCGACGTGCTGCACTGCCCGTACTGCCACGGCTGGGAGGTCCGCGACCGGCGCATCGGGGTGCTGGCCACCGGGCCCCTCGCGGCGCACCAGGCGCAGCTGTGGCGGCAGTGGAGCCCGCACGTGACGCTGCTGCTGCACGGCGTCCCGGCGCCCGGGGCGGAGGAGGCCGAGCGGCTCGCCGCGCGCGGCATCTCCGTCGTCGACGGCCCGGTCGCCGCGCTGGAGGTGACCGGCGACGCGCTCACCGGGGTGCGGCTGGCCTCCGGCGAGGTGGTCGCGCTCGACGCCGTGGTGGTGGCCGCCCGGGCCACCGCGCGGGCGGGCGTGCTGGAGTCGCTCGGGCTGGCCCCGGTCGACGTGGAGATGGCCGGTCACGTCGTCGGCGCGCAGATCCCCGCCGACCCGACCGGCGCCACCGCCGTGCCCGGCGTGTGGGTGGCGGGCAACGTCGCCGACGTACGCGCGCAGGTGGTCACGGCGGCGGGGGCGGGGTTGATGGCCGGCGCGGCGATCAACGCCGACCTGATCGCCGAGGAGACCGACGACGCCGTCGCCGGCCACCGGCGTGACCTGAGCACGATGTTCGAGCGGGCCGCCTGGGAGGAGCGCTACCGCGCCCGGCCGGCGGTGTGGAGCGGGCGGCCCAACCCGCAGCTGGTGGCCGAGGCCACCGCCCTGGCCCCGGGCCGGGCGCTGGACGTCGGCTGCGGCGAGGGCGCCGACGCCGTCTGGCTCGCGCAGCGGGGCTGGCAGGTCACCGCGGTCGACATCGCCGACACCGCCCTGCGGCGGGCCGCGGCGCACGCCGCGGCGGCCGGCGAGCCGGTTGCCGCGCGGATCACCTGGGCGCAGGCGGACCTGCGTGACCAGCCGCCCGCCGCCGGCCGCTACGACCTCGTGTCGGCGCAGTTCATGCACCTGCCGGGCGACGCGCGACGGCAGCTGTTCGCGCGGCTGGCCGCTGCGGTCGCCCCGGGCGGCACCCTGCTGATCGTCGGGCACCACCCGTCCGACCTGCGGACCACCGCACACCGGATGCACTTCCCCGAGATGATGTACACCGCGGAAGAGGTCGCGTCCGCCCTCGACTCCGGGGTCTGGCAGGTGTGCGTGGCCGAGGCCCGGCCGCGTGCCGCGGTGGACCCCGACGGGCGGGACATCACGATCCACGACGCCGTGCTGGTGGCGCGCCGCCGCGGCTGAACCCGGCGGCCGGCCGGTCCCGGGCCGGCCAGGCCTTCGGCGCGATCCTGACCCGGGAACTGCGGTACGGCGACGGAGACCTGCCGGTGATCCCACTGCCCGACTAAGGCAAGCCACCGGAGCGGCATCGGACGGCGCTGGCCGGGTAGCCTTCGGCGCGTGATCGTGGTGAGGTGCCGGTGACGACGCTCGACCGGGAAGAGACGCGTGCCACCGACGGGGCACGCGACGGCGGGGCCGGGCGTCCGCTCCCGCTGAAGGTGGCTGTGCCGCTGGCGGTCGTGGCCGGGCTGGCGCTGCTGGCCGCGTTCCCCCCGTACGGGGTGTGGCCGCTGGCGCCGGTCGGCGTGGCGCTGCTGGCCGCGGTGGCCCACCGGCGGCGGCTGCGCGCCGGCGCCGGGCTGGGCTTCCTCACCGGGGTGGCCCTGTTCGCGCCGCTGCTGGAGTGGACGAACCTGCACACCGGCTACCTGCCGTGGGTGCTGCTGTCCCTGCTGCAGGCCGGCTACCTGGCGCTGCTCGGCGCGGCCACCGCCTGGGTGACCCCGCTGGTCGACCGGTGGCGGTGGGCGTGGCCGGTGCTGACCGGGCTGCTGTGGGTGGGGCAGGAGGCGCTGCGGGACCGCACCCCCTTCGGCGGGTTCCCGTGGGGGCGGCTGGCGTTCAGCCAGGACTCCTCCCCGCTGCTGCCGCTGGCCGCGCTCGGCGGGGCGCCGCTGGTCACCTTCGCGGTCGCGCTGGCCGGCGGGCTGCTGGTCGCCCTCGCCTGGCGGCCGTGGCAGCACCAGGCCGGGCAGTGGCGGCCGGTGGCCGGGCTGCTCGCCGCGCTGGCCGTAGTCCTCGGCGCCGGGTCCGCGGTGCCCGTCGGCGTACGCGGCGGCGGCGAGACCGTCACCGTGGCCATCGTGCAGGGCAACGTGCCCCGCCTCGGGCTGGACTTCAACGCCCAGCGCCAGGCCGTGCTCAACAACCACGTCGACGCCACGCTGACCCTCGCCGCGCAGGTCGCCGCCGGGGCGCAGCCCCGTCCCGACCTGGTGGTCTGGCCGGAGAACTCCAGCGACATCGACCCGCTGCGCAACCCCGGCGCCGGGGACCGGATCTCCCAGGCCGCCGATGCGATCGGCGCGCCGATCCTGGTCGGCGCGGTGCTGCTCGGCCCCGGCGCCGGGCAGGTCCGCAACGCCGGCCTGCTGTGGCGCCCCGGCAGCGGCGCCGACCTCGGGCAGCTCTACACCAAGCGGCACCCGGTGCCGTTCGCCGAGTACGTGCCGCTGCGCTCCATCGCCCGGGCGGTCAGCTCCGAGGTCGACCGGATCCGCTCCGACTTCGTCGCGGGCACCGAGCCCGGCGTGCTCGACTCCGGGCCGGCGGTGCTCGGGGACGTGATCTGCTTCGAGGTCGCCTACGACGGCATCGTCCGGGACACCGTCACCGGTGGCGCGCAGCTGCTGGTGGTGCAGACCAACAACGCCACCTTCGACGTGGCCGAGGCCCGCCAGCAGTTGGCGATGGTGCGGCTGCGGGCGGTCGAGCACGGCCGTGCCGCGTTGATGGCCTCCACGGTCGGAGTGTCCGGGTTCGTTACCCCGGACGGGCGGGTAACCGGCGCCACCGGGTTCAACACCGCGGCGGTGGTGGTCCGGCAGATGCAGCTCGGGGATGGTCGTACGCCGGCCACCCGGGCGGGGGTGTGGCCCGAGGTGGCCCTCGCGGCGCTCGCCGTCGCGGCCCTGGCCGGCGCGGCGGTGCTGCGCCGGCGCCGGGAGGTCGCCCCCGGATAGGACGACGGGTGCCGGTACGCCGGCGGAAGGCGGTAACGCGGTGGTCGAGGCAGCCGACACGCGGACGGTCGGCCATCCCGGGGTGGGGCGGGTACTCGTGGTCATCCCCACCTACAACGAGGCCGACAACGTCTCCCGGATCGTCGCGCGGGTACGCGAGGCCGCGCCCGCGGTGGAGATCCTCGTCGCCGACGACAACAGCCCCGACGGCACCGGCGCGATCGCCGACGCGCTGGCCCGGACCGACCCGCAGGTGCACGTGCTGCATCGGGAGGGCAAGGAGGGGCTCGGCGCGGCCTACCTGGCCGGTTTCGCCTGGGCCCGTCGGCGCGGCTACGACGCCGTGGTGGAGATGGACGCCGACGGCTCGCACGCCCCGGAGGACCTGCCGGCGCTGCTGGACGCCGCCCGCGACGCCGACGTGGTGATCGGCTCCCGGTGGACGTGCGGGGCGCAGGTGCTGAACTGGCCGCTGCGCCGGCTGCTGCTGTCGCGCTGCGGCAACCTGTACGCGCGGCTGGCGCTGGGCATGCCGGTGGCCGACGCCACCGGCGGCTACCGGGTGTACCGGTCGACGGCGCTCGCGGCGATCGACCTGGAGTCGGTCAGCTCGCAGGGGTACGCGTTCCAGGTGGAGCTGTCCCGGCTGGCGCACCGCGCCGGGGTGCGGATCGTGGAGGTGCCGATCACCTTCGCCGAGCGGGAGCACGGCGACAGCAAGATGAGCCCCCTGATCGTGGCCGAGGCGCTGTGGCGGATCACCGGGTGGGCGTTGCAGGACCGACGCACGGCTGTGCGGCGGGGGCTGCACGGCACCGCCGACGGTCAGGTCCGCTGGCCCTGAGCGACGCCGTGTCATGCTGGAGAGGGCGGATGTCGGCCGCCCCAGGCAGATGAGGTGAGATGCGCCGAGGACTGAGGTTCGTACCGCCGGCCCTGCTGCTGCTCGCGGTGCTGGAGCTGACGGTGTTCGTCCTGGTGGGCCGGGGGATCGGGTTCGGTTCCGCGGTGCTGCTGGTGTTCGCGGCGTCCCTGCTCGGGCTGGTGCTGTTGCGCCGCGAGGGGATGCGCGCGTGGCGGGGTTTCCGTGCCGCCGTCGAGTCCCGGCAGCCGCCGGGGCCGCAGGTGACCGACGGGCTGGTGGGGCTGGTGGGGGCGTTGCTGCTGGCGACCCCCGGGCTGGTCAGCGGCCTGGTCGGGCTGTTGCTGCTGGTGCCGCCGGTGCGCCGGCTCGCCCGGGTCGGCGTGCAACGTACCGCCGAGCGCCGGGTGTCGTCGATGGTCGCCGGTGACCTGTTCGGCCCCCGCCGGGTCCGGGTGCGTCGCGGCGCCCCGCAGCCGGCGCCGACCCCGACCGCCCCGCAGCAGCCGGTGACGGACCCCGGGCGGGCCATCGAGGGCGAGATCATCGAGCCCGGCCGCCCCTGAGCGACACACGACGAAGCGCCCCCGGGAAGAACCTTCCCGGGGGCGCTTCGGTGGTTCGTGGTGCGCTCAGGCGCGGCCGCGGCGGGTGCGGACCTCCTGGAGCCGCTCGGCCAGGATGTCCTCCAGCTCGGCGATGGAGCGACGCTCCAGCAGCATGTCCCAGTGGGTACGCGGCGGCTTGGCCTTCTTCTGCTCCGGCTCGTTGCCGTCGACCAGCCGCGCGACGCTGCCGTCGAACTTGCACTCCCAGGTCGTCGGGACCTCGGCGTCGACGGCGAACGGCACCTCGAACTGGTGGCCCTTGGCGCACAGGTACTCGCGGGTCTGACGCGGCGCGAGCTCGGTGTTGCGGTCGGATTCGTAGCTCACCGCGCCCAGGCGGCTTCCGCGCAGCATACGCTCGCCCATGATCGACTTCCCCTCGTTCGTGGTGCTGGTCTTCTCGTGTAACGGTCCGTCGCCACCGGGGCATTCCCGCCCAGGTGGGTGATCCGGCCCCGCGACCCCTGCAAGGGTAGCTGGCCATGACCTGAACCCGGCGGGGTCGTCCCCGGGCCGGGTTGAAACGGTGGAGTGTTTTCGCTGTCACCGGGGATGTTAGCCGCCCCAGGTGTGCGGGAGGTGACGATGACCAGTGACGCGCCGGTCGACGCCCGACCGCCCGGCGGGAAGACCTTCTTCGGTCACCCGCGGGCGCTGTCGACCCTGTTCCTCACCGAGATGTGGGAGCGGTTCAGCTTCTACGGCATGCGGGCGATCCTGGTGCTCTACCTGACCGCCGCGGTCGCCGACGACGGGCTGGCCATTCGGGAGTCCACCGCCAACGCCGTGTACGGCACCTACAACGCGATGGTCTACCTGATGGCGCTGCCCGGCGGCTGGGTCGCCGACCGCCTCATCGGGGCCCGGCGCAGCGTGCTGTGGGGCGGCGTGGTCATCGCGGCTGGCCACTACGTGATGGCGATCCCCGCCCGGTGGAGCGTCTTCGCCGGCATGACGCTGATCGTGCTCGGCACCGGGCTGCTCAAACCCAACATCTCGACCATGGTCGGCGATCTGTACGACCGGGACTCCCCGCGCCGCGACGCCGGGTTCTCCATCTTCTACATGGGCATCAACCTGGGGGCGTTCATCGCGCCGCTGATCACCGGTTTCCTCGGCGAGAAGATCAACTGGCACCTGGGCTTCGGCGCCGCCGCGATCGGCATGACCTTCGGCGTGCTCCAGTACGTCCTGGGCCGGCGCAACCTCGGCGAGGCCGGCGCCCGGCCCGCCGACCCGCTGCTCGGCGCGGACCGCCGCCGCGCGTTGACCCGCATCGCGGTGGTCACCGTCGCGGTGCTGGTGGTGCTCGCCGTCCTCGCCCTGTTCGGGCTCTTCACCGTCAACACCGTGGTGAACCTGCTCACCATCGTCACCGTGCTGGTGACCATCGCCTACTTCGCCCGGATCCTCACCGACCGGGAGATCAGCGGGACCGAACGCAGCCGGATGAAGGCGTACCTGTGGCTGTTCGTCTTCGCCGCGGCGTTCTGGCTGATCTACGACCAGGCGGGGTCGGTGCTGAACATCTTCGCCGCCGACAAGACCGACCGGGACGTGCTCGGGTTCACCTTCCCCGCGTCCTGGCTCCAGTCGGTCAACCCGATCCTGATCATCATCGGCGCGCCGCTGGCCGCGTGGCTGTGGCTGCGCCTCGGGCACCGGGTCTCCACGCCGATGAAGTTCGCCGTCGGCCTGGTGCTCAACGGCCTGTCGTTCGTGCTGATGGCCGCGGCCGCCCAGGCCGCCGTCGGCGGTGACCTGGTCTCCCCGTGGTGGCTGGTGGCCGTGTACGCCATCCAGGTCGCCGGTGAGCTCGCACTGAGCCCGGTGGGCCTGTCGGCCACCACCAAGCTCGCCCCGGTGAAGTACGCCAGCCAGATGATGGGCCTGTGGTTCCTCGCCACCGCCGTCGGCGACGCGATCGGTGGCCAGGTGGCCCGGCTGGCCGAGACGTGGCCGGAGCCGACGTACTTCCTTACCTTCGGGCTGGCGTCGGTGGCGCTGGGGCTCGGTGCGGTGATGTTCGCCCGGCACATCCGGCAGCTGATGGCCGGCATCCACTGACCGGCCCGGCGGTCACGCCGCCGGGGTCGGCGGCAGCGGCAGCGGCAGGCCGGGCAGCCCGTCGATGCTCGTGGCGACGTGCTCCTTCCCGGCGAAGTACGCGCTCAGCGAGGCGTCGTCCTCCCGGGCGAAACGCTTGCCGTGCAGGTCCCGGTCGGCGTCGTAGGTCATCAGCGGCACCGCGTAGCCGCAGGTGTCGCGGATCAGCTCGGCCCGCACCAGGATGATCGCGCGCAGGCCGTGCTCGCCGGCATCGATGTCGGGGAAGAGCCGGACCAGGTCGGCCCAGCGGGGATCGTCGCGGAACACCGGCTCGCCCCGGCCGTGCACCCGCACGATGTTCGGCGGGCCGGAGAACGCGCACCACATCAGCGTGATCCGGCCGTTCTCCCGCAGGTGGGCGATCGTCTCGGCGTTGGAGCCGGCGAAGTCCAGGTAGGCGACCGTCCGGTCGTCGACGACGGCGAAGGAGCCACGCAGACCCTTGGGGGAGAGGTTGACCGTGCCGTCACCGGAGAGCGGCGCGGTGGCGGTGAAGAACATCGGCTGCTCCTCGATGAAGGTGCGCAGCCGGCCGTCGATGCGTTCGTACGTCTTTCCCACCTCAACATCATCGCCGCCGACGGGGGCGTTCCGCTGTCCCGTCCCAGCCTGCGGTGGCGTGCGGGCGGTCACCCCCGGTGGGTCAGGCAGGCAGCGCGACCCGGTCGCGCAGCCAGTCGGCCAGGGTCGCCAGCGCCGGGGCCGCGATGCCGTGCCCGACCGCGTCGCGGCGGGCGACGGTCCGGGCGCCCGACTCGTCGACCAGATAGGTCCAGGTGATTTGGCGCGGTCGCCGGCGCGGATGTCAGGCGTTGTCCGGTTGGCGTGAGCTGAGCCGGGCGAGGGCGCCGGCCAGGTCGCTGACCTGGTCGGCGAGCTGCGCGGCCCGCCGCTGGGCCAGGTCCCGGTCGGCCTCGGCGGAGCGCAGCCGTACCGTCAGCTCCGCGAGCCGGGCCTCGACCGACGCGGCGGCGTCGCGCGCGGCGACCAGGTCGGCCGACAGGCCGTCCCGCTCGGCCGTCCGGCCGGCCAGCTCCGCGCGGGCGGCGGCGGCCGCCGCGCCGGCCTCCTGCCGCGCTGCCTCGGACCGGTCCCGGGCGTCGTCCGCCTGCTGGCGGGCCCGGTCGGCCTCGGCGGCGGCCGCCTGCGCCCGGGCGGCCTCGGCCCGCGCGGCCTCGGCCTCCGTGCGGGCCTGCGTGGCCTCGGTACGGGCCTTCGTCGCGTCCGCGCGCAGCCGCTCGGCCCGCTCCAGGGCCTCGCCGGCCGAGCGGGTGGCCCGCTCGGCGTCGCCCCGCGCGGCGTCCCGCTCGGCGGTCAGGTCGGTCAGGCGGCGGCGCTCACCCTCCAGCTCCGACCGGAGGGTACGCAGCTCGCCGCGGGCGGCGTCGCGGTCCCGTTCGGCCTGCACCCGCAGCGCCTGCGCCGCGCTGGCCTCCCGCCGGGCCTCGTCCCGGCCCGACTCGGCCTGTGCCACCCGACCGGCGGCGCGGGTCGCCTCCTCGACGGCCCGGTCCGCCCGCTCGCGGGCCGCGTCCCGGTCGGCGACCGCCGCGCGGGCCTCCTGACGGGCCCGGACCGCCGCCGCGGCCGCGTCCTCGGCCTCGCGGCGGGCCTCGTCCCGCTCGGTGTGCGCGGCCGCCGCCTGGGCGGCCGCCTCGGCGCGCAGCTGCGCGAGCTGCCGCTCGACGCCGGCGGGGGAGAGCTCCGCGTGCAGCGCCTCGGTGAGGGTCTCCACGATCTGGTCCAGCCGGTCCACCGCCTCCCAGGTGCGGGCGACCTGGCCGGGCAGGCCCGGGGCGGTGCGGTGGCGCATCCGGGAGTTGCGCGAGGCCCGCTGGCAGGCGCCGTCGTTGTCCCGGCAGTACCGGAACGGCCGGCCCGCGCCGGCGCGTTGCGGCACCTCCCGCCCACAGTGGGCGCAGGGACGGGTGTCGGGGGCGGGCTGGGCGTTCATCGAGGGCGAAGTCTAGTGGTGCGCCCACTCGGGTCAGCCCTCGGCGCGCGCCGCGCCGTCGAGGGTGTAGCGGCGGTGCAGCAGCACCGCGCGGCCGGGGCCGGCTGGAGCTGGCCGTGGCCCGGCACGCGCCCGCGCTGGCCGACCGGCTGGTGCGGCGTACCGTCGCCCGCCGGATCGCCGCCGGTGACCTGGATGCCGCCCCCTCGCGGCGGGGATGGTCTGGCGGCACCGAGAGGCCGGACGTTAGGGTGCGGCGTGGCCGTCTCCCCGTACGTCGTCCAGATGCGCAAGCACATCGGTACCGACCTGCTCCTGCTGCCGGGGGTCAGCGCCGTAGTGCGCGACGACGCCGGGCGGGTGCTGCTGGCCCGGCGCGGCGACAACGGCCGCTGGTCGTTGCCGGCCGGCGTCATCGACCCGGGCGAGCAGCCGGCGGACGCCGTGCTGCGGGAGGTCCTGGAGGAGACCGGGGTACGCGTCGAGATCGAGCGGGTCGGCGGGGTCGCCACCCACCCGGTCGTCTACCCCAACGGCGACGCCTGCGAGTACCTCAACGTGTGGTTCCGCTGCCGGCCGGTCGGCGGCACCCCGACGGCCGACGGCGACGAGTCCACCGAGGTCGGCTGGTTCGACCCCGACGATCTGCCCGAGCTGGACGACTGGTCCCGGCTGCGGATCGACACCACCCTGCGGGAGGACGCCCCCACCTGGCACGCCCGCCCCGGCGAGCGGCACCCGGCGCTGGGCCAACCGGACGCGCTCTGACCGGGCGCGGCGCTCCACGGTCGACTCACCGGTCAGGGGCGGGTATTCGCCGTCAACCGCCGAGCGGGCCGGCCCGGCGGCCCGCGGTCACGGGGTGACCAGCGCCGCCCGGGACCGGTCGGCGGCGATCCGTACGGCAAGCCCGGCCAGCACCGTGCCCATCACCCAGCGCTGCGCCCGCAGCCAGGGTTCTTCCTTCCGCACCCTACGCCCCCGAGCCACAGCCCGAGCCCGACCGGATAGGCGTCGCCGACCGCCCTGAGGAGGGGCACCGGCACGTGCGGCGGCGCACCTGACGCGCCGCTTTCGTCGGATTCGTCCGGCCTTGGACAGGGGGGTACACGCAGCGCTGGCCGGACGGTTACGGTGTGTCCATCGTGGTCGGCCCCTGATGCTCGGCTGTCTCCCGACGAACCTGCTGGTGGAGCCGTCCGCCACCGGCCTGCACCGGAGGATCCGCTATGAGTGACCCGAGTGCCGCTTCCATTGTCAGCACCCCCCGTCCCGAGCAGCCGAGCGAGATCGGGACGCCGACCGCCGGCCCGCCGGAGTCCGCGCGAGCGCAGCACAAGCCCCGTGGCCTGCTCGGCGACGCGTGGCGTGACCTGCGCCGCAAGCCGCTGTTCTGGATCTCCGCCGCGTTCATCCTGGTCTTCGTGCTGATGGCGGCGTTCCCGTGGCTGTTCACCTCCGGCGACCCGGTGAACGGCTCCCTGGCGCGTAGCCGGGAGGAGCCGTCGGCGGCCGCCTGGTTCGGCTACGACGTGCAGGGCCGCGACGTGTACGCCCGGACGATCTACGGCGCCCGCGCCTCGATCCTCGTGGCGCTGCTGTCCACCATGGGCACCCTGCTGATCGGCGGCGCGATGGGCATCGTCGCCGGCTACCAGGGCGGCTGGATCGACGGTCTGCTCTCCCGCATCGCGGACATCTTCTTCGGCCTGCCCTTCGTGCTCGGCGCGATCGTCATCCTGACCACCTTCAACGGCTCCGGCAGCGACAACAACGAGTGGCAGATCATGGGGCTGGTCATCCTCTCGCTGGTGGTCCTCATGTGGCCGGTGGTGATGCGACTGATGCGCTCGTCCGTGCTGGCCACCAAGGAGGCCGACTACATCCTCGCCGCCCGCGCGCTGGGCGCCAGCACGAGCCGGATCATCCTCAAGCACCTGCTGCCGAACTGCCTCGCGCCGCTGCTGGTGTACGGGACGATCATGGTCGGGTCGTTCATCGGCGCCGAGGCCACCCTGTCCTTCCTGGGCATCGGGCTGAAGACCCCCGTCGTGTCGTGGGGCATCATGATCAGTGAGGCCCAGAACTACATCCGGGTCTCGCCCCACCTGCTCTTCTTCCCCGCCGCGTTCCTCGTCGCCGCCGTGCTCAGCTTCGTGATGCTCGGCGAAGCGGTCCGCGAGGCCCTCGACCCGAAACTGCGCTGATCTGCTCACCACCCGGCGCGGAGGAGCGCCGCCGCGGCGACCAGCCGGGTCTCGACGAGGCCGACGAAAATATCGACGTCCAGGCAGAGGATCAGCCTGAAGGTCAGTCGGGTGTCGACGTCGTCGCCGAAGGGCTACCAGCGAAGGACCGACATTCCGGCGCGGAAGAGTCTCGCCAGGGCCGCGATGGCGGGCGACACTACCGGGGTGTCGATCGAGCTACGCGCCGCGCCCACCCCCACCGCGCCCGGTCTGCTGCTGCGGCCGTGGCGGGACGACGACGTCGACGACCTGCTGGCGGCCTACCGGGACCCGGTGCTGCGCAGCTGGACCCGGTACCCGGTCAGCACCCCCGCCGACGCCCGCGCGTTCCTGCGCCGCAGCCGGCAGGGCTGGTCGGCCGGCCGCCGGTTCAGCTTCGCGGTGGTCGAGCCGTCGCCCGAGGGGCCGCGGCTGGTGGCGAACGTGATCCTCAAGGAGATCACCCCCGGGCGGCCCTACGCCGAGGTGGGCTACTGGACCGCGGCTCCGGCCCGCGGGCGGGGGGTGGCGCCCCGCGCGGTCGCCGCCGTCACCGAGTGGGCGTTCGCCCGGTTCGCCGCCGGCGGGCTGACCCGGCTGGAGCTGCTGCACCAGGTGGACAACGCCGCCTCCTGCCGGGTGGCGGAGAAGAGCGGGTACGTCTTCCAGGAGGTGCTGCCGGCCCGGCCGCCGTTCCCCCGCGACGGGCACCGGCACGTGCGCTGGCGGGGCTGACCCCGCCGCCCCGTCCGCCGGCTCGCGCCGACGCCGGCGCTCACTCCTCGCCGACGGTCTCGGTCTCCCCGTCGTGCATGAACTGGACGGGTAGGTGCTCGTCCGGTTGCGGTGCCTGCTCCAGGTGGTGGTGGGGATCCCCGTCGGTGGAGAAGAGCACGTCGTCGGTCTTGTGGCTCTTCTCGCGGTTTTCTTCCGGATCTGTCACGTCCACTCCTCCCGGATGCCGCACCGACCGTGAACGGTTCTGCCTGCTCAGGTCAGCCTTCTGCCACCCACCCTAGGCCCGTCGGGCGGCCGTGGCAGGGGTTCGGCGAGGCGGTCACCGGCCGGCGAGCAGGAGCACCGCTGCGACGACCAGCCCGGCCTCGACGAGGACGATGAAGACCCGGTCGCTGATCCGGCCGACGACCCGGCGGCCCGCCCACGCGCCAGCCAGGGTGGCCGGGGTGAGCGCCGCGCCCAGCACCAGGACGTCCCGCCCGATCAGGCCGGCGGTGGCGTACCCGACGGTCTTGGCCAGGTGCAGGCTGAGCGCGGCGGCGGCCTCGGTGCCCACGTACGCGGCTCGGGTGAGGCCATAGGCCAGGAAGAACGGGGCGGTCAGCGGGCCGACCGAGCCCAGCAGCGCGGACCCGAGCCCGGACGCCGCGCCGACCGCCACGAAGGTGCGCTCGGTGGGGCGCGCCGGCCGCGCTCCGATGCGCCGCCACACCACCACGGCGAGCAGGAAGACCCCGAGCAGCCGCTTCAGCGCGGCCAGCGGGGCGTGGGCGAGCAGCAGCGCGCCGGTCACCGCGAAGGGCACCGCCCCGGCGGCGAACCGGCCGGCGAGGGGCCAGCACAGCTCCCGGCGGTTCAGCCAGACCCGGGCGCCGTTGCTGGCGAGCTGGGTGAGGGTGAGCACCGGCACCGCCACCCGTAGGCCGAACAGTGCGGTGAAGACCGGCAGCAGCAGCACGCCGCCGCCGAAGCCGGTCACCGCCGACAGCAGGGCCAGCAGGAACGCCGCCGCCGAGGCGGCCAGCAGCGTGCCCACCGGCGTCTCAGCGGTCGACCGGCGCGGCGCCGGCCGACCCCCGGTGCGGCCCGTCGGCCGGTCCGTCGGTCGGCTCGTCGGTCGGGTCGGCGGGCGCCGGGCCGAGCAGGCGCAGCAGCAGACGCGGCTCACCCGGCCAGGCGTCGAGCAGCACCTGCCGGGGTACCTGCCGGCCGGCGTACCGCAGGGCCAGGGCGACCACGACGATGTCGTCGAGCGGGCCGATGACCGGCAGGAACTCGGGGATCAGGTCGATCGGGCTGGCCAGCCAGAGGCCCGCGACGACGATGGCGATCTTGGCGCGGCGGGGCACCCGCGGGTCCCGGCGCAGCCGGCGCACCGTGGTCAGGCAGTCGGGGATGAACGCGGCCAGGTCGCGCAGGATGCCCGGCGGGAGGCGCCGGGCGAGCAGCACCAGCAGGGCCCAGCTCGCCAGCAGACAGGCCAGCGCCACGCCGAGCCAGATCAGCCAGTCGCGCACGCGGGGGTCCTTTCGCCGGAAACGGGCCACCGAGGAATGTACGCCGGGCCGCCCGGACCCGCCCGGCGCACGGCACGGCGGGGAATGCCCGGCCGCCCGCCGGCGCTGAAACCCTCCACGGAGAGCGGATACCGTGGACGCGGGAGGTGACGGCGGTGACGACTGGCTGGGAGGCGGCGGTCGAGGCGCAGATCCGCACGGCTCAGGAGCGCGGCGAGTTCGACAACCTGCCCGGGACGGGCAAGCCGATCCCGGGCCGGGACCTGCCGTACGACGAGTCGTGGTGGATCAAGAGTTTCCTGGAGCGCGAGGCGCTCCCCACCGACCTGCTGCTGCCGACCCCGTTGCAGCTGCGCCGCCGCGTCGAGCAGGTCCCCGACGAGGTGCGGGACCTGCCCACGGAGGAGTCGGTGCGCGCCTTCGTCGCCGACCTGAACGCGCAGATCGTGGCCTGGCTGCGGACGCCCACCGGCCCGAAGGTGGTGGTGCGACCGGTCAACGCCGACGACACCGTACGCCGGTGGCGGGCCGACCGGGAGCGGAGGGCGGCCCCACCGGTGGCCGCGGCCGCGGCGGAGCCGCCGCGCGCGGCGCCGAACGCCCGGCGGCGGCGCTGGCGCCTGCCGTGGCGGCGTCGTTGACGCCGCACCGCGAGTCAGCCGAGCCGCTCCCGGTCGGTCGCGACGCGCTGCGCGGTGCGCGCGAAGGAGACGATCTCGGGCGGCGACGCCTGCCGGCGGCAGCCGATGGCGGGCAGGTCGGCGAGCCGCCGGACCGAACGCGGCGAACACACCGGCTCCGATCATCGATCCCAGCCCGATGACCACCGCATTTGGCGGTGCCCAACCGCCGCGCCAAGTGGCCCGTGGCGGCTCGCGTGGCCTGGTCCGATCCCCGGTACGTCACGGGGCTGCGGCTCGGACGCCACCGTCCACCTCCTCAACACGCGGCTACTTCATCAAATGGGTTTGATGTAATCTGCTGTTCGTGGCGTCGTCGAATCAAGCCACCCCGGCGTTTGTGCGCTTGGCCGCCCATCCGCTGCGATGGCGGCTGCTGACCGAACTCGCGGACAGCGACTACCGGGTCCGGGAGTTGGTGACGCTGGTGGGTGAGCCGCAGAACCTGGTCTCGTACCACCTGCGGCTGCTGCGTGACGGCGGGCTGGTCACCGCCACGCGCAGCAGCTTCGACGGCCGCGACAGCTACTACCACCTGGATCTGGACCGCTGCACAGTTGCGCTGGCCGATACCGGCGCCGCGCTGCACCCGGCACTGCGCCGGGAGCCTGCACCGCGCATACCCCCGGTGGACCTGCGGCGCTCGCCCCGCGTCGGCGTGCTGTTCGTGTGCACCGGCAACAGCGCCCGCTCACCGATCGCCGACGCCCTGCTACGCCACCGCACCGGCGGCCAGGTCGAGGTGACCAGCGCCGGCAGCCGGCCCAGGCCCCGCCTTCATCCCAACGCCGTACGGGTGCTGCACGACGAGTTCGGCATCAACATCACCGGCCAGCGCCCCCGGCACTTGGACACGGTGACCGGCCGCCGGCTCGACTACGTGATCAGCCTGTGCGACAAGGCCCGCGAGGCCTGCCCTGACTTTCCGGACCATCCCCGGCGGGTGCACTGGAGCATCCCCGACCCCACCACGGCCGGCGACACCGACCAGGCCAGCTACCCCGCCTTCCAGCACACCGCGGCCGACATCGACACCCGCATCAGACACCTGCTGCCGGTCCTCACCGTCACCCGCGCTTGAAGGAGATTCAGCCGTGACAGCACCCGACCAGTACGCCAGCGTCCGCTACCTCGTTGATGACGTCCAGACGGCCGTCGACTTCTACACCACCCATCTCGGCTTCACCCTGAACACCAGCGCCGCGCCCGCCTTCGCCGACGTGGTACGCGGCCCGCTGCGGCTGCTGCTGTCCGGGCCAGCCAGCTCGGGCGCCCGCGCCACCCCCGACGACGCCACCACCGCCGGACGCAACCGCGTCCATCTGATCGTCGACGACCTGGATGCCGAGATCGACCGACTGCGCAGCACAGGACTGTCGTTTCGCAGCGACGTGGTTGCCGGCCCCGGCGGACGCCAAATCCTGCTCACCGACCCCGCCGGCAACCTCATCGAACTGTTCCAACCCGCCCACCGGCCGGCCACACCCTGATCAGAGGACACAGCGCCGCCTCGCCGCCGGCCGCACGGCCGGCGGAATCGTCGTCGAGATCGCCTGAACCCGGGCACGACGGGCCGGGGCTCACCGGTCAGCGGATCGCCGCCTGCCAGCTCCAGCTCGTGCGCCGGGGTCGGTCGCCGAGCGCGGCCCGGCCGGTCATCCAGAGCAGCACCTCCGGCGCGTCGCCGGTGGGCGCCTCGGGGAAGAGCCGGCGCAGCACCCCGGCGCAGAGCTGTGGCGGCGGCCGCCAGGTCACACCGAGGCCGCAGGTGATGTCGTACGTGTGCAGGACAGTCTCGGCGACGCCCATCGCGGCGAACCCGCCCGGGTCGCAGGGTCCCCAGTGCCAGGCGCGGGTCTGCGGGGGAGCGGTGTCGACCGCGGCGGCGAGCAGCCCCGCGCTCGCGGTGACCACGGTGAGCACGTCCGCCGGGGTGGCGTCGTCGCTCACCCGCAGGTCGAACGGCAGGTAACGGGCGTCGGGGCGGCCGGTCACCTGGCCGGCGTAGGCGAGCAGGTCGTGCGCGACGTGGGCGGCGGTGGTCCAGCAGGACCAGTCCAGGTCTCCGGCGGCGACCGACCAGTCCTGCTCGCACGCCGGGTGCAGCACCCGGGTCATCTCGTCCGCCGCCGCCCGGACATCCGCCCCGTCCATCCCCACCATGTCGCCGACCCTGCCAGGAAACCCTCCCACCGTCGACTCGAGTGATTAACGAATAAGCAATACCAGTAATCCGGCAACCCGATCCGACATAAGGCACATAACGCCACTGCACCATAATGACAGTTCTTGTGCGTAAGGACTCAGGCTGGTGTTGGCGCGGAAATGCGACGCCACCTGGCCCGCCTCGTGCTCGCTGTTGAACGCCAGCCGCTCTTCATTGGCCGGTGACGCAGGCGTTCAGTAGGGACGACACCGTCCTTCAGCGCGCGCGTCACCGATCTTCGGTGGTTCGAAACGATCGTTTCCTAGACAAGATCAAGGCAGGGCCCCGCCTGCCGGTCAGGGCTGTCCAACAAACCCGTCCAGAAAGTCGGAGTGTCCAACAAGCCGATCACGGGTTTGTCGGACACCCTGAACCCGCATGACCACTTCCACCTCCGCTCCGGACGATCCGCTCGCGCCGGCCCCGTTGTCCGGGGCGCTCGTTGGCTACGGCCGGGTGTCGACCCGGGAGCAGAACCTCGCTCGCCAGGAGACGGCGTTGACCGCGGCCGGCTGCGCGCGTTGCTTCTTCGACAAGGCCTCGGGCAAGAACGCCGACCGGCCGGAGCTGGCCCGCATGTTCGACTACGTCCGCCCCGGCGACGCCCTGACCGTGGTGTCCCTCGATCGTCTCGGCCGCTCCCTGGAAGACCTCATCGCGATCGTCGGCCGGCTCAAGCGCCAGGGCGTGGGATTCCTGTCGCTGCACGAGAAGCTGGACACCACCACCGCCGGCGGCATGTTCGTCTTCCACATCTTCGCTGCCCTGGCCGAGTTCATCCGCACCATCATCGTGGCGAACACCAACGAAGGCCTGGCCGCCGCCCGCGCCCGCGGGCAACGACTCGGCCGGCCGCCGGCGATGACCCCCGAGAAACTCGCCTACGCCCGCCAACTGCTCGCAGAGCCGGACCGCTCGATCAGCGCGATCGCCAAGCTCGTCGGCGTGTCCCGCAGCACGATCTACAAAGCGCTGCCCGAGCTGCTCCCGCCGCAGCTGGCGCAGCATCGCCTCGCCGCGCAGATCGCCGCACTTCGCGCCGACACCCGGCCCACGCCCGACCTGGCCGAGGACGACCGTCTGCTGAAGACTTCGCAGGCGTTCCCGACAACGTGATCCCTTTCTGCCGACTCAAAACCTGAGACCGGCAGGCCACGGGCGGCGAGCCGTGGCGGCCACGGACAGCGACGCGGCGGTTCAGGTTAGCGGTAGACCCGTCACCTACCTGTTCCAGCGGCTGGTGCCCAGCACGGCGGCAGATGCCACCCAGCCCTGCCGTTCGATCGGGCCATCAATTTCAACGACGCTCGCTGTCAGAGCCGAGCCCAAGATCGTGATAACTGAGGGTGACTGTCTTGGTGCCGGAGCCGCCACGCGCATCGCGGTAGATCCGGATACCGAAACGCGGCAGTGGCCGTGGCATCAAGCGACGCAGAACTCGTTGCCCTCGGGGTCCTCCATGACGACGTGGCCGAGCACGTCGCCGTACCACTCCTCGCGGATCACCGTCGCGCCGGCGGCGACCAACTCGGGGACTTTCTGCCGGATCAGTCGGGCGCGCTCGACCATGTCCCAGGGGCCTGGACCGGCCACCCGAACATCGATATGCATGCGATTCTTGCTGGACTTGCCCTCGGGCACCTTCAGGAAACTAATGGCGGGGCCCCGGCCATCCGGGTCGACGATGGACGCGTTATCGGGCTCGTCGAAACCGGATTCCTTGACATAGCCGAGGGCCAGCGCCCAGAAAGCAGCGATCCGCTGCGGATGGTCGGCATCGCATCCCAAGGTCCAAAAAGTCGCCATGGCGCCAACGTACGGGGGCTGCGACCTGCTGTCATCGGCAGATCCGTACCCGCGAGCCGCGAGCGGTCACGTAACCCTGTGTAGCGCGCGGATCGCGGCAGAAGCGGATGCTCGGTTCGCCCGTCGGCGCGGAAGGGGTAGCGGTGCGCCATTAGTCTTTGCTGCCCGGAGTGGGTCCCTTATTCGCGTCCGACCCAGGTGGCGACGCAGGCCTCATTGCCCTCGGCGTCGGCCAGGATCCACCACATCGGCGCGTGCGCGTCGGAGACTAGGCGGCCGCCCGCAGCCAAGGCGGCGGCGATGCGGGCCTCAGCCTGATCGTGTGGGACGGCGACATCGAGGTGCAGGCGGTTGCGTTGTGGGCGCGCCGCATCCATGTGCTGCAAACCGAAGCCGGGGCCGCGACGCGCTGGGTCGAACAGGTAGTCCTCGCCGAGCTGGCGATAACCGAGCAGCGCTCGCCAGAACGGCAGCACATCCGCACCGACGAGCGCGTCAAGGGTGACGTTGATGAGCTGCACGGCGCTCGGGTCGGCCGGGATGTCCAGTTGCTTGGCCGCGGCCGATATCCGCCGGGCCAGCGCGATGTGGCGCACTCCCAGGCTCACGGTAACGCCGGCGCGACGCAGGTCGATAGTGAGGTACTGCTGTTCGTGCTCGTCGGCGAGCCGGCCGATCTCAGCGACGAGCTCGATGCCTTTGTCCAACGAGCCGGTCGGGAAATAGGCCGAGACCACATGGTAGAGGCAGCGCCAGTCCTCGACACCGTCGGCCGCGTGGAACTGCCCAGCCGTGATCTGTCCAGTCATGCAGGCGAACCTAACATCGAAGGCAAGACGGACGCCCAGCCAACGGCGACCTCGTTCTCCCGGACGAGATCATCCCGCGATGTGGCGTCGATCCGGCATCAGGCGACACAGAACTTGTTGCCCTCGGTGTCTTGCATGACGACATGACCAAGGACGTCGCCATACCACTCGTCACGGACGACCCTCGCGCCCGCGGCGACCAACTTCGGCACCCGTTGCCGGATCAGTCGGGCGCGAACTGCCGGTCGGGGCGATCGGTGCACTCATCTCGGCAGTTCGGGCACCGACCACTCGTTCGCTGTTACTTCCCGTAGCGAGCGATCAGCGGCAGATCCGCGCATGCAGACCTCGCTGCGGCATGCCTTTCTTCGGGGCATCCAGGGTGCAACGGCGACTGGAACCGCTTCTTTTCACCGATACAACGGCTGCTCCATGGTGGGATCGGCAGAGACCACGTCGAGGAGCGGGTCAGCGATGAGCTGGTTGACCAGCAGCGCACCGCCACCGATCCCGGCCCAGTGCGGATCGACGTCCAGGGCAACGCACCAGGCGTGATCGGCAGGCCAGACGAACGCCGGTTCCACCGCATCGAGCCGGCACTGCCCCGGCCACGCCTCGGCGGTGTCCCACGTGCCGATCTCGGCCAGTGGCCCACGGAACAGCCAATACGCGCGGTGGGGCACCTCCACCTTCGGCGCCTGCAGGACTGAGGGCGAGGCACCGGACGTCGGTGCCAGTCCCGGCCGGGCGGCTGCCCGCCCGATCTGGTCCTCCAAGTTGTCGACGCCCGCGTACGCGGCATCGTCGTCGGTGACAGGCCCGGCGTTGGCGAAGCCTTCCCAGACACAGAAGTAGCAGTCGTCCGGGGTGGTGGTGCAGGCCGCCAGTAGCTCGAACAGCCTCGGCAGCTGATCTGTGCGCCAGTCCTCGGCCTCCACGTCGTTCTCGCTTTGGCCCGGGCGTACCGGATCAGGCAAGAGCCGAAGCCGCGCGTAGGCGTCCAAGCCGGCAGGGCCGAAGCACACCAGCTGCTGCCACGGCAGGGTGGTGTGGACGATCCAGTCGGCGGCCGCCAAGTCCGAGCAGAAGGTGAGAGTCACCGTCCAGTTCTATCGCCAAACCCGTTCGGCCGCATCAACCACGCCAGGCATCCCGCGTCGAGGAGCCGCGTGACGGCCGCCGCAGCATCAGCAGCCGAAACCTGGCACGAGAGGCACACTCCCGGCTCAGGCCCACTGCCCGCGGGCCGAACCTGTTGGACTCGCCACTGGAGTGCACTCAATTCGCACGACCGCGCGCCGAGCACCGCCCAGCGTCCGTCGCACCGTGACGCCCGGTCGGCGGCAGATCCGGATACCGGGTGTGGCGTCGAAAACGCGTTTGCCCGATTTCTCAGCTACTTCGTCAGCAACGGGGAGTCGCTGTTCCCGGAGAGCGACGCGCGGGTGCGCGCGACGGTCGAGGCCATCGCCTCCCGCCGCGCGGGCGAAGGGCCGACGACGTACTGCTGCGAGCGCTACCCACGGCGGGCGACGCCAGCGACGGCATGGCCGGCCGCCTCGCAGGCCTGCGCGGCCGCGCTGACTGGAGCCTTCATCGGCACCGTGAGCACCGCCCTACAGGTCCCGCTCGACCAGCCCGGCCACACTCCACACGGCCCTGCACGAAGCCGTCGACTTGGCGCTCAAACTGTTGCTTGCCAACGTTCGTTCAACAGGTGGTAGAGGAGATGGTCCTGCCACTCGCCGGCGATCTGCAGGTACGCCGGTCCCACCGCGAACGGCTTGAACCCGTTCCGTGTCAGTACCCGCTGCGACGCCGTGTTGTGCAGCAAGGTCTCTGCTTGGAGCCGATGCAGACGGAGCTCCTCGAACGCGATGACGACCGCATCGGCCACAGCGGCTACGGCGAATCCTCGACCGTTGTGCGAGCTGCTCACCCAGTAACCGAGGCTGGCGGACTGGAACGCGCCCCGAGTGATGCCGTTGAGGTTGAGCAGACCGATCAGCTGCCCATCGTCGTCGAGGATGACGAGCGGGACCGCCGTTCCCCGGCCGTACGCGTCAAGCGCATCGGCCAAGTTGGCGCGCTGGGCGTCCACAGAGAAGAAGCTGTCATCGCGGGCCGGCATCCACGGGGCGAGAAAGTCCCGGTTCGACCGTAGCTGTTCGGTCAACGCCTCGGCGTCCGCCACCGAAGCTAGACGGGTAACCGGCATGTCTTCCTTCTCCATCCTGATCACGCCATTCCGGTGATCACCGTATCAGTGCACTTGAAGGTGTCCGACAGGCCGGCCCCTGGGTTCCCATCCTCGTGGCGGGCGGCAATCTCACAAGATCCAGTGCGCTCATCTCGGCAGATCCGGTCGTTCAGCGACTGGTGAGCCGGCGCCCTGATCGCGGCGGAAGCGCGCGAATCGGCGCCTATGCGCCTCGCTGGTCCGGCATGGTTCTGCCGGTGGGTCTGGCTGAAATTGCGCTTCCCAGTCCATGACGTGCGTGCTATTCCGTAGGCACAGCATTGCCCTGCCCACGGAGTGCGACATGACGACCCAGTTGCGTGACCTCCTGGTCGAGACGCTGCAGGCCGGTCGGGTGGACGGCCTGCACGCCGCCGTGGCGGTCCGCGGTGGCCAGACTCTGCTGGAGTACTACGGCGCAGGTGAGGACTTCGCCTGGGGCACTTCGCTGGGCACCGTGGAGTTTGGGCCCGAGACGTTGCATGACGTGCGGTCGGTTACCAAGAGCGTGACCGCTTTGCTGTATGGCATCGCGCTCGGCGAGGGCCGGGTCCCGCACCCCGCAGAGCCGCTGCTGCGCCAGTTCCGGGAGTACTCCGATCTGGCGGCCGATCCCGAACGGGCCCGGCTCACCGTCGAGCATGCGCTGATGATGTCGCTGGGGCTGGAATGGCGCGAAGACATCCCGTACAACAGCCCGGCAAACGCCGAGATCGCGATGGAACTGGCGCCGGACCGGTACCGGTACGTGCTGGAGCGGCCGATCTTGCAGCCACCCGGTGCCCGGTGGAGCTACTGCGGAGGCGCCACGGCGCTGCTCGGCCGGCTGATCGCCGACGGGACTGGGCGGCCGCTGCCGCAGTATGGCCGAGCGGCGCTGTTCGAGCCGCTGGGCATCCACAGCTTCGAATGGATGGCCGGCGCGGACGGGGTGGCCTCCGCCGCGTCCGGGCTGCGGCTCGCACCGCGCGACCTGGCCAGGCTCGGCGAGCTGGTGCTTGCGGAGGGAGCGTGGGACGGTCGCCAGATCGTCCCCGCCAGCTGGATCCGCGCGATGCTCCAGCCCCGCCTGCATACCGACTGGGGCGCTCGATACGGCTACCACTGGTACCTCGAGACCATCGCGGGCCATCGACTGGTGGCCGGCATGGGCAACGGCGGCCAACGCCTTATCGTCCTGCCTGACCTTGACCTCAGCGTGGCCATCACCGCCGGCAACTACGACAACCCCGACCAGTGGCGGACCCCGGTGACGCTGCTGGAGCAAGTCATCTTCCCCGCGACGAGGTAACGGCGCACGGCAGGCCGGCCAATGGTCGGCGTGCAACTGGACGTCGACTGTCGAGCCCGCCCGCCGCGTTGGAAAGTACGACCATCTCCGAAGAAGCCACTCGGCAGATGCGGTTGAGACAGTCCGGTACCAGCAGAAAGAAAATCCGCGCCACACGTCGAACGACGTCCTCTCATCGGCATCACCGCGCGATCAGCGGCAGATGTGCGCACCCGATCATGCCAAGGCAACGGCGTCGCCCGCTGGCCGCGAACGCGACGAGCCATACCCACGCGATCGCCATGACAGCGTCTTGTGCCCTACTGCGACCCCACCGGTGGGGGCTGTCGTTGCCCGCCGTGTCGACCTGTCCGGGCACGCCTGAAGGGTGCCGGGAGAGATCTGGACATCCCGGCGGATGCGGCCCTGCCACGCTCAGGCCCTCGCTGGGCCCGACGCCTTGATCCCGCGCCTTAGCGTGGCAGGGTGGCAGCACCCCGCATGGCACCGCCGTCGGAGATGAGCCGCCGGCTGACGTTCCTGTTCGCGTTGGCGGCGGGAGCGGCCATCGGCAACCTGTACTGGGCGCAGCCGCTGCTCGGCTTCATCGCAGGCGATCTACGCGCCGCGACCGCGACGGCCGGCTGGCTCGTCACCGCGACGCAGGTCGGGTACGCCGTCGGCGTGCTGCTGCTCGTGCCGCTCGGCGACGTCCTGGACCGCCGCCGGTTCGTCCCGGTGATGCTGCTGACCTCGGCCGCCGCACTGCTGCTGTGCGCGCTGGCGCCGTCGATCGGCGTACTCCTCCTCGCACTGGGCGTGCTCGGCGTGACGACGATTTCCGGGCAGGTCCTCACGCCGCTCGCCGGGGACCTGACCGGCGACGCCCACCGCGGTCGGATCGTCGGCGCCGTCGGGTCCGGGACCCTCACCGGTATCTTGGCCTCCCGCACGATCAGCGGGTTCGTCGCCGGCGCCGCCGGGTGGCGTACGATCTTCGCCCTCGCCGCGGTCGTCGCCGTCCTGCTCGCGGTCCTGCTCTATCGCGCGATTCCACCGCTGGCACCGCGGACGCGCATGCCGTACCCGGCGCTCATCGCCTCGGTCGGCGCGGTGGTCATGCGCGAGCGGGCGGCCCGATGGACGCTGGTCCTGGCCGCCATCGGGTTCGCCGCGTTCTCGTTGGTCTGGACGGCGTTGACGTTCCTGCTCAGCGGCCCGCCGTTCCGGTACCCGGTACCGGTGATCGGGTTGTTCGGGTTGGCCGGCCTCGCCGGTGTCCTCGCCGTCCAGCACGCCGGTCGTCTGCATGACCGAGGTTGGTCGCTTCCGGCCACGGGCGTGGCATGGGTACTGGCCCTCGGCGCCTTCGTCGTCGCGGCGTTCGCCGGCCGGTCCGTCGTGCTCGTCGTCATCGTCATCATCGTGATCGATGTTGCCCTCCAGGCGCAGGCCCTCCTCAACCGGGCGCGGCTGTTCGCCCTCTCCCACGAGGCCCGCAGCCGGCTCAACACGGCGCTAGCCACCGGCAACTTCATCGGCGCTGCTATCGGCTCCGCCGCCGCGACCACGCTCTGGTCCGCGGGCGGCTGGACAGCGGTCACGATCACGGGAACGGCGCTCTGCTGCTTCGCGCTCACCGTGTGGGCGCTGGGACGTCGTGGTCCACTCGTGATCCGCTCCGCCGTGACGGAACGCGATGTAACGCAGGAGCCGATACGCCAGCCCGGGCAGCGACACCCCTCGGCCTCGTGTGGGCTCGCGCCTCCGCGACGGCCAGCGCACAACGACTAACCCGCTCCCTGGCCGCGTCACAGAACTCGGGCCAACCGAGGTGGATCATCGGAAAGAGGATGAACCGAAGAGGGTCTCCCGGCACTCCAAGCGGATGACCGCACTGCGCACACCCATGCCGGTGACCTCGATGATCTGCACCGCGACCCCTGACTGACCGCTGCCCGGCAATCATTTCGCCGCCGGGATTTCCTCCAGCCGTAGCTTTAGGACCTGCTCGTGGTTGAACAACTGTCCTGTGGGTTGGAACCCGTACCGCTGGTAGAAGCCCATCGGCGAGCCCTCTCCCGGAACCACGCTCGTCACCAACACATCCGCGCCCGGACGGTTCTTCACATACGCGACCACACAATCCATGGCCGCGCGACCGTAGCCGCGGCCTTGGAAACGCGCGTCGATCAGCAGCCGCCAGAGGTAGTAGCGCCAAGGTATGTGCGGACTACCAGGGGGAACGTCATCGCCGAGCATCACGAAGCCCACCGGGGCCTCTCCCGAGTAGACGGCCCGGTACCACGGCCTGGCGTGCGGAGTGGCTGCTGCTTCGACAAGCGATTGCCCGACGCCGTCAACGAATGCCTCTTGCCCCGCCGCTACTCGCAAGCCCTCGATAGACATACGATTGCTCTCCGTGATCACACGCAGCGTCACCGGTTCAGACGCCTCAGGCGTGCGACGGTCCGCCGAGTTCATGACTTCATCATCGCGCATCCGCACCCTGCTATGAGACCACCCGACCGACTCACGTCCCACGGCTGAACATCCTCAATTCGGCATGTGCGTATGCCGGCCGAGTCAGCACTTCGTGACGCGGCGTAGCGCGCGGATCGCGGCAGAAGAGCGCACCTGATCTTGGATCCGGCCGCGCCGTATCGATGTCAGCGGTTGCGTGGGGTTACCAGGCCGGATTCGTAGGCGAGGACCACGAGTTGGGCGCGGTCCCGGGCATGGAGCTTGGCCATGGCCCGGTTGATGTGGGTTTTTGCGGTCATTGGGCTGATCACCATGCGTTCGGCGATCTGGTCGTTGGACAGGCCCTGCGCGACCAGGGCGACGGACTCGCGTTCGCGGTTGGTCAGTCCTTTCAGCCCCGTGTCGGCGCGTGTGTGGAGCGGCTCGGTGACGTACCGGTCGATCAGCTTGCGGGTGATCGACGGTGCGAGCAGCGCGTCGCCCCGCGCGGCGACGCGCACGGCGTGAAGGAAGTCTTCTGGCACGATGTCTTTGACGAGGAACCCGGCGGCGCCGGCGCGCAGCGCGTCGAACACGTGTTCGTCTAGGCCGTAGTTGGTCAGGATGACGACGTGCACCATCGCCAGGGTCGGGTCCGCGGCGATGCGCCGGGTCGCCTCGATGCCGTCCATGACGGGCATCTGGATGTCGATGAGCGCGATGTCCGGCTGGTGTTCCTTGATGAGCGCCAGGCCCTGTTGCCCGTCGGTGGCCTCGGCCACCACCTCGATGTCATCTTCGACGTCGAGGAGCGCGCGGAAGCCGCTGCGAAGCAGCGGCTGGTCGTCGACCAGCAGGACACGGATCATGACGTTCGGCCCACCGGGAGTTCAGCTTGGACGGTGAAACCGCCCTCGCCGCGCGGTTCCGCGCGCAAGCGACCGCCGAGGGCGGTGACTCGTTCGCGCATCCCGAGCAGCCCGACGCCGGGCATCGGGGCGGTGGCCGGCGTGGCCTTGCCGTCGTCATCGACCCGGATCGCGAGGGCGTCGGGACGGTAGTCGATCCGGACCGACGCGGTAGCGGCGGCGGCGTGACGGGTGATGTTGGTGAGCGACTCCTGAACGATCCGGTAAGCGGTGCGGTCCACCGCGGCCGGCACATCGTGTCGTTGTCCTTCGATCGTCAGCGTCGCGTCCAGGCCGGTCGCACGGGCCCGTTGCACCAGTTCCGGGACGTGGTCGAGCCCGTGCGGCGGGGTTGTGTCGTCGTCGCGCAGCGCCTCCAGGGTCGCTCGCAGTTCCCGGGTCGCCTCACGACCGGCCTCCCGGATCGCCAGCAGGGCCTCCGGCACCTGTTCACCACGCTTGCGGGCCAGGTGCACGGCGACTTCGGCCTGCACCTTGATGACGGAGATCTGGTGGGTGAGCGAATCGTGCAGCTCCCGTGCGATGTGCAGCCGCTCCTCGTTGGCGCGGCGCCGCGCGGTCTCCTCCCGGGTGCGCTCGGCCTCATCCGCCCGGCGCTCGGCCTGCCGCAGCGCTTCACCCGCCGCACCGGCGGCGATCAGCCAGGCCAGCTCGAGGACACCTCGGGCCTGCGCGAACGCCTCGCCCGTGTCGTGCAGGCCCGAGGCCAGGGCCGCGAGGGGGAGAGCGGCCAGCATGATCACGCTCGCCGCCACCGTGATAGTGCGGTGTCCCGCCCGCACGGCGGCGTACACCGCGAACAGGTACGCGACGGCAGGCACGTCGAAACCGGCCGCCTGGTAACCCACCGCGCACAGCCCGGTGACGGCCAGGACCGGAACCGGCGCCCAGCGGCGCGCGGCCAGCGCTAGGCCGCCGGCCACCAACAACGCGTAGCCGAGCAGGTCGAGGTTGGTGGCGGAGTGCTGCCCGGATAGCCCGGTGACCAGCAGGATCGCCGCCACGCCGGCGGCGATCGCCCAGTCTCTGACACCGATCCGTCCCCTGCTCATGCGCGCACCCTAACCGGTTGTCTGCCCGGGCGACTCGTGCGCGCGGATGATCGGCCGCCTACCGCACACGCGGTACCTTCCCGGCTTCTGCGGCATCCGCGGCAGCCGGATGCGCCGCTTGCGGCAGCGCGAATTACCTACGTCCGCAGGACGACTGGCAGTGCGCCCGGCGACATGATCAGACGACATCCAAACTTCCGAAATGAGACGCGCGAAAGGTGGAGGGACATGAGTTCATCGGGAGCCCTGACGTCAGTCCGACGTGTGCTTGTCATCGCCGGAGCCGTGCTTGTGCTTGTCATCGCCGGAGCCATCCTGCTCGGGACTTTCGGGCTTGTCGGACCGCCGGACGTGCAGGTCGAGGCCCAGCCGCTCGTCGCCAACGATGCTTACGCCTTGACCACCGGGCGACTCTTGAGCGCCGTGGGCGCATTGGTGGCGCTGGCCGGCATGGCCATCGGTGGGCTGGCTCTGGCCCGCTCCGCTGGTCGTATCGGCAGCGGTAACGGGAAAAAGGGGGCCATCATTGCCCTCGTGGCGGGCGTGATCGGCATTGTCCTTGGCGGGTACGTGGTGGCCGCGGCCGAGGGTGGTGCCGGCACCGGCTACGGAATAGTTGGTGGCTTCGCATCTCTGGTGTTTGGGCTGATCGCCACGGCCCTCGGCGGGCTGGCTCTGGCCCGCTCCCGCCGCACCGTCTGATCGGCTGACCGCAGCGAATACGAGCGCGCGTTCGGGTCTACCTGAAGACCGCCGCACCAAGCTCCAGCGCGCCGTACGCGTCCGTCCCAGCCTCATGCTCGGGTAGCTGCCCTCAGCCGCAGACCTACCGGCGAGCGCCCATTCAGCAGGCATTCAGTCGCGCAACGTTACATGACACTTGGTAGCAGCTTCCTTCACGGCACCCCAACTCGGGAAGGAGAACGATGCGACACACCATCTCGATCTGGCGAACACTCGCTGCCGGCCTCGCCGGAGGCATCGCGTTCGTGCTAGGCACGTTCGTCACATTCCGCCTGCTCGGCGGTTCGCGCTTAGGCGCGGAAGGGTTGTTGTTCGACCCCGACACCCAGCATCCCAAGGTCATCACCGTGTGGAAGGAACTGGAGCCACTTCCACGGATTCTGGAGAATCCGCTGACTATCCTCGGCGGGATGCTCGCGTTCGGGATCGGCTACGCCTTCGTCTACCGGTCCATCGCTCCTGCGTGGACGACGGGCCTGCACAGCAGGGCATGGCGGCTCGGCCTCATCGTGTGGCTGGGCACCGTGTTCGCCGAGTTCATGGGCCCATTCAACGTGCTGCACCAGCCACTGAACCTCAGTGTCCTGGCCTGGGCGATGTGGGCGGTATGCGCCTTCGCCGAGGCGTATGCGCTGGTGTTCGTCTTGGACCGCGGCCTGTCTAAGGGCCGTGAACAAGGCGAACACGGCCCCGCGCATCGCTCCACCGCGACCGAATCCCATGCCTGACGCCAACCGGTGGAGACGCCAATGAACATCACTACTGTGTTCGACTCGACGGGCCGCACCGGCCGCCACATCCTCAACCTAGGAGTGCGCCGCGGCCACCGCATCACCGCCTTCACCCACTGGCCGAGCCGTTCCAGGGTGAGGAGGGGGCTATGACGCGTCCAGAAAGGGTGCTCGTCACTGGTGGTACCGGCGTGCTGGGTCGCGAGCTGGTACGTCGGCTACAGGATCAGGCCGAGGTGCGGGTGTTGAGCCGTCGCCGATCTCAGGGCCTTGGGTTCGTCCAGGGTGATCTCGAGACCGGCGAGGGCCTGGCTGCAGCGGTCGAGGATGTGGAGGCGATCGCCCACTGCGCGAGTGCGGCCGACTACCGGCGACCGCAACGGGACGTGACCCAGCTCCGGAAGCTCCTCGACGCGACAGGTGGAGCGCGGCCGCACCTGGTGTATGTCTCGATCGTCGGAGTGGACCGGGTTCGGTTCGGGTTCTTCCAGGCCAAGCTAGACACCGAGCGGCTCGTCGAAGACTCCGGCCTGCCATGGACGATCCTGCGGGCCACCGAGTTCCATGATCTGATGCTGATGTTTTTGACGCGACTCTCCAACGGTCCGGCCGCCGTGGTGCCGCGGAAGTCACTGCTTCAGCCAGTCGACGTGGGCGATGTCGCGGAGCGAATGGCCGAACTCGTCATGGGGCCTGCGGCAGGCCGCGTTCGCGAGCTCGGCGGGCCGAAGGTCGAGTCGATGGCGGACCTGATGCGCGCCTATCTCGCCGATGCACAGCGCCGCCGCCCAGTCATCAAGATCCCCCTCTGGGGCAGGCTGGGCGCGGGGTTCGGCGTGGGCGGCCACCTGCTCACCGATGGTGACCGCGGCACGGTCACCTTCGCCGACTACCTACACGCGCGTAGTGACGGTGACGGCCTCCTCGACCAACCCTACCGCTAAAAGCGTGGGACCTGCTGCAGGAAGGTAGCGTGTCATAAGGGCTATGGCTCCGCCAGTCCACCGTACCGGGCGATACATCTAGTACCGTTTCGTATTGGTTCGGGAGTCTTACCCTGGTTGCAAACCCTAGGTGGGGATCGATGAGATCGACCGCCGGTGCGGCAGGTCCTTAAGCAGCCTTGCGACCGCACCACAGGCCGGTCTGCCGCCCCAGAGCACTATCAACATACTGCTGTTGCTTGTCGCTTCTATGGCGGGCGATATCTTCGCTAGAGCAACGATCTACTACATACTCATCTCGGCAGAAGCGGATACGCCATACGGTCGGTGCCGGCTCACTGGTAAGGGAACGTCACGAGCCGCTCGCCTGTAACCTGTGGCTCTTCGCTGAATCCGCTGGCCGGCTCGCGGGCGGTTGAAGGCTCGGACGTGCCTTCGCCATCTACACGACGCTGGGCACGTTGAGCGGGTCTGTCGCTGATCTTGTGACGGCTGCCGACGGTGGTGATCATCTGCGCCGTGCCTGCGCGATTCCTGAAGAGGGTCCTTTCTCATCTGTCCAACGTGGTTGTCGAAGTGGTCGATTGGTCAGCTGGCTCGATCCTGGTGCGTGGGCGCTCCCGCGCTCGCCGGGGGCGTCAGCGTCCGGTGCGGCAGCGTGGGACCGATCCGGACAACGACCTGCCAGCCCCCTGGCCGTTCCTGGCCAGCGCCACGTCGAGGAACGCCCCGACGCCGACCCGCGCGGCCTTCGCCAGGTGGGCGATCAGCAGCAGTCGACACCGGGCGTTCTCCGGTTCGCCGGGCACGTCCGCGGCGGGCGGTCGGTGGCCACCAGGAAGGAGCGCGGCCAGCAGCCCCCGGTTCACCTGGGGCAACCAGTGCGCGGAGCGGTCGACATGCGCCGCCAGGAGCGGCCAGCGGTCGGGCCCGTCCGGGTCGAGCTCCTCGGCCAGCAGTCCCGCGGTGTCCTTGAGGACCTGGTGCGCCCATGGGTGGGGCAGCCGTGACAGGCGGTCGATCGCGTTCTCGAAACCCTTGCGATCCGCCTGGTCGACCGCGCGGACCCCGGCCACCACGGCGTTCCACAGCTCCTGCTCCGCCGGTGTTGGCGGGTTCCACATCACCGTTTCCTCTCACTCGGGGGACTGGTAGCGGTTGCGTCGCTCCGCTTCGGCGGGGTGGCCGGCACGGGCCCCGTAGGAGGGCGAGACCCGTGCCGGCCACGGTGATCACCCCAATCACCGGCTTCCGCCGACGGCGGCTCGGCCGGGTCGTGTCCGGCCGGGCCGCCGTCGGCGTCGTACCGCGGCGGACAGCCCGGTATTGATCGAGCGCGTCCTGATGAGCGCACGCGAAAGTTCCTGTGTCGGGGCGTTCGTGATACTGAGTTAGTTATACGACAAATCGCACAGGTTATGACTATTTCTCGCGGTCTGGACGGATATTTGTTCTTCCTGGTCAGCGAAGGGCGGTCACCTCCTGCCGCCCGGGAGGTCGTCGACGGCTGACTGACCTGCCGAATGCAGTCTGCGGATCCCGCCGGCTCGTTCGCCCAGGGCGGGGCCAGGGCAGGACGCGGGGTGGGCGCCGGGCGCTGGGGTCCTCGATCCACCCGAGGTCAGCACCAGGCCGGTGACCACCAGGTAGCCCAGCTTGCCGATCCGCCAGACCCCCCATCAGGTCACCGACGGCGAAGCAGACCGCGATGGCGGCGTTGTGCCAGAGGTAGATGCCCCCAGGCATCCTGCGAGACGGAACAGTCGTGCGTCGAGCGGCGAAACAGGACAAAAAACGACGGCGCCACCTCCGGGCCCGGCAGTCAGCGCCGCGACAGTGGAGTCGTATCCGACCCTGGGGTGCCTGATCCCGGTCGCCCCGCGGAGGCCGACGGGCCGCGACCGTGCGTGGCTCTCGCCGTGGCGACCTCGGCCGCCCGACGGACCCGCCAGCGCCGCTGGGCCTCCCGGTTGCACGTCCGGCACACCCGGCGGTAGCGCCCGGTCACCTCGTCGAGCTCCCGGTCGTGGCCGTTGCGGCACCGCGCTTCCTGCCGCCGGTCCCGGCAGGTCTCCGCGCGGCCGACCTGACGCAGGTGGGTGGACTCGATGCAGTCCCGGGCGGCGCAGCGGTGGTCGACGTCCAGCGCCGGGTCGTAGCCGCCGACGAAGACCGCGTACGCAGCGATGTGCGCCCACGCCCGCCCGGCGACCTTCTGGTGGACGTCGCGGCGGCGGCCGTACCCGCGCACGATCAGGCAGCCGTCGTCGCGGCGCTCGGAGCGGGCGAGCAGGTAGGCGCGCAGGCTCTCCTCAGTGAAGTGCCGGGACAGGCCCTTCACCCTCGACAGCATTGCGTCACTGTATGCGGCCCGACTCTCGCCGGCGCGTTCAGCCGCCGGCGGGACCTTGCGGAGCGGGGCCGGTCGAATCGCGTACTACCAGGGTGTGGCCGGTGGGACGGGGGCGCGTCGCGCGGGGCTTGAGCGCGAGGGTGAGCGCCATCCGGCCCATGTCGGTCATCGACAGTCGTACGGTCGCCGACAGGGTCCAGTTCCGCGAACGTGCCCGGCCCCGACGCCGCCAACTCCCGACACAACTCCTGATAACCGGACAGGGGTACATCCCGGCGGCGACGCCGCCACGCGTTCACCTCCAACACACACGCCCACACGTCACCGGCCGAGCGCAGCAGCCCGAAGCACCGCCGCCGCTGCCCGGGCGTCGTCACCCGCAATGCGACGCGCGCGGTGCGGTGCACGACCCGCGGCGCGGAAGGATCCCGACGGCGCGGCACGAACCGAAGCCAACACCAGCAGGCGATGACCCGGGCGGCTTCACGGCCCTACGACACTTTCCCAACCCCGACCAACCCGGCCAACGTTTGTGGACACGGCACTAGCCGCTCGCCGCCATCGAGAACGCCTCGCCGACCTCGGCGGACACCGCCTTCACCCCGGCGAGCGGCGACGGGATGACCAGCTCGACGTTGCGGTCGGCCAGCGTGCCGCGCCGGAAGTCACCCCTGCCATGCCAGTCGTTGGCGGACAGCTCGCGGGAGAGCGCGGCGAGCGCCGTGGTGTCCGACAGTCCGCCCCTGGCAGCCGGTCCCGCGTGGTCGACGATGGTGCAGAACGCCGAGAGGGTGCCGTCGAGATTGTCCACCAGCTCGATGATCCGGGACTGCTCGGGCCAGTCGATGTGCGCCGCCGTGTTGACCTCCCAGAAGCCGCCACCGACGACGGCGCCGGCCGGGCGGGCGTGGGGCAGCACCTCGTTGCGGTGGGTGTGCCCGTTGACCCAGAGGATCACATTGGGGTAGCGCAGCAGCAGGGCTCTTACCTGCGCACCACCGATCCGGTCACTGCCGGCGGGCACGTTGTCCATGCTGCCGACGGTGTGGTGGCTGAAGATGGCGACGTACTTGTCCGCCCGACCGGGGCGGGTGACCACCTCGCCCGACGGTGACAGCCAGCGGCTGCTCGCCGCCTGCAGTTGCCGCTCCAGCCAGGCGTACTGGGTGGGATCGATCGAGCCGTTCGGCCCGCCGGCGCTGTTCACCGTGTCCAGGACGATGCCGCGCACCCGGCCGGCGTCGAAGGTGTAGTACGCGGTGGTGTCGGCGACGTTCGTCTCCGTGAAGCCGTGACCGACGGGCGTGCCGCTGGTGACGAAGTGTTCGGCCACGGTGGTGGCCCGGTCCACGATGCGCCGGTCGGGGTCGGGAGTGACGAAACGGCGCCCGCCGGAGGAGAGCATCAACGCCACCGCGGCCGGGTCCTGGGCGAGCAGCCCGACGATGAACTGGATCTGCGCCGGGATCGGCGCCGCGAGGATCGACGGTGGCAGGCTGGTCAGCTTCAGCGGGCCGGTGGCCAGTTGACGCAGCAGCGGCGAAGCCGGCACGTTGCCCTGGACGAGGCCGTCGTGGTTGCCGTAGACGGCGTACCACGGCACACCGATCCCGGCCGCCTGGAACGAGGCTCGCGCGGCGTCGAGCAGGCCCGGTACGACGGGGAACCCGTGGACCGAGGTCGCCTGGCCGAAGCCGGTCTCCGGGTGCCAGTAGGACGGATCCGCCGCGACATCGTCCGCCACGCCCTCGTACCGGCTCGGGTCACCGGAGTCGGGCCGGACCGCGACACCGTCGAGCAGGTCGATGTACCAGCGCAGCTCGTTGTGCTGGCAGTTGTCGGTGTTGTCGCCGGTCACCACCGAGAACCGGAGCGGCGCGCCGGTGAACGGGCCGGCGTGCACCTGGCGCACCTGCCGGATCATGGCGTCGCCCACCTGGGCGCTGAGCAACTCCTGCGGCCGGTACGCGCTGGCCAGGTCGTCCAGTCCGGGCAGGCTGCCGTACCGGTCGAAGAACTCGAACCGCCCCGGCGACTGGGTGTCCAGCACGTGCACGTCGGTCAGCTGCGCGAAGCAGGTCAGCACCCGACCGGTGAAGCCGGCACGCTCGCGCGGGGATCCACCGAGGTCGGCCCGGACGAGGAACGGCTCGCCCTCGGCGAGCCGCAGCGTCGCGTAGCCGCCCGCGCCCGGTGCGCCCCGGACGATGGTCTGCTCCAGAGTGGTACCGGCGGTGGAGGGTGCGGGCAGCGCGAACGCGCGGCGGGACGGGAACTGGCCGAGGCCGACGGCGGCACCGCCGAGCATCCCCGCGAGTAGCGCTCTCCTGCTGAACGGCATCATGGCTCCATTCCGTCTCGGGGAGCTTCGATGCGCGCCGGGAGGAACCGACAGCTGTCGTAGAGCCACGCGCAGCATCAGCTCGATGCAAGAAACCATCGCGCTCGGCACCTGTCGGCGCAATAGCCTGAAGGCGCTGTTGTCGTGAATGGATGGCGTAGTCGCGGCGCCGGCGAGGCGATTCCGGCGGAGCGGCGACCCCGGTGAATGTCAGGCCCGAGCCCCGCCGAGGCCCAGCAGGACGGCCAGCCCGAGGGCGCTGCGCGGGGCGTACGGCACCCGCCACAGCCCGCCGTGCGCCGCGGCGTACGCCTCGTCCTGCCAGGGGTGGGCGTGGGCCGGGCCGCCCCCGGTGCGCAGGTCGTGCACCAGCAGCGCGGCCATCAGGGTGTTGCTGGTGGCGGGGTCGAACACCTCGATGCCGAACCGGTGCGCGCCGGCGTACGCGGCGGCGAGCGCCCGGTTGCGCAGCACCGACCGGGTCCGCGTCGGCGGCGCCACCTTGAACGACACGGTCGTCCCGGCGTCCCGCGCCACCGTCGCCCGCCACCGCTGCAACCGCTTGGCCAGGGCGTAGTTCGGGCCCTGCTGCGGCACGAGGCTGTCGTTGATCCCGGGGTCGGCGCCCGGCGGGTAGTTGCGGTGCAGCAGGCGGCCGCCGGAGAGCACCCGCAGGGACCGGCGGGCGACGCCGCGGGCGGCGTAGCCCCGTTCGGCGTGGCGGACCGCCTCGGCGGGGACGGCGAAGACGTCGGTGGGGGTGGCGAGGAACGCCAGCGCCGCGTCGTCGCGGTGCTGCTGGAGGTGACGGGTGAGCGCGTCGACGGCCATGGCGACCCGTACGTTGGTCGCCCCGTCGGCGTAGACGTAGTTGCCGAGCACGAGCCGGCCGTCGAGGCCGAGCAGCCACTCGGCCGCCTGCGGGAGGCGGTGCAGCAGGTCCGCGCCGGCGCCGGCGGCGAGCGCCTCGTCGTCGCCGGCCGTGTCGGGCCGTACCGGCAGGTGCAGGCGACCGGCGTACCGGTGGGTGGTGCGCAGCAGCCGTCGCCAGATCTCCGGACGTGGCAGGTCGACCGCGACCACATCGCCGCCCCAGCGCAGGACGGACGGCAGCGGGCCCATCTCGGCCCCCGCGCCGAGCACCACGATGCGCTGGTCGCGCAGGTCGAGCCAGTCCGGGTTGGCCAGGACGGCGCGGACGGCCTCGGCGCAGGACGGTTCGACGACGCCGGCGGTGACCCAGGCGTCGAGCCGGCGGCGCAGGTCGTCGCCGCGCAGCCGCTGCCCCCGGTACGGCAGGGAGAACTCCCGCTCGGCCGCGCCGGCGCCGGTGACGGTGGCGGTACGCAGCGGCTGCCCGGCGACGGTGCTGAAGGCCTCGTCCAGGCCGATCTCCGGACCGTCGTCGGGGACCACTCGCATCCGGGCGTGCAGGGAGGCGAGGCCGTCGCGGGCGACGGTCACCGCCGCCTCGCGGGAGAGCAGCCCCGCCTCGACCAGGCGGCGGAAGTGGCCGAGGTAGCCGTGCCGCCAGTTGGTCTCGTGTTCGGCCGAGCGCGCGCCGACCGGGTCGACGGCGCGCAAGGCGTCGGCGACGACCGCGCGGCCGAGTGCCGACGTGCTGCGCGTGCCGTCGGCCATGGGGAACACCACCCCGGTCGTACGTTCCACGGCCACTGCCCTCCCGTCCCGGCCGTCTGGTCCCGGCCGCGACTGCCACTCTGCCCCATCCGCGGCGGTGCGGCACGGCCGGGCACTCCGTCCATCGAGGCCGGTCGCCGTCGCGGCGGCGCCTCGCCGGGCGGACTGTTCAGGTCACGGCTTGCACACGAAGCGGTCACGACACTCACGCTTGCGTATCAGCTCGGCCACGACGGCATCCGCCGCGCCGCTGGTCTGCGTCAATGATCACGACGGCTCCGGTACCCCGCGGCCGGTCGCCCACCCCCGACCCGCCCCGGAGGATCCGATGGCCCACCTGCGACGGTCACCGCTGCTGCCGGCGCTGCTGGCGATCACGATGACCATCACCGCCTGCGGCGCCGATGGCCGGGGCGCACGGCAGGCCGACACGGCCCCGGGATCCGCCCGCCACCACGACGGCACGCCCTGGTCGGGCGATGAGGAGACCGCAACCGAGGAGGACCCGCGCTCCACCTTCGGCGTCGACGTCGACACCGCGTCGTACGGCTACGCCCGTCGGCTCATCATGGACGGGCGGTTGCCCGAGGGGACCGCGGTGCGGCCCGAGGAGTTCGTGAACTCCTTCCGGCAGGACTACGCCGAGCCGGGCGGCGACGGCTTCGCCGTACACGTCGATGGCGCCCGCTTCCCCGACTCCCACGAGGTGTCCGGCGAGGTCCGGTTGATGCGGGTCGGATTGCAGACCCGCTCGGAGGACGAGGAGAGCCGGCCGGACGCAGCCCTCACCTTCGTCGTCGACGTCTCCGGCTCGATGGGCGAGCCCGGACGGCTCGACCTCGTCCAGGACGCGCTGCACACCCTGGTCGACCAGTTGCGCCGCACCGACTCCATCGCCATCGTCGAGTTCAGCGGCGAGGCCCGGGTGGTCCGGGAGATGACCGCCGTCTCCGACGCCGACGAGCTGCACGACGCCATCGACTCCCTGCACACCCGGGACAGCACCAACCTCGAAGCCGGCCTGGTGCTCGGCTACCGGGTGGCCCGCGACGGGTTCCGCCCCGGCCGGACCAACCGCGTGATCGTGCTCTCCGACGGGCTCGCCAACGCCGGCCGGACCGACGCGGAGCCGATCCTGCGCCGGGTGCGCGACGAGGCGGAGAAGCAGATCGCGCTGCTCGGCGTGGGGGTCGGCAGCGAGTACGGCGACGAGTTGATGGAGCAGCTGGCCGATCGGGGCGACGGCTTCGCGGTGTACGTCAGCGACCGCGCCCAGGCCCGGAAGGTGTTCGTCCGACAGTTACCGGCGACGCTGAGCGTTCGGGCGCTCGACGCCAAGGTGCAGGTGAGCTTCGAACCGACATCTGTGCGGTCCTACCGGCTCGTCGGGTACGACAACCGGGCACTCGACGACGAGGACTTCCGCGACGACCGCGTCGACGGAGGCGAGGTCGGACCGGGGCACAGCGTCACGGCGCTCTACGCCGTCCGGCTCGCCGACGGGGTGCCGCCCTCGGCCCGGATCGCCCGCGTGCAGGTGCGCTGGACCGATCCGACGAGCCGTGACGCCGCCGAGACGTACGAGTCGGTGACCGTCGCCGACGTGAACGGCGACTTCCGGGAGGCGTCCCCGCGGTTGCGGACCTGCTACTCGGCCGGCTATTTCGCGCAGGCGCTGCAAGACGGCCCGTCCGGCCGGGAGGTGCGCCTGGACGACCTGGCGGCGATCGCGCAGCAGGCGGCCGACGCGACCGACGACCCGGAGGTGCGGGACCTCGCGACGGTGATCCACGAGGCCGAACGGCTCCGCTGATTCCCGAGCGGCCCGGCACTCCGCCGGGCTCACTCCGTCGGCCGGTCCCCGGGTCCCGCGCTCACGGGTCCGTGTCGAGGCGGGCGTGGACGTGCATGTCGTGCCAGCCGTCGGCGTGGCGCGCCGCGCCGCGCCGCGTACCTTCCGCCGGGAAGCCGGCGTGCCGCGCCACCCGGCAGGACGCCGGGTTCGCCGCCGAGTGGCTCAGCTCGACGCGGTGCAGCCCCAGCGTCGCGAAGCACCAGCCGCCCAGCGCGGACAGCGCCCGGGGGGCGACGCGGCGACCCCGCGCCTCCGGCAGCACCCAGTACGACACCTCGGCCTCGCCCTCGGACAGGACGACCCGGCGCAGGCTGATCTGCCCGACCACCTGTTCCGCGTCGAGCACCGCCCACCCGGCGCCGGTCTCACCGCGCCACCGGCCGGCCCAGGCGGCGATCCAGTCCGCGGCCTCGCCATCGCTCATCGATCGGCAGTGCCAGCGCTGGATGGCGGGGTCGGCGTAGGCCGCCACCACCACGGGGCGGTCCGTCGGCTGCCAGGGGCGAAGCAGCAGACCATCGGCGCGGATCCGGGGTTGCGGCAGCGCCGCCATCGACCCGGGCGGCAACGCGGGCTCGGTGAGCAGGGGCACGCGCCGACTCTAGAGTGACCGCGCGACCTGCCACCCCGTCAGCGGCGCCGGGCGACGGCCGGGGTGGCCGGCCGGGTGCGCTCGGCGTCGACGCCGACCAGCTCGGCGAACCGGGGGTCGACCGCCAGCAGCGGGCGCGGCCCGAACAGGGCCATTCCCGTCAGCAGCTCGTCGGTGCCGCGCTCGCTCCACGCCGGCCGGCGCTCCGGGTTCAGCTCGGCGTGGACGCGGCGCTGCCGGCGCAGCAGCCGCCGGGCGGCCGCCCCGGTCTCGGGCACCTCGCAGAGCCACCAGCCGGTCAGCGCCGTGGCCAGGCAGCACAGCAGGAGGCCGGCGACCGACGCGGGGCCACCGGCGTTGCGGCCCTCGACCGCGCTGTCGACCAGCCGGGTCACCCCGACCGCGGCCACGGCGAACAGCGGCAGGGTGCCGATCGCGATGCGGCGGCGCTGCGCCGGGGTCAGCAGCCAACCGTCGCGGACCAGCCGGCCGACCAGCCGCCGCAGGGCCCGGCCCACGGCGGGGTCGGCGAGCACGGCCGCCCAGGTCTGCGGTCGGCGCAGGGCGGCGTGCAGGGCCCGGACCAGCGGGGCCGACCCGGCCGGGGGCGGACCCTCGACCGACAGCGTCGACAGCTCGCCCCGGCGTACCGCGCCGGCCCGGCGCAGCGCCGCCATGCCGACCTGACAGGCCAGCCCGGCCCGGTCGGTGAGGTACGCCAGCTCGACGGTGGTCAGCGGCTCCCCCCGGGTGCGCCAGCCGGTCAGCGATCTGATCGACAGAGCGACGGCCAGCGCCCCGGCGACCGCCGCCACGTAGTCGAGGAGGAAGAGTGGACCGCTGACGCCCCAGAGCATGGCGACAAGTATGGATCGCCGTCCGCCCGGCGCCACGTCAGTGTGATCTGAACCTGTTCACCCTGGCCTCGGCGGCCCCGATCGCCTGGCCGAGCGGCCCGGTGCGGGGGCGTCGGAAGTGCAGGCTGCGCAGGAAGTTCTTCGTGTTGACCCGGGCCACCACCTGCGCCCGGCTGCGCGGCTGGTCGGCGCAGTCGGCCAGCCGGCCCAGCCAGTCGGCGACCTCCCGCTCCGGCAGCAGCCCGTCCTCGATCACCGCGTCCACGACGGTGGCCATCCGCTCGTCGTCCTCGTCGGGGAAGGTCGTCGTGCCGTTGTGCAGCATGCCGCGCAGGGCGTCGAGGACGGCCCACCGGGTCGCCGGGTCGCTCTCCGGGCAGCGCACCACCTCCACCAGGGCGTCCGCGCCGTGCGCCGCGGCGTGCGCCCAGCCGCCCTCGGCGACCAGCCCGCGCAGGTCCCGCTCCTCGCGGTGGTAGCGCAGCAGGGCGTCCCGTACCCGGGCGTACCCGTCGGCGGTGAGGAACGGCCGCCGCCGGTGCCGGCGGACGACCAGCGCAATCGCCAGCATCGAGAACGTGCGGGTGAAGACGCTCGGGTCGCCGGCGGCGCCGATGCCGTGGAAGAGGTGCGCGTCGTCGATCAGCGTGTCGAGCAGGGCCCGCAGCTCGGCCTCCGTGAGCCGGTCGCCGTCGATGAACGCGTGGAAGGTCGGGTAGATCAGCTCGTCGCGCAGCTCCGGCGCGGCGTCCCCGAGGTGGGCCAGCATCGGCGCCACGAACTCCGCCGGTCGTTCGCCCGGGCGCAGCTGGTACCCCTCGTCCTCGATCCGCCGCAGGTCGGCCAGCAGCCTGGTCCTGGTGTCGCTCAACCCCGTGTCCCCTCCAGCATCGTCATGATCTCTGCCAGCACGACGTCGGGCTCGTCGTGGTGGACGTCGTGGCCGCTGCGGGCGGCGATCCGGTGCCGGACGCCGTGGCGGCGGACGAGGTCGCGTTGCATCCGCTGGTCGACCTGCAGGATGTCCAGCGCCGGCCAGTCCGGCCCGGCCGCGTCGGGCCTGCCCCGGGTGATGACGCTGACCGACACCCCGCGGGGGAGCGGATGCGCGGCGACCTGCCGGTAGCTGACGGGCTTGTCGATCCGTTCGGCGTTGCGCGCCGGGTCGGTCAGGTAGGCGCGGTTGGCGGCGCGCAGGTGGGCGGGGAGCACCGGCTCGTACGCCGTCTCCCGGTACTCGACCACGGCGTCGACCAGCACCAGACCAGCGACGTCGCGCGGCTGCCGCGCGGCGAGGAGCCGCGCGACCAGGCCGCCGAAGGAGTGCCCGACCACCAGCCAGGGGGTGGGCGCGGCCAGCTCCGCGAGCAGCCCGGCCAGTTCGTCGACCAGGTCCCTGCAGGTCCGCACGCCGGGCACGGCGCGGCTCCGGCCGACTCCCGCCCGGTCGTACGACAGGGTCGACGCCCACGGCGGCACCCGCTCCCGGACGGCGTCCCAGGTGTCACCGGCGTCGCCGAGGCCGGCGACGAACACCACGGTCGGTGCCCCGTTACGGGTGAACCGCCGGTGCAGGCGGGCCGGGTCGACGATCACGACCGGCAACTCTAGCGATCAAGATCGCCGGGCGCGTCCGAAATTCCGCCTCACGAGGCGTGCCGGACGTCGGTGTCCCAGAGCTGCGACCAGGGGCGCCGCAGCCCCCGGCAGACGAAGATCGGCATACCGTTCTCGTCGTTGTCCACGTCCACCCGCTGGTCCACCCGGCCGGCCTCGGTGACCTCGACGAACCAGCCCCGCAGCTGGTCCGGGCGCGCCCAGCCGACGGCGATCACCACGTCGGCGTCCTGCGGCGGGCGACCGAAACCGGTCATGCTGTTGTGCCCCGAGTACGTCGGCGGCAGATCACGGGCCGGGCCGTACCGGGCCAGCGCGCCCGCCTCGCCGTAGTTGCCGGTGAGGATGACCGCCCGCTGCCGCTGCTCCGGCGGCAGGCCGCGGTGGACGGCGGCGAGGGAGTCGGCGAAGGCGGGCCAGCCGATGGTCTCGCCGGAGTCGTAGTTGACGTCGACGACGAGGCCGGGCAGCCGGTCCGCCGGCAGGGTGGGCAGCAGCAGCACCGCGCTGGCCGCCGTCGCCACCACGCCACCGGCGGCGAGCAGGGCCCTGCGGCCCCGGCGGGCGCCGCGGCCGGCCCACTCGGCGGTGACGACCGCGCCGGCGGCGGTGAGCACCAGCAGCAGCGGGGCGTCGTAATAGCCCTTTCCACCGGCGAGCAGGACGATGCCGAACACCACCAGCCAGGCCCAGCCCAGGGCCCGGTACGGCCGCCAGGCCGGCCGCCGCAGCAGCGTGACCAGCCCGGCGATCCAGATCGGCACCGCGTACGGGCTGATGATGAGCAGCTGGAGCACGACCGCGTCGAGCCGGCCGCTGTAGGAGCTGTCCCCCTCGGCGATCGAGGACGCCACCGACAGCTGCGGGAACCCGTGCGCGGCCTGCCAGACCAGGTTGGGAGCGGCGAGCAGCACCGCCACCGCCGCGGCGGCGAGCACCCACCGGTCACGCAGCAGGCGGCGCGGCCCGGCGATCGCCAGGCCGGCCAGCAGACCTACGGCCAGCAGGGCGGGCAGCAGCTTGTTGAGCATCCCGACGCCGAGCACCAGGCCGACGCCGAGCGCCCACCGGCTGTCGCCGGTGCGCAGCATCCGTACCGCGCACCACGCGGCGAGCAGCCAGACCAGCAGGTCGACGGTGGTGGTGCTGAGCAGGTGACCGGGGGCGAGCACGATGCCGGCGACGCCGCCCAGGAACGCGGCGAACAGCTGCCCGCCCCGGCCGGCGCCGAACTCGCGTGCGGTCGCGGCGACCAGGACGACCGCCGCGCCGGCGATCAGCGCCGACGGGGTGCGCAGCACGACCAGGTTGCCCGGCGCGATCGTGTCCAGCAGCCGGGCCAGGGCCGGCACCAGCGGCCCCTGGTCGACGTATCCCCAGTCGAGGTGCCGGCCGCAGAGCAGGAAGTACAGCTCGTCGCGGTGGTAGCCGTACCGGCCGGCGAGCAGCAGCAGCACGGCGGTGACGGCGCCGCCGACCAGCCACGGCCCGACGGTGCGGGGGCCGGGCGGCGGTGGCCCGTCCGCCGGGGGCGGCGTCGAGCCGGCGGCGCGGTCGAGGTCGGTGACGGGTTCGGCCACGCGCCCATCATCGTCCGGCGCCGCCACCTCGCGGGTACCCGCGAGGTAGGCCGGCGGTCACGGTTCGGGCACGCCCGCCGGATTCCCGGTCGCCGCCGATCGGGCCGTCCGGCTAGCGTTCCTGGCATGCGTATCCGGGATTTCACCGAGGCCGACTGGGAGCAGGTCTGGCCGATCGTCGAGGACGTCATCATTGCCGGGGAGACTTTCCCGTACGACCCGACCTGGACGTCCGAGATCTGCCACGACGTCTGGGTCGAGGCGGCGCCCGGCCATACCGTGGTGGCGGAGGAGGATGGCAAGATCCTCGGCACCGCCAAGATGGGGCCGAACCGACCCGGCCCGGGTTCGCACGTCGCCACCGCCAGTTTCATGGTGGCCGCCGCCGCCCGCGGCGGCGGCGTCGGCCGGGCCCTCTGTGAGTACGCGCTGGACTGGGCCCGCCGGCAGGGGTACGCGGCGATGCAGTTCAACGCAGTGGTGGACGCGAACGAGGCGGCGGTGCGGCTGTACCGGCGGCTCGGATTCACGGTGATCGGTACGGTGCCGGAGGCCTTCGCGCACCCGACCCTGGGGCGGGTGGGCCTGCACGTCATGCACCGTCCCCTGTGAACGGCGCGGGTGGGCGTAGCCCGTGCATCGTCACCGGGGTCAACGACTACCGAACTGGGGCGAGAGGGCTGCCGTCTTCAGGCGGCAGGTGAATGGCTGCATTCGGCTCGCACTGTTAGTTGTGCGGCGCTCATATACTCGGGTCGTGGCCGAGTATCAGACAAGCCGCGGGGCGGCGTACAGCCTCGGATACCACGTCGTGTGGTGCCCGAAGTACCGCCGTCCCGTGCTCGTCGGCTCGGTCGCCGATCGCCTGCGGGACCTGATAGGGCAGAAGTGTGACGAGCACGGCTGGTCGGTCCCGGCCCTGGAAGTCATGCCCGATCACGTGCACCTCGTCGTCCGGGCGGACCCGACCGCCTCGCCTTCGTATGTGGCGAACCAGCTCAAGGGCTTTACGTCGCGGACTGGTGCTCGACGGGGGAGCTGCGCATCGCGCTGCGCGACGGGGCGGACGAGCGGGAGGTGGTGCTGCCGCGCGGCGCGGTGTTCGTGGTGCCGCGCGGGGTCGAGCACAGGCCGTCCAGCGCGCGGGGCGCGTCGATCCTGATGTTCGAGCCCTCCGGCACGTCCAGTGTCGGGGACCGGCACGAGCCGATCCCCGACCACGTGGACGCCACCACCGGGCACGCCCTCTGACGGTCAGCGCCCCGCCGGGACCTGCTCCGCCGGGACCGGCGGGGCGCTGACCGGCCAGCCCAGCCGGCGTACCGCGGGGACGGCGGCGGTGCCGGCGCAGGCGAGGGCGACCAGCGCCCCGGCGACGGCGAGCGGCACCGGCGCGCCCCAGGCCCGGGACGCCAGCGGGGCGAGGGCGTAGCCGAGCGGCATGGCGCCCAGCGACACCAGCCAGTCGTACGAGGTGACCCGGGCGAGCACCTGCGCCGGGAAGTGGCCCTGCACCACGGTCTCCCAGACCGGGTTGAGGAAGCCCAGCGCGGTCAGCGCGAGGCAGTAGGCGGCGATGACCGCGCCGGCGGGCGCGGCGACGGCCAGCAGGAGCAGCGGCGCCGCGTACGTGGCGAGGCCGAGGTTGGCCACCAGCACCGGCCGGCGGGGTCGGGCCCGGGCGGCCAGCAGCGATCCGGCAAGCATGCCGACGGCGCCGGCCTGCTGGAGCAGCACCCAGACGCCCTCCCCGCCGAGGCGCTGCACCGCGACCACCGGCCCCAGGGTGAGCAGCACCGCGGCGGCGCCGTTCCAGACGCCGTGGGCGAGCAGGCTGCTCCAGAACCAGTCGCGGGAGCGGACCTCCCGCCAGCCGAGCGCCAGGTCGGTCCGGATGGACCGGCGGGGTACGGGGACGTGGCGGACCCGGATGACCGACAGGAGCAGGGCGCTGAGGGCGAAGGAGAGGGCGTCCAGGACGAACGCCCAGCCGGGGCCGGCGGTCCAGATCAGCAGCCCGGCCAGGGCGGGGCCGAGCAGTCGGCTGGCGTTGGCGGTGACGCCCATCAGCGCGTTGGCGCGTTGCCGGGCGTCGGGCTCGACGGTGCCGGCGACCAGCGGTGAGGAGGTGGGCATGGCGAAGGCGGAGGCGACGCCGCCGAGCGCGGCCGCCACCGCGATGTGGATGAGCGACGGGGTGCCGCCGAGCAGTTCGGCGCCGACGACCAGTTGGGCGGCGCAGCGCGCCAGGTCGGTGACGATGGCGACGCGGCGGGCGTTGAACCGGTCGGCCACCACACCGCCGAGGGGCAGCAGGAGCAGCCGGGGGAGCATCGCGCAGCCCAGGACGAGGGCCAGCGCGGTGGTGGAGCCGGTGGCCCGGAGCACGGCGAGGGCCAGCGCGGTGGGCACGACCGCGTCGCCGACGGCGGAGACGGTGCGGCCGAGAAAGAGCAGCCGGAAGGAGCGGAGCCGGAGGGGATGGGTCACTTCCGCAAAGTACTTCGACATCGAATATTTCGTCAACGAATATTTCGGTGTCGACGTATGCTGGCGCGGTGACCGACCGCGTGGACCTGCACGTGCGGCGCTGGCTGCCCGTACTGCCCGACCTGGACCCGGACGTCGAGGGTGCCGTCACCCGGATGCAGTTCCTCACCCGGCACCTGCGCGCCGTCAAGGACCAGGCGCTGGCGGATCTCGACCTGCAGGAGAAGGAGTTCGGCACCCTGCACGCCCTGGCCGGGCGCGGCGGTCGGGCCGCGCCGTCGGAGCTCGCCGCCGACCTCGGCATGGCCCCCGCCTCGATCACCGCCCGGGTGGACGGGCTGCTGCGGCGGGACTTCGTCCGCCGGATCCCCTCCGCCGTCGACCGGCGCCGGGTCGACGTGGAGCTGACCGACGCCGGCCGGGCCGCCTGGCTGCGCGCGATGGACGTCGTGGGTGGCGAGGAGCACCGGCTGCTCGGCGCGCTGGAGCCGGACGAGCGCCGGCTGCTGTCGGACCTGCTGCGCCGCGTCGTCCTGGTCGCCGACGGACCCGCCGGCTGAGCGGCCGCCGGGAAAAACGCCTCGCGACGCCGGCGGTCCCGCTGACAGGCTGGCCGGCATGAGCACACAGGCCCTGGCAGGAGCGCTCGCCGACGACCGACGCCGACAGGTGTTCGCCGCGATCACCCTCGGCGACGGGGACGTCTCCACCGTCACGGCGCGCACCGGGCTGTCCGCCCGCGACGTCGCCACCGCCGTACGCCGGCTGGTCGACGCGGGCCTGGTGACCGACGACGAGTCGGGCCTGCACGTGGACGGGGAGCGGCTGCGGGAGTTGGCCCGGGCGGGCGGACCGTCGGCGCCGCCACCGGCGGCGAGCCCGCGGGAGGCGATCCTGCGTACGTTCCTGCGCGACGGGACACTGACCCGCCTGCCCGCCCAGCGGGGACGCCGGCGGGTGCTGCTCGAACACATCGCCGAGCGGTCCTTCGAACCGGGCGTACGGTATCCGGAGCGCGCGGTCGACGACGCGCTGCGGGCCTGGTGCGAGGGCGGCGCGGCGGACCATGTGACCCTGCGCCGCTACCTCGTCGACGACCTGCTGCTGGCCCGCGACCATGGCGTCTACTGGCGGCCGTGACACAAAAAGCCGTTGACCGCCCGGTGAGGATCGGACGGTGACGACCTGGACGACGAGCCCCACCCACCCCGACGGACCCGACGCGGCGATCCTGCTGCGGGAGTAGATGACGGAGATGGTCACCCGCTACCACCGGCGCCCGGAGTGGCCCGGCGAGGTGGAGGCGGCCCTGGCCGAGTCCCCGAGCGATGACCTGGCGCCGCCCACCGGACTGCTCCTGCTGGCCCACCACGACGGGGAACTGGCCGGCTGCGCGGGCCTGCGGTGGGGGCCCGACTGGGCCGAGCTGACCCGCGTGTACGTCCGGACGTCCTTCCGCGGCCGGGGTGGCGGGGCGGCCCTGCTCGCCGCGGTCGAACGGCGGGCCCGGGCCGCGGGCGTGGACCGGATCCGGGTGGACACCCGCGACGACCTGGTCGAGGCCCGGGCCCTGTACGCGCGCCACGGCTACGTCGAGATCCCGGCCTACAACGACGGCAAGTACGCCGAGCACTGGTTCGAGAAGGTGCTCACGGCGCGTCAGCCGGCCTCCTGACGCCTACCGCGACGGCGGCCCCGGATACAGCCCGACGAGCGCGTGCGCGGTGGCGGTGAACCGCTCCCGCAGCTCCGCCGGGGCGAGCACCTCCACCTCGGCGCCCAGCTTGAGCAGCTCCACGTGCCCGTGCCTGACCGACTCGATCGGCACGGTGGTCTCCAGCCAGCCGGACTCGTCGGGCGCACCGGCGGCGGCCCGGGCGGCCCGGCTCATCTCCGGCGGGAAGACGTACGACATGAACTCCAGCGCGGCCACCGTCATCCGCACCCGGGCCTCGGCCCGGTAGACGCCGCGCTCGTACCGGGCGGTCCACTCCCGCCAGAAGCCGGCCAGGTCGAAGTCGGCCGGCCGGTCGAACCGCTCGTCGAGGACCACCGCGTCGAGGACCGCGCCGACCCGGTAGGTCCGCACCTGCTCGCCGGAGCGGGCCACCAGGTACCAGCGGCCGGCCTTGAGCACCACGCCCAGCGGGGCCAGCACCCGGTTCACCTCGCGCGGGGTCTTCCACCGGCGGTAGCGGACCTCGACCAGCCGGTCCTCCCACACCGCGCGGGCCAGCGCCTAGGTGCGGGGTGGGCTCCGGGCTCCGGAACCAGCCCGGCGCGTCCAGGTGGAACCGCTGCCGCATCCGCCCGCCCCGGTCGGCCAACTCGTCGGGAAGCGCGGCGAGCAGCTTCAACTCCGCCGCCGCGAGCACCGGGCCGAGCCCGAGGTCGGCCGCCGGACCGGGCATGCCGGCCAGGAAGAGCGCCTCGGCCTCCGGCGCGGTCAACCCGGTCAACCGGGTCCGGTAACCCTCCAGCAGCCGGTACCCGCCGGCCGGGCCGCGGTCGGCGTACACCGGCACCCCGGCCGTGCCGAGCGATTCGACGTCCCGGTACACGGTGCGGACCGACACCTCCAGGGCGTCGGCGAGTTCCTGGGCGGTCATCCGCCCCCGGGTCTGCAGGAGCAGCAACAGGGAGACCAGCCGGCTGGCGCGCACCGGCCGACCGTAACGCCGGGTCCGACAGGCGCCGACACCGGGAAGGAACTTCGCCCGACACGCGGCTCCTCCGCCGCTCCGCCCGACCTGCTCGACGCAGGCGCCTAGGCCCGCTCGGCGAAGACCTCGGTGGCGACCTGGTAGCCGTCGAACGCGCGCGCCACGCCGGCATAGGCCGCGATCTGGATGAAGGTCTCGACGATCTCCTCTTTCGTGGCTCCGCTGTTGAGGGCGATGCGGAGCTGGCCACGCAGCGGCTCAAGAACGCCGAGAGTGGCCGCGATCGTCACGGACACGAGCGCTCGCGTCCGCGTGTCGAGGTGCTCCGTGCGCGGCCAGGCGTCGCCGAACGCGTGCATGGTCGCGATGCGCTTGAAGTCCTCCCCGTTGGTGGGTTCGCCTGGTGCCGGGCCGAGGAAACGCTCCAGGCGGAAGCCCAGCAGATTCTCGGCCGCGTCCAGCGCGGCGGCGTATCCCGGGTCGTTGATGGTGGGAGCGTCGTCACCTGCGGTCATGGTGTCCTTGCTGCTCTCGGCGTTCGTGGTTACGCATCCGGACGACGGCGCATCGCGCGTCGGGAGTAACGGTCACAGTCCGATCGCACCACACGTGAACTGGCGGAATCCGCCCATCTCCGCAGATTGCTGGCCGGATCCGCCCGGGGACGCTGTCGGATTCTCGTCGGGCGCGCCTCGTCGCCATTCGCCGCCGGCGCTGAGAGTCTTTCTCACATGCTGCGTCCCGACGTCCCGGTGCTGCCCCGCGCGTCGGCCCGGCCCGCTCTGCCCAGCGGACCGGCCGACTTCACCGAGGCGTGGCTGCGCAACCGGCGGTTGTCGGAGCACACCCGCGACGCGTACCGGCGGGACGTCGCCGGCTGGCTGACCTGGTGCGCGGGACGCGGCCTCGACCCGCTGCGGGCGAACTTCCTCGACGTCAACGCCTACGGCCGCGAGCTGGAGTCCACGCTCGGTGTCCGCAGTGGCCGGCCGCTCACCCCGGCCACCGTCGCCCGCCGCCTGTCCGCCCTGTCCAGCTGGTACGACTTCCTGGTCAAGCTGCGCGCGATCGACGCCAACCCGGTCTCCGGGGCGGACCGGCCGCGCATCGACCGGGACCATTCGGCCACGGTCGGCCTCACCCCGGAGGAGGTCGACGCCATGCTCGCCGCCGCCGAGGCGGACACCGGGCCGACCGCCGCCCGCAACCGCGCCGCGGTCGCGCTCCTGGCCGACCTGGGGCTGCGGGTCGGCGAGCTGATCTCGCTCGACCTGACCGACCTGGGCGCCGAGCGGGGGCACCGCAGCGTGCGCTTCGTCGGCAAGGGCGGCAAGGTCCGCCGTCGCGCGCTGACCCCCGGCACCGCATACGCGGTGGACGCCTACCTGGCCGCCCGGGCCGTTGCGGAGGGGGTGACGGTGCCGGAGCTGACCGGCCCGCTGCTGGCCACCGCGACCGGCGGCCGGCTGGACCGGCACTCGGTGTTCCGGCTGGTGCGCCGGCTGGCTCAGGCGGCGGGGATCCCGGCCTGGGCGAAGCTGTCGCCGCACTCGCTGCGGCACGCGTTCGCCACCACCGCCCGGGCGGAGGGGGTGCCGCTGGAGGACGTGCAGGACGCGATGGGTCACGCGGATCCCCGCACCACCCGCCGGTACGACCGGGACCGGCACAACCTCGACCGCGACCCGGCGTACGTCATCTGGGCCGCCCGGGCCCGGCGCCGGAGCTGAGGAGCCCGGGCGGCCGGCATCGGCGAGGCGACCGTCTTCCGCGCCTTCGCCGACAAGGAGGCCCTGCTCGACGCCTGCGTGGCCGAGGTGCTGCGCCCCGACACGGTGCTCGACGAACTGGCCGCGATCCCGCTGACGCAGCCGCTCGCCGACCGGCTCTCCGACGCCGCGACCGCCCTGCTCGCCCACTTCGACCGCCTGGGCGCCGTGCTCGGCGCACTGCACGCCGCCGGACGACCCGGGCGGGGCCGACTCCGGCAGCCTCTACGAGATCATGTCCCCGGCGTGACCGTCGCACCCGCGGCCTACGGTGCGACGATGAGACACGGACTGGAGATCTGCTGCGGCGGCCCCGCGGTGACGGCGTCCCTGCTGGTCGAGCTGGGGGAGCTGGCCGAGCGGGCCGGCTGGGACGGGGTGTTCTTTGAGGACTACCTGATCTACTACGACGGCGCCGATCCACCCACGTACGACCCGTGGCTGCTGCTCACCGCGATCGCCGGGCGTACCGGGCACGTCCGGCTGGGCACCACGGTGACCGCGTTGCCGCGTCGACGTCCGGCGAAGCTGGCCCGGGAGGCGCTCACCCTGGACCATCTCTCCGCGGGCCGGGCCACCGTCGCGGTCGGCGTGGGCGACCCGAAGGACCGCGGCCTCGACGCGTTCGGCGAGCAGATTGACGTGAAGACCCGCGCGACGATGCTCGACGAGGGGCTCGACGTGCTGGTCGGGCTGCTCGGCGGCGGGCGGGTCGCGCACCGGGGCGCCCACTACCGGGCCGACGGGGTGACGATGCGCCCGGCGCCGGTGCAGTCGCCGCGGGTGCCGGTCTGGGTCGGTGGCAGCACCCAGGCGAAGGCGGTGCTGCGGCGCGCCGCCCGCGCCGACGGGATCGTGCCGTACAAACTGACCGACACCGACGGCTGGTCCGACTTCACCCCGGACGAGGTGCACGACCTGGTGACCGCGCTGCCGGCGACCCGCCCCGACGGGGAGCCGTTCGACGTGGCGATCGGCGGCCGCCGGCGTCGCCCGGACGAGCGCGCCGAGCGGGCGTACCTGGGCGAGGTGGCGGCGGCCGGGGCGACCTGGTGGCTGGAGTTCATCAACGCCGGTGACCCGGAGGCGATGCGGGCGGCCGTCGCCCGTGGCCCGCTGCGCTGACGCCCCACCCGGCAGGCTCCGCATCGCGGAAGGGGGTGCGGTGGGGCCGTCGCGCGGGAACCGGTTGATCGCCGGCGCTCCTCACGAGCCCTGAGTCGCCTTCTCGGTCGGTGTCGCGTGGCGCACGCGTTCGGCATTGCTCCGGTAGGCGAACCACGGCATGAAGAACTGGGTGGTCGGGCCGACCGCGAGCGCGTACAGCACGGTGCCCACGCCCACGCCCCCACCGAGCAGCCAGCCCACGGCGAGCACGGCGATCTCGATCAGGGTGCGGACCAGCCGGATGGAACGGCCGGTCGCGGCGGACGCGCCGGTCATCAGCCCGTCCCGGGGCCCGGGGCCGCAGCGCGCGCCGACGTAGACGGCGACGGACACTCCGTTGAGGAGGACACCTCCGGCGAGCAGACCGACCCGGGCGGGGAGCGCGAGGTGCGGGGGGAGGAGCGCGAGGCCGAGGTCGGATGAGTACGCCAGGACGACGATGTTGGCGACGGTGCCGAACGTCGGCCGCTGCCGGAGGGGGATCCAGAGCAGCAGCACAAGAACACCCAGGACGGCGCTGATCGTGCCGAAGGTCGGTTCACGCGGTGTGCCCGCCGGTGCGGCCGCCGACCAGTTCGGCGCCGATGCGGCCAAGCTCGTCGCGGACGGAGCGTGGTTCGATGACCTCGATCAGTGCACCCCACCCGGCGAGGTGTCGGGCGATGTCCAGCGGGGTCGGGGCGGCGAGGCGGACCCGGACCCGCCCGTGGTCGGGTTCGCCGTCGGTGTGGCAGTGCCGCCCGAACTGGTCGCGCAGGATGGGCACGAACCGCTCTGGAATGAGCACGGTCGCCCAGGTACGCGAGCGCCGCTGCTCGATCTCGTCGACGACCTCCTGCCAGGCGGCGGCGAGGACGAAGTCGTCGGGGCGTCCGGCGGACTGGTCGGTCGGTTCGGCCTGGATGATCCGGTCGACGCGGAAGGTGCGCCGTCCTCGGTCGGTGCCTGCCAGCAGGTACCAGATGTCGTCCTTGTCGATCAGGCCCCACGGGTCGACCAGCCGTTCTGCCGGCTCCCGACCGTGACCGCCGTAGGTCAGCCGGACCTTGCGGCGGTGGATCACGGCGGTCTGGAGCAGGTCGACCGTCGCCGGCCGGGGGCGGTCGCGCTCGCCCCACCGGACCGGGTCGATCATCGTCGCGTCGGTGGCGGCCTCGGCGTCGGCCCGGAAGGTCCGGGGCAGAGCCCCCAGAAGCTTGCGCAGCGCCGCTCTGGCCTCGGTCGAGACGGCCGCGGCGGGGCCGAGGAGAAGGAAGAGCGCTCGCGCCTCGGCGGCCGTCAGACCGCTGAGGTCGGTGCGGGCGCCACCGACCAGTGACCATCCGCCACCGCGACCGGGCTGTGGATAGACCGGGACGCCAGCCGCCGCGAGCGCCTCCAGGTCACGGCGGGCGGTGGCGACCGACACCTGGAGCTCGGCGGCCAGCTCGGCCGCGGTGACGCGGCCACGGGTCTGCATCAGCAGCAGAACGGCCACGAGACGGTCAGCGCGCATGACCTGAATTCTCCAACAAAGTGCTCAGTGGATGAGCACTTTGGTCCGGAGGATGGGTGGTGTCACCCACCGAGGAGGGAACCACCCGATGCTGCGAGGCCTCACCACCGTCAGCTTCTTCGCCGACGACGTCACCGCTGCCGCCCGCTGGTACACCGAACTGCTCGGCGTGGAGCCGTACTTCACGCGCCCGGTCGAGGGGACGCCCGCCTACGTCGAGTTCCGGGTCGGGGACCACCAGCACGAGCTCGGCATCATCGACAGCCGTTTCGCCCCTCGCCCTCGACCCGAGGAGGCGGGCGGCGCGGTGATCTACTGGCATGTGGACGATGTCGAGACCGTCTTCGAGCGGCTGCTGTCCCTGGGCGCCACGGCGTACGAAGAGCCGACGGAGCGTGGCCCCGGCTTCGTCACCGCCTCCGTGGTCGACCCCTTCGGCAACATCCTCGGCGTCATGTACAACCAGCACTACCTGCGGGTCGTGGGCCGGTGATGCACTTCGCGAACGCCGCCGAGTGGGAGTCGTGGCTGGCCGACCATCACGAGAGCGAGGACGGTGTCTGGTTGAAGATCGCCAAGAAGAGGTCGGCCGCCGACTCGGTCACGATCGAGCAGGCGCTGGAGGTCGCCCTGTGCTACGGCTGGATCGACAGCCAGCGCAAGTCCCACGACGAGCAGTTCTACCTGCAGCGGTACTCGCGCCGCCGTAAGGCCAGCGCGTGGTCGCGGGTGAACGTCGAACGCGTGGAGGCGTTGACCGCCACCGGACGGATGCGCCCGCCCGGCCTGACGGAAGTCGACGCCGCCCAGGCGGACGGCCGCTGGGCGACCGCCTACACCGCCCAGCGTGACGCCACCGTCCCGCCTGACCTGGGCGCCGCGCTCGCGGCCGACCCGCAGGCCGCCGCCCGCTTCGAAGCGCTCGACAAGACCGCCCGTTACCTCGTGATCCTGCCGCTGCTCAAAGCCAGGACCCCGGCAGGGCGCGCGGCCCGCCTGGACAGAACACTTTCCGAGTTGCTGAAGCGATGAAACCCGGCGGCGCCATGCCCGAGCACAGCGCGACGGCCCACCGGCTCGCCGGGCTGAGCGCCACCCGGCGAGCCGGTCGGCGCTCAGGCCTGCGGGCGGGGGCAGATGCAGAACGGCTGGCCGATCGGGTCGATCAGCACCACCCAGCGTTCGCCGCCCGGCTGGAACTCCGGCTTCGTCGCGCCGGCCGCCACGAACTCCTTCTCCGCGACGGTGAGGTCGTCGACGTAGAGGTCGAGGTGGTAGCGCTTGCCGGCGGTCTCGTCGGGCCAGGCTGGCGGCGTGTAGCCGGGCACCAGCCCGAACCCGACGGAGACCCCGTCCCTGCTGATCATGGCGTACTCGGCCTGGCTGTGGGTGATCTCCCAGCCCAGCACGCGGGAGTAGAACCCGGCGTGGGCGACCGGGTCGGAGCTGTCGAGGTTGACCATGGCGAGGTCGGCGGTCATTGTCATGCCGGCCAGTCTGCCGGCGGTACCTGACACCTTGTGGCAGGTACGTCGGACGGGTTTCAGCAGAGCAGCTCGAGCTGCCGGTGCGCGTCGGCAGCGATGTCCTCGTGGCGCAGCCAGCGCCGCGCCCACAGCCGGGCGGCCGCCTCGGCCTGCTCGTCGCCCCACGCCGCGTGCTCCACCAGCAGCGCGGTGGTCAGCGCGTACGCCATCCGCAGCGCCAGCCCGCGCGCGCCGGCCACCACGTCGTCCCGGGTCGGGTCGGCGGTGACCTCGGCGAGACGATCGCGCAGCTCGTCGGTGGCGGCGGCGAGGGTGTCGGCGAGCGCGGGGGAGAGCGGGCGGGCCAGGTCGAGCGCGGCGGTCAGCCGGCGCAGCAGCGGCCCGCCGGCGTCCTCGCGGGTCACCGCCCGCAGCACGTCCAGGGCGAGCACATTGGTGGTGCCCTCCCAGATCGGCAGCACCTGGGCGTCGCGCAGCAGCCGGGGCACCCCGGTGTCCTCGACGTACCCGGCGCCGCCGAAGGCCTCGACGTACTCGCTGGCGGAGGAGACGGCGAGCCGGCCGGTGGCGAGCTTGGCCAGCGGCGCCACCACCCGCAGCTCGGCGGCGGCCTCCGGGTCGGCGCCCACCTCCAACCGGCCCAGCAGCGCGAAGGCGTGCCCGGCCAGGACGAACGCGCCGGCCGCGTCGACCGCGAGGGTGCCGAGGGTGCCCCGGTGCAGGGGCGAGTCGGCGAGCGCGCCGCCGGCGACCTGCCGGGCCTGCGCGTACGCCCGGGCGTAGGCCAGGCCGCGGCGCATGCCGGAGGCGGCGGCGGAGGCGTTGTGCACCCGGGTCACCACGACCAGGGTCATCGCCCGCACCAGCCCGGGCACGGTCGGGTCACCCAGCGGCAGCGCGTACGCGTCGTGCAGCCCGATTTCGGCGGTGGGCAGGGCCCGGGTGCCGAGCTTGTCCTTGAGCCGGTGCACGGTGACCCCGGGGGCGGAGGCGTCCGGCGCGACGGTCGCCCCGGTCAGGGGCGAGTCGGCGGCGTACCGGGGCACCAGGAACGGGGTGAGCACCCGGCTGCCCCGGCCCGCGCCGTCCGGCCGGGCCAGGGCCACCGCCATCGGCGCGTCGGCGGCGGAGCAGAACCACTTCTCCCCGGTCAGCCGCCAGGAGCCGTCGGCGGCGGGCCGGCCGAGGGTGCTGGAGCGGGACAGGTCGGAGCCGCCCTGCGACTCGGTCATCCACTGGCCGCTGACGATCGCGGTGTCCGGGTCGGTGGAGATCAGCCGGAGCAGCCAGGCGTCGCGGACCTCGGCGTCGACCTCGGGGAGGCTGAGCAGCGCGGCGGCGCCGTCGGCCATCGCGACCGGGCAGGAGAAGGTGGCCGACTCCGGGGCGTACAGGTGCAGCAGGGCGTGCTGGACGACCCGGGCGGCGGCCCCCCAGGTGCCGCGGGCGGACTCCAGGTAGGGCAGCGCGACGACCGCGTGCCGGGCGGCGGCGGCCCGCTGGGCCTGCCAGCCGGCGGAGGTGTCGATCCGGTCGACGCGGGCGCCCCACGGGTCGTAGCGGACCAGGGTCGGCGGGTGCGCCTCGGCGTCGGCGTGCGCGGCGCGCAGCGGCCCGGCGACGTCGGCGGCCAGGTCGGCGAGGCGGCCCTTGGCGGCCGCGTGTCCGGCCGGGCCGAGCTGCCGCTCCAGCCAGGACCGCAGCAACGGATCCCCGGTGTACGGGTCGTCGGGGGTCGGCACCGGCTGCACGTAACGGGTCATCCGTGGCTCCTTCGAGGGTGTGCGCCGACGGTAGACGATGCGGTGGCGCGGGCGACAGGGGCCGGAGTTCCTGCGCTCCGGTCGGCCGGTTCTCTACCGTCGAGGTGATGGGCGGAACGCAGGAATGGAGCAGGCCGGCCCGGCCACGCCGGCCGGTGCGCACGGGTCTGCTGCTGGGCGGCTTCGGGGTGGGCCTGTGCCTGGTCGGGGTGGCGGGGCTGGCCCTGTGGAATGTGCAGGTGGTGATGCAGGCCAACGGGCCGGTGCGGGAGACCGCCGACGGGTTCTTCCACGAGGTGTCCGCCGGGGACACCGACCAGGCGTACGAGCGGCTGTGCAGGGACACCCGCAGCCGGTGGAGCGAGGTCGGCTTCGGCAGCTGGCTCCGCACCCCGCCGCAGGTCAGTGGCTACGAGATCACCGACGTGTCGATCTCCACCCTGCGCGGCCGCCCGCGCGCCACGGTGACGGTGCGGGTGACCCGCGACGGCGGGGCCAGCGAGGAGCGCAAACTCCCCGTGATCCAGGAGAACGGAAAGTGGCGGGTCTGCGGGGACCCGTTCTGACCTCAGCTGCGGGGGCCGAGTTCGCCGGAGCGGTAGTGGCGGCGGCAGAGCACCTGGTAGCGCACGTCGGCGCTGTCCATGGTGTCGCCGATGACGACCTGCGCGCCCTCGCGGACCACCCGCCCGTCGACCACCCGGGCGTTGAGCAGTCCTTCCCGGCCGCACCAGCAGAGCACCTCGACCTGGATGCGGGCCACCTCGTCGGCGAGTTCGAACAGCCGCTGCGCGGCCGGGAACAGGCAGGAGCGGAAGTCGGTGGCCAGGCCGAAGGCGTACACGTCGACGTCGTAGCTGTCGACCAGCTCGGCCATCTGCTCGACGTGCTCCAGGTTGTAGAAGGAGGCCTCGTCGCAGATGAGGTAGTCCACCCGTAGCCCCTCGGCCCAGGCGTCGCGGACCAGGTCGCGCAGGTCGAGGGAGTCGGTGACCTCGATGGCGGAGTGGGCCAGCCCGATGCGGGTGGTGACCTGCGGGCCGAGCGAGCGGTCGATGCGGGTGGTGACCAGTCCGCGGCGGCCCTGGCGGGCGTGGTTGTAGTTCATCTGCAGGGCCATGGTGGACTTGCCGCAGTCCATCGGCCCCCAGAAGAACTTCAGCGCGGCGGCGTGCAGCGGCCGGCCGTCGAGGCCGCGGGCGGCGGCGCAGCCGGTGCGGGTGTCGTCCGGGCCGGGGAGGGGTCGGGCCAGGCAGATCGGGGCGGCGGCGTCGTCGGTCACGTCGGGGCAGCCTAGCCCATCGACGCACGGCGATCAGGACGGTGCGCGGCGCGCGCTACAGCACCCGGGGCGGGGTGTTGCCCGCGGCGACGATGGCCCGGCGGATCGGCACGGCGGCCAGCAGCGCGAACCCGACCACGAAGAAGATCAGCAGTGAGACCAGGCCCACCCGGTAGGAGGCGGTGAGCTGGAACACCAGGCCGAAGGCGAGCGGCCCGAGCCAGCTGGTGCCCTTGTCGCTGATCTCGTAGAAGCCGTAGTACTCGCCCTCCTTCCCGGCGGGGATGAGCTGGCTGAACAGCGACCGGCTCAGCGCCTGGCTGCCGCCGAGGACCAGGCCGATCGCGCCGCCGAGGACCATGAACGGCAGCGGCGCCTCGGCGGGCAGCCGGAACGCGGCGATGATCACACCGGTCCAGAGCACCAGGCTGATCAGCACGGTCTTCCACGCGCCGATGCGCCCGGCGAGCGCGCCGAGCGCCAGCGCACCGCCGAAGGCGAGGAACTGCACCAGCAGGATCGTCGTGATCAGGGTGCTCTGCCCCAGCCGCAGCTCCTTGGTGCCGTACTGGCTGGCCAGAGTGATGACGGTCTGGATGCCGTCGTTGTAGACCAGGAAGGCGAGCAGGAAGAACAGCGTCAGCGGGTACGCCCTGATATTCCGCAGGGTGTGGCCGAGCTGCCGGAACCCGTCGGTGAGCACGTTGCCGCCGCCGACCCGGGCTGCCGCGGCGGCGGCGGGATGTTCGCGCAGCCAGCGCAGCGGCACCAGGGTGAACGCCGCCCACCACACGCCCGCGGACACGATCGACCAGCGGGCCAGGTCGAGGGTGCGCTGCGGGTTGCCATCCTCGCTGAGCACGGTGATCGCGACCAGGTTCAGCGCGAGCAGCAGGCCGCCACCGAGGTAGCCGATGGCCCAGCCGCGGCTGGAGATGGCGTCGCGTTCGTCGGGGCCGCCGAGCTGCGGCAGGAACGAGTTGTAGACGACCACGGCCGCGCCGAAGGAGATGTTCGCGATCAGGAACAGCGCCCCGCCGAGCAGGTACCGGTCGCCGGTCACGAACGCCATCGCGATGGTCGCGCCGGCGCCGGTGAACGCGGCGGTGGCCAGCAGCCGCTTCTTGTGCATCGACCGGTCGGCGATCGCGCCCATCACCGGCAGCACGAAGACGGTGAGGAAGACCGACAGCGAGATCAGGTACGGGTAGTAGGAGCCGGCGGCGACCCGGATGCCGAGCGGGTGCACGTACCCCTCGCAGCTGTCCGCGCCGAGTTCACAGCCGGCGGCCAGCTCGGTGACGGTGGTGAGGAACGGGCCGAGGAAGACCGTGATGACGGTGGTCTGGAAGGCCGAGTTGGCCCAGTCGTAGAGGTACCAGCCGCGCCGCTCGCGGCGGGTGCTCGACGGGGGCTCGTGCAGGGTCGGGCTGACCGTCTCGGCCATCGGTTCCTCCGCCAGGGGTTCAGGCGGCCCAGTGGCCGCGGCTGCGGTAGACGTCGCGCAGCACGCCGACGTGATCGGTCATGATGCCATCCACGCCGAGATCAAGTAAGTCGTGCATCTCGGCAGGTTCGTCGATCGTCCAGACGTGCACCTGCAGCCCGATCCGGTGGCAGTAGGCCAGGAACCGCCGGTCCACTACGGGGATGCGTCCGTAGCGGACCGGAACCTGGGCGGCGACCACGGACGGCGGCAGTCGCAGCGACCGCCCGTGCAGGGAGGCCATCCGCAGCCGGGCCACGCCGCGCATGCCGAGGCTGGTGGCGACCTTCGGTCCGGCCAGGGTGCGCAGTCGGGTCAGCCGGGTGTCGCTGAAGGAGGCGAGCAGCACCCGTTCGCCGGCGCCGGTGCGGGTGACGGTGGCGACGGTGGGTTCGACGCCGCCGTCGGCCTTGACGTCGATGTTGAAGCGGACCTCCGGCCAGGCGCCGAGGACCTCGTCGAGGCGGGGGACCACGGCGGCGCCGCCGACGCGGACCGAGGCGAGGTCGGCCCAGCGCAGGTCGGCGATGCGCCCCGGCTCGCCGGTGACCCGTCGCAGGGTGGCGTCGTGGAAGACCACCGCCACCCCGTCGGCGGTGGCGTGCACGTCGGTCTCCACGTACCGGTAGCCCAGGGCGATGGCGCGGGCGAACGCGGCGGCGGTGTTCTCGTCGCCGTCGGCCGCGCCGCCCCGGTGGGCGAACGCGAGGGGCGCGGGGGCGTCGAGGTAGCCGGAGCGGGGCTGCACGCCCGGCAGTATGACCGCCCCGGATGGCGCCCGGGTGACCGGCCGGCGAGCGCCGCGCGCCGGAATAGGCATGGCCCGGACCACAGGCTTCCCTATCGCTCCCTATCCCGCCTAGCATGTGACCCGATGAGTGAAGATGTGTACTCGGTCGAGCAGGTGGCCGACCGGCTCGGCCTGCACCCGCGCACGGTGCGCGGCTACATCCGCGCCGGCCGGCTCAGGGCGGTGCGGATCGGCAAGCAGTACCGGATCGCCCGCGCCGACCTCGACGCGCTGACCGGTCGGCCGCCGTCGACCCGGCCCGCCGCGGTCCCCGTGCTGGAGGTGTCGAGCATCGTGCAGGTCGACGGCGTCGACCGGGCCGCGGCCGACCGGCTGGGCACCCTCGTCCTGGCCGGGGCGAACACCGTCCGCGACCCCGCGCACCCGCTGCGCGTGCAGACCGTCCACGACGAGGAGCGCCAGCGCATGAAGATCGTCATCCTGGGTGGCGCCGCGGCCACCGCCGACGTGCTGCACCTGCTCGACGCCGTCCTCGACGGCGACAACGGCCTGCTCGCCGGGGAGGCCGAGGATGCCTGACGTGGTGCAGCAGCGGATGGGCGTGCCGGTGCTGGTGTGCGACCCGGCCGGCCCGCCGGTGGCCACCGTGGGCGACGCGCTGGACCTGATCGGCGCGGCCTTCCTCGGCGCCGAGGTGGTGGCCGTGCCGGCGAGCCGGCTGGACGAGGGCTTCTTCTCCCTGGACACCCGCTTCGCCGGCGAGATCATGCAGAAATTCGTCAACTACCGGCTGCGCCTGGCGGTCGTCGGTGACATCTCCCGGCACCTCGCGGCCAGCGCCGCCCTGCGCGCCCTGGTCCACGAGTCGAACCGTGCCGAGCACGTGTGGTTCGTCCCCGACCTCGACGCGCTCGACGCCCGGCTGGCCGGGGCGCCGCCGCACCCCCGTTGATCAGACCAGCCAGCCGGCGGTGATCGTGGCGACCGCGCGGCCGTCGAGGTCGGCGAGCTTCGCCCCGACGAACTGCCGGGCCGTGGTCGAGGTCTGCACCCGCGGCGCCGGCTCCGGGTCGGTCAGGGTCGCGACCACCGCCGCGGCGGCGTCCGCCGGGGACTGCGCGGTCGCGAAGACCGCGGCGCTGCGCTCCAGGTACGCCCGCAGCGCGGGCGCGTACACCCCGGCCTGCGCGACGGCGGCGTCCCGGTCGACGCCGACGTTGGCGACGAAGTCGCTGGCCACGGCGCCGGGCTCGACCACGGTGACGGTGACCCCGACGGTCGCGGCGACCGGGGAGAGGGCCTCCATGAAGCCCTCGACCGCGAACTTCGCCGCGCAGTACGCCTCGTTGAACGGCTGCCCGACCACCCCGCCGACGCTGGTGACCGTGACCAGCCGGCCCCGACTGGCCCGCAGGTGCGGCAGCGCGGCCCGGCTGACGTGCAGGACGCCGAAGAAGTTGACCTCCATGACGGCCCGTACGTCGTCGACGGTCTCCCGCTCCAGGGTGCCCACGTGCCCGGCGCCGGCGTTGTTGACCACCGCGTCGAGGCGCCCGTGCTCGGCGATCACCTCGGCCACGCAGGCGGTCACCGAGGCCGGGTCGACGACGTCGAGCCGGCGTACCTCGACCAGGTCGGCGACCCCGGCGGCGTCGGCGGCGCGGCGCAGCGCGTCGGCGCGCGACACGTCGCGCATGGTGGCCACGGCCCGCCAGCCGGCCCGGGCCGCGCCCACGGCGATCGCCAGGCCGATCCCGCTGGACGTGCCGGTGATCAGCGCGGTCGGTGCGCGCATGGCTACCTCCTCCGCGGGACGCGGTGCCCCGGCCCGAAGAGTCTCACCGTTCGCGCGCGCTGGAAGGCAAATCAGCCCGGCAGGCGCCGCCGGTGCGACCGGGTGGTCTCGCTGGGGCGGCCGGGGTCGACGTGCCGGGGACGGTCGGGCTCGTCGGGGCGCAGCGGCGCCAGGTCGTCGGTGATCGCGTCGATGATCCGGTGGGTGGCCCGCCGGGCGGCCCCGGGGGTGCCGGGGTGCAGGTCGCGCAGCGCCACCGGGGCGCCGAAGTGCACCCGGATCGTCGGCCGGCGCAGCAGGGCCCGGGCGAGGCCGCGCAGCGCTCCCTTGGGCGCCCGGTACGGCAGCACCTCGTGGGAGCCCCACTGGGCGACCGGGATGACGGGGGCGCCGCTGGCGAAGGCGAGCCGGGCGGCGCCGGTCTTGCCGCGCTCGGGCCACATGCCGGGGTCCAGTCCGATCCGCCCCTCGGGGTAGACCAGGATCACCGAGCCGCGGGCGACGGCCGTGGCGGCGGCGTCGAGGGCCTGGTGGACCGAGGCGGTGCCCCGGTCGACGCGGATGTGTCCGGCCCGGCGCATCAGCGACCCGACGACGGGGGCGCGGAACAGCCCCGCGGTGGCCATGATCCGCGGGGCGACGCCCCGGGCGCGGCAGGCGGCCGCGAGGACCGCCGGGTCGAACGGGCTGATGTGGTTGGCGGCCAGGATCAGCGGCCCCCGGCGCAGCTCGGCCGGCACCTCGCCGGTGACCTCGAGGTGGCCGAGCGCGCCGACGATGCCGCGGGCGAGCAGTTGGGCGGCGCGCCAGAGCAGCGGCGGTCGCCACACGGTCGGGGTGTTCATCAGTGCTGGATGGTCGCACGCGCCGGGGTGAGCGGGGGACCCGATCCCGGGTCGGGCGGCAGAGGTGATCAGGGTCATTGGTCCCGGGTGGGGTCGGGACCCCCGGCCCTGTCGACTTCACTACGACGAGCAGTAGTATTTACTACGTCTCGTAGTATGACAGCTGGGGGTTTCAGGTGGACGCGTTGGACGTCGCCCGCTGGCAGTTCGGTGTCACCACCGTCTACCACTTTCTCTTCGTGCCGTTGACCATCGGGCTGTCCATCCTGGTGGCCATCCTGCAGACCCTGTGGCACCGCACCGGCAACGAGCGGTACCTGAAGCTCACCAAGTTCTACGGCAAGCTCTTCCTGATCAACTTCGCGATGGGCGTGGTCACCGGCATCGTGCAGGAGTTCCAGTTCGGCATGAACTGGAGCGACTACTCGCGCTTCGTCGGCGACATCTTCGGCGCCCCTCTCGCCATCGAGGCCCTGGTCGCGTTCTTCCTGGAGTCCACCTTCATCGGCCTGTGGATCTTCGGCTGGGACCGGCTGCCCAAGCGGGCGCACCTGGCCACCATCTGGGCCGCCGCGATCGGCACCAACCTCAGCGCGTACTTCATCCTCGCCGCGAACTCGTTCATGCAGAACCCGGTCGGCTACCGGGTCAACCCGACCACCGGCCGGGCCGAGCTGACCGACTTCGTCGCCGTGCTCACCAACAAGGTCGCCCTGATCACCTTCCCGCACACCCTGTCCGGGGCGTTCCTGGTCGCCGGGTCGCTGATCGTCACCGTCGGCCTCTGGCACGTCATCCGCAACCGGGACAGCGCCGACACCGCCGCCTACCGGTTCGCCACCAAGTTCGGCTCCTGGGTGGTGCTGGTCTCCTCGGCGCTGGTGCTGTTCACCGGCGACATCCAGGGCAAGATCATGACCGATGTGCAGCCGATGAAGATGGCCGCCGCCGAGGGCCTCTACACCACCGAGAGCCCGGCCTCGTTCTCCGTGCTCACCGTCGGCAGCCTCGACGGCAGCCGCGAGGTCTTCGCCATCAAGATCCCATACCTGCTGTCGTTCCTCGGCACCGGCGACCCCAACGGCACGGTGCAGGGCATCAACGACCTGCAGGCCCAGTACGCCAGCCAGTACGGCGCCGGCAGCTACACCCCGATCATCCCGGTCACCTACTGGAGCTTCCGCTTCATGATCGCCTTCGGGATGGCGGCCGCGGCGATCGCCCTGCTGGTGCTCTGGAGCCAGCGCAAGGGCCGCACCCCCACCAGCAGATGGCTGCTGCGCGCCGGCCTGGTGATGCCCGTGCTGCCGCTGCTGGCCAACTCCTTCGGCTGGATCTTCACCGAGATGGGCCGCCAGCCGTGGATCGTCTTCGGCGAGATGCTCACCCGCAACGGCGTGTCCCGCAGCGTCTCGCTGACCGAGGTGCTCACCTCGTTCACCGCCTTCACGCTGATCTACGCCGCCCTCGCCGTGGTCGAGTTCAAGCTGCTGGTCCGCTACGCCAAGGCCGGCGTACCCGACCTCACCCCGGCGCCCGTTGACGACGACACCGACGACGCCGAGCGCCCGCTGGCGTTCGCCTACTGATCCCCGGAGCCCATCGTGGAACTGACGACCGTCTGGTTTCTCCTCGTCGCCGTGCTCTTCACCGGCTACTTCATCCTCGAAGGCTTCGACTTCGGCGTCGGCATGCTGCTGCCCGTGCTGGGCCGAGACGACCGGGAACGCCGCGTCCTGATCAACACCATCGGCCCGGTCTGGGACGGCAACGAGGTCTGGCTGATCACCGCCGGCGGCGCCATGTTCGCCGCCTTCCCCGAGTGGTACGCCAGCCTCTTCTCCGGCTTCTACCTGCCGCTGCTGCTGATCCTGCTCGCGCTGATCGCCCGGGGCGTCGCCTTCGAGTACCGGCACAAGCGCCCGGAGGCGTCCTGGAAGCGCCGCTGGGACCAGGCGATCTTCTTCGGCTCGCTGCTGCCGGCGATCCTGTGGGGCGTCGCGTTCGCCAACATCCTGCGCGGCGTGCCGCTGGACGCCGACCACGAGTATGTCGGCGGCATGTTCGACCTGCTCAACCCGTACGCCCTGCTCGGCGGCCTGACCACCCTCGCGCTCTTCCTCACCCACGGCGCGGTGTTCATCGCGCTGAAGACCACCGGGGAGATCCGCGAGCGGGCCGGCGCCCTGGCCGTGAAGCTCGGCGTCGGCGCCGCCGTGGTCGCGGTGGCCTTCCTGACCTGGACCCTGACCATCCGCTCCAGCGCCGCCGCCGTCGTGCTCGCCGTCGGCGCGGCCCTCGCCCTGGTCGGTGGTCTGGCCGCCGCCCGGGTACGCCGGGAGGGCTGGGCGTTCACCGGCACCGCCGTGGCGATCGCCCTGGCCGTGGCGACCCTGTTCGCGGCGCTGTTCCCGAACGTGCTGCCGTCGACCCTGGACGCCGCCGGGACGCTCACCGCGACGAACGCCTCCTCCACCCCCTACACCCTGAAGATCATGACCTGGGTGGCGGTGGTGTTCACCCCGATCGTGCTGGCCTACCAGGGCTGGACGTACTGGGTGTTCCGCAAGCGGATCGGGGTAGTGCACATTCCGCAACAGTGATGGGCCTGCGGGCGCGGGACGCGGGGCCGGTGCGAGGGGGTCGCACCGGCCCCGCGGGGCGTCTCAGGCCATCGCCAGCTCGGCGTCGGCCCGCTGCTTGAGCAGGGTGAGGACGCGGCCGGCGACCTCCAGTTCGGCGGCGGGGATGTCCGCGTACAGCCGGGCGACGATGCCGGCGACCGCGTCGGCGACCTGCCGCTGCCGCGCCCGACCGGCGTCGGTGAGCGCGAGACCGGAGCCTCCGGCGGGCAGCGTCCGGAGCAGCCCGGCGTCGGTCAGCTCGGCGAGCGTGGTGCGCACCGCCGACTCGTCGACCTTCAGGCCGCCGGTCATCCGCCCGACGAGCGCGGTGCGCTCGACGACCCCGCCCTCGGCGGCGACGGCGTTGAGCGCGACGGACTGGGGGAAGGTGATCCCGATGCCGGCCAGCTCGCGTTCGAGGACCGCCCGGGTGGCGTGGTGGGCCTGGCCGATGACCTGGCCGGTGAGGGTGGTCAACATGCGACGCTCCTTCCATCAACACGTTGGCTTCGCCAACGTTGGCTTCGCCAACGTATCAGAGATCGTGGGTGCTGCCAACGTTCACTGGTAGGGTGGCCGTCATGGAACCCGGCACCCCGGCCCGGCTGCGGGCCACGCCGAGCTGGCTGCTCACCCAGACCGCCGCGCACGCCGCCCACCTCGTCGCCGACGGCCTCGGCGCGCTCGACGCGCGCGGCTACCACTACCGGCTGCTCGCCGCGCTGGAGGAGCACGGCCCGGCCAGCCAGGCCGACCTGGGCCGGCGCTGCGGCATCGACCGCAGCGACGTCGTCGCCGTGCTCAACGAACTCGCCGCGAAGAACCTCGTGGTCCGCGCACCCGACCCGGCCGACCGGCGCCGCAACGTGATCACCCTCACCGACGCCGGCCGCCGCGAGCTGCGCCGGATGGGGGAGACCCTCGACCGGGTCCAGGACACCCTGCTCGCCCCCCTGTCCGGCCCGGAACGCGACCAGCTCACCCGGCTGCTCACCACCCTGCTCGACCACCACGCCGGCCGGTAAATCCCGTCCACCGCCAAGATCTACGCCGCTAGGGTGGGCCGGTGCCCGTCACCGTCCGCGAACTCACCCCCGACGACCTGACCGACGCCTGGCAGCTCGGCCGGCTCGCCTTCGGCTCCGACCCGCAGCCGCCGCCGCACGCCACCGCACCCGTGCCCGGCCTGACCCGCTACGGCGCCTTCGACGACGCCGGCCGACTCGTCGGCAAGGCCGTCGACCTGCACCACGAACAGTGGTGGGACGGCAGGACGCTGAGCGCCGCCGACGTCGGCGGCGTCGCCGTCGCCCCGGAGGCGCGCAGCCGGGGCGTCGCCCGCGCCCTGCTCGGCCGGCTGCTCCGCGGCGCCCACGACCGCGGCGCCGCGGTCAGCGCCCTGTTCCCCACCATCACCGCCCCCTACCGGGCCTGCGGCTGGGACGTCGCCGGCGCCCTGCGCACGGTCACCCTGCCCACCGCGGCGCTGCCCCGGCACCGGCCCGCACCACACCTGACGCTGCGCGCCGGCCAGGCCGCCGACCTGCCCGCCGTGACCGCCCTCTACGAGCGGGTGGCCCGCCACCGCCGCGGCCTGCTCACCCGTCACGGCGAGCTGTTCACCCCACCCGCCGGCAACCTGCCGTTCGACGGCCTCACCCTCGTCGAACACGACGGCGACCTGGTCGGCTACGCCGGCTGGAACCGCGGCCGAGGCTACGGCCACGACGCCGTCCTCACCATCGAAGACATCGCCGCCAGCACCGGCGACGCCGCCCGCGCGCTGATCGGCACGCTCGCCAGCTGGCAGAGCGTCACCCCCACCCTGCGGATCTGCCCGCTGCCCGGCGACGCCGTCGGCGCCCACCTGCCGCTGGAGGCCGCCCGGGAACACGAACGGGACCTGTGGATGCACCGCCCCGTCGACGTGGCCCGCGCCGTCGCCGACCGCGGCTGGCCCGCGCACCTGCGCGGCAGCGTCGAGTTCACCCTCGACGACGACCTCGCCGACTGGAACACCGGCACCTGGCGCCTCGAGGTCGCCGACGGCGACGCCCGGCTCACCCGGGTCGCCACCGACGCCGACCTGCGGCTGACCGTCCGCGGCTTCGCCCTGCTCTACTGCGGCGCCACCGACGCCCCGGCCGTCGCCGAGGCGGGCCTGCTCCACCTCGCCGTCGGCGCGGACCCCCGCCCGCTGAACCTGCTCGCCGCCGGGGGAGCAGCCCACCTGCACGACTACTTCTGAGCCGCGCAGCGGGCCCGGTGAAAGAGCGGATCCTCGGCGGGATGCCCCGCCACCTCGTGCCCGCACCAGGTCAGCTCGTCACCCGCCTCGGACAACGCCCGGTCAGCCCCTGCTCCCGGCACCAGGACCGTGGCCGCCGCCGCGACAGCACCGACGGCTGACCCACCGGCGGCCCGGTGCGGCGGCCCCGACGGGCCGCCGCACCGGGCCCCCGTCAGCGGGCGTCGCGCAGCTCCGCCAGCCGCGCCTCGATCTCCGCCAGCTCGGCGCGCAGCTTCTCCGCCTGCTGCTCCGCCTCCGCCCGCTCCGCGGTGAGGATCTGCTCCACCGCCTCCTGCACCCCCGGCACGTCCACGAGCGCCACCATCCGCAGCGCCTCCGCCGGCTTCACCACGTACGGCTTCGCGAGGGCCTTCGCGCCCTGCTGCGCCGCCACCGTCCACTCACCCTCGGCGTACGCCAACGTCACCGTCAGCCCCGCCGGGCCCTTCGGCTTCGCCGCCTTCACCGGCCGACGCGCCGGCGCCTTCGCCTCCACCTGCTGCTCCACCTTCGGCTCCTCCCGACGCGGCGCCGGCACCCGCGGCGTGTCCAACACGAACTCCGGCTCCGCCGGCGCGGCCGGCTCCTCGACCTCCGGCTTCGGCTCCGCCGGCGCCTTGCGCCCCGCTCCCCGCGGCGCGACCGCCACGTCGGCGGGGGAGAAGGGCAACTCGTCCCGGCCGAACCGCACCACCACGAACTCGTCCGACGCCGCCGGATCAGTCAGCTCCACCACCTGGCCGAGCTGACCCGCCACCTGACCCGCCGCCGTCGTGAACACCACCTTCGGCTTCCGGCCCGCGGCCAACGCCTCCCGGATGCCTTGCACCTCATCAGTGGACAAACCCTGGCCCGCCATCACAGCCCTCTTCCGTACACATGTTTGATTGCAGCCTTGATATCAGCCGGCTGCGACACCACGAAGATCAGGCCCCCAGCGCCCGCAACGCCGCGTCCGCGTGCTCGTTCATGCTCAACTCGCTGTGCACCACCGCCAGCACCCGCCGGTCCTGACCGATCACGAACGTCATCCGCCGCGTGCTCAACGCCCCCAACGGCAGCCGCCGCCGCACCCCGAAGGCGTCCGCCACCGCGCCGTCGACATCCGACAGCAGCGGATAGTCGAACCCGTGCCGGCGGGAGAACTCCGCCTGCTTCTCCACCGCATCCCGGCTGATCCCCACCCGCTGGGCGCCCACCGCCGCGAACTCCGCCGCCAGATCCCGGAAGTGGCAGCTCTCCGCCGTGCACCCCCGCGTCATCGCCGCCGGGTAGAAGAACAACACCACCGGCCCCGCCGCCACCAACTCCGACAGCCGCCGAACCGTCCCCGTCTCGTCCGGCAGCGCAAAGTCGTCCACCAGATCCCCGACACCCACACCCACCGCGCACCTCCGCTGATCGTCCCGACGAGCGGAGCCTAGGCGATCACCACCACACCGCCGCCACCTCGTCGACCACCGCCGCCGCCTGCGCCCGACCCGCCCGCGCCGCACCCGCCCGCCGCGCCGGATCCAGCACGTTGCGCCCGATCGCCCGCCGGGCCGCCGCGTCCGGCGCCACCACCGCCACCCGCGCGGACCGGCGCAACGCCGCCACCTGCGCCGACAGCCGCGGCATCGGCCCGAACGCCGACGACACCGGCGCCAGCACCACCACCGCCTCCGCGCCCGCCGCCAGATCCGCGTTCACCGCCGAGCGCATCCCACCGTCGACGTACCGGCGATCCCCGATCGTCACCGGCGGCCACACCCCGGGCACCGCGCAACTGGCCCCCACCGCGTCCACCAACGACACCCCACTGGCCGCGTCGAACACCACGAACTCACCCGAGCCCGCGTCCACCGCCGTCACCAGCAGCCGCCGCGCCGGCCACTCCCGCGCCGGCAACCGCCCCTCGATCACCGCCCGCCGCGACGCCTCCGACGGCGTCCGCGCCGCCACCGCCATCGCCCCGATCCGCGCCCGCGACCGCAGCTCATCCCGGGTACGCCCACCCGCCCACAACAGCCGCGCCACCGCGCCCATCCCGAACCGGGCCGCCACCTCACCCGTGGCCGGACGCAGCTGCGCCGCGTACAACTCCTCCACCGGCACCCCGGAACACAGCTGCGCCCCCACCACCGACCCGGCCGACGTGCCCACCACCAGGTCCGCCCCGGCCAGCTCCACCCCCCGCTCCGCCAACCCGGCCAGCAGCCCCAACTCCCAGGCCACCCCGGTCACCCCGCCACCACCCAGCACCAACGCCCGCGTCATCGTGTGATCGTCCTCTCCACCACCGCACCGTGCCGGTCACGGTAACCTCACCCACACCAACAGGGCAGGGGAGTGGGCATTGACCTCCGTCACCATCGTCACCGGCGGCAGCCGCGGCATCGGCGCCGCCACCGCCCGCCGCCTCGCCGCGGCCGGCCACGACATCGCCATCGGCTACCGCCGCGACCACACCGCCGCGAAAGCCGTCCTCGACGACATCCAGGCCATCGGCCGCCGCGGCCTCGCCGTCCCCGCCGACACCACCGACCCCGACCAGGTCCAGCGCCTCTTCGACGCCGCCGCCGACCTCGGACCCGTCACGGGCCTGGTCAACAACGCCGGCATCACCAGCCCGATCGGCCCCTTCACCGAGCTGCGCACCGACGACCTGCGCCAGGTCGTCGACGTCAACCTCATCGGGTACGTCCTCTGCGCCCAACAGGCCGCCCGCCGGATGACCCACGGCGGCGCCATCGTCAACGTCTCGTCCGCCGCCGCCACCCTCGGCAGCCCCGGCGAATACATCCACTACGCCGCCGTCAAGGCCGCCACCGACACCCTCACCCTCGGCCTGGCCAAGGAGCTCGCCCCGCACGGCATCCGCGTCAACGCCGTCGCACCCGGCATCATCCGCACCGACATCCACGCCCTCTCCGGCGTACCCGACCGGCCCGACAGCGCCGCCGGCCGCATCCCGCTGGGCCGCGCAGGCGAACCCGACGAGGTCGCCGCCGCCATCACCTGGCTCCTCGGCCCCGACGCCTCCTACACCACCGGCGCCGTGCTCCGCGTCGCCGGCGGCCTGTAGTCCCGGCACGGCGGACGGCCCGGGGGAGCGTACCCCCGGGCCGTCCTCATCGGCGCCGCGTCAGCTCGTGAACAGCTTCGCCGCCGTGATCACCGTCTGCGCCACCCCGTAACCCAGCAGCGCCGACACCACCAACCAGGAGATCCACAACCGGGCGCGCTGCCCGTGACCGACCTCGTTCATCGCGTGCCGCTCCTCTCCGCCGCCACCGTCTCCGCACCCTCATCCGCGTCCCGATCCGACGCCGGCTCGTGGAACCGCTCCGGCACCGGCCGGATCAACAGGTTGGCGATGAAGCCCACCGCCAGCAACCCGACCATCGTGAACAACGCCGGCCGGTACGCCGTCGCCGTCAACGTCCCCGGCTTGCCCTCGGCGTCGAGGAACCCGTTGACGATCAGCGGCCCGGCGATCCCCGCCGCCGACCACGCCGTCAACAGCCGCCCGTGGATCGCGCCCACCTCGAACGTGCCGAACAGATCCCGCAGGTACGCCGGCACCGTCGCGAACCCGCCCCCGTAGAACGACAGGATCACGCACGCCAACAGCACGAACAACGCCGTCGCCGTCTGCCCGAACAGGGCCAGCAGCGTGTACAGCACCATGCCCACACCCAGGTACACCATGTAGATCGGCTTACGCCCGATCAGGTCCGACGTCGACGACCACGCGAACCGGCCCGCCATGTTGAACAGCGACAGCAACCCCACGAAGCCACCCGCCGCCGCCACCGACACCGCTGACGTCCCGGTGTCCCGGAAGAAGTCCTGGATCATCGGGCTCGCCTGCTCCAGGATCCCGATGCCCGCGGTCACGTTGCAGAACAGCACCACCCACAGCAGCCAGAACGACCGAGTCTTCACCGCGTTCGCCGCCGACACGTTCGCCGTGGTCACCAGCGGCTTCGCCGCCACCCGCGCCGGATCGAAACCCGCCGGCCGCCAGTCCGCCGCCGGCACCCGCACGTTGAACACCCCGAACATCATGATCAGGAAGTAGCCGACGCCCAACGTCACGAACAACCACACCAGCGCGCCGCCCGACGCCGTCGAACCGGCGTTCGCCGGGTCGTACCCCGGGTCGTAGAACGACAGCAGCTGACGAGACAGGGGAGAGGCCACCATCGCCCCACCCCCGAAGCCCATGATCGCCAGACCGGTCGCCAGCCCCGGCCGGTCCGGGAACCACTTGATCAACGTCGAGACGGGGGAGATGTACCCGATCCCCAGACCGATGCCGCCGAGCAGCCCGTACCCCAGGTACAGCAGCCACAACTGCTTCGTCGCGATGCCCAACGCGCCGACCAGGAACCCGGCCGCCCAGAAGCACGCCGAGACGAACATCGCCTTACGCGGCCCGTTCGCCTCCACCCACGTGCCCGCCACCGCGGCCGACAACCCCAGCATCACGATCGCGATGCTGAAGATCACCCCGATCGCCGTCTGACTCGCGTCGAAGTGCGCGATCAGGGAGTTCTTGTACACGCTGGTCGCATAGACCTGCCCGATGCAGAGATGGATCGCCAACGCCGCCGGCGGAATCAGCCAGCGGCTGTACCCGGGCGGCGCGACGGAGTGCCGACGATCGAGTGCGGAAAGCATGCTGCTTCCTCTCCGGAAGATGGCAAGAAACCTTCCTACTTCATGCCCCCACCGCACGCTGCGCCGAAACCCACCACGCGCCCGACGGTCGAACCCCTGAGCCGAGCGGTCACCCGCACGGCGCCCCGACTCACCCCACGGCTCGCCGCCGTCACGCCACGGAAGCGCTCGGCCCCACCTCACCCGAACCCGCCAGCGCCGACCCGCCGCCGTCGGCCTCCCGCCACGGGATCAGCCGCAACGCCAACCGCGCCCGCCCCGGACCCGCCAGCCGACGCGGCCCGTACTTCGCGTCGAACAACGCGAACACCCGCGCCCGCTGCGCGTCCCCGTCCACCCGCGCCAACCGGAACCGCGTACCCGCCCAGCCGTCCACCGCCAACGGCCGCGACAACTCCACCTCCAGCGGCCCCGTCCCGTGATCGGTCAACTGGTCCACGATCGGCGAACCGTCGATGCACCACCCGTCGACCAGCGTCACGAAGTGCACCTCGCACGACCGCAGCACCACGTCGTCGTACCGCAACGCCATCGGCAGGCAGACGTACTCCGCCAACCGCCGGGTGCTCGGATGCCGCCACAACTCATCGAAGCGGCTCTCCACGAACTCGCCCAACGGGCTGCCCATGAACACCTCCAGATGCGGCGCCGCCGACGCCCGCACCCCGATCGGGAAGAACGAGATCAGCGCCTTGTCGTCCCACCGGAACATGTGCGCCGTCGGCGAGGCGTCGTAGATCCGCACCTGAAAACGGGCCCGCATCTCGGCGTCCAGCGACTCGGCGAACTCGTTGAGCCGGCGCAGATTGTCCACGATCACCTCGCGCACGTTCACCGGCCGGATCTCCTCCGCCCGCTGCGACGCCGCCGCCGAATCCGGATCCAGCAGCAGCACCCGCACCAGCACCCCGTTGCCCAGCGCCGTCCGCAGGGCGCGCAGGAACCGGTCCCGCCCGGAGCGCTCCAGCAGGTGACTTCCGGTATCCATGATCGAGACCATCGAGGAGGCGGCCGCCACGTGCGCGCTGAACTCCTCGTCGTCGAAGTGCGGATGCTCCTCCACCCGCGACCGGCGCAACTCCTCGAACAGCGGATCCACGATCGCGTACGAGAACGCCACGATGACGATGCTCGCACCGATGTTGAGCAGCAGCTCCTGGTTGTAGCCGGTGACCGTCCGACCCCAGGCCAACAGCGCCGCCGACAACGACAGCAGGCCGAGGAAACCGGCCGCTCGACGGGCGCGCCACCGCAGGCGCCGACGGAGAACCCCCGCGATCCGTTTGCCCACGCGTCCTCCCCACTGACGCAGGTAGATCGATGATGCCCACCACAGTGGACGCAGCGCAACGGCGACGGCCCGGCCGACCGTGGATCATGACCGGGGGAGCAGCCATCTCCAGGCGGACCACGGCGGGACCCAGAGTGACTACATCAGGGCGATTCGGGGTCTAGGGGCGACCCCGGAGCACCTGGTAGAAGGTCTCCGAGACGCGGGCCGGACGCTGCCCGTCGTGCCAGCCGACTTCCTCAGCACGATGCCGGATCGCTGCGCCGGCATGCTCTGCGGCTGCCTCGTCCTCGAAGACGGCGACGGACAGCCCGTTGCCGGTCTCGGGGTCGAGAAGGTGGTAGACCGCGTGTACGCCGGGAACGTCTGCCATCGCGTCGACAAGCCAGTCCCGGTCGTCCGTCGGCATGGGCTCCCACACCGCGACTCTGGCGATCATGCCCAACTCCCGTCAGTCGGTACCGCTGTCCCGGCGGACGCCGACGGGGTCAACGTAGCGGCGCGTGGGCACACCACAAACCCGCTGTGCGGACCCTTGCAACCGGCCTTCCAGCCCCGCCACCACCGATGGCCACCACTTCCGCCGGCCTGACACGTGGCTTACCTCTGCGCAGCCAGCACAAGTCCGTCGCTGCGACTCCGGGCAGCCGAAGGTCTCGTCGTTCTGTCAGATGTTGCAGCGCCGGTACGCCCCGAGCCGGTCAGGATCACGTGGGCTGCGGGCCCCGCGGACCACGGTAGGGCAACGTCTGGCTGTAGACGATGTTGGTGGTGGTACTGCCGAACTGGGCCAGTTCGTTGATGAGCTGTTCCAGGTGGGCCATCGAGGTGGCCGCCAACTTGAGCGAGTAGCAGTCCTCGCCGGTGGTGCGCAGGCACTCCAGGATCTCGAAGCGCTCCCCAAGCAGCCGGTGCAGTGGCTGGTGCCGGCTGCCGGGGTATTTCAGGCGCACGACGGCGAGGACCGGGTAACCGACCTTCACCAGGTCGACATCGGCGCGATAACCGGCGATGACGCCCGTCGCCTCCAACCGCTTGACCCGCTCGGTCGTCGCGGAGGCGCTCAAGTTCACCCGTCGTCCCAACTCGGTGAGCGGGACGCGGCCGTCTCGTTGGAGTTCGCTCAGGATCGCCCAGTCGGTCGCGTCGAGACTCTCGGTCATCCGTGCAAACTACCGGCAGATCCACGGTCGAAGCGACACCTCGCCGGCAGGACTCTCTTCTATCACGTTGGGCGGACGGATAGCCTGGACCGGTGAAGATCGGCGTGAACGTCCCCAACTTCGGGCCCGGCACCGGCCCCGAGGTGCTGCGCCGCTGGGCGCAGACCGTGGAGGGCCTGGGTTTCGACCTGCTGATGGTGTCCGACCACATCGCCGTGACAGCCGACGTGGCCGAGCAGTACCCGGCGCCGTTCTACGAACCCTTCACCACCCTCGCCTGGCTGGCCGGCCTCACCGACCGGGTCCGGCTGGGCACCACCGTGCTCATCGCGCCGTACCGACACCCACTGCTCACCGCACGCATGGCCGCCAACCTTCAGCAGCTCAGTGGCGGCCGGCTGGTCCTCGGCGTCGGCGTCGGCTGGGCCAGGCAGGAGTTCGAAGCGCTCGGAATTCCGTTTCAGCGCCGCGGAAGGCTGACCGACGATCACCTCTCGGCGGTACGCGAGGCCTGGGGGAACGACAACGACTACCGCAGCGGGCAGATACCGATCTGGATCGGCGGCAACAGCGACGCCGGCCTGCGCCGAGCCGTACGCCTCGGCGCCGCCTGGCATCCGCTGCGGTTCACCCTCCCCTGGTTGCGCGAGGCGCTGGATCGGATGAAGGCCGTAGCGGACGAGCAGCAAAGACCTGCTCCCACCCTGGCTCCCCGCATCGCGCTGCGACTGACCACGGCGCCGGTCACCGGCGCCGGACGGCTCGCCGGCGAGGGCACCATCGAGCAGATCGTCGACGACCTCGAACAGCTGCGTCTCCTCGGCTCGGACACGGTCGTGCTCGACCCGTTCCACGGAGACCCACGCGAAACCTGCCGGCCGCAGACCGCGTGGCAGGCGCTCGCGACCGTAGCTGCCTGCTGGGACCCGCGCGAACACCACACATGGACGGAGCAAGCGTGAACCTCGACGACGAACGTCATCTCCGCAGGGCCATCGAGCTGGCCGGCGCGGCACGGGAGGCGGGCAACCCGCCGTTCGGATCACTGCTGGTGGACCCGGACGGCAAGGTGATCGCCGAAGAACAGAACACCTCGATCGCCGACAACGACATCACCGCGCACCCCGAGCTGAAGCTGGCCCGGTGGGCGGCCGCGAACCTGGCCCCGGACGTGGCGGAGGCCACCACGATGTACACCAGCTGCCAACCCTGCGGAATGTGTACGGGCGCGCTCGAACGGTCCGGCCTCGGCCGCGTCGTGTTCGCGCTGGCAACCAAACAGCTCAACAGCCTCAAGTCGCCCACCTCCACCGCCGGCCCGCGGCCCGTACGCCAGGACGGTCCGGCTCTGCTCGACGAGGCACGCAAGCCGGTCGAGGGCTACTACCGCTGATCCTCCGACCCGCGCTGGCAAGGGATGCGGCCGCCCCGGGCTGTCCAGCTATGCTCCCGGCGGCGAACAGGCGGACCAGCCAGCGGAACTGAGCGGACTGCAACCCCGTGAACGGGCAGACCCACTCCGGGCGGGGCTGATGCACGGTCCCGGCAGGGTAGTGGAACGTCCTGATCGGACGCTCCTGGCTGGCCCGCTCATCCTGTCCTGTACCGGACAGGATGAGCGGGCCGGATTCGGCTCAGGCGAAGTCGAACACGAGCGGGAAAGCGAGGACGACTGTCCAGGCCCAGACGGCATACACGACCATGTAACGGGTCTGCCAGTGTTCCAGGCGGGCGAAGGGCATGCGGCCACGCACGAAGCCGAGGAACAGCCATGCCGACCACGCCAGGTTGGTGAGCAGGATGACGTTCTCGCCCAGTGCCGCGGTCTTGTTGGGGCTGAAACCCCACTCGGTGATCCGGCCGGTGATCGCCAGCAGCACCATGACGTCGATGATCAAAGCGCTGACGACGAGCGCGAGCTGCAAGCGGTCAAAGAGACCGGGCCGGGCCGCGAGCTCACGGGCGGAGATGGCATACAACAGCAGGCCCAGCACGATGACGAGCAGCAGGTCGAAGAGGATGAGCGCATCGCGCTCGACGTCGATGCCGTTGTTGGTCCAGATGATGGCGACCAGGAAGGCCAGCAGGGTGGCCGCGAAAAGCGGCGTGAAGACGCGGGTCAGCACCGGCGCCATGTTCTCGATGACGCTCTGCTTGGCCTCCACCAGCCATGCCGACACGATGACCGCGGCCATGGCACCGCACGGCAGCAGCCACGATTCGACGAATCCCTCGGCGTCAAGGCCGATGGCATCGAAGGTGCCCATCGTGAAGGCCATGAGCACGCCGCCACCCAGTCCAATGAGGCTGAAGTAGATCAGCCACTCCCCGGTGAACCGGATGAAGTCCATCCGCCGCCGGTCTGAACGCCAGTCACCGCCCACATAGGCGACGCCGACAACCAGCCACAGCGCGAGCGGCAGGTGGATCGCCGTGAGCACACTGGTCTGCGAGTCACCGGCCAGCGGATACGCGTTCGCGGCGACCGCGCCGAGAATGAACAGCAACGCGAGCACCCCGATGACGCGAAGACCGACCCGGCGTTGCCAAGCGAAGTAAGCGGCCAGCGCTGGCAGCGCGAAAAGGCTGACGTTTCGCGCGTAGAAGCCGGCATCGTCCCCTGACATGTCAAGCCCGAACCAGCCCGGCACCTTGATCGCGAGCGCCGCGATCGCCGCACAGAGCACCATGACAGGCAGCTCGCGACGGGAACGGGCGGCAGCGGGCGCGTCCGGCTCCCCGGGCAGCACGAGCTGCTTCCACAGCCGCTCGGAATGCTCGCAAGCGAACTCCCGCGACAGCTCATCGAGGCTGCCCATGCGTTTGACAGCGATGAGGAACGCCTCATCGGCTCGCAGGCCCGCCTCGGTCAGCTCGGTGATCCGGCTGCGAAGATGGTCTTCCAGCTCCTCGGCATCGGTGTGGTGCAGCTCCCGGCGGCGGTGCATGTAGGCCCGCCACTCGGCGATCTGGCCCTCCAGATCGTTGTCGCGGTCGACGGTCATAGTCCCGCCCCCCATGCCGGTGCCGTGATCGGTTTGATGGACTGTGTCGTGCTCCAGACGCCCCGCAGGGCGTCGACGACCGCGGCCCACTGGCGGCGCTGCTCGGCGAGCTCGGCCCGGCCCTGGTCGGTGATGCGGTAGTACTTGCGGCGGCGTCCCCCGGGCGGGGTCTCCCAGGCCGACTCGACGTGGCCAAGCCGCTCCAAGCGGTGCAGCAGCGGGTAGAGCAGGCCGTCGGTCCACTCCAGCCGCCCGCCCGACAGTTCGTTGACCTGCTTGAGGATGGCGTAGCCGTAGTTCTCGCCTTCGGCGAGGATCCCTAGCACGAGCGGCGTCGCCGAGGCCGCGACGAGGTCTTTGGTGATACGCATGTGACCGCCTAACCCTAGGACTGCAATGCATGGTAGTTCTAGGTATAGCGAGCGCGCAATCCGATTGCCGCGCGTCGCCCAGCGTGATGGGTGCAAACGGTGGCGAGGTCGCGGATCCGGCGGATGATGAAGGTGTTGATCAGCCAGCGGGACGCTGGAACGGCAGGCTAGGTTTCGTCGGCGCCGGCCCCTGGGCCTTCCGTCAACAATCTCCCCGGTGGGCCGACGAGGCTGCCATACCCAGCAGGATGAAAGAGAACGAACAAGGCGCCGCGCGGTCCCTGATGGACGCTCTGTCTCCGCTGGTTCGATAATGTACATTATGTCAAGTAGGCCGCTCGAGGGCCTCCTCCGCCACGACGAACTCAGGGGCCGGTTGCCGACGACGCGCCGGCGAAGTCACCGTCCGGGGTGCGGCCCGGAGTGGTTCGAGGCGCCGGTCACCTACCGGCTGGCGGCGGAGACCTGGCCGTAGACCTTCCGCGCGTGGCCTCTGAGCCGCGAGGCGGTCGTCGCGGAGCTGGCGACCGTAGCCTGCGCATCCTCGATGGCAACCTCGGCAGGTCCGACTGGCTCATCGTGGGCCGCGCGGTCGACACCGTCCCCTCTTCCCGGGATGGCCGGAAACCCGAAAATCCTGCATAATATCCCTTATGCATGACAAACGGGACGAATCGGTGGGACCGCTGATCGAGGAGTTCCTGACCGCGCGGGCCACCCGCAAGCCCTCCCCCCACACCCTGGCGGCGTACCGACGCGACCTGAACAGTGTCACCGCGCTGATGGGCGAGGAGAGCATCCCTCCCCTCCCCCTCGACCGGCTCATGATCGGCGCCCTCTCCCCCCGGGTCATGCGGGCCGCCTTCGCCCGGTTCGCCGCTCCCCGCGCCGCCGCCTCGGTGCACCGGGCCTGGTCGACGTGGAACAGCTTCTTCACCTTCCTGGTCGCCGAGGGGGTCGTACCGGGAAATCCGATGCCGGCGGTGGGACGGCCCCGCGCCCCGCTCCCCCAGCCCAAGCCGCTGCGGGGCGAGGACACCCCGGAGGAGCTGCTCGCCGCGGTGGCCCGCGAGGACGGCCGGCAGCGCGACCCGTGGCCGGAGCGGGACGTGGCCGTGCTGGCGTTGGCCCTGTGCGCCGGGCTGCGCCTGTCCGAGCTGCTGGCGCTGCGGGTGGCGTCGGTGACCGGCCGGCCCGGGGAACGGCGGGTCGACGTGGCCGGCAAGGGCGGTCGGCCGCGGGTGGTGCCGATCGAGGACGACCTGGACGGGGTGCTGGCGGAGTATCTGGACAGTCGCGCCCGCCGCTTCGGCGCGCGCAGCGTGCGGCCGGATTCCGCGCTGCTGGTGGACCGGCGGGGTGAGCCGCTGCGCCGGGGTGGGTTGCAGTATCTGGTGGAGTCCTGTTACCGGCGGGCGGGGATCGGCGACCGGGTGCCGCGTGGGGCGCGGCTGCACGCGCTGCGGCACACGTTCGCGACCCGGTTGGCGGAGGACGGGGCGAGCGCGGCGGAGATCATGCGCCTGCTGGGGCACGCGTCGTTGGCGTCGTCGCAGACGTACATCGAGGTGACGGCGGGTCAGCAGCGGGCGGCGGTGCGGTCGAACCGTACGAACCGGGCGTTGGCGGGTCTCGTGGGTGGGCGCGCTGTCGGACCGGAGGTTTAGCGTCGGAGGATGTCTCCTCTGCGGCTTGATCGAAACGAGGCCCGGCGGATCGCGGTCCGGGCGCAGTTGCTGGATGCGTCTCGGCCGACCGGGCTGCTGGCCCTGGTGGACCGGTTGACGTTCCTGCAGTTGGATCCGACGGCCGCGGTGGCGCCGAGCGCTGATCTGGTGGCGTGGAGTCGGCTGGGTGCGGCGTACGAGCCGGCGCATCTGCTGCGGGCGGTGGAGCGGGAGCGAACGTTGTTCGAGCATCGGGCGATGGTGCGGCCGATGGCGGACCTGGGGTTGTACCTGGCGGAGATGGTGGCGTGGCCGCAGGATGAGCGGCGGCGGGAGTGGTTGCGGGCCAACGAGTCGTTCCGCCGGTACGTGCTGGATCTGTTGCGGGACGCTGGGCCGTTGCTGTCGCGGGACGTGCCGGATCGCAGCGAGGTGTCGTGGCCGTCGACCGGGTGGACGAACAACCGCAACGTGACGCAGATGCTGGAGTTCCTGGTGGCGCGTGGGGAGATCGCGATCTCCGGCCGGGTGGGTCGGCAGCGGTTGTGGGATCTGGCGGAGCGGGTGTATCCGGCGGGTACGCCGGTGGTTGCGGCGGCGGAGGCGCTGCGCCGGCGTGACGAGCGGCGGCTGCGGTCGCTGGGGATCGCCCGGGCGTCGGTGGTCGGCGAGGCCGGTGAGCCGGCGGTGGTGGAGGGCACGTCCGGGTTGTGGCGGGTGGACCCGGCGGCGATCGGCGGGTCGTTCGCCGGTCGCACGGCGTTGCTGTCGCCGTTCGATCGGCTGGTGCACGACCGGGCGCGGGTGTTGGAGCTGTTCGGGTTCGAGTACCGCCTGGAGATGTACGTGCCGAGGGCGAAGCGGCGGTGGGGGTATTTCGCGTTGCCGGTGCTGCACCACCACGCGCTGGTGGGCAAGGTGGACGCGACGGCGGACCGGAAGGCGTCGGTGTTGCGGGTGCATGCGGTGCACGAGGACGTCCCGTTCGGCGCCGAGTTGGCCGAGGCGGTGCGCGCCGAGCTGGAGGCGTTGGCGTCGTGGCTGGATCTGAGGGAGGTCGAGCACGTGCGCGGCTAGCAGAAGTCCCCGGTTGGCGCACGGGTCAGTCCGGCCGGTGCTGCCTGTCGAGGGACGGCGGTGCCGCTGCAGCGCCCTGTGGTGGGCGTACGCGAGCAGCCGGTCGACGTCGGCCATGCTCCGGACGCCGGGGTTGAGCGCGCACGCCCACGGCCTCGCCCGCGGCCGGCCGTTGGGTCAGGGGGTGGCCGCCTGCTTGGCGATCAGCTCGAACGAGCGGATCCGGTCCTCGATGTCGTAGACCTGGGTGGTCAGCATCAGCTCGTCCGCACCCGTGCGCTCGCGCAGCTCGGCGAGCTGGCGGGCCACGGTCTCCGGGGAGCCGAGCGCCTGCCCCTCGAACCGCGACCGCGCCAGCTCCAGCTCCTGCGGCGTGTACGGGTACCGGGCCGCTTCCTCGGGGCTGGCCAGCAGCTGCGCCTGGCCGGTATGCATGCGCAGGAAGGACAGCATGGCCGGGCCGGCCAGGTACTCCGCGCGCTCGTCGGTATCCGCGCAGATCGCGTTGACCGAGACCATCGCGTACGGCTTGTCGAGGTACTCCGACGGGCGGAAGTGCTGCCGGTACAGGGCCAGCGCCGGCAGCGTGTTGGCGGAGCTGAAGTGGTGCGCGAAGCTGAACGGCAGGCCCAGCGTGCCGGCCAGCTGTGCGCTGAACCCGCCCGATCCGAGCAGCCAGATCTTCGGCATGTTGCCCAGCGCAGGGATCGCGGTGATCCCCATCCGGGGCTCGCGCCTGGTGAAGTACCCGATGAGATCGTCGAACTCCTGCGGGAACGCCTCGGCGGACAGGCCCTTCGTCGTCCGGCGCAGGGCCAGCGCGGTGACCTGGTCGGTGCCGGACGTCCGGCCGATGCCCAGGTCGACCCGGCCCGGGTGCAGCGCCTCCAGGGTGCCGAACTGCTCGGCCACCGCCAGCGGGGCATGGTTGGGCAGCTGCACGCCGCCCGAGCCGACCCGGATCGTCGAGGTCGACGCCGCCAAATGCGCGATCAGCACAGCCGGGGACGAACTGGCGACCCACGGCGTGTTGTGGTGCTCGGCCACCCAGAACCGGCGGTAACCCAGCTCCTCGGCGCGGACCGCGAGCGCCGTGGTGTGCCGGAGGGCCTCGGCGGAGGATCCGGTGGCGTCGACCGGAGCGACATCGAGGACAGAGAGAGGTACGTCAATCACAAGATCATTCCTTTGGTGGTGGGTTTGTCGTGTGGCGGGATGGTCTAAACCGGACTCCGGCCCGGGTGGCTAGCGGCGGAGCCGCCGGTGAACAGGGCCAACGCGGTGAGGTAGGCGCGCTTGGCGCCGAAGCGGCTCATGGCCCAGCAGTCAGCGGGATCACGGCGTAAAGAGCGAGCGTGTAGCCGGTGGCGACCCACTGCACGGTGGCGAGTGGCGCGTCGAACTCCGTCGCCAGCGGATGGAGAGCGACGTTGACGATGGTCACGTCGAGCACGGCCATGATCGAGCCGATGACGACGACCACTAGGGTACGGACGGGAGTGGCGGCGGATCCGGCGGTTCGTGCCGGTCCGGGGACGGTGCTCAGCCCCCCGTCACATACCGTACGGGTGCTCGGCGCGAGCGGTGCGCAGCGCGCGGCCCCACCACAACAGCTGGTCGACCATGTTCTTGGCGGCGCTCTCGAGGACCACCGGGTCGAGCGGTCTGCCGTCCTCGCCCAGCCCGGACCAGGGCCCGTGCAGGCTGACGGAGTCGCGCACAGTCATGGCGTGCAGCTCGGCGAAGACCTGACGAAGCTGCTCGACGGCGCGAAGCCCGCCGCTCAACCCGCCGTAGGAGACGAAGCCGATCGGCTTGGCCTGCCACTGGGTGTAGTGCCAGTCGATGAGGTTCTTCAACGAGGCCGGAAAGCTGTGGTTGTACTCGGGCGTGACGACGACGAACGCCTCGGCGGCGGCCAGCCGTGGGCTGACGTCGGCGAGAGCGGCCTGAGTCCCCGGCGCGGGGGCGGGAAGGCCGTCCCACCCGGGCATGGACACGGGAAGATCCAGGCCGGCGACATCGACAACGTCCAGATCGATGTCGGGGCGGTGGCCCACATGGCCGGTGAACCACTCGGCGACCGACAGGCCGGCGCCGCCGCCACGAGCACTTCCGATGATGACGGCGACCCGGAGCGCGGGGTCGTTCGAAGGTGCGAAGTCAGACATCGCGGTCTCCCCTCTCGTTTCATTGCCACGATTCGCTGCACCTCAGGTAGCATACAACGGGTATTGCAAAAGATAAAACGATCATTGTAATCGGCCTTGATCGACATGTGGGAGATGAAGCGATGACCGGCACGGGCTCAGAGGACAAGACAAGGACGGCCCAGCCGCGGCGGGGCCGGGTGGACAAGGCGACAGCGATCATGCAGGCCGCGTGCGAGGTCTTCGGACGGGACGGCTACTCCCGGGCCAGCATCGACACGATCGCCGCCGAGGCCAGCGCCTCGACTCGCACCATCTACAACCACTTCCCGGGTGGGAAGGAGGAGTTGTTCCGCTCCATCATGCATATGAGCGCAGAGCGGGTCAGGGACGAGCAGCTCGCGCAGCTGCGGAGGTACCTGGACCCGGAGCGTCCGCCGCATCCTGACGACCTTGAACGTGACCTGCTCGCTCTGGCCCGCGCCTGGGTCGGCCTGATAACGGACTGCCGCGACCACTTCTCGCTGGTGCGGCACATCTACGCGGAAGCCGGGCACATCCCGGCCGAGGTCTTGGATGCCTGGCAGGAGGCCGGACCGCGCGTGGTGGACCGCGAGGTGGCGTCTGCCATGGCCGCGTTGGGCGATCGTGGCCTGATCGACGTCCACGGCAGCCCGGCCCAGGCCGCCGCCCATTTCATGGCGTTGATCTCAACCGAGATCACGCAACGGTCCTACTGGGGGGTCAGCCCGCTCCCGCCGGAGGAGGCCGACCGGCTGACCGCCGCCGGAGTACGCGCGTTCCTGCGGGCGTACGGCTCTGCGGGCTGAGTTGGAGCCGCCCTCAAACCGGAACCCGGCAATCGGTCGAGGCTCGGCCCCCGGCCCGCGGTCCTCCTCAGCGTCGGCGGCGGGCGGCGGGGTAGTGCTCGGCGGTGACGCGGGCGGAGGTCTCCTCGCCGAGGCGTACGTAGTGCCCGAGGCTGGCCAGGTGCTGATGGCGGCTTTCGGCCTGCAGCTCCACAACGCGGCAACGCCTGTACGGCCCGGACGACGTCCGTGATGCCGAGCTGGCCAACCTGCTGCGCCGGGGCGGCTACCTGCTGGAACACATAGCGACCGTCATGCAGCAGGTGCGTGCTGCCGACGGCACCGGGCCCCTGGCTGCGTCCGTGGACGCCTGGCGGCAGCGGCTGGCCGCCCGGGGACACGCGATGCTGGTCGCCTCCGGCCGCCTCGCCGACTACCTCGAGACGGCCGGACTTTGACTGGTTCCGGCCGGTGGCAGGATCGCTGGATGCGGGTGGGCGAGGCGCGGGCGGTGGCGGTCGACTGGGTACGGGAGCACGCGCGGCGGGATCCGGGTGTGCGGGGTGCGTTCTTCAGCGGGTCGACGGTGGGGTTGCCGGACGAGGCGGTGCTGCCAGTGTCGTCGGACGTGGACGTGGTGGTGGTGCGTGACGAGCCGGCAGCGAAGGTGGGCAAGTTCCGCCGCGCCGGGGTGCTGCTGGAGGTCACGGCGCTGACCTGGGATGACCTGGGGTCGCCGGAGGACGTGCTGGGGTCGTGGGTGTTCGCGCCGTGTTTCCGTACGGACACGGTGGTGCTGGATCCGACGGGGCGGTTGGCGGCGGTGCGGGACCGGGTGGCGGCGGGGTTCGCCGATCCGGTGTGGGTGCGGCGGCGGTGTGCGGGGGTGCGCCGCCGGGTGGAGGACGGGCTGCGGGTGCTGGACGCGGCGGCGCCGCTGCACGAGCAGGTGCTGGCGTGGTTGTTTCCGACGTCGGTGGTGGCGCTGCTGCCGGTGGTGGCGGGGTTGCGGAACCCGACGGTGCGGCGGCGGTACGTGCTGGCCGGGGAGGTGCTGGCGGCGCACGGGTTGGCCGACCGGTATCCGGAGCTGTTGGCGTCGTTGGACGGTGGCGGGGTGGGTCCGGAGCGGGTGCGGGGGCAGCTGGCCGGGTTGGCGGCGACGTTCGACGAGGCGGCGCGGGTGGCGCGGACCCGGTTCGCCTTCAGCGCGGACGTGAGCCCGGCGGCGCGGGCGGTGGTGGTGGACGGCGGCGCGGAGTTGATCGCGGCGGGGCGGCACCGGGAGGCGATGTTCTGGATCGTGGTGACGTACGCCCGCTGCCACGCGATCCTGGCGGCGGACGCCCCGGAGCGGGAGGTGGCGTTGCGGCCGGCGTTCGAGGCGGCGGTGGCGGATCTGGGGGTGTTGTCGGCGGCGGACCGGCGGCGGCGGGCGGACGAGTTGTTGGCGGCGCTGCCGGGCTGGTGGGCGGTGTCGGGTGCGGTCGGCGGGTGGGATGTGGCAGGCTGACCGCTGACGCGACTGGCGGCACCGGGGATGGCAGTAACCATCGGGGAGCTCGTCGCGGGGGTCGACCGCCTGGGCCTCCGCGGGCGGGGTGAGCCATGTCTTCTACGGGTTCGACGGCCCGGATTCTGGCCGGTAAGCCGGTGGCGGAGCAGGTGTTGGCGGAGGTCGCCGAGGGTGTGCTGGCGCTGCGCGCGGCGGGGGTGACGCCGGCGCTGGCGACGGTGCTGGTGGGCGACGACGACGCGAGTGCCGGGTACATCCGGATCAAGCAGCGGCAGGCGGCGGAGCTGGGGTTCTCCTCCCCGCACGTGCATCTGCCGGCGTCGGCGTCGCAGGCGGATCTGCACCGGGTGTTGGAGGACTTCAACGCCGACAAGGACGTGCACGGGGTGCTGGTGCAGCATCCGATCCCAGCGCACCTGGACTACGACCGGGCGTTGCAGGTCCTGGATCCGGACAAGGACGTGGACGGGATGCACCCGGTGAACATGGGCCGGTTGGCGTTGGGGCTGCCGGGGCCGTTGCCGTGTACGCCGGCGGGGATCGAGGCGTTGCTGGCGTTCCACGGGGTGCCGGTGTCGGGCCGGGAGGTGGTGATCCTGGGTCGGGGCGCCACGTTGGGTCGACCGTTGGCGATGCTGTTGGCGCAGAAGCGGCCGACGGCGAACGCGGCGGTGACGGTGGTGCACACCGGGGTGGCGGACTGGCCGCGGTACACGCGGCGGGCGGAGATCCTGGTGGCGGCGGCGGGGGTGCCGGGGATCATCCAGCCGGAGCATGTGCGCCCCGGCGCGGTGGTGGTCGGCGGCGGGGTCCGGTACGAGGGGCGGCGGTTGCTGCCGGACGTGGACGAATCGTGCGCCGAGGTGGCGGGGGCGATCACCCCGCGGGTCGGTGGGGTGGGTCCGACGACGGTGGCGATGTTGTTCCGCAACGCGGTGCGGGCGGCGCAGCGGGCCGCCGGGATGGGCTGATCCGCGACGCTCTCCGCCGCGCTGGCCGTGGTCCGACCCTCGCAGGGTACGAGGTCGACTCAGCCGAGGTCGACGACGAGGGGCCGGTGGTCGGAGATCGCCGACAGCGGGGTGTCGACGGCGGTGACGGCTGGGAGCCGGTCGAGGCCCTGCCGGTCGGCGAGGATGTGGTCGAGCTGGACGCGGGGTTGCCCGGCCGGGTAGGTGGGGCGCCGGCCGAGGGGGCGCCACCGGGACAGCAGCGCGGCGGGTCCGGCGGGGAGGTTGAGGTCGCCGAGGAGGATCCGCGGGGCGGGCAGGGCGCGCAGGGCGCGCACGACGCGGCGCAGTTGGAGGATGTTCCAGCCGGGGACGAAGGACAGGTGGGTGGCGGCGACGGTGACCGGGCCGTGCGGGGTGTCCAGGACGGCGGCGAGGACGACGCGGGGTTCGTCGCGCAGCAGGATGAGCCCGCCGCCGGGGCCGGGGACGTAGATCGGGGACCGTACGGGGGCGGGGCGTAGCCGGGTGACCTGCCAGGAGCGGACGGGGTGGCGGCTGACCAGGCCGATGCCGTAGCAGGGTTCGCCGTGGCCGTCGTCGTCGTGGGTCAGGGGCCGGAACTGTTCGCCGGGGGTGCCGACGACGGCGGCGGCGAAGCGGTGTTCGGGGGCGCCGAGGGCGCGGGCGGCGATGGCGGTGAGGTCCAGGTTGCCGCTGCGGGACTGGTCGCGGTCGACCTCCTGCAGGGCGAGGATGTCGGCGTCGAGGGCGGTGACGGCGGCGGTGAGCCGGTCGGGGTCGACGAGTCCGTCGGTAAGGGATCGCCCGTGCAGCAGGTTGAAGGTGGCCAGGCGCACGTGCACACCCTACGTCTCCATGCCAGGGTTGCCGGGTGCTCAAGGCGTTGGTGTGTTCGGTGCTGGTGTTCGTGGCGGTGGCGTCGGCCGGTCTGTGGTTGCGGCGGCGGCGGGGCCGGTGAGGCTCGCGGCGGGGCGGTGAGCCTGGCCACAGGTGGTCTCGCCGGTCCGCCGGGGTGGGCAGAATGGCCGCCCGTGGACCCCTTGTCGCTGACCACCCTGCTGACCGCGGCCGCCATGGCGGGCTGGGTGGACGCGGTGGTCGGCGGGGGTGGCCTGTTGCTGCTGCCGGCGCTGCTGGTGGCCGCGCCGGGGGTGCCGGTGGCGACCGCGTTGGGCACGAACAAGCTGGCCGCGATCTTCGGCACGTCGACGGCGGCGGTGACGTACGCGCGGCGGACGAAGCTGGACTGGGCGGTGGCGGGGCCGGCGGCGGCGTTGGCGGTGGTGACGGCCGGGCTCGGCGCGGCCCTGGCGGGGGCGGTGCCGGCCGGGGCGTACCGGCCGGTGGTGCTGGTCGTGCTGGTGTCGGTGGCGCTGTTCGTGCTGGCGCGGCCCCGGTTGGGGGTCGTGGCGCAGCCGGCGCGACGTACTCCGCGGCGGGTGGTCGCGGCGGTGGCGGTGGCCGGGCTGGGCATCGCCCTGTACGACGGGTTGATCGGCCCGGGTACGGGAACGTTCCTGGTGTTGGCGTTCACCGCGCTGATCGGGGCGGACTTCGTGCACGGTTCGGCGATGGCGAAGGTGGTCAACGCCGGGACGAACCTGGGTGCGCTGGTGGTGTTCGCGTGCACCGGGCACGTGTGGTGGCTGCTGGGCGCGGCGATGGCGGTGTGCAACGTCGCCGGAGCCGCGCTGGGCGCGCGGATGGCGCTGCGGCGCGGCTCCGGCTTCGTGCGGGTGGTGTTGCTGGTGGTGGTGCTGGCCCTGGTCGGGAAGCTGGGCTACGACCAGTGGCTGGCCGGCTGAGGCGGCTGCTGGGCCGGCGGTCGCGCTGACCGGCGCGGCGGCGGGTCAGGCGTGCTTGACGACGTCGTCGTAGTCGAGGCGGGGCAGGCGGGGGAACCAGGCGTCCGGGCCGGGCTTGCCGATGTTGACCACGAGCACGGACTTCCAGCCGTTGTCGGCGAAGAACTCCTTGTCGAGGCCCTCGGCGTCGAAGCCGCCCATCGGTCCCGCGGCCAGCCCGGCGGCCCGGACGGCGAGCAGCCAGTAGCCGATCTGCAGGGTGGCGTTGAACCGCGCCATCCGCTCGCGGCCCTGCACGTCGCCGGCGAGGGCGTCGCGCATCTGCGCGCGGATCGGGAAGACCCGCGGGATGAACTCGTGGAAGTCGGTGTCGGCGGCCAGCACCGCGACGACGGGGGCGCTGGCGGTCTTGGCCCGGTTGCCCTCGTTCATGTGGGTGAGCAGCCGTTCGCGGGGCTCGCCGTCGCGGACGTAGAGCACCCGCAGCGGCTGGGTGTTCGCGGCGGTGGGCGGGTACTTGGCGAGTTCGAAGATGGCCCGCAGCTGCTCGTCGGTGACGGGCTCGTCGGTGAAGGTGTTGGCGGTGCGGGCGTCGGTGAACAGCTGCGCCTGCGCCTCGGGGTGCAGGGTGATCAGGTCGCTCATCAGGGTCCTCGCTCTGACAGGAGGGGTAACTCCCGCAACGGTAGCAGCTAGCTTTTTAGTAGCCCCTTCCCGTGTGGGGGTCGCCGGTATTCTGTGGGGATGACGGTCAGGCCGGACGCCGGCGGTACGGCGCGCATGTGCGACGGGGGGCTCGCCACCGCGTTCGCGTTCCTCGGCAAGCGGTGGAACGGCGTGCTGCTGGGCACCCTGGCCAACGGTCCGGCCGGCTTCGCCGAGCTGACCCGCGCGCTGCCCGGGATCAGCGAGTCCGTGCTCTCCGACCGCCTCGGCGAACTGGCCCGGGTCGGGCTGGTCTCCCGCACCGTGCGGGAGGGGCCGCCGCTGGGGGTGAGCTACCAGCTCACCGAGCGGGGCGCGGCGCTGCTGCCCGCCCTGGACGCCCTGGCGCGCTGGGCCCACGAGAACCTGCCCGTCGAACCGGGACGCCGCCCGGGCTGCTGACCGGCGCCTGTGTGATCATCATCCGATGCCCGTACGCGCCGAACACGACCGGGCCGTCCTGGCCGACCTGCTGGGCCGGGACCCGGTGCTGCACGCGTACCAGCTGGGCGACCTGGACGACTTCTTCTGGCCGTACACCTCGTGGTTCCGCCGCGGGGAGCAGGTGGCGCTGCTCTACCACGGTGTCGACCCGCCGACGCTGCTGGCGTTCGCGCCACCGGAACGGACCGCGGAGCTGGCGGAGCTGCTGACCGAGCTGGCGCCGCTGCTGCCGGCCCGCCTGTACGCGCACCTGTCCCCCGGCCTGGGCCCGGTGCTGGCGCCCTGGTTCCGGGTCGACGCGGCCACGGCGCACCTCAAGATGGCACTGACCGATCCGGCGCGCCTTGCGGCGGTCCAGCCGGCCGGTGAGCCGCTGTCGGCGGCGGACCTACCGCAGCTGCACGAGCTGTACGCCGCGGCGTATCCGGGCAACTGGTTCGATCCGCGGATGCTGGACACCGGCCAGTACGTGGGGATCCGGCAGGGCGGTGACCTTGTCGCGGTGGCCGGCGTGCACGTCTGGTCCCCCACCTGGCGGGTGGCGGCGCTGGGCAACGTCACCACCCACCCCCGGGTACGGGGGCGGGGGTTGGCCGGCGCGGCGGTGGCGGCGTTGTGCGGGCGGCTGCGCGCGAGCGTCGACCACGTCACGTTGAACGTGAAGGTGGACAACGCCACGGCGGTGCGGCTGTACGAGCGGCTGGGCTTCACCCGGGTCGCCGACTACGGCGAGTACGAGCTGACCGCCCTCGGTCGGGTGTGACGGTCTGTCACGTCCCGCCGCCACGCCAGGTCAGCGGCGCCGGCTGGGTGAGTCGAAGCGGCCGGCGCGGATCTCCCGCAGCGCCTTGCGGCGGGTGTCGCCGCGCAGCGTGTCGACGTAGAGGCGGCCCCGCAGGTGGTCGGTCTCGTGCTGCAGGGCGCGGGCCAGGAAGCCGCTGCCGGCGATGGTCAGCGGCTGCCCATGCTGGTCGAAGCCGTGCGCGGTGGCGTGCATCGCCCGCGTGGTCGGGAAGTACAGCCCGGGGATGGACAGGCAGCCCTCGTCGTCGTCCTGCGGCTCCTCGGAGAGCTCCAGCGTCGGGTTGATCATGTGCCCGCGGTGGCCGTCGGCGTCGTAGACGAACACCTGCGCGCTCACCCCGATCTGCGGGGCGGCCACGCCGGCCCGGCCGGGCGCGCCGAGCAGGGTGTCCATCAGGTCGGCGACGAGGGCGCGCAGGTCGGCGTCGAAGCTGGTCACCGGCTCGCACGGGGTGCGCAGCACAGGGTCGCCGATGATCCGGATCGGGCGCATAGTCATGCCCGGAAGGCTAGCCGTCCGTTACGGCCGCCGGCGCGTGCACCCGCCGGTCAGGCGTCGGCGGGCCGGTCGCGGACGAGGACCTCGATGCCGTCGAGGATGCGCGCCAGGCCGAACTCGAAGGCCCGGGCCGGGTCGCTCGCGGCCTGGTACTCCTGCCCGGCGGCGGTGCCGACCCGGGCGGCCAGGGGGAACCGCCGCGGGTCCAGCACCTTCTCCAGGTAGGGGGCGTGGGCATGCCACCACTGCTGCTCGGTCATCCCGGTGCGCTGGGCGGCCTGGGCGGCCTCCACCGCGCCGCGTACCGCGCCGTGGACGTAGCCGCCCACGAGGGTGATGACGGAGTCCATCTCCAGGTCAGTCAGGCCGATGCCGTCGACCGCGCGCAACTCGTACTCGTACCTGGCGGTGATGTTCGGGCCGAGCGGGGGGCGGGTGGTGGCGACCTGGAGCAGCCACGGGTGGCGCAGGTAGAGCGCCCAGTTCTCCCGGGCGATCTGCTCCAGCCGGCCGCGCCAGCCGCCGGGGACGTCCTGCGGTCGGGCTGTCTCGCCGTAGACGGTGTCGAGCATGACGTCGAGCAGCTCACCCTTGCCGGGCACGTGCGTGTAGAGCGACATCGTGCCCACACCGAGGCGCTCGGCGACGCGGCGCATGGACAGCGCGGCCAGCCCCTCCGCGTCGGCGACCTCGATGGCCGCCCGGACTATCCGGTCGACGCTCAGGTCACCGCCGCGGCGGCTGGACTTCTCCCGGGTGCGCCAGAGCAGGGCGAGGCTGCGGGCGGGATCGCCGGTGCCGCTGTACTCGGTGGTCACCCCGGTCACTGTAGCGACTGCTGATGTGGTGGATTCCGGATGTATACCGCCCTAACGGGTGATAACGTCCGGGTTGGCCGGAAGGCGCCAATCCGCCGGTGAGTAGTTCTTCCCCTCCCCGTGTGCCCGAACCTGTCGACCGGGACCGTTGACCACGTCCCGCGCGCACCAGCCGTTCCCCGGACAGGAAACTCCAGGCTGGCCACTTGCCGCCACCGGCAACGGGCGTGGACGAACCGGTCAGGGGCGGGGTGTGCCGTGCGCGTCGTGACGACGGGAGCGGCCGGGTTCATCGGCTCGACCCTGGTGGACCGCCTGTTGCGCGACGGCCACAGCGTGCTCGCCGTGGATGACCTCTCCACTGGCCATCTCGACAACCTTGCCGGATCGGTCGATGACCCACGCCTCACCTTCCTCGAGACCGACGTGGTCGCCGACATGGCGCGTCGGGAGATGACGTCGTACCGGGCGGAGGTGTTCTTCCACCTGGCCGCCCAGATGGACGTACGCCACAGCGTGGCGGACCCGGTCGGGGACGCCCGCCGCAACGTGCTCGGCTCCCTGGCCGTGCTGGAGAGTGCCCGGGCAAGCGGTGCCCGCAAGCTCGTCTTCGCCTCATCGGGCGGCACCATCTACGGGGATCAACCGAGGTACCCCGTCCACGAGTCCGCGCTCGTCGATCCGGTTTCTCCGTACGGCGCCGCCAAGGTATGCGGCGAGACCTACCTGCGCGTGTACCGCCACCTGCACCGTCTGCAGACGACGGCGCTGGCTCTCGGAAACGTCTACGGACCGCGCCAGGATCCGCACGGGGAGGCGGGAGTCGTGTCCATCTTCGCCTCGACCCTGCTCGAGGGTCGACCCACGATGATCTTCGGCCGCAGACGTACAGCCTCTGATCGCCCACCGACAAGAACTTCCCGCTCGTCCTGGGGCGTGGTTGGGCGGGTTTCGAGCCGACCGTCGGACGCATGGCGACGACCACCGTGAGTCTCCTTCAACCGCAGCGTCCGAGCTCACTGGTTCGCCGACGTGCCAGGGCATAGCGATCTGCCCGGAATGCCTTTAACATACCCCTTTGGTAACCGACGTCGCGTCGGCTTGACAAAAGAGGCAACCCCGGATCATCGAAGGCGGCCGGGAGCGGTGGAGGTCCCGCCCGTCCCATCCGGGCTGGCATGGCTCAACAGAGCGGGGCGGCACGCCGCGCACCTCCTCGGTGAGCTAACGGCCATGGCTAATCGACGGCTTAGTGGCGGCTTAAATCCGCCATAGCCGGCGCCCGAGTGTCAGTGGGCGCCCGTACTGTTCACCGCGCGGAAGGTCGGGGTCCGAAGGACGTCTGCACCCGGCCGCCCCAGGCGTGAACCGCCGAGGGCAACGACCCCGGCCCTTCCGTCCAACGTGAGCCGCGCGCCGCCCACCCCGCCGAGGGCGGCGCGCGGTGTCTTTCAGCGGACCCGCTTCGCGGCGTACGCCTCGTGGAAGCGCTCGAGGGCGAGAACCATGAACCGCGGCCGGTTCGTCCACCACTCCAGCGGCCCCGCGACGCTGGCCTTGACCGGCATCTTGTCGCCGTACTCGGCGGTCCACTTGTCGACGTACTCCTGCCAGTGCGCGGGGTCGCAGTAGACGCCGACGAAGCGCTTCATCGCCTCGGCCACCGCGGCGTCCACGGCGACCCGGTCGACCTGCCAGGCGGGCGCGTCGTTGACGATGTCGTCGACGGCGACGTCCACGCCGCCCTCCTCGCGGCGGCGCTTGGCCGCCCGGGCCTGCTTCGACACCTTGGCAGTGGCGCCGGGCAGCTGCTCCGGCGGCTGCCAGCACTCGAGCAGCTCCAGGTGCCCGTCGGACACCCGGCAGGCGACCAGCGCGGTCGCATCGAAGTCCCGGGAGCCGTCGAACCCGAGGGTGACCAGGTCCTTGTCGGCCAGCGCGCAGTCGGCGCGGCCGGTCGCGTCCCACTCGGTGGCGGTCAGCGCCTCCCGATGGGCTGAGCGGCAATGGCCCGCTTCCTCTGCTGGCTGATCGGCCGGCAACCGGTCGTGCCCCCGCCGGCACCCGTACACACCGTCTCCCGGCCGCCCTGCGCGCCCGGGCGCCGTCGTCCGCGCCGCCGCCGGCCGCTCGCCGGCACCGCCCTGCCCCGCTCCCCCCTGGAACCGCTCCGCCGGCCGGTAGCCACGCACCCCGCAACCGGCTGGCGGGTCCGCTGCCGGTCATGTGATCTCCACCCCGACCGAGCGGCCCTGCGGTTACGGACGGCGCTCTGGTCGATGGCCTGGGTGGCGCCGGTCGCCGCCGTGACGGTTGCGGTGCTGGTCCGGCGCGGTGCCGCCCTGCGGCGCGAGGCGACCGAGGGGATCCCGGTCGGCTGACACGAGCCGCCCGACGGACGCCGGACTCGGCGCGCGAGCCGCGCCACCGCGGCGACCACCGCCTATCCTGGCTGATCATGACTCGGCCTCGACGTGGCCGGGCGGCGGGTGCACCTGGAACCGGACCTGGTCGCTGCCCGGCTCGCCGGCCGCGGTGCCCTTCTGGTGGTGGACGTATGGAGGCGCAAGGGCAGCCAGGCAGGTTAGTTGGTGCCGGTGGCGGCCGCTGCCCCGTCATCGCCCGGGCCGGCCGGTGCCAGGCCGGTGTCGGCGATCCGGTCGCGCAGCGGCCGGCGGCGCAGCGCGGCGAGGACCGCGTACAGCTCGTCGGCCAGGGGCACCGGCAGCTCGGCGTCGAGGTGCCGCATCGCGGTCGTGGTCGCCGCCCACTCGGCCTCGACCGCCGGCAGCAGCGCGTACGCCCGGTCGGTGAGCGTGACGATGCGCTGCCGGGCGTCCGCGCCGGGGGCGAGGGTGACCAGTCCGGCGCGGCTCATCTGGGCCACGGTCTGGCTGGCCGCGGAGTGGGTGACCCCGACCCGGGCGGCGAGGTCGCGGATGGCGAGGGGGCCGTCGGTCACCAGCACCCGCACCAGCGGTGAGAAGCGCGGCCGGTAGTCGGCCAGGCCCAGGTCGGCGTAGACGGCGGCGACGTCGCCGTCGAGCAGCTCCAGCACGTGGCGCAGCAGGGTGCCCAGCGCCTCGCGGTCGGGGGCTGCGGTCACGTCCGCTAATGTAACAGCGCTGTTGTATTTGTCCGCGGGAGGGAACCGGGATGTATCCACCGACCGAGCCGTACGCCCACGGCATGCTCGACGTCGGCGACGGCCAGCGCGTGTACTGGGAGACCTGCGGCAACCCCGACGGCCGCCCCGCGCTGGTCGTGCACGGCGGGCCCGGCTCCGGCGCCACCCCCGGCTGGCGCCGGATGTTCGACCCGGCCGCCTACCGGATCGTCCTGTTCGACCAGCGCGGCTGCGGGCGCAGCACCCCGCACGCCAGCGACCCGGCCGTGGACCTGTCGGTCAACACCACGCCCCACCTGCTGGCCGACATGGAGCGGCTGCGCGTCCACCTCGGGATCGACCGCTGGCTGCTGCACGGCGCCTCCTGGGGCTCCTCGCTCGCCCTGGCGTACGCCCAGCGCCACCCCGAGCGGGTCACCGCGCTGGCGCTGTTCAGCGTGGTGGCCAACACCCGCCGCGAGATCGAGTGGGTCACCCGCGACATGGGCCGGATCTTCCCCGAGGAGTGGGCCCGCTTCCGCGACGGGGTGCCGGAGGCCGACCGCGACGGCGACCTGTCCGCCGCGTACGCCCGGCTGCTCGCCGACCCGGACCCCGAGGTGCGCGACCGGGCGGCGCGCGACTGGTGCGCCTGGGAGGACGTGCACGTCTCCCTGGCCGGCGGCTACCGGCCCAGCCCCCGCTACGCCGACCCGGTGTTCCGGATGGGGTTCGCCCGGCTGGTCACCCACTACTTCTCCAACGGCGGGTTCATGCCGGACGGGTCGCTGCTGCGCGACGCCGGCAAGCTCGCCGGCATCCCGGGCGTGCTGGTGCAGGGCCGGCTCGACGTCAGCGGCCCGCCGGACATCGCCTGGCAGCTCACCCGGGCCTGGCCCGACGCCCGGCTGGAGATCGTGGAGAGCGGTGGGCACGGCACCGGCCACGGCATGACCGAGACCGTCGTGGCGGCGCTGGACGAGTTCCGGCACCGCTGACCGCGTTCCGGGGAGACGCGGGCCGGTCAGCCGGCGGCGAGCAGGGCGCGCACCGGGGCGGCCTTCGCCGCCGCCTCGGCGACCTCCGCCGCCGGGTCGCTGCCCCAGGTGATGCCGCCGCCGGCCCACACGTGCAGCCGGTCGGCGTCCGCGGCGGCGGTGCGGATGGTCAGGCCCAGGTCGATCCGGCCGGAGCCCACCCAGCCGAACGCGCCCATGCTGGCCCCCCGACCGACCGGCTCCAAGGCCGCGATCCGGTCCAGCGCGGCGAGCTTCGGCGCCCCGGTCACCGACCCGCCCGGGCAGACCGCCCGCAGCAGCTCCGCCAGGCCCAGGCCGTCGGCGGCCGCCGCCGACACCGTCGACTCGGCCTGCCACAGGTCGCACCACCGCCGTACGGCGAACAGCTCGTCGACCCGCACCGACCCGGTACGGGCCACCCGGGCCAGGTCGTTGCGCTCCAGGTCGACGATCATCACGTGCTCGGCGCGTTCCTTAACCGAGGCGAGCAGCTCCCGCCGGCCGGCGGCGGTGGCCGGCCGGGTGCCCTTGATCGGCCGGGTCACCAGTCGTCCGCCGTCGACCTCGACCAGGGTCTCCGGGGAGGCGCAGCCGATCGCCCAGTCCAGGCCCGACAGCGTGCCGCCGTAGCGGGCGCCGGGCAGCGCGCCGAGGCGGGCCAGGGCGGGCAGCGGGTCGCCGGCGTACGGCGCGGCGGCGTGCCCGACCAGGTTGACCTGGTAGACGTCGCCCCGGCCGATGGCGGCGCGGACCGCCTCGACGGCGTCGGCGTGCTGGGCCGGGGTCCAGCTCTCCCGCCACCGCCCCAGCCACCACCGCTCTGCCGGGTCGGGCCGCCGGGCGGCGGTCGCCGGCGTGCCGGGGCCCGCGGCGCGCGTGGCCGGCCGGTGCCGGTCGGTGTGGCCGTAGACGACGACCACCAGGTCGGGCAGTGCCGGCACGGGGGTGACCGCCGCGGGCGCGCCGCCGGCCAGCAGCGCACCGGCGGCGGCGGAGAGGTACAGGGCGGCGCCGCACACCCGGTCAGGGTCGTGGCGGGCCGGGCGGCCCAGGTCGGCGACGGCGACGCCGTGGCCGGTGAGGAACTCCTGCGCCAGCGCGGCCGGGTCGCCGCCGTCCCCGCAGCGCCATTCCAGCCGGGCCCGCTCGAGGAGCCGGCCGCGGCAGTCGTCCGGCGTTCCGGGTACGTCTATCAACGCCTGTGGGAGCGTTTCCACACCGGTTGGCTCATTCTTCCTCATCCGTTCAGTGGATTTCCGGTGAACAAGACGGATGGCTGCTCGATACCGCGCAGTTTCGCTTGGTACTGTGCGTCACTGGTCATGTGAACCATGACACAGTGCCCCCACAGTCCGGAGAACCCGATGTGCCAGCACCAACCCACCTGCCCCTCCGCCGAGGCGACCGACCGTGAAGCCGCCCGGGTCATCGCCTGCTTCCGTGAACAGGGCTGGAGCCTGCTCTGCAACGGTGTCATCGTCTTCGAGGACACCGGTGAACTGCTCCCCGACGGCAGCACCATCGCCCCTCACCGCGGTCCCGCCCGGCACGCCCTCGTCGCCTAACTGATCACTCAACGTAACCGAGCGTTTCCGCCGACCCAGGCTAGTCCCCCGCGGGGGGACCGCCCTCCCCAGGTCGGCGCGCCGGCCGGGGCGGCACGACCACCGCCCCGGCGCAGCCCGGCTCAGCTCTCGAACGCCTCCGGCGCCGGGCACGAGCAGACCAGGTTCCGGTCGCCGTACGCCCCGTCGATCCGCCGGACCGGCGGCCAGTACTTCGCCATCCGGTCGACCGTCCCCGGGTACGCGCCCACCGACCGCGGGTACGGGTGCGGCCACTCGTCGCCGGAGACCATCGCCGCGGTGTGCGGCGCGTTCGCCAGGGGGTTGTCCCCCGCCGGCCACTCCCCCGAGCCGACCTTGTCGATCTCCGCCCGGATGGCGATCATCGCGTCGCAGAACCGGTCCAGCTCGGCCAGGTCCTCGCTCTCGGTCGGCTCCACCATCAGCGTCCCCGCCACCGGGAACGACATCGTCGGGGCGTGGAAGCCGTAGTCGATGAGCCGCTTGGCCACGTCGTCGACGCTGACCCCGGTCGCCTTGGTCAGCGGCCGCAGGTCGAGGATGCACTCGTGCGCCACCAGGCCCTTGTTGCCGGCGTACAGCACCGGGAAGTGGTTGCGCAGCCGCGCCGCCACGTAGTTCGCGGCCAGCACCGCCACCCCGGTCGCCCGGGTCAACCCCTCGGCGCCCATCATCCGCAGGTACGCCCACGGGATCGGCAGGATCCCCGCCGACCCGTACTTCGCCGCCGAGATGGCCGGCTTGCCGTCGACGTGGACGCCCAGCGGGTCACCGGGCAGGAACGGCGCCAGGTGCGCGCGGACCGCGACCGGGCCGACACCCGGGCCGCCGCCGCCGTGCGGGATGCAGAACGTCTTGTGCAGGTTCAGGTGCGACACGTCCGCGCCGAACTTGCCGGGCTTGGCGAACCCGACCAGCGCGTTGAGGTTCGCGCCGTCGACGTACACCTGGCCGCCGGCGTCGTGGACCTTCGCGCAGAGCTGCGCGATGCCCGTCTCGTACACCCCGTGCGTGGACGGGTACGTCACCATGATCGCCGCGAGGGCGTCGCGGTGCTTGTCGATCTTCGCGTCGAGGTCGACCAGGTCGACGTTGCCGTCGGCGTCGCAGGCCACCACGACCACCCGCATGCCGGCCATCACCGCGGACGCCGCGTTGGTGCCGTGCGCCGACGACGGGATCAGGCACACGTCGCGGTGCCCCGCACCCCGGGAAGCGTGGTAGGACCGGATGGCCAGCAGCCCGGCCAGCTCACCCTGCGACCCGGCGTTGGGCTGCACGCTGACCGCGTCGTAGCCGGTCACCTCCGCCAGCCACGCCTCCAGCTGCCCGATCAGCTCCCGGTACCCGACGGTCTGCGACTCCGGCGCGAACGGATGCAGGTGCGCGAACTCCGGCCAGGTGATCGCCTCCATCTCGGTGGTGGCGTTGAGCTTCATCGTGCACGACCCGAGCGGGATCATGCCCCGGTCCAGGGCGTAGTCGAAGTCCGACAGCCGCCGCAGGTAGCGCAGCATCGCCGTCTCCGAGTGGTGGCTGCGGAACACCGGGTGGGTGAGGAAGTCCGAGGTGCGACGAAGATCGTCCGGCAGCGCGTCACCGGCGGCGCCGTCGAAGGCGGGCGCCCCGAACGCGTCCCACACCTTCCGCAGGTGCGCCGCGGTGGTGGTCTCGTCGCAGGAGACGCCGACGTGGTCGGCGTCGACCAGCCGCAGGTTCACCCCACGCCGGGCGGCGTCGGCGACGACCGCCTCCGCGCGGCCGGGGACCCGCGCCAGGACGGTGTCGAAGAACGCGTCGTGCACGACCTCGACGCCGTCGACGCCCCGCAGCCCGGCGGCGAGCCGCACCGCCATGTCGTGGGTCCGCCGGGCGATGACCCGCAGCCCGTCCGGGCCGTGGTAGACGGCGTACATGCCGGCCATCACCGCGAGGAGCACCTGGGCGGTGCAGATGTTGCTGGTCGCCTTCTCCCGCCGGATGTGCTGCTCGCGGGTCTGCAACGCCAGCCGGTAGGCCGGGTTGCCGTCCGCGTCGCGGGACACCCCGACCAGGCGGCCGGGCAGCATCCGCTCCAGGCCCGCCCGTACCGCCAGGTAGCCGGCGTGCGGCCCACCGAAGCCCATCGGAACGCCGAACCGCTGGGTGGTGCCGGCGGCGATGTCGACGCCGATCTCCCCCGGCGGGCGCAGCAGCGTCAGCGCCAGCAGGTCCGCGGCCACGGTGACCAGCGCCCCGACCGCGTGCGCGGCCTCGACCAGCCCGGCGTGGTCGCGCACCGCCCCGGACGCGCCCGGGTACTGCAGGTGCAGGCCGAAGAACTCGGCCGGCAGCTCGTCGACGCCCAGGTCGAGCACCCGCACGTCGATGCCGAGCGGCTCCGCCCGGCTGGTGATCACCGCGAGGGTCTGCGGCAGGGTGTCGGCGTCCACGACGTACACCGGGCTCTTGCTCTTGCCGGCGCGGCGGGCGAGGGTCATCGCCTCGGCCGCCGCGGTGCCCTCGTCGAGCATGGAGGCGTTCGCGGTGGCCAGCCCGGTCAGGTCGGTGACCATGGTCTGGAAGTTCAGCAGCGCCTCCAGCCGGCCCTGGCTGATCTCCGGCTGGTACGGCGTGTACGCGGTGTACCAGGCCGGGCTCTCCAGCACGTTGCGGCGGATCACCGCCGGGGTGTGGGTGCCGTGGTAGCCCAGCCCGATCATCGAGACGGCGACGGTGTTGCGGTCGGCCAGGGCGCGCAGCTCGGCGATAGCCTCCCGCTCGCTGGCCGGGGCGGGCAGGTCGAGGGTGCCGTGCCAGCGGATCACCTCGGGGATCGCCGCGTCCATCAGCTCGTCGACCGAGTCGTAGCCGACGGTCTCCAGCATGCGGCGTTCGTCGTCCGGGTCCGGGCCGATGTGACGGTCGGCGAACTGCTCAGCGGTCATGTTCGCTGCGCTCCTTGTGGGGGCGAGGTCGACAGGTCGGCCTCCCCCTGAGTCACGCGCGAAGCGCTCCACAGCGCCTGCCCACGAGGTCCTTTTGCCTGAGAGGTTCCGGGGAGGAATCTGCCCCTTCGGCGCCGCCCGGTGCTGCTGGGCGGTCTCTCCCGCGTGGGTGGTACCGGCATGGTCAACGCTACCAGCGCCGGTGTTGCCGGCGGATGTCGTACCCCCGCCACAGCATCAAGGGCACGTCGAAGGTGCCCCGTGCCCGGGCCGGCGACCCGCCGGCCCGGCCGCTGGGGTTCAGCGGGCGGCCGGGGCCACCCCCGCCGGCACCGCGCCCGAGGTGGCGTCCCCGGCGGGGCCGGCGCCCAGCCGGTCGGCCAGCGCGGGCAGCAGCCGCCCCAGCGGCGCGTCGACGGTCAACGCCGCGTAGTCGTCACCGCGGGTGGGGCCCTGGTTGGCGATGGCCACCGGGATGCCGAGCTTCGCCGCCCGGATCACGAACCGCCGGCCCGACATCACCGTCAACGACGAGCCGAGCACCAGCAGCGCGCGGGCCCGCTCGACCCGGGAGAAGCAGTCGGCGACCCGGGCGGCGGGCACGGTCTCGCCGAAGAACACCACGTCCGGCTTGAGCATGCCGGTGCCGCAGATGCCGCAGTCGACCGTGCGGAACCCGGTCACCGCCTCGTCGGGCAGCTCCACGTCGCCGTCGGGGTTGACCGCGGCGACGTGCCCGTCGAAGCCCGGGTTGGCCTCCCGCAGCCGCCGGTCCAGCTCCTCCCGGGAGGTCAGGTTGCCGCAGTCGAGGCAGACCACCTCGTCGAGCCGGCCGTGCAGCTCCACCACCGCGCCGCTGCCGGCGGCGGTGTGCAGCCCGTCCACGTTCTGGGTGATCACATCGGTGACCAGGCCGGCGCGTTGCAGCCGCGCCACCGCCCGGTGCCCGGCGTTCGGCGCCGCCCAGGCGATGGTGCGCCAGCCCAGGTGGCTGCGCGCCCAGTAGCGCCGCCGCGCGTCGGGGTCGCGGGTGAACGCCTGGTAGGTCATCGGGGTGTGCCGGCGGGCCACGCCGCTGGGGCCCCGGTAGTCCGGGATCCCCGACTCGGTGGACAACCCGGCCCCGCTGAGCACCACGACGTCACCGGCGCCCACCAGCCCGGCCAACGCGTCCCACGTCTCCGTCACCCGTCCATGCTGCCTCACCCGGCGGGCAACGACGACCGGCCGCCCGGACGGGCCGGTGACCGGCCTCACCACCGTGCGCTCGACCGCCCGCCCAGGTCCGGCCCCGGCCGGCGGTGCCGGCCCTCACCGGGAGCGCGGCGGGCGGCGGGCCCGGCGATTAGGTTGGGGGCATGCGCGTCGTCATCGCCGGAGGCCACGGCAAGATCGCCAAGCTGCTGGAACGGGACCTGGCCGGGCGCGGTGACAGCGCCGTCGGCCTGATCCGCAACCCCGACCACGCCGCGGTGCTGCGCGCCGCCGGCGCGGAACCGGTCGTCTGCGACCTGGAACACAGCGACGTCGACACCGTCGCCGGGCACCTGACCGGCGCCGACGCGGTGGTCTTCGCCGCCGGCGCCGGCCCGGGCAGCGGCGCCGCCCGCAAGGACACCGTCGACCGGGCCGCCGCGGTGCTGCTCGCCGACGCCGCCGCCCGCGCCGGGGTCCGCCGCTACCTGCTGGTCTCCTCGATGGGCGTGGAGCAGCCGCCCGCGCCGGGCACCGACGAGGTGTGGGCGGCGTACCTGCGGGCCAAGAAGGCCGCCGAGGCGGAGGTGACCGGCCGGGACCTCGACGTGACCGTGCTGCGCCCGGGCCGGCTCACCGACGACGGACCCGCCGGCCGGATCCGGCTGGACCGGCACGTCGAACCCGGCGCGGTCAGCCGCGCCGACGTCGCCCACGTGCTGCTCGCCCTCCTCGACGACCCGGCCACGACCGGGCTGACCCTGGAACTCGTCGGCGGGGACACCCCGATCGGCGAGGCCGTCCGGGCGGTCACCGCCCGCTGACCCGCCCCGGCTGACCGGTCCCTGTGCAAGGACCCGGAGGCGCAATCCCGCCCACCCGTCCCCGGCCACCAGCCCGGGGGCTTCCCGCCGACCGGCTGACACCGCCGCCCCGGCGTGCCAGACTGCCCAACCGTGGGAGACCAGACGGGCCCGGTCGCCGTGGTGACCGGCGCCAACCGGGGCATCGGCCGCGAGGTCGCCGCCCAGCTCGCCGCCGACGGCCACCGCACCGTGCTGGGCGTCCGCGACGTCGACAAGGGGCGCGCCGCCGCCCGCGGCATGACCGGCGACGTCACCGTCGCCGCACTCGACGTCGCCGACCCCGCCAGCGTCACCCGCTTCGCCGGCTGGCTGCGCCAGCACCACGGCCGCCTCGACGTGCTGGTCAACAACGCCGCCGTCACCTACGACACCTGGCAGGACCCGCTCTCGGCGGACCTCGACCTGGTCCGCGACACCCTCGACGTCAACGCCCTCGGCGCCTGGCGGGTCGCGCAGGCGCTCGCCCCGCTGATGCGCCACCGCTCACCCGGCCGGCGGATCGTCAACGTCTCCAGCGAGAGCGGCTCGCTGACCGGCATGGGCGCCGCCGCCCCCGCGTACGCGATGTCGAAGGCGGCCCTGAACGCGCTGACCCGGCTGCTCGCCGCGCAGCTCGCCGGCGACGGCGTCCTGGTCAACTCGGTCTGCCCCGGCTGGGTCGCCACCGACATGGGCGGACCCGCCGCGCCCCGCACCGTCGCCGAAGGCGCCGCCAGCGTGCTGTGGGCGGTGCGGATCCCCGACGACGGACCCACCGGCGGGTTCTTCCGCGACGGCCGTCCGCTGCCCTGGTGAGCGGGGCCAGCCCGCCGATGGCGGACGGCGGGCCGACCCCGGCTCAGCGGTGGTGGCGGGGCAGGGCCACCTGCGGCTGCCCGCCGCTCACCGGCGCCGCGCCCCCGGTCTCCCGGACGATCCGGTCCATCGTCCGGGCCAGCTGCTCACTGCCGTCGTCGAGATGCCGGGCCGCCGCCTGCATGTGCGAGATCATCATCTCGCCGAAGATCCGCAACGCCTCCCGCGCCGCCACCGAGTCGTCGAAGTTCGCGCCGGCGCTGCTGCGGTACTCCGCCACCGCCCGCTCGGCCTCCTGCCTCGCCTCCTCCTCCGCCGCCCGCAGGTAGCTCTCGTACTGCATCCGGGCGTACTCGGCGACCCGCCGGGCGTAGTCGTGGGCCTGCGCGATGATCTGCTCGGCCTCCCGCTGCGCCGCCGACAGCAGGTTGACCTCCTTCGCCGCGGGCAGCTTCACCGACGCGTCGGTGCTCGGGATCACCCCGTGGCGGTGCAGCTCCACGTGATCGTTGAGCCGCTCGTTCTCCGCCCGCAGGTTGTCGATCTGCGCGGACAGCAGATCGAGCTCGTCGGCCACCTGCATCCGGAACCGGTCCACGTCGGCGTGGTCGTAGCCGCGCCGGGTGAACGACGCGGTGCCGAACTCCCAGCGACGCACCCGGTCGGAGGTCATCCGCACCTGCACACCACCGGAGATGTGCACTCCGTCGTACCTGCTGATCGGGGTCGCGCTCACCGGACACCTCCGGAACTGTCAGGGGCGGACTGGTCCACCGCCGTCCGCCACGCCGGGCCGTACCAGTGCTTGCCGAAACCCTCGTGGTGCAACTGCCCGGCGTGGTAGCCGGCCTCGGTCAACGTGGTCACCGAGTGGGAGACCATCTCGTCGGAACCGCAGATGTAGACGTGCCGGGACCGCCAGTCCCCGTCGGCCAACGCCCGGTCCGCCGGTTGCGTGAACTCACCCGGCCGGCGCAGATCCATGCCCACCACGTAGGTGACGGTCAACCACGGATACGACGACGCCAACTTGTCGATCGTGTCGTTGTCGTAGAACTCGTGGTGCGAGCGGGCACCCACGTACAGGTCCACCTTGCGGCGGGAGCCCTCCGCGGCGATCTGCTCCACCAACGACTTCACCGGCGCCCAGCCGGTGCCGCTGGCCAGCAGCAGCAGGTCACTCGGACCCGCCGACCACAGCAGCATCCGATCCCCCACCGGCGCCGCCAGGTGGATCTGGTCGCCCACCGCGCACCCGTACACCAGCCGTGACGAGACCGCGCCACCCGGCGCCGCCCGCACGTGCAGCTCCAGGGTGCCGTCCGCGCGCGGCGCGTTGGCCGGCGAGTAGTACCGCCACGTCCGCGCCGCCGGGTGGGACACCCCGATCGACTGGCCCGGCGTGAACGGCAGCAGGTACTGCGGCCGCAATGTCAGCACCGCCACGTCGAACGTCCGGCGCTCGTGCCCGACGATCTCGGCCACCCACCACGGCGGGTTCACCGCCTCGGCAGCCTCCGCGGCCTCGATCATCACCTGCGAGACCAGCCCGTACGCGCCCGCCCAGTCCTGGGCCAGCTCCCCGGTCCACGCCTCGCCCAGGAAGTGCTGCAACGTCGCCAGCAGCGCCTCACCGACCGCCGGGTAGTGCTCGGCCTGCACCGCGAACTTGCGGTGGTCGGCGCCGAGATCCTGCAGGAACCCGACCAGGCGGTCCACCTGGTCCACGTTGGACACGATGTGTCCTAACGCGGTGACCAGCCGATCCCGCTGCCCGGCCATGTTCGTGGGGAACATCTGCCGGGTTTCCGGATGCGTCAGGAACAGCGTGGAATAGAAGTAGAGCGGCACCTGGTCGCCGTGCGCGGCGACCAGGGACCAGCTCTGCTTGAGCCGTGCCGTGTCCACGCTCAGGCGCCCTGCCGGCTTTCGGAGGCCACCACCTGGTCCTGCACCTGCCCCAGCACGACCTGCACGTCGGCGAGGATGTCCGCCGGCACCCCCAGCTCGGTCAGCGTCGCGGTCAGGTGCTCACCGACCTTGACGTAGTGCTCCACCGGGATGTTCAGCGGCTGGTGCGCCTCGGCCAGCCCCCGACCGGAGTACTCGTTCGGCCCGCCGAGCACCACGGTCAGCATCAGCGCCAGGTGCCGCCGCTGCTCCACCATGTTCACCTCGGTGAAGTAGCCGGCCAGGTCCGGGTCGACGAGCACCCTGTCGTAGAACAGCTCGACCGCAGCCTTGACCGAACCGGCACCGCCGATGCGCTCGTAGTGGGAGCTGGGAGTGATCTCTTCCGTGACCGTCATGTCGTTCCTTCCGGGTGGGTCACGCGGGCTTCGCCGCGGAGGGGTACCGGCAGCCGACGTGTGCGTCACCGGGTGTGCGGTGACGTCCATGCGGCAGCGACCGTGTCGGACCATAGCGTGTCGGGCGGATCGGGTCACGGCCGCCCTATCGGATTCCCGACAACAATCGACTACGGACAGTCAGAATTGCACCCACTATGGTCCACTTGCGGCGACGGGACGGTCACCTTGGGCTAAGCTCCCTGCGCCGGTCACCTCACACAAGGATCCATATCGGACAGGACCCGGGCGAGCCACCCCGAAACCGCTCTCCGGCCGCCTGACCAGCGGCGACCTCACCAACCCGGCGACCCGCCCCCGGGGTTCCGCCCGTCAACCGGGCCGACCCCACCGGCGCAACCCACCACCGAACACAGCCCGTAACCAAAAAACGAATCGCGCCGGGCACCCGCCACGACGCGATCCGACAAGCACCCCCGGCGGGTCAACCCGCCCGACGCCGCGCCCGCCGCGCCGCCAACTCGTCCCCCACCGGCTCCGAGGCCTCCGGCGGCGTCGGTGCCGACGCCGTCGGCTCCTGCCCGGCCGGCTCCGCCGGCAGGTGCGACAGCGACCCCTGGATCTCCTTGAACGCCCCGCCGATCGCGATGCCGAACACGCCCTGGCCGCCCTGCAACAGGTCGACCACCTCCTCCGGCGACCGGCACTCGTACACCGTCGTCCCGTCCGAGATCAGCGTGATCCCCGCCAGATCCTCCACCCCACGCGACCGCAACGCCTCGATCGCCTTGCGGATGTTCTGCAGAGAAACCCCGGCGTCCAGCAGCCGCTTCACGACCTTCAACACCACCAGGTCGCGGAACGAGTACAACCGGGACGTCCCCGAACCCGACGCGTCCCGCACGCTCGGCACCACCAGCCCCGTCCGGGCCCAGTAGTCCAACTGCCGATAGCTGATACCCACCGCCTGGCAGGCGGTCACACCCCGGTAGCCCACCGCACCATCACCCTCGGTGCCCGGGCCGGGCGACGGCCCGGCCGACTGCTGCGGCGTACCTGGATCAGGATCTCGCGGCTCGTGCATCCGGACAACCTCCCCGCCCGTGCGGCGACACGCCGTTTTCCGGACGTGCGCCCCTCGACACCGCAACCCTATAGCGGCCCTCAGGAGTTACCACGGACGAACCGACGCGACACGCCGCGCAGCCACCCGGAAGATCACCAACGACACCACACCGTCACCCACCGTGACGACAGGTCGTCGGCCGACGACACCCGACCGGGACGGGACTCAGCCCGCGAAGTCCTCCGGCCGCACCTGATCCAGGAACTCGCGGAACTTCTCCACCTCGTCCTCCTGCTCGTCCGGGATCACGATCCCCGCCTCGCTGAGAACCTGCTCGGCACAACGAATCGGAGCCCCGACCCGCAACGCCAACGCGATGGCATCGCTCGGCCGCGCGGACACCCGCACACCGTCCCCGATCAGCAGATCGGCGTAGAAGACGTTCTCCTTCAACTCGGTGATCTCCACCGCCCGCAACGGCGCCTGCAACGCCGCCAGCACATCCCGCAACAGATCATGCGTCAACGGCCGGGCCGGCTTGACCCCCTGCTGCTCGTAGGCGATCGCCGTCGCCTCGACCGCGCCGATCCAGATCGGCAGATAGCGGTCACCCTCGACCTCCCGCAGCAGGACGATCGGCTGGTTGCTGGGCAGCTCCACCCGAACTCCGACCACGCTCAGCTCGCGCACCGCCGCCTCCGTGTCGTTGTCACCTACGCCCGCACCGCGCCCTTCCCTGCACGGTACACGGACCGCGACACGGGCGTCCCATGCGCTACGTGCACCACGCGTCTCGCCAGAAAGGGGTTACCCCGGCAAGCCTACGACACGCTTCCCGGGGCAGATCTTTCCGCTCTCACGCAACGAAGGGCCGGGCGTCATCGACACCCGGCCCCACCGTCACCGACCCAACGTCGACCGCAACCCCACCCGCACCAGGGCCGCGTGCAACTGCTGCGACAACACCACCAACTCCCGAGCGGTCTCCGCCGCCCGGGACCGCGCCGCCGGATCACTCTGCCGCGCCAACGGCGCCACCAACTGCGCGAACAGACCGACCTCCCGATCCGCCGCCGTCCGGTAACCCCGCAGATGCCGCGGCTCCAGCCCGTACGCCGCCAACCCCGCCACCGCCCGCGCGATGATCAGATCGTCCGCGTCGAACCAACCCGCCGGATCGGACACCAGCACACCGAGCCGCTCCAACTCACCCAACGTCGACTCGTCGATCCCACTACGGGAGATCAGCTCCGCCCGCCCCAGGCGCAGCTCCGACGACTCGACCGGCTCCTGCTCACGCTGACCCGGCACCTCACCACCGGGACCGACCGCCACCAACGTCGGCCGCTGCCGACCCGACGCCCCACCCGACGCGTCCCACTCCGCCAACTGGTCACGGATCACCCGCAACGGCAGGTACTGGTCCCGCTGCGCGGTCAGCACGAACCGCAACCGCGCCACATCGTCCCAGCTGTACTTCCGATACCCCGCCGACGTCCGCTGCGGCTCCACCAGACCCTCGGTCTCCAGGAACCGCAACTTCGAGATGGTGACGTCCGGGAACTCCACCCGCAACTGCCCCAGCACCTCACCGATACTCATCAGCGGGTGGGACCGGGCCGCCCCGGGCGGCGTCGAAGCCGCAGGCTCGTTCACCCCCGGCCGGCCTCCTCCTCCGGGCGCGGACCGGCGATGAACACCACCCGGAACTTGCCGATCTGCACCTCGTCACCATTGCTCAACGTGGCCGCCTCGACCCGCTCCCGGTTCACGTACGTGCCGTTCAGGCTGCCCACGTCCCGCACCGTGAACGTGCCACCGTCCCGGTGGAACTCCGCGTGCCGCCGCGACACCGTCACGTCGTCCAAGAAGATGTCACTGTCCGGGTGCCGGCCGCTCGTCGTCACATCGTGGTCCAACAGGAACCGGGCGCCCGCGTTCGGACCCCGGCGAACCACCAGCAGCGCCATCCCCGGCGGCAACGAACCGGCCATCCGGCTCGGCACCACATCGGTGTCCGGACCCTCCAGCACTTCGTCGAGCGAGCCGAGATTGAGCGTCGAAGTGACGTCGAGTGGGGGGAACTCGTCGTCTGGGCGCGTCATGGGGACCACCTCACGGATCTGTTCGGTCGGCGTCGGGTAATGGTGGGTCTGGCCGCCGGGCAGTCACACCCGGCGGCTGGCTCCCCGTGCCCGGGAAGGCGCACTCCACAAACGCTCAACTATTGGGTTCTCGGTCGACTGGGCGAGCCTAGCCAGCGCCGAAATGCAGGGCAACCCGGACGCGCGGAGACAAGCCCCGCCGCCCGGCACACACTCAGCTCTCAGTGAGCTCGCGGTACGCGTCAGCGGTCAGCAGACCCTCGACCGCCGCCGGATCATCCGGAGTGATCTCCAACAACCACCCCGCACCGTACGGGTCAGTGTTGATCGCCTCAGGGGTGTCGCCGAGCGCCTCGTTACGGGCCGCCACCGTACCGCTGATCGGCGCGTAGATCTCCGACACGCTCTTCGTCGACTCGATCTCACCAAGCGGCTCACCCGCCGCCACCACCGCACCCTCGTCCGGCAACTGGACGAACACGATGTCACCCAGGGCGTCCTGCGCGAAGTGCGTGATGCCGACCCGGACGGCGCCGCCGTCCGCACCAACCACCCACTCGTGCTCGGCGGTGTACCGCAGATCCTCAGGAATCACCAGCTGCGTCCTTCATCCATCGGTGCACCGGGGGGAACCGGTGCAGGCCGCGCCCGGTCAGGCGACCGGACGGGCGTGATCCAGCTTGATCGGCGCGTGCAGCTGCGAAACCTCCACAACCTCACGATCCACGGGGGTCACGCTACCGCCGGCATCGTAGACCGATGCGACCACCCCGCCGGGAATGTTCAACGCCGTACGCATCGTCGCCGGATCACCGATCACCAGGATCGTGTACGGGGCACTCAACCGCCGCCCGTCCACCACCAGGCCGCCGCCCTCCGCGTCCACGAAATACGTCGACGCGATGATCCGCACCGCCGTCCCGTCCGCACCGGCGATCTGCATCGCCTCCGCGCCCGCGCCCCGCAACTCCTCCACCGCGTCCAGGATCCGCGTCGACGAGATCGCCTTGTCGCTGCCCACGAAGCGCACCGACAGCCCCGGCCCCACCGCCGGCAACGTACCCGCCAGGATGCCCAGCTCGTCGGCCCGCCGCGTCGCCTCCTCCAGCGCCGCCTGCCGACCCTGCTCACCCGAGCGCAGCTGCCGCTGGCTCTCCTCCAACGCCTCGATCTCCTGCCGCAGCCGCCGCTCCCGGGAATCCAGGTCCGACGAGATCCGGACCAGGTCCTCCTCCCGGGTCGCCGCCAGGGTCGGATCAGCCGAGGTCGTCTTCAACTGCACCACCAGGGTGAACCCCAGCAACGCCAGCAACACGGCGATCATCGCCCCCGCCGACGTCAACCGCCGCCGCACCGATCCCGCCGCCACCGATCCCGCGGCGGGCGCGGACGCCTCCGGCTCGGCCTCGGCCTCCCGCTCCGCCGGCTCGCGCTCTGCCGGCTCCGCCGACTGTTCCGGCTCGCGCTCCGCCGGCTCGTCCGGCTCGCGCTCCGCCGGCTCGTCCGGCTCGCGCTCCGCCGGCTCGTCCGGCGCCAGCGGACTCAGCTCGTCGGGATCCGGCGCGTCCGGCCGCGGATCCGGCGCACCCGCCGGCCCCTCCGGCCGGCTCGGCTCACCCGCCGGCCAACCGGTCCCGGTCTCCCTGTGCTCGTCGCTCATCGCCATAAACCTACGCCCGGAACAGGTGGCGACGGATCGCCGCCACGTTTCCGAAGATGCGCACCCCGAGCACGACCACCACGCCGGTGGAGAGCTGACCGCCCACCCCCAGCTGGTCGCCCAGGTACACGATCAGACCCGCCACCAGCACGTTCGAGATGAACGACACCACGAACTGCTTGTCGTCGAAGATCCGGTCGAGCTTCGCCCGGACCCCGCCGAACACCGCGTCGAGCGCGGCCACCACGGCGATCGGCAGATACGGCTGCAACGCAGCGGGCACGGTGGGGTCGAGGTACACCCCGAGGACCACACCGGCGAGCAACGCCAGCACCGCGATCATCGGCCACCTCCGGAGGGGCTGGGAGAGGTTCCCGAGCCGGTCGGCCCGGGACTGGTCGAACCCGCAACGTCCGAGCCCGACGGCGACGGGCTCGGACTGACCGAGGGCTCGGCGTAGCGTAGCCGTGGCTGCGGCGCGGCCGGCAGGGTGAGGTCCTCGGCCTCCTTCACCCCGAACGACAGGCCCGTGCTCCGCGCGACCTCCCGCATCAGGCTCGCCGCCCGGCTGTCGTCGAACCGGTCCCGCATCGAACCCGGACCGATCGCCGCCACCTCGTACGGGCCCGTCACCGGCCGGTAGTCGACGAGGATCGCCTCCCCCGCCGACCGGATCGTCGACGTCGCCGTCAACCGCTGACCGTTGACCGCGACCGCCTCCGCGCCCGCCGCCCACAACGCGTTGGCCACCTTCTGCAGGTCGGAGTACAACACCCGGGACGGACCCGCGTCCGCGCCCGTCACCGCGTCCTTGTCCTCGGCCGCGTCGGCCAGCCGCACCACCACACCGTCACCCCGCACCCGGGCCAGACCGGTGCCGGCCTCCAGGTTGCGCAACCGGGACGCCTGCGAGCCACTCAGCGCCGCGTCCCGCTGCCGGCTCACCTCCTCGCGCAACTGGTCCGCGCGCGCGGTCAACCGGTCGGTTTCGCTCTCCCGCTGCTTGATCTCGGCGATCAGCCCGGCGCGGGCCTTCGCCCGGCCCGGCTCCTCCGCCATCGTCTCCCGGTAGGCCACGGAGAAGAGGAACCCGATCGCCACCACGACCACCACGGTCACCGGGCGGGCCGCCAACCGGCGCAGGCGGGACGGCGGGACCTCCCGACGGCGCGCCGCCGCATCCCCGTACCCGGGATCGAGGGGGTTGCGGAACAGGTCGGTGAGGAAGTCCGGCGCGTACACCCGGGCCGAGGGGTCCCGGCCGTCGCGGGGGGTCGAACTCATGCCGGCGCACCCCCGGAGCGGGCGCGCATCGCCCGGACCAGGCGGCTGGCCTGCACCACGTACATCGCGCCGGCCACCCAGTAGAGCACCAGCCCCCACCAGGCCAGCCCCCAACCGATCGCGCCGGCGGCGGTCGCCGCGCCCGGCGCCGCCGCGGCGAGCAGCAGGATCGGGAACGCGGCCAGCAGCAGGAAGGTGGCGGTCTTGCCCACGTAGTGCACCGGTGGTGGCCCGTAGCCGTACCGGCGCAGCACGGCCAGCGAGCCGAGCAGGAGCAGCTCGCGGGCGAGCAGTGCCCCGGTGAACTGCCACGGCACCACCTCCCGCGCGGTGAACGCCAGCAGCGTGGCCAGGATGTAGAGCCGGTCGGCGAGCGGGTCGAGCAGCTCCCCCAGCCGGCTGACCTGGTGCAGGCGGCGGGCGATCCAGCCGTCGACCCAGTCGCTGGTGCCGCCGATGGCGAGCACCACGATCGCCGCCACGTCCGCGCGGACGACCAGGAAGAGGTAGAGGAAGAGCGGTACGCCGACCAGGCGCACGAAACTGATCACGTTCGGCAGGGTGAGGACGCGGTCCCCCACGCCCGCCGTACCGCCGGAAGCCGAACGCTCCGCGCGAGCCGGGCGACGCGACACCGAACCCTCCCTTCGCAGCACGATCCGGCGGCCGACCGTGGTCGGCCGCTGCGGAGGAACGTGCGCGTTGCCGGCCGGTCAGCGCCGCGCCCTCTGCGATCCCGGGCTGGGACCTCCCCCGATGCGGCCCACGATCGGATTGATCGTGGGCCGGTGAGTTGCGCTGCCACTATATCGGGCCCGCTGCCGTTGCCCCGGGGCCCAGCTCGCGTCGCCGCTCAGGTTTCGGTTCCGGTGGGGCCCCGCACAACCCGTAAGGCATCCTAGGACACTAGTTGAGCGGCCGGGGGGCAGGTGGAACTCCTGGTCGGCCCGGCCGGAGCGGTCAGGCGGTGCGGGCGGTGGAGGTGGAATCGGTGCCGGTCTGCGGCACGGCCACCGTCGCCGCGGCCTGGCTGAACGCGGCGAGGGCTAGCAGCAGCTCGTGCTGCACCCGGTTGGGCATCCGGTCGAGGACGGCCTGCACGGCCTGGTGCCGGCGGTCCTTCAGCTCCCGCAGCAGCGTTTCGGCCGCCGCGGTCGGGATCAACCGGACCTCGCGCCGGTCGCGGGGGTCCGCCACCCGACGGACCAGACCGACCGCCTCCAGCCGGTCACAGAGCCGGCTCGCCGATGACGGCACCACGTCCAGCAGCTCGGCCAGCCGGTTCACGTTGGTCTCCGGGTGCGCCATGATCAGCGAGAGCACCCGCAGCTGGGTCGGCGAGACGCCGACGTTGTGCCGGGAGGTCGCCGAATCGAGCACGCCGACGAGCGCCTCAGCAGCCGCATCGATGGCCGCGGCAAGATTCGGAGGTCGCTCCACCCGCTGTCCCCTGCGATCGTCCCGCTCGTGTTCGCTCCGCCGGTCCGGTTACCGCTCGCACCCGTCGCCCGCACGGCCGGAACCGCGCCAGTCCAGGCAGACGACGACCGCATCGTCACGGAGGTCCGCGTCGACGTGGTACGCGTGCAGTTCGCGCATCACCGTACCAACTGCCTCCGTCGCCGGCTGCAGCCGAGTCGCCCGCATCGACCGCGCCATGGCCCTTTCCCCGTAAGGCTCCTGGCCAGCCGGCTCGGCGGCGTACACGCCGTCGCTGACCACGAAGAGCCGGTCCCCCGGCTCCACCGCGAACTCCTGCACGTCGTACCGGGTCTCGGCGAACATGCCCAGCGGCAGCTGCTGCTCCAGGGCGATCGGGGTGACCGTGCCCCCGCGCAGCCGCAGCACGTGCGGCGAGCCGGCGTCCACCGCCTTGACCACGCCGCGCCTGGTGTCCAGCTCCAAGAGGAGCGTCGCCACGTGCCGGCTGCCGCGGTGCTGGTAGAAGATGGTGTCCGAGGCCAGCTCGGCCTGCTCGACCAGGCTCCCGCCGGACCGGCGGGCGTTGCGCATCGCGTTCACGGTGACCGCGGTGAGCAGCGAGGCCGCCAGACCGTTGCCGGTGCCGTTGAGCACGGTGACGGTGAGCCGGTCGCCGTCGATCGACCAGTCGAAGTGGTCACCGCCGACCGTGTACGCCGGTTCGAGCTGCCCGGCCAGCAGGAACGCGCCGTGCGCGACGCTGCGCCCGGGCAGCAGGTCCCACTGCATCTCGGCGGCCATGCTCAGCCGTTCCCGGCGCCGGGCCCGGCGGTAGCGGTCGGTCTCCCGGTCGGCCGCGCGCAGCGCCACCGCCAGCTCGCCCGCGATGTCCTGGGCCACCCGCACCGTCGCCGGGTCCGGCTGCCCGGTCAGCTCGACCAGCAGCACCCCGAGCCGCTCGCCCCAGACCGACAGCGGCAGGTAGACCCGGCACCGGCCGTTCTCGCCGGCGTCCAGCACCGGCTGCTGGCTGCTGAAGCAGCGCTGGGCCACGCCGTGGCAGGCGAGGAAGCCGGCGTCCGGCAGCTCCGGGTCGAGCACCGGCCAGAGCCCGCTGAACCGGTAGTCGGCGATGAACACCTCGCTGCGCGACGCCTCCAGCGCCGCGCGGATCGCCCGGTCGGCGGCCTCGGCCAACTGGTCGGGCGGGGCCAGGCGCAGGGCACGCGACACCTGTCCGGCCACATCCGGCATGTGCATCCTCCGGGACGATTATTGCTCTGGGGCAAGCATCATACGGAGGTCCGCGGACGTGCCGGACGCCCGGTTCCGACCGGCGCACCGCAGCGCCCCGCCCGGCGGCCCGCCCCCTTGGCGGGACCCCGGTCGAGGCGGGGAAGAGAGGGACCGTCAGGCGGCCGGCTTCGTCGCCACCGCGCCGTAGAAGGCGTCCGGCACCGCGGCCGGCTCGCCGTCCGGCCGCCACCGGGCGACCGGCACGACGCCGTCGGCGGTCGGCTCCCAGCGGCCCAGCAGCGGGCCGAACGCGGCGGGCGGGCGCATCCGGAACGCCGGCCCCAGCAGCGCCAGGGCCTGCGGATACGCCGCCAGCTCCTCCCCGTCGAAGTCGACGGCGAGGAAGCTGCCCGGCGCGACCGCCACGTAGAGCTCGTCCAGGGTCCGGGAGAGCGTCTCGTCGTCCAGGAGCGCGGCCAACCCGAGGAAGACCACCCCGACCGGCCTCCTCCCCCAGCCCGGGACGAACCGGTGCAGCTGGGCCGGGTCGATCGTGCCGATGTCGGTGGCGTCGCCGAAGCCGTAGCCGGCGCGGTCGCTGCCGGCGAGGATGCGCTGGCCGAGCCGGATGGTCACCGGGTCGACGTCGGTGTAGAGGACGGTCGCCTCGGGGACGACCTCGTGCACGTTGCCCCGGGTCGGCACGCCGGCCCCGAAGACCAGGAAGCTGTCCACCCCCGCGTCGGCGATCGACCGGACGGCCCGGCCGAGGAACTCGCGCAGGGACCGGAAGATCAGCGCGCCGGGACGGTACGCCTCCTCGAACGCGCGGGCCGCGGCCACGTCCACCGGGAAGTGGTGCTCGCCGCCGAGCCAGAAGTCGATCATGCGAGCGGTGCTCGGCTGGTCGGGCTCGACCATCGACGAGGCTCCCTTCCTCGGGCGATGGTCGACAGCGTACCCAGGGGCCGGCTCCGGCGGTATCGCCCCGTGGACCGGTCGCCGGCCGCGATACTGGCCGCGGGCGTCCGGCGGCCAGGAGGTGCAGCGGTGAACTCGGCGAACGGCGCGGCGGTGGTGGTCGGCGTGGACGGCTCGGAGCCGTCGCTGCGGGCCGTCCGCCTCGCCGCGGCCGAGGCGGCCCGCCGGCACCGCCCGCTGCGGGTGGTGCACGGCTTCATCTGGCCGCTGCTGCGCGTACCGGTGAATCCGCCCGCCGAGGGGCCGCCCGGCGGCGGCCTGCGGCACCAGGCGCAGGAGCTGGTCGCCGCGGCGGTGGCCGAGGCGGAGGCGGCGGCGCCGGGGCTGCGGGTGTCCGGGGAGATCATCGACGGCGAGGCCTCCGCCGTGCTGGTCGGCGAGTCCCCCACCGCCACGATGATCGTGCTCGGCGATCGGGGCCTGGGCGGCTTCGCCGCGCTGGTGGTGGGCTCGGTGGCGATCCAGGTCGCCGCCTACGCGGACTGCCCGGTGCTGGTGGCCCGGGGCGAGGAGCACGCGGGCGGGCCGGTGGTGGTCGGGGTGGACGGCTCGGCGCTGTCCCGGGCCGCGGTCGAGTTCGCCGCGGAGGAGGCGGCGGTGCGCGGCACCCGGCTGCACGCGGTGCACGCCTACACCCATCCGGTCTCCGGCGGCCCGGGCGACATGCAGCCCCTGGTCTACGAGGAGCACCAGCTGCGCGGCGAGGAGGAGCGGGTGCTCGCCGAGTCCGTCACCGGGCTCACCGAGCGGTACCCGGAGGTGCCGGTCACCCGCGCGGTGGTGGAGGCCCGGCCGGTCGCCGCGCTCACCGAGGCCAGCGGCGACGCCCAGCTGCTGGTGGTCGGCAGTCAGGGCCGGGGCGAGCTGACCGGGCTGATCCTCGGATCGGTCAGCCACGGCGCGCTGCATCACGCCGCGTGTCCGGTCGCCGTGGTCCGCGCCCCCGCCTGAGCGTCGCGGGCACGAATGACCCCGACGGCGCCGGGTAGACGACCCGGGCACGCCTACAGGAGGAGGCAGCGATGCCAGGACCACGGCCGGGCAGCAGCGCGTACGACAAGGAACGGGCACGGCTGCGCGATCTGATCGAGCAGTCCGGGCGGGCGGCGGACCAGGAGGCGAACCAGGTCGCCAACCGGATCCTGCAGGACGACCGCGGCCAGCGGGGCGTCGTACGGGGGGAACGGACGTTCGGCCCCAAGGGCGAACGCGAACCCGGCGATCCGAAGTGAACCCGAGGGAACTGGTCGACGGCGCCATCGCCGGTGCGGTGGGCAGCGTCGCGTTGAACGTCGTCAGCTACCTCGACATCGTGGCCCGGGCGCGCCCGGCGAGCAGCATCCCGGAGGAGACGGCGCGCCGGCTGGCCAGCGTGGCACACGTCGACCTCGGGCCCGAGGACCGGGCGGCCAACCGCCGCTCGGGCCTCGGGCCCCTGCTCGGGTACGCCACGGGAATCGCGGCCGGGGCGGCCTTCGGGCTGCTCCTGGCCCGTCGGCGGATCCCGCTGCCGGTGGCGGCGGGCCTGCTCGGCGGGGGCGTGATGGCCACCACGGACAGCTCGATCACCGCGTTGAGGCTTAGCGACCCCCGGACCTGGCGGCGCACCGACTGGGTGGCCGACGCCATTCCGCACCTGGCGTACGGAATGGCGGCCGCAGCCACCTGGAAGCGGCTGCGGCCGCCATCGCGGCGCGGGCGTTAGCCCCGGGCGTCGCTCTCGTCGTCGGCCACCGGCGTACCGGCCGGACCGTACGGCGAGACCTGGCCCTTCGGCGTCGGTCGTCCCCGGTCTCCCTGGGACGTCCCGCGGTTGCGCGGTGCGCCGGCGGGGCCGGGCTCCTTGCTGTCCTGGACGGTCGGGTTGTGCCCGTTGCGGCGCATCTCGGGTTGCTGCACGTTCGTCACGGGTTGCTCCTTCCGGTGGACGCACACGGCGTAGGCCGCGCACCTGTGCGGGTTACCCGTCGCGGTCGGGCGCATTCCGGGTCCCGGGCACGGCCGAAGGTCTGGGCCGACGCGGGACGGGTACACACTCGGGATGCGGGACGATCGGAACGTGGCGCGGGTGCTGCTGGACCGGCAGGGCCGGACGTACGCCGAGGAGGCGGGGATCCGGCTGGCCGACCGCCCCGGGCCGCTGTACCAGCTGCTGGTGCTCACCACGCTGCTGAGCACCCGGATCCGGGCCGGGGTGGCCCTCGCCGCCGCGCGGGAGCTCTTCGCGGCCGGCTACCGGACCCCGCAGGCGATGGAGGCGGCGAGCTGGCAGGACCGGGTCGACGCGCTCGGCCGCGGGCACTACCGCCGCTACGACGAACGGACCGCCACCATGCTGGGCACCGGCGCCCGACTCTGTCTGGACCGCTGGCACGGGGACCTGCGCCGGATGCACCGGGAGGCCGATGGCGACCGGCCGGTGCTGCGCCGGCTGCTCACCGAGTTCCCGGGCATCGGCCCCATCGGGGCGGACATCTTCCTACGCGAGGCGCAGACGGTCTGGCCGGACGTGCGCCCGTACGCCGACCGGCGGGCCCTGGCCGGCGCGAAGCGGCTGGGGCTGCCGGCGAACCCGGGCGGGCTGGCCGGCCTGGTCGGCGACGCGGACTTCGGGCGGCTCGCCTCGGCGCTGGTGCGGGTCGCGCTGGGCGAGGAGTCGGCGGGCGAGGTCAGCCGGAGCGCGACGGCCCGCTGAGGCTCACTTGACGGGCCCCGCCGGCGGCTTGGTGAGGTGCCACGCCAGCAGCGCCGCGCCGAGGGCGAGCAGCACCACCCCGCCGGAGATCCCGCCGCCCTCCTCGCCGCTGCTCCGGTGCCCGGTGGCGCCGAAATAGATCACCGCGAGCCCGGCGAGCACGGCGACGAACGTCCGCATGCCTCGGTCCTTCACATTCCGGACGGTACGGCCGGTCCGCCTGGGTTCTGCGGCTTTTCCGGCTGATTCCCCCGTCCGGGTCAGTCCGGCCGGCAGCCGGCGGCCGGACCGCGCAGCCGCACCCGGCGGACCGCCCGGTCGGCCACCTCGACCACCGTGACGGTGAGCCCGGGCAGGCGCACCGTCTCCCCCGGCCCGTCGGGCACCCGCCCCAACCGGGCCAGCACCAGGCCGGCGACCGTGGTGTAGTCCCGGGACAGCGGGAAGGTCAGCCGCACCCCGACGTCCGGCAGGTCGTGCAGCGGGAAGTCGCCGGAGAGCAGCAGCGCGCCGTCCGGCTCCCGGACCACCCCGCGCACGTCCCGGTCGGTCTCGTCGTACAGCTCGCCGACCACCTCCTCGAGCAGGTCCTCCATGGTCACCAGGCCGTCGACCCCGCCGTGCTCGTCGACCACCAGGGCGATCTGCTCGTGACGCTGGCGGAACTGGCGCATCGCGTCGGCGACGGGAAGAGTCCCGGGCAGCAGCAACGGCGGCCGGGCCCGCTCGCCGGCGGTGGCGTCACCGGCATCGACCAGGTCGCGGATGTGCAGTACGCCGCACACGTCGTCCAGGCCGCCCGGCCCCACCACAGGGGCCCGGGACCGGCCGGCGGCCGCCAGTCGCCGCATCGCCTCCGGGGCCGGCGCCGACGCCGGCACGACCGTCACGTCCCGGCGCGGGACCAGGATCTCCCGCAGCGTCCGGCCGGCGATGTCGAACGCCCCGGACAGGATCTCCCGCTGCTGCGCGGACAGACCCCGCTGGCTGACCAGCATCTCGCGCAACTCCTCCTCGGTCACCTCCTCGCGGCTGGCCCGCGGGTCCCCACCGGCGAGCCGGACCAGCAGGTCGGTGCTGCGGCTGAGCAGCCACACCGCCGGCCGGGACAGCCGGCCCAGCAGGTCCAGCGGGGCGGCGCTGAGCAGCGCCCAGCGCTCCGCCCACTGCATCGCCAACCGCTTCGGCGCGAGCTCGCCCACGACGAGGGTGACGAAGGTCAGCACCACCGTCACCAGCACCACCGCGACCGGGCGGGCAGCCCGGCCGAGGAAGGCCAGCGGCCCGACCAGCGGCTCGGCCAGCGACACCGCGGCCGCCGCCGAGGCGAGGAAGCCGGCCAGGGTGATGCCGAGCTGGATGGTGGCCAGGTAGCGGTTCGGCTCCCGGGCCAGGCGGACCAGCCGCCCGCCGCTACGACCGGCGCGGCCCAGCCGCCGCAGCTGCCCCTCGCGGAGCGTCACCAGCGCCATCTCGCTGCCGGAGAGCGCCGCGTTCACCAGGACCAGGACGGCCACCAGGGCGAGCTGACCGGCCATCACACCCCCTCCCGCTCCACCGCACGCCCGCCGGGCACCCGGTCAGTCGTTCTCCAGGTCGTCCAGGGAGATGGCGTGGGTCATCAGCCACCGGGCCAGCGCGGCCATCCCGAACAGCCACAGCGGCGCCGACTCGGTGGTGCCGTTGGTGGCGAAGATGGCGAAGCGCAGGTCCGGCGCCCGGTACGCCTCGATGCGCCACCGGTGCTGCTTGTCCCGCCAGATCGCCGATGGGTCCATGGCGTCACGGTAGGCGACCGCGCCGGCCGGGCGGGTCGCCTTCGTCCGCGCCGGTCAACCCGGCGGGGCGACCACCTCACGGGCGTCGTCGGGCAGCCGGCGGGTGGCGCCCCGCCGGTCGAGCAGCTCCAGCAGCGGCACGGCGACCCGGCGGGTGGTCTCCAGGGCCTGCCGGGCGGCGCTGAGGGTGAACGGCTGCGGCAGGCGCGCGAGGACCCGTACCGCGTCGTCGAGCGCGCCCGGGAGCAGCACCACGTTGTCGGCGAGCTTGAGCAGGGCGCCGGCCCGCACCGCCGCGCCGATCTCCCGGGGACCGAGCCCCAGGTCGCCGAGGCGGTGCGCCTCGGGGGCCTGGAAGGGGCGGTCGCCGTACTCGGCGCGGACCCGGTCGACGGCCCGGGCCACCGGCTCCGGCAGCGCGTCGACCGCCGCCGCGGTGACCCGGCCGGCGCGCAGCCGCAGCGGCGGCCGCAGCAGCGCCTCCACCAGCGCCCGGTCGGGCAGGGCGAGGCGCTGGCGCAGCACCTCCACCGGCACCCCGGGTTCGAGGGGATGCTCCCTCGCGTACCGGGTGACCTCCTCGGTGAGCCGGACGCCGAGGCGGCGCCAGTGCTCCGGGTCGGCCAGCCAGTCCCCGGCCACCGGCACGACGGTGACCGGCACGCCCATCCGGGTCAGCTCGCCGCCCCGGACCAGGGCCCGGCGGCGCAGCTCCCCGGCGAGGTCGGGCCGGCCGTCCAGCCCGGCCAGCGCCACCGCGCGGGCGGTCGCCGCGCCGCGGCGGCGCAGCGGCGGCGGGGCCACGTCCAGGACGGTCACCCCGCCGGCGACGTGGTGCCGGCCCGGGTCGCGCAGCAGCGCCCGGTCGCCGATCAGCAGCGGCAGCGGGCGGGCCAGTCGCAGCCGTACCGTGTCGGGGCCTAGCGGCCGGACCCGGGCGGCCACCGCGGCCGAGCCGACGTGCAGGGTGAGGGTGGCCGGCAGGTCGGCGGCCGGGTCGCCGGCGAGTCGCACGTCCAGCAGGTCGGTCAGCCGGAAGCGGCCGGGGCTGAGCAGCGCGTCGCCGCGGGCGACCCGGTCCCGGGACACCCCGCGCAGGTTCACCGCCACCCGGGCCACCGCGTCCACCCGCTGGTGCGCGGCGTTCAGCGAGTGCAGGCCGCGGACCCGGACCGGTTCGCCGGTGGCGGCGAGCTCGAGTTGGTCGCCGACGTGCAGCCGGCCGCCGCCCAGGGTGCCGGTGACCACCGTGCCGCTGCCCCTGATCGTGAACGAGCGGTCCACCCAGAGCCGGACCGGGGCGTCGAGCGCCGGGGCGGGCAGCCGGGCGGCGAGCCGGTCCAGGGCGGCCCGCAGCTCGGGCAGCCCGGCGCCGGTCGCGCCGCTGACCGCGACCGCCTCCACCGCACCCAGGGAGGTGGCCGCGAGCTCCGCCCGGGCCTGCGCCAGCGCCGGCCCCGGGTCGGCGAGGTCCGCGCGGGTCACCGCCAGCAGGCCGTACGACACCCCGAGCGCGTGCAGGGCGGCCAGGTGCTCGGCGGACTGCGGCATCCAGCCCTCGTCCGCGGCGACCACGATCAGCGCGGCCGGCGCCGGCCCGACCCCGGCGAGCATGTTCGGCACGAACCGCTCGTGCCCGGGCACGTCGACGAGGGCGACGGTGCCGCCGGAGGGCAGCGTGGTCCAGGCGAAGCCGAGGTCGATGGTCATCCCCCGGCGGCGCTCCTCGGCCCAGCGGTCGGGCTCCATCCCGGTGAGCGCCCGGACCAGGGTGGACTTGCCGTGGTCGACGTGTCCGGCGGTGGCCACGACCCACATGCCTACTCACCCACCCGCAGGATCGCCTCCCGTACCGCCCCGTCGGCCTCGGCCGGTACGCAGCGCAGGTCGAGCAGGAGGCGGCCGTGCACCACCCGGCCGAGCACGGGCGGCTCGCCGGTGCGCAGCGGCTCGGCGTACCGCTCGGGCAGGCTCAGCGCCCACGAGTCGAGCTCCACCCCGGGGGCGCCGCCGCCACCGACCACCGAGACGCAGGGCACCACCTCGGCCTTGCGGCCGTCCTCCCCGAGCCGGTCCCGCAGCCGCTCCGCCCGGTCGCGCAGCACGGCCGGGTCGGCGTGCAGCGCGTCCCGGGTCGGAGTGGTCGGGGCGTGCAGGGTGGCGGCGAGGGCGGCCAGGGTGAGCTTGTCCACCCGCAGGGCCCGGGCCAGCGGGTGCCGGCGCAGCCGCTCGACCAGGTCGGCGTCGCCGAGCAGCAGCCCGGCCTGCGGACCGCCGAGGAGCTTGTCGCCGCTGGCGGTGACCAGCGCCGCGCCGGCGCGCAGGGTGCTCGCGGCGTCCGGCTCGTCGGGCAGCAGCGGGTCGGGGGCGAGCAGCCCGGAGCCGATGTCGGCCACCACCGGCACGCCGAGGGTGGCGAGCTCGCGCATCGGCACCGCCGAGGTGAAGCCGGTGACCAGGAAGTTCGACGGGTGGACCTTGAGCACGAAGCCGGTGCGCGGGCCGATCGCGGCGGCGTAGTCGGCCCGGGTGGTGCGGTTGGTGGTGCCCACCTCGCGCAGCCGCGCGCCGGTGCTCGCCAACAGGTCGGGCAGGCGGAACCCGTCGCCGATCTCGACCAGCTCGCCGCGGCTGACCACGATCTCCGCGTCGGCGGCGAGCGCGGTGGCGGCGAGCACCAACGCGGCGGCGCCGTTGTTGACCACGTGCACGGCCGCCGCGTCGGGCACGGCGGCGGCGAGCGCGTCGAGGGTGTCCCGGCCGCGGCGGGCCCGCCGGCCGGTGCGCAGGTCCAGCTCCACGTCGGTGTGCCCGGCGGCGGCGGCCATCGCCTCGACCGCGGCGGCCGACAGCGGCGCCCGGCCGAGGTTGGTGTGCAGCACGACGCCGGTGGCGTTCAGCACCGCCCGGGGCGCCGGCGCCGGCAGGTCGGCCAGCGCGGCGTCGCGTACCTCTTCGGGGGTGATGTCGCCGCGGCGGGCGCGCTGCTGCGCGCGGACGATCGCGGCCTTGACCCGGTCGCGGCCGAGCGTGCCGGCGGCGGCGGCGAACGCCGGGTCGGCGAGGAGCGCGTCGGTGCGCGGCACCCGCCGACGCGGATCGGCCGTGCCGTCGGGCATGCGTCATCTCCCTGCGCCTGCTTGGCGGAGACGGACGGGAATCGAACCCGCCTGGCCCGGGTCCCGGACCACACCGGTTTTGAAGACCGGGAGGGGCACCAGCCGCCTGAACGCCTCCGCCCAGCAGTCAACCACATATGATCTCCATCCGCCGGGCGAAGGGAGTGACCGCGCCGGCCCGGCTCAGGGCCCCGACGTCTCGAAGGGCGGCCGCGGCTTGCCCGGGCTGGTCGGCAGGTACGCCAGCGACCCTGCGCAGCCGGACACTTTGTGTACTGGGCTACACGAACAACGAGTTGAGCATCGAGCAGAAGGCGCGGGCCTTGCGAGTCGTCGCCGACCATGCCGCCGCCGGGCGGTTAGTCCTCGAATACGAGACCACGCCGCTCACCGATGCCGCTGCGGCGTGGTCACGGCAAGCCGATGGGCGCCGCACAAGCCGGATCGTGCCTACGCCCGGCGGTACGACGCGCGCACTACCTAAGGCGTTCCTGCTCTTCCCCGGCGGCGGAGGCGGGTGTGTGGGCGGTAGCTGCTGGAGCGGACGGGTCGCGTGACGGGAGCGGCGATCACTCGGTGATCAGCTTCGCGGCGGTGATGCCGGTCTGTACCACGCCGTAGCCGAGCAGCACGGTGACCAGCGCCCACGATATCCAGAGCCGGGCCTGCTGCGGGGCCACGGCGTTGGCCGCGGGCCGGCTCTCCGGCCGCAGGGCGACGGGGTCGGTCCGTTCGGCGGGCGCTACGGGAACCGCTCCGCCGGTGTCCGGTTCGTGGAAATGTTCCGGGACGGGACGGACCAGCAGGTTGGCGATGAATCCGACGGCCAGCACGGCGACCATGGTGACCAGCGCCGGCCGGTACGCCGAAGCGGTGAGCGTGCCCGGTTTGCCCTGGGCGTCGAGGACGCCGTTGACGATCAGCGGCCCGGCCACGCCGGCGGCGGACCAGGCGGTGAGCAGCCGGCCGTGAATGGCGCCCACCTGGAGAGTGCCGAACAGGTCGCGCAGGTAGGCGGGGATGGTGGCGAAGCCGCCGCCGTAGAAGGAGATGATGATGCCGGCCAGCAGCACGAACAGCACCGTGGCGGTGTGTCCGACCAGCGCGAGCAGGGTGTAGAGCACCATGCCGAGGCCGAGGTAGACCACGTAGATCGGCTTGCGGCCGATGATGTCGGACGTCGACGACCACACGAACCGCCCGGCCATGTTGAATAGCGACAACACGCCCACGAAACCCGACGCCGCCGCGATCGAGACGGCCGACACGCCGTTGTCGCGGAAGAAGTCCTGGATCATCGGGGCGCCCTGCTCCAGGATGCCGATGCCGGCTGTCACGTTGGTGAACAGCACGATCCAGAGCAGCCAGAACGAGCGCGTGCGGATCGCGTTCGCCGCGGACACGCTCGCCGTGGTGACCAGTGGCTTGGCCCGGACCGAGGCGGGATCGAACCCGGCCGGGCGCCAGCCGGGTGGGGGAACCCGCACGTTCAGCACGCCGAGCATCATGATCAGGAAGTAGCCGACGCCGAGCGTGAGAAAGAGTCCTACCAGCGCGCTGCCCGAGGCCACCGCACCGGCTTTGGTGGGGTGGAAGCCAGGATCGTAGAGCGAAAGCAGCTGACGGGAGACCGGGCTGGCAAGCAGCGCGCCGCCGCCGAAGCCCATGATGGCCATGCCGGTGGCGAGGCCGGGCCGGTCCGGGAACCACTTGATCAGGGTGGAGACCGGCGAGATGTAGCCGAGGCCGAGTCCGATGCCGCCGATCACCCCGTAGCCGAGGTAAAGCAGCCAGAGCTGTTTGGTGGCGATGCCGAGCGCCCCGACCAGGAAACCCGCTGCCCAGAAACACGCGGAGGTGAACATCGTCTTGCGGGGTCCGCTGCGCTCCGCCCACGTGCCGCCGACCGCCGCGGAAAGCCCCAACATGACGATGGCGATGCTGAAGATGACCCCGATAGCCGTCTGGCTGGCCCCGAAATACGCGATGAGGGAGTTCTTGTAGACGCTGGTCGCGTAGACCTGCCCGATGCACAGATGCACCGCCAGCGCCGCCGGCGGAATGAGCCAGCGACTGTATCCGGGAGGGGCGACGGTATGGCGGGGGTCGAGCACCGACAACATGGGTATGTTCCCCCTCCTGCGAATCATTGGGAATCCGCAGTGCGACAGCTGTGGGCACGTGTCCCACTGAGGTGTGCGGCGGCCTACCCGAACCGGGTCGGATCAAACCCAGGCGCGGCCGGAGCGAGCCGGTGCAGGCCAGCGGACGACGGCGACGGCCCGACCGCACCGGGGCGGTGATCACCGCCCCGAAGCCGAAGCCCGCCACGGCGATGCCGGTGATCAGGCCGCGCCGGCGAGCACGGCCGCCACCACGAGACCCCACCGGCCCCGTGTCGGTTGTCGATTTCCCCGCGGACCCGCGGTTGTTGTGGCCATGAGCTGAACCCCCGTGTCGGCTCATGGGCCTCGCGCCTGATCCGTGGCTACCCCGGATTCGGGCCGGCGCCCGGCCCGCTGTCGTCTGGTGTCCGCCCGTCGCGCTGCCGTGCGCGCTCCCGCTGCGGCACCACGGTGTACTTCGGGTCCTTCGCGGAGGCGACTCCGCCGTGGAAGATGCCGAACCGGGTGCACACGGCGGCGGCCAGCAGCGCGCCGCCGGAGAGCGCGGAGAGCGCCCGGCTGCGCCGGCCGACCAGCGCGCCCGCCACCCCGGCGGCGGTCAGCACCCGCCCGGCCCGCAGCAGCCGGCCGGCGCTGCCGACCGCGTAGGGCTCGCTGAGCAGCCCGAGCCGGGTCTCCACCCGGTGCGAGCCCCACAGCTCCAGGGCCGCGCCGGCCACCGCCATGCGCCGGGCCGGGCCCGCCTGCGCCGGCGGCGCGGCGATCAGCCCCACACCGGCGCCGCTGGCCAGGGCGCTGCCCGCGAAGATGGTCGGCAGTTCCGGGTACGCCTCATGCCAGGACGGCACGGCCGTGTCGGCGAGCAGCACCCCGGTGTACGTCGCGAGGGCCGGCGCGGTGACCGCGGCGACCAGCCCGGCGGCGTGCCCGACCGGGGGCAGCAGCCGCCGGCCGAGGCCGAGCAGCCCGCGTTCGGGCAGCCAGGGTGCGGCCTCGGCGACCGCGGCGACCCCGGCGGCCGGGCCGAAGACGCTGAGGATCCAGGTGCCCACCGACATCGGCGAGGTCAGCTTCGCCACCCGCAGCATGTGGTGGAACCGGCTCGGCCTGCCCAGGTCGTTGACGAGGAAGTACGCGCTGGCGCTGACCGCGGCCAGGGACGTGACCCGGCCGGCCCGGCGCAACGCCGGCCGCCCGGTGAGCTGCCCGCCGGCGGCCAGCAGCGACGAACCGGCGGCCAGCCCCCCGGCGAACAGGTACGCGGCGATGTCCCACTTCCACACCGGCGCCTTGAGGATGGGCCGGCCGTAGTAGGAGGTGAACTCGGCGGGTGGCACGTTCAGCTGCTCCCCGCCGCCGCCCTTGCGGCCCCGCCGACGCGACCGCTCGATGGGCTCGACGTCGCGGGGCGGATGCGGCGCCAGGCCGGCCTCGGCGGCGCCGACGTCGGTGCGCGCCACGCCCTCCCCGGTCCCGGTGGCCCGGCTGCCCTTGACGCCCTCGCCCGCCCGGGTCGGGACCAACTGGCTGCCGTTCGCGCCTCCGCCGGACACGGGGCTCACCTTCGGCGCGTGTCCGGCGCGCGGGCCCGGCCCGCCGAGGCGCTCGGGGCCCTCGGCGGCGAGACGCTCGCGGAAGCGGCGGAACAGGGCGCCCACGGGGGCGCGGTCCGGACTCACGATGAACCTCCGACGAACGCGGCGACGGCCGCCGCCACCATGGCCAGCGCGGCCAGGCCGGCCCGCTTGTACATCTTCGGCAGGTCGCGGGTGGTGACCACCGGGTCCGGGGGCAGGCCGTACACCTCCGGCTCGTCGAGGAGCAGGAAGAACGCGCCGTCGCCGCCGACGCCGTCGGTCGGGTCGTGGCCGTAGAGCCGGGCCTCCGGCACGCCCCGCTCGTGCAGCGTGGCGACCCGCTGGGCGGCCCGCTCCCGCAGCTCGTCGAGCGACCCGTACTGGATCGACTCGGTCGGGCAGGCCTGCGCGCAGGCCGGGGTCATGCCGGCGCCGAGCCGGTCGTAGCAGAGCGTGCACTTCCACGCCCGGCCGTCGTCCTTGCGCTGGTCGATGACGCCGTACGGGCAGGCGGAGATGCAGTAGCCGCAGCCGTTGCAGATGTCCTCCTGCACCACGACGGTGCCGAACTCGGTGCGGAACAGCGACCCGGTCGGGCAGACGTCCAGGCAGGCGGCATGGGTGCAGTGCTTGCAGACGTCCGACATCATCAGCCAGCGGAAGTCGGTGCGCGACTCGGCGCCGGTGCCCCGGCCGGGCGGCTGGGCGCCCGGCATGCCGAGGAGCTCCGGCCCGGCGGCCATCCGGGCGGCGGCCTGCGGCTGCCCCGGGGGCACACCCGGATCGGTGCCGCTGTCGTTGCCCACCTCGGCGGCGATCGCCGCGGTGGCCGGGCTCGCCGCCGGCCCGGTCGGGTCGCCCTCGAACGGCGGGGTGCGGTGCCCCGCCGGGCGGGGCTGCTCGATGAAGGCCACATGCCGCCAGGAGTTGGCGGTCAGCGCGCCGGTGTTGTCGTACGACATGCCGAGCAGGTCGAAGCCGGACGCCGGGACGGCGTTCCACTCCTTGCAGGCCACCTCGCACGCCTTGCAGCCGATGCAGACGCTGGTGTCGGTGAAGAAGCCCATCCGGGGGCCGGCCTCGACCCAGCCGGCGTCGGGCGCCGGGTCGAGCGGGCCGTAGAGGCTGTTCGCGTCAGGCATCCCCGTCTCCGTCCTGCGCCGCCGCCTCGGGGGACTGCTCGTCGGTGCTGCCGGCCGCGTCCTCCCCACCGAGCACGTCGGTGGTGACGATCGGCACCTTCCGGTCGGCGGTCATCCCGGCCCGCCGCTGGTAGTCACCGACCAGGTCGAGCAGGGCCGGGCCGGTGGGTCGCCGGCCGGGCCGGACGTCACAGGTGCCGACCTTGCTCTCCTGGATCAGCACGTTCGGGTCGAGGGTGATGCCGATCAGGTCGTTGGCCGAGTCGCCGGTGACCAGGCCCTCGCTGCCGAAGTGGTACGGCAGCCAGAGCTGGTGGATCACCCGGCCGTCCACCCGCAGCGGGGTGAGCCGGTCGGTCACCAACACCTTGGCCTCGATCACCGCGCGGCCGCTGATCAGGTGCGCCCAACCGAGGTGCTCCAGCCCCACCTCGGCGGCCAGTTCCGGGGACACCTCCACGAACATCTCCGGCTGCAGCTCGGCGAGCGGCCGTACCGTGCGGCTCATCCCGCCCGCGGTGTGGTGCTCGGTGAGCCGGCTGACCGTGAACACGTACGGGAAGACCTGGCTGTGCGGCTCCGGCGGGCTCGGGTTGATCCGGTTCAGCGGGTGCTCGTAGATCTTGCGGGTCGGGTTGGCCTGCTGCCCGTACAGCGGGTTGCGCATCGGCGACTCGGCCGGCTCGTAGTGCGTCGGCAACGGCCCGTCGAGCACCCCGCGCGGCGCGTAAAGCCAGGCCTTGCCGTCGCCCTGCATCACGAACGGGTCGTCCCCGGCGAGCGCCTCCGGCCCCGAGGCGTCGTCCGCCGGCCGGTACGTCGGCGGCTTGGTCTTCTCGAAGTCCGGCACGTCGTGGCCGGTCCACTCGCCCTTGTCCGCGTCCCACCAGACGTACTTCTTCCGCTCGCTCCACGGCCGGCCCTGCGGGTCGGCGGAGGCGCGGTTGTAGAGGGTGCGCCGGTTGGCCGGCCAGGCCCAGCCCCATTCGGGGGCGACCCAGCTCTGCTCGTGGCCGGGCTTGCGGCGGGCGGCCTGGTTGACCCCGTCGGCGTAGACGCCGCTGTAGATCCAGCAGCCGACCACGGTGGAACCGTCGTCCTTCGCCTCGGCGAACGCCGACAGCGGACGGCCGGTGGCCACCTCGTACCCGTTGATCTCCTTGAGCACCGCCTCGGCGCTCGGCTCGGCGTACTCGCCGTGGGTCGGGTAGTCCCAGGCGAGGTCGAGCAGCGCCCGGTCGCGGGGCTTGGTGGAGGCGGCCAGCTTCTCCCGCAGCACCCGGCCGAGGTGGTAGAAGAACCACAGCTCGGAGCGGCAGTCACCCGGCGGGTCGAGGGCTTTCTCCCGCCACTGCAGCAGCCGCTGGGTCTGGGTGAAGGTGCCCTCCTTCTCCACGTGCGAGGCGGCGGGCAGGAAGAACACCTCGGTGCGGCACTCCTCCGGCACGATCTCGCCGGTGGCGATCTCCGGGCTGTTCTTCCAGAACGTGGCACTCTCGATCATGAACAGGTCGCGGACGACCAGCCAGTCGAGGTTGGCCATGCCCAGGCGCTGGGCCTTGCCGTGCGCCGAGCCGACCGCCGGGTTCTGGCCGAGCAGAAAGTAGCCCTTCACGTGGCCGTCGATCATGTTCAGCACCTGCTGATACGTCCCGTGGTCGCCGGTCATCCGGGGCATATAGCCGTAGCAGAAGTCGTTCTCCGGCGTGGCCGCGTCACCCCAGTAAGCCTTGAGCAGGCTGGCCGCGAAGGCCCGCGAGTTGCCCCAGAAGCCCTTCTGGCCGGGGTGGCGGATGCTGTCCACCCACCTGGCGAAGGTCGGGTGGTCGGCGTGGTGCGGCATCGGCAGGTAGCCGGGCAGCAGGTTGAACAGCGTCGGGATGTCGGTGGAGCCCTGGATGCTGGCGTGCCCGCGCAGCGCCAGGATGCCACCGCCCGGCCGCCCGATGTTGCCCAGCAGGGTCTGGATGATCGCGCCGGTGCGGATGTACTGCACGCCGACGCTGTGCTGGGTCCAGCCCACCGAGTAGACGAGCACCCCGGTCCGCTCCCGGCCGGAGTTCTCCGTCCAGGCCCGGGCGAGTTCCAGGAACTTCTCCTGGGGGATGCCGCAGACCCGCTCGACCATCTCCGGGGTGTAGCGGGCGAAGTGCCGCTTGAGGATCTGGTAGACGCAGCGGGGGTGCCGCAGGGTCTCGTCCCGGTGCGTCTCCGCCGCCACCGGCGCGCCGTGCGACTCGTGCTCCATCCCGGCCGCGGTCTCCCGCTCCTTGCCCGTCCCCCTGGCCCGGGTGCGATTCCCGTGCCCCTCGTACTGCCAGCTGCTCTGGTCGTACGAGCCGGTCTCCGGGTTGTAGCCGGAGAAGAGCCCGTCCAGGTCCTCGGTGTCGGCGAACCGCTCGTCGACGATGGTGGCCGCGTTGGTGTACGCCAGCACGTACTCCCGGAAGTCCAGCTCGTTGTCCAGGATGTACCGCACCACGCCGCCGAGCAGCGCGATGTCGGTGCCCGCCCGGATCGGCAGGTACGTGTCGGCGACCGCGCTGGTCCGGGTGAACCGCGGGTCGACGTGGAAGACCTTGGCGCCACGGGCCTTGGCCTCCATCACCCACTGGAAGCCCACCGGGTGGGCCTCGGCCATGTTGGAGCCCTGGATGATGACGCAGTCCGAGTTGATCAGGTCCTGCTGGAAGTCCGTCGCGCCGCCGCGACCGAAGCTGGTCCCCAGACCGGGGACGGTGGCGGAGTGTCAAATGCGGGCCTGGTTCTCGATCTGGAGCGCCCCCATCGCCGTGAACAGCTTCTTGATGAGGTAGTTCTCCTCGTTGTCCAGCGTCGCCCCGCCCAGGCTGGAGATGCCCAGCGTCCGGTTCAGCGGCCGGCCGGAGTCGTCGACGTCCTCCCAGGTCTCGTCACGGGCGGCGAGGACCCGGTCGGCGATCATGTCGAGCGCGACGTCGAGCTCCAGGTCCTCCCACTCCGTGCCGTACGGCCGGCGGTAGCGGACCTTGGTCTGCCGCAGGGGGCTGGTGACCAGGCTCTTGCTGGCCGACCCCTTCGGGCAGAGCCGACCGCGGGAGATCGGGCTGTCCGGGTCGCCCTCGATCTGGGAGACCTGCCCGTCCTTGACGAACACCCGCTGCCCGCAGCCCACCGCGCAGTACGGGCAGACCGAGCGGGCCATGCTGTCGGCGGTGTCGGTGCGGGCGGTCAGGCCGGCCGACCGGGCGGACTGCGCCGCGGCGCCCCGGCCGAGCGGGTCGGTGCCGGTGAGCTGCCGGTAGACCGGCCAGCCTTCGATGAAGGTCCGGAGACCCAACCGGAACACCCCCTCCCGCTGGCGGAAGCTGACCTTCTGAACATAGGCCAGTGATCGGGCGCCCGCGACCCGAGTGGCAGATCATCTCGCGGCACCGGCCCGTCCCGGCCGGCATCCTCATCTGGGTGCACAGACAGCGGCGCCCCGGCCATCCGGCCGGGGCGCCGCTGGGCGTCGGTGTGCAGGTCGCCTCTCGGCGAGTGGCACGACGCGGCTCCAGCCGAACGGTATTCCGCGAAGGCAATTTAGGTGAGGCCCGGGGACACTGGACACACCGACGCTCTGCACAACGATGCCACCCGGTCCGGTGTTCCGGCACCCCCGGTGAGCGCCGTCACTGGCGGCGGTCACGGCCTTTTCGTGAGTGCGTGGATACGCCGCTGGCCGGCACCCCTGTCTCGGGGTGCCGGCCAGCGGCGTGCTCTACAGGTCAGCTGTTCCAGTGCTGGGCGACCAGGTCGGCGGCCTGCTTCTCCCACTGGGCGTAGGCGTCCGGGTAGGCCGACACCTGCACCGTCTGCGCGGCCTCGGTCAGCGGCATGTCCCGCCACCCGTCGACCTGCTTCAGACCCTTCTCGAACGCCAGGGTCGCGTACTCCGGGTCGGTGATCTGCTCCGGCGTACCCCAACCACTCGACGGGCGCTGCTGGAACAGGCCCAGCGAATCGTGGTCGTTGCGGTCACCCAGGTGACCCAGGTTCTCCAGCTTCGACTCCTGCAGGCTGGTCGCGATCGAGATGACCGCGGCGCGCTCCGGCAGACCCGCCTTCTTCGTGGCGGCGATGATCGCCTTCGCGTTGGCGGTCTGCTCGTCGTTCAGGGTGATCTTCGACTGCGCGCCCTGCACACCGTGCGGGATCAGCTTCTTCTTGTCGACGCCCGGCTTGTCAGCCTGGACCGCGACGGGCTTGCCAGCCACCGGGGTGGTGTCGGCGTGAGCGGCGACCGGACCGGCGAACACACCACCGGCGAAAGCCAGACCAGCAACACCCAGCACGCTCTTACGAATCATCGAAGTCATGATGAAGCTCCTCGGGGGGTTGGCGTCAGCGCCGATGGGGGTCAGCGGCAGACGCAAGCACCGTCAGGCGCTCACAAGCACAAGGGGGGAAGTCTCTGCCCGGTCCGACCGCGGGGCGGGGGCCTCTTCGCGGCGCCGGGACCATATGTAACGACCGGCGGCCCGCCATCATTCCGGGGCCCGACCATCGGCCCGGTCGAGCGGGCCAGGTACTCGGTCGTACGCCAGATGTAACGACCCCGGCCAGGCCATCATTCCGGCCCCGGGATGCCGCCGGTCACACCCGGAAACGGACACCCGGCCCAGACCGCACGTCGCCTGGCGGGCCGGACCGGACACCCGGCACCACATCCCCGATGTGGCGGTATCCGCGCCTGTCGGACACCGTTACATCGGGGACACGGAGTCGACCACGCAAAAGAAGAGGCATCGCCAGGGAAACCCCACAACTGGAGAACAGCGCGAAGCAGAGTTGGCGTTACCCTGACACCATGCAGGCGCTCTCCCCCACGTCGACCCCGGTGGCCCCGCTGGCCCGACCGGGTCGCCCCGCCGTGGTGGCCCGCACCCTCGCCGAGCTGACCGGCCCCACCCGGGGCATCGTCGAGCTACCGGTACGGCTGATGTGGAGCAGTGAGCGCGTCTTCGACCTGGGTGACCCGGACGACCTGCTCTGGATGTACGAGAACGTGCTGCGCGAGACGACCCGCACCGACGACCTGCGGGCGCTGATCAACGGCCGGACGCTGCGTCGGGTGTGGCGGCGGCTGAACCTGCCGCGGGGCGTACGCGTGGCGTGGGAGAGCCGGCATCGCGGCCTGCGTACCGCGTGACCCACCTGCACGACTTCTACCGGGAGGTGGCCCGGGTGGCCCTCGCGGCCGCCGGGCCGCACCGGTTCGTGCTGGGCGGCGGGGTGGCGTGGGCGGCGCACGGGCTGGTCACCCGCCCGACGGAGGACGTGGACCTGTTCGCGGACGTGGAGGGGGCGGCCGCCGCGGCGGCGGCCGGGGTGCGCGCGGCGCTGGAGCGGGCCGGCTACGAGGTGGTGGACGCCGACCCGGACAGCGAGCTCGGTGAGCTGTTCGACGGGTTCGACCGGGACCTGCGGGACTTCGTGGTGAGCCGGGACGGCCGGCAGATCCGGTTGAGCCTGGCCCGCCTCGACCGGTACCGCAGTCCGGTGGTGATGGACCTCGGCCCGGTGATGGACGTGCGCGACCTGGTGGCGAACAAGACCGCCGCGCTGGTCAACCGGCGCGAGGTGCGCGACTACATCGACGTGTCCTCGGCGCTGGAGCACTACGACGTCGCGGAGCTGCTGGAGCTGGCCCGCCAGGTCGACCCGGCGCTGGACCTGGCCGACGTCCGCGCCGCGGGGCGCTACCTGGACCGGGTGCCGGACCGTCGGTTCGCGCGCTACGGGCTCGACGCGGCCCAGGTGGCCCGGGTGCGCCGCCGGATGGCCGCCTGGCCCCGGTGACGTAGCCGGACTCCTGGGACGCGAAGAAGACCCCGGATGGCCGGCGTGTTACGCGCCCGCGGCCGGTGGCGCTGGTGTGGTGAAACACCTCGGGCCGCTGTGACAGGAGTGACAGCGGCTGGCTATGGTGCGCAACTGCGCCCACGAGGCGCGTCCACCCCCATGGAAAGGCACGGCATGACCTCCTCCTCCGGCGCCTCGCGCCGCCAGGTGCTCGCCGTTGCGGCCGCCGCCGCGACCGCCCCCCTGATCGCCGGCGCCCCGGCCCGGGCGGCCGAGTCGAAGGGCCCGAAGACCTGGGACCTGACCGTCCTGGGCACCTCGGACACCCACGGCAACGTCTACAACTGGGACTACTACAAGGACGCCGAGTTCGACGACAGCAAGCACAACGACGTCGGCGTCGCCAAGCTGGCCACCCTCGTCAACCAGATCCGCGCCGAGCGCGGCAGCAAGCCGACGCTGGTCCTCGACGCCGGCGACACCATCCAGGGCACCCCGCTGGCCACCTACTACGCCAAGCAGGAGCCGATCACCACCACCGGTGAGACGCACCCGATGGCCAACGCGATGAACGTGCTGAAGTACGACGCCGTCACGCTGGGCAACCACGAGTTCAACTACGGCCTGCCGCTGCTGGCGCAGTGGATCGGTCAGCTCGGCTTCCCGGCCCTGGCCGCGAACGCGATCAACGAGGCCACCGGCAAGCCCGCCTTCCTGCCGTACGTGATCAAGAAGGTGGCCCTCGGCGGCTACGACTCCCCGACCATCAAGGTCGGCATCCTGGGCCTGACCAACCCGGGCGTGGCGATCTGGGACAAGGCCAACGTCGAGGGCAAGCTGGTCTTCGCCGACATGATCGCCACCGCCGCCAAGTGGGTGCCGATCATGCGCGAGCGCGGGGCCGATGTCGTCATCATCTCCGCCCACGGCGGCGACAGCGGCACCTCCAGCTACGGCCCGGAGCTGCCGAACGAGAACCCGGTCGCGCTGATCGCCGAGCAGGTCCCGGGCATCGACGCGATCCTGTTCGGCCACGCGCACAACGAGGTCGTGCAGAAGTTCGTCACCAACACCGCCTCCGGCGAGCAGGTGCTCACCTCCGAGCCGTCCAAGTGGGGCCAGCGCCTCACCCGGATGGACTTCACCGTCGCCAAGCAGAACGGCCGGTGGACGGTGCTCAGCAAGTCCGCCACCATGCTGAACACCAACACGGTGGTCGAGGACCCGGCGGTGCTCGCGGCCGTGCGCGGCCAGCACACCAAGACCGTCTCGTACGTCAACACGGTCGTCGCCCGGTCCAGCGTGGAGCTGTCGGCCGCCGAGTCCCGGTACAAGGACACCCCGATCCTGGACTTCATCAACCACGTCCAGACCGAGGTGGTCACCGGGGCACTCGCCGGCACCGCGTACGCGGGCCTGCCGGTGCTGTCGATCGCGGCGCCGTTCAGCCGTACCGCGATCTTCCCGCAGGGCGACGTGCGGATCCGCGACGTCGCGGGCCTGTACGTGTACGACAACACCCTGGAGGCGGTCGTGCTGACCGGCGCCGAGGTGAAGGCCTACCTGGAGTACTCGGCGAAGTACTTCCAGACGTTCGCGGCCGGCGACACCGTCGACCCGGCGAACATCAGCGACCCGCTGGTGCCGGACTACAACTACGACGTGATCTCGGGTGTCGACTACGACATCGACATCTCGAAGCCGGTCGGCCAGCGGATCACCCGCCTGGTCCTGCCGGGCACCGACACCCCGGTCGCCGCGGACGCCCAGTTCGTCATCGCGGTGAACAACTACCGCCGCAGCGGTGGTGGCAACTTCCCGGGCATCGTGAAGACCCAGGTCTACAACCAGCAGCAGGAGATCCGCCAGCTGCTGATCGACTGGGCGCAGGCCAAGGGCGTCATCGACCCGGCCGACTTCTTCGTGCCGAACTGGAGGGTGGTCCGCGAGGGCGTGCCGGGCTTCTGATCCGTACCGTGCGACGGGCCGTGGGTTCGCACCCACGGCCCGTCCGCGTCTCAGCCGCCCGGGCCGAGGCGGAGGTTCCACTCATCGGGGCTGCCGGCCGGCTCCGGGCGGTCCCGCCGGGCTTCGGTCTCGGTGAACTCGACCCGCTCTTCGGGGCCAACCCGCGGCGGCAGCTCACCGAAGCGCACGTGCCGCAGGAACGCGTACTCCTCGTCGGTGAACGACTCGACCGGCTCGCTCATACCCGCATTGTGCGTCCGCCCGTCGACCGCCGCATCAACCTGACGGTCGTGGGTAAGCCGCGCCGGCGGCGGTCGTCGGCGACGAGGCGGAGGACAGACATGCGCGCGGTACGGATGACCGCTCCCGGGGTGCTGGAACAGGTGGAGGTGCCAGCGCCGGACGCCGGGCCGGGTGAGGTGCTGCTGCGCGTGGGCGCGGTCGGCGCCTGCCACTCCGACCTGCACATCCTCGACGCGCCGGCCGGGATGTTCCCCACCCCGATCACCCTCGGCCACGAGATCGCCGGCACGGTCGACACCGTCGGCGCCGGCGTGACCGGCTGGTCACCCGGGGACCGCGCCGCCGTGTACGGGATCATCGGCTGCGGCCGCTGCCGCGCGTGCCTCCGTGGCCTGGAGAACCAGTGCCGGGTCGTCGCCGTGGGTGGCATCGGGCTCAGCCGCGACGGCGGGCTGGCCGAGTACGTGGTGGTGCCGGCGTCCCGGCTGCTGCACGTCGGCGACATGGAGTTGGAGCAGGTCGCCCCGCTCACCGACGCCGCGCTGACCCCGTACCACGCGGTGGAGCTGGCCCGGCCGAACCTGCGCCCCGGCACGTCCTGCGTGGTCATCGGGATCGGCGGGCTCGGCCACATGGCGGTGCAGATCCTGGTCGCCACCACGGCGGTACGGGTCATCGCGGTGGACACCAGCGTGGCCGCGCTGGACCTGGCCACCCGGCTGGGCGCCCACGAGGTGGTGCATGCCGGCCCCGACACGGTCGAGAGGATCCGGGCGACCGTCGGCCCCCCGCCGGACGGGGCGGACGTAGTGCTCGACTTCGTCGGGGCGGACCCCACCCTGACCACCGCCCGCCAGGTCGTCGCCACCGGCGGTCGGGTGATGCTGGTCGGTCTCGCCGGCGGGACGCTGCCCGTCCGGCCCGTCGCCGACGAGCCGCCCACCCTGCCGTTGGAGACCAGCGTGGAGGTCCCGTTCTGGGGCACCCGGGCCGAGCTGCAGGAGGTGATCGCGCTGGGCCGCGCCGGGCTGCTCCAGGCCGACGTGCAGCTCTTCCCGTTGGAACGGGCGCCGGAGGCGTACGAGCTGCTGCGGCGGGGCGAGATCCACGGACGGGCGGTGATCGTGCCCTGACCGGTCAGGAGTGCTGGAGGACCATGGCCAGCACGTCGGCGAGCCGGGCCTTCACCGCGTCGCCCCCGCCCCGGCGAGGGGCCCCGACCGGGCCGGGGGAAGGCGGTCCAGCAGGGCCAGGGCCGCCCGGACCGGCCGGCGGGCGAGGGTCTCGTCGAAGCTGGCCCGGCCCTGGCAGAACCGGACGAACATCCGCCAGCCCGCCGGGGTGGCCAGGAGCCCGTGGAAGACGTCCGGCCGCCGCTCGAAGACCTCCAGCAGCCGGTGCCCGGCCCGCATCGACGGCGCCAGGAGCCGCTCCACCTCCCGCTCGTAGCCGGCCAGGTCACCCCCGGCGACCGCCGCGCCGGCCAGCCGCCCGGACCGCAGTGCGTAGCTGATCCCCTCCCGACTCCACGGCTCCAGCAGCCCCGCCGCGTCCCCGGCGACCAGCACCCGGCCGCGGCGCACCGGCGAGTCCTCCGCCCGGCAGCGGGTCAGGTGACCCGAGTCATGCTCCGGGGTCACCCCGGACAGGCCCAGCCGGTCGACGAAGTCGCGCAGGTAGGCCCGGGTCCGCTCCCCCTCGCCCCTGGCGGCGATCACCCCGACGGTGATCCGGTCGCCCTTCGGGAAGACCCAGGCGTACGACCCGGGGACCGGCCCCCAGTCCAGCAGCAGCCGGCCCCGCCAGCGGTCCTGCTCCTCCGGTGACACCGGCAGTTCCAGCTCCAGCCCGAGGTCGACCTGCCGATGGCGGACGCCCACGTGCCGGGCGGTGACCCCGGAGGAGCCGTCCGCGCCGACCACGGCCCGGGCCCGCACCATCCCGCCGTCGGCCAGCCGAAGGCGTACCTCGTCGGGGTCCTGCTCGACCGCGCGGACGGCGACGCCCTCGCGGACCTCGGCCCCGGCGGCGACCGCGGCGGCCCGCAGCCGGTCGTCGAACTCCTCCCGACGGACCATGGCCACCAGCGGCCCGGCGGCGTGCCGGCGGGTGAAGCCGCGTCGCCCGTCCCGGGTGAACGTCACCCGGTCGACCCGGTCGTGCACCGGCACCTCGATCCGGTCGGTGACCTCCGCCAGCGACGTGCCGATCAGCCCTCCCCCACAGGTCTTGTAGCGGGGATGGGTGGCGCGCTCGACGACCAGCGTGCGCACCCCGGCGCGGGCCGCGGCGTGCGCCGCGGAGAGCCCGGCGGGGCCGGCTCCGACGACGGCGAGATCCCAGACGATCACGGTTGCAGCCTAGGCCACCCCCGGGCCGGAACGCCCGGTGTGACTCCCCGATCGGGTGGGCATCAACGGACACCCGACGGGTAACCGCCGGGAGCAGGCCGCCCGCGGGCCGGGCGGGTCACGCCGAGGAGGAAAGCCATGCAGCAGGTACGACTGTCGGAGGTCGAGGAACGGGTCTACCAGGCGGTAACCGCGCTGGAGACCCGGGGACACGTCCCCTACCCCGACCTGATCGCGCAGGAGACCGGGATGAGCGAGGAGGAGCTGAACGCGCCGCTGCACCTGCTCACCGAGAAGGGCCTGCTGCACCGGGAGGACTCCCCGATGGCAGGGCTGGACTTCGGGCCGCGGTGGTGCGCTCGCCAGATGGCGTGACGTCCCGTTTGCCCCTCGAGGGCCCGGGTAGCGATCAGGAATGCATGATCGGCGGTCTTCGGGGGGCACCATGAGCACGGACCGGTCGTCGGCACCGGCCGACACCGGCGGGTACGACGAGCGGAAGCGCTGGCAGGCGCTCGGCGTCGGCCTGGTCGCCGCCTTCATGACGCTGCTCGACGTCAGCATCGTCAACGTCGCCGTGCCCTCGATGGACCGCGCGCTCGGCGCGACCCCCAGCGACCTGCAGTGGGTGCTCTCCGGGTACGCGCTCACCTTCGGGCTGGTGCTGGTGCCCGCCGGACGCTTCGGCGACGCCCGCGGCCGGCGCAACGCCTTCGTCCTCGGGGTGGCGCTGTTCACCCTGACCAGCGCGCTGGCCGGACTGGCCCGCTCGCCCGAGTGGCTGGTCGCGGCCCGACTGTTGCAGGGCGCCGCGGCCGGCATCGTGAACCCACAGGTAAGCGGCCTGATCCAGCAGCTGTTCCGGGGCGCGGAACGCGGTCGGGCGTTCGGCCTGCTGGGTGCCACCATCGGCATCTCCACCGCCGTCGGGCCGCTGCTCGGCGGGCTGCTCATCCAGCTCGGCGGCGAGGAGCACGGCTGGCGCTGGGTGTTCTTCGTCAACGTCCCGGTGGGCATCGTCGCGGTGCTGCTCGGCTGGCGGCTGCTCCCGGCCCGCCCCACCGGCCAGCAGGACCGGCACCGCCTCGACCCGATCGGGGTGCTGCTCCTCGGGATCGGGGTGACCCTGGTGCTGCTGCCGCTGGTGCAGCGCGAGCAGTGGCACACCCAGTGGAAGTGGGCGCTCATCCCGGCCGGCCTGGCCGTCCTGATCGGCTTCGGCCTCTGGGAACGGTGGTACGCCCGACACCGGCCGCCATTGTTCGACCTGCGGCTGTTCGCGCTGCGCTCGTACAGCCTCGGGGCGCTGATCGCGCTGCTCTACTTCGGCGGGTTCACCGCCATCTTCTTCATCTTCACCCTCTACCTGCAGAATGGACTCGGCTACAGCGCCCTCATCGCCGGCCTGGCGATCACCCCGTTCGCGCTGGGCTCCGCGGTGGCGTCGGCCCTCGGCGGCCGGGTCGTCACCCGGTACGGCCGACCGCTGGTCGCCATCGGCCTGCTCGTCGTGGTGATCGGGCTCGGGGCCACCGTCTGGGTGCTGCGCGGCTCGCCGTCCGGCTCCGTGCCGCTGCTGACCGCGGTGCCGCTGCTCCTCGCCGGGCTGGGCAGCGGCCTGGTCATCGCCCCGAACCAGACGCTCACCCTGTCGGAGGTGCCGGTACCGCAGGCGGGCAGCGGGGCCGGCATGCTCCAGACCGGCCAGCGGATCGGCTCGGCCGCCGGCATCGCGGCCGTCGGGTCGTTGTTCTTCTCCTCGCTGGCCAGCAGCCGGGGCGACTGGTCGACGGCCTTCCGGCACTCGCTGCTGCTGGCCAGCGGCATCGTCACGCTCGCGCTGGCGGCGGCGGTGGTCGACATCGCCGGTGGTCGCCGCGGATCGCGCTAAAGGCCCCCTCCCCGAGCGGGGAGAGGGCCCTTTCAGTACGTGGGTCAGCTGTTCCAGTGCTGGGCGACCAGGTCGGCGGCCTGCTTCTCCCACTGGGCGTAGGCGTCCGGGTAGGCCGACACCTGCACCGTCTGGGCGGCCTCGGTCAGCGGCATGTCCTGCCACCCGTCGACCTGCTTCAGACCCTTCTCGAACGCCAGGGTCGCGTACTCCGGGTCGGTGATCTGCTCCGGCGTACCCCAACCACTCGACGGGCGCTGCTGGAACAGGCCCAGCGAGTCATGGTCGTTGCGGTCACCCAGGTGACCCAGGTTCTCCAGCTTCGACTCCTGCAGCGACGTGGCGATCGAGATGACCGCGGCGCGCTCCGGCAGGCCGGCCTTCTTCGTCGCGGCGATGATCGCCTTCGCGTTGCCGGTCTGCTCGTCGTTCAGGGTGATCTTCGACTGGGCGCCCTGCACACCGTGCGGGATCAGCTTCTTCTTGTCGACGCCCGGCTTGTCAGCCTGCACCGCGACCGCGACGGGCTTGCCAGCCACCGGGGTGGTGTCGGCGTGAGCGGCGACCGGACCGGCGAACACACCACCGGCAAACGCCAGACCAGCAACACCCAGCACGCTCTTACGAATGATCGTGTTCATGGGAAAGCTCCATTCGGGGGTTGGCGCACGTCCGGTGGGGGCCGGGACGTGCGCAAGCACCGTCAGGCGCTGACAAGTACAGGGGGAAAGTCTTCGCCCGGTCCGACCGCGGGGCGGGGGCCTCTTCGCGGCGCCGGGACCATGTGTAACGACCGGCAGGCCACCATCATTCCGGGGCCCGACCATCGGCCCGGTCGAGCGGGCCAGGTACTCGGTCGTACGCCAGATGTAACGACCCCCGCCTGGGCATCATTCCGGCCCCGGGATGCCGCCGGTCACACCCGGAAACGGACACCCGGCCCAGACCGCACGTCGCCTGGCGGGGCGGACCGGACACCCGGGCACCACATTCCCGATGTGGCGGTATCCGCGCCTGTCGGACACCGTTACATCGGGGACACGGAGTCGATCACGCCGCCCCCGCGCACGACTGCGCAACCTGGCACGAGCCAGGGCGGCGGGCGCGAGCCAAGCGGGCGGGCGCGAGCCGCCGGGGCACCGAGCGACGGTGACCCGCCCCGGAGCCGACTCAGGGTCGACCCAACCAGGGGGCGGCACCGCGTACCCCGGGGAAAGAACCGACCCCGACCCGGGGCCGGCGCGGCGGAGCCCGCTCGCAACGGGGGTGCGGCCAAGAGGAACCGGCCGGCCCCCAGGAGAAGGGACCGACCGGTGAAAGAGAGCTCAGCTCACCAGAGCTGCTGGACGATGTCCGCCGCCTGCTCCTCCCACTGCGCGTACGCGTACGGGAAGGCGGACACCTGGACGGTCTGCGCCGCCGCGGTCAGCGGCAACTGCTGCCACCCACCCACGTTCTTCAGCGCGTTGAAGAACGCCTTGGCGGAGTAGTCCGGGTCGGTGATCTGCTCGGGCGAACCCCAACCGGACGACGGGCGCTGCTGGAACAGGCCCTGCGAGTCGTGGTCGTTGTTCTCGCCGAGGTGGCCGAGGTTGTACAGCTTCGACTCCTGCAGCGAGGTGGCCACGCCGATGACGGCGCCGCGCTCGCCCACGTCGGTCTCCTTGGCCGCCTTGACGATGGCCTTGGCGTTGGCGATCTGCGCGTCGTCGAGCGGGACGCGCGACTGGGCGCCCTCGACGCCGTGCGGAATGAGCTTGTCCCGGCTCGGCTTCTCGGAGGCCGGCTGGTTCACCTTGTGGGCGCCGGTGGTCTGCGCGGGCACGGCGGTTTCGGTCTTCTTGCCCGTTGCCAGGTCGATGGCGGCCACGGCGCCCGCATGGGGTCCGCCGGTCACCGGCGCGGCGATGGCGGTGGGGCCGAACGCCAGGGCGCCGATGGCGGCCACGCCGGCGACGCTCAGCGCGGCCTTGCTCTGCGGGACATTCGCGATCTTGCTCCGCGTTGCCTCCGCGATGGCGGGCAGCCGTCGGGAGAAGTCCTGCCTGGTCTTGGCGATGGCGGGGAGCCATCGAGTGAAGTGCTGCTTCACGATGGTTGCCCTTTCGATCGTTACGACGCGCTCCGGGGTGAGCGCACCTCGGGGGGAACTACCGGCCGGTACGGGTTTGCGGTCCGGCGCCACGGGGGACACAACCAGCTACGCGTGTCGGTCATTCCGGAAATGCCAGGCGCAGCAGAAGCTGCGACCCAGGTCACGAGGGGTATCCGACGAGCTGACCGCCGGCTGCCGTGGGCATGAAGCCCGCTTTCCGGACGCACGGCGGCGAACCGGCCGGCTGCCCACGAGCGGGTGGATTTTTCCGGGACGCGGTCAGCGGCCGGCGGGCGTACCGAACCGGACGAGAACGTGCCAGAGCTGCTTGAGGTGCTGGAGGGTGTCCTCCGTCGGGCCGCGGTCGGCCCAGCGCCCGGGCTCCGCGACGACCGACGCGGCGGCCCGGCCGATCAGGGCGGCGTGCACCGGCTCCCCGGGCCGGGCGAACTCCGCGTGCACGCGGGCGGCCAGCGGTGGGATGGCCGGTCCCCGGAACTCCGCGTCGATCCCGTCCACCGGCAGCTCGAAGCCGGCGTGCCAGAGCAGCGGGAATCCGTGCCGCCGGGCGATGCCCGCCAGCGTCCGCCCCGTGTCGGTGTCCCGGAACGACGGATCGGCCACCAGCGCCTCCACGTCCCTCGCCAGGCTCAGCTCGCCGTGGATCTGCGCCTCGACGTAGTCGTCGAGCGCCCGCCCGGCAGCTCCGGGCCGCGCGGACTCGCGCTCCCGGCGACGGACCAGCGTACGCAGCAGCGTGGCCGTGTCCATGCCCGCCACTCCGAGGCTGACGCCCGTCCCGGCGGTGGCCTCGAGCAGCGCCGCGAGCACCGGCTCGACGACGTCGACCGTGCCCAGGTCCTTCGGGCCGAGGTGGCTGTCGCCGAAGCAGAGGGTGGCCCGGCCGAGGACCTCGGGACGCAGCCGCAGGTGACAGGAGCCGAACCGAGGGCATGCGCCGTCCGGGTGGTCGAGCAGGTTCAGGCCGCCGTACTTGGGGCGGTCGGCGGGGAGGACGTCGGCGCTCTGGTACGCCCCGCCGAACAGGGTCTCCTCCCAGCGGTCCCGGTCCCCGCCGGGGAAGGCGGTCAGGCCGCCGTTGGAGATGCCCGTCTCGAACTGGCTGCGGTAGACGCCCTCCTCGTCGAAGGCGGTCGCCACCGTACGGCCGTCGCGCAGCAGGCGGTCCGGGTGGAAGTTGAGTGTCAGCCGGCCGTGCGCGGCGACGGCGGCGATGACGTCCTCCGGTAAGTACGCGGCGCCCGACCCGGCCAGGTGCCGCGCGATGACGGCGAGCGCGGCCGGCCGGTCCCGCAGGGCGACCTGCCGGACGTGCCGCAGGGCGGCGGTCTGCGCCGGCGTGAGCGCGCGGGGTTCGGCCGTGGCGGTGCGCGGGACGGACACGGCCCGAGTATCGGCACGGTCCCCGCCGGGCGCACCTCAATTCCAGCCGCCCGGGGGCGCCGAGCGCGGTCAGGCCTCGCGGTCGGTGCCGAAACCCTGGAGAGTGGCCCGCTCGTCCAGCGGGCGAAGCTCCTGGAAGACGGTGATGTGCAGGCCCGCCGGGGCGTCGAGCCGGGCGTTGAGCGACTGCCACGGGGTGACCGTGGGCGGGGCCACCTCGGCGGCGCCCGCCGCGACCAGCCGGTCGGTGACGGCCCGACCGTCGTCCACTTCGAACGCGACCCGGATCCGTGGGGCGACCTGGCGACCGACCTCCACCTCGTCGATCATCCGCTTCTGCGCCGGGTTGGCGATCTCCAGGGTGGCCCGGCCCGCCTCGAGGATCACCACCCGGGCGCCGTCCCCACCGGAGAACGCAGCCTGTTCGGGCAGGCCGAGGGCGTCGCGGAAGAAGGCGACCGCGGCCTCGTAGTCGTCGGCCTCCACGACCAGACGCAGCTGGCGGACGGTGGGCGGACGGTCAGCTGGATCATCGGTCATGCGACCCGATGCTAGTCGCGGGTCGGCGGGTCCAGCCGGGCGAGGAAGCGGTGGTTGTCCGGCGTGCCGGCGAGCTGGCGGAGAAGCTGGTCGAGGGCGTGGTGCCGGTCCAGTCCGGACAGAGCCGCGCGCAGGCCGCGCAACCGGTGCAACTCGGCGCCGGTGGCGAGCAGCTCCTCCCGGCGGGTGCCGGACGGTCGGATGTCGACGGCCGGGAAGGTACGCCGGTCGGCCAGTGACCGGTCCAGCCGCAGCTCGGCGTTGCCGGTGCTCTTGAACTCCTCGTAGATCAGCGTGTCGGCCGCTGATCCGGTCTCCACCAGGGCCGAGGCGACGACGGTCAGCGAGCCGCCCTCCTCCACGTTGCGGGCCGCGGCGAGCAGCCGCTTCGGCGGGTTGAGCGCGGCCACGTCGACGCCGCCGGAGAGCGTACGGCCGCCCGAGCGGGCGGCGAGGTTGTAGGCGCGGCCCAGCCGGGTCAGCGAGTCGAGCAGCACGACGACGTCGTGCCCCAGCTCGACCAGGCGCTTCGCCCGCTCGATCGCCAGCTCCGCCACCGTGGTGTGGTCCTGCGGCGGACGGTCGAACGTGGCCGCGATGACCTCGCCCTTCACCGACCGAGACATGTCGGTGACCTCTTCCGGCCGCTCGTCGACCAGCACCACCATCAGGTGGCACTCCGGGTTGTTGCGGGTGATCGCGTTCGCGATCGCCTGCAGCACCATCGTCTTACCCGCCTTCGGCGGCGAGACGATCAGCGCCCGCTGGCCCTTGCCGATCGGCATCACCAGGTCGATCACCCGGGTGGTCAGGATGTGCGGCTCGGTCTCCAGCCGCAGCCGCTCCTGCGGGTACACCGGGGTCAGCCTGTAGAACTCCGGCCGCCGCCGCGCCTCCTCCGGCTCCATCCCGTTGACGGTGTCCAGCCGCGCCAGCGCGGCGTGCCGGCCCCGGCGCGGCTCGCCGGCGCGTACCGTCCCGGTGACCAGGTCGCCGCGGCGCAGGCCGTACCTCTTGAGCTGGGACAGGGAGACGTGGATGTCGTCCGGGGAGGGCAGGTAGCCGTGGGCCCGGACGTAGGCGTGGTCGTCGTCGGTGTCGACGATGCCGCTGACCGGGGTCAGGGCGGTGGATTCGGTGGTCATCGGGTGCCTTTCGGATGAGGTGACCGCCCCCGCGGGTGCCTGATGCCCGGCGGCGGGGAGCGGATGGTGAACGGGCGAGTCCCGGGGTCAGGGGTTGGCGTGCGCAGCGCCCGGCCGGGAGGCGGCGCCGTCACCGGCGGACCGTGCGGTGACAGGGCGCCGCGGCCGTGGGCTAGACCGGCGGGCGGCGCCGTCCTGGTGAGCCGCGCCGGGATAGGCGCGCCTTACCGCGATCGGCCACAGCGGCGACCGGTGCTCGGCCCGGGGGCGGCGACAGCGGCGACGGAGCCGGGTAAGGGTGAAAGCCGCGTGACGGTGAAAAGGCGCGTCACGGTGAGGCGGGAGGTGAATCGAAGCCCCGGGACGGCGCTGGACCGAGCGGAGCGGGATGAGTGGCACTCCGGGCGGCGTCGTCCGCCGGCATCCGGGTCCCTCCGCAGGGTAGCCGGGCGCACCCCCGTCCGGCAAGCGGGCGGCCCGACGGTGGCCCGTTAGGCCGATACCGGAGCCGGCGTTACAGTGAGGCGCGCGGACCGGAAGGCGATGACAGTGACTGCTACCGCCGTGGTCGACCGGGTCCACCTCGGAGACCACGTCTGCTGGGCGCACGACGACGAGCGGGACGCGCTCGACGCCGTCACGCGCTTCACCGCCACCGGACTCCGCCTCGGCCACAAGGTCATCTGCTTCACCGACACCTTCACCCCCCGGACGCTGCGAACGCACCTCGAGGACGCGGGAGTGCCGACCGAGACGGCGGTCGCTGTCGGCCAGCTGCGCATCGTGCCCGCGGTGGAGAGCTACGTGGGCCTGCTGTCGGGTGGCCGGCTGGCCACCGAGTCGATGATCGAAACCCTGGTCGGCGAGATCGACCGTGCCCATCGGGAGGGCTACCCCGGGCTCCGGTTGGCCGGCGACATGGGCTGGACCGTCCGGACCGGCACCACGCTGCTCGACCTGTCCCGGTACGAGGCACAGGTCAACCGGGTGTTCCTCGACCGGCAGGTGGCGGGGATGTGCCTCTACGACCGGCGGCTCTTCCCGCCGGAGCGGCTGCACGCGGTGGCCGCCGCGCATCCGGCGACCGTCGGGCCGCACGCCGACCGGGGCTGGACCCCGCTGCTGCGGGCGTACCGGACGGCCGACCCGCCGGGGCTGCGCCTGGTCGGGCAGGTGGACCGCAGCAACCAGGAGGCGTTCGCCGCCGTGCTCGCGGCCGTGACCGGGCCGGCCGCGCAGAGCCGGCCGGCGGTGCTCGACCTCTCCGGGCTGAGCTTCGCCGACGTACGCGCCGCCACCGCCCTCGTCCAAGCCGATCGGGCCGCGGCGGCGGGCGTCCGGCTGGTGGGGTGCCGCCCGGGGTTGAGGCGACTGCTCGGACTGGTCCGGGAGCGGGAACCTGCGGAGCGGCCGGAATGAGCGCGCGGACCGGGCCCCCGGCGGGCGGCCTCGTTCACGAGGGACTCTTCTACACCGACGCCGCCAGCCTCCTGGAGACGACGGTGCCGTTCATCCAGGACGGGCTCGCCGCCGGCGAGCCGGTGCTGGTGGCGACGCCCGGGGCCCAGCTGGCGCTGATCCGCGCCGCGGTCGGGCCGAGCGGGGACGCCGTCCGGTACGCCGACATGACCGAGGCCGGCCGCAACCCGGGACGGATCATCCCCTGGGTGCTCCAGGCCTTCGCCGACAAGCACGCCGGTCGGCGGGTGCGGATCATCGGCGAGCCGATCTGGGCGGGCCGCACCGACCAGGAGTACCCGGCCTGCGCGCAGCACGAGGCGTCGATCAACTGGGCGCTCGCCGGTCGCGAGGTCACCGTGCTGTGCCCGTACGATGCGGGCCGGCTCGAACCGGGGGTGCTCGCGGAGGCCCGCTGCACCCACCCCGTGCTGGTGGACCGCGCCGGGCGGCGGCCCAGCGGGGGCTACGCCCCGGGGGACGTGGTGTCCCGGCACAACAAGTCGCTGCCCGCCCCGGACGAGGTGGTCGCCACCCTGCGGTACGACCTGGAGACGTTACCGCGGGTGCGCCGGGTCGTCGCGGACCACGCGACGGGCGCCGGCCTGGACGGCGACCGGATCGCCGACCTGCCGATCGCGGTGACCGAGTTGGCCACCAACAGCGTCGCGCACGCCGGCGGCACCGACACCCTCCAGGTGTGGCTGACCGGTACGCACCTGGTCTGCGAGATCCACGACGACGGCTGGCTGGCCGACCCGCTCGCCGGCCGGCTGGCCCCGGCGCTCGACGGCATCGGCGGTCGGGGCCTGGTCATCGTGCACGCCCTCTGCGACCTGGTCCGGGTGCACACCACCGCCGCCGGCACCACCGTCCGGCTGCACATGCTGCGGGAGGAGGCCACGGCGTGAACGACGACGGGTACGCGCTGCACCCGGTCGGCCGGGTGGAGTCGCCGCTGACCGACCCGGCCCTGGCCCCGAAGCAGGGCGACGAGGGTGCGCCGGAGGCCTGGCTGGTCTTCGACGAGCGCGTCGGCCCGGCGCTGCGCGACCTGCGTGCCGGCGCCGACCTGCTGGTGCTGACCTGGCTGGACCGGGCCCGGCGGGACGTGCTGGCGGTGCATCCGCGCGGGGACCGCTCCCGCCCGGAGACCGGCGTGTTCAGCACCCGCTCGCCGCACCGGCCGAACCCGATCGGCCTGCACCGGGTCCGGGTCCTCGAACTCGACGGGCTCCGGATCCGGGTGGCGGACCTGGAAGCGCTGCACGGCACCCCGGTGCTGGACGTCAAGCCGGTCCTCGACGGCGAACGCTGACCCTCCCGCGCCGCTCCTGATGTCGACAAGGACCGGCGGCGCGGTCGCGGCGGTGCGCGGTCAGTGGCCGCGGGCCAGCCACTCCGCCAGGTGGGGCGCCTCCGCGCCGATCGTGGTGCTGTCGCCGTGGCCGGTGTGCACGACGGTCTCCCGCGGCAGGGTCAGCAGCCGGGTCCGGATCGACTCGATGATGGTGCCGAAGTCGCTGTAGGAGCGGCCGGTGGCGCCCGGCCCGCCGGCGAAGAGGGTGTCGCCGGTGAAGACCGCGCCGAGGGCCGGGGCGTGGAAGCTGCACGCGCCGGGGCTGTGGCCGGGGGTGTGCAGGACCCGCAGTGCGGTGCCGGCCACCTCGACGGCCGCGCCGTCGGCCAGTTCGCCGTCGGGCGGCGTGCCCGGGTGGACCAGGTCCCAGAGCACCCGGTCCGCCGGGTGCAGCAGCACCGGCGCGCCGGTGGCCCGGGCCAGCTCCGGCGCCACGCGTACGTGGTCGTCGTGGGCGTGGGTGGCCAGGACGGCGACCACCCGGCGGTCGCCGACGACGCGCAGGACGGCCGCCACGTCGTGCGGCGCGTCGACGACGACGCACTCGGCGTCGTCGCCGACCACCCAGACGTTGTTGTCGACGTCGAAGGTCTGCCCGTCGAGGGAGAAGGTGCCGGAGGTGACCGTGTGGTCGACGCGGGCGGTCACGGGAAGACCACCACCGACCGGAGCACGTCGCCGTGGTGCATCCGGGTGAACGCCTCCTCGACCTGGTCCAGGGCGATCTCCTCGGTGACGAAGGCGTCCAGGTCCAGGCGGCCCTGCAGGTAGAGCTCGGTGAGCAGCGGGAAGTCCCGGCTGGGCAGGCAGTCGCCGTACCAGCTGGACCTGAGGGCGCCGCCCCGGCCGAAGACGTCCAGCAGCGGCAGCTCCACCTTCATCTCCGGGGTGGGCACGCCGACCAGCACCACCGTGCCGGCCAGGTCGCGGGCGTAGAAGGCCTGCTTCCAGGTCTCCGGGCGGCCGACCGCGTCGATCACCACGTCGGCGCCGAAGCCGCCGGTGGCCGCGCGGATCGCCTCGACCGGGTCGTCGTCGGAGGCGTTGACGGTGTGCGTGGCGCCGAACCTGCGCGCCCAGTCGAGCTTGCGGGAGTCGGTGTCCACCGCGACGATCGTGGTCGCCCCGGCGAGGGCGGCGCCGGCGACCGCGGCGTCCCCGACGCCGCCGCAGCCGATCACCGCGACCGAGTCGCCCCGGGTGACCTGGCCGGTGTTCATCGCCGCGCCGAGACCGGCCATCACCCCGCAGCCGAGCAGGCCCACGGCGGCCGGCCGGGCCGCCGGGTCGACCTTGGTGCACTGCCCGGCGTGCACGAGGGTCTTCTCGGCGAAGGCGCCGATGCCCAGCGCGGGCGACAGCTCGGTGCCGTCGGTCAGGGTCATCTTCCGGGCGGCGTTGTGGGTGTTGAAGCAGTACCAGAGGCGGCCCCGGCGGCAGGCCCGACACACCCCGCAGACGGCGCGCCAGTTGAGCACCACGAAGTCGCCGGGCGCCACTCCGGTGACCCCCTCCCCCACCTGCTCGACGATGCCGGCGGCCTCGTGACCGAGCAGGAACGGGTACTCGTCGTTGATGCCGCCCTCCCGGTAGTGCAGGTCGGTGTGGCAGACCCCGCAGGACTGGACGCGGACGACCGCCTCACCCGGCCCCGGGTCCGGCACCACGATCGTGGTGACCTCCACCGGCGCGCCCTTGCGCCGCGACACGACTCCCCGGACTTCCTGGCTCACGGTGCCCTCCTGCCTGCGACTGCGATCACGCTCCCCCGCGAACCTACCGCCGGGCGCCGCCGTCGGCCCAGCGCCGTTCGGCGGGTTAGCACCGCCCGTACCGGGTAGGCCGGGGCACGGTTCTCCGGCACCGACGGGAGTGGTCATGAAGCTGACGCATGCGCCGCTGCGGCTCAGCATCGGCGCGTTTTTCCTGAATTCCGGGCTCAGCAAGCGCAGCCTGGAGGGCCAGGCCGCCGAGGCGATGCACGGCATGGCCGTGGGGGCGGTCCCGCAGCTCCGGCAGCTGGACCCTGCCCGGTTCGCGAAGCTGCTGTCCAGGAGCGAGATCGCCCTGGGTGCCGCGCTGCTCACTCCGTTCGCACCGTCGTTCCTGGTCGGGCTGGGGCTGGCCGCGTTCGGCGCCGGGCTGATGCAGCTCTACCTGAAGACGCCGGGGCTGCGGGAGCCACGCAGCCTGAAGCCCACGCAGGCGGGCATCCCCATCGCGAAGGACGTCTGGTTGGTCGGCGCGGGGCTGACCCTGGTGCTGGACTCGCTCACCCACCGACGCCTCCGCAGCTGACCGGACCGCCGGCCCGGTGGCCAGGGGTCAGGCGGCCGCCGGCACCGCCACCGCGGCCCGGTCGGCGGCGTACCGGCGGCGGGCGGCGTTGCGGTAGCGCAGCACCTGCACCGCGCCGAGGCCCCAGAGCAGGTACTGCACGGCGAAGGCCCAGCGGAACGCGTCCAGTGGCGGGGTGGACCGCCCGGCCGGGGTGGCCAGGTCGAGGACCACGCCGACGGCGAGCACCAGGGCGATCGAGGCGACGAAGCCGCCCACGTTGACGATCCCGGTGGCGCTGCCGATGCGGTGCACCGGGTTCGACGTGCGCGCGTAGTCGAAGCCGATGACCGAGCCGGGTCCGTTCACCGCCAGGACGACCACCAGGGTCACCAGCAGCCACTGCGGCGCGCGTCCCGGCCACGCGAGCACCACGGCCCAGACGCCGGCGGTGGCCGCGGTGATGGCGAAGACCACCACCGAGCGGCGGAACGGGTGCCGGGCGCACAGGTGCGCGACGACCGGACCGCAGACCAGCGTCGCGACGGTCATCAGGGTGAGCAGGGAGGCGGCGGCGGTGGGTGAGAGGCCCTGGCCCTGCACCAGGAACGGGTAGCCCCAGAGCAGCGCGAAGACCGAGCCGGAGAACTGGGTGACGAAGTGGGTCCAGAGGCCGAGGCGGGTGCCCGGCTGGGCCCAGGCCGCGGCGAGCTGCCGGCGCACGGTGGCCAGGTCCGGGGCGACGCCGGCGGCGTGTTCGGCGTGCGGGGTGTCCCGTACCGCCACGAGCACCAGCAGCAGCACGGTGGCGCCGAGCGCGGCGGCGGTGAGGAAGGCGGGGGTCCAGCCGGCGTGGTGCAGCAGTGCCACCAGGGGTACGGCGCCGAGGACCGCGCCGAGCTGCCCGACGGTGCCGGTGAGCTGCACCAGCAGCGGGTTGCGCCGCCCGGGGAACCAGAACGCGACGATCCGCAGCACGCTGATGAAGGTCATCGCGTCGCCGAGGCCGACCAGGACCCGGGCGGCGACGGCGAGCCGGACGTCGGTGGCGACGGCGAAGCAGAGCTGCCCGGCCACCATCAGCGCCCCGCCGGTGAGCAGCAGCCGGCGGGAGCCGAACCGGTCGAGCAGCACCCCGACGGGGACCTGCATGGCCGCGTACACGGCGAGCTGGGCGACGGAGAAGGTGGCCAGCGCCGACGCGTTGATGTGGAAGCGGTCGGCCGCGTCCACCCCGGTCACGCCGAGCGAGCTGCGGTGGAAGACCGCGGCCACGTACGCGGTGAGCGCGACCGCGTAGACCAGGACGGCGGGGCGGCGCGCGGCGGCGGCGCTCACCGCAGGGTCCGCAGCACGGTCGCGGCGTTGTCGATGTGCGCGCGCACGGCGTCGAGCCAGGCCTCCGGGTCCTCGCCGTCGAGGGCGGCGAGCTGGCCGGCGTGCTCGGTGAGGGCCACCTCCGCCCAGCCGGGCGAGAGCCGGAAGCTGGCCTCGCCCATGCGCAGCTGCCGGTCGCGCAGCCGGTGGTACAGCTCGGCGAGGATCTCGTTGCCGGCGGCCTCGACGACGGTGGCGTGGAAGGCCCGGTCGGCGGCCATCAGCGCGGTCACGTCGCCGGCGGCGTGCGCCCGACGCATCTCGGTGAGCCAGCGGGCCAGGTCGGCCTTCAGCTCGGCGCGGCGCGGCCACACCCGCTCGGCGGCGTGCAGCTCGACCAGCCGGCGGGCCTCGATGACGTCGGCGATCTCGCGGGCGGAGACCGGCCGGATCAGCGCGCCGCGCTTGGGGTAGAGGGCGACCAGCCCCTCCGCCTCCAGGCGGAGCAGCGCCTCCCGGACCGGGGTGCGGGAGACCCCGGCCGCCTCGGCGATCTCGCCCTCGCTGATCAGCGAGCCACCCGGGTAGACCTGTTCCAGGATCGCGCGCTTGAGGTGCCGGTAGGCCCGCTCGGCGGCGGACGGCGCGGTCGCACGCGGCGAGGCCGTGGGATGCGTCATGTATCTATGATGCGTCCCAGTCCAGCCTGGTGGTTCCGCCGGGCCCCCGAAGGTGGCCCACGCCACGCGCCGCCGCGTCAGTCGGGTCGCAGCGTGATGAGGCCGTCGTCGCCGAGGACGAACCGGGTCCGGTACGGCGCGCCCAGCCCGTCCAGCAGCTCCGCCAGCCAGCGGGCCTCCGCCGGCCCGGCCGGCTCCAGGCGCATGCGTCGCATCCGCACCGGGGCGAGCCGCAACCGGCGCAGCTCCCCGGTGTCGGCGTCCAGCGTGGCCAGGTGCAGCAGCCGCAGCTCCGGCCGGTACGACTCCTCCCCGCCGATCCCCTCGTAGTCGTCGATCAGGTCGCCGCAGCCGTAGAGGACGAGCCGGTCCCGGTACCGCTCGACCGGACGGGGGTGGTGCGACGAGTGCCCGTGGACGAGGTGCACGCCGGACTCCAGGAGGCGGTGCGCGAACCGGACGTGCTCGTCCGGCACCTGGTAGCCCCAGTTCGACCCCCAGTGCACGGAGACCACCACCAGGTCCCGCGGCCCCGCCTCCCGGCCGATCCGGTCGACGAGCGCCTCGGCCGTCGCCTCGGAGACCTCGGGCAGGTACGCCACGCCGGGTCGCCCGCCGGTCGCCGCCCACTGCGGCGGGACCCCGCTGGACGGGGCGCTCACCGACCAGACCAGCAGCCGCCGGCCGCCGTCGAGGGGCACCCGCGCGGGCCGCCACGCCTCGTCCTCGTCCCGGCCCGCGCCGACCGGCGTGATGCCGGCCCGGCGCAGGCCGTCCAGGGTGTCGGTGAGCCCCTCCGCGCCGAAGTCGAGGACGTGGTTGTTGGCCAGCGCGCAGACGTCGAGCCGGGCCGCGGTGAGGCAGGCGAGGTTGTCCGGGTGCATCCGGTAGTGGATGCCCTTGCCCGGGGCGTACTCGCCGCGCCCGGTCACCGCCGTCTCCAGGTTGACGATCCGCACGTCCGGGCGCAGCTCGTCGAGGAGGCCCAACACCGCGCCCCACGGCCACTCCGGCGGGGCCGGGCGCGGAACCGGTCCGGCGACGGACTCGGCCAGCTCGACGTAGCGACGGGCGTCGGTGACCGCCGCCTCCCGCAACGCGGGCAGGCCCGGCCGGGGCAGGATCTGGTCGACGCCGCGACCGGTCATCACGTCGCCGGCGAGCAGCAGGGTCACCTCGGCCACGCCGGCCGTCTTCCCCGCCCGGGCGGGTCCCGCACCTGATCGGACCCGGGAATCGCGCCGGCCCCGGTCGAGTGAGGGCCGGCGTCCCCGGGCACCTGGGCGGCCATGACGCCGGATTTGCCGATCGTTGGTCGCCACCCGCAACCGCCGGGACCAGCTCCTGGCCCTGCCCCCGGCGCGCCGCACCGGCGATCGTGGTGGACAACGGGTCGGACGACGGCGCCCCGGCCGCGGCCGCGCGGGCCTTTCCGCACGTACGCGTGGTCGAGCTGGGCCGCAACGCCGGCGCCGGGGCGGCCCGCAACGTCGGCGTGGCGCTGGCCGACACCCCGTTCGTGGCGTACGCCGACGACGACCCGTACTGGGCGCCCGGGTCGCTGGAGCGAGCCGGGGAGCTGCTGCGCACCCCACCCCGGACCGCGCTGCTGACCGGGCGGGGGCTCGTCGGCCGGGAGGGCCGGCCCGACCCGATCTCCGCGGCGATGGCCCAGGCCCCGCTCGGCACCGCCCCGGACGCGCCCGGCCCGACCGGGCTCGACTTCCTGGCCTGCGCGGTGGTGCTGCCCGCGCCGCATACCGGCAGGTCGGCGGCTTCGCCGAACGGCTGGGGACGTACGGCGAGGAGGCGCTGCTGGCGATGGACCTGGCCGCCGCCGGCGCGCTGCCGGGCTGACCGGTTCCGCGCGGCCGGGCGATCGCCCGGCTATCGTGGGCGCAACTGGCGGGCCTGCGGCGAGGAGCACTCTCGTGACCACCGGCAACACACCCGTCCGCTCCTGGTACCGGCCGATGCGGGGCCGCCGGCCCGACGAGGTGCACCGGGTCGCCACCCCGCTCGAGCTCTTCTTCGACCTCTGCTTCGTGGTGGCGGTGGCCCAGGCCTCCGGCAGCCTGCACCACGACCTGTCGGAGAACCACCTCGGGCACGCGGTCACCAGCTACCTGACGGTCTTCTTCGCGATCTGGTGGGCCTGGATGAACTTCACCTGGTTCGCCTCGGCCTACGACACCGACGACGACGTCTACCGGATCACCACCCTGGTGCAGATCGCCGGGGCACTGATCCTCGCCGCCGGCGTGCCACGGGCGTTCACCGACGCGGACTTCACCACCATCACCTACGGCTACGTGGTGATGCGGCTCGCCACGATCGTCAACTGGCTGCGCGCGGCCGCCGGCAACCCGGACCGACGGGCCACCGCGACGACCTACGCGGCCGGGGTCCTCGTCGTGCAGCTCGGCTGGCTGCTGCGGCTCGCCCTGCCGGACGGCTGGGGCCTGCCGGCGTTCCTGGTACTGGCCCTCGCCGACGTGCTGGTGCCGGTGGTGGCCGAGCGGCTCGGGAAGACCAGCTGGCATCCGCACCACATCGCCGAGCGGTATCAGCTGTTCACCCTGATCGTGCTCGGTGAGGCGATCCTCGCCATCTCGGTGGCGATCCAGAGTGGGGTGGACGCCGGGAACCCGCGGTTGTGGTCGCTCGCCGCGGCCGGCGCGGTGATCGTCTTCGCGCTCTGGTGGCTCTACTTCGACCGGCCGGGCCAGCTGCCACCCGGCTCCCTGCGGGGCTCCCTGTTCTGGGGGTACGGCCACTACCTGATATTCGCCGCGATCGCCGCGGTGGGCGCCGGCCTCGCCGTCGCGGTCGACCACGACCTGCACGTCGCCCACGTCTCCGGCCGGACCGCCGGGTACACCGTGGCGGTGCCCGTCGCGGTCTACCTGCTCGCCCTCTGGGTCCTGCACCTGCGCTGGAAGCGGGGCCTCGGCCTGGTGCTGTTCCCGGCGGCGGCCGTGCTGGCCCTGGTCACGCCGTGGCTGCCGGCGCCGGTGCCGGCGCTCGCCGGCCTGCTGTTCGTCCTGGTGGCGGTGACACTCGTGCTGCGGCACCAGGGGGCGGCCGACCGCACCGTCTGACCCGGCCAGGAGGAGAAGCGGGGCAGCACCCCGCCCTGGCCGGGTCAGGCCAGGTCGGCGTCCGCCCAGAAGTCGCGGAGCAGCGCGTGGAACTCCTCGGCCCGCTCGATCTGCGGCATGTGCCCGGTGTCGGCGAACAGGTGCGTCCGTGCCCGGGGCAGCCGGGACCGGGCGGCGGTCAGGTGGGTGGCGGGGAGGATCAGGTCCCGGTCGCCCCAGACCACCAGCGTGGGGACGTCGAGCGCGGCGACCGCGTCGAGCAGCTCGGCGCGCCACTGTGGTCGGACGCCCCGCCAGGTGCCGAGGCTGCGGACCAGCTCCAGCATCACCCGGGCGGCGTGCGGCTGGCGGGCCACCGCGAGTGCGGTCGCCACCCGCTCCTCGGTGGCGTACGCCGGGTCGCGGAAGATCGCCAGCTCGGTGCGGCGAGCGACGGCCGGGTGGGGGCGCAGCAGCAGCCGGCCGAGCGGGCGCAGGGCGAGCAGCCGCAGCGCGACGGTCACCTCCCGGCCGAACCCGGCGCTGTTGACCAGCGCCAGGCTGGCCGCCCGGGACGGCTCGTCGGCGGCGAGCCGCATCGCCACCGCGCCGCCGAGGGAGTTGCCGACCAGGTGCGCCGGCCGGTCGGCCCCGGCCGCGTCGAGGAACTCCGCGACGGCGGCGGCGAGCGCCGGCAGGGTGTGCGGGACGTCCAGCGGCGCGGAGCCGCCGTGGCCGGGCAGGTCGACGCTGACCACCCGGTGGTCGGCGGCGAGCAGCTCGTGCTGGCCGGTGAAGTCGTCGAGGGTGCGCCCGATGCCGTGCAGTAGCACCACGGCCGGGCCGCTGCCGGAGATCCGGCAGCGGATCCGCCGCCCGGCCACCGTCAGCTCGTCGGCGGGCGGGAGGGAGACGGTCACGCCGACTGCCCGGGGGTGGCCTCGGGGGTCAGCGGGTCGACCGCCGGCCGGGGCGTGGGCACCGAATCCGCCGCCGGGGCGGGCTCCAGCCGGGACGTCGACCGGGCTGCCGGGCCGCCCGCGCCCCGGTTGAGGCCGGTGACCAGGACCCGGTGGTAGGAGGCGGGGGCGAGCCGGGCCAGCAGGTCGGGCAGCTTCGCCGACCAGCCGATCAGCACCCGCCCGCGGCGGCGTTGCACCCCGCGCAGGATCACCTCGGCGGCCTTCGCCGGGTCGATGGAGAGCAGCTTCTCGAACTGTCTGCGGCCGGCCTCGTACTCCTCCCGGGAGACGCCGCTGCCCACCCGGGCGCTCTGCGCGATCCGGGTCCGGATGCCGCCGGGGTGCACGGAGGTGACCCCGACGCCGTCGTCGGCCAGCTCGTGGCGCAGCGCCTCGGTGAAGCCGCGGACGGCGAACTTGCTGGCCGAGTAGGCGGCCTGCCCGGCGGGCGCGATCAGCCCGAAGAGGCTGGAGACGTTGGCCAGGTGGGCGCCGGGCTCGGCCTTGAGCGCGGGCAGCAGCGTGTGGGTCAGCCGGACCACGGCCCGGAAGTTGATGTCGACGACCCAGAGGAACTCGTCCAAGGTGACCTGGTCGAACCGGCCGCCCAGCGCGACGCCGGCGTTGTTGACCAGCAGCCGGATTCGGGGGTGCGCCCGGCGGATCTCCGCGGCCACCCGGTCGGTCGCGTCGGCGTCGGCGAGGTCGACCAGGTGGGTGTCGATCCGCCGGTCGGGGTGGGCGGCGCGGATCGCGGCGACCACCGCGTCGAGCCGTTCGGCGTCCCGGTCGAGCAGGACGAGGTCGGCGCCGCGCCGGGCGAGGGCGTGCGCCAGGGCCTCGCCGATGCCGCTGGCGGCGCCGGTGACCACCGCGGTGCCGCCGGGGAAGACGAAGTCACGCATGGGGTGCTCCTCTCGGTCAGGCGACGGGGGTGTCGGCGGGCGTGCCCGCCCCGCGCACGGTGGGCTCGGCCGGGGAGCCGTCGGTCGGGGCGCCGGCGCGGGAGAAGCGGACGCCCTCGTCGGTGAGCCGGCCGTGCCGCATCAGCAGCACGTCGCGGGGGTAGTTCTGGTGCAGCCGCCAGGGCGCCGTCGCGCCCTGCTTGGGCAGCTGGTCGACCGCGCGCAGCACGTAGCCGGACTTCAGGTCGATGATCGGTTCCAGCTCGTCGGAGGCGGGGGCGACCGGGGTGACGATCTGCTGGCCGGTGGCGTCGAGGTGGCGCAGCAGCCGGCAGACGTACGTGGCGACCAGGTCGGCCTTGAGCGTCCAGGAGGCGTTGGTGTAGCCGATCGTCATGGCGAAGTTCGGCACGCCGGAGAGCATCATGCCCTTGTAGGCGACGGTCTCCGCGAGGTTGAGCTCCCGCCCGTCCACCGCCAGGGTCATCCCGCCGAAGGCGAGCAGGTTGAGGCCGGTGGCGGTGACCACGACGTCGGCGGGCAGCTCCTCCCCGGAGGTGAGCCGGATGCCCTGCTCGGTGAAGGTGTCGATGGTGTCGGTGACCACGGCTGCCCGCCCGGCCCTCACCGAGTGGAAGAGGTCGCCGTCGGGGACGACGCAGAGCCGCTGGTCCCAGGGGTTGTAGCGGGGGGAGAAGTGCCGGTCGACGTCGTAGCCGACCGGCAGCCGGCCCTTGGCGGCGCGGCGCAGCAGCTTTTTGACCACGTTGGGGGCGCGCCGGCTGAGCTGGAAGTTGGCGACCCCGAGCAGCACGTTCTTCCACCGCACCACCGGATACGCGGCCTTCGCGGGGAGCCAGCGCCGCAGCGCGTCGGCCAGCACGTCGCGGGAGGGCAGCGAGATGACGTACGTCGGTGAGCGCTGGAGCATGGTGACGTGCCCGGCCCGCTCGGCCATCGCCGGCACCAGGGTGACCGCGGTCGCGCCGCTGCCGATGACCACCACCCGCTTGCCGGTGTAGTCCAGGTCCTCGGGCCAGTGCTGCGGGTGCACGAGCTGGCCGGCGTACCGGTCGACGCCGGGGAACTCGGGGGTGTAGCCCTCGTCGTAGCGGTAGTAGCCGGAGCAGGTGAAGAGGAACGCGCAGGTGAGCACGGTCTCCTCGCCGGTGTCGTCGCGGCGGGCGTGCACGGTCCAGCGGGCCTGGCCGCTGTCCCACTCGGCGCGGACCACCTGGTGGTGGAAGCGGATGTGCTGCTCGACGCCGTACTCGCGGGCGGTGTCCCGGACGTACGCGCGGATCGAGTCGCCGTCGGCGATCGCCTTCGGGTTCGTCCACGGCTTGAAGGAGTAGCCGAGGGTGTACATGTCGGAGTCCGAGCGGATGCCGGGGTAGCGGAACAGGTCCCAGGTCCCGCCGATCGCCCCGCGGGCCTCGAGCACCGCGTAGGTCTTCTCCGGGCAGTTGCGCCGCAGGTGCACGGCGGCGCCGATGCCGGAGAGCCCGGCACCGACGATGAGGACGTCGACGTGGTCGGAGGCCATCGCATCTCCCGTTCGCGGGGCAGTGGACCGGACACTATCCACCGCTGTCGACGCCAGTCAACACCCTGTCGAGTTAAGTCGACACAGTGTCGAGGGGGTGTAGCATCAGCCGTCATGACCGCCGCCCGTACGCCCACCGGAGCCGCGCCGACGCGCGGGCGACGACCGGGCCGCTCGACGGGCGACGACCGGGAGCTGGCCATCCTCGCCACCGCCGAACGGCTGCTGACGCAGCGCGCCTTCGGCGACATCTCCATCGACGACCTGGCGAAGGGGGCCGGGATCTCCCGGCCCACCTTCTACTTCTACTTCCGGTCCAAGGACGCGGTGCTGCTCACCCTGCTCGACCGGGTCATCGAGGAGGCCGACGCGGCCGCGGGGGACGTGCTGGACCGGCTCGCCGAGGACCCCCGGGCCCGCTGGCGGGAGCTGATCGGCCGGTTCCACGCCACCTTCGGCGGCCACCGCGCGGTGGTACTGGCCTGCGCCCAGGTGCGCGGCACCAACGCCGAGGTGCGCCAGCTCTGGGCCGCCGTGCTGGAACGCTGGGTGCACGCGGTCGAGACCGCCATCGAGGGGGAACGCCGGCGCGGCGCGGCCCCGGACGGGCTGCCCGCCCGGGACCTCGCGATCGCGCTGAACTCGATGAACGAGCGGGTCTGGTACGCCACCTTCGCCGGCGACGGCCCGGCCGTGGCCGAGCGGGACGTGGTCGACGTCCTGCTCGACGTCTGGCTGACCGCGATCTACCGCACGACCACCCCACCGCCGGCCTGACCCGGCTCAGCCGGTCCGCGTGAAGTCCATGATCCAGTTTGTCTCCCAGGTGCGCTCGCCGTCGGTGGAGAACGCCTGTTCCCAGCGGCACGAGGTCGGCGTGATCCCCGACCAGATGAACCGGCACCGGACGGGCCGCCCCTCGTCGAGGTCGTCGGCGAAGAAGGTGCCGACGCCGTCGACGAACCGGCCCACCACCGGCGGCAGTTCGAGGACACCCCGACGGCTGTTCATCCAGTAGATCGACCAGAGCCCGGACTCGGGGTCGAGGATCCGCACGGTCGAGCCGGAGAAGCCCCGGGTGGGGCAGCGCATCTCGTCGAAGCTGCCGGCGCCGTCGAAGAACCGGTGCGCCACCGAGGTGGCCGGGAATTCGTCCCACTCGTCGCTACCGACGTGCCGCTTCATCAGGCGATGGTTGGTCACGTCCCAGGTCCCGACCAGGAAGTCGAAGTCGCCCATCAGAAGCCCACCGGCCCCTCGGCGCGGGTGTCGGCCAGGTAGCCGGCCAGGTCGGGCCGGTCGGGGGCGAGGACGTGGCGGATCCAGGCGGCGCGCTCGTGCTCCAGCACGCCCAGTTCCCAGACGCAGCCCACGCCGGGGCGGGGCATCGGCACGAAGTGCGCGGGGTCGTCGTCCGGGCAGTCCAGGGCAGCCTGCCCGGCGACCGCGATCCGGCACTCCACCACGTTGTCCCAGAACCAGCTGTACGCCAGCAGGTAGGCGCCGGTGTCCGCGCCCCGGTGCAGCACCACCCAGCTCGCCGGCGGGGTGCCTCCGTCGGGCTGGGGCAGCAACTTGGGCAGGAAGGCGTACGCGGCCTCCACCACCTCGGGTTCGAGCCGGCGGTCGGGCTGGTCGATGTGGTAACGCTTGACGTGCCGGCCGGCGACCTCGACGGTCCCCGGCACGGTCAACTCCTTGTCGCGAAATGCCATGCCGGGACGGTACAACGGCTCCCCTGACAGCTACTGTCAGTGGATGCGGGCCAGTCGTCTCCTGTCGATCCTGCTGCTGCTCCAGACCCACGGGCGGCTCACCGCCGCCGAGCTGGCGCAGCGGCTGGAGGTCTCCGTCCGGACCATCTACCGGGACGTCGAGTCGCTGCACGCCGGCGGGATCCCGCTCTACGGCGAGGCCGGGCACGCCGGTGGCTACCGGCTGGTCGACGGCTGGCGGACCCGGCTGACCGGGCTCACCGCCGAGGAGGCGGACCGGCTGCTCTTCGCCGGGCTGCCCGGGCCGGCCGCCGAGCTGGGCTACGAGCCGGTCGTCGCCACCCTCCAGCTCAAGCTGCAGGCCGCGCTGCCGCCGCCGCTGGCGGACCGGGCCGCCCAGCTCCAGCAGCGGTTCCACCTGGACACCCCCGGCTGGTACTCCGACGGCGACCCGTCGCCGCACCTGGCCCCCACCGCCGACGCGGTCTGGCGGCAGCACCGGATCCGGGTCCGCTACCGGAGCTGGCGGGGCGAGGTGACCCGCATCCTGGAGCCGTACGGCCTGGTGCTCAAGGGCGGCCGCTGGTACGTGGTGGCCGCCCGGCCGGAACGCGCCGAGCCGGCCACCTACCGGGTGAACCAGATCCTCGAACTGACCACCCTGGACGAGCCCTTCGACCGGCCCGCCGACTTCGACCTGCCGGACTGGTGGCGGGCGCACGTGGTGGAGTTCCGGGCCCGGCTGCACCGCGACGAGGCGGCCATCCGGCTCTCCCCCCGCGGGCGGGACCGACTTCGGGAGATCGGCAGCGACGCGGTGGTCGCCGCCGTCGACCGCAGCGCCGGCCCACCGGACGACGCCGGCTGGGTGCGGGCGGTGGTGCCGATCGAGTCGCTCACCCACGCCCACGGCGACCTCCTCCGGCTCGGCGCGGACGTGGAGGTGCTCTCCCCCGCCGAACTGCGCGCCCACCTCGCCGACACGGCCGCCGCGCTCGCCGCGCTCTACGCGCCGGCGCAGCCCGTACCCGTCGTGGACTGACCGGCCGGCGGCGGGCGGCGCGGGCGTGCCCGCCGCGACCTCAGCGCAGCCCGCGCAGGGCGGCGCCGAGGGTCGCGACCCCCCGCTCGAGGTCGCCGGGGGCGTTGGCGGCGCACCAGCGCCGCGTGGTGCCGGGGCGGCCCCGCAGGGCCACGCACCGGCGGGCGGTCGTAGCGGTGTTCGGCGTCGTAGTCGTCCTCGATGACCAGGCCGCCCCGTTCCGCCCGGCGGATCAGCGTGCGCCGCCGCTCGCCGTCGAGCACCACCCCGGTCGGGAACTGGTGACATTCTCATCGGAACACCGATGAGTCCCCGTCCGCCCCGACGTTGTACGTCACGACAGCCGTCACCGAAGGCCAGGGAGGCCGATCATGGACTGGAAGCTCGAACTCGTCGTGGTGCCCGTCTCGGACGTGGACCGGGCCAAGGCGTTCTACCTGGACCAGACCGGGTTCCGGCTGGACGTGGACCACTCCGCCGGCGAGGACTTCCGCGTCGTGCAGCTCACCCCGCCCGGCTCCGCCTGCTCGATCGCGCTGATGCGCAAGCCGGACGCCGCGGGCTCGGTGAGCGGCCTGCACCTGGTCGTCCCGGACATCGACGCGGCGTGGGCGGAGCTGGTGGACCGGGGCGCGAAGCCCAGTGAGGTCTTCCACTTCGCGGCGGGCGGCGTACAGACCCCCGGGCCCGACCCGGAGCGACGGGACTACGGCTCCTTCCTGTCGCTGCGCGACCCGGACGGCAACGAGTGGCTGGTCCAGGAGGTCGGCCGGGCCGGGGCGGCGGCAGCGTGACCGCCGACCTGCGCCCCGCGCCGGCCGACCCCGACTTCGCCGCGCTCACCGAACGCCACCGGCGTGAGCTGCACGTGCACTGCTACCGGATGCTCGCCTCCTTCGACGACGCCGAGGACGCCGTCCAGGAGACGTACCTGCGGGCGTGGCGGGGGCGGGACGGCTTCGACGGCGCGCAGGCCCGGGCCTGGCTCTACCGGATCGCCACCAACGTCTGCCTGGACCTGCTGCGCCGCACCGGCCGGCAGCCGCGCGCCGTGCGGTCGTACGCGGAGGTGCCGTGGTTGCAGCCGTACCCGGACCGGCTGCTGGACCGGGTAGCGCCGGGCGACGAGCAGCCGGACGCGGTGGCGGTGACCCGGGAGACCATCGAGCTGGCGTTCCTCGCCGCCATGCAGGTGCTGCCGGCCCGGCAGCGGGCCGCCTTCCTGGTCCGCGACGTGCTCGGCTGGTCGGCGGCGGAGACGGCGGAGCTGCTGGAGACCAGCGTGGCGGCGGCGAACAGCGCCCTGCAGCGGGCCCGGGCCACCCTGCAGTCCCACCTGCCGGCCCGGCGGGCCGACTGGGCGGCCAACCCGGCCGACGAGCGGGAACGGGAGCTGCTGGCCAGGTTCATCGACGCCCATGAACGCTGCGACGCCACCGCCGCGCTCGCCGCCGCGGCGCCGGACCTCCGGATCACCATGCCGCCGGCGCCGATGTGCTTCGACGGGGTCGCGACCATCGTGCCGCTGCTGGAACGGGCCTTCGGGCCGGAGCGGGAGGGCGACTGGCGGCTGCTGCCGACGTACGCCAACCGGCTGCCGGCCGCGGCGAGCTACCTTCGGCGCCCCGGCGACCAGGTGTTCCGGGCGTTCAAGCTGGACGTGCTGCGGGTGCGGGACGGGCGGATCGCGGAGATCACCACCTTCGGCCACGCGCTGTTCCCCGCGTTCGGCCTGCCGGCGGAGCTCTGAGCCGGTCGGTGCCACGGCCACGGCAGCCCACCGCCGACCCCGGTCGCCGGGCGGAGTTCCGCTCGGCGACCGGCCGGCGTGGGGGGCCGGGCCGGGGCGGCCGGGACACCGGACGGCCGCGCCGCCAACCTGACGCGGGCGCGGTGGCGGATCAGGCGGTCTCGCCCGGAGCGAGGTAGCGGTAGCGGTCGCCCAGGGTCTCGCCGAACCAGCCGTTCACGCTGGCCAGTCCCCGCTCGTTGAGCTGGGCGTCGTGAATCGGGACGACCCGGCGCGCGTCGACCGCCCCGGCGAAGTCGATCGCCTCGGTGAGCTTCAGCCAGGACGCCTGGGCCGGCACCAGCAGCGTGTCGACCGGTCGACCGGGCGGGTGCAGCGAGTCCCCCGGGTGGTAGAGCGCCTCCTCGACCAGGTAGCCGAGGTTGGCGCAGTCCGGCTCCCCGTCGTGGATGGTGGCGTGCCGACCGCCGACCGCGGTGACGGCGAAGCCGGCGGCGGTGAACCGGTCGCCGGCTTCGACCCGGGTGACCGGCAGCGGAGCCACCGGCGGCAGTCGTGCCTCCCGGGGCGCGAAGACCGCCACCCCGAGGCCGGCCAGCCGCAACACGTCGACGTGGTCGGTGTGCTCGTGGGTGACCAGCACCGCGTCCGCGCCGACAAGGGCGGAGGGCTCGCTCCAGGTGCCCGGGTCCATCACGAGGACCCGGCCGTCGTGCTCGATCCGGACGCAGGCATGGGTGAACTTGGTGATCCGCACCCGCCGGAACCTACCGTCGTCGCGCGACCCGGTGTGCCCCTCAGTCGCCGGGGCGCCGCTGCGGATCCTGGCGGCTCGGGCCAGCATCGCCGCCGGTGAGCTCCTCGAACTCGGCCGGGCTGAGCTCCCCGGCCCGCAGCCGGCGCGCGTTCGCGGCGAACCGGGCCATCGCCGCGCCCCGCGCGTCCGGCTCGGGAAGGAGGCCCTCGTCCGCGAGGATCGCCGTCCCCTCGTCGGCGACCTGACGCGGGTCGGCGATGTCGACCGGCTCGCCGTGCAGCTCCCGCAGGGCCACCGCCAGCTGGGCGTCGGCGGCGTCGCCGGTGACCCACCGCCGGGCCAGCTCGACGGTGCGGCCGAGGGTGTCCTCACCGACCTTCTCGCTGCGCAGGACGGCCCGCATCATGCTGCGGAAGATGACGGTCACGGCGTCGGCGTCGTCTGCGATCATGCCCGCAACCTAGTCGCCGGCTCCGACAATTCACCGTGACCTGCCGTGGCGGGCCGGCATGATCGGGGGATGGACCGACGACCGCCGCGGGGGCACCGCATGGTGCCGCACACCGCCGACGTCCGGATCGAGGCGTGGGCGCCGGACCGGGAGGGGTGCGTGGCGGAGGCGGTCACCGCGCTGGTCGACACCTTCGTCGATGCCACCGGCGCGACCCCCGAGGCCACGGTGGAGTTCCAGGTCCCGCCGGGCGACGACCCGGACCTGCTGGTGGGCGTCCTCGATGAAGTGATCTTCCGGCTGGAGACGGAGGGTGACGTGCCGCTCGCGACCGAGGTGCGGGCGGCCGACGACGGCGGCCTGCTGGTGCGGTGGCACACCACCGGCACCGACACGGTGGAGCTGGTCGGCGCGGTGCCCAAGGCGGTGTCGCTGCACGAGCTGCGCTTCGGCCGTGACCAGGAAGGCTGGTCCGGCGCGGTGACCCTGGACGTGTGAGGCCGCCTCAGCCCTTCACGACGCCGATGGGGACGAGCCGTGCCACCCGCCGGCACAGCCCGGCGCCCTCGGCCGCCGCCACCACGGCGGTGATGTCCTTGTAGGCGGCCGGCATCTCCTCGGCCAGCCCGCGCCGGGACGCCCCGCGCACCGCGATGTCCTGCGCCTCCAGCTCGCGCCGCGGGTCGTGCCCGCGTTCCGCCTTGGTGGCCTGCTTGCGGCTCTGCACGCGGCCCGCGCCGTGGCAGGTGGAGGCCCACGCCGGAGCGCCGGGGACGCCGGTGAGCACGTACGAGCCGGTCCCCATCGAGCCGGGGATGAGGACCGGCTGGCCGACCCCGCGCAGGTCGTCCGGCAGGTCGGCGTGGCCGGGCGGCAGCGCCCGGGTGGCGCCCTTGCGGTGCACGCAGAGCCGGCGCGCCGCGCCGTCCACCTGGTGCGTCTCGATCTTGGCGAGGTTGTGCGAGATGTCGTACACCAGGTCCAGGTCACTGCCGGTGACCCGTTGGAAGACCTGTCGGGCCGCGTGGTGGAGCAGCTGCCGGTTGGCCCGGGCGTAGTTGGCCGCGGCGGCCATCGCGCCCAGGTAGGCCCGCCCCTCGTGGGACGAGACGGGGGCGCAGGCGAGCTGCCGGTCGGGCACGTGGATGCCGTACCCGCGCATCGCCTTCTCCATCTCGTGGACGTAGTCGGTGCAGATCTGGTGGCCCAGCCCGCGCGACCCACAGTGGATCATCACGCAGACCTGGCCGGCCCGCAGCCCGAACGCGCTGGCCACCGCCTCGTCGTAGACCTCCTCGACGACCTGCACCTCAAGGAAGTGGTTGCCGGAGCCGAGGCTGCCGACCTGGCGCGCGCCGCGCTCCACCGCCCGTTCGCTCACCTGTGCCGGGTTCGCGTCGTCGACCGCGCCGTAGTCCTCGCACCGGTCCAGGTCCCGTTGGACGCCGTACCCCCGCTCGACGGCGTACCGGGAGCCGCCGCGCAGCACCGCGTCGAGTTCGGCGCGGTCGGTCAGGTGCCACACCGCGCCCTTGCCCATGCCGCGCGGGGTCGCCGCGCCGAGGCCGTCCATCACCGCGTCCAGCCGGGGCCGCAGCGCGGCGCGGTCCAGCTGGGCGGTGAGCAGCCGCACCCCGCAGGAGATGTCGAAGCCGACCCCGCCGGGCGAGACCACCCCGCCGTCCTCGATGTCGGTGGCCGCGACCCCGCCGATCGGGAAGCCGTAACCCCAGTGCACGTCCGGCATGGCGTACGAGGCGCCGACGATGCCGGGCAGGGTGGCCACGTTCGCCACCTGGTCCAGCGACTTGTCGGCCCCGGCGTCCGGCAACAGCGAGCGGGAGGCGAAGACCACGCCTGGAACCCGCATCGGATCGTGCCGGTCGATCCGGAACCGGTACGGCGACTCCTCGACCAGCTCCATGCCGCCCCGGCTACCCCGGCCCGGAGCGGTTACACCCGACCTGGTTGAGCTCGTCCGGTCCGGGTAGTGCGGCCAGCATGCCCCAGCGTTGCGAGGACTACCCGAGGACCGCGGTCGTCACCGGCGCGGACTCCGGGATCGGCAAGGCCAGCGCGGTGGCGCTCGCCGCGGCCGGCTTCGACATCGGCATCACCTGGTACGGCGACCCGGCGGGCGCCGAGCGTACCGCCGCCGAGCTACGCGGGACCGGCCGGCGCTGCGAGGTCGCCGAGCTGGACCTGACCCGGCTGCCCGACGCCACCGCCGTGGTGGACGAGCTGGCCGACCGGCTCGGCGGGATCGGCGTGCTGGTCAACAACGCCGGCACCGGGATGGCCACGCCCTTCGTCGACGTGGCGTGGGCGCAGTGGCGGGAGGTGCTCAGCATCGACCTGGACGGGCCGTTCCTCTGCTCGCAGCGGGCCGCCCGCCGGATGCGGGCGGCCGGCAGGGGCGGCCGGATCGTCAACATCACCAGCGTGCACGAGCACGCGCCCCGGGTCGGCTCGTCGGCGTACTGCGCGGCGAAGGGTGGGCTGGGGCTGCTCACCCGGGTGATGGCCCAGGAGCTGGCGGCGGACGGGATCACCGTCAACGCGGTCGCCCCCGGGGAGATCGCCACCCCGATGACCGGGCAGGAGGACGTCGACCCGTTCACGCAGGAGCGCCCGGGGGTGCCGGTCGGGCGGCCGGGGGACGCGCGGGAGATCGCCGCGGTGGTGGCGTTCCTCGCCTCGCCCGCCGCCGCGTACGTGACGGGGGCGTCGTGGGTGGTGGACGGGGGGATGCTGCTGATGGGTCCGCAGGCCGCCGCCCTGCCGTCTGACGACTGGCGGTCGGTCTGAGGTTGCCGCGACGGGGGCCGGCGCCTCCACCCGCGGCCGACATCACCGCTGCGGGGCGTCGTCGGGGGCGTGCAGGTGGGCCCGCTCCCCGTCGTGGTCGAAGATGGTGAGGATCTCCACGGGGCCGTCATGGGCACCGATGGCGTGCGGGACCATGGTCGAGAACTCGGCGGCGTCGCCCGCCCGGATCAGGATGGTCCGCTCACCCAACTGCAGTCGGGCGGTGCCGGACAGGACGGTGAACCACTCGCGGCCGGGGTGCACTCCCAGGTGCTCCGCGCCGGTCGGCCGCTCGGGCGTGATCCGCATCTTCGCCACGGTCACGCCGTGGAGAGCGCGTTCGCGGGACAGCAGCCAGGTCGTCAGCCCACGGGTGTGAGTCGGCTGCGGTCGGATCACCACGTCCTCGTCGTCGACGGCCTCGACGAGCTGATCGAGCGTGGTGCCGAGCGCCCGGGCGATGGGGACCAGCTGGTCGAGGGCGATCCTGCGGTGCCCGGTCTCGAGGCGGCTCAGGGTGGAGGGGCTGAGGTGGCAGCGGGCGGCGAGGGCGTCCAACGACCAGCCGCGGGCCAGTCGAAGGCCGCGGATGCGCTGGCGGATCACGGCGTCCAGGACGACTTCTTGCGTCATACGCAAGAGTGTATGCCGTATGCGCACAGGGCGGTTAGCGTTGCGGGCATGGCACACCACTCTCCCCACCATCGCCACGCCGGGCCGGCACACCACGACGAGGCAGGGCTGGCGGACCTGCTGGACCTGGACGCGGAGGTGCTCGGCCCGTACCTGGACGAGGTGACCGCGTGGGTCGGGCGGCACGCCCCGGACGCGCCGCGCACGGTCGTCGACGTGGGTGCGGGCACCGGCACCGGCAGCCAGGCGCTGGCGCGCCGGTTCGGCTCCGCCGCGGTGGTCGCGATCGACAGGTCGGCAGTGATGCTCGACCGCCTCCGCGCGGCGGCGACCGAGCAGCGGCTGGGCGACCGGCTGCGCGTGGTGCGGGCCGACCTGGACGTCGCCTGGCCCGAGGTCGGCGCGGCGGACGTCGTCTGGGCGGCCTCGTCGCTGCACGAGGTCGCCGACCCGGACCGGGTGCTCCGCGACGTCCACGCCGCACTGAACCCCGGTGGCCTGCTGGTGGTCGTCGAGATGGACGCCCTGCCCCGCTTCCTGCCCGACGACGTCGGGCTGGGCCGGCCCGGCCTGGAGTCACGCTGCCACGAGGCCCTGGCGCAGGCGGGCTGGAACGCGCACCCGAACTGGCGGCCGCACCTGGCGGGGGCCGGTTTCGAGATCGCCGCGCAGCGCAGCTTCACCGTCGAGGCGACCCCGGCGCCGCCGAGCACCGGGCGCTACGCGCACGCCTACCTGCGCCGCATCCGCTCGGCCGTCGACGGCCGGCTGGCCAGCGACGACCTCGGCACCCTCGACCGTCTCCTGGCGGAGGACAACCCCGACAGCCTCCTGCGCCGCCGCGACCTGACGGTCCGGGGCAGCCGGACCGCCTGGGCGGCCCGTCGCCCCTGACCTCGCCCGCGCCGGGTCACCGCCGGCCGTCGCCTGCTCGCCGGAGTCCCGGCCGTGGTCGCCCCCGGGCTGGCCGCGATGGGCCAGCAGGCCCGTCCCCGGTGGGTCGACGCCGGGTCACCCCAGCGTCTCCGCGACATCGGGGGCGGCGGCGACCGGGCCCTGCTCCGGGTAGTGGCAGGCGGTGAGTTGCCGGCCGCCGTCGCGGCTGACCAGGGCGGGTTCCTCGATGGCGCAGCGGTCCTGGGCCTTCCAGCAGCGGGTGCGGAACCGGCAGCCCGAAGGGGGGTTGAGTGGGGTGGGCACATCCCCGGTCAACCGGATCCGCCCGGCGGGGCCAAGGGTGGTCACGTCGGGGATCGCCGACAGCAGCGCCCGGGTGTAGGGGTGCTGGGGGCGTTGGTAGATGTCGTCGCGGTCACCGATCTCGACGATCTTGCCCAGGTACATGACCGCGACGCGGTGGCAGAAGTGCCGGACCACGGCCAGGTCGTGGGCGATGAACACGAACGCCAGGTCCAGGTCGCGTTGCAGGTCGCGCAGCAGGTTGATCACCTGCGCCTGGATCGACACGTCCAGGGCCGAGACCGGCTCGTCGGCGACGATCAGCTTCGGCCGCAGGGCCAGGGCGCGGGCGATGCCGATGCGCTGGCGCTGCCCGCCGGAGAACTCGTGCGGGTACCGGTTGTAGTGCTCCGGGTTCAACCCGACCAGCTCCAGGAGTTCCTGGACCCGCTTCCTGATCCCGCCGGGCGGGTTGATGCCGTTGACCTGCAGCGGCATCGCCACGATCCGGCCGACGGTGTGTCGCGGATTCAACGACGCGTACGGGTCCTGGAAGATGATCTGCAGGTCCTGCCGCAACGGCCGCAGCTCACCCCGCCGCGCATGGGTGATGTCCCGCCCCGCGAACTCGATCGACCCCGCGGTCGGCTCCAACAGCCGCACCAACATCCGACCCGTCGTCGTCTTCCCACACCCCGACTCCCCGACCAGGCCCAGGGTCTCCCCCGGCCGGACGTCGAGGTCGACGCCGTCCACGGCCCGCACCAGGCCCCGGCTGCGGAACGCGCCGCGGACCGGGAAGTGCTTCGTCAGGCCGCGGACGCGCAGCAGCGGCTCCGCCTCGGGCCGGGCCGGCCGGTCGCCGGCGGTGGTGAGCACCGGGCCGGCCGGGATGCCGCCGGCCCGGCCGGCGCCGGACTCCGTGCTCATCTGGCCACCCCCACCTGGGAGATCTCATCGCGGTAGATGCGTTGCCGTTCGGCCTCCGGCAGGTGGCAGGCCACCAGGTGACCGCGCTCGACCACCTGCCTCAGCTCGGGCACCTGGGTGAAGGAGCGGTTGCCGTTGCGGCCGGCGTAGCGGCAACGCGGGTGGAACGCGCACCCCGACGGCAGATTGATCAACGACGGCGGGTTACCCGGGATCGGCACCAGGTCCGCGTCCGCGTCACCGCGCAACGACGGCACGCTCGACAACAACCCCCATGTGTACGGATGCTGCGGCCGCCGCAACACCTGCTCCACGCTCCCGTGCTCCACCGCCCGGCCGCCGTACATCACCAACACGTCGTCGGCCACCTGACTGACCACCCCCAGGTCGTGGGTGATCAGGATGATCGCCGAGTGGAACTCCGCCTGCAGATCCGCCAGCAGGTCCAGGATCTGCGCCTGCACGGTCACGTCCAGGGCGGTGGTCGGCTCGTCGGCGATCAGCAGATCCGGATCGTTGACCAGAGCCATCGCGATCATCGCCCGCTGCCGCATCCCACCCGAGAACTCATGCGGAAACTGATCGAACCGCCGCGCCGGCTGCGGAATCCCCACCCGACCCAACATGTCCACCGCCCGCTGCCGAGCCTCCCGCTTCCCCGCCCGCCGGTGATGCACCCGATACGCCTCAGCGATCTGCTTACCCACCGTGTAGTACGGATGCAGCGCCGACAACGGATCCTGGAAGATCATCGCCATGTCCCGGCCCCGCAGCCGCCGCACCTCCTCCTCCGGCAGACCGACCAACTGACGGCCGCCCACGGAGATTCCGCCGGAGATCCGGGTCCGCCGCGCGTCGTGCAGGCCCAGCACGGCCAGCGAGGTCACGCTCTTGCCCGAGCCGGACTCCCCCACGATGCCCAGCGTGCGGTCCCGGTCGACGGCGAAGGAGACCCCGTCCACCGCGCGGACCACCCCGTCGGTGGTGTCGAAGTACACCCGCAGGTCGTCGACCCGCAGGTAGGGATCCCCACCCTGCCGGGGCGCGGGTACGTCCCTTCCGGTCATCACCTGCTCCTCTCGTCAGCTCAGCCGGACCCGCGGGTCGATGACGGCGTAGAGCACGTCGACCACGATGTTGGCGACCACGATGAAGACCGCCGCCAGCAGGACGGTAGCCATGACCACCGGCAGGTTGAGGAACTGCACCGCCTCCACGGTGGCCTTGCCCAGCCCCTGCAGGCCGAAGATCGTCTCGGTGATGAAGGTCCCGCCGAGGCTGGTGCCGATGTCCAGACCGGCGATGGTGACGATCGGCGTGATGGCGGCCCGCAGCGCGTGCCGGGTGTGCACCTGCCGCGCCGACAGCCCCTTGGCCCGGGCGGTGCGGACGAAGTCCTCGGAGAGGGTCTCCAGCATCTGCGCGCGGGACAGCCGGGCGTAGAGCGCCGAGTTGAGGAACCCGAGGGTCATCCAGGGCAGCAGCAGCCCGACCGCCCAGCGGGCCGGGTTCTCGGTCAGCGGCGTGTAGTTGGGGAACGGCAGCAGCCCGGTCGAGTAGACCAGCAGGTAGAGCAGGATCAGGCCGAAGAAGTAGACCTGCATGGACGCCCCGGCCAGCGTGACGCCGATCGCGGCCCGGTCGAAGACGGTCCCCCGGCGCAACGCCGAGACCATGCCCAGCGACACGCCGAGCAGCAGCCAGATCACCGCGCCGCCGAAGACGATGCTGAAGGTCACCGGGGCGCGCTGGGTGATGATCTCGGTGACCGGCTGGTTGTTGCGGAACGAGTAGCCCAGGCAGGGCGCCGGGCACTCCTGCCGGAAGTCCCCCGAGCCGTAGGTGCGGCCGACGGCGATGCCCTGGACGAAGTCGACGTACTGCCGGGGCAGCGGCCGGTCGATGCCGAGGCGCTGCTCCACCTGGGCGATGTCCTCGGCGGTGCAGTTCTTGCCGCACATCACCTTGGCCGGGCTGCTGGGCACCGCGAAGAACAGCCCGAAGGTGACCAGGCTGATGACGGCGAGGGTGACGACCGCGACGAGCAGTCGCCGGACGATGAATCGGAACACGAACACCTCCCCGGGGGCCCGGGGTGGGGGCGGCATTCGCGCCGCCCCCACCGTCGGTCACTGCTTCACGTAGATGGTGTTGAGCTGGATGATGCCGAAGGCGTCACTGAGGAAGGCGTTGCCGATCTTCGATCCGCGCAGCTCGTAGGTGGCGTCGTAGTAGCAGGGCACCACCGGCGCGTGCTCCCGCATGATCTTCTCGTCCAGGGCCATCCAGGCCGCGTCCTGCTCGGCCGCGGGCAGGTTCCGGACCCGGTCGATCTCCCCGTTCACCCCGGGCTCGTTGAGGTACGAGAGGTTGTTGTTGCCCTCGGGCCCGATCTCCCGACCGTCGTAGAGCGGCGGGATGACCGTCGAGCCGGTCGGCCAGTCCGAGCCCCAGCCGCTGAGGTAGAGGTCGTACGGGTTGTTCTTCCGGCCGATCTCGTCGTAGTAGCTGCTCTGCTCGATGGGCTTCATGACGATGGTGAAGCCCATGTCGGTGAGGTTCTTCCGGATCGCCTCGGCCTGCTGGGTACGCAGTTCGGTGTTGGCGTGGGCCAGCACCAGCTTCGGGCCCTTCCCGCTGAGCAGCTCCTGCACCTTCTGCTTGTCACCGGTCACCGGGGCGTTGAAGACGTCGTACTTCTTCCAACCGGCGGTGGTGGGCGACATCAGCGTGGTGGCCGGTGAGCCCGCGGCCTGCCCGCCGATCGCCTTGAGCGCGGCGTCCTTGTCCACCGCGTAGTTCAGCGCCTTGCGGACGTTCAGGTCGGTGACCCGCTGGGTGTTGATGTCCAGCACCCAGGTGTACTGCGTCGGACCCTTGATCACCCGCTCGGCGACGGTGCCGGAGGTGGTGCGGGGCAGCACCGCCGGCGGCACGTCGGTCCAGCTCAGCGAGGCCTGGTCGGCCGGCGCGTCGGCCACGAGGCGCTCGGCGATCTGCGCCTGCTCCAGGCCGAACGTCACCTTGATCGCGTCCGGGTAGGCGGTGCGCAGCGGGTCGGTGTTCGGGTCCCAGTTCGGGTTGCGCTCCAGCTCCAGAGCCACGTCGCGCTGGTAGGACTTCACCCGGTACGGGCCGGACGAGAAGGGCCGCAGGTCGTAGTTGGCCCGGGTGTCCTTGGCCGCCGGGACCGGGGCGCTGGTGGGCAGCGCCGCCGCGTACGGCATGTCGCAGTGCGGCTCCTGGAAGGTGAACCGGATGGTCCGGTCGTCCGGCGTCTCGAGGCCCTCCGGCGCGGGCCTGCCCCCGTCGTACGGCCCCTGGTACTTCGCGTTGTACGCCCCGCCCGGGTAGAGCCACTGCTGGATGTAGTGCGGCCCCTCGTTGAGGTTGGCCGAGAACGACCGGGCGATGCCGTACGCGACGTCCTTGCTGGTCACCGGCGAGCCGTCCTCGTACTTCACCCCCTCGCGCAGGGTGAACTCCCAGACCTTGCAGTCCTTGTTCACGTCCTTGCCCGGGTCGGTGGCCAGGTCGCCGACGAGCAGCAGCTTGCCGGTGCCGTCCTCCTTGTAGCCGTTCAGCGACCGGTAGATCAGCCCGCCGGTGACCTGCTGGACGTTGACGTAGTTGCGGGCCGGGTCGAGGTGCTCGAAGTCGGACACCTGCATGACGGTCAGGGTGCCGCCCTTGGCGGCCCCGTCGACCGCCTTGGCCGGTCCCTGGTTGTCGGCGGCGTCGTAGGAGATCGAGCCGGTCTGCGTCTTCGCCTTGTCGTCGTTCCCGCCACCGCCGGAGTCGGTGGTGGGGCTGCAGCCGGCGGCGACGAGCGCCGCGGCGAGGACCCCGTAGGTCAGGGTCCGGGTTTTCGCTCGCATGGTGTGCTCCCTTCCCGCCCGGCGGCCCCCGCCGGCCGGGCGTACGTGCCTGATGGCCGGGGGTTACCGGGTCGACCGGGGATCCAGCGAGTCCCGCAGCGCGTCGCCGAACAGGTTGAACGCCAGGACCAGCAGGAAGATCGTCAATCCGGGGAACAGGGTGTACCAGGGGTCGCTCGCCACGTAGCCGACGCTGCTGTAGATCATCCGGCCGAGGTCCGGGGTGGGCTCCGTGACGCCGATGTTGACGAAGGCCAGGGCCGCCTCGACCGCGATGAACTGCGGCACGTTCAGCGAGACCGTGACCAGGATGGGCGCCCAGATGTTCGGCAGCAGTTGCCGGAACAGGATGTGCCCCGTGCCGGCGCCGGCCGCCCGGGCCGCCTCGACGAACTCCCGCTCGCGCAGGGATATCACCTGACCGCGCACCAGCCGCGCGGTGTACGTCCAACTGAACAGCCCGAAGGTGGCGATGATCAGCGCCACCCGGAAGGCCGGCGGCGGGGCCTCCCGGTCGGTGTAGAAGCGGTCCTCGAGGATCGGGATGACCGCGAGCGCGAAAATGAGGAACGGGAAAGCCAGGGTCACGTCGATCACCCAGTTCACCGCGCTGTCCAGCCAGCCCCGCGCCCAGCCGGCCACCACGCCCACCGCCACCCCGATGAGCGAGGCCAGCAGGGCCGAGGCGAAGGCGATGAACAATGACGTCCGCAACCCGTACACCAACTGGAGCAGGATGTCCCGGCCACTGCCCGGCTCGAGCCCGAGCCAGTGCTCGGCGCCGATACCTCCGGCATAGCCGATCGGCATTCCGAAATCGTTGAGACGATCGACGAACTTGTCCGTCGGATCAATTCCGGTCAGCCAGCCGAGCAGCGGCGCGCAGACCGCGACGACCGCCGCGACGACAAGGGTCAGGGCGCTGGCGCGGGCCGTCCGGTCCCGCTTGAGCCGCAGCCAGGCGAGCTGATTCGGCGAGCGCCCGACGATCTCCCGACGGTCGGTCGACGGCGGCGGATCGGCCGGCGAGTTGACCTCGACGGCCGGGTCGGCCACGGTCGCGTCACCGGCGGCGGAGAGCGATGGCGGGTGGGACATGTCGCTCATGACGGGCCCCCTCGGCGGCGACGAATACGTCCTTCTCACCGAAGGTAAACCGGATTTCCAGAGCGCTATGAATCGTTCCGGTAACGGCGGGATCGGTTGTCAGCGATCGACAACGATCTGGTTTCGTGAATGACGCTGTGCAATAACGACGGGATTCGGTTGTCATCCTTTCGGCCAACTGCCCGGCGAGGTGGAAAGCCATTGACGGTGGGCCCCTGGTTTGGTTGTCAGCCGTTCGGACAAGGTCGAGGAAAACGGGCCCCGCGCGACGGCCTGCACCCGGACCCGACGACCGCCTGCCGGCTCGTGGCGCGGGTCGACGGCGACCTCGCCGCCCTGGACGTGGAGCCGGGCCCGTGCACGCTGGAACACGCCCCGCTCACCGTGCGCGCCGTCGGCTTCTGGCACGACCTGCCGGTGTCGTACACCCGGACCTTCGACGACCGCTGCGCGCTGCGGCGCGGCACCGGCGCGCTCTTCGAATTCTGACCGGCCGGCGGCGCCCGCGCCCGCGCGGTCGCCGCCACCGCTCAGCCGAGCGAGATGGAGGCCCGCTGGATGTACGCGACCTGCGCGCCGAAGGCCACCAACGCCACCGCCACCCCGACCGCGACGGCCACCGTGGCTGAGCCGCCCGTCAGGCCGGTCAGCAGGGTGGCGGCCAGCCCGATCAGCAGCGCGTTGACCGCCCCGACCATCGCCGCCGTGGTGAGCAGCAACTGCCAGCGGCTCGGCCGGTTGCCGACCGCCGCCCAACCGGCGCGCTGCAGGTCCCCGTCGAGGACCGCGTCGGCGAAGAAGTCGCGCTCGCCGGCGAACTGCCGGTGGTAGTAGGCGCGGATGCGCTGGATGCGCTGGAGATCCAGCTCGTTCTCCACCATGGTCTGCACCAGCCGGCCGAAGGTGAACAGGCCGGTGATCACCAGGGTCGGCACCACCGCGCCGAGGTACGGCTTGAGCAACTGCCCGCTGGTCGAGACGAAACCCAACCCGATCAGCGCGGCGGAGAGCGTGGTCAGGAACACCGTGGCCCGGCCGACCGACTCGGCGATCGTGGCGCTGCGGGAGGTCTGCAGCACGAAATGCTCGGTGGTCAGGGCGGTGAGCAGCGCCTGCTCCCGTGCCTGCTCGTCCATCCCGCCGCCCTTCGTGCCGGTTACGGCCACGATACGAAGGTCCGGGGCGACGGCGTGGGCGAACGGACGGCACGACCGGCCGGGGCGCCCGGGCCGCCGGGATCGCCTCCGGCGGGTGGGCGGAGAATGGGTCCGGTCGCGGCCACCTCGCCGCGGGCACCCTCAGCGACTCCGAGCGGCGGGAGGCCGGTTCAGCGTGGCGGGCAAGACGGAAGAGCAGTCGTCGGCGACCGTCGGCGGACGGGAGCTGCGCGCGGACTGCGCGCGCTGCTTCGGGCTCTGCTGCGTCGCGCCCGCCTTCTCCGCCTCCGCCGACTTCGCCCTCGACAAGCCCGCCGGGCAGCCCTGCCCGAACCTGGGTCCGGACTCCCGCTGCGGCATCCACCGCGACCTGCGCCAGCGCGGCTTTCCCGGCTGCACGGTCTTCGACTGCTTCGGCGCCGGCCAGCAGGTCGCCCAGGTCACCTTCGGCGGGCGGGACTGGCGGACCGACCCGGCGACGGCGCGCCGGATGTTCGACACCTTCGCGGTGATGCGGCCGCTGCACGAACTGCTCTGGTACCTGACCGAGGCGCTGGCCCTGACCCCGCCCGGTCCGCTGCGCGACGACCTGACCCGGGCGCTGGAGGAGACGGGTCGGCTCACCGACGGCACCCCGGAGGAGCTGCTCGCCCTCGACGTGGACGCCCACCGGGGTCGGGTCAACGCGCTGCTCTCCCGCGCCGGGGAGCGGGCCCGGGCCGGCCACGCGGGCGCGGACCGGCGCGGGGCGGTGCTGATCGGGGCGGACCTGCGCCGGGCGGACCTGGCCGGGACGAACCTGCGCGGCGCCTGCCTGATCGGCGCCGACCTGCGCGGCGTGGACCTCGGCGCGGCCGACCTGACCGGCGCGGACCTGCGCGGGGCGGACCTGCGCGGGGCCGACCTGAGCGGCTGCCTCTTCCTGCACCAGTCGCAGCTCGACGCGGCCGGCGGCGATCACCGTACGGCCCTGCCCGCCGCACTGCGCCGCCCCGCGCACTGGTCGCTCACGGTGACGCCGGCCCGCCCCCGGACCGGACGCCCGGACGCGCGCCGCCGGCGCTGACCCCCGCCGCCGTGGGCGGTGACGTTTCGCCGCGGTGCCGTCGGGTAGCCGGAACTGCCGCCGCCATCACTGCGTCGGCGGCACCAGGGAGGCGACCGTGGGATATCGGGCACGGCAGGGCAAGCAACCGGTCGATCCGGCGCACGCCGAGGACGAGGCCGGTCAGGCCCGGTTGGTCCAGGTCGGGGCGGACACCGACGTCCCGGCGCCGGACGACGGCGCGCCGAAGCCGGACGTGGTCACCGAGGACGACGGCTCCGGGGTGGCCGGCGGCGCCGCGGGCAGCAGCTCGGGCGGCTCCGGCATGGCCGGGCACCCCGACGCGCCCCGCTGATCGGCCCCGGCCGGACGACGTTTGCCGTCGCCGGACGCGGGCAGGAGGGCGACATGACGAGTGAGCATTCCTTCGGCCGGGCGGAGACCGACGAGCCGGACGGTGCGACCGCGTACCAGGCGTCGCTGCGGGCACCGGGCGACTCCCTGCGCTCCACCGACGACACCGGCGACGACTTCGCCGACCTGCCGGCCGAGGAGGCGCGACCCGCCCGGGAGACCAGCCGGGCCGGCTACGACGTCGACGCCGTCTCGGGCGCCGGGGACCCCAACGCCGAGGAGTGACCCGACCCGGAGCCGGACCCGGGTGACGGGCCCCTGGAAGCGGTGCCGCTCCGCCGCGTCCAGCGGGTGACCTCCGGGCGGCGACTGTCGGTAACGAGATCGATCCACTACGTTACCCATCGCCCGGACTCGACACAACCCGTCGCCTCACCGGACGGCGGCCACCTCCGCCCGGGCCTCGGTCATGCCCCGGTTGGCCAGCGCGTCGGCCCGCTCGTTCTCCGGATGGCCGTTGTGCCCCTTCACCCAGAGCCAGGTCACGTCGTGCCGGGCGCAGGCGGCCTCCAGCCGCTGCCACAGGTCGGCGTTCTTCACCGGCTGCTTCGCGGCGGTCAGCCAGCCGTTGCGCTTCCACGAGGCCAGCCAACTGGTGATGCCGTTGCGCACGTACGTGCTGTCGGTGTGCAGCCGGACGGTGACCGGCCGGGTCAGGCTCTCCAACGCCTGGATCGCCGCGGTCAGCTCCATCCGGTTGTTGGTGGTCGGCGTCGCCTCCCCGCCGCACAGCTCCCGCTCGTGGTCGCCCCAGCGCAGCAGCACGCCCCAGCCGCCGGGGCCGGGATTGCCGCTGCACGCCCCGTCCGTCCAGATCTCCACGACCCTGCCGGCCGCCGCCTCCACCATGCCCGCAACCTACCGGGTACGCCGGCTGGCGGGACCACCCGACCCGCGTACGGCCTGCGGCACGCGCTCACCCACACCGCCGGGGTGCCGGCGCTGCCCGCCGACGTGACCCCGGCCGGCTTCGCCGACTGGGAGCGGATGTGCGCGCTGGTCGCGGCGGCGCGGCCGCGCTGGGCGCCCGGCGAGCTGGTCGCGGTGCGCAACCGGCTCGGCGCGGGCGACGGGGACCCGATGGAGGGCCTGCGGACGCTCATCCGTGACGGGTGATCGCCGGATCGGCCTGAGTGGACCGGGGCGGGGCGGCCCCGGGGTGGGTGCTGAGGATGCCCGGCTCCCTCCGGTGTGGCGGGTCCGCCGCTCCCCCACGGACGATTCGCCGCCAAATCAGCACCTCCGCGCCCCGCGAAGGCAACGCGTTCGGGTCGATCAGGCCCGTCGAGGTGGTCGGTCCCGCCGATCGGATACCGGACCGTACCGAGCGGCCCGGTCCTCAATGGTCCGCTCGGACATCAGAGCCCGCGCCGGACCGGCCGACGCAGCACATCATTCGGTGAACATGTTCGAGTTACCCGGTGGACGGCGACAGCGCTTTCCGGAGGCGGGCGTTCAACCGAACGGTCACCCGGGCTCCACTGAGACAATTCCCCGGCCGTCGCGTTCAGTGAACGCGGATGGCAGCACCGCGGCCCACTGATCCGGTCGCTCCGATGTCGGACACCCTTGAATGAAAAGGCGTCCGCCCCACCGGGACGACCCGCGGAGCGCCCTCGCCGGCGTCGCCCGACGATTACTCAGCGCAGCAGGCGATGATCACTCCGCAGTCTGCGCAGGTGGGCGGGGTGGCCGAACGGCTGAATTTCCGTGCGCGTTCCTGTCGCGTTCACGACTCGTTGAGTGTTGGACACGTCATGTTCACCTTTCGTAACCTCTGACGAAACCCGCGGCCACCCCGTCAATTCCGATCGCGTTGACGCCGAACCAGTGTCGGTCCGGCGCACATTTCCCGTACGGCACGCTTCTTCCGCCCGTTCCTGAGCCGGATATCCGGCGGCTCGTTACTGCCCAGAAGCGCAACTGATGGAGGGTCGAATGACCGAGGTTGCAGAGACAGCGTCGATTGGTAAGGACGACGAAGAGCCCGGAAATCCGGGCAGCGAACTCCGGCGACGCCAGAACGGGCACGAGTCAGACCTCGCACCGCACTATCTGCACCGTCCCGCATCGGACCAGCAGGTCCGCTTGAGCGTCATCGTGCCGACCCGCAACGAGGCGGAGAACATTCCCGCGCTGCTGTCCAGACTGGGCCCGGCTCTCGAGCCGCTCCACGCGGAGATCATCGTCGTGGACGACAGCGAGGACGACACGCCGGCCGTTCTGGCCCGGCACGCGGCTGACGCCCCGGTCGCCGTACGGCTGCTGCACCGGCCGCCGAGCGCGCGCACCGGTGGGCTGAGCGGCGCGGTGGTGCTCGGCGCGCGGCACGCCCGCGGCGAGTGGATCCTGGTGATGGATGCGGACCTCCAGCACCCGCCGGAGTCGGCCGGCATGCTGGCGGGCATCGCGTTGCGGCACGACGTGGACGTGGTGGTCGGCACCCGCTACGCCGGGGAGGGCTCCAACGAGGGGCTCGGCGGCACCGCCCGCGAGGCCACCTCGTCGTGGGCGACCCGGCTGGCGAAGAGCCTGTTCCCGCGCCGCCTGAACACCATCACCGATCCGATGAGCGGCCTGTTCGCCTTCCGCCGGGCCGCCGTCGACCTGGACCGCGTGAACCCGATCGGCTTCAAGGTCCTGCTGGAACTGCTCGTCCGCCACCCCGGCGCCCGGGTCGCGGAAGTCGCATACGAGATGGCTCCCCGGCACGCCGGCCATTCCAAGGCGTCGGTGCGGGAGGGGCTGACCTTCCTGCGGCACCTGTGGCGGCTGCGCAGTCAGCGGCTGGTCGGCCAGATGCGCGAAGGCCCGGCCGCCGCCCGGGACCGGCTGCGGGAGCTCGGCCGGATGATCGCCTTCGGACTCGTCGGACTGTCCGGGTTGGTGGTCAACACGGCCGCGTTGTGGTTCTTCTACGAGCCGGCCAACCTGCACCACCTGCTGGGCGCCACACTGGCGACCCAGCTCTCGACGGCGTGGAACTTCGTCCTCGTCGACGCCCTCATCTACCGGCGCAACCGACAGGGCTCCCTGGCCGGACGAGCGGGCCGCTTCTTCCTGCTGAACAATCTGCTGCTGTTGTTGCGCCTGCCGATGTTGCAGGCCCTGGTCTGGGCCGGCGTCGGAATCCTGACGGCGAACGCGCTCACGCTGGTCGCACTGTTCCTCGTCCGGTTCCTGGTCAACGACCGGGTCATCTACGCCTGGGGCAGCACCGGCCGGCGCGATCCCGTACGCATGCTCGTCAACCTGGAGGCCCCCGAGGCCGCCGCCACCCCGTCCCGCAAGCGGTACCAGTACCTCAAGTACCGGTACGACGTGGCCGGGGTGGTCACCATCGGGTCCCAGATCATGCTGCCGGAGCTGGAGTTCTTCCGCGCCCAGTGGATCGCCGACTCGGATGTCGACATCGCGGTGCGGGTCAGTGACGTGGGAGGCCGGGGGCCGCGGCGCCGGGCCGCCATGACCGAGTACGCCAACCAGTCCGTCCTGCGGTACGAGGAGCACCTGGGCCGGCTGGGCGCGAACTTCCGGATCCAACTCGGCTCGCCGATCGACATCCAGGTCGGTCCGCTGCTCGCCCGTTCACCGCACGTGGTCTACACCAACATCATCGAAGCGCTGCTGCGGTTCGTGCTCGTGTCGCGGGGTCACATGCTGCTGCACTCGGCGTGCGTCAGCCTGAACGGCGTCGGGGTGATGCTCTCCGCCCTCACCGACACGGGCAAGACGGCCACGGTGCTGCGCCTGCTGCGCGACCACGGCGGGCTCTTCCTCTCCGACGACATGACCCTGATCAGCCCCGACGGCATCGCGACGTGCTTCCCCAAGCCGCTGACCATCAGCGCGCACACCCTGCGCGCCGTGCAGGCCCAGGACCTGACCCCGGCCGAGTGGCGCCGGTTGCAGTTCCAGAGCCGGCTGCACTCCAAGGGCGGCCGGTCGCTGGCCCTGACCCTGAGCCGGTTCAACGTGCCGATCATGGGCATCAACGCCATCACCCAGCGGCTCGTCCCGCCGCCCAAGTACAGCGTCGACCGGCTGGTTCCCTGCCGCATCGGCACCACCACGCAGGTGGAGGAGCTGTTCATCATCGAGCGCGGCACGCCCCGGATCAGCGACCTCGACCATGCCGAGACGCTGGAGCGGATGATCCAGAACACCGACGACGCGTACGGGTTCCCGCCGTTCCGCTACCTGGCGCCCGCGATCACCATCGGCGAGCAGGGGTACGCGCAACTGCGCCAACGGGAGCGGGAGATCCTCACCGGCTTCCTGTCCCAGATCCGCAGCCGGGTGGTGGCCTCGGACAGGTTCGGATGGGCCGACGAGATCCCGCGCCTGCTGCGGGAGGAACGCGGGGATGCGCCTACCGTGCAGACGGCGGTACTTCCGGCCTGGCCGCGGTGGAGTGGGGCGCTGGCTCCGAGCGGAGCTCGTGCGTGAGCGTGACCCGATCCTCGGTGGAGGAGGTGGAGCACGACCGTTGCGCGACGACGGTCGTGCTCCGCCCCGTCGACCATCCGTCAGCCCTGCCGGCGTCGCGGCCCGGGGGCACCGGCCAGGAACGTTGGTGGCGCCGGTGGGCGGCGCACGGCGCCCTCGTCGGCATCGCGGCGCTGGCGCTGCTCCTGCGGGTGTGGCAGCTGGACGCCCTCGGCTTCAACAGCGACGAGGCCGTCTACGCCGGGCAGGCCGCCTCGCTCGCCGGCAACCCGAACTACTCGCCGTTCTTCCCGGTCTTCCGGGCCCATCCGATGCTCTTCCAGACCCTCCTGTCGCCGTTCTTCCGCACCGGCGAGGTCGACGTGGCCGGGCGGGTGGTGGTGGCGGTGCTGGGCGTGGCGACCGTGCTGGCCGTCCACCTGTTGGGTGCCCGGCTCTACGGCCGGCGCGTCGGGCTGGTCGCGGCGCTGCTCATCGCCGTCATGCCGTACCACGTGGTCGTCACCCGCCAGGTCCTCCTGGACGGACCGATGGTCCTGTTCGCGACGCTCACCCTGTACTGCCTGGTGCGCTTCGTCCAGGGCCAGCAGGTGCTCTGGTACGTCGCGGCCGGCGCAATGCTGGGCGTGACGATGCTGACGAAGGAGACGAGCATCGTGCTGGCCGGCGGTGTCTACGCGTTCCTGGCGCTGACGCCGGCGGTGCGTCGGCCGGTGCGGATGTCGCTGCTGGCCCTCGCCCCGATGGCGGTGGTCTTCGCGACACACCCGGTCTCGCAGGCGCTGGCCGGGCGCACCGAAACCGGCCGCAGCTATCTCGTGTGGCAGCTGTTCCGGCGGCCCAACCACTCGATGGGGTTCTACCTCGAGACCGTGCCGACGGCGATGGGGCTTCTCGTGGTGGCCGCCGCCGTCGGCGGCCTGTGGTGGCTGCGCCGGCGGCGCTCCTGGCGGGAGACGCTGCTGCTGTCGTGGATCGCCGCACCGGTGGTGTTCTTCCAGCTGTGGCCCGTCAAGGGCTTCCAGTACCTGCTGCCCGCCGCCGCGCCCGTGGCGGTGCTCGCCGCACGGGCGCTGACCGCGCTACCGGTACCCCAACGGATCGGCCGCCTGCTCCGCCGGGCCGTCCGGTCACCGGACGCCGGGCCGTCGTACGCGGTACGTGCGGCGCGGACGGCGGTGATCGCGGTGGTCACCCTGAGCCTGCTCGTCCCCAGCTGGAACGCGGTCAACCGGGCCGACAACGCCACCTTCCTCGCCGGGTCCGGCGGGGTGCCGGGGGGCCGGGAGGCCGGCCGGTGGCTGGCAGCGAACACGCCGCAGGGGTCGGTCGTGCTCACCCTTGGCCCCTCGATGGCCAACATCATCCAGTACTACGGCCACCGCCGCAGCTACGGGCTCTCGGTCAGCCCGAACCCGCTGCGGCGCAACCCGTCGTACGCGCCGCTGCCCAACCCCGACTGGTGGCTACGCCACAACGATCTGCAGTACGTCGTCTGGGATTCGTTCTCCGCCGGACGCTCGGCATTCTTCTCCGAGCGGTTGATGGTCCTGATCCGCCGCTACCACGGGCGCGTCGTGCACACCGAGTACGTCGACGGGACCGACTCCACGGGGGCTCGGGTCCCGGTTCCCGTGGTCATCATCTACGAGGTGCGTCCATGACCGACCCCACCCGCCCGCACGGAAGCCGCGCCCGTCGCCTGCTGACCCGCGCGCTGCTGGTCGCCTGCCTGCTGGCGCTCGCGAACCCGGCCGCGGCCGCGCACGCCGCTCCCCGGACGGCCCCCCCGCCGAGCCCCACCACACCGATCGACCACTTCGTCTTCCTGATGCAGGAGAACCACACCTTCGACAACTACTTCGGCACCCGACCCGGCGTCGACGGGATCCCCTCGGGCACCTGCATGCCGGTGCGCCGGGGCCAGGCCGAGCCCTGCGTCAAGCCCTTCCACCTGGGCGAGCTGGGCAGCCTCGACCTCGACCACACCGCGGAGGCGTTCCGGGTGCAGTACAACAAGGGCCGGATGGACGGCTTCGTCGAGGGAGTGAGTACGCAGGGCAAGGACGGCAAGCTCGCGATGGCCTACTACGACGACCGCGACCTGCCGTACTACTGGAACGTCGCCGACGAGTACGTGCTCTTCGACCGCTTCTTCAGCTCGTCCAATTCGGGCAGCATCCGCAACCACATGTTCCGGGTGACCGGCGGTCCGGGCGCCACCGGCGCCTCGGAGTCCATCCCGAAGGAGGGCTGGGGCGACATCCCGACCATCTTCGACCGGTTGGAGGCCGCCGGGATCAGCTGGAAGTTCTACGTGGAGAACTACGACCCCACGATCACGTTCCGGTCCCGCAGCAGTGAAGAGGACATCGACCGGGGGGCGCAGGTCATCTGGGTGCCGCTGCTCGCCTACGCGCGCTACGTTGACGACCCGCGGTTGTTCGGCAAGATCGTGGACCTGGACGAGTACTACGAGGACGCCGCCAAGGGCCAGTTGCCCGCGGTCTCCTTCATCGCCCCGGCCGGCGACAGTGAGCATCCGCCCGGCAGCATCCGTGCCGGTCAGAACCTCGTCCGGACGCTGCTGACCCAACTGATGCGCTCACCGAACTGGGACTCCTCGGCCTTCCTGTGGTCCTACGACGACTGGGGCGGCTGGTACGACCACGTCGCGCCTCCCCAGGTCGACTCCTACGGATACGGCTTCCGGGTGCCCGCCCTGCTGGTGAGCCCGTACGCCCGACGCGGCCACGTCGAATCCACCACACTGGACTTCACCTCGGTGCTCAAGTTCATCGAGGTCAACTGGCGGCTGAAGCCGCTGGCCGACCGGGATCGCAAGGCGGACACGTTCCTCGACTCCTTCGACTTCGATCGACCGCCGCGGCCGGCGGCCTTCCTCAGCACCGAACGCACGGCCCCTGTCGTCACCAGACCGGACCCGGTCCCGGTGTACGCCTCGTACGCCGTCACGGGCAGCCTCGTGGCGGCGCTGGTCGGCGCCGCGGCACTCAGGCGGCGGCGATGGACGTGACCCGGCGGATCGCGCGGGCGGTCGTCCTGTCGCTGTTCGCGGCCGTGCTGACGGTGGTCGTGCTACCCACCGCCGCAGCTGCGCGGCCCGCCTCGGCGCAGCCGGGAACGCTGCACCTGCAGACGGTGCCCCCGCTGCCCGGCGTGGTGGTGAAGGTGGACGGGGAGGTGGCCACGTCCGACACCAAGGGCCGGATCCGGGTCCACGTCCGCAACTTCATCGACCTGAACAAGCGCGTCGTCGTCCCGGAGACCCGGATCAGCCGGGACCGCAAGGTCGTCTTCGACCGCTTCCGCGGGAACGCCGATGCCGGCGTGCGCGGCAAGGTCGTGGAGCTGGGTCTGCGTACCGCCCGGCTGGTCTCCTGGAGCTTCATCGACCGCTTCGGCAACACGGTGCCCGTGGACCGGGTCACCGCCATGCGGCTGCGCAGCAACACCGGCGAGATCCACGACCTGAGCGGCGCCGAGCTGGCCCAGCCCCGCTGGGTCTCGGAGAGCCGCACCCAGCAGGGCCCGCAGGGCCTGGCGTCCAAGCAGCTCTACTACGTGGTCGACAGCGCGATGGTCGACGGCACCTCGGTGGTCAACCGCGCGGGACAGCGGTTCGTGCCGTGGGAGCAGCAGGCGTGGGTGGTGCAGCTGCTCTTCTTCCGGGTCTCGTTCTCGGCGACCGACATGTTCTTCACCCAGCAGGTCGGCGACGGCATCGAGCTCACCCGCGCCGACGGCGGCGTCCAGCGGCTGCCGTTCGGCCGGGACGGCACGGCCCTGGTGCCCGACCTGCCGCGCGGCACGTACACGATCACCGTCTTCGGCGGCGGCGTGTCGTTCGGACGTCCGGTCAGCATCAGCAAGGACCAGGAGGTGACGCTCACCGTGATCAGCCCGGCCGACCTGACCCTGGTGACGGTAGCGGTGCTGGTCGTCGCGGTGGGCCTGGTCCTGCTCGGACGGCCGCATCTGCTCGGCCGGCTGCGCCGCGCCGGCAGCGTCCTGATGGCCGTGACCCGGGCACGGCGCCCCCGATCCCGGCACCGCAGGCGGTTGCGGACGGAATCCGCGGCCGCACGCCAACAGCAGGTTCAGGCCGGGGACGACCGGCGGCCGGCACCGGCCCGGGGCGGAGTCGCCCTGCTGCTGCTGCTCGCCGCGCTCGCGATCGCCCTGCTGCCGCCGGGGACGGCGCACGCCGAGGTGGGCCACCGGCGGGACGCCCCCCACCCGTCGGTGGCTCCCGTCCCGGTCCTCGCCTACTACTACATCTGGTTCAACCCGACGTCCTGGAACCGGGCGAAGATCGACTACCCGCTGCTCGGGCGATACTCCAGCGACGACGCCGAGATCATGCGGCGGCACGTGCGGATGGCGAAGACCGCCGGCATCAACGGGTTCCTGGTGTCGTGGAAACACACGCCGCAGCTCGACGAGCGCCTGGCCAAGCTGGTCGAGGTGGCTCGGGAGGAGAAGTTCCGCCTGGGCATCGTGTACCAGGGGCTCGACTTCTCCCGCACCCCGCTGGCGTTCGACACCGTCCGGACGGACCTGTCGTTCTTCGCCACCCGCTACGCCACCGACCCCGTCTTCGACATCTTCGGCCGGCCAGTGGTGATCTGGACCGGCAGCGACCGCTTCACCGCCGAGCAGATCAAGGAAACGGTCGGCGGCGTACGCGGCAAGCTGCTGGTCCTCGGCAACGCCAAGAGCCTCGAGGATGTCGAATCGAGTCAGGCTGCGCTCGACGGGCAGGCCTACTACTGGTCCTCGGTGGACCCGGTGACCGGTACCACCGGGCGGAAGCTGGCGGCGATGGCCCAGGCCGTGCACCGGCGGGGCGGATTGTGGATCGCCCCGGTGACGCCCGGATTCGACGCCCGCCTGGTCGGCGGCAAGCGGGAGGTCCCCCGCCGCGCGGGTGACACCCTGCGGGCCTCCTTCGCCGCGGCGCGCCTCTCCCAACCCGACGCGCTCGGGGTGATCAGCTGGAACGAGTTCAGCGAGAACACCCACATCGAGCCGAGCGAACGCTTCGGCGCCGCCGACATCAACGTGCTGGCCGACCTGCTCGGGGTGGGCGTCGACGTGGACGTACCGGTGGACAGCAGCGAGCCGGGCGACGGCGCCCACTGGGGGCTGAGCGCCTGGGGCGCGCTCCTGGTCGCCGGCGCGGCGGTGGTGCTGTTACCGCTCGGCGTGGCCTTCCAACGACGTCGCTCCACGCCGGCCCCTCGCGACCGCCCATCCGGCGCCGGAACGGAGGGTAGTTTCGCCGATCTCTGATGACGATCCGCTCCTGGGGAGGGCGCGGCATTGCCGTGCGCGCGGCTCCGCTAGTTCCACGCCCACATTTTCTTGTCAGGAGGGATTCCATGTCACGGACGCACCGTCGGGCGACGGTGGGCAGAGCCGCCCTGGTCGCCCTGCTCGTCGCGGCGACGCTGACCATCGGGGAGCCAGCCCACGCCGCGTCCGCCTTCATCCCGGTGGCCGACACCTTCGTCACCAGCGCCGACCCGGGCACCAACTTTGGCTCGAAGGTCTACCTCAAGGCCGATGCCTCCCCCCGGCAGGTGACCTATCTCCGCTTCGACGTCCAGGGCGTCGAGCCCGGCGCGTCGGCGGTGCTGCGGTTCTACGCGGAGTCGAGTCTCCGCGCCGGAGTGGAGGCGCACCAGGTCAGTGACAACGGTTGGGGCGAGACCACCGTCACCTACACCAACGCGCCCGCCGTGGGCGCCGCGGTGGACGCCAGCGGTCCGATCAGCGCCGGCACCTGGGTGTCGCTGAACGTGTCGGCGATGGTGCCCGACGACGGCCCGGTCACCATCGCTCTCACCACCACCGACGACACCGCCGTCCGGATCACCAGCCGCGAGGGCACGAACAAGCCCCAACTGCTCGTGCCGGCGCCGTCGTCTCCCTCACCGTTCGTCGTCACCGCCACCTCCGGCGGTTACCAGGCGGTCTCCCAGACCACCGGACAGACGTACGCCGGGAGCCTGAAGTTCGTGGTGGAGCGCGCCGTAAGCGACCTCAACGAGACCGGTGGGGGGACGGTGCAGTTCGCCGCCGGCGTGTTCGAGCTCGGCGCCGAGTACTTCAAACTCGTGCAGATCTCCGACATCGCGTTCGCTGGCGCCGGCGTCGACGAGACGGTCATCCGCAACTACAGCAGCACCGCCAGCGACACCGAACCCTTCAACTTCACCGGCGCGTTCGGGGTCACGGTCCGGGACCTGACCGTCTCGGCCGGTGGTCCGACCCGGTCCACCAGTGACGCGCTCGACTTCGACGAGGGCAACGACGTCCTCGTGGAGCGGGTGAAGGTGACCGCCGCGCGAGGTCGGGGCATCGTGTTCGACGGCAAGAACGCGGACTGGACGTCCACGGGCAACACCGTCCGGGACTGCGTCGTCGTCGGCGTCCCCGGCGACGGGATCGAACTGCTCGCGTCCAGCGGCGACACGATCACCGGCTGCCGCATCACCGACGTCGGCGGGCACGGTATCCAGATCAACAAGTCCTCGCCCACGGCGGACCAGCCGAACAAGAAGGCCACCCGCAACGTCGTCGCCGGCAACACGATCACCCAGGCCGGCCAGGACGGCATCAACGTGACCAGCGGCGACGACAACGAGATCACCGGCAACACCATCACCGACAGCTCCGACGACACGTCCGGCCGCGATGGCATCCGTATCACCTCGACGGATGCGGTCTCCTGTGACGGCAACCGCGTGTGGGGCAACCTCGCGACCGACGACCAGACCACCAGGACGCAGAAGTACGGCCTGAACATCGCCTCGACGCTGTGCCACTCGACCGTGGTCGGCCCGGACAACGTGCTCACCGGCAACCTCGTCGGTCCGATCCGAGACGTCGGCACCGGCACCATCTACCCCTCAGCCAGCCGCTGAACAGGGAGAGGACTCCCGATGAACCTAGGCAGAGCGACCCGTCCCAGGGCCGCGTCCGCAGTCGTCGCTGTGCTCATTGCCGCCGGACTGAACCTGTCCCTGAGCGGCCGCGCGGAAAGCGCTTCCCCCACCTGTCAAACGTCGAACGCGCCGGGCGGGCTCTACACCGTGCTGGTCTGCCTCACCCAGCCGTCGAGTGACAGCACGATCGTGGGCGACACCCTCGTGACGGCGACCGTCAACGTGACGGTCGGCACGAGCCCCGGCGTCGCCAAGACGGAGTGGACCCTGGACGGCGAGCACCTGCTCACGGACTTCCAGTCGCCGCACCAGTTCACCCTGTCCACCGCCGACTTCGCCGACGGCGAATACGCGCTCGCCGTCTCGGCGAAGATGCGCGACGGGTACGTCACCCCGGCGGCAGTCATCACCGCCACCTTCGCCAACGGCAACGCCACCACCCCGCCGAACACCCGGCAATGGTCGGTCCCGCCCATCCACGCTCGCGGTCCGCAGGAACCCTTCGTGGTGGCCGCCGTCGGCGACGGTGCCGGCGGCGAAACCAACGCGGTGAACGTCACCAACGCACTCGTCGGGTGGGACCCTGACCTCTTCCTCTACCTCGGCGACGTGTACGAAGAGGGCACCCTGACGGAGTTCAACAACTGGTACGGGGGCGCTACGGCATTCTACGGTCGGCTGCGCGGCGTCACCACTCCGGTCATCGGGAACCACGAATACAACGGTTCGGTGGCTGAGGGCTATTTCCACTTCTGGGACAACATTCCGCACTACTACAGCTATGACGCCAACGGCTGGCATTTCATCGCCATCGACTCGACCAGCAACTACAACAAGGTCGCGCCGGGCACGCCGCAGTACGAGTGGCTCGCGGCGGACCTCGCCGCCAACCGCAGCCCGTGCACGGTGGTGTTCTGGCACCATCCCCTCTTCTCGGTCGGGTCCGAGGACCCCGCGCCACGGATGCAGGCCATGTGGGACCTCATGGCCTCCCACCACGTCACCCTGCTCGTCACCGGACACGACCACAACTACCAGCGGTGGGCGCCCATGGGCGCAGGCGGCGAGCTCGCCGGCGACGGCATAGTCGAACTCGTGGTGGGCGGCGGCGGCCACTCGAGTCAGGGCTTCGCCAGCTCGGACGCCCGGGTGGTCAAGACGAACAAGAGCTACGGCGCGGTGCGCATGGAACTCTTCGGCAACCGCGCCGATGTGCGGTACCACGCGGCGGGCGCCACCGGCACGACCCTCGTCGACTCGTCGACCGTCTCCTGCAAGGGCGCCGACGGGCTGGCCCCGACCCCACCCGCCGACCTGACCGCGACCGTGAACCCGACCCCGTCCGTGAGTCTTGTCTGGAACGGTGCGACCGACAACTATGGCGTGACCGGCTACCGCGTCTACCGCGACGGCACCGCTGTGGCCGACCTGGCCGCGACCGCGACCTCGTGGACGGACGCCTCCGTCGCCGGCGCGACCCGGTACGAATACACGGTCGATGCCGTCGACGCCGCCGGAAACCGTTCCACCCGCACCCCACCGGTGGCCGTGACGACCCTCGGCCCGGACACCACGCCTCCTACCGCTCCGGGCGGGCTCACCGCCGCAGCCGCCCCGGATGCGGTCACGCTCACCTGGTCCCCGGCGACGGACAACGTCGGCGTCACGGGGTACACGGTGCTGCGCGACGGCGTGGTGGTGGCGACCGTGACGGACGCGACATACGCCGACAACGCCGTCCCGGCGGACGAGTCGCACACCTGGACCGTGCGCGCGTTGGATGCGGCCGCGAACGCCAGCGCCGAATCCAACGTCGTCACCGCGGTGCGCGACACGCTGGCACCGTCGGCCCCGCCGAACCTGAGGGTCACCGGCGTGGAGCCAGGCGCGGTCAGCCTCGCCTGGGACGCGTCGACCGACAACGTCGGGGTCGCGCAGTACCAGGTGTTCCGCGACGGAAACCTCCTGGCGGGGATCTCGCCGGACCGGACCTTCTCCGACTACACGGTCGGCACCACCGGCACGTCACACACGTATCTGGTCACCGCTGTCGACGCCGCGGGGAACGTCTCCGGCCCCAGTAACCCGGTGACCGTCACCGCCGCCGACTCCAGCCCACCCACGGCGCCCACCAACCTGCAGGCTTCGGCCACCGGACCCAACCGGGTCGAGCTGTCGTGGGGGCCCGCGACGGACGACGTCGGCGTGGCCGCGTACATGGTCTACCGCGACGGCACGATCCTCGGTACCACCACGGGCCCGACCTTCACCGACACCACGGCCCTCTCGGAGACTTCCTACACGTACCTGGTCTCCGCCTTCGACGCGGCCGGCAACTTCTCCGGCCCGAGCGCGCCGGCCCTGGTCACCACGCCAGCCGCCACGCCGGTCCTGGCGGTGGCGGACACCTACGTCAAGGCGTCCAGCCCCACGAGCAGATACGGGAGCGCCACGGTCCTGCGGGTCGACGGAGATCCGGCCACGAACGCCTATCTGAAGTTCACGGTGTCCGGGCAGACCGGCGTGGTGCTTCGAGCGCGCCTGAAGGTCTGGGTCGCGGCCGGCTCGTCCAGCGGCTTCGTGGTCCGCCCTGTCGCGGACTCGACGTGGTCGGAGGCATTGACGAACTGGAACAACGCCCCCCTCATCGACGACACGTCGATCGCCGCCACCGGTCGGACGACGACCGGCACCTGGGCCACCCTCGACATCACGCCCCTGGTCAGCGGGAACGGCACGTTCACCGTCGGTCTGACCTCGAACGGCGCCTCGTCGAGCAGCTACGGTAGCCGCGAGTCCAGCACCGCCCCGCTGTTGCTGCTGGACGTCACCTCATGAGGGGCGGCGGAGCCGGGCGCGGAGCCGGCCGACGGCGTCGCCGAGCACCGCGCCGGCCATCGGCAGCAGCGGGCTGGACCGCATCACCGCCAGGTCCTCCCCCGGCGAGGTGGACCCGTCGAGGAAGCGCAGCACCCGCCCGGCCGGATTGCGGTCGAAGAGCCGGTCGAAGAACTCCACCCCGCCGACGTGCCCCCGGTCCAGGGCGCGCAGCGCCACCGCGTCCATCCACAGGTGACGTCCGGGGTACGCGGCCCGCGGCACCGGTGGCCGACCCGCCGCGAGGGCCGCGGCGACCTGCTCGGCCTGGCGGTGCATCGCCGAGAAGGTGAAGCCGGTGGAGGGGCGGGTGGCGCCCCCGGCGGTGCCGAGCCGGACCACCCGGGGCGAGGGGCGGGCGACGAACGGGCCGTCCGTCATCGGGATCACCCCGTTCTCCACCTCCCGGACCCGCAGCACCGCCGGGTCGAGGCCGAGCAGGTCGAGGTAGCCGCGCAGCGCGGCGTCGTACCCGGCGTCGGTGAGCAGGTCGGGTGCGAACTCGGTGTACTCGACCAGGGCGTACCGGTCGCTGACCGGCAGCACGTAGCCGAACGAGACCCCCCGGGCGGGCTGCGGGGTGCGGAAGTCCATCAGCACCGCCCGGTCGGGGTCGAACGTCGGCGTGTCGGCCTCCAGCCACCAGCCACGGAAGTGCTGCAACCAGCTCGTCCGGCCGGGCCGCGCCGGCGGGCGGGGCCGGGAGTCAAGCACCCAGCCGGCCCGGGCCAGCACCCGGCCGTCGGGGTCGCGGACCGCCACCCGGTGACCGTCGTCGTCGAGGGCGCCGGCCGCCGCGCCGATCCGGATCGCGCCGAGGCGGCGTCCGGCCTCGGCAGCCCGGTCGTAGACCGGGGCCGAGCGGAGCATGGCGTACCGCAGCGGGGCGAGCGACAGGACGCGGCGGCCGGCGGGCGTGACCACGTCGACCCGCGACCAGCTCGCGCTGAGCAGCGGGTCGAGGTCGTTGCCGGGGGCGCCCCAGAACGCCCAGGTGCGGTCCTGGCCGCGCTTGTGCACCGGGTCGACCACGGCCACCCGCAGCCCGGAGACCCCGTGCCGGTCGAGGGCGGCCAGCACCAGGGAGGCGGCGCCGCCGCCGCCCACCAGCGCGAGGTCGACGTCGACCGGGGATGCGTCCACCCCGCCACGCTGCCACACCCCCGGCCGCCGCCCACCGGGGGACCCGCCGACCCGCGCCCCGGGCGGCGCGTAGATTCGGGGAATCACCGAGGAACGGGGGGACGGCATGGCGCAGGCGCCGCTGCGAGTGGGGCTGCTGGGGTACGGGATCGCCGGGCGGGTGTTCCACGCCCCGCTGGTCGCCGCGACCCCCGGGCTGCGGCTGGACGCCATCGTCACGGCCAACCCGGAGCGACGGGAGCAGGCCCGCCAGGAGCACCCCGACGCCCGGCTCCTCGACGACGCCGACCAGCTGTGGCGCGCCGCGGACACCCTCGACCTGGTCGTGGTGGCGACGCCGAACCGGCAGCACGCGCCGATGGCCCGGGCGGCGCTGGCGGCCGGGCTCCCGGTCGTGGTGGACAAGCCGCTCGCCCCCACCGCCGCGGAGAGCCGCGCGCTGGTCGACGAGGCGGCCCGCCGGGGGGTGCCGCTGACCGTGTTCCAGAACCGCCGCTGGGACGGCGACTTCCTGACGGTCCGCCGCCTCGTCGAGGCGGGCGAGCTGGGGCGGGTGAGCCGCTTCGAGTCGCGGTTCGAGCGCTGGCGGCCGGCGATCAAGCCGGGCTGGCGGGAGAGCGCCGCGCCCGGCGAGGCCGGCGGCGCGCTGTTCGACCTCGGCGCGCACCTGGTCGACCAGGCCGTCCAGCTCTTCGGCCCGGTGGAGCGCGTCTACGCGGAGGTGGACCGCCGCCGTCCCGGCGCCGAGGTCGACGACGACGCGTTCGTCGCGCTGACCCACGCCCGCGGCGTCCGCTCGCACCTGTGGATGAGCGCGGTGACCCCGCAGCTCGGGCCGCGGATGCGGGTCCTCGGCGACCGCGCCGGCTACACCACGTACGGGCTGGACGTGCAGGAGGCGGCGCTGCGCGACGGCGGCCGACCGGACAAGCCGGGCTGGGGCGAGGTCCCGCCCGAGGGGTACGGCCAGCTCGGCGCCGACGGCGACCTCCGCCCGGTGCCCACCGAGCCGGGCCGCTACCAGGACTTCTACGCCCAGGTCGCGGCGGCGCTGCGCGACGGCACGCCGATGCCGGTCGACCCGCGCGACGCGGTCGCCACCGTCACGCTGATCGAGCTGGCGCACCGCTCCGCCGCCGAGGGTGTGGTGCTGCCCGTCCCGCCGCTCGCCTGACCATGGCCCTTCTTCCGTCGGCCCGCTAGGCGACGGCGGCCGGGCGGTCGTCCGGCGCGGGCGCGGGGTCGGCGTACGCGGCGGCGACCGTCGACCGGTCGAAGACCCGCCAGGTCACCGCGGTCACCGCCACGGCGACCACGAACCCCACCCAGTACGGCGCGGTCAACCCGAACCGGGCGGCGACCACCCCGCCGAGCAGCGCGCCCAGGCAGTTGCCGCCGGCGGCGATGAAGAGCGTGGTGCTGCCCACCCGCCCCTGCAACGCGGCCGGGGTCAACCGCTGGCGCATCGAGTTCGACACCATGTTCCACAGCGCGCCGTGCACCCCGAACGCGAAGAGCGCGACCGCGATGACCACCGCGCTGCGGGACGCCGCGAGGGCCAGGTGCAGGCCGGCCTCGATCAGCAGCCCGATCCGGATGGTCCAGGTGGCGGTGATCCGGGCGACCAGTCGGTCGCCGACCACCGAGCCGAGCAGCCCGCCGACCGCCATGCAGGTGAAGAGCACGCCGTAGCCGACCGAGCCGAGGCCCAGCCGCTGCGTGGCAAGCAGCACCAGCACCGCGATGGCGGCGGTGAGGGTGACGTTGAGCAGCCCGATCAGCAGGGTCATGGTGCGCAGCAGCCGCTGCGACATCAGCCAGCGGAACCCCTCGACGACCTCCGCGCGGGCCGAGCGGCGCCCGCCCGGCTCCGGGCCGGACCCTGCTCGGTACGACCCGGCGACCAGGCCGATGAGGACGGCGCTGAGCGCGTACGTGGCGGCGTTGACGCCGAACGGGATGCTCGCCGCCAGCACGAAGAGGAAACCGCCGAGCGGACCGGCGATCATGCCCTGCGCCAGCGTGGTGCCGCCGCCCAGCCAGCCGTTGGCGCGTTCCAGCCGCGCTCGGGGCACCACCGCCGGGAGCATCGCCTGAGCGGCGGTACGGAACACGACCTCGCCGGTGTTGACGACGAAGAGCACCGCGTAGAGCAGGGCGACGCCGGCCCGGCCGGTGACGATCGCGGCGGTCAGCACGGCCAGGGCGACGACGCGCACCCAGTCGATGGCGACCATCAGCCGGCGCCGGTCGACCCGGTCGGCGAGGACGCCGCCGGGCAGGGCGAAGAGCAGCCACGGCAGCCACGCCACCGCCGAGGCCGCGGACACGGTCAACGGGTCGTCGGTCTTCGCGGCGACGAACAGCGGCGCGGCCACGGTGGCCATCCCGCTGCCCAGCGCCGACATGGTGCTGGCCGCCCAGAGCCGGGCGAAGCGCCCGTCGAGCCGTTCCCCCGTTGTCCCCGTCACGGCGAGCGAACCTACCAGGCGGATCTCCGTTGAGCCGGCCGCCGCGTCCGTGCGAGGGTCGGTCGGTGACCGACTACCGCACGATCAACCGGGCCAGCTGGGACGAGCGGGCCGCCGCCCACGCCGCGTCGCCGGACTACGCGGTGGACCGCTTCCTCACCGACCCCGGTTACCTCAGCGAGGTGGTCCGCTTCGACCTGTCCCGGCTGGGCGACGTCACCGGCCTGCGCGGGGCGCACCTGCAGTGCCACATCGGCACCGACACGGTCTCCCTGCACCGGCTCGGGGCCCGGATGACCGGCCTGGACTTCTCCGGTGCCTCCCTGGGCCAGGCTCGCGCCCTGGCTGAGCGGACCGGCGCGGCGGTCGACTTCGTCGAGGCCGACGTGCACGACGCGGCGGAGGTGCTGGGACGCGGCGGCTTCGACCTCGTCTACACCGGCATCGGCGCGCTGTGCTGGCTGCCCGACGTCCGGCGCTGGGCCGGTGTCGTCGCCGACCTGCTGCGCCCCGGCGGGCGGCTCTTCCTCCGCGAGGGGCACCCGATGCTCGCCACCCTCGACGACCCCCGCCCCGACGGCACGCTCGCTGTCGAGTACCCGTACTTCGAGCGGCCGGCGCCCCTCGTGTGGGACGGGCCCGGGACGTACGTGCAGACCGAGGTGACCTTCGAGCACACCGTCTCGCACTCGTGGAACCACGGCCTCGGCGAGGTGGTCACCGCCCTGCTCGAGGCGGGGCTGGACCTCACCATGCTGGTCGAGCACGACAGCGCGCCCTGGGACGCGCTGCCCGGCTCCACGGTCCGCGACGCGCACGGCGAGTGGCGCCTGGCCGACCGGCCCTGGCGGCTGGCGCAGACGTACACCCTCCAGGCCCGGCGCCGGAGCTGACCCGGGCTCAGTCCGCCCACTTCAGCACGACCGGGTCGAGCGGGTCGTCCATGCCGAGCACGATGTCCGCCCGCTCCAGCGGTCGCGCCTCGGCCCGGTACAGCTCCTGCCCGGGCAGGTACCGCTCGCGGTAACGCTGCCGCACCGCAGCGGTCGAGCCGAACAGGTCGAGGTCCCGGACGAGGGCGCGGCGCAGCGTTACGTCGGGCTCGACGTGCAGGTAGAGCGTCACGTCCCAGTGGTCCCACAGTTCGGGGCGCAGGAGGAACACGCCGTCGAAGAGCACGACGGCGTCCGGCGTGGCCCGCCGGTGCGACGGTGGCACCGCCTTGTCGAGGCGGTGGTCGTAGGCGGCCGGCAGGTAGCGGCCGTCACCGGCCGGGCCGAGCGGTCGCAGGACCTCCGCGATGATGGCTTTGTGGTCGAAGGAGTCCAGGTAGTAACCCTCGGCTGACAGGGAACCCCGACGCCGGCGGACCGCAGCCGGCCGGTGGAAGCCGTCCACGCCGATCCGGATCACGTCCCGCTCCGGGCGCAACAGGTGCGCCAGGTCGTCGGCCAGACGGGTCTTCCCGGCGGCGTCGGGACCGTCGACGGCGACCCGCAAGGGATGCGACACCCGCTGGTTCCGCAGGCGGTCGGCCAGGCGGGTCAGCACCCGGGCACGCCCGGCCGGGGTCACACGCTGCTCGGCCGGGCCGGGTCGAACAGCTCGCTGACCGCCACCCGGTCGAAGGCCTCCAGCAGCGCGTCGGTGCCCTCGGCCAGCTTCAACCGCACCTCGGCGGGATGCAGGGGCACGAGGGCGAGCAGGGAGATCTCCTTGCCGGCGCCGGTCGTGACGACCCGCGCGTCCGGCGCGCACCTGAGCATCGGGGTTACGGCGACGCCGACGAACGGGGTGTCCGGCGCGTAGGGTTCGGCCGGGTCGCCGTTCGGGACGGAGTGCCACTCCCCGATCCAGGTGTGGTACTCGTGGGGCAGCCGGGCGACCGTCTTCAGCAGCCGGATCGGCCAGTACGCGCTGTCGTCCCGGAACGCCTCCGCGGTCAGCGGCCAGTCGGGCGGCAGGCACAGCATCAGCTCGGCGTACGGGCTGACGCCGGCCGCTGGCGGGACGGCCATCGGCAGGTCGCTCATGCCGGAGGTGACCAACGTATGGAACGGGCGGGCCGGAGTGGGCGCGACCACGTGCACGTCGACGTGGACGAGGTCGGAGGCCAGCTCGTGCCAGACGAACGCGATCGGTCCGAAGTGGTGCTCGATGTGCCGCTCGATCGCCTCGGCCGTGTCCGGGTCACCGGCGCCGGCCGGCTCCCACCCACGTTCCCGGGCGGCGTGCCGTAGCACTCCCGACCCGCGCAGCCCGGCCTCGTCCGACGATCCCATGCCGGGCAGCCTAGTGCGGTGTCCACTAACGTTCACCGGGGTTTGCGGTGAGTGTTGTGGATCCTCGCCTTGAGGGCGAGCGACTCCCCACCGGTTGGTGGGGCGGGCCTCCGCGGGCCAACTGATCCTCGCGCCGCCCTGGTGGGCGGCGGGGGTCACGTCGGGACCGGCCGGCACCGGGGAGATGCCGGCCGGCTCGACGGTGCGTGACCACCTGCGGCAGCGCAACGGCTGTCGGGGTGGTGGATCCGCCGCCCGGGACACGGGTGGCGATGCTGGCCGCCGCGACCAGGTCACGGTGGCCGGAGAATCCGCAGTGCGGGCAGGACAGGGTCCGCCCACGAGGTTTCGGTACACGTTTGCGGCAGGCGGGGCAGGTCGACGAGGTGCCGCGTTCGTCGACCAGCCGGACGGTGATACCGGCCAGGGTGGCCTTGTCGGTGAGGACCTGCAGGAGCCGGCCGATCTGCCACTGCCGCAACCGCAGGTTGTGCCGCCGCCCCGCCGGCAGATTCAGCACCCCGCGGGGGTCGCCCACGTGCAGCACACCCACCCGCTGCCGCACCGCCCACGAGACGACGCCGCGGGCGGCCTCGTGCTGGGCCTGACGGATCCGCCGCCGGTGCCGGCCCTCCACCAGGCGTGCCCGACGCCGGTACTGCCGCCACCGCCGCGACCCCTTCTCACCCGGCTTCGGGCCCCGACGGGCCACGGCACGATGCCGGCCCTTGGTGTCGGCCAGGTGCATGCGGTGTTCGGCGCGGATCGCCCGCCCGGACACCAACAACCCCTCCCCGCCGGGGCCGGCCACCGCGTAGGGGTGGATGATCCCCAGATCCACCCCGGCCACCCGGCCGGGATCCGGTCCCTCACCCGGCGGGTAGACCACCACCGGCACCTCGGCGGTCACATCGAGGAACAGCCGACCTCCCTCACACAGCAGGGTGATCGACCGGACCTGCTCGCCCGGATACGGCACCTCCCGCGCCAGGCGCACCCACAACGGGGTAGTGCCTCTGGCTGTGGGGATTCGGACCCGGCGCCTGTCGAGGGTGAACGTGCCGTGATACCAGCGCACCGGAACCAACCCCCGCCGGCGACGCGGGAACCGGGCCGACAGGTCGCCGGCGCTGCGGCGTTTCGCCGCCGTGAACCACGCATCCGAAAACCGACGTAACACCGACCGGGCACCCGTGGAATCCAGTTCCGCGAACGTGCCCGGCCCCGACGCGGCCAACTCCCGGCAAAGCTGCTGATAGCCGACCAGTGGCGCGTCGCCACGGCGGTGGCGCCACGTGTTGGCCTCCAACACACACGCCCACAGGTCACCGGCGGAGCGCAGCAGCCCGAAACACCGCCGCCGCTGCCCGGGCGTCACCCGCAACGCGACGCGCGCGGTGCGGTGCACGACCCGCGGGGCGGCGGGATCCCGACGACGAGGCACGAACCGAAGCCAACACCACCCCTACGACACTTTCCCCAACCCCTACCAACCCGGTCAACGTTTGTGGTCAGAGCACTAGCCGTGGCAGCCGGTCACGCCGGCCCGGGCCGCGGGGATGCAACCGTGTGTGGCGAAACAAGTGGCCAGATCGATCAGGAATCGAGAAGTGCGGGTCATGGAGCCGCACTTAGCGTGATCGTCATGGACATCACCATTCACACGAGCTTCCTCCCGCATGTCGACCCGGACGCCTCCCTGGCCTTCTACCGCGACGCCCTCGGCTTCGAGGTCCGCAGCGACGTCGGACAGGGCAAGATGCGCTGGATCACGGTCGGCCCCGTCGACCAGCCCGGCACGTCCATCCTCCTGGCGCCGCCGGCCGCCGACCCCGGCGTCACCGACGACGAGCGCCGCACCATCGTCGAGATGATGGCCAAGGGCACCTACGGCTGGATCCTGCTGGCCACCCGGGACCTCGACGGCACCTTCGAGAAGCTGCAGGCCGGCGACGCCGAGGTCGTCCAGGAGCCGACAGAGCAGCCGTACGGCGTCCGCGACTGCGCCTTCCGCGATCCCGCGGGCAACCTGGTCCGCATCCAGGAGCTTCGCTGAGCCGTCCGGTCATCGATTCGGCCATGATGGCCGGCGTCGCGACCACCTGCGAAGAATGCGGCGGCCAGCGCTTTCAGGCCGCTGTCCTCGGGCACACCCTCGGCGGCCGCACCATCGTAGAGGTGCTCGCGATGTCGGCCGCCCGGCCGAGGCGTTCTTCACCGAGGGCGAGGCGCGCACCCCGGCCGCCCACAAGGGCGGCGTCTACATCCTCGCCGAGCCGACCACCGGCCTCCATCTGGCCGACGTCGAGCAGTTGCTCGGCCTGCTCGACCGGCTCGTCGACTCCGGCAAGTCGGTCATCGTCATCGAGCACCTCGCCGCCTCCTCGGCAGGTAACCCAGGTGCTCGCGGACATCGATGGAAGGAGTTCTCTCATGTGTCACCCCTCGTGGGGGCGCGCACTCGCCGCGGCGCAGCGCCTGAGCGACCTCGCGCGACTGCGCCGTGTCCGCGACCGGATCGACCGGGAGTACGCGCAACCGCTGGACGTCGAGGCGCTCGCCCGCGGCGTGAACATGTCGGCCGGGCACCTCAGCCGCCAGTTCCGGCTCGCCTACGGCGGGTCGCCGTACGCCTATCTGATGACCCGGCGCATCGAGCGCGCGACGGCGCTGCTGCGTCGTGGCGACCTCAGCGTCACCGAGGTCTGTTTCGCGGTCGGCTGCTCATCGCTGGGCATCTTCAGCACCCGCTTCACCGAACTGGTCGGCATGCCGCCCAGCGCCTACCGGCGCCGCGCAACGGGCGCTGCGGCGGGGATGCCGCCGTGTGTGGCGAAGCAGGTGACAAGACCGGTCAGGAATCAAGAAGCGCCGGTCGCCGAGCCGCAACTAGCGTGATGGCCATGGCATCCATCGAATCCGTCACCCTCGACGTGGCCGACCCCACGGCCGCCAACCGCTTCTACACCGCCGCCTTCGGTTTGGACACGCAGATACGCCTGCGGGCCTCGGAGGCACCGACGACCGGCTTCCGTGGGTTCACGCTGGCGCTCACCGTGTCCCAGCCGGCCACCGTCAACGGCCTCATCGGCGCCGCCCTGGACGCCGGTGCCACGCCGCTGAAGCCTGCCGCGAAGTCGCTCTGGGGTTACGGCGGTGTCGTACAAGCCCCGGACGGGACGATCTGGAAGGTCGCGACCTCGGCGAAGAAGGACACCGGCCCGGCCACCCGGCAGATCGACGAGATCGTGCTCCTGCTGGGAGTCGCGGACGTGGCCGCGAGCAAGCGGTTCTACGTCGAGCGCGGCCTCGCCGTGGCGAAGAGCTTTGGCCGCATGTACGTCGAGTTCGCTGCTGGGTCGAGTCCCGTCAAGCTGGCGCTGTACAGGCGCCGTGCCCTTGCCAAGGACGTCGGCGTCGCTCCCGACGGCACCGGATCGCACCGGCTCATGATCGGCGGCGATGCCGGGCCTTTCACCGACCCGGACGGGTTTGCATGGGAGGCCGCATCGCTGGCACCCACGCCCTGATGTGTCGACCCACGTCGACCTGCCCCGTAGGACGGCCGCACGTGGGGCCGTCCGACCGGGAAGCGTAGAGCGTCAGCCCTCGCCCACCGCGCCCAGACCCTCGCGGCGCAGCTCGACCTTGCGGACCTTGCCGCTGACGGTCATCGGGAAGGCGTCCAGCACCCGGACGTACCGGGGGACCTTGTAGTGGGCCAGCCGGTCCCGGCAGAACTCCGCGACCTCCTCGACGGTCAGGGTGTCGTGCCCGTCGCGCAGGATCACGCAGGCCAGGATCTCCTCGCCGTACCGCTCGTCGGGGACGCCCACCACCTGCACGTCGGAGATCTTCGGGTGCCGGTAGAGGAACTCCTCGATCTCGCGCGGGTAGACGTTCTCCCCACCCCGGATGATCATGTCCTTGATCCGGCCGACGATGGTCAGGTAGCCGTCCTCACGCATCACCGCCAGGTCACCGGTGTGCATCCACCGCGCCGGGTCGATCGCCTCGGCGGTCTTCTCCGGCTCCTCCCAGTAGCCGAGCATCACCGAGTACCCGCGGGTGCACAGCTCCCCCGGCTCGCCCCGGGGCACGGTCACCCCGGTCGCCGGGTCTACCACCTTCACCTCGACGTGCGGCAGCACCCGCCCCACCGTGGCGGTGCGCCGGTCCAGGTCGTCGTCGTGCCGGGTCTGCGTCGACACCGGCGAGGTCTCGGTCATGCCGTAGCAGATCGACACCTCGGCCATGTTCATCTCGGCGATGACCCGCTTCATCACCTCCACCGGGCACGGCGAGCCCGCCATGATCCCGGTGCGCAGCGAAGACAGGTCGTAGCTCGCGAAGTCCGGCAGGGCCAGCTCGGCGATGAACATGGTCGGCACCCCGTACAGCGAGGTGGCCCGCTCGGCCGCGACCGCGCGCAGCGTCGCGGCCGGGTCGAAGGTCGGCGCCGGGATGATGACGCACGCGCCGTGACTGGTCGCACCGAGGTTGCCCATCACCATGCCGAAGCAGTGGTAGAACGGCACCGGCAGGCAGACCCGGTCCTGCTCGGTGTAGCGGACCAGCTCGCCGACGAAGTAGCCGTTGTTGAGGATGTTGTGGTGCGACAACGTCGCGCCCTTCGGGAACCCGGTGGTGCCCGAGGTGTACTGGATGTTGATCGGGTCGTCGCAGGAGAGCTGCGCCGCCCGCTCCGCCAGCCGCGCCGCCGGCACCCCCACCGCGCCACCGACCAGATCGTCCCAGCTCGACTCCCCGATGTACACGACCCGCCGCAACCCCGGGCAGACGTGCCGGACCTGCTCGATCATCGACCGGTAGTCGCTGGTCCGGTAGCTCGGCCAGGAGACCAGCAGGCTCACCCCGGACTGGTTCAGCACGTACTCCAGCTCGTGCCGCCGGTAGGCCGGGTTGATGTTCACCATGATCGCGCCGATCGCCGCGGTCGCGTACTGGACCAGCACCCACTCCGGGCAGTTCGGCGCCCAGATACCGACCCGGTCACCCTTGCCGACGCCCGCCGCGAGCAGGCCGCGGGCCAGCTCGTCCACCGCGCGGCCGAATTCGGCGTACGTCCACCGCCGGCCGCTGGGGCAGTCCACCAGCGCCTCCCGGTCCGGGTACGCCTCGACCGCCCGGGCCAGGTTCGCGCCGATGGTGTCGCCGAGCAGCGGGGCGTCGGAGATCCCGCTGGCGTAGGAGGGAAGGCTCACCGGAAGTCCTCCTCGCGGTACTCGCCGGCCGGACGGGCCTGCGCGTCGGCGTGCTTGTCCCGCTCGGCCGAGCGCAGCTCGGTCCGCCGGATCTTGCCGGAGATGGTCTTCGGCAGCTCGGCGAACTCCAGCCGCCGCACCCGCAGGTACGGCGCCAGCCGCTCCCGCGAGTACGCGAAGATCGCTCCCGCCGTCTCCTCCCCGGCCGCCCACCCGGGCGCGAGGACCACGTACGCCTTCGGCACGGCCAGCCGCACCGGGTCCGGCGACGGCACCACCGCCGCCTCGGCCACCGCCTCGTGCTCCAGCAGCACGCTCTCCAGCTCGAACGGCGAGATCCGGTAGTCCGACGCCTTGAACACGTCGTCGGTGCGCCCCACGTAGGTGAGCCACCCGTCGGCGTCGCGGGAGGCGATGTCGCCCGTGTGGTAGTAACCGCCGCGCATCGCGCTTCCGGTCAGCTCGTCGTCGCCGTGGTAGCCCACCATCAGCGCGGTCGGCCGGTGCGCCAGGTCGAGGCAGACCTCGCCGTCGTCGCCGGGCTCGCCGGTCACCGGGTCGAGCAGGCTCACCACGTAGCCGGGCAGCGGCCGCCCCATCGAGCCGGGCTTCACCGGCGCCCCGGGCGGATTGCCGATCTGCGCGGTCGTCTCGGTCTGCCCGTACCCGTCCCGGACGGTCACCCCCCAGGCCGCCTCGACCTGCTCGATCACCTCCGGGTTCAACGGCTCCCCCGCGCCCACCACGGTCCGCGGCGGGGTGCGCAGCTGGCTCAGGTCGGCCTGGATCAGCATCCGCCACACCGTCGGCGGGGCGCAGAAGCTGGTCACCCCGCACCGGTCCATCGCCGCCATCAGCCCGGTCGGGTCGAAGCGGGAGTAGTTGTAGACGAAAACCGTCGCGCCGGCGTTCCACGGCGCGAAGACGTTGCTCCAGGCGTGCTTCGCCCAGCCGGGCGAGGAGATGTTGAGGTGCACGTCGCCGGGGCGCAGCCCGATCCAGTACATGGTGGACAGGTGCCCCACCGGGTACGACGAGTGGGTGTGCTCGACCAGCTTGGGCCGGGCGGTGGTGCCGGAGGTGAAATAGAGCAGCAGGGGGTCGTCGGCCCGGGTCACCCCGTCGGGCGTGAACACGTCGGGCTCGTCGTACGCGTCGGCGTAGGGGTGCCAGCCGTCGACGGGTGCGCCGACCGCGATCCGGGTGTAGTCGCCGGGCACCTCGGCGAACTTGCCGGTGTGCTCCGCCCCGACCACCACGTGCCGGGCGGCGCCCCGCTCCAGCCGGTCGGCCAGGTCGGCGGGGCCGAGCAGCGGCGTCGCCGGGATGATCACCGCGCGCAGCTTGATCGCCGCCAGGATCGTCTCCCAGAGCTCCAGCTGGTTGCCGAGCATCAGGATCAGCCGGTCCCCCGCGCGCACCCCCTGGCCGCGCAGCCAGTTCGCCACCCGGTTGGAGCGGGCCGAGAGCTCCGTGTACGACCAGCGTCCCTCTCCCCCGTCGGCCTCGACGATCCAGAGCGCCGGGGTGTCGTTGCCCTCGGCGAGCACGTCGAACCAGTCCAGCGCCCAGTTGAACTCGGCCAGGCGCGGCCAGCGGAACTTCTCGTACGCGGTGTCGTAATCCTCGCGGTGCGCGAGCAGGAAGTCGCGCGCCTCGCGGAAGGCGTCGGTGCCGGCGGTGGCCATGGGGGTGTCCTTCCTGTCACCGGGCGCGCGGCCGGGCAGGGACGGCGCCGCGCGCAGTACCCTGATCCTCGGTCGGGTGACGCAGGTCTCACCACCCCCGGACGGGGGTGGCCACGGGACGCCCGGTCGCCGGGGAGGTGAGGACGCTGGAGCCGCTGTATCCGCGCGACGACGGCGACCCGATCCGTCGCGCCCTGCTGACCCTGCTGCGCGGCACCGGGCTGCCGGTGGCCTTCGGCGGCATGGTCCAGTCGGGTGGCCCGCCCCGGATGACTATCAGCGAGCTGGCCGGCACCACCACCGCCGCGCTGCGCGGCCTGGCCATCAACGCCGGCGCCGGCCTCGGCGGCAAGGCCCTCGCGCTCGGCCTCCCGCTGCGGGTCGACGACTACCCGCTGGCCCGCTCGATCAGCCACGAGTACGACGGCCCGGTCGCCGCCGAGGGGCTGCGCTCGGTCGTCGCCGTGCCGGTGGTGGTGCGCCGGGAGGTCCGCGCGGTGCTCTACGGCGCCGTCCGCCAACGGCTCGCCCTCGGCGACCGCCTCGTGGCCACCGCCGTGGACGCCGGCCGTGAGCTGGAACGACGGCTGACGGACCGGGATGCCGCCCGGGCCGCGCTCACCACCCTGCGGACGGCCGCCCCCCGACCGGCGGACCGGGGCCGTTCCCCCGGCTCGGTGCTGGATCCGGGTGCCGCCGGGCCGGACTGGGAAGAGGTCCGGCAGGCCCACGCCGAGCTGCGCGGACTGCTGCGCCGGATCGACGACCCGGAGCTGCGGGACCGGCTGGACGCGGTGGCCGACCGGCTCGCCGGCGCGGTGACCCGGCCCGAGGGCGGCGGGCCCGCTCCGGCGAATCCGCTCTCCCCACGCGAGACCGACGTGTTGGCCTGCGTGGCGCTGGGCTGCACCAACGCCGACGTCGCCGACCAGCTCGGGCTGCGACCGGAGACGGTGAAGAGCTATCTCCGCTCGGCGATGCGCAAGCTCGGCGCGCACACCCGCCTGGAGGTCGTGGTCGCCGCCCGCCGCGCCGGACTCCTCCCCTAGGCCCCGCGATGAGCTGGTGGCGGCGACGCGGCGCGGGCTGGATCCTGCTGGGCACGGTCCTGCTGATCGGCGCGGTGCCGGTGGCCCGGGACGTGCTCCGCCCCGACGACCAGCAGATCTCCGTCGAGGCGTACGACCGCACCGACGATCCGCAGGTGATCGTGGCGCACCTGCACAAGGACCCGGGGTACGTGGTGTCCCGGGTGGCGACCACCGAGGACGCCGGCTCGGTGGTCGTGGACGTCTCGGTGCGGCCGTCCCGGCTCTTCTGGTCCGGCGGCGACGAGGCGGCGGAGTGGCGGATCCGCATCCGGCTCGACCGCCCGCTGGCGGACCGGCAGGTGATCGACGGCCACGCCGGCGGCGCCATCCCGGAGCGGTGACCCGTCCCTCGACCGCTGCGGTGGCGTCCCTTGTTCTGACGCGGCACGTCACTACCTCTAGGGCATCCTAGGAGGCTAGCTCTCAGCCGCCTCGAAGCCGGGGGCGCCGGGAGGACTGGACAGGCAGCCACGTGGTTGCCTATTGTCTGAAGCGCAGCCAAACGGTTGCCTATTTGAGGACGGTGACAGGGTGGACGAGGTGTTCCGGGCACTGGCCGACGCCAGCCGGCGCCGGCTGCTCGACAGCCTGAACGCGCGCAACGGGCAGAGCCTGCGCGAGCTCTGCGCCGGGCTCGACATGACCCGGCAGTCGGTGAGCAAGCACCTGGCGGTGCTGGAGGCCGCCGGCCTGGTGACCACCACGCGGCGGGGCCGCGAGAAGCTACACCACCTCAACGCCGCTCCGATCAACGCCGTCGCCGACCGCTGGATCGGCCGGTACGACCGGGAGCGGGCGCGCGCCCTCGCCGACCTGCAGACAGCATTGGAGTCCGAGCCCATGCAGAACCCGACGTTCGTCTACACGACCTACATCAGGACCACCCCGGAACAGCTCTGGCGGGCGCTGACCGGGCCGGAGTTCACCCGCCGCTACTGGGGCGGCGTCACGCTGGTCTCCGACTGGCGGCCCGGCTCGCCGCTGCTCTGGCAGGACGCTCCGGACGCGGAGGCGAAGGACCTCGGCCAGCGGGTGCTGGCGGCCGAGCCGTACCGCCGGCTCTCCTACAGCTGGCACGGCTTCCAGCCGGAGCACGCCGCGCACTTCGGCTGGTCCGACGAGGAACTGGCCGCCCGCCTCTGCGAGCGCCGGTCCAAGGTCACCTTCGAGATCGAGCCGTACGGCGACACGGTCCGGCTGACCGTGACCCACGACGACTTCTCCCCCGACAGCGAGATGCACCGGGCGATCAGCGGTCAGCTCGACGGCAGCGGAGGCTGGCCGGAGCTGCTGGCCAGCCTCAAGACGCTGCTGGAGACCGGCGAGCCGCTGCCGGAGCCGGTCCCCGCCGCCCCGGCCGGCTGAGGACAACCGGCGGCGGGGACACGGGGCGATCAGCGGCGCGGGTCGGCCGAAGGCGAGCCGACGCCGGTCCGAACCGGGTCGACCGCCACAAGCCAGGCTCGGCCCGGTAGATCGCCAGGACCCGGTCGGCGCGTCATCCACAATCCACCACTCCAACGGCCTCACGGACTGACTGGACGGGGCCAGTCGACCGGGTTTGTGGCGCGGGACGGCGGGTAGCCGTCGCCTTCCGCAGGTGCGCCCATGCCCGCTGTGGCCCAGATCTCGTCACCGACGTCGACGGCCGGGAGATCGGAGCGATCGGCGCCGGTGGCGGCACCCCTGATCAGGACCATGAGGTCGCCACGGCCGCCCTCGGGGGGATGTAGCGAACGACCGGGGCGGCGCCTGAGGAGGAACGGGGCGGCGGGCCCGCGGACATGAGGAGTACGCGGATTGTGGTTCTACCCCAGCAAGAGGACCACCGCCTCATGCCAGTGCTGTCCGCCGACCGGGTCTGGACCGGTGTCACGACCACCGAAGACGGGCGGATATTCGTCAGCTTCCCGTCCGCGGACGGTCCCGGCCTCCAGGTAGCGGAGGCCAGGCCCGGCGGCCGGTTCGCCCCCTATCCGAATGCGGGGTGGAACCAGGCCCGCAGACGACCACGACCCGGTCGGGGCGTTCGTCTGCGTCAACGGGCTGCGGACAGGTCCCGACGGGCGGCTCTGGGTCGTTGACGCCGGCGCCCCCGGCATCGGCCTACCCGCCGTCGCCGGCGGCGCGCGGCTGATCGCGATCGATCTCGCCATCGACGCGGCCGGCACGATCTACCTCAGCGACGTGGAACAACGCCGGATTCTCACCATCACGCCCGACCGGCAGGTCGACACCCTCGTCGCCGATCCGCGCCTGATCTGGGGCGACGCGATGTGGATCGACGGATCAGGGCACCTCTGGATCCCGGCCGCCCAGCTCAACCGGACCCCGGGACTGGCCGGTGGTGCGCGGTCCGTCGATTACCCCGTCTGGATCTACAAGCTGAAGATCGATGCCACCCCGCCCACCCACGATCACCCCTGAACCGAGGGCGCCCGCTACGTCGGGCGCGACGCCAACCAGGCGATGAGCTCCTCGTTACCGCTGGTCCTGGCCACGTCGGCGGCGGTCTGCCCCGACCAGGGCGCCGGCCACCGCGGTGACGCGCCGCGCGCGACCAGAAGCTTCGCGGTGCCGAGCTGACCGGCGCGACAGGCGTTCCAGAGCGGAACGTTCAGGTCGGTCGCGTCCTCGGCGAGACGGGCGACGACGGGCAGCAGGCCCACCGCGGCGGCGTGCCACAGCTCGGTGCGGGCGCCCCGCGCCACCAGTCGGCGCGCCGCGCGCCACTGCCCGTAGCCGACCGCGCTGGACAGTGGCGGGCCGCCGTCGATCGACGAGCCGGGAGCCTCGACGTCGGCGCCGGCGTCGAGCAGCGCGTCGACGAGTACGACATCGTCGTTGCTGGCCGCCCAGTGCAGGGGCCGCTCGACGTGCCACATCCCCACCGCCGGCGCCTCGAGTGGCGCGCCCGCGGCGACGAGCACCCGGACGGTCTCGGCCGCCCGAGGGCGTTGCCCGGGCGCGTCGGCCAGCAGGTGCAGCGGTGATCGCAATCCGCCGTCGCGGTCCTGCACCGGCTCGGTGGCGAGGTGCGGATGCTCGCGCACCAGGCGGGCCAGCCGTTCGACCTCACCGTCGACGATCGCGGCGGTCAGCTCGGCGGCGAGCGGCTCGTCGTCACGCATGCCTGCCATCCTCCTCCCCACGGTGGCGGCCCGGGCCCCTCGCCGGCGCCCGGACCGCCGCACCGTCCGGTCAGGGCACCATCCAGTCGAGCACCGGCGAGCCCTGCAACGCGACCAGCGCGCACATGAACAGCAGCAGGAGCAGGCTCCAACCGAAGACCTTGCGGAAGATCTCCCCCTCCCGGCCGGCCATCCCGACCGCGGCGGCGGCGATCGCCAGGTTCTGCGGGCTGATCATCTTGCCGAGCACGCCGCCGGAGGAGTTGGCCGCCGCCAGCAGCACCGGGTCCAGCCCGGCCCGGGCCGCGGTCTGCACCTGCAACGCCCCGAACAGCGCGTTGGCGGAGGTGTCCGAGCCGGTCACCGCGACCCCGATCCAGCCGAGGATCGCCGAGAGGAAGACGAACGCCCCGCCGGCCGCGGCGAGGAACGCGCCGAGGGTGTTGGTCTGCCCCGACTGGTTCATCACGTACGCCAGGGCGAGCACCGCCATCACGGTGACGATCGCGTACCGCAGCTCGACGTAGGTGCGGCCGTACGCGCGCAGCGCCCGGCCGGCCGAGACCCGCAGCACCAGCGCGGTGAGGATGCCGGCGAGGATCATCAGCGTGCCGGCGGCGGGCAGCCAGTTGAGGGTGAACGTGACCGACGACAGCGGCTTGCCGTTGCCGCCCAGGATGTCCAGGCCGGGCCAGCCGAACTTCACCGTCCACGGCTCCGTCGCCAGGGCGTCCTTCACCGCCCCGAGATTGGCGACGGAGAAGATCGCGATGATGATCAGGTAGGGCGCGTAGGCGCGGACCACCTCGGCCGGGGTGTCGGCGAGCCGCCGTCCGCCCGCCGTCGCGGCGCGAGCCTGGTCCGCCGGCCGGGGCGCCAGGTCGTCGCCGTCGGTGCGATGCCGCCCGACGGGAGCGGTCGCGTCGATGCGGGGGTCACCCGATGGGGTCTCCCCACCCGGTCCGTCCAGGGCGGGCGCGGCGGTGGTCGTACCGGAGCGACTGGCGGCGGCGGCGCGGACCGTGCCGGGATCGGCCAGCTCGGCCTCGGCGGGCCCCCTGGCAGCGGGCACGGCCGCCGGCTCGCGGCCCAGGTCGGCGGGGGTGACCGGGCGCCAGACGCGGACCAGCAGCACCACGGCGGCGGCCGAGACCAGCGCGGCGACGATGTCGGTCAGCGGCACCGAGATGTAGTTCGCCGCGACGAACTGCGCCAGCCCGAAGCTCACGCCGGCGACCAGCGCGGCCGGCCAGGTCTGCCGGATGCCGCGGCGCCCGTCGACCAGGGCCACCAGCATCAGCGGCACGACCACCGCGAGGATCGGGGTCTGCCGGCCGACCATCGCGCCGAGGGTGTCCACGGTGAGCCGGGAGTCGTCGTTCGCGCCGGAGGTGACGCTGGCCAGCGTGACGATCGGGGTGGCGAGCGCGCCGAAGGCCACCGGCGCGGTGTTGGCCAGCAGCGACACCGAGGCGGCGTGGATCGGGCGGAAGCCGAGCGCCATCAGCATCACCACGGTGATCGCGACCGGGGTGCCGAAGCCGGCGAGGGCCTCCAGCAGCGCGCCGAAGCAGAACGCGATGATGATCGCCTGGATCCGCATGTCCGGGCTGACCCGTTCGAAGGAGCGGCGCAGCACGTCGAAGTGTCCGCTCTCGACGGTGAGGTTGTAGACCCAGATGGCGTTGATGACGATCCACAGGATCGGGAAGAAGCCGAACGCGGCGCCCTCGGTGGCCGAGAGCAGGGCCTGCCCGACCGGCATGGCGTAGACGGCGACCGCCACCACCAGCGCGACCGCGAGGGAGATCAGCCCGGCCAGCCAGGCCTTGACCTTCAGCACCCCGAGCAGGACGAAGAGGGTGAGCAGGGGCAGGACCGCGAAGATGGCCGAGAGCGCGACGGAGTCACCGACGGGATCGGTGACGACTCTGAACTGGTCGAACATGGGTCACCTCGACGCTTGGGGACGGTGGGGGTGGGTTCGGCCCTACAGCAGCTCCTCCACCGGACGGGCGCGGAGGGAGGCGTCGAGGACCTGGGCGGTGTGCGCCAGGGCGATGTCGCCCCCGGCGCGGGTCACCGAGGCGGCGACCTGCATCAGGCAGCCGGGGTTGGCGGTGACGAGCAGCCGCGCCCCGGTGGCCAGTACGGTGCGGGCCTTGCGGTCGCCGAGTTCGGCGGCAGGCCCGGGGTGGAGCACGTTCCAGATCCCGGCGGAGCCGCAGCAGATCTCCGGGTCGGCGATCTCCCGCAGCTCCAGCCCGGGGATGTCGCGCAGCAGCCGGCGGGGCTGCGCGCGGACGCCCTGGGCGTGGGCGAGGTGGCAGGCGTCGTGGTACGCCACGGTCACCGGCAGCGGGTGCCGGGTGGCGACCGGGCCCAGCTCGTCGAGGAGTTCGGACAGGTCGCGGACCCGGCCGGCGAAGTCGGCGGCGAGCGCGGCGTAGCGGGCGTCGTCGCGCAGCAGGTCGCCGTACTCCTTGAGGGTGGAGCCGCAGCCGGCCGCGTTGACCACGAAGAAGTCGATGCCGGCGGCGGCGAACGTGTCCAGCGTCCGGCGGGCGAAGCGCCGTGCCTCCGCCTCGCGTCCGTTGTGCACGCTCAGCGCGCCGCAGCAGCCCTGCCGGTCGGGCAGGATGACCACGTCGCAGCCCTCGGCGGCGAGGACCCGGGCGGTGGCCGCGTTGACCTCGGGGAAGAACGCGGACTGCACGCAGCCGGTGAGCATGCCCACCACGGCCCGCCGGGCGCCGACCGCGGGCACCCGCTGCGGCGGGCGCGTGGCCCGGCCGAGCCGGGGCGCGAGCGACTCCAGCGCCGCGAGGGTGGGCGCGAGCCGGGGCAGCAGCCCGGTCCGCCGGACCAGGCGCCGCAGCCCGCTGGCCTGGTACGCGCGCAGCGGCCCGCGCAGCAGCCGCAGCCGCCGCGGGTACGGGAAGAGGGCGAAGATCGCCGCGCGCAGGGCCCGCTCGCGGGGGCCGCGGGTGTGCCGGCGTTCGACCTGCTGGCGGGTGTCCTCGATGAGCCGGTCGTAGCGCACCCCGGAGGGGCAGGCGGTGACGCACGACATGCAGCCCAGACAGCGGTCGAAGTGGGCGACCATCGAGTCCGACAGCGGCTCGCCCTCCAGGCCCTCCTTCATCAGGTAGATCCGCCCGCGCGGCGAGTCCGCCTCCTCGCCCCACAGCACATAGGTGGGGCAGGAGGGCAGGCAGAAGCCACAGTGCACGCAGTCCGAGACCAGCTCGGCGGCGGGCGGGTGGTGCGCGTCGAAGGCTCCCTCGCCGGGCGGGCGGGCGGCCAGGCCGAGCACGTCGCGCGGTCCGCTGGCCGGGAAGGTGCCGCCGGGCGAGGTGACCGGGGCCGGACGGTCGTCGGGCTGCTGGGGGATGGTCATTCAGATCCCTCCCACGAATCGGCCGGGCGCGAGCCGGGCGTCCGGGTCGAAGCGCTGCTTGACCCGGCGCATCAGCGTCAGGCCGTCGACCGGCCCCCACAGGTCGACCCGGTCCTGCACGGGCGGGGGCGCGGTGAGCACCACGGCGTGCCCGGCGACCGCGGCGGTCGCCGTCCGCAGCGCGTCGACCAGGCCGGCGACCCGCTCCGGGTCGGCGGTGCCGGGCACCCCGGCGTGGAGGACGCCGACGCCGGCCGAGCCGCGCAGCGCGAGCGGCAGGCCGTGCCGGTCGGCCGCCGCGCGGGCGTCGGCCAGCAGTCCCGGTACGCCGGAGAGCGCGGCGGTCAGCTTCAGCCCGGTGTCCCCGCCCCGCCACGGGTACCGGCCCCAGCCGTCGGGGGCCCGGTCCGCGGCGGTGGCGTCGGCGCCGAGCAGCCGCCGGGCGGCCTCGGCGCGGGCGGCCACCCCGGCCGGGGTGCCCTCCAGCAGCACGGTCACCGCCGCTCCCCCACCGGGCGGCGCGTCCACCTCCAGCGCGGCGGGCACGAGCTGCGCGGCGCGTACCGCGCCGGCCAGCCGGCCCGCCTCGGCCGCGTCGCCGACCCGGCGGGTGACGTACGCGACGGCGGCCGGCAGCGGGTGCAGCCGGAACGCGCACTCGGTGACCAGCCCGAGCGTGCCGTACGCGCCGGTGACCAGCTTGGCCAGGTCGTAGCCGGCGACGTTCTTGACCACCTTGCCGCCGGCGTGCGCGACCACCCCGTCGGCGCGGACCAGGGTGACCCCGATGAGCAGGTCCCGCGCGGTGCCGTAGAGCATCCGGCGGGGGCCGGTGGCGTTGGTGGCGACGGCCCCGCCGATCGTGCCGCCGGGCAGCGGCGCGTCGAGGGCGAGCTGCTGGCGGGCGCCGGCCAGGGTGGCGGCCAGCTCGTCGAGGCGGGTGCCGGCCCGGACCACGGTGATCAGGTCACCGGCGGCGTGCTCGACCACGCCGGCCAGCGCGGTGGTGTCGAGGATCAGGTCGAGGCGGCGCGGTGGGCTCCCCCAGTCCTGCCGGGTGCCGCCGCCCCGGACGGTGACGGCCAGGTCGAGGTCGGCCGCCGCCCGCAACAGGGCCGCGGCCTGGGCGGTGTCGCGGGGCGCGGCGACGTACCGGGCCGGCACCCCGGCGATGGTGTCCTGCTCGTCGGCGGCCCGGACGGAATCCGGGCCGGGCGGCCCGCCGCCGGCCGCGGCGGCGCGGAGCCGGTCGAGGACCCCGTCGGCGGGCATCAGAAGACCTCCGCCAGGCCGGCCTCCTGCGCGGGGTGGGCCCCACTGCGTCTCCCGGGGACCTCGCCGCAGAGCCGGGGCGTCGGGAAGACCTTGCCCGGGTTGGCCAGCCCGGCCGGGTCGAACGCGCAGCGCAGCAGCTGCATGGTGTCCAGGTCGTCGTCGGTGAACATCCGCGGCATGTACTTCGCCTTGTCCATGCCGACCCCGTGCTCGCCGGTGATCGACCCGCCGTGCCGGACGCAGAGGTCGAGGATCGCGCCGGAGACCTCCTCGGCGCGTTCGGTCTGCCCGTCGACGGACGCGTCGAAGAGGACGAGCGGGTGCAGGTTGCCGTCGCCGGCGTGGAAGACGTTGGCGACCCGGATGCCGCGTTCGGCGGAGAGCTCGCCGATGCGGCGCAGCACCTCGGGCAGGGCGGTGCGCGGGATCACCCCGTCCTGGACGATGTAGTCGGGGCTGATCCGCCCGACGGCGGCGAACGCGGACTTGCGGCCCTTCCAGAACAGCGCCCGCTCGGCGTCGTCGACGGCGATCCGGATCTCGAACGCCCGGTTGTCCCGGCAGAGCCGCTCGACCTGGTCGAACTGGGCGGCCACCTCCGGTTCCGGCCCGTCCAGCTCGACGATGAGCACGGCGCCGGCGCCGGCCGGGTAGCCACAGTGCACGGCTGCCTCGGCGGCGGAGATGGCGAGGGCGTCCATCATCTCCACCGCCGCCGGCACCACCCCGGCCGCGATGATCGCCGAGGTCGCCGCGCCGGCCTGGTCGGTGCTCTCGAAGGCGGCGAGCAGCGTCCGCACCGACTCGGGCAGCCGGGTCAGCCGCACGATCACCTCGGTGGCGATGCCGAGGGTGCCCTCCGAGCCGACGAACGCGCCGAGCAGGTCGTAGCCGGGGGCGTCGGGGGCGCGGCCGCCGAGGCGTACCCGATCGCCGTCGGGGGTGACCAGCTCGACCCCGGTGACGTGGTTGGTGGTGAAGCCGTACTTGAGGCAGTGCGCGCCGCCGGAGTTCTCCGCCACGTTGCCGCCGATGGAGCAGATCTGCTGGCTGGACGGGTCGGGCGCGTAGTACCAGCCGTGCGGGTTCGCGGCCCGGCTGACCGCCAGGTTGATCACGCCCGGCTGCACCACGGCCCGCTCGTCGGAGGGCGCGACCTCCAGGATGTCCCGCATCCGCGAGGTGACGATCAGGACCCCGTCGGCGTGCGGCAGCGCGCCGCCGGAGAGCCCGGTGCCGGAGCCGCGGGCCACGAACGGCACGCCGGCGGCGACGCAGGCCCGGACCACCGCGGCGCACTGCGCGGCGTCGGCCGGCAGCGCCACCAGCGCCGGCACGACCTTGTACTGGGCCAGCCCGTCGCACTCGTAGGTGCGCAGCTCCTGCCGGTCGCTGATCACCCGGTCGGCGCCGATGGCGGCCCGCAGCGCAGTGGCGAGGGCGGCCAGGTCCGTCGTGGTCGTGCTCATCGCACACCTCCGCGTCGGTCGTCGGTCAGGGCATCCGTTCGTACGCGGGCACGGTGAGGAAGTCGGCGAAGTCGTCGGCGACGGCGACCTCCATGAACAGCGCCCGGGCGTCGGCGTAGTCGCCCGGGTCGCCGGGGAGTCTGCCGATCTCCTCGTCGGCGATCCGCTCGACCAGCTCCCGGGTGACCCGCTCGCCGGTGTCGTCGAGGGTGACGTCGTTGTGCAGCCACTGCCAGACCTGGCTGCGGGAGATCTCCGCCGTGGCGGCGTCCTCCATCAGGTTGAAGATGGCGACCGCGCCGGAGCCGCGCAGCCAGGCGGCCAGGTACTGCACGCCGACGCTGACCGCGTTGCGCAGCCCGGTCTCGGTGTGCGGTCCCGGGGTGGCGTGCACGGACAGCAGGTCGGCGGCGGCGACCCGGACGTCGTCGCGGGTGCGGTCGAGCTGGTTCGCCCGGTCGCCGAGGACCCGGTCGAAGACCTCCCGGCAGATCGGCACCAGGTCCGGGTGGGCGACCCAGGAGCCGTCGAAGCCGTCGGTGGCCTCGCGGGTCTTGTCGTCGCGGACCTTCGCCAGGGCGGTCTCGTTGACCTGCGGGTCGCGCCGGCTGGGGATGAACGCGGCCATCCCGCCGATGGCGTGCGCCCCGCGCCGGTGGCAGGTCCGCACCAGCAGCTCGGTGTACGCGCGCATGAACGGCACGGTCATGGTCACCGAGTTGCGGTCGGGCAGCAGGAAGTCCGCGCCCCGGGTGCGGAACTTCTTGATCACGCTGAACATGTAGTCCCACCGGCCGGCATTCAGCCCGGCGGAGTGCTCGCGCAGCTCGTAGAGGATCTCGTCCATCTCGAACGCGGCCGGGAACGTCTCGATCAGCACGGTGGCCCGGATGGTGCCGCGCGGGATGCCGAGCCGTTCCTGGGCGGCCAGGAAGACGTCGTTCCACAGCCGCGCCTCGAGGTGGCTCTCCATCTTGGGCAGATAGAAGTAGGGGCCGGCGCCCCGGTCGAGCTGCCGGCGGGCGCAGTGGAAGAAGTAGAGCCCGAAGTCGACCAGGCTGCCGGAGGTGCGCTCGCCGTCGACCAGGATGTGCTTCTCGGTGAGGTGCCAACCGCGGGGACGGACCACGATGGTGGCCAGTTCGCCGTCGTGCAGCGCGTACTGCTTGCCCTCCGGGGAGGTGAAGTCGAGCTTGCGGTCGATGGCGTCGCGCAGGTTGAGCTGCCCGGAGACGACGTTCTCCCAGAGCGGGGTGTTGGCGTCCTCGTGGTCGGCCAGCCACACCTTCGCGCCGGAGTTCAGCGCGTTGATGGTCATCTTCGCGTCGGTCGGGCCGGTGATTTCGACGCGGCGGTCGACCAGGCCGGGCGCCGGCTCGGCGACCCGCCAGTCGGCCTCGCGGATCTCCCGGGTCCCGGGCAGGAAGTCCAGCAGCGCGCCGTCGGCCAGCTCGGCCTCGCGTCGCCGCCGGCGGTCGAGCAGGTCCCGGCGGCGCGGGTCGAAGGCGTGGTGCAGATCGGCGAGGAAGGCCAGCGCCTCCGGGGTGAGGATCTCGTCGTACCGGGGGTGCATCGGTCCCGTGACCTCGACGCCCGCAGGGTTGGCCATCGACTCGCTCCTCACCGTGACATGTGTCGCGATCTATCCGGTGTGCTCCTGCCGACTGTAGTTCTCGCCGGTCGGGCCCCGACCTGAGTGACGGCACAGTCGCCGGGAGCGGTCGGCCCGGTGCGGCGAACGGTGCCTTCCGGGCGGCGAGCGGCAGGTCGGGATGGAGATCCTCCACTGTGGATACGCCGCGCCCGGCCACGGTCACCCACCGCCGGTCACGTCGGCGGGCGCGAGCCGGCTCCGCCCGGGCACCGGCCGGCGGGCGCACCCGGGGCCGCCGGGCTCCTCGCCGGGGTTTCGGACATTGAGGACAGGAGCGGTCGCACCGGGCGCATGGCCGCGGCGGCCCGAGCGGGCACGAACCGGACGGACGCCCCACGAGGGACCACGAGCGCCGGGCGTTACGGGCGGTCCTGGGTGGGCATTTCCGCAGCTCCCCGGCGGGAGGGGGAACACGTGACGGCAACGAAGATTTCTCATTTACACCGGACGGGCACCCCAACCCTCCTAGTGTTGGCCACACCGGTGCTAGTCACGGAGTTGGCCACCCGAACAACGTCCCACGCAGACAGCGGACGAAAAGTGAGGGAAGACGCGCATGAAGGCACAGTCAATTCTCGGATCGGCGGCGCTCGGCGTGGGCCTCGGCACACTCCTGCTCCCGGCCGCCGCGCTCGCGCAAACCACGACCGTCTCACCAGCGACCACCCCGGTCGGCGGGACCGTCGTGCTCACCACGACCTGCAACCCGAAGGTGGGTGACGCGATCTTCCGGGTCACCGGGCCCAACCGGGATCAGAACGTCCGCTCCACCACCGCGGCGGCCGGCGGCGGCCTGAGCGCCGAACTCTTCACCGCCGGGTTCACCCTCGGGACGTACACGGTCACGACGACCTGCGGCGACGGCAGCAACGGCGGCACCGCGCAGTTCACCGTCACGCCGATCGGCGGCGCCCCGGCCGGCGCCGGCGGCCACGGGCCGGACACCGGCGTCCTCGTCGCGGGCGGCGCGCTGGCCGCCGGGGCCGTCGCCGGGGGGACGTACGTGCTGCTGCGCCGCCGGCGCCGCGCCTCCGTCGTCGCCTGAGGCGTCGCCACACACCATCCCTTGTGCGAGGGTGCCCGCGCCGGCGTGACCGGTGCGGGCACCGCGCCCACGTCGGACGGAGGTGGGAACCTGTCGCCGCAGCGCAACCCCGAGCGCGGGCCGTCGCGGGCCCGCACCGCCGCGGTGGTCGCGGCCGTCACGCTGACCGGCGCGACCGGGGCCGGGCTGGTCGCCGCCGGCCTGGGCACCACGTCCGTCCGGCCGCCCCAGCCGGGCGCCTCGGCCGCCCCTACCGGCGAACGTTCCGGCTCGCCCGGGCCGGTGCTGCCCCGGTCCGAACCGGTCCGGATCACCGTCCCCCGGATCGGCGTCAACGCCGAGATCGTCCCGGTGGCCACCGACAGCGACGGCGCCCTGGAGGTGCCGCCGCTGGACCGGCCCGAGGTGGCCGGCTGGTACCGCCACGGCGCCACCCCCGGCGAAGCCGGCAACGCGGTGCTGGTCGGGCACGTCGACTCGCAGACCGGTCCGGCGGTCTTCTTCGACCTCGGCCGGCTCCGGCCCGGCGACGTCGTCCAGGTCACCCGCGCCGACGGCCGACAGGCCACGTTCACCGTGGACGGTGTCGGGGCGTACCCGAAGGAGCGGTTCCCCACCGACCGGGTCTACGGCGGCGACGCGGCGGCCCGGCTGCGGCTGATCACCTGCGGCGGCCGGTTCAACCCCCGCACCGGCAACTACCCGGACAACATCGTCGTCTTCGCCACGGCCACACGCTGACCGCGCCGACGGCACGTGCCGTACGGTAGGCCGTCAGTTCCCGGCGGGGCGGAGGTGCGCGGTGGACCGGACGGCGGTACGGACCCGGCGGGGGCCGCGGCTCCCCGCCCTGCTCGGCCGGCTGCTCGGCCGCCCGGCCGACGAAGCGGCCCCGCCCGCCGCCCGACGGTCCAACCCGGACGCCGTGGTCGACTGCGCCGTCTACGTCAACGGTCGGCGGGAGCCGGGGCGGCCACACTACGCCGACGCGTACGCGCGCAGCCGCCGCACCCGGCGCTCCTTCGTCTGGCTCGGGCTGCACGAGCCGGGGGCGGCGGTGATGGCGGCGGTCGGCCGCACCTTCGGGCTGGACGAGCTGAGCGTGGCGCAGGCCCTCGCCGACGGGCACCGCCCCACCGTCCAGCGGCACGGCGACGTCACCCTGCTGGTGCTGCGCACCGCGAGCTACGTCGAGCACACCGAGCTGACCGACACCTCCGAGGTGATCGACACCGGAGACGTGATGGTCTTCCTCGGCGACCGCTTCGTGATCACCGTGCGGCACGGCGCGGCCGGCGCCCTCGCCCCGGTCCGGGAGGACATCCAGCGCCGCCCGGGGGTGCTGGCCGAGGGGCCGTGGGCGGTGGCGTACGCGGTCTGCGCCCGGATGGTGGAGCTGTACCTGGAGGTCTCCGGGCACCTGGAGCGGGACCTGGAACGCGTCGAGGAGAGCGTCTTCGCCCGCGACCGCGGCGCCGACATCCAGCACATCTACCAGTTCAAACGCGAGGTGGTGGAGTTCAAGCGGGCGGTGCTGCCGTTGCAGGCGCCGCTGCGCAGCCTCGTCGAGCAGCGCGACGGCGGGCCGCCGCCGGCGTTGCAGCGCTGGTTCGTCGACGTGGAGGGCCGGCTGACCCGGGCGGTGGACCGGATCGGCGGGTACGACGACCTGCTCAACTCGATCCTGCAGTCCCGGCTGGCGCAGCTCGCCGTGGACCAGAACAACGACATGCGCAAGATCGCCGCCTGGGCGGCGATCGCCGCCACCCAGACCGCGGTGGCCGGCATCTACGGCATGAACTTCGCCCACATGCCCGAGCTGGACTGGCGCTACGGCTACCAGGGGGTCCTGCTGGTGATGGCCCTGGCCGCGGTCACCCTGTACCGGTTGTTCCGCCGCTCCGGCTGGCTCTGACCCGCGTCCCCGGCGACGGTCAGGGCCTGGCGAGATCGGCCAGCTCCCGGTCGAGCAGCTCGGCGAGCCGGGCGCTCCGGCCCGGATGCGACCCGGCCGTCATGCCACGGCTGGGCATCTCCACGGTCATCAGCAGGTAGAGGTGCAGCCGGTAGAGGCCCAGCCGGCGGCGGGCCCCGGCGTCCAGCGGGTACGGCGTCACCGTCCGGTACCCGCGCAGGAACGGGTCGTCCGGCTCGTCCTCGGTACGCCGGAACAGCAACGGCGACACCAGATCCAGCAGCGGGTCGCCGTGCAGGTGGCGCTCCCCGTCGACCAGGCCGCTGAGCCGGGGCGCCCCGTCCGGGCCGGGCACGGCGAGGACGTTGCCGGCCCAGCCGTCGAAGTGCAGCAGCGCCGGGCGGCGTACCGCGTCGAGGACGTGCGCGTGCCGGTCGACCAGCTCCCGGATCCGCCGCGCCGGCACGGGCAGCGGCACCCGCCAGTCCGCCGCGTCGGCGAGCAGGTCGTCCAGCATCGCGGTGAACGCGGCCCGCCAGGTGGCGCCGCCGGCACGGTCACCGTCGTAGCCGTACCGGTCGCCGGTCACCCGGTGCAGCGCGGCGAGTGCGGCCCCGAACTCGGCCCGGGCCCGCCGCGTGTCCACGCCGGCCCCGGCGAGGTCGTGCAGGGTGCGGCCCGCCAGCAGGCCGGTGAGCAGCCAGTCCCCCAGCTCCGGGTCGCTGCCGTGGTGCAGCAGCGGCGGGACCGGAACGGTGGGCGCCTGCGCGGCGACCCGGCGCAGGTAGCGGGCCTCGGCGGCGATCAGGCCACGCTCGTACCGCAGCAGCGGCACCTGCGGCGGCGGCCCGACCTTGAGGACGACGGTGCGCCGGTCGTCCAGGCTCACCCACCACACCGCGGCGAAGCCGCCGCCGTCGAGCGGCCCGCAGTCGGTCACCCGAGGCGACGGGCCGAGGGACGCGGCGACGTACCGGCGGACCTGCTCGGGGTCGAGGCGGCGTCGGGTGGGGCTCATCCGGCACCAGGCTAGTGCGGTGTCCACTAACGTTCACCGGGTTTGCGGTGGGTGTTGTGGATCCTCGCCCTGAAGGGCGAGCGACTCCCCACCGGTGGTGGGGCGGGCCTCCGCGGGCCAACTGATCCTCGCGCCGCCCTGGTGGGCGGCGGGGGTCACGCCGGGACCGGCCGGCACCGGGCAGGTGCCGGCCGGCTCGACGGTGCGTGACCACCTGCGGCAGCACAACCGCTGCCGGGGTGGTGGATCCGCCGCCCGGGGTGCGGGTGGCGATGCTGGCGACCGCGACGAGGTCGCGGTGGCCGGAGAATGCGCAGTGCGGGCAGGACAACGTCCTGCCACGGGGTTTCGGCACCCGCCTTCCGCAGGCGGGGCAGGTGGACGAGGTGCCTCGCTCGTCGACCAGCCGGACGGTGATACCGGCCAGCGCGGCCTTGTCGGTGAGGACCTGCAGGAGCCGTCCGATCTGCCACTGCCGCAACCGCAGGTTGTGCCGCCGCCCGGTAGGAAGGTCCAACACCCCGCGGGGGTCGCCGACGTGCAGGACACCGACCCGCTGCTCCACCGCCCACGACATGACGGTGCGGGCGGCTTCATGCTGGGCCTGACGTACCCTGCGCCGGTGCCGGTCCTCCACCAGTCGTGCCCGACGCCGGTACTGCCGCCACCGCCGCGACCCCTTCTGACCAGGTTTCGGCGCCCGACGGGCCACGGCACGGCGGCGGGCCTTGGTGTCGGCCAGGTGCATGCGGTGTTCGGCGCGGATCGCCCGCCCGGACACCAACAACCCCTCCCCGCCGGGGCCGGCCACCGCGTAGGGGTGGATGATCCCCAGGTCCACCCCGGCCACCCGGGCCGGATCCGGCTCCTCGCCGGGCGGGTAGACCGCCACCGGCACCTCGGCGGTGACGTCGAGGAACAGCCGACCGCCCTCGCACAGCAGGGTGATCGAGCGCACCCGTGGAATCCAGTTCCGCGAACGTGCCCGGCCCCGACGCGGCCAACTCCCGGCATAGCTGCTGATAGCCGACCAGTGGCGCGTCGCCACGGCGGTGGCGCCACGTGTTGGCCTCCAGCACACACGCCCACAGGTCACCGGCGGAGCGCAGCAGCCCGAAACACCGGCGCCGCTGCCCGGGCGTCACCCGCAACGCGACGCGCGGTGCGGTGCACGACCCGCGGGGCGGCGGGATCCCGACGACGAGGCACGAACCGAAGCCAACACCACCAGTACAACACTTTCCCAACCCCGACCACCCGGCCAACGTTTGTGGTCAGAGCACTAGCAGCCGCGGTGGGCGTCCGGTGTCCCGGGCGCGGGACCGCCCTAAGCTGGCGACCATGTTGTGGCAGCGGTACGTGGCGATCGGCGACAGCACCACCGAGGGGCTGGACGACCCGGACGACGCGGGCGGCTACCGGGGCTGGGCGGACCGGTTCGCCCTGGCGGTGGCCCGCGCGCAGGGCGGCCTGGAGTATGCCAACCTGGCCATCCGCGGTCGTACCACCGCGCGGATCCGGGCCGAGCAGCTGCCGGTGGCGCTGGAGCTGGCGCCGGACCTGGCCACTGTGGTGGCCGGGATGAACGACGTGCTCCGGCCGTCGTTCGACGCGGACCGGATCGCCGAGGACGTCGGCGCGATGCAGCGGGCCCTGGTCGGCCAGGGCGCCACCGTGCTGACCTTCACCCTGCCCGATCCGGCGCCGGTGATGCCGCTGGCCCGGCCGCTGCGCGGCCGGGTGGTGGCGCTCAACGCGGCAGTCCGGGCGGTCACCACCGAGACCGGCGCCACCCTGCTGGACCTGGGGGCGCACCCGGTCGCCTCGGACCCGCGCCTGTGGAGCGACGACCGGCTGCACGCCAACAGCGCCGGGCACGAGCGGATCGCCGCCGCGCTGGCGCACACCGCCGGCCTGCCCGGCTACGACGACTCGTGGTCGCACCCGCTGCCCGTGCCCGCCCGGCGGCCCCGCCACGAGGTGGTCCGGGCCGAGCTGGCCTGGACCCGGCGGCACCTGCTGCCCTGGCTGGCCCGGCACCTGCGCGGCCGGTCCTCCGGGGACGACCGGGTGGCCAAGCGCCCGGTGCCGCTGCCGGTGGAGCTGCCGTAGCGGCGGCGCGGTCGCGGCAGCGCTGCGCCGGAGAGCGGGGGCGCATAGGTTGGCCGGATGGGCGTCCCTCTGCTCGCCGGTGCTCTCGCCGCCGCGCTCCTCGCGACGCTCGGCGGCTGCGGCGAGGGGGACGAGGCGTACGCGCCGCTGCGCCACCCGTTCCGCGGCGCGCGGCTGCTGGTGGACACGGACAGCCCGGCGGCGCACTGGCGGCGCGACCATGACGCCGCCTGGCTGGACCCGATCGCCGGCACCCCGCAGGCGCGCTGGCTGACCGGCCCGGCGGAACTGCCCGACCTGGCCGAGGTGCTGGCCGCCGCCCGCAGCCAGGGCGCGCTGCCGGTGGTGGTGATCTATCACGTCCCGAACCTGGACTGCGCCGGTGGCGGCGCCCGGGACGCCACGGCGTACGCGCGCTTCATCGACCAGGTGGTCGACGCACTCGGCGACCAGCGGGCGGCGGTGATCCTCGAACCGGACGCCGTCGTCGCCGAGTGCTTCACCGACGCCCGGGCGGAGCTGCTGTCCCGCGCGGTCCGGGTGCTGGCCGACGCCGGTCACCACGTCTACCTCGACGCCGGCCACCCGCGCTGGCGCGGTCCGCAGGAGACCGCCGAGCGGCTGCGCCGGGCGGGCGTCGCCCGGGCGGAGGGCTTCTCGGTCAACGTCTCCAACCGGCAGTCCACGGCGGACAGCCACCGTTGGGGCCTGGCGGTGTCCGACCTGGTCGGCGGCCGGGAAATGGTCATCGACACCTCCCGCAACGGGCTGCCGGCGCCGCCCGACGACCGGTGGTGCAACGCCACGCCGCAGGCGCTGGGCGTACCGCCGACCACCGATCCCCGCCTGGAGCGGGTGGCGGCGCTGCTGTGGGTGAAGAGCCCCGGCGAGTCGGACGGCCCGTGCGGTCGGGGCGAGCCCGCCGCCGGGGTCTTCTCCCCGGCGCAGGCCCGTGCGCTGATCGCGGCGGCGCCCTGGCTGCCGGCGGCGGCCCGGCGGGCGGCCCGGACCGCGACGGCGCCGCTCACCTGATCCGCCGTCATCCGGCCGTCGGCTGGGCCACCACCTCCCCGGTACGGCGCAGCTTCTGCCACTTCAGCGCGCCCCCGCTGAGCGCGGTGACCACCGAGTGCACCAGGACCAGGTACATGACCTGGCGGTAGACGAACTGCTGCAACGGCAGCGCCCAGAGCGGACGCAGCGGTTCCCGGTCGAGGCGGAACGCGAGGATCGCGGTGATCACCTGGAGGGTCAGGACGGCGAGCCACGCGACGACGGTCTCCACCCGGTCGAGGAAGAACAGCCCGTAGACGGCGAAGATGTCCACCACCGGCGCGAGCAGCGGCAACAGCACCGAGAAGAGGGCGATGAACGGCAGGCCGCGCCGGCCGAAGCGACCGGAGGGACCGCGCTCGATCAATGCCCGCCGGTGCCGCCAGAGCGCCTGCATGGTCCCGTAGCTCCACCGGTAGCGCTGCCGCCACAGCTGCGGCAGGGTGCTCGGCGCCTCGGTGCGGGCCACGGCCGTCTCCTCGTACACGACCCGCCAGCCGGCCCGGTGGATGCCCATGGTGAGGTCGGTGTCCTCCGCGAGCGTCGCCCGGCTCAGCCCGCCGGCGCCGTGGACGGCCTCCCGACGGAACGCGCCGAGGGCGCCGGGGATGGTGGGCATGCAGCGCAACGTGTCGTAGAGCCGCCGGTCGAGGCTGAAGCCGATGACGTACTCGATGTGCTGCCAGCGGCCGATCAGCCGACGGCGGTTGCCGACCTTGACGTTGCCGGCGACGGCCCCGACCCGCGGGTCGGCGAAGGGCTGCACCAGGCGGTGGATGGCGTCGGGGTCGACGACGGTGTCGGCGTCGACCATGACCAGCAGGTCGTGCCGGGCCAGCGCAACGCCGGCGTTGAGCGCGGCGGCCTTGCCGCCGCCGGGCACCCGGACCACCCGGACGTCCGGCAGCCCGAGCCGCTCCACCTCCGCCGCGGTGCCGTCGTCGGACTCGTCGTCGACGACCAGCACCTCCACGCCGGGGTGACGTCCCGACGCCAACGACCGCACCGCCGCCGCGATGGTGGTGCGCTCGTTGTACGCGGGCACGATGACCGTGACGGGGTCGTTCACCTCGCCACCCCAGGACCAGGTCGGGGCACGGCGCCGCCGGGCGTGTCGGACGGCGTAGCCGAAGAGCAGGATGGTGCGGGCCAGCGTGAGCAGGCCGACGACGATCAGCAGCAGCCAGAGCCCGCGTACCGTGGCGTCGGCGATCCGCACCGCCCACACGAGCAGGCCGCCCTGGAACCTGTCGCCGGTGGAGGCGGCAGCGGCGGCCGGCCAGCCGAGGCCGCCGGACACGGTGGTGAAGCGGTAGCCGCGGGCCTGCATCTCGGGGATGAAGCGGTCCAGGGCAGCCACGGTCTGCGCGCGGTCGCCGCCGCTGTCGTGCAGGAGGACGACCGCGCCCCGGTCCCCCTTCGGGGTGGAGTTGCGGACGATCGCGTCCGGGCCGGGTCGGGCCCAGTCCTGACTGTCGGTGTCCTCGAAGACGGTGACGTAACCCCACCGGCCGGCGTCCCGGACGATCGGCCAGTCGGCGTCGTCGACGGCGTCGACCCCGCTGGAGTACGGCAGCCGGGCCAGCGGCGTGCCGACCCCGGTGGTGTACCCGATGACCGCCTCGGTCTGGGAGTACTCCAACCGGCGCCGCCAGGACGGCAGGTCGGTCAACTCCGGGTGGGTGAAGGTGTGGATGCCCAGCTCGTGACCCTCGCGGATCATCCGCCGGGTGATGTCCGGGTGCCGGCTGACCTGGGAGCCGAGGACGAAGAACGTGGCCGGCACGTGGTGCCGGGCGAGCACGTCGAGGACCCGCGGTGTCCACACCGGATCCGGGCCGTCGTCGAAGGTGAGCGCGATGGTCCGCGCCGGCATCCGGCGCGCGTCGAGCCGCCCGCTCCGGAAGTCGACGACCGTTCCGCCGTCGCGTACCGCCGCCGGCACCGACGCGGCGCTCTCCGGCCCGGTGCGCTGGTTGTCCGGGGTGAAGCGCGAGTTGGCGTACGCGCCGACGGCGAGCACGTTGACCAGGATGAAGGTGGCCACCGCGGCGAACATCCACCGCTGGCGGCCCCGCCTACGCTGTCGGGTGTTCTTCGGTGGCGGGGGGTCGAGGTCGCCGATCCGCTGCCCGCCGCGCCAGAGCGCCATCAGGCGGGCACCCGCAGTCCGAGGGCCTCCGCGCCCTGGCTCGCCCAGAGCGCCACGATCAGGAGCAGGGCCAGCAGCACCACTGCGGAGACGACGCGGCGGAGCGTCCGCGCCCGCCGCCCGGAGCCATCCACGAAGATGGCCGCGGTGACGTCGGGGGCCTGGAGCATCTGGGTGGCGCCGTCGATCCCGGCCCCGTCGGGCGGATCGGGCAGCGGCGCCACTCCCCGGACGGGCCCGGGCCCGCTGGTCGGCGGCGCCGAGCCGGACGGAAGCGGAGCCACGCCGGTGGGCGCCGTGACCGGGGGCTGCGGCGGTGGCGGGGCGCCGCCCGGCGCGGCGACGGCCGCCACGCCGACGTCCGACGCGGCAGCGGTGTCGGCGCCGGGCGGTGTCGCCCTTCCCCGGGCGACGGGTGGTCCGTCAGTCCGCGATGGCCCCCGCGCGAAGCGGCCGGGCATGGAGATTCTGGCGACATACCGCTTCTTCATGTCCTCACGCTACGCAGGATCTTCGTCCCACGCATGATCAACTAAGCGGTCGCTCAACGCGCGGTGGTTCCGCCGACGCGCCGTCCGTAATGGATCATCTCGTGGCCATTGTGCTCCGAGCGGCCGTGGCGACAGGATGCGCGGTGAGCCGCCAGCCACGCCCCGCCCACCACTCAGTGCTCGATCGGCCGGCGGGTACGCCCCCGCTTCAGCTCGAAGAAGCCGTCGGTGCCGGCGACCAACAGCACGCCGTCCCAGAGCCGCCCGGCGTCCTCGCCGCGCGGGATCGGCGCGACCACCGGCCCGAAGAAGGCGGTGCGCCGACCGGCGTCGTCGGTGAGGTGGATGGTGGGGGTGCCCAGGTCCTCGCCGACCGGTTCCAGCCCGGCGCGGTGGCTGGCCAGCAGCGCCTCGTCGTGCTCTGTGGAGCCGGCCGCGTCGGCCAGCTCGACGGGGAGTCCGACCTCGGTCAGCGCCGCGACGTACAGCTCGCGGCCGATCGGGGCCCGGTCGTCGTGGATCCGGGTGCCCAGCGCGGTGTAGAGGTCGCCCAGCACCTCGTTGCCGAACTTCTGCTCGGCGGCGATCGCCACCCGGACCGGGCCCATGCCGGGCTTCAGCCACTCCCGGTACCACTCCTCCAGCCCCTCGCGCCCCTCGTTGAGCACGGAGAGGCTCATCACGTTGAACCGGATCCGCACGGCGCGGACCCGCTCCACCTCCAGCAGCCAGCGGGAGGCGTTCCAGGCCCACGGGCAGCGCGGGTCGAACCACATGTCGGCGTTCGTCATCGTCGTCTCGGTCCTTCCTGAGCGGTTACGAGACGACGGTAGGCAGCGTATCGGCCCATCGTGAGAGCCGATCAAGACCCCGATCATTGGGCCAATCGACGCTCCGGGCGCTGCCGGGCGTGTTCCCGTCCGACCGCGGCGTGCAGCCGCTCGGCGTCGTCGATGCGCCGGCGCAGGTCCTCGGTACGCCGGCCGACCGCCTCGTACTCGCGGAGCCGGTCCACAGCCTCGGCGAGCCGTCGCTCGCTCTCCTCGTCCGCGTCGCCATTGCACACGCCCGGCGCAACGCCCGACCCGGGCCCGTCCCGGCCTCCTGATCGTCGCGCGGTGGCGCCCGACTGACGGGGCGTAGGCTGGGGTCATCCCGGAATCGACGACATCCCACTCTCGAGGTGGCCGCCACGCCGGACCCACCCAGGGGACGTCATGTCCGTACCGCACCGTGCCCGGACCGCAGCCGCCGACCTGACCGACGCATCCCGCCAGTCGCGGAGCTTCCGGTGCCGTACCGGTGCCACCCCTACGCTCCCCCGCGGCCGCTGGGTGGCCCCCGGTCGACGGGCCCCGGCGGCGGAGCCGCCCAGCCCCGTCCTCGCTGTCAACCCGGTCGCGACTGCGCCGTGCCCTGCTCGCGGCTCCACGTCTCTGACCCCGACCCCGGGCGACGCCCGGGACCTTCGCAACAGCCTCATGAGGGAGCAACGATGAAGATCGCCAGACACCGGATCATCGACGTCCTGCGCGCCCGCGGCCAGCATGTCAGGGCCGACTGGATCAGGCGGGAGCTGCCCGACGAGGTCGACGTCGGCAAGCACGCGGGCCTGCTCGCGACGCTGAACCTCGATCCGGCCGACCTTGCCGAGACGCCGTCGCGGTGAGATTGCCGCCGCCGGGTCCGGTGGCGTAGTGGGGCACCGCGCGCAGCACGAACCGGGTGGGCGCGCCGGCGCCCGGGAGTTTGGGGGTCGGGGACGGGGGAAGACAGGTGCCCGCCGCGTCGGCCGGTCCGACGCGGCTGGCCAGCACCCTCCCCCGTCGGCGGCACTGCCGGCCGGGGTCGGGGCAGATCCCCGAGGAGGAGCGACGATGGCGGACGCGGCGAGGGGTACCACCCGGGCCACCAGACCCACCGGCGCGAAGAAGGCGACGGGGGCCCGCAAGGCGCCGCCGAAGCGGGCGGCGGCGGCGAAGAAGGTCGCGGCCGCCACGAAGCGGGCCACCGGGACGAGCGCGGCCAAGACCCCGGGCGGGAAGCCCACCCCGACGACGGCCCGGGTGGCCCGCAAGAAGGCCACCGCCGCCACGACGGCGACCCCCACCCGGAAGCCGACCGCCAAGGCGACCGCCGCGAAGAAGGCACCCGCCAAGAAGGCCGCCGCGAAGAAGGCACCCGCGGCGAAGGCCCCGGCGAAGAAGGCACCGGCCAAGAAGGCCGCCGCGAAGAAGGCACCCGCCAAGAGGGCCGCCGCGAAGAAGGCGCCGGCCACGAGGGTCGCGGCGAAGAAGGCGCCGGCCAGGAAGGCGACGGCGGCGGCCCTGGACCGGGCCACCGCGGAAACCCGGGCGCCGGCGAAGAAGACGACGACCATGGAGTCGTTCGGCAGGCGGAACACGGCTCGCCGGCCGAGCCGCGGGCCGATTCGCGGGGCTGGTCGCCCGGCGCGCTGAGCCCATCGGCGAGAATGACCGGATGGCGAAACGCGGTGCCCGCGGAAGCGCGGCCGACCAGACGACCGGAGCCTGTCCGTGCGGCTCCGGCCTGCCGTACGCCGACTGCTGCGGCCGGTTGCACCGGGGCGAGGCGGACGCCGCGACCGCCGAGGCGCTGATGCGCTCCCGGTTCAGCGCCTTCGCCGTCGGCGACGCCGACTACCTGGTACGCAGCTGGCACTCCTCGACCCGGCCGGCCCGGCTCCGACTCGACCCGGGGCAGCGGTGGACCCGCCTGGAGATCCTCGGGACCGACCGGGGCGGAATCTTCGACTCCGAGGGCACGGTCGAGTTCCGGGCCCACTACCGGGAGGCGGGGCGCCCCGGCACGCTCGACGAGCGCAGCCACTTCGTCCGCGAGGACGGCCGCTGGGTCTACCTGGACGCGCTGCCCGGGTGAGCGCCACCGGCCCGGACGGCGAGCCCGGGCCCAGTGATCTGACCCTACGGGCCGCCGACCGCGCTGCCGGCCCGCAGTCCGAGCCGGTCGACCGCCGCGGTGGCCAGCTCGTCCGGCGGCAGGGTGATCTCCAGGACGACGCCGGGCTCGTCCGGGTCCAGGTGTTCCAGGATCGCCCGCTGGGAGTCGAGCAGGCTGGCCGGCATGTAGTGCCCGGCGCGGCGGCTCATCCGGTCCCGGATGAGCTCCGCCGCCCCGGCCAGGTGGACGAACTCCACGTCCGGTGGGCCCTGCCGCAGCACGTCCCGGTAGGACCGCTTCAGCGCCGAGCAGGCCAGCACCGTGGAGACCCCCTCGGCGTGCCGGGCGGCCATCCAGTCGGCGAGGTCGCGCAGCCACGGCCAGCGGGCGGCGTCGTCCAGCGGTACGCCGGACCGCATCCGCGCCACGTTGGACTCGGAGTGGAACTCGTCCGCCTCGGCGAACCGGAGCCCGGTCTGCTCGCTGATCCCCCGGGCCACCGTCGTCTTGCCCGCCCCGGACACCCCCATCACCACGATGTGCCGGGTGGGCCGCCGATCACCAGTCATGGACGGTGCCGTCCTTGAGCCGGTTGAACGGCAGGTACGCCGGCTGGTACGGGAACCGGGCGGCGGCCTCCTCGTCGAGCTCGACACCGAGACCCGGCTGCTCCCCCGGGTGCAGGTAACCGTCGGTGAAGGTGAACGACTGCCGGAAGACCTCGTTGGTCAGCGCGCCGTGCTGCATGTACTCCTGGATGCCGAAGTTGTGGATGGCGAGGTCCAGGTGGAGGGCGGCGGCCATGCCGACCGGTGAGATGTCGGTCGGTCCGTGGATGCCGGATTTGATCTGGTACTGGGCGGCGAAGTCGAGCAGCTTGCGCATGGCCGTGATGCCCCCGGTGTGGGTGACGGCGGACCGGACGTAGTCGATGAGCTGTTCCCGGATCAGCGTCTGGTAGTCCCAGACCGTGTTGAACACCTCGCCGATGGCCAGCGGGGTGGTGGTGTGCTGGCGGACCAGGCGCAGCGCCTCCTGGTTCTCCGCCGGCGTGCAGTCCTCCAGCCAGAACAGGTCGTACGGCTCCAGGGCCTTGCCGAGCTTGGCCGCCTGGATCGGGGTCATCCGGTGGTGCCCGTCGTGCAGCAGCGGCAGCTCGGGGCCGAACTCGTTGCGGACGGCCTCGAAGACACCGGGGAGGTGGCGCAGGTACGCCCGGGTGTCCCAGTCCTCCTCGGCGGGCAGCGGGGTGCGCTGCGCCGGCTCGTAGTCGTACCGCTTGCCGTCGACGCCGGGCTGGGCGGCGACGCCGTAGACGGCGTTGATGCCGGGCACCGACGTCTGCACCCGGATCGACCGGAAGCCGAGGTCGAGGTGCTGGCGGATGGAGTCGAACAGCTCCGGCAGGTCCCGCCCGGAGGCGTGGCCGTACGCCATGATCCCGGTCCGCGACGCGCCGCCGAGCAGCTGGTAGAGCGGCATCCCGGCGGCCTTGGCCTTGATGTCCCAGAGGGCGACGTCCACAGCCGCGATGGCTGCCATGGTCACCGGCCCCCGCCGCCAGTAGGCCGACCGGTAGAGGAACTGCCAGGCGTCCTCGATGCGGTGCGGGTCCCGGCCGATCAGCAGGGGCACGACGTGGTCGGCCAGGTAGGAGGCGACGGAGAGCTCGCGCCCGTTGAGGGTGCCGTCCCCCAGCCCGGTGAGCCCCTCGTCGGTGGTGATCTTGAGGGTGACGAAGTTGCGGTCGGGGCTGGAGACGATGACGTCCGCTGCGACGATCTTCACGCGGGTGCCTTTCTCGGGGTGATTCAGCGAAGGGTGCTGCCGGGCTGGAGGTCGTCCAGGAGGGACAGTTCGTCGCGGCGCGGCAGGCCCTCCCAGTCGCCGTCTCCGGCGACGGCGAAGGCGCCGAGGGTGACGGCGCGGCGCAGCCGCCCGGCCAGGTCGAGGCCGTCCAGGTGACCGGAGAGGTAGCCGGCGGTGAAGGCGTCGCCGGCGCCCACGGTGTCCACTGCGGTGACCGGCAGCGCCGCCGCGTGCCGGACGCCCTCGCGGGTGTACGCCCGGGCGCCGTCGGCGCCGAGCTTGACCAGCACGGTCGCCACGCCCCGCGCGAGCAGCCCGGCCACCGTGGTCTCCTCGGCCGCGCCCGGTTCGCCGACGAGGTCCAGCTCGTCGGCGGAGGCGACGACGACCGAGGCGGACCCGGCGAGGGGGGTGAGCGCCGCGCGGGCGTCGTCCCGGCTCCACAGCTTCGCCCGGTGGTTGACGTCGAGGCAGACCAGCGCCCCGGCCCGGGAGGCCGTCTCGGCCGCCCACCGGGTGGCCTCGCGCGCGCTGTCGGAGAGCGCCGGGGTGATGCCGGTCAGGTGCAGCACCCGGGCGCCGGCGGCCAGCGCCGGACGCAGGTCGTCGACGGTGAGCGCGGAGCCGGCCGAGCCGGCCCGGTGGTAGCGCACCCGGGTCAGGTCGGCGGTGCGCCGTTCCAGGAACATCAGCCCGGCCGGGCGGTCCGGGTCCCGGGTCGCGTGGTCGACGGCGACGCCCTCGGCGCGCAACTGCCGCAGCACGTACCCGCCGAGCTCGTCGTCGCTGACCCGGCCGGCCCAGGCCGTCCGGTGGCCGAGCCGGGCCAGCCCGATGGCGACGTTGGACTCCGCGCCGGCCAGGCGCATGGTCAGCGCGCCGCCCGCGGTCAGCGGCCCGGCGGACCGCAGCGACACCAGCGCCTCACCGAAGGTGAGCAGGTCGACGGCGGTCACGACGTCGCGGCGAGGTAGGCCCGGGCCCGCTCCCGCAGCGCGTCGAGGTCACCGCCGGAGGCGGCGTCGCCGACCAGCGGGCCACCGACGCCGACGGCGATCGCGCCGGCGGCAAGGTAGCCGGGCAGCTCGGCGAGGCCCACCCCGCCGACCGCGACGAACGGGATCTGCGGGAACGGGTCGCGCAGCGCCTTCAGGTACGCCGGCCCGCCCACCGACGCCGGGAAGAGCTTGACGGCGGCGGCCCCGGCCCGGACCGCGGCGTACGCCTCGGTCGCGGTGAGCGCCCCGGCGGCGACCGGCAGGCCGCGGCGGACCGCCTCGGGGATGGAGTCGACGACGGCCGGGGTGACCACGAACTGCGCCCCGGCGGCGGCCACGTCGGCGACGGCGGCCGGGGTGAGCACCGTGCCCGCGCCGACCAGCGAGCCGGCCGGGGCCGCCGCCCGGATCGCCGCGATGGCGTCGAGCGCCCCCGGCGTGGTCAGGGCCACCTCCACCACCCGTACGCCCTCGGCGAGCAGGGCGGTGCCGGTGGCGATGGCGGCGGCGGTGTCGGAGCCGCGGATGACCGCCAGCAGGCGGGTGGCGGCGAGTTCGGCGGTGAGGTCGAGGGTCATGGTCACCATTCCGCGTAGGAGCCGTCGAGGTGCCGGAACATCGGGCTGCGCCAGGCGTGGCCGCGCTTGTCCGCGGCGCGGACCGCCGCCTCGTCGATCTCGATGCCCAGCCCGGGCGCGGTGAGCCGCTCGACGTACCCGTCCACGAAGGTCAGCGGGGTCTTGTCCAGGCAGTAGTCGAGCACCTCGGCGCCGAGGTTGTAGTGGATGCCGATGCTCTGCTCCTGGATCAGGTAGTTCGGCGTGGCGAAGCCGACCTGGAGGCAGGCCGCGAGGGCGATCGGCCCGAGCGGGCAGTGCGGGGCGAGCTGCACGTCGTACACCTCGGCGAGCGCGGCGATCTTGCGGACCTCGGTGATGCCGCCGGCGTGCGACAGGTCCGGCTGCGCGACGGCGATGCCGGCCTGGAAGACGGGCAGGAACTCCTGCCGGCTGTAGAGCCGTTCCCCCGTGGAGACCGGCGTGGTGGTCGACCGGACGAAGTCGCCGATCAGGTGGGAGTTCTCCGGGACCACCGGCTCCTCCAGGAACAGCGGCCGGTACGGCTCCAGCAGCGGCGCCACCCGGCGGGCGTTGGCCAGGGTGAAGCGGCCGTGGAAGTCGACGGCCACGTCGCGGTCGTCGCCGAGCACCTCGCGGGCCGCGGCCACCCGGGCCACCACGCCGTCGAGCTCGGCCACCGAGGCGATCGGGCTCATCCGGCCGGAGGCGTTCATCTTGACCGCGGTCAGCCCCGCCTCGACCTGGGCGGCGATGTGGTCGCGGACCTCGCTCGGCTCGTCGCCGCCGACCCAGCCGTACACCCGGATCCGGTCCCGGACCGGGCCGCCGAGCAGCTGGTGCACCGGCGCCCCGAAGTGCTTGCCGGCGATGTCCCACAGCGCCTGGTCGAGGCCGGACACGGCGCTGGCCAGGATCGGGCCGCCCCGGTAGAACGAGCCCTTCGTCATGACCTGCCAGTGGTCCTCGATCCGCAGCGCGTCCCGGCCGACCAGCAGCTCGGCGAGCTGCTCGACGGCGGTCCGGACGGTTTCGGAGCGCCCCTCGCAGGTGGCCTCGCCCCAGCCGACGACCCCCGAGGAGGTCTCCACGCGGACGAAGAGCCAGCGGGGTGCGACGAGGAAGGTCTCGATGCGTGCGATCGTCGTCATGTTCAGCCCTTCGTCGCGCCGGCGGTGAGCCCGGAGACCACGTACTTCTGCACGAACAGGGCGATCAGCATGATCGGCAGGGTGACCACGGTGGCGGCGGCCATCAGCCCGCCCCAGTCGATGCTGGCGTAGCCGACGAAGTCGAAGATCGCCACGGGCAGGGTCTTGGTGTCGGCGCCCGAGAGCACCAGGGCGAACATGAAGTTGTTCCAGGAGAAGATGAAGGAGAGGATGCCGGCGGTGGCGACGCCCGGCACGGAGAGCGGCAGGGTGATCCGCCGGAACGCGCCGATGTGGGTCAGCCCGTCGACCAGCGCCGCCTCCTCCAGCTCCTCCGGCAGGCCGTCGAAGTAGCCCATCATGATGTAGACCACCAGCGGCAGCGAGACGAACATGTGGCTGAGGATCAGCACGCCGAAGCCGCCGACCATCTTCAGGTTGGAGAAGACGTAGTACCAGGGCACCAGCAGCGAGACGCCGGGGATGACCCGGGCCATCAGCACCACCAGCGCGGACTTCCGCATGTTGAACCGGCTCATCGAGTACGCGGCCGGCACGCCCAGGATCAGCGACGCCACGGTCGCGGCGAAGGCCACCCAGAGGCTGTTGCCGATGAACTGGACGTAGTCCGCCCGCTTGAGCACGGTGGCGTAGTTGTCCATGGTGGGCGAGAAGACCAGCGCCTTGCCGGTGTCGTAGATGTCGACGTTGGTCTTGAACGACGCCGCGATCATCCAGAGCAGCGGCGCGAGCAGCGACAGCACCACGACGGCGAGCGCCACCACCCGGAACACCCGGTACGCGGGACGGGGCTTCATCGCTTGGCCTCCTTGCGGCGGGCGGTCAACGCCCACATCGACCCGATGATGATCAGGAAGAAGATGATGAGGACGGTCGAGGAGACGCCGTACTCGTTGTAGTCGAAGCTGAGGCCGTAGGCGTACACGTTGAGGGTCTCCACCTCGTGGAACGATCCGCCGCCGCGACCCTTGGTGGCGTAGAGGATGTCGAAGGTCTTCAGCGCGTCGATGCCGCGCAGCAGGATCGCCACGATCACCGTGGGCATCAGCAGCGGCAGGGTGACGTGCCGGAAGCGCTGCCAGGTGCTCGCGCCGTCGATCCGGGCGGCCTCCTGCGGCTCCTCCGACAGCGAGGTGAGCCCGGCGAGCAGGATCAGCACCACCATCGGCGTCCACTGCCACACGTCGATGAAGATGGTGGTGGGCAGCGCCGAGTGCTGGCCGGCGAGCCACGGCTGGGGGCCGATGCCGACCCAGCCGAGCACCTGGTTGGCCAGGCCGATGTTGGGGTCGAAGATGAGCCGCCACATCATGCCGACGGCGACCGGGGTGGCGACCAGCGGCATCAGGATGGCTACCCGGACCCACTTCTGGCCGCGGAACGGCCGCCACAGCAGCAGGGCGACCGCCATGCCGATGACGACCTCGAAGAGCAGCGCGACGACGGTGAACGCGGCGGTCCGCCCGACGGCCGGCCAGAACCGCTCGGTGTCCGACAGCACGTCGACGTAGTTCTGGAAGCCGATGAACTCGCTCTCGGCGCGGACGGAACCCTCGGCGTCGGTGAGGCTGAGGTAGCCGGTCCAGGCCAGCGGGAAGACGATCAGCGCGGCGACGAAGATCATCGCCGGCGCGGCGAAGAGCCACTTGCGATGGTCGTTGGCCCAGCGCGCCCAGCCGGGCGTGTCGGGCATGGCCGAGGCGCCGCCGGGCGCTCGGGCGGGAGTGGTGACGGTTGCCATGGGATCTCCGGGGGTGGGCGGGGCCGGCGGGGAGACGCGGGTGGCGGGGCCGACCGGCCCCACCACCCGCGCGCGGCTTACTTGGCCTCGTCGTCCAGGAACTTCTGGAACGCGGTGTTCGCCGTGTCGGCCGCGGCCGCGGCGTCCTTGCCGGCGATCGCGTCGACGATGGGCTGGCCGACGATCTCGCGGGCCTCGGCGACCTTCACGACCAGCGGCCGGTCGTGGCCCACGCCGACCTTGGTGCTGGCGGCGATGGCCTCGACCAGGTCCTTCGGGTAGGTCGCGGTGCCCTCCGGGTTGGCCCAGACGGAGGTACGGGCGCTCGGCACGCCGGACTTCTGCTGGGCGAGCGTCTGCTGCTTGCCGGTGGCCCACTCGATGAACTTCCAGGCGTTGCTCTTGTTCTCCGAGCTGTCGTTGACGCCCAGCGCCCAGGAGGGGATGTTGTACGGCTTCGAGCCGGCCGGACCGGCCGGGAACGGCGCGAAGCCGACGGTGTCGGCCACCTTGGACTTGGCCGGGTCGGTGGCGTTCTTGTAGAGCGAGTCGGCCTCGGTGTAGAAGGCCGCCTTGCCCTGGGTGAAGATGGCCATCGCCTCGGGCCAGCTCATGTCGGTGCTGACGTTCGCCGGGCCGGAGTCCTTGATCAGCCCGCCGTAGTAGGCGTACGCCTGCTTGGCGGCGTCGCTGTTGACGCCGGCCTTGCCGCTGCCGTCGACGAAGTCACCGCCGAAGCTGTACAGGAAGCTGGAGAACTGGGTGACGGCCGGTGACTTGCCGGTCCGGGCGACGAAGCCGGCGACGCCCGGCTCGGCGGCCTTGATCTTGGCGGCGGCGGCCTTGAGCTCGTCGAGGGTCTTCGGCGGAGCGCTCAGGCCGGCCTTGGCGAGCAGGTCCTTGCGGTAGTAGAGGACCTCCTGCTCGGTGATGATCGGGACGCCGACCGGCTTGCCCTCGTACGAGGTGGCCTCCACCGGGCCGGCCTGGAAGTCGGCGAAGTCCCAGTCCTTGTTGGACTTCACCTGCTCCGACAGGTCGGCGAGGTACTTGTTCTTGGCGAAGAGCTTCCCCTCCTGCAGGGGGCGGTACATCATCACGTCGATGTCGGACGAGCCGGCGTTGAGCTTGACGTTGTACTGGTCGGAGAGCTGGTCCTCGCCGAGCTGGGTGATCTCGACCTTGAGGCCGGTCTGCTTCTCGAACTCGGGCAGGGCCTGCTTGATGTTCTCCGTCCACACGTGGTTCGCCAGGGTCACCCGGACCGTCTTGGACGCGCTGCTGTCGTCGCCACCGCCGCCGCACGCGGAGAGGCCCATGGCGACAACCACAGCCAGAGAAGTACCGAATATCGATCGACGCCGCACGTCCATCTCTCCTTCTGTCGTGGCCGCCGCCCGGGGGGAGGGGCGCCACATCGTTGTAACGTCCGCTTAACGACCGGATGCTAGGCCCAAAAAGCTGACTTATTCAAGAGCTGATCTCTAACTGATATGCTCCGAGCCGTGGATCAGTCCTCCTCAGGGGTCGCACCCGCCCAGCACGCCCCTGCCGAGGCCGGGCTGCACGCCCGCGTTCTCGACCACCTCGGCACCGCCATCTGCGGCGGCGAGGTGGCCGCCGGCTCCGTCCTCAACATCGACGACCTGGTCGAGCGGTACGGGGTCTCCCGCTCCGTGATCCGCGAGGTCCTGCGGGTGCTCGCGTCCATGGGGTTCGTCGAGACCCGCCGCCGGGTCGGGGTGATGATCCGACCGGCCGAGGCGTGGAACGTCTTCGATCCGCAGGTGATCCGCTGGCGACTGGCGTCGGCCGGGCGGATGGCCCAGATGCGCTCGATCACCGAGCTGCGGACCGCGGTCGAGCCGCACGCCGCCTGGCTGGCCGCCGGCCGGGTCGACCACGACGAGGCGAGCGACCTGGTCGGCCTCGCCGCCAAGATGTGGGCCGCCGGCAAGGCCGGCGACGAGGAGCGCTTCCTCAGCCTGGACATCGAGTTCCACCGCCGGGTGCTGGCCGCCTCCGGCAACGAGATGTTCGTGAAGCTCCAGGAGTTGGTCGCCGAGGTGCTCACCGGCCGGCACCACTACCACCTGATGCCGCACTACCCCGACGAGCAGGCCCTGCAACTGCACGCCGACGTCGCCCAGGCGATCCAGCGGCGGGACGGCGAGCGGGCCCGGGAGGCCATGGTGCGGATCATGGAGCAGGCGTTCGACGAGATGAAGTCGATGTGGGAGCAGACCGGCGAGCCCGACCGGTGACCTGACCTCCCCCACCCCGGGCGGCCGGAGGCGTAAGCTGTGCTCGGCGCAGCCCTGCGCCCCACCTCCTTCCCGGTGCTCACGCCGCCGGCCTCGCGGAGGCAAAGGGGACCTCGGGTCCTCGGGGCGCGGTGCCAGCTGGCCCACCGACACGCCACCTGCGTCCCAGCACGGCGAGGTCGCCGGAAGCGTGAGTCCCTGCGACCGTGCCGTCGACAGGGAGCATGTGATGACGCATCAGAAGTCGTTCAAGTCCCGGGTGCGGACCCGGATGACGAAGACCGGCGAGAGCTACACGACCGCCCGCCGCCAGTTGCTCGCCCGCGCCGCGACCAGCGCCCCAGCGGCCGCCGACCCGGAGGTCACCACGGCCAAGGTCGGCACGTCGTCCGGCGGCCGGACCCAGCTGGACCGGATCTCGGCGACGCTGCTGCGCGAGCGGACCGGACGCGACTGGGACGAGTGGTTCGCGCTGCTCGACGCCTGGGGCGCGGTCGACCGTACGCACACCGAGACCGCCCGCTGGCTGGTCACCGCGCACGAGGTGCCGGGCTGGTGGGCGCAGACCATCACCGTCGGGTACGAACAGGCGCGCGGGCTGCGCGTCCCCGGCCAACGGCGCGGCGGGGGCTTCGAGGCGACCGCCAGCCGGACGGTGGCCATGCCGGTGGCGGTGCTCTTCGACGCGTTCGCCGACGAGACACTTCGCGCGCGTTGGCTGCCCGAGGTGGAGCTCCGGCTCAGGACGGCGACCGCGCCGAAGACCTTCCGGGCGGACTGGGCAGGCGGCCCGACCCGGATCGCCGTCGGCTTCACCCCGCTCGGCGAGGCGAAGGCGCGGGTGGCGGTCCTGCACGAGAAGCTGACCGACGCCGACGAGGCCGAGCGGTTCAGGGCGTACTGGCGGGAGCGGCTCGCCGTCCTCAAGGAGTTCCTGGAGTCGCCGGAGGGGGCCCGATGAGCGCCGCGACGTACGTCAACCTGCCGGTGCGGGATCTCGACCGGGCGGTCGAATTCTTCACCGCGCTGGGGTTCTGCGCCGGGCAGCGGCAGCCGGGCGGCGACACCGCCCAGCTCACCGTCGGGAGCACCCACCTCATCCTGCACACCGGCGCGGCCTTCGCCGCGTACGCCGGGACGGCTGTCTGCGACACCTCGACCAGCCGGGAGGTGATCGTCGGCCTCGGGGTCGACCGTCGGGAGCAGGTGGACGAGCTGGTCGAGCGGGCGATCGCCGGCGGCGGCGAGTCGCTGGGCCCGGGGCGGGACCTCGGCTTCATGTACATGCGCGGGTTCCGGGACCTGGACGGCCACCAGTGGTCGTTCCTGCACCTGCCCGGCTGACCGTGCTGTCCCGGCGGTCGCCGACCGCCGGGAACCCGGTCAGCCGAAGGCCACCCGCTTGAGCCAGAAGTCGAGCAGCTGGTCGTCGCCGAGCACGTCGATCTCGGTGCAGTGTCGGTCGAAACTGAGCCGGGTCATCACGCCACCGTAACCGCCGCCGGTCCACCCGCTGGGGAGTCGCGCGCCGGCCGGAGACCGTGCGTGCCGGTCAGGCCCCGCGCGGCACGGGCTGGGCCAGGGCGCCGATCTCCGCGGGCAGCTCCGACATCGCGTCCTCGAACTCCCGGTGCCCGACCACGCGGTGCAGGGTCTGCAGGACGGCCCGAGCGCCTCGCTCGGCGAGGTCGTCCGCCACCCCCGCGCGCGCCGCCACCCGGCGGAGGAACTCGTCGTACCCGAAGGCCTGCGGTTCCTCCGGGCGGGCCCGGGTCAGGAACGGGCGCAGCTCGTGCGCCACGTGGTCGGCCAGGTCCGCCGCCTGGCCGCCGCTGATCCGCTCCGCGAGGGTGCGCAGGGTGGCCTCGGTCAGGGATTGCGCCGTCTCCGGCGGAACACCCGCCCGCGCGGCCACCTTTTCGAAGAACTCCAGCTCAGCCATGCCCCGTCCTTCCCGTCCCGGAGACCGCGTGGCTACCCGCCGCCACCGGCCGCAAACGATCGGCGGCCTCTCGCTCCCCCGACGCCATGCGGCGACGGGCGCCCGCGGTCGAGACGTGCCGGCCCGAGCGGAATGACCGGAAACCTGCGTCTCCGCGCGCGGGATTGGCCATGATCGAGGCGTGAGTGCCAGGATGCCGGGTCTCGTGCCGCCGATGCTGGCGTCCAGTGGCGCGCTGCCCAGCGGGCCCGGCTGGGCGTACGAGTTCAAATGGGACGGCGTTCGCGCGATCGCCTACGTCGGCGACGGGCTGCGGCTGCTCAGCCGCAACGACCGAGACGTCACCCGGGCGTATCCGGAGCTGGACGAGCTCACGCAACTGCTCGCCGGGCGGCGGGCGGTGCTCGACGGGGAGATCGTGGCGCTCGACGCGAAGGGGCGGCCCAGCTTCTCGGCGCTGCAACACCGGATGCACGTTCGCGCGCCGAGCGCCGCGCTGGTCGCCGCCACCCCGGTACGGATGTACCTGTTCGACCTGCTGCACCTCGACGGGCGGGACCTCACCTCCCTGCCGTACGCCGAGCGCCGCACCGCGCTGCAGGAGCTGGAGCTCAGCGGGCAGGCCGTCGACACGCCGCCGCACTGGACCGGCGACGCCGGCCGGGACCTGGCCGGCGCGGCGGCGGACCTCGGCCTCGAAGGGGTCATGGCCAAGCAGCTCCGCTCGCCGTACGAGCCGGGCCGCCGCTCACCGGCGTGGGTCAAGGTGCCGCTCAACGACACCATCGAGGTTATCGTGGGCGGCTACAAGCCGGGCGCCGGCCGGCGGGCCGGCACCATCGGCTCCCTGCTGCTCGGCATGTACGACGCGGACGACCGGCTGACCTACATCGGCCACGTCGGCACCGGCTTCACCCAGACCGTGCTGCGCGATCTCCAGCAACGCCTACAGCCGCTGAGCCGGCCGGACTCGCCGTTCGACTCGCCCGTGCCGCGTGAACACGCCCGGCACGCCGTCTGGGTCGAACCGGCCCTGGTCGGGGACGTCACCTTCCGGTCCTGGACCCCCGACCGCAGGCTGCGCCACCCCTCCTGGAAGGGGCTGCGCAGCGACCGCGAACCCGCCGAGGTCCGGCTGCGGGCGTGACCCGGTCGGGCCTACGTGCCGATCCGGCGGGGTTCGAGCCGGCTGGCCGCCGGCCCCGTCAGCTGCCAGAATTCCTTCGGCAACTGGGCGATGGAGTCCTCGTACTCCTTCGCGCTGACCGCGTCCCGCAGCGTGTCCAGCACGGCGCGCACCCCGTCGGTCGCCGCCTGGAACTCCACCGCGGCGCGTTGCTGCACCCGCTCGAAGAACTCGGGAAGCTCGAACGGTTCGGCCTCCTCGTCGGGCTTGCGTAGGTCTCCCCGCAGCTCCTCGGGAAGCTGCGCGGCGAGATCCCGTGCCTGGCCGCCGCTGAGCCGCTCCGCCAACGTCGCGAGCGTGGCACGGGTGATCGGCTCGGCCAGCGTCGGTGACATCTTCGGTCGCGTCGCCACCGACTGGATGAACTCCGCGTACTTCACCTCGGACCCCCTCCTACCGCGAATGCTGCGTCTACCCGCGCGTCCGGGGGTGAAACGGCGCCCGCCGCGTCAGTGGCTGGGGGCCTCCGCGGCGCGTGCCGCCGCGACGATGGCGCTCACCCCGATCCCGGCCTGGTCCATCAGCTGGCTCGGGGTACCGGAGGTGGGGAGGCCCCGTACCGCCAGGTGCTTCACCCGCACCGGCTCGGCGAGGTCGGCCAGGGACTCGAGGACCGCCGACCCCACGCCGCCCTCCGGGTAGTGGTCCTCGACCACCAGCAGCCGACCGCCGGTGGCCCGGACGGCGTCCAGCAACCGGTCCCGGTCCAGCGGCTTGACCGAATACAGGTCGATGACCCGGGCCTTGATCCCCTCGCGCGCCAGCTCGTCGGCGGCGGCGAGGCAGTTGTGCACCGTCACCCCGGCGCCGATCAGCGCGATGTCGTCGTGGTCGCCGCTGCGGAGCAGTTTGCTGCCGCCGACCGGGAAGGCGTCGTCGTTGTCGTAGAGCACCGGGTACTTGCCTCGAGTGGTGCGCAGGTAGTTGACGCCCTTGCGGTCGACCATCTGCGCGACCAGGGCGGCGCACGACACGGCGTCGCTGGGATACAGCACCGTCGACCCCTGCACCGCGCGCATGGCCGCCAGGTCCTCCAGCCCCATCTGCGAGGGACCGTCCGCCCCGATCTCCACCCCGGAGTGCGACCCGGACAGGGCGATGTCGGCCCGGGAGATGCCGGCCATCCGCACGAAGTCGTAGGCGCGGGAGAAGAACGCCGCAAAGGTCGCGGCGAAGGGCCGATAGCCGCGTACCTGCAGCCCGACCGCGGCGGCGATCAGTTGCTGTTCGGAGATGAACATCTCGAAGAACCGGTCGGGGTACGCCTCGCCGAACTTGTCGGCGCGGGTCGAGTCGCTGACCTCGCCGTCCAGGGCGACCACGTCCGGCCGCGAGCCCAGCGCGCGCAGCGCGTCACCGTACGCGTTCCGGGTGGCCACCTTCGTGCCCTTGTCGTACCGGGGTAGCTTGGGCGGCTCGCCGGCGGGGGCGCCGGCGGGCGGGGCGGGCTCGGGTTGCGGCCCGGTGACGCGGATCTGGCGCACCCCGCCGAGAGCCTCCACGGCCCGCTCGGCCATGTCGGGTTTCAGCGGCTTGCCGTGCCACCCCGGCTGGTTCTCGACCTCCGGCACCCCCTTGCCCTTGACCGTCCGGGCGAGCACCACCGTGGGGCCCGTCGCCCGCCGCGCCCGGCCCAGCGCCTCGTCGATGGCGGCCAGGTCGTGGCCGTCGACGACGAGCGCCTGACAGCCGAACGCCTCGGCCCGCCGCCGGTAGGTGTCCAGGTCCCATTCCAGCTCGGTCGGGCCGCGCTGCCCGAACCGGTTGATGTCGACGATCGCGGTGAGGTTGTGCAGGCCGTAGTGGCCGGCCTTGTCCAGCGCCTCCCAGATGGAGCCCTCGGCCATCTCGCTGTCGCCGCACAGCGCCCACACATGGAACGGCAGGTGGTCGAGGTACTGGCCGGCGAGCGCGATCCCGACGCCGACGGGCAGTCCCTGACCGAGCGAACCGGTGGCGACGTCGACCCAGGGCAGCGCCGGCGTGGGGTGCCCCTGCAGGCGCGACCCGAACTGGCGGTAGGTCTCGACCAGCTCCTGGTCGGTGATGGCGCCCACGGCCTTGAAGACCGCGTACAGCAGGGGCGACGCGTGCCCCTTGGAGAAGATCAGGTGGTCGTTGGCGCGGCCGCGCGGGTCCGCCCACTGGTAGCGCAGGTGCCGGGAGATCAGCACCGCGAGCAGGTCGGCGGCGGAGAGGCTGGAGGTCGGGTGCCCGGACCCGGCCCGGGTGCTGCACCGGATCGCGTCCACCCGGAGCTGGGCGGCGAGCTCACCCAGCCCGGCGAGCTCCTCCTCGCGCAACGTGCGCTCTGCTTCCATCGTCACCGGCATCGCCTCCGCACTTACCGTAGTCAGGAAAAAAACCGCATTACCCGGTAACCACCGATTTGCCGGGTGCCGGCCGGTCCCGCCACGATCGGGAGCCGACCAGCCAGCCCGCCACCGCCAGGTACGGCACGGCGGCCAGCGCGAAGGCCACCGCGTTGCCGGCCGCGCCGGCCACCACGGCGTACCCGCCGTAGAACGCGATGATGGTCAGGTCGGTCGCCATCCCGGCCACCGAGGTGACCGTCGCCCGGCCCGGGCCGGTGATCCGGGCCTGCAGGCGCACGTCCGCGAGCACCGTGGCGAGCTGGAACGCGGCGAAGGCGACCGCGAGCGGCAGGAAGCCCACCGGGCGGCCGACCAGGGCGCCCACCGCCAGCGCCGAGGCGGCGAGCACCAGCAGGCCCGCGTACCCGCGGGTGGTCAGCCGCTCCCCCGCCGGGGCGAGCAGCCCGCCGGCGGTCATCCCGGCCCAGAGCAGCAGGAGCAGCAGCGGCACGGCCGCGTCGGCGACGCCGGTCTCCCGGGCCAGCAGGGCGGTGTACTCGTCGAGCCCGCCCCAGATCGCGGTCACCGCGGGGACGAGCAGCACGGCGGCGCGTACCGTGCGATCGGCGCGGGCCTCGGCCAGCCCGGCGCGCAGGGTGGCCAGCCACCCCAGCTCGTCGCCGCCGTCCGGCTGGTCCGCCTGGTCCCGCCGCTCGGCCGTGGCCGGTCCGGGAACCGCCGCGGGCCCGGCGGGCCGGGCCGGTCGGTGCTCCGGGAACCGGGTCGCCGCGGCGGCGGCGAGCAGGCAGGCGAGGATGCTGGCCGCGCCCACCGCCGGGTAGCCGCCGACGGCGAGGACCGGCCCGGCCAGCGCCCCGGAGCCCGCGGCGCCCAGCACCCCGGCGGTTTGCGCCCGGCCCATCAGGCGGGCGTACCGGTCGGTGGCGCCGAGCCGGTCGAGTTCGGTGAAGACCAGCGCCTCCAGCGCCCCGGAGCGCAGCGCCCCGCCGGCGCCCCAGAGCAGGAAACCCACGGCGAACGCCGGGTAGGACGGGGCGAGCACCCAGCAGGCGAAGCCGGCGGCGGGCAGCAGCGGCGCCAGGGCGAGCAGCAGCCGCCGGGAGACGGCGTCGGCCCACGCCCCGGAGGGGACCTCCAGGGCGATGCTGGTCGCCGACCAGATCACGAAGAGCGAGGAGATCTGCCCGACCGACAGGCCGCTGTCACTGAACAGCAGCACGTACACCGGGTAGAGCAGGACGAGGTCGGTGAGGAACGCGTAGCCGTAGAGCGCGCCCGCCAGCCGGCGGGTCGCGGGTACGCGCGCAGGAGAGATGATCATGAGGCCTTCCCACGGGGACGGAACGGACACCGGACGTACGGCGTCCGCGGCGGCCCGCGGCCACGGCCTCTACGGCAGGATCAACATCGCCAGGTCATGCCGCCGATGCTAGTGCTCGTAAGGTCGGACCGGAACACACGTCGGGGTGGGACCCGGCTGGGCCCCACCCCGGTGCGCGTGCGAACGGTCAGCGGCGGAACTTCTCCACGTCCGCCTGCGGGATGACCATCGTGGACTCGTTGTCCGCCGCCTGCTCGGCGGTGGGCTGCCGCGGCGCGGTCGGCTGGGTGCGCTCCGACTCGCCGTACGGCGGGACCGGCTGGGTGGGCTCCACCGCGCCGTACGGGGCGACCGGCTGGGTGGGCTCCGCGCCGCCGTACGGGGCGACCGGCTGGGTGCGGTCGGCGTCGGCGTCCCGGGCGACCGGCTGGGTCAGCTCGGCCTCCGCGTACGGGGTGACCGGCTGGCTCATCCGGGCCTCGACGTCGCGCCGGCCGGCCTGGTACGCCCGGGCGTGCGTGGCGATGGTCTGCGACTCCTGCTCGGCGCGGGCCAGCCAGGTCTCCCAGCGGCTCTGCATCGGCCGGACCAGCCCGCCGCCGACGCCCACCACGAGGATGCCGCCGACGGTCGCGAGCACCGCGATCAGCACCGGGGTGGTCACCGCGGTGGCCACGCCGATCTGGTTCAGGGCGGCGATGACGCCCAGGCCCAGGATGAACACCGAGGCGATGTTGGCGAGCACCCGGCCGTAGGACAGGCCACCGAGGGCGCTGGAGATGATGTCCTTGACCGCCTTGGCGATCGCGGCGGCCACCACCACGATGACGATGGCGACGAAAGCGCGGGGCAGCCAGGCGATGACCCCGGCGATCAGGTCGGAGATCGGGTTCGGGCCCCAGATGCCGAAGGCGAGCTGCAGGGTCACCAGCAGCACCCCGTAGTAGGCCAGCTTCGCGACGATGTCGCTGGCGTCGTACTTCGACCGGGCCAGGGCGGTCTTGATGCCGCCGCGCTCGACCGCCTTGTCGAAGTGCACCCGCTCCAGGACCTTGTCCACGATCTTCAGCACGGCCTTGGCGATCAGCCAGCCGACCACCAGGATCGCGATGAACGCGACGGCTTTGGGCAGGAACAGCATCACCGAACGGAACGCGTCGCCCACCGCGTTCCCGAAGTTGTCTTTCATCGAAGGGCCTCCACACACGTGTTCAAGTCGGTCCGCCCGAGACCTACCCGAACGGCGTGACCGGGAAACGGACTCAGGCTCGCCTGCAGCGGTAGCGCCTGGGCGGCGTCAGATCGCTGTCGCCTTGACGACCTTCCATTCCCCGTGGACCGGGACCATGGTGAGCACGACCCGGTTCTGGTCGACCTTCTCCCCCGCCGTGCTGACGTTGCGCCGGTACTGGTTGAGGTAGACCAGCAGTTCGACCCGGTCGGTGTCTGAGGTGACCACCCCGGTGGCCGAGACCTCGGCCAGGACCACCGCCTGCTGTTTCGTGGCGGTCTCCTTGAGCGTCGCGGTGGTCCGGGCGTACTCGTCGGCGAAGTCGCCGGTGGCGAAGGTACGTCCGTTGGCGACGCTGTCGTCGAAGGTGCGGTAGTCGTACGAGAAGATCGCCTTCGCGGCGGCGGGCGCGGCGGCCAGGGCCTGGCGTACGGCCCGGTCGCGCTGGCCGGCGCGGTGGTCGCCGGACCAGCCGGCGGCGGCGACGGCCGTCGCGACCAGGAGTGCGACGACGAGCGTCGGCAGCAGCGGGGGCCGTCCGGGCCGTCGGCGCAGGACTGTGGGGACACGCATCGGACTCCTCCTCCGGGTCAGCCGACGAACTGCAGGCGGGACACCAGCCAGTCGCCGGAGTCCTGGTCGCGGACCAGGTCCACCTGGATGCGGTAGTGCGAGGGGCGGCCGTCGGGTGCCTTGACGTTCCGGACGGTGGCGTCGACGGCGACCAGCACGACGGCGTGCCGGCGGTCCCCGGAGACCAGTCCGGCGCGCAGCACCGACCCCTGCGACTGGACCTTGTTCTCCACCACCGCCTTGCGCACCTGCGCCTGGCCGCGGGTGAACTCGTCCTTGAAGTCGCCGGTGGCCCCGCCGACGATGCGTTGCAGGTCCCGGTCGACGCTGGCGGCGCTGACCGAGACGAAGTTGACGCTGGCCTGCCGGGCGGCGGCCACGGCGTCCCGCCGGGCCTGGTCGGTGGCCCGGTCGACGTACCAGCGGTGCCCGAAGACGCCAGCCGCCGCGAGGGCGGCGGCGAGCAGCACCGCGAGCAGCGCGGCCAGCGCCCGCCGGCGACCCGGCGTGCCGGCGTCGTGGTCGGCGGCCCCGGCGGTCCGCGCCTTCGTCCCCGTTGGAGCTTCGTCGGGGTCCGGCAGGTCGTCGACCTCCGCCGGGTCGCCGAGCACGGTCAGGTCACCGGGCTCGGTCGGGTCGTCGACCGGTTCCCGGTCGAGGCGTTCGAGCACCTCCTCGATCGGCTCGGCCGGTCGGGGCACCGGACGGGTGACGAGGCGGCGTCGGGCGGGCGCCGGTCCGCCGGACTTCGCTCCCTTGATCACTTTCAGCGTGGTGTTCCTACGGTTGGGCACCGCCACCTCCTCCGGTAGGCCGGTCACGGGGTCACCCCGGCGAGCAGCAACTGCTTCCACGACTGGTCGCCGGCGGTCCGGTACTGCCCGCCGGTCCCGCCGAACTGCAACGGTCGCCCGTCCGGGCCGAGCACCAGGCCGGTCGCCGGGTCGTACCCGCCCGGGCCGGCCTGGTCCGACGGGGCCGGGGCGGGCGTGGGCTCGCGTCCGGACGGTCGCGGCGCGTTCTGCGCCCCGCGTACGCCGGCGCCGGCGACCCGCTCCTGGGCGCTGCACCTGGTGCCGGCGCCGCGGTAGACGCAGGACGGCGGGTCGTTCACGTTGACCACGAGCCCGAGGTGCGCGGTGCCGTCGCCCGGGGTGACGGTGAAGCCGCCGGCCACCGCGACCGGGTAGACCACCAGCAGCTGCTCGATGCCGGGCAGCCGGCGGGCGGCGATCCCGTTGACGGTGACCAGGTTGCCGAGCAGCGTGCCGATGCTGGGTTCCAGCCCGCGCAGCAGGGCCCGCAGCTCCGCGCCGGCCGGCGGGCCGGTGGCGAGCAGCCGGCGCAGGTCGGGGTCGGCGGCGCGGACGGTGGCGGCGAGCTGCGCCAGCCCGGCCGACCAGCGGCGCAGCGCCTCGGCGGACTCCGCCTGGGTGGTGAGCACGGTCCGCCCGTCGCGGATCAGGGTCACCGTCTCGGGCAGCCGGGCGTCGGCCTCGGCGAGCAGCGCGTCACCGGCGTCGAGGATCCGCGCGAGGGCCCGCTCGTTGCCCTCGAACGCGGTGCCCAGCTCGCTGATCAGCACGGTCAGGTCGTCCGGGTCGATCGAGCGGACCAGGGCGTCGAGGTTGGTCAGCAGCGTTTCCGGGGCGAGCGGGACGCCGGTGCGGTCGGCCGGGATGACGGCGCCGTCGGCGAGGAAGGGGCCGCCGTCGCGGTCGGGCCGCAGGTCGAGGTACTGCTCGCCGACGGCGGAGCGCTGCGTGACCACGGCGCGCAGGGCGTCCGGCACCCGTACGCCCCGGTCGATCCGCAGGTCGGCGCGGACACCGTCGGCGCGCAGGGCGACGGCGGTGACCCGGCCGACGGGAACCCCGCGGTAGGTGACCGGGGCGTTGGCGAAGATGCCGCCGGCCCGGGCCAGGTCGACGTGGACGACGTACCCGCCGCCGAAGAGCCGGTCGCCGAGTCCGACGTAGCGGAACCCGACGTAGCCGATGCCCAGCACGCTCACCAGCACGAAGGCGATGACCTGGAGCTTCGCGGTGCGTCCGATCACGGGATCAGCCCTCCTCCCAGGACGTCCGGCAGGCCGCCGACCTGCCCGGTGACCGCCCCGGTCACCGGCAGCACGCACTCGGCGGTCAGCACGGTGCCCGACGGCAGTTCGGTGCCGGCCGGGAAGACCGTGCCCGGCGGCACGATCCCCTTGGGCAGCAGCAGCCCGCCGAGGGGTACCGCCGAGCCGGGCTTGAGCAGTACGCAACCCTCCGGCAGCCCGCACTCCTTCGGCGGCGTCCAGCGGGCCGGGAAGTCCTTCGGGTCGGGCAGGCACTTCGTCAGCGGCAGGTCAGGGAGCCCGGTGTCGCCGGGCAGGCCGCCGGGTGCGGGCTTCGCGCCTCCGACGGCGGGCGGCCGGGGCGCGGCGGGGGCGTTCGGCCGGGTGGCCGGCCGGACCGGGGCCGGCGCGGCGGCGACCAGGTTCGCCAGGATGCTGGCGGCGTCGAGGTCGGCGGTGACGGAGAGGTTGACGAAGTCGCCGACGATCGCGCCGGTGACGTTGGGCGGGAACGGGTACGACAGCATGAAGTCCAGCGACTTCGGCAGGTCGTCGCCGGCCCGGGCGAGCTGCTCCAGGATCGGTTGCAGCGCCCTTACGCTGGCCAGGGTGTCGTCGCGGCTGCGGTCGACCACCCGGGTGCCGACCTCGCCGAGTTCACCGAGGGCGGTCAGCGCCCCGGTGAGCTGCGCGCGTTGCTGGGCCAGCACGGTCAGGCCGGGGGCGAGGGAGTTCAGCGCGTCGCCGACGACCTGCCGCTGCCGGTCGAGCCGGCCGGTCAGCCGGTCGAGCGCGTCGATGGCGCGGACGATGTCAGTCTTCTGCCGGTCGAGCCCGCCGATGAAGGTGTCGAGCTGCCGCAGGGTGTCCCGGACGTCGGGTTCGCGGCCGGCGAGGGCCTTGCCGAGCTCCTGGTTGATGGTCCGCAGCTGGGCCAGGCCACCGCCGTTGAGCAGGAGCCCGAGGGCGGCGAGCACCTCCTCCACCTCGGCGCCGCGGGTGGTGCGGGACAGCGGGATGACGTCGCCGTCGCCGAGGCGCCCGCTGGCCGGCCCGGTGGGCGGCGCCGCCACCATCACGTACTTCTCCCCGAGCAGGCTGCTCTGGCGTACGGCGGCGGTGGCGTTCGCGGGCAGCCGCACCGCGCGGTCGATGCGCAGCCGGACCCGGGCGTGCCAGCCGGACAGGGAGATCTTTTCCACGGTGCCGACGGTCACGTCGTCAACCTTGACGGCGGCCCGGGGCACCAGGTCGAGCACGTCGCTGAACTCGGCGGTGACGGTGTAGCCGTCGCCGGTCGGCGCCCCGCCGGGCAGCGGCAGGTCGGCGAGCTCGGGCAGCCCGCAGCCGGCGGGCAGCAGGGCCGCCACGACGACGCCGGCCAGCATCCGCAGCGCCCGGGCGGTCATGCTGGGCCCCGCAGGATGCCGCCGAGGGTCGGGTCGCTGGTGATGGCGGAGCCGCCCGGCGCCACATCGGCGGTCGGGGCACCGGGGGAGCTGACGGAGCCCGGTGGGGACCCGCCGGCCGCCGGGGCGCCGGGCGGCAGCTTGAGCAGCTTGCGCAGCTGGTCGGTCAGGGGCAGGCCGCGGGAGCGCAGGGTCTGCGCCAGCGCGGAGCACTTCGCCGGCACCTCGCCGGCGGGGAGCTGGTCGACCATCAGCGAGCAGACGAAGGTGGCCGGGTCGTAGGGGCCGAGGGCGTTGTCGCGGGTGTCGAGGGTGCCCGAGCGCGGGTTGTAGGCGAGGCTGAGGTTGTTCACCGCCAGCGGCGTCACGTCGAGGATGTCGATGACCGCCTGCTGCTGGCGGACCAGCACGCCGGTGACGTCGGTCAGCGCGGCCACGTTCGAGGCCAGCGCGGTGCGGTTCTGCTTCACGAAGGTGGTGACCTCGGCCAGCGCGGCGGAGAGGTTGCGCAGCGCGGCGGCCAGCTCCTCCTTCTCGCCGGCGAGCTGCTCGGCGACGTCGGCGAGCTGCTGGTTGAAGCCGCGTACCTGCTGGTCGCTGCGGGCCAGCGCGGTGGTGAAGCGTTGCAGGTTGGCCACCGAGCCGAACAGGTCCTGCCGCCCGTCGGCGAGGGTGGTCAGCGCGCGGGACAGCCCGTCGAGGGTGTCGTGCAGGTTCCCGCCGTTGCCCTCCAGGTTGGCCCGGCCGGTGGCGACCAGGTCGGAGAGGGCGCCGTCGGCGTTGGCGCCCTGCGGGCCGAGGGTGCGGTTGAACTCGTCGAGCGCCTGGTAGATGTCGTCGATCTCCATCGGCGCGGCGGTCCGCTCCACCGGGATCTGCGCGCCGTCGGCGAGCGCCGACCCGCCGGTGAACGCCGGGGTGAGCTGGACGTACCGGTCGCTGACCACGCTGGGCGGGACGATCAGCGCCTGGGCGTCGGCGGGGACGTCCACCTCGGGGTCGTAGCGCATCTCGACGCGGACGGTGCGGCCCTGCGGGGTGACCGCCTCGACCTCGCCGACCCGGACGCCGAGCACCCGCACGTCCGAGCCGGGGTAGACCCCGACCGCCTTGGTGAAGTACGCGACCACCCGCCGCTGGGGCGGCTCGTGGCGCCACAGCACCACCCCGGCGGCGACGGCGGTCAGCAGCACGGTCGCGGCGGCCAGGGGGCGGCGCCAGCGCTGGATCGGGCCGGGCATCAGCGTCCTCCCGTCGTGGGCAGGTACGGCTGGAGCAGGCCGTCGACGTACGAGTCGAACCAGCGGCCGTTGCCGACCACGTTGGCGAACGCGGTGACGAACGGGGCCATCCGCCGGATGGTCCGCTCCAGGTCGTCGCGGTTGCGTTGCAGGATCGCCACCACGTCGCGCAGCTTGCGCAGCGCCGGTTCGAGCTGGGCGCGGTTGTCGGCGACGAGTCCGGAGAGCTGGACGCTGAGGTCGTTGGTGCCGACGAGCAGCCGGTGGATTGCGTCGCGGCGGCGGCTGACCTCGGCGAGCAGCCGCTCGCCGTCGGTGACGAGCTTGCGGAACTCCTCGTCGCGTTCGGCGAGCACGCCGGTGACGTCCCGGGTCCGGGCGAGCAGGGTGCGCAGCTCGGTGTCGCGGCTCGCGACGGTCCGGGACAGTCGGGACAGCCCGGTCAGCGAGGTGGTGACGCTGGCCGGGGTGTCGGCGAAGGTCCGGGAGAGGGTGTCGAACGCCTGGGCGAGCCGGTCGGTGTCGACCTTGTCGAGGGTGTCGGCGAGCCCGGTGACCGCCTGCACCACGTCGAACGGGGCGGCGGTGCGGGCGAGCGGGATCTGCCCGTCCTCGGGCAGCTTCCCCGGTCCGGCCGGCGACAGGGCGAGGTACTTCTGCCCGAGCACCGTCTTGATCCGGATGGTGGCGCCGGTATCGCGGCCGAGCCGTACGCCGTCGTCGTCGACCCGGAACCGGACCCGCACGTACGGCTGGGTGCCGTGGGCCAGTTCCACCCCGGTCACCCGGCCGACCCGGACCCCGGCCACCCGGACCTCGTTGCCGGTGGCGAGGCCGCTGGCGTCGTGGAACGCGGCCTGGTACGTGCGGCCGGTGAGGGCGGCCAGCCGGTCGAGCTGGAAGGCGCCGAGCAGGGCGGCGAGGATCAGGGTCAGCGCGGTCGCGCCGAGGACGACCGGGTTGCGTTCGCGGAACGGTTTCACTGGCTGCCTCCGGTGGCGCAGCGGGCGGCGGGCGCGCTGAAGGTGGCCGGGTTCAGCGGGGCCCGGCCGGCGACGGCGACCCGCCCGTCGAAGTCGCAGAGGTAGAAGTTGAACCAGGAGCCGTAGGAGGCGACCCGGGTCAGCGACTCGTAGCGCTGCGGCAGCCGGCCCAGGGTGCCGTCGATGACGGCGGAGTTGCGGTTCAGGGTGCCGGAGAGGTCGTCGAGGGCGCGGACGTCGGCGGCCAGCGGCGGCCGCACCTGGCCCAGCAGCGAGGAGGTCGTGGTGGTCAGCTCGCCCAGGTTGACCAGGGCGTCGCCGATGGCGGTGCGGTCGGCGGCGAGCCCGGAGACGAACTGCTGCAGCTGCGCGATGCTCTGGTCCAGCTCCCGGTCCCGGGTGGCCAGCGTCGCCAGGACGCGGTTGAGGTTGGTGACCACCCGGCCGATCACCGCGTCGCGGTCGGCGAGGGTGTTGGTCAGCGAGGCGGTGCGGTGCAGCAGGCTGGCGACGGTGCCGCCCTCGCCCTGCAGGACCTGGATGATCTCGTACGCCAGCTTGTTGACGTCGTCCGGGTTCAGCGCGGTGAACAGCGGCCGGAACCCGTTGAACAGCACGGTCAGGTCCAGCGCGGGCGTGGTCTGGGTGAATGGGATCAGCCCGTCGGCGCGCAGCGGCCGGCCCTCCCCCGGGCCCTCGCTCAGCGCCACGTACCGCTGGCCGACCAGGTTCCGGTAGCGGATCTTCGCGCGGACGCTGGTGGCCACGGGCACGTCGCGGTCGATGGTGAAGGCCACCTCGGCGACCGTGTCGTCGACCACCGCGATGTCGCTGACCTTGCCCACCCGCACCCCGGCGATCCGGACGTCGTCGCCGGGCAGCAGCCCGGTCACGTCGGTGAACCGGGCCCGGTAGGTGACGCCGTCGGGCGGGAACGCGCCGAGGGTCTGGGCCAGCAGCGCGGTGGCGAGCAGGGTCACCACGGCGAAGACCACGAGCTTCACCAGCGAACCGGTCGTCTTCCCGGTCATCGGGCGTTCACCACCGCTCCGCGCAGCAGCGGCCCCCAGAGCAGCACCGCGATGTCGGGCACCTCCGCCGGGGGCGTGCCGGTGAGCCCGCCGACGAGCGGTTTGACCAGGGCGCTCTCCTCGCCGGTGCCGGCCCGCCCCATCTCGGGGCCGGCGGCGGGGGCGGCCGGGCCGGCCGGCGTGCCGACCGGCAGGGGCGCCCGGGTACGGGTGCCGCCGTGGTCGTAGCCGTCGGCGACCGGCACCTCGGGTGCGGGCACCTTCGGGTCGGGCAGGCCCCGGCAGTCCGGGCCGTCGTGGGCGGCGTAGACCGGCTCGTCGCGGCCCCGCTCGTACGGGCCGCCGTCGCGGGTCACCTCCAGGGTGATGTGCATCCGCCCGCCGGCGAAGACCTCCTCGACCCGGGGTTGCAGGGCGACCAGGCCGTGGGCCAGGCACGGGTACTCGGGGGCGTAGGTGGCGAGCAGTTCCAGCACCGGGCGGCTGACGTGGCCGAGCCGGATGAGCTGGTCGCCGTGCCGGCCGAGGAAACCCCGGGTGGTGTCGGCGGTGTCGGTGGTGTCGGCGAGGAACGCGGCGAGCTGAGTGCGCTGGTCGGTGACCGTGGCGGCGGTGACGGTGACGTCGCGCAGCAGGGCGAGCAGGTCCGGCAGCGCGGCGTCGTAACCGTCCAGCGCGAGGGCGAGCTGGCGGACGTCCTCGGCGATGGTGGGCAGCTCCGGGTTGAGCTGTCGCAGGTACGCGTCGAGCCGGGTCAGGTTCGCCCCGAGCTGGTCGCCGCGCCCCTCCAGGGCGGTGGAGATGGCGCCGAGGGTGGCGGCGAGCTGGTCGGGCCGGATGGACTGCAGCAGCGGCAGCGCCTGGTCGAGGACCCGTTCCAGCTCGACGGCGGTGCGGCTGCGGTCCTGGGTGATGACCGCGCCGTCGCGGATCGGCCCGGCGGTGCTGGCGGGCGGTGGGACCAGCTCCACGTACCGCTCGCCGAAGAGGGTCTTGGGCAGCAGCCGCGCGGTCACGTCGGCGGGGATCCGGTCGGTGACGGCGGGGTCGAGGGCCAGCCCGATGACGGCCCCGCCGCCGTCGCTGCGTACCGAGCGGACGTCGCCGACGACGACGCCGCGGACCTTGACGTCGGCGCCGTCGAGCAGTTGCAGGCCGGCGCGGTCGGCGCGCAGGGTTACCCGCTCGACCGGGGTGAACGCCTTGCGGTACTGGAGCACGGAGGCGGTCAGCGCCGCGGTCAGCACGGCGATGAAGACGATGCCGAGGATGCGATGTCTCATGCTCACCCCGCGATCCGGACCGTGGTCGTGGCGCCCCAGATGGCCAGCGACAGGAAGAAGTCGACGAGGTTGACCGCGACGATGGCGGTGCGGACGGCCCGCCCGACGGCGACGCCCACCCCGGCCGGCCCGCCCTTGGCGGTGTAGCCGTACCAGCAGTGCACCAGCACCACGATCACGCTGAAGACCAGCACCTTGCCGAAGGACCAGAGCACATCCCCGGGCGGCAGGAAGAGGTGGAAGTAGTAGTCGTAGGTGCCGGCGGACTGTCCGAAGTAGCCCACGGCGATGGTGCGGGTGGCCAGGTAGCTGGCGAGCAGGCCCACCACGTACAGCGGGACGACCGCGACGAAGCCGGCGATCATCCGGGTGGTGACCAGGAACGGCAGCGACGGCACGCCCATCACCTCCAGCGCGTCGACCTCCTCGGAGATCCGCATCGCGCCGAGCTGGGCGGTGAACCCGCAGCCGACGGTGGCCGACAGCGCCAGCGCCGCCACCAGCGGCGAGATCTCCCGGGTGTTGAAGTAGGCCGAGACGAAGCCGGTGAAGGCGCTGCTGCCGATCTGGTCGAGCGCCTGGTAGCCCTGCAGGCCGACCTCGGTGCCGGTGAAGAAGGTCAGGAAGCAGATCACGCCGACGGTGCCGCCGAGCACGGCGAGCGCGCCGGAGCCGAAGCTGACCTCGGCCAGCAGCCGGACCACCTCGCGCTTGTAGCGGCGCAGGGTGCGCGGCGTCCAGGCGAAGGCGCGCAGGTAGAAGGCGAGCTGCCCGCCCAGGTCGTCGAGGTGGCGCAGCACGGCCACGTCAGCTCCCCTTCTGCGGTACGACCTGGAAGTACACGGCCGTGACGACGAAGTTCAGCGCGAACAGCAGCATGAAGGTGATGACGACGCTCTGGTTGACGGCGTCGCCGACGCCCTTGGGGCCGCCCTTGGCGTTCATCCCCTGGTAGGAGGCGACGAGCGCGGCGGTGGCGCCGAAGAGCGCCGCCTTGACCTCGCCGACCAGCAGGTCGGGCAGCTGCCCGAAGGCCTGGAAGCTGGCCAGGTACGCCCCGGGGGTGCCGCCCTGCAGCACCACGTTGAAGGTGTAGCCGCCGGTCACCCCGACCACGCTGACCAGCCCGTTGAGCAGCACGGCGACCAGCACCGAGGCGAGCACCCGGGGCACCACGAGGCGCTGGATCGGGTCGATGCCCAGGACCTGCATCGCGTCCAGCTCCTCACGGATCTTGCGGGAGCCCAGGTCGGCGCAGATCGCCGAGCCGCCCGCGCCGGCGATGATCAGCGCGGTGACGATCGGGCCCGCCTCGCGGACGACGGCGAGCACCGACGCGGCGCCGGTGAACGACTGCGCGCCGAGCTGCCGGACCAGGGAGCCGAGCTGCAGGGCGATGACCGCGCCGAACGGGATGGAGACCAGCGCGGCCGGCAGGATCGACACCGAGCTGATGAACCACGCCTGCTGGACGAACTCGCGGACCTGCACCGGCCGGCGGCCCAGGCCGCGCAGCGTGTCCAGGCAGAACGCGAAGAACTCGCCGGAGCGGCGCAGCGCGGCCACCGGGGCGCTCATCCGGCCACCTCCCGGTGGCTGCGCAGGTCCACGCCGTCCAGCTCGACGGTGGGGCGCTCCGCGTCCCGACGGCCCTCGAACGACCCGGGCGGCGGGGTGACGCCGTGCTCCCGGCACCACTGGCCGGGTGGGCGCTCGGCCCGCCGGGGCAGCCCGTCGGAGGGCGGGAGCTGCACCGGGATGGGCGGCAGCGGCGGCAGCTCGACGCCGGCCTGCGCCTCGGCCTCGAGCTCCTCGGCGTCCTTCTCCTCGGCCATGCCGATCGGCCCGACCCGTTGGGCGTTGAGGAACTGCCGCACCACCGGTTCGGTGCTGGACAGCAGCATCTCCCGGGGGCCGAACATGGCCAGGTGACCGTGGTAGATCAGGCCGATGTTGTCCGGCACGGTCCGGGCGGTGTTGATGTCGTGGGTGACGATCAGGAACGTCGCCTCGGTGCGCTGGTTGAGGTCGATGATGAGCTGGTTGAGGTACGCGGTGCGGACCGGGTCCAGCCCCGAGTCGGGCTCGTCGAAGAGGATGATCTGCGGGTCGAGGACGAGGGCCCGGGCCAGCCCGGCCCGCTTGCGCATGCCGCCGGAGATCTCGCCGGGCAGCTTCTTCTCGGCGCCGACCAGGCCGACCATGTCCAGCTTCTCGGTGACCACGGCGCGGATCTGCGACTCGGACTTGCGGGTGTGCTCGCGCAGCGGGAACGCCACGTTGTCGTAGATGTTCATCGAGCCGAACAGCGCGCCGTCCTGGAACAGCACGCCGAAGAGCTTGCGCACCTCGTACAGCGCCCGCTCGGAGAGGCGGGGCAGGTCCTGGCCCTCGATCACGATGGAGCCCCGGTCGGGGCGGAGCAGGCCGACCAGCGTCTTGAGGAAGACCGACTTGCCGGTGCCGGACGGTCCGAGCAGGACGGAGATCTCCCCCGCCGGCAGGGTGAGGGAGACGTCCGACCACACGGGCTGCCCGCCGAAGGACTTGGTCAGCCCCTGCACGGTCACCTCGACACCCATCGACCCCTCCCTCCGTCGTCATCTGGGACATCGCGGGAGCGACCGCCGGCGCAACACCTTTCTTTGCGTCAGCCCTCCGTCACCCTCGGCGAACTAGGCAAAACGGGGTGGGCTCGATAGCGTGCCGGTAACCGGCCGGTAATGAAGGTGCCTCGCGAACGCCATGACCAGAGTGATCGAGCCAGAGCTCGTCCGTCGCGCCGCCGCGGGCGACCGGGCGGCCACGTCCGCGCTGCTCACCGAGGTACGCCCCGGCCTCGTCCGCTACTGCCGGGCCCGCCTGGGTCGCATCGGCGGCGCGTACGCCACCGCCGACGACGTCGCCCAGGAGGTCTGTCTCGCGGTGTTGCGGGCGCTGCCCCGCTACCGCGACCAGGGCTCGCCCTTCGCCGCCTTCGTCTACGGCATCGCCGCGCACAAGGTGGCCGACGCGCAACGCGCGGCGATCCGCGACTCCGCCGTCACCCCCACCGACGCGCCGCTGGAACAGCCCGACGCCGCTCCCGGGCCGGAGCAGCAGGCGGTCGCCACCGACCTGGCCCGGCGGCTGTCGGTGCTGCTGAAGAAGCTGCCGGAGACGCAGCGGGAGATCATCCTGCTGCGGGTCGCGGTGGGGCTTCCCGCCGACGAGGTGGGGGCGATCGTCGGGATGACGGCGGCCGCGGTACGGGTGGCCCAGTCCCGGGCCCTGGCCCGGCTCCGTACCCTTGCCGGGGACGCACTGGACGAGGTGGCGGCATGAGTGAGCGCACGCCCGGCGGCGAGGAGGCGATGGACCTGGAGGTCATCGCCCGCGACGATCTGCTGCTCGACGCGCTCGGCCGGGGCGAGGAGGCGCCGGCCGACGACGACGTCGCCGCCATGCTCGCCGCGTGGCACGCCGACGTCGCCGCCGACGCCCCCGAGCCGGCGGAGGTGCGGCCCCCCACCCCGACCGGGGACGGCGGGGCGCCCGAGCCGCCGGTTCCCCTGCGTCCGGCCGCCCGCTCCCGCCCCTGGGCGCTGCGCCTGGCTGCCGCGGTGGTCGTGCTGCTCGCCCTGGTGTCGGGGCTCGCGATCGGCAGCCGCAACGCCGGGCCGAGCAGCCCGCTGTGGACATTGACCAAGCTGCTCTATCCGCAGCAGGCCGAGGTGCGCGGCGTCGAGGAGACCATCGCGCGGGCCCGCGCGGCGCTGGGCGCCGGCCGCTTCGACGAGGCCCAACGCCTCGTCGACCAGGCCCGCCGGGAGCTGACCGCGATCACCGACCCGGCCACCGTGGACCGGCTCCGCGCGCAGCTCGACGCGCTGGCCCGCCAGCTCGGCGCCGCCCGGGCCGACGCCGTGCCGCCCGCCACCGCTCCGGTCTCGCCCGCACCGTCGGCGCCGCGGCCCGGCCCCACCGAAAGCGCGGCGACGCGCGCCCCGGCGCCACCGCCGGAGCCGACGGAGCCGGGCACCGGACCGGCGCCGGGCAGTTCGCCGACCGGGGGCGGTGACGACCCGGTGCTGCCGCTGCCCCGGCTGCCGCTGCCGCCGGCCCCCAGCCCGTCGCTGCTGCCGCCGCTGCCAGGCCTGCCCCTGCCCCTGCCCACCAGCGGCCTGCTCGGCTGAGCGTCCGCGTCCCACCCCCCGCCGCCCGGCGCGGGCCGGGTGCTCCGACGAACCCATTGTTCGGCGGCGACGACGACCGGAGTGGACTGGCGGCTCCCGGCTCGGCGCACCGAGGAGAGCGCGGGCCGGACGGCCGGACCCGCGACGACGCCGCACGCTGTGCGGGCGCCGGCGGTCCCGGCCTGAGCGCGGGACCGCCGACGGCGGCTCAGGCCGCGGGTCGCTCCCGGTCGGCGTCGCGGCCGAGGGCGACCATCCGCAGCGTCTCCTCCCGGCGGCGGACGAGCAGCACCCCGGCGAGGAACGTCACCGCCGGCACGAGCACCAGCATCGCCCACTGCGCCGGTACGAGCGGAATGGTGTGCCCCATGTGCACGGTGGACACCGCCCAGCCGGCCAGCGCGCTGTCGATCACCAGGGCCAGCGCGGCGACCGGCGCCAGCATGACGGCGACCCGCCGCCGGATCTCCGGGGCGAGGCCGACCAGGCTGACCAGCACCACCAGGGCGGCGACGGCGAGCCCGGCGACGTAGAGCCAGAGCACCACCTCGCTGCCGGCCTCCAGGTCGTACAGGACATAGGAGGTGTAGCTGTCGCCTGGGCGGAGTTCCGGGAAGCCCGGCGCGGTCAGCCGCGCGGTCTCCAGGACCGACGCCGCCGCCAGCACCGCCAGCAATACTGCCGCCAGCCGGCGTACCCCCAGCACCGCCACCGCCCGACGTCGCGGCGCCGGAACGGTGAGGGCGGCGGCCGCCACCATCGCGAGGGCGAACTGCGGCAGGGTGTCCACCACGTACGCCGGGTTGTCGGCTGCCTGCGGCCCCACCAGCACCGCCCAGGCGGCGACGGCCGCCCAGGCGAGCCCGGCGGCGAGCCACCGCGGCCCGACCAGCGCGGCGACGGCGATCCCGGCCCAGCCGGCCACCCGTGCCCAGTCGACCAGGTCGGGTCCGACCGACCGGAGCGGAGGCGGCAGGGACGGGTCGGGCATCAGTTGGTCGACCAGGGCCTTGGCGGCGAGCGCGAACAGGGCCAGCGCGACGACCAGGCCCGTCACCGCGGCGGCGTCGGCCCAGGCCGGCTCGGTGAACCCCCGTGCGCTCACCCGCAGCCGGGCCCGCAGGCCGGCGCCGATCAGGTTGGCCGTGTCCGCGGCGGTGGGCCGGCGCTGCCCGGGTCGGGCGTCGGCGAGGAGGACCGCGAGCATCTCCTCCTCGTACGCCCGGCGGTGTTCCCACGGGTAGACGGCGAGCAGCCGGCGGTAGCGGCGTTCCAGTTCCGCGTCGCTCACGCCGCTCCCCCCTCGGGGAGCAGGCCGGCGCGGCGCAGCCGGAGGCCGGCGGCCTCGGCGTTGCGGCGCAGCCGGGCGGCCTCGTCGGCGAGCCGGGTCGCGCCCAGCGCGGTGAGCCGGTAGTAGCGGCGCAGCCGGGACTGCACCACCTCCTCCCGCTCCACCTCGATCAGGCCGTCGGCGCGCAACCGGTCCAGCACGGCGTAGAGGGTGCCGGGGCGCAGTCGCACCCGCCCTTCGGAGATGCGCAGGACGTCCTCGATGACGGCGTAGCCGTGCTGGGGTGTCTCGGCCAGCGCGGTGAGGACCAGGAACGTCGGTTCCCGGAGCGGGCTGTCGGTCATGCGCAGCAGTATATGCAGCCAGCCGGTATATACGCTGCCCCGTCAGCGCGGGGATCGGCGGTGCCCGTCGGTCCCCTCCGCCGCGGCGGCGACGTTCTCGGTGACCGGACCGAGCACCGGCCCGACCGGCGTGGCCTGCTCCTTCGGCCCCGGCCCACCGGGAGCCGCCTGCTCACGGGCGGCCCGGGTGTACTCGCTGAAGAAGCGCAGCAGCTCCACCGGGATCGGCATGACCAGAGTGCTGTTCTTCTCCGCCGCGACTTCCACCACCGTCTGCAGCAACCGCAGCTGGTACGCCCCCGGCGTGTTCGCCATCGCCTGGGAGGCGTCGGCGAGCCGGCGGGACGCCTGGAACTCACCGTCCGCGGCGATCACCCGGGCACGCCGTTCCCGCTCGGCCTCGGCCTGGCGGGACATCGACCGCTTCATCCCCTCGGGCAGCGACACGTCCTTAACCTCGACCCGTTCGATGAGCAGCCCCCACGGCTTCTCGGTGGGCGCGTCGATCACCGCCTTCAACTCGGCGTTGATCCGGTCCCGGTCACGCAGCAGGGTGTCGAGGTCCGCCTTGCCGATCACCGACCGCAGCGCCGTCTGGGCCACCTGGAGCACCGCCGACGGGTAGTCCCGCACGTTGACCAGTACCTTCACCGGGTCGACCACCCGGTAGTAGACGACCGCGTCGACAGTGAGCGTGACGTTGTCCCGGGTGATGACGCCCTGCGCGGGCACCCCGATCACCGTGGTCTGCATGCTGACCCGGACCATCCGGTCGGCGACCGGAATGATCAGGTGGAAGCCGGGCTGCCGGATGCGATCCAGCACCCGGCCGAAGCGGAACACGACGCCGCGCTGGTACTGCTGCACCAGCCGGACGCTGAGCGCCAGCACGAACACCACGATCGCGATGACGATGACCAGGCCGACGACGACGGCGGCTCCCATTGTCCCCCTCGATCCCGGAGGCGCCCGCCTCCCGGCGCCGCGCCTACCCGTTCCGGCGCCGTTCACTCCCCCGGGCCTGGCCGAGCGGGAGCGCGCCATCGCGGTCCGCACCCCATCCGGCGGCGGGAGGCGGTGCTGGTGAACCTGCTGGCTGCCGATCTCGGGCGAGATACCCAGTACAGAGCCTCAGCACGACGCTGGCGGTCAGGCGTGACCGCGAGGTCCCGCACTGGGCAAGGGAGACCTCCCTTAGCATCTCCTCCCCGTCCGAAAATCAGAAGCGGCGGGCCGGCGGTACGTCGTGGGTCTGCGTACCGGACAGGAACCACGCGGGATTGCTCACCCCCAGGAGCGCCCCGTCCCTGCCCCTGACCTGGGTACGGAGGTAGGTGCCGCCGCCGGGCGTGACCCGCAGGTCGTACCAGCCCTGGCGAAGCTGCCGCCTGGAGATCCGGGTGGTCCGGGTGGCCGGGGTCAGGTCGCGGACGCCGGCCAGGTCGACCGTTCCGACGACTGCCTCCAGGGACGCGCCGGACGGCAGGTCGGTGGCGAGGAGCCGTACCGTCAGCTCCGGCGCGTCGGTGACGGCGACCGCGCCCATCGCCGTACGGCCGTCGACCTCGATGTCCAGCGCGCCCCGGTAGCGGGCCAGGTCGGTGAACCAGGCCTGGCCGGCGCGCAGCGCGGCCACCAGGTCGTCACGTTCCATCGAGGACGCCCAGACGTAGGTGATGTGCCGGTCGCCGCGTCCCCGCCAGTCGGTGCCGTCGTGGTCGTCGGTGACCCCGACGGCGGTGAAGAAGACGGCGTTGCGGGCGGCGACGTCGAGCGCCCAGAGGTGGTCGTCGAGGGGGCCGCGACCGATCTCGACCAGGTCGGCGCCGAGGTTGTTCCGCTCCACCATCAGCCGGGCCAGCGACTCCCGGCTCTCCACGTCGAGCGGGTGGTTCCAGCAGACCACGCCACCATGCGAGTGCAGGAACTCGATCATCTGCTCGGTGCGGGTCACGTCGTTGTCCCGGTACGGCGGCGACGGGAACTCCGGCAGGGTCTGGTCCCCACCGAACCAGTTGAGGTGCCGCACCATCGACACCTCGTACGCCCGGTGGTGGGTGACACCCGGGTACACGCCGTCGTACGCACGCAGCACCTCGGCCCGGAGCTCCTCGCCGGCCTGGCCGGCGCGGCGGGCCCGGTCGAAGGCCAGCCGGTCGACGACGAAACTGCCGCGCGCTGATCCGGTCACGCCGACGCCGAGGCGCAGCCCGCGCAGGGAGTTGTCCCCGGCGACCAGGTCGGGCCAGAGCCGCCGGACATCCGCCACCAGCGGGAGGGTGTGCCGCCGCCACTGCCCGGGCGGGGCGGGCAGGTCGACGGTGCCGACCAGGCCGTCAGTCTGGTGACCGGCGTGCCCGGCGCCGATGCGGTAGCGCAGGATGTGCTGGCCGGCGGGCCGACCGGCGCGGGCGGGGTGGTGCGAGAGGGCGATCTCGACGAGCAGCAGCGCGTCCGGCCCGGACGTCTCCGGCAGCACGTCGAGGTGGAGCGTGGTGTCCGAGATGTTGGCGGTGTGCGTCCAGTTCCAGGCCTTGCCGGCGTACCAGAGGGTGCCGTCGCCGGTGGCGGTCAGGCGCAGGGCATTCGCCGGGTCGGTGGCGTGCGGGCTGTCGACGAAGTCGGCGGCCGACGCGGTGAGCCGGCCCTCGATGGACGCCTGCCAGGTCCAGGCCAGCCCGCCCTCCAGCTCCTCCGCGCCGTCGAAGTGCACCATCCGGCGGTGGTCGTGCGCGGCGACCCGGAAGTCGTGGTCGGTCCACCAGATCACGTCGACGTCGTTGCGGCGGGCCTGGTCGAGGTGGGCGGCGTAGCTGGCGATGCCCTCGCTGAACGAGGCGTGGATGTGCATCGCCATGCTGATCGGCCGGCGACCGAGGGCTGGGGGTGCCGGCGCCGTCCCGGACGACAGGGCGAGGCCGGCAGGGCCGGCGACACCCACCACCGCCAGGCCACCGGCTGCGGCGAGCACCGTCCGGCGGCGGAGGCGAGGCGGTGGCTGGGACATGACGACTCCAGGAAGGGGGGTGCCGCGAGCCTACGGGACCGGAGGCGGCGACGATCGCCAGGATCCGCTCGATGTGGAGTGCCCCGACCCCGCCCTCGCCGTCGTGGATCTGAACGGGGCCTGTCAGGTCAGCCGCTTTCTTCGGGCGCGGCAGCCGCTCTTCTACGCTCCGAGCTACACGTACCCGATGGCGTCGATCCGGCCCCAGCGCCCAGGAATGTCGAGAAGCTCGATCCGACCGAATCTCTCGGGCAGCCTCGGCGCCACCACCAGGTCATCTCCGTACGGCTCCATGCCGAGCACGGTTCGCAACAACAGGAATGGCGCACCGGTGGACCGGGCCTCAGGGCTGTTCGCTGTGGGGTACTGGACGGGGTGCGTCGTCAGCTCGCGGTCGTACCCTCCGAAGGCCTCTGGCAAGCGCCCCTTGAAGTAGTGGGCTGCCTCGATGATGCTGTCGGCGATGAGTGCCGCTTCTGTGGTGAAGCCGTAGCGGCGCAGTCCCAGGGCGATGAGCGAGTTGTCAAACGGCCAGACCGTGCCGACGTGGTAGCCGAGCGGGTTGTACCGGGCCTCTCCCTTGGCGAGGGTGCGCACGCCCCAGCCGGAGAAGAGTCGGGGGCCGAGCAGGTGCTCGGCGATCTTCGCGGCTCGGGACTCTTCGACGATGCCGCTCCACAGCAGGTGGCCGATGTTGGAGGACAGCGCGTCGACCTGGCCGCCGTCGGCGTCGAGAGCGAGGGCGTAGTACTCGCCGTCCTCCACCCAGAAGTCCCGGTTGAACCGTTCCTTCAGTTCGGCGGCTTCGCGTTCGAGGCGGTCGGCGTACGCCGGGTCGTTCCAGAACTCGCGGGCCAGGCGGGCGCCGCGGATCTTGGCGTCGTAGGCGTAGCCCTGCAGCTCACAGGTGGCGCGGGGCAGGCCGGGCAGCCTGCCGTCGCGGTAGGAGATCGCGTCCCACGATTCCTTCCAGCACTGGTTCTCCAGGCCGGTCTGCTCGTTGCGGCGTTGGTACCAGATGTAGCCGTTGCCCATGATGTCGCCGTACTCGTCGATCCAGTGCAGGGCCGCCCGGGCCTCGTCCTCGAACTCCCGCACCATGACAGCGTTTCCGGTCCACCGCTCGTACTCGTCGAGCAGGATCACGTAGAGCGGGGTGACATCGGCGCTGCCGTAATACGGCGACTGTGGGCGTTCCTCGAACGCGACCAGCTCGCCGTAGCGAAACTCGCGCAGGATCTTTCCCGGCTCCTCGTCGCGGAAGTCGTCCAGCACGGAGCCCTGGTCAATCCCCAGCATGCGCAACGTCGCGACGGAGAGGTCCGGGACGAAGGGCAGTGCCTGCAGGCTGGCGAGAATGGGGTCACGCCCAGTTTGGGTCGCGAGCCACGGTAGGCCGGCGGCGGGCATCGACTCGTCCGGCAGCGTCAGCGGCGAGTACCGCAACGCCGCAAGATCCACCAGGCTACGCCGGTACGTCTTCGTCAGCGGCTCCCAGTCACAGTTCAGTTGCGGCGCCTTGTCGAGCCACTGTTTAAGGTCCTGCTCGAGCTGCGGCTTGCTTCGCCTGCGGCGGCCGGGATGCACATGCTCGCGAGAATCCTGGCCGTCCGGGCGCAGCACCAGTCCTCGAACGTGCAGTGTCGTGGTCCACTGTTCGTGCGGGCCGAGGCGGATGTTGTACGTCAGCCCGTGTTCGTCGACCTGCGCCGGCTCGGTCGTGGAGATAAGCGTCTCGCGCCGGAACTTCTCCCGCTCGTAGCCGAGACGCAGGCACCCGTCCTCGACGCGCTTGTAAACCCGGCCAGCTCGCTCCCATTGTTGTCCGACCGCGATCAGCGGGATGAAGTCAGAGTCCGCCTCGATGCGTACGGTGAACTCGGCCGGTTCCCCGGCATGGTTGAGGACCGTCAACCGCTCCTCGAAGCTGCCAGCGACCGACCGTTCACGGATGACCGACACCTTGGCGTCCATGTAATGGGTCGGTGCGCCCGGCACCAGGAAGAAACGCACTTCGAAGTAGCGCGAGTCGTCCATGGCAAGCGGGTGCAGCCGTTCACCGTTGACGCTCAGCCGCCACAGCGACAGGAATCGGGTGTCGAACGAGAAGAACCCGCACGGGACAGTGGGCGTCGCTTCGAGGTCGCCGCTGTCATAGCTCAGCACGAAGATGTTGCCGTCCAGGATCCTGACGAGGTCCGCACTCATCTCCGCCCCCCACGATCGCGGGCAAGGGTCCGCGGATGGCGCGCGCCGGGCGTCTGGGGAAAGAGCCGCTCCAGGAGCACTATGAACCGAAATTTGCCTTCGCTCGTGATCTCGTTCCTCAGCCACGCCGGAAGTGGTTTGGCCTCGCCCCGGGTCATGCGGTCGAAGAACGTGTTGTCTGTACGGATGACGCAGTCGGCGTCGCGCTTCTCCCTCGACACCTGGACATCACCATTCATGATCGTGAGGAACCAATGGTCGATCCCGTGATCGTGCTGGAGGTCGAAGCGTATTGTGCCGGTGGTCCTTTTCAGCAGGCGTTCGGACCCGCGGCGGCCGAGTTCGTCGAAAAAGTCTCTGGTCGCATTCGACATATCGCCACCCCTTGGAAGTCGACCGGCTCAAGGTGCAGCGTCGCTCAGACCGTGGTGCCGTGGCATCACCCGGAGCGGATGAGATTGAAAGACCCTGTGGGCTACGCCAATCTCATCCGATGCGGGTGATGCCGACGCGCCCCGGCCCGGGCGATGCTGTGCTGGTCAGGACTGACCGAGGGAGTCCGAATGTCCGATCCTGCGGCGGAGTTCTTCGACAGGCTCGGCCGGCGCGGCCACGAACCCCTGCTCGAGGAGGCGACCGGCACCACACGCTTCGACCTCGAGCACGCTCACGGGGTCGACCATTGGCTCGTCACGATCATGAATGGTGATCTCCAGGTGTCGAGGGAGAAGAGCGACGCCGACTGCGTCATCCGCACCGACAAGGCGCTCTTCGGCAGATTCGTCAGCGGCGAGGCGCACTTGTACACGGCGTGGGTGCGTAACGAACTCAGGGCCGAGGGCGACGTGCGGCTGGCCCGCCTCTTCGAGCGGGTTTTTCCGGGGCCGCCGGGTGCGCACCACCCGCGGGGGTTCGCCCGCGAGCGGGGACGGCAGGCATGACCGAGGGCCTCGTCAGGCTTCTGGACGGCAACACGTTCGTGGTCAGTGATGGCAGCGGCGATATCGACGCGTCTCCCACCATCCCGACCGGACTGTTCTCGTTTGACACCCGGTTCCTGTCGAAGTGGCTACTGAGCATCGACGGGGATCGGCTCAGCGCGATCACCGTCGACGACATCGAGTACTTCGAAACGCGGTTCTTCGTCGTCCCGTTTGTTCCGACTCCCTTGGTCGACCCCAAGGTTTCGGCCATCCGCGAGCGCTCGATCGGTGGCAGCTTTCAGGAGCGGTTGACGGTGGTCAACCACCAGGGTGAGCCGGTCGACCTACGGATCCGGTTCGAGGTCGACAGCGACTTTGCCGATCTGTTCGAGATCAAGGACGTGCGGGAGAAGAAGGGACAGCACTACACGCGGGTCGAAAACGGGTGCCTGCGTCTGGGCTACAAGCGCAAGGAGTTCCAGCGGGAGACACTGATCTCCAGCACCGAGCCTGCACAGGTCGACGAACACGGGCTGACGTACGACGTCCGGATCGAACCACACGGCGAATGGGTAACCGAACTTCACGTGGCGACACTGGGCGTGGACGGGCGTGATCTCCGGGAGAGCCTTCAGGGCAGACCCGGTCGGGTCAAAACGGAGATGCGCCGGGACCTGGACCGGTGGCTCGGTGAGACACCGCGTCTGACCTGCGACTCCGAGCCACTGATGATGACCTACCAGCGCAGCCTCATCGACCTCGCCGCGCTGCGTTTCATGCCGCTGACGGCCGGCGGACGAAGCCTTCCTGCCGCCGGTCTGCCGTGGTTCATGGCCATCTTCGGTCGTGACAGCATCTTCACCAGCCTGCAGGCGCTGCCGTTCGCGCCGGATCTCGCCGCTACGACGCTGCGCCTTCTTACGCTGCTGCAGGGCGTCGTCCTGGGCGATTTCCGCGAAGAAGAGCCTGGAAAGATCATGCACGAGTTGCGCTACGGGGAGACGGTCGGGTTCGAGGAGCAGCCGCACTCACCGTATTTCGGCAGCGCCGACGCGACGCCCCTTTACGTGATCCTCATCGACGAATATGAGCGCTGGACCGGAGACGCCAATACGGTGCGGCTTCTCGAGCGCTCTGCGCGGGCCGCCCTCGACTGGATCGACGAGTACGGCGACATCATGGGCAACGGCTACATCTGGTACCAGCGCCGCAACGAGGTCAATGGCCTGGAAAACCAGTGCTGGAAGGACTCCTGGGACGCGATCTCCTACCGCGACGGCAGGCTGCCCGGCCTGCCCCGCGCCACCTGTGAGCTGCAGGGCTACGCCTACGACGCCAAGATCCGCGGCGCCCGCCTGGCCCGCGAGTTCTGGAACGACCCGGCGTACGCCGACCGCCTCGAACGCGAAGCCGCCGAACTGAAGGAACGGTTCAACCGGGACTTCTGGGTGGAGGACGGCGAGTACTACGCCCTCGCTCTCGACGCCGACGGCGGCCAGGTCGACGCGCTGTCCTCCAACATCGGCCACCTGCTGTGGAGCGGCATCGTCGAAGAGTCCCGAGCCGCAAAGATCGCCGAACACCTCCTCGGCCCCCGACTCTTCTCCGGCTGGGGCGTGCGCACCCTCGCCAAGGGAGAGGCCCGGTACAACCCGCTCGGCTACCACGTCGGCACCGTCTGGCCCTTCGACAACTCCTTCATCGCCTGGGGACTCCGCCGCTACGGCTTCGCCCAGGAAGCCGCACACATCGCCCAGGGCATCATCGACGCAGCCAACTACTTCGAGGGTCGACTGCCGGAGGCCTTCGCCGGACATGAGCGGGAGCTGACCAGGTATCCCGTGCGATATCCGACGGCTTGCAGTCCGCAGGCGTGGTCGACGGGCACCCCCTTGTTGCTGCTGCGGACCATGCTCGGGATGGAGCCGCGCGGGGAGCACATGGTGACCAGACCGGCGGTGCCCCGAGAGATCGGTCGGATCGAACTGCGGGACATCCCGGGGCGGTGGGGCCGCGCCGACGCCTTCGGACGCGGGCGCATCGGCTGAGAGCCGGCGGCGCTCAGGCGGCGTACCGGGTGGCCAGGTCGACGACGCGGCGGGCGGCGGCCACCATCGCGCGGTCGGCGAACCGGCCGTCGGGCAGCACCACCGTGCCGGAGTCGCGGGCCTGCGCGTCGGCGACCGCGGCGAGGAGTTCCCGGGCCCGGGCCACCTCGCGCTCGGCCGGCCGGAACGCCTCGGCGATCACCGAGAGCTGGCGCGGGTGGATGGCCGCCCGGCCGAGGAAGCCGAGCCGCCGGCCGGCGGCGCAGGAGGCGGCCAGCCCGTCGAGGTCGGCGACGTTCGCGTACACCGACATGGCGGGCGGCGGCAGGCCGGCCGCGCGGGCCGCGACCACGACGCGGCCGCGCGCCCAGAGCAGACCGTCGTCGTCGGCGACGCCCAGGTCCGAGCGCAGGTCGGCCTCGCCGAGCCCGAGCGAGGCCACCGCCGGATGCGCGGTCGCGATCGGGTACGCGGCCTCCAGCCCGGCGGCGGACTCGATCAGCGGGTGCAGCGGCGTGTCGGTCCGGGCGGCGAGCGCGGCGACGGTCACCGGTGACTCCACCTTGGGCAGTCGCAGCCCGGCCAGCCCCGGCGCGCCGGCGACGGCGGCCAGGTCGGCGTCGACGTCCGGGCCGGTCAGCTCGTTGACCCGGACCTGGACCGGCACCGGGAGCGGCGCGGCGAGGAAGTCGGCGATGGCGGCGCGGGCGTACGCCTTGCGACCGGCGACGACGGCGTCCTCCAGGTCGAGGATGACCGCGTCGGCGCCCGAGGCGACCGCCTTGGCGAACCGGTCCGGCCGGTCGCCGGGCACGTAGAGCCAGGTGAGCATCAGATCACCCCCCGCGCGCGCAGCGCCGCCAGTTCGTCGTCGGTGATGCCGAGCGCCTGGAACACCTCGTCGGTGTCCTGGCCGTGCCGCCGGCCGGCGTGCCGGATCTCCCCCGGGGTGGCGGACATCCGGAACGGCACGTTCTGCATCCGCACCTGGCCGAGCTCCTCGTCCGGGACGGTAGCGACGGTGCCGAGCGCCGCGTACTGGGGGTCGGCGAGGATGTCGCGGACGTCGTAGACGGGAGCGACGGCGGCCTGCGCGGCCTCGAACGCGGCGACGACCTCGTCCCGGTCCCGCTTCGCCACCCAGGCGGCGACGGCGGCGTCGAGCTCGTCGGCGTGCGCGGCCCGGCCGCTGCCGGTGGCGAACCACGGCTCGTCGATCAGCTCGGGGCGGCCGACCAGCCGCAGCACCCGCTCGGCGATGCTCTGCGCGCTGGTCGACACGGCCACCCACCGCCCGTCGGCACACCGGTAGGTGTTGCGGGGGGCGTTGTTGTTGGACCGGTTGCCCAGCCGGGGCTGGACGTAGCCGAGCTGGTCGTACCAGGTGATCTGCGGGCCGAGCATCGCCATGATGGGCTCGATGATGGCCAGGTCGACGACCTGGCCCCGGCCGGTGAGGTCGCGGCCGCGCAGGGCCAGCATGACCGCGTACGCGGCGGCGAGCGCGGTCACCGAGTCGGCCAGCCCGAACGGGGGCAGGGTCGGCGGCCCGTCGGGTTCGCCGGTGGCGGCGGCGAAGCCGCTCATCGCCTCGGCCAGGGTGCCGAACCCGGGCCGGGACGCGTACGGGCCGAGCTGGCCGAAGCCGCTGATCCGGGCGATGACCAGGCGCGGGTTGACGGCGTGCAGCTCGTCGGGGCCGAGCCCCCAGCGCTCCAGGGTGCCGGGGCGGAAGTTCTCCACCAGCACGTCGGCGTCGCCGATCAGCCGGCGCAGCAGCTCCGCGCCCTGCGGGTCGGAGAGGTTGCAGGTGACGGTCCGCTTGTTGCGGCCGAGCACCTTCCACCACAGGCCGACGCCGTCCTTGGCCGGGCCATGGCCGCGCGACGGGTCGGGCTTGGCCGGGTGCTCGACCTTGACCACGTCGGCGCCGAAGTCGCCGAGGAACGCGGCGGCGAGCGGACCGGCGAAGAGGGTGGCCAGGTCGACGACCTTGACCCCGTGCAGCGGCGCGGTCATCGGAGCTCCTCTGGCAGGTCGGCGGCGCAGCGGAAGCCGACCGAGTCGGAGCGGGTCAGCCCGGCCCCGGTCAGCAGCAGCTTCACCGACACGTCGGGCGGCTGCGGGCCGCCGCCGAGGTACCAGTCGGAGCCCTCCGCCCGGTACGCGCATCCGCCCTTGAGGATGACGAACCGGGTACGACCGTCGGAGTGTTCACTCTCGGTCAGGTTCCAGACGAGGGGTTCCCGCCTGCTGAGCAGCCCCGCCTCGGCGGCGACCTGCCACTCGTCCTCGGTGGGCAGCCGCAGCCCCGCCCAGTCGGCGTACGCGCGGGCGTCGGCGAGGTCGACGCCGGTGACCGGGGCGTCGGCAGGTCCCCGGCCGGCGGTGAACCGTTCCGGTCGCACCGGCCGGTAGCCGGTGGCGGCGAGGAAGCGCGCGTACTGGCCGTGGGTGACCTCGTGGGTGTCGATGGCGAAGCGGCCGAGCCGGACCGGCCGGCGCAGGTTGCCGGTGTGGTGCAGCCGGGGCGGCAGCGGCTTCCACTCGTCGACGTAGGGCGCCTCCCCGTACAGCCCGGTCTCCCGGACCCGGTGCCGGACGGTCAGGTCGTGGTGGCCGCCGTCCACGGTGACCATCCCGCCGGGCAGGGCGGCGAGGGGCGCCCACGGGGTGCGGGCGCGCACGGCGGCCCGGGCCGGGAAGGACGGGTCACCGGTCGGCGGCTCGTGCCGGGCGACGGGCGCGTCGGTGGCGACCACGGCGGCGATCGCGCCGGCCGGGAGCGGGCCGCCGACGGCGACCCGGCCGGCGCCGGCCTCGCGGACGGTCAGCTCCGCCCCGGTCACCAGGTCGACGAAGCGCCGGCCCGGGCGGGCGTCGGTGAGCAGCCACGGACCGTCGTGATCGTCGCCCCGGTTCACCACGGTCCACAGGGGCTCGCCCTGGTGGGTCCAGCGGGACGCGTACACCTGGCCGGCGCCGGGGTGGTCGGCGAGCGGCACCCAGTCCTCGGCGCGCAGCCAGGCGGCGTGGCTGGCCTGCACCCGGCGCATCGCCCGCAGCACGGCCCGGTCCCGGTCGTTCCAGCCGACCCAGACGCCGAAGACGCTCTCCCAGACCAGCACCCCGCAGCCGTTGAGCCAGGCGGAGTGCAGCTCGTCGAGGTGGCTGCGGTGCCAGCGGCGGGTGTGGTGCAGGATGTGCCGCCGCTCGAACCACTTGGCGCGCAGCACGCCCGGCACCTCGGAGTCGGCGAACCACTGCGCCCAGGACATCGCGTGGTCCTCGACGCGGGCGAGCGGCACCCGGCTCTCCCCTTCGAGCACCAGGCCGGGACGGACCGCGTCGAGGGCCTTGCGCAGCTCGCCGGCGCCCTCCTTGAGGGTGTCCAGGAAGACCCCGTCGACGCCGAGGGTGGCGGCCAGCGCGGCCACCTCCTCGGCGTCGGTGCCGGGCTCCCGCCGGGTGCCGGTGTCCCAGGGGTTGTAGTCGACGAACACCCGTACGCCGTGCGCCTGGAACGCGCGCACCACCTCGGGCAGCTCGGGCACGTCCCGGTACCAGTCGAACTGGTTGCGGTCGTCCAGCCCGATCACCGGGTACGCGTGCCAGAGCACCACCCCGTCGAAGCCGCCGAAGTCGCGCCGGGCGGACTCCAGGAAGGACTCGACGGTGAAGACCCCCCGCTCGTGGTCGTAGAGGGTCTCGTCCCAGAGCCAGGCGAGGCAGACGGTGAAGCAGTCGCCGGTGATCTCGTCGTAGTGGCTGCCGGTGTAGGCGAGGCGGGCCCGGGCGTCGACCCGCCACCGGGCGAGCTGGTCCCGCCAGGCGGGCCAGTCGGCCGGGTCGGCGGGGGCGGCGAAGATCTTCGCCTCGTCGAGGGTGGTCAGGTCGGCGTGCGAGCCGAGCGGCACGTCGGTCGGCCGGTCGATCGGCCGCGGCACGTAGGCGTTGAAGCTCACGCGTCATCTCCGTAGGTCGCGACGTACAGGGCGTCGATCGCGGCCCGCCGCGGCAGGGCGGTGGACGCGCCGGGGCGCTGCGCGCAGGCCGCACCGGCAGCGCACGCCCAGCGCAGGACCGCGGGGGCGGTGTCGGCGGTGAGGGCGCTGCCGCGTTCGGCGAGGGCGACGGCGAGCGCGCCGGTGAACGCGTCCCCGGCCGCGGTGGTGTCGACCGCGTCGATCTTCGGCGCGGGGACCTCGACGCGGGCGCCGTCCCGGTCGACGTACGCGGCGCCGCGCGCGCCCAGGGTCAGCACCACCCGGGGCACCAGGGTCACCAGGGCGTCGAGCAGGGCGCCCGGCTCTTCGGTGAAGACACCGCCGACCACCGCCGCCTCGTGCTCGTTGACCACCAGCACGTCGACCAGGTCGAGCAGCTCGGCCGGCAGCGGCCGGGCCGGGGCGGCGTTGAGCACCACCGTGGTGCCGTCGGCGCTGGCCCACTCGGCGGCCTGGGTGACCGCCGCGAGCGGCACCTCCAGCTGGAGCAGCAGCACGTCGGCGGCGGCCACCGCCGTCCGGTCGGCGGAGTCCAGCGTGGTGAGGGCGGCGTTGGCGCCGGGGGCGACGACGATGAAGTTCTCCGCCGCGCCGTCGACGGCGATCAGCGCGACGCCGGAGGGCCCGTCGACGGTGCGCATGCCCCGTACGTCGATGCCGGCGGCGATCAGGTTGTCACTCAGCAGCATGCCGAAGTCGTCGGTGCCGACGGCGCCGACGAAGGCGCAGTCCCCGCCGGCCCGGGCGGCGGCCACCGCCTGGTTGGCGCCCTTGCCGCCGGGCACGGTGCGGAAGTCGCCGCCGAGCACCGTCTCGCCGGGCCTGGGCAGCTGCGGCGTGGTCACCACCAGGTCCAGGTTGGCGCTGCCGACCACGATCACCCGGGCGCTCACGCCGCACCGCCGTCCGCCGGCACCGTGGCCTCGGCCAGGGCGAGGGTGCGGTCGGCGAGGGTGTCGAAGCCGATCCCGTCGAAGCCGGCGACGCTGCTGGCCAGCCGGTTGCGCAGCGGCGCGACCCAGCGGTCGGGCAGCCCGGACGCGCCGGTCAGCGCCCCGGTGACCGCGCCGACGGTGGCGCCGGTCGAGTCGGTGTCCCAGCCGCCGCCGACCACGGCGCAGATGGAGCGCTCCAGGTCGCCGCGCCCGTACGCGAGGGCCGCCGCGACCAGGGCGGCGTTGTTGCGCACGTGCACCCAGTGCAGGTGGCCGTGCCGCTCGTAGAGGGTGTCCACGATGGTCTCCCAGTCGTCGGTGCCGGCGCCGAGCGCGCGCGCCTCCCGGACGGCGGCGGTGAACCGGCTACCCGGGGGCAGCACCGACTCGCCCGCGTCCAGCACCTCGTCGATGGTCCCGGCGACCGGCGCCGCCGCGGCGAGCGCGGCCACCCAGATCGCCCCGTACGCCCCGGCGCGGACGTGGCTGACGGCGGCGTCCCGCCAGGCCGCCTCGGCGGCCCGGTCGGGGCGGCCGGGGTTGGTCCAGCCGTACACGTCGGTGCGGATCTGCGCGCCGATCCACTCCCGGAACGGGTTGTGCCGGCGGGCGGTCGCCGGCGGGGCGTGGCCGAGCAGCAGGTTGCGGTAGGCGACCCGTTCGGCGGTGAAGACCCGCCCGGCGGGCAGCCAGTCCAGCCAGGCCTGGGCCACGTCGGCGCTGGTGAAGTCCGGACCGTGGGTCTCCAGGATGCGCAGGGCCAGCAGCGCGAAGTTGAGGTCGTCGTCCTCCGGCATGCCGGCGATGTTCTCGGCCAGGCTGGTGGGGGCGCTGCGCCGGTTCCACGGCCAGCGGGCGGCGACGTCGACGGGCAGCCCTTCGGCGGTGAAGTACCCGCGCAGGGGCCACCGGCCGGTGGCGGTGAGGATCTCCCGGATCCCGGGTCGGGGGATCTTCTCCACGGGCTTGCCGAGCAGGCAGCCGACGGCCCGGCCGAGCCAGGCGCCGTGCAGCCGGTCCCGCGTGGTGGTGGTCGGCAGGTCCCACGCCGCCGGCCAGCCGGCCCGGACGGCGGCGAGGTCGTCCGGCTCGTCCCCGGCGTGGGGCACGGGGAGGGCGTCGGCGGCGTCGAGCAGTTCGACGGCCAGGGCGCGCAGCTCCGGTGGCGCGGGCGCCGCCGACGCCCCGCCGACCGGGGCGGTGACGTCGCCGCCGGCCGCGGTCCAGCGGTCGGCGAGGGCGGTGACGTCGCGGCCCTCGTCCCGGCTGGCCGCCAGCTCGTGCGGCAGCAGGTCCTCCGGCTGCACCCAGGTCAGCCGCAGCCCGCCCCCCGCGCCGGACCGGGCCGGGCCGGCCGGACGACCGGCAGCCGTCGGGCCGCCGGTGGCCGGGGCACCCGCAGCGCTCATGCCAGCCCGCCGAACCGCTCGGCGCGGCGGGCGAAGCGCTCCCGGTCGCGCTCGAAGACCTCGGTGGCCACCTCGGCGAGCAGGCGCGCCGGCTCGACCAGGTCGGTGCGGGACGCGCCCGCCACCGTCTCGGCCCACTCGGCGGGCACGGCCGCCGCGCCACCCAGCGCCCCGGCGATGGCGCCGGCCATGGTGGCGGTGGAGTCGGCGTCGCGGCCGTAGTTGATCGAGCCGAGCACCGCCGCCCGGTAGTCGCCGCCGGCCACCACCAGCATGCCCAGCGCCACCGGCAGCTCCTCGATGGCGTGCAGCCGGCTGGGCCGGCGGGCGCCCAGGCCGGGGCTGCGGTACTCCTCCCCCACCGTGTCGTAGGGGGCGACCGCGGCGCGCAGCGCGGGGATGGCCGCCTTCCAGTCGTCGTACCCCCGAGCCTCCTTGACCACCGCGTCGATGGCGGCGCGGGTGCCGTCGCGGGCCAGGTCGAGCGTCGCGGCGAGGACGTCGTCGACGCCCGCGCCGGGGGCCGCGGCGGCGGCGACCGCGGCGGCGAAGACCGCCGCGGCCTCCCGCCCGTAGCTGTGCTGATGCGCCCCGGCGACCTCCACCGCCTCCGCGTACGCCCCGGCCGGGTCGCCGGCGTTGACGATGCCGACCGGGGCCATGTACATGGCGGCGCCGCAGTTGACGATGTTGCCCACGCCGGCCTCGCGAGGGTCGGCGTGCGCGTGGTGCAGGCGGGTGACCAACCACCGTTCGGCCGCGGCCAGCCGGTGGAAGGTCACCCCCTCCCGCTCCAGGTCGGGGATGTACACCACCCGCTCGATCAGGTCGGGGACGAGCAGTTCAACCACGTCGTACGCGTCGAGGTGGTCCCGCTTGGCCGCGTACGCCCGGACCAGGGCGTGGGTCATCAACGTGTCGTCGGTGATGTGCCCGTCGCCCTTGTGGTACGGCGCGAGTGGCCGCGCGGTCGCCCAGTCGGCGTGGTACGGGGGCACGATGCCCTCGACCCAGCCGCCGAAGCGGGCGCGGATCTGCTCGGGGAGCGCTGTCTCGGTGGCACCGCCGAGGGCGTCGCCCACCGCGGCGCCGACCAGGCAACCGACCGACGTGTCGAGCAAGAGTGACATGGTTACCTCAGAACCTGCTTGCCACCGTCGACCAGCTGCGTGCCGAGCTGGTCCAGGGTGATCTTGTTGGCGAAGTACTGCTGAAGGGCCGGGGTGGCGTACTTGGTCTTCCACTCCGGGTAGCCGTCGACCTGCTGGAACGGGGCGACGGTCAGGTCGGCGGCGCTGTCCGCGGCGACGTCCCAGCCCTGCTTGCCGCCGGTGGCCTTGACCAGCTCCGCGTTGGCCTGCTTGCCGGTCGGCACCAGCCAGTCACCCTTGGCGAGGGTGGCCATGTTGGTCGGGTTGAGGAACCACTCGATGAACTGCGCGGCCTGCTTCTTGTGCTTGCTGTCCTCGGAGACGGAGAGGGTCTGCGGGTTGGCGGCCTGCTTGGTCGACAGCCCCTTGATCGGCGGGAGGGTGACCCAGTCGAAGCCGGCGGGCGCCTGCTCGACCATCTGCTGGCGCAGCGACACCGAGCCGGGCAGCATGGCGTACTTGCCGCCGAAGAAGCCGGGGAGGGTGTCCGCGCCGCTCATGCCCAGCGCCTCCGGGGAGGCGGACTTGCTGGTGTAGATCATGTCGTGGATCCGCTTCGGCACCTCCTTCTCCGCGTCGCCGACCTTGACCTCGGTCTTGCCGCCGTCGCTGTAGAAGAACTTGCCGTCGTAGTTGAGGGCCAGGTTCATCACCCGGTTGGTGGGTGACTTCAGCGCCCAGGCCACGCCGTACTGGCCGGGCTTGGTGAGCTTCTGCGCGTTGGCCTGGAACTCGTCCCAGGTCCAGCCGCCGTCGGCCGGCGGCACGGCGACGCCGGCGGCGTCGAGCAGCTTCTTGTTGGCGAGGACGACCTGCGACTCCAGCAGGAACGGCACGCCGGTGACCTTGCCGTCGGAGGTGGCGGTGTCCCAGACGCCCGGGTCGATCTGGCCCTTGAAGTCGTCGCTGAGCAGCTTGGAGACGTCGGCCAGGTAGCCCTGCTTGCTGAACTCGCCGATGGCGGAGGCCTCGTAGTGCACGATGTCGGCGGCGTCGCCGCCCTCGAACGAGGTGAGCAGCTGGTCGTGGACGGAGTTCCAGTCACCCTGGACGTACTCGACCTGGATGTCGGGGTGTTCGCTGTTCCACTTGGCGACCAAGTCCTTGTTGGCCTGCAGCGACTCCTTCTGCCAGGCCAGGCTGAGGAAGCGCAGCTTCACCGGGCCGGACGACGCCTCGTCCGTGCCGCCGCCGTCACCGCAGGCGGTGAGGGCGCCGAGTCCGACGACCGCGACCGCGGCGGCCACGGCGAGTCGACGGCGGAAACCTGTGCGGGGCATGGGGGTTACCTCCTTGGTGGTGGGTGGGGGATGGTGCCGCTCGTCAGCCCTTGACGGCGCCGGCGAGCGAGCCGGAGGAGAGTCGGCGTTGCATGAACGCGAAGAAGATCAGGCTGGGCAGGGTGGCCAGCAGGGATCCGGCGGCGAGGGGGCCGAGCCGGGCTGTGCCCTCGATGCCGACGAACCGGGCCAGGGTGACCGGCAGGGTGGCCAGCTCCGGGGTCTTGAGCAGCACGAGGGCGAAGAAGAACTCGTTCCAGGCGGAGATGAAGGAGAACAGCGCGGTGGCGACGATCCCGGGCGCGAGCAGCGGGAAGACCACCCGGCGCAGGATCTGCAGCCGGTTGGCCCCGTCGACGCTGGCCGCCTCCTCCAGCTCGCGCGGGATGTTGCGGACGAAGCCCTGCAGCATCCAGAGCGCGAACGGCAGCGCCCAGACCACGTAGATCAGCACCAGCCCGGCGTGGCTGTTGGCCAGCCCGACCTCGCGCAGGATCAGGAAGATCGGGATGATCAGCAGCACGAACGGGAAGAGCTGCGACAGCAGCACCCAGCCCAGCGCCGCGGTGCCGAGCTTCGTGCGGAACCGGGCCAGGGCGTACGAGGCGGGCAGCGCGATCAGCACGGTGAGCACCGCCGAGGCGAGCGACACCTGGAGGCTGTTCAGCGCGGCCCGGCCGAGTTCCTGCTCGGTGAAGGCCTGCACGAAGTTCTGCACCGTCGGGTTTTCGGGGATCAGCGTGGGGTGCAGCCGCACCAGTTCCCGGGGCGGCTTGAACGCGGTGGAGACCAGCCAGACCAGCGGGAACCCGAGGAAGATCAGGTAGCCGGTCAGGGCGACGTACTGCAGCGTCCGCCCGGCGCGGCTCGGCTTTCCGAACATCAGTTCGCCTCCCGGAGTCGGCGCCGCAGGTAGATCGCGAGCAGCGCGACGATGATCACGACCATGACGTTGCCGAGGGCGGCGGCGTAGCCGTAGTTGCCGTAGCGGAACGCCTCCTCGTAGGCGAAGAGCATCGGCAGCATGGTCTTGCCGCCCGGCCCGCCCGCGGTCAGCACGTAGACCAGTCCGAACGAGTTGAAGTTCCAGATGAAGTCCAGCGAGGTGATCGCGACGATCACCGGGGCGAGCGCGGGCAGCGTGACGTTGCGGAACCGGTGCCAGGTACTGGCGCCGTCCACCGCGGCCGCCTCGTGCAGCTCGCGCGGCACGCCCTGCAACCCCGCCAGCAGCACGACGGTGGTCTGCGGCATGCCGGCCCAGACGCCCACGATGATCACCGCCGGCAGGGCGGTGCTGAAGTCGCCGAGCCAGTTGGTGCGCATCCCGTCCGCGCCGACCTGGTGGAAGAGCTCGTTGAGCAGGCCGGCGTCCGGGTGGTAGACCAGCTTCCACAGGATGCCGACCACCACCGGGGGCATCGCCCAGGGCACCACGGCGAGCACCCGGGCCGCGCCCCGGAAGCGCAGCTGCTGGTTGAGCAGCAGGGCCAGCCCGAGGGCGAGCACGAACTGCAGCACCGTCACTCCGACCGCCCAGAGCAGGCCGATCTTGAACGAGTTCCAGAACAGCTCGTCGCCGAGCAGCTCCCGGTAGTTGGCCAGCCCGGTGAAGCTCACCTCGACGTGGCGGCCGGCGCGGGCGTCGGTGAAGCCGAGGTAGATGCCGCGCAGCAGCGGGAAGACCGAGAGCACCACGATGGGCAGCAGCGACGGCAGGAGCAGCAGGTAGATGCCCATCCGGTCGGAGCGGGACCGGGCGGCCCGCGGGCCCTCGGCGCGCGCGGCGTCCGGCCGTTCGGCCACGGTGGTCATGCGGTCACCTCCGGGGTACGCGGCGCGGGCGGCTGCGGCGCGGTCGGGTCCTGGTCTGGCTGCACGGGCACCGGCGGTATGGCTCCCCCGGCGGGCCGGGCGTCCGCTCCCGCATCCGGCGCGGGCACGAAGAGCGGTGCGGCGCTGGAGGCGCGGACGGCGAGTTGGGGGGCGACCTGCTCGCGGCGGGGCGGCAGGGCCGGATCGGCGATCCGCTGCAGGAGGAGTTCGGCGGCGCGCCGACCACGCTCGGCGGAGCCGAGGGAGACGCTGGAGAGCTGCGGGAACATCATCCGGGCCAGCTCGGTGTCGTCCATGCCGACCAGCGCCACGTCCTCGGGGACCCGGCGGCCGGCGGCGAGCAGGGCGTGCAGCGCCCCGACGGCGATCAGGTCGTTGGCGCAGACCAGCGCGTCCGGGCGGGCCCGGGCGAGCAGGCGTTCGGCGGCGGCGCGGCCGGCGACGTACTGGAAGTCGCCGACCTCGACGAGCCGCTCGTCGAGGTCGATGCCGTGGCCGGCGAGGGCGGCCCGGAAGCCGGCGTCGCGGGCGGCGCCGGGGACGGTGTCGAGCGGGCCGTTGACGAAGCCGATCCGCCGGCGTCCGGCGACGACCAGGTGGTCGACCGCCAGCCCCACACCGGCGCGCGAGTCGGTGCGGACGTTGTCGACCGGGGCGTCGGCGCCCAGCTGACCGACCACCACCACCGGCACCGGGCTGTCGACCAGCGCGGCCAGGTGATCGTCGGTGACCCGGATCGGCGAGACGATCATCCCGTCGACGTAGCGGTGGGCGAGCCGGCGCAGCAGCGCCGTCTCGTTGGCGACCTGGCCGCCGGTGGCGTGCACCAGCAGCTGCCGGCCGGAGGCGGCGACCACCGACTCGATGGCCCGCATCATCTCGACGTACACCGGGTTGCCGATGTCCTCGACGGCGAGCGCGATCAGGCCGGTGCGCTGCGACTGGAGCGAGCGGGCGATGGCGTTGGGCACGTAGCCGACCTCGGCCGCCGCCGCGCGGACCTTGCGGATGGTCTCGGGGCTGCCGCCGACGCCGTTGAGCACCCGGGAGGCGGAGGCGATCGAGACGCCGGCCCGGGCGGCGACGGTGTGCACGGTGGGTCGACCGTCTCCCGTCTCCTGTAAACGTTTACGACCCACGCCCGCCACCTCCGCCTGCTTGCTGTAAACGTTTCCGGGAGTCTGCGCCTGAGCCGACGGTCAGGTCAAGGGCTCGTTACGAAAACGTTTCCAACCACGGAGAGCCGGCCCAGGCGCTGCGGGTCGGCGATCACCTCGATCGCCGTGATCCGGTCGGTGGAGATCGTGAAGGTCATGACCGTGACGAGACGTCCACGGGGTGTCACCAGGATTCCCGGCGCGCCGTTCACGAGCCCGGTGTGGGCGTGCTCGGCCCGGTGCGAGAACAGCAGCGCCTGCCGGGCGACGGCACGGGCACCGCGCACGTGTGTCGGGCCCGGGGAGGGTGCCGCGAAGCCGTCGGCGGAAACGGTGACATCGGGGTGGAGCAGGTTGAGCAGCGCCGCGAAGTCGCCCTTGCGCGCAGCAACCAGGAAGGCATCGACGGCCGCCCGCTGACGGGCCGGATCGGTGTCGGGCAGTTCGGCGGCCCGCACCCGGTGACGTGCGCGACTGGCGAGCATTTTCGTCGCGTCGGTCGAGCGCCCGACGATCGGTGCGATCTCCCGGTAGGGCACGGCGAAGATGTCGTGCAGGACGAGCGCCATCCGTTCCGCCGGCGTCAGCGTGTCCATCACGACCAGCAGGGCGAGCCCGACCGAGTCGGCCAGCACCGCCTCCTGCTCCGGGTCCGAACCGTCCAGGGGGAACGGTCCGGCGAGGGAGACCTCACGACGTGCCGTGCGCGACCGCAGCATGTCCAGGCACACGCGTGTCACCACGGTGGTGAGCCAGGCGCGGGTGTTCCGGACTTCGCCGGTGTCCGCACGGGCCGTCCGCACCCACGCCTCCTGGACCGCGTCGTCGGCCTCAGTTCGCGAGCCGAGCATGCGGTAGGCCACCGCGTGCAGGTGGCGCCGATGCGCCTCGAAATCGTCCACCGTTACCCTTTCGCCGCGCTCTTCGTCTTACCACTGACGGCTGCGAGCACGCACCGGTAACAAAGGAGGGGCGATGGCACCACTGGTTTCCACGATCGAGATCGCGCGTCCACCGGACGAGGTCTTCGCCTACGCCACCGATCCTTCGCGGTTCGCCGAGTGGCAGCCCGATGTGGTGCGGGTGCGCCTTCTCGACGGCTCACGGTTCACCACCATCCGGAGGATCAGGGGAGCCGAGCGCACGATGAGCCAGCAGATCACCCAGAACGAGGCGCCGCACAGCTGGGCGGCCCGGGGCATCGACGGGCCCATCCGTCCGCACGCCACGATCACCGTGGAGCCGATCGAGGACGGCACCCGGTCCCGAGTGACGTTCACGCTCGACTTCGAGGGCCACGGGCTCGGTGTGCCGCTGGTGCCGCTGGTGCGCCGGCAGGCGCGGCACGCCGCACCGACCAGCTACCAGAATCTCAAGCGACTCCTCGAGCGGGGCCACTAGGCGGCCTCTCGTGGGTTGCCCCTGCGGTTACGAGGTCGCCGCCTGCCACTGATAGGCCCACGGCGGCCCGGAACCGGTGACCGGTTCGCGCACGTACAGGCCGTCGCCCACAACGTCGACCTCGCCCGGAGGCAACTCGGCCGGCGGTGCACCGCGCTCGTCGAGCTCGACGGTCGCGGTACGTCCGTCGGCCGGTCCGCCCACGATCGGCACATCAGCTAGGTGCCGTGTCCACAAACGTTGGCCGGGTTGGTCGGGGTTGGGGAAAGTGTCGTAGGGGTGGTGTTGGCTTCGGTTCGTGCCTCGCCGTCGGGATCCCGCCGCTCCGCGGGTCGTGCATCGCACCGCGCGCGTCGCGTTGCGGGTGACGCCCGGGCAGCGGCGCCGTTGTTTCGGGCTGCTGCGCTCGGCCGGTGACGTGTGGGCGTGTGTGCTGGAGGTGAACGCGTGGCGGCGCCGCCGCCGGGACGTACCCCTGTCCGGTTATCAGGAGTTGTGCCGGGAGTTGGCGACGTCCGGGCCGGGCACGTTCGCCGAACTGGACTCCGTCGGTGCGCGGTCGGTGTTGCGCCGGTTCTCCGATGCGTGGTTCGCGGCGGCGAAACGCCGCAGCGCCGGTGACCTGTCGGCCCGGTTCCCCCGTCGCCGGCGAGGGTTGATGCCGGTGCGCTGGTACCACGGCACGTTCACCCTCGACGGGCGCCGGGTCCGGGTCCCGACCGCCAGAGGCACGTCGCCGTTGTGGGTGCGTCTGGCGCGGGAGGTGCCGTATCCGGCCGAGCAGGTCCGGTCGATCACCCTGCTGTGCGAGGGCGGCCGCCTGTTCCTCGACGTGACCGCCGAGGTGCCGGTGGCCGTCTACCCGCCCGGCGAGGAACCGGATCCCGGCAGGGTGGCCGGGGTGGATCTCGGGATCATCCACCCCTACGCCGTGGCCGGCCCCGACGGGGAGGGGTTGCTGGTGTCCGGGCGGGCGATCCGCGCCGAACACCGCATGCACCTCGCCGACACCAAGGCCCGCCGCCGTGCCGTGGCCCGCCGGGCGCCGAAACCTGGCCAGAAGGGGTCGCGGCGGTGGCGGCAGTACCGCCGCCGGGCACGACTGGTCGAGGGCCGGCACCGGCGCAGGGTCCGCCAGGCCCAGCACGAGGCCGCCCGCGGCGTCGTCTCGTGGGCGGTGCGGCAGCGGGTCGGTGTGCTGCACGTCGGTGACCCCCGCGGGGTGCTCGACATTCCTGCCGGGCGGCGGCACAACCTTCGGCTGCGGCAGTGGCAGGTCGGCCGGCTCCTCCAAGTTCTCACCGACAAAGCCACCCTGGCCGGGATCACCGTCCGGCTGGTCGACGAACGCGGCACCTCCTCCACCTGCCCCACCTGCCGAAGGCGGGTGCCGAAACCCCGGGGCAGGACGTTGTCCTGCCCGCACTGCGCATTCTCCGGGCACCGTGACCTGGTCGCGGCCGCCAGCATCGCCACCCGTGTCCCGGGCGGCGGATCCACCACCCCGACAGCCGTCGTGCTGCCGCAGGTGGTCACGCACCGCCGAGCCGGCCGGCACCTACCCGGTGCCGGCCAGTCCCGACGTGACCCCCGCCGCCCACCCCGGGCAGCGCGAGGACCAGTTGGCCCGCGGAGGCCCGCCCCACCACCCGGTGGGGAGTCGCTCGCCCAAAAGGCGAGGATCCACAACACCCACCGCAAACCCGGTGAACGTTAGTGGACACCGCACTACGTCTCGCATACGTGCAGCATTGCGGTCCGGCAACGCTGTGCGTCCAGAACGCCGAAGTTCGGTCTCTTCGTCTTCCCGGCGGCCTCTTGGTGGCGTCACCCGCCACCGTCCGGGTTGACCACACTGGTTCGCATTCGACCCTCCGACCTGGACGGCGGCGGGCGGACACGGATTGATTCTTGTCGCCGTCACCCCTAGCGCTTCGCGCATCCGTGGCAATATCCTCCGTCTCACGCGCGGCTTCTGAAGTTCCTTTTCACTGCTGATCCTCGCCCGCCGCGAAGGAGACGACATGCTCTTCAACCACCCCGAGCTGGACCGCCGTACGCTGCTGCGGGCCGGCCTCGGCGCCGCCGCGGTCGCGGTCGTCGGGACCGAACTCGCCGTCCCGGCCGCCGCGCAGGCCGCGCCGGGTGCGAACCTCGACTGGATCATCAGCTGCGACGAGTGGGGAGCCCGCCCGCCGGCGGACCCGCTGTCGATCAGCGCGATCGCCACCAACAAGATCATCGTGCACCACATGGCGTTCCCGAACAGCACCGACTACTCGGAGGAGCACGCCAAGCAGCTCGCCCGCGACTGCCAGGACCTGCACCTGGACGTCAACCACTGGTCGGACACCGGGCAGCACTTCACGGTCAGCCGCGGCGGTCACGTCCTGGAGGGCCGGCACGGCAGCCTCGAGCGGCTCCAGGCCGGCGACCGACAGATGATCTCGGCGCACTGCCCCGGCGAGAACGGCCGGGCGATCGGCATCGAGAACGAGGGCACCTACGTCACCGAGACCCCGCCGGAGCAGCTGCTCGACTCGCTGGTCAAGCTCTGCACCACCGTCTGTGAGCAGTACGGCCTGCACGCCCACGACATCTTCGGCCACTGGGACTTCCGGGCCACCCAGTGCCCGGGCGCGATGTTCTACCGGGAGTTCCCCGCCCTGCGCCGGCGGGTCTTCGCCAAGCTCGGCACCGACCTGGCCGACGTGCCGGCCCGCCGCTGGCCGGACATCTGGCGCTTCGTCGGCGGCCCGGTCGTCCGCGTCGCGCAGTACCTGCTCACCTTCCGCGGCTACACCGTGCCGGTCACCGGTGTCTTCGACGCCGCCACCGTCGCGGCCGTGCAGGACTGGCAGGCCCGCAACGGCATCCCGGTCGACATCGACGCCACGCTCACCGCGCCGACCTGGGAGACCCTCGCGCCGGAACTGGACAAGGACGCCACCGGCATCCCGGTCGGCGCCGTGCAGTTCATGCTCAACTCCAAGGGCTACGCCGAGGTCACGGTCACCGGCGAGTACGACTACGCGACCAAGAAGGCCCTGAAGGACCTCCAGGAGCTGCACGGTCTCGACGCGAACGGAAAGGTCAGCACCACCACCTGGTGTGCGCTGGTGGGCGGTGTGGTGCGTCAGTCGTTCCAGGTGGACTGACGGCGCACCGGCGGGGACCGGTGGGGGTGGCAACGGCGCCACCCCCACCGCACCGTTCGGCGCGCCGCACCGCCGACAACAGCGCCGACACCCGGCCGAGCCTCGTTGTCCATCGCTGTCCGGTCTGCGAGCATGACCCGGGTCAGGACACGACCACGACCTGGTCTCCGATTGAGGAGGACGCTGTGGCGTCTCGGCTCAACCCGTACCTCAGTTTCCGCGACAACGCCCGTGAGGCGATGGAGTTCTACCGCGAGGTCTTCGGCGGCAATCTCACCCTGAGCACGTTCGGTGAGTTCGGCAACCCGGAGCCCGAACTCGCCGACAAGATCATGCACGGCATGCTGGAGACCGACCGTGGCTACACGCTGATGGCCTCCGACACCCCGCCGGGAATGGAACACCGCCCCGGAAACAACATCGCGATCAGCCTGAGCGGGGACGACGCCGACGAGCTGCGGGGTTACTGGGAGAAGCTGTCCGGCGGCGGCACGGTGCAGATGCCCCTGGAGAAGCAGATATGGGGCGACGAGTTCGGCATGTGCGTGGACCGGTTCGGCATCAACTGGCTGGTCAACATCGCCCAGCCGCAGGCCTGATCGGCTGCGGCCAGGACGGATGTCGCCCGAACGGCGGTATCCACAGTGGTCTCCCCGGCGTTACCGTACGCAGGCTTCCCGCCGAAGCGGACCCCGCCGGAGAGGACCAGAGGCATGGACGGCAGCAGACGCACGCACCGCCGGCAACTGGCCCGGCTGGTCACCGCCGCCCTCGTGGTGGCCAGCCTGGGGCTCCTCGCCCCGCCCGCGCACGCGGAGGCCGGGCCCGAGGTCGCCGTGATGACCCGCAACCTCTACCTGGGCGGGGACCTCACGCCGTCGATCGGCGCGCCGACGCTGCCAGCGTTCCTGGCCGCGAACTCGGCCCTGCTCGGCCACGTGGACCTGGTCGACTTTCCCGCCCGGGCCGGGCTGTTCGCCGAGGAGATCCGCGAGCGCAAGCCTGACCTGGTCGGCCTGCAGGAGGTGGCGCTCTGGCGTACCGGGCGGATCGGCGACCCGGCCCCGGCCACCGAGGTCCGGTACGACTACCTGGCGCTGCTGACGGCCGAGCTGGCCGCGTCCGGTCACCCGTACGACGTCGCCGTGGTGCAGGACGAGGCGGATCTGGAGGCCCCGGCCGGCGCGCCGTACAACGTGGATGTCCGGCTCACCATGCGCGACGTCGTCCTGGTCCGGCACGGCGGCCGGGTGAAGGTGACCGACACGTCATCGGGGAACTTCGTCCAGAACCTGGTGTTGCCGCTCGGGGCCACCGGTGGCACCGCCACGAGCACGCGCGGTTGGACGGCGGTGGACGCGGTGCTGGGCACCCGGGCGTTCCGGTTCGTCAACACCCACCTGGAGGCCTTCCACCCCGGCGTCCGGGTGCTGCAGGCGCAGGAGCTGCTCCGGGGCCCGCTGAACGTACCCGGCCGGGTGATCCTCGTCGGGGATCTCAACACCGGTCCCGAGCTGCCCGATCCGAACAACCGGATCGCCTACTTCACCCTGGTGGCCGGCGGACTCGTCGACACCTGGCCGATCCTGCACCCCGGCGAGCCCGGATACACCGCGGGGCTGGGCGACGACCTGACCGAGCCCGCCGACGACGTCGAGCACCGGATCGACATGGTCATGGTCCGTGGCGTGGTCGTACCGGTGGCGAGTGAGGTCTTCGGCACGGAGCGGCAGACCCCCGACGGCCGCTGGGCGTCGGATCATCTGGGTCATCTGGCGGTGCTCGCGCTGCCGTAGACCCTCGTCCCGGAACCCGGCGCCTCCCGGCGGCCGGCCGGCGCCCGATCCGGCCCGGATCCGGGGCGGCGCGCATAAGATCCGCAGGTGACCGGCGCGGGGGACATCAGGGACGAGCGGTTGGCCCGGTCCGCGGGGCGGCGATGACCGGCGGCGCGGTACCGATCGGACCGGCGCTGGTCGCCGCCCTGCTCGGGCTCACCCTCGCGGGCGCCGCGGTGCTCCGGCTGAGCGGCCTGGGCCGGGCCCGCGCGATCCTGGGCGCGGCCGCCCGGGCCACCGTTCAGCTCGGCGTCGTCTCGCTGGTCATCGTCGCCGTGCTGCGCCAGTGGTGGAGCACCGGCGCGTTCATCCTCCTCATGTACGCGGTCGCCAGCGTCACCGCGCGCCGGCGGATCGGGGCCGGCTGCCCGGCCCGGGTCGCCCCGCTGGCGATCGCGGCCGGGGTGGCGCCGAGTCTCGGCGTACTGCTGGCCAGCCGGGCGCTGCCCGCGACGCCGCTGGTGGTGCTGCCGACGGCGGGCATCCTGATCGGCGGCGCGATGACCGCGACGAGCCTGGCGGGCCGGCGGACCCTGGACGAGCTGCGCACCCGGCACGGCGAGTACGAGGCGGGGCTGGCCCTGGGGCTGCTCCCCCGCGACGCCGCGCTGGAGATCTGCCGGCCGGCCGCCGGGCAGGCCCTGATCCCGGCGCTGGACCAGACCCGCACGGTCGGGTTGGTCACCCTGCCGGGGGCGTTCGTCGGGGTACTGCTCGGCGGGGCGGGGCCGATCCAGGCCGGCGCGACCCAGCTGCTGATCCTGCTGACCCTGCTGGCGGTGGAGGCGGTGGCGATCGCGATCGCCGTCGAGCTGCTCGTCCGCGCCCGGGCCCGCAGCGAGCCCTGACGGGCGACGCACCCGCCCCGGGGTGTACCGGCGCGGCAAAGGGGTACCGGCGCGGGGTGACCGACGGCCGCGTGCGCGATGACCAGGGTCCGTAACCTGCGGGTGCGGCCCGACCTGCTGTACGTGGCGAGCGGGTGGAGCACGCTGGTCACCGACGTGCGGGGCCGGATCACCGGCACCGACCCGCAGGGCTTCTTCGCCCGCAACACCCGGGTGCTCAGCGTCGAGCGGATCACCGTCGACGGCCGCGAGCCCGTCTCGTTCAGCACGGCGAACGTGCAGGGACACGCCCAGCTCTCCTACGCCGAGCTGGGCGACGGTGAGACGCTGCCGTCGCGGGCGGCGTACCTGCTGACGGAGCGGTTCGTCGGCGACGGGCTGCGTACCCGGCTCACCGTGGCCAGCTACGCCCCGCAGCCGCTGCCGATGGCGGTGGAGCTCCGCCTCGGCGCCGACTTCGCGGACACCGGCGAGGCGGAGCAGGGCCGCCGGCGGCAGGTCGGCGGCGTCGGCACGAGCTGGGACGCCGCGACCGGGGAGCTGCGGCTGAGCTACCTGCGCGACGACATCGACCGCGCGGTCGCCGTCCGGGTCCGCGCCGACGGCGTCCCCGTCCGGTACGCCGACGGCGCCTTCGCCGTCGAGGTCGTGGTGCCGCCGCGCGGCAGCGTCCGGCTGGACGTGGTCGTGGAGCCGGTCTTCGACGGGGAGCGGCTGGTCGCGCCGCCGGCGAACTTCACCGAGCCGGCCGACGCCGCCGGGGCGGCGCGCGCCCGGCTCGCCGGTGAGCTGACCCGGCTGAGCAGCAGCAACTTCGACGTCACGGCCGCCTGGCGGTGCGCGGTGGAGGACCTGTCGGTGCTGCCGCTCGGGGAGCCGGCCGGCCCGACCGCGCCGATCGCGGGGCTGCCGATCTACCAGGAGATCTTCGGGCGGGACACGATGACCGCGTCCTGGCAGGCGCTGCTGGCCGGGCCGACGATGCTGGCCGACAGCCTCCGGCTCAACGCCCGCCACCTCGGGCGGCGGATCGACGACTGGCGGGACGAGGAGCCCGGCAAGCCGCTGCACGAGGCCCGCCGGGGACCGGTCTCCGTGCTGGGGCTGGACCCGTTCGCCGGCTACTACGGCGACTGGTCGACCGCGCCGGACTTCCTGGTCTTCCTCGGGCAGTACCTCGCCTGGACCGGTGACCTGCGCACCGTACGGGAGCTGCTGCCGACGGCGCGGCGCGCCCTGGACTGGATCGAACGGTACGGCGACATCGACGGGGACGGCTTCCTCGAGTACCACTGCCGCTCCCGCGCGGGGCTGAAGAACCAGGGGTGGAAGGACTCCGACACCGCCATCGTCGACGAGCACGGGCGGGTGGTGCCCAACCCGATCGCGACCAGCGAGCTCCAGGCCTACTGGTACGCCGCGCTGCGGCACGCCGCCGTGGTGTTCACCGCGGCCGGTCACCCCGCCCGGGGCGCCGCCCTGCTGGCCCGGGCCCACGCCCTGCGCCGCCGCTTCCACCGCGCGTACTGGCTGCCCGAGCGGGGCTGCTACGCGATGGCGCTGGGGCCGGACAAGCGCCCGGTCCGCTCGGTCAACTCCAACGACGGGCACCTGCTCACCACGGGCATCGTGCCGACGCGGGTCGCCCCGGTGGTCGCCGGCCGGCTGCTCGCGCCGGACATGTTCAGCGGCTGGGGCGTGCGGACGCTGTCGGCCGAGCATCCGGCGTACAACCCGTTCAGCTACCACCGGGGCAGCGTCTGGCCGGTGGAGGCGGGCACGATCGGCCTCGGGCTGGCCCGGTACGGCTGCTGGCCGCACCTGCACCGGCTCGCCGAGGGGATGTTCGCCGCGGCGGCGCTGTTCGAGGAGCACCGCCTGCCCGAGGTGCTCAGCGGCCTGCCCCGCGACGCCGCCCACCCGCACCCCGGCGTGTACCCGAACTCGTGCTCCCCGCAGGCCTGGTCGGCCAGTTCGATCATCGCGCTGGTGCAGGCGCTGCTCGCGCTGCGCCCGGCCGCGTCGCTGCGGACGATCTTCGTGGATCCGCACCTGCCCGAGTGGCTGCCCGACCTCCGGTTGGAGGGCGTGCAGGTCGGTGGGGCCACCGTCGACCTGACGGTGCGGCGCCGGCGCGGCGGGCGGACGTCGATCACCGCGCGCGGGGACCGGCTGGCCGTGGTCCGCCGCCCGACGCTGCAGGCGTTCGCCACCCGCCACCGGCGCTGACCGGCCCGGGCGGGACGTCGGCGTCACCCACAGGTGTGGCGCCGCCGGGACGGGGAATCCGGCCCCGCCTGGGGAGGAGACAGGGAGTGCTGCCATGGAAAGTCGCGCGAAGGCCATGGGCCACGGGATCCACCCCATTCTGATCGTGTTCCCGCTGGGCCTGCTCGCCACCTCGGTGATCTTCGACATCCTGTACCTGATCACCGACCGGCCGGGTTTCCAGATCTCCGCCGCGTACACGATCGGCGCCGGCATCGTCGGCGGCCTGATCGCCGCGGTGTTCGGCCTGATCGACTGGCGGGCCATCCCCAGCGGTACGCGGGCCAAGCGGGTCGGCGCGGCGCACGGTCTGGGCAACGTGGTGGTCCTGCTGCTGTTCGCGGTGAGCTGGCTGCTGCGGCGCGCCGCCGACAACTGGGATCCGAACGCGCTGGCGTTGATCTGCAGCTTCGCGGGGATCCTGCTCGCCGGGGTGACCGGTTGGCTCGGTGGTGAACTGGTCGAGCGGCTCGGGGTCAGCGTGAGCGACGAGGCGGGCGTCAATGCGCCGAGTTCGCTGTCGCGCCGGTCCACCGGCCGGCCCCGCGCCCGCGGGGTCTGACCCGGTCAGGCGGGTGGCCGGCCCGCTCACGGCGCTACCGCGGAATCCGGGCGCGCAGGGCCCGGATGAACCAGTCGAGCGCCGGCCCCAGGCTCTCCGGGGTCGTCCAGCCGTTGATCACCGAGAGCAGTTGGAGGTACCGCTCCCGGCGCGGGTCGTTCGCGGTCTCCAGCAGGGTCGTCAGCCGGCGCCGCAGGTCGACGTCGTCGGGACGACCGGAGAGCTGCGCGTACCGCGCCGTGACCGCCGCGACGACCGGATCGGCCTCGGGCGAGGCCGGATCGAGGCCGGCGGCCAGGGCGGGGCCGACCAGGTCACGGACCAGCGCGGCGGCGTCGCGGCGCACGACCGGGTCGTCACCCCGGGCGCGCTCGGCCGCGTGCTGCTCGGCCATGCGTCGCATGCTCGCGCGGAAATCCGGGTCCTGGGACAGTTCGGCCAGCTCCACCCACGCCTCGACCTGCTCGGCCCCGGGTTCGTCGGGCAGTTCGGGGGTCATCGAGCGCCTGATCCCCACGAATCCCGCGTCGGCGTCCAGGCCGCCGAAGACGGTGTCGAGGAACTCGCCGACGAGACGCCGGCGCTCCTCCTCGGAGAGCTTGGCCAGCTGGTGCATGAGATCCATCTCCTCGGGGGTCGACCCGCGCCTGGCCACCGCCGTCAGCACCGCGCGCCGCAGCCGCAGCGTGCGGATCTGCACCGCCAGCGCCTCGGCGTGCGCCGCGGCGACCTCGGCGAGCGTGACCTCCCGGTCCACGACCTTCCGGATGGTGGTCAGGTCCAGTCCCAGGTCGCGCAGGGTCCGCACGAGCTCCAGGCGGGCGAGGGCGTCGAGGTCGTAGCGGCGGTACCCGGCCGGGCTGCGGCCGGTCGGCGGCACGATCCCGCGGTCGGAGTAGAAGCGGATGGCCTTGACCGTCAGCCCGGTCCGCCGGGCCAGCTCACCGATCGAGTAGAGCGTGTCGCCGTTCATGCCCCCACCCTCGCGCCTCCCCCTACCGGAGACGCAACCCGTCCGGTCCTGCCCGGTCCGGTCGGTGGCCTCCGCGCCGCGGCTGAGGGTACGGGCTGTTCAGGAGGGTGGGAGCCACCGGTCGAGGTAGCCGACCAGCGCGGTCCAGCCCTCGGCGCCGGATCGGAACCCGATGTGGCCGTCAGGTCGGACCAGGTACAGCGCGGCGGCGTCGGCGCCGAGGCCGAGCCGGTGCAGGGCGCGGCCATCCGGGTCGTGCAGGGTGCCGGGCTCGTCGCCGGCGCCGAGGCGGTGGACGGTGAGACCGCGGCCCCGGCGCAGCTGCTCGACCCGTTCGGCGGCCCAGGTCCGACCCGGCCCGCACAGCAGCAGGTGCCAGCCCGGCGCGCCGGTGACCTGGTGCAGTGTCGTGGATCGCCCGTCGCGCACCACGGGCCCGTCGGGCAGCCGGTCGCCGGCCCGGGGCCCGCGCCGGGGCGGGCGCGGCCCCTCCACCGACAGGGGGCTGCGCCGGTACCGGATGTCGAGCTCGGCGACGGTACGGAACGCGAACGCCCGGCCGGCCCGGGCCCGTGCGGCCAGCGGGATGACGGCGGGGGCCACGCGGGTACGGGCGAAGCGGACGAGCGGGTTGGTGGAGGTGGCGATGGTGAAGGCCCGGTCGGTGAAGCGCAGCACCATCCGCCCGATCGGGGCGCGTTCGGGTTCGTAGGTGTCCAGCAGCCCGGCCGCGCCGCCGCCGCGGAGGGTGTGGGCGAGCTTCCAGCCGAGGTTGACCGCGTCTTGGATGCCGGTGTTCATCCCCTGCGCCCCGGCGGGGCTGTGGATGTGCGCGGCGTCGCCGGCCAGCAGGATCCGCCCGGCCCGGTAGTGCCGGGCGGCGCGGTGGTGCAGCCGGAAGTTGGTCATCCACACCGGGTCGTGCAGCCGCACGGCCCCGCCGGTGTACCCGTCGGTCAGCGCCTGCACCTGATCGAGGGTGACCGTGGCGTCCGGTGGGGTGGGGTCGGCCGGTGGCCGCATCACCAGCAGCCGCCAGCTGGCCGGCCGGCCGAGCGGGAAGAAGAGCAGCATCCCGGTATCGGAGAGGAACGCGTGCGCCGCTCCGGTGGTGAGACCGTCGGCCTCGACGTCGGCCAGCACGAACGTCTGCGGGTAGGAGCTGCCCTCGAAGGCGATCCCGGCGTCGCGGCGAACGGCGCTGTGCGCGCCGTCGCAGCCGACCACGTACCGGGCGCCGACCGTCTCCTCCCGGCCGTCGCGGTGGCGCAGCCGGCAGGTCACCTGGTCGGTCGTGCTGCGCAGGTCGACCAGCTCCACGCCGCGCTCGACGGTCACCCCCGAGGTCCGCACGTGTTCGCAGAGGATGCGTTCGGTCTCGGCCTGGGACAGGAACAGCAGGTGCGGGTAGGCGGTGTCGGCCAGGCCCAGGTCGAACATCGGCAGGGTCAGCACCCGGTTCCGGACGTGCAGGTGCAGCCGCACCGCCGGGTTGCCGTCGGCGATGAGCTGGTCGGTGACGCCGAACCGCGCCAGCACCTCCAGGGTGCGCGGCTGGATCGCCAGGGCCCGTGACTCGTGGACCCGGTCGGTGCTGCGGTCGACCAGGCGTGGCCGGACGCCGTCCGCGGCGAGTTGCGCCGCCAACGCCAGGCCGGTCGGGCCAGCACCGACGATCAGCACATCCACCGAGGCGGTCATGGCGTCAACCTACGGCCTGGTCGGGGTTGGTGGGGGCCGCGCCACGGTTCGGCTGCTGCCTCGGGTCGCACCTGCCGCCTGATCAGTACGCGCCGGCCCGCCCCACCTGCGCGGTCACCCGGTCCCGCAGCTCGGTGAGGCCGGGGCTCACCGTCGCGGTGAGCGGGGTCGGGTCGGCCAGCCGGCGCGCAGCCTCGGGCAGCCAGGCGAGGTCCGCGTCGAACCGGCGGCGCGCGGCCTGCACCTCACCGGCCGGATCGGCGGCCTCGACGCGACGTCCGCCGCGCATGACCGGCACGAGCAACGGCTCGCGGCCCGCCGGTGGCGGTTCGTCGCGCAGCCCGACCACGTCGCCGCTCGCCCCGGTGGGGTCACGGAAGACCTGCTTGGGGCCGGGCAGGGTGGCCTTGCCGGGCGACAGCTTGAGCACCGGCCGGTCGCCGAAGGCGACGAGTTTGTAGGCGCTGTCCAGGGACGGGGCGTCGAAGGAGACGCCCATCCGGGTGCCGACGCCGTAGGCGTCGATCGGTGCGCCCTGCGCGACGAGGGCCGCGATGACGTCCTCGTCGAGGCTGCCGCTGGCCACGATCTTCGCCTGGGTGAGCCCGGCGCCGTCCAGGATCGCGCGGGTCTGCTCGGCCAGGTCGGCCAGATCGCCCGAGTCGAGCCGGACGCCGAGCGGCCCGGTCACCCCGAGCTCGGTGATGACGTCGACGGCGGCCCGCACGCCGGCGGGCGTGTCGTAGGTGTCGACGAGGAAGATCGGGTTGGTGGGAAAGTCGGCGGCGAACGCGCGGAACGCGGCCCGCTCGTCGGGGAACGCCTCGACGTACGAGTGGGCCATCGTCCCGGACGGTCGCAGGCCGTAGCGTCGGGCTGCCTCGACGTCGCTGGTGGCGGCGAAGCCGGCGATGGCCGACGCCCGCGCCACCCCCGCCCCCGCCTCGATCCCGTGCGTACGGCGGAAGGCGAAATCGACCAGCTCCGCGTCCCCGGCGGCGAGCCGGCAGCGGGCGGCCTTGCTGGCCACCGTGGTGTGGAAGGTGATCAGGTTCAGCACGCCGGTCTCCACCAGCTGCGCCTCGGCGATCGGCGCGGTCACCTCCACCAGCGGCTCGTCGGCGAAGACCACGCGGCCCTCCGGCACGGCCCGCACGTCCCCGGTGAACCGCAGCCCGGCGAGCGCCGCCACGGTCGGGTGGTCGAGGCCGACGACGTCGCGCAGGTAGCCCAGCTCGTCGTCGTCGAACGCGAAGCCCTCGAGGAACGCCAGCGCCTCGGCCAGCCCGGCGGCCACCAGGAAGCCGCGCCGGGGCGGCAGGCGGCGGACGAAGAGGCTGAACGTGGCGGCTTCCACCATGTCGCGGCGCAGGTAGCTGGCCGCCATCCGCAGCTCGTACAGGTCGGTACGCAACCCGGTCATGCCACCTCCACCCGCTCGGCACCGCCACCGGCGGACCGGCGACGTCGACCCGATCCCCGCCCGGCCTCGCTCCCACTGTCTGCGATCCGGTGACGGTGCGTGCGGGAAATGGAACATCGCCGTCGGCGCTCGCGGGCGACGTCTCCAGCGGTGGCCGTTCCGGCGCCCGTCCGCGGTCCCGCCGCTAGGCGGGCCGGCGCCCGTCGAGCCGGACGGTCCACGGCTCGACGCTGTCTATTTCGAGGTGCGAACCGCTCCACGGATCACGCGCGAGCGTCGCGCGCACGGCGCCCTCCGACTCGGCCTCGACGGCGAGCGCCACGCGGCGCTCGTCGGCCAACGGGCCGCCGAGGACGACGAAGCCCGACGCCACGAGCCCGTCCATGAACGCGGCGTGCGCCGACCAGTCGAGCTGCTCCTCCACCGGCCGCGCCGGGTCCCACCGGGGGCCGGACCGGCGGAGCGTGACGAGGTACATCGCCATGCGCCGATCATAGGACTCCGGCGTCCGCGCGTCGCGGCACGAGCCGCCCGACCGGCCTGAGAAAGGGCGTCCGGCAGTCACCGTTTCGGCAGGTCACTGAAGTACGGCGAGCCGGCCATGCGAACATGTGTTCGTGTCGGGCGACGCCACCATCCTGCACGCCGACCTGGACGCGTTCTACGCGTCGGTCGAGCAGCGGGACGACCCACGGCTGCGCGGCCGGCCGGTGATCGTCGGCGGTGGGGTGGTGCTGGCGTGCAGCTACGAGGCGAAGGCGCGCGGGGTGCGCAGCGCGATGGGCGGGCGGCAGGCGCGCCGGCTCTGCCCGGACGCGATCGTCGTGCCGCCGCGGATGGCGGCGTACACGGCGGCGAGCCGGGCCGTGTTCGAGATCTTCCGAGGGACCACTCCCCTGGTCGAGGGGCTCTCCATCGACGAGGCGTTCCTCGACGTCGGCGGCCTGCGCCGCCTCGCCGGCCCGCCACGTGACATCGCCGTCCGACTGCGCCGCGAGGTCCGGGAACGGGTCGGCCTGCCGATCACCGTCGGGGTGGCCCGGACGAAGTTCCTGGCGAAGGTGGCCAGCGGGGTGGCGAAGCCGGACGGCCTGCTGGTCGTCGCGCCGGACCGCGAGTTGGAGTTCCTGCACCCGCTGCCGGTGGAGCGGCTCTGGGGCGTCGGCCCGGTCACCGCGGCGAAGCTGCGCGACCGGCGCATCCGTACCGTCGGGCAGGTGGCCCGGTTGGGCGAGGCGACCCTGGTCTCCCTGCTCGGCCCGGGCGCCGGTCGGCACCTGCACGCCCTGGCGCACAACCGCGACCCGCGCCCGGTGCAGGTCGGCCGGGGGCGGTCCTCGATGGGCGCGCAGCACGCCCTCGGCCGGGAGCCGCACTCCCCCGCGGACCTCGACGCCGTCCTGGCCGGGCTCGTCGACCGGGTGACCCGACGGATGCGTGGCGCCGGCCGGACCGGCCGCACGGTGATGCTGCGACTGCGGTTCGGCGATTACACCCGGGCGACCCGTTCGCACACCCTGTCCAAGGCGACGGCGCAGACCGGGCCGCTGCTGGCGGCGGCGCGGGCGCTGCTGCGGACGGCGCTGCCGGAGATCGACGCCCGGGGCGTCACGCTGATCGGGGTGTCGGTCGGCAACCTCGACGACGGGCACGAGCAGCTGCCGCTGCCGTTCGACCGTGATCCCGGCGCCGACCTCGACGCCGCGGTGGACGCGGTCCGGGACCGGTTCGGGTCGGCGGCGCTGACCCGGGCGGTGCTGCTCGGCCGCGACCCCGGCCTGGAGATGCCCCGCCTGCCGGACTGACCCCCCGAGCGGACGTTGTATGGTCCACGGGTGTCGATGTTCCGCACGCCGCAGGTCATCCTGTTCAGCGAGGACGTCACCCGGGCGGCCGCCTTCTACGCGCGCCTCGGGTTCACCGAGACCTTCCGGGTGCCCACCGAGGGCGAGCCGATCCACGTCGACCTCACCCTCGACGGCTACCGGATCGGCATCGCGTCGGTCGACTCCACCCGCGACGACCACGGCCTCGCCCCCGTACCGTCGGGCCAGCGCGCGGCGGTCGTCCTGTGGACCGACGACACCGCCGCCGCGTACGAGAAGGTCACCGGCGACGGTGCGCCCGCCCTCGCGGCGCCGCACATCTGGCTCGACCGGCTGTTGATCGCCTGGACGGCCGACCCGGACGGCAACCCGATCCAGGTCGTCCAGCACCTGCCGGCCCGATAACCGGTCGTCGCCACCCACGCCACTGCCGCACAATCGGCGATCATGAGTACGCGGCTGCGGGCGATCGCCCGCGACACCCTGGACATCCTCGACGCCGGCCACTACCGCAACACCGCCGGCGCACGGGTCGACCTCGCGGGCCGGGTGCGTGCCGCCGTCGCCGGCACCCGGCTGCACCTGCCCGACGATCCGCTGCCCACACCGCCTACCGGCGGCGGCGCGCCGGCCGTCGAGGTGACCGGGGAGAGCGCCCTGGTGGCCGCCCGGCGGCTCGTCGAGGACGGGGCCGTCGCCGCACTGGTCTTCGCCTCGGCGAAGAACCCTGGCGGCGGCTTCCGGACCGGGGCCCAGGCCCAGGAGGAGAGCATCGCGCGGGCCTCCGCGCTCTTCCCCTGCCTCACCGCCGTCGGCGAGTTCTACGAGTTCCACCGCGAGCAGCGGGACCTGCTCTACAGCGACCGGGTCATCCAATCCCCCCGGGTGCCGGTGTTCCGCGACGACAAGGGCCGGCTGCTCGACGCCGCCCACGAGGTGTCCTTCCTGACCGCGGCCGCGCCGAATCGGGGCGCGGTGCTGCGCAACCAGCCCGCCGACATCGACCGGGTGGCGCCGGTGCTGCGGACCCGGGCGCGCCGGGTCCTCGCGGTCGCCGCGGCGCACGGACACCGGCGGCTGGTGCTCGGCGCGTGGGGCTGCGGAGTGTTCCGCAACGACCCGGCCACCGTGGCGGAGGCGTTCGCGCTGGCCCTGGCCGACGCGGCCGGCTGGTTCGACCAGGTGAGCTTCGCGGTGCTCGACCGGGCCGATGGTCCGGTGTACGCCGCCTTCGCCGCCCGCTTCGGCGCCGCGCCCACTGGCCCGCATCCTGGTAGCGGACCAGCTTGAGCGTGCCAGTTCGTCGCCGGCCGGCGGCCGACGACAACGGCGCTGCATCCGATGCGGGCGCTGGTGTCGACCCCATCCGCGGTGGGGCTTCCGAGCCTGCGTGAGGCGCCGGGCCCACCGGGCCGTACCGGCTGTTGGCATGGAGCATCGATCAGGTTTCCTGGTCGCCGCCGCTGTCCGCAGCGCCGGTGGTGACGATCGGCGGGTAGTGCGAGAAGAGGTCCCCCGACCGCCGCCGGTAATCGGCGACGAGGTCGCGCAGCTCCCGACCCCTCGGCCGTCGACCGGGTCGGATGTCGCAGGTACCGACCTTGCTCTCCTGGATCAGTACATTGGGGTCGAGCGTGATCCCGAACAGGTCGTTGGCCGAGTCGCCTCGGGTGAGGCCCTCATATCCCCAGTGATAGGGCAGCCAGATCTGGTGGATGATCCGGTCGTCGATCCGCAGCGGCGTGAGCCGGTCGGTCACCATGACGCGCGCCTCGATGGCGGCGCGCGCGCTGACCAGGTGGGCCCAGCCCAGGTGGGTCAACCCCCGCTCGACCGCCAACTCCGGCGACACCTCGACGAACATCGCTGGCTGCAGCTCGGCGAGGTGTGTCACCGTCCGGCTCATCCCGCCCGCCGTGTGGTGCTCCGTGAGCCGGCTGACCGTGAAGACGTACGGAAAGATCTCGCTGTGCGGCTCCGGCGGGCTCGGGTTGAGCGAATTGACCGGGTGCGTATAGACCTTGCGGGTCGGGTTGGCCTGCTGGCCGTAGAGCGGGTTACTCACCGGCGACTCGGCCGGCTCGTAGTGGGTGGGCATTGGCCCGTCGAGCACCCCGGTCGGCGCGTACAGCCAGCCTTTGCCGTCGCCCTGCATGATGAACGGGTCGTTGCCGGCGAGCCCCTCCACACCGGTGGCTCCCTCGGGCGGCCGATAGGACGGCGGCTTCGTCTTCTCGAAGTCCGCCACGTCGTAGCCGGTCCACTCGCCCTTTCCCTCGTCCCACCAGACGTACTTCTTCCGCTCGCTCCACGGTTTGCCATCGGGATCGGCCGAGGCACGGTTGTAGAGGATCCGCCGGTTGGCCGGCCAGGCCCAGCCCCACTCCGGGGCCACCCAGGTCTGCTCCGAGCCGGGCCTGCGGCGGGCAGCCTGGTTGGCACCGTCGGCGAACACCCCGGAGTAGATCCAGCACCCGCCGGCTGTGGAACCGTCGTCCTTCATCTCGGTGAACAGCGACAGCGGCCGGCCGGTGGCCACCTCGTAACCGTTGATCTCGCGCAGCACGTCCTCGGCGCTCGGCTCGGCGTGCGGGCCATGCGTCGGATAGTTCCAGTTGAGGTCGAGCAGCGCCCGATCGCGCGGCCGGGTCGAGCCCGCCAGCCGTTCGCGGATGATGCGGCCGAGGTGGTAGGAGAACCACAGCTCGGAGCGGCAGTCGCCGGGCGGGTCGAGGGCCTTCTCCCGCCACTGCAGCAGCCGCTGGGTCTGGGTGAACGTGCCCTCCTTCTCGACGTGCGAGGCCGCCGGCAGGAAGAAGACCTCGGTGCGGCACCGCTCGGTCACGATCTCACCGGTCTCGATCTCGGGGGCGTTCTTCCAGAACGTCGCGCTCTCGATCATGAACAGGTCGCGGACCACCAGCCAGTCCAGGTTGGCCATGCCTAGCCGCTGCGCGCGGCCGTGCGCGGAGCCGACCGCCGGGTTCTGGCCGAGCAGGAAGTAGCCCTTCACCTTGCCGTCGATCATGTCCAGCACCTGCTGGTACGTCCCGTGGTCGCCGGTCATCCGCGGCAGGTAGTCGTAGCAGTAATCGTTCTCGGCGGTGGCCGCGTCACCCCAGTACGCCTTGAGCAGGTTGACCCCGTATGCCTTCGCGTTGCCCCAGAAGCCCTTCTGGCCCGGATGCTGGATGCTCTCAATCCAGTCGTCGAACGTCGGGTGGTCGGCGTGGTGCGGCATCGGCAGATAGCCGGGCAGCAGGTTGAACAGCGTCGGGATGTCCGTCGAGCCCTGGATGTTGGCGTGTCCCCGCAGGGCCATGATCCCGCCGCCCGGGCGGCCCACGTTACCCAGCAGCAGCTGGATGATCGCGCCGATGCGGATGAACTGCACCCCCAAGCTGTGTTGCGTCCAGCCCACCGAGTAGACGAGCATGCTGGTCCGGTCCCGGCCGGAGTTCTCCGTCCAGGCGCGCGCCAGCTCCAGGAACTTCTCCGGCGGGATGCCGCAGACCCGCTCGACCATCTCCGGGGTGTAGCGGGCATAGTGGCGCTTGAGGATCTGGTAGACGCAGCGCGGATGCCGCAGCGTCTCGTCCCGCTCGGCCTGCCCGCCGATCGGTGCGCCGTGCGACTCGTGCTCCAACCCGGCCGCGGTCTCCCGCTGGGTCTCCGTGTCGCGCACCGCGCCGATGGGCTCGTGCCCCTCGTACAGCCAGCTCGCCTGGTCGTAACTGGCGTTGTTCGGCTTGAAGCCGGAGAACAACCCGTCCAGATCCTCGGTGTCGCGGTAGCCCTCGGTGAGAATCGTCGCCGCGTTGGTGTAGGCGACCACGTAGTCACGGAAGTCCAGCTCGTTCTCCAGGATGTACCGCACCACGCCGCCGAGCAGCGCGATGTCGGTGCCCGCCCGGATCGGCAGGTACGTGTCGGCGACCGCGCTGGTCCGGGTGAACCGCGGGTCGACGTGGAAGACCTTGGCGCCGCGGGCCTTGGCCTCCATCACCCACTGGAAGCCCACCGGGTGGGCCTCGGCCATGTTGGAGCCCTGGATGATGACGCAGTCCGAGTTGATCAGGTCCTGCTGGAAGTCCGTCGCGCCGCCGCGACCGAAGCTGGTCCCCAGACCGGGAACGGTGGCGGAGTGTCAAATCCGGGCCTGGTTCTCGATCTGGAGCGCCCCCATCGCCGTGAACAGCTTCTTGATGAGGTAGTTCTCCTCGTTGTCCAGCGTCGCCCCGCCCAGGCTGGAGATGCCCAGCGTCCGGTTCAGCGGCCGGCCGGAGTCGTCGACGTCCTCCCAGGTCACGTCACGGGCGGCGAGGACCCGGTCGGCGATCATGTGCATCGCCGTGTCGAGGTCGAGCTCCTCCCACTCGGTACCGTACGGCCGGCGGTAGCGCACCTTCTGCTGGCGCAGCTCGCTGGTCACGTAGTTCTTGCTCGCGGAGCCCTTCGGGCACAGCCGGCCCCGGGAGATCGGGCTGTCCGGGTCGCCCTCGATCTGGGTGACCTGCCCGTCCTTGACGTACACCCGCTGCCCGCAGCCAACGGCGCAGTAGGGGCAGACCGACCTGGCCACCGAATCGGCGGTCTCGGTGCGGGCGGTCAGCGACGTGGAGCGCGCGGACTTGGCCGCGGCGCCCCGGCCAAGCGGATCGGTGCCGGTGAGCTGGCGATAGACCGGCCAGCCCTCGATCCAGGTGCGCACACCCATCTCAGAATCTTTCCGACGAAACGGACTGGAACGCGAACGGTTCGACACTAGGTGAGTTGCCAGCCGGGCGCAGCGCGTTGACAACGGCGACCGCTGCCCAGCGGTGCGCGGTCTGACCAGGAAGGAAAGCCCTTCGCCGGCGTGGAGAAGGGCGAGCGGACCGGGTTGTTGTCGGTGAGCCGGGAGGAGGCCGCAGTCGCGGTCGCGGACGACCCCACCGTGTACGAAGAGGTGTCGCGCAGGTCCGCCACCATGATCTTCGTCGGCCTCCGGGTAGACCTGGCGAAGATCTCGGAGCAGCGCCTCCTGGAACTGGTCGAGCACGCGTGGCGCAACAAGGCACCCAGGCGGCTGGTGGCCGCGCACGACGCCCGGTAGTTTCGCGCACACGCCGGCCGGGGAGAGAGGCGGGCATGAAGTGGGCCAGTCGTGCCGTACCCGTCGTCTCCGCCGCCGTCGCCGCCCTCGCCGCGCGCGACCTGCTGCAGCGCGACCACGCGCTGCTGCGCAACTTCCCGGTCATCGGCCGGGCCCGGTACCTGCTGGAGGCGATCGGGCCGGAGCTGCGGCAGTACATCGTCGCCGGGAACAACGAGGAGCGGCCGTTCACCCGGGACCAGCGCCGTTGGATCTACGCCTCGGCGAAGAAGGAGAACAACTACTTCGGCTTCGGCACGGACAACGACATCGAGTACACCCCCGGGTATCCGATCATCAAGCACCGGACGTTCGGCCGGGCGGTGCCGCCGTCGACGCCGACCGCCGGACACGAGGTGGAGCTGCCCTGCGCCAAGGTCCTCGGCGGCCCGCGCGGCCGGGCGAAGGCGTTCCGGCCCGGCTCGGTGGTCAACATCTCCGGGATGAGCTTCGGCTCGCTCTCCGGCCGGGCGGTGGAGGCGCTCAACAAGGGCGCCGCGCTGGCCGGCTGCCTGCAGAACACCGGCGAGGGCGGCCTGTCGCCGTACCACCGCAACGGCGGTGACCTGGTGTTCCAGCTCGGCACCGCGTACTTCGGGTGCCGGGACGAGCGGGGGCGGTTCAGCCTGGACCGGCTCAGGGACCTGGTGGCCGGCGCGCCCGTGCGGGCGTTGGAGGTCAAGCTGAGCCAGGGGGCGAAGCCGAGCCTCGGCGGGCTGCTGCCCGGGGCGAAGGTGTCGGCGGAGATCGCCGCGACCCGGGGCGTCCCGCAGGGCCAGGACTGTGTCAGCCCGTCCCGGCACGCCGAGTTCTCCGACTGCGACAGCCTGCTCGACTGGGTGGAGCTCCTCGCCGCCGAGACCGGACTGCCGGTCGGCATCAAGTCCGCCGTCGGCGACCTGGGCTTCTGGGACGAGCTGACCACGCTGATGCGGGACACCGGCCGGGGCGTGGACTTCGTGAACGTCGACGGCGGCGAGGGAGGCACCGGCGCCGCGCCGCTGATCTTCACCGACTCGGTGTCGCTGCCGTTCCAGCAGGGCTTCACCCGGGTCTACCGGGCCTTCGCGGAGAAGGACCTGCACGAGCGGACGGTCTTCGTCGGCGGCGGCAAGCTGGGCCTGCCCGACAACGCCGTGGTCGCGTTCGCCCTCGGCTGCGACATGGTCAACGTCGGCCGGGAGGCGATGCTGGCGATCGGCTGCATCCAGGCGCAGAAGTGCCACACCGACACCTGCCCGACCGGCGTGGCCACCCAGAACCCCTGGCTGGCCCGGGGCCTCGACCCGACGCTGAAGTCGGTACGCGCCGCCAACTACCTCCGTACGCTGCGCCGCGACCTGGTCAAGGTCGCCGAGGCCTGCGGCGTCGAACATCCCGGCCTGATCGACACCGACGCGGTGGAGATCCTCGACGGCCGGACCGCCTCCACCCCGCTGCGCGAGGTCTACGGCTACCGGCCCGGGTGGGGCCTGCCGTCGGCGGCCGACCGGGCGGAGATCGTCCGGCTGATGACCGCCGAGGCGCCGCAGGGCGGCAGCGCCCCGCCGTCCCCGACCGCGTGCGGTTGACCCCTCACTCCTCGATCGCCCCGCCGACCGCGCGCAGGTGCGCGCGGAAGGTCAGCGCGGGGTCCTCGGCCCGCCCGGCGAGATAGGCGGCGAAGCGCACCTGGTCCCGCAGCGGGACGCCGGCGCGGATGCGCTCGGCCTGCCGCCGCTCGGCGTCCCGGATCGACTCGGCGAGGGTGAGCAGCTCACCGGCGCGCCGCGCGGGCACGAACAGCACCCCGTCATCGTCGCCCAGCGCGACGTCGTCGGCGTCCACCGTCCACTCCCCCACCGCCGCCGACGTCAACGCCTGCGGCGGACGGGCGTCGAGGCGCTGCGGGCCGGTGGGGATCGCGCCGAGGCTGAACACCGGCAGCCCGACCGCCCGGATGTCGGCGGTGTCCCGGTGCAGGCCCCAGATCACCACGCCGGCCAGGCCGGCGGCCTGCGCCTCCAGCACCACCAGGTCACCGACGCAGCTCTCGTCGGTACGGCCGGCGTTGTCGACGACCAGCACCTCGCCCGGGGTCGCCCGGTCGATCGCCTCCAGGAAGATGTCGACGCTGCCGACGTGCCGGGTGGGTGCGACCCGGCCGGCCAGCCGGGCACCGGGCAGGACGGGCCGTACGGCGGCGGGCGCGCAGCGGACCGGAACCGCCGCCCGCAGGCAGGCGTCGGCCACGTGTGCGGTGGTCAGCGATGCGAACCGACGGCGCAACTCGGGCGGATCGAGGCTCATGGCCAGACGGTAGTCAGCCGGGCCGGACCCGGTGGCGGGCCACTTTCAGACTCGTGGACTGCGCGAGCCCCAGCGTCGGCCGTGGGTTCGCGCGGTCGACCGCCGGTGCCGCCGGGTGCGGGCCGCCCCGGGGCGCCGGCGCGGCCGGTGCAGGTGGACCCGGGCCAGCGGTCGCACCGCCGCCTGCCCCCGGCCGGCCGCCTGCCGCACCATCCGGTTTGCGTCGTCCGGTTCGTACCCGGTCGCCCGGAGCAGTTCGCTGCCCCCCGTCCGCAGGTCGGTGACCATCGCGTCGCCGTAGGACCGCACCCCCTCGGCCCAGGCCCGGCCGGCGAGTTCGGCGCTCTCCCGGGTGAGCTGCCGGGCACGCTCCGGGTCCCGACCCTTCCGGCGCTCCTGGTGCATCGCCCGAACGGCCTCGCTCAGCCGCTCGATGGCGGCGGGAAGCTGGGCCGGAACCGGCTCCCCGTACTGCAGGGCGGTGGCCGATCGGCGGGCCACGGACCGGGCGTAGAAGATCAGCCGTTCCAGGTGTTCCGCGCCGAGGGCGTACCGCTGGTACTGCGCCCGGCGGTGCCAGCGGACCGGCGCGAGGGTGACCACCTCGTCGGCGCCGCTGAGCGCATCGTTCAGCCGGGCCACGTCGGCGTCGAGGCCACGGAGCTGTTCCAGCGCCCGGATCGCCGCGTCGGCGTCGCGCGCGGACAGGGCCCGCGCCACCGCGTCCAGCTGGTCGGTCAGGCCGGCGATGACCGGCTCCACCGCCCGGTCCAGCACCCGCATCGGGTTGATCGGCAGCAGCAGGGCCACCACCAGGATGCCGACCACGCCGCCGACCAGGGCGTCGAAGATCCGGGGCCACTCCAGGCCGGGCTGCGTCGGGGCGAGGGTGGCGATCAGCACGGCCGTACCGCCGGCCTGGCCGACCAGTGCGCCGCCCCGGCCGGCGACCAGCAGCGCGGTGGCGATGGCGATGGCGACGACCAGACCGGTCTGCCAGGGCCCGGAGCCGAGGACGAAGCGCAGCAGGTCCCCGACGACGATGCCGAGTCCCACGCCGACGAGCAGCTCGAACGTCCGGCGGGCCCGCTGGCCGAGGGCGGTGGCGATGGTGCCGACCGCGGCGGCCGGGGCGAAGACGTGCGCGCCGGGGCCCAGCAGATGCTGGGCGACCAGCGCCGCCAGCGCGGCGGCCAGCCCCGCCTGCACGGCGATCACGATGGTGACCTCCAGCTGGCGCAGCCGGATCCGACCGGCCTGCCCGCCCTGCCGCCGGGCCCGGTCCACCACCCGGCCGCCCCGCTCGACGACCTCGTCGAGCGGCGACCGGACGGAGTCGGCGGGACGGTCGTCGGGCACGGGGGCGGTTACCCGGCCGGGGGCGGGTGAATCGTCCCCGGTCGGGTGGTTGCCGCCGGGTCCCGGCCGGAGGCAGGGCGGGTCAGCGGCGGAACGTGCGTTCGAGCAGGTCGAACAGGGCGGTCCAGTGCCGCTCGGTCGCCGGCTCGTCGTACATCGCGGTGTCGGCCATGGTGAAGCCGTGCGGCGCGCCCGCGTACAGCTCGGAGCGGTAGGTGACCCCGGCGGCTTCGAGCGCCTTTTCCAGGGTGGCGATCTGCTCGGCGGTCATCGACTGGTCGTTGTCGGCGTGGGCGAAGTACACCTCGCCGGTGACCGACCCGACGCCCAGGTGCGGGCTGTCCGGCGCGTCGGTGACGACCCGGCCGGCGTGGAAGCTGGCCAGCGCCGCGATCCGGTCCGGGTACGCCTCGATCGCGCGCAGCGCGTTGGTGCCGCCCATGCAGTAGCCGGTGATGGCGACGGGCCCCGCCGCGACGTCCTCCCGCGCCTCCAGGAAGTCCAGGTACGCGCCGGCGTCACGGGCGACCGCGTCCGGGGTCAGCGCCCCGATGAACGGCATGAGCTGGCCGAAGATCGCGCCCCGCCGCTCCGGGTCGGCGAGCCCGGACAGGTCGACCAGCGGCGCCCGGCCGGCCCGGTAGAACAGGTTGGGCACCAGCACGACGTAGCCCCGGGCGGCGATCCGCTCGGCCATCTCGGCCAGCCGGGGCCGCAGCCCGAACGCGTCCATGAAGACCAGGACCGCCGGGAACGGCCCGTCCCCGTCCGGCCGGACGAGATACGCGTCCGCGACACCGTCGCTGGTCGGCACGTCCACGGTCGTGGTTTCCACCCGGAGCCTCCTCGCTGATCGTCCCGCCTTGCACGCTACCCGCCGCCCTGCCGGTCCGCCCGGTTCGGCCGGCGGGGCCAGCGGCGGGCGCTCACACTGGATGCAGCCGTCCGTACGACAGATGGGAGCTCCGGTGCCGGTGGACGTGGTGTCGGAGGTGGTGATCGACCGCCCGGTCGCCGAGGTGGCCGCGTACGCGGGCGACCCGTCGAACGCCCCGGACTGGTACGTCAACATCAGGTCCGTGCAGTGGCTGACGCCGCCGCCGCTGCGGGTCGGCTCCCGGGTCGCCTTCGTGGCGCACTTCCTCGGCCGGCGGCTCGCCTACACGTACGAGATCGTCGAGCTGGTGTCGGGCGCCGGGCGAACCGCAAGGACCTGGCCCGGCTGAAGGCCCTGCTGGAGGGGCTCGGGGACTGAGCCGCCCGCCGCCGAAATTCGGGCGCGTGCCACGTCCCGGTGCGCCTATCGTGTCCGCGATGCTGATCAGACGCGAAACCCCCGCCGACGTCGACGCCGTCCGCGCCGTGCACACCGCCGCCTTCGCGAAGGGCGACGCCCCGGGCGCCGTACCGGTGGAGGCAACCCTGGTCGACGCGCTCCGCGCGGACGACGGCTGGCTGCCCGCGTTCTCCCTCGTCGCCACCGACGCGGGCGGCGAGGTCGTCGGCCACGTGGTCTGCACCCGCGGCACGGTCGCCGGCGCGCCGGTCGCGCTCGGCCTGGGGCCGCTCGGCGTGCTGCCGGCCTGGCAGCGCCGCGGTGTCGGCTCGGCGCTGATGCACGCGGTGCTGGGCGCCGCCGACGCGCGGGACGAGCCCCTGGTGGTGCTGCTCGGGCACCCGGAGTACTACCCGCGGTTCGGCTTCCGGCCGGCGGTGGACCTGGCGGTGACGCCGCCGGGTCCGTGGGGGCCGCGCTTCTTCATGGCCCGCCCGCTGAGCGCCTGGCAGCCGACGATCCGGGGCGAGTTCGCGTACGCGAAGCCGTTCGACGCCCTCTAGTGCGGTGTCCACTAACGTTCACCGGGTTTGCGGTGGGGACACCGCACTAGCCCCGCACAGCAGCCTCGGGCATGCTGGGTGGATGGGAGAGGTGCGACCGATGCCCAGCTTCGGTGACCTGTTCACCGACCTGCGCGGCGAGGACCGGACGATGCGCGTCAGCTACCACCCGGACCGCGGCGCGGTGGTGGTGTCCCTGTGGAGCGGCACGCTGTGCCGCGGCTCCTTCCGGATGCCCGTCGACGATGTGCGGCGACTGACGACCCTGCTCACCGGGATCGAGGCGTCGGTGGCGGGGCCGTCGGTCGCGCCGGCCGGCGACGGGCCCGCGGCGGGGGCCGCCGTCGCGGTCGAGGCCGCGTTGCCGGAGCCGGCCGTCGACCAGACCGGCGACGTCTCGGGTACGACGCACCGCGCGGCCCTGCCGATCCTGCCCGCGCCCCGGGTGGCCTAGCTCAGGGGCGGAGCTGACGCAGGGACGTCTGGAGGGTGGTCAGCTCTTGCGCGAACTGCCCGCGATGCCGTCCTTGATGTAGGCGCTCACCCTGGCCACCTTCAGCGCCGGCCGGCGGGCCGCCTCGGACGCGCCGTAGGGACCCGGGTCGCCGGGTCGCCTGGGCGGCATGGGGCCCGGCCCCGCCGGTAGCATCGGCCGGATGTCGATCAGGCCGGCGCTGGTCCGGGTGCTCATGCTGGTGGCGGCGGCCCTGTTCCTGGGGGTCGCGCTCACCATCCGGGCCCTCTCCGGCGGCCGGCTCGAGCAGTACTCCGGCACCGCCCTCTACGCGTCGATGGTCTACGCCGGGGTGCTGTTCCTGTGGCCACGGATGTCCCCGCTGCCGGCGGGCGCGGTCGCGGTCGCTTTCTGCTGGGCCGTCGAGTGCGCGCAGCTGACCGGCATCCCGGCCGCGCTGTCGGCGCGCAGCCTGCTGGCCCGGCTGGTGCTGGGTGTCCAGTTCGACCCGACGGACCTGCTCTGGTACCCGGTCGGCGTGGCACCCCTGGTCGCGGCCCACTGGATGCTGGCGGCCCGTCTTCGGCCAGCCGCCCGCAGGGTGACGGCGACGTGACGGATCAGTCGGCCGGGAGCTGCCGGGTGAGGATGGCGTGTCCCCGGCCGGTGTCGCTGAAGCCGAGCCGGGTGTAGAGGCGGCCGGCCACCGGGTTGTCGCTGCCCACGTGCAGCTCCGCCCGCCGGTGACCGGCCTCGCGGGACGTGACCAGGGTCTGGGCGAGCATGGCGCTGGCCACGCCCCGGCCCTGCCACGTCGGCCGGGTGCCGAGGCAGTGCAGCAGCGCGGCCGCCCGACCGCGGACGTCCACATGGTCGAGGGTGAACAGGAAGCCGACGACGGGGTTGCCGTCCGGCCCGTCCGGGGCGAGCGCCAGGACGGAGGCCTCCGGCAGGAAGGTCGGCAGGCCGGTGGCGTGCGCCGGCCAGCTCTCCCGGTCGGGGATCATCGCCGTCGGGCTGTCGGCGTACGCCTCGTTGTGGGTGAGCCGGGTCTGCTCGTCGTACCGGGGGTCGAAGGGGACGAGCGATACGCCGGCCGGGGCCGGCGCCGACAAGACCGGCTGGTCCAGGTCCCGGACGAGGGTCTGCTCCCAGCGCACGACGGCGAAGCCGGCCGCGGTGAGCAGGTCGAGGCGGCGCCGGTCGCTCGCGCCGCAGCGGGTGCCGAGCATCGCGGGCAGGTCCGGCCGGCGCTCCCGCCGCAGCTCCGCGGCCCGGTCGTTCAGCCAGTCGTGGACGCGCCGGGTGGCGGTGTCGCGCGCCGACGGATCGATCGCGCCGGTGAGCCGGATGCGCAGCACGCCCGGGCCGAGGCCCATGTCGGCGACCTCGACGTAGGCGACGAGCCGGCCGGCGGCGTCCTCGGCGACGAGGGTGTCCCGGGCGAGGTCGAGGCCGGGCCGGACCAGCCGGGCGCGGACCTGGTCGGGCTCGACTTCGAGGCCGACGGGATCGGCCTGCTCGCAGGCGGCGAGGAGCGCCGTCAGACGATCGACATCCGTCGTAGCGGCGGGGCGCCAACGCGTCACCGCCGTAGCCTAGCCCGGCTCTCCCACCGGCGGCTGTCCCGGAGGCAGCCCGTTGCCGCGGTTAGGCTGCGTCGATGACCGAACAGCCTGCCCTCACCCGCCTGGAGATCCAGCCCTCGGGGCTGGCCGTGCTGACCATCGACGCCGAGCCGCTCAATCTCTACACCCTCGACCTGCACGAACAGCTCGACGCGGCACTCGACCGGCTGCCGGTCGACACGCGGGCCCTGTTGATCCGCTTCGACGGCCGGGTGGTCAGCGCCGGCGTGGACGTCAGCCTCTTCGCCGCCCAGCAGTCACCGGAACAGGCGAAGATCCTTTTCGACCGGATGCTCACGCTGCCTGACCGGATCGCCGCGCTGGAGTTCCCCACCGTCTTCGCCGCCCACGCGCTCTGCCTGACCTGGGCGTTCGAGGTGGCGGTTGCCTGCGACATCATCCTGGCGGCCGAGCGGGCGAGCTTCGGCCTGGTGGAGAAGGTGGTCGGGCTGACCCCCACCATGGGCGGCACCCAGCGCCTCGCGGCGCGGGCCGGCGTCGGCCGGGCGAAGGAGTTCGTGATGACCGGCGAGCGCTACTCGGCCGCCGCGCTGGAGCGGTGGAACGTGGTCAACCGGGTCCTCCCGGACGCGGGTTTCGACGCGGCGGCGCGGGCGTTCGCCGGGCAGCTCGCCGCCGGCCCGACGCGCGCCCACGCCGCCACGAAGAGAGTGCTGGACCACTTCGCCGAGGGTGGCGTCCCCGAGGCCAACCGGCACGTCACGGGAATCGCCGCCGACCTGTACCGCACGGCGGACCTGCGCGGGGCGGTGCGCTCGTTCCTCGACGAGGGCCCGGGCAGGGCGACGTTCACCGGCCGCTGACCTGGGAGGCAGGGCCGCTCGGCTTGCCGGAAGCCAGCCAGGTGAGCACCTCCGCGGTGTGCTCACCGAGCCGGGGCGGTGGCCGGTGGTAGACCGCGGGCGCGGCCGAGAGCGTGATCGGGTGGGCGACCTGACGCACCGGTTGCGGCCGTTCCGGCCCGGGGATCTCCACGGCCGGCGCCAGCCCGAGCTCGGTGGCGAGGCTGAAGGCTCCGGCGAGGTCGTTGACCGGCCCGCACGGCACGCCGAGGCGGCTGAGCGCCGCGGCCAGGTCGTCGGCGGAGCGCAGCGACGTTCGCTCGGACAAGGTGGTGATGAGCGTTTCCCGGTGGCGTACCCGGTCGGCGTTGCTGACGTAGCGCGGGTCCTCGGCGACGGCGGGGATGCCGAGGGCCCGGCACAGCGCGCCGAACTGCGCGTCGGTGCCGACCGCCACCGCGAGCGGCCGATCGGCGGTGGGCAGCAGCTCGTACGGCACGATGCTCGGGTGCGAGTTGCCCAGGATGCCCGGGACCACGCCGGCCGAGACGTAGCCGGATGCCTGGTTGACCAGCGCGGACAGCAACGACGAGAGCAGGTTGACCTCGACGTGCTGGCCGGCGCCGGTGGCCTGGCGGTGGCGCAGCGCGGCCAGGATGCCGACGGTGGCGTGCAGCCCGGTGATCACGTCGACCAGGGCGACCCCGACCTTGACCGGCTCGCCCGGCCGGGCGCCGGTGACGCTCATCAGCCCGCCGACGGCCTGGACGAGCAGGTCGTATCCGGGCCGGTCGGCGCCCGCTCCTGAGCCGAAGCCGGTGATCGAGCAGTAGACGGCACGCGGGTTGGCGGCGGCGATGTCGGCGTGACCCAGGCCGTGGCGTTCCATCGTGCCGGGACGGAAGTTCTGCACGATCACATCCGCCCGGTACGCCAGGTCCCGGGCGACGGCCAGGTCTTCCGGATCGGTCAGATCCAACGTCACCGACCGCTTGTTGCGGTTGACGGACAGGTAGTAGGTAGCGGTGCCGTCGTGGTCGTACGGCGGACCCCAGGCGCGGGTGTCGTCACCCGCGCCGGGCCGTTCCACCTTCACCACGTCGGCGCCGAGGTCGGCCAGGAGCATGGTGGCGTACGGCCCGGCGAGAACCCGACTGAAGTCGGCGACGAGCACCCCGTCAAGAGACCCGGTCATGCGGCCCACTCCCTCACGACTGCGACGTGGTGGCGTCATCGGCGGCGCCGTCCTGGCGCAGTCGCCCACCCTAGTGAGGTCCGCACGGGATCCCGGAACGGGTCGCCCCGCCGCCCGGTGGCGCCGGCGCGCTTTCCCGTTTGAGGCGGCGGTGCGCGGGAAGACGCCGCTGACATCCGAGAGAAAGGCCCTGAAGGTGGACGACAACGAGTTCATCGGCTTGGTGGCGAAGCGCTCAGGGACGTCATCGGAGCAGGCGACCGCGGTCACGCGGGCCACGCTGACGACCCTGGCGGAACGGATCGACGGCGGCGAGGCGCGTGACCTCGCCGGCCAGCTTCCCGAGGGGCTGCGGGCGTACGCCTTCGGCTCCGGCGAGACCGCCGAGCGGTTCGGACTCGACGTGTTCCTGGCACGGGTCAGCGGGCGCGCCGACGTGGACGTGACACAGGCGAAGGACGGGGTGACCACGGTGTTCGACGTCCTCCGCGAGGCCCTCACACCCGAGGGGTACGACGACGTCGTGTCCCAGCTCCCGGCGGAGTTCGGGGAGGTCGCCGACCCGACCGCGCCGTTCGTGCAGCGCACGCGCGGCTAGCACCGGGACGGACGTGCGGGGTCGGCCCGCGCCGGTGCGGGCCGGGCAGAGGTATGTTGCTGCGGCGGGAGGACGAGGTGCCGGACTATCCCAAGGCGATCACCCCGGTCGACCACATCGAGCCGGCGCCCCGCCGGATCCGCGCGTTCCTCGCCGGTGAGCAGGTACTGGACAGCACCCATGCCCGGTACGTGTGGGAGTCGTCGTTCTACCCGCAGTACTACATCCCGATCGCCGACGTGGCCCGGGGTCTCCTGGTCGACGAGGAGCGCACGGAGGGGTCCCGGCGCGGCACCGCCCGGCTGCACGGGCTGCGGGTCGGCGAGACCGCCCGTCCGTCGTGCGGGCGGTGGTACGGGGACGACGCGCTGCCCGGGCTGAGGGACACGGTCCGGTTCGACTGGGCCGCGATGGACCGCTGGTTCGAGGAGGACGAGGAGGTCTTCGTCCACCCCCGCAACCCGTACGCCCGGGTGGACGCGCTGCGCTCCACCCGCACCGTACGGGTGGAGCTCAACGGGACGGTGCTGGCCGAGTCGACGTCGCCCGTGCTGGTCTTCGAGACCGGGCTGCCGACCCGCTACTACCTCAACCGCACCGACGTGAACTTCCGGCACCTCGTGCCGTCGGCGACGACGACCGCCTGCCCGTACAAGGGCCGGACCAGCGCCTACTGGTCGGTGCGGGTCGACGGCACGGACCACCCGGACCTGGCCTGGTCGTACGACTTCCCCACCGGGGCACTCCTGCCGATCGCCGGACTGATCGCCTTCTACAACGAGAAGGTCGATCTGACCGTCGACGGGGAGCGGCTCGCCCGCCCGAAGACGCACTTCTCCTGATCAACCGTGCCGGCGGATGTCGCCCGCCGTGGAGCGGGCCTGCGGTCCGATCACCGAAGTCCCGTCCACAGAGGAGGACGGCGGACCACCTCGGACCGGGGCGGCGAATCGCGGTGTGTCATCGGTGACTCTGGACCAGTTCCCGCTCATGCTGCGGCACGTGGTCGTGTCGAGGGAGCAGGAGCGGGGTTGTCAGGATCAGGAGACCGGCGATCGCGATCGCGGTCCGGGGGCTGGTGATACCGGCCAGCAGGCCCCACAGGGCGGTCATGGCCGCGATGGTGGCTTTGCTGGTGACCGACCACGCGGTCAGGGTGCGGGCGACCCGGTCCGCCGCGGTGTGGTCGAGCCGGTAGGTGGCGAACACCGGGTTGAACACGCCCATGCAGGTGATCAGCCCAAGCTCGACGGCCATGACGAGCACCAGCCCGGCGGCGCCGGGGCGGATGAAGGCCAACCCGAGCGACCAGCACGCGCGCAGCGCCCCCGCGGTGAGCATGACGTTGCGCTGCCCGAACCGCGCGACAAGTCGGCGGGCCAGTCGTGAGCCGATCAGACCGCCGACGCACGGCAGCGCGAAGGCCAGGCCGTACTGCCAGGGGGCAAACCCGAGGTGGCCGAGCATGAGGACGGCGAGCAGCGGCGAGGTCGCCATGATCAGGCTGCTGACCAGGATCGTGTTGAAGAACAGCGGACGCAACGCCGGGTGGGTGAGGATGTGCCGCCACCCGTCGAGCAGATCGCCGGCTCGGAGCCGTGGCGGTGCGTCGGCTCGCACGGCGCGCGGTTCGCTGCCGCCGATCGCCCGGATCCCCACCGCCGAGAGCAGGTAGCTGACCGCATCGGCCACCACGGTCATCACCGGGCCGAACAGCCCGATCGCGGCCCCGCCGAGCGGCGGTCCCAGCACGGTCGCGGTCCAGTTCGTGGCCTCGAACCGCCCGTTCGCGACGAGCAGGTCCCGCGGCCGTACGAGCGCCTTCAGATATGCGCCGCTGGCCGCGTTGAAGGTGATGTCGGCCGCGGCAACAATGACCGACACGACCAGGAGCTGGACGAAGCTGAGCCAGCCGAGCGCGAACGCGGCGGGGACGCTCATCAACGCCACGAACCGAGCCAGGTCCATCGCGACCATCACCGGCCGCTTGCGGCGGAACTCCACCCACGGGCCGAGCGGCACCGCCACCGCCGCCCCCACCGCCAGCCCGGCAGCCGCGAGGACGGCCACCTCCGTCGGCCCGGCGTGCAGCACGAGGATCGCGATCAAGGGGAACGCGCCGAACGCGAGCCGCGTGCCGAACGTGCTGACCGCGTACGACGCCCACAGCCACCCGAACCGCCACCCCAGCGACCGCCCACCCGCCACGCCCAGCGCACCCTCTCGCCGTCTCACCCGAACAACTTCGCGTTGACCAGTGACATCAAAGCGAACAGGGACTGGCTGATCAAACAACCGATCCGCCGGGCAAGGCACAACCAGAAGTTGTGCAGTTATGCTGCTCGGCGTGGATCTCGACGCCGTGCGCACGTTCGTCGCCGTCGCGGACGCGGGGCAGTTTCAGGAAGCCGCCGCCCACCTGTCGATCACCCAGCAGGCCGTCTCCAAGCGCATCGCCGCCCTGGAGAAGGATCTTGGTGTGCGGGTGTTCACCCGCACCGCGCGCGGAGCCCAGCTCACCATCGACGGGCAGGCGTTCCTGCCCCACGCCCGCGATCTCCTCCAAGCCGAAGAGCGGGCAGCCGCTTCCGTGCGGCCCGGCAGTCGCCCGCTGCGGGTCGACGTGATCGGCCGGCGGCTCGCGCCAGCCGGTCTGCTGCGCGGCTTTCACCGCGCGCACCCCGAGACCGAACTCGACGTCGTGACTCTCTTCGACGCGGACACGGCCATCGCCGCTGTCCGCGCCGGCACGATCGATGCGTCGTTCCGCGCTGTCACCCTGCCCGCGCGGCAGCTCCCCGACGGCATCGAGGCCGCCCGGGTCCTCGACGAGCCCATCCAGCTCCTCACCGGACCGGCCCACGAGTTCGCCGCTGCCCGCGCGGTCGCACCCGCCCAGCTCGCCGGGCACAGGATCTGGATGCCCGGCATCGTCGCCGGTACCGAATGGGCCGCCTACTACGACGACCTCGCCGCCGCGTTCGGGCTCACCATCGAGGCGACCGGCCCCGACTTCGGCACCGAGCCGCTCCTCGACACGATCGCCGACTCCGCTGTGCTGGCGACCTTCGTCGGCGAACAGACCCGCTTCGTCTGGCCCGCCGACGACGACCTGCGGCGCGTCGCCGTGCACCACCCGACACCGGTCTACCCGCACTCACTGATCTGGCGCAGCGACAACCCGCACCCCGCGCTCACCACGCTCCGCAACTACCTCGGCTCCAACCGGCCCGACCACCGCGACGCCGAGACATGGACACCGACATGGGCACAGTGATCACACCGTCGGGTCAACCCGGCGGCAACAACGTCGTGAGCCGCGGCACCTAGCGGTCCGGGCTGTCGGCGGCGGCCATGACGCGCAGCGCGTTGGGGTCCAGGCCGATCCGGATCGGCGTCTCCCCGTACGGCTCGCCGTCGACCTCGACGCGCGCCGGTGGGTCGGTCTCCAGCCAGAGTTGGCGGACGGCGAGGAACGGGTCGTCGCCGAGCGTGCGGCGGTGCCCGGTCGCCGCGTTGCGGGCCGTGTCGCGCAGCAGCTCGCGGCGGCTCGGGCCGCCCACCGGGTACGCGACCAGGAGCCGGTCGTCGGCGTTCGCGTCGGCGGTGATCGGCCGGCCGGCGTGGAACCCACCGTTGGCCACGTACAGCTGGTGGGTGACGAACTCGTGCTCCCGCCCCTCGGCGCGGATGGTGGCGCGCAGCGGCCGGTGCCGACGCAGCAGCGCCAGGGCGGTGACCGGGTACGCGAGCCGGCCGGAGACCCGCTTGAGGCGCGGCGGCGCCGTGAGCATCACGTCGGCGGAGAGGCCGATGCCGACGTGGTTGGTGAACCGCATGTCGCCGACGAGCCCGAGGTCGACGTCGATCACCTTGCCGTCGGTCAGGACCGCGACCGCGGCGTCCAGGTCGAGCGGGATGCCCACCGTGCGGGCGAAGTTGTTGGTGGTGCCCAGCGGCAGCAGGCCGAGCGCGATGTCGCGGTGGGCGAGCAGACGCGCGGCAGTGCCGATCGTGCCGTCGCCACCGCCCGCGATCAGCAGGTCCGGCCCGAGGTCGGCGGCCTCGGCAAGGCTCCGCTCGAGCTCGTCGGGCCGGTCGACCGGGTACGTGCCGAGCAGGGTGAAGCCGGCCGCCGTCAGCCGCGACCGGGCGCCCTCGTAGAGCCGGCGACCCCGGCGGGAGTGGGCGTTGACGACGAGCGCGGCACGCCGCTCCCGCCGGATGACCGTCCCGAGCTCCTGCTTCGTCCGCACAGGCCAGACCCTATCGCCGTATCCGGGGGCAGGAACCGCCGATACGTGACCGTGACCGCGGGTCAGCCGGGAAGGCGTCATATCAATATCGATGGCGGCGCATCTACAGCCATCCTTTGCCCCCGCCGACTACCGTCAAATCCTGGCAGTTCGGAAAGGAGGGACGATGATTTCCTTCGCACGATCCACCACTCATCAACGCCACCGCCGTTCACGTACCGCTCTCGGGGTGGCAGTCCTGGTCGCCACCGGCAGCCTGGCCATCCCCGCCAGTTCGGCGTCGGCCGGCGTCCGCACCACGGCAGAGGTGAATACGGCTCATGCCGCCGCCCTGACCGTGGCCGCGACAACGGCTCAGCCGGTACTGCGGCAGGGCTCGCGCGGCACGGCGGTGACAACCCTTCAGCGCCGGCTCGCCGCGCTGCACTACGACGTGGGCCCCATCGACGGGATCTTCGGACCCTCCACGTACCACGGAGTCGTCGCCTTCCAGAAGGTGAACAACCTGGTCCGGGACGGGATCGTGGGGCCGCAGACCTGGGGGGCCCTCGCCCGGCCGGTGATCCCGAAGCCGAAGTACACGCACTCGGGCTACTCCGTCGAGGCGAACCTGACCAAGCAGGTCGTGTACCTGGCGCGCCAGGGGTCCGTGGTACGCATCCTGGACGCTTCCAGCGGCAAGGCCAGCACGCCGACGCCGACCGGCAACTTCAAGATCCAGCGCCGCATCGACGGCTGGCGGCAGAGTTCGCTCGGTCTGCTGTGGCGGCCGAACTACTTCTACTACGGCTACGCGGTGCACGGCGCCACGTCCGTCCCGACCTACCCGGCCAGTCACGGCTGCGTCCGGGTGCCCATACCGGCCATGAACCGACTGTGGTCGATCATCGGCATCGGCACACCGACGCACATCTACCGTTGATGGCAGCAAGACAGCGGCCCCCGGGTTCACCCCGGGGGCCGTCGTCAGTCGCGGGCCAGTTCCGGTCAACGCGCGGCTACCGCCACCGCACCCGGCTCTACCTCCGCCAGCCGTGCGGGCCGTACGACCGTGAGCAAGCCCGCCATCGCCGCCACCATGCTGCCCCACCACAGAGGAGAAGGCGGAGTCGCTGGCCAACCACGGTTGGACCAGGCGCGCGTGGCCGGGCGCGCACCAGCGTCCGGCCACCGGCATGTCCAGCGACGCTGGCCGGTCAGCTGCGGACCTCATGCCGCCGATCCGGAGCGGTGGTCGCGACGCAGTTTGGGTGCGGTCGGTACGGGAAGGCCGGAACCCGGACCGCGGACCGAGACGTCAACAGGCGGAGACCCATGCAATCCGGACAGGCGCTCTGCGAAGGGACCAGCGTATGCGGGCGATCACACTTCAGGAGCTTGAAGCGGCACCGGCCCTGGCCGGCGACCTGCCCCAGCCCGGCCCTCGCCCCGGTGAGGTGCTCGTGCGGGTGCGCGCCTCCTCCGTCAACGGTTTCGACAAGATGGCGGCGGCCGGAAAGCTCAAGGGCAGGATGGAGTACCGCTTCCCGGTCGTACTCGGCAAGGACTTCGCCGGCACCGTGGAGGCGGTCGGCGACGGGCCCACCCGGTTGGGCATCGGCGACACGGTGTTCGGGGTGGTCATGAAGCCGTACCTGCGAGACGGCGCGTGGGCCGAACTCCTGGCCGTGGGCGACCAGTACGGAATCACCTGGATCCCCGAGGGCCTGGACCTGACGATCGCGGGCGCGCTCGGGCTGGCGGGCACCGCCGCGGTCGACGCGGTGGACGCCGTCGCCCCCAGGCCGGGCGAAACCGTCCTGATCGCCGGCGCGACCGGCGGCGTCGGCGCGCTCGCGATCCAGTACGCCGCGGCGGCCGGCGCCCGCGTCATCGCCACCGCTCGCCCCGGCGCCGCCACCGACTTCGTACGACAGCTGGGCGCCGCCGAAGCGGTGGACTACACCGCCGACCTCAGCGGCCAGGTCCGGGCGCTCGCCCCGGACGGCGTACCCGCGGTGGTGCACCTGGCCGGCGACGGCGCGCAGCTGGCCGGGCTGCTCACCCCCGACGGGCGCCTCGCCTCCACCATCGGCTTCGGCCCCGACCAGCACCCGGCCGCCACCTCGATCATGGCCAGCCCGGAACCGGCAACCCTCGACCGGCTCGCCAGCGACGTCGTAGCCGGTCGACTGCGCGTACCGGTAACGAAGCGCTATGACCTCGCCGAGGTGCCCCAGGCACTCGCCGACTTCTCCGGTGCACTCGGCAAACTCGGCATCACCGTTCCCTGAACGGGCACGCGCTGGCTGATCTGCCCGGGCCGCCCCAAATCCTCACCGCCTACGGGACCGAGTCGATCGAACGTCAACCGAGCGAAAGGCCTCCGCCGTTGTCTCGCCGGATGCGGCCACTCGTCACGGCGATGTGCAGCCCGTACCGGAGCAGCTTGTCGATCTTCTCGGTTCGCCGCCGGTAGCCCAGGAGTTCCAATGCGGCCCGCAACAGGTGCTCCTCGCGCCGCCCCGGGCGTAGTGGCCGTTCACCCGGCGCCAGCTGATGCCGGCCGAGTCGGCGGCGCCCGGCGAGGGCCGGCTGGAGGGTTTGCTGTCGTAGTAGTAGCGGTTGGAGAAGGCGATCAGTGACTCGTCGTGGCTGCGGTAGTGCCAGGACAGCCACCGTTGCGGCAGCCCGGACTCGTCCGCCTCGCTGGTTCGTCCGCCGCGAACTCGGCCACGGCCCGGCGGATCTCCGCGATGTCGGACCATTCGCGGCTGGGGTGCACGCGGTTCGTGAGCAGGACCACCACGAGGTCCCGGCTGGGGTCGACCAGGAGGGACGTGCCGGTGAAACCGGTGTGGCCGAAGGCCCCGGCCGCCGCCAGCTCGCCCATCCAGTGCGGGTCGCCGATGCGTACGCCGAGGCCGTGCCGGAAGCCCGGGTCGATGGCCAGCGGCAGCTGATCGCGGGTCATTTCCGCCACGGTGTCCGGGCGCAGGACGCGGACCCCGTCGAGGACGCCGCCCTGCCGCAGCATCTCGCCGAAACGGGCGACGTCGGCGGCGGTGCCGAACAACCCGGCGTTGCCCGCCGTCCCGCCGAGGGACCACGAGTTCTCGTCGTGGACGCTGCCGCGCAGCATGCCCCGACCGATGAACGGCTGGTGCTCGGTGGCTGCGGCCCGGGCCGCGCGTGCGGGGTCGGGCCGGAAGCCGGTGTCGGTCAGTCCCAGCGGCCGGCAGACCCGCTCGTGCACCAGGTCGGGCAGCCGGTTACCGGTGACCCGCTCGGCCAGCAGTCCGGCGACCATGAACCCCACGCAGGAATATTCGAAGGCTGCGCCGGGCGGGTTCACCAGCGGGGCGTGCAAGACCGCCCGCACCCGGGACTCGCGGTCCGGCCAGTCGGTCCACAGCTGCAGCAGGGCCGGCAGCCCGGAGGTGTGGGTGAGCAGGTGGCGCAGGGTGATCCGCCGGCGCTCGCCGTCGCCGAAAGCCGGCAGCCACCTGGCGATCGGCTCGTCGAGGCCCAGCCTGCCCTCCTCGACGAGGGTGAGCAGCACGGTCGTGGTGAACAGCTTGGTCAGCGAGGCGAGGTCGAAGATCGTGGATTCCGACGCGGGCTGGCGGGTCTCCGGTGGCGCCGGCGTGCCGTCCGCGTCGGCGTACCGGGACAGCTCACCGACAGTAACCAGGTCAGCCGTCCGGCCGCCTCGCGATATCAGTGCGACGGCCGCGCTGTAGAGCGGGCGGTGTCCGGCATCCAAGCCGCTGAGCAGCAATGTCTTCAGTCTGGACACGGAAATGACCATAGCGTAGCCGGCAACTTCTTTCATCCTGCACCGTTGCGCCGGAAACTATTGACACCGCTTTCGTAACCGACTGATACTCGGTCGCCGAGGCGTACGGCTGCCGACGACGGCGGAAATGCGGCGCCAGTGGCACTCGCGGCGATGCGGCCGTGGCATACCGGAGGGAAGGAACGTGAAGCTCCCCAGCACGCTGAGCTCACCAGCGACCAGGTGTCTGGTGGCCGTCGCGGCCGCCGCCCTCGTCGCGACGGGCTGCTCCAGCGGCACACCCGGCAAGGAAGGGTCGACCGGCGGCGGCACGCTGGTGGTCGGCTACACCGCCGACCCCAACACGCTCGACCCGTGGAAGGCCACCCAGTTCCAGGCGGTGCACCTGCTCGAGCAGATGTACGGCACGCTCACCGAGCTCGACGGTGACCTCAACGTCAAGCCCGGCCTGGCCGAGAAGTGGCAGTACGCCGACGAGAACAAGACGCTGACCCTGACGCTGCGTCAGGGCGTGAAGTTCCACGACGGCAAGCCGTTCACCTCCGCGGACGTCAAGTCGTCGATCGAGCGCATCCAGAAGCCGGAGACCGCGGCGGTGGCCGCGGCCACGGTCAAGTCGATCCAGTCGGTCGACGCGCCCGACCCGCAGACCGCCGTCCTGCACCTGACGGCACCGGACGCGGGCCTGCTCGCCGGGCTCGCCACCACCAACCTGGCGATGCTGTCCAAGGACGACACCTCGGAGTCGGTCGCCCAGAAGCCCAACGGCACCGGCGCCTTCAAGTTCGACAGCCGCACCGCCGGCCAGTCGGTGAAGCTGACCGCCAACGGCGACTACTGGGGTGGCAAGCCGAAACTGGGCGGCCTCGAGTTCCGCATCATCCCGGACCAGACCTCGGTCGTCGCGGCCCTGCAGTCGGGCAACGTCCAGTTCGCCACGCTCGACGATCCGCTGGTGGCCAGGTCGGCCGAGGGCAGCGGGCTCAAGGTGACCAAGACGCCGAGCCTGTCGTACCACGTGCTGCAGCTCAACGCCCGCAAGGCGCCGCTGGACAAGCGGGACGTACGGCTCGCCATCTCCTGCGCGATCGACCGGAAGCAGGTGCTGGACACGGCCGCGCTCGGTGAGGGCGAGGTGACCGGGCCGATCACCTCCCCCGCGTACAAGTCCGACCCGAACGCGCGCCCCTGCGCGACCCGCGACGTGGCCAAGGCCAAGCAGTTGCTGGCCGGCGCCGGCCTCGCCAACGGCGTCACCATCCCCGCGATCGTCTCCCAGGGCGAGTACGCCACCTCCGTCAACGAGGCGCAGAACCTGCAGGCCCAGCTCAAGGAGGCCGGCATCAACCTCGACCTCCAGACGCTGGAGTCCGGCGCGTTCGTGGACAAGTGGATCGCCGCCGACTTCAGCGCGGCCGTGGCGCTCAACGGCGGCCGCCCGGACCCGGACGGCATGTACGGGCGCTACTTCACCAGCACCGGCAACCTGAACAAGGTCGCCGGCTACTCCTCGCCGGAGCTCGACAAGCTCCTCGCGGAGGGCAAGGCGACCACCGACCCCGCCAAGCGTAAGGAGATCTACACCCAGGTCTCCCGGCACCTGGAGGACAACGCGGTCTGGGTGTGGCTGTTCTCGAGCTACGGCTACACCGCGACCACCCAGGGCGTCTCGGGCTTCACCCCCCTGGCGAACGGCTCCCTGCAGAACCTGCGCGAGATCTCGCTGCAGTGACCGCACGACCTGCCGGGCGGTGCACGCACCGCCCGGCAGGACCCTCACCCAAGGAGGTGCCGGTGCGGTCCATCGCACGTCACCCGCTGATCCGCAGGCTCGTGGAGACGGTGCTCACCCTCTTCGGGGTCGCGGTGCTGGTCTTCACCACTCTGCGGGCGATTCCCGGCGACGAGATCACCGCCACCCTCGGCACCGAGGCCGCCGGGCTCAGCCCCGAGCAGCAGGCATCCCTGCGCGCGTACTACGGCCTCGACCAGCCGCTGATCCTGCAGTTCTTCTCCTGGCTGGGCAACGTGCTCACCGGCAACCTCGGCTTCTCCCGCCGAGCGGGCGCCTCCGTCCTGGAGATGACCGCGAGCGCTCTGCCGGTGACGATGGAGCTGGCGGTCCTGGCCACCATCATCGGTCTGCTGATCGGGGTGCCGCTGGCCATGCTCTCCGCGTCGCGCCCCAACGGCATCCGCGACGGGTTCGGTCAGGTCGTCGGCCTGGCGGCCCTGTCCGTGCCGAACTTCCTCCTCGGCGCCGCGCTGCTCACCCTGATCTCCAAGTACGCGCACTACAACCCCAATGCCCAGGGTTTCGCCCACTTCACCGAGGACCCGCTGCTGAACCTGCAGCAGATGCTCTTTCCGGCGCTGGTCCTCGGCTTCGGACTCGCGGCCCCGATCATGCGCACCGCACGGTCGGCACTGCTGGAGGTGCAGACCCAGGACTTCGTCCGCACCGCCCGCGGCAAGGGCGTCGCACCGCGGCGGCTGCGGGTGCGCCACGTGCTGCACAACGCGCTGAACCCGATCGTCACCATGACCGGCATCCAGTTCGGCTACCTCCTCGGCGGCGCCGTCGTGGTCGAGCAGATCTTCTCCGTGCCGGGCCTCGGGCGGCAGGTCCTCGCGGGCATCCAACAGAAGGAGTACGCCGTGGTGCAGAGCACCGTGCTGGTGATCGCGACCACGTTCGTCGTGGTCAACCTCCTCACCGACCTGCTCTACCGGGTCATCGACCCCCGGGTGCGTGCCGCATGAACGAGCCCGGCACGAGGCGCGGCGGAGTGCCGGCATGACGGCCGCCGTCGCCGGGCAGCAGGTGCCGGTCGCCGCACCGCCGACCCGCACGGCGGCGTGGCGGCGACTGCTGCGCAGCCCCGCCGGTCTGGTCGGCGCGGTGCTGGTGGCGCTCGTCGTCGTCGCCGCGGGCACCGCCCTGCTCGGGATGACCCCGTACGACCCGATCGCCCAGCACCCGCAGGCCCGCCTGCAGCCGCCGTCGGCCCAGTACTGGTTCGGCACCGACCAGTTCGGCCGCGACGTCTTCTCCCGTTCCCTGGCCGGCGTGGGCAACTCGCTGCGCGTCGCCGTCGTCGCGGTCTTCCTCTCCGCCCTCGTCGGCACCACCGCCGGCATCTGCGCGGGCTTCTACGGCGGCCGGGTACGCGGGCCGGTGCTGGCCGTGACGAACGTGCTCTTCGCCTTCCCGCCGCTGCTGCTGGCGCTGACTCTCGCGGCCACGTTCACCCGCAACTGGCTGACCATCGCGATCGCGATCGCCATCGTCTACGTGCCGATCTTCGTCCGGGTCAGCCGCGGGCCGGTGCTGTCGCTGCGCGAGACCGACTTCATCAAGGCGGCCCGGGTGCTCGGCATCCCGACCTGGCGGATCCTGCTGCGTCATCTGCTGCCGAACCTCGCCGCCATCGTCATCGTGCAGGTGACCCTGTCGCTGTCGTGGGCGGTGCTCACCGAGGCCGCGTTGAGTTTCCTCGGCCTGGGCAGCCCGCCGCCCGCGCCGTCGCTGGGGTCGATGGTCTTCGACGCCAAGATCCTGGCCGGTACGGCCTGGTGGAACCTGGCGGCGCCGGGCGCCGTCATCGTGACCTTCGTGGTCGGGCTCAATCTGCTCGGCGACGGGCTGCGCGACGCACTCGACCCGAGAAATGGACGCAACGCATGACGGATCGCCTTGGTGACCTGCTGACCGAACAGGTCGACGACCGGTACGCCGGCCTCGACACCGCGTCGGTCGCGCAGTTGGCGGTGGTCATGAACGACGCCGACGCGACCGTGCCCGGCGCCGTGCGTGCGGCGCTGCCGCAGATCGTGCCGGCCATCGAGGGGGTCGCCGACCGGCTGGCGGCCGGCGGTCGGCTGCTCTACGTCGGGGCGGGCACCGCCGGCCGGATGGGGGTGCTCGACGCGTCGGAGTGCCCACCGACGTTCAGCACCCCGCCGGAACTGGTGCGCGCCGTCATCGCCGGCGGCATGCAGGCGTTGGTCGCCTCGCAGGAGGGCGTCGAGGACGACGAGGCGGCCGGTGCGGCGGTGATCGCCGAATGCGAGGTCACGGCCGCCGACGCGGTGGTCGGTGTCTCGGCGAGCGGCCGTACGCCCTATGTCCTGGCGGCGGTGCGGGCGGCCCGCGCGCGGGGCGCGCTGACGGTCGGGCTGTCATGCAATGCCGGCACGCCGCTGAGCGCCGCCGCCGACCGGGCGATCGAGGTGCTCGTCGGCCCCGAGGTGCTGGCCGGCTCGACCCGGCTGAAGGCGGGCACGGCCCAGAAGCTGGTGCTCAACATGATCTCGACGATCTCGATGGTCCGGCTGGGCAAGACGTACGGGAATTTGATGGTCGACCTGCGGGTGACCAACGTGAAGCTCCGCGATCGGGCGGTCCGCATCATCCGGCGGGTCACCGGGGTTTCCCGCGCCGCTGCCGAGGCGGCGCTCGACCGCGCCGGGCTCGATGTGAAGACGGCGATCCTGATGCTCGACCGCTCGACCGGGGCGGATCCACGGCAGCGGCTGGCGGCGAGCGGCGGTCGGCTGCGCGAGGCGTTGGAGGCGGGGGCGTGAAGGTCCTGGGCATGATTTCCGGTACGTCCCACGACGGCATCGACGTGGCGGCCGTCGATTTCACGCTGCGCGACGGTGTGCTGCACGGCACCGTCGAGTACGCGGGGAGTTCGCCCTACCCGGAGGACCTGCGCGTCCGGCTGATGCGGGCCCTGCCCCCGTCGGCGCTGACCTTCGCCGAGGCGTGCGAACTGGACACGCTGATCGGTCAGGCGTTCGCCGAGGTGGCCGCCGAGGCGGCCGAGCGGGCCGGCGGCATCGACCTGATCTGCTCGCACGGACAGACCGTCTATCACTGGGTGGAGGGGCGACAGGTGCGCGGCACCCTGCAGATCGGGCAGCCGGCCTGGGTCGCCGAGCGCACCCGCGTTCCGGTCGTCGCCGACGTGCGGGTGCGGGACGTGGTCGCCGGGGGTCAGGGCGCGCCGCTGGTGTCGATGATGGACGTCATGCTGCTGTCCGGCCTGCCGGGCCGGCCGGCCGGCCTCAACCTGGGCGGCATCGCCAACATGACCGTGCTGCGGCCGCTTAGTGGTGGCGGCCCGGTGGCCTACGACACCGGGCCGGCGAACGCGCTGATCGACGCCGCCGTCGTGCGGGCCAGCCGGGGCCGGCTGCGATACGACGAGGACGGCGGCCTCGCCGCCGGCGGCAGGGTGGACGACGCCCTGCTCACCGAGCTGCTCGCCGAGCCGTACTACCGGCTCGACCCGCCGAAGACCACCGGCAAGGAACTCTTCCACGCCGACTACCTGGAGACAGCACTGACGACGCACCCCGGTCTGTCGGACGCGGACATCGCCGCGACCCTCACGGCGCTGACCGCGCAGACCGTCGCCGACCAGGTTCGCCGCCACCGGGTCGACACCCTCGTCGCCTCCGGCGGGGGATGCGCCAATCCGACGCTGATGGCGATGCTGCGGGAGCGGCTGACCGGGGTGCGGGTCACGACCACCGCCGAGTTCGGCGCGCCGACCGACACCAAGGAGGCCATCGCCTTCGCGCTGATCGGCTGGCACACCGCGCACGGCCTGCCCGGCACCGTCCCGTCGTGCACCGGCGCCACCGGCGCCCGGGTGCTCGGCGCCATCGTGCCCGGCGCCACTCCCCTGCGCCTGCCCGAGCCGCTGCCCACCGCCCCCACCGGGCTGCGCCTGACCGGAGCCGCCTGATGAACGCCCTTCTCGAGCTGGCGGACCTGCGCGTGTCGGCCCGGTCCGGCGGCGCCGACCGGGAGATCGTGCACGGGGTCGACCTGACCGTCGAGGCCGGGCAGACCGTCGCCGTGGTCGGCGAGAGCGGCTCCGGCAAGTCCCTGACCATGCTGGCTGTGATGGGCCTGCTCGCCGAGCCGCTGCGCGTCTCCGGTGGGACCGTGCGGCTCGCTGACCGCGACCTGACCGCGCTGTCCGAGCGGGAGCTGCGCGCGATCCGCGGCAACGACGCGGCGATGATCTACCAGGACCCGATGACGTCGCTCAACCCGCTGATGCGCGTCGGCGACCAGGTCATCGAGGCGATGACCGCGCACGGCGTGCCGAAGGCCGAGGCGGGCCGGCGGATGCTCGACCTGCTGGCCCGGGTCGGCATCCCCGATCCGAAGCGCACCGCGCGGGCCTATCCGCACGAGTTCTCCGGCGGGATGCGGCAGCGGGTGATGATCGCCTGCGCGCTGGCGATGCGCCCCCGGCTGCTCATCGCCGACGAGCCCACCACCGCGCTGGACGTGACCATCCAACAGCAGATCCTGGCGCTGATCGACGAACTGCGCCGGGAACTCGGCATGACCACGATCTGGGTCACCCACGACCTCGGTGTGGTGGCGCGCCTGGTCGACCGGGTGGTGGTGATGTACGCGGGCCACGTGGTCGAGGACGCGCCCGTGCGGCAGGTGTTCAGCGCTCCGCAGCACCCGTACACGAAGGCGTTGCTGGCCGCCCTGCCCGACCCGAGCGACGACGACCGGCCGCCGCTGGCCCAGATCCCCGGACGGCCGCCGGCCGCCACCGACCCGGTCGAGGGATGCCCGTTCCGGCCACGGTGCTCGCAGGCCGTCGACGCGTGCGCGACCCGCCCTCCCCTGCAGACGCGGATGCAGGGACGAGCCGCGTGCTGGGTGCCCCCGCACGAGTGGAGAGACTGATGCTCACGGCGACCGACCTGGTCAAGGACTACCCGGTGCGGGGCGGCGACGCCGTCGTGCACGCCCTCGCCGGGGTCTCGCTGACCGTCGGGGACGGCGAGACCCTCGGCATCGTCGGCGAGTCCGGCTGCGGCAAGTCGACCCTGGCCAAGCTGCTGGTGCGGCTCGAGGATCCGACGTCCGGCCGGGTGGAGCTGGACGGGGTGGACCTGACCGCGCTGCGGGGCCCGGCGCTGCGCCAGCAGCGCCGGCACATCCAGATGCTGTTCCAGGACCCGTACTCCTCGCTCAACCCGCGGCTGCGCGTCGGCCAGGCGCTCGGCGAGGTGCTGGCCGTGCACCGGCTCGCCGACGGCCGACAGCGCGAGCGGCGGGTCGGCGAGCTGCTGGAGATGGTCGGGCTGGGCGCGGCGTTCGCCGCGCGCTACCCGCACGAGCTCTCCGGCGGGCAGCGGCAGCGGGTCGGCATCGCCCGGGCCCTCGCGGTGGAGCCGAAGGTGCTGCTGCTCGACGAGCCGGTGTCGGCGCTCGACGTGTCGGTCCGGGCCGAGATCATGAACCTGCTGGTCAACCTGCGCCGCGACCTGGGCCTCAGCTACGTGTTCATCAGCCACGACGTGGCCATGGTGCGGCACATCAGCGACCGGGTCGCCGTGATGTACCTCGGTCGGGTCGTCGAGATCGGCGACTGGAAGTCGGTGCTGGACAACCCGCAGCACCCGTACACCGCCGCCCTGTGCGCCGCGGTTCCGGCGCCCAACCCGGAGCTGTCCCAGCCGATCGAGGCCACCGTCTCCGGTGAGGTGCCCAACCCGGCCGCCCCGCCGTCCGGCTGCCCGTTCCACCCCCGCTGCCCGCTGGCACAGGACGCCTGCCGTCAGCTCGACCCGGCGTTGCTGCCGCTCGCGACCGGCCGCGAGGTGGCCTGCCACGTGGCCGCCGGGCAGGTGACCGACCGGTCCGCGCAGCTCGCCCCGTCCGGCTCGTGACCGCACCGGTGCGGCTCCGGCCCGGGGTGGCGGCCGACGCGGACACCGCCGGCGCCGTCTTCCTGGCCTGCTGGCACCGGTCGTACGCCGACCTGCTGCCGCCGCAGGTGCGGGCCCGCTACGACGAGGCGAGCGCGGTGGCGCTGTGGCGACGCATCCTCGCGGCTGCGCCCGACGGCGTGCTGGTCGCCGACGTGGCGGGGCACGGGGTTCGCGGTGTCGTGCGCTTCGGCGCGGACCCGGACGACGCGCGTCACGGACACGTGTTCAGCCTGTACGTGCACCCGGACGCGCACGGCCTCGGGCTGGGTGGAACGCTGCTGCACGCCGCATCCCGGGAGCTGCGGGCCGCCGGTTACGCCACGGCGACGTTGTGGGTGTTCGCCGGAAACCATGCCGCTCGCGCTTTCTACGCGGTGCAGGGCTGGAGGCCCGACGGCGGTACCCGGGTCGAGGAGGCGTACGGCGAGCCGGAGGTGCGGCTGCGCGGGAGTCTGGCCGAGGTAATTTCAACAAGACCTGCTGGTGATAAACTTCCGGCATGGCAACGGCCCCCTGGCAGGCGGTGACGGCCCTCGTCGACCAGGTACGACGGGCGCTGTATGACTACGTCCGCAGCCAGGACCACCCGGTGACGCGGGACGAGGCCGCCGAGGCACAGCACATCTCGCGCAACCTGGCGGCCTTTCACCTGGACAAGCTGGTCGGCGCCGGGCTGCTGCAGGCTCGGTACGAGGCGCCGACCGACCAGCCGCGCGGCCGTGGTCGAACGCCGAAGGTGTACGAGGCGGCGCCGGGCTGCATCGCACTGACCATCCCGGAGCGCCGCTACGACCTGATCGGCGAGATCCTCGCCCAGGCCGTCGCCGAGGATCCCACCGACGCCAGGGCGGCGGCGCTCCGCCTGGCGGAGCACCGGGGCGTGACCATCGGCCGTCAGGTCGCCGGCGGCGGGCCGGTCGCGGCCGTGCTGGCCGAGCTCGGCTTCGAACCGGCCGACGACGACGAGCTGATCCGGCTGCGGAACTGCCCCTTCCACGAACTCGCCGCCCAGCAGACCGAGCTGGTGTGCGGCCTGAACCAGGCCTTCATCGCCGGTCTGCTCGACGGGCTCGGCCGGACGGACCTCCACGCGCGGCTGGCGCCCAGCCCCGGCGCCTGCTGCGTACAGATCCATCCGGCCTGACCCGGCTCGCCGCCGCTCCCCCGCTCAGCGGCACGCCTCCTCAGCTCAGCACATCGCCGAGCGGCACCCTCGGGTCGGCAAGCCTGGCCAGGTCGACGGCCCTGCCCCCATGGCCGGCCCGCACCAGCGTCTGGATCTGGTCGGTCACGTCCCACACGTTGGCGTTCATCCCGGCCAGGACCCGACCGTCGGAGACCCAGAACGCCATGAACTCCGGCACCCTGCCGTCCACCCCGGCCGGATCGCCGCGGAACACCACCCGGTCGTAGCCGTCCGGTGCCACCCACCCCGAATACTCCATCCCCAGGTCGTACTGGTCGGAGAAGAAGTACGGCAGGCGGGCGTACTCGACCTGCTGGCCCAGCATCGACCGCGCCGCGGCCGGCCCGCCGTTGAGCGCGTTCGCCCAGTGCTCCACGCGGATGTGCCGGCCAAGCAGCGGGTGGTAGGCGTTGGCCACGTCACCCGCGGCGTAAATGTGCGGGTCGGAGGTGAGCAGCCGGGCGTCGGTGAGGATGCCGTTCTCCACCTTCAGGCCCGCCGTCTCGGCCAACTGCACGTTGGGCTGGATGCCCACGCCGACGACGACGGTGTCGGCGGCCAGTTCGGTGCCGTCGGTCAGCAGGACCGAGGACACCCGCCCGGTGCCGCGCAGTTGCCGGACCCCGACGCCGAAGTGGAAGGTGACGCCGTGGCGGCCGTGCAGGTCGGCGAAGACCCGGGCGACCTCGTCGCCGAGGACCCGCTGCAACGGCAGGTCGGCGGTTTCCACCACGGTCACCGCGGCGCCGTGCCGGCGGGCGGCGGCGGCGATCTCCAGGCCGATCCAGCCGGCACCGATCACCACGAGGTGGGCCTGGTCGGTGAGGGCTTCGGCGATCCGATCGGAGTCCGCCAGGGTACGCAGGTACAGCACGCCGTCCAGGTCGGCGCCGGGAACGTCCAGGCGGCGGGGCGTCGAGCCGGCGGTCAGCAGCAGCTTGTCGTACCCGAGCCGCTCGCCGTCGGCCAGGACGACCTGGCGGGCGTCGCGGTCGATGCCGGTGACCCGGGTCGCGGTCCGCAGGTCGACGCTGTTCGCCTCGTACCAGCCGGCGTCGTGCACGTACACGTCACGCCGCGGCGTGGTCTCCAGCAGCAGGCCCTTGGACAGCGGTGGCCGTTCGTAGGGCCGTTCGGGTTCCTCGCCGAGCAGGACCACCCGGCCCTCGAAGCCCTCCTCGCGCAGGGTCTGGGCGGCCTTGGCGCCGGCGAGGCCGGCGCCGACGATGACGAAGTTCTCCATGCCGCGTCTCCGAATCGTGTCAGTGGGCTCCGGTGAGGGAGAAGAACTCGGCCCGGGAGCGGGCGTCGTCCCGCAGGGTCCCGAGCAGGGTGGAGGTCACGGTGGTGGCGCCGACGGCCCGCACCCCACGCAACGTCATGCACAGATGCTCCGCCTCGATGACGACGCCGACGCCCTTGGGCGCCAGTTCGAGGGCCAGCCAGTCCGCCACCTGCTTGGTCAGCCGCTCCTGCACCTGGGGACGGTGGGCGAAGAGCTCCACGACGCGGGCGAGTTTGGACAGCCCGAGGATCCGGTCGCCCGGCAGGTAGCCGACGTGCGCGACACCGACGAACGGCAACAGGTGGTGTTCGCACACCGACCGGATCGGGATGGAGCGGGCCAGCACCAGTTCGTCGTAGCCCTCGTCGTTGGGGAAGGTGGTCAGGTCGAACGGACGCGCGGTGAGCAGCTCCGCGTACGCCCTGGCCATCCGGCCCGGCGTGCCACGCAGGCTCTCCGAGTCCAGGTCGATGCCGAGTGCGGCCAGAAACCGCGCGGCGGCCTGCTCGGCGGCGACCAGGTCGCGCGCCGGCTGCTGGTCGACGCGACGTGGGGCCGGTGCGATGGTCACGTCAGCCGCCCTCGAGCGCGATGCGCAGGTTCCACGCCGCATTCCTCCATTTTCGCCAATGGTCCTCGCCGTTAATCATGATCCTGGACCCTCGCGGCCAGGATTTCAATAGCGAACGCTGGTGAAATTCGCCGCTCTGGCCCGCTGACCCCGTGACCGGCACGGGTACGCCGTGCCGCCAGCGCGCCGCTGTCGTACGACGCCGATCGTGCTGCCGTCCGGACGGCCCCGCCAGGCGGGAGTGCTCGCTCAGCGCATCACCCGCGTGGCCCCGGCGGCACGCGTAGCTCGCGGAGGATCTCGACCGACGCCCGGTAAGCAGGTTCGTCGGCGTAGCCGGAGTGTCCGCGCGTGGCCGGATACGAGCCGTCCCCTGCCATCCTGGCGAACATCGGGTCGATCATTCGCCGGTCGATGTCCTGGTTGTCGCCAATGCGGCCATCGGCAGTCCACTCGTCGGTGCTGATCTCGACCGCATCGAAGTCGCGCAGAATCCACCCGCCGATCGGGTCGCTGGGCCGGTAGAGGTTGCGCCATGGCCAGCGCGGGCGGGCGCCGTCGGTGATGTCCAGCGGCTTGCCCAGCAGGAAGGCACCGGCACGGCGCAACGCGAGAGGTCCGAAGTAGGCCGGGAAGAAGCGTGCGTAGAGCCGACGCAGCGGGCTGCCGTAGGTGAGCAGGGCAACTCGCGAGCTTTCCGTGTAGGTCAGTTGCATGACCACAGCCGCCCCGATGACGGTGCCCTGGGAGTGACACGACAGCAGGACCCGACCACCGCGGGTGCAGCCGAGGTAGTTGATGCGCTTGATCAGATCGGGGACCGCCCGCTCGGCGTAGCAGGGCGGCGCGAGTGGATGCGTGGCGCGTGGCCAGAACGTACCGAGGTCCCACAGAACGCCGACGGTCCGGCGGAACCCGGGGTTGCGGTACGCCTGGCGCCCGACGTAGAGGAGGCCGGCCGCGAAGCCACCCACGATCAGGTCGCCGATGTTGACCGCCCAGCGGGCGTGTGCGTAGACCCAGCTCCGGTCGACCAGGTAGCCGACCACGCCGGCGGCGGTCAGAGCGGCCAGCAGGACGGCGAACGCACCGGTGATCCGTCCACCCACATCGCTGACAGTTGCGCGGGACCAGGCGGCAGCGATGTTGCGCGCCCGCCGCAGCGTCTCCGCGTGCTCCGGGAGATCGGGCGCATCGAGGGCCTTCTTGATTTCGACGGCCGGGTAGGCACGGGCAACCTCGTCGCGCAGCATCTTCTTGGTATTGCGGCGCACCAGCCACAGCCCGACGCCCGCCAGCAGCAGGGCCGTCGCGGCCACCGGAACCGCAAGCGCGGCGCCCCAGAAGAACACCAGCGGGACGACGAATGTGTCAGGAGACCGGTCGGTCGGCGCCGGCTTGCCCAGCACATGTGCCACCGTCAGGGCCAGGCCGGCGGCGAAGGCGCCGGCGAGTGCCACCGCCGCCATCATCAGCACCGGCGCCGCGAGGCCGAACCACGCCGGTGACTGGTCGGCCGCCGGCCTCGCTCGCCATGTCTGAACGCGATGCACCAGCAGGAGGATCAGCATGATCAGCAGCAGGACAACCTGAACCGCCGCGAGCACCTGGACCGTCCCCACGAGCCACGGCAGCTGCGAACGTGCAGCGCCGGACACGGGCACCGCTGCGTTGACATGGGGCTGCCAGGCCACCACCGCTCCGAGGACGCTCACGACCAGAGCCAGCCACGGCAACAGCGTGTAGAGGTCGCGCCCACGGCGATGTTCACCGTCGTCGCCCGGTGTAGGGCGATCATTGGGTAGGCAGACCAGCACCACGGTCAGGCCGAGCAGGCACAGCGCGAGCCCGAACAGGACCATCGCCGCCTCAGACCAGATCGAATCCACGGCCGGCCCGGGCTGAACAGCGCGAAGAACGTGGCCGTGACCGACGAAGGGCGCGAGCAGCAAGACGCCGACCAGCGCGAAGCCGGCAGCGACATGGGCGGCTCGGAGCCGCCGCACCTGACTCGCGCCATTCCACATCCGGCGGTCTTCCAGCGGTGTCCTGTCCTGCTCCTCCGCGCCGGCAGGCGGCACGGTCGTTGCCTCCAGTTGCTGCCACGTCTTGTTCGCCAACCACCACAACAACCCGACCACGGCCAGTGGCAGCGCAGCGGTCACCGCGATGCGCCGTCCGGGGAGGCCAAGCCACGACCAGGACAGGAAGCCCAGCCACGAGACCCGGTCCGTGCAGTCGCGCGACTGCCGCACACACTGCCACCCGAAGAAGTCCATGGAGACCAGGACGACGGACAGGACGAGCGTGAGCGTGATCGACAGCGCGAACAACCGCTGCACCGCCTCTGCCGTCCGCCGGGATAGCTTGCGCCCGTCATCGACGCCGGCGTACGGCAGAGCAAAGAAGGCGACATTGACCAGCAGGAACGGCGTAAGCAGCAGCCACAGGGCTCGCTGCCCACTGCCCGCGGTCAACGCGCCCCACGAGTACGCCTCAACCCGCTCATCCCCCGTATCGGTGGAGGTCTGCTTCGCTTCCCACTGTCGGCGGTGGAAGCCCGCCTCGGCATCCCCCGCCACCCGCACGGCGTGCGGGTGCGCCAGCATGCGCTCAGGCGGAGTACCGGACACGCCGTGAACCCGCAGCTCGGTCCAGCCTCCGCCGTCCTGGTTCACGTAGCCGCCCATGTTCCACCTCCGGCGCTACCGCAACTCTCACTGCCTGTCTAACCAGAACGCTGTAGGCGCGCAGTCACCCAGCGGACACCAACAGTGTCGGAGAGTCGCGCGAACCGGGTCACCGATGCGGACGAGAACCAGCGGCGCGGCCGACCGAACCGCTCAACCCGGCGGCGCAGATGCCGTACCGGATCAGCTGACGGCGACCGAAACGTACTTCGTGTCGACGTACTCGTCGATGCCTTCCCGGCCGCCCTCGCAACCGAACCCGCTGGCCTTCACGCCGCCGAAGGGCGCGGCGGTGTTCGACAGGACCCTGGTTCAGGCCGACCCGGCCCACCTTCTTCCAGGACGACGCGATCCTCGAGCGGGGGTACGGCGCGGGCTCGAAGCGCGTGGTGGCAGGCCTCTCGATGGGGGGCTTCGGGGCGATGTCGTACGCGGCCCGCAACCCGGGCATGTTCCGGGCGGCGGCGTCCTTCAGCGGCGTCGTGCACCCGTTGCGGGACCCGTCGTACTGGCTGCCGTTCCTCGGGCGCGCACCGGGCTGGACCCGTACGCCCTCTGGGGCGACCCGGTGGCGCAACGGGACATCTGGCAGGACCACGACCCGTACTACCTGGCGAGGCAGTTGCGGCACACGGCGCTCTTCGTGGCCAGTGGCGACGGCACCGCCGGGGGGCCCTTCGACCCGCCGGGGCGGACCAACAGCCTGGAGGCGCTCATCTACCAGGAGAACCTCGAATTCGTCGATCAACTGCGCGAGCTGGGCGTCGCTGTCGAGACCGACTTCTACGGCCCCGGCACCCACAGTTGGCCGTACTGGCAGCGGGAGCTGCACCGGGCGCTGCCGGTGCTGCTGGACGCGCTCGAGACGGGGCGCGGCGTGGCGACCCTTCCCCTCCACCAGTAGCCCGGCCCCGCAGGGATTGGCTCGGGGTCACGCTTCGACTCGGCGTACCGGATGGAGCAGCTGCCGGATGTCCTTTGGCAGCTCGGATTCCAGGTCCTTGAGTTCCTCGGCGCTCACCGCCTCGCGCAGGGTGGCCAATACCGCGCGGGCTCCCTCAGCGGCCCGCTGGTCATCCATTCCCGTGCGCGCCCGTACCTCATTGAGGAACTCCACGAGATCGAGCCGTTCGCCGAAGTCCAATTCCTTGTGCAGGTACCCCCGGAACTCCTCGGGGAGCTGCGCGGCCAGGTCGCGGGCCTCGCCGCCACTGATCCGTTCCGCCAATGTCGTGAGGGTGGCTCGGATGACGTTCGCCGCCTCCGCCGCTGGCATTCCCGCCCGCTGTCCCACCGCTTCGAGAAACTCGGCGTAGTTCACGGGTTCTCCTTCCGGACCGTGCGTCGCGTCCTCGCCGTTGAGGCGACGAGCGCCGCTTACCCGAGCGATGTCCGGCAAAACGGCGCCCGTGGAGGTCGCCCGGCGCGGCCTTGCCGTCGGTATGAGTCGATCGTCAGGGTCAGGCGGAGGCGGCCCGACCCATCTCGGCGAGGATCCCGGTGCCCTGACCGAGCTCGATCAGGTAGCCGTCCGGATCCCGCAGATAGCACCGGATCTCGACGCCATGGTCCTTCGGCTCGGTGAGGAACTCCCCACCCCGTGACCGCCACTGCTCATAGACCGCGCGGACGTCGGTGACCCGGATGTTCATCGCGCCGCTGAGCGTGTTCGGATCCGGCGGCGCCTGTGCCTGTACGTCCGGCTTGTCATCGGTCGGACCGCCTTCGTTGTTGATCACGATGTAACTGTTGTGGAACCGCAGGATCGCCGGCTGGCGTTCCCGCACCACCGTCGCTCCCAGCACCCGCTGGTAGAACTCCCGTGACCGGTCCACATCCCGCACGATCAGCAGATGCGTGAGCACCAGCCCACCCTCGGGCTGGAAGTAGTCGGGCGCCTCGATCGCCATCCACGCCTCCCCGGGTCCCATTGGCAGCGCGCGTACCCTCTCGCGGCGCCGGCACACCCGCGGGACGGTGGTCTCCGCCGGGTCGGGTGGCGGCTGACGCAGCGGCGCGGAGCGTTTTGACAAACGCGTTAGCCGTCGCTAACGTGTTTCTGGTGATCGACGCGTTGTCTGCCGCTGCTGAGCCCACCCGGCGACGGATCCTGCAGCTGCTCGCGTCGCAGCCCCGCACGGTGAGCAGCATCGCGGCGGAGTTCACGGTCACCCGGTCGGCGATCTCCCAGCATCTGCTGCTACTGGCGGACGTCGGCCTGGTGGAGGCCGAGAAGGTCGGCCGGGAACGCATCTACCGGGTCGTTCCCGACGGACTCCGTCAGCTGCAGGCCGAGATCGACCGGTTCTGGACCGCCGAGCTCGACCTGTTGGTCGCCGACGCACGCGCCCTGAAATCTCAACGGATCGAAAGAGGCCACTGATGTTCACCAAGACCGTCGTCCTGCCCGTCGACATCGACGAGGCATTCGCTCTCATCACCGAGCCGGAGCGGCTGCGCCGCTGGCAGACCGTGTCGGCCCGCGTCGACCTCCGCGTGGGCGGTGACTACCGCTGGACCATCACCCCCGGCCACGTGGCGGCCGGCACCTTCCGCGAGGTCGAGCCCGGCAAGCGTGTCGTGTTCGGCTGGGGTTGGGAAGGCAACCCCGACCTCGCCCCCGACGCCTCGACCGTCTCGATCACGATCGAACCGGTCGCCGACGGCACCCAGGTCACCCTCACCCACGAGGGGCTGACCGACCAGCAGGCGGCGATGCACGCCGAGGGCTGGAACCACTACTTCGGCCGTCTCGAGAAGGCCGCCGTCGCCGGGGACGCCGGCCCCGACGAGTGGTCCGCTGCTCCCGAGCGGCTCGACGAACTGTCCGCCGCCGACGCCACCCTGGCCGCACTCCAGACGGTCCTGCGCCAGCTGACCTCCGAGGACCGCCCCAAGCAGACCCCCTGCGCGGACTTCACCTGCCACGACCTCGCCGAGCACCTGTTCGGCTCCATGGTCGCCTTCGGCTCGATGGCCGGCGTCAAGGTCGTGAACCCCGAGACGGGTTCGCTGGAGAACCGGGTCGCCACCATGGCGGCGCAGGCCATCGAGGGATGGCGCGCCCGCGGACTCGACGGCACCGTCCCCGCCCCCGGCGGCGGCGAAATGCCGGCCACGTTCGCGGCGGGCATCATGCCGGTGGAATTCCTGCTGCACGCGTGGGACATGGCCCAGGGCAGCGGCACTCCCCTGGTCGTCAGCGACGAGGTCGTGGCCTACGTCCACAAGCTCGCCGAGCAGATCGTCCCCGGCGCCCGCGGTGCCGCGTTCAGCGACGAGGTCGCCCCGCCCAAGGGCGCCGACCCGATGGAGCGGCTGGCCGCTTTCACCGGCCGTCGCCCCGTGGCCGGATGACAGAATCCGACGATGCAGATGCCCAAGCCCACCGACGCTGACAAGCAGTTCTTCCGGTCCGTCATCCCCGACGCCCCAGGGGTCGAGGTCAAGCCGATGTTCGGCAACCTCGGCGCGTTCGTGAACGGCAACATGTTCGCCGGGCTGTTCGGCTCGTCGGTCGGGGTGAAGCTCGCCGCCGAGGACCTGGCCGAGCTGGCGACGATCGAGGGCGTGGAACCGTTCGGCCCAGCCGAGCGCCCGATGGGTGGATACCTGTCGCTGCCCCCGTCGTTCACCACCGAGCAGGCGACCGGGTGGGTCAACAAGGCTCAGGCGTACGTCGCGACGCTGCCTCCCAAACTCAAGAAGAAGCGGTAGCCGGGGCCGCCTGAGTCGCGAGCGCCGCAAGGTCTCGTGGCTCAGGTGGAGGACTCAGGCCCACTCACCCGTGAAGAGCGGAGCGACGGGGCGCTCCCGGCGTCCGATCCGCAGATCCCCGAAAATCGTGCTCCGCTCCGCTCGCTCGACCTCCGCGTCCAGGTCGATCCGCAACTCCTCGGAGGCGTCGTGGGCCGCACCGATGAGCACCATCTCGGTCCCGGGGTGGTCGAGAAAGTCGGGCGGGTCGAGCGGGGCGAAGCGACGATTGTGGAACTTTCCCTGCAGCGCGGCGGGCAGCTTGACCTTTTGGGACCCACGCAGGCCGACTCCGGGCGGGGAGGGTGCCTGCGGGTTCTTCACCGTGACGATGTAGCTCGCCTCCGTCTCGATGCCGAGTTCGTGCTGCGCCTCGCCGGGACGCGTGGGCAGTTCGAGTTCGTACGCGAGATGGGTGTGGTCGTCGTGCCGCGCGATCACGTACGCCCCCTCCGCCGCCGGCCGGGCGGGCGGCTGCTCCCGCCTGCCACGGGTCCTCGTCCGGTACTCACGTGCCTGCAGGGCCTCGTGCAGCTGCTCAGGCCGGTCCACCACCGTGTCGACGAACGCCCAGAAGCGGTCGTGCTCATCGATCTCGGGGAGACGCTTCCGCCCGACCACGAGTAGCCGCAGATGGCGGCCGTGCCACGGGTGCATCACCACCAGCAGCCGCTGGACCTCTTCCAGGGAGTCGACGTGCTCCTCCTCGACCCGAGGACGGTAGAGGAAGTAGATGTCGCCGTCCTCCAGTAGCTCGGCCATTCGCGCCGCGTACCCCGAAACGGCGAGGCCAACGCTGCGGCTCATGCATCTCCGGCGGGACACCCGTCCGAGCGTCCCGTACTCCTGGCTCCGGGCCTGAGGCGTACCGCGGGCGTTTGCTCGCGTACGCCTCGGGCAATCGCGCGACGAAGCACCGTCACACGGGAGGAGCAGGTTATGAAGATCCACGACCCGGCCAGCCAGGCGATGCAGAAGGACTACGAGGTTTCCGACATCGAGCGACTGATGGGCAAGCGGGACTGGAAGAACTACGACGAAGTGATCAACTGGCTGAAGAAGGAGGGCGACGAGGACCGACGGTTCACCCCCGGCGAGGTGCAGCACATGATCGACGACTTCTCCCGGGCGCGGGACAAGCGGATGGACTTCGTTCGTGATCCCGACAAGCTCTGCCGGAATCTCAAGAGCAGCCGGTAGGCCCGTCGGGCCTCGACCCGCCGTCGACATGCCCGGGTCGCTGAAGGACAACTTTCCGCGGCCCGGTCATGCGGGGTAGCACCGGATCTCGACGCCATGATCCTTCGGCTCGGTCAAAAACTCCGAACGCCTGTCGCCTGAATGCCCGGCTATCCCCCGGCCATCGCCCCGAGGACGATGAACGGTTCCTCGCCGGCGATGACCCGCTCAGGTAGTGGTGTGTCGGGCGAGTCGTTGGACAGGTCCTCCTCACAGGCGTAGAAGCGGACGAACGGGCGGCGCTTGCCGTTGTGGCGGTCGCGGATGGTGCCGAGCAGCATCGGGTATTGCGCCTCGAGGGTGTCCAATACCAGGCGCTGGGTGACCTGCCCGGCACCCGGATCGGGCACCTCGAGACATACCTCGCCGCTGACGTGAGCCAGGTTCTTCAGGTGCGCCGGGAGGACGACCCGGATCACGGCAGCACCTGGACTTCCACGGAGAGCACGGCCGGCAGGTCCCGTGCGATGGGCGCCCAGCTGTCGCCACCGTCCGCCGAGTGGTAGACCTGGCCACCGGTGGTGCCGAAGTAGATCCCGCACGGGTCGAGCGTGTCGACCGCCATCGCGTCGCGGTACACGTTGACGTAGCAGTCGGACTGCGGCAGACCCTTGGTCAACGGCTCCCAGTCGTTGCCACCGGTGCGGCTGCGGTAGACGCGCAGCTTGCCCTCCGGCGGGAAGTGCTCGGAATCGCTCTTGATCGGCACGACGTAGATGGTCTCCGGCTCGTGCGCGTGCACCGCGATCGGGAACCCGAAGTCCGACGGCAGGTCGCCGCTGACCTCGCGCCAGTTCGCACCGGCGTCGTCGCTGCGCATGACGTCCCAGTGCTTCTGCATGAACAGCGTGTCCGGCCGGGACGGGTGCTGGGTGATGTGGTGCACGCAGTGGCCGACCTCGGCGTCCTGGTCGGGGATCTCCCCGGAGCGCAGGCCCTTGTTGATCGGCAGCCAGCTGGCGCCGGCGTCGTCGCTCCGGAACGCGCCCGCCGCCGAGATGGCGACGTAGATCCGGTCCTTGTTCGCCGGGTCCAGGATGATCGTGTGCAGGCACATGCCGCCGGCGCCGGGCTGCCACGTCGGCCCGGTCGGGTGCTTACGAAGGGCGGTGAGTTCTTTCCACTTCAGACCGCCGTCCGTGGACACGTAGAGGGCGGCGTCCTCCGCACCCGCGTACACGGTATCGGGGTCGTCGCGTGACGGCTCGAGGTGCCAGACGCGCTTGAACTCCCACGGGCGTGGGGTGCCGTCGTACCACAGGTGCTCGCCGACCTCGCCGGAGTAGGCGAAGTCGTTGCCGACCGTGGCCCAGGTCCGGCCGCCATCGTCCGAGCGCTGGATCAACTGACCGAACCAGCCGCCGGACTGGGACGCGTAGAGCCGGTTCGGGTCCGCCGGCGACCCGGTGAGGTGGTAGATCTCCCAGCCGCCGAAGTGAGGTCCGTCAACCGTCCAGTCCCCGCGGCTGCCGTCCGAAGTCAACGTGAACGCACCCTTGCGCGTGCCTACCAGCACCCGTACGCCGCTCATGCCCTCATCCTTCCGTCTTGTTTGACGATCCGCTCCGTTAGACCGTCCACCACGCCGACACTCATCGGTCTCAGTCGGTCGTACTCTCCGGTACGACGAATCGGCTGCCTGGCGTCGGACACTCGTCACCCGTCGAGGACCCGGATGGCGTGAACAAGCCCCTGGGTCAGCATTCCGCTGGGCGGGGCCTGTCGGAGGGGCCGGGTAGCGTCCCGTGCGTGACTGGCCCTGGAGACGTCCCACCCGAGATCCTCGACCGGCTCCGGCCCGTCTGCCTCGGGCTGCCGGAGACCTACGAGGAGCCAGCGTGGGTGGGAACGCGCTGGCGGATCCGCAAACGCACGTTCGCCCACGTGCTCTCGGTCGACCCCGACCACCAGCTGGCCTACGCCCGAGCTGCCGCGACCGACCAGCCGATCTGCGTACTGACGTTCCGGTCGCCCGGCGACGAGATCGCCGGGCTGATCGCCAGCGGCCACCCGTTCTTCAAGCCGGGCTGGGGCGCCGACGTCGTTGGCATGGTGCTCGACGAAGGCGTTGGCTGGGACGAGGTCGCCGAGTTGCTCACGGAAAGCTACTGCGTCCTGGCGCCGAAGAGGCTGGTCGCCCTGGTCGACCGGCCGTTCGAGCTCGGGTAGCGGAACTATCGGACCGTGGGCCCGGCGACCACTTCGACGGGTTCGAACCCACGGGCGCCTGTCCCGCCGTTGACCGGAACTCCTCGGCCCCTCGCAGCGAGGATCCGGAAGATTACCGGCGGAGAGACCAGGCCTGGGTAGCCGGCCGAACGATGGCGAGGAACAGGATCAGGGCGACGGCCTGGATGCCGGCCACGGTGACGATCACGGCGGTGATCGAGTAGTCGTAGAGGGCGCCGGTGAGCAGCCCCCCGACCAGAGTTGCCGCGCCCAACCCGGCGGCGAAGATGCCGTAAGCGGTGCCCCGCCGAGCGGCGGGGACGATGTCGGCGATGGCCGCACGCATGGTGGATTCCTGGATGCCGAGCACGGCGCCCCAGGCCAGGACCCCGGCGACCGCGGTCGCCATGGTGGTGGTGAAGGCAGCCAGCGGGATCAGGGCGGTCAGCACGGGTACCGCGACCAGTACCCGGAAGCCGGCCCGGTCGTACAGCCACCCGGAGGCCAGCGCGGCGAACGCGTCGATGCCCATCGCGCCGGCGTACACCACAGGGACCACCGCCACCGGTACGACGTGCCGCGTGGCGAGGTGGAAGCTGAGCACTCCGAAGGTGGCGTAACCAGCCGTGGTCAACACCGTGAACGCCAGATAGGTCCAGAACACGCGGGGCAGCCGGGCAGTCGGCGGGGCCGGCGCTGCGCCGGGTCGAGGGCCCGGCTCGAAGCGACGCGGGTCGGGCACGCCGGCGCGTAGCCACAGCAGCACGAGCATCCCCGCCACGGCGGGTACGGCCAAGGTGAGGAACGCGGGTCGGTAGTTGTGGGCGGTGGCGGCCAGTACGGCGGCGACCAGCAGCGGCCCGGCAACGCCGCCGGCCTGGTCGAGGGCCTCGTGGACGGCGAAGCCCTTGCCACGGCCCACGGCCGCAGCGGCGTGGGAGAGCATGACATCCCTCGCCGGGCCGCGGATCGCCTTGCCGGCACGCTCCGCGATGAACAGCGCCGCGGCGAGCCACAGTGCGGTGGTCAGCCCGAGTGCGGGCACGGCGACCATGGTCACGGCGTAGCCGACGAGGACGAGGGGCCAGTAGGCCCGGGTACGGTCGGCCAGGGGTCCGGTGCCCAGCCGCCCGGCCAGGGCGAATGCCTCCCCCGCGCCGGTGACGAGCCCGACGAGGGTCGCGGATGCGCCGAGGGTGGCCAGGTAGGGGCCGATGACTGACCGGGCGCCCTCGTACACCACGTCCGACAGCAGGCTGACAACGCCGAACGCGGTCACGAACCGCCACGGCGTCCACCTGATCGTGGGCGGGGCCTTCACCCATGCAGTCTGGCCTACCGGCAAGCTGGCCGGGCGTGGATCAGAGCGATGGTGGAGCATCGCACGATCGACGGATCAGGCGAACCGCACTGTCACGTCTCCGAGGCCCGAAAAGACGGCACGCCAGGTGCCCGGACCCCGCACGCTCTGGTTGCAGAACGATCCCGTGATCACCCGTTGGCCGGCTTCGAGCCCGCGGCCGTACCGGTGCAGCAGCGCGCAGAGGCGCGACAGCGACAGGAACGGGTCGTCCATGGAATCACCGGGGGTCCGGGTGGCGACCAGGGCGTCGTCGTGCCACAGTTCGACCGTGGTCCCGGTGAGGGCGGACCGCACGGGCGCCTCCGGGCCGACCACGATGCCCCAGTTGCCCAGGCCGTCGGCAATGGTGGTCGGGTCGTCCGCCTGCGCACCCAACCGGCGTTCGTTCAGTTCGAACGCCGGCGCGACCGCCCGCACGGCGGACCTCGCGGCTGCCGGATCGAGGTGGTCGCCGCGCAACGGCGCGCCCAGCACGAGGCACAGTTCCGGCTCCAGGTAGCAGGACCTGATCCGGTCATGGCCGAGCACGTCCCGCGAGCCGAGCGTACGGCTCTCCAGGAGATAACCGAACGGCCGGAAGCCCTTCCCCATCACGTCTCGACGCGGGCCGGAGGTGAGTCCCACCTTCCAGCCGGCCAGTCGCTCGCCGGCGGCCACCAACTGGTCGAGGACGGCCAACTGCAGGCCAAGTGCCTCGTGGACGTCGTGAGCGGCGGCGGTCGCGCCGGGGTCGGCGACGCCGTTCCGTCTCGCCTCGACGAAGGCCCTCACCAGTTGCTCGTCGTACACGTCGCGTCCTCTGTCGGGTCTGCGGCGGCCGGCTTCCACCACCCTCGGTCGGCAACGGGAGCGGGGAGGGACGGACGGCGCGTCCCTCCCCGCTGCCCCGTCAGGTCAGCCGTCGGCAGATTGCCGAGTGTGCCGGGTGCGGATCAGAGCCAGCCGGGCACGACGAAGATGAGCCACGTGACGACAGGGATGATCACCACCATGCTGAAGCCCCAGCGCATGAGGCCCTTGTACACGTAGTCCCGCTGTTCCTCGTTCGCGTTGGCGACGGTGAGGGCACCGCTCGTCGAGTACGGGCTCGAGTCGACGATGGACGACGAGAGCGCCAGAGCGGTGATCAACCCGACCGCCCCGACGGCGTTGTTGCCGGTCAGGAACGGTACGGCGAGCGGAATCAGGGCGCCGAGGATGCCGGTCGTCGAGGCGAACGCGGACACCGCACCGCCGATGAAGCAGATGACGAGCGCGGCCATCAACGGGGCACCGATGGTGGCGACCTCCTTGCCGAGCCAGTCGATCGTGCCGATGCTCTGCATGACGCCGACGTACATGACGATGCCGCAGACGAGCAGCACGGTGGGCCAGGCGACGTGGTTGACGGCGTTCTTGGCCGACTCCGGGGAGAGCAGGGTGAGGATCGCGGCCACGGTGATGGCGACCATGCCGACGTTGAGGTCGAAGAAGAGCGCGGCGACGGCGAGGCCCAGCAGCCCGACCACCGTCATGATTCGGTCCCGGTCCAGCCTGAGCGGCGCCTCCGCCTCGGCCGGCACGGTGGTGGTGCTGGCGGCTCCAGCCGACGACCTGGTCGCCTGGGCGGGCACGGGCGAAGGGGCCGACCCCGCGCTGACCGTGACGGTGCCGCCGGCCGGACGGGCGCTGGCGGCGTCTTCGTTGGCGAGGCTGACGCCCGAGTCCGAGGCTGCCTCCGTGGCCGGGTCGTTGGCCGGCTCCGCGCGCCGGTCCCTCGTCGTGCCGGTGGGGGTGGCGCTGACCAGATCGGCTTGGTCGATCGTGCCGGTGCCGGCGTCGAGGGCCCGGCGGGTGAGCAGTTCGCGGCCGCCCCACATGAAGTACGCGACGAGGCTGATGGCGAGGTTGACGAGGAACGAGGCCAGGAAGAGCAGGGTCGGGTTGCCCGGCAGCCCCGCCTTCTCGACCACCCCGTTGGTGATGCTGCCGAAGATGCTGATCGGCGAGAAGCCGCCGGCACTGGCCCCGTTGATGATCAGCAGACCCATCATGAGGGGGTTGATCTTGTACCGCCTCGCGAAGCCCAAGCCGATCGGGGCGATGATCGCCACCGCCGCCGGGACCACGGCCCCGATCGCGGTGAGGCAGGCGGTTACCAGGAACATGATCCATGGGATCAGGCCGACCCGGCCGCCGACCAGTCGGACCGCGGTCTGGATGAGCCAGTCGACCGTGCCGTTGGCCTTCGCGATGGCGAACAGGTACGTGACACCGACGAGGATGACGAACAGATCGCCGGGGAAACCGGCGAAGACGCCATCCGTCTTCTCGCCGAGGTCCTCCCCGTCGAGGACGGAGATGCCGACGATGAAGGCGGCGACGATCGCGAGCGCGCCGAGGTTCACCGGTCGGACCGTGGCTATCAGGAATATGAGGGCTAGAACGAGGATCGAGACGAGCTCTACCGACATGGGAGCCTCCCGGGTGAGGGGTCGGAGGTCAGCGGGATGGTGGGGCAAGAGCCGTGCCAGCCGGCAACTCGGTCTTCTTCCGGCGGTGCGCCGTCTGCCTCCCTCGGACTCGAGCTGGCAGATGTCCGTCCCGCTTGGACGAGCGGAGGCGACATCTGGACGGACGCGTACCGGTGGCGGGAGCTGGGGGCTGCACCCGCCACGGCACGGATCGCATAACACGGTCCTGTTTCCGCAATGCGAAAACTAAATTTCGTTCTCGGGAGTATGTGCCACATCACATCGACCGTCAAGACCGCCGACTGAACCGTCCAGCCGGGACAGACCGCGGCGTCCGCCGGACCGTCGGATGCTTGCGCTCTCCCGGCTGTTCGTTGATACGGTCTCCGTCATGCGGTAGACGACTTCCGCATGGCGGACTTTGTTACCTGAGAGGCAGCCTCGGTATGACCCCCACCGGCCGTCACTTCCTCCAGATCCCGGGCCCCACCAACACACCCGACCGGGTGCTGCGCGCCATGGCCGCGCCCACCATCGACCATCGCGGCCCCCGGTTCGCCGAGCTCGCACTGGAGGTGCTCGAGGCCGTCAAGCCGGTCTTCGGCACCACGCAGCCCGTCGTCATCTATCCGGCGTCGGGCACCGGTGCCTGGGAGGCTGCCCTGGTCAACACCCTCAGTCCCGGGGACCGGGTGGTGTGCTTCGAGACGGGCCACTTCGCGACGTTGTGGCAGGAGATGGCGCGCAGACTCGACCTCGAGGTCGACTTCGTGCCAGGCGACTGGCGGCACGGCGTCGACCCGCAGTCGGTCGCCGACAAGCTGTGCGACGACACCGGCCACCGCATCAAGGCCGTCCTCGTCGTACACAACGAGACCTCGACCGGCGTGACGAGCCGGGTCGCCGAGGTGCGGGAGGCGATCGACTCGACCGGCCACCCGGCGCTGCTGCTCGTCGACACCATCTCGTCCCTGGGATCCATCGAGTACCAGCACGACGCGTGGGGCGTCGACGTCACGGTGGCCGGCTCCCAGAAGGGCCTGATGCTGCCACCCGGGCTCAGCTTCAACGCGGTCAGCCAGAAGGCACTGGCAGCGTCGAGGAGCGCGCGGCTGCACCGGTCGTTCTGGGACTGGCAGCCGATCATCGAGGCCAACCGGCGCGGATTCTTCCCCTACACGCCGGCCACCAACCTGCTCTACGGGCTGCGGGAGGCGCTGCGCATGCTCGACGAGGAAGGCCTGGCCAACGTGTACGCCCGCCACCAGCGGCACGCCGAGGCGACCCGACTGACGGTCCGCGGCTGGGGCCTCGAGGTGCTCTGCGCGGACGAGCGCGAGCACTCGGGGTCGCTGACCGCCGTGATCGTCCCCGACGGGCACGACGCCGACAAGATCCGTGCCGTCATCCTGGACCGGTACAACATGTCGCTGGGCGCCGGTCTCGGCAAGCTTGCCGGACGGATCTTCCGGATCGGCCATCTGGGTGACTTCAACGATCTGATGCTCGCGGGCACCCTCGCCGGCGTCCAGATGGGCCTCGTCGCCGCCGGGGTTCCGATCGACACCACCGGGATCAACGCGGCTCTCGACCGCCTGCAACGTCCCTGAGTCGCGCCGGCGTACTCGCGTCATCCGTGCGTGGCACGGACTTCAGAGTGGAGGACAGGCCCTTGACCGTCAGTCAGAACCGTCTCGGCAGGGACGTCGAGGAGCTCGGCAGGGACCTTGCGCGGGACCTCGAGCGCGCACTCGACGGCGAGACGGGCTTCGATGCGTACACCCGTCACCTGTTCTCCCGGGACGCGAGCATGTACGCGATCCAACCGATCGGCGTGGTGTTCCCGCGCCACGCGGACGACGTCGCGGCGGCCGTCTCACTGGCCGGGAGGTACGGCGTACCGGTGGTCCCGCGCGGCGGTGGCACGAGCCTCGCCGGGCAGACGATCGGGCCCGGCCTGGTGCTCGACCTGTCCCGGCACATGCACCGCATCCTGGACATCGACGCGGACGCCCGGGTGGCGCGGGTGCAACCCGGAGTCGTGCAGGACCAGCTCAACCGAGCGGCCGCCGGGCACGGCCTGATGTTCGGCCCGGACACGTCCACCAGCAACCGCGCCACCATCGGTGGGATGCTCGGCAACAACTCCGCCGGCAGCGGGTCCGTCCGCTACGGGATGACGATCGATCACATCCGCGAACTCGACGTCGTGCTCGCTGACGCCTCCCGGGCCCGCTTCGCCCCGCTGGATCCGGCGGAGCGGACCCGTCGCGCCGCCCTGCAGACGCTTGAGGGGAGCCTCTACCGGCAGTTGCCGCACCTGCTGGAGACGTACGCGAGCGCCATCTCGACGGACTTCCCGGCGTACTGGCGACGGGCCTGCGGCTACCGTCTGGACCGGCTCGCCGGCGACCCGTCGTTCAACCTCGCCCCGTTCGTCGTCGGGTCGGAGGGGACCCTCGTGATCGCGACCGAGGCCCTCGTGGACCTCGTGCCCAAGCCGCGCCGGACGGTGATCGCGGTCGGCCACTTCACGTCGGTCCTCGCCGCCATCGAGGCGACCGAGGATGCCCTGGCCTGCGATCCGGCGGCCGTCGAGATGATGGACCGCACCATCCTCGACCTGTCCCGGCAGAAGATCGAGTACGCCGACCTCGGGCGGACCCTTGAAGGCGACCCCGAGGCGCTGCTCTTCGTCTCCTTCAGCGGGGACGACGAGCACCAACTCGTCGGTCAGCTCGATCGCCTGGCCGCGCTGTGGAGCAGGCACGGTCACGGGTACCACACGCTGCGCGCCGAGACGCCGCAGCAGCAGGCACCGCTGCTCAAGGTGCGCAAGTCCAGCCTCGGCCTGCTGATGGCCGCCGGCAGCGGGACCCGGCGTCCGCTCGCGTTCGTCGAGGACACCGCGGTGGACCCGAAACACCTCGCCGACTACACCAGACACTTCCGGGAGGTACTCGACCGGCACGGTCTCCAGGCCGGCTTCTACGGGCACTGCTCGGTCGGTTGCCTGCACATCCGGCCGTTCGTGGACGTCAGCAGACCCGAGCAGGTCCGCGCGATGCGCGCGGTCGCGGAGGAGATCAAGGATCTTGTCCGGGAGTACGGCGGGGTCAACTCCAGCGAGCACGGCGACGGCCTGGCCCGCAGCGAGTTCAACCGGGAGATCTTCGGCGAAGAGCTGTACGAGGCGATGCGTACCGTCAAGCGCATCTTCGACCCGAAGAATCTCATGAACCCGGGCAAGATCGTCGACGCGCCGTCGATGACCGAGAACCTGCGTGACGCCGCGCTTCCCCCGGCGCCGCCGATCAGGACGCGGTTGACCTTCGACGTTGTCGGGGGCATGCGGGGGGCGGCGGACCGGTGCATGAACATCGGGCTGTGCCGCAAGAGCGCGACCGGTGCCATGTGTCCGTCGTACATGGCGACCCGGCAGGAGGAGCACGCCACCCGGGGACGGGCGAACGCGCTGGTCAAGGCGCTCTCCGAGCCGGACCCCGCGGCGGCGCTCGGTGACGAGCGGCTGCACGAGATCCTCGACCTGTGCCTGATGTGCAAGGCGTGCAAGAGCGAGTGTCCGCTCGGGGTGGACATGGCGTCGCTCAAGGCCGAGGCCCTCGCACATCACCACGACGTCCACGGCGTACCGCTGCGCTCGCGGCTCTTCGGCGCCATCCGGCTGCTCAACCGCCTTGGCTCGGCCGTGGCGCCGCTGTCCAACCTGCCCGGCCGCGTCCGGCCGCTGCGCCGGCTGATGGACCGAGCAGCCGGCATCACGCCGAACCGTCCGCTGCCCGCCTTCCAGCGGCGCAACCTCGTCCGCTGGTTCCGCCGCCACGCCCGCCCGGTGGACGGGACGGCGCCGCTGGGCGAGGTGACCCTGCTCGCCGACTCCTTCACCACATTCACGGAGCCGGGAATCGGCCGGGCAGCGGTGGAGCTGCTGGAAGCCGCCGGCTGGACGGTCCGGCTGGAGAGCGGGGGATGTTGCGGTCGGGCCAGTTTCTCCAAGGGCCTGCTCGACGACGCCAGAAGAAAGGCAGGGTCGCTGGCCAGCAGGCTGGTGCGCTCGTCGACGCCCGGATCTCCGATCGTCGGGTGCGAGCCCTCGTGCATCCTGACCCTGCGCGACGAACACCGGCAACTGCTTCCCGACGACCCCGACGTGCGGGATGTCTCCGGCCGGGTGCGCCAGGTCGAGGAACTGCTGGTCGAGGCCATCGACTCCGGCCGGCTGCGGCTCGGCGAGTCGGGGCTGTCCGGCCGACGCATCCTCTATCACGGGCACTGCCACCAGAAGGCCGAGGTCGGTACGGCCGCCACCGTGGCGTTGCTGCGCCGCATCCCCGGCGTCGAGGTGGTCGAGCTGGACGCCGGATGCTGCGGGATGGCGGGTTCGTTCGGGTTCGAGTCCGAGCACTACGAGCTGTCGATGGCGGTGGGCAACGACCGGCTCTTCCCGGCCGTTCGGGCGGAGTCACCCGACACCGTGGTGGCTGCCACGGGCGTGTCCTGCCGCCAGCAGATACGGCACGGCACGCAGCGGGTCGCCTGGCATCCACTCGAGCTGGTCCGCCAGTCGTTGGCCGCGAGCTGACCATCGGCAGCCGCTGGCCCCGGTGCAGCCGACGACGGCCGGAGGGCAGGCGCAACGGCGCGTTCCCGGTGCGGGGCCGGCCCCCGGCGGCGCTGCTGTCGCAGCCCCGCCGGGGTTCAGCTGCCGCTCGTGCTCACTTCTGGGCGGAAACCTGGTACGCGGGAAGGGTGAGGAAGTCGGCGTAGTCGTCGGCCAGAGCGACCTCGAGGACCAGCTTCCGGGCCTGGGCGAACCGCTCCTCGTCGAACTGCTCCTTCCCCAGGGCATCGCAGATCCTGGCCAGCTCCTCGTCGAGGATGCGCTCGACCAGCTCGCCGGTGACGGTCGTACCGGTGTCGAGCTCGACGTCGTTGTGCACCCACTGCCAGATCTGCGACCGGGCGATCTCGGCGGTCGCCGCGTCCTCCATCAGGTTGTTGATGGCCACCGCGCCGTTGCCGGCCAACCACGAGGCGAGGTACTGCAGCGCGACGCTGATGTTGTTGCGCAACCCGGCCTCGGTGACGGCGCCGGGGGTGCTTCGCACGTCGAGCAGCTGGTCCGCGGTGACCGAGACCTCCTCGCGCAGCCGGTCGAGCTGGTTCGGCCGGTCGCCGAGCACCCGGTCGAACACCTCCTGGCAGATGGGCACCAGGTCGGGGTGGGCGACCCACGAACCGTCGAAGCCGTCCCCGGCCTCCCGCTCCTTGTCCTCGCGGACCTTCGCCAGCGCCACCTGGTTGACCTGCGGATCACGTCGGCTGGGGATGAAGGCCGCCATCCCGCCGATCGCGAACGCCCCGTGCTTGTGGCAGGTGCGCACCAGCAGTTCGGTGTAGGCGCGCATGAAGGGGGCGGTCATCGTCACCGAGTTCCGGTCCGGCAGCACGAAGTCGGCGCCGGAGTCGCGGAAGTACTTGATGATGCTGAACAGGTAGTCCCACCGGCCGGCGTTGAGGCCCGACGCATGCTCCCGCAGCTCGTAGAGGATCTCCTCCATCTCGAAGGCCGCCGGCATCGTCTCGATCAGCACGGTCGCGCGGATCGTGCCGTGGGCGATGCCGAGCCGCTGCTGCGCGAAGGTGAACACCTCGTTCCACAGCCGCGCCTCGAGGTGGCTCTCCATCTTGGGCAGGTAGAAGTACGGGCCACTGCCCCGGCGCAGGAGTTCCTCGGCGTTGTGGAAGAAGTACAGGCCGAAGTCGACCAGGGCGCCCACGACCGGCGTGCCGTCGACGAGCAGATGGGTCTCGTCGAAGTGCCAGCCGCGCGGTCGTACCACGATCGTCGCGAGCCGCCCGTCCTCGCGCAGGACGTACTCCCGGCCGTCCGGGGAGGCGAAGGAGATCGTCCGGCGCACCGCGTCGTACAGGTTGAGCTGCCCGCCCACGACGTTGCCCCAGTGCGGCGTGTTCGCGTCCTCGAGATCGGCGAGCCAGACCCGGGCGCCGGAGTTGAGGGCGTTGATCGTCATCTTGCGCTCGGTCGGTCCGGTGATCTCCACCCGGCGGTCCCGCAGGTCGTCAGGGGCGGGAGCGACGGTCCACGCGGCCTCCCGCACCTCCCGCGTCTCGGGCAGGAAATCGAACCGATGGCTGCGGGCGACCGCGTCCCGGCGCTGGCGGCGCAGGTCGAGCAACTCGTCGCGGCGGGCGCCGAACCGCTCCTGCAGCTCGGCGACGAAGGCCAGCGCCTCGGGGGTGAGAATCTCCTCGCCGCGCGCAACGGGGCCGCCGGTCACGTCGATCTCGGGCATCCGGATCACCTTCTCCTGTCTCCCGCGGCCATCTGGCCGAAGTCTTCGGCGCGGCAAGAGCCGACGCATGGACGCCGGCGCCGGCTTCAGTGGCACCCCGTCGGGCGCCGGTCCGCGCCCTTTCATCATTGTGGATAGTAATTTCCGCTCTACGGAAGTCAAGGGGAGAGCCGCGCGGAGGTTCCCCGGCCGCGCCGGATAGACTTCTGCGATGCGGAAATAGCGCGGCGTGACCGGTGACCCTCCCAGGCGCATCCGGGCAGAAGGAGGATCTGAGTGACCGAGTCGAACCCGGACCTGGCTACCGACGGCACGCAGCCGAGAGGTCGGGTGCCCGGTGGCGTCCAGTCGCTGGAAAGAGCTTTCGAGCTGCTCGAAATCATGGCGGACGCGGGAGGCGTGATCGGACTGTCCCGGCTCGCCCAGGAGTCCGGGCTCGCGCTGCCCACCATCCACCGGCTGATCCGTACCCTGGTCGACCTCGGCTACGTCCGGCAGGAGCCGTCCCGGCAGTACTCCCTCGGTCCCCGCCTGATCCGGCTCGGCGACAGCGCGAGCCACCTGCTGGGCACCTGGTCCCGGCCGTACCTGTCCCGGCTCGTCGACGCCCTCGGCGAGAGCGCGAACCTCGCGATGCTGGACGGTGACCGCGTCGTGTACGTGGCGCAGGTCCAGTCCAGGCAGTCGATGCGGATGTTCACCGAGGTCGGCCGGCGCGTCTACCCGCACTGCACTGCCGTGGGGAAGGCCCTGCTCGCCCACCTGCCGCCGAGCGACGTGCGTGCGCTCCTCGAGCGCACCGGCATGCCGGCCCAGACCGAGCACACCATCACCGAACCACGCCGGTTCGCCGAGGAGATCGACCGGGTACGGGCCCAGGGCTACGCCATGGACGACGGCGAGCAGGAGATCGGCGTGCGCTGTGTCGCCGTACCGGTGCTCGGCACCTCGAACAGGCTCGCGGTCTCGGTCTCCGGGCCGGCGCCACGCATGACGCCCGACGTGGTCGAGCGGGCCGTGCCGCTGCTGCGTCAGGCCGCCGAGGACCTGGCCGACGAACTGAGCGTCCCGCGTACCGCGGCAGCGGATCGCGTCGCCGGCTGACCCGCCCGGCGTGCTCGTCAGAGCAGGGACATCGCTGCGGCGTGTGCACGGGCGCGATCTGCGTACCCCTCGGCGTTGCGCACGATGCCCGCGCGTTCGTCCGCGGAGAGCTCGCGCCGCACCCGGGCGGGCAGACCCGCGACGAGCGAGCCGGGCGGAACCACCGCCCCCTCCAGCACGACCGCGCCGGCGGCGACCAGCGAGCCGGAACCGATCCGTGCGCCGTTGAGGACCACAGCCCCCATGCCGATCAGGACGTCGTCCTCGATCGTGCAGCCGTGCAGCACGGCGCGGTGCCCGACGGAGACCCCCGAACCCACGACCGTCGGAAAGCCCGGATCGGCGTGCACGACGCACCCGTCCTGGATGTTGCTGCCGGCGCCGATGCTGATGTCCGCGGTGTCGGCGCGCAGCACGCAGCCGTACCAGACGCTGGCACCGGGCGCCAGCCGTACTGAGCCGATGACCGTGCAGCCCGGGGCCGCCCATGCCGCGGGGTCGATCTCCGGCCTGCGGTCGCCGAGGTCGACGACGAGCGGTTGCGTGCTCACGATCGGGGCCTCCAGTTCTACGGTGCGGTGTCGGAGCGGGAACGGCCGAGCCGTTCCAGCCAGGTCTCCGCCTCGGCCGAGCGGCCGCCGAGCGAGTGGCCGAGTTCGAGGACGAAGGTGTGCTGCCCATGGTCGGTGAGCATCTCGAGGGCCTCCTGCGGGTCCCCGCGCTCCAGGGTCTCCAGGATCGCGCGGTGCCGTTCGACAATTCCCCACAGTCCCTCGCCGGCCACCCTGGCCCGCTGGTTCATGCCCATGCAGAGCCGCATCTGCAGAGACAGGGAGCGGTAGGACTCCTCGAGCCGGCGGTGCCCGGCCAACCCCACCACGGCCAGATGGAAGTCGAACGCGCGATCCGTGACGGTCGCGGCATCGCCGGCCCGGGCGGCCTCTTCCAGGTCACGTAGCGCCGCCCGGCAGCGCTCGAGACGATCCGGCGATCGCACGGGTACGCCGAGCTCGACCGCCATCCGCTCAAGCTGATCGCGGAGCGTGAAGATCTCGTACACGTCGTGCAGGGTGATCGGGACGACGATCACCCCGCGCCGGGGCTGCTGGACGAGCAGACCCTCCTGCTCCAGCACGCGCAACGCCTCGCGCAACGGCGGCCGGGACACCCCGAGCTGGTGGGTGAGCTGGTTCTCCACCACGCGGTCACCCGGCTGCAGCTCGCCCGTGAGGATCATCTTCCGCACGGCGTCCGCGGCGAGCCGCGCCATGCTCGGCGGAGGCGCTATCCGGCGGGCCGTCTCGTCCGGCCTCGTCACCGTCGTCCTCTCCGCCATCGGAACTCCTCACTACGGGACTTGTCTTCTGTAGACAACGGTAAACTCTACCGGTAGCTTTCCCATCCGAACACCCTGTGCTCCCCCGTGCGGCACGGGTTGTCCCGCGATCACGTACCGGCGCCGATCATCCGGAGGCAGGTCGATGACCAACGAACGCACGCCGCCCCTGACCGGAGTGACCGTGCTGGAGATCGGGGCGTTCATGGCGGCGCCGTTCGCCGCCCTGCAACTCGCCGACCTCGGTGCGAAGGTCATCAAGGTCGAGCACTCGACCGGCGGTGAGCCGGTACGCCAGACCGGTCCGTTCCTCGGGACCGAGAGCTCGCCGTTCGTGCGCATCAACCGCAACAAGCGCTCGGTCGCCCTGGACCTCAAGTCGCCGGATGCGCGGTCGGCGTTCCTCCGACTGGTCGAGCGGGCCGACGTCCTCGTCGAGAACCTCCGTCCCGGCGCCATGCGCCGTCTCGGTCTCGGTTACCAGGACCTGCGGGAGATCAACCCCCGCCTGGTGTACGCCTCCGCCTCCGGCTGGGGGCAGGACGGGCCGCTCGCGAATCTGCCGGGACTGGACATCATGGCGCAGGCGCGGAGCGGGCTGATGAGCATCACCGGCCATCCCGGCGGTCCACCGGCGAAGGTGGGCGTGCCGATCTGCGACCTGGTCTGCGGCCTCTACCTGGCGCTCGCGGTCACCGCCGCGCTCAGGGAACGGGACCGCTCCGGAGCGGGGCAGCACATCGACGTTTCGCTGTTCGAGGCCGGAGTGTCCTTCGCGGTGTGGGAGGCGGGAAAGTACTTCGCGACCGGCGAGGTGGGTGGCCCGATGGGCTCGGCGCACCAGAGCAACGCTCCGTACCAGGCGGTGCACAGCAGCGACGGCTACGTGACGATCGGAGCCACCACCCCGCGCAACTGGCAGGCGTTCTGTGCCGCCCTCGGGCTGACCCGGCTGCTCGCGGACCCGCGCTACGCGGACGCGTTCTCCCGGCTGGAGAACCGCGCGGAGCTGATCGAGACCATCGAGACCGCGACGAGCACAATGAGTACGGCGGAGATCATCGAGCGGCTCAACAAGGCCGGCGTGCCGTGCGCCCCGATCGCCGACTACGGCGAGGTCTTCACCGACGAGCACCTCGCGGCCCGCGGCTTCTTCTGGGACGCCCCGCACCCGACCCTCGGGTCGGTGCGCCAACTCGGCTCGCCGATGCGCATGTCCGAGACCCCGGTTCAGCGCGCGGGCGCGGGACCCGTCCTCGGCGCCGACACCCGGGAGGTGCTGCTCGCCGCCGGTTGCGCCGCAACGGAGATCGATCACCTCGTCGCCTCCGGCGCCGCCCTGGCCGCCGACGTGGGCGGCGCCGCGACCGCGAGCTCCGCCCCGACAACGACGACCAGGAGGTAGGCCATGTCCTCGTCGCCCGGTTCCGAATCAGAGGTCCTGGTGGAAAGACAGGGCCCGGCCCTCGCCGTGACCTTCAACCGATCCCGGCAGCGCAACGCGATGACGTGGGCGATGTACGACGGCCTGTACCAGGCGTGTGAACGGGCCGACGCGGACGACGACGTGCGGGTGCTCGTGCTGCGCGGGGCGGGCGAGGACGCCTTCGTCGCCGGCACCGACATCAGACAGTTCGCGGACTTCACCGGCGGCGCCGACGGGGTCGAGTACGAGAAGAAGATCACGCGAGTGCTGGACCGGCTGGAGGATGTCAACGTACCGACGGTCGCGGCCATCCGCGGATACTGTGTCGGCGCGGGCCTGGCGATCGCCGCCGTGTGCGACCTACGACTTGCCACACCCGACGCGCGGTTCGGGATTCCCATCGCGAGGACCCTGGGAAACTGCCTGTCGATGCCCACCTATGCGCTGCTGCTGCACCACCTCGGGCCGGCCCGTACCCTGGATCTGCTGCTCAACGCGAAGTTCTACTCCGGTCGGGAGGCGCACGCGGCCGGGTTCGTGGCCGAGTCCACGGAGGATCTCGACGAGGCCGTCCAGCAGACCGTCGACCGCCTGGCCGGGCATGCCCCGCTGACCATGTGGGCGACGAAGGAGGCGATCCGACGGCTACGCCGGGGCCGCGCCGACGGTGACGACATCGTCTCCCGGGTCTACGGCAGCGACGACTTCCGGGCCGCCGTCCGGGCCTTCACCGCCAAGCAGCCGACGACATGGACGGGACAATGACCACGATGCGACACGGGAGCGAATCCCTGCTGCCGGCCTTGTCCGGGGCGTTCGGTGACGACGCGGACGCGATCCGGGTCGGGGACCAGCGGGCGTCCCGGGAAGCGGTGCTGTCCGCCGCCACCGCCCTCGCCGACCGCATCGCCGGCAGCGACGCGGTGGCGATCTGGGCGACAGCCAGCATGGAGACCGTGGTGGCGGTCGTGGCCGGCCTGCTCGCCGGGGTGCCCGTCGTGCCGGTGCCACCGGATTCCGGTCCCGCCGAGCGGGACTACGTGCTGCGGGACTCCGCGGCCTCGCTGTTGCTCGTCCCCCCGGCCAGCGAGGGCACCGCGCCGGTGGCGGAGGTGCGGGTCCCCGTCGCCGCTGTCGACCTGAGTGCACGTTCGGCCACCAGCTATCCCGAACCCGCGCCGGAGAGCACCGCACTGATCCTCTACACCTCCGGCACCACGGGAGCGCCGAAGGGAGCGCTCATCCCGCGGCAGGCGATCGCCGCCGACCTGGACGCGCTCGCGGACGCATGGTCGTGGACTCCCGACGATCTGCTGGTGCACGGCCTCCCCCTGTTCCACGTGCACGGCCTCGTGCTCGGTGTACTGGGAGCACTCCGGGTCGGGTCCCGGCTGGCCCACACCGGCCGACCCAGACCGGACGCCTACGCCGCCGCCGCCGGAACCCTGTACTTCGGCGTGCCGACCGTGTGGTCAAGGGTCTGCGCCGATCCGTCCGCCGCCCGAGCCCTGTCGTCGGCCCGGCTGCTGGTCTCCGGCAGCGCACCCCTGCCCCTGCCCGTCTTCGAGCAGCTCGCCGAGCTCACCGGACAACCGCCCGTCGAGCGCTACGGGATGACCGAAACGCTGATCACCATCAGCAGTCGCGCGGGCGGAGAGCGCCGGCCCGGGTTCGTCGGCACGCGACTTGCCGGGGTGGAGAGCAGGCTGGTCGGCGAGGACGGCGCCCCGGTCGCGCCCGACGGTGAGTCCCCGGGCGAACTCCAGATACGTGGGTCGATGATGTTCAGCGGGTACCTCAACCGGCCGGAGGCCAACCGGGAGTCGTTCACTCCCGACGGCTGGTTCCGCACCGGGGACGTCGCCACCATCGACCCCGACGGGTGGCACCGGATCATCGGCCGCGCCTCCATCGACATGATCAAGAGTGGCGGGTACCGGATCGGCGCGGGCGAGGTGGAGAATGCGCTGCTCGCCCACCCCGCGGTCCGGGAGGCCGCGGTGATCGGCGCGCCCCACCCCGACCTCGGGCAACAGGTGGTCGCCTACGTGGTCGCCGACGCGGTGACCGAGGCGCAGCTCATCGAGTTCGTGGCCGGTCGGATCTCCGCGCACAAGCGCCCGCGGCAGGTCCATCTGGTCGAGCAGCTACCTCGCAATGCGATGGGCAAGGTGCAGAAGAAGCTGCTCGCGGGCGGGTGAACGCGGCCACGGCGCGGCCGGTCATGACGGCACGGCCACGGAGATGTGTGCCCACGCCTGGGTGAACCAGAGCTCGTCGTCCACGGTGAGCGGGCGCATGCCGGTCGGAGTGCCGCCGGAGAGTTCTTCGGACAGCTCCCGCTCGATCTGACGAGCGACGTCGCCAGCTGTACCGGCCTGCTCGAGCCAGGGACGAAGCGGACGCTCGACGTCGAAGACGTCGGACGTCTCGACCGCGGCCCCGGCCGACGTGAGCAGCCGGACGATGGCCTCGGCACCGAGCATCGCTCCGTGGGACGGGTCGCGCAGCCGCTCCACCCGATCCGGGTCGCCGGGCAGCTCCGGCTTGATCACCATGTCGGCAACCACCACCCGCCCGCCGGCGCGGCACACCCGGACCATCTCGGCCGCGACCTTGTCCGGCGCGGCCACGTGATGCAGCGAGAACCGGGAGATCACGAGCGAGAACGAACCGTCGAGAAAGGGCAGTCGCGCCGCGTCGCCCCGCTGGAACACCACGTTGGACATGCCTTCGGCGTCGGCCCGCGCCTTGCCCGTCGCCAGCATCTCGGGAGTGGCGTCGAGCGCGGTCACGTGCCGGGTGCGCACGGCGAGCCCGCGGGCGACCAGTCCGGTGCCGCAGGCGACGTCCAGGCAGACGTCCTCGGGGTCCGGCCTCGCGAAGTCGACGAGGCGCTGGAGATGTCTGGTGAAGGCGCCGTTGAGGCGTGCGTCCTCGAAGGTGCCAGCCTGCCGGGCGAACTCCCGCAGAATCAGGTCATGGCGTACGTCATTGTCTCTTGACCGCATCGCAGACACTTCCTTACCAGCCGGAACGAGACCGAAGACGCCAACGGTAGAACGCACGGCCGGGAGACTTCCACACCGCACCAGGTCGGTTGGACGCGGCGCTGATCCGTCAGTCTCCGGTGGGCATTCGTCGGGCGCCGACGGGCCACAGGATCGTGGTCGGAATCCCACGCTGCCGTGCCCATTCGATGGTCCGGTCCGTCGACGCCGCGTGGCAGCCGGGTTCGCCGTCCCAGACCGCCACGAGCCGCTGCACCCGTCGCAGCAGTTCCCGGTTGGCGGCCACGTAGGCGGCGGTGCCGGAGCTGTGATGTCCGGTGTGGATGATCTGCGCCGCTCGTCCGAGCAGCTCGTCGAAGGCGGCCCGGCTCTCGGGTCGGATCGCCGTGGCCCGGTAGTCCCGGGCCGGCAGGATCACCTCGTACGTGCCACCGGTGGCCAGGATCGTGCGCGCGAAGATCTGGTCGGCGCCGGCCGCCAGGCAGGTGATGCCGCGCACCGGCCGGTCGCTGATCCGGCGCAACTCGACGCGGAGCGCGTCGGCGATGAGCCGCTCGGTGGCGGGGGTCAGGTTGATGTGCCCGGTGATGCCGACGCGCACCGGTGCGGGATCAGGTGCCATCCCCCGGTCCTCTCCGCTGTGCGGGCACGGCGGGTGTCAGCCGGATCAGCTCGAACCCACTGTCGGACAGCACGTCGGGCAGCGCCCGGATCCCCTCGCGGTTCTGCTCCTGGACGCCCGGGGGCAGTTCGTCCCACGGACGCAGCGCGGGATGTCGCCGCCGGACGTCGTCACGCGGCTCGCCGTACGTCCAGCCTTCCCCTCGTCGTTCCCGGCACCACCGTTCGTGCTCGAGTCGGGCGAGTTCGTCGATCCGGTCGTCGATGGCCTGCCCGGCGGCCGAGGCGTCGCCGGTGCTGCCGTGCCGGGGTGCCACGACGCAGCCGAGATCCAACAGCTTGGCGGCGATGTCCTGGACGTGGGCGCGGTTGGCCCGCCGCAGCGACTCGGGCAGTCGCGACCAGTCCACCATCGCGGGCGCGTCGCCGGGGCGTACCCCAGCCCGCTGCTGGGCATGGAGGTACCGGTCGTGGATCTGCCGGGCCAGCCGCTCGGTGAGATCCTCGGCGATCAGCCGGGCGTCGCAGGCACGGGTCAGCACCGGGTACAGGCGGAGCTTGCCGTGCACCTCGTCGAGCAGGTCGTGACGGACATCGCCGTGGAAGGCGGTGGCGAGCGCCGCCTGCCGGTAGACCGGTACGAAGACCGAGCTCTCCGCCCCCTGCCAGAGCGCGGGCGTGTCCAGCGCGAACTGCAGGCCGCTGCTCTCGTCCGGTGCGCAGATGTAGATGCGGTCGTAGCGGCCGGTGCCCAGCTGGTCCAGCCCGACCAGACCGTCGAGGTCAAGGTCGTACGCGGACACCTGGCAGACGGTGGTCAGGAACGGGTAACGGGACGCCGCGAGGGCGAGTTCGGTGCTGGCGTCCGGGGCCACGAGGTCCACGCGCAGAGGTGTGAGGAGCTCGCCGGAACGGGTGTCGGTCCGGCGCGCTCGCCAGTGACGGGCGGTCTCCACCAGCAGGGCTCGGCGGAAGGTGCCGCCCCCGGCGATGAGGACCTTCGTCGGTCGGCCGGGCGCGGGTGGCAGCGGGTGGTGCCGGTGCAGGGCGCGGGCGGCGACGTCGTCGACGTGGAAGTAGTCGAGCCGTAGCCGGCTGGACCCGGCGGCGCCGAGCCGCCGGGCCTGCAGGGACAGGCACATCTCGGGGTCGTGGACCTGTACGTAGACCCCGGGTGGTTGCCGTCGGTCCTGGATCAGTCGGCTGGCGGTGTTGGCGATCGCGTGGTTGCGGTCGTCGTCGTCGGTGCAGGCGTAGATGGTGCGGGCCTGGGGCAGGCCGGCGCCGCGCAGCACCTCGGCGCTGGTGGGGTCGCCGATGACTCCGAGGTACCGGCGCCGGCGGTACTCCAGCGGTCCGAACGGTTCGGAGCGCACCACGACCACACGTTCGCCGTCGGCGAAGAGCCGGTCGGCGAGCATGTGGGCGAACTGGGAGTCGCCGCAGACCAGGGCGTGACCGCGGGCTCGTCGGGCGCGCAGGCGGCGGATCTCGGCGGCCAGCAGCAGCCGGCTGGCCTCGGCCACGGCGAGCAGGGTGAACAGCGGGGCGGCGAACCGGGCGACCTGCAACTGCCACGGGTAGGGGCCCGGCTCCTGCAGGGGCTCGGCGCCGAGGACGAAGAGTTGAAGGTCGAAGTAGATCACGTCGTACGGGTCGTGGGCCGTGCCCGGCCGCACCCGTAGCAGGCGTTCGAAGCCGATGTAGCCGAGGAGGAGGGCGAGCAGTCCGATGACTCCGAACACCACGCGCAGCCACCATCCGGCGGGGCGGGAGGAACCGGCGACCGGGTCCGTCATCGAGCAGCTCTCTCGTCGGCGGGACCGTGGTGGCACGGGCCCACCACGCCGGGGCGCCTGGATGGGTGTCTCGGCCACCGGGTTGCGACCATGAGCCTTATGGTATTGGACGTAGTCGATCGGGCAGGCACCCGCGGTACCTGACCATTCGGCTCTTTTCGCAGGTGAGCCCGAGCTGGTGGTCGGTGAGGGTCGGCCTCGGTGGCTACGGACGGCTACGATTTGAAGACGGGCCGGAGGTGGCGCACGAGCGGAGCCGGCCTCCGGTACGGGAATGCCTGGTGCCCAGACCGGAGCTACCGGAGGATCAGGAAGATGGACGCAATCGGAGGTCCACCGGCGGCCGGTCCGGTCAATCCCTTCTCCCCGACGGCCGTCGCCCGGGTGACCGAGGACGGCACGGACGCGACCACCGTGGTCACGGTGGCCATCCGCGACGCGATCGCCCACCTGGACAACTACCTGCGTACGGGCGACGGCGGGACCGTCGCCGTGGTGGGTGACTACGGCACCGGCAAGACGCATCTCGCGGTCGAGCTGCTGGCCCACACCCGCCAGGTCACCGGCCCGGCAGGAAAGGCGATCTACCTCGACGCGCCGGCCGACACGTTCCTGTCGCTGAGCCGTCAGTTCCTGGGCCGGCTGTCCCGCGACGCGGTACGCGCCCTCCTCGAGGACTGCCGGGCGGAGTCCCCCGCCGCGCTGGCGGCGCGCGCCGGTGACCCGGCGGGGACGGCGATTGACCTGCTCGCCGGACGGTTGCGCGAGGAGCTGGTCGAGGTCACCACCAACCCGTCCTTCGGCACCGTACTTGCGATGCTGCTCGATCCCGCCACCGAGGCGGTGGCCTGGGACTGGTTGATGGGCTATCCGCCGGGGCCGGCCCTGGTGGCCGCCGGCGTCACGGCGCGGGCGGACGTGGAGGCCGGCGCGGTGGAGACGATGGGCGTACTCGCCCTGCTGCACGGGCGCCGGCACGAACGCTTCGTCCTGGTGCTCGACGAGCTGGACAAGATTCTCTCTACGGCGGGACGACCCGGGGACGAGACGATGACCCGGTTCGCGCGGATGATCGGGGTCTTCGCGTCGGCCGGGGCTTTCCTGGTGATCGCCGGACTGCCCGACATGCTCCATCTGCTCAGCCCGGACGTGCGACAGCGGATCGGGCCGATCGTGCGGATGTCCGCGCTGACCGCCGAAGACGTGCGGGATTTCATCCGGCAGAGCCAGTTGCGGGCGTTCGGCGAGGCGCGGCTGGCGCCGTTCACGGTGGAGACCACCGAATACCTGACCAACCTGGCCGACGGGGTGCCACGCCGGATGATCCGGCTCTGCTACCACCTCTACCAACGTGCGGTCCAGGCCGGTACGCCGGTCACCCACGTCATGGTGCGCGAGGCGGTCCGGGTCCAGTTCGACCTGGCCAGCCGGCAGGACGTCGCCGCCGACGTGCGGCGGGTGCTCACCCAGGACGGCTGGTCGTACCAGCGAGATCATCTGGTCGGTTCGATGCGGGACCTGCCGGTCGACTTCTGGATACCGCTGGAGGAGCAGGGCGCCGGCTGCTGCGTGCTGCTGTCCGAGTCGGTGCTCAAGTCCGAGGAGGTCGACGAACTCAACCGTCGGGTCGTGGCGATCCGGGCGGCGGTGCCGGACAGCGAGGTGATCCTGGTCGTCGTCGGGCACCTGCCCGCGGACTTCGCCGCCGACCTCGCCGCGACGTTCAGCGTGGAGCCGATCGTCTACGACCCGCAGTCGTTCGCCGAGGACCTGTCGGGCAGTGTCAAGGCCTCGATGCGTCGGCTGGAACAGGTGGTCGGCGCCGATGCGCTGACCTCGGTGCGGCAGCGGGTCGAACGCATCCAGAGCCAGCAGACCAACACCCAGCGGTCCATCGAGCGGTTGTCGTACCAGCTCGACGAGATCCGGGGTGAGCTGCGCCAGGACATCAGAGGGTCGGCGGGCCGGCTCGACAGCGACGCCGGGGCCCGGCGAAGGGCGGCGAGGGTTGTCACGTCTCCGCTGCCGGGCCGGGTGGCCCGCGTCTTCGTCGAGGCGATCCAGGCCCTCGATCAGCTGACCGGGTTCGAACGCCGGCTCCGCGACGCCTTCGCCCCGCCCCTGGCCGGGGCGGGGCGACTGGCCGAGGGCGGGACACCGCTGCGGTCGCGGCTGCGTTCCCGGGACGTGCAGCGCGCGCTGGGTACGTCGATGGTGCTGCGGCGGCTGATCGAGGCGTTCCGGGACGGCATCGAACAGTGGTACGACAGCCACCTCCGCGACCCGCAACCGACAGACCTGGAACGGCTGGACCAGCTCTGCGAGACCTACGACGGAATCGCCGAGTACCTGCCGCTGTTCCAGCTGGACGCGCTGGGCGACCTGGCCACCCCGGGTGAGGGCGGCGACGACGCCGTCGACCCGACGGACCGGTCACGCAGCTGGTCGGAGGCGCGGTCGGTCTTCGACGGGTTGAGCGGTCGCGTGCGCCGGCTGATGGTGGCCGGCTGATCGCCGCCGGCGCGGTGACCCTGGTCGCGGCGCACACCGCACCAGTTGGAGCGGCACCCCGGGTCACCGTTCCGGTTCGAGCGTCCTGGTCGAGGGGATCTCGCGCATGTGGGGCAGCCCGGTCGGGTCGGTTTCCGGCCGCGACGGCGCCGCGTCGGGGCGCCCGGGCGGTCTGTGCCGGTCGAGCAGCACAGTGGCCAGCGCGTGGATCGAGTTGATCACGACGATCGCGGTGGCGACGACCCCGACCGTGCCGGGGAAGTTCCGCTCCAGCACGAGGGCGAGGATCACAGCGGTCAGCCCGTTCTGCTGCCCCCAGGCGAGGTAGCGCCGATCGGCCGTTGGCAGGCCCCGCGAGATGGGTGCGGAGACCAGCAGGTGGGCGGCGACCGCCGCCAGGCCGAGCACCACTCCTTCGACCACGTCGACGCCCTGCACGAGCAGCAGGCCGAGCAGGAAGGTGGCGACGAGGTAGGCCGCCTGGGTGGATCGTCCGACGACGGGGCCGAGGCGTGGCCGGAAGAAGAGCCCGGCGATCGCCAGGCCGAGCATGAGGAACTGCCAGGCCGCGAAGAGGACGAGCACGATCAGCAGGGCGACGGCTGTCCAGCGCAGGGTCGACCGGATGCGGGGGCCGACGGCGGCGTCCTCCCGAAGGCCGGCGGCCAGCAGCAGCCGCCACAGCAGCCAGGTGAGCGCGGCGAAGGCGAGGTTGGCGCCCAGGCCGAGAAGGAGGTCGAGTGGACGGTTGCCGAGCATGCCGGGCGCGCTACCGCTGGCGCCGCCGCGCAGGTCCAGCGCGATCGCGGAGAAGTAGACGGTCAGCAGGACGGTCACCGGGTCGTCGAACGAGGCCCAGATCGACAGGATCGAGCGGGCCCGGGGCGAGGTGCGATCCGGGCGGCTCATCGCGGCCACCGCCAGCGGGTCGATCTGCGCGACGGCCACGCCGAGAACCAGCATCGCCGGGTCGCGGAAGATCAGGAACATGACCCCGGCGATGAGCGCCGCCTTGGCGATCACCCCGACCGTGACGGCGAGCAGCACCGTGGACAGGTGGGCGCGGACGTCGGCGAGGCTGATGTCCCGGGTGCTGCCGACCAGCCCCACCGCCAACAGGGTCGCGGCGAGCAGAAGGTACGCCGGGGAGCTCTCCAGCCCGTGCAGGTCGCCGGCCCATGCCAGCAGCAGGCCGGCCAGGCCGGCGCCGACCACGGCCGCTGATCTTGCCAGGGCGATCACGGCCATCCTCATGACGAGTCGACGCTGGTTGATTCGTACGGAGGATATCGTGGCCACGAACTGGATCGATCACGAACCACGTGGCGATTCAGGCCGAGTTCTCCATGAGCTGCCGCGCCACCGTCCACATGGTGTGATCCGCCTGGCTGACCGCATCCTGGTCGAGGGTGACCCCGACAAGGTAGTCGTCCGGGGAGAGCCGGTAGTAGTAGACCGCCCCCATCTCCACGTCGAGCACCAGTCGCGCGACGTCGCCGGCCACGGCCCGGCGCAGGTCCCGGCTGACCTGCAGCACCAGCAGCGACAGGTCGCCGGCGAGGCGCCGGTAGCGCGTGCGGCGGTCGGCCACGGCGACGCCCCGGTTGAAGAACGCCTCCAGCTCCGGGTGCTCCAGGATGTCGACCGCCGCCGCCTGCTCCCCCAACCGGTGGTGGCTGAGGTAGTGCAGCCCGGCGGGCCGTAGCGCCGCGGCGAAGATCCCGCCGGGACCCGTCGACCCGCGCACGTACGGCGGGAAGGCCGCACCGGACGATACCTGCAGGTCCGACGGCGCGTCCCCGTCTCCGGCGGTCAGCCAGCCGCCGGGATTCTGCGACCGCTGCCGCGTCAGCCGGCGCAGGTCGGTGGCGAGCCGGGCGGCGGCCCGGTCGATCTCGCTCACCCGGGCCGGGTCGGCCACCGCGCCGGCAGCGGCGTCCGGGACCGCTCCGAACCCCACCACGTGCTCGCTGCCGACGACGGAGTTGCAGAAGACGAGACCGGCCCGGGTCTGGACGACCGTCCGGATCAACGCCCCGCTCTGCAGCTCCCACAGCCGCCGGTTGAGCTCGGTCGCGCGGTACACCAGCTGGGCGCCCACCCGGCGGTGGGCATCCCGGCGCTGCCGCGGATCGGCGTCGTCGACCGCGGGCGGAGCCGACCCGTGCGCCAGCAGGTCCAGCGCGAAGTCGAGCACGCCGGCGGTGTAGTGGGCGACATGGTAGACGCCGCACCCACTGAGCAGCAGTCCCCGGCACAGATTCCGCTTCTTGAGGAACCCTGGGACGTCCTGCTCGGCCGACTCCTCCACCAGGGCGTCGAGCAGCTGCGGATCCGTCACCTCGTCACTCCCTCAGCTCTGCGGCACATCGATGTCGGTGTCGGTCAATGCGGAGAGACCGGCGTCGTCGACGCCGTCGCGCAGCGCGAGGATCGCGGCCAGGTTGGCGGCGGCATCGGTGCTGCACGGGTGGCGCCGGCCGAGGTAGCGCAGGCAGGTCAGGTGCGACTCCTCCTGGATCCGGAAGGCGTCGTCCAGGTCGCCCCGGGCGGCCAGGTGGCCGGCGTGGGCGGTCATCGCCGTCAGGGTCCAGGGGTGGGCGTCATCGAGTCTGGTACGCAGCGCGCGCAGGCCTCGTTCACCGTCGCGGACAGCCTGGTCGTACTCGCCCACGCCGCGCTGGAACAGCCCGAGGTTGACCGAGCAGATCGCGGTGAACGGGTGGCCGTTCTCCAGCTGCCGCTCGTAGCCGCGCAGGCAGCGGATGGCGTGTTCGACGGCGATCCCGGCGTCCCCGGCCCGGTAGTAGTCCACCGCCATGCCGAGCAGGCTTCCCCGGGTGAGCGGATGGTCCTCGCCGAGGTGGTCCCGGTAGCCGCGGAACGTCTCGGTGCTGCGCTTCTTGGCCGGGATGGTGAGGCCGAGCCGGCGCTCGGTGACCGCGAGGCTGCGGTTGACGCGCAGCTCGTCGAGGTGACCGGCGGACTGCAGCTCGTGGATCCGCTCCAGCGCCTCGCGCAGGGTGGCCAGCGACAGGTCGTATTCGCCGACCTCCCGCTCGAAGGTGCCCACCTGGCACGACACCCGCCAGGTTCGCGGATCCTCCGGTCCGAACAGCGACATCCGCCGGTCGCGTTCCTGGCGGGCCAGCCGCAGCGCCTCCCGCGCGTCCCCGGTGAGCAGGAAGGAGATCGCAAGGTTGTTGACCGCCATCCGGGTGTTGGGATGGTCGTCGCCGACCACCTCCTGGAAGCCGGTGAAGGTGGCCTGGTCCTCGACCAGGGCGTCCTCGAAGCGGCCGAGCCCGCGCAGGTCCCCGCCCCGGCCCCGGCCGGCGATCAGGGTACGGAAATGCTGCAGTCCGTAGTGGCGGCGTTGCTCGCTGAGCACCCGCTCGTCGAGGCGCAGGGCATCCTGGTAGTGGCCCAGTGCCCGGTGCAGGTTCGCGGTCTGGATCAACAGCCGCATGGTCAGCTGGTCGAAGTCGCCGGTGGCCGTCCACCGCTCACACGCCGGCCGCGCCAGCTGCAACGCGGACTGCCACGCGTCGCTGTCGTTGAGCAGGAACAGGTAGCGGATCTGCTTGACGACCCAGTGCCGGACCTGCCGGTCGTCGGCTTCCAAGGCGCCGGACGGCACGAGGTGCCGTTGCAGTTCGTCGAAGATGTCGGCGTAGCGGGGGTCGTCGGCCTCCGGGTCGGTCGGCGCGTACCCGGCCAGGCCGTGCAGGACCTGGCGCTGCCGCTCGCGCCGCTCCGGCTCGGGGATTCCCTCGCGCAGCAGGACCTGGATGGCTCGGTGCATCCGCAGGGCCGCGCCGTGCCCCCAGTCGACGTCGTACAGCGCGAAGCGCGCGCCGACGGTCAGTACGAGATCTGTCTCTCCGGCGTTGAGCAGTAGCTCCTCCGCGTCGACGTCGGCTGCCACGGCGAGCTGGGTCAGCATCGACGTCGACCGCAGCAGGGGCAGCCCGATGCCCTCGGGCGAGAGGAACGCGCTGAGTTCGGCCAGGCGGATCGCCAGCGCGCCGAATTCGGTGTGCCGGAGGGTGGCCAGCGTGATGTCCAGGACCCGGGCGACGGTGGCGGTGTGCGATCCGGGGATCCGCTCGGCCGGGTCCTCGTCGGGGCGCTGGCGCAGCCGGGCCAGCAGTTCGACGACGCACCGGCTTACCGCTTCGAGGTTGGGTACGCCGTCGCGCTCCAGGGCTCTGGTGCTCTCCCGGATCCAGGCGGTGGCGAGCCGCAGGGCCAGCGGCAGGTGCTCCAGCGCGACCGCGATGGACCGCGCGTCGTCGGTGCTGATTCCGAGCACCCGCCGCAGCATGGCGACGCTCTCGTCGCCGGTGAACGCCGCAACCTCCAGCGGCGAGGGCAGGTTGGAGGATCCGTCGTCCCGCGAGGTGATCAGCACGTGCCCGGCGCCGGGGCGGGGCATGAGCCCGGCCAGCACATTCGCGTCGTCGGCGTTGTCGTAGATCAGCAACCAGCGGGCAACGGCGCCGCGGGGACCCGACAGCGCCGCCAGGGCCGCCTCCGCCGCCCCTGCGCCATCGACGGCGTTGATCTCGTCGGCCAGCTCACCGAGACCCGCCTGGACCGTCTCCCGGTCCTGCGCCGGGATCCACCAGACCACGTCGTAGTCGTAGGCGAAACGGTGGGCGAACTCGCGGGCGAGTTCGCTCTTGCCGACACCGGCGCCTCCGCTGAGGGTCACCGGACCGCTGTCGTCGGTCAGGTGGTCGCGCAGCCGTTCGAGGTATTCGCCGCGGCCGACGAAGGACTCGTTGCGCGGCGGCAGGTTGGTCCGCAGCCGGCGGTCCGAGTCGGCCGGGAACCGCGGTGCGGCCCGCAGGTCGCCGGCGGGCTGGGCGGGCGCGATGAGACCGAGCCGGCTCAGCAGCAGCGACTGCGCCCGGGCCGCATCGGCCGCCCGCAGGTCGACGACCCGGCCCGGGTCGACCCCCTGCTCCGGCTCGCGGCCGGTCGCCAGCACGCCGAGCACCTCGGCGGCGTCGGCGCCCGCCGGCGGGGCGGAGAGTCCGGCGCCGACCGCGCGGAGGACGCCCGGGGACAGGACGCCCAGGACGGTGGTGTCCGCCCCGAACACCGGCTGGGCGCCGGGCCGCACGGCGCGGCGGTGGACGCGAACGCTGGCCCGCCGCAACTGGCCGCCGATCCAGTCGGCCCACGGCCGGTCGACGGGGTCGTACAGCACGATGAAGTCGTCCGCGCTCTCCGCCCGCTCCAGCAGCACGCCCCGCCGGTAGCGGCGGCGGATCCGCTCCGGCACGGCGGCCGCGCGTACGACGGCGCCCCCGCTGATCCAGGCCGCCATCCGCTCGTACGACGCCAGCAGGCTGGTCTCGTCGCCGGGCGTGTCGGCCAGCACGGCCAGCACGTCGTCGTAGGTGTCGTACGCCTGCTCGGGTACCTCAACGATCTCCACGGACGGCGCCGCGCCGCTGGCGGATTCGTCGAGCAGCTTGGCGAAGGCCCTGCGGGCCGAATCGCGGGCCTCGCCGTACCAGGGCTGGCTGAGGTCGCGCAGCGTCGGCGCGGCGAGCACCCGGATGCCGCCGGTGGCCTGCCGCTGGAGCTGACCGGCGAGCTCGGCCGCCTGCTGCATCGCCTGGCGTCGGGGCGGCATGCAGACCACCGCGACGTCGCTGAGCACCGCGGCGTAGGTGATGCCGGGCAGGGTGAGGTCCACCGGGGTGTCGATCAGGACGTAGTCGTACGCCGCGTGCTGCAGCAGCTGCCGGACCCGCGCCGGGTCACCCTCGGGTGGGTCCTCGGCGTCGGCGCCGACCCCGACCATGGCGAACCCGAAGCTCGACCCCGGCACCGCGTACCGGTAGAGGGTGCCCTGCTCCGGCGCGGGCGGGGCGATCACCGCGGGGGCCCGGTGCGACGGCCCGTCCGGGTGCGGGCTGATCAGGGTGGCGAGCTCCGCGCCGAGCACGCCGGCCGCCGGGACGGCGTCCACCTGGAACGAGCGCAGGTAGTCGTAGACCCTCGGTGTCCTGGCGCACCAGTCGACGGCGAGTACCCGTCTGCCGTTTCCGGCCAGGATCCAGGCGACGTTGGCGACAGCGCTGCTGCGCCCGGTGCCGTTGGTGGGTGACACGAAGGAGACGATGGTGCAGGTGCCCGGTGTCTCGTCGCTGCTGCCGTTCATGGCCCTCCCGGGCGCGGGGCGGTGGTGCGGGACGCCGGCCAGGGTGGACGGGCCGCCCACGGGGTCAGTCGTCGCCATCGAGGGCACTCTCGAAGCCCGCGTACTGGTCACCGGGAGCGGCGCTGCGGCGTTCCAGCCGGCGCAGCGCGGCCACGAGAACCGCACGCGGCAGGGCGTCGAGCGCGGCGAGATCCACATCGGTGAGATCGATCAGATCGGAGCGCAACACTTCCTCCCCGGTGTCCATCCCCCGATCACCGCCTGTCTGCGTCTCACACCACGGTCGCGTGCCACGAAGCCGGACATCGACCGGTGGCCAGATCCGCTGCGTGTGCTCATGATAACCGCGCATCGCACATCACCCGTGGCCTGCGGCGACGGCGCGCATTCGGGCGCTCCGGGCCGCCCCGGTCTAAACAGGACACCGGCACCGGCGGGCGACCGGGCCGACGACGGCCGGCCGAGCGGTGCGCGTCGATGTATGCTGGGCGTCTTCAACGGTGGCCGGATCGGCCGCCGACATGACGGCGGAGCGTCTGATGCCCGGACCCGATGACGGCCACCGGCCGGCCGGCGGCACGGTGTCCCGCCTCGCGCGTCCCGTCGCGTTCCGACAGTTCGTGGTCAAGCTGCACAGCCGATGCGACCTGGCCTGCGACCACTGCTACGTCTACACCACGACCGACCAGCGCTGGCGGTCCCTGCCGCGGTCCATGCCGGACCGGGTGCTCGGCTGGACGGCGGAGCGGATCGGCGAGCACGCCCGAGCGCACCGGCTCGACCGGGTGGACATCATCCTGCACGGTGGGGAGCCGCTGCTGGCCGGGGCGGCCCGGATCGAGCGGGCCGTGGGGGCGATCCGGCGGGACGCCGCACCGGTGCCGGTACGGGTGACGGTGCAGACCAACGGGACCCGGTTGGACGAGGGGTTCCTGCGCCTGTTCGATCGTCTCGAAGTGCGGGTCAGCGTCAGTCTCGACGGTGACCGTGCCGCCCACGACCGGCACCGGCGTGGACCCGACGGGCGGGGCAGCCACGACCGGGTCGAGGCGGCGCTGCGTCGGCTGACCACGGGATACCAGCACTTGTTCAACGGTCTGCTGTGCACGGTCGACCTGCGCAACGAACCGGTCAGCACGTACCGGAGCCTGCTGGCGCACCGGCCGCCGGCGGTCGACTTCCTGCTGCCGCACGGCACCTGGAGCGCTCCCCCGCCCGGCCGGCCGGCCGACCCCCGGCAGGCGCCGTACGCACAGTGGCTGATCGCGGTCTTCGACGAGTGGTACCACACACCCGGGCAGCGAACCCGGGTCCGCCTCTTCGACGAGATCATCCAGGTGCTGCTGGGCGGCAACTCCCGGCTGGCCGGGGTGGGCACCAGCCCGGTCGCGGTGGCGGTGGTGCAGACCGACGGCGCCATCGAGATGGACGACACCCTCGGCGCCGCATACGCCGGCGCGGCCCGGACCGGGCTGCACGTGGCCCGGGATCCGTTCGACGTCGCCCTCGGCCTGCCGGCGATTCGGGCGCAGCAGGCCGGCGTGGACGGACTCTGCGCGAGCTGCCGCGCCTGCGACCTGCACCGGGTGTGCGGCGGAGGGCTGCGGACGCACCGGCACCGCGTCGGTAGCGGCTTCGACAACCCGTCGGTCTACTGCACCGACCTGTACACCCTCATCGGCCACATCCGGCGCACCGTGCGCCGGGACGTGGCGGCGCTGCGGGCGGCGTCGCGGTGAAGCCGCCCGTGCACCGGTTGCCGAGGTCGGTCCTCGACGAACTCTGCGCCGGCCGGGGCGGGGTGGACGGCGTCGAACGGTTGCGGTCGGCGCAACGCAGCAAGACCCTGATGCTGGTACGGGCGCTGGTGCTGCTGCTGCACGAGACGGAGCATCCGGACCGGGCGGCGGTCGAGGCGGCGTACCGCGTCCTGGTGAGGATGCCCGCAGACGACGGGGCGGCGGCGCTCTGCCATCCTCCGGTCGCCGCGTGGGCGTTCGGCACCGCGTCGCTGCTGCGGCGGGGCGACCGGTCCGCGACGTACCCGGGCCTGCTGGCGGCGGTGGCGGTGGCTGCGGCCGTCCGATCCGGCAGCGAGGCTGACCTCGACGTCCCGCTCGCCCCCAGTGCGCCGGGCCGACTGGACCTGCCCGGCCTCGGCACGGCGGTGCTCCCGGCGCACGCGACCCGGGTCCGGGTCCGGTGCGTCGGCGGGCGGGCAGAGGTGCACTGCGCGGGCGAGCGGATCGAGATCGGCGACGGCCGGTCGGCCGACCCCCGGTGGCTGCCCGTACCCCGGCTGCATCTCGCGCACGACGGGCTGCCGCTGTCCCTGCTGCTGGACACCCGGACGTGGCGGCACGTTCCCGGGACCGGCGCGGGCCACCGGGTCGGCGGCGGCAGCACCGATCCGGACCGCTGGCAGCAGCGCCTCGACGGGGCGTGGCGGATCCTGGTCGACGGTCACCGGCCGATCGCCGAGGAGATCTCCGTGGCGTTGCGCGCACTGATGCCGATCCCCGCTCCCCGAGCCGGGACCCGAAGCGGCACCTTCCATCACGCTTTCGGGTCGGTGGTCATGTCGATGCCGCCGGACTCCCGGTCTGCGGCCGTCACGCTGGCGCACGAGATCCAGCACCTCAAGCTGGCCGCGTTGACGGACTTGTTCGCGTTGGTGGAGCCGGGGCCGCCGGAGTTCCACTACGCACCGTGGCGGACGGATCCCCGGCCGCTGGACGGTCTGCTGCACGGCGCGTACGCCCATCTGGGAGTGGCGGGCTTCTGGCGCCGGCAGCGACGGATGGCGCGTACCCGCGCCGAACGGCACCGCGCCGAGGTCGAGTTCGCGCGGTGGACCAGGGCAACCGGTGACACCGTACGGATGCTGGGCACGCAGCGGCGGCTGACCGCCGTGGGCCGGCGCCTGGTCGACGGCATGGCCGGTGTTCTCGACAGTTGGGCCCGGGAGCCGGTCACGCCGGAGGCGGCGGCCGAGGCCAGCCGGCTGCTGGGCGCGCACCGGGCCCGCTGGGAGCGGGCACCGGCGCGAACGGGGTGACACCGGGCTTCGCTGGTCCACTACGCTGGATCCATGGGGGAGGGTAACGATCAGACCACCCGTCGTGAGTGTTTCGTCATCGCGCCGATCGGCCCAGAGGGCTCCGAGATCCGCAAACGCAGCGACCAGATCCTCAAGCACGTCATCCGCCCGGTGGTGGAGGAGCGGGGCTTCGTCGCCGTGCGGGGCGACGAGATCGAACGCGCCGGCCTGATCACCTCGCAGGTGCTGGACCGCATCATCCAGAACGACCTGGTCATCGCCGACCTGACCGACCAGAACGCCAACGTCTTCTACGAGCTGGCGGTCCGGCACGCCCTGCGCAAACCCTTCGTGCAGTTGATGGCGAAGGACCAGCAGCTCCCCTTCGACGTGCAGGGGATGCGGACGATCCTGGTCGACCACACCGACCTCGACAGCGTGCACGCCGCCAAGGAGCAGCTCGGCCGGGCCATCGACGCGATCAACCGGGACGCCGACATCGTCACCCCGATGTCGGTCGCCCTCACCCTGCAGGACCTGCGCGGATCGTCCAGCCCGCACGAGGCCGGCCTGTCGCAGATCATCGAGACGCTGCCGCAGATGATGGACATCCTCCAGGACCTGCAGCGTCACCTGGGGACCGGCAGCTCCGGCGGCGGGTCGGACGACGACGACCACCGGAAGCTGCGGACGCTGGTCGAGTCGCTGGCCGCCCGGGGCGGCGTGACCGAAGAGGAGCTGACCGGCCTGCTCGGCGGAGCCAGCAGCAAGTTCGAACGGTGGGTGGATCACCTCATCCAACGGGTGAAACGGTCCAACCACCACCGAGCAGCCTGAGGGTTGCCGCCGACCACCTGCTCCTGACCGGCATCCAAGCGCTCCCCGCGGGCCGCGGGCGCAGGCTGGTCGAAAGGGCGTACACGTCGTCCGGGTCACGCCGTACGCAGCCAGCCGAGGGTCTTCATGGTGGAGAGGCTGGTCGCCTTGAGGCCAGCGTCGGAAACGGTCCAGAGCACTCCGTCGACCACCAGTGACCGGCGGATCGGCGCCAGATCCTCGGGACGCCCCGTGCCCAGCGTGTGGTCGACCGTGCCGACCTCGGTGAACCCGCCGTCGCCGACCCGCAGGGCCAGCGCCACGTTGCTCGGCAGGCCCGGGCTGCCCAGGTCCTTCACCGCACCAGGTTTGCCCACGGCGCCTCTGCCGTAGACGGTCAGTGGGACCACGACCAGGCCTTCGGCCGGCCAGTAGAGGAACGCATGCGGGTCGAACTCCGCCTCGGAGTGCCCCTGCTTGACGTGATACTGGGCGATCCGGGTCGGCTTGGCGGGATCGGAGACGTCGAAGAGCGAGAGCTGGGTGCCCTGGACACGGCCCCGGTCGGACGCCTCCTGCCCGACGCCGAGCAGCCGTCCTTCGCCGGCCGGGTGCAGGTACGCCGAATACCCGTTGATCTTCAGTTCGCCGCTCACCTTTGGCGCCGTCGGGTCACGCAGGTCGACGGTGTAGAGCGGGTCGGTCTGCCGGAAGGTGACGACGTACCCGGTGCCGCCGACGAACCGTACGGCGTGGATCCGTTCCCGCTTGCCCAGTCCGGTGACCTTGCCGACCTGGGTCAACGTCGTGCCGTCGGCGCGCAGGACGTACACGCTGGACGTCGAGTCGGGCTTGTCGCCCCAGGTACGGCCACTGGTGGTGGCCACTCGCAGGTGTCCGCCCCACTCCGACATGGCGTACTGGTTGATCAGCCAGCCCGGTACGGACGCGGCGGCGAGGTACCGCGGGGCACCCGCGCCCGAGGTGTCGAACTGGTAGATCTCGGTGGTCTCGTCCTTGGGATCGGGTGCGACGTTCCGCGCGGTCGGCATCGGCAGCACCCGCCAGCGCTGGTCATTGGCGACGTACAGCCGGGGTCCGTTGCTGTAGACGGTGTCGCCGTCGGCGATCACGGTGACCGGGTCGCCGGCGCCGATCGTGGCGACACCGAGGTCGAAGCTGAGCACGGTCACCAGCGACGTGCCGGAGTAGCTGGCCGGCCGGCTCACCCGGTCGCAGCCGACCCGTCCGGTGCTGGTTCGCCCGCCGGAGGTGACCTCGTACCGGGGCAGCCAGTCGTCGGCGGTCGCGTTGTCGATGACCTCGCGGTTGGCGGCGGTGCGCTGCTCGTCGGTGGCCTGCTCCCGGTACGGGAAGCTCAGCCGCGGCGCGGAGCGGACCACGACGCGGACCGTCATGCCCACCTGGCGGGCGTCCACCAGATTGCCGTCGATCCGGTATTCGCCGATGACCTCCGGCGCGCCGGACAGGTCGACCATGACCAGCCGGGGACCGACGATGTCGTCCGGCATCGGGGCAGTGCCCCCGTCCGCCGGAGCGGGGCGCCCGCCTCCCTCCGGGACGGCGGGTTTCGCCATCCCCGCCCACCCCTCGCGGAGCAGCACCAGCGCTCGGTCACCCTGTAGCAGCAGGCTGTCTTCGGCCCCGCCGAACCCGTCGGCACCGGGTGCCAGTTTCAGTTCCCCGGTCAGCTGGCGGGTGGCCGGGTCGATGACGTAAAGCTTGCCGTGGTGGACGGCGACGATCCGCTTGCCGTCGGTCTTGACCAGGTCCGGTTCGTCGACCCCGGCCTCGTGCGTGTTGGTGCCCGAGTAGCCGGGGGCGGCAGCCCCGGCCGCCGTGTCGCCCTGAGCTGCCGCGTTGGCCCCGGGCGCCGCATCCGCCCGCTTCGCTCCGGCGGGCGCCCCGGCCTGTTCCGCATTATCGAAGGTACGCATGTCCCCGTTCGGCCCGAACCCCCAGGGCCCGACGTACGCCTTGGCAGCCGTCTTGAGCTGCTGCAGCGCCTCCGCGCAGGAGTCGAACGCGACGAGCCGGAACCCGCCGGCCGGCACTCCCCGGTCGCGTGGTGGCGCGGGGGCCCGCTCCGCCGTACAGCCGCTGAGCAGGGCCAGGCTGGCGACCAGGGCCAGCCCCATGAATCGGGCTGGAGTCATGACTCGGGGAACGCCGGTGGCGTCCGTTCGACGGTGTGCGTGGATGCTGCTACCTGTCATGCGTCCTACGACGTGTCTGCCCCGGCCTGCGTTCCCAAGTCCCGGGCAGACACCGCGTTGAGTGGTTGACCTGGCGTGCGGTGCGCGGGTCGGTCATCATCGGCCGATGCGTATCGACGCGTGGCGGAACAGGAACGGGCGCTGAAGGGAGAAATCAGATGGGCGCGCTCAAGGATCAGGTGGCTCTGGTCACCGGCAGCTCCCGCGGGATCGGCGCCGCCATTGCGGCCACCTTCGCCAAGGCGGGCGCGCGGGTCGTGCTCCCATCGAGGACATCACGGAGGAGAGCTGGCGAGCCGACATCGACCGGAACCTGACCAGCGCCTTCCTGACCGTGAGGTGCTTCCTGCCGGGCATGAAGGTGCGCCGGAGCGGCAGCATCATCACCTTGTCCTCGGCCTCTGGGCGAAAGCCGAGCGGGCACACGCTCGTCGCCTACGGCGCGGCGAAGGCCGGCGTGCAGATCTTCACGAAGGACCTCGCCGCCCAGGTCGGCCCGTACGGCATCCGCGCCAACTGCCTCGCCCCGGAGACCATCCTCACCGAGAAGAACAAACAGTGGATACCGGCCGACACGCAACGCTCGCTCGCCGAGTCGCTCGGTCCGGTGGACAACGTCTTCCACCTCGGCCTGGGCGTCTTCGCCCTCGCCGTGACCGGAGCGAACTCCGCGCGTCGACCTGCCGAGCTGCCGACCGCGTGATCCGGTTCAATTCCCGCAATCGCTGACCCGATGGCGTCTACTACAGACACTCGGGGCGCTGCCGCCGCAGGTGCCCTGCCTTTCGCCCGAAGCACGCGCTCGCAACCCTGCGGCGCCGACGTCTGCCGCCGGGTAACGAGGGCTGCGGCCGGCGACCAGTTGGCGCGGCCCTGCGCGGACATCAGATCGCCGCCGCAGCGCCACTGCCCGGTCATCTCGGTCGTGCACGCTTCGCGTCGGTTCATCTACCTCGAGGGGAAACCGATGCGACGCGCTCATATCGCCGTCCTTGCCGGGTCCGTCATTGCGGCGGTCGCCATGGTCGCCACGTCTGCCCAGGCGACGGAGCAGCACCGAGACGACGCGGTCACGGCCGCCTTCGCGAAGACCACGCGTTCGACCGCCTGGCAGCAGGTGCAGAAGATCCCGCTGCGCTTTCCGACGTACCACCCGCAGGGCTTCGCGCTCGTCGGCGACAAGATCTTCATGTCGACGGTCGAGATCATCGAGCGGCCGGTGCCCTATCCGCAGCCCGTCGATGGATACGACCGCACGCCGGGCAAGGGTGTCGGGCACGTGCTCGTCCTGGACCGACAGGGCAACCTGCTCAAGGACGTGCAGCTCGGCCAGGGCACGGTGTACCACCCGGGCGGCATCGACTTCGACGGCGAGTCCGTGTGGGTACCGGTTGCGGAGTATCGGCCGAACAGCCAGGCGATCGTCTACCGGCTCGACCCGCAGACCTACCAGGTCACCGAGGCGTTCCGGGTCGCCGATCACATCGGCGGGGTGGTCCGGGACCGGGTGAGCGGCAAGGTGCATGGCGTCAGCTGGGGCTCGCGCACCGAGTACTCCTGGACGCCGAACGGCCAGCAACTGAGCAAGCAGGCAAACCCGGACCACCTCGTCGACTACCAGGACTGTGACTACAGCGGCTGGCAGAAGCAGATCTGCTCCGGCATCACCGGGCTGCCGCGTTCGGATGGCGGAAGCTACGAGCTGGGCGGACTGGCCCTGCTGGACCTGCAGGACAACCGGATCCTGCACGAGATCCCGTTCCCGAAGTTCTCCACGGCCGGGCACGTCGTGACGCGCAACCCGGTCGCGCTCGAGGTGGCGGGCGACAAGCTTCGGCTGTTCGCCGCGCCCGACGACGACGAGGAAGTCGCCGGCACTGAGCTGCTGGTGTACGAGGCCCCCATCGGCTGACCCTGTTCACGGGCACCAGCGGCGCCGCACACACGAGGGCTCTTTCCCGCGACCCAGCGGGGAAGAGCCCTCTGCGGGTCAGAGGTCGGCCTCGGCGAGCGGGTTGCGCTCGCCGGCGGACGGATCGAGTACGGCGTCGACCGCAACGCGTTCCGGCTCCAGGCCTGGCTGCCATGGCCGACCTGAGCCGGCCGATCCGGCTGGCCATCGTCGACGATGACCCGCTGGTGCGGGCCGGGCTGCGCATCCTCCCTCGGCGGCTCACCCGACATCGAGGTCGTCGCGTCCAGGTCGCCCTGCTCATCCACGATGCCGAGCTGCCCTGGTAGGCGCGGGGACGACACCGGAGGCGCCGTGTGACCGGACCCTTATGACTGAGAGAAGCTCGTTGAGCTGCGGGACGGGCTCAGCGCTCCCGCGCTGGCATTGTGGCAGGTCCCACGTGCCGATCGAGCCAGTCGCCGAGCGGCCGCGTTGTGTGCAGGAACTCCACGATCCGCCGCTTGGGCGCGGCCGTACCCAGCCAGCTGGCGACCGGCCACTGTTTCCAGGCAACCAGGCCCTTGTTGCGGAGCAGGTCGGCCCGCGGGTGATCGCGCGGATATCCCCGCGGCGCGGTCTTGAGCGTCTCGTGGCCACGGACCTCGATCTGGTGGCGCTCAATCTCCGCAATGATCTTTTGCAGCTCTCCGCCGCTGGCGTCGTCGGCCACCGCCCGGCGGTACCGCTCCAGCTGGTCGGTGGCCATCATCCACATCCCGTTGCCGGCGGCCAGGCCATCGGCGGATAGCTGGACGTACCCGCGGTGCTCAAGCACCGCCCCAATCGCGATCTTGTACGGTGATTTGTCGGCGCTGAACCGGACGTCTCGATTCGGCCGGAAGATTTTGCCCTCGCCGAACTCGGGCTCCAGCTCGGCGAGCAGCTCCGTCATCGGAGCCCGCACCTGATCGTCGTAGATCGTCTTGTGCGCAGTCCAGTATGTCTTTGAGTTGTCGGCCGCAAGTCCCTCGTAGAACTCCAGCGCCTCGGCTGGCCATCCCTTGAACACCACGATGCCGAGGCTATCGCGCGGACCCGTAGTCGGCGGGATGGTTGATGCGTGCGCGGTGGGCGCCTCGGTGGCCCTCTGCACCACCCTCAGCCGCCACGCGGTCACGTCGAGAAGGGGACGGACTCAACCCAGCAGCCGGCCAGCCAAGCGCTCACCAGTAATTCGTTGGCAGCCGGAGGCGTTACGCCACCCGGGGCTCGGCCGCCAGCATCGCCACGATCCGGCGCCGGTGGGGATCGCTGAGCGCGTGCAGGACGGCGTCCAGGCTCATCTGCGCCCGCGTCGGCTCCGGCAACCAGTCCCCCATCGCCACCCCATCCTGCTGGATCTCTCCGCGCTCGACCAACCGTTCACCGAGTAATCACCGGCCCCGACCTGCTCGACGTCGCCCGCCAACTCGTCGCGGCCGCCGGGCGCGGGAGGTGAAACATGCCGGAAACTTTTCCATCGCGTTGCCCTCTAACATGCCGGCATGCCGACACACCTGAGCATGGAAGATCACCTTGCGGCTCTTGTCCGCAGCGGCGCCGCCCTGCGCGAGGCGGCTGCCGCAGCTGGGTTCGATGCAACGGTCCCCACATGTCCCGGTTGGGATGTCACCGAGCTGGTGACCCATCAGGGCATGGTGCACAGATGGGCGGCGGCGAACCTGCGCGGCGACACCGACCACGACACCTCAGCTTCACAGGCCGAGGGCAAGGCTGCCGCCGATCTGCTCCGCTGGTACTCGGACGGCCTCGCCACCCTGGTCGATACATTGCACGCGAGGGCGGAGGACGCCCAGGCGATGGTGTTCCTCAAGGACGCCCCACCGCCGCGCCGATTCTGGGCGCGGCGCCAGGCCCACGAGACGACCATCCACAGCGTTGACGCGATCTCGGCCGTGCATGGACGGTGGCCGGGCGCGTCGGACGTGGACATCGATCCGGTGCTGGCTGCCGACGGGATCGATGAGCTTCTGACCGGCTTCATCACCCGAGGGAAGGGCCGGCTCCACTCGGTCGAGCCGTACAGCGTGATGGTGAGGACCGACGACACCGGTCACGCCTGGATGGTACGGATCAGCGAAGGCCCGATCGTGACGACGCCAGGGGAGGCCAAGCGGGCGGACGTGGTGTTCTCCGGCACCGCGGTGCAGGTCTACCTGAGCCTCTGGAACCGGGCGGACGAGATCGCCACGGAGGGCCGATCCGACGTCGTCGACCAGTGGCGATCACAGATCCAGATTCGCTGGAGCTGACGTAACAAGACCACCACCTCGTACCAGGCGGCGGTCACGGTCGCCGCGCTACTGCAATGGTGGTAACCCTTTGACGACACGCCTAATCGACGTGGTCTGCGTCGGGCGCGGTTCGGAGATAGAGGAAGTCCGTCACGCCGATCACCCCGACGAGCTGGCGGACGACCGGCGGCATGTCCCGGCGGGTGGGGTCGGGCACGAGGCGGGGATCGGTGAGGGGCACTCGCCGGCCGCGGATCTCCAGCTCACAGCCGCCGGCCGCCAGCACGTTTCTGGCCCAGTCGGTGACCCCGTAGGTCAGCGCGGCGACGTAACCGTCGGACGTCCGGAAGATGTTGATCGGCGTCCGGTACTCGCGACCGGAGCGGCGGCCCCGATGGACGATGACGCCGAAGCCGGGCAGCCACCCGGCCAGCGGACCGGTCACGCGGTTGGTGACGACCCGGTTGAACCGCGCCAACCGTCTGGGTAACACCATGCCCACCATGTTCCCCCAAGCGCGATCGAAGCGTCGGCCATCGTCTACGAACGCATCTGAGGTGAATCGGCACTGCATGCGGCAATGCTCAGGGAAATTGGCAGGATGGGGCCATGGCCACGGTCGCTGTGATCGGTCTGGGTGGGATGGGTAGCCGGATGGCACGCCGGCTGCTCGATGCCGGCCATGACCTCGTTGTCTGGAACCGCACACCACAGCGAGCCAGCGATCTTGTGGCGCGTGGCGCCGTCGCTGCCGGCAGTCCGGCAGAGGCTGCCCGCCGCGCCGACATGGTGATCACCATGCTGTCCGACCCGGCCGCGCTCGAAGAGGTGGCCCAGGGCCCGCAGGGCGTCCTCGCCGGTGCCACCGCGTCGACGACGCTCGTTGAGATGTCCACGGTCGGGCCGGCTGCCGTGCGACGGTTGGCAGGGATGCTGCCGGATGGCGTTGGCCTGCTCGATGCACCGGTGCTGGGCAGCGTCTCGGAGGCCGAGTCGGGTTCGCTGCGGATATTCGTCGGAGGGCCGGAGCCGCTTGTCCAACGGTGGATGCCGGTGTTGGGCGCGCTCGGCTCGCCGCTGCATGTCGGGCCGCTCGGTGCCGGCGCGGCCGCCAAACTGGTCGCCAATTCGACCCTCTTCGGGGTGCTCGCTGTTCTCGGTGAGGCGCTCGCTCTCGCGGACGGGCTCGGGCTGCCGCGGGACATCGCGTTCGAGGTCCTGTCCGCGACTCCCGTCGGCTCGCAAGCGGATCGGCGGCGGCCAGCGATCGAGTCCGGTCAGTTCCCGCTGCGGTTCGCGCTGTCACTCGCCCGTAAGGACGTCGATCTGGTCCTGTCTGCCGCCGAGTCGGCAAGTGTCGAACTGCCGGTCGCGGCCGCCGCCCGGCAATGGGTCGTGGCAGCCCAGGAAGCCGGCCTCGGCGACCGGGACTACTCGGCCGTAATCGCGCACATCACCGACGCTGCCCGATCAGCCTGAAACCCGGCCGTGCGACCGGCCCGTCAAGTGGCGGTTGAACTCCGGCTGCACGGATTCAGCGGGGTCGGCTCAGCCGCTGCCAGGCGCGGCGCAGGTCCGCCTGCACCGGGTTGTGAGCCTCGTCCTCGACCACTCCGGCCGGCGGGTCGTCGCCCGGTTCGTGCATCTCGGCACCCGGTACCGACAGCACGACGCCCCGCTCGTACAGGTCGGCGATCTGCTCCCGGTGGGCGAAGCGGTGGGACTGGTCCGGCCCGGGCGGTGCCACGATGACGCCGTGGAAGATGTCCTGCCGTTCGTCGGCGACCACGTGCTCGACCACGCCGACGGGTGCCGAGTCGACGTCGTAGACCCGGGTGCCAACGGCGAGCGCGAGGTACGAAATCTTCGCGCCGAGATCCTCCACGACGTTCACGGTACCCGCCGCCTGATCACCATGGGCCCGATCACGGTGGCCGGTCTGGCCATGACCAGGACTGCCGGCCGCCCCGATCGTCAGGCTCAGGCGGAAGCTGCGCAACCCATCTCGGTGAGGATCCCGGTGGCCTGACCAAGCTCGATCAGGTAGCCGTCCGGATCCCAGAGGTAGCACCGGATCTCCACGCCGTGGTCCTTGGCTCGGTCAGGAACTCGCCACCCCGTGACCGTCACTGCTCATAGACCGCGCGGACGTCGGTGACGCGGACATTCATCGCGCTGCTGAGCGTCATCGCCACCGCTCGCCCCGGCGCCACCACCGACTTCGTACGACAGCTGGGCGCTGCCGAGGCGGTGGACTACACCGCCGACCTCAGCGGCCAGGTCCGGGCGCTCGCCCGGACGGCGTACCCGCGGTGGTGCACCTGGCCGGCGACGGCGCGCAGCTGGCCGGGCTGCTCACCCCCGACGGGCGCCTCGCCTCCACCATCGGCTTCGGCCCCGACCAGCACCCGGCCGCCACCTCGATCATGGCCAGCCCGGAACCGGCGACCCTCGACCGGCTCGCCAGCGACGTCGTAGCCGGTCGACTGCGCGTACCGATCACCAGACGCTATGACCTGGCCGACGTGCCCCAGGCACTCGCCGACTTCTCCGGTGCACTCGGCAAACTCGCCAGCACCGTTCCCTAGCTCGCGCGAGCGGCGGTCGTACCGTTCTTTCAGTGGCCAGTTGGCGGGATCGCCGAAGGTTTGTCCGCATGCTTGGCCTTCTTCGCCGCACGCTTTTCCTTCAAAGTCATGGCTGGCTTCTTCATACTGCTCTTCTGGGGAGACTTGTCGGACATGTCGACCTTTCCCACACAATGTCAGGATGGCGGTCCGCTGCGGCGACTTCGGTGCCCTGCCAAATGCGATCCGCCGGACGAAACCATGAACAACAGGCGATGCCCGGCGGTTGGCCACCCTGAGTCAAGAAACATGGTCAGACGACCACGTCCCCTAGCCTACTCCAACAGGACGTTGTGACCGTGGTCCTCGTCCACGCCGGGCATCGCGGTCACCTGCGCTTCCCCAACGTTCCTCGGCTGGTCGATGAGATCCACCGCGCTACGGAAGCAGACCAACCCGACGCGGCCAGCGACGTGACGGACAACCGACACGCCCGCGGAGTTGTCAGCGGCGCAGCCGGCGGGTGCAGGGGCCGTCGTGGTCGGTGCGGAGCAGGCAGCGCCGGCCGCCGGGCATCAGCAGGTCGCAGTAGACCCGATGCCGTACGTTCTGGTCGTCCTCGGCCGAGACGGTGGTCTCCCCCGGGTCGGTCTGCGGCAGGACGAGCAGCCAGCGGCCGACCACCCGGGCCAGGCGCTGCGCGGCGGGCAGGTCGTTCGCGACGACCGGCAGGTGGATGACGTACCGCTGGGTCACCGCTCGTTTCCCCGGGCGCGGGCCTGGTCGGACTGCCAGCGGCGCAGCGCGTCCTTGATGACCGCGGTCTGCCGGCGGCTCGCGGCCAGGGCCGCGTAGACGGCGGCCAGGTCGCCGGCGACCCGGTCGAGGAAGGCGTACACGTCGTCGGGCTCAAGGCCGCGGCGTCCGAGCCCGGCCAGCTTGAAGCGGCGCTCGCGCACCTGCCACGGCAGCAGACTGGTGTACGCGCCGGAGCGGTAGGTCGCTGCGCTCCCCCGCGGCGGTCGCTGATTGCGGACGCTCACTCGCTGGCCTGCCTCTCGTCGTGATTGGAAGGGGTGGGCCACCCGCCCTCCCCGCACGGGCGGACCCACCCCGCCCTGCCACCGCAGCTTCGATCAGCGGTACGGCACCAGGGCTGCTCATGGATCGTGCTTGTCGGTCCTGGTAGCTACCGTCGGCGCCGCACCGAGCCGCGTCCTTGTAGTCAGCATGTGACAGTGCGAAGTGGAAGCGCAACGTTCCACGGCAGAATTCTTGCCAGAAGCATTGACTTTCTTTACTGAAACCTGTACGAGTTACAAAGCGGCGTCACGCAGTGTTGCAGGACGGAATCAGGGAGTGCTCGGATGGCAGAGGACATCGGATCGACCGTGCCGCGCCGGCAGCTCGGCCGGCTGCTGCGCCAGTTCCGCACCGAGGCCGGCGTGACGCTCGACGCCGCCGCTGAGGCACTCGAATACAGCCGGCAGAAGATCTGGCGCATCGAGTGCGGCCTGGGCGCGGTCCGGGTGCTCGACGTCAAGGCGATGTGCGAGCTGTACAACGTGTCTGCGGAGATGACCGAGGCGATGCGCGGGCTCGCCGCGGAGACGAAGTCGAAGGGCTGGTGGCACGCGTACGGGGACGCGGTGCCGAACTGGTTCGAGCTGTACGTCGGCCTGGAATCCGCCGCCGCTTCGCTTCGCCAGTATCAAGAGACCGTCATCCCGGGGCTATTGCAGACTCGGGAGTACATCCAGGCGCTGGCGCGCATCGACCAGCCGTCGGCGAACGATGAGGAGCGCGAACACGCCGTGCAGGTGCGCCTGCAGCGGCAGAATTTGCTGACCCGTCGGTTGCCGCAACCGCCCCGCTTGGACGCGGTCATCTCCGAGGCCGTGCTGAGGCGGCGAGTTGGCGGACATGCGGTCATGATCGGACAGCTCAACGGGCTTCTCGAAGCTTCCGAGCGACCAAACGTCTCGCTGCGGGTGGTTCCGCTCGCCGCCGGGCCGCACATCGGGGCCGTCGCCGGCTCGTTCGTCATCCTGGACTTCCCCACCACCAAGGCCGGCCGAGCGGCACCTGAGCCGTCCGTCGTCTACAGCGAGTCGCTCACCGGTGCGCTCTACCTCGACAAGCCTGCCGAGCTGCGGGCATATGAAAACGCCTTCAACAGCGCAGCTCGACTGTCCCAAGGTGAGGCAGAATCGAGGGACACGATCAAGAGGATCATCGGGGAGCTGCGACATGACTGACCTGACGGGCGCCGTCTGGCGCAAGAGCACCCGCAGCGGCGGCAACGGTGGCGAGTGTGTCGAGGTCGCCACCAACCTCCCCGGCATCGTTGCCGTACGCGACTCCAAGGACCAGCTTGGTGCGGTTCTGGCGTTCATGCCGGCGGCCTGGACCAGCTTTGTAGCGCAGGCCAGCGCTCCCGGCTTCATCGGAGACGCGCGCGGCTGATAGCGGTGAGAGCGCCATTGATCGTTCTTGGGCGGCCCAGCCTGAGGACCCGTCACATGAGAGCCTTTCTACCGTGAGCGACCTGACTACTCAGGTGAGGGCCTTCGCCGAGGAGCGGGACTGGCAGCAGTTCCACACGCCAAAGAACCTCGCCATGGCCCTCGCCGGCGAGGTCGGCGAGCTGCTGGCCGAGTTCCAGTGGCTCACTCCCGAGCAGGCGTCCGCCGTGATGGAGGACACGGAGGCCGCTGCCAGGGTGAGGGCCGAGATCGGTGACGTAATGATCTATCTGACCCGACTCGCCGACGTCCTCGGCATCGACCTGGTCGAGGCAGCCCTCACCAAGCTCGACGAGGTCGCCGTCCGCTATCCCGTCCACCAGGTGAAAGGGTCCGCCGCCAAGCGGTGAGCGGGCATGCGAGGAGTTGATCTCTTCGCTACAGTCCACCTCGTAGAAGCGCGTTCCGACGGGCTTCCGGCTGTCGCCGGATACGCCCCCCATGCGCACGATCACTTCGTGCTGCCCGGGGGCCTTTGTTGTCAGCGTTCCGCACCTCCGCCGACGGTCTCCTGCGCCTGGCCGTCAGCGGCACCCTTGCCGACCGGATCGCCGAACAGGTCGGCCACGCCGTGAGCCCCAGCGAACGCCGGTCCTGGGATCGCAGCCTGCCGATGCTCGCGCAGGATCTCGCCGACGCGGGTTTGGGCCAGGTGGAGATGCTGGTCGAATACCAGCTCCCACTGACCAGCAAGCGGGTCGACGTGGTGCTCGCCGGTGTGCACCCGAATACCGCCGACGACTCCTACGTCGTGGTGGAGCTGAAGCAGTGGTCGCAGGCGGAGTCCTACGAGGGCTCCGACCGGCTGGTCCTGGTCGAGCACGCGCGGGGGCCGCGCCTGCACCCGGGTGTCCAGGTCGGCGACTACTGTGATTACCTCACCGACTTCCTCGGCGTGCTCTCCAACCGGCGCAACCCGATCGTCGGCGCCGCGTACCTGCACAACGCGGTCGACCGGGACGTCAACGACCTCTTCGCCCGCCGCCCGACCGAGCAGAGCCGAATCTTCACCAAGCAGCGGCGCGGCCAGTTCCTCGACTACCTCCGCACCCACCTGGCGCCCGCGTCGGGCGCGGCCGCCGCCGACCGCTTCCTCACCAGCGCCGTCCGGCCCAGCAAGCATCTGCTGACGTACGCGGCCCAGGAGCTGAAGGAACGGTCGCACTTCACGCTGCTCGACGAGCAGCGCCTGGCGTACGAGCTGGTGTTGCACGCGGTCGAGCGCGCCCGCGCCGCGGACCGCAAGTCGATCGTGGTCGTGTCCGGCGGGCCGGGCAGCGGCAAGAGCGTGATCGCGTTGTCGGTGCTCGGTGAGCTGGCCCGGCAGCAGCGTTCGGTCATGCACGCCACCGGCTCCCGGTCGTTCACCCAGACCCTGCGCCGCTACGCCGGCAAGGGGTCGACCCGGCTGAAGAACATGTTCGGGTACTTCAACAGCTTCATGTCGGCCGAGCGCAACGGCTTCGACGTGCTGATCTGCGACGAGGCGCACCGGATCCGGGAGACCTCGGTCAACCGGTTCACGCCGAAGACCAAGCGGGACAAGGCCCGCCCGCAGATCGACGAGCTGATCGCCGCCGCGCGCGTGCCGGTCTTCCTGCTGGACGAGCACCAGGTGGTCAAGCCGGGCGAGCTGGGCAGCGTGGATGTCATCTCGGCGTACGCGAAGCAACTGGAACTGGACGTGGAGGTCGTCTCACTGCACGACCAGTTCCGGTGCGGCGGCAGCGAGGCGTACGAGCAGTGGGTTCTCGACCTGCTCGGCCTCGACGGCGGCAAGCCGTCGGTCTGGGTCGGCGACGGCCGGTTCGACCTGCGGTTGGCGGAGTCGCCAGAGGAGATGGAGGCGTTCCTGGCGGCCAAGCAGGCCGCCGGGGAAACGGCGCGCATGTCGGCGGGCTACTGCTGGCCGTGGAGTGACCCGCGGCCGGACGACTCGCTGGTGCCGGACGTGCAGATCGGTGGCTGGTCTCGGCCGTGGAACGTCAAGAGCGACCGCAGCATCGGCGACGCGCCCGGCAGCGCCTACTGGGCGACCGATCCGCACGGCTTCGGCCAGGTGGGCTGCGTCTACACCGCGCAGGGCTTCGAGTACGAGTGGTCGGGCGTCATCATCGGGCCGGATCTGGTCGCCCGCGACGGCCGGCTGGTGACCCAGCGGGCGGAGTCGAAGGACCCCGCGTTCCGCAGCCGGAAGCAGCTCAGCGACTTCGAGGCGGACCGGCTGATCCGCAACACCTACAAGGTGCTGATGACCCGGGGCATGCGCGGCACCATCCTCTACTCCACCGACCCGGAGACGCGCGAATACCTGGCATCGCTGGTCCGCGTCCGCCGCAGCTTGGAGACGGTGTACGAGGTCCTCGCCTCTGGGCATCGAACCCGACCCTCGATGTGTCCTGACACCGAGACGGCAACTGACTAGAGTCATGAGCAAGCAAGCGGCTCGACAGGCTTTCGATCCTGAACACGCCTCCACCGCACGAGTTTCTCGTGCTCTAGGGGCGGAGATCAGTGTCAGCCCACTTCTATGTGTACGTCGGATTGAGTTCCGTCGGAAACTACGAGACTGGGAAGGCTGAGGGAATCTGGGGCTGGGAGTCCAGTGTCTTGGACGGCGGGAACGGCGCCGACTCGCGAAGTAATCGGGATATCGCCCTAACTATGCGTGCCAACGACTACCTGATATTCGGCTTCTACGTCCCCGGCGGTCCCCGAGCTAAGAACCACCAGGCATTCTTCGATGGCACATTGACGGAAGTGACAGTCACTCGGGTGGTGCGTCCACTGTACAGATCCGACGCAGAGATATGGACCGACAAGCTGTATCCCGAACGCGTCGATCTGGAGGTGCTCGACGCGTTTACGCAAATACCCGGACCGCAGTTCGGCTTGCCCTCGATGCGGGCGCTGCGCATGTCAGGCACGAAGCAAGGAGCGCCGGTTGCTGGCGGACCCCCTACCGCAATGGGCCTCGCCACGGCGATCGAGGACCAGTCCGACGACTCGGTAGGGTTCGAAGGCGACCTTGACGCGCTGATCATGGCTTTTCGTCGGCGAGAACAGCGCCAGCTCAGGAAGATCAAGTTCGGGGCGCGGGCGATCATCACGTGTGACCTATGCGGCCGAGACCTGCCAGCACGCCTCGTCACAGCGGCCCACATTAAACGGCGCGCCGAAGCCGGCAGAGATGAACGCCTGAACCCATACAACATTATGGCGGCCTGCCTCCTCGGCTGCGACGCCCTCTTCGAGCACGGCCACGTCTACGTCGACTCGACGGGAGTGATCCGAGATAACACCACCGGCCAAGCCGGTCTGCGGGAGGCAGTCGGCCGCTTGGCAGGTCGCCGCTGCAGCGCTCATCATTCTGGCTCGCGCACCTTTTTCGAAGCACACGCTGAGCGGGCACGCAAATTTGCTCCGGTCACCCAGGAGCGGGCCGACACGGCCTGGCCGGTGGTCCAGACAACGGTGGACACGAAGCTATCTCGATCGAAATCAACTCCGACCAATCCGGCTGCCGCCAATGCTGAACTGCCGACGTGACCTCCGGCAACAGGTCGTCAGACGGTCCTGATACATCCGCCTCGCTGCCGAGGGCCTGGGACTACCACCTCCGGCGGCCCGCGGGGCTCGGCGTGCCTAGCCAGCTCCACCCCCTCAGCCCCCGGTCTGTGCGGCCTGTCGTGGTGTGGCGTACGCGGGGCAGGCTTGCCGCGCACCGTCATGATCCATAGACTGCGCGACGAGAAGGTCCTGAGTGGCCAGCGTCAAGCCTCCCGGCTTGCTGGCCCGGCAACCGCGCCACCCGCGCACGGTGCCTCCGGGGGAAGACCGGGCCGACCGTCATCGCGGCCGGCAAGAGCGGGTGCCGCCGAGGCACCGGAAAGCGAGCATTCCCGTGCCTTTCGATGACCCCAACCTCACCACGTTCAACGTGTGCCTGAGCTGCGCCGGCCTCCGGGTGGACAGCCGCGCGAGCACCGCTACACCTGCCAGCCCCGTACCCCGACTGGAAGCGGCGGTGGTAGCGCCGGGACATGGGCTGCGACCTGGACCTGCGCGTGCTCTGCGTGCGTGGCACGGTGACCACCTGGAGCAAGTGCTCCTGTCTGGCCTGCGACCTGTGCCGGCAAATCTCGGAGCGGGTCGGGCGGCGGTACGGTGCCCGGTCAGCCCTACCCCTCGGCCGGCACTCGATCATGAACGGTGACCTCGTACGGATGGAGGGGTGGGCGACGCAGACGTCCGCGCCGAAGTGGACCCGCTGATGTCGACCGGGCAGGGGCGGAAGTCGCTGCGCCGATGACAGCCGGGCAGAGTTCGCGCGGCGTCAGCGAGCTGCGGGCGGTCGAGTTCCTGTTCACCGCGTACGACACCCCGCCCCTCGGCATGGCCGTGCTGGTGGACAGACTGCCGGCGCTGAACTACCTGCATCGCTGGCAGGGCGGCGAGATCACGGCGATGCCCGCCGGCTATGACCTGAGCCCGCGGCACGCGGGCCTGAAGCCCACCCTGGTCCGGCTCGCCGAGCTCGTCGCCAGACGCCCGGACCTGATGTTCGCGCACGTCAGGGCGCACGCCCGCCATGCTTTGAACGGGGCCGCCGACAGCTTGGCGCACATGGCGCACCCGGGTCGAGGAGCCGTTCGATGTACGCCCCCGGGCGGACGACCTGGCCGAGGCGTTCCTGCGCCACTGGCACGTTGCGCTGACGGCCTGACCGCCGATCTATAGACGACAGCAACTTTACAGCGTCGCCGCGCGACCACCGTCGGCGAACCGGCGCAAGCCGGAACCGTCGACCCCGCACGCCCTCCCCATTCCCGCATCAGCACCCGTCGGAGGTCGCCTGATGAACCGCACCGAACCCCTGGTCGAGCTGATCTTCGAGCGGCTTGCCGCCGACCGCGTACCCGATGACACCGCCGAGGTGGTCCTCGCCGCGCTCAGCGACGAGGCCGACCTGGACGCGGCACTCGCCGGCAAGCCCACCGCGTTGGAGCCGCAGCGTCCGGCGGCGGACGAGCCGCGGGAGCGGATCTGGCTCTCGTCGGTCACCGTCGCCGGATTCCGCGGCGTCGGCCCGGAGCGCACCCTCGCCATCGAACCCGGTCCGGGCCTGACCGTGGTGGTCGGCCGCAACGGCTCCGGCAAGTCCAGTTTCGCCGAGGCGGTGGAGCTGGCCCTGACCGGCGACAGCGCCCGCTGGGCGGACCGCAACAGCGTCTGGCGTACCGGGTGGCGCAACCTGCACCACCCGGAGGTGTGCCGGATCGGCGTCGAGCTGCGCGTTGACGGCGCCGCCACGCCGACCCGGGTGGTGCGGTCCTGGCCGGCCGACGGCGAGCTGGGCGACGCGACGACCACCGTGACGAGCGCGCACGGCCGCCACGCGGACCTCGACGAGCTGGGGCTGGCCCGGCCGCTGGGGCTCTACCGGCCGTTCCTCACCGCCGCCGAGCTGGGGCGCCTCGCCGCCGGCACGCAGAGCCAGCTCTTCGACGCGCTCTTCGCGATCCTCGGCCTGGAGGCGATCACCGACGCCGACCGGCGGCTGATGGGCGCCGCGCGGCCCGTCGACGCGGCCATCAAGGAGGTACGCGCGCAGCGCGCCGCCCTCGCCGGACTGCTCGGGATGGTGGACGACGACCGCGCCCGGCGGGCGGCCGCGCTGCTCGCCGCCAGCCGGCCGGATTTGACCGCGCTGGTCGCGATCCTCGACGAGCCGGACGATCCGACCGCCGACGCTACGGTGCTGCTGTGCCGGCGGTTGGCCGCCCTGTCGCTGCCCGACGTCGACCAGGTGGCCGGGCTCGCCGGGCAGCTGCGGGACGCCGCCGCGAACGCCCGCCGCCACGACGGGGGACGCTCCCGGGCCTCGCTGCGCAGCGCGGAGCTGCTGCGGCTGGCCCTCGAGCACCACGACGACCGGGGCGACGACGCGTGCCCGGTCTGCGCCACCGGCCGGCTCGACGGGGACTGGCGGACCCGGGCCGCCGCGGCGCTGAACGAGCTGCGCGACCGGACCCTCGCTGCGCAGGCCACCGCCGCCCGGCTCAACACGCTCGTGCAGCGGGCCCACCACCTGATCGACGACCTGGACGTACCCGACGCGGAGGCGCCGGACGTGCCGCTGGCCCGGCTGCGGGACGCCGTGGCGGCGCTGCGGCTGGCCCCCGGCGGGCCGGAGGAGCTCGCCGAGCACCTGAGCGCCCGGTACCCGGCGGTCGTCGCGGCGGCGGAGGATCTCCGCTCGTACGCGAAGGGCCTGCTCCGCCAGCGCGACACCGGTTGGCAGGCCGCGGCGGCCGACCTGCGGGGTTGGCTGCTCGCCGCCGGGCGGCTGCCGGAGCGAGAGCGGACCCTCGCCCGGTTGAAGGCCGCCCGGAACTGGTTGAAGGCCACGGCGACCGAGCTGCGCAACCAGCGGGTGGCGCCGTTCGCCGCGCACTCGCAGCGGATCTGGGCGCAGCTGCGCCAGGAGAGCAACGTCGAGCTCGGGGCGATGGCCCTGGAGGGAACCCACACCCGACGGCGGGTGGTCTTCCCGGTCAGCGTCGACGGCACCGACAACGGCACCGCGCTGGGCGTGATGAGTCAGGGCGAGATGCACGCGCTCGGGCTGGCGACGTTCCTGCCGCGCGGCTACGCGCCGGAGAGCCCGTTCCGGTTCATCGTGGTCGACGACCCGGTGCAGAGCATGGACCCGTCGAAGGTGGACGGGCTGGCGCGGGTCTTCGCCGAACTGGCCGAGCAGCGGCAGGTGGTGGTCTTCACCCACGACACCCGGCTGCCGGAGGCGGTGGAGCGGCTGAACCTGGGACAGGCCCGGATCGTCGAGGTGACCCGCGCCGAGCGGTCGGTGGTGACGTTGCGGCCCGGCTCCGACCCGGTGACCCGCTACCTGGACGACGCGTACGCGCTGTCGCGCAATGAGGAGATCGCCGCCGAGGTGCGCGGCCCGGTGGTGGCGGAGCTGTGCCGCTCGGCGATCGAGGCGGCCTGCCACCGGATCGTCTGGCGGCAGCGGGTGGCCCGCGGGGTGCCGCACGACCAGATCGAAGGGGCTGTCGTGGCCGCGTCCCGGCGGCTTACCACCACCGTCGCGTTGGCGCTCTTCGACGACGCCGACCGGGGCGGCGACGTGCTCGGGTATCTGAGTCGCCGGTACGGGTCGCGGGCGGTGGGCGCGTACAAGGCGTGCAAGGAAGGCGTGCACGGGGCGTACCTGGTGGACCTGCCCGGCCTGGTCGCGGACGCCCGCCACCTCGCGGCGGTGCTGTCGTGACCCCGCCGACGCCCCGGCACTGCCTGGCGGCGGCCGACCAGCTGCTGCGCGGCGCCGGCGCGCTCGGCGCGACCGCGGTGACCGCCGGCTGGTGGCCGCGGGCGTGCGCCTGCCTGATCCGGCTCGCGCTCGAGGGCGGCATCGACGCCTACTGGCGGCGGGTCAAGCCGACGGTTGCCTCGTGCCGGCAGGGCCGGGCGAAGCAGCTGATGCTGCGCGGGCGGCTCGGGCCCGGCATCGGCGTCGCCCGCCGGATCGCGTTCACGTGGGCGACCCTGTCGACCGCCGCCCACCACCACTGCTACGAGCTGGCGCCGACCGCCGCCGAGCTGCGTCGCCTGCACACCGAGGTGAGTGTCCTGCTCACCCAACTCAACGGAAGAACGGAACCCGAACGATGACGTACCCGCAGCCCGGCCCCGACCCCACCCGCCCGCAGCCGCCGGTCTCCGGGGTCCCGAGGCTGTACCCGCCGGTGTCCGCCGTTTCCGGGCCGTACCCGCCGGCGTCCGGACCTCCCGGCCCGTACCCGCCGGTCTCGGCCGGGCCCTACCAGCCCGGCGGCTACCTGCCGGCGGTGCAGCGGATCGCTGTGCAGGCGCCGCTGACGTCGGGCATGGCCACGGCGTCGCTGGTGCTCGGGGTCCTCGGCGTGCTCGGCGGGTGGTGCCTGTTCGGGCTGCCCTGCATCCTGGCCGTCATCCTCGGCCACATCGCCCTGGGGGAAACCCGGGACGGCACGAGGTCGGGGCACGGCATGGCGGTCGCCGGTCTCGTCCTGGGCTACGTCTTCGTCGGCCCGATGATCGCCTTCACGGTCATGGTCTTCTTCGGCAGCGTCGTCGGCGCGGCCACCCCCACGCCCTGAGCCGGGCGGAGCAACGGAAGACACCGGCCACCACCGCGGCCGGCCAGGAGGCGCCCACGAGGCGCCGGAATGAGAGGTGTGGGATGTCCCAGGAGAATCACGGTCGCGCAGCGCGGTCGGTTGAGCTGTCCCGCGAGGACAACGGCTGCTTCGTCACGGCACGGTGGCACGCCGACGGCGGATCGACCGAAATCAGCGGGCCGGACGAGGTCGTCATCCGGGTCGCCGAGGACGCGGCGCCCGACGGTCGGGGGCGCGGTGTCACGTCGGCGGTCCTGCACCGGATGGGACGGCAGGTCGACGACATGGTGGCCGAATTCCACGAGCTGCCGAGCGTCGGGGCGTACCAGGTGATGGTGCGGCGCTACATCGAAGGACGGCTCGCCGCGCTCGCCCAGACACGGGGCGCGACGGCGGACGGCTTCCAGTCCGACCTGCTCGCCGTCTTCGATGACCTCGCCGGGCGCCGGAACCCCGACCCGCTCGGGGCGCTCGCCACGGCGACGGGCAGGTCGCGGGAAGCCCTCAACCAGCTTCTCGACGGGGCCCGCCAGCGGAACGATCATGAGGGGCATCCCGCGTGAACGCCACGCCCACCCGTACGGGGTGGCCAACCCGCCGCGCGAGCCGCCGGGCGTGGCCACCTAGACATCGTCGCGGGTCTGTCGGATGTACGTCACGCGCTCGGCCGTCGAGCGCTCGCGTTCGGGGCGGATCGGGTGGTGACGGACGTACCGCCGGCCAAGCTGCCGCGCCCGCGCGGGATCCCACCGCTGGCACCCTTGCACGGCGTACCGGGAGAGGCAACGATGAGATCATGGTCGATGGATTGATCTTGCGGGTCGTGCCCGACGGGCCGGTCACCGATGAGGAACTCGCCGAGCAGGCGCGCCATCTGAAGGACCACCTGAACCAGGTTCCGGGTGTCGAGGCGATGGAACTCGTCGAGGAGGCCGAGCCGGGGACGCGAGATCCGGTCAGCACCATCTTCGGCGTACTCACCCTCGCCGTCTTCGGCTATCCGACCGCGAAGCGGGCGGCGGCGGACATCAAGCACCTGACCGAGGTCATCAAGCGCTACCAGGAACGCAACAAGGGCAAGCGGCTGCGGATGAGCCTCCCGGACGGCACCGAGATCGACGTGCGGGACGTGTCGGAGAAGACCCTGACCGAGGTCATCAAGTCGGTGTCGGTGCCCCGGCAGGGCACGCCCGCCGTACCTCAAAATGTCGATGGTGAGTGACGCAGCGGCGTCCGGACCCGGTGGGCACCCACGGTGAAGCGCGCGCTCCTGATCGGTGTGGGCACCTACGGCAACGAAGCGCTGCCTGACCTGGACTCGCCCGCCAGTGACCTCAAGGAATGGGCCCGGCTGCTCCGGGATCCCGGGCTCGGCGCCTTCGACGACGTCCGGGACCGCCTCGACGAGGACTCACACGCCGCGCAGGTGACGCTCTACGACTTCCTGAAGAGCGCCGATCCCCACGACTTCCTGCTCGTGTACTACTCCGGCCACGGGCGACTGCACGACGGCCATCGCCTCTACCTCACTGCCTCCGACACGGACCCGGACCGCATTCCGCCGACCGCGGTACCGACAGACGAGCTGCGGCACTGGATCGACGAGTGCCGGGCCAGCGAGCTGGTACTGATCCTGGACTGCTGCCACGCAGGCGCCTTCGGCGACCTCAAGCAACGTGGGGACCGCAGCCGCATCGTCGTGGTGTCCGCCGGGGCCACCGAGTTGGCCCACGAAGGTGACGGTTACAAGCAGCACGCGCTGCCGTCCGCGTTCTCCGGCCCCTTTCTCGAGGGGCTGCGGACCGGCGCCGCCGACGGCGACGGCAACGGGATCATCAGCGTTCGGGAGGCCTTCGAGTACGCGGCTGTACGGATGGTCGACCGGGAACGCCGGCAGACGCCCCAGATGCGGGCCGCCGGCGTCGGGGACCTGATCCTCAGCAACGCGCCCCGGCGGCCCGAGCTGATTCCGGGCGACCTCCTCGCGCTCACCCGGAGCGGGCTCGCGTCGGCACGGGTGCTGGCCGTGGACGAGCTGAGCAACTGGGCGCACGGCAATCACCGGACCCGCGAGCAGCTGGTGGCCGCGTTCGAGACACTCGAGACCCTGGAGCGGGACCCGGCGGAGCGCGTGGCCGCGCGAGCCCGGCAGGCCCTGTCGGGTCGCCTCCGCGTCGCCCGCGCCGAGGTCGAGGACGAGCTCGGCCCGGAGCCGCCGGGCGACCCGAACTGGGCGGCTGGCAGCACGTTCTACGAGGTGAACGTACGGTTCTTCTACGACTCTGACGGCGACGGCCACGGCGACCTGCGCGGCATCACCGAGAAGCTGGACTACCTGCGCCGGCTGGGGGTGGACTGCCTGCTGCTGAACCCGATAATGGCGTCACCGTCACTGAGTGATGGTCGGGCGGCGTCCGACTTCGAGGCCATCGACGAGGGCCTCGGACAGCCGTCGCACCTGCTGGAGCTGCTCAGCCTCGCCCGTCGGCAGGGCCTGCGGATGGTGCTGGACCTGGTGCTCAACCACACCAGCGACGAGCATCCGTGGTTCGAGGCCTCCCGAAGCGACCCGGACGGCCCGTACGGAAACTTCTACGTGTGGCGTGACACGGGCGACGACTACGCCGAGGCGGACGAGCCGCTCAGCAGCCGTGGCGCGGGTTGGACGTACGACGGTAGACGGCGACAGTACTACTGGCACCGCTACAGCCAGCACGAGCCGGACCTGAACTATGACGCGCCCGAGGTGCTGGCCGCGATGCGTGACGTGATGGACTTCTGGCTCCGGCAGGGGGTCGACGGCCTGCGCCTGCTCACGGTTCCCTACCTGTTCGAGCGCAGCGGCACGTCGAGCAAGGGACTCGACGAGACGCACAGCTACCTGCGCGAGCTGCGGTCCTGGATGGACTCGACCTACCCGAACCGGATCATCATCGCGTGGAGCGAGGACTGGCCGGAGGGCGCCAGCTCCTACTTCGGCACGCAGGAGCACCCCGAGTGCCACCTGGTGATGTACGCCTCGCTCATGCCGAGTCTGCTGCTCGCCATGCGGCGTGAGACGCACCGGCCGGTGTCACGGGTGCTGTCGCAGATGCGTGACCAGCCGGGTGACCGTCACTGGGCGGTGTTTCTCCGGAACGGGGACGAGATGTCGCTGGGCCTGCTGCATGATCGGGAACGCGACGAACTGCTGCACACCTACGCGCCGTTGGCCCGCATGCGGGGCGCGACCGGCATCCGCAGACGGACGGCCAGCCTGCTCAACGACGACCGGGGGCAGCTCGAACTCGCCTTCGCGTTGCTGCTGTCAATGCCCGGCGTCCCGGTCGTCTACTACGGCGACGAGATCGGCATGGGCGAGAACCTGTCGCTGCCGGGTCACCTGGCGGTCCACACGCCGATGCAGTGGGCACCGGACCGCAACGGTGGCTTCTCCGTGGCACAGCCGGAGAACCTGCCGGCGCCGCTGATCCACGAGTCGATCTACGGCTACATGGCGGTCAACGTGGAGAACCAGCTCCGCGCACGGTCCTCCCTGCTGCACGTGGTGGAGAAGCTGATCGAGACGCGCCACGCCTGGACGGCGTTCTCCCGCCCTGGCTGCCGCATCGTCCGGTCGACCAACCCGGCCGTTCTCGCATTCCTCCGCGGCGACCGCGACGACGAGGTGCTGTGCTTGTTCAACTTCTCCCGCTACCCACAGACGACGACGCTGGCCCTGTCCTCCCACGCCGGCCGTCGGCCACGGGAGCTGATGGGCGGCGCCGAGTTCCCCAAGGTGCAGGAGTCAGGCGAATACGACCTCGGCGTGGCCGGTCATGGCTTCTTCCTGCTTTCCCTGGCGGAGGCACAGCCCTCGCCCGACTGAGGCCGGGGCCACGCCGCCGCTGACTGATCCGTCAGTCAAGTCGGAGGTATTCGCTCCCGGTGATGGGATAGCGTATCGAGCGTGACGAGAGGTTCGGCCGAGGTACGCCTGGACTCGCTGCTGCGTACCGCGTGCGACGTGATCGTTGAGCGTGGCCTGGCCAACACGCGCACCGCGGACGTGGCACGGGCCGCGGGTGTCAGCCAGGCGCTGGTCTTCTACCACTTCGCGACGAAGGAGCGGCTGCTCGCACAGGCCTTCGCCTACGCCGCCGAGCAGGATCTCGCCCGGCTCGACGCGGTCGTCGGCTCCGCCGCGACGCCGCTGGAGAAGCTGAGGAAGATCCTCAAGCTGTACGCGCCGACCGGCCGCTCGAAGGCCTGGGCGATGTGGATCGACGGGTGGTCGGAGTCGCTGCGGGTGCGTGAGCTGGAGAAGGTGTCCCGGCGGCTCGACCTGCGGTGGAAGGAGGCGTTGACCGAGGTCATCGCGGCTGGCGTCGCCGACGGCTCCTTGACCTGCGAAGACGCGAGGGGCGCCGCGTGGCGGATCAGCGGGCTCATCGACGGGCTGGCCGTGCAGATCGCCGTGCACGAGCGGGTCATCTCCCGCCGTCAGATGGCCGACTGGGTGCGCCTCAGCGCCGCCCGGGAGCTGGGTCTGCAGCCCGACCAGCTCACCTGACCGTCCGCGGCCTCCTTCGCCCGCGCCTCCTTCCGGTCCCGCGGTCCGGCGGGCGTCAGCGGAACCGGGCGGCGACCGCCTCGGCCCGTTCGGCGGACATCGCCAGCGCGGCGGTGCGCGGCGTGACGCCCGCCGACCCGGCCCGATCGAGCATCTCGGCGACGAGCCCGCGCAGGACTGTGGAGATCTTGGCGAAGGACGCCTGCGCGGTCGGCTCGATGTCGCCGAACAGCGTCCACCACCACCAGGCGTTGGTGGCGACGTTCGCCACGAAGTCCGGCACCACCGTCACGCCCCGGGCGGCGAGCGCCGCCTCCGCCGCCGGAGTCGTGGGCACGTTCGCGGCCTCGACCACCAGACGCGCCCGCACCCCGACCACGTTGGACTCGGTGATGACGTACGACATCGCGGCCGGCACCAGAATCTCCGCCTCGACGGTGAGCCACTCCTCGCGGGGCAGTCGCACATCGGTTGGGCGCAGCGCCGCGCGGTCCACACAGCCGTACGCGTCCCGCGAGAGCAGCAGCCGCTCGACGTCCAGCCCGTCGGGGTTGTGCACGACGCCCTGGGCGTCGCACACGCCGACCACCGGCACGCCGGCCCGGGCCAGGTAGCGCGCCGTCGCGCCGCCCATCGAGCCGAAGCCCTGCACCATCGCCCGCGCGCCGGCGCCGAGCAGCCCGAGGCGCTCGGCCGCGGCGAGCGCCGCCTCGGCCACGCCGTACCCGCCGACCTGGTCGGCCAGCCCCACCCCGTCCACCTCGACCGCGAAGCCGGCCTTCACCAGCGCCAGCGCGGCCTCCGGGTCGGGCAGCAGGCGCAGCGCCGCCTCGATCGTGGAGCGCAGGCCCACCTCGGCGGCCACCTCGTCCAGCACGTCCTGCCGCACCCCGAAGTCCTCGCCGGTGGACCAGTATGTCTCCAGCAGCGGCTTCATCGCGGCGAGGTAGCGCCGCATCACGCCGCGAGCCTCCGGGTCGTACGGCGAGCAGTCGATGCCGCCCTTGCCCCCGCCGAAGGGCACGTACGTGTCGCCCGCCGAGTAGACGACCGCCTCCTTGAGCGTCATGCCCCGGGCCAGGTCGCGCACCTCGTCGAGGGTGCAGCCCTCGCGCATGCGCAGCCCGCCGCTGGCGGCGCCGCGTACCAACCGGTCGAGGACCAGGTAGCCGCGCTTCCGGGTCACCTCGTCGGTCCACACGATCTCCAGGAACGACATCAGGGCGCATCGCCTTCCGGGACGAGGAGCAGGGAGGGGCCGGGGCGGCCGAAGGCGTCGGCCAGCTCGGCGGTGAGGTGATCCGGATCGCGGACAGTGACGCCGTACCCGCCGAGGGCGCGGGCGAGCGCGGCGAAATCGGGCACGGCCAGGTCGACCCCGAGCGGGGCGATGCCGGCCTCGCGCATCTCCGCCCGGATCTCGCCGTACCCGCCGTTGACGAAGACGACGACGGGCAGCGGGATGCCCTCCGCGGCCGCGGTGGCCAGCTCCTGCACGGAGAACATCAGCCCGCCGTCGCCGGCCAGGGCGAGCACCTGGCGGGCCGGCTGCCCGATGGCCGCTCCGATGGCCGCGGGTACCGCGTAGCCGAGCGTGCCGAAGCCGGTCGGGAAGCAGAAGCCGGCCGGCACGCGCACCGGCAGGTTGCCCAGCGCGCCGTAGTAGCAGCCCATCGCGTTGTCAGCGGTCACGATCGCGTCGCGGGCGAGCACTGCGGCGACGGCGTCCAGCCACGGCAGCCAGCGCGCGCCCTCCGCGCGCGCCTGCGCCCGCAGCCGCGCCCGCCAGGCCCGCGCCCGATCACCCTCCCTGGCCGGTACGCCCCGCAGTGCCGCGCCCAGCCCGGCCACGGCGGGTGCGGCGTCCGCCGCGATCGCGAGGTCGGGGCGGGCGTTGACGAGCAGCTGCGCCGGGTCGATGTCGACGCGGATCAGGCTGGCCGGACGCGCGGGCGGGCCGTACCACCAGTCGGTGGGGGCCAATTCGGTGCCGACGGCGAGCAGCACGTCGCAGTCGCCGACGAACTCCGCGGCCGCCGGCAGGTGCAGCGCCGAGCCGAGCGCGAGCAGGTCGTCCTCGGGCAGCACGCCCTTGCCGTTGGTGGTGGTCAGCACGGGCGCGCCGAGCCGCTCGGCGAGCACGCGCAGCTCCCCCGCCGCGCCCCGGGCGCCGCCGCCGGCGAGGATGCCCGGGCGCTCCGCCCGCGCCAGCGCGTCGGCCGCCCCGGCGACCAGCGACGGGTCGGGCGATCGACGGGCGGCCCGCAGCGGCGCCGCGATCTCGACCTCGGCGCGCTCGGCGAGCAGGTCCAGCGGGACCTCCAGGTGCACCGGGCGGGGCCGCTCAGCGGCGAACTCGGCGAACGCCTGGGCCACCGCCTCGGTGAGCTCGGCGTGGCTGGTCACGCGGTGGGCGATCCGGGTCACCGTCGACATCGCCGCTCGCTGGTCGCGCATCTCGTGCAGCAGCCCGGTGCCCCGCTGCGGGTGGTGCAGCGGCATCCCGGGTGAGATCACCAGCACCGGCACGGAGTCGGAGTACGACTGGCCGACGGCGGTGGCGATGTTGAGCAACGCCGGGCCGGTCGTGACGATCGCGACGCCGGGCCGGCCCGTGGTGCGCGCGTACCCGTCGGCGGCATAGCCGGCGCCCTGCTCGTGCCGCGGGGTGACGTGCCGGATCCCGTACCCGGTGAGATGCCGGTAGATCTCCAGGTTGTGGGTGCCCGGGATGCCGAAGACCACGTCCACGCCGTGCGCGGCGAGGCTCGCGACCAGCACCTCCCCCGCTGTGCTGTTCATCGCGCCAACTCCCAGTGGCAGTCGAGCGCGACGGCGCCGTGTGGCGTCGCGAGCACCGGGTTCAGGTCGAGTTCGGCGATCTCGGGATGGGCGGCGGCGACCCGGGACACGGCGACGATCACGTCCGCGAGGGCGTCCAGGTCGACCGCCGGCCGGCCGCGGAAGCCGGCGAGCAGCGCGGCGCCGCGCAGCCGCACGAGCAGGTCGCGAGCGCCGTCCCGGCCGACCGGCGCCAGGTCCACGGCGGTGTCGGCGATGAGTTCGGCGTACACGCCGCCGAACCCGACCAGCAGCACGGGGCCGAATCGCGGATCCCGCCTGGCACCGACGATGAGCTCGACGCCCTCGCGCAACTCGACCATCGTCTCGACGACGTAGCCTGCCGGCGCGAGGCGGCCGGTCATGTCGTCGAACGCGGCCGCGACCGCTGCCGCGTCGCCCAGCCCGAGCGCGACGCCCCGGACGTCGGACTTGTGCACCAGGCCCAGCGCCTTGAGCACGACCGGGTAGCCCAGCTCACCCGCGGCGACCAGCGCGTCGTCCCGGCTTCGCACGGCCCGGGCCGGCGGGAATGCCACCCCCGCCCCGGCGAGCAGCTCCCGCCCGGCCCAGTAGGCGTCCCCGGCGACCGCCCCCGCCGGGCGGGGCAGCTCGGGCGGGCCGGGACGGCGAAGGGCCGGCACGGCGGCGGCGACCGCCTGCTCGATCGCCGACCACACCGGCACGCCGCCCGCGGCGAGCCGGGCAGCGGTCGACGACCGGGCCGCCATGCTGTGCACGTACACCGGGCGGCCCGTCCGGTGCACCGCAGCGGCGATGGCGTCCGCGACCTCGCCCTCGGCCGCGGCCAGCTCCCCCGCCCCCTGCTCGCAGTAGGAGCCGAAGTACCCCGACAGCAGCACCGCGTCCACCTCGCTCGACTCGAGGACGGCGGCCACCACCGCCGCGTACGAGGTGATGTCCCGCTCGCCGCCGCCTGCCAGGTCCACGGGATTCCCCGTCGTCGCAGCGGGCGGCAGCAGCACCGCGAGTCGGGCGGCGAGGTCGTCGCTGAAGCCTGGCACCGCGAGCCGGGCGGCGACGGCGAGGTCGGCGGCGATCACGCCGTGCCCGCCACCGTCAGCGACCACGCCCAGGCGACGGGGTGCTGCTGGGAAGACGGCGGCGCGCACGCTCGCCGGGATCGCCGCGACGCGGGTGGCCTCGATCAGCTCGGTGGGGGTGGCCACGAGCCGTACGCCGGCGGCGCGGCACGCGGCGGTCAGCACGGCGGCGTCGCCGGCGAGCGCGCCGGTGTGCGACCGGGCGGCCCGCGCGCCCTCGGCCGAGCGCCCGGCCGTCAGCAGCACGACCGGGATGCCCGCGTCCACCGCGTCGGCCGCGGCGGCGACGAACGCCCGCCCGTCGCCGACGTCCTCGAGATAGACCGCCACCGCGCGGGTGGCCGGGTGGGCCGCGCACACCCGCAGCAGCTCTACGGCGGTCACGTCGGCCGCGTTGCCGAGCGAGGCGAAGCGCGAGAAGCCCAGCCCGCCCCGACGGGCGATCGCGCCGAGCTCGAGGGCCAGGTTGCCGCTCTGCGACACCAGCGCGATGTCGCCGGCGGGTAGCTCTCCCCAGAGCAGCCGCAGCCCGGCGGCCGCGTCTGCCACCCCCATGCAGTTGGGACCGAGCAGGACCGCGCCGGCGGCGCGTACCCGGGCGGCGACCTCGGCCTGCGCGGCGGGCGACAGCCCCGCGGTGATCCCGACGACGGCCTTGGCGCCCGCGGCGAGCGCCTCGTCCACCGTCGACGAGAACTGTGCCGCCGGAGTGGCGACCACGACGAGCTCCACCGGCTCGCCGAGCGCGGCGAGTGATGGCGCGAACGACACTCCGTCCAGCGCGCCACCGCGCCGGTTGACCAGGTGCACGCTGCGCCGCTCGCGGCCGGTCAGCGCTCCGACCGACAGCCGGTAGCCCCACTTGGTCGGCTGCTCCGACGCGCCGACGACCGCCACCGAGGTCGGGGCGAAGAGCGACTCGAGCGGCCGGTTCATCTCAGCGACCGGGCGATGATCATCCGCTGGATGTCCGAGGTGCCCTCTTCGATCTCCTCCAACTTGGCGTCGCGCATCCACTTCTCGGCGAGGAACTCCCGCGAGTAGCCCCAGCCGCCGAGCGTCTGCACCGCCGCCCAACTGCAGAACATCGCCGTCTCCGCGGCGGTGAGCTTGGCCATCGCGGATTCGGCCGTACATGGAAGGCCCGCGTCCAGGCGGCGGGCCGCGCGCCAGACCAGCAGTCGGGCGGCGTCGACCCGGGCGGCCATGTCGGCGAGCCGGAAGCCGACCGCCTGGTGCTCGATGATCGGCTTGCCGAACTGGGTGCGCTCCCGCGCGTAGTCGACGGCCAGCTCCAGGCAGGCGCGGGCCAGGCCGGTGGCGGAAGCGGCGAGCACGGTGCGGGAGATGTCGAAGGTGCGCATCAACCCGTAGAAGCCCTGCCCCTCCGCGCCGAGCCGGTCGGCCTCGGGCACGAACACGTCGTCGAGGAAGACCTCGGTGTTGACGATGGCCCGCTGACCCATCTTCCGCATCGGCGCGCCGAACGACAGGCCGGGCGTCCCGCGCGACAGCAGGAACGCGGTGACGCCGCGGGAGCGCAGTGCCGGGTCGAGCGTGGCGAAGACGACGTACGACTCGGCGACGCCACCGTTGGAGATCCAGGCCTTCTGACCGGTGAGCCGGTAGCCGCCGTCGACCGTGGTCGCCCGGGTGGTGATGGCGGCCGAGTCCGACCCGGCGTCGGGCTCGGTGACGGCGAGCGCGGTCATCGGTGGATCGTCCGTGCACAGCGGACGCAGCCAGCGTTCGCACTGCTCGGGGGTGCCCAGCTCGAGCACCGGGTCGGCGAAGAACCCGCCGGAGGTGAGCAGGTTGCCGATCGCCGCGTCGGCGGCGGAGAGCTCCTCCTGCACCAGGCACTGGGTGAACACGTCGGTGAAGCCGCCGCCACCGTACTCGGCCGGGAGCATGAACCCGGTGATGCCCACCTGCGCGGCCGCCCGCCACACCTGCCACGGCGTCTCGATGTCGGCCTCGTCCACGGCGCGCGCGGCCGGGCGGATCATGTCCCGGCCGAACTGCCGGCACAGCTCCAGGATGGCCTGCTGCTCCTCGGTGAGCGGCACGAGTTCGGTGGGCAGCCGCACCATGGAAAGACCTCCGGAGTCATCTCGTGCTGACTGATCACTCAGTCAACGGCAGGCGCGCGTCACCTGTCAATCAGGCCGCGCAACGTGGCCACGGTCAGCGCGCCCAGGGTGGGCAGGTGGTAGCCCCGCTCGCCGAGCGCGACGACCGGGAGAGGCTGGTTGGCGCCATTTGGTAGTAGATGTGGCGTTGCAAACATGGCACAACCCGTATGGCTACCCAGAGCGACGTGCAGCAGCATGTAGGGAGGCTCTAATGGGGTGGTTCACGTGGTCAGCACCTGTAAGGCGGTTCGGAATTTTCGCCAGTTCCCCCTGGTAGCCCAGCGATCGGCGGATGCGGCAGCGGAGGAGCGAGAGCAGCGACTCCGGACGATCACCAGAAAGCGCAGCAGCAAAGCCGCGAAGCTGTCGGCCGATGCGAGCCGCCGATTGCGACGCCTGCTAGGAGACGACAACTGGGCTGACCTGAGGGAACTGATGCAGCAGGAGCGGACGACCGTCCGTGACCTGCTTCAGCCGCCCAACGGGTTGACCTCAAGCTACGACAAGCTGAACAATGCCCGGAAGCGGAAGGCCGATGCCTTCCTGCGAAGTCGAGACGTCCAGCGTGAGGCGATCGTCGCGATAGCGACGGACTACCACCAGGCCATTGCCAACGTCTTCACGACCGACGACAACATCAGCCCCGGGTTCCACCTCTCGAACAACCTCGACAAGTGGCTGAGCCTGTCTCCTTTCCACGATCGCGCCCTTCCCTGGGGAGTCTTCGAACCGGACGACAGCCAGGACCCGCACCGGTGGGAGGTCTTCCGGCCGCCGTTCTTCGGGTTCAACTTCGGGTTCGTCCCGGTGCACAACGACAACTTCGTCGTTGATCGCCTTCATACGCTGAACCCGCCCGTCGGAGACGTGGGCATCTCCATCACCATGGACGACGGCGACGCCGGCGACTTCGACTATGCCTCCGGCGACGGCTTCAGCGCGGTGGCGTTCGCCTTCGTGCCGCCGACGACCGGCCTCGTCGAGGTCCTCATCGACGCGCAATGCGTCCAGGCAACACACCGGTTGGACACGACGGACGAATGGGGATGGTCGAACTCCAGCACAGGCCAGCGAAACTTCCTGATGCTCGACGTCCTGCATCCCAACGTGTCCGAGCCCTCGTATGCCGAGATGTCGGCCTTCAACGAGCAGACCGACGACGACGAGAGCTTCCTGCAGGAGAAGTTGACCCGCGGTGCCCACTACTTCGCCCAGTTGTTCAGCGCAGGCCCGGTGCCTGCAGGTCAGTCCGTGATCGTGTGCGTCGGGACGCGCTCGTTCGACCTGAGCGGCACGAACGACGTGTCCATCCACAGCACGTCCGACTTCCGGTGGTTCATCAGCTCGGTCGAGGTCCGCATCTCACCGTGACCCCTCAGATCGGCCGCCGAGCCGGTCTTGCCGTCGATCCTCCGGGGTGCAGGCGTCGTCTGACGCGCTTGGCGTCGGCCCTACCCGATGACCCGGTCACGTCCCGTGGCGAGATCAAGAGCGGTGAGTCTCTGTGAAGTGATCCTGACTCGGCTTCCGAGGGTGTCGAGCCGCTCTAGGGTCCGCCGTCGGCGGCCGGCGAGGCACCCGGGAACGGCTCGCCGCCGGTCCGGCAGAGCCGCGCGGTGAGCAGCAGCACGACCACCTCGCCGAGGCTGACCGCGCGTTCGATCAGCCCCACCGCCGGGCGCAGCGGCGAGGCGACCAGGTACGCGGCCACGAAGGGGAGCAGGGCCAGCAGGCAGCCCGCCGAGGCCACGAGCACGGCGCCGGCGCAGCGCCCCGGATGCCGGACGGCGGTCAGCAGCGCGCCGACCGGCAATCCGCACAGGGCGGCGACCGCGGCCAACCGGTGGATGTCGCCGGCGATGGTGGCCGGCGCGCCGACCGGGTCGCGGGGGAACGCGACCAGCACGGTCAGGCCCAGGCACCACGCGCCGAAGGCGACCCGGGCGGCGAGGGCCCGCAGCCGCCCGGTGCGCCGCGCCGCCGCTCCGGCGAACGGGGATAGCAGCAGTGCGGACCCGGCGGCCAAAGCGAGCACGGCCGCGCCGAAGAGCCACCCGTCGCGGGTCAGCGCGTAGTCGCTCAGGGTGTCCCGCACCGGGTGGACGCGGTGGACGGTCACATGCAGGACGCCGAACAGCAGCATGCTCAACGCGGTCGCGCAGAGGCCAGCCGCGCGGGTGGCACGGGCCGGAAGGTCTGGATCGGCGCCGACGGTCGCGGCGCCTCCGGCGTCGACGACGGCTCCGGCCTCGATCGGGCGCCCGACGGCGGGGCGGACGGTGGTCACGGTTCCGGCTCCTCACCCCGCGGGCCTCGCGGGGTGAGCGACATTCCCGCTCAACGACTCCGCACACCCACCCGACCGGGTGACGTGCCGCGCCGACGGTCAGCCCGTCAGCGCCCCCCGCCGGGGAGGAGCTTGTCCAGGGTGATCGGCAGGTCGCGGATCCGGACCCCGGTGGCGTGGTACACGGCGTTCGCGATCGCCGCCGCCACCCCGACGATGCCGATCTCACCGACGCCCTTGGTGCCCATCGGATTGACGTACGGGTCCTCCTCCTCGATGCAGTGCACCTCGATCGCGCCCACGTCTGCGTTGCTGCTGATGTGGTACTGGGCGAGATCGTGGTTAACCACATGACCGAACCGGAGATCGAGCACGCTCTGCTCGTGCAGCGCCATCGACAGACCCCAGGTCATCCCACCGAGCAGTTGCGAACGGGCAGTCTTCGGGTTGACGATCCGGCCGCACGCGAACACCCCCAGCTGCCGGGGTACCCGTACCTCGCCGGTCTCCTCGTGCACCCGCACCTCGGCGAACTGCGCGCCGAAGCTGTGCATCACGTACTGCTTGAGGTGGAGGTTCTCCGGCATGTCGGCGGTAACCTCCAGGCCATCCGCCGGCACCGTCCCGCCGTGCTCGGCGGCCAACCGCTGGCGCAACTGGTCGGCGGCCGCACAGATCGCCGCGCCCCAGCTGGTGATCCCCGCCGACGCGCCCTCCGGGGCTGCCGGAGGGTACGCGGTGTCCCCAAGCCGCAGGTCGACCTGCTCGACATCGACCTGCAACGCGTCGGCGGTGACCTGGCTCAGCGCGGTCCGGGTGCCGGTGCCGATGTCCGCGGCGGCGATCAGCACGACGTACCGGCCGTCCGCGCCGACCCGGATGGTCGCCTTCGACCCGGGCAGCCGCAGCACCGGGTACGTCGCGGCCGCCACCCCCGTGCCCACCAGCCAGCCCCCCTCACGACGCGTCCGCGGGGTGGGGTCGCGCTGCTCCCAGCCGAACCGGCGGGCACCCTCACGCAGGCAGGCAACCAGGTTCCGGCTGGAGAACGGCAGGCCGAAATGGGGATGCACGTCCGGCTCGTTGCGGATCCGCAGCTCGATCGGGTCCAGGCCGCAGGCGATGGCCAGCTCGTCCATCGCCGACTCGAGCGCGAACATGCCGGACACCTCCCCCGGCGCCCGCATGATCGTCGGCGTCGGTACGTCCAGCTCGGCCACCCACTGCTGGGTACGGCGGTTCGGCGCGGCGTACATGCCCGGGGTGGCTCTCGTGCTCTGCTCGGCGAACTCCTTGATCGTCGACGTCTGCTCGACCGAGTCGTGGTCGATCGCGAGCAGCCGCCCGTCGCTGCCGGCGCCCAGCCGGACCCGCTGAATCGTCGGCGGCCGATAGCCGGTCTGGGAGAACGTCTGCTGCCGGGTGAGCGCGAACCTCACCGGTCGACCTGGGACGAGCCGGGCGGCCATCGCGGCGAGCACCACGTCGGCACGCGGATAGACCTTCGACCCGAACGCGCCGCCGACGTGTGGCGAGATCACCCGTACCCGGTCCGGGTCGAGCCGGAACGCACCAGCCACCGCGGCCTGGATTCCGGTCACCCCCTGCGTCGACAGGTACAGCGTGAATCGATCGTCGGCCCAGCAGGCGATCGTCGTGTGCGGCTCCAGCGCGTTGTGGGTGTACCAGGGGGTGCTGTAGGTCTGGTCCACCCGGACGGCCGCCGTGGCCAGTGCGGCGTCGACGTCGCCCTCGGCGGTCTCCATCGGGAAGATCGGCAGCACCTCCTTCGGCACCCGCAGTTTGTCCCGGTGGGCCCGCACCTCGCCCCGTAGGTCGAGGTTGTGGGGCCGCTCCTCATAGTCCAACCGGACCAGGCCGGCGGCGTGCCGGGCGATCTCCGAGGTCTCCGCAATCACCCCGCCTACGAACTGGCCGCGGAAGGCGACCTCGTCGGATTGCAGGATGCGCAGCTCACCGTCCGTGGCGACCCGAGGAGCGTTCTGATACGTCAGCACGGCCAGCACACCCGGCTGCGCGCTCGCCTGGCTGCAGTCGATCCCGGCTATCCGGCCGGCGGCGATGGTGCTCTGCACCGGGAACAGGTACGCCGGGTGCTCGACGGGCTGCTCGAAGGCGTACCGGGCCAGGCCGCGTACCTTCTCCGCGCCGTCGAACCTGTCCAGCGCCTGGCCCATGGCCCGGGGCGTGATCGTGGTCATCGCGGCCCCTCGGTCAGATCCAGCAGCGTACGTACCATGGCGTTGCAGGCCAACGGGACCTTGAACGCGTTGCCCGGCAACGGCCGGGCGTCGGCGAGTTCGGCCTCGGCGGCCCGGCGGAACCGCTCCTCGCGGGCCGGTCCGCCGCGCAACAGCTCCTCGGCCTTGATCGCCCGCCACGGCTTGTGCGCCACCCCGCCGAGCGCGATCCGTACGTCCCGCACCACGCCATCCGCCACGTCGATCGCGGCGGCCACCGCGACCAGCGCGAACGCGTACGACGCCCGGTCCCGGATCTTGCGGAAGTGCGAGCAGGTGGCGAAGGGCAGCGGCGGAAGGTCGATCGCGGTGATCAACTCACCGTGCTTGAGCACGGTGTCCCGCTGCGGTTCCGGCCCGGGCAGCCGGTGCAGCTCCGTCATCCGGATGACCCGTTCCCCGTCCGGCCCCTCGGTGCGGACCACCGCGTCCAGCGCGGCCAGCGCGACGGCCAGGTCCGACGGGTGGGTCGCGATGCACTCCCGTGAGGTGCCGAGGATTGCGAGGTCGCGGTGATGCCCCTCGATGGCGGAGCAGCCGCTCCCGGGTTCGCGTTTGTTGCACGGGGTAGTGACGTTCTGGAAGTACGGGCAGCGGGTGCGCTGCAACAGGTTCCCGGCGGTGGTGGCGAGATTGCGCAGTTGGCCGGAGGCGCCGGACAACAGGGCCTGGGAGAGCATCGGGTAGCGTCGCCGAATCAGCGGGTCGGCGGCGAATTCGCTGTTGGGAGTACCAGCGCCGACCCGTACGCCGCCATCGGGCAGCTCCTCGATCCGGTCGGAGGTCAGCTGCCGTACGTCGACCAGCAGGTCCGGCCGGGCCACGTCGAGCTTCATGAGGTCCACCAGGTTGGTCCCTCCGCCGAGGAACGCCCCGTCCGGCGCCTCGGCGAGCAGCGCAACAGCGCCGGACATGGTGCTGGGGCGCTCGTAGCGGAATGTCCTCATCGCCGGGCCGCGTCCTGGATCGCCGGCACGATGTTGGCGTACGCGGCGCAGCGGCACAGGTTGCCGCTCATCCGCTCGCGGATCTCGTCGTCGTCCAACATCGCCGTGGTGGGGCCGTCACCCACGCCACTGTCCCCGCCGGCAGGCTGACCCACGGTCACCGCGCTCGGCCAGCCGGCCTCGACCTCGCCCAGCATGCCGACCGCCGAGACAATTTGACCCGGCGTGCAGTAGCCGCACTGGAAGGCGTCGTGGCGGATGAAGGCGCGCTGCATCGGATGCAGCTCACCGTCCGGCACCAGCCCGGCGGCCGTGACAATCTCGGCGCCATCGTGTGCTACGGCGAGCACGAGGCAGCTGTTGACCCGCCGGCCGTCGAGCAGCACCGTGCACGCACCGCACTGCCCGTGGTCGCACCCCTTCTTGGCACTGGTGTTACCCAGCCGCTCGCGAAGGGCGTCGAGCAGCGTGGTGCGGACGTCGACGGTCAGTCGGTGCGGGGTTCCGTCAACCCGGATGTTGACTTCGACTTCCATCCTCGCCGACCCCCGGCACCGTCCGGCAAACCCAACGGGTCTGAGAGTAGCCAATACAGCCCGATACGCTCTAGAAACAAGCAGATTGCCTGATGCGCCCGATCCGGTGGAGCGCTGGGCGGACGAGGACGCCGCCCGGGCGGTGGCCGACTGACGGCTGGCCGGCCGCGCGCTGGCGCCTTCCGCCCTGCTCACCGGCACGGCGTCGACCCCCGCGGCCACCCTCTCCGGCGCGGACCGGGGCGTACCGGGACGGGTGGCCGCGCTGCTCGGTGCGGCTCCCCGGCGCCGGCTGCTGCCCGCGCTCGTGCTGTCCGCGTTACTGCTGGTCGGCACGGCGGCCGCCGGACTGGTGGAGCGGCGCACCGACGCCGTGCTCGACCACGCCCACCTGATGGTCGCGGCCGTCCCGGCGGTACCGCCGACCACCCTCCGGACATCGTGAAGGGGAGCAGCCCGGTTGTAAGCAATCACCGCCTACTGTCCTGGCACCGCCCGCGGGTCGGACCCGGACCGCAGCGTCCCCCGCACCCCGCACCTGACGTTGCTGGATGTGGGGTTTCCGAGCGAAAGGCCGTTGCCGTGCAGCTCCCAGGTGGTGTCCGCGGTAGCGCGATGTGGGAGCCATGTACGTTCTGCGGCGTACTTCCGGTGTCGTTGCGTGACCGACGACGGCAGCATTGCCGGCGGGAGATGCTCGGGGCGTACGGCAAGCAGGAGCGAGCCCGACGCCGAGGGAGATTGTCATGTTGGCGGAAGTAATGCGCTACGGGGTGTACGCACACCCGGGCCCGGGGTGGACCGATGGGCACGGCCCTTGGGACGGCGGGCCGGGCTGGTGGCTGATCTTCCCTGTCCTGTTCTGGCTGGTCGTGCTGTCGTCCATCGGTTACCTGATCTACCGCAGGTCGCCGGTGCAGTCAGCGCGGAGCGCAGCAGAGCGCATCCTCGCCGAACTTTACGCTCGCGGTGAGATCAGCGAGGAGGAGCTGAAGCAGCGCCGAGCCGTCCTGCGGCGCAAGTCATGAGGACCGCCACGGCATGGCCGGGGGGCAGCTGAGATCATTGGCGCCCGCCAGCGACCGGGGCCTGCCGGTGCCGGAGCCAACCCTGTCGAGCCGAGATCCGGCGGTCGCCGGATCTCGGCCATCACGGCCGTGCCGAAACTGACCTGATGGTCAGGATTCGGGCGGCGTCGACGCCATGAGGAACTGGCCGCCCAGTAGCCACCGCGACGTCAGGCCGATGTCCGGCGACAGATGCCTTGTCGGCGGAACCTGACTAGGTGTTCGACACGGTCGACGCGACGTTGGCCATGGTCGCGGGAAGTCCCTGGGTGCTGCTCGTCGTGGCGCTTGTGGCAGCGGTAGATGCACTCGTCCCACTGGCACCGAGCGAGAGCACGGTGATCGCGGTCGCCGTGGCGTCAGCTGCCACCGGGCGCCCACCGCTTGTCGTCGTCGTGGTCGCGGCGGCGCTCGGTGCGTACGGTGGTGACCGGCTGGCGTACGGCGTGGGCCGCCGGTTAGGCCCGGCGATGACCGCCCGGCTGCGGCGGCGTCCGAGAACTCGCGCCATGGCCGAGCTGGCACATCGCGTTATCCACCGGCGCGGTCGCACGCTGATCGTCTTCGGCCGCTACCTGCCGGGTGGCCGCTCGGCGACCGCGGTCACTGCCGGCCTGGTCGGCTACCCGTTGGGCCGGTTCCAGCGGTTCACCGCGCTGGCGGTCACCGTCTGGGCTGTCTGGGCGGCGCTGCTCGGCTACGGCAGCGGCGCGCTCTTCGACAGCCACCCCACCCTGGGACTCGCCCTCGCCTACACCGTCGCGGCCACGTTGGCCGTCGTCGTCGGGCTGGCCCGCCGCCTGCCTGCCTTTAGATCTGCGAGCACCACCCGGCCGGCGGGTGCACCACAGCCGGTGAAAGCGACACCGGCGGGGGCCCCAGGAGTCCAGGACGGCAGCCTTGAAGCCGGTCGCCAACCAGGTCGACGAACCGGTCGAGCAGCAAGCCGAGGCCGCAGGTGACCAGCCAGGGTAGCGGTTCGTCCCCGCCGGCTGTCGGAGCGAACCGGTCGCCAGACTCACCAGGACCGCATCCACCCCGACGGCGCGCAGGGCGGCCAACGCCACGACGTCTCGCCCAGATCGCCGACGAGCCGGCTCTCCCGTCGCCCGCAGTGCACCCGACGTTTACCGGTCAACGCGGGCATCCCCGACGCGGCGAACCGTTCACCTGTGGCGGCGAGCATCCCTTCGGTGCCAGTCGGCGTGCTCGGGTGCGCTGGATCGGGCTTCGGGGCAGTCAGTGTGGGAATCCGGGAGCCGTCCAAGCCGAGGACCGAGAGCTTGGCTGCCCTACGCCTGGTCCCTCCTGCCGATACTGTTCGCCGTCATCCGGTCTAGTCCGCCATCTTGGCTACTCGCCTGGCTACTCAGGCGGCGCGTCAGATCAGCGGCCTAAGGGACAGCGCGGATTCTAGGGGCTGACCAGCCCTGTCTGATAGGCGATGACGACCAGTTGCGCGCGGTCGCGCGCACCCAGTTTCCCCATTGCGTGGCTGACGTGGGTGCGGGCGGTCGCCGGGCTGAGGAACAGCTCGGCGCCGATCTCGTCGTTGCTCAGGCCCTGTCCCACCAGGGCTAGCACTTCCCGCTCGCGCTGCGTCAGCACAGCCAGTCGGTTCTCCCCTGCCTGGGTGGCGATCCGTTCGGCGGTGAACTGAGCGATGAGGCGCCGGGTGATCCGCGGCGCGAGCAACGCGTCTCCGGCGGCGACGACTCGGATGGCGTGAAGGAGCTCGGCCGGTCCGGCGTCTTTGAGCAGGAAGCCGCTGGCGCCGGCCTGCAGTCCAGCGAAGACGTACGCATCGGTGTCGTAGGTGGTGAGGATCAGGACTCGGACCTGTTGAAGTCCGGACGTCTTGGCGATCTGGCGGGTGGCCTGGATCCCGTCCACCTTCGGCATGCGGATGTCCATGAGCACGACGTCGGGCCGGGTGGCACGGGCTCGTTCCACGGCCTCGGCACCGTTGGTAGCTTCCCCCACCACCGTGATGTCGTCTTCGAGGTCGAGCAGAACCTTGAAGCCGGATCGCACAAGACGCTCGTCGTCGGCGAGCAGAACCTTGATCGGAGCGCTGCCAGGCGACGACGCGGCTGCTGCGGTCATAGCTGCGCCGTTCCGGTCGGCGCCAGGGGCAGTCGTGCCCTGACTTCGAACCCGCCGCCCGGCAGTGCGCCGGCCACCAGTTCTCCGCCCAGTAGCTGACAGCGCTCGCGGTAGGCATGAGTTGGCGCAGTTCCGGCTGGTTCAGGTCGCCGGCTTGATGGATCTTGATGTGCCGGTGCACCTTGCCGACGCCCTCCATCAGGCCGCCTGCGCCATCATCTGCTGGCGCAGACTCCACCAACACCGGAAGAGATAGGAGCTCCTCCATACGAGGGATCGCGGTGCGGTATTGAGCTGCGGCCGCGCATCGACGACGTCGGGCCCGACGAGAGCGGCGATTCGGCCGGCCGGCAGGTGCAGCGGTCAATCCTGCAACGGGCACGCACTTCCAAACCGTTGCCCAGACCACGGCTGATCGACCGGGCCGACGACCTGCGGTGGCAGGGCCGTGGCCTGCGACCTGTGCCAGCAGGTCTCGGAGCGGGTCGGGGCGTTGTACCAGGATGGACAGCAACTTTTCGTCAATCTGAAGGAAAGTCAGTTCTCGTCCGGTAAAAGCTATAGACATATCGACATTAGTTTTGTTAGCGTCGCCCGGGTGAGGATGTGTTTCGTCGAGGTAAACCGACACGCGGTTAGCCCCTCGACGGTGGCCTCGGACGGCCCACCCGTCTGGAGGTCACGGCCTGGCGAGACATCGGCGCGCACAACGACTGCTGGCAGCCGGTCAACACCTGACTCAACATCCACCCCCCACCTCCCAGATCCTTCGCCCGTCGCGCGCAGCTGCGACGCCAACGGCAACCTGCGTAGCTGACCGCGCACCGCGCAGACCGCGCTGCTCGGCGCCGCGGTCGACGCGTCCCACCCGACGGGCGACTCAGCAGTGCCCGAACAACCGAACCGCCACAGAGGAGGAGAAAGCCGTACGTCCCCGACCTGCCCCGATCAGTCCTCAGTGAAAGGAGAGGCAGATGAAGAGACGTCTCGCGCTCGCCGTAGCGGGCCTGACGACCACCGCCCTTGTCGCCACGCCAACCGTCTCGATGGCCGAGCCAGGCGCGACAAGCGCCCCGCCGGAGACGAACTTCCAGAAGGTGACCCTCAACGACCACCCGGGCGAGCCGATGGACCTGGCGGTGCTGCCCGACAGCCGGGTGCTGCACGTGACCCGCCCGGGTGAGGTCTGGCTGCACGACCCCTCTACGGGCCGCAACACCGTCGCCGCGACGTTGGACGTCTACCGGCACGACGAAGAGGGCCTGCAGAACGTCGCGATCGATCCCAACTTCGGCAAGGCCGGTAACAACTGGGTCTATCTGTACTACTCGCCGCCGATGAACACCCCGGTCGACGACCCGTCGACCCCGAACGTCAACGAGGGCGACGCGCCGGGCTGGGGCACCGCGGAGGACTTCGCGAAGTTCAAGGGGGCGATCCGGCTCTCCCGGTTCCGGCTGGTCAAGGACAAGCTGGACCTGTCCACGGAGCAGCAGATCATCGACGTACCGGTCGACCGGGGTATCTGCTGCCACGTCGGTGGGGACATCGTCTTCGACGCCAAGGGCAACCTGTACCTGTCCACCGGTGACGACACCAACCCGTTCGAGTCCGGCGGCTACGCCCCCATCGACGAGCGCTCCGGCCGCAACCCGGCGTACGACGCGCAGCGCACCGCGGCCAACACGAACGACCTGCGCGGCAAGATCCTGCGCATCAAGGTCGGCGCCAATGGCGGGTACACCATCCCGGACGGGAACCTCTTCCCGGAGGGCACGGCCCGCACCCGGCCCGAGATCTACCTGATGGGCCTGCGCAACCCGTTCCGCATCGAGCTGAACCGTCAGACCGACGAGCTGTATGTCGCCGACTACTCGCCCGACGCGGGCGAGGCCGATCCGCTGCGCGGGCCGGCCGGGCAAGGCAAGTGGGCGGCCGTCCGCAAGGCCGGCAACTACGGATGGCCCTACTGCGCCACCGCACAGCTGCCGTACGTGGACTACGACTTCGCCACCGGCCAGTCCGGGGCGTCGTTCAACTGCGCCGCGCCGGTCAACGAGTCGCCGCACAACACTGGGCTGCGGGAGCTTCCCCCGGTGGCGCAGCCGGACGTGTGGTACGGCTACGGCCCCTCGGCGCAGTTCCCGGAGCTGGGGACCGGCGGCATCGGACCGATGGCCGGGCCGGCGTACCGGTTCGTCTCTCCCACGACGCGGGGACGCGCCCCGGTGGCGTGGCCCGCGTACTACGACGGCATGCCGCTGTTCCACGAGTGGACCCGGGACTACGTGAAGGGCTTCCGGCTGAACTCCAGCGGCGGCCTGAGCGGGATCGAGCCGGTGCTCCCCTCGTTCACCTTCGACAACCCGATGGACCTGGAGTTCGGCCCGGACGGCGCGCTCTACGTGCTCGAGTACGGCGACGGCTTCTTCAGCGAGAACCCGGACGCGCAGCTGGCCCGGATCGACTACACCGGCTGGAAGGGCAACCACGTCCCGGTGCCCCAGGTCTCGGCCACGCCCACCAACGGGCTCGCGCCGCTGACCGTGACGTTCGAAAGCGTTGGCACCACGGACTACGACGGTGACCGGCTGTCGTACGCGTGGGACTTCGACAATGACGGCAAGGTCGACTCGCGCGCGGCGAACCCGACGTTCACGTACCAGGATAACGGCCTCTTCAACGCCACCCTCAAGGTGAGCGACCCAGGAGGACTGTCGGCCGCCGCATCGGTCCGGGTCGTGGTCGGCAACGCCCAGCCCGTGGTGGAGCTGGTCAAGCCGGTCGCGGGCCAGCCCTTCAAGTTCGGCGACACCGTCCAGTTCGAGGTACGGGTGACCGACGACCAGCCGGTGGACTGCGCGCAGGTCAGCGTCACGTACGTCCTCGGCCACGACCAGCACGGTCACCCGCAGACCACCGCCAACGGCTGCACCGGCACGATCCAGACCACCGTGCCATCCGGTCACGACCCGGCGAACGACAACCTGACCGCCGTGCTCGTCGCGTCCTACACCGACCCGGGTGGGGACGGCCTGCCGTCCCTGACCGGAACGGACCAGGTCGTCCTGGTCCCCACCGCGTAGAACCACAGAAGGAGTCATCATGTGTTACGGATTCGACGGAGAAGCCGCCCTGCGGCGGTCCGTCATCGACCGACGGAGCCTGCTGCGCGGTTCACTGGCGGCGGTCGCCGGTGTCGGCCTCGCGGCGTCGGGGATCGGCGCAACGGCCGCGTCGGCCACCACCCGCACCACCGGGCGCCAGCAGGTACCCCCGGGCCTGATCAGCATTCAGCTGTGGACGGTACGCGACGCGCTGTGGGGCTCGCCGGGGTACGACGCGACCCTCACCCACCTGGCCCAGATCGGCTACCCGAAGGTGGAGCTGGCGCTCGGCTACTTCGGGCGTACCGCTGCCCAGCTGCGCCAGTTCCTGGACAGCATCGGCATCAAGGCCAGCTCCAGCCACGACGGGATCAGCGGTGACGCCGCCGGGCTGGAGGAGAAGATCCAGAACGCGGTCACCCTGGGCCAGTCGTTCATGGTGGTCCCGTATCTGAACTCCGACCGCGAGGACGACTGGAAGCGCTGGGCGGAACAGATGAACGTCGAGGCCGCGGCGGCGGCCGCTGCCGGCCTGCGCTACGGCTACCACAACCACGCCCACGAGTTCACCATCGACCTCGGCGGTGGCAGGCGCCCCTGGGACGTGCTGACCGAGGAGCTCGATCCCCAGCTCGTACACCTGGAGGTCGATCTCTACTGGGCCGTCACCGGCGGCATCAACTCAGGCGATGGAGTGGCCGACCCCGAGGGCTTCGCGCTGGACGTCATCCGCTCCGCGCCGCAGCGGGTCCTGCAGTACCACGTCAAGGACCGGCACGCGTCCGACGGCGACATGGCCGACCTCGGCACCGGGATGATCGATTTTGCCCGGATCTTCCAGGAGCACTCGGTGCTCGAGTACATCGTCGAGAACGACACCCCCGATGTGACACCGCAGCAGACGGCCGAGGTCGGCTACCGCTACCTGCGCAAGCTGCGGTTCTGACGAACCTCGGCAGGCCCGTTCCCTCGTAGCAGGGAGCAGTGCTCCCTGCTACGTACGACCTCGGGCCCGAGTCGGAGCGGGCGGCCGAGCACTGGCTGTACGACCTCGTACACCTGCTCGGCCGCCCGGCCGCTGGGCATACCCGAGAAGTTCCGCTTCCGGTCCTCAGGTGTTCTGTGGGAAGCCGAGGTTCACTCCACCGTGGGACGGGTCGAGCCACCGACTGGTGACCACCTTGGATCTGACAAAGAAGTTCACCCCCTCCGGCCCGTACGCGTGAGCGTCACCGAACAGTGAGTCCTTCCAGCCCCCGAAGGAGTAGTACGACACCGGGACCGGGACCGCGACGTTCACCCCGACCATGCCAATCTCGACCTCATTCTGGTACCGGCGGGCTGCGCCGCCGTCGTTGGTGAAGATTGCGGTGCCGTTGCCGTACCGGTTGGCGTTGACCAGCTCGACGGCGGCGTCGTAGCTGGGCACCCGCAGCACCGAGAGCACCGGCCCGAAGATCTCGTCGGTGTAGATGGACATGTCGGTGTCGACGTGGTCGAAGAGGGTCGGTCCGAGCCAGAAGCCGGCTTGCTCACCGTCGATCGGGTGGCTCCGCCCGTCGACCACCAGCCGCGCCCCCGCGGACCGGCCAGCGTCCAGGTATGACATCACCCGGTCGCGGTGGGCACCGGTGACCAGCGGCCCCATCTCGCAGCCCGGGCGGCGGCCGTCGCCGACATGAAGTGCGGCGATCCGCTCGCCGATCTTGCCGACCAGCTCGTCACCGACCGGGTCGACGGCCACAACGGCGGAGATGGCCATGCAGCGCTCGCCGGCCGAGCCGAAGCCGGCCGAGACGGCGGCGTCGGCGGCGAGGTCGAGGTCGGCGTCGGGCAGTACGACCATGTGGTTCTTCGCGCCGCCGAGCGCCTGCACCCGCTTTCCGTGGTGGGTGCCCTTCTGGTAGACGTAGCGCGCGACCGGGGTGGAGCCCACGAACGAAATGGCCTTGACGCTGGGATGCTCGAGAATCCGGTCGACCGCTTCCTTGTCGCCGTGCACGACGTTGAGGACGCCGTCCGGCAGCCCGGCCTCCGCGAACAGCTCCGCCAGGAAGTTCGACGCGGACGGGTCCTTCTCGCTCGGCTTGAGCACCACCGTGTTGCCGCACGCGATCGCGTTCGGCACGAACCACAGCGGCACCATGGCCGGGAAGTTGAAGGGGGAGATCACCCCGACCACGCCGAGCGGCTGGCGGATGGCGTACACGTCCACCTGGGTCGAGGCGTTCTCGCTGAACCCGCCCTTGAGCAGTTGCGGGATGCCGCAGGCGAATTCGACGTTCTCCAGCGCACGCTGGATCTCCCCAGCCGCGTCGGAGAGCACCTTGCCGTGCTCGGCGGTGATGATTTCGGCGAGGTCGGACCGGCGGGCGTTGAGCAGTTCCCGGAAGGAGAACATCACGCTCGTGCGCCGAGCGAGGGATGCGGTGCGCCATCGGGAGAAGGCCTCGCGGGCGGCGGTGACCGCCTCGTCGACGACCGCGGCGGTGGCGAGATCGACCTGTCCGGCGACCTGGCCGGTGGCGGGATCATAGATGTCACCGGTGCGCTCGGCGACACCGTTCCATGGCTTGCCGCCGATCCAATGGGTTGTCCTCATCGCTGGTGCACCTCCTTGGCCACGGCCTCGATCGACTGGGTGAGGATCTCGAGCGCCTCCTCCGCCTCGGCCTGGGTCAGGGTCATCGGCGGCGCCAGGCGGATGACGTTGCCGTACAGGCCGCCCTTGCCGACGAGCAACCCTCGTTCACGCGTTTCCTCGAGCAGGGCGGCCGCGGCCGCCGGGTTGGGTGCGCCGTCGGGTCCGACGAACTCCAGCGCGATCATCAGGCCCTTGCCGCGTACGTCGCCGACCACGGGATGCGCCGCGGCGACGGCGCGCAGGCCGTCGAGCAGGCGGCTGCCCAGCTTCGCGGCGTTGGCCTGGAGGTCGTGCTCCAACAGATAGTTCAGCGAGGCGAGAGCGCCGGCGGTGACGAGCGGGTTGCCACCGAAGGTGGAGATGGAGTTGGCCCGCAGGCAGTCCATGAGGTCAGGACGGGCGACGACGCCGCCGATCGCGAGGCCGTTGCCCAGGCCCTTGGCGAAGGTGATCGCATCGGGCACGACGTCGTGCGCCTGGATTCCCCAGAAGTGCTCGCCGGTGCGGCCCCAGCCCGTCTGCACCTCGTCGGAGACGAGGAGGATGCCGTACTCGTCGAGCACCTTCTTGAACTCGCCGAACAACCCGTCGGGTGGGGTGGCGAAGCCACCGACCCCCTGGATCGGCTCAACGATCATGCACGCGACGTCGCCCGCCGTCGTCGTTTCGATGATCTCGCGCAGGTCGGCGACGCAGGCCTTGGTGTAGTCCGCGTCGGACAGATCCCGGAACGGGCTGCGGTAGCGGTTGCCGCCGTGCACCCAGCTCACCTTGATCGGGCTGAGGGCGCTGGCCGACCACCCGCGGATGCCGGTGATCGCGACGGTGGCGAATGCGCGACCGTGGTACGAGTTGCGTAGTGCGAGCACCTGCTCGCTGCGCCGGTGCTGGGTGGCGAGCATCAGCGCCGTCTCGTTCGCCTCGGTGCCCGAGTTGGTGAAGAACACCTTGGCGTCCGGGATGGCGGACAGTTTCGCGATCTTCTCCGCGAGCTCGACCTGCGACTTGATCAGGTACAGCGTGGAGGAGTGCAGCACGCCGGTGTCGACCTGCGACCGGATCGCGTCGCTGATATCGGCCACGTCGTAGCCGATCGCGTTGGTGAGAATGCCGGCGAAGAAGTCGAGGTAGGTCCGTCCCTCGCGATCGGTCACCCGGCGGCCCTGCGCGCTGGCGATCTCGATCGGCTGCTCGTAGTACAGCGCCAGCCATTTCGGCATCACGGACCGGTGTCTGGCCAGCAGCTCGCGGTGCGCCATCGCGCCCTCCCTATCTCGTCCGTACGGCGAGTGTGGCGGCAATCGTTGTCCAACCGCTATGCACAACCTGTGCCGCTCTGGGGGCAATGCCATTACGTTGTGTGCATTCCGCCAGTGGGGAGGCAGCGATGTACCCCTCCGTCGCAGAAGCCATCGCACTGCCGGTGATCCGGCGCGCGAAGCCGCAGGTGGTCGCCGGGTCGGCCGGCATGCAGGGCCGCGTCCGCTGGGTCCATGTGGCGGAGGTCGCCGACATCGCGCACCTGCTCCGCGGCGGAGAACTGGTGCTGACCACCGGAATCGCGCTGCCGGACGAGGCGGCGGCGCTCACGAGGTACGTGGACGACCTGGCCGCGGTCCGGGCGGCGGGACTGGTGATCGAGTTGGTCCGGCGGTGGAGTGACCACCTGCCAGAGGCGCTCGTGGCAGCGGCCGACCGGCACCGGCTCCCCCTGATCACGCTGGCGGAGGAGACGCGGTTCGTGTCCGTCACCGAGGCGGTGGTGGCGTTGATCGTCGACGCGCAGCTCGCCGAGCTGCGGGCTGCCGAGCAGGTGCACGAGACGTTCACGTCGCTCACCGTGGCCGGGGCGGAGCCGGCCGAGGTGCTGCGCGAGGTGGCCAGGATCTCCGGACTGCCGGTGGTGCTGGAGACGCTGGGGCACGAGGTGCTCGCGTACGACGCGGCCGGCCAGGATCCCACCGACCTGCTGGCGGACTGGGGTCAGCGGTCGCGGTCCGTGGCCGCGCCCGAGCGGACGGCCCACGACGAGGAGGCCGGCTGGTTGGTCACGATGGTCGGCGCGCAGGGCGCCGACTGGGGGCGCCTGGTCCTGCTCTCGCCGGATCCCCCGCCGCACCGGCACGTGGTGGTCGCCGAGCGGGCCGCGTCGGCGCTGGCGGTGCATCGGCTCGTGGCGCGTGATCGGGAGAGCCTGGAGCGGCAGACCCACCGCATGTTGCTCGCGCAACTGCTCGGTCAGGCAGTACCGCCCCCGGATCTCGCCGCCCGGGCGGCCGCGCTGGGCGTCGGGCTCGATCGGCGGCAGCTGGTCGGGGTCGCGATCCGTCCCGGCATCGTGACGCCACGCGCCCCTGCGCTGGCCACGCAGGAGGTGTTGCGCGACCTCGCGGAGGCGACCGCGTTGGCCGCGCGGCGGGTGGCCGCGCCCGCCCTGGTCGGCGTCGTGGACGACACGAGCGTTCGCGCGTTGTTGTCGCTGCCCGCGCAGGCCGGAGTCGACGGGGTACTGCGCCGGTTGGCCAGAGAGGTGCACCGGTCCGCGGCCGGTCCGGTGCTGGTGGCGGTCGGCACCACGGTGTCCCACGTCGCCGAGGTGCGCCGCAGCCTGGGCGAGGCCGCGCATGTGGCGGGGGCGGCCCTACGCTCCCCCGGCACGCAGCTCTACCACAAGCTGGACAATGTGCGCCTGCGCGGCCTCCTGCATCTGTTGCGGGAGGACGAGCGGGTCCGGGCATTCGCGGACCGCGAGTTGGGTCCGCTGTTGGCGCGGGACGCCAACCAGCGCACCCGGCTCGTGGAGCTGCTGCGCTGCTTCTGCGAGCAGGGCGGGAACAAGTCGGCGGCGGCCGCCGCCGCGCACCTGTCGCGTACGGCCTACTACCAGCAGCTGTCGCGGATCGCGCAGGTGCTCGGGGTGTCGCTGGAGGACCCGGAGTCGATGCTGTCGCTGTACGTCGCGCTTCTGGTGCACGAACTCGACGACGCCTGACCGGTCAAGGGGCCAGCAGGGGGCCCCAATCCATCCGCCGCGCCGATTGACAGCTCGGTGCGGGCATGCCGTGGACAGAGTGTGCGCCGATCATGCCAAGCGTGGACACTTTGCCGCTGCCGTGGCGGGTCCGGGACACCCACCATTCCGAGATAAAGATCGAGCTGATCCGCCCCCACCCGCAGCACCCGCGCCGGTTGGCCGGCCACTGTTGCGGCAGCGTAACAGCGAGGTGAGCGATGGCCGTTGAACCCCTGCCCCCCGCCGAAACCACCGCGGTCGAGCCGGGCACACAGATCACCCATCCGGATGGCCGAGTCGAGCTGCGTGACTTCTCCACGATCGCCGACAGCCCGTACTTCAACGAAGAGCTCGCCCCGGTACCCATTGAGAGGCGCACCTGGACCACGTACAACTTCGCGGCGCTGTGGATCGGGATGGCGCACAACATCCCCACCTATCTGCTCGCCGCCGGGCTCATCCAGCTCGGCATGAACTGGGTGCAGGCGTTCCTCACGATCACGCTCGGTAATCTGCTCGTCCTGATCCCGATGCTGTTGAACAGCCACGCGGGCACGAAGTACGGCATCCCGTTCCCGGTCTTCGCCCGCGCGTTCTACGGTGTGCGCGGCGCCAACCTCGTGGCCCTGCTGCGCGCCTTCATCGCCTGCGGCTGGTTCGGTATCCAGACCTGGATCGGCGGCGAGGCGATCTACGCGATCACCGGCAAACTGCTGGGTTCCTGGTGGGTCGACGCGGCGCACGTCATGGACTACCCGTGGACGCTGTGGGCGTCGTTCTTCCTGTTCTGGCTGATCGAGATGGCGATCATCTGGCGGGGCATGGACACGCTGCGGCGCTTCGAGAACTGGGCGGCGCCGTTCGTCATCGTGGTCGCCGTCGCCCTGCTGATCTGGGTGCTGGTCGAGGCGGGCGGGCTCGGCCCGATCCTGTCCCAGCCGTCGAAGCTGGGCTGGGGCGTCGACTTCTGGAAGCTGTTCGCGCCGTCACTGATGGCGATGATCGCGTTCTGGGCGACCCTCTCGCTGAACATCCCCGATTTCACCCGGTTCGGCGGCAGCCAGCGGCAGCAGGCGTACGGCCAGATCCTCGGTCTACCCACCACAATGTCGTTCTTCGCCCTCCTGTCGATCATCATCACCTCGGGCACGGCCGTGATCTACGGCGAGGCGATCTGGGACCCCATCCAGCTCGCGGCCAAGTTCGAGAACCCGCTGGTCGTCGCGCTCGGCCTGTTCACGGTCGTGGTCGCGACGCTGTCGGTGAACGTCGCCGCGAACACGGTCAGCCCGGCGTACGACTTCTCCAACGCCGCACCCCGACTGGTCAACTTCCGGACCGGTGGCCTGATAACCGGCGTGCTCGGCATCCTGATCCAACCGTGGCGCCTGGTGCAGGACCCCAACATCTACATCTTCGTCTGGCTCGGGTTCTACGGCGGCCTGCTCGGCGCCGTCGCCGGCGTACTCATCGCCGGCTACTGGGTCCGCAACCGCACCAGCCTCCAACTGCCCGCCCTCTACCGTCCCGAGGGCCGGTACTGGTTCTCCGGCGGCTGGAACTGGGCAGCGGTCCTCGCCACCGCCGTCGGCGCGGTCCTCGCCGTGGGCGGCGCCTACTCCGCTCCCGGCAAGGGGCCGTTCCCCGAGGACGGACTCATCCCGTTCCTCAAGCCGCTCTACGACTACAGCTGGGTGGCCGGTCTGATCGGCGGGTTCGTCGTCTACCTGGCGCTGTCGCTACCGCGCACCGCCCACGCCAAGGGGGAGAACAGATGAGCAACATCATCCGAGCCGGGCTGGTGCAGCAGAAGTGGACCGGCGACAAGGAATCCATGATCGCCAACGCGGTCGAGGCCATCCGCAGCGCCGCGTCGCAGGGCGCACAGGTCGTCTGCCTGCAGGAGCTGTTCTACGGCCCGTACTTCTGCCAGATCCAGGACGCCGACTACTACTCGTACACCGAGGCGATCCCGGACGGGCCGACCACCGCGCTGATGCGCGAGGTCGCCGAGCAGCACGGCGTGGTGCTGATCGTGCCGATGTACGAGCAGGAACAGCCGGGCGTCTACTACAACACCGCCGCCGTGATCGACGCCGACGGCACCTACCTCGGCAAGCACCGCAAGAACCACATTCCGCAGGTGAAGGGCTTCTGGGAGAAGTTCTACTTCAGGCCGGGAAACCTCGGCTATCCGGTGTTCGACACCGCCGTCGGCCGCATCGGCGTCTACATCTGCTATGAGCGGCACTTCCCGGAGGGCTGGCGGGCACTGGGGCTGGCCGGCGCACGGATCGTCTTCAACCCCTCCGCCACGAGCCGCGGCCTGTCCGAGTACCTGTGGCGGCTGGAACAGCCCGCGGCCGCGGTCGCCAACGAGTACTACGTCGGCGCGATCAACCGGGTCGGCGTGGAACCCTTGGGCGACAACGACTTCTACGGCCAGTCGTACTTCGTCGACCCGCGCGGGCAACTGGTCGGCGACGCGGCGTCGGACACCGAGGACGAGGTCGTCGTCCGCGACCTGGACATGGACAAGCTGGCCGAGGTCCGCGACCTGTGGGCGTTCTACCGCGACCGCCGGCCCGACACCTACGAATCGCTGGTGACGCCATGAGCATCGTCATCCGCAACGGAACAGTCGTCAACGCCACCGGGGCGTACCCGGCCGACGTGCTGGTGGAGGGCGAGCGAATCGCGGCGCTTGCCGCGCCCGACTCAGGGCTGACGGATCAGTGGGTGTCTGGCGCCGAGCGCGTGATCGACGCCGCCGGGAAGTACGTGGTGCCCGGCGGCATCGACGGCCACACCCACATGGAGATGCCGTTCGGCGGCACGTTCTCGGCGGACAACTTCGAGACCGGGACGATCGCGGCAGCCTGGGGCGGCACGACGACAATCGTCGACTTCGCCGTACAGGGCAAAGGAACCTCCCTGCTGTCCGCGCTGGACAAGTGGCACAGCAAGGCCGACGGGAACTGCGCGATCGACTACGCCTTCCACATGATCGTCTCGGACGTCAACGACACGTCTCTCAAGGAGATGGAGGCCTGCATCGACGCGGGCGTCAACACGTTCAAGATGTTCATGGCCTACCCGGGTGTCTTCTACGCCACCGACGGGGAGATCCTGCGGGCCATGCAGAAGGCCCGGGACACCGGGTCGATGATCATGATGCACGCGGAGAACGGCATCGCCATCGACCAGCTCATCCTCCAAGCGCTGGCCAACGGTCAGACGGACCCGGTGCAGCACGGGCTGACCCGGCCGCCCGAACTGGAGGGCGAGGCCACGTCGCGGGCGATCGCCCTGGCCAAGGTCACCGGCGCCCCGCTGTACATCGTGCACCTGTCCGCCGCGCACGCCCTGGACGCGGTCACCCAGGCCCGCGACACCGGGCAGAACGTGTTCGCCGAGACCTGCCCGCAGTACCTGTTCCTGTCCTTGGACGATCTGGCCAAGCCCGACTTCGAGGGGGCGAAGTACGTCGCCTCTCCCCCGCTACGCCCGAAGGAGCACCAGGCGGAACTGTGGCGGGGCTTGCGCACCAACGACCTGTCGCTGGTGTCGACCGACCACTGCCCCTTCTGCTTCAAGGACCAGAAGGAGCTGGGCCGGGGAGACTTCTCCAAGATCCCGAACGGGATGCCAGGCGTCGAGCACCGGATGGACCTGCTCTACCAGGGCGTCGTGAAAGGCGAGATCACCCTGCCGCGCTGGGTGGAGATCAGCTCCACCACGCCCGCCAGAATGTTCGGCCTCTACCCCCGCAAGGGCGTCATCGCTCCTGGCGCGGACGCGGACATCACGGTGTACGACCCGACGGCCCGGCAAACCATATCGGCCAGCACCCACCACATGAACGTGGACTACTCCGCCTACGAGGGCATGGAGCTGACTGGGAAGGTCTCCACCGTGCTGTCCCGTGGTCGGGTCGTCGTCGACGAAAACGCCTTCCACGGCGCGGCCGGGCACGGCACGTTCCTGAAGCGCGATCTCAGTCAATACCTGATCTGACAAGGAGAAACCGTGGACTTCGGCGTCGTACTTCAGACCGACCCGCCCGCTCGCGACGTCGTGGCGGGCCTCACCGCCGCCGAGGACAACGGGTTCCGCTACGGGTGGACGTTCGACTCCTGCGTGCTGTGGCAGGAGCCGTTCGTCATCTACTCGCAGGTGCTCGCAGCGACCAGGCACCTGATCGTCGGGCCGATGGTGACCAACCCGAGCACCCGCGACTGGTCGGTCACCGCGTCGCTCTTCGCCACCCTCAACGACATGTTCGGCAACCGTACGGTGTGCGGGATCGGCCGCGGCGACTCAGCCCGACGGGTCATCGGCCAGCCGCCGGCGAGCCTGGCCACCCTCAAGCAGGCGATGCGCGTGATCAAAGGACTTGCCGAGGGCCAGGAGGTCGAACACCACGGCACGGCGGTCCGCATCCCGTGGGTGCGTGACGGCAAGCTGGAGATCTGGATGGCCGCCTACGGCCCGCAAGCGCTGCGGCTGGTCGGCGAGCAGGCCGACGGCTTCATCCTGCAGACGGCCGATCCCGACATCGCCCGTTGGACGATCGGCTCGGTACGCGACGCGGCCACCGCCGCAGGCCGCGATCCCGACTCGATCACGATGTGCGTGGCCGCGCCCGCCTACGTGGGCACGAACCTCGCGCACCAACGGGATCAGCTGCGCTGGTTCGGCGGCATGGTCGGCAACCACGTGGCCGATCTGGTCGCCCGCTACGGCGACTCCGGGGTGGTGCCAAAGGCGCTGACCGATTACATCAGCGGCCGCGACGGCTACGACTACGCACACCACGGCCGCGCCGGCAATCCGTCCACAAACTTTGTGCCCGATGAGATCGTCGACCGGTTCTGCCTTGTCGGCCCCGAGTCAGCCCATGTCGACCGGCTGCAGGAGCTCAAGGAGATCGGGGTCCACAACTTCGCCCTCTACCTCATGCACGACGACAAGGACAAGACCCTCTCCTCGTACGGCAAGGGCGTGATCACGCACGTCTAGTCCCAAGGAGCTTCAGTTACCCGCAAGAGGCCGCAGGTCCGTCCCAGGTACACGATCCTTGAGCGTCTTGCGCTGTCCGAGTCCGAGATCACCGACTCGGTGGACACGTACGTCAAGGCAGTGGCCGGCTGGTGCGGCAGTCATCCTTTATGATCAACTGGTGAGTTCGGCGGTCAGGCGCCGTTGGTAGTGAGCACGGCACGGTCCAGGCGATTGGGCCGTGACCTGCGCGGGCGTGCTGGTAGGGATCCGCTGGTGCTGGGATTGCCGTTTCGGCGGCGCAGACGGCCAAGACGGCCAAGGCGGCGATCGCCAGAACGGTGAAACGGTGCCAGCAAATCCGCCAGAGCTGGTCGTGACGGCGTTGTCCACCTCGCGCGTCAGGCCCGCTCGACGGCTCTCAGCTCGACGGGTTGGTGGTCCCGTCCCCTGACCATGGTGCTTCCTTCGCAAGCTCGGCGGTCTTGACTCACAGCATCCGTACGTCGTAGCTTACCGTTCGTGGCTACTTACCAAGCTGATGATGGCTGGGACGCTCTGGGAGATCCCAGCAGGCGCGCCATCGTCGCCTGCCTGGCCGAACGCCCCCGGGCTGTCGGCGAGCTCGCCGATGAGCTGCCGATCAGCCGGCCCGCGGTATCCCAGCACCTGAAGGTCCTCAAGGACGCCGGGCTGGTCACCGACCAAGCGGCCGGCACCCGCCGGGTCTACCGGCTCAACCCGGCGGGCGTGGCCGCGCTGCGCGACCAGCTGGAGACGTTCTGGAACCGAGCACTGGACAGCTATCAAGACGTCGCCGAACAACCGACCGAGGAGATCCCATGACCGAAACAACAACCACGGTGGTCCGCAGGCAGATCGTCGTGCAGGCGCCGCTCGAACGGGCGTTCACCGTGTTCACCGAGCGGTTCGGCGATTTCAAGCCGCCGGAACACAACCTGCTCGGCGCGGCGATCGCCGAGACCGTGTTCGAACCGAAGGTCGGCGGCCACATCTACGACCGGGCCATCGACGGCAGCGAGTGCCGCTGGGCACGCGTGCTCGCCTACGAACCACCGGACCGGGTTGTGTTCAGCTGGGACATCAGCCCGCAGTGGCAGATCGAGAACGACCCGGACAACACCAGCGAGGTCGAAGTCCGCTTCGTCGCCGAAACCCCGCAACGCACCCGGGTGGAGCTGGAACACCGCCACCTCGACCGCCACGGCCCCGGCTGGCAATCCGTCAGCGACGGCGTCGCCCACGACCAAGGATGGCCGCTCTACCTGACTCGATACGCCACTCTGTTCACCAAGAGCAGCTGAGCTGCCGCCGATCACTGTCAGCACCGAGGTCGACCGACCGGCGGAGGACCTGTTCGCCTACGCCACCGACCCGAGCCGCTTTCACGAGTGGCAGGCGGGCGTCGTCGACGGCCGCATGGACCAGCCGGGCGTCCCCGACGTGGGAACGCGATTACGTGCTGCTGCGCGGCGGGCCAGGTGACGGGCAAATCGTCCCCGGCGGCGGGGAAACCGTCCTGTGGCAGGCCTGCCTGTACGAGATCACGCCCGCGGTGGAACACCGGCACGGACGCGACGGGGCGGTGAGCGCGCCGGTGACGACGATGGTGGACGCGCCGACGCTGGCGGCCATCGGGTTCAGCAGGACCGCGTAGGCGTAGTAGAGGGTGCCGTAGCCGACGGTGGAGGTGACGGCGAGGGCGGCGACGATCCGCCAGCCGTGGGCGTGGTGCCCGCCGACCGTGGGGCCGGCGGGCACCGTCGTGGTGGCGGGCATCAGCTGCCGCAGCAGCCGCCGGTCTGGCCGCCCACGGGGGCGGCGTCGAGGGTGATCAGACCGAGCGGCGCGGACAGCAGGCCCCCGGAGATGCCGGTGGCGAGCCCGCGCGCAGCCGGCTCGGCGGTCGGGGCCGGCCCGCAGCAGCTGTCGCCGGTCGCGGAGTCGGCGGGGTTGCTGTTGCAGACCCCGGTTTCGGGCAGGTCGAGCTGGACGTCGCGGGCGGCGTCCCAATCACCGGCGAGGGCGGCGACGACGGAACGGACCTGCTCGTAGCCGGTGGCCATGAGGAACGTCGGCGCCCGGCCGTAACTCTTCATCCCGACCGCGTAGTAACCGACCTCCGGGTGGGCGAGCTCGTCCACGCCGTGGGGAGGCACGGTGCCGCAGGAGTGCTCGTTGGGGTCGATCAGCGGCGCGAGGGCGCGGGTGGCGCCCATGACCGGGTCGAGGTCCAGCCGCAGCTCGGCGGCGATGGAGTGGTCGGGGCGGAAGCCGGTGGCGGCGACGATCCGGTCCACGGTGACGTACTCGTCGCTGCCGTCGGCGTGCCGCACGACCACCGCGACGCGACCGTCGGTGGGGGTGAGTGCGTGCACGGAGAAGCCGGTGAGCAGCCGGATCCGGCCGGCGTCGACGTGCTCGCGCAGCCGGGAGCCGAGCGCGCCGCGCGCCGGGAGGGCGTCAGCGTCGCCGCCGCCGTAGGTGCGCGCCGGTGAGGTGGTCCGGATCGCCCAGGTCACCTCGGTGCCCGGTTCGTCGGCGGCCAGCTCCGCCAGGGCGAGCAGCGTGTTCGCCGCCGAGTGGCCGGCGCCCACGACCAGGGTGTGCCGGCCGGCGAACCGGTCCCGGTCCGCGCCGAGCACATCCGGCAGCGCGTGCTCCAGGTAGGCCGCAGCGGCCCGCTCGCCCCTGGCGGGGAGGCCGGCGGCGCCGAGGACGTTCGGGGTGGCCCAGGTGCCGGAGGCGTCGATGACGGCGCGGGCGAGCAGCTCGTCGCCGTCGGCGAGGCGGATCAGGAACGGGGTGGTGTCGCGGCGGGCGGTGCGCAGCCGGTCCAGGCCGACGCGGCTGATCGCCTCGACCCGGGCGCCGTAGCGCAGGTGCGGCTTGAGCTGCGGCAGCTCGGCCAGGGGCTGGAGGTAGTCGCCGACCAGCTCCGCACCGGTCGGCAGGGCCTCCAGGTCGGGGGCGACCCAGCCGGCCTCGTCCAGGATCCGGCGGGCGGCCGGATCGATGTTGTACCGCCACGGGGAGAACACCCGCACGTGCCCCCACTGCCGCACCGCGGAGCCGGCGGTGTCGCCGGCTTCCAGGACGGTGAAGGGGATGCCGCGCTCGTGCAGGTGCGCGGCGGCGGCCAGGCCTACCGGGCCGGCGCCGATCACCACGACGGGCAGCTCGTTCAGGGTGCTCATCAGACAACTCCTCTGTGTTGAAAACTGTCGAATCAAATAGGTAGACGGGGGCTCGGCTTCTGGGGCCTGGGTTGGTCAGGTGATGACGGGGCTGCGCCGCTCGAGGAGGACGACGTCGCGCCACCGCCCGTGGTGGCGGCCGACGCGTTCGCGGACGCCGATGACCCGGAAGCCGGCTCGCTCGTGGAGGCTGAGGCTGGCGGTGTTCTCGGGGAAGACACCGGACTGGATGGTCCAGATGCCGGCCGCCTCGGTGGAGGCGATGAGCGCGTCCAACAGCAGCCGGGCCGCGCCGCGGCCCTGCGCAGCGGGGTCGACGTAGACGGAGTGCTCCACCACGCCGGCATAGACCGCGCGGGCCGAGGTCGGCGAGACGGCGATCCAGCCGACCACAGGGTCGTCGCCGTCGACCGCCACGAAGCGGTGCGCGGGCAGCTTCCCGGCGTCGAACGCCGCCCAGGTGGGTGCGGTGGTCTCGAAGCTGGCGTTGCCCGCGTCGAGGCCGGTCTGGTAGATCGCCAGGACCCGCTCGGCGTCGTCGGCCGTCATGGGGCGGACGGTGATGTCGGCCATCAGCAGGCTCCGTTCGGGTTGGGAGCGGGTCGGCCCATGACGACGTCGGCGGCGGACGGGAAGCAGCCGACGCAGGCGTCGTTGATGCGGTAGTGGCGGGCCGTTCCGACCGGCTCGACGAGGACGAACCGCACCTCGGTGAGGATCTTCAGGTGTTGAGAGACGGTGGACTGCGCCAGGCCGACGGCGGCGACGATCTCCCCGACGCTCATCGGTCGGGCGCGGCGGGCGAGGTACTCGACGATCTGCACCCGGGTCGGGTCCGCCAGGGCCCGGAACCACGACGCGTACGTCTGCGCGGTCGCCCGGTCGAGCAACTCGTCCACACCCGCCTCCTTCTATCGTTTATCGCCGATCGGCGATGAGAGTGTAGCGGGTGCGGGCGCCGCGAGGCAGACGGTGGCGACAACCAGGCGGGCGATCGCCGCGAGGGTGTCCGGATCGACGCGGTCCGGGATGTCGGCCGGGCTGTGGTACCCGCCCATGCCGGCACCGATGCCCACCGCCGCGGGGCCAGCGGCTCCGTAGCGGCGGTTGTCGGAGGCGACCGGTCCGGCGGCGAGGGGGACGCCGGTGTGCCGGCCGGCCTGGTCGAGCAGGGCGAGCAGCGCGTGGGCCAGCCCGCCAGCCTCGACCGCGGCGGCCTGGTCGAGTAGGCCGGCGCCGTCGACGTTGATGACCAGCGGGTGAGCGCCGCTGGCGCGCAGCCGCTGGCTGTGGTGGGCGGAGCCCAGCGCGCCGACCTCCTCGGCGTCGAGCAGCGCGACAGACAGCCCCACCCCCGCGGGCAGTGCGGCGGACAGGATCCGGGCGGCTTCCAGGACCACCGCGACGCCGCTGGCGTTGTCCGCCGCGCCGGGCTGGCGCAGGCCGGGGTGGTCGCCGACGCCGTCGTAGTGGGCGGTCAGCAGCAGGTCGACCCCGCCCGGCGGCGCCGCGTGGAAGGTGGCGTGGATGTTGGTGCCGGTGACGTCGAGACGGCGCAGCGGGGTGTTTCCGCTCAGCCAGCCCGCACCGGTGGCGGCAGCGGCGAGGACGGCGCGGTGGGTGTCCGCGTCGAGGGTCAGGATGGGCAGCGGTCCCGGGTCGGGGCCGGCGAGGGTCGTGTACTGCCAGCCGTCGGCGTCGACGGCCCGGCTCATCAGCAGGCCGGCTGCACCTTGGGCGTCACCGTAGGCGTCGAACAGACTCATCCCCGTGGGCACCACCAGCCACCGCCCCGTCGGATCGCCGCTACCGGCCACGCCCAACGGGCCACGCCTGACCTCGACGGCGTCGGAGGAGGCCGAGTGAACCGCGACCTCCCGGCCGAAGACCAGGAGTGTCGAGGTCGCTCCTTCGCCCCACACGACCGTCGCCGCCGCATACACGTCGGGCACGGCACGGACCGGGAAGTCGTCGGTCTCGACCGTCGCGCCGAGCGCGGCGAGGTGGTCGGCGAGCCAGGCACGGGCGGCGGCCCCGCCGTCCGTGCCGACCCGCCGGCCGGCGAAGTCATCCGAGGCGAGGGTGGTGACCGTGGCGGCCATCCGCCCGGCCGACACCGTCGCGAGGATCGCCTCCACCCGGGCGACCGATCCCGGTACCGGGGTCATCCGCAGCACCCGTGACCCGCGTTCACGGCCTCGATCTTCGCCTCGGTACCGCAGCAGGATCCCGCCGCTTGGGCGGCCTGCTGGGTGCCGCAGCACGGTCCGGCGGTCGCCGCCTCGCCAGCGGGCGGGAGGATTGATCCGACCGCCTGGGCCGGGCTGCCGCAGCAGGAACCGGAGCCGGTCACGGCCAGGGCGGCGGCCGGGTCCCCGGAGAACCCGCCCGTCGTCGCGGGGGCGGTCTGGGTGTTCTCGCTCATCGCCACGTCCTTCCGATCAGGGTTACCGAGGGCCGATCAGGGTGTACGCACTGGCGCGGGCGCGGTCATAGCGACGCTGCACCCGCTGCGCCGAGGTGGACACCTCGGCGCAGGAGTCGCAGAACCGCACTCCCGCCTGGGCGGCCGCTGACCGCCGAGCCTTGCCGAACATGACGATCCCCTTCCCACGGCGTCTGTCTTGACGTCCGTCGAATCAGAGAGTTGCACGTTGCTTAGACAGATGTCAACCTAGAGGCATGTCAAAGCAAGCGGCCTCGCTTCCCGTCATCGACCTCACCGCCGACACGCCGTGCTGCCCGCCGCTGGCGCAGCGCCGGGTGCCGGCCGAGACCGCCGCCGTCCTCGCGCCCGCGTTCAAGGCGCTCGGCGACCCGGTGCGGCTGCAGTTGATGTCGATGATCGCGTCCGCCGAGGGTGGGGAGGCATGCGTCTGTGACCTGACCCCCGCGTTCGACCTGACCGGGCCGACCATCTCGCACCACCTGAAGACGCTGCGCGAGGCAGGCCTCGTCGACGCCGAGCGGCGGGGTACCTGGGTGTACTACCGGGCCCGGCCGGCCATCCTGCGCCAGCTCGCCGCACTGCTCACCGTCGAACCGGCAGCCGCTGCGTAAGCCGCCGGCGACGCGCAGCTCGTCGGACTCGCCGTGGGCATCGGTCTCCTGGCCGCGCTCTACCCCGACGCCGAGCGCCCGTATCAGCCGTTCGATCTGGCCTCGCAAGCCTGTGCGGCTAGTTCTCGGACAGCTGTCTGATATTCCGGCTGCGTGTGGTACGGCCAGTGCCGCTCGACGGGTGGTGGCACGGTGTCGGCTGGGTCGATGGTCACGCTGCGGGGGTCGCGGAGCCGGATGTCGACCGACGCGGCTGCCGGGCTGTTGCACGTTGGCTGTGCGCTCTGCTGCGGGGCGAAGATGGGCCCGCCGACCGGGTCGGTGTCCCGCCACAGGTTCCGCCACCGCCAGTCGAGCCGCTCGCCCAGTTCGCACAGCGTTCGCCCCCCAAGGTAGGCCGGATAGAGGTGGGCGTAGATGCGGCCCAGCGGGGAGCCGTGGGTCAGCAGCGCGACCCGGCGCAGGACGGTCGGCGGCAGTTGCAGGATCGTTGCCGCGGCGAGGATCGAGCCGTGACTGTGCCCGGAGATGATCACGCCGCCTTGTCTGGAAAGGGCGGACACGCGCTTGACGAGTTCGGGCACCGCCCGTGCGGCGTAGCAGGGAGGCGCGAACGGATGAACCGTCCGGGGCCAGAAATCGCCCAAGTCCCACAGGGCCGCCACGACGCGCCGGGTCTGGACTGACCGGTAGGAGCGGAAGCCGAGAATCATCAAGCCGATCACGAGCAGGCTGATCAGCCAGACCCCCGCGTCCGTGACGTAGGCGGCGAGCACCGCCGATTGTCGGCGCTCCTTACCGAGCTCGGCCGCAAGCTGGACGGGACCGATCCCGATCAGGTCGAGGGCGATGGTGGCCAGGCCCAGCGAGGAGATCAGGAAGAACGCCAGCAGCATTGGGCCCAGTTCCTCGGTCACATGGGATCTGGCGATGGTCTCCCGGACGATCCAGAGCCGGGGCTTCGCCTGCGTCGGCACGTCCGGGTAATCCTGCTCGACGATGCGATCGGCTAGCCGGCGTCGTCGCCGTCGGCCTATGACGAGCGTGCTGAGGGCCGCCACGGCGACGATCATCAGTGTGGCGAGCCCGGCGAGTGCGGCCCACCAGTAGGCAACGGGTGGGTCCAGGGGAGCCATGCCGGGTGGATCTGGGTGGGCCGGACCGGGAACGGACCCGCGGTCGAGGAGATCGGCGACCCGGAAGACCAGGGTGGCGGCGAAGGCCGAAGCGACGGTCACCGACGCCGCCGCCACGATCGGCGTTCCGAGCCCGCGCAGGAAAGGGCGGGCCCCGGGCACGGTCACCCGCGCGCGCACCATGGTGACCAGCGCGAGCAGGACGAGCAGGACACCCTGTCCCGCGATCAGGCCGCCGGCGGCGCCTTCGTACCCAGGCAGCTGTCCGACCACGGCTGGATTGCCCGCGCGCAGAGCGGCGTAGCCGAGGGCCAGGACGGTCACCGCGACCGTGGCAGCCCGCAGGGGGCGCAGAAGGCGACGAACCCCCGCGCGGGTCGCCGGTACGGGCAGGCACAGCAGCACCGCACAGAACCCCAGCAGGCCGATCGCGGCGACGACCAGCGACCAATCTACGGTAGCCTCCGGGTCGGCGATCCCGGCGAGCAGGCTGGCATCGAGCGTGCCGGCGCCGACTCCGACGTGGATCTGACGCAGCCAGGCCGTTGTCCGCTCGTCGTCCCAGAACCCCCGCGTGTTGAGGCTCTCGGTCAGCTCGGACGTCTCCGGACGTGGTGCTGGCGGTCCGAAACCCTCGAGCGCACGCGCGGACCGTATCCCGATCCTCCAGATCACCCACAACGCGAGCAGCGGGATGAGCGACAGCAGGGCCAGACGCGGCCCCATCGGCAGCTCATCGAGCCAGGACAGGTAAGGCCGGCCCTCCCGGCACCGGTCGTACGGCACGCACTGCCAGCCGACGAGGTCCAGCGTGACGCCGATGACCGAGAGCACGAAGGCGGCCGTGAGCGTGCCGGCGAGCAGTCGGCACAGCGCACCGAGCAGACCGAACCGGTCGGTCGGCGTCGGGCGCAGCCAGACCGCGAGGTTACCCAGCATGAACGGCAACAACAGCACCATCGAAGCGGTCCGCACCGCCGCGCCGGCGGTCAGGGCACCCCAGCGGTACGCCTCCACGGCGACACCGTCAGTGGAACCGCCGGCCGCGCCGCTACCCGGCCGCGGCCGGTAGAAACCGGCGTAACGATCTCCGGCCACCCGCACCAAGATCGGGTGATCGAGAATCTTCTCCGCCGTGCCGCCGGATACCCCGTGCACCCTCAACTCGATGGCGTTACATGCAGGTGCTGTGCCCACGCGGACAGGGTCACAGAAAACTAGTGGGCTGGCAGCCAATACCGCACAAACTGAGGTGCCCCCCTGAGACCGGCCGGGCTGGGGCGTCGTGTTGTTCCGGCTGGGAGTTTACGTCCCTCTGCCCGGGCTGCCGGTCAGACCCACCCACGCCCACAGCACCTGCCCGCGGCGCCAGCGAGAGGTCAGCCGCACGCGAGAATCCGCATGCAGTCATGTCGGGTCCACGTTGGCGCGGACGTTCCGATAGGGTGACGCTCTCGGTTCACATCGACGAGAGTGACGGCATGGACTGGGCGGTCGCGGCAGCGCTGGGCATGATCGGCGGCGGCATCGTCGAGGTCGTCGCCGTCTGGGGAAACCTTGCGGCCTGGCAGAAGGCTCGCCATCTCGCGCGCCGCCGGGGCCGCAGACTGCCACCGATGATCCGGTACGTCGATCCGGCCGCGGATACGCTCGTCGCCGTCACCCGGTTCGTCCTGGGCGCGGCTGCCGCGCTCATCCTGCACACGCAGATCACCGGCGCGGTCACCGCCATCGCCGTGGGGGCATCGGCGCCGGCGCTACTCGCGCAGCTGGGCGCGGCGCGCGCCTTGTCGGCGCCGGCTGAGGGCGAGACCCCATGAGTACGCTGCCGCAGCGGTACTGGCGTGGGCTGACTGGGGCCCGCGCAGTCGACGAGAAGCCACTGGCCGAGCGGGGCCGGGAGGGGTACGGGCTGTGGCGCCGCTACTGGGCGGGCCTGTTGGGCATCCGCCTGCCCCCGAAGGACGCCACCCAACCTCCGGCCACCCGCAACAACCCGCTGACCGAGCCGTACGTGCAGGGCGCGAGGGTCCGGCTCCCCCGGTTCGACCGGGCCGCGGTCAGGCTGGCCGCCTCCGAGGAGCCGGAGCGCATGGTCGCCCGGTGGGCCGCCGCCGGCCGGCAGTTTACCGTCCGGGAGTCCGGCCCCGGCGAGGTCGAACTGCTGGTACAGGTGGACCGGGATGTGCCGGCCACCGAGGTCCTGCCCGTCGATGTCGCCACGGTCGGCGGCGACCGGCGCTACTTCCTGGTCTTCGTGCCGGAGACTGCGGGAGGATCGGTGGGCGCGCTCCGGCTGGCGGAGACGTCCGGCTGGATCGACGTGACCGTCGACGAGGAGTTGCCCGTCGCCGCCCTCGAGGCCGGCGACCCGGTGACGCGGGCGAGGATCGCGCAGTCCGTCGCGGCGACCCCCGATCCCGGAATGGCGACCTGGGCGGAGATCGTGGCGTCCCGGCCGGCAGACGACCCTCTGAGCCAGGTGATCAAGGATGCCGCCGGCTGACGCGGCGACGGCGGCTGACCTGTACGAACTGTGCAGCCGCCTGTTGTTCGGCCCCGGCACGTGGTTCGAGCTCTGCCGCGAAGCGACGGGTGATCCGGCCGCCGCCGCAGATCTGATGGCACGCCTGGCGCCGGAGGGTGACGCGGCTCAGGCGCTGGCCACCCGCGGCAGCTGGCCCGGCGAGTCGCGCCTGCCGCGGCCCGCGGCTCGAACCGTCGGCTCGGCCCTGTCCGCGGCGCAGGCGGCCGCGGACGTCGTCGCGGTGCTCACTGGCAGCCCGAACGCCGAGGACCAGATGGACCCCGAGGAGCGGATGCGCAGCGCCGGATTGCACTGGCGCCGGGCGAACGTGCTGCCGGTGGCGCCGCTGACCGGCGCCGGCATCGACTCCGCCCTCGCCAACCCCCGCGCGGCAGCCGTCGCTCGCCGGCTGGCGGTCCTCGCCGACGACGCCAAATCGCAGGACAAGGCGGCGTTCGGATTTCTCACCCTTGTCGTACGGGCGTTGGCCGGCGAGTGGCCGCGCAAACGTCGCGAGGTGGAGATGCCTGTGCTGTTCGACCGGCGCTCCACCGGCGGACACGGCGTCCTGCGATTGACGCTGCTCGAGGACGGGCCACCCGGCCTCTACCCGGACCCGCGGGCCATGCTGTTCCTGGTCGCGGACGGGCGTTTCGCCGAGGCGCTGGACGTGGCCTGGCGTGCGGCCGCGCCACCGCTCGGTGGCCGGTGTGTGGTGTGGCGTCTCACCACCGACGATCTGCCCTGCGACGAGGTGGCGGGCGGATCGCTCGGCGCCGCGTTCGGGGTGGGCCTGGCTGACCTCGCCCGCCGGACGCCGCCGGCCCTGCGGGTACGCCGCCTCGACCGACGCTGCGCGGTGACCGCCGAACTGCGGCCCGACGCACGGCTGGCCGAGGTGAGCGGTATCCGCAACAAGCTCGAAGAGGCGGTCCGACAGCGGCTGCGCGTGATCCTCGCACCGTCCCGCGATCGTGACGCGCTGCCTGACCCGTTGCTGCACGACGCCAAGGTGCGGTTCGCGGCTGACCTGCCCGCCGCGGTGCGGCAGAGCCGTACCCGGATGAACCCGACCTTCGCCGCCATGATCGCCGCGCTGGTGCTGGCATCCGCCGGGTTGACCGGCGGCGTGCTGGCCGCCGCGCGTGAATCGCGGGCGGCGCACCTCCGGGAGGTCGCCAACAACCTGCTGCCGGCCGCCGATACCATCCGGCAATCCGACCCCACCGGCGCCCTGCTGCTGGAGGCCCTCGCCGTCCAGCTCAACGCCTCCGGGGCGAGAGCTGCCTTGATCCGCAGTCTGCTGGCCAACCGCTACATCGGCACCCTCGCCGACACCGACAGCCGACCGTGTGGCGGACCGCAGGCATGGTCCCGGGACGGCACGAGAGTCATCACCGTACGGCCTCGCACGGTGATGGTGTGGGACACCGCGCGGCGCACGATCGACCGTACGATCGAGGTGCCCGGGCAGGTGACCGGATGCGCCTTCGCCCCCGACGGCAAGACCATCGCGCTCGCCGTCGACGACCGCCTTGCTCTCCTGCCGCTCGATCGCCGGCCGTCCCCCGGCCCCGCCGCGACGATCACCAGCGTCCCGGCACAGCGGGTCCACTACGCTCCCAACGGCGTTCTCGCCATCAAGACGGAGAATCAGCCCGTCGGACTGTGGTCAGTCGCCCACCGCGACCGGCCGCGACGGCTCGGCGCCGTGGCCGCCACCCAGCAGACCGGCAGCGAACTCGCGTTCTCCAAGGACTCACGCACACTCGTCGTCGGCGAGCGGGAGCGTGTCGTCCTCGCCGACGTCGCGCGCCCGGACAGCCCGCGTGTCACCGGCTCGATCCCCGTCTCAGCGGACAGTCTGGCGCTCTCATCGACGGGCGTCCTGGCGGTCGGTCGCACGGATGGCGTCACCGAATTGTGGGACGTCCACGATCCGAGCCAGCCCCGCCACACCGACACCCTCCGCTCTCGACAGGAGATCGGACTGCGGGTCTCCTCGGTGGCCTTCACCCCGGACGGACTACATTTGGTGACCGCGGCCGACGGGAGCAGCGAGATCTGGCGGCTCGGCGACGCCACCCCGCGACCCCTGCGTACGCTCGCCGTGACCGCTCACCAGGTGACCGGCGCCAGCCTCGCCCCGGACGGCGAGACCGCTCTGGTGTCGGATGCCAGCGGATCGCTGACCTTCTGGCGGCTGTCCGACCAGACGGCGCTGCCGACAGTGGCGGAGCTACCGCTCGCCCGAGCCAACATCACCGGCATGGCCTTCCAGGCTGATGCTGCGCGCCTGGTAGTCACGGCGGCCGGCGGTGCCGCCACCGTCTGGGATGTCAGCGACGTAGCCCATCCCCGACGGATCCGGACCGTCGGCCCGCGCGACGGCAGAGGAACCCCCGTCTCCTTCACATCCGACTCCCACGCCGGCTCCACCTGGCCGGCCGCGTTCGGCGCCGACGGCCGACGGTACGCCTCGACCGACGACAACGGCGGCATCGGCGTGTGGTCGGTCCACCCGGACGGCCGCATCGACCAGACCGCCTCGATATCTCGAACCGCCGATGCGGCACTCGTCCCGCTGACCGTGTCACCCGACGGCACCCTGCTCGTCGCCAGGATGGACGAGAACGACTCACCGGCGTCTCTTTGGGACGTCCGGGACCATCCGCGACTGCTCGCCCACCTACCGATGACCGCCCACCCGCCCGCCACTGCCTTCACACCGGACGGTCGGACGCTGGTCACCGTGGTGAGCGAGGAGAATACCGCCGGTCAGGACACCGCCACCTGGTGGAACATCACCGATCCCGCGCGCCCGGTTCCGGTGGCACAGCGCCGATTCACCAGCGGCGGCGGAGGTGCCGGGCCGATCGTCTTCACGCCGGACGGCCGGCTCATGTTCGTGACCGTGGGCACCGGCCCCGGCGTCCTGTGGGACATCTCGGACCTCGCATCCCCCGAGCTGCTGACGACCCAGCCGCCCCCGAACGGCGCGGACTCAGATCACGCCATGCTTCAGGGGCACACGCTGATCCTCAGCGCGATAGGTGCCATGAACGTCTGGGACGTTACCGACCCGGAAAAGGCGAGTGAGGCGGCCGTGTTCGCCAGCGGCGACGAGAGCCCGTTCCACCGCCATTTCGCCGTGGCGCCCACCGGCCTGCTGGCCACCGCGCAACTGGCGGGAGGCCTGCGGAGTCATTACACCAACGAAACACTGGTCCGGCTGCGCGACCTCAAGCCAATCCTCGACATCGTTGCCGACCCCACCGCCGCGGCGTGCCGGGTCGCCGGGCATGACCTGAGCCCGGAACTCTGGCGAAAGTACGCGCCAGACCTGCAGTACCGCCCGGTATGCCGATGAAGACCAGACCCACACCGCAACCGGCACCGCACAGGCAACCGCTGGACCGCTCGTACCATCGCGACGATCCTGGAGAACCCCGGCTACACCGGCCGGCAGGTCTGGATCCGCCAGTACACCGACCACGCCCCCAACGGTCGCGGTCAGAAGGCCAAACTCCGCGCTGACGCAACGGCGCCGAGGGTCCGTCCTGAACTTGGCGCTGGTCAGCGCACCCGTGCGACTCACGCCGAGCTTGTGTCACGGCTCCTGCTGTGAGCCCGGGTTCCATAGCGCGCGGAGCTGGTCGAGGACGAGCGTGGTGCCGGCGCTGAGCGTGCGGTCGGGGTGCGTGGCGAGGTAGACGGTCGGCGCGGGTGGGAGTGGCCCGGGAACGGCGATGAGCGCGCCCGCCTGCAGCTCGGCGGTGGCGGTGGCGGTGGGCAGGACGGCCCATCCGAGCCCGGCCGCGACGCAGCGCTTGACGGCTTCGATGCTTCCGAAGCGGACGCGGCGAAAGTCCGGTTGTCCGACGACGAACAGGCTGCGGGCCACCTGATCGCTGTAGCTGCAGCCCTCCTCGAGGAGGAGTACGTCGTGCTCGGCCAGCTGCGCCCAGGTGACTGTCCCTGCCGGCAGGTCGAGGTCGGGCCCGGCAACAACGGTGAGTTCTTCGGCGCCGAGGGGTTCCAGCTGGAGGTCTGCGACGGCCATGTCGGGTTCGAGGAGTAGAGCGGCTTCGGCGGCGCCGGCGCGTACGGCTTGGAGTGCCTGCGCAGTGCCCCCTGGTATGAGCGACAGCCGGATCTGGGGCGCGAGGAGGCGGAGCTTGCCGAGCGCGGCGGGAAGTCGGTAGGCGCACACGGACTCAGGAGCCACGAGCCGCACCCGGCCAGACGGTCGGCCGTCTCGGGCGGGCACCTCGGAGGCAAGGCGGCCCTCCAGATCGAGCAGCTGGTTGGCGTACGACAGGAGCCGGGTGCCGGCGTCGGTCAGCACGGCCCCGGACGGAAGCCGGTCGAACAGCCGGACGCCCAGGTGCCGCTCGAGGGCCCGCACATGCCCGGTCACCGTTGACTGCACGTAGCCCAGCTCCCGCCCTGTCGCCGTGAAACTGCCGGTGCGGGCCACGGTGGTGAAGGTTCGCAGCAGGTCCGTCTCCACTGCCATTCCTTTCCTTGATTGGTTTCATCATGACTCATCGTTGGACTCGATGGGCGCTACCCGGCGAGACTAGCCCTGGGAGGTTCTCGATGACTGACACAGACGACGCGACCACCGCGCGGCCCGAGGTCGCCGACGTGGAGGTGCTGCGTTACGCCGCCTTCCCGGACGGGGCCGCCGGCGGAAACCCCGCAGGTGTCGTACTGGAGGCGGCCAGCCTCGACGACGCCACCCGCTTGGCCGTCGCAGCCTCGGTCGGCTATTCCGAGACGGCGTTCCTCGAACCCAGCAGGCGGGACGGCGAGTTCCGGGTGCGGTACTTCAGCCCACTGGCTGAGGTGGCGTTCTGCGGACACGCGACGATTGCGGCCGCCGTCGCCCTGGCCGAACGCCGCGGCAGCGGGCCGCTGCTGTTTCAGACTCTCGCCGGCGCGGTCGAGGTGAGCACCGCTGAGAGCGATGCCGGCCTGACCGCCACGCTCACCAGCGTCCCCACCCGTACCCGACCCGCCTCGGGCGAGGAGCTCACCGCCGCGCTGGCAGCGCTACGCTGGCGCTCCACCGACCTGGATCCCCGGTACCCCGTACACGTCGCGAACGCCGGCAACGATCACCTCGTCCTCGCCGTGTCGAACCGCACCCGCCTGGCGGACCTGCACTACGACTACGGCATGCTGGCAGCCCTGATGGCCGAGCGCGGCTGGACCACGCTCCAACTCGTACACGCCCACACGCCGCTGCTCTTCTCTGCCCGCAACCCCTTCCCGCCCGGCGGTGTCGTGGAGGACCCCGCCACCGGAGCGGCCGCCGCCGCCCTCGGCGGCTACCTTCGGGCACTCCACCTCGTGGACCCTCCGGCGCAGATCACGCTCCTGCAGGGCACGGACATGGGTAGCCCCAGCCGCCTGCTCGTTGACGTGACCCGAGACGACGACCGCGTGCAGGTGACCGGCAGCGCCAGATCGATCCGCTAGTGCCGTGTCCACAAACGTAGGCCGGGTTGATCGGGGTTAGGAAAATGTCGTAGGGCTGGTGTTTGCTTCGGTTCGTGCCTCGTCGTCGGGATCCCGCCGCCCCGCGGGTCGTGCACCGCACCGCGCGCGTCGCGCTGCGGGTCACGCCCGGCCAGCGGCGCCGGTGTTTCGGCCTGCTGCGCTCGGCCGGTGACGTGTGGGCGTGCGTGTTGGAGGTGAATGCGTGGCGGCGCCGCCGCCGGGATGTACCCCTGTCCGGTTATCAGGAGTTGTGTCGGGAGTTGGCGGCGTCGGGGCCGGGCACGTTCGCCGAACTGGACTCCGTCGGTGCCCGGTCGGTGTTGCGCCGGTTTTCGGATGCGTGGTTCGCGGCGGCGAAGCGCCGCACAGCGGGTGACGTGTCGGCGCGGTTCCCGCGTCGGCGGCGGGGGTTGGTGCCGGTGCGCTGGTATCGCGGCACGTTCACCCTCGACGGGCGCCGGGTGCGCATCCCGACCGCCAAGGGCACGTCGCCGTTGTGGGTGCGCCTGGCGCGGGAGGTGCCGTATCCGGTCGAGCAGGTCCGGTCGGTCACCCTGCTGTGCGAGGGCGGTCGGCTGTTCCTCGATGTGACCGCCGAGGTGCCGGTGGCGGTTTATCCGCCCGGTGAGGGACCGGATCCGGGCAGGGTGGCCGGGGTGGATCTGGGGATCATCCACCCCTACGCGGTGGCCAGCCCCGGCGGGGAGGGGTTGTTGGTGTCGGGGCGCGCGATCCGCGCCGAGCACCGGATGCATCTGGCCGACACCAAGGGCCGGCATCGTGCCGTGGCCGGTCGGGCGCCGAAGCCGGGTGAGAAGGGGTCGCGGCGGTGGCGGCAGTACCGGCGTCGGGCACGGCTGGTGGAGGGTCGGCACCGGCGGCGGGTCCGTCAGGCCCAGCATGAAGCCGCCCGCACCGTCATGTCGTGGGCGGTGGGTCAGCGGGTCGGTGTGCTGCACGTCGGTGACCCCCGCGGGGTGCTGGACCTGCCGGCGGGGCGGCGGCACAACCTGCGGTTGCGGCAGTGGCAGATCGGCCGGCTCCTGCAGGTCCTCACCGACAAGGCCACCCTCGCCGGTATCAGTGTTCGGCTGGTCGACGAACGCGGCACCTCGTCGACCTGCCCCGCCTGCCGCCGCCGGGTGCCGAAACCCCGTGGGCGGACCATGTCCTGCCCGCACTGCGCATTCTCCGGGCACCGCGACCTGGTCGCGGCCGCCAGCATCGCCACCCGTGTTCCGGGCGGCGGATCCACCACCCCGGCAGCAGTTGTGTTGCCGCAGGTGGTCACGCACCGTCGAGCCGGCCGGCACCTACCCGGTACCGGCCGGTCCCGACGTGACCCCCGCCGCCCACCCGGGCCGGCGCGAGGATCGGTTGGCCCGCGGAGGCCCGCCCCACCACCCAGCGGTGGGGAGTCGCTCGCCCAAATGGCGAGGATCCACAACACCCACCGCAAACCCGGTGAACGTTAGTGGACACCGCACTAGATCTGCAGAACCGACCACCGAGACAAACCCGGCACAGGTTCGTGCGACAGCGCCAACCGCAGGCGGGTTGGCTTGGGACGTGTCGCTGGTGCGAGCTTCCTACCTGCAAATATTCACGGTGGGCTGGGATCGAACCAGTGGCCTCTTCGGTGTGAAGCAGGACGCTCCGCCGACTCTGACCTGGGAAAACGGAACATCGCAGGTAGGAGCGAGTGCCGTTGGGGCCGTTCAGTGCCGTTGCAAGCAGTTCAAGGCCGTTCAGTACACCCTGATGCTCCCAGCTTGCTCCCCCGACGCCGACCCTCAGTGGGACTCACCCGATCGGCCGCGACCATCAGGCTTCCCGCAGGTCGACCCCTACGCGCAGCACAATTCCCGGCTGCCGTTATGCGTACTCGATGAGGATCGGAGCCTGTGTTGGTCGCAGGGCTTCGCCGGGAGGATGGCAGCGCAGGCAGGGGCCCTCCGGTGTGGAAGCGTAAAGAACTCCCATGATCGGAAAAGTCCGTGCCTGTTCGCCACCCCCACCCGCCTAGGATCGGGGCCATGCCCTTGACCGCGAACGACGTCGACCGGTTCGAGGCCTCCAGGCACCGCCTGGAGGCCATTGCCTACCGCCTCCTCGGCTCCGCCGGGGAGGCCGAGGACGCCGTGCAGGAGACGTTCCTGCGCTGGCATTCCGCCGACGTCGACCGCATCGAGGTCCCCGAGGCCTGGCTTACGAAGGTGCTCACCAACCTGTGCCTCAACCAGCTCACCTCCGCGCGGGCACGGCGCGAGACCTATGTCGGCCAATGGCTTCCCGAGCCGCTGCTCGCCGGGGACCCGATGCTCGGCCCGGCCGACACCGCCGAGCAGCGCGAATCGGTCTCGTACGCGGTCCTCACCCTCATGGAGCGCCTCTCCCCCAACGAGCGGGCGGTGTACGTGCTGCGGGAGGCCTTCGACTACCCGCACCGGGAGATCGCCGAGATCCTCGACATCACCGAGGCCGCCAGCCAGCAGACCTTCCATCGCGCCAAGAAGCACGTCGCGGACGGCAAGGCCCGCACCGAGATCGACGAGGCCGCCGCCCGGCGGATAGTCGAGGAGTTCCTCGCGGCCGCCACCAGCGGCCAGACCGAGCCGCTCGTGCGGCTGCTCACCGAGGACGCGATCTCGATCGGCGACGGCGGCGGGAAGGTCCCGGCCCGCGCCAAGGCGTTCGAGGGCGCCCTCGCGGTCGCGAAGTTCCTGCGGGGCCTGTTCAAACCCGGCGAGGCCAAGCGCGCCATGGTCGGCGGCGCGCCCGAGGTCTACGCCTGGACCGCCAACGGCGACCCCGCCGTCGTGGCCGTCGTGGACGGCCGGGTCATCGGCGTCATGTGCCTGGAGGTCACCGCCGAGGGCATCGCCGCGTTCCGCAACCAGGTCAACCCCGACAAGCTCGAACGCGCGACCGCGCACTGGGCGGCCGCCGACCACGGTGAACCGCTGTTCAAGGCCTTCTGACCCTCGTGTGAGGTGCTTCACATCGCGTTCCTGTCAGGAAACGGCGGGCCGCCCGGTTCAAGTGGCGAACCCGCATCAGACAGGAGCACGGAAATGCAGCACCGCATCATCGTCCTCGGAGCCGGATACACCGGAGCCATCGCCGCCGGCCGCCTCGCCAAGCGGCTGCACCGCCAGGACGTCGCCATCACCCTCGTCAACGCCGAACCCGACTTCGTGGAGCGGGTCCGGATGCACCAGCTGGCGGCCGGCCAGGACCTCAAGCCCCGGCCATTCAGCGAGATGTTCGCGGGCACCGGCGTCGAACTGAAGCTCGCGAAGGTCACCGGCGTCGACGTCGACCGCAAGACCGTCGCCGTCATCGACGCGAACGGCGCCGAGGAGCTGGAGTACGACACCCTCGTGTACGCCCTCGGCAGCGGCTGGAACGCCCAAGGCGTCCCCGGCACCGCCGAGCACGCCCATGAGATCGCCAGCCGCCCCGGAGCGCTCCGGCTGCGCGAGCGCCTGGCCCGCCTGGAGGCCGGGCAGACCGTGACCGTCGTCGGCGGCGGCCTCACCGGCCTGGAGGCCGCGACCGAGATCGCCGAAGCCCGCCCGGACCTCGACGTCGCCCTCGCCGCCCGCGACGGCCTCGGCGACTGGCTCTCGCCCAAGGGCCGCGGGCACCTGCGGAAGGTCTTCGACAAGCTCGGCATCACCGTGCACGAGCACGCCGCCGTCACCGGCGTCGAAGCCGATCGCGTCACCACCGCCGACGGCAAGGCCATCCCGGCCGCGGTCACCGTGTGGACCACCGGCTTCGCGGTCCACCCGATCGCGAAGGCGACCGCCCTGGAGGTCACCGGCGCCGGCCAGATCGTGGTCGACGGGACCATGCGCTCGGTCTCGCACCCCGACGTGTACGCCGTCGGCGACGCGGCCTACGCGATGGGACCGGGCAACAAGCCGCTGCGGATGTCGTGCGCCTCGGGCACCCCGGTCGCATGGCAGGCCGCCGACGCGATCGCCGCGCGCCTGACCGGCGGGAAGCTCCCGAACATGCCGATCCGCTACTTCAACCAGTGCATCTCGCTGGGCCGCAAGGAAGGCGTGATCCAGTACGTCACCGCCGACGACCGCACCGTCCGGGCGGCACTGACCGGACGGCTCGCCGCCGTCTACAAGGAACTGGTCTGCAAGGGCGCCGCCTGGGGCGTCGCGAACCCGACGCTCGGGATGCCGACCCGGCGCCGCCGCGTCGCGCGGGAGCGGGCCACGGCGGGCTCGGCCGTCAAGGCGCTGGCCTAGTGCACGCGGCGAAGCGGGCGCCCTCGATGCGAGGGCGCCCGCTTCGCTGTCGGTCTAGGCGGCGACGATCGCCGGGTGGAGGTCCTCGGCCGGGGGCTCCCAGGCGTCGACGTCGACGGTGACCTGGTCGCCCGATCGGGACCGATCCGCGCCTATTGACGGTCGCTCTTTGAGCGCGTTTGAGAAGGTCTCATGATGTTTCACGTGTCGTGGTTTGCGTCGGCCAGTCGATCATCCATAGCGGTCATACGTCGCGCCAGCGTCGCTACCCCTCGGACCCCAGAGCTGTCTTTGAACCTTGCCGTGCTTGCTGCATCGGGGTGTAGGTGGTCTGGGGTGTGATGGCTGGCGTTCGGATCGGCGAGTATGGGGCAATGATTACCGGGCCTTGATTGGGTATCGTGCTCGAATAATCTTTGAGCGGGGGCAGACGATCGTCCGCCGGCACCTGTACCCGGACGGCCGGGTCGGCTCGGTGCTGTGCGGGCGGGTGGTCAGCGACGATGAGTGCGGGCTGGCGCTGTGGATCGAGGCTGGCTCACAGGCCATGCGCCGGGTTGACGGCGCTGGCCAGCCGACCCGGAAGCTGTCGCTGCTCACGTCGCTGCGGATGACTACGCTGCTCAGCCTGAGCACTTGGCAGCCTTTCCGGACTCTGATGTTGATGCCGCCTGGTGCGGCCCACTCGGTCTGGTGGAGCTGGCGACCGGACGGCGATTTCGATGGCTGGTATGTCAACCTGGAGCGTCCGGTCACCCGGTGGGCTGGCGGGGTCGACGTCTACGACCAGGAGCTCGACCTGCTCGTCTATCCGGATGGTAGGTGGTCGTGGAAGGACGAGGACGCGTTCGCCGAGTACACCGGCGAGCCGGCGTTCTGGGATGAAGTCGAGGCCGCCGGGGTCCGGGCCGAGGGCGAACGGTTGCTTGCCCTGGCCCGCGCAGGGGCCGCGCCCTTCGACGGCCGGTGGATGGACTTCCAGCCGGATCCGGCGTGGCGGCCGACGTTGATGCCGCACTGGTGGGAGTTGCCGGCGGACGCGACCTGCTGGGGTCCCGAGTACTTCCAGCCCTGAGCGCGTGCTTGAGAAGAGTCATCCTTTGAGGTCGTCGAGGGTCCAGGCCCTCTGACGGGTGGCCGTGGGCGAGGCGGCGGATCATGCCGTTGATCGCAGCCCAGCGGATCATCGCTTCGGAGGTGGCGGGGTGGCGTTCGTAGTCGCGGGCCAGTCAGCGGTGGGCGGTCAGCCAGGCCAGCGAACGCTCGACCACCCACCGGCGCGGGATGACGGCGAACCCTTTCTGGTCGGGTGCCTTGCGGACGATCTCCAGCACGGTGCGCAGGATGCGCTGGCACCAGCCGACCAGCAGGCCGGCGAAGCCGGCGTCGGCGTACACGAACCGCACCGGGGTGAACAGGTGCAGGCCCAGCAGGGTGGTCTTGGCGCCGTCGCGGTCCTGCACGCTGGCGGCCATGACGCACACGATTAGCGGCAGGCCGAGGGTGTCGGTGACAATGAATCGCTTGCGGCCGTTGACTTTCTTGTTCGCGTCGTAGCCGCGGCTGGTTCGCGGTACGGTGTCGGCGCCCTTGACGCTTTGGGAGTCGATGATCCCGGCCGACGGTTCCTCGTTTCGCCCATGGGCGGCGCGGACCCGCCGGCGCAGGATCGTCAGCATCCGCTCGGTGAGATCGTCTGCCTCCCACCGCGCGAAGTACCAGTACACCGTTTGCCAAGGTGGGAAGTCGACCGGCAGCTGCCGCCAGGAACAGCCAGTGCGCACCACGTACAGGCCTCACTGACCCGACGGCAGAACGTGTCGTCGTCAGGTCCGGTCAGGACGCGGCAGCGCGGCAGGCCATCGGGTGGCTGGTCGCACTGGTCGGCGAACCCAGCGTCGAACCGATCCAGCATCCCGGTGATGACGAGTTCCTGATACGGCCGGACCCATTCAGGTCGCGTGCCAGCGAGGAAAGCGAAATGATCGCCAAGGCCCGTGTGTCCGCACCGGGCCGTTCCAGAAGCTCTACCAGCGCCGCGACATAGTCTGGACTGTCGACCGGCAACGGTTCCATGCCGGACACCGGCTTAAGTGGCACCGCCGGACGGTATCACCGTGCCTGGCGCGGCGAGAGATCCGCTCTTCGGCACGACCGGACGTACGGTTCCAGTTCAACCAGGCGTTCAGTGACGGTGGGGGTCGGGCTCGCGGCGGGTAACGGTGAAGGCGTCGTTGCCGAGGGACAGCGACACGTCGGCGGTGTGCGAGACGGCGTGGGAGGCGGTGAGCGCGGCTGTGCGCAGCGACAGATACGCGGGGCGCGGGAACTCCATCGCCCGCAGTCCCCACGTGTCGTCACCGTCGGGGACGGCGAGGTTGACCACCGCTGAGGCGTCGCGTGCCGCGCCGTACTGGGTGTGGGCGGCGGTGTAGGTGGCCAACGTGAGCTGGGCTTGCGCTGGTAGGTCGACCACCGTGGGCTGGGGTGAGTTGGCCGGGACCACCGCTCGGGTCCAGTGGTCGTCTGCAAACCAGGCCGCGATCCGGTGGGCCAGGCTGGGACTCCCAGTAATCCAATCCTCGGCCAACCGCCGGAACGCATGGTCGCGCGCCGCCCCGCGCTGACCGGCGGCGGTGAGCACGCCGTCGCCGGCGCCCGCGAAGGCATCGCACAGCTCCCGCAGCGGAACCCGGCCGACGGCCTTCGCGTAGCGCACCGTTCGGATCTCGAGCATCGCCTGGTGGAGCACCATGGCGGCTTCCCCCGCCCCGCCCCGCGGCAGTGGCCGCTTGATCTGTCGAGGCTTGCGCCGGGCGGCGCGGCGGGGTGGGGTGTACGTGTCCGCGGCTTGGCCGGCGTTCGACAGGTGCCACGACGGGTCGTCGAACCAGACGGTGGCCGAGGCGGCGCGAAGGTGACCCTGAGTGCCGACACGGACCTCGACTCCGGCGGTGTCGGCGGCCAGGGTCGCACCGGCCCCGTCACCGCTGTCGAACCGCACGTCCTGGACGTCGCTGAGGAACAATTGCACGACCGCGTCCCCGTGGTCGCCCGGCGTGGCGTAGCGACGCGGAGCCGCGAGGGCCACGTAGCCGCAGAGTTCCTGCCCGGCGCGTTCCACCCGCACGGTGCGGACCTGCGCGCGGGCCAGGTCGTAGTCCTTCGCGACACTCTCGACAGCCGTCGCGGTCAGCGGCGCGATGCCGGGCCGAACCTGCCCCTGGTAGTCGCGGTAGTGCACGACGCGGTCGACAAGCGGGGGCAGCAGAGGCTCCAGTCGATGTCCGGCGACCGCGGCCTGCTCGATCATCCACGCCTGGCGGGACGGTCCCAGGTCTGCCATCCATACCAGCGCAGCCCTCGCCCGCCGCTCACGCAACCACAACGGGCGACTGAACGCTGTACGGAACAGCGGGAAGGTGTTGTTGTCCCAGACGTCCGCGATCTCGGCGACGGCCTGCCGGTCGAAGCGGCGGCCATCGGCCGCCAACTCCCCGATGCGGGCCACCGAGCGATCCAGCAGCGCGGCGAACATCGACATGGCAGATGCCCCGGTCATGACCGCGAAGCCTAATACCGCAACGGCAGTAAGAGCGGTGACCCAGGCGGCTTGCTCCTGCCGGACCCCGATTAGTTGTACAGCGCGATCGGCGTCTGATCTCGATCGGCCCGAAGGGCTATGTCATATCCGGGAGGGAATATCGGTCGCCCCACCGTGCGTTCGAGGCTAGCGTGATCGCCATGTTCGGCACCGTCGGCTCTGTGCGGCCCGCAGGGTTTCCACCTGCCGGGCGCCGCCGGCGTGTGCGCGTGGCTGGCTGATACCCGAGGCTGACCCTCCTCCCGCTCTGGCAGAACCACGGAGGAGGGTGGCCCGGTGCTCCGGCGCTGCCCTCGCAGGCGCGCCGCGGCGTGCGGTTCTGGCGCGGTTTTCCGCGGATTGGCACCCGCCCGCGTTCGTCGTCCGCCAGCTCATCTCCAGTATGGAGTTTCATCATGGCCAAGAGCCAGTTCGTGCGCGCGAAGCCGCACCTCAACATCGGCACGATGGGTCACGTCGACCACGGCAAGACGACCCTGACGGCCGCCATCACCAAGGTTCTCGCCGACCGCGACCCCGCCGTCAACCGGTTCGTGTCCTTCGACGGCATCGACCGGGCGCCGGAGGAGGTAGCGCGCGGCATCACCATCAACATCGCGCATGTCGAGTACGAGACCGGGACCCGGCACTACGCCCACGTGGACATGCCCGGCCACGCCGACTTCGTGAAGAACATGATCACGGGGGCGGCGCAGGTCGACGGCGCGATCCTGGTCGTCTCCGCGCTTGACGGGGCGATGCCGCAAACCCGCGAGCACGTGCTGCTCGCTCGGCGGGTCGGAGTGCCCTACCTGGTGGTGGCGATGAACAAGGCCGACGCGGTCGAGGACCCGGAACTGCTCGACCTGGTCGAGCTCGAGGTCCGGGAGCTTGTGTCCGAGTACGGCTTCCCCGGCGACGAGGTGCCCGTCGTACGGGTGTCGGCGCTGCGGGCCCTCGAGGGCGACCCGCGCTGGATGTCGTCCGTCGTGGAGCTGCTCGACGCTGTCGACCGGTACGTCCCGGTGCCACCCCGCGAGCTCGGCGAGCCGTTCCTGATGCCAATCGAGAACGTGATGACGATCTCCGGGCGGGGGACCGTGGTGACCGGCGCGATCGAGCGGGGCACCCTGCGGGTCGGCGACCCGGTGGAGGTGGTCGGCCTCGGTCCGACGCTGTCGACCGTGGCGACGGGGCTGGAAACCTTCGGCAAGTCGCTGGCGACCGCCGAGGCCGGGGACAACGCCGCAGTACTGCTGCGCGGGGTCAAGCGCGACCAGGTGCAGCGGGGTCAGGTGGTGGCGCTGCCGGGCAGCGTCATGCCGCACCAGCGGTTCCGGGCCAGGCTCTACGCACTGACCACCGCCGAAGGTGGGCGCCACACGCCGTTTCTCGCCAACTACCGGCCGCAGTTCTACTTCCGCACGACGGACGTGGTCGGGTCGATAGACCTCGGTGACGTGACGATGGTCCTGCCGGGCGACACCGTTGACCTGTCGGTGGAGCTGGGCAAGCCGATCGCGATGGATGTCGGGCTCGGCTTCGCGGTCCGGGAGGGTGGCCGTACAGTGGCCGCCGGCACGGTGACCGAACTGCTCGACTGAGGTACGTGGAAGGGCCCCTTGCCAACAAGGGGCCCTTCCCGTACGGGCCGCCCGACGAGCAGTGGCCGTGACCAAGGTAGAGGAAGGCGAAGACGTCGACGACATGCCTGCCTGGCCGCACGCCAAGGAAAGAGCAGCCAGGTAACCGCCCAGCGGCGGCTGTGAACTGATGCCCCTCAGAAGGCATGGGTAGCAGAGCCCCGACCCATACGTCGATGCGGAAAGACCCTCTTGACTGGCGTAAGCGACCCCCAAGACGACAGCCGGCACCAGCCCGGCGGGGAGCAGCGAACCCTGACCACTTCGGTCTTCTCTGGGAGGTCACGCCGGCCCGCTCACTCACACCACCGCAGGTAAGCGCGCTGTCCCTTGTCCGACCTCATTGAACACTTCGGACGCGGTGACCATTCGCCAAGCTCGCCCACCCTGTGGCGCCGCCGATAAAGCCGAGCTCGACATCGCTGTCACCGTCACTGGCGTTCACAACGATATGACCACCCCGGAGACCTCTCGAATTGCCTCGACAACCGCCCCCGACGCGGACGGCGATCAGGCGGGGTAGCAGTAGCGCGCGCCGGCCTGCCAGTGCACCCAGTCGGTGCGGCCGCGGTACTTCACCGCCCGGCGGGCACCACGTACGGGAAGGAGTCGGCGCGGGCTTCCTTCGTTACGTCCGGGGTGAGGCCGGAGGTCATGCCGGTGTTGAGCACCAGGGAGAACATCACCTCGGGCGCATTGTCGGCCATGGTGCGGCCGTTGCGTGCGGCGAAGCCGTAGTTCGCTGGGGTGCCGACCTGGTACGACAGCATGTCCGGGTAGAGCGCGCGGGCCACGTTCCAGCCGTACGCCTGCGGGTCCGGCGCGGTGCCGTTCGGGGCCACCACCCGGGCCACCGCCATGGCAATCTCCTCCCCGTCGGCGCGCAGGTCCTCGCACGGGTGCCGGGTGTTGGCCGGGTTGCTGAAGTCCGTGTCGGTGGGCCAGAAGATCGGCCACATCATCGGGTGCCCGGCGCGGTTGATCTGCCGCCATCCCCCGGCGTCGGTGGCGAGCTTGGTGGCCGCCCAGACGCCGATCTGAGTGCCCTGGCCCAGCATCGGCTCGTCGGAGACCTCGAGGACGATCGAGTCGACGGTGGTGCCGGCGAAGCTGTTCTTCGCCTTCTCCGGCTTCCAGGCGTTGCGGTCCAGCTTGGCGCCGTTCTTGAAGGCGTCGTTGACGGTGGCGAGCTGGTCGAGGTCGATGTAGAAGGGGTCGGTGATCCGCCCGGCCCAAATCCGCACGTGCTCGCCGGTCACCTCCGCGCCGGTGCGCCCTTCGGCGAGCAGGGTGCCGGTCGCCGCGTCGTCGCGGGCGTCGGCGCCGGTGAGCGCGTGCAGGGCGAGGTCCTGCCCGCCCTGGGCGTCGAACTCGCCGAAGGTGACGCGGTAGGTCAGCTCCTCCATCTCCGAGCCGTTGGTGTGGATCTTGAACTCGTACCGGGCTTCGTGGTGGAAGCCGGGCTTGATGTCCGCCTTCGTCACCGAGCTGTTCACGTCCATCACGATCACGGTGCCGCGGTCGCCGTCGAAGACGTACAGGTCGTCGAGGTAGAGCTGGCCGGTCTGGGCGGCGAGCGGGGTGTCGAGGTGGTGCGACATGGGCTGGCTCCCAAGGTAGCGCTGATGCAGGACCGGGCCGAGGCTAGCCGGGCGAAAAGCCCACAAGAGGCCAATTCACCGACATTACGCCGACCGGGCCGCCGGACGCGGTGCTCAACGGCCCGATCCTGCGCGCGCGTTAGGTGGGCAGGGCACCCGCCGCTGCGGCTCGTAGCCGGGCTCACCCCGGGCCGCACCCCGGGGTGATGTAGTCGTGGACGGTGCGGGCGAGTTGTCGAACGGTCTCGCTGCCGCTGCGGAACGGGCCGGCGGTGAGGAACGCGACGGCGGTCTCCGCGCCGGGGGTGAGGCAGTAGCCGACGTCGTGGGAGGCGTCGGTCAGGTCGCCTGTCTTGTGCGCGAGGGGGGTACCGGGCGGCAGGGCGGCGGGGATCTTCGTGTTGAGGGTCTGCTTGCGCAAGAAGTCGATCATCAGGTCACGGGAGGACTCGGTGAGGATCCGGGCGTCCCAGACCGCGCCGAGCAGCGAGATGACATCGTCCGGGCTGGTTAAGTTCTCCCCGCCCCGGTCGGCGGCGCCGTCGAAGAAGTTGTGGGCCAGGACGGTCTCGCGCTGATTCATCGAGTCGATCAGGGCGTTGACGGGCGCGAACCCGCCGAGCTGGTCGATCAGCACGTTGGCGGCGATGTTGTCGCTGTACTCGATCATGTACTCGGCGAGCCGGTGGCCGGTCACCACCTGCGGAATCGCCTCGAACTTCAGCTTGCCCGTGCCGCCCACCACGTCATCGCGGGTGACCCGCACGCCCCGGTCGAGCGACAGCTGCCCGCAGTCGACCCGGCGCAGCAGCTCGACGAGGATCCACAGCTTAATCACGCTGGCCGCGTTCGGCCGGAACGTGTCGTTGACCCCGATCTGCTGGTGGCCGTACCGGCCGGAGAGGTCGCGCACGGCGACGCCGGCCCGGTTGTTGGTCGCGGCGGCCACGCCCCCGGAGAGCTGCCCGGCCAGCGGGGACAGCCGGCGGCCTGCGGCGGGGTCGGTGGGCGGTTGCGGATCGGTGACCACCTCGCCGACCAGCCGGTCCGGTTGCCGGTGCCGGCGGAGCACCTCGACCACGCCCCGGGTGCGGCCAGCCAGCGGCACCCGGTAGGCGTAGGTCGTACCCCCGGCGGTTACCACGCCGGCCGCGGTCCCGTCGCCGACCCGCATGCGCGGGTCGGCGACCCGGCCGCTGTCGCCGTCGCAGGCCCGGTAGCGGACGGTGCGGTCGACGGTGTCCACCGAGAAGACCCCACCCGAAAAGGCCAGCCACGCCGCGGCGCTGACGTAACGCCGAGATGCGGGCCGATCCGGGTGCTGCGCACAGGGTCGCTGCGGCGACGCGCGGAGCCGGTGCCGAAGACCACGCCTTGTGTCGCCGGCGGCTTGACCACTTCGGTCTTCCCTGGGAGGTCACGCCGGCCCGCTCGCCCAAATCACCGCAGGTCAGAGCGCTGTCCCCTGTCCGACCACGTCCTCCTGGATGCCGGGGCCGTCCCGCGCAGCCTGTCGGCGGCCGCCATCGAGGCGCACGGCAACCGACACCCACTCCCGATCGTGGCCATCGCCAACGAACTCCTCGCCCTTTGGGACCGCCCCCCCGATCACCCAGACCATCCTCGAAGGCCACCTCGACCCCGAGGTGTGATCAGCGGCGGTGGCCGGCGGATTCGAGGGCCTGGAGGAGGCCCGGACCCAACAAGGGTGCTCGGAGTGGGCGCCCGGGTGACGTCGCGCTACCTCCGAACGAGCGTGACGCCACCTGCCGCATCCACCATGGCAGAGGATGGGCAGCGGCTGTTCGTACCCTCGCCGCCCCGGCCCCAGCTTCCCTCGCAGCCGGCCTCGCGATCGCCATCGGGGTACTGGTCCCGGTTCCACCTGCCTATCGATCGTGTTGGTGGAACGATGGAAGACGTGGGAACTGCGAAAACTGCTATGCCTGCTATCTCGCCGCTTGCTGGCGAGCCGATCAAGCGTGCCGATGCCGAGCGGCTCGCGGGAGTGCTGAAGGCATTCGCCGACCCGGCCCGGCTGCGACTGCTCAGTCTGATCCAGTCCGCTCCGGAGGGCGAGGCGTCCGTGAGTGACCTCACCGCGCCGCTTGGTCTCTCCCAGCCGACCGTGAGTCATCACCTTCGGATCCTCACCGAGGCCGGCCTGCTCGAGCGCGAGAAGCGCGGCGTCTGGGCGTACTACCGCCTGGTGCCGTCCGCAATCGCGGCGATAGCCGACCTGTTGACGCCGCCCCGCAAGCGGGCGACGAAGAGGGCCCGCTGAGCGGCACTGTCGAGGACCGCGCCGTCGTAGAAGGGCCGGCAGGATGATCCGGTGCGCTTCACCCCTCGCCTCGTGACGTCCTTCCGCTTCTCACGGAGGTACCGCACTGCGCTTCGGCGCAATCACGCCAACAGCGGCAAATGAGTGCTGGCTCACTGAACCCTTCTCGGTAACGTCTCGTGACGGTTCGTGATCTTCGGTCAGGCGGTGCGGCCGTGTTCCAGCTGGAGCAGGACGAGGGCGGCTCGGGCGATCCGGGTGATGCCGCTGGGGTCGAGGCTGACCCGGCGCAGGGCCTTGAATGTGACCTTGAGCAGGGCGTTGGCCCGCTCGGCGACCGCATGGACGGCTCGGATGATCGAGTTGAACGCCTGCTGCTCGTCATCGAGTTCGCTGCCCTTGGGCTTCTTGACCGGGTGACGGAAGCCGTCGCCGGCGTACTCGTAGCCGAAATCGGTCAGGGTGGGGATGTCCAGGGTGGAGGCGAGCCGTTGAGGGCGTCGACCAGGCCGTGGGTGCGGGCGCAGGTGGTGTCATGCTCGCGGCCGGGGCGGACCGGGGAGACCCAGATCGGCCAGCCGTCGGGGGCGGAGATGACCTGGATGTTGCCGCCGTGGTGCTTGTGCTTCCCGGACCACCAGAGGTCGGCGCCGTTGGGGCCGGGGGCGGCGACGCGGTCAGTACGGATGACGGTGCCGTCCAGGTTGATATGGGTGTAGCCGGCGGCCGCCGCTCGTTCCAGCGCGGTAGACAGATCCGGGGCGTGGTCGGCGAGCACGGTCAGCCCTTCGTGCAAGTAGCGGTACGCGGTGGGCACCGAAACCCCGTTGTCCCAGGCGAGTTGGGCCAGCCGGGTCCCGTCGACGAACCACCGCAGCACCAGGACACCCTGCTTGAAGACGCCCAGAGCGCGGGTCCCCCTGCGGGTGCCGAGCCGTTCGCGGTGCTCGCGCAAGAGTTGGGCGAGAGTCTCGGCGGTCTCCCTGCCGACGGCGAGTGTTGCGGTGTAGGTGATATTGGTCAACGCGTGAAGCCCCTGGGTTCCGGAACGTGATCTTCGCAGACCTGTCGGACGGGCGGCCTGGCCAATACTCTGAGCCCCGTCCGCACGATCTGGGAGAGTCATGACAAGTAGGTTCACCGAGTTGACCGTTGACTGCCACGATCCGGAGAGACTCGCGGCCTTCTGGTGCGAGGTCCTGGACTTCAAGGTGATCGACCGGAGCGAGGGCAAGGTCGAGATCGGCTCGTGGGTGCCAACCGTCGAGGATGTTCGGGCCCGTCAGATGCCGCCCACCCTGCTGTTCGTCCAGGTACCTGAGGGCAAGACGGTGAAGAACCGCCTTCACCTCGACGTCAGCCCAATCGACGGCAGCACCGAGGACGAGGTGACCAGATTACTCGGCCTCGGCGCCACCAAGACGGATGTGGGCCAGGGCTCAGACCGAAACTGGGTGGTCATGGCAGACCCCGAGGGCAACGAGTTCGACGTCCTACGCACCCTGGCACCGCAGACCTAGGCCACGAGCGGCGCCCGCACCCCGTCACACACCGCAACCGTCACATTGCCGAGAAGACCTCACTGAGTACTGTTCGCGGCCGATGGACGCTGCAACGTTTGACCAGCGGCAACAGTCGCGCTTCGCGCTGCGGCTGCTTCTGGTCCGGTTTCCGCGTTATGACCGGGCGGAGATCCTGCGGCGGCTCAACAACTACGAGGCCGATCGGTTGGTCGAGCCCGGTCCAATCGACCGGTCGAGCATGGGTCGCTGACCCGTGCCGGAGCCCGCAGGCGGGCGGCGATCTGCATGCCAGGTCCTCGGACGCTCGGGTCAGTAAAGCTGGCACTCCCAAGGCTCAAGGGCGGCGCGGCGCTCGGCGTACTTCTCGTTGATGGGCTCTCCCTGGTCGTCAAGTTCGAGGACGTTGGCGAAGATGGCGAAGCAGATCTCCATCTGGGAAGGCGAGTCCTTCAACTCGTCCCAGTAGTCGATCCCGTCCAGCATGGGATGACCGACCGAGCCGCGGGCGACCCACCCGGCGAAGCGACGATCGTGGCCGATCAGCTGCTCGACATCGACATGCTCAAGGAGTTGAGCAAGGGAAACTTTGAGCCCGGACCGGCGCGGCAGGGCCGTTGAGGTGCTGCAGCAACGGTTCGGGATCTCCCAACGGCGGGCCTGCCGACTGGTCGGGCAGCACCGGTCGGCGCAGCGGCGCCCCGCGCGGCCGCCACGCGATGACGAGCAGCGGCCGCGGGCCCGGCTGCGCCACATCTCGGTGGCGCATCCGGGGTGGGGTTGGCGCAAGGCCCACGCGATCGCCGTGAGGGAGAGGCTGGTGACCTATCGGAAGCACACCCGCCGGCTGTGGCTCGGCCCGCTCGTTCACCGCAGATGCCACCGTCGCCGTACTCGACGAACTAATCACCGGCCTGGGCCGACGCCCGGAGCACATCCGCATGGACAACGGCCCCGAACTGACCGCGCACGCGCTGGTCGACTGGTGCCGATACAGCGGCGTCGACCCGGCCTACATCGATCCGGCATCGCCGTGGCAGAACGGAGTCTGCGAGTCGTTCAACGGCCGCTTCCGCGATGAGTTCCTGGTCTGCGAACAGTTCGACACCCTGCTGAAGGTGCAGGTCCTGGCCGAGGACTGGCGCACCGAGTACAACACCTACAGGCCCCACGGCTCGCTCGATGGGCTCACCCCGGAAGCCTTCCGACCGCGGTGGATCACCAACCGGCAACCAACGCTCTCATAGCCGGTGGTCGGCCCACGCCTCGAGGCGATCAAGCGAACAGCTCTCGGAAGCCCTCCCGCCATGACGGGTACTCCAGGGTCAGCCCCAACTCAGACTTGGCCTTGGCGTTGCTGGCCGCGCGGAGCTGGGTGCCGTAGTACACGGCTTGAACGCCGATCTGTTCCTCGGCCTCCTCCTCGGAGACGCGCCGCGGCGGAGGGGCGTCCAGGATTTCGGCCAGGTACGGCAGCCACTCAGCCTGGGGGGCGGGCTCGTCGCCCACGACGTTGTAGATGCCGGGGCTTCCCCTGTCGACCGCTTGCACGGTGGCCGACACTGCGTCGCGGACGTGAACAAACGGATACCGGCCGGCGCCCCCGCCGACAATCGGCACGTCGCCCGACTTGACCCCTGTTGCCCATTCTCCGCCCGGCCCGATCGCGGTGCCTTCACCGTAGAGAAAACCGTATCGAAGGACGACGCCTACGATCCCCGGTGTGCCCAACACCAGTGTTTCGGCCGCGATGTTCGCCTGTATGTGGCTTCGGATCGGCTCCGCGGCTTCCAGGTACAGCGGTGACGACTCGTCCGTGGGGCCCGATCCGACCGGCTGGGTCATGAAGCTGGCGCTCTGCGCAACAACCCGACGGGTGCCGGCTTCGCGAGCCGCCGTCATCAGCGTCTTGGTGCCCTCGCTCCGCAGCCGGTTGGTCACCTCCAGCCACTTCGCGTAGTCACGAGACGGCGCGGAGAGCGCCGTGATCTGGTTGATGATCACCTCCGGTTCGGTCTCGAGGATCGCCTGACGCACCGCAGCGTCGTCGAGCCCGTCCATCAATGCCGGCCGCGCCCCGAGTGCCTCTATGACGGAGAAGTTCTCGGTCCGGTGGGTGCTGGCCGTGACCTCGTGGCCCCGGTCCACCAGCGCCTCGACGAGGGGCCGACCCAAGACCCCTGTTCCCCCTGCGACGAAAATTCGCAATGTCGTCTCCTTGTTGTAACGAGGTAGCTCTGCCCGGGCTGTTGCAGCAAGCCTGTTCACCACCTACCGTGCCGCGGCCTGCTCGTCGCTCGTCGCTCGGCGGTCGGCGGTCGGCGGTCGGCGGTCGGCGGTCGACGGTCGACGGTCGACGAAAGACTGCACCGCCGATCGCCTGCCAACACGTCCCAGTCCGACTCATCGTGACCCACAGCTCTGGTTGACCGCGAACCAATCGGTCAAGCTGCGGTGCTGTCCTTGACATCTTTTGAGGTCTGACCGGTCTCGCACCACCGCAGGTTCCCAGCACCGTGGTCAGTAAGCGAAAGGGGCGCTCTCCCAGACGGGAGAGCGCCCCTTTCAGTGCGTCGGATTACCGCCCCTTAGCCGGGTCAACCCAGGTCTGATCAGGATCCACGAAGGGGTCCTGCGGGACCGGGAACTGCGCGGTCGGAGCCGTATGATGGCCGGGCGCGCCGTAGACGGCCGGGGCAACACGTGTTTGCGCCGCGTGGCCACTGGCCTACCTTGGCATTCCGTCGTCGACGATCTGGGTGGGCGCGTGAACACCGAGCGGCTGCGTCGGGTATGTCGGCTGGCCGTACTGTTGCGGCTCGTCCCAATCGGTCTCAACTTCGTGAGGTCCGCGCCGCCACAGCAGCGTGCCGATCACGCCGATTCCGCTGAGTAAGAGCAGAGCGCCAATGGTGTACGCCAGCCACATCAGCGAGCCACCGCCGCCGCTTGACGAGCTGCCGACGATGAGCGATGACTGGTCCGTTGGCGCTGCTCCGATGTCGGTCGCATCGGCCGCGGTCGGCGTATCGCTAGCCGTGGCGCTCCGAGTTGGAGTCGGCGTTGGATCTGGCTGAGCCTGGGCCGGCTGTCCAGCTGCCACGATCGTGGACTGATACGGGCCGGCGGAGCTGACGCCCCCGTCGCTTCGCTTGGGTTGCACTTGTACTGAAAGCGTAAGTCCGGTGCTGGGCATCTTCTTGTTAAAGGACAGCTGATACTGGATGTTCACTCCGTCGCCGGGCGGCAGCGCCAGCATCCCGAAGTCGATCTGATCGTTTGCCGTGACGACACCGTTCTGCACACCGTGCTGGGTGAACGTTCCGACGCTGTGTGGTCCGCCGAGAACGCGCTGACGCTGGAGGTGGACCAGGTCTCCGACTAGACCATTCGCCTGAAGGACGAACGACACGTTGAGGTACCGGAGAGTCTCCTGTGTTTGGTTAACCACATGCAGGGTGAAGGGCTTGGGGTCGCCTCCGCCGTGAAACTGCCCGGGCATGTTGTCGATGCTCACCTGGCAGCATCGATCGCCGCCGGCGAATGCCGGCGACGCCACTGCGAGGACCGGGGCCGGCACGGCGATGAGCAGGCCTAGTAGCGTCGTCACCATGCCGCGTTCGAAGGGCTTACGCGGCATATGTTCGATCCTTTGGGGTGCGTGCGCCGACGCCCGCCGTCGGCAACCGGCCACGGTACGTCGATGCGTGGCGCCAGGCAAGCCGATCACGCAGACAGTGTCAGGGTCGGCGTACCGGACTCGCCTAACCGACGGGACGATCACGATGGTCACGCGACGGGCACGAAGGCCGATCCGCCGTCAGGTAGCCCGTAAAGTCACGTCATGCGGAGCGCTCGGCTCGTCGTATCCCTGGCGATCTTCTTGCGACCGCGACGCTGAGCGCCCTCGCCGGCTGCGGACCATCGACCGTGGCGCCCCACGACCTGGGGTCATCCCTGAGAGGCGGGATCGAGTCAGGCGCGGACGCTGGACGGGTTGTGACCGGTTTATGGCGGATTCCCGATCGGTGCGGGCAGACGACGGTGAGGGGTCGGAGTCCAGGCTCGACCTTTAGGTCGACCCGCGTAGCGGGTGTGGCCTTGACGCCCATCCCGACACGATCCCACGATGGCGACGTCGGGGAGCAGGCTCTGAGGTCGTGTGGGTTCAAAGTCCTAAATGGACCTGCGGCATGCCGGTGGGATCCGGTTGCCGCCTCATCCCTCGCCGTTGCGCGGCATGGAGCGGTGCGGCCACAGCGAAGTCCGGGTCCATCAAGTAACGCTCGACCGGAAGACTTCCACCACTCGCGCTGAACGTCAAACGCACTCAATTCGGCACGACCGCGCGCACAGCACTGCCCGGTTTGCGGCAGAAGAGGGCCGGTGGCTCGGCGCGTAACACGAGGCTCAATGATCGCGCCAAGCTCCGGACCTGAGGCGATGGCGAGCGGCGATGCCGTGCGATGGTGCACGACGTCGATTGCCTGTTGCTGCCAGAATCGCGGCATGGACGCCGTCTCCGCTGCTACTCAGCTGATGAGCCCGGAGGGGCGCCGGGACCCGTACCCGCTCTACGCGGCGCTGCGGGCGAACGGCCCGGTGCTCGCCCTGGACGACCAACTGATCGTCACCTCCTATCGCCACGCCAGCGCGGTGCTGCGAGACCCGCAGATGCTCGTCGTCGACCGCGACATGCTGCGTCGCCAGTTCGGCCCGGAGTTCGCGACCAGGCCAGCGCAGGCCTTGCTCACCGACTCGATGCTCAACACCAACGCGCCCGACCACCGGCGCATGCGGCAGCTGGTCAGCGGCGTGTTCACCCCGCGGCGCGTGGCCGACCTGCGCACGGCTATCCAAGCGCAGGCCATGCGGCTGGCCGACGCGCTGCACGACAGCGATGAGCCGGTGGATCTTATGGAGCAGTTCGCCGTACCCCTGCCCGTCACGGTCATCTGCGAGTTGCTCGGGGTGCCCGAGTCGGATCGCGGATGGTTCCGCCCCGTCGCGGTTGACTTCGCCGACGCCATCGAATACGCCATCACGACCGAAGCGGCCGACCGCGCCGACCGGGCCGCGACGCAGTTGCGCGACTACTTCATCGGACTGGTCGCCGACCGCCGGCGAAAGCCCGCCGACGACCTGACCAGCGAACTGGCTGCCGCGGCGACATCCGCGGACTCGGTGCTGTCCGGCGCCGAACTGCTGGGAAACCTGGCGTTGCTGCTGCTGGCCGGCCATGAGACCACGACCAACCTCATCGGCAACGGCATGGCAATCCTGTTCGGGCACCCCGATTCCCTGACACGGCTGCGCTCCTCACCCGAACTGGCACCCGCCTTCGTCGAAGAATTTCTCCGCTTCGACTCCCCCGTGCAGATGACCACCCGCGTACCCGCGTCCCCCACCACCGTCGCCGGCGTCGATGTCACCCGCCGTACTGAAATCACCGTGCTGCTCGGGGCGGCCAACCGCGACCCCGACCGCTTCTCCGCGCCCGACTCCTTCGACCCGTTGCGCAGCGACAACATGCCACTCTCTTTCGGGGCTGGCGCCCACTTCTGCCTCGGCGCGGCGCTGGCCCGACTCGAAGCGCAGATCGCGTTTCCCCTGCTCCTAGCTCGCTTTCCAGGGCTTCGCCCCGCCAGTGATCCGATCCGCCGCGACCGCCTCGTGCTCCGCGGCTTCTGCCGACTTCCGGTGAGTTTGTGAACCTGGGCGGTTCATCCGTCGCTCGGCGCGTAGCTACGTGCACGCGGTCTACGGTCTGGTTCAACGCCTCGTGACTCGCGCTCCTAAAATCTCCGGCACGACCGAATGGTCAGCGGCATGTGCGTGCGTCTTCGGCTTTCGCGAAGAGAGTGATGTCGGCAACCGACGCTCACGTGGACGACCGTGGCTGACCGCCCCGATCCGCGCGCCGCTGGTTCAGCCCCGATGGTACGCGATGTTGATCACGTTGCCGTCTGGTGCCCGGACGAAGAACCGGCGCACACCCCATGGCTCTGTAGTCAGTGGGTGCACGATCTCGTAGCCAAGTTTCTGAGCATCTTCATAAGCACCTTCCACGTCATCCATTTGGACGGAGATGACCGGGTCTTCGGGTGCGGTTGCGTCGCGCGTCACGAGTTGGACGTTCGCCCCGCTGTCGGGAGAGGTGTAGCGGGCCACCCAACCCATGTTGAACTCCTCGGTGCTCAGCCCGAGGTAGTCGGTGTAGAAGCTCTTCGCTGCCTCAACGTCAGCCACTCGAAGGTCGGCCATAACTCGCATGACGCGCATGTGGTCCTCCTGCTCACGAATGGATGCTCATGATTGTCTTCCGAACGCTGCGGCTTGTCGACTCGCGCACTCCGGTGATGGCCATTCTTCCGTGGCGCACGACGAAGATTACCGAGCGCGACGCGCCACGCACTCAATTCGGCACGACCGCGCGGTCAGCGGATGCCATGTGCGGACGTCCGCCGCCGGGATACGGGACGGACGGCGCGGCACCCGGCTGTGGTTGCTGTAACCGCAGATCGAGGCCTCGGAGATCATTGCGCGATTAGCAAGAGACGCAGGCCGCGTTGATCTTGTCGCCGCGTGGGCGAGGCGACCGGGGCGCCGGTCGGGCGATGTACGGGCCGGAGGTCTGTGGCCGGACACCGTCGGGTCCGGGGACTGGGCCGGTGCGGTACCACCGGCCGCGTCTCACCCCTTCCAGCCACACCTGCGAGCTCAGCCGACGGCGGCGCCGAACCACCGAGGCAGCTGGTTAAGCAGACCATCGACCCTGGCCGGGGGCCGCACGATCGGGTGATGTGTAACCGGCGGGTTGCAGATCGGCCGATGATGTGCAACTGTGGAGTTGCGGATGAAGGGAGACCACGCATGAGTGACCGCATCGAGCGCTCCGTGCTCATCGAGGCACCACTGGACCGGGTCTGGGACCTGGTGACCGAGCCCGGGTGGTGGGTGCCGAGTCAGACCCCGGCCCCGATCGACCGGACGCCGGGGGCCATCACGGTCCGCGAATCCGAGCAGTGGGGCCGGTTCCCCGTGCAGGTGGTGAGCTTCGACCCGAAGACCTACGCCGCGTTCCGGTGGGCCAGCACCAGCCCAGGAGAGGATCTCACTGGCGACAACACCACGCTGGTCGAGTTCCATCTGGCCAACGAGGCCGACGCCGTCAAGGTGACCGTGGTCGAGACCGGGTTCGCCGCCCTGCCCATCCCGGAGGAGGCACGCCGCAAGGGCTTCGACGGCAACACCCAGGGCTGGGCCGAGATGCTGGACAGCCTGCGCGACCGGGCGCAGCAGCCGGGATGACCACCGCGGTCGACGTCGACCGGGTGTTCGTGGCGCTGGCCGATCCGACCCGTCGACGGGTGCTCGAGCTGCTCGGGCGCTCGCCGAGCACGGCCAGCGCGCTGGCCCGGGAGCTGCCGGTGACCCGTCAGGGCATCCTCAAGCACCTCGGCGTGCTGCGCGACTCCGGCCTCGTGACCGGCGTACGGGCCGGCCGTGAGGTGCGGTTCCAGGTACGGCCGGAGTCGCTGGTCGCCACCGCGTCGTGGATGACCAGCCTGGCCGCCACCTGGGACGAGCGGCTGGCCCTGCTCAAGCGCCAGGCCGAGCAGTCCTGATACCGCAACGGCAGGTGATGAGCGACGCTGATCGGGCAGGTACGGGTGGCCGCAGGCGACATCCCGAACGCCGTCGACGCCTGCGAGGGCGCACTCGCAGCACTGCGCGCCATGGACCACATCTCCGCCGAGATCGACCTTCTGGCCGACCATGGCGACACGCTCCTGGCGTCCGCAAGAAGCTCACGTCGCTTGAATGAAATGCCTGACTGCGATGAGGGCGGTGGTGATTCCGCGTACAGTTGGCGGGTGGCGATCACGACGGGCCGGTTGCGGTTCGGCCCGAACAACGGGCGGATGCTACTGCGCACCAGCCGCAAGGGTGTCGGCTCGACCGTCGGGCACGACCTGACCATTGAGGTGACCGACTGGTCGGTGGAGCTGGACGTTCCCGAGACCGGGCCGGTGGACGCCACCGCGACGGCCCGCGTTGAGTTGGGATCCTTGGCCGTGCGGGAGGGCACCGGCGGTGCGCGACCGCTGACCGACAGGGACCGGGGCGAGATCGAGAACAACGCCCGGCGCACGCTGGACGTCGGTCGCCACCCGACGGCCACCTTCGAGTCCAGCCGGGTCGTCACCGGCGACGACCACGCCACGATCAGCGGAACGCTCACTCTGCACGGGGTCGCCGCCCCCATCGACGTCGAGGTGCGCGAGGTGACGCCCGACCGGTACCGCGCCGCCACGGTGGTGACCCAGTCGGCGTACGGAATCAAGCCGTACTCGGCCTTTCTCGGCGCGCTCAAGGTCCGTGACGACGTCACGGTGGAGATCGAGGTCGACCTCGGACGTTGACCTGGTCCGGACCGGGCCTCAGAGGCTGAGCGGCCCGGGTCGGTCAGCGTCGCGACCTGGGTGCCGTCCGGGCGGGTGTGGTCCTCGTCGATCCGCGGGTGGGCCTGTGCCTGGGACTTTGCGACGCCCCATCGTGAGCGAGGAGCGACTGTCCGCGCTGGGGGTTTTCATCGTTCCGCCGCAGAGGTACGGTCCCCCGATGCGACATATCGGAACCTTGATAGCCGCGATCGTTATCGGTCCCTTGGCCTGGATTCTCCTCGCCATCGGACAGGACCGCTCGGTCCAGGCCTTCACCGCGGCGCATACCAGCGGTGTCTTCGACACGGGTGACTACGTTCGGACCGCGCTGCTGCTGCTGGCGGGTGGGATCCTGCTCGGGCTCATCGCCACCCTGCGATTTTCCCCGTTGGGCGCAGTGCTGACCGGGGTCGTGTACGCGGGCAGTTATCTCGCCATGCTGCCCCGCCCGACCTGGCTGCTGCACCTCCTCGGCCAGAAGGTGACCGTGGCAGGGCTGCACGCCGACCTGGCCACGCCGGTGCGGACCGGCACAACGCTGCTGGTCGGTGCCGCGATGCTGGTCGCCGTGCTCAGCCGTCAGCGCTGGCGGCGCTGGCCGCAGCCAGCCGTCGACGCGCCCGAAAAGACACCTTCGGAAGGATTTACTTCGCTTGCCACTCCGGAGCGCGATCGCCCACTAGGTGCCGAATGGCTCGGCCCGCCCCCGGCAGGCCAGACCCCGCAGCCCGGCTCGACCGTGGACACCGGACCACAGCCGACCGGAGTCGGTGCGACGCACTGGGCGAACTCGCTGCGAAGCAACTCTTGGCCTCGGCGACAATCGGGCTGAACCGCCCCGCCGGCCGGCCCTGACGGACAGCGGGACAACAACGGTCACCGCTCGCCCCCACAGCAGGATCAGCTCTTCTCGGTGACTGAGATGCGGGTACCGGAGGCGGTCTGTGGTTGATCGGCTGGAACTGGCGATCTTGATCGGTCTGCAGGCGTCGGGCAAGACAACGTTCTGCCGGCGCCTGCTGACCGACAATCATGTGGTGGTCAGCAAGGACGCGTTCCCGAATGCCCGCCATCGCCAGCGCCGTCAGATGCGGCTGGTCAGCGAGGCCCTGGCCACGAGGCATTGCGTCGTGGTGGACAACACCAATCCCTCCCCTCGCGAGTGGCAACCGCTGATCGAGGCTGCCCGCACCCACGGCGCGATGACGGTCGGGTACTGGTTCCCGCCCGATCTGCCTGCGGCGCTCGACCGCAACGCGGCGCGTGAGGATCGAGCCCGGGTGCCGGACGTTGGGCTGTATGACACGCTCAAGCGGCTCCGACGCCCTCGGCAGGCCGATGGATTCGACCGGCTGTACGAAGTCCGGTTCGACGGCAGGGGCGGCTTCCAGGTCGAGCCGATGGAAGGCTGAGAGCGGTGAACGCCGAGGAGGTCGAGGCCCGGCAACGGGCCCGGGAGTACTTCCACCCGCTGCGCGTGCTGGCGGGTGCCTGGACTGTGATCAGGGTCGACGGGCGGGGATTCTCCCGACTCACCGAGCAGCGCTTCGACAAGCCGTTCGACGCACGGTTCTGCGACCTCATGGTGGTCACCGCCCAAGCGCTGCTGGCGGACGTGGGTGGCCGCTACGCCTACACCCAGAGCGACGAGATCTCGCTGTTGCTCGATCCGGCCTCCGACCTGTTCGGCCGCAGCGTGGAGAAGCTCGTGTCGATCTCGGCCGGTATCGCCTCCGCGGCGTTCACCCATGCGGCCAACGAGCCGGCTCATTTCGACTCCCGCCTCTGGGTCGGAGTCGGTGTTGAGGATGTCGTTGACTACTTCTCCTGGCGGCAGTCCGACGCAACTCGCAGCGCGCTCAACGGCTGGTGCTACTGGACGCTCCGCAAGGACGGCCAGTCGGCTCGGCAGGCCAGCCGCACGCTGGAAGGAGCCAGCACGGCGGACAAGAACGAGTTGCTGTTCCGCCGCGGCATCAACTTCAACGACCTTCCCACCTGGCAGCGGCGGGGCCTCGGGCTGTGGTGGGAAACCTACGAGCACCCAGGCTTCGATCCCGTACGCGGCACCCCCGTCACCACCACCCGCCGCCGCATGAAGACCGAACGCGATCTACCGATCAAGGACGCCTACCGGCAGCTCATCACCGCCCTCGCCACAGGCCGGAAGTAGACCCCGTCGGCGGCGCCGCCGGCGTGCTCGGAGCGCACTCATCTGCCACGGGTCGCGCGTGCCGATGCGCGGGTGTTCAGAACCGAGAGGTGACCGCACCTCGCCGTCTCACGGGGCACCGTCGTGCGCGGTGACGTAGCTGCGGTAGATCTCGGCGCCGACGACGAGGTCCTGCCACGGCATGCCGGTCCCCTTGAACAGCCTGGGTCCACCGGTGGGTAGCTGCGCGCTGCCGGTCACGACGTCGCGCAGCGCGTACAGGTCCTCCTCGCGCACGACGCCGGCAGCCAGGGGGATCACGACGTCACCCGCCTCGCGTAACGCGCTGGCGCGGGATTCGACGACGACGCTCGCGCGGCTGACGAGCCGGTCGTCGACCTCACGCATGCGCGGCGAGTGTGAACCGATCGCGACGACAACGGCATCCACCTTGACCAGGGTGCCGTCGAAGAGCGGAGCCGGTGCACTCGTGCAGCAACAGATGATGTCCGCCTGCGCCACCGCCGCTGCGGACGCGTCGGGGCCGGACACCCGCACCGGGACGCCGGTGTCGGCGAGGTGCGCGGCGAGACGGTCGCGGCGTGCGCTGTCGCGTCCCACCAGCGAGACCTCGCTGATCTCGTGCAGGGCGAGGATGGCCTCGGCGTGGCCGCGCGCCTGCGGTCCGGTACCGAAGATCGTGAGCCGGCGCGGATCGGCCACCTCGGGCAGGAGGTGTCGTACGGCGAGCGCGGAGACGGCAGGGGTGCGCAGCTTCGTCAGCGCGACGCCGTCGATCACGGCGGCGGCACGTTGCTCCGGACCTTCGAAGAGCATGAAAGCCCCCTGGATGAGCGGTAGTCCGCGGCGGGGATTGCCCGGGGTGCTGGACAGCAGCTTCACGCCCGAGAAGGCGCCCAGGGTGGACGGCATGACGAGCAGTTCGCCGGCCTGGGTGGTCACCCGGGAACGGGGTGTGTCCTGCTCGGGATCGAGGCCGCCGCACAGGGCGGTCTCCAAGGCGTCGACCGCGTCCCGGATCGGGATCTCCGCGACTTCGTCTCCGGAGATCAGGTGCATCCCGACAAACTGCCGGACAGGAAGGGCGGTGCGAGTGGGATCCTCGTTGACTTCGGTCATGGTGGGTGACGCTATGCGAAGAACTCGAGGGAGCCGACATTTCCATCCGGTCGATCACGGATCGCATCGGGGGCACGAGTCAGGCGGCGCCGCTCGGTGCAGCAGGCCGGGCAGCGGCGCGAGGAGGATGAGTTCCTCCAGGCACACCGGGCACTGCCGTAGGTGGGCTTCGACCTCCTGCCGCTCGAGCGGGCCGAGGGCGCCGATGAGCAGTGAGGCGAGGGAGGTCGTGAACGTGCACGGCGGCTCAGCTGTCATGGCGCACTCCGCGATGCCGATCGAGCCAGCCCGGCCAGACCCGCTCAGCGACCCGTAGCGGCAGGCGGCCACCGAGGTGCATGGCTCGGGCCACGCCGCGGTACCCGGGCGGGAGGCCGGCAGCGATGACGATGTGTCCGATGAGTACCGGCGTGATGAGGTACGTGGCCCAGCGGTGCACCCGCTGCAGCCAGACGAACCAGGGGCCGCCGGTGACCAGGGCCAACCCGATGCCGCTGCCCGTCAGGGCCACGAACAGCCCGACCATCAGCAGGTTCGCGACGCGCTGTCCCGGATCGAAATGGCCCTCGTGCCGGGCGAACCGGCCGGTCACGAGTGCGCCCGGCCAGCGGGCGAACCACCTCAGATCCCCGTGGTCGTAGCGCAGCGACTCGCGGACGAACGTGCGGGTTGCCCGTACCCCCAGCGTCACCGCGCCGGCGGCCAGCGCCGTCAGCACCCAGCCGGCATACCGGTGCAGGCCGGTGTCGGCGACCCCGGTCAGCCGGGCGGCAACACTGGGCTGCCCCTCGCGCCCGGCGACCAGCCACCAGCCGGTACCCAGCAGGACCAGCACGGTGAGATAGGTGAGTGCGTGGAACCACCGCGTGGCGCGGGAGTAACGCCGAAGGGTGGCTGGGTCGCTGGCCATGCGATCAGTAGCTGTACGGGTCAGTGCCGGCGGACGTGGGCGCGGCGCCGTCGCCTCCGGCGCTGGGCGAGGACGCCGGCCCGCCACCGCTCCCGACGGTGATCGGCGTGGTGGCTTCGGCCCCGGCCGGTGAGTGGTTGGCGTTGCGAAGCGACACGTGCATCGTGTGCTGCCCGGAGGGGGCGTCGGTGATCTGGGTGGTGTTGGACTCGACGATGAGGTAGTCGGATTCGTTGTCGTCGAACCAGATGTGCACGTGGTGCTGGCCGGACCCGCTGGGGCCGAGCGGCACGCTGCTGTCGACCTTGACGGTGAACGGGGTGGACACGGTGGCGCCGCTGGCGGGTTCGACGACGATGACGGACAGTTTGCCGCTGTCGGCCCCGGTCGCGCCGTTCGTTCCGGTGCAGGCGGCCAGCGTCGCCAGCATCGCCACACCTATCGCGATCTTGAGTCTCATACCAGTACTACCTGCGTCGACCTCGTGCGGGATCTCTCGCAGAAAACAGATCCCGCACCGACCTGTCGTACGTAGTACTGAATGTGGGTGTCAGTGACGAGGCGCTGATCGCCGGGATGGCGGCCGGTGACCCGCAGGCCACGGCGAGCTTCGTCCGCCGCTTCCAAGCCCGGGTCTTCGGCCTGGCGGTCAGCATCGTCGGGGCCACGGCCACCGCCGATGACGTCGCGCAGGAGGCGTTCGTGCGGGCCTGGCGGTACGCAGGCGGCTACGATCCCCGCCGTGGCGCCGTGCTGCCGTGGCTTCTGTCCATCACCCGCAACGCGGCGATCGACGCGATCCGGCTGCGCCGCGACCGCCCCTACGAGCCGGAGGTGATGCTGGCGCTGCTCACCGCTGCCGAAACCGCCACCACTGATTCGTCCGACGAGGTGGCCGACGCCGACCGCATCCGCGTCGCCCTGCGTGGGCTGCCGCCCGAACAGGCCACCGCCGTCGTCCTGGCGATCTTTCACGGACTCACCGCGAAGGAGATCGCCGAGCGGCAGGGCGTACCGCTGGGCACCGTCAAAACAAGGATCAGGCTGGGCATGTCCCGGCTGCGCGATCATTTCGAGGTACGTGATGAGTGAGCTGCCGCAGTGTCGCGACGTGCACGGCCTGCTCCCGGAGCTCGCCACCGGTGCGGCCGCCGGGGATGATCGGGCTTGGGCGCTTGCCCACGTCTCGCGCTGCCAGGACTGCCGCCGAGAACTCAACCTGTTGACCACGACCGCCGATGCGGTCCTGCTGCTCGCGCCCTCCGTCGATCCTCCCCCGCGGTTCGAGAGCACCGTCCTCGCCCGGCTGGACGCGGCTCTCACGCCGCCACCCCGGCGGCGGCTCCTGGCCCGTCGGCGAGTCTTGGCGGCCCTGGCGTTCGCGATCTGCATGCTGGTCGCCGCTGGCGGCGGGGCGCTGTTCATCCAGTCGCGCACCGCGGAGGACCGGCGCCTGGCCGACCAGTACCGGCAGACGCTCGCCGTTGCCAACGGTCGCTACCTAAAGGCAACCACCCTGACCACTGCCGACGCACGACCGGCCGGGACCGTCTTCCTCTACCAGGGAAACCCGTCCTGGCTGTTGGTCACCGTCTCCGCCGCGCCGGCCGACGGCGCATACTCGGTCCTCGCCGTTGACCGTGCCGGCGCCCCGCACGCGATCGGCACCTGCCAGATCATCAACCGCACAGGGACTTTCGGATACCGGCTCCGAATGGCGGTCGCCGAGGTCAGCGAGATCCGCCTCCAGTCGGCCAATGCCGTGCTGCGCGCCACCCGGTGACGTGGCCCCGAAGACGATCACCGGGGTCGACCCACGCCAGCAGACCGTGGAGCAGGGGATCACCGGTGGACGCGGGCAGTCCCGCCGCCGTCATCGACTGCAGCAGCCGCGCAACGGCCGGCTACAGGAGCCGGCCGAGCCGAGTGCGCGCGATGATCAGCCATCCCAGCCAGAAGCAAGCCGGAACGCCGAGCGCCCCCACCCCGAGGGCCTTGGCCTCGGCCGGCAGGGGTAGCGGCCGGCCCGCAATCGCCAAGATCAGCAGGACGGGTCCCTGCAAGGCGAATGCGGCGTACGAGGCGCGGCCGCAGGCCACCGAAAGCCGGCCGCCGTTCAGTAGGCGGCGCTGCGCCGTGCCGAGCGCCCACACCGATCCCGTAACCACCAGGCAGGCCTCTACGCAGGCCAGCAGCAGCGCCTGCCAGTGCCAGCCGCCGAGGAACGGGGTGGCGGCCTCGGCGAGGCTCGACACCCCCAGCGCGACAGCCAGTACCGCCACGGCGGCCAGCGTGACCGCCACGGCGAGGCCACAGGCGTGCCGCAGGCCCTCCGGCACGCTGCCGATCCACCCGCGCCGCGCGACCACGACGCCCAACCCGAACATCGCAAGGCATTGCGGCCATTGCCACAGGTGCAGATCCAGGATCTGCGTGCTCTGGGCGGGGAACCACAGCCGGATCACGAACGAGGCGACCGCGACGGCGGCGGCAAGCGCGACCAGGTGGCCACCGCCGAACGGCCCGGGCTCGGGACGAGGTTGCCGACGCAGCCGGGCAGCGGCCCAGCTCCATGCCGCGTATGCGAGCGAGAAGTACAGCAGCACCTCGACGAACCAGAGTGGGCCGGAGTCCAGCAAGGGTTGGCGGTGCGTGAAGGCCCACCAGTACGACACGCGGTAGCCGGCCGCGCGGTACGCAGCCCACATGAACAGCGGCCAGATCAGTCCCATGAAGCACAGGAACGGCACACCGAGCCGCAGGATCCGATCGCCCGCGAACCGTGCCGACCCCTTGCGAGCAACGGCGGCGGGCGAGAACAGCCCAGCCAGGAAGAAGAATGTGCCGACGACGAAGAGGGCCGACGGGCCGATCAGGATGGTCAGCACCCACTCTGATCGACGATCGAACGTGACCTCGTTGACCTCGTCATAGGGCCAGCCGCCGATCGACGAATAGCCGAGCAGGGCGTGCCCGGCGATGATCCACGCGACCATGGCGGTCTTGAGGTTGTCTATCTGAGGCAGGCGCTGTGATCGTCGGGCCTGGACGACCGTGGACATATGTGGATTCTCTCCGGCGCGGGCCGAGATATCGATGGGGCCCATGGGCGGAACATTTGGCCGGGTGACCGCTGCACAACGCCGGAGTGAGCGATGAACTGGCGACGGGGGGCGACGTGCGCCGTCACGGCGCGAGGTGCTTCTCGAACCAGTGTTGGGCGTAGTACTCGGCGGCGTATCGTTCCAGCTCGCCCAGCAACCGCCGCCCGATCCCGAGCCCGCGTACGGTGTCTGCCACCCACTGGCAGGTACGGAGATTCTGACGTGGCGGCGGGGGTCGCCGTTGTTGCTCACGGAGACCTTCGCCCGGCTGGTCGGTTGCCGGGTCGGATCAGCGCCCGTCGAGCCGATGCCACCTTCCCACCCGTACGGGCACGCCAGCAGACGCGTGGAGCAGGGGATCACCGGTGGGTGCGGGCAGTCCCGCCGCCGTCAGCAGGTCCTGGTCGAGCCGGAGCAACTCGGCCTCGCGCAACGGCCACTCGGGGTGCTCCACCTCGGCGGTGGCAAGCCGACCGGAGACCACCGTGAACAGGCGATACCGGGCGGTGAGGAAGTGGGCCAACTCGTCGCGCCGGGTCTCCTCCAGGTCCGGCCCCAGTCGCACCTCGGCGTCACACCGCGGCCCTCGCGGGCCGGGCCAGCGGCGCTCGCAGGCATAGGAGACCTGGTCGCTGGCGATCCGGACCGCCATCTTCGACCAGAAGTAGGGCAACCGGTAGCTGGCCCGGGCGGCCAGGACCGCGGGCAGGCGGGCCGCGTCCAGCGACAGGAACCAGATCCCGCTCCGGCCCCGCTGGTCCTGGACGTACGTCCGAACGTTGGTCTCGGGAAAGCGCGACAACCACGGTACGGCCGGCAGCACCGGCGCCCGGACCTCCTGCATGAGGAACGGCGTCAACCCGACCCAGGCCGACCCGTCGAAGGTTTCCACCGCCACCCCGGACGGCAGCATCGACTGCAGCAGCGACGGCGGACACCGCCAGTGGATGAACGTTATCCAGCTCCACCGGTGACACATGACGGGTCGCGCCACCATCGGCGACGGCGGAGCCTTCATCGGCACAGTCCCTTCACGCGCTGATTGTCGTACCCGTACTCCCTGATCCTTGTCGCCGACATGCGCGCGGAACACTCGATCAGGTGCCCGCCGACAGCCGTGCGGGGCCGTGAATTGAGGTGCGGTGCGCGGCTCGCCGCCCTACCGTTCCGCCCGTGACGATCGACATCGTGAGCTTGGCGGAACGGCCGGACCTCGCCCCCCTGCTCGACGAGGACTTCGACGGGGCGTGGCCGCAGTTCATGCTCTGGGACCCGATGGGCGCGGTGTACTACAACGTCGCCCACGAGCTCTACCCCGAGTTCGTGTTCGCCGCCGTCGACTCCGCCGAGCCGGGCCGCGCCGTCGCCCGCGCGTACGCCGTGCCGTTGCGCTGGACGGAGCCGGAGCTTCCCGACGGCGGCTGGGACCGGGCGATCCAGCGGGCCGCAATCACGCGCCTCACCGGCGCCACCCCGAACATCGTCTCGGCCATCGAGATCTGCATCCGACCCGATCGGCGCGGCGCCGGGCTCTCCGCCCTGATGCTCGCCGCCATGCGGCAGGCCGTCGCCAAACTCGGCTACGACACCCTGGTCGCCCCGGTCCGCCCGAGCGGCAAGCACACCCGACCCGACCTCCCGATGACCGGGTACGCGGCGCAGGTCCGCGACGACGGCCTGCCCGTCGATCCGTGGCTGCGGGTGCACGTGCGCGCGGGCGGGCACATCGAGCGCGTCGCCACCAGGTCGATGATGATCAGCGGGACGCTCGCGGAGTGGCGCTCGTGGACCGGCCTGCCGTTCGACACCAGCGGGCCGGTGCACGTGCCGGGAGCCCTGGTGCCGGTGCACTGCGACGTCGCGCACGACCACGCCGTCTACGTCGAACCCAACGTCTGGGTCCGCCACCGGCTGTAGGCGAGGCCGGGACGGGTTCTCACGGCCAGCTGCTGTTGCCCGCCCGCAGCGTGGCCTTCCCGCGCGTACGGCTGTGCTACGGCCGGATGTCCAGGGCGCCGATCAGCCCGTCTCGCATGGTGAAGCGGTGGCGCAGCCGGACCGGGCTGCCCGGAAACGTGCCCGAGACCAGCGTCGTCACCACCAGGTTGCCACCGGCCTCCTCCTCGACCGCCTCGGGTATGGCCTTGTAGTCGAACTCGGCCGCGGTCCGCTCGCGCCAGGCCCGGATCGCCGCCGGGCCCTCGTAGGTCCCGTCCTCGTCGGCGACGATCGCGTCGTCGGTGAAGCAGCCGACGAAGGCGTCGACGTCGGGCTCGGCGGTCAACTGGTAGTAGCGAACGATCACGTCGGGAACGGTTACGGTCATGTCGCTCTCCTCGCGTGTCGCCGCCCGCTTACCCGACGAGACACGGGTCATTCGTCGAGCCGCCCGCGCCGGCCCAGCCGACGCCTCTCAGCCACTGCCTTCGGCCGGTTTGGCAGGAGGGTGCAGCTCGACGGTGACGGTCGAGCCGGGGGCGAGCTGGAAGGACCTGCCCCGGACGGCCACCTGGACGGGCTGGTCCGACCCGGGGACGGCGGCGATCCGCAACCGCTCGTGATCCACACGCAGGGAGATCAACTGGTTTTGGTACCGGATCACGCAGTCGAGCTCGTCGAGCCCGTCCGGCAGCAGCGGGTTGAGCCGGAGCACGTCGCCGCGGACCTCCAGCCCGGTATAGCACCGTTGCAGGATGTCCAGCGTCCCGGCGGTGGCGCCGAGATGGATGCCGTTGCGCGTCGAGCTGTGCTCCGGATCGGCGAGGTCGGTGCCGAGCGCGGTCAGCAGCATCTCGAAGGATTGACGACGGTCCGTCCGGGCCAGGACCCACGCGTGCGCGACCCGGCTCAGCGTGGATCCGTGGGCCGTGCGGGACAGGTAGTAGTCGACGGTGGCGGGGATCCAGGCCGGGTCGAACTCGTACCCGAGGCCGCGCACCAGGCCGGCGAGTTCCTCCGCGCTGAACAGGTACAGCAGCATCAGCACGTCAGCCTGCTTGGAGATCTTGTAGCGGTTCGGGTCCTCTCCCTCGGCCTGCAGCAGCGACCCCAGCTGTCGCAGATCGCCGTACCGGCGTCGGTACCGGTCCCAGTCCAGTTCCGCCAGATCGCCGTACCCTTCGAACTGGGCGAGTATCCCGTCGTCGAGGAAGACCAGCCGCAGTCGGCGCGCGATGTGTCGCCACCGGCGGCGTTCGTCGTCCGTCGCGGCGACGTCTGGCCAGGGCATCATTCCCGGATGCCGGCTGAGGGTCGCGGTGGCCTCGTCGGCGCGGCCGAGTACCCAGGCGACCATGACGTTGATGTAGGCGGAGTTGTCCAGCCCTTGGCCGGGCCGGCCCGGGTATCCGTCGTGATACTCGTCGGGCCCCATCACTGCGCGGATGTCGTACCGGTCGTCGGACGGCTGGTAGGTGGCCAGTCCGGCCCAGAACCGCGCTGTCTCGGTCATTAACTCCAGGCCGCAGCCGGCGAGGAAGGACAGGTCTCCGGTTGTCTCCCAGTACCGCCACACGCAGTAGGCCACGGCCAGGTTGACGTGCTGCTGGCGGCCGGTGTAGTCGTCCACCCACTTTCCGGTCACCGGGGAAGGCGTACGGCTCGGGCTCTCATCCCGGCCGTAGTCGCCGCTCTGCCAGGGAAACTCGGCGCCTGCCATGCCCGCCGCGGCCGCCTCCCGCCGGGCCGCCGTCAGCCGCCGGTGCCGGTACTTCAACATGGCCCGGGTCAGCTCGGGGAACCGCAGATTGAGGTACGGGTAGACGAACAGCTCGTCCCAGAAGATGTGCCCGTGGTAGCCCTCGCCATGCAGCCCCCGCGCGGGCACACCCGCGTCCAGCTCAAGGGTGTGCGGCGACAGCGTCTGCAGCAGATGGAAGGTCTGCACCCGTACCGGCAACTGCCAGGCGTGCTCCTCGCCGACATCGAGCCGGAACCGCTCCCACAGTCGGGCCCACGCGGCGGCATGCTCGGCCAGCAACGTGCCGAACGCCCCGGCGCAGCGCAGCTCGTCGCGAGCGGCCGTCAACGGTTCGGACACCGCTCGGTCCTGGGTGGAGAACACCGCGACGGTCTTCTCCACGCAGACCCGTTCGCCGGGCGTCACGTCGATCCCGATCACCTGACTCACGTCGTCCGGCTCGTGGATGGCAGCCGGCCTGCTGTGGGCGGCGCCGGTGTCGGTGATTCTGGTACGGGCTGCGACGGCCACCTGGTGCCGTGCGTTGGTTGTCACCGCCGTCAACCAGACGGTCTCCGCGTCGTCCCCGCCGGTGGCCACCTCGGTGAGGTGCCGGCCGCAGCCACCAGCTTCCGCTGGCGAGTTCGCGTTGACCACCCGACCGTCGATGCCCGACCTGATCTCCAGCCGGCCCGACCAGTTCTCCGCGATGATGCTCGTCTCCAGCGCCGCCAGATGAGGGGCCGCCATCGACACCAGCCGTCGCTGCCGGATCCGGGTCCGCCGCCGATCACGGTCGACCACGAGCAGCTCCCGCTCGTACACCCCGCGCCGCAGATCCAGCATCCGGTGCTCGTGCACGCGCCGCCCCTCCCCCGGCGCGAACCAGTCGCCACCGGCGGGACGGAACGTCAACGGCAGCCAGTTCGGCAGGTTGACGATGCTCTCCGTGCCATCCGGCAGGCCCGCGCCGGAGAGCCGGTTGTGGAAACCGGCCAGGTAGGTGCCCGGGTAGTGGACACCGTCGGCCCACGCCTCCGGAGCCGCCCCCCGAGTGGCCAGGTACCCGTTGCCCAGGGTCAGCATCGTCTCCCGCGTGCCTTCACCCGGTGCGTCACCGTCCCGGTACGCCAACACCCAGCCCGCCGGCAGACTCCCGGTGCACAGCTCACACCCAGGGTCCACGTCCGCCGGCACCCGGCACTCCTCTCCCACGGGGCGCTCCGCTTTCCCCGCCTCGGGCTCGACAAACGCCAGGAGGGGGTGTCTCGGTCAGGCGACGCCCTGGATGTGGACGACCATGTCGGAGATAGGTGGACGTGTGCGCGGCCGGTGCACGAGGAAGATCTCGCGGGCGATCGGCTGATCGAGGTTGCGGACGACGTAGTCACCCGGTTCGGCGGAGCGCAGGGTGGTGTCCGGGACGATGGCGACGCCGATGCCGGCGCTGACGAGGGCGAGGGTGACCGCGTAGTCCCGGGTCTCGTAGGCCACGCGTAGCTCGACGCCGGCCCGCCGGGCCGCCCCGTCCAGGGCCACCCGGTTGGGCACCCCGGGTCCGCCGGAGATCCACTCGTCGGTGGCGAGCGCGGCCAACGTCAGCCGGTCGAAGTTGGCGTGGCGGTGGCCGGTGGGCAGCACGAGCCGCAGTGGGTCGGCCATCAGGTGCGCCCGGTGCAGGCCGGTGGCCAGCGGCAGCGGCACGTCGGGATAGCGGTGCGTGATCAGCAGATCGAGGGCGCCGGAGGTGACCAGGCCGTAGCCGTCAGGCGGCTCGATGTCCAGCAGGGAGAGGCGTACCTGCGGGTGGGCGCGGCGGAACGTGGCCAGGGCGGTGGGGACGAGCGCCTTACCGGCGCTGGCGAACGTGCCAAGGGACAGGTGCTCGCGGGGTAGCCGGCGGGCGCCCCGAACGGCCTCTTCGGCGTCGTGGAGAGCGCCAAGGACACGTTCACCGTGGCGGACCAGCACCTCACCGGTCGCGGTTGGCCGTACCCCGCCGGGTCCGCGGTCGACGAGGCGGTCGCCGACCTCCCGCTCCAGCTTCGCCAGCTGCTGGGACAGGGCGGAGGCGGTGAAGCCCATGCGCTTGGCCGCCGCCGCGATCGAGCCGGCGTGGGCGACCTCGACGAGGACTCGCAGGCGCTCGATGTCCCAGTCCCATTAGCGTTCCTTATTTCCCGTTAGCAAGTCCCGCTCCAGCTTATGGCCCGGGGCGGGCAGAGTAGGGGCATGATCCGACACGAGCAGATCAGGGCGCTGCCGGCGGCCGAGGACGTCGGGCGGGCCGCCGAGCGGATCGCGCCGTACATCCGGCGTACCCCCGTACTGGAAGCGGCCGTGGACGGCCGCCGGCTGACGCTGAAGCTGGAACACCTGCAACTCACCGGCTCGTTCAAGGTCCGCGGCGCGCTCAACGCGCTGCTGACCGGGCCGGCCACCGGCCGTGTGGTGACCGCCTCGGGCGGCAACCACGGCCTCGGCGTAGCCGCAGGCGCCCGCCTGCTCGGCGTCCGCGCCACGATCTACGTGCCGCAGACGGTGCCACCGGACAAGCAACGGCGCATCGCCGCGACCGGCGCCGACGTGGTCCGGCACGGCCGGTGGTACGCCGAGGCCGAAGTGGCGGCCCGGACGTACGCCGACGAGAACGGACTGCGTTACCTGGCCGCCTACGACGACCCCGACGTCGTGGCCGGGCAGGGCACGGTGGGCCTGGAGATCGCAGACCAGGCGCCGGACTGCGACACCGTGGCGGTTGCGGTCGGCGGCGGCGGACTGATCGCCGGAGTGAGCCTGGCGGTCGGGGCGCGTGCCGTCGTCGGTGTGGAGCCGGAAGGATGTGCCAGCCTGCATGCCGCGGTTGCCGCCGGACGGCCGGTCGACACCCCGGTCGATTCGATAGCAGCGTCCGCGCTCGGTGCGAGCCGGGTCGGGCGCATCCCGTACGCGATCCTCGGGGCGACTGCCCCGCAGCTGGCCCTCGTCGACGACCCCCAGATCATCGCCGCTCGCGACCGGCTATGGGAGGAGTTCCGGCTGGCCGTCGAACCGGCCGGCGCAGCCGCGTTCGCGGCCTGGCTCGCCGGACAGGTCCCCGGCGACCACGCCTGCCTGGTCGTCTGCGGCGCCAACGCCGACTGGTCCCCAACCGGCGAAATCCGATGAATTGGAGCGCCGACAGTCGACCTGCCGGTTCCGCTGAGTTGCACCCGGTATATCGCGAGCTCAGGAGATCCCTGTGCCATAGGTTGGCCTGGTGGACGAGGCAGTTGCGGTAGTCGACCGAGTGGTGACCGACCGGGGTGAGCTTGTCCTCCGACAATCCGGCGAGCACTTCGAGATCGTCAACAACGGCGTGTTCCTGATGGACACCCGTGCCGGAGCGTCGGAGCGACTGCTCGTGCGCGAGGCGCTCAACCTGGTAGGGCCAGGGGCGCGGGTGCTGATCGGCGGGCTGGGTGTGGGCTTCTCGCTGGCCGAGGCCACGGCTTCCACCGCGCCCGCGGAGATCGTGGTCCTGGAGATCGAGGAGACCCTCATCGGCTGGCACCGCCACCGCCTGGCTGCCTACAGCGCGGACGCGCTCGACGACGCCCGGGTGCGAATCGTGAACGAGGACATGGTGGCCTGGCTCCGCACCACCGAGGAGGTCTTCGACGCGATCTGCCTCGACATCGACAACGGCCCCGACTGGACCGTCTTCCAGCCCAACGCCGAGCTGTACGACGACAAGGGCACCGCCCTGCTGCGCGAGCGGCTCGCCGACGGCGGCGTGCTGGCCGTCTGGAGCGCCTCGGCCGCACCGGCGTACGCCGCCCGCCTGGAGACGGTCATCGGTCCGGTCGAAACCCACCTCGTCGAGGTGCCACGCGGCGAACCGGACGTCGTCTACCTGGCCCGCAAACATCCGTCCCCGGGCAGACCTCACCCCCGCGGCCTGCGTCCTTGAGGGTCCCGCCGGCGTTGTCGTACCCGTACTCCATGATCCTCGTCGTCACGGCGACGCCGGCTCGTTTCGGCGTCCACATCGTCATGGGCGACGCCGGTACTGCGGCGGGCGGGGAGGTCGGAAGTGGTGGACGCGGACCACGCCGGGTGGGAGCGGCGAAGCACGGTGCGGGTGGTGCCGCCCGCCCGGTCCCGCAAGCTGGCCAAGGTGCCCTTCGTCGAGCTGGCCGACGGGCGGTTGCAGGGCGTCGTGTCCAGCGGGTCGGACATCGAGCGGGTGTACGTCTCGTCGATCACCTCCGGCACGCATGCCTACCACTGCAGCACCAACAACAACCGGCCCTGCGGTGGCCTGCGTGGGCGACCATCCGGAGGCCGTCGACGCGGTCGCCGAGCTGCTCGGCTGCCCCGGCGAATGGCGGCGAGACGCCATCCCGCCCGCGCGGATCTGACCGCGCTGCTCACCGAGCACCCGGAGACCGCCGCGGCCATGGCCGACCTCCTGACGTCCGTCCGGGCGGCGCGGTGATGAGCTGCGCGAGCAGGTCAGCGCCGGTGTCGACCGGAACGGCTGTTCGGCGACCAGGCTGAAGGCTGGCCTGCTGGTGGGGTCAGCCGACTGCTGGGGCTGCTCGGCGGTGCCGTGCTCGGCGCGTTGGCGCTGCGCGTGGCGCCACTGTGGGCACCGGCCCTGGCGGCGGCGTTGGTGGTGGGTGTCGTACTCGTCGCGGCCGGCCTGGGCCGCCGGACGGCCGGGATCACCGACCGGAGGAGGCAGGAATGAGCGCCATCGCGCTTGATGCCGTACCGGTTCACGTTCCGGGCAGGTCGGCCCGCAGCCGCGCCACCAGGTGGCGGACGGCGGCCTGAAAGTCGTCGTCGGGGCTGAACCGGTGTCCCTGGATCGGTGGCGGCACGGTGTCGTCCGGCGGAGCCAGCAGCCCGTGCGGGTCGCGCAGCCGCCGATCCACCCCGTTCGCTGGATCAGCCGGGTCGGTCGGCCTCCCGGCGACCGAGCGGCCCGGGCCCGGGGAGAAGACCCAGCGACCGATGGGATCGGTGTCCCGCCACAGGTTGAGCCAGCGCCACCTCACCCGGTCGCCGATCTCGCACAGCGTGGCGTGGCCCAGGTGCGCGGGAAAGACCCTGCTGTAGAGGCGGGGAGAGGCATAGGTCAGCAGCGCGATCCGGTCGAGGCACGCGGGCTGCAGTTGCAGCACGGTCGCCGCCGCCAGGACTGCGCCGTGACTGTGCCCGGAGAGAACCAGGGTTCCGCCGTGACTGGTCAGGTACCGGATCCGCCGGGTGAGCTCGGGCACGGCGCGTTCGGCATAGCAGGGCGGGGCGAACGGGTGGGCGGCGCGCGGCCAGAACGTGGCGAGATCCCACAGCACTCCGACGAAGCGGGTACGCGCGGTCGGCCGGTGGGTCAACAGGGCCGCGACCGCCATCGCGATGGCGAAGAGCCCAGTCAGGTTGGTGCCCAGGTGGCTGATGAACACCGTAGATCGGGCCAGCGGCTCTCCGCCGATGTGGAGGCCGAGATCTCTCGGCCCGATGCCCATGAGCGACAGTCCGGCGGAGCCGAGGATCAGCACGAAGATGATCGCGTACGCGGCGGGCAGCGGCCAACTCCGGTCGGTCAACTGCGCCCGGGCGATGGCATTGCGCACCGCGCGGACCCGAGGGTGCGGTTCCGGCGGGGCGTCCGGGAAGTCGTGGCGCAGGATTTCCATCGCCGCCCGGCGCCGGTGCCATATCGTCAGCCGGCTGCGCAGGAGGGCGGCGACCGCGGTCACCAGCAGGGCCACGAAGAAGCCCATCGCGGCCCACCGGTACGCCAGCGGCGGTAACAGTGGCGGGACCCCGGCAGGCAACAGACGGCGCGGTGTGGGCTCGAATTCCCGGTCGAGATAATCAGAGGCCGCGTAGACGATGGCAGACGAGAACGAGACCCCGAGGCCGATGGCGAGGGTGATGACCACGGGGGCGCCCAGGCCGCCGAGGAACGCCGGGGTACTCGTCCGGCTCGGCTGGCACACCACGACCGCGCTGAGGATCAACAGCAGCACAACCTGGCTCAGATAGAGCCAGGCGACCAGGGAGCCGTAGTTGGGCAACTCGGGCCCCGGGATCCACCGGGACCGGGGCAGGGCGGCGTATCCGAGCGTCAGCGCGGTGAGGGCCAGCATGGCCACCAGTACCGCCCGGCTGGCGACTCCGAGCCGCCGGTCCTGCGGGTGGCCGGGCCGGGCCGGACGGCAGAGCAGCGCCGTGGCGGCGACGACGACGGCGATGGTGAGGGCGAGGAGGCCGTAGCCGACGGTCCGATCGTCATGCGGGGCGATCACGCCGAGCACGACGACGTCGACGGTGCCTACTGCGATCGCGACGTGCAGTGCCCGCAGCCGGCGGAGGAAGGTCCGGTTGTCCCAGAATTCGTGGTCGTCGAGCCGGAAGGCGCCGAGACCGCCCGGCACCGCTTCGGCGGAGGCGTTCTCGGGCAGCCGCCACGACCGCGCCCCGAGCCACCAGATGACCGCGACGGCGGCGATCGGCACCAGGGCGAGCAGCGCCACGCGCTGACCCGGCTGCACGCCGGCCATCCAGGAGATCGACCGGCGGCCGTCTGTGCAACGCGGGTCGGCGGCGCACTGCCAGGCGACGAGGTCGACTGCCACGCCGGTCACCGACAGCACGTACATCGCGGTCAGGGTCCCGGCCAGCAGCCAGCAGGTCGCCCGGGCGACCGCCCGGGAGCCGGCCGCTGCCGGCGGTAGCATCCAGATGGCGATGTTGCTCAGCATGAACGGCAGCAGCAGCATCAGGGCGAAGGCCCGGGTGGCTCTGCCGCCGGTCAGGTTGCCCCAGCGGTAGGCCTCGATCAGCACCCCGCCGGGCCCTCTCGGGTCGCCGAAGCCCCCCTTGGGGCGGAAGAATCCGGCGTTCTGGTCGCCGGCCACCCTGGTCACGATCGGTCGGTCGAGGGTCTCCTCCGCGCTGGAGCCGCCGACGCCCGGTACCCGCAACTCCGTTGTTTCCACCGGCACCTGCCGTCCCGTCGACTGTTCGCCGCGGCGGCTTACCCGTTGCGCCGCGCCCTACGCGGCGTCGCTCGTGAAGATGCGGGCGAGGGGATGCTCGCCGAGGAAGGCCGGTGGAACAGCCGCCCGGATCACGGCTTGACCGATCCCACCCGGGCACCCCCGCGCGACCGGCTCCGGCGGTGTGCCGGACACACCGCCGGAGCCCGCTCAGGCCGCCACGGCCACCGCCGTCGACAGCCGTCGCGGACTCGATGTCGTACGCGGGTGCGAGCATGACGTCATGGCGACATCGAAGCAGCCGGTGACGGTCCCGACCGGTGCCAGCGTCGACGACTTCCTGGCCGCGGTTCCCGACGCACGCCGGCGGGCCGATGCGGAGCGCCTCTGCGGGATTCTGCGCGAGGTGACCGGCGAACCCGCGGTGATGTGGGGCCCGAGCATCGTCGGCTTCGGCAGCTACCGCTACACGTACGAGAGCGGGCGCACGGGCGACTGGCCGCTGGCGGGCTTCTCACCACGCAAGCAGCAGCTCGTCCTCTATCTGGTGGGTGGGTTCGCGGAGCGGCACGCGTCGGTGCTCGCCCGGCTCGGCCCACACAAGACCGGAAAGGGATGCCTCTACCTGAAACGGCTGGACGACGTCGACGAGAGCTCGCTGCGCGAGCTCATCGACCGCACGGTGCGGGTGCACAACGGCGTCGACCGGGCCAGCGAACGCCGAGGATAGCGGGGATAGGGTCGATCCAACGGCCTGTTGATCGCCGAGGATGGATGGAGCCGCTCGCGGAACCTCTTCCCGTTCGGTGATCAACGAACTACGGTGGGTGCAGTGCTCGTGCCAGCGACAGGAGTCCACCGTGGAGGAGTTCGACTACATTGTGGTCGGTGCGGGCTCGGCCGGCTGCGTGCTGGCCAACCGGTTGACCGCGGATCGGAGCACCCGGGTGCTGCTGATCGAGGCGGGTGGTTGGGATCGCAGCCCGTTCGTCCGCATCCCCAGGAGCTTCAGCCGGCTGATGGACGACCGGCGCACCGCCTGGCACTACCCCGCCGACGCGGGGCCGGCGCGCCGCGAGGTCTGGCAGCGCGGTCGCATGATCGGCGGATCCAGCTCGATCAACGGGATGGTGTACGGCCGCGGCGACCGGCTCGACTACGACGGACTGGAACGCCTCGGTAACCCCGGTTGGGGGTGGGACACCATGCTGCCGATCTTCAAGCAGCTGGAGGACAACCCGTTCGGCCCCAATGAGGTACGCGGCGCCGGCGGGCCGCTGCGGCTGTCCAGCACGACCGACACCGACGAGCTCTGCGAGGAGACGATCGCGGCCGGGGTGGAGCTGGGCTGGCGCCGGTCGGACGACCTGAACGCCGACGACGACGAGCGGATCGGCTACGTCATGGCGACCATTCGCGACGGTCGCCGGAGCAGCGCCGCCGACGCTTTCCTGCACCCGGTCCGCAACCGGCCCAACCTGGCCATCGCGGTGGGGACCGTCGTGCTCCGGGTCCTCCTCCAGGCCGGCCGAGCGATCGGGGTGCGCGCCCGTCGGCACGGCCGGACGGTCGACTACGCGGCCTCCGCCGAGGTCATTCTCGCCGCCGGCGCGATCGCCACCCCGCAGTTGTTGCAGGTCTCCGGCATCGGTCCGGCCGACACGCTGCGCCGCGCGGGTGTGGACGTGCTGCTCGACCGGGCCCGGGTGGGCACCGGCCTGCGTGAGCACCGATCGATGCCGGTGCAGTTCCGGCTGACCGCCAGGGGCGGCTACAACCCGATGCTCAGCAACCGGATCGGTCAGGGGCGGGCACTGCTGCGTTACCTGCTGACCCGCCGGGGTCCGCTCGCCCTGCCGGTGTCCGACGTCGGGGCGTTCATCCGGTCGGGTCCGGAGGCCAGCCATCCCGACGCGCAGCTGCTGATCGCGCCCTTCTCGGCGGCGCCACCGCGTCCCGGGCACGCGCTGGAGTTGGAGACGGAGCCGGGGCTGATGGCCCTGGCCACCGTGACCCGGCCGGACAGCGAGGGCAGCCTGGCCATCACGTCGGCCGACCCGGAGGCCCCACCTCGGATCGTCGCCAACTACTTCAGTACCGCGCACGACCGTCGCCTCGCGGTGGGCGCCTTCCGGCGGATGCGGGAGCTGTTCGCCACCGGGCCGATCGCGAAGCGGATCTCCGCGGAGACAGTGCCCGGTCCGGCGGTGCAGGACGATGACGAGATCATCCACGCGGCGCTGACGCTCGGCTACTGCGGCTACCACGCGGTGGGTACCTGCGCGATGGGCCCGGGCGACGAGTTCGTGGTCGACCCGCAGCTCCGGGTCCGCGGCGTGGACGGCCTCCGGGTCGTTGACGCCTCCGTGCTGCCGGTACTGGTCTCGGGCTACCTCAACGGCCCCGTGATGGCACTGGCCTGGCGGGCTGCCGACCTGATCCTGGCGGGTTGAGCAGCGGGCGCTCGGCCGGTGATCGTCGCGGGCCGCCGCTCAGTCGGTTGCCGGCCGCTCCTGCGTGGGCACCTGGAGCAGGTCCAGGCAGTTGCGCCAGAGCGCCTCGAGTTGGGCCGGATCGTTGAGCAGCTTCGGCTGCCCGTCGAGCAGTTCCGTGAGCAGCAGCGCTCACGCGCCAGCGAGTAGCACCCTGCAGTGGAGCGGGGCGCACCGAAACGAATCGATGACCAGACCCGAGCTGGATCTGGACCATCGCCCGGTGCGCTCCGCGCTACCGCCGAACCGGGGCAGACCCCGCTGTTCGCCGGCGTCCGAACGCGCCGACACCCGATGTCATCGCTCGCGAGGCCCGGGGCGCAACGGCCGGCGTCGATGAAACCCGCAGGAGGTACGGGGAGGCACAACGACCGGCGGACGCCCGCCGGCCGGCCTACAGTGTGGGAATGTGGGAGTCGGTTGCCGCTCCGTTGATGGGCCTGATGGCCGCCATGGCCGCGGCTGCCCCGACGCCGACGCCGACACCGGTCCCTCCGGTGGACGCCGCGCCGGTGCTGACGTCGACGCCGTTCGGCGCGCTGCCCGGGCAGCGGGTGACCCACACCATCACGATCGCCGGCGGCGGCACCCTCACCAACACGCGGGTCACCTTCACCACCACGGCTGACCTCGACGGGGTCACCGCCCGGGCCGAACCGGGCCAGTGCACGGCGTCCCCTCGTACGATCGTCTGCGAGCTCGGCGACCTGCGCCTGGGCGCCGCCCCGGCGGTGCCGCGGATCACGATCACCGGGCGGGTCCGCCCGGGTGTGCCGCCGGGCACGGTGGTCCGCAACCGGGTCAGTGTCACCTCGGTGGAGTCCACCGCGTCGGGCGCCCAGTTCGCCAGCAACGCGTATCTGCTCCCCGGTTCGACGGCCACGCCCACCGATCCGGCGCTGGAGTCGCCGGCCGCGGCGAGCGACGTCCCGCCCGGACGGTCGATGCGGGTGCCGGCCGTCGCGGCGGTGCTGCTGGCCGGCGCCGTCGTCGCGGGCGCCCTGCTGACCCGGGGGCGGCTACGGCGGCGGCCGGGCCCGCCGCCGCACGGCGGGGTGTAACGACCAACCGCCGGGATCCGATGTAGCAGAGCGACGGACATCGGGTTCGACGGCAGGAGCGCGGCATGGACCGACCGTGGTCGAGGCGAGCCACGCTGGCGGCCGTCGCCGGGGCGGCGACGCTGATGATGACGTCCCTCTGCCTGGATGCCGGGGCGGCGACCGCCGCACAGACCGCCGCGCAGGAGCCGCTCCCCCTGCCGACCCTGCTGCCCAGCCCGTCGCTGACCCTGTCGCTGCCGCCGGTGAACCCGCCGACGGTCACGCTGCCGCCCCTCAAGCCGCCCTCCGTCAAGCTGCCCACCCTGAAGCCGCCGACCGCCCCGTCGGCCACTCCGTCGACCGGAGAGACGGCGCCGCCCGCGACCACGCCGCCAGGCGCCCGCACGCCACCGCGGGCGGGCGTCTCCCCCGGCCCCGGCGGGCCGACGGTGAGCCCCGGCTCCGCCGCGGCGCTGATCGCCGCCGACCCGGGAGCAGACCTGTATCCCCAGCCACCGGTGGACGCCGCCGACACCCCCCAGGCCCGTCGGGTCGCCGCGCTCACCGACGTCCAGCACCGGATCCAGTACCTGCACAACGTCCTCGTCCGCACCCGCGACGACCTGACCCGGGTGCGGCGCGACCCGGATCCGGTGCTGCAGCTGTTGACCGCGCTGACGGCCGGCGGGGATCCGGACCCGGCACCGCCGTTCGCCGTGGCGGACTCCGCGGAGGTGGTCGACACCCCCACCGGCCGCGCCGTGGCGCTGTCGGGCGCGATCGCCTCGGGTCAGGGCGAACTCGCCCGCCGCGAGCGCGAGGAGGCGGCCCTGCGGCAGGAGATCGAGCGGCGCGCACGTGCCGTGCCCGCCGTGGTGGCACCGGCCCGCGGCACCGCCGCCGGCGGGGGCAAGCTGGGCCGGCCGCTGCGCGGCCGGCTCACCAGCAGGTTCGGCACCCGGCTGGACCCGTACTTCCACGTGTGGCAGCTGCACCCCGGCGTGGACCTCGCCGCCCCCGTCGGTACCCCGATCGTCGCGGCGGCGGACGGCCGGGTCGCCCGGGCCGGCTGGTACGGCGACTACGGCAACTACACCTGCCTCGACCACGGCAGAGCCGACGGGCAGCGGCTCTCCACCTGCTACGGCCACCAGTCCCGGCTGCTGGTCTCGGCCGGCCAGCGGGTACGCGCCGGCCAGGTGATCGGACTCGTCGGGTCGACCGGCGCGTCCACCGGGCCCCACCTGCACTTCGAGGTGCGTCTCGGCGGCCGGGCCGTGGACCCGCTGCCCTGGCTCTGAGCGGCGGCGCCGGACGGGCGCTCAGCCGGCGCGGCGCAGCCGCCCGGCCTCCCCGCCTCGGGCGTCGAGGAGCACCAGGGTCTCGCCGTCCAGGCCGGCCCGCCAGGACGAGGAGAGCCACGCCCCGACCGGCACGCGGTCGCAACCGATCAGGGTGCTGAAACCGGTGGTGGCGAGGAGGGCTCCCCCTGGGCCGGCGATCCAGCGCCCGGCCTGGCCGTTGCAACCGTCGGAGCCGCGCCACTCGCCGTCGGCGCCGAACTCGACGTACGCCTTCTCGGGCCCCGGAGCGGGCACCCACCTCCCGACGAGCCGGTCCCCGTCGGCGGGGGTCAGCGTCACCGGCAGCGCGGCTGCGGGTGCGAACCGCCGCCGGACCTCGTCGGTGACCTCCGGCGGTTCGACCTCGGACGCCGCCAGGTCGGGTCCGGCGGTGGGCGTCGCGCCCGGCAGCAGCCGGGCGACCAGCGCGCCCTCGCCGTCCAGGAGCACCCGCGTCTCGCCCTCGGGCCGGTACGACCTGATCAGCCGCAGCCACTCCGGGGTCGACCTGCCGGCCTCCTCGCAGCCGGTGAGGCCCTCGGCTCCTGAGGCCCCGAACATCCCGACGACGAACAGTCCACCGGTGTCGGCCCGCCACGAACCGACCAGCATCCCGCAGCGGCCGAAGAGCTGGACCTGGTCGGGTGCGAGGCGCAGGATGCCGTCCGGCTCCTCGGCCACCTCCGCCAGCCTCCAGTTGCCGATCAGCCCCACCGGATCCGCCGGTCCCGGGCTCTTGATGCTGCCGAGCTGCGGGCTGTCCGGGGCGCTGGCCTGCCTCCCGCCCTGCCCCGCGCAGCCGGCCAGCAGTGTCCCGACCGCAACGATCGCCACAAGGTGGCTTCGCCGACCCATCTCGTCTCGCCGTCCCTTCCCCCACACCGGCCGCCCGCCGCTTTCAGTGGTTGGACGGCGCGCTGCCCCTCGCGGTTGCGGCGCCGGCTCGGAATCCGGCCCTACAACCGAGTCGCGGCGGTAGATCGTGGACCGTCTCGAGTGGGGGTCGGACGGCGCGAGGCTATCGGACGCTGACTGTGATCTTGTCGAAGTCGGGCGCCGGCGAGTTCGGGTTGAACATCGTCAGCGTGTTGGGTCCGGGCCGGAGAGCCACCGTCACGACCATGGCGCCGACGCTGCTCCACCCGCCGGTGCCCGGGAAGGTCAGCGTGATCGCGGGCCCGCCGTTCACGCTGACCTGCCCGACCCGCGGGGACTCCCCGTTGACGTAGGCGATCGTCACGGTGGCCGAGCCGCCCGTCCGGGCGGTCACGCCATTGAACCGCAGGGTTCCCATGCCGCGGCCGATGTTGCCCACCTTCTTCAGGCCGGAGCAGCCGGAACAGGTGTAGATCCGGATGTCCTCCAGCCCGTTCGCCGCCGACTCGGCCTCATACGACGTCAGCACCGGCTGTGCGGCCGGGGTGGTGGGCCGTGGGACGAAGGGCGGCCGGGCCGCAGGTGGCGTTGCGGGCCGGGTCTGCGCCGATCCGACGCGCACGTCCCCGCCGCCGACAGGTGTGGCCGGAGACGGCGGCAGGGCGGACGCGCTGGGGCCGTCATCACGCTGCCCGTCGGTCATCGCGCCGGTCCCGGGGGAACGACTCGCCGAGGTCGGGTGCCCGGCGCCGAGTTCCAACGTGACCGCCGCCAGTGCCAGCACGACGGTCAGGTAGCCGGCTCCCACCACCGTCAACAGGCGCGCCGGTCCGAGCTGCCAGATGCCGTCAGGGCCGGCTCCATGACGTGGGCTCACCCTCGCGCTCCCCTTCGCGCCAAGTTGCGTCGGCGCGGACGACCCGCAGCCGGTGTGGCAGGTGACACACGAGTGTATAGGCGTTGAACGATTCCCACCGCCCGTCGTCGGCGTACGGCTCAGTCGCCGACGTCGGGCAACGGGTCTGCCACCGCCGGGCGACGTCTGCGCGGGACCGGCCGGCTGGTTTCCTGCTCGTCGGCGTGTCCGCGGCCGGGTGCCGCGGGGCCGGCCGCTGGCGCGGCCAGCTGCTCTTCGGACCGTACCGGGGTGGGCTGTTCAACGGATCTGAAGGTCTCGCCGGCAGGTACCGCCGGGGCGCACCACAGTGGAGGCTGTCGGTTTGCCGACTCCCCCGCGACCCTGTCGGTCCGCAGCGGAGCGGCGTGGCGGCAGGGTGCCGCCACGCCGCCCGGGGTCAGGCGTCGGGGCGCGGCCGGCTGGGTAGCCTCTACCCATGATCTTCATTACCGCCAAGTTCCGGGTGCTGCCGGAGCACGCCGACCGGTGGCCGCAGATCGCCGAGCAGTTCACCACGGCCACCCGCGCCGAGCCCGGCTGCCTCTGGTTCGACTGGTCCCGCAGCATCGACGACCCGACCGAGTACGTGCTGGTCGAGGCCTTCCGGGACGACGAGGCCGGGGCGGCGCACGTGCGGTCCGAGCACTTCCGCACCGCGCAGCGGACCCTACCGCCCCACCTCGCTGAGACGCCCCGGATCGTCAACGTGACCGTCCCGCAGCAGGACTGGTCCCGGCTCGGCGAGATGGCCGTACCCGGCAGCGAGTAGCCGGCGGGTCAGTCCTCGGGGGTCGGGCCGAGCAGCCGGATCTCCTCGATGTCGATGACCGCCTGCACCTCCCGCTGCACCGCGTCGTCGATCTCGTTGGTGTCGCGCAGCCGGGTGACCTCGCGGCGCTTGTGTTCGAGTACGCCGAGCCGCAGCCGACGCTCGATCTCGCGCTCCTCCGCCGTCCCCCGTTCGTGGGGGGCGCGGACGTCGTCGAGGTGCGCCTGGTAGTCGGAGCGGAGCCGGTCGACGGCGTCCTGCGACGCGCCGAGCTCGGCGGCGACCTGCGGCAGGGCGGCCAGCCCGACCTCGGTGGCCCGCAGCCGCGCCGTGCGTACCTCGTCCGCCCGCTCCTCGTCGCCCATCAGGCGGGCCCAGGTGACGACCGCGGGAAGCGTCGTGCCCTGGATCAGCATGGTCAGCACGATGACGGTGACGGTGACGAAGACGATCAGGTCGCGCTCCCGGACGGGCGTACCGGCGCTGGTCGCCACCGGGACGGCGAGGGCGGCGGCGAGGGAGACGGCGCCGCGGAAGCCCGCCCAGCCGGCGGCGGTGCGTACCCGCCAGTCGAACTGGCGACCGCGGCGGGACTCGCGGCGGTCGAGGGTCTGCAGGGCGGGGATGGCGAGGTGCAGCCACGCCATCCGGGTGACCATGACCACGACGGTGACCGCCGCCGCGATGCCGAGCGACTGCGTCGGCGAGTGGCTGGTGATGCTGCGCAGCGACCGCGGGACCTGCGTGCCGAGCAGCACGAAGAGGCTGCCGTTGATCATGAAGGTGGAGAGGTCCCAGAACGCGTACGCGGTGATCCGGGAGCGGGCCCGGATGACCCGCGGCCCGGCGTACGAGAGCACCAGGCCGGAGACCACGACGGCCAGCACGCCGCTGGCGTGCACGGTCTCGGCGAGCAGGAACGCGACGAACGGGGTGAGGATGCTCAGCCCGCCCTCGCGCATCGGGTCGTCAATGTGCGTGCGGATCAGGATGACCGCCCAACCGACCAGCAGGCCGGCGGCGATCCCGCCGGCGGCGGAGCCGACGAACCGGCCGAGCAGGGCGGGCGCGCTGGGCACCGCGGCGCCGGCGATCACCCCGACGGCGACGGAGAAGAGCACCAGGGCCGTACCGTCGTTGATCAGGCTCTCCGCGCGCAGCGTGGTGAGGATGCCGCGCGGCATCCGCTTGGCCAGCCCGGCGACCGCGGCGGCGTCGGTCGGCGCGAGCACCGCGCCGAGCACCCAGGCCGCCGCCGGCTCGACCCCGAGGGCCTGCGCGGCGTACGCGACGGCGATCATCGTGAGCACCACCAGGGCCACCGCCAGCAGGGCGATGGCCCCGAAGTTGGCCCGGATCTCGCGGAGGCTGATGACCAGGCTCTCCCGGTAGAGGATCGCGGGCAGGAAGAGCAGCAGCACCACCTCCGGTTCGAGCACCACATGCTGGAAGGGCGGGAGGAGCCCGAGCAGGGCCCCCATCGAGATGAGCAGGACCGGCGGCGCGACGCTGTACCGGCCGCCGAGCGTGGTGCCGATCAGCACCGTCACGCCCAGCACCGCGATCAGCACGAGCCCGCTCACGTCGCACTCCCGTCATCCGATCGCCGCCTGCACGGCGACGGAAGGATCGCGTGCGGGCCGCCGCCCCAACATGGTGGAACGGCGGGTGCGGAACGCGCGGTCGAACCGGGTAATTGGCGCGGTGGCTACTCGAACCGTGCGGTGTCTCCGGCCCCGCGTCGCACGATCTCCGGCTCCGGTCCGGACAGGTCGACCACGGTCGTCGGCTCCAGGCCGCAGTCGCCGGCGTCGACGACGGCGTCGAGGAGGTGGTCGAGCCGTTCCTTGATCTCCCAGCCCTGGGTCATCGGCTCGTCCTCGCCGGGCAGCAGCAGGGTGCTGGAGAGCAGCGGTTCGCCGAGTTCGGCCAGCAGCGCCTGGGTGACGGTGTGCTGCGGCACCCGTACCCCGACGGTGCGCTTGCGGGGGTCCTGGAGCCGGCGGGGCACCTCCGCGGTGGCCGGCAGGATGAAGGTGTAGCTGCCGGGGATGCACGCCTTGACCAGGCGGAAGACCGAGTTGCTGACCTTGACGAACTGGCCGAGCTGGGCGAAGTCCCGGCAGACCAGGGTGAAGTGGTGCCGGTCGTCGAGCCGGCGGATCTCGCGGATCCGGTCCAGGCCGCCACGGTTGCCGAGCTGGCAGCCGAAGGCGTAGCAGGAGTCGGTCGGGTAGGCGATCAAGCCGTCGTCGCGGAGCAGGTCGACGACCTGCCGGAGGACCCGGGGTTGCGGATTGTCCGGATGCAGGTCGTAATACCTCGCCACACCGGTAAGCCTATGCCGCCGCGCGGCGGGGCCAAGCCCGCGGCCGGCGAAAAGATCTCCGGCGCAGGTTTGATCGACAGCGGGGCTGGAAATGGTGGGGGCCGCTCGAATAGGGGGACCAGACATGTCCGAAGCCAGCACAGACCACGCCGACCGTCCGGCCGAGGTGACGGACCCGCTGCTGTGGGGTCTCGCCACCGCGGTGGCCGACGCCCACCAGGCCGACGAGGACGGCGCCTGCACCAGCCCGAGCTGTGTCGGCGCGGCCTGGCCCTGCACCGCCTGGAGCAACGCGCAGGAGGGGATGCGCGCCGCCCAGGCGGAAACCCGCCCGACCTCGGCGGCGCCCACCGGCGCCGCCGACCGGGACGGCACGGCTGCCGAGGGCGGATGGTCGGCCGCTCCCCAGCGCACGCAGCCGGCGCCCGGCGCCCGGCGGGACGGGTCGGCGGCGGCGGCGCCGGCGGCCTGAGGCCGTCCCTGACGTGGCGACCGGCGTGACGCGACGGCCGCGCCGGGGCGATGTCGCGGGAGCGCGCCCATGCCCGTCGGTCAGGACGGGCGCAGGCGCGCGCGGCGCGCCTTGCGCCCCGTCTCGTACGCGGCCCGGGCGGCCTGCGCCGCGGCGGTGGCCGAAACCTCGGCGACCGGCACGTCCCACCACGCACCGCCGTCCGGCCCGGGCTCCATCGGGTCCGTCGAGACGTACACGACCGTCGTCCGGTCCGCCGCCTTCGCCGCGTCCAACCCGGCGCGCAGCTCGGCCATCGTCGTCGCCCGGATCACCTCGGCGCCCAGGCTCGCCGCGTTCGCCGCGAGGTCGACCGGCAGCGGCTCCCCGGCACGGTCGCGGTAGGCGGTGCCGAGCCGCTGCGCGCCGACGCTCTCGGAGAGCCGGCCGATCGAGGCGAAACCCTGGTTGTCGACCAGCACGACGACCAGTTTGACGCCCTCGGCCACCGCGGTGACCAGTTCGCTGGGCAGCATCAGGTAGGAGCCGTCGCCGACCAGCACGAAGACCTCCCGGTCCGGGGCGGCCAGCTTGACCCCGATCCCGCCGGCGATCTCGTAGCCCATGCAGGAGTAGCCGTACTCGACGTGATAGGCCTTGGGGTCGGTGCTGCGCCACAGCTTGTGCAGGTCGCCGGGCATTGACCCGGCCGCGCAGACCACCACGTCCCGGGGGCCGGCGGCGTCGTTGACCGCGCCGATGACCGCGGCCTGCGTCGGCGGCGCCTGCGGGTCGGCGTGCCGGGCGCGGTCCACCACCGCCGCCCACCGGGCACCCAGGTCCGCGACCGTCGACCGGTACGCGGGCAGCGTGGCCCAGCCGGCGCAGGCCGCGCCCAGCGCGGCCAGACTCTCCCGGGCGTCGCCGACGACCTGCACGCCCGACAGCTTGGCGGCGTCGAAACCGGTGATGTTGAGGTTGACGAACCGGGCGTCGCCGAAGAGGGTGCCCGAGGCGGTGGTGAAGTCGCTGTACCGGGTGCCGACGCCGATCACCACGTCGGCGTTCACGGCAAGCTCGTTGGCCGCGGCGGAGCCGGTGACCCCGACCGCGCCGGCGGCCAGGGGATGGCCGTGGGGCAGGGCGCCCTTGCCCGCCTGGGTCTCCACCACCGGCACGCCGTGCCGCTCGGCGAAGCCGCGCAGCGCGTCTGTCGCGCCGCTGTAGATGACGCCGCCGCCGGCCACCAGCACCGGCCGGTGGGCCGCGGTGACGATCCGGGCGGCCCGCCGGACGGCCCCCTCGTCCGGGCGGGGGCGGGGCATGTGCCAGGTGCGCTCGGCGAACAGCTCCTCCGGCCAGTCGTACGCCTCGGCCTGCACGTCCTGCGGCAGGGCGAGGGTGACCGCGCCGGTCTCCGCCGGGTCGGTGAGCACCCGCATGGCGGCCAGCAGCGCCGCCGGCAGCTGCTCGGGCCGGTTGATCCGGTCCCAGTACCGGGAGACGGGGCGCAGCGCGTCGGTGACACCGACGTCGTAGGAGCGGACGTCCTCCAGCTCCTGCAGCACCGGGTTGGCCGCCCGGGTGGCGAAGATGTCGCCGGGCAGCAGCAGCACCGGCAGCCGGTTGATGGTCGCGCCGGCGGCGCCGGTGACCAGGTTCGTCGCGCCCGGGCCGATGGAGGTGGTGCAGGCCAGGGTGCTGAGCCGGTCGGTCATCCGGGCGTACGCGGCGGCCGTGTGCACCATGCCCTGCTCGTTGCGGCACAACCGGTACGGCAGGTCGACGCCCGCGGCGGCGGCGCCGGCCAGCGCCTCGCCGAGACCGGCGACATTGCCGTGGCCGAAGATGCCGAAGCAGGCGGGGATCAGCCGACGGCGTCGGCCGTCGCGTTCGGACCACTGCCGGGCGAGGAAGGCCACCAGGGCCTGCGCCACCGTGAGCCGGCGCATCAGCGGCCTCCCGCCGCCGGGCCGGTCAGCGGCAGGCGCGGGTCGACCTCCTGATCGGCCCAGCTTCCCCGGATCCAGCCGTGCCGTGGATCGTCCACGCAGGCCATGGTGCGGTCCGCACCGGGCCCGGCCAGCACGTTGAGGTAGTAGAGGTCGTAGCCGGGCGCGGCCATCGACGGGCCGTGGTAGCCGTGCGGGACGAGCACCAGGTCACCGCTGCGCACCTCGGCGAGGAGGTCGATCGGCCGCCGGCCGGTGCCGTACACCCGCTGGTAGCCGACCGGTCCGCCGCCGTCGCCCGGCACCGCCCCGGACACCTCGAAGTAGTAGATCTCCTCCAGCGCCGCCTCGACCCGACCGTCGTCGTGGACCCGGTCGTCCTCGTGCTTGTGCGGCGGGTAGGACGACCAGTTGCCGCCGGGGGTGAACACCTCCACGGCGACCAGCCGGTCGCAGTCGAAGGCCTCCGGGGCGCAGAAGTTGTTGACCTGCCGGCTGGCCGGCCCGGCGCCACGCAGCTCCACCGGCACGTCCCGGGCCGCGCCGTAGCGCGGCGACAGCCGGCGGGTGGCCCGGGCCGACGGCAGCGCGAACCGCCCCTCGCCGCGGATCGTCACCGTCGCGTCGCGGGGAAGGTAGGCGAAGTCGGTGACCGCGGCGAAGACCGAGGCGCGGCCGGTCAGCTCCAGGCGCAGCCCGTCGCAGCGGACGGTGGCGGCCCCGGCCAGCGGCAGGACCAGCATCTCCTCGTCGCCGGTGGCGAAGGTGACCACGCCGCCGGCGGGCAGGACGAGCACCCGCAGTCCCGCGTACGTCCAGCCGGCCCGTCCGGGGGTGAGTTCCAGCGCCCAGGGCGGTCGGGCCGTCGTACCCCAGGGCAGGTGCAGCTCCCCGGTCATGCTTCCTGCCGGGCGGGCAGGAGCGAGTGGGCCAGGTCGACCGCGGCGGCGACGTCGTCGCCCGGCGGGTAGAGCAGCGCCCGGCCGACCACCAGGCCGCGGACGCCGGGCTGCCGCAACGCCCGCTGCCAGCGGGCGTACACCACGTCGGGGGTCTCCGTCGGGTCGCCGCCGAGGAGCAGCACCGGCAGCGTGGTCGCGGCCACCACCCGGTCCATCTCGTCGATCGCCGGTAACTTCAACCAGGTGTACGCCGAGGTCGTGCCGAGCGCCTGCCCGACGCTCACGCTCTTGATCACCGCTTCGGGGCTCAGGTCGACGTGGACCCGCCCGTCGGTACGCCCCACCCACATCGGCTCCACCAGCGCCACCGTGCGGCGCGCGGCGAGGGCGCTGACCGCCTGGGCGCAGGCCTGCAGCGTGGAGGCCGTGCCGTGGTCGTCCGGGTCGATCCGGCACAGCATCTTGCCGCCGTCGTAGCCCATCGCGGCGATGCTGTCGGCGTCGTAGGCGGTGAACCGGTCGTCCAGCTCGAACGCGGCGCCGAACAGGCCACCGCGGTTCATCGAGCCGATCGCCAGCCGGTCCTCCAGCGCGCCGAGCAGTAGCAGGTCCTCCAGGATGTCCGGGGTGCCGAGCACCCCGTCGACCCCTGGTCGGGACAGCGCGAGTCGTAGCCGGTCGAGCAGGTCGGTGCGCCCGGCCATGGCCATCGGCCGGTCCCGGACGCCGAGGGCGCCCCGAGCCGGGTGGTCGGCGGCGATGAGGAAGAGCGGCCGACCGTGGTCCGGCCAGGGTCGGCGGGTCCGCCCGGCGGCGGCCTCGGCGATCGCCTGCGGCCGGTGCGCGCGGGTGAGGGTCAACGCCTCGTACTCGGTGCTCACCGGTCTCCTTCCGTCGCGGGGGCCGGCTCCGCCCGGGCTGCGAGCACCTCGGTCTCGGCCTGGTCGGGCATGGCGGACGAGCAGGCCAGCCGCGACGCGACGATCGCGCCCGCGGCATTGGCGAAGCGCAGTGTCCGCTCCAGCGGCCAGTCCTGCAGCAGGCCCAGGCAGAGGGCGCCGCCGAAGGCGTCCCCGGCGCCGAGCCCGTTGACCACCTCCACCGGCACCGGCGGCACCCGGACCGTCCGTTCGGGCGTGCTGGCCAGCACCCCGTCCGGGCCGAGCTTGACCACGGCCAGCCGCGGCCCGCGGTCGAGCAGCAGCCGGGCGGCCCGCTCGGGGCCCCGGGTGCCGACGGCCACCTCGACCTCGTCGAGGTTGCCCACGGCGACGGTGACCCGGGGCAGCGCCTCGGCGTAGGCGGCCGTGGCGGCGGCCGGGTCGGGCCAGAACATCGGCCGGTAGTCGAGGTCCAGGACGGTGTGCGGGCGGCCGGCCCGGGCGGCCAGCGCGGTCAGGTGCGCGTCCCGGCTGGGCTGCTGGCAGAGCCCCGTGCCGGTGACCCAGAAGACCCGGGCGTCCACGATGGCGGCGAGGTCCAGCTCGTCGGGGTGGATCTGCAGATCCGGGGCGGTGGGGGTGCGGTAGAACCAGATCGGGAAGTGGTCGGGCGGGAAGATCTCGCAGAAGGTCACCGGGGTGGGCAGCCCGTCGACCGGACGTACCTGGCTGTCGTCGACGCCGAAGTCCCGCAGCGCCCGGTGCACGTAGTCCGCGAAGGCGTCGGCGCCGGTGCGGGTGATGACGCCGGCACGCAGCCCGTACCGGGCGGCGGCGACCGCGACGTTGGTGGCACTGCCGCCGAGGAATTTCCCGAAGGTCTCGACCTCGGCCAGCGGCGTGGCGATCTGCAGCGGATAGATGTCCACTCCGACCCGGCCGATGGTGAGCACGTCGAGCATGCGGCGTCCTTTGTCCGGGCCGGCGACGGCGTGACCGCCAGCTCGATCCTGGTCCCTGATTGGTAACAGTGGCCGCGAGTTGTGTCAATGTGTTGTCCTGACATCCAGCAGACTCGCTCAGTTACCGCTTCGGTACAGTGGCGCCCATCATCGCGTCCCCGACCCCCTGGGCATCCGTGACGAGGAGGTCCGCCGTGACCGGTCCCGAGATCGTGGTCGACCGGAGCAGCCCGGTCCCGCTCTACTTCCAGGTCGCCGAGCAGTTCAGCGCCGCGATCCAGCGCGGCGAGCTGGCGCCCGGCGACCGGCTGGACAGCGAGCTGCAGCTCGCCGACCGGCTGGGACTGTCCCGGCCCACCGTCCGGCAGGCCATCCAGCACCTGGTGGACAAGGGACTGATCGTCCGCCGCCGCGGCGTCGGCACCCAGGTGATCCGGGGCGAGGTACGCCGCGCGGTCGAGCTGACCAGCCTGCACGACGACCTCGCGCGGACCGGGCGGCAGCCGTCCACCTCGGTGCTCGAACTGGCCACCGTGGCCTGCCCGGCGCAGGTGGCGACCGCGCTCGGGGTCACCGCCGGCAGCGCGGTGCAGCACCTGCGCCGGCTGCGCTTCGCCGACGGGGAGCCCCTCGCGGTGATGGAGAACTGGCTCCCCCCGGACCTCGTCCGGCTCACCCTGGACGGACTGCAGAGCCGGGGCCTGTACGCGATCCTGCGCGCGGCCGGCCTCCGGGTGCGCGGCGCCCAGCAGCGGATCGGCGCCCGTGCCGCAACGGCGGCCGAGGCGCAGATGCTCGGCGAGCGGCGCGGCGCCCCGCTGCTGACCATGACCAGGACGGCGTACGACGACCAGGGCCGCTACGTCGAGCACGGCGCACACATCTACCGGGCCTCCCGGTACGTGCTGGAGGTGACCGTCGCCGAGCGGTGACGCGCCTGTTTCAGGCTCATTTCAGTGACAGGTATTTACGTCGTCAGGCTGTCATGACATTGTGGCCGACAAGCACCGCCGGCATGGACCTGCGGCCGGCGGGCGACCCGCGAGTCTCTTCGAAGTCACTCCTTGCGAAGGGAACAACCCCATGTCAGTCACACCGAGACGCGTCACTGGTGTGCTCGCCGCCCTCACCGCCGTCACCCTCGCCGCCACGGCCTGCGGTGGCGACTCGGAGCCCGCCGGCAAGGACGCCAAGAACATCACCCTCACCATCGCCTCCAACGCCATCGCCGGCGGCAAGAACGCCACCGGCGCGGAGTGGATCGAGAAGTGGGTCATCCCCCGGTTCGTCGAGGCCCAGAAGGCCAAGGGCGTCACCGCCAAGGTGTCGTTCGTGCCCAGCGGTGTCGACGACGAGCAGTACAAGACCAAGCTGGCCCTGGACCTGCGCTCCAAGGGCGGCGCCGACGTGGTGTCCGTCGACGGCATCTGGGTCGGCGAGTTCGCCCAGGCCGGGTATCTCAAGCCACTCTCCGAGGTGGCCGGTGACCAGGTCGACAAGTGGGACGGCTGGTCGCAGATCCCGGAGAGCGTGCAGGGCCTGGGCACGTTCGACGACAAGCGGTACGGCGTCCCGCAGGGCACCGACGGCCGCGTCCTCTACTACAACAAGAAGCTCTTCGCCCAGGCCGGCCTGCCCGCCGACTGGCAACCGAAGAGCTGGCAGGAGATCCTCGACGCCGGCGCCAAGCTCAAGGCGCTGCCCGGGGTGACCCCGATCCAGATCAACGCCGGCACGGCGATGGGCGAGGCGACCACGATGCAGGGCGCGCTGCCGCTGCTGGTCGGCGCCGGCGGCGAGATCTGGAAGGACGGCAAGTGGGCCGGCGCGAACCAGCCGGTCAAGGACGTGCTCGACTTCTACACCAAGGTCTACGGCGGCGGGCTCGGTGACCCGAAGCTCCAGCAGGAGGCCAAGGGCCGGGACAAGTCCTTCGAGGAGTTCGCCGCCGGCAAGATCGGCATCCTCGGCGAGGGCGACTACTTCTGGCGCAGCGTCATCAACCCGAAGGACGGCATCGCCAAGATGTCCGACCGGGACAGCACCGTCGGGTACGCGATGATCCCGGCCAAGCAGCCCGGCGCGGGCATCCGGGGGCAGGACTTCGTGAGCATGTCCGGCGGCGGCGTCGACGTGCTCAACCCCAACTCGAAGTACCCGGCGCAGGCGTTCGAACTGCTGGCGTTCATGCACTCGGCGGAGGCCACCAAGGCGCAGCTCGCCGGTGCGGCGCGGATCACCTCCCGGATGGACGTCAACAAGGAGGTCCTCGCGGGCGACCCGATGCTGAACTTCGTGGCCGAGAAGGTGCTGCCGCTGACCGCGTACCGGCCGCCGCTGGCGGTCTACCCGCAGGTGTCGGTGGCGCTGCAGGAGGCGACCGCTGCCGCGGCGTCGGGCAAGAGTGTCGACGAGGCGGCATCGGCGTATCAGAAGAAGGTCGAAGGGATCGTCGGTGGTCCAGGTAACGTCTCGTCCTGACGAGACGGTCGGGGGAGCGCGCCCGGAGACGGGCGCCTCCCCCGCCCCCGACGCCGCCGGGCTGGGCCGGGCCCGCGCCGCCGGGTTCCTCGTCCCGAGCATGGTGCTGATCCTGCTCTTCCTCGTGGTGCCGGCCGCCTGGACGATCTACCTGGGCGTCACCAACTACCGGCTCACCGGCCTGGCCGCGGCCAACCCGGAGATCGTCGGACTGGACAACTACACCCGGGCGCTGACCGACGAACGCTTCCGCTCGTCGCTGCTGCTGACCCTGCAGTTCGTGCTCGGCTCGGCGGTGATCGGCCAGGCCGGCCTCGGCTTCGCCATCGCCTTCGCGCTGCGCGACCGGCGGGGTCCGCTGCGCCGGGTGGTCGAGGCGTTCATCCTGCTGTCCTGGATCCTGCCCAGCTCGGTCGTCGCCTTCCTCTGGATCGCCCTGCTCGACCGGGACGCCGGCACGCTCAATGCCCTGCTCGGCACGCCCGGCATGGCCTGGCTGCTCGACCACCCGATGCTGTCGATCATCATCTTCAACGCCTGGCGGGGCACCGCGTTCTCGATGATGCTCTACGCCGCCGCGCTGGAGAACGTGCCCCGGTCGCACCTGGAGACCGCCCGGCTGGCCGGCGCGTCCACCTGGCAGCAGCTGCGCGACGTGGTGTTCCCCCGCATCCGCGGCCACGTGCTGACCAACCTGCTGCTGATCAGCCTCTGGACGTTCAACGACTTCACCCCGTTCCTGATCACCGCCGGTGGTCCCGAGCAGCGCTCCGAGGTGCTGGCGGTCTACGTCTACAAGGTGGCGCTCTCCGGCGGCGAGCTGGGCTTCGGCGCCGCGATCTCGTTCATCATGCTGCTGATCAACCTGGTCATCGCGCTGGTCTACCTGCGCATGCTGGGCCGGCGGAAGGAGCGGGCGTGAGCGCGAGGAGTGAGCCGGTCCTGCGAGCCCCGCAGTCGCGAACCCAGGAGGCGCCGTGAGCACCGTGACCACGGCGGCGGACGGCACTCGGGGCGACGACACGTCGAGGGTCGCCGTACGGCACCTGCTGGCCCGGGTGGGGCGCTACGTCTTCCTCTGCCTGGTGCTCGCCTTCTTCGCCCTGCCGCTGCTGTGGCTGGCCACCGCGCCGTTCGACGACACCCCGACGATCGGCACCTCGCTGCCGGACTTCACCCTGGACAACTTCCGGGCCCTGCTGGACAACCCGTACGCGCTGACCTCGCTGGTCAACTCGGTCTGGCTGGCCGGCGGCACCGCCGTGCTGGTGGTGACGTTCGCCGCCCTGGCCGCGTACGCGCTGAGCCGGGTCCGGGTGCCGGGGCGGGACGCGCTGCTCTACGGGCTGCTGCTGCTCTCGTCGATCGTCACCGGCACGGCCACCATGGTGCCGCTGTTCGAGCTGGCGTTCCGGCTCCACCTGATCGACTCCCGGCTCGGGGTCATCCTGATCCTCACCGGCGGCCTGCTGCCGGCGGCGATCTTCATCCTCAAGGACTTCATGGACGCCACGCCCACCTCGTACGAGGAGTCCGCGCGGGTGTTCGGCGCCAGCCCGCTGCAGATCATGCGGCACATCGTGGTGCCGGTCGTCCGGCCCGGGCTGGCCACCGTCGGGGTGTGGGCGGTGGCGAACGTGTGGGGCAACTTCCTGGTGCCGTTCCTGCTGCTGCGCGGCCCGGACAAGGCGCCCGCCGCGGTGATCATGTACACCCTCTACACCGAGGGCGGCCAGGCCGACCTGCGACTGCTCTCCACCTTCTCACTGCTCTACTCGCTGCCGGTGGCGCTGATGTTCGTCTTCGTCAGCAGCAGGTACGGATTCCGCTTCCACGGAGGGATCAAGCGCTGATGTCCGCCATCACCCTGCGCGAGCTGACCAAGGTCTACCCCAACGGGGTACGCGCCCTGGACGCCCTCGACCTGGAGATCGCCGACGGCGAGTTCTTCGCCCTGCTCGGCCCGTCCGGCTGCGGCAAGACCACCCTGCTGCGCACCATCGCCGGGCTGGAACTCGCCTCCGGCGGCACCGTGCGCATCGGCGAGCGCGCCGTGACGAACCTGCCGCCCGGCCAGCGGGACGTGGCGATGGTCTTCCAGGACTACGCGCTCTTCCCGCACATGACCGTGCGGGACAACATCGCGTACCCGCTGCGGATCAAGAAGGTCGGCAAGGCCGCCCGGCAGGACAAGGCCGCTGCCACCGCCGACGAGCTGGGCCTGTCGGCGCTGCTGGAGCGCCGGCCCGGGCAGCTCTCCGGCGGCCAGCAGCAGCGGGTCGCCCTCGCCCGGGCGATGGCCTGCCACCCGAAGGTGTTCCTGCTCGACGAGCCGCTGTCCAACCTGGACGCCCGGCTGCGGCTGGAGGCGCGGACCTTCCTCAAGCGGCTGCAACGTGAGCTGGGCGTCACCACCGTCTTCGTCACCCACGACCAGGCCGAGGCGCTGGCCCTGGCCGACCGGATCGCCGTGATGGAGGGCGGCCGGATCCGGCAGGTCGGCACCCCCACCGAGGTGTTCCGCCGCCCGGCCAACACCTTCGTCGCCGGGTTCATCGGCTCGACCCCGATGAACCTGGTCCCGGCCCGGGCCGACGGCGACGCACTGGCCGTCGCCGGCGTGCGGCTGCCGGTGCCCGACGACGCCCGAGGCCAGCTGGCCGACGGGGAGACCGTGGTCTACGGGGTCCGGCCCGAATACCTCGACTACTCCCCCGAGCCGGTCCCCGACGCGCTGACCGGCCAGGTCGTCGTGGTGGAGAACCTCGGCAGCTTCTCGCTGGTGTCGCTGGACGTGCCCGGCGAGGACGACACGGCGACCAGCGTGCAGGTCGTGGTGCCCGAGGGACGGGAACCGGATCCCGGCGACACCGGCTGGGTGGTGCCCCGGCCCGGCCGCTCACTGGTCTACCGCGACGGCGAGCTGGTCGGCGGGGCGACGGCTCCACCGGTGCCGGCGCCGCGTACCGGGGTCGGGGCGGACGCCTGACCATGGTCACCCACCGGGGCAGATGGACCCTGCGGGACCGCGCGGAGGACGTGATGCGGTCCCTGCCGGTCACCGTCGCGCCGGGCACCGCCGCGCTGACCGTCCGGCTGGACTACCCGCGCGCGGCGGGCGTGCTGGACCTCGGGTGCGCCGGGCCGGCCGGCTTCCGGGGCTGGTCCGGCGGCGCCCGGGACGGTTACACGATCACCGCGGACCGGGCCACCCCCGGCTACCTGCCCGGAGAGCTGGAGCCCGGCGAGTGGCAGGTACTGCTCCGGCTGCACCGGATCCCGCCCGACGGCCTCGACTTCGAAGTCACCGCCACCACCAGCACCACCCCGCCGACCCCGCCGGACGCGCCGGGACCGCCGGAGCGACCCGAGCGCCCGCCCCGCCCGGCCGTGCCGGACGTGGACGGGCGGCGCTGGCTGGCCGGGGACCTGCACGCCCACACCGTGCACAGCGACGGCGCGCAGACCATCGACGAGCTGGCCGCCCTCGCCGTCTCGCGGGGCCTGGACTTCCTCGCCGTCACCGACCACAACACCGTCAGCCACCACCCCTGGCTGCCCGGCTCGGCCCGCCGGTACGGGATCACGCTGCTGCCCGGTCAGGAGGTGACCACCGACCGGGGGCACGCCAACGTGTTCGGCCCCGTGGGCTGGATCGACTTCCGGCGACCGGCCGACGAGTGGCTCGCCACCGCCGAGCGCGCGGGCGGCCTGCTGTCGATCAACCACCCGCTCGGCGGGGACTGCGCCTGGCGGCAGCCGGTGACCACCCGCACCCGACTGGTGGAGGTGTGGCACTCCGGCTGGTGGGACCGCACCTGGGGCGCTCCGCTGGCGTGGGCCCAGGCGTGGCGGCCGGACGTCGTACCCGTCGGGGGCAGCGACTTCCACCGGCCCGGCGCGGACGCCCTGCCCGGAGCGCCGACCACCTGGGTGCTCGTGGACGGCGACCCGGCCGACGAGGCGGCGGTCCGCGACGCGCTGGCCGTCGGCCGCACCGCCGTCTCCGCCGGCCCGGACGCGCCCCTGCTGCTGCGGCTCGGGGACGAACTGCTCGCCCTCGACGCGGACGGCGCGCTGCTCGGCTACCCGGACGGCCGCCACCGGGTGGTCCGGGGCGACCGGTGCCTGCTGCCCGCCGCCGACGGGCTGCACGTCCTGGAGTCCCACCGCATGGAGGTGATCGCACTATGCCGCTGATCGCACGGACCAGGGTGGCCGGAGCCCCCTGCAACTACGGCATCTACCAGGCGGACGACCCGTTCGTCGGCCCGGACGAGCTGCTCGCGTCGCTGGCCGCGGACGGTTACACCGGAGTGGACTCCGGGCCGATCGGCTACCTCGGAACCGGGGAGACGCTGGCCCGGCGGCTGGCGGCCAACGGCGTCGGGCTCGCCGGCGGCTGGGTGGACCTGCGCTTCGCCGACCCCGACGGGTTCGCCGAGGATCTCGCCCAGCTCGACGCGGCACTGGACGTGTTCGCCGCCGCGCCCCTCGACGATGCCCGGTTCGCGCCCCGGCCCACCCTCGCCTGCGCCGCCAACCCGGCCCGGATGGCCCGCCCGGGCACGCCGCCGGACCTGGCCGCCGCCCTGCCGGCCGCCGCCTGGCCGGGCTTCGCCGACCGGGTGCAGCGGGCCGTCGACCGGTGCCGCGGCCGGGGCCTCGAACCGGTGTTCCACTACCACCTGGGCACCGACGTGGAGACCGAGGCGGAGGCCGACCGGCTGCTGGAACTCACCGACGTGGCGGTCTGCCTGGACACCGGGCACCTGACGCTGGCTGGCGGGGACCCCGCCACCGCGCTGCGCAAGTGGGCCGGCCGGGTCGGGCAGGTCCACCTCAAGGACGCCGACCTGGCCGCGCACCGCCGGGTCCGCGAGGCCGGCGGCGGGCTCACCGAGGTGGTCGCCGCGGGCGGCTTCTGCGCCCTGGGCACCGGCGACGTCGACTTCGCCGCGGTGCTGCGCGGCCTCGACGAGATCGGCTACACCGGCTGGCTGGTGATCGAGCAGGACGCCCCCGCGCAGGGACAAGACCTGGACCGGATCCGCGCCGACCAGCGCGGCAACCGGCGGTGGCTGGCGGAGGTGCTGCCATGACCGAGGCGGGCAAGCGGATCAGGATCGCGGTGGCCGGACTGGGCGTCATCGCCCGTACCGTGCACCTGCCGCTGCTGCGACGCCGGGCCGACCTGTTCGACATCGTCGCGCTCAGCGACCTGTCCCCGTCGCGGCTGGCCGAACTCGGCGCCCGGTACGGAGTCGACCCGGCGCGGCGGTACCCGGACGCGGCGACCATGCTGGCCGGTGGCGGCCACGACGCGATGCTGCTGGCGACCTCCGGCTCGCACGGTGAACTCGCCGCCGCGGCGCTGGGCCGGGGGCTGCCGGTGCTCTGCGAGAAGCCGCTCGCCTACACGGTCGCCGAGGCCGACCGGCTGACCGGCTCCGGCGCGGCGCTGATGGTCGGCTACATGAAGCAGTACGACCCGGCGGTGGCCGAGGCCGCCCGGCTGCTCGACGAGATCGGCGGACCGACGGCGGTGCACGCGGTCGAGGTGACCGTCCTGCATGCCGGCGGGGACCAGCAGCTGGCGTTCGCCAACCTGCCACCCACGCCGCGGGACGTGCCGGCCGCGGAGCTGGCCCGGCTGCGGGAGGCCGACGACGGGCTGCTCGACGCGGCGGTGGGCGGGGATGTCGGAGCGCGCACCCTCTACCAGATTCTGATCAACAGCGTCTCGCACGACCTGTCGCTGCTGCGGCTGTTCACCGGCGCGCCGGCCACGGTCGACCACGTCACGACCTGGCCGCTGGCACCCGACGGGCCGGCCGAGCCGTCGGTGGAGATCTCCGGCCGACTGCCCCACGGCGGCCGGTACGGCATCCGGTGGCTCAACCTGCCGGACTGTCCGGCCTACCGGGAGACGGTGACGCTGCACCACGCCCGGGGCGCGCTGGAGCTGGTCTTCCCGTCGCCGTACCTGCTCAACGCGCCGACCACCCTGACCGCGGTGGACCGGCACGGCGACGGCGAGCGGCGGACGGTGTTCCGGTCGGTGACTGAGGCCTTCGAGCAGGAGCTGGTCGCCTTCCACGCGATGGTGACCGAAGGCGCGCGCCCGCTGAGCGGGATCGCCGAGGGCGCGGCCGACGTACGGACCAGCCAACAGGTGGTACGCCGCTACGGGGAGCTGACCGGGGCGGCGATCGGCGGAGAGGCGGCGAGCTGATGGACCGACCGACCGAGATCATCGTGGTGCCGCACACCCACTGGGACCGGGAGTGGTACGAGCCGTTCCAGCGGTTCCGGCTGCGGCTGGTGGCCCTGCTCGACGAGGTGTTCGACCGGATGGCGCAGGACGAGCGCCAACGGTTCACCCTGGACGGGCAGCTCGCCGCGGTCGACGACTACCTGGAGGTCCGGCCGGAGCGCCGGGAGCAGGTGGTCGCGCTGGTGCGGGCCGGGCGGCTGGCCGTCGGGCCGTGGCAGATCCTGCTCGACGAGTTCCTGTGCTCCGGGGAGAACATCGTCCGCAACCTGGAGCGCGGGCTGGCCCGCAGCGCGGGGCTGGGCGGCGCGATGCCGGTCGGCTACCTGCCCGACATGTTCGGCCACATCGCGCAGATGCCGCAGTTCCTGGCCGGGGCGGGACTGGCCCACGCCTGCGTGTTCCGGGGCGTGCCGGAGCGAATCCGGTCGCACGCGTTCGCCTGGCAGGCCCCGGACGGCACCACGATCCGCACCGAGTACCTGCCCGGCGGCTACGGCAACGCGGCCGGGCTGATGGACGACCGGCGACTCGTCACCCGCCGGGCGACCGACCTGGCCGAACGGCTACGCGGCTGGCGGCCCGACGGCGACGACAGCCCGATCCTGGCGATGTACGGCGCCGACCACGCCGCGCCCGCGCCGGACGCCCCGGACCTCCTCGCCGCCGCCGGCGTCGACGGGGTGCAGCTGCGGCTCGGCACCCTCGCGGAGTACTTCGCCACTCAACCGACCACGGTGGACGGGCTGCCGACCGTGGCCGGCGAGCTGCGCTCACACGCCCGGGCGAACATCCTGCCCGGCGTGATCTCCGTACGCGCCCACCTGAAGCAGGCGATGGGCCGCGCCGAGCGGCGGGTCGAGCGGTACGCCGAACCCCTGGCCGCGCTCTTCCACGACCCGTCCGTGCAACGGTTCCTCGACATGGCCTGGACCCGGCTGATCGACGCGAGCTGCCACGACTCGGTGACCGGGTGCGGCTGCGACGAGACGGCCGAGCAGGTGGCCGCCCGGCTGGCCGAGGCGGACCAGCTGGGCCGGGCGGTCTGCGACCTGGTGGGGGCGCGGCTGGCCGGTGCGGTGCCGCGCGACGGGCAGCTGCTGTTCAACCCGACCCCGGCGGCCCGGACCGCCCTGGTCCGCCTCGACGTCGAGGCGTCCCCGGACGAGGGGGTCGGGCTGGTCGGCGCCGACGGCAGGGTCGCGCCCGCGCAGGTCCTCGACCGGGCCCGGACGCTGCTCGCCGACGACCTGGTGCCGGCGGCCGACCTGCCGGCGGTGCTCACCCGGGTGCACGGGCGCGAGCTGTACGGGCAGGAGATCACCGCCTGGTCGGTGTCGCGCGACGACGCCACCCTCACCTTCCAGGTGGCCCGGCACGGCGACCCGACCTTCGACGTCGAGGACGTCCGGCTGGCGCTCGCCGCCGCGGGCGGCCCGGACCGGTGGCGGGTGCGGATCGTCGCCGCCCCGCGGCTGACCGTCGCCGCGCTGGTCGAGGTGCCGGCGCTCGGCCTCGCCTCGGTACGCCCGGTGGCCCTTCCCCCGGAGGGCCCGGCCACCCGGGCGAACGGCGCCGCGCCGGGACCGGAGGCGACCGGGACGCCGTCGGCCGGTCCGGCACCCGTGACGGTCGTCGACCGGACCGTCGACAACGGCCTGCTCCGCGTCGAGGTGGCCGAGGACGGCACGCTGCGGCTGTCCACACCGGACGGCCTGAGCGTGGACGGCGTGGCGCGGATCGTCGACGGCGGCGACGTGGGCGACAGCTACAACTACGCCCCGCCGGCCGCTGACGAGCTGGTCGACAAGCCGCGCGCGGTGCGGACCGTCGTGGTGCACGACGGCCCGGTGGTCGCCGTCCTCGACGTGGTCCGCGAGTACCGCTGGCCGGTCGGCGCCGACGTGGACGCGGGCTCGCGCCGCGTGGACCGGGAGACGGTCACCGTGACCACCCGGGTGGAGCTACGGGCCGGCGAGCCCTTCGCCCGGCTGCGGTTGAGCTTCGACAACCGCTGCGACGACCACCGGGTCCGCCTGCACCTGCCGCTACCCGCAGCGGCCCGTTCGTCGTACGCGGAGGGTCAGTTCGCGGTCGTCGAGCGCGGGTTGACCGCCGAGGGCGGCGGCGGTGAGGTGCCGCTGCCGACGTTCCCCGCCTCCGGGTTCGTCGCTGCCGGGGGCGCCGAGGGGTCGCTCGCCGTCCTGCTGACCCAGCCGACCGAGTACGAGCTGACCGACTCCGGGCGGGAACTCGCCGTCACGGTCCTGCGCGCGATCGGGATGCTGTCCCGCAACCGGCACGCCCTGCGGGACGAACCCGCCGGCCCGCAGGTTCCCACGCCGCTGGCCCAGTGCCGGGGCGAGCGCAGCGTCGAGCTGGCGGTGCTGCCGTTCCGGGGCGACTGGGACTCCGCCGGGGTTCTGGCGGCGGCCGAGGCGTACCGGCACGAGCTGCTGGACTTCCCGGGCAGCGGCGAACCGTCGGCCGGGCTGCCGGCGCCGGTCACCGGGCTGACGGTCGACGGGGACGGCGTCGCGTTGACCAGCCTCCGGGACCGGGACGGCCGGATCGAGCTGCGGATGGTGGCCGCCCGGGACACCGACGCCGTCATCGGGGCCGGCCGCGACGTACGCGGGGCGTGGCGGGCCGACCTGGTCGGCCGGCCGGGCGAGCCGCTGCTGATTGACGGCGACGGGCTGGTCCGACTGCCCCTGCGGGCGTGGGAGATCGCCACCGTGCAACTCGACCTGCCCGGCCCCGGCTGAGGGCAGTCGCCTCGCCGGGCTCGAGCGGCCGGGACGCCGTCGAACGGCGGCGCGACGGTCCTCAGGCCCGCGGGGTGACCGCGCGCAGCCACTGCTGGGCGAGCAGGGCGTGGCCGAACGGCGTGAGGTGCACGCCGTCGTTCGTCCACACCCGCTCGCCGACCCCGGCGGCCTGGAAGAGGTCGTCCCCCGAGACCAGCGTCGCGTCGAACTCGGCGGCCAGCCGGCGGACCACCGCCACCTTCGGGTCGAGGTCCGCGCGCCAGGCGCGTTGCGCGTCGTCGAGCGGGATGAGGAAGGGCTCGACGAGGACGAACGCCGGGTCCAGTCGGCGCCGGGCGACGTCGAGCAGGTGCCGGTAGTCGCGCTCGAACTCCGCGACGTCGGTGGGGTCGTCCCGCAGGTAGCGGCGCCAGGTGTCGTTGACGCCGATCAGCACCGACACCACCTGCGGGGCGAGGGCGAGGCAGTCGTCCTCCCACCGGGCGCGCAGGTCGCGGACCCGGTCGCCGCTGACGCCGCGGTTGCGGAACGTGACGCGGTGGGTGGGGTGGCGGGCGGTGAACCAGGCCGCGGCCATCATCGCGTACCCGCAGCCCAGGTCGTCGCCGGAGCGGTCCCGTCCGGCGTCGGTGACGCTGTCGCCGATGAAGAGCACCCGTCCGCCGCGGGGCACCTCCACCGTCATCCGCTCGCCTCCGCTCCTCGTCGAACACCGCGTCATGATCATGCCGCCCGGGCGGGGGTTTGTCCGCCGCCGCCGGCCGACGTCACACCCGGCCGCGCGGATCCCAGGGTGCCGGCTGTTGCGTTTCCGCGGCCGGAACCGATGAAGCATCCGTGGGCGCCGGGCGGTACGGATGTGAAAACCACCCTAAGTTGACCTTGACCGTTGCTATCGCCACAAGACGGTGGTTGACTGCTGCACCATGCCACAGCCGGTGATTACTGACAGGTCGGTATTTTCGTGAGAAGCACCGATATCACTCCAGTGCATTCGGCGGATCGACGTCGCGTGACCTGGCGGCAGCGAGCGGCACGCTGGCTGGATCCGACGGTCGCCCAGTGGGCCGTCGCACCACAGGAGACACCCCCACCACCTCCCCCACCCCTCGAGGAGCCATCGGCCGGCCCGTGGCCGGCGATCTGCGAACAGTTCGCGATGCGGATCCTCGCCTCGGCGTACCAGATGGGCTCCCACCTGGAGGCCGTGGAGGCCGACGAGCAGGACCCGGAGCGCCTGGAGCGGCTCTACCGCATCGACCACGCGAACACCCGGATCCGACGGCACGCGGAGAACCTCCAGGTCCTGCTCGGCCGCCGGGTCGAGGACGCCGACCCGCAGACCGTGACCCTGGTCGACGTCGTCCGCGCCGCGACCTCGGCCGTGGAGTACTACCCGCGCATCCGGGTGGGGCACGTGGTGGACCTGGCGGTGGTCGAGTTCGCCGCCGACGACGTGATCCGGGTGCTCACCGAGCTGCTGGACAACGCCACCCGCTTCTCCCCGCCCACCTCGTCGGTGATCGTGTCGGCGTACATCACCGAGGACGGCAGCGTCCTGGTGCGCGTGGAGGACGCCGGCGTCGGCATCCACCCCGACCACCTGCCGGCCCTCAACGCCCTGCTCACCGGCGCGCCGATCACCCCCACGACCCTCGACCCGGCGGCCCACCTCGGTCTCGCCGTCGTCGCGCACCTGGCCGTCGCCCACCAGCTGCGGGTCACCCTGACCGGCCGGCCCTCCGGCGGCACGACGGCGACGGTCCTCGTCCCCGGCGCGCTGCTCTGCGAGAACGTCACCGCGGCGGGGCCGGACCTCGCCGGACCCGCCCCCGCCGGGTCCGCGCCACCGGCGGCCTGGCCGCCCCCGCCACCGGCCGACGGGGGCCGGGTCCACCAGTGGAGTACGCAGATGGCCCCGGCCCCCGACAGCACACACGCGCCCACCGTCCGCCTCAACACCATCGGCCAGCCGGCCGGCGAGACCCCCGCCCCGTCGACCACGGGGCTGCCCCGCCGGGTGCCGGAGAGCATGCGCGCCGACGACCCCACCCCCGGCGCGCGCCGGCCGGCGCCGGCGCAGCACCGGAGCACCCCGGACGACGGGTCCACCCCCGAGGCCTGGCCGGACGAGACGGCGGCCTTCGCCGCCGGCGTCAGCGACGCCCAGGCCACCACCAGCAACGACGAAGGACAGCTGCAATGACCCACGGCTTCCCCGGCAACGGAAACGGCCACGGCAACGGCCACGGCCCGGCGGGCCCGGGGCCGGGACTGCCGGACTGCGCCTGGCTGATCCGCCAGTTCGCCGACGACGTACCCGGCGTCACGCACGCCCTGATCGTGTCGCTGGACGGCCTCCAGCTCGCCGCCTCCCGGAACGTCTCCCGGGACCTCGGCGACCAGCTCGCCGCGCTGACCGCCGGCCTGCTGAGCATGGCCGACCGCTCCGCCGCGCTGCTGGACCTCGGCGCCTCCGAGTACCTGACCGTCCGGCTGCCCCGCGGGCACCTGCTCTTCATGCGGGTCGGCGAGTCGGCGGGCCTGGCGGTCGCCGCCGCCCCCGGCTGCGACCTGCGGGTCGTCTCCTACCGGATGACCCAGTTCGTCGGCGCGGTGTGGCACGCCCTGACCCCTCAGGTCCGGCACGAACTGCATCGAATGACCGCCAGCCAGCCGCGCTGACCCGACCGGAGCCGAGGAGGCTGATCATGCCGATGACGTACTGGAAGGTGCGGCCGTACGTGCTGACCGCCGGCCGTACCCGCACCCGGCAGCCGCTGCTGGTGCACACCCTGGTGTCGGTGCCGTACTACGACGCCGTCTTCGCCTCGGGCCTGCTGCCGGAGGCCCGGTCCCTGTACGAGCACGCCCGCCGGGCCCGGTCGGTCGCCGAACTCTCCGCGGTGTGCGGGATGTCGCTGGGGGTGACCCGGGTGGTCGTCGACGACCTCGCCGCCACCGACCGCCTGACCATCCACGCCGACACCTACACCCTCGACTTCCGCCTTCTGGAGAGACTGCGCGATGGCCTCCGCCGACTTGCCTGAGAATCCGCTGCTGACGTCGGCGAAAATCGTCATCGCCGGTGGTTTCGGCGTCGGCAAGACGACCTGCGTCCGGTCCATCTCGGAGATCCCGCCGATCAACACCGAGGCCTGGATGACCGCGGCCAGCGAGCCGGTCGACCGGCTCGACCCCGGGATCGACAAGACCACCACCACCGTGGCGATGGACTTCGGCCGGCTGACCATCGGCGCCGACCTGGTGCTGTACCTGTTCGGCACGCCCGGCCAGCCCCGCTTCTGGCCGATGTGGGACGACCTGTGCCGGGGCGCGGTCGGCGCGCTGGTGCTCGCCGACACCCGGAACCTGGCGGCGTCGTTCCCCGCGGTCAACTACTTCGAGCAGGACAGCGAGGTGCCCTTCGTGGTCTGCGTGAACCTGTTCGACGGGGTGCTGCACCACCCGCTGGAGGACGTCCGCGACGCGCTCGCGCTGCCCGCCGGCGTACCGCTGATCGCCTGCGACGCCCGCGACGCGTCCTCGGTGGCCCGGGCGCTGCTGGCGGTGGTGGAACACACGATGGCCCGCACCGCCCGACCCGCCGCGGGCGCGCTCGCGGCCCGATAGCCCAACCTGGAGGAACCCATGCGCAAGATCCTGATCGTCGGGGCCGGCCAGTCCGGACTGCAGCTCGGCCTGAGCCTGCTCGCCGAGGGCTACGACGTCACCGTCATGTCCGCCCGCACGCCGGACGAGATCCGCCGCGGCTGGGTGATGAGCACCCAGGCGATGTTCGACGCCGCGCTGCGGACCGAGCGCCGGTACGGACTGGACCTGTGGCAGGACCAGGCGCCCCGGATCGACGGCCTGCACGTGTCGTTGTCCGCCCCGCCCGGTGAGCGGGCGCTGCGGATCCCCTGCCCGCTGGACGAGCCGGCGCAGAGCACCGACCAGCGGCTGAAGATGGCGACCTGGCTGGAGCTGTTCGAGCAGCGCGGCGGGACGGTGCACTACCAGGGGGTGACCACCGCCGACCTGGACGGGTTGACCCGGCTCGGCAGGTACGACCTGACCGTCGTCGCCGCCGGCAAGGGCGACCTGGTGGGCGTCTTCGACCGGGACCCGCAGCGCTCGGTGTACACCGCCCCGCAGCGGGGACTGGCCGTCGCCTACGTGCACGGGATGACCCCGGACCCGCTGCTGCCGGCGCCGCACGTCAGCTTCAACGCCGTGCCGGGCCTGGGCGAGCTCTTCGTCATCCCGGCCCTCACTCTCTCCGGGCCGTGCGAGATCCTGTTCTGGGAGGCGGTGCCCGGCGGGCCGCTCGACCTGTGGACCGAGCGGCGGGACCCGGCCGAGCACCTCAAGCTGACCCTCGACCTGGCCCGCCGCTACACGCCGTGGATCTACGACCGGTGCCTCGACGTGGAGCTGACCGACGGGCGGGCCACCCTGTCCGGCCGGTACACCCCGACGGTGCGCCACCCCGTGGCGGAGCTGCCCTCGGGCGGCCTCGTGCTCGGGATGGCGGACGTGGTGGTCGCCAACGACCCGATCACCGGTCAGGGCAGCAACACCGCCGCCAAATGCGCCCACTCCTACCTGGGGTCCATTCTGGAGCGCGGTGACCGGCCGTTCGACCGGGAGTGGATGGGGCAGACCTTCGAGCGGTTCTGGGCCGGAGCCGGGCAGGCGGTCACCGGCTGGACCAACGCGATGCTGCAGCCGCTGCCGCCGCACGTGCAGCAGATCCTGGGGGCCGCCGCGGGGAACCCGACGATCGCCCGGCGCTTCGCCAACGGCTTCAGCGACCCGAACGACTTCCAGGACTGGTTCATGACGCCGGACGCCGCCGACCGCTACCTGGCCTCGGTCGGGGCCGGGTGATCCGCCCGGGTCCGCCGCGTTGGTTCGCGACCGGCGCGGGTAAGCGTGGTGCTCCGGATCGAGCACGACGGAGGTGACAATGTCTGGTCGGGAGAAACTTCACGACCTGCGCCAGCAGGCCCACAATGCGGGCATCGAGGGCAACTCGAAGATGACCGAAGGGCAGCTGCGCCAAGCACTCAACAAGGTCGGCAAGGGCATGGACCCGATGGCGGCCAAACAGCAGGCGAAACGGTGACGCACCGGCGGTGACGCCGAGGCGGGCGGAAACGCCCGCCTCGGTCCGCGCCGGCAGGGGCGACCTGGTGGGCGTCTTCGACCGGGACCGCTCGGTTGCCGAACATGCCCCTACTGAAAGTTTCCTGCACCCCCACGCAACCAAACGGAACCTATTGACAGGGCAGCTCCCCGGGACGAGGGTGACCACCGAGCCTCACCCCCCGAACGGAGGTCCCATGCCCCCATCAAGAACGCCGATGGGCAGGCGGATCCTGCTCAGCACCGCGCTGATCGGTGCCGCGACGCTCGCGCCGGTCAGCCCTGCGCCGGCGGCGAACCCGACGCCCGAAACGAGACAGCAGCAGTACGCGGCGGCGGCCGCCGAATACGGCGTCCCCGAGTCCGTCCTGCTTGCCGTCTCGTACCTGGAGTCCCGCTGGGACACCAACGCCGGCACCCCCAGCACCGGCGCGGGGTACGGTCCGATGCACCTCACCGACGCGAATTACGTCAACAGCCTGGGCGAGCCCGGCCACTACGGTCCGCAGGAGGACCCGCGCGGCGACGACTCCCGAGCCCCGATCCGCGCCGCGGAACCCGCGGTCAAGCCGCCGGCCGAGGCGGCGCTGCAGACCCTGGACGCGGCCGCGGCGGTCACCGGTAGCGGGAAGGAGGTGCTCAGGTCCGACACCGCGGCCAACATCCGCGGCGGCGCAGCGCTGCTGGCGTCGTACCAGAAGGAGATCGGCGCCCCGGTCGGCGCCGGCACCGACCCGGCCGCCTGGTACGGCTCGGTAGCCCGGTATTCCGGCTCCCACAGCACCGACTCCGCGGCGACCTTCGCCGACGAGGTGTACGCGACCATCCGGACCGGCGCGGCCCGGACGACCGACGACGGGCAGCGGGTCACCCTCGCCCCGCGGAACGTGGCCCCGCAGAAGTCCTGGCTCGACAAGCTCGGCCTGCGCAAGGCGGCCCGGGCCGACGGGGTGGAATGCCCGAAGGAACTGGCCTGCGAGTGGATCCCGGCGCCGTACCAACTGCTCGGCGACGGGACCGACCCGGAGTACTACGGCAACCACGACCTGTCCGACCGGCCGGCCCGACAGAAGATCGAATACATCGTCATCCACGACACCGAGGAGACCTACGCCAGGACGCTGGAACTCGTGCAGGATCCGGCGTACGTGAGCTGGCACTACACGATGCGCTCGAGCGACGGCCACACCGCGCAGCACGTCAGGACCAAGGACGTCGCCTGGCAGGCCGGCAACTGGTACATCAACGCCAAGTCCATCGGCATCGAGCACGAGGGCTTCGCCCGTCAGGGCACCTGGTACACCGAGACCATGTACCGCACGTCCGCGAAGCTCGTGGGCTACCTCGCGAAGAAGTTCGACATCCCGCTGGACCGCCAGCACATCATCGGCCACGACAACGTGCCGGGCACCGTCCCGGCGACGGTCCGCGGCATGCACTGGGACCCGGGGCCGTACTGGGACTGGTCGCACTACTTCGACCTGCTCAAGGCGCCGTTCCACAGCACGGGCACGCCGAAGACCGGGCTGGTCACCATGGACCCGGACTTCGCCAGCAACCGCCCGGCCTTCTGGGGCTGCCAGCTGGACGACAACGGCAACCCGACCAGCGCGCCCTGCCCGCTGCGCGGCTCGTCGTCGGTGATCCTGCACAGCGCGCCCAGCCAGGACGCGCCGCTGGTCAAGGACGCCGGCCTGCACGAGAACGGTTCGCCTTCCACGATGGAGGCGTCCGACCACGGCGCCCGGGCATCCGCGGGTCAGACGTACGCCGTCGCGGACCGGCAGGGTGACTGGACGGCGATCTGGTACCTCGGTCAGAAGGCGTGGTTCTACAACCCGGCCTCCGCGCCCGTGGCCAAGTGGGCGACCGGCTTCGTGGTGACGCCCAAGCCGGGCAAGGCCACGATCCCGGTGTACGGGCGGGCCTATCCGGAAGAGGCGGCCTACCCGGCCGGTGCGCCTTACCAGACCCTCAGCCCGCTGCAGTACACGCTGGCCGCGGGGCAGCGGTACGCGGTCGGCCTGGTCGCGCCGAGCGAGTTCTACAAGGCCTACACCTTCGCCGGCACCTTCCCCGGTGACTGGACCGTGATCCGCGGCAAGATGCGGTACGTGCAGATCCAGTTCGGCCACCGGATCATGTTCGTCAACAAGGACGACGTGGACATCCGGCCCTCGGCGGCGAGTGCGCCCAGCTGACCCGCGTTCCCCCGGGCGATCGGCCCCCTCTCCGCGGAGAGGGGGCCGTTTCCCCCCGCATCGGCGTATTACCTATCTTGACGCTGGTCTCCGGTTTGCCTAGTGCGGTGTCCACTAACGTTCACCGGGTTTGCGGTGGGTGTTGTGGATCCTCGCCTGTTGGGCGAGCGACTCCCCACCGCTGGGTGGTGGGGCGAGCCTCCGCGGGCCAACCGATCCTCGCGCCGGCCCGGGTGGGCGGCGGGGGTCACGTCGGGACCGCCCGGCACCGGGGAGATGCCGGCCGGCTCGACGGTGCGTGACCACCTCCGGCAACACAACCGCTGCCAGGGTGGTGGATCCGCTACCCGGAACACGGGCGGCGATGCTGGCCGCCGCGACCAGGTCCCGGTGCCCGGAAAATGCGCAGTGCGGGCAGGACAAGGTGCGCCCACGGGGTTTCGGCACCCGCCTGCGGCAGGCGGGGCAGGTCGACGACGTGCCCCGCTCGTCGACCAGCCGGACGGTGATCCCGGCCAGGGCAGCCTTGTCGGCGAGGACCTGCAGGAGCAGGCCGACCTGCCACTGCCGCAACCGCAGGTTGTGCCGCCGCCCCGCCGGCAGGTCCAACACCCCGCGGGGATCACCGACATGCAGCACACCGACCCGCTGACCCACCGCCCACGAGACGACGCCGCGGGCGGCCTCGTGCTGGGCCTGACGCACCCGCCGCCGGTGCCGACCCTCCCCTCGACCTGCGCGCGGCCTCGGTCGGGCAGGTCGGCGGGCATTGGTCGATCAGCGGCGTGCGGTGGAGCTACCTCACCGACGGCGACACCTACGACCCGGGCGGGTGGCAGGTCGGCAAGAGCGTCGCCAGCACGCCGGTGGTCCCGGCCGCCCGCCCGGCGGCGCCGCCCACCGCCGACGTGTTCGGCTCGTACGCGCTGCGCGACGCCGCCCTCGACCTCGCCGGCGCCGGCCTGTCCGCGGCGACGACGGGCACCACCGCGGAAACGGCGCCGCGCTTCGTGGTGGGCCTGGCCAAAGAGCCCGCCTTCACCGCGTACGGAGTGGACGGCTCGGGTGCCACGTCGTTCACCGATCTGGCCCTCTTCATCCAGGCGGGGTGAGCCCACCGGTCAGGCGGCGCCGTGGGCGCTGTCGCCGCCGCTGGCGGCGACCTGCTCGCGAAGCCACTCGGTGTAGTCACGTGAGCTGGGGGCGGCCCTGCTCGCAACTCGCCCGGACAAGAGCTGAACATGCGTCTGGCCCCCAGGGGGAGCGGCCGATTCTTCCAAAAAAGGGACAGATGCCACGTAATGTCAGAGGCGCCATCCCCGGTGTCCCGTGGAGGATTCAGTCGATGTCGCATCATCTTGACACCCCGCTCGCGGCGCAGAGCGGTCAGCTCTGCATCGAAGACCTGGACGCCTTCAACGGCGAGCGCGGCACGGTGTTCGTCATGGACGTCAACAGTTCGGTGACCCGAGCCGACATCAAGTACGGCTTCCACGCCGAGGCGCGGTACGAGTTCAAGGTCCACTTCGACGGCGCCGAACTGGAAGAGCTGACCTACCGGGTGGCCTTCGGCGAACCGGACGCTCGGGGGCGGCAGACACTGACGCTTCACGCCCTCACCGGCGGGGAGGCGCGCGACGACGCAGCGACCGGCAAGCTCCTCGTCCAGGGTAGGACCGGCGAGGTAGCGAGCAACGACGTTCTGCGGATCTGGGCCGGCCGGATCATGGACCCCTTCTACATCGACCTCGATCAGCTCGCCACCGTCAACGACGCCTTCAGGAACAGCGCAAAGCTGGACCGCTCGGCGTGGCGACCGGAGAACCCGCGGAACAGCTTCGCCGGCACCACCGTCGAGTCGATCGTCCTCGAAGTCTCCCGCGACCTTTCCGTACGTGGTGGCTGTCTGACCATCCTGACCATCGCCCCGATTCGAGCGCCACCTCTGACAGCACCTACCGGGCGAGCCAATGACCAGGACTAGCGGAGCCGAGCTGGTACGGAGACCCGGCGATCCACAGCGGGCGACCTTCCTGGAACTGTTCTTCGACCTGGTGTTCGTGCTGGGGCTCGCCCAGCTGTCACACGAGCTGATCGATGATCTCGCGTGGAGCGGCGCCTTCCGGACGCTGGTGTTGCTGCTGGCGATGTGGTGGGTCTGGTTCACCACGGCGTCGCTGACCGACCGGTTGAACCCGCAGCAACCAGCGATACAGCTGCTGGTCATCGGTACCCTGGTCGGCGGTCTGGTGATGGCCGCCGCGTTGCCTGACGCGTTCGGCGCAAAGGGCCTGGTCTTCGCCGCCGCGTATGTCGCGACACAGGTCGGCCGGAGCCTTTTCCTCCTGTTCCAGCTGCGTGGCCATGACCTGCAGCGCCGATCCGCACGGGCGCTGTTCTGGTTCTCGGTGTCCTCGGTGCCGTGGATCGCCGGTGCGCTCGCGCACGACGCCGTACGCGTGACGCTGTGGACGCTGGCGCTGGTTGTGGACTACGTCGTATTCGCGCTCGGCCTGCCAACCCCGAGGTTGGGCCGCTCACCCAAGTCAGACTTGCCGGTCATGGCCGAGCATCTCGCCGAGCGCCACCGGCAGTTCTTCATCATCGCGCTCGGCGAGCTGATCCTGGTCACGGGGCTGGCGTTCAGCGGCACCGGCTTCGAGCCCGACCGGAGCGCCGCATTCGCGGTGTCCATCGCCACCACCGTACTGCTGTGGCGAATCTACATCTACCGTGCGGGAGAGCTGCTGGCCGAGGCCATCCACGCATCCGCCGACCCGCTCCGCCTGGGCCTCGCAGCGACATACGCCCACGTGGTCATGGTCGCCGGCGTCGTCGTCACCGCCGTCGGCTTCGAGCTCGTCATCGCCCATCCACTCGGCGATACGTACCCGACCTGGATCGTTGTCATCCTCGGCGGGCCCGCGCTGTTTCTCGTCGGCCGCGCCACCTTCGAATACGCGGTCTTCGGCCACATATCCGGTGACCGGCCGGTCGGGCTGCTCGTACTGGCCGCCCTGACACCGGCGATGCTCCTCGGGCCACCACTCTTGCCCGCTCTCGCCGCCGCCGTGGTCCTCGCCGCCATCGCCATCGCCGATACCCGCCCCCGCATCGGGAGAAGGGGGTTCATGACCTCGACCAGGGCCCCACGGGGAAGGCGGACGAGCTGCTTCCCGCTCTACTGGTAGGAGCCGCGGAGACCGCCCCGCGTTACGTGGTGGGGCTCTGGCCCTATCGATCCAGGCCGGTTGAGCCCCCGCTCAGGCGGTGACGTGGGCGCTGTCACCGCCCGTCACGGGGAACGACGCGCCGCTGACCAGGCGCGCCTGGTTGGAGGCGAGGAACACCACCAGCGGCGCCACGTCCTCCGGCTCGATCCACGGCACGCCCAACGGCGTCTTCGCGCGCAGCAACTCGATGGCGGTCCGCTCGTCCTCGTCGACATCCCCGGACGGGCTCCGCCCGCCCTCGACGATCGCCTGGGCGTACCGGTCCTCGTGCCGGGTCAGCGCGGTGTCGATGAGCCCGGGGATCACCGCGTTCACGGTGATCCCGTGCGTGCCCAGCTCCAGGGCGGCGGACTTCATCAGCCCGATGATCCCCCACTTCGACGCGGAGTACGCCGCGCCGGACTTCGTGCCGTGCTGGCCCTGGGTGGAGGAGGTGACGATGATCCGCCCTCCCCCGCGCCGGACCAGCAGCGGGGCGAACGCGCGCAGCACGTTCGCCGTCCCGGTCAGGTTGACGTCGATCTGGTCGTGCCAGTCGGCGTCGGCCATCTCCAGCAGCGGCTTGAACGCCTGGATGCCGGCGTTGGCGAAGACGATGTCCACCCCGCCCCAGGCCTGCTCGGCGACGGCCGCCGCCGAGCGGAGGGCGGCGATGTCCCGCTGGTCGGCGACGTGTCCCCGCCACCGTCCACCGTTCTGAGTCACCAGCCGGCCGGTCTCGGCGAGGTCCTCCGCCGTGGCCGGCGGGTAGTCGAGGATGACGCTGACCGGGCCGGCGGCGTCGATGCCGACCACGTCGGCTCCCGCCTCGGCCAGGGCGACGGCGGCGGCCCGTCCGATGCCACGGGCCGCACCCGTCACCACCGCGACCCGCCCGGCGAGCGGTCGCGTCGGCGACGTACCTGCGGACATCCGTCCCTCACCCTCGCATCGCGGGCCTGCCCGGCCTCCGGCCCTCGGCCGCCACCGCGGACGCCGGTCGTCTTCTGCAACATAGACCGGCGATCCCGTCGGCGCCGGAGATCCGCCACCCGGGACCGGCACCCGCACCATGCCCGCACCCCGGGCTTGGCAGACTGGGTCGGTGGAGAACGAGCGGAGAGCGCTTCTCGGGGTGGACCTGCCGGTGGTCGCCGCGCCGATGGCGGGTGGACCCACCACCCCCCGGCTGGTCGCGGCGGTGGGGTCCTGCGGCGCGTTCGCCTTCCTGGCGGCCGGCTACCAGCCGACGGAGACGGTGGCGGCGGAGATCGCCGCGGCGCGGGCCACCGGCCTGCCCTTCGGCGTCAACGTCTTCGTGCCGACGCCGGTGCCCGTCGACGAGGCCGAGTTCCGCTGCTACGCGGCCCGCATCGCCGACGAGGGCCGGCCCTACGGGCTCGACCTGGCGGCGGCCCCGCGGACCGAGGACGACGACCACTGGGCGGAGAAGCTCGCGCTGCTGGTCCACGACCCGGTGCCGGTGGTCAGCTTCACCTTCGGACTGCCGCCCGCGGCGGTGCTCCGCGACTTGCAACGGGCCGGAAGCCGGGTGCTGGTCACGGTCACCGACCCGGCGGAGGCGGCGGCCGCGGCGGACCTCGGGGTGGACGGGCTGGTCGCCCAGAGCGGGCACGCCGGCGGCCACTACGGCACCTTCACCCCGGACTCCCCCGCGCCGGTCCGGCCGCTGGCCGAGCTCGTCGGCCTGGTCCGCGCCCGCACCGGCCTGCCCGTCCTGGCGGCGGGCGGCGTGGGCGGGGGTGCGGACGTCCGGGCGGCGCTCACCGCCGGCGCGACCGCCGTCCTGGTCGGCACGCTCCTGCTCCGCGCCGACGAGAGCGGCGCGAACCGTACCCACCGGGAGGCGCTGGTCGACCCGCGGCGCGACCGGACCGTGGTCACCCGGGCGTTCACCGGACGGCCGGCGCGCGGGCTGCGCAACGACTTCATCGACCGGTACGAGGCGGACGCCCCGCTGGGCTACCCGGCGCTGCACCACCTGACCCGGCCGCTGCGGCGAGCCGCCGCCGCGGCCGGTGACGCCGACCGGTTGCACCTCTGGGCCGGCACCGGTTACCGCGCCGCGCGGGCCGCACCGGCGGCCGAGATCATCGAAGAGCTGACCCGGGCGCTCTGAACCGCCGAGCGGGCGACACCCGTCAGCGGGTCGCTTCCGCCAAGAGCTCGAGGAGGTGACGGTACGGCTGGCCGGTCGCCCGGGCCATCCCGATCTCGCAGGTGCGGTTGACCGAGGCGTACCCGTCGAAGTGCCGCTCCGACACCGCGCGGGCCTCCGCGCGGGTGGCGGCGGCGGTCAGCTCGGGGTGCAGCAGGCCCCGGTCGCCGGCGAAGCCGCAGCACTGCCAGCCGTCGGGCACCACCACCTCCTCGGCGACCGCCCGGGCCACGGTGAGCAGCGCCTCGTCGAGCCCCAGGCGGGTGGACGAGCAGGTCGGGTGCAGGGCGAGCGAGGCGAGCCGGCGCCGGACGGTCAGCCGGGGCAGCAGCTCGGTCGCGGCGTAGGCGACGGCGTCGACCACCCCGACGGTGTCGCCGCCGTCGGCGACCAGCTTCGCGAAGCCCTCCGTGCAGGACGCGGCGTCGCTGACCACGGGCAGCGTCCCGCCGCGGCTGGCCTCGCGCAGCGTGGGCGACACCCGGTCGCCGACGGCCTGGTAGCCGGCGGTGAGGCCCTTGGAGGACCAGGGCGTGCCGCAGCAGACGCCGGCGATGCCGTCGGGGACGAGCAGGCGGACCCCGGCGCGCTCGGCGAGGGCCAGCAGTGCGGCGGCCACGCCCGGGCCGCCCTCGGCCGGGGCGAACAGGGTGCCCAGGCAGGACGGGACGAACACCGCGTCCGGGTCGTCGACCGGGTGGGCGCGTCGGACGTCGCCGCCCCGGGGCAGGTCGCGTCGCCACTGCGGGACCCGCTCGGGGCCGAGGACGGCCCGGGCGGCCCGGGTGGCCGTCTCGGGCAGCGCGGGCGGCAGGCTGCCGGCCAGGTCCAGGCCGCGAGCCATGCCGCGGGTGGCGGTCCCCCAGCGGGCGGCGGCGCCCCGCCAGCCGGCCTGGGCGAGGCTCCCGTTGCGCTCGGCGCGCAGCCGTTTCACCAGGTCGCCGGTGTTGATCAGGACCGGGCAGGCGGTGGCGCACATGCCGTCGACGGCGCAGGTGTCGACCGCGTCGTAGTCGTAGTCCGCCTGGAGTTCGCGGGCCAGCCGCTCGTCGCCGTCGGCCTGCGCGGCGGCGATCTCCCGGCGCAGCACGATGCGCTGCCGGGGCGTGGTGGTGAGGTCCCGGCTGGGGCAGACCGGCTCGCAGTAGCCGCACTCGACGCAGCGGTCCACCTCGGGCTCGACGGTCGGCACGGTCTTCAGGTGCCGCAGGTGGATGTCGGGGTCGTCGCTGAGCAGCACCCCGGGGTTGAGCACGCCGTCGGGGTCGCAGAGCGTCTTCAGCTCGCGCATGACGTCGTAGAGCTCGTCGCCGAACTGCCGGCGGACGTACGGCGCCATCACCCGGCCGGTGCCGTGCTCGGCCTTGAGGGTGCCGCCGTGGGCGAGGACGGCGTCGACCATCTCCTCGGTGAACGCCGCGTACCGCTCCGGCGCCTCGCCGCCGGAGAACCGCTCGTTGAGCATGAAGTGCAGGTTGCCGTCCTTGGCGTGGCCGAAGATGACGCTCTGCTCGTAGCGGTGCCGGGCGAAGAGGTCGGCGAGTTCGGCGCAGGTGTCGGCGAGGGCGGCCACCGGTACGGCGATGTCCTCCAGCAGGGCGGTGGTGCCGGAGGGCCGGGCGCCGGCGACGGCCGCGTACAGGCCCTTGCGGATGTGCCAGAGCGCCGCCCGGGCCGCCGGCTCGCCGCTGAGCCGGGCCGGGGCGGACAGCGGCAGGCCGGCGAGCACGGGCCGGGCCGCGGCCACCCGGTCGGCGAGCGCGTCGGGGTCGGCCTCCTGCCACTCGACCAGCAGCGCGGCGTGCTCCCGGACGGCCAGGCCGCGCAGCGCGGCGTCCGCCAGCGGGTCGAGCTGGGCGACGCGCAGCGCGGCGGCGTCGAGCAGCTCGACCGCGGCCGGCCCGGCGGCGACCAGCGCCGGCATCGCGGCCATCGCCCGGGCCAGGGTGTCGAAGACCAGCAGGCCGGTCGCGGCGTGCCGGTGCACCGGTACGGTGCGGAAGGTGGCCGCCGCGACGAACGCGAGTGTGCCCTCGCTGCCGACGACGAGCCGGGTCAGCAGGTCGCTGGGCGAGTCGTGGTCGAGGAAGGCGTTCACCCCGTAGCCCATGGTGTTCTTCATGGCGTACTGGGCGCGGACGCGGCGGACCGAGTCGGGATTGCCGCGGACCCGGTCGCGCAGCCGCAGCAGGCCGGCGTGCAGCTCCGGCTCGGTGGCCCGCAGCCGCTCGTCCGCGTCCGGGGCGCCGGTGTCCAGGACGGTCCCGCTGGGCAGCACCAGCAGCAGCGACTCCAGCGTCCGGTAGGTGTTGAACTCGGTGCCGCAGGTCATCCCGCTGGAGTTGTTGGCGACGACGCCGCCGACGGTGCAGGCGGACTCGCTGGCCGGGTCGGGGCCGAGCTTGCGGCCGTACGGGGCGAGCCGGTTGTTGACCTGGCGCAGCACGACCCCGGGCTGCACCCGGACCCGTCGGCCGTCGTCGAGGACGGTCAGCTCGCGGAAGTGCCGGCGGGTGTCGACGAGCAGCTGGTCGGTGACCGCCTGCCCGCTGAGGCTGGTCCCGCCGGAGCGAAAGGTCAGCGGCGTACCGCTGCGACGGCTGTGTCGCAGCAGGGCGGCGACCTGCTCGGCGTCGGCCGGGGTGACCACCGCGCGGGGATGCAGCAGGTAGTGCGACGCGTCGTGGGCCAGCCGCAGCCGGTCCGCCGCCCGGGTCGCCACGGCGCCGGGGAACGCCGCGTCGAGCGCGGCGAGGTCGGGTTCGGCCGCCCGGCTCACCGGAGCCGTCCGTCGGTGGCGCGGGCGGGCGGGCGCGCGGCCCCGCTCATCTGCAACGTCATGCGTACCTCCCCGCCGACACCATAGCCGCGGACCGGCCATCACCGGCGAGCCCCTTGCGGATAAATTGACCCTGGTAGATACTCGCCGCTATCACGTTCGCCGAGGTCAATCCCCGACCCTGGGCCCGGCGACGCCTCATGGGCCCCGCCCGCACCGGTCGCCCGCCGCCTCCAAGGAGGAGACCGTGAGAATCCGACACACCCCCGGCCGGCTCACCCCGCTGCTCGCCGCCGCCGTCGGCCTGGTCGCCGCCGGCGCGTTCACCGTGCCGGGCGCCGCCTCGGCCGCCCCGCCCAGCTTCAGCGCCAGCCAGCTCGCCGAGGTCGACAGCGCCGTGCAGGCGTCCGGTGTCGAGGGCATCGCCTGGCGCGTGGACGCGACGTCCGGACGTGTGGTGGTGACCGCGGACGACACGGTCTCCGCCGCCGAACTCTCCGCGATCAAGAAGAGCGCCGGCCGCAACGCCGGCGCGATCCGGATCGACCGGGCGGGTGGGGTCTTCCGTCCGCTGCTCTCCGCCGGTGACGCCATCTACGGCGGTGGCTACCGCTGCTCGCTCGGCTTCAACGTGGTCAAGGGCAGCACCTACTACTTCCTGACCGCCGGGCACTGCGGGGACGTGGCCAACACCTGGTACACCAACTCCAGCCACACCACCCTCATCGGCCCGACCGTCGGCTCCAGCTTCCCGGGCAACGACTACGCGCTGGTCCGCTACGACAACACCTCGCTGACTCACCCCGGCGGCTACACCGCCGCCAACGCGTTCGTCGGCGAGGCGGTGAAGCGCACCGGGTCGACCACGGGCACCCACAGCGGCACGGTGACCGCCCTCAACGTCACGGTCCGCTACGTCGGCAGCGGCACCGTCAAGGGCATGATCCAGACCACCGTCTGCGCCGAGCCCGGCGATTCCGGCGGCCCGCTCTACGACGGCACCAAGGCGCTCGGCATCACCTCCGGCGGCAGCGGCAACTGCCAGTCCGGTGGCACGACGTTCTACCAGCCCGTCCCCGAGGCCGCCAACAAGTACGGCGTGACGGTCTACTGATCCACCGCTGACCCGGCCGCCCGGCACAGCGCCGGGCGGCCGGGCCGCCTCACGCGCTCTTGCGCGCCACCGCGCAGTACTCGGAGGTCGGGGTCGTGTCGTTGCCGCCCGGACGCCACCGGGAGCAGGTAACCGGTCCGGGTTCGAGAAGTTCGAGACCGTCGAAACAGCGGGCGATCTCCACCGGGGACCGGACGGTCATCTGCGCGGAGCCGCCGTCGTTCCACATCGCCAGCGCCCGATCGACCGCCTCCGGGTTGACCTCCCTGGTCGGGTGGGACACGACCAGGTAGCTGCCGGCGGGCACGCCGTTGAGCGGGGTCAAGTCTGGCGCAGCGCGGGCATCGGCACCGGGACGGTCAGGGCGGTCGCCCCGGCACCGACGCCGCCCTCGCAGGTGTTCGGCGGCACGGTCCCGATGCCCCGGGTCGACGGCCGTTCGGCAGCCCAGAACATGTACCCCAGCATGCCGGCAGAGGTGCCCGCCCCGTTGGGCGTGACGGTCTGCACGTACGGCGCGGCGGCCCGCTGAACGGAGTTGGTGTAGTCGACGCACTCGGGCAGCGGCTTGCCGCCGTACGCGATGTAGAGGCCGCCGGTGAACTTCGCCGGGGCCAGCGGCGGCACCGGTGGGCTGTACTGCGGCTTGCCGTCGACGTGCTCCTGCCAGCTCGCCTGGGAGGTGCTGGCCGAGGCGGGCCGGGCGGGCACCATGGCGTTGGCGTAGTCGAGCACCGGGGCGTCGGTGCGCAGCCAGTCGGCGGTCGCCCGGCGGTTGAGGTCGATCAGCCACCGGTCGCCGGCGGCGACGTCGATGGTCAGCCGGGCCTCCGGCCGGACGCCGGTGGCGTCGTACGGGTGGACGGCCCGGTAGCCGTCGATGAAGGCCTGCAGCCCGGTGAGGTCGGGGTCGCTGTTCTGCTCGTAGTCGATCTCGATGCCGACGCCGAGCCGGGTGGCGACGGCGGCGGCCCGCTGGCCGAGCAGGGCGGGGTTCTCGGCGAGCGCGGCGTCCCAGTCATCGGTGTAGGTGATGCCGCCGATGGAGAGCATCACCCGGATGCCGTGGGAGGTGAAGTAGCTGACGATCTCCGACGTCATGCCCCGCGGTACGCCGTCGAGCGTGGTCGCGTCGGTGGTCTGGTGCAGCAGCGCGAGCGGGTTCACGAAGCTGAGCACCACCAGGTTGACGGAGGGGCGGCCGTCGCCCCGGTCGACGAGCCAGTGGTTCTGGCTGTCGAACTCGGCCACGGTACGGACGGTCCGCCAGGTGCAGTAGTCGTTGCCGCAGTGCCAGGCGCCGTAGATCTGGACCGGGGTGGCGGCGGCTAGGGTCGCGGCGGCCGGACGGGGTGGCGGCGCGGCGACGGCCGGGGTGGTCGACGTCAGCGTGAGCAGGATCGCGGCCAGGAGTACCGAGCGTCGCATGGGAACCTCCCCGACTCATTCAGTACACCTTGTTTACAGTAGGACTGTCACCTCCGTCAATGCGTCCCCGCGACCTCGGCGAGGACCTGCCGCTGGAAGGCGCGCGCCTCGGGACCGCTCGGCGGCGGTTCGCCCCGGCGGGCGGCGATGGAGCGTGCGATCAGCTCCACGTGCTCGCCCCGCTCCATCAGCCGGTAACCGGCGTCCACCTTGGAGAACCAGACGCCGTCGCGGGCCTTCACCAACGAGCGACACGCGCCCAGCACGGCATCCTCCGCGCCGGGCGCCGGCCCGTCTCCGGCGGGGATGGGCAGCGCGAGCCACCAGGCCAGGGCCTCGGTCAGCAGGCGGCGCAGGTCGGCCGGGGCGAGGTCGGCGAAGACGTCCCCGGCGGGCGGGCCGAGCAGGGCCAGCCCGGACTGGTGCAGGATGCTGCGGTCGAGGGCGTACCAGAAGCGTCCGTCCGCGGCGGGCCGGTCGGTCGGGGCGTACGTGGCCCGGAACGGCATCGCCGGGCCGGTGTTCAGCTCGACCTCGAAGCCCGGCTCCGGGGTGCCGGATCCGGCCACGTCGCGCCGGTAGACGACCAGTTCGAGGCCGCGCGCCGGGCAGGGCAGCGCCTCGTGCCGCAGCCGGTCCACCAGCGTGCGCTTGGTCGACCCGTCCAGCGCGTGGGCGACGACCAGCGCCACGTCGACGTCGCTGCGTCCCGGCTGGTAGGCGTCCAGGCCGACCGACCCCGCCGCGTACGCGCCGACCAGGTTGTCGCCGAGCACGTCGCGCGCCCGGTCGACCAGCTCACCCAGGTAGTCGCCCACGTCGCCGTCCATGCCGAGATCCTGCCCGCTCCCCCGGACCGCGCAGCGGCCGGGGCGTCAGGCCGATCCGGCGTACGCGCGGACCTGTCCCCGCACCGTCACCGCGACCTGCGCCCCGGCGCTGAGTCCGGCGCCCTCGTCGAGGGTCCGCGCGGTGAGCAGCGTGCCGTCGGCCAGGCGCAGCGTGGTCAGCGCGTCGTGCCCGTGGAAGTCCTGCCGGACGACCGTCGCGACGGAGCCGCCGGTCGGCGCCAGCCGGAGCTGCTCGGGGCGGATGAGGACAGTCGCCGCGCCGCCGACCGCCGGTCCGCGCAGCGGCAGCCGGCCGAGCGGGGTGACCGCGACGTCGTCGTCGACGGTGGCGGGCAACAGCACCGCCTCTCCAACGAAGCGGGCCACCCAGGGGGTGGCCGGGTCCCGGTACACCTCGGCCGGGGTGCCGTGCTGCACGATGCGGCCGGCGTCCATCACCGCGACGGCGTCGGCCATGGACAGCGCCTCGGCCTGGTCGTGGGTGACCAGCACTGCGGTGGCACCGTCGGCCCGCAGCGCCCGGCGTACGTCGACGCGCAGCTCGACGCGGAGCTGGGCGTCGAGCGCGCTGAACGGCTCGTCGAGCAGCACCAGCGGCGGCCGGGGCGCGAGGGCCCGGGCCACCGCGACCCGCTGCTGCTGGCCGCCGGAGAGCTGGTGCGGCATCCGCCCGCCGTAGCCGGCGAGCCCGACGAGGGCCAGCACCTCCTCGATCCGGCCACCGCGCCGGGCCGCCCGGTCCAGGCCGTAGCCGACGTTGTCGGCAACGGAGAGGTGCGGGAAGAGCGCCCCGTCCTGCGGCACCACGGCGACCCGGCGACGGTGCGGCGGGACGTGCCCGCCCGGGCCGGCCACCGGCCGCCCGGCGACGGTGACGGCGCCCCGGTCGAGGCGTTCGAACCCGGCGACGCAGCGCAGCAGGGTCGTCTTGCCGCAGCCCGACGGGCCGAGCACGGCCAGCAGGTCGCCCGTGGCCACCGTCAGGTCCACGCCGGCCAGGGCCGGCACCGACCCGTACGACCTGGCCGCGTCGGCCACCGTCAGCATGCTCTCGGTCATCGGGGGCCTCCGGGGGGTGCGGGGTCGACCAGGCCGGTGCGGGCGGCGAGCAGCCAGGTCGGGACGGCGGCGAGGGCGACGAGGATCGCCGCGTACGGGGCGGCGGCGGCGTACGCGGCCGTCGAGGTGTGCGTCCACAGCTCGGTGGCGAGAGTGTCCATGCCGGTGGGGCGCAGCAGCAGGGTGGCGGGCAGTTCCTTCATGCAGGTGAGGAACGTCAGGGCGGCCCCCGCGCCGATCCCGGGCAGGGTCAGCGGCAGGGTGACCGTGCGGAACACGGTGAACGGGCCGCGGCCCAGGGACCGGGCGGCCTCCTCGACGCTCGGCGGGCTCTGCGCCGCGGCGGCGGCCACCGCGCCGACGGCCAGCGGCAGGAAGAGCGTCGCGTACGCCAGGGCCAGCAGCCAGACGCTCTGGTAGAGCGGGTACGCGACGTTCACCGCGAAGAAGACCAGGGACAGTCCGATCACCACGCCGGGCAGGGCGTGGGCGACGTAGGTGAGCCGGTCCAGGACGGTGGCGACCGGGCCGGGGGCCCGGGCGGCGAGCAGCCCCAGCGGCAGGGCGAGGAGCATGGTCAGCGCCGCGCCCGCGAGGGAGACCGACAGCGAGGCGCCGGCCGCGGTGGCCACCTCGGCGAGGGAGCCGGGGCGGGACACTCCGGCGGCGAGCCAGCGGGCCAGCCCCGCGGCGGGCACGCCGAGGGCGAGCGCGTACACGGCGAGCAGGGCGAGCAGCGCGGGTCCGCGCCAGCGGGCCAACGCCAGGCGTACCGGGGGCCGGACGGGGTTGCCGGCGTACCGGGCGTCGCGGGTGCGGGTGCCCAGTTCCGCCCCGATGAGCAGGACGGTGAGGGCGACCAGGACGGTGGAGAGCACGAGCGCGCCGGTGCGGTCGAACCCGAGGTTGAAGGCGGTGAAGATGGCCCGGGTGAAGGTGTCCACCCGGACGATGGAGACCGCGCCGAAGTCGGAGAGGACGTAGAGGGCGACCAGCAGCGCCCCGGCGGCCACGGCGGGGCGGATCTGCCGCAGGGTCACCCCGAACAGGGTGCGCCACGGCCCCCGGCCGAGGGAGCGGGACACCTCCTCCTGCCCGGGGTCGGCCCGGTTCAGCGCGGCGACGGCGGGCAGCAGGACGTACGGGTAGGAGCAGACCGTCAGCAGCAGGGCGGCCGCCCAGAAGCCCTCGAAGCGGTCCACGGTGGCGGTCCAGGCGAACCCGGCGACGTAGGTGGGGACGGCCAGTGGCAGCGCGGCGAGGACGCCGAAGGCCCGTCGGCCGGGCAGGTCGGTGCGGGTCACCAGCAGGGCGATGCCGACGCCGAGCGCGGTGCAGGCCGCGGTGACCACGGCCGCGAGCGCGAGGCTGCGCCCGGCGAGCACGGCGACCCGGGCGGTCAGCAGCTCGGCGAGGATTCGGTCGACGCCGGCCTCGGCGGCCCGGACGGCGAGGTAGACCAGGGGCAGCAGGGCGACCGCGACCGCGGCGGCGGAGGCGGCGGTCAGCGCCGGCCGGGGTACGGTGCGGCGCGGTGACCGGCGGGCCTTCGCCCGCCGGTCACCGGCCAGGACGCCGCTCAGGCCAGCCCCGCTTCCTTGATCATCGCGACGGTGGCGTCGAGGGTGTCCAGGTCGTTGAGGTCGATCTTCGGCGCGTCGAGGGTGGCGAGCTGCGGCAGGCCCGGGGCGGCGGGGACGCCGGCGGTCAGCGGGTACTCGAAGGTCACGGTGGCGAAGTAGGTCTGCGCCTCGGCGCCGAGCAGGTAGTCGACCAGCGCCCGGGCGTCCGGGTCCCCGCCGGAGCGCTTGAGCAGGCCGATGCCGGCCGCGTTGACCAGTCCGCCGGTGTCACCGTCAGGGAAGAAGTGCAGCTTGGCCTTGAGCGCGTCGGGGTTGCCACCGCGCTCCTTGGCCAACTCGTACACGTAGTAGTGGTTGACCAGGCCGACCGCGACCGTGCCGGCGTCGATGTCGGAGACGATCTGCACGTTCCCCTCGCGGATCTGCGGCTGGTTGGCCTTGAGCCCGGTGAGGAACTCGCGCGCCCGGACGTCGCCGTGCTGCACCCGCAGGGCGGTGACGAAGGCCTGGAAGGAGCCGTTCGTCGGGGCGACCCCGATCCGGCCCTTCCACCGCGGGTCGGTCAGCTCGAAGACGCTCTTCGGCAACTGGGCGGCCTCGACCTGGTCGGCGTTGTAGGCCAGCACGCGGGACCGGCCGCTGACCCCCACCCACTCCCCGTCGGCGTCCCGGTACGCGGCCGGCACCCGGTCGAGCAGCTCGCCGGGGAGGGCGGCGAGGAGGCCGCCCTTGCCGACCGCGCCGAGCGCGCCGGCGTCCTGGGCGAAGAACGCGTCCGCGGGGCTGCGCTCCCCCTCCTCCAGCAGCTGGGCGGCCATCTGGGCGGTGCTGCCGTAGCGGACGTCCACGCTGATGCCGGTGGACTTCTCGAACTTCTCCAGCACCGGCTTCACCAGGGCCTCGCTGCGGCCGCTGTAGATGGTCAGCCGCTTGTCGCCCGGCTTGCCGGGATCGCCCTCGGGACCACCGCACGCGGTCAGGGAGAGGAGCCCGGCCAGGGCCACGGTCAGGGTGAGACGGAGACGATTCTGCACAGGTAAGGCTTACCTTACTGATGACCGTCGAAGCAAGCCCACCCCCCTCCGAAACTTAGGTCAGGCTCCCCTAACCTGTCGGCCATGCTTCTCGACGTCGGGCCGGCGCCGTTCGTCCGCGCCCTCACCCGCCACGGTGACCGGCCGGCGGTGATCACTGCCGAGACCCGGCTCAGCTACGCCGCGCTGGCCGAGCGGGTGGCCGCCCTGGCCGAGCGGCTCGGTACCACCCGGCGCCTGGTCCTGCTCGCCGGGGCGAACCGGCTCGACGAGCTGGTCGCGTACCTGGCTGCGCTGGCCGCCGGGCACCCGTTGCTGCTGGTGCCCGGCGACAACGACCTCGCGACCGCCGAGCTGACCCGGGCGTACGACCCGGACGTGGTGATCCGCCGGGTCGGTGGCGAGCTGCGGGTGCAGGAGCGGCGCCCGACCAGCCGGCACGAGCTGCACCCCGACCTGGCGCTGCTGCTCAGCACCTCCGGCTCCACCGGCTCGCCCAAGCTGGTCCGGCTGTCGTCGGCGAACCTCCAGGCCAACGCCGAGGCCATCGCGAGCTACCTGGACATCCGGGACACCGACCGGGCGGCGACCACCCTGCCGCTGCACTACTGCTACGGGCTCTCCGTGGTCAACAGCCACCTGCTGCGGGGCGCCGCGCTGGTCCTGACCGACCTGTCGGTCGCCGACACCTGCTTCTGGGACCTCTTCCGGGCCGCCCGGGGCACCAGCCTGGCCGGAGTGCCGTACACCTTCGACCTGCTGGACCGGGTCGGCTTCGACCGGATGCGGCTGCCGCACCTGCGCTACGTCACCCAGGCCGGCGGGCGGCTCGACCCCGCGCGGGTGGCCCGCTACGCCGACCTCGGCCGCCGCCGGGGCTGGCGGCTCTTCGTCATGTACGGGCAGACCGAGGCGACGGCCCGGATGGCGTACCTGCCGCCGGAGCTGGCCGAGAGCCGACCCGAGGCGATCGGCGTGCCCGTGCCCGGTGGCGCGTTCCGACTGCGTCCGCTGCCCGACTGGCCCGCACCGGACACCGGGGAGCTGGTCTACTCCGGACCCAACGTGATGCTCGGCTACGCCGAGTCCCCCGCCGACCTCGCCCTCGGCCGCACCGTCGAGGAGCTGCGCACCGGGGACGTGGCCCGGCGCGGGCCGGACGGGCTCTACGAGATCATCGGACGGGCCGGCGGGTTCGCGAAGATCTTCGGGCTCCGGGTGGACCCGCACCGCGTCGAGGCGCACCTGCGGCGCGACGGCGTCGAGGCGTACTGCGCCGGCACGGACCGGGAGCTCGTCGTCGCCGCGACGGGCGGTCCGGACCCGGAGCGGGTGCGGCGGTCGGCCGCCGCCGCGGCCGGGTTACCGGCCCGTGCGGTACGGGTGCACGTCCTGGCCGAGCTGCCCCGGCTGACCAGCGGCAAGCCCGACTACCGGGCGGTCCGAGGGCTGCCGCCCACGCCGGCGCCGGCCGTCGTGCCGGCCGACGGTGACGCCGACCGGCTCCGCCGGCTCTACGCCGAGCTGCTCGACCGGCCCGACGTCACCCCGGACGACACCTTCGTGGGCCTCGGCGGCGACTCGCTGTCCTACGTGGAGATGTCGGTACGCCTCGAGGAACTCCTCGGCGACCTGCCCGCCGACTGGCACACCACCGCCATCCGCGACCTCGCCCGGCCAGCGCCCCCACCCCCGACCCGACGGCGGGTGCTGGAGACCAGCGTGGCGCTGCGCGCCCTGGCCATCGTCGTCATCGTCGGGTCGCACATCCCGCTCTTCACCGTCAAGGGGGGCGCCCACCTGCTGCTCGCCGTCGCCGGGTTCAACTTCGCCCGGTTCCAGCTCACCGACGCGCCACGGCGGGAGCGGCTGCGCGGCGCCGGGCGCGCCATCGGCCGCATCGTGCTGCCCTCGGTGGCCTGGATCGCCGTCGCCGGCGCGGTCACCGGCGACTACACCCTGACCAACGTGCTGCTGCTCAACAGCGTCCTCGGCCCGCACGACGGGCCGACCGCGTGGCAGTTCTGGTTCATCGAGGCCCTGGTGTACATCCTCGTCGCGGTCGCCGCGCTGCTGGCCGTGCCGGCGGTGGACCGGGCCGAGCGGCGGTACCCGTTCGGCCTGCCGCTGGCCCTGGCCGCCCTCGGCCTGGTCACCCGCTACGACCTGCCCGGTCTCGCCGCGCTCGGGCACGTGCCGGACGCCGTGGTGGTGTGCTGGCTCTTCGCGCTGGGCTGGGCCGCCGCCCGGGCCACCCGGACCGCCCAGCGCCTGGTGGTGACCGCCGCCGCGCTGGCCACCGTGCCCGGCCTGTTCGGGGAGCCGTTCCGGGAGGCGTTCATCGTCGCCGGCTTCGCCCTGCTGGTCTGGGTGCCGCGGCTGCCGAGCCGGCCCGCCCTCAACCGGGCGGCCGCCACGCTCGCCGGCAGCTCGCTCTTCATCTACCTGACCCACTGGCAGGTGATGCCGATCGTCGGACCGTGGTCGCGCACCCTGGCCCTGGTCGTGTCGCTCGCCGTCGGGATCGGCTGCGCCGCGGGCGTACGGGCGCTGGTCCGACGGGTGCCCCGACCCGTCCGGATGCGGACCCGGCCGCGCGCGGTCACGCCCTGACCGCCGGCGACGGGTCGGGGCAGCAGACCGTCAACGCGCCCGGGACGACCTTCACCTTCAGCCGCTTCGCCGTGGTCCGGGCGCCGCCGTCCAGCTCGTACGTCTTCGGCGTCGCGAAGCGGACCGTCACCTTGCGGCCGCGGGTGATCCGGACGAACGGCGAGTCCTCGGAACGCCCGGCCGCCATCCGGCCCAGGGTGCGGGCCCAGTCGATGGCGCCGCTGGCGGTGGAGACCCCGACCTCCAGCGCGCCGTCGTCGGGGCGGGCGTCGTCAAAGGCCGGGATGCCGCCGGTGATCGTGCCGACGTTGCCGAAGAGCACGCAGCTCGCCTCGCCGTCGAACCAGTCGGCGCCGTCGACCCGGATGCGGGTGCGCACCAGCTCGCCGCGGACGTGCCGCAGCCCGGTCCAGACGTACGCCACCCGGCCGAGCCGGCCCTTGAGCTTGCGGTCGGCCTCCCGGATCAGGTCCCCGTCGAAGCCGGCGCCCGCCAGCACCGCGAAGTGTTCGCCGTTGAGGCGGCCGAGGTCGAGCGTGCGGCGTCGGCCGTGCAGCGCGATCCGGACCGCCTCCGGCAGGTCGGCGGGGATGCCGAGGTTGGTGGCGAAGAGGTTGGCCGTGCCGGCGGGCAGGATGCCCATCGGGACGTCCGTGCCCGCCAGGGTGTCGGCGCAGCGCTGCACCATGCCGTCGCCGCCCCAGACCAGGAGCAGGTCGGCGCCCTTCTTCAGCGCCTTGCGCACCTGCTTCGGCGCCTTGCGGCTCTTCGGCACCTCGTACCAGAGGAGCCGCCCGACGCCGGCGGCGACCAGGCTGGCCCGCAGCTCGTCCAGGCCGCCGCCGAGGGTCTTCTTCCGGTGGGCGACGACCGCGACGGTGCCCACCGACGGGGCGGCCGGGGCGGTGGCGGTGCTGTCGACCGTGCTGGTGCTCATGGCCGCCGAGGTACCCAGGCCGCCGGAATTCCACTCCTGCCCGCTCGCGACGCGCCCGATTCCGATCAGCCGCACTCTGTGATCGGGCGAGCGCCTTCGGTACAGTACGGGCGTTGACCCCGGCGCTGACCGGGGTTCGGAGAGGTGTCGGGGATGACGCGGCGCGGCGAGCGGCTGACGCGGGTCGCCCTGCGTCTCGGCCTCCTGCTCGCCGGGGTGAGCGGCGCGTGGACCGCCTACGACGCGGTCACCGGCGACGCCGCGTACGCCGCCGACCCGACGCCCACCGTGACGGTCACCGGTACGGTCGACCTCCTCCAGGGCCTCCTGACCGACGGCCTGCCGGCGACACCCATGGCGGACCCGTCCGGCACCGCCGCGCCCTCGATCGAAACCGGCGAAGCGACCCCGGACACCCCACCGCCGGCCGCCTCGACCCAGCCCACGTCGCCGCCCCCGGCCCCGCCGCAGCGCAGTGCGGGGGACGCCCGGCCGCAGTGCACCGCGCGGGACACCCCGCCGCACCGCACCGCGTGGCATACCCCGCCGCACCGCACCGCGTGGCACACCGCGCCGCACCGCCGGCCGGCGGCCGCACCGGCCCGCCCGGGCCCGACGTCCCACCGCGCGACGAAATCCCCGTCCCCGACCGGCGGCCCCAGCCGGGCCAGACCGGCGAAGCCGGCCACCACCGTTCCGCGTCCGGTCACCGAGAAGGTGGTCAAGCCGGTGCTCAGGCCCCACAAACCGGTGCGGGGAAGCGCGAAGCCGCCGGCCGGTCCACCGGCCCCACCGCGGGCGCCGGACGCCGCACCACCGGACCAGGCCGGCGCCCCGGCCGAGAACCCGGCAGCTCCATCGCCGGGCCGGGCGGTACCGGCCGCCACGACGCCGGAGCACGCCGACCGCACGCCGGGCGCCGACGTCGCTCCGTCGCCGCCGGGCGCCGCGGTGCGCCAGTGGTCACCGCGGGAGGCGGACACCCCGCTCGGCCGCCTCGCACACCCGCTCCGGTCTGACGCCGATTACCTGCCGCCCGGGCCGGGGACCGGGCCGGGCAGCGCCGGTTCGTCCGGCGCCGCGAACAGCGACGTCGCCGAGCTGTCGGCGGCGGCCTGGACGCCGCCCGCCGTACGGGGACAGCGTTGCCGCCCGGACCACCCGGCCGGCCTGTCCTCCCGATCGCCCCGGCCGGGGACCAGACCCGCCTGAGCACCGACCGCCGGAGTGCGCCTGACGGCCGCTCCGGCCAGTCGTGCCGATCAGTGCCCCGACGGCCCCAGCGGCCCCGTGGCCGATCCGTGGACCGACGCGCCGGGTGCGCGACGCCGGGTTGGCGCCACCTCCGAAAGTGAGCAGGAGCAGGAGCTCTCCATGCCCGTGAGAACATCCGTCGTCCGTGCCCGATGGCGCGACCTCGACCGGATCGTCGATCTCATCACCGATACCCTCTCCCCCACCGTCCTCGGCGCCTGGCTCGTCCCGGACGAGCCGTGCCGATCCGGCGTGCTGGCCGCCGTGGCCCGCATCTGGTCGGAACACGCGCTGCTCTTCGGCGACGCGTTCCTCCTCCAGGACGGCACCGCCGCCACCGTCTGGTTCCACCGCTACCGGCCGATCCCGGCGCCGGCCGGGTACGGCGAACGCCTGGGGGCCGCGTGCGGCCCTCACCGCGACCGCTTCCTCCTCCTCGGCCGCGCCCTCGCCACGCGGCGTCCCGTCGAGGCCCACAACCATCTGGCTTTCCTGGCGGCCCCCGGGCCCGACCGGGCGAACCGGGCCGCCGCCGTCCTCGCCGGCAGCCAGCGGTGGATGGACACGCTGAGCCTGCCGACCTACGCGGAGGCGTTCACCACGTCCGACCGGGACCTGCACCACCGGCACGGGTACACCAGCCGCGAGGTCATCCCGCTGCCGGGCGGCGGGACCGCGCACCCGATGTGGCGGCTGTCCCCGTTCTGGGCCGGCCGGATGAGCGGCAACAGCGTCGCGCGGTGGGCCGCCCGCCCCTCGTCCGTCCGGGTGCGCAACGACCGCATGAGCGGGTACGTCCACCCGTGACGGCCTGCCGGCGCGGCTGACGGCCGGCCCGGACGGACCGGGGCGGTCCCGCACGAGGGATCGCCCCGGGTCGATTGCCGCTCAGCGCAGCGGCGGGTTCGCGTACGTCACCAGCTCCACGGCCCCGCTCGTCGAACCAGGCCCCGCCGGCCGGGTCGGCGACGCCGCCGCGGGCCGGGTCGTGCCCGGTGCCCGTGCCGCGGGACCGGCCGGGCGTCTTGATCCAGAGGAACGCGTCGGCGCGCGGGTCACCCCGCGACCACGCCGCGCACTGCGCACCGCAGCGGTGCGGTCACCCCCCGCCGGTTCACCCGGGCTGACTCGGGGTCCGGCACCCGGGAGCTCGCCCGACCTGGTGTAATCGGGCACAGCCAAGATTCGTCGGATCGGGCGGAGGGTATCGGGTGCGGGTGCTTCCCACCGGTGACAACGACAACGCCGCCGACGGTTCCGGAGCGCGGGTCGCCCCCGCGGGACGGAAGCGTCGGCGCCACCGCATTCTGATCTTCCTGGCCGTGTTCGCGCTGCTCGGCGGCTCCGGCCTGGTGGCCGGCGGCTACTACTTCGACAGCGTGCCCACCCCCACCGACCTCAGGTTGCCGGAGTCGACCACGGTCTACTACGCGGACGGTCGCACGAAGATGGCCACGCTGGGCGCGGAGAACCGGACGATCGTGCCGTACGACCAGATGAACGACTCCGCCAAGCAGGCGATCGTGGCGGCCGAGGACCGCAGCTTCTGGACCAACAAGGGCATCGACTTCTCCGGCGTGCTCCGCGCCGCCTGGTCGAACGTGACCGGCGGCCAGCGGCAGGGCGCGTCGACCATCACCCAGCAGTACGCGCGGGTCGCCGCCGACCTCAATGGCGTCACCTACTCCCGCAAGCTCCGCGAGGCGGTCATCGCCTGGAAGCTCGACGACAAGTACTCCAAGGAGGAGATCCTCGGCTTCTACCTGAACACGGTGCCGTTCGGCCGCGGCGCGTACGGCATCGAAGCGGCCGCGCAGACGTACTTCGGCAAGACGGTGCAGCGGGATGCGCCGGCGGCCAACCAGCTGACCCCGGCCGAGGCGATGGTGCTCTGCGCGATGGTGAAGCAGCCGGAGGCCGACCCGAACGACCCGGAGGGCTCGCCCGGCTACGACCCGCGGCGCAACGCGACGGCGAAGCAGAACTCGATAAACCGGTGGAACTACATCCGCGACGGCATGGTGAAGCTGGGCTACCTGTCGGCGGAGGACGCGGCGAACCTGGCGTACCCCGACGACGTGAAGCCGATCGACCCGAACGCGGGCCGGTCGGGCCTGGACCGACCGACCGGCCTGGTGATCAACCACGTGCTCAGCGAGCTGCGGCAGGACGAGGCGTTCAAGGGCAAGCCGGCCGAGTTCATCCGCGACGGCGGTTTCAAGATCGTCACCACCATCGACAAGCGGGTCCAGGACGCGGCCGAGGCGGCCGCCGACATCCGGCGCGACAGCGCGCCGGAGGCGGTTCGCGGGCAGCCGAAGAACTGGCAGGCCGCGCTGGTGGCGGTGGAGCCGGGCACGGGCCGGGTGCTGGGGTACTACGGCGGCAACGACGGCGCGGGCGCCGACTACGCCGGGTGGTACTACGACGAGAACGGGGAGGCCCGCGGCTTCGGCCAGCACCCGCCGGGCTCGTCGTTCAAGGTCTACGACCTGGCCGCCGCCGTAGGCGACAAGATCTCCGTGAAGCAGCACTTCGACTCGCCGGAGACGAAGGAGTTCCCGGAGTCGGGCCGCACCAAGGAGAGCCCGGCCGGCCCGATCCGCAACGCCGAACACGCGCCGTGCCAGCCGGACTGCGCCCTGTGGGAGGCCACGGTCGCCTCGCTCAACGTCACCTACTTCGAGCTGACCGAGAAGCTGGGCAGGGCGAAGGTGATCGACATGGCCACCCGGGCGGGCGTCGACTCGATGTGGGCCACCGAGAAGGGCAACCCCCGGCCGCAGCGGGTCGAGCTGCGCGGCCAGCCGGCCGAGGAGGTGGCGGGACGCTTCTCCACCGAGGTCGGCATCGGCCAGTACGGCATCGCCGTACAGGACCACGCCAACGGGATGGCGACCTTCGCCGCCGGCGGGAAGCGGGCCGAGCAGCACTTCGTCCGGTCGGTCACCAAGGGTGACGAACGCGTCGTCGAGGAGCGGCTGATGCAGGCCGACGTCGGGCTCGACGAGGAGGCGATCAACCAGCTCAACTGGACGTTGAGCCGGGTGAAGGCGGCCAAGCTGGACAACGGGTGGGACTCGGCCGGCAAGACCGGGACCTGGCAGGCCGGCCAGAGCACCACCCAGAACGTGCACACCTGGATGGTCGGCTACACGGGCGCGCTCGCGGCCGCGGTGTGGCTCGGCACCACCGACGGCAAGCCGCTGCGGACCAAGGACGGCAGCTACGAGGTGTACGGGTCCACCGGGCCGGGGCCGATCTGGCGGCAGTTCATGGAGCAGGCCACCGCCGCGCTCAAGCTCGACCCGGACAAGTACCGGTTCGGCACGCCCGAGTTCCCGGACGACACGCCGTCGCCCACCGCCCCGGAGACGCCGAAGCCGACGACCCCGTCACCGACGCCGACCGCCGCGTCACCGACGGCGAGCAAGGTGCCGACCCCCAGCTCCAGCCCGACCGGCCGGCCCAAGCCGACGACGACCCTGTCGCCCTCGCTGAGCCCGTTGCCGAGCCTGTCGCCGTCCCGCACCAAGGGACCGAGGTGACGGTGGGCGGCCGCCGCCGCCCGGCGGCGGCGGCCGGCGAATAATCGGCTCGTGGAGCAGGCGAGCGGAGACGCGGTCCGAGCGGCATGGACCGCGCTGGGCGGCGACCCGGCGGCCATCGGTTCCGTGGACCGGCACGGTCCGGCGGGGGTCCTGACGGCCCGGCTGCCGGTCGCGGAGCTCGCCGTGGCGACCGTCGCCGCCGCCGGGCTGGCCGCAGCCGAGCTGGCCCGGAGCCGGGGGCTGCGGGTGGGCGACCCCGTTTCGGTGGACACCGGCGCCGTGGCGACCGCCTTCACCAGCGAGCGGCACCTGCGGGTGGGCGGGACGGCCTTCGAGGGCTTCGCGCCGCTGTCCCGGTTCTGGCCGGCCGCCGACGGCTGGGTACGCACCCACGCCAACTACCCGCACCACCGCGACCGGCTGCTGACAGCTCTGGGGTTCGACCCGTCCCGGACCGACGACGCGTCGCTGGCCGCCGAGGTGGCCGACCGGATCGGCGCGGAGCCGGCGGTCGGCGTCGAGGAGACGCTCACCGCCGTCGGCGGGCTCGCCGTCGCGGTACGCACACCGCAGCACTGGTCCGCGCACCCGCAGTCCGTGGCGGTCGCGCGGGAGCCCCTGGTCGGGCTGCGTCTCGACGGCCCGGCCGCGCCACGGCGGCTGCCGCCGCCACCGGAGTGTCCGCTGCTGCCCGCCGCCGGTGTGCGGGTGCTCGACCTGACCCGGGTCATCGCGGGTCCGGTGGCGACCCGGGTCCTCGCCCTGTTCGGCGCGGACGTGCTGCGGGTCGACGATCCCCACCTGCCGGAGATCGAGGCGCAGCACGTGGACACCGGCTTCGGCAAGAGGTCCACCCTGCTGGATCTGCGCCGGCCCGCCGACCGGACGCGCTTCGACGAGCTGGTCGCCGACGCCGACGTGGTGGTCACCGGCTACCGTCCGGGGGCGCTGGACCGGTTCGGCCTCTCCCCCGAGGCGCTACGCCGCCGGCGCCCCGATCTGGTGGTCGCGCGGCTGTCGGCGTGGGGCTTCAGCGGGCCGTGGGCGCGCCGGCGCGGATTCGACAGCCTGGTGCAGGCCGCCACCGGCATCGCGGACGTCGAACGGCGGGCCGACGGCACGCCGGGAGCGCTGCCGGCCCAGGCCCTCGACCACGGCACCGGCTACCTCCTCGCGGCGGCGGTGCTGCGGGCCCTGGCGCTGCGGGGCGAGCGGGGCGGGGCCTGGTCGGTCGAACTCTCCCTGGCCCGTACCGCGCGGTGGCTGCTGCACGAACTTCCTGCGGAGGGTTCGGCGGGCCCGGCGAGCGCGCCGGATCCGAGCCGCTGGTGCGAGGAGCGGGACGCTCCGGTCGGTCGTCTCCGGTACGCCCTGCCACCGGTCTGCCTGCCCGGCGGACCACGTACGTGGGCGACGCCCCCGTCGCCCTGGGGCGCCGACCCCCCGGCGTGGCTGCCGAGCTGACGTCCGCCGCGGGGCTCGCGGCTCAGCGGATCCGGTTGGCCCACCGCCAGTTCGACAGGAAGCCGTGGGCACGGCCACCGAAGAAGTAGGACCACGCCGGGCTCGCGACGTAGGGTCCGATCTCGTCGAACGTCGCCTTCGCCTCGGCCCGCCGGTCGGAGAGCGCGTAGGCGAGGGCGAGCCAGTTGCGGCACACCATCGCGGCGGCGTGGGTGGGCGGCCCGGCCGCCTGCCACTTCGCCACGCACGCGTCGAGCTCCCGCTGCACCTGAGGGCGCTGGAAGTAGCGGCGGCAGGCGAGCAGCCCCTTCGGCGTCGGCGTGCCCCAGTTGAACTCGCGCATCGCGTACTCGAAGTGGGCGAAGACCGGGAGCATGGTCACGCCCGCGCCGGGCGGCGCGGCGGCGGCGGTCGCCCGGGCCAGCCTGAACATGGCGTCGTGCGAGCCGAACCATTTCTCGCAGTGGAAGCTCACCGCCGCCAGGTGGGCCGCGAAGTTGAACCGGTCCCGGCGCCGGACCTCGGCGAGCGCCTCGGCGAACTCCTCGTGCCGGGTGCGGCCGCCGGCGAACATGGCCCACAGCACGTCGATCCAGGGCACCGGGTCGTGCGGCGCCAGCGCGATCGCCTGCCGTCCCGCCGCGGCCGCCTGGGCCGACAGCTCGGCGAAGCCGACGAGCTGTTCCCGGGTGGTGTCGGCCGCCGGGGCCGAGCCGCGCGCCCGGCTCGCCCGTTCCGCGAGGGTCGACGCCCAGATCGCCGCCGCCGTCGGGTCGTCCGGGATCGCCGCACGCCAGGCGTCGAGCCAGGCTCCGTCGTCCGCGGCCGCCACGCTCAGCGCCGCCATCCGGCGGCCCCGTCGTTCCCAGTCGGCGCCGGCGGCCTCGACGACGTCCTGAGCGGCCTGCCAGTCGCCGGCGAGCGCCTTGTCCCGGGCGGCCCGCAGGTCGTGGTCGTCGAGGGCCGGGTCGAGGTCGGCGGCCGACTCGACGGGCTGCGGACCACGGTTGAAGAGACTTCGGAACACCGCGGGAGCATAGCGACCACGGCGGACCGGTCAGGGGGCCAGCACCAGTTCGCGCAGCTTGCCGTCGAGGGTCGATGCGTCAACGCCGCCCGGCCAGCCCCGCAGCAGCGCGCCACCCTTGGCGACCACTGCCACAGCCGGTGGCTCGCGAACGGCATACGCCCGCCAGATCCCGCCGTCCTCGTCGGACACGACCGGATACTCCACCCGGTGATCCCGCAGGTACCGCTGCAGATCCCCAGGCTTGTCCTCGGTGGCCACCCCGACGAACACGACCTTGTCCCGGTGGGTGCGGGCCACCTCGCTCAGCGCGTCCTGCCGCTGCGCACACGTGGTACACCAGGAGCTGAAGAAGACCAGCACGACAGGACGGTCGGCCCACAGGTCGGCGAAGGCGATGCGGCTGCCGTCGGTGAGCCGGCCGGTGACGGCGGGCGCGCGGGGCGAGTCGGTCGGGGCGGGCCGTAGGGCGAGCCCGTCCGGCACCGGGCCGGGCAGTACCGCGGCCCCGCCGGCGATCGGGGCGGCCGGGGGCGCCGATTCGTTGCGGGTGAAGCAGGCTGCCGAGGTCAGCACGGCGCCGAGCGCCAGCGCCGCGGCCACCAGCCGGACGGCGTACCGGCGGGTCACGACGGCACCACCGCGACCAGCGCCGGCCCCTCGCTGGTGTTCCTGGTGAGGTCGATCGGGGGACGCCCGTCGACGACGAGCCGGTAGCTGTCCCGGGCGGCGACCGTGACCGGCACCGCGAACTCGCAGTACGTCGGGACGCGCGCCACCTCCAGGTCCTCCTCGAAGGTCGCCACGGACGTACCCGGAGACAGCGATCCCTCGGCCAGCGTCCGGCCGGCGGCGTCGATCAACCGGAAGGGCGCCCGGTTGTGGAAGTAGGTGTAGGGACCGGTGCCGGCGCAGTCGACGCCTTCCGGCCGGATGTTGATGTCACGTACGAGCACCCGTACGGTCATCGCCGACCGGGCCTCCTCAGCGCCGGCGCAGGCGGTCAGCGCGCCGGTGAGCAACGACGGCAGCAACAGCGCTGCCAGCAGGCGCCGCATCTGTCCTCCCAGGTCGTCGGGGGCCCGGGGCGGGGGCGCGGTGCACCCCACCGCCCCGGGCCGTGACGCGGTCAGCTGATCAGTGCCCGGGGGCGTTCGACCCGGCACTGGCTGGTCACGGTCTTGCTCGGGTCGCTCTCCGACGTCGCGGTGAGCTGCACGAGGGTCGTCGCCGTCGCGGTGGCGGTGGCGCCGACCGAGACGTTGACCTTGGTGGCGTCGCCGAACTCGGCCGTGGCCAACTCGTTCGGCAGTTCCACCCGCCATCCCTCGCCGGCGACGGTCGCCGAGAGGCGGTACACGTCGGACGTCAGGTACGCGCTGACGTCCTCCGGGTGCTGCGGCTCGCCCGCGACGTACCTGCCGGTGTTGGTCAGGTCGAACGAGCAGGTCACACCCTTGCCGGCCGGCTCGCCCCAGGTAGCCACGGAGCCCTTCGAGAGCGCCACGCCGTGCTCGCTCGGGCCGGCCCCGTCCAGGGACCGGGCCGCCACGGTGTACGACAGCGTCCCGTCGCCGTCCCGACGGAGGTTGAGCACGTAGAAGTGCAGGCGGTTGGCCTCGTCCACGTACTCGTACTCGCTGCCGGAGTTGGCCCCGGCGTGGAACAGCGCGTCCGACAACTGCCGGTAGTCACCCATGGTGATCTTCTGCGGAGTGCCGTTCGGCTGGTAGAAGTCGACCATGTCGATGTCCTGCGGGTTGGCGTCGACGACCCACACGAACGGGGCGCTGTCCGCGTTCTTGGTCTTGCTGATCAGCACACCGCTGTCCGGGGTGAACGAGTCCGCACCCATCCGGTCCACGACCTCGACGGTGTAGTTGTTGTACCGGCCACCGTCGCAGAGCGGGTCGGTGGTGACGCTGCACGACGGGGACCGGTCCTGGTTCATCGCGATGTTGATGCCGGTGAGCCCGTTCGGACCAGCGTCCACCGCACGGGCGGTGACGTCGGCGACCACCATGCCGGAGGAGGCGAGTGCCTCCCGCGACAGCCGGAGCACGTGTTCCTCGCCGAGCAGGCCGATCTTCAGCTTGTCCCGCACGGTGTGCAGCGAACCCATCGAGCCACCGTTGACCGGTGGGATCTGCCACCGGGTGTGCGGGCCGCCCGGACCGTTGAACGAGCCGCGCGACATCATGCTCCAGATCCCGGTGTACGCGCGGCGCAACGGGATGCCGTACGGGTTGTTGTAGTTGTCCCCGATGCTCAGCAGGTGGCTCAGCTCGTGCGCGTAGACACCCATGCCGGAGCTCTCCGCCTGCGTCGACGAACCACCGCCCGCGTTCGGCCAGATGGTGGAAGCCGCCTTCCAGGACGTCCACTCGACGTACCGGGTCTTCGCGTAGTTGGGCAGGCTGGGGTCCGGCGGGCCCCACGCGTCCGGCACGTCCTCCTTGGTCTGGAACATCATCTGGCCGAACTCCTGCCAGGTCGAGGACTCGTCCTGGCCGGCCGAGAGGATGAAGACCAGCTCGAAGGAGTTGGCCACCGCGTCGCCGACCGCCGCACGCCAGGCGCCCAGTCCGTCGGTACGGATGTTCCGGCCGCACGTCTCACCCGACGGGCAGGCGCCGGGGTTGAAGCCGTTGTCGATGCCGTACTGGTACGACTTCGACGGCATCTCGTAGGGGCCGAAGCCGGTGAGGTCCACGCCGTACCGGCCGTTGGAGTCCTGCATCCAGTACTCGTGCAGGGTGTGGCCCTTGTTCAGGTCGTTGGGCTTGTTCAGGAACTCGGTGTAGAACGGCGCGACCCGGTCGCGTGGCACGTTCGCCGCGCTCGCCTGTGGATTGCCGAAGACCGAGGAGCCGGCCGGCTGGGTGATGACGAACGGCTGGTCCACGTAGTCCAGCGTGACCAGGGCGATCTTGAAGTTGCGCATCGAGCCGCGCACGGTCGGGTCGGCCCAGTCACGGTTGGGGACCGGGACGTAGTTGTCCCAGGTCATGGTGTCGGGGTTCTGCCAGCGCTGCGGGTCGAGCACCTGGAAGGGGACGATCCCGTCCGGCGGATCGCCCGGCGCGGCGGAGGCCGGCCCGGCCGACCCGGCCGCGACCAGCACGGTGGCGACCGCGGCGGCCAGCACCGAGCGCCACACCGCACGTCTGGTGGACAGAAGGTGCATTGAGTCACCTCTCATGTCGGGGCGGAGGGGGCGGGGCGATCCGGGGCAGGCGCTCGCCGCCCCGCATGATCACGCCCGATCCCGAATCTAGGAGCCGGCCGGCGGAGCGGTCACCGTGCAGATGTCGGCAGGTGGACTGGCGACTTCCGACACGTGCAGGACGCCGTCCGTGAGCGCGGCTACCCGCCGGCGGCGGCCCGCACCGCCCGCCGCAGGTCCCGGCACAGCCGCTCCTCGGTCTCCGGCGGCAACGCGCCGCGGGGCGGCCGGCACGGCCCGCCGTACCGGCCGACCAGCCCCATCGCCAGCTTCACGGCCTGGACCACCTCGGTGCGGGCGTCCCAGCTGAGCAGGGGGTGCAGCTGCGCGTACAGCGGCAGCGCCGCCGCCAGGTCGCGGGCCGCGCAGAGCCGGTGCAGGCGCAGGCAGAGCCGGGGCAGGGCGTTGGGGCCGTGCCCGATCCACCCGGTCGCGCCGCACGCGGTCAGCTCCAACAGCACGCCGTCGGCCCCGACCAGCACGTCGAGGTGGGGACACAGGTCGCGGACCCGGTGCAGCCGGCGTACGTCGTCCGCCCGCGCCGCCACGACGCCGTCGATCTCGGCGACGCGGGCGAGCAGCTCCGGGGTCAGGTCCACCATGGTCTCGACCGGATCGCCGGACACCACCACCGGCAGCCCGACCGCGGCCACCTCGCGGTAGTGGGCGACCACCTCGGCGGCGCCGGCCGGGTACCCGACCGGCGGCGGCGCGAGCACCGCCTGCGCCCCTGCGGCCTGCGCCTGCTCGGCCCAGCGCCGGGACTGCCGGCTGCCGTACCCGCCGACACCCGGCACCACCGCGCAGCCGTTCGGCGCCGCCTCGACGGCGGCGCGGACCACGTCGGCGCGCTCGCCGTCGGACAGGGCCCGGTACTCCCCCAGCGGGCCGCACGGCGTGACGCCCTGGCAGCCCTCGTCGGTGAGCCACCGGACGTGCTCCTGGAGCCGGTCGTAGTCGACCGCGAGATCGGCCCGGAACGGCGTGGGAACGGCGACGATGACGCCCTGCCAGGGCCTGGTTGCGGCCACGACGGTGTTCCCTTCTCGGACCCTCCGTTCGCGCGGCGTACCCGAGACGGGACGCCCGCTCTGGCCCCTCGGGCCGGCACCCGCACACGTTAGGGGCGTCGCCGGCTGGGGTCTTCCGACAGATGCCGGAACCGTCCGGAGCGGAGCGGCTACGGCTGTCGCGGTGCCGGCACGGGGGATTGCGCGTTCGCCAACATCATCGGAAGGTAAGCCAACGGTCCTACCAGCACACTCCCGGCCCGGGCCGCGCGGAGACCGCGTCGGGACCGGGCCGGTCCGGGGGGAGCGCATGCGCGTGGAACTGCAACGCATCGTCGACCGGGTCGCGGCGCGCGTCAAGCGGCCGGCGTTGATCGAGGACCGACGCCAGCGGGTCGTCGTCTACAGCGAGCACACCGGGGTGATCGACGGGGTACGCCGCAGCTCGATCCTGCGCCGGCACACCACCCCGGAGGTGATCGCCTGGGCGCGGGAGATCGGGATCATGGAGGCGCGTCAGCCGGTACGCACCGCGGCCTGTCCCGAACTGGACCTGCTGCCCCGGGTGTGCGTGCCGATCCGGCACCAGGACCTGCTGCTGGGCTTCGTGTGGTTCATCGACGCGGCCGACGGGATGACCGACGACGACATCTCGGTGGTGACCGAGGCGATGCCGGACCTGTCGCTGGCCCTCTACCGGGAGAACCTGCTCGGCGAGCTGACCTCGCAGCGGGAGGCGGAGGCGACCCGGACGCTCCTCGTCGAGTCCCCGGAGGCTCGGTGCGAGGCCGTCCGGTCGCTGCTGACCGACGGCGTGGTGGCCCGCGACGGCCAGGTCACCGCCCTGGTCGCGCAGGTCGTCGTGGCCCCGGACGAGGTGCTCGACGACGCGGCTCGGATCGCCCTGGAGCACGCCCTCGTCGCCACCCGGCAGTGGGTCGGCTCCCGCGAGACGCTGCACCTGGTCCGGCACGACCACGGGGTGCTGCTGCTCTGCGGCGGGCGGACCACCGGCCGGGTGGCGGCGGGGGACGCCGCCGCGCACCTCGACCGGGCCCTGCGCGCGGCCACCCGGGGACTGGCGTCGGTGGCCCGCACGGTCCTCGGGATCGGCGACTCCCGACCGCGCCTGTACGACAGCGTCCTGTCGTACCAGGAGGCGTTCCAGGCGGCCCGGGTGGGTGTCCAACTGCCGGCCCTGGGCCCGCTCGTCGCCTGGTCCGAGCTGGGCATCTACCGTCTGCTGTCCGGTGTGGACGCCCGCCAGCTGGACGCCGCGCGGGTGCACCCCGGGCTGGGCCGGCTGCTGGACGACGAGGCCCAGCAGGTGCTGCTCGAGACCCTGGAGGCCTACCTCGACCTGGCTGGCAACGCCCACGCCACCGCGGAACGCCTGCGGTTGCACCGGACGACGCTGTACTACCGGTTGCAGCGGGTGGAGCTGCTCGCCGACACCGACCTGAAGGACGGCAACGAGCGGCTCTGCCTGCACCTGGCCCTGAAGCTCGGGCGCCTGACCGGCCGGTACCAGCCGGGGCGGTAGCCGGCGTCGCGGCCGGACGGGGCAGGGCGCCGGTGCCGGGCGCCCCGCCCCGCGCCTCCTACAGGCCGGCCGCCACCGCCGCCGTCCGGCCACCGACGACCGGCAGGGTGATCCGGCTGCGGTCGAAGTGGACGGTGATGTGGGCCCGGTTCTGCTTGGCCCGGCTGCTGTAGCCGGAGTATGAGCCGAGCAGGACCACACCGATCTGGTGGCCGGCGTCGAAGACGTAGTCCTCGGGGAGCAGGTTCAGGTCCACCGCGGCCTTCTGCCCGGGCACCAGCGGCGTCGACACCGACGGCGAGTCGAGGTTGAGGCCGTCGATGATGCCCTTGGTCACCAGCTCCTGCGGGTTGCTGGCGACGGTCTTCTCCGTCTTGCGGTAGCAGGCGTTCTCGGCGAAGCCACCCCAGTCGGCCGGCTCGCCCCAGCAGTCCTCCTCGGTCAGCGTCCGGATGCCGTCACCGGAGGTGCTGAAGCGCTGGCGGGTGCCGTAGTCGACGAGCAGCCCGGCGAAGCTGGTGTCCTCGCCGTCGACGGAGGCGTTGATCCGCACGATCGGGGTGCCCGAGATGTGCAGGGGCGCCTTCAGCGGCGCGGATAGGAACACGAGCCGGTTCTCGGTGTTGGCCAACGGATCCGACGGGTGCCGGATGGCGTTGGTCTGGGTCATCGTGGGGGTGTCCTGGAAGGTCGCCGACGCGTCGCCGGGACCGGACCGGACGGACAGCCCGCCGGCGTTCCCGGTGGCCGGCGCCTGGAGGAACACCTGGGTCGGCTGGGTGTCCGGCAGCGGCCAGGTGTGGGCCGTCTCCCAGACGTCCGGCGCCCGCTCGATGTCGACAACGGGTTCCCGCATGATCCCGTTGTCGATGCCCTGGAGCCAGTGGTCGAGCCAGCGGTGCAGGGTGTCGACCCACGCGGCGCGGCGGAAGTCGAACGGGTCCACGTGGCCGGTGCCGGTCAGCCAGAGCTTGCGCGGCACGCCCTGTTCGCCCAGCGCGGCCCACCACTTGCTGAAGTGGTCCGGCCGGACGTTGTCGTCGTTGATCCCGTGCGCCACGAAGACGCTGGCCCGGACCCGGTCGGCGTGCGGCACGTAGTCGCGCTCCGCCCAGAAGTCGTTGTAGTCCCCGGTGACGTCGTCGCCGCCCTGCCCGAGGGCCGCCCGCACCGGCGCGCAGTACGCCCGGCGGGCCGGGTTGGTGACCGTGTTGGCGAGGCTGCCCGAGTAGTTGTTCGCCCGGGTGACCAGGCCGTTGCTCCGGGAGTAGTCGTACCAGCTCGAGATGGCCGAGATCGGCACGATGGTGGTCAGCCCGTCCACCCCGCTGGCCGCGGCGGCGTTGGCCAGGGTGCCGTCGTACGACTTGCCGATCATGCCGGTGCGGCCGTTGTGCCAGTCGGCCACGACCTCCCGGCCGGCGGCGTCGAACCCGGGCCGACGCCCGTTGAGCCAGTCGATCGCCGTCGGGGCGCTGATGTTGTCGGCCCGGCCGCCGGTGACCGGGCATCCGGTCGAGTTGTTGGTGCCGATCATGTCGAGCAGGATCACCGCGTAGCCGCGCGGGACGAAGTAGTTGTCGTAGAAGAGCGGCCATTTGTCGTTCAGCCCGTCCCCGTCGACGTCGGCTTTGCATTCGCTCTCGTTGCCCCGGCAAACCGTCGAGTAGTACGGGCTGGCATCCATCACCACGGGAACCTTGAGTCCGTTCTCGCTGGCTCTCGGGCGCATGATGTCCATGGCCACGACATCGCGCGCGCCGTCGCCGTCCGTGTCGACGTCGGAAGTGACGAAGATCCGTTCCCGGACCGCGTCGGCATATCCGAACACCGGTTGGGTGACACCGCTTTCGATCACCAACCCGGGCCGCTCGTCGGCGCCCGGCTGAGCCAGCGCGCCGGTCGCCGGCAGGCCGGTGACCACGACCGCCAGGGCCACCACCGAGGCCCGCCAGGCATGTCTTCCGCTTCGCATTTGCGTGCTCCTCCTCCCCGCACCGGCCGTCGACCAGCGGGTACGGCCCCGTCGGCATGGACGACAGGGGCGACCGCCGCGACGGTCGCACCGAACCTACGAATCGACGCGCGGCCGGGTCATCGGACACCTGTGGAAGATGCCCGCCGTCGTCTCCTACGCCTGTCGTACGATCGCCGCCCGTCATTGACAGAGCGCGCCACGTGAGTTCAGGATTGGCCAACCCGCCGGCCAGTCGTCCATCCAGACGCCCACCGATGTCAATTCCTGACACCGGGTTGCCGTTCGCCGCACCGGTGCCGGTCATCGATTTCGTCACCCCTCATCCGTTTGGTCGCGCCGGGCGTCCGGAGCACCGGGACGTCGATTCCGCCGACCGTCGAGGCCCACAGTTTCCGTACCGACGAACAGAAGGGGCAACGATGCGAATGCCGAGCTTCGGTGACCGCCGCTGGCGGGCACCCGTCGTCGCGATCGCGGCCGTCTCCGCCGTGCTTCTGGTCAGTCCGGCCGCCGCCGTCACACCATCCGTCGACGGGGTCGGCGGGAGCGCCGAACTGAACCGGCTCCCCGATGAGGAGGCGAGCGTGGTGGAGGTCCTGCTCGCCGACCGCAACGAGTTGGACGCTCTCGTCGCCACCGGCGTCGACCTCGACCACCACGCCTCCCGCACCGAGCAGGGCCTCGTCGTCCACGCGGTGGTCACCCCGAGCGAGGCCGCAGCCCTGCGCGCCCGGGGCTACCGGCTCGGCGACGTCGTCTTCCGGGCCACCGACTCCGCCGACCGGGTCGAGGAGCGCGAGGCGATCATCGCCGCGCACAAGGCGGAGAACCAGGCCTTCACCGCGGCCCTGGAAACCTCGGACGCCTCCGACGTCAGGATCATCCGTGCCGACTACTACACCTCCGGCACCAGCCAGATCCTGTCGGTCGAGGCGAAGTGGGCCCAGGGCCAGACCTCGACCAGCACGCTCACGGTGGTCCGGGACAGCGGCCCCGACACGGAGCTCGGCTCGGGTGGCACCCAGACGATCTCCCGCTTCGTGGACGCCGGCGTCTACCTGTACCACCGGGGCGCGGCGGCGGTGACGACCCGCCCCGACCGGATCCGAATCACCAGCCCGACCGGCGGGACAGCCGTCGCCCAGGTCAAGGAGTGGTTGCCGATCCCGGCCGACGACCCGGAGGGCCCGGGCTACCAGAAGGACTTCATCTCCAGCTACCTGACGCCGACCGAGCTGTACGCGCGGATCCACCAGCTCGCCGCCGAGTTCCCGGACCTGGCCGAGATCGTCGAGCTGCCCTACAAGACCAACGGCTACCGCCGCAAGGCGCAGGCGGTGCTCGGCACGGCGAACGCGAGTCGGGTCGGGATCGACTCGCTGGCCTGGGGGCATCAGGGCGGCAACGACATCTCCGTCGAGCTGGTCGGCCCGGGCGCCGCGAACCAGCCGCTGGCGGTGACCGTGGCGGGCAGGGACGTCCGGGTCAGCCTGGCGACGAACGCTGGCGGCACGGTGACCAGCACCGCCGCCGAGGTCGTCGCGGCGCTGAACGCCAACGCCGGATCACTGGTCAGGGCGTACACCTATCGCGGCAACGCAGGCACCGGCGTGGTGGCGCCCACCGCGCGCACCATGCTGACCGACGGCCTGCGCGCTCCCGCGAGCGTCTCCCGCGACCCCCACCCGATGTACGCGATCCGGATCGGCAAGCACCGCGACGGGTCCAGGATGGGTGTCCTCGCCTACGCCCAGGAGCACGCCCGCGAATGGGTGCCGCCGCTGGTCGCCGTCGAGACCGCCGAGCGGCTGCTGCGCAACTACGGCCACGACGGCCGGACCAAGCAGCTGCTCAACAACCTGGACATCTGGATCGCCCCGTCGATCAACCCGGACGGCGGCCACTACTCGTTCTACGACTTCGCCTCGCAGCGCCGGAACATGACGAACCACTGTCCGCTGACCGGGGCGGCCGACGCCCTGGCGCGCAACTCGTGGGGGGTGGACAACAACCGCAACTATTCCGAGTACAGCCTGTTCGACGGTTACTCGGGCGCGTCCAGCAGCTGCACCGGCGACACCTACGCCGGGCCCAGCGAGCTGTCCGAGCCGGAGAACAGGAATCTCGACTGGCTGGCCCAGCACCGGAACATCAGGTTCTCCATGAACCTGCACTCCTCCGGCAACTACTTCATGTGGTCGCCGGGGGCGTACGCCACCCCGGGCCGGCTCTCGGCGCCACGACCGACCCTCGCCGAGGAGTCGTTCTTCTGGGGGGCATCCTCCCGGATCCTCACCGCGATCAAGCGGCACCGCAACATGGCGGTGACGCCGGCGCGGACCGGCCCGATCTCGGACGTGCTGTACTCGGCGGCGGGGAACTCCGGCGACATGCTCTGGTACAAGTACGGCATCTACGCCTGGAACTTCGAGGTCGGCACCTCGTTCCAGCCTGCGTGGGACGAGGCGCACCAGGAGACGATGGAGTTCGCCAACGGCCTCGTCGAGCTGCTGCGGGTGGCCCGGGACTTCGACACCGACCACCTGCGGCCGAACAGCGGCCTGTCAGTGAACCCGAGCACCACGCCCGGCATGGTGGACGTGACCTTCACGGTGAGCGAACCGGCAGCGGTCTTCTACACTCTCGACGGCGGCGCACCGACCTACTCGTCCACGCTGTACGCCTCCGCCGGCATCCGGGAGGGCGGGGAGACGCTGAGCGTGCCCGCCGGGACCGGGATCCACTGGTTCTCGGTGGATGCGGCCGGCAACGTGGAGAACAACTACCGCGCTGACGGCACCGGCCAGAACTTCCGGAAGGGCAGCGCCGTGCTGCCCGCCGGGTAGCGGAATCCGGCACGGTGCCGGGTACGGGGCGCACGCCCGGTACCCGGCACCGTGCCGCTGCTCTCCGGGCCGGTCGCCGCCTCGTTCCCGCTCAGCGCGATCGTCACCGAGCAGGGCTGCGCACCGGTGTGCGGCCGGGAGGCGATCGGGCAGGCGCAGCGCAACCTGCCACTGCGGCGGCCCCAAGGTCCCGGACGTCGGCCCCGGCCCGGACCGGATCTGCATGATCCACTTCCGGGACGACCAGGGCCAGACCCAGGACGGCACGTTCGAGGTCCAGGCGAAGTCCGACGGCGCCTTCGACCCCGACCACAGGCCCGAGTCCGCACAGCCACGGGCACCGGCGCGGGCTGAGCCGGACACGCGGGTGCCGGGCACGGGGGGTGACCCCGTGCCCGGCACCGGTGCGACTACAGCTCCCGCACCCGTACGTCGCGGAATTCGATCAGGTCGTTGGTTCCGTGGTTCTGCAACCCGACGAACCCGCTGAGGAACTGGCGCAGGTCGGTGGGCGGGTCGCCCTGGCGGGACGACGCCTTGCCGGGCGTGTTGTCGAACTCGTTGATCACCACGCCGTTGCGGATGATCGTGTAGTGCTGCCCGACCACCCGGACCTCGTAGTCGTTCCACTGGCCCTTCGGGGTCACCCCGGCCTGGTCCAGCCCGCTCGGATCGAAGTTGTAGATCGACCCGGTCTTCTGCGGCTCGCCGGTGGGCCCGTCGTAGATCTGGATCTCGTGGCCGCAGTAGATCGCCACCCAGGCCTGCGACGTCCGGGCCGACCCGACCGTGCCGCAGCTGCCGGCCGGCCGCTGGTCCAGCGGGGTCCGCGGATCCGGGAACCGGGTGAAGACGCCGCTGTTGGCGTACACGCCGTCGGCGGAGACGTCCCGGAACTGCATCCGCAGCGAGAAGTCGGCGAAGTCGTCCTTGGCGTACCAGAGCATGCCGAGCCCGCCGGAGCTGCGGATCGACCCGTCGGGTCGCAGCGCGAACGACCCGCCGGGCGCCTGCCGCCAGTCGGCGAGCGACTCCGCCGTGCCGTCGAAGAGTGACCGGTAGCCGGGGATCTTGCCGATCTCCGACTGGGCGGACGCGGTGTTCAGCTTGGTGGCCTCCCGGTTGTCCACGACGCCGTCGGCGCGGAGCTGGTTGACCACGTCGGCGACGTGGCTGACGAACTGGCCGTGGTTCGGCCAGCCGCGCTCGTCGTCGATCAGGTCGTTGATGGTGCAGTCGCCGCCGACCTCGTGGTTGGTCACCCCGGTGTCGGTGTCGAGCATCCGGACCGTCTTGCGGGCGTCCGGCGCGGCGCAGCCGGCGAACACCTGGATCTTCGCGGTGGCCACCTCGCCGTCGGCGTAGGTCACCTTGAGCGTGGCCTGGTAGGTGCCGTAGTCCGCGTAGGTGTGCGTCGGGTTCGCCTCGTGCGACGGCGCGCTGCCGTCACCGAAGTTCCACTCCCAGGCCACACCGCCGACGCGGGCGCCGGAGAACGCGATCGTCCTCGGGTTGCTCTGCGCCACGGCCCGGGCCATGGCGTCGCTCGGCCGCGGCGTCGCCGGACCACCCTGGTAGGCGACGCGGATCAGCTTCTGGTTCGAGTGCAGGCTGAAGAAGCCACCGGCGTAGTCCAGCATGTAGAGCGCGCCGTCCGGGCCGAACTTGGCGTCCATCCAGGACTGGAGCTGGGTGGCGCCGCTGCCGGACCGGATGATCTGGCGCAGGTCCTCGGCGAAGGCCGGCGGGCCATGGTCCTCGACCTTGGCGGGGTCGACGGTGACGGCGACCCGGTTGTTGGCGTTGGACTCGTCACCGATGAACCACTTGTTGTCCCAGTACGCCGGCCAGGCGACACCGCTGTCGGTGTCCACCTTCTCGCGCTGGTAGGTCGGGCCGTTCATGATGGCCTGGCCGCCGCCCTTGAGGTACGGCTGGGTGAAATTCTCCTCGCCCTGCACGTACGTGGGCAGCCCGCTGCCGTCGGTGCGCTTCGGGAAGACCGGGCCACCGCCCTGCGGTGAGTACCAGATCATGTTGTCCCGGGCCGGCGGGATGTTGACCAGACCGGTGTTGCGCGGCGACTCGTTCTTCAGGTTGTCGCAGTCGTACCAGCCGGTCAGCACGTTCGCGTCGGTGTTGCTCCGGTCCCGGTAGGGCTGCCGGTTGCCCATGCAGTACGGCCAGCCCTGGTTGCCCGCCGAGGTGATGATCGTGGCGGTCTCGTACTTCGCCGGTCCGAGGTCCGGGCTGGGGCCGCCGGCGTCGGGGCCGACCCAGGCGGCGGTCAGCCAGTGGTTGACCGGGTCCCAGGCGATCCGGGCGATGTTGCGCACGCCCATCACGTAGATCTCCGGGCGCGTCTTGCCGCCGCCCTCCTCCTTGCCGGTGAACAGGTTGCCCGACGGGATCGTGTAGCTGCCGTCCGCCTCCGGGTGGATGCGGAGGATCTTGCCGTTGAGGTCGTTGGTGTTGCCGGAGGTACGCCGGGCGTCCTGGAACGAGGTGCCCTGGTACTCCTGGGTCCAGTTGTTGCCGGAGTAGCCGCTGGACCCGCCGGAGGAGTTGCTGTCGCCGCTACCGATGTAGAGGTCGCCGCTCTCGTCGAAGGTCATCCCGCCGCCGGCGTGGCAGCAGCTGTGGATCTGGGTGTCCCAGTGCAGCAGGTCCTTGCGGGTGGCCTGGTCGATGGTCTGCTTCGCGGCGTCGTAGGTGAACCGGGAAACGGTCCGCTGGCCGATCCGCCGGTCCCGGTCGATGGACTCGTGGGGCATCCAGTAGGCGTAGACCCAGCCGTTCTGGGCGAACTTCGGGTCGAGGGTGATGCCGACCAGGCCCTCCTCGTTCTTCACCAGCTCACTGCCGCTGCCCCGGTTGCCCATCACGGGGAGCGTGGTCAGCAGCTTGGCCTGCTTGGTCTTCGGGTCCCACCGGTGGATCGTGCCGCAGCCGAGGCCGACCTTCGGGTCGTCCCAGCTGGCGATCGGCCCGGTCGGGCAGGCCGCCTTGCCGATGTAGTACACCGCGCCGTCGGGCGCGATGGTCAGACCGTGCGGCTCACCGATCTGGTCGAGCTGCCCCGGCTGGTTGGCGGCGGTGAGCCGCTCGATCCGGTAGTTCGAGGCGATGGTCGCCTGGCAGTCGCCGCGGACCATGCCGGTCGTCCACTTGATCGCGCCGGCCAGGTGGCCCTGGAACTGCTTGTCGCCGCTCCAGCTCTCCTCGGTGCGCCCCATGCCGGTGTAGAACGACCGGCCGCCGTCGTAGTCCTGGCACCAGGAGATCGGGTGGAACGCCCCGTTGCCGCTCAGCCCCGCGTTGTAGGTGCCCTCCTCGACCTGGGCGATGGTGTGGACCTTGCCGGTCGGGCTCGGGTCCCAGTTGATCCACTGGTCGGAGCGGGTCCAGGTCAGCGGCAACCCCTTGTTGGCCGGGTGCTGCCGGTCGGTGACGTCGACGACGGCCCGCTGCACCGTGCTGTCCGGGGCAGGGCCGGCGTCGGGTCCGATCAGCCACAGCTCGGCCAGCTGGATCAGCGGCTCCCCGCTGTTCGCGGTGATGTTCAGCCGGTAGTGCTGGTACGCCGTGCTGTTGGCGAAGCTGAACTGCCGGGTCTGGAACCGCTGCGGGAAGGTCTCCCCGGTCCGGGTGTCCAGGTCGGTCCAGGTGGTGCCGTCCTGGGAGCCCTGCAGGGTCCAGTTCTTCGGGTCCCGGCCGGGGAAGTCGTTGGCCGAGGTGAGCGCGTAGCGGGACACCACGACCGGCTTGGCCAGCTTGGCCGCGAGCCACCCGGTCGGGGAGAACGTCAGCCATTTGGTGCCCGTCGACCCGTCGATCGCCTTCGCGGCGGTCTCGTTCGGCGGGTTCTCGGCGCTCGCCGTGGCCGAGACCGGCTTCTCGGCGTTCGGCAGGCCGGCGGCCGGACGGGTGCCGATCAGACCGGTGAACCAGGAGGACTCCGGCTGGGCCCGCGCGGCGTCGTGGACGCCGACGAAACCGCCGCCGCCCTTGACGTACGCCTGGAAGGCCGCTTCCTGGGCGTCGTTGAGCGTCACCCCGTTGGCGGAGAGGAACACCACCGCGCGGTACCGGGCCAGGTTGCCGAAGGTGAACACCGCCGGGTCGGCGGAGTCGTCGACGGTGAAGCCGTGCTCGGCGCCGAGTTCCCTGATCGTCGTGGTCGCCCGGGCGACCGGGTCGTCCTGCTTGTCCACCGGGCCGTGGAAGACCAGCACCTTCACGGCCGCGGCGGCCGCGGCCGCGGCGGGCGCCGGATTCACGGCCTGGGCGGGCAGGGTCAGCATGCCGAGCGCCAGCGCGGCGCTCGAGGCCAGGGCGCCGGCGCGGCGGGGCGCCTTCGCGCGCCGCGGGACGGTCCCGGCGACCGGTGTCGGTGTGGTGGATCCCGTCGAGTCGGAACGAAGGCGTCCGACCCATCGGGAGAACCGGAAATGGCGTCCTTGAGCCATCTCGACTCCTCTGGTGTTGAGGGACATGGGTTTTCCGGATCGGTCATCCGGGGTGAGGCTGGGTGGCCGGATGACGGGGTGGGTGGTGGCGACCGAGGTGCCGGTCGGGTCGGGGGCGTGGCTGCTGGTCCTCGACGCTGGGGGCCGGCAGCCACGCCGCCCGGGTCACGGTGACCGCGGCGGGCACGGGTGGTCAGCCGTGCTGGTGCGCTCCGCCGTCGGTGGCGGGTTGGCTGTCGCCGGTCGGCTGGCCGGCGTCGGCGACGGCCGGGTGCTGGTGGTCCATCCCCGGCGGCATCTGCCCGTTCTCGTCGAGGACGTGCAGCATCGTCGACATGCCGGCGTCGGAGTGGAACTGCATGTGGCAGTGCAGCATCCAGTGCCCCGGTCCGACCGAGTCACCGGCCACCACCTGGACCCCGAAGGAGTCGCCGGGGCCGAGCGTCTTGTTGTCGATGATCGGTACGGAGTCGGCGAACGGTTGGCCGTTGCTCACCATCCCCGTCCGGGTGTCCGCCCAGGAGTGCCCGTGCAGGTGGAAGGTGTGCATGTCGTTGCCGATGCCGACGACGACGAACTCGACCCGCTCCCCCTTCCGGGCGACCAGGCAGGTCGGGCCGGGCTGCGGGTTCGCCGCGTCGCAGGTGTCGGTGGCCTCGCCCCGGCGCAGGTTGATGCTCTGCCGGTCACCGAAGGCGGTCACGTAGGTCCGGTCCGGCTTCGGGTCGCCCGGCCGGCGGACGACCAGCCCGCCGAAGAGGCCGGACGAGAGGCCCTGCGTACCGTGCGGCCCGCCCACCACGTGGTCGTGGTACCACCAGTAACCGGCCGTGCCCTGCGCCCCGGTCCTGTTGTTGCGCGGCGCGGCGTACCAGGTGTACGTGCGCGACCCGCCCGGCGGGACGAACGACTCGCTCTGCACCGTGCCGTCGGACTGCTGGGTGTACTTCACCCCGTGCACGTGCAGCGAGACGCCGAGCGGGTGGGCCGGGTTGGTGCGCAGCGCCGCCAGCGTCTCGGCGGAGACCTGGTTGTGCAGGGTGATGGCGAGGCACTCCCCCTCCATCATCTCCATGGTCGGCCCCGGGTAGGAGGCCGTCTCCGGGGTGAGGCCGTAGCCGAGCCGGATCTGCGTGCCGTCCTTCGGCAGCTCCACCGCGTAGAGCTGGAGGCTGCGGTCCGGCTTGACGCAGCCCTCGGGCCGTTCGGCGGAGAACATCCCCGTGCCGGCGGCCGCGAGGCCGCCGGCCCCGACCAGGGTCAGCAGCACCACCGCCGCGACGACCAGCAGGCGCCGCGCCCCGGAGCGGGGACGGTCGGGCCGGGCCGCGTCGGGTTCCGGGAGCGGATCGGTCTCCGCCAGTCGCCAGGCGCTCACCGGGCACCCCGCAGCTCCACCATGCGCTGGTAGCTCCGCTCTGCGGCGCCGAGCGACCCGGGCGGGTTGGGCTGGGCGTTCGGCCCGGAGTCCTGCTCCCACAGGTACTCGAAGCAGCCCCCGCCCTTCAGCTCGCCGAAGAAGTCGGCGAACGGGATGACCCCGGCGCCGAACTCGACGTCCAGGTAGGAGTTGCCCTGCTGGGGGTCGGGCAGCGGGACGCCGTCCTTGACATGGAACAGCGGGTACCGGTGCGGCTGGGCGTTGACGTAGTCGACCGGGCGGAAGCCGGGGTACTTCCGCGCCCCGCCGTACGCCCAGAGGATGTCCATCTCCAGGTACACGTACCGCGGGTCGGTGAGCTCCAGGAACAGGTCGTACAGCCGCACGTCGGGGCGGTCGACCGCGAAGCTGAACTCGATCGTGTGGTTGTGCTGGTAGAGCTTGATGCTCCGGGCCGCGGCGGCGGCGCCCCACGCGTTGAACTCCGCGGCGGCCGCCTGGTACCCGGCGATCGTGCGGTCGCCGGTGGGCGCCTGGGCGGTGCCGATGGCCGGCATGCCCAGGGTCTCCGCGACCTCGAGCTCCCACTCCAGGTTGGTCCGGAAGTCGTTCAGCCCGCGGTGGCTGCCCGCCGCCTTCAGCCCGTTGTCGTCCAGCAGCTGCCGGATCTGGTCCGGGGTGATGGCGCCGACGGAACCCTGGGTGTAGCCGGCGAACTCGACCTCCCGGTACCCGATCCGGGAGAGCTCCTCGAAGACCACCGCGAACCCGACCTGCGCGATCTTGTCCCGGACGCTGTAGAGCTGGATGCCCATGTGGCCGCGCGGGATCAGGTGACCGTTCGAGTCGTCCCCCGCCGTGGCGGGCAGGGCTCCGGTGAGGCCGGCGGCGGTGACCGCCACGGTGGAGCCGGCGAGCCCGCGCAGCAGCGCCCGGCGGTCGATCCTGTTCGTTGCCATGGTTGTTTCCCTTCGCTCGATCAGCAGCAGGTGGCCGAGTTGGCGGCGGAGGAGGCCGACCCGTTCGGGCAGCACGGGGAGAGCGGCGCGATCCGCACGTCGCGGAAGCTGATGACGTCGGCGGTGCCGTGGTTCTGCAGGCCGATGTATCCGCGTGCGCTCTGCCGTCCGGCCCCGCCGGGGTCGTCGGCCCGGGGCGGGCTGAAGACCGCGTCCGGGGTGTTCACGTAGTCGTTGATCAGCTCTCCGTTGCGGAAGACGGAGTAGTGCTGGCCGACCACCCGGATCTCGTAGTCGTTCCAGGTGCCCTTCGGGGTGACGTGGGCGCCGGCCAGGTCGACCCGGTCGAAGCCGTACACCGATCCGCTCTTGTACTGGTCGCCGTCGGGCCGGTCGAGGATCTGGAGTTCGTGGCCGTACTTGATGGCCACCCACTCCGGGCGCGGCTCGTCGGGGTGCGCGCGGACGTCCGGGAACCGGACGAAGACCCCGCTGTTGGCCCGACCGTCGCCGGGGGCGTCGTCGCGCCACCGCAGCTTCAGCGAGAAATCGCCGTACGCGCTGACCGGGAACCACAGCATGCCGAGCCCCGGCTCGGGCCGGCTGCTTATCGACCCGTCTGCGTTGCGGGTGAAGCCGCCCGCGCCGACGTGCTGCCAGCGGCCGAAGGACGCGGCCGTGTTGTCCAGCAGCGGCTGGTAGCCGTTCTTCTCGTCCGGCTTGCCGACGCCGGAGCGGGCCGCCGCGCTGACCAGGCGTCCGTGCTCCAGGTGGGTGATGACGCCCAGGTGGTGCAGGTGCTCGGCGGCCGCCGTCACGTAGGAGACGAACTCGCCGTGGTTCGGCCAGCTCCGCTCGTCCTCGATGACGTTGTTGATCGTGCAGTCGCCCTCGACCATCCGGTTTGGCACGCCGCTGTCCACGGTGCCGAGCCACACGGTCGGGCGGGTGTCCTTGACCGGGCAGTCAGGCCCGGGGCCGCTCGCCACCACGGTGAACGTGACCGACGCGGTTCCCGAGGTGTTGCCGGCCTTGTCGGTGGCCCGGTAGCTGAGGGTGTGTTGTCCGGGCTGGTTCACGGTGACCGGCGCCGTGTACCGGCTGTAGGGCTGGCCGTCGAGGGAGTACTCGATCCGGTCGACGCCCGAGCCCGCGTCGGCGGCCGACAGCATCACCGTGGCGCTGCCCAGGTAGGCGCCGTCGTCGTCGAGCTGGCCGGAGACGGCGGCGGTCGCGGTCGGCGGGGTGGTGTCGGCCGGCGGCGTCTGCACCACCGTGAACGACACCGTCTGCGCCGACGAGGTGTTACCCGCCTTGTCCGTCGCCCGGTAGCTGACCGTGTGCTGACCCGGCTGGTTCACCGTCACCGGCGCGGAGTAGCCCCCGTAGGGCTGCCCGTCGAGGGAGTACTCGATCCGGTCGACGCCCGAGCCGCTGTCCGTCGCGGACAGGGTCACCGTCGCGCTGCCGACGTACGCGCCGTCGGCGTCCTTCTGCCCGGTCACCGTCGCGGTGGCGGTGGGCGGGGTGGTGTCGGCAGGCGGCGTCTGCACCACGGTGAACGACACGGACTGGGCCGACGAGGTGTTACCCGCCTTGTCGGTCGCCCGGTACGACACCGTGTGCTGGCCCGGCTGGTTCGCCGTCACCGGCGCGGAGTAGGCGGCGTAGGCGCCGCCGTCGAGCGAGTACTCGATCCGGTCCACGCCCGAGCCGGTGTCGGTCGCGGACAGGGTCACCGTCGCGCTGCCGATGTAGGCGCCGTTGGCGTCCTTCTGCCCGGTCACCGCCGCCGTCACCGTCGGCGGCGTGGTGTCGGCCGGCGGCGTCTGCACCACCGTGAAGGAGACCGTCTGCGCCGACGAGGTGTTACCCGCCTTGTCCGTCGCCCGGTAGCTGACCGTGTGCTGACCCGGCTGGTTCACCGCCACGGGCGCCGAGTAGCCGGCGTAGGGCTGCCCGTCGAGGGAGTACTCGATCCGGTCCACACCCGAGCCGCTGTCCGTCGCCGACAGGGTCACCGTCGCGCTGCCCACGTACGCGCCGGTCGCATCCCGGTCCCCGGAGACCGCGGCGGTCACGGTCGGGGGCGTGGTGTCGGCGGGCGGTGTCTGCACCACCGTGAAGGAGACCGCCTGGGCCGACGACGTGTTGCCCGCCTTGTCGGTCGCCCGGTAGTTGACCGTGTGCTGGCCCGGCTGGTTGACCGTCACCGGCGCCGAGTAGGCCGCGTAGGCGCCGCCATCGAGGGAGTATTCGATCCGGTCGACGCCCGAGCCGGTGTCCGTCGCCGACAGGGTCACCGTCGCGCTGCCCACGTACGCGCCGTCGGCGTCCTTCTGCCCGGTCACCGCGGCCGTCACCGTCGGCGGCGTGGTGTCCGCCGGCGGCGTCTGCACCACCGTGAACGACACCGACTGCACCGACGAGGTGTTGCCCGCCTTGTCCGTCGCCCGGTACGACACCGTGTGCTGACCGGGCTGGTTCACCGTCACCGGCGCCGAGTAGGTGCCGTACGCGCCGCCGTCCAGGGCGTACTCGACGCGGGACACCCCGGAACCGGTGTCCGTCGCCGACAGGGTCACGGTGGCGCTGCCCACGTACGCGCCGGTCGCGTCCTTCTCCCCGGAGACCGCGGCCGTCACCGTCGGGGCTGTGGTGTCCGACCCTCCGTCGGTGACGACCAGGAGCCCGGTCATGCCGCCGTGTCCGGGGATCGAGCAGAAGTACCGGTAGGTGCCGGCCGTGAGGACCACGTCGACCGTCCACCGGCCCCCGTTGCTGTCCGACGGGTCGGCCAGGATGTTCACGTCGACATCGCTGTTGTACGCGGGGTTCCCGGTCTCGAAGGTGAGGGTGTGCTGCATGCCGGTGGTGTTGCCGGTGGCCGCGCTGTTCTCGAAGACGAGGGTGGCCGGTCCGGCCGTGGCGGTCGTCGGCGCGGACCGGTACGACAGGAAGTTGTCACCGGCGGTCCAGGTGAGGACCTGGGCCTGCAGTTGCTGCGACGCCGCGGTGGCCCCGGCCGTCGCCGGCTGTTCCGGATCGGTCGGACGTGCGTTCGCCGGGGACGCAGCCACGGCGGCGGTCAGCAGGAGGACCATCGTGGCGATGGTCGCCAGCGGCCTCCTGAGCCGGCTCAGGGTGAGCCGGCCGCGCGGTGGATGTGGATTCATGGATGCCTCTCTCACGGTCCGGGGGAACACCGGGCGGAGCGTGCGTCGGCCCGTCGATGTCAGGAGTGGTCGAAGCTGCCCGGCGGCCCCTCCCTGGCCGCGCGGGATCCCCGGCCGTGGCCGCTCGCCACGGTCGTCCGGTGTGGAGTGGTGGTGGTCCGGTGTCGGCGGCGGGCCGGATCGCACGCGGCATCGGACGCGGTTCCGCGTCGGAGCTGAGGGGTCTCGTCGGGTACGGGCGGACATCGGTCGAGCCTCGGCGCGTGCCCGCGCCGGGTCGCCGTGGTGCGGCGTTGACCCGGGGACGGCCATTCCTGGCCGGTCATGGCCTCCGGGCGGGTTGCGCCGCCTGAAGGGCCACTGGCGAAAACTACCGTGCCGGTAGTTCATCTCGGCGAAACATATTGACGGTGCTGACCCTACTAACTTCCGCACAGGGTGTCCATAGCTTTCGTCCATGCCGCATCTACTTTGCGCTATGGCAACGAAAGTGGTGCCAGGGGCGGGATTCCGCCCTCCCCCGCCACCGTCCGCGAGGCACCGGGTCGGAGCCCTCATGGGCGGCGGACACCGACCGCCACACCGGTGCCGCCACAAAGGACAAAACCCGTCGCGCCGATCCGGCAACATGAGCCGAGTGATGCTGCTGTTCCCCGCCGACCCGCTACGTCCGCGCCGCCCGGACGACCACTTCGCCGCGGAGGCCGGGGCCGCCCGGGCCGCCGGAATCCCGATCGCCCTGGTGGACCACGACCTGCTCGCTTCCGGTCATGACCCGGTCCGGGCGGTGGCGGCCGTACGGCCCTCCGGGGTCGCGGTCTACCGGGGCTGGATGCTGCGCGCCGACCGGTACGCCGACCTCGCGAACGCCCTGGCCGCCCGGGACGTGCGGCTTCGGACGACGCCGGAGCGGTATCGCCGGGCCCACGAGCTGCCCGGATGGTACGAGGCGTTACGGACCGTCACGCCCGAGTCGGTCTGGACCACCGGGGCGGGGCGAGCCGCGTTCGACGCCGCCCGGCGAGCGCTCGGCGGCGGGTCGGCGGTGCTGCGCGACTGGTCGAAATCGGCCAAGCACCACTGGCACGAGGCGGTGTTCATCCCGGACCTCGCCGACGGCGACGCCGCGTGGCGCGTCGCCACCCGCCTCCTGGAGCTGCGCGAGGACGACTTCACGGGCGGCTTCGTGCTGCGCCGGTTCGAGCGATTCACCGGCGCCGAGGTGCGCACCTGGTGGATCGACGGCCGCTGCGCGCTCGTCGGCCCGCACCCGGACACCCCGGACGCCGCCCCGACGGACGAGGTCGACTCCGGCTTCCTCGCCCCGTTGGTCGCCCCACTCGGCCTGCCGTTCGTGACGGTGGACCTGGCCCGGCACGCCGACGGACGATGGCGGGTGGTCGAGCTCGGCGACGGTCAGGTCAGCGACCGCCCAGCCACCGTCGATCCGTCGGCGCTGATCACCGCGCTGGGCCGCGCCCTCGCCGAAGCGTCCTGACCCGACGGCGGGGGCGCCGCCCGGCCAGGCCGGCGTGGCGAGCTCCCGGCCGACGTTCGCGCACCTCGTTGTCATCCGCGCGAAACCCCGTCGTGACATCACCCGAACGACGGGAGGGCCGGCGGTACGGCGGATGATCATGGTCCGTTCAGCGCGGACCGACGGCCCGCACGGGCCGGGGGCGATCGGCACCTCCGCGCGACACCAAGACGCGCCATCAGTGGATAGCGGCATTAGCCGCAAGTTGGGCGCGGCCTCCTTCGCCGCCGAGAACATAAGGGCTGATCAGGCGCTATTGAAGATCATGGCTTTCTGAATTGCCGATGTCGCCGAGGCGACTGGAAGGAGGCGGTTGCCCCGGTCACCCATTGATCTGCACCGCTGCCCGTGTGATCGTGCTGCCACGAGTCACCGGGCCCCCGGCGGCTCGGGATGGTCGGTCCGTCGATCCGGGGCAACGCCGGCAGCCCCCCGGGAGACCCTCCATCGCCCGCCCCGCAGCTGGACCGCGGCGCGCGTCCCTACCGGGCCCCGCGCGCCGCCTAGGAACAGGAGCACACCCCCTTGAAGCTCTCACCCCGCCTCGTCGCGCTCTCCGGCGCGGCCGCGGCCGGTCTGATCGCCGCCGGCACCGCCGCGGCCGTACAGGCCGCACCGCCCAGCCCCGCCCCCGACGCGTCCCAGGCCCGCACGCTCGCCGCCAGCTCGGCCAGCGCGCTGGTCGCCAGCCGCCCGCAGTACCTGCACGCCAGCTCCGACGAGGCATTCGTCCAGAAGCCCGTCATCACCTCCGAGGGCACCCAGTACGTGCCCTACGAGCGCACCTACAAGGGCCTGCCGGTCACCGGCGGCGACTTCGTCCTGGCGACCGACTCCGCCGGAAACCTCAAGTACGCCTCCGTCGCCCAGCAGCAGAGCATCGGCAGCCTCGCCACGACGCCGAAGCTCCGGTCCGCGACCGCGGAGCGGACCGCCCGCGCCCAGCTGAAGACGGTGACCACCGTCGAGGGCACCACGCTCGTCGTCTACACCCTCGGCAGCAAGCCGGCACTGGCCTGGGAGACCACTCTGCGGGGCACCGACGCCGAGGGTCCGAGCCGGCTCACCGTGGACGTCGACGCCCTCACCGGCAAGGTGCTGCGCAAGCAGGAGCGCATCGTGCACGGCAGCGGCACCGGCGCCTGGAACGGGCCGGTCACGTTGAACACCACCCTCTCCGGCAGCACGTACTCCATGAAGGACCCGAACGTCACCAACCAGAGCTGCCAGGACGCCGCGACCAACACGACGTTCTCCGGCTCCGACGACGTCTGGGGCAACGGCACCGCCACCAACAAGGAGACCGGCTGCGTCGACGCGCTCTTCGCCGCGCAGACCGAGCACAAGATGCTGTCGCAGTGGCTCGGCCGCAACGGCGCGAACGGCAGCGGTGGCGCCTGGCCGATCCGGGTCGGCCTGAACGACCAGAACGCGTACTACGACGGCACCCAGGTGCAGATCGGCAAGAACACCTCGGGCCAGTGGATCAGCTCGCTCGACGTGGTGGCCCACGAGATCGGCCACGGCATCGACGACAACACGCCGGGCGGCATCTCCGGCAGCGGGACGCAGGAGTTCGTCGCGGACACCTTCGGCGCGGCCACCGAGTGGTTCGCCAACGAGCCGTCCACCTACGACGCCCCCGACTTCCTGGTCGGCGAGAAGATCAACCTGGTCGGCAGCGGCCCGATCCGCAACATGTACAACCCGTCGGCGCTGGGCGACCCCAACTGCTACTCCAGCAGCATCCCCAGCACCGAGGTGCACGCCGCAGCCGGCCCCGGCAACCACTGGTTCTACCTGCTGGCCGTGGGCAGCAACCCGACCAACGGCCAGCCGACCAGCTCGACCTGCAACGGCAGCACCGTGACCGGCCTCGGCATCCAGAAGGCCATGAAGATCATGTACAACGCGATGCTGCTGAAGACCTCGTCCTCGTCGTACCTGAAGTACCGCACCTGGACGCTGCAGGCGGCGAAGAACCTCTACCCGACCAGCTGCACCGAGTTCAACACGGTCAAGTCCGCCTGGGACGCGGTGAGCGTGCCGGCCCAGTCCGGCGACCCGACCTGCAGCGGCACCACCACCCCGCCGCCCACCGGCAGCTGCTCCGGCCAGAAGCTGGCCAACCCCGGCTTCGAGTCCGGCGCGGTGAGCTGGAGCGCCACCTCGGGCGTCATCACCAACTCGACCAGCCAGCCCGCGCACGGCGGTTCGTACAAGGCGTGGCTCGACGGGTACGGCTCGACCCACACCGACACCCTGTCGCAGTCGGTGAGCATCCCGGCCGGATGCCGGGCCACGCTCTCCTTCTACCTGCACATCGACACGGCGGAGTCGGGCAGCACGGTCTACGACAGGCTGACCGTCAAGGCCGGCAGCACCACCCTGGCGACGTACTCCAACGTGAACGCCGCCACCGGCTACGTCCTGCGTTCCTTCGACGTCTCGTCGCTGGCCGGCACCACCGTGACCATCTCGTTCAGCGGCGTGGAGGACAGCTCCCTGCAGACCTCCTTCGTCGTCGACGACACCGCGCTCACCCTGAGCTGATCGAAGACGCAGCGGCCGGTCGTCGTCCTCCCGACGACCGGCCGCTGCGCCGCGTCAGCCGTAGGTGGGGTGCTGGGGCCAGCCGGGCGGCGAGTCCTCCCAGTCCTCCTGCCGGCCGTACGGGGTGAGGTCGAGGACGCTGTTGATGAACAGCAGCCGGTCCACCCCCCGCGCCTGGGTGTGGTAGGTGCGGTAGACGTCCCCGCCGGCACGCAGGAACACGCTGAGCATGAATCCCCCACCCGCTCCGCAGTCGTCCGAGAACGACGTGCCGTGCGAGGAGACGAACGGCACCGTCCACCCCTTGCGCTCCTGGTACGGCTCGATCTGCGCGAGCGGCATGTTGGACACCGTGGCCCAGCTCACCCCGTACCGGGCCAGGGCCGCCGGGCCGCCGGACGGGATGTTGTCGGTGAACGCCGTGCAGCCCGGACAGAAGTGGTCCGGGCCGCTGTCCATGAACTGGTAGACGACGAGCTGGTCCCGAGCCTCGAAGAGGTCGAGCAGGGTCTTCGGGCCGGTGGGCGAGTCGAACACGTACGCGTTGTCGAACTTGACCATCGGGAGACGACGACGCCGCGCGGCGAGGGCGTCCAGCGCCCGGGTGGCTTCCTTCTCGGCCTTGAGCAGCTCGTCGCGTTCCCGCTGCCACTCCTCGGCCGTCACGATCCGCGGTTTCTCCATCCCGGGATTGTGATCCGGGGCACCGACATTTCGCCGACCGGCGCGGGTCAGCCCGTCCGGCCGCCGCCCAGCCGGGCGGCGGCGTGCTCCATCGCCTGGCTGAACATCTCCATCTGCCGCCTCGACTGCTCCCGCAACCCACCGAGCCGGGCGGCCAGGGCGTCCACGTCGGCCCGCGCCGAGGAGCTGACCTGGGTGTCGAGGTCGGCGAGGGCGGCGTTGACGGCCACCACGACGTGTGCGCAGACCGCCTCGATCCCCTCGGCCGACAGTCGCGGGTCGACGGCGACGGACTCCAACCGCCCACCCTGGACGACCACGGCCCGCACCAGCCCGTCGGCCGCGGTGCCGGTGGCGCGGAGCAGCTCCTCCGCATCGCCGTCGGTGTGCTCGGCGGGCCGGGAGCGCATCGCCGACAGCGCCTGCTCCGTCCGGGTCAGCAGCTCATCGAGGCTCGCGGCCGCGGAGAACGGTTCGTTGGTCATACCCGCGCTTTCTTCACGTCCTTCACGAGCACCGTGACGATAGCAATCCGCCATCCGGCCCGCCCGGGACACCGGCACCACGTCCACCACGACGGCGAACGCCCGGCCGGAGCACCGGCCGGGCGTTCGTCGGCTGCGCCGGCACCGGCCCACGGGGCCGGATTCCGGCGGTACGTCAGCGCAGCCGGAGCTGCTGGCCCGGGAAGATGAGACCCGGATCGGCGCCGACCACGCGCTTGTTGCGCTCGTACAGCGCGTGCCAACCGCCGGCGAGGTCCCGTACGTCGGCGATCATCGACAGCGTGTCGCCCGGCTTGACCACGTACGTGGTGGTCGAGTCACCCGAGGCCGGCGCGGTACGCCGGTGGCTGCGGGTCGCCGGCTGCTCGCTCCGCGAGGAGCGCTTCTCCGCCTTCGACTTCGATCCCGAGTCCGACCGGGACGTCGAGCCGGAGTCCTTGGTGGAGTACTGCCGGGTCGAGCCGCCCTTCTTGCCGCAGACCGGCCAGGCGCCGATGCCCTGCCCGTCGAGGACCTTCTCGGCGATGGCGATCTGCTCGCCGCGGCTGGCCAGGTCGGCGCGGCTGGCGTACTTCTGGCCGCCGTAGCCGTTCCAGGTGCTCTTGGAGAACTGGAGGCCGCCGTAGTAGCCGTTGCCGGTGTTGATGTGCCAGTTGCCGCCGGACTCGCACTGGGCGATGGCGTCCCAGTTGACGCTGGCCGCGCTGGCCGGGGCGGCCGGGCCGAGGATCGCGGCGGCGCCGGTCGCGGCACCGACGACGAGCGCCCCGACGGCGAGGCGGCGCGCGCTGGTCCGTCGGTGGCGTGCGGTGTATTCAGTTGCCATGGTGTGGTTTCCTCCACGCCGACGAGGTGAGCTGTCGGGTTCGGGCCGAGGAGCCCGGCCGCCGTCAGGCGGCTTCACCCCGAGGTGTCGAGCACCGAGGAACGTGTGGGTCCCCCGCTCCCGCCTGAGGTCCAGGTACCGACGGGCCGGCGGCGGGATTAGGCGTTGCCGGTCCGTGGTGTCCGCGATCGCGAACGCATACGACGTTAGGAACGATTTCGGACGATCGCCCACTTCTTGTGAAGTTCTTCACCCGGCCGGGCGAAGGCGCGGAACTTCGAGTTGCGACACTCCCGAACGTGCAATAGGGAGGCCGCCGGGTAGACGCCCGGCGGCCTCCGCGAACGCGTTCAGTACGTCAGGCCGTAGCCCTGCGGGAAGAGCGGAACCTGCCCGTCGCCGGCGTTGATGGGCTGCTGACTGACCGAGTTCATCCAGGTCATCGGCAGTTTTCCGACCGGCGCGGCACCGAAGAGGACGTCGGCCACGCCGGCGCCCTCGGTGCCGGGCAGCCAGGACGCCAGCAGCGCGTTCCAGCCGGGCAGCCCAGCGGCGATGTCCAGCGGCCGGCCGGACACCAGCACCACGATCACCGGCACGCCGGCGTTACGCAGGGTGGCGATGGTGCGCAGGTCCTCCCGGTCCAGGCTCATGCTGCCGGTCCGGTCGCCCTGGCCCTCCGCGTACGGTGTCTCGCCGACGACGGCGATCGCGGCCCGGTAGCTGCCGTCGATGCCGGTGCCGCGCTGGTTGTAGGTGATCGTCGTGGTCGGACCGACCGCGGCCCGGATGCCCTGCAGGATCGTCGTGCCCGGGGTGATGGCGCCGGACGAGCCCTGCCAGGAGATGGTCCAGCCGCCGCTCTGGTTGCCGATGTTGTCGGCGTTCCGGCCGGCCACGAAGATCTTGTTGTTGTCCCGCGCCAGCGGCAGCACGCCGCCGGCGTTCTTCAGCAGCACCTGGGACTGGCGCACGGCCTGCCGGGCCAGCGCCCGGTGGGCGGCGTTGCCCACCGTCGGGGTCCAGGTCCGGTCGGTGTACGGGCGCTCGAAGAGGCCCAGCTCGAACTTCCTGGTCAGGATGCGCCGGTTCGCGTCGTCGATCCGGCTCAGCGGCACGTGCCCGTTCTGCACCTCGGCGCGCAGGGTGCTGATGAAGTTCTTCCAGGCGGTGGGCACCATGACCATGTCGATGCCGGCGTTGATCGCGGCGGTGACCTCGGCGGCGGTGAAGCCGGAGCTGCCGTCGATCTGGTCGATACCGTTCCAGTCGGAGACGACGAAGCCGCTGAAGCCGAGTTCGCCCTTGAGGACGGTGGTGATCAGGTACTGGTTGCCGTGCATCTTGACGCCGTTCCAGCTGCTGTAGGAGATCATCACTGAGCCGACGCCGCGCTGCACCGCGGCCTGGAACGGGGGCAGGTGGATCGCCCGCAGCTCGGCCTCGGTCAGCTGGGTGTCGCCCTGGTCGTCGCCGCCGGTGGTGCCGCCGTCGCCGACGTAGTGCTTGGCGGTGGCGAGCACCGAGGTGGCGCCGCCCAGGGTCGTGCCCTGCAGACCGGTGACCAGGGTGGACATCTCCGAGGGCAGGTCCGGCGTCTCGCCGAACGACTCGTAGGTGCGGCCCCACCGGTCGTTGCGGGCCACGCAGAGGCAGGGCGCGAAGTCCCAGTCGACGCCGGTGCCGGAGACCTCCTCGGCCACCGCCTGGCCGATCTGCTGCACCAGGGCCGGGTCGCGGGTCGCCCCGAGCCCGATGTTGTGCGGGAAGATCGTCGCGCCGACCACGTTGTTGTGCCCGTGCACGGCGTCCACGCCATAGATCATCGGGATGGCCAGCGGCGTGGCGAGGGCGGCCCGCTGGAAGCCGTCGTACATGTCGGCCCAACCGGTCGCGGTGTTGGGCGAGGGCGCGGAGCCGCCACCGGAGAGCAGCGAGCCGAGCCGGTAGGTGGTCAGGTCGGCGGCGGTCACCGAGCCGCGCTCGGCCTGGGTCATCTGGCCGATCTTCTCGTCCAGGGTCATCCGGGCGAGCAGGTCGGCGACGCGGGCGGCGACGGGCAGGCTCGGGTCCTGGTAGGGGTAGCTGGCGGCGGTGGCCGGGGCGGGCACGGCCAGGGCGGTCACCGCGACGAGGAGCAGGGCGAGGCTGAGCGGACGGCGGACACGGTGGTGGCGGGTCACGGGTCACTCCTCCCGGAGGAACGGTCATGCCGTTGTCCGGCACCATATGCCACCCGGACATCGACGAACACCGCTGAGCGACCCGAGCTGTGAACAAACCTGTCGATTCCTCGGGTTCCGTGAGCACCGGCTTCCGGCCCGGGCTACGGTGGCGGGGTCCGCCGGCACGACGCGGCCAACGACCCACCGGCGGCGCGGATCGGGGCGAGGTGGCGGACCGGACATGACCGACTACGGGCACGAGCTGATCTTCGGCAGCTTCCTCACCCCGACCGCGGGCCGACCCGAGCAGGTGGTCGCCCTCGCCAAGCTCTGCGAGCAGGTCGGCCTGGACCTCGCCACCTTCCAGGACCATCCGTACCAGCCGAACTTCCTGGACACCTGGACGCTGATGTCGTTCGTGGCGGCGGCGACCAGCCGGATCCGGCTGGCCGGCAACGTGCTGAACCTTCCGCTGCGCCAACCGGTGGTGCTGGCCCGCAGCGTGGCCAGCCTGGACCTGCTCAGCGGCGGCCGGGTCGAGCTGGGCCTCGGGGCCGGCGCGTTCTGGGAGGCGATCGAGGCCGTCGGCGGACGCCGGCTCACCCCCGGTCAGGCCGTGGACGCGCTGGACGAGGCGATCCAGGTCATCCGGGAGGTCTGGGCCACCGACCGGCGCGGCATCGTCCGGGTCGAGGGCGAGCACTACCGGGTGGTCGGCGCGAAGCGGGGACCGGCGCCGGCCCACGACGTGGGGATCTGGGTCGGCGCGTACAAGCCGCGGATGCTGCGGCTGGTCGGGCGGGCGGCGGACGGCTGGCTGCCGTCGCTGACGTACCTGCCCAAGGGGCCGGCGGAGCTGGCCGAGCTCAACGCGCTGGTGGACGAGGGCGCCGAGGCGGCCGGGCGGGAACCCCGGTCGGTACGGCGGCTGCTCAACCTCTCGGGCCGGTTCACCCGGTCCCGCTCGGACTTCCTCGCCGGTCCATCCGAGCAGTGGGTGGAGGAACTGGCCGGGCTCGCCCTCGACCACGGCACCTCCGGGTTCATCCTCGGCGCCGACGACCCCACCGCGATCCAGCTCTTCGCGCAGGAGGTCGCGCCCGCGGTCCGCGAGCTGGTCGCCGCCGAACGCGCCTAGCCCGGCAGCCGGGCGCGGGCCGTCGAGGAGCAGCGGGAGGCGGTCGAGGCCGGCGGTGCCACCACCCTCGCCGTCACCGCCACCCCCGAACCGGGGGCTCAGCGACCGCCGCCTGTGGGACGAGTCGAGCCGCCCGGAGGCGCCCTCGCCCGGTACGGCTTCTACGCCGGGCAGGTCTGAATCCATTCCCGGTCGCCCTCAGGTCCGCCGTGAGATAGCTGACTTTGTTTCTCCTTAGCCAGATGGCTAGGGTGGTCGGCATGACGGATTTCCTCGCGCAGCGCGACGCCTGGCTGACCACCAACTGCTCGATCGCCCGCGCGGTCGAGGTGGTCGGGAACCGGTCCACCCTGCTGCTGCTGCGCGAGGCGTCGTTCGGCACCCGCCGCTTCGACGACTTCGCCCGGCGGGTGGGCGTCAGCGAGCCGGTCGCCGCCGCGCGGCTGAAGCAGCTCGTCGCCGACGGCCTGCTCGAACGGCGGCCCTACCGGCAGCCGGGGCAACGCACAAGGGACGAGTACGTCCTGACCCGCAAGGGACAGGAACTGCTGCCGGTGCTCACCGCCCTGCGGCAGTGGGGGGACGCCTGGGCCGCCGACGAGGCGGGCCCGTCCGTCCGGGTCGAGCACCACGACTGCGGCGCCCCCGTCCACGCGCGGCTGCGCTGCGACGCCGGGCACGACGTGCCGCCCGGCGAGATCGACGTACGCCCGGGGCCGGGGCTGCTGCGCGCGTGACCGGGCGAGAAGTCGACACACCCTTCGAGCAACTCAGGAGCAGGACATGAAGATCGCTGGACGCACGGCGCTGGTCACCGGGGCCAACCGCGGATTCGGCCGCCACCTGGCCGCCGAGCTGGTGGCGCGGGGCGCCACCGTCTACGCCGGTGCCCGCAACCCCGACAGCGTCGACCTGCCGGGCGTCACGCCGGTCAGGCTGGACATCACCGACCCGGGCTCCGTGGCCGCGGCCGCCGAGATTGCCGGCGACGTGACCCTGCTGATCAACAACGCCGGCGTGAGCACCGGAGCCGACCTGCTCGACGCCGACCTGGACACGGTCCGGCTGGAGATGGAGACCCACTACTTCGGCACGCTGTCAGTCGTGCGCGCCTTCGCGCCGACGATCGCGGCCAACGGCGGCGGAACGATCCTGAACATCCTGTCCGCGCTCTCCTGGATCAGTTTCCCGCAGACCGGGGCGTACAGCGCCGCGAAGTCCGCCGAATGGGCGATGACCAACGCCCTGCGGACGCAGCTCGCCGACCGGGGTGTCCGCGTCGCCGGCCTGCACGTGGGATACATGGACACCGACATGACCGCCGGGGTGTCCGCGCCGAAGTCCGATCCGGCGGACATCGCCCGGATCGCCGTCGACGGCATCGAGGCCGACCGGTACGAGATCGTCGCCGACGAGACCTCCCGGCGCGTCCTCGCCGGCCTGTCCGGCGGGGTCGCCGCGCTCTACGCCGACCTGCCCTGATCAAGCGGAGGACCGCCCCGGCCGGAGCCTGGACCCGGACCGGGGCGGCCCGTCGGGTCACCGACCCCGTCCCGGCTCGGATCCGACCGCGGGGCGGCGGGCAGGGGCCACAATGGCGTCATGCGGCAGGGGTTCGCCCACCAGGCAGTCCTGGACATGGCACCGGACGGCGATGAACGCGCCCCCGGGGCGGCCATCACCACCGTCCTGTGCGGCCACTGGGAACACGAACCGCCCTGCCCGGTCGCGGCACACCACACCCGGGCGGAGCGGGTCGGCGCCGAGGTACGCCTGCGCATCCTCTTCGCCACCGAACCGCAGCGGGAACAGAGCGTGCGGCACGACATCGACCGGGCGTTGGCGCGCGGTGAACTGGTCGGCCCGGACGGGAGGACGACCCGGTGGCGAGTGCTCCGCACCGGACCGGGTGAGCCGTCGGCCGAGGAGGCGGAGCACCTCGATCGACTGGCGCGCGGGTAGCCGACCCGCCGGCCGTGGCGTGCGCGCCCACGGCCGGCGGGATCGGCACCCGCAGGGCGAGTCGCCGGCCCTACAGGGTGCGGGCGAGCCGGTCGGCGAGGATCCGGGTGAACCGGGCCGGGTCGGCCAGCTCCCCGCCCTCGGCGAGCAGCGCCATGCCGTACAGCAGCTCGGCGGTCCCGGTCAGGGCCTCGGTCTCGGCGCCCTGCTCGTGGGCCTTGCGCAGCCCGGCGACGAGCGGGTGGCCCGGGTTGAGTTCGAGGATCCGCTTGACCCGTGGCACCTCCTGCCCCATCGCCCGGTACATCTTCTCCAGCGTCGGGGTCATGTCGTGCGCGTCGCCGACCACGCAGGCCGGTGAGGTGGTCAGCCGGGAGGAGAGCCGGACCTCCTTGACGCTGTCGGCGAGCGCCCCGGTCAGCCAGCTCAGCAGCTCGGCGAAGTCCTGCCGCTCGGCCTCGGCCTTCGCCTTCTCCTCGTCGGTCTCCAGGTCGACCTGGCCCTTGGCGACCGAGCGCAGGGCCTTGCCGTCGTACTGGCCGACCCGCTCGACCCAGACCTCGTCGACGGGGTCGGTGAGGATCAGCACCTCGTAGCCCTTGGCGCGGAACGCCTCCAGGTGCGGCGAGTTCTCGATGGTGCCGCGGGACTCGCCGGTGGCGAGGTAGATCTCCGACTGGCCGTCCTTCATCCGCGCCACGTAGTCGCGCAGGGTGGTCAGCTCGGCCGGATCGTGGGTGGAGGCGACCCGCACCAGGTCCAGCAGCGCCTCGGTGTTGTCGGCGTCCTCCAGCAGCCCTTCCTTGACCACCGCGCCGAACTCGGCCCAGAAGGTGCGGTAGGACTCGGCCGGCATCTCCTTGAGCGTGGCGAGGACCTTCCTGACCAGGCGCCGGCGCACCGCGCGGATCTGCCGGTCCTGCTGGAGGATCTCCCGGGAGATGTTCAGCGACAGGTCGTGGGCGTCCACGACGCCCTTGACGAAGCGCAGGTAGTTGGGCATGAGCGCGTCGCAGTCGTCCATGATGAAGACGCGCTTGACGTAGAGCTGCACGCCCCGGCGGCCCTGCGGGGAGAAGAGGTCCAGCGGGGCGTGCGAGGGCAGGAAGAGCAGCGCCTCGTACTCGAAGGTGCCCTCGCCGCGCATGTGGATGGTCTCCAGCGGGTCGGCCCAGTCGTGGCTGACGTGCTTGTAGAACTCCTTGTACTCGGCCTCGTCGACCTCGTCCCGGGAGCGGGCCCAGAGCGCCTTCATCGAATTGAGGGTCTGCGTCTCGCGGGTGGTCGCGCCGTCCTCGCCGGGGCGCTCGACGGTCATCCGGATCGGCCAGGCGATGAAGTCCGAGTACCGCTTGACGATCTCCCGGACCGTCCACTCGGCGGTGTAGTCGTGCAGGTTGTCCTCGGTGTCGACCGGCTTGAGGTGCAGGGTGACCGAGGTGCCCTGCGGGGCCTCGTCGACCGCCTCGACCGAGTAGGTGCCCTCGCCGGTGGACTCCCACCGGGTGCCGCCGCTCTGCCCGGCCCGCCGGGTCAGCAGGGTGACCTTGTCGGCGACCATGAAGGTGGCATAGAAGCCCACGCCGAACTGGCCGATCAGCTCCTGCGTGGCGCCGGCGTCCTTCGACTCGCGCAGCTTGCGCAGCAGCTCGGCGGTGCCGGACTTGGCGATCGTGCCGATCAGCCGGACCACCTCGTCGCGGGACATGCCGATGCCATTGTCCCGCACGGTGAGCGTACGGGCGTCCTTGTCGACCTCGATCTCGATGTGCAGGTCGGCGGTGTCGACCTCGAGATCCTTGTCGACCAGCGACTCCAGCCGGAGCTTGTCCAGCGCGTCCGACGCGTTCGAGATGAGTTCGCGCAGGAAGACGTCCTTGTTCGAGTAGATCGAGTGGACCATCAGCTGGAGCAGCTGACGGGCCTCGGCCTGGAACTCCAACGTCTCGACCCGGTCACTCACACCGACTCCCTTCGCTCGTGGGGGCTTCCGGCGAAAGGATACGAGCCGTGCCGGCGGGGGCGGCGGAGGGTGGCGACCGGCGGATCTGGTCCAACCAGTTGACGGGTTGATGTGTCCCGGGCCACACTGCTGCCCATGGCCTTCGCCCCCGTCCCCCGCGCCTCCGTCTCCGACCACGTCTTCGGCCAGCTCCGCGACGCCATCGTCAGCGGTCGCTACCGGCCGGAGGAGACGCTGCCCGGCGAGCGGGAACTGGCCGCCGCGTTCGAGGTCAACCGGCACGCCGTCCGGGAGGCGCTGCGCCGGCTCCAACAGCTCGGGCTGGTCAGGGTCAGCCAGGGCGGCGCGACCCGGGTGCTGGACTGGCGGGTGCACGCCGGGCTCGACCTGGCGCTGTCGCTGACCCAGTCGGGCGACGTACTCCCGGTGGAGACGCTGGTCCGCGACATGCTGGAGATGCGGGCCTGCGTCGGGACCGACGCGGCCCGGCTCTGCGCCGAGCGCGGCGACCCGGCGGCCACGGCCGCGGTGGTCCGGGCCGTTGAGGAGTACGCGGCGCTCGCGCCCGACCTGCCGCGGATGGCCGAGGCGAACATCGCCATGTGGCGGCTGATCGTCAGCGGCTCCGGCAACACCGCCTACCTGCTGGCCTTCAACAGCCTGGTGGCCGGCACGCTCGCCGTGGGCGAGGTGCCGCCGGACGGCCGGGCCGCCGAACTGCTCGACGTCGCCGGCCACCGCCGGCTCGCCGCGGCCATCGCCGCCGGCCAGGGCGCGGCCGCCGCCGGGCACGCCCGGGCCCTGCTGACCGCCCCGGTCACCACCCCCGCCACCCCGTCCGGAAGGGAAGCCCGAGCATGATCCCAGCCGTGCTCTACGCCGTCCCGGCGTTCCTGCTGCTCATCATCGTCGAGGCCCTCTCCTACCGGTTCGCGCCCGACGACGACGAACGCGGCTACGAGCTGCGCGACACCACCACCAGCCTCTCCATGGGCCTGGGCAGCCAGGTGATCGGCTTCCCGTGGAAGCTGGCCACCGTCGGGCTCTACGCCGGGCTCTGGACGCTCGCCCCCGTCCATCTCTCCCCCGGCAACTGGTGGGCCTGGGTGCTGCTCTTCTTCGCGGACGACCTGGCCTACTACTGGTTCCACCGGCTGCACCACGAGGTGCGCCTGCTCTGGGCGAGCCACGTGGTGCACCACTCCAGCGTCTTCTTCAACCTCTCCACCGCGCTGCGGCAGAGCTGGACGCCGATGACCTCGCTGCCATTCTGGCTGCCCCTGGCCCTGCTCGGCATCCCGCCGTGGATGATCTTCCTCCAGCAGTCGATCAGCCTGCTCTACCAGTTCTTCCTGCACACCGAGCGGGTCAGCGTGCTGCCCCGGCCGATCGAGTGGGTCTTCAACACCCCGTCACACCACCGGGTCCACCACGGCGCCAACGCCGAGTACCTGGACCGCAACTACGGCGGCATCCTGATCGTCTGGGACCGGCTCTTCGGCAGCTTCGAGCCGGAGCGCGCCACCGTCCGGTACGGGCTCACCAAGAACATCACCACCAACAACCCGTTGCGGGTCGCCACCCACGAGTACGCCTCGATCTGGGCCGACGCCCGGCAGGCCACGTCCTGGCGGCACCGGCTCGGCTACGTGCTCGGCCGGCCCGGCTGGCAGCCAGCCCGGTGAGCCGGCGCTGGCTCCGGGCGTTCGGGGTCGTCGCCGCCGTCGAACTGGTCGGCGTCGCGTTCGACCTGACCGTGGTGCAGTGGCTGGCCAAGCCGCTGCTGGCGCCGCTCCTGCTGGGCTACCTGTACACCGCGCGGCGGCGGGTCGACCCGGTGGCGGTCGGGCTGGTCTTCGCCACCGCCGGGGACGTGGCGCTGCTGCTGCCGGGGCGGCCGGCGTTCCTGGTCGGGATGGGCTGCTTCCTGGTCACCCAGCTCGCCTTCCTGACCGCGTTCGTCCGGCACCGCCGGCCGCCGGTCCCGGCCGTGGTGGCGTACCTCGCGCTCTGGGCGGTGGCCAACGCGCTGCTGTGGGAGGGGCTGGGACCGTTGCGGCTGCCGGTGCTCGGCTACAGCCTGGCGCTGTCCCTGATGGCCGCCGCCGCTGCCGGGGTGTCCCGCCGGGCGGCGGTCGGCGGGGCGCTCTTCCTCGGCTCGGACCTGCTGATCGGCCTGGGCGCGGCCGGCGTCGCGCTGCCCGGCCAGGGGCTGCTGGTGATGGCGACCTACCTCGCGGCGCTGCTGCTCATCACCACCGCCTGGGTCGCGGCAGCGCAGGCCCCGTGACGGGTATCCTGCTCCGGGTCGACGAGTGCGGAGGTGGGCGTGTCCAGGGACACCGGGCGCAAGCTCGTCGCCTCCAACAAGAAGGCGCGGCACGACTACACCATCCTCAAGACCTACGAGGCGGGGATCGTGCTGGCCGGCACCGAGGTCAAGTCGCTGCGCGAGGGGCGGGTGTCGCTGGTCGACGCGTTCGCCCAGGAGCGCGACGGCGAGATCATGCTCTACGGCCTGCACATCGCCGAGTACGGCTTCGGCACCTGGACCAACCACCAGCCCCGGCGCACCCGCAAGCTGCTGCTGCACCGGGTGGAGATCGCCCGGATCCTGGAGAAGCTGCGCGAGGGCGGTGGCGGGCTGACCCTGGTGCCGCTGTCGATGTACTTCGCCAACGGCTGGGCCAAGGTCGAGCTGGGCCTGGCCCGCGGTAAGAAGTCGTACGACAAACGGCAGGCCCTCGCCGAGCGGGACGCCAACCGGGAGATCGCCCGGGAGCTGGGCCGACGACTCAAGGGCCGCAACGCCCGCCGCTGACCGCTCGTCGGCCGGCGGGGTGCCGGTGGTCGGGCCACCCTCCCCCAGGCCGGGGAACGGGACTTCCGGCCCTGACCCGCGGATCACACCCGAAATACCCTCTTGGGTATAGCTGTGCTCGCGGGTGCGACCGTGCGCTGCACCACGCCCAGTCCCGCCCCCCGCACCGCCCGCCACCGGCCGGGCAGGCGATCTAGTCCAGGCTCCGCCGGGCGAAGGACCGAGGCTGACGGCCGGCGAGCAGCCAACCGCCAATCGTGGCGAGCAACGGCAGCCCGACGGTCGTCGCAGCCAGGTGGGCGACGGGCACGGTGCGGAGCGCGTCGAGGTGACGGTGCAGGACGCTGACCAGCGCCAGGTAGGCGCCGACCACACCCAGGAACGCGCCGAGCAGGGCGAGCGCACCTGCCGTGGTGGCGGTCAGCGTGCGGCGCACCCGCCTCGGCGCGCCCGTCGCGGTCAGCGTGCGGATGTCGCCAACGGCCTCAGCCCGGATGAGCCCGACGGTCATGGCCAGCACAGCGAGGGCCAGCAACGCGCCGGCCACCGTCGCCCCCGTCCGGAGGTTGCCCAGCGACGCCTGCTCCCGACGCGACTCGATGGTCAGGCCGGCGCCGGCCGCCATTTCCTGGACCGTCGCGAGCTCCTGCTCGGTGAGCGTGTGGTCGGCCTCCATGAACCAGCCGACCCGCGCCGGCTGCCAGCCGTGGCGGCTCAGCGCCCCGGCGGTGATCAGCGAGTGGGGCAGCGAAGAGTAGCCGAGGTCCGGCAGCGGCTGGGTGGTGGGCCGGACGCCGCGGGCGGGAATGTTCACCAGCTCCAGCGGGCCGCTGCGAACGGTCTGCACGTCGGTGTCGGCGCCGATCACGGAGCCGTCCACATTGTAGAGTCCCAGCAGTCCGGGGCTGACCACATAGAGCGGGTGGGATGTCGTCGACCGGCCGGCGACGGCGGGGACGCCGATCTCGACGGCCGGATGGCCGGTCGGTCCGCCCTCCCGGCCCGGATCGGCGTACGCGGTGACCACCGCCATGTCCAGCGGGATCGCGGTGGACGCCCCGAGGGCCGCCCCGATCGCGTCGGTAGCTGCCTGTGCCGTGGCGAGCTGCGCCGGGGTGCGTTCCGGGATCACCGGTTCCGGTCGACCGATCCGGATCAGGAGCTGACCGCCGGTGAGGTTGCCGAGGCCGGCCGCCTTCCGGGCGCTGTACTCGGCGGCGGCCGAGCCGACGATGATCGCCGCCGAGATCCCCAGCGCGAGGCTGATCGCGGCGAGCGCCGCACCGGCGCGGGCCCGGTAGCGGGCCAGGTCGCCCAGGGCCAACCGGACGGCCACCGGCATGCCGCCACGGGCCGCCGCCAGCGCCCGGATGCCGAGCGGGCCGACGAGGAGGACGCCGAGCGCCGTGCAGACGGTGCCGACGGCGATGAGCACGGGGCGGTCGCCGCCGGAGGTGACCAGAGCGGTGAGGCCGGTGGCGAGCAGCGCGGCGGCGGCCACGGCCGACTGGCGGGCCGGCCTGGGCGCCGGCGGCCGCGCCGACAGCGCGCTCATGATCGGGGTACGCGCGATGGTGCGTGCCGGCCACCACGCGGCGGCGGTGGCGGCCGCCACGGCCAGCAGCATGCCGGCGCCGACTGTCGCCCAGGGCAGGTCGAGCCGGTCGATGCGGTGCCCGGCGGAGGTCTCCACCGCGCTGGCGGCCGCCAACCAGGCGGCGATGCCCACCGCCGTGCCGCAGACCGCGGCGACCGTCCCGACGGCCGCACCGTGCGCCAGCATCACCAACCGCAGGTGCCGGCGGGTGGCACCCATCGCGGCGAGCATGCCGAGCTGGCGCATCCGGCGGTGTGCCACCACGACGAAGCCGGCGGCGGCGACCAGCGAGACCAGCAGCAGACCGACCGTGACCAGCGCCAGCGCCGCCAGGGTGGTCGCCGTACGGGTCGAGGCCGGCCGGGACTGGCGTACCAGCGGACCGTCCACCGAGTCCCGGAAGGCCTCCAGCGTGGCCTGGTCGCCGGCGACGAGGACGGTCACCGACTGCGGCGGGTCGGCGGGTGCGACGGCGGTCAGGACGAACTCGTCGTGCAGGTTCGCCGAGTTCTCCACCAGGCCGACGACGAGGCGGTCACGGTCGTCCACCCGTACCCGGGTACCGATTCCGGCCCGCAGCACGCGGGCTGTCTCGTCGGTCACCGCCATCTCGTCGGCGGTCAGCGGGTACCGCCCGTGACGCAGCGCGAGCATCGGTGCGCCGTAGGGGCCAGCGGGATCCTGGGCCCGGATGTCGACCGGGTCGAACCGGCCGGGGACCTGGACGGAGCGGTGTCCGATCACGTCCACCGTGCCGAACCAGGCCCGCGCGGCGGCGATCCGGGCGTCGAGGCGCCCGGGTCGTCGCCGGGCAGGCGGATCAGCTGGTCGGCCCGGCCGAAGGTGGCGTCGCTGGAAGCCGGCAGGTTCCAGGTCGCCGAGACGCCGAAGGTGGCGGCGGCCACCGCGACGGTGAGCAGGCCGATGACCAGCAGCTGCTGACGCAGCTCGCGGCGCAACAGCCGGACGGCCCAGCGGACCACGGCGCGCCGGGCCGGCAGGCCGCCGCCGGCGGGCCGCGCGGCCGGCGGGTGGGGCGCAGCGGTCGGCAGCGGGCTCGACGTCACGCCGCACCGTCCGGCGTGAGCAGGGTGTCCGGACCGGTCGTCGGCGCGGTCTCGTCGACGACGCGCCCGTCGCGGATGAAGACCACCCGGTCGGCCCAGGATGCCAGTTGGGCGTCGTGGGTGACGATCACTCCGGCGATCCCACCCCGACAGGCCGTTCGCAGCAGGCGCATCACCGCTTCGCCGTTGGCCGCGTCGAGGGCACCGGTCGGCTCGTCGGCGAGCAGCAGCCGCCGGTCACCGACCACGGCACGGGCGATCGCGACCCGCTGACGCTCCCCACCGGAGAGGTCGTCGGGATAGTGGTCGGCCCGATCGCCCAGTCCCAGCTCGTCGAGCGCGCGCAGAGCGGTCACCCGGGCCGCCCGCGCCGCCACTCCGTCGAGCTCCAACGGCAGGGCGACGTTCTCCACGGCGGAGAGACCGGCCAGCAGGTTGAGGTCCTGGAAGACGAAGCCGATCGATCGGCGGCGCAGACGGGCCCTGGCGTCGCTGGAGAGCGTCGACAGCCGCGCACCGCAGACCACCACCTCGCCCCCGCTGGGCTCCTCCAGGCTGCCTGCGACGGTCAGCAGGGTGCTCTTGCCGGAGCCGCTCGGACCCATGACGGCCACCAGCTCACCGGCGTCGACACCGAGGTCGACCGGGTGCAGTGCGTGCACGGCGGTGGGCCCCGAGCCGTACACCTTGGACACCTGGGTCATGCGGAGCACTTCGCTCATCGCCGAGCCCCCGTCGGGCGGCCCGGGGCACGGCGGTCGGCCGCGTCGGGCGGTCGGGCGGCGCTGCCGGACGGCGGGGGCGGCGCGGGCCGGCGACGCAGCCGGCTGTCGGCCGCGTCCAGCCAGCGTACGACCGCCTCCAGCCGGAACAGCTCGGCGTCGACGACCAGGCCGTGACTCCACCGTCTACGTCTTCAATGGCGGCGTGGAAAAGGTTCAGCTCATGGCGGCTGCGGCCGCCGAGGACGTACTGGACCCGGAAACCGCCCGCCAGCAGTTGAGCGAGGTGCTCACCGCGGCTCGCGTCACCGCCGGTAAGCCGAAGCTGGCCAAGCTGGCGCGCGACGTCGGCTACTCCGAGTCGATGCTTTCTCGGGTGCTCAACGGCCACCTGGCGCCCAGTCGTGAGCTGCTCGATCGGCTCGCCGAGCACATGGACGTGGACACTCGTACCTTTACGTCCGTCTGGGTGCCGTTGTGGGAGGCCGCCAGCCGCAAGACCGAGCAGAAGTCCGACAACACCGGCCCGCAGGCCGGCCCGCCCGGCGCCCCGAACGGCTTCGAGTGCCCGGCGTGCGGCTCCTGGGTGACCAACCCGAAGCGTCACATCGAGTGGCACATGGCGCCCGACACAGGTTGGCAGCGCGGCTCGGTCACGCCGCTGCGTCCGGTGCAATAGCCGGTCGGAACAGCCGCCGCATGGCTGCCGGCCCCCGCTGGTGGAGGGGGCCGGCAGCCGCTGGTCGCCATGGCCTTTGCCGTGGGCCTGCGTGTGATTGCTTGCGTGCTCGACCTGGTCGCCGAGCAGGACCCCGGTGGAGGGCTGGACAGAACGTCAGTGGAGTTGCCACCGAACGTCAGTGACGCGGTACGGGGAGAGCCTCGATCATGGGCATTGATCAGGTGGCACCTCATGCCCGCTCGGGTGACAGCGGTGGGGCGGTGACGACAAGGAAGGTGAAGTCCTCGCGGGCCTTGGCGTCGATGGGCAGGGGCAGGCGGATGCGCCCGGAGTCGACCATGCCTCGCACGGCGGGACGGCTCAGGCCGAACCCGGCGGTGAGCAGCTTCTCGACCCGGACGGGTGCCGGGAGCTCGAACCTGATGATGACCTCGAGCGGCGCGGCATCCTCGCGCTGGAGGTCGTAGAACGGTATGTCGGTGTCCAACTGCCAGGTGCCGGTCCAGTCGAGCTGGTAGGCGGCCTTGTGGGCGAGCGTCGCGTCCATGGTCAGCTGTCGCACCATGGCCGGATCGTTGTTCTCGAACCTCAGTAGCCGCTCGTGGTCCAGCGCCCGCACGTTGACGCGCTCGTGGACGGGGATCTTCGACGTGCGGCCGCACAGGTCGCAGCAGATCAGCAGCCACACGTCGAGCAGCTTGTGGTTCGCGTTGACCCGGATCTTCCCGGTGGGACGGTGACGGGTGGACCTGCACGACACGCAGGCTTTGACGATGGTCGGCAGTCCGAGCTCGCTGACCACCCACAGCGCTTTGCGGTCGATGCCGGGTCCGCGACCGTCGGCCGGCACGCGGACATGGCGGGCACTATTCATGGCTTCGGCGATTCCAAGGTCGAGGCAGGAGGCGCCCGGCAGCGCGATGGCGCGCCGGTGGGTGCCTCCCGGATCCAGTGGCGGGCAGCCGGCGTCTCGGCGCGGAGCACGCCGGCTGGCGCGACGTCGCAGATCACGTCGCGTGAAGGAAGCCCGCACCGGTCACCCGGTGCGGGCTTCGAGTGGCACGGCGGACCGAGACGGGGAGGTGACTCGAACCCGCCTTCATCGCGCACGTGCGCCACTGGTCACTGATCCATGGGCGTCAGCATGGTCAACCCGCGGGCCGCCGGGCAACGGATTTTCCGCGTGGCCCCGCCGCCGGGGGTGGGGAAACCCGCTGTCGGTTGTCGGAGCGGGGTGGTACAAAGCCGCGGTGGAAAAGACTCTGGAGTTCGCTGACCTGTTGCGGCTGATGGACGAACGATCGACCGCTTTCCGGGCGGCAGTCGCCGCGGCACCCAGCCTCGACGTGCGGGTGCCGACCTGCCCCGAGTGGACGTTGTTCGACCTGGTGCAGCACCTGGGCGAGGGGCGCCGCAAGTGGGCCGCCATCGTGGCCGCGGGGCCCGCCGACGCTCCTCCGGCGATGTCCGCCCCGGTGGCGCCCCGGGAGCGCGAGGCCCTGCTGGCCTGGTTCGCCGCGTCGACGGGGGAGCTGCTGGACGCGCTGCGGGAGGCCGGCCCGGATCGTGGTTGCTGGACGTGGTGGGGTCCGTCGCAGTCGCCGCAGACGACTGGTGCCGTCGCCCGGCACCAGCTCCAGCAGGTCGCCGTGCACACCTACGACGCCCAGGTCGCCGTGGGCGCCCCGCAGCCGCTGCCGGACGAGGTCGCCCTCGACGGTGTCGACGAGTTCCTGACCACCTGCGTCGCGACGACGGCCGCGTGGCCGCACAAGCCCGCGGTCATCGACTACCACGCCACCGAGGGCCGTTCCTGGCGGCTCTGGTTCTCCGCCGACGGCGCCCGGACCGCCCGCCTCCCCACGCCGGTCGCCGGCGAGGGCCCGGAGGCGGCCTATGTCTCCGCCCGGGGCACGGCCAATGAGCTGGTCATGTTCTGCTACGGCCGCATTCCGATGGACTCGCTGCGGCTCGACGGCGACCGGCGCGTCCTCGACCAGCTGATCGCCTGGGAGCCGGAGGAATAGGACGCGACGACGGACCCACCGCCCTGCGCCGACCTCGGCCTCAGCGCACGGCGGTGGGTCCGCGGCCCGTCACTCGTAGCGGTATTTCAGCGAGTCCGCCTCCACCTGTTCGATGTCGGCGATCGTCAGCGCCGGCATCCGCAGCTGGGCCAGCGTCACCTCGGCCGAGGTCGGCTGGGCGTCCGCCGGCAGCCACTGCTCCGGCTTCCAGGCCCCGCCGCGCAGCAGCGCCTTGGGGCAGTGCGGGTAGACCTCCTCGATGCCCAGCACCAGCGCACTGGCCGGTGGCTTGCCCACGGCGGTCAGCTGCGACAGCAGCTCGGGGCGAGTGGAGACGCAGGCCCGGCCGTTCACCCTGAGTGTCGTGGTGCGCCCCGGGATGGACCTGGTCGACCAAGACGGCGCGACCCGGGTTGCCGTCACCGGCGTCGAGGGTGAGGAAGACCCAGCCAGCGATTACTGGCAGGCCTACACCGCCCAGCACACCCCGGAGCAGGCCCGGGAACTGGCCACCAAGCTGCGGACCTTCGCCGCAGGCGCCCGGGAGGCCGCCCGTGGGGCGCTGTACCTCGGTGACGGCGACGACGCCAGCTACCTGGACTGGTCGGTGCGAACCTCCGACGGCGGCCGGAACCTGGAGATCGGTGACGGCGCCGACGCGGTGAACTTCGACCTCAACCCCAACCAGATGCGGGAGCTGCACGACGCGCTCTCCGCCACCATCACCGCCGACGACTTCACGGAGGCGCCCAACGCCTACTGGCCCGGCGAGAACGACCACCGCTACATCGACTGGTCGGACTACGAGTACGAGCGCGGCTTCAGCCTGGAAGCCGGCGACGGCTGTGGCACCGTGACCATCACCCTCTGATTCTGACGGCTTGCGGTGGCCCCGCTCGGACGGTCTGTGGTGGCCCCATCGTGGTGGAGGCGTGCGATGGTGTGACGGCCCGATTTGGCCCCACCCCGGCCTGCTGCAGGAACTCAGATCAGTGACTGTGCGTTAGGTTTGTAGGCGCTCGACTTCAGGCCGAAGCTGCCACCCGACCTGTTCGATGACTTCGCGAGCTGCCTCCGCAACAGACCTTGCGTGGGTCGACACTTGAAAGTCTCGGATCCTCGCAAGATCGCTGCGCTGCTGGTAGAGATCGACGAAGTTGCGCAGCCGGCTGCGCCAGTACTCGTTCGGTTCCCGTGCAGCGACCCGTTCCTTCAAGACCGTCTCAGGGGCGGTCAGCTCGCAGACGACGAACCGTGAGCCCGGCACGGCAGCGCGAAGATGCACCCGTTCGTCCTCGTCCGCGATAACACTGGGAATGACGAGCCGCAAACCCGCAATAGTCGCGTAATTGGGCCAGATAGCCCTGAGATTGTTGAGCGCGAAAGACCGCTCGGGGTGCGGGTAGACCATGGTGAGGTCATCGAGGTCGATCACCGCGTTCGCCAAACCGGACTCACGCAGCAGGTCCGCTATGGCACCCGACAGGGTGGACTTTCCCGAGCCCGGCGATCCGTGCAGGACGAGCACATCAACGTTGTTCACGAGCGTAGCCACCCGAGCCGGATACCTGCGACTTCGCTGCGGCCTCGGCCTCCGGGTGCACGAGATCGCATGTCGTCGGTTGTCACACGGACGGGTCCCAGGCTACGAGCTGATCGAAGATACGACGGTCGCCTTCGAACTTCAGCGAATCCAGCGGTATGCGGCCGTAGAAGAACAGGACCAGGTCACTGGCCGCGCCCTGGGCGGAGGCGTCGGCCGTGTCGGGGTCCTCGCCGGCAGCGGGCGTGAGGTGGGCGACCTGTGCGCCGTCGTGGGAAAGCCGAAGGCGCCAGGAGTGGCCCTCGGTGGCGTGGTAATCGACGATGGCGGGTTCGTGTGGCCAGGCGACCGTCGTCGCGCAGAGGGTGAACTGGCAGTCGTCGAAGCCGTCGAGGGCGACCTCGTCCGGTAGGGGCTGCGGGGCACCCACGGTGAGCTGGGCGTCGTAGGTGTGCACCGCGATCTCGGGGACCTGTCGCCGCGCCCAGGCACCAGAGGTTTGCGGTGACGGCGAGTCATCCCACCACGTCCAACAACCGCGGTCCGGGCCGGCCTCACGCAGCGCGCTCGTCAGTTGCTCGACGGACTCGGTCCACCAGGCCAGGAGAGCCTCGCGTTCCCGAGGCGCACCCATGCCGTCCTCCCAAGCCGACTTCTCCGGGGGCGCGTCTGCGGGCCCTGCGGCGATGATGGCGGCTGATTTGCGGCGGCCCATCCCCACGTGTTGCACGAGATCGAACAGCGTCCGCTCGGGATGGGTCGGCACCTGCGCGTCGAGGCTGGGTGCCGCGGCGACCGCAGCGCGGAAGGCGGCCGACCGTTCGTTGATCAGCCGCAGATGATCAGGGAACGTGAGAATTTTGTGCACCCCGGCTTTCTATCACTGTGCTCCGACGACCGGGCAGCGATTTTCGCAGCCGACGCGGCGGCCGCCCCAGCACTGATACGTGCCCTTGGATGACGCGCGGGCGCCCCTTCCTCAGATCGGCGATCCTCAGAAGGCAACAGCACCGCTCACGCTGGGGTGCGCGGGTGGCGGATTCTCTGTTGCGGGTGTCCATTCGTCGATGTCGTCGGGCCAGGGTGCGGGGCGGCCGGTGTCGTCCCAGAAACCGGTCTCGGCGCCGGTGGCGAGCAGGGCGGCGTTGAGCGCGGCCCGTTCGGCAGGTGTGGGGATGGTCGGGTCGCTCATGGCGTGGGTCAGTCCGCGGCCATGGCCAGGTTCTTCTGGTGAGCGTGGGCGAGGCGGTAGGAGTCAGTGCCGGTCTCGATGATGTTGCCGCCGAAGGTGAGCCGGTCGACGATCGCCGCGCAGAGGCGAGGGTCGGTGAAGGTTTTCGTCCAGCCGGAGAACGACTCGTTGGACGCGATCGCCACCGAGTTGGTCGCCGCGCACACCGCCGATGTGCCGTACGCCGAATCCGGGCGGGTGCCGCCCCACGACCCGACGATCACAGCGGGACGGTTCCTCGCCCGGCTGGCCGGGGGCCGGTTCCCGGCCGTCGAGGTCGCCCGCCCACTGGCCGATGGCGACGTCCTGGCCGTCGGCGGTGGCCTGCGGGTGCTGCACACCCCAGGGCACTCCCCGGGGCACGTGTCGCTACTGCACGAACCGACCCGGGTGCTGGTCACCGGCGATGCGCTCTTCAACGTGGCCGGGGTCCGCTGGCCGGTGAGGTCCTTCTGCACGGATTTCCGGATGACCAGCGCACGGCTCATGTACTGGGCGAAGTGGACTACGACGTGGCCGCCTTCACCCACGGCCCCGAAATCACGAACCGCGCCCGCGAGCAAGTCCGGACCTTCCTCTCCCGTCTGCGCTGACCCGCACCCCACACCTCCGCGCCCGGGGCGTCGCGGCCGCGGTCGAAGCTCGGCGGCCAACCGGCGACAAGCTGCGCCGCTCGGCCGGGCAGTCGTACCGGTCGTCGAAGCAACCGCCAGCTGTCCGGCCGGCTGCTTGAGTTGCGGCCGGAGCACCCTCATCTTCGAGGCCGGCGTTCTCAAACGGGCGGCGCGCACCGGGGAGGCGTCCTTTAGGCTTGGCCGCAGCCGATCCAGATGCGACCGATGAGTTGATCGGGCCTGCGTCGACTTGGTGGATGACGGAAACGTTCAGCGACTGAGTTGGAGAAGCATCATGAGGAAGATCACCGCGGGACTGTTCATCGCCCTCGACGGCGTCGTCGAGGCGCCCGATCAGTGGCACTTCCCGTACTACAACGAGGAGATGGGCGCTGCCGTGGACGCCACCCTCGGCAGGGCCGACACGATGCTGTTCGGTCGCAGGACCTACGACAGCTTCGCCGGGGCGTGGCCCGAGCGGGAAGCGGCCGGCGGGGAGGACGCCCCCTTCGCCAAGAAGCTCGGCGACGCCCGCAAGATCGTGGTGTCGAACCGGCAGCTCGAGTTCGCCTGGCGAAACTCCGAACAGCTGCGGGGCGACCTCATCGAGGCTGTCACCGCGTTGAAGAACGAACCCGCTGACGGCACCATCGGCATGAGCGGCTCGGTCTCCGTCGTTCGGCAGCTGCTGGCCGCGGGGCTGCTGGACGAGCTGCACCTGCTGGTGCATCCGATCGCCGTCCGTAAGGGCATGCGGCTGTTCGACGAGGGCGAGCCCCCGATCCCGCTCACCCTGATCTCGTCGCAGACCTTCAAGACCGGGGTGCTGAACCTCGTCTACTCCCCCGCCGAGTCGGTCGGCAACGCCAGCTATGAGGACGCCAAGGTCCACCTTCCCCAGCACGAACAGTAGAACCCGGGCCCCGGGCCTCCTGCACGAAGGTGGGTCGCCTCCCCCGTGCGCCGCCGGCTCGGGTGCCGCCACACCGAGCTCCACACTGCTGCGCCGTCAGGTCCGGGGCGTGGACACGCCAAAGTGGAAGGGTCACTCACTGCGCGGCGACGGACATCGGCGCGCTGAGCCGGCCCTCGTTCCCGCTGCGATCCAGTCCGGACACGCAGTAGGAGAGCGGGCGGCCGGCCGGGGCGGTGGGGTCGACCCAACCGGTACCCCGGGTGGTGCCGACGAGCCGGGCCGCGTCGCCGTCCACGCGGTAGACGGCGAAGCTCGCGGCGCCTTCCCCGCGCCAGGTCAGCACCACCCCGCCGGCGTCCGCACGCCGCGCGCCGGTGACCGCGGGTGCGGCCGGCGGCGCCGCCGGTAGCTGCGCCATCGTGGGCACCAGCGCCGGGCCGGCGTAGTGCGCCCCGCTGTACCGGCTGACTGCCCCGAGCTTGTCGGCGCGCACCTGCCTGGCGCTGAAGTGCACGCTTCCGCTCACCCCGTGCTGCCGGTTGACGGCGAGCTGGCGGTCCAGCTCGGCCGGATCGCGCCAGGCACCGCGCTCGCCCACCCGGTAGTCGGCCTGGCCGATGTAGAGCTGCACCCGGGTGCCCCGCACCGTAGCCACCCACCACGGCAGCAGCTTGGCGTAGTCGGCCTTGCCGAACCCGATGTGCCAGTAGAGCTGCGGCACGACGTAGTCCAGCCACTGCTCCCGTACCCAGAGTCGGGTGTCGGCGTAGATGTCGTCGTAGCTCTGCAGACCCGCGGTCGCTGAGCCGGCCGGGTCGGTGCGCTTGTTGCGCCAGATGCCGAACGGGCTGATGCCGAACTTCACCCACGGCTTGATCGCCTTGATCCGCTCGCTCATCTCGCGGACCAGCGTGTTCACGTTGTCCCGGCGCCAGGCGTGCTTGTCCGCGAACCCCCGGCCGTACCGGGCGAACGCCGCGCTGTCCGGGAAGTCCTGCCCGGCCTCCGGGTACGGGTAGAAGAAGTCGTCGAAGTGCACCCCGTCGACGTCGTACCGCTGGACCGCCTCCAGCATCGAGTCCTCGACGAACGTGCGCGCCTCGGGGACGCCCGGGTTGAAGTAGAGGCGGCTGCCGGGCCGGTCGGCGCTCGGATAGGTCACCACCCAGTCGCGGTGCCGCCGCAGCGGGTGTGTCGGCGCGAGCTGGTCCAGCCTGGGGCCGGGCCCGCCCACCGTGGCCGGCTGGCCGCCGCGGTACGGGTTGAACCAGGCGTGGAACTCCAGATTGCGGGCGTGCGCCTCGGCGACCATGAACTCCATCGGGTCCCAGCCCGGTTCGCGGCCGTCGCGTCGCCCGGTCAGCCACTCCGACCACGGCGCGTACCTGGACGGCCAGAGCGCGTCCCCGCTCGGCCGCACGTGCACGAAGACCGCGTTGTGGTTGCGCCGCACCGCCAGGTCCAGCCAGCCCCGGAACTCCGCCCGCACCGTCTCGGCCGGCAGCCCGCGCCGACTCGGCCAGTCGATGTTGTTCACCGTCGTGATCCACATGCCGCGCAGCTCGCGGGGCGCCCGGGCCGGCAGGCCGGCGCAGATGGGGGTGCCGCCCGCCCCGTCGAAGGCGGCCGCGTGGCCCGGCTCCGGTGCACCGCCGTCGCCAACAATCCGATCTCGCTGCGACCAGGCGCCGACCGCGACCGCCACGGCGAGCGCGGCGACCACCGCGACGAGCGCCTGGGTACGGCGGTGGACGGGGGAAGCGGGCGCAGCGGCGGCGGGCATCGCCCCAGTCTGCCCAATGCTGCCCTCCGGGTGAACCAGCTAGACCGTTACTTAACGGTCAGATAAGGCCTGCCGCTGACGCTGTGGTGGCGTCGGCCGCCCCGTTGACTCCCGTTACGTACCGTTTCGTACCGTTGCGTGCGGTTCAGGCAGTTCTGTGCAGCCCCCGTACGAGATGATGGGGGGAGCAGTTGGGTGTCGGCCAGCGAAGCCGGAGGGGTTGAAAGCCGGGTTTCCTCGCCGTCCTGCGGCGTGCTTTGCCAATCGGCCCGCATCAGCCTTGCTGACGATTACCGTACGTTAACGTGACCATCTTTCGGGTTACCGCCGTCGCTCTCAGCGCCATCCTGGTTCCGCCCGCTGTCGCGGTCGCGCCACCAACGCGGGCCGCAGCCGCGCCGCACGTGCCATGCCCGGCCGTGAAGCCGCCGGTGCCCCCGCCCGCCGCACCGTCTGCGCCACCGGTTGACCCCGCCGAGGGGGCAGTCGGGGGGCAGGCGCTGGCGACGGCAGGATTGGCCATTCCTGCGGCTGCGCCGATGGCACCGGCAGTGACCGCCACCTCCTGGCTCGTGGCGGACCTCAACAGCGGTGAGGTTCTCGGCGGGTGCGGCCCCCACGAGCACCGAACGCCAGCCAGTGTGCAGAAGTTGCTGCTGGCGGCGACCCTGATGCCCCGCCTCGATCCGGCCCAGGTCGTCGAGGTGACCAGGGCGGATCTGCACGACCTCGATCCGGCCAGTTCGCTGATGGGGGTGGCCGAGGGTGGCCGGTACTCGATCGAGAGCCTGTGGCTGGGGCTCCTCCTCAGATCGGGGAACGACGCGGCGAACGTGCTGGCTCGCGTCGGCGGTGGCAACGCCGGTAGGCAGGGCGGAGTGCAGGCGATGAACGACGAAGCGCGCCGGCTGCGCGCGAACCAGACGCACGCGGCAACCCCCTCGGGCCTGGACGGCCCCGGTCAATACACCAGCGCATACGACCTCGCGCTGATCGCGCGGGCCACCTTCGCCCGGGAAGACTTTCGGCGTTACATCGCGACCAGGGTGGCGCAGATACCGGCACGGCCGGGAACGCCGGGGTTCGAGATCACCCACGACAACACGCTGCTGGGCATATACCCCGGAACGCTCGGTGGGAAGACGGGCTTCACCGACCTGGCTCGGCAGACGTACGTCGGCGTGGCCGAACGCAACGGCCGACGGCTCGCGGTGACCCTGCTCGGCGCGGAGACCGCGCCGCTGGGGAGTTTCGGAGAGGCGGCAGCGCTGCTCAACTGGGGCTTCGCTCTTCCTCCCGACGCGTCCGTCGGCCGCCTGGTCACACCCGAAGAAAAGAAGGACGACCGTCCCGTGGTCCCGGTCAAGGGCGAGCGCCAGGGTCGGGCGGAGGAATCGTCATCGTTCCCGTTGCCCACCGGGCTCGGCCTGGGCGCTGCCGTCGTACTGGCCGTTCTGATCCTGGCGGCGCCGTGGCGGCGCAGGGGTGCGCGGCTGAGGGGAAGTGCGACGGACCGCGAACGGGAGGAGTAGGCGCATGGCTGTCAGTCGTAGTAGAAGTCCGCGGCCTCCCCGGCCCGCGCCGGTGCCTTGATCTTCAGCGGCTTCCCGTGACCGCTCATCGTGGTGGTCATCGTCAGCTTCGGGCCCGTACCGGGGGTGATCTCCACCCTGATCGAGATGACCCAGCCCTGGTCGTCGGTCGTGATCGAGAACGGCGACAGGGGCATGCCGAGCGAGACGACGCTCGGCGCGCCCACGGGGAGGAACGACTTGACGTCAGGTACTTCCCGCCGGTGACCGCGATCGTCGCCTGGAAACGGCGCGCCTGCGGGTCGAAGGCGCCGCTGCCCTTGACGTTCTGCCCCTCGGGCAGGTTGCCGCGCACCGCATACCGGTGGGCGACGCCCTGCGACCGCTGCAACGCCTCGACCAACTCGGCACGAGCCGTGTCGAGCGTCGGAGACGGCGCGGCGGCGCGCGCCCGGACCGTCGGCCTGGCCTGGGTGGGCTCCGCCGACTCGGTGCACCCGCCCGCGAGGAGCATTCGCCGGGCCCGGCGGCGTACCCGTCGGTCTGCCCATCCTGGACGGTGGCAGACAGGCGTACCGGCTGCCGAGCGGTTGTCTCCGGCGCGCGGCCGTGATCGGCCCGAGGACATCGACTACCAGCACCGCTCGAAGTCGGCGCGGTAACCGGTTACAGTGCTCGGACCGGACCAACCGTGAGGCCTGGAGGTGCCCGGTGACGAACGTCAACGACCAGCAGCCGTCCGGCGCTCGATCCGATTGGGAGGCCCGGATCGCCCGGCGCAGCGACGACAGCGGCGTACGACCAGCATCGGAGCTGCCGCCGCCGGCCGGGCTGACCGCCCGCGACGGCGTCGGCCACGTCCGCGTCTCCTGGCAGCCGGTGGACGGCGCCGTGGGCTACCTGGTGCACCGTGCCCCATCGGGCGACGGGACACCCGACGGCGGGTTCACCCCGGTCGACCACCTCGGTGGCGACGTCCTCGCCATGCCCGACACCTGGTACGTCGACACCACCGGCGAGCCTGGCCGGCGATACGCCTACGCGGTCGCCTCCGTGCCGGAGGTGACCCTCACCGGGCCGCTGAGCGAGCCGGTGCCGGCCACGGCGCAGCCGGCCGGCGACGACCCACCCACGGTGTCGCTGCGGCTGGACGCCGCGGCCGACGGGTCGGCCCTGCACCGGCCGTGGCGGCCGATGATCGGCAGTGAGCGGCTGTCCCAGCTACTGTGCCGGGACACCTCGGGCGGCCGGGAGATCGGCATCGAGCTGCTGGCCGCGCTGCGCCGGGTGCATGACGAGATCGGTGTCGACGCCGTTCGCGCGCACGCGATCCTGCACGACGACCTCGGTGTCTACCGCGAGGTGGACGGTCAGCCGGTGTACGACTTCAGCCGCGTCGACGAGGTCTACGACCTGCTCCTGTCCGTGGGGCTGCGACCGGTGGTCGAGATCGGATTCATGCCCGGTCAGCTGGCCAGCGACCCCGAGCGCACGGTGTTCGGCTACCGGGGTGTCATCTCCCCGCCCCGGGACTGGGACCGCTGGGCCGACCTGGTCCGCGCCCTGGTCGCCCACCTGCTCGACCGCTACGGCGAGCAGGTGCTCGGCTGGGACTTCGAGGTGTGGAACGAGGCGAACCTGGAGGTGTTCTGGTCGGGCACCCGGGAAGAATGGATGCGGCTGTACGACGTCACGGCCCGCGCCGTCAAGGACGTCGACCCGCGCATCCCGGTCGGCGGGCCGTCCTCGGCGGCGGCCGGCTGGGTGGACGCGCTGCTGGAACACACCGCCGCCTCCGGCGCTCCGGTGGACTTCGTCTCCACGCACACCTACGGCAGTCCCCCGCTGGACCTGCGGCCCACTCTGGCCCGGCTGGGCGTGCCGGACGCGCGGATCCTGTGGACCGAATGGGGGGTGACCCCCACCCACTTCCACCCGGTCAACGACGGCGCCTCCGCCGCGGCGTTCCTGCTCACCGGGATGCGGTCGGCGGCCGGTCGGGTCGACGCGCTGTCCTACTGGGTGGCCAGCGACCACTTCGAGGAACTCGGCCGGCCGCCCCGCCTGCTGCACGGCGGCTTCGGGCTGATCACCGTCGGGGGAATCGCCAAGCCGCGCTACCACGCGCTGTGGATGCTCGCCCAGCTCGGCGACACCGAACTGCCGGTCACCGCCGACGGGGACGGCGCGGCGGGCCTGGTGCAGACCTGGGCCAGCCGGCGCGACGACGGCGGCCTGGCGATCCTGGTGTGGAACAGCACCCTCGACCAGTCCAAGCGCGACGGCGACGCGTCGCTGGCCCGGCGGGTCCGGTTGACCGTCGACGGGGCCGCCGGCTGGCCGGCGACGGTCACCCGGCTCGACCGTGAGCACGGCGACGTCACCACCCTGGCGCAGCGGCTCGGGGTCGGCGACTGGCCCACCGACGAGCAGTGGGAGGCGCTGCGTGCCGTCGACACCCTGCCGGCGGAAAAGGTTCAGCCGGCCAGCGACGGCGGCGCCTGCGTGATCGACCTGGCGCTACCGCAACCCGGCGTGGTCCTGGTCGAGCTCCCCGGCGCCTGACCGGGAAAGCGCCACCCCTCGGGCCACGCCGCCGGGCCCACGTCGCCGTGAGCTGGAGCGCGGCCGGAGCCGGCGAGGCTCCGGCCGCGAACCCCGCTACTGCTCGGCTGGTACGGAGAACTCCTCGATCCGCATCACCGGGTGCAGGTACCGCTCGGCACCGCCGCGGGTGAACTCCTTCCGCAGGATGTCGCCGCCGTACAGGTTGCCGAGCGCGGCCATGATCATGCCCTGGTCGAGCGCCAGGTACCGCTTCGCCACCGTGCCGCTGCGTACGGCCACCGAGTCGTAGAAGCCGCCGGGCCCGTAGCTGTCGAACTGGTTGCGCAGCCGCGTCAGCTCGGCCTGCGCGTCGGCCGGCGCGTAGCGCATGGCGAGGAACACCGCGTGCGGGGTCACCACACCGTCGCCGTACGCGGCGGGCGGCGGCTGAGCGGGCCGCCCGGGACAGCCCGCGAAGCCGTAGTCGACGCTGGTGCGCTCTTCATCGCTCGCGTAGCCGTTGGTGTCGAGCCCCATGGCGTCCACTCCGTACTCGCGGTAGCCGCCCTGGGGATCCGAGGCCGGCGAGAAGCCCCAGTGGCCGTACCTCGCGTCGTTCATCCCGTGCTCGATCTGGCCGCGCACGTAGACCGGGTGGTTCCGGGCCCAGCTGTCCGGGCCCCACTGCTCCTCGGGCACGAACATGTCCGGCATGAGAGCCTCGAACATGTCACCGCCCCAGGTGGGCACGAACTGCAGGCCCCGGTAGCGGTAGGCGCCCTCGAAGACCGGCACGTCCAGGTACTCCCGCCACTCGCCGACCGGGCGCATCTCCTGCCAGGACCAGTCGCAGGTGTCGGGGAAGGTACGCCACGGTGCGAAGTAGTGCGCGGGCGGCACCTGGCCGAGCGCGATCGCCACGTAGCTGATCATCCGGGTCTCACTGTTGAACGCCCCGTAGGTGTGGCAGGTGTAGTAGACGTCCGGACCGCGGTGCTCGTAGTTGCCCTTGGTCGAACAGCCGGGGGGCGGTTCGACCCAGAAGCCGCCGCGCATCAGCCCGACCGGCACGTCCGGCCCGCGCGCCTGCGAGTCGTAGTAGAAGCCGAAGTCCATGGCGTCGAGCAGTGGGTCGGACTTGTGGCGCAGTTGCGGCACCCCGTTGTGCACGATCATCAGGGCGGCGGCGAGCCAGGCGTTGTCGACGCTGGACACGAAGGGATAGACGGTCGAGCCGTTCTCCGGCCAGGTCCGGAGCAGTTGCAGGGTGGCTGGGTCGTACCAGTTGTAGAACATGCCGGAGTCGGGGTGCCGCTCCAGCCTGGCGAGCGAGTCGAGGGCGCGCGAGATGCGCTGCACCTGCTCCTGCTCTCCGATGACGTGCAGCTTGCGGGCGGCGACCGCCGACCAGATGTACGCGCCGATGTTGGTGGGCGAGGTGTAACGGGCACGGCTTGCCGGCGCCAGGGTGCCACCGATGTTGTCGGCGGGCAGCCCGGTCTGCGGGTCGGTCATCGCGGCCATCGACCGCCACGTGTCGGTGAACCACGCGGTGACTGCGGACGGGCTGACGGCCGACGCCAGGGAGCCGGTCGGCGCCGCCGCGGCGGCGCTGGCCGCGCCGGACGCGGCGAGGGTGAGTGAGAGTGCCGCCGCCAGGGCGACACGGCAGGGACGGATCATTGGCTACCTCCGGAGGTGGATGTTCCGGGTCGTCACGCCACCGTCGGCGGCTATTTCAGGCCGGTGGTGGCGATGCCGCGGACGAAGTGCCGCTGCAGCAGGAGGAAGATGATCAGCACGGGCAGCACCACCACCACGGAACCGGCGAGCAGCAGCCCGAACTTGGTCTGGTTCTGGCCCACGCTGAACAGGGCGAGGGCGACCGGAAGGGTGTACTTGTCCTCGGTCGTAGCCACCACGAGGGGCCACAGGAAGCTGTTCCAGAAGGTGAGGAAGCTGAGGATGCCCAGTGCGGCGAGCGCCGGGCGGCACAGCGGCAGGACGACGCGGAGGAAGATACGGAACTCGCCGGCGCCGTCCACCCTTGCGGACTCGATCAGCTCGTCCGGGATGGACAGCATGAACTGGCGCATGAGAAACGCACCCAGCGCCCAGGCCAGGAAGGGCAGCACCAGGCCGGCGTAGGTGTTGGTCAGGCCCATGTTGGCGACCAGCACGAACAACGGGACGAAGGTCACCATGCCGGGGACCATCACCGACCCCAGGACCAGACCGAACAGCGCGCGGCGGCCCGGAAAGCGCAGCTTGGCCAGGGCATAGCCGACCGCCGAGCAGAACATCAGATTGCCGAGGGTGATCAGGCCGGCGACGATCGCCGAGTTCAGGAAGTACGTCGGGAAGTTCAGCCTGGCGAACAGGTCACGGAAGTTGCCGAGCGTCGGGTCGTGCGGCCACCAGGTCGGTGGGACGAGCCGGATCTCGCTCTCCGGCTTCAACGACGACAGCAGCATCCAGACGAACGGGCCGACCATGGCGAGGAGCCCGATCACCAGCAGAACGTGCAGGACGATGGTGGCGGCCCGGTCCCGAGGGCGCCGCGTCGTACGCCGTCCGGCTGCCTCAGGGGCCTCGGGCGAACGTTCCCGCCGGCCGGTTGCGGTCACCGGTGTCGACATCGGATCACCTACCCTCTTCGGAGCGCAGCAGCCGGAACCACAGGATCGACATCAGCACGATCACCAGAAACAGGACGTAGCTCATCGCCGCGGCGTAGCCGTAGTTGCCGAAGCCGAACTGGTTGTAGATGTGGAACGAGACCGACAACGTCGAGTTGAGCGGGCCGCCCTGGGTCATCACCAGCGGCTCCTCGAAGAACTGCAGGTAGCCGATGGTGGCGATGACCCCGACGAAGAGCAGGGTCGGGCGCAGCGCGGGCAGCGTCACGTACCGCAGCTGTTGCCAGGTGGTCGCCCCGTCGATGCGCGCGGCCTCGTACAGCTCCTGCGGGATGGCCTGCAGACCGGCAAGGAAGATCACCATTTGGTAGCCGAGGTTGCGCCAGGCAGCCATCACGATCAGCGACGGCAGGGCGAACCGCGTGTCGAAGAGCCAGTTCGGCCCGTCCACTCCGACCAGTCCCAGCAGGCTGTTGAGCAGACCCGAGTCCGGTTGGAGCAGGAAGCGCCAGACCACGGAGATCGCCACGATGCTGGTCACGACGGGCAGGTAGTAGCCGACCCGGAACAGGGACCGGAACCGGGTCAGGCCCGAATTCAGCCCGAGCGCCGCCGCCAGTCCGGCCACCATCGTCAGCGGCACGCCGGCGAACACGAAGATGGCGGTGTTCACCGCGGCCTTGACGAACAGCTCGTCATGCAGCAGCCGGCTGTAGTTGTGCATCCCGACGACGTTGACGCCGAGCGGGTTGCGCAGGTCGGCGCTGCGGATGTCGGTGAAGCTCATCAGCAGCGAGGCGAGCACGGGCCCGGCCATGAAGACCACGAACAGCGCGGTGAAGGGAAGGGCGAAGCCCCAGCCGACGGCGGCCCGACGGAGGCGCAGGCCACTGCGCCCCCGTCGGTTGGACGCGTCGGACGCGACCGCGGTCATGTCAGGTCCCGGTGCCGATCGAGGTGGCCTGCTGCTGCATCGCCTTGGCGGCGTCCTCCGCCTTCTGTCCCGTCTTGCACATCTTCTCGACCTCGCCGTCGATCGCTGCGGCCACCTGCTCCCAGGTGGCGATGGTGGGCGGCGACTTGGCGTCCTCGAGTTGCTTGCCAAACGCCGACAGCTGGGGGTCGCCGCTCAGTGCCGGGTCGTCCCAGCCCTTCTTGACCGCGGGCAGGTCGTTGACCGTCTTGTACCACTTGGCCTGCACCTCGGGGCGGGAGAGGTAGGAGACGAACTTCCAGGCGCCGTCGCGGTTCTTCGCGTCCTTGAACACCGCCAGGTCTCCACCGCCGACGAACGACGTGCCCGACTGCTTGGTGGGCATCGGCCACAGGTCGTACTTGCCGGCGCCGCCCTGGTCCTTCAGCACGCTGATGTGCCAGGGACCGGAGACGAACGCCCCGATCTGGCCCTTGACGAACGCCGGCTCAAGGGCGCCCTGCGGCAGGTCCTTGGGTGCGAGTCCCTCGTCGAAGAAGGACTTGTAGAAGGCGAGGGCCTCGACCGCCTCCGGGCTGTCGAGGGTGAACTTCCCGTCCTTGGCCACGTCGCCGCCGTTCTGCCAGACGAACGGCATGACGGTCTGCCAGGAGCCGGTCTGGCCGGGCTGGAGGTTGACGCCCCACTTGGCGCCGCCCTTGTCCTTGAGCGCCTTGATCGCTGACTTGAACTCGTCCCAGCCCTTCGGTGGGGTGGTGACCCCGGCCTTGGTGGCGACCGCCTTGTTCACATAGAGCAGCCGCGTCTCCACGTACCACGGCACTCCGTAGGAGGTGCCGTCCACGACCGTGGTGTTCCACGCGCCCTCGTAGAAGTCGTCCTTCTTGATCAGATCGGACGGGGTCACGTCGAGCCCGCCGGTCTTGGCGAACTCGCCCATCCACGTGGTGCCGATGAGGCTGACGTCGGGCGTCTGCTTACCGGCGATGGCGGTGGCGAGCTTGTCGTGTGCCCCGTCCCAGGGGACGGCGGTCACCGTGACCTTCGCGTCCGGATTCTCCTTCATGAAGTCATCGGCGATCACCGAGAGCTTCTCGCCCTCGGTGCCCATCGCCCAGACCGTGATGTCGCCCTTCGCCTTGCCCTCGCCGACGGGCTTGGCGGCCCCCTGGTTGCCTCCGCCGCTGTCGCGGCCGCAGCCGCTCAGCGCGAGTACCGCCGCGAGGGCCACGGCGACGCCTCTACGGGTCCCTGTTCTCATCACGGAACCTCCATTTCGTTCGGATGTTGTCCGCAGCTCGTGCGGATGACGAGCTGTGTTCGCAGCACCTCTCGCCGCACCGGGAGACGACTGCTCGCCACCCGGTCCTGCAGCCACCGGGCCGCCGTCGCGCCCAACTCGCGCATCGGCTGGCGCACCGTGGTGAGCCCCGCGTACCGGGCGGCCATCACGTCGTCCCAGCCGACGATCGCGACGTCGTCGGGGACGGACAGGCCCAGCTGCTTCGCCGCCGCCAGCGCCCCCAACGCGACCTCGTCGTTCGCGCAGACCAACGCCTGGGGACGGGGCGATCCCGCGAGCGCTCGCCGCGCCGCTTCCTGCCCCGCCGGTACGTCGAAGGCGCAGCGCAGCGGCGCACGCGGAGGCCGAACTCCGCGGTCGACGAGCGCCGCACGAAAGGCGCCGTAGCGGGCGGTCACGTCGGACGACTCGTCGGGGTCGCCCAGGTAGGCGAACCGCCGGTGGCCGTGCGCGAGCAGATGGGCGACCAGCTCGCGTGCGCTGGCGTCGCTGTCCGTCGTGACGGTGTCCAGCTCGCCGACCGGGGGCCGGGCCAGCAGGACGGTGGGCATGCCGGTCGCGGCGACCTGGGCGACCACGCCGTCGGACACGGTCCGGCCCATGATCGCCATGCCGTCGACGCGACGGGCCAGGTCGAGCACCTTTCGGCCCGGATCCGTCCGCCCGTGCGTGGCCAGGATCAGGACGCTGCTGCCGAGTTCCGCGGCGACTTCCTCGTACCCGAGGATCACCTCGGCGTAGTACGGACCGGACAGGTCCGGAAAGACGATGCCGTTGGCCGCGTGCCGGCCCTCGGCCAGCGACTGCCCCAGGCGACTGGGTCGGAACTGCAGCTCCTCCACCGCCTCGAGGACCCGCCGACGGGTCTCCCGGGCCACCTCGCCGCTGCTCCGCAGGGCTCGGGACACCGTGGCGATCGAGACGCCCACCCGCTGGGCGACCTCGTAGATCGTCACCTGCCGTCGATCCTGCGGGTTCACCATGGCCCCCAAAGCGGGATGAAATGCGGTTACACCTACCGAAAGCGCTTACAGTGGATCGACCGATGCGGCTCAACTGTCGAACAGGTATGTCGCCGGGGCGGACGAACCGGGGCTCTCCTCATGTGCCGGTACCTCCGGTCGTGGGGTTAGCCGGACAGCCGCAGCTGCGGCGCAGGACGAGTTCCGTGGGCAGCACGATGTCGCCGCAGGGGGCGCGCTCGGGCTCGTTCACCGCGGTGAGGATCAGCCGGGCCGCCTCGGCGGCCAGCTCGCGGACCGGCTGGCGGATGGTGGTCAGCGCCGGGTTGACCAGGGCGGCGATCGGGGCGTCGTCGAAGCCGGTGATGACGACGTCCTGCGGCACCCGCAGGCCCCGACCGAGCGCTCCGACGAGGACACCGAGGGCGGTCTCGTCGTTGGCGCAGACCACGCCGCCGGGTCGGCTGTCGGGGCGCAGCAGCTGTTCGGCGGCGAGGACGCCGTCGGCCTGCTGCATGCTCACCGCGACCGGCGAGGCCGGCGGGGTGCGCCCCGCCGCCCGGTGGGCGGCGAGGAAACCGGCCCAGCGCTCGCTGACGTCGGGCGACCCCTCGGGGTTGCCCACGAACACCAGGTCGGTCAGGTGATGATCGAGTAGCAGGTGCCGGGTCAGCTCGGCCATGGTGGCGGCGTTCTCGGCCCGTACCGAGGGCACGGCGCCGGGACCCTCGCCCGCGACGACCACGACGGGCACCATCTCTGCCAGCCGGAGCAGGGTCGGGTCGGAGATGGTGCCGCCGATGACCGCCAGCCCGTCCACCCGCCGGGCCATCTCCAGCACCTGCGCGTCGGAGTCCGAACGCAGATGTGTGCAGAGGATGTGCACGCTGGCCCGCGACGGAACGGCCTCGGACTCGAAGCCCTGGATCAACTCGGTGAAGTACGGACCGGACAGGCCCGGGAAGACCAGGCCCAGCGCGCCGTGCCGACCGGCGGCGAGCGCGCGACCGAGGTGGTCGGGGCGGTAGCCGTGCTTCTCGATCGCCTCGAGCACCCGACGGCGCATCTCCTCGGACACCTGACCGGTGCCGTTGGAGACCCGCGAGACGGTCGCGACCGAGACACCGGCCAGTCGGGCGATCTCGCGGACGGTGAGCCGGCTGTTGCCCATGACTCCCTCGATCCGTAACGTGCGGTTAACAGAAACCGGTTTCAGGCGACCATATGCAGACGCGTCGAAGTTCACAAGGGTCGGGTCCACAATCTCCGATGAGGGAGCGCTGCCCCACATGTCCACGGTGCTACTCGAGGACCGCAGGATCGTCATCGACGGCCGGCCGCACCTGCTGCTCAGCGGGGAGGTGCACTACTTCCGGCTGGCCCGCACCGACTGGGCCGACCGGCTCGACCGGCTGCGCGAGTGCGGCGGGGACACCGTCGCGACGTACGTGCCGTGGCTGTGGCACGAACTGCCCGACGGCTCCGTCGACCTGACCGGTCGAACACACGAACAACGCGACCTCGCCGGCTTCCTGGACCTCGCCCACCAGCGCGGGCTACGGGCGGTGGTCCGGCCCGGGCCGTTCATCATGGCCGAGGTCAAGAACGAGGGCATCCCGTACCGGGTGTACGAGGAGCACCCGCACCTGCTCCCCACCACCTGGGACGGCGCGCCGACCAGCACCCGCACGATCGACTACCTCGCGCCGGAGTTCCTCGCCGCCACCGACGCCTGGTACGCCCAGGTGATGCCGGTGATCGCCGACCGGCTCGCCGGCCGCGGCGGGCCGGTGGTGGCGGTGCAACTGGACAACGAGATCGGGATGCTGTCCTGGGTGACCAACTCCCCCGACCTCACCGCCGGGCTCTGCGCCGACCTGGCCCGCTGGGCGGTCGACCGGTACGGCAAGGAGGGCGCGGCCGCCCGGATCGGCGCCGACCCGACCGACCCGCGGGCCTGGGCGACCGCCCTGCGCACCCCGGCGGAACGACAGTCCCTCACGCTCCACGACGACCTGGGCCGCTACATGCGGGACCGCTACCGCCGCTACGTGGCCGCGCTGCGCGACAGCGCCGAACGGCACGGCGTCCGTGGGGTGCCGTTGCTGGTGAACGTGCACGGCACCGCCGGCGGCCGGGGGCGAACCTTCCCCATCGGAATCAGCCAGCTCTTCGAGGCCTACCGCGGCCAGCCGCAGCTGACCTCCGGCTCGGACCACTACCTCGGCGACCTGACCGTCACCAACGTCGCCGACCTGTACACCTCCAACGCCTTCCTGGCCGCGACCCACGGGCCCGACCAGCCGCTGACCTGCCTGGAGTTCGAGGCCGGCAACGGCGACTACGGTGAGGACCTGTCCGTCCGCCACCCACCCGAGGCGATCGAGCTGAAGACCCGGCTCTGCGTGGCCCAGGGCAACCGGCTGCTCAACCTCTACCTGTTCGCCGGCGGCCACAATCCGCCGCTGGCCGAGCCGGTCGGCGACGGCAACGACCGGCTCGCCTTCACCGGTGAGCGGCACGGCTTCGCCGCCCCGGTCGACCCGGAAGGACGGCTCAACCCCACGTACGACGCCGCGCGACGCGCGCTGCACACCGTCCGGGGGGTGGCCGACCTGCTGGCCGACGGCGACGAGGAGCACGACGGGCTGGCGTTGGGCTTCGTACCCGACCACTACCTCACCGAGTACCGCCATTCCGGCTCGACCGCCCGGACCGATCAGGTGGGCGAACTGGAGCGGTTCCGGGGTATGGGCTCGCGGGACGTGCTGGCCCGGGCCCTGCTGCTGGGCGGGTTCTCCTTCCCCGCGGTCAACCTGCAGGCGCCGCCACCGGTCGACAGCCCGCGGGTGATCGCCCTGGCCACCGCGCCCACGCTCGGCGCGGACGTGCAGCGGCGGCTCGTGGACCACCTCCGGGCCGGTGGGCGGCTGCTCCTGCACGGACCGCTGCCCGAGCGGGGTCACGACGGCACGCCCTGCACCCTGCTCGCCGACGCACTCGGCCTGACCGCCGACGGGTGGATGGAGGGCGGCCCGCACTACTTCCCGTCCGTGGTCGGACGCGGCTGGGCAACCGGGCCGGCGGAGGTGCGCGTCGGCTACGCCCAACTGCTCGCCGGCGCCGGTGAGCCGGTACTCGTCGAGGTCGGCTCCGGCCGACCGTGCGCGATGGAGGTCGCCGTCGGCGCCGGTAGGGCCCTGATCATCGCGGCGGACCACCCCTGCCACCTCGACTTCTGGCGAGCGGCCCTGGAACGGCTGGGCGTACGGCCTCGCCTGCGACACGACGCCGACGAGCCCGGCCTGGTACTCACCTCCACCGTCGACCGCGCCGGTCAACGCCTGCTGCACCTGCTCAACGTCGCCCCGTCGGCCGTCGAGTTCACCCTGCGCCACCGGGACCGACCCGTCCTGTCCGGACGACGGCTGCGGATTCCGGCGCGGGCCGGACTGATGCTCCCCGCCGGTCTGCGGGTGGGGGCCGCCACGCTGGTGGAGACGAGCTGCGAGCTGGTGTCCCGGTCGGCGGACGAGGTGCTGCTGCGGCCCACCCAGGCCGAGGACGTCGCCGTGTTCTCCACCGACCGCCAGGTGTCGGCCGAGGACGGACACGTGACGGTCGACGGCAACCAGGTCACCGTCACCATCCGGTCAGCCGACGGGCAGCCGGTCAGGGTGGCTCTCAGGTGACCGGCGTGGCGGCTGCCCGACGGGGTCCGGCACAAGCTGGCCATGTCGGAGGCTGCACCTGATCTTGGATAGCGTTCCCCGCCACGCACACCCCACCGTCACCGCATGGTGCGCGGCCAACCAGGTTCTCGGTTGTCGGCCCGACGCCCGCCCAGCCCCAGATCGCCATGCAACCTTTCCCAACCCGGCTGCGACAAGTAGACGACCAGAGAACAACTTCGACACGGGTTGAAAAGGGAGCAGGATGCCGCCCGACCTCGAACGGGAGTACGTCGAGTACGTGACGGCGCGGTTGCCCCGCCTGCACCGCATGGCGTACTTGCTCTGCGCCGACGCGTTTCAGGCGGACGACATTGTCCAGGCGACACTCACGGCGCTCTACGTGAACTGGAAGCGAGCCGCCGGGGCGGACAACCTCGACGGGTACGTGCACCGGATCATGGTGCGGCGCTACCTCGACGAACGGCGGCGCGGGTGGTCGAAGGTGCTGCTCGGCGACCGCGTACCGGAACTGTCCGCACCCGCCGACCACGGTGTCGAGGAGCGAGACGCGCTGCTGACGGCATTGCGGTCGCTGCCCAAGGGCCAGCGGGCGGTCGTGGTGCTGCGCTACTTCGGTGACCTGTCGGTCGAGGCGACCTCGGAGGCCCTCGGGTGCTCGGTGGGCAACGTCAAGAGCCAGTGCTCGCGGGGTCTTGCCACCCTGCGTCAGGCGCTCGACGCACGGCATCCGATCACGACCTCACAAGGAGCGGGGGACCACTCATGAACGAGGAACAGGAACTGCGGGACCGGCTGGAAGCGGTCGACGTGCCGCGCAGCCGCATCGAGATGGACGCGCTGGTCCGCGCCGGACGCCGGCGCGCCTTTCGCCGCCGCTCGGTACAAGCGGCCGGGGGCGTGGCGCTGGCCACAGCCGTGCTGCTCGCAGTGCCGCCGATCCTGACCAGGGCGGGAGCGCAGCCGACGGTGCCGGCAGGTCCGGGCCCAGCCTCCGCCTCGGCGGAGGCGACTGCCTCGACTCGCCCGGCCAGCCTCTGCCGGATGACGGAACTGCCCGTCCCGTCCGGGTTGAAGGATGTCACCGCCGTCGCGGTGGATCCGACCGGCAAGTACGTCGTCGGGAACGGCGTCGTCGGGCAGGACTTCCGGCCGATCCTGTGGGCCGACGGGCAGCCGCAGGCATTGCCGATGCTCGGACAGTCGGTCCAGGTGACCGCCGTCAACGCCAACGGGGTAGTGGTCGGCCTCGTGCAGGACGGGCAGCAGGAGTACGTCTTCCGCTACGAGAATGGCGCGTACACGAGGCTGCTCACCCCGCCGGGGAACTGGCACCCCTACCCGACCCCGGCGATCAACGGCTCCAGTGACGTCATCATCAACGTGGAGCCGCGCGGCAACTCGGGCGGCAAGGACAGCATTGTCCTGCTCTGGAAGGCAGGGTCGACGACCGCGGTCAAGCTGCCGCTTCCCGCCGGGGCCAACGCCCAGGACATCAACGACGACGGCACGATCGTCGGCGCGATGTACAAAGACGGCCTTGCCACCGTGGCGTACGCCTGGGACCAGCAGGGCAACGGCCGGAAGCTGAAGTTGCCGGCTGGCCAGAGGGCCGCCGCCTACGCGGCACAGGGCGACTGGGCGACGGGCGGTATGTGGCCGTCCGGGGCCGGGGCGCTGTGGAACCTCCAGACCGGCGAGGTGACCAAGCTGGGGACGCACGGACCGGGAGAGGCGGTCAACGCCTCCGGGTGGGTCGTCGCCAGCGGCGCCGTACTGCGTGACGGTGCCGTTGTCGAGCTTGCGGTGCCCAGCGGGCAGACCAGCCGCGCGGCGGGCGTGTCCGACACGGGGCTGGTCGTGGGGCAGGCGCTGACCAAAGCCCGCGACGACGACCAGAACCTTGGGCCGCGCGTGTGGCGTTGTTGACCCGACCGCGAACACCCTTACCCCAAGGCACCGACGCGACAAGCCGCACCAAACCTACCGGTTCAGCCGCACCGCTCTCCGACAGGGCGAGATCCGCGGCGCCGCGGGATGCGTCGGAGGCGGTGCGGTGCGTACAGTTCCGGGTCGGACTTGGGGTGGGCCGGATAGATTCGGCGCAGGGAACGGGATGAGACAGCGACGGCATGACGACGGACAACGTTACCGAAACCGGTCAATACGGCATTGACCCCGGCCGGCTGGAGACCTGTCTCAGCGTCTTTGAGGCGTTGGAGGACCTGCCTCCCGATCACCCCGACGTGGTGCGGGTGCAACGGGCCACCGCGAAGCTCTACAAGGTGATCAAGCAGCGGCGACGCGAGGAACGGCGGGATGCCATCGCGGCGGCCGACCGCGCGGTGACGGCGGCCACCGCCACCGGCGCCCCGGGCCGGATCGACGACGAGACCCAGGGCATCCCGCTCGCCTCCCCCACCGTGGGTGCGACGACGGCCGGCTTCCTGCACAATCCGCGCGGCTGCTACGTCTGCAAGAACCGCTACCGCGAGGTGGACGCCTTCTACCATCAGCTCTGCCCGCCCTGCGCCGCGCTCAACCGGGAGCGCCGGGACGCCCGCACCGACCTGACCGGCCGGCGCGCGTTGCTCACCGGCGGCCGGGCGAAGATCGGCATGTACATCGCGCTGCGACTGCTGCGCGACGGCGCGCACACCACGGTGACCACGCGGTTTCCGCACGACGCGGTCCGCCGATTCGCCGCGATGCCGGACAGCGGGGACTGGCTGCACCGCCTGCGGATCGTCGGGATCGACCTGCGCGACCCCGCCCAGGTGATCGCCCTCGCTGACTCGGTCAGCGACCAGGGACCACTCGACATCCTGATCAACAACGCGGCGCAGACCGTCCGCCGCACGCCCGGGGCGTACGCGCAGCTCGTCGCCGCGGAGGCGGCGGCCCTGCCGGACGGGCCGCTGCCGGAGATGATCACGTTCGCCAAACCGGCCGGCCGGGGTGACCCGGCGGGCAGCCTGACCGCCGCGCCGCAGTCGGCCGCGATCCCCCCGCACGCGCTCACCGCGCTGGCGCTGACCGGGGGCTCCGCGTCGCCGGAACGGATCGCGGCAGCCACCGCCATCGACGCCGGCGGTCTGGTGCCGGACCTCGACCCGGTCAACAGCTGGGTGCAACGGGTGCACGAGGTGAACCCGGTCGAGCTGCTCGAAGTGCAGCTGTGCAACGTGACCGCACCGTTCGTGCTGGTCAGCCGGCTGCGACCGGCGATGGCCGCAGCGACCGCCCGCCGCAAGTACGTGGTGAACGTGTCGGCGATGGAGGGCCAGTTCGCCCGCGGCTACAAGGGGCCGGGGCATCCGCACACCAACATGGCCAAGGCCGCGCTGAACATGCTGACCCGGACCAGCGCCCAGGAGATGCTGGCCGACGGCATCCTCATGACCAGCGTCGACACCGGCTGGATCACCGACGAGCGGCCCCACCCGACGAAGATGCGGCTGGCGGACGCCGGCTTCCACGCCCCGCTGGACCTGGTCGACGGCGCAGCCCGGGTGTACGACCCGATCGTCCGCGGCGAACAGGGCGAAGACCTGTACGGCTGCTTCCTGAAGGACTACGCCCCCTGCGCCTGGTGATGAGCGCGCCCACCCCGCCGCCGGCCGCCCCGGCTACGGCGACGCTAACGACGCCTCCCCATCGGGTTTGAGACAATCAACAGGCACGCACACGCGGCCTGAACCACTCAACACCGCGACAACCAAACCCGGGGCAGTCCCCCACTCGACGAGGAGGAGGTGCGTATGCCACTCGACCATGACCCGTGGCCGACGCTGGATGAGTTGCTGCGGGAGGAGGGCGAGCTGGAGCTTCCGGCCCTGTCGGAGTCGGACGCGTACGAGTTGGGGATGCTGGCCGTTGCCGCCGCGAAGGAGCAGCGGCTACCGATCGCGGTGGGTGTGTGGCGGGCCGGACGCCAGTTGTTCCACTGCGGCCTGCCGGGTTCGACTCGGGACAACGACGAGTGGCTGCGTCGCAAGGGACGGGTCGTGATGCGGTTCGAGCACTCGTCTCTGTACATGGCACGGCTCTGCCAGGACAAGCAGGTGACGCTGCTGGAGAAGTTCGGACTGCCGGCCTCAAGGTATGCGGCCGCCGGGGGCGCAGTGCCACTGCGCGTTCGCGCCACCGGCGTGGTGGGATGGTTCGGCGTTTCCGGGCTTCCGCAACTGGAAGACCACCGCTTCGTCGTTGACACGCTTCGCGCGATCTCGCGGTAGTCGTGCGCTGGTGCCGCCCGCACACCCGCTGGCGGCTCCCAGGACGGTGGCCACCAAGCGGCCGCCACCGACGTCGTGCGCGGGCTCCTTCACGGTGCCGTCTGTGCAGGTCATGACCGCGATCGCCGGACGGCTAACGCAGCTCCTGGATGCGGATCAGGTTGCCCGCGGGATCGCGGAAGGCGCAGTCGCGAACCCCGTACGGCTGCTCGATCGGCTCCTGGACGACCTCGGCGTCGCCGGCCTGCAGCTTCTCGAAGGTGCCGTCGAGGTCCCGGGTGGCCAGCAGGATCCAGCCGTAGGTGCCCTTGGCCATCATCTCGACGATGGTGCGGCGCTCGTCGTCGGTGACGCCGGGGTCGGCGGCCGGCGGCGCCAGGAGGATGGACGTGCCGGGCTGGTCGGCGGGGCCGACCGTGATCCAGCGCATCTTGCCGTATCCGACGTCGTTGCGGACCTCGAAGCCGAGGGTGTCGCGGTAGAAGGCCAGGGAGGCGTCCGGGTCGTCGTGCGGGAGGAAGCTCGTGTGAATGGTGATGTCCATGGCAGTCAGGCTAGGTGCGGCCCGGGGGCCGGCGCTTCTCGATTCCTGATCGGTCTGGTCACCTGCTTCGCGACGCACGGCGGCATCCCCGCCGTCGCGCGCGCCGCCTGGTCCCGATAGACGCTGGGCGGCACACCGACCAACTCGGTGAAGCGAGTGCTGAAGGTGCCCAGCGACGCGCACCCGACCGCGAAACAGACCTGCGTGACGCTGAGGTCGCCACGACGCAGCAGCGCCATCGCGCGCTCGATGCGCCGCGTCATCAGATAGGCGTACGGCGACTCGCCGTACGCGCGCCGAAACTGGCGGCTGAGGTGCCCGGCCGACATGTGCGCGCCGCGGGCGAGCGCCTCGACGTCCAGCGGCTGGGCGTACTCCCGGTCGATCCGGTCGCGAACGCGGCGCAGCCGTGCGAGGTCGCTCAGGTGCTGCGCCGCGGCGGGTCTGCTGGTCACCTGCGCGATCGTGCCACGTCGCACCGGCGTTTGCCCAGCGCCGCTGGCGTCCCACCCCACTCCGCGCCGGCTCTGCCCCGGTCTGCTCCACGCTCAAGGACATCGAGTTCGTCGAGGAGGCCTACGAGCTCAACGGTCGCGAGCAGCACGAGCACGACGATGCTGCTCGGGCGGGCCAGTTACGAGGCGTTGAGCAAGGTCTGGCCGGACCTGCCGGAGTTCGCCGACGGCAAGGACTCGGTGCACCCCGGCTACAACCCGACCCGCCGACCATGAATCCCGACGCCATACCCGCGCGATCTCTTACTCACGCAGATCCACCCCGCCGTGGGCGGGGCCGTGATCACGGCCCCGCCCACGGCGGGTCTGCTACCCCCGACTCAGTTCGGGCCGGTGACGGTGAAGGGCAGGGCAACCCGCGTCACCGAATTGGCGCCCGTCAGCGTGATGCTGGTCGAGCCCGCCCTCGCAGTCCCAGGAACGCTGACGGTCACGCCAGAGATGACGCCGTCACCGTTCGCGCGCACGGTGCTGAGTGCGAGGCCGTCACCAAAGCTGATCGTGAGCGCCTCATTCGGCGCGAATCCGGAACCGTCGACCGTGATCGACGTACCGCGCGGTCCCGACGCCGTCGACAGCGCCACCTGCGGTTGGTATGTCGGCACTTCCGGCTGCCCGGTCACCTGGACGGTCGCCGTCGCCGGTGTCCGCGAGGACGCGCCGGCGGCGGTGACGGAGTACCGGCCAGCCTCCGCGTCACGGGACGTCGCGATTGACGCATGTACCGCTCCCGCGGCGGACGCCGCGACCGTCATGCTCCGCGAGGGACTGGTGCCGAGAGTCACGGTCACCTGCTCGCCGGCGGCGAACCCGCTGCCGTTGACGCTGATCGCGTCACCGGCGGCGACGGTGGCGGACGCCGACACCGCGATCGTCGGCTGGAGTCCGCCACGCGCCACGGTCACGGTGAAGGTTTCAGTGCTGCTCGACAGGGTGTCCCATGCGGTGACGTGCACCGTGTACGTGCCCTCCTGCGCGTAGGTGTGCTCTCCGGTCATCACACCGGACGGGCCGACCGTGACGTCGTCCGGAACCGTGCCGTCACCCCATTGCACGCGCGCGTGGTAGCCCGTCGTGTCGGGAACGCCGCCGGTCACCGAGCCGAGGTTCGCCGAGAGGACCTGCCCGGCGGTGGCCGTCTGGTCCTTCGGGGCGGTGGTCGCCACCGCGGCGGCCGGCGTGCCGTCGTCGGCGATGGCGAACACATGGATCCTGCCCGCCGATCCGGGGTCGCCCGTCTGCGTCGGCAGGGCCACCGAGACGAGCGTCTTGCCCGCCGGGATCTGGTACGGCGTGGTGGCGAACAGGAACGGCTGTGCGCCGTCCCGGCTCGTGCCGCTCAGCCGGTACGCGGCCTTGGCGACGACGATGTTGCCGTAGGACGGAATGCCGTTGGCGTTGCCACCCAGCGTCCAGTCACTCATCTGGATCGGGATGCTGGCGGTGCTGCCGTCGCTGAACGTCGCCGTGCCGGTGGTGCTCTGGTCGCCCTGCGTGCCGGCGCCGATGAACGAGATGCTCTTGGCGTCGGCCGGAAGGTTGAGAACGACCGTCCTACCGTTGCCGGTCGCGTCGTCCGGCTGCCCCGCCGGGATCGCCGGCAGCGTGAAGTGCAGTGCCGTTCCGGGTACCTGGTGCTGCTGGCCCTGGGTCACACCGGCTGCCGCGAGGGCGGCACGCGAGTACGCCCACGACTTGGCGTCGCAGTTCGCGGCGAGGACGCCTTCGTCGCCGATGCAGACGGTGTCGTAGGCCGCGGCGAGGCTCGAACTCGGCGCGTAGGCCACGTCGACGCCGACCGTTGCCTCGCTCTGGCTGGTGCCGTCAGTCACCGTGACGCCGGCCTGGTAGTAGCCCGGCTTGGCGTAGGTGTGTGAGCCGCTGACGCTGTATACGGCGCGCGAGCTCAGGGACAGGGTGCCTGCGGTGGCCGGCGAGCCGTCACCCCAGTCGATCGTGGCCTGATAGCCGGAGGGGGTACCCCCGGTGACGGCGGCCAGCGGCACCGACACCGCGGCGCCGGACGTGGCGTGCACGCCGCTCGCGGCGGTGACCGCGACGGCGCCGCCGCCAAGCAGGACGTCGCCGCCGGCGAGCAACTCGATCTCGGCGAGGTTGGTCTGCGCCGCACCGACCGTCTTCGTCACGGCCAGGCGGAACTGCGCGAACTGCCCCGGATGGCTGATCCTGAACGGCCGGGTCTGGTTGCGCCAGGGGAACGCCTCGCCGCTGCGGGAATCGACGGTGGTCCAGGTGATCCCATCGTTGGAGCCCTGCAACCGCCAATCCGTCGGGTCGCCCGCGCTCGCCCCGGAGGTGAGGGTGTAGTAGCTCGGCGTCTGCTTGCCGCCGCGGAACACCCAGGTTATCTGCGGCGTGCCGCCGGCGAAGGTCAGCTGGGTGGTCGACGAGTCGTCGAACAGCTTGGCGGCGTCCTGCCCGCCGCTCGCGGTGGCGGCGCCGAGACCGGGGCCGGTGGCGTCCTGCAACGGCTTGGCCACGGAGCTGCCCTTGGTCAGTGACGGCGGCGCATCGTTCTCGCCGGTGCCCCAGGATGACGGGTCCGGGCCCATCTGAAAGTCGATCGTGCCGCCGCCGGCGAGGACCGTCGAGTCGATGGACACCCCGCGCTGCGCCTTCCCGTTGACCTCCACGCTCTGCACGTAGACGTTCTTGGTGCTGTTGTTCGGCGCGTTGACGACGAGGTCACCACTACGCCGGTGGACGGTCATCCTGGTGAACTGCGGCGAACCGATGGCCCAGTTGGACGAGCCGGCCTGCAGTGGGTAGATGCCCAACGAGCTGAGGATGTGCCACGCCGACATCTCGCCGTTGTCCTCGTCGCCCGGGTAGCCCTGGCCGATCTCACTGCCGACGTAGAGGCGCTGCAGGATTTCCCGCACGATCGCCTGCGTCTTGGCCGGCGCGCCTGTGGAGTCGTACATGTACGGGATGTGGTGCGACGGTTGGTTGCTCATGCCGAGCTGGCCCATGCGCACCGCACGCGCCTCGAGCATCTCGTGGATCGTTCCGCCGTATCCGCCCGGATGGTCGGCATTCTCCGGGGTGGCGAAGAACTCGTCGAGCTTCTGCTCCAGCGCCTTCCGCCCGCCGTACAGGTTGGCCAACCCCTGACCGTCCTGCTGCGCGGTGAACGCGTAGTTCCACCCGTCGGTCTCGGTGTAGACGCCACCCCAGTCCAGCGGGTTGCCGACGAGGAAGTTGCCGGCCGCGTCGCGTCCCTGGAAGAACTTCGTCTTCGCGTCGAAGAGGTTGACGTAGTTGCGGGCACGCTGCAGGAAGTACCGCGACTCCTCATTGAGCCGGTCGCGCTCCGACTTCGGCGTGGCCGGGTCCTTGGCCAGGGCCGCGCCCATGTTGCCGATGCCGTAGTCGTTGATGAAGCCCTCCAACGCCCACGACACCGACTCGCCGGTGGAGGTCGGCGTGTAACCGAGGAACAGGGAGGTCTCGATGCCCTTGCGGCCGACCTCGCTGCGCCCGGACGCCACGGTCGCGTCCTTGACCGCCGCGTCGTAGGCACCGAGCGGGTCGGGCAGCTCGACGCCGTTGAGGTAGGCCTCGGCCATCGCGACGTCCGCGCTGGTGCCGGTCATCAGGTCGGCGTAGCCGGGCGACGACCAGCGGGCGATCCACCCGCCGTCGCGGTACTGCTGGACGAACCCGTCGGCGATCCTGGCTGCGATGTCGGGGTACAACAGCGAGTACGCGGGCCACACGGTGCGGTAGGTGTCCCAGAACCCGTTGTTGACGTAGATCTGCCCGTCGACGATCTTCGCGCCGGTCTGCGTGGCGGTCGACGTGCCGGTCGGCGACGACACCGGGCTCGCGTACCGCCAGTGCGGCGCGGTGGCGGTGCCGGTGTTCTCCGACTGCGAGTTCGGATACAGGTTCAGCCGGTACAGGTTCGAGTACAGCGTCACCAGCTGCGTCTCGGTCGCACCCTGAACGTCGATCCGGCCGAGCCGGTCCTCCCATGCCGCAGTGGCGGTCGCGTGGACCTGGTCGAGGCTGTTGCCGGTGACCTCCAGGTCGAGATTCCTGTGTGCCTGGTCGACCGAGATGAATGACGTCGCGATGCGCAGCGTCACCTGCCCGTCTTCCGAGGTGTCGAAGGTGGCGGACGTGGCGGAGGACGTAGTCGGGGCCCGGTCGAAGGTGCCGGACACGAACATCCGGCTGCGACCGGCCGACAGGCCGCTTCCGTTGTCGACCCAGCCGGTGAACGTGTCGTCCGTACCGATGGTGAACGTGCCGTTGTAGAAGACGAGGCTTCCGGTGGCCTGCCCGGACGGGAAGGTGAACCGCATGATCCCGCCGTGGTCGGTGGGCGACATCTGGGCGATCAGGCCGTTCTGCAGGGTGACCTGGTAGAAGTCCGGCCGCGCGATCTCGTCGTTGTGGCTGAAGGCGAGCGCCCGACGGCTGGGCGTTCCGGTGAGCGATCCGCCGGCCGGTACCGGCATGACCGACATCTGGTCACGATCACCCATCCACGGGCTGGGCTCGTGCGAGATCGCAAGTCCCTGCAGCGTGGGCAGGTTGGCCGTGTTGTTGTTCCGCTGGTAGTCGTACTCCCACGAGTTCGAGGTGGCATTGGTGACGGGCGTAAAGAAGTTGAAGCCGTTCGGCATCGCCGAGATCGGCAGGTTGTTGCCGCGCGAGAACGAGCCCGATGCGTTGGTCCCGCGCCGGGTATCGACGTAATTGGTGAGGCTGGAGCCGTCGATCGGGGTCGGAGCGCCCGCCAGCGTGATGTCGTCGAGCCAGCCCTGGAAGCGGGTCGAGGCGGTCGCATGGGGATCGTCGTAGGCGAGCAGGATGCGGTCGATCGTCTTGCCGTTCGCGACCGCCCCGATCTCAGACTGCACGGCGTTCCACTGGTCGGCGTAGAGCACCTTCGACGCGCCCTGCCCGGCGGCCGTGAGCGGGTATCCGTGCTGGTCCACCGGCGAAAGCAGGCTGAGGTAGCCGCCGTCGGTGAAGTGCAGGTCGACGGCCGCGTAGGTGGACGGATACTGAGTGTCCTGGCCGGTGAACTCAGGGAAGATCTTGTAGGACAACCGCGTCTTCGGCCCGACCGGGATGTCGACCTCGAACACCTTGTTGGTCGCGTACGAGCGGCCGTCGGCCTCGGCGCCGCCGGAGTATCGCAGCGAAGCCAGCCCGGTGAATCCGGCCCTGGGCTTCATGTTGTGGCCACTGACCGGACCGGTGCCGGCGACACTGACCATCGGGGTGGCCGGCGGCCTGACGTTCGAGCCGTCGCTGATGTCCCAGTCGGCGAGCTGAACGAGAGAGTCACCGGAGTTCGCGGAGACATTCAGGCGGTAGTAACCGTAGGCGGTCGTGTTGGTGAAGCTGTAGGTGTTCGTGGCGAACCGCCCGCTGAAGCTCTCGCCTGTCTGTCTGTTCAGGTCGGTCCACGTGCTGCCGTCGTTGGACCCCTGCACCGTGAAGTCCTTGGGGTCACGGGTCGGGGCGTCGTTCGCGGAGGTCAGCGTGTACCGCACCACCGCCGCCGGCTTGGCCAGCTGGTAGGTCACCCAGCCGGTCGGGTTGAACGCCAGCCACTTGGTCGAGGAATTGCCGTCCGTGAGGTTCGCGGCGGTTTCGTTCGGCGGGTTCTCGGCGCTCGCGGTCACCGCGGCGACCTGACCGAGCAGGCTGCCGGGCAGTCCCGTGGGGCTCGAGCCGCTCAGGTTCGCCTGGACCGGTTTACCGCTCGCGTCGACCTCGACGGTGCTCGCGGCGGGTTGCGGGTCGGCCGACTCGAACGAGGAGCTGAAATTGCCGGGCGGCGCCGCAGTGGGCACGGCACTCGCCGGGGGCGCGGCGACGAGCAGTCCCGCCGGCAGCAGGGCCGCAGCTGTGGCGGCGAACAGTCGGGGGGACAAGGGGCGCGCCAGGGGGGAATGCGACATGGGGGCGGGGCCTTTCGACTCGATCCGGGTCGAGCGCGTCGAACGTCTGGGCAGAGAGGACCGTGGCTGCTGCGGTTGATCGATCGCGGTGGAGCGCGAATGTGATTACCGGGCGCGCGGGCCGGACGAGCCGTCCGTCGGCGTGGGCGTCGACGCCGTCATCGGCGCCGCGACGACCTGCTGATTGACCTGCCCTACCCGTGGTGCTGAGCCGCCGATCTCGGCCATGCACTCCCCTTCGGAGGTGGCACCCCGCAGCCTGACATCGTTGTCAAAAGAACTCGTGACCTACGAAGACAGGAGCAGTGGACTGTCGCTGATGGTTCCGGGCAAACCACGGCCGTGTCAATGGGTTGATCACAGCGAGCAGGCCGTCGCCGAGGATGACGGCGATGCCATCTGCGCCGCACTGGCCGGCACTCGTCGCTGCGAAAGCAAACCCCCCCTGGGGTTCAGCCTCGCATCGGACGGCGTCGGCGGCCGCGACCGGCGCGACGGTGTCGGCAGACGCCGACGCGGCGGCCGGAAGCCGGCCGCCGCGTCGGAGGGTGGAGCGGGTCAGAGGGCGCGCGCCCAGTCCAGCCGGCTGCTGTCGTCGTACTCGTCGCCGGGGATCCACCACGGCTCACCGAAGCCGCTGGTGGAGACGATGATGTTGCCGCCGTCCGGGTACTCGTTGGTCGGGGGCACGGACAGCGCCGCGCAGTAGCGGCCGTCCGGGGAGAACACCGGCGACAGGTAGAGCCGCGGGGTGTCGGTGAGCCGCTTCAGCCCGGTGCCGTCGATCCGGACCGAGGCCAGCGCCGCGCCGCCGGGCACGTCGGTGTCCCGCGTCCAGCGGTTTGTGCAGAACACCACCCGCTCCGAGTTCGGCATGAAGACCGGCCAGTCGAAGAGCTCACCGGCCGCCTCCGGCAGGTAGATCCGCCGCAGCTTCCCGGTGGCCAGGGTCAGCGTCTTCAGCTGCGGACCCTCCGAGCGGCTGTGCCACCGCGTGACGATCATGGAGCCGTCCCGGGACCAGTTCGGCCGGACCATGAAGTGCCCCTGCACGAGCACCCGGATGGCGCCGGTGGCCACGTCGACCGTCACCAGAGTGTCGTGGTTGCGGACCAGGGCGAGCTGGGTGCCGTCCGGCGACCAGGTCGGGCTCTCCCAGTAGACGCCCTCCTCCCCCGCCACCAGCGGCAGGGTCTCGCCGGTGACCCGGTCCCAGAGCGCCACGGCGGCCGGGCGCGGCTGGCCGGGGATGTAGGAGTTGTTGCGGAAGGCCACGTAGCGGCCGTCGGGCGAGGCGGTGGCGTCGTCACCCCGGGAGAACAGCAGCTTCGGCGTGGTGTGGCCCGGGTCGATCTGGAACACGCCCGCGGCGCTGACCAGCCACGGTCCGTTGACCACCTCGGTGGTGTCGGCCGCGCTCGCCGGCGCCGACCCGGCCAGTCCGCCGGCCAGGCCGGTCGCCGCCGCTGCTCCGGCCAGGGCGGCCCCGCGCAGCATCGTCCGTCGATTCAATTCCATGTTGTGAACCCCCGTGTGAAAAGACTTCGTCCCACCCTCTAGAAGGGATGGATCCCCCTCCATCGGACGTCCGGCCCGAGCCGGGTGGCCGGTCGGTCAGCGGGCTGCCCGAAGCCGGGCCGAAGCCGACACCGCAGGCAACCCTCATCCGGCACTAAGAGCCCGGCAAAAAGGGGTTGAGGCGGCCGCTGGGGCCCGGTTGAGATCGATGATCTCGCGTGTCCGGCGTGGCGGCGTGACATGGGGAAGGGCCTTCGGTACGAGCAAAGGCGACTAAACCAGCACGACCGAAGGCCCATCCCTGTCTGTATACCTTGTCGCCGGTGTCGCCGCATCTACCGCCCCGGCCAGCCTCGCCGATCACCTGCCGACCGCCCGGCCACGGCACTACCCGTCCGACACCACGGATGCCGAATGGGCCGTCCTGGCCCCGCACGTGCCGGCCGGGACCGGACGCGGCCGGCCGATCACCTACCCTCGCCGGGACGACGTGTTCCTCACCGAGGCGGACGCCGAGGAGGCGAAGCGACTCGTGGAGCCGCACGTGGCGAAGTGCTACATCGAGCCGCTTCCGATGGTGCTGTAGGACCGGTCGTACCCTTGCTGCGGTGACCTCCGACGCCCTGCGCCGCGCCCTCGAAGAGCCCGGCGACCCGCCGCTTCGGCCGCTGCCCGACGAGGTCGCGGCCCTGCTCGCGGCGCTGCACGCGCCGCCGCGCCTGGCCGCGCACCTGCGGGCCGTGCACGACGTGGCCGCGCAGCTCACCGACGCCCTCGCGGACCGGTTCCCGCAGCTCCCGTTCGACCGCGCGGCGGTGCTCTTCGGGGCCGCCACCCACGACATCGGCAAGGTCCGGCATCCGGAGGAGCTGTCCGGACCCGGCTCGGCTCACGAGCCCGCCGGCTACGAGCTGCTGCAACGGCACGGTGTCGCGGCGCCGCTGGCCCGCTTCGCGCGAACCCACGCCTCCTGGCAGGGTGACGGGATCGGCGTCGACGACCTGCTGGTCAGCGTGGCCGACAAGGTGTGGAAGGGGAAGCGGGTCACCGACCTGGAAGAGCTGGTCGTGGACCGGCTGGCCGCCGCCACCGGCCGGGAGCGGTGGTCGGTGTTCCTGGAGCTGGACGACGTCCTCGACCGGATCGCCGCCGCCGCGGACCGCCGGCTCGCCTTCCAGGCCACCCACCCGGTACGGGATCCGGCGGCCAGCGGTCCGGTCGTACGCTGACGTCCGTGTCCGCCCTCTCCGCCGCCCTGATCCGGCGGCGCCGCATCGTCCTCACCGCCGCCGTGGGCGCGGCGGTCGCCTACCCGGTGTCGCGGTCGTTCACGGCCACCCGCGACGCGCTCTTCTCCGAACTGCTGTACGACGGTCTCGTGGTCGCCGTCCTGGTCGCGGTGGTATTCGTCGTCGTCACCACGGAACGGGACAAACCCCCGACCCTCGTGATCCGCCCGGACGTGCCGTCCTTCGAGTCTCCGATGAGCGCGACGGGGGTCACTCTCGCCCTGGCGTTCACGCTCATGACCGGCGGACAGGCGGGCTCGCTGTTCACGCGGAACAGACCCCTGGACCTGCGGATCGTCGGCGTTGCCCTGACCGTCCTCCTCGCAGCGGTGGCGGCGCTGCACCTGGTCGCGGCGTGGCAGGGACCACGGGTACGGCTGGGGCCCGACGGCCTGTCGTGGCGGACCCCGGCGCGGTCGGTGGCCGTGCCCTGGGCGGCGCTCGCCCCGGACGGCCCGCCGCGACCCGAGCTGAACGCCAACGCCCTGACGCTCTCATACGCCCGGCCGGAACTGGTGCGGCGGCGCGGACCGGGGTGGCGCCTCGACCGGTTCCCCGTCGGCCGGATCCACCCCTGGTTCCTCAGCGACGTCATCCGGCATTACGTGGCGCACCCGGAGCACCGGTCCGCGATCGGCACCGAGCCCGAGTACCACCGGCTGCTGGGCGCGCTCGGTGTCAAACCAGCCATCGCCGCGCCGGGCCCCGCCGTCCCCTGACGACGGGACAGCCGGGCGGTCGATCGACCACTATCGTGCGCCGCATGAGGATGCGGGCGTTCTGGCCGGTGGCGGCCCTGCTCACGGTGGCGCTGGCCGGGTGCGGGGCGACGGGCGCGGGCGGCGCCGCTCGGTACCCGGGCTGCACAGTCCCCGACGACGAGGACGCGCTGCTAGACGCGTACGCCGACGACCCGGTCCTTGCCGTGCGGCCGGAGGGCGCACGGCGGGCTGGAGACGTCATACGCAGCGAGGGGTGCCGGCGCCTGAACAAGGAGGACGTGTCGAACACCTCGGTCTCCCTCACCTGGCGGCCGGCACACGACTACGACGACCCGACCCTGCGACGCACCTTCGACCCAGTGGCCCGAGACGGCGGATGGCGGCCCGTGACGGACGGCGACCCCGGACCGGATCCGGTCGGGCAGGTTGAACTCACCTACTGCCGCGATGTGCGTGGCGTGACCAGCCGCCTCCTGATCCGGTCCCAGCCGGCGCAGCTGGCCGACATCCGGCCGAGCACGGCGGATCGCCCGCCCTCTCCACAGTGGTCGGTCGTCAACCCGGCCGGCATCTACCTCACCATCTACGCCGATCCAGTCTGCCCGAAGCCCTGACCGAGGTAACCGTGGCGCACCGGCTGCCCGGCCGGTAGAGTCGCGATCTTCGGCCGCCGCGCGCCGCCGGAATCCCCGAAGGCGTACGCCCATGACCCACTCCCGCCCCACGCCGGCCCGACGTCGCATCGACGCTGCCCTGGACGGCCTCGCCAGCACCTTCCGCGGCATGACCGCCCACCCCGACGACGGCAACTGCCAGTGCCACTGGGGCAGCGCGGAGGAGCTGGCCCTGCTCAAGACGCCGGACGTGGAGCTGCACCCCGAGTACGCGGTCCTGCCCATGCTCGTGACAGCCTCGCGCACGCTCGGTCGCTGGCTCGACGCCTGGGCGTCGGCGAGCGGTCCGGTGGCGGACCGGCGGCTGGCCGAGTCGTTCGCCGAGTGGGAGTACGACCTGCTGGGCGACGAGCTTCCCTGGGACACCTGGGAGACCACGGACGACGAGGACGTTCTCCGCGCCGAGCTCACCGACTGTCTGCTTCGACACGCGCCGGCCCGACTGCGGGCCGTCGGCGCGGGCGAGGAGCTGTCGCACCGGATGAGGCTGCTCGGCCTCACCGGTCCGGTCAGCCCGCCAGCGCCGCGCTGATCGCCCGTACCTGCTCGGGGGCGACCGAGGCCCAGTAGTCGTTGTCGTGGCAGCCTGTGCCGATCGCCACCACGCCCGGGTCGGGCAGCCGGTCCCGCAGCGTCCGGACCGCCGGGGCGAACGGGTCGGCGGCGCCGATCGCGATCCGCACCGGCAGCCCGGCGAACTCCCGGGCCCGGGCCGTCACGTCGTAGCGGGCCCATTCGTCGGCGCTGTCGAACGCGCCGGCGTTGACGCCGCGGGCGTCGTCGTACGAGTGGAAGATCGCCGGTGAGGTCGCCACCACCGCCCGGAACCGGTCGCGGTGGGTCAGCGCGGCCAGCAGCGCGCCGTACCCGCCCATCGACCAGCCGGCCACCGCGACCCGGTCGGTCCGCAGGCCGCGCGCGGCGAGCAGCGGCAGGAACTCGCCGACCAGCATCCCGAGTGGATCGTCGCCGGCGTGCAGATGCCAGTAGCCGTTGCCGCCGTCCGGCGCGGCGAGCGCGAACGGGGCCACCCCGTCGGGCAGCGCGCCGGCCAGGAACTCCGGGTACCGGGCGGCGGCGACGGCGGTGCCGGCGTCGGCCGCGTACCCGTGCAGGGCCAGGCAGACGGGGAGCTCGGCGCCCGGGGCGTACCCGGGCGGGTAGGAGATGGCGAAGGCGACCTCCCGGCGGCGCGCCGCGGAGCGGAAGCTGCCGGTGACCGGCGGCTGCGCGGCACCGCGCGGCGCGTCGGACGGCCGGGCGGCGCACCGGCCCAGCGCGTGGTTGAGCACCGACCGGCCGGGCAGCACCTCGGCGTCGACCAGGGCGAGGCCGCCCGCGCCGAGCCCGGTGACGCCGACGGCGGCGCCGAGGGACTGCAACAGTCGACGTCGGGTGACCGGCATCCGATTACCGTAGCCGGTGCGGTCAGCCCAGGTGGTCCGGCAGCAGCGCCAGCGTCGGCGGGAGCTGCGAGTGCAGCGGGGTGGGCAGCGCGTCGCGGGTGTACCAGCCGAGCCGGTCGAACTTGTGCGGCTCCCCGATGGCGACGGTCGCCGGGTCGACCCGGACCGCGAAGACCACCGCCACCCAGTGCGACGGCGGGTCGTCGCGCAGCACGTTGCGGACCCCGAGCAGGGTGATCTCCAACGGCGTGGTCGCGTACTCCTCGCGGACCTCGCGGGCGACGGCGGCCTCGAAGGTCTCCCCGTACTCCAGCGCGCCCGCGCCGGTGTCCCAGGTGCCGGGTTCGTCGCGGGCGCCGGCGCCGCGCCGGGCGAGCAGCAACCGGCCCGCACCGTCGTGGCAGACGAAGACGCAGGACACCGAGGGGGTACGCGGGGAGCGGTCGGGCATCAAGTCATTCTGCGCCACCGGCCGCCTCGGGCGGACCGGCGCCGGCGATCAGCGCCTCCGCCGAGCTGGTCCGGGCGTAGAGCAGGAACCGCCCGACCCGGTGCGTGCCCACCAGTCCGGCGTCGCGCAGCGCGGTCAGGTGGTGCGAGACGGTGCCGGCGGCCAGCCCGCAGCGCCGGGCCAGCTCGGTGGTGGCGGCCGGCACGGCCAGCTCGTGCAGCAGCGTCGCCCGGGTCCGCCCCAGCACCCGGGCGAGCGCCTCGCTGGCCGGCGCGGCACTGCGCTCCCACAGGGTGCCCACCGCCCGGGCCGGGTAACGGAGGACCGGCTGCGGCGCGCGTTCGGAGAGGTTCGACCACACCCGCGACCCGGCGAAGACCGACGGGACCAGCAGCAGCCCCCGACCGTCCAGGGCGGCGGCGCCGGCCCGGGTGAGGTGGTCGACGTGCAGGGTCCCGTCGTCCCAGGAGACGTAGGGGTCGATCCGGTTGAGCAGGCCCTGCACGCCGTCGGCCGCCATCCGACCGGCGCCGACCAGCACCTCGCGTTCCAGCAGGGTCCGCATCCGGGGCCAGTACGGGGCGATGGCGGCGTCCGCGTACGCGGCGATCACCTCGGCGAGTCGGGCGAGGCCGGCCGGCGGGTCGGCGTACAGGGCGGCGAGCCGGGGCGGCCGGGGCCCCGACAGCCCGTCGAGGGCGGCCCGGACCGCCTCGGGCGGGGTGGCGGCGAGCGCGGCGAGCTCCAGCTCGAGGGTGGGCTGGGCGGTCAGCGGTGGCGGGCAGACGAACGCCGGGATCACCACGGTGGGCACCGGCACCAGGTCGGCGAAGAGCCGCCAGTCCACGGTGGAGAGCCGCGGCCGGACCTGCCGGTGCCACGGCTGGTGGGCGGGGAACCAGTCCGGGTTCTTGACCACCCGGACGCTGGCGACCGCCTCCCACAGCGGCGACACCGCGAACCGGATGTTGGCCAGGTCCCGGACCCCCAGCGCGACGCTCAGCATCGACACCTCCCCACGGATTCGACGCAGCTCAAACTTATCGGCCCCGGCACCCGCACCGACCAGGGTCGTCGCCATGACCGCCACCACCGCCGCGCCGGGGTCCACCCGCTGGCCCCGGCCGTTCCGCTACGTCTACGCCGCCAGCCTGACCGAGAGCCTGGGTTTCCAGGTGGGCTACCTGGCCGTGCCGGCGCTGGCCGTGTCGGTGCTCGCGGCCACCCCCGGGCAGGTCGGCCTGCTCGCCGTGCTCAGCACCGTCGCGTTCCTGCTGATCGGGCTGCCCGCCGGAGTGTGGATCGACCGGTCGCCCCGCCGGACCGTGCTGCTCGCCGCGGACCTGACCCGCGCCGTGCTGTACGCCTCGATCCCGCTGGCCTGGTGGGCGGACGCGCTCACCATCGGCCAGCTGTACGCGGTGGTGCTGCTCACCGGCGTCGGCACGGTCTTCGGCGACGTGGCCGCCCAGAGCTTCCTGCCGGAACTGGTCGGCCGGGACCGGCTGGTGGCGGCGAACTCGCTGCTGATGACCAGCAGCGCGACCGTCCAGATCGGCGGCCGGGGCTTCGGCGGGCTGCTCGTGCAGTGGCTCGGCGCGCCGGTCGCCCTGGCCCTGAACGCGGTCACCCACCTGCTCGCCGCGCTCGCCCTCACCCGGGTACGCCCCGCCGCCCCGACGGCCGCGGACCGGGAGCGCCCGACCGGTGACTTCGGCCGGCAGCTCGCCGAGGGCGTACGGCACGTGCTGGGCAGCCCGCTGCTGCGTCCGCTCGCCGTCTCGCTGGCCGGCATCAACCTCACCGTGAACCTGATGACCACGATGCTGCCGGTGGTGTTCCTGCGCGAGCTCGGCCTCGGCGCCGGCATGCTCGGGTTCTTCCTCGGCGCGGGCGGCGTGGGCGCGCTGTTGGGCGCGGTGACGGCCCGCCCGCTGGCCGCCCGGATCGGGCACGGCCGGGCGCTCTGGCTGCCCGGGGTGCTGGTGGCACCGGCCGGGGCCCTCGTCGCGCTGGTCGACACCGAAGGGTGGCTGTGGCTGGCCGGGTTCGGTTGGCTGGCGCTGGCGTGGCGGACCGGGGTCGGCAACGTGATCGGGGTCAGCCTGCGGCAGCGGGTCACCCCGGACCCGTTGCTCGGCCGGATGAACGCCACCTTCCGGTTCCTGCTCACCGGCGCGATCGCGGTCGGCGCCGGGCTGGCCGGGCTGCTCGGCCAGTACGCGGGCGCGCGTACGTCGCTCTGGGTGGGCGCGGCCGGCGCCGCGCTGACCTGGCTGCCGCTGTACCGGTCGCCGCTGCGGACGCTGTCCGACCCGTCCGCGCTGCCCACGGCCGACCGCTGACGGCCCCGGGGCGGGACCGTCGGCGCGGACGGGACGCTGTTACCCGACGGTTACCCGGCTGCGAAGCCACTGTGGCACGGCGCGCCGACCGTCGAGGCGGGACCACCGGAGCAGGTCCCGCGACATCGACAGGGAGGACACGATGAGACTGAAGAGAGCGCTGGTGGCGCTGACGGTCCTGCTCGGCGGCCTGCTCGCCGGCACCGGCGGCGCGGCGGCGGCGACCACGCCGTACTGCGGGATCACCTGGGGCAGCACGGCCAAGTCGGGCGGCGCGTTGAGCAGCGCCCCGCTGGTGGAGGTCCGGGCCGGGAAGCACGACTGCTGGGACCGGGTGGTGTTCGAGTTCGCCGGGCCGGCGAACGGCTGGTCGGTCGCGTACGGCGAGACGTGGACCGAGGGGCAGGGGCTGGCGCTGTCGCCGTACACGGCGGGCGGGGCGCTGCTGCGGGTCTCCCTGCGGGCCCCGGCGTACGACGAGAACCACGTCGCCACCCTGCCGTACCGTACTGGCGACCACGCCGTCAACGCGCTGGGCTACCGGACGCTGCGGGACGTGGTCTTCGGCGGCAGCTTCGAGGGCTACACCACCTTCGCGGTGGGGGTCCGGGCGCAGCTGCCGTACCGGGTGTTCGTGCTCACCGGCCCGGGGACGCACAGCCGGATCGTGCTCGACGTGGCGCACAAGTGGCAGGCCTGACCACACCGGTGATGGGGGCCGGTCGGCCCTCATCACCGACCGTTGCGCCAGGGTCCCGCGCCGTCGCGCCGGAGCTACCCTGAGGTCGTCATGGAGGGCCGCGTGCTGATCGTCGAGGACGATGCCTCCATCAGGGAGGTCACCGCCCTCGGTCTGCGCCGGGCCGGGTTCCGGGTGGACACCGCGGTCGACGGGCCGACCGCCCTCGCCGGCTGGCGGGCCCGGCCGGTGGATCTGATCGTGCTCGACGTCATGCTGCCCGGCCTGGACGGCTTCGAGGTGTGCCGGGAGATCCGCCGGAGCAGCCAGGTGCCGATCCTGATGCTCACCGCGCGCACCGACACCATCGACGTGGTGGTCGGGCTGGAGTGCGGCGCCGACGACTATCTCCGCAAGCCGTTCGACCTGCCGGAGCTGGTCGCCCGGGTCCGCGCGGTGCTGCGCCGGGCGGTCGCCCCGGTCGAGGAGACCACGGTGACGGCCGGCCCGCTGGAGATCGACCCGGCCCGCTTCGTGGCCCGCAAGTCGGGACGGGAGCTGACCCTGACCGCGACCGAGTTCCGGCTGCTGCTGGAGCTGGCCCGCCGACCCGGTCAGGTCTTCACCCGCGAGCTGCTGCTGGACCGGGTGTGGGGGCACGGCTACCTCGGCGACTCGCGGCTGGTGGACGTGGCGGTGCAGCGGCTGCGGGCCAAGGTGGAGGACGATCCCGGCCAGCCGGTGCTGATCCGGACGGTCCGCGGGGCCGGCTACAAGCTGTCGACGGGGTGACGCGGTGGCCGGCCGGGTACCCCCGGGGCGCCTGCGGCGCCGGCTCGTCGTCGCGTTCGTGCTGGTCGCCGGGGTCTCCGCCGGGGTGCTGGCCGGCGGCTCGTACCTGATGCTGCGGCAGGCCCGGTTCGACGGCTCGCTGCAACGCGCGGCGGCCGACGCCCGCTACCAGCTGGTGCTGGCCGGGCAGTTCCTGCCGCTGACCGACGCCCGGCGGGCGGACCTGCTGGCCAGCTTCGAGGGGAACGGACGGCACGTCCTGCTCGTGGCCGGCGACACCGCCGCGTCGAACCCGCGCTACGCGCCGACGCCCGGGCGGGACCTGCGGGCCGCGGTCGCCGCCGGGCAGCTCGGCTACCAGCGCTCCCCCGACGGCGCCCGGCCACACCTGCTCGTGGTGGGCGGCCGGATCCCCGGCTCCACCGCCGAGCTGTACGTGGTGACCGTGGAGGACGACCTCGTCGACGGCCTGCGCCAGCTCCGCACGGCGTTGCTGGTGGGCTGGGCGGCGGTGCTGCTGCTCGCCGCCGGGGTGGGCAACGCCCTGGCCCGGCGGACCCTGGAGCCGGTGGGGCGGGCGAGCCGGGCCGCCCGGGCGGTCGCCGAGGGCCTGCTGGACACCCGGCTGCCGGTGCACGGCCGAGACGAATTCAGCGCCTGGGCCGCGTCGTTCAACGAGATGGCCGAGGCGCTCGAGACGAAGATCGAGGCGCTGTCCCGGGCCCGGGCCCGGGAGCGGCGGTTCACCGCCGACGTCGCGCACGAGCTGCGTACGCCGGTGACCGCGCTGGTGGCGGCGGCGTCGCTGCTCGCCGAGCAGCTGGACTCGCTGCCCGCCGACGCCCGCCGGGCCGCCGAGCTGCTCGTCACCGACGTGGTGCGGCTGCGGCGGCTGGTCGAGGAGCTGATGGAAATCTCCCGGCTGGACGCCGGGCGGGAGGCGCTGTCGGTGCGACCGGTCGACGTCGTGGCGCTGTTGGGCGGCATCGTCGACGCCCGCGGCTGGACCGGCCGGGTGACCGTGACCGGGGACGCGACGCCGGTCGACACCGACCCGCGCCGCCTGGAACGGGTGCTGGCGAACCTGGTCTCCAACGCGGTCGAGCACGGCCGCGACGCGGTCCGGGCCGAGGTGCGGCGCACCGACGGGTCGATCGCCGTCGAGGTCAGCGACCAGGGGCCGGGCATTCCCACCGCGCACCTGCCGTTCGTGTTCGACCGGTTCTACAAGGTCGACCCGTCCCGCACCGGCCCCGGCAGCGGGCTGGGCCTGGCCATCGCCCGGGAGAACGCCCGCCTGCTCGGCGGGCGGCTGGGCGTGCGCAGCGAGGTCGGCCGGGGCACGGTGTTCCACCTCGACCTGCCCGTCCAACCCGTGGGGGGTGACCGGTGAGACGCCTGCTCGCTCCGCTCGCGGCGGTCGTGGTGCTCGCCGCCGGCTGCGCCCCGGCCCGGACGGGCACCCTCGGGCCGGCGCCGGTCGGCGCGTCACCGACCGGCGGCGCCACCGCCACGCCGCGCGCCCCCGCACCGGCCACCACCACGCCGAGCCGTCGTCCCCCGCCGGCCTCCCCCACCACGACGGTGCCGGTGGCGCCCGACGGACCGGACGGCGGGACGATCACCCTGCAGCTCTGGTTCGTCCGGGACGGGAAGCTGGCGCCGACCCGGCGTACGCTCCCGGCCACCGTCGCCACCTCCCGGCTGGCGCTGACCGAACTGGCCGCCGGACCGTCCCGCGCCGAGGCGGCGGCCGGCCTGACCACCCGGGTGCCGGCCGGCGTCCAGGTGGTCCGCATCGCCGACGGGGTAGCCGCGCTGGCCCCGCCGGCCGGCTTCGACAGCGGTGGAACAGCGACGGCCCGGCTCCGCCGGGCCCAGGTGGTCTGGACGCTGACCCAGTTCCCCACCGTGCGCCGGGTGGCGTTCACGCCGACCGACGGCGCGCCGACCGGCCGCGACGACTACGCCGACCTGCTGCCGGCGATCGTGGTGACCGGCCCTTCGGTCGGCGAACGGGTCACCAGCCCGGTCACCGTGACCGGCAGCGCGGAGGTCTTCGAGGCGACGGTGAGCGTCCGGGTCCTGGCCGCAGACGGCCGGGAGGTCGGCACCTCGTTCACCACGGCCGCCTGCGGCTCCGGCTGCCGGGGCGACTACCGGGCCACCGTCGGCTACCGGGTGGCCGTCACCGGCCCCGGCACCGTCGAGGTGTACGAGGTCTCCGCGCGCGACGGGAGCCGGATCAACGTGGTGTCGGTCCCGGTCGTCCTTGTCGCCGACCGGTGAGAGTCGCGGGACGCCGTCACTGCCACCGGCCGGTGAGCAGCGGCGCGGCCGGCCGCTCCGCGCGTCCGATGCGCAGATCCTCGAAGATCGTGTTCCGGGCCGCCCGCTCGACCTCGGCGTCGAGGTCGATCCCGAGCTCCGCCGACGCGTCGTGGGCCGTCCCGATCAGCACCAGCTCCACGCCCCGGTGGTCGAGGAACCGGGGCGGATCGAGTGGCGCGAACCGGCGGGTGTGGAAGCGCTCCTGCAGGTCAGCGGGGAGCTCGGCCCGACCCGGGCCGCGCAGGCCGACCCCGGGCGGCGACGGTGCCTCCGGATTCTTCACCGTGACGATGTAGCTCGCCTCCGGTTCGATCCGGAGCTCGTGCTGCGGCGGACCGGGACGGCGGGGCAGCTCGAGCTGGTACGCCAGATGGGTGTGGTCGTCGTGCCGGATGATGCAGTACGCCCCCTCGGCCACCGGCCGAGCCGGGGGCTGGAACCGCTCACCACGCGTCTTCGTCCCGTACAGGTGCCGCCTGAGCGCCTCGTAGAGCTCCTCCGGCCGGCTCACCACGGCGTCGACGAACGCCCAGAAACGGTCGTGCTCGTCGATCTCGGGCAGGCGCTTGCGGCCCGCGACGAGCAGCCGCAGGCGCCGCCGTCCGTGCCACGGATGCAACACCACCAGCAGCCCCTGCACCTCGTCGAGCGATTCCACGTGCCGCTCGCCCAGCCGAGGCCGGTAGAGGAAGTAGATGTCGCCGTCCTCCAGCACCTCGCTCACGCTGCGACCGCTCTCCTACCGCGTCCCGACGTCGGGCGCCTCGTAGATCCAGTCCGCCACGCCCTCCGGCGCGCGCTCCGCCCGGCGGTATTGGTAGATCTCCCGGGCCTCGTGCGGTCCGTGGAGTTTCAGCTCGTACGACATCGGCGGATCGTCCGCGTCGGGCACCTCCCAGCCCACGGTCTGCCCGTCGTACGGTCCGCCACGCAGGCGCAGTTTCACCTCGGCCACGCCCCGACGGTAGCGAAGTCGGCGCCGGGTGGGTCCAGGAACGCGTTCATCGCCCCGTTCGGTGAATCCTCGATGAACCCCTGCGGAACGGACTCGTTTCGGCTGACACTGCGACGTGGCTCATATTTCGCCGGCCAAACGGAGCCAGCCGACTAGGATCAGTACGACATCGTTTCGCGGGAGGTGGCGTGCGGGGGGAACGGCGGAGTGGCCTCGAACAGGCCGACCCGGGCGAGCGCAACCCGGAGTTGATGGCCACCGTCATCGACCTGCTCCGCGAGGTCGGCTACGACCGCATGACCATCGACGCCGTCGCCGCCCGGGCCCGCGTCAGCAAGGCCACCATCTACCGGCACTGGCCCGGCAAGGCGGAGCTGGTGGCCGCCGCGCTGCGGCACCGGCACGTCGCCGTGCAGACCCCCGCCGACACCGGCTCGCTCCGCGGTGACCTGCTGGAGCTGCTCCGCACCACCGTCGCGATCTGCACCGTCGACGGCGACCTCATGCAGGCGTTGACCTTCGCGATGCGGACCAGCCCCGAGCTCGCCCAGCTCGTCCGGCAGCAGGTGCTGCCCGCCGGCCAGGTCGGCACCGTCGCCGTGGTGGTCCGCGCGGCCGCCCGCGGCGAGATCCCCGCCGAGGCCGGTGAGCGGCACCTGTTCCACGACCTCGCCTCGGCCATGGTGATGTCCCGGATCTTCGCCCACGGCCTCCCCGCGGACGACGCGTTCCTCACCCAGCTCGTCGACCAGGTCCTCATCCCGGTGCTCTGCCACCGCTCCGACTGACCGCCCCGCCACCAGCACCCGTCACGACGCGGGTGTCGCACCCGTCAACCGCAACGCCCGGCTCTCGTCACACGGAAGGCTGCACCATGCCCGGAAACACCCTGACCGCGTCCGGCGCACCCGACGCCGTGGCGCCGGCGGCGCACCCGCGGCGCTGGCTGGTTCTCGCGGTCATCGCGATCTCCCAGCTGATGGTCGTGCTCGACGCCACCATCGTGAACATCGCCCTCCCGCAGGCCCAGCTCAGCCTCGGCATCTCCGACGCCGACCGGCAGTGGGTGGTCACCGCCTACACCCTCACCTTCGGCGGCCTGCTCCTGCTCGGCGGCCGGATCGCCGACTACTGGGGACGCAAGCGCACCTTCCTCGTGGGCATGGTCGGCTTCGCGCTCGCCTCCGCCATCGGCGGCCTCGCCACCACCGGCGGCCTGCTCTTCGCCGCCCGCGCCCTGCAGGGCGCCTTCGGCGCGCTGCTCGCCCCGGCCTCCCTGGCCCTGCTCACCGTGCTCTTCACCGAGGCGAAGGAGCGCGCCAAGGCGTTCGCCGTGTACGGCGCCATCGCCGGCGGCGGCTCCGCCGTCGGCCTCGTCCTCGGCGGCGTCCTCACCGAGTACGCCAACTGGCGCTGGTGCCTGCTGGTGAACATCCCGATCGCCGCCATCGCCCTGCTCGCCGCGATCCCGCTGGTCCCCGACAGCCGCGCCCACGGCGACACCCGCTACGACATCCCCGGCGCCGTCGTCGTCACCGCCGGGCTGGTCTCCCTCGTCTACGGCTTCACCAAGGCCGCCGAGGACGGCTGGGACGCCGCCGGCACCATCGGGTTCATCGCCGCCGGGCTGGTGCTGCTCGCCGCGTTCGTGCTGATCGAACTGCGCTCCAGCCACCCGCTGCTGCCGCTGCGCATCCTGCTCGACCGCAACCGGGGCGGGGCGTACCTCGCCTCCACCCTGATCGGCGCCGGGCTCTTCGGCGCGTTCCTCTTCCTCACCTTCTACTTCCAGGTGGTGCTGGGGTACACGCCGGTCGAGGCGGGCCTCGCCTCGCTGCCGGTCACCGCCGGCGTCCTCGTCGCCGCGGGCGTGGCCAGCCAGCTGCTGCCTCGCCTCGGCGCGAAGCCGCTGATGGTGGCCGGCGCGGTGCTCGCCGCCGCCGCGATGCTCTCGCTGACCCAGATCGACGTGGACACGTCCTTCGTCAGCCACCTGCTCCCCGCCCAGGTGATCCTCGGCATGGGCCTCGGCTTCACCTTCGTACCGCTGTCCAGCCTCGCCCTGGTCGGGGTGCCCGAGCACGACGCGGGCGCCGCCAGCGCCACCCTCAACGCCACCCAGCAGGTCGGCGGATCGCTCGGCACCGCCCTGCTGAACACCATGTACACCAGCGCGGTCACCGCGTACCTGGTCGGCAAGATGCCCGACCCGATGACCCAGGTCAAGGCGTTGGTGCACGGCTACACCGTGGCGTTCGCCTGGGGCGCGGGGCTGATCCTGCTCTCCGGGCTGGTCACCCTGCTGCTGATCAAGGTCCGCCGGGAGCACCTGGCCACGGCCAACGCCGTGCACATGGGCTGACGACCCATACGCGCGCCCGATCGCCGGCCTTCCCGTCCCAGGGAGGCCGGCGATCGCGCAAGAGCACATGTCGCTGGTCGAGGGCAGGGCGGGCGGCTGACCGCCCCACCTCAGGAGTGGCGTCGCCGGACCCGGGGGCGAACCGGGCGGACCGCCGTTATGAGCAGCAGCTGGACCCGCGTCCTCCGGCGGAGGACCACAGTGGATGCTGTCGCCGAAATCAACTTGCCAGAGACGGTGTCAAACGCCGCTTATCGCACGATTTTACCCACATCGGTACATTTTCAGAATCTGGTAGATGTTCTGGTGTGTCATTCCGAAAGCGGCGGCGAGTTTTGTTCCCGTCTCGCCAGCCAGGTATCGCTCGACGATGGCGGTGTTTCGCTCATGGCGATCCTCAGCCGCAGGCCGGAAGTCGAGGAGCACATCTACTTGCCCCCGCCTCCTGTTCCCCAGAGCAGGGCGAAGTCGAGCAGCCAGTAGGCGCGCGCTGTTCCCGTAGACTGCGGTCCTCCATATCGGGGACCAGTTTGCCCGAGGCGGCGAGGAACAAGTCACGCTGCGAGCACCCATCAACGCAGCCGCACGCCTCACGACCCCCTCATCGGCCATCTTCAGCACTACGGCGGCTCGGAAACATCCCTCCCCTTCCAGCAGGCCGACCAACCACGCGAGGTCCTCGTCTCCGGATACCGCGGCACTCAGTGTGGTCTCGGCACAACGAATGCGCTCCGCAGTAGCGATCATCTCTTCAACAGGTCGACAGTCACCACGGATCGCTGCATTCACGCTGTTGGGAGTTATGCCGAATCTCCCGGCAAGATGCTTACGGTGAACACCCTTCGCCTTCTGGGTAACCATCTCCGCCACCTCCGTGGCATAGGGCCTGCGATTGCCCACACCTAACCACTGTCCGACAGCACGGTCGATCTGTCCCTGTCGACGACGGCTCATCGACGGATGCAGAGCATCCATGAGCTCCACCGCGCGGCGTCCCCGCACCTTCCATACAAAGGCATCCTTGTGGTGGGGTCGCTTCGCGCGGATACGGAAGTAGGTCGTCTCCACCAGCACAGCCGTACGCGCGACCACGTCCTCGTCCGTCATTGACAAAACGACCCGGGGACACCCTGGGGATGACGGTGGAGGGGCCAGGAAAGAACCCTCCCCCTCTAGCAGTCCTGCCAAATACGAGAGCGTGGTTGGCCGCCTGGCAGCAGCGAACATTTCGCTCGGAATACGATTACCCGTGGTGACACGGAGGGGCGTCGTCACGCTCGCCAGTTTAGTAGGGTCCAGGGAAACTGGTGCCCAGCAAGCGTGCCTCAAAAAGATTGGGTTGCCCCCCGGGCTGGATTCGAGCCAGCGACCGCCAGGTTCGGAATCTGGTGCGCTCTCCGCTGCGGGCTCGCGCTCGAACTGCTCGTCGTGCGGGCCGCCATCGACCACGCAGGACGCCCACGACTGGAGCGGATCGCCGGCGTACGGGAGCATGAGCAGCGCGGACGGGATTCGAACCCGCAACGTATCCCGGGTGAAAGCCGGGCGACTCTCCCACTTCGTCCACCGCGCCATCCGCGTACCCGGGGTGCGATTCGAACGCACACTGTCGGCTTCCTGAAAGCCGTGCCTCCTGCCAGTTGGGCTACCCGGGCGTGAACACTGCGTGCCCTCGGCGCGATTCGAACGCGCAACCTGCGGCACCTCATGCCGCCGCCTCTTCCATTGGGCCACGAGGGCTCGTGCTGCGAGCGGAGGACTCGAACCTCCATCGATCGTTCCAGAGACGATTGTGCTGCCCATTGCACCAGCTCGCACAGGTTCCGCTCCGCCGTCGCGGATGCGGACCGTGCCCCGACCAGGATTCGAACCTGGGCTCTCCGGTTTCGTAGACCGGCGCGCTCTCCGCTGCGCCACCGGGGCGTACGACCGGCGCCCCCCTCGGGCGCCGGTCGGTCTAACCCTTCACGCAGACCACCTGCTTGAGGTGCGCGACCACCTCGACCAGGTCGTCCTGCTGCGCCATCACCTTGGTGATGTCCTTGTACGCGCCGGGGATCTCGTCGACCACCCCGGCGTCCTTGCGGCACTCCACGCCGGCGGTCTGCCGGACCAGGTCCGCGGTGCTGTACGTCCGCTTCGCCTGACCCCGCGACATCCGTCGCCCGGCCCCGTGCGAGGCCGAGCAGTACGCGTCCGGGTTGCCCTTGCCGCGCACGATGTACGAGCCGGTGCCCATCGACCCCGGGATGATGCCCAGGTCCCCCCGGCCGGCGCGGATGGCGCCCTTCCGGGTCACCAGCACGTCCACCCCGTCGTACGTCTCCTCCGCCACGTAGTTGTGGTGGCAGCTGATCGGCTCGCCGTACGAGACGTGCGGGAACTGGTCCCGGACCACCCCGCAGAGCAGGGCGAGCATGACCTCCCGGTTACGCCGGGCGTACTCCTGGGCCCAGAAGAGGTCCCGGCGGTAGGCGTCCATCTCCGGCGTGCCGGTGAGGAACACCGCGAGGTCCCGGTCGGGCAGGTCGACGTTGTGCGGCAGCCCGCGGGCCACCGCCATGTGCCGCTCGGCCAGCTCCTTGCCGATGTTGCGGGAACCGGAGTGCAGCATCAGCCAGACCTGCCCGTCGTCCGGACCGCCCTGCTCGGCGCAGACCTCGATGAAGTGGTTGCCGCCGCCGAGGGTGCCCATCTGGTGCTGGGCCCGGTGCTCCAGCTGCGCCACCTTCCGGTCCAGCTCACCGAAGCGCCGCCAGAACGCGTCCCAGCCGGCGTGCGCCAGGCCCCGGACCCGGCGCGGGTCGACCGGGTCGTCGCGCTTGGCGAACCCGACCGGGATGGTCGCCTCGATGGCCGACCGCAGCGGGGCGAGGTCGTCGGGCAGGTCGGCCGCGGTGAGCGAGGTCCGCACGGCGGACATGCCGCAGCCGATGTCGACGCCGACCGCGGCCGGCGAGACGGCCTGCCGCATCGCGATGACCGACCCGACGGTGGCGCCCTTGCCGAAGTGCACGTCCGGCATGACGGCGACGCCCTGCACCCAGGGCAGTGCGCCGATGTTGCGGAGCTGCTGCGCGGCCTGCGGCTCGATGCCGTACGGGTCGGTCCAGACCCGTACGGGCGCCCGGGTGCCGGCCAGCGGGGTGAAACCCATCGTCGTCTCCTCATGTCGGGGGTGTGCGAGCGGCTGGCCGGATTCGAACCGGCGATCTTCACCTTGGCGAGGTGACGCGCTGCCTGACTGCGCTACAACCGCGTGTCCGTCCCGGGTGGGACGGTCGTAGGCCGTACGGGACTCGAACCCGTAACCGCCCGGCTGAGAACCGGGTGAGCTGCCCATTGCTCCAACGGCCCGTGTGGGACGGGGAACCGTCCCTGATGTGTCGCCCCGGCCGGCGCGTCGGCACGCCGGCCGGGATTGTGCTCGCTTCATCCACTGTGGAGTTGAGAAGGTGCGGCGTCGCCGGCCGGGGCCGGGACAGGGCGAGCAGGGGCGGCAGGATTCGAACCTGCAACCGTCGGGTTTGGAATCCGGTGCTCCACCGGGTTGAGCTACGCCCCTGAGCGGGAGTGGGTGACGAAAAAGCCGCCCGGTCCCTTCGCGGGGCGGGCGGCTGCGCGTGTCGCGCTGGCGCTAGTCGCGCCGCCACCCCGATTGCCACCGCTGACGCTGGCAGCGGCCCAGGCCTCGCTCGCCGTTGGGCAGCGTGGCACCACCGCGCGGCGTGGGCCGCGGGGCTTCGGTGCGGGTGCGCTGCGACACGGCGTACTCCCTGGGTTGATCCGGTTGACGTTGCCCGTTGACGGTAAACGCGGAGCACGGTGACCGCAATTGATATTCGGCTGGTCGATGCCGGCGTGCGGCTGGTTGACTGCGGCCATGGTCCCCGAGGCGACGCTGCGGTCCTGGCTGGAACGGCACTGGCGGCTCGGTGGCGCGCAGCTCAGCCATCACGGTGGCGGGATGAACTCGGAGACCTGGTTCGTCGACCGGGATGGGCGGCGCTGGGTCTTGAAGTCGGTGGCGCCGACGGCGGGTGCGCAGTTCACGGGCGGGTTGGCGATCGCCGACCGGTTGCAGGGGTCCGGCGTACCGGCGGGAGCGCCGGTGCCCACCGTCGACGGGCGGACGGTGGTGACGGCGGGCGGCCGGCCGCTGGCGTTGTTGACCTGGGTGCCGGGGGTGGCGCTGACCGGCGAGGGTCGGGTGGAGCAGCGGGTCATCGGGTCGACTCTCGGCCGGGTCCATCGGGCGCTCGCGACGGTCCGGGTCCGCGACGCGGAACGGTTCCACTGGGTCGATCCCACGGCGGGCCACCTGGGGGTACGCGACTGGGTCCGTCCGGCGGTGACCGCGGCGGTGCGCGACCTGGATGAGTTGGCGCCGGAAACGCTGTCGTGGGGTCTGCTGCACACCGATCCGGCGCCGGAGGCGTTCCGGTGGGATTGCACGGCGGGCGTGTGCGGGGTGATCGACTGGAGCGTCGCGCTGACCGGTCCGCTGCTGTACGACCTGGCCTCGGCCGTAATGTACGTCGGCGGGCCGGATCGCGGCGGCGAGCTGGTCGAGGCGTACCTGCGCGGAGGCGCGCTCGACCGCGCCGAGGTGGACCGGGGTCTGCGGCCGATGCTGCGATTCCGGTGGGCGGTCCAGGCGGACTACTTTGCGCGGCGGATCGTCGCGGACGACCGCACCGGCATCGATGGGCCCGCCGAGAACGACAAGGGCCTGGCGGACGCCCGGCGGCGTCTGGTGGCATCCGGACCGGGAGACGAAGGGTGGGCCTGAACCGGTGTTGTCCGCCCCCGCCGAGTTCAGGACTGCGGCGGTCGCCGCCGGGGTACACGATGCGGACATGACCTCCGACGAGGCAGCGCGGCCGGCCACGGTTGACGAATGGCGCGCGTGGCGGCGGGCGGTGTTCGGCGACCCGTACCTGGTGTGGCACGACGGGCCGGAGTTCTCCAGGCTGCTGCGGGCGGCGCGGGCTGATCCCGTCATGGTGGAACGGATGCTGACGGCCGGCCTCGACGACCGGGACGCGGTCGCCGCGGAGTCCCTGGCGGTGCTCGGCGAGGCCGGGTTCGCGCCGGTTCGGGCTCGGGAGCTGCTGCGCGCCGCCGTCCCCACCGCGTCGAACACCTTTCTGGTCAGCGTCGCCACCGCCCTGCACCGATTGACCGCCGAGGAGTCGTGGGCGGCGGCGATCGTGGCGGTCCTCGGCGCGCGGCACTGGACGGACCGGATGGATGCCGCGATCGCGCTGGCCCGCTTCGCGCCCACCGCGGACCTTGTCCACGCGCTCGGCCGGGCCGTCTGCGACAGCGAGTACCTGGTGCGGTACCACGCGGCGAACACCCTCCTGCGGTACGCGCAACCGCCGGACGATCCCGAGGTCGACCCTCCGGTCTCCGTGTACCGGGAACCGGGGCTGTTTGAGCTGATCGCGACGCCCCGTGCCGAGCCGCGACGACGATGGCGTCGGCGACGGGACGCCCCCGGCGACCGGGCCCGGTGGCAGGCGGCCGCCGACGAGCTGGTCGGCAGCGCGCTCGCCCGGCTCGACGACCGGTGACGGTTCGGTGCGGACCGAACCGTCCGGCGGCTACCGTGCCGGTGACGACCGCGCGACGGCCGGTCCGTTGACCGGAGGGAAAGCGCGTGGAGCTGAGGAAGCGGCTGGCCGAGCGGTTCCGCGAGGTCAACGGGGACCATCCGATGACGGCGGCGGACGACGCATACGTCAGCAAGCAGTTCGTGGTCCTGGTGGAGCTGTGCGCGGCGACCGGTCGGGACCCGGACGACGTACGCCGGTTGATGCTGGACCGGCGGCTGCCGCTGCCGGGCTACCTGCGCTCGGACGGCGCGGAGATGGTGCCGGCGGACCTGTTCGTGCTGGCCGAGCGGGCGGGCGGCCCGGAGCGGCTGGCGGCCTGGTTCGCCGGGCACTGGGCGGACCCGGCGCAGGGCGCGGCGGAGTGGGAGGGCTACCTCAGCGGGCGGTACGTCTGCCTGCGCTCGGTCACGCCGGACACCATCCGGCGCAAGGACGAGCTGGTGGCGGCGATCCGGTCGGCGCCGGCGGAGCCGGACGCCGGGTCGGCGGCCTGGTCGGCGCGGCTGCACGCGCTGGTCGACGAGCTGGACGCGTTGGAGCCGGCGTTCACCGGGTACGACCGGCTCCGCTTCGGTGGGCCGACCTCCCGGGACACCTGTGTGGACGCGGTGCGGGCCCGCTACCCCCGCGGCGAGTGAGCGTGCTCCGCGCGTTCGAAGACGCGTTCGCCCTGGTGCTGGACGGTCGCGGCGCCCAGGGTCAGCGCGGCGAGGACCAGGGCGAGCACGGCGACGGCCGGGCCGCGTCGCGGGACGGGCGGGTCGAGCAGGGCCCGCACCCGGTCCGGGACGTCGCCCCCGGTCGCGGCGGGCAGCAGGTCGCCGGGGTGGCGCCGCCGGGCCAGGGCGGCGCGGGCCAGGGCGCGGGCGACCAGCCGCCGGTCCCCCAGTCGGGCGGCGGCGTCCTCGTCGGCCCACCGTTCGACGGCGTTGCGCAGCTTCCGCGCGGTGGGGGCGAGCGTCGGGTTCGCCGCGGCGGACAGATCGACGGCGGTGGTCCACCAGGCATGCCGGTGGGACAGGTGGGAGGCCTCGTGGGCGAGCAGGGCGGCGCGTTCGTCGGGGGCGAGGGCGCGCAGCATGCCGCGGGTGACCACGATGCGGCCGGTGGCCTCGGGGGTGGTGAAGGCGTCGGGTGTGTCGATGTCGAGCACCACCAGTGAGCCGGGTTCGCCCAGCCGGCCGCAGTCGCGGTGCGCGGCACGCATCGCCCGGGCCCGGCGGATCAGGAAGCCGGCGGTACGGGTTGCCGCGGCGGCGAGGGCGAGCAGGGCGGCGGCCGAGACAGGCCAGGGCACGGGGGCCTGCGACCGCAGCGCCTGGGCCGACCAGGCGCCGACCGCGGCGACCTCGGCGTCCTGGCCGATCCAGGTGGCGGCGGCGACCGCGGCGGCGAACCAGAGCGCCGCGGTGACGAGGAGGCCGGTCGGCGCGAGGAGCCGCACGGCGAGGGCGGGTCGGAGGGTACGGCTCAGCCATGGCCCGCAGCAGGCGTAGGCCGCGACGGAGGTCAGCACCACTCCCAGGGCAATGATCATGAGTCCGGCTCGGTCCGTTGGAGCAGGGTGACCAGCAGCGCCTCGTCCTCGGGCGTGAGCGAGCCGACGAAGCGGGTGAGGACGGCCGAGCGGTCGGTGTCGTCGTCGTCGAGCAGCCGGCGCATCTGGTGCGCGGTCACCTGGGCGCGGTCGCGTACCGCCTGGTAGGCGTAGGCGCGGCCCGCCGGGTGGCGGGTGACGCGTCCCTTGTCGTGCAGGCGGGCCAGCACCGTGGTGACGGTGTTGTAGGCGAGCCCGGCGTCGAGGCGCTCCCGGACCGTCGCCGGGGTGAGCGGCGCGTCGGCGGCCGCGAGCACCGCCAGGATCTCGTGTTCCAGGTCGCCGTGCCGGCGGCGTCTGCTCTCCACCCGTCCCCCAGTAACTACAAATCTTGTAGTAGTACCCTCCGAACTACAAACATTGTAGGTGCTACTCGGCGACGGGAGTGCGATGGACGTCGGACTGTTCGACGAGGTCAACCGGTTCGCGGTGGCCACCCCCTGGCTGCATGCCGCGGTGACCGGCTACGCCGCGTACGGCGTGGCGCTCTTCGCCGCCCTCATGCTGGCGGCCTGGTGGTACGCCCGGCGCACGAACGAGCCGGCCCGGGTGGCGGCGGCCGTCCTGGCCCCGGTGGCGACCCTGCTGGCGGTGGCCGCGAACCAGCCGTTCGTGTCGGCGTTCCACGAGGCCCGCCCGTACACCAGCCACCCGGGCATCCTCGTGCTCGCCACCCGCAGCACCGACTTCTCGTTCCCCTCCGACCACTCGGTGATGGCGGGCGCGGCGGCCGCCGCGCTGTGGTTCGTGTCCCGACGACTCGGCCTGGTCACCGCGGTCGCCGCGCTGGTGATGGGCTTCTCCCGGGTGTACATCGCCGCGCACTACCCGCACGACGTCCTCGCCGGCCTGCTCCTCGGCACGGTTGTCGCGGTCCTCGTCGTGCTGCTCGCCCGCCCGTTCACCACCCGGCTGGTCACCGCGACGGGTCGCACCGCGTTGCGCCCGCTGGTCACCGCCGAGCCCCCGACGCCGCCCGGTCCGGTCGTCGGCGGCACCGCCGCGGACCGGGGGCGGACCCCGCCGGAGACCACCGGCCGGTGACCGCCGGGGCGCCCGGACCGGCGCACGGCGGTCACCGGTCCGGGGTCGCTCCGGTGACCCGGCGCGCCACCGCCAGCAGGTAGTCCTTGCGGTTGAGCGGGTTGTGGTCCCAGCGGGGCCGGCCCGGCGCCGGCCCGCGCACCGGCCGGTAGTGGTCGAACTCCGACTCCAGCATCCCCTCGCCCCGGGTCAGCGACGGCAGGCGCTGCTCCAGCGCGTGCACCCGGCCGGCCGGCACCTCCCCCTCCACCAGGTACGACGAGCCGCGCACCGTGGAGTCGCGGGGCACCGCGCCGAGCCCGGCCAGCACCGGCAGCACCGCGCCGAACAGATCCGCCGGCAGGTCCAGACGGAACCGGTGGATGGGCTCGTGCACCCGGGTGCCGGCCCGGGTGAGGGCGGCCATCAGGACCAGCGGGGTCAGGTTGCGGAAATCCCCGGCGGTGCTGGACATGCTCTTGTCGAACACGCCGTGCGAGTGGCTCTGCCGGGCCCAGTACCCGCCGTGGGTCAGGGTGACCACACAGTCGATCACCGACCAGCCGCGCAGGCCCTGCCGCAGGGTCTCCCGGACGGTCTCCTCGATGGCCTTGAGGAACGCCAGCGGCATCGAGCCGAGTTCGATGCCGAGGCGGAACTCCACCCCGCTGTCGATGGGGCCCGGTTCGATCCGCAGCCCGACGGTGCCGAGGAAGGGGTTGGGCTCCCTGCCGATCCACTCCACGGCGGCGCCGACCCCGACCGGACGTTCCACGCAGACGGTGGTGGTCTCCCGGAAGTCGACCGGCACGCCGTACTCGTCGGCGAGGGTGGCCTGGATGACCTCCTTCTGCACCTCGCCGTAGAGCGACACGGCGATCTCCTGCCGGATGTCGTCCTGCCGCAGGTTGATCAGCGGGTCCTGCTCGGCGAGCTGGGCGAGGGCCGAGTGCAGGGCCGCCCGGTCGGCGGCGCGGCACGGCACCACCACCGTCTCCAGGGTCGGCGGGGAGAAGTGGTGGCGGCCGGCCGGCCGGTCGGGCGGCGCGCCGAGGAAGTCGCCGACGCGGACGTCGGCCAGGCCCCACAGCCGGGCGATCCGGCCGGCGCCGACCGACGGGGCCGGCACGGCGGCCCCGGCCTCGAAGACGCTGATCGCGGTGACCTTGGCCGCCGCGTCCCCCCGGAACGGGACCCGGTCGCGGACCCGCAGGGTGCCGGCGAAGATCCGGGCGTACGCGATCTTCTCGCCGGCCGGCCCGCGCTCGACCTTGAAGACCGTGCCGCGCAGCGGGGCGTCCCCGTCGCCGTCGGCCGCCGGCAGCAGCTCGACGAGACCGGCGATGAGCGCCTCGACGCCGGCCCCGGTGATCGCCGAGCCGGCGAAGACCGGATGCACCCGCGCCCGCCCGGTCTGCGCGGCGAGCGCCCGGCGCAGCCGACGCCCGGTCACCGCGCGCTCGTCCTCGACGTACGCGGCGAGCAGCGCGTCGTCGTACGCAGAGAGCAGGTCGACGAGGCGCGCGGCATGCTCCGGGTCGTCGGGGCCGAAGGGGAGGCAGCGGGCGGCCGCGGTGCCGGGCGCGTCGACCCGTCCGGTGGCGATGACGGCCGGGGTCAACTTCTCGGCGATCTGGCGCAGCACCCGCTCCGGGTCGGCGCCGGCCCGGTCGACCTTGTTCACGAAGATCAGCACGGGGATGCCCAGCCGCTGGAGCGTCCGCATCAACACCCGGGTCTGGGCCTGGACGCCCTCGACCGCGGAAACGACCAGCACCGCGCCGTCGAGCACGCCGAGCACCCGTTCGACCTCGGCGATGAAGTCGGGGTGGCCGGGGGTGTCGATCAGGTTGACGGTGACCCCGTCGACGACGAAGGAGACCACGGCGGAGCGGATCGTGATGCCGCGCTGCCGTTCCAGCACCATCGTGTCGGTGCGGGTGCTGCCGTCGTCGACGCTGCCGAGCTCGTCGATGACGCCGGCGCTGTGCAGCAGCCGCTCCGTCAGGCTCGTCTTACCGGCGTCGACATGTGCCAGGATTCCCAAGTTCAACGTCTTCACGCAGCGTCATGTCCTCTGGGTAGGTGGCGATTCCCTTCTGGTTGGACACGGACGCTGCGCGCATTGCCTGGCTCCTCTGCTCGGGCTTACCTGATCGGATTGCAGCAGCCCGCCCGCGGGCCGGCAACCGATTAACTCTTGCGGGGTGGGCCGGGGCGGCCGTTCAGTCCGGCCGTGTCGGTCGGGCGCAGGCTGATCACCTGGTACGTCCGGCCGGCGTGGCGCCACTCGCGCCGGTGCAGCCGCAGCCGGGTGGTGAGGGCGGCGGTGGAGGCCCGGTTTCAAAGATGGGTTCGGTGTGAGGAATGGCTTTGATCTGCCGACGAACACAGCCCATGGACGGTGCTCCGTTACTCGAGGTCCGGGCGGTGCAGCGTCAGCGATTGGAACCGGTGGCCGCGGCCGACGTCTACGGGGTGGAAGTCCACGACGTCGAACGACGCGGCGGCGAAGCCGAGCAGCTGCTCATCGTTGCGAAACGAGAAGAAGCGCGGCGGCTCGTGCTCGTCGTCGCTGATGGGACCTTCGGCGCTCTCGTTGCCTCCGTACACGCCGACGAAGAACAGCCCGCCGGGGCGCAGGATCGCCCGGATCGCCGCGAGGACCGCGGGCAGGTCGTGGTTGGGCACGTGCAGCAGGCAGTTCATCGCGAACACCGCGTCGAACGAGCCGACCGGGAAATCCAGGTGCAAAAAGTCCAGAACATGGGCCTCGATGCCCTTGGCCCGACAGCGCTCGACCATCACCGGCGAGAGGTCGGATGCGACGACGGCAAAGCCCTCCTGCTGGAAGTAGGCGCTGTCCTGTCCGGTGCCGGCGCCGATCTCCAGCAGCCGCGCGCCCGGCGCCAGCCGGTCACGGAACGCCTGCCGTTCCGCGAGCTTCCACGGCTCCTTGGTGAGCGCGTCACGCAAGGCCGCCGCCGCGTCGTACGCCTCACGCAGCGGGCCGAGCACCTCGTCGTATCGGACCGTCATGTCAAGCCCTCTGAAACACGGCCTGGCGCAGGAGCCCGTCGACTGTCGTCGCCATTTCGTCAGCCCGTGCGTCTCGACGTGGGCCGCGCCGGCCTGCCGCGTCCGCTACTGGACCTGCGCGACCGTCGGGCGGACCGTGACCCGCTCCATGAAGGGGAAGCGCGTGGTGAGGTCGTCGAGGGTCGCGCCGGCCCGCCAGGCGGCGGCCACCTGGGCGACCTGCACCAGGTCGGTGGTGTCACCCCGGGCCTGGACCTCCCCCGCCACCCTGATGTCGATCATGAAGTAGCGGGCCTGGGAGCCCAGCCCGACGCAGACGGTGCCCCGCTCGGAGGTCAGCTCGGCACAGGTGAAGCGGCTGCGGCCCTGTTCGGGAGCGGAGACGCGGCCGACGTCGAGCTGGTGCTGGGCGGCCGTCTCGGTGAGCCCGGACGCGAGCCCGCCCCGTTCGACCAGGTCGGGATAGAGGCGCACACCCAGCGCCGTCGACACGTCGCTCATGACTGACTCCCACTTCCTCGTGACAGAGACCAGCGGCGCGCAGGTTACGCGGAGGTTTCCGGCGCGCCTGGTCATCCTGTCCCTCCTGGCCGGCGAGGGCAAGGCCCTCCGGGACCGCTCCGGGGGAACCTTCGACCTGCCGGAGGGCACCGTCTACCCCGCGCTGCACCGGCTGGAACGCGCCGGCCTGGTGGCCAGCGCGTGGAACGACGACACCGGCCGCCGTCGCCGGTGCTACGAGCTGACCGACCAGGGCAGCGCGGCGCTGGCGGCGAACCAGTCCGAATGGCAGGCCCTCGTCCGCGACGTCGCCGCGATCCTCGCACCGGCCCAGGGAGCACCGGCATGAGCGACTCTCCGATCGACGGGTACCTCGACCGGCTCTTCGACCGGCTGGCCGGCACCGGCGCCGCCGGGCGGCGGACCATGGTGGAGGCCGAGGACCACCTGCCCAGCGCGGTGGCGCAGGCCGTCGCCGAGGGAGCCGACCCGGCCGGGGCCGAGCGGCTCGCCGTGGCTCGCTCACCCTGGGCGCGACAGCGCACGCGGCAAGGGCGTGGCCGCCCTGTCGCGTAGCATCGGGCGCCATGGCGCTGGTCCACTGCGACTTCTTCTCCGAGGCGCTCGACGTGAACACGTCGATGCTGGTCATCCTGCCGGAACGCGCCTCATCGCAGATCGGCATGGCGGGCAGCGCCACCGTCGGCGACCCGCCCGTGCTCTACCTGCTGCACGGCCTGACCGACGACCACACCATCTGGCTGCGCCGCACCGCGATCGAGCGGTACGTCGCGCCGCTCGGGCTGGCCGTGGTGATGCCGAACGCGGGCCGCAGCTTCTACACCGACGAGGAGCACGGCAACCGCTACTGGACCTTCCTCAGCACGGAGCTGCCCGAGGTGTGCCGGTCGTTCTTCCGGCTCTCCGAGCGGCGGGAGGACACCTTCGTCGCCGGGCTGTCGATGGGCGGCTACGGGGCGATGAAGTGGGCGCTGCGCGACCCGGGCCGGTTCGCGGCGGCGGCCAGCCTCTCCGGCGCGCTCAACGTGGCCGAGCGGCGGGAGCACCCGACCAGCCCGATGAACCCGGCGGTCTGGCACACCGTCTGGGGCGACCGGCAGGTGCCCGGCACCGACGACGACACGGTGGCGCTGCTGGAGCGCGCGGACGGCGACCTGCCCGCGCTCTACGTCGCCTGCGGCACCGAGGACTTCCTGTACGAGGACAACACCCACTTCGTCGAGACGGCCCGACGGCGCGGGGTGCCGCTCACCGTGGACTTCTCCCCCGGCACCCACGACTGGGCGTACTGGGACGCGAAGATCCAGGACGTGCTGGCCTGGCTTCCGCTGCGCCGCGGCGACGGCGATCGGACCGACGCCGGCAGCGGCTGAGCTGGGGGGCTCAGATGTCCGGCCCGGTCAACTCACGGTACGCCCCGAGCACGGCGTCGGTCCGCTCCGCCAGCTCGGGCACCGGGTCGCGGGCGGTGACCGGGGTGCCCGCGTCCAGCGTCGCGTCGACGGTGGCGATCGTGCCGAGCGCCCGGCGGCTGCGCCGGGCGGCGCGCCGCTCCGCAGCCCGACGGTAGGCGAACTCGGACCACCGGTCGGCCAGGGCGATCAGCCGCTCGGTCCGCAGGGCGATCTCCGCGTCCTGCTCGGCGAGGGTGTCGCCGAGCAGCCGGGCACGCCGGTCCAGTTCGTCGCGGACCGGATCGTCGGCGGTCAAGCCGTACCCGGCGGTGCGCACCGACCCGCGTACCGCCTCGACCCGTTGTCGCCGGGCCACGAGGTCGGCGAGGTCGAGCCGGTCACGCTCCAGCGCGAGCCGGGTCGGGCGCAGCTCGATCATCGGGTGCAGCTCCGGCAGCGACCGGAGCAGGCGCGCGTACGCCTTCCCGATGGGGGTCCAGGTCCGCCAGCCGTACGGCCCGGTCAGCACGACATGCCGGCGGGTGCCCAACGCGACCAGCACCGGCGTCGCGGCCAGCGCGGTCGCACCGAACAGGACCAACGCCGGGGACGGGTGACCGCTGAAGAGGAAACCGCCCGCGATGGACCCGCTGGCCGTGCAGCCGAGGTACGTCCTCGACGGCACCGGTGGACGGGCCAGCGGGCGCAGGAACGGCACGCGCGACGCCCCGTACACGACGTGCTTCCGCTCCCGCCCCACCCGCACCCCTTCCGCTCTCCCCCATTGTGAGCAGGACCGGGCGGGCACCGCGGCGCGGGTCCTCAGCCGCGCCCGGGCCGGCCCGGCACGGGCAGGGCCGGAGGGCCTGCCGGCGGGGACCGAGGTACCGGGGCCCTCCCGCCGGGCGGGAGCAGGCCCCGACGGTCCACGATCGACCTCGGCCGGGCGGACTAGACGCCGACCGTGCCGTCGATCGCCTCGCGGAGGAAGTCGGCGTGGCCGTTGTGCCGGGCATACTCGTGCATCATGTGCAGCATCACCAGCCGCAGCGACACGTCCTCGCCCCAGCGCACCTGGTGGCCGGTGACGTCCAGCGACTCCGCCTCCCGCTCGATGCGACGGGCGTGCTCGACCTCCCGCTGCCACGCCTCGAACGCCTCCGAACGGCTGGCCCCGGTCGCGTCGTACGCCTCCTGGTAGTCGCCGGTCGCCGACCAGACCAGCGGGACGTCCTCGCCGTTGATCACGCGGCGGAACCAGGCGCGCTCCACCTCGGCCATGTGCCGGACCAAGCCGAGCAGCGACAGCGTGGACGGTGGGCTCGACTCGCGGCGCAGCTCCTCGTCGGTGAGCCCCGCGCACTTCATGGCGAGGGTGGCCCGGTGGAAGTCGAGGAAGGCGCGCAGCGTCTCGCGCTCCCCGGCCAGCAGGGGCGGGCCGATCCGTTCGGTCTCCACGAGGGGTCCTTCCTGGGACGACGGGAGGGCCGCTGGCCTGCCCGTCGAGGGTTGGCAGGGTTCGTCGCGAAGCCTAGTCTCAGCGGATCGATCCACCCTCGAAGGGATCATGACGATGCACCCCCACATCAGACGTTCCGCGCTGGTCGCCTCGGCGGTCACCGCGGCGCTGGTCGCCGGCGGCACGACCGTCCAGGCTGCCGGCGACCCGTACGGGTACAGCGCCACCGCGACCGTCTTCGCCCCGAACCCGGTGCAGCAGCTCGGCGACCAGACGCTGACCGACGCCAAGGACGCCGACTACCCGGCGCTGGCCGGGGCGTACCGGTCGGTGCTGCTGACCAACCTGGACGGCTCCGGCACCCTCACCGGGAAGTACGTCACGGTCAAGAGCAAGACCGGCACCCCGGCCCGGGCGGTCGACGGCGGGTACCCGGCGTGGCACCGGGACGCCGACCAGTTCGAGCAGGTCATGGGCTACCACTGGGTGAACACCGCGCAGGCGTACCTGCAGTCGCTCGGCTTCGGCAGCACGCTGCGGCCGGTCAACCAGCGGCAGATCGAGCTGCGCATCGACCAGTTCGGCGGCGACAACTCGTTCTTCCGTGAGGACAAGGCGAACATCACCCTGGGCAAGGGCGGCGTGGACGACGCAGAGGACGCCGAGGTGATCGTCCACGAGTACGGCCACTCGGTGCAGGACGGGCAGGTGCCCGGCTTCGGCACCAACCTGGAGTCCGGCTCCATCGGCGAGGCGTTCGGCGACTACCTGGCGGTCGTGGTGACAAGCTGGGCGACCGGCACGCCGACGAAGACCCCGGAGGCCTGCGTGGCCGACTGGGACTCGGTCTCCTACACCCGCACCGTCCCGCACTGCCTGCGCCGGCTCGACGGCACGAAGGTCTACCCGGCGGACATGGTGGGCGAGGTGCACCGCGACGGCGAGATCTGGTCCCGCGCGCTGTGGGACATCCGGTCCGCCCTCGGCGACCGCAAGGCCACCACACTGATCGTGGACGCGCAGTTCGCCTTCGCCCCGGACACCTCGTTCCGGGACGCGGCGCTGGCCACGGTCGCCGCCGCCCGGCGGCTCTACGGGTCGACCGCCGCGTCGGCGACCCGGGCGGCGTTCGTCGCCCGCGGCATCCTCTGACCGGCAGCGCCGTCCCGGCCGGACACCGGCCGGGACGGCGCTCACGGCAGTGACGACCGGGCCACCGGGAAGTCGAAGTACGTCCGCGGGTACGGCTCGGCGGTGAACCGGTAGTGCCACCACTCCCGCGGATAGTTCTCGAACCCCTGGGCGGTCATCAGCCGCCGCAGCAGCTCCCGGTTCGCCCGGGCGGACCCGGTGACCCGGGGGTCGGCGGTGTGGGCGAGCGGGTCGAAGCAGTCGAACCCGGTGCCCATGTCGACCGAGTTGTCGGGGAAGCGCCGTCCGGGCGGCGCGGTGCAGGACACCAGCGGCTGCCCCGGCACGTATCCGGGCTGGGTGGGCGGCGGGGCGGGGACCAGGGTGAGGTCCAGCGTGCTGCCCCGGCTGTGCGAGGTCGGCGCGCCGACGTACCCGTCGGCGAAGAGCTTCGACTTGGCCACGTCGGGATAGAACTCGGCCTTCATCTGCTGCTCCCCCGGCAGCTTCGCCCAGGCCACGAATTCGTCGACGGCGCGCTGGGGGCGGTAGCAGTCGTACACCTTCAGGCTGCGCCCCTGGCCGAGTGCGGCGGCCTGCACCCGGCGCAGCGCCTCCGCCGCCGGACGGGTGAGCAGGCAGAGCGGCTCCGGGTAGCCGGCGATCGGACGACCGACGAAGTTGTGCGCGGTGGCGTACCGGATGTCGGAGTGGATGCTCGGGTCGACGTCGGAGAGCACGACGAAGTCCGCCGGGGCCCGCGGCCCGGTGGCGGACGGTGGTGGGCTCGGCGAGGGCGAGGGCGAGGGCGGGGACGGGGGCGGGTGCGTCGCGGGTCGCTGGCAGCCCGCGACGACGGCGGTCGCGGCGACGAGCACGACCGCCAGGCGCCGGGCGCCGCCGGACGGTCGTCTCCCGCTGCTCACGCTGCCCTGTCTACCGGACCCACCACGGCGGTGACGGGCAAACCCGGAGACCCGGCCCGGTACGGCCGGGGCGGGCGGCGCTACCACTCCTGCCCGGTGGTCCCCGAGCTGGCCCGCACGGCGTGCCGGCGACGCCGGGTGATCAGCACCGCTCCCCCCGCCACCAGCACCGCGCCGACGCCGAGGAGCGGCCCGGTCCGGGGCCAGGGCGCGGGGCCGCCGGCCGGAGCGCCGTGCAGCCCGGCGCCGCCGGCGAGGGCCGACGGGGGCGCCGTGCCGGTGGGCGCGGCGCTGGCGGCGGTCAGCTCGCCCGGGCGGACCAGCCGGCCGACGGCGGCGTCCCGCGGCAGTCCGAAGCCCCAGTCGAGCAGGGCCGCGCCCTGCTGCCAGCCCCGCTGGGTGGGGATCTCCGCGCCGAGCAGGGTCACCACGAGCCGCCGGCCGTTGCGTTCGGCCGCGCCCACGTAGGTGTGCCGGGCGAGGTCGGTGAAGCCGGTCTTGCCGCCCAGCGCGCCCGGATACCGGTCGAGGAGCTGGTTGTCGTTCTGGATCTGGAAGGGCTTCTCGCGCAGGGCCGGCTGCCCGGGGATCTCGGCGGTGCGGGTCGCCGTGTACCGGCGGAAGGCCGGGTCGGCGAAGCATGCGCGGGCGATCAGCGCCAGGTCGTACGCGCTGGTGAACTGGCCCGGGCCGTCCAGTCCCGACGGGGTGACCGCGTGGGTCTGGAGGGCGCCGAGCTGCCGCGCCTCCTCGTTCATCGCGCGGATCCCGCCGGCCTGGCCGTCCGCGCCGCCGCCGAGCCGGGCCAGCGCGTTGGCCGCCTCGTTGCCGGACTTGAGCAGCAGGCCCAGCCAGATCGTCTCGATTCGGTACCGGCCGCCCTCGGCCAGGCCGACCGCGGAGCTGCCCGGCTCGATGGCCAGGTCCTCCGCCGTCACGGTGACCTCCCGGCGGGGATCCAGCCGGGGCAGCATCGTGGCGGCCAGCAGCAGCTTCTGCACGCTGGCCGGCACCCCGTACTCGTGCGGACCGCAGCCCCCCAGCACCGCGCCGCTGTCCAGGTCGGCGACCACCCACGAGGTGGCGGTCACCGCCGGCGGCGCGGGCACGGACGGCGGCACCGCCAGGCCGGCGGTGGCGAGCGTGGCCCCGCCGACGGCCCGGGCGGCGGGGTCCGCCGGCGGCGGTGGCTGCGGTGGCCGGGTCGCCGGGGCGGGCACGTTCGGGCATGGCGGCGCCGTGCCGGCCGAGGCCCGGTTGCGGAGGCCCGCGGGGGCGGCGACGGCGGCCGTGGACGCGCGGGCAGCGGCCGTGGGAGCGCCGGCGGCGGCCGTCGGGGTGCCGGCGGCGGGCAGCACGGCGGGGAGAACCGCGAGCGGCAGAGCCCAAGCTCTCATGTTCAGCGACGCTAGCCACGGCTGCCCGATCGGGGGGCCGGTCGCCGGTTCCGGCCCCCGACGAGCGTCGGAACGCTACGCTGCGCCGCCGGCCGGGACGGTGCGAAGCCTGTTGTCGGCGCGGGCCGACGCGTCGCCGGAGGCCCCGGGCGTCCCGGGTCGGCGGCTGATCGGCGTCTCCCCTGACGGCAGGGTGTCAGTGGGCCCGGCCTAGCGTGCGGCCATGGAGAACACCTTCGACTGGTTCGTCGGCACCTGGACGTCCACCCAGCGCCGGCTGCGTGGTGCTCAGACCACGTGTCGGCGGACCAGCACCCGCAGCGTCACGTAGCCGGGCAGCACCGGCAGCCAGAAGGTGGCCAGCCGGTAGACCAGCACCCCGGCGACCGCCGTGTCCACCCCGACCCCGAACAGCAGCAGGCCGGAGACGAGCGCCGCCTCGGTGGCGCCCAGCCCGCCGGGGGTCGGGGCGGCGGACGCCACCCCCTCCCCGACGACGCAGACCAGCAGCACCGGCGCGAGGAGCGCGGGCTCGACCGGCAGGCCGACGGCGAGGAGCGATAGGTAGAGCGCGGCGCCGTAGGCCAGGGTGAGCCCCAGGCTCGCCGCCAGCAGCCGGGTGATCCGCCCACTGCGGGCCAGCGAGCGTACGGCCTGCGCCGCTTGGCAACGGGCCGCGCCGACCCGCGCACGCAGCCGGGGCACGGCCAGCGCCGCGGCGGCGAGCAGCAGCACCGCCAGCACGGTCAGCAGCACGGCCAGGCCGCGCCCGGTGGCGGCGCTCACCAGGTGCCGGCGCGCGCCGCGGGCGAACGGCAGCAGGACGGGCAGCAGCAGGCCGACGGAGACGATGCCCGAGATCCGGTCCACGGCGACGGCGGTGGCCGCCGCCGGGACCGGCAGGTCCTGCTGGCGCAGGTAGCGGACGCTCAGCGCGGCGCCACCGACGGCGCCCGGGGCGAGCCGGTTGACGAACGACGCGGCCACCTGCACCGCGACCGTCCGGCCGAGCGGCACCCGGCCGGCGGCGGCCAGCCGCAGCACCACCGCGCTCAGCAGGTAGGTGGCGGCCGAGGCCAGCAGGGCGCCGGTCACGGCCAGCGGGTCGGCGTGCAGCACGGCGTGCGACGCGGCCCGCACCTGGCCGAGCTGGGGCAGCAGGAAGTGCACCAGCAGGCCGAGCATGACCAGCAGGAACACGTCCCGACGGGTGATCCGGACGACCCGGGCCAGCCGGTCCTGCCGGTCGGGGAACCGGCGGGTGATCTCGTCGCGGAGGTCCACCAGCAGGCCGGGGTGGGCGTCAGCCAGGGCCCGGCCGGCCCGGGACAGCAGCGCCGGTTGCAGCCAGCGCAGCGTGTCGGCGACCGGACCGGCGCCGAGCTGCCGGATCGCGGCGTCGACGGTCGGCCGCACGCCGGCCAGCGCGGCCAGCGTGACCAGGAGTTCCACCAGGTCGCGGGCCTGCTGCTCGGCCGAGGCGCCGTCGGTGCCGAAGCCGAGGTCGACCAGCCAGGCCGAGGTGTCGGCGACCAGCACGTTGGCCGCCCGCAGGTCCCGGTGAGCCAGGCCGGCCTGGTGCAGCCGGGCCACCTGCCGGCAGACCTCGTCGAGGACGTCCGGCCCGAGTTCGGCCGCCTCCAGCGCGTCGAGCGGCCGCCCGGGCACGAACTCCAGGACCAGCAGGGCGTCGCCCACCGCGTCGGTGGCGGTGGTGACCAGTCGCGGGGTACGCACCCCGGCCCGCTCGGCGAGCAGCAGCAGGTACGCCTCGTGCTCGTTCTTCTGCTTCGCCGTCACGTACGGCGGCTCGTCGGCGATGTCCCGGTAGCGCAGCCGGCGGTAGAGCTTGTAGAGCCAGTCCGCGTCCCGCTGGCGGCCACCGGTGACCTTCACGAAGAGGCGTCGCCCGTCGGTGGTGGTGACCTGCCACGGGCGGGAGCCTCGGGCGTCCCCGCGGACCGGCGTCAGCTCGGCCACCTCGACACCTCGGCCGAGGAGGACCTGCCGGAGCCGCCCGGCCGAGTCGCCGGGGCCCACGTCCCCGACGATCAGCCGGGTGAGGCTGGCGGCGAACCAGCCGACCAGGAACCCGCCCAGCACGTCGACCGGCAGGTGGGCGCCGACGTAGATCCGGGCGGTCCCGACCGCGACCACGGCGAGCCAGACCAGGCTACGTAGCCGGGCGGGCAGGGCGGGGGCGAGCACCACGGCGAGCGCGGTCACCACCGACACGTGCCCGGAGGGATACCCGAACCGCCCGGTGATCGTGTCGTGGAACCGGATGTCGGCCAGGAACGCGGCCGGTCGCTCCCGGGCGACCAGGGCCTTGCAGAGGACGGCCGACCAGTAGGCGAGATTGCCGGCGATCAGCAGGTCCCGGGCCAGGCCGATCCGCCGGGCCAGGACCGCCCCGGCCGCCGCCACCAGCACCGCCGGGTACGCGCCGAGCTGCATGACCAGCACCAGGGCCGGCCCGACCGGCCCCGGGATCTGGTTGACCAGCGCGAAGAGGTCCCGTTCCCAGCGGCCGGGCGGCCGGTTCCGGGCCCAGAGGCTGACCACGGCGAGCAGCCCGGCCGAGACCGTCAGGCTGAACACCAGCGCCGGCGACGGCCGGCGGGCCCGGAGCATCCCCGGCCCTAGCGGACGGCCGGCCGGCGCGCGCCACCGGTACGCGGGGCCGGTCCCGGCTGCGACGTGGTCCGGCCGGCTGCCGCGCTGTCCCGCATGGGTCGACCATAGGGCGACCCCGGGGCGCGACGGACCGCAACCGGGGCGATTCGTCCCCTTCCCCGCGCCGGCCGGCCCGCCCGGAGCCGGGGCTGCGGCGGCGGCCGGGTCCGGGGGCTAGGCGCGGCGGCGGCCGGTCGGGCGGGGACGGCGGCGGGCCACCAGCACCGCCACCAGCACGCCGACGATGGTGGCGGCGCCGCCGGCGACCGGACCGATGACCCGCCAGTCCCCCTCGGCCATCCGGCGGCCGGCGGTCGCCGCGGGGCCGTGCCACGGGGCGGGCGCGGTCGGCGGGGCCGGGGAGCCGCTCGGGGCGGCCTCCGCCGCGTCCAGCTCGCCCGGCTCGACGAGCCGACCGACCTGGGCGTCCCGGGGCAGCGCGAAGCCCCAGTCCAGCAGCTGGGCGCCCTGCTGCCAGCCGCGGACCGGCCGGGCCTCGGCGCCGAGCAGGGTGACCACCAGTCGCCGGCCGTTGCGCTGGGCGGCGCCGACGTAGCTGTGCCGGGCCAGCTCCGTGAAGCCCGTCTTGCCGCCGAGCGCCCCCGGGTACCGGTAGATGAGCTGGTTCTCGTTCTGGATCTGGAACCCGCCCTTCTTGAGCGCGGGCTGGGCCGGGATCTGGGTCCGCTCGGTGAGCGCGTACCGGCGGAACAGCGGGTTGGCGAAGCAGGACCGGGCGATCAGGGCGAGGTCGTACGCGCTGGTGAACTGCCCCTTGCCGTCGAGGCCGGAGGGGGTGACCGCGTGGGTCTGCCGGGCACCGAGCCGGCGGGCCTCCTCGTTCATCGCGTGGACCCCGCCGGTGACGCCCCCGGCGCCACCGCCGAGCCGGGCCAGCACGTTCGCCGCCTCGTTGCCGGAGTTGAGCAGCAGCCCCAGCCAGACCGTCTCGACGGTGTACCGGCCGCCGACGAGCAGGCCGACGGCGGAGCTGCCCGGGGCGATGTTCAGGTCGCCCCGGGTGACGGTGACCACCTGCTTCGGGTCGAGCTTCGGCATCATGGTGGCCGCCAGCAGCAGCTTCTGGGTGCTGGCCGGGGTGCCGTACTCGTGCGGGCCGCAGGCGCCGAGCACCGCGCCGCTGTCCAGGTCGGCGACGAGCCAGGACGTCGCGGTGACCGCCGGCGGGGCCGGCGCGCCGGCCGGCGCGGCCAGGCCCGGCGTGTCGAGCTGCTCGCCACCGACCACCCGGTCCTGCGGCACGGCCGGCGGGGGCACCGGCCGGGGCGGCCGGGACACCTTCGGAGCCGGCGCCTTCGGGCAGGGCAGCGGCGCGCGGGCGGCCCGCGCGGCCGGCGCGGCCTGGGCGGGCGCGGCGTGCGCCGGCACGGCCGGCACGACGGTCACGAGTACGGCGGCGGTGGCGGCGGCCAGGACCCGAGCTCTCATGACCACGCAGACTAACCCGCAAGATCGCTTGGCCGCGGCCGACCCGGCCGGACTTCTTCCCCCGGCGTGATCACGCCCCGGGGATCGGCGCGCGTCCCGCGGCTGGTGGCCGGGGACGCGCCGACCCGTCTCAGCTGGTCGCGCAGCCGACCCCGGTCAGGGTGAAGCCGGCGACCCGAACCACCGGCCCAGCGCGTCGGCCAGCCCGTCGGCGCCGGCCCAGGCCACGTGCCCGTCCGGCCGGACCAGCAGCGCGGCGGCGTCGAGCGCGCCGCGCGCGGGGACGACGTCGACCCGGTCGGCCCACCCGGTCGCCGCCGCCGCGGCGCCGTCGGCCAGCTCCACCAGCACCGGCCGGCCCGCCCGGATCCGGTCCAGGACGGCGGCCCGCCCGTCCGTGAGGGCGGGCAGCAGGTCGGGCAGCCAGGCGCCGGTCGCCGGGTGCGGATCCGGTTGGCCCATGTCGTACGGCTGGTCGGCGCCGGCCAGCAGGGCGGCGACGTCCCGCCGGGTGTGCTCCCGCCGCAGCAGCTCGGCGAGCAGGTCGCGGGCGGCGGTCATATCGTCGCCGGGGGCGAGGAGCGCTAGCTGCGCGCGGGACTGGAGCGCGACCCGTCGGCCGACCGGCGCCCGTTCGGTCTGGTAGGTGTCGAGCAGGCCGGGCGGCGCCCAGCCCCGCACCTCGGCGGCGAGCTTCCAGCCGAGGTTCAGCGCGTCCTGCAGCCCGAGGTTGAGTCCGGGGCCGCCGACCGCCGGGTGCACGTGCGCGGCGTCGCCCAGCAGCAGGACCCGCCCGGCCCGGTAGCTGGCGGCCTGCCGGAGGTTGACGCAGGCCAGCCGGCGCAGCAGCGGCGCCGGCCCGGCCGGGCTGCCCAGCGGAAGCATCCCGTCGAGCACCCGGTCGACCGCGGCGCGCAGGTCGGCGAAGGTGACCGGTGCGCCGTCCGGCCGCGGGCCGGTCCACTCCATGGCGGCGACCAGGTGCGCCGCGCCGGTGTCGCCGAGCCGGGCGTAGGTGAACACCCCGCCGGGGAGCCTGTTGTGGACGAAGGGCCGGAGCCGCCGGCCGTCCTGCAGCGTCAGGACGCCGTCCGGGCCGAGCCGGTCGGCGGGGATGACGGCGTGCCCCAGGTGGGAGATGAACCGGTCGTCGGTGCCGCCCGGGAAGTCGATGCCGGCGTGCTTGCGGACCAGGCTGTGGCCGCCGTCCGCGCCGACCAGCCAGCGGGTCCGCAGCCGCTGTTCGCCGCCGGGTGCGCGGACGGTGACTACGACCCCGTCGTCGTCCTGCGCGAACCCGGTCACCTCGTGCTCGTGCCGGATCTCCGCGCCGAGGGCGCGGGCGCGTTCGGCCAGCACCTGCTGGATGCGGGCCTGGGGCACGGGCAACGCGAAGAGCGGGTTGCCGGCGAGCCCGGACAGGTCCAGCGGCAGGCCGCCGAACTGGAACCAGGGGGTGGGTGCCGGCGGTCCGGGCCGCCCGGCCAGGGGCTCGTAGAGGCCGCGCAGGTCCATCGCCTGGACCACCCGACCCAGCAGGCCGTTCGCGCGCGGTTCGCCGCCGAGTCCGGGGCTGCGCTCCAGCAGCAGCACGGGCACGCCGGCCAGTCGCAGTTCGCAGGCGAGCAGCAGCCCGTTCGGGCCCGCGCCGACGATCACCACGTCGAGAGTCATTCCGGTCCTCCTCCGGACGAGGTTGTCAGTCTGGCCTGACAACGACGATCGACGTCAGTCTGGATTGACAAACGACCGCTTGTCAATCCAGACTGACAGCCATGGAAGAGACCGAGCTCGCCGCGCGGCTGCGCTCGCACGATCCGGCCGTCGGGCTGCGCGCGGTCGGCGCGCTGCACCGGCTGGCCGAACAGGTCGAGGCGGCGGCCGTGGCGCGCGCCCGCCAGGACGGCTGGTCCTGGGAGCAGATCGGGGACGCGCTCGGCGTGTCCCGCCAGTCGGTGCACAGCAAGCACGGGAAGTGAGGCCCAGATGTTCGAACAATTCGCCGCCGACGCCCGGACGTCCGTGACCGCCGCCCTCGACGAGGCCCGGCACCGGGGCGACCGCCGGCTCGGCACCGAACACCTGCTGCTCGGCGTGCTGCACGCCAGCGAGCTCGACCCCCTGGGCGCGCTCGGCCTGGATCTGGCCCGCGCCCGGGCCGCGCTGGACTCGCTGGACCTCGCCGCCCTCGCCGCGGTCGGCATCGACGTACGGGGCGTCGAGCGGGCCCCCGTGCCGCTGTCAGCCAAGCGGACGCCGTTCACCTCCGCGGCGCGGACCGCCCTGCGGCGGGCCGTCGGCGTGACCCGCGAGCAGGGCGGCCGGCGGATCAGGCCGGCGCACCTGCTGCTGGCCCTCCTGGAGTGCGCCCCGCCCGACCCGGCGGCCGAGGTCTTCCGCGAGCTGGGCGTGGACCGGTCCGCGGTCCGCGCGCGGCTGGGCCCGACGGCGGCCTGACGCCGCGCCGCGCCGACGATCTCGTACGGGTAGCCGCCCCGGCGCAGCAGCGCGACGACCTGCGCGGCGCGCACCTCCGCGGGGTCGTACAGCCGATAGCCGGTCCCTCGCTGCCGGGCCGGGCGGAGCAGGCCGCGCTCCTCCCACAGCCGCACCCGGGAGGTGCGGACGCCGACCAGCGCGGCCACCTCGCCGACCCGCCGGCCGGTCAACGGGCGGCGGGGCCGTCCCGGGCGGGGTCGATCCGCCGGAGCCAGCGCCGCTGCCACGGCGTCTCGACCGCGCGGGGATGGTGGCGCGCGCGTACCCAGGCCACCGCCCCGGCCGCGGGCAGCCCGTCGAGGACGGCGAGCGCGGCGAGCGCCGTGCCGGTCCGGCCGACACCGCCCCGGCAGGCGATCTCCACCCGTTCCCCCGCGTACGCCCGCCGACGCGCCTCGCCCAGCGCGTCGAGCGCGTCGGCGCGGTCCAGCGGCAGCCAGAAGTCGGGCCAGCGGATCCGCCGGTACGGCCAGGCGGGGTGCGGGCCGGGGGCGAGCAGCAGGGCGAAGTCGGCCGGCGAGGCGGTGTCGGCGATCCGCCGCCCGCGCACCACGGCCCCGCCGGGCAGCGTCACCAGCCCGGCCGGGTCCACCCAGGACTCCCCTGCCATCGCCCCCATTGTGCCGCCGTCGGGAATGCGGGACGCCCGCCGGGACAGCCGCATGGTGGATTCTCTCCTACTGCTCACAGCTGGGTGCGGTGACAACCTGGGTGGTCCATGGGGTGACGGTGGGGGTGAGTTGCAGCTCGGCCGTGCCGGCGCTGGTCTTCCCGGTGAGCAGCGTGACCTCGAGGGTCCGGGTCACCCCGGGCTGCACCTCTACCGTCGCGACCGTCACCTGGCGCCGGCGGTCGGTCCCGCTGCCCATTGCGGCGGCCTTGCCGTCGAGCCGGCCGCCGAGCACCGCCCCGCCGGTCGGGCTGTACACCGACACGAAGGTGCGGGCGGTGTACGGATCGCCGGCGAGGGCCAGACCGGTGACCGAGTCGGAGAGGCCCGATCTGGGCGCGGTCGAGTGCACGGCGACCCGGAGCCGGAGTTCCCGCCGGCCGTCGGACTGGCAGTCGCCGACCGTCAGGTTCGCCGAGAACCGCAGGTAGTAGCCGAGCTTCGCGCCGCTGCCGTCGTTGAGGAAGACGCCGACCGTCGGCACGATGTCCTTCTCGGGGAGCGTCCCGGTCAACCGGCTGTCACCCAGGACACGCTGCTCCTCAGGGTGGACACTCCAGAACAGTATTCGGCGTTCCGCTACAGACCGGTCAAAAGCTGACAACAGCGCCCGCACGTCGGCGCTCTTGGTGAGGAACGCGTCGAAGACCGCCGGCGCGGCGGCGGCGAAGTAGGCGTCCTGCTCCCTGGTGCCCAGATCCCGGTAGGCGTCGCTGAGCAGGGTGCGGACGACGGTGTCGCCGACCAGGGGCGCACTGCCGGGCACCGCGACCGGGCCGGTCGCCCTGAGCAGGTAGGAGAGCACCACCGGATCGACCGCCAGCACACCGTCCACCGTGGTCCCGGTCCGCCGCCGTACCATCTCGCGGTACAGCGCGGCGGCCGTGGGGAAGTCCGGCCCGAGGTTCACGTCCGCCGGATACCTCCCCGGCAGGTCGTTCCAGAGCCGGCGCAGCTCCGGGTCGACCCGCAGCGGCGGGTTGAAGCGGGTCAGCTCCGCACTGGTGCCCTGCCGGGCCAGCGTGACCCGGCCGTTCTCGGCCCGGATCACCGCGTAGGCACCGAACATGCCGCCGGTCGCCCGCAGCTCGGCGGGGTTCTGCGACACCAGGAGATAGCGCCGGGGTCCGTCGGCGCCGAGCAGCGGCGGAAGCACACGGGCGGCCTGGTCGGCGGCGCCGGTCAGGTCGGCCAGTCGGTCGATCTCCGCGCGCAGGCTGGACAGGACGTCCTGGAACTGCGCGAGAAGGTCGTCGGTGGGCACCGCCGCCAGCCGGGTGCGGGTCTCCTCCACCGCCCGGTCGGCTCCGGAGAGCTCGGCCGAGACCGACCGGAGGCGGGCCAGGTCGAGGCGCCCCGTGCGGGGCACCAGGCTGGTGAGGTCGGTCCGGAGCAGGGTCGGGAACGCCCGCCGGGCGAGGTCGTCGATCGCGACCGCGATCTGGTGTACCGCGCCCAGGTCGTCGCCGGCGTACGGCGACCGCTGGCCGAGCCACCAGCCCGGGTCGCCGGTCGCCCTCCGGGCCGCGTCGGCCTGCGCCTGAAGGGCGGCGAGGGTGCGCTGGGCGCGGGCGGCGTCCCCGCCGACCACGTCCACGCTGAGCTGACGCGCCAGCCCGGCCGCGTTGAGCAGGTGGGCGCGGGCCTGCCAACCACGGAGACCGATCCACCCGCCGGTCAGCACGACCAGCGAGAGGGCCACCAGCCCGGCGAGGAGCATGCGCCGCACCCGAGCCCGGGTGCGCCGTCGGGACCTGCTCCGGCGCGGCACAGCGCTATGCCTCACACCACTCTCCACTCCGAAAAACGGATAGACATGCCCATTAGTCGCTTTCTAGCACTAAGCGACCAGGACTCCGTGGTGCCATTCGATCCTTTACGCCTTCAAGCCCTTATCCGGGTTTCGCTCGGAGCGACCGCCGGCCGGCGCTGCACCGGCTGCCACCTCGTGGAGCATCTGCTCGATCCGGTCGACCCCGGCCCGCAGCGACATCTCCCGCAGGTAGGCCTCGCGTCCCCGGCGGCCCATGTCGGCGCGGGCCGGCGGCGGGATGGCGGAGGCCAGCCAGAACCGGTCGGCCAGCGCGGCCCAGTCCTCCGGCGGGCAGGAGAGCCCGGCCCGGGCCCGCTCCACCAACTCGACGGTGTCGCCGCCGGCCGAGGCGACCACGGGCGAGGCGCAGGAGAGGGCCGCCTGCAGCTTCCCGGGCACCATGCCGCGCAGCTCCGGCAGGTCCCGCAGCATCACCAGCTGGTAGTCCGCCGCCGCGTACAGCTCCGGCATGTCGACCGGTGAGCGCCGCTCCACGAAGCGGACGTTCTCCGCCCCGAGCTCGGCGGCGAGCCCCCGCACCCGCCGCTCCTCCGCGCCCGAGCCGACCAGGACCAGGTCCATCCGGTCGTCCAGCGCCGCCGCCGCGCGCACCGCGGTCTCCAGACCCTGCCGTACGCCGATCGTGCCGGCGTGCATCACCACGCACCGGCCGTCCCGGCGGATAAGCCGGCGGGCGGCCCGGCTCGGCTCGGTCGGGTGGAAGATCCGTTCGTCGGTCCAGTTGAGCACGTTCCGCACCCGGGCCGGGTCGGCGCCGCCGTCGGAGACCAAATCGCGCATGGACGGTGCGCTGACCGCGATGCCGTCGGCCTCCGAGTAGAGCCGGCGCAGGGTGGCGCCGACCCGCCCCGACCAGCGTCGGGTGTCGGCACCGCGGGACGGGTCCTCCTCGGGCCAGACGTCCTGCACATGCAGCACGGTCGGCACCCGGCCGAGCAGCCGGAGCAGGCCGGCGGCGGCGAAGGTGACCGCCGGGAGCTGGAAGACGTACAGGGCGTCGACGTCGCCGAGGTAGCGCCGGCCGGTGAGCGCGACGCTGCCGGCGAAGGACAGCCAACTGGCCATCCGCGCCCGCGTGGACCCGTCGCCCCCGGCGTACCGGGGCACCCGGCGGACCGTCAGCCGCTCGCTGCGGGTCTGGTGGCGCCAGCGCTGCCGCCAGCCGGGATAGACATGCCCGCCCGGGTAGTCCGGGAAGCCGGTCAGGACGCGGACCTCGTGCCCGCGGGCCGCCAGCTCCTCCGCCAGGCTGCCGGGGATGAAGGCCGGCTCCGGCGGGAAGTGGTACGACAGGATGCCGATCTTCATTCGCCGGCCCCCGGCGCGGCGGCCCGGCGGCGGGCCGCCGGAACCCCGTACGATGCCGGCAACCCCTCTGCGTCCGGCCGCGACGGCCGGAGCACCGCCGTCGCGGCGATCCGTCCCGCGACCGCGCCGACGAGAGGGGTGCAGATGGTCGACGGGGTGCTCTTCGTCTGCCACGCCAACATGTGCCGGTCACCGATGGCGGAGTACATCGCGCGTCGGCTGCTCGCCGCGCATCCGGTCACGGTGGCCAGTGCGGGCACCGACGCGGTCGACGGGGCGCCCATGCACCCGTACGCGATCGACGTCGCGGCCGGGACCGGCGCCGACCCCACCGGTTTCCGCACCCGGAAGCTGCGCCCGGAACACCTGACGGCGGCCACGGTGGTGCTGACCGCGACCCGGCGCCAACGCTCGCTCTGCACGGCGCTGGCCCCGGGGGTGCTGCACCGGACCTTCACCCTCCGCCAGTTCGCCCGGCTGGCCGCCGCGGCGGAACCGGCGAAGGACCCGGCCGGCCGACCGCTGCGGGCGGCGGTCGAGGCGGCGGCCCGCGCCCGGGGGCGGCTGCAACCCGCCGCCCCCGGCGCGGACGATCTGCGTGACCCGGTCGGTGGTACGCCGGCGGACTTCCGGCGTTGCGCCGAGGAGATCGAGCAGTCGATCAGACCCGTGCTGGCGCTCATCGGGGCAGCCGGGTGAGTTCCTGAGTCGGATCGCTGGCCCGGCCCGTCCCGAGGTGCTCGCCGCGCGGGGCGGCGGGCGCCGGGTCGGCGGGCCCGGACGGCGCGGGCGGCACGGTCACCCGGTACGCCTCGTACTGGTGGGCGTCCGCCTTCGGCACCTTCGCCATGTTCAGCACGCAGCCGAGCAGCCGGACCGAGACCGAGTGCAGCGACGCGGCGGCGGCGGCCACCTTGCGGCGCGACGTCCGGCCCTGCTGGGTGATCAGTAGGGCGCCGTCGGCCTGCACCGCCACCACCACCCCGTCGGTGACGGCCAGCAGCGGCGCGGTGTCGATGACCACGATGTCCGCGGACTCCCGCAGGGCGAGCAGCAGGTCCGCCATCGCCTTGGAGCCGAGCAGCTCGCTCGGGTTGGGCGGCGCGGACCCGCTCGGGAGGACCAGCAGGGACTTGTCGCCCCAGCGCTGGACGACGTCGCCGACCTGGACGTCGCCGACGAGGACGTCGGTGAGGCCGACGCCGCCGTCGAGACCGAGATAGTCGGCGACCTTGGGCCGGCGCAGGTCGGCGTCGATGAGCAACACCCGCCAGCCCGCCTCGGCCAGCGCGATGGCCGTGTTGCAGGCCATGGTGGTCTTGCCCTCGCCCTGGAGGGCGCTGGTCACCGCGATGACCCGGGCCGGTTCGTGCACGTCGACGAAGCGCAGGTTGGTGCGGAGCTTGCGGACCGCCTCCGCGCGCGCCGAGTTCGCCGCCTCGCCGACGATCAGCGGGGCGCTCCGGGCGTCGCTGTCGAACGGGATCTCTCCCAGCAGCGGGCTGCCGGTCACCCGCTGGAGCGCGGCGGCGTCCCGCATCCGCACGTCGGCCAGCCCGCGGAGCACGGCGAGCGCCAGGCCGAGCAGCAGGCCGAGCACGCCACCGACGACCAGGTTGCGCACCGGCTGGGGGGAGACCGGGCTGGAGCTCACCCGGGGTCCGCTGACCACCTCCAGCTTGATCGGGGGGGCCGTGGCGTCCGGCGGCGTCTCCACCTTCTGGACCAGCTCCACGAACTTGGCGGAGAGGGTCTCGGTGATCTTCAGCGCGCGGGTCTGGTCGGTGTCGGTGACCGTCGCCTTCAGCAGCACCGTGCCCGCCTCGGTGGAGGTGCTGACCCGCCGCTGCACCTGGTCGGCGGTGAGACCGACCGGGTTCTCGGCCACCACGCTCTGCGCCAGCCGGTCGCTGGTGAGCAGGTCGGCGTACGACTTCACGCGCTGCTGAAGGAAGAGCCCGCCCTGGTAGGCGTCGGTGACGCCCTGGGTGGGCGTGGTGACGAAGTAGGTCACCGAGGCCACGTACCGGGGTGGGGTCCGGACCGTCACGAGGGCGGCCGTACCCAGCGCCACCATCAGGGTGACCAGAACGATCCACCAGTGGCGTCGGATCAGGCGCAGGTAGCTGCGAACTTCCATCACAACTCCCCTCGCGTCGAGCCAGCTATCCGGAAAGACTGCACGAAAGCCCCCTAAAACGCCCAGTTCGCGTGCCAGTATCTAAAGCGCTCATCCTTCTCAGTGAACGACTCAACGAATGTAGACGATCAGACCGGCACACAAGTACCAAATCAACCCAATGTCGGATCAGACGCGGGGGGCAGACCATGGATCGCGAAGCAGCGCCGGCGAGGCCCGCGATCTGGCCGGCACCAGCGCGCTCGCCGCCCTGGTCACGCTGGCCGGGCTGCTGCCGATCACCGACCGACCGGTACCGGCCAGCACGCCCCTGCTGGGCACCGCCGTCGCCCTGCTCCTGATGGGCGCGGCCCGGGCCGTCTGGCGCGCCCACCGGGAACGCCGCCAGCGCCCGGTCCGCGGCCGGAGCGGTGCCTGGTCCACGGGGTGGACGAGGCCAGCGAGCGGTCCGGGTGCTCCTCGACGACCCGCGCAGCCGGTACGTCCCGGCTGGGCTGCTCGACGATCACCCCGGCCACCGCCGGCAGCGCCTGGCTGGCTACGCGTACCGGGGCGGCCGAGAGCAGATCGGCGAGGCCGTGCGGCGGACCCGGGCGGCGTACGGTGATCTTCTCGATGAGCGGCCCGGACGCCGAGCTTCCACGCGGGTCACCGAGCGGCTCACCGCCCACTACGCCGAGCAGCTCGGCGGGGGCGTACCTGTCCGGTCCGCGCCGCTCGCGGGGCGTCGCGGCTCAGCGCTTGCGCTCGGCCGCCCGCTCCTCCTCGGTCTCCTCGGTCTCCTCCAGCGCGTCGGCGAACGGCTCCGTGAAGTCGTCGGCCGGCACCGCGATCTCCTCGATCCGGTCCTGCTCGTCGGGGCGCGCGCCGGCCGGCGGCTCGGGGGCGGTGGCGTCACCGGCGAAGCCGTACTCGTTGGGCTCGTCGTGCCTGCTCATGCGCTTGTCCTCCGGTCTTCTCCGTGTTCGCCTCTCGCCGCCAACGCTAAGCGTTGATCGTCTCCGCCGCAGCGGGGCGGCGATGTTGGGGCCGGGCCGGGCGGGCCGGCGGCGAGGGCCGCCCAGAGGAGGTGCCGCAGCGCCACCACCACCGCCGCCACGGCCAGCGCCGACCAGCCGCCGGCCAGGGAGAGGCGCAGCAACCCGACGGCGACCAGCAGGTCCAGCAGGATCCGCAGCGCGGCCCGCCAGGAACCGGTGGTGACCAGCGCGGCGAACCCGGCGAGGAAGGCCAGCCCGGTGGTCAGGTCCGGCAGCGCGCCGGTCACGGCGGCGGCCCGCCGCCCGCCTGGCCCACCTGCCGCTGCTCCTGGGCGATCTCCCGGCGGAGGAAGAAGTTCAGCGCGGTCCGGATGGTGGCGATCGCCGCGAGCTGCCCGATCTCGTTGAAGGTCGGCGACGCCGCGGTACGCAGGATGTCCCCCGCGAGCTGGAACTCCAGCCCGAGGGCGAGGAACCGGCCCAGGGAGAGCCGGATCGGGGTGAAGAGGGCGGCGTCGCGGTGCCGGAGTCCCACGACCACGAACCGCAACGCCGCCCAGAGCGCCCCGACGAAGATGATCACCGCGCCGGCGACCTCCACCACGGCGACCACGATCTGGTCGCCGTGGTGGAGGACCTCCGACCACCGCACCCGGAGCCGTTACCCGTCCCGGGGAGCAGTAGTCGGTGGGCGGGGACCGGCCGGCCGGCGGGGTGGCCGGCCGGCCCGGAGGGCTCAGGAGAGCTCGGCGACCGCCTCGAAGATCAGCCAGAGGCCGCAGATGGCGAAGAGCACCGCGGCGCCGTACCGGATGGCCTTCTCCGGCAGGTGCCGGCCGAGGAGCCGGCCGACCAGGATGGCCAGCGCGTCGGCGGCCACCATCCCGAGCGTGGAGCCGAGCCAGGTGCCGAACCAGCCGTACTTGGTGGCCAGGGTGATGGTGGCCAGCATGGTCTTGTCGCCCAGCTCGGCCAGAAAGAACGCGACACCGACGGCGACGATCGCCGACTTGCCGGTCTTCTCGGCCTTGCGCTTCTCCTCCTCGGTGAGCTTGTCCCCCCGCAGGGTCCACGCGCCGAAGGCGAGGAAGGCCAGACCCGCGATCAGCGAGATCCAGCCGGTGGGCAGGGCGGCGTTGAGGCCGTACCCGATCGCGACCGACGCGAGGTGCACGATCGCGGTGGCGACGGTGATGCCGATCAGCACGGGCATCGGCTTGAACCGCGTGGCGAACGTCAGGGCCATGAGCTGGGACTTGTCACCCAGCTCGGCGACGAAGATGACGCCGAAGCTGATCACCAGCGCGACGAGGAAACCGTCCATGTGAACCTTCCCGATCAAGCCGGGAGGAGGTACAGGGGCGCCCTCGACCCGGCTGCGACAGCCTGAGTCGAAGGTCTCGCCCGCCCCGGGGACCGGGGCCGCGTGGCCGGATGCGGAACGCATCAGTATGTCGACCACGACATTGGGGGCTACTCCCCTTCGCGTCGGCCAGCGTAGCCCACCCCGCCCGGCGCGGGCCGCCGCGGGTGAACAGGGTCACCCGCGGCGGCCTCCGGCCCGCGCCGCCCGGCCCGGCCCTCAGTCGGCCCGGGCGAGCGTGACGCCGAAGAGGCCGTCCGGGTCGGTCCAGAAGGCCTCCGGGGTGAACCCGGCGGCGGTCAGCTCGGCCGCGATCCCCTCGGGCCGGAACTTCGCCGAGACCTCGGTCCGCAGCTCCTCCCCGGCGGCGAACTCGACGTCCAGGTCGAGCACCCGCACCCGCATCGGGCGCTCGGCGCGCAGGCGCATCTCGATCCACTCCCGCTCCGGCACCCAGGCCGCCACGTGGGTGAAGGCCTCCGGGTCGAAGTCCGCCCCCAGCTCCCGATTGATCACCCGCAGCACGTTGCGGTTGAACTCGGCGGTCACCCCGGCCGCGTCGTCGTACGCCGGCACGATCACCGCCGGGTCCTTGACCAGGTCGGTGCCGATCAGCAGCCAGTCGCCGGCCTCCAGCGCGGCGCGCATCGCGGTCAGGAACTCCGCCCGCTCGACCGGCAGCAGGTTGCCGATCGTCCCGCCGAGGAAGACCACCAGCCGCCGGCCGCCGGTGGGCAGCCGGTCCAGCTGCCGGGTGAAGTCGCCGACGATCCCGCGTACCCGCAGCCCCGGATAGTCGGCGGCGATCTCCTCGGTGGACTGCCGCAGGGCGCTGGTCGAGACGTCCAGCGGCACGAAGGTGCCCAGCCCACCGCGGCGGGTGAAGGCGTCCAGCAGCAGCCGGGTCTTCTCCGACGAGCCGGACCCCAGCTCGATCAGCGTCTTCGCGCCGGTCAGCTCGGCGATCTCGCCGGCCCGCTCGGCCAGCACTGCTCGTTCGGCCCGGGTCGGGTAGTACTCCGGCAGCCGGGTGATCTCCTCGAAGAGTTCGCTGCCCCGGGCGTCGTAGAACCACTTCGGTGGCAGCCACTTCGGCTCGGCGGTCAGCCCGAACCGGACGTCCTCCCGCAGGCCGCGGTCGAGGTCCTGCTCCCCCAGGTAGATCTCCAGTGGCTCCGCGCTCATGAGGTGTCCCTTCCGTTGGCGAACGTCCCTGTCCCACCCGCGAAAAAACTCCGGCGTCACCCGCCCGCCAGGGCGCGGGTCCGCACCCCGGCCCGGGTGGCCACCACCAGCTGCCCGTCCGGCACCGGGCGCCAGTCGGGGTCGTCGTCGAGGGGTTCGGAGGCCAGCAGCACCGAATCCCCGGCGGTCCGGACCGACAGCGCGTGCCCGGCGGCGCTGGCCACCACCGTCCGGCCGTCGGTCAGCAACAGGTTCAGCCGGGAGCCGGGGGCGGCCGTCGCGACCGCCGCCACGGTGTCGGCCACCGCGGCGGCCGGCTCCTCCCCGGCCCGCAGCCGGTGCCGCACCAGCGCCCACACCAGCGCGGCGTCGGTCGGCGCGTCCAGGGTGAGCAGGTCGCGTACCGGCAGCTCGGCGGCGAGCGGGACCATCGCGTCCGGCCAGCCCCGGACCACCCCGTTGTGGCTGAACAGCCAGCGCCCCTCGGCGAAGGGCGCGGCGGCGCTCTCCTGCACCGGCATCCCGACGGTGGCCGAGCGGACGGCGGCGAGCACCGCGCCGCTGACCGTGAGAGCGGCCAGCTCCGGCAGCGTCGTGTCACCCCAGAGCGGCTGGGCCCGCCGGTAGCGGACCGGGTCGCCCTCGCCCGGGTACCAGCCGACGCCGAAGCCGTCCGCGTTGATCGTGCCGCCGCCGCGCATGTCCCGCGGCGCCCAGGACTGCCGCAGCAGCGAGTACGGCGGGTCGTACAGCAGGGTCCGCAGGCTGACCGGCGGTCCCAGGTACGCGAGGTGACGACACATCAGGCGGCACCGCCGCTCACGCCGCCACCTCAGTTCGCGACTGCGGGGCTCGCAAGACCGGCTCACTCCTCGCGCTCACGCCGCCACCTCAGTTCGCGACTGCGGGGCTCGCAAGACCGGCTCACTCCTCGCGCTCACACCGCCACCTCGCTCCGCTCCGCGGCGGCGCGAGGCGCCGCGCTGCTGAGCCGGATGGTTCGCTCGCTCCGCTCCCTCACGCGTGCGCCTCCTCGGGCCGGGCGTCGCGGGCGCAGCGGAACCCGCTGAAGATCTGCCGCCGGATCGGGTAGTCCCAGTTGCGGAAGGTGCCCCGGCAGGCCGCCTTGTCGGTGCCGAACGACCCGCCCCGCAGCACCCGGTAGTCGTCGCCGAAGAAGACCTCCGAGTACTCGCGGTACGGGAACGCGGCGAAGCCCGGGTGCCCCCGGAACGTCGTCGAGGTCCACTCCCAGACGTCACCGATCAGCTGGTGCACGCCGAGCGGCGACGCCCCCGCCGGGTAGGCGCCCACCGGCGCCGGCCACAGGTGCCGCTGCCCCAGGTTGGCGTGCTCGGCGGTGGGGTCCTCGTCGCCCCACGGGTAGCGGCCGGAGCGGCCGGTGGCCGGGTCCCAGCGGGCCGCCTTCTCCCACTCGGCCTCGGTGGGCAGCCGCCGGCCGGCCCAGGCCGCGTACGCCGCCGCCTCGAAGAAGCAGACGTGCACCACCGGCTCGTCGTCGCGGACCGGCGACCACCGGCCGAACCGCCGGTACGCCCAGCCGTCGCCGTCGCGCCGCCAGTGCATCGGCGCGGTCAGCCCCGCCTCGGTGCGGTGCCGCCAGCCCGCCTCGCTCCACCAGCGCGGCTCGTCGTACCCGCCGTCGGCGATGAACTCGCGGTACCGGCCGTTGGTGACCGGCGCGGCGTCGATGACGTACGCGGGCAGCTCGACGGTGTGCGCGGGACGCTCGTTGTCCAGCGCCCACGGGTCGATGGAGGTGCCCATGGTGAACGGGCCGGCCGGCACCAGCACCTCCCCGGCCACCCGGGCCCGCGGCTCCGGCGGCGGCGGCGCGTCCAGCACCGGCGGCCCCGAGCGCAGCTGGTGGGTGGCGAGCATGGTCTCGTCGTGCTGCTGCTCGTGCTGCACGATCATCCCGAACGCGAACCCGTCGGCCACCAGCCCGCGGTCGGTGAAGCGGATGCCGTCGAGCAGGTCGTAGACCTTGTCCCGGACGGTGCCCACGTACGCCCGCGCCTCGGCCGGCGGCAGCAGCGGCAGCGACGGCCGGTCCTTGCGGGGCTGTTTGAAGGCGTCGTACAGGTCGTCGATGTCCTGACGGACGGGTGGGCGACCGCCGACGTCGCGGACCAGCCAGAGCTCCTCCTGGTTGCCGACATGGGCGAGGTCCCAGACCAGCGGGGACATCAGCGGCGAATGCTGCCGCATCAGGTCGTCGTCGTCCACCGCCTCGGTGAGCAGGGCGGTGCGGGCCCGGGTCCGCTCCAGTTCCACCGCGATCCGGCTGCGCAGCCGCTCCGCCTCCGTGCCCGGCCGCTCGGTCGTCGTCACCGGTGCCCCCTCTCCGCGACGGCGCGGCGCCGCCGGATTCCTCGGCTCGTCTCCTCGCGCGTCCCCGCCGGCAGGTCCAGCCCCGGCAGGGCGGTCAGGGCCAGGTCGAACAGGGCCGCCGCCGCCGCGGCCAGCGGCCGGTCGGCGAGGCCGTACCGGGCGGCGGCGTGCCAGCGGTCCGCCACCGGGGCGGCGACGGTCAGCGCGGTCCGGGTGGTGGCCGGCTCGGCGAGCAGGGCGGCCAGCACCGCGAGCGGCAGCGTCCACTCCCGACCGGGCTGGGCGTCCAGGTAGCGGACCTCCAGGTAGCCGCGGGGGCGTACCGGTGGGAAGAGCGTGCTGACGTGGTATTCCAGGTCGTCGGTGGTGGGTGGCCGGGGCAGCGCCCCGGCGAGCCAGTCGGCGAAGGTGACCCCGGTCGGCGGGGTCCAGTCCGGACCGTCGTCGCGCACGCAGAGCAGCGGCGCGGCGAGGACGTACTCGATCCAGGCCGCGACCGGGTCCCGGTCGGGCCGGGCCGGGGACCAGACCGGTCGGGTCCGGGCCGGGTCGATGGCCAGCCAGGCGGCCATCCGGGCCGAGGCCCAGCCGGTATGCCGGCCCGCGTGCCGGTCCGCGGTGGCGAAGGCGGCCAGCAGCGGCGGGCCCACCGCGTGCACCGCCGCCCACCGCTCGGCCAGCCGCTCCGGCTCGCCGGCGTCCAGGCAGACCTGCAGCCCGGCGGTGCTGTACATCATGGTCCGACCGGCCGGTCCACGCTGGTCGAAGACGCAGCGCATGGCCTGGTAGCGAGGGGTTTCCACGACCGGGCGCGGGGGCCGCCAAGGGTCGATGCCGGTGTGGCCCAGGACCAGGCCGGCGGCGTTCAGCACGGCGGTCAGCGCGGCGATGTCGGTCTCGGTGGCCGCGGTCAGCGCGGCGATCGACGATTGCGGCGGGGCGGAGATCTCCACCTGCCCGCCCGGTTCCACGGTCACAATGCCGCCACCGGGGAGCGGCTCGGCGGGGCTCGTCCCGCCGATGGTGTCGGGGCTGTGCCGCCCCAACGCCCGGCGCAGTCGTTCACGGTCGACGGGGCGGGCCGGGTCCGCCGCGTCGTGCACGGTCCATTCCAGTTCGACGCCGGTGAGCCTGGGTGGGCCGGTCTTGAAGCAGATCCTGGCGATGTGTCCGGCCGCCCCGGCCGTGTCCCCCAGGACGGTGGTCCGGTCCAGCTCCGATGACATCACCAAGAGACGGCTCCCTTCTCCATGCGGGTCCCGACCGCTGCGTCGACCGCGCTGTCACCGACCGTCGTCGGCGGGTGCACCCGCGGTCCCACCATCTTCTGTCTAGCAGACGGAATCCGCGCGCCCGTGGAGATGAATTTTTGTCCGGATCCCCGGCTCAGCCGTCGGTGTCGGTGCTCGGCTTCCCGGTCGGGGCGGCGGGGGTGGGCCGGGTGGACCGGGCGGCACGGGGGCTGGGCGAGGAGGTCGGGCTCGCCTCCGGCACCAGCCGCAGGCAGTAGTCCTCGACCCGCTCGGCGCCGCCGGCGGCGGTGACCAGGTCGGCGTAGGCCGGCGTCTCCAGCGCCTGGGCGCGCTGCGCGGCCGACCTGGCCAGGTAGGCCCGGCAGAGCCCGGCCAGCTTCGCCGTACCCGCCGATCGGCCCGGCCCCGCGCCGATGGTGCCGGGTGCCCCGGACGGGGCGGCGCCGGAAGCGCCCGGGTCACTGCCGGTCGGGTCGGCGCCCCGGGTGGGCGACGGCGAGCTGTCGCCGCCGGAGCTGCCCGGCGTGGTGGATGCGGGTGGGGGCGTGGGCTCCTCGGGAGCGTCGAGGCTGACCGCGGCGAAGGCGACGCCGGCGGTGGCGGTGGTGGCGAGCCCGGCGACCCAGGCCACGGCGCCGGCCCGCAGCCGCCGTCGTCGGGGTGCCCGCGCCGGCGCGGGCGCGGGTGCCGCGCGGGCCGCCCGGAACGCGGCCAGGGCCTGTTCCTCCCCGGACAGCTCGCCCGGGTTCGCCGGGGCCGCCGCGGCGGCGAGCAGGTGCCGCAGCGGGTCGGCGGCTGCCGCCGGAGGTCGGCCGTCCCGGGCCGTGTCGAGGAGACGCTCGGACTCCGCCCGGTCGGCGGGTCCGTCGGACCGGCGAAAGCTCATTCGGAATCCCCTCACGTCATCCGTCCGCGGGCTCGGCGTACGGCGCGCTGGGCGCCTGCCGTCCCCGGCCGGTACGGGGGCGGGGCGGGCTCGGATTCCCGTCCCCGCCCGAGGACTGCCCCGGCTCGCCCCGTTCGAGCAGGGCGGCGAGCCGGCGCAGCCCCCGGTGGGCGGCGGTGCGGACGGCGCCCGGGCGCCGGCCGAGGACCCGCCCGGCGGTCTCCGCGTCGAGCCCGATCACCGCCCGGAGCAGCACCGCCTCGGCTTCCCGGGGCGGCAGGGTGGCGATCAGCGCGAGCGCCGCCTCGGTGCCGATGGTCTCGCCGGCCCGCTCGGCGGTGTCCGCGTCCCCGGCCAGCTCGCTGAGCGCCTGCACGGGCACCGGCAGCGACGGCCGGCGGCGCTGCCGGCGCAGGTGGTCCATGGCGCGGTTACGGGCGATCGTCACGGTCCAGGCCCGGAACTCGCCGCCGGTGAAGCTCGGCAGGTCACGGGAGATCTGCAACCAGGTTTCCGAGGCGACGTCCTCGGCGTCCGCGCCGACCAGCGCGGTGAGATAGCGCAGCAGGCCGGGTTGCAGGCTGCGGTAGAGGAAGCGGAACGCTTCCTCGTCCCCCGCCTGCGCGGCGACGACCGCCTCGCTCAGCTCACCGGTCATGTACCCGCCGTCCCGAATCCGCGGGCCGGCCCGTGTCGGGTCCGGCGTGGCCGACGCCCGCCCTGTCCGGTGACCGGACCACCACCCGCACCATCAGCCCCCCGCTGACCCGATCGCGCCCGACGCCGGAGCGGCGGACGGCACGTATGGACAACGCCGTGAAGCACGGCCGTCGGCGGACATACCGTACCGGCGCGATGGTGCGGCCCGGAGCCGGGCTAACGCTAGGAGTGGATCGCTGGCGGGACAAGCCGCCCTCCAGCGGGGAAATAGTGAGATTTATCTACGGCCAGACACGGCGAGTCGGCGTAACGGAGGATGCCCTTTCGACGCTCCGACGCCCGGATCAGGGGGTGAAACAGTGAACGAGGGGCCGTAAAAACGGACATACGACCCCAGCGGTGCCTTTTCCGGGCCGGAGCGTACCGGCGTCGTCGCGGTTGGCCAAACGGCGCTGGTGTCGCTGACCGTTCGGCGGATCGACCTCGGGCCGGCCGCCGTCACCGACCGGAGAAGTCGCGGGAAATACTCCGCCGCCCCGCTGGGTACGGTATTGGGGTGTTGTCATCGGAAGTCGTACTCAGCGGTCGGTACCGCCTGGACGAACGTGTCGCCACCGGCGGCATGGGCGACGTCTGGCGTGCCACGGACCAGGTGCTGGGCCGTCAGGTCGCAGTGAAGGTCCTGCTTCCGGCGCTGGTGTCCGACCCCGACTTCATCGCCCGGTTCCGGGCCGAGGCCCGGATCATGGCCTCGCTGCGCAACCCCGGCATCGTGCAGGTCTTCGACTCCGGCACGGACGACCTTCCCGACGGCAGCCGCGCCGACTACCTGGTCATGGAGTTCGTCGAGGGCGAGCCGCTCTCCCGCCGGATCGAGGCCGCCGGGCAGCTCGAGGTCGCCGAGACGATGTCGATCGTGGCGCAGGTGGCCCAGTCCCTGCACGCGGCGCACGCCCGCGGCATCGTGCACCGGGACGTCAAGCCGAGCAACCTGCTGGTGCAGGACAACGGCAGCGTGGTGCTGGTCGACTTCGGCGTGGCCCGGTCGACCAACGTCACCAGCATCACCAGCACCAACGCGGTGCCCGGCACCGCCCTCTACATGGCTCCCGAGCAGGCCGCCGGCCGCCCGGTCTCCGGCGCCACCGACATCTACGCGCTCGGCGCGGTCACGTACTGCTGCCTGACCGGCGGTCCGCCGTTCACCGGCGACAATCCGCTCCAGGTCGCCGTGCGCCATCTCGACGACGCGCCGCCGGAGCTGTCGCCCGACATCCCGGAGCCGGTCCGCGAGCTGGTCGCCCGGGCGCTGGCGAAGGACCCGGCCGACCGTTTTCCGACCGGCGCCGAGATGGCGGCGGCGGCCCGCGCCGCGGCCTCCGAGTCGCCCACCGCGATGGTGCCGGTCGCGCTGCGCCGGCCGGCCGGCCCGACCAACACCCGGGACGACCTGACGGCCGCGGCGCCGCTGGCCACGGTCCCCGCGGCGGGCCGCCGGGGCCGACGCGGCACCCTGGTCGGCGCGCTCGCCGCCGTGCTGCTGGCGCTGGCCGCCCTCGGTGCGGCGCTCGGTGCGGCGAAGTCGGTCGACAACAACCCGGCCACCACCATCCCGCCCATGTCGCCCGGGGCCGCGCCCAGTGGGGGCGCCGGCGAGGAGCCCGTGGGCAACGAGGTCACGCCCACCGACCAGAACGGCCGGACCTACCGCACGGTCGGCCCGGGCACGCGGCCGTCCGTCTCGCCCTCGGCGACGCCGAGCGCGGTGCCGAGCGCGACCGGCGACCCGGCACCGTCGGGCAGCCCGTCGAGCTCCGCGCCCGTCGACCCGCCGCCGACCACGGCGAGCACCCCGCCCGACCCGCCGCCGACGACGGAGAGCACCCCGCCGAACCCGCCGCCGACGACGGAGAGCACCCCGCCGAACCCGCCGGCCGAGGGCACCACCTGAGCTGAGGCGACCACGCTCCGGCCCGCTACCGCGGGCCGGAGCGTTGCCGTTGCGGGGGCCGGCGTCACTCCGCGTCACGGTCGAGCCGACCGTCCAGCCCCGCGCCGTGGCCAACTCCCGGTGCGCCAGCACGGTCCCCGGGCCGAGCCGGCCGACGTCGCCGGCGTCCACGGCGGTCAGGGTCCGGCCGACCAGGGCGGGGTACGCCGAGCGCACCTCGACGCCGCCGACGACGCGGCTGCGCTGCTCATGCACGATGCCCAGCTCCGGGCGGGCGGCCAGCTCCCCGGCCAGCGGCGCCGGCAGGACCGCACCGATCCCGGTGACCAGGAAGTCCACGCCGATCTCGGCGTCGACCGCGCGTTCGATGCCGGCCTTGGCGCTGCCCGCCCCGACCACGAACGCCGACACCAGACCGATGCCGATGACCAGCGCGGTGGCGGTCGCGGCGATCCGGCGCGGGTTGCGGACCGCGTTGGCGACGGCGAGCTCGGCGGTCGCGCCGAGCAGTCGCCGGACCGGCCAGCCCAGCACCCGGACCAGCGCCGGCACCAGCACCGCCGGCGGAGCCGGTCAGCTCGCCGTCGGCGGCGGCCACCCCGTCGACGGCCCGCACCCGGTCGACCAGGGCGGGCGGCAGGGGCGTCTCCCCGGCGTACACGGCGAGGTCGGTGTGCCGGTCGAAGGTGCCGGCGCGGTCGTAGGCGGCGGCCCGCATGCCGTCGGTGAAGATCAGCGTGCCGGCGACGAAGGCGACGCCCAGGAGGACGGCCAGCGAGGAGAGCAGCAGACGCAGCCCGTCGGCGCGTACCTGGCGCAGGGTCAGGCGGAACATCGGGTCACCGCCCCCCGGCCGGCGTGGCGGCGGTGGATCTGACCCTTCCGACGCTATGCGCGGCACCGGTCAGTTGATCTCCACCTGCGCGCTCGACCTGGGTGCGCCCCGGGTCGCCCGACCGGGTGGACCCGTGCGACCCAGGTCGTACGCGCGCTCAGCCGCCGGGGGTGACCAGCCCGCTCTCGTACGCCAGCACCACCGCCTGCACCCGGTCGCGGAGCTGGAGCTTCGCCAGGATCCGGCCCACGTGGGTCTTCACGGTCGCCTCGGCGACGTGCACCCGGGCGGCGATCTCCGCGTTGGACAGGCCCTGCGCGACGAGCAGCAGCACCTCCCGTTCCCGCTCGGTGAGCTGGGCCAGCCGGGGATCCTCGGTCGGGCCGGGACCGAGCTGACCGGCGAACCGGTCGAGCAGCCGCCGGGTGATCGACGGCGCCACCACCGAGTCGCCCTCGGCCACCACCCGGATCGCGGCCAGCAGCTCCTCCGGCGGGACGTTCTTGAGCAGGAAACCGCTCGCCCCGGCCTGCAGGGCGGCGAACGCGTCGGCCTCGGTGTCGAAGGTGGTGAGCACCAGCACCCGGGGCCGCCCCGGCGGCCGCCCGGCGCAGATCCGTCGGGTCGCCTCCACCCCGTCCATGGTCGGCATCCGGATGTCCATCACCACCACGTCCGCCTCGACCCGGTCGAGCACCCGCAGCGCGTCGGCGCCGTCGATCGCCTCGCCGACCACCGCCAGGTCGGGCTGGGAGTCCAGCACCATCCTGAACCCGGCGCGCACCAGCGCCTGGTCGTCCACGATCACCACTCGGACCGTCATGCCGCCACCCCCTCGGCGGCCGACGGTAGCGGCAGCCGCGCCTCGACCCGCCAGCCCCCGGCCAGCCTCGGCCCGGCGGTGAGGCTGCCGTCGTACACGCTGACCCGCTCGCGCATGCCGACCAGGCCGTGCCCGCCGGACGGCGCCGGCCGGACCACCGGCCGGCCGCGCCCGTCGTCGACGGCGCGGACCAGCACGGCGTCGTCGGAGTACCCGAGGTCCAGCTCGACGGACGCGCCCACCCCGGCGTGCTTGAGCGCGTTGGTCAGCGCCTCCTGCACCACCCGGTACACGGTCAGCTCCAGGCCGGGCGGCAGCGCCGGCGGCTCGCCGGTCACGGTCCAGGCGATCCGCAGCCCGGCGGCGCGGAAGCGGTCCAGCAGCTCGGGCAGCTCGACCAGCGCGGGCCGGCGGTGCGCCGGCTCCGCCGACAACCCGCCACCGCCGGGCTCACCCGCCATCCCGGGCGCGGCCACCGGCTCCGGCCGGCTCGGCTCCCGTAGTACGCCCACCAGCCGCCGCATCTCCTCCAGCGCCTGCCGGCCGGTGTCGGCGACCACCTTGACCGCCTCCCGGGCGGTGGCCGGGTCCCGGTCGATGGTGAAGCGGGCGCCGTCGGCCTGCACGATCATCACCGCCATGCTGTGCGCGACCACGTCGTGCAGCTCCCGGGCGATCCGGGTGCGCTCCTCGGCCACCGCCGCCCGGGCCTCCGCCTCCCGCTCGCGTTCCAGGGTGGCGGCCCGCTCCTCGAGCGTCAGCACGTAGAGCCGGCGGGTCCGCACGTTGAGCCCGACCAGCCAGACCGCGCCGGTGATCAGCCCGAAGTAGATCGCGCTCGCCCACCAGGCCGCCGCCCCGCGCACCTGGAGCGCGGCGAGCACCACCCCGACGGCGGCGACCGCACCGGCGAGGATGCCGTCGCGCAGCCGGTCGGCGTACTTCACCACGCTGTAGAGGGCGATCAGCACGGCGATGTCGTAGCCCAGCGGGCCCCAGCCGACGATCACCTGGGTGAGCGCGAGCGCGCCCACCACGGCCGCCACCGGTGTCGGGTGCGACCGCCGGAACAGCAGCGCCACCGCCATCGCGAGGCCGACGCCGGTCGCCTTCCAGCCGCCCGGCTGGGTGACCACGCCGGCGACGGCGAAGAGCGCCACCAGGCCGGAGACGGCGACGTCGAACGCGACGCCGCGCAGCGGACGACCGAAGATCGTGCGGTTCACGGTCACCCAGCGTACGGGGCGTCCCACTCGTCGATGCTTACCGTCGGACCGTTTTCGAAGCCGGCGGCCACGGCGACCGACCAGGCGATCCATTCCGCGGCGAACCGCCCGCGCACCTGGTGCAACGTGGCCCGGCCGGGGGCGGGCCAACCCGACCCGGTGATGGTCACTGTCCAGCCGTCGTCCGCGCCAGCCGCCCAGTCGCACAGTGCCCGGCCGAGGGCATCGGCCTCCACCCGGGAACTCAGCGCGACCCGGATCTCCGTGTCGCCGACCAGCTCCGGCAGCAACGGGGCGGTCGCCCGTCTCAGGTGGGCCAGCAGGTGGGCGGTACCCGAGGCCAGCCCGGACCGCCCGTCGCAGACGGCCAGCGTGACCCAGGCCGGCGTGCAGTCACACGCCGGCGGTCGTCGTTCCCCTCGCCGTCGGGTCCTCACGAGGAACGCTCGGCGACGAAGACGCCGAGCCCCCTGGTGACCGTAGAGCTCGCCGGTCTCGATGAGGATCGTGATGGCCTGGCGGACCGTCGACTGGCTGCCGACCTCGTACAGCTTGGCAAGCGCCTTGGTCGAGGGCAGCTTGTGTCCGGGAGGCCACTCGCCCGAAGCGATGCGTTCCCTGATGTCGGCGATGATTCGCCGATAGTGCGGCTCGCGTGGTGCGGGCATGCGAAGTACTCCGGCAGGACGGGAGGTTTCGGTAGGGAAGGGCTGAGCCGTCAGGCGAACCGTTCGGTCGTCACGGGAATCAGCCCTTGCTGGCGCAGGACGGAGGTCAGCTCGTACAGCACCGGCCCGACGGCGTCGTCGGCGTCGGTCGCCAGCGAGGCGGTCAGATCGAGGCACCAGGCGAGGTTCCGGCCGATCCTGCGGAGATTCCAGGCGAAGAGGTCGCCGCCTACGCGCAGTCGGCCGGTGGGCAACCCCCATGCCGCCGGATCGGAGAGCTCTCCGTCGGCCGGCGTCCGCCACACGGCAGTGAGGTTCGCCAGTTGGTCCGCACAAGGATCCTTGGCGAACAGGACGCGGTAGACCCGCTTCTCGTGGAATCCGTCCGGTGCGTCCGCCGGGCCGAGCCGGAGCGGCGGCGCGATCGCAAACGGTTCGTAGTCACGGAAGTAGGTACGCAGTACGGCTTCGGCGGGCAGCCGTCCCCCGCCGAGCCGCCGGTAGGCCGCCTCGGCGGCGCCGCGGCCGACCGGCGTCACCCGCCCGGACAGCTCCGGGTCGGTACGCATACCGCGGCTGAACGAAGCGGAACTCCACCAGCGGCCGTCCGCCGGCGTCCATCCTGCATTGTGCAGGCCCACCGTCACGCAGTGGCGGTCTCGGACGAACTCCTCGATGACGATCCCCTCCGGATTGAACGGACGGCCGTCGGCGGGCGAGAGGATCAGGTAGTAGTCGAGCTGGGGTCGCGGCTCGGCGGAATCAACAACCGCTGCCATTCGCCCGGTCCGTCGTGGACTGGTGGTCATGTGGCGGTCAGCGGGCCAGCAGCTCGTGCATGCGGTTGATCTCCACGGCCTGTTCGGTGGCGACGGAGTTGGCGAACTCCGACAGGGTGAGATCCGAGCCGACCTTGAGCAGATTGGTGGCCATCTCGACGGCACCCTGGTGGTGCTCGGTCATCATCCGCACGAAGAGCCGGTCGAACTCGGCGCCCCGGGCGGCGGCGAGCTGGCGCATCGCCTCCGGCGACTGCATGCCGCGCATCGTGCCGTGGTCGTGCCCCGCCACCTCTAGCGAGAGGCCGCGGTTCTGCAGCCAGCCGCGCATCATGTCGATCTCCGGCCCCTGGCTGGCCCGGATCCGGTCGGCCAGGGCGCGGACGTCGGGGTCGGCGGCCCGGTCGGGGGCCAGCGCGGCCATCTCCAGGGCCTGCGCGTGATGCGGGATCATCATCCGCACGAACCAGACGTCCATCGAGTTGTGCGGGGCCGGAGCGACGTCGCCGATCTCCTCGGCCGCCCGTACGGCCGCCGACTCACCCGGCCGCCCGGGCACGATGACTGCGGGGCCGGTCGGGGCGGGCGTGCCCGCCGGGGCGGCGGTGGCCGGGGCGGAGACGGGTCGTGCGGAGCCTGACCCGCCGAAGCGGACCACGATCAGGATCACCACCGGCAGCGCAAGTGCCAGTGTGACGATCGCCAGGGTCCGGGCGCGCCGGTTGGTCATGAGCCACTCCCTGAGGTCGAGGTCACCGCGATGGTATCCATTGACCGAGGCGCCGACATGTGACTCAGATCACATCTACCGACCTCAGGGGACAGTAAGGTGTGGACAGTCGTCCTCCCCCTTGCGAAGGGCTCGCCGATGATCAAATTCTCCACGCCACGAACACGGCGGTTCCAAGTCGTGAGCCTGGCCGCGGCCGGTCTCCTGATCGCCAGTGTCATGGTCGCCCCACCGACCAATGCCCAGGTGGTAACGCAGCCAGCGTCAGGCACCACTGGGGACGCCGCGAACACCATCCCCGGCGTCGACGAGATCGCCAGCAGTCCCAACCTGCGGCAGATCGCCAACCTGCCGAAGCAGGCCCCGCTGAACGCCACCAACAGCGACATCGCCTTCCAGGGCAACTACGCCTTCGTCGGCAACTACAACGGCTTCGTGGTCTACGACATCGCCCGTCCCAGCGCGCCGGCCATCGTGTCGCAGGTGCTCTGCCCCGGGTCGCAGAACGACATCTCGGTCTACGGCAACCTGCTCTTCCTCTCCACCGACTCCTCGCGCAGCAACGACTCCTGCAACAGCGTCGCGCAGTCCGCGACCATCAAGGAGTCCTGGGAGGGCATCAAGGTCTTCGACATCAGCGACAAGACCAGCCCACGCTACGTCAAGGCGGTCGAGACCAACTGCGGTTCGCACACCCACACCCTCGTCCCGGCCAAGGACGGCACCTCGGTCTACCTGTACGTGTCGTCGTACTTCCCGTCGGACACTTTCCCCGACTGCCAGCCGCCGCACGACTCCATCTCCATCGTCAAGGTGCCGCTGGGCGCCCCGACCGACGCCGCGGTGGTGGCCACGCCGAACCTCTTCCCCGACGGCGGATACAAGGGCAGCGGCAACGGCACGGCGACCAGCGGTTGCCACGACATCACCGCCTACCCGGCGAAGGACCTGGCGGCGGGTGCCTGCATGGGCGACGGCATCCTGATGGACATCTCCAACCGGGAGGCCCCCCGGGTGACCGACCGGGTGCGCGACACGAAGAACTTCGCCTTCTGGCACTCGGCGACCTTCAACAACAGCGGCACCAAGGTCGTCTTCACCGACGAACTCGGCGGTGGCGGCGCGGCGACCTGCAACAAGAAGGTCGGGCCGGACAAGGGCGCGGACGCCATCTACGACGTCACCGGCAGCGGTGGCGACCGCTCGCTGGTGTTCCGCAGCTACTACAAGATCCCTCGGGAGAACGCCGACACGGAGAACTGCGTCGCCCACAACGGCTCGCTGATCCCCGTGCCCGGCCGCGACATCATGGTCCAGTCCTGGTACCAGGGCGGCGTCTCGGTCTGGGACTTCACCGACTCGGCAAAGCCGAAGGAGATCGGCTACTGGGAGCGCGGTCCGATCAACGCCGACCAGCTGACCTTCGGCGGCACCTGGTCGGCGTACTACTACAACGGACACATCTACTCCAGCGACCAGAAGGGCCTGGACGTGCTGGAGATCGACGATCAGTCGATCCCCGGCGCAAAGACGAGGCACTTCACCCAGCTCAACGTGCAGACTCAGTTCGAGTACCGGGACTGACCGGAGGGCACACCCGGGCCCGGCCCCTGGCGGGGCCGGGCCCGGGTGTGCGCCCGCCAGCCACCGATCCCCGGTCGACCCGCATGCGGGCCGTCGATGCGCTCGACCAGGGCCGACGCGCCGGTGGCGTCGTCGGCGATCAGGTATATCAGCGACGGTCCGCCGTCGAAGTTCAGGTCCCCGCTCCTCATTGGCCACGACGGCGCGTGCGCCCCCTGACAGCGGACCTGATGCCGCGGCGATTCAGCTCCAGAGAAAGCTCCACATACAACGCCGCCGCGACTGTGACGGCCATGATGGTCCGTCCACGCCGATCGGTCATGCGTGTCTTCTCCCGGTCGAGGTCGCACCGATCGCATCCATCGGCAAAACACATATGATGTGACCCAGCTCACATTGAGGTCGGTCGTTCGCCGGTAAGGTGTGGACAATCATCATCCCCTTTCGAAGGGTCTCGCCGATGATCAGATTCCGTACTTCCCCATCCCGTCGACTCCGGATCGTGAGCCTCGCCGCCACCGGCCTCCTTCTCGCCAGCGTCGCCGCCGCCCCGGGCGCTCAGGCGACGCCACGGCTCAGCGCCGAACCCGCCACGGTGGACACCACCGGGCTCGGCGTCGACCAGATCTCCAGCAGCCCGAACATCCGGCAGATCGCCAGCCTGCCGAAGCAGGCGCCGTTCGACACCGAGAGCGCCTTCGGCACCGACATGGCCTTCCAGGGGCCGTTCGCGTATGTCGGCAACTACAACGGGTTCACGATCTACAACATCGCGAACGCGTCGAACCCGAAGATCATGTCGCAGGTGCTCTGCCCGGGGTCCCAGAACGACGTCTCCGTCTACGGTGACCTGCTCTTCCTCTCCACCGACTCCTCGCGCAGCGACGACTCCTGCAGCAGCGTCTCGCAGTCGGCGGCGGTCAAGGAGTCCTGGGAGGGCATCAAGGTCTTCGACATCAGCGACAAGACCAACCCGCGCTACATCAAGGCCGTCGAGACGGACTGCGGCTCGCACACGCACACCCTCGTGCCCGCGAAGGACGGCCTGTCCGTCTACCTGTACGTCTCCTCGTACAGCCCGGCGTCGGCCTTCCCCGACTGCCAGCCACCGCACGACTCCATCTCCATCGTCAAGGTGCCGCTTGAGACGCCCACCGACGCGGCGGTGGTGGCCACGCCGAACCTCTTCCCGGACGGCGGGTACCCGGGCCGCCCGGGCGGCTCCGCGACCACCGGCTGCCACGACATCACGGCGTACCCGCAGCAGGACCTGGCCGCCGGCGCCTGCATGGGTGACGGCATCCTGATGGACATCTCCGACCGGGAGGCGCCCCGGGTGATCAACCAGGTCCGGGACACGGTCAACTTCGCCTTCTGGCACTCGGCCACGTTCAACAACACCGGCACCAAGGTCATCTTCACCGATGAGCTGGGCGGCGGTGGCGCGGCGACCTGCAACACGGCCGTCGGGCCGAACCGCGGCGCGGACGCCATCTACGACGTCACCGGCAGCGGTGACGCCCGGACGATGGTGTTCCGCAGCTACTTCAAGATCCCCCGGGACAACTCCAGCACCGAGAACTGCGTGGCCCACAACGGCTCGCTGATCCCGGTGCCCGGGCGCGACATCATGGTCCAGGCCTGGTACCAGGGCGGCATCTCCGTCTGGGACTTCACCGACTCGTCGGCCCCGCGGGAGATCGGCTACTGGGAGCGGGGACCGATCTCCGACACCCGTCTGGTCCTCGGCGGCGCCTGGTCGTCGTACTACTACAACGGCAACATCTTCTCCAGCGACATCCAGAAGGGTCTGGACGTGCTGGAGATCGACCAGGCGTCCATCCCGGGCGCGGAGACGAGGCACTACACCCGGCTGAACGTGCAGACCCAGCCCGACTACCGGGACTGACGGTCTCCACCACACTCGGGCCCGGTCCCCGCACACGGGGGCCGGGCCCTCTCCCGTCAGCTCATCGGCAACTGGTAGCGCCGCTCGCCGTCACCGGTCGCGGTGACCAGCCGCACCTCGCCGGCCCGCAGCGCGTACGTCACCGACCAGCGGGTGTGCGGCTGCCGGACGACGTCGAGGATCTTCAGCGCGGCGGGTCCGTCCGCCACGCCGCCGGTCCGGTCCAGCGCGGCGGCGATCACCCCGTACCGGTGGTCCTGCCGCAGCACCTGCTCGGACACGCCCACCACCGGCACGTTGGTCAGTGCCTGCCAGGCGCCCCGGCCCCGGTGGGCCCGCATGGCCCCGTCGACGAACTCGACCACGGCGGACGCGCCGGTGGCGTCGGCGAGCAGGTAGTGCAGCGGCGGACCGCCGGCGAAGTCCAGGTTGTAGCGATCGAAGACGCCGATCGCCTCGTCCACCGTGGCGGCGTTGTCCAGCACGAGGCGCAGGATGCGTACCGAACCGACGGTGGGCCGGCCCGGCACCGGCCGCGCGATCGCCCGGTCGTCGGCGGCCAGTCCCACGGCGAGTCCGCGCTCGTTCATACCGTCGAAGGGCAGCAGCGGCGCGTTGAGCAGCCGGCGATCGCCGGCCGGGTCGGAGCCCACCCCGAGGTAGGAGATGTCCACCAGGGAGATCGAGGCGTAGCCGTCCGGCGGGTCGGTCCGTAGCACCAGGGCGGGGTTGGGCTCCCAGTCGAAGTTGCGGGCGAACAACGGCCGGCCACGGTCGCCGAGGGCGGCGAAGAGCGAACAGCCCAAGGGGCTCGCCGTGGACGGCGCGGACATGCCGACCGTCGGGTCGTAGTCGCCGGCGTAGGTCATCTCGTACAGCGGCAGGTCGTCGACCTTGCGCAGGCTGGCCAGGGTCCGCTCGACCTGGCCCGGGTCCTGCCGGGAGGCCGTCGGCGTCCCGGCCGCGGCCGGGGGCGGCGCCGGGGTCGGCGGACGCGTGCACGCGGTGACTTCGAGCAGCAGGACGCCGCCTGCGGCGATCAGAGTCCTCCTCCGCATACCGGCGACGCTAGGGCAGGCAGAGACGGTTGTCCATCGCCCCACCGGCCGCTCGCCTGCCTCGCCGTCCCGGCGCAGCCGTGCCGGCGGGCCGGCCGTCAGGACGCCGGGATGCGGGCCAGCTGCTCCTCGATCGCCGCCGGAGTGAGGGCCGGCCGGCCGCCGGGATGGCCCACCGTGGCGCCGGCCGCCGCGACCGCGTACCGGGCGGTGCGCTCGGGCGGCTCGCCGCGGAGCAGGCCGACGGTGAGCGCGGCGACGAACGCGTCGCCGGCGCCGGTGCTGTCCACCGTGGGCGTCTCGCTGAGCGGCACGAACAGCTCCCCGCCCGGCCAGACGAAGGCGTTCCCCTCCCCCGCCACCTCGACGGCCACCAGCGACGGCCCCCGCCCGAGCAGCTGCCGGCCGGCCCGCAGGCCGGCGTCGGCGTCCCGCGGCGGGTCGCCGACGATCAGGCCGACCTCCCGCGCGTCGGCGCGCAGCACGTCGGCGAGGGCGAGCAGCTCCGCCGCGCCGTCCGGGTCGTCCGGCGCGCCGTCCAGCAGCACCAGCCGGTCGGCCGCCCGGGCGCACCGCGCCGCCGCCAGCGCCGCCGGCAACGGCTGCTGCAGCTGTACGAGCACCGCCCGGGCCGCCCGCACCACGTCCTCCGCGCCGGCCACGTCCGCCTCGGTCAGCAGGGTCTCCTCGGGGATGTCCTCCAGGTAGCGCCAGCGGCCGTGGGCGTCCACCACGTCGACGATGAGCGCGCTCGGCGTGCCCTCCCGGCGGAGCACCGGGGCGACGTCGATGCCGTCGCTGCGCGCCCGGCCGAGCAGCCGGTCCCCGACCTCGTCCAGCCCCACCACCCCGAGCAGGCCGACGCGCGCGCCGAGCTGGGCGAGGCCGACGGCCTGGTTGGCGCCCTTGCCGCCGAGCAGCTCCCGTCGACACCGCACCGGGGCCGTCCGGGAGGCGTCCGGGACCTCGTCCACCAGCAGCACGAGGTCCCGCGCCACCTGCCCGACCGCGATCGCGTCCAGTCCCGCCATGCGGGGCTGATACCCGAGCCGCCCCCGGTCACGCCCCCGGCGGGGTGGCTCGGTCGCCGGCCCGCTCGATCGTGAACATGTAGCAGCCGTAGGCCACGTTGCGGCTGTGCAGCGCGACCACCGCCGGGTCGGCGAGGAGTTCGGCGATGACCGCCTCCGGGTCGTCGCCGTCGTGCAGCCGGCCGCCGTGGATGCGCCCCCGCCGGTCGTACGCCCGCAGCACCTGCGGACGCCCCCGCCACTGCGCCGGGTAGCCGCCGGCGGGATCCGCGCCCGGGCAGTCCGCGTCGTGGGCGAAGATCGGCCCCACCTCCCGGTACGGCCCGGCCGCCGGTGGCGGCGCGTAGCCGAAGAGCAGCAGCGGCTCGCCCGGGGTCGCGTCGCGCAGGCAGCAGCGCAGCGGCTCCCCGCCCTCGGCGGTGCACCGCTCCACCGGCTGCCCCGCCGCGTCGCGGCCGGTCTGCCGGACGGCGGCCAGCGCTCCGGCCGGTAGGGGGCGGACGAGGAAGGTGGTGTGGGTGGCTGTCGTCATGGCCCCACCCTCGCCCGGTCGGGGCGGGGATGCTGGCGGCGATCGGACCTCGCGTCACCGACCGGCACGGACGGGCTGCCGCGACGGCCCGATGCCGTCGTAGTGCCGCAGCATCCGGACCGACACCCGGCCGAGTCCGGCGAACTCCCCGATGGGGAACACGGTCCCCCCACGGTGGGCCCTGACCCGGTGTCAGAGTCAAGCGCAGGGTTCCAGGACTCAGCCCGGCAGCGGTGCCTCGTCGCCGCCCCGGGTCCGGCGCGGGCCGACCAGCCGGCGGACCACCGGCGCGGCGTTCCACCTCGCCGCGCCGACCAGGTCCCGGGCGTGTTCCAGCACGGTGTAGTCGGGGCGGGCCAGCCCGTCGGCGATCGCCCGGTCCAGGTCGTTGCCGCAGCGGGTGAGCACGCTGTCGAAGTCCCGTCTAACGGGTTCGAGCAGGTCGTAGCCGAACGACCGGTGCAGCCGGGCGAAGAGCGGCTTGTACAGCCGGGCCCGCTCGTGCAGCCCGGACGAGTACGACATCGGGCTCTTCGGCCGCCGTCGGACGTAGTCGGGCAGCACGTCGGCGAACGCCCGCCGGACGATCCATTTCTCCTGCCCGTCGCGCATCTTCAGCTCCAGCGGCAGCCGCATGGCCAGCTCCACCACGCTCAGGTCGAGGAAGGGCACCCGAGCCTCCACCCCGTGGTGCATGCTGGTCCGGTCGACCCGCTGCAACTCCGTACGACAGAGGTTGCGGATCCTGTGCAGGACGAGCCGGCGGGACCGTTCCGGGCCGACCCGGTGGTACATCGGGTAACCGCCGAACAGCTCGTCCGACCCGTCCCCGGTGAGCACCACCTTCACCCCCAGCTCGCGCAGCCGGCGGAAGATCGGCACCGAGACCACGGCGTTGATGATGTCGCCGTACTCGGTCAGCTCGGAGATCCGGATCGCCTCCCGGACGTCGGCCAGCCGGATGTCGCGCGGCCGCAGCTCGACCACCTCGTGCGGCACGCCGAGGTCGGCGGCGAACCGCCGGGCGTACGCCACGTCGGGGCTGTCCGGAACGCCGACGGTGATCGCCACGCAGTCCGGGTGCATCCGGTGGGCGTGCAGCAGCGCCAGCGAGCTGTCCAGCCCGCCGGAGAGGACCACGCCCACGGTCAGGTCGGTGTCCACCCGCATCCGGATGCTGTCGGTGAGCGCGACCCGAACGAGCAGGGCGGCCTCGTCCGGGTCGTCGATCACCGGCAGCCCCACGCCCAGCGTCAGCAGGTCGACGTGCGGGTGCAGCCGGACCGGGCCGTCCGGCTCGGCCCAGCCGTGGTGCCCGGGCGGCACCTCGCTGATCGGCGCCCCGTGCCCGACCAGCGCCTTGACCTCGGAGGAGAGGTGCAGGCAGCCCGGGCCGCGGGCCCAGTAGAGCGGCTTCACCCCGAGCGGGTCGCGGGCCAGGTACGCCCGGCCGGTGGCCCGCTCCACGACGGCGAGGGCGTACTCCCCGCGCAACCGGCGCACCGCGTCCTCGCCCCAGCGCAGGAAGGCCGCCAGCACCACCTCGGTGTCGCTCTCGCCCCGGAAGGCGTACCCGAGCCGCGTCAGCTCCACGCGCAGCTCACGGTGGTTGAAGACCTCGCCGTTGTAGCAGAGCAGGTACCGCTGGTCCGGCGAGACCCAGGGCTGCACCGCGCGGTCCCGGTCGACGACCCGCAGCCGCCGGACGCCGGCCAGCAGGCCGTTCTCCTGCCGCGTCTCGGTGACCTCGCCGCGCGGGGCGAGGACGGCCAGCATCCGGCGGAAGGTGGCCGGGTCGGCCTCCGGACCGATGCTGAGCGCGACGCCGCACATCCTCCTCAGATCCCCATCTCGGCCTCGTACGCCCGCCGCAGGCGGCGGTGGGCGGTGGGCGCGAGGCAGAGGTGCCAGGCCTGGCCCTCGTCGACCACGTTGATCTCGCCGGCGTCCTGCCGGGCCAGCAGCAGCCCGGCCAGGGTGTCCCGGACGCCGAAGCGCCGGTACCAGGCCAGCTCCACGTCGGCGGCGTAGCCGAGGCAGTGCCCGCTGGGCACCATGGCGGCGTACCCGAGGCGGCGCAGCCGGTGCTGGTGCTCGGCGCTGCGGGCCAGGCTGGTCACCCAGAGCGGCGGGGTGCCGGGCGGGGTGGCCAGAGCGAACTCCCGGGCGATGTCGTTGAGCAGGGCCACCACCTCGCGGCGGGCCCGGCGGAACATCAGCCCCGCGGTACGCGGGGTGGCGTCCGGGAGGAGCCGGCGGCGTACCGCGCGCAGGCTCCGGCCGAGGACGCTGGCCGGCTGCTCCAGGTACCGGAAGCCGAGCAGGCCACGGCGGCGCAGCCACTCCAGGTCGACCAGGTCGACGCTGCCGTTGACCTGCGCGTCGGTCGCGAAGGTGGGCGCATCCCGCCACCACATCACGTCGATGCGGGAGAGCAGGTAGATGCGGACCAGCGCGGTCAGGTCGGCGGCGGAGCTGCGGGCGTTCGGCTGGTAGCGGGCCATCTCCAGCAGCAGCGTCTCCCGGGCGCCGACGAACCCCTGCGCGGTGGCGTCGAGCACCGCGGCGATCGCCGGTTCGCGCAGCCGTTGGTCCAGCAGCACCTGCCGGGCGGCGGTCGACGGGGCGTCCGCCAGGGCGCCCACCTCGACGACCAGCTCCGCCACCGCGGCCCGGTACGCGGCCAGGTCCGGCTCCTCGGGCGTGGACCGGCGGGCCGGGGACGACGTGGGCAGGCGGCTGACGGGGGCGGTGGACGCGACGGCGGGCCCGGGCTGCTGGCCGGGGCTTCGGCTGGGCACTCGCATGGTCGGGTCCTCTCTCCGGGCAGGACACGGTGTGGGTGAACCGAAAAACACCGTAAGCACCAGAACCCGCGGATCCCCGAACAATCCTCCTATCTCCCCCAAACGACGCCCTATCCAGTGTGGTCCGCCCCGAACCGCCCGGACAGCTCCTGCACCCACCCGTACGACGGGACGGCCCGCGGCTCACCGTCGCGCCCGGCGCGGACGGCGTCGGCGAGGTCGAGCGCCGCGCCGAGGGCCGCGCGGAACAGCAGCGAGCCGGTGCTCACCCGGGCGACCCCGAGCCGGCCCAGCTCGGCCAGGCTCGGGCCGCCGGGTCGGTGCAGCACGTTCAGCGGGACGCCGACCTCGGCGGCGAGCAGCCCGACGGTGTCGTCCGGTGCCCCGGGGACGAAGACCGCGTGGGCGCCCGCGTCCCGGTACGCGCGGGCCCGGTGCAGGGCCTGCTCCAGCGGCTTGGGCACCCCCAGCCACCACGCGTCCGTGCGGGCGTTGAGGAAGAGCCCGGGCACCGCCGCCCGCACCGCGGCGACCTTGGCCGCCACCAGTTCGGGCGGGGCCAGCGTGCCGTCGGGGCGGCCGTCCTCGAGGTTGATCCCGACCACGCCGAGCGCGGCCAACTCGGCCACGTACCCGGCCACCGCCGCCGGATCGTCGCTGAAGCCGCCCTCGACGTCGACGGTGAGCAGCACCGGAAGCCCGCGCAGCCGGCGGGCGAGGTCGAGGTTCTCGCCTCGGGTCGCCGCCGCCGCGTCCGGTTTCCCGCCGGCCGCGGCGACCCCGAGGCTGGTGGTGCCGATCGCCGAATGGCCCCGGGCGGCGAGCGCCGCAGCGGAGGCGGCGTCCCAGGCGTTGGGGAGCAGCAGCGGGCGGCCCGGCCGGTGCAGGGCGTGGAAGGCGGCGTACCGGTCGTTCATCGCGGGATCACCTCGAGTCTGGTGGGGACGCGCAGCGTCGGGTGGGGGTCGTAGCTGATCTCGGCGCCTGTGGCGCGGCAGCGGCGGCGCAGCACGTCGACCACCCCGGCGGCCAGGGCCAGGGCGTGCCGCTCGCCCGGGCACCCCCGCGGCCCGGCGCCGAAGGTCGACGCGCGTCCGGGCCGGCCCGGGGAGAACCGGTCCGGCTCGGCGAAGACGGCCGGATCGCGGTTGGCCGCGTCGAAGCGGAGCAGCAGCGCGCTGCCGGCGTCGATCTCCCGCCCGCCGAGCCGCAGCGCGACGGTGGCGACCCGGCGGGTGGCGCGGACCGGCGGGTCGAGCCGGAGCACCTCGGCGAGCAGGTCGCCCGTCGACATCGACGCCGGCGCCGGCAGGACGTGCCGGGCGGCGGCGCCGATCAGCCCGGCGGTGGCGTCACAGGCCTGCACCAGCAGCCCGAGCCGGTTCGCGGTGACCTCCGGCGGGGCCGGCGGCGACATCGCCAGCAGGGTGTTGACCGCCCGGTCGGCGCGCGCCACCGCCGCCGGCGTCGCGCCCGGGTGATAGGCGGCGGCCACCGCGGCGACCGCCGGCACGGCCGCCGCCGGGTCGGCCAGGCCGAGCCGGGCCGTCAGCACCTCCAGCGGTACGCGCCGCGCCAGCCGCGCCATCACGTCGAGCCGCCCGCCGGCCCGGTCGAGCTCGCCCTCGGTCAGCCGGCCGGCGGCGGTCCGCAGCTCGTCCGGGTCGAGCTTGGCCAGGACGACCACGCCGACCGCGCGCCGGGCCGGGTGTCGCTCCGGGTCGCTGAACCGGCTCACCGCGCCACGCAGCCAGGCCAGGGTGCCCAGTGGCCCGCCCGGGGCGGTCGGCACCACGCAGTCGGGGTGGGTCAGCATGGCGGTCACGTCGGCGTGCCGCGTGACGGACCAGCCGCCCTCGACGTCGGGGACGGGCGGTCCGCAGGCGGGCGTGTCGGGCTCGGCGGCGATCATCGGCCAGCTCATGACCCGACGCTAGGCCCGGAACCCTTCGGCCCCCGCCGAACCGTCTCCGCGCGGCGCCCCACCCGCCGGTGGCCCCGCGCCAGATCGGCGATGTGGCGCCATCGCGCCCACCCGGACACCCCCACTTCGCCGAACTGGGGGCGAGCCAGTCGGCATAGGCGAAGGGCAGGCGCGGCGGGGCGGGCGAGGCGGGCGGTCAGGCGCGGCCGGCGCCGGTGTCGCGGGGCGGGGCGGGTGCGAGGTCGGCGGGGTCGAGGTGGAGGGCGGCGGCGAGGGCGGGCGCGCCGGCCGGGGTGAGGCGGATCGCGCGACCGGTGCCGCGTACGGTCCAGCCGAGGTCGAGGAAGCGGCGGCAGAGCGCCGCCCCGAGCGCGCCCGCCAGGTGGGGGCGGCGCTCGGTCCAGTCGAGACAGTCGCGCACCAGGGGCCGCCGGGCGGCCCGCAGCGGCTCGACCGGCACGCCGATCCCCGCCAGCCAGTCCAGGCCGGCGGGGGTGAGGGCGAGGCCGCCCGACCGGTCCAGCACGTTCCGGGCCAGCAGCCCGTCGTACAGCCGCACACCGAGCCGCCCGGCCAGGTGGTCGTAGCAGGTCCGGCCGTACGCCAGGGCGGCGCCGGCCGACGCGGCGCGCAGGGTGCGGGGTGGGGCCACCGGGGCGGGGGCGTGCCCGGCCAGGTCCTCGATGAGCTGAGCCACCGACGGGCCGACCAGGCGGACGTACCGGTGCCGGCCCTGCCGCTCCTCGACCAGCAGTCCGCCGCGGACCAGCCGGGTGAGGTGGTCGCTCGCGGTGGACGCGGCCACCCCGGCGGCGCGAGCCAACTCCCCCGCCGTCCAGGCCCGCCCGTCGAGCAGGGCCAGGCAGAAGCTGGCCCGGGTGCGGTCGGCGAGCAGCGCGGCGAGGCTGGCGACCGAACCGCCGTCGGTGCTGGTGGTGGTCATGCCGTTTCCTTTCATGATGCGTGGGTGAGCTCATGATTGGATGTCCTACCTTGCGGTGGGACGGTCCCGGTGTTCCCCGCGGTGGCGGTGCCGGGTTGACGTTTCACAGCCACCAGCCCGCCAGGGCGGGTCTTACGGTCGGCTCCGCGTCCGTTTCGCGTCTCCGGGCCACTCCCGGCGACGGTGACCGCCAGGGCGGCCAGGTTCCGTGCGGCGTTGACGTCCCGGTCCAGGACGAGGCCACACGTGGTGCAGGTGTAGGTGCGCTCGGACAGGGCGAGTTTGGTTTTCACCGCGCCGCAGCCCGAGCAGGTCTTCGAGGACGGATACCACCGGTCGGCCACCACCAGCCGGCCGCCACTCCACCCCGCCTTGTACGCCAGTTGCCGCCGCAGCTCGGCGAACCCGGCATCGGCGACGCGCCGAGCCAGCCGCCGATTGGCGAGCATCCCGGACACGTTGAGGTCCTCGACCACAATGGTGCCGTACTCGGCGGCGAGCCGGGTGGTCAGCTTGTGCAGACCGTCACGGCGCAGATGAGCGACCCGGGCGTGCGCCCGACCGAGCCGGGCGGACGCCCGCTCCCACCGCTTCGACCCACGCCGGCCCGTGCGCCGGTCAGGGCCGACCCCGCGAGACATGCGCCGAGCGAGACGCCGCAACCGGCAGGCGGCGGCGTCCAGGTAGCGCGGGTTGGGCTCCACCTCACCGGTGGACACCACCGCCAGATGCGTCACACCCAGGTCCACGCCGACCACCGCTTGTGGCTGGTGTGGAGTGCGTGCGGCGCGGTCGACGTCGACGCAGAACGCCACGTACCAGCGGCCACCGTCGCGGCGCACCGTCGCCGACAAGATCCGGGCGGTGCCCGCCTCCAGGCGGCGGGCGAGCTTGCGGGCGGACTCGTGCAGCTTCAACCGGCCGAGCCGGGGCAACACCACATGCCTGCGGTCCGGCTCGACCCGGATGGCCCCGGTGGTGAACCGCACCGACGGGGTCGAGTGGCGGCGTGACTTGAACCGGGGGAACCCCACCCGCCGTCCGGCACGCTTGCCGGTGCGGGAGTCGGACCAGTTCTTCAACCCCCGGGCCAGGGCGTCCAGGCCGGTGTTGAACGCCTCCTTCGAACACTCGGGCCCACCACGGTGCCACATCGGACTTCGCCCGATTCCACGCTCTACGCAGCGCCGGCAGAGACCAACCAATCGTGGGGGTGAGGTGCTCTCGTCGGGGATGCCGTAGGAACGCTCAGCGGCCCGCTGATCCATCACCGCCCTGACCCGGGCCAGCGCCCAGTTGTGCGCCACCCGCGCCGCACCCGCATGAGCCAACACCACCCGCTCCTGCCGGGGCGTCACGTCCAACGCGAACCGGTACGCCTGCACGACACTCAACCGCTCCCGGTCCGCCACGCCCAGCACCGTAACCACCCGGTACGACACTCACCCGCAACCACCACGGCCGCCCCCCACCACAGCGCGCCGCCGACCACCGGATCCCCCTCACGATGCACCACCCACACCGCAAGCCACTCCTCCTGTCACCAACACCTACTCAACCGGGAACAGTTGACTGCCCCATGCTGGCACGCGGACGTTTCGGCGCTCACCGAACGGTGCCGCCGCCCTTTACATCGTTGTATCCAACGTTGTAGAAACGGTGACACCGCAGTGACCTCTGTCGAACCGACCCGAGGCAGGTCTGATGGGACACCTCCACCGTGGCGGCGTGCTCGCCGCCGTACTCGGACTGGTGCTGGCGACGACGGCCTCCGCGCCGGCCGTCGCCGGTTCCGGGCCCGACCGCTACCGCAACCCGGTCTCCGCCGGATTCGCCGACACCTTCGCCGACCCGGTCGTCGTCCGCGGCGACGACGGCCTCTGGTACGCCTACGGCACCTCCGACCCGCTCCGGCAGGGCGAGCGGCAGGCCCACCGGGTGCCCACCGCCCGCTCCGCCGACCTGGTCCACTGGACGTACGTCGGCGACGCCTTCGGCCCCGACCAGCGCCCGTCCTGGGCCGCCCCCGGCGCGGCGTTCTGGGCGCCCGACGTGCGCCGGGTCGCCGACCGGTGGGTCATGTACGTGACGGTCACCGACACCACCGTCTCCGCCGACACCTTCGACACCGCCATCGGTGCCGCCACCGCACCCACCCCGACCGGCCCGTGGACCTTCGCCGACCAGCCGGTGGTCGCCCCGCGCCCCGGCGGCGGTGGCGGCTACCTGTGGACCATCGACCCGAGCCAGTTCACCGACGTCGACGGGCGCACCTACCTCTACTTCGGCAGCTACTACGGCGGCATCTCGGTCACCGAGCTCACTGCCGACGGGCTGCACGCGGTCGGCGCCCCGAGCCTGGTCGCCGTCGACAACAAGTTCGAGGGCGGCTACGTGCTGCGCCACGACGGCTGGTACTACCTGTTCGCCTCCACCGCGAACTGCTGCGCCGGCCCGGCCACCGGGTACTCCGTCCAGGTGGGACGCTCGAGGAGCCCGCGCGGCCCGTTCGTCGACCGGGACGGCCTGCGGCTGGACGCCTCCCGGGCCGGCGGCACCCCGGTGCTCACCCAAAACGGCAACCGCTGGATCGGCACCGGCCACAACGGCTTCCTCACCGACCTGTCCGGCCAGGACTGGATCGGCTACCACGCGATCGACCGGGCCGACCCGTACCTCGACGAGCCGTTCGGCATCAACGAGCGGCCGATGCTGGTGGACCGCCTCGACTGGATCGACGGCTGGCCCACCGTGAACGCCGGGGCCGGCCCGTCGGAGCAGCCGCGGCCCGCGCCGGTCACCACCGCCCGGCTCGACGAACGCTTCGACTCCCCCACGCTCACCCGCTGGCGGGCCGGCGACGACACGTGGCAGGTGACCGACGGGCGGCTCACCGGCACCGGCGCGCTGACGAGTCGTACCGCCGCCGGGGGCGACGTGCGGGCGGAGGCCGACCTGCGGCTGACCGGGGCGGACGCCGCCGGGCTGCGGCTCGGCCGGGTGGAGGTCCGGGTCGACGGCGGGCAGCTGACCGCCCGCGAGGCCGGCGGGGCCACCGCGCGGGCTCCGCTGCCCGCCGGGTTCAACCCCGCCGACCGGCACAACCTGGCCGTCGAGGTCCGCGGCCGGCAGCTCGTCGCCCAGCTGAGCCCGGCCCGCCTCGGCGACCAGCTCGCCGTGGCCACGCTGCGGCTGACCCAGCCGGTCGCCGGCCCGCTCACCCTCCTCGCCGACGGCGGGACCGGCGAGTTCGACAACGTGAGCGTCGCCCGGCTGTACCGGCCGGCGCGGCACGCGGTGGCGCCGCCCCGCGTCGGCCCGCTGCTCGCGGACTGGTCCGACGAGTTCGACGACGGGCTCGACCCGGCCTGGCAGTGGGTCCGGCGGAACCCCGCCGCCACGGTCGGCGACGGTGCGCTGCGCTGGCCGGTCGAGTCGACCGACCTGGTCGGCACCGGCAACACCGCCGGCGTGCTGCTGCGCGACGCGCCCACCGGGGACTACGTGGCGGAGACCAAGGTGACCGTGGACCTCGGCGAGGAGACCGTTCGCAACTACCAGCAGGCCGGCCTGGTGGCGTACGTGGACGACGACCGGTTCGCCCGGCTGAGCCAGGTGGCGATCTGGAACACCCGCCAGGTCGAGTACGGCTACGAGCTGCCCTTCGCCGGCCAGCCGGTGTACGGCGGCAGCATCGTCGGCACCCCGGCCACGACCACCTGGCTGCGGCTGGCCCACCGCGTCGACCCGGCCACCGGGGAGCACGAGTTCCGGGCCGGTTCCAGCCGGGACGGCGTGCGCTGGACCTGGGGCGGGGTGTGGACCTTCCCGGCCGACACGACGCCCCGGATCGGCCTGGTCGCGCACGGCGGCGCCGCGCCGCCGGTGACCGCGGAGTTCGGCTACCTCCGCTTCTACCGTTGATTCGGGGTTGGGGGTCGTCCGCCGTCGCGCGGCCGACCCCCGACGGCTCGCCGTACCACAGGTGGACGACCGCCGCCGCGAGGAGTGGCCCGGCCCCGAATCAGGCGGCGGCCAGCTCGCTGACCGTCCGGGTGTCGCCGTCGTAGCTGCGCGCGCCGACGAGCTCCCCGCTCGGCCGGTCGGCGCCGGCCAGCGCCCGGGCCAGCCGCCGGTCGGCGTCCCGGAACCGCAGCGCCAGGCTCAGGTGCGGGATCCACCGCCCCGGCAGGTGCCACGGATTCTGCCCGGGCGCGCCCGCGAGGACGTCCCAGACCGCGCCGTGCAGGGCGACCAGCTCCGGTACGGGCCGGACCAGCCAGACCAGCGGGGCACTGCCGTCGAGCACCTCGACCCGCTGGAGGCGGGCCGGCAGGGGCAGCGCGGCGGCGCAGAGGTCGGCGAGGCGTTGTTCGGCGCCGGGCGGGAACTCGTCGACCGAGGCGAGGGTCAGGTGGGGCCGGTTGGTGGGGTGGGTGTTGCGGGCCAGGCTGGGCAGCCCGGCGGCGGCGAGCCGGTCCCAGATTCCCCGGACCGTCTCCTCCAGCGGCGGGGAGCAGACCAGTTCGACCGTGCGCACCCGGTCAGGCTAGTCGCCGCCGGTGTGCGGGGATGTCCCCGGGAAGTCCTAGAGCCACCCCGCCTCACGGGCGATCCGGACCGCCTCCGCCCGGTCGGCCGCACCGAGCTTCTGCACGCTGGCCGCCAGGTGGTTGCGGACCGTGCCGGCGGCCAGGTGGGTACGCCGGGCGATCACCGCGACCGGGGTGCCGTACTCGGCCAGCCGCAGCGTCTCCAGCTCCCGCGGGGTGAGCGGGCAGGGCGGCAGGGTCAGCGCGTCGGCGGCCAGCGCCGGGTCGACGTAGCGCTCGCCGGCATGGACCCGGCGGATCACCTCGGCGAGCGCGCCGCCGGGGGCGCCCTTGGCCAGGAAGCCGCGGGCCCCGGCGGTCAGCGCCCGGCGCAGGTGGCCGGGACGGCCGTGCCCGGTCAGGATCACCACCGCGCAGTTGGGCAGCGCCCGACCGAGTTCCGCCGCGACCTCGATCCCGGCCGGCGGCGGCATCTCCAGGTCGACCACGGCGACGTCCGGCCGGTGGGACCGGGCGGCGTCGAGCGCGGTACGCCCGTCGTGGGCCTGGGCCACCACCTCGATGTCGCCCTCGATGCCGAGCAGGGCGGCGAGGGCGTGCCGGATCAGCTCCTCGTCGTCGGCGAGCAGCACGCGGATCACGAGGTCACCGGCACGGTCGCGCGGAGGGTGAAGACCCCGGCCTCCCGGCGGGCGACGACACGCCCGCCGGTGGACGCGAGCCGCTCGGCCAGGCCGCGCAGCCCGTGGCTGTGACCGTCCGGGCCGACGTGCGGGTCGACGCCGTCGTTGCTCACCGTCACCGTGGCCACGTCGCCGTCCCAGCTGATCTCGATCCGGCACCAGCCTGCCCGGCTGTGCCGCAGCACGTTGGTGGCGGCCTCCCGGAGCACCGCCCCCAGTTCGGCGGCGGCGCCGGCCGGCAGCTCCCCCGGCGGCCGTACGACGTCGCAGCGCACCCCGCACGAGCGCAGCACCTCCCGCACCGCCGCGAGCTGCTCGGACAGGTCGACCGTCCGGTACCCGTGCACCGCCTCGCGGACCCGGTGCAGCGCCGAACCGGCGAGGCGCTGCACCTCGGCCGCCTCCCGACCGGCCCGCCCGGCGTCGGCCGGCGCGAGCCGGGCGGCGAGCTCCGCCTTCAGCGCGATCACCGTGAGGTCGTGCCCGAGCAGGTCGTGCACGTCCCGGGCGAAGCGCAGCCGCTCCTCGGCGGCGGCCAGCCGGGCCCGGGCGTCGTGCCCCTGCCGGGCCTCCACGAGCAGGTCCCAGAACCACACCTGAGCCCAGTTGACCGCCGCGATCCCGGCCCCGACGCCCCCGGTGATCGCCAAGCCGGGGCCGACCGGCCCACCGGTCCAGGCGGCCACCGCGAGCGACGTCACCACGGTCAGCGCGGCGGCGGCGAGCGCGGTGCCGGGCCGCAGCAGCAGCGGGGTCATCCCGACCAGCGAGGCGCCCAGCCAGGCCCAGGTCGGCCACCCGCCGGCCGCCACCGGGCCGACCAGCGGCACGCTCAACACCGCGGACAGGGCGAACGCGACCTCGGACCGGCGCCGCCACCGCTGGGCCAGCCAGGGCGTGACCGCGGCGTGGAGCACGCCGGCCTGGGCGACGGCGAACGCGGCGACGCCCACCGCGCCGAGGGTCAGCCGCAGCGGGTCGGGCTCCCGGGTCAGGCCGACGCCGGGCAGCAGCAGACTGGTCCAGAGGCTGGTCGCCAGCGACGCGAGGGTGACCTGACGGGCGCGGCGCAGCCGCCGGTCCGCCCTCGCCGTCCCGACCGTCATGTCCGCCGATCCTAGGGCCCCGGTCGGTCCCGTCCACCCCTGCGGAATGTCACGGACCGCCCGTGCGTTCCGCACGGCTTTCCCGTGACGGTCGCGCCTGTTCCCCGGCGCGGGTGTGCCGCAGAGTCGAGACATGTCCGAGACGCTCGCCGTACCCGCTTCCCCGCCGACCCCCGCGGACCACCGCACCGGCCGCCGCCTGCTGCGGCACCTGGCCGAGATGACCGTCGCCATGGTGGTCGGGATGCTGCTGCTCGGTCCGCTCTGGCGTACGGCCGGCGCGGCGCTGGGCTTCTCCGCCGGGCTGGCCCGCCCGGAGGTCGCCGCCCTCGTGATGGCGACCGACATGTCGATCGGGATGGCGGTGTGGATGTGGCACCGGGGCCACGGGGCCCGCGCCACCGCCGAGATGGTCGCCGCCATGTACGTGCCGTTCCTGCTGCTGCTCGTGCCCTTCGCCGCCGGGCTGGTCGGCGGGGACGCCCTGCTGCTCGGCGGCCACCTGCTGATGGTGCCGGCGATGGTCCTGGTCGCCCTGCGGCACCGGCGCCACCACCCGACCCCGACGCCCCGGCACCCGGTGGTCGCCGCGCTGGCGGCCCGCTGGCCGACCTGGCTGGCGCTGCTGATGACGGTCGACAACTGGGTCGCCCCGATGGTCCTGCCGCCGTGGAGCCTGCTGGTCCTGCCGGCCGGCTACCTGCTGATCGGCACGCTGCGCCGGCAGTGGCGTACCCCGGGCGCGCTGCCGGCGCAGCTGGCCGGCCTGGCGGGCTGGACGGCCCTGGCCGTGCTGGCCGCTGTCGCCGACGACGGGCCGGCGCGGTGGCTGGTGGCCGCCGGCTGGCTCGGGCACGCCGGCTGGGACATGGCGCACCACCGGCGCGGCGCGGTGGTGCCGCGCGGGTACGCCGAGTGGTGCGCCGTCCTGGACGCCGTCGTCGGGCTCACCATGGTGCTGGCCATCGTCGGATAAACGTGTCGGGGGCGACCGTTGTGCCGGTCGCCGCGACGGCCCGGCGGGGGTGATGAAAGGCTTGGCCCATGAGTTCCGCACCAACACCGACCGACCCCACCCCCGCCGCCGACACCGACGAGGCGACCGCCTTCGCGGATCTCGGGTTGCGCGCCGAGCTGCTGGGCGCGCTCTCCGCGCTCGGCTACGAGGAGCCGACCCCGATCCAGCGGGAGGCGATCCCGCCGCTGCTGGCCGGCCGGGACCTGCTGGGGCAGGCGGCGACCGGTACGGGCAAGACCGCCGCGTTCGCCCTCCCGCTGCTGCAGCGGATGCCGGACGACCGGAGCGGCGGTGACCCGGTTTCGCTGGTGCTGGTGCCCACCCGGGAGCTGGCGGTGCAGGTCTCCGAGGCGTTCCACCGCTACGGCAAGGACCTCGGCACCCGGGTCCTGCCGATCTACGGCGGCCAGCCGATCGGCCGTCAGCTGCGCGCCCTGGACATTGGCGTGGACGTGGTGGTGGCCACCCCGGGCCGGGCGCTGGACCACATCGCCCGGGGCACCCTGCGGCTCGGTTCGCTGGCCACCGTGGTGCTGGACGAAGCGGACGAGATGCTCGACATGGGCTTCGCGGAGGACATCGAGGCGATCCTGGAGCACGCCCCGGCGCAGCGGCAGACGGTGCTGTTCTCGGCGACCATGCCGTCCCGGATCGACGGGCTGGCCCGCAAGCACCTGACCGACCCGCAGCGCATCCAGATCGAGCGTGAGCGGGCGGTGGCCGGCGAGGCCCCCCGGGTGCGGCAGAGCGCGTACATCGTGGCCCGGGGGCACAAGCCGGCGGCGCTGGGGCGGGTGCTGGACGTGGAGTCGCCGACCGCGGCGATCGTCTTCTGCCGCAGTCGGGAGGAGGTGGACCGGCTCACCGAGACGATGAACGGGCGGGGCTACCGGGCGGAGGCGCTGCACGGCGGGATGAGCCAGGAGCAGCGGGACCGGGTGATGGGCCGGCTCCGGTCGGGCACCGCCGACCTGCTGGTCGCCACCGACGTGGCGGCCCGTGGCCTGGACGTCGAGCAGCTCACCCACGTGGTCAACTACGACGTGCCGTCGGCGCCGGAGTCGTACGTGCACCGGATCGGCCGGGTGGGCCGGGCCGGCCGGGAGGGCGTGGCGATCACCCTCGCCGAGCCGCGCGAGCACCGGATGCTCAAGACCATCGAGCGGGTCACCGGGCAGCGGATCGCCATCGACAAGATCCCGACGGTGGCGGACCTGCGGACCCGGCGGCTGGAGCTCACCCAGGCCGCGCTGCGGGAGAGCCTGCTGGAGGATGACCTCGATCCGTTCCGGGTGATCGTGGAGTCGCTGTCGGACGAGTTCGACATGATGGAGGTCGCCCTCGCCGCGGTGAAGCTGGCCCACGAGGCGACCCTGCCCGGCGCCGCCGACGAGGTGGAGATCCCGCAGGTCGCGGTCCGTCCGCAGCGGGAGACCCGGCCCGGGTACGAGGGCCGCGGCGGGGAGCGGCGCGGCGGGGGCGCCCGGCCGCGTACCGGCGGCACCACGCAGGTCTTCATCGGGCTGGGCCGGCGCGCCGGGGTCCGGCCGCAGGACCTGGTCGGGGCGATCACCGGGGAGACCCAGCTCAGCGGCCGGGACATCGGCTCGATCGAGATCGCCGACCGGTTCTCGCTGGTCGAGGTCCCGGTCGGGGTCGCCGACGACGTGATCAACGGGCTGCGCGGCAGCACCATCAAGGGCCGCAAGACCACTGTACGGCTGGATCGTGACGGCGACGGGGGCGGCGAGCGCCGCTTCGAGGGGGCCGACCGGCGCGAGCGGCGCGACCGGGACTTCGGCGCCGAGCGGCGGGACCGGCGCTGAGCCACGCGCGGAGGCCCCCTGCCGGTCCGGCAGGGGGCCTCCGGGTATCCCGTCCGAAGCGGGTGGTGGTCAGGCCGCGCTGAGCGTCTGACCGCCGAGCGTCTCCACGTCGACGTCGGCGGGGCGCAGCGCCAGGGCGAGCACGTCGGCGACGTCGGCGAGGGTGTGGATGGTCAGCGCCTCGCGGACCTCGGTGGGGAGGTCGTCGAGGTCCGGCTCGTTGCGGGCCGGGATGATCACCTCGGTCAGGCCGGCCCGGTGGGCGGCGAGCAGCTTCTGCTTCACCCCGCCGATGGGCAGCACCCGGCCGGAGAGGGTCACCTCGCCGGTCATCCCGAACTCGGGGCGGACCGGCCGGCCGGTCACCAGCGACGCCAGCGCGGTGACCATGGTGATGCCGGCGCTGGGGCCGTCCTTGGGCACCGCGCCCGCCGGGAAGTGCACGTGGATCCGCCGCCCGGCGAGGGCGTTCGGGTCGATGCCGAGGCGTCGCCCGTTGGACCGCAGGTACGACAGCGCGATGTGCGCCGACTCCTGCATCACGTCGCCGAGCTGGCCGGTCAGGGTCAGCCCCGGCTCGCCCTCCATGCTGGTGGCCTCGATGAAGAGCACGTCGCCGCCGGCGCCGGTGACCGCGAGGCCGGTGGCCACGCCGGGCACCGCCGTCCGCTCGGCCGACTCCGGGGTGAACCTGGGCCGGCCCAGGTAGCGGGCCAGGTTGCCGTTGTCCACCCGGACCGGGCCCGGGTCGGTGGCGAGTTCAACGGCGACCTTGCGGAGGATCTTCGCAAGGCCCCGTTCGAGCTGCCGTACGCCCGCCTCCCGGGTGTACTCCCCCGCGATCCGGGCGAGGGCCTCGTCGGCGACGGTGACCTCGTCGGCGGTCAGCCCGGCCCGCTCCCGCTGCCGGGGCAGCAGGTGGTCGCGGGCGATGGCCACCTTCTCGTCCTCGGTGTAGCCGTCCAGGGTAACCAGCTCCATCCGGTCCAGCAGCGGGCCGGGGATGGTCTCCACCACGTTGGCAGTGGCCAGGAAGAGCACGTCGGACAGGTCGAGGTCGACCTCCAGGTAGTGGTCCCGGAAGGTGTGGTTCTGCGCCGGGTCCAGCACCTCCAGCAGGGCGGCGGCCGGGTCGCCGGAGTAGCCGACGGCCAGCTTGTCCACCTCGTCGAGGAGCACGACCGGGTTCATCGAACCGGCCTCGCGCAGCGCCCGGACGATCCGGCCGGGCAGCGCGCCGACGTAGGTGCGCCGGTGGCCGCGGATCTCCGCCTCGTCGCGGACGCCGCCGAGGGAGACCCGGACGAAGTTGCGGCCGAGCGCCCGGGCGACGGACTCGCCGAGGCTGGTCTTGCCGACGCCGGGCGGGCCGGCGAGGGCGAGCACCGCGCCGGAGCCGCGCCCGCCGACGACGCCGAGGTTGCGCTCGGCCCGGCGGTTGCGCACCGCGAGGTACTCCAGGATGCGGTCCTTCACGTCGGCCAGGCCGGCGTGGTCGGCGTCGAGCACCGCGCGGGCCGCGGCCAGGTCGGTGTTGTCCTCGGTACGCGTGCTCCACGGCATCTCGAGCACGGTGTCGAGCCAGGTGCGGATCCAGCCGGCCTCCGGGGAGGCGTCGCTGGCCCGCTCGAGCTTGCCGACCTCGCGCAGCGCCGCCTCGCGGACCTTCTCCGGCAGGTCGGCGCTCTCCACCCGGATGCGGTAGTCGGCGGAGCCGTCCGGCTCGTCCTCGCCGAGCTCCTTGCGGATCGCGGCGAGCTGCTGGCGCAGCAGGAACTCGCGCTGGGACTTCTCCAGCCCCTCGCGGACGTCGCTGTTGATCTGCTCGGTGACCTCCTGCTCGGCGAGGTGGTCCTTCACCCAGCCGACGAGGAGCTCCAGCCGGGCGGTGACGTCCGGCGCGGCGAGCAGTTCGGTCTTCTGCGCCAGGCTGAGCCAGGGCGCGTAGCCGGCCGCGTCGGCCAGCTCGGAGAGGTCGGTCATCCGCTCCATGGCGTCGATGACCTGCCACGCGCCGCGCTGCTGGAGGACCGAGGTCATCAGCGCGCGGTACTCGCGGGCGAGTTCCCGGGCCCTGCCGGCCGGGGCGGGTTCGTCGAGTTCGGTCGCCTCGACCCAGAGGGCGGCGCCGGGTCCGGGGACGCCGGAGCCGATCCGGGCCCGGGACAGGCCGCGGACGACGGCGGCGGGTTCCCCGTCGGGCAGCCGGCCGACCTTCTCGATGGTGGCGACCGTGCCGACGGAGCCGTACTCGCCGTCGATGCGGGGCACGGCGAGGAGCTTCTTGTCGCCGGTGGCGCGGGCCGCGTCCACCGCGGCCTGCGTGGTCGGGTCGAGGGTCACCGGGATGACCATGCCGGGCAGCAGGACGGCGTCGGTCAGCGGAAGTACCGGAAGAGTTGCCATCGAACACCTGCTATCACGTTGAGATTGAGCGTGTCAGGCTCAAGTAACAAAGCGTTCCCCTTGTTCCGGGCTGTGACCCACGCCACGTCCCCGGAACCGACCGGCGGCCGACCCGCCCCCCGCCACCGGCCGGGGGTGGACGATTTCGCGACCGGATTAGGCGACCCGCCGAATGGCAAACGGCGGGTATTGTTGCGAATTCGCCGCGCCATACGTCAAACTCTTAGCCACACCCCGCCCGACACAGGGAGCAATGGCGATGGCAAGGAAAGTAATCACCGTTCTGACCGACGACCTGGACGGCGGAAAGGCCGATCGGACCGTCGAGTTCAGCCTGGACGGCGTGGCGTACACCATCGACGTCTCCGACGAGAACGCGGGTGTGCTGCGTAAGGCGCTGGACCCCTACATCAGCGCTGGCCGGCGGATCGGCCGCGGACCCGTCGAGGCCGCCCGCGCCGCGCGCCGCCCGGGGCGCCCGGCCACCTCCGGAATGGACCGCGAGCAGAACCGGGCCATCCGGGAATGGGCCGCCAAGAACGGCTACGAGATTTCCGAGCGGGGCCGCATCCCGGTCTCCGTGGTGGAGGCGTACAAGAACCGCTGAGCGGTCGGGTATCACCTTCGGGCACGCCGGGGTCACGCTGAGAAATCGGCGTGGCCCCGGTCGCTTTTTCAACCGTTCACAATTTCCCGCCCTGCGTGTCCACGCCGCCGGGCTGATCACTCCCCGATCTTCCCGTCGAGCAGCTGGCGGGCCACGTCGAGCTGACCCACGTGCCGGGCGTACTCCTGGAGCAGCTGGAAGAGGATCCGGCCGAGGCTGGGCGCCTCCTCCGGCGTGCGGAACCGACCACCCAGCCGAGGTGGCGGACCAGCCCCAGCGGCGCCCAACCGAGGCCGTCGACCGGCGTCCGCAGCGCGGCCTCGGAGAGCCCGGCGGTCTTGCGCTCCAGCGCCCGGCGGTACCAGTCGAGGTAGCCGAGCAGCAGTTCGCGCGGGTCGCTGACGTGGTTGCCCGGCCCGTCCAGCAGCGCCGGGAAGCGCTCGGTCGACATCGGTCGACGGTACGGCCCGGAAGGTGAGCCGCGCCACCATGATCGACGCCGGACCGTAGGAGTGTCGTACCCCTGGGCTGTAATGACCGGAGTAGCTAGCAGGCATTACACAAGACGACTCTCGGGGGTGGCGCGTGGCGACCTGGTGGCGGCAGACGGCGGGCGGACTCCCGCGCACGTTCTGGTATCTCTGGACCGCCACCCTGATCAACCGGCTGGGCAGCTTCGTCGCCATCTACCTCGGCGTCTACCTGGTCTCGGTACGCCACTTCGACGCGTCGTACGCCGGGATGGTGATCGGGTTGCACGGCGCCGGCAGCGCGGTCGGCACGCTGCTCGGCGGGATCGTCGCGGACCGGTGGGGGCGGCGGCCGGCCATGCTGGCCGGCAACGTCACCGCCGCGGCCACCGCGAGCGCCCTCGGGCTGAGCACCCAGCCGGTCGCCATCGCGCTGCTCACCCTGCTGCTCGGGCTCTGTCTCGGCGTCGCCCGGCCGGCCTTCACCGCCACCATCATCGACGTGGTCGGCGAACGCGACCGGCTGCGGGCGATGACGCTCAACTACTGGGCCATCAACATCGGCTTCTCGGTGGCCGCGACCGTGGCCGGCCTGCTGGTCCGGGTGGACCCGCTGCTGCTCTTCCTGGTCAACGCCGCCGTGCTGCTCGGCACCGCCGCGCTGATCGCGGTCAAGGTGCCCGAGTCCCGGCCGGCCCCGGTCACCATCGGACAGTTCACCCGGGCGGACCGGGGCGGGCTCGGCGTGGTGCTGCGGGACCCGGTCTTCCTGACCTTCACCGCGCTCACCGGGCTGGCCTGGCTCTGCATCGAGGCGAACGTGATGCTGCCGGTGGCGTTGCAGGCCGACGGGCTGCCCGCAGCCGCGTACGGGCCGATCATCGCGGTGAACGGACTGATGATCGTGGTGGGACAGCTCTTCGTGCCGCGGCTGATCGGCCGCTTCGACCGGTCCCGCACCATCGCGGTGGCGGCGGTGGTGATCGGCACCGGCTTCGCGCTCACCGCGCTGGCGGAGAGCATCTGGTTCTACGGGCTCGCCGTGCTGGTCTGGACACTCGGCGAGATGATGATGACGCCGGCCAACTCGGCGCTGACCGCCGACCTCTCCCCCGCCGCCCAGCGCGGCCGCTACCAGGGCGTCTACTCCCTCGGATACGCCTTCGCCACCTTCGGCGGCCCGACCGTCGGTGGGCTGGTCACCGACCGGTTCGGCGACGCCGCGCTCTGGCTGGGCCTGTTCGGCCTGGCCCTGCTGGTGGCGTTCGGCAACCTGCTCGCCGCGCAGGCCCGGACCCGGCGGATCGGCGCGCTGCGGGCCCCGGCCGACGAACCCGCCCGACCGGCGCCCGCGCTGGTCTGACGGAAACGGCGGAGCCGCCGGGGGCGTACCCTCCGGGCGGCTCCGGCCGTCGACCGACCCGGTCTCAGTTGACCTGGATCCGCACCACGTCGAAGGCGGGGGTCTGGTTGGCCCGCTCCATCATCGGGATGCGGTGCGAACCGTCACCGGCCCAGACGGCGCACTGCGCGAGACCCGACTGCGGCAGCCCGGGGATCTGGATCTGCACGTCGTCCGGCTGGGCGCCACCCCGACCGTCCTCGGTCGCCACGAAGAACGCCGGTACGTCCTGCGGGCTCGGGGGCTGCCGGGTGTCGTTGAGCATCCGGCACGCGGTGTGGAAGTGCCCGCGGACCAGGCCCTGATCGTTCAGCAGCGAGCTCTCCAGGTAGTAGCCACCCTGGCCGGCCGCGAGGAAGCGGTCCCGGACCAGATTCTCCGTGGTGACCCGGAGGGTGAACGGCTGGTTCCGGTTGACCTGGTTCGGGAATTGCGTGATGAGCAGCGAGGGATTGTTCGCGGCCGCACCCACCTCACCGAAAGCGGTGCTCACACAGCGGTTCCCGTTCTGGAAACCGTCGTGCGGCTGAAGCTTGCTGTTGGTGCAGTCCTTGGCGAGAACCCCCAGCCCGGTGCCGTTGTTACCGCCGTTGTTGTTACCGCCGTTCTGGCCGCCGTTGTCGTTCTGACCACCATTCTGGCCACCGTTGTCGTTCTGGCCGCCATTCTGGTCGCCGGCGTTCTGACCGGCGTCGGCGAGGGCGCACTGGGCGAGCTGGTCGAGCCCCTGCGGCCGCTGCGCCACCCGCCCGATCGCGGTCGCGATCCGGTTCAACGCCGCCTTCCGCTTGTCGGCCAGGGGCCGCAGGATCACGTTGTTGATGAAGTCCTGGCCGTTGCGGCTGCCGTCGGCGGCGAGCCGCCGGTTGGCCTCGGCGATCTGGGCGTCCAACAGGGCGAGGTTGCGGTCCACCTCGTTGCGCGCCTGGTCGGGGACCTGCGGAAGCTTGCCCTTCACGTCCGGGCAGGCCACGGTGGGCGGGCCGGCCGCGGCGCCGCCGCCGGCCTTGACCGCCTGGCACTCGGCGACGGACATCTGCCCGTCACCCCAGTGGTTGCGCACCCAGCGGCCGTTCTGCCACGTCCGGGTGGTGCTGCCCTGGCCGCTCGGCGAGGTGGCGCCGGGGCTCGGCTGGAGGCAGGACGCCGAGGCGGTGCGGGTGTACGTCCGCCGGTCCTGGGCCGACGAGATCTGGGTCACGGCGACGATTCCGCCGAAGACCGCGAGCGTGCCGACAACGGCCAGCAGTCGCTTGCTCCGCGCGTTACCGGATGGCCGGCGCGCCCATGTGGACCTGCGCATCGAATTGCTCTCCTTCTCGATCCGGTGGCTGACTCGTGACCCCGGCGGACCGACGGAATTCGGGGTGAGGATCACTGCGACGTTCCGGTCGCACGTCGATGACCGACGATGCCCTTTCCGCACCGTCTCCCGCGCCTGTCGACGCGGCTGGAAGATCTGGGTCCATTCCCGTTTAGGTACGGAGCGGCGGCGGCGAAGGTTCAAGTCCGGATCGGGAAAATTCCGCACCGGCGGTCCAGCCGAGCCGTGCACGGTCGGCGGCACATCACGCTCAGCGGCCCGCCACGATCGGCACGGGCGCGGCGGGCGCAGGTGGCGGCGCGAGCCGCGCGGCGGTGGGCGGTGTCAGTCGGCGCAGAGGTGCGCGAAGGCGAAGCCGCCCTCCAGCTCGTCCTCATGGGACGCGAGGAGCCGGATGTCGCGGCGGAGCTGGTCCCGGTCCATCAGCGACGGCGGGTCACCGGCGTCGAGGCCGCGCAGCCGCTCTCCCACCGCCAGGGCGGAGAGGTCCTCGGCGAGACGCGCCGGGTCGACCCCGCAGGAGAACCGCTGCGGGTAGAGCCGGACCCGCTCGACCAGGCACCGTCCGGGCCGCACCTCGACCCAGCTCCACCCCTCGGCCGGGCCGTTCTTCCAGCGCGCATGCAGGCCCCGGACGATCGGGTCGGCGAGGCGCCGATCCACGTACGCCTCGACGACGGCGGCCCGGGTCAGCGCGCCGAGGTCGTTGACGTGCCCGCTGCGGCCGTCGGGCAGCCGGCCGACGATGTCACGGAAGCCGACCGGCTCGACGCCCTCCGGCCCGGCCGCGGTGGCGTCCGCGTAGCCGCGCGCGTCGATGACGTACTCGACGATCCGGCGGCCGTGGTCGGCGCCGCGCAACGTCGGCGACTCGATCCGCAGCACCTCCAGGCCGACCGCCGCGCAGACCGCGCTCTTCATCCGTTCGGCGCGCTGCTCGGGCGAGCCGGCCGCCGGCGGTGCGGCGATCTCCACGGCGAACAGCGGCCGACCGTCGTCCGCAGCGCAGACCACCTGGTCGAAGCCCTCCCGGATGGCGGTGCTCCACTGGTTGCCGGTGATGCCCGGCGGCCGCCCGTGCACCAGCTCACTGAGCCGGCGCGACGCGTACACGACCTGACCGGCCCGGGTGAGCAGCGGCTCGCCCCCGGCCGTGATCGGACGCAGCCAGGACGCGTCCTCGCTGCCGGTGCTCGTCATCTTCGCCAGATCCATCCGTCGGTCGACCGGGCCGAGTCTAGGACGTCGATCATGATGAGCGCCTCGCCGGTGCGGCCGAATCCGGTTGCCCGGACCGGCCGGCGCCGCCGGGCGAGAGCGGGCGGGCTGCCCGCCGGGGCGTGCGGGGTGGTGCTGGACGAGGCGGAGGAGCTGGCCCGGGAGTGGAGCGTGTGGCACTGGCGGGCCGGGGCACGAGGCGGTCGGCGGGCTGGCCCGGTCGTACCCGTTCGTCACCTTCGGGGTGCACGCCGCGGTCACCGTGACCGACCGTCGGCCCCTGCCGGTGGGGGACGTGCGGCACGCGGTGGAGTGGGCGGCGCGGGAGGGGGTGCCGGTGGCGACCCTCGCCGCGGAGCCGGCCCGGGTCGCGGCGGGCGCGCGCTGATCCCGAGCATCGGCACGGTGCGGAGGACTGGCGACGGCGGGAACGGGTACGCCGCGCCCATGAGCCGGCGGTGCGAGCGGAGGTGGGCATGACGCGGCAGCAGTTCGGGTTCCTCGCCGGATTCCTCGTGGTGGCGGTCTGGGCGCTGGGCGGGGCGGGCGCCGCCGCGGCCGCCACCCTGGCCGGTCTGGTCGGCTGGGTCCTGGTCCGGGTCCTCGACGGCGAGGTCACCGTGGCCGGGTTCGCCGACCGGGCGGCCCCGCCACGCCGGCGCTGACCGGGGCCCCGATGACCGGCACCCTGCCCCGCCGCGGGCGCACCGCGCCCGCCGGCTCCGACGCCGGCCTGGACCGCTGGCCGGAGGAGCGGATCGCCCGGCTCGCCGAGGACGCCGCGCGGCGCACCACCGCCGTTTCCGCCCCGGTGGCGACCGTCCGCGCCGACGGCCGGGTCGCCCGCGTCGACCTCGACCTCGCCGTCGACCACGGCGCACACCTGCCGACGGTCGCCGAGGCGGTACGCCGTCGGGTGGCCGCCCAGGTCGAGGCGCAGACCGGGCTGACCGTGGCGGGCGTCACCGTCACCGTGGTGGACCTGCTCCTGCCGGCGCGGGACGACGGCATCCCGCCGGACACCGGAGGCTGAGGTGCGGACGGTCAACCGGATCGCCACCCTGCTGCTCGCCGTCGCCCTGCTCGTCGGCGGCGTCCTCGTCGCGGTCGAGGGGACACTCGCCGCGCTGAGCCGCCCCGGCCTGCTGCTCCACCGTGGCCACGCCGCCCTGACCGGCACCCGCTGGCAGGACGCCCCGGCCCGGGGCGTCGCCGCCGCCGTCACCCTGATCGGCCTGGTCGTCCTCGCCGCCGAGCTGATCCGGTGGCGGCCGACCCGGCTGCGGCTCGACGGGGACGACGGCTGGCACCTGCACCGGCGCTCGGTCGAACGACGGCTGGCCCGTGCGGTCCGCTCGGTGCCGAGCGTACGACGGGCCCGGGTGCGGATCCGTCGGCGCGGGGACGCCTGGCGGCCCCGGGTGACCGCCACCGGCGATCCGGCGGCCCGCTCGGACGTCGAGTTCGCCGTGCACCGCGAGCTGGACCGGCTGGCCGCGCCGACCCGCGGCCGGGTCGAGGTCCGGCTGGTCCCCGCCAGGCGGGCGGCATGAGCAACGCCGCTCACCGGCTGCTCTGGACGGTCGTCGCCCTGTTGCTGACCGCCCTGGGCGGCACCGGCCTGGCGGTGAGCCTGGGTCGGCTGCCGGGCGCCGACAGCCCGCTGCTCGGTGCGGGCCCGCTGCGCTGGTGGCGGGCCGGCACGCCGTGGAGCGCCCTGGCGGTGGTGGTCGGCGGGGTGCTGCTGGCCCTGCTCGGCCAGCGGCTGCTCGCCCGGGAGCTGCGGGCGCCGGGCCGGCTGGCGGGCACCCTGGTGCACGGCGGCGACGGGGGCGGGCGTACCCGGGTGGCGAGCGGGGTGCTCACCGGCGCGCTGGAGCGGGACCTGCTCCGGGAACCCGGGGTACGCCGGGCGCGGGTGCTGCTCACCGGCCCGACCGGCCGGCCCGACTTCTGGGTGGAGGTGCAGCTCGACCCCCGCGCCGGCACCGCCGCCGTCCGCGCGCACGTCGACGCCGCCGTCCGGCGGTTCGCCGCGACCGTCGGCTGCCGGCCCGCCCACCTGGACGTCACCGCCCGGGTGGACGCGGAGTTCTGACCGGCGCGGTCAGCGCCAGACGACCACTTCGGGGAGCGGCTTGCGGGCGATGTCCGGCACCGTGGCGGCCGCCGCCGGGTAGCCGACCGGGATGATCAGGTTGCCGCGCTCCTCGGCGGGCCGGTCGAGCAGCTCGTTGAGGAAGCGCATGATCGAGGTCGGAACGGCGGCGGAGAGGAGCGACAGGTGCGGGTGGTCTCCCTGGTGCCGTCCCTGACCGAGGCGGTGGCGCTGACCCGCCCCGAGGTGCTGGTCGGCGCGACCGACTGGTGCGCCCACCCGGCCGGGCTGGACGTCGCCCGGGTCGGCGGCAGCAAGTACCCGGACCTGGCCCGGGTGCTCGCGCTCCGACCCGACCTGGTCCTGCTCAACGAGGAGGAGAACCGGCGGGCCGACGCCGAAGCCCTGCTCGCGGCCGGCGTGCCGGTCCGGGTCACCTTCCCGCGTACCGTGCCCGAGGCGCTGACCGAACTGGCCGACCTGGCCGGCGCGCTCGGCGCGACCGCCGAGCCGGACTGGCTCGTGGCGGCCCGCCGGGCCTGGGCCGCCCTGCCCGAGCCCGGGGCGCTGCGCCGGGCGGTCGTACCGGTGTGGCGCCGGCCGTGGGTGGTGCTCGGCAGCCGGACGTTCGCCGGTGACGTGCTGCGCCGGCTCGGCGTGGCGAACCTGTACGCCGAGCACGCCGAGCGCTACCCCCGCCCCGACCTGGCCGAGCTGCGGGCGCGCCGGCCGGAGCTGGTGGTGCTGCCGGACGAGCCGTACCGGTTCACCGCCGACGACGGACCGGAATCCTTCCCCGAGGTGCCCTGCGCGCTGGTCTCCGGGCGGCATCTGACCTGGTACGGCCCCTCCCTCGCCGAGGCGCCCGCGCTGCTCGCCGCCCAGCTCGCCCCACCCGGCTGAACCGGGCGGACGGCCCCACCCTGGTGGGTCCTTCGCGCCTGTCCGCCCGCCACGGCGAGCTGCCCAGTGGTGGTCGTCCCGGTGCCCGCGGTCGGCGGCGGTCAGGCGACCGGGGTGACCGGGTCCGGGTCCAGCTCGACCAGGGTGGTGTCGTCCACGTCGTACCCGATCGCGTTGTGCACCGCGACCACGCCGCTGACCTGGGCCGCGAGCCGGCCGGCGAGGTCGACGGCGGTCCGCCGGTCCAGCCGGCCGTCCAGGGTGACCGCGCCGTCGCGGACCTGGACGGTGACCAGGCCGTCCCGCACGGCCAGCACCCGGCGCAGCACCTCCTGCACCACGTCCTCGCGGATCTCCGCGTCGTTGCGCAGGTGCACCCGGAGCAGGTCGCTGCGGGTCACGATGCCGACCAGCCGACCGAGGTCGTCCAGCACCGGCAGCCGCTTGACCGCCTCCCGGTCCATCAGCCGGGCCGCCGCCGGGAGCGACGCCTCCGGGAAGGTGGTCACCGCCGGCGCGGTCATCAGCTCGCCGGCCAGCAGCGCGTCCGCCTTCTCCCGGGCGGTACGCCGGCGCCGTCCCTCGAAGACCCGCCGCTCGTCCGGGTGCCCGGCCCGCTCCACCTTGTGCAGCAGGTCGGCCTCGGACACCACCCCCAGCACCCGGCGGAAGCCGTCCACCACCGGCACGGCGCTGATGCCCCGCCGGATCAGCACGTCGACGATCTGACGGTACGGGGTCCCCTCCCCGACCGTCGCGACGTCCTTGGTCATCACGTCGTCCACCTGCCACGTCCTCATCACGGCCTCCTCGTCACGGGTCTCCAGAGGCGACCGTAAGACCGGGGCGGCGGTGCCGGTCAGAGGCGGTCGGCAGGCCCGGGAAGGCCGTCCGGACCGGGCCGAAAGGGGCCCAAGGTCCCGGTCCGGAGCGGCCCGGTCGGCCCTGCCCGCGACGACGGGACGGGGGTGGAATGAAAGTGCCACCGGGAAGCGCGGTGCGAGGCACAAGAAGGGACGTGGAAACCATGACCGCGACAGTCGAGCGGATCACCGCCAACACCATCGCTCCGGCGGCCGGGACCACCCGCGACGTCGAGACAATCGGCCAGAAGGCCACCCGGTACGTCTTCGCCGGTCTCCGGATCGCGCTGGGCTGGACCTTCCTCTGGGCCTTTCTGGACAAGATGTTCGGGCTCGGCCACGAGACCGCGGCGAAGAACGCCTGGATCAACGGGGGCAGCCCCACCAAGGGCTTCCTCACCTTCGGCGCCGCCGGTCCGTTCAAGGGCCTGTACAACGACATCGCCGGGGCGGCCTGGGCGGACTGGCTGTTCATGATCGGCCTCGCGGCCCTCGGCGTCGCCCTGCTGCTCGGCATCGGCACCCGGGTCGCCGCGGTCGCCGGTGGGGTCCTCCTGGTCATGATGTGGACGGTCGTGCTGCCCCCCGAGAACAACCCGTTCATGGACGACCACCTGATCTACGCCGGTCTGCTGGCCGCGCTGGCCCTGGTCGGCGCCGGCAACACCCTCGGGCTCGGCCGGGCCTGGGCGAAGCTCCCCATCGTCCAGCGGCTCCCTTGGCTGAAGTGAAGTGACGGATCTGGCAGTACCCCGCACAGGGCGGGCGTCACCGGTGGTGACGCCCGCCGTTTCGTCCGCCCACGGTCCCCGCCCGGTCACCCGGCGGGGACTGACGCGTATAGGTGGGCCGCAATCGGGCAGGATCGACGGGGACCGGATCCATCACCGAGGTAGGAGACCTGCGAATGGACAAGCCCGAGGTAGGCCCGATCGAGGGCGCGCCGCCCGCCGATCTCGTCATCGAGGACATCACCGTCGGCGAGGGCGCGGCGGCCCAGCCGGGTCAGCTGGCCAGCGTGCACTACGTCGGGGTGGCCCACTCGACCGGCCGCGAGTTCGACGCGTCGTGGAACCGGGGTGAGACCTTCGAGTTCCCGCTCGGCGGCGGCCAGGTCATCGCCGGCTGGGACCAGGGCGTGGTGGGCATGAAGGTCGGCGGCCGTCGTCGGCTGACCATCCCGCCGCACCTGGGTTACGGCAGCCGGGGCGCCGGCGGGGTCATCAAGCCGAACGAGACCCTGGTCTTCGTGGTCGACCTGCTCGGCGTCCGCTGACCCGGCACTGACGCACGCCAGGGGCCGCCGGCAACGCGCCGGCGGCCCAGGCGCGCTGCCCGGGCCGGCACCCGGCCACGGTCGCGTCTTTCGCGCCGCCCCCGGCGCGATCGTCCCGGGCCGACCGACGAGGTCAGGCCGGTGCCAGCACCGCCACCGCCGCCGTGCCCGCGGTCGCCGACTCCCGCACCGGCAGGACCCGGTGCTGGCCGGTGACGCGCAGCACCCGGGCCACCACCGGATCCGGGTCGACCAGCACCAGCTCGCCGCCGCGCGCGCGGATCCGCAGGTGGGCGGCGACCAGCGTGCGCACCGCCGTCGCGGAGAGCACCCGCACGCCGGAGAGGTCCAGCCGGAGCACCGGGCGGGCCGGGGCCGCCCACAGCGCGGCCCGGAACGACCCGACGGTCGCGATGTCGATCTCGCCGACCGCCCTCACGTCCACCACGTGGTCGCCGACGCTGATCTCCAGGTGGAACCGGTCGCTGTGCTGTCCCATGCCGACGAACCTATCGGCCGGGACCGACAGTTCCGGCCCGCCCGAGCCCGGGATCCGGGTACGGCCCGGGTCCGACCCCGAGGACGTCAGGGTCGCCGCTCAGGTGCTCTCCATGATGCCGTTCCCCTACTCCCGGGCGGATCGGGTCGCCCCGCCGCCGTCGCCGCCGACACGCCGACGGGTGCGCGCGGCGGCGCATCGGCGGGTGACAATGAGCGGATGGTCGTTCCCCGTCAGCGCCCGCCCCGACTCATCCGGCCCGTCCGCGAACCGGCCACCGTGCCCCCGCCGCTGGAGGGGCCGTGGGCCCCTACCGACCTCCGGCTCGACCACGCCGACCTGCTGCCGCTGCCGGACGGCGCGCACGGGCCGGAGGACGTGCTGATCGACCCGGACGGCCGGGTGGTCAGCGGGGACGAGGACGGCCGGTTGTGGTGGTGGCCGGCGGACGCGCCGGCGGGCACCCGACCCCGGCTGCTCGCCGAGACCGGCGGCCGGCCGCTGGGCATCGAGCTCGACCCGGTCGACGGTGCGCTGGTCGTCTGCGACGCCTACCGGGGGCTGCTGCGGGTCACCCCGGACGGCGTGGTGCACGAGCTGACCGGCAGCGCGCCGCCGGTACACCTCGCCGACAACGCCACGGTGGCCCGGGACGGCACGATCTACTTCACCGACTCGTCCGACCGGTTCCCGCTCTCGCACTGGAAGCGGGACCTGCTGGAGCACCGGCCCAACGGCCGGGTGCTGGCGTACGACCGGCGGACCGGGCGTACCGAGGTGGTGACGAGCGGGCTCTACTTCCCCAACGGCGTCGCGCTCACCCCGGACGAGTCGGCGCTGATGCTGGTGGAGACGGCCACCCACCGGCTGCTCCGGATCGACCTGCCGGACGGCCGGGCCACCGTGCTGACCGACCTGCCGGCGTACCCGGACAACGTCGCCGCGGTGGGCGACGGGACGTACTGGATCGCCCTGCCCAGCCCCCGCCTTCCGATCATGGAGCGGCTCCTGCCGCATCCGCGGGTACGACAGCTGGTGGCCCTGCTGCCGGGCGCGGTGCAGCCGCAGCCCCGGCGGTACGGCCTGGTCGCGCTGGTCGACGGCGAGGGGCGGGTGCTTCGGACGCTGCACGGCCCGACCGGCGCGTACTCGATGATCACCGGCGTGCGGCAGCACGGGGACCTGCTCTGGCTGGGCAGCCTGACCGCGACGGGGGTGGCCCGGGTGAGCCTCGGCTGAGCGACCGCGACGACCGGGCCGGCCCGCCACCGGTGAGGTGGCGGGCCGGCCCGGTCGTTCCTCCCCGGTCGATCAGCCGCCGCTGGCCGAGGGGGCCGGTGCGGGCGCCGAACCGCCGGCCACCGCGCCCGGGTGCGGCGTGCTGGCAGGGGTGGGCTTCAGTCCGGCCGGGACGGGCAGGGCGCTGCCCTTGGCGAAGTCGTCCCAGCTGACGTTCCAGGCGGTCCAGCCGTTGCCCTGGTCCAACTGCACCTCGGTGCCCTTGACGGTCACCAGATCGCCGACCTGCGTGATCCCCATCAGCCAGTGCGCCGCATCGGCCGAGACATTGGTGCAGCCGTGCGAGACGTTGCTGTTGCCCTGGTCCCCCTCCGACCATGGCGCGGAGTGGATGAACTCGCCGCCCCAGGTCAGCCGCTGCGCGTCGTCAACGTCGACCACGTAGCCGCCGTTCGGGTCGCCCCGCGTGTCGAAGGTGGTCCGGTCGAACTTCTCCATGATCACCATCTTGCCGCTGGAGGTCGGGGTGCTCGACTTGCCGAGGCTCACCGGAATCTTGCGGAGCAGCTTGCCGTCCTGATAGACCGACATCTGCTTGGTGGCGTTGTCGATGTCGAGCGAGACCTGCCGGCCGATCTTCGAGGTCGCGCTGCGATCTGCGTCGCCGATGGCGTTCTTGCCGATCGGCAGCCCCTGCAGGGCGCTCCGTACGCTGATCTTCGTGCCGGGCCTCCAGAAATCAGGCGCCCGGTATTCGACCTGCTTGCCGTCCGCCACCCACGACCAGGTGCCCGGCTGCGGCGGGTCGGTCTTCACGAACAATCGCCGTTGCACGTCCGCCCGGGCCTCTTTGGGAATTGGCGGATCGAACGCGACGGTTAACGGCAGAGCCGTCCCGTACGTCTGCTTACTGGTGAAATAGAGCTCGGTGGTGATGGCCGGCTTGGTCGATTTCGCCATCGTGGTGAACGTCGTCTTCTGCGTGGTGGTACGTCCGGAACCGCCGGTCGCGGTCACCTCTGCGGTGTACGTCCGCGAATTCTGCAACGGCTTGGTGGGCACCCAGCTCGACCCGTCCTCCCGCGGCTCGGCCGGCACCTGCGCGCCCTTGTCGTCGGTGAGCCGGACCGTGGTGATCTTCCCGTTCGCGACCTTCGCGCCCACCTCGGCGCTGATCGGCACATCCTTGGTCCGGTCCGCCGGTGTCACGGTCACCGCCGGCGCGGCCGCCTTCTTGTGCCCCGGCTTCGCGGCCTCCCGCTGACCGGCGGTGCAGCCGCCGATCACCAAGGGTGTGACTGCGATGGTTACCGCGAACAGCCTCAGTCGCCGTCTCACATCCATATTCCGCACCCCATTTCCAGTCCCCGTTGGCCCCATTCTGTACGGCGTTTCTCCGGCCGGGTCGCACTTTTGGGGGAAATGGTGGGCGAAGGCGCGGGCATTTTGATGTCGGGTGTGCCCGGTAGGTGACGGGCGGGCCACGACGTCCGGATCGGCAGCCCTGGGCGGGTGGCGCACCGGACGTGCCGGACCGGGCCGGTCAGTCCCACTCCTCGTCGCCGTGGTTGCGGTCCCACCGCCCGCCGAGCGGCGGGGTGTCCAGCCGGGTGGCCGCCGCGCCGTTGCCGGCGAAGTCGTTCTCCTCCACCCGGCAGTCCACCCAACTGCCCCGGTCCGTGATCCACAGCCCGTGGGTCTGCGTCCGCACGTCGTGGTTGTCCCAGGCCCGGTTCCCCCGGATGGTCGCCGAGTCGAACGCCGCGTTGATCGCGATGCCGGCCCGGGTCTCCGGCGCGGCCGGCAGCTCGTACGGGGTGCCGGGCGGCGGGGTGTCGCCGCTCCACGCGGTGCAGGCGTCGGGTCGTACCGGGGCGAGGGAGAGTTCGGTCCCGGTGTTCGCGGCCACCACGGCGGCGCGCTTGCCGACCCGGAGCACCTTGCCCCGGTGGCCGTCGTGCGGCCAGTCCGCCGACCGGTCGACCAGCTTCCTGTCGCCGTAGCGGACGGTCTCGCCGCCGCCCGTGTACGCCCCGGCGCACTGTCGGCCGTTGTTGCGGATGCGGTTGTTGAGCAGGACGGTGTCGGTCATCGGGCGGTCGACCCGGATCGCGTCCAGGCCGTTGCCCCAGAACTCGTTGCTCTCGATCACCACGTCCATCGCCGGGTCCTGGTATCCGCGGCCCAGGTTGTGCTCGTGGTAGCCGTACCGCCCGTTGCCGGTGATCCGGTTGCCCCGCACGGTGTACGGGCCGGGCGTGTTGCCCATGCTGAGCCCGTCGGCCAGGTTGCCGTCGATCACGCAGTCGGTCAGCAGCCCGCCCCGGCCGGCCACCCCGGCGGTGCCGTTGGCCGAGACGTCGTAGCCGGCCTCCAGGTTCCCGGTCATCGTGCAGGCCGTGACGATCAGGCCGTCGGCCCCCCAGTCGGAGATGCCGAACCGGTTGCCCTGGCTGTGGCAGCCGATGATCCGGTACCCGCGCGGCGGTGGCCAGTAGTCCTTCTGCAGCTCGAGGAAGATCCCGTTGGTGCCGTTGCCGAGGGCGGTGCAGTTGGCGATGGTGAGCCGCTCGACCGTCCCCCAGCCGCCGATGCCGACGCCGATGCCGGCGCCGCCCATCTCCTCCCCGTTGTCCAGCCGGCCGCAGCCGACCACCACCACCCCGTCGATGATGCTGTCCTGGAGGAAGTCGCAGCCCAGCCCGGAGGCGGCCGTGTGGTGGATGTAGAGGTTGCGGAACACCCCCCGTACCAGATACTGCAGGCCCAGCCCCTTGGCCAGGTAGTTGTACTCGGCCATCGCCACCCCCGAGCCGTCGATCTCGAAGTCGGCGAAGGTGCAGTCGGCGATGTGCCGGTCCCGGCTCGCGCCGTGCTGCACCGTGGTCCAGAAGGCCAGCGGCGTCGGGTCAGCCCGGTTGCCCTCGTTGCTCAGCACGAACCGCGTCGCGGCCGGGCCGGCGCCGATCAGCGACACCCCACTGCGCCAGACGGTCCCGGCGTCGCGGACGGAGTAGATCCCCGGCGGGCAGTAGATCACTCGCGCCCGCCCGTCGGCGACGTAGCCGTCGCCGAGCCGGTCCACCAGCGCGGCCAGCGCCGGCTGGTCGTTGGTCACCCCGTCGCCGGTCAGGCCGTACTCGCGCGCGTCGCACCACAGCGGCGCGCCCGCGACGGCCGGTCGGCGGTTCCGCACGGTGGCCGGCAGTTGCTGGTACGACACGGCTGCTCCCCTCGGGCTCCGGGCGTCTACGGCCTCGGATTCCCGGCCTCCCGAGCGGCTAACACCGCGGGACGGGCACGGGGAGCAGATGCGACAGAGCGGACGCGGTGGATTCCGCCGCCTTCGGTGGGGCGGGCCGGCCAACGCCGGCGACACCGGTCAGTACCGGGGAATCGACCCCCACGGCGGCCCGTACGGGTCGGAGCCGGCCGCCCGGACGGGCGGCCGGCTCCGCGCCGTCAGACGTTCGCGACCAGCAGCGCGGGCTGCTCGACGCAGTCCGCGACGTGCCGCAGGAAGCCGCCGGCCACCCCGCCGTCGCAGACCCGGTGGTCGAAGGTGAGGCTGAGCTGGGTGACCTTGCGGACCGCGAGCTGCCCGTCGACCACCCAGGGCTTGTCCACGATCCGACCGACGCCGAGCAGCGCCGCCTCCGGGTGGTTGATGATCGGGGTGGAACCGTCCACACCGAACACTCCGTAGTTGTTCAGGGTGAAGGTGCCACCGGTGAGCCGTGCCGGGGGCAGCGTGCCGGCGCGGGCGGCGGCGGTGGTGGCCGCCAGCTCGGCGGCCAGCTCCCGGGTGGTCAGCCGCTGGGCGTCGCGCAGCACCGGGACCAGCAGGCCTCGGTCGGTCTGCGCGGCGATGCCCAGGTGCACCCCGGCGGACTGGACGATCCGCTGCGCCTCGGTGTCGACGTGGGCGTTGAGCTGCGGATACCTCCGCAGCCCGCTGAGGCAGATCCGGGCCAGCAGGGCCAGGATGCTGACCGGTGCGTCCGGGGTGGCCGCGTTGATCGCGGCGCGGGTCGCCAGCAGCGCGGTGGCGTCCACGTCCACCCAGATGGTCACCTCGGGGATCTCCCGCCGGCTGCGGGAGAGCTTGTCGGCGATGACCTTACGGATGCCGGTCAGCGGGATCACCACGTCCTGCTCGCCGGCCGGGGGGAGACCGACGTGCGCGGCCGGGGCGTCCGGCACCGCGGCGAGCCGGGCGGTGGCGTCGGTGCTGGCCTCGGCGAGCGCGACCGCCACGTCGGCCCGGCGGATCACGCCGCCCGGCCCGCTGCCCCGGACCGTCGCCAGGTCCACGCCGCTCTCCCGGGCCAGTCGCCGGACGATCGGCGAGATGACCAGGGCGGCCCGCGGGGAGCCGGCGGCCGGACCGGCCGGGCCGCTCGGAGCCGCCGCGCTGGTCGGAGCCGCCGGGCTGGTCGCTACGGCGGAGGCCGGTGGGGCGGCCGTCGGCTCGGGGGCCACTGCCAGGCGGGGCCGGCGGCGCCGCCGGCCGGAGCCGCCGTGGCCGGTGCCGTACCCGATCAGCACGTTGCCGGAGCCGGCGCGCTCCTCCTCGCGGTAGGTGGCGTGCCCGGCGGGCTCCTGGTCGTCCGGGCCGGCGCCGTCCAGCGGCGCGATGGTGATCAGCGGCTGGCCGACCGGGCGTACCTCACCCGCCGCGCCGTGCAGCGCGACGACCCGACCGGCGTACGGGCACGGCACGTCCACGACCGCCTTGGCGGTCTCCACCTCGACCACGCTCTGGTCCACCGTCACCACGTCGCCGACGGCGACCCGCCACTCGACGATCTCGGCCTCGCTCAGCCCCTCGCCCAGGTCGGGCAGGAGGAAGACCTGCGTCCGCTCGACCGTGGTCATGCGGCGCTCCCCTGCGACAGCCAGCGCGGGTCGGGCTGGTCGTCCCACTGGAGTCGGGCCACGGTGTCGAGCACCCGGTCCACCGAGGGCAGGTGGGTGTGCTCCAGCATCGGCGCCGGGTACGGGATGTCCAGGCCGGACACCCGCAGCACCGGGGCGTGCAGGGCGTGGAAGCAGCGCTCCTGCACCCGGGCGGCGATCTCCGCGCCGACCCCGGCGAAGCCCTGCGCCTCCTGGATCACCACGCAGCGGCCGGTCTTCCGCACCGAGGCGGTGACCGTGGCGTCGTCGAACGGCACGATGGTCCGGACGTCGACGACCTCCAGGTCCCAGCCCTCCTCGCGGGCGGCCTCGGCGGCCTCCAGCGCGACCGGCACCGCCGGCCCGTACGCGACCAGGGTGGCGTCGGTGCCGGCCCGGCGCACGACCGCCTTGCCGAACGGCGCGGTGCGCGCCGGCAGTTCCGCCTCGGCGCTGGAGAAGTAGAGCTTCTTCGGCTCCATGAAGACGATCGGGTCCGGGTCGTCGATCGCCTCCCGCAGCAACGAGTACGCGTCCTCGACGGTGGCCGGGGTGACCACCTTCAGGCCGGGGGTGTGCGCGTAGTACGCCTCGGAGGAGTCACAGTGGTGCTCCACGCCGCCGATGCCGCCGGCGTACGGCACCCGGATCACGATCGGCACGCTGAGCGCGCCGCGGGTGCGGTTGCGCAGCTTCGCCACGTGCGAGGCGATCTGCTCGAACGCCGGGTAGGCGAACGCGTCGAACTGCATCTCGACCACCGGCCGCAGGCCGGACATGGCCAGGCCGACGGCGAAGCCGACGATGCCGGCCTCGGCGAGCGGGGTGTCGAAGCAGCGCTTGTCGCCGAAGCGGGCCTGGAGCCCGTCGGTGATCCGGAAGACGCCGCCGAGCTGCCCGACGTCCTCGCCGAAGACGACCACCCGGTCGTCGTCGAGCATCGCGTCGGCGAGCGCGGCGTTGAGCGCCTTCGCCATGGTCATGGTGGCCATCAGGCGTCCCCCTCCTCGTCGCGGGCGGCGGCCAGCTCGGCGCGGACCTGCTCGCGCTGCTCGACCAGCTGCGGGGTCGGCTCGGCGTAGACGTGCTCGAAGAGGCTGAGCGGGTCGACGGTGGGCTGGGCGTTCATCCGCTCGCGCAGCTCCGCCGCGTACGCCTCGGCCTCGTCGGCGATCGCCGCGACGGCCGCGTCGTCGAGCACGCCGCGGGCCCGCAGGTACGTCTCCAGGCGGGCCACCGGGTCCCGGTCGCGCCACGCCTCCACCTCGTCCGGGTCCCGGTAGCGGCTGGCGTCGTCGGCGTTGGTGTGCGCCTCCATCCGGTAGGTGTGCGCCTCCACCAGGAACGGCCCCTTGCCGGAGCGGGCGTGCTCGACCGCGCGGGTGAGCACCGCCAGGACGGCCACCGGGTCGTTGCCGTCGACCTGCTCGCTGGGCACGCCGTAGCCGACGCCCTTGTACGCCAGGCTCGGCGCGGCGGTCTGCCGGGACAGCGGGACGCTGATCGCGTACTTGTTGTTCTGCACGAAGTAGACGACCGGGGCCTTGAACACGGCGGCGAAGTTGACCCCCTCGTGGAAGTCGCCCTCGCTGGTCGCGCCGTCGCCGATGAAGGCCAGCGCGACGGTGTCCCGGCCCTGGTAGGACTCGCCGTAGGCGAGCCCGGCGGCGTGCACGCACTGGGTCGCCAGCGGGGTGCACTGCGGCGCGGTGTGCACCCGCGTCGGGTCGTACCCGCAGTGCCAGTCGCCGCGCAGCAGGGTGAGCACCTCGACCGGGTCGATGCCCCGGGCGGTCAGCGCCATCGACTCGCGGTAGGTGGGGAAGACCCAGTCGGTGTCGCGGACGGCGAGCACCCCGCCGACCTGGCAGGCCTCCTGGCCGCGCGAGGACGGGTAGACGGCGAGCCGACCCTGCTTGGTCAGCGCGGTGGCCTGGACGTCGAAGCGGCGGCCGACGACCATCCGGCGGTACATCTCGCGCAGCGCCTCGACCGGCGGCTCGGGGTAGTCGGCGCGGGGCGGCAGCGGGGTGCCGTCCGGGTTCAGCAGTCGGACCGGCTCGGTCGTCGGCAGCAGGCCGGCCGTCGGGTCGGGGGCGGCCGGGGTGGCCGGCCGGCGGGTGCGCGGGGATGCCCTGCGGACCGCCTGGGGTGTGGTCGTCACGGCGGGGACCTCCTGGACGTGTGGTGGCCCTATGCTCCTGCTGTTGGATGATTGACTCAAGATCCCCGGTGAACGTGGGACGAATGGTGAGCCGAGGAGCGATTCATGAGCCAGGAGACCACCCCGACGCCGGGCGAGGCGGGCGGAACGGGACGTTCGGCCGGGCCCCTCGACGAGGTGGACCGGCGGATCCTCGACGAACTGGTCCGGGACGGGCGCCTCTCCATCCGTACGCTGGCCGAACGGGTGCACGTCTCGCGGACCAACGCGTACGCCCGGGTGGAGCGGCTGCTGCGGGACGGGGTGGTCACCGGGTTTCGGGCCCTGGTGGCGCCGGAGCCGGCCGGGCTGGGCACGTCGGCGTACATCGCGCTGACCATCGAGCAGAACACCTGGCGGGAGGTCTCCGCCGAGCTGGCCCAGGTCCGCTTCGTCGAACACGTCGCGCTGCTCAGCGGCGAGCACGACGTCCTCGCGCTGGTCCGGGCGCCGGACAACGCCACCCTGCGGGACGTGGTGCTGGAACGGGTGCAGAGCATCGCCGGGGTGCTGTCGACCCGGACCTGGCTGGTCTTCGAGGAGTTCAGCGGGGCGCAGAGCCCCTGGCAGTGAGCGGTCAGCGCTCCGGCGGGGCCGCCAGCCCCTCCCGGTCGGCCAGCTCCAGCAGCGGCGCCAACGAGAAGCGGCGCCCGTCCAGGCCCGCGTGCGGGTCACCCCGCTCGGCGAACCGGCCCGGCATGCCGAGCACGTCGAAGTCCTCCGGCCGCGCGTCGTCCAGCTCCGACCAGTCCAGCGGCGCGGAGACCAGCGTCGCCGGGGTGGGCCGGATCGAGTACGCCGAGGTCATGGTGTGGTCCCGGGCCATCTGGTTGTAGTCCACGAAGATCGGCCGGTCCCGCTGCTCCCGCCACCAGGTGGTGGTGACCAGGTCCGGCAGCCGGCGCTGCATCTCGCGGCCCAGCGCCAGCACCGCCCGCCGGCACTCGCCGAAGCTCCACCTCGGCTCGATCGACAGGTAGACGTGCAGGCCGCGCCCGCCGGTGGTCTTCGGGTAGCCGACCAGCCCCAGCTCGTCGAGGAACGCCCGCACCTCGTGCGCGACCGGGACCACCTGCGCGAAGTCGACGCCCGGCATCGGGTCGAGGTCGATGCGGAGCTGGTCGGGGTGGTCGACGTCGGTCGCCGAGACCGGCCACGGGTGGAACCGGAGCGTGCCGAGGTTCGCCGCCCAGATCACCACCGCCAGCTCGCTCGGGGCCACCTCGTCGGCGGTCCGCCCGCTGGGGAAGGTGAGGTGCGCGGTGCGCACCCAGTCGGGCGCGCCCGCCGGCAGCCGCTTCTGGTAGAAGGCGTCGCCCCGGTTGGTCTGCCGGGTGGCGATCTTCGCCCCCTCGAACACGCCGCGCGGCCAGCGCTCCAGCATGGTCGGACGGTCCCGCAGCGCGCGCAGGATGCCGTCGCCGACGGCGAGGAAGTAACGGACCACGTCCAGCTTGGTCAGTCCGCGCTCGGGGAAATACGGCTTGTCGGGGCTGGAGACCCGGACCAGCCGCTCCCCCACCCGGATCTCCTCGGCCGCCGTGGTCGCCACGCCTCACACCGTACGACGCCGGTCCGCCCGCCGGGGGACTTGTCAGGCGACCAGCAGGATGCCGACGGCGATCAGCGGCACCGCGACGAACAGGAAGATGCCGACCCCGGTGAGCACCCGTCCGCCACCGGCCCCCTCCCGCTCGGGTGCGAGCCCGAACACGGACCGCGCGGGCATCGTCTCGATCCGACTCAGCGTCAGGTCGCCCGTCATGCCGAGCAGCGCGCCGACGACCAAACACGCCACGCCGAGCCGGTGGGTGAATTCGCCCCCGCTCACCGCCACCCAGACGCCCACGCCGGCCGCGATCAGCACCACCGCGATGACGAAAAGCACCAGTGCTTCCCGCAGCCCCCTGATGACCGTCATGGGCCGTCCTCCCCCGATCGGGGCGGACCCCCGGCGCCCCCGCCGCCCGCCCGACGACGGTGACATTCTGCCCGGTCGATGGGGATCCCGCTGCCCGGTTTTCGGCGGTCGGAACGGCTACGGGCGGAATGGGACCCACCCCGGACATGCCGCGGCGACCGGAGGGCGCACCGCCCGTCCGGTCGCCGTGCGCCCGGTCTAGCCGTTCTCCCGCTGCATGCGTTCCATGAGCATCTTCTTGCCCTGCTCGCCGGCCTTGCGGTTGTTGTCCTGCATCTTTCGGAACCAGTTGGCGAGTTCGGTGTCGCCCCGGTCCTCCGCGTCGGAGATGTACGTCTCCATCCGCCAGATGTGTTCCAACGACAGCTGGATCGCGTGGATCAGGTCGTAGTTCTTGTCCTTGACCGGGCTGGCCGGTTCCTTGACCATGGTCGCCACGGCGCACCTCCCCATGTGTCGGCTTCCGATGGAGCACCGCGCTTACCCGCCGCCGCCCCCTTCACGCCCTCGGCGGGCCCGGACCACGCGGTTACCCGGCACGGGCCCCGGGTACCGGAGGGCGCATGGCGGAACTGGCAACGCTCTGGATCGTGCGGCACGGCGAGAGCACGGCGAACGTCGCGGCGACCCAGGCGGAGGCATCCGGGGCCGAGCTGATCGACCTGACCCACCGGGACGCGGACGTGCCGCTGTCGGCCACCGGGGAGGAGCAGGCCCGGGCCACCGGCCGCTGGCTGGCCGGCCTGCCCGAAGCGCGCCGTCCCGACGTGGCGGTGGTGTCGCCGTACCTCCGGGCGGTGCGGACCGCCGAGTTGGCCCTCGCCGGCACCGGGATCCCGGTCAGCCGCGACGAGCGGCTACGTGACCGGGAACTGGGCATCCTCGACGGGCTGACCGGGCGCGGGGTGCGCCGACGGTTCCCGGCCGAGGCGGACCGCCGGGCCCGGCTCGGCAAGTTCTACTACCGCCCGCCGGGCGGCGAGTCGTGGACGGACGTGGCGCTGCGGCTGCGTACCCTCCTCGGCGACCTGCGCCGCGACCACGAGGACCGCCGGGTGCTGCTCTTCGGCCACGACGCGCTGGTCTTCCTGCTGCGCTATTTGGTGGAGGGGCTCACCGAGACGGAGCTGATGGCGCTCACCCGGGAGCACGTCATCGCCAACTGCTCGGTGACCGGCTGGTCGGCGGACGCCGACGGCCGGCTGGTCCCGGACGGGTTCAACGACGTCGCCCACCTGCACCAGCAGGGCGCGCGGCCGACCAGGGAGGACGAGGTCCATGCCGAACCGGTCTGACACCCCGGTCATCACCCCCGCGCTGCTGCGGGACTGGGCGCTGCCGGTGCCGACCGGCGGCAAGGAGAACCGCGGCACCGTGCTGGTGGTCGGCGGCTCCCGGTTCACGCCGGGCGCGGTGCTCCTGGCCGGGGTGGCCGCGTTGCGCGCCGGCGCCGGCGTGCTCCAGCTCGCCGCCGCCGAGTCCACCGCCACCGCGCTGAGCATCCAGGTGCCGGAGGCGCTGGTGGTGGGGTTGCCGGAGACCCCCGACGGGGCGGTCGCCGGCGACCGCCGGGACCGGCTCGCCGAGCTGGTCGGCCAGGCCGACGTGGTCACGGTCGGCCCGGGGCTCAACGACATCGAGCACACCCGTTCGCTGCTGGACCTGGTGCTGGGCGCCGCCCGACCGGAGACGTCCCTGGTGCTCGACGCGTACGCCCTCGGCGCGCTCAGCCACGCCCCGGACCTGCTGGTCGGCTCGGGCCGCCCGGTGGTGCTCACCCCGAACCTCACCGAGGCCCGGCACCTGCTCGACCGGGACCTAGGCGACGACCTGGACGCCGAGGCAGCCGAGGTGGCCCGCCGGTACGACGCGGTGGTCTCCCTGTACGGGCACATCGCCACCCCGGACGGACGGGGCTGGCGGGAGGAGAGCGGCGACGCCGGGCTGGGCACCTCGGGCAGCGGCGACGTCCGCGCGGGGCTGCTCGCCGGCCTGCTGTCCCGGGGCGCGGCACCGGCGCAGGCCGCCTGCTGGGCCGCGTTCGCGCACGCCGTCAGCGGCCAACGGCTGGTCCCCCAATACGGCCGGATCGGCTTCCTCGCCCGTGAGCTGCTCGACGAGATCCCTCACACGCTGGCCACCGTCTGACGGTTGTTGTTCATCCGTTCGGATGTGTGTAACACCACATTGTCCCCCGGGATGGCCCCGGGCCAGCTGGCGGCGTTCCTGGAGGGCACGTCGGTGGCGCGGTCCTGCCCGGCGGGCGTCTACAACCCGGCGCCGCTGCACCCGGCGGGCCCGACGGCCTACGACGCGACCTGCTCCGGCGGAGAGCGTAACGGCTTCTACGGCGCGGGCATGGTCGACGCGTTCAACGTGGTGAAGTAGCAGCACGGCACGACCCGTGATGGGGCCCGGCGGAACGTCGCCGGGCCCCATCCGTTTTCGCAGCTCACGTCGGGGGTAGGGGATCAGCCATCAGCCCAACCCCCTAGGAGGTACCGGTGTCCACCGACGCCATCGTGCTGCTCAAAGAGGACCACAAGGAGATGCGCCGCCTCTTCCGGGAGTTCCAGAAGGCCGAAGAGGGCCCGGCCAGCCGGCGCCAGGAGCTGGTCAACCAGATCCTGGAGGCCCTGACCGTGCACACCTACCTGGAGAACGAGGTGATGTACCCAGAGGTCCGCAAGCTCCTGCCGGACCTCGAGGACGACATCCTCGAGTCGTACGAGGAGCACCACGTGGCGGACCTGCTCTGCGCGGAACTGGCCGCCATGGACGCCTCCGACGAGCGCTTCGTCGCCAAGACCACGGTGCTGATCGAGAACGTCGAGCACCACGTCGAGGAGGAGGAGCAGGAGTGGTTCCCGAAGGTGCGGGAGGCGCTCGGCCGCAACCAGCTCCAGGAGATCGGCGAGCGGATGATCGCGATGCGCAAGGCCGCCCCGCGCACCCTCGACGACCCGAAGGCCCGCAAGAGCCAGGTCGACGCCGCCACCGCCTAACCCCCGCGACTCCCCCGGGGCCCGGCCGCCGGTCGGGCCCCGACGTGTGTCACCAGGCGGTCGGCGGGGTCCCCTCCGGGGCGGGCAGGATGCGTCGCAGAACCCCCGCCTGCGCCGACCGCTGCCGCCCATCCCGGTCCGGTACGCCTCGGCCAGCGCCGCCTCCGGGGTGTCCAGGCCGTCCGGACGCCAGCTGTGGTCGTAGAGCAGGAAGTGGGGCGCCACCAGCGCGGGCCCGCCCGGACCGCGCCACACCGGGTACGGGTCCTCCGGGGTGAACACGCCGAGCCGGCGGCAGAGGTCGACCAGGTGGCGGTAGCGCGCGACGCCGCGGAGCTGGACCGGGTCGGCCGGCGGCGTCCAGAGCTCGTGGTTGCCCGGGGCCCAGACCACCGTGGCGAAGCGCCGGCTGAGCAGGTCGAGCGCCCACTCCACCTGGGCCACGGTGTCGCCGACGTCGCCGGCCACCAGCAGCCAGCACCGGCGCGACTCCGGGCGCAGCGCCTCGACGATCGCGCGGTTGTCGGCGTGCCCGACGTGCAGGTCGCTGATGGCGAGCAGCGCTCCGTCGTCCGCCCCCACCAGCCGATCCTACGAGAGCAGGCCGGGGTCGACCCGGTAGGATCGGCGCGGGCCGTGACTGGCGCGTGGGGATGGAGAACCATCGGGAAGCGGTCCCGTCATGAGGACGCATGCCGAGCGCCTGGGCCTTCCGCACGTCACCAGGAGGTCGCATGTCGCTGAACGCCGAATCCACCGCCTTCCGCAGCGCGCTCGAGGTGATCCGCGCCGTGGAGCCGCGGGTCGCCGACGCCATCGGGGCGGAGCTGGCCGACCAGCGCGAGTCCCTGAAGCTCATCGCGAGCGAGAACTACGCCTCCCCGGCCACCCTGCTGGCCATGGGCAACTGGTTCAGCGACAAGTACGCCGAGGGCACCGTCGGCCGTCGCTTCTACGCCGGCTGCCAGAACGTCGACACCGTCGAGGCGCTCGCCGCCGAGCACGCCCGGGAGCTGTTCGGCGCCGCCCACGCGTACGTGCAGCCGCACTCCGGCATCGACGCGAACCTGGTCGCGTTCTGGGCGATCCTGGCCGACCGGGTCGAGTCCCTCGCGCTGAAGAAGGCCCAGGTACGCCAGGTCAACGACCTCACCGAGGCGGACTGGTTCGCGCTGCGCCGCGAGCTGGGCAACCAGCGGATGCTGGGCATGTCGCTGGACGCCGGCGGTCACCTCACCCACGGCTTCCGGCCGAACATCTCCGGCAAGATGTTCGACCAGCGCAGCTACGGCACCGACCCGGCGACCGGCCTGATCGACTACGACAAGGTCGCCGAGGCGGCCCGCGAGTTCAAGCCGCTGATCCTGGTGGCCGGCTACTCGGCGTACCCGCGGAAGGTCAACTTCCGGATCATGCGGGAGATCGCCGACTCCGTGGGCGCGACCTTCATGGTCGACATGGCGCACTTCGCCGGCCTGGTCGCCGGCAAGGTCTTCACCGGCGACTTCGACCCGGTGCCGCACGCGCACATCGTCACCACCACCACCCACAAGTCGCTGCGCGGCCCGCGCGGCGGCATGGTGCTCTGCGGGCCGGAGCTGGCCGACCAGGTCGACCGGGGCTGCCCGATGGTGCTCGGCGGCCCGCTGCCGCACGTGATGGCCGCCAAGGCGGTCGCCCTGGCCGAGGCCCGCCGCCCCGACTTCGCCGGCTACGCCCAGCGGATCGTCGACAACGCCCAGGCGCTCGCCGAGGGGCTCACGCGCCGGAGCGCGAAGCTGGTCACGGGCGGCACCGACAACCACCTGGTGCTCATCGACGTCACCGGTTACGGCCTCACCGGCCGGCAGGCCGAGCAGGCGCTGCTCGACTCGGGCATCGTCACCAACCGCAACGCGGTCCCGCAGGACCCGAACGGCGCCTGGTACACCTCGGGCATCCGGATCGGCACCCCGGCGCTGACCAGCCGCGGTCTCGGCACCGCGGAGATGGACCAGACCGCCGAGCTGATCCACACCGTGCTCAGCCAGACCACGTCGGGCGAGTCCAAGGCCAAGTACGTCCTCGACCCGGCGCTGGCCGACAAGGTCAGCAAGCAGGCCAGCGAGCTGTTGGCCGGCTTCCCCCTCTACCCCGCCGTCGACCTCGGCTGACCCGCGGCTCCCTCGACGCCCCGCCCTGCCTCCGGCCGGGCGGGGCGTCCCATCTCCATGACGCCAGTCACCCGATACAAGATCGGATTCGAGAGCAGTGCATCCGGTATATCGGAACAGGCCCACCCCTCGGGTCGCGCGGGTAGAAGATCTCGCTGCCCTCACAGCCGGCCAGCTCATGGACGTGATGAAGGCGTTCATGGTGATCCTGGCCCTGCCTCAGTCAGCCGCTGACCACGTCGACGCACTCGTCGTACCCACCGGCCAGGGCGAGGAGTGGCGTCTCACCCATGCGATCCGTCGTTGGGAGGCCAACCGACACATCAGCTACCTGCTGGTGGCAAATGGCAACCCGGCGGAAGACACGTACATCGAGATCACGCCTGCCTACCTGCGCAGCCTCGGCCTCCGCCGCCTTTCCGGGGTGCACCTCCAGGCCGAGCCGGCCCCCAACACCGGCCTACAAGCCGCATGGATTGTCGACCAGGTCGAAGACCTCGGCATCACGAGCCTCGCGCTCACCGTCTCCTCATACCACCTGCCCCGCGTCTACCTCACCGTCCTCAAAGCGCTCAGCCAGGGCGGGGTCCGCATCCCCCTCGTGCCGGACCCGGTCACTGTCTCTCCCGACACCGCCATCCCGGAAACGCAAGCGACCGCCTACGACCTGCTCCCCGGCGAAGCGGAACGCATCCTCACGTACATGAACAACCAGTGGCTTGCCACGCTCGAGGAACTACAGGAGTACCTGCGCTGGCTATGGCGCCAGCACAAGGACCTCCTCACCCAGACATCGGCCTGAACCCGCCGGGTGGGTCAGCGGGGGTGCCGGGCGCGGTTGCGGAGGGTGCGGAGGCGGTGCAGGACGTCGGTTCCTCCCCGGCCGAAGTGGTCGTGCAGGTCGCGGTACTCGGCGTAGAGGTCGTCGTAGGCGGCGGCGCGGGCCGGGTCGGGGTGCCAGGTCTCGCGGTGCCGCGCGCCCATCGCCGCCGAGGCCGCCTCCACGTCCGGGTACGCCCCGGCGGCCACCGCCGCGTGGATCGCCGCGCCGAGGGCGGCCGGGTGCGCGGCGTCGAGCACGTGCAGCGGCCGGCGCAGCACGTCGGCGTAGATCCGCAGCAGGAGCCGGTTTGCGGTGAGCCCACCGGCGGCGGTCACCTCGTCCACCGGCACCCCGGCCGCGGTGAACGCCTCGACGACCGTCCGCGCGCCGAACGCGGTGGCCTCCAGCAGCGCCCGCCAGATCTCCTCCGGCCGGGTGGCCAGGGTCAGCCCGACCAGCACGCCGCTCAGCTCGTGGTCCATCAGGACCGAGCGGTTGCCGCTGTGCCAGTCCAGCGCCAGCAGCCCGTGCCCGCCGACCGGCTGGTCGGCGGCGAGGGCGTCCAGCAGCTCGTACGGGGAGATGCCGCGCCGCCGCGCCTCGTCCGCGTACGACGCGGGCAGGGCCCGCTCGACGTACCAGGCGAAGATGTCACCCACGCCGCTCTGCCCGGCCTCGTAGCCCCAGCCGCGGGCGGTGACCCCGCCCGCGACGACGCCGCAGACCCCGGGCACGTCGTGGCAGGCGTCCGCATTCATGATCAGGCAGGTGGAGGTGCCGAGGACGGCGAGCATCCGGCCCGGCTCGACCGAACGCGCCGCGGCGGCGGTGACGTGCGCGTCGATCGCGCCGGCGGCCACCGCGACGCCGGCCGGCAGGCCGGTCCACCGGGCCGCCTCGGCCGTCAGTGCGCCGGCCCGGGCACCGGGCTCCACCAGCGGCCCGTCGACCTTCGGCAGCAGGTCGGGCAGCTCGGGATGGAGTGCGGCGAGGAACCCGGCGCCCGGGTAGCGGCCGTCCTGGCGCAGCCCTTTGAAGCCGGCGGCGGAGACGTTGCGGGTCGGGCGGCCGCAGAGCTGCCAGACCAGCCAGTCGGCCGTCTCGATCCAGCGCTCCGCGCGGCGGAAGACCGCCGGGTCGTCCTCCAGCACCTCCAGCGCCTTGGCGAGCTGCCACTCGGCGGAGACCCGACCGCCGTAGCGGGCCAGCCAGGGTTCGGCGCGCTCGGCGGCGAGGGCGTTGATCCGGTCGGCCTGCCGTTGCGCGGCGTGGTGCTTCCAGAGCTTCGGCCAGGCGTGCGGCCGGTCGCGCAGCTCGGCGAGCTCGGCGAGCGGGGTGCCGTCGGCCAGGGTGGGCAGCACCGTGCAGGAGGTGGCGTCCAGCCCGATGCCGATCACCTCGGCCGGGTCGATGCCGGCCGCGCGGACGGCGGCGGGCACGGCCGTCCGCAGCACCTCGCGGTGGTCTTCCGGGTCCTGCAGCGCCCAGTCCGGGGGCAGCGCCGACCCGTCCGGCAGCCGGTCGGTGAGCACCCCGCGCCGGTACGCGTGCACTGCACTACCCCGCTCGGCGCCGTCGGCCACGTCGACCACCACCGCCCGGCCGGAGAGCGTGCCGAAGTCCACGCCGACGACGTACCGGCCCACCGTTCCTCCTCCCACCACCGTCGGCTCCGCGGCGGTGGGAGAAGACGGTAACGGGTCAGGCGAGCGGGCGCTTCAGGTGGTAGCGGTGCACCTCGGTGCTGCCCTGCACGTTGTTGACGTCCTCGCCGGCGGAGACCAGCTCCCAGCCCTCCCGGCCGGCGCGGTTGAGGTGCGCGATCGCGGTGTCGCCGTACGCGGTGATGTCGGTGCGTGAGCCGTCGGGGCCGTACCAGACGAACGAGACGTGGAAGTTGCGGCCCTGCCCCTGATAGCGACGGACCAGCAACGCGTACTCCCAGGCAACCATCGGTCCAGTATGGTGGGTCGGCGCGCGCCGGGAAATCGTGGCCCGGGCGCCCGGGCGGGATCAGGCGCCGCCGCCGGATCCCACCACCGCGGGCCGGTCGACGGCCAGCTCGGCCCGGGTGGGTGGATCCGCCCCCCGCCGGGCACAGGTGCGGGCGGCGACGTGGGCCGCCTCCGCCAGGACGGCGGCGAGCGTGTCCCGGCCGACGTCGCCGAGCGCCGTCCGCCGCGCGGCGCCGAGCAGGTCCCGCTCGCTCAGCGCGGCCAGCAGCCCGGCCGTGAACGCGTCACCGGCGCCGACGGTGTCCACCACCCGCACCGGTCGGGCGTCCACCTGCACGGCACCGCCGCGGTTGACCGCCCAGGCCCCGCCGTCGCCGCGGGTGACCACCACGAGGACGGCGCCCAGCTCCAGCCACGCCCGCCCCAGCTCCTCGTACCCACGGCCCGGGTGGAGCCAGGCCAGGTCCTCCAGGCTGACCTTGACGACGTCGCTGACCGCCACCAGCTCCTCGACCCGGTGCCGGGCCGTGGTCCGGTCGCCCATCAGGGCGGGGCGGCAGTTCGGGTCGTAGCTGATCATCGTGGTCGCCCGGCGGTCCCGGACCAGGGCCAGCACGTCACCGGCGCCCGGTTCGAGCACCGTGGCGAGCGAGCCGGTGTGCAGGCACCGGCTCCCCGACCCGACACCTGCCAGCGCCCGGTCTGGAAAGGACCGCCAGGCGATGTCGAAGTCGTACCGGGCCTGTCCGTCCACGCCCACCCGGGTCCGGGCCACGCTCGTATGCGGCAGGTCCGGCACCGACGCCGGATCGAGCCGTACGCCGCTGCCGGCCAGGTGGGCGCGGAGCAGCCGCCCGTGCGCGTCGTCACCGAGCTGGGTGAGCAGGGTGGTGGGCTGACCGAGGCGGGCGAGCGCCACGGCGACGTTCGCCGGGCTGCCCCCCGGGTGGGCGACCGCCCCGCCCGACGGATCCTCGATCAGATCCACCAGGCTCTCGCCGACAACCGTGATCACAGTCTTCCTCTCCCGGGCCTGGATCGCCCGGTCACGTCCACGACGGGCTCAGCCCGCCGTCCGGCCTGGGGTCTCCTCGAGGGTGGTCGCGCCGGTCATGACGGCCACCGCCTCCGGCATCGTGTGCGACGCCGGCGTCACCACGCCCGCACAGCGGCCCAGCCGCTGGATGTGGATGCGGTCGGCGACCTCGAACACGTGCGGCATGTTGTGGCTGATCAGGATCACCGGCAGTCCGCGTGACCGGACCTCCTCGATCATCCGGAGCACCTGGTTGGACTCCTTGACGCCGAGCGCGGCGGTGGGCTCGTCGAGCACGATGACCTTGCTGCCGAAGGCCGCGGCCCGGGCGACCGACACGGCCTGGCGCTGTCCGCCGGAGAGCGTCTCGACCGCCTGCCCCACGTTCTGCAGTGTGCCGATGCCGAGGTCGGAGAGGGCCTGCGCGGCCTCCCGGCGCATGCCCTTCTGGTCGAGCATCCGGAACACCGAACCGAGCACGCCGCGCCGGCGCTTCTCCCGGCCCAGGAAGAGGTTGCTCGCGATGTCCAACGCCGGCGCCACGGCCAACGTCTGGTAGACGGTCTCGATACCGGCGTCCCGGGCGTCCTGCGGCCGCTTGAACTGCGCCGGCCTGCCCTCCAGGAAGAGCTCCCCGGCGTCCGGCGCCAGCGCGCCGGTCAGGCACTTGATCAGCGTGGACTTCCCGGCGCCGTTGTCCCCGATGACGGCGAGCACCTCGCCCGGGTACAGGTCGAGATCCACCCCGTCGAGCCCGACGACCTTGCCGAACGTCTTGACCAGGCCGCGGGCCGAGAGCACCGGCGAGCGCTGCCCGCTCTCCGCCGCGCCGGACCGGCCGGCGGCGGGGGTCTGCGTGCTGGTGGCGGTCATGACCTCACCTTCCTGATCCACTGGTCCACGGCCACGGCGAGGATCACCAGCAGGCCGACGGCGAGTACGCGGTACTGGTCGTCGACCCCGGCGAGGGAGAGGCCGCTGCGGAAGAAGCCGACGATCAGCGCGCCGAGCAGGGTGCCGAGCACCGCGCCGCGGCCGCCGAAGAGGCTGGTGCCGCCGATGACGACGGCGGTGATGCTCTCCAGGTTGGCGTCGGTGATGGCGTTCGGGCTGGCCGCGCCGGCGCGTCCGATCAGGATCCAGGCGGTGATGCCGTAGATCGCGCCGGCGACGACGTACACGCTCAGCAGGACCCGGTCGACCCGGATGCCGGCGAGCCGGGCGGCCTCCTTGTCGTCACCGACCGCGTAGACGTGCCTGCCCCAGGCGGTCTTGGCCAGGGCGAAGCCCACCGCGAGGTAGAGCAGGACGACGGCGACCACGCCCACGGTGATCCGGAACCGGCCCACCGGGAAGGACTCGCCGGTCCAGCTGAGCACCGCGGGCAGGTCGGTGGCCTGGACGCTCCGGCCCTCGGAGTAGAGGAGCCCGAGGGCGGTGAAGACGCTGAGCGTGCCGAGGGTGACGATGAAGGGCGGCAGCTTGAGCCGGGTCACCAGCGCGCCGTTGAGCGCGCCCGCGGCGGCGCCGACGGCGATGGCCAGCGCGATGGCGAGGGCTCCCGGCAGCCCCTGGCCCTCGGCCAGCTTGGCCGCGAGCATCATGGCCAGGATGGCGATGGCGCCGACCGACAGGTCGATGCCGGCGGTCATGATGATCAGTGTCTGCCCGACGGCGAGCGCGCCGATGACCGCCACCTGCTGCAGGACGAGCGACAGCGAGTTCGGCGAGGCGAAGCGCGGGTTGAGGGTGGAGAAGACGACGAACGAGATGACCAGCACGAGGAACGGGCTGATCGCGGGGTGCGCGTGCAGCAGGTGCTGGACGCGTTGCAGTGGCGATTGCCGGCGCAGGGCGAACTGCTGCGCGGCGGTGGTCGGTGGTGTCGTGGTGGTCACGGCGGGCTCCCTGCCGATGTCGGCGGTGGCTAACGAACTGTCCGGTCGAGGGCGCGGGGCGGAGGATGCCTCCGGCCCTCGACCGTGGCGGCGGTGGCTCAGCCCCAGCAGCGCTGGGCGCCGTCGGCGCTGGTGATGCTCTCGACCCCGGTGGCGGCCTTGTCGGCGACCAGGGTGACGCCGGTGTCGAAGAAGTCGAGGCCCTCGGAGACCTTGGGCTTCTCCCCGTCATTCGCGATCTTCTTGATCGCCTGCACGCCCAGCTCGGCCATCTTCAGCGGGTACTGCTGCGAGGTGGCGCCGATGACGCCGTCCTTGACCTGCTGTACGCCGTCGCACCCGCCGTCGACGGAGACGACCAGGACGCCCTGGGTCTTCCCCGCCGCCTGCAGCGCCTTGTGCGCGCCGACGGCGGCCGGCTCGTTGATGGTGTAGACGACGTTGATGTCGGGGTTCTTGGTCAGGCAGTTCTCCATCGCCGTCCGGCCGCCGTCCTCGGCGCCGTTGGTCGGCTCGTTGCAGGCGATGGTGTAGCTGCCGCCGGAGTAGCTGCCGGTCTTCGCCTCGTCGCCGTTCTTCTTCTTGTCGGCGGTGTCGATGCCCATGCCGGTCAGGAAGCCCTGGTCGCGGTTGTAGTCGACGGAGACGATCTTGTCGTTGAAGAGGTCCAGCAGGGCGATGGTCGCCGGCTTGCCGGCGAGCTGGGTCGCCGTCCACTTGCCGATCAGCTCACCGGCCTTGAAGTTGTCGGTGGCGAAGGTGATGTCCACGGTGTTCGCCGGGTCGGGCGGGGTGTCCAGCGCGATGACGTAGAGCCCGGCGTCGCGGGCCTTCTTGATGGCGGGGTTGACGCCGGGGCCGTTCGGGGTGATCAGGATGCCCTCGTCGCCGCGGGCGATCGCGTCCTCGATGGCCTGCACCTGGCCGGCCTCGTCGCCGTCCTCCTTGCCGGCGGCGATGGTCAGCTTCACGCCCTCCGCCTCGGCGGCCTTCTTCGCGCCCTGCTGCATGGTCACGAAGAACGGGTTCGTGGAGTTCTTGGTGATCAGCGAGACGGCGACGCTCTTGTCACCGTCGCCGGCGCCGTCGCCCGAGCTGTCGCCGCACCCGCTGACGACCATGCTGGTCGCCGCCGCGGCGGCGACCAGCAGGGCCGCGCGACGGGTGTCCTGGTGGTCAACCTGAACCCGGGAGCGGTGGCCGGCGGATCCGGCGCGCAGTACTTCGTTGGCGACTGGGACGGCACCCGCTTCACCGCCGACAACATCGTCACCGGCGACCCCGAGCCGCCGGCCGGGACGCTCCTCGCCGACTTCGAGCACGAGTACGCCGGCTGGACCGTCGAGAACGACCCGACGCTGGGACCCGGGCCCTTCGGCGCCGGCCCGTACCCGGGGACGGTGCCCGGGCAGCAGCAGGTCAGCGGGTTCCGCGGCCGGTCCCTGGTCAACAGCTTCCTCGGCTCCGACGCGCCGAAGGGGCGGCTGGTCTCCCCCGACTTCACCCTCGACCGGGACTACCTGAACCTCCTCGTCGGCGGGGGCGCCCACCCGCACCTGCGCGGCACGACGACCGACTTCGTGCCCGCCGGGGCCGAGCCGGTCATCGACTTCGAGCTGGCCGACGGCCAGACGTACGAGCAGGCGGGGTGGGCGGCGACGGGCGGGCTGCGCGACCGCGCGCCGGTGGTCGGTCCCGCCCGGTCCGAGCGCGGCCACGTCGGCGACAAGCTGCTCACCACCTTCTTCGCGGCCGACTCGACCACGGGCACCCTGACCTCGCCCGCCTTCACCATCGACCGGAACCACCTGAGCCTGCTCGTCGGCGCCGGTGGCCACCTGGACGACGGCACCGGCCGTACGGTGGTCGAGCTGCTGGTGGACGGCCAGGTGGTGCGGACCGCCACCGGCAACTTCTCCGGCTTCATGAACTGGCGCAGCTGGGACGTGACCGAACTCCGGGGGCGCACCGCCCAACTGCGGATCGTCGACGAGAACACCGGCGGGTGGGGGCACCTCCTGGTCGACCACCTCGTCGCCACCGACGAACCGGCGCTGCCCCGGTCCGTGGAGACCGCGGTCAACCTCGTCGTCGACGGCCAGGTGGTCCGGACCGCCACCGGCAAGGACAGCGAACGCCTGGACTGGGTGGGCTGGGACGTCCGCGAGTTCGCCGGGCGGCGGGCCCACCTGGAGATCAACGACTTCAACTCCGGCGGCTGGGGGCACATCCTCGTCGACCACGTCATGTTCGCCGACCGGCCGGCGCAGAGCGAGCTGGAACGCTACGACTGGCTCGACCACGGCAAGGACTACTACGCGGCGGTCACCTACAACGACGCCCCCGGCGGCGAGCGCGTCGCGGTCGGCTGGATGAACAACTGGCAGTACGCCGGCAGCGCCCCGACCGCGCCGTGGCGCGGCGCGATGGCGCTGCCCCGGGAGTTCGCGCTGCGGACGATCGACGGCGAGGTGCGCCTGGTCCAGCGGCCGACCGGTCAGCTCACCTCGCTGCGGGGCGACGGCGAGGTGTTCACCCTGCACGACGCGACCGTGCGGCCCGGGGTGCGCGACCTGCCCCCGGCGGCGGACGGCACCGTGCTGGAGATCCAGGCGGAGTTCGAACTCCGCGACGCCGACCGCTTCGGCCTCCAGGTCCGCGGCGGCGACGACGAACGGACGGTGATCGGGTACGACGCCGGGGCGCGCCGCCTCTACGTCGACCGGACGCGATCCGGCCAGGTCGACGTCGGTCCGCTCTTCCCCGGCGTGCACTCCGGCCCGCTCTCCGTGGACGGCGACCGGGTCCGGATGACGGTGTACGTGGACCGCTCCTCGGTGGAGGTCTTCGGCGGGGCGGGACAGACCACCATCACCGACCAGATCTTCCCCACGCCCACCAGCGACCAGACGCGCCTATTCGCCGAGGGCGGTGACGTGATGGTGCGGTCGCTCACCATCCGGCCGCTGCGGTCGGTGTGGCGATAACCTGACCGTCGATCACCATCGGTCGGGGGCCACGGGCGTGCGCCGTGGCCCCCGACCGCCACCGCAGCACCCCGCCCGGTAGGAGCGCCCATGCACGCTGCCGCCCCCGCTACGTCGAACGCCGCCAAGGCCCGGCCCACGCTCCGGGACGTCGCACTGCTCGCCGGCGTGAGCCCGAAGACCGTCTCCCGGGTGGTCAACGGCGAGGCGGGGGTCTCCGCCCCGAAGACCGCCGCCGTGCAGCGGGCGATCGCCCAGCTCGACTACCGGCCCAACTTCACCGCGAGCAGCCTCCGGCGGTCCAGCGGCCGCAGCGCGGCGATCGCCGCGGTCCTGGAGGACCTGGCCAACCCGTTCTCGGCCGCCCTGCACCGGGCCTTGGAGGACGCCGCGCGGGACCGGGGCGTGCTCATCTTCGCCGGCAGCGTGGACGAGAACCCGGAACGGGAACGGGACCTCATCCACGCCTTCACCATGCGGCAGGCCGACGCCCTGGTCGTCGTGCCCGCCAGCGACGACCAGAGCTACCTGGCCGGCGAGGTCAACGCCGGCACCCCGGTGGTCTTCGTCGACCGGCCGCCGGTCGGACTGCCGGTCGACGCCGTCCTCGCCGACAACCACGACGGCGCCGCGTCCGCCGTCCACCACCTCGTCGCACACGGCCACCGGGACATCGCCTACCTCGGCGATCTGCAGGCGATCCCCACGGCCCGGCAGCGGTTCCAGGGTTTCCGGGAGGCCCTCGCCGACCACGGCATCCGACCGTCCGCCGCCACCGCCGTCCACGACCTGCACACCGAGCGGGAGTCGGAGGAGGCGGTGCGCCGGCTGCTCTCCGCCGAGTCCCCGCCCACCGCGCTCTTCACCTCGCAGAACCTCGTCACCATCGGGGCCATCCGGGCCCTCCAGCAGCTCGGCCGGCAGCACGACGTCGCGCTCGTGGGCTTCGACGACTTCCCCCTCGCCGACCTCCTCCAGCCGGCCGTCACGGTGGTCGCGCAGGACCCGTCCGAGATGGGCCGGGTCGCCGCGTCGCTGATCTTCTGGCGGCTGGACGGCGAGCAGTGGCGCCCGCGGACCCACCTGGTGGCGACCCGGCTGATCCCCCGCGGCTCGGGCGAGATCAGGGGCCCGCACCAGGACTGACGAATGCTCCCGCCGACCGGGCGGTCCGCAGTTCGTCGATCAGGGCGGCCAGCCGGTCCGGGCCCAGGTCGATCTGCTCCGGCGTCACCGCGCTGACCGAAAGCCGCAGCGCGTCGACCGTTGCCCCGTCGTCGTAGAAGTGTGCCATCGAGGTCCAGAGCACGCCGTACTCACGGGCCGAGCGGGTGCAGCAGCGCGTCGTCGACGGGCGGGTGCAGCCCGCCGACGTCCAGGTCCACCGGCTCCTCGGTCAGCCTCCGGTCGTCGTGCGCAGGTGTCGGGCGGCGGCCGGGTCGGCGCAGCCGGTCAGGGTGAGCGCGTCGTGCAGCTCGGCGGCGAGCAGCGCCAGGGCCGCCTCGGCACCGGCCCGGCCACCCGCCGCGAGCGCCCAGAGCATCGGGCGGCCGACCAGCACCCCGGTCGCGCCGAGCGCCAACGCCCGCAGCACGTCCACACCGCCGCGCACGCCGCTGTCCAGCAGCACCTCGCACCGCTCCCCCACCGCGGCCACCACCTCGGGCAGCGCCGTCGCGGTGGCCGGCGCGCCGTCAAGCTGCCGGCCACCGTGGTTGGAGACGACCACGGCGTCCGCCCCGGTCTCCGCTGCGCGGGCCGCGTCGCGGGGGTCGAGGATCCCCTTGACCAGCAGGGGCAGCGGGGTACGGCCGCGCAGCCAGGCCAGGTCCGCCCAGCTCAGCGCCGGGGCGAAGACCGCGCCGGTGTGCACCGCGACCGCGGAGACCCCGGGGGTGCCCTGGTGGGCCAGGTCGTCCCGCCCGCCCGGCAGGTTCGCCGCGGTGACGTGCGGCGGCAGGGCGAAGCCGTTGCGGACGTCGCGCAGCCGCCGGCCGAGGATCGGCACGTCGACGGTGACCATCAGCGCGGCGCAGCCGGCGGCGTGCGCCCGGTCCAGCAGGTCGGCGACCAGGCCCCGGTCGCGCAGCCAGTAGAGCTGGAACCAGACCTCCCCGCCGACCGCGGCGATCTCCTCGATCCGGGTGCTGCTCAGCGTGCTGGCCACGTAGGGCACCCCGGCCGCGCGGGCGGCGGCCGCCAACGCCGGCTCGCCGTCCGGATGCACCAGCCGCTGGTACGCCATCGGCGCGACCGCCACCGGCATCGCCTGCGGCCGGCCGAGCAGCGGCGCGTCGGTCCGCGGCCGGTCCACCCCGGTCAGCACCCGGGGCAGCACCGCGACCCGGTCCAGCGCGGCCCGGTTGGCGGTCAGCGTGGTCTCCATCCCGCTGCCCCCGTCGACGAAGTCCCACACCTCCGGCGGCAGCGCGGCCCGGGCCAGCCCCGCGAAGTCGGCCAGGCTCGCCGGCCCGGCGAACCCGCCGCCGGCCCCGGTCACCGACGCGTCGGCCGTGGCGCCCGCCGTGGCGGACCGATCCGTGCCGGCTGCCGTGGCCGGAGCCCCGGGCGGCGTGGCGGACCCGTCGGGTGCCGGGACCGCGACGGTGCCGCGGCCGACACCGGACCCGTCCGGCGGCACGTCGGCCAGCAGCGGCTCAGCCATCGACGCACCCACCGTCCGGCGCACCGGCCGCCGACGCGACCGGGTCCAGCCCGAACCGCTGCCGCAGGAACGCGGCGGCCTGCTCCTGCACCGGCAGGGGCCCGGCCGGGCCGGGGACGTGCGTGTCGCGTACCTGATGGACCGGCTCGACCGCGCCGCCGCCGGCGAGGTCCGCGGCGCGGGCCTCCGCCAGGGTCCGGGCGTAGAGCGGTGCGGTGCCGGCGGCCGCGCGCGCGGCCCGATACGCGACCACCTGCGGGTCGAGGGCCATGCCGGGTCTCCTAGCTGCCAGTGGTGACGGTCAGCGGTAGCGCAGCAGCACGACCCCGTTGCCGAACGGCCGGGATTCGACCAGCCGTAGGTCGACCGGCGTGTCCGAGGGCGGGAAAAGCGGCTTGCCCCGGCCGATGGCGACCGGGTGGAGGTAGATCCGGTACTCGTCGACCAGCCCGTGGCGCCGGAAGGCGGACGCGAGGTCCGCGCCGCCGACCACCAGGTCACCGCCGGGCTGGGCCTTGAGCGCCATGACCTCCTCCGGGACGACCTCCCGGACGACCGTGGCGTTCCAGTCGGCACGCGCCAGTGTCCGGGAGTAGACGATCTTGGGCATGTCCCGCCAGATCGCGGCGAACTCACGGGTCGGCGCGCTGGCCGCCGGGTCCTGGTCGGCGGTCGGCCAGAAGCCGGCCATGAGCTCGTAGGTGCGGCGGCCGTCCAGAAAGGCTCCCTTGGTGCGCAGCTCGTCGTTGAAGTGCCGGTGCAGCTCCTCGTCGACCCGGTGCCAGTCGAGCTCCCGATCCGGTCCCTCGATGAAGCCGTCGAGGGAGATGGACATCCACACGATGATCCTGCGCATCACGGTCCTTTCCCGTTTGCCGGCAAAGGGCCATTCTGCCAAGATCGCCGGATGAACGGGGACCAGGTGACCGCGCTGTTGGCCGAGTTCGCCGCGCACGGCCTGCGGGTCTGGGTGGCCGGCGGCTGGGCGACGGACGCGGTGGTGGGCCGGCAGACCCGGCCGCACGCCGACCTCGACCTGGCGATCGACGCGAGCCGGCAGGCGGAGCTGCTCGCGCTGCTCGGCCGGCTCGGCTTCGTGACCACCGTGGACTGGCTGCCGGTCCGGGCCGAGCTGACCGCGCCGGACGGCCGGAAGGTCGACATCCACCCGGTGGCGTTCCGCCCGGACGGCAGCGGGGTCCAGTCTGGACTGGACGGCGCGACGTTCGCGTACGCCGCGGATGGCTTCGCCGAGGGCGTCATCGACGGCCGCCCGGTGCCCTGCCTGTCGGTGGACCAGCAGCTCCGCTTCCGGGAGGGCTACCCGCCGCGGGAGGTCGACCACCACGACATCGCCCTGCTGCGCGGGCACTAACCACCCTGCCCGGCCGGCCCGAGGTGTCGGTGGGCGGGGGTACGGTCGGGCCATGGCGACCTGGGACGACGTACGACGCATCGCGCTCGCCCTGCCGGAGACCACCGAGCGCGGCTCGCACGACGACCTGCCCGCGTGGCGGGTCCGGGACAAGCTCTTCGTCTGGGAACGACCGCTGCGCCGCGGTGACCTGGCGGCGCTGGGCGACGCCGCGCCCGACGGGCCGATCCTCGGCGCGCGGGTGCCCGACCTGGGCGCCAAGGAGGCGCTGCTCGCCGACGATCCGGCGGTCTACTTCACCACGCCGCACTTCGACGGGTACCCGGCGGTGCTCGTCCGGCTCGACCGGATCGGTGTCGAGGAGCTGACCGAGCTGATCACCGAGGCCTGGTACGCGCGCGCCCCGAAGCGCCTCGCCGCCCAGCTCAGGACGACGGCGGGCTGAGGTCTCCCCCGCCGTCCGGGTCCGACGGGATCCGCCGGGCTGCCATAGCATCTGCCCATGCGGGCGGCACACGAGCAGGTGGACGCGATCGTCTTCGACATGGACGGCACGCTGATCGAATCCCACGCGGTGGTGCCCGCGGCCTACCGCGCCACCATCGTGGACGGCGGAGGGCCGGTGCTCTCCGACGCCGAGATCATCGCCGGGTACCCGCTCGGGCCACCGGCCGCGCTGCTGACGCACCTGCTGGGGCGGCCGGCCACCGACCGGGAACTCGCCCGCTACCACGCCCACCTGACCGCCCTCGCGACGCAGGTCACCGTCTATCCCGGGGTGGCCGACCTGCTCGCCGGCATCGCCGGACGGCGGGCGGTCGGTCTTTTCACCGGCGCCAGCCACCGGGCGGCCGAGATTCTGCTCGACCGGGTCGGTCTGCTCGGGCATTTCCAGGTCGTCGTCGGCGGGGACGAGGTCGCGCGACCCAAACCCGAGCCCGACGGTGTCGAGCTGGCCTGCCGGCTGCTCGGCGTCCATCCCACGCGAACCGCGTACGTCGGTGACTCGCCGCTCGACCTGCGGGCGGCGCGACGCGGCGGCGCGCTGGCGGTGGCCGCCGGCTGGGGCCATCAGTACGACCCGGGTGAGCCGGCGGACCGTACCGCCGGCCACCCTGGTGATCTGCTGTCGCTGTTCGGCTGAGCTCGGGTCACGGCCCGGGCGGGAGCACCGTCTGCACCGCCTGCTCCGGGGTGTCGACGGGCCGCGGCCCGGGCACCGGCTCGCCGGTGGGACCGAGGATCCGCCAGCCGCCGAGAAGCACGACCGGGACGGCGCCCCGACGCATGGCCAGGGCCACCTCGCTGAGCGTTCCCCAGGAGCCGCCGACGGCGATCACCGCGTCCGCGCTCCACACCAGGATCGCGTTGCGCGCCTGCCCCATGTTCGTCACCACGGACGCGGACACGTCGGCCGGGCCGGGATCGGCGCCGTCGTCGGGGCGTACGGCGATGACCAGGCCGTTGCGGGAGCGGGCGCCGGCGGCGACCGCGGCCATCACCCCACCGCCGCCTCCGCAGAGGACGGTGACATCCCGCTCGGCCAGCAGCTCCCCCACCCGTCGGGCGTGGGTCAGCTCCGTCTCCGTCGCCTCCGCCGGCCCGCACACCGCCACCTGGAATCTCACCGCCCCACCTCCGCCGCCGAGGTTATCGCCGCCCACGCCCTGGACGGACGCCAGGTGGCAACGTCTTCGCACACTGGCCGGACCGGACAGGGGCGGATGCCGTTCCGGCATGCCATCGACGTTGACGGAAGCGAGTGACCGTTACCGTTCAGTGAGTAAACGTGACTCACGATTGGCAGCCGTCCGTTGCCGGGCGGCGTTGACCGGATGAACCGGTCTTGACGCTTCACGGCCTGCTGCCTAGCCTGCGGGTGCAGGTCTTACGGGTCTTACGTAGGCTCCACGTCCTGCTTTTGTGTCGCCCAGCAACTCCAGGTCGACGTGCCGAACTAGGCCGGCAAGATTACGTGCGGCGTTGACGTCCCGGTGCAGGGACAGTCCGCACGTGGTGCAGTTGAAGGTGCGTTCGGCCAGCGACAGCTTGGGTTTCACCGTCTGACAGCCTGAACAGGTTTTGGAGCTGGGGTACCACCGGTCGGCGACGTACAACACGCTGCCGTACCAACCGGTCTTGTAGCCAAGGTGCCGGCGCAGGGTCGCCGGGGCGGCGTCGATCAGAGCCCTGGCCAGCTTACGGTTGCGGACCATCCCGGCCACGCCTCCGTGCGAGAGAGCGCCGAGCTTCTGCGGGGCCACGACCCCGACCTGCCCAGGCGCGGACCGTGGTGGCCGCCGGAAGCCTGGCCGACGTGGTCCGCACGAGCTGGGGCGCGCCGGTCAACCTGCGCTCGATCCTGGTCCACATGATCGAGGAGACCGCCCGGCACAACGGCCACGCGGACGTCATCCGCGAGGCGATCGACGGCGCCACCGGGCACTGACCACGCGAGGATCAGGCGGGCCCGCGGCCCGGTCAGATCCCCTCTGCCGTCGGTGGTGGCGGCGCGGCGCCACGCAGCACCAACGCGCTGTTGAAACCGTCGAAGCCGCGTGCGCCGACCAGCGCGATGCGGCTGCGCGGCCGGCGGGGCGCCCGCAGGAAGTTCAGCTCGCAGCCCTCCGCGGGCTGCTCGGGGCCGGCGGAGGCGGGCAGCAGGTCGTGCCGGAAGGCGAGCAGCGCGGTCGCCGCGTCCAGGGCGGATCCGCCCTGGTGGGCCCGGCCGGTCAGCGGCTTCTGCGTGGTCACCTGCGGGTTCCGGAAGCCGAACACGGCGCGCAGCGCGGCCGCCTCGGCCCGGTCGTGGGCGGGCACGCCGAGCGCGTCCGGCCAGACCACGTCCACGTCGTGCGGCCGGACGCCGGCTCGGTCCAGGGCCAGCCGCAACGCCCGGGCGTAGTGCGTCGGGTCGGGGCCGGCCTCCGGGTCCGTGGGGGCGGCGTCGTGGGTGGCGGCCCAACCGGTCACCTCGCCGTAGATCTGGGCGCCCCGGGACAGCGCGTGCCTCAGTTCCTCCACCACGAAGACCGCGCCGCCCTCGGCGGGTACGTACCCGGCGGCCCCCACGTCGAACGGCCGGTACGCCCGCTCCGGGTCGGCCACGTCGCTGAGCAGGCCGGAGCGGAGCTGGCAGGCCAGCGCGTACGGGCTCAGCGGGCACTCGGTCGCCCCGGCGATCACCACCGGGGTGCCCCGACGGATGGTCCGGACGGCGTGGGCGAGGCTGTCCAGCCCGCCGGCGGACTCGGCGACCAGCACCCCGCACGGCCCCTTGAACTGGTGGTGGATGGAGAGCTGCCCGACGCTGGCCGCGTAGAACCAGGCGATCGACTGGTACGCCCCCACCGTCCGGGTCGGCCCGCCCCAGAGCCGTTGCAGCTCCCGCTGCCCGAACAGGTTCCCCCCGGACGAGCTGGCCAGGGTGACCGCCCAGCCGTACGGGTCGGGGGCCTGCTCGGGCAGGCCGGCGTCGGCCAGCGCCAGCCGGGTGGCGGCGAACCCGAGATGCGTCCACCGGTCGGTCTGCACCCGCTGCCGGCCGTCGGCGTACCCGGCGGCGTCGAAGTGGGGCACCTCCCCGCCGACCCGGGTGGGGTAGCCGGTCGGGTCGAAGAGGGTGATCGGCCCGATGCGCCGGGTGCCGGCGAGCACGGTCGCCCAGTGCGCGTCGGCGCCGACGCCGCTCGGCGCCACCACCCCGATCCCGGTCACCACCGCCCGCGCGGTCATGCCGTTGCCGCCAGCCGGCGGAGGACCATCGCGGACTGGAAGCCGCCGAAGCCGCTGCCGACCGAGAGCGCCACGTCCACCGGCAGCTCGCGGGCCTCGTTGGGCACGTAGTCCAGGTCGCACTCCGGGTCGCGGGTGGTCCAGTTCGCCGTGGGCGGCACCACGCCGTACTCGATGGCCAGGGCGCAGGCGGCCATCTCGATCGAGCCGATAGCGCCGAGCGAGTGCCCCACCATCGACTTGATCGAGCTGATCGGCACCCGGTACGCGGCCGGGCCGAGCGCCCGCTTGAACGCCGCGGTCTCGTGCCGGTCGTTCTGCCGGGTGCCGGAGCCGTGCGCGCTGATGTACGACACGTCGCGCGGAACGAGCCTGGCCTGCCGCAGCGCGTCACCGATGGCGACGGCCATCTCCACCCCGTCGGGGCGCAGCCCGGTCATGTGGAAACCGTTGCTGCGGCTCGCGTATCCGGCCACCTCGCAGTAGACGTGCGCGCCCCGGCGGCGCGCGTGCCCGGCCTCCTCCAGCACCAGCACCGCGGCGCCCTCGGCCAGGACGAAACCGTGCCGGTCGGCGTCGAACGGGCGGGAGGCGTGCTCCGGGTCGTCGTTGTCCGGGCTGGTCGCCCCGATGGCGTCGAACGAGGCGACGGTGACCGGCGAGATGGGCGAGTCGGTGGCCCCGGCCAGCACCACGTCGGCCTCGCCGTCGGCGATGAGCTGGTGCGCGTAGCCGATGGCGTCGATGCCGGAGGTGCAGCCGGTGGAGACCACCTGGGCCGGGCCGTGCAGGCCGTGCCGGCAGGCCACGTCGGCGGCCAGGCTGCTCGGGACCAGCGCCTGGTAGAGGTACGGCCCCCCGAGGGTGTGGTCGACCAGCCAGTGCCGGCCGCTGTCGCTGACCCGGACGTACTCCTTCTCCAGCGCCATGGTCCCGCCGACGGCGGTGCCGAGCACCACCCCGGCGCGCTCCCGCTCGGCGTCGGTGAGGTCCAGGCCGCTGTCGGCGAGCGCCTCCGCCGAGCAGGCCAGGGCGAACTGCACGTACCGGTCGGCGCGCCGCCGCTCGGCCAGGGTGATCCCGGCGGCGTCGGGGTCGAAGTCGCACTCGGCGGCGATCCGGGAGCGGAACGGCGCCGGGTCGAAGAAGGTGATCCGCCGGGTCGCCGTGCGCCCCTCGGTGATGGCCTTCCAGAACCGGTCCCGGGTGGCGCCGCCCGGGGCGACCACCCCGATGCCGGTGACGACGGTGCGCCGGCCGGTCACGACGGGCCCCGCTGCGGCGCGACCTCGGTGTCGACGTGGCCGAGCTCCGGGCGGGGCGCGAGTGGGCCGAGGTGGAAGACCACCTCGGCGGGCTCGTCGCCGGTGTTGCGTAGCCGGTGCCGCACGAGTCGCGGCACGAACAGCGCCTCCCCGGACGCCAGCGGCACCGGTTCGTCGTCGAGGTCCACGGTGATGGCGCCGCGCGCGACGTACAGGAACTCCTCGCTGTAGGGGTGGTAGTGCTCGGCGATCCGCTCCCCCGGCGCGAGCGCGGCCACCCCCATGAAGCCGGAGGTGCTGCCGACGGTCTTGGGCCCGAGCAGCACCCGCAGTTCCCCGCCGCGCCGCCGGTCGGCGGCGACGTCGCGGGCGGCGATGACGCCGATGACGGTCTCACTCATCGTCGCCCCCCTGGTGCAGCCGCTCGATGCGCTCCTTGATGACGGCGAGCTGGACCCGGCTGTTGGCGTTGATCCGTTCGGCCATCCCGGCGTTGTCGACCGGCGCGGTGGGCCTCATCGCGAAGTCCTGCACCCAGGTCATCCGGGTGCCGTCGGGGACCTCGTCGTAGCGCCAGTGGATGCGCATGTACTCGAACGGGCCGGTCTCCACCCGGTGCGCCCGTACCTGCCGGGTCGCCGGGTGGGCGGTGCGTTCGCTGACCCAGCTCCAGGAGATCCCGTTCTCGTCGGGGTGCATGGTGAGCCGGAACCGGACGGTGTCGCCGGTCTGTTCCAGGATCTCCACCACGGCGTACTCGGTGAACAGCTCGGTCCACCGGGCGACGTCGTTGGTGACCCGCCAGACCAGCGGCAGCGGCGCGTCGATGACCACGCTGTTCTCGGTGTGCCCGGCCTGGTCGGCCCGGCGGGCCACCAGGTCGGCAACGCCCGCGATGCTGAGCTGGCCGGCCTGTTCCGGGATGCGCACCCGCCACCGGTCGGCGACGACCGCGGAGAGTTCGAGCAGGGCCAGCGAGTCCATGCCCAGCTCCTCCAGGCTGGCGGCGGGGCTGCGGGCGGCGGTCTCGGCGTCCAGGCCGCAGTGCGTGACCAGGATGTCGGTGATCTCCGTGGTGAGCGTTCGGTCGGGGGCGACGGTCATCGGGTCCTCCTGACGGATGTGCCGGGCGGGTTGGCGACGGTGGCCGCGGCGGGTACGGCCCGCGCCGGTACGGGGGCACCGGTCGGGGCGCGGTCGGCGAGCAGCCGGTCGACCAGGCCGGTGGTGTGGCGGGCCTTGCGGAAGGCGGCGTCGTCGAGCACCCGCCGGATGAAGGGGATGGTGGTCCGCACGCCGGGGCCGGCGACGTCGAACTCGCCGAGCGCGCGTTCCAGCCGGTCCAGGGCGGACGGCCGGTCCGGCGCCCAGACCGCCACCTTGGCCAGCAGCGAGTCGTAGTGCGGGCTGACCAGGTACCCGGCGTGGCCGTGGGTGTCGACCCGGGTGAACGGCCCACCCGGCGGCCGGAACCGGTCCAGCCGCCCCGGCGTGGGTGCGAAGTCGTGGTCCGGGTCCTCCACGTTGACCCGGCACTCGACCGACACCCCGTGCAGCCGGATCTCCTCCTGCCGCCAGCGCAGCGGCACCCCGGCGGCGATGTGCAGCTGCTCGTGGACCAGGTCGATGCCGGTGACCATCTCGGTGACCAGGTGCTCCACCTGGATCCGGCAGTTGATCTCCAGGAAGTGGCACCGCTCCGCCTCGTCGACGAGGAACTCCACGGTGCCCGCGCCGGTGAAGCCGACCGAGAGGGCGCCGCGCAGCGCGGTCTCCGCCAGGGTGTCCAGGGTGGCCGCGGAGAGCGCCGGGGCGGGCGCCTCCTCGACCAGCTTCTGGTGCCGGCGCTGCACCGAGCAGTCCCGGGTGCCCAGGTGCACCCCGCTGCCGTGGCCGTCGCAGAGCACCTGCACCTCGACGTGCCGGGCGTCGGTCAGGTACCGCTCGACGTACACCCGGTCGTCGCCGAACGCGACCTGGGCGGCGGCCCGGGTGCGGCCGTACGCCCGGGGCAGCGCGGCGGCGGAGCGGACCACGGTCATCCCGCGTCCGCCACCGCCGGCGGCGGCCTTCACGATCACCGGGTACCCCACCTCGGCGGCCACGTCGAGGGCCTCGGCGACGGTCGGCAGGGTCCGTACGCTGCCCGGCGGCAGCGGCAGCCCGGCCCGGCTCATCAGCGCCCGCGCGGTGGACTTGTCGGCCAGCGCGGACATCACCTGCGGCGGCGGCCCGACGAAGACGAGGCCGTTCTCCGCGCAGATCTCGGCGAAGTCGGCGTCCTCGGAGAGGAAGCCGTAGCCGGGGTGGACGGCCTGCGCGCCGGTCTGCCGGGCCGCCTCGACGATCGCCGCCGCGTTGAGGTAGCTCTGCCGGCTCGGCGCCGGTCCGATCCGGACGGTCTCGTCGGCCAGCCGCACCGGCAGCGAGTCGGCGTCGGCGCTGGAGTGCACCACCACCGTGCGCACGCCCAGTTCCCGGCAGGCCCGCAGCACCCGGAGCGCGATCTCGCCCCGGTTGGCGATCAGCACCTTCTCGAACATCAGCCACCCCGCTGCCCGGCCGGCTCCAGGACGATCAGCGGCTGGTCGTACTCGACCGGCTGGCCGTCGTCCACGAGCACCTCGACCACCCGCCCGGCCTGGTCGGCGGTCACCTCGTTCATCAGCTTCATCGCCTCGACGATGCCGATCACCTGGCCGGGACGGATCAGGTCGCCGACGGCGACGAAGGGCGCCGCGCCGGGTTCCGGGGCCCGGTAGAAGGTGCCGACGACGGGCGCCCGCACGGCGAGCCGGCCGGGCTCGGGCGACGGCGGTCCGGCGGACGGCGCGGGCTCGGGTGCGGGCCCGGCCCCGGGCGCGGCCTGGGCCGGGACGTGCCACTCCACCTCGAGGACGGTCTCGCCGCTGCGCAGCCGGACCCGGCGCACCGGGCCGGCCAGCTCGGCGACGAGCCGGCGGGCGTGCCGGCGCAGGCCGTCGAGGGCCGCGTCCGGGCTCTGGGGAACATTCATCGCCGCACCGCCGGAGCTCCGGCGCGGGCCGCGCCGAACCGGCGGAAGCGTTGCCGCCGGCGGCGGACCAGGGTGGCCGGTGGCACGTCGAGCAGCGGGGCGAGGTTCACCGCCACCGCCCGGGCCAGCAGTTCGGCGGCGCCCGCCGGGTCGTGGTCGGCGGCGGGCGACGGCTCGGGCACCACCTCGTCGACCACGCCGAGCCGGCACAGGTCCGGCGCGGTGAGCCGGAGCGCGCGGGCGGCCTGCGGCGCGGCGGAGCTGTCCGGCCAGAGGATCGCGGCACAGCCCTCCGGGCTGATCACCGAGTAGACGGCGTGTTCGAGCATCAGCACCCGGTCGGCGACGGCCAGCGCCAGCGCGCCGCCGCTGCCGCCCTCCCCGGTGACCACCGCGACGACCGGGGTGGGCAGCACGCAGAGCGCCAGGATGTTCTCGGCGATCGCCGCCGCCTGGCCCTGCTCCTCCGCGCCCACCCCCGGGTCCGCCCCCGGGGTGTCCACCAGGGTCACCACGGGCAGGCCGAGCCGGGCGGCCAGGCGCATCAGCCGCAGCGCCTTGCGGTGCCCGGCCGGGCTGGCCATGCCGAAGTTGCGGGCCACCAGCTCGCCGGTGGTGTGTCCCTTCTGGTGGCCGATCACCATCACCGGCCGGCCGTCGAGCCGGGCCAGCCCGCCGACGATCGCCGGGCAGTCCGCGCCGAGCCGGTCGCCGTGCAGCTCGACGAAGCCGTCGAAGGCGCTCTCCAGGTAGTCCAGGGTGGTGGGCCGGCCCGGGTTGCGGGCCGTGCGCACCGTCTCCCAGGCGTCCCGCCCGGAGCCGTCCGCCGCCTCCGGCGACGGCCCGCCGGCCGGCGCCGATGGTCGCGGCGCCGGCTCCTGCCGGGGTACGGGCGGGCATCGACGGATCCCGCGGCCCTCCCGGGCGGCGGCGAGCAGCGCGGTCAGCCGCCCCCGCAGCGCGTGCCGGGGCACCACCATGTCGACCTGCCCGTGCCGCAGCAGGAAGTCGGCCGTCTGGAAGCCCTCCGGCAGCGCGGCGCCGGTGACCTGCCGGATCACCCGCGGCCCGGCGAAGCCCATCCGCGCGCCGCTCTCCGCGAGCACCACGTCGGTGTTGGTCGCGAACGAGGCCGCCACCCCGCCGTACGTCGGATCGGTGATCACGCTGACGGTGAGCAGCCCCGCCTCGCGCAGCCCGGCGACGGCCTGGCTGACCGTGGCCATCTGCATCAGCGACAGCGCGCCCTCCTGCATCCGGGCCCCGCCGGAGGCGGTGACCAGCACCAGGGGCACCTCGTCCGCGAGGGCCCGCTCGGCGGTCCGGGTGATCAGCTCGCCGACCGCGCAGCCGAGGCTGCCGCCGAGGAAGCGGAAGTCCATCACCGCCAGCGCGATCCGGTGCCCGCCGACGGCGGCGGTGCCGCAGACCACCGCCTCGTCCAGCCCGGTGCCGGCCCGGGCGGCGGTCAGCCGGTGCGGGTACGGCAGCACGTCGACGAAACCGATCGGGTCCACCTCCACCGCCCGGTCGGGCAGGGCGGCGAACGAGTCCGGGTCGACCAGCTGCGCCACCCGCGCCGGGGCGTCCAGTCGGGAGTGCGTGCCGCACTCCGGGCAGACGTCGAGGTTGCGGCGCAGCCGTTTGCGGTACAGCAGCGAGGCGCAGCCGGCGCAGCGGGACCAGAGCTGCTCGTCGTGCGGCGCGGTGGTGGTCACGGCCGCCGTCCGGGGGCGTCGTACCGGTAGAAGCAGTGGGCGATCGCGTCCCGGGGCGACCGCCAGTCCGGCAGGTACGGCGAGATGAACGGCCGCAACCGCGCGCTGACCCGGACGAACTCGGGATGCCCGCGGGCGTCCTCCACCGCCCCCTCGCCCGGCAGCTCCGTCTCCATCAGGTGGACGTAGAGGTCGTGCAGCCGGTACAGCGAGCGGTGCCGGACGCCGACCAGGCGCGGCAGCTCCGTCGCGTCGGACTCGGCGAAGATCTCGGCGACCTGGTCCTCGGCGGTGGGCACCACCTTCGCGACGATGAGCGAGCGGTCCATGAGGCGTCTCCCCCTCGGGCAGGTTCCGGTGCGGCCGGACGACTGCCGACACGATCCCGCTTTGGACGTCACCGCGGCGTCACGCACTGCCGCCGTCCCGCGTAGACAGGTCGTGACGCTGCGTTGACGGAAACTGTGCGTAGGCTATGCGCCCACTCACGGCACCCGTCACATAGCGATAAATATTCGCAGTTCAGGACCGCTGTTACCGACCGTACGGGACGGTCACATTAACGACGAATAGGTTGACCCAGTGTAATCGTGATTGATAATCTCCGTCTTGGTCAGCCCGGACGGCGCCGACATCCGACGCCGCCGCCGCGAGCCGTTCCGACACCGGCGTCGCGGGGCAGCCGCGCACCGGGGCAACCAAGGACGGTCGGGACGAGAATCCCGGGGGCGGGGGTGCGCCGGTGACCGGTCATTCCACAGTGCCGATGGCCGGCGCCGGACCCGCGCCGCGGGTGTCGTTGCAGCTGCTCGGCGGTTTCCGGCTGCTGCACGACGACGCGCCGGTGGTGGTGCCCCGGGGACTGCAACGGGTCATCGCGCTGATCGGCCTGCGACCGGCCGCGACCCGCAGCCACCTGGCCGGACTGCTCTGGCCGGAGACGTCCGAGGAGCGGGCGCTGTCGTCACTGCGTACCGCGCTGTGGCGGCTGCGCCAGGACCCGTGCTGTCCGCTGCTGACCAACGGGGACACCGTCCGGCTCGACCCGACCGTCCACCTCGACACCGACGAGCTGGTCGACGTAGCGGCCCGGGTCCGCGACGGGGAGGTGCCCGACGCCGTCCGCGTCGCCGGCCGCCACGACCTCCTCCCCGGCTGGTACGACGACTGGGTCCTGCTGGAACGCGAACGGCTGCGCCAGCTCCGGCTGCACATGCTCGAACAGCTGGCCGGCAACCACCTCGCGGCGGGCCGGCACGGCGAGGCGCTGGAGGCGGCGCTGGAGGCGATGGCCGCCGAGCCGCTCCGCGAGACCCCGCACCGCCTGGTCGTCCGGATCCACCTGGCGGAGGGGAACGCCTTCGAGGCGGTGCACGCCTTCTACGTCTACCGCGACCTGCTGCTGCGGGAGCTGCACCTGGAGCCCTCCCCGGCGATGTGCGCGCTGCTCGACGACACCCTCGCCCCGATCCGGCACGCCACCCGCCCGCCCTCGCCCCGCCCCGGCGTCACCGGCCGCTTTCCCCGCGTGACGGGGAGGTGACAGCGGCCGGGCATGGTGGCCCGGAACGGTGTCCGACGTCCTCGGGCTGGATCAGGGGCACCACCGGCGAGAGGGGTCCCCGATGAGTCGTCTGCTGATCGTCAGCCGGATCGTCCCGGGAGCGGAGGGGCGGGTCGCGCAGATCTTCGCCGAGTCCGACGCGACGGAGCTGCCCGGCCTCACCGGTGTCCGGCACCGGTCGCTGTACTGCCTGCACGACCTGTGCGTGCACCTGATGGAGACCGTGGACGTCGACCCGGACGTGGTGGCCGGCTTGCGCAACCACCCGCTCTACCGGCAGGTCAACGAGCGACTCTCCGCGCACACGTCGCCGTACCTGCCCACCTGGGGCTCCCCCCGGGACGCCATCGCCGGCTGCTTCTACACCTGGGACGCCGCCGCCGCGCCGGCGTCCGACCCGGTGTGCTGAGACCGGCGTCCCGGACCCGCACGGCACACGCTCGGTCATCCCGTCACCACCCGCCGGCACGGCGTGTCCCAGCAGGGACGCAAGCCGCCCACCTCCCTGTCGTCCACGACGTACGTGTGCGAAGCTGCCCCCGGTTTTTCTCACGACTGTCGTTCACGTACATAAGAGGGAGGTTTGCCGTGCCGTCGACTTTCGGGCAATGGCTGATCCTGATCCTGGCCCTGCTGGTGGGCCTCGCGGGCGGGTGGGTGCTGCGCGGTCGCCAGGCGGCCGCCAGCCCGACGGCGCCCATCGTGGAGGGTGACCCGGTGGCGCCAGCCGCCGAGGTCAGCGCCCCGGCCACCGCCACCGTCGACCACGAGCGGCCGGCGGCCGTCGTGGACGACGTCCCCCCGCCCGCCGCGGTCACCGAGGAGCCGGCCGCGGCCGAGTACGACGCTCCCCCGGCCGCCGCCACCCTGGCCGCCAACGCCAGCACCCTGCCGTCGACCGAGGTCGACACCGAGCGGACCGAGGCCACCGAGGCCGCGCCGGCCGAGGTCGAGACCGCACCCGTGGCCAGCGAGCCGGTCGAGGAGTCCGCCGTCGTCCCGGCGCCCCGGGCCGCCGCGGAGGACGGCTTCACGTCGGACGCCGTGACCACGCCGACCCAGCCGGAGCCGGCCGCCGCCGTGGCGACGAACGGCACCGCCCCGGCGGAGACCGCGGACGACTTCCGGCGGATCCAGGGCATCGGGCCGAAGCTGGCCGCCGCCCTGCAGACCGCCGGGATCCGCACCTACCGTCAGCTCGGCGACCTGGACGAGGCGGCGCTGCGGGAGACCATCCGCGCCGCCGGCCTGCGCGCCGCCGCCAGCCTGCCCACCTGGCCGCAGCAGGCGCGGGTGCTGGCCGGCGCCGGCGCCGAGGCCGACCGGGCGCTCCCGGCCGGGACCGGCGAGAACGCCTGAGTACCGTCCCGGGCCGGTGGTGACGATCCGTCGTCGCCACCGGCCCGGGGTCACCGGGCGACGGACTCCGCGTACTCGGTGCAGACCGCGTCGAGCATGTGGCGCGCCTCCGCCGCGCGCACCGGGTCCGGATTGTCGAGCGTGATCAGGGCCTTCCACAGCACCCAACCCCGCCCGCGGGCCCACGTCCCGTCGTCGACGGCGAGCGCGGCGCGGAACGCCGACCGGCTCGCGCCGGACAGCAGCGTCCAGGCGACCGCCAGGTCGCAGGCCGGGTCGCCCACCCCGCAGCAGCCGAAGTCGATGACGGCCGCCAGCCGCCCCTCCCGCACCAGCAGGTTGCCCCACGCGACGTCACCGTGGAACCAGACCGGCGGGCCGGACCAGGTAAAGCGCAGGGCGGTCGCCCAGATCTCGGTGACCGTGCCGACCGGGATCCGGTCGCCGAGCGCCTCGATCGCCCGCCGGGTCTCCGCGTCGTACGTCATCAGCGACGCGCCCCGGAAGCTACTGTGCGCCCCGGCCGGCGGACCGGCCGCGGGCTCGGGCCGGTGCAGGGCGGCCAGGAAGCCGGCCAGCGTACGGGCGAACCCGTTGAGGTCGCCGATCCGGTCGACGCGCGCGGTCTCCCCGTCGATCCAGCGGTGGACCGACCAGGGGAACGGATAGCCCTCGCCGGGCTCGCCCCGGGCCACCGGGGTCGGCACGGTCAGCGGCAGCCGCGGCGCGAGGACCGGCAGCCAGCGGTGCTCCTTGTCGACCTGCGGCACGTACCCCACGGCGCTGGGCAGCCGCACGGTCATCGCGTCGCCGAGGTGGAAGGTGCGGTTGTCCCAGCCACCGACCGCGACCGGTCGGACCGGAAGGTCGGCCCAGCGCGGGAACTGCGTGGCGATCAGCCGGCGCACCAGCGCCACGTCGATCGGCGGAACCCGGGGCGGCGGGCTGTCGTCCTGCGGCCTCATCCCGGTCAGCGTTCCCGGGCGCCTGGTCCCTCGCAACTGGTTTCCGGCCGCGACGGTCCCTCGGCCGAACCGGATCGATAGGCCAAAACCGGACACACTGCCCAGTGGTCGTCGCTACCGTCGGTGAGGTCCACCGGCCCGCCGCGCCGATCCCGTACCGCAGGAGCAGCCCGTGCCCGTCGCCACGCCGGACCAGCCCGGGAAACGGGACCGGCCCCCGGTACGCGACCCGGAGTCACCCCGCCGGGTGACGCTGCTGGAGCTCTTCTTCGACCTGGTCTACGTCGTCGCGCTGGCGCTCGTCTCGCGCGGCATGGTCGTCGATCTCAACTGGGAACGCGCCCTGCAAGCCCTGCTCATCCTGATGGCGCTCTGGTGGACCTGGGCGATCACCACCCTGGTCACCGACGTGTACGACCCCGAGCGCACCGAGATCAAGCTGTTGGTCACCGCGGTGATGTTCGGGGCGCTGCTGATGACCACCGCCATCCCGGAGGCGTTCGGCAGCCGAGGGCTGGTATTCGCCGCTACGTACGTGGCGATCCATCTCGGTCGCGGCCTGTTCCTCATGCCGACGGTCCGGCACCACCGGCAGACCCAGCGGCGGGCGGCGCGGATCTTCATCTGGTTCGCCATCTCCGCCGTGCCCTGGATCGCGGGCGGGCTCGTCCACGACCGGGCCCGGGAGGCACTCTGGGCGCTGGCGCTGGCCATCGACTACCTCGGCTTCCGGCTCGCCTACCCGGTGCCCGGCCTCGGCGCGGTGCCGGACGCCCAGCGCAACGTCACCGCCGAGCACCTGTCCGAGCGCTACCAGCAGTTCTTCATCATCGCCCTGGGCGACGCCATCCTGACCATCGGCACCGTGTTCAGCCTCTACCACTCGGAGGCGGAGAACATCGGCGCCTTCGCGGTCGCCTTCGTCACCACCCTGCTGCTGTGGCGGATCTACGTGCACAAGTCGGGGGCGCTGCTGCCGCACGCCATCTCCGCCTCGAAGCAGCCGAGCCGCTTCCTGAACACCGCCCCGTACACCCATCTGCTGATGGTGACCGGGGTGGTGACCACCGCGGCCGGCTTCGACCTGGTGCTGCACGAGCCGACCGGACGGACGCCGCCCGCCTGGATGGCGGTCATCCTGGGCGGGCCGGCGCTGTTCCTGGTGGGCCGGGCGTTCTTCGAATACGAGGTGTTCAGCAGGGTCTCGCTGTCCCGTCCCGGCGGCCTGCTGGCGCTGCTCACCATCGCCCCGGGCGTGCTCTTCACGCCGCCGCTGGTCGCCGCGACCGGGGCCATGCTGGTGCTCGCCGGGGTGGCCGTCGCCGACTACCTGCGCAGCCGGGGCCACCCCCCGGAGGAACCGAAACCGCCGCACTGAGCCGACCTACTGGGGCGAATGCGCCGGCATGGTCGTAAACGGCCGTCCGACCGCTCCCCGCCACCGTTAGCCGTTCGCCGGGATTGGGTACAGGTTCTGCACCTCGAATCCACCACAACCCCCGTGGAGGCAACCCATGCGCGGCACCTCGATACTCGGAGTCCTGGTCGTGATCTGGCTGATCATCGGCGCGATCGCGGCCGGTCAGCGCGGCTACTACAGCAACGACGAGACCAACTGCGCGGAGGCGGGCACCATCCTGGTCACCATCGTGGCCGGCCCGCTGAACTACATCGGCGCCAACCCCAAGGTGGACTGCAAGCTCCCCGAGCCGTCCAAGTAACCAACCCCCCGCTCCTCCGGCCCGCGCCCGCTCCCCCGAGGCGCGGGCCGTTCCGTGCCCCGGGTCGGTCGGGTCACCATCCGTAGCGCGTCCTAGGAGGCTGGGCTCTTCGTCGGAGTTTGCCGACCGGCCTGCCGGGAACCGCCAGGATCCCCCGCGGACGGAACGGGAGATCCGGCGATGCAGATCGGCTACAAGCTGGCCTCGGAGGCATTCGGACCGCATGAACTCATCCGCCAGGCGGTCCGCGCCGAACAGGCCGGCTTCGAGCACGTGGTCGGACAGGGCTTCCCGAGCGTACGCGGACGGCACGAACGGCTGCGCGAGGCGCTGGAGATCATCCGGCTGCTCTGGCAGGGCGGCTACCAGTCGTACGAGGGGAAGCACCTCCAGCTGGAGGACGCCCGGGTCTTCGACCTGCCGGAGACGTTGCCGGTGATCGCGGTGGCGGCCGGCGGCCGGGCCTCGGCCGCGATGGCCGCCGAGCTGGGCGGCGGCCTCTTCGCCACCGAGCCGAAGTCGTCGATCGTGGACCACTACCGGGAGGCCGGCGGTCAGGGCCCGCGCTACGCGGAGGTGTCGATCGCCTGGGCCACGGACGAGGAGCAGGCGGTCCGCGCGGCCCGGGAGACCAGCCGGTGGGCGATCACCGGGTGGAAGGTGATGAGCGAGCTGCCCAACCCGGTCAACTTCGACGCGGCCACCTCCTGGGTGGAGGACCACCACGTCCGCCAGCAGTTCTCCGTCGGCCCGGACCCGGAGGTGCACGTCGCGAAGGCGCGCCCCTACGTCGAGGCGGGCTACGACCACATCGTCATGCAGAACGCCGGCCCCGACCCGGACGGCTTCCTCGACTTCTTCGCCGGCGACCTCAACGCCCGGCTGCGCGCGCTCGGCTGAGCCCACCCGGCCGAGCCCGGCTGCGGGCCCGGCGGCCCTTGCGCGGTAGCCGGGCGCAGCCCGGCGGGCTCCGGGGTGCGCGTACCGGCGGGGCGGCCGGACCGCGGTGGAGGCCGGCGGCCCGGCGCGGCCTCAGCCGCCGACGTGGATGCCGGGACGGCGGATGGGGTCGGGCTCGGACTTGCGGATGATCTCCCGGACCACCGGCGGGGTGTCGCCGCGGCCGAGGATCAGGTAGCGCAGCAGGTGCGCGATCGGGTTCCCCTCCGACCACTCGAAGTGGGCGTGCGGGCGGACCCCGGTGCCGTCGCGCAGCGCCAGCAAGATCGCCGCGATCGCGTTCGGCGCGGCCGGACTGCCGGCCCGCAGCACCCGGTACCCGTCGACCTCCACCCCGTGCACCCGCAGCACCTGGCTGAACTCGGACGGGTCGACCACGTCGATCTCGAGGAAGAGCACGTCGGCCGCGCCGGGCACGGGGTTCATCGCGCGCTGCGTCCGCTCCTTGACCCGGTACTCCTTCACCGAGCCGCTCTGCCGCTTGTTGGCGATCAGGTGCAGCCGGCCGTCGTGGGTCAGCGAGTCGGCGATGAACCGCCGGGCAGCCTCGTCGAACTCGATCCGCTCGGCCCGCAGCTCGGTGGTCCGGGTGACCCGCGAGATCAGCGAGACGGCGACGATGCCGGCGATGAACATGCCGGAGATGGTGATGCCGTCCGGCTTCTCGATCACGTTCTCGGTGAGGGCGTAGAGCAGCACCAGGGTCAGCACCGTGAAGCCGGCCCCGGCGAACGGGTGCCGCGCCCGGTACGCGGAGATGGTCACCGCGATCGCGCCGGAGACCATCATCGCCAGGATCCCGGTCGCGTACGCGCCGGCCTGGGCGTCGACGTCGGCCCGGAACGCGACGGTGATGGCGATGCTGATCAGCGTGTAGACGAGGACCACGGGCCGGACCGCCCGGGCCCACTCCGGCGCCATGCCGTAGGAGGGCAGGTAGCGGGGCACGATGTTGATCAGTCCGGCCATCGCCGAGGCGCCGGCGAACCAGAGGATCAGCACGCTGCTGATGTCGTAGACGGTGCCGAACGCCTCGCCCAGGTGCTCGTGGGCCAGGAACGCCAGCGCCCGCCCGTTGGCCGCGCCGCCGGGCTGGAACTCCTCCGCCGGGATCAGCACGGTGGTGACGAAGGTGGTCGCGATCAGGTAGACCGACATGATCAGCGCCGCGGTGGTGAGCAGCTTGCGGGTGTTCCGGATCCGGGCCTCCAGCCGCTGCCGCGGGTCGGCGCCTTCGCCCTTGACCAGCGGCATCATGCTGACCCCGGTCTCGAAGCCGGAGAGCCCCAGCACCAGCAGCGGGAACGCCAGCACGGCCGGCCCGACCAGGTCGCCCAGGCCGGTGCCCCGGGCGGTGAGGGCGCCGGTCCAGCCGCTGAGCACCGCCGGGTCGGCGGCCACCTCGGCCAGACCGACGACCACGATCACCGCGTTGAGCCCGAGGAAGACCGCCACCAGCGGGATGGCGACCTGCACCGCCTCGCTGAAACCCATCAGGAAGACGCCGCCGAGGATGAGCAGCAGCACCACGGTCACCGCGACCGCGGCCGTGGCGCCGTGCGGGAAGGACGCCGGCAGGATCGGGTTCTCCAGCAGGTGCACGGTGGCGTCGGCGGCGGAGAGCGTGATCGTGATGATCCACGAGGTGGCCACGAAGCCGAGCAGCACCAGCACGAAGACCTTGCCCCGCCAGAACGGCAGCAGCCGCTCCAGCATGGCCACCGAGCCCTGCCCGTGCGGGCTCTCCCGGGCCACCCGCCGGTACATCGGCAGCATCCCGAACAGGGTCAGCGCCACGATCAGCAGGGTGGCCAGCGGGGAGAGCGCACCGGCCGCCAACGCGGCGATGCCGGGCAGGTAGGAGAGGGTGGAGAAGTAGTCCACGCCGGTCAGGCACATCACCTGCCACCAGGGGTGCGCCTTCGCCTCCGGCTCCCGGGCCTCCGGGCCGACCGGCTGCACCCGGTGCTGGAACAGCCACCGGCTCAGTCGGCTGGCCGGCTCGGCCGGCCGGACCGGGGTCTCCACGCACTCCGGGACGCCCAGCGGCCCACGACCGACCCGCTCGCCGCGCTCCGGCTCGCGTCCCGCGCGCGGCGCGCGGCCTGACCGCGCCTGGTCGCGCCGCCCCCGCGTACGCCGGGGCTGCGCCCCGCGTTGCCCGTCCGACATCTGCACCCCTTCAGGCCCTGACCCGACCGTAGGCGGTACCCACGGCGTCACCCGTCGGCGGTACCCACGGCGTCACCCGTCGAACCCGGCAAGCCGGGAAGATCACCAGGGCGCGAGGGATCGTACGGCCGGGGGCGGCGCCCGCCGGTCAGCCGGCCACCGGGGTGCGCAGGGCGCGAAGCAGCCCGTCGGGGTCGGCGACGGTCACCGTCACCGCCGGGTGGCGCAGCCACCGGCCGGGCGCGAGGGCGGGGACCGGGCTGGCGAAGCGGACGCAGACGCCCGCCGTGGTGCCGGTGCCGAAGGCGACGCCACGGTCGGCCAGCGAGAGGCGCGGCCCCACCGCCCGCCACCAGCGGTACGGCCCGCTGGGCTCCACCCCGGTGACGTTGCGCCGGTCGGTCCGCAGCCGCCACGGACCGAACCGGACCGTCAGCGTCTCGGCGTCCACCTCGACGACGGCGGTCCCGGGCCGGACCCCGAGCAGGGCGAGGGGCAGCCGGAACGGCGGGTCGAAGCGGAACCCGAACTGGCGTCGCGGTCCGCCGATCGGTTCGGTCGGGGGTCGACCCGGTTCGCTGCTCGCCATGGACCGGGCGTACCCGGTGCGCGACGGACGACACCGTCCCACCGCCCGCTCCCCCGGCCGACCGCGGCCGACCGGACGACAGCGCGACGCGGGGCCGGCCGACACCCCCCGGGCCGGCCGGCCCCGCACCCCGGCTCAGCCGACCAGCGCGAGCCGGTCGGTGAGCCAGGCGACCCGGTCGTCGCGGACCCGCGTACCGCCCAGGTCGTGCTCCTCGTGGGGGTAGAGCGACACCCGGGCCCCGGGCGCGGCGGCGGCGAAGGCCGCCCGGGTCTCCGGGCCGACGAACCGGTCCTCGGCCGCGAACTGCAGGTACGCCCCGGCGCCGAGCGCCCGACGGCACGCTGCGGCTGACGCCGCTGCCGCACGCCGGCCCGGTCGGGCCGTTCGCCGCCCTGGTCACCGGGGCGCTCGCCCGGGCCGCGGTGGCCGGCGGCGCCGACCGGTTCGGGGTCTGCGCGGCCGATCCCTGCCGGGCCCCGTACCTCGACCGGACCCGGGCCGGCCGGCAGCGGTACTGCTGCGAGCTGTGCAACAACCGGGCCGCCGCGGTGGCGTACCGCAGCCGGATCCGGCGGCCCTGACCCGTCAGGTGAGGGCGGCGGTCCAGGCCGCCACGTGCGCGTCGAGGTAGGCGGCGGTGTCCCGCCAGTAGGCGCCGTCCTCGGCGTGGATGCGCGCCCAGGGCTGGACGCCGTCCCGGGCGCCCCGCTGGAGCAGGTCGCACATCGCCCGGGCGCGCCGGCCCAGCAGCCCGGCCAGCGCCGGACGGTCCGCCCCGGCCAGGCCGTAACCGTCCACGAAGACCCGCAGTCGCCGCGCCGACTCCCGCACGGGCCGGTCCGGCCGCATCCCGGCCATGCTCTGCGCCGCGTACGCCAGCTCCCACAGCCGGGTGCCCGGCCCGGCGGAGTCCCAGTCGATCAGCACCCAGCCGCGCGGCGAGCGGACCAGGTTCCACGGCGCCGCGTCGTGGTGGCAGACCAGCTCCTCGCCGTCGGGCGGGATGACCCGCTGCCACACCGCCGCCGCCGGGGGCACGAAACCGGCCGTGGCGCGGTGCAGCTCGGCCAGGAGGGCCCCGATCGACGCCAGCTCGGCCGGGGCGTACGTGCCGGCGGGGTCGCCGGGCTCCCCCGGGACGTACTCCAGCACCTGGCGGCCCCGGGCGTCCCGGCCGAGCGGCCGCGGCGCGCCGGGGAAGCCGACCTCGTGCAGGTGGTGCAGCAGCGCGTCGACGCTCTCGGTCCACGGGCCGACCGGCCGCCGGACGGTGTCCCCGACGCGGACCACCCCCGCGGTGACGTTGCCCCTCAGCGACAGCTCGACCCCCGTCATCCGCCCATCCTCGCACCGGGCCCTCGGACGACGACGTCCCCGCGTCCCACCGCGACGGCGGAACGCGGGGACCCCCCGTCGCGGCTACTGCAGGAACGCCCCGAGGGGCGAGAGCAGCAGCCGGCCGAGCAGCGCGGCGTTGTCGTCCAACCGCGTCCGCTCACACTCGCGGGCCTCCGGATCGTGCCGGCAGCGCCAGATCTTCTGCGCGTTGCGCCAGGCGACGTTCCGGGTGTACTCCACCAGTTCGCCCTGGTACCAGTCGTCGATGTCGCCGTTCACCATGTCGATCATGAGCTGCCAGTGGTCCAGGTAGCCCCGGCGCAGCTCGGGGATCCGCTCGGCGAAGATCTTGTTGATCTCCAGGTAGTCGTGGTGCTGGTCGCTGTCGTCGATTGGCTCGGACTCCAGGCTCTCCAGGGTGGTCACCAGCGCGAACGGCAGGTCGAAGTTGATGTGCGCGTTCACCCCGGCCGCCGCCGACGGCAACGGCCGCGCGTCCGGGCCGCGCAGCCGCTGGAACAGACAGGCCCAGGCCTTCGGCGTGCTCGGGCTGGACTCCGTCCAGAACCGCAGCGCGTCGAAGTAGCGCGCGGCGAACTCGACGTCCAGCCGGGCCAGGAAGGCCGGGTCGGCGAAGCGGTCGTCGTAGAGGCCGTCCAGCACGCTGGTGGTGATGGTCAGGTAGAGCTTGTTGAAGTCCGCGAGGGGACAGCTCGCCTCCAACGGCGGCAGCCGGACCAGCATGTCCTGCAGCTTCGTCAGGTGGTCGACGACCGCCGGCACGTCGGCCGGGTGGTCGGCGAGCAGCCCGACGATGTCCTGGTGCACTGGACCCCAGACCGGTTCGGTCATCTCTCCTCCACTGTGGCCGATCACCCCCGTGCCGCCGGTGACGTGGGACAGCCTTCCAGCCCCGCCGGTCGGCGGAATCAGTAGAACGACGTATGTCGGGTGGCCGGTCCTACGACTGTTCGCCGCGGTTGCGCAGGAGGATCGCGCTCGCCTGAACCCGGGTCCGCACCTGGAGCTTGTCGAAGATGTGCGAGACGTGCACCCCGATGGTCCGCTCGCTGATGAACAGCCGCTGGCCGATCTCCTTGTTGGTCAGCCCCTCGGCGACCGCGGCAAGCACCTCCCGTTCCCGGGCGGTCAGCACGGCCAGCTCGTCGACCGTCGACTCGGCGGGCGGCGCCGCGGCGGGCCGGCGGGGGGCCGGCACCGGCGGGCCACCGGCGGGCGCCGGGCGCTCCTCCAGCGTCACCCGGGCCCGGCCGGCCAAGATACGGATCTCCGAGCTCAACGGCAACGCGCCGAGGCCCTGCGCCACCTGGTACGCCTGGCGCAGCAGCTTGCCGGCGGTCGCCACCCGGCTGCGCCGGGCCAGCAGCGCCTCGGCCTGCCGCAGCCGAGAGTAAGCCGCCGGGTACGGGTGGTTCCGGCGGTCCCACTCGACCGCCGACCGGGCCCACAACTCCGGGTCGCCCCGGCCGTCGAGCCGGCTCAGCTCCGCCGCGCAGAGCGCGAGGAAGCCGTCGACGATGTAGCGCACCGGGCGGCCGGCGTGCTCGCTCTTGCGGGCCACCCGGTCGACCACCTCGCGCAGCCGGCGGACCGCCGTCTCGTCCACCGCGATGGTGCGGCTGGCGTGCGCCTCCGCCTCCGCCCGCAGGCCGTGCCAGGCCAGCGTGGCCAGCACGATGACGTCGTCGGAGCGGCTCTCGGTCAGGCCACGTTGGACGGCCTGCCGGGCCAGGTCGTGCCGCCCCTGCCACATCGCCAGCCCGGCGCGCAGGATCAGCATCGGCAGCACGTGCCGGGCGCCGCCGCCGGCCAGCACGGTGGCCACCGCCTCCAGGTCCCGGTCGGACGCCTCGATGTCGCCGTACCCGACGGAGAGCCGGCAGCGGGCCAGCAGCAGCTCGACCGCGTCCGCGCCGGACGGGCGGTGCCGCAGCGCCGCGGCGACCACCTTCTCCGCCTCCGACCACTGCCCCACCCGGAACAGGCCGTTGGTGGCGATGGCCAGCAGCCGGGTCTCCCAGGTGCGGCCCAGCCCCAGCTCGGCGACCCGCTCCGCGCCCCGGCGGGCCACCACCACGCCCTCCTCGAGGATGTTCAGCGGGCCGGTCAGCAGCTCCGCCAGGTGCAGGTACGCGCAGGCGACGTCCTCCGGCCGGCCGGACCGCTCGGCGATCTCCACCGCCTCCCGCATCACCGCCAGCCCCGCGTCGGGATCCTCCAGGAAGGCGTCGCTGAAGCCGAGCGCGGCGCTGGCCAGCACCACCTCCGAGGTGGAGCCCTCGACCGCGGCGGCGAGCTGCAACGCCTCCCGGGCCTGCACGCCGGCCTCCGCGTACCGGCCGAGGTGCAGCAGCAGCTCGGCCAGGTGGGCGGCGGCCGTGGCCCGCTCCCGCGCGGTGCAGTCGGCGGCCTCGAGCGCCCCGCGGTACTCCGCCTCCGCCGGCGCGGACCGGCCGGCGGCGGCCAGGTAGCGGGCCCGCCGGATGTGCAGGGCGCAGGCCGGCGGGCCGGCCGGATCCCGGGCCAGCTCCTCCAGCAGGGCCAGCGCCCGGGCGTGCTCGCCGCAGTGGTGCGCCGCCTCGGCGGCGTGTTCCAGCAGCTCGGCGCGGTCGACCTCGACCGGGGTGGCCCGGCCCGGGTCCGGCGGAACGGCGGCCGGCGCGTCGGCCAGCTGCAGCGCCGCCGACCAGTGCCGGTGCGCCTCGGCGTAACCGTGCAGCCGTTCGGCCTCCCGGGCGGCGGCCATCGCGGCCGGCAACGCGCGGGCCGGCTCGCCGGCCAGCCGCCAGTGGTGCGCCAGCCGGGCCTGGTGCAGCTCGGCCGTGGCCGAGGTCAGCGCCTCGGCGTAGCGCCGGTGCAGGGCGGACCGCTCGGCGGGCAGCAGCTCGTGCGCCAGCACCTCCGCGACCAGCCGGTGCCGCAGCCGGTAGCCCTCGTCGTCGCCGACCAGCAGCCGGTGCGCCACCGCGGCCCGGACCGCCTCGATCAGCTCCTCCTCCGGCAGCCGGACAACCTGGGCCAGCAGCCAGTGTTCGACCGGCTCGACACCGGCGGCGACCGCGTGCACCACCGCGTGGGCGTGCTGCGGCAGGGCGTCGACCCGGGCCAGGAAGATCTCCCGGAGGGTGTCGGAGAGCCCGTCGCGGCCCTCGCGCAGGTCCCGGGCGAGCTCCTCGGCCACGAACGGGTTGCCGCCGCTGCGCTGCCAGACCAGCTCGGCCGCCTCCGGGGCCAGCGGCCGGCCGACGACGGCCGCGGCCAGCCGGTCGGTGTCCGCCCGGTCCAGCGGCGCCAGGTCGACCACCTGGACCGACCGCAGCCGGCGCAGCTCGGTGAGGACGCGGCGCAACGGGTGGGCGCCCTGCAGCGCCTCCGCCCGGATCGCGGCGAGCACCGACAGTTGCAGGTCACCGAGGCCGGCGAGCAGGTAGAGCAGGAGCTGACGGGTGCTCCGGTCGACCCACTGGAGGTCGTCCAGCACGATGACCAGCGGGCGACCGCCGGCCACCAGGTGCAGGCCGCGGGCGACCCGCTCCAGCAGCGCGCCGGCGCCGTCCGGCCCCGGGGTCTCGTCGTCGAACACCTGCAGCAGGCCGCGCACCGCCGAGGAGGTGCGGGCCTGGGCGGCGGTCAGCTCCGTGTCGAAGCGGCGCAGCGCCTGTCGCAGCGGGTGCAGCGGGGAGGCGTCCCCGATGTCGAGGCAGGTGCCGGTCAGCACCAGGGCACCCGCGTCCCGCAGCCGGGCACTGACCTCAGCCAGCAGGCGGGTCTTGCCCACCCCGCTCTCGCCGGTGAGGAAGACCGCCGCGGTGTGCCCCTGCGCGACGTCGTCGAGCAGCGCCGACCGCAGCGCCGCGAGCTGGTCGGCACGGCCGACGAGCGGTGCGGTGTCCACATCGCTGGCCATGGCTCGCAGCCTAATCACAGACTCCCGAACCGTTCTACGGGCTCAGTGCCCTTGTGGTACTCCTCGCGTCGACATTGCGACTAAAGGTTGCGGGTGGCCGACATACGTCGTTCTGCCGATCCCCCGAGAACCCGGTGGTGTAAGTCTCCGAAGGTCGTCAGGCACCGGAGCGGGGGGAAAGGTGGGTGCGATGCCAATGTCCACGACGGTGGGACGTCGGAATGTCGTCAGCTCGACACGATGGCCGGTGCCGGAGGAGAGACGCACGGTCAGCGTGCTCTTCGCCGACATCGTCGGGTCGACCGGCCTGACCGAACGGCTCGACCCGGAGGACGTGCGGGCCCTGCAGCGCGCGTACTTCGACACCGTGGCCGGGGTGCTGCGCCGGTGGAACGGCGTGGTGGAGAAGTACATCGGCGACGCGGTCATGGCGCTCTTCGGCGCGCACGCCTCCGACGGCTTCGACGCGTACCGGGCGGTGCGGGCCGGGCTGGAGATCCAGCGGGCCGTCGACCGGCGGGTGCCGGCCGGCATCCGGCTGCGGGTCCGGGTCGGGGTGGCCACCGGCGAGGTCCTGGTGGACCTCGCCGCCACCCGCGACGGCGGTCACGGCACGGCCAGCGGCGCGGTGATCACCACCGCGGCCCGCCTGCAGGAGTACGCCCCGCCGGGCGCCGTCGTGGTCTGCGCCGCCACCCAGCGGGCCACCGTCGGCCTGGTGGAGCAGCGGCCGCTGGCCTGCATGACGGTCGCCGGCAAGGCGCTGCCGCTGGACGTCTGGCGGGTCACCGGGACGAGCCGGCCGCGTCCCACCCCGCACCACGGCTCGCTGGTCGGCCGGCGCCGGGAGCTGGCCACCGCGGGCGACGAGATCGCCCGGGCGGTCCGGGACCGTCGGCCCGGCTGGATCTCGCTGGCCGGCCCGGCCGGCAGCGGGCGCAGCCGGCTGCTGCACGAGCTGGCCCGGACGGTGTCGACGGTGGACGGAGCGCCGGTGCGCTGGTGCGTCGCGCACTGCCCGCCGTACGCCGAGGGGGCCTTGGCGCCGCTGGCCGACATGGTCCGCGGGTTCGCCGGCGTCCGCGACACCGATCTGCCGCCGACCGCACGAAGGCGGCTGGCCACGGCGCTCGACGGGCTGCTCCCACCGGCCCGGCTGGGTCCGGCGGCGCACGCGCTGGCGGAGCTGCTCGCCGCGCCGGAGGACGCCGGTGCCGCGGGCCGGGGCGCCGAGGTCTGGCGGCAGGTCCTGCTGGAGCTGGCCGCCGGGCAGCCGGTGGTGGTCGCGGTGGACGACCTGGACCGGGCGGCGCCGGCGATGAACCGCTTCCTGCACCGGCTCTTCGCCGCGGCGACCGAGCGGAGCCTGCCGCTGGCGGTGGTCGCCACCCACGACGCCGGCTGGGCGGACGTGCTGCCCGGCGCCGGCGAGCGGCGTCGCCGGGTGCCGCTGCCCCCGCTCGGCACGGTCGACACCGGACGGTTGCTGCGGCACCTGCTCGGCCGGGCCGGCCGACCGGCCGCGCTGGCCCGGGACCTGCTGCCGTTGGTCGGCGGCAACCCGGCCGTCGCCGCGGCCTACGTGCGGGCGCTCGACGAGGAAGGCGGCCGCGCGCCGGCCGGGCGGGTGCCCGACCCGGTACGCCGGATCGTCGACGCCCGGCTGGACCGGCTGGACGGCGACCACCGGGCGGTGCTGATGGCCGGCGCGGAGCTCGGCGCGCGCTTCGCGGCCGGCACAGTCGAGCGGCTGCTCGGCTGGGCGCCGGGCCGGGCCGAGCCGGTGCTGCGGGAGCTGGCGGCGGGCGGCCTGCTGCGGCGGCCTGCCCGCGGCGGGTACGCGGTCGCCGAGCCGGCGGTGGCCCGGGTGGCGCAGCACCGGCTGCCCCGCGCGGTCCGGGCGGAGTTCGCCCGGCGGGCCGGGGCCCCGCTCGCCGCGGCCTGCACGGTCGGCGCCGGGACCCGCCCGGACCACGTCCCCGGGACCGCACGCCCGAACGGCGTCCCCGCTACCGCGCGCCCGGACCACGTCCCCGGTGCCGCACGCACGGACGCTGTCGTCGGTAGCGGGCGCCCGGCCGGCTGCGCCGATTCCGCGCGCCCAACCAAAGGCGCCTGGCAGCGGAGGCACCCGGCCGAGGTGACGCCCCGACGGACAGCCGCCGGCGCCGACTCCCGGTCCGCGCCGCGAGACCGGTCCGGCTCCGGATCGGTCACCCGGAACGGGTCCGGGCCGGACTGGGCGGGGGCCGCTCCGGCCGGCGCGGCCGGGGGACGCGCCGGGTTCGCCCCGCCCGTCCCGGTCCGCCGGCGCCGGCGCCGGTGGGGATCGTCCACCCCGGACCCGGTCCGAGCGCCGGGCGGCGGGACCCCGCCCGGGCCGGCGACCGTCGGCCCACCGGCGGCGCGGCGGGGCTCAGTCGCCCCGCTCGGAAACGTGGCGTCCTCCGCACCGGCCGGATCCCCGGTCAGGCTGGCCGACACCCCGGCCCGACGCCGTCGGACCGGCTCCACCGCGGCCGGACCGATCGCACTCGCCGCCGCCTGATCAGCGGCGGAGGCAGGTGAGCCCGGGCGTCGGAGCGCCCAGGACGGAGGTACCGGCCCACGCCAACAGAGCTGCCCGCGTCGACAGCGCACCCGGCGCCGGCGGGCCGGACCGGCGGAGCGGGTCAGCGGTCGGCGAGGAACGCCAGCGCGCGTTCCCAGGTGTGTCCGGCGGCCACCGGGTCGTGGTCGGGCACGTCCGGGTCGGTGTAGAGGTGCCCGGGCCCCGGGTAGCGGTACACCGACAGGTCCGCGCCGGCGGTGGTCATCGCCCGCTGCCACTCGTCCACCTCGTGCTGCGGTTCGTACTCGTCCGGGTCGGCGAGGTGCAGCTGCACCGGCAGCCCCGGGCGGACCGCCTCGGGCGCGCCCGCGGTGCCGTGCAGCAGGAGCAGGGCCGCCGCGGCGGGCCGCTCGGCGAGCAGCGCCCCGGCCACGCCGGCGCCCATCGAGAAGCCGGCGAGCACCGTCTCCGCCGGCAGGTCCGCCGCCGCGGCCCGGGCCCGGTCGAGCACCACGTCCCGGCCGACCTTGTCGAGCAGGGCGAAGCCCTCCGCCACGGTCTCCGCAGCCGGCAGGCCGTACAAATCGGGGGTGACCACGCGGTGCCCGGCGGCGCGCAACCGGTCGGCGGCGGCGAGCACCGCGGGGCGCAGCCCGTAGACGGAATGGAAGAGCAGGATCTGTCCCATCCGGCCATCGTGCCGCAGCTCCCTGACAGCGCGGCCACGCCGGGCCGACAGCCCGACGCCGGCCGCTCAGCCCGGCTCGGCGCGGGACGCCAGGGTCCGGCTGCGGCCGCGGAACTCGGCGACCACCTCGTCGTCCCGCCAGACGGTGACGTCGTAGATGCCGCTGCGGCCGTACCGGGTGCGTTCGGTGGCCCGGGCCTCCAGCAGGTCACCCTCGCGGACCGGACGGACGAAGCTGATCTCGCCGCCGGCGGCGACGGTCACCGGCCCGTGGCTGTTGCAGGCCAGCGCGAACGCGGTGTCGGCCAGCAGGAAGACGAAGCCGCCGTGGCCGATGGCGTGGCCGTTGAGCATGGCCGCGGTGACGCGCATCCGGGCCACGGCCGCGCCGTCGGCGGCGGAGACCAGCTCGATGCCGAGCCCCTTGGAGGCCACGTCGGCGTCGAACATCTCGTGCGCCGCCGTACGACCGTCACGCTCCCCCATCTCAGCGCCCCCGCCGCTGGTCCACGATCCGGCGCATCTTGCCCATCGACCGTTCCACCCCGTCCGGCTCGATCACCTGCACCGCGACGCTGACCCCGATGGTGTTCTTGACCTGCTCCACCAGCGCCGCCCCGGCCCGCGTGGCCTCGTCGGCGGACACCCCGACCCGCCGCTCCACCTTGACGGTGAGCGTGTCCATCCGGCCCTGCCGGTCCAGCACGCACTGGAAGTGCGGCGACAGCGCCGGGGTACGCAGGATCAGCTCCTCGATCTGGGTGGGGAAGACGTTCACCCCGCGCACGATCATCATGTCGTCGGTCCGCCCGGTGATCTTCTCGATCCGGCGCATCGTCCGGGCCGTGCCGGGCAGCAGCCGGGTGAGGTCCCGGGTGCGGTAGCGGACCACCGGCATGGCCTCCTTGGTCAGCGAGGTGAGCACCAGCTCGCCCTGCTCGCCGTCGGGCAGCACCGCACCGGTGACCGGGTCGATGATCTCCGGGTAGAAGTGGTCCTCCCAGAGGTGCAGGCCGTCCTTGGTCTCCACGCACTCGACGGCCACCCCGGGGCCCATCACCTCGGAGAGCCCGTAGATGTCCACCGCGTGCATGTCGAGCCGCTGCTCCATCTCCCGGCGCATGTCCTCGGTCCACGGCTCGGCGCCGAAGATGCCGACCCGCAGCGAGGTGGACTTCGGGTCGACGCCCTGGCGTTCCATCTCGTCCACGATGGCCAGCATGTAGCTGGGGGTGACCATGATGACGTCCGGCTCGAAGTCGCGGATCAGCATGACCTGTCGCTCGGTCATGCCCCCGGAGACCGGGATGACCGTGCAGCCCAGCTCCTCGGCGCCGTAGTGAGCGCCGAGCCCGCCGGTGAACAGGCCGTAGCCGTACGCCACGTGCACCCGGTCGCCGGGCCGGCCGCCGGCGGCCCGGATGGACCGGGCCATCAGGCGGGCCCAGGTGGCCAGGTCGTCCCTGGTGTAGCCGACGACGGTGGGCCGGCCGGTGGTGCCGGACGAGGCGTGCAGCCGGGCGATCCGCTCCCGGGGCACGGCGAACATGCCGAACGGGTAGTTCTCCCGCAGGTCGGCCTTGCCGGTGAACGGGAAGCGGCCCAGGTCGCCCAGCTCCCGGCAGTCGTCGGGGTGGACGCCCGCCGCCTCGAAGGCGCGGCGGTAGTGCGGCACGTTGTCGTACGCGTGCCGCAGCGACCGGCGCAGCCGGTCGAGTTGCAGCGCCCGCAGCTCGTCGACGCCGGCCCGTTCCACGGGCTCCAGCTCCTCCGGACGAGGGGTGCGGTCCTGCACGGCTGCCTCCTGCGCGACGGTGTCCCGACGCCGCGCGGCGCCGGGCGATGCTGCGTACCGTACGCCCGTACCGGGTTGTCGTGCCAGGTCACGGCGTGGGCCTGGCACGGGAGCGGCGGCGGGCCCGGGAGCGGCGTGCGGAGCCGGGCCCAGAGGGCGAGCGGCGCCGGGGTCAGCGGGCGGCGGGCAGCCGGTGCAGCGCGTCCACCAGCGGCGCCGCCCGCCCGCGCCGCCGCCCCCGCCGACCTGGTCGACGCCGCGGCCTGACCCGGCCGACTGCGGGCTGCGGGCAACGCCGACTGCCGTACGGCGCGGGGTTATGCTCGGCCGGAGACCGGCGGTGGGGCCCGCCGTCCCGGGTCAGGCCGGGAGAACCGCGACACGCTCGCCAACGGTCCCTGCCAGTGATGCCCGTCCTGGTGGGGAGGCACCGTGACACCACCACCCGAATTCCGCGTCGACCCCGACGTCGACCTGCACGTACCCGCCGACCGGGCGGAGCTGGCCGCCCACCCCGCGGCGGTGCTCGGCGCCATCGCCGCCGGCGGCGTGCTCGGCGCGCTGGCCCGGGCGGGCATCCAGTCCGCCTTCCCGCACTCCCCCACCGGCTTCCCGTGGGCCACCTTCGGCATCAACCTGGCCGGCTGCCTGCTGATCGGCGTGCTGATGGCGGTGATCGGGGCGCGCCCGGTGCACCCGCTGGTCCGGCCGCTCCTCGGCGTCGGGGTGCTCGGCGGCTTCACCACCTTCTCCACGTACGCGGTCGACGCGCAGCGGGCGGTGACCGCCGGCGCGGCCGGCACCGCGCTGGCGTACCTCGCGGCGACGCTGGTCGGCGCGCTGCTCGCCGTCTGGATCGGGGACGCGGCGGCGGCCCGGCTGCTGGCGCGGCGGGCGGCGCGGTGACCGTCCTGCTGATCGCGCTCGGGGCGGCGCTCGGCGCGCCGCTGCGCTACCTGACCGACCGCGCCGTGCAGGCCCGGCACGACTCGCCGTTCCCGTGGGGGACGCTCACCGTCAACGTGGCCGGGTCGCTGCTGCTCGGCGCGGTGGCCGCGGTGCCGGCCGCGCCGGCGGTGACCGCGCTGATCGGCACCGGCTTCTGCGGCGCGCTGACCACCTGGTCCACCCTCAGCTACGAGACGCTGCGGCTGACCCGGGAGGGCGCCCGCTTCCACGCCGTGGCCAACGCGCTGGCCAGCGTGGTCGCCGGGCTGGGCGCGGCCGCACTCGGCTACGCCCTCGCCCACGCGCTGACCGGCTGAGCCACCGCCCACGCGGCCGAGTCCCGCTCGCCACCACTACCGGGGCGGCTCCTGACCCCGCGACGCCGGCCGGCGGGCCGGGGCGCGCAGCGCCACCACCGGTCCGAGCACGACGACCGCCGGGGGCCGTACCCCCTCCCGGACGGTCAGCGCGCCGACCTCGTCGAGCCGGCCCGGCAGCGCCCGCTGCCCGGGGTGGCCGGCGTCCTGCACCACCAGCGCCGGTGACCCCGGGTCGCGGCCGTGCTCGATCAGCACCGCCGCGATCTTCGCGATGGTGTCCACCGCCATCAGCAGCACCACCGTCCCCCGCGCCCGGGCCAGCGCCGGCCAGTCCACCAGCGAGTCCGGGTGACCGGGCGGCAGGTGGCCGGAGACCACGGTGACGTCGTGCGCGACCCCGCGGTGGGTGACGGGCACCCCGGCGAGCGCCGGCGCGGCGACCGCGCTGCTCACCCCCGGCACCAGCACGGTCTCCACGCCGGCCGCCGCACAGGCCTGCACCTCCTCGTGGCCGCGGCCGAAGACGTACGGGTCGCCGCCCTTGAGCCGGACCACCCGCCAGCCGGCGCGGGCGTGCGCGACCAGCGCGTCGTTGATGGTGTCCTGCCCCACCGACGGGCCCCGCGGCACCTTCGCGGCGTCCACCACCAGCACCTCCGGGCGCAGCCCGGCGAGCAGGCCGGCCGGGGCGAGCCGGTCGGCCACCACCACGTCCGCGGCGTCCAGCAACGCCCTCCCCCGTACCGTGATCAGGTCGTCGGGGCCGGGCCCGCCGCCGACGATGGCGACCTGGCCCGGGCGCAGGCCCGGGTCGTGGCCGTGACGGTGATGGTGGTGGTGGTCGTGACCGCCGGCCGGGTCGTCGGGGTGGTGGTGCGGGGTCTGCGGCCGGCCCACCTTGTCGGCGAACCCGGGCAGCGCCACCCGGTACGCGCAGGTGTCGCAGTTCATCCGGATGTCCCCGCGCAGCGCCTCGGCGTGCCGCTCGAGGACCAGGTCGGCCAGGGCGTCGCAGTCGCCGATCAGGTCGGCCACCCGCACGTCCAGCTCCGGGTGCTCGGCGGCGTACGCGTCGGACTGCGCCACGATCCGGTCCGGCAGCACCCCGGCGAAGAGGAAGTACGGGGCGACCACGATCCGCCGGGCGCCGAGCCGGCGCAGCCGCTCCAGCACGGCCGGTACGGACGGCTCGGCGAGGGAGATGAACCCGGGCTCGACGCCGGCGTAGCCGCGCCCCTCCCAGAGCAGCCGGGCCACCTTGGCGACCTCGGCGTTGGCGTCCGGGTCGGTGGAGCCGCGCCCGATCAGCGCGATCCAGATACCGGCCCGGTCGGCGCCGTCGAGGACGGCGTCGATCCGCCCGGCGAGGATCTCGTGCAGCAGCGGGTGCGGCCCGAGCGGCCGGCCGTAGGCGTAGCGCAGCCCGGGGTGGCGCTGCCTCTCCCGGGCCAGCGCGGCGGGGATGTCGCCCTTGCCGTGCCCGGCGGCGGCGAGCACCAGCGGCAGCGCCACCAGGTTCCGGTGCCCCCGGCCGGCCAGCGCGCCGACCGCGTCGGTCAGCGGCGGCCGGGACAGCTCGATGAAGCCGCCCTCGACGTCGTCGACGACGCCCCGGCGACGGATCCGCTCCACCAGGGCGGCGAACTGCGTCACGCCGGGCGCGCTGCGGGTGCCGTGCCCGACGATCAGCAGCGGGGTGCGGTCCGGGGTCATGACGTCTCCTCCAGGTAGAGCAGGGCGTTGAGGGCGGCGGCGGCCACCGCGGACCCGCCCTTCTCGCCCACGTTGGAGACCGCGGGCAGGCCGCTGGCCCGCAGCGCGGCCTTGGACTCGGCGGCGCCGACGAAGCCGACCGGCAGCCCGACCACCAGCGCGGGCGCCGCGTCGCGGGCGATCAGCTCGACCAGGGCGGTCGGCGCGCAGCCGACCACCCAGACCGCCCCGGGCCCGACCCGCTCGTACGCGATCCGGACCGCCGCGGCCGAGCGGGTCAGCCCGGTCTCGCGGGCCAGTACGGCGGCGGCCGGGTCGGCGACCGGGCAGACGACGTCCCGCCGGGTGATGCCGGCGGCGACCATCCAGACGTCGGTGACGACGGGCGCGCCGGCCCGCAGCGCGGCCCGCCCGCCGGCCAGGGCGGTCTCGTCGCAGACCAGGTCGGTGACGTAGTCGAGGTCGGCGCTGGCGTGCACCACCCGCTCGGTGACCGCCCGGGTCAGCGGCGGCAGGTGGGACAGGTCGACCCGGGACCGCAGGATCCGGTAGGACTCCCGCTCGATCGGGTGCACGACGCGGCTCATTGGCTTGCCTGCCCGTAGCGGCGGTCGAAGCCGCGCAGCCGCCACACCGCGACCGCGCCGCCCCAGGCGAGCACGAAGAGCGCCACCACGGCGTAGCCGAGCTGCTCGAAGTGGTCGGCGATCGAGGCGTACCCGGCGAGGGCGGTGACGCCGAAGCGGTCGGTGAGCAGCGCGGCCAGATAGACGCTGGCGACCAAGCCGCCGACCAGCACGGTCATCCCGGTGGTGGCCAGGTTGTACCAGAGCCGCCGGGCCGGCTGCCGGTGCGCCCACGAGTAGGCGCGGCTCATCAGCAGGGAGTCCGCGGTGTCCATGGCGGACATCCCGGCGGCGAAGAGCAGCGGCAGGGTGAGCAGGGCCAGCACGGGCAGGCCACCGGCCGCGGCGGTGCTGGCGGAGAGCGCCAGCAGGGTCACCTCGCTGGCCGTCTCCAGGCCGAGGCCGAAGAGGAACCCGATCGGGGCCATGTGCCACGAGGAGCGGACCAGCGTCCGGGCGCGGGCGCCGAGCACCCGGTGCAGCAGCCCCCGGTTGAGCAGCAGCAGGTCCAGCTCCGCCTCGTCCAGGGCCCCGGCCCGCAGCCGCCGCCAGAGCCGGGCCAGCCCGGTCAGCACCACCGCGTTGAGCACGGCGACCAGCGCCAGGAACAGCGTGGCGGCGACCACGGCGACGGTGGCGCCGACCTCGCGGATCCGGACCATCCCGGTGCCCGTGAAGCGGGCCGAGGCGAGGCCGATCACCAGGGCGAGCAGCAGCACCACCGCGCTGTGCCCGAGGGCGAAGAAGAAGCCGACGCCGACCGGCCGCCGGCCGCGCAGCAGCATCAGCCGGGTGGTGTCGTCGATCGCGGCGATGTGGTCGGCGTCGAAGGCGTGCCGCACCCCCAGCAGGTACGCGAGGGTGCCGGCGCCGGCCAGCCCGCCGGCCGCCACGGGCTGGTCGTTCCAGTACAGGTAGAGGCTGACGCCGACGACGTGCAGCATGGCGACGGCACAGACGATGCCGCCGAGGCGTACCTGCTCGGCTCGGCTCCAGCGGCCGGTGGGCGGGGCGACGGTGGTCGGGGTGGCGGTCATCGTTCTCCTCGGGTCTCGGGGTTGACGCGGATCGCGTCCACGGGGCAGATCTCCAGGCACTCCAGGCAGCCGGTGCACCGGTCGACGCGGACGGCCAGGCCGCCGGGGACCGGGCGCAGCGCGTGCTCGGGGCAGGTCAACAGGCAGGCGCCGCAGCCCTGGCAGGCGTCGACGATCACCGGCGCGGCCCACCGGGCGCCGACGGGCGGGGGCGCGGCCGGCGCCCGGCGGGCGGTCACGGGCGCCACCGGTAGCCGCGCGGCGTGACCATCCGGCCGCCGACGATCCGGGTCTGCGAGCTGCCGACGACGACCACGCTGTACATGTCGACCAGCGCCGGGTCGAGGGTGGCCAGGGTGGCCAGGTGCACCCGCTCGCCGGGCCGGCTGGCGTTGCGCACCACGCCGACCGGGGTGTGCAGCGGCCGGTGCGCGGCGAAGGTCTCCAGGGCGGCGCCGAGCTGCCAGTCCCGGGCCCGGCTGCGCGGGTTGTACAGCAGCGCCACGAAGTCGCCCTCGGCGGCGGCGGCGACCCGGCGCGCGATCACCGCCCAGGGGGTGTGCAGGTCGGAGAGGCTCAGGTAGGCGTGGTCGTGACCGAGCGGCGCGCCCAGCAGCGCGGACGCGGCGAGGGCGGCGGTCACCCCCGGCACGCCGACCACGTCGATCCGCTCGTCGGCGTGGTCGAGGGCGGGGCTGGCCATCGCGTACACCCCCGCGTCGCCGGAGCCGATCAGCGCGACGGCGTGCCCCGCCGTGGCCTCGGCGACGGCGGCCCGGGCGCGCTCCTCCTCCGCGCCGAGCCCGCTGGCCAGTACCCGGGTGCCGGGCCGGAGCAGGTCGCGGACCTGCTCGACGTACTGGTCGAGGCCGACGACCACGGCGGCCCGGCGCAGCTCGGCCACCGCGCGCGGGGTGCGCAGGTCGGCCGCACCGGGGCCGAGGCCGACGATCGCCAGCCGGCCGCGCGGGGCGTGCCGGACGACCGCCACGGTGGCCATCGCCGACGCGGTCTTCGGCACCAGCAGCACGCCGCCGCCGTGCAGCGCGGCGGCCTCCGCGACGCTGGGGGTGCCGACCGCGGCCCGGACCACCTCGCTGGGGTGCGGCACGTCGACCGCCGCCAGCTCCGCGACCGGCCAGGTCTCCAGGGGTACGCCGAGCGCGTCGGCGGTCGCCACGATGCCCGCCTCGTCGGCCTTCAGGTCGACGCTGGCCAGGCAGCGCAGACTCGCCGGGCTCAGGCCGGCGTCGGCGAGCGCCCGGCGCAGCAGGTCGGTCACCTCGGCGGCGGTGACGCCCCGGCTGGAACCGATGCCGGCGACCAGCGACGGCGGCCGCAGCACGGCGGTACGGCCGTCCAACGACACGATCCGGTCGGTGACCAGCAGCCGGGGGGCGTGCTCCGGCGCGTCCGCGGTGACGTTCTCCGGCAGGGCGGGCAGGGGCCGGGTGGCGTCGGCGACCAGCCGGACCGGATCACCGTCGAGGATCGCCCGGGTCACCGCGGCCACCGCCCCCTCGACCGGCCAGCCGAGGGTGTCCAGCCCGGGCAGCCCGGCGGCGTCGGTGGCGGTGGTGACCACCGGCCGGGCGTCGAGCAGCGCGCCGACCTCGGCGGCGAGGGCGTTCGCGCCGCCGGCGTGCCCGCCCAGCAGGGCGACGGCGTGCCGGGCCGCCTCGTCGACCACGACCACGGCCGGGTCGGTGTGCTTGTCGCCGAGCAGCGGCGCGAGGACGCGGACCACCGCCCCGGTGGCCAGGAAGGCCACCACCGCGTCACAGCCGGTCCAGGCGGTGCGGAGCGCGTCGGCGACGGTCGCCCCGTCGACCGGACGGGCGTGCGGCCAGGCCGCGGCGAGGGTGTTGGCGTGCCGCCGGCCGGCAGCGGTGGCCGCGACGAGGCCGATCCGCGTCGGGCGGGGCTGCCCCGCCGGGCGGTCGATGGTGTGGACGGACGTCACGGGCGCTCTCCGGTGAGGACGACGACGGGGTTGGTGGCGGCGAGCCGGATCGACCCGCCGGGCAGGTCGGCGAGGCGGGCGGCGGCGAGTTGGCTGCCCTCGACCGTGTAGCCGGCGGCGCGGAGCAGGTGCACGGCCGGCGCGACCCGGTCCAGCGCGGCGAGGGTCACCACCACCCGCTCGGGGCGGCGGGCCGCGACCGCGGCGAGCACGTCGGTGCCGCCCCCGCCGACGAAGACGGCGTCCGGGTCGGGCAGCCCGGCCAGGGCGGCCGGGGCGCTGCCGGTCACCACCCGGACGTCGACGCCGTGCCGCGCCGCGTTGGCCCGGACCGGCGCGGCCGGGTCGCGTTCGACGGCGACGACGGCCGCCCCGAGCAGGGCGCACTCGATACCGACCGAGCCGCTGCCGGCCCCCACGTCCCAGACCAGCCGGCCGAGGCGGGGCCGCAGCCGGGCCACCGCGAACGCGCGCACCTCGGCCTTGGTGATCATCGAGTCGCGGTGCGCGTACGCGGACTCGGGCAGCGCCCAGCCGCCGGCCGGCGCGGCGGCGGGCTGGTCGTCCGCGCGCATCGCCCCGAGGGCGGGCCCGCCGACTCCCCGGACGCCGGATGCGCCGGCGCCGATTGCGCCGGATGGCGGCCCGGCCGTCGCGTCGCCGGCCGGCGGAGCGGCGAGGCTGAGCAGCACGTGCGGGTCGGCCCAGGTCCGCCCGGCGGCCTCCGCCGGGGTGGTCCAGGTGACCCGCTCGTCGGGCGTGCCCAGGTGCTCGGCCACCAGCAGGCGGCGGGCCCAGCCGACCAGGCCCGCCCCGAGCTCGGCCGCCCCCGCCCCGGGCGCGGTGAGCACCGCGACGGCGGGCAGCGCGCGGCAGGCGTTGAGCGCCGCCCGCGGGTCCCGCCCGTGCGCGGTGACCACCGCCGCGCCGTCCCAGGGCAGCTCGGCCCGGGCGAATGCGGCGGCGACGCTGGAGACCGCGGGCAGCACCCGCAGCGGCAGGCCGGCCGCCCGCAGCCGCCGGACGATGCCGAAGAACCCGGGGTCGCCGCTGGCCAGCACGACGGCCGGGGTGCCGGCGGCGACGGCGGCGTGGAGTCGGTCCAGGGCGGGGCCGAGCGGGCCGAGGGCGACGGTGGCGCAGCCGGACGGCACCGGTACGGCGGCGAGGTGCCGGGCCGCCCCGACCACCAGCCCCGCGCCGGCCAGCGCCTCGGCGAGCCCCGGGTGCGCCGGGCGCCCGGCGGCGTCCGTCCCCACCACGGTCACCAGCGCCCCGGCGGCGGGCACCTGTCCGGTGAGCGATATACCGCTGAGGCATAAATATGACTGGGAGTCATATCGGTCGCGGGTGGACTGCCGGCGGCCGTCGTCACCGGGAGTGACCGGGTCGCCGGCCGCCGGCGGCGGGGTGGTCATGCGGTCCACCGGCCCGAGGAGGCGACGATCCGGGAGCCGGCGAAGTCCACCATGGCCACGTCGACCTCGACGGCGTGTTCGGCGAAGCGGAGCAGCACCTGGCGGACCCGACGGCAGAGCAGGTCCCCGGCGGGGCCGAGCACGCCGGCGGCCTCCCACAGCTCGTACGCGTGCCGGCCGGTGTTCGCCGCGGTGACCGCTCCGGCCAGCTCGTCGTCGCCGCCGGCCTCGGCGGTCACCGCGCCGAGCAGGGACAGGTCCACCTTCGACCGGGTGTAGTGGGTCATCAGGATGCCGGCGGCCAGCTTGGCGAGCTTGCCCGCCATGCCGACGAAGACCACCCCGGTGATGCCGTCGCCGACGGCGGCGGTGACGGCCGCGCCGGTGAAGTCGCCGACCTCGACGAAGCAGACCTCGGGCAGCTCGGGCAGGAGCGCCCGGGCGGCCCGCTCGGTACGCCCACCGGTGCAGAGCACCACGGTCCGCTCCCCCTGGGCGGCCATCACGTGCACCGCCTGCACCACGCTGGCCCGCCAGGAGGCGGTGGAGAACGGGCGGACGATCCCGGTGGTGCCGAGGATCGAGATGCCGCCGAGGATGCCAAGCCGCCGGTTGGTGGTCTTCCGGGCCATGATCTCGCCGCGCGGCACACTGATCACCACCCGCACGCCCACCTCGGTCAGGTCGACCACCTCGGCCACGGCCTGCCCGATCATCCGGCGCGGGGTCTCGTTGATGGCCGGCCCGCCGACCTCCAGGCCCAGCCCCGGCTTGGTGACGGTGCCGACGCCGGGGCCGCCGTCCAGGCGCAGCCCGGGTCTGTCCCGCCAGTCCACGGTGGCGGTCAGCTCCGCGCCGTGGGTGACATCCGGGTCGTCGCCGGCGTCCTTGACCACCACCGCCTCGGCCCGCCGCCGCGGCTCCACCTCGCAGCGGGCCACCGCGAAGCTGACCCGCCGGCCGGCGGGCAGGCCGATCTCCACCCGCCGCTGCGGCACCCCGGTGACCAGGGCGGTCACCGCCGCCTTGGCCGCGGCGGTGGCGCAGGCGCCGGTGGTCCAGCCGGTACGCAGCGCGGTGGGCCGGACCTTCGCGGTGCGCGGCAGGTCCGGCTCGCGCAGCGGCGGCTCGGCGTACGTCATCGGGGTTGCCCGTCCCCGGCGGCGTCGGCGCCGGTCGCGGCCGGGTCGGCAGCGGCGCGGGCGCGGCGCAGGTCGGCGCGGGCGGCGGGCTCGGCCCGGCGGAAGGTGTGGAAGTGCCCGGGGTGGTAGAGGTGCGAGCGGGTGCCGCCGGCGGCGAGGGCCGGGCCGACCAGGAAGAGGGTGTGCTTCCAGAGCTTGTGCTCGCGGACGGTGGCCGCCAGCTCGCCGAGCTGGCAGCGGACCACCAGCTCGTCGGGCCAGGTCGCCTGGTAGGCGACCACGACCGGGGTGTCGGGCGGGTAGCCGCCGGCGAGCAGCTCGGCCTGGGCCTGCCCGGAGCGGGCGGCGGAGAGGAAGAGCGCCATGGTGGTGCCGTGCCGGGCGAACTCGCGGACCCGCTCCCCCGGCGGCATCGGCGTTTTCCCGCCTTCGAGGCGGGTGAGGATCACCGACTGGGCCACCTCGGGGATGGTCAGCTCCCGGCCGACGATCGCGGCCACGGCGGTGAACGAGGAGACCCCGGGCACGATCTCCACGGCCAGGCCGAGGGCCCGGCAGAGGTCGAGCTGCTCCTGCACCGCGCCCCACAGCGCCGGGTCGCCGGAGTGGATCCGGGCCACGGTCAGCCCGTCTTCGGCGGCCCGCCGGTAGAGCGGCAGCACCCCCTCGATGGGGAGCTGGGAGGAGTCGACGATCTCGGCGTCCGGGCGGGCGTGGGCGAGCACGTCGGCGTGGACCAGGCTGGCCGCCCAGACCACCACGTCGGCCTCGGCGATCACCCGGGCGGCGCGCAGGGTGAGCAGGTCGGCGGCGCCGGGGCCGGCCCCGACGAACCACACCTTTCCGGTGGCGGTCACAGTTTTCCTCCCCGGCGGTCCCGGCGGGCCGGGGCCAGCAGCGTCGACAGGTACGGCAGGTCGTCGACGTCGTCGTCGACCGGCCCGATCCGCTCGTCGGGCAGGCCGAGCGCCCGGCCGAGCACGGCGTCGCCGAGCCGGTCCTGCCGGCGCAGCTCGTCAAGCAGCTCGGGGTGGCGGCGCCAGCCCTTGTAGACGACGACGGTGCCGGGGCCGGCGAGGGCGTCGGCGACCGGCGCGAGCCCGGCGGTGGCCGGCAGCAGGGTCAGCGGCTCCCGGCCCTCGCAGAGCGGGACGCCGCTGCGGGCGGCCAGCTCCTGCATGGCGGTGACGCCGGGCACGGTGCGGACCTCGACCGCCCGGCGCAGCGCGCGCACGCCGTGGGCGAGGTAGCCGAAGGTGGAGTAGACGTTCGGGTCGCCGATGGTGGCGAAGGCGGCCGACGGGGCGCCGGCGTCGATCGCGGCCACCACCGCGCGGGCGGCGTCGTTCCAGGCCCGCTCGCGGCGGGCCGTCACGCCGCCCCGGTCGTCGAGGGCGAACGGCAGCCGGCGCAGCCGGTCCGCGGCCACGTGCGCGGCCACGGTGGCCTCGGCGCGGCCCGGGGGCGCGTCATCCTCGGCGGCCGGCCGGTCCATGACGGGTACGAACACCACGTCCGCCTCGCGCAGCACCCGGACCGCCCGGAGGGTGAGCAGTTCCGGGTCACCCGGCCCGACCCCGACGCCGGTGAGCACGCCGGCGCTCGGCCGGTCCCCGTCGCGGGCGCTCACCGGCTCGCCGCCTCGACCAGGCGGCGGGCGGCGTGCGGGTGGCCGGCCCAGTGGGTGTGCAGGTACGAGGCGTGCACCCGGCCGGTGACGAAGCCGTGCGCGGCGCCGTCCCAGCGCCAGGCGGGCCGGTCGCCGTGCCCGGGGTCGGTGACGGTGCGGTGGAACTCGTGTCCGCGTACCGGGTCGCCGGACCGGTGCGCCGGGGAGTCGCTGGCGGCGACGGCGTCACGGTAGCCGAGGGTGAGCCGGCCGGTCATCCGGGCGGTGTGGTCGAGCCGCCCGCACATCGGCACCCCGTCGAGGGCCCTGCCGAGGTAGAGCAGGCCGGCGCACTCGGCGACGACCGGGCCGTCGAAGCCGGCAAGCTCGGCGCGGAGCCCGACGTTGGCGGCGAGCGCATCGGCGTGCACCTCGGGGAAGCCGCCGCCGACGACGACGGCCCGGGTGCCGGCGGGCAGGGCCGGGTCGCGCAGCGGGTCGACGGTCACCACGTCCGCGCCGGCCGCGGTGAGCAGCTCGCTGGTCTCCGCGTACGAGAAGGTGAAGGCCGCACCGCCGGCGACCGCGACGACCGGGCGGGCGGCGCCGGCGGCGCCGCCGACGGCGACGGCCGGGTCCCAGGCCGGGACGGTCAGCGGCGGGGCGGTGCGGGCCAGTTCGAGCACCGCGTCGAGGTCCACGGTGGACTCGACCAGGTCGGCGAGTGCGGCGACGACGGCGAGCGACTCGGGGGCCCGTTCGGCGACCGGCACCAGCCCGAGGTGGCGGGAGGGGGCGGCCACCTCGGCGGCCCGGGTGACCGCCCCGAGCACCGGTACGCCCACCTCGGCGAGCGCGTCGCGGAGCAGGGTCTCGTGCCGGGGCGAGCCGACCCGGTTGAGGATGACCCCGCCGATCCGCACGGCGAGGTCGAAGGCGCGCATGCCGAGCACCAGCGCGGCGGCGGAGCGGCCCTGGGCGGTGGTGTCGAGGACCAGCAGCACCGGCGCCTCGACCAGCCGGGCGACGTGCGCGGTGGAGGCGTACGCGCCGCGACCGACCGCGCCGTCGTGCAGGCCCATCACCCCCTCCACCACGGCGATGTCGGCGGGGGTGGGGACGCTCGCGCCGTGCCGCAGCAGCGGCGCGATCCGTTCCGCGCCGACCAGCCACGGGTCGAGGTTGCGGCCGGGCCGGCCGGCGGCGAGCGCGTGGTAGCCGGGGTCGATGTAGTCGGGGCCGACCTTGTGCGGGCTGACGGTGAGGCCGCGGCGGCGCAGCGCGGCGAGCAGCCCGGTGGTGACGGTGGTCTTGCCGTGCCCGCTGGCCGGCGCCCCCACCACCAGCCGGGGCAACGCCCATGCCCCGGTCACCACTCGATCCCCTTCTGGCCCTTCTGGCCGGCGTCCATCGGGTGCTTGACCTTGGTCAGCTCGGCGACCAGGTCGGCGGCCTCGACCAGGCGCGGGTCGGCGTCCCGGCCGGTGATCACGACGTGCTGGAAGCCGGGGCGGGTACGCAGGGTCTCCACCACCTCGCCGACGTCCACCCAGCCCCACTTCATCGGGTAGGTGAACTCGTCGAGCACGTAGAGGCCGTAGCGCTGCGCGGTCAGGTCGCGCTGGATCTGCCGCCAGCCCTCCAGGGCGTCGGCGGCGTGGTCGGTCTCGCCGCCGCGCTGGATCCAGGACCAGCCCTCGCCCATCTTGTGCCAGGCCACCGGGGCGCCCTGGCCGGTGCGCTGGTGCACCTCGCCGAGGGCGCGGAAGGCGTTCTCCTCGCCCACCCGCCACTTGGCGCTCTTGACGAACTGGAACACCCCGATCGGCAGCCCGGCCGTCCAGGCGCGCAGGGCCAGCCCGAACGCGGCGGTCGACTTCCCCTTCATCTGTCCGGTGTGGACGATGGTCAGCGGTCGGTGGCGCCGCTGCCGGGTGGTCAACCCGTCGGCGGGTACGACGGACGGCTTTCCCTGCGGCATCAGGCAACGCTCCTGTCGGGTCGGTTCCCCGCGATCTTGCGGTTTGTGCCCCTGATATCGGCGGTTTCGTCCGTTCCGCCGGGGCTCGAAGTGCAAGATCACCGAGGGCTGGTGAGGGTCGAGAGGGTCAAGCCGTCGAGAGGGTGGTGGGGGGCGGCTAGTTGGGTGGCGAGGCGGCGGGCGAGGTGGAGGCGGACGGGGCCGTACTCGCAGTCGACGACCACGCAGGGGGCGCCGGTGGCGGCGAGCGCGGCCGCCGCGTGGGCGGCGCGGTCGAGCGGGCGCGGGCCGGCGGTGGCCCGGCCGTCGGTGACGACGAGGACGAGGGGGCGGCGCGTCGGGTCGCGGAGCCGCTCCACTCGCAGCAGGTCGGTGGCCGCGAGCAGGCCCTCCGCGAGGGGGGTACGCCCGCCGGTGGGCAGTTCGGCCAGCCGGGTCGAGGCGGACAGCACCGAGGAGGTGGCGGGCAGCAGGGTCCGCGCGCCCGCGCCCCGGAAGGCGATCACCGCCACCTTGTCCCGGCGCTGGTAGGCGTCGGTGAGCAGGGCGAGCACCGCGTCCTTGACGGCGGTCATCCGCTGCCGCGCGCCCATCGAGCCGCTGGCGTCGACCACGAAGAGGACGAGATTCCCCTCCCGCCCCTCCCGGACGGCCTCGCGCAGGTCGTGCGGGCGCAGCCGGAGCGGCCCGGCCGCCCGGCCCCGGGCGGCCTGGTGCGGGGCGGCGGCGCGCAGGGTCGCCGACAGGTGCAGCGCGCCGGGCCGCCCGAGGGGCACCCGCGCGCCGGTGGTCCGGCCCCGCCCGGTCCGGGCCCGTGACCGCCGGCCGGGCACGCCGTCGCCGACCCCGGGGGCGGTGAGCAGGAGGGCCTTCAGGCCCCCTCGGGGTACGGCCACCTGCTGCACCCCCGTGCCGGCCCGGTCCCCGGTCGGGTCGCCTTGGGCGTCGCCGCGCCGCCCGCGGCTGCCCCGCCGGCCGTCGGGTCCATCGTCGCGACCCCCGAAGGATCGGTCACCGAGCCGGTCCGGCCAGCTGTCGTCGCCGTACGCCGCCCCGTCTCCGCGGGCGGGTGACCGGACATCGTCGCCGTCCCCCCGTTCTCCGTCGGCCTGCGCGGCGGCGTCGGCGCGGTCCACGGCGTCGTCCGTGCCGGCGGGTGCCGGCGGGCGCTGGTCCCGGGACGGTCCGTGCCGGTCGGTCCCGCCGTGGCCCGCGGAACCGTGCCCCTCGTCGGCACCCGCCAGGTCGCCACCGTCGACGCCTTCGCCCGGCCCGCCGCTGGCACCGCCGCCTCCGGGTCCGCCGCTGGCACCGCCGCCTCCGGGTCCGCCGGCCGGGCCGGGCTCGTCGGGACCGCCGTCGCGGCCAGGGTCGCCGTCCGGCGGGTCGTCGTCGGGGTGCTCGTCCCGGGCCCGTCGCAACACCTCGTCGAGGCGCTTCTCGTCCAGGCCGGGGGTGTCGAAGGGGTCGCGCCGGCGGCGGTGCGGCAGGGCGAGGCGGGCGGCGACCCGGACGTCGTCGGCGGTCACCCGCTCCCGACCCTGCCAGGCGGCGTGCGCGACGGCGGTCCGGGCGGTGACGATGTCGGCGCGCATGCCGTCGACGTCGAACGCGGCGCAGACCTCGGCGATCTGCCGCAGCGCGGCGTCGGGGAGCCGCACCCGGTCCAGCCGGTCCCGGGCGGCGACGACCCGGCGGGCCACCTCCGCGTCGGCCCCGGCCCAGCCGGCGGCGAAGCCGACCGGGTCGGCGTCGGCGGCGAGCCGGCGGCGGACCACCTCGACCCGGACGGCGGGGTCGCGGCTCGCGGCCACCTCGACGGTGAGCCCGAACCGGTCGAGCAGCTGCGGGCGCAGCTCCCCCTCTTCCGGGTTCATCGTGCCGACCAGCAGGAACCGGGCGGCGTGGCTGACCGAGACGCCCTCCCGCTCGACGTGGCAGCGCCCCATCGCGGCGGCGTCGAGGAGCAGGTCGACCAGGTGGTCGTGGAGCAGGTTCACCTCGTCGACGTAGAGCACGCCGCGGTGGGCGGCGGCGAGCAGGCCGGGCTCGAAGGCGCGTACCCCCTCGGCGAGGGCCCGCTCCAGGTCGAGCGCGCCGACCACCCGGTCCTCGGCGGCGCCGACCGGCAGTTCGACCAGCCGGGCCGGGCGGCGTTCGGCGTGGCCGCCGGCCGGGTGCGGGCCGTCGGGGCAGGCCGGGTCGGGCGCGGCCGGGTCGCAGCCGAAGCGGCAGCCGGCCACCCGGTCGACCGGGGGCAGCAGGGCCGCGAGGGCCCGGACGGCGGTCGACTTGGCGGTGCCCTTCTCGCCGCGGACCAGCACCCCGCCGATGGCCGGGTTGACCGCGTTGAGCAGCAGGGCGAGCCGCATCTCGTCCATGCCGAGCACCGCGCTGAACGGGTAGCCGGTCACCGTCGCTCCTCCAGGTCGCCCTCGCTGGCCAGGTACGTCTCGCGGAGCCGGTCGAGGACGGCCGGATCGGGTTCGGCCCACATGCCCCGCTCGGCGGCCTCCAGCAGGCGTTCGGTGATCCCGCGCAGCGCCCACGGGTTGGACCGCTCCAGGAACTCCCGGGTGTCGGGGTCGAAGAGGTACGCCTCGGCGAGCCGCGCGTACATCCAGTCGTCGACGACGCCGGCGGTGGCGTCGTAGCCGAAGAGGTAGTCCACGGTGGCGGCCAGCTCGAACGCGCCCTTGTAGCCGTGCCGGCGCATCGCGGCGATCCACTTCGGATTCACCACCCGGGCCCGGAACACCCGCCGGGTCTCCTCGCCGAGGGTGCGGGTCCGCACGTCGTGCGGCATCGCCGAGTCCCCCACGTACGCGGCCGGCGCGACGCCGGTGAGGTGGCGGACGGTCGCCACCATCCCGCCGTGGTACTGGAAGTAGTCGTCGGAGTCGACGATGTCGTGCTCGCGGGTGTCCTGGTTCTTGACGGCGACGGCGATCCGGGCGAAGGAGCGGGCCATGTCGGCGCGCGCCTCCCGCCCGTCCAGCCCGCGGCCGTAGGCGTAGCCGCCCCAGACGGCGTACACCTCGGCCAGGTCGGCGTCGGTGCGCCAGTTCCGGGCGTCGATCAGCGGCAGCAGCCCCGCCCCGTACGCCCCGGGTTTGGAGCCGAAGATCCGGGCGGTGGCCCGCCGCTCGTCGCCGTGCTCGGCCAGGTCGGCGGCGACGTGCGCCCGGACGTAGTTGTCGCCGGCCGGCTCGTCGAGGGCGGCGACCCGCCGGACCGCGTCGTCGATCAGCGCGACGACGTGCGGGAAGGCGTCCCGGAAGAAGCCGGAGATGCGGACGGTCACGTCGACGCGGGGCCGGCCCAGCTCGGCCAGGGGCACCACCGCCACGCCGGTGACCCGGCGGGACCGGTCGTCCCAGGTGGGCCGGCAGCCCAGCAGCGCCAGGATCTCCGCGACGTCGTCGCCCTGGGTCCGCATGGCGCTGGTGCCCCAGACGGTCAGCCCGACCGAGCGGGGGTACGCCCCGGTGTCGGCGAGGTGCCGGGCGAGCAGCGATTCGGCGAGCGCCACCCCGACGTCCCAGGCGTTGCGCGACGGGATCGCCTTCGGGTCGACGGAGTAGAAGTTCCGGCCGGTGGGGAGCACGTTGACCAGGCCGCGGGTGGGCGAGCCGGACGGCCCGGGCGGGACGAAGCGGCCGTCGAGCGCGCCGAGCACCCGGTCGAGCTCGTCGGTGGTCCGGTCCAGCCGGGGCACCACCTCGCGGGCGGCGAAGCGCAGCACGTCGGCGGCGTCCGGGATCGGCCGCCCGGCGACCTCCCGGACGACGGCGTCGACCTTGCCGGCGTCCCAGCCGAGGGTCTCCATGCCGACGACCAGGCGGCGGGCCAGCGCCTCGATCAGGTCGACCGCGTCGGCGGCGGTGGCGGCGGGGCCGTCCACCACGTCGGTCAGCGCCTCGGGCAGGCTCACCCGGGCGCCGGGCGCGGCGAGCAGCTCCTGCTCGTCCAGGCCGACGCTCGCGGCGAGGGCCTGGCGCAGGCCGGGCAGGGCGCGGGCGCCGCCCCACACCTGCGGGGCGCGGAGCACCGCGAGGACCAGGTTGACCCGGGCCTCGCCGGTGGGCGCCTGGGCGAGCACGTGCAGCCCGTCGCGGATCTGCACGTCCTTGACCTCGCAGAGGTACCCGTCGAGGTGCAGCACGAAGTCGTCGAAGTCCGCGGCGTCCGGCATCTGCTCGGTGTGCAGGTCGTGGTGCAGCTCGGCGGCGCGGACCAGGTCCCAGATCTGCGCCTGCACCGTCGGGGCCTTGGCCGGGTCGAGGGCCTGCACGGTCGCGTACTCGTCGAGGAGCTGTTCGAGCCTGGCCAGCTCGCCGTACGTCTCGGCGCGCGCCATCGGCGGCACCAGGTGGTCGACGACGACGGCGTGGGCGCGGCGCTTGGCCTGGGTGCCCTCGCCGGGGTCGTTGACGATGAACGGGTAGACCAGCGGCAGGTCACCGAGGACGGCGTCGGGGGCGCACTCGGCGGCCAGCCCGAGCCCCTTGCCGGGCAGCCATTCCAGGGTGCCGTGCTTGCCGAGGTGCACCACGGCGTCCGCGCCGAAGCCGCCGTCGGCGGCCGGCGCGGCCAGCCACCGGTACGCGGCCAGGTAGTGGTGGCTGGGCGGCAGGTCGGGGTCGTGGTAGATGGCGATCGGGTTCTCCCCGAAGCCGCGCGGCGGCTGGATGAGCAGCACCACGTTGCCGAAGCGCAGCCCGGCGAGGACGACGTCCCCGCCGTCGGTGTAGAGCTGTCCGGGCGGCCCGCCCCAGTGCTCCCGCATCCGCTCGCGCAGCCCGGCCGGGGCCGCGTCGAACCAGCGCCGGTAGGTCTCCCCCGGCACCCGCGCCTCGGCGGCGGCGAGCTGCTCCGGGGTGAGCCACTCGACGTCGTGCCCGCCGGCCGCGATGAGCGCGTGGATCAGCGCGTCCCCGTCGTCGGGCACCGGCCCGTCGCCGAGGTGCCAGCCGGCGTCGGCGAGGGCGGCGAGCAGCCGTACCGCCGAGGCGGGGGTGTCCAGCCCGACGGCGTTGCCGACCCGGGAGTGTTTCGTCGGGTAGGAGCTGAGGACGACGGCGAGCCGCTTGTCGGCGTTCGGCACGTGCCGCAGCCGGGCCTGGCGCACCGCGATGCCGGCGACCCGGGCGGCCCGCTCCGGATCGGGTTCGTAGACCGAGAGCCCGCCGGCGTCGATCCGCTTGAACGAGAACGGCACGGTGATGATCCGCCCGTCGAACTCGGGGATGGCCACCTGCATCGCGGCGTCCAACGGGGAGAGTCCGGCGTCGCCGGCCGCCCACTGCTCCCGGGTGCTGGTCAGGCAGAGCGCCTGGATGACCGGTACGTCGAGGGCGGCGAGCGCGCCGACGTCCCAGGCGTCCTCGTCGCCCCCGCCGGAGGCGTCGGCGGCGACCGTCCCGCCGGCGGCGAGCACCGTCACGACGAGCGCGTCGCAGCGGGCGAAGAGCTCGAGGGGTCCGGCGCCGGGGGTGAGCCCGCGCAGCGAGCCGCAGAAGATCGGCAGCGGGCGCCCGCCGGCCGCCGCGACCGCGTCGGCCAGGGCCTCGACGAAGGCGGTGTTCCCGGCCAGGGCGTGCGCCCGGTAGAAGACGATCCCCACCGTCGGCCGCCCGTCCTCCGGCGGGCAGCCCCCGGCGTCGGTCGTGCCGGTCGCGACCCGGCCACGCTCGCCGGCCCGGTCGGGCATGCGGTCGCCGTCGCGGTCGGGGATGCCGTCGCCGTCGCGGTCGCGGTGCGGGGTGCGGGCGCGGTCGTGGGTGGGGTCGCCGAGGATGCCGTACGGCGGGGTGGGCGCGGGCGGGGCGAAGCCCTCGCCGGTGAGCAGGACCGTGTCGGACAGGAACCGGGCCAGCTGGGCGAGGTTGTCCGGGCCACCCTCGACCAGGTAGGCCAACGCGCCGGTGGCCACCCCGGCAGCCACGGTGGAGGCCGCCATCAGTTCGGCGTCGGGCAGCGTCTCGCCGCCGAGCACCACGGTCGGCACGCCGGAGGCGAGCACGGCGGCGAGCCCGTCCGGCCACGCCTGCCGGCCACCGAGCAGGCGTACGACGGCCAGGTCGGCGCCGTCGAGCAGCGCGGGCACGGCGTCGGCGGCGACCCGGGCGGGGTTGGCCAGCCGGTAGCCCGCGCCGCTGGCGCGGGCGGCCAGCAGGTCGGTGTCGGCGGTGGAGAGCAGCAGGATGCGCACGGACAGCTCCGGAGAGTGACACCCGAGGAGGCGGGTCGACCGCCGACGGGCAGGGGTGGGTGCGGGGTTCAGCCGCCGGTCGGCCGGCTCACCGGCGACGCGTGGGTACGCGGACGCGGCCGGCGGCGGACCGGGGCGGGACGGAACTCAGCGGAGAGCGGCGACGAGCCGGACGGGACCGGTGGCGGCGCGGCGCCGGATCACGCGGACGGTCGGGCGCACTGGAGCGCGACCGGAACGCGGTGCGGCGGGGTGGGCGGTCAATGGCGCGTCGGTGCGCGCCGGCCGAATGCGACGATCATCGTCGATGGCAGAGCAGCCGTGCATCGGGTCCTCCTCGGGTGTCCACGCCCTGGGGTCAACTCCCGACGGCCGAAGTATCCTGGCTCCCGGATCGACGCTCACCCCCGGCCTTCCAACCGCAGACACACGGCCGTGACTCACGAGGGGGGATCGCTCCCCGGTGACAGTGGCGGGACCGCGCCGGAATCACACCGGCTTCCTTCACTGCCGTCAGGCCGCGAATGCTGCCACACCCGCCCGCCGCCGGTCAACGGCCGCCTCGCCGGGACTGGCCCCGGCAGCAGCATCACCTGCGGTCGATGTGTTTGACCCGCGACCGACCCGGAGCAGAATGGCGGACGCCGATGCCCGGCGCACATTCTGCCGGTCCGCGCCGCGCCCTTCCACGCCATTCCCGCCGCACGGTTTCCCACTCCGGCGCCGGCCGCTCCGCCCCTGGCGGGAGGGCCCGGGCGGCTAGCAACGGGGGTCGACAGTGGACCTCGGCCGCGGCCCCGTGAGGAATTGCCGCCATCGACACCGTGACGCTCCGACATCTCGCCTGCCGGGTGTGGCTCCATCCCGGCGATCCCGACCCGGACAACGTCCGGCCCGGCGTGGCCGTCGTCGCCGGCGACGGCGGAAGTGTGATCGTCGACGCGGGGCAGAGCCCGGCGCACGCCCGGGAGATCCAGGCCGCGCTGCGCGCGGCCGACCTGCCCGCCGCGCGGTGGCTCGTCTACACCCACCACTACTGGGACCACGTCTGGGGCGCCTGCGCCTGGCCCGACGTCGAGATCGTCGGTCACGCCGCCGGCGTCGAGCCGCTGCGCGCCGAGGCGGGCGTAGGGGTGCGGCACGTCAGGGGTCGGCACGCCCCGGACTCGTCCGTCGTGCTGGTGCCCGACTCGGGCGTGCTGCTGCTCCGCGACTGCTGATACCCGCCGCCGGCGCACCTGCGGTCCCCGGCGGACGGTCCCGACCTGGCCATTCCGGCGGCCTGCTCGACGACGACTACGGCTGGTACGTCTCCAGCCACAGCGACCCGATGACCCTGGCGCAGGCCCGGGAGGCGCTGGCGGCCTGACCGGCCCACGGCCCCCGATCCGAGCCCGGACTGCCCTATCCTCAGGCGATGCGAGACCGCCGGGTCGTGCTGGTGTGGGCCGGGTTCGCGGTGACCGCGCTGGTGTCCACCGTGCTGGTGCTGCGGCGTCCGGACCGCCTCTCCGACCTGCACATCTACTACGGGGCGCTGACCCAGCTGCGGTCCGGGCGCCCGCTGTACGCGTACGTCGCGGAGAACGGCGGCCCGTTCACCTACCCGCCGTTCGCAGCGGTCGCGCTCTGGCCGGTCACCGCGGTCACCGAGTCCGTGGCACAGGTGATCTGGCTGCTGCTGACGGTCGCGGCGGTGGTCGCCATCGCCGTGCCGGTCGGTGGCGTGCTGGCGAGCGGGCGGTCCCGACGCCCGCTCGCCGTGGCGACGGTGGCCGCGGTGCTGATGCTCTCCGCGCCGGTGCAGAGCAACCTGCGCTTCGGGCAGGTCAGCATCTTCGTCGTGCTCCTGGCGCTCCTGGACGGCATGGGGGTCGCGCCGCCCCGGTTCCGCGGGATCCTGGTCGGGGTGGCCGCGGCGATCAAGCTGACCCCGTTGCTGTTCGTGGTGTACTTCCTCGCCAGCGGCCGGTACCGCGACGCCGGTCGCGCGGCGCTCACCTTCGTGGCGTGCGCGGGGATCGCCGCCGCCGTCCTGCCCGCGGAGAGCCGCAGCTACTGGACCGGCACCGTGTTCCAGACCTCCCGGATCGGCAACCTGGCCTCCCTGGGCAACCAGTCGCTGCACGGCATGTTGCTGCGGCTCGGCGTCGACGAGGCGTCCCTGCCGCTGGTCTGGGCCGCGCTGGTGGGCGCGATCTGCGCGGTGGCCTTGCTGCGCGCGCGGCAGCTCACCCGCCACGGCCGGCCCGGGCACGCCGCGGTGCTCGTCGGCTGCGCCACCGTGGCCGCGTCGCCGGTGTCCTGGACCCACCACCAGGTCTGGCCGGTTTTGGCCGCGATGCTGCTGATCGGCGCGTCCGGACCCGCCCGGAAGGTCGCCGGCGCGGCCCTGCTGGTGACCATGGTGCTGTCGCTGGGGGCGGTGCTGGGTCCGGTCTCGACGCGGCCCGGCGTGCAGTTCCTGTTCGAGAACGCCCGCGCGCTCGGCGTGTGCGCGCTCTGCCTGGCCGGCTTCGGCGGCATCGCGGTCGCGGCGTCCCGGCCGCACCGGCAGCCGACCGTCGGCCGGGCGTGGCTGCGGGTGGGCGTGGCCGCCACGGCGACGCTGGCGTTCTTCGCCGTGCAGCCGCTACCGGCCGGCGCCGACCCGACGTTCAAGGCCTACACCCTCGACGACGTGGTGAACCCGCGGTACTTCTTCGTCTGCCGCGGGCCCGCCGCCTGCGCCGCGTACGGCACCCGCCCGCCGGTCACCTTCGGCACGAGGACCGAGAAGACCAAGGTACGGGTCAACGGAATTGTCTCCCCGCAGGTGGCCCGCCTGGAGTACTACTCCGCTCCCGGCGGCGCGCCCCGGGTCATCCCCCTGCTCGCCCCCTATCCCGGGTCGCGCACCTTCTCGTTCCGGTCGGCCACGATGGCACACGGTCGGCTCGTCGCCTACGCGGCCGACGGCCGGCCGATCGCCACGTACGACGACGAGCTCGCCGCCGCGTTCCGCGCGCCGCAGTGACCGTCCCGGCGGACCCGCGGCAACCCGGAAAGGTTCAGCGGGCGTGGCGTTCCGGGTGGGCCCGGTTCCAGGCCCGCATCCGCTCCGGGTAGCCGGTGCGGCCGGCCTCGTACAGCGGGATGGCGTGCTTCTGGGCGATCTTCCCGGCGGCGCGCGGCGAGCCGGTGCGGCGGCGGATCCACTCGCCGTCGTGGGCGATCGCGACCACCGTGGTGTCGGTCGCCGTGGTCTCCGGTTCCAGGTAGAACTCCACGCCCTGCCGGCTGATGGCGAATGCTTCCAGGGCGGCGAGGTCGTCCCCGGTCGCCTCCCGGTCGAGCTTGGTCGGGGTCGTCGTGTCGGCAGCGCGTGACCGTCGGCTGAACCAGCCCATTGCCCGGCTCCTCTCCTCGGCGTCCCTCCCAGTGCAGCACCCTTTCCTGACAGTCACCTGCGAGCCGGATGGCAGCACACTGACCGTCGGGCCCGGGCGGGTCAGCGGGCCGGTGGGCGCAGCACCGGGACCAGAGCGAGGGTGGGCAGCAGCAGGATCGGCACGACCAGCAGCGCGCGCAGCGTGCCGACCTGGTCGCCGAGCAGGCCGAGCAGCGGCGGCCCGCCCAGGAAGGCGGTGTAGCCGATCACCGCGACCACGCTGACCCGGGCCGGCGCCCGGTCCTCGTCGTCGGCGGCGGCGCTCATCCCGACCGGGAAGCCGAGCGAGGCGCCGAGCCCCCAGAGCGCCACGCCGGCGACCGCCAGCGGCCCGGAGCCGGCCAGCACCGCCAGGGTGGCCCCGCCGGCGGCAAGGCCGATGGTGCCGAGCAGCACCGGCACCCGTCCCCACCGGTCGATGGCCACGGTGCCGGCGGTACGGCCGAGCGTCATGCCGACCACGAAGACGCCGAAGACGGCGGCGCCGACCGCCTCGCTGACCCCGTACCCGTCGACGAAGGCGACCGCCAGCCAGTCGTTCGCGCTGCCCTCGGTGAACGCCATCACCAGCACCAGCAGGCCGACGAGCAGGGTCCGGGGCTCCCGCCAGGCGGCCAGCAGCGCCCGCCGGCGGGCCGCCGGCTCCGCCGCGCCGTCGGCCCCCGCGGCGGCCGGCAGGAAGGACCGGGCGCCGAGCAGCGTGCCGATCAGCACCACCATCGCCAGCACGGTCAGGTGCACCCCGACCGGTACGCCCACCCGGGCCGCCCCGGCGCCGATCCCCGCCCCGGCCACCGAGCCCAGGCTCCAGGCGGCGTGGAACCGGGGCAGGATGGTCCGGCCCAGCCGCTTCTCGACGGCCGCGCCCTCGATGTTCATCGCCACGTCGCAGGCGCCGGAGCCGTAGCCGAGGGCGAACAGCCCGGCGGCGACGCCGGCCAGCGAGCCGGCGAGCCCGGCGGAGAGCCCGACCACCGTCATGCCGACCGCGACGAGCAGGGTCGAGGTGGCCACCGTCCGGGCCGGCCCGAGGCGCTGGGTGACCAGGCCGGCGGTCGGCATCGCCAGCAGCGCGCCGACGGACATCGCGAGCAGCAGCAGACCCAGCCGGCCGGCGCTCAGGTCGAGGGACTCCTTGACCGCCGGGACCCGGGAGAACCAGGTGGCCACCGCCAGCCCGTTGAGGGCGAACACGACCGCCACCCCGGTACGGGCGGCCAGGACCGGCCGCGGTACCGCCCGCCGGTCGGCGGTCGGTGTGTCGGTGGTGCTGCTCACAGCGCTGTCTTCCTCTCCCCGGATGGACTGCCTCGCCGACGATCGCACACCTGAGAGCGCTACCACCACAAGCCGGATCCGCCCCTTACCGGCGACCGCCGCGAACCGGCATGATGCCGGGGTGGGGCGGGTGCGGGGGCCGGCCGGGGACGGGTGGAGGACGACATGAGCAGGCCGACGACCCGCCCGGCGACGCTCGAGGACGTGGCCCGGGCGGCCGGGGTGTCCCGGTCGACCGCCTCGCGGGTGATCGCCGGCACCGGGTTCGCCTCGCCCGCCGCCCGGGACCGGGTCGCCGCCGCCGCCGACCGGCTCGGCTACGTGCCGAACCAGGCGGCCCGCGCCCTGGTACGCGGGGCCGGGGTCCGGCTGGTGATCGCCGTGTCCGGCGCCGACGCCACGGTCCTCGACGACCCGTACGTCGACCGGGTGGTGGGCGCCGCCGCCCGGGTCTGCGCGCCACACGGGGTCGGGGTGGCCCTGGAGTGGCTGTCCCTGCGCGCCCCCGCCGGCCTGCGGCGGCTCGGCGAGGACCGGGGTGTCTGCGGGGTGGTGCTGGTCAACACCACCGAACCGGTGCTGGACGCGGTGCCGGCGGGCCTGCGCGGCCGGGTGGCCTCGATCGGCATCGGCTCGGCGACCGTGCCCTCCTTCGACGTGGACAACGCCGGGGGCGCCGACGCGGTGCTCCGCCACCTGTACGACTCGGGCCGCCGCCGGATCGCCATGGTCACCGGACCCCGCTGGCTCTCCTGCGCCGGTCGGTCGGTGACCGCGTACCGGGCGCTGATGCGCGCGGCCGGCCTGCCGGTGCGGCTGGTCGCCGGTGACTTCACCGCCGACCGGGGCGGCCGGGCGGCGCTGGAGGTCCTCACCCGGTGGCCGGAGACCGACGCGATCTTCGCGGCCAGCGACGCCACCGCGTTCGGCGTGATCTCCGCGCTGCGGGGGCGCGGGCTCCGGGTGCCGGGCGACGTGGCGGTGGCCGGGTTCGACGACATCCCGTACGCGGCGGTCAGCACGCCCGCCCTCACCACCGCCACCCACCCGGTCCGGCGGATCGCCACGGCGGCGGCCACCGCAGTGCTGGACGGCAGCCGGGTGCCACCGGTCACCGCATTCCCGTCGACGCTGGTCGCCCGCGAGAGCGCCTGACCGGCAGCGCGCCCCGACCGGCAGGAAGCCTGGCCCGGAGAGCGCCCGACCGGGCGGTTGACCGGCGGGAAGCGGGGTAACCGCCCGGGGATCGGCCGACGGGAGGGGGCGAGACGAGGTGACGGAGCCCGCGCCGCCGCACCGGCGACCGGAGGAGGAGAACCCGCGGCACGGCCGGCTCCACGCGCGGCCGGCCCCGCCGGTGGCCCGGGGCGCCACCGGCCTGACCCCGTTGCCCGCGCCGGGCGGCGGCCCGCCGGCACTGCTGTGCGCCCCGGCCGGCGACGGGCCGTACCGGCTGGTGCTGCTGCTGCACGGGGCCGGCGGGACGGCCCAGCAGGGGCTCGACCTGCTGCTCCCGCTGGCCGACGCGCACCGGCTGCTGCTGCTCGCCCCGCAGGCCACGGCGAGCAGCTGGGACCTGATCGTCGAGGGGTTCGGCCCCGATGTGGCCCGGATCGATTACCTGCTGGGCACGGTGTTCGGGGCGTACCCGGTGACGGAGGTGGCCGTCGGCGGCTTCTCCGACGGGGCGTCGTACGCCCTCTCCCTGGGCCTGACCAACGGCGACCTGGTCGACGCGGTGCTGGCCTTCTCCCCCGGCTTCGCCGCGCCGCTGGTGACCCACGGCCGGCCGCGCGCCTTCGTCTCGCACGGCACCGACGACCGGGTGCTGCCGGTGGACGTGTGCAGCCGGCGGCTGGTCCCCCGGCTGCATTCCCTCGGCTACCCGGTGGAGTACGCCGAGTTCGCCGGCGGCCACGAGGTGCCGGCGGAGATCCGGCAGCGGGCGGTGGCCTGGCTCGCCGGCTGACGTCGGTCAGGCGGGTCCGGTGACCGCGGCGTCCACCCGGCCCAGCACGGTGGCGTCGTCGTCCACGCCCACCCCGCGGAGCAGGTCGATCGCGGTGGCCCGGATCTGCCCGATGATCATGGCGAGCGGGAGGGTCTGGCCGGGGGTGAAGAGCCGCCCGGCGACCCGGACCGCCGCCAGCGCCGCCGCGTCGGCCCGCTCGGCGTGCCGGTCGGCGGCGCCGTCCTGCCCGGCCAGGTCGGCGGCGAGCGCGTCGCCGGCCGCGCGGACGGCCTCCGCCAGGGTGCGGACGGCGGCGCCCAGGTCGGCCGGCACGGGCGCCGGTCCCCGGACCAGGGTGACCGCGGCCCGGGCGAGCACCCGGACGTTGCGGACCGCGTAGTCGATCTGCCGGATCGAGCCCTCCACCGAGCGGAGCCGCCCGATGTGACGGCGTCGCCGCAGGTTGAGCCGCAGCGCCTCACCGGCGGCGAGCACCGCGCCGCGCAGCCGCTCCACCCCGGCGTCGGCGTGCCGGGCCCGGTCCAGCGCGGCCAGCGCCGCCGCCTCGTCGCCCCGGTCGAGGGCCGCCGCGATCTCGTCGAGGAGCCCGGCCAACCCCTGGAAGGTCTGCCGGAACTCGGCGACCAGCGGCGCGAGCGGCCGACGGGCGTCGGCGAGCTGGCTCGCCACGACGGCCACCGCGCCGCCGATCAGCGCGTCGACGAACCGGAACGGGATCAGCGACTCGGTCGGCGGCGCGACCACCACCAGGTAGAGCGCCGAGACGGCGGCCTGCACGACGGAGACCGAGCTGGCGCCGATCGCCACCGCCAGGGCGACGGTCAGCAGGATGACGGTGAAGACCGTCCACGTGGTACGCGGACCGAGCGCCTGGACGACCAGGTCGGCGACGAGCACGCCGGCGGCCACCCCGAGCAGCACCTCCACGGCCCGGCGCATCCGCTGCCCCCGGGCCTGGCCGAGCACGATCAGCGCGGCGGCCGGAGCGAAGAACGGCTGCGGGTGGCCGACCAGCCGGGTGGCCAGGACCCAGGCGACGGTCGCCGCGAGGGTGGCCTCCACCACCGGCAGCCAGCCCCGCCGCAGCCGCACCGCGGCCTCCGGGAACCAGCCCTTGCGTGCCATCGCCACCTCCTCCGCCGCCGGGTCGAACCCACCCATGGTGCGCCGGCCCGGCCCGGACGGCAGCGCCCAGGGCCGCCCCGCGCCGGTGGCGCCGGTCACCTCCGGGCACCGGTGACGTCGCGTGCCCGCCGGCCCGGCGCCCGCCCGGCGCCACCGAACACCAGGTGGTGCAGCCCGCCGATCAGCCGAGCGACCCGGCGGCCGTCGCCCTGAGGAACACCCTGATCCGGCTCACCCCGTCCCGGATGGCGTTGCGTGGCACGGCCGGGTACGCCGACTGGCGACCGCCCGGGTGACCGCCCGACCCGCCGGCCCGGTGGCCGCGCCCGGCGCGACCGGGCGGTCGGCCGGCGACGTCAGTCGGCGGTGGCGAGGCTGGCGTACTCCGGGGAGCTCAGGAAGCGGGTGAGCAGCTCCGCCGTGCCCGGGGTGTACGGCCGGCCGTCGAAGAGCTCGTCCGGGTCGGTGAAGAGGATCGCCGCGCCCTCGCCGAGCACCACGTCCCGCTGCCCGGCCCGGGTCGCGCCGCAGAAGTAGTGCTTGACCCGGTCGATCTCGGGCAGCTCCTGCGTCGCGAAGAGCCGCAGCTCCCCGTCGGGCCGCAGCCCGGTCTCCTCCCACAGCTCCCGGACGGCCGTCTCGTCGATGGCCTCCCCCGGCTCCCAGTGCCCGCCGGGCAGGCCCCAGACGTTCGGGTGGTGCGGGGCGTGCGCGTCGCGGAGCTGGAGCAGCAGCCGCCCGGCGCGGTCGACCAGCAGGACGCAGGCGATCGGGTGCATCCGGCCAACCTACTGCCCGGCGCCCACCGCCGGGGTCCCGGCCGGACCGGGCCGGTCGGCCCTTCTGCGCGTCGCGCCCGGGGTCCCCAATGGGAGGTGGCGGCCGTTCACGAGGAGGTTCCGATGCCCGCGACAGGTGACCCGTACCGCGCCGGGATCTGGCGCCGGCACGCGCGGTGGATGTACCGGGGCGGCCGGGCGAACGCCCTGGCCCGGCTGTTGAACGGCCTCTCGGCGCGGCAGTACGCGGCCGGGCTGGCGCCCGGGCACTGGGTGACGCTGGAGGTGCCGGGCCGGCGTACCGGCCGGGTCGTCTCCGTGCCCCTGGTGGTGGCGGACCACGACGGCGGGCGGTACCTGGTGGCGATGCTCGGCGAGCGGGCCAACTGGGTGGCCAACGTCCGGGCGGCCGGTGGTCGGGCGGTGCTGCGGCACGGCCGGCGGGAGCCGGTCCGGCTGGTGGAGGTGGCGGTGGCCGACCGGCCCCCGATCCTGCGCCGGCACCTGGCCCTCGCCCCCGGCGCCCGACCGCACGTGCCGGTGGACCGGCACGCCCCGCCGGCCGACTTCGCCCGGGTCGCCGCCGGCTTCCCGGTGTTCCGGATCCTGCCGGACCCCGGCGCGGGTCGGACCGGCTGAGCCGGCCCGACCCGGGGTGGCCGGTGGGGGTCAGCCCCGGGCGCGCCAGACGGGGCTGTCGACGTAGAGGTTGTCGTAGCGTTCGCCGCTCGCCCCGATCTCGGCCGGGTCGGCCTCGCCCCGATACACCCGCTCCAGCAGCCGGTAGTAGTCGAAGCGCACGATGCCCGGGGTGAAGAGCACCAGCACGTCGGCGGACTCGCCGGCGGCCGGGGCGAAGGCGTGCAGGGTGCCCGCCGGCACGACCAGCAGGTCGCCGCGGCGCAGGGTACGGATCTCCTCGCCGACCAGCACGTCGAGCACGCCGTCGAGGACGAAGAAGCTTTCGGCCGCGCTGGTGTGCAGGTGGGGTGGGGCGCCCGGGGAGCCGCGGTGCAGGGTGGCCCGGTTGGCGGTCAGCGCGCCGCCGGTCACGTCGGCGTCGGCGAGCAGGGTGATCAGGCTGGTCGGCCCGGCTCCGGCCCGATACCGCCTTGCGGGAGCGGCGCGGCTCTGCCAGCATCGGGTCCATGATCGAGAGAAAGGGCGTGCGCGCCCTCGCGCGATGAGCGCCAGCAGCCGGCAGCGGGCGAGACGCCGCGCCGGAACCGGCCGGGACCATGCGGCACACCTCGACCGCTGGCACCGGGCGGCGGAGATCCGCGACGAGTGGTTGCGGGCCGCCCTGCACACCGAACCCGCCGACCGGGAGACCGCGAAACGGGCCATCACCGGCCTGTACGCCCTGCTCGGCCGGCGCCGCCCCCGCTTCCAGTGGGTGGCCAGCCCCCGGCAGGCCGTGGACCTGCTCGACGAACCCCCGATCCGGCTCGGCGGGCCGGTCGACCCAACCGCCCCGTGGCACGTGGCCCATCAGCTCGCCGACGCGGCGCACCGGCTCGCCGGCCGGCTCGACGAGCGGGCGGGCCCGGCCCGGACGTTCTGGTGGCCCACGGATCGGATCGCCCGTACCCGGCCGCCGGCCGAGGCGCTCGCCGACGGCGTCAGCCTGGCCGAGCTGCTCGTCGTCGGGGTGCGCGACTCGCTGGACCGGTCGGTGCACGACGGGCTCCGGACGCCGCTGCGGGCCGCGCTCACCGAGGCGGTCGGCGAACCGCCCGGCCTGCGCTGGCACGGGCAGCACGACGCGCCCTGGGTGGCGTACCACGACGTGCGGCGGCGGCTGCGGCCCGGGCTGTTCCACCCGGACGACGACCGGCAGGTCGACCTCTGGGCGGACATCGCCCGCTCCTGCGGCTGGTGGTGGCCACGGGAGGACGTCTGCGTGGTCACCGAGCGGACCGGCGTGGCGCACACCGAGGCACTGCCGGGGGCGCTGCACGGCGAGGTCCGTACCCACAACCGGCACGGGCCGGCGATCGGGTACGCCGACGGCTGGGGCGGCCACGCCTGGCACGGCACCGCCGTACCGGCGTGGGTGATCGAGGAGCCGACCGTGGCGCGGATCGGGGTGGAGCGCAACGTCGAGGTGCGCCGCTGCGCGATCGAGCGCCTCGGCTGGGACGCGTACCTCGACCAGGCCCGGTTGGCGCTGGTCGCCGAGGCGCCCGACCCCGGCAACCCCAGCTGCCGGCTCCAGCTCTACGACCTGCCCCAGCGCGTGTGGGGCACCCCGGCCCGGGTCCTGCTGGCGGTCAACGGCTCCGTCGAACGCGACGGCCACCGCCGCCGGTACGGCCTCAGCGTCCCCGCCGACCTCGACGATCCGGTGGCCGCCGCCGGCTGGTCGTACGGCCTCTCCGGCGAGCAGTACGCCCGCCTCCTCCGACGAACCTGAAGGTGATCACATGGACCTGACCCTGGAAGAGCTGACCCACCGCACCGGACTGACCGTCCTCGACCACCTGGAGCAGCAGGTGCGCATCCCCGTCGTCGACGGGCTCCAGGCCCAGGGCGACCTGATCGTCATCCCGCTGGCGGTGCTCGACGACGTCGACGTGCCGGCGCGGGCGCGCTGGCGTCCGGTGCCGCCCTCGGGCGTGGAACTGCTGCGCGGCGCGGCCGGGGGCAACCCGCACACGCTGGTCGCCGAGCCGGGCGCCGCCGAGTGGACCACCGAGGTCCACGACCGGCAGCGGCTCGCCGTCGGGGTGCTGCGGGCGACCCGGCCCGCGTACCTGATCCATCCCGAGCACGGCGGCTCCGGCATCGCGCCGGGGACGTACCTGGTGCGCCGGCAGCGCGAGCGCAGCACCCAGCGCGGCCAGGCCGACTTCCTGGTCGCCGACTGACGGCGGGGTCGGGCCGCCGCCGCGACACCGAGCGTGGCGGCGGCGGCCCGACCGATTCCGCCCGCACCCGACCGATCGCCGTCACCGGCGTGCCGCCGTCACTCCGTCCGGACCCCGTCGGCGCGCTCCGCGGCCCGCTCCCGGCGTGCCGCCCGCCGGCCCAGCCAGATCCGTACCGCGATGACCAGCAGCACCACCGCGAGCAGCACCTCTCCGCCCAGGCCGAGTCGCCGCTCCAGCAGCCGATACGAGGCGCCGGCCAGGTAGCCGAGCACGGCCACGGTCACCGCCCAGAGGGCCCCGCCGGTGACGTTGGCCAGGGTGAAGGTGCGCCGCGGTATCCCGCTCATGCCCGCGAGACCCGGCACCAGCGCCCGCAGCGCGGCCGCCCACCGGCCGAGCACCACGGCCAGGGCGCCGCGCCGCCGGACCAGGTCGAGCGCCCGGCGCAGCTCCCCGGAGCGGACGAACCGGCGCGGCATCCGGTCCAGCAGCCGCCGGCCCCAGCGGCGGCCGACCAGGTAGCCGGCCTGGTCGCCCAGGGCCGCCCCGGCCAGCGCGGCGACCACCACCGCCCAGAGCGGCAACCGCCCCTCGTGGGCGAGGACCCCGCCGACCAGCACGGCCACCTCCCCCGGTACGACCAGGCCGAGGAAGGTCGACGCCTCCAGCGCCGGGAGCAGGAAGACCAGGACCAGCACCAGGGCCGGCGGCAGCGCCACCAGCAGGTTCAGCACCCGGTCCATCCGCTGATTGTCGCCCCGCCGGCCGGCCCCCACCCCCGCGTCACCCCACCCGGCGGCACCCCTGGGAGCCGGGCGCCGGGCGGTCCCGCCCACGGGACGGCCGGGTCGAGGAATGAATCGCGGGCGTGCCGGGGAGAATAGCCGGCGACGGGAGGGTTACAGCGCGAGCGAGCGCCCGGGCCCGGGGACGTGGACGGGACGGGGGGCCGGACGTGGAGGGTGGGACAGCCGCCGACGAGCTGTTTCCCGGCGACGACCCGACCAGCGCGGCGCTCCGGGCGACGGACTGGTCGGCGACCCCGCTGGGGCCCGTCGAGTCGTGGCCGGTGGAGCTGCGGTCCGCGGTCCGGACCCTCATGCCCTCCCGGATCCCGATGCTGCTCTGGTGGAGCCACGAGCTGGTGCAGATCTTCAACGACCCGTACACGAGCGTCCTCGGGGACAAGTTCCCGGCGGCCGTCGGTCAGCGCGCGGTGGACTGCTGGGCCGAGATCTGGGACGTCGTCGGACCCCTGACCGAGCGGGCGCTGTCCGGCGGATCCACCTACTCCCACAATCAGCTGCTCTTCATGCTCCGGCACGGCTTCCTGGAGGAGACGTACTGGACCTACTCCTACAGCCCCATCCAGAACGCCGACGGGCGGGTCGACGGAGTTTTCGTGGCCACCAGCGACGTCACCCGCCAGATCGTCGGCGACCGCCGCCTGGCGCTGTTGCGCCAGCTGGGTGAACTCTCGATCGCCGAGGCGGACAGCGCGGCGGACGCCGTCCGGGCGGCTTCCCGGATCCTGGCCCGCGGGCCCGCCGACCTCCCGGCGGGCATGGTCTATTTGGTCGGGGAGCTGCCGGACCACGGCGACAGCCCGACGCCGGACGGTGAGCGACTGCGCCTGGTGGCGTCGTTCGGCCTCGTCGACGGGGCCGAGCGGACCGCCGCCGACCCGCCGGCCGAGGTGGCGGAGGCGATCAAGACGGGGCGGCCGGTGCGAGTGACCGGCCTGGCCGGGACGACCTGGCCGCTGGCGCGCGCGGACGGCGTCGGGGAGCCGGCTCCCGTCGACGAAGCGGTGGCGCTGCCGCTGTTGGCCACCGGGGGTGGCCGGCCGGTCGGGGCGCTGGTCCTGGGCGTGAGCCCCTACCTACCGTTCGACGAGCCGTATCAGCACTTCCTGGACCTGGTGGCGAGCCGGGTCTCCACCGCGCTGACCGATGTGCTGGCGTACGAGGCGCAGCGGCGGCGGGCCGCCGCGCTGGCCGAGCTGGACGCGGCCAAGACCAACTTCTTCACCGACGTCAGTCACGAGCTGCGCACCCCGCTGACGCTGATCACCGGGCCGGTGCAGGAGAGTCTCGCCGACGAGCGGGAGCCGTTGCCACCGGCCCAGCGGGAGCGGCTGGAGCTGGTGCACCGCAACGCCGGCCGGCTGCGCAAACTGGTCAACGACATGCTGGACTTCGCCCGGATCGAGGGCGGCCGGCTGGAGGCGGAGCGGGTGCCCACCGACCTGGCGGCCCTCACCCGGGGCATCGCCGAGTCCTTCGGGTACGCGATGGAGGGGGCCGGGCTGGCCTTCGAGGTGGACGTGCGGCCGCTGCCCCGCACCGGGTACGTGGACCGGGACATGTGGGAGAAGGTCGTGGTCAACCTGCTCTCCAACGCGCTGAAGTACACCCTCGAAGGCATCGTCCGGCTCCGGCTGACGGGCGACCAGGAGACGGTCACCCTCTCGGTCAGCGACACCGGCGTCGGCATCCCGGCCGACCAGCAGCCGCTGCTGTTCCGCCGCTTCCACCGGGTACGCGGCGGCGGCGGGCGGACCCACGAGGGCGCCGGCATCGGGCTGGCCCTGGTCCAGGAGCTGGTCCGGCTGCACGGCGGTGAGGTGGGCGTGCGCTCGGTCGAGGGCGAGGGCTCCACGTTCACGGCGCGGATCCCGTACGGCCGGCCCACCGAGGTCCGGCCCGGCGCGGAGGAGGCCAGGCCCGGGGCGTACGGCGAGGAGGCCCTGCGCTGGGTGCCGGAGGCGCTGCCGGGCCCGGCGGCGACCGACCGGGCCGGCGGCCAGGCCCCGCCGGCGGACGCCCCGACCGTGCTGGTGGTGGACGACAACCAGGACCTGCGGACGTTCCTGGTCGGCCTGCTCGCGCCCAGCTACCGGGTGCTCGCGGCCGGCGACGGCCGGGCGGCGCTGGACCTGGTCGCGACCGAGCCCCCGGACCTGGTCCTCACCGACGTGATGATGCCGCGGATGGACGGTTTCGCCCTGCTGGCCGCGCTGCGCGCCGACCGGCGCACGGCCGGTGTGCCGGTCATCCTGCTCTCCGCCCGGGCCGGCGAGGAGGCGGCGGTGGAGGGGCTGCGGGCCGGCGCGGACGACTACCTGCCCAAGCCGTTCTCCTCCCTGGAACTGCTCGCCCGGGTCCGGGCGCACCTGGAGCTGTCCCGGCTGCGCAACCGGGAGGCGACCTGGCGCAGCGCCCTGATCGACTCGTTGCAGGACGCCTTCGTGGTCTACGACGCCAGCTTCACCCTGGTGGAGGCCAACCACGCCTTCTGCCGGCTGCTCGGCTTCGACCGGCTGGAGCTGCCGGCACCGGCCCCGCAGTCGTGGTGGCCGGACCCGGAGACCGAGCCGGCGGAGCGGCGTGGGGTCGAGGCGATGGTGCGGGAGATGGGGAAGGCCGACGGCGGGCGGGTGACCGTGCCGCTGCGGCACGCGGACGGGCACCGGATCTGGGTGGAGACGGTCCACAACGCGCTGCGGGAGCCGGTCACCGGCCAGCGGCTGCACGTGGCGACCATGCGCGACGTCACCGCCGAGGTCCGCGGCGCCGCCCGGCAGACCGCGGTGGCCGCGCTGGCCACCCGGCTGGCCAGCGCCAGCGACATCACCGAGGTGCTGGCGGGCGGCCTCGCCGAGCTGGCCGAGCTGCTCGGCGGGGCGCGTGGGGTGGCGGTCAGTCCCGACCCGGCCGGAACGCCCGTGGTGGTGAGCGCCGGACGGGAGCTGACCCCGGAGATCCGGCGGATCCTCGACGCGACCTTGCCGGAGGCCGACCCGTACCTGGCCCGGGACGACGCCGGGCGGGTGACCGGCATCGCGGCCCGGATCGGGGTGGGCGTCGGCACCGGGGGGATCTGGCTGGAGCCGGACGCGCCCCGGGCGATGACCGCGGTGGACGCGCCGCTGATCCGCCAGCTCTGCGGGGCGCTGGCCCAGGCGCTGGTCCGGGCCCACGCCTACGAGACGCAGCGGGGCGTGGCGCTGGCCATGCAGCGGGCCATGCTCGGGCCGACCGACCTGCCGGCCGGCTTCGCGGTCCGCTACGAGCCGGCGGTCCGCCCGCTGGAGGTGGGTGGCGACTGGTACGACGTGGTGCCGCTCCCCGGCGACCTGGTCGGCGTGGTGGTCGGCGACTGCGTCGGACGGGGGCTGTCGGCGGCCACGGTGATGGGGCAGCTGCGCAGCGCCTGCCGGGCCATGCTGCTCCAGGCGAAGAGCCCGGCCGAGGTGCTCTCCGCGCTGGACGGCTTCGCTCGGCTGATTCCCGGCGGCGCCTGCACCACGCTCTTCTGCGCGATCATCGACCGCGCGGGCGGCCAGGTGCGCTACTCCTCCGCCGGCCACCCGCCGGGCATCCTGATGCACCCGGACGGCGCAGCCGAGCTGCTGGACGGGGCCCGTTCGGTGCCGCTGGCCAGCGTGGCGGTCGACCGGCGTCCGGAGACGGTCGCCCGGGTGCGGCCCGGCTCGACGCTGCTGCTCTACACCGACGGCCTGGTGGAGCGGCGCCGGGAGCTGATCGACGCGGGCATCTCCCGGGCGGTGGACGTGCTCGCCGCCGGTCGGGACATCTCCGAGGGTGAGCTGGTCGACCGGCTGGTACGCGACCTGCTGCCGGCCTCCGGCAGCGACGACGTCGCCGTGCTGGTCTACCGGCACCGGGGGCCGACGGTCTTCACCGCCGAGGTGCCGGCCGACCCGGCCCAGCTCGCCCCCACCCGGGAGCGGCTCCGGGCCTGGCTGCACGGCCTCGGCGTGAGCGATTGGGACGTCGAGACGGTACTCATCGCCACCGGCGAGGCGTGCGCGAACGCGATCGAGCACGGCTACCGGTTCGCCCCGGGCGCGATCACCACCCTCCGGGCCGAGCTGCACGACGACCGGCTGGAGATCGAGGTCATCGACCACGGCGGCTGGCGGGCGAGCGACCCGGACGCCGGCGCGGACCGGGGGCGGGGGCGGCTGATCATGGCGCGGGTGATGGACGAGGCGACGATCGTCGGCACGCCCGAGGGGACGACGGTACGGCTGGTGAAACGGCTCTCCGGCGGGTCCTGAGCGCCGGCCACCTGCCCGATCGCCGGCCCGGCCCCGCCGGACGGGCCGGTGGGGCCGTGTCCACCTCCCGTCGCAAGGCCGACGCCGAGGTCCGGCGGGCGGTGAAGATCAGCTATAAGTGACACATGGACTTCCCGGCGTACCTGGCCACCATGCCGATGCACGCGATCACCGAGATCCACGGCGAACCGGGGCTGCTGGAGCGGTTCCGGCTGGAGATCCGGGCGTTCGACGCCGCCGCCCGGGATCGGCTCACCGAGGCGCTCGACCTCGCCGCCGAGCTGCACCGCGACGACCGGCGGGTGCGCGAGCCCTACCTCAACCACCTGCTGCGGGTGGCGATCCGGATGATGCACCACTACCAGGTGCGCGACGTCGATGTGATCGTCGCCGGCCTGCTGCACGACGCCGTGGAGGACCACCCGGCGGAGCTGGCCGGCCCCGACGCGGCCGGCGACCCGACGGAGGCGGCGCTGGCCGCGCTGGCCGCGCGGTTCGGCCCGCGCGTCGCCCGCCTGGTCGGTGCGGTCACCAACCCGGCGTACGACCCGGAGCGGGACCGGCACGTCCAGTACCGGGAGCACGTGGCGGCCAGCCTGGACCGGGAGCCCTGGGCCCGGGTGATCAAGATGTCCGACTTCACCGACAACGGGGTGGGCGTGATCCACACGGTGGGGCCGAAGGTGGCCCGCTCCGCCGCCAAGTACCGCCCGCTGGTGCCGGTCTTCCGGGACCTGATCGCCCGGCCGGACACCCCGCTGTCCGCGCCGGTGAAGCGGCACATCTTCGCCCAGCTCGACCTGGCCGAGGAGCGGTTCAGCGCGATCCTCGACCGGCCCAACTGACCGGTTCAGCGGCGGCGCGATGTCGTCGAACCAGCCGCGACGACCGGGGCGGGTGCGGGTGGGCGGCGTACCCGCCCACCCGCACCCCGGTCGGTCGCCTACTGGGCGAACGCCTGGAACTCGGCGATCCGGACGTTGTTCGCCTGGACGCTGGCGGTCGTGCAGTCGGTCGCCGCCCGCGGGTCGGCGTCCTGCTCACCGGCGTAGTCCGGCGCGCCGGTGCACTGGTTGGTCACCACCTCGACGCGCAGGTGGGTCGCCTTCGTCCGGGGGATGTCGAACGACCGGAGGATCAGCTCCGGCGCCCGGGGCCGGGGCGCCACCGATGGGAAGGCGTCCGCCGGGCTGGTGTAGACGGCGTGGAAGTCGGCGGCGTCGGCACAGGTGACCGCGCCCTCCGCCGTGCACGCCAGCACCCGGAACTGCCGCAGCGCCGAGAACCGGCTCTGCGTGCCGGCGTCCGGGTCGCCGGTGACCGGCGGCCGGAGCATCGCGCTGACCTGCACCCGACGCACCTGCTGGGCGCCGCCGGCCAGGTCGACGGTGACCTGCCGGCCGGCGACCGGGCTGCCCAACGAGGCCCAGTTGGTGGCCTCGTCGTCGTCGGCGATCCGGGCCAGGTTGACGCCGTCGCCGCTGACCGCCGCGCCGGCGATGGCCGAGGCGAGGTTGACCGGTACCTGCACCGGCAGGTCGCGCACCTGCCCGGCCTTCACGGTGACCGGGCCGACCCGGACGTGACCGTGGCCCGGGGCGCGGACGACGAACTCGTACGTGCCGGGGACCAGGCGCACCTGGTCGGTGAGCGGGGTGGCCGGGTCGGTGTCCGCGACCGGCACGGCCCGGGCCTGGTAGCGGCCCACGAAGAGCTGCGCCCCCGGTACGGCCACGTCGTCGACGACCGGCCGGAACGTCAGCGTCGCCTCGTCCGCGTACGGGGAGGTGAAGCCCGGCGTCGGGTCGACGTCGCCGTTGCCGACGCTGGCCGCGGTCTCGCCGAGGCCGCGCGCGGCGAAGGCGTTCCAGAGCAGGTCCTGGTTCGCCCCGCCGAAGCGGATCCGGTCGGCGGCGAGCATCGCGTCCCGGGCATCGACCATGCTCACCTGGCTGACCGCCATCAGCAGGAACGAGTCGAAGACGAGCTGGATCCAGCGCCGGTTGCCCGGGCAGGCGGTGACCGGCGTCGCGCCGTTGGCGCAGGACTTCTGGAGCGCCGCGTCGCCCGCGCCGTAGCGCCGCATCATCGCGGCCCGGATGTCGACGTTGGTGGCGCTCCACACCTCGCCGGAGGCGTGCACCTGGAGACCGACGAAGTCGTAGTCGACGCTGCTGTAGTTGAGCGGGTTGGCGCTCATGTTGTAGTTCCGGATGCCGACGTCCGGGTCGCCGGTGGCGTACTCGCCGATGGTGAACCCGCGGCGGCCCGGCGCGGCGTACCCGTGCTCGTACAGGTACTCCATCGCCAGCTGGTCCGACCAGCTCTCGCTCATCCCCTGCGGGGAGCTGACCCCGGCGTTCGGGCCGGCGATCATGCGGTTGCTGATGGCGTGGCCGTACTCGTGGGCGATGACCGACATGTCGAAGTCGCCGTCCACGCAGGGCGCGTAGAACGAACCGGCGATCGGCTGCCACAGGTACATGTTGGTGATCGGGGCGACGCCGTCGGCCGGGGTGATCTGGTTGGCGTTGTCCCGGGCGGCGAAGTTCGGCGGGCCGCCACTGATCCCGCCGGCCTGGGCGTTGCCCTGCTCGGAGTCGGCGCCGAGGCCGCCACGGCCGAAGTTGTCCTGTTGCAGGTTCCAGGTCGCCTCGGTGAAGCCCAGGTGGTACGACCAGTCGTGCATCCGGTTGTGCATCCCGAACAGGTTGGCCCGGGCGGCGTCGATGTCGTTGGCCTGCGGCGAGGTGAAGGTGTCCGGGCTGCACTTCTGCTCGTACCACTGGTTCGCCCAGGGGTAGGCGTAGTTGCGGTCCGGCCGCGGCGTGGCCGTCTCGGTGCCCACGCTGAACGGGTCGTTGCTGTTCCAGTTCTGCACCGCGATGGTGTTGTTGCCCTTGGTGGTCAAGGTGGACGCCCCGGTGGCCGGGTCGACGTCCCAGGGCAGCGGCGACGCGGCGGTGCCGACGACCTCGTCGCACCCGGCGCCGGCCTGGAAGCACCAGCGGACCCGGGTGTCGGCCGACGAGTGGTCGGTCGACGGGGAGTTCGGGAAGACCTCCCACTGCGGGTCGTCCGCCTCGTGGTCAACGAGGTCCTCCCGGACCAGCACGCTGCCGTCCCGGGCGTCCACGTAGGTGGAGAAGGCGGCCGGGTCCGCGCCGGTGAGGTCCGCGCCGAGGATCACCTCGTACGCGGCCCGCGCGCCCCGGTCGGCGGTCGGCACCGCGACCAGCGAGGTGCGCAGGAATCTCGGGTTCGTGAGACCGGCGTCGGCCGCCGCCGCCCGCTGCGCCTGCGCCGCCGTGAGGGTGGCCGGTGCCGGCGCGGCCCCGTCCCGGGCGAGGGACGAGCCGACGTGCCACACCGCGCCGTCGCGGACGCCGACCGCGAGGACGCCGTCCACCGCGGCCGGCAGGTCGCCGAAGCGCTGGCGGAACAGGACGGTGGCGCCGTCGCCCATCGGGGCGACGGTCAACTCCTCCAGTGCCGCCGCGCCGCTGGCGGTCAGCCCCAGCAGGTCCCGGTTGGCGGCCACGTAGGCCCGCGCCGCGGCGGCCGGGTCGGCGGGCAGGCCGGTGGCGAGCGGCCGGCCGGTGGAGGCGAGGGTGGCGGGGGTGCCGAAGGTGTTCCAGCGGGCCCGCGCGCCGAGCGCGGCGGCCCGGTCGCGCTGGCGGTCGGTCGGGGCGATCCGCCCCTGTCGGTTGTCTCTGGCCTTGCTGTCCTGGCGGTCGCCCGGCAGGTCGCCGGGTCGGGCCTGGGTGGGGGTCTGTTCCCGGGGTGCCGCCTGGCCGCCAGCTCCTGCGGTCAGGACCAGCCCGGCCGCGAGTAGCAGCGCGGTGGTCCCCGTCAACGCACGGGATGGTGTGCGCACGGTCCCTCCTGTCGTCGAACGGCGATGTTCGTCCTGCCATCCGACCAGCCCGTCGTGGTGATCCGGCATTGGCTGAACATCCACAAATGCCGAATGCTCGATGGGTCCTCGATCCGACAACAGTCGCCTCGGCCGCCGCCTTCCCGTCGAAGAGTCCGGAGAGGAGCATAAAACCGCAGATCAGTACGGGGATGAGAGGCTTGGAGGAACCATCGTGAGGGGCCGCATCCATCGCCGCGGCGCGATGCTGTGCGCCGGGGTCGGTCTGTCCGTCGCGCTCGGAGCCGGCTGCTCAGCGGCCGATCGGGACGAGGTCGGACCGACGGGGCCGCCCTCGCTCGCCGCGCCGACCACGACACCCGCCGGCTCGGGCACGCCGGACGCTTCCCCGAACACCCGTCAACCGACCGCGGTGCCGGCTACCACGCCGACGGCGGGAACCGTGCGCCTGACCGCGGTCGAGCTGCTACCGGAGGACCCGTATCCGGGGGGACAGCTCGTGGTGCTGGTCAATGGCAGCGGTGGACCGGTCGACCTCACCTGCTGGACGGTGCGCTCCACGGTCACCGGTAAGTCCGCCCGGATCATGACCGGCCACGCTCTGCCGCCGGGGGGCTATCTCCGCCTGCTCCCGGAATCTGTCCTGTTCGACTCCGCGGACACACTGTCGCTTCTCGACCGGAGCGGGCGACTGGTGGACCGGACACCGTCGCTGACCGATCGGGCCCGGGACGACCAGGTGTGGTTCCGGCAGCGGAACGGCTCCTGGACGTTCGGTCGCGGGTTCCGGCTGCCCGACCGGGTGGACGACGGTCGGCTGGCGGTCGGCATCAACACCTGCTGACCCCGAGGAGGGGCCGTGAGGCATCGAGTATCGCGGGCCTTGACCGCCTGCACGTTGATCCCGCTGACCTGGGTCGCGACGAGCGGCGGGCCTGCCGCTGCCAGCCACGTCACCAATCCCACCGTACGAGACATGACGATGGGCAACCTCGCCGCCAACGAGCGTGAGCTGCACATCGCCGTCGATCCCAACAACCCCGACCACCTGGCCGGCGGCGCGAACGAGCGGGGCGGCGGCAACAGCCAGCAGTGGTACGCCTCCACCGACGGCGGCCGCAACTGGACCACCGGTGACCTGCCGTTCGGCACCCTCACCGTCCCGGACGTGGGCAACGACGGCGACACGCTGCTGATGAGCGATCCGGCGGTGGACTTCGGCGCCGGCGGACGCATCTACTATTCGGCGCTGGCACACCGGGACAACGAGGACCCCTGCACCCTGTTTGTCACGTCGTCCACCGACGACGGCGTCAACTGGACCGACGCGGCGAACGGTGTCGTGGCCGCTGGCGGCACCAGCCCCGTGGTCTGCAACGACAAGGAGTTCATCCTCGTCGACCGCGCCAACAACGACAACGTCTACGTGGCGTGGACCCCGTTCGGCGGCGGCAACGACCGGGAGGTCGTCTTCTCCCGCGACCTCAACGGCGCGGGCGACGGCTTTGCGTTCTCTGCTCCGCTGGTGCTGTCGACGGACGCCGCGCAGAACGGCTGCCTGAACCACGGCGCCGAGCTGGCCCAGGAAACCAACGGCGACCTGTACGTGGCCTGGACGACGTTCTGCAACGGCATCGGCGACGGCGCCGACTCCTCCGTCTGGGTCGCCCGGTCGACCGACCTGGGCCAGACCTTCGGCGCCCCGGTCCAGGTGGCCACCCTGGACAACGTCAACCCGGCGATCGCCACCGGCTTCCGTACGCGGTCCTTCTCGAGCATCGACGCCGACCCGGTCACCGGTCGACTCTTCGTCGTCTGGGCGGACTACACCGACACCGACGGCGGCGACGCGGACATCCTCATCTCCTCCTCGCTGGACAACGCCGGCTGGACGGCGCCGTCGGACGTCGATGTGGAGACGGAGGCGGACGACCAGTTCATGCCCTGGGTCGACGTGGCGCAGGGCCGGGTGCACGTGGCGTACTACGCCCACGACAACGAGACGAGCAACCACAACGTCTTCCTGTCCTTCGGCGCGGTCGCCGCGACTCCCGCGTTCACCGCGATCCAGGTCAACTCGCAACCGACGCCGATCGCGACCGGCTTCATCGGCGACTACCTGGCCGTGGACGTCGGGTCGGACGACGTGGTGCATCCGGCGTGGGGCGACGGACGGGCCGGTGCCGGCGGGGCCACCGACGGCTTCACGGCGAGGATCGACTTCTCGCCGCCGACCACGGTGGCCGCGACGGCCAGCCCGAACCCCGTGCCCTGGGGACAGGTCACGACCGTCACGGCCACGGTGGCCGGTGCCCACTCCGAGGCCGAGCGGTTCATCCCCGTGCAGTTCACCGTGAGCAGCGCCGGGACCCCGTCGGTGTCGAGCGGCTCGGGCACGACGAACGCGGCCGGCCAGGCCACGTTCAGTTACTCCAACGGTACCGCCGGGTCCGACACCGTCACGGTCTGGGCCGACCTCGACGAGGACGGCACCCAGGACTCCGGCGAGACGACGCAGACCACGGTGGTCTGGGCGAAGCACGCGACGTCCGTCGCGTACACCGGGCCGGCCTTCGTCGCCAACGGTCAACCGGCCGTCCTGTCGGCGGTCCTCACCGACACGTTCCTGTCCGCCCCGGTGTCCGGCGAGACCGTGGACATCACCCTCGGCACGGGCGCGGGCGCGCAGACCTGCTCTGACGTCACGGACGCCGCAGGGGTGGCGACCTGCACCATCGCCTCGGTCAACCAGCCACTCGGAGCGGGCCAGGTCCTGGTCAACTACGCCGGCGGGGTGAACTACCTGCCGTCGTCGACCACCGCGTCGGTCGTGGTGTTCGCCTGGACGCCGGGCGGCAACTTCGTGATCGGTGACGGCAACGCCACCGTCGGCGCCACGGCGACCTTCTGGCACAGCAATTGGTCCGCGCAGAACTCCGTCAGCGGCGGCACCGCCCCGGCCAGCTTCAAGGGGTTCGCCAACGTCCCGGCCGGCATGACGACCTGCGGCGGCACCTGGCGGAGCGACCCCGGCAACAGCGCGCCGCCGGCCGCCGCCGTGCCGGAATACACCGCCGTGCTGGTCACGGACAGCGTGACGAAGACCGGCAGCGTGATCACCGGTACGAAGCCGCGCATCGCCGTGGTGCTGGTCAACCCCGGCTATGCACCGAACCCCGGTTACCCGGGGACGGCGAAGGTACTGGGATTCCTCTGCCCGTGATCCCGAATTGACCCGCTGACGTACGGGGCGCGGCTCGCATCACGAGCCGCGCCCCGCACCGCCGGGTGGCCCCGCTTGCCACCCGGGTGACGTGGCAGTCCCAGGTGATGGGGCGTCAGCCGCCGCCCGGAGGGCGGTCTATATACCGAGTAAAAGGCATTAGTCGGAATATGTGGATACCAAGCCGTGGCCGGGACGCGACCGGCGACAAATCGGTCATGCCATGGTTACCGTGAGGAATGGACCGCGAGGCCGACAGTTCCGGAGTGGATCCAATCCGGAAGGACGACGGTGAGATGAGCGCCGCCTCCGGCGAGGACTCAACGCAGGCCCACAACGGCGCCTCCCGCAGGGAATCAACGTCCGCCGACGACGGTGACACGACGGACGCCGCCGGCAATGAGTCGCCGTCCCCCGATCGGTGGCGACGGCTGGGCGACCGGGCAGAGGCTCTCCTACGGGGCGCGGTGACGTTCTGGGACCACGTGCGCGACCTCTGGAGGCGCCTGGTCAACGCGCTGCACGAGGAGGAAACCCGCCGGACGTCGGCCTGGCAATCATCAACCCCGCCCCGTCGACACACGGAACGACGCGATGCGCCGGCGCCGATCCCGGTTTCGGCCCGGGGCGGTGTCTTCAACTTCACCGTCCATGCCACTTTCACCTGGTCGTCCGACCGGCTCAAGCGGGAGGCGCTGAGTGGCTACGCGCACTACCACATGCCAGATGTCATGGTGAGGCTGACGCACCTCGCGGCGGCGCACGCCGGCACGTTCGCACCACACCGTGCGGCCGAACTGGAAGCGAAACTGCACCAGCTGCTCTCCGAGGAAGGCCCGTGGCCCTACCCACAGGACGACCCGGCGGCCGAGTGTCAGCCCCAGGTCCGGGTACGGCCTGATGAGCGGGCCATGCGGATCGCCCTGCCCTACTGGGAACAGCTGATCAGAATCGGCTGCGAATTCGACGTACGGAAGAAGCGAGCGGAGTACGCCGAGCAGCTCAGTCGGCACGTGGTGACGATCCTGGAGCACCTTGCCGGCGGCCTCACCGCCGGCGGCGCCGGACAGCGGACCAACGACAAACTGGCCGGCGACGTGGAACGCCTGCTGGCGGAGCACAGGGCCACCTTGCGGCGACTCGAGGATCAGTTCCGGGAAACGCTGCGCGACAGCGACATCTTCGGACGAGCTACATCGAGCGACACCCCGAGACCGCGGCCCAACGGTCAGCCGCAGAAACCACGCCAGGCTCCGGTCGCTTCAGCAGCAACAGACGACGGATCTTCAGGAGGCCCCGATCAGCCTCACCAGGATTGAGCATCCGGAGCGGCAACAGGTCATCACAGGTAGGCGAATCGGGCGGGTTCCTGAAGCACCGCCGCGGCGGACTCGACATCCGCAAGCCTTGCCGCGAGGGTGGCGGTCGCCAGTCGATGAGGGAGGGCGGCACTGAACTTGAGCCCGGCCAGCGCCTTGTCGGTGACGTCCGGCAGACAGATCCGTTCCGCGGCGTCGGCCGTCGCCGCTCGCCACAGCTGTCGGTCGAGGTCCGAACGCAGCCGGATGGCCGCGTCGTCGTACCGCTGTGCGGGGTCGGCGAGGTCCCCCAGGGTGGCGATCAGGGTGGCGTTGGCCCGAAAGCCGGCCCAGGTCCACCAGTGCACCTCGCCGGCCTGGTCCCGCACGATGACCGTTCCGCCGGGGTGCACCAGGGTGGTCGCGTCGTCTCGCAGCGCGGCCAGCCTGGTGGCGGCCCGGCCGGTGAGCCGGACCGGCGGGTCGGCACCGATCAGGACCTCGCGCATCGCCCGGACCATCCGGTACGACAGGCCCTGTGGTGGGCCCCCGGCCATCCAGAGCGCCTTCCCGCCGCCGTCGGCGGGTTCGACATAGCAGCGGCGACGGGTCCAGTCGATGTAGGTGACCCGCCAGCTCCTGCCCGCGAGCAGCAGCAGCCGCGGCCCCTGCACCTTCGCGGTGAGCAGCGCGGGGTCGGTACGACCGATCTCGGTGCGGCCCGACAGCACCGTGAACTGGGGCGGCGCGGTGAACACCGCGAGCATGTCCATGAAGTGCCGACGTCCGAAGCGCGCTTCCGCCTCCGGTCCGATGAAGAGCATGCCGGAGTCGGAGTCGAGGTAGCCGTGGTCGACGAGGTGCCGCACGATGACGTCGGCGGTCTTGTCGAAGGGTGCCAGGCCGTTCCACTCCTGCGCCCAGAGCTGATCTCCGACCCGGTGCTGCTGCAGCGACAGCGCCAGCATCTGCTGGGCGACGATGTGCCGCGGCTCGGGCGGCGGCACCACCTCCTCGACCCAGCCCTGGGCCCAGAGGTTCAGCAACCCGGCCGCATGTAGGAGCCCGTCACCGTCCAGCGCAAGGAACAGACAGTTCCGGCTGCTGCCAGGTCTACGGCCCGTCCGGCCGATCCGTTGCAGGAAGGCCGCGACGCTGCGCGGCGCGTCGACCTGGATGACGCGGTCGAGGTCGCCGACGTCGATCCCCAGCTCGAGGGTGCTGGTGGCGACGATGACGCAGTCCCGTTCCTGCGCGAACGCCTCCTCGGCACGGCGCCGCTCGTCCACGGAGAGCGACGCGTGGGACAGGAAGGTGGTGACGTCGAGCGCCCGCAGCCGTTGGCCGAGTTCCTCGACCAACGCCCGGGACTCGCAGAACACCAGCCGCTTCTCACCCCGGTGCAGGGCGGCGATCACCTTCGCGGCGTTGTGCACCGAGCCGACGTAGTCCAACTCAACCTCGCCCGCCGGTCGGGCGACGGACACGGCTGGAGCGGCAGCGAGCTCGGGAGCGACGACCCGCGCCGGCCGTTGCCCGCGACCGGACCCCTGCAGCCAGGTCAGCAGTGTGTCGGGATTACCGACCGTCGCCGAGAGGCCGATCCGCTGCACCGGCCGACCGGTGACCCGGCTGAGCCGCTCGAGTACGGCCAGCAGGTGCCACCCCCGATCGTCGCCGGCGAACGCGTGCACCTCGTCGACCACGACGGCCCGCAGGCCACGGAAGAACTCGTTGTGGTCGACGGCAGCGCTGACCAGCATCGACTCCAGGGACTCGGGAGTGGTCAGCAGGACGTCGGGGCGGTCCCGCAGGATCTTCCGGCGCTGGCCCATCGTCACGTCACCATGCCAGATGGCTGCCCGCCGTCCCAGCCACCCGGTGTACGTCTCCAGCCGAGGAAGGAGGTTGTTGAGCAGGGCCTTGAGCGGGCAGACGTAGAGCAGCGAGGTGCCCGCCCAGTTCTCCTCCGCCATCCGGGACAGCAGAGGGAACATCGCCGCTTCGGTCTTGCCGCCCGCCGTCGGGGCGAGGAGCAGAGCGTCCTCGCCGTCGAGCAGCGGCTGGACGGCGGCCTCCTGCAACGGACGCAGCCCCGGCCACTGCAATGAGTTGACCACGTGGTGCAGTACGACCGGGTGCAGCTGCTCGGCGGGCACCTAGACGTCCAGGGCGATTTCGTCGGCGCTGGTCGCGTTGCGTTCCACGTCCGTCATCTCAGTGGTGGCGAGGGTGAGCGCGTAGTGCTGCCGCGGGTCGAAGTCGGCGAACTGGTCGACCCGGTCGAGCACGTCCCCCACCAGCTTCTTGAGGAACAGCCGAGGTGCCACGCCCACCTTGCCGCCCAGGCCACCGGCGACGGCCCGCGCCAGCTGACTCAGGTAATCGTCGTCCACCAGGGCCCGCACCCGCTCGGGCGTCGCGGACCCGTCGGCGTAGAGGTCCCGCACCCGGCCGCCGAGCTCGACCAGCGAGTCGCCCGTGAATCCGGCGAGCCGGATCTGCACCGCCCGAGGGTTGTCGAAGCGCGGGTCGGTGGTGAAGTCCACCGCGAGCCGCTGGGCGAGCGGCGCGAGCCGCTGCACGCCCTGCGGCCCCTCGTAAAACGCCGGGGTACCGGTGATGACGAGATAGAGCCCGGGAAAGCGGCCGGAGTGCACCTCGTCGATGAGCTGCCGCAGCGCGTTGAGTGCCTTGTCACGGGCGTCCGAGCGGACCCGCTGCAGCGTCTCCACCTCGTCGAGGACCAGCAGCAGGCCGGGGTGCCCGCTGTCGCGCAGCACCGCGAGCAGGCCCTGCAGGAAGCTGAGTGCGGCGAAATGGTCAAGATCGCCGCGGACCCCGGCCACCCGCCGGGCCGACGCGGCGACGTGCGGCTGACCGCCCAGCCAGGCCAGGACGGCCTCGGCGGTGGCGGGATCACCGGCGAGGGAGGCGGTCCGGTAGCCGCGGAGCGCGGCAGCGAAGGCGGGTGCCGTGCGGCTGACCGCGGCGAGTCGCTGGTCGAGCAGCACCCCGACCGCCCGGTCGAGGGCGTCCGGGTCGTCGGCGGCCACCTCGCCCGCTGCGAGGACGTCCTCCTCCAGTGCGTAGAACCAGCCGTCCACGACCGGCCGCAGCGCGCTCGGCGGAAACGTCGAGGTGGTGAGCCGCTCGGTGAGCCGGCGGTACACGGTTTCCAGCTTGTGCAGCGGGGTCTCGTTCTCGGAGATCTGCACCTCGGCGGTGGCGAAGTTGGCGCGCTTCGCCCGTTCGGCGATCCACCGGGTGAAGAAGGTCTTGCCGGAGCCGTACTCACCGCGGACCGCTTTGAAGACCGAGCCGCCGGTGGCGACCGTGTCCAGGTCCTCCCCCACCGCGCTGGTGAACCGGTCGAGCCCGACGGCGAAGAGGTCCAGGCCCGCCGACGGGACGGCTCCCCGGCGCAGCGCGTCGATGACCTCGCGCCGCCGGGCCGGGCTGACGGCGGTCACGGACCGCCCCCGGGCAGGCCGAACTGCGTCCGGAGCAGGGCGGTGTCCAATTTGACGGTGCGCCCCTCGTCGATCTGGGACAGCACCGCGTAGTTGTCGACGTTGAAGATCCGTTGCAGGGTGATGACGAAGCCACCCGCCCGTCCGGGCAGCTCACCGGCCCGCTGGCCGAGCACGGCCAGCGGCAGCACACCCTTGGCCTCGACCAGCGCGCGCATCGCCGCCTCGATCTTCTGACGGTCCACCCTGCGCGGGGTGAGGCCGTGCTGGGCCTCGAACAGCTCGGTGGCCAGCACCGCGCTCACCAGATCGCCGTCGCCGGCCGGCGGCGCCGCGGCGGGGGCGCTCGCCACCTCCGGTACGTCGAACAGCGCGTCCCCGGTGACAGCCGGCGCCTTGCGGCGCGACCGGGGTGCGGGCACCGGAGCCGTGGGGGCAGCCGGAACCGGAGCGGTCGCGGACGCCTGCCACCAGTCCGGTGGACTGGTCTCGACGGGAGCCCAGCCGGCCGGCGGCTGCGTCGCGTTCGGCATCAGGTACGCCAGCAGCGGAATGGTGACCTCGGCCAGCGACGCGCCGCCGTGGTAGCCCGCCTTGCTGGGGCGGTAGCGCAGCATCGGGTCCCACAGCGCGATGATCCGTTTGCCGTCGGCCACCACCCGGGGGCCGGTCAGCTCCACCTCTCCCGAGGCGACCGGGCCGGGGCCGGTGCGGTGCCGGGCCGAGGCGGCGTCGGCGGCGTTGACATGCTGCCCACCCCGCTCCAGCACGTGCCCGTGGTCGCTGGTGATGACGACGGCGCGTCCAGAGGAGCGGGCCTGGTCGAGCAAGCTGCGCAGGAAGCCGAGGTCGTCGAGCTGCCACCCGGGTTCGTCGCCCTCGCGGCCGTAGGCCAGCGACTCGTCCACGGTGTTGATCACGACGGCCACCACCGGCGCCGTGCCGGCCACCGCATCGGCCAACTCGCCCGCGTACGCCCAGCCGGCTCCGCCCTTGGCCGGCCCCTTGTGGAAGATCCGGGAACCCTTACCCCACCGGCCGTCGGCGAAGAGCTTCTTCTCGTGGTCCTGGTTTCCTGCGCGGAGAGCGCCCGCGAAGAGCGAGGTCCGGGACACCGCGGTCACTGTGGGCAGGGCGGCCACGATCCCCCGCCGGCGGCCTGAGGCGGCACCGGCGAGCGGGTCGTACTCGACCCAGTGCTGGGACAGCTCGTCGGCGAGCTGCACGGCGACGGCGGCGCTCATCCCGTCGAGGACGACGAGCAGCACCGGCCGGTCGGCCTTGACCAGCGGGTCGATGACCCGGGGCAGAAGGTTCTCCACGGTGAGCAGGCCGCCGTCGTTGCCGGGGCCGGCGGTGGCCCACGCCGCGAGGCGACCGGCGAACGCCTGGTCCAGGTCCCGCCGCCGCTGCTGCGCCCGGTCGTGGATCTCCCGGAACGCGGTCTGCAGCTCGGGGTTGGCGTCGTCTCCGGCCCAGACGTGGTTGAGCGCCACGTCGACCCAGCCCCACTGGCCGATTTGCTGGTCCACCCCGTCGGCCACACTCGCCGGCGGCTCCTGCTCGGTGCCGAGCCAGCGCACGAGCCGCTGGGCCATCCGGATCCGGTTGACCCGGGTGGCTTCCAGGTCGGCCAGCCGGTGCCCGGCGAGCTCCTCGACCGCGTCGTCGAGCGCGCGGTCGGCCGGGTCGCGGAGCGCGGCCAGCAGCGCCCGCGCGGCGGCGGTGATCCGCCGGATGAAGCCGGTGCGGAGGATCGGGCTGTGGCCGGCGCTGGCCGCCGCGTTGAACTGGATGAGGAGTTCCTCGGCCCGGTCGAGCGCCGCGTTTCCCTGCAGCCGCGTCTGCCGGTCGCGGGCGGTCAGCATCGCGCTCACCACCTGCACCGCCGCGTCGGCGAAGCCGTGGAGGGTGGCGTCGTCGTTGAGGTTGCCGAAGTACTGGTCGATGCGCCCCTGCGCCCGTACCGCCTCGGCGGTGTCGGTGGTCCACAGGGCGTCGCAGACCAGACCGAGCGGAAGCGCGTCGGCGCCGTGCCCGGCGGCGATGAGCGCGAAGAGCGCCTTGGCGGGCCGCTCGAACTGCTCGATGAGCCACCCGGCCAGGCCGTCGCGCTCCCCCTCCCGGAGCAGCCCGAACGCCTCGACCGCCCCCGGCTCGGCACTCCACCGCAGCAGCGTCGTCACGTCCAGGTCGTCGGGGCTGTCACCCCGGCGGTCGAGACCGAGGCGCACGGCGGCGAGGTGCCGCAGCGCCACGTCGCGGGTGAGCACGGCGGTGGTGAGCTTCGGCCAGCCGGCGGGCGGCATCGCGTCGAGCAGCGCCTCCCCGGCCCAGCCTTCCCGCTCCAGGGCGCTGTCGGGCAGTTGCGCGCCGAAGGCGTCCACGACCAGGTCCCACGGCTCGACGGTGATCACCCGCTGCCGGAAGATCCGGCTCCGCACCCCGTGCCCGAGGCTGGACTCGGGAATGTCGGTGAGCAGGACCAGCACCTCGTCGCCGCGGTCGGCGGCAAGGTGCTCCCAGATGGCCAGCGGCGAGACGCACGGCACGACCCGGGCCGGGCGTCCGCCGGGCAGCAGCATCGCCGGGTCGTGCGGCCAGGCCGGCTCCGCGCGCACGACCATCACCGGGTACGCGTCACCGTTGCGGTGCCGGTCGAGCTGCTGCGTCACCTTCTGCCGCAGCGCCACCGGGTTGATCCGCAGCGCCTGGGATGGTGCGGGTGCCTGAGTCACGGCACGATTCTCCAGGTCACCTCGATGGCGGCACCGGGATGGGCATCCGCGAACTTCTGCAACTCCCGGACAGCCTCGGCCAGCGCTCCAGCCGGAACTCGCTGCTTACCAACGGTGGCAGGGCTAGGGCCTGGACCAATGGGAGGCAGCTTGGGATCAGGTTCGATGATCGGCGGCTTCGGTCCGGGGTTGGTGACCCTGCGAATCAGCGCGGTGGCGTCGGTCTGAGCGCGATTCAACGCCGGGGCCAGCGGGGTGGTCAGTTCGTCGGCCTGCGCAGCGCTGCGAAGCTGATCAACGATGGCTGCGGCCTCGGTCACGTAGGGCTCGGCCAGCCCACGGACGATCTCGAAGTTGTCCCAGGGTGCTGCAGCAAGTGCGGCAGACACCTGGGCCGCGCTCTTGATGCTCTTACCAACCCTGTCCGCGGGACCGCCGAGCTCAGCTCGGGCAAGGCGTTCAATGATCTCGACCGCTGGACGCCTACTGTCGAGCCCGTCGAGCAGGTCCGCGGCTGCCCGGGCGGTGGCAAGCCGGCCGGTGGTCGATTCCTGGTCAATGCCCAGCCATGAGGAGTGCTGCTCGAGCCGGGCCACCAGGTCACGGGCCTCGTTGCGGTGATGCGCGGCCTGGCTGACCAGGTCACGGCCGAACATTGCCAACAGGCGACCGCGGCGAAGCGCCACAGGATGAATGCCGAAGATCGCGGCGGCCCGGCCTCTTGCGACCTCGAAGTCATCGGCGCTCGGCAGCCGCTCCTCGCGAAGAGTGTGATCCGCGCTGATCTTGCCCAGCTCGGGAGCCGGAATCACCTCGCTGCCGTGGAAGTAGAAGGCGCGGTCGGTCTGCTCGGCGAAGGTCGCCACGACGAGCTGAGCGACGATCGGGTCGAGGCCGCGGGGCTTCGGGTCGTCGATCCAGCGCAGCAGGTCGGCCACCCGCAGTTCGCCGGTGATGCCCTCGCTGGCCGCCCTGTGCTGGAAGTGCTGGACCCACTCCCCCTCGATGACGAACGCCGCCTCGTGCATGGTGCCCAGGCCTAGCGGGTTGGCGATGCGGCGCACGGTCTGCCGGTGGGTACGGTCGACCTCGACGCGTCCCTCGGGGGACTCGACGGCCCGGCGGACGTGGTCGAGCACCACCTTGACGTCGGCAAGCCGGATCGGGTCGCCCTTGCGGTCGGGGTCGAAGTCCGGGTGGGCCGGGTACTGCTGGCTGAGCATCTGGTCGCCGATGCTGCGCAGCGCGTCGTTGAAGGTGGCGCCCATCGGCAGCTTCGGCTCGAGCGCCCGCGTCAGCGACTGCAGGTGGTCGTCGAAGCCGAGCACGACGTCGGTGGCCTGCTTGCCGGCCAGCCCGTACGCCTGACGCAGGACGGCCTGCATCTTCGCGAGCAGCGCGCTGCGCTGGTTGGTCAACGCGCCGTGCGCGCGGCGCCGGTCGTCCGGGTTGAGATGTTCCGCGTGGCTGTCGAAGCGCTGCCCCTCGAGCAGCTTGTCGATGATGACGAGCTTGCCCAGCTCGGTGAGGCGTTCCACGGTGAGCGCGGCCGGGATCCAGCACACGGTGCGGGAGGTGGTCCGGCTGATCAGGTCCTGGACCCGCTGCCGGTCGTCGGCCGGGCCGTGGCTGCCGTCGTCGAACGGGTAGTCGATGATCATCCGCCAGCCGGTCGGGTCGTTCGGGTGGAACGCCTCGTCCCGGATGTCGTTGACGTCCCGCACGTTGCCGTAGACCAGCTCGATGCTGCGGCGGCTGCCCCGCCAGCTCAGCCCGGCCTCGGCGAAGAACGAGTCGCTCCACGGCACGCCGAGCTGCTGCCAGAGCAGCCGCTGGACGATGTGCTTACGGGCGCCCTCGTTGTCGTAGTGCTTGGCGGTGGCGAGGACGCTGTCGACGTCCACGCCGACCAGCTCCAGCGAGACGATCGGGTCGTCGCCCTCGCCGATGCGGATCTCGGCGAACCGGCCGGCCCAGTCGGTGAGCTTGCGGTTGACCTGGGCAACCTCACCGCCGGGAATCGGGCTGGTGATGCTGCCGTGGTTGAGCGCGGAGAGCCGCCGGGCGGTCAGGTTCCGCAGGGCCGGCACGCTGGGCGCGAGGGCGGCCAGCAGCAGCGTCTTCACCAACCGGTCATCGCCGGTGAAGGCGCGCACCCGCCCGGCCACCTCGCCCGGCAGCGCGGTGCCCCGACGGGCGGCTTCCAGATCGTCGTCGGTGAGGTCGTATTGGCCGAGCAGGTAGGGACGCAGCTTCAGGTCGTAGAGCTTCTGGGCCATCTCGAACTCGGCCTTGAGCTTCTCCGTGAAGGGCTGGTCGCCGCCGCTGCTGATCACGTCGTAGAGGTCGCCGAGCGGCACGAGCTGGCCGAGGCGCAGCGTGTCGCGGCGGTCGACCAGCAGCTGGCGCATCAGCTTCAGCGCGGTCCGGGAGCGCTGCAGCGCGCTGGAGACGTGCACCAGGGTGGAGAGGAACGCCGGGCTGAACGGGTACGTCGACCGGAAGGCGTCGATGTCGGCGCCGCTGCCGGAGTCGGTGCCGAGCAGGGTGTCGAACACCTCCCGTCGTACCTTGGTGGTGGCGTCGAAGGCCTTGCCGATCGCCTCGGCGGCCGTGGTGTCGTGGGGTTTGAGCAGCCGGCGGCGGGCGATCTCCGGGAGGTTGCGGTCCTCCAGCTTGATCACGTCGAACCGGCCGCTGGCCAGGTTGAGGGTGTCCTGGTAGCTCAGCTCGTTGGCGCCGGTGACCTCCTCGCCGACGAGTTCGCGCAGGTCACGCTGGCGGGCGATGAAGCTGACCACCGGGATCGGTCGGCGGGTGTCGCCGCCCTCGACGAAGTTGGTGATCTTCTGGATCTCGCGGGACACGAACTGCTGGTCGCCGATCGAGTTGGCCAGCCAGAGGATCAGCTCGTCGAGGAAGAGGATCAGGCCGTGGTAGCCGAGCTCCTTGGCGTGCCGGCTGATCTCGGTGAGGCCCCGGTCGAGCGAGATGAAGGCCTCGGCGTCCTCGCGGGCGTTGCTGAAGAAGCCCACGTTCCAGCTGGTCAGCAGGTCGTTGACCAGCTTGCGGCGCAGCCCGTCGGAGTACGCGCCGGCGAACGCCTGGTCCAGTCGCTCGGTGGTCCAAAAGGTCTCGCTGTCGCCCCACTCGTCCTCGACGTCGCCGCCGGGCAGCCCGGCGATGAATTGGGCATCGCCGATTTTCTCCCGCATCAGGGCGGCCTGGTCCAGCAGCGAGTCGGTCCGGTGCACCGCGGGGATCGGCGCGTCGGGGTGCAGCGCGCGGACCCGGTCGACGTAGCCGCCGAGGACGCGCTGCTCCAGCGAGCGGGCGTCGAGCAGGTGGTACGGGATGAGCAGGAACTTTCGCCCGTCCAGCCAGACGCTGTGCTTGGCGACCAGCGGGGCCAACTCGTCGCGGCCCCGGGCGGCCGCCTCGCCGCGCAGCAGCGCGTGCAGCACCGCCATGAAGTGCGACTTACCGGAGCCGAAGGAGCCGTGCAGGTAGGCGGCCTTGGAGGCGTGCCCCTCGACCGCCGAGCGGATCAGCCCGAGCGCCTCGTCGAAGTTGCCCAACAGCCGGTCCGTGACGACGTAGTCGCGGAGGGTGGCATCGGCGTCGGCGACACTGTCGGCGAGCTTGAGCACGAAGTCGCTCGTGCTCGTGCGCTCCGGGATCTCGATGAACTCCCGGAGCAGCGGCGCAGGGGTGGGCGAAGACATGCCGCTTACCGTACCGATCACTCAACAGGGCGTCACACCCTGAGCCACCGACGCGCCAGGAAGGCACCGGTCGAACCCGCCGGGAGGCGCCCTCAGTGCCCGTGGCACCGATCAGCTAAGCGGCGGCTGATGCGAACATCTCGTGAATCGCGTCGAACCGGAAGCGGACCTTCGCCGGGTCCCCGGTGCCCTGCGAGATGGCCGCCTGGAAGTCGACGTCCGACATGAGGTCGAGGAACTTCTTCTCGACTCGCCGGTGGCGCCTGATCAGGACGGTGATCTCGTCCTCGGTCATCGTCGCGAGATTCACCGAGACCGCTTCGAAGAGAGCCTTGTTGATCGGCAGCCTTCGGCTGCCGCCCTTTCGTTCCACCTTGCGGAACGCGTAGTCGCCGAAGATCTCGTACGCCCCGTGCAGCGCCTTGTCGAACTGTTCCCACAGCTCGGAGACCGCCGCCTTGGGCAGCTTGTTGAGTGCCCGCATGGAGGTGCGCAGGAAGAGGTCGAAGTCGTCGTCCGTGTACGAGCTGGGATCGGTCAGCCGGAACGCGAGGAACCGCAGGATCATCTCGCGATCCGCCATGCGGTCACTCCGCACGCCGTACCCGGTTGCGGACTTGAACGCCTCCGAGTCGGCCCACTCCTTGAGGATCGCCCGCCCCTCACCGGGAATGAGCGCATGCCGGAGTTCCTGGCGAGACAGCGGCAGGCCACCGGTGTTGATCCGGGCGAAGATGTTGAACTTGACCTCCTCCGGGGTGCCCCGCCTGATCAGGTGGACGATCAGCTCGGTCTCTCGGAGCCGGGTCTGCAACCGCGCCGGGAGGTCCGCGAACGTCGCCTGGTCGTACTCCTGACCGAGGTATTCGAGATTGCGAAGGCGCAGCGGCTCAACACCGATGGCCTCCGGCTCGACGAACTCCACGATCGTGGTCAACCGCTGGATGCCGTCGACCATCGCCCATACCTCATCGTCGGCCTCGGCGGCGTAGAACGTCGGCAGCGGGATACGCAGGAGGAGCGACTCGATGAGGCGACTCTTGGCCTGCGCACGCCAGATGCCCGCCTGCCGCTGAAAGTCGGGTTGCAGGTCGACCCGTCGGGTGCGGACCCGGGAGAGCAGCAGATCGACGGTCGTGTTGCGAGTTACCACGTCGATCAGCTCTGGATCGAACGGGGTCTGGATCAGGTCATCGGACCCACCCGTCTCGGTGCCGTCCGGGTCGTCCTCGACCTCGACACCGGTCAGGTGCCCGAGAGAATCCAGTTCCTCGACAACGTCCTCGGCGGGATCGGACACGTGCGCCACCTCGATCCGACAGCACCGGTCGAGCTGACCGGGATGCGAGCGATGTTCCGGCGCAGGAGCCTAGCGGCTTTCCCGGCGGTCGACGTGCCCCCTGACGCATTGTGGACAGTCACCGGCCCGCTTCAGAGGACCACCACGTCAGCGGGGAACGAAACCTAGATCCGGGCGACGGCGTCGAGAAAGGACTGCCAGCTTCGGCTGCGGGCGAACCATGGCGGGGACAGCTGCCCGGTGGAGACGATCTTCTCGGCGATCAGCACACTGTCGGCCTCGACGTACGACTGGAACGTCGGACGGGCGCCGGCCGGTCGTACCGCCTTCTTGAGTTGCTCCTTGGCGTTGCGGATCTGTCCGACGTCGCGACCGGCGTACTGCCTCGGCGGCTGCCAGCTGGGCCGCACCTGACGGACCGCCTCCGGGAACAGGAACCACCACGTTTCCATCTCCCAGGCCGGCACGACCGGCAGGACCGGCCACGGGAGCGATCGGTAGCAATCCTCAATCTTGGAGATGAGTGCCTCGTGTGCCGGCTCCACGTCGTCGGCGTCCTCGTGCATGAGCACGCAGCGGATCGGCGTCGCAACGTTCAGGGCACGCAGCAGACCGGACACCCGGTCGGCGTGACTGGGCAGCCTGCTTGGCGGCACGTTGCGCACCAACGCCATCGGCTTGCGGAGTGGTTTGAGGTCGGCGCGGGAGATGTCTCGCCGCAGCGCCGCCACCAGCACCGCGATCGTCTTCCGATCATTGTCGTCCTCGCCTAGGATGACGACGGTCCTGGGCTGCTGTCGCTGCCGGGGTGTCATTCGGGGCAGCCCCCCAGAGCGCCGGAGAACCACAACTCACCGAGGCCGATCTCGCCCCGCAACTCCCGCTCCATCGCGCGCACGGTCTCCGGGTCGATCGCTGGTATCCGAGAAGAGGCATCCTCGCCACGCTCGCAGACGATCAACTCGTCGGGGGTCAGCCGGTTGACCAGCGCCGGCGAGTGGGTGGCGATCAGGAACTGGGTGCGCTCGGAGGCTTGGCGCAGCAGTTCGACGAGGCGGTCCAGGATGTGCGGATGCAGCCCGTGGTCGATTTCCTCGATGCACGTCAACCGCGGCGGCGACGGGTCATACAGGAGCGCGAGCAGCGCCAGCGCACGGATGGACCCGTACGAGGCTTCCTGCAGTTTGGTGGATCCAGGCAGCGCGGCCTCGACGAGATTGAGCACCACTCCCTCGCCAGCCCCACCAATGGGCGTGAACTCCAGGCTCGCCAGGCCAGGAATGAAGGAGCGGGCATCGCGGTGCAGCGCGGCGAACCTGTCGGGGTGCTCCTCGGCGAGGTATGCCAGGAACGGTGCGAGGTTGCTGGCGTCGTTGGAGAGGCGCTCACTGATCCGCTCTTGAGCCGGCCTACGCGCTGCAGCCACATCCACGTCGAAGACGCGGAAGCTGGAGAAAAGATCGGCCAACGCCTCTACCAGCTCGGCGTCGTCCTCAGAGATCAGCTTTGGCAGCGTTGACAAGCCGAGAGAGCCTTCCCGCAGGCTTGCTGTCTCTTCACCGCCCTCGGGCCTGTGGAAGGTGATCTTCCCGCCATCGATCGTGATGCGCTGCCCCGGCCCTGTGGCGCGCTCGAACGTGAACCTCTCCGCGCGGCGCAGGACATGCCGGTCGGTCCGCACCAGCGGCTTCTGTGAAGAGAAGGTCAGGGAGTAGGTGTCTGGAGCCGCCAAGCTGCTGTTCCTGGTGACCGCCGTCTCGACCTCGATACCGATCGGGCTCCTCGGATCACGACTGCCTCGGAACAGCACCCGGTGGATGCCTCCGCGACGCTCGAGCGCCGGTTCGAGGTCATCGCGGGTCGCGTCACCCAGGAAAGCGATGACGTCCAAGAGGTTCGACTTTCCCGCACCGTTGGGGCCAACCAGCACGTTGAGGGCCGCAAGGCGCACCTCCACGTCGCGCAGGCTGCGGAAGTTGGTCACCTTGAGCCTGAGCAGATACGGGGGATGCCGAACGGCCACGGAAAGAGCCTACAGTGTTGATCAGCTCGCGCCACGCACGCCGCGACCGTCGCCCGACCGAAACATCACGCCCGCCGTCCCATGCCCGCCCGCGTCCACCCGTACGACCGCGTATGGCCTGGCTGGGCGCCGCGACGGGAGCGTCTCGTACTGGCCGTACCCGGATCGTCTCCATTCTCTCGTCGCCATACCAGGCAAGGAAGCCCACGCCCGGCGCCACCGCCCTACAAGCGTGGCCATCCAGACGGACAACCGTCAGGCGGAGCCGTCAAGATCAGCGACGGCACGTAAGCCATCACTGTCTCGGATGACAATCTCGCGGTAACCCGTGGCGATGATGCCGGCCGCCCGCAGACTTCCGAGCGCCTTGTGCAAACTGATCTCGGCCGCACCACAGAGAGTCGCCAACTCGCTCTGGGTGAGTCGGACGTTAATGACGAGTCCCTGCCAGTTTCGCTGGCCGTAGGAAGTGGCAATCTCCCAGAGCACGCGCGCCAAGCGGACCTTGACCGGGTAGGAGGCAAAGTCGACCCGCCGCCGGTTCGCCCAACGCAGACGGTCCGCCACAATGCCGGCGACCTCCAGGGCGGCGTCCGGATTGGCGCGAAGGAAGGCACGGAACGCGTTCCGGTGGATGATCCGAACGATCGACGACCGGCAGGTGGTGATCGTGGCAGTCCTCGGCGTGCCGTTCAGTGCGGAGATCTCACCGACGATGTCACCGGACATGCGGATCGCCAGCAGCGCCTGTCGGCCGTCAGCCATGGCGACGGTGACCTTGGCGAGGGCATCGTCTAGCACGATGACGTGCGACTCGAGGGCGCCCTCCCGCAGCACGATCTGGGACTCCTTGACTGAGCGACGAATCCCGACGGCCAGGAGGCGATCCCGAGCGGTCTTGTCGAGCCGACCAAGGAAGGTCCCGGGCGGCCAGGCCATGTCGTCCACGCACCGCCTCCATCCGTCTACGAGATCATCATTCACGTTTAGCTCCGAGATCGCTACCGGTTGCTGTCTCGGCTCACGACATCACCGTGCGGCGAAAGTCGAGAGGATCATCAGGCCCCCAGCAGACGCCATCGCCAACAGGAGCCATGGCATGCTCCGGCGTACCCGCAGGTGCTTCGCCATCGCGATGCGGGCGAGCACGGTGACGAGATCCCACGCTTCGTCCCTGTGCCGTCGAATCGACGCCGCGGACGGGCGGCCCTCTCCTCGGACGAGGTTCGGGAAGCCGAATCGGTTGGCGCTTCTGGCACCGTCGAGACGGGGTCGAAGCGCCAGGACGAGCTGCCAGGTGGCCGACGCAAGCCCAATGACGAAGGGGATCACCAGGAACGCAGCTAGCAAGACGGGGATCGGGGCACCGCCCACCACGTGCGGCACGACTCTGTCCACGACCGCGGTGGCCACCCCGCCCTCGATCGCCAGGAGTGCAAAGGCCTTGGTGTCCGCGTGACGAATTGAGGTCTGGAGCGAGGCTGCCGTGGCCAGGCCAACCTGGAGATCGCGCCAAGGATCGAGGTGAGGCTGTCTGGCCGTTCGCCGAACGTTTCCCATGCTTCGAGTGAAGGCGGGTGCCGGCGTGGACATGGAGTCGAAGTACGGGTTGTCGTCCACCCGACGGTGATGCGACAACCCGTACTTCTATGGAATTTCCAGCGCGCCGAGCCGATAGAGATGACGTTGACCAGCTCACCGCCGTCATCGAGGGGTGGATCGCGTGCCTGACTTCGCAGATCCGGACCGCCGCGTTCTCGTCGCCGTCGACATGGAGAGCTACAGCGGACGGGACAACGTCCTGCAGTACCGGGCTCAACTGGCTTTTCAGAAGATCATGAAGGACGCCTGCGAGGAGCTGGGCTTTGACCGGGTCAACTGGCTGATCCAACAGGGAGGCGACGGGGAACTCGCGATCCTGCCTCCTGGAACGAGTGAGCGGGCCGTGGTGACGCGGCTGGCGCCCACGGTCGATCGCCTGCTGCGCGAGCACAACCGCGGTCTGGTTCCGGAGGCTCGAATCCGATTGCGGATCGGCGTGCACCAGGGGCTCGTCCATCTCGACGGCGCGAACGGCTACCCCGGCGATGCGGTCGTAACTGTCTGTCGGCTGGTCGACTCACCACAGCTGAAGGCTGCGCTGCGGCAGTTCCCGGGCGCCGCGGTCGCGCTGATCGTCTCGGACCGGATCTACCAGGACATCGTCCGGCACTACCACGATCTACGGCCGGAGCACTTCCTATGTGTGACAGCCAAACTGCCGGAAAAGATCTTCGAAGCCGTCGCCTGGATTTACGTACCCGGTGAGAACATCGCTGGTGCCGCTGTCATGAACGACGGTGAGAGAAGCTTCCGTCCTCCCAATGACTCTGAGGAGGATGGTGACGCCGCCGGCCGTCGCAGCCGTGTCCCTATCCCGCAGCCCTTCGGCGGCGGGCAGGTCTTCAACAACATCACGTCCCACGGGGTCAACGCGTACGGAAACGGCAACGTCATTTCCACATCAGGCGCGCACGACATCGCGGATCCATGGCGGTCGAACTCGTGAGCGAGACGCAGCCCGAAGATACTGCCATCGCGCCTGGCACCTCTGAGGACGGCGGTGGGCGTAAGGCGGTCGTGAAGCAAGAGGCTCCGCTGGACGACTCGTCCGCGCAGGCAGAGGCCCGCGGCCAGTCGGACAGCGATCAGGAGGACGAAATCCCTCCGGGTTCACTTCGGCTGGACCCACGGGTTGGCGAGGAGCTGTACGGCACCCAGTTCTCCGCCAGCTACTCCCACGTCAACGCCAGCGGGGTGAACGCCTTTGGCAACAACAACACCATCCGCCACATCAGCTATCAAGGCCAGCCACCCGCCAAGCCCATCATCCGGGATCTCGTCGGAGTGCCGGACCTCCTCAAGGTCTACGCGAAGGCGGCTGCGGACAGCAAACTCTCCGCGTTGCTCCATGAGCGGTCCACCGCCTGTCTGACCGGCCGTCCCAACACCGGCCGATTCAGCACAGCGTGCGTCGCACTGGCTCGACGCCACGGCGCGGACCGCGTACACGAGGTGCTGCTGCCCGAGGAGGTCGGGCCGGAGGCCCTCCACCGCGCGGCTGACAGCCTCGCGGAAGGTCATGGCTACGTCCTACGACTGCCGGGCGACAGACATGTCGAGGCGATGCGTCTGCTCGCTGAGGTCTTCCGGCAACGCTCGGCGAGCTTGCTCCTGATTCGGGATGACGACTCACGCGCCGGCAGTAGGCACAGCGCGGAGGTGCCGCACCGCGGTCCCGACCCTTTGGCCGTCTTCCGCGGACACCTGCAGCAGCAGCTACGCGATCGTCCGGACCTGAGTGACGAGGAGAGCGAGCGGCAGGTCGAGACATACCTCCAGCATGAGGATCTCAGTGCGGCGCTCGAGAGCACATACGGGCCCCGCGAGGTGGTGCCGCTCGCGACGGCTGTCGCGGATCGCCATCCCGCTGACGACAATGCACTCGCGGAGATCGTAGGAATATCCCAGCCGAGGCGAAGGGCACGCGCAGCGGAAATCCTCCGCTCGGAGGCTGCGGGCGTAGAACGACGTCCCCGCCGAGCCGACCAGCACGAACGAGCCTTCCGCATCGGGTACGCCGTCTTTGCCTGGCAACCGCTGCACTACGTCTTCGAAGCCGCGGGCCTGCTGCTCGAGGAGATCGACGGGCAGGCCAATCGGCCGGACTGGGGCCGGATGGCGTTGCAGCACCCGGTGTCCGAGCTGCTCGGGCCACTCGACGTCGACTGGCGGGAAGGCCGGGAGACCGCGCGCTCACGCGGTGGTGTGTCCCGGTCGGCATGGCTGCACGACGGTGCCATGCGAGGCGCCATCATCGACGAGGCGTGGCACGAATTCGACAGCACCAGACCTGCGCTACTCAAATGGCTCGACACCCTGGTCGCTTCCGACGACGAGCCGGTGCGCCGCGCGGCCGCCGAGGCGGCGGGGTTACTCGCCCACCACGACTTCGACCGGGTCTGCACAGACCTGATAGACGGCTGGGCGTCCGCGCCCAGGGGTCGGACCCGTCAAGCTGCGGCCTGGGCGATCGTTGCGGCGGACATGGGCGGCCATGTGCACCACCTCGTCCGCCGGAAGGTACGGGACTGGGCCGGCGGCCACCGCAACTACCAGCGGGACGCGGCCGCTCTCGTCTACGCCAGCGGACTTCAGCAACCAGACCTGAGCTGGAGTCTGGCAGACCTGCGCCGCATCGCCGAGGATCGGATGCAGCAGCACACCTACGCGGTGGCCGAGAGTGTCCACCAGCTCTACATCCACTCCCCCGATCGCGCGGACCAGATCATCTTCGAGCTGGCGCGGTGGTCGGATGACCGCCAGTTGCAACGGCACGCCGGCAATGCCCTCCTCACCCTGGCGTCACGGGCCGCCGACGATCTTCCTAGCGCCCCTCCCGACCTGATGACAAAGCTCGCGGCGAGCCAGGTCGACGCTGCCGATCTCGCTCGTCTCTGGCAGGTGTCGCTGCTCGCCACGCTCCCGTCCCGTCGGGCGTGGCGGATCTTCGGCCAGTGGCTACACAAGGCCGATTCCGATGAAACCTTCCGTAAGTCAATCGGTGCGTTGGTGACCGACCTGGCAGCCGTTCCGGCCCTACGGCGCCGACTGCAGTTCCATCTCGTACGGCTGGCTGACTTCCAGAACGGCCTGCCCGGGTGGCTCGAGAACGCGATGAGGGAGTGGTGAGATGACAGACCCCTTCAGCACAGAAGAGCCGCGGGTGGGACTGTGGCGCCGGTTCGGGACGTGGTTGCTGACGCTGTGGCGTCGTCTGCTCGTGGCGCTGCAGGAGCCGGAGCCCATCCCGGCGTCGATCTCGCCGGCGCCACCGCCGCCACCGCCCGGTCGGTTGACGGAGCGCCGAGACGTGTCAGCGCCGATCATCGTGCCCGCACGCGGGTACGTGTTCACCTTCCGCATCCGCGCCGCGTTCGTCTGGTCATCCGAGGGGATACCGCGGGAGATGTTGAGCGGCTCGGCGCAGTACTTCATGCCGTACGCCATTCGCGCGCTGACTCGCCTGGCCGCTGCCCGCGCTCGCAACTTCGCCGCGCACCGGGCGAGGGATCTTGAGGTGGAGTTGCAGCGGGCGCTGGCCGAGACGGGACCGTGGCGCTACGAGCGCGGTGGTGCGCAGGTCACCTGTCAGCCGTACGTGTGGGTGGAGCTCGACGAAGGTGTCAAGCAGGCCGTCCGGCCCTACTGGGAGCAGCTCATCAAGCTCGACTGCGAGTACGACGTCAACGTGAAGCGGGCTCAGTATGCCGATCGGCTCAGCCGGCAGTGGTTGTCGATTCTGGAGAAGCTGGTGGACAGTCCGGTCGCCGGGGGCGCAGCGAAGATGACCAACGAGAGCCTCGCCGCCGTCGTGCAGGAACTCATCGCTAAGCAGCAGGCCGCCGCACAGCGACTGGATGACCTGCTCGCCGAGGGACTGCGCAGCGACGACGCCTTCGAACAGGCCACCTCGTTCGACATCTTGGCCGAGCGGCTGAAGGCCCAAGGACGGGCAGCGTCGGCGGAGCCGAGGAAGCCGGCCCGGAACGGTTCCACCCCCGACCCCGGCAGAGACTGACCCGCTGAGGGTATGAATTGTGCCTTTCGTCGATAAGTGAGAGGCCCACATGTCACGGCGTCAGGATGGACGCCGGCGGGGTGGTTAACGTCGGGAAATGGCGGCGGACCTGTCAGCGCTTTCGGAGGACGAGTGCACGCTGTACAACGCGCTGCCCGTGGACGGCTCCTCGCGCAGCAACCCGTCGTTGCGCCAATATCTGCACTGGAACAGGAATCGGTACTTCCTGGCCCGTGACGGGCTCGTCGACAAGGGGCTGGTGCTCCGGGGTCGCGGTCGCGGCGGGGTTGTCCGCCGGGCCCAAGCGGAAACCCAGGGCGACACCCATCTGGTCGCCATCATGGTCGAGGACGGCACGCCGGACGTGGAGCGGATCGAAGCCGCCATCACCAACGAGTTGAGCCTGTACCCACCGATGCGCGATGTGATCGAGCGCGACTGGGCCCAGGAACACCGACAGGACCTGCTGGCCGTGGAGATCACCGCGCTGGGCGGTGGCCGACCCGACGGCATCTGGTCCCGGCCGGACATCACTACCGTCGAGGTTCGGACCTTCGAGTACGTGCCGGGCAAGCACCTGGACGTCAACACCTTCGAGATCAAGTCCCCGAGCGCCGTGAACGTCCAGGCGGTCTACGAGGCGCTGGCACATCGTCGCGCGGCCACCCGATCCTACGTGCTGTTCTACATCCCACTGAACCGCGCGGCTTCACTCAGGGATGACGTCGAGGATGTTGCCGCGGTCGCCCGGGCGCACGGCATCGGGGTGGTGACGGCCGGCGACCCGTACGACTACGACACCTGGGAGGAGTTGGAGGAGGCGCGACGTGTCGAGCCCGACCCGGAGAAGCTCAACAGCTTCATCGGCGCCCAGCTCAGCGAACGTACCCGCAGCGTGATCTCCCGACGGCTACGGTGACGGCCGGTGGCGCTGGCCGTCGGTCGCGGCATCTCGGCCGTTCCGAGGATGGGCGCCGGTCGCGGCCGCACGAGGATGGACCAATGCGAGCCGGGGACGCGGAATTCGACGCAGCTGTCGAAGCGACGATCGAGTTGTTGCGAGAGGTGGCACGGAACTCACGCACGGAGTCCGACGCGCTGATCACCTACCGCCAGTTGAGCGAGCGGCTGGCCGAGCGGGGCGTGCACATCCCCTACTACCAGGGGCCGATGCCGCACATCCTCGAGGAGGCCTCCCTCCGGGAACAGGCCGCGGGACGAGCGATGATCTCCGCGCTCGTCGTCCAGCAGGGGACGAACGGCCGGCCGTCGGAACCGTCCGGTGGCTTCTACCGGCTCGCCCGCCGGGTGCCGTTTCAGCGCAGGGGTGACAACCAGCAGATCTGGTGGAACGAACTGCGGCAGGTGCTTGCCGAGAACGCCCTGACGCAGAGCCAACGCGGGGGGCCCGTGACCCTCGACAACCTCGGCGCCTGGATGGTCAAGTGCAACCCCGCCAAGTGGGATCTCGCCACCTTCCTCGACAGCGGTGAGGAGGTGATTACCCGTTGGTCCGTGGTGCCGAGCTACCGCACCAGGCTGATGGCGGAGGGGCAGCGCGTCCTGTTCTGGGTGACCGGCCGGGACGGAACTTACCCGGAGGCTGGTTTGTGGGGTGCCGGCACGGTGCTCGGCCCGGCCTGGCGGCAGGACATCACCGGTGAGGACCCGGGCTTCTGGCTCGACGAGGGGCAGCGCCAGCGGACCCAGCACTTCGCGCCCGTGGACATCCACCTGTTCGAGCGGCCGATCCCCCGTCAAGTGTTGAAGGACGACCCGCGGCTGGCCGGCATGGAGGTCTTTCGCCAACCGCAGATGGGCAACCCTCTGGTGGTCAGCAAGGAGGAACTCGCCGTTCTCGACGCCCTCCTGCCGGCGCAACCGCAGCAGATCACGGTCAGCTCGTCCGGCGCGGGCTTCGGCAACCCGATCACCAACCGCCTCGTGGAGACCGCCGCCATGGACGCGGTCCGCGCCCACTACGAGGCGATGGGCTGGCAGGTCACGGACGACAGCAGGCACTGCTACGGCTGGGACGTCACCTGCACGTCACCGACCGGGGCGGTGGACCGGGTGGAGGTCAAGGGCGTCAGCGGCTCAGACCCGAGCATCCTGCTCACGCGGAATGAGTTCCGTTCCGCCAGGGAGGACCAGGGGTGGCGGCTGGCCGTCGTCACGAAGGCCTTGGCGGCACCCGAGGTGCAGTTCTTCGACGCGGAGACGGCGGTACGCGCGGCCGAACCCATGATGTTCCAGGTCGACCTCCGACGGTTCTAGGCGGTGCCTTCAAAGGATCTTGGCATCGGATGATGTAGCGCGTGGGTCGTCGCTACTGCCGGGTCGTCCAACACCAGTTCGCACCGGTTCACTTCTCCGTCAGGTCGGACATGCAATCGCCTCCGTCGTGGTTCGGTCTTCTACTGTCATCGCTTGCGGTAGTGCGGCTTCACGTAGGTGCGTCCCTTGGGAAGTCCTCGGTCAACGACGACAGATTCGCACTGTGATCAGTTGGCAGCAAGAGGCAATAATGAAGTCCTGTCACGTCTGCAAGAAGGCGGGGTGCCGATGTCCGGGACCGAGTTGATCGTTGCGGCGTTGGCTGCCGGCGCAGGTGCGGGCATCACGAACACCGCCAGCGCTGCCGTTCAGGATGCCTATGCGGAGCTCAAGCGACTGCTCGGTCATCGGCTGCGCGATCGCGAGCAGGCTACGCGCGCCCTCGAGGGCGATGAGGTGGAGTCACGCGTGTGGCAAGCCCAAATTGGTGACGACCTGGTGGCGTCGGGGGTCGCCGAAGATGGCCAGGTCCTGGCCGTGGCACAACGGCTACTCGCCCTGCTCGACGGGCATGCGGCGAGGTACGACGTCGATCTGCGCGGTGCCCGGGGTGTGCAGGTCGGTGAACACGGCACTCAGACAAACAACTTCCACTAGGCATCGGATACAGCGCGTGGGGGCTGATGAATCGGAACTGCCGACAGGGGCTACTGGAATCGATCTTCCGGGAGCTCGTGGCGCCCAGGTCGGCAACCACAACATCCAGTACAACTACTTCGACCGGCTCCCGTCGCCCGTCAGGCTGCCCGGTCAACGCAGCGCGTCCCGCTCCTCCCACCTTGAGGATGCCCTGCAGGACCTGCAGTCGAGCGTCACACGCTCCACGACGGAGCAGGTCCAGAAGCTGACCGACCGGGGACTCATCGCTGTTCCTTGGTCGCGCCGATCGGGTGAGACCGAGGATGGCGAGGACGTCAACCACCGCGGCTTCGTCAGTGACGAGGATCTGGGAAGCCTGGTCGCCGGCGGTGGGCAGTTGGTCGTCATCGGCGGATCGCAGTCCGGGAAGACTACTCTGGCGACGCGGTTGGTGGAGCTGATCGGGGCACAGACTGACAAGCAGCCCGTCCTCTTCACCCTGTCGACATGGAACCCGCGGCGCGCCCGGTTGATCCCGTGGATGGTGGACGTGCTCCGGACCGGCTACGGACTGAGCGGGGACGGCCAGGTCGCCGGTCTGAAGACGGCACTCGAAGATGGAGCCATCATCCCCGTCTTCGACGGTTTTGACGAGATTGACCCAGGGCTCTGCTATTCGGCCGCCGATTCGATCCGTCAATTCGTACGTGAGCGGCCTGCTGTTCTCACGGGTATTCCACGAGGGGACCACGCCCTGGCTCTATTTCACGCGTTGCCCACAGCCGAGGTCATCGAACTGACGCCGGTTGCAGCGGGCGAGGTGGCACGCTACCTGTTGGACTCCCCGAAGCCCGAGCGGCGGCAGTGGCAGGTCATCTCATCGCGGGTGGCGGCCCAACGCGGTTCCGCCGTGAGCCTGGCCCTGTCATCGCCCCTCATTGCCTGGCTGGCAAAGAGCGTCTACGCGATGAGACCTCAACTGGGCGCGACGGTACCCCGGGAGGACGCGACAGAACTTCTGGACGGCGAGAGGTTTCCCACGGCGTCTGCGATCGAGGAACACCTGCTCCGGGGCTTGGTCTCGGCCGTCTTTGCCCGCCGGGTGTCGAGTCCGGGCGGCGCTGTGGCCCCCGTCAACGAGTTCCTGCCCCATGACGCCGAACGATGGCTGGGTTTTCTCAGCGCCCACGCGACCCACCGCATCATCGCGTTCTGGGAGATCCGGTACTATGCGCCGCTGTATCGCCTGGCGCTGGCTCTGTCGGTGATCGCCGGGGTGGGGATCGGTCTGGCCGCCGAAGTCCCGTGGATCTCCGCCGGAGTGTCGACCCTGTTCCTGCTGGCCGGGCTGTTCTTCGGTTTCGGCTTCACTCGAGGATACGCTTTGGGCCGTTCTCGGGGCCCAGACGACCCCGCACGGGTGGGATTCGCCAAGCGGAGCGTCAACAAGAACGGTGATCTGCGCCTCCATGCGGCCAAGTTGATGAGGGCGGCTCCACACGTGCTGGTCATCTATGCGGCCTGCTTCCTCACCCGACTGCGGGTCGAGAAGCATCCGGACTGGTCCCTGGGCTTGTCGCCGAGGCAGTCGCTGATTGGGGTGGTGTTCGCGACGCTGGGCGCAGTGGCTGCCGGAGTGGCCGGTGGGCGGATAGCTGCCGGTGTCCTTCGCGCGAACCCATCGTTGGATGCCACAACGGGGGCCAGGACGGCGGATCCGCTCGAGGTCATCCGAAACGACCGGCGATCGGGATTCGGGTTGTTCCTGCTGACGTGTGTCGTCCTGGTGCTCGGTTACCTGATCTACTACCTTGCTGCCATGCCCCCGAACGCCCTCGGAAACGTCGTCGCGGTGCCCGCCGCAGCCAGCATCGCCGCGTTTTTCTGGAACGAATGGGCGTGCTACAAGGTCGCCCATCTCTGGCTGATGTTCCGGGACGCCCTGCCGTGGCGGTTCGCCTCCTTCCTATGGGCGTGTCACGACGGGGGGATTCTTCGCAAGAACGGAAATCACTTCGAGTTCCGTCACCAGCGCCTACAGGACTGCCTCGCGAGTACTTACACGGGCCGCCTGGCGGACCGACGGAGAGTTGCTGGTCATGGCCTTTGAGATCGTGCCGGGCACCAGGGGCTTGACGGCGGACGACGTTGCACACATTCTTGTTCCGGGTCGTGGACGGGACAGCAACGGATTCGGGCTGAGCCCTGACGCCATGGGCCGTGTTCTCGCAGCTCACTCCTTCTACGAGGAGTTCACCAGAGGCGCTGCGGGCACGATCGTCTGCTCCGGATACAAGTCTCCAGTGGACTGCAGGGGTACGGCCTGGTCACCTGAGGACTCACCGTCGGAGACCTTCTGCGGCATGCCCGAGGCGGACATCATGAAGGCGGAGTTGGTGGCCAGAGGTGTCGCGGAGCGGGTCATCCACGTGGAGCGACATTCGATAGACACGGTGACGAACTTCCTCCGCTCTGAGTCGGAGGGACACTTCGGCGATGAGCGGCCCGTGGCGATCGTCGCGCAAGCCGACCATTTGCGACGGATGATGTCGATCATCGCTCCGCGAACGCTGCGACGTCCGTACCTCGGTGTGGTCGCTCCCGGAGTCGAGGCAAAGAGCGAGGGTCTGCTCGCCGCGTGGGTAAGTCGACTGGTCGTGACGGGTCTTCCGACAAACGGCGATCACGCGGTCTCCGTGGCGACCGGTCGGGCGACACGACTGTGGCGCACCGCTCGCTTGATCGGGATGAGCGAGTACCACTAGTGACCGCGATCAGCCTGTCCCTCTGGGCCTGCTCGACCCGCTGGCGGGCGCGCTGCTTCGACATTCTGGCGAGCACGGCGACGACAGCCGCAGCGAGGAAGAGTGCCAGCACGCCGACGAGGTAGGCGTGCCGCTGGACGAAATCCACGACCATGCCGATGAGCACCAGGAGGGCCACGGCCGTCAGCACCGTCCCCCAGCCGTTGTCCGAACGACGGCCGGACCCGCCGCGGCGCGTCGAGCTCCACATAACGCTGCGGCGACGCCTCCGACGGTGCGCCTTCACCCGGGCGCCGTTCCTCGTGGTGTGCCACCCCTCGCAGTTGCAGGCTGCCGCGGCGGCACACGGGTATAGGCCCAAATCTCAAGAAATCGGCGGCCGACGAGCAGGCACGCGGGCCCGCCGGGCGCTGTGCGTCACGTCGCCCGCGCCGAAGAACCCGTTGGTGACGATCATGCGAACCCTGCGGCTGAGTCGCCTCCCACGAGCTCACCTCCCTGAACACCGACGCGGCGAGCAGCTGTGCGAACCGGTGCGCCAACTGCTGTTCGCTCATTGGGTCGGTCGGCCGGATCAGCCGGGCCGCCGGGCGCTCGGTTGTGGAGGCAGAGCTTTACCAGGCGCGCGAGCGTTTGCTCATGTCCGGCACGCCGGATCTGGCGACGTCGGGTGAGAGGGCTTTCCGCCACCTCACCGGCATCCGAGACGTGATCCGCAGGTGGCCGCCCTCCGGTCGAGCGACTGCTACGACGCTTACCACAGGTACGCCGAGGCTGTCTGGGCTTCCGCCCGGTGGTGCGACGACACTTCCAGTACCCGCTGTGAGCTCGGAAGATCTGTAGTCAACGGCCGCGTCGGTGGCGGTGTACGAAGGTGTAGCCCTCCGGCAGTGACTGGTCGACCACCTCGGCGTTGAGCACCGCCTCGCGATGGAGGTCGATCTGGTCCGCCGACGCCTGCGCGCCGGGCGGCAGTCGACGAACGAATCCATTGACCCAGTGGCCACTACGCTGCGCCAGCCCAGCTTCCTCGGCGCCGCGGCGTAACGATGGGTCGATCGCCTCAACTACGGGCACGTAGCGGAGCAGTTCGGCGGGGAGCTGACCGGCGCGCGCCGGGTGCCACGGCCGACCGTGCTGGTCGAGGCTGCCGGAGACGCGCTCGATCCGCCCGGAGCGCAGTAGCTGCTCCACCGCCCGGCCGATCCGGTCGGCGCGGGATCGCGGCATGCCGAGCCGCAGGCAGTTGCGAACCAGTGCCTCCTCGGCGAGGGTCGCGGTCCCGTCGACGCTGAGGTAGCCGAGGGTACGCAGCGCGCGCAGCACCCAGCTCACGTCCGACAGGTCCGGCACCTCACGGTCCTGGTCGGAGCCGGGAGCGTTCTCCCGGGTCACCACCTGCGGGTCGTACCGGTGCCGGAGCTCCAGGTCGTCGAAGCGTTCAGGGGTGGGGAGCAGCGTCGTGCTCGCGGTAAGAAGCATCGTGCCTTGCGGCCGCTCGAAGGTGACGAGCACACCGGGAAGGAGCCCCTCCGGCCAGTGGATGCCGGAGAGTTCCCACTGCCCGCCCCGGCGCCGCAGGGTCACCTCCTGCGCCGGTAAGGGACCGGGACGCCCCCCGTCATGGTGCTCGACGCGAAGCCGCAGCCGTTGCCGCTGGTCCCATTTCCCCGGCAGCTCCCCTTCGGGCAGGGCACACCAGCCACCGTCGAGGTGCATCCGATACAACGCGGTCTGCCAGACCAGCTGACCGCCGCCGGGTCGACTCGTCAGCCACCACGCGTGGTCGCTCTCCGCGTCGGGACCGAGGAGTGGAGGTTCCGTCGAGTCGCTGAGCTGCTGTGAGATCTCGCCTGCCTCGTTCTGCACCTGCGGGCTGGTCTCCAGGCCGCGTTCCTCACTTAGCGCAAGGGCAGCGAGACGCTCGGCCTCGGCCGCGCCCCGGTGCAGCTGCTGACAGGTTTCGGCATGGACGGATATGCGTTGCCTGTGAACGATCACCTCGGCCAGAAGCGCCCGCGTACGCTCAGACAACGGAAAGGCCGGTGAGTCGGGTACCGATCCGGTGTCAAGGACGTGGCGCACCAGGGCGACGGCCCTGGGTCCCCAACAGACGAGGCGAACGTTCAGCTTGCCGCCGCCGAGGAGGTCGATAGCGGCCTTGCACATCGCCTGCACCAAGCTGTCGCGAAGCTCGAGTGCATCGTCCGTGCCGGTGCCCAGCTCGCCGTCCTCGGTCAGCCAGGCAAAGCCGAAGTGGCCTGTCTCCCGCTGAAAGCGAGTATCGACGACCGCGACGGTGGGACTTACCTGTTGCGTGCCCCCCTTACGTGCGCGTTCGCAGACGAAGATCCCGTCATGGTCGGCGTCTTCGACCTCGCCGCCGGACGGATGCTTACGGCTCACCGGTCCGCCCTATGCCTTGGCCTTGCGGCCGCGGGTGGCCTTGACCGGGCGCCACGACGTCAGCGCCTCGTCGGTGAGGTGGAGGCGGTTGGTGGTTTCGGCGAGGAAGCCGGCGTAGATGTCGGCCGGCGAGGCACCCCACTCCGGGTCGAACTCGCCGTGCCACTGGCGTACCCAGGGCAGGATCTCGCGCAACCCCGCGACCAGCGGGAGCAGCATCTGGTACCCGGAGGGGGGTCGTGATGCCATCCTGCCTTCCTCGGCAACGAGACTTCTCACGTACGGGTCTCCCTTACCCGCCCTCAAGAGCAGGGCGGGTAAGGGGCCAGGAGTCGGTGGTTCAGTTGTCAGGCTCACCGCAATTGGGGGTTTCAGTCCTTCTCGTCGCGTTCCTCGTCGTCCCCGCGCCGACGGAGCGTTCGCTCGGCGATCCGGCTGGAGAGCTTGCCCGTCGCCCACTTGGCCCGGCCGAGGGTCTCGTTGCCAAGGCGCCTGGCGGCACCAACGCCGTCTGCTCCTGTCTCGAGTGCCTTGTCCCTCACCTCCATAGCCGCGTCCGCCCATCGTCTCGCCTCCGATGACTGGCGAGCGCCCTCGATCCCGAGCCGCCCGTGGAAGTCGACGACGGCGATCGAGACATGGTTGCTCGACTGCACCACAGCCGGGGAGTCCATCGGATTCAGCAGCACCTTGGTGTTGGCCCTGCCCGCGGCCGCGTCCATCCGGGCCATCAGGCGCTCGGTGCACCGTGAGATGAGTTCCAGCCGGTTCTTCCGGGCAGCCTTCAGTCCGAGGCGATGCCCGTCCAACTCCCCCGGTGACGCGTCCAGCACCCGGTCGAGTTCAAGCACGGCGATCGCGTCCTGCAGCTGGAAGCAGCGGGCGAGGACAGCGAGCCACTCCTGTCCCTTGGACTCTGCTTCCTTGGCCGCCTTGGCGAGATCACCGATCGTGGTCTTGCGCTCCAGCTTCTCCGCGAGCGCGTCGAGTTGACGCAACGCGTACGCCTGCGTTTCTGCGATCGTCGCTGGCGCGCCCTGCACCTTCGACCACGTGACTTCGTCGACCCGGCCCCTCTTCTCTCGGATGGTCATGGCTTCCTCGATGACGAAGGCGACTCCGATCATGCGGGCCAACACGGCGTCCTTCTGGGCGCGGAGCACATCGTCGACCTTCTCGTCGATCGTGGCGAGATAGTCGGTGATCTCCTTCATGCTCTGTTGCATCGCAACCTGCGCCATGATCCCCGCAGCACCAGCCAACATCGCCGGGTTGCCCGCAATCGCCCCCGGCGCCTTTGAGATCTGGAGCCATGACTTGATCGAGCCCGGCTGCCCCACCATCGCGTGGCTGATGCCCGGCGTCTTGCTCTGCATCAGCCCGTATTTATGGACGACCTGCGCGGACTCCTTGGTCAGCTGCACCCAGCGACCCGAGTTGGCGGCAATCTCGGAACCTGCCTGGGCGGCGGCAGCCCCGGCGCTGAGGACAGATCCGAGCCGGGGCAGTCCGAGGTCCTTCGACGGCAGTCCCTCAGAGACGAGGAAGCGTTCGACAGCCGTCGGATCTCCGATGACCGCCAGCCCATCGCCGTCACTGATCAGCTGAATCTCGTTATCCATTGTCGGCTCCTGACGTACGGAAGGGGTAAACAGCGACGATCTCTGCTCTGTTCACTGCTTAGCTCTGCGGCCACGGGTGGCCTTGGCCGGGCGCCACGAGGTCAGCGCGTCGTCGGTGAGGTGGAGGCGGTTGGTGGTCTCGGCGAGGAAGCCGGCGTAGATGTCCGCCGGCGAGGCGCCCCAGTCCGGGTCGAACTCGCCGTGCCACTGGCGTACCCAGGGAAGGATCTCGCGCAACCCCGCGACCAACGGGAGGAGCCGGTCGGCGGCCCAGCCGTCCTCCTGCTCGCGGGCCACGATCAGGGTGGCCAGGGCCTGGGCCTGCTCGCGGTGGTCCCAGCCGGCCCAGCCGACCAGCAGCGACGGGTCACCGTCACGGCTGGCACCCGGGTACGACACGAACCGCTCCTTGGGCACGTCGAGCTTGCCCCGGTGCCGCCAGTAGCTGGTTTTGAGGAAGTCCGCCGAGGTGTACTTCGGCGGCACCGGGATCTGCTTGCGGAACTCCCGCTTCGCCGCCTCGTCGGGCAGCGCGTCCTCCTGCCGCTGCAGGTCCCAGACGTGCTCCCAGTCGGCGCGCTTGGCCAGGCCGGGGTCCTTGTAGCGCAGTGCAGCCAGGTGCGGCACGTGCTCGTCGGCGACCAGGTCGGCGACCACCTTGCCGAGATCCTGGCCGGGCGCGTAGAGGTTGGCGACGGTGAGCACGTCGGCGTCGCGGCGCAGCTCGTCGGCGAGCTGGGCGGTGGTCAGCGGACGCGGCTGCTCCAGCCCGTCGACGTGCTGGTACCACAGCTCCCGCGCCTCGCACCGGTCCAGCAGCCAGTCGCGCAGCGCCTTCGCCTGCATCACGTCCCAGCCCTCGCTGGCCCAACGCCGCTTGCACTCCGGCCGCTCGATCAACCCGATGTTGCGATTGCCCTCGATAACCGCGATCCGCCGCTCCACCACCGCCCGGTACTCATCCGACCAGTGCGCCGGCAGCTCCGTGATCGGCGTCGACCCGTGCCGGGCGAACCACACGGTTTCGGTCTCGCCTGCGGCCACCTTGCGGGCGAGCACGATCTCGAACGCCCGCTCCCCCAGCTTCAACCCCGGCACCGAACCGGCCGGGACGGTCAACTCCTCATCCAGCAACCGGTAGAGCGAGTAGACCTGCCAGTCCAACTCCTCCTGCAAGCCGATCATCCGCGCCCGCACCGAGTGCCACTCATCGCAGCCGGCGGCCAGCCGCTCGCGAGTGGGAACCCCAGAGGCCGCGACCGCCGCCGGCGTCACCGCAGCGAGCCGCTGCGCCAACCCGTCAATCTCCCGGCCCAGTTCCAGCGGGTACGCCGGAGGCAGAGGAAACTCCTGCAGCTTAGTCCCCGTGAACTCGTAGAACCGTTCCCACTCATCGTGCATGAAGCCGCCCGTGCCCGACTGACTCCCTTTGTCGTGACAAACCTGCTTGAGCCAAAAGCAGCCAGTCGAACTGTTGAGAATCCCGAGCAGCCGAAGGTGGCTGTCTTCCGTCGCTCCCTCTGGCAGCTTGATGACCGGCGCCGAGCGGTTGAAGATCTTCCCGCCTCGGTCGAGTGCGAAGTGGTTGTGAGTCGCCACAAACGCGAAGGAGATGGACAACGGTGTCCGGTAAGCGGAGGCGGTGTGCTGGTGGTATGCCCACCATTGAAGGCCAGCAGCCGCCATGTTGCCCTGGAAGGTCCGCCGCTCTTCGAGGAGACGCCGCCACGGCCAGAGCTCGTCGGCGAGGCCCTCCTTGCCCAGGCACGGCTCGTAGGGATACCAGATGGCATCTTCCGGCTTTGCGTCCCAGTCCCGCAGCGTCTCACCGATCATCAGCGGCCTCAGAGCAGCGGGATCGACCATCGTCCGCAGAGCGCGATTAAGGGGCCGCGTGAAAGCTTCATCCGCGCCCGCGCGGATCGCTCGTCCCACTGGGGCTTCGATCTCTCGGGTCAGCACCTCGCCCGTAACGGCCTCGATCGCCTCCGTCAAAACGGCGGCCCCACCGCCTCCAAGGCTCCAAGGATGACGGCCCAGTCGGTAGCGGTCGATGTCGTCAACGCTGACCCAATCACTCTCCGATCCGGGTCGGTCCACTTGGTCGATGATCGCTCGCCAAACGAAACCCTGACTTGGATCCGCTGGCGCGCTCGGCTCTCCTCGGATACCCATGACGGCCCGTACCGCCTCGGCTCGGCGCCGCAGGCGCCGCCGGCCCACCAAAATCACGGTTGGCGTTCCGTGCCCAGGGATATAGGCCCCCGACGTATCGATCACCTTGGTCAAGTCGATCTCGTGCGCGAAGAAACCTTCGATCAGCTTCCTGCCAAACTCACGCTTCGCAAAGGAGTTGGCCGTGATTTGACCAACGTAACCGGCCCCTCCCCCGTCGTCGCCGGACGCCTTTGCCAGTTGAAAGAAGCGCTGGGCGAACGGCACCGACAGCGCATAGGTACCGGCACAAGCGCTGTAGATCTCGCGGTAGAGCTCATTGAGAGATCTGTCTTTGACGGTGATGTAGGGCGGATTGCCCACGACGACGTGATATCGGCCTTCATCGAGGATGCCTGCGTGTTCCTGCACGTCCTCGGTGCTGTACTGGAGGTCGGCCAACTCGTCGAAACCACTATCGAAGAAGAGGAGGAGCTGGCGGGCCTTGATGAGCGAGTCACCCACGGCCAAGTGCAGGGGAAGCGCATAGCCAGCCGCGTCCGCAAGAGTCTTTGTGCCGCAGGCGCGGAGGGCGGCGACCAAAAGGCGGAAGCGGGCGACTGCGACCGCGAAGGGGTTGATGTCGACGCCGTGCACAGCGTCCAGGGCGAGCCGTACTCGCTCATGAGGGTCACGGTTAGGGGCGTGCTCCTCCCACTGCTTAAGCAGCCGGTGGAACGCGCCGAGCACGAAGTGGCCCGAGCCGCAGGTCGGGTCGATCATCTTGACCACGTCGTGGCCGAACTCGTCGATCGCCGGGGTGAGCGTCAGGTCGAGGATGAACTCCTCGACGAACTCCGGCGTCTGCAACAGCGCGTAGGTCTTCCGGGCCGCCTCGGAGAGGTCCTGGTAGAGGTCACCAAGGAAGCGCGTGTCCCACTCCGGGTCCATGAAGTCGTGCACCAGGCCGCCACTCTCGCCGCGCCGACGCCAGAAGCCGATCAGTTCCTTGGCCGCATCGTGCGACAGCGGGATCTGGAACAGCGGGTTGTGCCGCCGGTCGAACAGCGACCGGCCGGCCTGGGTGCTGGCGATCGCGTCGAAGCCTTCGAGCAGCCAGCCGCGCAGCGTCTGCTCCGGCCGATCGCGGAAGAACTGCGCCTCAGCCTCCTCGGCCAGCACCAGCCGGTCCCCCGGCCCGGCGAGGTACGGCTCGGAGAGCAGCCCGTTGTCCTCGCAGAAGCGCACGAACACGGTGCCGAGCACCCAGGCGACGGCGACCTGGGTGACCCGTTCGTCCCGCCACGCCGCCCAGGTGGCGGCGGTACGCCGAACCTTCAAGGCGTGGTCGTACTCGCCGCGCAGCTTGAGGCGCACCTCCTCGACCGACTCGGCCTGCTCCCGCAGGTCCTTTTCCAGGTTCTTGACCTGCTTCTGCAGGTCGGACAAGAGCAGCTTCCGGTCGATCACGCGACGACTCTAGTCGTCCCGCCGACGGGACGGGGGTAGCCGTAAGGCCCGTTCTGGCCGTCCGCTCGCTACCTACGGCTTTCGCATCCAGGTCTTTGGATCGGTGATGAAGATGCCCTTGCCCTGATGCCGTCGGATCACCCGGAGCGCCTCCAGCCGGACGTAGACCATCTGAATGGTCGACGAGCTGACTTCAAAGCGATGGGACATGTCAGCGATAGAAGGCAGCTTGTCCCCTGGCTGGACCTTCCCGCTGCGTACGTCATCCGTGATCTCGTCGGCGATCCGGATGTAGTCCGGTGTCTGTGGCATGGCACTCCTCGCGTGGCACGCCAATTTGATCACGACACGCACTGGCCAGACAACCGAGCGTTGCCATCGTCTACTTAGGCATATATGGTTGATCGCGAGCCGCTCCTCGCGTGGCAACGAGATCGGCTCATCCCCCTGGTCGGGGCGGGTGCGCGTGCCCGTCCCGACCCACCGGACTGCTCCGCTGTCGTACCGCTGATCAGAGCTGCGGCGGCGGAGCGGGCGGGCCGCCGGCGGCCGGCGTGCGGACGGCCCGCCCTTCCAGACCCACCGCAAAGACCTTCCCCGCTCCCGCCTGCACAGGAGAGGACCGACGTGGCCCAGGTGTATCGAGGTGGCCAGCTCTACGGGACCGGTCGCCCGGCCCGGTTGACCCCACACGAGGTGCGGACCCGCACCTTCGACCCGCGCCGCCGTGGCGCCGACCCCGATCAGGTACGCGAGTTCCAGGCCCTGGTCGCCGACGAGCTGACCGACCTGCACCAGCAGGTACGCCTGCTCGGCCAGGAGAACGACCGGATCAAGCGGGCGCTGCGCGACTGGCAGACGATGCACGCCCGGGAGTGCCGGCCGCCGCAGGAGTACCACACCAACGAGGGCCGCTGGTAGCCGTGCGCCCCTCCCCCGGCGAGCTGCTGATCATCGACGGCCGGGCCTCGGTGCAGTTCGCCGGTGACCGTGCCCTGACGTTCCGCGTCGTGTCAGTCTGCGACCGGCCGACGTATGCCGGCTGGGTCTGGCTGACCGGCTACGTCATCAACCGGCGCGGCCAGGCGACCGCCAAGCGAGAGGTCTACGTCCAGCTCGCCGGCCTCCGCCGTGCCCCGGCCCCAAGCACCCCGGCCCCGCGTCGCTCCGGCGATACCCGTCCCTATGCTTCGCGGAATGACCAGGGTGGCCGTGGAGCAGTTGGCGAGCGCTCGGGGCTGCGTGCTGGGGCTGATGCTCGGTGACGCGCTCCGCGCGACGGGCGGCACCCTGCCGCCGAGCGGACTGTTGCGGGCCACCAGCGCCGGCCAGCTCGCCTGCTTCACCGTCGACGGCATGATCCGCTCAGATGTTCGGGATCGGATGGGCGACTACCGCTATCCCCGGATCATCTGGCACGCCTATCACCGCTGGGCGGCCGGTCAGGGCATCGCGGGAATCGAACGGTGGCAGGAGCACGACTGGCCCGATGGCTGGCTGGCCGCCGTACCGGTGCTGGCCGAACGGCGCGGCTCGGCGCCAGCGACCGTCGCCGCCCTGCAACGACGGGTGCCGGGTGGGCTCGCGGGCAACAACAACACCAGCACGGGCGCCCATGCGCTGATCCGGTCTCTTCCTGCTGGCCTGCACGGAAAGTGCCCACAGGCGGCGTGGGCCGCCGCCATCGCCGCAGCCAGCACGCACGCGGCCGAAGCCGCCTCCGCTGCTGCGCTCGGCGCCGGCATCGTCGCCAATCTCGTCGAGAAGCAGGAGTTGGCGCGCGCGGTGGACCTGGCCGAACGGGCATGTGCCAGCGATCCGCAGCTGTCAGGAGAGCTGTCCCTCGCACCCGCGCTCGCCCTGGCACGGTCGCAGCCACGGGAGGCGGCGGTGTTGACGCGTCTCGCGCCGGATGCCCGAGCGACGTCGGCCCTCACCGGCGGGGTCTACGTCGCCGCCTCCTTCCCGCGCCCCGAGCAGGTGAAGGAGGCTCTGCTGTTCGCCGCATCGGCCGGCGACGGCGGCCACGCCGCCGCCGTGGCGGGCGCGTTCCTCGGCACGTCGCACGGCTTTGACGCGCTCCCGGTGGAACTGGTTTCCCGACTGGAGCTGGCGTGGGTCGCCGACACTCTCGCCCGCGACCTGGTCACTGAACTCGTCGATGTCCCTGCGGGCACTGGATATACCCCTGCGACCGACCCCCACTGGTCGGACCGCTACCCGTGCTGGTAGAGCCAGACACTCAGCTCGCGGTGATCAGCCGGTATGCAGTTCTGATCGTGGGAACCACCGTCTCGTACAGGTACGGCGCGCTGGTCAGCCGCCCCCAGTGGTCGGTCAACCTCATGGCCGACGGATGAGTGAATGCGGCGACGAGCGTGTCGACGCCGGCGATTCGCGCCTGCTCAAGGTGCGGTGCGATCTGACGACGGCGGCTCATGAGCGCGGTGAGCGCCTTGTAGACCTCGACTCCCTGAACGATGCACAGGGTCGGCTCGAGGATCGTGATCGTCGCTGCCATGTGAGGGGCACAGTTCCGGCTCATCGTCGCGTTACCCAGCGACTTGGTCGTGCCGTTGACAACGGCGGAGCACAGCCGCATGTTGGCCATGGCATAGGCATCGAAGAGGTGTACCGGGAATCGGGCGCCTTCCAGGCGGAGGTGTTCGCCGTCCCGATCGGCCCCGGGGTCACGCCCGACGGCGAGCCGCAAGGCGCTGGTGACACCGCGCATATGAGGGTTCCGCGCGGTGAACGCCAGGCTGGCGGACTGCATCACCTCGGCGTGGCGCTCCTTGAGCGTCACGCCCTCTCGCGTACGTCCGGTCTCCATGGCGATGACCAGGGTGCGCGTCGGCACCCCGTTGATCATCAGGTCGAAGTGGTGACCGACGTGCGACAGCTGCCCCGCGGCGAACGCAGCGTCCGGTTGGGAAGCCGCGTGGCGGCCGCCCAGGACACTCTGCCGGCAGCTGCCGAGCCTCGGGCAGACGCACTGTCCGGATGGTCCCAAGACATGCTCAGCCATGTACTGACCGAGCTTGTCGATCCGCCTGTCGGTGAGGACGGTATCGCTGGCGACGGTCATGTCGACAGCTGCTTGGCTGACGCCGGATTGAGGGCCCGATCGCTGGAGGCTCCCGCCCTGGGGCGAGGCGTCGTTGATTCGCTACGGCCTTCACTCGCCGCTTTGACGAGAGCATCGCGGAGAAGCGCGGTCTCCTTGGCGCTCGGCGGCCCAGCCGCGCCGGAATGCCACTCGACCACCAGCCGCTGCCCCGAGGACAGCCCGTAGATGCGCACCGCCCGGCTGTGCACCGCTGACCCGTAGTCCGTACCGCCGAATCCCAGCTTGCCCACCTCCCGTAGCCCGAGCGCCTGGGCGATGTCATCCCACGGTCGGCCGAACGCGAACACATCCTGTACCGGCAGCTCCGCGATCGGCTGCCACACGAACTCCTCGATGACCTCTGGCGGCGGCTTCAGCGGAGCCGTGATGGACTTCGAATGCCACGGGTAGCACTCGAAGATCAACAGTTCACGGTGGTCGGCGCTCGGATCCTGGAGCCACCGGCGGGTGAACCCAAGGCGCGCCTGGTAGTACCGATTGCGACCCATCTCGTGCGGCAGGGTCCACCGTGGCCGGTTGTACGGGCATGTCGTGGTCCACCTGCTGTACGAGCCGTGCTGCTCGATCTCTTTGGCGAAGATGCCGTCCCGCGCCTGAAAGCGTGGACGAAACTCGCCGGGGTTCAGCCCGAGCACCACCATCCGCGGTGTGTGCTCCAAGCCGAGGAGGTCACCGTGATACGGCTCCGGAAAACCCTCACGGGTCGCTTCGCCGGGACCGACGCCTACATAGGAGTCGAACCAGTCCAACACCCGTGACGGTAGTTGGTCTTTACCTTTGAGCCACGCCGCAATGTGGGCGTCCCAGAAGGCGGCAACCCGCTCCCGTGCAGAGGTCGTCATGACGAAAACCTAGCGATGGGGCACTGGCGAAGCCAGTGCGAAACGCGAAGAATCAGCGGCGTGACCGGTGAACTGCACCAGCTCGCGGCGTTGTTACGCGCCCGCGATGACCTTGACGCCAGGATCGCGACGCTGACCGGGCGGTCGGCCCGGCAGGGCGACATCGGTGAGTTCATCGCCGCGCAGGTGTTCGACATCGATCTCGCCGGCATCGCGACCCAGGCCGGCCACGACGGCACGTTCAGGTCCGGGCCGTTCGCCGGCCAAACGGTCAACGTCAAGACCTACGGCGACGCGTTCACCGGCATCGACATCAGCCCGCATCTGTGCGACCTCTACCTGGTCTTCAGTGGCCCACCGCGACCGCTCGGGGCCGTGCGGCACCACCAGTGGCGGATATCCGCGGCGTACCTCTTCGACACCCGCCTCCTGCTCGAAACCCTGACCGGCCGAGGCGTCAAGATCGGCGTCGCGACGAGCATCCGCAGGGGTGACCTCGAAGCCGCCCAGATCTTCCCGGTCGCCGGTCCGAGTGCGCCGCTGCCCCTGGCACCGGAGCAGACGGCATTGCTGTCGCTCTTCGCCTAACGGCCACCGAAAGGAAGCGACTGATGCGGCCGGACCCTTTGGTGGCGCAGCAGGTCAACTGGGCACAGTACGAGCCGGGCCAGCTCGCCGGCCACTACGAGAGCTTCTACCAGCGGGCCAACCATCCCACCCGACCGTTGGCGTTCTGGATCCGCTACACCATCTTCAGTCCGACAGGTCGCCCGGCCGACGCGATCGGCGAGTTGTGGTTCGTGCTGTTCGACGGTGAGACCGGGCAGCACGTCGTGGCGAAACAGGAACGCCCGATTGCCGAATGCGACTTCCATCAGCGCGCGTTCTCGGTGCGGATCGGGGACGCCACGTTGGGGCCTGGGGCGTTGACAGGCGCGGTGGACGACGTGCGTTGGCAGTTGACGTTTGCCAGCGACCGGCCTCCGCTCTACCTCTTGCCGCCACGGCTGTATCGGGGCGGCTTTCCGAAGGCGAAGAGCCTGGTGGGCAGTCCGCTGGCCCGCTACGACGGCGAACTGGTCGTAGGCGAGCGCCGGGTCAGCGTCGACGGCTGGGTGGGCAGCCAGAATCACAACTGGGGCAGCCGGCACACCGACCGCTACGCCTTCGGGCAGGTCGCCGGCTTCGACGACGCGCCGGACAGCTTCCTGGAGGTCGCCACCGCGAGCAACCGAATCGGCCCGGTGAACCCGCCGATGGTCACCCTGCTGGTGTTGCGCCACCGAGGCCAGGAGCATTCCCTGGTCTCGGTGTGGCAAGGGATCCGGGCCACCGGCCGCTTCCGGTACTTCGCCTGGGACTTCGCCTCGCAGTCCCCGTCAACCCGGGTGCGCGGACGGATCGAGGCACCACCGGAGGCGTTCGTCGGTCTGGCGTACCCGAATCCACCGGGCGGCGTGAAGCACTGCCTCAACACCAAGATCGCGCGTTGCGAGGTGGAGGTGACCGACCGCGCCACGGGCGCCCAGGAGACGTTGCTCGCCGAGAACCGTGCCCTGTTCGAGATCCTCACCGACGACCGCGACCACGGCATTCCGATCCAGGCTTAGTTCATGGGGTGACGAGGGCGCTGCGGTGGGCGTTGACGACCCACGCATCGGGTAGGGCGATCCACTCGTTGTCGCCCACCCGCACCACCGCACCGTCCAGCTTGGGCAGCAGCGCCGGGTCCTCCATCGGGCAGAGCAGCCACACGTCACCGGCCCCGCCGCGCGCCGCGTCGGCCAGCTCGTAGAGCCGGTCCATCGCCCGGTACCGCGCCAGCACCGCCGCGTCGTGCAGCAGCACCGGCCCCGCCTCGGCCGACAGTTCGGCGCGCAGCTCCGGCGCGGCCAACTGCCACGCCCGCTCGACGTACTCCCCCAGCTTGATCGCCCCCCGGGAGCCCGGCGGCGCGATGTCCGCGCCGACCACCGTTTCCCAGGTCGGCTTGGGGTGCTCGTCGACCAGGGCGTGCAAATGGTCCAGGAAGCGGGCCGCCACATTGACCGGCCGAGCGTCGAAGCGCCGGGCCAACTCCTCCCGCGCCACGCCGTACCGCGACAGTCGTACCGTCAGCGCCCGGAACCCGCCGGCGGACCTCGCGCCGGTCAGCCGCTCCTCGGCCCGCATCGCCGCCGCCAGCTCCGGCGACTCGGCCGTCCACCGGCTCGGCGCCACGGTCAGCGACGGGCGCCGCTGCATGATCGACATGGAGGACGAGGCGTTGCGGGGCGGCGGCGGGACGTACTTGTCGCGGTCCCAGCGCAGCTCGAAGCCGGCCTCGGCGAGCAGCCGGTCCAGTTTCGGGTGCGGCGGCAGCGGGTCCAGCTCCGGGAAGCGCGTCCGCACCCGTTGGGTCACCTGCTCCGGCGTCAGCCCGCGATCCGCCTCCGGCGAGGTCGCCGGCGGCACCACACCGGCCTGGGCCAGTCGCAGCGCCCGTACCGGATCCAGGTCGCGCGGGTAGAGCTCCAGCCGCGCGGTCGCGGCCGCCCGCTCCGAGGCCACCGCGGCGAGCAGCACCCGTCGCCGCTCGTCGATCGCGTCGGCCGCACCGCCGGGCGCGGTCACCGCCGCGAGGGTACGCAGCACCGTCGCCGGGCTGGGCAGCACCTCACTGGCGGCGAGCTTGTCGGCGGCCTTGCCGAGCGCGTCGGCGTAGTCGAGCAGCGCCGGCGCGGCCGGGGTGTCCGGCGCGTCGTCCTCGCCGGCTTCGAGAGCCACCAGCAGCCGGTCACCGCGCGGGTGCGGCTTGCCGTTGATGTCGGCGCGGGCATGCCGGCGCAGCAGCAGGCGCGGCTCGTCGGCGAGCGCGTCGACCTCCACGGCTGCCCGCACCGCGGCGACCGCCACCGCGAGACGCAGCCCATCCCCGGTACGTACCGAGCCGCGGCTGCCGAGCAGCGCCGCGGCCAGCTCGGCGACGCCCATCACCCGGCCGCCGTCGCGCAACAGCTCGATGATCTGTGTACGCACGCTGCCGACCACCGGGAGGTCGTGCCAGCGTTTGCGCTGCTTGCCGAGGATCTGCGCGATCCTGGCGGGAGTGAGGCCCAGCGGCTTGGCCACCTGCGGGTGCTGCGGCCACAGCGGCAGGTCCGGCAGAGCGCCGGTGGCGTCGGGCAGGTGCAGCGCCAGCCGGGTGGCCTCGACGTCGTTGGGGTTGCGGCTGGCCGGGACGAGCAGGGTGGCGATCGCGTCCAGTCCGACGCGTACCAGATCGGCGTCGCCGTCCCCGGCGACGGCCTCGGAGGCCACCTCCTCCGTCGCCGCCTTGCGGGCGGCGGGCGTGGTGGGAATGGTCTCCCGCTCCCCCAGCCGGCCACGCCACTCCTTCACCCGGCGCTGCAGTTCCTGGCGGGTCTTGGCGCCCAGGCCGGGCAGGTGGGCGAGCTTGTTGGCGACGGTGAGCAGCTCGCCGACGGTGGTGGCGTCGAGGCGGTGGGCGGCGGAGACCGCGCGCGGGGTGAGCCCGGCGGCCTCCAGGGCCGTCGCGCGGGTCGCCTTGGTGGCGGCCTCGTCGCGGGCGGCCTCGGCGGCCTTCTCGTCCGGCTCGTCGGCCTCGATCTCGGGGTGGTCGGTGCCGACCGGGGCGCTCGCGTCGGAGCGGCGGAACACCTGCTGCCAGGCGTCGCGCATGTCCTTGAGCGAGGCGAACCGCTGGCGGTGGTCGCGGTGCAGGGCGCGCTGGAGGAAGTCCACCAGCCCGTCGCGGATCGCCGGGTCGAACGCCTCGACGGCCAGCACCGGCGGGCCCTCGGTCAACTGCGGCTCGGTGCCGCCGTCGCCCCAGACGGGCAGCTCGCCGGAGGCCATCTCGTGCAGGGTGACCCCGAGGGCGTACCACTCGGCGTGCTTGTCGTAGCCGGGCCGGTTGGCGGTGCCGAGGAACGGGTCGAGGTAGCGGGGCGTGCCGGCGGTGATCTCCTTGACCGAGACGCCGGCCAGGGAGAAATCGAAGAGCACCAGCTGCTTGGTGCGGTTGGGGCGTACCCGGATGGCGATGTTGTCCGGCTTGATGTCCCGGTGGTAGACGCCCTCCCCCTCCAGGTAGTCCAGGGCGCCGAACAGGTAGTCGCTGTAGGTTTCCAGCTCGTCGACGGTGAGCCGGCCGTCGTCGCGCAGCTTGCGGGCCAGGGTGCGGTCACCGGCGTGCTCCAGCACGACGACCGTGCGGGTACCGATCTGCAGCGGCTCCGGCCGGGCCAGCCGGATCACCCGCGAGTCGGTGAGCGGGCCGAGCACCCTCGCCTCGTGCGCGAGCCGGGCGCCCTTCTCGTCGGAGAGCCCAACCTTGAGCACCTCCTCCCGACGGGTGCGCTCGTTGAAGCCGAGGAACGCCCGGCAGGTCGAGCCGGTGCCGAGGCTGCGGACGATCTTCCACTCGCCGACCCGGTCGCCGCCGCGCGCCTCGAGGGGGTCGACCTGCTCGGGCTCCGGCTCCTCCGGGTGCACCGACGCCGGCGGCGGGGCGGTCAGCTCCTCCTCGACCACCTGGAGCATCTCGACGAACTCGGCCACGGTGGTCAGGCGCTGGGTCGGCACCGGGGCGGTGGCCGCCTGGATCAGCTCGTCGGCGAACTCGGTGATCCCGTCGGCGATGGCGGAGGCGCGCAGCCCGTTGTCCCGGGCCAGCCGGGTGAGCAGCTCGGCACGCTTCGCGGCCGGCGGCTGGCCGGTCAGAATCAGGTAGCTCAACGCGCCGAGGCCGAAGACGTCCATCGCGACCGCGTCCGGCTTCGGCGCGGTCAGCTCCGGTGCGAGGTACGCCTCGGCGGACCGCTCGATGTGCGAGGCCGCGTGCGTGGAGAGGGTGACCGGGTCGCCGCTGCTGCCCCCGCCGCTCCCGTCGACCCCGCGGGTCGCCGCCTGCCAGTCGCTGAGCTGCAGCTGGGGGGTCAGCCACGCCTCGTCCTCGCTGCCACCCCGCCGTCGGCGTCCCGGGCTGACCAGCACGCTGCGCGCCGACAGGGCGCGGTGGTGCAACCGCCGGCGGTGCGCGTACGCCACCGTCTCGGCGAGTTGGCGGATCATCGCGAGCCGGCTCAGCGCGTCGAGGCGGTCGCCGTACTGGGCCATGTAGTGGTCGAGGCGGATCGAGCGGGGGTCGTACCGGAAGATCAGCGCCGGCCCGGCCTCGTGCGACTCCATCGAGTCGACCTGGACGATGCCGGGGTGGTTGATGCCGTGCAGCACCTGCATCTCGCGCTTCGCCGCGCGTTCGATGCTGGCCCGCTCGGCCTGCACCGCGTTGCGCTCGACCAGGTAGATGCGGACCCGGCGGCGCTCCCGCTCCAGGTCGCGGTGCCGGGCCTGGTGGTCCTGCCAGGTGGGGCCGACGTCGAACGGTCGGGTCTCCAGCTCCCACGCGCCGACCTGGTAGTGCCGGCGGCTGCGCGCGATACCGATCTCTTTCAGCAGGTCCGGCAGCGCCGCGGACATCTCCTTGGTGACCCGCTGCCGCTCGTCCTGCGGCGGGCGCTGCAGAAACGAACCGATGGTCGGCAGCTGGCCCGGCTGGTGGCCGGGCGCCGGATCAGGGCCGTAGATGCCGTGCAGGTGGTGGTCGGAGAGCTCGACCTGCAGCCCCGGCTTGGACAGGAAAACCGCCGCCTGCACGAAGGGGATCTTGACCGGCTTGCCCTTGCGGCGGGCGGCGGCGACCTGGAGCAGCGACTTGAGCTTCTTCGCCTTCATGTCCGCTAGGTGGAGCGGATTGTCGAAGGTGCGGGTGCCGCTCGGCCCGTTCAGGATCCAGTTGGAGCCGCTGGAAACCAGCCGTCCGTTCAGGCTCTTGACCTCGATGAGGTAGAGCCCGCCTGGGCCGGCGACCAGCAGGTCGACCTCGTAGGGGTGACCGGTCTGCGCGGTGAAGGTGAAGTTCGACCAGGCCCGGTAGGGTTCGGTGTCCGGCAGCAGCGCCTGGACGTGCGCCAGCGCCTCCCGCTCGTGCGCGAACTGCGACGGCGTGATCGTCGTCCACCGGCCCTCTTGCATGCGGAAGATCCTAGGCCCAAGCGGCCAGGGCCCGGCTGCCCGGCAGGACCACGGGCCTCAGGGGCGCAAGCTCAGCGTCCCAGTTCCCGGTAGGCGCGCGGCAGGTCATCGACGGCAAGCACGCGTACCGAGGGCTTCCCGCCTGGTCCGACCACCAGCACCAGCGGGTAGCCACCGTCAGCCTCGTCGGGACGGTGGAGGGCGTCTTCGATCTCCGCCAACGCGGTGGCCAGCGAGGCTGATGGCGCCAGCCGACGGGGCACCACCGGCCCGACCTTGGGGTCGTCCGCCAGTGTCGACACCGGTACGGCGAGATCCAGCAGAGCCAGTCCGTCGTTGTCCGCGTACGCCTCCACCCAGCGGCCGACCTGCTCCCGAGTGACGAGCATCCACTCTCCGCTCTCATGCCGATACGGCAGCTGGGAGAAGTCGCCACGGTGCATCATTCGCAGCGCCTCCTGCATGGGCGTGCTCGGAAGGCATGTCACCGCTCTTCTGGCGACATCCTCGATCGCCTTCGGATCACGCAAGCCGCCCAGGATCTTCTCAAGCCTCTCGACGACTTGCCGCGGCGGAAAGGCGACCGGTCCCGAGTAATCGTCGAACGACACGTGAGCGTAGGCGTTACGGACACCGCGACAACGGTCCAGGAAAGTCTCCTGATCACTCGTCAGGATGCTCTGCCCCCTCGCCCAGGCCGTCAGTCCGGCGGCGTCAGGTGCCTTGCCGGAGTGCTCGGCATGTTGACGCCATTGCTGCCGAAGATGCGACTCGAGAGCACGCCAGGCGTCTTCGAAGCGGTCCGCGAGTGACAACCTGTCCACCGAAGCCATTCGGTCCCCCTCCGAGCGCTTCGCTGCGCCGATTCTGACGAGCGGCGCATGATCATATAGCAGAGACCCCGGCCGCCCCCGCGGCGCCAACCCGGCGATCACCGACGCCGACCGGCCCAAGGTGCGGGTGGTGCACCTGCCCGCCACCGGCGAGATCGCCGTCTACGTCGACGGGCACAGGACCCGCTGATGACCGCGAAGGACACCACCTTCGGCTCGGGCCGGGTCGGCTTCGGCTCGTTCGACAACATCGGCCGTACCCGTCTCCTCACGGTGACGGGCTCGCCGGCCTGACGGACGGACAGCGCGGCGGCGGCGGCGAGCATGCCGCCGCCCCCGACGCGTCACGAGACCGTCGTACTGTTCCCCAGCCGGGTCAGCGTCGTCGGCCGGATTCCCATAGGCTGCGACGCCTGTCGCTCAAGGAGTTGGGGATCCGTGCTCTCCTACCGCTCGGCGCGCCCGTGGCTGGCTCGCCTCGGGCTGCTCGGCCAGTTGGTGCTGCTGACCAGCCTCGGGGCGGCCCCCGCACACGCCGGGCCGGCCGATCGCGCCGTCGCGACCGCGGGCGTCATCTCGCACCGGGCCGGTGCTGCCGCGACGGCGGTGGATGCCGGGCCGGTGGCCGGCCCGGCGGTCCGGGTGAGCGACAGCACCGTGACTCCCGTCAAGCGCGTGGCAGCGTACGGCCCGACGGAGGCCGACGCGGAGAGTTCGTCGCCGCGGACGAACGGCGCCCTTCTGGGTGGCCTGCTGGGTGCCCTCGGCGGGCTCCTGATCGGCATCACCGTGAAGCTCGTCCGGCGAGCCGTCGAGCGACGGGAGCAGCGGGCGGCCATGCCGTTCCCGCAGAATGCGCCCGTCCCCGTCCCCGTCCCACACCTGCCCACACCTGCCGCGCCCCCGCCCTCACCCGCCGCACCCGCGTCCGTCGTCGGGTTCGCGCCGGCTGCTGTGCCGGCCGACGGCGGCCCTGCCACGGTGCGGATGCCGGCCGTGGGCACCCCCGTCGCCCCACCCGGGTGGACGGCTCCGCCGGTCGCCCCGCCCGTCCCGGTCGGCCCGCCGCAACCAGCACGGCCGCCGGGACGTCCGCCCCAGTACGGCCCCCGGTGCGCGCGCTGCCGGGAACTCGTCCCGGCGGACGCGGCCCACTGCGGCGAGTGCGGCCTGTCTCAGCAGGAGCCCCCGTTCGGCGCGGAAACCGCCGGAGCGGGCCGGCTCTTCCGCGATCGGCCCGGCCGGCGGCGCCGGTGGCGCATCATCGCGGCCCTCGCGGCTGGCGTCGCCTTGGTCGCGGCGGTCACATTCCATCGGCAGACGTCCCCCATGTCGCCCCGCGACACCGTTGTGGCCTACTTCGAGGCGCTCGCGGACCGTGATGCCGACCGGGCCCGATCGCTGCTCGCCATGAATGTCGCGAACCGGGCGCCGGCGATGCTGACCAGCGGAGCAGCCCTGCGCGATCCCGGATATCACCCGCCCCGGCACCTCCGGATCACGCTGATGGACGTACACGATGACGTCGCCGAGATGGCTGGGGAGTACGAACTCGACGGCAAGCGGCAGAAGACGGGGTTCATGCTGATCCGCGACGGGGGCGGCGGCGAGCGGCGGCCGTGGAGCATCAACTATCTGCCCCAGCTGCCGCCGCCCTCCGGTGAATACGGGTTCGAGGCGCTCGTCATCGCGGGCACGCGAGCGCCGGCCGGTCTCCTGGAAGCGGTGTTCCACGGTTCCTATCTCGTCTCACTGCCAGACCATCCGATCCGGGAGGTGACGGCTCCCGTCACCGTGCACGCGGGCGCCCAGGAGGGGGGCGTTCTCCGCACACGCATGCGGGACAGCGCGCGCGAGTCGATCGAGACACAGGTCCGGGCGTACCTCGACAGGTGTGCCGCGAGCACGGAACTGATGCCGAAGGGGTGCCCCTTCTCGGCCTACAGCTCTGCTCCCGTGACACGCGTCACCTGGCGGATCACCCGGTACCCGCCGCTTGAGATCACGCTCGGGTCCACCGGGGACGCACAGGTCGTCGGCGGGGTCGGCGAAGCGACAGCGACGACCGCACGTGGCGAGGTCCTTCCGGGGAACACGTCGTTCCTCCTCCACGGGGATGGGCGTGCCGCGGGCGACAAAGTCCTGTTCGTTCCGCGCTGAGGCGCAAGCATCCGGCACCCGCACGAGCGGCAACCGTTTTGGCCACCCCAATCAGCAAGGTGTCCCGATGACAGATGCACAGCCCGCTCGGTACTGCCCGTACTGCGGCGCGCCGGTGCCGGGCAGCCCGAGATTCTGCTTCCGGTGCGGGGCCGGACAGCCGGGACACCAGCCCGCCGATGGTCCGGCCGGCCGACTGTCCCGGCTCCGCCGGCCCTGGTCGCTGGTCCTGATCGGCGTGGCCGTCGTCCTCCTCGTCGTGGCCACGGTCCCGTTGTTGAGCCCACGGTGGTTGCCGGACGGCCCCGACGACGTCGCCCGCGCCTACTTCGAGGCGCTCGCCGAGCGGGACGCCGACAAGGCCCTGGCGTTCCTCGACCCGGCCTCGCGCAAGCCGGCCGCCCCGCCGATGCTGACCGACCGCATCCTGAGCGACCCCGGATACACCCCACCCGGCGAGGTGGAAGCGGAGGTGTTGTTCTCGGCCATGGACACCAGCACGGTGCAGGTCGACTACCGCTTCAACCAGGCGAGGCGTCAGTTCGAGCTCACCCTGACCCGCGAGGACGACCGCACCGACTGGAAGATCCAGAACGGACTCCTGTCGATGGCGTTGCCGCGGAACGACGCCGGGTGGGACACGTTCCTGGTCTCCGGAGCCGCGGTACCGGCGACCCAGGAGCGGCTCGACGTGGTGTTTCCGGGCGCGTACCGGATCGTGCCGGTGGGGAACGCGATCCGCGAGGCGCCGTCCATCACCGTCTGGGCGGGGGCCGCCGAGACCGACCGCCTTCTGGTGCGCCTGCGACCTTCCGCTCGTGAGGCCATCGAGCCGCAGGTGCGGGCATATCTGGACACCTGCGCCGAGAGCCGCGAACTCCTGCCGCCCCGGTGCCCGTTCGGCGGCCGTAGCGACTGGCCTGTCACAAGTCTCAGCTGGACGATCACTCACTACCCCACATTGAAGCTGCAGTTGACGTCCAGCGGTGCGGAGGCATGGGTCGTCGGCGAAGCGGGGGAGGCGGAGGTGACCGGGCGGACCAGCTCCTCGGTCACGCCGGACTTCGCCTACCGCACGACGTTCTCGGTGTACGGGTTCGGTCGCCTCGTCGACGGAAAGGCCGTGTTCGTGCCCAGCCATTGACCGCGACCCGTCGTGGCAGCGCAGCAGGTCAAAACGAGGAGTTCGGGTGAAGCAGCAACAGCCGCACCGGTACTGCGTCTTCTGCGGCTCCGCGCTCGTCGTGGCGTCCTGCCCGCGGTGCGGCCCGGCCCGGCCCGGTTCGGTCCCGCACAGGTCGCCACCGGCCCCGGTCCCCGTCGCCCGTCGGCTCAGGACACCGGCGGGCACCCGCCGGATCTGGCCCGCCGTGCTGATCACCGCGGTCGTGGGGCTCGTGCTGCTCTGTACGGCGACGGTGCGGCTGGTGCCACGGTTCATCGGGCCGGAGGCGGCGGTACGCGCGTACTTCGACGCGCTGGCCGACCGGGACGCGACCAGGGCACGGGGGTTGCTCGCCGAGGGCTCCGCGATCGGGCAGCGAGGGCCCATCGCCGGGGTCGACGAGCGGGCGGACCTCTCGCTGCTGACGGACGGCACGCTGCACAACTCGGGCTACACCCCGCCGCGCAACGTGACCATCGAGCGCACGAACTGGACCGGCACCAGCGCGACGGTGGAGGCCAGCTACGACTTCGGCGGCCCGCCGATCACCATCACCCTGCCGCTGGTGAACGAGCGGGGCCTGCGCGGGCTGCAGTCGTGGCGGATCACGGACGGGCTGCTCGAACTCCGGTTGGAGTCCGTGGTGATCGGCCGGCTGGTCGTCGCGGGCGCCGCTCTGCCGATGACCACCACGCGGAGCCTGGTTGCCTTCCCGGGCGCCTACCGGGTCGCCCTTCCGGAGCATCCGCTCTACCGGGCGGAGCCGGTGATCGCGTTCGCCAACGGTGCGAGCGCTTCGCTCTCGCCGGTCGAGGTCCGCGAGAACGTGCGCCAGGACGTCGAGCAGCAGGTTCGGGTCCATGTGGACGGCTGCGCGCGCCGCATCGAGCTGGCCCCCTCGGGCTGCCCGTTCGTCGCGAGCAGCAGCGTGCCGGTGAAGCTCGTGTCCTGGACCATCGTCCGGTATCCGGAGCTGAGCTTCACCGTCGTCGCGGACGGCGGGGTGTCGGTGACGAGTCCCGCCCAGGGTGTCGCCGCCGCGACCGTGATCCGCGCCTCGGGCGCCGGCGCCTCCTGGCAGGAGACCGTCAGCTTCGACATCAGTGGAACCGTTCGGGTCGTCGACGGGAAGGCGGTCCTCTCCAACGGGCGCTGAGCGACCGCGGGCGACGAGCGACGGAACGCCCGGCCGAGGTGCTACGTCGGGAGCCGGTCGGCCAGCACGGCGTCGGCCTCGGTGAGCCGTCTCGCCGGGTCGCCCAGGGCCGCGTCCACCGAGCCGGCCAACTCCACCAGGGACAGCGCCGCCGACACCGATCCGGGGACGGGCCCGGTGACCTGCCCGGCGACCACCCCGACGGGTACGCCGGCCGGGGAGTTTTCCACGGCCGTTCCGTCGAGCGCCACAGCCCAGTGGATCTTCGATGGTCGTGGTCCTACCGCAGCTCGATGGGCGCTTCAATCAGGCGTACGCGCACCGGCTTCGCAGGCGTGATCAGCGACGACCCGGGCGGCCCGTCCGGGTTCGCCTCCCAGGCGCGGGCCACCGTCTCGATACCAAGCGAATAGATTGTCAGGCCGCCGTCCTGGCCCAAGCGGAACCCCCGACGGCAGGCACATGCTGCTCGACGTCGGCGAGGGTCAGGACGGCTCGCGGGTGTTCCGGGGCCACCTCACCGAGAAGGGCATCGAGCTGACCGACTACCCGTGGGAGGACCGGGTCGTGGTCGGACTGTCCCCGGACGGCCGGCAGCTGATGACCGTGCAGCAGGAGCAGGAAGACGTCGCTTTTACACCTGGCCGGACGGCGAGAAGGTGATCCGGATCCCGGTGGCGGCCTTCGGCCAGGAGTGGCCTGAAGCGATGGTGGAGTGGGCCGGAGGCTACCTCGACCTGGACACGGCCGTCGTCACGATCGTCGGTGAGGACGAGGAGACCGAGGAGGAGTGGCACCGGCACCATATGGTCGACGTCCGCACCGGCGAGGTCCGGGGCGTCCTCGACGCGCCAACGCGGGACTCGTACGACCTGGAGCCGCTCGGCGACGGCAGCTTTCTGCGTACCGACGACGAGGGCCGGCTCTGGCGCCACCGGCCCGGCGCCTGACCCACGGGCGCGGCCGGGCACGGGACCCGGCCGCGCCGCGCATGCTCAGCGCTTGGGGTGGGCGAGGAAGAAGTCCCAGCTCAGGTTGCTGGCGTCGGGACCGGACGGGTCCCCGTAGAGGCTGCACCAGCAGCCACCGGGGACTACGGCGCGCTGGTCAGTCTCCCCCAACGGTCGGTCAACTCATGGCGGACGGATGAAGTGAACGGGGCAACGAGCGTGTCGACGCCGGCGATTCGCACCTGCTCAAGGGGCACTGTGGCGGCGGCCCACCTGGAGCGGTGGGCCGGCCACGGCGTCACATGGAGAAGTTCGGGTCGTTCTTGATGATCGAGAAGACGCCACCCTGCGGGTCGGTGAGTGTGGCGAATCGCCCGGCGGGCGAGTCCTGCCGCAGCTTCTCCGTCGCGCCTAGCGAGATGGCCAGGTCCGCGGTGGCGTCGCAGTCGTCGACGGCGAAGTAGACGCTCCACTGCGAGGGCATCGGTCCCCAGTCGGGCCTGATCTGCATGGCTCCCGCCACGGGCTGCCCACCGGCCTCGATGAGCGTGTAGGTCTCGTTGCCGCCCATTGCCACGTCCCGCGTCGTGACCCCGAAGACGGAGGTGTAGAACGCCTTGCTCGCCGCGATGTCGCTCGTCATGAGCTCGGCCCAGGTGAGGCTGCCGTGCTCGCCGGTCACCTCGGCACCGCGGTGCTTGCCGGGCTGCCAGATCGAGACGTACGCGCCAGTCGGGTCGAGCAGGACCGCCATGGTGCCCTGGTCCATCACCTGCATCGGTGCCATGATCACCTTTGCGCCGGCGCCCTCCGCGGCGGCAGCGGTCGCCGTCGCGTCGTCCGTAGCGAGATAGGTCGCCCAGGACGTGCCGCGCTTCGGATCCGCCGCCGGGCCGATCCCGGCCGTCTGCCGGCCGTCCTTGAGGAACGCTCCGTAGCCGCCCGCGTCGGGTCCGAAATCCAGGTGTGTCCAGCCGAAGAGCCGGGTGTAGAAGGCGACGGCACCCGGAATGTCGGTCGTGCCGATGTCAACCCAGGTCGGAGTGCCCTTGGGGAACTCTGGTGTCGTCATGCCGCCATCCTGACATACCGGGCGGATACTTCCGGGCCGGTCGCGCGCCGCGGTGGCGTTCGCTTGGCCGCGGTCAGCCAACAGCCTGGGTGGTGCCTCCCGGCTCGGCTGACTAATCCGAGACGTCAACCCCACAAGATCGCCGTTGACGATCCCGACGACCATCAGGAAGCCGCCACCGCGCTGCGGTGGACGTTGACGACCCAGGCGTCCGGCAGGGCGATCCACTCGTTGTCGCATTCAACTGGGGTCTCGAGACACCTTCACCGAGCTCCGCAGCCCGCTGGTGATCGGGGCGTCAGCCCTGCGCGGCGCGCTCCGACTGCGGCTGGCGCGCCTGGAGGAACGGCCCGAGGCCCGTCCCGTCCTCGGTGGCCAGGAAGGCGCCGCGGGCGTTGAGCAGCGCCTCGTCGGCGTGCGTCATGCAGCCCCACACGGTGTCGCCCCACGAGTCCGCGAGCTTCACCTCGGCCGGCTCGGGGCACGGCTCGCCGCGCGGGCCGCCGATCTGGCAGCGGGCCGGGGCGCCACCCCGGCGGTGGACCGCCTCGGCGGCCTGGCGGATCAGCGAGAAGCGCGCCTCGCCGGGCTGCTCGACCCGGGCCTGCCCGGGTACGGCCCGGCGCTGCCCGAAGACCACCACGTTGCCGTCCGGGTCGGCGGTCCGGCACTCCCCGCCCGGGGCGTGCTCGGGGTAGCCGACCCGCTCGACGGCGTACCCGGCGGCGGTCAGCCGCTGGAGCGTCGCCGTCAGGTCGTCGACGTAGAAATAGATCAGCAGGGGCAGCTCGACGGTGACCAGGCGCGGCTTCACCGCCGCCAGCAGCAGGGTCAACTCGCCGCACTGCAGGTACGACCAGTGGGACTCGCCCTCGCCGCCGGAGCGCTGCTCGGAGTAGCCGAAGACCTCGTAGAACCGCCGCGCCGCGTCGGCGTCCGCGACGTACAGCACCGGCACCTGAGCCTGCACTCCGTTATGCACCGCGCCACTCTACCCACGACGGACCTCCGACTCAGGTGTTGGAGATCGGGTTTCCGGAAGATCTTCATGTCACCCCGGTCGGCTACCCTCACCGGCCATGACGGTGATCCTCCCGGTGCACACCCGCCTCGTCGGCGGGCGGCTGTTCGTGTACGACCTCTCCCGCCCGCCGGCCACGACCGGCCCGCTCAGCCCGGACGCGGTCTTCGACCTCAGTGGCGAAGACGGCCGGATCGAGGGCCTGACGGTGACCCGCGACCTGGGCCGGGCGGTGTACACGACGACGGACGCCGTGCGGTGCGTGGACCGGGACGGCAGGGAGGTCTGGCGGCTGGAGTTCGGACCGCGCCCGGAACAGGGACTCGTCAACGCCCGGGCCTCGTGCGAGTTCTCGCTCGATGAGCGGCTCGTGTGGATCTACCGGCCGGACGGGATGGCCATGCGCGGCAACGGGCTCGACCGGTGGCTGGTGGTCGACACGGTGACGGGCGACGTCCGGGCAGACGTCGAGTTGCAGAGCGTCGGCCACGGCGCGGAGCACTTCCCCGAGCCGGACGGTGTGCACATGCTGCTCGACGTCGGCGAGGGGCAGGACGGCTCGCGGGTGTTCCGCGGCCGGCTCACCGGGGCCGGCATCGAGCTGACCGACTACCCGTGGGAGGACCGGGTCGTGGTCAGCCTCGCACCGGACGGCCGGCACGTGATGACCGTGCACCACGAGCAGGAGGACGTCACCTTCCACACCTGGCCGGACGGCGCGGAGGTGGTCCGGATCCCGTTGGCGGCCTTCGGCCACGAGTGGGGCGACGCGATGGTGGAGTGGGCTGGTGGCTACCTCGACCCGGACATTGCCGTCGTCACGGTTGTCGGCGAGGACGAGGAGACCGAGGAGGAGTGGCACCGGCACCACCTCGTCGACGTCCGCACGGGCGAGATCCGGGGCGTACTCGACGCGCCGACCCGGGATTCGTACGACCTGGAACCCCTCGGCGACGGCAGCTTTCTGCGTACCGATGACGAGGGCCGACCCTGGCGGCACCAACCCGGCGCCTGACCCGGCCGGGCGGGGCGTCGTTCGATGTTCGCCGGGCCTTCGGCCGCCGGGCGTCCCGGCGACCCCACGGGACCACGCGGCGCCCGTACGATCCCGCCATGGCCTTCATCGACCGGCATGGAAGCGAAGACTGGACGCCGCCGCAGCGGCCCGACTGCGCGTGTCCGGAGCACGACGACGAGCTGGCCGGCCTGGCGTTGCCGGTCACCGAGCGCGGCCTGGAGCCGCTGACGGTCCGGGACCTCGTCGAGGCGTCTGCGCTCGGCGTCACGCCCGCGCAGTCGCGCGACCGGTGGCTGGAGATCTACGACGAGACGGACAGCGGCCCGGACCTCATCGGCCCGTTCCACTGGGGGCTGTGGCTCGGCGACGAGGCCCGGATGTGCTACGACGACGACGCGGCGCGCACTCTGGACCAGGCGCTGCTGGACCGGCCGGGCGTCGAGCGGGTCGAGTGGATGGAGCGCGAGGAGTTCCTGGTCGGCGCGCCCGGCCTCTGCGCCAGCGGAATGCTGGCCGCGATGGCGCGCGCCCTGGCGGACCCGCGCGTCCGCGCCGCGCTCAGCCGGTAGCCGCGGGGCGGCCCGGCCCGGCGGTTCGAGCGGCGCGGGTCGGGGCGGGCCCGGTCAGGCGGCCAGCGCCGCGTACCGGCCGGCGCGGTCGAGCAGGCTCTGGTGGGTGCCGGACTCGACGATCCGACCGTGGTCGATCACCGCGATCTGGTCGGCGTCCCGGACGGTGGAGAGCCGGTGCGCGATGGTGACCACCGTGCGACCCTCCGACAGGGCGTCGAAGGCGCGCTGCACGGCGCGTTCGGTCTCGGTGTCCAGCGCGCTGGTCGCCTCGTCCAGCACCAGGATGCGGGGGTCGCGCAGCAGCGTCCGGGCGATGGCCAGGCGCTGCTTCTCGCCGCCGGAGAAGCGGTGGCCGCGGGAGCCGACGACCGTGTCGTACCCGTCCGGGAGGGCGGCGATGAGGTCGTGGATCTGCGCGGCGCGGGCCGCGGCCTCGATCTCGGCATCGGTGGCGTCCGGCCGGGCGTACCGCAGGTTCTCCCGCACGGTGGTGTGCAGCAAGTAGGTCTCCTGGCTGACCACGCCCACGACGGCGGCAAGGTCGGCCAGGCGCAGGTCGCGCAGGTCGACGCCGTCGATGGTGACCCGGCCGGCGGCCGGGTCGTGGAACCGGGTGATCAGCGCGGCGAGGGTGCTCTTGCCGGAGCCGGTCTCCCCCACCAGCGCCAGGCTGGTGCCGGCCGGGACGTCCAGGCTGACGCCGGCGACGGCGGCGGTGTCGCTGCCCGGGTAGCTGAAGGTGACGTCCTCGAAGCGCAGGTGACCGCGCGCCCGGGTCGGGTCGACGGCGACCGGCCGGGCCGGATCGTCGACCTCGACGGGCAGGTCCAGGTATTCGAAGATCCGGGCGAAGAGCGCCAGCGAGGCGGTCAGCGAGACGCCCACGTTGAGCAGCCCCATCAGCGGCCGGAACAGCCCGCCCTGGAGGGCGGTGAAGGCGACCAGGGTGCCGATGCTCAGGGTGCCGGCGGTCGCCGGGAGGCCGGCGCTGAGGTAGATGACCGCCGGGATGGCGGCGAAGATGACGCTCATCGCGGCCATCCGCCAGCGGCCGGCCAGCTCGGAGCGGAGTTCCAGGTCGACCAGCCGGGCCGAGGAGGCGGTGAACCGCTCGACCAGCTTCGGCCCGGCGCCGAGGGTCTTGCTGAGCTGCACGCCGCTGATCGACAGCCCCTCCTCGATGGTCACGTTGAGGTCGGCCAGCTCCCGCTGCCGCTGCGCGGTGATCTCGCGGCGCATCCGGGCCACCCGGCGGGTCAGCCAGATCGCCGGGGGCAGCACCACCAGCGACACCAGGGACAGCCGCCAGCTCAGCGCCACCATGGCGACGGCGGTGGCGACGACCGTGGTCAGGTTGGCCGCGATCGAGGTGGCGGTGGAGGTGACGACGGTCTGCATGCCGCCGATGTCGTTGGTGATCCGGGACTGCACCTCGCCGGTGCGGGTGCGGATGAAGAACGCGATCGACTGGCGGTGCAGGTGAGCGAAGACGTCGGCGCGCAGCCGGTGCATCACCTCCTGCCCGACCCGGGTCGAGATCCAGGTCTGCACGACGCCGAGCACCGACGTCACCGCCGCGACGGCGACCATGCCGAGGACCAGCCAGACCAGCAGGGTCAGGTCGCGCTCCGGCAGGGCCCGGTCGATCACGGCACGGAGCAGGAACGGCGACGCCATCGCGATGACGGACGACGCCACGATGATCGCCACGACGACGGCCAGTTGACCGCGGTGGGCAGCGAAGAGCCGGCCGACCCGGCGCAGCGACACCTGCCGGGCCTGCGCCTTCTCGGCGGCGCTGACGGTGTGGGGGCCGCCACCGCGGCCTGCACGGGGTGCTTCCAAGGGACGCTCACTTCCTGTCGACATGCTGAGGTTACCTCATCATGAGGGGTCAACAGGAAGAGCTGCTACGGTATTCCGGTGACCGGGGACGACGAGGAGAGCCTGGCCGAGCTGTTCTGGGCGGTGGCCCGCCGGCTGCGCCACCAGTCCCGCCGCACCCTCGAACCGTGGGAGATCAACCCCGGCCACGCCCGGGCCCTGGCCGTGCTGCTGCGGCACGGCCCGGTACGGCTGAGCACGCTCGCCGAGCACCTGCACATCGCCCCGCGCTCGACCACCGAGGTGGTCGACGGGCTCGAGGAACGCGGCCTCGTCGAGCGCCGGCCCGACCCCGACGACCGGCGCGCCACCCTGGTCGCGCCGACCGCCGAGGGCACCCGGGTCGGCACCGCCATCCGCGCGGCCCGGGACGCCGAGGCGGACCGCTTCTTCGGCGATCTCGGCGCGGCCGACCGGACCGACCTGGCCCGCATCCTGCGTACGCTGCGCGACTGACCGCCCTCCCCCACGCCGGTCAGTCGTCACGACGACGGCTGGCGAGGATCGCGAGGATCTCCCGACGTACCTCGTCGGTTTCGTGCACCAGCCGGCGGTGCGCGAACCGCACCACCAGGATGCCGAGCGTGGCCAACAGCGCGTCCCGCCTCAGGTCGATCTCGCGCTGTCGACGATCGCCGTGCGTGGTGGCGCCGTCGAGTTCGATGTCGACCCGTTCGCGTTCGGCGTAGAGGTCGAGGTAGATGGTGCGCCGCCGGGCTTGGATCCGTACCTGCCGCTGGAGGGCGGGCATGTCGGGGCCGGTGAAGACATGGTCGTGCCCCCAGATCTCCAGTGGGCTGCGGCAGCCGGCGGTGAGCCTCGCGAGCAGCGTCCGCAACTCGGCCCGGCCGGTCAGCTTCGGTGTGGTCCCGAGCGCCGCGTCGACCCGCTCGGGCGTGGTCAGCCGATCGTTGACCGCCTGGATCAGGGGAGCCGGGCGGTCGACTGGAGGCAGCAGCGGCCACGCGTCCACCAGTGCGCGTTCCAACCGCACGACCGGGAGGCCGCGGCGGGTGACGACGTGCGGCGGTTCCGCCGCGAAGCCCTGGCGGTGGTGCACCACGAGCTGGGGCCGGGTGCGGAGCCCGGAGTCGGCCGGCACGTCCAGGTGCACCGGCTCGCCCGGGGGCTGCCCGCGCAGACCCCACAGGTCGAGGGCGGTGAGGCTGCTCAACGCACCCCTCCCGTCGGCATGGGCGAGCACGGCGCGCCGAGCCAGCTCGGGACTCAGGCGGGCGAGGACGGGAAGGCCGGCGTCCGGCCGGGGCGGGACCAGGCGGGTGTCGACGTACACCTCCGGCAGCACCCGGAGCAGCCGGCCGGCGTGGCAGGCGGCCCGCAGCGTCGACTCCGGCACGACCTGGCCGGCCAGCGCCCGGGTCACCAGCCCGCCACCGTGGTCCACCAACGACTGGAGCACACCGTTCACGCCGCAGACCGTCACCCGCGCGGACCAGTTCGGCAACGTGGCCGCCCGCTCCTGTGGACGGCCGCGCCCCCTGTGGACACCCCTCACCCTCCGGCTCGGTCTGCTAGGGGCGTACAAGATCCTCTGACATCCCCGGTGCTTCAACCCGGCGTGTCACGCCCCTGGAGTGCAGACGATCATGGGGCGAGCTTGAGCGGCGCGCGTGGGTTGGTGCAGAGCAAAGGGGGCGGCGCAGGAGGGGGCGGGGTGGGTTAGCGGAGGCTGGCGGCGATGGCGGCTACGAGCAGCGCGCCGACGGTCCGCGTCAGGATGGCCCGGGCCGCCTCGACGTCCAGCCCCATCGCGTCGCGCATCATCGACCAGGCCGCCCAGGTGCTCGCCACCGTCAGCGCGTCGAGCAGCTGCTCGCGCCCCTCCCCCGCCTGCGTCAGCTCCGGGCCGAAGACCAGCTCGAGCTCGCCGCGCGCCCGGGCGATGGCGCCCCCACGGTTGCGCCGCAACTGGGGCGAGAACGGCTCGCGCAGCGCCGAGGCGCGGGCCGTGGGCGCCAGCACCTCCAGCATCTCGACCCGCTGGGCGCAGAACTCGGCGATCCGCCGGCCGAGCGGCCACTCCGGCGGAATCGGGCGGAACTGCGCCTCCTGTCGCTCCCGGACCCGCTGCCCGGTCGCGGCGTACAGGGTCTCCATGTCCTTGAAGTTGGTCCACAGGGTGCGCAGCGACACCCCCGCGCGTTCGGCGATGCGCTCCCCGGTGGGCTTGAGGTCCCCCTCGTCGATCAGCGCCAGGTGCGCCTCGACGATGGCCCCGCGGGTGCGCTCCGCGCGCGCCGCCCGCCCGTCCATCCGGGCCGGCGCGTCGGCGTCCACGTCGATCATGTGACGTCCCCTGTCGGTACGGCCGGCGGTGCCGGAGGAAGCTGAACCGGAAGCCTAGCGACGCCCCCCGGGTGCTCCGGAAGCCGCCGGTACCGGGGCCGCCACAGCGCCGTGGCGGCCCGGTACCGGCCGGCCCGCCGACCCGGTGGCCGGCGGTCGCGCCGGTCAGGTCGTCGGGATAGCGTCCGCCGGCGGCGCGGTCGGCGTCCCGGTGAACTCCTTGACCTCGCCGTCACCGTCGTCGGTGGTCCAGGTCGGACCGAAGTAGCTCTGCACGCCGTTGGACACCTTGTTCATCCGGACGCCGCTGTAGCCGGCGTGCACGTCCGCGCTGTACCGGAACGGGGTGAGGCCCGGCCCCGTGAAGCCGCCCTTGCGCACCGCCTCGACCAGCTTCTCGCGGGTGAGGTCCTTGCCGGCCGCCAGCAGCGCCTGCACGAAGGTGTACGCCATCGAGTAGCCGTAGACGGCGTTGCCGTCGATCGGGTTGGCCGCGTTGTACTGCTGGTGGATCTTCGTGAACGCCTGGATCCACGGGTCGGCCGCGTCGTTCGCCATCGGCAGGTAGTTGTCGGCGATCAACCCTTCCAGGATCACCTTCTTGTCGCCGAGCTGATTGGCGAGAGTGGTGTAGTCCGCGCCGACGTTGGAGACCACCCACTGCGCCTTGAACCCCTGGCCGGCTGCCTGGCCCATGGCCAGCGCGGTGAAGCCGGGGATGCTCGCCGAGATCACCACCTGGCAACCGGCCGCCTTCAGCGCCCCGATCGCCGGTCCGACCTGCTGGTTGGTGGTGGTGTAGGTCTGCTTGGCCGCCACCGGTCCGAGGATCTTCTCGACCCCGGCGAGGGAGTCGCGGCCGAAGTCGTCGTTCTGCCCGAAGTGGCAGACCTTCGCACCCGGGAACTGCTGCTTCACGAAGGTGGCCAGGATCTTGCCCTCCACCGTGTAGTCGGGTTGCCAGCCGAAGGTGGTCGGGTACTTGTCGGGCTGGTTCCAGTTCCGGCTGCCGGAGGAGACGAAGAGGTCGGGCACCTTCTGGGCCTTCACGAACTCCAGCACGTTGGTGTGGGTGGGGGTGCCGAGCCCGCCGAGGAGCGCGAAGACCTTGTCGTCGAGGACGAGCTTGCGGACCACGTTGTCGGTGTTCGCGGGGTTGTAGCCGTCGTCCATCACCTTGTAGACGATCTTCCGGCCGTTCACCCCGCCCTTGCTGTTGACGTGCTCGAAGTACGCCTTGGTGGCGGCGGAGATCCGGGAGTAGCCGGGGGCGGCGGGGCCGGTGAGCGGCTGGTGGGTGCCGATCACCACCTCGGTGTCGGTGACGCCCGGGACGTTCTCGGCCGCCTGCTGCTCGTCGTTGGCGCAGGCCGACGCGCCGACCAGCAGGGCGAGGCCGGCGGCGGCCGCGAGTGCGCGGCGTGCGGTGGGATGCATGGTTCTCCATTCCGGTGCGACGGGGGCGAACGGGGGTGGAACCGGGGTGGATCAGCGGCGCGCGGCCCGGCGACGTGCCCGGAGACGTGCGGTGAGCGTGCGGGCGGCACCCTGGAGGCCGCCCGGGGCCGCGAGCATGACGACGATGAGGATCAGACCGAACACGGCGAGGGCGAGGTTGCCCTCCAGCCGCTGGGCCAGGCCCGACGGCAGGGTGAAGGTCTCGGTGATGAGGCTCGGCAGGTCCTGCAGCGCCACCAGCAGGACCGCTCCCCAGACCGCGCCGGCGAGGCTGCCCAGCCCGCCGATCACGATCGCCATCAGCAGGAACAGCGACAGGTCGAGGGAGAACTTGCCCGGGGCGACGGTCGCGGTGAGCACCGCGTACACGCCGCCGCCGAGCCCGGCGCAGGCGGCGCTCACCACGAAGGCGAGCACCTGGTTGCGGGCGACGTGGATGCCGGCCAGCCGGGCGGCCACCTCGTCGTCGCGGACGGCGCGCAGCGACCGGCCGAACCGGCTGCGCACCAGGTTCGCCATCAGCAGCATCGTGAGCAGCGCGGCGAGCAGCGCGACCCAGGCCAGCCAGCGCTCCGGCTGGAAGTACGCGCCCAGGAACGCCGGCGGCGTCTCCATCGGGAAGCGCAACCCCTGCTCGCCGTTGAACACGTCGGTGAAGATCGTGGTGATCGCCGGGACCAGGGTCGCGACGGCGAGGGTGACCCCGGCCAGGTACGGCCCGCGCAGCCGGGCGGCGGCCAGCCCGATGACCAGGCCCGCCGCCGCGGTCACCACGACAGCGAGCAGCAGCGACAGCGGCAGGACCCACCGGCCCTGCACCGCCCTCTCCTCGAAGCCCTGCTGCACCAGGGCGACCGTGTACGCGCCGGTCGCCATCAGCGCCCCGTGCCCGAGGGAGAGCTGGCCGTTGAGCCCGACCAGGACGGTGTAGCCGGCGGTCACGCAGAGGAACGCGCAGACGCGGGCGACCTGGAGATTCTGGTACGGCGCCAACTGATTGGTCAGCAGCACGACCGCCGTGCCGGCGAGCACGGCCAGGACCAGGTGACGCAGCAGCGTCGACCCGCGCGCCCCGGCGGCGCCGGGTGGGCCGGGCAGCAGCCGGCGCAGCGGCGACGGCCCGGTGGGCCGGGGATCCGGGGAGACCTCGGTCGCGGTCACACGTGCCTCGCTCTCACGCTGGAGAAGAGCCCACCGGGGCGGACCAGCAGGACCGCCAGCAGCAGGACGAGGATGGCCAGCGGCGTGGTGTCGGGGCCGAGGTAGCCGGTGACGTACGACAGGATCAGGCCGACCAGCAGGCCACCGACCACGGCGCCGGCCGGGCTGTCCAGGCCGCCGACCACCGCGGCGGTGAACGCGACGACGAAGACCAGGTCCATCGCGTGCGGGTGCAGCCCCAGCCCGGTGGGGACGACCAGCATGCCGGCGAGGGCGCCGACCGCGGCCGCCAGCGCCCAGCCCACCGTGAGCATCCGACCGACGTTGACGCCGAGCAGCCGGGACACCTCGGGCGCGAAGGCGGACGCCCGCATCCGCAGGCCGATCGGCGTCCGGGTGAAGAGCAGCCCGAGCGACACCACGACCGCCAGGACCGCGCCGAGGACCCACAGGTCGTACGGGGACATCGCGGCGACCCCGCCGACGGAGAGCGCGTCGGTGTCGAACGGCGCGGCCGCCGGCCGGTACTCGTTGCCGAAGACCATGCCGAGCACCGCCTGGATCAGCAGCACCAGGCCGAGGGCGACGATGACGTCGTTGAGCGGGTTGGCGTGGCCGACGAAGCGCATCAGCACCCGCTCGACCAGCGCGCCCAGCGCCAGGCCGGCGAGGACGGCGGCGCCGAGGCCGAGCCAGTACGAGCCGGTGGCGGAGACGACGGCGTAGCCGACGTAGGCCGTCGCCACCGCCATCGCGCCCTGCGCGAAGTTGACCAGACGGGCCGCCCGCCAGATGAGCACCAGGGCGAGGGCGAACGCCGCGTAGACGGCGCCGGTGGCGAGTCCGTCGAAGGTGAGGAACAAGAAGCGGTCCAAGCGCGGATCCTTCCTACGTGGCGGGCGGTCAGAACCCGAGGTAGGCGTGCCGGAGGGTGGCGTCGTCGCGTAGCTGCGCCGCCGGGGTGGCCATCACGACCCGCCCGAGGGACATCACCACGCCCTGGTCGGCGACGGAGAGGGCGCTGCGCACGTTCTGCTCGACCAGCAGGACGGTCAGGCCGCCGCTGTCGCAGAGCTGGCGCAGCAGCGCCATGATCTGCGCGGCCACCCGGGGGGCGAGCCCGAGCGAGGGCTCGTCGAGCAGCAGCAATCTGGGGCGCGCGATCAGCGCCCGCCCGATGGCGAGCATCTGCCGTTCCCCGCCGGAGAGCTGGTGGCCGGCGTGCCGCCGCCGCCGGGCCAGTGGCTCGAAGAGCTGGTACACCTCGTCCTGCGCCCGGCGGGCGTCGGCCCGGTCCCGGCGCCACAGGCCGCCGAGGCGCAGGTTCTCCTCGACGGTCAACTCGGCGACGATGCCGCGCCCCTCGGGCACGTGCGCCAGGCCGCGCCGCACCAGGCGTTCCACCCGTACGCCGCGCAGGTCCGCGCCGTCGTAGCGGACCCGCCCGCCGGTGGGTCGGAGCAGGCCGGAGAGGGTGCGCAGCAGGGTGGTCTTGCCCGCGCCGTTGGCGCCGAGCACGGCGGCGACGGTCCCGGCGGGCACGCTGAGCGTGACGTCGCGCAGCACCGGGACCTGGCCGTAGCCGGAGCTGAGCGCCTCCACCTCCAGCAGGGCGCTCACGAGCCGGCCCCCGCGCCCGGCGCCGCGGCCCCGGCCGAGACGTCGGCGCCGAGGTACGCCTCGGTCACCAGTGGGTCGTCCCGCACCTGCTCGGGTGTGCCGGCGGCGATGACCCGGCCGAAGTCGAGCACCACGATCTCGTGGCAGACGGACATCACCAGGTCCATGTGGTGCTCGACGAGCATGATCGAGCAGGCCCCGCCCGCCCGGCCGGGCAGCGCCGTGACGAGCTCGCCCAGTTCCGTGATGTCCTCGGCGCTCAGGCCGCCGGCCGGCTCGTCGAGCAGGAGCAGGCGGGGCCGGGCGATCAGCGCGCGGGCGAGGGCGACCCGTTTGCGGACGGCGTACGGCAGGGTGGCGGGGGCCGCCGCGGCGTGCTCCGCGACGCCCAGCTCGGCCAGCAGGTCGTGGGCCTCGTCCCGCAGCCGCCGTTCGTCGCGGTCGCTGCGCGGCAGGCCGAACAGGGCGGCGGCGAAGCCGGCCCCGGCGGCGTGGCTGGCGCCGGCCATCACGTTCTCGACGACGCTGAGGCCCGGGAAGAGGCCGACGCCCTGGAGGGTACGGGCGATGCCGAGGCGGGTGAGCCGGTGCGGGCGGGGCCGGAACGGCCGGCCGTCGAGGGTGAGCGCACCGCTGGTCGGCGGGACGAACCCGCAGACCACGTTGAACAGGGTGGTCTTGCCGGCGCCGTTGGGGCCGATCACGCCGACGATCCGGCCGGGCGGCACCCGCAGGGAGACGTCGTCGAGGGCGACCAGCCCGCCGAAGCGCACGCCGACGTGCTGGAGGGCCAGATCGATTCCGTCGGTGGGTGGAGGGCTCATCTTCACCTCTTGCAAAGACGCGGCGGCGGGGGATGCGCTGGGCGACTCGGGCGAAGCATGGGGCTGGTTGTTACACCGGGAGTGTATCGATCAAGCGGCCGGCGTCGATATTTTCGTTACGACGCTGTGACATCGGAGTGTCGTATGGGGACTTTTGTTCACGAACCCGGACGGCCGGGGACGCAGCCGTTGCACTCGCCGTGCAGCGTTCCCGGCCGCAGGCGTCACGGCATGACGAGGCCGCCGTCGACGGGCACGGTCGCTCCGGTCACGTACGACGAGGCGTCGCTGACCAGCCAGATCAGCGTGGCGGCGAGCTCCTCGTGCTCGCCGAGGCGGCCGGCGGGCGCCAGTGCCTTGACCATCTCGAAGGTGCCCGGCTCCAGCTGGTCGCTCATCTCCGACTGGAAGAAGCCGGGGGCGATGCAGTTGACCCGGATGCCCTTGCGGCCGGTCCACTGGGCGGCCAGGTCGCGGGTCAGCCCGATGACGCCGGCCTTGCTGGAGGCGTACGCGGCCTGCGGGATGCCGCCGGGGCGCAGGCCGATGACGCTGGAGATGTTGACGATCGCCCCGCCGTTGGTGGCGGCCCGGGCGAAGGCCTGCGCCATCCAGTAGCTGCCCATCAGGTTGACGTCGACGACGGCGCGGAACTGGTCCGGCGTCTCCCGGGTGGCGGGGACGGCGGTGCCGACCCCCGCGTTGTTGACCAGCACGTCCACCCGTCCGAAGTGCTCGACGGCGGTGGCGATCAGGGCCTCGCAGTCCTCGGGCCGGCTGACGTCGGTGGCGCGGGCCGCGTACCGGCGGCCGGCCGCCTCGACCAGCGCCCCCGTCTCCGGCAGTCGCTCGACCCGGCGGGCGCCGAGCACGACGTCGGCGCCGGCCTCGGCGAGCGCGCGGGCGAACGACACCCCCAGGCCGGAGGAGGCGCCGGTCACCACGGCGACCTTCCCGTCGAGGCGGAACCGGTCCATCACGCTCACCTGGGACTCCTCACGTTCGCGGCGCCGCACCCTGGACGGCATACCGACCAGCCGGTATGTTCGGCGTCCGGCGACGGTAGCGAGCCGCCGACATCCGCGTCAATGGGGAGGCAGCCATGGACTTCGAACCGACCGCACGCGGGGCCGAGCACCTGAAGCGACTCCAGGAGTTCATGGACGACCACGTCTACCCGGCCGAGCCGGTCTACGCGGCGCAGCGGGCCGAGCTCGCGGCGGCCGGCAAGCTGCACCACCTGCCCGCCGTCGTCGAGGACCTGAAGGCCGAGGCCCGCCGCCGGGGGTTGTGGAACCTCTTCCTGCCCGCCGTCTCCGGACTGACCAATCTGGAGTACGCCCCGCTCGCCGAGCTGACGGGCCGCTCCATCGAGCTCGCCCCCGAGGCCATCAACTGCGCGGCGCCGGACACCGGCAACATGGAGATCCTGCACATGTTCGGCACCGCCGAGCAGCAGGAGCGCTGGCTGCGCCCGCTGCTCGACGGCGAGATCCGGTCCGCCTTCGCGATGACCGAGCCGGACGTCGCCTCCAGCGACGCCACCAACATCTCCACCCGGATCGAACGCGACGGCGACTCGTACGTCATCAACGGCCGCAAGTGGTGGACCACCGGAATCGCCGACCCGCGCTGCCGGATCATGATCGTGATGGGCAAGACCGACCCGACGGCCGACACCCACCGCCAGCAGTCGATGATCCTCGTGCCGGTGGACACCCCCGGGGTCGAGGTGGTCCGCTCGCTGCCGGTCTTCGGCTACCACGACCAGCACGGCCACGGCGAGGTCCTCTTCACCGACGTCCGGGTGCCGGCCTCGAACCTGCTCGGCGAGGAGGGCGGCGGCTTCGCCCTCGCCCAGGCCCGGCTCGGGCCCGGTCGCATCCACCACTGCATGCGGGCCATCGGCCTGGCCGAGCGCGCGCTCGCGCTGATGGTGCACCGCGCCGCCTCCCGGGTCGCCTTCGGCCGGAAGCTGGCCGAGCAGGGCGTGGTGCAGCAGCAGATCGCCGAGTCCCGGATGGCGATCGAGCAGGCCCGACTGCTCACCCTCAAGGCCGCCTGGATGATCGACCGGTACGGCGCCAAGGCCGCGCGGACCGAGATCGCCGCCATCAAGGTGATCGCTCCCCGCGTCGCCCTCGACGTGCTCGACCGGGCGATCCAGGTGCACGGCGGCGCCGGGGTCTCCGACGACGTCCCGCTCGCCTCGATGTACGCCGGCGCCCGCACGCTGCGCATCGCCGACGGCCCCGACGAGGTGCACGTACGCGACGTCGCCCGGCGCGAGATCCGCCGGCAGTTGGAGTCGCGGTGACCGTGGCGACCACCGAGCCGCCCGCCCCGCCCGGGCGGCGGCGGGCGCCACGCGGCTCGGCCCGGCGCAGCATCGTCGCGGCCGCCACCGAACTCTTCGCCCGGCGCGGCTACGAGGCGACGAGCGTGCAGGACATCGTGGCCGCGGCCGAGGTCACCAAGGGCGCCCTGTACCACTGGTTCGGGTCGAAGTCCGAGCTGCTCACCAGCATCTACCGGGAGCTGCTCGCCGAGCAGACCCAGCGGCTGCGGGAGATCGCCGACGGCGCCGGACCGGTCGAGGAGCGGCTGCGCGCGGCGGCCCTCGACGTCGTGGAGCACACCGCCGAGCACGCCGACGAGCTCACCGTCTGGGCCCGGTCGGCGCACCTGCTCGACGACGAGCAGGCCGAGGCGACCCGCCGGGAGCGGCGGCGCTACCACGACCTGTTCCGCGACCTGGTGCGCGAGGGGCAGGCCAGTGGCGTGGTGCGCACCGACCTCTCCGCCACCGTGATCACCCACGCGTTCCTCAGCGCCCTGGGCAACACGCACACCTGGTTCCACCCCGACGGGCCGCTGACCTTCGCCGAGGTCGGCCACCAGCTCGTCGCGCTCTTCCTCGGCGGCCTGCGCCCACCGGGACCGGAGCCGGTCGCGCCGCTCCCCGCCGAGCCCGGGCGGCGGCGGCCGGCCGGCAGCGACACCCAGCGGTCCGGGCCGAGCCCGGCCAGGAAGAACCCGTGAGCGACGAGGAGCCGCCCCCGGGATCCGGGACGGCGGAGCCCGGGGAACCCGTCCGCGCCGAGCTGGCCGAGGTGCTCCAGCGCCCGACCGGCTCCTCGACGTCGCCGCCCGGTGGTCAGCCGGCCGCCGGGGCGGGGGCGGTCAGGGTGCGGACCTGACCGGTGCGGGGGCCGCCGGCCAGCGCCCGCGGGGACCACTCGGTGACCACCAGGAACAGCGTCCGGCCGTCCGGCCCGCCGAGGGCGCAGGCGAAGCAGCCCCGGTCCAGGTCGACCCGGTCCCGCACCCGGCCGCCCTCGGCCACCCGCACCGCGCAGCGGTTCGGCACGTCGCCGTACCAAACGGCGCCCTCGGCGTCGAGGCAGATGCCGTCCGGCGCGGCACCGGGGAGGTCCGCCCAGACCCGCCGACCGGTCAGCGAGGCGTCGGCGGCGACGTCGTACGCGGTGAGCCGGGCGGCGTACGACTCGGCGACGATCAGCGTGCCGCCGTCCGGGGTGAGCGCCATGCCGTTGGGGAAGGCGAGACCGTCGGCCACCAGCCGGGGCGGCCCGTCGGGCGGGACCAGGGCGATCGCGCCCGGCGCGAACTCGCCCCCGGGGAAGTCGAACCCGATGGTGTTGACGTACGCGTTGCCCCGGGCGTCCGTCACCACCTCGTTCCACGGGTGCGCCACCAGCGACCGCAGGTCGGCGTACGGGGTCAGCACGCCGTCCGGCTCCCGGCGCAGCAGTAGCCCCGGGCCGCCGGCGACGACCAGCAGCCGCCCGTCGGGGAGCCGGTCCAGGCAGATCGGCAGGCCGGCGACCCGGGCGACCACCTCGGTCCCGCCGTCGGCGTCGACCGTCAGCACCTCCCCGGCCCCCCAGTCGGCCAGCCAGAGCCGCCCGTCGTGCCAGCGCGGCGACTCCCCGAAGGCCAGCCCGTCCACCAGTACCCGTGGTGCCGTCATCGGTGCCTCCCCATCCGGTCGCGGGCCCGCCGCAGGTGCTCCCGCTCGGCGGTGTTGTCGGTGTGCGCGATCGCCGCGTCGTACGCCCGGGCGGCCTCCCCGGTGCGGCCCAGCCGGCGCAGCAGGTCGGCGCGGACGGCGTGGAAGACGTGGTAGCCGGCCAGGTCGAGGTCGTCGACCAGGGCGAGCGCGGCGGCCGGGCCGGCCACCTCGGCCACCGCGACCGCCCGGTTAAGCGCGACCACCGGGCCGGGGGCGACCGTCACGAGCTGGTCGTAGAGCGCGACGATCTGACCCCAGTCGGTCTCCGCGGCGGTCTCCGCGTCGCTGTGCACCGCGTTGATCGCCGCCTGGATCTGGTACGGCCCGGGCCGGCCCCGCCGCAGGCAGCGGCGGACCAGCGCCTGCCCCTCGGCGATCAGCTCGCGGTCCCAGCGGTCGCGGTCCTGCTCGGCCAGCGGCACCAGAGCGCCGGCCGGTCCGGTGCGGGCGGGCCGGCGCGCCTCGGTGAGCAGCAGCAACGCGAGCAGCCCGAGCACCTCCGGCTCGTCCGGCATCAGCTCGGTGAGCAGCCGGGCGAGCCGGACCGCCTCGGCGCACAGCTCGTCGCGGACCAGCCGCTCCCCCGAGCTGGCGGTGTACCCCTCGTTGAAGATCAGGTAGACGACGGCCAGCACCGCCCGGAGCCGGTCGGGCAGGTCCGCGTCGCGGGGCACCCGGTACGGGATCCGGGCGTCCCGGATCTTCGCCTTGGCCCGGACCAGGCGCTGGGCCATGGTCGGCTCCGGCACCAGAAAGGCGCGGGCGATCTCGGCCGTGCTCAGCCCGCCGAGCAGCCGCAGGGTCAGCGCGACCCGGGCGGCGGCGCCCAGCGCCGGGTGGCAGCAGGTGAAGATCAGGCGGAGCCGGTCGTCGCGCACGGGTCCCTCCTCGGCCGGTGCCTCGCGGGCGTACAGGAGCGCGGCCTGCGCGTGCCGGTCGGCCCGGGTGGCCTCGCGGCGCAGCCGGTCGATCGCCCGGTTCCGGGCGGTGGTGATGATCCAGCCGGCGGGACTCGGCGGCAGCCCGTCGACCGGCCAGCGGCCGACCGCCGTGGTGAACGCCTCCTGGACCGCCTCCTCGGCGAGGTCGATGTCGCCGAGGACGCGGACCAGGACGGCGACCGCGCGGCCGTACTCCGCGCGGAACACCCGCTCGACGTCGGTCAGCTCGGGCATCGGCGACGGTCAGACCTCGCCCTGGAACGGGCGCACCTCGATCGGCAGGGTGGTCGCCAGGGCGTACCGGCGGCCCCACTCCAGGGCGGCGTCCAGGTCGGGCGCGGTGATGATGGTGAAACCGCCGAGGTATTCCTTGCCCTCGAGGTAGGGCCCGTCGGTGACCAGCACCTCCTCCCCCTTCGGGCGCAGCACGGTGGCGGTCTCCGGGGCGTGCAGCCCGTTGCCGAAGACCCACGATCCGGCCTCGACCAGCTCGTCGTGGATGGCGTCGACCTCGCGCATCACCTCGGCCAGGAACTCCGGGTCGGGCATCCCCTCGCCCGTCGGCTGGTACATGCTGATCAGGTACTGCTTCACGGTCTCCTCCTCGCCCGGCGGCCGGTCCGTCGCCGGCCCCTTCACCCTCCACACGAACGGGCCGCCGCCGGATCGACACGCCGGCCGGGATGATTTCCGCGGACGTGCTCGCCGCCCTCGCCGGCTGAGCCGCGCCACACCGCAGCGCAGCGAAAATCTTCTATGTATCTACCGGCGACCAGAACGTGTGGAACGGCACCTGGGACCGGCTCAAGGTGCTGGCCTGCAACGGACCCTGCTGACCGCCGCCGGTGGCGGGCCGCCCGGCCCGCCACCGGACCGTCCCTTCGAGGAGGTCCCGATGTCCGTCCCCGTACCCCGGCGGACCGTGCTGCGCGGCGCCGTCCTGCTCGGCGCCGCCGCCGGCGTCACGGCCCTCGGCCAGCTCACCGGCGACCGGAGCGCCCGGGCGGTCGCCACCCGCGTCGACCAGCCGGTGATCGCCAACTGCGCCACCTGGGGCGCCCGGCCGCCGTCGTCGGCGGTGACCGTGGTGCAGAGCCAACTCCCGGGACATCCAGGACCTGCACATGGACACCAGCGGCTGGCTCGACTCCGGGCAGCACTTCACCAACAGCCGCGGCGGGTACCTCACCGAGGGCCGGCACGGCAGCCTCTACGCGCTGTTGCACGGGCAGACCATGGTCCAGGGCGCACACTGCGTCGGGCAGAACAGCCAGGCCATCGGCATCGAGAACGAGGGCATCTACCTCGACGTGCAGCCGCCGCAGGCGCTCTGGGACAGCCTGGTGCTCTTCTGCGCGTTCACCTGCCAGCAGTACGCCATCCAGGCCACCGAGATCTACGGCCACAAGGACTTCAACAACACCCAGTGCCCGGGGCTGCTGCACGACCGGCTCCCCGAGCTGCGCAGCGCGGTGGCCGCCCGGCTCGGCTGACCACGGCCGGCGTGCCCGCACTGGGTCGGCGCAGCTGCGCGACGGCGATGGGCGGCCAGCCCGGGCCGACCCGCCGATGCGGCGCGGCAGTGGCACGTCGCCGACGCTACGAAGCTGATGACGTGAACGAATCGCGGCCGTGGTGATTCAGCTGCGTCATCAGCTTCGTAGCGCGGTCCGGACCCACCCCGCTCCCCTGCCGCCCGCCCCCACCTGCCGACCAGGGTGACTGCCACTGCTCGCTTATATAAGCTGCATCTGATAGAAAGAGGTCGTGCACGCCTTCGACGTCCTCGGGGACCCGGTCCGCCGCCGGATCCTGGAACTCCTCGCCGAGGGCGAGCAGACCGCCGGCAGCCTCAGCGCGGCTGTCCAACAGGAATTCGGCATCTCCCAACCGGCCGTGTCGCAGCACCTCAGGGTGCTGCGCGACAACGGCTTCGCGACCGTACGACCCGAGGGCACCCGCCGCCTCTACGCGGTGGACCCGCAGCCGCTCCGCCAGGTCGACGCCTGGCTGGACAACTTCCGCCGGTTCTGGACCCCACCGCTGGAGGCGCTCGCCACCGAACTGGCCCGCGGCCGGCGGGAGCGGCGGCTGCGCGAGGGCGGCCCCGACGAGAGGAGAACACCATGATCGACGTGACCGGACAGATCAGCTCCGTCGAACGCACCGTCGGCAGCCGCACGCTGCCCGCCGGGCAGGCGCGCGTGAGCATCATCAGTCAGACGTACGACGCGCCGCTGGAGGACGTCTGGGACGCCTGCACCAGCGCCGAGCGGATCCCGCGTTGGTTCCTGCCGATCTCCGGCGAGCTGCGGCTGGGTGGCCGCTACCAGCTGGAGGGCAACGCGGGCGGCACCGTCGAGCGCTGCGACCCGCCGCACGGCTTCGCCGCGACCTGGGAGTACGGCGGCGAGGTGAGCTGGATCGAGGTGCGGCTCAGCCCGGCGGGCGAAGGACGTACCCGGTTCGAGCTGGAGCACGTCGCGCACGTGGACGACGAGCGCTGGGCCGAGTTCGGGCCGGGCGCCACCGGCGTCGGCTGGGACATGGGCCTGCTCGGCCTGGCCTCCCACCTGGCGGCCGACGGCAGCGGGGTCGGCCCGGCGGAGGCCGCCGCCTGGATGGGCTCCGACGAGGGCCGCCGGTTCATGACGCTGAGCAGCGAGCGCTGGTGCGAGGCGAGCGTGGCGGCCGGCACCCCGGCCGACGAGGCGCGGGCGGCGGCGCAGCGGACCACCGCCGCGTACACCGGGGTGCCGGCCTCCTGACCCGCGGCGCGGGGCGCCCGGTGACCCGGGCGCCCCGCTCAGCCGGACGTGGCCGGGTCGGCGCGGAACTCATGGACGACCTCGATCCGGCCCACGATGTGCCGGTTGAACAGCTCCAGCTCCTCGGCGGGCACCCAGAGTTCGAGGATGTCCCGGCCGCCCACCTGGCGTACCGGGTAACGCGCGGCGAAGTCGCGCTCCACCTCGAAGCGGGTCACGTAGCCGACGCCCGAGGCCGGCACGTTCCAGTCCCGGGCGATCATGACCGCGTACGCCTCGTTCAGCACCGGGTAGAAGACCGGCTGGTCCGGCAGCCGGGGCGGCCAGGCCCGCCACCCGGACGCCTCGACCAGGGCCAGCTCCTGCGGCCCGGTCGGCCGCCACAGCGTGGTGGTCTCCATCGTCTCCCCTTCCCCTCGGTCGACGCACGCTACCGGCTGGGATCGCCGCCTCACCAACCGTTTCGCCCGGCGGGAAACGCGGCGGCGGGTTGTCGATGCCCTCCGGCAGACTGTCGGCCATGTCGCCACGATCCGTCGCCGACCTCGTCGAGACCGTCCAGGGTGGACGGCGCGTGAAGTACCTGCACTTCTGGGGGCACCGGCCGCAGCGCGACGGCAGCGTCGGCGCCGGCTGCCTGAGCCAGTGGTGGCCGGCGCCGTTCGCCGTGGGCGGCCGGACGTACGCCACCGCCGAGCACTGGATGATGTGGCACAAGGCGACCCTCTTCGGGGACACCGGGATCGCCGAGCGGATCCTCGCCACCGCGCACCCGCACCGGGTCAAGTCCCTCGGCCGGCAGGTGCTCGGCTTCGACGAGGCGACCTGGGTGGCGCACCGCTACGACATCGTGGTGGCCGGCGGCGTCGCCAAGTTCGGGCAACACGACGAGCTGGCGGCGTACCTGCTCGGCACCGGGGACCGCGTGCTGGTCGAGGCCAGTCCGGTGGACCGGGTCTGGGGCGTCGGCCTGGCCGCCGACGACCCGCGGGCCGACGACCCGACCCAATGGCGGGGCGCGAACCTGCTCGGCTTCGCGCTGATGGAGGCACGCGCCGTCCTGCGCGACCGACGCGGCCGGGAGTGATCGGCTAGGGTCGGGCCGGTGCACGACACTCCGGGATACACCTGCGTCACCTGCGGCCGGCGGCACGACGACCTGCCGCTCTCCTACCGCACCCAGGCGCCCGCGTTCTGGTCCGAGGAGCTGGCGGCGGCCGACGACAGCGAGCTGACCCCCGACCTCTGCGTCATCCGCGGCGAGCACTTCTTCGTCCAGGGCAGCCTCGAGATCCCCCTGCGGGACGCGGAGGGGACGTTCTCCTGGGGAGTCTGGGTCTCGCTGAGCCCCGCCAACTTCGGCCGAACCGTGCAGCTGTGGGAGACCCCGGGCCGGGAGTCGGAGCCGCCCTACTTCGGCTGGCTCTCCACCGAGCTGCCGCTCTACGGGGTGAGCACCCTGGAGCTCAAGACCCACGTGCACACCCGGCCGGTGGGCGAGAAGCCGGCGGTGGAGGTCGAGCCCACCGACCACCCGCTCGCGGTGGCGCAGCGGACCGGCATGACCATGGCGGACGTCCAGCGGATCGCCGAGCAGCTCCGGCACCCGGAGACGCGCCCCGAGCCGGCCGGGTGACGGGAGCGCTCCGCCGGCCCGGCGGGTAACGTGCTGCGGCGTGACCGGCGCACCGCACTCGCACTGCTCGTACTGCGGCACGGCCTACCCGGCCGGAGCCGGCTGGCCGCGCGTCTGCGCGGACTGCGGCCAGACCGTCTGGCGCAACCCGCTGCCGGTCGCGGTGGCAATCTTGCCGGTACGCACGGCGACCGGCCTGGGAGTGGTGGTGGTCCGCCGCGACATCGAGCCGGCCCGTGGCCAGCTCGCGCTGCCCGGCGGGTTCATCGAGTACGGCGAGGAGTGGTCGGAGGCGCTGGTCCGGGAGCTGCGCGAGGAAACCGGCCTGCTGGCCGAGCCGGCGCAGGCGCGGCTCTTCGCGGTGCACGGGGCGCCCGCCGGCGGCACCATGATGGTCTTCGGCGTGCTGCCCGAGCGGGCGGCCGGGGAGCTGCCGCCGTCCGCGCCGACCGAGGAGGCCACCGAGTGGCTGGTCCTCACCGAGCCGGTCGAGCTGGCCTTCTCCACCCACACCCGGGCGCTGGCCGACTTCTTCGCCGGCCAGCCCCCGGTCTGATCCCGTCCCGCTCCGTGACCGCCGGGGTGGTGATGTTGATCGGCGCGACCTGAGGGGCCACCACCGCTCTGATCGACGGCTATTTCCACTGATTGAATAGGAATGCAACGTCGCCGAGCCCGGAGGTGCCCCGTGTCACGCCCGCTTTCCCCGGACGAAATCGAGCACGACGCCCACCGGACCCGGCAGTGGCTCGCCGGGGAGGCCCGCTGCGACGGGGTCTCCCGCCAGGAGCTGCTGGAGCTGGGCACGGCCATGGCCGCCGTCACCGCCGCCGCCGAGGAGCGGGAACCGGTCGCCGTCACCCCCGCCCCGGTCGGCGTCGACCCCGGAGCCGGTGCCGCCGCGGCGCCCATCGCCAAGCCGCTGCCGCCGCAGCTGTTCCGCCGGCTGGAGACCAACGCCGAGATGCGGTGGGAGGCGATGGCCGGGCAGGGGCACGTCGTCCCCAACGACCGGTTCTTCGTCCGCAACCACACCGTGACGCCCCGGCTGGACGCCGAGACCTGGCGGCTGCGCCTCTTCGGCACCGGGCTGCGCGGCGCGCCGACCCGGCGGGACCCGATCGAGTTCAGCCTCACCGACCTGCGGAGGCTGCCCGCCGAGGAGGGCACCGCGCTGGTCGAGTGCGCCGGCAACGGGCGCCGCTTCTTCATCGAGCAGCAGGGCGCCGCCTCCCCCGGGGTCGCCTGGGGCCTCGGCGGGGTCGGCGTCGCGCGCTGGCGGGGCGTACGACTGGGCACCGTGCTCCGGCTGGCCGGCCTCACCGACGCGGCGGTCGACGTGATGCCGGAGGGGCTGGACCCGGAGTACGTCACCGGCGGGGTGAACCTCGGCCGGGTACGCCGGCCGCTGCCGGTCGGCAAGGCCCTCGACGACGTGCTGCTGGCGTACGAGATGAACGGCGAGCCGCTCCCCGCCGACCACGGCTTCCCCGTGCGGGTGCTGGTGCCCGGCTGGATCGGCATCTCCTCGATCAAGTGGGTGGGAGCCGTCGAGGTCTCCGCCACTCCCCTCTTCTCGCCCTGGAACACCCAGCTCTACCGGATGTTCGGCCCCGGGCACCCGGACGGCGGCGGGGTGCTGGCCGCCCAGTCGGTGAAGAGCGCCTTCGAGCTGGCCTGGGACGCCCGCATCCCGGCCGGCGCCGAGGTGCTGCTGCACGGCCGGTCCTGGTCCGGCAACGGGCCGATCGCCCGGGTCGAGGTCAGCACCGGCGACGACGAGTGGCGCCCCACCGAGCTGGTCGCCGCCGACCAGGGCGGGGCGTGGCAGCGCTGGACCGCCGTCTGGCGGCCGCCTGCCCCCGGCCGCTGGACGCTGCGCGCCCGGGCCACCGACGTGACCGGGGCCGGCCAGCCCGACACCGCCGCTCACAACGACTTCGGGTACCTCTTCGACGGCGTGGTCCGGCACCCGGTGACGGTGGCCTGACCCGCGACCCGCCGCCCGTCCGGCGCGCCGCCGCGGCAACGCTTCGGGCGGGCGGGGCGAGGTCAGCCGGTCAGGTAGGCGGCGGGGACGGCGTCGGCGAGCCAGACGCCGTTCGCGCTGCGGTAGAAGAGGTGACCGTCCCGGGCCACCGCCGCAGCGTCGACGGTGAGGATCGCCACCTGGCCACCCCGCCGGGCGCCCACCCGGCGGGCGGTCTCCACGTCGGGCGAGAGGTGGACGTGGTGCCGGCCGCCGCGACGCAGGCCCTCGGCCATGATGGACGGCACGACCGCGGCGCTGGTGCCGTGGTAGAGCCGGTCCGGCGGTGGCGTCGGGGCCAGCCCGAGGTCGACCGGGATCGAGTGCCCCTGGCTGGCCCGGACGCGGTCGACTCCGTCGGCGCCCCGCTCGACGGCGAAGCGCTGCTTGTCGTTGCCGGCCACCACCTCGTCGAGAACGGCGCGGCTGATCCGCAGCGCGGCGAGCAGGTCGGTGACCGGCACCCAGCCGGCCGGGTCCGGCGCCAGCCCGAACCGGTCCGGTCGGTGCCGCAGCGCCAGGGACATCTTCTTGCTCACCCGGACCAGGTCGCGATGATCCACGGCGACAGTGTGGCCCACACGCGTGGCGCCAGTCGACGGATATCGCCGGTCAGCGCGTGGCGCCCGAGGTGGGTCCGACCATCAGCCCGGACGCGTCGACCACCTCGAAATCGCTGCCGCGCAGGCCGCCCAGCGTCCGCAGCGCGTCGTTGTCCCAACGCTCGTCCGGCGCGCCGGAGAGGAACCACGCCGAGCCGTGGTCGGCGACGATCAGGCCGTACCGCTGCATGGCCTCGGCGACGATCCGGGCCTGCCGGGGCAGCCGGGAGACGTCCACCGACCGTTTGAGCCGCAGCCGCTGGCCGAGCTGCGGCAGCGCCGGGTCGGACGCGTCCGAGGCGGAGTGGGTCGCCGGCCACGTCCAGCCGGTGCGGGTACGCGGCACGGTGACCCGGACGGCGTGGTCGATCCGGCCGGCGGCGACCTCGTCGTACCGGACCAGCCCGGCCAGGATCGACAGCCCGGCCGCGTCGGCGGAGGTCCAGCCCGCCCGGCGCAGCCGGTTCGACCGGAGGTCGAAGACCGCCCCGGAGCCGGCCCGCCAGCCGCCGCCGGCCGGGTGCGCGTCGAAGAGCTCGTACGCCCGGCAGGCCGTCCGGTCCCAGACGATGACGTGCCGGTCGCCGTCGCCGCGCGGCCCGCCCTCGATCGCCGCGTCCGGCGGGATCGGGTACGGCCCCGGGTCGCTCTCGGCGGCGTAGGAGAAGGTGACCGGGACCCGCCGCTGCCCGGCGGGGACGACGGTGACCGGGATGCCGATCGGCGCTCCGGCCCAGCTGCCCGAGCCGAAGTCGGGGTGAACGGTGGCGCCGGCGCCGATCGCGCCGACCATCGCCGACGACCGCGGGTGCACGGGCAGCCGGGAGACGTCGGCGTGCCAGACGTTGTCGGCCGGCAGCACCGGGCAGGCCCGCGCCACCGGACGCGGCCGGCCGCCGAAGCCGACCCGCCCGGAGCCGGCCGGGGTCGGCGCGGCCGGCGTGCCGGCCACCGCCCCGGTCGGAGCCGGGGTGGCCGTCCCGGGCGCGGCGACGGGCGTACGGTCCGGCGTCGTGCAGCCGGCGGCGAGCACGGCCAGGGCGGCCAGGGCGACGCCGGCGCGGCGGAACGTCGGCTGGGGCATCCCGGGGATCCTGCCCGAGGACCGGCGGCGGCGTCCAGCGTCCCGCGCCACCCGGCGGCCGGGGCGGCGCGTCCGGCCGGCTCAGGCAGCGGCGCGGTCCGGCAGCGGACGCCGGCGACGGGCCGGGTCGGTCAGCACCGGCGGCGCCCAGACCCCGTCCGGCTGGTAGAGGTTCACCCCCGGCGGGACGATCTCGTCGATCCGGTCGAGGACGGCGTCGTTGAGGGTGAGCGCAGCGCCCTTGAGCAGCCCCTCCAGCTGCTCCATCGTGCGCGGGCCGATGATCGCCGAGGTGACCGCCGGGTGCGCCACGGTGAACGCCACCGCCAGCTCGGGCAGCGTGCAGCCGACCTCGTCGGCGAGCGCGAGCAACTCCTCGACCGCGGCGTACTTCGCCGCGTTGCCGGCGATCGCCGGGTCGAACCGGGCCGGGGTGAGGGCCGCCCGGCCGGCGGTGAGGTCGACCGCCCGGCCCGGACGGTAGCGGCCGGAGAGGAACCCCGAGGCGAGCGGACTCCAGACCAGGACCCCCATGCCGTACCGCTGGCAGACCGGCAGGACCGCGCTCTCGATCCCCCGGGCCAGGATCGAGTACGGCGGCTGCTCGGTGCGGAACCGCCCGAGCGCCCGCCGCTCGGCGACGTGGTGCGACTCCACGATCTCCTCGGCCGGGAAGGTGGAGCAGCCGAAGGCCCGGATCTTGCCGGCCCGGACGAGGTCGCTGAGCACGCCCAGGGTCTCCTCGACGTCCGTGGTGTGGTCCGGCCGGTGCACCTGGTAGAGGTCGATCCAGTCGGTGTCCAGGCGGCGCAGGCTCTCCTCGACCTCCCGGACGATCCAGCGCCGGGAGTTGCCGCCCCGGTTGGGCCCCTTCCCCATCGGGAAGTGCACTTTGGTCGCGAGCACCACCTCGTCCCGCCGGCCGCGCAGCGCCCGGCCGACGATCGCCTCCGACTCGCCGGCGGAGTACATGTCGGCCGTGTCCACGAAGTTGATCCCCTGGTCGAGGGCGGCGTGGACGATCCGGACGCAGTCGTCGTGGTCGGGGTTGCCGACCGCGCCGAACATCATCGTGCCGAGACAGTGGACGCTCACCTCGATGCCGGTGCCGCCGAGCACGCGGTAACGCATGAGTCCTCCCGAGGGAATGCGCCGCGCTTGCCGGGCGGCGGGGCCGGTCCGGCCAACCTAGGAATTCGAGTGCACTCGAGGTCAAGGCGGCACTGGTCAGCCGGTGGCGTCGCCCGCCCCCGCCAGGTAGCCGGCGGCCTGCAGCTCGAACATCGGCGTGTCGAACAGGCGTCCCGACCGCGTGTCGCCCGGGCAACCCCGCGGAAGATTCCACGGGGTGGGCGATGTCGGGTCGCGTCGCGCCGGCCCGCCCCGGGTGGCAGGCTGGTGGAGTCGCCGGCAGCGGGCGCGATGACGACCCGCTGACAGACCCGTCGTGAAGGAGAAGATCGACCCGATGGCTGTGGACGTCACCAACACGGACGAATGGCAGGCCCTGCGCAAGCACGCCGAGGCGATGCGCGGCACCCACCTGCGGGAGCTGTTCGCCGCCGACGGGCAGCGGGGTGAGCGGCTCACCGGCGACGTCGCCGACCTGCACGTCGACTACAGCAAGAACCTCGTCACCGACGAGACGCTGGCCCTGCTCACCGCCCTCGCCGAGCGGGTCCGGCTGAGCGACCGGATCGCCGCGATGTTCTCCGGCGCGCACATCAACTCCACCGAGGACCGGGCCGTCCTGCACACCGCGCTGCGGCTGCCGCCTGAGGCGAAGCTGGTGGTGGACGGGCAGGACGTGGTCGCCGAGGTGCACGCCGTGCTCGACCGGATGGCCGCCTTCGCCGAACGGGTCCGCTCGGGCACCTGGCGGGGGTACACCGGCGAGCGGATCACCACCGTGGTCAACATCGGCATCGGCGGGTCGGACCTCGGCCCGGTGATGGCGTACGAGGCGTTGAAGGCCTACCGGGACGCCGGCATCACCTGCCGGTACGTCTCCAACATCGACCCCACCGACATCCATGACAAGACCACCGACCTGGACCCGGCGACCACGCTGTTCATCGTGGTCAGCAAGACGTTCTCCACCCAGGAGACCCTCGCCAACGCCGACCAGGCGCGCCGCTGGCTGCTCGCCGGGCTGGACGCCGACGACTCGGCGATCGCCCGGCACTTCGTCGCGGTCAGCACCAACGAGCAGCGGGTCCGCGACTTCGGCATCGACCCGGAGAACATGTTCGGCTTCTGGGACTGGGTGGGCGGCCGGTACTCGTTGCCGTCGGCCGTCGGCCTGTCGGTCATGCTGGCCGTCGGACCGGACCGGTTCCGGGAGATGCTCGCCGGCTACCACGCCGTCGACGAGCACTTCCGCACCACGCCGGTCGAGCGGAACCTGCCGGCGCTGCTCGGCCTGCTCAACGTCTGGTACACCGACTTCCTCGGCGCGCAGACCCACGCGGTGCTGCCGTACTCGCAGTACCTGCACCGGTTCCCGGCGTACCTCCAGCAGCTCACCATGGAGAGCAACGGCAAGTCGGTGACCGTCGACGGCAGGCCGGTCACGTACCCGACCGGGGAGATCTTCTGGGGCGAGCCCGGCACCAACGGCCAGCACGCCTTCTACCAGCTCATCCACCAGGGGACGCTGCTCATCCCGGCCGACTTCATCGCGTTCAGCCAGCCCAACCACGACCTGGGCGACATGCACGACCTGTTCATGTCGAACTTCTTCGCGCAGACCGCCGCGCTGGCCTTCGGCCGCACCCGGGAGCAGGTCGAGGCGGAGGGCACTCCCGCCGAGGTGGTGCCGCACCGGGTGATGCCGGGCAACCACCCGACCACCTCGATCATCGCGCCGAAGCTCACCCCGGCCACCCTCGGCCAGCTGATCGCCCTCTACGAACACATCGTCTTCACCGAGGGCACGGTGTGGAACATCAACCCGTTCGACCAGTGGGGCGTCGAGCTGGGCAAGGTGATGGCCAACCAGCTCGCGCCGAAGCTCACCGGGACCGGCCCGGACCTCGGCGACGTGGACTCCTCCACCGCCGCGCTGATCCGCCGCTACCGGGCGCAGCGCGGCCGGGACTGACGCGTACGCCGGCGGCGGCCCCGGGGTCGGGGTCGCCGCCGCCGGCTCAGTCGCGCAGCAGGTCGGCGTGGGCGGCGCGGAGCCGGGCGAGCGCCGGGTCGCCGGCCGGGGCGCGGCGGTCCAGCTCGGCCCAGACCTCGGCGAGGGCGTCGACGAGCGCACGCCGCTCGGCGGCGTGCCGCCGGCTGCTCTGCCGGTGCTGCTCCTCCAGGCGACGGGACCAGCCGGCGCTGATCGCGGCGATCCGCTCGGAGTCGGCCCGGGTCTGCGTCGCCGTGCGGGCGGCGGAGGCGGGCACGATCGCGGCGATCGGGCGGGGGTCGCCGTCGCGGGTGACCACGGTGACCGTGTCGGTCAGCTCGGCCAGGGCGACGAGCTGGGTGAGCCGGGTGCGGACCTCGCGCAGCGGCAGGGCGCGCGGCTGGGGGGACCGGTCGGCCAGTGCGGGGGCAGCCATGGACACATGTTCACGTCCGGGTACGACAGAATTCCGCCGCGTACTGCAGCGGGTAAGGTCCGGTCCACCCTGTACCAGGTGCCGCTGACCTACCGGGACACGCCGTTCGACGACGCGGCGCTGGTGGCCACCGCCGGGCACAGCGTCCTGGGCACCCGCTGGATCCACGATGCCACCGCCGACCCGGTGTGGGTGGCCGAGCTGCTGCGACTGGTGGCGACCGGGGGCGTCTCCGAGCCGAGCGGGAAGCGCGGGGTCGGCCCGGCTGAGGCGCGCGGCCGGCGGCTCTCGGCGGACCCGCTGTCGGCGGAGTCGGTCCGGATCGAGCTGCGTCGGGTGCTCACCCCCGGTGGGGAGCCGCGCGACGCGGACGCGCTCGGCGTGCTGACCGGCACCTGGCATCCGGACGGGCCGGACTCCACGCCGGTCGACGGGTGCCTGGCGGTGCTCCGGGCCGCGACCGACGCCGGCGAGACGGTGTAGCAGCGCGTCAGGGTTTCCATTCCGGGGCCAGCACCGACCAGACCTCCATGTCGGCCCGGCCGGTCGGCCCCGGGGCCGCCTCGCGGAGGACACCGTCGCGGCGCATGCCCAACCGCCGGGCGACGGCGATGCTGCGGTCGTTGCCGGCCTTCGTCACCCACTCCACCCGGTGGATGCCGCGCTCCCGGATCGCCCATTCGATGATCACGCGGGCAGCGCGGGTGACCAGGCCCTGCCCCTCGGCGCCGGCCTCCAGCCAGCAGCCGGCCTCACAGACGCCGGCGGTGGTGTTGAAGGAAACGAAGAGAACGCCGCCGACCAGGGTGCCGCGCTGCCAGATGCCCCAGATCCCGCCGTCGTCGCGGGCCCACCGGTCGGCGTAGTTCTGCAGGACCTTGCGGGCGGAATCGGCGTCGGTGGCCACGAAGGACGCCCCCACCCAGGGGGAGATGTGCTCCCGGCACCGGTCGAGGTTGGCGAGGAACTCGTCGGAGCGCCACGGTTCGAGCGGCCGCAGCTCGGCGCCGTCGGTCAGGGGAAGAGCGAACATCCGAGCAACCTAATGCGCTTTCCGCCGACGCGCACACCGGATATCCGGAGCACCGGCGGGCCTGCGGTCAGCCGGCGGTAAGTCGCACGTCCGCCCCACAGCCGGACGGTGGTCGGCTTGGCGGGCAGGGCGGACACCCGCCACCGTCCGTCGGCGTCGGAGCACTCCTGCTGTTGGAAAGGAACGGTGTTGGGATGTCGGTCGGTCGTCCTACCGTGTGCGCCGTGAACGCCGTCCAGACGTACCGATACCTCCAGCCGTCCGCGTTGCGCGCCGCCGGTCTCGACCTCCAGACCTGCGGCGGCCCGGCGGCCAACCCGCGCTTCTTCTCCGGGTTCCTCACCACCCCCGCGGCGGCGGCCGCCGGGCTGCTCGCCGTCGCCGAGGTGGCTCGCACCCGCTACCACCAGCCGGTCAGCCCGGCGAGCCTGGACCCGGTGGTGACGGGCAGCCGGGACCGGTTGCGCTTCGAGTCCTTCTCCGGCTGCTGCGGGGTGTACGCCCGGATGGACGTGCTACCGGCCGGCTTCGACGGCGAGGTCGTCGGGCACGGCACCACCAACGTCGACGTCAACCCGCCATTGCGGGAGGCGTTGGCCCGGGTCGGCGGGATCGAACCGCTGCACGTGGCCGTCGGCCCGGACGACCTGACGATGTCCACGATGGACGGCGCGGTGGTGGAGCGGAAGGTCCCGCTACCGGGGCGCTGGCTGCGCGGCTTCGCCGAGGTGCAGGTGCTCACCGCGGCGTTCGAGCCGCGCGCCGAGATCCCCGCCGCGGGGGCCGCTGCCTTCCTGCGCCGGCTACCCGGCGGCACCGCCCGTTCGGTGCTCTGGGCGGTGCCCGCCGGGCGTACGCTCCGGCTCACCTCGCGACCCGTGCCGGGCGCCGTCTGCCTGGCCGGCGCGGGCCGGCTCGCGGCGCTGCGCGGCCTGCTCCGGCACGCGGGCACGCTGCGGGTGTACGGGCCGCCGGTGCGGGCCGGCTCCCCCGCCGTGCCGAGCACCTGGGTGCTGGACACCGGGGCGCTGCGGCTGTCGCTGACCCTCTCCCCCGAGCCGTACCGGGGGTTCTCCGGTGAGGGAGCAGCCCTGCTCGCGCTCGCCGGTGACGAGGTGGTCGACGACGCGGAGCTGGTCGGCGCCCTGCTCTCCTGGGACCCGACGATCGACGTCGCCGCGCTCGCCGACGCGGCCGGGCTGCCCGACGACCGGGTCCGCGCCGCGCTGGCCCAGCTCGGCACCGCCGGGCGGGTCGGCTACGACGTGGCCGAGGGCGGGCACTTCCACCGGGTCATGCCGTACGACGCGGGGCGGGCCGAGCGGGACAACCCGCGCCTGGTCGGCGCGCGGGTGCTGGTCGAGCGCGGCGCGGTCGCCCGGGAGGGCGAATACGCCACGGTACGCAGCGGCGACGAGGTCTACCGGGTGCGTCGGCTGCCGGACGGGGCGTACACCTGCTCCTGCCGGTGGTGGGGGCGGCACCGCGGGCAGCGCGGGCCCTGCAAACACGCCCTGGCCGTGTCGATGGTGGCGGCGCCGGCGGAGGTGGGGGCGTGACGGACTTCTTCGAGTCCCTGATCCGGGGCGACGTGCGCGCCGTCCGGTCGGTGCTGAACGGGCTGGACGAGCCGGCCCGCCGGGCGCTCGGCGACGAACTGGTCGCCCACGTCCGGCGGCGGCGCGACAACTGGTGGTGGGGGAAGGAGGCGACCGCGCTGGCGCTGGCGGCCGTCGGCACGCTCAGCACCGCGACGAAGGCGGCGGCGCTGCTCGGCCGGCGGTCGGTCATGCTGCGGGACGCCGACCCGGAGCCGGTGGTCGCCGTGGCCCGGCAGCGGGGCGTGACCTGGCTGGCCGACCTGGCGTACAAGCTGGCCGACCGGATGCGCCGCAGCGAGCCGTGGGAAGGCTGGCACTTCACGGCGGGGCTCCTGCTGGCGGAGAAGGTGGCGCCGCCGCCCGGGGACGCGTTCGTCGCCGGCTGGGCGTACGCGATGTGGTGGCAGCGGCCCTCCGGCCAGCAGCAGCCACCCCTGCTCGACCGGCTGCGCGCCGACCCGTTCCTGGACGTGCTGCTGCCCCGGCTGTTCGAGGTGGACGGCGTCGGAGCCGACCTGACGTTCGGCGGCGACCGGCAGGCGGCACCCCGGGCCCTGGCCGCGCTGGCGGCGGAGGGGCGGGTCGACCGGGCGGTCCTGCTGGACGGGGTCCTCGGTCGGCTGCTGCGCGGGGACCGGCCGGTCGCGCTGCGCCCGTTCCTGGCCCTGCACGACCTGCTGACGCCGACCCCGGAGGAGGTGGCGGCGCGGGCGAGCGCGTACCTGCGGTTGCTCGCCGACGGGCCGGGGCCGGTCGCCACGACGGCGCTGCGGACGCTGCGCGACCCGGGCGACGCCCTGGAGCTGGAGTCCCTGCTGGACGCCGCCCGGGCGGTGCTGACCCGGCCGGAGAAGGCGCTGGTGCGGGCGCAGCTGTCCTGGCTGGACAAGCTCGCCCGGCAGCAGCCGGACCGGGCGGCGGAGATCGCCGCCGCGCTCGCGGTGGCCGCCGAACACCCGGCGGCGGACCTGCGGGACCGGGCGGTGGCGCTGGCGCAGCGGCACGGGCACCGGCCGGTCCGCTCCGTCGCGGTGACGGTGGCCGGCGACGAGCTGCCTCCCCCGGCGCCGGCGGCGGCCGTCCCGCCCCCGATCGCCGAGGTGGACGAGCTGGTCGAGGAGGTGTCGGCGCTGCTCGGCCGGCGCTGGCCGGCGCTGGCGGTCGAGCGGGTCCTCGACGGGCTGGTCCGGTTGGGCACCACCGACCGGGACCGGTTGGAGCCCGCGCTGCTGCCGGTGCTGCAACGCCACCAGGTCGGCGCCTTCGACCACCCGTGGGCGGTGTTCAACCTGTCGGCCCAGTTGCACGGGGTCCTGCTGGCCGCCGCCGCCCCGGCCGAGGCGGCGACCCGCCGCGACCAGTGGGCCGGAATCCTCACCGAGTCCCGCCCTCGGGCGCTGCGCCCGTTCCGGGGCCGGCCGGCCGGCGAGCCGCCCCGCCGGTCCGCGTTGGCGCAGGTGTACTGCGCCCGGCTCGCCGAGATCGGGCAGCGGTTGGACGGGCGGGACGATCCCGGCCTGCTCGCCGTGCCCACCTCGGCCACCGGCGCCCTCGACCCGACCGCGCTGTACGACCGGCTGGCCGCCCTCGGCGGCCGCCCGGTCTGGCGGTGGGACCTCACCCAGGCGCTGCTGCGGCTGCCCGCCGGGGTGGACGAGGCGCTGGCGGCGCGGGCGGCGTCGCTCGGCACGCCGGCCGGCGCCGAGCTGGCCGGCTGGCTTCGGGGGGACGTCCTCCCGGCACCGGTCCACCGGGTGGTGACGGTCGGCCGGCGGGAGCGGATGGGCGACTACGACTTCCGGTACGACCGCATGCCGGAACGGCGGACCGTGGTCGCCACCACCCCACCCGACGGCGTGGCCGACCCGCTCGGGCTGCTCACCGTGCCGGCGCACCTGGTCGGACGGGGGCACGGCGGCTGGGGCGACCTGTGGCCGGCCCTGCTGCCCGGGGACCGAGGGCTGGTCGCCGCGCATCTGCTGGCCGAGGTCGCGAAGGCGGCGCAGGAGGACCTGCGGGAGGGTGCCACGGTCCTGCCGGTGCTGGCCGAGTGCACGGGCGCGGGCGGCCCGGCGCTCGACCTGGCGCTGGCGTACGGGCTGTGCGCCCGGCACGAGGTGGACCGGGTCGCCACGCTCGACGCCCTGCTGATGCTGGCGGCGGCCGGGGACCTGGACGCGCCGGCCGTGGGCGTGCAGCTCGGCGCGCTGGCGGCGGACGGCCAGGTGACGCCCGCCCGGGCGGCGACCCCGCTGCGCGACGCGGTCGCGGCCGGTGCCCGGCTGAGCACCTGGCGGCTGCTCGCCGCGGCGCTGCCGGCGCTGCTGGCCGCGCCGACGCCGCCCCGGGGCACCCCGGACCTGCTCACCCTGGCCGCGGAGACCGCCACCGCGACCGGGGTACGGATCGAGGTGCCGGGCCTGGCCGACGTGGTGGCGCGGGGCGGCGGGAGCCGGCTGGTGACGGAGGCCCGCCGGCTCACCACCGCGCTGGGCTGACGGGCCGCGACGCGGGCCGGCCGAGCCGGGACGCGGGCGTGCACTCCGGGGCCGGCCCGGCAGAGCGGGCGCAAAGCGTCGGGGCGGTCGGCCGGGCCGGACGACCGGATCCCCGCTTGTCTCTACGAACTTGACGACGTGAACGGATCGCGCCGAGTTGATCCGTTCACGTCATCAGGTTCGTAGCGGGAAGAACAGGAACCGGGCGGTGAGGCGGATCGGTCAGGGGCGCATCTCGTACGTCCCGGAGAGCGCGGCCACCCGCTCCCAGACCCGGGCGGTGCGCTCGGCGTCCCGCACCGGGCGCCGGACGTGGGCCAGCGCCCAGGCGGCCTGCTCCTCCGTGGTGGCCGCCTTGCCGTGCAGCTCGGTGGCGTACCCGGAGAAGTCCCGGACCAGGAGGTCGAAGATCTCGTCCAGCAGGTCTGCGTCGAGGCCGGTCAGCTCGGCCTGCTCGAGGATCAGCTGGCCGTAGACGACCAGGGCGAAGAGCTGGCCGAGGGCGAGCAGGAAGTCCAGGTCGCGCTGCTGCGCCTCGTCGGGGGCGTGCGCGGCGAGCAGCGCGCAGAGCCCGTCGGCCTGCTCCCGGAACCGGGCCACGTTCGGCACCTGCGCATGCGCGTCGTACGCGGCGCGCCAGTCGTGGAAGCGGATCGCGCCGAGGCCGCGGGCCGGGCCCTGCCGGAAGAGGAACTCATCGTCGGCCGGGTCGTGACGGGTCGGCACCGGCGGGTGGCCGGTCGGCTGGAACAGGTAGTTCGCCATGAACTTGAGGATCAGCGCCAGGTTGACGTGCACCGTCCCCTCCAGCTTCGGCAGCCCCCGGATGTCCTTGGCGGCCTTGTCGAAGTAGGTGTCGGCCTCGAATCCCTTCGCGGCGATCACGTCCCAGAGCAGGTCGATGACCTTCTCGCCCTCGGTGGTGACCTTCATCTTGGTCATCGGGTTGAACAGCAGGTACCGCCGGTCGTCCGGGCCGGCCGAGCGGAAGTAGTCGACCGCCCGGTCGCTGAACAGCTTCATCGCGACCAGGCGGGCGTACGCGTCGGTCAGCTCCCGGCGGACGTGCGGGAAGTCGGTGACCCGCCTGCCGTAGAGGACCCGGTTGTGGGCGTGGGTGACCGCCTCGTACATGGCGTGCTCGCAGATGCCGATGGAGGCGGTGCAGAGGTTGAACTTGCCGACGTTGACGGTGTTCAGCGCGGCGTCGAAGGCGGCCTTCCCGGTGTGCAGCACGTCCTCGGCGCGCACCGGGTACTCCTCCAGCCGGAACTCGCTGACGTACATCTGCGCGTTCACCACGTTGCGCACCAGGTGGTAGGCCGGGTGCCGGCTGTCGGCGGCGAAGAAGACGTACCCGTCGGGGCCCTCGACGTCGGCCCGGCGGCCGAAGACGGAGACCAGCCCGGCGACGTTGCCGTTGCCGATGTAGTACTTGCCGCCGGTGGCCCGGAAGCCGCCCGCGCCGTCCGGGGTGAGCACCATGTCGGTGGAGTAGATGTCGGCGCCGTGCGGCCGTTCGGAGAGGCCGAACGCCATCACGTGCCCCTGGTCGAGCAGCTCGGCCGCGTGGGCCCGGGCGGCGGCGTTGCCGCTCTGCCAGACCGGACCGAGGCCGAGGACGGTGACCTGCCAGGTGTACCAGTAGCCGAGGCCGTAGAAGCCGAGGATCTCGCTGAGCGCCGCGTTGCGCGCGGTGTCCCAGCGCTTGTCCGGGTCGCCGCCGCCGTCCGCGGCCGGGGTGAGGAAGGTGGCGAAGAGGCCCTCCTTGGCGGCGAAGTCGAGGAAGTCGCCGTACCAGTCGCGCCGGTTGTAGCTGTCGACGAGCGCCTGCTTGCCGCGCTGCTCGAACCAGTCGACGGTGGCGCGCAGCAGCCGGCGGGAGGGCTCGTCGAGGTGGGCGGGGTCGTAGGTGCGCGGGTTGAGCAGCAGCGGGTCGGTCACGGGGTCGCCTTCCTGGTCGGGGGGTCGAGGTCGCGGAGGGTGGCGAGGACGTCGTCGAGCCAGGCCAGCACCATCCGCTCGTACGCGATGCCGCCGCGCAGCACGACGTGCTGGAGCGACCCACGGGCGTCCAGCGCGTCGGGGTCCGGGAAGTCGCGGCGCTCGCCGGCCAGGTAGCCGGCGAGGGTGGCCTCGTGGTCGGCGCGGTACCGCTCGACCTCGGCGACCAGCGCGGCGCGGCCGGCGGGGTCGTCGAACGCGGCCCCGCGGATCTTGACGGCCAGCTCGTGCCGGACCGCCTCCGGCTGCACGGGGGCGCGCAGCCAGGTGATCAGCGCGGCCCGGCCGGCCGGCGTCGCCGACCAGACCTTCTTGTCCGGCAGCCCGTCCTGGCCGATCTCCTCGCCGACGATCCAGGCGTCCGCCGCCATCCGCTTGAGCACCCGGTAGATCTGCTGGTGGGTGGCGGTCCAGAAGCGGCCGATCGAGCGGTCGAAGCGCCGGGCCAGCTCGTACCCGGAGGCGGGCCGCTCCAGCAGCGAGACCAGGATGGCGTGCTCCAACGACATGCCGAGCATCCTGCTATGCAACTCGTTGCATAGCAAGACAGGGCTCAGATGACGAAGTGCGTCCAGTAGGTCAGCCAGACCACGAAGAGCGCCCCCTGGAGCACGGCGAGCGCGGCGGTCAGCCAGGTGTCGAGGGTGGCCCGGCGGGCCCAGCGGGCCAGCACCAGGCCGGCCGGGAACGCGGCGAGCAGGTAGCGCAGCAGGCTCTTGTGCACCGGCGGGCCCATCGACAGCGGCACCAGCACCACGATCACCGTGTAGACCAGGTACGGCAGCTCGGCCCGGCGCAGCCCGGCCAGCACGACCACCAGGACGGCCACGGCACACCAGACCCGCAGGGCGTCGGCGCTGTTCTCCCCGGTCAGCGCCGCGTACGCCACCCGGAACGGGTTCTGCACGCTGATCCCCCAGCCCCGCTCCTGGGTGTGCTTGTACGCGTACCAGTCGCCGGACTGCCAGCGGCAGAACGCCATGAAGGTCAGCCAGCCGGCCGGCACCAGCAGCAGCGGCCAGCCCCGACGCAGGTAGCGCCGGAGCGTACGGGGGTCGAGCCGGTAGCCGTGCTGGCGCAGCAGGACCAGGGCGAGCGGGACGACCACCAGGAAGCCGACCGAGCGGCTCAGCGCCAGGAAATAGCCGACGACCCCCACCAGCAGCCAGCGCCGCCGCTCGGCGTACCAGAAGGCGGCCAACGCGAGGCAGAGGAAGAGCGACTCGGTCAGCGCCGCCTGAAACAGGAAGGCGGTCGGCAGCAGCAGCAGGTACCGCACGAACCGCCGACCGGCCGCCGGGTCATCGCCGCCCGTCGCGTCGGCGCCGAGCAGCCGGGCGCCGAGCTGGTGGGCGTAGTAGAGCTGGAAGATCAGGGCGAGGTTGCTGATCAGCAGCAGGGCCCACGCGGTGTGCCCGCCCAGCAGCGGCGCGACCGGCCGGGCCAGGAACGGGTAGAGCAGCGGGAAGCCGAAGTCCCGCCACGGCCGGTCCAGCGGGAGCCGGGCCAGGTGGTCGTAGAGGAACGAGTCCCAGGCGAACCAGAGCGAGACCCACCGGTACGGCGAGACGGCGTCCTGCTGGTCCCGCATCATCATCTCGTCGGCGGGCGGCGCGCCGGGCACGCCGTCCCAGGCGCTCAGCGCGATCACGCCGACCAGGCTGAGCACGACCTTCGACCCGACGAAGACCGCCAGCACGAAGCCCCACGGCGCGGGCACCCGGGCGGCGAGCCGGGACAGGCCTCGGCCAGCGCGGCGAACCCGGACCCGGAGCTCCGGCCTCTCCGTGGCGGGACCGCCGGCCACGCCGGCCGCTCGCCCGTCCACCATCCGTCCCCCACGCCTCGCCCCGCCCGCGACCGCCCCCCGGGGCGCGAACCGTCGCCCCGCATTCCCGCTCCCCGACCGTTGACACCTGCCCTCGGGCGGCGATCGTCCGCACGTCGCCGACGTTGCGGGGTCCGGCGGCGCCTGATGGCGCGATGGCGGCGAGCCGGCGTCGATCTCGCGGAGGACCGGGACGGGCGCGGGCGGCGGAGGCGGGGCGGCGGACGGGCCGGGGAGCGGCGAGAATCGCGCCGCACGGGCAGGTGAGATCTTGGGCAGACCGGGTAACCGCGCTGCCGCAACTGACCGGACGGCGGCGGAGGGCTCGGAGAGCATGGGCGAGAAGAACGGCACCGTCGTCATCGGCGCCGGGCCGGCGGGGCTCACCGCAGCCTACGAGCTGCTCCGGCACGGCGAGCCGGTCCGGGTCTTCGAGGCCGACGACGTGGTCGGCGGAATCAGCCGCACGGTGGAGCGGGACGGCTGGCGCTTCGACATCGGCGGACACCGGTTCTTCACCAAGGTGTCCCGGGTCGAGGACTTCTGGCACGAGATCCTGCCGGACGAGGACTTCCTGCTCCGGCCGCGGATGAGCCGCATCTACTACCGCGGCGCGCTCTACGACTACCCGCTCAACGCCGGCAACGCGCTGCGCAACCTCGGCATCGTCGAGGCGTTGCGCTGCGTCGGCTCGTACGGTCGGGCCCGGCTGCGGCCACCGAAGGACCAGTCGCACTTCGAGGGCTGGGTGTCGGCCCGGTTCGGCTGGCGGCTCTACTCGATCTTCTTCAAGACGTACACGGAGAAGGTCTGGGGAATGCCGGCCGACCAGCTGCAGGCCGACTGGGCCGCCCAGCGGATCAAGAACCTGTCGCTGTCCAAGGCGGTGCTCAACGCCCTCCTCCCCCGGCGCAACCGGAAGGACGTCACCAGCCTGATCGAGGAGTTCCAGTACCCGAAGCACGGGCCGGGGATGATGTGGGAACGCTGCACCGAGCAGGTGGAGAAGCGAGGCGGCTCGGTGCGTACCGGCACCTGGGTGACGGCCGTGCACCGCGACCCGGCGGCCCGGCGCGCCACCGGCGTGACGGTGGCCGACGCCGACGGCGAGCGGACCGAGCCGGCCGACCACGTCATCTCCTCGATGCCGATCTCCGCGCTGGTCCGCGCGATGCGCCCGGCCGCCCCGCCGGTGGTGCTGGCCGCCGCCGACGACCTGCGCTACCGGGACTTCCTGACCGTCGCGCTGGTCGTCCCGGAGGAGTTCTCGTTCCCGGACAACTGGATCTACGTGCACGACCCGGCGGCGAAGGTGGGGCGGATCCAGAACTTCGGCTCCTGGTCGCCGTACCTGGTCAAGGACGGGCGGACCTGCCTGGGGCTGGAGTACTTCGTCTTCGAGGACGACGAGATGTGGCGTACCCCGGACGCGGACCTGATCGCGCTCGCCACCGCGGAGCTGGAGCGGCTCGGCCTGGTCCGGCCGGGCTGCGTGGAGGCCGGCCACGTCGTCCGGATGCCGAAGGCGTACCCGGTGTACGACGAGCGGTACCAGCACAACGTGGACGTCATCCGGGGCTGGCTGGCCCGCGAGGTGCCCAACGTGCACCCGGTCGGGCGCAACGGCATGCACCGGTACAACAACCAGGACCACTCGATGCTGACCGCGATGCTGACCGCCGAGAACATCGCCCACGGCGCCGGTCACGACGTCTGGACGGTCAACGTGGAGCAGGACTACCACGAGCAGAGGGCCGCCACGCCCAGCGCGGACGGGCGGCACGGCAGCGGACGGGACGCGCCGATCGTGCCCGCCCACCCGGTCGGGCACGGACGGGTCACGAAGACCGCGACGGCCAGGCCCGTGGCGGCGCGCCGGCCCTGAGCCGAGGGCACCCGCCGGCCTTCCCTGCGCGGGCCGTCGCCCGACGGGCATCCCGCGTCCGCCCCGGCCGATCCGGCGGCCGGTAACGAGCGCACGTGAGCGTGGTCATAACGACTGGACGATCGGGGCGGCGCTGCTGCTAGCCTTCTCGGCAGGTCATGAGCGCCAGCGTCAAGCCCCGGCTCGCTGGCCGGCAACCCTCCTCCGCGGTGGGGTGCCCCGGGTGAAGACCAGGCACCGGCAGCACGCCGGTGCAAGCGTGGCCTGGTACCCAGGTCATCACCGACCCGAGGGAACCATGTCTGCTCATCCTCGCGCCCCGCTCACCGACGATGTCGCGTACCCGGCCGGCTTCGCGCTGGTCAAGCGCCGGCACGTCGACCTGATGCGGGTGTGCAGCGACCGCTGTCGCCGCGCCGACGCGCGCTGAGCGCCACCACCCCCTTCCTCGAACCACCCACTCCGGCTCGCCCGCCCCGGGCGTGCCGTCGGCGGCGTGCGTCCACGCCGCCACGCGACCCTGGAGACACCTGTGCGATTCCTTCCTGCCCTGACCCGAGTCGCCGCGCTCGGCGCCGCCGCCGTGCTCGCCGCGACCGGCCTCACCGCCTGCGGCGACGACGCCGCCACCAGCGAGGCCGCCAACCCGTACGGCCTGCTCCAGCCCGGTGTGCTCCGCGCCGGCACGCTCACCGACGCCCCGCCGAACGTGTACCTGAAGGACGGGAAGTTCACCGGCTTCGACAACGATCTGCTCACCGCGGTCGCCGCCAGGGCGGGCCTGAAGGTGGAGTTCGTCGGCACCGACTTCTCGGCCTTGCTGTCGCAGGTCAACAACCACAAGTTCGACGTGGGCAGCTCGTCGATCACGATCACCGAGGCGCGGCAGAAGACCGTCGACTTCGGCAACGGCTACGACTTCGGCTACTTCGGACTCGACGTGCCGGCCGGCTCCCCCATCACCAGCTTCGACCAGCTCGCCGGCAAGCGGGTGGTGGTCGTGCAGGGCACCGTGCAGGACGACTACGCCACCGGCAAGAACCTCAACCCGGTGCGGGTGCCCGACTACAACGGGGCGCTGAACCAGCTCAAGGCCGGCACCGCCGACGCGTGGATCGCCCCCGCCGAGATCGGCGAGAAGTCCGCCGCGGACAGCGGCGGCAAGATCACGGTTGCCGCCAAGCAGCTCAGTCCCGCGCCGACCGCGTACGCGTTCGCCAAGGGCAACGACAAGCTGCGCGAGGCGCTGAACAAGGGCCTGGACGAGGTCATCGCCGACGGCACCTGGACGGAGCTCCAGGCGCAGTACTACCCGGGCCGGCCGGTCCCGGCCGACTTCAAGCCGGGCAGCGGCAGCGTCCCGGCGCCGTCGGCCTCGGCGGCTTCCTGATCCCGAGCGACGGACACGAGCAGGGCGGACGGTGACATGGATCCACTGAGCACCCTCTGGGAGACCTTCTTCGACTGGGACTCCATGCGGCAGGCGCTGCCGGAGATGCTGACGGTCGGGTTGCCCAACACGCTGATCCTGGCGATCACCGCCGCCCTGCTCGGTTCGATGCTGGGCATGCTGCTGGCCGTCGCCGGCATCTCGCGTACCCGTTGGTTGCGGTGGCCGGCTCGGGTCTACACGGATGTGTTCCGCGGCCTGCCGGCGGCGGCGACCATCCTGCTGATCGGCGTCGGCCTGGCGCCGCTCGGGATGCAGGCGTGGGGGCCGAACCCGTATCCCCTGGGGATCCTGGCGCTGTCGCTGATCGCCGCCGCCTACATCGGGGAGATCTTCCGCGCCGGCATCCAGAGCGTCGAGGCGGCGCAGCTGGAGGGCGCCCGGGCGCTCGGCCTCCCCTGGGGCGAGGCAATGCGGCTGGTGATCATCCCGCAGGGCGTACGCCGGGTCCTGCCGGCCTGGGTCAACCAGCTGATCGCGCTGATCAAGGACTCCAGCCTGGTCTACTTCCTCGGTCTGGTCGCCAGCCAGCGGGAGCTGTTCCGGATCGGACAGGACCACGCCGCGACCACCGGCAACGAGTCGGCGCTGCTGCTGGCCGGCCTCTTCTACCTGACCCTGACCATCCCGCTGACCCACGCCGTCAACGCGATCGACCGGCGCCTGCGCCAGGGCCGGGCGACCGCCGCGCCCGACGACGCCGAGGACGACGCGGGGCTGGCGCTGGCCGGCGAGGCCGCGCTGCCCACGAGCGGACGGAAGGACCCCCGATGAGCACCACCACCACCACCACCGCCACCTCGGTCAGCCTCGGCGTCCGCGACGTCCACCTCGCCTTCGGCGCCAACCGCGTGCTGCGCGGCGTCGACCTGGACGTGCCCCGGGGCGCGACGGCGTGCGTGATCGGGCCGTCCGGCTCCGGAAAGTCCACTCTGCTGCGTACGGTCAACCGGCTGATCGAGCCGGACCGGGGCGACGTCCTGCTCGACGGGCGCAGCGTGCTGAGCGACGACCCGGACGCCCTGCGGCAGCTGATCGGCATGGTCTTCCAGCAGTTCAACCTCTTCCCGCACATGACCGTGCTGCGCAACATCACCCTCGCGCTGCGCCGGCTCAAGAAGCTGCCCGAGGACGAGGCGGTGCAGCTCGCGCGGACCCAGCTGGAGCTGGTCGGCCTGGCCGGCAAGGCGGACGCCCGGCCGGCGCATCTCTCCGGCGGTCAGCAGCAGCGGGTGGCGATCGCCCGCGCCCTGGCCCTGCAACCGCAGGTCATGCTCTTCGACGAGGCAACCTCGGCGCTCGACCCGGAGCTGGTCAAGGGCGTGCTCGGGGTGATGGCGGACCTCTCCGCCGGCGGCATGACCATGGTGGTGGTGACCCACGAGATGGGCTTCGCCCGCGAGGTCGCCGACACGGTGGCCTTCATGGACCACGGCGTGGTCCTCGAGGCCGGCGAGCCGGCCGCCATCTTCGAGTCCCCGGAGCACCCCCGGCTGCGCCGCTTCCTCTCCCAGGTGCTCTGACCCCGCCCTCCACTCGCCGGCCGCGAAAGCGTCTGTCCCGTTACGACGATCAACTTCCCGGGTAGAAGCCCGGGTGGCCGGAATCGTCGGTCCGGTGGTGCGCCGGTCCGCTTGGAGAGGGTGCGGACAGTGCGAGGTTGGTGGAAGGCCGCCGTCGGGCGGTTGCGGGACGGCTGGATCCCGGTCGTCGAGGCCGCGCTCGCCGCGACCGTCGCGTGGCTGATCGCGGCGCGGCTGATCGGGCACCCGGACCCGTTCTTCGCGCCCAGCGCCGCGCTGATCGTCCTCGGCGAGTCCCGGGGGCAGCGGATCCGGCAGACCATCGAGCTGATCCTCGGCGTGGCCGGCGGCGTGCTCATCGCCGACCTGATGGTGCACGCGCTCGGACCGGGCACCGGGACCATGCTGATCGTGCTGCTGCTGACCCTCGGCATCACGGTGGCCGCCGGGGCGAGCAGCACGCTGGTCATCCAGACCGCGGTCTCCGCGCTCTACCTGGTCGTGGTGGCCGCCCCGAAGGGCGAGTTCGTGCCGTTCCGCTTCGTCGACGCGCTGATCGGCGGCGCGGTGGCGCTCGCCGCGAGCCAGCTCGTGACGGCCCGCGACCCGCTCGCGCCGCTGGTCACCGAGGCCCGGCAGACCTTCACCGACCTGGCCGAGCTGCTCGACCGGATCGACGACGCCCTCGACCGGTGCGACGAGACGGCCGCCCAGGCCGCGCTGGACCGCGCCCGCCAGGTGGACGGCTGCGTGGAGCGGTTGCGGAAGGCCGTCCAGGCCTGCGGCGAGACCCTGCGGCTGCGGGTCCGCCGCCGCCGGCACCTCGGCCAGATCGAGGAGGTCGAGGCCACCACCCGGCAGCTCGACTACGCCGTACGCAACATCCGGGTGCTGGCCCGCAACGCCAGCACGCTGACCCGGCTGCACACGGCGACGCCGCCGGAGCTGGGCGCCGCGATCCGCGCGCTCGCCGAGGCGGTACGCGCCGCCGGCGCGGCGCTCGCCACCGACCTGACCGGCCACGACGACGCCGACCGGCACGTCGGCCGGGCCGACGAGGCGGCCCTGGAGGCGGTCCGCATCGGCGCCGAGCTGCTCGACTCCGACCCACCGCTCCCGGTTGTGATGATCGTCGGGCAGATCCGGGCCACCGCCATCGACCTGCTGCGCGGCGTGGGCGAGGACGACGTCGCGGTGCTCACCCGGGTCGACGAGGCGCTCGGCCTGCCGGCGGTCTGACCGGCGCTCACCCGCCGCAGCGGTCGGAGAGGGCGTACCGGGTCAGCACCACGTCGTCGATCTGGCGAACCTCCAGCACCCGGGCGCGCCGGCCGGGGTGCCAGGGGAACCGGCCGTCCCCGACGAAGCGCGGCGCCCGGCCGTCGCCGACGAAGAACGGCGCGACCACCAGGTGCAGCTCGTCGGCGAGGCCGGCGCTGAGGAACTGGGCGTGCACGGCGCCGCCGCCCTCGACCATCAGCCGGCGTACGCCCCGCGCGGCCAGGTCGGCCAGCACCGCACCCGGGCCGGCCGGCTCGCCGGCGTCGACCACGGTCGCCACCTCACCCAGCCGCTCCCGGGTCTTCTCCAGCGCGCCGCTCGGGCAGTACACCAGCTTGGTCGCCTCGCCCATGGTGAAGAAGCGGGCCGTCGGGTCGAGGTCCCCGCTGGCGGTGACCGTGACCTTCACCGGGGACGGCGGCAGGCCCCGGGCCAGCCGCTCGGCCCGGCGCCGGTCGGAGCGCACCAGCAGCCGCGGGTCGTCCAGCCGGACGGTGTTCGCGCCGACCATGATGGCGTCGCAGCCGGCCCGGACCGCGTCGATCCGGTCCAGGTCGTCGGCGTTGGACAGCAGCAGCCGCTCGGCCGAGGCGTCGTCGATGTACCCGTCGATCGACATCGCGCAGCTGAGCAGCACGTACGGCCGGCCGGTCACGGCACGAACGGGAGGTCGAGGGCGTGGTCGCCGCGGCTGGCCTTCGCCGCCAGGTAGCCGGCGTTGGCCGGGGAGAGGTGCACGCCCGTCGGCACCCGCTCGGCCACCGTCACGCCGAGCCGGTCGAGCTGGTCGGCCTTGCCCGGGTTGTTGCTGAGCAGGGCGACCCGGGCCACGCCCAGCGCGGCCAGCATCTGCGCGGCGACCGTGTAGTCGCGCTCGTCCGCGCCCCGGCCCAGCGCCAGGTTCGCCTCGTACGTGTCCAGGCCGGCGTCCTGCAGGGCGTACGCGTCGAGCTTGGCGTACAGGCCGATGCCGCGCCCCTCCTGGCGCAGGTAGAGCAGGAAGCCGTCGGCCTCGGCGATGCGCTCGACCGCCTCCCGCAGCTGCGGGCCGCAGTCGCAACGCTGGCTGCCGAAGACGTCCCCGGTCAGGCACTCGCTGTGCGGCCGGACCAGGGGCGGCGGCCCACCGGTGGCCTGCCCGTCCACGGTCGACGCCCAGTCGCCGAGGCCGAACGCGAGATGTTCCCGGCCGTCCACCAGGCCGTCGAACGAGAAGACCCGGGCGGTCGTGACGTACCCGTCGGGGAACCGCAGGGGGACCGTGACCTGGTTCCGGACCGTCGCCACCGGCAGCGCTTCGTCCATTGCTCTCCTCCGTCCGGCGCGGCCGGACGCGCCGGCAGCGCACACCAAGGTCCACGGTAGGCGCGGTCAGCGATCGGTGCTGGCCGCCGTGGCCCGGAACCGGCGCACCACCAGCACGGCCGCGCCGGGCAGGCTCGCGACGAGCACCAGCGCGCCGTACACCATGGCGGCGGCGACGCCCTGCGCGGCGGTCAGGCCGGCGGCGGCGAAGGCCCACGCGGCGACCCCCTCGCGCGGGCCGAACCCGCCGACGTTGGCCGGCAGCCCCATCGCCAGCAGGGCCAGCAGCGTCAGCGGCACCAGCCGGGACAGCGGCGCGTCGGCGCCCGCGGTGCGCGCCGCGACCACGAAGGTGGCCAGGTGGCCGGCGACCACCACGGCGGAGGCGACCACCACGCCCACCCAGGTGCGCCGGGCAAGCAGGCCGGACCGGACATCGGCCACCGCGGTGCGCAGCGCCCGCCCCCACCGGGACGCGCCGGAGCGGGGCGCCGCCCGGGCGAGCAGGGCCAGGCCCAGCCCGGCGGCGAGCAGCGCGCCGGTCACCGCCGGCAGGTACGGCCGGACCGGCGAGGGCAGCGCCGCCAGCACCACCACGGCGATGACGAGCTGGACGACCTGTCCGGCGGTGCGTTCCCAGACCACCGCGCGGATGCCCCGGCCGACATCGCCGGCGTCCCGGCCGTGCCGCACCGCGCGGTGCACGTCGCCCAGCACCCCGCCGGGGAGGGTCGAGTTGAGGAAGACCGCGCGGTAGCAGTGCGCCACCGCGGCGCCCATCGGCAGCCGCACGCCGAGGCCGCCCGCGACCAGCGCCCACCGCCAGGCGCAGCAGACGGTGGTGACCAGGCCGATGGCGAGGGCCGCGGCGAGCGCCGGGCCGTCGATCAGCCGCAGCCCGTCGAGGAACGGCCCGGTGCCCACCCACCAGACCAGGGCGGCGAGCACCCCGAGCCCACCGAGCGTGCGGACCCAGGCCCACGGCGACCGGGCCGCGGGGCTCGCCGCCGGCGCGGCCGGGGACGCGGCGGTCGCCACCGGGGGTACGACGGGCGCGGCGATGGTCGCGTGCGACAAGCGGTCCTCCCTCAGTCCACCTGGTGTCACGTACGGCGGGGCCGTCCGGTTCACCCGCCGGCCAGCAGGTCGGCGTGGTGCAGCAGCACCCGCAGCCGGCCCTGGGCCGCCTCGGCCAGCCTCCGCCGCCGGTACGCCCCGGCCGCGGCGGCCAGCTCCGGCCGCTGCTCGACGGCCGCGTCGAGCCAGCCGGCCAACCACTCGGCGGTCAGCGCCGCCTGCTCCGGGCCGAGCCGCCACGGGCTGGGCCGGACCAGCACCTCGATCCCCCGCCCGGTGAACGCCGCCCGGGTGGCCTCGACCGCGGCCGGCCCGAGCAGGGCGCGGCCGTCGACGGTACGGCGCTGGTGCGCGTTGAACGCCGCGGCGAACTCGGCGTCCAGCGGGTCGGCCGGGGTGAACTCGACCCGGCCGACCACGGTGAGCATGAACAGCGTGGGATGCCCGGCGCAGGCCGCCACCACCCGCTCGACCTCCTCGGCGGTGAGCATGTCCAGCAGCGCCGACGCGGTGACCAGGCCGGCGCCGGCGAGGTCCGCGGCGGTCAGCCGGGTGATGTCGGCGCGCCGGGTCTCGGCGGTGACCGGGCTGCCGTCGGCGGCGGCGTCGACCAGGTCGGCGGCGGCCCGGTCCAGCAGGCCGGCGTCCCGGTCGTACAGGATCCAGTGCTGCGGCCCGGGCAGCAGCGGCGCCAGCCAGCGCGCCATCGAGCCGGTCCCGGTGCCCAGGTCGTGCACGACCAGCGGCCGGTCACCGGTCAGCCGGCGGCGGAGCACGTCGACCAGTCCGGTGGCGCGGGCCGCGGCGTCGGCGGGCTCGCGCAGCCGCAGCCAGCCCGCGAAGTCGGGCGGGAGTGTGGTCATGCCGCCGTCGCCTCCTTGAGTACGGCCGCCAGGCGGGTCGAGGTGACCGCCCAGTCGGTGAGGGTGTCCCGCCGGTCCCGGGCGGACCGGCGCAGCCGGGCCCGCAGCGCGGGGTCGGTGAGCCAGCGGCGCAGCGCGCCGGCCAGCGCGTCCGGGTCGTCGGGCGGCACGAGCAGGCCGGGCCGGCTGCCGTCGGGGGCGCGCCCGAGCGCCTCGGGCAGCCCGCCGACGTCGGTGCCCAGCACCGGTACGCCCCGGGCCAGCGCCTCGGTGACCACCATCCCGTACGTCTCCCCCCGCGAGGCGAGCACCAGCAGGTCGGCCCGGGCGTACGCGTCGTGCAGGGCCGCGCCGGTGCGGGGGCCGGCCAGGCGGATCCGGCCGGTGAGGCCGGCGCCGGTGAGCTGCCCGCGCAGCCGGTCGACGAAGCCGGGATCCCGGGTCAGCGCGCCCACGCAGTCACAGGTCCAGGGCAGGTCGGCGACCGTGGCCAGCGCCGCGGCGAGCACGTCGTGGCCCTTGTGCGGGGTGACCGCCGCGACGCAGAGCAGCGCCGAGCCGGCCGGCGAGCCGGTGGCCTCCGGCGCCGGGTCCACCCCGGGCGGGGCCGCCCGGACGCGACCGGCCGGGAAGGCGTACCGGTCGAGCAGCCGGCGGCGGGTCCACTCGCTGGTGGTGACCACGGCGGTGGCGGCGGCCAGGGCCTCGGCCTCGGCGTCGGTCTCCAGCGGCAGGTGCACGAGCACCACCAGGCGCAGCCGGCGGGCCTGCGGCGCCAGCACCTCCGGCACGGTCGAGGCGACCAGCCCGTCGAGCAGCACCAGCGCGCCGTCGGGCAGCCCCGCGAGCACCCCGGCGAGGGCGGCCCGCTCCCCCGCCCCCGGTCGCGGCCAGCCACCGGGCACGGGATGCTCCCGGACGGTCCAGCCGGCCGCGGCGAGCCCCCGGCAGACCCGGCGGTCGTAGCCGTTGCCGCCGCTGGGGGTGGCCGGATCGTCGATGTCGCCCGGCAGCACCACGTGCACCGTGGCCATCCGCTACAGCGACCGCTCGTAGCTGGCCCAGGCGACGTGCGACTCGTGCAGGGTGACGGTGATGCCGGCCAGGCCGCGCGCGCCGTCGCCGAGCCGGCCGGCGTGCACCCGCTCGGCGAGCCGGTCGGCGACCGTGCGGGCCAGCACCTCGGTGGTGGTGTTCACCCCGGCGAAGTCGGGCTCGTCGTCCAGGTTGCGGTACGTCAGCTCGCCCAGGACGGCCTTGAGCTGCTCGGTCGCCAGGCCGATGTCGACGACGATCCCGTCGGCGTCGAGGTCGGGGCGGCGGAAGGTGGCGTCGACGACGAAGGTGGCGCCGTGCAGCCGCTGGGCGGGTCCGAAGACCTCGCCGGTGAAGCTGTGGGCGATCATCATGTGGTCACGGACGGTCACGCTGAACACGGATCACTCCCCGTCGTAGGTGATGAGGTGGCAGAGCGCGGGCAGCCGGCCCGTGCTCAGTCGGTCGAGCACGTCGGGCAGCTCCGCGAAGCGGGACCGGCCGGTGAGCAGCGCGTCGAAGGTCGGCTCGGCGAGCAGGTCCAGGGCCAGCGCCAGCCGGTCGGCGTAGCTCCGGTCGGCCCGCCGCGGCGACACCGTACCCACCTGGCTGCTCTGGATGCGCAGTCGTCGCGAGTGGAACGCCCCGCCGAGGGAGAGCGTGACCGGGCGGTCGCCGTACCAGCTCAGCTCCAGCACGGTGCCCTCCGGGCGGAGCAGCTCCAGCGAGCGTTGCAGGCCGTCGGCGCTGGCGCTGGCGTGCACCACCAGGTCCCGCCCGACGGCGGCGTCGGCGGGGAGGGCGAAGTCGACGCCGAGCGCGGCGGCCACCCCGGCCCGCGCCGGGTCGGCGTCGACCAGCTCGGTCCGGACCCCGGGGAAGCGGGCCAGCAGGGCGGCGACGGAGCAGCCGACCATGCCGCCACCGACCACGGTGACCCGGTCGCCGACCAGCGGCGCGGCGTCCCAGAGCGCGTTCACCGCGGTCTCCACCGTGCCGGCCAGCACGGCCCGGGCCGCCGGCACCGCCTCCGGTACGACCACCACCGCGTCGGCCGGCACGACGTACGCGCTCTGGTGCGGGTGGAGGCAGAAGACGGTCCGCCCGCGCAGCGCGTCGGGCCCCTCCTCGACCTCCCCGACGCTGAGGTAGCCGTACTTCACCGGGGCCGGGAAGTCGCCCTCCTGGAACGGGGCGCGCATGGTGGCGTACTGATCGGCGGGGACCCGGCCGGCGAAGACCAGGGTCTCGGTGCCCCGGCTGACGCCCGAGTAGCGGGTGCGGACGAGGACCTCGTCCGGGCCGGGGGCGGGGAGGGTCACCGACCGGATCTCGCCCTCGCCGGGGGCGCGGAGCCAGAAGGCGCGGGCGTCGCGAGTCACGAATTTCCCTCTTTCCGCATCCGGACCGAACCGGACGGCCGAATTTCCCGTGTTGAGTGGCAGGGTTGTCGATCATAGACACGGAGGCAGGGTGTCCACGGTTCGAAATGGCCCGGTACTCGGGCTGATCGCCCAGTTCGTCCTGCTGGCGGGGCTGGCCGGCACGGTCGGGCTCGGCGCGGCGGGCTGGCTGGCCGGCCTCGCCTACGGCGCGACCCTGTGCGGCCTGCTGCTGCGCGGCCTGCGGGCGGCCGGCGCGGACGCGCTCGGCCCGGCGGACCGGGTGACCCTGACCCGGGCGGTCCTGGTCGGCGGCGTGCTGGCCCTGACGGTGGACGCCTGGTCGCGGCCGGCGCCGGTGGCGGTGCTGGTCCCGCTCACCGCCGTGGCGTTGGCGCTCGACGCGGTCGACGGCCGGGTGGCCCGGCGCACCGGGACCGCGAGCGACCTCGGCGCGCGGTTCGACATGGAGGTCGACGCGTTCCTGATCCTGGTGCTCAGCGTCCACCTGGCGCCGGCCGTCGGCGGCTGGGTGCTGGCCATCGGCGGGATGCGGTACGCCTTCGTCGTCGCGGGCTGGCTGCTGCCCTGGATGCGCGGCGCGCTGCCACCGCGCTACTGGCGCAAGGTCGTCGCGGCCGCGCAGGGCGTCGTGCTGGCCGCCGCGTCCGCCGCCGCGCTGCCCCCGGCCGCGACGACCGTGCTGGTGGCGGGCGCGCTGGCGATGCTGGTCGAGTCGTTCGGCCACGACGTCGCCTGGCTGTGGTGGCACCGCCCCGCCGCCGTCCCCGTCCCGCCGGCCACCGTCCCGGTTCCGCACGTGACCGTGCCGCACGTGCCCGTCCGGCACGTCACCGTCCGGCACGTGCCCGTCCGGCCCGTCACCGTCCCGCGCGCCATGCGGGTCACCGTCACCCGCGCCACGCACGTCGCCGCCACCGGCGAGCCGGCCGCGGCCCGGTGGACGGCCCACCAGCCGGTCTGAGCCGACCGGCACGACAGCCAGCACGCCGGGCACCGCAGGAAGGACCGAGATTGTCACTCTTCACGCGCTTCCGCCGACCGGCAGTGGCACCGGCGGACGACGACGGCGCCCCCTCGACGGTGGTCGCAACCCGGGGCCGCCGCGTCGTGGCGGGCGCCCTCACCGGGCTCGCCGCGGTGCTGGTGCTGGCCGCGCTCGTGGCACCGGACCAGTTGGGCCGGCTCCGGCCCGGCGCGTTCCTGCGGATCCCGGTGGAGGCGCTGGTCGCCGTCGCGCTGCTGCTCGTCCTGCCGGCCCGGGCCCGCCGGCCGGTGGCCGTGGCGCTCGGTCTGGCGCTCGGCCTGCTGACCGTGCTCAAGCTGCTCGACATGGGCTTCTTCGTGGCCCGCGACCGGCCGTTCGACGTGCTGCTCGACTGGGGACTCTTCGACGACGGCTTCGGCTTCCTCACCGACTCGGTCGGCCGGGGCGGCGCGGTCGCCGCGGCGGCCGGGGTGCTGCTCCTCGCCGCCGCGCTGTTCGTCCTGCTCACCCTGTCGGTGCTGCGGCTGACCCGGCTGGTGGTCCGGCACCGCCCCGCCACGGTCCGCGCCGTCGCGGCGCTGGCCGTGCTCTGGCTGGTCGGCGCCGTGTTCGGGGTGCGGCTCGCCCCCGGCGTGCCGGTCGCGGACCGGGAGGCGACCACGCTGGTCGCGGCGCACGCCGGCCAGGTGCGGGCCGGCCTCCACGACCGGGAGGCGTTCGCCGGTGAGGCGGCCACCGACGCCTTCCGGGAAGTCCCCGGCGACGGGCTGCTGACCGGGCTGCGCGGCAAGGACGTGCTGGTCGCATTCGTGGAGAGCTACGGCCGGGACGCGGTCGAGGACCCGGAGTTCGCCCCGCAGGTCGACGCGGTGCTCGACGACGGCTACCGCCGGCTGCGGGCGGCCGGATACGACGCCCGCAGCGGCTTCCTCACCTCCCCCACCTTCGGCGGCGGGAGCTGGCTGGCCCACGCCACGCTGCTCTCCGGGCTCTGGATCGACAACGACCAGCGCCACCGGGACCTGCTGGCCGGGGACCGGCTGACCCTCAACGGCGCGTTCCACCGGGCCGGCTGGCAGACGGTGGGTGTCATGCCGGCGGCCACCCAGCCCTGGCCGGAGGGGAAGTTCTTCGGGTACGACCGCTACTACGACGCCGAGAAGCTGGCCTACCGCGGCCCGAAGTTCAGCTACGCGCCGATGCCCGACCAGTACACCCTCGCCACCTTCCAGCGGCTGGAGCGGGACCGGCCGCACGCCCCGCTGATGGCGGAGATCCCGCTGGTCTCCAGCCACTCCCCCTGGTCGGCCATCCCGAAGCAGGTCGGCTGGGACGCGGTCGGCGACGGCTCGATCTTCCACGACGCCGCCACCAGCACGGGCGGCAGCCGGGACGTGGTGCAGCGCGACGCCAGGCAGATCCGCGCCGACTACCGGCGTTCCATCGAGTACACGCTCGACACCCTGGTCTCCTACGTGCTGACGTACGGCGGGGACGACCTGGTGCTGGTCTTCCTCGGCGACCACCAGCCGGCCGCGGCGGTCACCGGTGAGGGCGCCAGCCGGGACGTGCCGATCACCGTGGTGGCGCACGACCCGAAGGTGTTCGACCGGATCGCCGGCTGGGGCTGGCAGGACGGGCTGCGGCCCGGGCCGCGGGCCCCGGTGTGGCGGATGGACACCTTCCGGGACCGCTTCCTCACCGCGTTCGGCCCGCAGGGCGCCCGGTGACCGGTCCGGCGCCGGTCAGGCCGCCGCGCGGCGGTCCCGCGCCCGCCGCGCCGGCGTCTCCCGGGGTTCGGACCCCCGGCCGGCCGACGTGCCGGCGCGGGCCAGGCGCATCGCCCGCCGGGCGTTGACCATCGGCTCGCACGGGGCGCTCTGGTGGCCGCAGAGCAGGCTGGGACACCGGCCCTCCTCGTCCGGCTCGTGCGCGGCGGCGACGTCGTACGCCGCCCGCCACAGCAGCGGGTCCGTCACGTCGTCCGGCAGGACGGCGTCGCGGCTGGACCGGGTTTGTGTCGTGTCGGGCACGCCGAACCCCTCTCGTCGTCGCTCTCTGTCTGACTGACCCGTCAGGACCAGGTCAAACCTCCCTCAGCGGGGCGGCGGCGTCCACGAGACGGCGGTCACGCCGGGCCGTCGCCCCCGGTCACGCCGGGTAGGCGTGCGTCTCGGCGGCCTTGACCGCCGCCCAGACCGGCTGGCCGGGAGCGAGCCGCAGGTGGGCCGCCGCGGCGGGAGTGACGTCCGCGGCGACCGTGATCGGGCCGTCGAGCTGGACCCGCAGGTTGTCGCCGTGCCGCTGCACCCCGCCGACGGTGGCCGGCCAGACGTTGCGGGGGCTGCCGTCGGGTCGGGCCGGGTGCAGGGCGACCGCGGCGGGCGGAAAGGCGACGAAGGCGTCCCCGACGACCCGGTCCGCCGCGGTGAGGGTCAGCTCGCCGACCTGGACGGTGTGCCCGTCGGCGCGGCCGCGGTGCAGGTTGAGCCCGACCAGCCGGGCCACGTAGTCGGTGCGCGGCCGGGCGGTGACGCTGGCCGCGTCGCCCTCCTGGACGACCCGCCCGTGCTCGACGATGAGCAGCCGGTCGGCGAGCACGAAGGCGTCCAGCGGGTCGTGGGTGACCAGCAGCGTCGCGCCGGAGTGGCCGCCGAGGTGCCGCTGGAGCTCGGCCCGGGTGTCCAGCCGGGTGCCCGCGTCCAGGGCGGCGAGCGGCTCGTCGAGCAGCAGCAGGGTCGGGTCGACGGCGAGCGCCCGGGCGAGGGCGACCCGCTGGGCCTGCCCACCGGAGAGCTGCCGGGGCCGGCGGCGGGCCTGCTCGGCCAGGCCGACCCGGGCCAGCCAGCCCTGCGCCCGGTCGCGCGCGGCCCGCCGGTCGGCGCCGTGCCGGCGGGGGCCGAACGCGACGTTGTCCAGCGCGCTGAGGTGCGGAAAGAGCAGGTAGTCCTGGAACACGACGCCCACCGGGCGCCGCTCGGGCGGAACCCAGCGCCGCCGGTCGGGGCGGTCGAGGTCGACACCGCCGAGGGTGAGGTGGCCGTCGGTGAGCGGGTCCAGGCCGGCCAGCGCCCGCAGCGCGGTGGTCTTGCCGGCGCCGTTCGGGCCGAGCAGCGCGACGACCTCGCCGCCGGCGATCCGCAGCCGGACGTCGAGGTGGAAGGCCCCCCGGTCGGCGACCAGGTGCGCGTCCAGCAGGGGCGGGGCGGTCACGGGGCGCCGACCCAGCGGTCCCGCAGCCCGGCCAGGATGGCGACGGAGACGGCGAGCAGGATGAGGCTGAGCACGATCGCGGCCGGCAGGTCGGTCTCCAGGGCGAGGTAGACGGCGAGCGGCATGGTCTGCGTCCGGCCGGGATAGTTGCCGGCGAAGGTGATGGTGGCGCCGAACTCGCCGAGGGCCCGCGCCCAGCAGAGCACCGCCCCGGCGGCGACGCCGGGGGCGACCAGCGGCAGGGTGACGTGGGTGAACGTGATCCAGCGGCCGGCGCCGAGGGTGGCGGCGGCCTCCTCGTAGCGCGGGTCCGCGCCGCGCAGCGCGCCCTCGACGGCGATGACCAGGAACGGCATGGCGACGAACGCCTCGGCGAGCACCACCCCGGTGGTGGTGAACGGCAGGGTCACCCCGAAGGTGGCGTCCAGCCAGGAACCGAGCAGCCCGCGGCGGCCGAACACCAGCAGCAGCGCCACCCCGCCGACCACCGGGGGCAGCACCAGCGGGACGGTGACCAGTGCCCGGACCAGGCGTCGGCCGGGGAACTCGAGCCGGGCCAGCAGCCACGCCAGGGGCACGCCGAGGACGACGCAGAGCAGCGTGGCGAGGGTGGCGGTCTGCAGGGAGAGCCGCAGCGCGGTGAGCACGCCGGGCTGGGCCAGCCGCTGCGGCAGGGTGGTCCACGGGGCGCGGGCGAGCAGCCCGACCAGCGGCAGGACGAGGAAGAGCAGCCCGAGCCCGGCGGGCAGGAGCAGCGCAAGGGGCACCCGGCGCCGGGGCCGCCGCATCGGGCGGGCCGCCCGAGCGGCGGTGTCGCGGGCCGGCACCTACGCCTGCGGGGGCTGGAATCCGGCGGCGGTGAGCACCGCCCGGCCGGCGTCGGAACGGACGTGGTCGACGAAGGCGCGGGCGGCGGCCGGGTCGCCCGCCCGCTTGAGCACGACGATCGGGTAGTCGTTGATCGCGCGTGCCGACTCGGCGAACTCGACCGCGTCCACGTCGGACCCGGCGGCGCGGGCGTCGGTGCGGTAGACCAGCGCGGCGTCGACCTCGCCGAGCTTCACCTTGGCCAGCGCGCCCTTGACGTCCTGCTCCAGGGTGGCGGGGGTGAGTCGGGCGCCGGCCGCGTCGAGCGCCGTACGCGCCGCCGCCCCGCACGGCACCTGCTCGGCGCACTGCGCGACCTTCACCCCGGGCCGGGTCAGGTCGGCCAGGCCGCTGATCCGGCGGGGGTTGCCCCGGGGCACCGCGATGACGAGCTGGTTGCGGGCAAGAATGACCGGGCTCTCCGCGGCCTCGCCGGCGTCGGTCACGGTTCGCATGGTGGCGGGTGAGGCGGCGGCGAAGACGTCGGCCGGGGCGCCCTGGGTGATCTGGTTGGCCAGCGCCGAGCTGCCGGCGAAGTTGAAGGTCACCGTCGTGCCGGGGTGGGCGGCCTCGAAGTCCCTGCCGAGCCGGGTGAAGGTCTCGGTCAGCGAGGCGGCGGCGAAGACGGTGACCCGCCCGCCGCCGGCCTTGCCGGCGGGCGCGCCGCCACCGCCGCAGCCGGCCAGGCCCAGGGTCAGCGCGGCCACCCCGGCGAGGGCGGCACGGATCCACCGTACGGTCACGGGCTGGTCCTTCCCCTGGGGGCGGTGGCGCGTTCCACCACGACGGTCGTCGACTTGATCACGGCCACGGCCACCGATCCGACCGTCAGGTCGAGGTCGTCGACGGCCTCGCGGCTCATCAGCGACACGATGCGGAACGGCCCGGCCTGGATGTCGACCTGCGCCATCACCGTGTCCTTGACGACCGCGGTGACGATCCCGCGCAGCCGGTTGCGGGCGGACGACAGCTCCGGGTGCCCCGGGGCACGGACGAACGCGGCCAGGTCGACGCCGTCGATGACCCGGTGACCGTGGTCGTCCCGGCTGGCGGCCAGCCGGCCGGCGTCGATCCAGCGGCGGACCGTGTCGGAACTGACGCCGAGCAGTTCGGCGGCCTCGCCGATCCGGAACACCGTCACGCGGTCACCCTAACGGACCGCACCTGCGATGAGGAAGCCGCTTGATCCCTGGCATCCTCAAGCCGGCAGACCCAGGATGGACCGCGCCTGCGGGCGGCGGCCGGAGGTCCGCCGGTGGGGCGGGTCGACGCCGTACCGGCCGGTGGGCGGCGGGCGGAGTCGGCGACGCCGGGGCCCGGACCGGGCCCCGGCGTCCCCGCCGTCACTGCGAATCGGGGGTCAGGCGGACCCGGCGGAGCAGCTGCGCGTTGAGCGCGACCACGATGGTGGAGGCGGACATGAGCACCGCGGCGATCGCCGGGCTGAGCGCTATCCCGGCCCAGGCCAGCACGCCGGCGGCGAGGGGGATGGCCACCACGTTGTAGCCGGCGGCCCAGGCCAGGTTCTGGAGCATCTTCCGGTACGACGCCCGGGACAGCCGGATCACGCCGGTGACGGCGCGCGGGTCGGAGGAGGCCAGGATCACCCCGGCCGACTCGATCGCCACGTCGGTGCCGGCGCCGATGGCCAGCCCCACGTCGGCGCGGGCCAGCGCCGGGGCGTCGTTCACGCCGTCGCCGACCATCGCCACGATGAGGCCACGGGCCTGGAGGTCGGCGACCGCCTTGTCCTTGTCGGCGGGGAGCACCTCGGCGAAGACCTCGTCCACGCCGGGGCGGAAGCCCAGGTCGGCGGCGACCGCCTCGGCGACCGGCCGGGCGTCTCCGGTGATCATGACGAGCTTCTTCACCCCCTGCTCGCGCAGCTCCGCGATCGCGGCGCGGGCCTCCGGCCGGACCTCGTCCTCTAGGGCGAAGCCGGCGGCCACCTCCGGCCGGCCGCCCTGCGGCAGCCGGACCAGGTGCAGCACCGCGGCGCCCCGCGCCGACCAGCCCTCCGCCGCTCTGGTCAGCTCGTCGGGGACCGCCACCCCGAGCTCCCGCAGCAGGGCCGGGCCGCCGACCGCCCAGGTGGCGTCGTCGACGACCGCCTGGACGCCCCGGCCGGTCAGCGACCGGAAGTCCCGGGCCCGGGACCGCAGGCCGCGGTCCTCCGCGGCCTGCACCAGCGCCCGGGCCAGCGGGTGCTCGCTGTCGGCCTCGACCGCTCCCGCGATCCGCAGCGCCTCGTCCTCGCCGAGCCCGTCGGCCGCGGCCACGCCGGCGAGGGTGTGCGTGCCCTTGGTCAGGGTGCCGGTCTTGTCGAACAGCACGGTGTCGACCGTCCGCATCCGTTCCAGGGCGAGACGGTCCTTGACCAGGATGCCGGCCCGGGCGGACAGCGCCGTCGACAGGGCGATCACCAGCGGGATGGCCAGCCCGAGGGCGTGCGGGCAGGCGATCACCAGCACGGTGACCGTCCGCACCACCGCCTGGTCGAGGTTGCCGGCCACCCCCCAGCCGAGGAACGTGACCACCGCGGCGACCGCGGCGACGTAGAACAGCAGCGCGGCGAACCGGTCGGCGAGCACCTGGGCGCGCCCGCTGGAGGCCTGCGCCTGCGCGACCAGCCGGCCGATGCCCGCGAGGGCGGTGTCCTCGCCGACGGCCTCGACGCGTACCCGCAGGGCGGAGTCGGTGGCGACGGTGCCGGCGACCACCCGGTCCCCGACGGCGCGCGACACCGGCCGGGACTCCCCCGTGATCATCGACTCGTCCAGTGCGGCGGCGCCGTCGACGATGCGGCCGTCGGCGGGGACGCGGCCGCCGGAGCGGACCAGCACCACGTCACCGACCCGGAGCTCGGCGAGGGGCACCCGCCGGACCTCGCCGTCGTCGACCCGTTCCGCGTCGTCGGGGAGCAGGGCCGCGAGGGCGGCCAGGGCGCCCTGCGCCTGACCGATCGCCTTCATCTCCTGCCAGTGCCCCAGCAGCATGATGGTCACCAGCGCCGCCAGCTCCCACCAGAAGTCCAGGTCGAAGGCGCCCAGAGTGGTGGCGACGGAGGCGGCGTACGCCACCACGAGCGCCACCGAGATCAGCAGCATCATCCCGGGCGTGCGGTCCCGCACCTCCCGGACGCCGCCGACGAGGAACGGCCAGCCGCCGTAGAAGAAGACCACCGAACCGAGGACCGGGCCGACCCACCTGATGCCCGGAAAGTCGATCGAGTAGCCGAACCACTCCATCACCATGTGGCTGGTGGCCACGATCGGCAGCGTCAACGCCAGGCTCAGCCAGAACTTGCGCCGGAACTGCTCGGGATCGTGCCCGGCGTGCTTGTCGTGCCCGCCGCCGTGGCCGTGGGGCCCGCCCTTCACCGCGTCCTGGTGCTCGGGCGTCCGGTGTTCGTGTTCCATCGAACTCCACCTCCACGGGCACCATATACCCCCTAGGGGTATAAGACAATGCTTCCGGGGTACCCCCGTGGGGTAGTGAACTTCGACCCCTGGTCAACGGCCATCCTTCCGTGTCCGACCGGCCCGGACCGGAGCAATGTCGAGGTCGGGAGCACGGAAGGAGACGGCGATGGGAACTCCGCGGGCGGCGTCACCCGGGGTCAACCGGCGGCGGCTGCTCGCCGGTCCCGCCGCGACCGTCGGCCTCGCCGGGACGGCCGGCGCGGCCGCCTGGGCCGACCGGGTCTTCGGCCCCCGGCTGGTCACCCCGGAGAGCCCTCCGTCGCCGGGACATCGGCGGGCGGTCCGGGTTAGCCTCGGGGCACGGTCGGCCCCGGGGAGCGGCATGAGCAGCCAGACGACGGAGACGGTGATGCCCGCGGCCTTCTTCGGCCACGGCAACCCGATGAACGCGCTCGAGGTCAACCGGTACACCACCGCGTGGCGGGACTTCGGGCGGGCGGTGCCGCGACCCCGGGCGATCCTGGTCGTCTCCGCGCACTGGTACATCGGCGCCACCGCCGTCACGGCCATGCCGCGACCCCGCACCATCCACGACTTCTACGGCTTCCCGCGGCAACTGTTCGACCTGGAGTACCCGGCACCGGGGCTGCCGGAGCTGGCCGAGGAGATCAGCGATGCCGTGCACCCCACCTGGGTCGGCGCCGACGTGGACTCCTGGGGCATCGACCACGGCACCTGGTCGGTGCTGACGCACGCCTTCCCCGACGCGGACGTCCCGGTGGTGCAGTTGAGCATCAACGCGTTCAAGGGGCTGGACTACCACCTGGACCTGGGGGCCCGGCTCGCGCCGCTGCGACAGCGCGGGGTGCTGGTCGTGGCCAGCGGCAACGTGGTGCACAACCTGGGCGGGGTGGACCCGCGGCTGACCGACGAGGGCTTCGACTGGGCGCGGCGCTTCGACGACGCGGCCCGGGAGATCCTGCTCGGCGCGCCGACCGAGGCGGCCCGGCTGGACGGCCACCGCGACTACGACCTGGCCGTCCCGACGCCGGACCACTTCATCCCGCTGCTGTACCTGGCCGGGCTGGCCGACACCGCCGCCGGCCGCCCGGAGGTGCTGGTCGACGGGTACGCGTACGGATCGCTCTCGATGACCGCGTACACCGTGGGGCTCAGCTGCCGGCCGGCGGCGCCGGCGACCGGCGCGCCCTCGCTGCCGGCCGACGTGCCGGCGGACTCGGCGAACATCTGACCGCGGCCCGCACGAGCCGCCGGCGCCGTCGGCGGCGGGCTTCACCGCTGCACCGGCCCGGCGCCGAGCCGGTGCAGTTCGGCCGAGACGGCCGCCGCGGCCACCGGATCGCCGGCCTGATCGGCGCAGCACGATGCCGCCGGCGACGGCACGGTGTCGACGTGTTGGAAAGCCGACCTGGCGACCCGGAGCCCGCGGGTCGCGGCGGTCAGCTGTCGGCGCGCCAGCGGTAGAACTCCCGGGCCGGGCCGCGCCAGGCCTCCGGGTTGTACGGGCTGATGAACGGGCTGAGGTCCGCCATGATCTTGGCAAAGGCCGGCTTCTTGTCGTGGTTCTCCCGAGCGGCCTCGGCGATCGACGCGTCCTGCTCCAGGAGGTGGACGTAGACGTCGTCGATCGAGTACAGCCAGCGCCCGGTGATGCCCAGCTGGACCGGCAGCGACCCGGCGTCGGACTCGGCGAAGATCCGCGCGACGTCGGGCTCGGCGCCGGGCTTGATCCGGCCGATGATCACGATCAGCGTCGTCTCCACCGACGCCTCACCGTCCGGCACCCAGCGGTAGAACTCCTTGGCGACGGAGTCGGAGGGGTTCTTCCAGTAGCTCGGGTACGGCGTCACGTACGGGGCGATGGCCTCGGCGATCTTCTGGAACGCGGGCAGCCCGCGGGTCTGGCCCGACACCTTGGGGTCCTGGTCGCGCTCGATGACGTGGATGTAGAGGTCCTCGTGGGAGAGCAGGATCCGCCCGATCACCCCGAGGTCCTGCGGCCGGGTCGTCTTGTCGTAGTAGCCGAAGACATCGCCGACGATGCCCTCACTGCCCGGAACCATGTGACAGACGATCACGTTTCGGAAGACCATGACTGCTCCTCGGATGAGTTTGACGGTGACTGAGTGGACAGTGATCTCTTGTGGGCGAACGGAGCGGCCGCTCTGGCGGGTCAGGCGGTGAACCGGACCGGAAGCTCCAGCAGGCCACGGAACGGCGACGCCGCCGGTAGCCGGCGCAGCTCGGCGACCGGCACCCCGAGGCGCAGGTCCGGTAGCCGGCGCAGCAGCGCCCCGATGCCGATCTGCGCCTCCATCCGGGCCAGCGAGACCCCCAGGCAGTAGTGGACGCCGTGACCGAAGCCGATGTGCGGGCCGCGCTCGCGGCAGATGTCCAGCCGGTCCGGGTCGGCGAAGTGCGCCGGGTCGTGGTTCGCCGAATTGATCACCACGCCGACGATCGACCCGCGCGGGATGTGGACGCCCTGGTACTCGACGTCCTCGGTGGCGATCCTGGGGCTGGCCACCGGCAACGGGCCGTCGAACCGGAGCAGCTCCTCGATCGCCGAGGGCAGCAACTCCGGTGAGGCGCGGAGCAGTTCGAGTTGGTCGGGACTGGTCAGCAGGGCCACCGTCGCGTTGCCGATGAAGTCCGCGGTGGTCTGGTGCCCGGCGAACAGCAACAGGAACGAGGTGGTGACGAGCTCCGGTTCGGAGAGCTTCCCGTCGTGGTCGCAGGCCTCGATCAGCGCACTGATCATGTCGTCGGCGGGGTGTGCGCGCTTGGCCTGCACCAGGTCGGCGAAGTAGTGGTGCAGCCGCAGCTGGGCCTCCTGCACGGCCGCCCGGTCCTCCTGGGGACTACGGCCGGACGACCCGGACGTCCTGATCACCTGGGTCCAGTCCAGGACCCGGTCGTGGTCGGTCTCCGGGATCCCGAGCAGTTCGCCGATCACCCTCATCGGCAGCGGGATCGCGAAGTCGTGCATCAGCTCGGACTGGCCCTGCGGGACGATCTTGTCGAGCAGGTCGTCCACGGTCTGCGCCACCCGGGGTCGCAGCGCCTCGATGCGGCGCGGCGCGAAGGCCTGCGACACGATCCGGCGCAGCCTGGTGTGCTCCGGCGGGTCCGAGTTGAGCATGTTCTTGTTCAACCCCTCCGAGTTCGGCCCGAAGATCCGGAGGTAGTGCTGGTCGGGGCCGTACAGATCCTTGGAGAGCCGGGGGTCGGTCAGCGCCGCCTTGGCGTCGTCGAAGCGGGTGATCAGGTACGAGTCGAAGCGCGGCGAGCTGACCGGGCACACGGGCTTGTCGGCGCGCAGCCGCGCGAACGCGGGGTAGGGGTCGGCGGCGAACTCGTCGGTGTAGAGCTCCGACGCGGGTACGGCATCATCGGTCATCGCGACTCCTCGGGCTCGCTCCGCACGCTGTGCAGGACCTGGTAGGTGTGCCGCTGCGCGGATTCGCGAAGCTCGCGGATCATGCGCAGCAGCCGGTCGCGGTGCTCGCTGCGGCCGAAGGCGTCCAGCCGTTCGCGGTCCGCCCAGTCGCTGATGATCAGGTAGCTGCGCGGGTCGTCGGCGTCGCGGACCAGGTCCTGGTGCAGGCAGCCGTCCAGCGTGCGGATCTCCTCGGCCGCCGAGAGCCACTCCGCCTCGAACCGTTCCTCGCAGCCCGCCCTGGTACGCATCGCGAGCACGGTCCGTACGGTCGTCATCGCCCGCCTCCGAAGACCAGTTGCAGGTTCTTGCTGAGCGCGTCGGCGTCGATCGGCTGGCTGCGGAACCCGACGTGCCCGTCCGGGCGAACCAGGTACAGCGCGGTGCCGGCGACGCCGTACGCGGCCCGGAACTCGCCCCCGGCGTCCCGCACCACCGGCGGGTCGAGCAGCCACGGCGCTCGGGCTTCCGGGCTGAGCAGCAGGTTCACGTCGATCTGGCCGGACGTCTGCCGGCGGACGTCGGCGCACAGTTTCCCCACCGCGGCCACGGTCCCCTCGTCGGCTGAGCCGTCCGCGTAGACCAGCAACGTGTGCCGGGTGCCGCGGGTCAGCTCGTGCAGCCGCAGCGGGTGCCCGACGCCCCGCCGCTGCAGGCCGCCGACGTCGGGAGCGCGGTCGCCGGGCCCCGGGCCGGCCCGCAGGGCGTCCGGAGCGGAGAGCGACTCGCCGACGAGCGGGCTGTCCGAGTAGCTGAGCAACATGGACATCTCCTGCAGGAACTGCCGCTTCAGGTCGTTGCGGTCCAGCTCGTCGGTGAAGGCCATCCGCACCGCGCGCCCGACGATCTCCTCGCCCTCCGGGCGCCGTTCGGTCTCGTAGCTGTCCAGCAGCCCGGGCGCGGCGATCCCCCGCACCGCCAGCGCCAGCTTCCACGCCAGGTTCCAGGCGTCCTGGATCCCGGTGTTCATGCCCTGACCGCCCGCGGGCGGGTGCAGGTGCGCCGCGTCGCCGGCCACGAACACCCGGCCGGCGCCGTACCGGTCCACGATCCCGTGGCTGATCCGGAAGACCGACGACCAGCGCAGGTTCGACGCGCGGGTGCCGGGCGGGGCCAGGTGGTCGATCGCGGCCTGGATGTCGGCGAGGGTCGGTTCGGCGAGCTCCTCGCTGAACCCCGGCGGGGCGTCCTTCCCGCCGGTCTGGGCGAAGAACCGGGGCGGCGCCAGCGTCGCGATCCGGTACCGGGACTCGCCGCGCAGCGGGACGCAGACCAGCATCCCGTCCATCCGGCCGTCGGTCTCGTGCATGAACCGGAGCAGGTGGCCCTCCGGCATGTCCCAGTCCACGTCCACGTCACCGAGCATGAACAGCTGCGGGAACCGGCCCAGCCCACCCGAGAACGTCAGCCCGAGCAGCTCGCGGACCCTGCTGTGCGCGCCGTCGCAGCCGACCAGGTACTTCGCGCGTACCGTCTCCGCGCCGCCGCCGGCGGTCGCGACGGTGGCCAGCACGCCGTCGTCGTCCTGGGTGAACGCGATCAGCTCGGCGCCGCGCTGCGGGCGCACGCCGAGGGTGGCCAGCCGTTCGGTGAGGATGCGCTCGGTCTCGTACTGGGGCAGGCCGAGGTGCGCGTACGGCAGCTCTGGCAGCTCCCAGCTCATCCGATGGGTCTGCACGCCGTTGACGAACACCATGTTCCCGGTCAGCCAGATCCCGGCGTCCATCGCCTCCCGCACGATGCCCTGGTCCGCCCAGATCTCCATCGTGCGGCAGTGGATGCCGATCGCCTTGTCGGCCTGGGCGGGCGGGGTGGCCTGCTTCTCGATCACCCGGCACTCGATGCCGCGCCGGGCCAGCTCGACGGCGGCGGTCAGCCCGGTGGGCCCTGCTCCGACGATGAGTACGTCCGTTGTCGTGTGCACGTCGATCTCCCTGCCCGTGCTCGGTTCTCGGCTGTTCTCGGGATGGGCCACGTCGTGGAAGAGGCGGCGCCGGATGTCCAGGAGGAACGGCGCGATCGGCCCGGCCTCCTGCTGCGCGTGTGCCGGGTTGCCGATCCAGCGGTGGAACTCCGCCTCGCCGCGCCATTCGGCGAAGATGTGGTGGACGTTCGAACCGGGCTCGCGCAGCAGGTCCTCGCGCAGGTACCCCGGCACCTCGGCCATCCGTGCGGTGACCTCGGCGTACCCGCGCTCGAACTCGGCCAGCCGGTCGGCCGGCACGGTGAGCTCGACGTCCACGAAGATCTTCGATCCCGTGCCGTCGGGGTTGCGCATCACCCGGTAGCTCTCCGCCCCGGATGGCTCGCGGAGGGGGCGGATCGCCTCGGCGAAGCGCGCGGCCACCGGTCCGTTCTCGTAGTCGTGCAGCGCGGACTCGTCGGCCCACTCGGTGACGACGACGAACGAGCGCGGATCGTTGGCGTCGAGCAGCAGCTCCCGCCGGAGGCTGCCGGCGAGCCGGCCGATCTGACCGGCGGCCGTTCGCCACGCGGATTCGACGGCGGATTCGCACCCCGGGCCCACCCGTAGCCGGGCCATCGCCCTGATCATGGATTCTCCTTCGATCGCCTGCGGGAGACGATCGGGCTGATGAACCCGCCGTGGCCGCGCGCACTGACCAGGAAGACGTCGACAGCCATCCGGCAGGACTCGCGAACGACGAGCAGCAGTTTGCGGATCATCACGGATCTCCTTCCTGATCCCCGCGGAGGTGCTTTCTCCTGGTGCGGCAAGGGCCCCCACCGGTGCCGCCCGGACCACGACCACGTCGTGCTGCGACCCTGCCGGACGACGCGTCACGCCGCCGTCACCGGCGACCGGTGTCGAGTCCACGGTCGTTGACGCCGCGGGGACGGGCCCGGGCACAGTGGAGTCCCGCGGCAACGCATCGAGCGTCGTCATCGCCGGGAGCGGGGCGGTTCCGTCCTGGGAGGACACCCGGTGGCAGCCACCAGCGGTTCCGGCGGCGCGCGACAGGCGGGTCCGACCGGGCCGGGGACGGTCCGCGACGGGCCGGGCCGGCGCCGCTACGCCGGCACGTGGACCGGCGCGAGCACGTCGCTGATCAGCGCGCACATCGCCGCGGACGGTTCGAGCTGCAGCTCGCGCAGCAGGAGATCGCGGTAGGCCAGGAAGGCGTGCAGCGCCTCGTACGCGTTGCCCTCCGCCAGGTGCGTCGCGACCACCAGCCGGTGCGGCGCCTCGCGCAGCGGATCGGCCGCCATCGCCTCGAGCGCGGCCTGCAACGCCTCGCCGTGCTCACCGCCGCGCAGGTGGGCCCGGGCCAGCTCGTCGAGCAGGTGCAGCCGCAACCGTCTGAGCCGTTCCCGCTCCACCAGCACCCAGTCGTCGTACCAGCCGGGCAGCAGGTCGTGACGCCCGGCGGCGAGGACCGCCGCAGCCGGGCGCGGGTCACCACCCTGGCTCACCCGGGCGGCGACCCTGGCCAGCTCGTCGACGTCCAGGTCGACCACCGGGTGCAGCCGGACGGTGTCGCCGACGGTGACCACCGGGCAGATCGGATCCCGGCGCAGCCGCCACAGCGCCGTCCGCAACGAGGAGAGCGCGCGCTCCTCCGACACCTCCGGCCACAGCAGGGCCGCCAGCTGGGTACGGCTGGCCCCCGGGCGCAGCCCGATCAGGGCGATGCTGCGTTGCAGGCCGCGCGGCACCACCACGGCCCGCCCGCCGTGCAGCAGCCGGAAGCCGCCGAGCAGCAGGAGGCGGACCCTCGGCTGGACGTCGGACACCGGCTGTGGTCGGGTGCTGCCTGTCGTGGACAACCTCTCCTCAGCGGTCACGATCGAACCCCCCTGCACCGGGACCCTGGTCGGCGAGAGCCGCCCTGGCGGAGTGGCGGGTCCACGACGCCACTGTCGGGCGGCCCGCTGGCGCCCGGACCGCGGACGACATCGCGTTGAGGATGACGAACGTCGTCATCGTCACCACACCGCGTCGATGCGCGGTCGGCCGTCCGACCGCCGCCCGGACCGATGGGATGGAGCGTGAGCTGCCCGAGGACCGCTCGCCTCAGCTGGGAGTCTGCGGGATCGGCGTCACTCCAGCGTCATCGTGCGCCGACGCCGATGCGCTTCCGGTGACGGCCCGTTGACGCCCGCGTCCCGCCGCCGGACTCGGGTCGCCCTCCGCGACGTTCGTGCTGGAGACAACGGTTTCCTGTTGGGCGACGTCGATGGGCGCGTCGGCTGGTCTGTCTGGCAGTGCTCCGCACGCTCCCTGTCTGATTCCCGGCGCGCGGCGTGTGGTTTGCGGGCTCTGAATCTAGCGAAGTTCTTCGTCGTGATGCGGACGACTTCGCTGCGCCTGGGAGACGGTGCCAGGCAGCGGTGGTGGCCTGCGACGAAGGTCGAACGCCGCTGGATGTCGGGCGAAGGCCCACGCGGCGAGCGCGAGGGCGACCAGACACAGCGTTGCCGGGACGAGGAAGCCGACCTGGTGTCCCAGCGTGGCAACCGACACGGTCGCCACGAGACTGCCGTTGATGGCCGCCACGTTCTCGTGACTGAGGTATATCGACGTCGCCGTGCCGGCACGCCCCACCATCAGCCGCTGCGCGAGGTCGATGCCGACCATGACCGTGGCCGCGCCGAACAGCGCGTAGCCGATCTGCAGCAGCATCAGCTGCCCGGGTGTGGTGATGACGACGAGGCCGCCGTAGTAGGCCACGCTCGCGGCACCGCCCACCAGGAACACTTTGCCGCGTCCCCACCGCACGGCCGCGTACGCCATGATCGGCATGAGTACCAGCTCGCACAGCGGTGGCAGCGCCAGCGCCAGCCCGGTCAGTTGCAGCGGGGCGTGCAGGGATACGCGCATCAGGATCGGCAACTGGGACAGCAGCATGATGCGTCCACTGGAGAACAGCACCATCACGACCGCGAGAATCAGCAGTAGCCGCTGACCACCGGCCGTCCCCGTCCGGACACCATCCCTGTCGCCGATGTCCTCACCCGTGACCGGGCGCCGTGTCGCGGCGGCGATGGTGTCGCCCCCTCGCAGCAGGTACCACGACAGCGCCAGACAGCCGAGGCAGACGACCGAAACGACCCGGAAGAGCGGGCGTGGCCCGAGATAGGCCAGACCGAGACCTCCGATGCCGAAGCCGGTGAACGAACCGATGGACAGCACGATGCGCATCGCGGCGATCACAGCGGTGGAGGTGGCGGTGTCGTTCCGGCGTTCAACGAGGTCCCGGGTGTAGGCCATCAGCTGCACGTTGGGGACGCCGACCGCGCAGAAGAAGACGACCCCGACGGCGAGCATGGCCGGGTACGACCGCACGCTCGCCAGGATCGCGTAGCCGGTGGCCAGCCACGCGAGACTCGCCGAGATGATCACGCGCCGGACGCCGCCCCGGTCGGAGACGTGGCCCGTTGTGAGCATCATGGCCATGCCGGCCAGGGCGACGACGGCGAAATTGATCGTCGCCATGGTGTCCGAGGCGCCCAACTCGTCCCGCGCGAACAACGACAGCACACCGAGTGCCGCGAACGACGCCGTCGAACTGACCAGCATCAGCGCCATCAGCGGCCGGTACGGCGCTACGGCATGCCACGCAACCACCAACCGACCGTCACCGGGCGCCTCCCGCCGAGCGTCCGTCTGCGTCACCACCAACACCTCCGCCCGGCGTGGGACCGGCAGCCACCGGTCCCATCATCTGCCTGCGCGTGACGAAGCCAACCCATCGGGCGCCTTGAGGATTGGCGCGGACCGGAGCCGAAGGAGACTCTCGAGCTCGTCCAAGCCGAGCTACTGGAACGACACGGTCATGAGCCCAACGCGGTGATTGAGGTGACGTTGACCGAGCACGAGATCGATCGGGGTCGCGACACAGTGGTGACCACGCACTGGACGATCGAGCGACGCCGGCAGTTCCCGCAGTTGCTTCAGCACCACCGGGAAACGGCCGAGCCCTTGCGAGCGCACTACCGCGAGCGCGGTGTGCTTCCTAGTGGCTGTGGCCACCCTCCCCGGACCGCCGCCGGACGCCAGGAAGTGCTTCGCGACGGTCACTGACGAACGGGCGCGGCGGCCGCCCTGAAGCGGCAGCGGAGAGCCGGCCACCCTGGCGGCGGCGTGTGCGGCCCGTTGGGAGGCGTGACGATCCTCAGTGCGCTGCGACGATCACCGCGTCCGGCTCGAGGTCGGCGAGCCGGGCCGGCCGCACCACCACGAGCAGCACCGCCATCGCCGCCACCATGCCACCGGCGACGACGAGGGCCATGGCCACCGCGCCGGTGCCCAGCACGCCCACCAGGGGCGCGGCCAGCGCGCCGACGCCGAACTGGACGGCGCCGAGCAGAGCGGAGGCCGTACCGGCCGCTTCCCCGTGCCGGGACAGGGCCAGGGCCGGCGCGTTCGGCATCGCGAGGCCCGCCGCCGCGAGCACCACCCACAACGACACCAGCAGGCTCGGCAGCCCGCCGAGCCCGGTCGCGGCGAAGGCGAGCAGCGCCAAACCGGCCGCGGTTCCCACGCCCAGGGCGGAGACGAGGATGCGCTGCGGCGAGTGCCGGCGCAACAGCCGTACGTTGAACTGGGTCGCCGCGATCAGCCCGACCGCGCCCGCGCCGAAGGCCAGCCCGAACTGCTGCTCGTCCAGCCCGTACTGCTGCTGCAGGACGAACGACGACCCGGCCACGTAGGCGAACAACGCCGCCATGGCCAGCCCGGCGACCAGAACCAGGCCCACGAACGTACGGTCCCGCAGCAGCGAGCCGTACACGACCACCGTCGCGACCACCCCGCCACGCTGGCGCCGATCGGCCGGCAGCGTCTCGCGGAGGCCGAGCGCGGCCACCACGACGAGCAGCACACCGAAGGCGGCCAGGGCCACGAACACGCCGCGCCAGTCCGTCCAGCGCAGCAGCCAGCCGCCGAGGGTCGGAGCGAGGACCGGCGCCGCCCCCATGACCAGCAGCAGCCGGGAGAGCAGCCTGGCGAATTCCGCGCCGCTGAACAGGTCGCGGACCACGGCCATCGCGACCACCGAGGCCGCCGCGACGCCGAGGCCCTGCACCACCCGCAATCCACCGAGAACGGCGATGTTCGGTGCGATGACGCAGAGCACCGACGCCACGACGTGCAGCGCGATGCCGGCGATCAGCGGCGCGCGCCGGCCGACGGCGTCGGACAGCGGACCGATCAGCAACTGGCCGAGGGCGAGGCCCGCCAGCGTGCCGGTGAGGGTCAGCTGGACCGCCGCCGAGGTGGTCTGGAAATCGGCGACGATCGCGGGAAGCGCGGGCAGGTACATGTCGATGGTCAGCGGACCCACCGCGATCAGCGACCCGAGCACGAGGACGAGCCGCAGGCGTTGTCGGGGGCTCATCAGGTCGCCCGGCGTCAGCGGAGCTGCCGGACCCTCAGGGGCGTCGACGGTGGCGGTCATCGGGTCGCCGCCGACTGCTCGTCGCGCAGCCGGGCGGAGAACAGTGCAGGAGTCACATTCGGCTCCAAGCCCGGATCCGGTGAGCTGATTCCCCGTCAACCGGGAGGTATCTCAGGTCACAGTCGAGCGGCGGCGGTGCGATGGCCCTGACAGGCCGACCAGCGGAGCATCCTCAGCCGCCTGTGGCGCCAGCGCCCTCGCAGTCCCTCGGTGGGGATCTTCCCGCAGGCGCAGCCAACGCCCGGAGCGGCAGCAGCGCTACCCGCTGGGCGGTCACGGCCACCAGAGCGTCCGCATCGTTGCTGGTCGGAGCCTCATTGACCGCCCGGGCCGGGTGAGCGATTCAGACGCGGTGACCACCTCGCGAAGCTGCACCCACCAGCAAGGCCTGAACGCCCGCCAGTTCCTCGTCGCGCTGACCTGCGGATAGCCCCCTACCAGGCGATATAGATTGCCGTTGACTGCCGTTCAATGCCGCGTGCGGTTGGCTGAAGCGGGCGCTAAAACCACCTCTGAGCTGGGAAGACGCGGAGCCGGACCTAGGCGAGGGTGCCGTTGGGTCCATCCGCCCGAAGCGTCGTCCGGAATCCACCGATTCATCACATAAGTCCGGCGTGTTCACCCCTGCCCGATGTTAGGTTTACCTCCTGTTCATCCCGGTCCAAGAGGGCGGGCAATTCGGACATTTTCGTACTACATGGCCCGACCATGCGCGGGCTCACGGGGGGAAGAGGGGCTGATGGCAGGCACATCCAATGTCACCGCTGGCGGTACGAGGAAGACCGACTTCGCCACCACGGAACGGTCTCGCGGCGTCCCTGGGAAGGGGGATCCGGTGACACTGAACCGGGACATCGACACGCACGTCCCCAGCCTGCTGTCCGCGCCGCCACTCACGGCGCCACCGCCGGGCCATGATGACCGGCCACTGAGCATCCTGCGGATGCGGGAACGCCCGGAGAGCGACACCGCGGTCGGCAACGTCGGTCCCGAACGACAGACCGTGAGCGTGGTCATCCCGACGCTCAACGAGGAGAAGAACATCAGGTGGGTGCTCGAGCGCATGCCGCCGACCGTGGACGAGGTGGTCCTCGTCGACGGGCACTCGTCGGACCGTACCGTCGAGGTCGCCCGCGCCGTCCGGCCGGACATCGTGGTGGTGACGCAGAACTGCCGGGGCAAGGGTGACGCGGCGCGGGTGGCGTTCGCCGCGGCCACCGGCGACCTGATCGTGATGATCGACGCTGACGGCAGCATGGATCCCGCCGAGATCCACTGCTACGTCACCCCGCTCATGAACGGCTACGACTTCGTCAAGGGCTCCCGGTTCCTGGCGGGCGGCGGATCGACCGACCTGACCCCGCTGCGCCGGACGGGAAACCAGATGCTGGTGCGGCTGACGAACAGCCTGTTCCTCGTCCACTTCACCGACCTGTGCTACGGCTTCTGCTCGTTCCGCCGCGACTGCCTGCCGGCGCTCGCCCTGACCGCGCACGGCTTCGAGATCGAGACCGAACTCGTGGTCCACGCGCTGAAGGCGAACCTGCGCATCGCCGAGGTGCCGAGCAACGAACTCCCACGCCGCTGCGGCACCTCGAACCTGCGCACCTTCCGGGACGGTCAGCGGGTGCTCCGGACCCTGGTCCGGGAGCGGCTCGTACGGCGCCCTCGACCGGTGGTGGACCCGATCGACCACCGGGTGCTGCACCGGTGGCAGCCCCTGACGACCAAGCCGGCCGGTCCGGCACTCAGTGAGGTGACCAGCTCGTGATGCGTCCGCGTGCCCGGGTGACGCGTGGCAGCTTCGCCCTCGCCCTGCTGGCCGGGGTGCTGTTCGGTGCCGCACCCGTTCCCGGTGGGCTCTCCACACCGGCCGGCGCCGCCCCCGGCGACATCGGCTTTGTCGGTCCGGCCACCTCCGGCGACGGTTCGGCGGCGACCGGCGAGAAGCCGGAGAGCAAGCTGTGGTGGAACGACGGCGCCTGGTGGGCGGTGCTGTTCCACACCAGCAGCCAGACCCACCACATCTTCCGGCTGGATCGCTCCACGCAGCAGTGGGTCGACACCGGGACCATCGTCGACAACCGGCCGAAAACCCGCTCCGACGTGCTGTGGGACGGCACCAGGCTCTACGTCTCCTCGCACGTGCGCGCCAGTTCCTCGACCGGCGCGGCGTCCGGAAACCCGGCCCGGCTCTACCGCTTCAGCTACGACGCCGCGACGAAGACCTACACCCGTGACACCGGCTTCCCGGTGCAGATCACCAACTACTCCAGTGAGACCCTGACCATCGACAAGGACTCGACGGGCGTGCTCTGGGCGACCTGGACCCAGGGTTCGAAGGTCTACGTGAACAACACGACGGGCGGGGACGCGGTCTGGGGCACCCCGTTTGTGCTTCCGGTCGCCGCGGCCGCCAACCTGTCCAGCGACGACATCTCGGCGGTGGTGACCTTCGGCGGCGGCCGCACCGGCGTGATGTGGAGCAACCAGGCGGCGTCGGCGATGTACTTCGCCGAGCACACCGACGGCACGTCGCGCTCCACCTGGGACGTCACTCGTACGGCGGTCCAGGGCCCGAACAGGGCCGACGATCACATCAACCTCAAGGCACTGCAGGCCGACGGCTCCGGACGGGTCTTCGCGGCCGTCAAGACGGGGCTCGACGACGACGCCGCCACGTCCTCGGCGCCCTTGATCATGCTGCTCGCCCGGGACCCGTCGACCGGCGACTGGTCCAGCTATCCGGTCGGGCGGATCAGGGACTGTCACACCCGGCCGGTCCTGCTGCTCGACTCCGAACAGCAGACGCTGTACGTCTTCATGACCGCGCCGGACAGTGGCTGTCCCTACTCAGGCTACCCGGGAACGATCTTCATGAAGAGCTCCCCGATGGACGCCATCGCCTTTTCCGAAGGCCGCGGCACCCCGGTCATCAGGGACGCCACGTCACCCAACCTGAACAATGTGACGACCACCAAGCAGGACGTCACCAGCGCCACCGGCATGGTGGTCATGGCCAGCAACGACGCCACCCAGCGCTACTGGCACGCCGACCTCCGGCTGGGCACGTCGTGAGCGCGGGGACCAGCCTCGAGCCCCGCCTCGGGCCGGCCCCCGGCGACCCGCGGCCGCCGCGGGTGACGAGTCCAGCCCCGGTCGACGTGTGGGAGCAGGTGCTCGCCTCCGCACCGACCGCCCTGCCCAGCCAGACGCCGACCTGGCTCCGCTGCGTGTGCACGGTCGAAGGCTACGAGGGCGTCTCGCGGCTTTACGAGACCGTCGACGGAAGGCGCCTTGACCTTCCGCTCGTACGACGCCCGGGGCTCGGTCCGATCCTCGCGACGGACTTCGGGCTCCCGGTCGGCTGGGGACCGGGCGGGCTGGTCTGCGACGGCGGTGAGGTCGGCCCGGATGACGTCCGCATGGTGGTCGCCGACCTGGCGCAGCGGCGCGTGCTGAGCACCCTGGTCCGCCCCGACCCGGCGACGGCCGGGACCCGGGACGCGGTGGTGCCGGCGAGCGTGCTGCGCCAGGAGCGGATGACGCAGACGCTCTTCCTCGACGGCGGCTTCGACGAGGTCTGGCGCAAGCGGTTCCGCAGCGACACCCGCAACCAGATCCGCCGGGCGGAGCGCGCCGGCGTGGTCGTGGAGCGTGACGCCGAGGGCCGTCTGGTCGCCGCTTCCACCAGCTCTACAGCGAGTCCGTCGACCGCTGGGCGCGGCGGGACCGTCTCCCGCTCCCGCTCGCCCGGCCGCTGGCGGCCCGACGGGAGCCGCACCGGAAGTTGCGCACCGTCTCGGCCACGCTGGGCTCCCGTTGCCGGATTTACGCCGCATACCACGAGGGGCGACCGGTCGCCGCGATCGTCGTGCTCCTCGGCACGCCGCCACCCACCCCCAACGCGACCGGCTCCTCGACACGGCCCGGCGGCTGCGGGAGGAACTCGTCGCCGCCCTCGTCGGCCGCACCGTGCACACCTGCTGGATCCACGGCGACTTCTGGCCCGGCAACCTGCTGGCCACCTCGCCCGACGGGCAGGTGACCGGGATCGTCGACTGGGACCGCGCCTCGGCCCGTCAGCTCCCCCTGCACGACCTGCTGCACCTGCACGTCCTCGCCCGCCGGCTGGCCCGCGGCGAGGAACTCGGCGAGATCGTCGTGCACGCGCTGCGGCACGGCATCGCCCGGACGCTCGACGTCCCCGCCGGCGAGGCCGCCGCCTGGCTGGACGGCATCCCGCCACGACCGGCCCTGCTCCTCTACTGGCTGCGCCACATCCTGCTCTTCATCGACTCGGAAGGTGACCATGACGATCCACGCTGGATCCGCGGCAACGTCGAACGCGTCCTCGTCAACGTCTGAGCTGGTGGCCGTCCTCGAACCCGAGGCGCCGGCCGGGCCCGAGGTGGCGCTGACCGTCACCGTCGTCATCTGCGTCTACACCGAGCGGCGGTGGCCGCAGATCGTCCGGGCGGTCCGCTCCGCGCTGGTGCAGGACGTACCGGCGGCACAGGTCGTCGTGGTCGTCGACCACAACCCGGCGCTGCTGGAGCGGGTGCGCGCCACGTTCCCCGAGCTGACCGTCGTGCCGAGCACCGGCCCGCGCGGCCTCTCGGCTGCCCGCAACACCGGGCTGGCCCAGGCGAGCGGCGAGATCGTCGCCTTTCTCGACGACGACGCCGAGGCCGAGCCCGACTGGCTGGCCCGGCTGCTGCCGCACTATCGGGACGAGCGGGTGCTGGCGGTCGGTGGCCACGCCGTACCGGCCTGGGAGGAGAAACGGCCGCGCTGGCTGCCCGCCGAGTTCGACTGGGTCGTCGGGTGCAGCTTCACCGGCCAGCCCACGGAGGTCGCCCCCGTCCGCAACGTGATCGGGTGCAACATGTCCTTCCGCCGGTCGGTCCTGGACCGCACCGCCGGCTTCGACCCGGCACTCGGTCGGGTCGGCAGGACGCCGGTCGGCTGCGAGGAGACGGAGCTCTGCATCCGCATCCGGCAGCTCGAACCGGACGGCGTGGTGCTCTACGAGCCCGCGGCCCGGGTCCGGCACCGGGTGACCGTCGACCGGGCGACCTGGCGTTACTTCCGGCAGCGCTGCTTCTCCGAGGGGCGGTCCAAGGCCGTCGTCGCCCGGCTGGTGGGCAGCGACGCCGGGCTCGCCACGGAGCGCACGTACACCCGCCGCACGCTCCCGGCAGGGGTACGGCGCGGGCTGCGTCAGGTCCGCGCCGGCGACCGCGCCGGGCTGCTGCGGTCCGGGGCGATCGTCGCCGGGCTGCTCGTGACCGCCGCGGGCTACGTCTCGGCCCAGGCCCTGCGCGCCTCCCAGGCGGTCGGCGGGCCCGCCCCCCGGCGCCCGGCGGGTCCGGTGCCGGTACGGGTGCTCACCGTCGAGCTCTCCGAGGGACTGCCCGACGTGCCCGACACGGGTGGCCCGGACGGCACCCGGTAGCGCACCCGGGGTTGGCGCGCGTACCGACGGGCCCGCCACCTGGTGCACAGCGCGCGTCCGCGGCTGAGTCAGCCGACCTCGTGACGGCAGGGAGAGCGCACCAGGGACGGGGAGGAGGGTGACCCTCGTGAGCGCCCAACGAGCCGGGACCGCCGACGCGTCGGTCGGTCGCGCGGCTCCCGGCGTCGGCACCGTCGCCGAACCGATCGGCGTACGGCTGCGCCAGCACCTGCGCGACCCGCTGAACGGCAACGTCTACGCGCTGATGCTCAACACGGCGGTGAGCTCGCTGCTCGGCATCGCGTACTGGGCGCTCGCCGCCCGCCTCTGCGACTCGTCCTCACCGTGTCGGTCTGGGGCTGGCGGCCGTCGGCGCGTGGCGGCGGATGCGCCGGAGACAGGGCGACCTGGGGCTCCTGACGCTCGCCGGGGCGCCGTTCCTCCTCCTGGCGATGCAGAGCTACGGCGGCGAGATCTTACTTCGGGTCTACGCCTTCGCCCTGCCGTTCATGGCGATCCTCCTGGCCGCGCTGCTGGTCCCCGTGTGGCCGGCGCGGCGTCGCGTCCTCGCGGCCCTGACGGCGGGCTCGCTGAGCACCGTCCTCATCGGCGCGTTCTTCGGCGCCCGGTACGGGAACGAGGCCTTCGAGCAGGTACGGCCGGCCGACCATCGGGCCGTCGAGTGGCTCTACGCGCACGCCCCGGCAGGCGGTCTCGTTCGTCTCGGTGACCTCCAACGTCCCCTGGCGGGCGCAGGGCATCGGACGGTACCGGTACCGACCCATCGGCGAGGACCTCGGGCCGACCACGATCCCCGCCATTGAGGAAGAGATGCGACGCAACCCGAAGGGCGCCTACCTGATCATGACGAAGGGGCGGTACGTCTTCGCGGAGTCGTTCCTGGGCAAGCCGCGGGGATGGGGCCCGGACCTGGAACGCCAGATCGTCGACTCAGGAGAGTTCCGGCTCGTCTACACCAATCCGGAGGCGAGGATCTACGTCCTCGGTAACAGCGGAAGGGGCGACCAGTGACCGAAGTCGTCGAGTTTGAGATCGATGCCGATCCACGGGCCGCCTCCTCGCCGGCGGACTCCCCGTCGCGTACGCCGTGGCCGGCGCTGGTGACGCTCCTCGCCGGCGACGGCGTCCTCGCCCTCGTCGTCTGGGACGGGCCGAGCATCCTGCGGGCGGTGAGCGTCCTCGTCTACATCACCGTGGCGCCGGTGCAGGGGGCGCACTCCCTGGGTGGCGTCGAATCAGCAGAAGGCGTCGTAGCGGTCACCCAGAACGGTCGGCACGTAGTTGCCCAGCCGTTCCCGCTCCGGGTGGTAGACCACCCCGACCGCCCGATGGTCCAGCTCGTCGGTGAGCAGGTCGGGCCGGTCAGCCTGAGGGACGTGTGAGCCCACTGTGAGCAGAGCGTGAGCGGGCGGCGTCAATCTTGACCCTGGTCGGCAGACCGATGAACTCCAACTGAGAGGTCTCGGGCCATGATGCGGTGGATCGTCGGGTCAAGCGTCAAATATCAACGGCTGGTGCTCGCCATCGCCGTCGCCCTGATGGCCGTCGGGTTCGTACAGCTTCGCAACACGTCGGTCGAGGCCCTGCCGGAGTTCGGGCCGGTGCGGGTGGACGTGCAGGTCGAGGCGCTCGGGCTCTCCGCCGAGGAGGTGGAGAATCTGATCACCAACCCGATGGAGAACGAGTTCTTCAACGGGATCCCGTGGCTGGCCAAGCTCGAGTCCCGCACGCTCCCGGGATTGTCGTCGATGGAGATGACGTTCGAGCCGGGCACCGACCCGATCCGGGCCAGGCAGGTCGTGCAGGAGCGCCTGACCATGGTCGCCATGCTGCCTGCCGCCTCGTCGAGGCCGCCGCTGGTGGTGCAGCCCCTCTCGTCGACCGGTCGGCTCATGATGATCGGTCTGTCGTCCCAGGATCGCTCACTGATCGACATGTCGCTGCTGTCGCGTTGGACGATCGTGCCCCGCCTGCTGAGCGTCCCCGGCGTGGCCAACGTGGCCATCTGGGGGTTCCGCGACCGGCAGCTGCAGGTGCAGGTCGATCCCGCCAAGCTGATGCAGAACGGCGTCACGCTGGACCAGGTCCTGCGCACGTCGGCCAACGCGCTGTGGGTCTCGCCGCTGACCTTCGTGGAGGCCTCGACACCCGGGCTGGGCGGTTTCATCGACACCGCCAACCAGCGGATCGAGATCCAGCACAACCAGCCGATCAAGACCGCCGCGGATCTCGGCAAGGTCACCGTTCAGGGCGCCGAGGACCGCGGGGTGCTGCTGGGTGACGTCACCCAGATCGTCGAGGACCACCAGCTCCTCATCGGCGACGCGGTCGTCAAGGACGCTCCGAGCCTCATGCTCGTGGTGGAGCGGTTCCCGGGCGCCAAGGTCGCGGACGTGACCCGGGACGTGGAGGCGGCACTCGACGAGCTGCGACCCGCCATGCCGAACGTCCAGATCGACACGACGGTGTACCGGCCGGCCACCTTCATCGAGAAGATGGTCGACAACCTGACCACGACCCTGATCCTCGGCGCCATCCTCCTGCTGCTGGTGCTCGGTGCCTTCCTGTTCAGCTGGCGCACCGCGCTGGTCAGTCTCGTGACCATCGCAGCCTCCGTGGCGGTTACGGTGCTCGTGCTGTCCTGGTTCGACGTACCCCTCAACATGTTGTCCCTGGCGGGGCTGGTGATGGCCCTCGCCATCATCGTGGACGACGCGGTGATCGCCGTCGACAACGTCAGGCAACGGCTGCGGCAGCGCCGCGAGGATGGCTCCGACGAGCCCCTCTCCGACACCATCCGGGGAGCCATCCTCGACGTACGCGGCCCGCTCTTGGTCGCAGCCCTGATCGCCGCGATCTCGGTCGTGCCCCTCTTCATCCTCGACGGGGTGCGCGGCGCGTTCCTCACCCCGGTCGCCCAGGGCTTCCTGGCCGCCACGGTGGTCTCGCTGGTGGTCGCGCTGACGGTCGCCCCCGTGCTGGCCACGCTCCTGCTGTCCCGGTCGTCACTGCAGCACGGCCCGTCGCCGCTCGCCCGGGCGTTGGAGCGGGCGTACGGCGGGCTGCTGCCCCGGCTGCTCCGCCGGCCGGTCTGGTCCTATGCCGTGGTCGGCCTCCTCGTGGTGGCGGGCCTGGCGGCGCTGCCGTTCCTCGGCTCGCGGCCGCTGTCCCCGACGCTTCAGGAGCGGGACCTGCTGATCACCTGGGAGGCGCCGCCCGGCACGTCCCGACCGGAGATGAACCGGATCACGGGTGCGCTCAGTGCCGAACTGCGGGCCGTCCAGGGAGTACGCAACGTCGGCGCGCACGCCGGGCGGGCACTGGCGTCGGACCAGGTCGTCAACATGAACTCGGGAGAGGTGTGGCTCAGCGTCGACCCGGGGGCCGACTACGGCCGGACCCTGGCCGCCGTGCAGCAGGTGGTGGACGGCTATCCCGGGGTGCAAAGCGACGTGATCACCTACTCGGACAAGCGGATCCGGGAGGTGGTGACCCGCGGTGCCACGGAGGACCTCATCGTGCGCGTCTACGGCAACGACTACGCGGTTCTCAACGAGAAGGCCCAGGAGGTCCTCGGCATCATCGCCGCCATCGACGGCGTCGCCGAACCACGGGTACGGACCGCAGAGGTCGCGCCGACGGTGGAGATCGAGGTCTCCGTCGCCAAGGCCGCGAAGTACGGCCTCAAGCCGGGCGACGTGCGCCGGGCGGCCGCCACCCTCGTCTCGTCCACGGTCGCGGGCAACCTCTTCGACGACCAGAAGGTGTTCGAGGTCGTCGTGTGGGGCGTCCCCGCGGTGCGCCAGAACATGTCCACCATCCAGAACCTGCTGATCGACGCGCCGGTCGGTGGCCCGCGCGGCGGCCCGACCCAGGTGCGCCTGGCTGACGTCGCCGACGTGAGGATCGTGGCGAAGCCGGAGGTCATCACACACGACCAGGTCTCCCGCAGCATGGACGTCGTCGCGAACGTGCGCGGGCGTGGTCTGGGTGCCGTCACGAGCGAGGTCAAGGACCGGCTCGCGCAGGTGACCTTCCCCCGTGAGCACCATCTGGAGGTGCTCGGCGAGGGGCAGGCACGGGCCAGTTCAGACCTCCGGGTGTGGGCCTTCGTGATCGGCGCCGTGATCCTGATCTTCTTCCTGCTGCAGGCCGGCTTCGGTAGCTGGCGGGTGGCGTCGCTGTACTTCCTGCTCCTGCCGACGGCACTGGCGGGCGGATTGCTGCTGGCGGCCATCGACCGGTCGGCCGTCTCGGTGGTCGCGCTGCTGGGGCTGCTCACCGTGCTGGCCATGGCCGTTCGGGGCGGCACGCTGCAGATCATGCGGTACCAGCGGCTGGAAGAGGAAGGCCACCCGCCAGGTGCCGAGCTGGTCGAGCGCGGGTCACGGCAGCAGTTCATCCCGGCCGTGACGGGCATCCTGGCGGCGGGGCTGGCTCTGCTTCCCATGGTGATCTACGGCGGCGTCTCCGGCCTCGAGATCGTGAGCCCGCTCGCCCTGATCATCCTTGGTGGCCTGGTCACGACCGCGCTGCTGAACCTGCTCGTCCTACCCGTGCTGTATCTGCGGTTCGCCGTCCGGTCTCCATCGGTGGCCGGGTCGGAGCCTCGGGCCGGATCGATACCCGCGCCCAGGCCAGAACCCGGTGCGACGGGCAAGGTAACCCCTTCAAGCCCGGCTCCGGCCTGATCGGAACCAGGAGAGTCCCATGCACAGACAAGGAGGCGACCACATGCGACACAGTGGTCGGTGGATGGCAGCGATCCTGATCACGCTGGGCTTGGCGGCCTGCGCGACGCCCGCCTCGAACACCTCGGGTGGCCACAAGGAGAGCCCGGCCAGGGTCGAGGCGATGCCGGGCAAGGACGTCAAGAAGGTGACGCTGACCGAGCAGGCGGCGCGCCGGGTGGGCATCGCGACGGTCACGATCGGCGCGGCGCAGACCGCACCGCCGGTCGGGCCGACCCCGTCGCCGGTCGGGCCGAGCCCGTCGGCAGGCACGCCGGCGACCGTCGTGCCGTACTCAGCAGTGCTCTACGACCCGAACGGCGTGGCCTGGGTCTACACGGTTCCTCAGCCGTTGACCTACGTCCGGGAGAAGGTCGTGGTGGCGACCGTGGGCGGGGCGCGCGGGACCGACGCGTTCCTTGCGCAGGCACCGCCGGCGGGGACCACGATCGTGACCACCGGCGCTATCGAACTCTGGGGCGCCGAACTCGGGGTCGGCAAGTAGTCCATCCAGTCGCTACGAGGGTAGGGACCCCACACCATGATGCGTTGGATCATTGGAACGAGTCTGAAGCTCCGGTTCCTCGTGGTTGTCGGGGCCTCGATGTTGATGTTCTTCGGCGTCCTACAGATTCGCGACATGCCCGTCGACGCGTTCCCCGAGTTCGCGCCGCCCCGGGTGGAGATACAGACGATCTGCATCGGACTGTCCGCGCAGGACGTCGAGGAGCTTGTCTCCGTCCCGCTGGAGCAGGGGCTCACCGGGATCGAGGGCCTGGACGTGATGCGCTCCAAGTCGGTCTCCCAGCTCTCCTCGATTATCCTGATCTTCAAGCCCGGGACCGACCTGATGGCGGCCCGCCTGCTGATCCAGGAGCGACTCACCGCCATCACTCCCAGACTGCCGCGCTGGGCCAACGCCCCCTTCATGATCCAACCGCTGTCGTCGACCAGCCGGGTGATGAAGATCGGGATATCCCAGGCGGACAAGTCCGACGCCGCCCACGTCGACATGGCGCTGCAGGCCTACTGGACGGTCCGGCCCCGCCTGATGCGGGTACCCGGGGTGGCGAACGTGGCCATCTGGGGCGATCGGTGGCACGTCAAGCAGGCCCTCGTCGATCCCGAGCTCATGAAGCAGCACAACGTCACGCTGGCCCAGGTCATGGAGGCCGCCGGAGACGCGGTGGACGTGGGTCAGCTGAAGTTCAACGGCGGGTTCGAGATCGGCACCGGCGGGTGGGTCGACACCGCCAACCAGCGGCTCCAGGTGCAGCACCAACTGCCCGCCCTGACCGGGCAGCAACTGGCCGAGATCCCCATCGAGGTGCCGAGGGGCGCCAAGCCGGTCTACCTGAAGGACGTCGCCTACATCACGGACGACATCATGCCGCCGTCCCTGCTCACGGGGGACGCGGTCATCAACGACGGCCCCGGCCTCATGCTCATCGTCGAGAAGCTGCCCTGGGGCAACACCCTCGAGGTGACCCGCGGGGTGGAGGCGGCGCTGAAGGAGATGGCGCCCGGCATGCAGGGCCTCGACGTCGATACCGAGATCTTCCGGCCGGCGACCTTCATCGAGACCTCGGTCGAGAACCTCGGTCGGGCGATGGTCATCGGATTCATCCTGGTGGTCCTGATCCTGGTGCTCTTCCTCTTCGAGTGGCGGGTCGCGCTGATCAGCGCCATTTCGATCCCGCTCTCCCTCGTCGCGGCGGGACTCGTCCTGCACTGGACCGGGGCCACCATAAATACCATGATCCTGGCCGGGCTGGTGATCGCCCTCGGCGTGCTCGTCGACGACGCCATCATCGACGTTGAGAACATCGTCCGCCGCATCCGCCAGCACCGGCGAGCGGGCAGCACGAAGTCGACCGCCGCCATCGTCCTCGACGCGTCGGTGGAGGTCCGTGGTCCGATCGTCCAGGCCACGATGATCATCCTGGTCAGCACGGTCCCGATCTTCCTGCTCACCGGGCTCACCGGCTCGTTCTTCCGGCCCATGGCGTTCGCCTACGGGCTGGCCATCCTGGCCTCGCTGCTGGTGGCCCTGACGGTGATCCCGGCGCTCGCCCTGATGCTGCTGGCCCGGTCACCGGTCGAGCGGCGGGAATCGCCGCTGGTGCGCTGGCTCCAGCGCGGCTACGCGGCGGTGCTGGCACGCATCATCCCGCGTCCCGCCGTCGCCTACGCGACCGTCGTACTCGTCCTGGCGGGCGGCGTCATGGTGGTACCGATGCTGGGACAGAACCTGTTCCCCGCGTTCAAGGAGCGGGACTTCCTGATGCACTGGGTGACCCAGCCCGGCACCTCGCGTGAGGAGAGTGTCCGCATCACGGAACAGGTCAGCAGGGAACTGCGGGCGATCCCCGGGGTCCGGAACTTCGGCGCCCACATCGGGCAGGGCACGTTGGCCGACGAGGTCGTCGGCCTGAACTTCACCGAGAACTGGATCAGCATCGACCCGAAGGTCGACTACGACAAGACACATGACGCCGTGCAGAAGGTGGTCGACGGCTATCCCGGCCTGCAGCGCGATGTGCAGACCTATCTGAAGGAGCGCACGAAGGAGGTGCTCACCGGCTCCAGCGACTCCATCATCGTCCGCATCGTCGGCGACGACCTCGACGTGCTTCGCAACAAGGCCAACGAGGTCAAGGACCTCATCGCCGGGATCGACGGCATCATCGACGAACACGTGACGCTGCAGACCTCGGTTCCTCAGGTGGATGTCCAGGTCGACCTGGCCAAGGCGGCCCGGTACGGGATCAAGCCCGGCGACGTACGCCGAACGGCCGCCACGTTCATCGCCAGCGAGGAGGCGGGCGACATCTGGCGGAACGGCAAGAACACCGAGGTGCACGTGTGGAGCGTGCCGAGTGCCCGGTACAGCATCGAGAGCGTCCGTAACCTCCTGATGGACGCTGCGGACGGGAGCAAGGTCCCCGTGGGCGAGCTGGCCGAGGTCAAGATGGTGCCCACGCCCAACCAGGTCCTGCGGGAAAATGGATCGCGGTACATCAATGTGGGCGCCAATGTGGCCGCGGGGAAGGCCTTGGGCGACGTCGCGGCCGAGGTTGAGCGCCGCCTGGCGACGGTGGACTTCCCGCCCGGCTACCACCCACAACTGCTCGGTGAGTACAAGGAGGCGACGAGCGCCCAGGACCGGCTGCGGCTCTTCGCCGGCGTCGCGGTGATCGGGATCCTCTTCCTGCTGACCACCGCCTTCAACAGCTGGCGGCTGTCGTTCCTCGTCCTCCTCACGCTGCCCATGGCTCTGGTGGGCGGGATCCTCGCGGCATACGTCGGTGGCGGCATCCTTTCGCTCGGCTCGCTCGTGGGATTCTTCACCGTGCTGGGCATCGCCGCGCGCAACGGCATTCTCATGATCAACCATTTCCAGCATCTCGAGCGGGAGGAAGGGGAAAGCTTCGGCCGAAACCTCGTCCTCCGTGGCGCGAGGGAGCGACTCTCGCCGATCCTCATGACCTCGTTGGCGACCGGACTCGCCCTGGTTCCCCTGGCCATCGAGGGCAGCCTGCCCGGTCACGAGATAGAACACCCGATGGCGGTGGTGATTCTGGGTGGCCTGTTCACCTCGACGCTGCTGAACCTGTTTGTCCTCCCGTCGCTCTATCTGCGTTTCGGCCGACCCAAGGATTCGTCCACGCGCCGGCCGCTTGCAGGGCGGGTATGGCCCACGGCCCTGCGGTCCGGAAGGTCCCATGCCTGACCGGTCCGGCGGACTCTCGGCCCAGCTACGACGAATCGCCGTGGTTGCCGACGGGTCCGCCGGGCCGCTGCGGTCATGGCAGGTCAAGCGCAGGATCGCCGCGAAGTATCGCTCTCTCCAGCCGCTGCAGTTGCGGCGATGGGTCGAGTCCGAGTTCGTTGACGAGCCGGCTCCGCGCGAGCCGGTAAGCGACCAGCGCGTCGGCGGCGCGGCCGGCGCGGTACAGGGCGAGCATGAGCTGCGCGAGCAGTCGTTGCCGGTACGGATACTGCCCGGCGTACTCGGCGAGTTCGTCGAGGACGGCCTCGTGCCCGCCGAGCCGCAACTGCGCGTCCAACCATTCCTCCACAGCCGTCAACCGCGCCTCCTCCAGCCCCCGGCACAGATCTTCGACTCGCGGGGTCGCCACGTCGGCCAGCGGGGGTCCGTGCCACAGATCGAGCGCGCGCCGCAACATCGCCGCCTTCTCCAGGTCGTCCGTCTCAAGACGAGCCCCGGCGAGCAGGGCGCGGAAGCGGTGGGCGTCCACGCTCATCGGGTCGGCCCGCAGGACATAGGTCGGGCCGCGCGTGGTGATCTTTACGCCTTCACGGTCCGCACCGGCCATGGCCAGGACGGTGCGCAGTTGCGAGACGCGGACGTGGATCGCATGACGAGCGGTCTGTGGCGGCGATTCAGGCCATGTCAGGTCAACGAGGCGGTCGAGCGGCACAAGCTGATTCACGTTCAGCGCGAGGATCGCCAGCATGAGCCGCTGTTGGCGTGGCCCGAGATCGACCTGTCGATCCCCCGCCCATGCCTCCACTGCCCCCAAGAGCCGGAAGTCCACAACCCCCTCCCCCCGTGATGCGTCTACACCTCCTCCGCCTCGCTGCGCAGGGTCTCGGATCCAGGCCGTCGATGCTTGTGATGAAACGGTTGATCGGTCGATTGGCCCCGTTCTCTGCATTCCGTCGACACCAACTCACAAGTGGTGTGCACTCGCCAAGCCAGCCGAACGAACGCACCTAAACTAGGATATAACAGAATATGCATATGAATGTCAAGGTTTAAGCTAATTTGTGACATTAGAGGCCGATTCACTCTGTGTTCGCGGGTAAAAGCGAGTAATCATCAGAATTCGGGTCACCAGCACCACAATTTCATTGCCTACCAAGACGCGCATTTCCGCAACAGGCAAGTACACGTGCCCCGCCTTGCCCTCCTCACAAAAGTGCTTTTGCCATAAAGGGGGATTCGCCGGGTTTTTCCCAGCAAGGCGGTCAATTAGCGCGCAGGTAGGCGGGTGACGAACCGTGCACCGCGAGGCGCGTCCTCGACGTCTATCGAGCCTCCGTGTGCGTCGATGATCTCTCTCGCGATGGCCAGACCGAGACCGGTGCCGCCCGTGCGACGGCTCCGGTCATCGTCGAGGCGCGTGAATCGCTCGAAGACGCGCTTCCGGTCCGCGGGCGGAATCCCCGGCCCGTCGTCGTGGACGATCAACGTGACCCGGCGGTCGTCGCTGCCGAGCTCGACCCTGATCAGGGACGAGGCATAGTGCTCGGCGTTGTCGAACAGATTGCGTACGGCCCGGGTCAGGTCGTCGCGACGGCCGTCGACGGCAGCCGCCGAGACCGCGCCGGTGTCGACCCGCAGGTGGCCGCTGCCACGGATCCGGGCCGCCTCGGCCAGGACGATGTCGTCGAGGTCGACGGGACGGGCTGGGGGGCGGGGAACGCCGGCGTCCGCCCGTGCGAGGAACAGCAGGTCCCGGACCAGCCGCTCCATGCGACGGTTCGCCGCGAGCAGGTCGGCGGCGGTTTCGTTCCATTTGGTGCGGTCAGGGTGGGCGAGCGCGACCTCCAGATCAGTGCGCGCCGCGGCGAGCGGGGTCTGCAACTCGTGCGAGGCGTCCGCGACGAAGCGACGTTGACGCTCGACAGCCGCGTCCAACCGGTCGAGCATCATGTTCATCGTGCCCGCGAGTCGGCTGATCTCGTCGTCCGTGGCCGGCACGGACACGCGCCGGTCGAGGGAGCGTTCGGAGATGTCGGCGACCTCGGCCCGAATGGCGTCCACCGGCCGCAGGGTGCGACCCGCGACCGTCCAGGTCGTGACGGCGACGAGTGCCAGCAGCAGTGGAGCACCGGTGGCAAGGGCGCCCTGGAGAACATCGACGACGTCATCGACCGGGGAGAGACTCGCGGCAACGTAGACGGTCGCCGGTCCTTCCGGCGTGGCCGTCGGCAGCGCGATGACCCGATAGCTGCCGCCCTCGCCGAACGGAAGGCCGTCGACTGTGCGCACCTCGGACCCCGCCCCGGGAGGGCGGAACCGGGCGAGAGATTGACCGCGCCGAAGTCCGGCGGTGGCGGCCACGACCCGGCCGTCGCCGGCCACGACCTGGACGATGCTGCCGTCGTCACCTTCGACGGCCAGCTCCGTGGGGAGCGTGCCCTGGCGGGCCAGGGTCGCGACGTCGTGCGCACGTACCCTCGCGATGTCGTCGACGCGTTCGACCAGCGAACCACGCAGAAGCACCACCAGGCTCACGGCGGTGACCACGAGGGCGACACCGACGACGATCGTGGCGGCCACGGTGGTACGGGCGCGCATCGTCGTGAGGCGTGCCCGAGGCCGGGGGTTTTCAGCCGCCATCGGGGTCCAGTCGGTAGCCGACGAGACGGACGGTCTGGATCGCGGATCGACCGAACGGCTCGTCGATCTTCCTGCGTAGGTGCCGGACGTAGACCTCGACGATGTTCGGGTCTCCGTCGAACGCGAAGTCCCAGACGTGGTCGAGGATGGTGCCCTTGGAAAGCACTTCGCCCGGACGCCGCATGAGGAACTCGAGGAGGGCGAACTGGCGCGGAGTGAGTGAGACCTCCGTTTCCCCACGCCAGACCCGGTGGGCGGCGGGGTCGAGCCGCAGGTCGCCGACATTCAGCGTGGCCGGGCGCTCCCGCGAACCCCGGCGCAGCAGCGCCCGAATTCTGGCGACCAGGACCAAATAGGAGAACGGCTTGGACAGGTAGTCATCGGCTCCGGTATCGAGAGCTTCCGCCTCGTCCAGCTCGCCGTCCTTGGCCGTGAGCATGAGAATCGGGGTCCAGTTGCCGGCCTCACGCAACTCGGCGCACACCTGGAAGCCGTTCTTGCCGGGAAGCATGATGTCGAGAACGATGACGTCGAAGTCGCCGTCCGTGGCCCGCCAGAGGCCGTCGATGCCGTCGAGTGCGACCTCAGCAGCGAACCCCTCGGCCTCCAAGCCACGCTTGACTGACCGGGCGAGGTGCTTGTCGTCCTCGACCACGAGGATGCGCACTCCCCAAGTGTGCCACTCGCCGGCTTACTGCCCGCTGAAGCCGCCGACGCAGACCGCCGGCTTCCGCGTTCAGCCGGTCTTCAGCCAACCCGCCGTACAGTCGCCATGACGTCCTGGTCGAACGGACCGCGGGTGGCGCGCCGCCACCTCGCACACGGCGAGAGAAGGGGACGCTCATGGCCAGCGTGCAGCTCGAGGCGGTGCGGCTCACCAAGCGGTTCGGGGACCGTACGGCGGTTGACGGGTTGAGCTTCACGGCACGACAAGGCGAGGTCGTGGGACTGCTCGGGCCGAACGGGTCGGGCAAGACGACCACCATCCGACTGCTCACCACGGTGCTGGCGCCGACGAGCGGGGAGTTCTCGGTGGCTGGTGTTCCCTGCACCCGGCCGGGCGAGATTCGACGGCGGATCGGCGTGCTGCCGGAAAGCAGCGGCTATCCCGGACACCAGACGGGCGACGAGTACCTGCGCTACCACGCGCGGCTGTTCGGCCACGCCCGTCCGGACGCCGCGCGGGTCGCCGAGCGGCTACTGGCAGAGGTCGGCCTGGCCGAGCGTGGCTCGTCGCGGATCTCCACGTACAGCCGCGGCATGCGGCAGCGCCTGGGTATCGCACGGGCGCTGGTCAACGATCCCGCTGTCGTATTCCTCGACGAGCCGACGCTCGGGCTCGACCCGGCCGGGCAACGTCAGATGCTGGCGATCGTCCGCGAGATCGCGGTGGTCAGAGGAGCGACGGTCATCCTCAGCACCCACACCCTTCCGGACGTCGAGGAGATCTGCACGAGCGTGCTGATCCTTCACAAGGGAAAGCTCCTCGTCTCCGGCACCTTCGGCGAGGTCACCCGCGCCGTCCCCACCCAGCAGTACGCGCAGATGCGCGTACCGATCGAGTTGATCGGTCGAGCCCGGCAAGCGCTCGCGGGCGTGGCCGACCTGACGACAGAGCCCGCCGACGAACGTCCCGACATCCTCAGGATCACCCTGACCGGACGGCCGGCCGCAGACCAGGGCGGCACGGAGACCGGGATGAACGCAGCACTGCGGGCGGTCCTGAGCGCCGACGTGCCGGTCCTGTCCTTCGAGGTCGAAGGCGCGCGGCTCAGCGACGCTTTCCTAGCTATGACCGGGGAGGGTGTCCGATGACGACGGGTCTGCGGGGGCGGGTCCGGAACGCCGAACCCAGCGCGGGCGGGGTTCGCGGCGATGGCCCGGGTTGGCGGGTCGTCGCCGAACAAGAGTGCCGCGATCTGTGGGTGAGCGGGCGCGGCCCGATGTTGGTCTTCGCGTTCAGCGTCGTCCTGAGCGTCATGACCTACCTTGCCGGTACCAATCAGGTGCTCAACTTCCTCGAGCAGCGTGAGGCGGTGAACCTCACCCTGCAGGTTGCGGTGGCGATCGGCGTCCTCGTCACGCTGGTGGTCAGCGCCGACGCGATCAGCGGGGAGCGGGAGCGGGGCACGCTGGAGAGCCTGCTGCTCGCACCCGTCTCCCGCCGGGCGATCGTGCTGGGGAAGATGGCCGCCGCCTTGTCGCTCTGGCTCGCGACCTTCGTCGTGAGCGTGCCGTACCTGTGGGTGCTCGGACGCGGAGTGTCCATCGTCGGGCAGGCGCTGCTGCTGGGCCTGCTCGTCGGCACGCTGCTGGCGGTCGCGCTCACCGCGCTCGGTCTGCTGATCAGTGCCATTTCGAGTTCCAACAAGGTCAGCCTCGCAATAAGCCTGTTCCTGCTGTTGGCGTTCTTCGCGCCGACCCAGTTGCCCGGCGGCACGCCGAGGGGCTGGTTCGGAGACGTCCTCGTCCGGCTCAACCCGGTCGACGCGGCGCTGCACTACCTGACGGCTGTGCTCGTCAACGGGCACGCCTGGACGCGGGACCTGTCCTACGTGGCCTCGCCGCTTCTCACCGCGGTGATGGCCGGGGGCGTCCTGGTTGCCGCCGGCGCCCGGATCGTCCGGCTGTATGGAGGGGTGAGCGGAGAATGAAGACAGGGTTCGCACTCGCCGGGCTGCTGCTGGCGCTGACGGCTCCCGTCGGCCTGGCCGCTTCGGCGGCAGCCGCTCCGCCGCCGCTGCCCGGCGCCGTCGAGGTGGTGTTGGACCAGAGCCGGATCAACACCGTCGTTGGCGAGAGGTTGACGGTTGAGTCCCGCATGGTCAACTCTGGTGGCGCACCCACCGACCGGCTGGTGGCCCACCTCAACGTCGCGAGCCTGGACGGCGTCTACGTCGACCTCGAGGACTGGTCGGCGGACGTGACCCGGGAAGTTCCGCCGGTGGCGCCGGGCAGCAGCACGTCGCTGTCCTGGCAGTTCCAGGCCGTCAACACCGGCAGTTTCGACGTCTACGTCGTGCTCATGCCCGGCGGCGACTCCACGGCGGGTACCGGCCCGCTGGTGGTGAGCCAGCCGGTACACGTGACGGTGGCCGGAAAGCGGACCCTGACCGCAGCGGGCTCGCTGCCGGTTGCCATCGTCGTTCCGGTCGTGCTCGGTCTGGTGGCCGCAGCTGCCAGATACCGCATTCGGCGTACGAGTTGACAGGAGGAACTCACCCTCGGATCCAGGGTTGCCGAGCCGCAGTTATCCCGGCGCGAGGTCGACGCCGGTGGGGCGTCCGGCCGCATCCAGGACCGGTTTCAGCACCGTCTGACAGGCGGGCCTCTTCGAGGCCGCCCAAGAGGTCACCCAGCCAGAAGCCGCGGTCAAGGCGCTGGTGATGGGATCGCGCGGGCGCCGGTGCCGCATCGACGAGGAGGCCCAGTCGACGGCTTTACCCGTTCGTGTTCGGTCTGCCAGCTCAGCCGGGTGATGCGACGGCGAAGATCACCGCCGCGATGCTCAAGAGCACGGCGAGCAACATCGACCGCAGCCAAACGGGCCACTGCCGTTCGCACCCGCCCTAACCAGAGGCGTGGGCGGCCAAAAATTTTTGTTCGGTTCCTACAAAGGTGCCGCCTAGGGTTCGGTGGTTACGACATGGTGCTGCCAGCGGGCAGGCGGAAAGGTGATCACTGCCGGAGGCCGGGGTCTCGCGGCGCGTACATCGTGGGTCTACCGGAGGGGTCGGTCGGGTGTTCAGCCGTGTCGCCATCGTCAACCGTGGTGAGGCCGCGATGCGGCTCATCCACGCGGTCCAAGAGCTGGCCGCGGAGACCGGGACCCGGATCGAGACCGTCGCCCTGTACACCGACGTCGACCGCACCGCCACGTTCGTGCGTGAGGCGGACATCGCCTACGATCTCGGTCCCGCGTCCGCGCGCCCGTACCTGGACCTGAAGGCCCTGGAGCGCGCGTTGGTGGAGACCGGGGCCGACGCCGCGTGGGTCGGCTGGGGCTTCGTCGCAGAGGACCCGGCGTTCGCGGAGCTGTGCGAGAAGGTCGGGGTCACCTTCGTCGGGCCGAGCGCGGAGGCCATGCGCAAGCTCGGTGACAAGATCGGCGCGAAGCTGATCGCCGAGGAGGTCAGTGTGCCGGTCGCGCCGTGGAGCCGTGGCGCGGTCGAGACCCTGGACGCCGCCCTGGCGGCGGCGGCCGAGATCGGCTATCCGCTGATGCTGAAGGCGACTGCGGGTGGCGGCGGGCGCGGTATCCGCGTGATCACGAACGAGGCCGAGCTCGCCGACGCGTACGAGCGCACCAGCCAGGAGGCGGCGCGGGCGTTCGGCAGCGGCGTCGTGTTCCTGGAGCGCCTCGTCACCGGTGCCCGGCACGTCGAGGTCCAGGTGATCGCCGACGGACAGGGCACCGCGTGGGCGCTCGGTGTCCGCGACTGTTCGGTGCAGCGGCGCAACCAGAAGGTCATCGAGGAGTCGGCGTCGCCGGTCCTCAGCCCGGTGCAGGCCGCCGAGCTCAAGACGTCGGCCGAGCGGCTTGCCGTGGCGGTCGGTTACCGGGGTGCGGCGACCGTCGAGTTCCTCTACCACCCTGGCGACCGGCTGTTCGCGTTCCTCGAGGTCAACACCCGCCTGCAGGTCGAGCACCCGATCACCGAGTCCACGACCGGGTTCGACCTGGTCAAGGCGCAGCTGCACGTCGCCGCGGGCGGGCGGCTCGAAGGCGAGCCGCCGGTGGAGCGCGGGCACGCCATCGAGGCCCGGCTGAACGCCGAGGACCCCGACCGCGACTTCGCGCCCTCCCCGGGCCGTATCGCGCGGCTGGACCTGCCCGCCGGACCGGGCATCCGGGTGGACACCGGCGTCAGCGAGGGTGACACCATCCCCGCCGACTTCGACTCGATGATCGCGAAGATCATCGCCTACGGTCGCGACCGCGACGAGGCGCTCGGCAGGTTGCGCCGGGCGATGGCGAACACCACGGTGATCGTCGAGGGTGGCGCCACGAACAAGAGTTTCGTGCTCGACCTGCTCGACCAGCCCGAGGTGATCGACGCGAGCGCGGACACCGGCTGGATCGACCGCGTCCGCGGCGCGGGCAGGCTCGTCGCGCACCGGCACTCCGCCGTCGCGCTGGCGGCCGCCGTCATCGAGGCGTACGAGGAGGAGGAACGCGTCGAGCGGCAGCGGCTGCTGTCGACGGCGTTCGGCGGTCGCCCGCAGGTGCAGCACAAGAGTGGCCGAGCGCTGGACCTCAAGCTGCGTGGCGTCAGCTACCGCGTGCGCGTGGCGCGGGTCGGCGCGCACCGGTTCCGCGTCGGCATCGAAGCGGGCGGTGCCGTCCGCACCGCGGACGTCGAGCTTGACCGCTTCGACCGGCACACCGGGCAGATCGTCGTCAACGGCGTCCGATACCGCCTGCTCACCGGGACGCACGGGCCGATCCACCTGGTCGAGGTGGACGGCGTGACGCACCGGGTCAGCCGCGACGAGGGCGGTGTCGTCCGCTCACCCATGCCCGCGCTGGTCGTCGCCACGCCGCTGGAGGTAGGCGCCGAGGTCGAGGCGGGCGCGCCGGTGCTGGTGCTGGAGGCCATGAAGATGGAGACGGTGCTGCGGGCGCCGTTCAAGGCGCGGCTGAAGGAATGCGCCGTCTCCGTGGGCAGCCAGGTGGAGGCCGGCGCACCGTTGCTGCGGCTGGAGCCGCTGGCCGACGAGGCCGACGAGGGCGCGGACGGCCCGGCCGCCGCGTCCGTCGAGCTGGACCTGCCCGCCGCGCCCGAGGAGATCCCCGCGCGAAAGCGCGCCACGCGCGGCCAGGAGGACCTGCGCGGGCTGCTGCTCGGCTTCGACGTCGACCCGCACGACGACCGTCGGGTGCTCGACGACTACCTCGCCGCGCGTCGGGCCGCCACCGAGGACGGCCACCGGCCGCTCGCCGAGGAACTCGACCTCGTCAACGTGTTCGCCGACCTCGCCGAGCTGAGCCGCAACCGGCCCACGGGCGAGGACGGCGGCGACGACGTCCACCTGCACAGCGCCCGCGAGTACTTCCACACCTACCTGCAGAGCCTCGACGTCGAGCGGGCCGGACTGCCGAGTTCGTTCCAGGCCAAGCTCGCCAAGGCGCTCGGGCACTACGGTGTCACCGACCTGGAGCGCTCCCCCGAGCTCGAAGCCGCCGTGTTCCGGATCTTCCTCGCCCAGCAACGCGCGTCCGCCGACGCCACGGTCGTCGCGACGCTGCTGCGCGCGTGGCTGCGGGAGTCGCCGCCGGACGAGACGCTGCGCGAGCCCGCCGGCCTCGCGCTGGAGCGGCTGGTGGCCGCGACGCAGGTCCGCTTCCCCGTGGTCGCCGACCTCGCCCGCGGCGTGGTGTTCGCCTGGTTCGCCCAGCCGCTGCTGCGCCGCAACCGCGCCCGCGTCTACGCCGAGGTCCGCAAGCACCTGCGCCACCTGGACGCGCACCCAGAGGCGCCGGACCGCGCCGAGCGCATCACGGAGATGGTACGCAGCACCGAGCCGTTGGTTCGGCTGCTCGGCCAGCGGCTCGTCCACGACCACCTCGACAACGCGGTCATGCTGGAAGTGCTGACCCGGCGGTACTACGGCAACAAGGCGCTCACCAGCGTCCGCAGCCGCGAGGTCGCGGGCTGCACCTTCGTGGTCACGGAGCGCGCCGACTCGAGCGTGGTTTCCGCCGCGGTGAGCTTCGACGCGCTGGGCAGCGCCCTGCGCGGGCTCGCCGAGCTGGCAAGCGGCGAGGACGCCATCGACGCCGACATCTACCTCGCCTGGGAGAACCAGCCGGAGGACTTCGACGCGACGGTGGCCGCGCTGCTCGAGGTCATCAACGCGCACCCGCTGCCGCACCAGGTCCGCAGAGTCACGACCACCGTCGCGGGCCGCGGCGGAGCGGTGATGCACCACCACTTCACGTTCCGCCCGTCGAGCACGGGGATGGCCGAGGAGCGGCTGATCCGCGGCCTGCACCCGTACATCGCACAGCGGATGCAGTTGAAGCGGCTGCACAAGTTCGACCTCACCCGGCTCCCGTCGTCGGACGAGGAGGTCTACCTCTTCCAGTGCGTGGCACGGGAGAACCCGTCCGACGAGCGTCTCGTCGCCTTCGCGCAGGTGCGCGACCTGACCGAGCTGCGCGAGCACGACGGCCGGCTGGTCGCGCTGCCGACGACCGAGGACACCGTCGCCGCCTGCCTCGACTCGATCCGCCGCGCGCAGTCCCGGCGAGGGTCGCGGAAACGCTTCAACACCAACCGGATCGTGATCTACGTCTGGCCGCCGAGCGAACTCACCCGCGAGGAGATGGAGATGATCGCCGGGCGCGTGCGCCCGACGACCGCGGGCGCCGGGCTGGAGGAGATCCTGTTCATCGCGCGACAGCGCGACCGGACCACCGGCGAACTGGCCAAGATCGCCGTACGAATCGCCTTCGGCGCCACCGGTGGCGCCGAGCTGACCGTCGGCGAGCCACCGGTCGAGCCGGTCGAGCCGCTCGACGACTACCGGCAGAAGGTGCTGCGCGCGAGCAGCCGCAACACGGTGTACCCGTACGAGCTGACCGGCCTGCTCGGCCACTTCGTCGAGCACGACCTCGACGACGACCACGCGCTGGTGCCGGTCGACCGGCCCAAGGGGCGCAACACCGCCGCGATCGTCGCCGGCGTGGTCACCACGCCGACCCCGCGGCACCCGCAGGGCGTCACCCGGGTCGTGCTGCTCGGCGACCCCACGAAGTCGCTCGGCGCCCTGTCCGAGCCGGAGTGCCGCCGCGTGATCGCCGCGCTGGACCTGGCCGGGCGGATGCGGGTGCCGCTGGAGTGGTACGCGCTGTCCGCCGGCGCCCGGATCTCCATGACGTCGGGCACGGAGAACATGGACTGGGTGGCCGCGGCACTCAAGCGGATCGTCGAGTTCACCCAGGACGGCGGTGAGATCAACATCGTGGTCGCGGGCATCAACGTCGGCGCGCAGCCGTACTGGAATGCCGAGGCGACGATGCTCATGCACACCAAGGGCGTCCTGGTGATGACGCCGGACTCGGCGATGGTGCTCACCGGCAAGCAGTCGCTCGACTTCTCCGGTGGCGTGTCCGCCGAAGACAACTTCGGCATCGGCGGCTACGACCGGGTGATGGGCCCGAACGGGCAGGCGCAGTACTGGGCGCCGAACCTTCCCGCCGCGCGAGACGTGCTGATGTCGCACTACGACCACACGTACGTCGCGCCCGGCGAGGACGTGCCGCGGCGGGCGACCACCACCGACGCCACCGACCGCGACATCTCCGACTTCCCGCATGCCGTGGCCGGCAGCGACTTCACCACCGTCGGCGAGATCTTCTCCGCCGAGGCCAACCCGGACCGCAAGAAGCCGTTCGACATCCGGACCGTGATGCGGGCGCTGTCCGACCAGGACCACCCGGTGCTGGAACGCTGGGCGGGCATGGCCGACGCGGAGACCGCGGTGGTGCAGGACGTACATCTCGGCGGCATCCCGGTGTGCCTGCTCGGCATCGAGTCACGGGCGGTGCCCCGGCGTGGGTTCCCGCCCACCGACGGCCCGGACACTTACACCGCGGGCACGCTGTTCCCGCGGTCGTCGAAGAAGGCCGCGCGGGCGATCAACGCGGCCAGCGGCAACCGACCGCTGGTGGTGCTGGCGAACCTGTCGGGCTTCGACGGCTCACCCGAGTCGATGCGCAAGCTGCAACTGGAGTACGGCGCCGAGATCGGCCGGGCGATCGTGAACTTCCGCGGGCCCATCGTGTTCTGCGTGATCTCGCGATACCACGGCGGCGCGTTCGTGGTGTTCTCGAAGGCGCTGAACCCCAACATGACCGTGCTGGCGCTGGAAGGCTCGTTCGCCTCGGTGCTCGGCGGTGCTCCCGCCGCCGCGGTGGTGTTCTCCAGCGACGTCGACGCCCGCACTGCGGCCGACCCCCGCGTGCGGGACCTGGAGGCCCGCGCTGCGGCCGCCTCCGGCGCCGACCGTGCCGCGTTGACCGCGGAACTCGACGAGCTCCGCTCGTCGGTCCGCGCGGAGAGGCTCGGCGAGGTGGCCACGGAGTTCGACCGGGTTCACAACATCCAGCGCGCCGTCGAGGTCGGCTCCGTGGACGCCGTCATCCGCGCCGCGGAACTGCGTCCGCGCATCATCGGGGCCATCGAGTCCCGGCTACGTTTGCCCCGCCCTCGGCTAAGCGAGGTGCGGAGGACCTGAGCTGCTTGTCGGCGCGTAGGCGCGTCGGTGCGGAGGATGCCGGGGCGGTCTGCACCCCCGACACCGCCAAGGCTTTGCTGTGTGAAGGTGGCCGCCTGTTCCTCGACGTGACCGCCGAGGTGCCGGTGGTGGTCTACCCGCCGGGTGAGGGACCGGACCCCGGCAGGGTGGCCGGGGTGGATCTCGGGATCATCCACCCCTACGCCGTGGCCGGCCCCGACGGGGAGGCACTGCTGGTGTCGGGGCGGGCGATCCGCGCCGAGCACCGCGTGCACCTGGCCGACACCAAGGCCCGCCGCCGTGCCGTGGCACGGCGGGCGCCGAAGCCGGGCCAGAAGGGGTCGCGGCGGTGGCGGCAGTACCGGCGTCGGGCCCGTCGGGTGGAGGGCCAGCACCGGCGGCGGGTGTGTCAGGCCCAGCATGAGGCCGCCCGCACGGTTGTTTCCTGGGCGGTAAAGCAGCGGGTCGGTGTGTTGCATGTCGGGGATCCCCGGCGGGGTGCTCGACATCCCCGCCGGGCGGCGACACAACCTGCGGTTGCGGCAGTGGCAGATCGGCCGGCTCCTGCAGGTCCTCACCGACAAAGCCACGCTGGCCGGGATCACCGTCCGGCTGGTCGACGAACGCGGCACCTCGTCGACCTGCCCCGCCTGCCGCAAACGTGTACCGAAACCTCGTGGGCGGACCCTGTCCTGCCCGCACTGCGCATTCTCCGGGCACCGTGACCTGGTCGCGGCGGCCAGCATCGCCACCCGTGTCCCGGGCGGCGGATCCACCACCCCGACAGCGATTGTGCTGCCGGAGGTGGTCACGCACCGTCGAGCCGGCCGGCATCTCCCCGGTGCCGGCCGGTCCCGACGTGACCCCCGCCGCCCACCAGGGCGGCGCGAGGATCAGTTGGCCCGCGGAGGCCCGCCCCACCAACCGGTGGGGAGTCGCTCGCCCCTCAAGGCGAGGATCCACAACACCCACCGGAAACCCGGTGAACGTTAGTGGACACCGCACTAGCGGGGTGGGCGCGCTCCGGCGAGGTCGGGATCTGGCGATGCGGTCCCGATCTTGAGGCCTGTTGTCAACGCCAATGGCGTGTTCTTATAACGGGACGACGATGTCGGTGACCTTGTCGCGGCGACCCTCGTCCATTCCGCTCTGTGACCCATCCATCCCCCATATGTGAAAGGTGCAACGATGCGCAGGAGATCGACGTTCCAACTGGCAGCCCTGACCGCTACCGCTGCAACATTCCTGGCGGCCGGTGGAGCCTCCGCGGCGGTGGGTACGGCAGCGTCCGTGACCGCCTCCGCGGGTGTTGCGGCCTGTGAGCCGGGTGCCGAGGGGCACAGCGCGGCGCGGGTGAGCGAGGGCGCCACCGCACAGGAGCCGGAGCTGTATTCCAAGAATGAGGCAAACGCCTACGGCGTGATCAAGGATTCGCCGCGCCTGCCCAACGGCAGCACCACCGTGCCCACGATCTTCCACATGATCTCCGACCACCCCCTCGGCGCGGCCGAGACGAACAGGTGGAACACCCTGATCGCGGCGCAGATGACGGTGCTCAACGATTCGTTCGCGGGCCGCACGGCGGCGAACGCCTCCGACACGCCGTTCCGCTTCTCTCTCGTCGACACGACGTGGACGGTGAACAGCGACTGGTACACGGTCGTGCCGGGCAAGAACGAGCGGGACATGAAGCAGGCGTTGTACACCGGCGACTCCCGCACCCTGAACGTGTACGCGGCCAACATCGGCGGCGGGCTCCTCGGCTGGGCGTACTTCCCGAAGGGTTACAACAACGGCCGGGACTACATCGACGGCGTGGTGATGCTCGATGAGTCGATGCCGGGCGGAACGGCGGGCAAGTACGCCCTGGGTGACACGCTGACGCACGAAGTCGGGCACTGGCTGATGCTGGAGCACACCTTCGCGCACGGGTGCTCCGCTTCCGGCGACTACGTCGCGGACACTCCGCGGGAGGCGGCGCCGCAGTTCAACTGCCCGGTGGGCGCGGACACCTGCACGGCACCCGGGCTGGACCCGATCCACAACTTCATGGACTACACGCAGGACTCCTGCATGAACATGTTCACCGCAGGACAGGCGGACCGGATGAGCGACGCCTGGATTGCATTCCGGGCCGGTGGCGTCAAGTAGCCAAGCCTTGGTGGGCACGTGTCGGGGTTGACGGGCCGCGGCCAGCGGCTCGTCAACCCTTTCGTATACGCAGACCGAAGCGCTACCGCCGCGCGGTCTTCGTGCTGCGCGAGGTGTTCGACGTGCCGCACGACGAGATCGCCGAGGCCGTGGGCAAGTCCTCCGCAGCGGTCAGGCAGATCGCGCACCGGGCGCGCCGACACGTGGCCGCGCGGCGCCCGCGGATGGAGGTGAGCCGCACCGAGCAGCAGCAGGTCGTGGAGCAGTTCCGCGCCGCGCTCACCACGGGTGACGTGCAGGGCTTGATGGCTGTGCTCGCGCCCGACGTCGTCCTGGTCTCCGACGGCGGGGGTCTGGTGCCGGCCGCGCGGAAGCCGATCGAGGGCGCAGACAAGCTCGCCGCGGTCCTCGCCTTCGGAGCCACCAAGGTGTCCGCGGAGCTCACGAGCACCCCGGTGTGGCTCAACGGCGCGCCCGGCGCCCTGATCGACATCGACGGCGAGGTCGCCGCCGCGGTCAGCCTGACCGTCGAGAACGGCCGGATCACCCGAATCTACGCGATCCTCAACCCGCACAAGCTGGCGTGGCTCGACGCCGAGGCGGCCCTCGCTCGGTAGCCGCACAGCGTCATACGCTCCCTCGATGAGGCACCCCATCTGGCCGCGGACCTGGCCCGATCAGGTCGCGAGGAAACCGTCTGTCACATGCTCGAACTCGTCGGAGTGGGTCCAGATGAGCGCGTGGTCGGCACCGTCGATGACGACCAGCTGGGAACCAGCCACACCGTCGTGGAGCATCTTCGCGTGGTGGATCGGTACCGCTTGATCGTTCGAAGCGGCGATGACGAGCGTCGGACATGCGATCTCCGCCAGCCGGCGCCTGCTGTCGAACGCCATCGTCTCCCTCCAGGCGGACACCATCAACTTGCGGTCCTGGTCCGCCATGAGCCCGGCGAGCCAGTCGGCACGTGCCCTGCCGAGCTGCGGCGTCGCCTGTGAGACGACCAACTTCGCCGACAGCCGCATGCCGAGGATCTGGAGCACCAGCGGCAGGAGGTGGCCCTCCACCTTTTCGCGACAGGTCGCCATGTTGAACGCGAAGGTGCAAGCGAGCACGAGGCGGTCGCATCGTTCGGGGAAGTCGAGGACCAACTGCTGAGCGATCGCGCCGCCCTGCGAATAGCCGAGCACGGCGGTGGAGTCGATGCCCAGATGGTCGAGCAGTTGGGACAGGTCAGCTGCAAGCTGCGTGACCGCGTACGGCGGCGGAAGGTCCCGGCTCCGCCCGTGGCCACGCAGGTCGGGAACGATCACGCGATGCCGGGTCGCGAAGTGCTCTGTCACCGGCTCGAACATTTCGCCGGTGACCATCAACCCATGCACGAGCAGGAGGGGCGGCCCCGATCCGCGCTCGGTGAAATAAAGGGGCTCTGAAGGTGATCGTGCAGAGCTCATGGCAGCCTTACAGCCTTCCGCGCGTGTTTGCGATCCCCCATCACTACCCGGGACCGACGCGGCCTCAGTCACAGGGCCTCTGGTCGTTCGGGTTGATCTATTCACAGTCAACCTATTGGATCCCGGCGTGCCACGGCCGCGACGTGACTACCGGTGAACGGCACCTCGCCTCCGTCGCTCCGATGGATCATGGGGGCAGCCAGGCGCGGCTCGCTGGCCTCAGCCGCGGGCACAGGGACCCGCCTTCTGCCGTGGTCACTGGCCGGGCAGAACAGAGGGGTCAAATTTCCGCCGGCGTTGACGACAGGACAAAGTTCGGCCAGTCCCCACCCGGCTCGCAGCCTATTGCGCACGCAACGTTTGCCAGGTGAGCGGGAACTTGGCCCCAACGTGTCGGTGATGGAAGATAGGTGAATGCGTGTGCGGAACCGCAACAACGTGGTGTTGGCCGGTCGCGAGGACGGCCCCACCGTTGTGCTCGCGCACGGCTTCGGCTGCGACCAGCAGATGTGGCGCTACGTGACCAGCGAACTGGAACAATGGGCCCAGGTGGTGCTATTCGACCACGTCGGATCAGGCAAGGCTGATCCGGCGGCCTGGGACGCCGACCGGTACGCCTCCCTGGACGGCTACGCCGATGATGTGCTGGGCATCTGCCAGGACCTGGATCTTCAGCAGCCGATCTTCGTCGGACACTCGGTCAGTTCGAGCATCGGAGTTCTCGCAGCGAACCGCGAACCGGACCGTTTCTCCGCACTTGTCCTGGTCACCCCGTCACCGTGCTACATCGATGACGGAGACTACCGAGGCGGTTTCACTCGTGGTGACATCGACGAGTTGCTTGAGTCGCTCGACAGCAACTACCTCGGCTGGTCGTCGAGCATGGCTCCCCTAATCATGGGCAATCCGGAGCGGCCGGAGCTGGGGGAAGAGCTGACGGCAAGTTTCTGCCGGACGGACCCCGCAATGGCGCAGGTGTTCGCCCGGGCCACGTTCCTGTCCGACAACCGTGCCGACCTCGCCGCGGTGAGCGTTCCCACCCTGATCCTGCAATGCTCCCAGGACGCCATCGCGCCGCCTGAAGTCGGCGCGTTCGTGCACGCGCAGATCGCCGGAAGTCGGCTGGTCACCTTGGACGCGACCGGGCATTGCCCGCAGTTGAGCGCGCCGGAGGCCACGGCCGCAGCGATCACGTCGTTCATCAGGGCCGCCTACCGATGACCGCAGCTACCGGGCGTGATCCTCACCGCCGAGGTCGAAGCGATGACGGGAGCGCCGGGCCGAGCGAGGTGGGCTTCCCCGCGTTGCTGGAAGACAACCTCGAAGACCTGTACGAGAACGCGCCCTGCGGGAACCTGTCCACCCTCCTGGACGGCACCATTGCGAAGATCAACGGCACCATGCTGGCCTGGCTCGGCTACACCCGCGAGGAACTCGTCGGCCGGCGCCGCTTCAGTGACCTGCTCACCGGCGGGGGTCGCATCTACTATGAAACTCACTTCGCACCCATGCTGGCCATGCAGGGCGAGATCGGCGGTATCTCCCTCGAACTTCGCACCAAGGACGGCTCACGCATGCCGGTCCTCGTCACCTCCATCGTCAAGGCCGGCAGCGAAGGCCAACCCCAGCTCATCCGGACGACCGTCTTCGACGCCAGAGAACGCCGCGCCTACGAACGAGAGCTCCTCAGCGCCCGCAGGGCCGCCGAACGCGAGGACGAACGACTACGGCAACTCGTCAGCAAACTGCAACGAAGCCTGCTCCCGGCCGTTCTGCAAACTCCGCCCGGGCTGGAAACCGCCGCGTACTACCGGATGGCCTCCACCGACGAAGTCGGCGGCGACTTCTACGACCTGTTCCCCCTCGACGACGGCCGCTGGGGATTCTTTCTCGGCGATGTCAGCGGCAAAGGCGTCGAAGCTGCCGCCGTCACCGCGCTGGCCCGCTACACCCTGCGCGCCGCAACCGTCTACAACCCCGACCCCGCCGCCGTGCTGCACAACCTCAACACCGTGCTCTGGCAGGAATACCGCGCCGACGCCCGCTACTGCACTGTCGTCTTCGGCATCCTCACACCCACACCGGCCATCGGCGGGTTCACCGCGGTGATCGCCAGCGGCGGACACCCCGAACCCCTGCTGCTACAGGCCGACGGCTCCGCCAACTACCAACGCACGAAGGGCCGCATTGTGGGGGCCTTCCCGACCACTCAATACACCAACACCACCGTCGTAGCGAACCCCGGCGACACGTTGCTCCTCTACAGCGACGGACTCACCGAGGCCCGTACCGCCAGCAGCGAAACCTCCGACGGCCGTTACGGAGCCGCAGCCCTCGCCCAATTCGCCGCCGATCTCGCACCCACCAACGCCGCCGGCGCCGTCGCCGCTGTCATCGACCTACTCGGTACCTTCGGCGCCGGGCTCACCGACGACACCGCCGTCATGGCCATCAGCGCCCCACACAGTCATTCCACTGACAAAGAGTCGGCGCCCGCACCGAACCGTCCATGAGGGACGTCTCATCGGCGAAGGGACGCCGCGGGCCGCGTCACGGCGGGCTGGTGTAAGCGCAGGCGCCGGGCTGCCTCATCGACCCGGTAGGCCGGCCTCGGCGGCGAGGGATTGGATCTCGTCTTCCATCTGAGGATTGGTGAGTTAGCGGGCCATCGGCACCGGCCCGGTCCGGGATGTCGGGTCAGCTGCGCCGTTGGCCTGGCCATGCCCGGCCAGTGCCGGTGCTGGAGCCGTCGGCACAACCGTTGACCCACCTGCTGATCGGAGTGGCACTGGCGGTTAGCGAGCGTGGCGGCCACACCCGCACGACTCCCGGCCCCACAGGGCGTCGATGCCTCAACCTTCCCTCGGCGGCCCCAACGCGGGCCACTGGCACGACCGGGCGGCGGAGGCAAGAAAAAGCATGCGATACAAGCGCATCAACCTTTCGGTTAGGTTTTGAGGGCCATACGGGCTACCGTGCTGCTGCGGGCGACTCGACCTCCTCGAATCGCCCGGACAGACTCGGAGGGATCCGTATGACCACCGTCACGCAGCAAGCCGTCAGCCCGCACAGCAGGGTCACGTCGCCGGCGGAGTCCACGGCCAACGAGCTGATCCAGGTCATGGCTACGATGCCGGCCCACCATCCGTCCCGGGCCGCGATGCGGGATCGGGCCATCGAGGCATGGCTGCCGCTGGCCAACCACCTCGCCCGGCGTTACAGCGGCCGCGGCGAGCCGACCGATGACCTGGTGCAGACCGCCGCGCTCGGCCTCATCAAGGCAGTCAACAAGTTCGACCCCTCCCACGGCGTCGACTTCGCTGGCTACGCCATCCCGACCATCGTCGGCGAGCTCAAGCGGCACTTCCGCGACCGCACCTGGGACATCCGCGTGCCACGCCGGCTCCAGGAGCTGCGGCTGGCCATCTCCGACGCCAACAGCACGCTGCTGCAGACCCTCGGCCGCTCGCCGACGGTCGCCGACATCGCCGCCCACCTCAAGCTGACCGAGGAGCAGGTCCTGGAGGGCCTGGAGGGTGCCCGCGCCTACAATGCGGTGTCGCTGTCCACCCCGACCGGCGACGGCGACCGGGCCACCGAGCTGGGCGACATGCTCGGCGGCGAGGACGGCGAGTTCGAGATCGCCGAGCTGCGCGTTTCCCTCGGCCCGGCCCTCGCCACCCTCGACGAGCGCGAGCAGAAAATCCTCACCCTGCGCTTCTACGGCAACCTCACCCAGAGCGAGATTGCCGCGCAGATCGGCGTCTCGCAGATGCACGTCTCCCGGCTGCTATCGCGGGCGCTGGCCAAGCTGCGGGTGCACCTCACTGACACCTGCTGACCACCCGCCCCGCCGTAAGCCCGGACGCCACCGCTGCCCGCATGCCTTCCGGTGGCCCGGCCACGGGAGCACGGCGCACAACCAGTCCAACGGCTCCACGGCCGCGTAGCGGAAGTCTCCACACTTCGAGGGGATTGACATGGAGATCCTCGTCCCACTGCGCTGTGTGTGTTCAGGGCAAGAGTAGAAGCTTTCCTACTGTGTCTTGGGATTCGAGGTCGCGATGCGCTCTGGCGGCGTCCTCCAGCGGGTAGGTCCGGTCGATGAGGATGTCTAGGGTGCCGTCTTCGATCCATTTCATGACTTGTAGGGCGCGGCTGCGCCGCTGGTCGATCGATTCGTGCGCGGCGTTGCCGAAGACGCGGACGAGGTGGATCCCGTCAGGTTGCTCCCACAGGTTGATCGGGGGGATGGACCCGCCGGAGCGGCCGTAGTGGACGAACACGCCTCCAAAGTGCAGGGCCGAGATGCTGACGTCGTTACCCAGCCCTTGTCATCCTGTCTGCCAGACGGTGCGGACCCATGCGCAGTGGGCGAAGCGCCTGGGGTACTGGCTGGTGATGCGTTGCCAGGCGCAGGTCGGCGGCCACGGGCCGGGCGAGACAGAGCTGGGGCGGGTAGAACGGTCCGCGGTATGTCCGGCCGAGTGGGCGGGGTCTGTCGGGTGGCTCGTCAGGGACTCCCGCAGAGATCATTGCAGGCCCCGGCCTCGGGTCGGCCGAACTGACGCGCAGCCCGTGACGTATCGTTGCACCCCCCGCATGATCGCATCTATGCAGGTTCGTCTCTCGAGGAGGAGATGGACGAGGTGGGTGGGGGCGTCCGACCCCGTGTCGCCGGTCGGCGTGCCGCTCAGAACCTCCCCGGTGATTTCTCCCATCGATTCCACGTCCCACACGGAGGGCCATTGCCGAATGTCTATGCCCGAAATGTGATGATTGTCCGGCCATGGCGGGTCCAGCACCGTCGCGACCACCTCTGGCCGGAGGCCTGCCGGCCGCCGATAGGACCTGTCAGATGACCTTCTTCGAATACCTGGAAAGCCGCCGGGACCTGCTGGTCGCCCAGACCATCGAGCACGCCACGCTCGTGCTGATGGCGGTAGCGCTGGCGACGCTCATCGGCACCTCCATCGCCGTCCTCACCTACCGCCACCGGCGCGCCCGGGGAATCGCCGTCGCGGTCGCCGCTGCTGTGCTGACCATTCCCTCGTTCGCGTTGCTCGGCCTGCTGATCACTCCACTGGGCCTGGGGTACCTCCCCGCGCTGGTCGCGCTGACCCTCTACGCCCTGTTGCCGATCATCCGTAACACGGTGGTGGGACTGACCGAGATCGACCCCGCGCTGACCGAGGCCGCCCGCGGCATCGGGATGAGCCGGGTACGGTCGCTGTGCACGGTCGAGATACCGCTGGCCTGGCCGGTCATCCTGGCCGGTATCCGGGTCGCCACCCAGATGACGATGGGCATCGCGGCGATCGCCGCGTACGTCGGTGGGCCGGGCTTGGGCAACCAGATCTTCTCGGGCCTGGCCAACCTCGGCGGCGTCAATTCGCTGAACCAGGCCCTGATCGGCACGCTCGGCGTGGTCGTCCTCGCCCTCGTCGTGGACCTCTGCCTGGGCCTGCTCGGGATGCTGAGCCGGAGCGGTCGAGGCACCCGGTGGCCCCGCACGAGGTCGAGCGCTCCGCGCCCGGCCGGGCAGCCAGACTCCGTCGCGGCGCTCGCCGGCGCGCCGGCTGTCGCGGCCCCGTCCACCACCCAGGGAGGTCAATGATGACCGCTGACGTGATGATCGACCTGCAACAGGTCAGCAAGTTCTACCGGGGACAGAAGGCCCCTGCGGTTGAAGACGTTTCGATGACCATCCGGCGCGGCGAGATAGTCGTGCTGGTCGGCCCTTCGGGCTGCGGCAAGACCACCACCATGAAGATGATCAATCGGTTGATCGAGCCCACCTCTGGGCGGATCCTGGTGGACGGATCCGACGTCACCTCGCTCAACCCGACCGAGCTGCGTCGGCGCATCGGCTACGTCATCCAGCAGGTGGGGCTCTTCCCGCACATGAGCGTGGCGACCAATGTCGGGTTGGTGCCGAAAATGCTCGGTTGGGACCGCAAGCGGATCGACGCCCGGGTCGACGAGCTGCTGCACCTCGTCGGGTTGGAGCCCGGCGAGTACCGGCACCGCCTGCCACGGCAGCTCTCCGGCGGCCAGCAACAGCGCGTCGGGGTTGTCCGGGCGCTGGCTGCCGATCCGCCGGTGATGCTGATGGACGAGCCGTTCGGCGCCACCGATCCGTTGACCCGGGACCGGCTGCAGAACGAGTTCCTCCGGCTGCAGGAGAAGCTGCAGAAGACCATCGTCTTCGTCACGCACGACTTCGACGAGGCGATCAAGATGGGCAGCCGCATCGCGGTGCTCGGCGACCGATCGAGCATCCGGCAGTTCGACACCCCGGAGCGGCTGCTGAGCAACCCCGCGGACAAGACCGTCGCCCAGTTCATCGGTGCCGGCGCCTCACTCAAACAGCTCAACCTGCGCCGGGTCGACGCGGTCGACTGGGACGAGGCCGAGCTGGTCGGGCTGGATGACTCGCCGACGTCGGCGCTGCGCCGGCTGGACGAGACCGGCGAGTGGGCCGTACTGAGCGTCGACAGCGAGCGGCGCCCGGTGAACTGGATCATCGCCCGGGACCTGGATCCGCATCAGGAGAGCCTGCGCGGCATCGGCGGACCGGCCACCGTGGTGGAACCTCGTGCCACACTGCACGACGCGCTCGACGCGATGCTCAGCAGCAGCAGTGGTGCTGCGGTCGTGGTCGACGACGCCGGCCGGTACCGCGGCACGGTGACCATCGACCGGCTGATGCGGGCGATCAGTGAGATGCGCGAGGCTGAGCGGCGCCGCGATCGGCCGGTGGCGGAGGCGCCGGAGCCAGCGGACGGGCCGAGCGCCGATGCGGTGCCCGCGCAGCGCCGTGGCGCCCGGTCGGCGGCGGATCGGGAGACGCCATGAGCGTCGGCACCGTCGGCTCCGGTCAGCTCGCGGACGCCCCGCCCTCACGGTGGCGGGGCCTGTTGCGCCGGCACGCGACCATGCCGCTGGTGCTCGCGGCGGTGCTGCTCGCCACGTACCTCTGGGTGAGCTCGCTTGCCCTGGACGACATCGAGCGACGCTCGCTCAACGCCGGGCAGCTGTTCCAGGTGACCCGCCAGCACGTCTCGATCTCCTTGATCACCACCCTGCTGGTAGTGATGATCGCGGTCAGCGCCGGCGTCCTGCTCACCCGGCCGGCGCTGCGCTGGCTCGCACCGTTCATCACCGCTCTGGCCAACATCGGCCAGGCGATGCCGGCCATCGGGCTGCTGGTGCTGCTCAGCATCTGGTTGGGCATCGGCACCGGCACCGCGCTGATCGGGCTGGTGGCCTATGCGGTGTTGCCCGTGCTGCGTAACACGATCGCCGGGATCGACCAGGTCGACCGACATCTGATCGAGGCGGGTCGGGGCATCGGCATGTCCCCGCTCGCGGTGCTGCTCCGGGTCGAGCTGCCGCTGGCGGTACCGGTGATTCTCGCCGGCGTGCGGACCGCGCTCGTCCTCGCGGTCGGGGTCGCCACGCTCGCCATCTTCATCGACGCGGGCGGCCTCGGCGGATTGATCGTGACCGGAATCAAGCTTCAGCGTGATCCCATCCTGATCACCGGTGCGGTACTCACCGCCGCTCTCGCCCTGATGCTGGACTGGCTCGGCGGTGTGATCGCCGATCTGCTCCGGCCGCCCGGGCTCGACTGATCCACAGATCATCCACGTCCCTTTTCCCCAATCGACGCCCCGTGCGTCGTGGAGGTCCTTGATGCGTACCCGCATGCCCCTTTCCCGGCTGGCCGCCGGCACCGCACTCATCACGTTGGCACTGGCCGGTTGCTCGGTCACCACGGAGGACTCCGGTGGGCAGGTGGCTGTCGGTGCGGGGTCGATCAAGCAGGACGACGCGCTCGCCGGCCAGACGATCGTGGTCGGCTCCAAGGACTTCACCGAGAACATCGTCTTCGGCCACATCGCCATGCAGGCGCTTAAGGCGGCCGGCGCGAACGTGACCGACCAGACCAACATCAAGGGATCGGTCAACGCCCGCAAGGCCCTGCTCGCCGGGGATGTCGACGTGTACTGGGAGTACACCGGCACCGCCTGGATCACCTACCTGAACCACACCGACCCGATCCCCGACTCGAAGCACCAGTACGACGCGGTGGTCAAGGAGGACAAGGAGAAGAACCAGGTCGTGTGGGGTCCCATCGCGCCGGCCAACAACACCTACGCGATGGCGGTGCGCGCGGAGAAGGCCAAGGAGTGGAACCTCCGCACCCTGTCCGACCTCGCCGCGTTCGCCAAGAGCAAGCCGGCCGACGCGACCTTCTGCCTGGAGAGCGAGTTCACCGGGCGGAACGACGGGTGGCCCGGCATGACCAAGATGTACGGCCTGAACGTGCCGAGGTCCAACATCAGGACCGTCGACACCGGGGTCGTCTACACCGAGACGAAGAAGGGCGAGTCCTGCAACTTCGGTGAGGTGTTCACCACCGACGGCCGGATCAGCAACCTCGACCTGGTGGTCCTGGAGGACGACAAGAACTTCTTCCCGATCTACAACCCGGCGCTGACGGTCAACGGCGCAACTGCCGCCAAGTACCCGAGCCTGACCAAGATCCTTGAGCCGATCACCGCCAAGCTCGACGACGACACCATCCGCAAGCTCAACGAGCGCGTCGACGTCAAGGGCGAGCCGGTGGCGCAGGTCGCCGCGGACTGGTTGAAGGAAGAGGGCTTCATCGCCTGATCTCCCGCGACCGCGAGCGGCTCCCCGGGCCCGGGGAGCCGCTCGCGGTCGTAGCCGTCCAGGTCGATGGTCTGATCGCCGCCAGGCCAGAAAAGAGATGCGAACCGCGATGGAGGCCGACGCAGCGGACACGATGACAACCCTGTTCAGCCCGGTCACGGTCGGCAAGCTCGAACTGGCCGACCGGATCGCCATGGCACCACGGACGCGCAACCGTGCCGGCGAGCGTCAGGTGCCGCAGCAGATCTCGGCGACCCATTACGGTCAGCGCGCCTCCGCGGGACTGATCATCACCGAAGGAACGCAGCCGCGTGAGGGCGCTGGTCGGCGGGATGTCCGAGCTGGCGCCCTCGCCGTACTCACCGCCAGGGCCGTGAGCCACTCCAGCGGTGAGTCCGCCGCGTCGGCGGGAATCGCCATCGACTGCAGCCAAACGTCGAAGCTCTCTTCGGAAACCACGTCCGCGCCGCAGGGCGCGGCGGCGTTCTCTTCCGGCACTCGGGTTGGTAGCCGGCGCGGTCAGCGCTGACAGCCAGGACACCGGGCGGGCGGCGCGCCCGTGCTAGCGTGAGCGGGTTGCAAGCTTTGGTTTGTCGCATACTTTGCCAGCGCCTGGTGGGTATCCAACCCGCCGGGCGCTATTTGTTCTGCCGGTTCTTCCGGACGAGCAGCGGCGACAACCGGGGCCGTACGTGGCTCCATAAACTACTCAGAGGAGAAGACATGGCCTTCGGTACAGTCAAGTGGTTCAACGCGGACAAGGGTTTCGGCTTCATCACGCAGGATGGCGGCGGCGCGGACGTCTTCGCCCACTTCTCCGCCATCTCATCGAGCGGGTTCCGCAGCCTGGACGAGAATCAGCGGGTCGAGTTCGACGTCGAGCAGGGCCAGAAGGGGCTTCAGGCCGCTAACATCCGTCTGGTCTGACGTTGACTCCGCCGAGCCGTGGCGACGAGGTCTCGCCCGTCGCCACGGCGGCGGCTAAGACCACGGCCCGGCGAATACCGGTCCGTTCCGACGCCGCGGTCGTGCCCGGCCTCGAACCGCTGGTGTTGTACGCGCTGTCCGCCCCCGAGTGCGCGCCCGGGACAGCCAGCATCGATCGGCTCCGGCTGGCCCCGGTGCCGCTGGTGCCAGAGGTGCGACTGGTCATGGCCGAGGACGCGATCGTCCTCTGGGCCCGGCTCGAAGCCGAGGCGGGGCACGTCCTCCCGCCGCCGTTCTGGGCGTCGGCCTGGACCGGCGGACAGGCTCTCGCGCGTTACATCCTCGATCACCCGGACACCGTGGCCGGTCGCCATGTCCTCGACGTCGCCTCCGGCTCCGGACTGGTCGCCATCGCCGCGGCGATCGCGGGCGCCGCCGGTGTCACCGCCAACGACATCGACCCCTACTCGATCGCGGCAATCAGTGCCAACGCCCACGCCAACGGCGTCGACCTGACCCTGTCGTCGAGTGACCTGCTTGACGGCGACGGTGACGGCGTGGATGTGGTGTTGACCGGTGACGCGCTCTACCACCCGTCTGTGGCGGCCCGGATGCTGCCGTTCCTCGCCCGTGTCGTGGCGAATGGCGGTCAGGTCCTCGTCGGCGATCCGGACCGGGGCCACGTGCCGCATGACTGGCTGGAGCGGGTGGCGACCTACGAGGTGCCGGTGAGCAGCGCTCCGGAAGACGCGCAGCTTCACCTGACGAGCGTGCTCAAGCCACGACGCGACCAGGTGGACGACCGGGCAGGATCGCCACCCGGCATATCGGCCGTCAGCGATGGCGTCCCCGCCCCGCCCGGCGACCAGGCGCACCAGCCGGCGGAACTGCGCGGGCTGCAGGCTGCCTGTGTGCATGGAGAACAGTGGTGAGCATCGGTGGAGCCGGCCGTTGTGTCGGCTCAGCGCAGCGCGCCGTTGTGGAGCACCGCGTGCGCGCCGACGGTCTGGTTGACGATCTGCGTCACCCGTACGTCGACCGCGATGCTGGCCAGCGCCACCGCGTCGGGGCGGCTGACGTCGTACAACCGTTGCATCAGGGTCAGCATCGAGTTCACGGCCATGAACGTGGCGTCGTCGAGGGTCGCGCCGACGCCAAGTGTCAGCCAGGCGTCCGCGGTTCGGGCCACGGGGCCGGTGACCGGGAAGTCGTCGCGGACGTTGAAGGTCAGGGTCACCTCGTCCATCGGGCACTCGATCGCGGTACCGCCGATTTCCCCGTCCCCCTGCGCGGCGTGCCCATCCCCGACTGAGAACAGTGCCCCGTCGATCGGGATCGGTAGCAGCAGGGTGCTGCCGGCGGTCAATTCCTTGCAGTCCAGGTTGCCGCCGCAGGGTCGGGGCGGGACCGTCGAGTGCCGCCCCGGCTCGGCCGGCGGCATGCCGAGCACCCCCATGAAGGGACGCAGCGCGACCGTGTGGCCTTGCTGGTTGCGGCCGGTCATGGCCACCGGGTCCAGTTCCCAGGCGTGCACCACCCCTTCCTCCTCGACGCCGTACCGCTGGTTGAAACCGCTCGGCCAGCCGCCGGCCACGGTGGTTCCCCAGGTGGCCGGGACGATCGCGTCGATGTGTACCTCGAGGGTCTGGCCGGCGCGGGCGCCGTGGACCGCAACCGGACCGATCAGCGCGTGTCCGTGGTCGGGCTGGTATTGCGGTGCCCGGGGCCGTTCCCGGTTTCGCCCGCCGGGGTACGGGCCGGCCGACCACCAGCAGTCCAGGGTGCGGTAGGTGACGGTGTCGCCGGGGTCGATGGTGAGCACCGGTGGGAAGTCGGGGGAGAAATGGCCGTGCAGGGTTTTATCGCCAGGTGCGAGGGTGTGTCGCATCTGCGCAGGCTAGTTGCTGTTCCCGGGACGGGGTAGATGCGTGACATCCCCCCTCGGGCGTGGCGAGCAGTCCGCCTCGGGACGGCGCCGTGACTCCCTCGGAGGTTGTGCTGCCGAGCAGCGCCCGGGCGTGCACGAGGACCGTCGGGTCGTTGTCCACGTAGACGATCGGTGACTTGGGCGCGACGTCCTGGGCAACCGGGCCCGGCGGCAGCAACGACACGGTCACCGCCGGATCAGCTTCGCGCCGCCAGCCGGCCGGCCGCCGACAACCGTCGGATCACCGCTCCGGGTGGAATGGCGTGACTGGTACGACCGCCCGCACCGGTGGTGGTGGCGGCGGTGAAGAGTGAGTTGAGCAGCGCTTCCTCGACGGAGTCCAGGACGGCGGCGACGACCGGGTTGATCTCCCCGTCGGGGATGGGTGGCTGGTCCGGCTGTGCCGTGCTGAACGCGATCGCGTAGTCGCCGCTGCGTTGCTGTACGACGCCCCGACCCGACCCATCGCGAAGACCGCCCGCCGGGCGACCCGTCCGAGCTGCCGGGCGTCCAGGGGCGCGTCGGTGGCCACGACGATCATGCACGAGTTGCCGGGCGGCTCGGTCCGGTCGGCGTCCGGGATCAGCTCGTCGGCCGGCAGCGGGACGCCGAGGGCGGTCAGCACTCCGCCGAAGTTGGACTGGACGAGGGCGCCGACCGTCGCCGCACGGTCGGCCACCCGCACCGTCCTCGACGAGGTGCCGATGCCGGCCTTGAAGCCCAGGGCCGTGGTGCCGGTGCCGGCCCCGACGCAGCCCTCCGCCGGCGGTCCGCCGGACGCCTGGGTGATGGCGGCGAGCACGTGTTCCCTGGTGATCGGGCGGCGGCGGATGTCCGAAAGGTGGCCGTCGTTGGTCTCGCCCACCAGGGGGCTGAACGACAAGCCGTCCGGCCGGCGGTCCATCAGGTAACCCAGCAGCGCGTCCGCGGCCCGGAACACGGACAGCGTAGCGGTCAGGACGATCGGCGACTCCAGCACGCCGAGTTCGTCCACCTGGGTTGAGCCGACGAGTTTCCCGTAGCCGTTGCCGGAGTACACGGCGGCCGGCAGAGTCCACCGCCCGGGGCCGAGTTGGCTCGGCACGACGGCGGTGACACCGGTGTGCAGGTCGACGCCGTCGTCGATGGTGGTGTGCCCGACCAGGGTCCCGGCGACATCGGTGATCGCGTTGTGCCGCCCGGTGGGCAGCGGCCCGACGACGACCCCGAGGTCGCGGGCGCGGCAACTAAGCGGGTTCATGAATGCTCCTGTCGTCGTTGTTACAGCCCGGCGATGCGAGGATCGTTGCGGAATTTGGCCGGCCGGGTGTGGTGGTATCCGCACGACGAGGACCAGGACACATCCAGGGTGGGGTCGCGGTCAGCGCGGACCAGTCGGGCAGCGTGCTGGTCGACGCCGGCAACAGCCCCGCGGTCGCCCGGCGGATACGTGCGGCGATCGAGGCGGCCGGGCTGCCGGCACCACGCCGGCTGGTCTACACCCACCGCCACTGGGACCACGTCTGGGGGCATGCGCCTGGCGCCGCCCGAAGATCAAGAACGTCTTTCGAAAGGGTCAACTGCACGGGCGGGGGTCCCGGCAACGTCGACGTCGATGGCGAGCAGGACACCGTCCAGCGGCCCGCGTGCCGCCAGCCCGTAATGGGCGCTGGTAATGAAGAGCCGCTGCAGCTGTGGGCCGCCGAGGCAGACGCTGGTGGGCTGGGCCACCGGAAGCCGCAGCTCGCGCTCCAGGCTGCCGTCCGGGCGGTACCGGCGCACCGCGTACCCACCCCACAGTGCCACCCAGAGGTGACCGGCCGCGTCGACCGTCATCCCGTCCGGGGCGCCCTCCGCGGCGGCCAGCCGCAGGAATGGCTCGCGGCCGGAAAGCTCGGCGGTGCGCGGGTCCACAGTGAACCGATCCACCTCGCCACGGGCGGTGTCGGCCAGGTACATCGTGCACCCTTCGGCGTCGAACGCCGGTCCGTTGGTGATGGTCAAGCCGGTCACAGCGGGCACGGGCACGCCGTCGCGGGCGATTCGGTAGAGGGTGCCCGCGCCGGGCGTGGTGTCCTGCGCCATGCTTCCGGCCCAGAAGCGCCCGTGCGGGTCGGCGACCGCGTCGTTCATCCGGGCCGGCGCCGCGTTGCCGCTCTCCAGGTCGGCCACCGGCCGGTAGCCGTCGGCACCGGTGAGCAGCGCGACGCCGGTGCCGACGGCGGCGAGCCAGTCACCGGCCGCCCCGGCAACCGGCGCCACCGCGCCGAGCGGCGCGTCCAGCCGGCGCAGCTCGCGCAGCGGCCCGGGCTTGTCGCCGGTGGTCTCCAGCAGCCGGCCGGCGAGCAGATCCACGAGGATCAGACGCCCGTCCACCCAGCGGGCACCCTCGCCCAGCTCGAACCGGTCGGCGCTCCACGGGGTCGGTTCGGTGAGCCGCATCAATTCCTCCCAAGGCGTCAGCGCACGGCCGTACCGGGCGCGTGGTCGAGCAGCGACAGTTCGGCCCGGTTGGGCAGTCCTTCCCAGTCCCCCGAACTGGCGACGGCGAACGCCCCGGTGGTGACGGCCCGGTCGAGCCGGCCGGAAACGTCGAGCTGGTCCAGCGTGGCGGAGAGCAGGCCGGCCACGAACGCGTCGCCGGCTCCGACGGCATCCACCACCGGGACGGTACGGGCCGGTCGATGCACGCTGCCCTGCGCGGTGTGGCTGGTGGCGCCCTGCCCACCGTGCTTGACCACCACCTCGGATACGCCGGCCGCCCGCAGGGCCGTGACCGGATCCGGGTCGTCGCTCAACACGGACAGCTCGTCGTCGGAGGCGACGAGCAGGTCGACCGAAGGCAGCAACGGGCGGAGCGCGAGGGCGGCCCGATCGACGGGCCAGAGTCGGTGCCGGTAGTTCACGTCCAGGCAGACCAGTGCGCCAGCGGCCCGGGCCGCGTCGACCGCCGCCCGCACGGCGGCACAGGGCCGCTCGCCGAGGCCGGCGGTGATGCCGGTGACGTGCAGGATCCGGGGCACCCGCGCGGGCGCCGCGAACGCGGGCGCCACATCCTTCGGGCCGAGCCGCGAGCCGGCCGAGCCGGTCCGGTAGTAGCTGACCCGGCTGATGTCGCCAATCCGGGCCTCGAACAGGATCAGCCCGGTCGGGGCGTCCGGGTCGATCCGGGCCAGGCTCAGGTCGACTCCTTCCGCGCGCAGCGTACGGCGGACCAACTCGCCCAGCTCGTCCGCGCCGGTGACGCCGATCCACCGTACCGAGTGGCCGAGTCGGGCCAGGCCGATCGCCACGTTCGACTCGGCGCCGGCGACGGAGAGCCCGACGGTACCGCCCAGCCGAAGCGGCGTGGCGGCCCGGAACGACGCCATGGTCTCACCTAGCGTCACCACGTCGATGCCGGAACCGCCGTCGAACCTGGGGTCCGGGGTGAGGGCGTAGCCGGTCATGCCGCGACCGCCGCGAGGAAGTCGGCGGCCCGCCCGCGCAACGCACTCAGGTCACCGCCGCGGGCGGCGTCGCCGAGCAGCGGTGTGCCGACGCCGACCGCGATGGCGCCCCGGTCGAGGTAGCCGCGGGCGGACTCGGCGTCCACGCCGCCGACAGGAACGAACGGGGTACGCGGGAACGGGTCGCGCAGGGCACGCAGATAATCCGGGCCACCCAGCGAGGCGGGGAAGAGCTTGACCGCCGTCGCGCCCCCGGTGTTGGCCTGGACCACCTCGGTCGGGGTCAGCGCGCCGGTCAGCACCGGCAGCCCGAGTCGACCCGCCTCGGCGAGGCTCGGCGCCAGCGCCGGGGTCACCAGGTAACCGGCGCCGGCCGCGGCGGCCTGCCGGGCCTCGTCGACGGTGAGCACCGTACCGGCACCCAGACCGTAGTCGGCGCCGAGCGCGGCGCGCGCCCGGCGCAGCACACCTGGTGCGTCGGTGCTGGTGAACGACACTTCGATCAGCTTGACGCCGCTGTCGGCCAGGGTCAGCACCGCGGCCAAGGCGGCGTCTGGATCGTCGGAACGCACGATCGCCAGCAGCCGGTGGGTGCGCAGGGTGTCGAGCAGGTTCAACGGTGGTCGCCTCCGGACGATCGATGGGCGGAGATGGTGAGCTGCCAGTCGACCTCGCCGCCGGCCGGAACCACCGCTGCGTCACCGCCGGCGGGGTCGGCCTCGCCCAGGTCGAAGACCGCGCCGAGCATCGGTTCGACCCCGATGCTGCGGTACGGCCTCGGCACCGGCCAGCCGCGCAGGTTCCGCCAGAGCGCCGTGGATCGAGGCTGGCCGGGACAGTCGAGACGCAGCCGTAGCGTGTCGGCGCCATCTACCACCTGCACGTCGGGGCAGCCGACCAGAATGGCGCCGAGCGCGGTGCCGTCGTCCGGGCCGAGCCGGTCCAGCGGCAGTCCGGGCGAGATGGGCCAGGGCGCGGTGTGCCAGCGACTGCCGGCCGCCCACGTTCCGTCAGCGACCTCTTCGTCCGCCTCCGGGTAGAGCCGGGTGGGGGTGCCTGCCGGAGCGAGCAGCCGGGCTGCCGGTGACAGGTCGAGCAGGGCGTGCGCGGCCCAGACGAACCGGTATCCCGGGGCGGCCAGTAGCCGGTAGCGGGCCACCACTCCCCCGGCCTGCTCGGTGAGCTGCCGGGTGAGCGTGAAGTCGGGGCACTCGACCACGGCTCTGCCCGAGCCGACCGACCGCCATCGGCGGGACCAAGCGGCCCCGTGGTCGGGCGTGCCGCGTACCGTTGGCACACACTCTTCCAGGCCGCCCGCGTCGACGAACGCATCGCCCGGGCTGACTCGGTCACGACCGGTGGCGGTACCACGCCAGAGCCACTCGCGGCCGGCGCCGGCCAGGCTGGTCCACCGTCCGCCCTGCCGGTCGTCAGTTACGACCCGCAACGGAACATCGACCGTGCCCGACGGCACCTGCCCCGCGGGTGGGACAGACCCGCCGTCGACCGGGCTCACCATTCGGCGAACGAGCCGTCGTCGTGGCGCCAGACGGGATTACGCCAGGCATGACCCTGGCGAGCGGCGGCACGCACCGCCGCCTCGTCGATGGTGATGCCAAGACCAGGCGCCTCCGGTCGGCGCAGGTGCCCGTCGACAAACCGGAACGGCTCCGGATCGACCAGGTAGTCGAGCAGGTCCGAACCCTCGTGGTAGTGGATGCCGATGCTCTGCTCCTGAATCAGGAAGTTGGGCGTGGCGAACGCGACCTGCAGGCTGGCGGCGAGCGAAATCGGCCCGAGCGGGCAGTGCGGCGCCAGCACCGCACCGAAGGTTTCCGCCATCGCCGCGATCCGGCGGACCTCCGAGATGCCCCCCGCGTGGGACAGGTCGGGCTGGACCACCGCCACGCCGGCCTGCAGTGGAGCGAGGAATTCGTGCCGGCCGAAGAGCCGCTCGCCGGTGGCGACCGGGACCGGCGAGGCGGTGACGATGTCGGCCAGCCGGTGGCTCTGCTCCGGCACGACCGGCTCCTCGACGAAGAGTGGCCGCAGCGGGGCGAGTTCCGGCAGGATGCGGCGGGCCGCCGCGGCAGTGGCCCGGCCGTGGAAGTCGACGGCGATGTCCCGCTCCTCGCCAAGCACCTCGCGCGCGGTGGCGACCCGGCGTACCACAGCGGCGACCTCGGCGGACGTGGGGATGGCGGTGAGGCGACCGGAGGCGTTCATCTTGATCGCGGTCATTCCGGCAGCGACCTGTGCGGCGGCCGCGTCGGCCACCTCGCCCGGCTCGTCGCCGCCGATCCACGAGTAGATGCGGACCCGGTCGCGGACCGCTCCGCCGAGCAGCGCGTGCACCGGGGCGCCGTACGCCTGCCCGGCGATGTCCCACAGCGCCTGGTCGAGGCCGGCCACGGCGCTGGAGAGCACCGGCCCACCCCGATAGAAGCCGCCTTTGGTGAGCACCTGCCAATGCTGCTCGATCCGGAGCGGATCCTCGCCGATCAGGTACTCGGCGAGCACGTCGACGGCGCTGCGGACCACCTCGGCCCGGCCCTCCACCACGGGCTCGCCCCACCCGACCAGCCCTTCGTCAGTCTCCACCCGACAGAACAGCCACCGCGGCGGAATGAGGAAGGTCTCAATTCGGTCGATCTTCACCAGGTGCCTCTCTGCCATGTTGCTCGGCTACCGGCTCGCTGCGCTCCGCTGGCCGCAGACGGCCGATGCTCACTCGCTGTCGCCTCGTTTGCGTTCGCGTACCTTTTGGACGTCCCGGACCGCCTTGTCCAGCAGGCCGCGCATGGCCTGCTCGGCGCCACCGGGATCGTTGGCCCGGATCGCCTCCACCACCGCCCGGTGGCTGGGTACGGGGTCGTCGTGCCGGGCCACTCCGTGTACCAGCCGGTCCCGCTCGGCCAGCCCGGTCTCGATCACCACCTCCATGCGTTCCAGCAGTTCGTTGTGGGTGGTGGCGAGCAGCGCACGATGGAAGCTCAGGTCGGCGTGGACCTTGGCGGTCGGGTCGGCCGCAGCCGACATCTCGTCCAGCGCGCTGTCGAGGACGGCGAGGTCGGCCTCGGTGGCCCGCAGCGCGGCGAGCCGCGCCGCCGCCGGTTCGACGATGCTGCGTACTTCGTGCAGCTGGTCGAGCAGGTGCTGACCGGCCCCCTCGGCGAACTGCCACCGGATGAGATCGCCGTCGAGCAGGTTCCAGTCCGTCCGGGGTCGCACGAACGTGCCGCGCTTCTGCCGGGCGTCGACAATGCCCTTGGCGGTGAGGACCTTGAGCGCTTCCCGCAACGCCGTGAGGCTGACGTCGAGCTCCTCCTGCAGGGCGGCGAGGTTCAGGGTGGCGCCCTCGGCGATCTCGCCGGCGAGGATGCGCCGGGCGATGACCTCGACGGTCTGACCGTGGACACCGCGGCGTGCGTACTGTGCCAATGCTCTGCGCCTTTTCGTCCGTTGGTTCGATTTGTCAGGCCGAGGCTTTCACTGCGGTCCAGCCACCATCCACCACCAGGCTGGCGCCGGTCACGTAGGCGGCGTCCGGTGAGGCGAGGAAGGCCACCGCGGCGGCCACCTCATTCGGCGTGCCGAACCGGCCGGCCACGGTCTGCGCGACGCTACGCTCTCGGTCTTCTTCGGACACTCGGTCCCACGCCGGGGTGAAGATCGGGCCCGGCAGGACGGTGTTGACCCGGACCTCGGGGCCGTACTCGACGGCGAGCTGGCGACCGAGCGCGACCAGGCCGCCCTTGGCCGCCGCGTAGGCCGGGTGTCCGGGAAGTCCGACCAGCGCGTGCACGGACGAGACGAGCACGACCGCGCCGCGGCCGGCGCGCAGGTCGTCCAGGCACGCCCGGACGCCGAGAAAGCCGCCGGTCAGGCTCACCGCGAGCTGGCGGTCCCACGATTCGCGGCTGGTCTGGTGGGCGGGCGCCACCTCGCTGAAGTAGGCGTTGCTGACCAGGATGTCCACCGGGCCGAGGTGCTCCCGGAACGCGGTCACGGCGCTGGACCAGGCGGCCTCGTCGGCGACGTCCGCAATGACCGAGTGTGCCCGTCCACCGCTGGCGGTGATTTCTTCGGCTACCGGTCCGGGGTCGCGGATGTCGGCCAGGCCGACGGCCGCGCCTTCGGCGGCCAGACGCCGCGCAGTGGCCGCACCGATACCTCCACAAGCGCCTGTGACCAGGGCAACCTTGCCTTCCAGCCGTCGCACGTGCTGACTCACCGCCCGCCGAAACTCGCAGATCAAAACATTAATTACGAAGAAATCTTGACAGTTGTCGCCCGTGGATGCAACCTCTGCTCACACCGTTTACAGGACCGACACACCGCGACCGTCACGCATCGTATCGATGAGGAAGGGACACTCCCATGAGCGACCACGACCCCAGTCGTCGCCGGTTCCTTGGGCACATCGGCCTCGCCAGCCTCGGCGCGCTCGGCGCCACGAGCCTGGTCGGTTGCGCCAGTTCCGCCAGCACCTCCAGCGGCGGTAACGGCGCCGGCGCGATCACCCTGCAGTCCAACCTCTCCTCGCCCCAGGCCAAGACGGCGATGGAGAAGGTCGTCGAAAACTTCAACAAGCTGAACAAGGGCAAGGCGACGCTCAACACCATCGCCTCCGAGACCTACCGCACCCAGCTGCCGACCTACCTGACCTCGGCGAATCCGCCGGACCTGTACACCTGGTACGCCGGCTCGGTCGCCAACGACTACGCCCGCAAGGGGCTGCTGCTCGACGTCTCCGACGTCTGGAACGGGCTGACCGAGTATCCCGGGTCACTGCGCTCCCTCTCCACCGACGCCACCGGCAAGCAGGTCTTCGTACCGATGACCAACTACTGGTGGGGCTTCTTCTACCGCAAGTCCCACTTCGCCAAGTGGGGGGTGCAGGAGCCGAAGACCTGGGCCGAGTTCCTCACGCTCTGCCAGACGCTGAAGGGCAAGGGCATCCCCCCGATCGGCATCGGCCTCGGCGACACCCCGTGGGTGGCGTCGGCCTGGTTCGACTACCTCAACATCCGGATCAACGGCGCCCCGTTCCACCGCGAACTGCTCGCCGGTAAGCAGCGCTTCGACGACCCGAAGGTGAAGGCGGTCTTCACCCGCTGGCGCGAGGTGCTGCCGTACTTCGACCCGAAGGGCAAGGCGTACCCGTTCCAGGAGGCGACCACCGCGCTGCTGGCGGGCAAGACGGGCATGTTCCTGATCGGCACGTTCTTCGCCGACGCCGCGTCCACGGAGGCCATCGACGACATCGACTTCTTCCGGTTCCCGATCATCGATCCGGCGGTGCCGGTGGCCGAGGAGGCGCCCACCGACGGCTTCTTCGCCAGCGCCAAGACGGCGAACCCGACCAGCGTCAAGGCCTTCCTGACCTACGCGGCCTCGGCCGAGGCGCAGGAGGCGTACATCGCCAACAGCGCGGGGATCGTGCTCCCGACGCATCCGAAGGCCAAGGCGGCCGACCGGCCGCTGGTCGCCAAGGGCAAGGCGATGCTGGAGAGCGCCCAGGAGCTGACGCAGTTTTTCAACCGCGACTCCAGCGACTCGCTGCAGCCGACCGCGGACACCGCGCTCACCAAGTTCATCGACAAGCCGGACCAGATCGACGCGATCCTGAGCGAGTGGCAGGCCAGCGCGGAGAAGGTCTTCAAGGGCTGATGACCGCACTCGCCCCGGCCGGTGCCCGCGAACAGCGGCGCCCGGCGGACACCCGCCCGCGGCGGCGGCCGGCCACGCGCCTGTCGCCGCTGCTGGTGGCGTTCGTACTCGTCCCGTTCGTGGTCGAGACCATCTGGGTCTTCTGGCCCGCCCTGCAGGGCTTCTACTTCTCGCTGACCCGATGGGACGGCATGACGCCGCCGCAGTTCATCGGCCTCGCCAACTTCAGGGAACTGGCCGGCGACCAGGTCTTCCGGGGAGCCCTGCTCAACACCGTCATCTGGCTGGTGCTCTTCGGCGGTCTCTCGGTCGTCGGCGGGTTCGGCATGGCGCTGCTGCTGCAGCGGGAGCGCCGGGGGATCGGCTTCTACCGGGCCGCGCTCTTCACGCCGGTGGTCTTCTCGCTGGTGGTTACCGCGCTGGTGTGGCGGGTCTTCTACCAGCCCGACGGGATCGCCGACCAGATCCTGCGCGCGGTCGGCCTGGAACAGCTGGTCCGCCCCTGGTTGGCCGACCCGCAGACCGCGCTCTACGCGGTCATTCTGCCCGCGCTGTGGCGGCAGATCGGGTACATCATGGTGCTCTACCTCGCCGGACTCAAGGCGATCGACCCGGCGCTGCACGAGGCCGCCCGGACCGACGGCGCCAACAACTGGCAGCGGCTCTGGCACGTCACCGTCCCCCAACTGCGCGGCGTCAACGCGGTCGTGCTCTCGATCATCGTGATCGACTCGTTGCGGTCGTTCGACATCGTCTGGGCGCTGACCAAGGGCGGTCCCTACCACTCGTCCGAGCTGCTCAGCACGTACATGTACTCGACCGCGTTCCAGAGTCTGCGGCTGGGCTACGGCTCCGCCATCGCCGTGGTGATCTTCATCCTGGCGCTCGCCGTCATCCTCGGCTACCTCGTCCGTGCGTTCCGGGAGGACGACGCATGACCCGCGCACTCCGGACCGGCGCCTTCCACGTCGGAATGAGTCTGGTGGCGCTGCTCTGGCTGGCCCCGATCCTCTGGGTCGTGGTCATGTCGACGCGCACCTTCGACGACATCGCCGCCCACGGCGTCGGCAGCCTGCCGCACTCGTTCACGCTGGACACCTACCGACAGGCGTGGACCGACGGCGGGGAACTGCAGGCGCTGATCAACAGCATGCTGGTCGCCGTACCGTCGGTGCTGCTCAGCCTGGCCCTGGCCGCGGTCGCGGCCTTCGCCCTCGGCCGCTACCGGATACCCGGTCGTCGCACCATCCTGCTGCTCATGCTCGCCGGCAACCTGCTGCCGCCGCAGATCCTGCTCATCCCGGTGAGCAAGTTCAGCGAGCTGACCGGCCTCTACGACACTCTGTGGGCGCTGATCGCCGTGCAGGTCGGCTTCGGGCTCGGCTTCTACACGTTCGTGCTGCACGGCTTCATGCGTGACCTGCCGAACGAGATCCAGGAGGCGGCCGCCATCGACGGCGCCGGGCCGGCCCAGATCTTCGCGCGGATCGTCCTCCCGCTGACCCGGCCGGCGCTCGCCGCCCTCGGCGCGCTCTCCTTCACCTGGATCTTCAACGACCTGCTCTGGGCGATCACGGTGCTGCGCACCGACGACCGGATGCCGGTCACCCCCGCGCTGCTCGGCCTCCAAGGGCAGTTCGTCTCCTCGTGGAACGTCATCGCAGCCGGCACGGTGATCGCGGCGGTGCCGACCGTGCTGGTGTTCCTCCGCTTCCAGCGGCACTTCGTGTCCGGCCTTGCAATCGGAGCAGTCAAGTGAGCGACGCGGGCAACGACGCCCGGTGGACGCTGCGCGGCGCGCACATCGAGTACACGGTGGCCGTACCGGAGCACGGACGCTGGCTCGAACTGGTGGCCTGGGGTCCGCACGGGGTCAGCGAGGGCCCGTCGCCGGTGGAGTACACCGGGCCCGTTCCGTTCCTGACGGCCGGGGACGCCGCCCCGATCGAGTACGCCACGGATGCGGCCCGCCCGTTCACGGGCGCCGACCTGGTGGTGGAAACCGCCGCCGGCGACCGCCGGGTCTCCGTCAGCTACGTCGACGCGGACGGCGACGACCGGGCACTGGCCGTGACCTTCGCGGACCCGGTCACCGGCCTGCGTGCGGTGCTGCACTACCAGGTGCCGCCCGGTACCGACGTGGTACGGCGGTGGGTAGAGCTGACCAACGCCGGGTCGGAGCCGCTGCGACTCGTCCGAGCCGGCTCCGCCGGATTCTGCGTACCGACCGCGCATGGCGCCCGGCTCAGCTACCAGTGGGGACAGTGGGCCCAGGAGTTCCAGCTCGACCACGTCGACCTCGAGCACGGCGTGTTCACCGTCGGCAGCGCGCAGGGCGTGCCGGGGCACGCGTACGTCCCCTGGCTGACGGTTCGGGACCAGGCCGAGCCGGCTGGCTCGACCTGGGGTGTGGCGTTGGACTGGACCGGTTCCTGGGAGATCACCGCGGAGCGGGACACCGGCGGCCTGACCCGGGTGCGGGCCGGCCGGCGCCTTGTCGACGGGTCGCTGGACCTGCCGCCCGGTGGCCGGCTCACGCTGCCGGCGGTCACCGGCGCCTACAGTCCGGACGGGCTGGATGGCCTGGCCCGGGTCTGGCACCGGTACCAGCGCCAGCTCGCCGGCGGCCGACTCACGCCGCGGCCGGTGCTCTACAACTCCTGGGAAGCAACGTACTTCGCGGTCGACGCGGAGAACCAGCTCGCCCTCGCCCGCATCGCCGCGGAGATCGGCGTGGAGACCTTCGTGGTCGACGACGGCTGGTTCGTCGGCCGCAACGATGACACCGGCGGCCTGGGGGACTGGACGCCGGACCCGGCGAAGTTCCCGGCCGGGTTCGACGCCTTCATCAAGGAGGTCCGGGCCCTGGGGCTCAACTTCGGGCTCTGGGTCGAGCCGGAGTGCGTCAACCCGCGCTCGAAGCTCTACGCCGAGCACCCGGACTGGGTCTACGGGATCCAGGGACGGCCGCTCACCCCGATCCGCAATCAGTACCTGCTCGATCTGGGCCGGCCCGAGGTGGCCGAGTTCGTCCACTCCACCGTGGACGGGCTGCTGCGCCGCCACGACATCAACTACCTCAAGTGGGACTTCAACCGACCACGTACCGAGCCGGGCCGAGGCTGGGCGGCGGGGACCGGGGCGGGTGGCCGCGTCGATCTCGACGGCGCGCACGTCGCCAACCTGCACTGGATCTACGAGCAACTGCGTCGCGACCACCCGCACGTGCTGATCGAGGCCTGCGCCGGCGGCGGCGCCCGTACCGACCTCGCCATGGCGGCCCGCGCCGACGTCTTCTGGCCGAGCGACAACACCGGCCCGCTGGACCGACTGGCCATCCAGTACGGCTTCCTGCACGCCAACGCCCCGCACCTGCTCAGCTCGTGGGTCACCGACTCACCTGGACTGTTCGACCCGCGTCCCCGGTCGTTGGCGTTCCGGTTCGTCCTCGCGATGGCCGGGGTGCTCGGCATCGGCGCCGACATCCGGCACTGGACCCCGGACCAACGCACGGAGGCGGCAATCTGGATCGCCCGGTACAAGGAGATCCGGAACGTCATCACGCACGGCACCGTGCATCTGATCGGAGACCCGGGACACCCCCGCTGCGCTGTGCAATACACCTCCCCCGACGCCGATACCGTTGTGGTCCTCGCCTGGCACACCGGCCGACTCGACGGCACCGGCCTGCTGCCGTCCCGCCCGGTCCGGCTGCCGCTTGCCGGCATCGACCCGGCCGGCGTCTACCGGCACGGCGAACAGCGCTACTCCGGCAGCCACCTCACCGCGGTCGGCCTGCCGGTGCGGTGGACCGCCGAGCACGACGCCGAACTCGTCGTGCTCCGGCGCGCCTGACGCCTTCTGTCCGCCGCTCAAGCCATCTCCCCACCCCGGGCCGCAACCACACCGCGAAAGGCAGGACGATGGGTAGCCACGGCCTGCCCCCGCCTGCGGACGTCGGCCGCACCCAGGTGGAGCATCACCTGGGTGCGGCCGAGCGCGGTCAGCAGGTGGCGTTGAGGCCGGCCCAGTTGGCGCGGTCGTTGTAGCCGCCGTCGCCAGCATCACCGACCAGGAGGTCGAGCACCCGGACGCCGGTCAGGTCGACGTCGAACTGGCGGATGTCGTCGCGGGTCAGCAGGCCGCTGTCGAAGAGGAGCCGGCCGTCGCCGATCACCTGGAAGGTCGACGTCCCACCCTCGGGTCCGACGTTGCGCACCGCGTCGTCGATGCCGACGGTCGCGGTCAGCCGGCTGCAGTCGCCGCCAAGGTAGTAGCGGACCGTTGACGGCGACGCCACGCCGAGGCCGGTCGGGTAGACCTGGCCGAGCATGCTGATCGGCGACCAGCCACCGACGCTCAGGTCGACCGTCGGGCTCATCCACCCGCTGGTGGCACTGATCCACGTGTGGTGCGACAGTACGACATCGCCGTCCGGTGGCGCCGGCGCGACTACCACCCCCGTGCTCGTCTCCTGCCGAAGCCGTCCCTTCCCGATCACGTCGTACGACGTGGTGGCGATCAGCGTGGCGGCACCGGGAACGGCGGCGGCCGGAAGGGTCACCGAGAAGGCAGAGGTGGCGGCTTTGCCCGGGGCCAACAGGACCGGCGCGCGGTCGAGCGAGCGGACCGACCACCCGGCGGGCACCGCCAGCGTGACCTGCGGCGCCAGCACCGGAAGCAGACCGTCGTTGCGTAGCGCGACCTCGACCCGCGCCACGTCGCCACCGGCGAGCACCGGCGCCGTTCCCTCCGGCGTCGCCTCGCCACCGACCTGCGTCACCTGCGGCAGGCCGGCGGTCACGTGCGGAACACCGGGCAGGCCGTGGTTCGACTCGATCCGGAACAGCGCCGCGCCGTGGGCCGCGACCGCGGCGCTGATGGTGCCGGCGCTCTCGGTGACCTCGTTGGTCCACGCGTTCTTCACGGTGAACCGCGACCCGGACAGGCCGAGTGACGAGGCCTCCGTGGTCAGGATCTTCGGCGTGTCGCCGCGGTTGAGCAGCACCACTGCCCGCGAGCCGTCGGCCAGCTGCTTCACCCATGTCTCCGTCGTTCCGGCGGACCCGACCCGGACGGCCTGGACACCCGCGCGATCCTGGTTGATCGCGAGCACGTCGGAGTCGGTGAGGATGTCCACTGAGGTCTGGCTGAGCTTGCGGACATCGCTGCCGATCACCAGCGGCGCGGCGGCCACCGCCCAGAGCGTCATCTGGGTACGGAATTCCTCGTCGCTCATCCCCAGCTCAGGGCCGAGGTAGTCCGGGTCGTTGAAGTGCCCCGGCCCGGCGACCTCGGGGTGCCGCGCGTTCGCGTCATAGTTACGCAGCACGTCCTTGAACTTGATGTCGCCGACGAAACCCACGTCCGTGTAGGTCCGCCAAGACTGCGCGATCGCCGGCGCGTAGCTCCAGGAGTACGTCGACTGCTGCTCGGCCGGGTAGTTGCCCCAGTCCGGGGAGGTTACCGGGTTGCAGAGGTTGAAGACGATGGGGCGCCCGCTGGCGTTGTTCCGCAGCGCCTGCGCGAACTCCGTGTAGACGGTCTTCGGGTCGAGGTTCGCGGCGATCCCGCAGAGGAAGTCCACCTTGACCGCGTCGAACCCCCAGGCGGCGATCTGGTCGGCGTCGCGCTGGTAGTAGCCGTAGCTGCCGAGTCCGCACTTCCCTGGGATGTACGGCCCGGCGTCGGTGTAGATGCCGGCCTTCAGCCCCCTGGAGTGGATGAAGTCGACCAGCGGCCTCAGCCCGTCTGGGAAGCGGGACCGGTCGGCCTGCAGGTCGCCGGCGGCCGTACGTGGCTCCGGGTCCTGCCAGCCGCCGTCCAGCCAGACGATGTCGTAGCCGGCCTTGGCCAGGCCGCGGGCGACCAGGGCGTCGGCGACCTCCCGCACGGACTGTTCCGAGAAGTTGCCACCGAGACCGAAGTAGGTGTTCCAACCCTGGTAGGGCGTGGGACTGAGCACCTGCTGCGCCGCCGGCTGCGTGCCGGCGGCGTGGGCGGGTGCGGGCACGACCAGCAGACCGGCCGTGAGGGCGATCAGGGCGGTGAGATGTCGTTTCACATCGGATCCTTTGCTGCCCGAGCGATCAGGCGTGCCGGCCCGTCTTGATCGTGGACGTGCCACACCACTCCATGTTGGAGGGTGCGCCGGTCGCCGGACCGGCCATGCCCGCGCGCCTGTGGTTGTTTCCAGGATCCTGCAGCGGGTTACCGGCGCGTGTCAATATTAATTCCTAAATTATGAGTTACCTGGGGAGTCGTCCCTCCCCGTGCACACAGGAACGCGACAGGGCCGCGGGGTCTGTTGCGTTGCCCGTGTCGAGGGACCGAGGCAGGCTTGACGGGTGACGCGGTCGAGTCCTCGTCGTCCCTGGTCGCCGCCGAAGTCGGCGTTCACCCGGTTCCGTTTCCCATCCGAGGTGATCGTCGTCGCGGTCCGGTGGGACCTGCGCTACAACCTGTCCTACCGGGACGTGGAGGAACTCCTGGCTGAGCGCGGTGTCGAGGTCGACCACGTCACCGTCTACCGATGGGTGCAACGGTTCACCCCACTGCTGGCCGACGCCGCCCGGTTCGCTCGCCACTCACCGGGTGACCGCGTCACGTGGAAGCGCGCGCAGCTCGCGGACCGCTGCCCGCCCGGCGCGGTTCGCGCCGACTGTGCTCGCTGACGGCCCGTAGCCGACCAGGTGGATCCGGGGGTCGGCGACCACCCGCGTGCCGTCCACGACGATGCCGCCGCGGGGCCCCCGCAGCCGCAGCGGGGCCAGGTGGTCGAGCGCCGGCCGGAAGCCGGTGCACCAGAGGATGACGTCCACGTCCTGTGCCGCGCCGTCGCGCCACTGGACGCCGTCGGGGACGATCCGGTCGAACATCGGCCGGCGTAGGAGGAGACCGCGTTCCCGGGCTTCGAGCAGCTGGGGTGTCCACGACAGCTCGGTCGCGCTGGCGATGCTTCCCGGGGGCAGACCGGCCCGTACCCGTGCCTCCACCTTGGCGACCACCTCGCGTCCGTAGTCCGGCGTGAACGGCCCGTGCCGGAACACCGGCGGCCGGCGGGTGACCCAGGTCGTCGTCGCCGCGACGTCGGCGATCTCGACCAGGAGCTGCACGGCCGACGTTCCGCCCCCGACGACAACCACCCGCTTCCCTGCGAATTCCGCCGGCCCCCGGTAGTGGGCGGTGTGCAGCTGCCGCCCGTGGAACGTTTCCTGTCCCGGGTAGTACGGCACGAACGGCCGGGTCCACGTGCCAGTGGCGTTGATCAGTGCCCGGGTGGTCCAGGTGCTGTTGTCGGATTCGACGAGGAGTCGTCCGTCGCGGGCGTTCCGGACGGCCGTAACGGCGACCGGCCGCTGCACGTCGATGCCGAATTCCCTCTCAAAGGCGGCGAAATAGGCCGGCACCGCGTCGGCGGCTGGTTCGTCCGGCGGCGGAGGCGTGAAGCGCATGCCAGGCAGGTCGAAGATCCCGTGCACGGTCGCCATGCGCAGCGTCGGCCACCGGTGCTGCCAGGCCCCGCCGGGTGCCGGGTTGGCGTCCAGCACGGCGAAGTCAAGACCGGAGGAGCGCAGGTGGTACGCGCTGGACAGCCCCGCCTGTCCGGCCCCGATAACCACCACATCCGTCTCCGGCATGTGCCGGACAACGTCTCAGGCTCACCCGGGCCTTCCCACGGGCGATGGATGTCACACCGCCCGGACGTACCCGCCGAACCCGGCCCTGGCCCGCTCGATTCTCGGCGGCGACTCGGCGGTCGACGTCGTCCACCACGGCGCCGACCTGGTCGAGTTCGACCGGGTCGCGGCGGATCAGCTCCAGGATCCCAGCACGTACGCGGCTGTCACGTCCGGCGCTACTTGCGGCAGCGGAATCGAGCGATCTGCTTCAGGTGGCCGGCCAAGACAGCCGTCGGAGATCGTCTCACACGGGAGATCTCCGACTGCTTCCGGCGAGCTGCCGGATCAGTCCGGCACCGGCCTGGCCTCGCTCCGGACGGTGGCACGTGCCTGCTCGGCATCCTCGGCGGCCAGCGCGAGCTTGGCCAGTCGGGCGCAGTCGGCAAGGGTGTGCGCGGCCAGCGCCGCCCGCACGGGCGCCAGGGCCCGCGGTGACATCGACAGGCTGGTCACGCCGAGGCCGGCGAGCACCACCGCGAGCAGCGGATCGGCGGCCGCCTCACCACAGACGCCGACCGGCTTCCCGGCTGCGCCCCCGGCGGTCGCGCAGGCGGCGATCAGCTGCAGCAGCGCCGGCTGCCACGGATCGAGCAGCTCAGCCAGGTCGCCGCACTGCCGGTCGGCGGCGAAGACGTACTGGCTCAGGTCATTGGTGCCGATGCTGAGGAAGTCGACCTGATCGAGCAGATGCGGGGCGCGCAGCGCCGCCGCCGGCACCTCCACCATGACGCCGACGTTGCTGAGGCCGGCGGCGCGCGCGATCGTGGCGAACTCGCGGGCCTCGGCGGCGGTGGCCACCATCGGCGCCATCACCCGGACGTCGGCGCCGGTCCGCCGGGCGGCCAGGTCGATCGCTTCGAGCTGGGTCCGGAGCACCTCGGGTCGGCGTCGGGCGACCCGCAGACCGCGGACGCCGAGGGCCGGGTTGGGCTCGCCGGCCTGGTCGAGGAAGGGCAGCGGCTTGTCGGCGCCGGCATCCAGCGTCCGGATCACCACCGGGCGGCCCGCCATCGCCGCGAAGACCTCGGCGTACGCCCGAACCTGCTCGTCCAGGCCGGGCACCGTGCTGCGGTCGAGGAACAGCAGCTCGGTACGGAAAAGCCCGACGCCCTCGGCCCCGGCGGCCTCGTCGCCGCGCAGCTGGGCCGCCGAGCCGATGTTCACCAGCAGCTTCACCGCGTGCCCGTCGGCGGTGCGGCCGGGTCCCCGGCTCGGGGTGGCTCGATCGCGCCGGGCGGCCGCCGCGGCGCGAGTGGCCGTCACGAGCGCCTCATCGACATCGGTGAGCACCTCGCCGGAACCGCCGTCCACCCGGACCACCGTTCCCTCGGGCACGCTCAGCGCGCCGGCGCAGGAGACCACCGCGGGCAGGCCGAGTGACCGGGCCAGGATGGCGGTGTGGCTGGTCGGGCCGCCCGCCTCGGTGACCAGTGCGAGCACCTGCTCCGGGTCGAGGTCCGCGGTGTCGGCCGGCGCGAGATCGCGCGCGGCCAGCACGTACGGGTGACCCGGGGCCGGGACGCCGGGCATCGGCCGCCCGAGGCTCGCGGCGACCGCGCGGTCCCGGACGTCGTCCAGGTCGGTGACCCGCTCGGCGAGGTAGCCGCCGGCCGCCTGGAACGCCCGGCGGTGTTCGGCGAAGGCGTCGGCGATCGCGTGCGCCGCGTCCCGACCGCCCCGGATCACGTCGGCGATAGTCTCGTGCAGGACCGGGTCCTCGGCCATCATCGCCTGGGCCCGGAGGATCTCGGCCGCCTCCGGCCGCCGCGCCGCATCGGCGCGGCGGCGCAGCTCGGCGGCGACCGCGGCGAGGGCCGAGTCGGCCCGCGCCAGCTCCGCCTCGACGTCGGCGACGGCGACGGCGGTCGGCTCCGGCAGCCGGGGCGCCGGGGCCACCCGCAGCAGCGGACCGGCGGTCACGCCGGGGCTGACCCCGATGCCGGTCAGCCGCTCAGGCATCGACCGGCTCCTCGTCGAGGTTGCGGCGCAGCAGGTCGGCGAGCGCGTCCAGGGCGGCCTCCGCCCCGGCGCCCTCGGCGGCGAGGATCAGCTCGGTGCCGTGGGTCGCACCGAGTGACAGCACCGAGAGCATGCTGCGGGCGGGAACCGGCCGGCCGCCCGGCCGCCGGACGCTGACCGCGACGGGCTGGGCGGCGGCGGCCGCAACGAAGATGGCGGCGGGGCGGGCGTGCAGCCCGCTGGTCGACCCGACGGGGACGGTGCGTTCGGGCATGACGACTCCTAGGGGTGATGGATCCGGGTGGATCCGAGCCGGTCAGGGCTCGATGGTGACCTTGATGCCGGCGCCGCGGGAGACGATGTCGAATGCCTCGAGGGCGTTCTCCAGCGGCAGCCGGTCCGTGATCAGATCCGCGACCGGCACCGCACCGCTGGCGATCAGCTGCAGCGCCGCCTTGTTGTGCGCCGGGCTGGACCCGTTGGCGCCGACGATGGTGAGCTCGCGGTAGTGCACCAGGTTGGCGTCGAGGGCGATGACCGGCTTGTCCTTGGGCAGGCCGCCGAAGAAGCTGATCCGGCCCTGGCGGCCGACCATCTGCAGTGCCTGCTCCTGCGCCGCCCCCGAGGCTGCCGCGGTGATGACGACATCCGCGCCGGCGCCGTCGGTCAGCTTGAGGACCGCGTCGACCGGGTCGGTCTCCGCAGCGCAGACCGTGGCGTCGGGCGCGACGAGCGCCGCCGCCATGTCCAGCCGGTCCCGGTTGAGGTCGACCAGGGTGACCCGGGTGGCGCCGCGGGCCCGGGCGAGCCGTACGTGCAGGCAGCCGATCGGGCCGGAGCCGATGACGACGACATCGTCACCCTCGCCGACCCGGGCCAGTTCCTGACCGTTGAGGACGCAGGCCAACGGCTCGGTCACCGACGCCTCGGCGAAGCTGACCCCGTCCGGGATCCGGTTCAGGCCGTCGACGGCGAGCACCTTGGCCGGGACGATCATGTACTGGGCGAAGCCGCCGTCGTAGTGGTAGCCGATCGACTCCTGGTTGGGGCAGACGGTCATCCGGCCGCGGCGGCACTGGTCGCACCGCCCGCACGGAATCGCGGCGATGACCTGGACCCGGTCACCGGGTTGCCAGCCGGTCACCTCGGCGCCGACCTCGGTGACCTCGCCCGCGACCTCGTGGCCCATCACCCGCGGCGGGTCGATGTGGTGATGGCCGAATCGCCAGATCTTGACGTCCGTGCCGCAGGTGGAGCAGTTGCGTACCCGGATCTTGACCTCTCCCGGTCCCGGGGTCGGTTCGGGTGCGTCCTCGATCCGCACATCACCCGGAGCATGGAAGCGAACAACCTTCATCAGTCTGTCTCCTCGTCGACCGGCGTGAGCAGCCGGAGAATCTCGTCGGCCTCGGTGGCCTCGCGCAACGCCCGGGCCCGCTCCGGATCCAGCAGGACCTCGGCCAGCTGGGCCAGGAGTGCGACGTGACCGTCGCCGCGGGCGGCGATCGCCACGCAGAGCACGACCTGCTCGCCGCCCCAGTCCACGCCGGCGGGGAAGCGGAGCACCGCGAGCGCGTCACGGCGTACGGCGTCCTTGCCGGCGAGCGTGCCGTGCGGGATCGCCACCCCCTCCCCCATGTAGGTCGAGACCGACCGCTCCCGCGCCAGCATCGCCTCGACGTAGGACGGGTCGACGGCCCCGATCTCGACCAGCACCGCACCGCTGCGCCGGATCGCGTCCTCAAGATTGGCGGCGGTCTCGTCGAGCCGGATCGCCCGGCGGTCGAGCAGCGCGGCGAGGTCCCCGCTTGCCACCTCAGCCATCGACCGCGCCGCCGTTCTTGACCGCGGCGACAACCTTCGCCACCGCCGGGTCGCCGATGAACACCTGGAACGGCACGATGACCTTCTCGGGCGCGTTCGCCCGGGCACGTGCGGCCAGCCCGGTGTGCACAACGACCAGATCGGCGTCGGCGGGGATGTGATCGACCTGGGTGTGCTCCACGGCCACCGAGTGCTTGCTGAGCTGTTTGCGCAGCTGGCTGGCCAGCATCACGCTGCTGCCCATCCCGGCGTCGCAGGCCACCACGATCTTGTGGATGTCGCTTCCCTGAATCGTGCTCATCTGCTTCACGCCTCCGAAACTGCGGTGGAGTTAGCGGTTGCGGCCGCCCCGGAAGTCTGGCGCGGCGCGGCCGCCACCTCGCCGCCCGGCGGGACCGTGGCCTCGGCGTCCCCGGTGCCCGGCTGTTCCGCCTGGGCGTCGCCGTTGAGTCGACCGAAGCCGAGCAACGCCGCCGCCACGAAGAAGGTGACCGCCGCCGCGATGAGGATGCCGAGGACGACTCCGAACCAGCCGCCACGAGGCGTGACGGCGGCGTAGGCGAAGACGCTTCCCGGTGACGGGGTGGCGACCAGGCCGGCACCGGTGATCATGAAGGTGGTGACTCCGGCGGCCCCACCGGCGATCATCGCGAGGATGAGCCGCGGCTTCATCAGCACGTACGGGAAGTAGATCTCGTGGATGCCGCCGAGGAAGTGGATGATGATCGCGGCCGGCACGCTCGGGCGCAGCGTGCGGGGCCCGAAGAACAGGAAGGCCAGGAGCAGCCCCAGGCCCGGGCCGGGGTTGGACTCGATCATGAAGAGGATGGACTTGCCCGTCTCGGTCGCCTGCGCGACACCGAGCGGGCCGAGAACGCCGTGGTTGATCGCATTGTTGAGGAAGAGCACCTTCGCCGGCTCGACCAGGACCGAGGCGACCGGCAGCAGGTTGTGCCCGACGAGCCAGTCGACACCGTGACCGGCGAGGTTGGTGATGGAACGGACGACCGGGCCGATCACCCAGACCCCGACCAGCGCCATGCCACCGCCGATGATTCCGGCCGAGAAGTTGTTGACCAGCATCTCGAAGCCGGCCTTGATGCGGTGCTCGAAGGCGTTGTCGAAGAGCTTGACCAGGTACGCGGCGAGCGGGCCGACCATCATGGCGCCGAGGAACATCGGCACCGTGCTGCCGACCACGATGCCCATCGTGGCGACGGCACCGACGACGGCGCCGCGCTGGCCGTGCACCAGCCGGCCACCGGTGTAGCCGATCAGCACCGGTAGCAGGACGGTGATCATCGGGCCGACGAGCTGGGCGAGGTGGGCGTTGGGTATCCAGCCGGTGGGGATGAAGAGCGCGGTGATCAGACCCCAGGCGATGAACGCGCCGATGTTGGGCATGACCATGCCGGCGAGATAGCCGCCGACCCGCTGAATCCCTGCCTTGATGCCGGTACCCGTGACGGCGGGGGTGTAATCCGTGGCCATGGGAGACCTCCTGTTCGACTGCCGGCTGAATTGCCGGTGGTGGGGGTTGGGGGTTGGGTCAGTCAGTCCCGGGTGAGCAGTTGCCGGACCAGGTCCGGCCGGTGGTGGATGTGGACGTGGTCGCGGCGCAGGTCGCCCGGCCGGGGCATCCGGCTGCCCGGCAGGCTGACCGCCGCCGCGGCCCACGCGAGGCCCTCGGCGAGCGCCTCTGCCCCGGCGGCACCGCCGGCCAGGAAGCCGGCGAGCAGGGCATCCCCGGCCCCGACGTTGCTGCGGGGCTCGGCGACGGGTGCGATTCCGGTGACGACGCCGTCCTCGTCGACCAGCACGGCGCCCTCGGCGCCGAGGCTGGCCAGCACCGCCTTTGCACCCAGGGCGCGCAGCTGCTGGGCGGCGACGACGACGTCTTCGGTCGAATTGACGGCCCGCCCGGTGGCCTGGGCGAGTTCCTCCCGGTTGGGCTTGATCAGCGACGCTCCCGCGGCCGCCGCGGCGACCAGCGCCGGGCCGCTGGTGTCGACTGCGAGCGGGACGCCTGCGTCGATCAGTCGGGAGCAGAGCTCGCTGAACTCCTCGACCGGCAGGGACGGCGGGATGCTGCCGCAGACCACCGCCCAGTCGGCCGAGCCGGCGGCGGAAAGCACCACCTCGACGACCGCCTTCAGCTCGGCGCCGGAGAGCGCCGGGCCAGGCTCGTTGATCTTCGTGATCGTGCCGTCCGGTTCGGCCAGCGTGATGTTGGACCTGGTCCGGCCGGCAATCGGTACGGCGATCATGGGTACGCCCTCCGCCGCCAGCAGCCGCACCAGCTGCTCCCCCTCGGGGCCGCCGCACGGGATGACCGCCCGTGACGGCACGCCGTTGGCGAGCAGGGCCCGGGAGACGTTGACCCCCTTGCCGCCCGGGTCGAGGTGTGCGGGTGCGGCGCGCAGCACGTCGCCCCGCACCAGGGACTCGATCGCGACGGCCCGGTCCAGGCTCGGGTTGAGGGTGACGGTGAGGATCACGCCCGGATCACCTCCGGACCGGCGTGCTGCAGCTCGCCTGCGGCGGCGGCGCTCAGCCCGGTGTCGGTGATGATGAGGTCGACGTCCGCGAGCCGGCCGAAGCGCGCGAGGTAGTCGTCGCCGAACTTGGTGTGGTCGGCGAGCAGAACCGTACGCCGGGCCGAGGCGATCATCGCCCGCTTGACGGCGGCCTCGGCCGGATCCGGCGTGGTGAGCCCGCGCTCGACCGAGCAGCCGTTGGTCGCCATGAAGGCCACGTCGACGTAGATCTGGGAGAGCGCCTGCATGGCCCAGTCGTCGACCGTCGCCATGGTTCGGCTCCGGACCCGGCCGCCGAGCATGATCACGTTGAGGTTCGGTCGGGCGGCCAGCAGGGTGGCCAGTGGCGGGGCGTTGACGATCACGGTCAGCTCGCGCTCCGTGTTCAGCACCTGGGCCAGCCGCCCGGTGGTCGAGCCGGCGTCGATGATGATCGCCCCCTCCTCCGGGACCTCGGAGAGCGCGGCCTTGGCGATGCGCTCCTTCTCCGCGGTCAGCACCGCGTCCCGGGCGGCGAGCGCCGGCTCGAAACCAAGGCGTTCGACCGGGATCGCGCCGCCGTGTACGCGGCGCAGCACCCCCGCACGCTCCAACGCGGTCAGGTCCCGCCGGATGGTCTCGCTGGTCACCGCCAGTTCCTCGGCCAGCACCATGACGTCGACCCGTCCCTGGGCCCGGGCTCTGCGCAGGATCTCCTGCTGCCGTTCCTCGGCGTACATCGCTTGGTTTCACCGCCGTTTCGATGTGACTTCCTCTGTGTTTACGCCCGATCGTGTTGGGCCGTCAAGGGGTCTCACCCGCTAACTGCGCAAGCTTGACCGAATCGGCACCTCGGATAAGGAACAGATCGATATATCTCGGCACATACTGGCGAGCTGCGGGCGAGATGGGGTGATCCCGGTGCCGCTTCGCGCCCTGGAGGCGCTGGTCGGGCGCCAGGATCCGCATCACTTGCCGCACCGGTACGAGGCGTTCGCGGAGTAGGCGACCGTCCGTACGGCTGCTACCACTGCCTGCGCAAACGCACCCCACCTGGACTAGGCCGCTCGCCCTTGGGAAAGACCCGGCCGTAGGACCCGGGAACTGAGTTCCAAGTCACTTTTGCAGGCCGGCTCGCTATATCCATAAGGAGGTTATGCATAATGGGGTTATGCACTCGAATGCCTCCGGCACTGACCTGGTTGTGGTGCTCGAGCACCTCGTGACGCTCATCCGCCAGGTCTCCACCGCCGGCGGTCTCAGCACGGCAGCCTCGTCCGCGCTGAACCGTCTCGGACGTGACGGACCCCACAGGCTGACGGAGCTGGCTCACGCCCAGGGCGTCTCCCAGCCAGGGATGACGCAGCTGGTTACCCGCATGGAACGCGAGGGCCTGGTGCGCCGCACCGCGAACAGCGACGACCGCCGCGCCGTGCTGGTGGAGGCGACCGACGCTGGCCTCGACCTCGTCAGGCGCCGGCGTGCGGAGCGCGCCGACGCCCTGCAGCACATGCTCGACCGACTCGATCCGCAGGATCAGGCCGCTATCGCCGCCGCACTACCCGCGCTCGCCCGGCTCGTCGAGGCCCGGGCGTCCGACTGAATACGCGCATCGACAAACACCACCGCCAGGAGAACCTGAAAATGACCGCATCACATGGGACGGCCCCGAGCCCGTTCAAGCAGCCGCGTGCCGTCTGGGCCGTGGCGTTCGCCTGTGTCGTCTCGTTCATGGGCATCGGGCTCGTCGATCCGATCCTGCCCGCACTGGCCGACAGCTTGCACGCCACGCCGAGCCAGGTGTCGCTGCTGTTCACCAGCTATCTGGTCGTGACCGCGGTCGCGATGCTGGTAGTCGGCTGGGTATCCAGCCGCATCGGCGCCAAGCTCACACTGGTCGTCGGCCTGATCCTCATCGTCGTGTTCGCCGCGCTCGCCGGCACGTCGAACTCGATCGGCGGCATTGTCGGTTTCCGCGCCGGCTGGGGCCTGGGCAACGCCCTGTTCATCGCGACCAGCCTCGCCGTCATCGTGGCCTCGGCCAGCGGCGGCTTCGCCGGGGCGATCATCCTGTACGAGACCGCGCTAGGTCTCGGCATCGCGGTCGGGCCACTGCTCGGCGGCGAGCTCGGCAGCATCAGCTGGCGCGGGCCGTTCTTCGGCGTCGCGGCGCTGATGTTCATCGCCCTCGTCGCGACCGTCGCGTTCGTCCCGGCCCTGCCGAAGCCAGAGCACAAGACATCGTTGGCCGCGCCGCTCAAGGCGTTGCGGCACCGCGGCCTGCTGACCATGGGCATCATGGCGCTGCTCTACAACTGGGGATTCTTCACCATGCTCGGCTACGCGCCGTACCCCATGGAACTCAACGCCCACCAGCTCGGCCTGGTCTTCACCGGCTGGGGCCTGCTGGTCGCCGCCTTCAGCGTGTTCTTCGCCCCGCGGCTGCAGGGGCGGTTCGGCACCGCGCCGGTGCTCTACGTCAACCTGCTCAGCCTCGGCATCGTCATGGCCATCATCGCGATCGGCGTGAACACCCCGGCGGCGGTCATCGGCGCGGTCATCGTCAGTGGCGCGTTCATCGGCATCAACAACACTCTGACCACCCAGGCGGTCATGCTCGTCTCGCCGGTGGAGCGGACGGTCGCCTCCTCGGCGTACGGCTTCGTCCGGTTCATCGGCGGCGGCCTCGCCCCACTCGCCGCGGGCAAGCTCGCCGACGCCACCAACCTCAGCGTCCCCTTCTACCTCGGCGGCGTCGCCTTCATCCTGGCCATCGTCGTTCTCGCCTCCGGCCACAAGCTGGTCGCCGCGGCCGAGAAGCGCATGGTCGAGGGGGAGACGGTGCGCCCGAGCCTGCAGCGCGTCGGGGCCGAACCGCCGGCTGGGTACCAGCCTGTCATCGTCGCGGTCGGCGCCACCGAAGACGCCGCCAAGATCGTCAACGCGGCCGCCGCAATCGCCCGCGACGCCGGCCGCCCGTTGGAGGTTGTCCACGTCCGCGAGACCGCCGTAGTCGAGGAACTGGCCATCGACGCCGAGGACGCCGAGCAGGCACACTCCGCGGTCCTGGGCCACCTCGACCGGCTGGCCGCGCAGGGCATCGCCGCCACCGGTCAGGTACTCGCCAGCGTCGGCGACCACGCCGCTGCAGGTCGGGTCCTCGCTCAGCACGCCGACGACGTCGACGCGCGCGTCATCGCGGTCGGCCGGTCCCCGCGCGGGCCGGTGGCCCAGTTCGCCGACGGCAGCTTCACCACCGCGGTGACCCGCACCGCAGCCCGCCCGGTCGTACTCGTTGAACCCGGCAAAGCGCCGCACCGGTTGACAGCTTGACGGCGGCGTCGCTGCACGAGCTGCGCAGCAGAAGCACAATCGGAGGCAGGCGATGGGCTCAAGCGAGGCCCCGGCATCGCAGCGCGAGCAACCGGTGCGATTCCGCCCGGCGCACTCGGCCGAGTCGCCACCATCTGCCGGCGCCCCCGTGTTGACATCGACCACTACATCCCAGGCCGTCCAACTCTTCGACACAGCAACCGCTCCATAACCGAGCCCGAAGGGAGTCACGTGACAACCCAGAACCAGCCGAGCCGGTCCGCCGCCTCCTGCTGCACCCGTCGAATCGCCTCCACGTAAATCGTTGGGGAGTCGCTCCGCCCTGGACCCCGCCGGCGTGGCGTTGGCCTACTGGGACGGCTGCCCCCGCCAACGAAAACCGACCATCAAGGCGACCGCTGCCAGCAAGGCGCCGGGCACGGCGGCGGTCCCCGAGGTGAAGTCCGGGGTCACCGTAGGCAGGGTTGATCGGCCCACTGCAAGGGTCGATCTGCGCGACGGCGAATGAGCCATCTCGGCGGGCACCCGTTTCGCGAGCCTACGTGACAGGATTCGGATGGTGGACGGGCGACGCGACGTACGAGCCGTGGTGACCGATCTGGACGGCACGGTCATTCGGGCCGACGGCACGGTGAGCGAGGCGACCTTGGCGGCCTGTCGGGCGCTGCGGGCGGCCGGGATCCCGCTGGTGGCCGCCACCGCCCGGACTCCGGCGGGGATGCGCGCGCTGGGCAGCCTGGCACCGCTGGTCACCGTCGCCGTCTGCTGCACCGGCGCGATCGGGTACGACCCGGTCGGCGACCAGTTCCTCTGGCAGGAACGGATGCCGCATACGACCCTCGCCGGGCTGCTCGACCGCCTCTCTGGGCAGCTGCCGGAGGCGGAGCTGGCGGTCTACGACGGCCGGGCCTGGTTCATGACCGCCGCCTACCGGGCCCTCCGGGGAGCCGACCACTTCGGACCGCGGGCGGTGGTGGAGCGCCGGTGGCTGCACCAAGTCGACGCGTGCGTGGCAGCGGTCTGCCATCCCGGTCTCGACCCGCCCGCGCTGATCACCGCGCTCTCCGCCGTCGGCACCACGCCGGTCGTCGCGACCTTCGGCCAAGCCGGCGACCGGGTCGTCGAGGTGGCGCCGGCCGGCATCGACAAGGCCAGCGGAGTGCTGCGTGCCCTCGCCGCGCTGGATGTGCCGCCCGAGTGCGCCGTCGCGTTCGGCGACATGCCGATCGACCTGCCGATGTTCGCCGTCGTCGGGCTCGGTGTCGCGATGGCGAACGCGCACCCGGAGGTGCTCGTGGCGGCGGGCGACATCACCGGCGGCGTCGACGGAGACGGGTTCGCCGACTGGCTGCGCCGGGAGCGGGTGATCGGCCCGGAGGGCTGACCTCCACGATCATTGGGCAGGGCATGGACCTGTTCTCCGCCTGCCCGGGGGGTGGTTCACCGATCACCGCGACCGGCTGCAGCTGGTCCGGCGAACCTGGCCGAGCGAGGTCGAGACGTCGTACGGCGGGCCTGACGAACCATAGAAGTCTTCGCCTGGACCCAGTTGTGGGAGCCAGTGAGGCGAACTGGGCCGGACGAAACCGAACCCAGTGACTTGCCGAGCGTGCGACGACAACGGGATCTCGGACCGCACCGGACGTGCTGGAAGCGGTCTGGGAATCTACGGCTCAGATGCTGCCGTACAGCCACCGGTACAGCCAAGCCCACCGACCAGCGGCGGACGAGAGCGGCGCCGGCCGACGCGCGGTGCAGGTCAGCGAGGGCGGCCGACACTTGCCGACAGGTCGCGTGATCTTTGCAAGCCAGGGGTCGGCGACGCTCTCGCCGGCGGTCGTGGGGAGCGACCCGGCGTGCCGTTGGGCCAGGACAGCAGGGGCAAGCTGAGGCCACGAGAGACCACCGAGAGCAGGCCACCAACCCAGTAGACAGCCGGACAACGACAATTCCGAAGCTGGGCGGACCGGAACGTCCACGCCGCGGCAGCTCGTCTACCCACCACATCGCGAGCCGGCACACGTAGCACCACAGCCGGTGCTCCCAAACTGCTCCCAACGTAAGGGGCACAGCCGAAGACGCGTCGGCCGGGATCATCGACTCCCATAGCGTCAAGGGCGCCGACACCGTACCGCGAACCAGCCGCGGCTACGACGCGAACAAGAAAGTCAACGGCCGGCGGCGATGCTTCTCCGACCGCCCACCTGTGCGCGCCGGTGGCAGCGCGGCTCCGCACACTCAATTCGGCACGACTGCGCGGTCAGCGGCAGAACAGGATGGCCACGCCCCGCCGGATGGAACCCGTGTCGCCAGCGATCCGTCACAGTGGAATGATGCGTCTCCTCGCTGCCGGCCTGAGTCTGGTGCTGCTTACTGCCTGCAGCCCCGCCGGCCGCGGGGGTCAGCGCGAGGTCCGCCCGCACGTACCTGCTGTAGACGAACGTGACGACACGTCGTCGACGCGAGGGTCGGTCGCGTAATACTTCTCCCCTCCGCAGCCCTACCCGGGCCCGACGTGGACCACGGGAAGCCGTCCGGTCGACGGACGGGAGTTGAACAGCATCGCCGGACCGGATCACTGCGACTGGCAGAGCGCGGTGATGATGCACCTCGGGTGGCCGCTGGGCACCGTCTCTCAGTCGACCGCCGAGATCCGCCAGTTCATCCGTGACCCCGACGGGGTCATCGGTTATGGGGTTCGCGACAAACTGGCGATCGCCACCGACCTGCCTGATGATGCCCGCGACACCGGATATCGCAACGGCGAACTCGAGCTCTGGCTCTCAACGTCGGATCCGGACGCGGCATACCTGCGGGCAGGAGATGACGTCGAGCGTTGGCCGAGAGCCGATCCCGTTGTCGCCTGCCGCTAGGCGTCCGCCATAACGTCCTCAATTCGGCATATCCGGTCGTCTCGGACGCGCTGGCAGCGGCAGATGCGGATGTTCGTCTTGTTGGCGTGGCGGCTTCTATTCGTCGACGGCTGCTCGGCCGTTGACCCCCGGTGGGGCGATCTGCTTGGCTGCGTCCGCGACGACCTTGCGACTCCCACTCGAGAGACCGGAGAAAGTTATGTCCTTCACTGCCGCGATCAGGTCGGTTCTTACTCAGTACGTCGGCTTCACGGGTCGGGCCCGCCGGTCTGAGTACTGGTGGTTCGCCCTGTTCACCGTCCTTGTCGGTCTTGCCGCTGCCATCCTGGATGGTGTGCTGGGAACGACTCTCGGGTCGCGCGGGTCCACCGGTGTCATTGGCATCATCGTCAACCTGGCGCTGCTGCTGCCGACGCTGGCGGTCGGGGTGCGACGCTTGCACGACACCGACCGGTCGGGGTGGTGGCTGCTGATCGGACTGGTGCCGATCGTGGGCGCCATCGTCCTGCTGGTGTTCTTTGTGTTGGACAGCACGCCCGGGACGAACCGTTTCGGCGCCAACCCCAAGGAGCGGCCGCTGCCCGTGCCCAGCATCGCGTGACCATCCCAAAATCTTGACCGCCTGGCGGCGCTTGCCAGCTTCGAGTGGAGCAGGCTGGCCGGTTTGCCTCACCACCGGCCAGCCAACTCTTGCCCGGAGCGGACCGGGCGGGCGCCGCCTCGCGATCTGCAGCAAATGAGGATGTTTTGGCGCGGGCGGTGTCGGCCAGACCGACGTGGCAACTGGCTAACTCGCTGCCCGAAACTGAGCTGCCAAGCTCGCTGCATTGGCTGGGTTCACCGGCCGAGTTGACGTTCGAGCTCCTCGAACAGGTCTGTGATTTCGTCTTGGCTGATCCCATCCGGCAATGTTGGAGTGCCGTAGGCAAGCTCGAGCAGCGCTGCCCGCGCGGTCGCAAGCTCATCAGACGTGACATCCAGGATGTGCCATGAGGCGCCAGACGCCGGCACCGGCTGGTTGCGGAGCCGTCTCGCGAAGCCCAACGCGTCCTCGGAGCCTGTGCCGGTTCATATGTTCCACTCGTCGTCCCCCAGGTCGTCCACGACGTGTTCAATCACCTGCGCCCACAGCCGGAACATGCTGGGGTCGCCCGGTAGCTGGTGGCCGGTCGGGTTGAGCCGTATCACGGTGCGGGCGATGGGTACGTCGTCCATGCCGACGATGCGCTCACCCAACATGAACTGGATGTTCTGCCGTTGCCAGCCTCTGGCCAGCTCCAGGGCCGTCGCGCCGTCGGTGTTGCCCTTTCGGTGTCAGCGCCTGCGAGCCGGAGAACGGCCACGACTGCTCGTTCGTCGCGCTCGACGGCATGCATCAGCGCCGTCCGTCCCAGCGCGTCGCCTGCATCGATGTCAGCACCTGCTTGCAGCAGAACGTCTACGGCGGCGTGGTCGCCGCGGCGGGCAGCCAGGACGAGGACGGGGGTTTCGTCCGAACGGCGCTGGTTCGGGTCTGCGCCGTGATCGAACAGGATCCGTAGCACCGCGGGCGCCGCGCGCCGCATCACCGCGCCGACGATGGGCGCCTCTTCGCCCGGCGCTGCGCTGGCCCCAGTTCGCAACAGCAGGCGCAGCGTCTTAAGCGCCGCCGGCCGTGGCCGGTGCTGGCGTAGGCGACTGCATTGGCTAACACGCTGCCACGTACAACCGGCTCTGCCGCGAGCGCCCCGCGCTCGATGAGCAGCTCGGCAACGTCGGGATGGGCTTCGCATACGGCGGCACGCAGCGGGGACCACATATGCGGATCAGTGGATCCGGCGGAGGCACCAGCGTCCAGCAGCAGGCGGACGATTCGCAGGTGGCCGCTGCCGGCGGCCAGGGACAACACAGGCCCGCGGAACCGGCCAGCCGTGACGTTCGGGTCGGCGCCAAGGGTCAGGGCCTCTTCCACGCCAGCATCATCGCCGGCGTTCACGGCATCGACGAGTCTCCGAACGACGTCATGATCCATGGGTGTACGACCGTCCGGCCAGGTGAAGGACGCCGGTCCGTGGAGCCCGCGCTCCTCAATGGCCTCAGCCACCAGCTCGCGCGACCGCTCGACAGCGTCTCGCCATACCGCGTAGCAACTTCAGGACCGACCCAGCGCCCCGGTACGCCATTCCCAGTCCGGGTCGGCGTCGAAGTCAATTGGCAGGGCGCGGGTCCACATGCGAGACCCCGCCGCATGTGCGGCGGGGTCTGCTCACGCGCCGCTGCCGCCACGATCCAGTCAGCAGCAAGGCGTCGAGTCCCTGGGCGACGACCTCAGGGCGTGAAGGTCACCACCGACCCGTTACCGAAGGCATCGACGGTTGCGTACAGCCTTCCGTTGGCCCACTCGAGTGCGGCCGGGGTCGGCACTTCTGCAAACGGCTCAGCACCGCCAGCAGAGACGGTGGAGATGCGATTGCCGAACATCTCCGCGACGTAGATGGTGCCGTCGGGAGCGACGGCGAGGTTCGTCGCGGTGAGGAAGCCCCCGGCGACCTCCGCGACGTGACCGGTGGCGAGGTTGACCGAGTAGACCGAGCCTCGGGCGCCGAGGCTCGGATCCTCCGGGCCGCCGGGCAGGCTCGACACGTAGAGCAGACCGTCCGGACCGAGCTCGACATCCGTGGGTACCGGCTCGAAGTTGTAGGTCTTGCCGACGGTGCATTCGGGCAGCCCGATGCCGGCAGCGACCTCTGCGGTGACTACGAACGGCTGGGGCGGCAGCACCGCGACCGTGCTGATTCTGCCGTTGGGTGCGACGCGGACGATATCGTTACCTGCCGCATCGCCGACGATGCGCGACCCGTCCGGCAGGATCGCGACGGAGTACGGGTGGGACTCGACAATCCCGGGGTAGGGATCGCCGCCGATCTCCGCCGGCACCTGCTCCGCGCACCCCGGTGCGAGCCCCTGGAAGCCATAGCTGTTGACCTGGTCCGGGTTGGCGGTTGCCTCATACGCGCCGACATCGCCGAGAGCCCGTACCTTCCCGCTGGCCAGAACGCGCCTCACCTCGGCGAAGAATCCGTCCTCGCTCTCACCACTGGTGGTGAAGGTCACCGTTCCCGGCCCGTCCGCGGCAACACCCGCGATCTCCGCGCCGGGCGTCGACACGAGGTCGGTCGTACCCTTCTTTCCCACCGCCGTCAGCTTCCCCGCGAAGGACTGGGAGACGTAGACCGTCCCGTCACTACCCACCGCCAACTGGAGCGGCCCGGCCAGCCCGTCGACGATCGGGGCGGATGCGGTTGCGGCCGCCGCGGGCGTCGCCGAAGGCAACACCAACGCCATGGCCGCGACGGCCACGACGGCCGCGTGTGAACGTCTTCGTACCATGCTTGACCCCCTGTTGGACGTACTTGTCCCCCCGTGGCGCGCCCATCGCGCCGGGCAATTGTCACTGCACGTAGGACCTGCGGTTCCGTATCGGTCACGATTCAGACAGTGCCGACCTCAAGAAGGGCCGCAAGGAGGGGTACGACGCCGTCGGCGAGGTGCCTGTAGCTGGCCAACTAGGGCGGTGGCGATGGCTGTTCGGGTGGGCGCCCGCGGGCGCGGGCCGCGTGGGAGATGGCGTTTCCGGCTAATCAGCGGCGCCCCAAGGGGCTCCGCTCTCCTGGCCGGCGAGCTTGACCGCAAGCCAGTCCGCCTCGACCTAGGCCACATGCCTCACGAAACGCCGAGCGTTATCGCACTGGCAGCCGTGGTCGCGCGCAGACCTTTCGTCGAGACCCGACGTCTTCCAGACGAAGGTCCGCCAGCTGCTCTCGAGAACTGACAGCAGGGACTCGGCCTCGGTGGCGGCCGCAGACGGGAAAAGCTGGGAGGCCGTTTCGCTCCCGCTCATCGGCTAGATCCGGTCGTTCAGCGACCGGAGAGCCGGCGCCCTGATCGCGGCAGATAAGTACACCTGATCTTGGGTTCCCTGGCAGCGCACTGATTCGCCGCGGATGATCGCCGGTCGCTACCGCGCGTGTAGTACCGCCGGCCGTAGTTTTAGCGTCATGACGAAGACGCAGACACATACCCTCGCCCTACCGGGCGTCGACCTGGTCTACGACGTTCGCGGCCCGCTCCCACCAGTCGGCGGACGTCCCGCGTTGGTCATGATCGGCCAGCCGATGACAGCGGAAGGCTTCGACTCGCTCGCCGCCCACTTCACGGACCGCACGGTCGTCACCTACGACCCGCGCGGCCTGGGCCGCAGCATCCGCAAGGACGCCCGGTCCGATCACACGCCGCAGCATCAGGCCGCCGACCTGCACCTTCTGGTCGAGGCGCTCGGCGCCGGTCCGGTCGACATGTTCGCCAGCAGCGGCGGTGCAGTGACCGCGCTCGAACTGGTCGCGACCCACCCTGGCGATGTCGTCACGCTGGTGGCGCATGAGCCGCCGATCAACGCCGTGCTACCCGACGCCGCGGCCGCCGAACGCGCCCGGGCCGCCTTCCACGAGGCGTACCAGGCGAAGGGCACCGGCGCGGGCATGGCCGCGTTCATCGCGATGACGTCCTGGCAGGGCGAGTTCACCGACGCCTACTTTGCCCAGCCCGAGCCCGACCCGGTGATGTTCGGCCTGCCGACCGACGACGACGGCACCCGCGACGATCCGCTGCTGTCGAAGAACTCGTGGGCGATCAGCGACTACCGCCCCGACGCGGGGGCGCTCACCGCGGCACCGACCCGGATCGTGATCGCGGTCGGCGAGGAGTCGGCGGGAACGTACACCGCGCGTACGGCCGTCGGCACCGCGGCCCTGCTCGGCCAGGAAGCCACGGTGTTCCCGAGCCATCACGGCGGCTTCCTCGGTGGTCAGTTCGGTTACGCCGGCAAGCCCGAAGAGTTCGCAGCGAGGCTACGAGAGGTTCTGGCCGCCGGTTGACCAACTCGGGTTGCGCAGCCAGCGTCGCACTGCTCCCGGCACGAGCGGATACCGGCACCCAGCGGCCCGAGCACGCTCTGTGGCGAGCTGATCGCGGTGCCATGAGCGTGCACCAGATCGGAACGACTACCGGGACGTCATAGGTGACCTCGGCTGCCTTTCCATAGATAGAGGTCCCGCAGCAGGGATACCTCGGCGCCGTGGTGAATGACCTCGCGGTGTACGTGCAGGATGAGCTTCGCCATCGGTGCATCCGCGTACTCCGGCGGTGAGATGGCGCCTTGCGGCTGAGCTAATCCGGCTGCGCCGAGGTGGCGGACATCGCGGATCCACGCATCGTGCCCGTCGTCGAGCTGGCGCAGTGCTGCCTCGGCGGTGCCCGGGTAGGCGACGGCCCGGTGACCAGCAAGCGAGCCATCGAAGTGGGGTGCGGTCGGTGGCCCGAACACGTCGATGAGGTGCGCCAGCCGCCAGGCGATCGTGGTGACCGGCGCGCGGTCGTGTGGCGGGCTGGCGTAGTCCAAGGTGAATTCGCCTGCGCCGATCGACATCGGCGCAGAACTCTGGCCGCGCCGGCTGAGGGTCCAGGAGCGCAGGTCGACGATGTCGCTCGAGACCTTCGCCGACCGCACCAGTGAGGTGCCGCGGACCAGCACTGGGCCTGCTCCGGTGTCGGCCCGCCAGAACTTCGCCGCCTCCTGATCGGTGCCGAGCAGGAGCAGCAGCGGGCGTCGTCCACCACCGGTGATCAACACCCTGGCCAGACCCTTGTGGGTGTAGTCGAGCTTCAGGTTGCCGGAGTCGTACGACGACGCCACGGAACCTTCTAGCACCTTGACCGTGGGCGCCGAGGAGTAGCGCAGGACCGCCGTGCCGGCCACGCCGTCCGTGCCGTACAGCACCGCGACGTCCCGGCCGCCGATGTACGCGTGGGTCAGGATCTCGGAACTGGATACGGCGAGGCGCTGGCCGCCCAGGTCGTAGCCGGCCACCAGGACCTTGGCGTCGCGGCCCTTCACCCGCACGGGCACTGTGTAGGCGCCGTCCGGCGCCGTCCACGCCAGGTTGGCGGATTCGTCGGCGGACGTCGTACGGTCCGCGTGGCGAACGAGGACGAACTGGGTGCCGGTGTCGGGGTTGGCGCGGGCCTCGGTGTGCACGGCGGCGTTGTCCGAGACGGGCGCGGTGGCCGGGTCGGTCTTCGTCAGCGGCGACACCGAGGTGACGAAGTAGGCCTGCCGCTTGAACTCGTCGTACTTCGTGGTGAGCTGGCGATTCTCGGTGATCGCCGAACCGTAGTCATAGGACGTGCCGACGTCGTTGGGCTGGGGCAGCCAGCCCCAGTTGGTGCCGCCAAAGGCCATGTAGTAGCTGAACATCGTCGCGCCGCTGGTGATGAGGTTCGATTTGTAGAAGACCTTCATATAGTTCGACCCGGTCAATTCGCGGCATTTCTCGTATCCGGCGTTGTTCGGATCGATGGACCCGGCCTGATACTCGGCAGCGTAGACCGGGGCATCATCGCGGAGCCGCTCCGTGATGCCCGGCCCCCACGTACCCCAGACGTCCGGAGTGCAGCAGTTGAAGGCCTGCGGGTAGTCGTCCACTCCGGGGATCTGTACCGCCCCCTGCCCCGAGGCCCAGGTGGGGGTCCAGGAGGCGTCGCAGCATTGGTTGTGCGTGATCGGTACGTCGATGCCGTCCTCGCGCGCCTTGTTCTGGATGTCCTCCATATAGGCGGCATCGGTGTTGGCGGCGTACTCGTTCTCCGCGTTGTAGACGATGACCGAGCCGCCGCGGGTGATCTAGTGCCTGGCGAGGATGGGGTTGATATGACTCAGCCAGTCCCGGTAGGCGGCGGTGTAGCCCGCATCACTGGAGCGCGCCCGGCCCGGCACGTTCTTCAGCCACGCCGGGAAGCCGCCGCCGGTGGTCTCCGCATTGATGTACGGCCCCGGCCGTGCCACGACATAGAGGCCCAACTCCTCGGTGATGCTGAGCAGCTTGTCGACGTCCCGCACCCCGGTGAAGTCATAGACTCCCGCCTTTGGCGAGTGATAGCCCCAGTGGAAGTAGAGGGAGACACCGTTGAACCCGGCGGCCCTGATCTTCTCCAGGGCATCGCGCCACAGATCGGGGCTGGGCAGCCGGAAGTAGTGGAACTCCCCCGACCACAGCAGGACTCGTTGACCATCGACCTTCAGCGAGTACCTGTCATAGGTGACCTGATGGTCCTTCGCCGTGGCCCCGGTCGCCGCCGAGACGGTCACCGTCAGCACAGCAGCGATCGCGGTGATGATGGCGAGCAGGATCGAGACCGATCTTCGGGAGCTACCTCTCACGCCTACATTCCTTTCGAGGGTGGGACCAGGGGTACCCCTGCAAGATCACGACAACTGGGTGGTGATCTTGCAGAAGTGGTCCTGTCGTTTACTGGCGCGGGGATCTGAGTGGCGGTGATGGCGGAGATGGTGGCGTCGCCGACCTGGGGACGAACTCCAGGTCGAGGACGCCGGTTCTCGATGGGCCGATGGGGGCGCCCCGCCCCCACCCCCGAGGGGGGCGGGGCACCGGTCTGCGACTACTTGGTGAAGGAGAACGTGCTCAGCCGGAGGTCTCCGCTGAACACGAGGTAGACGTCATGCCGGCCGGTGGCTCCGGTGACCGCGGCGGTGACGTCCCGGTAGGTGTACTTGTCTCCGGTGGACGGCACGCTCACGGTGCCGACGACCGGGCCGTTCGCGCCGTCGAGCCGGATCTGGACCGACCCGTCGCCCGCGTCGGCCTTCGCCGTCCGGGCTTTGAAGCCCTTCAGTCCAGAGCCGAGGTCGGCGTCCGCGAACTTGATCCAGTCGCCGGTGGCGCCGCCGACTGCGGTGCCGGTCGCCTTGGACTCGTCGACGAGCTTGGCACCGGAGTAGTCGTCGAATGTAATCGCCTGGGTCGTCTTCGACAGGTCCCGGGCGGGGATCTTCTCACCGTTGACCCGCAGCGTCGTCCGCTGGCGGATGTCGGCGGAGGAGGAGCCGATGAGCACGTCATAGGAGGACGACTCCACCACCCAGTTGCCGCGGGTGACGTCCCAGTGCGCCAGGTCGGCCGCCTTCAGCCGGAGCTGCACGGACTTGGTCTGGCCCGCGCCCAAGTGCACCTTGGCGAAGGTGCGCAGCTGCTTGACCGGCTGCTTGTCGCGGGAGGTCCGCTGGTGGGTGTAGAGCTGGACCACCTCGTCTCCGGCGACCTTGCTGGTGTTGGTGACATCGACGCTCACCGTGACGGTGCCGCCGGCACCGACCTGGCCGGCCGACAGCCGTGGCGTGCCGTACCTGAAAGTGCTGTACGACAGGCCGGACCCGAACGGGTAGAGCGGGGTGCCCTGGTAGTAGAGGTAGGTCCGGTTGGACTTGATGATGTCGTAGTCGAACATGCTCGGCAGGTCGGCGTCGGACTTGTACCAGGTCTGGGTCAGCCGCCCGGACGGGTTGACGTCGCCGAACAGCACGTCGGCCAGTGCATGCCCGGTCTCCGGCCCCGCGTGCGTGGTCCACAGGATGGCCGGAACGTTGGCCTGCTCCCAGTTGAGGGTGGTCGGGTAGCTGTTCTCCACCACCACAATCGTGTTCGGGTTGGCCTTACGCACCGCCTTGACGAGCTCCTCCTGGCCCTCCGCGAGCGCCATGGTGGTCCGGTCGTGGTCCTCACGGCCATTGATCCACGGGTTGCTGCCGACCACCACCACCGCTGTGTCGGCACCCGTCACGGCCTTGACCGCCTCATCGACACCGCTGCTGACCACCTCCTTGGAGAACTTGGTGGCGTCCGCCTTGGTGGAGAGCTGCAAGGTGCCGTCGTCGGCGACCTTCGCGTAGACGGTCGACGGATCGGCCCAGCCGTAGGCCTTCTCGTAGCCTGCGTAGCGGAGCAGGTAGTTGCCGTCGTCCTGCTTCTCCAGCTTGAAGATCTGCTGGACGAACCAGCCGTTGGGCTCAGACTGGTCGTTGGCGAAGTTGGAGCCCCAGTTGTAGCGCCCGACGACCTTGCCGTTGGCGACGGCGCGTAGGGTGACGATGCCCTGGCCCCAGTCGAAGACGTCGAACTGCTCAGTAGTGCCCGCCGTGGCGGCAGTCGCCTTGAGCAGCGCACCGCCGTCACCGGTCCCCGCAGTGACGTACTTACCAGAACCGACGTCCTTGAGCGCGATGCGGTCGGCGCCCTCGCTGTCGGTCACGGTGCCGGAGGAGCCGAGCCGCTCCTTGATACCGTCCACCGGGGTGACCTTGTACGGCAGCTCCGCGGAGTACCAGTCCCGGTAGAGGACCTTGGCCAGCGGGCCGACCACGGCGACCTTCTTGGTCTTGGCCGCGTCGAGGGGCAGGATCCCGGAGTTCTTCAGCAGCACCTGTGCATCGGCGGCGGTCTGCCGGGCCAGCTTCTTGTGCGCGGTGTTGCCGATCACCGACGAGGTGATCTTGGCGTACGGGCCGCCGTCGGGGTCGAACTCGCCGAGCCGGACCCGGATGCTGAGGGCGTCGCGCACCGCTGCGTCGATGTCGGCCTCGGTGAGCAGCCCCTGCGCCAGGGCGTTCTTGATCGCGTTGACCGTCCTGCTGTTGTCGCCGTTGCCGATGGTGAAGCTGTCGTTGCCGGATTTGACGACGGCGGCGAACGCCTCGGTGTCGTTGGCGTAGTACTTCTGCGACTCGCTCAGGCCGCCGGGCGCGTAGGCGTCGCTAACGTGGAACAGCGGCTTCTTGGTCCACGAGCGAGCCACCGTGTTCAGGTCCGCGCTGACGGTCGCGGGCCGCCCGTTGACCAGGTTGTAGGAGGTCATCACGCCGGTCGCCGCGTCGGCCGCCAGGGTCGGCCGGAACGCCTCCCGGTCGTATTCGTTCAGCACGCGCTCGGGTACCTGCGAGTCGGTGGTGTCCCGGTCCAGCCCCGAGCCGGCGGGTCCGTCGTCGTTGTTGTACGCCAGATAGTGCTTGAGCGTCGGCGCGGTCAGTAGGTACTTGGGATTGCCGCCCTGCAGGCCCTTGCCATACGCGGTGGCGATCGCGCCGGTCAGCGTCGGGTCCTCGGAGTAACCCTCCTCGTTGCGGCCCCAGCGGGGGTCGCGCAGCAGGTTGGTGACCGGGGCCCACATGTTCAGGCCCCACAGCATCCGCTCATCGTTGGTGGCGTGGTAACCGCGCGCCTCGACACCGGTCGCCCGGCCGACCTGCTTGATCAGCTCCGGGTCCCACGTGCTGGCCAGCCCGATGGCCTGCGGGAACACCGTGCCCTTGGCCAGCACTTGGTTGCCGGAGGCGTCGCTGGTCCATGCGACGCCGTGCAACGCTTCGGTGCCCGTCTTGAAGGCCTTGATGCCCAGCCTGGGGATGGCCGGCTGGTATTGGTGCAGCAGCGAGATCTTCTCATCCAGGGTCAGTCGCCCGAGGAGATCGTCGACCCGCTTGCTCAACGAGAGATCCGGGTTCTGGAAGGGGTAGCTCTCCTGGGCGTTCGCCGGGGCGGCCAGACCCAGGGCCAGCACGGCCGTGATCATGGTCGGTACCAGTGATCTGCGGAATCGGCCCGGTGAACGGGCCGCCCGATGGGTGGGTTTCATTGTGTCCTCCTCGATAGGTGAAGCACTTCACTGAAACTGTTGAGCCCATCGCCCGATATTCCTGTTGGCCGTCAGCAGTTATCTAATGCGGACGACCAATCGGCAAAGTGTGTCATCAGCGCAAGAGTCGAAGCGTTTCGAATCCGCTCAATAACAGACATTATTTCGTCCCGTTCTCCTTAAACTTCGTTGACGTGCGGGGCGGTGCTGGCGCGTTGAGTCAGGCGTGGCGGCAGCAGCGTTGCCTCCGGCACCTCATGCCCGTCCAGCTTTTCCATGAGCAGTTCGACGGCCCGTTTCCCCACCTCTTCGGCCGGGATGGCGACCGAGGTGAGCGGCAACTCGGCGTGCTCGGCGAGTTCGTCGGGGCAGATGGCGACCACCGACAGGTCGTCGGGAACCCGCCGACCGGCCCGCCGGAACGCGTCCACGATCGGTGCGACGATCGGCTCGTTGTGCACCACCACCCCGGTCAGGTCAGGGTGCTCGTCGAGCAGCGTCGCGACCATCGCACGGGCGGCGTCGGGAGTCGCCTCGCACGGGTGCAGCGTCGAGGTGAGGCCATAGCGGCGGGCCGCGGCCATGAAACCGTCCGCGGTCCGCTGCGCGAACCCGGTCTCCCGCTCGTAGACCTCGGACGGTGAACCGATTAGCCCTACGCAGCGGTGCCCGAAATCGGCCAGATGGTCGACACAGACTTCACCAGCCGCCTTGAAGTCCAGGTCTATGCAGGTGAGCCCGGCGGATTCTGCGGGGAAGCCGATGAGCACCGCGGGCCGGTCCAAGGTGCGCAGCAACGGGATGCGCGCGTCGCGCATCTGGACGTCCATCACGATGAGCGCGTCGACCAGGGAACTGCCGGCGACCCGGCGCAGCCCTTCCTCGCCCTCCTCCTGGGTGAGCAGCAGCACGTCATGATCGTGCCGACGGGCCGTGGTCACCACGGAGACCGCGAACTGCATCACAACCGGGACGTGGATACCGGAACGCAACGGGATCACCAACGCGAGCACGTTCGAGCGATTGCTCGCCAGCGCGCGGGCCCCCGCGTGCGGGCGGTAGCCCAGCTCCCGGATGCTCTCCCCCACCCGGCGCCGGGTCTCCTCTGAGATGGAACGCTTGCCGCTCAGCACATAGGAGACCGTGCTCGGCGACACGCCAGCATGGCGCGCCACGTCAGTGATCTTGACCACGAACCACCCCTATTTGAAGCGTTTCGATTAACTGAATATTAAACGGGTCACACCTCCGACACAATGGCATGGGCGGAGATGATGTCCCGATACCAGAAGGCGCTGTCCTTCCACGTGCGCCGCTGCGGCTCGTAGTCGGCATGGATGATGCCAAAACGCTTTGAGTAGCCGTACGCCCACTCGAACTTGTCGAGCATGGACCAGGCGAAATAGCCTCGTACACCCACTCCGGCGTCGATGGACCGGCCGAGCGCCTCAAGATGGTCATGCAGATATGCGACCCGGCGACCGTCGTGCACCCGTCCCTCCGGGGTTACCCGGTCGTCGAACGCGGCGCCGTTCTCAGTGATCATCAATGGCAGCCCCGGTGGTCGCGGTGCAGCCGCAGCAGCAACTCTTCCACCCCGGTCGCATCGATGGGCAAGCCCATCTCCGTGTAGGGCCCGGGCTGCTGGACGAACTCGACGTCGTCACACCCCACCCACGGCGAGGCCGTGCCGTCGCCGCGCCCGTCCGCCTGCGGCAGCACCCTCGGCCAGGAGATCGAGAACCGGTAGGCGCCCAGGCCCAAGGCGCTCATCGCCTCGACGTCCTCCTGCCACCGGTGATAATGGTCGGTCGCCACGTCGCCGGTGTCACCGGCCAGCACCTTGCCTGGCGTATGACTGAACGTGTCCCAGATCGACGCGGTCCGGCCGTCCTCCTCCACCGCGCCCTCGATCTGGTACGCGGCAGTGGCCGCGCCCGACAGGAAGCCCTCCGGGAAGACCGTGCTCGTGTTCGCGCTCATGCGACCCCCCTGACGACAAGCGTGTCCTCTGCGGCCTGGACGAGTACGCCCTGTTCGTGCTCGGTGGCCGTGCCCCCCTCGACGGACCCGACCGACCGTACACGGACGAGGAGGACCCGCCAGCCTGTTGCGGCGCCGGTCGCCTCGACCCGTACGACGTCCGCCTCGCGGGAGGTCATGAACGTCGCAGCGGTCTCCCCGGTCGGCGCCGGGATCGCGGTCGCGACATGGGCACCGTCGGGCAACTCGTACACACGCAGCGTGACACCGTCGGCGTAGTCGTAGTCGGGCCGGTCGTCGACCGCGCCGACCGGAAGCACCGCACCGGGTCGTACGAGCAGCGGCACGCTGTCGAAGCCATGACGTTCGCGGACCCACCGTGGCCCGGCGACCTGCTCTCCCGTGAGGTAGTGCGTCCACGTCCCCTCGGGCACGTAGTAGGAGACCTCACCGCTCTCGGAGAACACGGGTGCGACGAGCAGATCGTCGCCGAGCATGTACTGCCGCTCCAGATGCGTGCACGCCGGATCGTCGGGGAACTCGACGACCATCGCCCGCATGATCGGCAGTCCCTCGGTGCAGGCCTGCCGCGCCGCTCCGGTGATGTACGGCATGAGCCGCAGCTTCAGCTTGGTGAACAGCCGGAGCACGTCGACGGACTCGTCGTCGAACAGCCACGGAACCCGGTAGGAGTGGCTGCCGTGCAGCCGGCTGTGCGAGGAGAGCAGGCCGAACGCGATCCACCGCTTGAACAGGGCGGCGTCAGGGGTTCCCTCGAAGCCCCCGATGTCGTGGCTCCAGTAGCCGAAACCCGACATCCCGAGCGACAGGCCGCCGCGCAGGCTCTCACCCATCGCCTTGAAGGTGGACTCGCAGTCGCCGCCCCAGTGGACCGGGAATTGCTGGGTGCCCGCTGTGGCCGAACGCGCGAAGACGATCGCCTCGGCCTCTCCGCGGCGCTTACGGAGGAGGTCGAACACCGTCTGGTTGTAGAGGTAGGTGTAGTAGTTGTGCATCCGCTCCGGATCGGAGCCATCGAAGTACACCACGTCGGTCGGGATGCGCTCGCCGAAGTCGGTCTTGAAACAGTCGACGCCCATGTCGAGCAGCGCGTCCAGCTTCGAGGCGTACCACTCCCGGGCCTCAGGGTTGGTGAAGTCGACCACCGCCATCCCCGGCTGCCACAGGTCCCACTGCCACACGTCCCCATTCGGCCGCTTGAGCAGGTAGCCCCTGGACTGACCGTCCGCGAACAGCGGCGAGCGTTGCGCGATATACGGGTTGATCCACAGGCTGATCTTCAGTCCCCGCTCCTTCATCCGCCTGAGCATCCCGGGCGGGTCGGGGAAGGTCCTCGGATCCCACTCGAAGTCACACCAGTTGAACTCGCGCATCCAAAAACAGTCGAAGTGGAAGACCGACAGCGGCAGATCCCGCTCGGCCATCCCGTCAATGAAGCTGGTCACCGTCGCCTCGTCGTACGACGTGGTGAACGAGGTGGACAGCCACAGGCCGTACGACCACACGGGCAGCCGCGCGGGACGCCCGGTCAGCGCGGTGTACTTGCGCAGGATCTCCTTCGGCGTCGGACCGTAGATGATGAAGTACTCCATCGACTGGCCCTCGACGCTGAACTGCACCCGCGATACCGCCTCCGAGGCGACCTCGAAGGACACATGCCCGGGGTGGTTGACGAAGATGCCGTAGCCGGCGTTGGTGAGGAAGAACGGGACGTTCTTGTATGCCTGCTCGCTGGCGGTGCCGCCATCGGCGTTCCAGACATCGACGACCTGGCCGTTCTTGACCAGCGGCCCGAAGCGTTCACCCAGCCCGTAGACGTGGTGGTCGACGCCGAGATCCAGCTGTTCCCGCACGTAGTGCTTGCCGTCGTCGGTGTCGATGACAGCCATGGCCGTCGATCCACTCGTGGTGAGCGTACGACCGTCGGCCAGGAAGTCGACGCGCCACTGGTCGCCCCGGTCGATCCGTACGGACAACTCACCCGAGGTGAGGACAGCGGCCTCGTCGTCCACCGAGATCTCCACCTCGGCGGGCCCGTCCTGCAGCTCGAACTCCGGCCGTCGCGCCTCTCCCGCAAAGTGGGTGATCTTGACACCGATGACCTCCGGCACGGGGCTCGTGCACGCGATCGTGACGACCGGACCCTCGAGCAGGTCACCTCGATGCTGGATCCGCTTGACGGGCGCGTGCACCGTCAGGGATCCGGGCCCGGTCGTCGCGTCAAGAACCTCGACCGGGTGGACGGCATGCACGCCCTCCCGCATCAGCCAGTAGCCATCGGTGAACTTCATGTACGGGGAGTACCTCTCACGCTCGAAGGGGCTGAGCTCACTTGATCGCGCCCGCTGTCAGGCCGCGGGTCAGGGTCCGCTGGAAGATCAGAAAGAAGATGACCGTCGGGATGATGCCGAGCAGTGCCGAGGCGCTCGACATCGTGGCGTCCATGAGTCGCTGGCCCTGCAGAACACCCAGGGCAACCGAGACCGTCTGGTTCTCATTCGAAGTCAGGAACACGAGCGGGATCAGGAACTCGTTCCAGGTCCAGATGAAGAAGAAGACCAGCAGCACGGCGACGGTCGGGCGGGTGACCGGGACGACGATCCGCCACAGCACCTGCCACGTGCTCGCCCCGTCCATCCGCGCCGCCTCGAGCAACGCCCGCGGGAAGGAACCGAGGACCGACGACAGGAGATAGGTCCCGAAGGCGCTCTGGATAACGGTGAAGATGATGATCACGCTAAGGCGGCTGTCGTAGAGGCCCACTTGCTTCGACAGGTAGTAAAGCGGGTATACCAACGCCTCCTGCGGCAGCGTGTTCGCCATGAGCAACAGGACGAGAATCCATAGCCGGCCCTTGATCCGGCCGATGCCGAGGGCGTAGGCGTTCAGAACCGACAGGATCACCGCGAAGGCGGCGACAGAGCCGCTGATGATGACACTGTTGAGAAGCTTCTCGCCGAAAGCGACGCGCTCCCAGAAGTCCTTCAAGCCCTGCAGATGGATGCCATCGGGTACGGCGAGCGGACCGTTCGTTGAGTACTCCTCGGGGGTCTTCAGCGCGTTGAAGACAACGATCACGAAGGGGATCAGCATCACGAGGACGAGCACGATCAGCGCCGCCAGGACGACGTAATTCGACGGGTCACGCCGTCGCCTCGCTCTGATGGGCGCCTTGATTGGTGGTTCGACCGAAGTAGCGGTCACTGCTCCTCCCCCAGGTCCTTGCTCTGTACGCGCAGGAAGACGACCGTCAGCGCCACGATGATCAGGGTGAGAATGGTGGCGATCGCCGACCCATAGCCCACTTCGGTCTTGTCAAAGAAGTTCTGGAACGAGTAGTACGCCGGCACGTTCGTCGCCCCGCCGGGCCCACCCTTGGTGAGTACGTAGATGTGCCCGAAGACCTTCAGCGAGGCGATGGTGCACCACAGCAGGCACACGAAGGTCTCCGGCCGGATCTGCGGGATCGTGATGTGCCAGAACCGCCGCCACCACGACGCGCCGTCGATCTCAGCCGCCTCGTAGAGCGAGGGATCGACCCGCTGAAGACCCGACATGAAGATGACCAGGGGAAAGCCGATCTGGATCCAGACCATGACCACCATCACGCTCCATATGGCGGTCTTGGGGTCACCCAGCCAGTCGTGTGCGAGTGAGTCCAGGCCGACGGCCTTGAACATCTCGTTGACGGCGCCGTTATCCGGAGCCAGAAGCCAGCTCCACACGATGCCGACGAGCACGACGGGAAGCAGCTGCGGCAGGTAGATGCAGGCGCGCAGCACGCTGGCCGTACGCGGACCGAACTTCTTACCGATGAAGTCCGTGAGCGCCGCCGCAAGCACAAGCCCGATACACGTCGGGATGATCGCCATCGCGATGATCAGCGCCACGTTGTTGCGGAAGGAAGCCCAGAACTCCCCGTCCGAGAACAGCGCCTTGTAGTTGTCCAGGCGCGTCCACTTGGGAGTGCCGATCCCCGGCCACTCGGTGAAGCTGATGCCGATGTTCATGATGAACGGCACGCCGATGACGCCGACGAACAGCAGCAGTCCGGGGAGCAGGTAGAGCCAGTACGCCGCGCGATCACGCGATCGCCCGGTCCGGGGGGGCTTCGGTGGCGTGGGTGGCGGCCGCCGCCCCGCCACCGGTGGCGACGCCGGTGTCGCGCTCGCTGGTCGTGTCATGCCGTGCCTTTCACGAGAGGGCCTTTCGCCGCCTCGCAGGGGCAGTGCGCAGGCGGGCGCACTGCTCCCATGAGGATGCTTCTCAGATCTCTAGTAGTCGGCCGTCACTTGGGCAGGCCGCTGTCGTAGGCCTTCTGCAGGTCGGTCAGGACCTTGTCGGGCGTCACGCTGCCGTTGATGAGCTTCTGGGTCTGCGTCACGAACGTGTCGTAGAAGCCCGCCACCGGCCAGTCCGGGTAGTACGCCAGGGCGTTCTTACCGGTGAGGGTGGTGAAGTTCTTGATCAGTTCCTTGCTCTTGGCATCGGTGACGCCCGCCTCATCGGCGGCCACCGGCACGCCGCCGTTGTTGCCGAGCGTGTTCTGGATGCCCTTCTTCATCGTGATGTCGATGAAGTCGTAGGCCAGGTCCTTGTTCTTGGAGCCCTGCGGAACCACCCAGAGGTTGCCGCTCGAGCCGAGGGTCAGGTTGGTGTCGGGCCACAGGAAGGTGTCCCACTCGAAGTTCTTGATCTCCTTCTGGAACCGGCCGTACCACCAGCTGCCGGAGAACATCATCGGGAACTTGCCGGAGATGAACGTGGTCCCCGCGTCCTCGGCCTTGATGCTCACCGAGTTCTTGGCGATGTAGCCCTTCTTCACCCAGTCGGCGAAGGTGGTCGCGCCGTAGGTCCAGGCTGCGTCGTGGAAGTCGACCTTGCCGGTGTAGCGCTCGAAGTTGTTGACCCAGGTCTGGTCGGCCTTGGTCAGCGCGAGCTGGTAGAGGTACTGCTGCGCCATATACTCCGCGCCCGCGTTGCTGAGCGGGGTGATCCCCTTCTTGGCGAAGGTGTCGAGCGCCGTGACGAACTCGTCGAAGGTGGTGGGGACCTTGAGGTTGTTCTTCTCGAACATGTCCTTGTTGTAGTAGACCTGCAGGTACTCGGCGTAGTTCGGGATGCCGAACCACTTGTCACCGCCCATGACGCCCTTCGCGTCGTACTTGGCGGTGGTCTGAATGGTCGGGCCGAGCAGCTTGTCCCAGCCTCGCTTAGTCACCTGCGGCGTCAGGTCCGTGAGCAGCCCCTGCTTGGACAGCAGGCCCGCGGTGGAGTTGCCCTTGTTGTACTCCATGATGTCTGGAGCATCCTTGGAGTTGAGGACCATGGGCGCCGTCTTCTGGATCTGCTCGAAGCCCTTCTCCTCGAACTTGACCTTCACGCCGGGGTGCGAGGCCTCGAACTCCTTGATGGCCTGGTTCCACGCCACGCCCATCGCGCTGTCGGGGCCCTCGTAGTGCCAGAGCTTGAGCTCCTTGGCAGAGCCGCTCGAGCCGTCGTCACCGCCGCCGCAGGCGGTCAACGCCAGGCTTCCCGCGGCGAGCGCCGCCAGCAGCGCCGCACGCCTACTTCTCTTGAACATCGGGTTCCTCCAAGGGGGTCTGAAGTCTCACGTCAGGTCGCGCCCGAGAGCCTGCGGGCACCTGTGGTTCCCCCGAGCCGGCCGCCCGTACCCGGAGGCATAGGGGTGTCGCTGACATCGCACTCCCTCCCCTGGGTATGGATCGGGCGTGCCGTCGAACCGCATCGTCGAATCGCTTCGATTAGCCAAATGTTAAGCCTCTGTGATGCCGGACACAATGGGGTCACCCGCAAGTGATTGCCCGAAAGTGCATCGAAATCGGCACTGACCTGCGGAAACATTGTGTGGGAACGCTTCCACAAAGGATCTTGCCGGCGGCTCGGCTCCCAACTCGGTCGCCCGATGGGTTTTCACGATGCGAGTGGTCCGTACACGTGACAGCACCCACAACAGCGACGTCCCGAGCCGGGGGCACGAAGGAGGAAACGACGGCGTCACCCAGCTTGGACAGCATGTTGCTCGCCAGCACCGACCCCGAGCGGCTGCGTGCCTGGTACACCGCGGCGCTGAAGCAGCCCTCCGGAATCATCGACCCAGGTTCACCAGACCTGGCTCCTGCCGCCGGAACCACCTCGGCCGGTCGATCGACGGAAAGCCCTGACCCAAGGGGGCCCGGCGGGGAGACGCACCACCGGCGAGGCAGCGGGCGGTGCAGCCGCGGGTGGGCACCGTGGGACGGGTCGGCACTACGATGAGGGCGCGTGGCCGAAGTGGACCGGTCGGGACCGCCGCGTCCGGCTCGGCAGACATCAGAGCCAATGGAGGCACCTGTGAGCAGCGAAGAGTCGAGATTCTCGCCGGTCGCCGCGGAGCTGGCGTCATCGCGGATCGACACGTCGGTGGCGCATCCGGCCCGCCGATACAACTACTGGCTCGGCGGCAAGGACAACTTCCAGGTCGACCGGGAGTCCGGCGACGCGATCGCCGCAGCCTTCCCCGCCGTCCGCATCGCCGCGTTGGAAAACCGTTACTTCCTGCGCCGCGCCGTTTCCTTCCTGTCCGAAGAGGCGGAGATCCGGCAGTTCCTCGACATCGGGACCGGAATCCCGACCGCCAACAACACTCACGAAGTCGCACAGTCCATCGCCCCGCATTCGCGGATCGTCTACGTCGACAACGACCCGATCGTGCTGTCCCACGCCCGCGCCTTGCTCACCAGCTCTCCCGAAGGCGCCACCGCCTACATCGACGCCGACCTGCGCGAGCCGGAGAAGATCCTCAATCATCCGGACCTGCTGCGCACCCTGGACCTGTCCCAACCGGTGGCGCTGATGTTGATCGCGATCACGCACTTCATCGTCGACTCTGAGGACCCGTACGGGATCGTCACCCGGCTGCTCGACGCGCTGCCATCGGGCAGTTATTTGGCTGTCACCAACGTGACCACCGATCTCATGCCGCCAGAGGAAAAGAGGGAGGCCGACGCCGCTGCCACCAGCGGCCGGCACGGCCCGATCCGGTTCCGCAGTCGCGATGAGTTCGCCCGCTTCTTTGACGGGCTCGAGCTGGCGCCTCCGGGGATCGGTCCGGTGGCAGAGTGGCGGGCCGAAAACGAGCCGCAGCCGCGCCCGTCCGCCGCCGACGCTTCCGTCTACGGCGGCGTCGCCCGCAAACCCTGACCGACTCGGCACCGCAGAGAGATGCTGCTTCGTTGGCATCCTGAACTGGTCTCTCGGCGGTGGGCGTTGCCCTTGCCGAAAACCTCATCCGCCCGGGTGGGAGCAGCGGTAAGCGGATCTTGACGGGGCGGCAGGAGCCGGGTCCTCTCCCGACTGTCTCTCCCCCACCCGCGGCATGATGATCGGCTGTGCTGCTTCGACTGGCCTATCTCGGTGTGACGAACGCGTTCGCGTTACTGCGCCTGCTTTCGATGAGCGACCGGGACAAGTACGTGGAGGTCCTGGCGCTGCGCCACCAGATCACGGTCCTTGAGCGACAGCTGGGCAAGACCCGGCCGCGGCTTTTCCCCCAGCGAACGACCGTTCATGGCCGCCCTGCTGCACCTCCCGATGGGGGCCGGGGAAAACGCGTTCGGCTTGGCGGCGACGGGCTCGGCGAATGAGATTTGCGCCGACGTGTGGATCCCCGGTTTCGCGGGCGCGCCGGCGGACGCCCGGCCACGCACCGGCGACGGGCACCGGACCGTACGCGGCGGCGCCGCCGACCTCTACCCCTCATCGGCCGTACACGCCGTGACTATCGCTCTTCCCAGTGAGGCCCTTAGCCACTCTTCGCTCGGGGGCACGGCATCAACGCTACGCTGTCAGGTCGCCACCGAAGCACCGGCCGAAGCGGCGCCTATTGTGACTCCCAGTCCGACGCGGTTCGTTGCAGAACGACCAGGGTGAGCTCTTCGGAGCCGCCGAAGAGGTCTCCAACCAGAAGGGCCTGGTCAGTGCGGTACCCGTGGGATCGGAGTCTCAGATGACGGAGCCGCCGTCGACTCCGGCACGGCCGCCCACAACGCTAGACATCGATCTACACCGCGCCTGCCGCCCCGGCGTTAGGCGACCCGAGACACCGGCTGGCGCGAGCCGTCCTGGGAGCAGCGAAACCTGACCACTTCGGTCTTCAACAGGACGCTGCACCGACTCTGACCTGCGGAAATGAGAACCTGCTGGTAGGGGTGGGTGCAGTTGAGTGCTGTTCCGTGCGGTTGGACGCCGTTCGGAGCCGTTCAGGGCACCCGGCTGCTCCCAATCTGCTCCCCCCATTCGGAGCCGGCACCGGGCTGGTGCCGGTCGGCCGCGGCCGTGCTCGTCCCGCAGGTCATCCGCCAAAGAAGCGCGTGCAACCGGGCCTAGGATCACAGGTTCGTCGTGGCCTCTTCCACGAGTTAGACGCCGTCGGCCAGCACGGGGATATGACCGAACCGGACGATACCGTCGCACCGCCGTTGTCGCCCGAGCACGACGATGTGGTGTCACCGGCGACGCGGCGTGATCAGCCCCGACTCGTACGCCCACACGACCAGCTGGGCACGGTCGCGGCAGTGCAGCTTCGTCATCGCCCGGTTGACGTGTGTCTTGGCGGTCAACGGACTGATCACCATGCGCTCGGCGATCTCGTTGTTGCTCAGTCCTCGGGCGACCAGCTCGACGATCTCCTGTTCGCGGGCGGTCAGCACGTCGCGTCCGGCCGCCGGGTCGGCCGGCGGCGGGCCGGCGACGAACTCGCCGATGAGCGTACGCGTGACCACCGGGGCGAGCAGCGCGTCGCCGCGAGCCACGACAGCGACGGCCTGCAGCAGGTCGGCGGGGTCGGCGTCCTTGAGGAGGAACCCGCTGGCGCCCGCGCGGAGTGCGGCGAAGACATAGGAGTCGAGCCCGTAGTTGGTGAGGATGAGGACGCGGACCGCGGCGAGGTCGGGATCGGCGGCTATGCGCCGGGTGGCTTCGATGCCGTCGAGTCCCGGCATCTGCACGTCCATCAGCACGACGTCCGGCCGCAGGTGTCGCGAGAGGTCAACAGCCGAAGCGCCGTCGGTGGCCTCGCCGACGACCTTCAGGTCGTCCTCGGCGTCGAGCAGGGCCCGGAATCCGGCCCGCATCAGCGCCTGGTCGTCGGCGAGCAGAACCTTGATCACGCGGGTCCGTCCAGCGGGAACGTGGCCTGTACCGCGAACCCGCCGCCGTCGCGGGCGGCGGCGTGCAGCGTGCCGCCCAGTCCGGTGACCCGTTCCCGCATGCCGCGCAGGCCCACGCCGGGTGTCACCAGCCGGACCGGCGAGGCTTGGCCGTCGTCGGTCACCGAGACGGTCAGCTGTGCCGGGGCGTACCCCACGTGGATCTGCGCGGTGGCGGGGCCGGCGTGGCGGGCCACGTTGGTCAGTGCCTCCTGGACGACCCGGTACCCGGCCTGGTCGACCTCGGCGGGCAGGTCCCGGGGCTGACCCGTGACGGTCACCTGCACCGGTACGCCGGCCGTCCGGGTCCGCTCGGCGAGCTCGCCCACCCGGGCCAGCCCGACGCAGTCCCCGTCGGCGGGTGAGCGCAGGACGTCCAGCGTCGCCCGCAGTTCGCGCATCGCGGCGCTGCTGGCCTCCTGGATCGCCAGCAGCGTGGCCGACGGTTCCTCGCCGTGCTTGCGGGCCAGGTGCACGGCGATCCCGGCCTGCACCTTGATCACGGAGATGCTGTGGGTCAGCGAGTCGTGCAGATCCCGGGCGATGCGCAGGCGCTCCTCCCCGGCGCGACGCAACGCCATCTCCTCGCGGGTGCGTTCGGCCTCGACCGCCCGCTGTTCGACCTGTTCCAGGTACGCCCGGCGCTGCCGGGCGACGAGACCGGCGACGTTGGCCGCGACGAACCAGCCCAGCAGCAGCGCGGTCCGCTCGACGATCTGCTGGCCGGGCCGGCCGGCGGGCGCGACCGAGATGTCGCGGGCCAGGAAGCCGCCAAGGAAGACCAGACTGGCCAGGGCGGCGGCCGAACGGTGCCCCCGCCAGGCGGCGAGGTAGACCGCGCCGAGGACGGGGAACGCGGCGGACACCCCGGGGTGTACCCGGACGTGGAGGGCCAGCATGGCGGCGGTCACCGCGATCAACGCCACCACCGGGTACCGCCGGCACGCAGCCAGGGCCGCCGCCATGACCAGGATCAGGGCGACGTCGAGCGCCCGCACCGTTGCGGCGTCCGGCGCGAGCACGGCGTTGCCGAGCAGGAGGACGCCGAGGGCGAGACCGCTGAGGGCGTACGGCAGATCGCGGCGCATGGTCGCACTGTAGAACGGCCGTCGTCAGCGGAGCATCCCGCGCGCGCAGTAGATGAGGCGTACTGCGGACGCGGTATCGGCGGCGGGGCAAGTGTCTGCGGCGGCACGACGTTTTCCCGGCCCGCCGAGGCAAGCATCGAGCCCATGACATACCGCTTCTTCACCCCCACTCCCGCGAAGGCGGCGACCGGTCTCACCGCGGAGGTCTACCAACAGCTGCGCGACGAGTTCCTCGGGCCGTTGCCCACCTTCCAGGTGCTCTCGGCCGTGCCGGAGGTGCTGGCCGCGACCTGGGCGCTGATGCGCGAGGCCCTGCTCGCCGGGGACGCGTCCCGGGTCGACCGCGAGGTCGTCGCGTCGGCGGTGTCCCGGGCCAACCGCTGCCGGTTCTGCGTCGACGCCCACGTGATGCTGCTGCACGCGCTGAGCGAGCACGAGCTGGCCGAGGCCATCGCCCGGGGCGGGACGCCACCGGAGCCGAGGCACGCCGAGCTCGTCGCCTGGGCCGAGGCCAGCCGCAGCCCCAAAGCCGCCGTCTGGACCAGCCCGTACCGCCCGGAGGTCACCGGCACCCTGCTCGCCTTCCACTTCATCAACCGGGTCGTCTCGGCGCTGCTCGAACCGGATCTGCTGCCCGGCGGCCTGCAGCGCTCGCGCGCGGTGCGGTCGGTCGGGGGCCGCCTCTACGCCAAGGCGGCCCGAGAGCCGAAGGAGCCGGGCCGCGGTCTGCCGCTTCTCGACGCCGGCACGACGGCGCCACCGGCCTGGGCCGGGGACAGCCCGGTCGGCGTCGCGTACGCGTCGTTGCGGAACGCCGCCATGCGAGGCGGCGACCTGCTGGGCGACGTCGCTCGCCAGACCGTCACGGCCACCGTGCGCTGGGAGAACGGAAAGTTCCCGGCCCGGCCCGCAGACTGGGCCGTCGATCTGGTCCGGGACGTGCCCGGGGCGGACCGCATCGGGACGCGGATCGCGCTGCTGGCGGCGTTCGCGCCCAGTGCGATCAGCGTCGGCGACGTCGCCCTCTGGCGGCTTTCCCATCCGGCCGACGCCGACCTGGTGCGGCTGGTCGCGTACGGCGCGATCACGGCCACCGATCACGTCGCCCGGGCACTGACCCCGGCTCATCTCTAGGAGGTCACCATGCGCAAGGCCTTCGTCATCGTCAGCACTCTGCTGCTCGTCTCGTTCGTCCTGCAGTTCCTCTTTGCCGCCGTGGGCGCGTTCACGAAGCCCGCGGGCGACGGCGCCTACGCCCTGCACAGCATCAACGGGATGGCGATCATCCCCGTCCTCACCCTGCTCACCATCCTGCTCGCCGTGCTGGCGAAGGCACCGGGCCGGCTCGTCGGACTGGCGGTGCTGCCGCTCGGCCTCGTCGTCGTGCAGGCGCTCGTCGCCGCGCTCGCGAACGGGTCCACCGACGCCGCGGGCGCCAGTACTCCGTTCGGCCTCACCATCGCCGGGCTGCACGCCCTCATCGGAATCGTCGCGGTGCACGTCGTGGTCAGCGTCAGCCAGGCAGCGCGAAAGCTGGCTCGCCCGGCGCCGACCGGCGCCACCCACGTGCCCGTCCGGGAAGGGGAGCCGGCATGACCGTCGGCTCGCTGCTCGCGGCCGACCTCGTGATCGCGGTCCTCGCGGCCGCCGGGTGGCTGGGCGGCGGCGCCGGGTCGGCTGCCCGGCGCCGTCCGCTCGCACTGGGGCTGGCCGCGTTCGCGCTGCTCGCCACGCTCGCCCGCGCGATCACGATCACCGCGCTCGCCCGTGCCGGCTGGTGGTTCGCGGCGGAGAAGGTCCTCATCGCCGCCCCGCTGTCGCTCGCGGCGGTGGTCGTCGCCGGGCCGCGGCTGCTGCGGGCTTCGGGCGACATCCGGTCCGTCGCGGTCCCGCTCCTCTTCGCCGGGTACGCCGTTAGCGGCGGCCTGCTCGTCACGGTCCTGCACGGCTACCCGGCGTCGGCGGGCGCGGGGCTGCTCGCGGTCGCCGGGGCCGTCGCGGCGACCGCGGTGTCGTGGCGCGTTCTCGGCGCGCGCCCGTCCCCGACGGTGTCCCGGACGGCCCTCGCGGTGGCGGTCGCGGCGCTGGTGACCGGAACCGGGCTGGCCGCCACCCCGGGCGCTGCTCCCGGCGTACCGCATGATCACGAATATCGGGATGCGCGGACCGCGGGCGAACCGACCAGGCGGTTCACCCTGACGGCCGGGACCGCCACGGTGAGCGTGAGCGGCCGTGACGTCGTGGCGTGGGCGTTCAACGGGCAGGTTCCCGGGCCGGAGCTGACCGCCACCGTCGGCGACGTCCTTGAGGTGACGCTGCGCAACCGGGACATCGCGCGGGGCGTCACGCTGCACTGGCACGGATACGACGTGCCGAACAGTCAGGACGGGGTGCCCGGCGTGACGCAGGCGGCGGTGCTGCCCGGACAGGAGTTCGTCTATCGGTTCCGCGCCGATCAGGCCGGGACGTACTGGTACCACACGCATGCGGTATCCGACGTCGGCGTGCGGATGGGGCTCTACGGCGTCCTGGTGGTGCGCCCGGCGCCGGTGGCCGGCGTCGACGTCACGGTGCCGGTGCACACGCTGGCCGGCCTTCCGTTGCCCGCACCGCGAGCCGAGCCGGTCGAGGCGGGGGTGCCCGTGCGGCTGCGGCTGATCAACACCGACAGCACGACGCACCGGTATGCCCTGGCCGGGACCCCGTTCCGAGTCGCCGCGATCGACGGATCCGACCTGCAGGGCCCGACCTCGCTTGTGGACACCGCCGTGCTGATCCCGGCCGGGGGACGCTACGACCTGGTGTTCACCGCGCCCGCCACGCCGGTGGCGCTGTTCGTCGACGGACGGGCGGTCTACTCGACCGGACCGGTGTCAGCGGCGACCGGCGCGTGGCCGGTGCTGGATCCGCTCACCTACGGCGTCCGTTCTCCGGTGCCGTGGTCCCGGTTTGACAGGGAGTTCACCCTCGTTCTCGACCGCGGCCTCGACCTTCACGGACTGTTTCCGCGGTACGCCCACACCGTCAACGGCGCGGCCGATCCGGACATCCCGTCTCAGGTCGTAAGCCGCGGCGACATCGTCAAGTTCACGATCGTGAACCGATCACTGGTGGTGCACCCGTGGCATCTGCACGGGCATCACGTCCTGGTGTTGACCCGCAGCGGAACGCCGGCGACCGGGAGTCCCTTGTGGCTGGACTCGTTCGACATACGCCCCGGCGACGTCTGGGAGGTGGCGTTCCGGGCCGACAACCCCGGAACCTGGGCCAACCACTGCCACAACCTGGCGCACGCCGACGCCGGGATGACGCTGCACCTGATGTACTCGTGATCCGCCGTTGTGAACACGGGTGACCGCTGCAGGTGACTCGAAGGCGTGGCAGGACCTGGTCCAGGACCATTCTGAAGACTCGCTATCCGCTCCAAGACAGCACCGCGGCAGAAGTAAACCCCATTGAGGTCCTCGACCGGCGTTCGGCTGATCTTGTGAGGTTCCCCGGGGATGTGGACACCGGGTTATGCCGCGATCTGGTGCAGCGTAGTCGGTGCGAAGGTTTGTTCGTAGTCGGCGGGGCTGAGGTAGCTCAGCGCGGAGTGGCGGCGTCGGTGGTTGTAGAAGGCGATCCACCGGAACACGTCGCGGCGGGCGGCGGCCTCGGTTGCCCACCGTCGGCGGTAGACGTCGAGTTCACGCTTGAGGGTGGCGAAGAACGCCTCGGCCAGGGCGTTGTCGTACGACGAGCCGATCCGGCCCATGGAGCGGCGGATGCGGTGGTGGCGGCAGGCGTCGGCGAAGGCGCCGCTGCTGTATTGGGGCGCTGTTGCGCTGCCGGATCCCAGGGGCCGAGGCAGGCTTGACGGGTGACGCTGTCCAGCCTTCGTCGCCCTCGCCACCGAAGTCGGCGTTCACCGGGTTCCGCTTCCCGTCCGAGGTGATCGTCGTCGCGGTCCGGTGGTACCTGCGGTACTGCCTCTCGTACCGAGACGTGGAGGAGCTGCTCATCGAACGCGGTGTTGACGTCGGACCCCGTCACCGTGTTCCGGTGGGTGCAGCGGTTCACGCCGCTGCTGGCCGACGTGGCCCGGTTCGCCCGCCACTCGCCTGGTGACCGGTGGTTCGTCGACGAGACCTACGTCAAGGTCAACGGCGTGTGGCGGTACGTCTACCGCGCGATCGACCAGCACGGCAGGTCATCGACGTGCTCGTCTCGGCCCGCCGCGATGCCGCCGCGGCCCGGCGGTTCTTCCAGCGGGCGCTGCGGATGCTGAAGGTGACGCCCAGCGAGGTCGTCACCGACGCCGCCCCGGTCTACCCCGCCGTGCTCGACGACTGGATCCCCTCGGCCTGGCACCACGTCGAGCGGCACGCGAACAATCCGATCGAGGCCGATCACAGCCAGCTCAAACACCGGCTACGACCCATGCGCGGACTCGGACCGACCAGACCGCACAAGTGATCATCGCCGGACACGCCTTCATGCAGAACTTACGACGCGGCCACTACGAACTTTCCGGCGATGTCCCGCCCGCGAAGAGGGTCGCTGCCGCGTTCACCGAGCTGGCCCACCGATCTGACCGCGGACCCGAAACGGGCTCGCCATCTCCCTTGGCCCGCGACGCAACAGCGCCCACCCGACACCCCGCCATCGGTCACCCGAACTCGGGCGGCGCTGCGCAGCACCTCGTCGAGGGCGGCTTCCGAAGTCACCCCGTTATTCTGCGGTCGCAACGCCCTGTTGACGAGACCCGCCCCTCGCGACGTCCTCCTGCCGCAAGAACTCGGGTTCGGTTCGGGCATGACGTGCTGGCGGCGGCTGGCCGAGCGGCACGCCGCGGGCGTGTGGCAGCGTCTGGGCGCCCAAGTCAGGGCAGATCGGGGTGTGTCTCGTCGATGGCGGCCGGGGCGGCGACGCCCCGCATCGTGTCGGAGTGGTCGACCGGGTGTTGGGGTCCGACCACGGGGAGGTTGATCTTCGTGTGCCTTGCACTCTCAGGTGGCGAGTGCTAAACCGTAGTTAGCACTCGCCCTGTGCGAGTGCTAGCCGATTGGGATGAGCCCTCTGGTGGGGCGTGCGCGTAAGTCATCGCAGGTCGGTCCGATCAGTGCTGCATGTCAGCACGACGAGTAGAGGACGACGCAGATGGCCAAGTTGATCGCATTCGGTGAAGACGCCCGTCGCGGCCTCGAACGTGGCATGAACATCCTCGCCGACACGGTGAAGGTGACGCTGGGCCCGAAGGGCCGCAACGTCGTGCTGGACAGCAGATGGGGCGCGCCGACCATCACCAACGACGGTGTCAGCATCGCCAAGGAGATCGAGCTCGACGACCCCTACGAGAAGCTCGGTGCCGAGCTGGTCAAGGAAGTCGCCAAGAAAACCGACGACGTGGCCGGCGACGGCACCACGACGGCCACCGTCCTGGCCCAGGCCCTGGTACGGGAGGGGCTGCGCAACGTCGCCGCGGGCGCGAACCCGATCGCGCTCAAGCGCGGCATCGAGCAGGCCGTGGCCGCGGTGACCGAGGCGTTACGTAACCAGGCCCAGGACGTCGAGACCAGAGCGCAGATCGCGGCCACCGCGTCCATCTCCGCCGCCGACGCAAGCGTCGGTGAACTCATCGCCGAGGCGATGGACAAGGTCGGTAAGGAAGGCGTCATCACCGTCGAGGAGAGCAACACCTTCGGCCTCGAGCTGGAGCTCACCGAGGGCATGCGCTTCGACAAGGGCTACATCTCGCCCTACTTCGTCACCGACACCGAACGGATGGAAGCCGTTCTCGACGACCCGTATTTCCTCATCGTCGAGAACAAGATCTCGAACCTGACCGACCTGCTCCCGATCCTGGAGAAGGTCATGCAGGCGGGCAAGCCGCTGGCCATCGTCGCCGAGGACGTCGAGGCCGAGGCTCTCGCAACCCTGATCGTCAACAAGGTCCGTGGCACTTTCACGTCGCTGGCTGTCAAGGCACCCGGCTTCGGTGACCGCCGCAAGGCCATGCTGGCCGACCTTGCCGTCCTCACCAATGGTCAGGTCGTCAGCGACACCGTAGGTCTCACGCTGGAAAACGTCACCCTCGACATGCTCGGCCGGGCCCGCAAGGTGGTCGCCACCTTGGACGAGACCACCATCGTCGACGGTGCCGGTGACGTGGAGCAGATCGCCGGCCGGGTCGCCCAGCTCCGCGCCGAGATCGACAACAGTGACTCCGACTACGACCGGGAGAAGCTGCAGGAGCGGCTGGCCAAGCTGGCCGGCGGCATCGCGGTGATCAAGGTCGGCGCGGCCACCGAGGTGGAGCTCAAGGAGCGCAAGCACCGCATCGAGGACGCCGTCCGCAACGCCAAGGCCGCCATCGAAGAGGGCCTACTCCCTGGCGGCGGTGTGGCCTTGGCCAACGCCGCGGTCACGGCGTTCGACAAGCTCGACCTTGCCGGTGACGAGGCCACCGGCGCGAACATCGTGCGGGTCGCGTTGACCGCGCCGCTCAAGCAGATCGCCAGCAACGCCGGCCTTGAGGGCGCCGTGGTGGCAGAGAAGGTCAACTCACTTCCCGCCGGCCACGGCCTCGATGCTGCGACCGGCGAGTACGTCGACATGATCAAAGCGGGTATCGTCGAACCGGCCAAGGTGACCCGTTCCGCGCTGCAGAACGCCGCGTCGATCGCCGCATTGTTCCTGACCACCGAGGTACTCATCGCCGACAAGCCATAGACGCCCGGCGTCGGCTTGCCGGGCAGCGACGACCTTCGGGGCTGTCACAGACCGGGGCCGGCCAGTGCGGCTGCGTGCCGCACTGGCCGGCCCCGTCAAGGGATTGAGCTGTAGTGCCGTCAGGGACGGGGGGTGGACCCGGGATCAGGCGGTGACGGTGAGATGGTTCTTGACGCTGGTCACGCCGGAACCTGACCAGGCCACGTTCTCGGCCTGACGGCGTTCGGCCCACGATCGCACGGATCCGCGCAGCGTCACTTCCGCGCCGTTGACATCAGCCTTGATCTGGTGGGAGTCGAGCTGGGCGTTGCGCAGGATCGCCCCGTCGATCGCGGCTTTCAGATCGTCGGACGCTGGAGTGGTCGCGACGAGCCGGCCGACCACCGGTACCTTCGTGGTCTCCGGCGCAGTGATGCTCGGCGACGGCGCATCCTTCACCAGGGACGGCCACGGCGGCTGCGCCGGCACCGACGCCCACGCCGACGTCACCGACGGTGCTCCGGTGCTCATCACGACCACAGGCGGGTTGGCCGTTGGGAGGCTGACCGACCCGCGCGCGCTCACTGACGGCACCTGTCGATTCTGGTTCTCCGTCCGCGGGGTGCCGACCGGGCAGGACGCCTACCTGGTCATGGTCGCCGACCGGGACCCCCGCCAGTACGCCGAACAGGAGCTGACCGGCGCGCTGGTGAGCCTGCGCGTCGACTGAAACCGGTCAGAGGTTCAGCGGCCCCAGGTTGGTGGCCAGTTCCCGGAACCGCGGCGGGGACGAGTTCTACCACGCTTGTTGAGGCGGGTGGGCGGCCGGTTGCCGGGGCGATGCAGATCCGGCCCGAATGGGGCCCCATGCCGTCGGTGTGGAGCGTCTACTTCGCCGTCGACGACTGCGCCGCCACGGCCGACCTCGCGATCTCGCTCGGGGCGACCGAGATGCTGCGGCAGGACTCCCCCGCCGGCCGGTTCGCCACGGTGACGCGGGCTGGGTCAGCCGCTGCGTGATGCCGTTGCGGCGGCAGATCTTGTCGAGCAGCACCTCACCTCGCCGGTGACGGCGACATGAGCATGGGTATGGCTGGTGGGCTCATAGTTCGTCTTCCTTGTCGTCGAAAGCTTGCCGGCCGCGTGGCGGTGCCGGCCGGCCAACGTCGTTGGTCCGCTTTTGTCGAGTTGTCACGTCGGCGCTACCCGTGAGATGCCTGACGGTTGGCGGCGGCCGTTGGGGTAGCGACATGCCCCCTACCGCGAACTCTTCCGCCCTGTCGGGCCTGGAACGTCGCCGCTTCCTTGTCGGTATCGGTGCCGTCGCCGGGCTGGCCGCCGTGAGCCAGGTGCCGCTCGAGGGCACCGCCCTCGCAGCGCCGCGCATCCGCAGCGGCGAGTACCCCTTCAAGCTTGGAATCGCCTCAGGCGACCCCATGCCGGAGGGCGTGGTGCTGTGGACCCGGCTCGTACCGGAGCTGTTCAGCCCCGACGGCGGCATGCCGAGCCGCCCGGTGCCGGTGGACTGGCAGGTCGCGCTGGACGCGGGCATGCGGACAGTTGTCAAGCACGGCACGGTGTCGGCCCTGCCCGAGTTGGCGCACTCGGTGCACGTCGAGGTCGACGGGCTGCTGCCGGGGCGGGAGTACTACTACCGCTTCCGCTATCGCGGCGACGTCTCCGATGTAGGCCGCACCCGCACCGCGCCTCGCGAGCAGGGCCCGCTGGGGTCGTTGAGTTTTGCCTTCGCCTCCTGCCAGGACTGGTCGCACGGCTTCTACGCGGCATACCGGAGCATGGCCGAGGAGGACCTCGACCTGGTGGTCCACCTCGGTGACTACGTGTACGAGTACGGGGTTCCGGCCGATGGCGGTATGCGCAAATCGGCGACGCCGGACGTGCTGCGCAACGGGCCGCAGAGCCTCGACGGCTGGCGGATGCAGTACGCGCTGTACAAGTCCGACCCGGACCTGCAGCGCGCACATGCCCGCTTCCCGTGGCTGGTCACGTGGGACGACCACGAGGTGCAGAACGACTACGTCGGGGCGTACGACGGCACGATCAGCGCGTACCGGGCCGCGGCATACAAGGCGTGGTACGAGCACCAGCCCGTGCGCCGCCGATCGCTGCCGCGCAAGGACGGTTCGCTCAAGCTCTACGGCCGGTCGAACTGGGGCCGCCTGGCCCAGCTCGACGTACTGGACACGCGGCAGTACCGCACCTCGCCGCCGTGCGGCTGGGGCGAGGCGCCATCATGCGACGCCGGCAACGACCCGACGAAGGGCACGATGCTCGGTGAGAGCCAGGAGAAGTGGCTGCTCGGCGGGCTGCGCGAGTCGAAGGCCCGGTGGAACGTCATCGCGACGAGCGTGATGATGGCGCGCCTTGACCACGATGGCCCGACCGGCGACATACTCTGGCATGACGCGTGGGACGGCTTCCCAGTCTCGCGGAAGGCCATCACCGACACGTTCACCTCGGCCAAGGTGCGCAACCCCGTCATGGTCGCCGGCGACTGGCACTCAACTTTCGTTAACGACATCAAGAGCGACTTCGACAGGCCTGAGTCCCCGGTCGTGGCAACGGAGTTCGTCGGTACCTCCATCACCACCAATGGTGACGACGAGGTCTACGGGCCGTACTACGGTCCGATGATGAAGTGGAACCCGCACATCAAGTTCTTCGACGGCGACCGCCGTGGCTACGTCACCTGCCGGCTGAACGCAGACGAGTGGCGGACGGACCTGCGGATGGTGCCGACGGTCAGCCGGGCCGACGCGGCCGCGACGACGTTCGCCTCGTTCTTGATCCACGACCGCCAGCCGGGGGCCATCAGGGTCTAGTGACGCGTGATCGGCTCAAGGCAAGCGCCGCCGACGCCGGTGAGACGTCGCGCGTGCACCCGCAGGTGCCGATGAAGCTCGCGGTCTTCGACAGTTCGGTGGCGCTCCTGCCTCTGGCGATGGACCAGCTGGTCGACAGCGCGCTCGTGGTCCACCAGTGCGCGTTGCTGGACGCGCTGACCGAAATGTTCGACCTGCTCTGGGAACAGGCCGTACCGGTCGTGCCGCCGGCCGGTGAGACCGGTCTCGATGGTTGGGTGGCCTCGACCACACCAGGCGAGTTCGCCGCTACCACGCCTACCAGCCCCATCCCCACCAGGCTGACCAATCCCGCTGCCGCCATCCCGATAGCGAGCCCACGTCGCGGAGGGCGTCCCCACCTGACGCGGTGAGGCGTTCGACCATGCCGCGTTCCGCGCGCACAAGGTCGCGGCGCGCCCGTTCGGTCGCGCACTCAACTGCCGCCGACCGCGCCCTAAGGTGCTGCTGCCCCGGGGAGCTCAGGCCGCCCTGAGCCAGCGGCCATGGATGTCCTCCTAGTGCAGCGGGTCTACGACGACCGGGTCGTCGAGGAGGGTCACCAGCAGGGCGCCGTTCGGGAGTCGGCGCGTGCGCGCGCCGCCCGTGACTCAGGGAATCGGTCAAGTCAGCTAGGGCGTGGCCTAGCGGATCAGGCCACCGGTGGACTCGGGCAGCGGCTCGTCGGTGTTGATGAGCGAGGGCGGCCCGGCCGCGATGCCCTCCTCTGGCTCGCGGCTGGAGGCACGGGCGTCTGCCAACACCTCGGCAGGGACGTGCTGCTCGAGGAATCGCCGCGCCAGCCGGGTCGACGGGTGCACGCCGATGGTGGCCACCACTATGATGCCGGCGATCACCAGCCAGCCGACGGCGCCCCAGTTCATCGCGAGGAAGGTGTACAACGCCGGCGCCCATACCCGGCCCAGGGTGCTGCTCAGCTCGGCGGCGCCCTGGTAGGCGCCGCGCTGACGTGGGTCCATCAGCTCGGCCTCGAACGACCAGCTGGCGGCCGAGAGGTAGAGCTCAGCCCCGGTCACGGTGACGTGACCCAGCCAGACCAGCGAGATCGTGACCCAGCCGACGGTGTCGTGGGTCGCCAGCGTGATCAGACAGGAGAGCACGAAGAAGGTGGACGACACCCGAATCGCCTTCAGCGCGGTCGGCACGTCCTCGACTCCGCGGGCCGCCGCCATCGGCAGGAAGATGCACATCACCGTGTTGGTTCCGAACAGAAAGGCCAGCAGCACCCGCGGGGCGTCGGTCTCCTCCACCAGCCACAGCGGAATCACGATGTTGAGCAGCACCTGGTTGGTCCAGAAGACCCCGCCGAAGAACGTCGTGAGGAGCCAGCCGGGGTTGCGCAGCGGTCCGGGCCCGGCGATCTTCACCTTGCGGTCCTGCGGGGTGCGGTCGTCGTGCGAGGCCCGCGGCAGCCGGCTGATTGCGGCGGCGTTGACCAGAAAGACCACGGTGGTGAACCAGGGCAGCGCGTGGAGGACGTCGTTGGAGTGGAACGCCAGCGCGAAGCCACCGATCAGGGAGCCGAGGGTGAAGCCGACGTTGAGTGCGGAGTACATGTAGGCGCGCGACTTCACCCGCTCGTCCGGCGGCAGTACGTCGATCGTGTACGCGCCGTGCGCCGCGTTGCCGAGGGCACCGATGACCTCCATGCCGACGGCCATGGCGATGTAGCCCTTGAAGTCGGTGATGAGCGGCCACACCGCGAACATCGCCGCCTGCCCGGTCGCGCTGACGGCCCACATCTTCTTCGGCCCGAAGCGGTCGACCAGCTTGCCCATCGGCAGTGCGGCCAGGAAGGCGGCGATGCCGGCGCACGTCAGGCCGAGACCAACCTGGGCGGCGGACAGCCCGACGATCTTGGTGAAGAACACCGCCGATCCGGTCATGAAGGTGCCCTCACCGAGGGCGAAGAGGAGTGACTGGGCAGCGAGCTGGCCGGCGAGAGGCGACGGGGGGCGCGCTCGGCGGAGGACGGCGGCGAACATCACCGGGGATTCTCCGGAACCTCACGACAATTGTCGTGCGATTTTCCGGCGCGGCGGCGGTGGCGCTACAGCATCCCCGCGGCCAGGACCGCCCACTCCGAACAGGCCCGGCCGGCCGTGACCCCGCCGTCGACCACGCCGACCATGCTGGTCATCGCCGCTGCTTCGTCCGCCGTCGAGGTGTCGTACCTGAAGGCGTGTCGCGCGGCGCTGGGCGAACGGCTCAAGGTCGCGCCACGTGGACTGCGGTCACCAAGTCCACCTCGAACGAGCGGACGAAGTCGATGAAGCACTACCGGAACGAGGCCGCGTTCATCGCGGACATCGCAGATGGGGACGCCGCGCGGCGGGCCGCCTGCCGGCTCCGGCAGCTGCGCGAGGATGACTTCGTCGGCGGGCTCGTGCTACGCGAGTTCGAGGCGTTCACCTCGACCGAGGTGAACGACTGGTGGCTGGACGGTCGCTGCGTCCTGGTCGGGCCGCACCCCGACTACACCGCAGGACCACCCGCCGGGCGAGATTGACCTGGGCTGGCTCGCCCCCCTGATCGCCGCACTGGACCTGCCGCTGGTGACGGCGGACCTGGCGCTGCGCGCCGATGGGGTGTGGCGGGTCGTGGAAGTGGGTGACGGGCAGGTCAGCGACCGCCCGCCGGCATCGAACCATCCGCGATGATTGCGGCACTGGTCGGGGAGACTAGGTGAGCGGACAGCCCCGAGAACATCCGCTTCTGCCGCGAGTCGCGCGCTACGCAACGTCACGATGCTTGGTCGGGTCGGCGTCCTGTTGTGCCGATGACAGTGCAGTGCCGACCGTCGAAGCTGACGATCCCATGCGGGTATCGGGCCGATCTGATTGCGTCGGGGCCGGCCGGCGCTGCGCGCGGGGTTTCGATCGGGATTCGTGGGCGCTACCGCAGTTGGTCGCGGCGGCGGGTCAGGTTGGCGGTCTGGGCGGTGTTGCCGGCCAGCTCGATGGCTTTGTCGTAGGCCGCGCGCGACTGCTGACTTTGGCCCAGCCGGCGCAGCAGGTCGGCGCGGGTCGCGTGGTAGGCGTGATAGCCGGCCAGCTTGTCCTCAAGACGGTCGACGGCCGCCAGCGCCACCTCCGGTCCGTCGAGCTCGGCGACCGCGATGGCCCGGTTGAGGGCGACGATCGGCGAGGAGTCGAGGTGGACGAGTTGGTCGTAGAGGGCGACGACCTGCGACCAGTCGGTGTCGCGGATGTCGCGGGCGGAGGTGTGCACGGCGTTGATCGCGGCGAGGATCTGGTAGCGGCCCGGAGCCACCCCGGCAGCGGCGAGGCGCTCGCGCACGAGCCGGTGACCCTCGGCGATCAGCGCCTTGTCCCAGGCCCCACGGTCCTGCTCGTCGAGGGTGACCAGTTCGCCGCTGGCCGAAACCCGAGCGGTGCGGCGGGCCTCGGTGAGCAGCATCAGCGCCAGCAGCCCGGCCACCTCACCGTCCTCCGGCAGCAGAGCGCGGATCAGGCGGGTGAGCCGGATCGCCTCGGCGGTCAGGTCGTGACGTACGGGATCGGTGTCGGGGCCGGTCGCCAGGTAGCCCTCGTTGAAGACGAGATACAGCACGGCGAGTACGCCGGAGACGCGTGCCGGGAGATCCTCGGCGGCCGGCACGCGATAGGGGATCCGAGCCGCCTTGATCTTGGCCTTCGCGCGGGTGATCCGCTGCTCCAAGGTGGTCTCCCGCACCAGGAAGGCGCGGGCGATCTCGGGCACGGTCAGCCCGCCGAGCATGCGCAGCGTCAGCGCCACGCGGGCTTCCATCGCCAGCGCCGGGTGACAGCAGGTGAAGATCAGCCGCAGCCGGTCGTCGTCGATGGCGCCGAGAGGCTCGGGTGGGGTGTTGTCGTACACCATCTGAGCCTCCTTGTGCTTGTCGTCGCGCTTGTTCTCGCGCCGGATCCGGTCGATGGCCTTGCGAACGGCGGTGGTGGTCAGCCAGGCGCCGGGGTTGGGGGGTACGCCGTCGGCCGGCCACCGCTCCACGGCGGTCGCGAACGCCTCGGCCGCTGCCTCCTCGGCGATGTCGAGGTCACCGAAACGCCGGGTCAGCGAGGCGACCACCCGGGCCCACTCGTCGTGGTGGGCCCGGGTGACCGCCTCCTCGACGTCGCTCACTGGAACGGCCGCACCTCGATCTTCCGATCGCAGACCTTCGACGCCTCGGCGGCGAGATTGAGCGCCACATCCAGATCGGGGACCTCCCACACCCAGACGCCGGCGAGGTACTCCTTCGACTCCACGAAAGGCCCGTCGCTGAACACCGCCTGCTCGCCCCGGTTGTCGATGACGGTGGCCGCGTCGGTGTCCGCGAGTCCGCCCGCGAAAACCCAGTAGCCCTCGGCGATCAGTCGTTCGTTGAACGCGCTGATGGCAGGCCGCCTGTCCGTGCTGCCGGGATTGCTCTTGTCATCGATCACGGAAACCAGGTACTGCATCTGAAGATCATCTCCTCTGGTGTCAAGACAGCGTGGTTCGGCGGTCAGGGACTTCAGGCCGTTGCATACCGCGGGCGCCCGGCCGGCCGGTAGACCTGGATCGTCACGCCCTTCGAGTCGACCCGCGACTCGACCAGGTCGAGCGCAAGATCCGGACCGGTCTCCGGGAACAGTCTCGCGCCCTGGCCGAGGATCACCGGGATCACGATCAGAGTCATCTCGTCGACCAGATCGTTCTCCAGCAGCCACCGGGTCAGGGCGCCACTGCCGTGTACCTGCAGCTCACCCCCGGGCTTGGCCTTCAGCTCACTGATGGCCGCCGGGAGGTCACCGCGGAGAACGGTCGTGTCCTCCCAACGCGGCGCGGTGAGCGTGGTCGAGGCAACGTACTTGGGGGCCTCGTTCAAGGCCACGCCGATGGGATGTGCGCGCATCTGGTCGATTGATCCCCAGGAGCCGGCGAACAACTCGTAGGTGCGCCGGCCGAACAGGAACGCGTCGGCGCGCTGGTAGGTCTGCGTGATGAACGTCCTGGTCTCGTCGTCACCCGCCCCCCGGGCCCATCCGCCGCGCTCGAATCCGTTCCTGCGGTCATCCGACGCGGCGCCGTTTCCCTGCATCACTCCATCGAGGGTGACCTGGGTCATGGTCGTCAGCTTCATGATCGCGGTTCCTTTGCCTTGGCGCCGCCCCTTGTGGGCGGCCTCACCCCAGCTACGAACACCACCGCCCCGATCCGACACCCCCTCCCGGACTTCTTTGAAGAATTTTCCGGGACGCCGGTCGTCATCGCTCCGACAACACGACAGTTTCGCAGCGACTGCGCTCCGCCTCCTCAAGCACGCCCAGCGCGGAAGGGCTCCTGGACCAGATCGACCGATCACGAAGATCCTGACTAGGCCGTGTTTCGTAAGGCGCGCAGCCATTGGTTGATGGCGGCGATGGTGAGGGTGGCTTCGTAGCGGACGGCGAGTTTGTCGTACCTGGTGGCCATGGCGCGGTGCTGTTTGAGCTGGTTGATGCCGCACTCGACAGCGTGCCGCTGCCGGTAGACAACGGGATCAAATGCGGGTGGGCGCCCGCCTTGGGATCCCTTCGCTTTGCGGTGGGCGTCCTGGTCGGCCTTGCTCGAGATACAGGCCCGGATGCCGCGCGTGCGTAGATGGCCGCGGTTGGCCTTGGACGTGTAGGCCTTGTCCGCGAGCACGATCTCAGGGCGGGTCCGCGGCCGACCGCTGCCGGTCCTGGCCACCCTGATCTTGCGTAGGACCGCGATGAACTGCGAGCTGTCACCGCGCTGCCCAGCGGTCACCACCCCGGCCAGCAGCTTGCGGCCTTGTTCACAGGCCAGGTGCGTCTTGGTGGTCCAGCCGCCCCGGGAGCGGCCGAGCCCGTGATCGTCCGGTTCCCGCGTGATCCCGCCCGGCGGTTCCTTCTGCATGTCGCCGTCGCGTCGGGCACCGGCGGCGTGTTGATGGGCCCGGCTGATGGTGGAGTCGACGCTGACCGTCCAGCCGATCAACCCGCAGGCGTCCGCGCGGGCCTGCAACGAGGCGAGGATCTGAGCCCAGGCACCGTCGCGCTGCCACCGGCGGAACCACCGATACAACGTCGGCCAGGGCGGATACAACTCAGGCACGTCTCGCCATGGTGACCCGGTGCGTATCCGCCACCTGATCCCGTCGATGATCTGTCTGTTGGCCCATCTGCGCGGCCGCCCGTGACCTGCCTGCGCAGGCAGCAACGGCTGCAGTACCGCCCACTGCGAGTCAGTCAGGTCGTGGCGCTTCGCTGCCGCTACGCTCGGCACGGGGTCTCCGGTTATGACGTTCTGCTTGGTCGCTGAACCACATACCGGAGACCTCTTCAGCTATCTATCACCGCCACGCCGCGAGCCGCGACGACACCAGCCGCCTTACAAAACACGGCCTAGATCCACGGATCAATGACGGCTCGCATTGATGGAAGCTGATGTTGGCGCTGGTCGGGACGGGCCGTGGCTGGTCTGCCGGTTTCGGGTACCGGCCTGCTCGGGGCTTATTCTGTGGATCGTGTCCAGGGGGGGTGGCCGTCCTCGCCTTCGAGGAGTCGTTCGGCGCTGCGCGGCGAGCGCGAGGAGGACGCCGCGCTGCCGGTGAGCTGGCGGCGATGGACTCCTGTGATTCAGCGCGCGCGGCGGTAGTGCATGGCCACCGCGCCGTTGCGGAGCGGCTTCGCCGAGAGCAGCTCGAGCTGGCGCGTGCCGGGCAGCCCGCCCTGGTACAGCGTCGGGCCGTGGCCGGCGATCCTGGGATGGACGAGCAGCTTGTACTCGTCGATCAGGTCCAGCCGGTCGAGCTCGGTCGCGAGCTTGCCGCTTCCGAGGAGGACCCCGGCCGGGGTCGCGTCCTTGAGCTTCTGCACGCCCTCGCGCAGATCGCCGGCGATGTGGTGGCTGTTGGTCCACGGGAAGTCCTTGCGCGTCGACGACACCACGTACTTGGGTTTGGCCCCCAGCTTGACCGCCCACTCGCGCATGGCCGGCGGCGCCTCCTCGTCGCCGCGGGCGACAGCCGGCCAGTAGCTCTCCATCATCTCGTAGGTGACGCGACCCCACAGCATTGCCCCGCCCTCGTCCATGAGACGGGTGAAGAAGGCGTGCGTCTCGTCGTCGGCGATCCCCTCCTGGTGGTCGATGCAACCGTCCAGGGTGAGGTTGAGGCTGAAGGTGAGGAGTCCCATGGCCGGCGAGTCTAACGCCATTTCTAGGTCGGTAAGGTGCAGCCCCACCCGCATTTGATCCCGTTGTCTACCGGCAGCGGCACGCTGTCGAGTGCGGCATCAACCAGCTCAAACAGCACCGCGCCATGGCCACCAGGTACGACAACTCGCCGTCCGCTACGAAGCCACCCTCACCATCGCCGCCATCAACCAATGGCTGCGCGCCTTACGAAACACGGCCTAGTCGTCCGCACATGCCGCGATCCGCGCGCTACGCGGCGTCACGGAGTGCCGACTCGGCCGGCATACGCACATGCCGATGAGCGTGCGTCCGCGCGCCGCCGTTAGCCGTAGTACTCGACCAGGCAGAACTCGTGGTCCTCCGGGTCGGCCATGACGACGACCACACCCTCCTCGTAGTCGTGCCGCTCACCGGTGAACCGGCCACCGAGATTGATGACCGCCGTCATGGCCTCGTCGATGTCGTCAACGGAGATGTCGAGGTGAATCCGCACCTTGCCTGTTTGGAGCTCAGGCACTGGCTGGAACACCAGCCGCGGCTGCGGGTCACCTCGCTCGCCGAGGTAGACCCAGCCCTCCTGCGACGGGCCGGGCTCGCGACCGAGCAGGGCGCTCCAGAATCGGGCTACCCGCTCGGGGTCAAGGCAGTCGATCGTGACACCGGACCAGACGTTCGCCATGCGCCGATCCTGACAGAGCACGTCCATCGAGAATGCGAGAATATCGCCCACGCTGCCGGGGTTCTTCCAGGGAGTCGGCGATCGCTTCTGCCGTGATCAGGGCGCCGGCTCACCGGTCGCTGAACGACCGGATCTGCCGAGTTGAGTGCGTCGCGGTCCGGGATCCTCGACGGTCGCGGGCCCGACCTACCTCGCGCACGATCCGATGGTTCCTCCTTGTGGCTCGATCGTTAGCACCCGCGAACCGCGGTCAGCGCTGTAGTCCTTCGGGTGCGTCGGTGCTGGACACCTAATCGGTTGGCACCACACCGCCTAACCGCATTACCGTGCCCGCCGTGCCCATCCATGATGACGAGATCCGAGCCACCGTCGGGCAGGTGCGCCGCCTGGTGGCGGCCCAGTGCCCGCAGTGGGCGGACCTTCCCGTGACACCCCTACCCGACGAGTTGGAGGGCACCGACCACGTACTCTTTCGGATCGGCAACGAACTCGTCGCCCGTATGCCCAAGATTGCCGGGGCGGTCGATCAGGCCGATTCTGATGCGCGGTGGCTGCCCTTGCTGGTGTCCCACCTGCCTGTGCGGATTCCAGTTCCGCTTCATGTGGGCGAGCCGGGCGCGGGGTACCCGTGGCGGTGGACCGTGGTGCCGTGGGTCGTGGGGAGCACGCCTCCCAGGCTTGGCTGCGACGACGTACTCCTGGCCCGCGATGTGGCAGCCTTCGTTCGCGCCCTGCACGGGGTGGATCCGGCCGGAGGTCCGTTCAAGCCACCGGGTTCCCGCGGGTCCGCCCTGTTCCACGCCGATGAAGGCGTCCGCCGTGTGCTGCCCCGGCTCGCCGAGCATGACGACGGCTTCGATGTGACCGCGGCCGAGGCGGCCTGGGACGCCTGCCTGGCTGCTCCTGACTGGGACCGGGACCCCGTATGGATCCACGGTGATCTGCAGCCGGGCAACCTGATCACCGACTGCGGCCGACTGGCTGCGGTCATCGACTTCGGCGCACTCGGTGTCGGCGATCCGGCGCCGGACGTGGCTCCGGCGCTATGGACCTTCACCGGCGCGGCCCGGGAAGCCTACCGGGAGGCAATCGAGTACGACGACGCTACCTGGCGCCGCGCCTGCGGCTGGGCCCTCGCACCGTCGCTGACCGGCATCGACTACTACCGGCATACCTTCCCGCGAATGGCCGAGCACGGCCGCCGAATGGTCCGCGCAGTGATCGCCGAACTGGCGTGAGTGCCACTGCCAGCCGAGTGGCTACGCGCGCTCGGCGGACCCGCGCACCCACTTCGAGACCTGGGAAGTCGGGCACCCAACCCAACTTCCCTGCACCACGATCGAGACGTGCGGATTTGCCGCGATCCGCGCGCTACGCAGTTGCGGCAAGTCGGCGCCGTCAGCGCACTGACATGCCGATGAGGCTGATCCTCAATCCTTGGCCGTGCCCTGGTGGTGGCGCTCGGCGAGTTGCTTCAGGTTCAGTAGCCGACGTCGAGCCATGATCAGGTCGCCGACGGACAGCCCGAGGGCGGCCCAGCGGGTGGTCTGCATGACGACCTTGAGCAGCAAGCGCGTGTCGTGCTCCTGGGGCACGAGGACGTAGGACATGAAGGCGGGACCGAGGGTTTCTTGCGCCGCCGTGGACCTGAGGTCGGTCAGCCTCGTCAGCGGCCCGCAAGTGGGGCCGGCGTGGACGTTTCCGGGCTCGTAGGACGTGCTGACCACCGCCGCGACGGCGTCACCGTGCCGGTTCGTGGTCAACGACGTCGCGAGGCCGTCGACTCGGGACACCTCGACGAGGGTGGGCCCGGCCGGATCGAGCCGGTGGATCGCGGTATCGAGCCCGTCGGCGACCAGCACCAGCGGCGGACCGGTGTCGACCTGGACCAGGTTGCTCGGGCAGCCGGTCGTGCCGGCGGTCAGGTTACGGTGCTCGCCCACCGGCCCGCTCACCGGTACGGCGACATCGAGAACCGCGTGTCCGCCCACCAGAGCTGGCGGGGTCTTCGCGACATATGCCAGGTGCAAGCCGTCGTCGGCGGACCACCAGACGAGCGACGACGCGTCCGCCGCGGCCGGTCCGAGGTCCCGCGTCACGCCGCTGTCCGGATCGAGCAGGTGCAGACCGGGCTCCACAAGGCCCGGGTCCACGTCGGGGGTCGACCAGGTGAGGACCGCCAGCGTTCCATCGTCGGGCCGCTGGGCCACCTCGACGACATGGCGATCGCCGAACGCATCCGGTGTCCGGACCTCCCGGCTCCGTACGTCGAGCAGCCGCAGCCGGTCCGGGCGTACGCGTTCACCCCACACCCGAGCGTCGTCGCGCTCCCTGTCCCGACGTTCGTCCTCAGCGGACGGTTCATCGGCTGCGATCACGACGACCAGGTCGGGATCGGCCAGCGGGAGGTGACCTGACACCCCACTGGACCAGGACGTGACCGCCTCCACGACACCGTCGACCAGCCCGACCCGGTGTACTTGCGCCGTGCCACGCTCGGCCCGGTCGGAGAGAAAGTAGACCAGCAGCGAATCCGCGGCCCACCGCGGCGCCGATTCGTACGCCTCACCCGAAGTCAATCGTCGCGGCGACCCGGTCCCGTCGACGGCGGCGACCCAGAGTTCGCTAACGGGGTGATCACCAGCCCGCCCGACCGGGGCGACCACGTAGGCGACCCACTTGCCGTCCGGCGACAGCGCCAATGCCTGCGGAACACGACCGTCAACCACCAACTCGGCGGTGAGCTGTGCACGGGCCACCGACGCACAGTATCGATCAACTACTACGGCGGCCAACCGCTGCCGCAACACGCCGCAGCATGGCTGCGGCGTCCTCGCAGGCCGTCCCAATCTCGACAACAACGCCAGAGGGAACGATCTCGCTGCTTGATCGGATGCGCATATCTGCCGCAGACCGCGCGCCCAGGGGCAGTGCGCCGCTGAACTACGCGTCACGCGAGTAGTGGCTCCATGCAACTCAAGCAGCGACTGAACCAGCTCGGTATCCGACCCAACCAGGCCCGCAGCACCGCACTATTCCAACTCGCCACCGAAATCCCCGCAGCAATCCTCGCCCGAACGCTTGGGATCAGCGTCAACTCCGCCGTCCGCTGGCAACAGATCTCCGCCGGCGACTGGGCCAGCTACGCCGCCGACGTCAGCAACCGCTCACGTCCGCAACGAGTTGATCCCACCGACCAACGCTGACGGCGATGCTGGCACCCAGGTGGGGAACCAGGCTGCCCGGCGGATCACCGTCGGTGGCACGACACAGGCTTGTCGCGTGGCTTTTATCCAACGACCGCCAAGAAATCCGAGTAGAACAGGCCCAGGCCGACCGCCACGCAGACGCCGGCCACGATCCAAAACCGGACCACAATATTGACCTCGCTCCATCCGGCCAGCTCGAAGTGGTGGTGCAACGGCACCATCCGGAAGACACGTCTACCGGTGGTCCGGAACGAGACGATCTGGATCACCCAGGTCGTCGTGATGATGACGAAGAGCCCGCCGATCATGATCGAAAGCAGCGTGGTGCGGGTTGCCACCGCGAGCCCGCCGATCAGGCCGCCGAGCCCGAGCGAGCCCACGTCACCCATGAAGATCCGCGCCGGGGACGTGTTCCACCACAGGAAGCCCACGCAGGCGGCGGCCGCCGCCGCCGCGATCATGGCGATCTCCAGGGGATCCCGGACCTGGTAGCAGTAGTCGTTCACGCGGGCGTACGCGTCGTCGGCGCACCAGTGCCGGTACTGCCAGAAGCCGATCAGCGCGTACGCGCCGAGCACCAGGATCGACGCGCCGGTGGCCAGGCCGTCGAGGCCGTCGGTGAGGTTCACGCCGTTCGACATCGCCATGATCACGAAGACGAAGACCATGACCGCGCCGACCTTGCCGACGTTCAGCCAGCTGATGTCGCGGATGAGCGAGATGTGCTCGCTGGCCACGGTCTGGCCGTTGGTGCTCGGCACGTAGAGCGCGGCGATGCCGAACCCGCCGCCGACGATCGCCTGGCCGAGCAGCTTGCCTTTGGCGGACAGTCCGTCGGAGTTGCGCCAGCGCACCTTGAGGAAGTCGTCGAAGAAGCCGACCGCGCCGCAGAAGACGAACAGCCCGAGCAGCACCAGGGCCGTCATGGTCGGCCCCTCCTGCGCGATCTGCCGCTCGGGCAGGGTGGTCAGGGCGATATGCCCGGCGACGTAGGCGAAGACGGTCGCCACGATGAAGACGACGCCGCCCATCGTGGGCGTGCCCTTCTTGCCCTGGTTGCTGGCGAGCCCGATGGATCGGATCGGCTGGCCGGCCTTGAGCGCGGTGAAGACGCGAATCGCCACCGGCGTGCCGAACAGGGAGATGATGAACGCGACCGCGGCCGCGACGATGACCGCCCTCACGGGCGAACCTCCACGAGATCCGGATTTCTCACGGCGTCCCCACCGCGCAATGCGTGTCGGATAGGTCGGCATGATGCGAGCCGCCGGCCGCTTCCTGCGCAGTCCGCTCGATCTTCGCCCAGTACGCCTCCCGGGCCGCCGTGTCGATCTGCTCCTCGTACTCAGCCATCACCCCGGTCCGGCCATCGAGCTGCTCACGCAGGATGTCGGCGTGTCCGGCATGCCGGGTGGTCTCCTGAAGGACGTGGACCATGATGTTGAACAGCTTGACGTCCGGCCGCGACCACCACGGCACGTGGCCAGGCGCGTCGATGGGAAGCTCTTCGATCGTCGCGTTCGCATGCCCCCAGGCACGCTGATAGAAGTCGATGATCTGCTCGCGGGTCTCGCCCGGGGTCACCCACAGGTCGCTGCCGTCCGCGTCCTGCCATCGCCCCAGCGGCTCCGGGAACGGGCGGCCGAAGACCTCACCGAAATACCAGGCCTCCAGGGTCGCCAAGTGCTTCACCAGGCCAAGGAGGTTGGTCCCCGTCGCCGTCAAAGGACGCCGGACGTCGTACTCGGACAGGCCCTCGAGCTTCCAGACCAGCGCCTGGCGTATCGACCTGAGCCGGCCGTGCAGATAGTCCTTAGCGAAAGTATCGATCACGAGACACGATCTTGCCATCCGACGGCAGGCGGAGCAGCCCTGGACCTCACGGCGCCGTGGTTCGTAACTCGCCGACCCGAATCCGACGACGATCTTGCAGCGCCAGGCCCGAGGTTCAACTTGTGTCCGAAGCCGCGGAGATAGCCATACGACAGGCATTCGGACAGTTCTGATAACCGACGTCACCATTTGACATCACCCGGGCGGTGCGCTGCACCTTCCCGCCGGGGGTGATTCTGGACGGCGAGCTGATCGTCTGGGAGCGAAGGAGGACCAGCTTCGCCCGGCTGCAGCGCCGGATCACCGCCGGACGGGGCCTGCTGATGATGGCGCGGGAACACCCGGCGCACTAGGTCATGTGGGATCTGCTCGCCGACGCCGGCGGCCACGTCGCGATCAACGCGCCGCTGTTCGAGCGACGGGCCCGGCTGGCGGAGCTGCTCGAGGCCGTGCCCGCGCAGCTGACCCTCACGCCGCAGACCACCGACATGGACGAGGTCGGGGAGTGGCTGACCACCTACACCGCGGCCGGGATCGAGGGTGTGGTCGTCAAGCGGCTGGACGGCCGGTACGAGCCCGGCCGGCGCGGCTGGCAGAAGTTCCGGGTGCGCGCGGCGACCGAGGCGATCGTCGGCGGGGTGACCGGCAGCCTCGGCAACCCGAGCACCCTACTCCTCGGCCGGTTCGATCGACGGGGACACCTGCGCTACACCTGTCGCACCCACCCGCTGACGATGCCCCAGCGTCGGGAACTCCCGCCGCTGCTGTCCCCACCCCGGCTGCAGCGCCGGGGCATCGTCGCGCACCCCTGGCCGCAGCCGCTGCCCGCGAGCTGGAGCGGGCAGCTGGACCGACCCGAGCCGCTGCGCTACCTGCAGGTGGAGCCGACGGTGGTGGCTGAGATCGAAGTGGACACCGCCTTCGAGCACCGGCGCTGGCGCCACCGGGTGTGGTACGTGCGCCCGCGGCTGGACCTGTCGGTGTACGACGTGCGGCTGCTGCTCGGCGACGAGGCCGATCCGTTCTGGGACGCCGCGGCCGGGGCGTGAACATGCGGGTGGCTCAACGTCCGACCGCCGGATCATCAGATCGGGTGTTTGCCGAGCTGACCGGCGTATACGACGGGACGGCCGCGGGACTGTGCCTGTGGAGACCCTATGACAACGTTGGAAGCATTGCGCTCAGTACGGGGCAGCGCGAATGCAGACCTGGGAGACCACCGCCAAAATGACCACCCCTACGACCCTGCCCAGAACCAGCCGCCGGCTCCGGGCCAGCAGCCGATGCCGCCGACCGCCCAGTTCCCGCAGGTGCCCGCCGGGCAGTACCCTCCGCCCCCCGGCCAGTTCCCTCAGCGGCCCGGCCAGTACCCTCAGCGGCCCGGCGGATGGCAGCAACCCGGCGCGCCGGCGGCGCCTGCTGCCCGCAAGCGGCCCTGGCTGATCCCCACCCTCATCGGCGTCGGTGCGTTCGTCGTGCTGTGCTGCGGCGGGTCGATGGTGATCGGCCTGGCCAGCGACAACGGCAAGAAGACCGACGTGTCCGCCAGCAGCGACATCCCGGCCGTCACCACCAGCACCTCCGCCCCGGCCGCGGCGGCGCCTGCGCCAACGGCACTAGCCATACCGGCCGGGCACAAGATGACGCCGGCCAAGTGGTGCACCACCTACGCCAAGGTGTTCATTCAACTTGGGGCAAAGCGAGACAAGATTAGCGATCTACGCGGAACCCAGTACAAGAACGGCGTTGCGCTCGACAACACCAAGCGGACGGCGCAGGCTGACGCACTGTGGGCTGAGGTTGAGGCGTTCGATCCTGGGCAGGCGATCGCCGATGCGCTCGTGTCGCTTCCGCACTCCAGCTACGAGGAGGCGGCGCTGGCCGCGCCGGATGGCGCGAAACGCCAACCCCGTGAACGTCGCCATGTGGCACGCCTATGACGACGTTGGCCGGGCGCGCGACTACTACGTGGAGAAGTGGGATAGCTCGCTGTTCGGGCCGGATGATGCCGGCGGCGCCCGCAGCTACGCATCGAGCACACTTACCGACGCTATCGGCGAGCCGCCGAACGGAAAGCCCGGCTCTGGCAAGACAGGCCTCTGCTACGTCCAGCAGCCGTACGAGGACCAGCCGGGCGGCGACGGCACAGGCGGCACAGTCAGCACAGGAGGTGGCAGCGCTGGCTGCGAGTATCACGGTAGGCCTAGGGCCACGTGGAAGGTCTGGCGCTGGGGCGACTGGAGCTGCTGAGCCGATCAGCGGCTCACCGACGTTGACGAGCGCGCCTACCGCTTGGCGGAGCACGCCAGGCGCCGGCCGATCACGCGCTGGGCCGTTCCCGGCGAGCTGACCACCATGGTGGGTGTGAGCAGGTGGTCCGTGTCGGCTGATGAGGGGCTCCAACCCGGTGTCGCCGATTGCCATCGTGGCCCCCTTCCCTCCTGGGGCACCGCGTCCTAAGCGGATGGCCTGAGCTGGACCTGAGGACCGTGCTCCAGCGTCACATGGAGGACTCCGAGAATCCCCCGGCTACCAATTGATCGAACACTTGTTCGATAGCCTGGCCAGGTGGAGTGGGGCACCCGATGGCACATCACCATCCGCTCGGACCGGGCCGACAACAGCCCGGCCGGCGTGACCGTCGTCGAGCGCGTCGTCGATTCCCCCGCCGAGCTGCGCCGCCTGGTCGAGGCCGCCCGCGCCGATCCGCACGTGGTCGCCTTCCCGTACCGCCAGGTCCGCGAGCTGGTCGGTAATGAGCCGGACCGCTGCCGGCGGGGGCACAGCTACCTCGCCGGGTCGGCAACCCGGCCGGTGCGCGACTGGTGGCCGTGCCGCTGCGGCGGGCACCTGGTCCACTTCTGCCGGATGTGCAGCGCCGTGCAGGTGCAGCCGGCGTGACCCCACGGTTGGTCCGCTCAACGGACTAGCCCCGTGCCGAAAACAACAGTTGCGCACTATAAATGCCTGATGTGATCCGACATGATGATGTCATTAGGCAAGTCAGGCTACATGTGGATCCGTCGCTTTGCTCTTCAGCCGCAACAGATCCGCTAATCCGCATTGGTATTCGAAAGTGACCTGATCGAGTTCCTGGAACAGCGGTGGTGGCGACGGGAAATCTGGCGAACCCCTTGCGGGACAAGGGGTTCCGGGCGCTCACCGACGCGTGACTGAAAACGGCGTTGTGTCAGATGCTGATTCCGGCTGTCGCTCCCCTCATTTTGGGTCGGATAGGCCTTGACCTGCGCCGACAGCAGGACCATCCTGGCCTGCGTCCGGGCACTGAAGGCCCGCAAAGAATAGCGATTGGACCGCAACCACGCCACCGACAATCGCTACTGCGCGTGCGCCGAACACTCGACCATCTGTGAACGCGGGGCCAAAATTTCTCGCCAGATGTCGACGCAGAGGCACAAGCACAAGACCACGGACGACCAGACCAACGGCAGCTTCGTGGTGGACGAACAGGGCGAGAGCATGCCCCCTTGAACATCGGAAATTTTGTCCTTGGAGCCGACATGAGGAATCTACGCATCGGGCTCACCATCCTGACGACCACCACAGTGACGTTCGTGGGAATCCACGCCGTCCCCGCGGCCGCCACAGCGCCCACCACCACCCGGATCAGCGTCTCCAGCAGCGGGGCGCAGGCCAACAACCACAGCGGGGGCCCCGCGATCAGTCCCGACGGGCGCTACGTCGCGTACACCTCGCAGGCCACCAACCTGGTCCCCGGCGACACCAACGACCGCTCGGACATCTTCGTCCGTGACCGGGCCACCGGCACCACAGAACGGGTCAGCGTCGCGACCGGCGGCGCCCAGGCGACCGGCGACCAATTTACCGGCAACAGCACCGACCCGGTCATCAGCAGCGACGGCCGCTACGTCGCCTTCGTCTCGGACGCCAACAACCTCGTGCCGGGCGACACCAACTTCTCCGACGACGTCTTCCTCCGCGACCGCACCACCGGCACCACCACCCGGCTCAGCGTCTCCACCGCCGGCGCCGAGGGCGACTACCCCAGCTACGAGCCGACGATCAGCGCCGACGGGCGCTACATCGCCTACACCTCGTGGGCGACGAACCTGGTGCCGGACGACAACAACTGGTCCCCGGACATCATGCTGTGGGACCGTATCGCCGCGACCACGACCCGAATCAGCGTCTCCACCACAGGCGGCGACCCCTATGGAGAGAGCCGCGAGCCCGCCATCAGCGCCAACGGACGCTACGTCGCGTTCACCTCAACGGCGCCCAACATGACGACGCCGCCCACCTACAACGGTTCCGAGATCTTCGTCCGCGACCTCGCCACCGCCACCACCAGCGCATTGAGCTACGCCACCAACGGCGCCGAAGCGAACAGCGACAGCTACCGCCCCGCGATCAGCGCCGACGGCCGGTACGTCTCCTACTACTCCTACGCCACCAACCTGGTGGCCGGCGACACCAACGGCCGCTATGACATCTTCCTGCGGGACCGAGTCGCCGCCACCACGACGAGGATCAGTGTCGCGACCGGCGGCGCCCAAGCAAACCTGGACAGCTATACCTCGGCGATCAGCGCGGACGGCCGCTACGTCGTCTTCGACTCGGGAGCAACGAACCTGGCAGCCGGCGATAGCAACGGGTTCCTGTGGGACGTCTACCTCCGGGACCGCGTGGCTGGCACCACCACCCGGATCAGCGTCTCCACCGCCGGAACCCAGGGCGACAGCCAGACCGGCGGCCCGACGATCAGCGCCAACGGCCGGCTCATCTTCTTCGGCGGGGTCGCGACCAACCTCGTGCCCAACGACACCAATGGCGCGAACGACGTTTTCCTCCGAGACCTCGGTACCTGACGACACGGCCCAAGCGCCGCCCGCAGCACCAACGAGGGTGCGCCGCCCACGCGGCGGCGCACCCTCGCCGCCCGGAACGCCCCCGGAGCTGTCTCGGCGGCCGGTACGCGGACCGGATTCGGGAGTACCGCTCGCACGACTGCTACCTATGCTCGTGGACACCCCGCGTCCAAAGCCGCCGCCGCTGGTGTAGAGAGGCTGGAGCTGGACCTGCCGGCCAAGCTCCAGCGTCTCCGCGTGGAGGACCCAACGATTCCCCTGCCGCCACCTGATCGAACGCCTGTTCGATAACCTGGCCCCGTGGAGTGGCGAACGCGCTGGCACCTCACGATCCGCTGGGATCGGTCCGACAACTCGCCCGCCGGTGTGACTGTGGTCGAGCACGTCGTGGACTCCCCCGCCGACCTGCGCCGCCTGGTCGCGCGGGCCCGCGCCGACCCGCACGTGGTCGCCTTCCCGTACCCCGCCAGGCCCGCGAGCTGGTCGGCGACGAGCCGCAGCAGTGCCACAACGGGCACGGCTACGCCGGCGGCTCGGCGACCACCCCGGTGCGCGACTGGTGGCCGTGCCGCTGCGGCGGCCACCTGGTCATCCGGTGCCGCACCTGCGCCGATGTGCGCGCGGAGCCGCGGGCCGGCCCGGACTCCGATCCGCGGTGACAACCCAGTCAGCGCAGCGACAGGACGAAGGTCACCGGCGAATGAGCGGCGGGGTTGAACAGGAAGGTGGCATGGCCCTTGGCGCCTTCGTAGGCGCCGGTGCCCCCGGTTATCGCCGCGATGCTGGTGGCGCCTGGTACGAAAATGCCAACGCCTTCGGTGGTAATGGTTCCATGTTGCAAGGTTGTGACGATCGTGCAGGTCGTCGTCGCGGTGGAAGCTTCGATCACTGTGCAGTGGCCTTCCGCCTTGCCCGCAGGACTCTGATCCTTGGCCCAGACAAGCGTGTCACGGAAGACCTCCCGGTCGCCGGTGTGACTCGGGTCGCCCCCGTTGAGGAACGCGTCGATGGTGGCACCGGTGTCCAACAGCCGGAGAGTCTCCTCGTGGTCGGCGGGACCGCTGCCAACGGCGCCCACAGGAGCGACGAGAATCGCCGTAATCAGTGGGCTGAAATGACTTTGCCTCCTTTTCGGCGAGGCGAAGCGCCCCTAAGAATGGCGCACGTTCAATCGATGGGGCCTGCCGGGCGAATGCCCGCCAACACCATCGACGGTGGTCACCTCGGAAGCACCCTGTCAACGGCGAGTAGTCACCTTGTCACTGATCCGACAGGCAAACGCTGAGCTAATGGACCGACTTTGTCCATCCCTCGTGAAACCGCCGTACCAGCGGGGACGTGCGGTTCGAGCCTGCGATCGACGGCCTGCGGCGCCTAGGTGTACTGCCCTGACCGACGAAGGCCTCCGGTTGTGGAGTGGAGCTGTCTAGGAACCGCTCCGCCAACCAGGAGGCCTGCGACACGTGTCCCACGCTAACGCCGCTTTGACTCCTCGTGCACACGGCTTGGTTGCGTCCCGCCGCCCCGGGACTGTCGCTGGCCGTGCTGGGTGACGATTGCCCGTGGCCTCGTCTCAGCCTGATGGGCGCCGGTGCTGGGCGTTCTCTTCTTGCAGTCGGCCGCGGTCGGCCTGCGTCGGTTATCTGCGGCGAGAAGTTACTCCGCCCCGAACGTCGTGACGGTTTGGCGACCGTTGCCGCCTGTCGCTCCCGGCTGCGCGTTCGTCCGGGTCGTTAGCCGTCCTGTCGTGCAGGTCATCCTTGTCCTGCAAGCTGCAGAGGACGCCGGCTACTCAGGATGAAAATGGCCCAGCAGATGTTGGCTAGCCGTTGAAGTGTTCCCAGTCGAGGCGAGAGCGTAGGGGCCGCAGGGCTGAGCGTTGCCTGCTGCCGACGCTCAGCCAGATGCCACTCTCGCCGTAGTCGGCGGCCATGGCGACCAGTCCGGGAGCCACCCAATGGCGCGTCGGGTCGCCAGGTACCCGCATCGGCTGCAGCGGAACGGGAACCAGATCCTCGACGAACCGGTCCAGCGACTCCGGGGTGACCGTGGCGAAGCCGGTGAACGGTGAGGTGCTCACCGCTTCGTTGAGGGCGAACTGGAGCAGGAAGCCGCTGAGGCGTTCCCGCTCGCGCAGCCGCTGCGGGCCGCCGTCGTACCAAACGACCGGATCATCCTCGGTGGGGTCGATCAACGCCACCCAGACGCCCTGATTCTCGGCCGCGAAGACCACCAGCGGCTCGTCTTCGAGGTACTCGATCTCGTCGAGTGGCTCGATGAAGTCCTGCCGGCCGAGGATCTCCTCGCGGCCAGCGGCGATGTCGTGGAAGGCCAGCAACGGGGGCGGAAGTTTCATAGCCGCACGGTGGGGTGTGGCCGGTGCCACCGGCACATCGGCATACCAAGCAGTCAGGAAGGACCGCAGTGCCCGGGTCAGGTCCTGCGGCACATCGTCCAGCCAGTCGATACCGGGTAGCGGTAGCGCCGGCGTCGGCCGCACCGTGTCCAGCAGTTCGGGGGGAAGCCGCTCGTCCCAGGTCAGCATGGCGGACGCGAGGGACCCCTCTTCCCCCGTGTACGGGTCCATCCCGCGGTAGGTGCTGGTGGCCTGGTAGAGCTCACCGAGAGCCAGGCAGCCATCGGCCATCTTGACAAAGCCCAGAAGCGGCTGATTGGACTTGTTCTTCGAACTTATCCACTCAGTCGCCTCGCTGGGCAACGGCTCCCGCAGCATCAGTGTGTTCGCGTCGTCGACAGCGTTGCCATGGGGCCGGTCTCCAGCGTCGACGATCACGACCAGAGCGTCGGCCCCGTACGCGAAAGTGACCCCATCACCATGCGCAACCTCGGCGTTCGGGCCGGCAGCATCCACCGCCGCCCGCTCCGGGACAACCGACCATCCCTCGATCACCGGGCGAGTATAGAAGCCCGAATCGAATCCCGTAGTTGATCATGACTCGGTAAGTGTCGCGCGGCAGCGAGGTCAACTCGACATGAATAGCCGGCTCGCCGGCATCCCGACCGTCCTTTGTTCGACACCGCTCCATCGCGTCGGTACGACGGCGAGGCAGCCGAGGTGTTCGCCGGTCGGATGCACACCGACGGCGGACCCGGCGGGTTCGCCGCCGACGCCGAGGCCGAGGCCGCGGTACAAGCGATCGATCCGGCGCGCGGTTCGGCGTGGTCCGAATTCGATTGGCAGGATGATCGAGCGGGTTCTACGGTCGCGCGATGCGCCCTGGAGAGATCGTCGTCGCTGTCGGGCAGGTACGCGCCCTGATCGACGAGCAGTTCCCCGAATGGTCGGACCTGCCGATCGTTCCGCAGCCGTTGAACGGCACCGACAACGCGCTGTTCCGGCTGGGTGATTCCCTGACGGCACGGCTGCCGCGGGCCCAGTGGGCGGTCGACCAGGTGGCGACCGACGCGACCTGGCTGCCGCGGCTGGCACCGCATCTGCCGGTGCCGGTGCCGGTGCCGATCGCGGTCGGCCGGCCGGGCGGGGACTATCCGTGGCCGTGGACGGTCGTCCCGTGGCTGGACGGGCGCAATCCGGAAGCCGGGCAGGACCTCGTCGGCCTCGCCGTCGACCTCGCCGGCTTCGTGCGCGCGATGATCGCGATCGACCCGATGGACGGGCCAGTCAAGGAGGGGATCCAGCGCGGCGTACCTCTGGTGCAGCGGGACGAGCTGACCCGCCGGTCGATCGCGGCGCTGGGCGACCGGATCGACGGGCGAGCGGTGACCGCGGCGTGGGACGAGGCAATGGCGGCGGACGAGTGGCCCGGACCGCCGGTATGGCTGCACGGTGATCTCCTGGAAGGCAACCTGCTGGTCGACCGGGGCAGGCTCACCGGGGTGATCGACTTCGGCGGTCTCGGCCGCGGCGATCCGGCGGTCGAGGTGCGGCCGGGCTGGAGCCTGTTCGATGCCCGCGCGCGGGCCGCCTACCGGGAGGCGCTCGGGTTCGACGAGGCGACTTGGGTGCGCGGGTGGGCCTGGATGCTGTCGGGCTCGCTCTACTGGCTGGAGGACCTATGGGACTCGATCAGCGAGGACGACCGCGAGGACACGATCCGCTACATCGACTACATCGTGCGTCACCGCCACGACTGACCTGCGGTGCCCACGCGATCACCGTCGGGCGACGCCCCGGACGGCAGCGTCGAAAGCCCGGCCGCGAAGCTGGGCCGGCTGACGCTGGGCGAGCAGCGCGGCCGCCCACCTTGCGAGTGGGCGGCCCCGGCCGTCGCCCGCGCCAGCCTGCTGCGCGACAGCCGGTGGAATGGGCGCCGCGACTACACAGCGACCTGCAGTAGCTAATGTGCCATCGTGGTAGATCATCACAGCGGCACATGGACATTACACCAGCGCGACGGCCGGGTACTTGCTGATCTCGTCGTGACTGGCGGCGACTTCCCGTGGCTGAACGCTCGTGTCGACCCGAGGGAAGGGCTCGCGGAGGTCCGACCACTCTTCGCTGAGGAACTGCGGCTACTCGATGGCATTGATGAGGACGTCGAGTCCTGGGAGCGTGCGTACGAGGCAATCCGGAACGCAGTGACGCTTCGGCACCCGGAGGGTCGCCAGGTCCCTGAATTCCTTCTCCACATCGACGGTAACGAGGCGTGGTGACGGTGGAGTGACGAGCCGTTCGACGAGGAGGACGACGCCTAGCCAGCGTGCCCGCTCAGCTGCAGATCAGCACATCTCCGCAGCGATCGGTACCATAATCAGCATTACGCACAGTCACTTGCACTTTCCTCGGGTGTCAATCACTGGCTCGAAGATGCTTGACGCGGCGCGCGTTACTTGCTCAGGCGGGTCTGGGGCGGCATCATCGCCGCCATGATCGCGAGAATCGAGTCCTCCGTCCGCCGGTGAGCGTGACGACCGAGCCCGGACCGCTCGGACCCCAGACCACTCTGTTCGCTCACGCCCTTCGTCTCCATCAGCAAAATCCTGACGGCGTTCTGCCGCGTGACGGCGAGCCGTATCCAGACGACGAGCTCCACCGTCGGCGGCCGCGACCCCAGCCCCAGAAAGATCGGCGACTCGATGGCGCCGACGTCGCCGCCATCCTCGACAGGCACTTCGCCAAGACCGATGCGCCACCAAGCGAACTTGCCGACGCGTTCCACGTCGTCCACGTGCCGATCCACCGCAACGAGCACATCGCCGCTGCGGCGTTGCGGGCGGACCGGCAGCGAGTGCGGCAGACCGGCCGGTGGCTGGTGCGGCATAGTACGGATCGCTGCGCCGCGACGGTCGGGCTTGCGCTGCTGGCCACGGATTGGGCGGAAGATGATATCCCGCTGATCCAAACCATCGGCCTGCTGTCGAACCGATTCGGGGCGTTGGCCGCCGAGGCGCTGCAACGCCGCCGCGGAGGCGGGGAAGCGTTGCTGTGGCTGGCCAAGCGTGTCGCGGGCTGGGGTCGGGTCTACATCGTCGAGGCGCTATGCCGCCACGGCGGCTATGCCTCGCGGTCGTGGCTGCTGCGCCACGCCTGCGACGGCGACTTCCTCAACGGCTATTTCGCTGGCCAGGTCGCCACCACAGCCCACCTGCACGATGCGATTACCAGCACGGAGGTCGACGATGACCTGGTCGACCACACCGGCCGACTCCTGAAGGTCATGGCTGACTGCGGTGGCATGGGCATTACCCTCAAGCACTATCCACCGGCACCCATCGTCCTGGCTGCACATGCGGCTCACCTTGCCCGGCAGGCGCCGACGGTGAACCGGTACGTCGACGCCGCGGTCATCGCCGACCACCTGACGGACAAGCCCTCGAACCGATGCGGGTGCACCACCGAGCAGCGTGACCGCATCGTGCAGCAGTACCTCACGGTGCTCGACCGGCCCGACTGGTGCGACACGGTCCGCGCGGGCCTCGACTCGACCAGCGACTTCTTCGTCTGGTTCGCCGACAACGTGGCGGCGCGACTGCACCTACGCGCGTTCGCTGACCTGACGGGAGGTGATGATCGATGAACCATGCTGCCGATCAGCAACTCATCGAGGCGGTGCAAGCCGGTGACGAGGTGGCCGTTGCACAGGCCCTCGCTGACGGGGCGGACCCGAATGCCGCGGTGAGCCGGTACCAAGGGTCGGTGCTCATCGAGGCAGCCCGCAGCGGCAGGCTGGGAGTTGTCGGCCTGCTGGTGGACGCCGGCGCCCGCATCGGACCCTTCGGTACCTTTCACGTGACGCCGCTGCGCGTCGCCATGCTCGAAGCACACGCGGACGTGGTGCAGTACCTCATCGCCCACGGAGCCCTTCCGGCGGAATCCACGACAAGGACGAGCATCTTGACGGAGGCCGTGTCCTATACACGGCACCGCCCTCGACCGGCGGCCCTTGCCACGCTTCGGGTGCTGCTCGAAGCGGGGGCAACACCACACCCAGGCGAGGAGGCGCCTCTGATCACCGCGGTCATGCGACCTGTCGCACCTGCGGTCCTGCGCCTTCTCCTAGCGAACGGCGCGGACGTCAACCAGCAGCGGTCCGACGGCACGCCAGCGATCGTCATCGCCGCTCGGCGAGGAGATCATGCCGCGGTGGACGTGCTCCTGCAGGCCGGCGCCGACGTGGACACCCGCGACCAGCAAGGGCGGACAGCGTTGATGCACGCGGTCGAACGCAACGAACAACGGGTCATCGCCGCCCTGCTGTTGGCCGGCACCGCCATCGACACGGTCAGCACCGACGGCACGACCGCCCTGGAACTGGCGCGCGGCTGGCAGCACCAGAACGTCCAGTTCATGCTGGGCGAGCACCACGCCGGCCTGGACGACGTGCCGATCACCCGCACCGTCGTCCGGATCCTCCCGACGAGTGTCCGGCTCACCAGTGACCCGCAGATGTTGCACCAATTGGCGAACGTCATCGTCATCGTTCTCGACGACCTCGGCGACGACGAGTGGGCAACTCGCACGGGCGTCGACGCCAATACGGCGCGGGCCGTTGCCCTGCGGCTGCGCAACGAGGTCGTGCCGGCCCCCAACGCATCGTGGTACCAGTTGGATGTCACCGCAGACGAACTCGCTGCCACACGCTCGGCGTTGGTCGAGCTAGCCTACGGCACCACACGGGTCCTGCCCGCTGCTACCACCAGGTTGGAGATCGTCGATCTGCTTGAGGAACTCAACCGGCAGCTCGGGCGTTAGCCCGGGCCAGGGCCCCATCTACAGCAGTTCGATGTCGGTAGGAGCTGACGGCTGAGGATCAACTGAGCACGGTCCGGCGCAGACTTCCAGAAGGAACGCGGGTCCAGGAAACGGTCATCGGGTTTCCCGCGGGTGTCGGCCGAGCGGGGGGCAGGACATGGACCAAGGCACCCGCGACGAGATGCTCGGCCGCCTGGCTGAGGCAGTCGGGTCCGTCACAGTCGCACACCCGACGCGGGTTGCCATCGACGGACCGCCCGCCGCAGGCAAGACCACGCTCGCCGACGAGCTGGCCGTCGTCTTGCGCACACAGGGCCGCGACGTCATCCGCGCGACGATCGACGATTTCCTCTTCCCCCGGGCACAGCGCTATCCGCGCGGAGAGTACTCGGCCGAAGGCTGCTACTTCGACACCCACGATTACGACGCGCTGAACCGGGTTCTGCTCGATCCGCTCGGCCCAGGCGGAGATCGACGCTTCCAACACGCGGTCTACGACCGCACCACGGATACCGCGCTGTCCCCCCCGGTCACGACTGCCCCCGCCGACGCCGTGCTCGTCTTCGACGGCGTCTTCCTCATGCGCCCGGAACTGATTGACCGGTGGGACCTGCGCATCTTCGTGTCGACCGCGCTCGACAAGACCGTGAAGCGTGCCGTGATCCGAGAGCGCCAGGTGTCATCTCGGGCCGAAGTCGAACGGCGCTGGCGCGAGCGTTACATCCCCTCCCAACAGCTCTACTTCGCTACGGCCCGCCCGACCGATCACGTCGACATCATCGTGCACAACGACGAGCCCCAGCAGCCGGTCTGGGAGACGCAAACACACTGACCGCACTCAATTCGGCACGTCCGGGCGCCGGTCGCGCAGACGGCTGTGACGCTGCGTAGTGCCCGCTCCGCGGCAGATGTGTGCACCTGACCTTGGCCGAGGTACGACCATCGGCAGAACCGTGCACCTGACCTAAGAACGGGACAGCCGTAAGGAGCAGAAATCGCGCGATGACGGCGGGGGTCAGTTCCATCCCGTGGCGTTGCAGGACACGGTCTGGCAGTCCTCGCAGATGAAAAGGCTGCGCCAGCCGTCGCCGTACTCGCGGATCCGGTTCTCGACCGAGACGACGTGGAACATCAGCCGGCCGCAGGAGGGGCAGGACGGATTCGCGTAGAGGCCGATCGGCGGGCCGCCGGCAGTGCCGACAACACCAGGGGTGATCTGGATGTGGCCGTTGCAATATACGAGGTCCGCGTCGTAGGGCCGCAGTTCCACCGAGCCCAACCCAAAGCCGGGTACCTCCAGCGAGCGGTAGGTCTCCTCTTCCTCGGCGGCGGGCGGCTCGTCGTACGTGATGGCTTCGCTGTGGTAGCGGCCGTAGTCGTCGATGCCTGCGTGGAGGGTCCACGAGCACGTGGCCCGAATCCCGACGAGGTGGACACGGTCGGCCGGCCAAGCTGGCAGGCCCGGCACGTCTGTGTGGCGCAACGAGAGGTAGTGCCAGGAGATCAGGGTGGCCGAGGGCGCTGGGCTACCTGTTCGACCGGCAGTCCCACCGGGTGATCTACGGCCGCGAGTTCTCCCGGCTCGTTGATGGGCCGCACAAAAACGGCGCGGCGATGGGGCGAGAACTGGTTTCGTGCTGGTCCTGTGGGCGGCACCCAGATCCCGCAGAGCTCATACTCCTCGCGGTCTCCTCCGTTGCGTACATCCTCTGCGATCGCGCTCAGGGCGGCAGCGCTGCCGATCGCGGCGCGCGCGGTCGGCGGCAGATCCGGATGCGATGATCGGCGGTGCCCGGTTTGGCCGGCCGGGAGGCGCGGGGTGTTCGGTGACAAGGGTGGGCATCCGACGCCGCACCGACACAGGTGCGGCGATGTCGCCGGTCACCCGGGAAGGGGGCGTAGGGCTGGTCGGCAACTGGCGCTAGGCCAGGACCCTGGTCAGGACTCACTCCGGTGCCGCCGGGTCGCTACCGGAATCTGTTCTGTTGGCAAGTTCCGTTAGCCGGCGTTCGAGGAAGCGCCGTTCGGCTCCGTCCTCGGTGAGTTCCCTCGCACGTCGATAGGCGTCGCGCGCCTCATCGGTGCGCCCGTGCCGTCGCAGCAGTTCGGCCCTAGTTGAGTGCAGGTAGCGGAAGTCATCCAGACCGAGTTCGTCGACGATACGCAGACCGGCCTGTGGTCCTTCGGTCTCGGCGACGGCGATGGCGCGGTTCAGCTCGACGACCGGCGATGCGGTCAGGCGGGTGAGCTCGCCGTACAGGGCGGCGATCTGCGCCCAGTCGCACGGCATCTCGGCGTGCAGCGAGGCGATCGCAGCCTGGAGGACGTAGGGCCCTCGGCCGCCCAAAGCGATCGCCTGGTCGAGTTCGGCGCGTCCCTGCGCGATCTGCGTGGTGTTCCACCGTGACGGATCTTGATCTTCGAGCAGCACCAATTCGCCGTCGTTGAACCGCGTCTCGCGGCGGGAGTCGTGCAAGAGCATCATCGCCAGGAGCCCGCGAACCTCGGGGTCGTCGGGAAGCAGTTCGGTCAGTGCACGTCCCAGCCAGATCGCCTCGGCCGCGAGCTCGTCGCGACCGCCGTAACCCTCATTGAAGATCAGATACACGACGGTGAGTACGGCGTCGAGACGCTCGCGGAGCAGGTGATCCGGCGGGATCCGGAACGGGATTCCCGCCGCCTTGATCTTGCGTTTGGCCCGCACGAGACGCTGCGCCATGGTGCGCTCCGGGACGAGCAGGGCGCGGGCGATCTCGTCGGTAGTCAAGCCCCCGAGGGTACGCAGCGTGAGCGCGACCTGCGCCTCGATGCCGAGCGCCGGGTGACAGCAGGTGAAGATGAGTTCCAGGCGTTCGTCGGGAAACGTGGTGGTGTCCACGGGCATCTCGACCTCCTGGGCAGCGACGAGCAGGCCGAGCCTGGCGGCGAAAGCTCGGTCGCGGCGGATGTGGTCGGTGGCGCGGTTACGCGCCGTGCGGATCAGCCAGGCGCGCGGGTTGGTTGGCACGCCGTCGCGTGGCCAATGATCGGCGGCGATGACGAATGCCTCCTGCGCGGCGTCCTCGGCGAGGTCGAAGTCGCCGAGGACGCCGATGAGGGTGGCCAGAACGCGTCCCCACTCGTCGCGGAAGATCTCGTCGAGTGCCGTTACCAATACACTTCCGAGGGCCGGATCTCGACGGCTCCGCCATAACGTGCCGCCGGGACGCGAGCGGCCACCTCGATGGCCGCGTCGATGTCGTCGGCATCGAGGATGAACAGACCGCCCACGGCCTCCTTCATCCCGACGAACGGGCCATCGGTCGTCAGGGTCTTGCCTCCTTCGACCCGCACAGTGGTCGCGTTCTCGGCGAGTCCCAGCGGCGGCACGGTGGTGACACTCGGTGTCTGGTTGATCCCCTGGTAGTCGGCGTAGACCTGCTTCTGCTCCTCCTCGGTGAGCGCGGACTGCCGTTCGAGCGCCGGGCCTTGGTAGATGAGCATGACGTACTTCATCGCTACCTCCTCGTCGGTACCAGATTCGCAGTAAGACGAACGGCGAGCCGCGAAATCGACACCTCGACGTCGAAACTCGATCCGGCCCCGATCAGAGCAAGGCCGTTCGGTAGGCGATCATCGTCCACGCTTCACACAGGCGCATAGTGCACGCTCATCGGCACGTCCGGATGCGTGCACCCCTGAGCTGGTTACCTTGCGTGACGAGCGCTACGCGGCAGAAGCGTGCACCCGCCCATAAGCGCGGGCTCAAAAGACGGCCGGAAAGTTAGGAACGAGTGGTCTGCGATGCGGTTCGGCTGAAGCAGCGTTTACCGGGTGTTCGAGGGGCGCGACGCGGCGTCGTCAAGGTGGAGAGCCAGAGCCGTCACTCATACCCCATGGCCGGGATGACCTTGCCGAGTGCTTCTTCGATGAACTCGCGGGTTTCGTCGTCGAATTGGTCGTTGCGGTTCGTCAGCTTGTGCGACTGAAACGTTGAAGGGGTGGCGAAGTCGTCGACGTCGAGCCGTTCGAACAGGGCGCGGCGCTGCCCGGGCCAGTCGGCTGCGAGATCTTCTGCTTTCACCTCGATGTATCGCCTGCCCGTCAGGTCGACCGTGTTCTTCCAGGTGAGCCATCGGTGGTAGACCGGCTTGAGGTAGGCGAGCGCGCCGTCGACGGTGGGCGGTGCCCATGGCTGGGCCAGGTGGGATGCGAGCACTGAGACCGGGTGACGCTTGATGTGCACGATGGTCGCTTCGGGGACCAGTTCCCAGAGGAACTCCATGCACAGCAGGTTGAACGGTGTCTTCTCGCACCAGGTCGGCTTGCCCGCATCGGCGGCTGCTCCGCCGAACATGGTGTCAATCAGGCCCCGCAAGATTCCGAGCAGTTCGCCCCGGTCGCTGAAATACCTGGGAAGTACCCGCCGGCGGCTCAGCGGCTCGAACGGCCCGGCAGGCCGGTCGGCGTTCCCGAAGCCTTCCGCGGGCGCAGGTTCGTCGTATGTGTACGCGATCAACTGCGGCCAGAGCTGTTGCACCGCGTCCCGGTAGCGCCGCTCGCCGACCAGCTCGGGAACGGTTTTGCCGCGATCGTCGCGCCGGCCGGGCACTCGTACGGTGAGGAAGTCGCTCAGCCGGTGCAGGGCGTCCTCACCGACGGTGGGGTCGTATCGATCGGTGAGCGCGTCGGCCAGGTCCCGCAGGCCACCCGGGTCGATGAGAAACCGGGTCTCCATGGGAATCCGATGGATCAGCGGATGTTCGCCGATGATGTCGGCGATCCGTGACGTTCCCGAACGACCCGTACCCGCAACGAAGATCGGTGAGGGGAAAGGCATGGCGAGCAGTCAAACTCTCAGCCCGGCGCCTGTGCAAGCCATTTATCCCCTTCACCCGCTGCCACGGGCCGGACCCGCACCCGCCGCGCCGAGTGCGTGCCGGACGGCCGCCTCCAACAAGCGAGCAACGAATTATCGAAGCTTCCCAACGCGCCGCATCCCTCACACACTGATGCACTGATCTCGCCATGACAGTGCGCCGGCGACCGTCGAGTGAACCCACAAGTCGGCACCTCCGGCGCCGCCGAAGAGGTCTGCCGGCAGCGGGCGCTGGTCACGGCGTTGTCGGTGGGATTCGAGTCCCATCTCGCGGGATCTATACCAGCGCCAGCACGACGGACTGCAACGTCATGCGTCGATAAAGCAACTAGCTTCTGGGCTGTCGCCTGGCAGGTGGAGGCGACGGCCAGGACCAACCAGGGAGCAACCTATAGGTGATGTGAGGAATCTTGGCGTGAGTTGCGGGCGAGGCGGGCGAGGCCACGGGCGCCGGCCTAGAGCGGCCAAGGCGACCGCCGACGCCGCGGCTACGCATGTTCGCCAGCCAGCGCCGACCTGGCCCAGCCCGGTGCCGATGGCAGATGGAGATGGCCCTGGCCGGTGACGGTGAAGACGCCCTGCCGATCCAGCCGGACGACGATGACTCCGGAGCCCTCGCGGATGTGCAGGCGAGTGCCCGGCGCCCATCCGAGGGCCCGGATGACCGTGCGGTCGGCGATTCGGCCACTGCTGTCGATGGCAGCCAGGCCGTACACCATCGTGCCGGCGCGCGGCGACGGCAGGACCGGCAGCGGCAACGGCGGGCGGCGGGCGGCGGGCGGCGGGCGGCGGGCGGCGGGCGGCGGGCGGCGGGCGGCGAGGAACTCCACCACGTGGTCGACGGTGGCCCGGCTCCCGGTCGGCCAGCCTGACGGGAGGGATGACTGGAGCCACGGAACGATCAGCCACGACAATCGCCCCGATCGAGACAGGGTCGATCAGGGGCGTCGCTGCGCTGAGATTGGCGTGGTCAAGCGTGCTTGACCACGCGTACGCGAAACGCAGCATGGATGCTGCAATTTGGTGTCCGAGGACCGACTTGCCCCACAACCCCACGCCCGTTCCTCCTAACCATGGAGTTCCTACTCGGCCGGGAGGGATGAGCCAGGAATCGCTCGGGGCTCTTCCGGACAGTCAGCCACCGCCGACCACACCTGATCGCGCGCCGCTCGGCGAAATCGCGGTTCACAGGCAGTGCGATGAGTTTTGGCACCCGTACAGGGACCTTCGTCCCGTGGATGTCCCCGGTCGGCCAACGCTCAGGGGGCCTTTTGGCCGTGGGAACGGACCGCGCGCCCGGGAAGACTAGACAGATAGGAAGGTGACGCGATGACGCGTCCGTGGGCGTCCGAACCTCCGCACACATGCGCGATCCTGCGGGCGACATCCTCGGGCTGCTGGACGAATGCCCGGCGGAACCGGGGCCCTCGGGCGGATGTAACGAGGCCATCGGGGATCTACCTACGTTCCGGGTTTCGTTCACCAGGGAGGTCATCGCATGAGCGGGAAGGACAGAACCCGGTGGACCAACCGCGGCGCCCGAGGCGGCGGTAACGCCGTCTACGGTCTCGGCCTGATCGGCGCTCTCGTATACTACATCCAGGCCGCGGACGGGTTCTGGTCGATCATCCTCGGGATCCTCAAAGCCTTGGTGTGGCCGGCCTTCGTCATCTACGACCTGCTGAAGTTCTTGGCTTCCTGAGTCGGAGTAGGTCACCGCGTCCAGGAAAGCTCGCCCTGTGGGTGCCGAAAACGCCATCCAGCGGATACAGCTGAAGGCCGAGCCCCCGGGTCACTGAGGGTATGCCGTAGCGTCGCTTTATCAAGCCGACGGAGGACGGAGCCTGGAGCGTGCGGAGTCTCATCACCCACCTGGCAGCTCTGACGCCTGAGCAGCTCAGTGAGCTGATCGCCGCACGACCGGAGGCGCTGCTGCCGCCAGAGCCCGCGACGATGACCGAGTTGGCCGAGCGGCTGAGTGCTGCGCCGCTGATCGGCGTCGCGCTGCTCGGACTGAGCCGACGGGAGCTGCAGATCGCCGAGGCGCTGGCGGCACTGGGCGATGGATGCGACCGCGCAGTGCTGGCGGCGGCCCTCGGCGTGGCCAGCGACGACGCCGACCTGGACGCGGCGCTCGTCCGGCTGGGTGAGGTCGCCGTGGCCTGGCCGGACGGTGACCGCCTGCGCACCGTACCGCTGGGGCACGTCTGGCCGTGCCCGCTGGGTCTCGGGGCGCCGCTGTCCGCGCTGCTCACCGAGCAGCGCGCCGATGACCTGCGCCGGATCGCCCGGAGGCTCGGGGTACCCGCGGGCACGCAGAAAGCCGTCACGGTACGGAACCTGTCCGCCTGGCTGGCCGACGGCGCGAACGTCCGGAAGGTCAGCGCCACAGCCCCCGCGGACACTCAGGAGCTACTCCACCAACTCGCCTGGCAGGGCCCCTACCTCGACGAGCCGACCTACCGCTACGGTCGCCGGACAGGGCCGACCCAGTGGGCGGTGGAGCACGGACTGATCCACGTCGCCGCCCACTGGGGCGCACCCCTACAGATGCCCTGCGAGGTCGCGCTGGCGCTGCGCGGACCCGACTACCGGCTCCCGTTCGACCCCGCGCCGCCGTCCGCACCGACCAGGCCGGTCGACGGGGAGTCCGTCGAGCGGGAATCCGCCTCGACGGCGGCAACTGCGCTCGCCCGCATGGTGAACCTGCTGGAAGAGTGCGGCCGGACACCCGTCGCACCTCTCAAGACCGGCGGAGTCGGCGTACGCGAGCTGCGCCGGCTCGCCAAGGCGATCGGCGGCAGCGCGGACCACATCCGGCTGTGGCTGGAGCTCGCGATGGCCACCGGGCTGCTGGCACCGACCGAGACAGGCCTGCTACCGACCGAGGAGTACGACACCTGGTGCGATCAGCAGCCCGCAGAGCAGCTGACCGGATTGCTGGCGGGTTGGCTGTCCAGCGAGGGCGCTCCCCTGCACCAACCGGCCGGTGCGGGGCAGCCGGTGCCCGCCCTCGTCCACACGGAGGACGGCGCGGCGATGCCCCTGCTGCGAGCCGCGGTGCTCAGGGTAACCGCGGGACTGCCGCCCGGCGCTGCCGCCGCCGACGCGCAGGCCGTCATCTCGCTCGCCCGGTGGCGCAACCCGATGCTCCTGGACCATCTCGACGATGCCACCGGCCTGGTCGACGGCGTGTGGCGGGAGGCCCAGCTGCTGGGAGCGGTTGCCCACGGAGCAGTCACTGATCTCGGCAGGGCGCTCGCCGCAGACCAGCCTGAGCAGTTGGCGACCGTGCTGGATCGGCTGCTACCGCCGGCGGAAGAGACCGTCCTGCTGCAGGCCGACCTGACCGCCGTGGTCGTGGGAACCCCGTCGCGGACGCTCACCGTGGTGCTGGACGCGGCGGCGGACCGGGAGACCCGCGGTGGCGCGTCGACGTGGCGCTTCACCCCGTCCTCGATACGCCGAGCGCTGGACGCGGGCAGCAGCGAGACCGAGCTGCTCACCGCACTACGGGACCGGGCCGCCGGTGCCCGGTTACCGCAGCCACTCGCATACCTCATCAGCGATACGGCCCGGCGGCACGGCGCGATCCGGGTCAGGCCGGTCGCCTGCTGCCTGCGCAGCGACGACCCGGTGCTCCTGAAGGAGATCCTGCACGCCCGCTCACTGAGCACACTGGGCCTGACGCTGCTCGCGCCGACCGTGGTGGCCAGCACCGCCCCCATCGCGGAAACCCTGACCGCTCTCCGCAACGCCGGCTACGCACCCGTCGGAGAACACCCCGACGGCACGGTGGCGGTGGAACGCCCCAGCCGGCAACGAGCTGTGCCGCTACCAGGGGCCTCCGATGTAGTCACGGCACCCCTGCCGCCTCCTGGACCACATGACCCGGGTGCGCTGGACGAGCTGCTCGCGGAGCTGTTCGAGGACGCCGACGAATGCCACCCACTCAGCAGTTACCTGATCCCGACACAGCCCGGTCCGCTGTCCACCAGCGAGCCCGCAGACCTCGCCCGCCGCCTGCTACGCGACGCCGCTGCCCGACGCACTTCGAGGCGGTGAATTCATTGCGAACCTGTCGGGCTCGTAAATTCGGTGCGGGTCTGTGGCGTGCGCCTTTATGTGAGGTCTGCCCCGGCGGTAGCGGCAACGATGGGCTCATGACCGCTTCGCTGGTGTACCTGCTCCTGCGCCAGATCTTGCAGATGCTCACCAGCTCGCCCGCGACGGCGGCGCGAAAGACGTCGAACTGCTCGTGTTGCGCCACCAGGTGGCGGTGCTGCGCCGGCAGGTGCACCGCCCCGATCTGCAGCCCGAGGACCGGGTGGTGCTGGCGGCGTTGGCACGGCTGCTGCCCCGACCACAATGGTCAGCGTTCTTCGTCACCCCAGCAACGCTGCTGCGCTGGCACCGGCAACTGATCGCCCGACACTGGACCTATCCGCATGCGAGGCCCGGCCGGCCACCGGTCGACCGGGAGCTTCGCGAGCTGGTGCTGCGTCTGGCCGCGGAGAACTCGACATGGGGGCATCGCCGCGTGCAGGGTGAGCTGGCTGGTCTGGGTTACCGGATCGCGGCCAGCACGGTCTGGAAGATCCTGCACCGGGCCGGCGTCGACCCGGCTCCCCGCCGGACCGGACCCACCTGGCAGCAGTTCCTGACTGCCCAGGCCCACACGATGCTGGCGTGTGACTTCTTCACGGTCGACACTGTGCTCCTCAAACGGACCTACGTCCTGTTCTTCATCGAGCTCGCCACCCGCCAGGTCCACGTTGTCGGCGTCACCGCACATCCCACCGGCGCCTGGGTGGCGCAGCAGGCCCGGAACCTGCTGATGAGTCTCGACCAGAGCGCCGACGGGCTGCGGTTCCTGCTGCGTGACCGGGACGCGAAGTTCACCGCGGCGTTCGACACGGTGTTCACCGCCGCCGGTATCGATGTGCTCCGCACACCACCACAGGCGCCGAGGGCGAACGCCTTCGCGGAACGCTGGGTCGGCACGGTACGACGCGAGTGCACCGACCGGATGCTCATCGTCGGCGAACGGCACCTGTCGAGCGTCCTGACCGAGTACGCCGCCCACTACAACGGCCACCGGCCACACCGATCGCTCGGCCAGCAACCACCGAACCCACCATCGCAGGTCGTCGACCTCACCGCCGCCCGCGTTCAACGACGGCCGATTCTGGGCGGGCTGATCAACGAATACACGCAGGCCGCGTAGCCGAAACCCGATTTACGAGCCCCACAGGATCCGGCACGCTCTGGCAGCAGCTCAGCGGCACGCCCGACGCCGCACTGGGTCGCCTGATCGGGCGGACCCGGGCCGCACTGCTGAGCGGGCTGACCGAACCCGCGAGGACGACCACGCTCGCCCACCGGCACGCTCTCGCCCCGGCCACCGTCTCGGAACACCTGACGGTGCTGCGCGACGCCGGGTTCATCATCGGCGAACGCCACCGGCACGAGATCCGCTACCGGCGTTCGGCGCTGGGCACCGCCGCGGTCGACCGGCAGTCTTGAGCGCCCACATCTGCCGCCGATCGTGCGCGCTGGGGCCTCGGCACACCGGTCACGCTGTGTCGGTCAGCCTCGGTGCGGTTCCCTTGCGGACGTAGCCGATGAGCGGACGCCTCGGGGTTGATCGCTGTGCCGAGCAACATGCGCGGGGTGTCGGGGAGGGCACGGGAGCTGGTCAGGTGCGCATCTGCGAGTGCGGTGGCCCGCCGACGGTGAACAGGTCGCCGGGCTGGCACTGTAGCGCGTCGCACAGCGCGGTGAGCGTGCTGAAGCGCACGGCCCGGGCTCGTCCGTTCTTGAGCACGGAAAGATTCGCGAGCGTGATACCGACCCGGTCGGCGAGTTCGGTCAGCGTGAGCCCACGCTCGGCGATCAGTTTGTCGATGTGTACCTCGACGCGATGCTCATCGTCGGGCGGCATCACACCACCTCGTCGAGTTCGGCGCGTAGCGTCTGCCCGCGGCGCACGACCTCGCCGATCGCGAGCATCCCGAAGCCGGCGAGGAACCACACCGCCGGGGCGCCGAGATCGAGCGTGGCGCGTGGTCCGCTGGTCGTGACGGTATCGCTAAGCGCGAACCGGGCGATGAACTCCACCGCCCACGCAGCGGGGCCGCCGACGACAAGCAGCCAGCCGAGCGCCCGGAGGCGACTGACCGTGGCACCGGTGAACGGATCGTCGCGGCGCGCCCTGGCGACCAACCGCCACAGCAGCACGAGCATCGTCGTGGTCAGCGCATAGCTGGGAAGCGTCGCGGCGGTCGCCAAACTGCGTTGGACACCGGTGGGGTGCTCGACTCGCAGGAAAATGCTGGCGTCGGCGTCGATAGTCGCGCCGGGGCGCGCGTTGACCAGAGCGTCGGGACGCAGGACGTCCCCGCTCGGCACGGCGATGTCAAACAGCTGGCCGGTCAGCGTCGCGATCGCGCTCGCGATGCCCACGACGCCGCTCACCACCATGGCAACGAGCAGCAGCCCATGCAGTTCACGCAACCAGTCAGTTCGACGCAGTGACTCACGGACGTTCACCTTGACCTCCTTATCGATTACCGATACCTCGATAATCGATAAGGAGCGCACACCTGTCAACCCCGTAGCGGTGTCGTCGGTCATCCACTTCTGCCGCTGACAGGGCGGGCGGCTCTGTGCCCCTGCGGGCGGCTCGGCGACCGGCGGACAGCTGTGCCCGCAGGGCACAGTCAAGATGCAGGAGCAGGTTTCGAATTCCTACACTCCGCCAGCTACCCGAATTGAGAATCTGGACCCGTTGGACGTGGCATAACGACCTGAAGCGCATGCCCCGCCACAGATGGGTGAGACCCCCAGCCGGACGGCACCGGCCTGAGCTGGGCGGGAGCCGACGAACAACCTCGGGACCAACGCGGACGGCCGACCTGCGAGCGGCGCGTCGGCGGTCAGCGTCTCGACGGGCGCAGCAGTGGCAGGGGCCGGTGGGTGTGGACCAGCCACGCCTCGTATCCGTTGAGCGCGAGTAGCACCGCTATAGCCAGGGCCGCGGTCACGATCTGCGGCAGCAGCGGCGCGGCGGCGGCGACGGCGCAGCAGGCGAGCGCGGCGGTGGAACGCTGCAGGGTGGCGGCGCCGAACATCCGCCAGCGGGCGTAACAGAAGCCGAGGAGGTAGACCGCCAGACCGGGGCCCAGCAACAGCTCGGGCAGCGTGTGCGGAACGTCCATCGGGTGGGCGAGGAGCTTCTTCAGGCCGACCGCGATCAGGATGATCGCGATGACGTAGCCGAGGTGTGCGTAGCTGAACACGTCGGTGACGATCCGGGCACGCGCGGGGTCATGCTCCAGGCTGTGCCGCACCGCGGGTGCGCCGAAGTGGAAGTACGTCCACCACAGCAGGACGATCAGGGTGAACCCAAGCGCCAGGGCGAGGTAACCGGGCCCGTCGAGGTGCGCGCCGGCAGCCTGGCCGCCGACAGCGACGACGGTCTCGCCCAGAGCGATGATCAGGAACAGGCCGAACCGCTCCGGCAGGTGTGCCGTCTCGAACCTCAATCGGCTGAGGCGCCCGCGCAGCAGTCGCGGGCTGGCCACCTCGATCAGCGCCGCAGCCGACCAGGCGACGATCTGCCCCGACCCGTCGATGAGGGCGCCGAGCACAAACAGTGGCGCGACAACGAACGCCGCGACCGCGAACGGCTCCAGTAGCGGGCGGCTCGACGCCAACGGCAGCCTTCGCCACGCCGCCCACAACACGAGGCGCAGCACCGCGTACCCGATGCCGAAGGCCAGGGCACGGTCGCCGTACGCGTCGCCGACGGCGACCGAGATCAGCAGTCCGCAGCCGGCGACGCCGAACAGCACCAGCCGACCGGCGGCCCGGTCCACGAGATCGCCGGCCAGGTTAGCCAGAAGCGTGGTGCCAACCCAGCCCCACCACAGGGGTACAAACAGCAGCAGTGTTCTGGCCACCTCACCGGCATCGTGTGCGGCGGCCAGCGTCGTGGTGATCTGGGTGATGGCAAAGACCCAGATCAGGTCGAAGAACAGCTCGGCCCACGCGACCCGCTGCTCGCCGCCGGCGTGGTCGGGTGTGTCCTCGACCGCGGGCGCGGCATCGTTGAGCGGAATGGTGCTCACGTGACTGCCTCCCAGGAACTGCGGCCGGCTTCCCTGCTGGAAAGACTGCGATGTGGAAGCGTAACGGGCGCTGACGCTGCGAGAGGAGTACGCACTCTTTGGTGCCCATCGCGTCGGACCGACACGCGCGCCGCATCAGCATCACCTGCCTAGTCGCCTGGACCAAACGTGAAAAACGAGACTGCCACAGCTACTTCCAGGCCCGAACCCAGAACCAGCGGCCGTGACACCGACAACGCGCCATCCCTCGGCCGCCACTTAGCGCGGTCACCGCAGTCCGTCGCGTCCACCGCGCCGCCCGATACCGCTCATCCGCCAGCATAGAGCTGCGACCGCTGGCGCTAACCTTGGTGATTCTCGGTGATCACCAAGATGAGCCTGTCGTCAGCGTGTAGATAAGCGAAAGTGCCTCTCCTGCAAGGGAAACTTGTGTTTGCGACATCTACAGGTTTCTCTGCGAGGGAGGCACCTCCGAGGCGAGGTTTACGGCGTGGTCGAGGGATCTGCGGGTGAGCGTGGACGGTACGGGTGTGGTGTCGCATGTCGGTGCGGTGCTGCTGTGGATGCCGACGCTGGCGGGTCCGCGCTGCCGACCGGGAGCAGGCTGCGGCGTGGCCCGCCGCGGGAAATGCGGATGGCCGACTTACGCCGCAGGCGGACTTCGACCGGCGCGCCCGGATGCCAATGAGCTGTCCTGATAGGTCACACGGCGGAGTCTAGGCGTTCGCGCTGCTCGGCGGTCAACTCCAGGGACACCCCCGCGACCGCCTCGTCCAGCTGCTTGACCGTGCTGACGCCGACGATCGGCGTGGCGGCCGGGTTCCCTCCGGTCAGCCACGCCAACACCACCCGGTTGCGGTTCGTGCCGGTCTCGGCGGCGATCTCGTCTAGCACCGCGAGGCGGCGGGCGGTGCCGGGGTGGTCGTACTCCGCCGGCAATGGCTTGTCCGCGCGGGTGTAGTTGCCGCTCAGCAGCGGCGTGTACGCCCACAGCGCCATGTCCGGGTGGTGCTCCAGGTAGTGGAGCACCTCGTCGGTGACCGCACCGAACCGGTGCACCACGGTGGGCTGGGTCGCGGGGCGCGGTTGCAGGTACGTGTGGTGCTGCTGCACTGCGGTGAAGCCGGCTCCGCCGTTGTCCCGCGCGATCTGCCGGGCCCGCTCGATCTGCCAGACGGGGTAGTTGGAGCCACCGAGGCGCCCGACCGTACCCGCGGACACCAACTCGTCGAAGGCGGCGACCGTCTCTTCCAGCGGTGTGGCCGGATCGGGCTTGTGGGCCCAGTACAGGTCGACGTGGTCGATACCGAGTCGTTGGAGGCTGCCCTCGATCCCGCTCTTGATGACCCCGGCCGAGAGGCCTTCGGCCGTCTGCGGGAATCGCCCGGCCCCGGTCGGCTCGCAGCCCACCTTGGTGCTGATCTTGACGCGGTCACGGACGCCCGGGCGGCTTGCCATCCAGCGCCCGAGCACCGCTTCGCTCTGCCCGCCGTAGCCGGTCGGGTCTTCCCAGAACGCGTAGCAGTTGGCGGTGTCGATCCAGACGCCTCCGGCGTCCACGAAGCGGTCCAGGATCTCGAACGATCGGCGCTCATCGGTGAGCGTGCCGAAGCACATGGCACCAAGAGCCAAGTTTTCAATCATGTCCGTCACGGTAGGCGGATTCGGATCGGCGGTACGCTCCAATCTTGTGGCGGTTTCCCAGACCAATCTCGCGTGGACGACGCTGCTGGACGTCGGTCCTTCGGAGCGCGGCCGGCGCCGCCTGCACGATCGCCTGGCTCACGCGCTGCGCACCGCGATCAGGGACGACCGGCTGGCGGAGGGCGCCGCCTTGCCACCGAGCCGGGCGCTCGCCGAGGAACTCGGCTACTCCCGTTGGGTCGTGACGGAGGCGTACGGGCAGCTCATCGCGGAGGGTTACCTCTCCGCCCGGGTGGGATCTGCCACGCGTGTCTCATGGACACCGGACACGTCACCGGACACCGCGCCGCCGCCTCGCGCACCAGCGCGGCCACCGATCCGGTACGACCTCGCGCCCGGCCTGCCCGACCTGCGGGCGTTTCCGCGCCGCCGCTGGGCGGACGCCGTCCGGGCGGTCACCGGCTCGGCCGTCCACTATGACCTCGGCCTGCCCGACCCCACCGGGCACGCGGCGCTGCGTACCACCGTCGCACAGTACCTGCGGCGCTCGCGTGGCGCGGACGCGCACGCCGCGTCCGTGTCCGTGTCCGTGTGTGCGGGCGTCACCGACGGTCTGGTACGCACGTGCCGAGCGCTGCGCGCCGAGGGGATCGCCGACGTGGCCGTGGAAGACCCGGGTTGGGGGCGGCTGCGGGACGCCGCAACGAGCGCCGGCCTGCGCGTGCACCCGGTGCCCGTGGACCACGACGGCCTCCGCGTCGACGACCTCGCGCGTACGCCGGCCCGGGCCGTCATCGTCGGCGCGGCCCACCAGTTTCCCACCGGCACGGTGCTGTCCCCGGCACGCCGGGCACGTCTCGTGCGCTGGGCCCGCGAGGTGGACGGCTTCGTCATCGAGGACGACTACGACGCCGAGTTCCGCTACGACCACCATCCGGTCGCCGTCATGCAGGGGATGGATCCGAGCCGCGTCTTCCTCCTCGGCTCGGTCAGCAAGACGCTGTCGCCGGCCCTCGGCCTGGGCTGGCTGGTCGCGCCTGCCGTGATGACCCCGGCGCTGCGGGCGACGAACCTCGTCGCCGCCGCGCCACCGGTGCTGGACCAACTCGCCCTGGCCACCTTCATCGACCGCGGGTGGTACGACGCCCACCTGCGCGCGGCGCGGCGGCGGTTCCGCTCCCGCCGTGACCTGCTGGTCCGCACGCTCGGCGCCCAGGTGCCGGAGGGCCGGGTCGCCAGCACCGCCGCCGGGCTGCACATCCTGCTACACCTACCGGACGGCGCCGACACCCGCGGGGCGGTCAAGGCCGCGGCCGCCGCCGGGCTGCGCCTGGCGGACCTCGACGACTACCGCGCGAAGCGGTCGGCGGAGCGCGGGCTCGTCCTCGGCTACGGCAACATCAGCGACACCGACATCCCCCCGGCCGTCGCGCTCCTCCGCCAAGCCTTGCGTTCGACCGTTCCGCGGCCGCGGCCTAACGCTGACTGATTATGAGGGATGCCGATGCCGGGAGGGCTGGCGACACGGGTGATCAGCAGTCGGCACTCGCCCGGCTCGACGTGCTGTCGTCGGTGTGTAGATGAGCGAAAGCGCCTCTCCTGCAAGGGAAACTTGTGATTGCGACATCTACAGATTTCTCTACGAGGAGGCAACTCCGAGGTGCAGCTTACTGGCTGGTCGAAGGATCTGCGGGTCACCGCGGACGGTACGGGTGTGGTGTCGCACGTGGGTGCAGCGTTGTTGCGGATGCTGGCGGACCGTGCCGGGTTGACCGCGGTGTTGTCGGGTGTGCTGGGACGGCGAGGCCGGTGGCCGGTTCACGATCGGGGCCGGGTGCTGGTCGACCTGGCGGTGATGATCGCCGATGGTGGCCAGGCGATCGCGGTCTCCGGGTCCGTCAGCCGTTCGTCCAACGACTTGCGCCAGGGTATCTGGGCTCAGGGCGCTGCTCGCCTCGGCCTCCACGCAGTACTTGAAGAGGTATCGGAGGTGTGCCGGGCTGCGAGCGGTAGATGTCAGCCAGCGCCCCGAGCAGCCTGAGCTGTTCCAGCGGACCCCACGCTCGCAGCCTCCGGTTAGCCGGTTTATGACCGCTCGTCTCCTTCCCCGCAAGTTTGAAAGATTTGGATCTGGTGGGAACCTGCTGCCGATCTCAGGCGTATGCATGGTGGCGGCAAGGGGCCGCCAGTGTTCGAGGGAGAAACGATGCGGGAGACCGCTGACTTCGATGCGTTCTACGCATCGACCTCCACGCGTTCTCGGTCAGTTGTTCATGATGACGGGCAGCCGGGCTGAGGCCGAGGACGCGGTCGCGGAGGCATACGCCCGGGCCTGGCAGCAATGGCCCACGGTCAGCGCTCACGCCGCCCCGGAGGCGTGGGTTCGCACTACCGCGTACCGGATCAGCGTCAGCACGTGGCGCAAGGCGACCAACCGGCTGCTGGCGCACCGCCGTCACGGCCGGGCGGGCGACGTGCCGGGGCTCACCCCGGACCACGTCGCCCCGGTTGACGCGTTAGGCCGCATCCCCGCCGACCAACGCCGCGCGATCGTCCTGCGCTACTACGTCGGCATGTCGATCGACGAAATCAGCCAGGAAACCGACTGCCCGGTCAATACCGTCAAGACCCGCCTGGCCCGCGCCCGCAAGGCCCTGGCCAGCAAGGTCTCCGAGTTCGCCGACGAATCAGCCAGCACCTCACAGTTGGGGGCGCGCAGCAATGCCTGACCAGTTCGTAACCATGCTCACTGATATCGCTAAGGCAGCCGAGGAGGCCGGCCCGATGCGGGCGTCGTCTTTGATCCGCCAGCGCGGCGACCAGCGCCGCAACCGCCACCGCGCCGCGGTCGGCGTGCTGTCCGCCGTCGCGGTGGGTGCCATTGTGGCCACCGGCTCCTTCCTTGTGATGCACCGCACCGCCAACAACCTGCCCGCCGTTCTCCCCAGCGGCGCCGCCAGCCCAACCGCTACAGCAGACCCCACGGCCACGGCACCGTCGGCCACACCGACTCCGCCCCCAGCCGCGACGGCGTCGCCCCTGACGGCGGTAGCGGCCGCCCTGCTGACGCCGGCGGACTTCGGTCCGGGCTATGCGGTTGACTCGGACGGGCCGGCCGATCCGGGAGCCGTGCGGTTCGTCTCCGCCTGCCCGAGCTGGCGGCCGCCGGCCGGCACCGCGGAGGGCCAGGTCGTGGCCGGGTCGGCCCGCACCTTCCGCGCCCCGCGCGGCCATTACGACGCCCTCCAGGTGCTGAGGTACGCCGGCGACGGCGCAGCCGCCGCGATGGAGTACGCGCAACGGAGGCTGACGGCGTGTGCCCGGTACGAGGAAGCAGCCGACCCCGGGGTGACCGTCGCGACGACCTGGACCGTGCTGGGCAACGGCTTCGCCGGCGCCGACTCCCTCGCGGTGCGGCAGCGTATCGAGCGCAATGGCATGCTCTCCAACGTGGATTTCCATCTGCTGGTGCGGCAGGGTGACCTCCTGGCGTACATCTGGCTGAGCGACCAACGGTGGACCGAGGAGGCGCTTCGCGCGCTGGGCGACCGGGTCGCAGCCCGGCTCTGCGCGGCAACCGAAGCCTGCTGACCGGCACCCGGACAATCCCGCGCGGGGGACCCCAGCCGCACGCGCTAGCTAGCGCGGCTTCGACCCCGCCGGGCCCCTCCACCAGAACGCAGCGGCAGCGCCAGCCGACACGGCGGTCAGCGCCAAAGCGCTATTAATAACAAACCCGAGGCAACCGTCCTCAACTCGCCATGACCGCGCTCATCGCGGCAGATGAGCATGCGCGACGAAGGCGGCGATCGTGGTGTGACGGTGAGGGATCACTTCGTTCGTGGCTGTCTTGGCGCAGTGCTTGACAGACGTGTCACGGACGCGGTCTTGGCTGACTGGCACCGGTCAGTGATCATGCTTCGGTGAGTCAGTACTTCCAGGTTGGCGACCTGGTCCTGTGGAACCCTTCCAACCGCGTGGCGGAGCTCTTCGTCCGTACCAGTGAGGCAGTCGCCCCGCTGGTGGCCACGCCAACCGGGATCGGTGCGATGGACGCCGACGAGTACGAAGTTGATCTGGACGTCTTTGTCGGCTTCGTTGACGCCATGGTCAAGCAATACCTGTCCTCCAGCCACGCGATTCTGAGGTCTTTGCTGGAGGGCTTCCTCGCCACCGCGCTCGTTCTTGTCGACCGTGCTGGCCGCGCTGTACCTTCGCTGCACGCACGTGCCACGCTGGACCCACGGGATATCTCGGTGGGCCCTGGCGGAATCGGCGCGCTGGGCGACCCAGTCCGTCTGCGGGAACTTGCCGACGCTCTGGCCCGCGCCATGCCACGCTGACGCGACACACCACCACCATGACGTGGGCTGACTGCATCTCGCCTCAAACGCACGCTCATCGCTGTTCCGAACGGCGAGCAGCCAGCGCCGCGGTCACCCTGCGTGCCGCACGGATCGCAGCAGATGAGTGCGTGTTGTTGCCTACCTGGATGGGTCAAGGTCGGATGTCGGTGGATGGATGCCGGGGTCGCAACCCGCCGCTGCCGGCATCGCCAGTGCGGCCGCAGTGGTGACCAGCCCGGCGAGCGTGGCGGTTTCGGCCATCACACCGATATGGCCGCGGCGTGGCACGAGCAGGAGGCGGGCGTCGGCCGCTGCCGCCAAGAACCTGCGCTCGTCCGCGCGGAACGGGTCACGGGCACCGTTGAACAGCAGCGTCGGTCCCGGATAGCGACGGAGCTCCCCGATCACGTCCAACGCGGACACTGCTGCGACCACCTCAGGCATCACCGCGCATCGCACGCCTCCGGCGACCATTGCCTCGGCGGTCGGAGCCGGCAGCGCCCGGCGGAAGCTGCTCACGGTGAGCGGGTCTGCGATATCCGGACGGCTTGCCGCGAGCCGGGCCATGAGGCGGTACGCGGTACGGAATGCGCCCTGTGGCCGCACGGTACAGCCGCCCACGACGAGGGCCGCGACCCGGTCCGGGTGTCGGCCGGCGGCGGCGATCGCCATGAAACCGCCGAGCGAGTGGCCGACGAGCACAGCGCGGCCGCCGACGCTGTCGATGGCGGCGACGATCGTGTTGACGGCATCGTCGACTGTGAACGGCTCGGCGTGCCGCGCCCCGTGGCCGGGCAGATCCGGCGCGACTGTGCGGCCGTGGATCAGGGCGGCGACCGGCCCCCACATGCTGCCGCTGAGCCGGATGCCGTGGACGAACACCGTCGGGACCATAACGCCTCCTCGGAAGGACCATGTACAACGCAACGTTGCGTTGCATTTGATGGTAGACTCCCACCATGACTCAGGGAAGTGGCCCTCGTCGCACCGCCGAGATCCTTGACGCGACCTTGCACCTACTCGCCGAGAACGGCTACGAAGGGCTCACGATCGAGGGTGTCGCCGAACACGCCGGCGTCAACAAGACCACTATCTACCGCTGGTGGCCGTCCAAAGCCGCGCTTGTGGGCACAGCGCTGATTGATGCGCCGTTGCTGCGGTTCGCTGTGCCAGACACCGGCAGCTTGCACGGCGATTTGGTGGCCCTCGTCCGGGCATTGATCGAACTGCTCACCGAGCCGCCATCGGCGGCCCTCGTGGTCCCCGCGCTCGGCGCCGCTGCGCAGAACCCGGAACTGGCCGGATACGCGCGGGCCTTCTTCGCCGACCGCCTCGCCAGCGAGCTGGCAATGTTCACGCGCGCCGCGGAACGCGGCGAACTGGCTACCGAGACCGATCCGATGCTCGTCGTGGACGCGCTCGCGGGCGCGGTCTGGGTCCGCGTCGTGCTGCGCCAACTCCCGGTTGAGGATGACTTTGCAGAGAAGCTCGCCTCCCTGATACACGTCGACCCTCCACGCTGAGCACGGATCCGTCAATCCGGTCCGGTGCGCTCACACGTTCCGGACCCGGCTCCGATCAGATCCGGGGTGGCGTGTGGTTGGAGTCGGTAGCCTCCCCAACCGGGACGCACGGCGGCAGGGTAAGAACAGAAGGCGCGACGACATGATCGGCTGTACTGACATCGGCAGATCAGGATGCCGAGCGGCAGCGGCCGCCGTCACGCTCCGCCACGCGCGGATCGCGGCAAACCCGGTCGTCCGACGGACCGACGTACTTCGTAGCGGCCTGCAAGGGCTCAGACTCTCGGAAACTTGCTTGATGCTATGACAATGGCGGACGTGACCGATCTGGACGCGACGGCTGTCGTCCACCAGCTCTTGGCGGCAGCGGGTAGCCGGCTGTACGAATCGCGGCTCACCGAGTTCGAACGGCTCGGTGATATCGGTTGCGATCTACTCTTCGCGGTACGCGACCGCCCGAGTGACGTTCCGATCGGCGCCAGGACGGCGCATCCCAGAGACATCGCGGAGGACGTGTGGCACGCATTCGTCGTCGCCGCACGGCGATGGCCGGATCGCTTCCTCGAGCACGTCTTGTCAAATCCAGCCCTGCACGACGACATCGAGATCCTCGACGCTCTCGGCGAGGTGGACCGGCCGGCAGCACGAGCACTGCTCGTCGCCGCGGTCAACCAGCGCCGCACCGGCCACGCCTTCGGCCGCAGGTACGCCATCGGATCGCTGATCCGGCTGGCCGATCCACAGGTACCGGACCTGCTGGTCAGACTGGTGAAAGACCGGGACTCGTCCGTGAGGTTCGCGGCCGTCACGGCTGCCATTGAGCACGGCGACGCCCGTTCGCTGCCCGCCTTGCAGCACATCTCCGAAGCGGTGAAGACAGCTTTGGGGACCCGGGAGTTTGCCCTGGACGCGATCGAAGCGATCGCCGTACGGGAAGGCCTGACCAACCTCATCCCGCCATCCGACCAACGCCGCCTCGTCGAGCTGCGCCGACCGGCAACCCGAACCGCGGCCATCACGGTGCAGGAGGTCTTCGTACCGTCCGTAGGAGTCCACGTCACCGCCGGTGAGGAAGTAACCCGGCTACAGGTGAGGCGCCGCATCCATCACGTCAAGGCACCGTGCGACGGTGTGGTGGTATCAATCGGCGTTTCACCCAGCCGAGAGCCGCCGCCGATCATGTTCCGAATCAGCACGTCACATACGACACTGGTTCCACACGTGAACTCCGGCCAAGGACGACAGTCGGCTGGCAAACGATCATGAATCCGGCAGCGCGGCGGTCGGCATAGCGGTCGGGCGGCGCTCCCGGTGAGCCCGACCTGGATTCCCGCGGCATAGCCGTCCTTCTGCATGCGGGCTCGCGGATGGATCTGATCCACGGGTGACGCCCGCTCATCGACAGTCTCGACCGGCGGCCCACCGGCGTTTGAGTCACGTTGCGTAACGCGCGGCTCGCGGCTCGCGGCAGAAGCGTATACCTGATTATGCTGGCGGATGTGACGGCGTAGTGCCTGGGCTTTCTCGATGGCGGCGATGCGCTCGGTTGTGACGCAGCGGCGATCGCGGTCCGGCCCGTTTGTCACGGCACCACGACGAGCCTGCTACCCCGGAGGTCGGTGCGTTGCCAGGCGGTCTCGATGTCGCTGAGCGGGACTTTCACCACGTCGAACGTGAGCTCGCCGGACTGCGTCCACGTCACGATCTGCCCGTACACCTCGCCCATGGTCTGCGGGTCGAGCCCTCTGGCCGCGCCGTAAATCTCGACCCCGGAGGTGCGCAGGCTCTCTGCGGCGAGAACGAGCGTGCTGCCGGCCGACTCACCGACCTGGATCAGCCTTGTCGGCTTCGGGAACGCGAATGACTCCGGGACCAGCGATCGCAGCAGGATCTCCGTGGGGCGGCCCCAGAGGAAATCCACCACGACGTCGTAGCCGTCTCCCTTGGCATCGGAGTATGCCTGCGCCAGCGTTTGGTCCGGGACGGCGGTGTTGATCACCGTATCGGCACCCAGGCGCCGCACCTCCTGGAGCTGGTCGTCGTCACGGCCGGTCGCGACGATCCGTCCGGCGCCGACCAGCCGGGCCACCTTCACCGCAAGCCGCCCCGCGACCCCGGTGGCACCCTGCACGAGCACCGTCTCGCCCGGCACGAAGCCGGCGGCGGTCTTGATGGACATGCCGGTGATCGCCGTGCCCAGCACGGTCGCCATCGCCGGATCGATACCCTCCGCGATCGGCACGTACGCGCCCTTCGGCACCACGGTCTTCTCGGCGAGCGCGCCATAGGGTGGACGTGTGTTGCCGAACCCGACGACGGTGCCGTCCGGCAGTGCGCCGATGCCGTCGAAGGCGGGAATCGCCGGCAACTGTGCGGTGTACTGCTGGCTCGCGTAGTGCGTGCCGGCCGCGATGCGCTTGTCGACGTTCTCGACCGCGACCGCCTTCACGTCAATGACCACCTCGTCGTCGCCGGCCACGGGATCCGGGAAGTCCTCGTAGCGAGGGATGCCGCCGATCTCGTGCAACACCGCCGCCTTCATCACAGCTCCCGGCCGAAGAACGCCGCGATCCGACGCTGCCAGGCCGGCATGAACCGGGGAGGGCGGGCGGGTGAGTGGTTCCACCGGTGGCTCGGCGAAGGGTGAGGGGCGACGCCGCGGCGCCGCGCGCGGCCGTGGACCGCCGTGCCCTGGTGTCCGGCCGGCCGCTCGGCGTGCGCGGGGACTCCGGGAATGCGATGTGTCGCCCAGTGCAGCAGGCCGCGGAAGGAGTGCTCGGTTGTCATCTTCATCTCCCTCTCTCTATCAGTGATAGAGACACTCTAGCACTGATAGAGTGCCGACGGGAGGTACCGAATTGGCGCTAGACCGGCAGCGGATCGTCGCCGAGGCCGTCGCCCTGCTCGACGCCGAGGGTCTCGACGGCGTGACGACGCGCAAACTCGCCGCGCGGCTCGGTGTGCAATCGCCGACCCTCTACTGGCATCTGCCCAACAAGGCGGCCCTGGTCACCGCGATTGCCGACGCGATCCTCGACCAGCAGTTCGGCGACATGTCACCGCCCGAGCCGGATCAACACTGGCAGGACTGGTTAAGCGGCCTAGCCGAGCGGCTGCGCCGAGCGCTGCTCGCCCATCCGGACGGCGCCCGGGTCATCTCAGCCTCCCAGCTCTCCCTCACCATGGCAGCGATCTCCGAACTGGCCATGAGTACCCTGGTGGCACGCGGCATCCCGCTGCGACAGGCCCGCGTAATCGTCCTGACCGTCGAGCGCTTCACGGTCGGCCACGTCCTCGAAGAACAGGCCCCCCGCCCCGACGCGGAAGCACTGAAAGACTTCGACATGGCCGCATTCACCGAGCAACACCCGACCGCGATCGCCGCGATCGCCGAATACTTCCAGCCCGGTCGCACCGTGGACGACCTGTTCCGCGAGTGTCTGGAAGTGGTCATCGACGGCGCCACCGCCAAAGCCGGTCCCACGACCTGACCCATCATCCGTGCCGCAGGCGGTTCCCCCTACCCGGTCAGAACCAGGTCCAGGCGAGGTGGCGGGATATCGTCGGCGCTGCGCGCGAAAGGTTCCATGGCCCGCGACCAGACCAAGATCGGGCGCACTCAATTCGGCATGTCCGTGCGCTGACGGCGCCGACTTGCCGCAACTGCGTAGCGCGCGGATCGCGGCAGATGAGTGCACATGATCATGAAGATGCCGATTACGGCGAGTTCGGAGGCTTGGCCTTCTGCGGGTAAATCGTCTCGTGACGGGCCAGCATGGCAACGAACTCGCTGATCCTCCGCTCGCGGGTCTGCGCCCGTTTGACGGCATTGACGCGGTGGATGAGAGCGAACCGGTTGGTTTTGGTGAGTACGTCGAACATGGCCTGGGCGGCGGGGTCGGCGGCGATGGCGGCGAGGAGGTCGGCGGGCACCTCGGCTTCCGAGGGTGGGGCGTAGGCGGCCGCCCACCGCCCGTCCGCCTTCGCGGCTTCTACCGCGACGCGGCCTGGGGGCAGCATTCGCCCCTGCGCCTCCAGCCGGGCCACGTGGGCGATGTTGCGTTGTGACCAGGAACTGCGGGGCCTGCGAGGGGTGAACCGGATCCAGGAGGTTTCCTGATCCCGTTTACGGGCCTGCCCGTCGATCCAGCCGAAACACAGGGCCTCGTCGACCGCCTGCTGCCAGGTCAGCGTCGTGACTGTGCCGCCCTTCTTGGTCAGGGCGAGCCAGACGCCGGGCGACGTGGCGTGGTTGGCCGACAACCACGCGCGCAGCGCGTCGGCGTCCGCGACGATCAACTCATCCAGTTCGGCACTCGCCATGACGGCAGGCTATCGCTGCGCCGTTGCCGCAGCCTCTGCCTGTGGGCCAGCCCGACTCGTCGGGCTGCCGGCGCGCCGGTCGCTCGGCGGACCGTCGGGGGCAGGACCTCGACGCTCAGGACGGTCTCGACGTCGGGCCGGCATGTCGGACTCCTCGTGCACGTGCCGGTTGCGGCGAGCGTCGTCCACGACCACGGGCCTCTGCCAATCGCCAGCGCCATCCACGGTGGCGGCCAGACGGCGTACGAGCCGGCGACGCCCGGCGATCCAGCCACGCACCTCAACCGCTCGGTCTGCGGCAGATCCGTGCACCGGAGCTGGTTTGGTTGCGATCTCGTGTTTGGGCTATGCCTGTCCGGCGTCGGCGGCGGCGTGGGCCAGGGCGCGGATGAGGGGTGTCTCGTTCGAGGTACGCCACACGAAGGCCCATTGGCACTGGGGTGCGTCCTGGATGGGCAGGTAGACAATGTTGGGCCAGGGATAGAACTGGATGGCGTCGGCGACGACCGCGGTGCCGGCCTTGCCGGCGGCGACGAGGGACATCTCCTCGTGCCAGCTTGAGGCGACCGGACGCGGGGTATGGGGCGCCCGCTGGGCGTCAGGTAGGGGTGGAAGGTGTCTTCCATCGAGCGCGGCACGTCGGTGCCGCGGAGCACGGTGCAGTCGCCCAGATCTTCCAGGGTGACCGAGTCGCGGCTGGCGAATGGGTGGCTGGCGTGGACCATCAGCACGATGTCGCCGGTGTGCACGACCGGGCCGACCGTCAGGTCGGGCTCGTGGACAGGCAGCCAGACCTGGGCCGCGTCGACCTCGCCCGAGCGCAGCTCGTGAAGCGGAGCGGTTTGGTTGGATCTCTCGGATGTGCAGGTCGACCGCCGGGTGGCGGGCGCGGAAGAGCTCCAGGACGTGCGTGATGGTGAACGGCTGCGCGCCCATGGAGCCGAGCGTGAGCGTGCCGGTGATCCCGCTGGCGAGGAAGGCGGCGTTCTGGACGGCTTCGGTGATCTGCCGGTGGGCGGCGGCCAGGTCGCGCTGCAGTTGCTTGCCGAGCGGGGTCAGGCGCACGTTGCGGGTGGTGCGCTCGAACAGGGGTGCGCCGATGCGCCGCTCTTGCGCCTTGATGGACTGGCTGACCCGGGCCGCGTCGCGGCGTCGAGGGTGTCGGAGAGTCCCTGCTGGCCGTAGTCGAGGATGTGGTTGTTGGCGATCGACGCGCGTCGACCCCGGCCGCGCGCAGCGCCGCGAAGGCGGTCTTCGGAGCCCGGAAGTGGTACGTCTTCGGCTGCGGGGTGCCCCGGTCGGTCACCGCCGTCTCCAGGTTGAGCAGCGTGACGTCGGCGTCGCGCAGCGTCGACGCGATCGCCCCGAAAACCGTCTCCGGATCGTCGAGCAGGCGCAGGGTACGGCCGGTGAAGTGGACGTCACCGGCGAAGGCCAGCCGCACCTCGACCGGCGCGCTCGGCTCCGGCGTCGCGGTGCCGGTGGCGGACGGCGTCGGACCCGGCGTGGCCCCGCGCCAGACCGGCGCCGGGCCGGTCGATCCGGCGGCGCATCCGGCCAGCCCGACGCCGACCGCGACCGCCGTCAGCGCCGCCAGCGAGGTACGCGCCGTCCTGCGGATCACCCGGCCGAGGGTACGCGCTCCGGGGACGCCCCGTGACCCGGCGGCCACCACCTACCGCCGGACCGCCGCTTCCATCCAAAGTGGATGGCCAGCCGGCGGCGGCGCTTCGAACGTCAACACCTACCGAGAATGCATTACCAAGCTGGGCTCCCTGTGATCATGCAGTCACTCGTCACGGCCGACGCGGACGTTCCCAACCCCGTCGCGGGCAACGCCTCTAACGAGGTACGAGACCAGTGTCGGGCGATCAGTTGCCGGCGCCAGCGCAGCAGCGTGGCCGGGGTGACGAAGAACGCTGACCATTGTGGTCGGGGCAGCAACCGTGCCAACGCCGCCAGCACCACCCGGTCCTCGGGCTGCAGATCGGGGCGGTGCACCTGCCGGCGCAGCACCGCCACCTGGTGGCCCAACACGAGCAGTTCGACGTCTTTCGCGCCGCCGTCGCGGGCGAGCTGGGTGAGCATCTGCAAGATCTGGCGCAGGAGCAGGTACACCAGCGAAGCGGTCATGACCCCATCGTTGCCGCTACCGCCCGGGCAGACCTCACACATAGGCGCACGTCACAGACCCTCACCGAATTTACGAGCCCGACACGCTGGTCGGACCCTTGCCGAGAATCCTCTACGAGCGTAGGAAGAACAGCACTCCCCCGCTCTCGCTCCGCCGCAGGCTTCTCTCACCACCGTCGGCTCCGTGCATCGTCCACTCCGTCCACCGTCAGAGGAGATGCGTGTGACTACCCCCAGACGCCTGCGTCTCGCCGTGTCCGTGCTGGTGGCAGCCGGTGCTCTACTGCTCGGTACGGCCGCCGCCGCGGCACCGCCCTCGGTGCCGCCGCAGCTGTCCGCGCACGGTGCCTGCGACCCGATGGACCCCACGGCGTGCCTGCTGCCGTTCCCGAACGACTACTTCACCGTGCCCGATCCGGCTAGCCCCACCGGCAAGCGGGTGCAGTTCGAGGCCTCCTCGATGCCGGCCAACGTGCAGGGCAACCCGATCGATCCGAGCGAATGGAACCGGCAGGACGGGTTCAGCCCGGGCCAGCCGATCCTGGTGCACGTGCCCGGCCTTGATGCGGCGGCCACGGGCATCGCGCCGGTCACCAACATCGGCCGCTCGCTGGCGCCGGACGCGCCGGTCGTGCTGCTCAACACGGCCACCGGCCAGCGCACGCCGTACTGGGCCGAGCTGGACGCGCACGCGACCGGCCAGCCCGACCGGCAGCTGCTCATCATCCGGCCGGCGGAGGCGCTGGCCGAGGGCACCCGGTACGTCGTGGGCCTGCGTGGCATGCGTGACAGTAACGGGACCGTGATCCCGGCGCCGGCCGCGTTCAAGGCGTACGTCACCGGCGCCGGGGTCGACCCCCTGGATTCCCGCGCCCCGCAGATCAAGCGAATCCTCGCCGACCTGACGACGGCCGGGGTCAAGCGCGGCGACCTCTACCTGGCCTGGGACTTCACCGTGGCCAGCCGGCAGGGTCTGACCGGACGGATGCTGGCGATTCGCGACGACGCCTTCGCCACCCTCGGCGCGGCCGCACCGTCGTTCACCGTCACCAACGTCGCCGACTACACGCCGGAACAGGATTCGCGGATCGCCCGGCAGGTGAGCGGCACCATCGGCGTACCGTCCTATCTCACCGGCAGCGGCGGACCCGGTTCTCGGCTGCACTACGGGCCGGCCGACGGCGACGGGACGGCGCCAACGGCGTACGCGCTGCCCACGCCGTCCGGCGCGACGCTGCAGGCGGACTTCGTCTGCAACATCCCGCGCAGCGCCTCCGCCGCCGACCCGGCACACCTCTCGCTCTACGGCCACGGCCTGCTCGGCAGGCCGACCGAGATCAACGCCGGCAACGTCAAGGCCATGTCGGCCACCCATGACTTCACCTTCTGCGCGACCAACTGGATCGGCATGGCCAACGCTGACGTCCCGTACGTGGCCGGCGCCTTCACCAACCTCAGCGCCTTCCCCGCGGTGGCGGACCGGCTGCAGCAGAGCTTCCTGGACTTCCTCTTCCTGGGCCGGACGATGATCCACCCAGACGGGTTCGCCGCTGACCCGGCGTTCCAGGACGCCAACGGGCAGCCCCTGATCGACGTGCGGGGCGGGCTGCACTACGACGGCAACAGCCAGGGCGGCATCAACGGCGGTGCGCTCACCGCCATCGCCCAAGACTGGACCCGGTCGGTGCTCGGCGTGCCGGCGATGAACTACTCCACCCTGCTGCAGCGCAGCGTCGACTTCGCCCCGTTCCAGGCCATCATGAACCAGTACTACCCGGACAAGATCGACCAGCAGCTGATCTTCGCGCTGCTGCAAATGCTGTGGGACCGGTCCGAGGCCAACGGGTACGCCCAGCACATGACCGACAACCCATTGCCGGGCACCCCGGCGCATCAGGTGCTGATGCACGTGGCCTTCGGCGACCACCAGGTCTCCCCCGCCGCGGCCGAGGTCGAAGCGCGCACCATCGGCGCCCGCCTGCACACCCCGGCCCTCGCCGACGGCTGGTCACTCGACGTGAAGCCGTACTGGGGCATCGCGCCGATCGCGGCCTACCCGTATACCGGCTCGGCGATCGTGATCTGGAACAGCAGTGCGGCGTACGCGCCACCGCCGACGAACCTCGCCCCGGCCGGAGCGGAGTACGGCAACGACCCGCACGAGTTCCCACGCGCCCAGCCCGGCGCGCAGGAACAGAAGGCGAGGTTCCTGCTCACCGGCGAGATCATCGACGTCTGCGCGGGAGGGCCCTGCCCGTGATCGGTTACGGGTCACGCAGTCGGTGCTGGTGGTCGGCATCTCGGACGAGCGCAAGTTGAGTCCCGGGTGTACGTCCGGTACGCGTCGGCCGGGCTGGTCCAGACACGCTGGAAGTTCGCCGCATCCGTGCAGTCCGCGGCCTGCGCGTTGCAGGCCAGGACCGCGAAGGAGCGCAGCACGCTCAAGGCGTTCTGGCTACCCCGGTCGGCGTCCCCGCTGATCGTCGGCCGGAGCATCGCCGAGACGTTCGGCCGCTGGGCGTCACCTTCAGCATCCGCAGCGCCCGCTGGAAGAACCGCCGGGCCGCGGCGGCATCGCGGCGGGCCGAGACGAGCACGTCGATGACCTGCCGTGCTGGTCGATCGCGCGGTAGACGTACCGCCACACGCCGTTGACCTTGACGTAGGTCTCGTCGACGAACCACCGGTCACCAGGCGAGTGGCGGGCGAACCGGGCCACGTCGGCCAGCAGCGGCGTGAACCGCTGCACCCACCGGAACACGGTGACGGGGTCCGACGTCAACACCGCGTTCGATGAGCAGCTCCTCCACGACTCGGTACGAGAGGCAGCACCGCAGGTACCACCGCACGGCGACGATCACCTCGGACGGGAAGCGGAACCCGGTGAACGCCGACTCCGGTGGCGACCAAGGGCGACGAAGGCTGGACGGCGTCACCCGTCAAGCCTGCCTCGGCCCCTGGGATCCGGCAACGCAACAGCGCCTCAGGGAGACCGGTTCAGCCGATGTTGGCCAGTTTCGGCAGCACCTCGTCGGCGATCCGCTGGGTGAACTCGACCGGATGCCCGTCCGGCGTCACCTGCACCTCGGTCACCCCGAGCGCGGCGTACTCGGCGACCTCTGCGACGAACGCGTCGACGTCCGCCAACACCGGCCGAGTCACGACCACCGTCTTCTCGATGCTGTCGTAGTCACGGCCCTCGGCAGCGCAGTGCCCACGCAGCACGTCCAGTTTGTGCGCCACGTCGGCGGAGCTGGTGCCGAAGAGGTTGCAGGCGTCGCCGTACCGGGCCACCAGGAGCAAAGTCTTCTTCTCACCGCTGCCGCCGATCATGATCGGCGGGTGCGGACGGCTCAGCGGCTGCGGCGAGTTGAGCGTCTCGGCGAGCTGGTAGTGCCGGCCGTCGAACGGCCCGTTGTCGTCGCTCCACATCTGGCGGCAGATCCGCAGCGTCTCCTCCAGTCGCTCGAACCGCTCGGCCATCGGGACGACAGGTACGCCAAGGCCCCGCTGCTCCCGCTCGTACCAGGACGCACCGATGCCGAGCCGGGCCCGACCGCCGGACAGCACATCGAGGGTGGTCACGATCTTGGCGAGCAGCCCCGGGTACCGGTACATCACGCCGGTGACCAGCACACCCAACGTCATACGCTGGGTGTTCGCCGCGACGAAGCCCAGCGTGGTGTACGCCTCCAGCATCGGCTCCTCGGCCGGGACCTGCGCCTCCATCTGGAAGTAATGGTCCATCACCGTGAAGGACGCGACACCGGCCTGGTCGGCGATGGTGGCCGCGTCGGCCAGGGTCGGCGCGATCGCCGCAGGGTCGGCCGGGGTCGAGTAGGTCCAGTAGTGCAGCCCGAGCTTCACGTCGTCGACACCTCCGCAACGAGCCTAGCGGTCCTCGGCGTGGCCGGCCCACAGGTCAGCGGCAACACTCTGATCACCGGGACAGCCCTTGGCTATTGATCTTCTTCCCCCAGACAGGAGGAATGATCAACCAAGGGCTGTCCCCATGAGCAACCCGGGGGCCACACCCAACGATCACAAGTCGTGTGCCTACCCGTGCCCGCAGAGGTGGCCGCGTCGGTTCAGGGCAGGGCAATGCCGCGTACGACGCCGGACTGGTCGCCGCTGACCAGCAGATCATCGACGACGACAGGAGTGCTGAAGGTGTTGGCCGTAGTGAGCGCGACGCGATGGGTGACCTCGCCGCTGGCCAGCGCCAGACCGACGAGCTGGCCGGTGGCAGCTGGCACCCAAATGGTGTTCCCCAGCACCACGGGACCGGCGTTGAAGACCCGCAACCCGAGCTGGGTCAGCCACGCCTGCGCTCCGGTGAGCGGGTCGACGCGCCGGGCTCGGCCGAACTCGTCGATGAGGACTAGCCCGGACTCCGTCACCACCGGCGGCGCGTACGCGAACCCGCCGGACACCCGCCAGCGCTGCGCGCCGGTCTCCCGATCCAGGGCGTGCGCGTTGCTGACGGTGGAGACCAGCACCAGCCCGCCGGGAAGCAACGTGACGACGTTGTCCCACGGACCGTAGATGAGCCGCTGGTACGGCGTGGTCCGGGTGTTGGTGGCGTACGACCACAGCTCGTGACCGGTGGCGGCGTCGAACGCGTACGCCTTGCCGTCGCCACTGCCGGCGTACACCCGCTCCCCGTCGCAGGCCACCCGGCCGGCGAAGAAGCCGTGCAGGTCGGCCGTCCACCGGACCCGCCCGGTGGCCGCATCCAGCACGTACAGCGTGAACCCGGCGGTGAACAGAACGGTCTCGACTCCGCCGATGATCGCCACCAGCGGGTTGCTCAGCACCGGCTCCTCGGTGCGGTGCCGCCACATCGGCGCACCGTCGCGGGCGTCCAGCGCGTACAGGTGCTGGTCGGTGGATCCGATCAGGACGGTACGGCCGTCGCCGGTGAACGCGGCACCCCGGTAGATCCCGCCGACCCGCGTACGCCAGGCCGGCCGCGGCGCTGGATGACTCCGGAACGCCTGCTCGTCGGCGTCGGCCGGACGGCCCACCCGGAACGCCTCGACGTCGCCACCGGTCGAGCCCGCCACGATCAGGTCGCCGTGCGCGGCGAGGGCTCCCTGGACACTGCCGGTCAGCCGCACCCCCCACCGCTCCCGCGGATCCTGGTCGCCGGGGGCGATCTCGAACGCCCGGGTCACCTCGTGCCACGAGCCGTCGGAGCCGGTCACCCGTACCTGCAGCCGGTGCGCACCCGGCGGCAGCGCGGAGATGTCGGCGCTGCCGTCCCACCACTGGTCACCGGCGCGCGGCAGATCCGTCCACGCGCTGGTGTCCCGCCCGCCGTACACGTGCTGCGGGTAGATCCGGGTCTGCACCGCGGCGACCGCGTCCGGCTGGGCGGGCCGTACCCGTACCGCGATCGCCGCCCCCGCCGGCTGTCCGACCACGGTCGCCGCCGGCGCGGCCATGCCGACACCCCCATCGGCCAGCGGGATCGTGGTCACCTCCCGGCGCTGTTCCGAGCCGTCGGGCGCGACGGTCACCTGCCACACCCGCAGTACCGGCAGCCGGTCGACGATCTCCCGCCGGACCCAGTAGTAGTAGGCGTCCTTGGTCGCGTAGGCCGCCACCTGGGTCAGCTGGTTGACCCGGTCGACTCTCTCGGTGTGGACGTGGCCGGCAAAGATCGCCCGTACCGGGAAGTCGGCCAGCAGGTCCAGCAGCTCGTCCTGATCGTTCACGTAGTAGTTGGCGCCGCCGATCGGGTAGTGCAGGAACAGCAGGCTCGGCTGCTGCCCGGCCTGGCGCAGGTCGTTCGCGAGCCAGCGCAGGTGGTCGCGGCCGAAGACGCCGGGCTCCTGCAGCACCTGGGTCGGATCCAGCCCGACCACGTGCAGTCCGGCGACGTCGAACGAGTACGGCGTCGGGCCGAAGAGCCGGTGGTACAGCTCCTTGGCGTGTACGTCCCAGCGCGCCTCGTGGTTGCCGGGCACGTGCCGCAGGCGAGGGCGCAATGCGGGCGGGATGACCGACAGGTAGCTCTGGAATTCGTCGTCACCGCCGTATTCGGTGATGTCACCGCAGTTCAGCACGAAGTCCGGCGCAGCCTTCTCGATCGCGGCGAAGATCCGGCGCAACAGCTCCGTACGGGTGGTGTCCGGTGGAGTCGCGTGGGTGTCGGTGACCACCGCGAAGCTGAGCGGCGTACCAGCCCCGCCGTCCGCAGCGCCCGTACCGGCTGCCTCGGCGCTGGCCGGGGCGGCGCTGGCGCCGGAGGCGAGACCGAGCGCCGCCGTGCCGCCCAATGCGGCGGCGGACGCAAGGAGACTCCGCCGGCCAATGGTGGCGATGTCTCCCGACTGGAGGTGCCCTGGGGGATGGCTCATACTCAGCTCCTCGATCGGCTGCTCTGGTTGATCATGGCCGAGGCTAAAGAGCCGAACAACGCCGCCCACCGCAGAGAAGTGAACAGCGTAGGTCGGTCGGCTAAACGTTGCCCGCGCACCTCTGGCTTGGCAGCCGGACCGGCAGCCCCACCTACGTCAAGGTCAACGGGCTTTGGCGGTACGTGTACCGAGCGGTTGACCAGGACGGGCAGGTTGTCGACGTGCTGGTCTCGGTCCGCCGGGACGCCGGCGCGGCCCGGCGGTTCTTCCACCGGGCGCTGTCGACGTTGAAGGTGACGCCTGCAGAGGTAGTCACCGACGCTGCCGCGGTCTACCCCGGCGTGCTCGACCAGTTGGTCCCGTCGGCGTGGCACCACGTCGAGCGGTACGCGAACAATCCGATCGAGGCTGATCACGGCCTGCTGACTCGAAAATCGGTGAGTGAGTGGGCAGGCGGCAGCGCCCGGCGTAGCGCAGCGGAGCCGGGCATTGGGTTTGGCGCTCTCATGCGGCGGCGGGTAGCTCCGGTCGGGGTTGAAGATCGACCTTCTGGCCGGTCAGCTGTTCAAGCTGGCGGATCAGGTCGCGTTGGCGACGCTGCGTGTTGATCCTGGATTCGTGGTAGCCGGAGCCAAGGTCGTGGTGGCGGGCGTTGGGGTCGGACAGTAGGTGCCAGATGATGGTCAGTACCGAGTTGCCGACCGCGACGATCGCGCGTTTCTTACCTCGTCGGCGTGTCAGGCGGCGGTAGCGTTCGCCGAGGAAGGTGTTGGTGCGGGCGATTGCGGCTACGACTTCGCCGAGGGTGCCGGCTAGCCAGGGGTTGCCCTTGCCGGTGGAGTTGCCTTTCTTCTTGCCGGCTGACCGGGCGTCGATGGGTGCGAACTTCGCCCTGGATGCCAGGTGCGCGGCGGTGGGAAAGACGGTCATGTCCACGCCGATCTCGGCGATGATCTCCTGGGCGGCACGTATGCCGACACCGGTGATCTCGTCCAGCTTGGCCACCGCCGCCGCGAAAGGGGCGATCATCTCCTCGATCCGGTTGTCCAACTGCGCGATGTCCGCGGCGAGGGCATCGATGCGGCGCAGCATGGTGGCGCAGATGAACGCGTGATGGTCGTCGAAGTGGCCGGCCAACGCCTGACGCAACTGGGGGATCTTGCGGCGCATCGTGGTGTGCGCCAGCTCAGCGAGTACCTTCGGGTCCCGCTGGCCGGCGATCATGGCCTGCAGCATTTGCCGGCCGGAGACCCCGTGCAGGTCACTGATGACCGAGTCCAGTTTGATCTGGGCGTCTTGGAGGGTCTTCTCCAGCCGCTGCTTCTCCCGGGTCTGCTCGCGTACCAGGCTGCGCCGGTAGCGGGTCACGTCCCGTAGCCGGCGGATCGGCTTGGGATGCACCAGGCTGGGCCGGCACATTCCCCGCTCGACGACCTTGGCCAGCCACACCGCGTCCAGCCGGTCGGTCTTCGGCCGGCCGGGCACGTTCTTGACATGCTTGGCGTTCAGCAGCCAGCACTCGAAGCCCTCGGCCTCCAGCAGGTAGAACACCGGCTTCCAATAATCCGACGTGGCCTCCATCGCCACCAACTCGACCCGCTCGACCCGCAGCCAGTCCGCCAACGCCAGCAGCGCCGGCGTGACCGTGGCGTACTCGCGGACCTCCTGCACTCGCCGGTCCGGCCGACTCGCGTGCGGCACCCGCACACACGCCACCAGACCGGCCTTGCCGATATCGATCGCACACACCCGCGCGACCACCTGCACCGGCTCCTGCGTGATCTCCTCCATCGCACCGCCCTTCATCCACACGGGACCTACAAAGGCGGTCACCCGCGGAAGCGTTGCGGGGCAACAACAGAGGCGGACTCGCGTGCTCGAAGCAACAATGCAGGGCCCCTAGATCACGCTTCCAGCGTCAGACTCAAACGCGGGCTCGAAGCACCAAGCAGGCTCGACGTCGGCGGGCGACCACCCCCGATTTTCACGCACGGCACGGGCGTCACGACAGAGTCATCGGGGACTCAAACAGCGGTTGAGACCGATGCGCGGGCTACGAACGGACAAGACAGCACAGGTAATCATCGCCGGCCACGCGTTCATGATGAACCTCCGCCGCGGACACTACGAACTCGCCGTCGACACCCCGCCCGCTCTGCGGGTCGCCGCTGCGTTCACCGAACTCGCCCAAGCGATCTGACCGCAGACCCGGCACGGGTTCAACGCGTCCGCCGATCCGATAACGCAACGGCGCCCCCGACTGTTGTGGTCATCGTCGGTTCTGCCGGTTGCGTCGTCCGAGAGCGACGGCCAGATCGTAGGCGTGCTGGCTGGGACCGAGGTAGGCGACGCCTTTGCCGACGATCTCGAATGCGGTGCCGTGCGACGGTGTGGCGATCGGGACGGGAAGGCCGCCCTGCACGGTGACGCCCCGGTCGAAGCCCATGAGCTTCATCGCGATCTGGCCCTGGTCGTGGTACATGGTCACCACACCGTCGAAGTCGCCGTTCTTGGCCTTGATGAAGACCGTGTCACACGGATAGGGCCCGGTCGCTTCGATCCCCTGTCCCCGTGCGGCCTCGATCCCGGGGGTGATGTGCTCGATCTCCTCGCGGCCGAACTTGCCGTTCTCGCCGGCGTGCGGGTTGAGGGCGCAGACGGCGAGGCGGGGTGCGGGGATCCCTGATCCCTTGAGCACGTCGTCGAGGAGGCGGATGGCGGCGAGGACGGAGTCGGCGTTGATCCGCGCTGCGACGTCCTTGAGCGGGACGTGTGAGGTTACCCGGGAGGTGACCAGTCCGGGTATGAAGTTGAGCTCGGAGGTGGTGCCCTGGTAGCCCAGGTTCTTGGCGAACCAGCGGAGTTCGTCCTCCTCGTGCATGCCGGCCAGATGCAGCGAGGCCTTGTTCAGCGGCGTGAACATGATCGCGTCGACCACGCCGGAGCGGTAGAGGTTGAGCGCCTTGAGCAGGTCGGCCATGACGCGTTCGCCAGCGGCCTTGCTGACGGTCCTGCGTTGCACGGGCGGACCGGACAGGCCGCTGCCGACGAGGACGGCGTGGCCTGGAATCGGTTCGTCGGCCACCGGAACGTCGACACCGAGCTCGGCGGCGACCGCCTTGAGTTCGGTGGCGTCGGTCAGGACGTAGACCTCGGCCTTGTGCAGGTTTTCGGGCGTGGCGAGGAGCCGGGCGGCAAGTTCAGGCCCGATGCCGGCGGGATCCCCCATGATCAGGGCGATCCGGGGTAGAACCTCGGCGGCGGTGTGGGGCATTGGGAGTCCTCTCTCGGGGTGTCCGGAGCCGAACAGCACCCTGTTTCCTATAGGATCTACTGCCCCGTCATGGCGCGTCAAGGAGCTCCTCCCGCTGCCCGGATCGGTCAGCTCTCGGCGAGCGAGCGTGCGCGTACGCCCATGAGGTGGGCCCGCATGGCGTTCTCTGCCCGGTCGTTGTCCCCCGAAGCGATCGCCTCGAGGATGTCGCCGTGCTCGGCCACGGCCTGGTCCACGTCCGTGAGGCCGTGACCGAGCGACTGCCGCAGTCGATGCACCTGCGGCGAGAGGAACTCCGCCAACTGCAGTAGGTACTGGTTGCCGCAGTGGTTGAGGATCACCCGATGGAACGCCCAGTCCGCGGTGTAGTACCGGCGGATGACCGACCATCTCTGCTCGTCGTTTCCGGCCCGTACGCGCTTGACGTAGTCGGCCGCGAGCACGTGGTCGGAGTGCGCGGCCTTCAGCTCCAGCAGCGCCGCGCCGGTTATTGGTACCGCGCCACGCACGGCGGCGATCTCGAGGATGGTGCGCGCGTCGACGAGCTCGGACATGCGCTCCGCCGACAGCGGCGGAGCCACCCGGTAGCCCTTGAGGGCGGCCCGGGTGACCAGGCCCGTGTGCTCCAGCTGCACCATCGCCTCTCGCACGGGCGTGGGTGAGACGCCAAGCTGCCGGGCGAGGGCGTCGATGCTCAGGGAGGCGCCCGGTTTGACCCGGCCCTCTAGGAGAAGTTCGAGGATCGCGTCGTAGACGCCATCTCGCAGGGCGCGCCGCTCGACGGGCCGACTCTGGTCCGGCCCGAGCTGGGCGCCATCGGAAGTCATCGACGTTGTCATGGTGGTTGAGATCCTACCGTCCGAATCTCTGGACATAGCCCGCACGATCGTGGATCCTACAGGATCTATCGGCAACGATACGGAAACCACGCAGCAACCGCGTGGCAACGACCCGGCACCCGCGATCGGAGACAACGCATGGTTTGGACGGCGGAGCAGTGGCCCATCGGCGCTGCCCTGATCCAGTTCCCAGGGCGTACCGGCGATGGCACCAACGTCGCGGACGCCGGCCCCATCGAATGGGCCAGGGTCTTCGCCGAGGTCACCGCCTGCGGGTTCGACCACGTCGACCTTACCGACACCTGGCTGCGTCCCGGCAACCTCACCGACGGCCAACGCGAGGACCTGGTCCGCACGCTCAAGGACGCAGACCTCGGGGTGAGCGCGATCTCGGTCGTCCGGCGCAGCATCCTCGACCCAGAGCACGGCGAAACCAACGTCGACTACGCGCTGCGTACGGTCGAAGCCGCGGCGGGCATCGGCACGGGAGTGGTCTGCCTGGGGCTGCATCGGCCCCTGACCGCGCGGCAGCGGGATGCGGAGTGGTTCTGGACCCAGCCCGGGGCCGACCAGCAGCGCGACGAGGCCAGCTTCGACCGTGCCGTCGAGCGCTTCTCCCGCATTGGGCGGCACGCGGCAGGTTTCGGCATCCAGCTCTCGCTCGAGATCTACGAGGACACCCTGCTGGGCACGGCGGACGATGCCGTCGCGCTGGTCCGCGCCATCGATCTGCCGAACGTCGGCCTGAACCCGGACATCGGCAACCTCATCCGGCTGCACCGGCCCATCGAGGACTGGGAAGAGATGCACCTGAAGACCCTCCCCTACGCCAACTACTGGCACATCAAGAACTACTACCGCGACCATGACCCGGCGACCGGCGCGTACTTCACGGTCCCCGCCCCCGCCGAGTCGGGCCTCATCAGCTACCGGCGCGCCATCGAGATCGCCCTGCAGGCGGGGTTCCAGGGCCCCATCTGCGTGGAGCACTACGGGGGCGACGGGCTGAGCGTGTCGGCCCGTAACCGTGACTACCTGCGGGGCATCCTTCGGGCGAAGCTCGGAGCCCGGCGATGACCCGCCTGGTCAACGCGGCCCCGAACTTCGCCGGGGAGGCGCTCGAAGGATTCGTCGCCGCGCACAGCGGTCACGTCCTCCCCGTGCACGGCGGGGTGGTACGCGCCTCGGCTACCCCGGCCGGCCAGGTCGCCGTCGTGCTGGGTGGCGGTTCCGGCCACTATCCCGCCTTCGCCGGCTGGGTCGGTCCCGGCTTCGCGCACGGTGCCGTCTGCGGCAACACCTTCGCGTCGCCGGCGGCGAGTCAGGTGTACTCGGTGGCCCGGGCCGCCGATGCCGGCGGCGGCGTCGTCCTCGGCTTCGGCAACTACGCCGGCGACGTCCTGCACTTCGGGCAGGCCGCGGAGCGGCTGCGCGCCGAGGGCGTCGACGTCCGTACGCTCGCCGTGACGGATGACATCGCCTCGGCGCCGCGGCAGAAACGCGACCAACGCCGCGGTGTCGCGGGTGACCTCATCGTTTTCAAGGTCGCTTGCGCCGCGGCGGAGGAGGGGTTGGAGCTGGATGCGGTGGAGGCGATCGGCCGCCGCGCCAACGACGCCACCTTCTCGTTCGGGGTCGCCTTCGACGGTTGCAGCCTTCCCGGTGCGGGGCGTGCGCTCTTCACGGTCGAACCGGGGCAGATGGCGATCGGGTTGGGCATCCACGGCGAACCGGGGATCGGCGAGCAGCCACTTCTCGGCGCCGACGAGCTGGCGGATCTGCTGGTCGGCGAGATCCTCGACGAGGCCGGGACCAGCCAGCCGGACGGCCGCGTGGCGGTGCTGGTCAACGGGCTCGGATCGGTCAAGTACGAGGAGCTGTTCATCGTCTACCGGCGGGTCGCCCATCGACTCGCGAAGGCCGACCTGACCGTGGTCCGGCCGACGGTCGGAGAGCAGGTCACCAGCCTGAACATGTCCGGCCTTTCGCTGACCGTCACCTTCCTCGACGACGACCTCGAAAGGTACTGGACTGCCCCGGCGGACACCCCCGCCTTCCACCGCGGCCCGGTCGTCGACGAGCAGCCCCGCCGGGTCCTCGCGGCTGCCCCGGCTGGGCGGCGCATTCAGCCGGGTTCACCCGCCTCGCGCGCCTGTGCCGCCTGGGTCGCCGGCGCCCTGGCCCATGTCCGGGATGTCGTGACCCAGCACGAGGCCCGCCTCGGCGAGATCGACGCGGTGGCCGGCGACGGAGACCACGGCATGGGTATGGCGCGCGGCAGTGCGGCCGCGGCGCGGGCGGCGGCGGAGGCGGTCAGCGCACGGGCGGGTGTGCGGGGGCTGCTGGTGCACGCCGCCGAGGCCTGGTCCGAACGGGCCGGCGGCACCTCCGGCGCCCTGTGGGGTGCGGGCCTCACCGCCGCCGCCCGCGCTCTGGACGACGAGAACACCCCGACGCCGGACGACATCGTCCGGGCCAGCAGAGCGGCTGTCGACACCGTCGTGCGGCTCGGCGGCGCCAAGCCCGGCGACAAGACGCTGGTCGACGCGGCCATGCCGTTCGTAGACGTGCTCCAGGCCTGGACCGCGGCGGGAACACCCTTGGCCGCCGCGTGGTCGGCCGCCGCGGAGGCGGCGACGGAGGCGGCCGAGGCCACCGCCGGCATCCCCGCGCGTCTCGGCCGCGCGCGCACCCACGGGGACGGCAGCATCGGCACGCCCGACGCGGGGGCGGTGTCCTTCGCCCTGATCGTCAGCGCTCTTGGCATCCACTTCCCCACCGACCAGTCCCGGGAGCAGTCATGACTCTTCGGATCGTCGTCGGCGCCGATAGCGCCGGCTTCAGCTACAAGGAGGCACTCAAGGCCGACCTGGCCCACAACCCGCGGGTGCGCGAGATCGTCGACGTGGGCGTCGCCTCGGGCGAGGACACCGCTTACCCGCACGTGGCGGTGGCAGCCGCGCGGCTGATCGCCGAGGGAGCGGCCGACCGCGCCCTGCTCGTGTGCGGCACCGGACTGGGTGTGGCCATCGCCGCGAACAAGGTGCCCGGAGTCCGGGCCGTCACGGCGCACGATTCGTTCTCGGTCGAACGAGCGATCCTGTCCAACAATGCTCAGGTACTGACCTTCGGCCAACGCGTCATCGGGCTTGAGTTGGCCCGCCGCCTCGCCCGGGAGTGGCTCACCTACTCCTTCGACCCCGCCTCCGCCTCCGCGGCCAAGGTCGCGGCCATCTGCTCGTACGAGGGTGACTGACCGTGGTCCTGTGGATCGGCACCAGCTGGAAGATGACCAAGACGCAGGCCGAGGCCATCGCGTTCGCCAGTCGGCTCCGGATCGGGGCGGCAGCCGGCGGAGGGCCCGGTGTGCAGCCGTTCGTCGTTCCGCCGGCGACCGCGATCTCCGTGGTCCGCGACGCGTTGGGGCCGGATTCCCCGTTCGTCGTCGGCGCTCAGAACGCCCACTGGGAGGACGCCGGCGCGTGGACCGGCGAGGTGTCGGTGCCGCAGGTCGCCGATGCGGGCGCGACACTCGTCGAGATCGGGCACTCGGAACGGCGCGAGCACTTCGGCGAGACCGACCGGACCGTCAACTGGAAGGTACGGGCGGTTCTTCGCCACGGCCTGACTGCGCTGGTCTGTGTGGGCGAGCCCGCCGAGGTGCGGGCGGCCGGAGGCGCGCGTGAGCACGTGCTCTCGCAGGTCGCCGCCGCTCTGGACGGGGTGCCCGGCGGATCCCGCGTCCTGCTCGCCTACGAACCCGTCTGGGCGATCGGAGAGAAGGGCCGGGAACCCGCCATCGACGAGATCGCAGAAGTCACCCAGGCCCTTGACGCGGAGTACGGCGCCGTGATGACCGCCCTGCTGTACGGGGGGTCGGTTAGCACGGCGAACGCGCGGGACCTGCTGCACACCCCCGGCGTCACCGGGCTGTTTGTCGGGCGCAGCGCCTGGGACGTCAACGGATACCTGCACCTGCTACGCATCGCGGCGGACGTGGCCCAGGAGGCCGGCGAGGTAGCGGCGGCGACCGTTCCGCGCTGACCCGCGCCGGGACCGTCGCCGCGGCACCCCATTCGTCCACGAACACCAGGCTCAACCACCACCTCCACCACCACCACCACCACCAACGAAAGGGTCGTCATGAAGCGCAACAATGTGCTGCTCACCGCGGTCGCGGCCGCGTCGGTCCTCCTCTTGACAGCCTGCGGCGCCGCCAACGGGCAGACGTCGGCCGGCGGCGACGCGGAGACCTTCAAGCCCAAGGGCAACGTCACCATGGTCGTCCCGTTCGGCGCGGGCGGCGGCAGCGACATGTCCGGCCGGTCCATCGCGGCGGGTCTGGAGGCAGTCGCCCCCGGCCTGAAAATCAACACGGAGAACCGCGACGGCGGCTCGGGCGCGGTCGGCTACTCGTACTTCCTGAGCAAGACCGGTAACCCGAACTATCTGCTGCCCAGCGAGACCGCGCTGCTGGCCCTGCCGCTCAACACCAAGGTGGGTTTCGACTACACCAAGTTCACCCCGATCATGAAGGTCGGTGACGACTTCACCCTCGCCGTCGTACCGACCGGATCGCCGTGGAAGACGTGCGCGGATGCCGTGAACGCCAGCAAGGCCGGGCGCGTCATCGCGGGCGTCTCCGGTGCGACCAGCCTGGACAACGTGGTCTTCACGCTGACCGAGCAGGCCACCGGCGCGAAGTTCGACCGGGTCCCGTTCGAGTCGGGCGAGGAACTGCTCGCGGCGCTGCTGGGCAACCAGATCCAGGTCGCGTCCCTCAACCCCGGTGAGGTCGTCGAGCAGCTCAAGGCCGGGAAGCTCAAGGCGCTCTGCGCGTTCGCGGAGAAGCGGTACGAGTACCCCGAGCTGAAGGACATCCCGACGGCGAAGGAGCAAGGGGTCGACGTCGCGTACGCCCAGTTCCGTGGCCTGATCGCTCCGGGCGGGATCAGCGACAGCGCCAGGACGTTCTGGATCGACGCGAGTAAGAAGTTCGTCGAGTCCGACAAGGCGAAGCAGTACATCGCCAGCAACTACCTGCAGCCCAACGCCCTGTTCGGTGACGACTTCACCGCATACCTGAACGAGAACAACGACATGCTCAGCAAGGCCCTGGGCAAGTGAGCACGCTGGTCCGAATCCGCGACAACGGCGAGGCGACCGTGTACGCCGTGCTCGCCCTGGTCGGCCTCGCCGCCGCGGTGTCCGGCGCCTTCTACGGCGTGTTCGTCGACGGCGGCCGCGTCGGTCCCGGCTTCCTGCCGCTCGTCGCTGGCGGCCTGACGACGGTCCTCTGCGGCTGGCTCGCCCTGCGATGCGTGCACGGCGAGCGCAGCCACCCTCCGGGCGGGCCTGCGGAGGGCGTCGAGCCGCACCTTGTCGAGGACATCGACCCGGTGGACATCGACTCGGTGGACAACGGTACGGACGACGACGTCGACATCAGCGGGCGCACCAGGCGGGAGCGGATCCACAACCTCTGGAAGGTCTTCGGGCTGACCCTCGGTGCGATCCTGCTCGTGCAGGTGGTGGGTTTCCTCGCCGCGTTCGGTGCCCTGGTATTCGTGATCTCCACCTGGATCGAACGGCAGCCGCTGCTGAAATCAGCCGTGATCGCGGCGGCCGCCACCGGCCTGATCTACGGCGTGTTCGGGCTGTTCCTCGAGATCCCCCTGCCCGGTGGGCTGCTCGGGCTGGGAACGGAAGGCTGAGCGGTGATCGACAACGTCATTCTCGGGTTTCAGACCGCGCTGACGCCCCAGAACCTGCTCTGGTGCTTCGTCGGGGTCCTCGCGGGCACCGTGATCGGTTTGCTGCCGGGGCTGGGCTCCACCACCGGCGTGGCGGTGCTCCTGCCGCTGACCCTGGACTTCGAGCCGGTGACCGCCCTCATCATGCTCGCCGGCATCTACTACGGGGCCCAGTACGGCGGGACCATCACCTCGGTGCTCATCTCCACCCCCGGCGAGGCGTCGAGCGTCGTGACAACCCTCGACGGCTATCAGATGGCCCGGCGTGGGAGGGCCGGCGCGGCGCTGTCCATCGCCGCCATCGGGTCCTTCGTGGCCGCCATCTTCTCCCTGGTCCTGCTGATGGTGCTCGCCCCGCCGTTCGCGAACTTCGCGCTGAAGTTCGGCCCCGTCGAGAACCTGTCGATCATGATCCTCGGACTGGCGACCATCGTCAGCTTCTCCGGCGAGTCCCGGATCCGCGGCTTCGCGATGGCCGCGGCCGGGCTGCTGCTGGCGACCGTCGGCATGGACGCCGCGACCGGCACGGCACGGTTCACATTCGACAACGTCAACCTACTCAGCGGGGTGCCGTTCGTCGAAGTCATGATCGGGCTGTTCGCCGTCGGCGAGGTCATGTACCAGATCCGAGTCGGTGCGGCCGCGCCGATCCGGACCCGCTTCCGGGAACTACTCATCACCAGGAGCGAACTGCGGCGCAGTATCGGCCCGATCGGGCGCGGCAGCGTCCTGGGGTTCCTCCTCGGCTGCCTGCCCGGCTCCGGTTCAACCCTCGCCTCCTTCATCGCCTACGGCGTCGAGAAGCGGGTCTCCCGGAACCGAAGCCAGCTCGGTCAGGGAGCCATCGAAGGTGTGGCCTCGCCGGAGAGCGCCAACAACGCGGCGGCCAACGCGAACTTCGTGCCGACGCTCACCCTCGGCATCCCGGGCGGCGGTACGACGGCCGTCCTGCTGGGTGCGTTCACCATGTACGGCCTACAACCCGGCCCGCTGCTCTTTCAGAGCCAGCCGACGCTGGTGTGGGGGCTGCTGGTCTCCTTCTTCATCGGCAACGTGATGCTCCTGGTGCTCAACCTGCCGATGGCCCCGATCTTCGCCCAGATGCTGCGGATCCCGTACGCATACCTCTACCCGATCATCTTGTTCACGAGCTTCGTCGGGGCGTACTCGATCGACAACAACATGTTCAGTGTCTGGATCGTCTTCGTCGCGGGCGTCGCCGGATACTTCATGAAGCTCTACGACCTGCCGGTGGCCCCCCTTGTCCTCGGCCTGGTCATCGGGCCCCTCTTCGAGAAGGCGCTCACCCAGACCTCCGCCCTCGGTGACGGTGACCTGCTGATCGTCCTCTCACACCCCATCGCCCTCGTCGTGCTGGCCCTCGCCGTCCTGCTCGCGGCCGGCCCGTCGCTGGTGAGGTTGCTACCGCGCAACACACCGGCCAGGGATCGCGAGCCCGCCGGCGTCTGACGTACCGTCCCGGGATCGCCAGGCAGCGATCCCGGGACGTGCGCCGGGGAAACGTGACCGGGGCCATTGGCTGTCTGATGTGAGCATGCCAGCGATGGCGGTGAGGGTGCGGCAGTTTTTGGCCGTGCCGCTCATGCCGAGGCGTTTGAGCCAGCCGCTACCGCGCCGCCCCGACGCCGGGGGCGGACCGGCGGTGGTCACCGACTGGATCGCCCAGACCCAGGCCGAACGCGCCCGTGCGGAAGCAGATCTCCACCAGAACGCGGGCAACACCCGCGACGGATGAGCCGGGCGGAAATCACGAGCCTGGTGACAGCGCTAGGCGACATCGCCACCGTGCTCCGCGACGCCGACCCCGACGACAAGGCCGAGATCTATCGACAACTCGGTCTCCGGCTCACTTACCAGCCTGAAACGCAAACGGTGCGCGCTGCAGTGGATCGCACCGCGCACCGTGGGGCAATGGTTCGTGTCCAAGGGGCCACACGAACCATTGCCCCACCGCCGATGACGATCGGCAAGACTTTGAAACTCACGCAAGCGTAGCCGCCTTGGTTCCCTCTTCGGGTTCGCCGCTTCTAGCGATGACGAGTGAGGGCGGTGCGGCCGTCTACATGCCGCGCCGCCCTCACCTCGCCGGTGAATCGCCCATCACCAGTCCGCTCCCGGCTGCTGCTACCCGCTCGCTCCGCAGTCCCGAGTTGGTTTCCAGCGCCCTCGACCGTCACGCCGCTCGGCTCGCTGGCCCCCTCCCTGCCCCACAGCCAGCGCAGCACCGGCGTCGGCTGCCGCTCGCAGTCAGGTCGGCGACGTCGCCCGCGCTCTACCGTTTGGGTGATGGAGCTGGCGATGACGGCGACGGCGAGGGACCCTCGGTCGAGTTGCTTGCCGCCCATGCGGACCCAACCATCCACGCGAAGGCCACGGCAAGGATCACGATAGCCGCCCGCACGGCCGCCCAAAACGCCTTCAGCAGCTCGGGCACGAGCGCCTTGGTCTTCTTGTAGTCCGCCCAGGCCCGGTGAGCGACCTGGTAGGCCCGGCCGGCCAGAAACCCGATCGCAACACTGATGATGACTAGAACGGCCAAGCTCGTGGTCATCCACACACGTTGCCTGACGCATTACTGCTAGTCACTGGGCCGAAACAGCAGCAGCGGTGACGGGTTGCCGACACCTGCGGGGAACGACAGCACGCTGCCCCGGCGCGCCGCATCGTCGAGTCCATCCAAGCGCAGCTCGTCGGATTTCTGCTATCCGAAAGGCGACGCGCGGTGGACGTGGTGGACTTGCTGTCTGACAGCGGCGCGCCACCGCTCCAAACGGCGCTATCGTGAGCTGCATGGCGGGGGCCATGACCAGTTTCGTGACGGCGGGCGCTTTCGCGGCTGTCCTGGCGGTCGGTCTCCTGCTGCTGATTCGCCGGCCCGCGGCCGCCAAACGGCTCGTCCGCCTGGCTGGTCTGGTGATCACCGTGCTGGTCGCCGCCGTTCTCACCCCATGGACCGTGCAGGATTCTGGGCCAGCGGCAAGCTACCTACTCGGTGTGCCAGTCCTCGCGGCGACGGCTCCAGTGCTGGCCAGGCGTTCCGACCGGCTGGCCGGGATTGCCGACATCGTCGCCGCGGTCGTCATCTGCGGCTGGGGCGTGTTGCTGGCACTCGGCATCGGGGTGGCGTTCCTGCCTGTGGTGCCGCTCTACGTGGCGAGCGCCACCCGGAGCTTCACGCCGCGCATGTCAACCTCCAACTGACCGGTAGCGGGGGGCCACCGCAGCGCCGCAGATTTGGATAGGACGTTGCCGTCCGTGCCTGGTTACCGGTGTCTGGGCTGAGGTCAGCACCTGCCTGCGAAGCGGCCCAGGACGTCTCGCTTACAAGTTTCTGGGCGCGTCGTCCGGTGGGGTCCGTCCGCGTCCGCGACCTCGGGCGACTGTCCGTGCGCGGCCGCCGGCCGCTGTCCTCGTCCCGGTTCGTTGCTGTCACCGTTGCTGTCGTTAGCCACCCACGCGTTCGTCGTCCGCCGACGACCCTTGGATTAAGGGCGCGTCTCATTTGGATGGTCGTTGGCCTGGGGCATGATCTGCTCCCGTGGACGGGGCCATGATCCGCACCTGGGCGCCGGATGATCTCTGGGAGATTGCGGCGCCGTTGATCCCGCCCGCGCCGGTTCGTCGGCAGGGTGGTGGTCGCCGGCGGGTGGATGACCGGGCGGTGCTGGCCGCGATCGTGTACGTGACCCAGGCGGGTTGTTCCTGGTGGAAGCTGCCTGAGGCGTCGTTCGGTGTCACCAGGGCCACCGCGCACCGCAGGTTCACCGAGTGGACCGCGGCCGGTTTGTGGCTCCGGCTGCACGAGGCGACCCTGGACCGGCTCGGCGCCGACCGGCGGATCGACTGGTCGAGGGCGGTGGTCGACTCGATCAGTGTGCGGGCGGAAAAGGGGGCGATCTGACGGGCCCAAACCCGGTCGACCGCGGCAAACCAGGCAGCAAACTCCATGTCATCTGCGACCGCAACGGGCTGCCCCTGGCTGTGCTGGTCACCGCCGCGAACGTCCACGACAGCCAACTGCTGCTGCCGATGCTCGACAGCGTCCCGGCGATCCGCACACCTAACGGGCGCCGCCGGTGGCGGCCAGACAAGTTGCACGCCGACAAGGCGTACGACGCCCGCGAGCTGCGCCGCGAGGTCCGGCGACGGGGCATCAAGGTACGCATCGCCCGTAAGGGCATCGAGTCCTCCACGCGTCTGGGCCGGCACCGCTGGGTCGTTGAAGCCTGCATGTCCTGGCTGATGCGCTACCGGCGCCTCGTTCGCCGCTATGACCGCAAGGGCGATCACTTCGAAGCCTTCGCCACCATCGCCAGCACCCTGATCTGCTACCGCCGCCTCACCAAATGAGACGCGCCCTAAAGGCTGTGTCGGAGTTATTGGCGAAGCGAACACCCGGACAACGGCGCGCGGACGTGGTGCGGCCGTCCTGTCAGGGAAGGTCGAGCGCCATGTCGATGCTTACTCCAGCGTCGGTGGTGAAGGTGCCAGCTTCGACGAAGCCGCTGCGGCGATAGAACCTACGGGCGCGGTGGTTGTCGGCGTGGACACCGCCGAGCAGCACGATGCGGTCGCGCTCCAGGAGCCGCACCGCGTCCCAGGTTGGAGGCAGCAGCGCAGCGGCGAGACCGGAGCCGTGCCAGTCGTCCGCGACACACGGTCCGAAACGAACAGTTCGTGCGGGGTCGAGCGGGAGGCCGTAGGCCGCGTACCGGAGCAGTTCCGCCTCGGGCGGTAGCGCGAAGCTGAGATCCACGACAGCGTCGAGGTGACCGGTCCGGTCCGCGTGGTGGGCGACAAGCCGCAGCTTGTCGTAGCGTCCGATGCCGTCGATCCAGCCGGTGGCCTCGTCGGCGGGGTCGGCGTCGCCGTGCCAGTAGCGGCGGCTTGTGTCGGACAGTCCCGCGAGAAACGACCTCAGCGCGGCGCCATCGTCGGCTCGCAGTGCCCGGATCGTGAACGGGGTACCGGCCACCGTCAGCCGTCGAGTCAGCTGAGCGGGGTCGGCGGCGAGCGCAGCGAGGAACGGCAACATGCTATCAAGATGCAGCACCGGCCAGCAGATGTACGAGCCGGGGATTGCGCCCAGGGGAGAGCCGCGCTGCTGAATCGGGGCCCACCATCGCATCCCCACCACCGGCAACGGCGCACTCACGTCGGCATGACCGCTCGACCAGCGGCATGTCAGTGCGGTGAGGGACGCCAGGAGGCACGCCCTGATGGGCATTACGGCCTGAAGCGCGTGGGGCCAGTGGTGCAGAAGGATGTGGTTACCGCTTCCCCGCCAGGCAGACACTGGCCATCAACCAGCGCTCTGTCCCGCAGCGGCTCACCGAGATCGACCTCGTAGGAAACCTGATCGTTGCCGGGGCACGCTGCACCACCGGGCTGCTTCCGAGCGACGCTGAAAGTCACGACGACTTCAGACTCGCTCATGTGAATTTCCGGCGCCAAGACCTGCCCCGTGACCCCGTTGTTGCAGCCCAGTCGCGAGACGAGGGCAGTGAACTTCGTGGACGATCTCTGAAGGCTCTGGTCCGGACCGAGACCCCAGACAGCAGCATCGCCACCCGCGCTCGTCTGTGTCGATGTACTCGACTCGGGCTCAGAGGTCCCACCTGATCTTGCGGTAAATGGTTCGGTGGCGGCCCCACATGCCGCCGTCAGGGCCGCCAGGGACGTCCACACCAACACCGAGACAAGTCGAAATCGGGTCATCACGTCTATGAGACCTAATGCTGCCTCCGTCGGTTCCACGCCAACCTCGGAACAACGCACGGATCTCGGCACGACCGGTGACGTTGACTTGATCGAGCAACTGTGCCGTTGCGTGACGCGCGGTCGGCGGCATGAGCGGTCACGCGTGCGGCTGTGTGCGGGCGGGCCTTACCTTGCTCGGCCTCGCCCACCCGGTCGGCGTTGACGGGGTCGGTGCGGTTCACGGCTACGAGCGAATGTTCGACCGGTCAGCCCTGGAATGGCGGCCGTCCGGGCGGATCGTCCACGGGTCGATCCTGTCGATCCGCAGGTGGGTGCCGCTCCACGGATCCCGGCCGAGCCGTCCGGACGGCTTGCTCGGACTCCGCCTCCATAGCCAGCACCACGCGCACGTCGTCGAGCGGACCGCCCAATACGATGATCCCTTCGTCGACCAGCAGGTCCATGTACGACGCGTGCGCGAGCCAGTCGGTCTGTTCTTCCATCGGCCTCGCAAGATCCCAATGCGGGCCGGCGTGCGACAGGTGAACGAGATGCATGGCCTCGTCCTACCACCGTGGTCCCACACTTTCGTTGTGAGCTGGTGCGGTCCGGCGGTGTGACGCTCGTAAGGCGTTCACCTGGCGGTCGGCGGCATGGCTGTCCGTGGCGGCGCCGGTCGGTGATGGGATGCCGGTGCGTAGCGGGGTCTCGCGGATGAGCCAGGAGGCTGCGAACGCGATCACCGCGAGGGCGGCGGCGCCGAGGAGGATGCCGTGCAGGCCGCTGCTGACGGCTTCGCGAACGGCGTCGGCCATCGGAGCCGGCAGGTTCGGCAGCCGCTCGGGTGTGAGTTCGCCGCCCCGCTCCAGTTGGCTGGTTGTGTCCTGGCCGAGGCGCGTGGTCAGGTCCGCCTGCATCCGGGACGCGTACAGGGTCCCTAGCAGGGCGATGCCCAGCGATCCGCCGATGGTGCGCAGCAGGGTGAGTGTTCCGCTGGCGGCACCCATGTCGCGCGGGTCGGCGCTGTTCATCGTGATCAGCGTGGTGCTCTGCATCACCAGGCCCATTCCTACCCCAATGACGAGGGTGAGTGCCGAGGCCGCCGCCGCGGCGGTGTCCGCGTCGAGCAGCAGCAGGGCGAGAGCCCCCGCGATCATGAGCGCGCCGCCGAGGATCGGATAGAGGCGGTAGCGACCGTTGTGGCTGATGAGCTGGCCGGTGGCCAGTTGCGCGCCGAGCATGCCGAACATCAGCGGCAGCAGCAGCATGCCGGCGGCCGCTGGCGAGGCGCCTTGGACGAACTGCATGTACTGCGGCAGGTAGTTGGTCACGCTGACCATGGCGGCGCCGACCAGGAAGCTGAGGATCTGGGCGAGGGTGAAGTTGCGGTCGGAGAACAGCCTGGGCGGGATGACCGGTTCGGCGGTTCGGCGTTCGACGGCGGTGAATCCGGCCAGGGCGAGTACGGCGACTGTGGTCAGGGCGAGGATGTGGGGTGAGGACCAGGGGTAGGTGGTGCCGCCCCAGGTGGCCAGCAGGGTCAGGGCCACGATGGCGACGGTGAGCAGGGCCGCGCCGCCGTAGTCGATGCGGGGTTTGACGCGTTCGGCGGGCGGGAGACGGATCCGGGTGGCGATGATCAGGAGCGCCAGGGCGCCGATGGGCAGGTTGACGTAGAAGGTCCAGCGCCAGCTCAGGTAGTCGGTGAGCAGGCCGCCCACGAGGGGCCCGCCGACGTAGGCGATCGGCATGATGATGCCGATCATCGACTGCAGCCGGCCGCTTTCGCGGGGCGGCACGAGCACGCCGATGATGGCCAGCGCGCCGACCATGAGCCCGCCCGCGCCGAGACCTTGCACGGCGCGGAAGGCGATGAGCTGGCTCATGTCCTGCGACAGGCCGGCCAGTCCCGAGCCGAGCAGGAAGAGCGTGATCGCGGTGATGAAGGTTGCCTTGCGGCCGAGTAGGTCGCCGAGCTTGCCCCAGATCGGGGTGGTGGCCGCACCAGCGAGCATGTAGGCGGTCACCACCCAGGCCAGGTGGTCCAGGCCGCCGAGGTCGCCCGCGATCGTCGGCAGCGCGGTACCCACGATCAGGCCGTCCAGCATGGCCAGGAACATGCCGAGCAGCAGGCCGAACACGCCGACATAGAGAGATCGAGTCATGCGTGTCACGCCGCGTACGGCCGGAGGGCCTTGGCCTCGCGCAGCGCGTGCGCCCACCAGGCGAGCCGATCCAGCATCACTTTGGCGGCGGCCTCGGCGGCCGGATCGACTGCCTTGCCGTCGCCGTCGAACTGCTCCCAGACGCGCTGGAAGCCGACGCTGTCGCGGATGGTGACCGCGTGCAGCTCGGCAAGCACCAGGCGCAGCTGCTCGACCGCGCGCAACCCGGCGGAGAAGGCCCCGTAGGACACGAAGCCGACCGGCTTGGCGTGCCACTCGGTGGTGTGCCAGTCGATGGCGTTCTTCAACATGGCGGGGAAGCTGTGGTTGTACTCCGGCGTGACGATGACGAAGGCGTCGGCCGCCGCCATGCGCGGCGACACCGCGGCCAACAGGTCCCTGGCCTCGTGCGACGCCGGCGGCTGGCCGAGGACCGGAAAGACGGTGGGCAGCGGCGTCTCGACCAGGTCGATGAGGTCGGCTTCCATATCGCCGCGCTGGGCGACCTGGTCGAGGATCCAGGTGCCCACGGCCGGACCGAAGCGGCCGTCCCGGGTGCTGCCGAGGATGACGGCGATCTTGAGCTGGTTGTCGTTCATGAGGGGATAACTCCTCCGCTGTGTACAACGTATTGGCGAGATACAACGTACACACCGGCTGTGTACGTTGTCTACTCGCGATACGCTGTATCCCGACCAGGTGAAGGGAGCCGTATCCATGGCCACCGAGAAAGACAATCCGGGCGAACCGCTGTGGGCGCGCCTGGAACGTCCGGCCCCCGCTCCGCGCCAGACCCTCTCGCCGCAGCGCATCGCCACCGCCGCGGTAAAGATCGCCGACGCGGAGGGCCTGGACGCCGTCACCATGCGCCGCCTGGCCACCGAGCTCGGCGTCGCGCCCATGGCGCCTTACCGCTATGTGTCGGGCAAGGATGACCTCCTGGAACTGATGGTCAACCATGTCTACGACGACCTGCGCGTGCCCGGGAACCTCGGCTGGCGCGATACGATGCGCGCCCTGGCGCTCCAGACCCGCAAGCTGATGCTGCGACACGTGTGGCTGGCTCAGTTGCCCCCAACGGCCATGCTCTCGCTTACCCCCAACCGCATGGCCATCGCCGAGAAGGCTCTGTCGGCCCTGGACGGCCTGGGCCTGGACGCCGACGCGATGATGAGCGTGTTCCGTGCCGTCGACGCCTACGTACACGGCGCCATGACCTACGAGATCGCCGTGCAGAACCTCATGCGCCAGCAGGGCTGGTCCGACGGCGGCAAGCTGCGCAGCGAGCTAGCACCGCAGATGATCTGGCACATGCAGACCGGGCGCTACCCCACCTTCCAGCACTACCTGGGCACAGCCACCCGCAAGGACGACGCCCGCTGGCAGTTCGAGACCGGCCTCGACTACGTCCTGGACGGCATCGCCGCCGGCCTGGACATCTAAGAGCCTGGTAAATAAGGGTTTCAGGCGGTTGCACCCTTCACGTCGCCGGCGACTGTCGGTTTTGTCCGCCTGGCCGGGGACCGGGCCCATAGCCTGGCTTTTATGACCGAGTCGGACGTGCAGGCGCAGAGCGTCCGCACCGTGATCGTGGCCGGTTCCGTCAACGTCGCTGTCGCCGTGGCCAAGGTGGTTGCGGGTCTGCTCGCGGGTTCGGCGGCCATGCTGTCGGAAGCCGCGCATTCGTTCGCCGACACCACCACCGAGGTGCTGCTGTTCGTGGCGCTGCATCGTGGCGGCCGCCGGGCCGACCCCGAGCGCCCTTTCGGCTACGGCCGGGAGAGCTACATCTGGGCGTTCCTCGCCGCGGTCTTCACCTTCGTCAGTGGCGCCGGCTTCTCGATCACCCACGGCGTCCACGTCATCGTATCGGCCCAGGAGACCGGCGACTACCTCGTCTCGTATGTGGTGCTGGTCGTCTCCTTCGTCCTGGAGTCGGTGTCCCTGACCCGGACGGTGCGGCAGGTACGGCACCGGGCCAAGCGCTGGGGCATCAGTCCGGTGAGGGTCCTGCGGCGCACGCCCAACACCACCATCAAGGCCCTGTTCCTGGAGGATAGCGCCGCCCTGGTCGGCCTCGGGTTGGCCGGAGCAGGCCTGGGGCTCGCCGAGCTGACCGGTGACCCGGTGTGGGACGGCATGGCATCCGTCGCCATCGGTGTTCTGCTCCTGGTGGTGGCCACCACCCTGGCCCGCAACAACCTCTCCCTGCTCGTCGGACGGGCGGCCAGGGAGCCGGTCCAGGACGAGATCCGCCGGGAATTGGCCGCTCTGCCGAACGTGCAAGGCATCGTGGAGCTGCTGACCCTGCAGCTCGGTCCCGACGACATCCTCGTCGCCGCGAAGATCGATTTCGTCGACCAGGTCAGCGCCGCGGATATCGAGGCCGTGGCCGACGAGGCCGGACGACGGCTCACCGCGCGTAACCCGGCAATCCGGTTCGTCTTCCTCGACCCGACGGGCGCTACCACGGGCCCGGGGACGGCCTCGTCATGATCCGGAAAGGCCGGCCGCGGCCGGGGAACCCGCCGCACGCGCGGGACCGCCGCTCGCGTCCGAGTCCTGCTCGTAAATTCTCCGATCTCAAGAAGCAGACCGAGATCGGTAGGAGTCCGGTCATACGTGCCGTGCTGGCTGGGCGCGACAGGGCTGTAGTCCCGTGAATCGGTTAGACACCGCCGTCACATTGGCGACAATGGCGAAGGACCGTGGGGGAGCGATGAGTCAGGCGTTGATGGGTAGGCCGCCGCCGTGGTCGGGTCGACGATGGCCGACCTACCGAGGGCATGCGCGGGCGGGACGATACCGGGCAGGGGCCCCGCACGCGGCGCCGCAGGCATCTCAGGCGAAGAGTGATCGTGTCCGCCGTGACGGTCGCCGTTCTCGTGGCCGTGTTCGTGGGCGCTTTTCCTCGGTTCGCCGACTACTCGCAGGCGTGGGCATCGATCCAGCGGATGCCGGCCGCGTACCTTGTCGCGCTCGTCGGCGCGGCAGTGGTCAACCTCGCCGCGGGCGCGTGGCAATTGCAGGCCGTGCTGCCTGGGAGTGGGGAGAGCGTGCCTTCCAGGTAAGAGACCCCAACGGCGTCATCATCCAGCTCGTCGACTGGAACGCGCCTACCGGCGACTGACTGATTGCTGGTGCGGCGGCTGCCCCGCCGCACCAGCCGTTCCGCCAGAGAACCATCCTCGGGATGCCGCCGACGCCACTCGGCGAGTCCGGCCGGCAGCGCCTCGGGTCCGTCCCGAAGACTCGGCCCATCACGTGCCCGATCACGGCGGGCTAAACGGACACGTAGCCGAGGCTACCGGCCCAGCCTCTCACGACCGGCGCCTGCCCTAACCACCACCAGCAGACGACACCCTCACGCTGCCCTGCGACCGATCCGCCTTTCGGCGTCCCTCGAATGCACGCTCATGGCACGATCCGCTCGTCACTTGGCGTAGCGGAGGTCGGCGGCACTGGCATCCGGTCGTGCCGAGAAGCGTATGTTCAAGCCGAATGCAGGGTCAGATCTCGATCCTTCCGTCGAGCCACCACTCCAGATAGGTAGCCAGGCTCGGGTCGACCATCGTCCGGCTGTCCGTTTCATGATCCCAGACGAACACGTCGGCCGGACGGTCACGCATGACGAAGGCGAACTGATCGCCGTTGCCAGCGTCCGCAAAGAACAACAAGGGTTCGAACGGCATGTACAGCTTGGGGAACGTGGCGTCGGTGCGAAACTCCACGTTGTCGGTCCTGATCCGTTCTACGGGCCAGACGGGTTCGAGGCCGTACTCGCCCTTGACACCGTCGCTCTCCCGGAGAAGCTCGGCAAGGTCGCGAGGCAGGGTTTGACCCAGTGCCGCCTCGCAGGCGCGAATCGCCGCGCCGCCCGCACCCACGGCATTATCGACGCCCTGACCAGGGAAGACGTGATGACCTTCGCGGACAAGGGCTACCAAGGCGCCCGCGGCAGCGTACGCACGCCGTTCAAACGGCGCCGCTTCCGGCCCAAGCTGTCACGCCGGCAGAAGGCGGTCAACCGCGCCCACGCGAAGATCCGCGCCCGCGGCGAACGAGCGATCGCCACCCTCAAGACCTGGAAGGTCCTGGCCAAGCTGCGCTGTTGCCCGCGCCGCGCGACCGCGATCGTGCAAGCCATCCTCGTCCTGCACCATGTCGAAGCCAACCGCTACGCGGGATGAGAAAGGCTCAGTAAAGGATGGCTTGGTTTGCACACCTCCGCGGGTTAGGACCAGATTCGCGTCGTCAGGCGACCGGTCGTGGCTCCACCACTCTCTCCGCGTTCCACGACGCGCTGAGCAGGCCGACCTCGCGGTCTACAACGCCGGCCCGCTCGCCGGGAACTGGCGCGCCCAGTGGGGCGCCCGGGTCTACGTGAGTCCCTACGGTGCTTACGGGTGCCTCCTGGTACACCGCGAGCGCGCAGGTCGTACGCGAGGCGCTCGCCGCGGCGAAGCCCACCGCGGCCTAAAGCCTTCCTCCGGCTGAGGGCCGCCGCCGAGGGGCGTCGGCGGCGGGCCCAGCGCTCCTGATCACCTCAGTCGGTGGGGGTCAGCCCGGTCGAGGCGCGGAACGAGCCGTCCATCTCGAACGGCACCGACTCGTGCTCGTGCGTCACCAGCCAGCGCCCGTCGATGCGGCGCAGGCCCAGCGTCACCCGGAACCACAGGCTGAAGGGCTCGGTCGAGCCGCGAGGCACGGCGGTCAGGCAGTCGAGGCTGGTCGCGAACGCCACGTCGCCGTCCGTGGTGATCTCCAGCTGGGTGACCTCGCGGCGCGGCGGCGCCTCGAAGGTGGCCATCCAGGCCTCCAGCGCGGCCGGGTTCCGGCCGTCGCCGGGCTGGCGCAGCGGCGGGGCGAGGGTGTACTCGACGTAGCTGGGCGCGTAGTACGACATGATGGCCTTGGCGTCACCTTGCTGCAGCAGCGCGGCCTTGCCCTCGATGGCTTCCCGGATCTTGTCCATGACAGTTCCTACCCTTCTCTCTTGCCCGGGATGTCGAAGCCGGGTTGGCCGGTTTCGACATCCCGGGCAAGAGAGAAGGAGAGAAGCCGTGAAATACCTGATCCTGATCCAGTCGAACCCGCAGTCGCTGGCCGTCTGGGAGACGCTGACCGATCAGCAGCGGACCGATTTCGGCGTCGGTCACCTGCGGCTGACCGAGGAAATGCGCGAGGCTGGCGTGCTGGTGGTCAGCGAAGGGCTGGGCGATCCGGCCCTGGCCACCCAGGTCTCGGTGCGTGACGGTAGGACGATCACCTCCGACGGCCCGTACGCCGAGGTCAAGGAGCATCTGGCCGGCTTCTACCTGATCGACGTCGCGGATCTCGACGAGGCGGTCGCCTGGGCCGCGAAGGCGCCGGACGCCGCGTACACCCGGGTCGAGGTGCGCTCGATCCTCGATATGAGCACATGGGAGCTGTGACCGGGCTGCCGGACCTGCTGCGCGAGTGCGCGCCGCAGGTCCTGGCCGCCGTGGTGCGCCGCTACGGCGACTTCGAGGCCTGTGAGGACGCGGTGCAGGAGGCGCTGGTCGCGGCCGCCCGGCATTGGCCGGAGACCGGCGTCCCGGAGCAGCCGCGGAACTGGCTGATCACCGTGGCGAGCCGCCGGCGGGTGGACCTGCTGCGCAACGAGACGGCCCGCCGGCGCCGCGAGGAGGCGGTCCGGCACGAGCCCGCGCCGCAGGTCCGTGGCGACGACGAGCTGGCGTTGCTGCTGCTCTGCTGCCATCCCGCGCTGAGCGTGCCGGCGCAGGTCACGCTCACCCTGCGGGCGGTCGGCGGGCTCACCACCGCGGAGATCGCCCGGGCGCTGCTGCTGCCAGAGGCCACCGTGAGCCAACGGATCAGCCGGGCCAAGCAGCGGATCCGCGACACCGGCACCCGGTTCGAGATGCCCGCGCCGGGCGAGCTCGGCGAGCGTCTCACCGCGGTCTGCCACGTGCTCTACCTGATCTTCAACGAGGGCTACACGTCCAGCTCCGGCGACGCCTTGAACCGGGTGGAGCTGACCCGGGAGGCGATCCGGCTGACCCGGCAGCTGCACCGGCGCCTGCCGGACGACGGCGAGGTGGCCGGGCTGCTCGCGTTGATGCTGCTCAACGACGCGCGCCGGCCCTCGCGTACCGGGCCGGACGGCACCCTGGTCCCACTCGCCGAGCAGGACCGGCGCCGCTGGGACGCGGCCGCGATCGCCGAAGGCGTCGCGATCATCACCCACACGCTGGCGCGGGCCCCGATCGGCCCGTTCCAGCTGCAGGCCGCGATCGCGGCGGTGCACGACGAGGCAGCGCGCGCCGAGGACACCGATTGGCCGCAGATCCTCGCCCTGTACGGGATGCTGCACGCACTCGCCCCGAGCCCGATGGTCACGCTGAACCGGATCGTGGCGCGTGCCATGGTCGACGGCCCGGAAGCCGGGCTCGCCGCTCTGGACCAGATCGCCGAGGATCCGGTGCTGGCCCGGCACCACCGGACCGCGGCGGTGCGGGCCCATCTGCTGGAGCTGGCCGGCGACCGGGCCGGGGCGCAGGAGCATTACCGGCTGGCGGCGCGGCTCACGCTCAGCCGGCCCGAGCAGCGCTATCTGGAGTCGCGGGCCGCGCAGCTCCTATGAATCTTTTTCAACCTGACATCGGGCCGAGCATCCGGGCCATTGGCCGGCGCCGGATGTTGCCGCCCTGACCACGTTTGAAAAAGGTTCAACGTGCTGTTGGGGTTCATCGGCCGACTGGGATCCCGGTAACGCACGCGTCTGCCGCGATCCGCGCGCTGCGGAGCGTGACCACCCAGCAGCAGCCCTCGGAGTGTCCGGACATGCCGAGATGAGTGTGTTGGCTGACGTCTACGGCGTGGGCCGCCTTGCGGGTTGCGGCGCTTATCCTGCTGACCGCCCGCGGCCAGACCTTTCGTCCCGGAGCTGCCCGGTGCTACTGCACGTCGAGCGATTCGTCGATGAGTCGGCTTAGCGGGAAGGACAGCTCGGCTTCGAGGGCCGTTGCCGCGGCGGTGATGGCCGCTCATTCGGCTTCTATTGTCGGTCCGTGACTGCCGAAATCCTCGCCGGTCACGTCGGCCAGTGTCCGGTCGGCCTTGGCGCGAGGCGCGTAGCCGTGAGCCGTGATCGCCCTCCGTGTCCGCTGGCGTGCATCCCCAAGATCTTCTTAGAGCCTGGTAAATAAGGGTTTCAGGCGGTTGGTGGCGGGCGAGGCGGCGGGTCATGACGATGATCATGGCCCATTGGACCATCGCGGCGTGGTGGTCGGGTAGCCGTTCGTAGTCGCGGACTGTGTGTCGGCACCGGTTGATCCAGGAGAACGTGCGCTCGACCGCCCACCTGCGGTGCAGGACGACGAACGTGGTCTGCCCGGCGAGTTTCGCGACGATGCGTACGGTCAGGGCGAGGTGGGTGGCGGCCCAGTCGACGAGCCGGCCGGTGTAGCCGCTGTCGGCCCAGGTCAGCCGGATGGTGGGGAAGCAGGTGCGCAGCGCCCACAGCAGCGGGCGGGCGGCGTCGCGGTCCTGCACGCCGGCGGCGGTGACCAGGACAGCGAGGAGCAGGCCGCAGGTGTCCACGGCGATGTGACGCTTGCGGCCGTTGACCTTCTTCCCCGCGTCGTAGCCACGCCCGGGGCGGCCGACGGTCTCTGCGCCGCGTACCGACTGGGAGTCGACCAGCGCGGCGGTCGGCTGCCGGGTGCGGCCCTCGACCTGTTCGCGGACCTGTTCCCGCAGACTGTTGTGCATCCGGTTCAACGTCCCGTCGCGGGTCCAGGCCGTGAAGTAGTGGTAGACCAGCTTGTAGTGGGGGAAATCGGCGGGCAGCGCATCCCACTGGCAGCCGGTCCGGTCGAGGTAGCGGATCGCGTCCACCACGTCCCGGCGAGGGTAGGTGATCGGCCGGCCGCGTCCGGTCCCGGCCGGCACGTGCGGGGCCAGGACGGCCCATTCGGCATCCGTGGTGTCGGACGGGTAGTGCCGTGGCCGGGCGGTCGGCAGGTGATCGGCGAGGCTGCCCGGGGCGGTAGATGCGGCGACACCGGCGACAAGGTATACAGACAGGGTTGGGCCTTCGGTCGTGCTGGTTTAGTCGCCTCTGCTCGTACCGAAGGCCCTTCCCCATGTCACGCCGCCACGCCGGACACGCGAGATCATCGATCTCAACTGGGCCCCAGCGGCCGCCTCAACCCCTTATTTGCCAGGCTCTAAAGGAACTTCAGCCAGCGCCGTTCTCGCGAAAAAAATCCTGCGTCAGGACGTCGCGTAGATCGGTACCAAGGGCTGAGAAACGGCTGACGATGTGCTCAACCCTGACGCGCTCTGCGGCGCCCGCGCCGGCCGCAGCACGCAGGATGGCCTTCACATCGTCGATTCTCCGGGCGTAGTCCCAGTACTTCGGGCCGTTGTCGAGCCACGTCCCGAAGATGTCGAGGCAGGCCGGAGCGTGCTGAGTGGCGTTGCTGCTCATTCGTTGCAGAGCCCGGAAACTCGGATGGAATTCCGGGTCGCTGACCATGATGTTGCGCAGCTGGGCAAGGGACCAATCCTCGTCGAAGGCGCCGCTGAGGTACCAGTCGTCAAACGTCTGCAGCTCGCGGTGCCCCGAACTCGGGTTGGCCGTGGCGAGCCGGTATTCCCAGAGCTTCATGAGGCGGGCGCGGTGGGCTGGGTCGAGCGGGACAGCGGCGGCGAGCGAATTTCCCGACATCTCCACGATGACGGCCGCAGCTTGGGCCGGCGCTTGTTGATAGAACCTGTGCAGCAGTTGGTCCGGGTCGTCCAGGCCGATGTAGCCGAACCAGTAGCGCCGACCGAGGTGGCTGGCGAGCTGGCTGGCTCGCATCACCGCCCAATCGTCGTCGCCGTCCGGAGACAGCTCGCGAACGGCGCGCTCGTAGTGGGGCAGCAGAAGATCCCAGAGCTGATCTGACGGGGCTGGGTTGTCGAGGAAGCCGTCCCAGGCGGCCGTCCAGGTGTCGTTAAGGCTGCTGTCTTCGGGCAGGATCTGATCGAGGTGCTCGCGTGTCCAGGACGGATCGATGAAGTGCAGCACCGGCAGGTTACGGCCAAGGGTTTCAGGTACCGCTGCTGACCCATCGGGTCCGCTGAGGTGCTGCTCGATGAGGGCTAGGACCTCTGCCGGCGGCTGGGAGTCTGCCCGGCGCTTCCACAAGCCGAGCTGGATGGCGGTGTGCAGCGCGGCCGGACGGACGGCGTCGAGCGCGGATGAGGCGGGATCGGGCTCGTCCTGGGGATCGGGATCAGCGATGGCGGAGCGGACGATCGCCCAGATCCCGGGCTCGCATCCCGCCGGAATCGGGCTGTCGGTGTGGCGCAGCGCGGTCCCGAGGATGTGCAGGACGTTGTAGCGCGCCCGCCGCCACTGCCGGACGGCGCGCGTCGTCACCATGGCCGCAAGCTCCGCCGCGGCTTGATCGTCAACCCAGCCGAAGAATTCGATCAGCGCGGCCCAATCGAGCTCGCGGCGATCACGCGCGGCATCGGCGAAGCCTTCGAGGATCGCGCTGGCGTGCGCGGGATCGACTCCGGTGAACGCGCCGGCATCGTGTGAACGCTGCTCGGCGGCGGCAGCGATCGACGCGCTCAGGGCATTGCAGATCGCCGAGCGGTCGAGGCCGCGCCAATCCTGCGGGGGCTGCCAGCGTGCCAAAAACTCAACGAGCTCCGCTGCCGGAAGTGCCTGGAGCTCGCCTGCGTCAACCGGGGATTCCTGGGTCCAGGAGCTGGTGAAGCGCACGGGCACGACGGATAGATCCGAAGCCGGCCCGCATTGGGTCACGAGCTGTTGGTATCGGTCTCGAGCGGCCGTATCGAGGACTGGTTCGAGGGGTGCGAGGCGGTCGCGGATCCACATGCCAGCGAGTTGCTGCACCGTCGCGTCCGGATCCGGATGGTCGTGGGCTTCGGAGAAGCGGTTCTTCCACGGGCCAGTGTCTGGGCCGGCCAGGATCGCATCGACAAGCTGCTGCACCTCGTGCGGCTCCAGCAAGGCATGGACATCGCGCAGGAACAGCTGAAATTCGTACTCGGCGCCGCGGTCAGCCAGCAGGTCTCGATCGAACAGGTAGCGGCGGACCAGGCTCAGGTCGTCCTGACCGTGTTCTCGTACCAGGTGCAGCGCAAGCCGCCGAAAGATCAACGCGTGGTGCTGCTCCAGAACATCGAGAGCGTGCTGCAAGGTTGTTTGACCGGACGACACCAGTTTCTCGGCAATGGAACGCACGGCGTCCACGAGAGCGTCTCGCGCATCCGGGCCGGACGAATCGTCCTCGTCGGCGAGCAGCGACGGCCGCCAGAACCGCGAGTTGTCCTCGCCGTCCGCTTTGAAGGTCTCGACCGCGGCATCGAGCAGGCCCGCGGCGAAGGTCAGCATCGGCAGGCCGACGACGGACGCAACGGCTGGCAGCGGGGTCCGAACGATGCTGACGTAGTCGTAGATCCGGACTGCCTCCTGGCCGCGTTTGGGCACGTCTTTCAGCACACCACGGATGAGATCGTCGGCGGCCTCGGCGTATCCTGCCTCCGCCAGCCGAACAGCGAGCTCTCCAATCTCGTCGGCCGCGATCACCCCGAAGGGGCCGGGTATCGAGGCGACGATCGTCGGCACCAGCCCCACCCCGTGAGCTGGCGGGAGGGTCAGGGCGATCTTCACCAGGTCCCAGATAACGTAGCTGTTGTCCGTCGCCGGGATATCAAGTGCCGCCTCGATCGTCGCCTGTGGGTTGTCGGTGGCTACCCGGACGAGGTATTCAGACTCCGGCCACCGGCGCAGGACGGCTGCATCGTTGCCGGGCTCCAGGATCGCAGGCGGAGGATTGATGAAGAACCCATGCTCGCGCAGAGCGCCTAGCCACGCGGTTGATGCTCGATTGAAAAAGTAGCGTCGAGCCGTCTCGTTCGCGGGGAACTTCTGCGCAAGGCGCTCAGCGTGCTCCGCTACCGGGTTCTGCACCGCTAGAAGCAAGTCGAGGCTATCGAATACTGTGCTGTAACGCAGCTCGAAGCGCTCGAGGACGAGATCGAACAGTGCCTCCATCTGAGCGAAGAACTCTCGGAAGCCGGCATCCATGGGCCGGGGATACTCAAGCCCGTTGCGGTGCGCACGCTTGTGCAGTCCGATTGGCACTTCGGGGCTTTGGCCGAGCCAGAACTCCCTCAGCGGGTGCGACTCCGGTATCTGAAGATCCGCGCAGATCGCAGAGATCTTCAGGCTTCCGGACTTCTTAGCCTTGCCGGCCGCTCGGATCTCGGCCGGGCCGACCTGTGCCATCGCGCGCTCCTCCAAGACGGCACGCAGCGCACTATCGACCTCGCGGAGCGCGTGGCCGACCATGTGGGTGGTCACTGGGCGCACGGGCGACTCAGCCATCCGGTCGCAGGCTTCCTTCCAGAACTCTGCCGCCCCAGGCCCTACCAGGCGCAGGAGACCGCGATAGATGTCTGCTTGCCGCGCAGTCAGCGAGAGCTGCGCGACACCGTTGTCCTGAGTCATTGCCGCCCTCGCCGCCGATGCTTGTGCTCGCCGATCGTTCACCCGGGTGGGCCGTGCAAGGCGGCTGGCGCAGTGGAACGCACCAGCACAGGGAAGCTGATGGTGTGCAAGCCCTCGGCCGGGGACAATCGGCTGCGGTGGCGGACCGCCTGACCGCCGCCCGGATACCGCAGCCTCCCAGCGCGTCGCTACACCAGGCCGGCTTACATCGCGCCGAACACCTCGACAGTCCCCGGGAAGACGGCCTCGACTGGATCTTCACATCGCACTGCCCCAGACGATTCGCATGCATCAGGCACCCGAACTCTTCGGTGTGAAAAGGAGTGGTCTCCGGAGCGTCGCTAGTCCACGCAGACGCGCACCAGCAAGCCGCGCCTGACAGCGGCCACCAAAAATTCCCCATGGACGGCCAGTTGCGGTGTGGCTGTGAGTGATCGCTCTTGGCTCGGTAGCTTCGCCGCGGCGCGTGACGAGCGAGCCGGAACGGCGCTGACGGCTGGTGGGTCAGTGGCGTCCCGCTCGGGTCAGGGCGTCCTGGGCCTGGGTGACCATGGCGGTGACCAGGTCCTCCGCCGAGGGCAGGTCGGTGATGAGGTCGACGGCCTCGCCCGCCCAGACCGGCAGCGGGGGCACCGCGCCGCGTGCCACGTCGTCCTGGTACGCCTGACGGGCTTGGGGATCGGCGGCGAGCTCGGCCTCCCGGCCGCGCCAGCGGTCGAGGTAGGGGTGGCCGAGGGTGCGGGCGGGGTACTTCGACGGCCATCGGGAGCCGCGCGCGATGTCCAGCACGGTGCTGCGCTCGGTGTCCTGCCCCCGCCCCTCGAGGATCGCCTTGGTGATCGACGGATCGACCAGGGCCTCGGTGGTGGCCTGGAAGCGGGTGCCGATGAGCGCTCCGGCAGCGCCCAGCACGAGCGCCGCCGCCACACCACGTCCATCGGCGATCCCGCCCGCTGCCAGCACCGGCACCGGAGCTACGAGATCCACCACCGCGGGCACGAACGGCAAAGTGGACCGCCCGCGCACGGCTCCGTGCCCACCGCTCTCGGTTCCCTGAGCCACGATCACATCGGCGCCCAGGTCCACGGCCCGCTTGGCCTCCTCCAGATCTGTGACCTGGAGGATCAACAGAGCCCCTGCCCGGCGGACATGCTCCGCGTATGGGCTCGGATCGCCGAAGGACAGCATCACGGCGCTGGCGCCGTAGCTCAGCGCCAGCTCCACCGCGGCGAGATCGATCCCCCAGGTCAGGAATCCGACACCCCACGGCCCTTCAGTGCCCGCGACGATCGGCACCTCACGTGCCAGCCACTCCGGGTCCCCGTACGCGCCGCCCAGAATCCCGAACCCGCCACCGCGGGAGACAGCTGCGGCCAGCGCGCCGCCGGCCGACCCACCCATCGGCGCCAGCGCGATCGGGTACCGCACGCCGAGCATCTCCGTGAACGCCGTCGACAACGCCATGCCCACATCATGCCGCCTCGTCCGACGGGCAGGATGACAAGGCAGCGACTGACCTCCGCGGACCGGACCCGCCACGCCCAGCGATCAGCTCGTCACAGGCTCTCGGCAACACGGCCGCGTGCACAGCTACCCGTTGTGACATTCGTGGCCAGATAGCTCCCCACCAAGTGGCCGCTAGTGGGGAATCTCGACTGGCCACCAACACGCGCCGCCCAGCAGCGCTAGCCCAGCGCTAGCCCGTCTCGAGGCCCCCGAGGGACATGACAACCGCATAGATGTAACGCCTGCCCCTGCTCAGCGAGCGGCCGATGCCTGACGGCATCGGCCGCTTCTTCATGCCCGCCGGAGCAACCGGCACACCAACCAACTTCGGAGGACCTCTCCATGACAACCCACCCATCCGACACGGAGCGAGCCTCAAACGCATCGAGCTGCAGCACGACCGCCGCGCTCGCTCACGACGCCAATGCCCGCATCGCCCTCCAGCCCGCCCTCTTTCGGAACGGGGTCGCGGCGGCCAAGGAGCGAACGATGCACGCCCACCGACGGATGTCTCCGCCGGGTCAGCCACCGGACGGAGGCGTATGACTCTGCCGTCCGATCACCAACATCAGCAACGCAAGGAGTCCGATCCGGCGACGGACGCGGCACCGGACAAGCGACTTGACCGGTCCAGTGAAGGCGACCGTTCATGGACGGTCGACGACGTCGACGGGCGTGCGACGACCGCGTTCATCAGGGTGGAGGCTCCCCGCCAGCCACCTGAGCTGCACCCCGGCGCAGCTGCCGCCCTACTGAAGCTGCTCAGACGCGTCAACGACCGCCGCACGGACAACTCGATCGAGGAGAACGGATGACCACCCCTCAACCGAAACCCTTCGCCTTCTACGGCCGCGTCTCGACCGAGGACAACCAGGACCCCGAATCGTCCCGGAGCTGGCAACTCACCCGCGCGACCACACTCATCCAGCCCCACGGTGGACGCATCGTCACCGAGTACTTCGACGTCGGCCAGAGCCGCTCCCTCCCCTGGCAACGCCGGGTCCAGGCCAGCCTGCTTCTCGCGGCGCTGCGCGACCCACGGCGCGGGTTCTCCGCCGTCGTCGTCGGCGAACCCCACCGCGCCTTCTACGGCAACCAGTTCGGTCTCACGGTGCCGCTGTTCGCCCACTACGGCGTCGAACTCTGGGTGCCCGAGATCGGCGGCCCCATCGACCCTGACAACGAGGCACACGAACTCGTCATGTCCGTCTTCGGCGGCATGAGCAAGGGCGAACGCAACCGGATCAAGCTCCGCGTCCGCACCGCCATGACCGCTCAGACCCTCCTCGAAGGCCGCTACCTCGGCGGACGCCCACCCTACGGCTACACCCTCCGCGACCTCGGACCCCACCCCAACCCCGCCAAGGCCGCCGACGGCAAACGCCTCAAGGGCCTCACTCCCGACGACCACACGGCGCCGATCGTCCGGCGGATCTTCGCCGAGTTCCTCGCCGGCATCGGCCTCTTCGCCATCGCCGAAGGACTCACCGCCAACCACGTACCGTGCCCGTCAGCCCACGACCGCGCCCGCAACCCGCACCGCAGCGGCATCGCGTGGTCCAAGAGCGCCGTCCGCGTCATCCTCACCAACCCCCGCTACACCGGGCGACAGGTATGGAACAAGCAACGCACCGACGAGGTGCTGCTCGACGTCGACGACGTAGCAATGGGCCACACCGGCGTCATGCGCTGGAACGCCCGAGACAAGTGGGTGGTCTCCAAGGAGATCACCCACGAACCACTCATCGACGACGCAACCTTCGAACAGGCCCAAGCAATCCTCCAACGGCGCGGACGGGAAACCGGCGGTCAACACGTCAGGCAGCGCACCCGCAACCCGTACGTCTTCCGCGGCCTGATCTACTGCGCCGCCTGCGACCGACGCATGCAGGGCCAGTACAACCACGGCGACGCCTACTACCGCTGTCGCTTCCCCCAGGAGTACGCCCTCGCCAACCAGGTCGCGCATCCCAGCAACGTGTACCTGCGCGAGAACGCCCTCACCGACCCGCTCGACACCTGGCTGGCCTCCGCCTTCGCACCCCACCGCATCGAACAGACGATCACCGCTATGGCCGACGCCCAACCCCTGGATCATCCGCCCGGTCTTGCTGCGGCAGCCCAGACGATCATCACCGCATGCGACGCCAAGCTGGAGCGCTACCGGGCGGCCCTCGACGCCGGTGCGGACCCGGCGGTGGTCACCGGCTGGATCGCCCAGACCCAGGCCGAACGCGCCCGCGCCGAAGCAGATCTCCACGCGAACGCGGGCAACCGCCCGCGCCGGATGAGCCGAGCAGAAATCGCGAGCCTGGTGACGGCGCTCGGAGATATCGCCGCCGTGCTCCGCGACGCCGATCCCGCCGACAAGGCCGAGGTCTACCGTCAGCTCAGCCTCCGACTCGCCTACCAGCCAGAAACGCAAACGGTACGCGCTGAAGCTGATCTCAGCGCGCACCGTGGGGCTATGAGTCGTGTCCGAGGGGGGACTTGAACCCCCACGCCCTATACGGGCACTAGCACCTCAAGCTAGCGCGTCTGCCATTCCGCCACCCGGACCTGCTCGTCCAGCCTACCCTGTCGGCCACGGTGACCTCGTCACCCGTCAGCCGCCCCGGTGGGCCGCACGGGGCATTACTGTACACGGCCCGGATGGATCATGCACATCGCCGCCCGCCGCGCTCCGGCGACGGACGTTTCCGCAGCTCACGGGGGTCGGATCACGGACCTCGTCGGCGACCTGGTCCCACCATGCGTGCGGGCGGGTAGCGTCCGACCGTCGATTACCGGCAGCATTGCTCACGTGTCCCACCCCTCCCCCCTGACCGCCGCTCAGCACCAGGCCCTCGCCCTGCGCGCCGCCGGTGACCTGGCCAGCGCCCGCCGCCTGCTCACCGACGCGGTCGCGGCGGCCCGCCCGGCGTACGGGGAGGACCACCCCGAGGTGCTCGGCAGCGCCCACCTGCTGGCGCGGCTGCACCGGGAGGCGGACGACCCGGCCGCGGCCCGGCGGGTCCTGGAGGAGGCGTACGCGGCCGGCGAGCGCCGCCGTGGGGACGCCGACCCGCTGATGCTGGCGCTCAGCTTCGACCTGGCCGGGGTGGCGGAGGAATTGGGCAACCGGCACGAGGCCCGCCGCAACTACACCCGCGTGGCCACCGCCGGGCCCGCGGTGCTCGGCCCCGACCACCCCGCGGTGCGCACGGCCCGAAGCTACCTCGGCGACTCCGCCGCCGCTCCCGCCGCCGGCGGACCGCCCCCCGGTCCGGCAGCGCTCTCCGGGCCGACGATGTCCCTGCCGGCCGTACCCGCCCCACCGGCACCCCAGGCCCCGCCACCCCCGCCGCTCACCGGCGCGCCGCGGTCCGCCCCGCCGGCGCCGGCCGTACCCGGGTCGGAGTGGGCGCCGCAGCCCGGGCTGCCCCGGGCCGGGGTGCCGCAGCCGCCGCAGGTCAGGGCAGCGCAGTCGCCCCCGCCCGTCTCGACGCCGGCGCACCCGCACCCGGCGTCGTCGGGGTGGGCGCCGCCGCCTGCCCCCGCCGCCGGGCCGGCGGCGTCGCCGCCTCCTCCGCCGGTCATCGCCGCGCTGAACCGGACCAGCACGGCTCCCACCTCCGCGCCGCCCGTCCCCGCCGTTCCCCTGCCGCCGCCCCCGGTCATTCCGGCTCCGGCACCGGCCCCACCCGCGCCGACTGCGGCGCCCCACCCGGCACCCGGCTCCGCGCCGGCACCGCCGGCCGGCACCGCTCCGGCGCCCACCTGGGCCCCGTCCATGCCCTCGGCGCCCCCGGCGCCCCTGCCGCCGGCCCCGGTCATCCGGGTCCCGACCTCCGCGCCACCCGCACCCGGCATGCCGACCGCAACGCCCCCCGCGCCTCAACCGCCCGCGCCCAGCTCGGCGCCCCCCGCGTCGGGCCTTCCCGCACCGAACTCGCCTCCTCCGGTTCCGCCGAGCTCCGCCGCGACGCCGGTCTCCGGCCCGGCCGCACCACCGCAAGCTCCGCCCGGTGTTGTCCCTGTCTCCGCGCCGGCACCGGTCTTGCGCCCGCCCACCTCGTCCGCCGGCCCCCCGGCGACCACCGGGCCGCAGTCCGGGCCGCAGCCGGTCGCCGATCTGCCGTCCCCGCCGGGTCAGCCCGCCGTGGCGGGTGCCGCCGCGAGCGGGAGCGACCAGCAGCAGCCGATCACCCCGGCGCCCGGTTGGACCAAGCCGACCATCCAGGTGCAGCAGATCGCGCCCCTGCTTCGGGAGGAGGCCGACCGGGCCGCCGCGGCGGCACCGCCCCCACCGCCCGGCACGCCGCCGGCCGCCGCCACGCCCCTCAGCACCCCACCCGCCAGCGGCCCGTCCTTCAGCGCGCCGCCCTTCAACGCCGCGCCCGTCAGCGGTCCGCCCGTCGGCCCGCCACCCCTGAGCGCCACGCCCGTCAGCAGCGCACCGACGAACACTCCGCCAACGCCGGCCCACCCGGTCAGCGGCCCACCGATGCCGCCGGTGAGTGCACCTCCGCCACCCGCATATCCGGTCAGCGGCCCGCCGGGGCCCCCGAACCATCCGGTGAGCGCACCACCGACGCCCGCGTACCCCGTCAGCGGCCCGCCGGGGCACCCGGCGTATCCGGTGAGCGGCCCGCCCGGCGTCGACCGGCAGCACCTGTACCCGGGCGGGGTGGTTCACCCGGGACCGTCGCCGGTGAGCGGGCCGCCTGCCGTGGCCCCGGTCAGCGCGTCGCCCGTACCGCCGTGGGGGTTGACCGCGCCGCCGTGGAGCAGCGCCGCACCGCCGCAGCCGCTCGACCGGCCGGCCGACGCGGGGCTCGACGCGCCGGCAGAGGAGGACGCCGACGAGCCGGACCCGCATCCGCTGCCCGGGCCCGCTCCGGCGACCGAGTCCGCCGCCCCGGCACCGCTGCCGGTCTACGACGACCTGCTGGAATTCCCCGAGCCCCGGCACGTCGACCCGGCGCCCGGGACGGAGGCGTACCCGGCGCAGGGGGCGTGGCCGGCGGTGCCGGCGCCGTTCCACCAGCCGCCCGCGTACCCGCAGGTCGAGGAGGCCGAGCCGCGCGGCCGCAACCGTACGGTGATCGCCGTGGCGGCGGGCGCGGCGGTGGTGGCCGTGGCCGCCGCGATCGGCGTGGGCGCGGTGGTGCTCAACCGCGACGCGGCGCCGGCGCCCGCGCCCGGGCCGACGCGGGCGAAGCCGGTGGTGACCGGCGCGCCCCCCGGTGACCTGCGGCTGCGCGACGACACCACCGCGATCACCATCACCTGGACGGACCCGACCGGCGGCGGCGTGCCGTTCATGGTGGCCGGCGGCCGGGCGGGCCAGAAGCTGGGGGTGATGGCCACGGTGGACCCGGCGCAGACCAGCTACACGGTCAACGGGCTGAACGGGAAGCTGGACTACTGCTTCACCGTGCTCGCGGTCTACTCGACGGACACGTTCGCCACCTCGGGTCAGGTCTGCACCGACCGGGAACGCGCCACCCCGCCGGGCTGACCGACCGTCCACCCGCAACACGCTGGGTGTCCACAGCGGGACGGTGCGGGTTCCCCCGCGTCGGGGCGGCCCATATGATGGCTCCCGGCTCTGGGGAGGGTCGTCGCCGCCCGGCACGTCTCCCCGCACCGACAGTGGGAGGCAGCCGGCAGTGGCCACCATCGAGGACGTCGTGAGCACCGGGGCGGAGACGCCCCGACCCCGGTCCCGGATGCGGGGCGGGCTGGTGACCATCGGCACCGTGGCGGCGCTGCTGGCCGCCATGGGGCTGACCGTCCTCGGGCTGGGCGCCGCCGACAACGCGGTCGCCAACTACGACGCGAGCTCCTGGCTGTGGAGCACCACCCGCAGCGAGATGGCCCGGGTCAACGGGGTCACCGCGCGGGTCGACACCCGGGTCGAGGTCCCCGGCGCCCGTCGGCACCAGATGCAGGTCACCCAGACCGACCGGCTGCTGATCCTGCGCGACCTGAACACCGGCCAGGTCAGCTCGCTGGACCTGGCCACGCTCCAGATCACCGCGACCACCCCGACCACCCCCGGCTTCGGCGTGAACGTCGCGCTGCACGAGGACGCCGCCTTCGTCGTGGACGCGGTGCAGGGCATCATCCGGCAGCTTGACCCGCGCTCGCTGACGCCGGTCGGCGAGCCGGTGCGCTATCCCCCGGGCATCACCGGCGGCTCGTTCGACGGCGAGGGTCGGTTGTGGATCGCGGTGCCCAGCGAGGGGACCGTCTCGGCGATCACCGCCGCGGAGCTGCCCGCCACGCCCGGGGCCGCGCCGCCGGCGGGCGCCGGGCTCAGCCCGAAGCAGGTCCAGACGTACGACGTGGCCGAGCCCAGTCACGAGCTGGCGCTCTCCACCCTGGATGAGGGCGTCGCGGTGCTCGACCGCACCTCCGCCTCACTGGTGACGGTCCAGGGTGGCCAGACCCGGCGGGCGGACCTGACGATGACCTCCCCGGGCACCCTGCCCGCGCGGACCAGCGGGCCCCAGGTGCCGGTCACCGTGGCGGGCGAGCGGCGGGTGCACGTGGTCCGCGGCGCCGACGAGGTGCGGCAGTTCACCGTCCCGGGCGCCGGCGACCGGCTCAGTCCGGCGGTCGCCTGGGCGAACCGCTTCTACTGCGCGGACGAGGCGACCGGCACGGTCTACTCGTTCGACGCCGACGGCAAGCTGGTGGACACCATCAAGGGCTCCGGGACGTCCGGCCCGCTGGAGCTGGAGGTGCGGGAGAACCACCTCTTCATCAACGCGCCCAACTCGCCGACCGCCCGGGTGGTCGACGACAAGAACCAGGTCCGCGAGGTCAACAAGTACGCCAACGACGTGCTCGGCGGCGACCCGCCGCCGGCGCCCCCGCCGCCGCCCCCGCCGAAGAAGCCCCGGGTGGGCAAGCCGGGCGCGCCGCGCGCCGTCACCGCCGCGGCCGGCAACGCCTCGGCCCGGGTGAGCTGGCGGCCGGCCGCCGCGAACGGCGCCGAGATCAGCAAGTACGTGGTGGAGGGCGCCGACCAGCGCCACGAGGTGGGCGCCAACCAGCGCGCGGTGGAGATCACCGGGCTGACCAACGGCGAGACGTACACCTTCTCCGTGCACGCGGTGAACGCCAAGGGCGACGGGCCGGCCCGGAAGAGCAACCCGGTCACCCCGACCGCGGCGGTGCCCGACCCGCCGGCCAGCGTGACCGCCGAGGCCCGCCCGGACGGCACGGTGCTGGTGAAGTGGCCCGCGGCCAACGGCCAGGGCAACACCATCGCCCGGTACGCGGTCACCGCCGCGTCGGCCGGCGCCACCGCCCCGGCCGGCGAGTCGACGAAGACGGAGCTGGTGATCCCCGCCGGCGAGCTGGAGTACGGCACCCAGTACGCGTTCACCGTGGTGTCGGTGAACGACAAGGACGCCGGCTCGGCGGCCTCCCCGGTCAGCAACACGGTGGCGCCGTTCACCGCCCCCGCCGCGCCGGCCGACCTGCGGGCCAGCACCGTGGCCGACCAGCCGGGCACGATCGCGGTGCAGTGGTCGCCGGCGGTGGAGAACGGCCGCCCGGTCACGAAGTACCTGGTCGACGTCGGCGGGAAGACCAGCGAGGTGACCGACGTCCGGACCACCGTCAGCGGGCTCGGCGACGGGCAGAACGTCACGGTGAAGGTGAAGGCGGTCAACGAGGCGGGTCCCGGCCCGGAGGCGTCCACCACGGCGCGGACCGTGGCCGCGCCGCGGATCACCGTGACCGGCTCGTCGGCCGACGCGACCTCGGTGACGGTGACGTTCACCGTCGACGCGGGCGGCGGCACCGCGACCTGCTCGGCCGCCACCGGCGGGAAGACCGCCAGCGGGAGCTGCTCCAGCCTGCGGGTGACCGGGCTGACGCCGGGCACTGCGTACACGGTGACGGTGACCGCGAGCAACGCGGCCGGCAAGGGCACCGCGACCCGCGCGCAGTCCACCGACCCGCTGTACGGCGTCGCCACCTGCAACAACGGTGCTTCCGGCCCGGAGGCGACGTACTGCAACGCGGACGTGGACGGCCGGAACGGCAACGAGGTCTTCTCGGTGCCCCGGCAGGACAACGCCAAGCAGGTCGGCTGGGCGAAGCCCGGCACGCGGCTGAAGGCGTACTGCAAGAGGCAGGGCGAGGAGGTCTACGCCTACATCTACAACGACAACAAGCGCAGCACCTGGTGGGTGCAGGTCGACTATGCGGGGCGGAACTACATCCCGTGGGCCTGGCTCAACCTGGAGGGCGGGGACAACATCAACGTCCTGCCCACCTGCTGACGGCGTACGACCCAGTCGAGGAGCACCCGCAGTGAACACCCCCGAACCGCTCACCCAGGCGGAGGTGCAGGGCTTCGCCGCCCTCGCCGCCCGGCTGGCCGAGAACGTCAACGCGGTCGTGCTGGGCAAGCCGCAGGTGGTCCGGCTGGCGTTGACCGCGCTCTTCGCCCAGGGGCACGTGCTGCTGGAGGACGTGCCCGGGGTCGGCAAGACCACCCTGGCCCGGGCGGTCGCCGCCACGGTGAAGGGCCAGTGGCGGCGCATCCAGTTCACCCCGGACCTGCTCCCCTCGGACGTCTCCGGGGTGACCATCTTCAACCAGGCCACCCGCGGCTTCGAGTTCCACCCGGGCCCGGTCTTCGCCAACATCGTCATCGCCGACGAGATCAACCGGGCGTCGCCGAAGACGCAGTCGGCGCTGCTGGAGGTGATGGAGGAGCGGACCGTCACCGTGGACGGGGTACGGCATCCGGTGCCCCAGCCGTTCCTGGTGGTGGCCACCCAGAACCCGGTGGAGATGGACGGCACCTACCGCCTCCCCGAGGCCCAGCTCGACCGGTTCCTGGTGAAGCTCTCGGTGGGCTACCCGGACGAGGCGGTCGAGGTGGAGGTACTGCGCGGGGCCGCCGTCCGCTCCCCCGACTCGCTCAGCCCGGTCACCGACACCGCCACCGTCGGCGAGATGGTGCGGATGGCCCTCCGGGTGCACATCGCCGAGCCGCTCTACGCGTACGCGGTGCGGCTGGCCGCGGCCACCCGCGGCCACCCGCAGGTGCGGGTCGGGGTCAGCCCCCGGGGCGTCATCGCGCTGACCCGGGCGGCGTGCGCGTACGCGCTGATCGACGGGCGGGGCTGGATCATGCCAGAGGACCTGAAGGCCCTGGTCGAGCCGGTGTTCGCGCACCGGCTGCTGCTCACCCCGGACGCGCAGGTGCGCGGGGTGACCGCGGTCGAGGTGCTGCGCCAGGCGGTCGCCTCGGTGCCGGTGCCGCTGCCGTCCGGCCAGCCCGCCCCGGTGCACGGCTGAGCCGTGGGGATCACCGCCCGCGGTATCGGACTGCTCGTCGCCGCCGTCGCGCTGCTCGGCGTCGGCTTCCGGTACGCGTACCCGGAGCTGACCGTGCTCGGCGCGGCGGCCGCCGTCGCCGTCGGGTACGCGCTGGTCACCGCCGCGTGGCGGCCCCGGCTGGCGGTGGAGCGCAGCGCCGACCCGGACCGGGTGGCCCGCGGTGAGCCGGCCAGCATGACGCTGACCGTGCGCAACACCGGGCGGCTGCGGGCGGCGAACCTGGTCGCCGAGGACCGCTGCGGGGCGGCGCTGGTGCCGGTGCCGCTGCTGCGGCTGCGTCCCAGCCGGGACACCACGGTCCGCTACGACGTGCCGACCCGCCGGCGGGGCGTGGTGCCGGTCGGTCCGTTGCGGGTGACCCGGCGCGACCCGCTCGGGCTGGTCGCGTCGGCCCGCCCGTACGGGGGGACGGTGCCGGTCTGGGTGCACCCGCGCATCCATCCGCTGCGGGCGGTGCCGACCGGGGCCGGGCGCAGCCTCGACGGCCGCACCGACAGCGTGCCGCACGGTTCGATCACCTTCGACTCCCTGCGGGAGTACGTGGTCGGCGACGAGCTGCGCCGGGTGCACTGGCGGACCAGCGCCCGGGTCGGCGAGCTGATGGTCCGGGAGAACGTGGACACCAGCCTGCCCCGGATCGTGGTGGTGCTGGACAACCGGGCGGCCGCGCACCCGGAGCGGGTCGACGGGGTGGCCGATTCCTTCGAGTCCGGCTGCGAGGCGGCGGCGTCGGTGGTCGCCGCCGCGGTCCGGGAGGACCTGCCGGTGAGCCTACTGCTGGTCGTACCCGCCGACGGGGATCCGGCCGGCGCCGGTGGGCCGCTGGACCGGCTCGCCGCGGTCGACCTGGCCGACGCCGGGGACGACGTGCTGCGGACCGCGATGAGCCGGCTGCGGCAGGAGCGGCTCGGCGACACCCTGGTCTTCCTCACCGGGCCGGGTGGCCGCGGGGACCTGGGGCAGGTCGGCGCGCTGCGCGGGGCGTACCCGTCGGTGCTCGTGGGGGTCCTCGGGGCGGCGGAGCCGACGCCGGCCGGCGCGGCCGGCCTGCTGGTGGTGGACGCGGCGGACGGCGCGGAGTTCGCCGCCGAGTGGGACGGGGTCCGCCGGTGGTGAGCCTGGCGCCGCCGCGCGACGCGGACGCGTCGGCCGGACCGCCGCCGGGGCAGGACCGGCGCGGCGGGGCCGTGGTGCGGCTGCTTGCCGCCGTGCCGGCGCCGCTGGCGCTGATCACCATGATCGCCCTGGCCGGCGTGGTGCTCGACCGGGTGTACGCGGGGTCGCTGCTGACCCGGCTGATGGTCGGCGCGGCGGTCGGCTCGGTGCTGGTCAGCGTGGCCGCCCGGCGGCTGCCGTCCTGGCTGGTCGCACCGCTGTCGGTGCTCGCCCTGGCCGGGTGGACGGCGCTGGCGCTGCGGTTGGCCGCCGCGCACGCCGACCTGCCGGGAAGCCTGGGCGCGGTGACCGCGGACGCCGCCCGCAACGCGATCCCCCGGCTGCTGACCGCGATGATCCCGGTCGAACCGGCGCCGGACACGGTGCTGCTGCCGCTGGTCGCCGGGTGGCTGGCGGGGCTGGCCGGCGCGGAGGTGGCGCTGCGGGCCGGCCGGGTGCTGCTCGGCTACCTGCCGCCAGCCCTGCTCTATGCGGGCGCGCTGTACGTGGTGGGCCCGAACGCGCAGCCGGCGATCTGGCCGTCGGTGGCGTTCGCGGCGGTCGCCGCAGTGGGCCTGGCGGCGCCGTCGCGGCGGGACGGGCCGGCGACCGCCGACCCGTCGGCAGGGCTCGCTCCGGCGGTCCGCGCCGCAGTCCGGGTCCGGCTGTTCGCGGCCGGCGCGGCGGGGGTGGCGGTGGTCGTCGGGCTCGCCGCCCTGCTCGCCCCGCTGGTGGCCGGTCAGGTGGACGAGCACCCGGTGGACCCGCGCCGGTACGTCGAACCGCCGCAGGTCGAGTCGCTGGACGAGAACCCGCTGATCCGGATCTCCGGCTGGGCGTTGAACCCGGACCAGCGGCTGCTGGAGGTCCGCACCGAGGCGGGCGGATCGGGGTCGGGGGCGGCCCGGATCCGGCTCGCCGTGCTCAGTGACTACGACGGGGTGACCTGGCGGGTCGGGGCCACCTACCGCAACGCCGGCCGGATCCTGCCGGCGGTGGAGCCGGCCCCGGGCGGTGCCACCGACACGGTCCGCCAGGAGATCACCGTGGCCGACCTGACCGGGCGGCTGCTGCCGGCGGTCGCCACGCCCCGGGAGATCACCGGCGCCCGGGTGGCGTACGACCCGGCGACCGGGACGCTGATCCGGCCGGAGGGGCTGGCTCCCGGGCTGCGCTACACGGTCACCTCGCTGCGGGAGCGCCCCGACGGGAACCTGCTGGCCACCGCGAACGTGCCGGCGGGTGACGCGGTGTCCCGGGTGCTGCGGGTGGCCGACGGGGCGCCGGAGCAGGTGCGCCGGCTCGCCGCCCAGCTCGCCGAGTCCAACGGCGCCCCGTACGCGCGGGCCGCCGCGATCGAACAGTTCCTCGCCGAGCACTACCGGGTCACCGCGGACGCGCCGAGCGGGCACGCGTACCCGAACCTGGCGTTCTTCCTCTTCGGACCGCGCAACGGCGGCGGGCAGCGGGGCACCTCGGAGCAGTTCGCGGCGGCGTTCGCGGTACTGGGTCGGCTGGCCGGGCTGCCCACCCGGGTGGTGGTGGGCTTCGAGCCCCGGGGGGACGGTCCGGTCCGCGCCGCGGACGCGTTCGCCTGGCCGGAGGTGCTCTTCGAGGGGGTCGGCTGGGTGCCGTTCGACCCGATGCCACAGCCGGACGAGGAGCCGCGCCCGGTGGAGGAGGACTTCCGGCCCACCCCGGACGACCCGCCCCCGTCAGAGGTGCCGGAGCCGACCGTGGAGCCGCCCGCGACGCCCCCGGCCGAGGCCGCGTCCGGCCCGGCGGGCGACCGGTCCGGGCTCTCCGCCCCGGTCCTGGTGGCCGGCGGCGCGGGCGGCCTGGTGCTGCTGGTCGGGCTGGTGCTGCTGACCCTCGCCGCGCTGCGCCGGAACCTGACCCGGGCCCGGCTGGGGCGGGGTGACCCCGGTCGGCGGATCGCCGGCGCCTGGCGGGAGGTGACCGACGCGCTGCGCCTGACCGGCCACCCGGTCGGCGACGACCTGTCCGCCGGCGAGGTGGCCGAGGCGGCCGGGCGGACCCTCGCGGCGGCCCGGGCGGCACTGACTCCCGATCCGACGCGGACCCGCGGCGCGGACACCCGGGCCGAGGCCGTCCCGCCCGACGACGTGGACGAGCTCGCCGGGCTGCTCAACCAGGTGGCCTTCGCGCCGGGCACGGCGACGCCGGAGCAGGCGGACCGCGCGGCGGCGGTCGCCGACGGGTATGTCTCGGCGCTGCGGTCCGCGCGGCCGCGGTGGCGGCGGCTGCTGTGGACGGTGCACCCGGGCCCGCTGCGCTGGCGCCGCTGACGTTTGCCGCCGGGCCCTACCGTCGGGGCATGCCCGGTCCCCTCTGGGCGGTCATCGCCCTCCTCACCGCCGCCCCGCTGGTCATGGTCGGCTGGACGCGCCGCGCTCGTCGCCGTCGCACACTCACCCGCGAGCAGAAGCTGGCCGCGGCCAGGAAGGCGGCGCGGGGGCTGCGCCGCACCGCCCGCCGCGCCGGCCCCGGTCTCTCCGACACGGAGAGCGCCCGCCCCGCCGACAACTGGTCCAGTTTCATGGGCGGCCCGCCGAGCGACGTCGGCGGTGGTACCGGGTCGATCTGACCGACGGGCGTGGACGGTTCAGGCGCGCAGCTTGCGGATCAGCTTGCGCAGGCCGGCCTGCCAGCCGTCCGGGTCCTCGGCGCGCCGCCGGGCGTAGTCGGCGACCTCCGGGTGGGGCAGGATCAGGAACCGCTCCTCGGCCAGCCCGGCGATGGTCGCGTCGGCGACCTGGTCGGGGGTGAGCACCGCCCCGGAGGCGGCGATGACCCGGGCGCCGAGGTGACCGGCGGCGAGGCCGTCGGCGAGCATCGGGGTGTCCACGCCCTGCGGGCAGAGCGCGCTGACCCGGATGCCGGCGTCCCGGTAGGTGATGGCGAGCCATTCGGCGAAGCCGACCGCGGCGTGCTTGGTCGCGCTGTACGGGGCGTCGCCGACCGCGGTGAGCAGGCCCGCCGCCGAGCAGGTGAGCAGCAGGTGCCCCGAGCCGCGGCGCAGCATCGCCGGGAGCACGGCCCGGGCGGTGTAGACGTGGGCGAGGACGTTCACCCGCCAGGCCCGGTCCCAGTCGGCGTCGGGGGCCTCCACTCCCCCGCCGGTGGCCACGCCGGCGTTGGCGCAGAACAGGTCGATCCGCCCGTACCGCCGCTCGGTCTCCTCCACCAGCGCGCGGACCTGCTCCTCGTCGGTCACGTCCAGGCCGACGGCGTGCGCGACCGGGCCGATCTCCGCGGCGACCGCGCGGGCCGCGTCGGCGTCCAGGTCGGCGAGGACGACGGCGGCGGCGCCCTCGGCGACGAAGCGGCGGGCCAGCGCGGACCCGATGCCGCCGGCCCCGCCAGTGATCACGGCCACCCGATCGGTGAGGTTCATTTGACGTCCTCCCGGCGCTGACGAGCCGATAGTCCTTTTACCGGGCTCATGTTGTACTCCGGTGGGTTCCTGTTTCACCAGCGGCAGCCACCGCAAGCAGTGGTCTTACGTCGCCTCCACAGGCGTTTAGCCTCTCGGCGCGCCCCGCCGCGAGGATGTTGCGTGCCGCGTTGATGTCGCGGTCATGAGTTGCCCCGCAAGAGCATGTCCAGGTACGGACGGCCAGGCTGAGCTTGTCGCCGAGCCGGCCGCACACAGAGCAAGTGCGGGTAGACGGGTACCAGCGATCGACCTTTGCAAAGGTTCGGCCATAGAGCTGGGCTTTGTAGTCGAGCATGCCGACGAACATGGACCAGCCAGCATCGTGCACGCTGCGGGCCAATCGGGTCCGGGCGAGACCAGCGACACACAGGTCCTCCACGTAGACCGCTTGGTTGTCGCGGATCAACGTGGTGGACAGCTTGTGCAGCCAGTCACGCCGGGTGTCGGCCACCCGGGCGTGCAACATGGCGATCTTGCGGGCCGCCTTCTTGCGGTTGCTGGAGCCCTTCTTCTTGCGGTTCAGCGCACGTTGGGCGCGGCTAAGGCGACACTGCGCGCTACCCAGCCACCGCGGGTTGTCGACCTTGTCCCCTCGAGAAGGGATAAGGAAGTGCGAGAGACCGAGATCGACGCCGACCTCCTGATCAACAACAGGCAACGGATGCCTCCGGACCTCGACCACGAACGAAGCCCAGTACCGTCCGGCCGCGTCGAGTGTCACCGTGACGCTCGACGGATCCGAAGGAAGGGCTCGGGACCAGTTGACAGGAATGTCGCCGACCTTGGCCACGTACAGCCGGCCGTCCGGCCGCAGAGAGAACCCGTTGCGGGTAAGCCGGATTGACTGTCGTCCCCGCTTCGAACGCCACCGGGGGGCTCCAACGCCGCGGCCTCTGCGCTTTCCTGACAGGGAGTCGAAGAAGTTGCGGTACGCGCGGTGGAGGTCCCTAACCGCCTGCACCAGGACCACGGACGACACCTCGGTCAGCCACGCCCGCTCGTCGGTCTTCTTTGCCTCGGTGATCGCCGCCTTTTGGACGTCGGCGTCACTGACGAATCCGGCGCCCGCAAGGCGGGCCTGCTCGCGCAGGCGCAACCCGTCGTTGAACACCACCCGAGCGCACCCGAACGCCTTGGCCAACGCTATGCGCTGATGTGGTGCCGGATCCAGTCGGTAGCGGTATCGCAGCTGCACGAGCGACATCCTAACGCTCGTCTATGTCGTGCGTTGACCTGCTGGCACCCGATATGCACAACGCTTACAGCGCCCCCCGGGAACCTGGCACGTGGGATCTTCGTCATCAGATGCGCCGCAAGGCTTTGACTGACCGAGCCCGCCACGGTCTTGCTCAGGCCTCCGCAGCGATGCCAAGTCGCGGGATCAGTGTGGCCAGGGCCTCCGCGCCGCTGGCGGCCAGCTCCGGGGTGGGCAGCAGTCCCATCACCGGTACGTCCACCCCGGCGTCGGCGTAGCGGCGGACCTGCGCCGCGCAGTGCTCGGGCGAGCCGTGCAGCACCAGCGCGTCGACCACCTCGTCGGGCACGGCCGCCGCGGCGCCCCGCCGGTCCCCGGCCGCCCACGCCGCCCACATCGGACCGAGCGTCGCCTCCCGGCCGAGCCAGCGGTGGAAGGCGGCGTACGCGGGGACGGTGAGGTAGCCGGTGATCAGCCGGCGGCCCAGCGCGCGGGCGTGCGCGGCGTCCTCGGTGGGGCAGACGAAGATCCGGGCGACGACCTCGAAGCCCGGCCGCCGGTCGCCGAGTTCGGCGAGAGCCCGGGGCACGTCGTCGGCGGCGAGCCAGTTGAGGATCACCCCGTCGGCCTCGGCGGCGGCGAGGTGGAGCATGCCGGGGCGCAGCGCGGCCAGCAGCACCGGTGGCGGGACGGCCGGCGGGCGTTCCAGGGTGAACCGGCGGACGGTGAACGTGTCGTAGACCTCGTCGACGGTTTCCCCGCGCAGCGCGGCGCGGAGGAACCGCAGCACGTCCCGGGTCCGCCGGAACGGCTCGTCGAAGCGGACCGCGTTCCAGTCCCGCACCAGCACCGGCGAGGAAGCGCCGATGCCGAGGGCGAAGCGGCCGGGGGCGGTCTCGGCGAGGGCGGCGGCGGTCATCGCCAGCAGCCCGGGTCCCCGGGTGAAGACCGGGGTGATCGCGGTGCCGAGCCGCAGCCCCGGCTGCCAGGCCGCGGCGAGCGCCAGCGGGGTGAACGCGTCGGCGCCGGCCACCTCCGACGACCAGACGTCCGTGAAGCCGGCCTGGTCGAGGGCCGCGTAGACCGCGGCGTGGTCGGCGAGCGGGATGCCGCTCAGCGGCACCGTCATGCCCCATCGATTCGTCACCGGTCGATCGTGCCCGCTCGCCGTCGCCCCGAGCAAGATCCAGAACGGTCGCACCGGCGGCGATCGGGCGATACCAGCGGTTACGCCCGGAAAGAGTGTTACGACTGCCAGGTGAGGTGGAGCGACGGCGGGGAATGCCGACCATGACGGGCGAAGGCCCGAGCGGCCTGCTGCCGGCGAAGAACCCCGAGCGCGCGACCTTCCTGGAACTCCCGTCCCGGCGCTTCCGCGGGACGCCGGCGCGGCGTCGCGGCGCTACCATCCGCGGGTGACCTTCTCGATCGTCGCCCGGTCCGCCGACGGCCGCCTGCACGGCGTCGCCGTGGCCAGCAAGTTCCTCGCCGCCGGCGCGCTGGTGCCGGCCGCCGAGGCGGAGGTGGGCGCCGTCGCCACCCAGGCGCACGTCAACCTCGCGTACCGGCCGCAGGGGTTGGCGCTGCTGCGCACCGGTGTGGCCGCCGCGGACGTGGTGGCCGGCCTGGTCGCCGCCGACCCGGGCCGGGACGACCGGCAGCTCGGCGTGGTCGGGGCGACCGGCGACGGCGCGACCTGGAGCGGGCCGCGCTGCCACCCGTGGGCGGGCGGCCAGGCCGGCGACGGCTGGGCCGCGCAGGGCAACATCCTCGCCGGGCCGCACGTCATCGACGCGGTCCGGGACGCCTGGCTGGCCGGCACGGGCCGGCCGTTCCCGCAGCGGCTGCTCGCCGCGCTGCACGCCGGGGACCGGGCCGGCGGCGACCGGCGCGGCCGGCAGAGCGCCGGGCTGCTGGTGGTGGAGCGCCACGGCGGGTACGCCGGCACCGGCGACACCCTGGTCGACCTGCGGGTGGACGACCATCCCGACCCGGTGACCGAGCTGGGGCGGCTGCTCGACACGCACACCATGCTCTTCGGCAGGCCCGACCCGGCGACCCTGCGGGACCTGGCCGGGCCGCTCGCCGACGAGGTCGCCGGCCTGCTCGCGGCGGTCGGCCACCGAGTGGGCGCGGCCGGCCTGGACGACGCGCTCGCCTCCTGGGCCGGGGTGGAGAACCTCGAGGAGCGGCTGGTGCCCGGTCGGATCGACCCGATCGTCCTGGACCACCTGCGCCGCACCGCGCCGCACGTCCCGGCCGCCCGCACCGGCGACTGACCCGGCCCGCCGGACCGCGCCAGGCCGGCGACCCGGAGTCGGTCACGACGCCGGACCGCGCCGGGGTCAGCCGCCGAAGGAGAGCCAGCGGAGGCCGGCCTCGTCGACCAGGGTGCGCTCCCGGTCGGTCAGGTCGAACCGGCCGGTGGCCTTGCGGATCGTCGTCAGAGGGTTCCAGTCGAGCCCGGCCGGGACGGGCCGGCCACCGGTCAGCAGGTCGGCCACCACCGCGGCGGCCGTCGGGGTCAGCCAGGGCCGCCGGTCCAGCGCCTCGGCCAGGTCCAGGCCGTGCACGCCGACCTCCACCACCCGGGTCCGCAGGAACTCGGTGAGCGTCATCGCGTCGCCGTGCCGGGTGCGGACCAGCCGGCCGGGAGGCTGCGCGGCGACGGCCGCGTCGGTGGCCCGCCAGGCCCGCGCGAAGTCCGCCGCCACCTCCGGTACGCCGGCCAGTTCCCGCGCCTCGCGCCGGGCGCTGTCGATCCGGGCGCTGTCCACCTCGGAGGTGAACTTGGCGGCCCCGAAGTAGCCGGCGGCGTCCACCTCCGCCCGGTCCGGGGCGGGTGCGGCGAGCATGTCGACCAGCCGGCCGGCGCCGGTCCGGACGTGAGCGACGAGGTCCCGTACCCGCCAGGGCGGGCAGGGGGTGGGCCGGTCGAGGTCGGTGCCGGCCAGCCCGCGCAGCACCTCCTCCAGCCGCGCGCACTCGTCCCGGAACGCCGTCCGCACCCCGTCCACCCGTTCCTCCCCGACCTTGCGATGACCCGTCGGCCCTACCGTGCCACGGCCGTTTCGCCGCCACCGGGCCGGGTACCCGCCGACGACCGGACGAGAGGGGGCGCCGAGATGGCCGGCATCATGCTGCGCAGCACCGCGTTCAATGACCACGACCTGCTACCGGGACGCTTCGCCCGGGAGGGCGAAAACGTCTCGCCGCCGCTGGAGTGGTCCCAGGTTCCGGATGCGACCGAGGAGCTGGTCCTGATCGTCGAGGACCCGGACGCCGGGAAGGCTCCTTTCCTGCACTGGCTGGTCACCGGGATCTCGCCCGGGTCCGGCGGGGTCGCCGAGGGCGCGGTGCCCGAAGGGGGCCGCGAGTGGCCCAACAGCTTCGGCACGGCCGGGTGGGGCGGCCCGCATCCACCTCTGCACGAGGACCCGCACCGCTACTTCTTCCGCCTCTACGCGCTGGAGCGCCCGCTGGACCTGCCCGAGGCGCCCCAGGCGACCGACGTGCACCGCGCGCTCACCGACAAGGAGATCGCCAGCGGCACGATGGTCGGCACCTACTACCGCAGTTAGCCCTTGTAGCGGGGCACCAGGCGGTGCACCACCGCGAGGACCAGCGCGGCCACCATGGCCATCGTCCCGGCGATGCCGGCCGCGCTGCCCGCGTACCCGACGAAGAGCGGCCGGCGGCCGAGTTCGGCCGCCGGGACGTCGCGGAGGTCGAGCAGCCAGGACAGGGCGAGCCCGCACCCGACGACCGCGAGCACTCCGCTGATCCCGAGCACCGCGGCGGCGACCCGGTGCGAGTCGGCCGACGACACCTGCGCCCGTTCCCGCTGAAAGAACAGCAGGACCAGGCCGGCCAGCGCGGCCCAGACCCCGACCACGAGGAACGCCGCCACGGCGTCGCTGGGCCGGTGCCAGCCGGCGGAGAGGGTGGCCACCCCCGCGGCGGCCGCGTAGCCAACGCCGAGGAACGCGCCGAGCACCCGGACCTTGCGGGGCAGCACGAGGATCAGCGCCACCGCGACCGACGCCGCGATGGCGGTGTGGCCGCTGGGCAGGCTGTTCCCCGCCGCCGCGCGCTCCGGGTCGACGCCGAAGTCCGGCCGGGTCAGGAAGTGCTTGAGCAGCTGGGTGCTGACGGTCGCGCCGGCGATCAGCAGGGTGGCCGTGACCGCGAGGGCCTTGCGGCCCCGGATCAGCGCGATGAAGCCGATCACCGCGGTGACCACCAGCAGGGACACCACCGACATCGCGTTGAGGATCCGGTCCACCGGCCCGTCGATCCGCTCCTGGCCGATCCGGTTGCCGGTGAGCGCCACCGTGTCGAGCCACTGGCCGACCTCGGTGTGCACGGCGAAGCGCCACACCACGAGGAAGGCGGCCGCCTGCACCAGGGCCAGCACGACCAACCAGACCGCCGCCCAACCCCTCGCCGTCTCCCGCACCCGCACACCGTAACGGCCGGCACGGGTCGGCGCGCGGCGAGACTGCGGCGTACCAGGGCCGCGGTGCCCCGGGGGGCCGGGCGCGGTGCTGCGGAAGACCGGACGGCGCCCGCGGAGCTGCGGCGTCCCGACGGCACCGGCCGGTCGGGACCACCGGGCCCGGGAATGTTAAAGAGAGGCCGCCACGGGGGGAGCGGCCTCTCCGGTGATGTACGTTACTCCGTCCACCGCCGCCGTGTGATCCCGTGGAGTACGGATTTCCCGGGCTTTTTCGCGGCAGTCTCGTCTCCGGACGGAGTGGTGGGCCGGCCGGTCCGCTGCGTCGGCCGGACGGCCGGCCCACCCGGCCTGACCGTGGGAATCAGGCCGTCCGCCGACCGGGCTTCTCCAGTTCCCACAGGGCTACCGGTCCTCCGTCTCCTGGCCGCGGATCCAGGCCGACGGCGCCGGCAGGCCGAACCAGCACGGCCTCGACTTCTACCCGCGGCTGCTCGACGGGCTGCACGAGCGCGGCATCGCGCCGATGGCCACCCTGTTCCACTGGGACCTGCCCCAGGCGTTGCAGGACGCCGGCGGCTGGGAGTCGCAGCCCCGAGGCGGCCGCGGCGACCGGCTGTACGACGGCTACGAGAACCGCCTCTACCTCGACTCCGTCCTCAAGGGTGGGTACCCGCAGGACGTGCTGGCCGACCTCGGACCGGGCAGCCGGATGGTCGCCGGGATCCACGACGGCGACCTCGACGTCATCGCCAGCCCGGTGGTCCTGCTCGCAGTGCAGTACTACACGCCCATCCACGTCACCGCCACCGGCGACACCACCCGCCGCTGGCCCACCTCGGCGGCGGACTGGCAGCAGATCCACCCCGAGGGGATCTACGACATCCTGACCCGGGTCACCCGCGACTACGCCGGATCCCGATCACGATCACCGAGAACGGCCTGCCCTGCCCGGACACGCTCGGCCCCGACGGCACCGTCGACGACGCCGGCCGGATCGACTTCCTCCGCCACCACTTCGCCGCGGCGCACCGGGCGATCGCCGACGGGGTGCCGCTGGGGAGCTACCACGTCTGGTCGCTGCTGGACAACTTCGAGTGGGCCGAGGGGTACGACCAGCGTTGGGGCCTGGTCTACGTCGACTACCCGACGCAGCGCCGGGTGCTCAAGCGCAGCGCCCACTGGTACCGCACGGTGATCCGCGACAACGGCCGCTGAGCGCCGCGACGACGACCCGGCCGGGGCGGACGCCCCAGCCCGGTCGCCCCGGTCAGCGGGGCAGGGCCTGCTGCAGCTCCGCCCGCAGCGCCGGGGTGAGCATCTCGCCGGCCTGCTTCGCCAGTCGCGCCATCTCGTAGCCGACCACGCCGATGTCGGCCTCGGCGGCGGCCAGGGTGGCCAGGATCGAGCCGTCCCGGATCTGCATGACGAGGAAGTACCCGCGCCCCATCTCCACGACGGTCTGCTTGACGATGTCGCCGTCGAACATCTGGGCGGCGCCCGCGGTGATGCTCATCAGCCCCGAGGTCACCGCGGCCAGCTTGTCGGCGTGGTCGCGGGGCAGGTGGGCGGAGATCGCCACCAGCAGCCCGTCGGAGGAGACCACCACCGCGTGCGCCACCCCGGGGACCCGTTCGGCGAACGCGTTCACCAGCCAGCTCAGGTCACGCGCCTCCTGGCTCAACGTCATCATTGTTGTTCTCCTTCGCTGCGATCGCCGACGGGCGGCATGATCAACACTGTGGTCTCCTCGGCCTCGGCCCGCCGCACCCCGCCGTAGAAGCTGGAGAGCATGCCGCCCACCGCGTCCGGGTCGGGCTCGTGGCGCGGGGCGGGCTCGTCGGGGCGGGCGGAGCGGGTGACCGCGGCCAGTTGCGCCATCGGCACCCGTACCGGCAGGCCCCGCTCGTTGGTCCCACCGGTCACCGGCGTCTCGGCCGGCGGCGGTGTTACACCGAGCGTCGACGACGCCGGCCCCTGCCGGGAGAACCAGCCGCCACCCTCGGCCCGTCCGGCCGACGGGGTGAGCACGTTCTCGGTCCGGACCGGCACCTGCCGGTGCTGCCGCGGCGCCGCCGGCGGCTCCGGCCGCCGGCCCGCCACGGGCAGCTCCGTCGGAGCCTCCGGCCGCCGACCCGCCACCGGCAGCTCCATCGGAGCCTCCGGCCGGCGACCCGCCACCGGCACCTCCGCCGGCGGGTCCGGCCGGCGCGGCACCGGCACCGGCACGGCGGACGGGGTGGCCGACCGGGTGGCCGCGCCGACCTCGGTGGTCAGCATCCGGGGCGAGGCCGGCGCGTCCAGCTCGGGAGCGGGCGCCGGTGCGAGCAGCTCGGCGGGGATCCGGACCTGGGCGACCAGGCCGTCCTGACCGCCCTGCAACCGGATCTGCACGCGGTGCCGGGCGCCCAGGTGGCTGACCACGAACAGACCCATCCGCTCGGACGCCGCGACGTCGGCCGCCGGCGGCTCGGCCAGCAGCGCGTTCGCCTCCGCCAGCGCACTCGGGCTCATCCCGAGCCCCTGGTCGGCGATCTCCACCAGCGCCCCGTGGCCCTCGGGCCGGACGGTGACCCGGACGACGGTGTCCGGGCGGGAGAACGCAGTCGCATTCTCCAGCAGCTCGGCGAAGAGGTGCACCAGGTCGCCGACGGCGTGCCCGACCACGTGCAGGTCCCCCGTCGAGGAGTTGCGGACCCGCTGGTACTGCTCGATCTCGGCACTGGCGCCGAGCAGCACCGCCGCGAGGCCGACCGGACGGTTCCACCGCCGGGTGGACTCCGTGCCGGCCAGCACCAGCAGGCTCTCGTCGTTACGGCGCATGCGGGCGGCCAGGTGGTCCAGCTTGAACAGGTTCTCCAGCTGCTCCGCGTCGCTCTCCTCGCGTTCCAGGTCGTCGAGGAGTTCGAGCTGCCGCTCGACCAGCACCTGGCTGCGCCGGGCGAGGTTGACGAACATCGCGTTGACGTTGCGGCGCATCAGCGCCTGCTCGACGGCGACGCTGACCGCGCTGCGGTGCACCGCCACGAACGCCTCGGCCAGCTCGCCGATCTCGTCCAGCGAGCGGACCACCGCCGGGGGCACGTCGATCCCGGTCACCGAGCTGTCCACGGCGCGCAGCCGGTCGAGGGCATCCGGCAGCTCCACCTGCGCGATCCGCAGAGCCTGGCTGCGCAGCAGCCGCATGGACCGGGCGATCGACCGACCGATCAGCAGCGAGATCAGCACGGCGACCAGCAGCACCGCGACGATGCCGCCGACCACCAGCAGGGTGTCCCGCAGCTGCCCCGAGCTGGCGTCGTCGGCCCGGCGTACGGCGTCGTCGAGGACCTCGTTCTCGAGCCGGTGCAGCAGGTCCTGACGCTGCTCGCTGACCATCCACCACTGTGGCGCGAGCAGCACCGCCGGTTCGGCGGTGCCGGGCAGGGTCGTCTCCTCCAGCTTGGTGGCCACCACGAACCCCGGGTTCACGGAGGTCTGGTCGTACCGGCGGACCTGGTCGGCGGTGGCCGCCACCCGGAACGCGCCCAGGGCGGTCAGCTGCTGGGCCCGCAGGTCGGTCAGGCTCACCTGATCGTCCAGCTCGTACCGGCCCGCGCGGGCGGCCGCGTAGAGCTGCCCGCGGATCCGCGAGGAGAGCTCCTTGACCCGGGACAGCTGGACGTAGCGCAGCACCGCGTCGGTGAGCGCCCGCTGGTCGTCGCCGGGCGAGGGCTCGGCCAGCAGGTTGAGCAGGGCGCCGATGGCCCGGTGGTAGTTGCTCAGGATGGTGTCGCTGCTGAGCACCGCCGGCGGCACCGCGGCCCGGATGTAGATGACCTGGTCGTACGCCTCGAGCACCTCGGAGTAGGCGACCCGCCAGGCGGCGTCGGCGTCGGCGAGCGGCTCGGCCGCCCCACGCAGGTCGGCCAGGGCCTGGTCGGAGGCGGTCTGCAGTGGCTTCAGCGCGGCGATCGCGGCGTCCCGGTCAGGTCCGCCGGCGGATGTGCGCAGCGCGGCCAGCTCGCCCGCGGTCCGGTCCCGCTCCTGCTGGAGCCGGTCCACCGCGGCGGTGATCTGCCGGCCGATGCCGACCTGCTGGGCGAAGGCGCTGAGGGCGGTGGTCTGCCCGACCAGCGCCCGGGTCTGCACTCCGGCCAGGACCAGGAACGCCACCGAGGGGATGATCAGCACGGTGGCGAGCTTCGTGCGCATCCGCCAGTCCCGCAGCCGCAGGGCCGAACGGCGGCGGTGCGGCACGACCCGGACGTCGAACCGGTTCCGGCGGTGGTTCGAGACCGCGCCCCGATCGGGGTCGGGACCTGCGCCCACACATGCCTCCTCGGTCCCTCGCCTCCGCCACCTCGGGGAGCGCAGTCCATCCAACCAGGCCGACGGACGGTGTCAACGGCCTGACCGGCCGGTTGACCAGGAAGGGCAGCCCGGCCGCGCACCGGCTACGGTGTTCGGCGCGTCCGCCTCGTCCGTCCGGCCGATGCCACCCACGCGAGCTCCGTCGGCGACCCGCCCGAGCGCCACGAGCGCGGCCCCGGTCGCCCCGATCTCCGGATGCCGCTGGTGCCGCACCGGCCGTGGCGCCAGCGCGGCGACGAACGCCTCCCGCCACCACGCCGAAGCGGCCATCGCTCCCCCGCCGAGCACCACCTCGGCCGGCTTCACCACACCGGACTCCAGCACCGTCAGGTCCTCGGCGACCAGCCGGCACAGGCCCGTCATCAGGCCGGCGAGAAGGTCGACGGCGGTGGCGCCGAAGCTGAGCCCGCGCAGCTCACCGGAGCCGGCCGGCGCCAGGCCCGGCGGACGGTCACCGCCGAAGCGGGGATCGGCCAGCACCCGACCGTCCGTTGGCACCCGGGACAGCGCCGCCTCCAGCTCGACGCCGCCGGGCAACCGCAGCTCCCGCTTGGCCCAGGCGAAGAGGTTCCCGCCACTGGAGTACGCCGTCCCGGTCACCACGTGCTCGTGGTCGACCCGGTAGCGCCAGAGCTGGTCGGACAGCGGCGGCAGCTCCGCCCCGGCCGGCACCGGCTGGATGAGGCGTACCGCGGCCGAGGTGCCCACGGTGACCGCGGCCCGGGACGGGTCGACGCAGCCGGAGCCCACGTTGGACGCCGCGCCGTCGCCCACCGGCGCGGTCCACCGCGCCCCGGCCAGCTGCGGCCAGCGCCGGGCGTGCTCCGGCCGCAGCCGGCCGCGCCATCCCGTCGGGGCCAACGGGGGCAGCTCGCCGGGGCGTACCCCGGCCAGGTCGCAGGCCTCCGCGTCCCAGTCCAGCCGGCGCAGGTCGAGCAGCCCGGTTCCGGAGGCCATCGAGATGGAGATCGGCGCCTCGGTGAGCAGCACCCCGAGGACGTACTCGGCCAGGCCGGCGAAGCGGGCGACCGGGGTGGCCGCGCGCTCCCGCAGCCAGGGCAGCCGCATCGACCAGTAGCAGCGGTGCCACCAGGCGCCGGTGCGCTGGTGGAAGGCGTCCGGGTCGGCCGGACCGGCGGCGCCCGCGGCCGGCGCCGGGCGGGTGTCCATCCAGGTCAGCACCGGCCCGAGCGGCTCGCCGTCGGCGTCCAGCGGGACCACCGAGTGCCACTGCGCGCAGGCCGTCACCAGCTCGATGTCGCGCAGGTGGCCGGCGTCGGCCAGCTCGTCCAGGCACTCCGCCAGGCAGGCGAGGTACATGCGGCCGTCCAGCGTGCCGGTGCCGTCCTCGCCGGTGGCCAGGTGCACCTTCCGCCGGGCCAGCGCGCCGGGCCGCGGGATGGCGTCCGCGTCCAGCACGAGTCCCCGTACGGAGGAGGTGCCCAGGTCGAGAGCGAGAATGTTCATCGCCGGTCAACCTACCCGGCAGGGCGGGCGGTGAAGCCAAGATCCCGACTCGGCCGGGACGCGGCGATCGGGTTCCCGGGGACCGTCGGGTCGCGTACAGTGATCGCCATGCCCGCGCACCTGTCCTGCTGGTGGCCCGCCGACCCGGCGGCCCATCCCCGCGCGTAGCTTTCCCACGCGGCCGCCCGACGAGGCGGCCGCCGGTCTCTCCCCGGCATCCCGGGCCGCCCCGCCGGCGGCTCCCGGCCCGAGGAGACCCCGATGACCCGCCCGCACGACCTGCTCGCCGCCGTCGCCGACGGCGTCGACCCCGGCCCGTTCGCGCTCGTCCGCCGCGAGGGCGCCGACCACCTCGAGCTCTTCACCGGCACGGTACGCACCGCCGACCGGCTCGCCGACATCCCACTGCCGGACGGCCCGCCCGGCCCGCGCACGCTGGCCCTGGTCCCGTACCGGCAGATCGGCGAGCGCGGCTTCGCCTGCGTCGACGACGGCGTGCCGCTGGAATGCCTGGTGATCTCCACACAGCACCGGATCGGGCTGGCCGAGGCGCTCGACGTCCTGCCCGACCGCCCGGTGCGGAGCACCGGGCGCGGCTTCGACATCGCCGACGACGAGTACGCCGCGACCGTCGGCCGGGTGCTCGCCGACGAGATCGGCCGGGGCGAGGGCGCCAACTTCGTCATCCACCGCACCATGCGGGCCACCGTGCAGGGGTCGCCGCTGGTGGCGGCGCTGGCCGCGCTGCGCCGGCTGCTGCTGCGCGAGCGCGGCGCGTACTGGACGTTCGTGGTGCACACCGGCTCCCGGATCCTGGTCGGGGCCAGCCCGGAACGGCACGTCAGCGTCGACGACGGCCTGGTGATGATGAACCCGATCAGCGGCACGTTCCGGCACACCGGCGCGGCGGCGGACCGCGACGCGCTGCTGCGCTTCCTCCACGACCCGAAGGAGGTCGATGAGCTGTACATGGTGCTCGACGAGGAGCTGAAGATGATGGCCACCGTCGCCGAGCACGGCGGCCAGGTGGTCGGGCCGTACCTGCGGGAGATGGCGCACCTCGCGCACACCGAGTACCTGCTCGCGGGGCGCGGCTCGCGGGACGTCCGGGAGGTGCTGCGGGAGACGATGTTCGCCCCGACGGTCACCGGCAGCCCGATGGAGAACGCCTGCCGGGTCATCGCCCGGCACGAGCGGACCGGCCGCCGCTACTACGCCGGCGTCCTCGCGCTGCTCGGCCGGGACGACGCCGGCCGGCAGACCCTCGACGCGCCGATCCTGATCCGGACCGCGGAGCTCTCCCCCGCCGGCGAGCTGCGGGTGCCGGTCGGGGCGACCCTGGTGCGGCACTCCACGGCGGCGGACGAGGTGGCGGAGACGCACGCCAAGGCGGCCGGGGTGCTGGCCGCGCTCGGCCTCGGCCCGGACGCGCCGGAGCCCGGCCCCCGCCCGGCGGGCCGGTACGACCATTCCGGCTCGGCGCGCCTGACGCCGCGCCGCGACCCGGAACAGTCGTACGCCGACGACCCGGAGGTCCGCGCCGCGCTGGCCGCCCGCAACGCCCCGCTGGCCCGGTTCTGGCTCGACCAGCGGACGCCCGGCGCGTCCGCGCTGGCCGGGCTCACCGGCCTGCGGGCGCTGATCGTGGACGGGGAGGACACCTTCACCGGCATGCTCGCCCACCAGCTCGGCGCGCTCGGGCTGCGGGTCGACCGCCGCGACTGGCGGGAGCCCGCCCCGGTGGACGGCTACGACCTGGTGGTGGTCGGTCCCGGGCCGGGCGACCCGGGCGATCTGTCCGCGCCGAAGATCGCGGCGATGCGGGCGCTGCTGGTGGGCCTGCTGGAGTCCGGCCGGCCCACGCTGGCGGTCTGCCTCGGGCATCAGCTGCTCTCCGGGCTGCTCGGGCTGCCGCTGCACCGGCGGGAGGCGCCGTACCAGGGGCTCCAGCGGGACGTGCCGGTCTTCGGCGCGACCCGCCGGGTGGGCTTCTACTCCACCTTCACGGCGCGCGCCGACGCCGACCGGGTGGCCAGCGCGTACGGGCCGGTGGAGCTGTCGCGGGACCCGGCGGACGGGGCGGTGCACGCGCTGCGCGGGCCGGGTTTCGCCGGGGTGCAGTTCCACCCGGAGTCGGTGCTCAGCCGGGACGGCCTGGCCGTGCTGGCCGACCTCCTCGGGCATCTGCTCGCCAATCCGGCCCTGACCGGGCATGGTCCGGCCGATCGGGGGTAGGGCTCAGGGCGACCGGTGGTCGGACGGGCCGAGAGCCCCCGTCCGACCACCGGTCGCCACCGGCCGGGGTCAGCCGGCCAGGCCCTTCTTCAACGCCGTGCTGATCTGCACCGCGCGTCGGGCGGTCAGCGCGGTCGCGTTGCGCGCGATGTCGTCGGGCGCGGTCTCGCCGTTGTTGCTGGTGTGCGAGGCGCCGTACGGGTTGCCCGCGACGAACTGGCTGGGGTCGGTGTAGCCGGGGGTCACCACGATGCCACCCCAGTGGTAGAAGACGTTGAACAACGCCAGCAGGGTGGACTCCTGTCCGCCGTGCGAGGTGGCCGTCGAGCAGAAGCCCGAGTACACCTTGTTGGCCAGCGAACCCTGGGCCCAGAGCGGACCGGTGGTATCGATGAACTGCTTGAGCTGGGCGGCGACCATGCCGTACCGGGTGGGCGAGCCGAAGATCACCACGTCGGCCCAGGAGAGGTCGTCGAGCTGGGCCTCCATCACGTCCTGGGTCTCCAGGTGGTGCGCCTGCCAGCCGGAGTTGGAGCGGATCGCCTCGTCGGGCGCCAGCTCACGTACCTTGCGCAGGCGCACCTCGGCCCCGGCATCGCCGGCGGCCTCGACCGCTGACTGCGCCATCTGGTAGGTGATGCCGGTCGCGCTGTAGTAAATCACCGCGACCTTGGTCCGACCATCCATCAGACGTTCCCTCCTCAAATCGGATCAGCTCCGGCGACTACCCGTTGCTTGCGGGGTCAAACGGTCGCCCGGCGACAATGATCGGGGTCGATAGCTTGCGGCTGCTCAAGATTTCCGCAAGTTCCGATCCGCAACGGTGCCGGCGCTCCGCCCGCCGGGGATCCTGTTCGCACCGGTGTCGGCGGAACCCCGCCGCCGCCCCACACCGGCGAACCTGAACGGGGGATCGCGCTCCGCCGGCAACGAGGCTGGCGTAGCGCGATCAGGGGTCAGCGGACCAGGGCCGCCATCAGCCGGTCGAGCTCCGCCGCCGGATCGGCCGTCAGCCCGGTGTGCACCGGGCCGGCCTGGATCATCGTGCTCCGCGGGGCGGCCAGCCAGCGGAACCGCTCCCCCCGCTTCATCGTCCGCGCCGGTCCGTCGCCGCCGCAGGTCCGGTCCCAGGAGCCCAGCGCCGCCGCCACCGCATCCAGGTCCACGTCGGGGGCCAGTGCCCGCGCCCGGTCGGCGTCCAGATGGGTACGCGCGCCGAGGAAGTCGCGGGCCTGGCAGTAGAGGATCACGCCCACGTTGATCTGCTCGCCGCGCTCCACCCGGGGCACCAGCCGGATCACCGCGTACTCGAAGGGCTCTCTCATGCCGCGCTCCCGGTGGGCAGCCAGGCGTCGGTCCGCGCGACCCGCCGGGCCAGGTGGTCCACGTACGCCGCCCGGGCGGCGTCGGGCGTGTCGAAGTCCGGACCGGCCAGCCACTCTCCCGGCACCAGCTCCAGGACCTCGGTGAGCAGCTCCCGGCCGATCCGCGGGGCCAGCTCGGCGTCCGCCTCGGCCAGCCGGGTGGCGTACGGCGCGAGCACGTGGTCGTCGGCCCGGTAGGCCCGGTGCACCGCGGCCTCGGCGCGCGGCCAGTTGTGGTGAAAGTAGAGGGTGGCACCGTGGTCGATCAGCCACAGTTGCCGGTGCCACATCAGCAGGTTGGGGTTGCGCCAGCTCCGGTCGACGTTCTCGGTGTACGCGTCGAACCAGAGCACCCGCGAGGCCAGCGCGGGGTCGACCGGGTGGGCGACCGGGTCGTAGCCGAGCGCGCCGGGCAGGAAGTCCATCCCCAGGTTCGCCCCGCCGCTGTTGCGCAGCAGCTCCTGCACCTCCTGGTCGGGCTCGGCCCGGCCGATGACGGGGTCGATGGTGAGCACCACCAGGCGCGGCACGGCCAGCCCGAGCCGGCGGGCCAGCTCGCCGCAGATCACCTCCGCCACCAGCGCCTTCGGCCCCTGCCCCGCGCCACGGAACTTCGCCACGTAGGTGCCGAGGTCGTCGGCCTCCACCACGCCGGGCAGCGAGCCGCCCTCGCGCAGCGGGGTGACGTACCGGATCCCGGTGACCTGTCGGAGCACGTCGCCCACCCTAACCCGCCGGGCATGTCGGACCGGCCGCCTATGCTGGCCGCCACCATCGACGGAAGGCGGCCCGTGGACGTGCGGCTCACCGGCGCGGAGGCCCTGGCCCTGCGGATGACCAGCCTGTTGCTGCGCCCGCACCCGACCGCCCGGCCGGACGACGTGGCCGGGGTGGTCGAGTGGTTCGGCGCCATGCAGGCCCAGGACGCCGCGAGCGGCATGTGGTCGCTGGGCGTCCGCCTGCCGGGGCGCACCCTCGCCGACGTGCGGGCGGCCCTGGAGCGCCGGGAGGCGCTGCGCACCTGGCCGATGCGCGGGACGGTCCACCTCGTACCGGCGCGGGACGCCCGCTGGATGCTGGCGGTGACCGGCGTCCGCACGCTGGCCGGCGCCGCGGCCCGGCGGGCGGTCCTGGGCCTCACCGAGGCCGAGGCCGACCGGGCGGCCGACGCGCTGGGCGCCGCGCTGGCCGGCGGCGGCCGACTCACCCGCGCCCAGTGCCTCGCCACCGTGACCGCGGCGGGGATCGACACCGCCGGGCAGCGCGGTTACCACCTGCTCTGGTACGCCAGCCAGCGCGGTGTCACCTGCATCGCCCCGCACGTCGGCTCGGAGCAGACGTTCGCCCTGCTGGACGAGTGGGCGCCCGACCCGCACCGGCCGGAGCGCGATGAGGCGCTGGGCGTCCTGGCCTTGCGCTACTTCCGCAGCCACGGCCCCACCACCCGGCAGGACTTCGCCGGCTGGACCGGGCTGACCGCCGCCGATGCCCGGCGGGGCATCGCGGTGGCCGGCGACGCCCTGGCCACCGTCCGGGTCGACGGCACCGAGGCGGTCGTCGACGCGGCGCTGCTCGACGCGCCGCGCGGGCCGGTCGACGACCTGCACGTGCTCCCCGGCTTCGACGAATACCTGCTCGGGTTCAAGGACCGGGCCCTGATGCTCGACCCGGCGGACAAGCAGGCGGTCATCCCCGGCGGCAACGGGGTCTTCCAGTCCACGGTCGTCCGCGCCGGTCGGGTGGTGGGCACCTGGAAGCGCACCCTCAGCAAGACCCGGGCCACGGTCACCGTGCAACCGCTGGTCCCGTTCGACGGCGGGCTGCGGACCCGGGTCGAGGCGGCGCTGGACGGCTACGCCCACTTCCTCGGCCTGCCCCTTCGTCACTCCTGGTGACCGGCGGCGGCGTGTCGGGCCAGGTCGGCCGGGGTGTCCACGTCCAGGGGTGACCCGAGGTCGTCGCACGGCACCACGGTCACCAGGTCGGGACGGGCCCGCAGCAGGTCGCGGGCGCCCCGGTCCCCGGTGGCGTACCGGTCGAGCAGCGGCCACACGGCGCGGCCGAGCAGCACCGGATGCCCGATCCGCCCGGCGTAGGCGGCGGCGGCGACGGGCGCGCCGGCGGCGTGGGCCGCGCACACCCGGCGCACTGCCGCCGGGGTGAGTGACGGCTGGTCGACGAGCACCACCACGGCGGCGGGGACGTGCCCGGGCAGCGACGCCAGACCCCGGCGCAGCGAGCCGCCCAGCCCGTCCCGCCAGTGCGGGTTGACGACCGGCACGGCCCCGGGAAGCTCGGGCAGCGCGTCCGCGCCGGCGCCGACGACGACGTGGACCGGCGCGCAGCCGGCGGACCGCAACAGCCGCACCGCGCGCCGGACGAGCGGCTCGCCGTCCAGCTCGACCAGCGCCTTGGGCCGGCCGAACCGGCGCCCCGCCCCGGCGGCGAGCAGCAGCCCGGCGACGGTCACCGCGGCGACCCCGCGGGCTGGCGGGCCCGGTCCGGGGCGCGGTGGATCGGGCCGCGCAGTCCGCGCAGCGCCCGGCCGGTGCCGCCCTGCCGTCGGGCCACCCCGTCCGCCCAGCCGTGCACCACGCCCAGCACCTCGCGCATGCCGCTCCGCCGATCGCACCGGCCGGGCATTAGCCCGGATTTGTCCGTTAATAGTACGGACAACGGTAGTCTGACCGGGTGCGCAGCGGACGGGGGAGCGGGAATCCGGCGGACGGCGGATCGTCGTCCCGAGTCGCCCTCGCCGTCAACGGTGTCGACCACGACCTGACGCTGGACAACCGGACCACCCTGCTGGACGCGCTACGGGAGCGACTCGGCCTGACCGGCAGCAAGAAGGGCTGCGACCACGGCCAGTGCGGCTCGTGCACGGTGCTGCTCGACGGCCGGCGGGTGAAGAGCTGCCTGATCCTGGCCGCCACCCTGGACGGTCGGCAGGTGACCACCGTGGAGGGACTCGCCGGACCGGACGCGCTCTCCCCGCTCCAGGCCGCCTTCGTCGCCCACGACGCCTTCCAGTGCGGCTACTGCACCCCCGGCCAGCTCTGCTCGGCGCGCGGGATGCTCGACGAGGTGACCCGGGACTGGCCCAGCGTGGTGACCGACGACCTGACCGCGCCGGTGGAGCTGACCGACGCGGAGGTGCGCGAACGGATGAGCGGCAACCTGTGCCGCTGCGCCGCGTACCCGAACATCGTGACCGCGATCCGCGCGGCGGCGGCGGCCCGGTGAGAGCCTTCCGCTACCGCCGGGCCGTCGACGTCGCGGAGGCGGTCGCGCTGCTCGACGCGGACCCGGAGGCGGCGTACCTGGGCGGCGGGACCAACCTGGTGGACCTGATGAAGCTCGGCGTGCAACGGCCCGGTCTGCTGGTGGATGTCAGCGGGCTGCCGCTGGACACGGTGGAACCGGGACCGGACGGCGGGTTGCGGATCGGCGCCACCACCCGCAACAGCGACCTCGCCGCGCACCCGCTGGTCCGGCGGGACTACCCGCTGCTCGCCCGGGCCCTGCTCGCCGGCGCCTCCGGGCAGTTGCGCAACATGGCGACCACCGCCGGCAACCTGCTGCAACGCACCCGGTGCGGCTACTTCCAGGACACCGCGAAGGCGTGCAACAAGCGCGAGCCGGGCGCCGGCTGCGCGGCGTTGCACGGACAGAACCGCGAGCTGGCCATCCTCGGCTGGTCCGAGCACTGCGTGGCGACCCACCCGTCGGACCTGGCGGTCGCGCTGGTCGCGCTGGACGCCGTGGTGGAGGTACGCGAGCCGGCCGGACCCAGGGAGGTGCCGCTCACCGAGCTGCACCGGACGCCCGGCGACCACCCCGAGCGGGAGACCACGCTCCCCCGCGGCGCGCTGATCACCGCGGTACGGGTCCCGCCGCTGCCGTTCGCCCGGCGGTCGGAGTACCTGAAGGTGCGCGACCGGGCCGCGTTCGCGTTCGCGGTCGGCTCGGTGGCGGCGGCGCTCGACCTCGACGGGGACGTGGTCCGGGACGTCCGGCTGGCGTACGGCGCGGTCGCCCACCGGCCGTGGCGGGCGTACCGGGCGGAGGAGCTGCTGCGCGGCCGGCCGTTCACCGCCGAGCTGGCCGCCCGGGCCGCGGACGCCGAGCTCGCCGCGGCCCGGCCGTTGCGGCACAACGGGTTCAAGGTGCCGCTGATCCGCAACATCACCGTCCGCGCGCTGACCGGGCTGGCCGCTTCGGGGCGGACATGAGCGCGGCACCGGTCGGCGCGGTGGGCCGGGAACACCCGCGGCTGGAGGGTCGGGACAAGGTCACCGGGGCGGCCCGGTACGCGGTCGAGTACCCGATGGACGGCGTGACGTACGGCTGGGCGGTGCCGGCGACCGCGGCCCGCGGCCGGATCGTCCGGGTCGACGTGGCCCCGGCGCTGGCCCTGCCCGGGGTGCTCGACGTGCTGCACCACGGCAACGCGCCCCGCCTGGCGCCCGGGGTGGACGCGGACCTGTTCCTGCTCCAGGAGCCGACCGTGCACTACCGGGGGCAGTTCGTCGCCGTCGTGGTGGCGGAGACCATCGAGGCGGCCCGCGAGGCGGCCCGGCTGGTCCGGATCGAGTACGACACCGAGCCGCACAGCACCGTGCTCTCGGAACACCACCCCGAGCTGTACCGGCCGGAGAAGGTCAACCCGAGCTATCCGACGGACACCGCCGAGGGCGACTTCGACGCCGGTTTCGCGGCGGCCGAGGTGCGCGTCGACGCCACCTACCGGACCCCGGCCTACCACAACAACCCGATGGAGCCGCACGCCACCACTGCCCGCTGGCGGGACGGGCGGCTGCTGGTGCAGGACTCCAACCAGGGCTCATCCCCGGTGCAGGCGACCCTCGCCGAGCTGTTCGGGCTGCCCCGGGAGGCGGTTCGGGTGGTCGCCGAGCACGTCGGCGGCGGCTTCGGCAGCAAGGGGTACGCCAAGGCGGCCGTGGTGCTCGCCGCGCTGGCCGCCCGGCAGGTGGACCGGCCCGTCCGGCTGGCCCTGACCCGGCAGCAGCTCTTCGGTCCGATCGGGTACCGGACCCCGACCATCCAGCGGGTCCGGCTCGGCGCCGACGCCGACGGCCGGATCGCCGCGGTCTGCCACGACGCCATCAGCCAGACCTCGACGCTGACCGAGTTCGCCGAGCAGACCGCCGTCTACACCCGCAGCATGTACGCCGGGCGGCACCGGCGCACCACCCACCGACTGGTCCGACTGGACGTGCCGACCCCGTTCTGGATGCGCGCGCCGGGCGAGTGCCCGGGCGCGTACGCGCTGGAGTCCGCGATGGACGAGCTGGCGACGGCGTGCGGCGTCGACCCCGGTCGAGCTGCGGATCCGGAACGACCCGGCCGTGGATCCCGACACCGGGCAGCCGTTCAGCAGCCGGAACCTGATCGCCTGCCTGCGGGAGGGGGCGCGCCGGTTCGGCTGGGCCGACCGGGACCCGACGCCGGGGGTTCGGCGCGACGGGCGGTGGTTGGTCGGCACCGGGGTGGCGGGCTCCAGCTACCCGGCCCGGTCCCGCGCGGCCGCGGCGGCGGCCACCGCCGCGCCGGACGGCACCTTCGAGGTACGGATCAACGCGACCGACATCGGCACCGGCGCCCGGACCGCGCTGTGGCAGGTGGCCGCCGACGCGCTGGGCGTACCCGTCGACCGGGTGGTGATCCGGGTCGGCGACAGCGACCTGCCCCCGGCGGGCGTGGCCGGCGGCTCGATGGGCACCGCGTCGTGGAGCTGGGCGGTCATCCGCGCCGGTGAGGCGCTGCGCGAACGGATCCGCGGGGCTCCCGGGGGTGCGGTGCCGGCCGAGGGACTGACCGTCGAGGTGAGCACCGCCGACGAGGTCCGCGCGCAACCCGCCCGGCCCCGCTACGCGTACGGCGCCCACTTCGTGCAGGTGCGGGTGGACGCGGACACCGGCGAGATCCGGGTGGGGCGGATGCTCGGGGTCTTCGCCGCCGGCCGGGTGGTGAACCCGACCACCGCCCGCAGCCAGCTCATCGGCGGCATGACGATGGGGCTGTCGATGGCGCTGCACGAGGAGGGCCTGCTCGACGAGCGGTACGGCGACTGGGTCAACCACGACCTCGCCATGTACCACGTCAGCGTCTGCGCGGACGTGGAGCGGATCGAGGCGTACTGGCTGCCGGAGGAGGACCCCGAGCTGAACCCGGCCGGGGTGAAGGGGATCGGCGAGATCGGCATCGTCGGCAGCGCCGCGGCGGTCGCCAACGCCGTGTACCACGCGACCGGGGTACGGGTCCGGGACCTGCCTGTCCGGCTCGACAAGCTGCTGGACCGACCGCCCACACGGTGACGGGGCCGTCGCCCCGTCAGCACTGACGGCAACCGGGACGCGGCGACGAGATGCAGGCCGCCTTTGCTTCGGCCAGTGCTGTCGAGCCGTGGTCGGTGGCCTTCATCGCCCGTTCGCCGGGCGCCGCAAACCCAGCAGAGTCCACGACACGTCCGCGCGGCCGTGCAGGTCGGACCGCCTGCTGGAGTGGACTACGTCAAGCCGGTACTCACGAGCCAGTGCGATCGTCTCCCGGGCCGGAACGTCGTACATCCGCCGCCCCGCCGGCACGGGCCCGTGGCGCACTGAGAGGATCATCTGCCCGCCCGGCTCCAGCAGGTTCCCCAGCCGCCGCATCGACGTATCCCGCTCGGCCCGGTCCAGGTGCATCCACACGGCGGTGACCAGGATGAGGTCGAAGCGCAGGCCCCGCCTGTGAATCACCGCGAGGTCGGGCAGTGCATCGTCGACCCAGTCGATGTCCATGTCGGGGTGCAGGCGTCGGCCGTGGTTGCGAAGCTCGGCCGTCGGCTCCACGGCAACGACCCGGTGTCCGAGCGCGGACAGCGCGGCGGCGTCCCGGCCGGTGCCCGCGCCGACGTCCATGACTTGGCTTGGCCGTTCCGGGAACAGGTGCAACACTTCGCGGTGCACTTCGCCGAACGACACGCTCTCGTACTGGCGGGCCAGCGTGTCGGCTACTTCGGCGTAGCCGGTGATTCCACGTGGTGCCACCAAAGGATCTTCTCCAATCGAACGCTGGCGGTTGAGGTGTCCGCGGTCGCCGGTCGGCCCGCAACCCGGTGGCTCACGCGGCCGCCAGCAGGGCCGGCAGCTTGCGCATGTCATCGAAGACGACCGTGTCTGGACCCTCCAGCCATGTCGCTGGGGTCAGCCCGCCGGCGTAGCCGAAGCACCGCATCCCGGCGGCGCGGGCCGCCTGCACGCCGTAGCGGCTGTCCTCGACCACCACGCACGCGTGCGGCGGCACGCCCATCCGGGCGGCGGCGTGCAGGAACAGATCTGGGGCGGGCTTACCCCGGGCCACCTCGCTCGCGCTGAAGATGCGCCCGGAGAACCGGTGGTACAGGCCGGTACGGCCGAGAGTGTGCCGCATCTTCTCGTGCGAACCGCTGGATGCCACACACGTCGGCGTCACGATCTCGTCGAGAGCTTCGACTATCCCGTCCACTGGAGTCAGCGCCACGTCGACCTCCCGCCGGTGAGCCTGGTCGAACCGCAGGGCCCACATGGCGGCCGTATCGGCACCCAGGCGGGCGGCGATCAACTCACCGATGGACGCACTGGAGCGCCCTACGAACTGCTCGATGACCTCCGCCTCACTCAACGGCCAGCCCAGTTCGGCGCCCACTGCGACGTTGACACGCACGGCGATGGGCTCGCTGTCGACCAGCACGCCGTCGCAGTCGAAGATGACAAGCCCGACCGGATCGATCATGCCGCGAGGGTAGCCGAGGCGGGAACGGCCGACCCAGCGCACCTCGACGCGATGCGTCAGGTGTCCGGCAGCCAGCCGGCCGGCAGCCGGCTGTGCAGCACCGGCTGCGACGGACCGTAACGGTGGAACCTCGCGGCCGTAGGGCTTGCGGATCCCCGCCACAGCGGCTTGCCACCGGAGTCCGCCTCCGCGCTACCCGGCTCGGCGCTGCTGCCGCAGCCGACCTGCGGCCGTCCCGGGCGAGGGTATTACGGGTGATACTCGCCCCGGGTGCGTGGGAGCCATTGCGGGTGTTGGTCCCGGACGTACGTGGTGAGGGCCTCCCGCATTTCGCAGGCGAGGTTCCAGGCGCTGGGTGAGTCTGCGGCCCAGGCGCGTAGCTTGACGGCGACTGCTTGCGGTGTCACGTCGACCATCTGTAGTTGCCATTTGTTGTCGCGTTCCCACAGCGGGTTCGCCTCCAAGAGGCGTTGCGCCTCGCTGCGCAGCTCGTTCAATTCGGCGGTGAAGTCCAAGTGCAGGGTGACTTCGCTGATCACCCGAGCGTCGTGTCGGGTCAAGTTTTGGAAAGCGCGTTCGGTGAAGAAGGTGGTGGGCACGGTCAGCCGCCGTTCGTCCCACATCCGCACGACGACGTGGGTGAGGTTCACCTCCTCGACGCGGCCCCACTCGTCGTTCACCACGACGACGTCGTCTTCCTGCATGGCGTGGGAGACAACCACCTGGAGTCCGGCGAGGACGTTGCCGAGCGTGTTCCGGGCGGCGAGGCCGACGACGACGCCGAGGACTGCCGCGGATGTCAGCAGGGATATGCCGAATGCCCGCAGGGTGTCGAAGGTTGTCAGGACCCAGCCGATCGCCAGCACTGCGACGATAGCCCCGGCCAGTTTGCGAAGCAGCCGGATCTCGTTGCGGGTCCGCCGGATGGACGGATCCTTGCTGTGCGGGGGGAGTTGTAGCAGGGCGCCTGCCTCGGTGACGCGCAGCGCCTTGGCCGCCAGCCAAGCGAATGCAAGGACCAATACCAGGCGCAGCGCGTTACGGCCGTGGGGCAACCATTCATTGGGCAGGTCGGTGTATTGCAGTGTGAAGTACAGGGCAGCGAGTGCCAGGATGAGGATTGTCAGGCGGCGGCAGGCGCGATAGGTCGGCATCAACAACGACCGGTAGGGCTCCCTCGCCGCCTTCTTGATGGCTACGCCGATGAGCCAGCCCACGAGCCAACCAGCGGCGACGGCAGCCGCGACGACCAGCGCCGTGCGCACCAACGCGACCGGGGCCAGCAGAGGAGCCGGCACCGCAACGTACGACGCGTACCGTGCGTCGCCGTCTTCGCCCCCGCCGCCCCGCAGCGCCTGACACCACCGAGGTTTATCGAGAGGTAGCCGTGTCCGGTGCCGCCGCGTCCTCAACTCCTCGGAGCGCCGACATCGACCGGACAGTCGCCTGCCAGCTAGCGCACCTAGCGGCCGGTGGTTTCCCACCCACCCAGCATCCCCGCCCTCGGCCATGAGGAACCGTCTCGTACCGTACCGCTCCGCGCCGCCGAGGGCGGGCGTCAGCATGGGGAGCTTCTTGCGGCCTGGGATACCCACAGAAGGGAATACCCATGGCGACAACGGCAAACCGACGTGGATGCATGGGTGCCCGGGACTGGGGTTCGGCAGAACGTTTGGTAAGGATGGGCCTGGCGGTATGGTGCCCTGTGCCAGGACACGGGCTCTACGAGCGACCTGGGCGGGAGTTAGGAGAAGTGAGCCGCATCGTCGACCTCTGGCGGCAGGGCTCCGCGCCGGGTGTCAGCGGGCTTTACCGCGTGGACGGATCTGCCCACATCGTGCGCTCAGACGGCCCTGATCTGTCGTTCATCCGGATCGGTGGCGCCTTTGACCTGGATGATCTGCTATCCGCCGACCCTGAGGAGGTTGCCCAGATTGATGAGTCGGCGAGAGTGAAGTTGCCGGACGGTTCGGGCTTCCTGTGTTGCGGTGAGGGTGCCCACGGGTCCGAGGGGTTCTTCGCGCGACTCGACCCGCAGGAGAACCTGATCTGGATGGTGTTCCTCCGTAATGGCAACCCGATCATTCGAATCGGCATCGGTGGTTCGAGGGCCACATTCAGCAACAACCTTGGAAGGTCGATTTCAATCGACCTGGCCGACCTCCACTGTCGACGATCCGGGGCGATCACGGCAGGTTGACGTATCGGCACCGGGTGCAACTCTGCCGACCGTCGAGCACGCCAGCGCCGCCTTTCCGCCGGATCGCTGGAATCGACCTCGCAGCTGCCGAGCGGCCTTCCTGCCGCTGATGGGGCTCGCCGGCAGCTCCTGCACCGCGGAGACGATCGTGACGGCACTCAAGCGCCTCGGCGAGCAGATTCATCTGAGCTGCTGTACTCCGCTGCCGAACAAGATCGAAAAAGGCCGTCTCCGACTAGCGGAAACGGCCTTTGACCTGGGGTGGAGCTGAGGGTGATCTAACCCCCGACCCCCTCGACGGGAACGGGGGCCGGCGGCTGCTGCCACCGGCCCCCGTTCGCGTCGGTCAGTCGGCGAGGGCGCCGGCCGCCCGGCCCTCGTGCAGGGTGAGGTTCCGGCCGGTGGACGGGTCGAACAGGTGGATCTTGTCCAGGTTGAACCAGACCCGCCGGTTCTCCCCCTCCCGCACCGCCGACTCGGCGGAGAGCCGGGTGACCAGGCTGGACCCGGCACCGGCGAAGTCGGCCGCGCCCGCGTCGGCGGCCAGCTCCTCCAGCTCGGCGGCGGTGGCCCGCTCCCCCTCGACGGTGAAGTAGACGTACTTGTCCGAGCCCATCGACTCGACGATGTCCACCGGCGCCTCGAACTCCATGCCCCGGCGGCGGGTCTCCTCGTCGATCAACTCGGCGTCCTCGAAGTGCTCGGGGCGGATGCCGAGGATCAGCTCGCGCGGGGCGTCGGCGCCGTCGAGCTCCCGGCGCACCCGCTCGCCGATCGACACGTCACCCAGCGCGGTCCGCAGCCGACCGTCCTCCACCGCGGCGTGCAGGAAGTTCATCGACGGCGAGCCGATGAAGCCGGCGACGAAGAGGTTGCGCGGGTGGTCGTAGAGCTCCTGCGGCGGACCGACCTGCTGCACCGCCCCGCCCCGCATGATGACCACCCGGTCGCCGAGGGTCATCGCCTCGGTCTGGTCGTGGGTGACGTAGACGGTGGTGGTGCCGAGCTGCTTCTGCAGCCGGGACACCACCGTGCGCATCTGCACCCGCAGCTTGGCGTCGAGGTTGGACAGCGGCTCGTCCATCAGGAAGGCCTTGGGCTGCCGGACGATCGCCCGGCCCATCGCCACCCGCTGGCGCTGGCCGCCGGAGAGGTTGGCCGGCTTGCGGTCCAGCAGCGGGGTCAGCTCCAGGACCTTGGCCGCCTCGTCGACCTTGGCGTCGATGGTGGCCTTGTCCAGCTTCGCCAGGCGCAGCGGGAAGGCCATGTTCTCCCGGACGGTCATGTTCGGGTAGAGCGCGTAGGACTGGAAAACCATGGCGATGTCCCGGTCCCGGGGCGCCTTGTCGTTGACCCGCTCCCCCGCGATCCGCAGCTCGCCGGAGCTGATGTCCTCCAGCCCGGCGATCATGTTGAGGGTGGTGGACTTCCCGCAGCCCGACGGACCGACCAGGATCACGAACTCGCCGTCGGCGATCTCCAGGTCGACGTCCTGCACCGCGACGGTCCCGTCCGGGAACCGCTTGCTCACCTTGTCCAGCACGATGTCAGCCATGACTACCACCTATCCCTTGACTGCGCCGGAGGTCAGGCCGGAGACGATGCGGCGCTGGAAGAAGAGCACGAACAGGATGATCGGAATGGTGATCACCACGGCGGCCGCGCAGATCGCCCCGGCGGGGTCCTCGAACTGCGACTCGCCGGTGAAGAACGACAGCGCCACCGGCACCGTGCGGGACCGCTCGGTGGAGGTCAGCGAGATCGCGAAGAGGAAGTCGTTCCAGCAGAAGATGAAGACCAGGATCGCCGTGGTGAACAGCCCCGGCGCGGCCAGCGGGGCGATGACCCGCCGGAACGCCTGGCCCTGGGTGGCGCCGTCCATCTTCGCCGCCTTCTCCAGGTCCCACGGGATCTGCTTGAAGAACGCCGACAGCGTGTAGATGGCCAGCGGCAGGGCGAAGGTGATGTACGGCAGGATCAGCCCCGGCCAGGTGTCGAAGAGGCCGAGCTGACGCTCGATCTCGAACAGCGGCGACACCAGCGACACCTGGGGGAACATCGCGATCAGCAGGGAGACCCCGACCAGCAGCTTCTTGCCGGGGAAGTCCAGCCGGGAGATCGCGTACGCGGCCATCGCGCCGAGCACCACGGCGATCAGGGTGGCGATCAGCGCGATGCCGATCGAGTTGGCCAGGGCCCGGACGAACTGGTCGGTCTGGAAGATCGTCCGGTAGTTGTCCAGCGTCCACTCCCGGGGCCAGAACTTCCCGTCGGTGAGGGTGGCCGGGGTCTTGAACGACAGCGAGGCGATCCAGAGCACCGGGATCAGCGCGAAGACGACGACGATGACGTCCAGCAGACCCCAGCGCAGCTTCGCCCGCGCGGTGGTTTCGACAGCCATCTCAGCGCCTTTCCCCGTCGTCGCTGCCCGGGGCAGCGGTACCGAACAGCTTCACGAAGACGAAGGCGATGATCGCCACGGTGAGGAAGATCAGCACCGACATCGTGGAGCCGATGCCGAGGTTCAGACCCCGGATCAGGTTGTTGTAGGCGAGCATCGACACCGACGAGGTCTCGTTGCCGCCCGCGGTGAGCACGAAGATGTTGTCGAAGACCCGGAACGCGTCCAGCGTGCGGAACAGCAGGGCGACCAGGATCGCCGGCTTCATCACCGGCAGCATCACCTTGGTGAACCGCTGCCAGGAGGTCGCGCCGTCGGTGGAGGCCGCCTTGAGCAGGTCCTCCGGGACGAGGGCCAGGCCGGCCATCAGCAGCAGTGCCATGAACGGCGTGGTCTTCCAGATCTCCGCCAGCATGATGATCGCCAGTGAGCTGGCCCGCTCGGTCAGCGGCGCGCTGCCGTCGAAGACGTTCGCCAGGTAGCCGGTGCCGGGGGTCCAGGCGTACCGCCAGGAGAAGGCGGCGACGACGGTGACGATCCCGTACGGGATCAGCGCCGCGGTGCGGACGATGCCCCGGCCGACCAGCGTGCGGTGCATGATCAGCGCGAGTCCCATGCCGAGCACCAGCTCGACCGCGACCGTGACCACGGTGATCAGCGCGGTGACCCCGAACGCGGTCCACCAGAACTGGTTGGTCAGCACGGTGGCGTAGTTCTCCAGCCCGATGAACTCCCGCTGGTCGGGGAAGCGCAGATCGAAGCGCTGCAGCGACAGCCAGACCGAGTAGAGGATCGGGTAGGCGGTGACCAGCACCATGACCAGCGCGGCCGGCGCGCAGAGCAGCCAGCCGAGGCGGCGCTCGGCCCGCTTGTTCTCGCTCAGCGGCGCCCTGGCCCGTTGGTTGGCCCGCTGGGCGGGCACCGCCGCGTGCCGGCCGGCGGACCGGGTGGCGGTCTCGTCGGCCGCGACGTCCGCACCCGTAGGGGTGGCGTTGATGCTCACGGGAGGACCCCCTTGGATTCGAGGGCGTCGGCGATGGCGTCCCGCAGCTCGTTCGCGGTCTGCTCGGGCCGGATGCCTGACGGCGGCGACAGGATCGCCGACATGACCGTGGAGATGCTCTGGTAGGCGGGGGTCAGCGGACGGACCGCCGGCTCCTTCAGCTCCTCCAGGATGGTCTCCTTCATCGGGTACGCCTTCTCCATCTCCGGGTCGTCGTAGACCTTCTCGATGGTCGGCGGCACGCCGTCGTTGACCGCGGAGAACTTCTGGTTCTTCTCGTTGCGGATGCACCTGGCCGCCTCGAACGACTCGGTCGGGTGCTTGGAGTACGTGCTGACGGCCATGTTGACGCCGCCGATGGTGACCTTGCTCGGGGTGTTCGGGTCGATGCCGGGGACCCGGGCCCACTTGACCTTCTTCGCCAGGTCCGGGTTCGCCTCCTGCATCGCCGGATAGACGAAGGGCCAGTTGACCTGGAAGGCGCCCGAGCCGCCCTGGAACTCCAGCCGGACCGGGTCCTCGGTGGCGTTGGTGAAGGACGGCGACGTCACGCCCGACGTGGCGAACTTCTTCAGCTGGTCGAGGGCCTTGACGGTGCCCTCGTCCATCACGGCCTGCTTGCCGTCGTCGCTGAGGATCTTGCCGCCGGCGCTCTCGGCCAGGGTGTTGTAGAGGACGACGAGACCCTCGTACTGGGCGCCCATGGTGAGCACCTGGTACGGCTTGCCCTGCTGCTTGAGCTGCTGGGCGGCGGAGATCATCTCGTCCCAGGTCTTCGGTGGCTGCTGCACCAGGTCGGTCCGGTACCAGAGGAGCTGGACGTTGGTGTTCTTCGGCGCGGCGTAGAGCTTGCCCTCGTAGCGGGCGGTGTCCAGCGGGCCCGCCAGCGTGCCCTGCTCCGCCTCCGCCTTGTCCTGGCCGGTCCACTCGCGGATCCAGTCGGCGCTGGCGAACTCCTGGGTCCAGGTGACGTCGAGGCCGAGCACGTCCATGCCGCTGTCCTGTGCGGCGAGCCGGCGCACCAGCTGCACCCGCTGGTCGTCGGCCTGCCGGGGCAGCACCCGATAGACGATCTTGTATCGCCCCTGGGCCTGCGCGTTGCAGTCGTCGACGACCTTCTGCAGGTTCTGCTCCGGCGGGTAGTACAGGTTGATCGTGGGCGTACCGCCGTCGCCGCCGGACCCGCAGGCCGCGAGCGGCGCCACCAACGTCAGTGCGGCGGCTGCCGCCGCCGCACGGAACCGTGTTCGTCGCCGACCCGCGGCCTCGTCGGGGTCTGTCGTCATCGCCCTCCCCCTTTCTTTGGCGAGAGCCGGGGGAGTTGCCCGTGCCCCGGCGCACGGCGAGACGGTCCGGGCGCTGGTTGCGGCAAATCCACTCGGCCCCGGGCGTTTCGTGCGCCAACAGTGCCCGACCTGCGACGCTGCGAAACCTGAGCGTCACGGAACGGGAAAGACAGGGCCTGGGGTGAGCGGGATCACCACCCTGCGCGCCGGCCGGGCGGCCCTTGCGCTCGGCGGATGGACGCCACCTTCTTCTTCGATCCCGCCTGCCCGTGGACCTGGCGCACCTCCCGCTGGCTGGTCGCCGTCGCCGGGGCCCGGGGGCTGCGCGTCGAGTGGCGGGCGTTCAGCCTGGCCATCCTCAACGAGGGCCGGATCGCCCCCGAGGGCGCCGACGCGATGGCCGCCACCGGCCGGCGCTCCGGCCGGTGGAGGCGCAGCGCGCCGAGGGCCGCCACGACGACGCCGGCCGCTTCTACGCCGAGCTGGGCGCCCGCACCCACGACGCCGGCAACCCGCTTGGCGACAAGATCGTGACCGCGGCCGTCGAGGCGGCCGGCCTCACCACGGCCGCGCCGGCCCTCGACGACGAGCGCTGGGACCGGGCGGTACGCGAGTCGCACGCCGCGGCTGATCGCGGCCGGCGGCCACGCTGCTGCGCGAGCTCGACGACCGGACCGGCTGGTGGGTGCTGGCCGACCCGGAGGGCAACGAGTTCTGCGCCTTCCCGCCCCGTCCCACCCAGTGAACGGCGAGGCTACCCAGCGTGCGCCCGGTGCACTAGCGTTTCGGTAGCTCCGCAGCCAGCGCGTCGCCGTCGAAGTCGATACGCCTCCGGCCGACCCCCGACCCGTCCGATCGGTTGGTAATCGCGGGAACCCCCCTCTGCCGCGTCACCGGTTGGGCAGGATCGTCCCCAACGAGGAGGTTGTCGTGCAGGACACCCGCGCTCTCGCCCTGACGTTCGAGGTGAGCGGCCTGCCCCCGGTCAAGACCGAGGCCCTGTCCATCTTCGCCGCCGGGCACCGGCAGGCGACCCGGGTCCGCGCCCTGCTCCAGGCGGCCTGCGAAGCCGCCCAGCGCACCGGCTGGACCCCGCTCGCCGGGCCGATCGAGGTGGACCTGACCCTGCGCTGCCCGCCCGGGCACCGCACCTCCGACGCCAGCACCCTGCTGGGCGGGGTCTGCGCGGTGCTGCAGGACAAGAAGCGGGTGGCCAACATCGGGCTGGCCCACCTCGGCGTCCTGGTCGACGTCGCCCTCTACGACGACGACCGGCAGATCCGCCGGCTGTCCTACCTCGAGGAGCCGGCGGAGGACTTCTCGTACCAGGTCCGGGTGGCCGCCGTACCCACCGTGGTTTGACCGACGGCCGCGGTGGGGTACCGCGGACGCCGATGAAGGGAGCGCCGATGTCGGAGCCACATGTCACGCTCGACCCGAGCGGGCTCGATGCAGTGCAGCAGAAGCTGCGCGGCCCGCTGGAGGATCAGCTGACCTCGGCCCTGCAGGCGGCAATCGAACGGGTCCGGTCCAGCTACGCGGGCGAGCCGGTCGAGGAGGTCTGCCGGCGGCTGCTCGACGAGACCCGCGCCGGACTGCACCCGGACATCGCCGCCGGCTTCAACCCCGACATGGACGAGTTCTGCCGGGTCGCCGTGGCGATCGTCCGGGGCGGGGCCTCCTGAGGCACGCCTGAGCCGACCGCGCCGACCCTCGGTCGGCGCGGTCGGTTCCGTCGGCCGGGGCGCCCGCCTCGACCACGGCGAACGCCGCCGCGGCTCAGCTCCGGCGCACGTCGACGGAGACGACGTGGGTGCCGTCGGGACGGGTGGACTCGCCCAGCCGCACCGGCACGGTCGCGCCGGACGGCGGCTGGAGCCCGAGCCCGAAGCTGAGGTACCCCTCGAAGTCCCCGGCGGGCGCCCAGCCGCGCAGCGTGGGGTGGCCGATGGTCCGCGCGGGCGCGCTCACCGTGCTCTGTCCGCTGCTGTCATGCCCCTGCGCCGGGTTGAAGCGGACCGCGAGGAACGCGGTGCCGGGCAGCTCGACCGGGGCGCCGCTGCCGTCGGACTCCACCCGGGCGACGTAGCCGACCTGGTAGCTCGGCGTGGGGCCGCGGAAGCCGAAGGTGATCCGGCTGAACCCCTCGGCCGGGTGGTCACCGACCTGGATCTGGACCAGGACGGGCAGTGGCTCACCCGGCGCCGGGGTGACCGGTACCCGGACGGTGTGCGCCACCCGGGCCGGCGACGAGGGCCCTCGCCATCCTGGCGATCTGCGCCGCCGACGCCACCACCGACGAGCCCGACGACCCCGGCTTGATCCCACTGACCGTCAACGAGATCCGCCGTCTGATCAACACCCTCATCATCCGGCCAATCCGCGGCCTCACGCACCGTTTGCACTGGTCACAATGGCGCCGCCGCCATCAAGCCCGTGCCCGACGATCCCACTACCGACGACGCCTCAACCTCGAACTTCAGTCATGATCCCGAACGGCAACTGCCGTACCAGTGGGACTCAAGGTTTCAACTCGGTCGATATTGTCGACAATGCCAAAGAAGTGCTTGACATCTCGCAACCCCAAAGTATCCTTTGGCATATGCGTATCAGCGACGCCATGGCCATCCGGGCGCTGGCCCATCCGGTCCGGCTGGACCTGCTGGAGCTGCTGGCCGCGACCGGCCCGGCCACAGCCGCCCAGTGCGGCCGCGCGCTCGGCGTGCCGCAGGCCAACTGCTCATTCCACCTGCGCCAGCTGGCCAAGTACGGGTTCGCGGAGGACGCCGGGCCGGGCGGCGACAAGCGCGAGCGGAAGTGGCGCGTGACCGATCCCCAGCGGCGCCTGCGGATCGCCGCTAGCGGAGATGCGGTCGTCCAGCGGCAGCTCGAGCGGGTCGTGGTCGAGCGGGAGATGCAGGCGATCCTCGGCTACGTGGACCGCAATGACGAGGAGAGCTCGGCGTGGCAGAAGAGTCTCATGACCGCGGTGGCGGTCATGTCGGCCGAGGAGGCCGCCGACATCAAGCAGAAGGTCACGTCGATCCTCGAGCCGTACATCGCCCGGATCAGTGCCGGCGGTGTCCGGCTCCAGCCCGGCCAGCAGCACGTCCGGTACTTCATGGCGGCCACACCGCTGCCGAACTTCGACCTAGTGGACAGCGAAAGTGATTCCGATGACTGATGACCTGATCGACTTCGTGAGCGCCGCCCCCGCGAAGGGGTCGCTCGCTGTGCGCTGGAACCACGGCGTGCCCTCGAAGCGGCGCGACCGCGACCCGAAGATCCAGGTCCACGCGTACGACGAGCACACGATCATCCTGCGGCAGAGCAAGGCCACCAGCTACGAGGCCCCGTTCCTCTTCCTGCTGTTTGGCAACGAACGCGCGCTTCTGCTCGACACCGGCGCCACCGCCGACTCCGACCTATTCCCGCTGCGCGCGACGGTCGACGGGCTCATCGCCGAGTGGCTCGATGCGCACCCGCGCGAGAGGTACGAGCTGGTGGTGGCGCACTCGCACGGGCACGGTGACCACGTTGCCGCCGATGCGCAGTTCGCCGGCCGCCCGAACACCACGGTGGTGCCGCGGGAGGTGGATGCGGTCCGGTCGTTCTTCGGATTCGGCGACAGCTGGCCCGCGCAGACCGTCACCCTGGACCTCGGCGGCCGGGCGCTGGAGATCCTCGGCTCCCCGGGCCACCACCAGGCGGCGATCACCATCTACGACCCGTGGACCGGGATCCTGCTCACCGGCGACACGGCCCTGCCCGGCCGGCTGTACGCGTTCGACGCCGCGGCGTACCTCGCAACGCTCAACCGGCTGGTCGCCTTTGCCGCCACCCGGCCGGTGACGCACGTGCTCGGCTGCCACATCGAGATGAGGAACCGGCCCGGCCGCGACTACCCACTCGGGGCGGAGTACCAGCCCGACGAGCGGGCCCTGCAGCTGACCGCGGGCCACTTGACGGCGATCCGCGACGCAGCCGCGTCCGCCGTGGGCCACCCGGGGGTTCGGCGGTTCGACGACTTCATCCTCTACACCGAACCCCGCAAGCGGGATCTCCTCAAGCTGCTGGCCCGCGCCCGGGCGTACAAGCTCGCCGCGATCTTCCGACGTTGAGGCCGTGACGTCGAGCATCCGCCGTGGATCGTGTCGGACGAGTTGTTGCGGCTGAAGTAGCCCTCCTAAATCGGACACCTCACGTCCGTTTTGGGAAATTGAGCCTTCACAGGCAGCGGCGGTGGGCACGGGAATCGCCGTCGGTGGACGACCCCGCAGACACCGGCTTCCAAACTTGACGATCCCACTACACACGTCGGCTCAGGCTCGAACCTCAGCCATGATCCCGAACGGCGGCTGCCGTACTAGCTCAACCTGCATCTCAATTCCAATTCGGGAGTTGATAGAACGAGCAGATGTTGGTGCCACCCGGACGGACATTCGTCGAGGTCGGCCCGCCGTAAACGCTTTGGGATGGCACGACGCGGAGGAATCTCGCCGGGGACGGGTCAGGACCGGGTCCGCAACTCCCCGGTCCTGACCCCCAGCCGTCCGGCGTGGTAGCGGAATTCGCCGTTGCGAGCGCGGCAGGCGTGGCACGCCGCCAACGCCGGGCTCAACACGGCGAGCCGGCCCGCATGCACTCAGCTCCACGGTGCCCAACTACCGGACTTCGGCGCGTCCCCGACTCACCCCGAAGAGCCGTGAACGCGGGCCCAGGTTAGGCATCCCGCCGCAGGTCGAACAAGCTTCTGCGGGCCGGGGAGAATGTGATTGATGCCAACGTTGAAATACGGCATGTCGGCGTAACAGGGTCAGCCGGAGTGGCGCTGTTTCTCCTCGGAGCGACCGGTCCGCCCGCCCACCCGTCGCGCCTCGGACCGGCCGGCCGCCACGGCGCCGGCGATCAGCGCGAGCGCGCCCAGATGCAGCAGCCGCACCCCGCCCGGGGCCGGCACCGTCGCGTACGGCAGCGCCGGCAGCACGGCCGCGCCGGCGGCCGTGACGATCAGCGCCACCCCCCAGAAGGCCGTTGGTCGCGCCGGTGGCGCCGGCGGTCGTACGCCGTCAAAGATCTCATGCCGGCGGGCGGCGCGGAGCGCCAGGCCGACCACGACGACGCCGCCGCCCACCGTGCTGAGCAGGTCGGCGAAGAGCCACCAGTACATGCCGGTGAGCGCGTGCCAGTCGACGCCCAGGGCGCGCAGCCAGCGGTCGGTGTGGGTGACCCGGTCCCAGGCGACGTGGCTGGCCGCGCCGATCAGCGCCGAGCAGACGGTGACCTGCCAGGGATGCCGGACGCCGCCGAGGGCGGCATGGTCCCGCCAGGCGAAGGCACGGTCGCCGGGCAGGTGCACCGCGATCCCGGCGATCGTCCGGCGGACGATCCAGGCGTAGCCGAGCGCCACCGGCAGGCACCACCAGAGCAGCCCGCCCAGCGTGTGGGTCCGCAACCCGAGGTCGTACCGGGTGCCACTGAACAGGTAGCAGACGTCCGGCGACACCGCCCCGGTGGCCAGCGCCACCCCGTCGAACCAGTGCGGGCGCCACAGCTTCAGCGGCAGCACCGGAGCCAGGTGCGAGGGGAACGTCAGCGGCACGACTGAGACATTACCGGCGGATCAGAAGTGCCGGAGCAGGTCGGGGAAGGCGGCCAGCCGGACCACCCCGGTGTCGGTCGGGTCCAGCTCGTCGTGCTCCAGCACCCAGGTGTTCTCGTTCGGGATGAAGACCGCGTTCAGGCCGGCGGCCCGGGCCGGCAGGATGTCCGACCGCGGGGAGTTCCCGATCATCCAGGCGCCGGCCGGGTCGAACCCGTGCTCGGCGGCGAGCCACCGGTACGTCTCGACGTCCTTCTCCCGGACGATGTGCGCGGCGCGGAAGTGGCGCAGCAGGCCCGAGGCGTCCAGCTTGCGCTGCTGCTCCTCCTGCTCCCCCTTGGTGAGCAGCAGCAACTCGTGGCGGGTGGCGAGGTCGTCCAGCGTCTCCGCGACCCCGGCCATCAGCTCGACGGTGTGCCCGACCAGCGCCGCGGCCAGCTCGTCCAGCTCCCGGCGCTCCCGCTCGGTGGCCGGCCGCGCGCGCAGCCGCTCCAGGCACTCCCCCAGGCTGCGCAGGAAGACCTTGCTGCCGTAGCCGTGCGCCACGGCGTTGGCCCGCTCGATGTCGTCGAGGACGGCCCGGATCTCGGTCCGGTCCAGCGTGGGATGATCCAGCCAGGCGAGGAAGTCGTCGATCACCCGCTCGAAGAGGACGTTGTTCTCCCAGAGCGTGTCGTCGGCGTCGAAGATGAGCACCGTCGCCTCCCGGCGCTGCCGCATCGCGTTCCCCTTCCGTGTCCGGACCGGGGACACGCTACTGCGCCCGACCGACCGGGACATCCGGTTATGTCCCGCGGTTGCGGCCGGACGGCCGGTGCGGATTGACCGAACGCCGACGTACCGGCGGCGGCCACCCGACTGCGCGTACCGGCGTCGCCGGGTGATGCTTCGGCGATGACGACCTCTCGCGATCATCCACGTTCGACGCGGGCCCGGCCGACCGGCCGGACCTGGCGTCACCGGAGCGCGGCCACCGGACTGGCGGCCGCCCTCGTCGCGGCGGGCAGCGCCCTTCCCGCGACCCCGGCCCTCGCGGTCAACGCCACACATGCCACCGTGGTCAGCGCCGACCCGGCGAACTGGACGCCGCACGCGCTCGACGGCACGGTCTACCGGATCATCCAGATCGGCAACCGGGTCTACATGGCCGGTTCCTTCACCAAGGTCCGCAACGCGGGCAGCACCACCGATCTGGCCATGCCCCGGCTGGTGGCCTTCGACGCCACCACCGGCCGGATCGACACCACCTTCCGGCCGGTGGTCAACGGCACGGTCAAGGGCCTCGCCGCCGCGGCGGACGGTCGGTCGCTCTACATCGGCGGGTCGTTCACCTCGGTCAACGGCGTGGCCGCCCCGCGGGTGGCCCGGATCGACGCGGCCACCGGGGCGCGGTTCGCCGGCTTCGCCCCGGCCGCGCTCAACGGCCAGGTCAACGACATGCGGCTGGTCGGCGACCGGCTCATCGTGGGCGGCGCGTTCCAGACCGTGGGCGGGGTGACCCGGCGCGGTCTGGCGGCGCTGAACGCGGGCACCGGCGCCGCCGACTCGTCGGTGAACCTGCGGCTCGACGGGCCGCGCACCACCACGACCGGGGTCACCGGCCCGGTCAAGGTGGAGGCGCTCGACGTCTCCGCCGACGGCAGCCGGTTGATCTTCGTCGGGAACTTCAGCACGGTCGCCGGCCAGGCCCGGCACCAGCTCGCGGTGGCGCGGCTGAGTTCCACGGGGGCGACGCTCTCCGGCTGGTGGACCGACCGGTACCAGCCGACCTGCGCGAGCAGCTTCCCGACGTACATGCGCGGGGTGGACATCTCCCCCGACGGGACCTGGTTCGTCGCGGTGACGACCGGCTACATGTACACCGGCCGGCTCTGCGACGCGGCGGCCCGCTTCGAGTTCGGCACCGAGACGGGCGGCAAGCAGCCGACCTGGGCGAACTACACCGGTGGGGACACCCTGCTCTCGGTGGCCATCACCGGCCCGGCGGTGTACGTCGGCGGGCACCAGCGCTGGCTGGACAACCCGTACGGCCGCAACTCGGCGGGGGCGGGCGCGGTGTCCCGGCCGGGGATCGGGGCGATCCACCCGGTGACCGGCAAGGCGCTGGCCTGGAACCCGACCAAGGATCGCGGGGTCGGCACCGCCGAGCTGTACGCCACCGAGCGCGGACTCTGGGTCGGTAGCGACACCAACACCGTCGCCGGTGAGTACCACGCCAAGATCGCCTTCTTCCCGGTGCCCTGACCCGTGCCGGCACGGGCGCGGCGGTCGATCCTCCTGACCGCCGCGCCCCGGACCGGTTCGGCGGATCAGCGGCGCCGGGTGAGGATCAGGTCGGCGACCAGCGCGGTCCAGCCGGTCTGGTGCCAGGCCCCCAGCCCGGCGCCGTTGTCCCCGTGGAAGTACTCCGGGAAACAGATCAGGTCCCGCCAGTCCGGATGCGTCTGGAAGAGCTGGGCGGCGCCGTAGATCGGCCGCCGGCCCCAGCCGTCCCGGGTGAAGAGCGAGATCAGCCGGGCGGAGAGGTCGTCGGCGATCTCGTCGAGGGAGCACTTGCGGCCGGACCGGGTCGGGTACTCGACCTGGAGGTCGTCGCCGAAGAAGGCGGCGTAGTCGCGCAGCGCGCTGATCAGCAGGAAGTTGGTCGGCATCCAGATCGGGCCGCGCCAGTTGGAGTTGCCGCCGAAAAGCCCGCTGGTCGACTCCGCCGGCTCGTATCCGACGCTGAACTCCTGGCCGCCGAGGGTCACCGTGAAGGGCTTGTCCAGGTGGGCACGGCTGAGCGTGCGCAGGCCGTACTCGGAGAGGAACTCGTCGGTGTCCAGCATCCGGGCGAGCAGCCGGACCACCTGATCCGGGCCGACCATGGAGAGCAGCCGCTGCTGCCGCCCGTCGGGGCCGAGCCGGCGGGCGCCGATCACGTCGGCGTACTCGGGGCGGTTGGTGAGGAACCAGCGCAGCCGGGCGCCCAGCTCGGGCAGCCGGCGCAGGGTCTTCGCGGTGAGCCGGGTGGTCGCCGCGAGGGGCAGCAGCCCGACCACCGAGCGGACCTTCAGCGGCACCTGGCTGCCGTCGGCCAGCCGCAGCACGTCGTAGAAGAAGGCGTCCTCGTCATCCCAGAGCCCCTGGTCGTACGCGGCGGCGGCGATGTACGAGAAGTGCTCGAAGAACTTCGTCGCGGTGTCCACGTACGCCCGGTCGTGCTCGGCCAACACGATGGCCATGTCGAGCAGGTTGAGCGCGTACATGGCCATCCAGCCGGTGCCGTCGGACTGTTCGAGCACCCCGGCCACCGGCAGCGCGGCGGAGCGGTCGAACGGGCCGACGTTGTCCAGCCCGAGGAAGCCGCCCTCGAAGACGTTGTTGCCGCCGGTGTCCTTGCGGTTGACCCACCAGGTGAAGTTGAGCAGCAGCTTGTGCATCACCCGGGCGAGGAACTCGTGGTCCCGGGAGCCGTCGATCTCGAAGACCTTCAGCGCCGCCCAGGCGTGCACCGGCGGGTTCACGTCGCCGAACGCCCACTCGTACGCCGGGATCTGCCCGTTGGGATGCAGGTACCACTCGCGGAGCAGGAGCAGCAGCTGCTCCTTGGCGAGGCCGGGGTCGACCCGGGCGATGGTGACGCAGTGGAAGGCCAGGTCCCAGGCCGCGTACCAGGGGTACTCCCAGGGGTCCGGCATGGAGATCACGTCGAAGCTGGTCATGTGCCACCAGTGGCCGTTGCGCCCGTGCCGGCGGCCCGGCGGGGGCGGCGGTGAACCCGGATCGCCCTCCAGCCAGCGCTTGACGTCGAAGTGGTAGAACTGCTTGCCCCACATCAGCCCGGCGATGGCCTGCCGGGCCACCAGGGCCTCGTCGGCGCTGGCCCCTTCCGGGATGACGCCGGTGAAGAACCGGTTCGCCTCGGCGCGCCGGGCCCAGAGCACGCTGTCGAAGTCGTCGCCGAGATCGGCCGGCGGCGGCGGGGTGCTCGCCGGCGGCGGGGCCGTCCGGGTCAGCCGCAGCCGGATCTGCCGCTGCCCGCCGGCCGGCACGTCGAGGACGTAGTGCAGCGCCCCCTTCGTCCCCTCCCGGTCCGGGTTGACCGTGGCCGCGCCGGCCACGACGTGGTCGTTGATCCCGTCCTTCGGGTACGCCGACCGGCCCGGCAGCCCCCAGAGCCGCTCGGCGTTGGTGTCGTTGTCGCAGAGCAGCGGGGTCGGCGCGCCGTCGCCCTCCAGCAGGATCTGGCCGAGCACCCAGTGCTCGCCGACCAGCCGGGCATCCTCGCCGACCAGCTTCGGCACCCGGTCGCCGCCGGGCAGCCCCCACGTCCAGGTGTTGCGGAACCACAGGGTGGGCAGCACGTGCAGCCGCTCGGCCCGGTCACCCCGGTTGGCGACGGTCACCAGGATGCACATGTCGGTCGGCGACGCCTTGGCGTAGTCGACGGTTACCGCCCAGTACCGGTCGTCGTCGAAGATCCCCGTGTCGACCAGCTCGTACTCGGTGTCGTCCCGGCCGCGCAGCGCGTTGACCGCGACCAGCTCGTCGTACGGGAAGGCGGCCTGCGGGTAGTGGTAGCGCCAGCGCATGAAGGAGTGGGTGGGGGTGGAGTCCTCGTACCACCAGTACTCCTTCACGTCCTCGCCGTGATTGCCGCCGTCGCCGCCGAGGCCGAACATCCGCTCCTTGAGGATCGGGTCCTTCCCGTTCCAGAGGGCGAGCGCGAAGCAGAACGTCTGCCGGTCGTCGCAGACGCCCGCCATGCCGTCCTCGTTCCACCGGTAGGCTCGGGACCGCGCGTGATCGTGGGGGAAGTAGTCCCACGCCGTGCCGTGTTCGCTGTAGTCCTCCCGTACCGTCCCCCACGCCCGCTCGGACAGATAGGGACCCCATGCGCGCCAGTCCTGCTCCCCGGCATCGGCCTGGGCGAGCCGGTGCCGCTCGGGGTCGGGGGCGGCGGAGGTCGGACGGTCAGTGATCACCTGCACATCTTCGACGCCGCCGGGGTACATCACCACAGCGGCCATTGTCGTCGTGGCGTGTAGCACCTCGCCGCCAGTGGAGGAAAGTTGATCGACTTTCGTTGCGGGCCGCAGGTCTGCGGGGAGCTGGACACCGGGGCGACCCGGGAATGGCTGGTCCCGGACGGCCGGGGCGGCTACGCCATGGGCACGGTGAGCGGGCTGCGCACCCGCCGATACCACGGCCTGCTCGTGGTCGCCGGGGAAACGCCGGCAACCCGCCGGATGGGGCTGGTCGACCTGGACCCGGCGGTGACCCTGCCGTCCGGGGCCCGGGTGCGCCTCGGCGCGCACGAGTGGTCCTCCGGTGCCGTCGACCCGCGCGGTTTCGAGCTGCTGGAGCAGTTCGCCCTGGTCGACGGGGTGCCGCGCTGGCGCTGGCGGATCGGCGACGTGGTGATCGAGCGGGAGATCGCCATGGCGCACGGCCGGTCCTGCGTGGCGGTGGTGCACCGGCTGGTGTCGGGCGGCCCGGTCCGGCTGGACCTGGCGGCGGCCTGCACCTGGCGGGACGCGCACGGCGAGCGGCGGGCCGACGGGCCGACGCCCCGGATGGAGCCGGCCGCCGGCGGGGCGGTGATCGAGGGGGCGTACCGGCTGGCCGGGCCGGACTGGAGGCCCGAGGGGCAGTGGTGGCTGGGCGTGCGGCACCGCGAGGAGGCGGCCCGCGGGCTCAACCCGGACGAGGACCTCTGGTACGCGGGCCGCTTCGCCGGGGCGCTGGACCGCCCGGGCGACACGGTGTCGGTGCTGGCCTGGGCCGACGACCTGGCCGACCACCCGCCCGCGGCGACCGACGTGGTCGAGGCGGCCCGGCGGCGCAACCGGGACGTGATGGCCGCGGCGAAGCCGGCCGACCCGGTGGAGGCGACCCTCGCCCTGGCCGCCGACGCGTTCGTGGTGCGCACCGCCGCGCGCCCGGACGTGGTCGCCGGCTACCCGTGGTTCGGCGCCTGGTCGCGGGACACCATGACCTCCTACGAGGGGCTCCTGCTCCGCACCAACCGCGCGGACGAGGGCCGGGAGCTGCTGCGGGCGTACGCGGCGACGCTGTCGGAGGGGATGCTGGCGAACACCGCCGACACCGGCCGGGTGGAGTACAACACGGTCGACGCGACGCTGTGGTTCCTGCACGCGGTGAGCCGGCACGTCACCGTCACCGGGGACACCGACCTCGCCGACGAGCTGCTGCCCGCGCTGCACGCCGTGGTCGAGGCGCACCTGGCCGGCACCCGGTACGGCATCGCGGTCGACCCGGCCGACGGGCTGCTCACTCAGGGCGGCCCGCCGGACACCGCGCTCACCTGGATGGACGCCCGGGTGTACGGGGTGCCGGTGACACCGCGTACCGGCAAGCCGGTGGAGGTCAACGCGCTCTGGGTGAACGGGCTGGCCGGCCTGGCCGAGCTGAGCGAGCTGACCGGTCGGGACGCCACCGCGCTGTGGGGGCTGCACACGAAGGCGACCACGGCGTTCCGGAAGCGGTTCCCGGCGCCGGTGGGCTGGCTGCACGACGTGGTGGACGCGCCGGCCCCGGCGTACCCGCTGGGCGGGGCCCCGCACCACGACGACGACCTGCTCCGCCCCAACCAGCTGCTCGCCTGGTCGCTGCCGTACGCCCCGCTCGAACCGGACGAGGCGACGCTGCGCCGGATCACCGCCGGGCTGTTCACCCCGCTCGGGCCGCGCAGCCTCTCGCCCGACTCGCCGGGCTTCGTCGGCCGGCACCGGGGCGGTCCGGCGGAGCGGGACGGGGCCTACCACCAGGGCACCGTCTGGCCGTGGCTGATCGGGCCGCTCGTCGACGCGTACCGGCGGGCCGGACTGCCCACCGATGACCTCCTGGTGGGACTCGAGGGCCACCTGGCGGAGTACGGCCTGGGGTCGGTGAGTGAGACGGCCGAGGCGCTCGCCCCGCACGCCGCGACCGGCTGCCCGTTCCAGGCGTGGTCGGTCGCCGAACTGCTGCGCGTCCGGCGGGCCGGATAGGCACGCGTTACACACCGGCAACCAGCGCGTCTCCGCTGGTTATCGACCGGTCGGCAGGATTGGCCCCGACCCACGCGAGCCGGCGGGCACCCGCTGTGGTGGCGGCCGCCGCGGTCCGGGGACAACTCAAAGGGGGCCGCATGTCACCTGACGCCGACGTGATCGACATCCACCCCGCCCGGCACCAGCGGGTGCTGATCCTCTCCTGGGAGTACCCACCCGTGCTCGTCGGTGGGCTCGGCCGCCATGTGCACGCCCTCTCCGTCACCCTGGCCGCCGCCGGCCACGAGGTCACCGTGGTCACCCGGCACGCCGAGGGCGCCCCGCTGGAGGAGTACGCCGACGGCGTCCGGGTCCTCCGCGCCGCCGAGGACCCGGTCACCTTCCCGCTCGCCACCGGCTCGCTGCTGGCCTGGACGATGGCGTTCAACCACACGCTCACCCGGGCGGCGCTGCGCGCCGCCGAGTCCGGCGCGTACGACGTCATCCACGCCCACGACTGGCTCGTCGCACACACCGCGGTCACCCTCGCCGAACACCTCGACGTGCCGCTGGTCACCACCATCCACGCCACCGAGGCCGGCCGGCACCAGGGCTGGCTGCCGGCGGAGATGAACCGCACCATCCACGGCGTCGAGCACTGGCTCAGTAACGCCTCGGCCCGGGTGATCGCCTGCTCCGGCTACATGCGGGACCAGGTGACCCGGCTCTTCGACGTGCCGACCGGGCTGATCGACGTGGTCCCCAACGGGGTCGACCACCGGGCCTGGCGCGCCCGCCCGCGGACCGTCGCCTCCGCCCGGGCCCGCTACGCCGGGGACGGCCCGCTGGTCGGGTACGCCGGCCGGCTGGTCTACGAGAAGGGCGTGCAGCACCTGGTGCACGCGGTGCCGTACCTGCGGGACCGGCACCCGGGGCTGCGGGTGGTCATCGCCGGCGACGGGCCGTACCGGGAGGAACTGGTCGCCGAGGCGCGGCGGCTGCACCTCGGCGACACGGTGCGCTTCGCCGGCTTCATGGACGCCACCCAGCTGCCGGCGGTGCTCGCCGCCACCGACGCGACCGTGATCCCCAGCCTCTACGAGCCGTTCGGCATGATCGCCCTGGAGGCGGCCGCCGCCGGGGCACCCCTCGCGGTGGCGAGCACCGGCGGGCTCGCGGAGATCGTCGAGCCGGGCGTGACCGGGGTGACCTTCCCGCACAGCGACCCCGACGCGCTCGCCGGCGCGGTGGACCAGCTCCTCGGCGACGAGGTCTTCGCCCGCCGGGTCGCCCGGCGCGCCCGGACCATGGTCGCCGAGCGGTACGGCTGGGCCGCCGTCGCGGCCCGCACCGCGACCAGCTACGCCGCCGCCCGCCGGGAAAACAGCACGTTCCAGGCTCGCCGCGCCGCCGCCCTGCTCGCCGGCGGACGGCCGCGGATCGACATCCCGGAGGGAAATCTCCTCGGGGCGGCCGCTAACGGATGGCGGTGACCACGACAGCCCACAGCATGACGACGGTGGTGGTGACCGACAGCGGGCTCGGTACGCATGGTCCCTGACCCCCTCCGCTGTGGACCGTCCGGGTGATGCCCCTCGATCGCGACGGCGAATTACAGTGGCGTAGTTTGTCGATCAAGATCTCTGGGGAGGGCGAGCCGAGATGATGGGACCGTCCCACGCGCTGTCCGGCGCGGCGGTGTGGCTGACCGGGTCCTGGGCGCTGGACCAGTTCGCCGACTACCACCAGACGCCGCTGGCGCTCGCGGTCGGGACCGCGGTCTGCGCGGGCGGGGCGCTCTTCCCCGACCTCGACCTCTCCGGCAAGGTGACCCGGAACCAGGGCGGGGCGACCGTGGCCCGGACCTTCGGCGTGTTCAGCCTCTTCATCGCCGAGGTGATGGAGAAGATCTCGCTGGGCGTCTACTACGCCACCAAGCTCAGCAAGGACCCGCGCCGCAACAACGGTCACCGCACGCTGACCCACACCCTCCCGTTCACCGGGCTGGTCGGCTGGGGCACCACGGCGCTCTGCGCCCACTACGGCAAGTGGGCGGTGGTCAGCATCCTGTTCTTCATGATCGGGCTGGCGCTGCGCGGCCTCTTCGACGAGTGGGCCGAGCGGGCCGGCTGGGTGATCGTGACGCTGGCCTCGGCGGCCGCCGCCTGGTTCACCTTCGCCAACCTGCCGGGCGACCGGGGCTACCCGCTGATCGGGTTGGCCGTCGGGGTGGGCTGTTTCGTGCACATCCTCGGCGACATGATCACCCGGGCCGGGGTGCCGATCCTCTGGCCGATCCCGATCAGACGCCGGATGTGGCTGATGGTCGGTCTGCCCAACAGCCTCGCGCTGCGCACCGGCAGCAAGACCGAGGTGATCGTGCTGCGCGCCGCGCTGACCGTCCTGGCGGTGCTCGCCGCGGTGGGGCTGGTCGCGCCGTCGGTGCTGCACCGGTTCAACATCGAGGTGTGACGGAGATCGAGGACATTCCGGCCGACGCGGGTCGGCCGCCGGCCGAGGACGCCACCGTGCCGGCGTTCTGGCGCCGGCTCGGCCTGCCCGGGCTCGCCGACGTGCACGTGCACTTCCTGCCACCCCGCCTGCTGCGCAAGGTCTGGGCGTACTTCGACGCGGCCGGGCCGCTGGTCGGCACCGAGTGGCCGATCCGGTACCGGTGGGGCGACGCGGAGCGGGTGGCGCACCTGCGCCGGCTCGGCGTACGGGCGTTCACCGCGCTGGCGTACCCGCACCGGCCCGGCATGGCGGAGGCACTGAACCGGTGGACGCTGGGGTTCGCCCGCGCCACCCCCGGCTGCCTGCCCTCGGCGACCTTCTACCCGGAGCCGGGGGCCGTCCGCTACGTCGCCGAGGCGCTCGACGCCGGCGCCCGGGTGTTCAAGGTGCACGTCCAGGTCGGCGGGTTCCTCCCCACCGATCCGGCGCTGGACGCGGTGTGGGGGCTGCTCGCCGACGCGGGCGTACCGGTGGTGGTGCACGCCGGGCACGCGCCCGTCGGCACCGCGCACACCGGCCCGGAGCCGTTCGCCGCGCTGCTCGCCCGGCATCCGGGGCTGACCGCGATCGTGGCCCACCTGGGCGCGCCCGACTACGCCGCGTTCCTCGACCTGGCGGAGAAGCACGAGCGGGTGCGGCTGGACACGACGATGGCGTTCACCTCGTTCTTCGACCGGTTCATGCCGTTCCCGGCCGGGGAGCTGCCCCGGCTGCGCGAGCTGGGGCTGGCCGGCAAGGTGCTGCTCGGCAGCGACTTCCCGAACATCCCCTACCCGTACGCCGAGCAGCTCACCGGCCTGGCCGAGCTGGGACTCGGCGACGACTGGCTGCGGGCGGTCTGCTGGGACAACGCGGCGGCTTTGTTCGACCTGACCTGAGTCGGGGCGGCGGACCCACCGGAGGGCCGGAGGTCAGACGCCCACCCGCTGCTCGGGGACGGTGAGCCCGTACAGCGCCATCAGCTCGGGGCTGTCCACCCGGCTGCCGTCGGCCACCGATTCGCACGAGATGTCGACGATCTGGTCCTTGTGCGCCAGCAGGTAGGGCCGGGCGCCGACGTCGGCGCTGGCCAGGGTGGCGATGCCGGCCCAGTGCCGGCGGCCGAAGAGCATCGGGTAGCCGCGCAGCCCGTCGTAGGTCGCGCAGACCAGCACGTCGGGGTACGGCAGCGCGGCCACCCGCCGGACCGCTTTGGCGGTCAGCCCCGGCATGTCCACGGGCACCACGACGACCGCCTCGATCCCCTCGTCGGTCAGGGCCGCCAGGCCGGCGCGGATGGAGGAGCCGACGCCGGTCCCCCATGCCCGGTTGACCACCACGGTGGCCCCGGTCAGGTCCGTCGTCTCGCGGACCTGGTCGGCCGCCGCGCCCAGTACGACCACGATCTGCTCGCAGCCCGCCTCGACCAACGTGTGGATCATCCGGTTCACCAGGGGCTTCTCCCCCTGGTGCAGCAGCGCCTCGGGTCCGCCGATGCGACGTCCCCCGCCCGCTGCGATGATCATTCCTGCGATCCGGTTCAGCTGCGCCCCCTCGACCGTGGGGTCGGCACCGGCTCACCCGCGTCCGGTCCGTCCCGTCGTACGCACACCGGGCCCAACGAGCGCCCCCGCGCCGGGGTGGCGGGGCAAAAGGGAAAATTGCCCGACTATGCCGCGTCGGCGTAGCAGTCGACGATGGACAGGTCCAGCGGGAACCGGACCGGGGTGTCGCCGAAGAGCAGCGCCGCCGCCCGCGCGCCCGCGGCGGTGACCGCCTCCGCCACCGCGTCGGCCTGCCCGGCCGGGCAGTGCACGATCACCTCGTCGTGCTGGAAGAAGACCAGCTCGGCCCGCGTGCCGGCCAGCGCCGTCCGCAACGTGGCCAGCAGCGTCGAGGCCCACTCGGCGGCCGTCGCCTGGATGACGAAGTTGCGGGTGAACCGGCCCCGGGAGCGGGCGGCACGGGCCCGCGGCCCCTGCGGGTCCGCCCCGGCGTCCGGGTCCGCCTCGTCGCCGTCCGCGAAGCCGACCGAGCCCGGCGGGCAGGTCCGCCCGAGCCAGGAGCGCACCAGCCCACCGGCCTCGCCGGTCCGCGCCGCCGCCTCGACGTAGCCGAACGCCGTCGGGTAGCTCCGCTTGAGCACCGCCAGGGCGGGCACCGCCGCTCCGCCGGTCTGCCCGTACATCGCGCCGAGCAGGGCCACCTTCGCCCGGGCCCGGTCACCGGCGAAGGCGTCCCGGGCGAGCGCGGCATAGAGGTCGCCGGCCCCGCCGGCCGCCGCGAGCCGGGCGTCACCGGAGACCGCGGCCAGCACCCGCGGCTCCAACTGGCCCGCGTCGGCCACGACGAAGGTCCAGCCGGGATCGGCCACCACCGCCCGCCGGATCACCTTCGGGATCTGCAGCGCTCCGCCGCCCCGGGTGGCCCACCGGCCGGAAACCACGCCGCCGGGCACGTACTCCGGGTGGAAGCGACCGCCGGAGACCCAGGCGTCACGCCACGCCCAGCCGTGCGCCGTCCAGATCCGGTAGAGCTCCTTGTACTCCAGGACCAGCGGGACCGCCGGGTGCTCCACCCCGCGCAGCACCCACGCCCGGGTGTTCGGCAGCTCCACCCCGGCCCGGGCGAACGCCTTCAGCAGCTCCGCCGGGGAGTCCGTGTGCAGCTGCCGTACGCCGAACGCCTCGGCGATCCGGGCGGCCAACTCGGCCAGCCGGCGGGGCGGCCCGCCCACCGGGGAGGCCTCCCCGAGCAGCTCGGCGAGGATCGCGTCGTGCACCTCGGCCCGCCACGGCAGCCCGGCCACCCCCATCTCCGTGGCGATCAGCGCGCCCGCCGACTCGGCCGCCACGAGCAGCCGGAACCGGCCGGGGTGCTCGGTTGCCGCGATCCGGCCGAGCTGGTCGGCGTACACCCGGGTCAGCGCCTCGATGCCCGGGCCCGGCGGACCGGACGGCGCGTCGAAGAGCGCGCCCTGCCCGTGGCCCGGCGGCTCCGGCGCCCGGGGCGCCGGGTCGGGCGGGACCGGCGCGCCGGTCAGCCGCGCCCAGGCCGCGGCGAGCGACCGGGGCTCGCCCCACCGGCCGGCGTGCCCGAGCAGCAGCGCCTCGGTCAGCTCCACGTCGTGGCAGCGCTCCAGCCGGACCCCGGCGCGCAGCAGCGCGGGGTAGACCCCCGACCCGGCGGCCCAGACCCAGCGCGGGCGCTCGGCGGCCTCCCGGGCGGCCACCGCGGCGGCGAGGTCGGCCACCGGCTCCGCCGGCCCCGCGGGCCGGCCGGCGGCGTCGAGGGGTTGCAGCACTCCCCCGCCCCGCTCGTCCGCCACCACCGCCACCAGCACGGACACGATTCTGCCCCGCCCCTGCGACAGTCCGCTCCGCGCCGCCCATTGCCCTCTTTCCCGACAGCGAGTGGCCGTCCCGACCGGGACGGCCACTCGCCGCGTGCAGCCGCGCCTCCGCGGCGGGCGGGTTACTTACCCACGCCGGCCGTCAGGCCGGACTGGACCTGGCGCTGGAAGACCATGTACACGATCAGCACCGGGAGCATCGCCATGGTGACGCCCGCGAAGAGGCCGGACCAGTCGGACTTGTAGCCCTGGTTGACCGAGAGCTCGATCAGCCCCTGGGAGATGACCTGGTGCTTCGGCTCACCGGAGACCGACTGCATCAGCAGCACCGGCAGGTACCACTGGTTCCACTGGCCGAGCACGTTGAAGATGCCGATGCTGATCAGACCGGGCTTGGCCATCGGCAGCATGACCCTGAAGAAGGTCGCCGTGTGCGAGGCACCGTCGACCATCGCCGCCTCCGCGACCGTGGACGGCAGCGTCCGGAAGAACGAGTGCATGAAGAACACCGTGAACGACAGCGACCAGGCCACGTAGACGACGATCAGCATGACGTGCTTGTTCGGCCCAAGCAGCGGAAAGACGACGCCGGTGTTGTAGACGCCCTTGAACAGGGGCACCGCGGCGAGGTAGATCGGCAGCGTGAGACCGGACAGGAACATGAAGTAGATCAGCCGGTTACCCGGGAAGTTGAAGCGGGCCAGCGCGTACGCGGCCATCGAGCCCAGCAGCATGGTCAGGGTCACGCTGAAGACGAGGACCAGCAGCGTGTTGAGGAAGAACGCCCCGATGTGCCCCTGGCCCCAGGCTCGGACGAAGTTGTCCCAGTGCAGCCCGTCCGGGATCAGCGACAGTGGCTCCTTGATGATCGCCCGGTCGGACTTGAGGGACGACATCACCACCCACAGCAGCGGGTAGACCACCATTACGGCCCACACCAGTAGGAAGAGGTGTGAGAAGCCGTTGAAGATGCGCTCGCCCAGGCCACCGCTGCGCCGGCCGGTCTTCGGCGTCCCACGCCCGGGCGGGGTTTCGTCGGGCCGGGTCAGCCGGCCCGAGGGCTGTGTCACCGTGCTCATCGCCCAGACCTCCTCAGAACTCGATCCGCTCGCGGCGGGTGATTCTCAACTGGGCAGCGGCCAGCAGGATCGTGAAGATCGCCAGAGCCACCGCCATCGCGCAGGCGTAGCCGTACTGGCCCCTTTGGAACGCGGTGAAGCTGATCACTGAGGCGAAGATCTCGCTGGTGTGATTCGGGCCGCCCTGGCTCGGCGTCATGACGTAGACCAGCGCGTACATGTCCAGCGCGATGAAACCCAGGTAGATCCAGGCCACGGAGACCGTGTCGCGCAGCAGCGGCAGCGTAACCCGGAAGAAGGTGTGCACCCGGGAAGCCCCGTCGAGCAACGCGGCCTCGTAGATGTCCTTCGGGATCGACTGCATGGCTGCCGAGAACAGCACCATGTAGAAGCCGACGCCGCTCCACACCGCGATCAGCAGCAGCCACCACAGCACCGCCGGTACGCCGAGGAACGGCTCCGGGTCGATGACGAACGCGACTGGATTCTCCCGGTCGACCAGCCCGAGCTTCATGAGCACGCCGTTGATCAGACCCTGGTCGTCGGCGCGGTAGACCTGTTGCCACATCACCGCGATGACCACCAGCGACAGCGTGATCGGGAAGAAGTAGATCACCTTGTACACGCTGGAGCCGAAGACACCCCGGATGCCGGCCCTGTTCCCCCGTCCGCCCACATTCAGCAGGAACGCGAGGAACAGGGCCAGCGTGATCGTGACCAGCGGCAACATGACCAGGAAGAACACGTTGTGCCAGAAGGCCATCCTGACCAGCTCGTCCTGGAACAAACGGACGTAGTTGTCAAGACCGACGAAGTTCTGGGTGTTCGAGAAGCCGCCCCAGTCGGTCAACGAGTACCCCGCCGCCTGCAGGAAGGGCCACACCACATAGAAGAGGTACAGCGCAACCGGCAGGGCCAGGAAGCCCGTGACGAAACGTGCAACACCGTGCCGCATGGTCACTCACTTCTCTAGTTGATCCGGGGTTGGTCAGGCCGTCCGGGTCTGCTTCTTCACGTTCGCGTCCTTGGCGACCTTGTCGGCGGCCGCCTGCATCTTGTCGATGAACTGCTGCGCGGTGAGCCGGCCGGCCATCAGCTCCTCGGACAGGTTCTCGCCCGCCTTGTTCATGTCAGCGTAGAAGTCCCAGATCTTGACCGAGATCAGGTCCGACGTCGCGTTCTTCATGAGCGCGTTCGCGGACGCCAGCGCCGAGTCCTGCACGTTGTCGCCGGAGCCCTTGGTGGAGGCCAGCGACTTGGTCAGCTCCGCGAACTTCGCCGAGCCGGCCTTGGACAGGATCGCCCGCAGGAACTCCTTGGCCGCCTCCTTGTTCGGCGCCTTGCTCGGCACGACGAAGCCCTCACCGGAGCCGGCGAACACGTCCTTCGCCGCCTTGTCGCCCGCGTTGGACCAGTAGTCCGACAGGGTCAGCTCGAAGCCCGGCGGGATGGTCGCGGTCATCTCGTTCTTCAGCCAGGTGCCGACCTGGATGAACGCCGCCTTGCCGTCGAGCCAGGCCTGCTGCGACTGGGTGTGGTCGAGCTTGCCCGGCAGGAGCAGCCGGTCCTTGACGAGCTTCTCCCACGGCTCCAGCGCCTTGAGGATGCCGTCGGCCTTCCAGGCGTTGTCCTTGAGGTTGTCGATGTCGATGACCGCCTGCTTGCCCGCGGACTTCCAGATGCTCGCCATGAGCGCCCAGCGGGGGTAGTAGCCGTGGACGGCGTCGTGGACGTACGGCGCCATGCCCTTCGCCTTGATCTTCGGGGCCAGGGCGAAGAACTCGTCCCAGGTCGTGGGCGCCTGCCAACCCTCCTTCTTGAACAGGGCCGCGTTGTACCAGTTGCCCCACACCGTGTACGCCACGTTCACGACGTAGAACTTCCCGTTCTGGGTGCCGTCGCCGACCGTGCCCGGCAGCAGCGTGTCGGCCACCGTGCCCTCGCCGTCCCACGCCGGCGCGGTGAGCAGGTCGTCGAGCGGCTCGATCGCGCCTTCGTTGATCAGGGTGGCGCGGTCCATGCTGTCCGCGCCCGAGTTCATGACCAGGTCGCTCGGCTGGGTCGCCATCTTCGGCTGCTCTTCGGTCTTGATCTTCTGGGTGGAGCTCATGTTGACCGTGATGTTCGGGTGCTTGGCGTTGAAGACGACCTTGTCTTCCTTCGCCCACTGGTCACCGAGGCCGCCGTTGAAGATGACCACCTTGACGGCGCTGCCGTCCTTCACGCCGAACGGGTTGTCCTTGCTCTTGGCGGCGCCGGTGTCGTCGGACTTGCTCGGCTCGCTGCCGGCGCAGGCGCTGAGCAGGCCGGCTGCCGGGGTGGCCAGCAGGCCGGCCGCGGCGGCCCGCCGCAGCAGGGTCCGGCGGCTGAGGTCGCCGAGGTTCTCGGGGGTAATCGACATCTCTGTCTCTCCTTGTGGTGTCCGGGTCAGGCGGTCCGCCGGAGGCGACCGGCGTACCGCGACTCGAGGGCGAGGTTGTGCTCGTCCCCACCGGGGACGTTGGCGGAGAGGTAGATAGGGGGTACCTCCCCGACCTGGTGGAACCGTCGTACGACCTCGGCGGTCAGCAGCTGCGCCAGCAGCGCCGCGGTGACCGAGGAGACCGCACAGACCGCGCCGCCGCCCTCGAGCGGCAGCAGTGCGTCGCCGTACGGCGCGCCGTTGTCCAGCACGACGTCGGCGAGGTCGGCGAGCCGGTGCCCGGACGGGTGCCGCGGGGCGACCCGAGCGGTGTGCTCGACCGAGGTGACCGCGATCAGCGGATGGCCGTGCTCCTTGACCAGCGTCGCCAGCTCGACGACCGAGCCGTTGATGCCGGACTGGGAGGCGACCACGAACACGTCCCGCGGGTGCGGGGCCGCGAGCGCGTAGAGCTGGTGCGCGACGGCCGGGTCGCGTTCCAGCTTGGGGTCGGCGAGCACGTCGCGGGGCGCGTCGCCGTGCAGCACCAGGTCGTGCAGGGAGAGTCGGTTGGTGGGGACCAGCCCGCCGGCCCGGGCGACCAGCTCGGCGGCGAACGCCTCGGAGTGCCCGGCGCCGAAGCCCTGGAGGACCCCGCCGGCCCGCAGCCCGGCGGCGATCAGGTCGGCCGCCCGGTCGACCGCCTCGGCCTGGGTGTCGACCAGGCGGTCGAGCACCGGGCGGACGGCGTCCGCGTACCGCTGTGCGCTGATCATGAGGCGGCCCCCTTCGCGGCCTTGTGCCCGTCGACGGCCTGGGCGGTACGCCGGAAGGCCGCGTGGGCGCGGTCGTGGGTCCGCTGCGCCACCGCGATGTAGAGCAGGTCGAGGACGACGAGCTGGGGATGCCGGGCGGAGAGCGCGTCCGGTCGGAAGGTGGTGGCCTGGCTGGCCGTGACCAGCACGATGTCGGCGAGCTCGGCCAGCGGCGAGCGGGGGAAGCCGGTCAGCGCGACGGTGGTGGCGCCCCGGCTGCCCGCCTCGGCGAGCATCTCGATGGTCTCCCGGGTCTGCCCGGTGTGCGAGATGCCGAGCGCGACGTCCCCGGCGCCCAGCAGCGCGGCGCTGGCCAGGCCCTCGTGCACGTCGCTCCAGGCCCACGCGGCCACCCCGATGCGGTGCAGGCTGAACTGCATCTCCTCGCCGACCAGGGCGCTGCCGCTGGCGCCGAAGATGTTCACCCGGCTCGCCCCGGCGATGGCCACCGCGGCCCGCTCCACCTCGGCGAGGTCGAGCAGCGCGGCCGTGTCGTGCATGGCCCGGGTGTCGGCGGCCATGATCTGGTCCAGCACCCGGGTCAGCGGGTCGCTGGGCTGGATCTCTCGTCCGATGTCGACCGTCCAGCCCGCCGACCGGGCCCGGCCGGTCTCCGAGGCGATGCCGAGTCGCAGGTCGGCGTAGCCCTCGAAGCCCATCGCCCGGCAGAACCGGGTGATGGTCGCCGGTGAGGTGCCGCTGCGCTCGGCCAGCTCCACGATGGTGGCCCGGGCCGCCGCCTCCGGATCGCTGAGCACGTGCTCAGCGACCCGGCGCAACGCCCCCGTCAGCTCTCCCGCCCCGGCCCGGACCCTGGCCAGCACCCCGTCCGCGGCGACGGCCACCGCGCTCGGCCGGTCGACCGCGTCGGCGTCGACCACCGCGTGCAGGTGCAACGCGGGGGTGTCCACCTCGTGATCAACCATGGGACGCCTTTCGGAAAAGAGTGTTAACTGTTAGTGGTAAAAGTTCTTACTGAAGGGCCCTCCGTGTCAAGGGCGTGGGCGAAGTTTTCAAACTGTTACCTGGCGCACAGCGCGCGGCGCGCTCGCGGATCTTGCCTCGAGGAGCCGGGCCGACCAGCATGAAGGCCGCCAGCAGCGACCCCAGGGAGGCCCACCGGATGTCCGGCATCGTCGTGGTCGGTCTCGACGTCGGAGGTACGTCCACCCGGGCGGCCGCGCTGAGCCTCGACGGCGTACGCCTCGGCTCCGGCCGGGCCGGCGGCGGCAACCCGACCAGTCACGGCGCCGAGCGGGCGGCGGTCGAGCTGTCGGCCGCGCTGCGCGCGGCGCTCGCCGAGGTGGACCCGTCCCGGGTGCGCGCCGGCGCGATCGGGCTGGCCGGCGCGGGGCGGCTGCTCGCCGACCCGGCTGGCCGGGCGGCGTTCGACCGCGCCTGGCACGACGCCGGCCTGCGCTGCCCGTACGCGGTGCACGGCGACGCCCTCGTCGCGTACGCCTCGGGCACCGCCGTCCCGGACGGCACCGTGCTGATCGCCGGGACCGGCGCGATCGCCGCCCAGGTACGCGACCTGCGCCTGGACCGCACCGCGGACGGGCACGGCTGGCTGCTCGGCGACGCCGGCTCCGGCTTCTGGCTCGGCCGAGAGGCGGTCCGGCGGCTGCTGGCCGACCTGGACCAGGCCCGCCCGCCGGGCGCCCTCGCCACCCGCGTGCTCGCCGAGCTGACCGGCACCGCCGAGGTGGCGGCCCGCCCCCGGGCGACCGCCGAGGCGGTGGTGCAGGCGGTGACCCGCCGCCCGCCGGTGGAGCTGGCCGGGCTCGCCCCGCTGGTGGTGGCGGCCGCCGCCGACGGTGAGCCGTCCGGTCTCGACCTGGTCGCCGAGGCCGCCGCGCTGCTCGCCGAGAGCGTGAACCGGATCCGGCCGGCCGGGGCGAGCGACCCGGTGGTGCTCGGCGGCGGGCTGCTCACCGGCGACACCCCGCTCGCCGCGGCGGCCCGCGCCGAACTGGCCCGCCGCTGGCCGGACGCGCCGCTGCGCACGGCGGGCGACGGCGCCGCCGCGGCGGCCTGGCTCGCCGCCCGTGACCTGCCCGAGGTGTCGGATCCGACCGCGCTGCACGCGGTGCTGGTCCCGCCGGCCTGACGGCCCTGCCGGCGACCGCCGCGGTCGTCCGGCGCCGCGGCCGGCTGCGGCTGCCGCCCCCTCGGGGTGCGACGCGGGGTCGGCCCCGGACGCTCCCGCGCCGGGTCAGGACGCAGCGCACCCCGTCCGGCGAGCCGCTACTCGACGGCAGTCAGGGCCGCCTCGAGCCGGCGCCAGACGTGGCTGCGCCAGCCGCCGTCGAGCAGGGTGAACGTGCGGCGCTGCACCGGGTCGTCCGGGTCGAAGCCGGCGTGCTCGAGGAAGAGCCGGGTGCCCCGCCCCTCGGGGGCGAGGGTCCAGGTGACCACGGTGTCCAGCCGGCCGCCGCGCCAGGCCCAGCTCAGCCGGCGCGGCGGATCGATCTCCAGCACCTCGCAGTGCACCACCCCGTCGAAGCCCTGGCCGGGCCGCGGCTCCGTGCGGAAGGTGAAGCGGTGACCCGGCACGGGGCGGAAGTCGTTCGGCATCAGCCAGCGGGCCAACAGATCAGAATCGGTCAAGACTCGCCAGACCTTGGCCGGCGGGTGGGCCAGGAACTGATCCACGGCGATGGTCGCCCGGTCAGTCATCGGGCAGCCCGTCCAGCACGTCGCGCAGGTCGGCGAGGCGGGCGCGCCAGAACCGCTCGTACGGGTCGAGCCAGTCGGCGACCTCCCGCAACGGCTCGGGGCGCAGCGCGTAGAACCGTTGCCGGCCGAGCGGCTGCTCCACCACCAGCCCGGCGTCCTTGAGCACCTTCAGGTGCTCCGACAGGCTGGGGCGGCGCATGTCGAAGTGGTCGGCGAGCCGCTGCACGGGCTGCTCGCCCCGCTCCAGCAGCAGCCGGAGCAGCTCCCGCCGGGTCGGGTTGGCCAGCGCGGCGAAGACGTCCCCCTCAGACACGGGTGGCCTGGAGCACGATGCCGTTGCCGTCGGGGTCGTCGAAGGTGACGTACCGGCCCCAGGGCGCGGTCTGGATCCCGCCGTCGGCGAAGGCCACGCCCCGGGCGCGCAGCGCGGCCACGTCGCCGTCGAGGTCGTCGGTCTCCAGCACCAGGCCCTTGAGCGAGCCCGGCGGCATGGTGGGGAACCAGGTGACCAGCGTCAGCGCGGTCGCCGCCCCCTTCGGGGCGACCTGCACCCACCGGCCGCCGGGGCCCATCGGGTTGTCCCGGACCAGGTCGAAGCCGAGGGTGTCGACGTAGAAGTCACGGGCCCGGTCCTGGTCGCTCACCGGCACGGAGACCAGCTGCACATGGGTCACTGTCATGCCGCCACAATAGGTAGGAGATTTCCTACGGGTCAAGTCGAGGGCAGGCCGGCCGACGCCGTCGACCGGCCTGCTCCGAGATCCGCGTTCAGCTGGCCGGATAGCCCTGCTGGCCCTGCGGCTGGCCGTACTGGCCCTGCTGGCCCTGCGGGTGGCCGTACTGGCCCTGCGGCGCCGGGTAGCCGGGCTGACCCTGCGGCGTTTGGCCGTGCTGGGCCTGCGGGGCCGCGCCGTACTGGCCCTGCGGGGCCGGGTGGCCGGGCTGCCCCTCCGGCGCGTGGCCGTACGGGCCGGACTGGCCCTGCGGCGCCGACCAACCCTGCGCGGGCTGGCCCGGGTGGCCCTGGGCGGCGAACTGGTGGGCCGCGGCCTCCTCCCTGGCCTCCTTGCGCGCCTTCACGGCCCGGACGATCAGCAGGATCGGCAGGATGAAGGCGTAGAAGTAGATCGTGTACCTGCTGCCCACGGGAGCGAGGAACATCAGGTAGAAGCCGTAGCAGAAGAAGGCGAGGCCCACGACGACGTTCAGGATCCGGGAGCCCGTGCCCTGCTCGCGGATCGCGAGACCGATCACGATCATCGCGATGCCGCCGAGCATCAGCAGGATTTCGTAGACAAGTTCAAACATGTGATCCCCGTCAATCCGGTGAATGTGCCGAACCACCATAGAGGAGCACCCGGAGACTCCGCTGCCCCGTTTCCTGTGGCGGGCGACACCTCATTTGAGCTGGCCCGCGGTGAGCCCCGCCTGGATCTGCCGCTGGAACGTCACGTACACGACCAGCACCGGGAGCACCGCGATGGTCAGGCCGGCGAAGAGCTGTGCGTAGTCGCCGGCGTAGCCCTGGTTGACGGCGAGCGCGTTCAACCCCTGGGCGAGCATCCACCTCGACTCGTCGCCCTGCATCAACACCTGCGGCAGCAGGAACTGGTTCCAGTGGCTGAGGAAATTGAAGATGCCGACACTGATCAGTCCCGGTCGCGCCATCGGCAGCATCACCCGGAAGAAGAGCCGGAAGTGACCGCAGCCGTCGATCAGCGCGGCCTCCGCCACCGAGGTCGGCAGGGTCCGGAAGAACGCGGTCAGGAAGAAGACGGTGAACGGCAGCGAGTACGCCGCGTAGACCAGGATCAGGCCGGTCCAGGTGCCGAAGAGCCCGGCGTTGCGGACCACGAAGAAGAGCGGCACCAGGGCCAGGAAGACCGGGAACATCATCCCGCCGACGAACAGGTAGTAGACCACCTGGCGGCCGCGGAACTCGTACCGGGCGAAGACGTACGCCGCCGCCGCGCCGAGCAGCATGGTCAGGGTCAGCGAGCCGGCCACCACCACCGCGCTGTTCAGGAAGTACTGCCCGATGTGCGCCTTCGTCCAGGCCCGGGCCCAGTTGTCCAGGCGCAGCTCGCCCGGGAGCCCCCACGGGTCGGCCAGGATCTCATTGTTGCTCTTGAGCGAGCTGACGAACATCCAGGCCAGCGGCAGCACGGTCATCGCCGCCCAGAGCAGCAGGAACGTGTGCGAGAAGGCGTTCGCCACGCCCAGTTCCCGCCGCAGCGGCCGGTCGGCATGCCGAGGTATGGGCTGACCGCCAGCCTTCTCAACGGCTGTGGCGCCGACGGCGGTCGCAGGGTCCGCCGTGCGGGACGGCGAGGTCTGGTCCGGGTTAGCAGTCACGCCGCTCCCTCCCCTCAGAAATGTCACAGTGGACTCGAACGAGGTTTCGTCCGTTCCGCTCCAGCAAGCGGGCCGTCACCTGCAGACAGCTTTTGATTCCTTCTTTGCTAAGCGGTCTGGATACCCTCGCTTCAAAACCAGGCGGCGTTCCCGCGCTTCGGCTGAGTTCACGCGCTCCGCTTTCACATGGCGGGATGGGCAGCTCACCTTGGCAAAGATGCGCCGTCCGCTGCGGATTGCCTGGTCGCGTCCGCTGCCTCCGGGTTCTGACCCGTCTACGGTTACCGTAAGTCGCGACGCCGCAGGCCGCTGGTTCGTCTCGCTTCGCGTCGAGGATCGATCGGTGAGACCACTGCCAGCCACTGACCGCGTCGTCGGCGTGGACGTGGGCCTGAGTGCGCTGGTCACCCTCTCCACTGGAGAGAAGGTTGCCAACCCGAGACATGCGGCCCCCGAGCGGAGGCGACTGCGAAAGGCCCAGCGAAGCCTGTGCCGTAAAGAGAAAGGATCCGCCAACCGCGAGAAAGCCAGGCTCCATGTCGCCAAGATCCATGCGCGGATCGCCGACCGACGTCGCGACGAGCTTCATAAGCTGACCACCCGACTCGTCCGCGAGAACCAAACGGTCGTAATCGAGGACCTCAGCGTCAAGAACATGCTTCAAAATCACAGCCTGGCAAGGGCAATCTCCGATGCTGGGTGGTCGGAACTGCGCTCGATGCTGGAATACAAGGCCCAGTGGTACGGCCGCAGCGTCATCGTAGTCAGCCGATGGTTCCCGTCCTCCAAGCGATGCTCCTCCTGCGGCCATTACGCCGAGCGGATGCCGTTGAACATCCGTTCTTGGAACTGCCATTGTGGGGCAACGCACGACCGGGACGTCAATGCTGCTAAGAATATTCTCGCCGCTGGGCTGGCGGAGAGACAAAACGCCTGTGGAGGACCGGTAAGACCGGAACCGCGTGCGCGGCGACGGCACGGCCCGACGAAGCAGGAAGCCCGACGAGCGATCGCGGCGTCCGCCTCGAAATAGGGCGGAATATGTCAAGAGTACTCGATCCGATCGCGCCGGGCGGCCCGCAGCGCCAGCACCGCCACCGAGAGGGTCAGGAAGAACATCACCACGCCGATCGCCGAGGCGTACCCGAACTTGGTCTCGCTGCCGAAGGCGGTGTCGTACATCCGGTTGCCGATCACGTCGGAGGAGAAGTTCGGGCCGCCGTTGGTCATCAGCTGCACCAGGATGAAGCCGTCCAGCGCGGCGATGGCCAGGTAGATCCAGGCCACCTGCACGGTGTCCCAGAGCAGCGGGATGGTGATCTTCCGCAGCATCACCGCCCGGGATGCGCCGTCGAGCAGCACCGCCTCGTAGATGTCGCGCGGGATGGCCTGCATGGCCGCGCCGAAGAGCACCACGTAGAAGCCGACGTTGCTCCAGACCATCACCGCCAGCACGCACCAGAAGGCGAACCGGGGGTCGCCCAGCCAGGTCGGGGCGGGCAGGCCCACCGCCCGCAGCGCGCCGTTGAGCAGGCCGCTGTTGGGGTGGTAGATCTCCTTCCAGAGCAGCGCGATGATCACCACCGAGAGCACCTGCGGGAAGAAGTAGACCAGCCGGTAGACCGAGGTGCCGCGGACCCCGGAAACCCCGGCCCTGCCCTTGCGGCCGCCCATGGTGAGCATGGTGGCGAAGAAGAGGCCGAGCGCGATGGTCAGCACCGGCACCAGGGCGAGCAGGAACGCGTTGTTCTTCAACGCATTCCAGACGTAACCGTCGTGCAGCAGGGTGCGGAAGTTGGCCAGGCCGACCGGGTCGGCCTGCGCGGAGTACCCCAGCCAGTCGGTGGTCGAGATCTGAAAGGCCTGGAGGTACGGCGAGAGCACGAAGATGCCGTACAGCACCAGCGGCGGCAGCAGGAAGCTGACGATCAGCGGGTATCTGCCATGTCGCACCGGGGCGACCCTCCCTGGTTTCGGTCGGTGGGGGCGGGACGCCCCGCCCCCACCGGGGACGTCACGCGGCCCGCTTGTACTTCTTGATCGAGCTGTCCTGGGCGATCGAGTCGGCGCCCTTCTGACACTGGTCGAGGAACTCCGCCGGGGTGGACCGGCCGCTGAAGAACTCGCCGCAGGCGGCGTCGACGAGGTTGCGCTCCAGCTTGCGGTAGTAGTTGTTGTAGACCCAGTTGAAGCCGTTGGACCCGGACGCCTCCAGCGCCTTGACCACGCTGGTCAGCCCGAACGGCAATTCGACGCCCTCGGTGGTGCCGGCCACCACGGTGAGGCTGGCGACCTTCTTCGTGAAGTCCTGGGCGCCCTTCTTGGAGAGCATGGTCCGGAAGTACTCCAGGCCGCCGGCCACGTTCTTCGCCTTCGCCGGCACGATGAACGGCTCGCCGGCGGTGCCGCGGATCGCCTCGAAGGGCAGCTTGTCGCCGCTGCCCAGGCTCGGCGTCGGGGCGACGGTCATGTTGAACCCGGCCGGGGTGACGTCCTTCTGCTCGCTCTCCAGCCAGGAGCCGCAGGAGATGAAGGCGGCCTTGCCCTGGCACCACGCGGTCTGCGACTGCTTGTGGTCGAGGCCGGGCGAGCCCTCCAGGATGTACTTGTCCTTGACGATCTGGTACCAGGCGTCGGCCGCGGTCTTCATCGCGTCGGACTTCCAGGCGTTCGGCTCCAGGTTGTCGATCGCCAGGGCGACCGAGGGGCCGCCGAGTTTGATCGCGGTGGAGATCAGCGGCCAGCTCATGTAGCGCGGGTGGATGCCGGCGTACGTCCAGGGGGCGATGCCGGCGGCCTTGATCTGCTTGCAGAGCGCGATGTGCTCGTCCCAGGTCTTCGCGTACTGCCAGTTGCGCTCGGTGAAGAGCTTGGTGGAGTGCCAGATGCCGTAGACGGTGTAGGTGTAGTTCATCACCAGGAACTTGCCGTCGTACGAGCCGACGTCGACGGCGCCGGGCAGCAGGGTGTCCTTGATGGTCTTGCCCGGGATGTCGAGGCTCGGGGCGGCGAGCAGCTCGCCCAGGTCGGCGAGGGCGTTCTGGGAGACCAGGCCGTTGGGGTCGATCTGGCCCGCGCCGGAGTTGTTCACCACGTCGGGCGGGGTGCCGTCGACGAAGCGCGGCTGGAGGGTCTTGTTGATCTCCTGCGTCGCGGAGTGCTTGATCTCGGCCTTGGGGTACTTCTCCTTGTACATGGCCTCGTGGCTCTTGGCGTACTCCTCGCCGAAGCCGCCGTTGAAGATCACCACCTCGAGCGGGGCGTCCTCCTTGACCCCGAGCGGGTTCTGCTCGCTCTTGGTCCCCTTGTAGCTGCCGGAGTCGCCCTTGTCGTCGTCGCCGCCGGAGGTGGCACAGCCGGCGAGCAGGCCGGCGGCGGGGGTGGCCAGCAGGCCGGCAGCGGCGGAGCGCCGCAGGATGTCACGCCTGTTCATCACATCTCCTCGGTTCGAGTACGGGCGGGCCGCCGGACTGGGGGATGGCGGCCGTGGCGTCGAGGGCACGGGGGTGTCGTGTGTTGCTTGTCTTCATTTCGCATATTCTTGCTGAAGAATTTCTACGACAGTGGGACGCGGACCACAAGACCCGACGACCGAACCGTTATCACCACCGGCCGGCGCCGGCTGGCATAGCCTGGCCTCATGCGCCGCCTGCGGCAGCTCGCCGAGCGCACGCCGGCGGGGCGGGAGCGCTACGTCGACCTGCTCCGGGGACTCGCCATCACCATGGTCGTGATCGGTCACTGGGGTGTGACCGTCATCGGGTACGACCGGGCCGGCCGGCCCACCGGGCACTCCGCCCTGGGCGACCTGCCCTGGGCCTGGCCGCTGACCTGGGTGGCCCAGGTGATGCCGGTCTTCTTCCTGGTCGGCGGGTACGCCAACGCCGCCTCGCTGACCGCCCGCCGCGCCCGGGGCGGCGAGGCCACCGGTTGGCTGATCGACCGCAGCGCCCGGCTGGTCCGCCCGACCACCGCCCTGCTGGTGGTGCTGGCGATCGCCGCGGCGGTCGCCCGGCTGCGCGGCGCCGACGCCACCGAGATCCGCACCGTGGTCTGGTTCGCCACCATCCCGCTCTGGTTCCTGGTCGCCTACCTGATCGTCGTCCCGCTGACCCCGCCGATGTACGCGCTGCACCGTCGCTTCGGGCTGGTCGTGCCGCTGGTGCTGGTCGGCCTCGTGGCGCTCGGCGACCTGGGCCGGCTGCTCGGCCCGGCCGGCCTGGCGACCGGGAACTACCTCTTCGGCTGGCTGGCCGTGCACCAGCTCGGCTTCGCCTGGTACGACGCCCGCTCCCCGGACACGCCGCGCCGCCGGCGGCTGCCCACCTCGCGCCGGGCCGGGGCGGTCCTGCTGGCCGGCGGGCTGGTCGCGCTGGTGCTGCTGACGATCGTCGGGCCGTACCCGGTGGTGATGCTCAACGTGCCCGGCGAGCGGCTGGACAACGCCGCCCCGCCGAGCCTGGCGCTGCTCGCCGTGGCCACCGCCCAGCTCGGGCTGATCCTGCTGCTCCAGGCCCCGGCGCGCCGCTGGCTGCGCCGGAGCGGCCCGTGGCAGGTGGTGATCGCGGCGAACTCCGTGGTCCTGACCGTCTTCCTCTGGCACCTGACCGCCGCCGTGCTGCTGGTCGGACTGCTGGACGCCGTCGGCGTGCTGCCCACCCCCCGGGTCGGCTCGGCGGCCTGGTGGGCGTGGCGGGTGCCCTGGCTGCTCGCCCTGGCCCTGGTGCTGGCGGGGCTCGTCGCCGTCTTCGGCCCGATCGAGGCCCGCACCCGCCGACCCGCCCCGGCCCGGCCCGGCACCCGCGCGCCCGGCACCGAGGGCACCCGTCGCACGCCGGCCGTCCGGACCGTGCTCGCGGTGGCCGGGTACGCGGGCGTGGTCGCCGGGCTGCTGCTGAACAGCCTGACCCGCAAGGCCGCGCCGGAGCCGCTGGGGCTGCCCGCCCCGGCGCTGGTGGCGTACCTGGCCGGGGCGGGGGTGCTGCGGCTGCTCAGGTCTGGGTGGGGAAGCCGAGGTTGACCCCGCCGTGGCGCGGGTCCAGCCAGCGGCTGGTGACCACCTTGCCCCGGGTGAAGAAGGCGACCCCGTCGGCGCCGTGCGCGTGCAGGTCGCCGAAGAGCGAGGCCTTCCAACCGCCGAAGGAGTAGTACGCCATGGGCACCGGGATCGGCACGTTGATCCCGACCATGCCCACCTCCACCTCGTGCTGGTAGCGCCGCGCGGCGCCACCGTCGTTGGTGAAGATCGCCGTGCCGTTGCCGTACGGGTTGGCGTTGACCAGGTCGACCGCCTCGTCGTACGAGCCGACCCGGACGACGCTGAGCACCGGGCCGAAGATCTCGTCGGTGTAGATCGACATCTGCGGGGTGACGTGGTCGAAGAGGGTCGGGCCCAGCCAGAACCCGCCCGCCTCGCCGTCCGGGGTGACGTCCCGGCCGTCGACCACCGGCACCGCGCCGGCCGCGATCCCGGACTCCACGTAGGAGCGGACCTTCGCCGCGTGCGCGGCGGTGACCAGCGGGCCCATGTCGCAGCCGCGCCGGCCGTCCCCGGTGCGCAGGCCGGCCATCCGCTCGGCGATCTTCGCGACCAGCGCGTCGGCGACCGGCTCCACCGCGACCAGGGCGGAGATCGCCATGCACCGCTCCCCCGCCGAGCCGAAGCCGGCGCTGACCGCCGCGTCGGCGGCCAGGTCCAGGTCGGCGTCGGGAAGCACCACCATGTGGTTCTTCGCGCCGCCGAGCGCCTGCACCCGCTTGCCGGCCAGCGAACCGCGCTGGTGCACGTACCGGGCGACCGGGGTGGAGCCGACGAACGAGACCGCCTTCACGCCGGGGTGGTCGAGCAGCGCGTCGACCGCCTCCTTGTCGCCGTTGACCACGTTCAGCACGCCGTCGGGCAGGCCCGCCTCGGCGAACCACTCGGCCAGCAGCAGCGCCGCGCTCGGGTCCTTCTCGCTCGGCTTGAGCACCACCGCGTTGCCGCAGGCGACCGCCACCGGCACGAACCACAGCGGCACCATCACCGGGAAGTTGAACGGCGAGATCACCGCGACCACCCCGAGCGGCTGGCGCAGGCTGTACGAGTCCACCTCGGTGGAGACGTTCTCGCTGAAGCCGCCGCGCAGCGCCGAGGGGATGCCGCAGGCGTACTCGATCACCTCCAGGCCGCGCTGCACCTCGCCGGCGGCGTCCGCGAGCACCTTGCCGTGCTCGGCGGTGACCACCTCGGCGAGCCGGTCACGCCGGGCGTTGACCAGCTCACGGAAGGCGAAGAGCACGGCCGTCCGCTTGGCCAGGGAGGTGTCCCGCCAGGCCCGCGCGGCCCGCTCGGCGGCCTCCACCACCCGCGCGACGTCCGCGGCGCAGGCCAGCTCCACCCGACCGGTACGCCGGCCGGTGGCCGGGTCGAAGACGTCGGCCCGCCGCTCGGAGCTGCCGTTCACCCGCTTGCCGTCGATGAAGTGCCCGATGGTCACTGAGTCACCTTCCGTTCGCGACTGCGGGGCTCGCAGACCCGGCTCACTCCTCGCGCTCACTGAGTCACCTTCCGTTCGCGACTGCGGGGCTCGCAGACCCGGCTCACTCCTCGCGCTCACTGAGTCACCTTCCGTTCGCGACTGCGGGGCTCGCAGACCCGGCTCACTCCTCGCGCTCACTGAGTCACCTCCGCCGAGGAGCGGATCGCGTCGACCAGGATGGCCAGGCCCTCGCGAGCCTCCTCCTCGGTCAGCGTCAGCGGCGGGCCCATCCGCAGCACGTTGCCGTAGAGGCCACCCTTGCCCGCGAGCAGCCCGCCGGCCTTGCACGCCTCGAAGACCCGGACCGTCATCGCCGGGTCCGGCTCGGTGGTGCCCGGGCGGACGAACTCGACGCCGAGCATCAGCCCCTTGCCGCGTACCTCGGCGACGCAGTCGAGGCCGCCCACCGCGGACCGCAGGCCGTCGGCGAGGATCGCGCCGACGCGGGCCGCGTTGGCCTGAAGATCGTGGTCGAGCAGGTAGTCGAGGACCGCGTTGCCGGCGGCGGTGGAGATCGGGTTACCGCCGAAGGTGGAGAAGCTGATCGCCGGCACCGCCTCCAGCACGTCGGCCCGGCCGACCACGCCGGCCAGGGCGAACCCGTTGCCGATGCCCTTGGCGAAGGTGAGCAGGTCCGGGGTGACGCCGTGCGCCTGGTAGCCCCAGAAGTGCTCCCCGGTCCGGCCCCAGCCGGTCTGCACCTCGTCGGAGATGAACAGGATGCCCGACTCGTCGAGCACCTTCTTCCACGCGGCGAAGAGCCCGTCCGGGGCGTGCACGAAGCCGCCGACGCCCTGGATCGGCTCGGCGATCAGGCAGGCCACGTCCCCGGCGGTCTGGGTGGCCAGCACCTCGCGCAGGTCCTCCACCGCCGCGTCGACCTGCTCGTCGGAGCCGAGCCGGGCGAGCAGGCCGCGGACCCGCTCGCCGGAGTGCAGCCAGGCCACCTGGAGCGGGTTGAGCGCGCTGGCCGACCAGCTCCGGTTGCCGGTTACGCCCATCGCCGCGTACGACCGGCCGTGGTAGCTGTTGCGCACGGCCAGGATCTGGTGCGAGCGGCGGTAGTTGGTGGCGACCAGCAGCGCCGCCTCGTTGGCCTCGGTGCCCGAGTTGGTGAAGAAGACCCGGGCGTCGGGGATGCCGGAGACCCGGGCGATCTTCTCGGCCAGCTCGACCTGCTGACGGATCAGGTAGAGCGTCGAGCTGTGCACGATGCCGGTGGCGAGCTGCCGCTGCACCGCCTCCCGGATCTCCGGGATGTCGTAACCGACCATGTTGGTCAGCACCCCGCCGAAGAAGTCCAGGTAGCTGCGCCCCTGCGCGTCGGTCACCCGGCGACCGGAGCCGTCGACCAGCTCGATCGGCTCGTCATAGTAGAGCGGCATCCAGGACGGGAGCACGGCCCGGTGCCGGGCCAGCAGGTCGTCGGAGGTCATCGTGGCACCCTTCAGGCGATTGGCGTCCTCGCACGCTTTCACCGGGCGGCGGCAGGGACAACTGTCACTGTGTAGCGCAGCGACGGTGCGCGCCTGACAGCGCGTCAACCGGGGGTGCTGCGGTTTCCGGGGCGCGGCGTGATCGTCACTCACCTTTCCGTCCGTCATTGCGCTGGTCAACCACTCATTCCGCAGCGGTGGGGCGGTGGACCGACGTGACCGCGCGGCGCCGGTAGCATCCGGCCGGTGCGGACAGTGGAGGTGGCGCTGCCGGCCGGGACCACCGGCGCGGAGCTGGCGGCCGGCGTACGGACCTGGGTGGAGTCGCCCCCGCTGCGGGACCTGGTCGGGCGCTTCGGCGGCGACTGGCCGGCCGGGGACCTGACCGCGGTGCTGGCCGGGCTGGACGACTTCTCGGCCCGGCACTGGGACTTCCGGGACGGCCGGGAACGCCCCGACGCCCGCGAACCCGCCTTCGACCTCGGCACGGTGGGCCTGATCCTGGACTCGGCCACCGCGCTCGGCCTGGTCCGGGCGCTGCCCCCACCCCTGCCCCGGTACGCCCACCTGGTGGTGCTCGGCGGGTTGGCCCACGCCTGCCTGCGGCGGGTCGCGTACGCCGCCCACCTGCTGCGCACCGGCCCGGCGGTGACCGGGGAGGTGGCCGTGCTCGGCAGCTTCCGGCCGCTGACCGGGCCCGAGCGGCAGGTCCTGGCCGACGCCGGGGTGACCGGCTGCGTCACCGAGGTAGACGCGCTCGACGCCGGGGTCCGGGCCGCGTTCGGGCTCGCCGCGCCGGCCGAGGAGGACGGCCACGACGCCGCCCACCCGCACCACTCCTGGTCCTCGCGGACCTACCGCCCGGCCGGGTCGCCGCCGGTACGGGTGCTCGCCGCGCCGTCCACCGAGCCGGAGCGGCGGCGGGCGCACACCGCCGACACCCAGCGGTTCTGGGCCGAGCACGTCCAGCTGCGCGCCGGCGACCCGGTGCTGATGGTGACCGCGCCGATCTACGTGCCGTTCCAGCACTGCGACGCGTTGCGCACCCTGACCGTGCCGTACGGCTGCCGGATCGACACGGTCGGCGTCGACCGGGCGCTGACCGGGCTGGCCCGGGTGCCGGAACCCACCCTCACCCCCGGGCGCTACCTCCAGGAGATCCGCTCGGCGATCCGGTCCCTGCGCGCCCTGAACGCCGCGCTGACGCCGGCCTGACTCGTCCGGCTCAGCGGAACCGGGCGCGGGCGATCGCCCGCGACACCTCCGCCGGCCGGTCCACCTCGACGATCAACCGGTCGTAGGCCTGTCCCGCCAGGTCGACCACGTCGGTCGCGGCTCAGCGGGCGGTGTCGGCGACCGCCTGGGCGAAGACTTCGGAGCGGTGCTCGAAGTTGCGGAACCGGCCGTAGCTCGGGGCCGCCGGGGAGAGCAGCACCACTCCGCCGGCCGGGGTGAGCTTGCGGGACAGCCCCACCGCGGCGACCAGGTCGTCGGCGAGTTCGGTGCGCACCGCCGGCAGCCCGGCGAGCGCCGCCACGATCCGGGGCCCGCTGTCCGGGATGCCGATCACGGTGATCTCCCGCTCGGCCAGGTGGTCCCGCAGCGGCGTGTAGTCCAGCCCCCGGTCGGTGCCGCCGACGATCACAGTGAGCGGCCGTCCCTCGTACGCGTCGATCGCGTGCATCGCCGCGTACGGGCTGGTGGCGAGGGTGTCGTCGACGAAGGTGAGACCGGACGGGTCCGGGATCTCGGTGAGCCGGTGGGCGAGCCCCTGGAACTCGGCGACCGCGAGCGCGAGGGAGTCCTTCCGGGCGACCACGTCGACGCCGAGCGCGTCGAGCACGGCGAGCGCCACGCAGAGGTTGCCCTCGTTGTGCCGGCCGACCAGGGGCAGCACCGCCCGCGGGAAGAGCGGCTGGTCCCGCAGGTGGAACCAGGGCGTGCCGTCCGGGCCGTTGACGACGTAGGTGGCGTCCGACGAGCCGGCGCGGACGGCCGCGCGGTCGCCCAGCTCCAGGGCGAGCCGAGGGTCGGCGCCGTTGACCACGACCGTCCGCGGGCCGTGCGCGAGCAGGTTGAGCTTGTCCTGGTAGTACTCCCGCTCGCCGCCGTGCGCGTCCAGGTGCTCGGGGAAGAGGGCGGTGACCACGGCCACCCGGGGCGAATCGGTCAGGTCGGCGCACTGGTAGCTGGAGAGCTCCAGCACGTACAGCTCGGCCTCGGGCAGGTCGAGCAGCGGCACGCCGATGTTGCCGCCGAAGACGTTGGGCCGGTCCATCGCGGTCAGCAGGTGGCTGATCAGGCTCGACGTGGTGCTCTTGCCCTTGCTCCCGGTCACCCCGACCGTGCGGTCGGCGTGGTCGGCCATCCACAGCGCGCTGCCCTGGGTGACGGGCACGTTGCGGCGGCGCAGCTCGACCATCCACGGGTGGGTGTTCGGCACCCCCGGCGAGCGGACCACCACGTCGGCGGCGGCCAGCCGGTCGAAGCCCTCCTCGCCGGTGACCAGGGGCGCGGCCTCGGCGAGCGGCCCCTCCCAGGGCAGCGTGAGGAAGTTGGCGCTGTCGTCCACGACGACCAGGCCGGCGGGGCCGTGCGCGGCGATCGCGGTCACCGCCGCCCGGCCCTCCCGGCCGGCGCCCCAGACGGCGACGGTACGTCCGCGCAGGTCAGACAGGCGCACGGGCTCTCCTCGTGGGTTTCGACGGCGATCGGCGGGCAGGGTCCGACGCAGCCGGACACGGCCGGACGAACCAGGGCCTAGTATGGCGTGTGCCCAACGAGCAGCTCCGGCGGATGGACGCCTTCACCTTCCCGTCCTACTCGATCGACTTCGCCACCGGCGAGGCGTTGTTCGACTACACCCTCACCGGCCCCCACGGTGAGCAGCGGTTCACCGAGGTGATCACGCTCCCGCTGCCGGCCGAGCCGCCGTCGGACGAGACCGTGGCCACCCTCGACCGGGTCCTGGAGCTGCTGCACGTGGTCGCCGGGGTCAGCTACTACAAGGCCGCCGCGCCGCACCGGCTGGTGCTGCCGACGCCGCTGGGCGCGGCCGCCACCGAGCTGGTCACCGCCGTCTACACCAAGGGCCTCGCCGAGTACGCGTACCGCAACCGGCTGCCGCACGTGCTGGAGCTGCGTCCGGAGGTGCCGGCCGGCGAGGTCATTCCACCCCGGGTGTACGACGACTCGGACCGCCGGCCGCTCTCCGCGGTCGGTGGCGGCAAGGACTCCATCGTCAGCCTGGAGGCGCTGCGCCGGGCCGGTTTCGACCCGGTGCCCTTCTCGGTCAACCCGAACCACGTCATCATCGCGGTCAACCAGGCCTCCGATCTGCCTCCGCTGGCCGCCCGCCGCCGGATCGACCCGGTGCTGTTCGACCTCAACGCGGCCGGCGCGCTGAACGGGCACATCCCGGTCACCGCGATCAACTCGCTGATCGCGGTCGCCACCGCGGTGCTGCACGGGCTCGGCCCGGTGGTGATGTCCAACGAGCGTTCCGCCTCCGACCCGAACCTGGTCTGGAACGGTCACGAGATCAACCACCAGTGGTCCAAGGGCGTCGAGGCGGAAGGGCTGCTGCGGGCCGCGCTGGCCGAGCACGCCGGACTCACCGAGCCGTACTTCTCCCTGCTGCGCTCGCTCTCCGAGCTGCACATCGCCCGACTCTTCGCCGAGATCGAGCGGTACGACGACGTGGTGACCAGCTGCAACGCGGCGTTCAAGCTGCGCGACGCGAGCGAGCGCTGGTGCCGGAACTGCCCGAAGTGCCGGTTCGTCTTCCTGGCCATGGCGCCGTTCATGCCGCGCGAGCGGATCACCCACATCTTCGGCGGCGACCTGCTGGCCGACGAGACCCAGGTCCCCGGCTACCGGGAGCTGCTCGGCGTGGACGGGCACAAGCCGTTCGAGTGCGTGGGCGAGGTCGAGGAGTCGGTGGTGGCGCTGAGCCTCCTCGCCCAGCAGGAGCAGTGGCGCGACGCCCCGGTGGTCCGCGCCCTGGTCGAGGCGCTCCCCGACACCGCCTGGTCGGCCGCCGCCACGTCGGACGTCTTCACCCCGGGCGGCCCGAACTTCGTGCCCACCGCCTACGCCAAGGCCCTCACCGCCCTCACCTGAGGAGGACCGGCCGGAGCTGGCCGAACCGCCACCTCATCTGGTCGATCTCGACGACACTGGAGAGGTCCGTCCGCCGGCGTCCGGAAGGCACGGTGAGTCCGATGACCCAGTCCCTCGTCGTGGCCGCGGAGCAGCGGCAGGCTGACCGCGACCAGGCGGCGGCGGTCGGCGAGGCCGAGGGGCGGGCGACCCTGGCCCTGCTCCGGCAGCTTCGGGACGACGACTGGCAACGCCGTACCGACGCCACCGAATGGGACGTCCGCACGATGGTCTCCCACCTCGTCGCCCAGGCCGAGGACGCGCTCCGACTGCGCACCATGGTGCGCCGGGAACTCGTGGGACGCCTCCACCGCCGCGGCAAGATCCCCGTCGACGCCCACACGGCCGTCGGGGTCGACGAGCACCGGTCGGACCGGGGGCCGGAGCTGGTCGAGCGGTTCGCGGTGTTGTGGCCGCAGGCGGTACGGGCCCGTCGGCGCAGGCCCGCGCTCCTGCGCCGGGCCAGGATGAGCCTGGGGATACCGGGGGTTCCGCGCGTCCGCGTCGCCTACCTGCTCGACGTCATCCTCAACCGGGACCTGTGGATGCACCGGGCGGACCTGGCCCGGGCCACCGGCAAACTCTTCGTCATCGCCGAGCACGATCGGCACATCGTCGCGCAGGTCATGCGGGATCTCGCGCTCCAGTGGTCGGCGGCACCGGTCGCGCTGGAACTCACCGGCCCGGCCGGGGGCACGTGGCTGATCGGCTCGGGCGAGCTCGTGGCCGTCGTCCGCGCCGACGCGGTCGCCTACCTGCGCGCCCTGGCAGGCCGCGACGACAACGTCGACCTGGAACTCGTCTCCGGCGACGCAGCCGTCCTGACCTCGCTCCGCCAGGCCCGCATCCCCTTCTGACGCGTCCCCACCGGTCGGGCGGGACGACTCAGGTGTCGCGCACCGCGTCCAGGGCGAGCAGGGCGACATGCAGGGACAGGCAGGCGTCGACGGAGTCCAGGTCGACATCGAGGATCCGGCCGATCCGGGCCAGCCGCTCGTAGAACGCGGGCCGGGACAGGTGCGCCGCCGCGGCCGCCGCGGACTTGTTCCGGCCCTGTTCCAGGTACGCCCGCAGGGTGCCGAGGAGCTGCTCGCGGGGATGCTGGGCGTCGTAGGCCAGCAGGCCGCCGAGCTCCCGCTCGACGAAGGTCTGCAACCGCGGCTCGTCCCGCAGCAGGTGCAGCAGGCCGGCCAGGCCGACGTGCGGCAGCCTGAAGACGGGCAGCTCCCGGCGGTCCCGGCGGGCGGCGTCGGCGATCTGCCGCGCCTCCACCAGCGAGCGGCGCGCCTCGCGCAGGCTGGACACCCCGGAACCGGCGGCCACGATCACCGCAGCGGGGGTGCCCGGCGCCGGCCGGGGATCGAGGCGTACCCGCCGCAGCGCGGCGGCGAACGCGGCGAGCGCCCGCTCCTCCGCCTCGGCCTCCGGCAGCGCGAGCAGCGCGCCGACGGCCTGATCGTCCATGGCGCTGGTCAGCGCCGTGAGCTTGGCCTCGCGCAGCGCCTGCCCGACCGCCTCGGCCAGGTCCCGCAGCCGGGCCGGGCCGGCCTGCGGTCCGCCGTCGGGGTCGTCGGACCGGTGCCGGACCACCACGCCGACCAGGTGCCGACGCTCCAGCACCACGCCGAGCGCGCGGGCCCGCAGCCCCACCTCGTCCACCGGTCGGGAGTGGTCGAGCAGCGCGGTGAGCAGGGTGCGGTGGATCTGCCGTTCCAGCCCCTCGGCGTCGCGTCGGATCAGCCTGCCCAGCGCCAGCGTCGACGCGGCCCGCTCGACGAGGATGGTCAGCCGGGTCGGTGGCGAGCCGTCGCCGGCCGGCGTGCCGGCGGAGGCGAGGTCGCCGCTCGGCCAGCGCAGCAGCAGCCGCCCCCAGTCCTGACCGCGGGCGCCGACGGTGGTGACGAGCCAGCCGCTGTCCAGGTCGTACGCGGTCCGCCCGTCCGGCCGGATCCGCCGGGAGTGCTGCTCCCAGCCGTCCAGCAGGAGCTCGGCGCTCTCCCCCGCCGGGTCGTACGCGAGCACCTGCCGGGACAGGTTCTCCAGCACCACGGGGCTGCCAGCCAGCTCGGCCGCCTGCCGGACCACCTCGGCCGCGTCGGCGCCCTCGACGGAGAGCTCGGTGAACCGCTGGTGGATCTCCTCCGTCGCGCGCAGCTCGGTGAGCTGGGCGTCCACGATCAGCGCGTGCACCGCCTCGGTGATCCGGACGAACGGGGTGGCCCGCCGCAGCTCCACCAGCGGCAGCCCGCGCCGCTCGGCGGCGGCGGCCATCACCCGCGGCACCCCGCTGACGTAGCGTCGACCCAGCTCGACCACCAGCCCGGAGACGCCGACGTCGGCCAGGGCGCCGATGAAGGCGCGCAGCCCGGCGTCGTCGGCCGGAAGCCCGATCCCGGTGGTGAGCACCAGCTCCCGCCCGTTGAGCAGGGTGGCGATGTCCGGCACCTCGGCCACGTGCACCCAGCGGACCGGCCGGTCCAGCCCCGCTTCCCCGGCAACCAGGCGCGGGGCGCCGTGGCGGACCGGGTCGAGCGCGAGAACCTCACGGACGGTAGGGAACACGGCCGACACGCTACCCTGCGTCACCCCTGATCCCGAACAGCCGCTCGGCCGTGGTTCACCAGCTCGCCGTCCAGCGGTACCAGCCGCCGCCGAGCGGCCGGAAGACCGGGGACTCAAACGACCCGTTCCCGAGCGACGGGGTGGGCCCGTCCGGCAGGTAGGCGAAGCCGGCGTCGTCGAAGAACGCGCCGTTCTCCTCGTAGAAGACGACTCCGCCGGACACCAGATAGGCCCGGGTGATCCGGTAGCTGCCCACCGTGGTCGGCACCCGCACCGGGTCGAATCCGGTGGCTGGCGAGCGCTCGGGCAGCTCCGCCACGACGGCCTCGAACGCGTCCCGGCTCAGCGCCCAGCGGGCCCGCAGCGGCACGCCCGTGACCAGCAGGACGAGCATGACGACCGCCATCGCCGGCCCGAGGGGCAGCCACCACGGCCAGGTCCGGCCGGTGCTGTGCGACAGCTGCGCCCCGACCGTCCACAGCACGACCGCGACGCCGAGAATGGCGACGGCTGCCATCGCGATCAGCACCGCGAACCCCGGAACGCTGAACGCCCACAACAGGCACCCGGCGCCTCCGACGCCGACCCCGTGGGCGCTCCACACCACCCCACGACGTGCCGCGACCGGGTTCATGCGCGGGACCCTACCGATCCGGACGCCGGCCGTGGGGGCTCAGAGCGGGTCGTCGCGGCCCAGTTCCCAGCAGGCCACGGCGGTGGCGGCGGCGACGTTGAGCGAGTCGACGCCGCGCCGCATCGGGATCACCACGCGGACGTCGCTGGCCTCCATGGCGGCCCGGGTCAGGCCGGCCCCCTCGGCCCCCATCAGCAGGGCCGCGCGGGCGCGCTGCGCCGCGTCCAGCCGCTGGATCGGCACCGCGTCCGGCGCGGGCGTCATCGCCAGCACCGTGAAGCCGGCCGCCCGGACCTGCGCCAATGCGTCCGGCCAGGGCTCCAGCTTCGCGTACGGGACGGCGAAGACCTCGCCCATGCTGACCCGGACGCTGCGCCGGTAGAGCGGGTCGGCGCAGGACGGGGAGAGCAGCACCGCGTCCACGCCGAGGGCGGCCACGGCCCGGAAGATCGCGCCGAGGTTGGTGTGGTTGTTGACGTCCTCCAGGATGACCGCCCGCCGGGCGCCGGCCAGCACCTCGGCCGCGCTCGGCAGCGGCTTGCGGTGGAACGAGGCGAGCACGCCCCGGTGCACGTGGAAGCCGGTGGCCCGCTGGAGCACCTCCTGGGTGGCCGCGTAGACCGGGGCGTCGCCGGTGTCGAGGTCGGCGAGCTGGTCGGCCCGCTTCGCGTCGACCAGGTACGACCGGGCCGGGTAGCCGGCCCGCAGCGCCCGCCGCAGCACCAGCTCCCCCTCGGCGATGAACAGGCCGTGCGGGGGCTCCCAGCGGGTACGCAGCTCGACGTCGGTCAGCGCGCGGTAGTCGGCGATCCGGTCGTCGTCGGGGTCGGTGATCTCGTGGACGGGCACCCGACGATTCTGCCGGACGCCCCGCACCGCCCCGGCCACCGGCCGCGTCGCGGAGCGGATGGGCGCGGCGGGCGCCGCTGGTCAGCTGGCTCGTTCGTAGCGCAGCAGCACGCTCGCGCCGTCGAAGCTGCGGGATCCGACCAGGCGCAGGGCGAGCCGGTCCTTGGGCGGGAAGACCGGCTTGCCGCCGCCGAGGACGACCGGGTGCACGATGACCTGGTACTCGTCGATCAGACCGTGGTCGGTCAGCGCCGCGGCGGCACCCGAGCCGCCGGTGAGCAGGAGGTCCCCGCCCCGCTCCGCCTTGAGGGCGGCGACCTGCTCGACCAGGTCGGCGCCGATGACCCGGGCCCCGTGGTCGGCCGTTTCGAGGGTGCGGGACAGGACGATCTTCGGGGTGCGCCGCCAGATCGGCCCGAACGCCCGACCGTGCGCGTCGGACATCGACTCGGCCCGCGGCCACCAGTACGACATCATTTCCCAGACCTTGCGCCCGTAGACGAACGCGCCGGCCCGTTCGCTCTGCTCCAGGGAGTACGCGGACAGCTCCGCCCCCATCACGGGCCAGTCGAACTCGCCGTTCGGCCCCTCGACGAAGCCGTCGACGGACTGGTGCACCCAGTAGATGATCTTGCCCATGGTGTTCTCCTCCATCGGCCGCACCCCCGCGGGCGCGGTCACCGGTGGGTCGGAGCCGCCCGGCCGGATCCGACACCGCCGGGGGCACCCCGGCGAGCTACTTCGGGAACGCCGGCGGGCGCCCGCTCTGGAACCGGCTCGCCCGGGCCCTCGGCCGGCGCGACGGGACCGGGCGCTGCCCGAGTTCGGGACGTTCGTGATGGTCGACGGGGACGGCGACCCGGACGAGGTGGCGGCGGCGCTGGACCGGGTGGTGTCACCCCTGGTCCGGGGCTGACCACGCGCCCGCCGGGCTAGATTGTCGATCATGGAGTACCGCCTGGTGGACCGGCTGCCCACCGTCGAGGAGTTCGTCGCCGTCACCTCCGCCGTCGGCTGGACCGACGCGTACGACCCGGCGGCGATCCCGGCCTCGCTGGCCGCCTCGCTGCACGGGGTGGTCGCGGTCGAGGACAACCGGGTGATCGGGATCGGGCGGCTGGTCGGCGACGGGGCGATCTACTACTACCTGCAGGACCTCGCGGTGCGGCCGGAGCGGCAGCGGCGCGGGGTCGGCGCGGCGATCCTGGGCCGGCTGGAGGAGTGGATCGCCGCCCGGGCCTCGCCCCGGACGTTCATCGGGCTCTTCGCCGCCGGCGAGTCGGTCGGCCTCTACCGCCGCTTCGGGTACGCCGCGCACGACGACATGACCGGCATGTTCCGCGTCGGCCCGTACCGGCCCCCGCACGGCGGGCCGGGTCGCTAGGCCCGGCCCGGTTCCGTCGGCTCAGCCGCGGCGGTTCTGCAGCCAGCGCAGGAGGTCCGAGGGGATGCCCCGGTCCTGCTGCTGCCGCGGCTGCTCGGGCCGCGGGGTCGGCTGCGGCTTCGGCCGCTGCGGATCGCCGGCCAGCTCGCGGCTCGGCGCGGTGAAGTCCTGCACCGGCTGCCCGCTGACCGTGGTCTTGATCACCCGGGCCACCGCGTCGATCACCTTCGCCTGCACCGGCGCGCCGACCAGGTCGGTCGAGTCGTCCGGGTTGGCGGCGATGCCGGCGACGGCCACCTGCGGGGTGAAGCCGACGAACGTCTCGGTGGCGTTCCGCTCCGAGCTGCCGGTCTTGCCGGCCACCGGCCGGCCGACGATCCGGTCGACCGAGGTCGCGGTGCCGCCGTTGCACTGCCCGTACGCCGACTGCTGGCCGACCGGGCAGCGGGCCGCGTCGGTGGCCGCCCGGGCCACGTCGGGCTCCAGCACCTTCTTGCAGGACGGCTGCCCCACGGCCACCTTCTCGCCGTTTCCGGCGGTCACCGAGACCACCGGCAGCGGGGTGCAGTACGTCCCCTCCGCGGCCACCGTGGCGTACGCGTTGGCCAGGTCGAGGGGGGTGGTGGCGGCCACGCCGAGGGTGAACGCGCCCCAGTTCTCCGCGTCGTCCCTGGCGAATGCGGCGTCGGAGTCGGCCCGGAACTTGATCCCGAGCCGCTGCGCCATCTCGACCGCCTTCGCCGGCCCGACCTGCTCGGCGAGCCAGACGAAGTAGGTGTTCACGGAGCGGCCGAAGCCGTCCCACATCATCCGGTACCCGTCCATCCACTCCGGGTTGGCGTTGGCCGGGCACCACTTGCCGTCGCAGGCGCCCTCGCCCTCGGCGGCGTACCGGGTGGGCAGCTTGCTGGGGGCATCGAAGCCGGTTGAGAGGGTCTTGCCGGCCTCCAGCGCGGCGAGCATGGTGAAGAGCTTGAAGCTGGAGCCGGCCTGGTAGCCGTCGACACTGTCCCCGCCGGAGATCAGCGGGTTGACGGTGTTCGGGCGGTTGGCCTGCCCGGCGGGGTTCTCGTCCAGGCTGTAGTGCCGGTTCACCGCCATGGCGAGCACCCGGCCGGTGCCCGGCTCGACCGCCGCGATCGGCAGGGCACGCTTGTTGTCGTACCCGTAGACGCCGGTGGCCTGCTGCTGCGCGGTCTGCTGGACCTTCGGGTCCAGCGAGGTGACCACGGTGTAGCCGCCGCGGCGCAACGCCTGCTCGCGCTCCTTGACCGTGTTGCCGAACGCGGGCTGGGTCAGCCACCACTGGCGGAGGTAGTCGCAGAAGAAGCCCCAGTCGTCGTGCCCCTGGGAAACCGCGGTGCAGCCGTTCGGCTGGGCGATCGGGTGCAGCGTGAGCGGCTCCGCCGTGGCCGCGGCGGCCTGCGCCTCGCTGATCGCGCCGGTCTCGGCCATGGCGTCGAGCACGTACGCCCGGCGCTCCAGCGCCCGGGCCTTGTCACCGTTGATCGGGCTGTACTCGTCCGGCGACTGCACCAGCCCGGCGAGCAGGGCCGCCTCGCCCAGGGTCAGGTCGGCCGGCGCCTTGCCGAAGTAGCGCTGGCTGGCCGCCGCGACGCCGTACGCCCCGGAGCCGAAGTAGGCGATGTTCAGGTAGCGGTTGAGGATCTCGTCCTTGCTGAGGGACTTCTCCAGCGCGGAGGCGTACCGGATCTCCTGGACCTTGCGCCCGACGGTCTGCTCGGTGGCGGCCTGCCGCTCCTCGGCCGTGCGGGTGGGGTCGGTCTTGAGCACGTTGCGGACGTACTGCATGGTGAGCGTGGAGCCGCCCTGCTCGGTGCCGCCGCCGCGGACGTTGGCGACCAGCGCGCGGGCGATGCCGCGCAGGTCGGCGCCGCCGTGGGAGTAGAAGCGCCGGTCCTCGGCCGCGACGATCGCCCGCCGCATCACCGGGGCGATCTCGGCCAGCCGCACGTCGGTGCGGTTGACGTCGTAGAACGTGGTGATCAGGGTCTTGCCGTCGTTGGCGTAGAGGTAGGAGCGCTGGGGCTGCGCGGGGGTGCGCAGCGCGTCGGGCAGCTCCACGTACGCCCCGAGGGCCGCCTTGGCGACCTGCCCGCCGAGCAGGCCGCTGGGCAGCGCGGCGAGCGCGAGGACGAGCCCGGCGAGGGCGCCGGCGAGGAGCACGGTGAAGAGCCGCGACAGCGGCGACCGGGGTGACGGCATGCACACCAGGATTACCGCGAAAGCCGCCAATCAGCCACTCCGCCAGGCAACTGTCAGTTACCTCACGGTGACTTCCCAGCTACGGGCGGGTCATCAGGTGGCGAGCGGGCCGTTCGGGGAGGATCCGGGCACGGTCGGGGTGGAGACGCTGGCGGCGGCGGCGTCCCGGGCGATGATGGCGGGCACCAGCCGGCCCGAGCGGTAGCCGATGCCGATCCCGGCGACCAGCACGAAGAGCGCGCCGAAGGTCTGCAACGAGCCGATCAGCGCGCCGCCGAGGCCGAGCAGTGGGGCGGCGATCATCAGCATGACCCCGTCGCCGTAGCTGAACATCCCGGACCGGGCGACCGACCACCCGGTGAGGAACCACCCCAGGCTGTAACAGGTGGCCCCGAAGAGGACCAGGCTCCGCGCGGTGGTGCCGAAGACCGGCGCCTCCTCGACCAGCCCGGCGAACGGCAGCATCAGCACGGTGCCGGCGATGCTGACCAGCAGGCCCGCCGCGGCGACCCGGCGGCAGCGGGTGGCGGCGAGCAGGCCGGTCAGGGCCAGCAGGGCGAGCAGGCCGAGCCAGACCGCGGCCACCCAGCCCACCAGGTAGAGCGCCCGGCCGTCGGCCGGGTAGGGGTCGTTGCCCACGCCGCCGTCGCTGGCCATCGCCACCGCGCCGTAGAGGATCGCGTACGCGGGCAGCAGCCAGACCGCCGCGCGGGCGAACCGCCGTACCGACCAGGCCCAGCTCGCGTTGGTGGCCGGGGCGGCCGGCCCGGGGTCGGAGACGAACGGCAGCACCCCGAACCCACCCCCGGTACGCCGGCTGCCCAGCGGACCGGCGGGATCGTGGTCGCCGGGGACCGGCTCCCTGGACCACAAGCTGTTCGCCGGATCCTTCATGCGTCACCTCGCTCCGCCTGCGGGCGGCGCCGGACGCGTACGGCGCCCCGGCTCCTGCTCACCACCCGTCCTCAGACCGATCGTGGCAGGCGCCGGGGCGCCGTATGAGTGTTTCTCGCATTTGCCGCCCGGCTCGGACGGCGGCCGGATCAGCCCCGCGCGCGCTGGTCCGACGGGTCGTTGAGCAGGCTGTCCGGGGAGACCGGCTCCGGCGCGGGCAGCCCCTGCGGCTTCGCACCGCCGGTGGCCTGCGCCTCGGCGACGCGTACCTCGTCGTGGATCTGCTGGGCCGCGGCGGCGGCGGCCTGCGCCGCCTCGGCGGCCTCGCGCTCGACCTGGCTCGCGTGGTCGGCCGCTTCCGGCGCCGGGAGATCACCCACCATCTGGCTCAGACCGCCCAGTGCGCCACCCATCCCCTCGAGAGCCTTGGTCAGCTCGGCCGGGATGATCCAGACCTTGTTGGCGGTGCCGTTGGCGATCTGCGGCAGGGCCTGGAGGTACTGGTAGGCGAGCACCTTCTGGCTCGGGTTGGCCTGGTGGATCGCGTCGAAGACCGTCCGGATCGCCTTCGCCTGGCCCTCCGCCTGGAGGATCCGGGCCTGCCGGTCACCGTCGGCGCGGAGCACCGCGGACTGCTTCTCACCCTCGGCGGTGAGAATCTGCGACTGCTTGTGCCCCTCGGCCGTGAGGATCGCCGCCCGCCGGTCCCGCTCGGCGCGCATCTGCTTCTCCATCGAGTCCCGGATGCTCGCCGGCGGCTCGATCGCCTTGATCTCGACCCGGGTGACCTTGATACCCCAGCGTCCGGTGGTCTCGTCCAGCACCCCGGACAGGTGCCGGTTGATCTCATCCCGGCTCGTCAGCGCACGCTCCAGGTCCAGCGAACCGATCACGTTGCGCAGCGTGGTGACGGTGAGCTGCTCGATGGCCTGGAGGAAGCTCGAGATCTCGTAGGTCGCCCGGACCGCGTCGACCACCTTGAAGTAGAGCACCGTATCGATCGAGACGACCAGGTTGTCCGAGGTGATCACCGGCTGCGGCGGGAAGCTGACCACCTGCTCCCGCATGTCGACCTTGGTGCGGACCGCGTCGATGAAGGGGACCAGCAGATTGAGGCCCGGGTTCAGGGTGCGCTTGTACTTGCCGAGCCGTTCGACCACGTCCTGGCGCTGCTGCGGCACGATCCGCACCGCCTTGACCAGCGTCACCACGACGATCAACGCCACGGCGGCCAACAGCACCAATGCAATGTCCATACCGTTCACCTTTTCGCTTCGGGAAGCTCACCGGGGTGGGAAATGTCGTCCTGCCAGACCAGGGCGGTGGCGCCCCGGACCTTGATCACCTGCACCCGCTCACCGGGGGCGAAGCTCTGCGTCACGTCGTACGAGCGGACGCTCCACAGCTCGCCGTCGATCTTGACCATGCCGTGCTCGGCGTCCACCCGCTCCAGCACCAGCGCGCTGGAGCCCTCGATCGCCTCCACGCCGAACGGCTGGTCGCCGCTCTCCAGCGCCGACTGGGCGTGCCGCCAGATGACCGGCCGGACCACCGCCACCGAGAGCGCGGACACAACCGCGAAGACCAACGCCTGCAGCGCCACGGGGGCACCGAGCGCGGCCGCCCCGGCGGCGGCGAACGCCCCGGCAGCGAACATGATCAGGAACAGCGTCGTCGTGAAGATCTCGGCGACCGCCAGCACCACACCCAACACGATCCACACCACGGCGTCCACGCAGCAATCGTGACACGTCGAAGCACGCACCGGCGTCCCGCGATGATCAGTAAGCTCGGCGGCACCCGATCCCCCCGACCGAGGAGAACGCCGTGCCCCTGCTGCCCGACACCGCCCGACAGGTCGACGCCCTGGTCAGCCGGGCCCAGGCGGAGGGGCGGGCGCCCTCGCTCGCCGTCGGGGTGGCCCGGGACGGGGCCCTCGCGCACCTCGCGGTCGCCGGCGAGCACCCCCGGCCGGACGCCGACCGGCAGTACCGGATCGGCTCGATCAGCAAGACGATGACCGCGGTGCTGGTGATGCAGCAGCGGGACGCCGGCCGGCTCGCCCTGGACGACCCGCTCGAGCGGCACCTGCCCGGCACCCCGGTCGGCGCGCTCACCCTGCGCCAGCTGCTCGGGCACGCCAGCGGCCTGCAGCGGGAGCCGGAGGGCTCCTGGTGGGAGCGGACCGAGGGGGTCGACCTGGCCACCCTGGTCGCCGGGCTGACCCCGGACAAGATCGCCTACCCGCCGCACCACGTCTACCACTACTCCAACCTGGCGTACGGGCTGCTCGGCGGGGTGCTTGAGCGGATCACCGGCACGCCCTGGTACGACCTGCTCCGCGAGCGGATCCTCGAACCGCTCGGGATGCGCCGGACCACCTACCACGCCACCGAGCCGTACGCCCGGGGCTACGTCGTGCACCCCTGGCACGACACCCTGCGGGAGGAGCCGCGTACCGACACCGGGGCGATGGCCCCCGCCGGTCAGCTCTGGTCCACCGTCGAGGACCTGGCCCGCTGGGCCGCGTTCCTGGCCGACCCGGCGCCGGAGGTGCTGGCCCCGGAGACGCTCGCCGCGATGTGCGCCCCGGTGGTGATCAGCGACCTGGACTCGTGGACCGGCGGGCACGGCCTCGGCGTGGAGCTCTACCGGGTCGGTGACCGGGTGTACCTGGGCCACGGCGGCTCGATGCCCGGGTACATCGCCGGGCTGGCGGTCCACCGGCCCAGCCGCACCGCCGTGGTCGACTTCGCCAACTCGTACGGCCTGCGCGGCGGGCACCACATCGTCGGGCTGGCCCGGCAGATCCTCACCCTCGTGCTGGACGCCGAACCGGCCGCGGTGCCGCCGTGGCGCCCGGCCGCGGCGCCGCCCCCGGCCGACCTCGCCGAGCTCACCGGCCGGTGGTGGTGGATGGGCGCCGAGTACGAGGTCCGCCCCGACGGCACCGGCGACCTGCTGGCCGGCCCGGTCGGTCAGCCGGTGCTCCGCTTCGCCCCGGAGGGCCCGGACCGCTGGCGGGGTCGCTCCGGCGGCCAGGACGGCGAGATCCTCACCGTCGTCCGGGACGAGGCAGGCCGGGCGGTCGCCCTCGACATCGCCACCTTCGTCTTCACCCGCACTCCCGACCAGGAACCCTGACCCACCACGCCGCCCCGACCCGGCCGGGCTCGGACCTGGCCGGGCCGGGCCGGCCCCGGCCGGTTGGCGGGCGGGATCGGTGCGCCACCGCTACGAACCTGATGACGTGGATGGATCGCCCCTGATCCATTCACGTCATCAGCTTCGTAGCGCCCCGAAGGACACCCCCCTCCGCAACCGGACCGCGCAGCCCGCCCACGACGGGGCCGGGGGCCGCCGTGTCCGGCGGAGGGATCGAGCCTGACCGCCGGAGCCGGGCACGGCGGCCCCCGGCCCTGAACCGCGACAAGCGGCAAGCGGCAAGCGGCAAGCGGCAAGGAGTCGACCGACGACTACAAAGGCTCGGTCACGAAGTCGATCAACCGTTCCATCGCGTTGATCAGCGGCGTCTCCACGTCCGCGAAGCTGTCGACCCGGGACAGGATGCGCCGCCACATCTCCGCCGGCTCGGCCACCCCGAGGGCCGCGCAGACGCCCTCCTTCCAGGGCCGTCCGGGCGGCACCACCGGCCAGGCCCGGATGCCGAGCGCCGCCGGCTTGACCGCCTGCCACACGTCGACGTACGGGTGCCCGGTGACCAGCACGTGCGGCGAGGTCACCGCCGCCACGATCCGGCTCTCCTTGGAGCCGGGCACCAGGTGGTCGACGAGCACGCCGAGCCGCCGGCCCGGGCCGGGGGCGAAGGCACGGACCTCGGCGTCGAGGGCGTCGATGCCGTCCAGCGGCTCCACCACCACGCCCTCGATCCGCAGGTCGTCGCCCCAGATCCGCTCCACCAGCGCGGCGTCGTGCACGCCCTCGACCCAGATCCGGCTGGCCTTCGCGACCTGCGCGCGGACGTTGTCGACCGCGATCGAGCCGGAGGCGGTACGCCGTCGGGCCGCCGGCACGGGGGCGCGGGTCGGCCGGCGCAGCGTCACCGGCCGGCCGTCGAGCAGGAAGGCCGCCGGTAGCAGCGGGAAGTTGCGCCGCCGGCCGTGCCGGTCCTCCAGCACCACCGCGCCGGCCTCGAAGCCGACCACCGCGCCGCAGAAACCGGAGTCGGCGTCCTCGACCACCAGGTCCGGCTCGGCGTCCACCTCGGGGGTGACCTTCCGCCGTCGCCAGTCCCCCGCCAGCACGTCCTCGCCGTATCGCCCCGCCATGTGGATCACGCTAACCGGCGGTCCGGCGCGCCGCCCGCCGACGCGCCGCCGGGACGCCGGCCCGCCCGGGCGGCGGACGCCACGGCCCCGCAAAAAGGGGCGAAGAAGGCAGTTCGGGGCAGGCTACGCGGCCGGAGCGGCAGTCGAGACAGGGGCGGCGGCGAGCACGTACCCTTTCCGCATGTCCCTCCCCGCCACCGGCGCGGCCACGCTGGCTCCGCGCCGGTCCAGCCGGTTCGTTGCCTGGGTGCGCGCCTGGCGCGCCGGCCTGGTGCCCTTCGACGAGGTCGCCGACTCCATCGCCGGCGACGAGGAGCACCTGGTCGCGGACGCCCCCGGCACCTGGACCGACGTCCCGCTGCGGGACGCGCTGCCCACCCTGGCCAAGCTCACCCCCGACGAGATCAGGCTGGTGCTGCCAGCGCCGGGCGACCCGCGCGGCCTGCCCGGCCCCGGTGACTTCGCCGGCGCGGCGCTGCTCGCCGGGGAGGCGGTGGTCGCCGGCGGGCTCGGCCTGATCCCGCAGGTGCGCAGCCACACCTCGGGCTCCGGGATGACCTGGGAGACCGTGCTCTGGCGGGTGTACCCGCTGCCCCCCAACGCGCCGGCGGCGTCGCTCACCGCGCCCGGCGCGGCCGAGGCGGAGGCGGAGCTGGCCGCCGCGCTCGCGGAGACCACCGCCGCGCTGACCCGCCTCGACGTCGCCCAGTGGCGGCCGGAGCTGGCCGGGGCGCTCGCCGCGCTGCGCCGCCCCGACGGCGCCACCGACCTGCCGCCGGGCTTCGACCCGCGGGCCCGGCGACTCTTCGCCCGGGCCGCGGTGCTGGACCGGGTGCTCGCCCTCGCCGGGCACAGCGCGCCGGGCGGGGCGATCAACAACTACGAGGCCCAGCAGCGCGACGCCGCGCTGCGCCCGCTCACCACCGCCTGCCGGCAGGCCCTGGTCGCCGCCTGCAACGCCCCGCTGCGCCCCTGAGGGTGCAGCCGGGGCCGCAGGCTCAGATCTCGTCGATCAGGTCGGCCACCGAGTCGACGACCCGGGACGGCCGGTACGGGTAACGCTCCGCCTCGGCGCGGCTGCTGATCCCGGTCAGCACCAGGATCGTCTCCAGCCCCGCCTCCAGCCCGCAGAGGATGTCGGTGTCCATCCGGTCGCCGATCATCGCGGTGCTCTCGGAGTGCGCCTCGATGGTGTTCAACGCCGAACGCATCATCATCGGGTTGGGCTTGCCCACGAAGTAGGGATCCACCCCGGTCGCCTTGGAGATCATCGCCGCCACCGAGCCGGCCGCCGGCAGGGCGCCCTCCACCGAGGGGCCAGTCGCGTCCGGGTTGGTGCAGATGAACCGGGCGCCGTCGTTGATCAGCCGGACCGCCTTGGTGATCGCCTCGAAGCTGTAGGTGCGGGTCTCCCCCAGCACCACGTAGTCGGGCGCGAAGTCGCTGAGCACGTACCCCACCGCGTGCAGCGCGGTGGTCAGCCCGGCCTCGCCGATCACGTACGCGGTGCCCCCCGGCCGCTGGTCGGCGAGGAACTGGGCGGTGGCCAGCGCCGACGACCAGATCGCCTCCTCCGGCACGTCCAGCCCCATCCGGACCAGCCGGGCCTGGAGGTCGCGCGGGGTGTAGATCGAGTTGTTGGTGAGCACCAGGAACGGCTTGCCGGAGGCACGGAGCCGCTTGATGAACTCGGGTGCTCCGGGCACCGGCTGGCCCTCGTGCACCAGCACGCCGTCCATGTCGGTGAGCCAGCTCTGCACCGGTTTGCGGTCATGCATCAGTCGTCGTCCCAAGGGGGTGTAGGGGTCGGTCGGGCTCACGGACGCCAGGCGGCGGGCACGCAGCACGGCGTCGGGCAGGTGTCCCACATCGGCAGCTCGCCGAGGCGGCGGCGCACCCGCTCCCCGTCCGGCGCCGTCCGCTCGGTGACCAGCTCGCGGACCATCGCCACGAAGCGCGGGTCGGTGCCCGGGGTGCCGGCCCGGACGAAGTCCAGGCCGAGCTGCTTGGCCGTCTCCAGCGCCTCGGTGTCGATGTCCCAGACCACCTCGAGGTGGTCGGAGACGAAGCCGATCGGGCTGACCACCACGCCGGTGACGCCGGACTCGGCGAGGCTGGCCAGGTGGTCGTTGATGTCCGGCTCCAGCCACGGCATCTGCGGCGGGCCGGACCGGCTCTGCCAGACCAGGTCGTACGGCAGGTCCGGCGCGGCGGCGGCGTGCACCAGCCGGGCGGTCTCCGCCAGCTGCGCGGTGTACCGGCCGCCGTTCGGCCCGGCGGTGGCGGCCATCGACGTCGGGACGGAGTGCGCGGTGAAGACCAGGCGGGTGGTGTCCCGCTGCGCCGGGTCGAGCTGGGCCAGCGCGGTACGCACCGCGTCGGCGTGCGGCTCGACGAAGCCGGGGTGGTCCCAGAACTGCCGCAGCTTCTCGATCACCGGAGCGTCCGGGCCGACGGCGGCCCGGGCGGCGGCGATGTCCTCCTGGTACTGCCGGCAGGACGAGTAGCCGCCGTACGCGCTGGTGACGAAGGCCAGCGCCCGCTCGACCCCGTCGTCGCGCATCTGCGCCACGGTGTCGGCGAGCATCGGATCCCAGTTGCGGTTGCCCCAGTAGACCGGCAGGTCGACGCCGTTCGCCGCGAAGTCGGCCCGGATCGCGGCGAGCAGCTCCCGGCACTGCTGGTTGATCGGGGAGACCCCGCCGAAGTGCAGGTAGTGCTCGGCGACCTCCGCCAGCCGCTCGGGCGGCACGCCCCGCCCCCGGGTCACGTTCTGGAGGAAGGGCAGCACGTCCTCCGGCCGCTCCGGACCGCCGAAGGAGACCAGCACCAACGCGTCGTACGCCATGGCGCCATTCTCCCCCGACGGCCGTGACGACCCGACGACGACCCCGGGACGGTCGGGTTTCGGCGCCGTCTCAGGCGCCGATCGCGTGGTAGCCGCCGTCGACGTGGACGATCTCGCCGGTGGTGGCCGGGAACCAGTCGGAGAGCAGCGCCAGGCAGGCCCGGGCGGCGGGCTCCTGGTCGGTGAGGCTCCAGCCGAGCGGTGCGCGCTCGGTCCAGGCGTCCTCGAACTGGTCGAAGCCGGGAATGGACTTGGCGGCGATGGTCCGCAGCGGGCCGGCCGCGACCAGGTTGCTGCGGATGCCCTGCTTGCCCAGGTGCAGCGCCAGGTAGCGGGAGGCGGACTCCAGCCCGGCCTTGGCCACGCCCATCCAGTCGTAGACCGGCCAGGCCTTGGTGGCGTCGAAGGTGAGGCCGACCACCGCGCCGCCCGCGGACATCAGCGGCAGCGCCGCCATCGCCAGGGACTTGTAGGAGTACGTGGAGACCTGCAACGCGGTCGCCACGTCCTCCCAGGGAGCGTCGAGGAAGCCGCCGCCGAGGCAGCTCTGCGGGGCGAAGCCGATCGAGTGCACCACCCCGTCCAGGCCGTCCACGTGCTCCCGGACCTTGTCGGCGAGGCCCGCGAGGTGCTCGGCGTTGGTCACGTCGAGCTCGATCACCGGGGCCGGCTCAGGCAGCCGCTTGGCGATCCGCTCGACCAGGGAGAGCCGGCCGAAGCCGGTGAGCACGACCTGGGCGCCGTTCTCCTGGGCGAGCTTCGCCACCGAGAAGGCGATCGAGGCGTCGGTGATGACGCCGGTGACGAGCAGCCGCTTACCGGCGAGCAGTCCAGACATCGAGAGGTTCCTCCGTGCGTTCTTCTCGGGACGGGTGGCTCAGTGGCCCATGCCCAGGCCGCCGTCGACCGGGATGACGGCGCCGGAGATGTAGCCGGCCGCGTCCGACGCCAGCCAGGCGACCACGCCGGCGACCTCGTCCGGCTCGGCGAACCGGCCGGCCGGGATGGCCTTGCGGTACTCGGCGCGGCGCTCCTCGGGCAGCGCGGCGGTCATGTCGGTGGCGATGAAGCCGGGCGCGACCACGTTCGCGGTGATGTTGCGGCTGCCCAGCTCGCGGGTGATCGAGCGGGCGACGCCCACCAGCCCCGCCTTGCTGGCCGCGTAGTTGACCTGGCCGGCGCTGCCGTAGAGGCCGACCACCGAGGAGATGAAGATCATCCGGCCCCACTTCGCCCGGAGCATCTTGGCCGAGGCCCGCTTGGCGCAGCGGAACGCGCCGGTCAGGTTGGTGTCCAGCACTCCGGTGAACTGCTCCTCGGACATCCGCATCAGCAGCGTGTCGTCGGTGATGCCGGCGTTGGCGACCAGCACCTCGACCGGGCCCAGCTCGGCCTCGACGGTGCTGAAGGCGGCGTCGACGGAGGCGGAGTCGGTGACGTCGCACTTGACGCCGAACAGCCCCGCGGGCGCCTCGCCGCTGCGGTGGGTGACCGCCACCCGGTCGCCCTGCTTGGCGAAGGCCTGCGCGATGGCCAGGCCGATCCCCCGGTTTCCGCCGGTCACCAGCACGGTACGGGCCACGGGTCCCCCTCTGCTCCGCTGATCTCTGCGTCGGTCGGAGCCTAGGGGTTACCGGTAGGTAAGCGCTAACGCGACCAGGTCACACCGGGGTGTGACGGACGGGCTCACCCCGTGGCGGGACGACGTCGCGGCGGCCGGTCCGTACGCTGCGGCTGATGGAGAGACCCCGGGTCAGGAACCGGATGACCCTCCGGTGGGGCGGGTGGGGGCCGGTCGGCCGAGTGCGGTGTGGCGGCGCGCCGGGTGTACGATGATCCACGTTTGCGGGCGGTCGACCGCCCGCCTTCCGGGCCCCGCCGACCGCAGGAGGTGATCGCTGTGCGAGATAGCGATCCTCCCAGTCGTGGCCGGGCCGAACGTCAGCCCCGCTGAGCTACGACTCAGTCAGGAGAGCTGACCCAGCTCCCGCTCCCCCCGCGTGACCCTCGGCCCCGGCCGGGGTGAGCGTGCTGCGCCGCCCCGATCCGGGGCCGGCCGCGGAGGAGCCCCCCGGTCACGACTTCGTGTGCGCGTCCTGCCTGCCCCCGCGGTCCCGTCGCGGACCGTCCAGCCGCCACCGGAGCCTGTCCATGAGCCGTTACGTCGCCCCCCTGGGCTTCACCCTCGCCGCCGTCTGGGTGGCCGTCCTCTTCGTCCTGGCCGGCGGCGGTCACTGACCACCGCCGGTCGCGGCGACCGACCACGGTCGGCCCTCGGCCGTCGTCACCGGCCGCCGTGCCGTCGGCCGCCGCGCCCGCTCAGAGCAGGCGCGACGACCAGAGCAGGCTCAGCGCACCCGCGCAGAGGGCCAGCAGCAGCGCGATCCCCGCGTACCACTGGGTGATCTCGCGCGGCTCGGTCCGGAATCCGATCGAGCTCCCCATGTCCTGGTAGACCTGCTTCAGCTCGCTGACCGAGGCGGCCTCGTAGAAGTAGCCCTCGGTGGTCTCCGCGAGCTGCGCGAGGGCCATCCGGTCCACCGGCACCCGCTGCGGCTGGCCGCCGATCTCCACCTGCCCCGAGTCGGTGCCGAACGCGATCGTGGAGACCGGGACGTTCGCCGCCTGGGCCGCCGCGGCGGCCTCCTCCACCGACCGCCCCGACGTGCGGTACCCGTCGGAGAGCAGCACGATCCGGGCCGGCGGGATGCCCGCCGCGCCGTCGGACGGCACCGAACGGATGGCCTCCAGACAGGTGAAGACCGCCTCCCCGGTGGCCGTCGACTCGGCCAGCACCAGCCCGTCGATGGCGGTGGTCACCGCCTCCCGGTCCTTGGTCGGCGAGACCAGCACGTTCGCCGACTTGGCGAAGGAGACCAGCCCGAGGTTGTAGTTCTCCGGCAGCTCGCCGACGAACTGCTTGGCCGCCTCCTGGGCCGCCTCCAGCCGGTTCGGGGCCACGTCGTCGGCCTGCATGGAGAGCGACACGTCGATGGCGAGCATCACGGTGGCCCGTTCCAGGGGCTCCTTGGTGTCCATCGCCGGCCGGGCCAGCGCGGTGGCGAGCACGAGCAGGCAGAGCAGGAACGCGGTGGCCGCCGCGTGCCGCCGCCAGCCCAGCCCCTTCGGCGCGAGGGTCCGCAGCAGGTCCACGTTGGTGAACCGCATCGCGTACGCCCGGCGGTGCAGCTGCCGCCAGACGTACGCGGCGGCCAGGGCGAGCACCGGCAGCACGGCCAGCAGCCACCACGGTTGCAGAAAACGGATCATCGTGTCGTCCCTCGGGTGCGGGCGTGCCGCTGCGCGGCCACGAATCGCACCATGTCCAGCAGCCAGTCTCGGTCCGTACGCAGCCGCAGGTGGGCCGCGCCCGCGGCGCGCAGCTCGGCGGCGATCGCCGCCCGCTGGGCGGCGGCCGCGTCGGCGTACCGGCGGCGCAGCCGCGGGTCGGCGGTCTGCACCTCGTGCAGCTCCCCCGTCTCCGGGTCGACCACGGGCAGCACCCCCACGTCGGGCAGCTCCAGCTCGCGCGGGTCCACCACCTCGATCGCCAGCACGTCGTGCCGGACCCGCAGCTTACGGATCGGCCGACCCCACTGCTGCGGCGGTGCCAGGAAGTCGGAGATGACCACCGCCACACCGCGGCGGCGGGGCGGCCGGTTGAGCATGTCGACCAGCGCGCCGAGGTCGCTGCGTCCCGGCCGGATCTCGGCCCCGGCGATCGCCCGCAGCAGGCCCTGCGCCTCCTTGCGGCCGGCCCGGGCGGGCAGCCGGAGCAGGGTCCCCGGCCCGGTCGCCGGGGGCGCGCCCCGCCAGCGGCCGGCCGGCGCGGGCACCGGGGCGCCGGTGCCGACCACCGCCCCGATCCGGTTGCCGCCGCGCACCGTCAGATGGGTCAGGGCGGCCGCCGCGGCGACCACCACGTCGCGCTTGAGCCATTGGCCGGTACCGAAGTCCAGGCTCGCCGAGAGGTCCACCGCCAGCCAGGTCTCCAGCTCCCGGTCGGCCACCGTACGCCGGACGTGCGGCATCGTGGTCCGCGCGGTGACCGGCCAGTCCATCCGGCGGACGTCGTCGCCGGGGCGGTACTCGCGGGACTCCCCCGCCTCGCTGCCCGGCCCGGGCAGCAGCCCGGCGTAGTCGCCCTGGAGCAGGCCGTCGAGCTTCCGGGTGACCAGCAGCTGCAGGCGGGACAGCACCGCGGCGCTGCGCTCCGCGCCGGCCCCGGCCGGCAGGGGGGTGGGTGGGGTCACGGCCGCTGCCCGGGCCAGCCCGCGCCGGCCGGGGCGCCCGGTGGCGGCGGGGTGGCCTGCTGCCGGGGCGCGACGGCGGGCAGCGGGATGGTGGACATCACCCGGTGCACGATGTGGTCGGCGGGGACGTCGTCGGCGAGCGCGTCGTAGCTGAGCACCAGCCGGTGGCGCAGGATGTCCGGGGCGATGTCCTGCACGTCCTGCGGCAGGGCGTAGTCCCGACCGCGCAGCAGCGCCAGCGCCCGAGTGGCCCGGACCAGCCCCAGCGAGGCGCGCGGGCTGGCGCCGTACTGGATGAGCTGCGCGACGTCCGGCATGCCGTGCTCGGCCGGGGCGCGGGTGGCCAGCACCAGCCGGACCGCGTAGTCGACCAGTGCGTTGTGCACGAAGACCTGGTCGGCCTTGCGCTGGAGGGCGATCAGGTCGGGGGTGCTGAAGATGGGCATCGGCTCGGGCGGGGCGACCCCCATCCGGTAGACGATCTCCCGTTCCTCGGCGTCGGTCGGGTAGCCCACCACGATCTTCATCAGGAAGCGGTCGCGCTGCGCCTCCGGCAGGGGGTAGACGCCCTCCTGCTCGATCGGGTTCTGCGTCGCCATCACCAGGAACGGGTCGGGCACCCGGTGTGTCTCGCCGCCGATCGACACCTGGCGCTCGCTCATCACCTCCAGCAGCGCCGACTGCACCTTGGCCGGCGCCCGGTTGATCTCGTCGGCGAGCAGGAAGTTCACGAAGACCGGGCCCAGCTCGACGTCGAACTTCTCGCTGGACTGGCGGTAGATCCGGGTGCCCATGATGTCGGCGGGGACCAGATCGGGGGTGAACTGGACCCGGGCGAAGGAGCCGCCCACCACCCGGGCGAGGGTCTCCACGGCGAGGGTCTTCGCCACCCCGGGCACCCCCTCGAGCAGGCAGTGCCCCCGGGCCAGCAGGGCGACGAACATCCGCTCGACCATCCGGTCCTGACCGACGATCACCCGCTTGATCTCGAACAGGGCGCGTTCCAGCAGGGTGGCGTCCTCGGCGGGGGTCGTGCCGACCGGCTGCGCGTCCGGCAGGGCCTCGGTCGGGGTCGGGGCGTCGGGCGTGGTCGGCTGGGCCACCGGTCCTCCACAGCATGATCGGTCGTCGCGGCGTGGTGCGTATCAAGACTGTCATGCCGGGCTGAGAGCCGAGGGTGGGAGAGGACGATTTTCGCCACGCCGTCCCGTGGCCCGGAAAACGCTGAACACGGGTGGACAGGAAGGGGTACAGCGTGTGTACGATTCACCCCGTCGCCGGGCGGCTCCCCCCGTGGCCGCCCGGCGCTAAAACTTCCCGTGCGCGGCCTAGACTGGCCCGGATGACCACTCCCCGCCCTGCCGACGAGGCGCCGATCTGCTCGGCCCGCGGATGTCGCAATCCCGCCGCCTGGGCGCTGCACTGGAACAACCCCCGCCTGCACGACCCCGACCGGCGCAAGACCTGGCTCGCCTGCTCCGAGCACCGGGAATCGCTCGGCGCTTTTCTCGACGCGCGTGGCTTCCTGCGCGACGTGGCGGCGGTGGCCGGATCGCCTACCCTCGAAGGGTGAGTGAGCGCAGCGGACCACCCCGGTGAACGGTGACAACCTCGCCGGGCCGCCGTCGGCCCCGGCCGGCCCGCTGGAGCCGTGGCCGGACACCGTCCGCTGGCAGCCGATCTCCCGTGACCTGATCTGGGTGGAGCTGATCCGGCTCGGCGTGCTGCTGGCCGTCCTGCTGATCGGGCTCGGCCTCGGCTGGGCGTTCAGCGGGCAATGGCTCTTCGGCGCCGCCCTCGGCGCGGTCGTCCTGCTGGCCGGCTGGCGGGTGGCCACCATCGTCCGCGCGGTGCAGGCCTGGGGGTACGCCGAGCGGGAGCACGACCTGCTGGTCCGGCACGGGCTGCTGGTCCGGCGGCTCTCCATCGTCCCGTACTCGCGGATGCAGTTCGTCGACGTCAGCGCCGGGCCGCTGGAGCGGGCGTTCGACCTGGCCACTGTGCAGCTGCACACGGCCGCGGCGGCGAGCGACGCGCGGGTGCCCGGCCTGCGGCCGGCGGAGGCCGCCCGGCTGCGCGACCGGCTGACCGCGCTCGGCGAGGACCGGGCGGAGGGCCTGTGAGCGACGGTCCGGCCGACCCGCGGCCCGACGCGCCGCCACCCCACGGCCCCGAACCGCTCGGGCTACCCGCCGGCCCGGACCGGCCCCCCTCGCCGCACGCGCCACGACCCGCGGCCCACGACCCCGCCCAGCCGCCCTGGCCGACGGCCCCCCGACCCGGCGCACCCGGCCCGGCCCAGCCGCCCTGGCCGGCCGGACCGCACGCCGGCGCCCCCGGCCCGGTCCCGCCGTACTGGCCGACCGGGCCACACGCCGGCGTCCCCGGCCCGGCGCACTGGCCGGTCGCGCCGCCCTCCGGGGCGCCAGCGCCGGGAGCGCCCGGGCAGGGCTGGCCCGGGCCGGCCGGCGTCGCTCCCCCGTACGGCGAGGAGCCCCGGCAGCGGCTGCACCCGTTGAGTCCCGCGCTGCACGGCGCCAAGTCGCTGGTGGTGGTGATCGCCGGGCTCTCCTGGTCCACGCTCTCCCGGGTGGGCTTCGGCTGGTTCGCCGCGATGGCCGCGGTGCTCGCCCTCGGCGCCACCGTGCTGGCCGTGATCAGCTGGTACAACACCGGCTACCACATCGTGGGCCGGGAACTGCGGGTGCACGAGGGGCTGATCTGGCGGCGTACCCGCGCCATCCCGCTGGAACGGTTGCAGGCCGTCGAGGTGGTCCGGCCGCTGCTGGCCCAGCTCACCGGGCTCGCGGAGCTGCGCCTGGAGGTGGTGGGCGGGGGCAAGACCGAGGCGCCGCTGGCGTACCTGGGGGTGGCCGAGGCGGCCGCGCTGCGCCAACGCCTGCTCGCCGTCGCCGGCCGCGCGCCGGAGGCCGTCGCGCCCACCGCCGGCCAGCCCGCCGCGCCGGCGCCGGCCGGGCGCCGGCTGCACACGGTACGCAACGCGGACCTGCTGGTCAGCCAGCTGCTCACCCCGCAGGCGTTCCTGCTCCCGTTCGGCGTGGCCTTCGTGGTGGCGCAGTTCCTCTCCGAGGGTTCCTGGTCCTTCATCGCGGTCGCCAGCACGCTGACCGCGATGGCAGGCGTGCTGCTGCAACCCGTCCGCCGGGTGCTCGACGACTGGGCCTTCCGGCTGGACCGGGACGGCGACACGCTGCGCATCCGCAACGGCCTGCTGGAGACCCGGGCGCAGACGGTGCCGCTGCACCGGGTGCAGACCGTCGGGGTGACCTGGCCGCTGCTGTGGCGGATGAAGGGCTGGCTGCGGCTGCGGCTGGAGGTGGCCGGCTACTCGGCCGCCGAGCCGGACGACCGGAACCGCCCCGACCGGCTGCTCCCCGTCGGCGACCTCCGCACCGGCGAGCTGGTGGTGGCGGAGGTGCTGGCCGGAGTACGCCTCACCGCGCTGCCGCTGACCCGCCCGCCGCGGCGGGCCCGCTGGCTGCGCCCGCTGAGCCGGTCGGCGATCGGGGCGGGCCTCGACGAGCGCGTCTTCGCCGCCCGTTCCGGCCTGCTCACCCGGCGGTTGGCGATCGTCCCGTACGCCCGGATCCAGAGCGTGCGGGTGACGCAGGGGCCGGCGCAGCGGCGGCTGCGGTTGGCCACCGTGCACGCGGACACGGCCGGCGGGGCCGGTGCGGCCGCGCACGACCGGGACGTGGCCGAGGCCTGGCAGTTGGCGGCGGAGCTGACCGCGCGGGCGCACGCCGCCCGCCGCGCCGGCGGCGACCCACGCCCCTGACCGGGCCGACGGCGGACCGTCAGCGGTCGGCCGGCACCGGCGCGGGGTCGGCGGCGGCGTCCCGTCCCGCCAGCGGGCCGGCGGCGGGGATCGCCCGGTCCGCCGCCGGGCCGTCCGTGAGCGCCGCCCGCTCCCCCGACGCGGGCGCGCTCCGCGCGCGCCGAGCCGCCCACCAGCGTTCGGCCAGGCCGACGACGAGGAAGGTGATCCCGACGTACGCCCAGCCGACCAGCACGTCGATCATGTAGTGCTCGCCGCTGTAGACCAGGGTGAACGTCATCGCCAGCGGGTACGCCAGCAGCAGCGGCCACCAGCGCCGCCGGGTGGCGCCCAGGAAGAACAGCACGACGAAGAGGGCGAACGCGGTGTGCAGGGACGGCATCGCGGCCACCGGGTTGGAGGCGATCTGACCGGCGTTGAGCAGGTTGCCCGCGCCGTGCATGCCGAACGCCTTCCAGCCCCGGGTGGAGATCCGGGCGACCTCGGTGAGCAGGCCGTTCTGCGCGGCCCACCAGGGCGGCGCGGCCGGGTAGGCGAAGTAGGTGACCAGCCCGGCGGCGCAGAGGAATCCCCACCGCCGCATGTACGCGGCCCAGCGCGTCCGGTCCCGCAGCCAGAGCACCGCGGCGGCGGCCAGGGTCACCACGAAGTGGGAGAAGTAGACCCAGCTGGCCAGCACGTCCCACCAGTGCACATCGGGCCGGTAGAGGTGCTGCTGCAACCAGATGGTGGGCACCTCGCCACCGGTGGCCCAGCCGAGCAGGAACCGGTCGGCGACGATCAGCTCCATCGCGTGTGGCGTCGCCCCGTTGTCCGCGAACCCCCGGGAGAGGTTGTACGCGGCGAGCAGCAGCACCACCGGGACCCAGTCCCGGGCGAACCGCAGGTGACTGCGCCACGGCCGGGAGGAGTTCCAGGCGACGGTGGCCGCCCAGATCCAGACGAAGGCGTATGCCGGGTCGGTGGGCAGGCCGATGGCGAACCAACCGGCCACGAACGCCGCCGCCCAGACGGCCATGGCGACGACGCGGCGCCGCCCGCCGTCGGGCGACGCGGTCGGGCCGGTCCGGGCGGGGGGCTGGGGATCTGTCACGACGGCCATCGCGGTCAAGGTTAACGGCGGGCGGCGGGCGGACCGACGCCGACCACCGCCCGTCGCGCGGGCCGGGCGGCGACCGGCCCCACCACCCGCGTCGGCGGCGCCCGCCCGCGGCGTCCCCCGGCCCGACCGACCACGCCGGTCGTGCCCGCCGACGGCGGTCGCCGGAACCGGGGCCGGCGACCGCGTCGGTGATACCCGCCGACGGGGTCCCGCGGGTACGGCGCGGTCGGCCGTCGACGGGCCGCGCCGGGATCCACCGGTTGTCGCCCGGCGTGACGCGGGCAGCGGGCGAGCACCTACGCTGGGACCATGCACGAGCCGCCGGAGCCCACCTTCGCGCCGGGCCTGACCGCCCGGGTCGAGCTGACCGTCACCGACGCCGACACCGCGCAGGCGGTGGGCTCCGGGGACGTACCGGTGCTCGGCACCCCCCGGGTGCTGGCTCTGGCCGAGGCGGCGACCGTGGCCGCGACCGCCACCCGGATGCCGGCCGGGCAGACCACCGTCGGGCTGCGGGTGGAGCTGGACCACCGGGCCCCCACGCCGGTCGGCCGGACGGTGGTCGCGCAGGCCCGCCTCGCCACGGTCGACGGTCGACGGCTGCTCTTCGAGGTGACGGTCGCCGACGGCGGGGAGACGGTCGCCGAGGGGCGGGTCGAGCGGGTGCTGGTGGACCGGCAGCGTTTCGTCGAGCGCGCCTCGCGGGCATCATGACCGGCCGCTTCGTCGAGGTCGCCGCCGGCGTCCACGTGCTGCAGGAGCCGCTGCTCCAGGTCAACGTCACGCTGGTGGTGGGCGACGGCGCGGCGCTGCTGGTGGACACCCTCTCCACCGCGGGTCAGGCGCGCGACCTGGCCGCCGCGGCCCGGGCGGTCACCCCGCACCCGTGGATCGTGGTCAACACCCACCACCACTTCGACCACTGTTTCGGCAACGCCACCCTGGCCGCCGACCCGCCCCGGCCGGTGTACGCGCACGAGCTGGCCGCCGCGGCGCTGCGCGAGCGCCCCGACCAGCTGCGCCGGGCCGCGTACGAGGAGACCCGCGAGGAGCGGCCGGCGCTCGCCGCCGAGCTGGCCGACACGGTGCTGCTGGCCCCGACGCACACCGTGCACACCGAGACGGTGCTGGACGTCGGCGGGCGGCGCGTGGTGCTGCGCCACCCGGGGCACGGGCACACCGACGCCGACCTGGTGGTGCACGTGCCCGACGCGGACGTGCTGGTCGCCGGCGACCTGGTCGAGCAGAGCGGGCCGCCGGCCTTCGAGGAGTCCTACCCGCTGCAGTGGCCGGACGCGGTCGCCGACCTGCTCCGGCTCACCACCCCCGCGACGGTGGTGGTGCCCGGGCACGGCGACCCGGTCGACGTCGAGTTCGTCCGCGCCCAGCACGCGCAGCTCGTCGAGCAGGCCTGGATGATCCGCGCCGGCCACACCGGCAGCGCCCCGCCCGAGCGGGTGGCCGCTGAGTCCCCGTTCGGCGCCCGCCCCGGCCTGATCGCCGCCCGCCGCGGCTACGCCGACCTGGACGGCACCCTCTAACCCCACCCCACCCGCGCCCCGGCCCCGGCCCCGGCCCCGGCCCCGGCCCCGGCGATCTTGCACTTGGGGCCCGCGGTTCGCCCGTTCCGCGTCCTTTGCCCGGGCACCAACTGCAAGATCGCGGAGCAGAGGGGGGCGGGTCAGGGTTGGGTGGGGGGTGGGAGGGGGGAGGGGTCGCGCGGGGCGGTGTGCAGGTGGGTGAGCAGGGCGTCGAGGTGGGGGACGCGAGCGGGGCCGGGGCCCAGTCCAGATCCAGATGATCCGACGGGGGACGCATCCGAAAGGAACAGAGCCGGTCGAGCTCGGCGACCGACGATCGGCACGCCGCCAACACCTCGCCGGCGAGTCGGACGAGTTGCTGGGTGACCGCCACGCGCCGGAGTGTGCCAGAGCGAACCGGCCGCCCACGAGCCTCAGTCGGTGAACCGCCGCGACACCTCGGCGCGGGTGGGCATGGCGACGGCCCCACCGGAAGACTCGCAGACCAGGGCGGCCACCCGCAGGGCGAAGGCCACCCGCTGCTGCCAGCCGGCCGGGTCCGCGGGCTCGCCGTCGACGAGCAGGTCGGCGATGAGCGCGCCCATCACCGAGTCACCGGCGCCGGTGGCGTCCACCGCCCGGACCTTGGGCGCCGGGATCCGTACCACGTCGGGGCCGGCGGCGACCAGCGCGCCGGCCGCGCCGAGGGTGACCACGACGGTGCCCGCGCCCAGCTCGCGCAGGTACGCGGCGACCCCCTCGACCGGCTCGCGGGGATAGAGCACCTCGGCGTCGGCGGTGCTGAGCTTGACCAGGTGCGCGCTCGCGGCGAACTCGGCCACCACCTCACGCAGCCGCGCGAGGGCCCCCGGCCTGCCCAGCAGTCGGGGCCGGACGTTCGGATCGAACACCCGCAGCGCGCCGGCGATCGACCAGGCCCGGCGCGCGGCGGCGCGCACCGGCGGGTCGAGCAGCACGACCGATCCGCAGTAGAGCACGTCGGCGCCCTCGACCAGCGCCACGTCCAGGTCGTCGGCGGTGAGCAGCGCGTACGACCGCGGCTCGCCGTAGAAGCGGAAGTCCGGTTCGGGGCCGGCGAAGGTGGCCACGGCCAGGGCGGTCGGCGCCGGTACGGTCACCGCGCCGGCCACCCCGACCCCGGCGGCGCGCAGGAAGGCACGGATCCGGTCGGCGAGCGCGTCGTCGCCGAGCGACCCGACGAACTGGACGTCCCCGCCGAGCCGGGCCACCGCCACGGCCACGTTGAGCGGGCCCCCGCCGATCGCCTGCCGGTAGACGGGCTGCCCCTCGTATTCGGCGTCGAGCAGGTCGACCAGCGCCTCGCCCAGCACCACCGCGTACCCCATGTCGCCTCCCGCGTTCCGATCTTGTCGCACCAGGCTGGCACACTCCCCGGGATCGGGGGCGCTGAAGCCACCGTATTGGCCCACCGGGCGTTGTGCGAGGCGCGCGACCGGGAGACGCGGGGCGATCCGACCCGGGGTCGGGACAACCCACGCGGTGTCATCCGCCCTGAAACGATCAAGAGGTTTGCGTCCCCGGAGCGGACCCCGGCGGACCCAAACCTCTTGATCGACAGCGACGGCCCCGGCGGGGCCGGGCGGTCAGCGGACCATGGAGCCGACCACCGGCTTGGTGAGGAGGGCGGACTGGTTGCGCTGGATGCCCGGGTCGAGGGTCTTGGCGACGAAGATGGCGTGCCAGATGCAGAAGATCAGCACGGTCCACACCTTGCGGGAGTGGTCGGCCTCCTCCCGCTTGTGCTCCTCCAGCAGCCGCATCGCGTACGACAGGTCGACCAGGTCGCCGGCGCCGGAGGTGGCCAGCACGTGCCGGGCCCACTCGTACATCTCGCCGCGCAGCCAGACCCGGGTCGGGGTCGGGAAGCCCAGCTTCTTCCGGTTGACGATGGCCGGCGGCACCACGCCCTGCAGCGCCTGGCGCATGGCGTACTTGGTGGCGTCGGAGCGGGGCGGGAGCTTCAGGTCCACCGGGATGCCGGCCGCGACGTTGAAGACCTCACGGTCGAGGAAGGGCACCCGCACCTCCAGCGAGTGCGCCATCGAGATCCGGTCGGCCTTGACCAGGATGTCGCCGCGCAGCCAGGTGTAGAGGTCGACGTACTGCATCTTGGTGACGTCGTCCAGCTCGGTGCACTCCGCGTAGATCGGCGCGGTGACGTCCGTGTAGCGCACCGAGGGGTCGTAGCGGCGCAGCAGGTGCTGCTTCTCCTCCTCGGTGAACATCCGGGCGTTGCCGTAGTAGCGCTGCTCGATCGGGGTGGTGCCGCGCTCCAGGAAGCTCTTGCCCTTGACCCCCTGCGGGATGGCCTTGGAGACCGCCCGCAGCCCCTTCTGCACGCCGCCGGGCAGGCCGTTCACCGCGCCGAGGGAGAGCGGCTCCCGGTAGATCGTGTAGCCGCCGAAGAACTCGTCCGCGCCCTCGCCGGAGAGGACCACCGTGACGTGCTCGGCGGCCTTCTTCGCCACGAAGTAGAGCGGGACCAGCGCCGGGTCGGCCACCGGGTCGTCCAGGTGCCAGACGATCTTCGGCAGCGCATCGATCATGTCCTGCGGCCCGATCTTGGTCGGGATGGTGGTCACGTCGAGGTGCCGGGCCGACTCCTGGGCGACGTCGATCTCGGAGTACCCCGGGACGTCGTAGCCGACGGTGAAGGTGAGGATGTTGGGGTTGAACTCGCGGGCCAGCGCGACCACCGCCGTGGAGTCGATGCCGCTGGAGAGGAACGAGCCGACCGGCACGTCCGAACGCATGTGCATCCGGACGCTCTCCCGCAGCGTCTCGCGGATCTCGTGGTAGAGCTTCTGCTCGTCCGAGACCGGCGCCGGCCGGAACACCGGCCGGTACCACCGGCGCACCTCGATCCGGCCGCCCGGCGTCCAGGTGAGGTACTCCCCCGACCCGATCCGGTTGATCCCCTTGTGCAGGGTGCCCGGCTCCGGGACGTACTGCAGGGTCAGGTAGTGGCTCAGGTTGGCCGCGTCGATCCCGGCGTCGCCGGCATACGCCGACTGGGCGAACGGCAGCAGCGCCTTCTTCTCCGAGGCGAGGTAGAGACCGTCGGCGGTCTCCAGGTAGTGCAGCGGCTTGATGCCGAAGTAGTCTCGGGCGCCGAACGCCCGCCGCTCCTGCCGGTCCCAGATGACGAAGGCGAACATGCCCCGCAGCCGGGTGAGCACCTGCTCGCCCCAGTAGTGGTAGCCGGCGACGATCACCTCGCCGTCGCCGTTGGTGGCGAACTGGGCCCCGAAGTCCCGGATCAGCTCGTCGCGCAGCTCGATGTAGTTGTAGATCTCGCCGTTGAAGGTGAGCAGGTAGCGCCCGCCCGCGTAGGGCAGCGGCTCGTGGCTGAGCGCCACGTCGATGATCGCCAGACGCTTGTGCGCGAACACCCCGTCCGCGTACCGGCCGGAGGCGTCGCCGACCACCTCGACCCCGGTCTCGTCCGGGCCGCGGTGATGCAGGCACTCCAGTGCTCCGGCGATGTTGTCGCGGTGGGCGGCGGCGTCGCCGCGCGCGCTGAAGAAGGCCAGGAGTCCGCACATGGTGGTCATCTTTCCACGCGCCCGGAGCGGACGTCGCGGCACCGCAGGCTCTTCCCACCCCGGTCCGCGCGGTACCGTCTGGACCAGCGACGAGGCGCAAGGAGGCGGATGATGGCCGAGGAGCGGGCGCAGCAGGGCAAGCCGGCAGACGGTACGGAATCGCACGACCCGGACTTCCCCGAGGCGTTCCTGACGTTCATGCGGCAGGGCTGGCGGGACACCGAGCTGCCGGTCGGCCCACGGCCGGAGGTGCCCAACTACGCCAAGCGGCGGGCCGCGCTCTCCGCGGCCTTCCCCGGCGAGACCCTGATCGTCCCCACCGGCGGCGAGAAGGTACGCGCCAACGACACCGACCACCCGTTCCGGCCGGGCAGCGACTTCGCGTACCTGACCGGCGACCACGACCCGGACAGCGTGCTGGTGCTGCGGCCGAACGGCTCCGGGCACGACGCCACGCTGTTCATGCGGCCCCGGTCGTCCCGGAAGACCGACGAGTTCTTCCGCAGCCGGCACGGCGAGCTCTGGGTGGGCCGGCGGCACACCCTCGGCGAGAAGTCGACCGAGCTGGGGCTGCCGACCGCCGACCTGACCGAGCTGGACGCGGCGCTGGCCGGCTGCGCGCCGGGGCGTACCCGGGTGTTGCGCGGTTTCGACGCCCGGGTGGACGCGGCCGTGCGCCCGTTCGACGGCGCCCGCGAGGAGGGCCAGCCGGCCCGCGACCGGGAGCTGGCCATCGCCATCTCCGAGCTGAAGCTGGTCAAGGACGAGTGGGAGATCGCCCAGCTCCAGGAGGCGTGCGACGCCACCGTCCGCGGCTTCGAGGATGTGGCCCGGGCGCTGCCGGCCGACCGCGGTGTCTCCGAGCGACTGCTGGAGGGGATCTTCGCGCTGCGCGCCCGGCACGACGGCAACGACGTCGGCTACGGCTCGATCGTCGGCGCCGGCGAGCACGCCACGATCCTGCACTGGGTGCACAACCACGGCGCCACCCGCCCGGGCGAGCTGCTGCTGATGGACATGGGCGTGGAGAACCGCCACCTCTACACCGCCGACGTCACCCGGGTGCTGCCGGTCGACGGCCGGTTCACCCCGCTCCAGCGCCAGGTGTACGACGCCGTCTACGCCGCCCAGCAGGCCGGGATCGACATCATCAAGCCGGGCGTGGCGTTCCGGGACGTGCACCTGACCGCGATGCGGGTGCTCGCCGAGGCACTCAAGGATCTCGGGCTGCTGCCGGTGAGCGTGGACGAGGCGATGGACCCGGCCTCCACGGTCTACCGCCGGTGGACGCTGCACGGCACCAGCCACATGCTCGGCATCGACGTGCACGACTGCTCGAACGCCCGCAAGGAGAACTACCGGGACGGCGCGCTCGGCGAGGGCTACGTGCTGACCGTGGAGCCGGGGCTCTACTTCCAGCCCGAGGACGAGTTGGTCCCCGAGGAGCTGCGCGGCATCGGCGTCCGGATCGAGGACGACATCCTGGTCACCGCGACCGGCTCGGTGAACCTCTCGGCCGGCCTGCCGCGCCGCTCCGACGAGGTGGAGACCTGGCTGGCCGAGCAGCGCGAGGCCGGGCCTCGCCTGCCGGGCTGACCCCGGCCGTACGACCACAGCGGCGGGCCCCGCCGCCGGCGTCTGCGACGTTTTCCGTCGTTTCGACACCGGTGGCGGGGCCCGTCGGCGTTTGCGCACTCAGCACCCTTCCGGACCACCTGCACGCCGGATAACCCTGTCGCCTGATCTGGGGGAAATGCGGGGTTTTTTCGGATAAGTCCGCGTCGCGAGGATCCTTCTCATACGGTGGCGATCAGAGGCTGCAAACCGATTTGTAGCTGGTCGCCCCGCCTTGGGCGGTGCGACCCGTCTGATAGCACGAAGGGCGGAAGGCTCTGATGTCCAACGACGTAACGACTTCCGACGGCGGGGCCCCGATGACCCCACCGACGAGCAGGCGGCGGGCGCTCTGGGTCGCCACCGGCGTGGCCGGGCTGACCGGCGTCGTCGGGCTGGCGGCGCTGGGCGGCCTCGCCGCTCGTGACAACAAGTCCGACAAGACGGACCGCGGGTCGGACACGCAGGCCGCCACGGCCCAGCAGAAGGTCAGCGACGACCGCAGGGACCTGGACGACGAGGGCAAGGACCGGGACAAGGACAAGGACCGGGACAAGGACAAGGACAAGGACGAGCGCGATGAGGTTCGGGAGGTGGACTGTGACGACGATGATCTGATCGAGGCCCTCGAACTGGCCAACCGGGATGAGGGTGGCACGCTGAAGCTGGCCCGCGACTGCACCTATGAGCTGGACGAGTTCGACAAGAAGTCCGGCGCGGGTCTGCCGACGATCAAGCAGGAGATCACCATCAAGGGTGAGGACTCCACGATCAAGCGGGACTCGAAGGACGCGTTCCGGATCTTCCGGGTCGCCGACGGCGGTGACCTGACCCTGAAGGACGTCACCGTCAAGAACGGCAACGCCTCCGAGCGCGAGCGCCGGCCCCACAAGCACGTGCCGCCGCCGGTGAAGAAGACCGGCAACGCGGGCGGGACCGGAGCCGGCGCCGAGGCGTCGCGATGGTCGGGCAAGGACGACGAGGAGGACGGCGGCGGGCTGCTGGTCGAGCGTGGCGGCAGCGCCCACCTGGTGGACACCACGTTCACCCACAACAACGCCGAGGAAAACGGCGGCGCGATCGCCAACTTCGGCCGGGTCGAGGTCAAGAACAGCACGATCGACAACAATCAGGCCGAGGAGAACGGCGGCGGCATCTTCAACGCCGGCGTCCTCGAGGTCGAGGGGTCCTCCGACGACAAGGGTGAGTCCTCCGGCGGTAAGGGTGGGTCCGACGACGGTAAGCGTGGCGAGTCCCGCATCACCAACAACACCGCCGGCGAGAACGGCGGCGGCATCGCCAACGGCAGCGGCAAGGACGAGCACGGCAGGGGCCACGACGACGACGTCAAGGCCGGCACCGTGGAGATCGAAAAGACCCTGATCGAGGACAACAAGGCCGACGAGAACGGCGGCGGCCTGTTCAGCGATGACGGCTTCGTCGAGGTCAAGTGGACCTTCGTCAAGAGCAACGACGCCGGCGAGAACGGCGGCGGCATCTACGCCACCGACACCGTCCTGACGGTCAACCACAGCACCGTCGCCAAGAACAAGGCCAGCGAGGACGGCGGCGGCATCTACAACGTCAACAGCGAAGAGCGGGAGCAAGGCTCCGTCCTGCACAGCGGCAGGCACAACGACAAGGACAAGCGCGGCACGGCCACCATCACCGACACCGAGATCCTCGAAAACTTCGCGGGCCGCTTCGGCGGCGGCATCTTCAACGGCGAACCCGTCGAAGAAGAGAACAGCGGCAGCATGGCCGCCCCGACCGCCCGGTCCAACCACACGGGCCACCACGAGGACTTCGAGGCCACCCTCGTCCTGCGCGACAGCAAGATCAAGGAGAACACCGCCGGCGAGAACGGCGGCGGCATCTACAACAACGAGGGCAAGGTAACCCTGACCAACACCAAGGTCAAGGAGAACAAGGCCAACGAGTCCGACCACAAGATCGCCGGCGGCATCTTCAACAACGACGGCAAGGTCAAACTCGACGACGACTCCACCATCACCGACAACGACCCCACCAACTGCGCCAAGACCGTCGAAGACTGCTTCAACTGAACCACCACATAACGCGGGAGTCCCTCTCCGCCGCGCGGCGGAGAGGGACTGCCCGCCACCCACCCACTTCCGCGGATGCCCCGCGGCGGCGCGTCACGATTGAGCGTCGGCGGAGCGGCCGCGCGCTTTCCGCCCCCGGCAGCGTTCTTCGCCGCCGCTCGTACCGCCGCTACGCCCCCGTCCACACTCCTGCCCACTGCGCTGCCCGCATACCTAATGTGGGCTTTTTTCGTATACACGCCCCAAGCGAAGAAGATTCCCATACGGTGTTCTTCAGCAGCTACAACCGATTTGTAGCGAAGGTCGCCTCGCCAGGGCGAAGCGACCTTGTCTGGGTACCAGGAGAGGGCAGAGCTCCGATGTCCAACTACCTTCGCAATAACGATGACGCCACCCGCGAGACGAACTCCCCGATCCGCCGGCGTCGGCTCTGGCTCGTTACCGGCGTTGCGAGCCTCACGGGAGCGGTCGGCCTCGCGGGCGTCGCCTACGCCACCACCGGGGTCACCGGCGCCCATCGGCTGGCCGACGTGAAGTGGTCGACCGCCCAGCTGGTCAGCGACGACGGCAAGGACCGGGACGACAAAGACAAGGACCGGGACAAGGACAAGGACCGGGACGACAAGGGCAAGGACCAAGAGGGCAAGGACAAGGACAAGGACCGGGACAAGGATGAGCGCGGTGAGGTTCGGGAGGTGGACTGTGACGACGATGATCTGATCGAGGCCCTCGAACTGGCCAACCGGGATGAGGGTGGCACGCTGAAGCTGGCCCGCGACTGCACCTATGAGCTGGACGAGTTCGACAAGAAGTCCGGCGCGGGTCTGCCGACGATCAAGCAGGAGATCACCATCAAGGGTGAGGACTCCACGATCAAGCGGGACTCGAAGGACGCGTTCCGGATCTTCCGGGTCGCCGACGGCGGTGACCTGACCCTGAAGGACGTCACCGTCAAGAACGGCAACGCCTCCGAGCGCGAGCGCCGGCCCCACAAGCACGTGCCGCCGCCGGTGAAGAAGACCGGCAACGCGGGCGGGACCGGAGCCGGCGCCGAGGCGTCGCGATGGTCGGGCAAGGACGACGAGGAGGACGGCGGCGGGCTGCTGGTCGAGCGTGGCGGCAGCGCCCACCTGGTGGACACCACGTTCACCCACAACAACGCCGAGGAAAACGGCGGCGCGATCGCCAACTTCGGCCGGGTCGAGGTCAAGAACAGCACGATCGACAACAATCAGGCCGAGGAGAACGGCGGCGGCATCTTCAACGCCGGCGTCCTCGAGGTCGAGGGGTCCTCCGACGACAAGGGTGAGTCCTCCGGCGGTAAGGGTGGGTCCGACGACGGTAAGCGTGGCGAGTCCCGCATCACCAACAACACCGCCGGCGAGAACGGCGGCGGCATCGCCAACGGCAGCGGCAAGGACGAGCACGGCAGGGGCCACGACGACGACGTCAAGGCCGGCACCGTGGAGATCGAAAAGACCCTGATCGAGGACAACAAGGCCGACGAGAACGGCGGCGGCCTGTTCAGCGATGACGGCTTCGTCGAGGTCAAGTGGACCTTCGTCAAGAGCAACGACGCCGGCGAGAACGGCGGCGGCATCTACGCCACCGACACCGTCCTGACGGTCAACCACAGCACCGTCGCCAAGAACAAGGCCAGCGAGGACGGCGGCGGCATCTACAACGTCAACAGCGAAGAGCGGGAGCAAGGCTCCGTCCTGCACAGCGGCAGGCACAACGACAAGGACAAGCGCGGCACGGCCACCATCACCGACACCGAGATCCTCGAAAACTTCGCGGGCCGCTTCGGCGGCGGCATCTTCAACGGCGAACCCGTCGAAGAAGAGAACAGCGGCAGCATGGCCGCCCCGACCGCCCGGTCCAACCACACGGGCCACCACGAGGACTTCGAGGCCACCCTCGTCCTGCGCGACAGCAAGATCAAGGAGAACACCGCCGGCGAGAACGGCGGCGGCATCTACAACAACGAGGGCAAGGTAACCCTGACCAACACCAAGGTCAAGGAGAACAAGGCCAACGAGTCCGACCACAAGATCGCCGGCGGCATCTTCAACAACGACGGCAAGGTCAAACTCGACGACGACTCCACCATCACCGACAACGACCCCACCAACTGCGCCAAGACCGTCGAAGACTGCTTCAACTGAGCGCTTCAGCGGACAAAGGAAGAAGTCGGCCCCCTGCCACCTGAGGTGGCAGGGGGCCGATCCATGCCAACTACTCCCCGACGAAGACCGCGACGCTGCGGGCCGGCACGGTGAAGGTGCCGCTCGCCTTGTCGAACGAGGCCGTCCGGAGCACCGGGTCGGCCGAGTCCCGCAGCACCGGGTGCAGCGCCACGTCCGCCCCGCGTAGGCCGGTCACCGTCTGCTCCGCCGCCTCGGGGGTGGCGTTGAAGACCACGGTCACCGACTTCCACTTCCCGCCCAGCCCGCGGGCGTCCAGCGTCATGGTGAGCACGCCGGGCGTCTCGTCCTTGCCGGAGAGCGGGAAGGCCACCCGCTGCTGCACCTGGTCGGCCATGGTCAGCCCGAAGACCGGCGAGGATGCGCGGATCTTCAGCAGCTCGGCGTATCGGGCGTCGGCCAGGTTGATCGCCGCGCAGTCCGGCACCAGCTTGGGATCGGCCAGCAGCGGCTTCGCGTACGGCCACTTGGACTGGTTGTCCTGGGCTGGCGGGAGGCCGGCGCCGAAGCCGTTGCCCTGGGCGCAGTCCCAGCGGATCTGGTTGAACCAGTCACCGGAGTTGAACGAGTTGCGGTCCAGCGACTTGGAGCGCAGCCGCTCCGAGCCGGCCGTCATGAAGCCCGTCCCCTGCCCGAAGGCGGTGGTCGCCAAGGCGAGCACCTGCATCCGGGCCCGGTCCTGCGCCGAGGTGCCCTGCGGCAGCTTGTACGCCAGCGCGTCGTACAGGATCTCGTTGTCGTGCGCGTCGACGTAGGTGACCGCCTCGCCCGGCGCGGCCGTGTAGCCGGCCGGCGAGCCGTTGTAGTCCACCTGCGCGCCGGTGACCGTCTTGCCCGACGAGTCGGTGAACCGGTAGCCGCGCAGGTTGCCGGCCAGGCCGACCTTGATCAGGTCCTGGGAGTGCAGCAGCCGGGCCTTCTGCTCGGCCGCCGAGCCGTTGACGTCGTCGCCGTTCGGGTCGGTGTACAGCCCTGAGGCGAAGCCCTGGATCCGCGGGTTGGCGTCGAACGGACCACCGCCGCGCACCGCGTCGCGGAGCCGGTCGTTGAAGGTGCCGATCCCGGTGCCGGCCATGTTGGCCTGGGTGGCCTGCACGAACCGGGCGTCGTTGGCGACCTCGCCGAAGTTCCAGCCCTCGCCGTAGAGCAGGATCTTCTTCCCGTCCACGCCGTCCCCGGCCAGGGTGAGCTGGTTCAGCGCGGCCCGCACGGCCAGGATGTTCGCCTTCGGGTGGTGACCCATCAGGTCGAACCGGAAGCCGTCCACCTTGTACTGCTTGGCCCAGGTGACCAGGGAGTCCACCACCAGCTTGCCCATCATGGCGTGCTCGGGAGCGGTGTTGGCGCAGCAGGTCGAGTTGGCGACGCTGCCGTCCTCCAGCAGCCGGTGGTAGTAGCCCGGCACCACCTGGTCGAGCACCGACTTCGGGTCGGTGCCGGCGGCCGAGGTGTGGTTGTAGACGACGTCCATCACCACGCGCAGGCCGGCCTGGTTGACGCCGGCGACCATCTGCCGGAACTCGGTGGTCCGCTTCGCCCCGGCCGGGTCGACGGCGTAGCCGCCCTCCGGCACGGTGTAGTGCAGCGGGTCGTACCCCCAGTTGAAGCCGTCCTTCTCCGCCACCGCGGCGACGCACTTCTGCTGCTGGTCGGAGTCCGGCGGCAGCGCGGCCAGGTCGCAGGCCGGCTCCTGCTGGTCAGCCCGCTTCTCGGGGATGGTGGCGAAGTCGAACGCCGGCAGCAGGTGCAGGTAGTTGACCCCCGCGTCGCCGAGCGCCCTGAGGTGCTTCATGCCGATCGTGTCCGGGTCCGTGAAGGCGAGGTAGGTGCCCCGCCGCTCGGCCGGCACGCTGGCGTCGGCGATGGAGAAGTCACGGACCGACAGCTCCTGGATCTGCGCCTTGGACGACGGCACCGCCGCCGGCTTGCGCAGCTTCGCCCAGCCGGCCGGCGCCAGCGCCGGGTCGGTCAGGTCGACGATCTGGCTGTGCGTCGAGTCCGGCGCCAGAGCCACCGAGTACGGGTCGGTCACCGTGGCGGTGACCACCTTCTGCGCCGCCGGCTGCCAGGCCTCCACCTGGTAGCGGTAGTACTTCCCGGTCCAGCCCTTCGTGCCGCGCACCGACCAGACGCCGGTGCGGTCGTTGCGGGTCATCGACACGGTCTTCGGCTCGGCCGTCGGCGAGTCGAAGAGCTGCAACGCGACCTTCCGGGCGGTGGGCGCCCAGACGGCGAGGGTGGGGACCTTGCCGGCGAACGTCGGGCCGAGCTTCGCGGTGGTGGCTGCCCGGTAGACGTCGTCGAGCACGCCCGGGATCTGCACGCCGGTCGCGCCGAGCAGCTTGCCCTCGGCGTCCCGCTCGGTCACCACGAGCTGCCCGCGCAGCGCCGCCGGCACCTTGGCCAGGTCACCGGTGTCGAGGCTGAAGGCGTGGTACGCCCACAGCTGGGGGTAGGCCTGCCGCTGGGCCTCGGTGAGCCCGTTGCGCTGCGCCCGCAGCGGCAGCGTGGTGTACGTCCCGGCCAGCTCGCCGTCGGCGATGCTCAGCCCACCGGTCGGGGCGGCCACCAGGGCGTACCGCTTGCCGTCGGTCGCCCCGGTCTGCCAGGCCACGCTGGACCGGTCGATCCACTGCGCCTTCTGCATGGTGATGTCGACGTCCTTGGCGACGCCGGAGGAGGTGGACGGCAGCAGCCGGCCCTTGACGCCGGCGAGCAGCCAGACCTCGTGCCCGGCGGCGGCGAAGTCGAGCCGCTGGTCGTCGGGCTGATCCTTGGTGTCGCCGTTGTGGATGATGTAGCTCAGGCCGGTGGCCCCGGACGCCAGCGGCACCCGGAAGACCGCGCCGAAGGAGTCGATCTTCTCCGGCTTGAGCGGGCTGCCCCAGTCGGTGGGGTTGGCGGCGCCGTCCCAGAGGTGCAGGCCCCAGCCGTCGTAGTTGTTGTCCGCCTTGCGCCAGTGGATGACCGCGGTGCTCTGGTCGACGGCCGGGTCGGGCTCGCCGGTGGCGGCCTGCCGGGTCGGGTAGAGCGCGGTGTCACCCTGCTTGACCCAGACCTCGCCGGTCTGCGTCACGTCGATGGTGCGGTCGTTGCCGACATCCTTGTTGCCGTTCTTGTCGACCACGAGGAAGCCGACGGACCTGGCGCCCGGCTTCAGCTTGACCCAGGCGAACCGGCCGAACGAGTCCTCACCCGCGAACGGCTGCCCTTTGGGCCAATCGGTGGCGTACGCCGGGTCGATGTCGCCCCAGGTGTAGAGGCCCCAGTCGTCGTACCCGCCGGCCGGGCGCTGGTAGTGCACCACCGCCCAGTCCCGCGACGCGCTCTGCGCCGGGGTGCCGACGACACCGGTGGAGCGGGCGCTGGCGACCCGGCCCTTGCCGTCGCGGACCACGGCCTTGTACTCGACCTTCGTGCCGCCGGCCAGCCCGGTCAGGTCGTGGTGGACGGTGTACGGGGCCTTGTGCGCACTGCCCAGCAGGGTCCACTTGCCACCGGGGACCCGGGCGGCGAAGGTGACCGTGGCCAGCGGGTCGCCGGTGACCTGGGCGGTGACGGCGGCCTTGGTGGCGACCGGGGCGTCGCCCGGCTCGGTGATGGTGATGCCCGGAGCGGCGTCGGCCTGCGGGATCGGCGTGCCGGCCCGGTAGACCACCGCCGACATCGGCGGCACGGTTACGGACAGCTTGCCGTCTGCGGCGGCCGCCGGGGTGGCGGTGTCGCCGTAGATGCCGGTGAAAGTGGCGCCGGCCGACCAGGTGTCCACGGAGACAGTCTGCGCGGTGGCGGCGTTGTTGGCCGCGACGACGTACTCGGTGCGGTCCTCCGGCAGGATCCGGGAGAAGGCGAAGACGCCGGCGCCGTCGGCCGCGTACCGGGTGACCTGGACGCCGTCGCGCAGGGCCGGGTGGGCCTGCCGCAGCTTGCCCAGCTCGGCGATGGTGCGGTACAGCGGGTGGCTCTTGTCGTACTGATCGCTGGCGTGGGTGCGGGTGGTGCCGATCAGGTCGTCGTCGAGGTAGTCCGCCGTGCTGCTGGCGAACATGTCCTGCCGGGCGTCCTTGTCCCCGCCCGGGCCGGTGAAGCCCTGCTCGTCGCCGGAGTAGACGACGGGCTGACCGCGGGTGAGGAACATCAGCTGGTGAGCGAGCTGGTCGCGGCCGAGCTGGCTGGCGTCGTCACCGCCGGTCGCGGCGATGAACGAGCCGATCCGGCCCATGTCGTGGTTGCCGAGGAAGGTGGTCAACCGGTTGGCGTCGGTGTCCCGGGCGGCGTAGAGGTCGTCCCTTGCGTACAGGTCGGCGAGCGCCTTGGCGGAGCCGTCGGCGGCGGTGTAGCCGCGGGCGGCCTCCTGGAAGGAGAAGTCGAGGGTGGCGGGCAGGCCGCCCTGCCGGACGTACGTCGACTCGATCTCCTGGTCGGCGCTGTAGACCTCGCCGAACATGAAGAAGTCCTTCTTGCCGGCCTTCTCGGCGGCCCGCTTGATGCCCTGGCTGAACTGCGGCCAGAAGTCGAGGTTGGCGTGCTTGACGGTGTCCAGCCGGAAACCGTCGACGCCGGTGCTGCCGATCCAGTCGCCGTAGACCTTGGTCAGCCCGCGCACCACCTCGGGCCGCTCGGTCCACAGGTCGTCCAGGCCGAAGAAGTCGCCGTACTCGCTGTTCTCGCCGGCGAAGGTCGAGTCACCGCGGTTGTGGTACATGGTCGGGTCGTTCAGCCACGCCGGGACCTTCGCCTTCGCGTCGGCGGCGGTGGCGAAGGTCGGGGTGTACGGGAACGACTTCAGGTTCACCTGCGGGAAGTCCCGGGTGCCGTCGGCGTAGTTGCGGTCCTCGAAGGCCCGCCCCTGGGAGTCCTTGTACGGCGCGGTCTTCTTGTCGACGTAGGCGTACTTGTCCTCGGCGTACTTGATGACGTCGGCGGTGTGGTTGACGATGACGTCGAGGTAGACCTTGATGCCGCGCTGGTGCGCGAGCGTGACCAGCTTCTTCAGCTCCTCGTTCGTGCCGAAGTGCGGGTCGACCTGGGTGAAGTCGGTGATCCAGTAGCCGTGGTAGCCGGCGGAGACGTCCGCGCCGGTGCCCTGGACGGGCCGGTTCTTGAAGATCGGGGCGAGCCAGATGGCCGTCGTGCCGAGCCCCTGGATGTAGTCGAGCTTGTTGATGACGCCCTTGAGGTCGCCGCCGTGGTAGAAGCCCTTGTCCTTGGGGTCGAGCCCGGTGCTCAGCCGGTCACCGCTGAGGCCGCCGGTGTCGTTGCGCTTGTCGCCGTTGGCGAAGCGGTCCGGCAGGACGAAGTAGAACTGGTCGGCCTTCGCGGTGTTGGTGCTGGCCTTGAGCAGGGCCTCGGCGGACGGCTCCTGGCGCCACTGGGCCGCGCCGGCGGCAGCGAGGAGGTCCGTGCCGGCGGACCGGTCGGTGGCGTCGGCGCCCAGCTGGTGAACGGCGACCGGCGCGCCGACGAGGGCGAGGGTGAGGGTGGAGACCAAGGCGAGCAGCGCCTTGCGGGATATCGGCGGGGGTTTCATCGACGGCCTTCCTCTGGTCGCTGATTCGCCCGCACGCTAGCTCTTGCCGAAACATTCTGCAATAGCTTGCAAACCACGTCGCAACAAAGCAGCCATCTTGCGAAACACACCCTCGACGTGCAACCGCGGCGGCACCGACGCGCCGGCCGCCAGGTCCACCCGCTGCGGTACGTGAAGACGCCGTCGGAGAAGTCGCCGTTGCCCTGCCCCGCACCGTCCACTTAGGACGTGACGAGCCGTCCCCGCGGAAAGACCAACCGGACCGTCCAGCCCCACGCGGTCCGGGCGAGCGTGACGATCGGGAGCAGTGTCGAGAAGTGCCCGGTCCCCGACAGCCGTGCGGTCAGCCGATGACGCAGGCCGTGCCGTTGACGGTGCACTGACCCGGCCGGTCACCGGTGCCCGTACGGCTGAACCGCATCTGCACGACGGCGCTCTGCCCGGCGCCGAGCGGGCCGGTGCCGCGCAGCACGAACGCACCGCTGCCCTGGGAGGTCACCGAGAGCCCTGAGCCGGAGGACGCATGGATGCTCTTCACGTTGCCGCTGAAGAGGAGCTCCACCTGCCAGTCCTGACTCCGGGCGGAGCCGTTGCTGACCGTCAGCTGGGCCTCGAAGTAGTCCCGCTCACTCGCCGTGGCCTGGTAACGCGCGGACAGCGTGCCGCTCCGCGGCGCGGCGCCCACGCCGGACGCCGACACGGACGGCCGGGCCGAGCTGGCCCGGGGCGACGGGGTGCCACTGGCGGAGAGGCTCGGCGAGGCGCTGGCGTCGACGGCGACCAGCGGAGCATCGGATGGCGGGGCGGACGTCGCCATCGCACCCACGGTGGGCAGATAGATCGGCGGGGCCGGCGGCGGCACCGCCGACTGCTGCTCCGGCCCGCGCAGGGAGACCAGGGTCACGAGCAGCAGGACGGTCAGCAGGCTGACGCCCAGCAGCACCACGACCCAGGGCACCGAAGTCAGCAACCTCGGTACGGACGACGAACCCGCCTGCTCGTCCTGCTCGATGCTCATCAGGTCCCCCCTCGTCGGAGCCGACGCGCCAGCGTAGCCAGCCTGACCCGCCTGGCGCGTCCCGCCCACCCCGATCCGACCGTCCGGTCGGCGGGACTCGGAAAACGGGTGGCCGGCGACCGGCGGTTCGGGTCTACTCACGACCATGCCCGCGTTGATCCCGCCCACCGAACGGCTGCGCGCCAGCTTCCTCGCCGCGATGACCGAATTCCGCGCCGAGGGGCGCGGCGACCGGCAGGACCACACCATGGTCGGCAGCGAGATCCGGGAGCACGGCGGCACGTGGCACACCGCGCCGGGGTTCGCCCGGTACGTCGCCGAGCTGCGCGCGCAGGAGCTGGAGGAGACGCCCCGCCCGGCGGGTTGGGTGCCCGCCACGACCCTCTGGTGGGCCGACGGCGACGAGTACCTCGGCCGGATCGCCGTCCGGCACCGGCTCACCCCGTCCCTGCTCGAGATGGGCGGCCACATCGGCTACGACGTACGCGCCAGCGCCCGTCGGCGGGGCCACGCTTCCGCCATGCTCCGCGCGGCGCTGCCGGTGACCCACGCGCTCGGCATCGACCGGGCGCTGGTCACCTGCGACGCGGAGAACGTGGCCTCGCGGCGGGTCATCGAGCGCAACGGCGGCGTGCTGGAGGACGAGCGGGCCGGCAAGCTCCGGTTCTGGGTGCCGACGGCTCACCGCTGACCGGCCCGAACACGCGCGGCGCGGCGCAGCCGTACGACGTCGATGACACCCAGCGCCGCGCCGAGCGCGCAGACCAGGGCGGGAACCCAGGCCCGGCCGACCGCGAACCAGACCACGCCGATCACGCAGAGGACCGTCAGCAGGACCCGGTACCAGGCGGGGCCGACGGGCGGAGAGGCCATCCCCGTCACGCCGTGCGGATGACGGTGCAGATGGCCGGGCCGTCCTCGGTGGACCGCAGCACGTAGCGGTAGCGCTCGCCCGGCACCGCCCGGCCCTGGCTGTCCAGGAACTCCCACCGCACCGCCACCTCGGTGAGCAGCGCGGAGATCTGCTGCACGTCCTCGAACTGCGCGTTGGCCGCGACGAGTTCGCGCTCCTGGTAGTCCGGCGCCGCGCCGACGAAGGAGAGCGCCACCGCGGCCGCCGAGGTGAACGAGAAGCTGTAGGTGTCCGCCACCACCAGCCCGGGCAGGGAGTAGCAGCCGGCGATGGCGGGCACGTCGCCGGCGGTCAGCGCCACGCCGTACCGGTCGAAGAAGTCGGTGAGCGTGTCGAGATGCGTCGAGGCCTTCACGCCGGTCTCAATTGCCGCGCACGCGGCGCGTCAAACCTGCTCAGCGCGGCGGGATGCGTACCTCGATCTCGGCGCCGAGCTGGGCGCCGCCGGTGAGGTCGAGGTCGTCGCCGCTCCAGAACCGCCCCGGGTCGTACCAGTTCGGACGGCGGCCGGCGGGCAGCAGCCCCATCGCCTCGTACGTCACGGCCACCACCTCGGCGCAGTACGCCGTCTCCAGCGCCCGGTCGCGCACCGGCACACCCCCACCGTCGCTGCCGGAGGGCGTCCGGCGACGCACGTCGGGCACCCGCCCCCGCGCCCAGCGCCAGGCGAGCTGCGCGGTGGACGGGAAGGGGGTGCCGTCGAGGCGGGCGACGGTCCGCAGCACCGCCTCCTCCATCGCGGCGTCGGCCGGCGGTTCGAGCTGGCGCAGCCAGCCGCGCTGCCCGTACCGGTTCGCCCATACGCAGACCGCGTCCCGCAGGTCGTGCAGCTGCACGCCGCGCTGGTGGGTACCGGTCCACATGTCGGTCAGGGAACGGCCCAGCTCGGCGTGCCACATCAGCGGCGGCATGTCGTCGAGCACCACCGCCATGCCGACGTGGTTCACCGGGCTGTTGGTGGTGAACTGGATCGCGCGGTCGGGAGCGCTGCGGCCCCGGAACACCCACAGGTCGCCGGTCCGGGTCAGCTCCACGGCCTCGTCCAGGCTGATGCTCATGGACGACTACCCTAAGCGGATGCGGCAACGAATGCGGTGGTGGAAGGTGCTCGGACTGGCCGGCCTCGCCGGCGTCGCGGCGTCCGGAGTGGTCATCGCCCGGGCGGAGCGGCGGCGGCGGGCGTACACCCCGGAGGAGATCCGGGACCGGCTGCGCGAGCGGCACGCGAAGGCCGCGGGGGCCGCCACGCCGGCCGACGACCGGCCCTGACCCGGCACCCGCGCCGCTCACCCGCCGTCGCGGGCCGTCCGGCGCGCCGCCAGGTCGAGCGCCTCGGCGGTACGACCAACCAGCGCGCCGCCGTCGTCCAGCAGCAGGATCGGGCGCTGGATCAGCTCCGGATGGGCGACCATCGCCGCGATCCAGCGGGGCTCCTCGGCGTCGTCGCGCGGCCACTCGGCAATGCCCTGGGCGACCGCGGCCGGCTCACCGGTCCGACAGATGTCCCACGCGCGGGCACCGAGCCGGCGCAGCACCTCGGTCAGCTCGGCCGCGCTCGGCGGCTGTTCCAGGTACGCCCGCAGCCGGTACGACACCCGCGCCTCGTCGAGGGTCGCCCGCGCGGTGGCGCACCTCGAGCAGGCCGGGTTGTGCCAGATCTCCATGACCGACATGGTGGCAGATCCCCCGTAGGTCGTGCGGGCAGCTGGACCCGCCTGACCGCCCCCTGACCAGCCCCTGCGCCTCGCGCACGCCCCCAAGATCCGCACAAACCTGCGAGAAGTGCGGCCAGCGCGCCGGGAGGCAGCCGTTTCCCGCAAGGTGCGCGGATCCTGGCCCGTCGAGACCCGGCGGGCGCGGGGGGTCGGTGGCCGCTTGTGAGCGCCATGGGCGGGCGTGTCGGGTTTCGCTGGGACGGCCTGCGCCGGCTGTCCGGTTTGTGGCGGGCCGTCCAGTGGGCCGGGCCACCCCGGCGGTGGAATGCCGGCGGGGGTCGGGGCGTTGTACATGGCATACCACCGCGGGTCTGCCGGGTGGTAGAGCCCGAAGCCCTGGCCGTGGGAACACCCGGCCGGCCGGGACGGTTATATCCCCGGGACACCCGAGCAGGCCGAGCCGCCGGGCAGATCCCCCAGGACTTTCCCCCCTTTTTCGCGCGTCACCGCACCCCCCTGCGGTGTGTCGTGTACCCCCAAGGCAGAGGAGCACGCCATCATGCGTACCGATCTGATCCGTAAGACCGCCCTGACCGCTGCCGGCCTCGCCGCCACCGCCGGTGGCATCGCCGGCCCCGCGATCGCCGCCCACGCCGCCGAGGCCAAGCCCGCCGCGCAGGTGCAGACCGACCGCAAGCACGGCAGCGAGCGGGAACTCAACGTCCGCTACGAGGCCCAGCCGAACTTCTACTACTGCGGCCCCGCCGCGACCCGTAACGCCCTGTCCGTGCAGGGCAAGGACATCAACGTGGACGCCATGGCCAAGGAGATGGGCACCACCGAGGCCGGCACCAACAGCGTCAACGACATCACCCCGGTCCTGAACAAGGAAACCGGTAAGAACGTCTACAAGTCGGTGGAGATCCGCGACAACAAGGCCGACGACAAGCAGACCGACAAGCTGCGCGCCGACATCGTCCGCACCGTGGACGACGGTCGGGCCGTGGTCGCCAACATCGCCGGCACCGCCACCGACACCGACGGCAACACCCACTCCTTCGAGGGCGGCCACTACATCAGCGTCGTGGGCTACCGCGACAACGGCCACACCGTCACCATCGCCGACTCGGCCAACCCCAACATGGCCTCCTACCGGATGAGCGTCGACAACCTCGCCGACTGGATCGCCACCCGCGGCTACACCGCCTCCTGACCGCCAGCACCAACCAACGAAAAGGGCCGACCCCCACCCGGGGGCCGGCCCTTTCGCCGTCTCCGCGTACGGGACGGTCAGCGGTCGCTGCCGGCCCGGACCGGCTCGGCGTCGTCGGCCGCCTCCGCCGGGTCGAGCCGGTGCGCCCGGCGGCGCAGCCACCAGGTGCTGCCGAGCCCGGCGAGGATCGCGATTACCAGGCCTGCCCAGGAGAGGTCCTTGAGCCAGTGCTCGGCCGCCCGGCCCACGGTGAAGAGCAGGTAGGTGGTGCCGAAGGCCCAGACCAGGCCGCCGGCCGCGTTCGCCACCAGGAAGCGGCGGTACGGCACGTGCAGCGCGCCCGCCAGCGGGCCGGCGAGGATCCGCAGCAGCGCCACGAAGCGGCCGAAGAAGACCGCCCAGACGCCGTGCCGGGCGAAGCTCTGCTCGGCGCGGGCGAGCTGCGCGGGGCCGAGATGTCGGGGGAAGCGCCGGCCCAGCCGGGCCAGCAGCGGACGGCCACCCCGGCGGCCCACCGCGTACCCGACCGAGTCGCCGATGATGGCGCCGGCCGCCGCGGCGGTGGCCACCCACTCCGGCTCGACCACGCCGGCCGCTGCGAGCAGAGCGGAGCTGACCAGGACGATCTCGCCCGGCAGCGGCACGCCCATGCTCTCGACGCCGATCACCGCGGCGACGATCAGGTAGACCACGCCCGGCGGCAGCGCGGAGAGCCAGTGCTGTACGTCGACCACCCGCCACCCCTTCCGGTCCGACCTCGAACCCTACCTGCGGTCCGGGGCGCCGGCCGCCCGCGAACCCCGGCACCACTCGGCCGGGCGCGCCGGCCGACGGCCGCGACGCCGGCCGGGCGGTTGGTCAGGAGATCGGGGCGAGGAGTTCGAGGCGGTTGCCGTGCGGGTCGTGGGTGTGGAAGCGGCGCATGCCGGGGATCTCTTCGTCGCCCCAGGTGACCGGGTGGCCGGCGGCGGCCAGCCGGGCGGCGAGGTCGTCGAGGTTGGGGCGGAGCAGCGCCGGGTGGGCCTTGCGGGCCGGCCGGAAGTCCGCTTCGACGCCGAGGTGCAGTTCGGCGCCGTACCCGGTGAACCAGCAGCCACCACGGGCGGCGAGGGCCGGCGGCTTGGCCTTCTCGGTCATGCCGAGCAGGCCGGCGTAGAACGCCCGGGACGCGGCCTCGGAGCCGGGTGGGCAGGCGAGCAGGACGTGATGGATCATGGTGGCACCTCCTCGTCCCGAACCCTGGCACGAGGTTGCATCAATAGCAAGACGGACGTACGGTTTTGTTGAAAGCGAGATTCGGCGGTAAGTGTCACCTAACTGGGGCGTCACCCCGGTCGGTGCGCCAGACTGCTCAGGACTACTCACGGTCGCTGGTGTGAAGGAGTACGACGTGGCGAGCCTCGACACCTTCGGTGCGAAGACCCAGCTACGCGTCGGAGACGCGAGCTACGAGATTTTCAAGATCGGCAAGGTGGAGGGCCACGACCGGCTGCCCTACAGCTTGAAGATCCTCCTGGAGAACCTGCTGCGGACCGAGGACGGCGCGAACATCACCGCCGACCACATCCGCGAGCTCGGCGGCTGGGACCCCACCGCCAACCCGAGCGTGGAGATCCAGTTCACCCCGGCGCGGGTGCTCATGCAGGACTTCACCGGCGTGCCCTGCGTCGTGGACCTGGCCACCATGCGGGAGGCCGTCCGCGACCTCGGCGGCGACGCCACCAAGGTCAACCCGCTCGCGCCGGCCGAGCTGGTCATCGACCACTCCGTCATCGCCGACCTCTTCGGCCGCGAGGACGCCTTCGCGCGCAACGTCGAGCTGGAGTACGAGCGCAACAGGGAGCGCTACCAGTTCCTGCGCTGGGGCCAGACCGCGTTCAACGAGTTCAAGGTCGTCCCGCCGGGCACCGGCATCGTGCACCAGGTCAACATCGAGTACCTGGCCCGCACGATCATGGAGCGTAACGGCCAGGCGTACCCGGACACCGTGGTCGGCACCGACTCGCACACCACCATGGTCAACGGCCTGGGCGTGCTGGGCTGGGGCGTCGGCGGCATCGAGGCCGAGGCCGCGATGCTCGGCCAGCCGGTCAGCATGCTGATCCCGCGGGTCGTCGGCTTCAAGCTCTCCGGCGAGATGCCGGCCGGCACCACCGCCACCGACCTGGTGCTCACCATCACCGAGATGCTGCGCAAGCACGGCGTGGTCGGCAAGTTCGTCGAGTTCTACGGCCCCGGCGTGAGCGCCGTGCCGCTGGCAAACCGGGCCACCATCGGCAACATGTCCCCGGAGTACGGCTCCACCGTCGCGATCTTCCCGATCGACGCCGAGACCGTCCGCTACCTGGAGCTGACCGGCCGCGACCCGCAGCAGGTCGCGCTCGTCGAGGCGTACGCCAAGGAGCAGGGCCTCTGGCACGACCCAAACCACGAGCCGGAGTACTCGGAGCGCCTGGAGCTCGACCTGGGCACCATCGAGCCGTCCCTGGCCGGCCCGCGGCGCCCGCAGGACCGGGTGCCGCTGGGCAGCGCCAAGACCCTGTTCCGCTCCGCGCTGACCGACTACGTGGCCGAGGAGGCCGCCGGCGTCGAGAAGGAGCTCAAGCCGGGCGTGGCGCGCGAGCAGCTGCCCCGCGGCGCGAACGGCCCGGCCGACGAGGCCAGCGCCGAGTCCTTCCCGGCCAGCGACCCGCCGGCGAACGAGTTCAGCGACCCGGCCGACGAGCCGCGCGACCTGGAGACCGCCGCTGCGGGCGCCGGTGGGCGCGCCACCAACCCGATCCGGGTCACCTCCGCCGACGGCGTCGAGTACGAGCTGGACCACGGCGCCGTGGTGATCGCGGCGATCACCTCCTGCACCAACACCTCCAACCCGCAGGTGATGATCGGCGCGGCGCTGCTGGCCCGGAACGCGGTGGACAAGGGCCTGTCCCGCAAGCCGTGGGTCAAGACCACTCTGGCGCCGGGCTCCAAGGTCGTCATGGACTACTACGACCGCGCCGGCCTGACGCCGTACCTGGACAAGCTCGGCTTCAACCTGGTCGGCTACGGCTGCACCACCTGCATCGGCAACTCCGGCCCGCTGCCGGAGGAGGTCTCCGCCGCGGTCAACGAGGGCGACCTCGCCGTCGTCTCCGTGCTCTCCGGCAACCGGAACTTCGAGGGCCGGATCAACCCGGACGTCAAGATGAACTACCTGGCGTCCCCGCCGCTGGTGGTGGCGTACGCGCTGGCCGGCACGATGGACATCGACCTGGCCAACGAGCCGCTCGGCGACGACAGCCAGGGCAACCCGGTCTTCCTGCGCGACATCTGGCCGAACAGCGCCGAGATCCAGGACGTCATCGCCCAGGCGATCGGCGCCACCGGGTTCAGCGCCGCGTACGCGGACGTCTTCGCCGGCGACGAGCGGTGGCAGTCGCTGCCCACCCCGACCGGTGACACCTTCGCCTGGGATGGCGGCTCCACCTACGTCCGCAAGCCCCCGTACTTCGAGGGCATGGGGCGCCTGCCGGCGCCTGTTTCCGACATCGGTCCGGCTCGGGTGCTGGCCAAGCTGGGCGACTCGGTGACCACCGACCACATCTCCCCGGCCGGCTCGATCAAGGCCGACTCCCCCGCCGGCAAGTACCTCGCCGAGCACGGCGTGCCGCGCCACGAGTTCAACTCGTACGGCTCCCGCCGGGGCAACCACGAGGTGATGATCCGGGGCACCTTCGCCAACATCCGGCTGCGCAACCAGCTCGTCCCGGGTGTGGAGGGTGGCTTCACGGTCAACCACCTGACCGGCGAGCAGACCTCGATCTACGACGCCGCCATGGCGTACCAGGAGGCCGACGTCCCGCTGGTCATCCTGGCCGGCAAGGAGTACGGCTCCGGCTCGTCGCGCGACTGGGCGGCCAAGGGCACCATGCTGCTCGGCGTCAAGGCGGTCATCGCCGAGTCGTACGAGCGGATCCACCGCTCGAACCTGATCGGCATGGGCGTCCTGCCGCTGCAGTTCCCGGTCGACACGAACGCCGAGTCGCTGGGGCTCACCGGCACGGAGACCTTCTCCATCACCGGCGTCACCGCGCTGAACGACGGCGACAGCCCGCGCACGGTGAAGGTCACCACCGACACCGGCGTGGAGTTCGACGCCGTGGTCCGGATCGACACCCCCGGTGAGGCGGACTACTACCGGCACGGCGGCATCCTGCAGTACGTGCTGCGTCGCATGATCGCCAGCTGACGTACCAGCGAAAGGGCCCCTTCCCGCGACTGCGGGGAGGGGCCCTTCGGCGTTCGGGGGTCAGTCGCCGGCGGCCCGGCGGCGGGCCTCGCGGGTCTTCATGGCGTGCTCCAGCAGCGTGATGAGCACCTCCTTGCTCGACTCCCGCTGCCGGGCGTCGCAGAGCACCACCGGGACCCCGGGGTCGAGGTTGAGCGCCACCTGGACCTCGTCCAGCCGGTACTCCTTGGCGCCCTCGAAGCAGTTCACCGCCACCACGAACGGCGTGCCCCGACCCTCGAAGTAGTCGATCGACGGGAAGCAGTCGGCCAGCCGCCGGGTGTCGGCGAGGATCACCGCGCCGATGGCGCCCAGCGCCAGCTCATCCCAGACGAACCAGAACCGGTCCTGACCCGGGGTGCCGAAGACGTAGAGCACCAGGTCGTCGCTGATGGTGATCCGACCGAAGTCCATCGCGACGGTGGTGGTGCCCTTCTGCTCCACGCCGGAGAGGTCGTCGATCCCCACCCCGGTCTCGGTCAGCACCTCCTCCGTCCGCAGCGGTCGGGTCTCGCTGACCGCGCCGACCATGGTGGTCTTGCCCACGCCGAAACCGCCGGCGATCAGGATCTTGATCGCGGTGGGCAGCGGCGCCGCTCCCGCCGGCCGCTCAGAGGGCCCGAAGTCCATTGATAACCGCCTCGAAAACACTGTCGTCGGGAAGGCCGGCGGTGGTGGCGCGCGGCTCACGGACCTGCACCAGGTTGCGGGCCACCAGGTCACCGAGGAGGACCCGGACGGTGCCCACCGGCAGGTCGAGATGGGCGGCGACCTCCGCCACGGACTGCATCCGCTGGCAGAGGCCGACGATGGCCACGTGCTCGGGGCCCAGCCCCGACTCCACGCCCACGTCGGCCCGGGTCGCCGTCACCAGGGAGATCAGGTCGAACGTGCCGGTGACCGGGCGGGCCCGGCCGCGCGTGACCGCGTACGGGCGCACCACCGGGCCCGCGTGGTCGTCCACCCACTCGTGCTCCGCGGAGTCCCCCTGCACGGTCATCGCGTCGGGGCCTCGCCGGCCGACTGGTCGGGTGTCCGCGTCGGCGAGGCGACGAACCTCCCGACCCGGGTGACCAGCATCGCCATCTCGTACGCGATCAGGCCCACGTCGGCGTCCTCGGAGGCCAGCACCGCCAGGCAGGCGTTGCGGCCGGCCGCCGTGACGAACAGGAACGACGACTGCATCTCGATGATGGTCTGCTGCACCTGACCACCGCCGAACCGCTTGCCCGCGCCCCGGGCCAGGCTCTGGATGCCGGCCGCCATCGCCGCCAGGTGCTCACCGTCGTCCCGACTCAGCCCCTGTGAGGAGGCCATCAGCAGACCGTCGGTGGAGAGCGCCACGGCGTGTTCCGCCTGCTTCACCCGGCCGACCAGATCATCCAGCAGCCACGTCAGGTCCGCGCTCGAAGCCGTCTTCTGCGCCACTCGTCGTCCTCTTCTCCCCCGGCTGGTTTCGCCGTGCTCGCTCCGTCGTACCGGCCGCATCGGGTGCCGCCGGACCGACGTCGTCCTCAGGTCGCCTGCTCGTCCCCGGTGTCCGGCCCGCTATCGGACCCGCGCGTCACCCCGCCGAGCAGCCGTGCCGCGTCGGTCCGGCCGCGTCGGGTGCCGCTCTGGTAGGAGCTCATCATCCGGCGCACCTGCTCCGGCGGCCGTACCGTGTCGTCGTCCTCGTCAGCGTCCGAAGGGGACGGTTCGTCACGCAGCTCCGGCACTATGCTCGCCTGCCGGACCCGCACCGGCAGCCCGGAGTCGGTCCGGGCCGGTTCCGCCGGGCCGGCGGCCCCGTCCGGCGCGGCGTCGGCCGCCGGGGCGGCGGCACCGTCCCCGGTGGACCGTCCGGCCGTCACCGGCAGGCCGGTCGGGAAGGTCGGATCGTCCAGCCCCGGCTGCCCGGTCCGCCGCCGGGTCGGCAGCCCCGTCTCCGTCACCGGCGGCTCGTCCGGCGCGGCCACCGCGACGCGGTCGGGTACCGGGTCCGTGCCGGCCGGTACGTCGTCCGCGGCGGCCTCCCGGCGCCCGGCGTCCGGCGTGGCCGGGCGGGTCGGCTCGGCCAGCGCCACCGGGGTGGTGGGCTGCTCGCCGGCCGGTTCGGACCGTCCGCTCCCGGTGCCCACCATGAGTGGCCGGCCGGTCCCCGTGCCGACCCGGAACCCGCCGGAGGTGGTCGGGTCGGGGCCGTCGTCGGTGACCAGGTCGAGCGGGATGAGCACCACCGCCGTCGTCCCGCCGTACGCGGACTCCTTGAGCTGCACCCGCACGCCGTGCCGGCCGGTGAGCCGGCTGACCACGTAGAGGCCGAGCCGGGCGGCGTTGGCCAGGTTCAGTTCGGACCGGTCGACGATCCGGTGGTTGGCGGCGGCGAGGTCCTCCTCGTTCATGCCGAGGCCCCGGTCCTCGATCTCGATGGCGAACCCGTTGGCCACCACCTGGCCGCGCACCTCGACGGTGGTGTGCGGGGGCGAGAACGACAGTCCGTTCTCGATCAGCTCGGCCAGCAGGTGGATGACGTCACCGACGGCCCGGCCGGCGAGCGACACCGGGCCCAGCGGCAGCACGTTCACCCGGGTGTAGTCCTCGACCTCGGCCACCGCGCCGCGGACCACGTCGACCATCGGCACGTTGCGGCGCCAGGCCCGGCCCGGGGTCGAGCCGGAGAGGACGATCAGGTTCTCGGCGTTGCGCCGCATCCGGGTGGCCAGGTGGTCCACCCGGAACAGGTCCTCCAGCTCCTCGGCGTCGTGCTCGCGGCGTTCCATCGCGTCGAGCAGGGTGAGCTGGCGGTGCACCAGGGCCTGGGTGCGCCGGGCCAGGCTGAGGAACACCTCGCGGACGCTGCGGCGCAGCTCGGCCTGCTCGACGGCGGTCCGGATCGCGGTCTCCTGCACGACGTTGAAGGCCTTGCCCACCTGACCGATCTCGTCGTCGCCGAACTGCAACGGGGGCGCCTCCCGGTCGACGTCGACCTCCTCGCCCCGGCCGAGCCGCTCCACCACGCCGGGCAGCCGCTCGTTGGCCAGCCGGAACGCGGCCTCACGCAGCCGTTCGAGCTGCCGGACCAGCGACCGCGCGGTGGTCACCGAGACCACGATGGACGCGATGACGGCGAGCAGGCCGAGGCCGGCCGCCAGCACCAGCCGCACGATCACCATGACGGCGACCGGGGTCGCCCGGGACACGATGTCCTCGCCGCCGGCGAGGATGACGCCACGCAGGCCCTCCATCGCTTGCGGGGCGGCAGCCTGCCACGCCGGCGCCGACACGGGCGGCTGGACGTCGGTGCCCTTGGCCACCAGGACCCGCTCCTCCAAGCCGCGCAGCTGCCGGAACGCGGCACCGTCGACCATCGCCCGGTAGCGGTCCCGGTCCGGCGAGGACAGGTCGTTCGCGGTGCGCGCGGCGAGGTACCGCTGGGCGCCGACCAGCCGGGCGAAGGCCGTCTGCTCGGCCACGGTCATCCGGTTGGCCGCCAGGACGCCCGTCAGCAGGGCGTCCTCCTGCGACAGCAGCTCGCGGGCCCGGTTCAGGTCGATCAGCGCGGCGGTGTCCCGGGCGATCTGGTCGTCGTCGAGACCGCCGAGCGCGTCGAAGACCCCGAAGATCGCGTCGATCGCCTCGTTGTACGCGGCCAGCGTCGCGGTCCGGTCGATGGTCCTCTGTCCCACCTCGGCGCGGATGCCGCCGAGCTGGTCGACCTCGGTCCTGAGCGCGGCGATCCGCTGTTCGAGCTGGTCGCCCGCCGGCAGCTCGGTCCGCCAGTCCTGGGCGGACCGCCAGAGCGCGGCGGCGGTCTCGTCGGTCCGCTGCCGCTGCGCGGCCAACTCCTTGAGCTGGTCCGGGTCGGGCTGACCCAGGTACGACAGCGAAAGCCGCCGCTCGCTCTGCAGTTGCAGCAGCAGCGGATCGCTCGGCTCGAAGACCCGCGCGTTGAGCGTCTGGACGCCGAGCAGGTTGAAGCCGTCCCGGACGGTCACCCACGCCGCGAAGGCCCACAGTGCGATCAGCGACACGAGCAGGGCGATGACTTTGGTACGGAGATTCGTACTGCGGGAACCCATCACACCGTCCTGGCCGGGTATTCGGTCATGTGCCCGAGTGAGAGCCGTCGACGTTCCGATCGACCCCGGCGCACGCTAGCAGTGTCCAGAAGTTGACTCAAGCGATCCTGATCATGGCGAGGTCGGGACGGGGTGTCGTGCCGGTCGTCCCGTCGCCGGACCAGAGCGCCGCGAGCACCGCCGCCCGCACGATCAGCGTCGGCCGGTACAGATCCTTGTCGTGCCACAACGCCGGCTCGCCGTCCCGACCGTCCAGCTCGGACAATCGGCGGCGGCCGTCGGCGACGGCGACAGCGACCTTCGCGTCGGACGACCGGTCGGCGGCCAGCAGGGCCAGCACGGCGTACGCGGTCTCCTCCGCGGTGCCGGCCCACCGTCCCCAGGAACCGTCCGGTCGCTGGGTGTCCAGCAGCCAGTCGGCGGCCCGCCCGACGGCGGCGCGTGCCCCGGCGCTCGAGGCGTGGTCGGCCAAGGCGAGCACCGCGCAGTACGTGGCGTAGTAGGGCGACGCGTGCCACCGGTCGCACCACTCCCCGTCGGCCCGCTGTCGGGCGACCAGCCAGGCGGCGACCCGGTCCGCGGCGGCCGCCGCCCGGTGATCGACCGCCGGGCCGCCGGGCGTGAGGTGGTGACCGAGGGCGTCGAGCACGTGGGCGTTGGTGGTGACCGAGGCCCCGTCCTCCCCCTGCCAGGTGCAGAAGTGGGCGCCGGTGTCGTAGGACCAGAGGCTGGCGGGGTCGAGCGGCAGCCCCAGCCGGGCGAGGGCGTACAGGGTCACCGAGGTGGTGTCGGCGTCGGCCGGCAGGCCGGGCCCGGTGGCGGCGCCGTCCGGGCCGAGGGCGGCCCGCAGCTCGGCCACCAGCGCCTCGGGCACCGTCGCCGGCACCCCCGCCCGGGCGAGGATGCTGAGCACCCAGGCCCGTTCGAAGACGGCGATCGGGGTGGCGCAGGGCACCGGGCCGTCCCGGCCGACGTCCCGCAGGTAGTCCGGGGCGGAGCCGCCGGGGTCGTCGGGCACGTGCCCGATCCAGGCGGCGGTCGCCGCCGGCGAGGCGCCGATCGTCCCCGGGCCCACCGGCGAGATGCCGGCCGCCCCGCGCGCCCGGTCGCCGGCCACCTCGAGGGCGTGCGCCAGCTTCTCGGGGATCGGCCGGCCGGTGTCCAGCAGGCCGCGTACCCGGTCGAGGCGGCCGGGGTCCAGGCCTGGCGGCAGGGGCAGCCGGGGCCGGCCGCGCCACGCCTCGAGACCGGCCGGCGGTCCCTCCGGGCGGTTCAGCAGCCCGTCGATCGACTCCATCAGCGCCGGCACGATCAGGTCGGTGGCCGGCAGGTCGGGCAGGGTCGGCGCGGCCGGGTCGCCGAGATGACCGGCGACGAAGCGCAGGCCGCGGTCCGCGGCGCGGACCAGCGCCGCGACCGCTCCCGGGCCGGGGTCGCCGCGGTGGAGCACCGTCAGCAGGGCCTCGGTGGCGCTCAGGCTCGGCACCAGGGCGTACCCGTCCGGGCCGCCCCAGCCACCGTCGGCCCGCTGCCGGTCGAGCAGCCAGCCGATCCGCACGTCGTGGCCGGGCAGCCAGGGCGCGAGGCCGACCAGGCGGGCGGTTTCGTAGACCGACGCCGAGGTCTCCCCGGCCGGGTTGTGCGCCATCGCCGCGATCAGGTCCCGGACCTGGTCGGCGTACTCGCGCCCGGCACCGGGCGGCTCGCCGCCCCCGCCCGGGTGGGCGGCCACCCGGCGGTCGGCGACCAGGCTCACCGGGTCCCCCAGAAGTCGGTGAGGCGGTAGAAGCCGCTGGTGAACCCGAGCTGCCGGGACAGGTAGTCGGCCTCCCGCGGGCAGTTGGCGGCCAGCTCGGCCAGCAGGTGCCGGCAGTGGTCGATCTGCGCCGCCGTCCGCCGTTCGATCTCCGCGCGGTCGTCCACCAGCATGATCGCGTTGAGGTCCCCCCACTCGAGGTCGCGCTCATAGGTGGCCAGGTCGTTGACGAGCCGCAGGGCCCGTTGCACCTCGTCGCTCACCGCCACGAGCCGTGGCAGCTGGCGGTGCGTCCCGGGGGTTCCGGTGTGGATCCAGTGGGCGACGTTGACCACCGTGGCGGCGAGATTGTCGGCGTTCGCGAGGTACTCGGTCAGGGTCGGCCGCCCCCCGGCCCCGGCCTCCGCCGCGGTCTTCCAGTCCCACTCGCGGGCCATGGCGGTCAGGGTGCGATCAAGCTCCTCCCGCCACAGGCCCCGCAGCCCGGCGAAGCCCGGGGTGGCGGCGAGGTCGTCGCGCAGCTCGGCGAGGAACCGCCCCAGCGGGTCCTCGGCCGCCGCGCCGTCGGCCACCGCCAGGGACGTCTTGGTGATCAGGTCGATCTCCGACCGGGACGTCGCCAGGTGGTCGACCTGCCAGTCGACCGCGAAGCCCCAGAGAACCGCGCGGCCGGTGAGTGCCAGCTCCTCGGCGGTGCACCACGGCGCGCTGAACGCCATGGCCAGCGAGACGCTGCTGAGCAGGGCCGCGTCGAAGGGCCGGCTGGGGAAGAGGTCCGGCTGGGCGGCGGTCCGCCGCTGGAGTTCCCGCTGTCCCCGCGCGGCGAGCGCGCAGATTCGTCCCTGTTCCGCGGCCGAAGCGAGCCGGTCGCCGTGTGCGTCCACTATGGTCATTCCCTCTCAGTTGCTCAGCAGGGTCAGCTCGACCCGTTCACGCGGCCGGAGCGCCGCGGCCAACCGCAGGCCGGGCACGCCCGGCCGGCGCAACCGGAACCGGTAGCGGCTGAGCATCGTGGCGAGGATGAGCTGCGCCTCCAGGTAGAACAGGTACATCCCGAGGCACTGGTGCGGGCCGCCGCCGAAGGGGAAGTGGGCGTACCGGTGACGGGTGCGGACGTGCTCCGGCCGGAACCGTTCCGGGTCGAACTCGTCCGGCCGCTCCCAGAACTGCGCCATCCGCTGGGTGATCAGCGGGCTCGCCACCATGGTGGCGCCGGCCTCGATCGGCACGCCGTCGATGACATCCGCGGCCACCGCGCGGCGCGGGATGATCCAGCCGATCGGGTACAGCCGTAGCAACTCGTCCAGGACCATCCTGGTGTAGGTCAGGTCGCGCAGGTGCTCGCGGCGGACCGGTCCGCCGCCCACCACCTGGTCGATCTCGGCGTAGAGCCGGTCGGCGACGTCGGGATGCTGGTCCAGGTGGGGCCAGAGCCAGGTGAGCACGTTGATGGTGGTCTCCGTGGTCGCCGCGAACATCGCCACCGTGTCGTTGCGGACCTGCCGCTCGTCGAGCTGCCGGCCGTCCTCGGTACGGGCCCGCCACAGCGTGGAGATGATGTCGTCGCCGTCGTCGGCCACCGCCCGGGTCGCCCGGACGATGGGCACCAGCACGTCGTCCACGATGCGCACCGCGCGGCGGAACGGGCGGTCACCGGGCATCGGCAGGGACAGCGGGGCGAACGGCACGATGATCCGGGGGATCACCGCGGTGGCGATGACGTCCTGCGCGTCGATCACCCGCATCGCGTCCGGCACGGAGATCTTGTCGGCGAAGAGCACCCGCATGATCGCGCGGCTCACGATCCTGGCCTGCTCGACGCCGATGTCGACGGTCCGCCCCGCCCGGGACGGCTCGCCCAGCTCGTCGACGGCGGCGCCGATGGCCTCCGCCATCCCGTCGACCAGCGCCTCCACCCGCCTGGCGGTGAACATCGGCTGGAGCATCCGGCGGCTGGCCGACCAGATCTGGCCCTCACCGAGGATCCCTTCGCCGAAGAGCCGCTTGACCGGCCGCCAGAACAGTCCGTCGCCCGCCCGTTCGTAGTTGTCCGCGCGATCGCGCAGGACGTGCTGCACGTGCCGGGGGTGGGTGACCAGGTAGGGGCGGAACGACCCGAGGTTGAGCCGGACTACCGCCCCCCCGGTCCGGTTGCCGGCGTCGATCAGCGCGCGGGCGGGATCGCGGAGCAGGCCCGGCAGGATCCGGTGCAGCGGGACGGTGCGGAGTTGCCCGGTGGGCTCGGGTGCCGGATGGTCCACGTGGTGTGCTCCCCCTTGGGTCAACTCACTGTCGCGACGCCGTCATGACCCGTGATGTCGCCGCCGAGCATGCCACCCGGGAAGGCGGATCAGAAGACGGAGAAGAAAATATCTCACGGAACAACATTCCCGCTGTCGACAATGGAGCGGTCAGGGAATCGCTCAGCCGCAAAGGTTCCGCAGGTAGCGCCACTCGCCGGCGACCGTCCGGTAGCCGAGCCGCCGGTTGAGCGCCAGCATCGCGTCGTTGCCGGCGTCGTTGGTCGTGACCGCGTACCGGAAGCCGGCCCGGCGGGCCCGGCGCAGCGCGGCCACCTTGACCAACCCGGCCAGGCCGGCCCGACGGTGGGCGGGCCGGGTGCCGGTCATCCCGGACTGGTAGCCGTGACGGCCGTCGGTCAGGGCGAGACTGAACGCCGCGACCACACCGTCCAGGATGGCCAGACAGGTCAGCGCCCGGTCCAGGTCGGGGCGGTGCCAGTAGGCGGCCAGCCAGTCGGGGTAGCTGATGTCGTCCATGCCCACGTCGCCGGGCTCGTCACGGGCGGCGTCCAGGTCCGCCTCGTACAGCGGGCGCGGGTGGGCCAGGTCGGCCGCCGTGGCCAGCTCCACCCCGGGCGGCACCGGCAGGTCGGGCAGCGCCGCCGCGGCCAGCTCCAGACGGAGGAACAGAGCCCGCCGGCCGCGCCGGTAGCCCCGCCGCTCGGCGAAGCCGACCGCCACCGGATCGTCGGCCACCTTGGCGTACGCCGTCCGCGCGCCCAGCCCGACGAGCCGCTCCTCGGCCGCGGCGAGCAGGGCGGACCCGGCGCCGCCCCCGCGCCACCCCGGGTGCACGGTGACGTTGGCGAAGGCCAGGCCCGGCTCGGCGCTCTCGTGCAGCAAGCCGGTACGGGCGACGCCGACCACCTCCCCGGCGGACTCGGCGACGAGCAGCGCGTACCGCTCGGCGGCCGGGCCGGCGGTCACCTGCCAGGTGATGAGCTCCGGCGTGAACACGCTGTGCGGGTTGGCGGCCCGCAGCAGCGCGGCGACGGCCGGGGCGTCGGCCGGGCGGAACGGACGCGGAACGGAGATCATGGCGTGGCACCGTACCCGGCCGGTCGCCACCCCGCGTGCCGCTGTCCCGGACCGGCGAACCGACGCGGGGGAGAACGTGGGCGTGTCCGGGCGGCCTGTGCCAGGCTCAGGGGCATGGACGACAAGACCATCCTGAACCGGATCTCCGAACTGGTCGACGAGGAGCACCGGCTGCGCTCGGCCGCGCAGGAGCACGAGTCCGGCACCGACGACGAGGCCAAGGAACGGCTTCGGGCGCTGGAGGAATCCCTCGACCAGTGCTGGGACCTGCTGCGCCGCCGCCGGGCGGCCCGGCAGGCGCACGGCGACCCGGACGCCCAGGGCGAGCGCCCGGTGCCGGAGGTGGAGCGCTACCTCCAGTGAACTCGGGTCCCGGGCGGGTCGCCCCGCCCGGGACCCGGTCCGCTCAGCCGATGCCCGCCTCGCGCAGCAGCAGCCCGGTCAGCGCGGCCGGGTCGGCGTCCAGGGCGGGCAGCCCCCGCGCGGCGAACCACGCACCGACCACCCGGACGTCCCGGGTGAGGAACTCCGGCCCCTGCGGGTTGGCCACCACGTCGACCACCTGCGGCAGGTCGATCATGATCAGCCGCCCCCGGTGCACCAGCAGGTTGTACGGCGAGAGGTCGCCGTGCGCGTACCCGGCGCGGGCGAGCACGACCAGCGCGTCGACGAGCTGCTCCCACAGGTCGCGCAGCTCGGCCGGTTCGGGCCGGAGCTGGGCCAGCCGCGGCGCGGCCTGCCCCTCGGCGGCGTCCCCGACGAACTCCAGCATCAGCTCGGTGCCGAGCAGCTGCACCGGGTAGGGCACGGCGATCCGCCCGGACTCGGCGCCGATCTCCCAGAGCCGGGCCAGCGCCGCGAACTCGGCCGCCGCCCACTGCCCGGCGATCATCTGCCGGCCGAACGCGGTCCGCCCGGCCATCGCCCGATTCTCCCGGGACCGGCGGACCCGCCGCCCCTCCAGGTAGCCGGCGTCCCGGTGGAAGAGCCGGTGCTGGGCGTCCCGGTAGCGCTTCGCCGCCAACAGGCAGGACCGGCCGGTCTCGGGCACAGCCCGGCGGACCAGGTGGACGTCCGCCTCCTTGCCGGTCTTGAGCACGCCGAGTTCGGTGTCCCGCGCGGCCAGCTCGGTGACCAGCCACTCGGGGTGCGGTTCCGGCCCGTGCACGGCCCCGTCCCAGGAGGACCAGGGATCCTCGGGGTCGGACTCGTCATCGGGCTCGGTCAGGGCCGGCTCGGCGTGCCGGCCGTGCTTCAGGAAATACGGTTCGTCGTCGTCGAAGCGGCTCTTGCCGCGGCCACGGCGCTCGCGCGCCGGGAGGTCGTGTTCACGCACGGGTTCGGTGATCCCTTGATCGAGGCTGGTGAGGTCAGGTGGAACGACCCTGCAAAGACGGCCATTACCGACCTCCTCTCCTCGACCGGGCGCCGCCCGGCTGCGCCTGCGCGCGGCCCCCATGCTCACCGCCGGGCTGCCGCCGGGTCAACCGATTAACCGGGCCCCGGCGGGACGCGCGCCGGCTCAGCCGGCGAGCACGGTGGCCACCGCGGCGATCAGCCCGTCCACCGTGCGGGTGGGCGCGAATCGGGTGTCCGACCAGGTCCGGCCGCGGTGCAGCCAGACGCTCGGCAGGCCGACGGCGGCGGCCCCGCCGATGTCCGCCTCCGGGCTGTCCCCGACCACCCAGGCGCCGCGCAGCGGCATCCGCGCGCGCTGGGCGGCGAGCGCGAAGATCCTCGGGTTGGGTTTGCTGACCCCGGCCTCCTCGGAGATCACCCAGTCGGCGACGTACCGGTCCAGACCGGTGCGGCGGATCTTCGCGTCCTGCTGGCGTACCGCGCCGTTGCTGACCACCACCGGCACCCAGCCCGCGTCGTCGGCGATCCGCAGCGCGCAGGCGACCAGCGGATCCAGCCGGCTGTTCGCCACCACCCCGTCGTGCAGCTCGTCGACCAGGTCGATGGAGGGGATGCGCAACCCGTACCGGTTCCGGATGGCGTCCGCAACGTCCCACCGGTCGGTCAGCCCGTCGGCGTCGACGGAGAGCAGCCAGTCGATGTCGACGGCCGGCGCGCCGACGCTGTCCAGGAAGCGCTCTCCCCACGTACGGAACGCCCCGGTCCGGTCGAGCAGGGTGTTGTCCAGATCCAGCAGGAGCAGCGGCACTCGCGCACCCTACGGGACCGAGGTGCACGGCCGACAGGGGCCGGGCGACACTGCGCCGTCGGTCAGCCGGCCAGCACCGTTCGGGGGAGCCCCTGGTCGGCAGGGCGGTCGGCGAGCATGGTATGCGCCGCCCGGGTGGCCGCGAGGGCCCCGGGGTCGAGGGTCGCGACCAGCACGTCCTCCCCCGCGTCGGCGCCGCGGGCGAGCGGCCGGCCCTCCGGGTCGTACACCGCCGCACCGCCGTTGAACCGCCACGGGTCGGCGCCGCCGACGGCGTTGGCGAAGACGACGTACATCGTGTTGTCCAGGGCGCGGGCGGCGTAGTAGAGGTCGCGCCGGTGCGCCGAGCCGGCCAGATAGCCGCTGGGGCAGAGGTAGCCGTGCGCGCCGTCGGCGGCGGCGGCCCGGCCGTGCTCGGGGAAGCATCCGTCGTAGCAGATGCCCAGGCCGAGCCGCCAGCCGTCGACCAGCAGGGTGGCACCGCGCCGGCCCGCGTCGAACAGGTCGCGCTCGCCGCCCCAGAGCTGCTGCTTGTCGTACGCCGACCGGGCGACCCCCGCGGCGTCGACGACGAGCGAGGAGATGGTCCGCCGCCCGTCGGGGTGCCGGACGGCCGCGCCCACCACCACGGTGGCGCCGCCGTCCCGGGCGGCCCCGCGCAGCGGATCGAGCCGCGGATCGTCGACCAGACCGTCCGGGCCGGCGGCCACGTCGGTGCCGGCCGGGTCGGCGGCCAGGGTCGGTGGGTGGTACGCCGGCAGGAACAGCTCCGGCAGCACGACGATCCGGGCGCCGGCCGCCCGGCCGACCAGTCGGGCGGCGGTGGCGGCGTTCCCGGCGACGTCGCCGGGGACCGGCTCGGCCTGGACGGCCGCCACGGTCAGTCGGTGCTCGGGGAGGGGGGTGGGCAGCGTCATCGCGCGATCCTAGTGCGGTGTCCACTAACGTTCACCGGGTTTCCGGTGAGTGTTGTGGATCCTCGCCTTGAGGGCGAGCGACTCCCCACCGGTTGGTGGGGCGGGCCACTGCGGGCCAACTGATCCGCGCGCCGCCCGGGGTGGGCGGCGGGGGTCACGTCGGGACCGACCGGCACCGGGCAGGTGCCGGCCGGCTCGACGGTGCGTGACCACCTCCGGCAGCACGATCGCTGTCGGGGTGGTGGATCCGCCGTCCGGGGTGCGGGTGGCGATGCTGGCGGCCGCGACCAGGTCGCGGTGCCCAGAGAATCGACAGTGCGGGCAGGACAGGGTTCGCCCACGGGGTTTCGGCACGCGTTTGCGGCAGGCGGGGCAGGTGGAGGAGGTGCCGCGTTCGTCGACCAGTCGGACGGTGATACCGGCCAGGGTGGCCTTGTCGGTGAGGACCTGGATGAGCCGGCCGATCTGCCACTGCCGCAACCGCAGGTTGTGCCGCCGCCCCGCAGGCAGGTCCAACACCCCGCGTGGATCCCCGACGTGCAGCACACCCACCCGCTGCCGCACCGCCCACGAGACCACGCTGCGGGCGGCCTCGTGCTGGGCCTGCCGGACCCTGCGCCGGTGCCGACCCTCCACGAGGCGTGCCCGGCGACGGTACTGCCGCCACCGCCGCGACCCCTTCTGGCCCGGCTTCGGCGCGCGGCGGGCCACGGCACGGCGGCGGGCCTTGGTGTCGGCCAGGTGCATGCGGTGCTCGGCGCGGATCGCCCGCCCGGACACCAGCAACCCCTCCCCGCCGGGGCCGGCCACCGCGTACGGGTGGATGATCCCCAGGTCCACCCCGCCCACCCGGCCAGGGTCCGGTTCCTCACCGGGCGGGTACACCGCCACCGGCACCTCGGCGGTCACGTCGAGGAACAGGCGCCCGCCCTCACACAGCAGGGTGATCGACCGGACCTGCTCGACCGGATACGGCACCTCCCGCGCCAGACGCACCCACAACGGCGACGTGCCTTTCGCGGTCGGGATCCGAACTCGGCGCCCGTCGAGGGTGAACGTGCCGTGATACCAGCGCACCGGCACCAACCCCCGCCGACGACGCGGGAACCGGGCCGACAGGTCACCGCCCTTGCGGCGTTTCGCCGCCGCGAACCACGCATCGGAGAACCGGCGCAACACCGACCGGGCCCCAACCGAATCCAGTTCCGCGAACGTGCCCGGCCCCGACGCCGCCAGTTCCCCGAACACTTGCTGGAGGCCGACCAGAGGCGAGTCCTGCCGGCGGCGACGCCACGCGTTGACCTCCAACACACACGCCCACACATCACCGGCCGAGCGCAGCAGCCCGAAACACCGCCGCCGCTGGCCAGGCGTCACCCGCAGCGCGACACGGGCGGTGCGGTGCACCACCCGCGGGGCGGCGGGATCCCGACGACGAGGCACGAACCGAAGCGAGCACCAGCCCTACGACATTTCCCAACCCCGACCAACCACGGCCAACGTTTGTGCACACGGCACTAGCCGGCTCCCTGGGGCGGAGGTTTCCGGCGAAACCCGCTCCCAAGCCGTACGTACGGTTTGCATCGGCCCCGGGCACCTGACACGATCGTCCCGTGCCCAGAGTAAGTCAGGACCAGCTCGACGCGCGCCGGCAGGAGATCCTCGCCGCCGCGCGGGCGTGTTTCGCCCGGCACGGATACGAGGGCGCCACCGTACGCCGGCTGGAGGAGGCCACCGGGCTGTCCCGGGGCGCCATCTTCCACCACTTCCGCGACAAGGACTCGCTCTTCCTTGCCGTCGCCGAGGACGATGCCGCCGTCATGGTCGAGACGGTGGCCCGCAACGGCCTCGTCCAGGTCATGCGGGACCTGCTCGCCCGGGCGATCTCCCCGGACACCACCGGCTGGCTGGGCAGCCAGCTGGAGGTGTCCCGGCGGCTGCGTACCGACCCGGCCTTCGCGCGGCGTTGGGCGGAACGGTCAGCCGCCATCGCCGAGGCCACCCGGGAACGCCTGGTCCGCCAGCGGGAGGCCGGGGTGCTTCGCGAAGACGTGCCGATCGACGTGCTGGCCCAGTTCCTGGAGCTGGCCTACGACGGGCTGGTGCTGCACCTGGCGATGGGACGCCCGGCCGGGGACCTGGGGCGGGTGCTGGACCTGGTCGAAGAGGCGGTCCGCCGCCGCTGACCGCCCGGCGCCGGATCTCGGTCCGGTAACTCGGCCCGCGGGCGGGATCAGCCCTGGCGGGTCTGCTCCACAATGGGGGCCCACGTTCACCTCGGGCGTCAGGAGCAGAGCATGACGGTCCTCGCCGCACCGGGCGACACCTGGGGCATCCCCGGCCCGGTATTCCTGCGCTGGTACCTCCTGTCCGTGGCCGTGGTGCTCGCCGGCACCCTGGTCCACCGCTTCCGCACCCTGGCCGGTACGCCCACCGTCGGCGACGGGCAACTCGGACCGCAGCAGGTCGCGTACCTCAACGGGGGCGACCAGCTCGCGGTCTGGACCGCGCTCGGCGGGCTGCGGCGCGGCGGCGTGGTGGACGTGCGACCCGACCGGCGGCTTACCACCGGCGCCTCGATGCCGGCCGGGGTCACCCCGCTCGACCAGGCGATCTACAACGCCGCCGGCCGGCACGTCTTCGCCCGGGAGCTGCGTCGCGACGAGTGGGTGACCCGCGCGCTCGACCAGCTCCGCGACGGCCTCCAGGAGCGCGGCCTGGCGCTCGGCCCGGCCCGGCGGGCCGCCGTCCGACGCGGCCCGCTGCTGCTCGCCGCCCTCCTCGTGCTCGGCGGGATCCGGCTCTTCGTGGGGCTGTCGAACGGCCGGCCGGCCGGCTTCCTGATGCTCACCCTGGTCCCGCTCTTCATCGCCTTCCTGCTGCTCGGCCGGGTGCCCTGGCGGACCCGCGCGGCCGACCGGGCGCTGCGCGAGCTGCGTCGCCGGCACACCCACCTGGCGCCCGCCTCGGCGCCCGCGTACGCCACCTACGGACCGTCCGATGCGGCGCTGGGGGTGGCGCTCTTCGGCACCGCCACCATCTGGACGATGGACCCGGGCTTCGCCGAGCAGGCCGAGATCCAGCGCCAGGCGCTCTCCGGCACCGGCAGCTCGTCCAGCGGGAGCAGCTCGTGCGGCGGCGGCAGCTCCTGCGGCGGCGGCAGCTCCTGCGGGGGTGGCGGCGGCTGCGGCGGCGGGGGCGGGTGTGGCGGATGACCGGGCCGTCCGGGGTGGGCATCGGCTGGCGGCCGGAGATCGCCGGGTTCGTGGCCGACCTGCCGGGGCTGCGCTTCGTCGAGGTGGTCGCCGAGACGGTCGCCCCGGCCGGGCCGCTGCCGCCCGGCCTCGCCGAACTGCGCGGGCGTGGGGTCACCGTCGTACCGCACGGGGTGAAGCTCTCCCTCGGCGGCGCCGAGCCGGTCGATCCGGCCCGGGTGACGCACCTCGCCGCGGTGGCCGCGCTGGTCGACGCGCCGCTGGTGAGCGAGCACATCGCGTTCGTCCGGGCCGGCGGGCTGGAGGCCGGGCACCTGCTGCCGCTGCCGCGCAGCCGGGAGGCGGTCGCCGCGGTGGTGGCGAACGTCCGGCGGGCGCAGGCCGAGCTGCCGGTGCCGATCGCGCTGGAGCCGATCGCCGCGCTCTTCGACTGGCCGGACGACGAGCTGGACGAGGCGGCCTTCCTGACGGAGATCCTCGACGCCACCGGGGCCCTGCTGCTGCTCGACGTCGCCAACGTGCACGCCAACGCCCGCAACCGGGGCACGAACCCGCTCGCGCTGCTCGACCGGCTGCCGCTGGACCGGGTCGCCTACGCGCACGTGGCGGGCGGCGCCGAGCAGGGTGGCTTCTACCACGACACGCACACCGACCCGATCCCCCCGGAGGTGCTCGACCTGGTCGGCGAGCTCTGCGCCCGCCGCCGGCCGCCGGCCCTGCTGCTCGAGCGGGACGGGCGCTACCCGCCCGCGGCGGAGCTGCTCGGCGAGCTGGACGCGCTCGCCACCGCCGCCGGCTTCCCGGTGGTCACGTGACCGGCCCCGACACCGCGGCGGGCGCGGCGGTCACCCCCGCGACGGCGGTCACCGGCGCGGCCGACGACCACCGCCCCGGGCCGCCCGTCCCCGCTCCGGTCGGTCGGCCACCGACCGGCGGTGCCGGGCCGGCCGGCGGCCTGGCGACGCGGCAGGCGGAGCTGGTCGCGACGCTGGTCGCGGGCGGACCGCTGCCGTCCGGCTTCGCCCCGGCGCCGGTCGACGCCGCGCGTCGCGCGCTACTGCGCAAGCGCGGCGGCGACGTGGCCCGGCACTGGCCGCTGCTCGCCGCCGGCCTCGGCGCCGCCTGGCCGGCGACCTTCGCCGACTGGGCGGCGGGCCGCCCCACGAACGGGTCGCTGCGCGACGGCTGGGACCTGGCCCGGGAGCTGCGCGACCACGGCACGCTGCCGGCGCTCGGCGCGGAGGAGCTGGCCACCCGCGAGGCCGTCACCCGCTACGACGGCCGCGGCGCCCCGCGGCCGCGTCGACTCCCGGCCGTGGGCCGGGCCGGCGGCGCCGTCGTGGTGCAGCTCGCCGGTCGGGTACGCCTGCTGCGCCCCGCCCGTCGCTGAGCCGGTTGGCGCGGTCCTGCCGGGTACGGCAGGATCGGCCCCATGGATCTCGGACTGGCCGGCCGGGTGTACGTGCTCACCGGCGCCTCCCGTGGCCTGGGCTTCGCCACCGCGGAACAGCTCGTCGCGGACGGCGCCCGGGTGGTGATCTCGTCGCGCGCCCCGGAGCAGGTGGCCGCGGCGGTCGAGGCGCTCGGCGGCCCGGAGCGGGCGATGGGGCTGACCGCCGACCTGAGCGACCCGGAGACGCCGCAGCGGCTGGTCGCCGCCGCGCGGGAGCAGTTCGGCCGCCTCGACGGGGCGCTGGTCTCGGTGGGGGGGCCACCCCGGGGTACCGCCGCCGAGGTGACCGACGAGCAGTGGCGGGAGTCCTTCGAGACGGTCTTCCTGGGCAGCGTCCGCGCCGCCCGGACGGTGGCCGCCGCGCTCACCGACGGCGGCGCGATCGGCTTGGTCCTCTCCACCTCGGCCCGCAGCCCGCTGCCCGGTCTGGGCATCTCCAACGGCCTGCGCCCCGGCCTGGTCGGGGTGGCCAAGGACATCGCCGACGAGTACGGCCCGCGCGGCGTCCGCGTGATCGGCCTGCTGCCGGGTCGGATCATGACGGACCGGAACCGGGAGCTCTTCGCCGCCACCGGGGACGCCGAGCGGGCCCGGGCCCAGGCGGAGGCCGGCATCCCGCTGCGCCGGATCGGCGAGCCGGCGGAGTTCGGCCGGGTCGCCGCCTTCCTACTCTCCCCCGCCGCCGGCTACGTCACCGGGATCACCGTGCCGGTCGACGGCGGCGCGCTGCGCGGCCTGTGACGGCGGACCGGTGACGGGCGGGCGCGGGGCGGCGCGGGGACCGGCCGAGGGCGGCCCGGCCGAGGCGCCCGGCGGGCGTCGGCGGGCGGGTGGCTCGATCCAGGGTGGTGCGGCGACGACTGCGTCCCCTACCCGGCCGAGCCGGGAGGAGCTGGCGGCGGCGGCCGACAGGATCCTTCCGGACCTGATCGCACCCGGGCTGGACGTGCTCTTCGTGGGGATCAACCCGGGGCTCTGGTCGGCCGCCACCGGCTGCCACTTCGCCCGGCCGGGCAACCGGTTCTGGCCGGCGCTGCACCGCGGCGGCTTCACCCCGCGCCAGCTGCACCCCAGTGAGCAGGGCGAGCTGCTCGGCTGGGGGCTCGGCATCACCAACATGGTGGCCCGGGCCAGCGCCCGGGCCGACGAGCTGACCGCAGAGGAGCTGCTGGCCGGCGCGGACACCCTCGGCGGGAAGGTCGAGCGGTACCGGCCGCGGTGGGTGGCGGTGGTCGGGGTGACCGCGTACCGGATCGGCTTCGCCCGGCCGAAGGCGACCTTCGGCCCGCAGCCCGAGCTGCTCGGCGGGGCCCGGCTCTGGGTGCTGCCCAACCCGAGCGGCCTGAACGCGCACTTCACCCCGGAGACGCTCGGGGCCGCCTTCGGCGAGCTGCGCGCGGCGGCGACCGCCGGCTGATCTCCGGTGGTCGTCGCCGCCGGGTCAGTTCGCCGCGGCGGGCGGCATCGCCTCGTCGGCCACGTACGTCGCCATCGGCATGGTGATCACCGGCTCCGGGCCGGTGGCGTCGACGTACGGGGTGGGCGAGTCGGCGACCGCGAACTGGGTGCGGTACAGCTCGGCGTAGAGGCCGCCGACGGCGACCAGCTCGTCGTGCCGGCCCCGCTCCACGATCCGCCCCTCGTCGAGGACGAGGATCTGGTCGGCGTCCCGGACGGTGGAGAGCCGGTGCGCGATCACCAGCGCGGTACGCCCGGTCAGCGCCACCGACAGCGCCCGCTGCACGGCCGCCTCGCTCTCCGAGTCCAGGTGGGCGGTGGCCTCGTCGAGGATCACGATCGACGGCGCCTTGAGCAGCAGCCGGGCGATCGCGATGCGCTGCTTCTCGCCGCCGGAGAAGCGGTAGCCCCGCTCCCCGACCGTGGTCTCCAGCCCGTCGGGCAGGGAACGGACCAGGTCGGCCACCTGCGCGCCGGCCAGCGCGGCCCAGATCTCGTCGTCGGTGGCGTCCGGCTTGGCGTACCGCAGGTTCTCCGCGATGGTTTCGTGGAACAGGTGCGAGTCCTGGGTGACCACGCCGATCTCGTCGCGCAACGAGGCGAGGGTGGCGTCCCGGACGTCGACGCCGCCGACCAGCACCTGGCCGTCGCTGACGTCGTAGATCCGGGAGATCAGCATGGACAGTGTCGACTTGCCGGCGCCGGAGGGGCCGACCAGGGCGACCATCTGCCCGGGCTCCACGGTGAACGAGACGCCCTTGAGCACCGGCTCGTTGATGGTCCGGTCCAGGGTGGCGACCTCCTCCAGGGAGGCCAGCGACACCTCGGCCGCGCTCGGGTAGCGGAACCGCACGTCACGGAACTCGACCCGGCCGTTGCCCCGGGGCACCCGGACGGCGTCCGGCTTCTCCTCGATGCCGGGGTGCAGGTCGAGCACCTCGAAGACCCGGTCGAAGGAGACCAGCGCGCTCATCACGTCGACCCGGACGTTGGAGAGCGCGGTCAGCGGCCCGTACAGGCGGGTGAGCAGCAGCGCCAGGGTGACGACGGTGCCGGCGCTGACCGCGCCGGTGACCGCGAGCCAGCCGCCCAGGCCGTAGGTGAGCGCCTGGGCCAGGGAGGCCACCAGCAGCATCGCGACGAAGAAGGTCCGCGAGTACATGGCGGACTGGATGCCGATGTCGCGCACCCGCTCGGCCCGGCCGGCGAAGCGGCGCGCCTCCATCTCGGGCGAGCCGAAGAGCTTGACCAGCAGCGCCCCGGCCACGCCGAACCGCTCGGTCATCGTCGCGTTCATCTTGGCGTCGAGGTTGTACGACTCGCGGGTGATCTCGGCGAGCCGCTTGCCGACCCGGCGGGCCGGGATGATGAAGATCGGCAGCAGGATCAGCGAGAGCGTGGTGATCTGCCAGGAGAGGGTGAACATCACGCCGGCGGTGAGCACCAGCTGGATGACGTTGCTGACCACGCCGGACAGGGTCGAGGTGAAGGCCCGCTGAGCCCCCAGCACGTCGTTGTTGAGCCGGCTGACCAGAGCGCCGGTCTGGGTCCGGGTGAAGAACTGCAACGGCATCCGCTGCACGTGGTCGTAGACCCGGGTACGCAGGTCGAGGATGATCCCCTCGCCGATCCGGGCGGAGTACCAGCGCTGGGCCAGGGAGAAGAGCGCGTCGGCGACCGCCAGCACGGCGATGACCACGGCGAGCCGGACGACCACCGAGCCAGCCTCGGCGCCGCCGCGGTTGATCGCGTTGATCACGTCACCGGCGAGCACCGGGGTCGCCACCCCGATGACCGCGGCGATCACCACGGTGACCAGGAAGACCACGATGTCGCGCCGGTACGGCTGGGCGAAGGCGACGATCCGCTTGGCGGTGCCGCGCTTGAGCTGGTGCGCGGTCACCTCATCCTGGCTGCGCATCGACCGGAGCATGCTCCAGCCCGCCATGCCCCCGCCGTGCATCGGACTGGACACTCGTCACCTCCGGGTCGTGGGCAGCCTGGACCGTCGGGTCAATTCTCCCGACGACTACGACAACCTCGCGAGTAACCCGGATCTTCCCTAACGGTCCTTACTATTCTCCCCGCCCGGCGAGGTCCCGCAGGCGGCGGGTCTGCGCCTCCCGCTCGGCGCGCTGCTGCTCGGCGTGGGTACGACCACCGGCGCCGGCGATCAGCGCCTTGATCTCGACCACCGCGTCCCGGTTGCCGGCCAGCAGGCCGGCGGTCAGATCCCGCACCGCGCCGTCCAGCTCGGCGGTCGGCACGACGAGGTTGGCGAGCCCGATCCGGTCGGCCTCGGCGGCGTCCATCCGGCGGCCGGTGGCGCAGATCTCCAGCGCGCGGGCGTAGCCGACCAGCTCCACCAGGCGCTTCGTGCCGGCGAGGTCGGGAACGAGACCGAGGGTCACCTCGGCCATGGAGAGCTTGGCGTCCTCGGCGAGCACCCGCAGGTCGCAGGCGAGGGCGAGCTGGAAGCCGGCGCCGATGGCGTGCCCCTGCACGGCGGCCACCGAGATCACGTCGGGGCGGTGCAGCCAGGTGAAACCGGCCTGGAACTCGGCGATGCGGTCGGCGCACTCCTGCTCGGGCAGGGTGGACAGCTCGGCGAAGGAGCCGGGCCCGGAGGCGCCGGCCACCGACAGGTCGAGGCCGGCGGAGAAGGCCCGCCCCTCGCCGCGGACGACGACGACGCGGACGTCGCCGGGCAGCTCCCGGGAGAAGTCGCTCATCGCGCGCCACATCGCCGGGGTCTGGGCATTGAGCACGTCGGGCCGGCACAACGTGACCGTCGCGACCGGCCCGTCGCAGTCGAGTCGCACCCCGGTCGTCTCGGCGGTCACCGGACCGCCCGGGGCACGGCGCTGATGGACGACGCTGGCGGGCGGGTCACGCCTTCTTGCGGCGCCGGGCGCCGCCGCGCTGCCGCAGCTGCACCCCGGACTCGGTGAGCACCCGGTGGATGAACCCGTAGGAACGGCCGGTCGAGGCCGCCAGCGCACGGATGCTCTCCCCAGAGGTGTACCGCTTTACCAGGTCCTTGGCGAGCGTCTGACGCTCGGCCCCGACGATCCGGCGACCCTTCTCAGTGCTGGTGGCTGTGCCAGTGGCTGCCATGCTGATTCCTCACGTCCCAGACTGTGCGGTTCGGATACGGTCCCACCTATTAGACCGCCTCGAACGATCATGCGCCAGATATCAACTCTTCGCCAACCGACACGCTATGCAATGTCAGCTTCCCGATAGAGTGATCCTTCTGACCGGCTGACACCGTGCCGCCCGACCGTCCCGGCCAGGCCGGCCGTCCGATCGATCATGGCGCGCCGGCCCGTACGCTGCCCCGGTGACCGACCTCCTCGCCGCAGCGGCCGGCGCGGCGGCCGTCTTCGCCGCCACCAACATCGACGACATCGTGGTGCTCACCGTGTTCTTCGTGGCGGCCCGGCACGCCGGCCGGCCCCACCCCTGGCACATCGTCGCCGGTCAGTACCCGGGCATCGGGGCGCTGGTCGCCGTCGCGGTGGTGGTCGCCGCCGGCCTGCTGGTCGTCGCTGGCTGGTCCCCGCGGTCTTCATCGCGATCGGCGCGACGATCCTGGTCACCTGCGGCGTCCTCCCCCGCCTGGCCGGGGCTGGCCGGCTGACCGCCGTCAGGCCAGTTCGACCAGTTCGAGGAGGTCGTCGCTCCAGGCGTCCTCGTCGCCGTCGGGGAGCAGGATCGCCCGGTCCGGCTTGAGCGCCAGGACCGCGCCGGGGTCGTGGGTGACCAGCACGATCGCGCCGGGGTAGCGGGCGATCGCGTCGAGCACCTGCTCGCGGCTGACCGGGTCGAGGTTGTTCGTCGGCTCGTCGAGCAGCAGCACGTTCGCGCCGGAGCAGACCAGGGTGGCCAGCGCCAGCCGGGTCTTCTCCCCGCCGGAGAGCACCCCGGCGGGCTTGTCGACGTCCTCCCCGGAGAAGAGGAACGCGCCGAGGATCTTGCGCAGGTCCGTGTCGGTCTGGTCGCTGGCGGCGCTGCGCATGTGGTCCAGGATCGTCCGGTCCACGTCCAGCGTCTCGTGCTCCTGGGCGTAGTAGCCCAGCCGCAGCCCGTGCCCGGCGTGCACCTCGCCGGTGTCCGGCTGCAGCAGCCCGCCGAGCATCCGGAGCAGGGTGGTCTTGCCGGCGCCGTTGAGGCCGAGGATGGCCACCCGGGAACCGCGGTCCACCGCCACGTTGACGTCGGTGAAGATCTCCAACGACCCGTACGACTTCGACAGGCCGGTCGCGGTGAGCGGGGTCTTGCCGCACGGAGCCGGAGTGGGGAAGCGCACCTTGGCCACCTTGTCGGCGACGCGCACCTCCTCCAGGCCCGACATCAGCTTCTCGGCGCGCCGGGCCATGTTCTGCGCGGCGACCGTCTTGGTGGCCTTGGCCCGCATCTTGTCGGCCTGCGCCATCAGCGCGCCGGCCTTCTTCTCGGCGTTGGCCCGCTCCCGGCGGCGGCGCCGCTCGTCGGTCTCCCGGGCCTCCAGGTACGCCTTCCAGCCCAGGTTGTAGACGTCGACCACCGAGCGGGTGGCGTCGAGGAACCAGACCTTGTTGACCACCGACTCCAGCAGCGCGCCGTCGTGGGAGATCACGATCAGGCCGCCCTTGTGGTTGGCGAGGAAGCTGCGCAGCCAGGTGATCGAGTCGGCGTCGAGGTGGTTGGTGGGCTCGTCGAGGAGCAGGATGCCGCCGCCGTTCTCGCCGGCGTCGCGGAACAGGATCCGGGCCAGCTCGATGCGGCGGCGCTGGCCGCCCGACAGGGTGCCGATGGTCTGGGCGAGGGCCCGGTCCGGCAGGCCGAGGTTGGCGCAGATCCGGGCCGCCTCGGCCTCCGCGGCGTACCCACCGAGGGCCGCGAACTGGTCCTCCAGCGCGCCGTAGCGGCGGACCAGCTTCTCGTCGGCGTCGTCGGCGAGCTTCTCCTCGATCTCCTTCATCTGGGCCATCAGCACGTCCAGCCCCCGGGCGGAGAGGACCCGGTCCCGCCCGGTCACCTCCAGGTCGCCGGTCCGCGGGTCCTGCGGCAGGTAGCCGATCGCGCTGCGCCGGTCGATCTGGCCGCCGTACGGCTGCCCCTCCCCCGCCAGCACCTTCAGCGTGGTGGTCTTGCCGGCACCGTTACGGCCGACGAGGCCGATCCGGTCGCCCGGCTGCACCCGCAGGGTGGTGTCGGACAGCAGGATCCGGGAACCGGCGCGCAGCTCCAGGCCGGTGGCAGTGATCATGTCGCAGTACTCGCTCTCGGGGGGATCCGGAAGGGCTGACTCAGGGCACGCGAAAGAGCCGGCGGGTTGGATGTTCCCGTCGGCGCGGGGCCGTTCAGCCTTCGCAGCGCAGCACCCGCCAAGTGTACCGGGCGGCCCGCGGCGCCCCGTCCGGATTACCGAGCAAGATCATCGGGTACCGAATCTGCCGTCCGGACCCGGTCCGGTACCGCAACCACCAAAAACGGATCAATCGGCGATCGGGGTCAACATGGAGCTGAACGAGAACGCGCGGATCGACACCAGCCAGGTGGACGATCGCCGGGGGTCCGGCGGAGGCGGCGGGATGGGCATTCCGATCCCGATCGGCGGCGGACGTGGTGGGATCGTCGGCATCATCATCGCCGTCCTCGTCGCCCTGGTCGGCGGCGGTTTCGGGCTGAACGCGATGAACGACGGCGGCTCGCAGGAGGGCGACAACACCTCGCTGCAGCAGAAGTGCTCGGCCCAGGACGCGCTGGAGCAGCTCGACTGCCGCAACACCCTGTACGTCAACTCGATCCAGGCGTACTGGACCAAGGCCCTGCCGGAGGTCTTCGGCGAGCAGTACAAGCCGTCCAAGACCGTCTTCTTCAGCCAGGGCGTCAACACCGGCTGCGGCCAGGCCGACTCGGGCGTCGGTCCGTTCTACTGCCCGGCCGACGACCTGGTCTACATCGACCTCACCTTCTACAAGCTCCTCGCCGACCAGCTCGGCGCCGAGGGCGAGTTCGCCCAGCCGTACGTGCTGGCCCACGAGTACGGCCACCACGTGCAGGACCTGCTCGGCACCGAGGCGCAGATGCGCCGCCAGCAGCAGCGTGACCCGAACAACGCCAACGCCCTGTCGGTGAAGCTGGAGCTGCAGGCCGACTGCTACGCGGGCGCCTGGGCCAAGAACGCCACCGGCACCGCGGACGAGCAGGGGCAGAAGATCTTCAAGAGCATCACCGAGCAGGACATCCAGCAGGCGATCGACACCGCCGAGAAGATCGGCGACGACGCGATCTCCAAGCGCTCGGGCCGGCCGGTGAACCCGGACGAGTTCACCCACGGCACCTCCGAGCAGCGCAAGCAGTGGTTCACCAAGGGCTACTCCACCGGCGACCCGAAGGCCTGCGACACCTTCGGCGGCAGCCTCTGACGCCGACCGGACCGCACCAGGACCCCGGCGCCACGGTGGGCGACCCAGCGCCGGGGTCCCTCCGTGTCCGGGCGGCGCGCGGGGCCCGGGCCGGGCAGGATGACCGGATGACCGGAGATCCACCCCGCAGCCGGGTCGCCGCGTACGTCATCCGCCGCACGCCCGACCCCGAACTGCTCGTCTTCGACCATGTCGACTTCCCCGAGGCGGACACTCAGGTCCCGGCCGGCGGCATTGAGCCGGGCGAGACGACCGCCGAGGCCGCGGTCCGGGAGGTCGCCGAGGAGACCGGACTGACCTGCGTCGAGATGGTCGCCGAGCTGGGAGTCAGCGAACGCCCCCACCCGGAGACCGGCCGGGCCCGGCGCACCACGTACGTCCAGCTCAGCGCGGCGGGCGGCCCGGTCGGCGAGTGGACCCACCAGGTCGCCGGGAGCGGCGAGGACGACGGGCTGCGCTTCGCCTGCCGGTTCGCCCCGCTGCCGCTGGCGGCCCGGCTCGCCGACCACCAGGACGAGTTCCTCGGCCGGATCGACCCGGCCTGGGCACCGCCCACCGCCCGCTGACCCGCGCCGTCGCGCCCCGCACGCGCCCGCCGCTCGGGCGCGACGTCCACGGTTGCGCTCGATCCCGCAGGTGGTGGCATCACGGTCGCCATGAGGCCACCACATCCATGACGTCCGGCCAGGGCTTCGGTGATCGAGGGCTTCGGGTCAGCCGAGCCGGGATACCTGGTAGTGGCTGATGAACCAGGCCTCGCCGATCCGGCGCACGATCACGCTGAGGTGGACGGTCAGGACCGGCCGGTCGGTGAAGGCGAAGTCGACACTCAGGTAGCCGAGGACAAGGTCGTCGGCGAGGCGCCGGGTCTCGCGGATGTCGTACGCGGCGGTCATGCCGATCGGCTGGGAGGCGTAATACTCGGCAACGCCGTCGCGGCCGACAGTGTACGGGTGCAGGCCTTGGAAGATCGCGTCGTCGGTGAAGTACGAGGCGACGCGATCGGGGTCGTGGGCGTCGACGGCGGACCTCCACTGGCCGAGGACGGTACGCAGAATCTGGGCCTCGGTGCTGGTCATGATGTTCCTCCTGTGCTGATGGGCGGGAAACGGTGGCGCAGTGCGCCGGCCGCGACCGCAGCCAGTGCAACGAGTGCGGCGCCGACCAGCAATGCTTGGTGGTAGCCGTTGCGTAGGAGCGGGGTGACGGCCAGCGGGCCGAGGATCTGCCCAGTGCTGTAGCCGGTGGTGAGGATCGCGACCGCGCGCGGGACCTGCAGGTGTGCGCCGATGGCCAGGGCGATGGTGACGACGCCGAGAAAGGTCGCGCCGAAGAGAATCGCCGAGATCAGGGCCGCCACGATCCGGCCGCCGAGGACCGGCAGTGCGATGCCGACGGCCTGCACGACGAGCGCGGTGAAGAGGAGTGTCGGCCGGGACCGCGTACGGCTGAGCCACGACCACAGCGCCGAGGAGGGCAGGGCGGCGAGGCCGACAAGGACCCAGGCGGCGCCGCCGACCCAGCCGGGCGCGGTCTAATCGATCGCGGCGACCAGAAATGTCCCGGCGATGATGTAGCCGACCCCTTCGAGAGAGTAACTAGCGAGTAGTGGGCCAAACCAGCGCAGCCCGAAGGCATGGCCGCGACGGAGCCGGGCCGCGGCCGTGTTGCCCGATGTCGGGCCAGTCTCAAGCGGCCATGCCAGGACCGTGAAGACGGCGGCCAACGCGGCCGCACACCACCAGGCCTCCTGCCACGTGCGCAGACTCAGCACGAGGAGGCCGGACAGGGCGATCCCGGCGCCGACCCCACCGAAGGCCCATCCGGTGAGGTGGTGGGCGTGGGCGCGCAGCCCGGAGAGCACGGCACTGGCCGCGATGACGAAGATCAGCGCGCTCACGATCCCGGCGCCCAGCCGGAGAACGAACCAGAGTGCGCCGACGTGAGTGGCCGGCATCAGGGCCAACGTACCGACCAGAACCACCAACGACAGGCGCAGCGTCAGCCGGGAGCGGACCAGCGCCGGGGCGAGGATCGCGGCAACGGCCCCGATCAGGTAGCCGATGTAGTTCGCGGTGGCCAGCTCCGCGCCCAGCCGTGGGGACAGCCCGGCGTGCGCGTGCATCAAGGGCAGGATCGGGGTGTACGCGAACCGGCCGACACCCATGCCCGCGGCCAGCGCCGCGGCACCCTGCCCGACGACTCGCCAGAACCGATCCCACGAGGTCGCCCCGATGCCCGAGGTGTGCTCGGCAGTCACCATGTGCCCTCTTCCCGCGGTTGGGGCGGCCCGCGCCCGCCGCTGCGGCCCGCCCCGGCCTCGACGGAATTCCGTGCCCGGCGCGCTGGCCGCCGTCGACGTGCAGGATCTCGCCGGTGACGAACACGGCGGTCTCGAGACAGGTGATCGCGCCGACAATGTCGCTGATCTCGCCCATCCGTCCTACCGGGTGCAGCCCGGCTACGAACTCGTGGGTCTCGACCGGGTGCATCGGGGTGCGGATCCGCGCGACCTGCGCCGCTTCGTGACCCAATCGTCGGCCCGACCAGCCGCCGTCCGCCACGACCGGCTTGCTCTCTGGTGGGAGGTGGAGACTCCCACCGCATTACTATGTGCGGGTGGAGCTACGCCAGCTGCGCTACTTCGTCGCGGTGGCCGAGGAGCTGCACTACGGCCGAGCCGCGGTCCGCCTGCGCATCGCCGGCCCGTCGCTCTCACAGCAGATCAAGGCCCTGGAACGCGACCTGGGCGTACGCCTCTTCGACCGTGACCGCCGCGCGGTCACGCTGACCGCCTCCGGGGAGGCGCTGCTGCCCCGGACCCGGGCGCTGCTCGAACAGGCCGACGAACTGCGCCGCTCCGCGGCCGGCATGTCCGCCGCCGAGGCGGTGCGGCTCGGCTATGTCAGCTGGCGGCCGGCCGACCTGGCCACGCGCGCCTCGGGCGTCGCGCAGCTGCACATCGACGCGTGGGTCATGCCGTCCCACACACAAGCGAGCCGGGTCGCCGACGGCAGCATCGACCTCGCGATCTGTTGGGTGCGGGCCGACGACCTGGTCAACTACGACCTCGAGGCACGGCTGATCGGCGCGGACCGGCTCTTCGCGATCTCCGCCGGAACCGACACATCCGCCGTGCAGGCCAAGGACACGCTGGTGCTGCTGGACGCCGACATCGCCACCTGGTCGTCCTGGAACCGCTACGCGGAGGAGTTCGCCCGCGACGCCGGAGCCCGTATCGTGCGCGTTGACGACGGCGGCATCACCGGCCCCACCTTCTTCGATCACGTACGCCGGCTGCGCCGCCCGGTCATCAACTCGCCGAAAGGACAGAACACCCCGGTGCCGCCCGACCTCACACAGCGACCGGTGGTAGATCCGGCGCCGTACTGGACCTGGGCCCTGGTGTCCCGCCGGGACGAGACCCGGACGGCCGTACGGGCCACTGTCGAGGCGCTGACGCGCGACGTCGGCACGCTCGGTCTCGACACCGACATGGCGTGGATCCCGTCGGGCGACCCGTTCCGGGCTTACCGGGCCGGCTGACCCGGGTCGTTCGGATGCGGTGACAACGGAGTAACGGAATCGTGCCGCCACGCGCGCAGCGGCATCGACGCGAGGACCACTTCCAGCTGATCCGCATCGTCCGCGCGGAAAAGTCCCCACGTACGCCACTCGCCCGGCGCCAGCGGCGGCCGCCACAGCCGCAGGAGATTGCCCTGCGCCGCCAGCTCAGCCGACCGCGCCGCCTCGCGCTTGCGCATGTCGGCGACCTCATCGTCTGACGTGCCGTCCGGCACCGTGGTGACCATGTCAACCAGAAACTCCACTGCTGATACTCCCTTCGCCTGGCGCACAACACTGCATATTTTGCGCGGAAACTGCTCTTATGGGACGCGACTGTCGCCGCTAGTTCCTCGGCCGGATGCGGCCGCCGCGGGCACCGCCGCCAACCGCTGAGGTCAGCCCGCGCGGTCGGGTGCCGGGTCGCGGACCAGGATCCGCACCGCGCGGGCGGCGGCGATCGCGCCGACCAGCACCGCGTGCCGGGGCTCCGGCACGTCGAGCAGCCGCTCGGCACGCAGCGCGGCCAGCGGCGCGAGCCGGCGCTCGGCCAGCACGGTGTCCACCGCACGACGGTCCCCGCCGCAGACCAGGGCGTTCAGGGTCGCCGCCTCCGGCAGCAGCAGCCGGACGGCCAGCTCGACCGCGTCGGCGAGCGCCGCCTTCGCCTGGTTGTCCCGGCGTCGGGCGAAGCGCTGCTGGGACCAGCCGCCCGCGGCGGTGCGCCCCTGCACGTACCGGGTGTCCACCTTGGAGACCACCAGGTCGGTCCCCGCGGCGACGCCGACCGCCACCGCGCCCTTGCGGGCCAGCAGCAGGCCGAGCCGGCGTGGCGCGGCGGCCGCAGCCACGAAGCCCGGTACGTCGGCCGCGGCCGGCGCCCCGGGCGGCGTGTGCAGCTCGGCCGTCGCGCCGTCCGCGGCGGCGAGCAGCAGGCCGTACCCCTCGATGCTGGTGGTGGGCGGGCCGTGCCGGTCGGCGAAGCCCTCGACCCAGCGGGCGACGCGGGCCGGGTCGACCTCGACCCACCGGCCGCCCCCGGCTGCGGGTCGGCTGGTCACCGCCCGACCGTACGGCAAGGCCCACCCCGTCCGTGCTCCCGGCCCCTTGTCAGCCGGACAGCAGATACGCGCTCCCGGCCCCCGATCGGCCGGGCAGCGGATCCTGCTCCCGGCCCCCGGGTCAGCCCGGCAGCAGGGTGGCCACCGCGAGGGCGGCGATGAGCGCGCTGGAGACCAGCCCGGTGACCAGCCGGCCACGTTGTCCGGACAGTGCCCGGCCGACCAGCGTGCCGCCGCCCGCGACGAGCAGCTGCCAGCTCGCCGAGGCGAGGAAGGCGCCCGCCACGAAGAGCGCCGCGGTGGTGGCGTCCGGGTCGGCCGCGTCCCGCCGGCCGAGCACCAGCGCCGCGAAGTAGAGCACGGTGGTCGGATTGAGCAGGGTCAGCCCGAGGACGCCGACGAAGGCCCGGCCCGGGGTGGTCAGCCCGTTGCCGGCCCGCGCCGGCGCGGGCCCGGCGTCCGGCCGGCGCGCCCGCCAGGCGGAGCGCAGCCCGTGCGCGGCGAGGCCGAGCAGCACCAGCGCCGCGGCCACCCGCAGCGGCCCGGCGACCGGGGCGATGACGCCGGCCAGACCCGCGCCGCCGATCGTCGCGACGGCCGCGTAGAGCCCATCGGCGGTGGCCACGGCGAGCGCCGCGGCGGCCCCGACCCGGAACGAGGTACGGGCGCTGAGGCCGAGGATGAGGATCGCGATGGCGCCGACCGGGATGGCCACGCCGTAGCCGGCGATCAGGCCGGCGAGGAGGGCGTCACCCATGGCGGGCGGGCCCGGACCACCTCCCGGCAGCCGTCGGCTGCTGTCGCCCCGCGCCGACGAGGGCGTGGGCGGGGACGGCAGGGCGGATGCGGAGATCGGTCACCGGGCCATTGTGGCCGCGCCGGAGGGGCGGCGGAAGCGGATTTCGCGCCGACGGCCGGGGCCGCCCCGCCGGGAACCGAGGCGGGGCCTCCGGGGACCGACAAGATCGTCTGACGTCCTCGGTCCTTCCACCCGGCGTGTCAGGCCCGCGAACCGCAAACGATCATGGCGGGTGGAGGCATCCGCCCCGCCGCCAGGCGGGGAACGCGTCGAGCGCGGCGCCCCTCGGGGGCGCCGCGCTCGATGACGACCGACCGCAGTCGGGTCAGACGTTGAAGCCGAGGGAACGGAGCTGGTCCCGACCCTCATCGGTGATCTTGTCCGGACCCCATGGCGGCAGCCAGACCCAGTTGATCCGGATGTCGTTGACCAGTCCCCCGCCGGGTCCGGTGGTCAACGCCTGCCGGGCCTGGTCCTCGATCACGTCGGTCAGCGGGCACGCCGCCGAGGTCAGCGTCATGTCCAGCGTGGCCACGTTGTCGTCGTCGACGTGCACGCCGTACACGAGGCCGAGGTCGACCACGTTGATGCCCAGTTCGGGGTCGACGACGTCCTTCATCGCCTCCTCGATGTCGGCGACGGCGGCCTTGCCGCCCGTCGCCTCGGGAGCCGCGCCCGCCTCCGCCACAGCGCCGGCCGCCGTGCCGCTGGTCTCCTCAGAACTCATGCCTTCACCTCCGTAGGGCTCACGCCCACGCCGGCGCGTGCCGCGGCATCCTTGAACGCCATCCACGACAGCAGCGCGCACTTCACCCGGGCCGGATAGCGCGCGACACCCGCGAACGCCACCCCGTCTCCGAGCACCTCTTCGTCCGGCGTGACCTGGCCACGTCCGGACATCAACTCGACGAACGCCTCGTGCACCGTGGCCGCGTCGTCCGCGGCCCGACCGCGCAGCAGCTCGTGCAGCACACTCGCCGACGCCTGGCTGATCGAGCAGCCCATGCCGTCGTACGAGATGTCGGTGAACACCTTGCCGTCGGTGGCCACCCGCACGGTGATCTCGTCACCGCAGGTCGGGTTGACGTGATGCGCCTCGCCGACCCGGGCGTCCGCGTCCGCCGCGTCCCGCAGGCCACGGCCCTGCGGGTGCTTGTAGTGGTCCAGGATGATCTCCTGGTAGAGCTGGTCGAGCTGCATCAGCCGAACACCTTCCGCACCTGCTCGAGACCGGCCACCAGCGCGTCGATCTCCTCCGTGGTGGTGTACAGGTAGAACGACGCCCGCGTCATGGCCGGTACGCCGAACCGGGTGCACACCGGCTTCGCGCAGTGGTGCCCCACCCGCACCTGCACGCCGAGCGAGTCGAGGACCTGCCCCACGTCGTGCGGGTGGACGTCACCGAGCGCGAACGAGATCGTCCCGCCCCGGCCGACCGGCACGTTCGGGCCGAAGACCCGCAGCCCGGGCACGGTGGCGAGGGCGTCCAGCGCGTACGCGGTCAGCTCCTTCTCGTGCCACTGGATGGCGCGCATCCCGACCCCGCTGAGGTAGTCCACCGCCGCACCGAGCGCCACGGCCTCGGCGATCGGCGGGGTGCCCGCCTCGAACCGGGCCGGCGGCGCCGCGAAGGTGGACCGGGCCATGGTGACCGTCTCGATCATCGAGCCACCGCCGAACACCGGGGGCATCGCGGCGAGCAGCTCGCCCCGGCCCCAGAGCACGCCGACGCCGGTCGGGCCGCACATCTTGTGACCGGTGAAGACGATGAAGTCGGCGTCGTAGTCGACCACGTCCATCGGCATGTGCGGCACCGACTGCGAGCAGTCGAGCAGCAGCAGCGCGCCCACCTCACGGACCCGCTGGGTGATCCGCGAGGTGGCGTTGACCGTGCCGAGGATGTTGGAGGTGTGCACCAGCGAGACAATCTTCGTCCGCTCGGTGACCAGGTCCGCCAGCCCGGACTCGTCCAGCCGGCCCTGCTCGGTGACCGGGAACCAGCGCAGGGTCGCGCCGGTCCGCTCGCAGAGCAGCTGCCACGGGACGATGTTCGAGTGGTGCTCCATCTCGGAGATCACGATCTCGTCGCCCGGCCCCAGCCGGAACCGCGGATCGGCGTCGGGCCGCAGCGAGGCGTTGGAGAACGCGTACGCCACGATGTTGATCGCCTCGGTGGAGTTCTTGGTGAACACCACCTCGTCCACGCTCGGCGCGTTGATGAACGCCGCGATCTTCGCCCGCGCCCCCTCGTACGCCTCGGTCGCCTCGGTGCCCAGGGTGTGCACCGAGCGCGACACGTTGGCGTTGTGCATCGCGTAGTGCTCGGCGAGCACGTCGAGCACCTGCCGCGGCTTGTGCGCGGTGTTGGCGCTGTCGAGATAGACCAGCCGGTGCCCGTTGATCTCCCGGTCGAGGATCGGGAAGTCGGCGCGCACCGCGGCCACGTCGAAACGCGGCACGTCGTCGTACTGCGGCATCCCCTCGGGGATGGCGATGGTGGTCATCTCAGCGGCCCCTGTCGTTCGTGTCAGGCCCGCGCGGCGCCGGCTCCGGCGACGTACCGCTCGTAGCCGGATTCCTCGAGCTTGTCGGCCAGCTCCGGGCCGCCCTGCTCGACGATCCGGCCGGCGACGAAGACGTGCACGAAGTCGGGCTTGATGTAGCGCAGGATCCGGGTGTAGTGGGTGATCAGCAGCAGGCCGGTGTCGCCGGTGTCGCGGACCCGGTTGACGCCCTCGCTGACCACGCGCAGCGCGTCCACGTCGAGGCCGGAGTCGGTCTCGTCGAGGATCGCGATCTTCGGCTTGAGCAGCTCCAGCTGCACGATCTCGTGCCGCTTCTTCTCACCGCCGGAGAAGCCCTCGTTGACGTTGCGCTGGGCGAACGCCGGGTCCATCTGGAGGCGCTCCATGGCGCCGCGCAGCTCGCCGCCCCAGGTGCGCAGCTTCGGGGCCTCGCCGTCGATGGCGGTCTTGGCGGTCCGCAGGAAGTTGGCGACCGAGACGCCGGGGATCTCGACCGGGTACTGCATGGCCAGGAAGAGGCCGGCGCGGGCCCGCTCGTCGACGGACATGGCCAGCACGTCCTCGCCGTCGAGGGTCACCGAGCCGCCGGTGATCTCGTACTTCGGGTGGCCGGCGATCGAGTACGCCAGGGTGGACTTGCCGGAGCCGTTCGGGCCCATGATCGCGTGGGTCTCCCCCGACTTCACGGTCAGGTCGACACCGGCCAGGATCGGCTTGAGCTCACCCTCGGGCAGCTTGACCGACACCTTCAGGTCGCGGATCTCCAGGGTGCTCATTATCGGGTCACTCCATTGCTCGGCGTCAGGCTGACGTAGATGTCGCCGTCGCGGACTTCGACGGGATAGACGGGAACGGGTTCGGTCGCGGGCAGCCCGGTGGGCTCACCCGTCCGTAGGTCGAAACGGGATCCGTGCAGCCAGCATTCCAGCGTGCACCCGTCGACCTCGCCCTCGGAGAGGGCCACCGCGGCGTGCGAGCACTCGTCGTACACGGCGTAGAAGACGTCGTCCTCGCCGTGCACGATGGCGATCTGGGTGCCGTCCACGTCGGCGCTGATCGCGGTGCCCTTCGGCACGTCCTCGGTCGAGCAGATCTTGATCATCAGGCGCCGGCCTTGGTGAGTCGCGCCTCGATCGCGTCGCCCAGCCGCTCGCGCAGCTCCTCGACCGGAATCTTGTTGATCAGCTCGGCGAAGAAGCCGCGGACCACCAGGCGGCGGGCCTCGCCCTCCGGGATGCCCCGGGCCATCAGGTAGAAGAGCTGCTCGTCGTCGAACCGGCCGGTCGCGCTCGCGTGGCCGGCGCCGGCGATCTCGCCGGTCTCGATCTCCAGATTCGGTACGGAGTCCGCCCGGGCGCCGTCGGTGAGCAGCAGGTTCCGGTTGATCTCGTAGGTGTCGGTGCCGGTCGCCCCGGCGCGGATCAGCACGTCACCCACCCAGACGGTGTGCGCGCTCTCGCCCTGCAGGGCGCCCCGGTAGCCGACGTAGCTGCGGCAGTCCGGCACGGTGTGGTCGACCAGCTGGCGGTGCTCCAGGTGCTGGCCCGAGTCGGCGAAGTAGACGCCGTACAGCTCGGCCTCGCCGCCCCGGTCGGCGTACTCCACGCTGGTGTACTGCCGGACCAGGTCGCCGCCGAGGCTGACCTGGACGTGGATCACCTTGGCGTCCCGGCCCAGCTTGACCTTCAGGTGCTGCGCCTGGACCGCGTCGTCCGCCCAGTCGGCGATGGTGACCAGGGTCAGCTTCGCGCCCTCGGCCACCGCCACCTCGACGTTGTCCGCGAGGGTCGCGGAGCCGGCGTGCTCCAGCACCACGGTCACCTCGGCGAACCGGCCCACCTCGACGAAGGTGTGCCCGAACGCCACGCCCTCGGCGCCGTCGCCGACCACCCGCAGGCTCACCGGCGCCGCAACCACGGCCGAGGGATCCACCTGGACCAGCAGCGCGTCCGCGGCGCCGCCGTAGGCGAGCGCGCTGACCCGGTCGACCGGGGTGAGCACGCTGCCCACCCGCGGGTCGTCCGTGCCGATCCGGGAGACGGTGACGCCCTCGGGCAGGTCGCCGTACTCGTGCCGGACGGTGCCGGTCGCGGCCGGCGCCCCGCCGACCAGGCCGCGCAGGCGCTTGAGCGGGGTGAAACGCCACTCCTCCTCCAGGCCCGTCAGGGCCGGGAAGTCGGCGACGTCGTACGAGCGGAGCGCCTGCGACTTGGTGCTGGGCGGCGCGGAAGCCTGGGTAGTCATCTCTTCCTTGTGTTCTACGACGACGGTGTCAGTTAAACCGGAGGGCGGGCCGGGCCAGGCACGGCCCGCCGCAACGTGGACGGCGTCAGCCGACCGCGCCCTCCATCTGGAGCTCGATCAGGCGGTTGAGCTCCAGGGCGTACTCCATCGGGAGCTCCTTGGCGATCGGCTCGATGAAGCCGCGCACGATCATCGCCATCGCCTCGTCCTCGCTCAGCCCCCGGCTCATCAGGTAGAAGAGCTGGTCGTCGCTGATCTTGGAGACGGTCGCCTCGTGCCCCATCGACACGTCGTCCTCACGGATGTCGACGTACGGGTAGGTGTCCGAGCGGGAGATGGTGTCGACCAGCAGCGCGTCGCACTTGACCGTGCTCCGGCTGCTGTGCGAACCCTCCAGCACCTGCACCAGGCCCCGGTACGAGGTGCGGCCGCCGCCGCGGGCGATCGACTTGGAGATGATGGTGGAGGAGGTGTGCGGCGCGGCGTGCACCATCTTGGCGCCCGCGTCCTGGTGCTGGCCCTCGCCGGCCATGGCCACCGAGAGCACCTCGCCCTTGGCGTGCTCGCCGGTCATGTAGACCGCGGGGTACTTCATGGTGACCTTGGAGCCGATGTTCCCGTCGACCCACTCCATGGTCGCGCCCTCGTGGCACACGGCGCGCTTGGTGACCAGGTTGTAGACGTTGTTCGACCAGTTCTGGATGGTCGTGTAGCGGCACCGGGCGTTCTTCTTGACGATGATCTCCACGACCGCGCTGTGCAGCGAGTCGGAGGAGTACAGCGGCGCGGTGCAGCCCTCGACGTAGTGCACGTACGCGCCCTCGTCGACGATGATCAGCGTCCGCTCGAACTGGCCCATGTTCTCCGTGTTGATCCGGAAGTAGGCCTGCAGCGGGATCTCCACGTGCACGCCCTTCGGCACGTAGATGAACGAGCCACCGGACCACACGGAGGTGTTCAGCGCGGCGAACTTGTTGTCGCCGACCGGAATCACCGTGCCGAAGTACTCCTTGAAGACGTCCTCGTGCTCACGCAGCGCGGTGTCGGTGTCCAGGAAGATGACACCCTGCTCCTCGAGGTCCTCACGGATCTTGTGGTAGACGACCTCGGACTCGTACTGCGCCGCGACACCGGCGACCAGCCGCTGCTTCTCCGCCTCGGGGATGCCCAGCCGGTCGTAGGTGTTCTTGATGTCCTCGGGCAGGTCCTCCCAGCTGGCGGCCTGCTTCTCGGTGGACCGGACGAAGTACTTGATGTTGTCGAAGTCGATCCCGGTGAGGTCGGCGCCCCAGGCCGGCATCGGCTTGCGGCCGAACAGCCGCAGGCCCTTCAGGCGCAGGTCGAGCATCCAGGCCGGCTCGTTCTTCTTCGCCGAGATGTCCCGCACCACCGCCTCGTTCAGGCCACGCTGGGCGGTGGCCCCGGCGACGTCGGAGTCGGCCCAGCCGTACTCGTAGCGACCGAGGGCGGCGAGCTGCTCCTCCTGGGTCAGGGGCTGGACGATCTGCTCGGTCATTTATCTGTCCTCACAGTGGTGACGGTGTTACCGGACTGGGCACGCGGCTGGGTCGGAATGTGCGTGGTGCACACCCCGTCGCCGTGCGCGATGGTGGCCAGGCGCTGCACGTGGGTGCCGACCAGACGGGAGATCACCGCGGTCTCGGCCTCGCACAGCTGGGGGAACTCGGCGGCCACGTGCGCCACCGGGCAGTGGTGCTGACAGAGCTGGCCGCCGGAGGCGATCGTGGACGCGTTGGCAGCGTAACCCTCGGCGGTGAGCGCCTCGGCGAGCGCCTCCGCCCGCGCGAGGGGATCGTCGCCGGCGTCCTCCATCGCGGCCCGGCAGCGGTCCTCCAGGGCGGCGACCTGATCGGCGGCGAACGCGTCCACCGCCTCGGGGCCGCCGTTGCCGGCGATCCAGCGCAGCGCGGCGGTGGCGATGTTGTCGTAGTGGTGGGTGCCGCAGCGGACCCGGGCGGCGTCGGTCAGCAGGAACACCTTGGCCGGGCGCCCCCGACCGCGGCTGCCCCGGACGGTCTGCTCGCGAGCGATCACGTCGCCGTCGGCGAGCATCGCGTCGAGGTGCCGGCGGATCGCCGCCGGGCTGAGCCCGAGCGCCGAGCCCAGCTGCGCGGCGGTGGTCGCCCCCCGCTCCAGCAGGAGCTGAGTGACCCGGTCCCGGGTGGAAAGATCGGACGCGGCCGCACCGGCGACCGGAGCGGTCGCCGGCAGGTGCCCGGAGAGCTCCGCCGCGTTTTTCACAACACCAACGTTACGTAATTCGTCGGAGGCCCGCAAACCCGGGTCCCGGTGATCCCGACCACCGGCCCGGCCGAGTCGCCCGATCGGGGTCAACTACGGTGCGTAGGATTCGCTCCGTGAAGCCTTCCGTCCGGTTCCCGGTCTCCGCCTCGCTGCTCCGCCGCCTCGCGTACGCCTCGATCATCGCGAACGTCGCGATCGTGGTCACCGGCGGGGCCGTCCGGCTCACCGCATCCGGCCTCGGCTGCCCCACCTGGCCCCGGTGCACCGACGGGTCGTACGTCACCACGGCCGAGATGGGCGCGCACGGGGTGATCGAGTTCGGCAACCGGCTGCTCACCTTCGCGGTCGGGATCATCGCGCTCGCCGTGCTGCTCGCCGTGCTGGCCCGGCGGCCCCGCCCGCGCGGGCTGCTGCCGCTGGCGGTCGCGGTCTTCCTGGGCATCCCCGCGCAGGCGGTGATCGGCGGGATCACCGTGCTGACCAACCTCAACCCGTGGGTGGTCGGGCTGCACTTCCTCGCCTCGATGGTGGTCATCGCCGCCGCGTACGCCCTCTGGCGGCGCACCGTCGAGCCGGACGGGCCGACGACCCCCACCGTGCCCGCCCCGCTGCGCGCCCTCGCCCTGCTCACCACGCTGGTCGGCGCGGCGGTGCTGGTGGTCGGCACCTGGGTGACCGGCAGCGGCCCGCACGCCGGCGACCAGGGCGCCGCCCGCAACGGCCTGGACCCCGAGGCGATCTCCCAGGTGCACGCCGACGGCGTCTTCCTGCTGATCGGCCTCTCCGTGGCGCTGATCTTCGCCTTCCGGGCGGTCGGCGCGACCCGGGCCGCCCGGGCCGCCGTCGTGCTGGTCGCGGTGGAGCTCGGGCAGGGCCTGATCGGCTTCGTGCAGTACTTCACCCACCTGCCGGCGATGCTGGTCGCCGCGCACATGCTCGGCTCCTGCCTGGTCCTGCTGGCCACCCTCGGGGTGCTCTGGTCGACCCGCGAGCGTCGACCCGTCCCGCCCACCGCGGACACCGTGCCGGCCGCCGAGCCGGTCGCCGCCGCCGCCTGAGCCCGCCCCGCCGGTCGGCGGGACGGGATCGGGTGCGTCCGTCGCCGCTGACGCGACGACGAACGCACCCGGAGATGGTCAGGCCGGGCGGGCCAGATGGGTGGCGATCGCGTCGGCCAGGCGGTCGGGGGCGCCGTCGGCGTAGCCGATGAAGAGCGAGGGCTCGGTGAGCTCCAGCTCGACCAGGACGGGCGACCCGTCCGGGCCCGGGATGAGGTCCACCCGCGCGTAGAGCAGCTGCCCGGTGCCGCCGGGCACCGCGGCGAGCGCCTGCTCCGCGACCGCCAACTGCGCGGGGGCGGCCGTCCGGACGCTGATCTCCTCGACCTTGTAGAGCCCCTCGACACCCAGGTCCGGGCCGGTCAGCATCGGGCCCTTGCGGATCGCGTGGCTGAACCGGAGCCCGTCCGGACCGGCCAGGAAGAGCAGCGCCGTCTCGCCGGCCGTGTCGACCGCGTGCAGGTAGGGCTGCACCATGGTCAGCCGCCCCGCGTCGGAGAGCCGCCGGACGTGCGCGACGGCCAGCTCACGGTGCTCCGGGTCGGCCAGGTCGTACCGGCCGGTGTCCTGGCTGCCGGCGCTCACCGCGGGCTTGACGACGTACTCGCCGGACCGCGCGGCCACCCAGCTCTCCCCGGGCGCCACCCACGCCGTGGGCACGGTGGGCACGTCGGCGGCGGAGAGCTCGGCCAGGTAGCGCTTGTCGGTGTTCCAGCGGACCACCTCGGCCGGGTTGGCCAGGGCCGGCACGGTCCGGGCCCAGCCGACGAACTCGTCGCGGCGCAGCGCGTAGTCCCAGGGCGAGCGGAGCACGGCCAGGTCGTACGCGGGCCAGTCGACGGCCGGGTCGTCCCAGACCACCGCCTCGGCGGCGATCCCCCGGGCGGCCAGCGGCGCGAGCACGAGCCGGTCGTCCGGGTCGAGGTCCGACAGCTCGGTGCAGGTGACGAGAGCGACCCGGGGTTCCCCCCGGGCCGACTGCTGGTGATCGATCAATTTATCTGTCAACGGGCCATCGTGCGCCGTGCCATCGACCGCCAGAGGTCGTTGCTCGGACGCATCTGGTCCATCAGTTCACGCTCCCAGGCGTTCTCGACGGTGACTCCCGCCTTGGCGCAGGCCTGCCGCGCGACGTCCGTGCCGTCCGCGAACTGGTCGGCCCACGCCCCGTCCTCACCCACGAGGACGATCCGTGCACCACGCTTGCCGACGTACTCGATGACCGCCTTCGCGCCGCCGTGCCCGGCGGCGAACGACTTGATGCCCGAAACCAGACCGTTGGGGGCCTGTTCGGGGGCGGCCTGCTGAGCCGTCAGCGTCGTATCGGAACCATCTGCCATGACGCGAAGCCTAAGCAGACTTCCACCCACATGTGCGAGAAGCATGAACAATTTGTGATGCCAATTACCTACGGGTTTAAGGAAGACCACAGGTGATTCGCCCGGACATGTCCGGTAAGTCTGGGCGAAACGGGCGGGGCGGATAGTCACAGTCTGTCCGACTTGAGCCCCCCGCACTCAGGGCGAAAAAATTCTGAGAAATCTGCGACCCGGGTAAATTCATCCACCCCGGTGACTGCCCGAAGTGGGTCAGACAGGTCAGATCAGCGCGTCGAGCGCGACGGCCGCGAAGAGGATCGTGAGGTACGTGGTCGACCAGTGGAACAGCCGCATCGGCTTGACCGCCTCGCCGCGCGCCGCCCGCCGGCAGAGCTTGTGCGCCTCGACCACGAAGATGCCGCCCACCACCAGCGCGGTGACCCCGTAGATCGGGCTCATCCCCAGCGGCCAGACGGCCAGCGAGGAGAGCAGGGTCAGCCAGGAGAAGATGATGATCTCGGCGTTGACCCGGCGCACCGAGGCCACCACCGGCAGCATCGGAATGCCGGCCCGGGCGTAGTCGGCCTTGTACTTGATGGCCAGCGCGTAGAAGTGCGGCATCTGCCAGAAGAAGACCACCGCGAACAGGCCCCACGCGGCGGGGGCCAGCGAGCCGGTGACCGCGGCCCAGCCGATCAGCACCGGCGCCGCCCCGCACGCCCCGCCCCAGAAGGTGTTGGCGGCGGTGGTCCGCTTCAGCCAGAGCGTGTAGACGAGGTCGTAGTAGGCGATCGCCGCCAGGGTCAGCCCGGCCGCCAGCCAGTTGGTGGCGGCGGCCATCAGGGCGACCGAGATCACCGCCAGCACCAGCCCGAAGACGAGCGCGTTGCGGGGCGTCACGGTGTGCGCCGGCAGCGGACGGCGCTTGGTGCGCCGCATCAGCTGGTCGATGTCCCGGTCGATGTAGCAGTTGAGGACGCTGGCCGCGCCGGCGGCGAGCGAGCCGCCGACCAGCACCACGGCGACCAGCCAGAGCGACGGCATGCCCCCGTCGGCGAGCATCATCGCCGGCACGGTGGTGACCAGCAGCAGCTCGACGATCCGCGGCTTGGTCAGCGCCACGTACGCCGACACCACCGCCCGGACGTCCCGCCGGCCGGTCGCCGACGCCTCCCCCACCGTGCGCACCGGCGGCTGCCCGGCAGAGTTGCTGACGGGGCGCTCGGTGATCATGCTCACGGATTGCCACCTTCCGTCGTCGGCAGGGGGAGGTCGGGTCGGCCCGGACCCCGTCCGGGGTCCACACACCGCCCACACACTACGCGTCGTCGTTTTGGCTGCCCGGCGGACCCGACAACGGTGCGGGTCGTCACAGTCGACGTTGAACGACCGATCCGGTCGGAGACGTACAGACCAGCATGCAGAGATCCCCGGGCGCATGTTTAGAACCGCTCGATAGGGTCATCAGTGAGGGTTCCGCCCATCTGCCGAGGAGCACAACCATCGTGGCTGCCAACCGACCCGAGCTTCCCGCTCTCAACTGGTCCGACCTCGACCGCAGGGCCGTCGACACGGTCCGCGTGCTGGCCATGGACGCCGTGGAGAAATCCGGCAACGGCCACCCGGGCACGGCGATGAGCCTCGCCCCGGCGGCGTACCTGCTCTTCAACCGGGTCATCCGGCACAACCCGGCCGACCCGAACTGGGCCGGCCGCGACCGCTTCGTGCTCTCCGCCGGGCACTCCAGCCTGACCCTCTACATCCAGCTCTTCCTCACCGGCTACCCGCTCGCCCTGGACGACCTCAAGGCCCTGCGGCAGTGGGGCTCGCTCACCCCGGGCCACCCGGAGCACGGGCACACCCCGGGCGTGGAGACCACCACCGGTCCGCTCGGTCAGGGCCTGGGCAACGCGGTCGGCATGGCGATGGCGGCCCGTCGGGAGCGCGGCCTCTTCGACCCGGAGTCGGAGCGCGGCGAGTCGGTCTTCGACCACGACATCTGGTGCATCGCGTCGGACGGCGACATCGAGGAGGGCATCTCCCACGAGGTCAGCTCGCTCGCCGGCCACCAGCAGCTCGGCAACCTCACGGTGATCTACGACGACAACGAGATCTCCATCGAGGACGACACCCGGATCGCCAAGAGCGAGGACGTCGCGGCCCGGTACGAGGCGTACGGCTGGCACGTGCAGACCGTCGACTGGCGCCGCGGCGACGCCGACCAGGGCGACTACCACGAGGACGTCGAGGCGCTGTACCGGGCGCTGCTGGCGGCGAAGGCCGAGACCGGCCGCCCCTCCTTCATCGCGCTGCGCACCATCATCGGCTGGCCCGCGCCGAACAAGAAGAACACCGGCAAGATCCACGGCTCGGCGCTCGGCGCCGACGAGGTGAAGGCCACCAAGGAGATCCTCGGCTTCGACCCGCAGAAGACCTTCGAGGTCCACGAGGACGTTCTCCAGCACTCCCGCGGGGTGCTGGAGCGCGGCGCGGAAGCCCAGCAGGCGTGGACCACGGCCTTCGACGCGTGGGCCGCGGCCAACCCGGAGCGCAAGGCGCTCTACGACCGGATGGCCGGCCGGGTGCTGCCGCAGGGCTGGACGGACGCGCTGCCGACCTTCCCCGCCGACGCCAAGGGCGTCGCCACCCGGGCCGCCTCCGGCAAGGTGCTGGAGGCGCTCGCGCCGGTGCTGCCGGAGCTCTGGGGCGGCTCGGCCGACCTGGCGGAGAGCAACAACACCACGATGAAGGGCGAGCCGTCCTTCATCCCGGCGGTGCACGCGACCAAGGACTTCCCGGGCGACGAGTACGGCCGCACCCTGCACTTCGGCATCCGTGAGCACGCCATGGGCGCGATCCTCAACGGCATCGCCCTGCACGGCGGCACCCGCCCGTACGGCGGCACGTTCCTGGTGTTCAGCGACTACATGCGCCCGTCCGTCCGGCTCGCCGCGCTGATGAAGTTGCCGGTGACCTACGTCTGGACGCACGACTCGATCGGCCTCGGCGAGGACGGCCCCACCCACCAGCCGGTGGAGCAGCTGACCGCGCTGCGGGCCATCCCCGGCCTGGACGTGGTCCGCCCGGCCGACGCCAACGAGACCGCGTGGGCGTGGCGGCAGGCCCTCGAGCACACCGACCGGCCCACCGCGCTGGCGCTCAGCCGGCAGCCGCTGCCGACCCTGGACCGGGAGCGGCTGGGCGGCGCCGAGGGCGCCGCCAAGGGCGGTTACGTGCTGGCCGAGGCGTCCACCGGCATGCCGCAGGTGATCATCGTCGGCACCGGTTCCGAGGTGCAGCTCTGCCTCACCGCCCGGGAGCGGCTGGAGGCCGACGGCACCCCCACCCGGGTGGTCTCCATGCCCTGCCAGGAGTGGTTCTTCGAGCAGGACGAGGCCTACCGGGAGTCGGTCCTGCCACGCGGGGTAAAGGCACGGGTGAGCGTGGAGGCGGGCATCGCCATGTCGTGGCGCGGAATCGTCGGCGACAGCGGCGAGAGCGTGAGCCTGGAGCACTACGGGGCGAGCGCGCCGCACACCGTGCTCTTCGAGCAGTTCGGGTTCACCCCCGACCGGATCGTGGCAGCCGCGCACGCGGCGCTGACCCGGGTGGGCGAGATCACCGGTTACACGACCGGCAACTGAGGGAGCGTGGACGACATGACGGACAGGCTGGGTGAGCTCAGCGCCGCGGGTGTGGCGATCTGGCTCGACGATCTTTCGAGGACCCGACTCAGCTCCGGCGGGCTGGACCAGCTCCGCCGGGAGAAGCACCTGGTCGGGGTCACGTCCAACCCGACCATCTTCGCGAAGGCGCTGAGCGACGCGGACGAGTACAACTGGCAGCTGAAGGACCTCGCCATCCGTGGGGTGGACGTCGAGGAGTCCGTCCGCATGATCACCACGTACGACGTGCGGTGGGCCTGCGACGTGATGCGGCCGGCGCACGACGCGAGCGCCGGGGTGGACGGCCGGGTCTCCATCGAGGTGGACCCGCGGCTGGCCCACGAGACGGAGAAGACCGTCGCCGAGGCCGGGGCGCTGTGGTGGCTGATCGACCGGCCCAACCTCTTCATCAAGATCCCGGCCACCAAGGCGGGCCTGCCGGCGATCACCGCGACCCTCGCCCAGGGGATCAGCGTCAACGTGACGCTGATCTTCGGGCTGGACCGCTACTCCGAGGTGATGGAGGCGTTCCTCGCCGGCCTGGAGCAGGCGAAGGCGAACGGTCACGACCTGTCCAAGATCGGCTCGGTCGCCTCGTTCTTCGTCTCGCGGGTCGACACCGAGGTGGACAAGCGGCTGGAAAAGATCGGCTCGGACCAGGCCAAGGCGCTGCGCGGCAAGGCCGCGATCGCCAACGCCAAGCTGGCGTACGAGCGCTACTGCGAGGTCTTCGGCTCCGACCGGTGGCAGGCCCTGGCCGACGCCGGCGCCCACCCGCAGCGCCCGCTGTGGGCCTCCACCTCCACAAAGAACCCGGACTACCGGGACGTCGTCTACGTCGAGGAGCTGATCGCCCCCGGCACGGTCAACACCATGCCGGAGTCGGTCATCCACGCGTTCGCCGACCACGGGGAGACCCGCGTAGACACCATCACCGGCTCGTACGACGAGGCCCGCAAGGTCTTCGCCGACCTCGAGGCGGTCGGCGTGGACATGTCCGACGTGATCGCCACGCTGGAGCGCGAGGGCGTGGAGAAGTTCGAGGCGAGCTGGCTGGAGCTGCTCGACGGCGTGAAGAAGTCGCTGGCCGAGGCGGCGAAGGGCGCCGGCAGGCCGGGCCAGGCCGCCAAGGGCAACGCCCGGGCCGCCGAGCAGGCCGGGGGCAACGCGTGACGAACGGCGCCGGATGCGCCCCGGGCCGACCCGGGGCGCTCCACGCCGTCGCCGTACCCGACGGGGTGGCAAGGTGAGCGACCTGCTGGCCGGCCCGGCCGACGCGGCCGCCGGGCTGGCGGTGTACGGCGCGGACGCGGTCGACCGGTCCGCGCCCGCGTCGGCGCGCGACGCCCTGGTGGCCCGGGGCGTGCCCGCCGCGCTGGCCGCGAAGGACCCGACGCTGTGGGGTCCGGAGGCCGAGGCGACGGCGAGGGCCCGCCTCGGCTGGCTGGACACCCACCGGCGCAGCCGGGAACTCCTCCCGCAGCTGGCCGAGCTGACCGCCGAGCTGGAGGACCTCGACCACGTGGTGCTCGCCGGGATGGGCGGCTCGTCGCTCGCCCCCGAGGTGATCGCCCGGACCCTGGGCCGGCCGCTGACCGTGCTGGACACCACCGACCCGGGCCAGGTCCGGGCGGCGCTGGCCGACCGGCTGGAGCGGACCGTCGTGGTGATCTCCAGCAAGTCGGGCTCGACGGTGGAGACCGACAGCCACCAGCGCGCCTACTGGCAGGCGTTCCTCGACGCCGGCATGACCGAGGCGGAGGCCGCCCGGCACTTCGTGGTGGTCACCGACCCTGGCTCGCCGCTGGCGGAGACCGCCGCCGCGATGGGCGTGGTCACCATCTTCGCCGACCCCGAGGTGGGCGGCCGGTACTCGGCGCTCACCGCGTTCGGGCTGGTCCCGTCCGCGCTGGCCGGGGCCGAGGTGACGGAGCTGCTCGACGAGGCCGAGGCGCTGAGCGGGTCGCTCGGCCGGGACCGGGACAACCCGGGCCTGGCGCTGGGGGCGGCCCTGGCCGCGGCCGCCACCACCGGCCGCGACAAGGTCGCCCTGGTCGGCGACGGCACCGGCATCGACGGGCTGGGCGACTGGGCGGAGCAGCTGCTCGCCGAGTCGACGGGCAAGGCCGGGGTCGGCATCCTGCCGGTGGTGGTGGAGTCCCCGCAGGCGCCCGGCGCGGCCGGCCCCGACGTGCTGACCGTGTCCTACGGCGGGGCGCTGACCGCCGGCGACGTGCCCGGCGGTGGCGGCAGCCCCGACGTGGCGGTCAACGGTCCGCTCGGCGCGCACTTCCTGACCTGGGAGTACGCCACCGCGATCGCCGGCGTGGTGCTCGGGGTCGACCCGTTCGACCAGCCGAACGTCACCGAGAGCAAGGAGAACACCAGCCGGATCCTCGCCTCCGGTCCGCCGGCGGAGACGCCGTCGTTCGTCGAGGGCGCCATCGAGGTGTACGCGCCGCCGGCCGCCCCGGGCGACCTGACCGGCGTGCTGCGGTGGCTGCTCGACGGGCTGGGCGACGACGGGTACCTGGCGGTGCTGGCGTACCTCGACCGGCAGGCCGACGCGGCGGCGGCCGGGCTGCGCCCGCTGCTGGCGGAGGCGGCCGGCCGGCCGGTGACCTTCGGGTGGGGACCGCGCTTCCTGCACTCGACCGGGCAGTACCACAAGGGCGGCCCGCAGGTCGGCAGCTTCCTCCAGGTGACCGGCGCGGTCACCGAGGACCTGCCGGTCCCGGGATGCCCGTACACCTTCGGAGAGCTTCAGGCGGCGCAGGCCGCCGGCGACCGGCAGGCCCTGGCCGGCCGGGAGCGACCGGTGCTGCGACTGCACCTGACCGAGCGGGCGGCGGGCGTCGCCCAGCTGCTGGATGCGGCCGGACGGACACGGACGTGACGATGAATGACGTGAACCAGGCGGAGCGAGGAGGCGGCGTGAACCCGCTGCGCGACGCACAGGACCGACGGCTGCCGCGGATCCCGGAGCCCTGCGCCCTGGTGATCTTCGGGGTGACCGGGGACCTGGCCCGCAAGAAGCTGTTGCCGGCGGTCTACGACCTGGCCAACCGGGGCCTGCTGCCACCCGGTTTCATGGTCCTGGGCTTCGCCCGGCGCGACTGGGGCGACGGCGACTTCGAGTCGCTGGCCCACGAGGCGGCGAAGAAGCACGCCCGGACCCCGTGGCGGGAGGAGGTGTGGGCGCGGCTCGCCGGCAACATCAAGTTCGTCGGTGGCTCGTTCGACGACGACGCCGCATTCGACCACCTCGCCGCGAGCCTGGACGAGCTGCGCGACACCCACGGCATCCCGGGCAACGCCGCCTTCTACTTCTCCATCCCCCCGGCGGCTTTCCCGGTGGTGCTCAAGCAGCTGGCCCGCACCGGCATGGCGGACAACGCCAAGTCCGGCGGCTGGCGGCGGGTGGTGGTGGAGAAGCCGTTCGGCAACGACCTGCCCTCGGCGAAGGCACTCAACGACCTGGTCGACGACGTCTTCACCCGCCAGGACGTCTTCCGGATCGACCACTACCTGGGCAAGGAGACGGTCCAGAACATCCTCGCCCTGCGGTTCGCGAACAACCTGTTCGAGCCGCTGTGGAACTCCAAGTACGTCGACTCGGTGCAGATCACCATGGCCGAGGACGTCGGCATCGGCACCCGCGCCGGCTTCTACGACACCGTCGGCACCGCCCGCGACGTGCTCCAGAACCACCTGCTCCAGCTCCTCGCCCTGGTGGCGATGGAGGAGCCGACCAGCTTCGACGCCGACGAGATCCGGACCGAGAAGCTCAAGGTGCTCAAGGCGATCACCGTGCCGAAGGACGTCGCCCGGGACACCGTCCGCGGGCAGTACCTGCCCGGCTGGGTCGGCGGCGAGCGCGCGGTGGGCTACCTGGAGGAGGACGGCGTGCCGGCGGACTCCACCACGGAGACCTACGTGGCCGTCCGGCTCGGCATCCAGAACCGCCGCTGGGCGGAGGTGCCCTTCTACATCCGGGCCGGCAAGCGGCTGCCCCGGCGGGTCACCGAGGTGGCCATCATGTTCAAGAAGGCACCGCACCTGCCGTTCAACGCGGCGGACATGGAGTCGCTCGGCCCCAACCAGCTCGTCATCCGGGTCCAGCCGGACGAGGGCGTGGTGTTGAAGTTCGGCTCCAAGGTGCCCGGCACCACCATGGAGGTCCGCGACATCGCGATGGACTTCCAGTACGGCGAGGCGTTCACCGAGTCCAGCCCCGAGGCGTACGAGCGGCTGGTGCTGGACGTGCTGATCGGCGACCGGACCCTCTTCCCGGACGCCGCCGAGGTCGAGCAGAGCTGGCAGGCGGTGGACCCGCTGGAGCACGCCTGGGCGGGCACGAAGCCGGAGCCGTACCGGGCCGGCGAGTGGGGCCCGCGGGCGGCCGACGAGATGCTGGCCCGCGAGGGCCGGGCCTGGCGGCGGGCGTGAGCGGGCACAGCGAGGGAACCAGGAGGCTCCATTGATCGGGCTGTGGGACACCACCGGCAACGAGGTGGTCAAGGCGCTCGCCGCCGAGCGGCGCAGCGCCGGCGGGGTGGCCAGCGGCATGGCGCTCACCCTGGTCGTGGTGGTGGACGAGAAGCGGGTCCGCGAGGCGGAGGCGGCGGCGACGATAGCCGCCGCCGCGCACCCCTGCCGGATCGTGGTGGTGGTCCGCTCGGACGTCGAGCGGGACCGCAACCGGCTGGACGCGGAGATCGTCGTCGGCGGCCGGCTCGGCCCGTGCGAGGCGGTGGTGACCCGGATGTACGGCCGGCTCGCCCTGCACGCCGAGTCGGTGGTGATGCCACTGCTGGTGCCCGACGTGCCGGTGGTCACCTGGTGGCACGGCGAACCGCCGGCCGAGATCGCCACCGACTTCCTCGGCGTGGTCGCGGACCGGCGGATCACCGACGCCGCGCAGGCCGCCGACCCGATCGAGGCCATCCGGCAGCGGGCCCGGGACTACGCCCCCGGCGACACCGACCTGGCCTGGACCCGGATCACCCCGTGGCGCACCCTGGTCGCCGGGGCGTTCGACACCACCCAGGCCCGGGTCACCGAGGCGACGGTCGTCGCGCCCCGGTCGGACCCGACGGCGGCGCTGATGCGCGGCTGGCTGGCCGCCCGGCTCGGCATCAAGCCGGTGTGGGAGCACACCGAGGGGTATCCCCGGATGCGGGAGGTGCAGCTGCGCTGCGCCAACGGCGACGAGCTGACCCTCACCCGGGAGGACAGCATCGCCACCTTCCGGCGTTCCGGGCAGGACGACCGGACCCTGCCGCTGGTCCGCCGGCCGCTCGGCGACGAGCTGGCCGAGGAGCTGCGCCGGCTCGACGCCGACCAGATCTACGCCGAGGCGCTCGGCGCCACGGCCGACCTCACCGGCCTGGACCAGCGTCCCGCCCACCGGGTGCACGTGTGGAAGGATCCGGCGACCGCCCAGCGGGCCGAGGCCGGGGTCACCGCGCACGCCGGCACGAGCGCGGACCACTGAGCGGGCGGGCCGCGACGGTCGCGGGCGGCCGGCACGGGCGCCCGCCCGGCGGTCGCAGACGGGGACCGCTGGTCGGTCGGAGAGCACAGGTGACCGCGTACGCGGTCGGAACGCGAGGCACGACGAATGAGTGAGGCGAGTGTCGCCGTACACGCCGACGCCGACCTGCTGGCGCAGGCGGTGGCGGCCCGGTTGGTGGTGAAGCTGCTGGACGCGCAGGCGGACCGGGGCCAGGCGTCGGTGGTGCTGACCGGCGGGCGGATCGCCGCGGCGGTGTACCGGGCGGTGGCGGCGCTGCCGGCCCGGGACGCCGTCGACTGGTCCCGGGTCGACGTCTGGTGGGGCGACGAGCGGTTCCTGCCGGCCGGCGACCCGGATCGCAACGAGACCCAGGCCCGGGCGGCGCTGCTGGACGTGGTGCCGCTGGACCCGGCCCGGATCCACCCGATGCCGCCCTCCGACGGGCCGGCGGGCAACGACCCGGAGGCCGCCGCCGCCCGGTACGCCGAGGAGCTGGCCCGGGCGGCCCGGCCGGGGCACGCCGCGCTCCCCCACTTCGACGTGCTGATGCTCGGCGTCGGGGAGGACGGGCACGTCGCCTCGGTCTTCCCGGAGCACCCGGTGCACCACGACAACCGGCCGGTCAGCGCGGTCCGGGGCAGCCCGAAGCCGCCACCGGTGCGGATCACCCTCACCCTGCCGGCGATCAACACCGCCGAGGAGGTCTGGCTGGTCGCCAGCGGGGCCGACAAGGCCCGGGCGGTGGGCATGGCGCTGGCCGGGGCGGGGCCGGTGCAGCTGCCCGCGGCCGGCGTGCACGGCGTCGGTCGTACCCTCTGGTTGCTGGACCGGGCCGCGGCGGCCGATGTGCCGCCCCGGCTGCGCAGCCTGCGCTGACCGACGGACCGCGAGCCCCGGTCCCGGCGGGACCGGGTCTGCCGCTGCTCAGGCGCCGCCGCGGCGTTGGCGCAGCGCGGCCAGGGCCTCGGCGAGGATCGCCTCGCCCTGCTCGGGGGTCCGCCGCTCCTTCACATACGCCAGGTGCGACTTGTACGGCTCGGTGCGGGCCCGGCCGGGCGGGTTCTGCGCGTCCGGCCCGGCCGGCTGGCCGCAGCGCGGGCAGTCCCAGACCGGCGGTGCCTCCGCCTCGGCGGCGAGCAGAATCTCGACCCGGTGGTCGTTGCGGCACCAGTAGGCGACCGGCCGGCGCGGGGCCGGCACGGACCGCTCGGCCGGCCGCTCGGGGGTGGATCCGACCCGGGCGCCACGGATGACGTTGCCACTCGGCACGGCTGCACGCTCCTGTCGTCTTCGGGGGACCGCCGCTCGGGCGGGCGGCGGCGACGCGGTGCGGCGGACAAAGAACTGCGCGCGGCCCGTCGTGACGGACCGCGCGCAGATTGTACGACCAGACGAGCTCGCTCAGGACCCGCTGCTCATCTGCAGCCGAAGCCAGAGGCCGATCCCGACGATGCACGCGAACCAGACGATCCCCACCAGAACGGTGTAGCGGTCGAGGTTCTTCTCGGCCACCGAGGAGCCGGCCAGGCTGGAGCTGACGCCGCCGCCGAACATGCTCGACAACCCGCCGCCCTTACCTCGGTGCAGCAGGATCAGCAGGGTGAGCAGGATGCTCGTGATGATCAACAACACGATCAACGTGTACGCGAACGCGATCGGCATGGCTGGGGTCAGTCCTCTCGTAGCGATCATCTGCCCGGGCAGGTCGGGCACGCGGCACCGGCCGGCGGACGGGCGGAGTCAAGAATAGCGAGCCGTCAGCGGGCGATGTGCTCCGGGAACCGGCAGATCTGCGCGAATTCCTCGGCATCCAGGCTCGCCCCGCCCACCAGGGCCCCGTCCACGTCCGGCTGGGCCATGATCGCGGCGACGTTCGACGCCTTGACCGACCCGCCGTAGAGGATACGGACCTGCTGCGCGGTGCCCTCGTCGAAGGTCTGCACCAGGCGCTTGCGGACCTCGCCGCAGACCTCCTGGGCGTCCTCCGGCGTGGCCGTCTTGCCCGTGCCGATCGCCCAGACCGGCTCGTACGCGACGACGACCCTGGTGACCTGCTCCGCGGTCAGCCCCTTCAGCGCGGCGTCGAGCTGGTCGCAGCAGTGCGGCACGTGCTTGAGCTGCTCCCGGATCTCCAGGCCCTCGCCGATGCAGAGGATCGGGGTGAGCCCGTTGGCCAGCGCCGCCGCCACCTTCGCGTTGACGACCGCGTCGTCATCGTAGTGGTAGGCCCGCCGCTCGGAGTGCCCGACCACCACGTACGTGCAGCCCAGCTTGGCCAGCATCGGCCCGGAGATGTCCCCGGTGTACGCCCCCGACTGGTACGGCGACAGGTCCTGCGCGCCGTAGCCGATCAGCAGCTTGTCGCCGTCCACCGCGGTCTGCACGGTACGCAGGTCGGTGAAGGGCGGCAGGACCACCGTCTCCACGTCGGTGAGCTGCTTCTCGGTCAGGCTCGCGGCCAGCTTCTGCATCAGCAGGTTGGCCTCGAGGTGGTTCAGGTTCATCTTCCAGTTGCCGGCCATCAGCGGCCGGCGGGTGACGCCCGCCATCAGCCCTCCATCGCCGCGATGCCGGGGAGGGTCTTGCCCTCCAGATATTCCAGGGAGGCACCGCCACCGGTGGAGATGTGCGAGAACGCCTTCTCGTCCAAGCCGAGGACCCGGATCGCGGCCGCCGAGTCACCGCCGCCGACCACGCTGAACGCGTCGGAGTCGGCGATCGCCTCGGCGACGCCCCGGGTGCCCGCGGCGAAGGGCGGCATCTCGAACACGCCCATCGGACCGTTCCAGAAGATCGTCCGCGCGTTCCCCGGATCTCCACATGCGGAGGTCTTCAGGGCGGCGGCGAAGCCGGCGACCGTTTCCGGGCCGATGTCCAGCCCGACCCGGTGGCTCGGGATGCCGTCGGCACGGAAGACGTCGTGGTCGGCGTCGGGGGAGAAGGCGGTCGCGGCCACCACGTCGACCGGCAGCATGATCTTGCCCTCGGAGCGCTCCAGGAGGTTGCGGCAGGTCTCCACCATCTCCTCCTCCAGCAGCGAGCTGCCCACCTCGTGGCCCTGGCCCTTGAGGAAGGTGAAGCACATCCCGCCGCCGATGAGCAGCCGGTCGACCTTCGGCAGCAGCGCCTCGATCACCGCCAGCTTGTCGGAGACCTTGGAGCCGCCGAGCACCACCACGTACGGCCGCTCCGGGTCCCCGGTCAGCTTGCTGAGCACCTCGACCTCGCGCAGCACCAGCCGGCCGGCCACGTGCGGCAGTCGCGCCGGCACGTCGAAGACGCTGGCGTGCTTGCGATGCACGGCGCCGAAGGCGTCGTCCACGTACGCGTCGCCGAGGGCGGCGAGCTGGTCGGCGAACGCGCCCCGCTCGGTCTCGTCCTTGCTGGTCTCGCCCTTGTTGAAACGCAGGTTCTCCAGCAGCGCGACCTGACCGTCGGCCAGGCCGTCCACCGTGGACCGGGCGGAGTCGCCGACGGTGTCGGAGGCGAAGCGCACCGGCGCGCCCAGCAGCTCGCCGAGCCGCCCGGCGACCGGGCGGAGGCTGAACTGCGGGTCCGGCGCGCCCTTCGGGCGGCCCAGGTGGGAGCAGACGACCACCTTCGCGCCCGCCTGCACCAGCGCGCTCAGGGTCGGCAGGACGGCCCGGATGCGGCCGTCGTCGGTGATCTCACCGGTCTGCTTGTCGAGCGGGACGTTCAGGTCGGCGCGCACCAGCACGCGCCGACCCGACACCCCCTCGGCGAGCAGGTCGTCGAGGGTCCGGATGCTCACAGCGACGAACCCACCAGCTTGACCAGGTCCACGAGGCGGTTGGAGTAGCCCCACTCGTTGTCGTACCAACCGACCACCTTGACCTGGTTGCCGACGACCTTGGTCAGCGGCGCGTCGAAGATGCAGGACGCCGGGTCGGTGACGATGTCCGAGGAGACGATCGGGTCCTCGTTGTAGACCAGGAAGCCCTTGAGCGGGCCGTCCGCGGCGGCCTTCATCGCGGCGTTGACCTCGTCCACCGTGGTCTCCCGGTTGACGTTCACCGTGAGGTCGGTGGCCGAGCCGGTCGGGATCGGCACCCGCAGCGCGTAGCCGTCCAGCTTGCCCTTCAGCTCCGGCAGCACCAGTCCGATCGCCTTGGCGGCGCCGGTCGACGTCGGCACGATGTTCAGCGCGGCGGCCCGGGCGCGACGCAGGTCCTTGTGCGGCGCGTCCTGCAGGTTCTGGTCCTGGGTGTACGCGTGGATCGTGGTCATCAGACCCTGCTGGATGCCGAACGTGTCCTGCAGGACCTTCGCCATCGGCGCGAGGCAGTTGGTGGTGCAGGAGGCGTTCGAGATGATCGTGTGCTTGGCCGGGTCGTACTGGTCGTGGTTGACGCCCATGACGACCGTGACGTCCTCGTTCTTCGCCGGGGCGGAGATGATGACCTTCTTGGCCCCGCTGTCGACGTGCGCCTTCGCCTTGGTGGCGTCGGTGAAGAAGCCGGTGGACTCGATGACCACGTCCACGCCGACGTCGCCCCACGGCAGCTTCGCCGGGTCCTTCTCCTCGAACACCTTGATGGTCTTGCCGCCCACGGTGATCTCGTCAGCGGTGGCCTTCACCTCGTGCGGGAGGCGACCCAGGATGCTGTCGTACTTGACAAGGTGGGCGAGCGTCGCGTTGTCGGTCAGGTCGTTGACCGCGACGACCTCGATGTCAGCGCCGGACGCCAGCACTGCCCGGAAGAAGTTACGGCCGATCCGGCCGAAGCCGTTGATGCCAACCCGGATGGTCACAGGTCCCATCTCCTCGCGTTCTGGTCCGCCGGCGTCAGACCCGGGCCGGCGGAGGTGTGTTCGCCGACCGGTGGAGCCGGCCGTTGACGGTTCATCTCGGCCACCCCGCCGCGGTCTCAAGGACCTGACCGCCCGAGGCGGTGAGCACGGCGAGGGATGCCTGTGCCGGCCCCCTTGCCGTACGCAGCGACCTTATCCGAGCGTGCGGCGTCGCGCTGCGCCGGGTGGTGATCCCGCTCGCATCATGCCGCCCCACCGTCCTATCAGACCACGAGCATGTCGGGCGTGACGGCCGCTTCCGTATCCGGGATGCCCAGGTCGCGCGCCCGCTTGTCGGCCAGCGCCAGCAGCCGGCGGATCCGCCCGGCGATGGCGTCCTTGGTCAACGGCGGGTCGGCGAGCGCGCCCAACTCCTCCAGCGACGCCTGCCGGTGCTCCAGCCGCAGCTGACCGGCCGAGGTCAGGTGGTTGGGCGCGTCGTCGGCGAGGATCTCCAGCGCGCGGGTCACCCGGGCGGCCGCGGCGACCGCGGCGCGGGCGGACCGGCGCAGGTTGGCGTCGTCGAAGTTGGCCAGCCGGTTCGCGGTCGCCCGGACCTCCCGGCGCACCCGCCGCTCCTCCCAGGCCAGCACGCTGGAGTGCGCGCCGATCCGGGTGAGCAGCGCGGCGATCGCGTCGCCGTCCTTGACCACCACCCGGTCCACCTGACGCACCTCGCGGTTCTTCGCCACGATGCCGATCCGGCGGGCGGCGCCGACCAGCGCCAGCGCCGACTCCGGGCCGGGGCAGGTGATCTCCAGGGCGCTGGAGCGGCCCGGCTCGGTCAGCGAGCCGTGCGCCATGAACGCGCCCCGCCAGGCGGAGACCGCACAGCAGACGTTCGCGGCGACCACGTGCGGCGGCAGACCGCGCACCGGCCGGCCGCGCACGTCCAGCAGCCCGGTCTGCCGGGCCAGGGCCTCGCCGTCCTTCACCACCCGGACGATGAAGTGGCTGCCCTTGCGCAGCCCGCCGGAGGCGAGCACGTGGATCTCGCTCGGGTAGCCGTAGACCTCGGCGATCTCCCGCCGGAGCCGCCGGGCCACCGCGCCGGTGTCCAGCTCGGCCTCCACCACCACGCGACCCGACACGATGTGCAGCCCGCCGGCGAAGCGCAGCAGGGCCGCCATCTCCGCCCGCCGG